>NZ_JAFBDU010000001.1 GCF_016908395.1 Metabacillus crassostreae
GATCTAAAGCCACCATTTCAATTTGATCACGTTGAGTAGAGTTATGTTTCGTAAGCATCAAAAATCACCTCAGAATTATTATTACTATTATTTTATATGAAAAAAGACTGTAAACAAACTAGATTTTCGCTAGTTTGTCTACAGTCTGGAACCGTGGATTATTCCACGGTTCTTTTTTTTGTTATTATTCTGTTGTATTATCGTTTGAATTGTTATTATTCTTTCTCCCACTGTTTTCAGTTGGGGGAGTGGTGGCTTCTACATCAGGTGGGGTTTGCTCTTCTTCACCTTCTGTTTCGCCTTCGGTGTCACTGCCATCATCAACCTCATCTTCATTTTGGCCATTACCGTTGCCATTACCGTTACCATTACCGTTGCCATTACCATTACCATTACCATTACCATTACCATTTTCATTTTCTTGGTCTGCTGTTTCTTCATCTCCCTCAATCGGAAGCTCTGGTACATCTACCTCTGGTTCAGGTACTTGAACCTTTGTGGCAGCCTCATTACTACGGTTTTCATTGTCACTGTCACTAACTGCAACAACTTTAAAAGCATATATAGCTCCAGGAATAACATCTGCTATTTCATAACTCATATCCTTTGATTTATTAACCACTTGATATGGACCTTCATCAATTGATTGACTTACTTCAAACGTAACATCTGCTAATTTACTCTCATCATAATTCCAATTGATGCTTATAGAATTTGTAACTTGATCATAGTTGATGTTTAAGTTTGATGGTTTATCAAGAGTTTCATACTTTTTAGATACTTTTGTCGGTTCAGATCCTTTAACAAAATACTCATACGTAATTCGATTAGCCGGAGTATATTCACTAGCTAATACAGCATCCTTTGAGCCTTTTTCTATTGCTTTCTTTACAACGCTATTAGGTTGCTCAAAGTCGGAAGAATCTCCAGCAGCAACTTGTGAAAAGATTTCTTTAAACATCGCTCTTGCAAGTTTCTGATCTGAAGAGTCTAGATATACCTTTTCACTGTCTTTTGATACATTATATCCAGTCCAAACAGCAGCTGTGTAGTTAGGGTTATATCCTACAAACCATGCATCTTTTGCTGCTCCAGAAGGGATATTGTATTTTGCTTTATCTTCATCTGAAAAATTAGTTGTACCTGTTTTACCTGCAATATTAATACCAGGTATTTGTACCGATTGACCAGTACCATACGAGATTACTGATTTCATCATATCTGTGATCATAAACGCAGTATAATCACTCATTGCTGCTTTTGGTTCAGGCTCTAGACTTATTTCAGTACCGTCACTTAAAACAATCTTCTTAACAGCATGTGGTTCAATGTACATTCCGTTATTTCCGAACGCACTAAATGCACCAGCCATTTGAAGCGGGGAGACACCTTCATCAAATCCACCAATTGAATAAGATTCGTAAATATTATCTAAAGGGATACCTAAGCCTTCTGCAAATTCTTTTGCTTTATCAAGACCTACCTCTTGCATTGCTTTTAGTGCTGGTATATTTCTAGAGTCTGCTAAAGCTTGGCGTATGGACATCTGTCCTTTGTAGCTAAGATCCCAGTTATTTATAGGTGTTTTTCCATCACTATAAGTATAGGGCTCATCAACTAGCTGATGATAAGTAGACCATTTTAAATGCTCAATTGCTGGACCATAATCTAAAACAGGCTTAATTGTTGAACCTGGCTGTCTTCTTGTATCTGTTGCATAATTATATCCACCGACAGGCTGGTTACGTCCACCACCAATAGCTCGAATTTCACCTGTTTGAGTATCAATTAAAGAAATACCTGCCTGTAAGTCATCATCAGGGAAATTCATAACATCACCATTTAACACATTTTCAACTGTATCTTGTGCATCAGGATCTAATGTAGTATAAATTTCTAATCCGGCAGTACCAGCATCAATATCTGTTTTTTCCTTTACTTCTTCTATGACTTCTTCAACAAAAGCATGGTACGGGTTTGCTTTTTCAGTAGCTTCTACAACAGTAGAATTTACTGGAATACTTTTTGCTTCTGTAGCTTCTGCTTCAGTAATAAATCCATGCTTTGCCATTAAGGTTAAAACAATATTTCTGCGTTTCTCGGCATTTTCTGGATGAGTTCTAGGGTTATAGTTATTAGGACTCTGTGGTATCCCCGCAATCATAGCTGCTTCGTGTAGCTCTAGCTCTTCTAAGTCTTTATCATAAAATGACTTGGCAGCTTGAGAAATTCCATATATATTGCCAGGGAAGTAAATTTTATTTAAATACATTTCTAGAATTTCCTGTTTAGAGTATTTTTGCTCTAATTGGAAAGCTAACCATAATTCTTGAACCTTACGAGTAACTGTCTTATCTCTGGTTAAAAGGGAATTTTTTATTACCTGCTGTGTAATAGTACTACCACCCTCAGCACCAAATCCTTCTTGAACATTGGCTACAAATGCTCCTCCAATTCGGATAAAGTCAACACCGTTATGCTCATAAAACCTCGCGTCCTCAGTTGCTAAAACGGCATTTTCTAGCACTTTTGGAATCTCGTCATAAGGGACATAGGTTCGTTTTACTTGTCCAAATTCACTAATTTCTTTACCATTCATATCATAAAGCTTTGATGAAAACGAATCTTTTAGTTTCTTTTCATCAAGTGGTGGCGCATCAGAGACAATTACTGCAAAAGCGATACCTCCAACAAGCATTCCGAAAATTCCTAATGCAAGGATACTTAATAATATTTTTTTCCAAAGACCTGATTTATTTTGTTTTTTCTTATTTTTCTTTGAAGTTTGATTTGCTTGTCGTTTTTTACGTTCTTCACGACTTTTATATTGTTCAGCCATGTACATCATCTACCTTTCATAATAGGTTATATATACGAGGAAATTAATATATTCCTCTCAACCTGTTAAAACCTACAAAAACTTAGATATTTCAATTAGACGTATTAAATCTTACTATCTCTTTCTTTTCAAACAAAAGGAGAGGAATTCACCAACAAGGTAAGTATACTTTTTAATCAGAATTACAGATTCATTTAAAGCATCTTAAAAGTATAGTTTATCGATAATCTTCAGATAGTCAATCCTTGCTTGATATCCGATAGGAATTTTATACCCTACTTTATTTATTTCTTCAATTGTTATTGATTTTCTACCGCCATTTTGCTGACGTTGCCAAAAAATAAAAAGATCTTCAGCTTTTACATAATAAAACTCGTTAAACGCAGATAAAATGACAAAGCATACCCCGCCTTGCTTTACTACATTTTGCATATGCTCAATTTGATGAGCATGGAAATTTTGCAAAGGAAATGAGGTCTTATTTTTTGTCTCTTTTGCTTCAAAATCAATATATTTTGCTCGGTATATACCATTATAATCTGTTGTAGAGCTTTGTTTAAAATAAGCTTCTTTTATGACTGCAGCACTTCGTCTTGGGTAATCAACGTTAACAATTTGGACAGGAGTAGGCTTTTTATGGATAACAGCAAGCTGATGCTCTAGGTAGTATTTATTTGTTTCATTTAAGTCCTCTTCAAGTGACATACCACGGTTACTATATGTAAAAGAAGGCTGTTGTTTTTTTCGTGCTTGTTCTTTGGGCTCATAAGCCTTTCCGTTAGGATAACGAAAGATCATACTGGACCTCCTTTTTAAAACTACACTTATCATACCAAAAATAAACGAAAAGTAATGATATAAAAGTTTCAATTTTGTTAATGTGTACATTCCACGTCCTTAGGTAACCATATTAATAGAGGTGGAATGATGATTAATATTTTTGATAATAAGAGCTTATATACAGACAAAGAGATTATTACATATATAGAAAATAAGACAAGAAATATGAATTATGACAATATCTCAAGAACTAAAGCTTATGAAAATTATTACTTTCGTTTAGAAGAAATACAATGGGCATTATTAGCCGGTATGGTATCTCGAAACGCCGGTTGGAGTATGACTGATTTAAAAGGCATTTGGTTTCGAAAAGCTCTCAATGAACAAATGAGGAGCTTGCTGTTTATGACATATGAACGAGCTAACTGGATGATTTTTCAGGATGCATTTCCTCAATTATTAGTTTATGAGTTCTCAAAAATATTAAATAAACCTTTATTCTATTTATTAAACCACTTTAATGTATCCATTTTTATGATAAAGGAATGGGAGCTATTTTGGAAAAAAGGTAGAAAAGACCGTTTGGTGAACGCATTAATTATAAATGAACAAAATGTTATACATAAACCAGTAATAGAACATAAGCTTTATAAAAAACATGTATTTAAATCATTGGATTTTCGTTTACAGGATTTACTTCATTTCAGTACAGTTGTGTTTCCAACTTTAAATGGCAAATTATTTGGTTTTTCAGTGAATCAATTTACTCAATTAACAAAACGTATTGAATTAGGAAAACGCCTTTCATGGCTTTTGTTTCATTCAGGTCTGTATGATGAATTTGTCAATTTTGCGAAAACAGTTGTACATACTGGTACTAGATATGATTATGAAATTTTTATGTCTGGAAATAGAAAAAGGAAAACACCTTTATTACGTACAGCATATCCAATGGTTTCACATTCTTTAGACGAAAATAAAAAAGATTGGTTTCAACATCAAAATACTAATAAATGGTTTAAGGACATTGCGATCCCTAATAAATATGAATTAACAGATTGGTTTAATCATAAGCAAGATCAACTGCATTTATTAACGATTCTAAAAGAATATAACCGTAATGGGTAGAAAAAAAGCAAGGATAAAAAATTATCCTTGCTTCCTTTTCATGTAGTAATACTAGAACCAGTTAATCCAATTTCTTCTTAAGTAGATGGACGGTTTGGTCCATCTAATTTTTTATCTCCTGGAAGACGAGCTTTATCCTCAGATGTTTGTTGTTTATCGTTTGGTTTTTTTGCCATTTTAAGCACCTCCTAAATCTTATTTTGACCTATCATACGAAATTCCATGCAGTCGATTTTAGATGTCGAACATTGAGTTAATTCACTTTCTTTGACGAAAAGAAACTAGTTTTGTCAATCAAGAAGGTTGTGAAGAATAGTTGACGAATACTAGCAACAAGGGGAGGGAGATTTATGAATACAATTATATCTAGAAATGAAATTGAAGTGAAATTAGCAGAATTGGAAAAAGAATTGATGAAGCTTGAGGATAGTCTAAATGCAAAACTCTCTAAAGATAATGATATAGAATCTAAGCTTATTGATGACATGAAGCAAATAGATCACCATGTAACAGATATAATGTTATGCCTCCAAACAGAACAATCACATAAAAAGAATGATCGAAATAATATACGATCTTCTAGCTTTTCGTTAATGGCAACAAATGCCTAAACTCTATATGTGCGTGTAGATAAGGAATTTGATATGATTAGGGAAGAGGTGAGTAATATGAACCTGATCATGTCATCTAGAGAGCTTTTCCTAATTCTAGACGATTGTAAAAAACGGTTTGAATCTATTAATCAAAAACCAGAAAAAACGGAAGAGTTGTTTTATCAAGATGTAAAACCGATGTTTGAATTAGCCTTGGATAAAGTGCAAACGTGGAAACCTTTAGCTGAAGCATGGGTAAAAATGAATAAACCTAAATATATTCATTCGGCGCAAATTGATTCAACAATTGATAACATTGAACAAATTGTATTGCAATCTTTTTATAAAGATATAAACAAACAAAGATTTCATAATCTTTATAATTCAGTTGAATATGTATTGAGTAGCATACTTAGTGAAATAGAATGCTCACAACACAATGACTAGCTATAATAGTTAGTCTTTTATTTTTGGCTATGTTTAAAGTATGGATTGAAAGGCTCTGTTTTCTCATTGAAAACAGAGCTTCTTTGAATTAGACTTTATTTACTCCTCAACTTTAATCGTAACAGGACGATCACCCTCAGAAGCAACGGGTTCGATTGCGTATCCAAGATGTTCTGTTTCTTTTCCTTGTACAGGTTGATCTTGTTCAGAGATAGTAGGTGCATGACCTTTTTCTTTATGATTAAAATGTTTTCCTCGTGCCATAAGCAAATAACCTCCTTTTTATAGATACTCTCCTAATATGAGCAATCTAAAGAGCAATCATGTAATTTAAATTTTTACAAATAAAAAAGTTATAGGGAATTTCCTTCACCTAGTGGGCGGATACATCATAATATATAAAAAAGAAGGTTCAACGCTAAGAGGAGGAATAAGTTTGAATCAACACTATCCTTATTTTGTGAAAAGATCACAAAGAAGAAGGGAAGATTATTATCAAGGATATCCAAATTATAATGATGTTGAACAACAACCATTGCCTTTCAATTCAACACCTAATATGAACGGTTATAATACTCACCAAATGCCATACTCATACCAGCAGCCGTATCAGCAGCCATATCAACAAAATCAGCAACAACAATTTACCGGTAATTATAATGGATATCATAATATGAATCCTCATTTTCCAACACCATATCCAAAGCCAATGCCATATTTAAAACAACAGCCATCATCAGGATTTCAAAATGTTCTTTCACAATTCAAAAAAAATGACGGTCAATTTGATTTTAATAAGATGATGGATACTGCTGGTCAAATGATGAATGCTGTTAACCAAATGGGAGGATTATTTAAAGGAGTAACCTCAATATTTAAACCTTAAGTTTTTGTTTAGCTACAATAAAAAGGGGAGAAAAAACTCCCCCTTTGATTTTAATCAAGTTTTCTTTCGTAAAAACTCTTTTGCAAGTTGTTGCTTAACCTCATTATAAGATAATCCAGAATTTGCATTTAATCGTTTAACTTCCTCAATATCTGTGTTCGAATATTTCTTAGTGTTCATAGTTTCCATAACAGTACCTTCTTTCTTTTCTACTCCTTAGGAAAAAAGTGTTTATTTATGCCACGCTCTCTTACTTCATTTATGTGCTGCCAACTCGCTTAGTTAGGAATTTTTTTCTGGTTATAAAAGAGATTTGACTTGAGTACAAATAATAAATTATATTAACAACTCGTAGACTTCATTTAATTGATTACCTCTAATAAAGTCCTGCTCATTAAATGCGTATTTTATTTCATCTGGTAATACATTATTTAAGAACTGAACCTCATCATCTTCTAAAGCAAAAACAAATTCACGTTCATTTGAGAATGATTTTTTCTCCAATTTTTCCACAACTCGATGACAAACAGAACTTCTATCATAATTCGACAAAGCTTCTTTTAAGTATCTTAAAGTGAAATCCATATTCATCATTCCTTAAAAAAATTTTTTAAATCGCTTGAAGCATCATTATTGCTAATGTAAGGGTTGTCTTCTGTGACATCATCTTTATCAAGATTTGTTTTAATTACAAGACCAGGCGATGGTGATGGATCTGCAATTAGTCGATCGTTAAGTTCCTTAAAATCTGGTAGCTTGTCGTTTTGGTTGTTACTTTTCATTGTAAGCACCTCCATTTCTTAGTGTTTGAATAGGGTGTTATTTCTTGCAGAACAATTTATGGTTTTTTTATTTCATTAATTTGTGTAAATAGAGATTAATTACATGGTCAATTACAGATTAAATATAAATTTTTTATGTAAAGATAGAAGAAAGAAGGGGGGAATAACTGTGCGAAAAAAACATGATATAAAAAAAAGTGACAGTACAAACTCTGCTAAAGATCTAGCTAAAGATCCAACGCCAGAAGAAAATCCAAAGTACGGTAGTAAGTCACATAAAAATAGTTAACAAAGAGGCTAGGATATATGTATTTGAGCTAATGATAAATCCGAATTATTAGGTGATATTTCAATTAATCATTCCCCTAATAGTTCGGGTTTTTATATGCTTTTGATTTTTGTATACGATTTCTAGTGGAATAAAGCGGAAGACACTACGAGACATTGGCACCTAAGGGACTAGAAGAAGAGCTGAGACCCCGGAGGCGTAGCTCAGGAGACTCAGTTTCATACTCGGCGAATGGAGTGTCTGCAGCGCAATCGAACGAACTTGTTTCTTTCAGCTTAACAGCATTTAGATTCATTAGTCTTTTTGTATGATTTCTTTAATTATGTCCTAACCTCGTTTTATGTGTTGCTCTTATGTTATCGGAGCGGAAATTATGATTGAGAGTCATCTTGTATTAAAATCGTTTTTGATTTTTTAGGTATAGTAACAAGAAGAGATCCTTTTTTATATGTTGTTTTAATTTCATGTTCTTTAACAGGATAAGGTAATAGAATCGTTTTTGATAAGCTATCTAACGAAGTATAATTTCGGAATGTTGAGGAATTTTCATTATATTCCTTAATTTCCTCACGGTTTGTAATTTGAATCGTTAGGTATTGGTCATATAGCTCTAAATTTATTTGCTCTTTCTTAACTGGTGGGATTTGCAATTCGATTACACATGTTTTATCTGTTTCAAAAGTGTTAACTGCTATCGAGTTTAATGGCAAAGATTGTTGCATTATAGAATCAAATTCACTCATAAATTGTTTTAAAGGCTCTGAGCGAAAAAATTGGTCAACAATTTTAAAAAAGTCTAAGCTCTCTATTTTTTGTTCCTCATTTTTATTTATTAGTTCGTCTTTCTCCTTCATTTTTTCTCCTCCTTATAATAGTGATAAAAGTCAAATTATTATATGAAGAAGTTAAAAAATGGTTATTGTTGATGGTTATTTCACAAACATTATTGTTAACAATTCAATCAACAGCTTAAAAATGAATTTAAAGCCAGCTTGCTTCATAAATCGAATTCCTTTAGTGACAAAAAGATTGTTACCATCACCAGTCGTTTAATTACAATAATTAAAGGAATATTGTTTAATCCAATTCCCAAACATTAAAATACTTTATTTACGAACGTTTATTCGGTAAAATAGAGAAGACATATATCTAATCAGCAAATGTTTAACATCACATAAAAAAATTTATTTATGTTGAAAACACTTTTTTCGCAAGATATTTCCAGAAATGTTCCTTATATAATGAGGTGAAAGCATGGAATTTAGAAAAACATTAACAAGTCTTTTACAATCTTTGAAGGAAGATAAGGAGTTTACCGATCAGATTGTACATTGGCATACCATACCAGCAAAAGAGGCGAATTCTGTTGAAATGCCTAAAGAATTAGATACTAGATTGAAAAATGCACTAGAAAATAGGGGAATATCGAAGTTATACTCACATCAAAATGAAGCATTTTCATATGCAAATTCAGGTTCTGATTTTGTTGCAGTTACTCCTACAGCTTCTGGCAAAACATTATGTTATAACTTACCGGTTTTACAAAAGATCTTACAAGATGAAACGAGTCGTGCATTATACCTTTTTCCTACAAAAGCATTAGCACAAGATCAGAAATCAGAGTTGAATGAAATAATTTCTGAAATGGGAGTTGCCATAAACTCTTACACCTATGACGGTGACACATCACCTGCCATCCGTCAAAAGGTAAGAAAAGCGGGTCATATTGTTATAACAAATCCTGATATGCTACATTCAGCTATCCTACCTCATCATACAAAATGGGTTTCATTGTTTGAGAACTTAAAATATATAGTGATTGATGAACTCCATATATACAGAGGAATCTTTGGAAGTCATGTTTCTAATGTAATAAGAAGACTTAAACGAATTTGTGAGTTCTATGGAAGTAATCCACAATTCATTTGTACTTCTGCCACAATTGCAAACCCTAAGGAACTCGCCGAAACCTTAACTGGAAGACAGGTTAAATTAATCAATGAAAATGGTGCACCAGCAAGCAAAAAGCATTTTATATTTTATAATCCTCCTATTGTTAATAAACCATTGAATATTAGAAGAAGTGCGACATTAGAGGTTAGAAAACTAGCAGGTAAGTTTTTAAAAAATAAAATTCAGACAATCGTATTTGCTAGAAGCCGAGTTAGAGTAGAGATTATTTTGACCTATTTACATGACTTGGTGAAAAATGAGTTGGTGAAGAAATCAATTCAAGGATATAGAGGTGGCTATTTACCAAAGCAAAGAAGAGAAATTGAAAAAGGCTTGCGTAATGGTGAGGTTTTAGGAGTCGTTAGCACGAATGCTCTTGAACTTGGTGTTGATATTGGAAGTCTACAGGTGTGTATAATGACAGGTTATCCTGGAACAATCGCTAGTGCTTGGCAGCAGGCTGGTCGGGCCGGGAGAAGGCAAGGAGAAGCTGTGATTTTAATGGTAGCAAGCTCAAGTCCACTAGATCAATACATTATTCAAAATCCCCGTTATTTCTTTGAACAAAATCCCGAAACAGCCATTATCAATCCTGATAATCTAGTAGTTTTGGTTGATCACTTGAAATGTGCTGCATTTGAACTTCCTTTTAAAGTAGGTGATACTTTTGACGGGTTAGAATTGGAAGATATCCTTCAGTTTTTAGCTGAAGAGAGAGTGTTGTATTTTAATAATGAAACATATCATTGGATGAACGATTCTTTCCCTGCTCATAATATTAGCCTTCGTTCGGCATCACAAGAAAATGTCGTGATCATTGATCAATCTGACATAGCAAATGTAAAAGTGATAGGGGAAATGGATCGTTTTAGTGCCATGACTTTACTTCATGATGAGGCGGTATATTTACATCAAGGAGTACAATATCAAGTAGAAAAGCTTGATTGGGAAGAGAAAAAAGCGTTTGTTCGAGAAGTAGATGTGGATTATTTTACTGATGCGAATTTGGCCGTTCAGCTCAAAGTGCTTGAGGAAGATATGATTAAAAAGGATCATAATGCTATGTTTGGATACGGAGATGTTACTGTACAAGCAATGGCAACGATTTTTAAGAAAATCAAATTTGATACACATGAAAATATCGGCTCAGGGCCTATTCATTTACCTGAGGAAGAGCTTCATACAAACTCAGCATGGATTAGTATTAATGAGAATGTAGTAGAAAGACTTTCATTAAAAAGAGTAGAGGAATCCATAATTGGTGCTGCTCATGTTTTACAGCATGTAGCACCATTAAAGGTAATGTGTGATCCATCTGATTTACATGTTATTGCGCAAATTAAAGCAGTTCATAATGGGAAACCAACTATATTTTTATACGATAGATATCCAGGTGGAGTAGGGTTGTCAAAAAGAATATATGAAACAATTAATGATGTAATTAATGAAGCTTTACAGTTAATAGAGTTTTGTCCTTGTACAGAAGGCTGTCCTTCATGCATTGGAGCTGATATTGTTTCTAAATCAGCAAAAAATGATACCCATTTTCTACTTAGCAATATAAAGGATGGAACAAAAAATGTCGTTGAAAAATAAATTAAATAGGTTAAAGCAAAACATTGTTAGAGAGAATGATTTACCGATAGAG
The DNA here is from genome assembly GCF_016908395.1 of Metabacillus crassostreae. Classification (GTDB taxonomy): domain Bacteria; phylum Bacillota; class Bacilli; order Bacillales; family Bacillaceae; genus Metabacillus; species Metabacillus crassostreae. Next base: position 11,346 of record NZ_JAFBDU010000001.1, read on the forward strand.
CAACAAAATAAAGGTACTTCTAGCCAGAATGATCTTAAATGGAAGGAACATAACATTGAGATTTGTCATTTTGAAGGACAAACATGTTTTATAAGAGAAGTTATCTATCCTCTTAATTTTAAGCACGGACATTATAAGCTCGGAGATTTTCATGAGATTGTCGGACTTTGGAATGAAAGTGATTCTGTTCATCCATTATCATCAAAAGGTCACAAGTCTAGTGAACTTTTTTTCTTTGATACTGAAACTACAGGGTTAGGTGGGGGAGTAGGTAATACAATCTTTTTACTTGGTCAAGCACAAGTGTTTCATGATCGTGTTGTGATCAGGCAGTATTTATTACCACAGCCTGGAAATGAAATAGCACTTTATAACTGTTTCTTAAAAGATATTAATAGTAAAACTCTAGTCACTTATAATGGAAAAGCATTTGATTGGCCCCAGGTAAAAACACGTCATACGTTAATACGAAACTCTGTTCCGAGTTTACCTGCATTTGGGCATTTTGATTTATTTCATGCAGCTAGGAGACTCTGGAAAAATGAATTAGAATCAGTTCGTTTATCAAAGGTTGAAACAGATATATTAGGCATTAAACGTGAAAATGATGTTCCAGGATATTTAGCTCCTATGATTTATTTTCAATTTGTAAAGCAGCACCAGCCTGAAATCATATCAGGAGTTTTAAAGCATAATGAGATTGATGTATTATCACTAATTACACTTTATATCCATTTATCTTTAATAATCTTAGAAACAGATCAAAAAGCTAGCGGTGAAGAGCATTATGAGATTGCGAGGTGGCTAGATTATGTAGGAGATAACAAATCAGCTATCTCTGCTTATGAAAGTCTTTTGAATAAGAAAACAAATAAGGAAGATCAAGCTTTACTCGCTTTATCAATGCATCATAAGAGACAGCAAAATTGGGATGTTGCGGTTAAGGTATGGGAAGAAATCATTCATATGAATAGATCTGGAACACAAGAAAAAGCTGCAATTGAGTTAGCAAAATATTATGAACATAAAGTGAAGAATTATAAAAAAGCGATTTTATATTCTGAAATGGTTTATAAACTAATAAATGAATGTAGTGACTCTAAAAAGACCAATGATACTGAAATTACTAAAAGGCTAAACAGGTTAAAAATAAAATATGCTAAAAATATTCCCCGGGCAAGCGCAGGAAGTGAGTGATTTCGCCAATAATTGTATAAATCTTAAGATTGTATGAATTTATTAAATAGTAATTGTAGCTTTTTGTTGAACCATGTAAAATAAATGATTGTAAGACGTTAAAGAAGGAGAAGGTATTTGTGTACAAAGGTATTTTATACTTGTTTTTCATTGTTATTGTTTTAACAATCTTTATTTTTACAAACTTCAAGGAAAGTTTTTATGCTTTTTTATAAAAATTAGGTTTTTGCATTAGTACATGTATGTACCTTTCATCATAGGCTATGAGTGTAAGATAAGTTAAAGAATTGAAAGGAGAATGTAACATGCATTGCAAACCTAATGTAATGGCACCAATTATACACCCTACAAAATGCTGTGTTAACCATAACTATTCAGAGACGATCGTACCACACATTCATCCACAACACACAACAACTGTAAATAATGAGTTCTTTAAGCACCAACACTATTTCCCGCAAACTCAATCTGTAGAAAATGAAGTAGCACATCAACATTTTAATGTGTATGGTCCGACTCCAGGTTATGGTCAAGGAGCACCAGTTCCTCGTCCAGGATTTGGCCCTGGCCCATTTTTCGGATAATTTATATTGTAGGGAGCAGGAGCTGATATTTCAGCTCCTTTCTTATTTTTTTAATTTCTCATTTTCTTTTGTTATAATGTATCAATATAGCTCGTATAATGGTAAGGTGGTTTACTTGAAAGTAGTAACGGTATCAGGATATAAGTCATTTGAGTTAGGAATATTTAAAAATGATGATCAAGCTGTAACTTATATAAAAAAAGCAATTCAAAAATCTCTAAATTCTTTAATTGAGGATGGATTAGAATGGGTTATTATTAGTGGTCAAATGGGTGTTGAATTATGGGCTGCAGAAGTTGTCTTTGATTTGCAACTCGAATATCCAGATCTAAAGCTGGCAATCTTGACACCTTTTCTAAGCCAAGAAAGCAAATGGAATGATATAAACAAAGAATATTATGAGTTTATTGTATCTCAAGCTGATTTTGTAGAAAGTATAACAAAGAGAGAGTATGAAAGTCCTTTACAATTTCGTCAAAAAAACGAATTTCTTATTAATAAAAGTGATGGATTATTACTAGTATATGATGATGAAAAACAAGGTTCTCCTAAATTTTTAATGGATGTAGCAAGGAAAAAGCAAGAAGTTAACAACTATTATATAGAAACAATTAATTTTTCTGATCTACAGGTAGTTGTAGAAGAGGAAAATATGAAAAATAATGATCTATGGTAATCATAACCAAAACTTGTTTTTCTGTAATTTACTATCAAAAAAATAACACAGAATATCATTTAAATGGGTTGCACAGTTTGAAAATGAAAAAAGTATGCGAAAACAACTAAAAAGAAAAATTGACATTTTGTCATTTTTCTGAAAAAATAAAAGTTGATGACTTCGCTAAATGAGGTGAATAATATGCTTTCAGATAAAGTAAAATTAACAGCTAAAGAAATTTTAGAAAAAGAATTTAAATCAGGAGTTAGAGGCTATAAACAAGAAGAAGTAGATAAATTTCTTGATCTTGTTATTAAAGATTATGAAACATTTCATCAAGAAATTGAAGATCTTCAACAAGAGAACTTGCGTCTGAAGAAACAACTGGATGATACATACAAAAAACAAACACCAGTTCAAACAAATACAACGAATTTTGATATCTTAAAAAGGTTATCTAATTTAGAGAAACATGTATTTGGAAGTAAATTGTATGATTGATTAAACCTAAAATCTTCCTCTTGTTTTATGAGAGATTTTTAGGTATACTAAGTCTTGTTGTTAATAACGTTCAGGTGATCGCTGCAATCTCTAGGATTGTAGAGGAAAGTCCATGCTCGCACGGTGCTGAGATGCCCGTAGTGTTCGTGCCTAGCGAATTCATAAGCTAGGGCAGCTAAAGCTTATTGCTTGGCTGACGGCAGGGAAAAAGCCTAAGTCCATTGGATATGGCTTGAATACCTTGAAAGTGCCACAGTGACGGAGTCTTGCGAGAAATCGTAAGAGTGGAACGAGGTAAACCCCACGAGTGAGAAACCCAAATTATGGTAGGGGCACCTTCTTGGAGGAATTGAACGAAGAGAAGGACAAGAGCTTTTAGCTTTTGTAGATAGATGATTACCACCTGAGTACGAGGCTATGCCGCTTGTAGTACGATGGAACAAAACATGGCTTATCGAACGTTATTAATTAGTTAATAAATAATTACTAACAAAGGGCTGATTATATCAGTCCTTTTTTTGTAGGATTAGAAATAATTTTGTTTGGATGTTAGAATAAACGTTATATTAAACATAATAAATTGTGCATAATCAAAAGTGGTGTTTTCTTTTATACATATAAAATTATTGGATATAATTTATATAAGCAACCTTCGTAGACTTTGTTAATTTTAATTTCAGCATCATCACAGTTTCTACCAGGAAATAATAGAAAATTATCAACAATCTTAAGAATAACATCTTATAAAAAGAGGTAAATATGTACATAAACCTTTGAATTAAAAATAGTAAGGCAGGGTGAATAATGAAAAAATTATCTTTGATTGCAACATCGGCAATGGGGTTAGAGGCAATAGTAGGTAAAGAGGTAAAAGATCTTGGATATGACTGTCAGGTTGAAAATGGTAAGGTTATGTTTGAAGCAGATGAAATGGCAATATGTCGCTCGAATTTATGGCTTAGAACAGCTGATCGTATAAAAATTAAAGTTGGAGAGTTTCAGGCAAAAACCTTTGATGAATTATTTGAGAAAACAAAGGCACTAAACTGGGGTGATTATCTACCTGTTAATGCTGAATTTCCTGTTATAGGTAAATCAGTAAAATCTACATTACATAGTGTTCCAGATTGCCAAGCTATAGTAAAAAAGGCTGTAGTTGAAAAAATTAAGTCACACTATAAAACTGAAGGCTGGCTAAGTGAAAATGGCCCATTTTATCGAATTGAAGTAGCTCTCCTAAAGGACATTGCCACGATTACTATCGATGCAAGTGGGGCTGGATTACATAAACGTGGCTTTAGAATGGATCAAGGTGGAGCACCTATTAAGGAAACACTTGCAGCAGCACTTGTTCTATTAACAAGATGGAATCCTGATCGTCCATTTGTAGATCCTTTTTGTGGATCTGGAACAATTCCACTTGAGGCAGCTATGATCGGACAAAATATAGCACCTGGCTTTAATCGAGATTTTGCATCTGAGGCATGGGATTGGATTGGGAAAGACAAGTGGGATATTGCTAGGCAGGAAGTAGAAGATAAAGCTAAATATAATCAACCTTTGGATATTCAAGCTTCAGATATAGATCACCGTATGGTAAACATCGCAAAAGAAAATGCGGAAGAAGCAGGCCTTTCAGAATTTATTCAATTTAAGCAAATGCAAGTAAAGGATTTCACAACAACAAAGGAATTTGGTGTAATCGTTGGTAATCCTCCTTATGGTGAGCGTTTAGGAGAAAAAAGAGAAGTAGAACAATTGTATAGAGAAATGGGACAGGCTTTCTCTTCATTAGATACATGGAGTATTTATATGCTAACATCTCACGAAGGCTTTGAAGAGTTATATGGTAAACCAGCTACAAAGAAGCGGAAATTGTTTAATGGTTTTATTAAAACAGACTTTTACCAATATTGGTCAAATGTTCGTCCTCCTAGAAATTAAGAAGAATTAATGATCGTATTTTCTGTTATAAGGATAAGAAAGTTGATATAATCAGAAAAAAAGGAGTGTGTGTTTATGCCATCAATAACAGAACAGCTTGGACCAAAATATTTCTCCCTGGATGCAGCAAAAGTTGATGCTAGTCCAACAGAGTTTATTATTACTAATGATGACGGAAAAACCTACTATATAGTAACACCCGAAACATTAACAGATGAATTGCTTGGGATGGGCTATAAGACGGTTGAAAACGAAGGGTGATTTTTACTCTTCGTTTTTTGTTGTGTAGAATATATCTAGCTATAAAAGTGGCGAGAAACTGAAATTACAATTCATTTCTTGATTGAATATATGTTAAAGGATTTGGTCATACTTAATATTATGATTATCACACATAGTGAAAGGTGTGAAATAAGAAAATGTATTATAATGACCAATTTGAAATGATTGCAAAAGCTTTAGATTCAACTAAAAAGTCTTTGGAAACACAAGTTAACTTTGATGATCCTGCCATACAGCAGGTTGATAAAGCAAAAGAAGCAATGATTGAGTCGTTGGCTCATGCAACATCAATTGATCATCAGTTAATCATAGAAACAATGTTTAATCACTAGGTAGTTAGAGTAACTCACTAAGAGTAGGCTCTTTTTTTTTGCCTTGGTGAATCAAAGGGTAAAGGCTAAATGGCTTAGTTTAAAAATTAAATGAAGGAAAATAAGAACTATCTTTAAAGCTATAGATAAATAAATAATATGTTATGAGTTCTATCTATTAAGTGTAAATAAATTGACTTTTTTCATTATAAAGAAGATAATTAAAATTTACGGTAAAAATGAAAAATATGGAGGTAACGTCTATGGTTACATCACGTTTGCCTTTTGCTATATCAAAGGATGAGAGCTTTTACCAAGCTTTAAATAACTGGATTGGAGATGTTTTTTATGATATCCTTCCAGACCAAGGCTTTGAGTTAAGAGATGAACAAATCTTCATGGCTTTTCAATTAGAGAGAGCATATCAAGAAAAGAAGGTTATGTTTGCAGAAGCTGGAGTAGGTACTGGTAAAACCATTGTCTATTTGCTTTATGCATTATCTTATGCGAGATATACTGGTAAACCTGCAATAATTGCATGTGCAGATGAAACATTAATTGAACAATTAGTAAAACAGGAAGGCGATATCGCCAAACTAACTAAATTTCTAGATTTGAATATGGATGTAAGATTAAGTAAAACACATAGTCAATATTTATGTTTAAACAAACTAGATGATACAATTCAAAAAACTGGTGAAGAAAAATATTTAGATCTCTATGAATCATTACCTGATTTTGTCCATGAAAAAGCAGGAATGCAGCATTTTACTCCTTATGGAGATCGAAAAGAATTTGGCCATTTTTCAGATGAAGAGTGGGAACGTGTTGGTTGGGATAGCTTTCAAGACTGTTTCACTTGCAATCAAAGACATCGTTGTGGTTTAACATTGTCTCGTGATCATTATCGTAAAGCAACTGATATCATAGTGTGTTCTCATGATTATTTTATGGAACATGTGTGGACGTTTGACTCTCGTAAGCGTGAAGGTCAAATTCCTCTTCTACCCGAATATAGTAGTGTTGTGTTTGATGAAGGGCATCTATTGGAGTTTGCTGCTCAAAAAGCTTTAACATACCGAGTAAAACAGAGTTCATTGCAAAACTTTTTAGAAAGATTATTGCAAAATGAGATTCGTGAAGAGCTTGCGTATTTAGTTGAGGATGCATTAGCAATTAATGATGAATTTTTTGACGATCTTCAAGCATATACAAGTCATGTTGAAGGATCTGATCGTTTAACAATAACGAATAAAGAAAAATTAAAGAAAAATGCTAGCGTTCTTCAAAGTAAGTTAGCGGAAATCAGTGAAGCACTTGTTTTTGAAGGTGAATTATATACCATTGGTGATTATGAATTAAAAATAGTAGAAGAGTATATAGATCAAATGGAGTTTTCTCTCTCCTTATATACAAAAAGCAAAAGTGCTGTTAGTTGGGTCGAGGAAAAAGATTCTGATTATACATTAGTTATTATGCCTAGAAAAGTAGAGGAAGTTCTTAAAGAAAAAGTGTTTTCTGCTAAATTACCGTTTATCTTTTCTTCTGCTACTCTTTCTGAAAATAAATCATTTGATTTCATAGCAAGTAGTTTAGGAATTGGTGATTATCTATCATTATCTGTTGAATCACCTTTTGACTATGAGGAACAAATGCAACTTCAGGTCATAAAAGAAGAAGATAGCTCAGTTAAATTTACAAAAACAATAAAAGAGCTTATTCAGACTGAAGGTAAAGGGCTTGTTCTCTTTAATTCAAAGGCTGAATTAAGTTGGTTTAAAACAAAAATGGAATCAATAAATATTGAGTTTCCTGTGCTATTTGAAGGTGACAAAGAAATTAGTTCATTGGTAAAAGAGTTTCAACAAAATGAAAATTCGGTTCTATGTGCAGTTCATCTATGGGAAGGCTTAGATATACCAGGTTCTTCATTATCTAATGTAATTATTTGGTCTTTACCATATCCTCCAGAGGATCCTGTCTTTGAAGCGAAACGATCTGATAAAAAAGATCCGTTTCATGATGTTGATTTACCATACATGTTGTTGCGTTTACGACAAGGTGTTGGTCGTTTAATTAGAACAAGTGAAGATCGTGGATTTATAACTATTTTCACTTCACAAAATGATGAAGCTAACATCGAACAAATTCAATCTGTTTTACCAGTAAAATCAGTTATTAGATAGACAGGAGCATATTGCTTCTTGTCTATTTTTTTAACGTTTTATTTTTATGAATACTCATATACTTTGAGTCAAAGGGCTTGTATTTTTATTCTTGACACGATGAATATGGCTCTATAATCTTAAAAGTGATAAACAAAAGGGAGTGGTACAGTTGAAACAAATGGTGAAAGAATTTTTAGAATACATAAAAAAAATGCAAGCTTATGATGAGGCTATTAACGTCATGTACTGGGATATGAGAACAGGTGCACCGAAAAAAGGGATTGAGCAGCGTTCTGAAGTCATTGGAATGTTATCTACAGAAGCTTTTGAAATGCTAGTTTCAGATCAAATGAACAATTATTTAACAACGCTATCTCAAGAAGGTGTATATGAAGAATTAGATTTTGTCACTCAAAAGGCAATTGATCTCTTAAAAAAAGAATACAAAAAAAATAAAGTCATACCTGCTAAAGAGTATCAGGAATATGTAATTCTTTGCTCAAAAGCAGAAGCAGTATGGGAAGAAGCTAAGGAAAAATCAGATTATCAGCTATTTGCTCCTTATCTTCAAAAGCTAGTAGATTATAATAAAAAGCTTATTGATTATTGGGGACATAATGGAAATAAATATAATACTCTTCTTAATGAGTATGAACCAGGTATAACTGTCGAATTATTAGATGAAGTTTTTGCACAGGTTCGTGAAAAAATCGTTCCATTAGTAAGAGATCTTTCAAATTCACCTAAGCAACCAAAAACTGAGTTTTTGAATAAGCATTTTTCAAAACAAAGTCAAAAGGAATTTAGTGAATATATTCTCAAGGAAATCGGCTATGATTTTGACGCAGGAAGACTTGATGAAACTGTCCATCCTTTTGAAATTACATTAAACCGTGGAGATGTTAGAGTTACGACAAAGTATGATGAATCAGACTTTCGTACCGCCATATTTGGAACAATCCACGAGTGTGGACATGCTATTTATGAACAGAACATCTCCGAGGAGCTTGTAGGCACTCCCTTATGTAGCGGCACATCTATGGGAATTCATGAGTCACAATCTTTATTTTATGAGAACTTTGTTGGCCGAAATAAAGAATTTTGGGCAGTTTATTATAAACAATTACAGTCTCACTCAGCAGAACAGTTTTCAAATGTAAATTTAGAGGAATTTTACCATGCCATTAATGAGTCAAAACCTTCACTAATCAGAATTGAAGCAGATGAACTGACTTATCCACTACATATAATGATAAGGTATGAAATTGAGAAGGCTTTGTTTAATGATGAAATAACTGTTGACGAGTTGCCACAAATATGGAATCAAAAATATAAAGAGTATTTAGGCATAACGCCTCCTAATGACGCTCAAGGTGTTTTACAAGATGTTCATTGGGCAGGTGGTAGTTTCGGCTACTTTCCATCTTATGCTTTAGGCTATATGTATGCAGCACAGTTTAAGCATGCTATGCTAAAGGATTTACCGAATTTTGATGAAATAGTAAGGAACGGTCAATTTGATAAAATTAAGGAATGGCTAACAGAAAATATTCATAAGTTTGGAAAAACAAAAGAGCCTCTAGAAATCCTTAATGATGTAACAGGTGAAAGCTTGAACGCTAGCTATTTAATACAATATCTTGAGGAGAAATATCGAAATATATATGAAATCTAATGACGAGAAGTAAGGATTTCAGGTAACATAAATAATATTTTTATAGTTAGTTTTATACATTAGGTAATTAAACCACTTTATTTGTTCATTAATTATGCACCTTGTCCTGAGAGTTGAATATAATGTAAAAAGAATTCTCAGGAGTGATTTAAAATATGAATTTTAAATCGTTAATAAGTAATATGATAAATAATAGGAAGAATAATTTTAGAGAAAAAATGAAAAAGCAAAACAAATGTCCTGAATGCCGAGGTCAAGGCTTTATCATTCCATCTAGCATGTATATAACTAGTTCTTTAGAATGCCATGCGTGTAATAGTACTGGAAGATATACTGATTGGGAAAAACGGAATAATGATGATTACTAAAAGAAGAAAATGATTGAAAAAAGGGTTTGGAATGTATTCATTCCAAACCCTTTTTTTGGCTTTATTAAGATTCTCGCTAAAAAAGAGTAAAACATTGAAATGTCTATGATTTACCTTTCTAATAACATCTCTTTTTGTTCCTCATATTCCTCTTCTGACAAAATCTCTAGGTCGTATAATTCTTTAAGTTTTTTTAATTTCTCGAAATTGTCGATTGCTGAATCAACTCTTTGACCTTTAATATCGTTTATCTTAGTTTCAATTGTTTCTTTTAACTCAATGATTTGCTCAAGTTCATGTTTTGTGAAATCGATTGTGTTTTTTTGTTTTTCCTTTTTATTACTATTTGATCCACAATCGATTACCAACTCTCCATTAGATGCAAAACCAGGTTTTTTTAAGGTTATTGTTACAATATTCTTATATGGTATTAAATTTATTTTATTGAACTTACCTAAAAGGCCTTGCTGTACTAGTTCAATACTACTTTGATAGAGATAAACTGTAACTTTATTACCTTTTTTGAAAATATATTCTTTAAATGCTAACTCTGCCATTATAATCCCCTCTTCTAGTGAACAATAGAATAAACTGATTCATTTTACAAATATTTCAATTATAAAAGAAACTGATCGAAATAAATCTCACAATGCTACTACTAATAATACTTGGAATTTGACAATTACTCAATTACTAAAAAATAGGTTTAAAAAAACATTACTTGTTTATAGTAAGAAAAAAGAGGTGTAAAGCTAATGAATTTCTTACAAGCATTAAGTGACTGGAATAAATCAAGAAGAGAGCAATATAGAACAGAACTGGAATCGATAGGTAAATGTCCGGATTGTAGAGGGCAAGGCTACAATATAATTATATCAAGTGTGTATATACCTACATATGAGTCCATTCTTGACTGTCATAGTTGTAACGGAACTGGTTCTTATTCTGAATCTTAATTTGTACAAACCCTAATTATATTTAGTGTCATATTTAAGTAGCATTTGCACAAAATAGATATGGTTTTAAATTGTGATGGGGAGTTGTGGACAATGAAATGGCAAAAACTTTTACTTTCCAAGCTAATAGAAAGAAAGGATAAAAAAGTGGCTCTTGCAATTGATACGTCAACAAACGAAATAAACAAGATGTTTAATTGAGAATATTATAAAATTGTTTAGTGAAGTAAGCCCAAATGCTTTTTTAATACAAGCTGATTTTAAGATAAGAAGTATTTCACCTCTCAAAGAAAATATAATGATCTATTATAACCACGGCAAGTCATCATACACAGAGGTATTAGAATGGGTAGAAAAGGAAGAAATTATTACATTATTTTATATAACAGATGTAACAGGGTATTTTTATGAAAATCTAGATGTAAGAAATGAAGTTTTTTGGTTAGTGCCTTATGAATTTGTTCCTAAGGTACCTTTTGGTAAAGCAATTCGTGTGGCGTAAAGTTTGGCACTTAAAGAAAAGCGCTTAATAAAAGGTGCTTAGCATATAAGGGATAGTCACCTAAATAGACGAGATTAACGAAAAAAATAAATAAAAATAGGCTGACAAATAGTCAGCCGTTTTTGCTAATTTATACACAAAGAAATAGAAAGGTTTCCATGCTCTGTTATTTCTATAGGTATTGTAACAAATGTTTCATATTTTACGTTTTGTAAGTCTGAAAGAAACTTCGGAGTTGAGATATCTGTAGTAAAACCTTGGTTTGAAAGAAGTGTGGCCAAATTACCAGTTAACATATTGGCAAATTCACCAATAAATGATTGTAATAACTCACCAGTAACAGGCATACCAAACATTCCTTCTCCGATCATACTGTAAACACCTGTTTGTCCTTGAATGAGGATAGCTCCTGTTAATTCACCATTAAGGTCAATTTGAACAGAGTGAAGAGTCTGATCAATAGGTATTACATTTGTTGTATCTTCGATTGAATAGGGGACTGTAAGTAGCATTTTAATTGAAGCCATTGTTCCATCTAATAATTGATCTATCACATCTTTATTCATCTTCTTCCTAGTTCCTCCAGCCTATAGTTGTTACTTTATATTAGCATAAAACATATTAATAGAAGTACGTTTTACACAAAAATAATAAATTTTTGTTGAAATTTGTAAGATGATCAAAATTAATTAATTTTCGCTGCAGGATTAATTCTTTTAGATTATATAACCTTATATTAAGGCGATGTTACTAACATAAAAGTTACAACCAACTATAGTTATTTTTGAAGGACTATATTACTAAAGAGGTGTATGTTTTGAAAAATGAGAGAACTGAATCTAAAATCATTTTAGCTAAAAATGGAGAGGAATTTTGCCTTAGAAAAGCAATGGAGGAAGATGCTCCTCAAATTATAGATGCTGTAAAAAAAATTATCGATTCTGGTACATATATTCAAAAAGAAAAACCAAGAAGCATTGAAGAAGAACAGAATTTCATTAAAGAAATGCATCGTGCCAACAATATGTATATTGTTGTTGAAAAGGAAAAGGAAATTGTAGGTATTGCAAGAATAATCAAAGGGGAATTAGAAATGAAGAGTCATACAGGGCTCTTTAGAACATGGTTGATAGATCGTGTACAAGGTAAAGGGATTGGTAGTGAAATCATGACATATACATTGAACTGGTGTCGAGTTAATGGCTTACACAAATTATGTTTAACTGTGTTTTCATCTAATGGATTAGCGCAAAAACTTTATGAAAGATATGGTTTTGTTACAGAAGGTATACAAAAAGAGCAAGTGAAAATAGGTAATAAATATGATGATGAAATTTTTATGGCTTATTTTTTAAATTCTTAATATTATTATTTTGAACACAGTATATCTTAAGTTAAGTATTGAATGGATTAGTCAAAGATTTGGAATGATATTGTTTGTCTTAATCTCTATAGGTAACAAAACCATTTATACCAAATATTCTCAATGAGAAAGAACATCTTTTATTATATAATAAGAAAGCACAACAACAACTCCTTTAAAACGTCTTCCCGAAAAATTTGGGAAGGCTTTTTTTGTTTTTTACAGGATAATATTGTATATCATTGGAAATAGTAACCTTATTGAATTTGAGGTGAATGAAATGGCAACAATTTTATCAGTTGGTAAAGCAATACCTGAAAATGAAATAAGTCAAACTACAGCTGTTGAACTTTGCAGGGAAATCTTTAGTGATTCCTTTAAGGATATTGATCGTTTATTAACCGTATTTAGTAACGGTCAAATTGAAAAAAGACAATTTGCAGAGGAGCTTACATGGTATCAAAAGGAGCATTCCTTTGCAGAAAAAAATGATTTGTATATTGAGAAAGCTGTAAAGTATAGCGTAGAAGCAGTTAAAAATTGCCTCTCCAATCAACAAATATTAAGCAGACCTATTGCTTTTGAAGAAATAGATGCTATTTTTTTTATAAGTAGTACTGGTTTTTCTACACCTAGTATTGATGCGAAAATTATGAACCAGCTTCCCTTTAAGAAAACAACAAAACGAATACCGATTTGGGGTTTAGGTTGTGCAGGAGGTGCAAGTGGTTTATCAAGAGCTTATGAATATTGCAGAGCATATCCTGATTCAGTTGTACTAGTGATTGCTGTTGAGCTTTGTAGTTTAACTTTTCAGCATGATGATCATAGTAAAAGTAATTTAATCGGTACTTCATTATTTGCCGATGGTGTTGCTTGCACTTGTATTGCCGGAAAATCATTCAACTGGAAAGAGAGATCTAAATTAGCTGCTTTACCTGAAATTATTGGAACTAGATCAACTTTAATGAAAGATTCTGAGGATGTTATGGGATGGGATATCAAGAATAATGGATTGTATGTTATCTTTTCTAGGAATATCCCTGCAATTATTAAGAAATGGTTAAAACCACAAATTATTGAGTTTCTTAATGAGCATCATCTAACTTTAAAAAAGATCAATCACTTTATCGCACATCCAGGTGGGAAAAAAGTTATTGATGCGTACATAGATGGGTTAGGTTTTACTGAGGAACAACTATTTATTTCTAAGGAAGTACTTAAAAATCATGGCAATATGTCATCAGTAACTGTTATGTACGTTCTGGAAAAATATTTAATACAAGAACTAGGTCAAAAATCAGATTTTGGAATAATTGGTGCATTAGGACCTGGGTTCAGCTCTGAATTATTATTAGTTTCTTGGAAGGGGTAGATAGTTAAATGTTTTATGTGTTTTTTTCTTTGTTAATATTACAAAGAATAACAGAGTTAGCAATAGCCAAAAGAAATGAAAAATGGATGATCGATAGAGGCGGGATTGAGCATGGAAGGGAACATTACAGGTTTATAGTCGCTCTTCATACATTATTTCTTTTATCCCTTTTGTTTGAAGTTATGATGTTTGAGCGGGAGATTTCTGTTCTATGGTATTTATTGATTCCAATTTTAATTATCACACAAATGATTCGGTATTGGGCACTTATGAGTTTAGGACCCTATTGGAATACTAAGATTATTATTGTTCCAAATGATATTGTTGTCTCCAAAGGTCCATATCAGTATTTAAAACATCCGAACTATATTATAGTAGCAGTGGAGATTTTAATCATTCCACTATTATTTCAGGCTTATGTAACAGCTCTTATATTTACATTATTAAATATTGTCATGATGACAGTTAGAATTCCTACTGAGGAAAAAGCACTACAAAAATACACGAATTATCATGAAGCTTTTAACTCGAAGTCTAGATTTGTTCCTAGAAGATAATGAATAGCCAGACTTTTTCAAATATATATTGAAAATGATTATCATTGATGATAAAATGAATTTACATTGAAAATACTTCTCATTGAAAATGGAGGTCTTCTACGGATATGACGATGTTATTTGTGGGTGGTACCGTAATTACTTACAGTCTCTTGATTGGTTACATATTAAAAAATATTGATGCTCAAAAAGCATAATTCGAGTCCACATAGAATGTGGGCTTTTTTTGTTAGATAACTTACTATTCAAAGACATCATGCTAAATATAAAGCTTAATGTTATTTTAGACTGGAAAAAAGAAGAAAACTTCATTTGTTTTTTCTTTAATATAAGTTAAAATAGAAATATTTAATTTAATTCGATAAGATATAATTAATTTATATTAGATAAACAAAGGGGATTACTATGACAGCGGCTTTAACAAATGAGTTCATCCAAAAAATAAAACAAATTTATGACAATGTTAATAAAAAGGATACTGAAAATGGACGAAAACTATTAGAAGTAGCTAATAAGCTATACAATGAGAAGTTATACATAGCTTTTGCGGGTCATTTTTCTGCTGGGAAATCGACTATGATTAATAAATTGTTAGATGAACAAATATTACCTACAAGTCCTATTCCCACAAGCGCTAATTTAGTGTTACTTGAAAAAGGTGAAGAACATGTATCATTATTTTCAAATAGGAATGAAGAAATAGAGCTAACTGGTCAATACTCAATTAATCAAATTAAGGAGTATTGTAAGCAAGGTGATGAAATTGAGAGAATATCAATTAGAAAACCCTATCAAAATCTTGCAGAAAATGTAGTGATCATGGATACTCCTGGTATTGATTCAACAGACGCTGCACATAAGCTATCTACAGAATCAATGGTCCATCTTGCTGATGTTGTTTTTTATGTAACAGATTATAATCATGTTCAATCTGAGGAGAATCTTTCGTTTGTTGGGGAAATGATTGAACGTAACAAAATGATTTTTTTGATTGTTAATCAGATTGATAAGCATGAGGAAAATGAAGTTTCGTTTAAGGACTTTAAAAGTCAAATTAATGAATCATTTTCCGAGATAGGATTACATGAAAATGATGTCTTTTTTACAACTTTAAAGAACGATAATCATCCATATAATGAACTAGAACACATTAAAAAGCTTATAACGACAGTTGTTCATAAAAGAATGGAATATATCGAAAGAAATATTCAAAACTCCGTTGAACAAATACTTGAAGACCATATTGAACAATATCAAGAACATCTAGAGATAAATAATGAAAATAAAGAAGAGCTCCAAAATTCATTGAGTAATGAACTTGATAAAAAGAAAGCATTAGAGGACTCTATTCAATCTGAAGAAGATAAACTAAAAGAAATTAACAACGAAATAACGGAAAAAGTTGAATCGATTTTAAAAAGTGCAAATTTAGTTCCATATGAAACGAGAGAAAAAGCAGCAGCTTATATTGAGGCGGTTGATCCTTCATTTAAAGTTGGTTTTCTTTTTGCAAAAACTAAAACAGAGCAAGAACGTGATAATAGAAAAAAAGAGCTTTATGCTAGCTTATCGAAGAATCTTGAAACGCAGATTACTTGGCATTTTACCCCTTTGCTTAAGGAAGTTATTAAGAAATATGATATCCATAATAGTGAGATTGTTAATCTAACACAAGTATTTTCAGTTTCGATTACAGATAATGTGATTTCTGAAGCATTGAAGCCAGGAGCTTCTTTTAATGATCAATATGTTTTAACTTATTCATCTGATGTAAGTGAGCTTATAAAAAAACATAGTAAGTCCCAGGTGATGATGATTTTCAAAAAAATCATTGACCAAATAAGAGAAGATAAACAAAACATTTTTGACGACTTTAATCATCGTCTGAACATCTGTTTAAAGGAGATAAAGCAGAACGAAGATATTTTAGCGAAGTTTAAGCAGTTA
The DNA here is from genome assembly GCF_016908395.1 of Metabacillus crassostreae. GTDB lineage: Bacteria > Bacillota > Bacilli > Bacillales > Bacillaceae > Metabacillus > Metabacillus crassostreae. Next base: position 27,734 of record NZ_JAFBDU010000001.1, read on the forward strand.
GAAAATTACACAAACAATTTAAATCATCTTTTAGTGGATAAATTAGAAGGTGATGCCAATGATAGTGAAAATTGGTTAACAAATAATCAATTATATACTAAAACAACTCGAAGTAGTGATACACTTCGCGAAAATAAGGAAATGATAACAGAGAAGAAAACAGGAAATATAGTAGCGAAGTTTTCTGCCGATCACATTGAGAATAGAGATGTATTTATAATTGAAACAGAGAAAATTCTTAAGAACTTAGAAAATATAAAAGGTTTTAAGCAATTTATAAATGCAATAGAGGAAAAAGTAAAGAGCTATAATGATCGTACATTTACAGTTGCCTTATTTGGAGCTTTTAGTGCTGGAAAATCATCATTTGCTAACGCTTTAATTGGTAACCGACTTTTACCATCATCTCCAAACCCTACAACAGCGACTATAAATAAAATTACACAAACCACAAATCAAAAAAAACATGGAGTTGTTGATGTTAAACTTAAACCGAGTGAAAAGTTATTAACAGAAATGAATGAGGCAATCCCATCCTTAAAGGTAGAAGCAATTACTACTCTTGATATGGCAGCAGAAAACCTTAAAACACTAAAGGGCAAAAATACGACCGAAATTGAGCAAATTAAAAAGTATAAAACTGCTTTATTTCATTATCAAGAACTCACAAATTCTAGGGATGGCTTATTGGTTGTTACAACAACAGATGAAATGAAGGATTTTGTCGCAAAAGAAGAGAAATCTTGTTTAGTTGAAGAAGTGATTGTTTATTATGATTGTGCTATTACAAAAGCAGGAATTACACTTGTTGATACACCTGGAGCTGATTCTTTACACAAAAGACATACTGATGTTGCTTTTCAGTACATTAAAAAAGCAGATGCTATATTGTATGTCACATATTATAATCATCCATTTTCTAAAGGAGACAGAGAATTTCTAAGACAGTTAGGAAGGGTTAAAGATTCCTTCACACTTGATAAGATGTTCTTTATTATAAATGCAATAGATCTTGCACAGGATGAAGAAGAAGTTGATCTTGTAAAAGATTATATTAGAGACCAATTATTACAGCATGATATAAGAAATATGAGGCTGTATGGTGTATCAAGTCATAATATTTTATCTAATAAGAAGGAAGCCGAGTTTGATGAATTTAAGAGTCATTTCGAGTATTTTATCAAACAGGAATTAACTAATACATCTCTCCTTTCTATTCGTGAGGATTTAAAACGTTGTCTAGAAAGAATTCAATCTTTTATAGAGGCAGCAAATAAAGATAAAGCGGAAAAAGAACAAGAATTACAAAAGCTGCGCAAAGAAAGAGAGCAAGTTACAAATGAATTAATTGGATTAACGAATCAACATATTGTTTCAACGGTTAATCAAGAGATAGAAGAACTTATATTTTACTTAAAACAGAGGTTGTTTTTCCGCTTTAATGATTTTTTTAAGGAGGCCTTTCACCCTGGGGTTTTTCATCAATCTGCAAACACACAACAAGCTTTATCGTTATGTTTGAAAGATCTTATAAAAACAATTGAATTTGAGCTAGTTCAAGAGCTACAAGCAACATCACTAAGGATTGAAAATGTTATTTATAAAGCTATAAATGATGAATTTGTAAGGTTGTCACAAATTATTAAACGAATATCACCTTCTATTTCTGTGACAAATTTAGAAAAACAAGATATTCATACACCGAATATAACAATAGAGTTTTCTAATGATATGATCTCAATTTTGAAACCATCATTAAAGATTTTTAAGAATACTAAATCATTTTTTGAAAAAAATGAAAAAAAAGTAATGAGTGAAGATTTAATCCAACGGTTTAATGAACCGATATCTGATCTATTAAAAACGTATAACAATAATTTTGCAGCTTATTATGAAAAAGTGATCAATGAAATACATTCACATGTAGTAAAGGATATTAATGAGCAAGTCCAAGAAGGTTTTGAAGCATTATTGGATATTCAGCCTCAAAATACTGAAATTCTTAAGCAGCAAAAAAGTGATATCGAAAACACCTTAAAACTTATTTTATAGAATAAAAGATGGAGCTAGTATCTTAACATGTGGTAAAATCAATGGATATGATTGCATGTTTAGGAGGAATGAGCATGGAAGCAAAATATCATGTTTGTGCTACTTGTATTCATTTTTTGGCTGAGCGTAAAGAAGATGGTATGGTGTTTACCTGTAATCGGTTAAAGTATGAAACAAAGCCAACTTATAAATTTGATTGCTGGACTCCTAAAGAACATGTCAAAAAGCTAATGAAAAAAAGAGGTGAATTCCATGAGTAATGTTCATGAAGCTATAACAAAACATAGTAATAGCCAGCATCAGCATGTCCAAACGTTTTTAAAATTAGAAGCAAAGCGAGAAACACTAATTGAAGAAGCTGTGTTTTGTTGTGTTAATGCTTTGCCCTTTGAAGTAGATAAAATTAATGAAGTGACAGCTGAAATAAACTACTTAGCTTCTAAAGGTATTGTCCCAACAAGAAAATCAGTGACAAAGCAAATGGTTAAAGAATACGTTGAAAGAAAATATGGTAAATAACATTATCTATTTTTGCAATTCCCATTATTCAACAACCCTTTCACTTATATAAAAAGAGATTATGTGGGGAAACTAATCTTGAATATCATTGAAAGGTGAGTGTTAAAATGGGTCGTACAAAACTTGGAAATGCAAATGCTCAACGTAATAATAATAAAAAGAAAAAGAATGATTTTAATACAGAGTTTGCTTCATATGCTCAACATGAAGCACAGAAATTAAGCAGTCAGAATAAGGATTAATTTTTACCTGTAGAGTCTTCTCGAATTCTCTACAGGTTTTTTTATTTTTATGCTCAGGTGAAAAAATGATAGATACATAGCTTGCAAGCAACATGTTCGTTTTGGCGTGAAGTACCATCACAATTCCAAATTCACTATGTTATACTAACACAGGTGAAATATAATCAAAATAAAATAAGATAATTTTGAAAGAGGCGAAATAACAATGAAAAAAGATCATTTATTAATTGTTGATGGAATGGCTTTATTGTTTCGTTCATTTTATGCTACATCTGTATATGGGCAATTCATGATCAATAGTAACGGTATTCCAACAAATGCAATTAATGGACTGTTGAAGCATTTAATTGCTGTAATCGAATATACAAAGCCATCACATGTTATATGTTGTTGGGATATGGGAAGTAAAACGTATCGAAATGAATTGTTTGACAATTATAAAGCAAATAGACCTGAAGCACCAATTGAAATGATTCCACAATTCGATTTAGCAAAAGATGTTGTTGAGGCATTTAATATTCCTAATATCGGAATTGAAGGTTATGAAGCAGATGATTGTATTGGCACGTTAACCAAAACATTCGAAAATGATATGGATATTTCTATTATCACTGGAGATAAGGATATTCTACAGCTATTAAATGAACGAGTAAATGTATTAATCTTTCAAAAGGGTATTGGAAATTACAAGCATTATACGAAAGAAAACTATATCGAGGAATTTGAAATTGAACCGGCAATGTTGATAGATGTAAAGGCGTTAATGGGAGATTCTAGCGACAATTATCCTGGTGTAAAAGGTATAGGCGAAAAAACAGCATTTAAACTAATTTCCCAATATCAATCAATTGAAGGAATCTTAGATAATTTATCAGAGCTTACAAAGGGACAAAAAACGAAAATTGAAAATGACCTTGATATGCTCCATTTATCAAGAAAGCTTGCAGAAATAAATTGTGAAGCTCCATTGGAATGTATAATAGAGGATGCAAGACTAAATATTGACGAGGACAAAGCTTTGGCTAAGTTAAAAGATCTTGAATTAAAAGGAATTTATTCACTGCTTAAAAAAATATCTCCTGTTGAAGAAGCGATATAGATGAGGGAGGCGGCTTAATTCTGCCTCTCTCATTATTTTATAAGATCAGAAAGTATAAAGCTTGTACTCGCTACTTTGTTTACTTGAACCTTAGTCAATGTATCTCCAGTTTTTACGGCATGATCAAGGCTCTTTCACTTTTCTTATTATTTGGTATTTTTCTTTTTTGCTGCATTTTCAAGCTTACTTTTTGGTTCTGTTGAAAATTCAACATCCTCACCATGGCCTTGTGGATTTACACTAGGCGCTATTTGTCCGCGATTATTTCCTCTCTTTTCACTACTCATATCATTTCACCTCCCAGTTTATTATGACCAATAATTTTAAAATAATTAAAGTCATGCTTTATTGATTCACAATTTGCTTATATTGGCTATGAGATCTTGTCTGTTGTTAAAAGGTTTAGTCAGGTTCCTTAATAATTAGGCAATGTTAAAGCTTAATGTTGTTTTTAGCACTATGTTGATTGGAGGTGAATAAATCATACGCCTGCTTAGAGAAGCGTGTCAAAGGGAGACCCCGCAGGCGCGCAGGTTACGAGAAGCTCCCTAGGAAAAAAACGAACAGCGTTTGTTCTGGGAAAGCGAATGCTTGTAACGGAAATCAACAACAAAGTTTAACAGAGCCTATAATTAAGAAAAAGGAAAAGAATACTTGGCTTTAAAAGTTAAAGTTAAATGAAAGAAATTGTTCTAAAAAATTTAAAAAGATAGATATAATCGACAATTTTCGATATGATCTTCTTATACGTTTAATTTGAGGATGATTTTGAAAAAATGGGAAAAACAGTTGATGAATACGTAGATTATTTAAATGCTAAAGGATTTATCCTGGGTGAGGATGCTTATGGTTTTATCCAGTTCGGGAAACATTATACAGATGCTAATGATTCAATGGTAAACCTAGCAATTGAGCTTACGTTGAAAATACAAAAAGAATTTGATGGAGCATTTTTTATCTCATTATTAGAAATGTTTAATAAAGAATTGATAACGGATCGTAAACAGGCATTAAAATATCTACAAGCACTTCATTTATTATAAAATTCATTGCTAGCCCTATTAGTTTATGTATTTATGTATAAGACAATATCGGTTTAGTTGGGCTCCATATTCAACTATTTTGTTCAAAAAACAAGTATACCTAGGTGGAAATAAAGAAATAGCTAAAGATACTAGCTATTTCAATCTTATATTTTTTCTTAGGTCATAAGAAAATAGGCAGAACTTTACATAATGTGTAAAGGTTGGTTAAATCTACTTTATGAATCTGTATCTTACTACTATTTTAATAATTCTTTACGGTGTGTAAGCTTCGCCATAGGAATTTCCGTAAGAATCATCGCTAAAAAAATCAAAGTACAACCTAGTATTCCATTGGTAGATAGTCTTTCTTGAATAACGACAAATGCTGTGACTGCAGCAAATACAGGCTCCATGGCAAATATTAATGCAACCTTTGCAGCAGAGGTAATTTGCTGATATTTTGTTTGTATTAGAAATGCCAATGCAGTTGCAAAAATTGAAGTAATCACTAATGCGATAATAACATCGACGTGTAAGAAATCCTCCATTGAAATTGCTGAGTGATTTTCAAATATACTTGAACTTAAAAAACTAAACAACGAAACGGTAAATAATTGAATAATGGTTAATAAAAGTGCATCATGTTTCTTCGTGTATTTACTTGTAAAAACGATATGAAGTGCGAAAGCTAAAGCACAAAACAAAACGAGAAGATCTCCTAGATTAACACTAGCTATATCTGAAAGTGTCAAAAAATATAGGCCTAGTGTTCCAACTACCGAGCTAACAACTACGATTGATCTTAGTTTCTCTTTTAATATCCATAGAGATAGTAGAGGTACTATCATTACACTTAATCCTGTAATAAATCCTGCTTTAGATGATGTTGTATACAGTAACCCTACAGTTTGAAAAGCATAGCCTAAGAATAAGATGAAACCTAAAAAAACACCTGAAATTAACAATTCTTTTGTGATTCGTAAGTAAAATCTTTTTCTTACAAAAAGTAATAATAATAGGGTTGCCAATAAAAACCGAGTTCCGTTAAATAAATGGGGTGGTAAAAACTCAATAGCTTTTTGAACAATGACAAAAGTTGCACCCCAGATAAATGCTACAAATAATAAACTTGAATCTGCTACTAATTTATTCACTTTTTTTCCATCTTTCTAAATCTTTTTTCGGCACTACCTAACTTATTGCTTTAGAAAAACTTAAATGAAACAGCTTATGAGTTTATGTCATTTTGCTACGTTATTCTTTAAAGAATGTTTCAATGTACATCTAGGATGCACTATCAGCAAGCATTCAAGAACGTGCCTATTGCTTCAGTATTGCTGCTCTTGCTAACTGATCAGCAACTTTATTTTCTTTACTAGGAATCCATTTTATAAAGAATAAGTCAAACTGTTCGGAAAGTTCCAACACTTGTTGCAATAAAGGGTAAAAGGTCTTATTCTTCACAAACTTTTTTTCAATTGCTTGATCAACAAGTTGAGAATCAGTTCGAAAAGATACAACTTTATAGCCTTGTTTCTGACAAATTTCCATACCTTTAATAAGAGCATGGTATTCTGCTTCATGGTTTGTCATTTTTCCAAGAGGAAGGGAATATTGTTCAGCAGTACCATGCCCTCTAATAAACACACCTGCACCTGATAGACCAGGATCACCGGCACTTGCACCATCAACATACACCTCAATCATAGATAGAAAAGCCCCCTCTAAAATTGTAAATTGTTTCACAAAAAATTAAACAATGTTAAAATAGATACCATTATTAATTTGTGTTGAAGCTAAAGTAAATCGAATATGATTATAGCATACTGATAATATTAGTACATAAAAGAAATAATGTAGAAGATAAGCTTTTAGAAAAGTGCAAACACCTTATAGAAAATTCGTTTTCAGGAGTGAAATTAGTGAAATACAGAATTGAGTGGACATATATAACAAAAAGAAAGCTCGAAACAAGTCTTGTGTCTGAATATTTATCATTAAAAGAAGCCATTGTTTTAGCTGAGGATTTTACTTCTACAGGTAGAGTAAAGAACCTTCAGTTTATATCTGAAGATGAGCAATCTTGGAATTTAAAAGAACTTAAAAAATTCAGGGATATTGTTAAGGATGAACCACATGATGTAGTTGCTTTTTTTGATGGTGGTTTTCAAAAAACAACTGGAATTGCTGGTTTTGGTGCTGTTATCTATTATACGCAAAGTGGAAAGCGATATCGCATTAGAATGAATGAAAAGGTAGATGGTATAGGATCGAATAATGAAGCAGAATATGCTGCATTTGCTTATTTAGTTACAATCCTTGAAGAGAATGGTATTAACAAACAAAAAATTCAGTTTTATGGTGATTCGCAAGTTGTATTAAAGCAATTATCAGGAGAATGGCCTTGTTATGAAGAAGAATTTAATTTATGGTTAGATAAAATTGAACAACAATTAAAAAAGCTTAAAATAATGCCTAGTTATGAATCAATCTCCAGAAAAGAAAATACGGAAGCTGATAAACTTGCAACCCAAGCTATGGAAGGAATAGAAATAAGTAGTAAATTGATCATTGATGAGGAAGTAGAAGAAGATGAGTAAAAAGCAAACATTACAAGAATTAAGTGAAATCATTGACACATATTGTGTGGATTGTTTAGTCAAAAAACATCTACGTGAGGAAAGTGGTAAACGTTTTGCACATTCTTTTTGTATTAATCAATGTACTGTAGGATTGAAAATAAAAGATGTTGGAAAAAAGCTAACATAATTAAGAAGTAAAAAAATCCGCCTAAAAGCGGATTTTTTTTATACCAACCTATTTGATTTTCAAAAGAACAGCTATTTATTGCTTTGCTTCACTTAATTGATGTTCACATTGTTCTAAGAGCTTTTTTTGTTCAGAAATAAACAACTGATCAACTCCAGTTTCAGTTGATCTATTCATGATCTCTTTGGCATCTTTTATTGCATTTTCTGCATGTTCAAGAGCTTCAGGATCTAATTGCATTGTTGCGGACCCAACCATTTTCTGTGCAGATTTAACAGCAGCTTCAAGTTGACTTATATCATTCATTCCGCTAATTAGTCCTGTATGATTAATTTGATCCATGATCTAACACCTCCAAGTATAGTCTTTGAATTTAAAGATGAAATATTCGTTAAAAAAAACAATTTTATAAATATATCCGAAATTAAAATGTCGTGGTAAAATAGAAGTAGATATATTGTTTGTAAAAATATAGCATCTAAGTAAAGATAATGAACTATTTTTTCGCAAAATTTATAATAGAAGGAGTAGAAGTGACGGTGTCAAATGAGCCTTTAGATTCATCTATTAAAGAAGCGTTTTCAGAAATCTATAAAGATCTAGATAAATTAGTCTTTATAGCGAACAATGCAAATGTGTTTAATCAGAACGAAGTTAGTCGAATTGAAAAAGGTATTAAACAAAACGTTAAAGCAATTGAATACTTATTAATAAGTCAAAAAACGAGAACATAAATAGTTCTCGTTTTTTTGGAATTTCATGTATATATGTATTCATATTTAGTTAAACTGTTTTTGTGAAACTTTACCTATAAAAATATTTAGTGAGGTCAATAACAATAGTGAAATTAAAAAGAGATTGGAGAATATCCCCAATCTCTGTGAATTCATATGTTTATGGTTAAATCACTTTTTTTAAAGGTAGTTGATTATAACTTTGAAACGTTAGCTGCTTGTGGTCCGCGGTTACCTTCTACGATTTCGAAAGAAACTTCTTGACCTTCTTCTAATGATTTGTAGCCGTCACCTTGAATTGCTGTGAAGTGTACGAATACATCGTCTCCACCTTCAACTTCGATAAATCCAAAACCTTTTTCATTATTAAACCATTTTACTTTACCGTTTTGCATAGTACTTAATCCTCCTAATACTGTAGCACAGGTGGTGCTAAAAAAATTTTATCATAAAAAGAATATGATATGTACGAAGATGATTTGATTACAAAGGATGCTATTATATATATTCAAATTGATGATACTTTAACTATACATTAGATAAGCAAAAACCGTCAAGGATAAGTAGTAATTTTTAACAAAACTTTCTGAATTTTAAACTGAAAATAAATGATACTTTCACAAATAGCTTCATATAATGCAGTAAAGCCTTGGGGGTATTTTATGCGTAAACTTTACATAAAGGATCAAGAAGTGATTGTAACATGCAGTAGAAATGTTGATTGGGTAGGATTCCAAAGGGCATGTGCTAGTATAAGTGAGTTAGAGAATGAATGTTTACTAATAAAAAAATCATCATTAGTATTGATTTCTCAGAAAGAAAATGAATATTTTGTAGTTGAGAGAATGAATACGGATACCTTTACCTTACATATCCATTATAATATTTTAAATCAACAGGTTTATAGAGTTTAACGATCGCAACAAAACTAATATCTTAACGAAGTGAAAACTAATTAACAGGCTAGTAGGGAAGTATTTCGATAATATTCAAAAAAAACTGAATATTTAATGAATATGTCGTAAGAAAATTAGTTTTCTTTTTTGAAAAAAGGTTTATAATTATGGTAATACTAATGTAGCTTATTTTATGCTGCACAAGATGAGTACTTTACATAATCATCTTAAAATCTAAGCTGCATTTGCTAAAAGAAAGGGGAATGTACATTATGGCAGAAAAGTCTTTTACAATTACACATGAAGCAGGATTGCATGCTAGACCAGCAACAGCATTGGTGAATGCTGTTAATTCATTCACATCTGATGTGAATTTAGAGGCAAATGGACGTACTGTAAATTTGAAATCAATTATGGGCGTTATGTCATTAGGGATTTCTAAAGGTACTAAAATTACGATTTCTGCAAGTGGTAGCGATGCTGAAGAAGCGTTAGCAGCGGTTGAAAGAGCAATTACTACCGAAGGATTGGGAGAATAAAAAATGGCAACAGGATACATTCCTGTTGCCATTTTTTATTCTGTTCTCGTTTTATCTCGTTGATCTTTATTTCTTTTATTACCTTTGCTATTATCTCCAGGAATGTGTTCTTCTGCTAATTCTATTTCATGCATATTCTTTTTTGGTGAGTTTTGATTTTCACTACCATTATTAACTTTTTTGGTCATATTATTTTATCCTCCTACAGATCAAGTGAATTAATTACTGTACTGAGGTTATTTTGAACCTAATAGGAGTAAATATTCATCAGGATGTTATTAATAGTTCCATTTAGATGGTTATTCGTGCATGAGAAATGCATGTTCATTTTGGAGCGTAGCTTTCTTCGTTATTCTCCTTACTAAAGTGTTCATCAACACCGCCCATCACAAAGCTTCGTACCTCGAAATTTAAACAGTCTGAAGGACTCGTAAATTACTTTATGTACAAATTAAAAGACTGTTCATCAAAGTGAACAGTCTTTTTCTGTACTAAAGCTGTACCAATTTTTTATTATTTGTAGCTAATTTATTTTCCAATCTTTTTGAACGGTGTATCCACCCTGTATATGAGGAAATGATCTCATTATGTCTATTGATTTTAGCAACAGCCATATATGGGTAATGATTTCTATGGCGAAATCGTAAGTCCAACCAACGAACTTCGTCTCCGTTTATTCCAGGAACGATAAGTGCATGTGTATGAGCTGAATTTGCTAAAAAATGGACGACGTTTTTATCTTTTAATGACGTTTTTATTTTAGGGCAATTTTCATCATGTTTATTAAAGTGGTGAATCCATTGAAGATTTTTATATGTTACTGAACCAACATAATAGGTTGAGTTAGTTTCAATAACAAAATCCCATTTATGTAACCATATTGAAGGAATAAGTGTTAAAATACCATCCATTTCAGTAGTATTAATAATAATACCGCGTATTACCTTGTATATGAAAAACCTAATAATAATGTAAATTGCTATAAAGATATATACATAGGCGAATGTAGGTCCTGGAGAGAACCCAAGATACCATAAGATAAATCCAAGTACATGAAAAAGATAAATGATTGGGTCTATTAAAGGTAGAAAATTTAATGATAGCCATTTCTTTGTGAAGGGCCTTCCAGCCTGTGTTCCGTATGCATTCATAAGATCTAAACCAACATGTAAAACAACACCTAAAAATGTCCAAAAAAGTATAGGGAAGAAGTCAATATTACCTGCAAAGAATAAAATGATGCCGGAAATTAATAAAGACCATATCATTAGGGCGAAAACTGAGTGTGAAAGACCTCTATGATGCTCAATATACATTCCATTACCTTTAACTAATTTTATCAAATAGTCAAAATCAGGCGCATTTGAACCTAGTACAGTTCCGAATAAAATGGCATTAGCAAGTGATGGGTCTGAAGAAACAGCAGGATCGAGATAAGCCAGACCTGCTAAACCAAACCCAAAAGTGATATGAGTACTTGTATCCATTTTAAACCTCCAGGTAAGTTGTTAAACTCTTTCACCCAAAAAGATTTAGTAATTTACAGAGCCAATCATCAGTTTTTTATCTCTTATATATGATGCTTCTTTAAGCATATCCTCCAATATTAAGTCAGCAGATTGTGGAACGTGAATTTTTTTAATATTATCTTTCATTTGATTTAATCTTTTTTCATCTCCTAAAAGATTATTTACCTCATCAAATATATCCTCAATTTGATTTACTATAATTGCAGCCTTTTTTCCTTCGAAGTATAAGGCATTCTCTTTTTCCTGACCAGGAACTGGTTTATAGAGAATGACAGGTACGCCTAAAGCGGTTGCTTCAGTCAATGTTATTCCACCAGGTTTAGTAATCATGCATGAAGCGATGCGATATAACTCATCTATTCTTTCAACATAACTCATAACTTTAATTTGTTTCGGATAGCTCAATGAAAGAGCCTCAAGACTTTCTTTTAAAAGTAAGTTATTTCCGCAAACAACAACAGTTTGGGTATTTGTACTTTTGGAGATAAAGGCTTGACATAATTCCTTAACATTTTTTAAAACTCCATGTGCTCCTGCCATGATTAATAAGGTCTTTTTAGTAGGATCCAGGTTATATTTATTATAAATCTCTGCTGTGTGAATTGTTTGTTCAAACTGCGAACGAATTGGGATACCTGTTACCTTAATTGTGCTAGGGCTAATACCAATACTAATTAGCTTTTCTTTCACATTTTTTGTTGCTACATAGTATTTATCTATATTTTCATGGACCCAGATTCTGTGTAAACAGAAATCTGTTAATACGTTAAATGTAGGAATGACAGTTCCTGTTTTGCGACGATATTCTGGTACGACGATCATGGGAAATGTATTGATAATCATATCAGGCTGTTCATTTTTAACAATTTGATGTAAACGTTTGTGTCCCATTTTAAAATATAGATTCATCATACGTTTATTATAAATCTTATCTACTCCGTAATAGAAGAGGCGATAAAATTGTTTACCTATTGAGAAACTCTTCAAATAAAGGTATTGAGTTATCTCAGAAAATATAGGGAAGGATTCAGAGTAAAGGTTGCATACTACAATTTTCTCAAATCCAAGTTCTTTGCATTTGTTTTCCAATGTTTTGGCAACCTGAACGTGACCGTTACCATACTTGGCTGTTAAAATTAAAACCTTTTTCAACATTTTCACCTCAATCTAATCTGAAACAGTTCAATACAAACAAAAACAGCTCATATCAATTAATATGTTTATATGAACTGAATTTGTCTTAAAGATTACCATATAAATGTTATTTATTTATAAAGCATTTATTAAGTATTTCTTAAGATGTTAAATTCTTGTAAAATCCATTGAGATTGGTAGGCGATTCAAATCATCTATTATATGCTCTATGGTGAAATAATCAATATCACTTTTCTTATCCTCAAATAGTAATTTAATCCCAAAGATATGGTGTTTCTTGATAAACATAGTAATTTAGCCAATTAACAAAAAGAAGATGGGCATGAGATCTCCAGCAATGAATCGGCTTGTTTTTTGGATCATTGTTTTTAAAATAATTTTCAGGAATATTAATCTCTAAGCCTTTTGCTAAATCTCTTTCATATTCATCTTTTAAAGAAGTTAATTCATATTCTGGATGTCCGGTAAGGAAAACTTGTTTACCGTCTTTAGACATGACTAGGCAAACACCAGCTTTTTCAGAAACGGAAAGTATTTGTAATTCTTGAGCTTGTTCAATTTGTTCCTTGAAAACATCTGTATGTCTAGAATGTGGGACATAATAATGATCGTCAAAGCCTCTCAATAGTTTTACTGTAGGATCAATGATTTCATGCTCGAATATACCGAAGCATTTTTTTTCCAATTTATACTTATTTACGCCATAGTGATGGAAAAGTCCTGCTTGTGCACCCCAACAAATATGTAAAGTTGAAGTAACGTTTGTTTTTGACCAATCCATAATGGCTTGTAGCTCAGTCCAGTATGAAACATCTTTAAACTCTAAATGCTCAATAGGTGCTCCAGTAATAATCATTCCATCGTATTTTTTATGTTGTATATGCTTAAACGTAGTATAAAATTCCTTTAAATGCTCAATCGTAGTATTTTTGGACTTATGAGTTTCAGGTCTTAGAAACGTTATATTTAGTTGTAACGGTGAATTTCCTAGTAGTCGTAATAATTGGGTTTCTGTTTTCTCTTTCTCAGGCATGATATTTAAAATAATAATGTTCAAAGGACGTATATCCTGTGAATAGGCTCTTTTTTCATCCATTATAAAAATGTTTTCTTGCTCAAGAATTTCTTTTGCAGGCAAATGATTAGGTATATTAATCGGCATAAAAAGCACCCCCATAAATTTATATTAGACTTCTTTCTTTAAAGCTGCAGCAAACTAATCGTAAGAATTCGATGGTAACTTGTTATAATCGCATGAGAGGTATATTCTATGTAGAAAAGATGCTATTAGACTTTGTGAAGTTTCTGTTTATTAGTATATAAACTACTTAATTCTTAACAAAATAAAATGTTATAGATAAAATGGTTTGTAATTCATTTTATTTTCTTTGCTTTTCAATTTATATACCAACTAATATTTATTAAAAAATTTTGATAGCTAATACACTATTATAGAAAAATTAGAAATATTTTTCAATTCAAAAATTTCTCGAATGACTATTTAGCAGGTTAGAGTGGCTTGTAAGTGGTAATTTTTGAAGCTTCATATCATATTTATGGTAAAATATTCTGAATGAAATAGTTTGCTGTTTAATATTGATATCGAGCAACAATGCAAGAAAATTGAATTATGTGAAATCTTAATTAGTCAGTGGGTTTTACTAAGATTAGCTGTAGCCCATAGTTTAGCTTTTTAGCTACTTATGAACTTGCAGCTATAAAAATAACTAAATCTGCAAGTTCATTTAGATGGATGTTAATGTAGATTAGGAAATTATTGCGAGCAAATAGTAACTTTTTATTTGAAAAGCTTACTCTTTAGGAGGTAAGAATGTTTGATCCAACTGTATTCGATAATTTGAAGGTAGTAATCGAAGGCTATATTTATGACTTGGACTTAGGGAATGAGATTTCAATTATACACCGAAGTGATGTTATTGATATGGCGACTATGTCACGTATATATTCTATTCAATTTGTAAGTGATCACTTTAGAAGTACATTTGTTCAAATTGATATTAAAATGGATCAACAGCAATTAGCTGGAGAACTCTTACAAACAATAAATAATCCGGGATGTGTTGTATCTTTAACATTTGTTGAAGACAGTAAGTCACAGGATTATGATGTTTTCTTTTATAAGAAGTTAAAGAAGAATTGGTCTGGAAATCATGATGTCAAATTGATATCAATAAAAGAACAGACGATGTCATCTATAAAATATATTCAAAAGTATCAAGTTAACTTTATTTCCCTATTTGGAGAAGATGATCTTGAGGAGCTATTAAATATTGTAGATAATGCAATTCTTTTGTTGAGAATGAAGTCAAGGAATTAACACACTACTATTTGCGCTGGTTTTTTAATCATGTAATAATGAAAAATAAAAGGGAGGTTTATGATGAGTATTTATAATTATGAAGTTGAAACGATAAAAGGTGAAAAGAAAACATTATCAGAATATAAAGATCAAGTATTATTAATTGTTAATACTGCTAGTAAATGTGGTTTCACGCCACAATATAAGGAACTGCAAAAATTATATGATGAACTAGGTGGTAAAGGCTTCACAGTACTTGGTTTTCCGTGCAATCAATTTATGGGTCAAGAACCTGGAGAAAATGATGACATAGAAAGTTTTTGTGAAATAAATTATGGAGTGAAATTTCCAATGCATTCAAAGGTAGATGTAAATGGTGAAAATGCACATCCACTCTTTGTAGAGTTAGCTGCTCAAGCTCCAGGTTTACTTGGGAGTAAGGCAATTAAATGGAATTTCACTAAATTCTTAGTTAATTCTAAGGGTGAGGTTGTTGAGAGATTCTCCCCAAATACAAGTCCTAGTGATATAAAACCGAAAATTGAGCAATTACTAGAAGAAGTCTAATACCAGGGCTTCTTTTTTTCTGTCTTTTAATAATCCATTGTTGTATTGTTTATTCTGTATAAGTTAGATAATGTCTAAGTGTAACTTTTTGTTATTCTAAAATTAAAAAGTATTGAATTTGATTTCCTGAAAGAGGAGTAATTTTGTATATATAATAACCAATGCTTATTAATTGTGATAAGGTTTCTGCGCAATGATATTGCGGCTGCTCTAGTGGAGCATGATAACTTTTGTAAATCTGTATCACTTGATTACCTTTACACTGTAATAATATAACATGCTTGCCAGTCCAAGCCTGACCTATTGTTGGTTGTGTTGGCCGTTTTAATCTTCTCATACAGAAGCTTCCTTTCATTGATTTTTTTATTGATAATATATGTAAATAGGCTTGGATTCGATACGTCCCATCCCATTAGCCTTATGGACTCTAGTAAGTAAGGAGAAAAGTGAAATGGATAAAAAGGTAGTGCTAAAGGATATATCTAATTTTGTATATAACAAATTAATAAATGAAGGTAGTGGTCACGACTGGTGGCACATTGACAGAGTGAGAAAGAATGCCTTGCTGATAGGGAAACGTGAAAATGCCGACTTGTTAACTATAGAGTTAGCAGCTTTATTGCATGATCTTATAGATGAAAAGCTTGCTCCAGATGTTCGAGTCTCTACAACTGATATAGAAGACTTATTAAAAAGGCATGAAGTGCATGTTTCTGTAATTGATCATGTGCTTTCTATTATTCAACAAATAAGTTTTAGAACCAATACTCCTCAAATGCAATTAACACTTGAAGGGAAAATCGTTCAAGATGCCGATCGCTTAGATGCGATTGGAGCAATCGGCATAGCAAGAACTTTTGCCTTTTCAGGATCACGTGGACACCTTATATATGACCCTGAAAATCAAGAAGGAAAAGATGCTATTCGCCATTTTTATGATAAGATATTAAAACTAAAAAGCTTAATGAATACTAATACTGGGAAGGAATTAGCAGAAGAAAGACATAAGTTTATGGAGTTATATTTACAACAGTTTTATCACGAATGGGGTAGAACAGAATAGAATATAAAAGCTTGATTTCTTTACCTTTTACCTGTGGATAAAATTCAAGTGCTAAGAAATATTAAGCTTAAATCTTAGCTCTATAAAAAATACGCAAGTATGATGAATATTGTCATAACTTGCGTATAAATCTATATTTAGTTTAGTAAATCTTAATTAGATTTTTATGAGTTTGGTATCCTTTTCGCTCCTAAATACCTTGCGTTCCAGTAGCTATTTGATAAGTCACTAATTGTTACACCTTTTGAAGAACTTGTATGGATAAATTGACCGTTACCTAAGTAGATTCCAGCATGTGATGGGCCGGGTTTATATGTTTCAAAAAAGACTATATCACCTACTCCTACCTTTTGCACATCTTTAGAATAATTCCAAATTTCGTTTACAGTTCGTGGTAGAAGGATATTTGCTTTCTCGTAAACATATTTGATAAAGCCGCTACAGTCAAAACCAGAAGGTGATGTACCACCCCAAACATAATTTGTTCCTATAAGAGATTTTGCTATTGAAGTGACTGATGATTTCACTTCTGTGGTTTGGATTGCTTTCACCTTAACAGATTTTAGTGTTTTTCCTTTTTTATTTCTGTTAGAAAGAAGATGGATTTGTGTTGGTGTATTTATTTTACCAGTCACATGTAAATTATTCTTCTCTTGGTATTCTTTGACAGCCTTTAATGTTAATGGACCGAAAATCCCATCTATCTGGCCTTCATAATAATTTAACGTTTTCAATTGTTGTTGAAAGGGCTTAACTTCCTCACTTTGAATTCCGTATACTAGTTCTTTGGCGGATGAATTTAATGTAGTAAGTTTTGTTAAAGTTTCTTTTCCAACTATCCCATCGACTTTTAAGTGGTGTAAACGTTGAAATTGCTTAACAGCTTCTTCGGTCTGCTTCCCGTAAACTGCATCAATTGATCCTTTATAAAGAGTTAGGTTCGTCAATTTAGTTTGAACATTCTCCACAATCTGGCCGATATGACCGTATCTAATAGTCTGTGATGTTTCAATTGATACATGTTTATGATCATTTTGCTCTACAGAAACCCCTGCTTTTACAAGTGAAGGTCCACTTAGCATTATTCCAGCAGCTACTGATGAAATAACAAATGCTTCTTTCGCCGAGCTTGCTATTGACATACTTTGTCTCTCCTAACATGAATAAAATATAAAACGATATCCCTAAAAAGATACTGTAAAAATGAAATATTATGACAAATTCATGTGTTTTCCATCAGATGTAGACAAGTTCAAACCTATTGATAGCAAGTGAAGAAGTGGCTATGTTACAATATCATTACGGAAACAAATTTACGAGGAGTGACAAAATGAAGATAAAATCAATAGAGCCTACTCCTAGTCCTAATACGATGAAAGTACTTTTATCAGAAGAGCTACCTTCTGGGAAGAGTAATAATTATAAAAAGGATCAGGCTAGCGATGCACCTACTGTAGTTAAAAAAATTCTTGAAGTGGAAGGTGTAAAAGGCGTTTATCATGTTGCTGATTTCCTTGCAGTTGAAAGAAATGCTAAATACGATTGGAAAGATATTTTGGCAGGGGTTCGTCAAGCTTTTGGTGAAGCTATAAATGAAGAATCAAATGAGAAATTAATAACTGATGATGCATTTGGTGAGGTGAAAGTATTCATCCAGATGTTTAATAATATCCCTATGCAAGTTAAATTAACGGATGGGATGAAAGAGGAACGGTTTGGGCTGCAAGACCGATTTAAAGAAGCTGTTTTGAATGCACAGCAAACTGATGAAAATGTAGTGTTAGATCGAGAGTGGAAAGAGCAGGGTGTAAGATATGGTGATCTTGAGGATATCGGAAAAGAAGTTGTTGATGAAATAAACGCTGCTTATTCTGACGAGCGACTTCAAAAGCTGATAAATGAAACTAGTGTGGATAGAGACAAGACGAATAAACCAATGAGAAGTTCTTACAAAGTTACTCTTGAAATGTTAAATGAAAGCGACTGGACAAAACGTTTTGCTCATTTAGATCAGATGAATCCTTCTGAAGAAGATCTTGAAGTTTTAGAAAAGGCGCTTGAAGATGAAAAAACATCTATTAGAAGGTTAGCAACTGTTTACTTAGGCATGATAGAAAAGTCAGATGTTCTTCCTTTGTTATATAAAGCTCTAAACGATAAATCAGTAACAGTAAGAAGAACCGCAGGAGATTGTTTATCAGACATAGGAGATCCAGCGGCAATGCCAGCCATGATTGAAGCATTAAAAGATAAAAATAAACTTGTTAGATGGAGAGCGGCTATGTTCTTATTTGAAGTAGGCGACGAACAGGCTCTCCCTTCATTAAAAGCAGCAGAAAATGACCCGGAATTTGAGGTTAGTATGCAAATTAAAATGGCAATTGAACGTATTGAAGGTGGAGAGGAAGCAAAAGGATCTGTTTGGAAGCAAATGACAGAAGCGAGAAAAGGATAAGCATAAATTCATTAAAGCAGTCAACATATATCGACTGCTTTTTATTTTTTTTATAAATTGTTTGAATATTGTTGCAAAACTAGCAAATTCACACTATAGTATTTAACAATAATAAATTTTGGAGGTTCAACCATGACCAAGGATTATAGAAGTGAAAGCAAAGTATTTGAAGGTGCATTAAGAGCACCTAACCGTGCAATGTTACGTGCAGTTGGTTTTAGTGATGAAGATTTTAAGAAACCACTTATTGGGATTGCGAGTACATGGAGTGAAGTAACTCCTTGTAATATTCATATAGACAAGCTTGCAGTTCAGTCGAAAAAAGGTGCAAATGAAGCTGGCGGAAAAGGAGTGATCTTCAATACAATTACTGTATCAGACGGAATATCAATGGGTACAGCAGGTATGAGGTATTCTTTACCAAGTCGTGAAGTTATTGCAGATTCAATTGAAACCGTTGTTGGTGGAGAGAGCTTAGATGCAGTAGTTGCAATTGGTGGCTGTGATAAAAATATGCCTGGTTGTTTAATTGCTTTATCTCGAATGAACTTACCATCTGTATTTGTTTATGGTGGTTCGATCAAGCCTGGAAATCTTAATGGTAAGGACATTGATATAGTGTCAGTTTTTGAAGGTGTAGGACAATATAATGCAGGGAAAATTGATAAAGAAGAACTAAATAAGATTGAGTGTCACGCATGTCCAGGTGCAGGTTCTTGTGGAGGAATGTACACAGCTAATACAATGGCATCTGCAATTGAAGCTATGGGTATGAGCTTACCAGGAAGTTCTTCAAATCCTGCTGAATCAGAAGAAAAATATCAAGATTGCTTTGATGCAGGTGATGCGGTTTATAATCTTGTTACAAAAGGTATTAAGCCTAAAGATATTATGACAAAAGAAGCATTTGAAAATGCAATTACCGTTGTGTATGCTCTAGGTGGATCAACAAACGCAGTATTGCATTTATTAGCAATTGCTCATGCTGTTGATGTAGACCTAACTATTGACGACTTTGATCGTATTCAAAGACGTGTGCCGCATTTAGCTGATCTTAAACCAAGTGGTAAATACGTTATGAACGATTTACATCAAGTTGGTGGTGTTTCAGCAGTTATGAAGTATCTACTACAAGAAGGTTTACTACATGGAGATTGTTTAACTGTTACAGGTAAAACAATTGCTGAAAATCTTGCGGAGTCACCTGATTTAAAAGAAGGACAAAAAGTAATCTATCCTATTTCGGAAGCAAAACGTAAGGATGGTCCACTTGTTATTCTTCGTGGAAACTTAGCACCAGAGGGAGCTGTTCTTAAAGTCTCAGGATTAAAGGTATCTAAATTGACCGGACCAGCAAAGGTATTCGATACAGAAGACGAGGCATCAGATGCAGTTGTTTCTGGCGAGATTAAAGCTGGTGATGTATTAATTATTCGTTATGAAGGGCCTAAAGGTGGACCAGGGATGCCTGAGATGCTTTCAATTTCAGCAATCTTAGTTGGTAAAGGACTTGGTGAGAGTGTTGCTTTACTTACTGACGGACGTTTCTCAGGTGGCTCTCATGGACTTGTCGTAGGTCATATTTCTCCAGAAGCACAAGTTGGTGGACCGCTAGCATTTGTTGAAAATGGAGATATTGTAACAGTTGATAGTGAGGCAAGAGTGCTTACAGTTGAATTAACTGAGGCTGAAATTGCTGAAAGAAAGAAAAATTGGAAAGCTCCTAAGCTTGTAGCAAGAGGTGTTCTTGCAAAATATGCCCGTAATGTTTCAAGTGCATCTAAAGGGGCAGTTACAGATTTATTTGATGAAGAAAAAGAAATTATCGAAGTTAAATAAAGGCTCTTTTCTAAAAGGTTTTTACCTTTAGACGTCATTGCCACTAGATTTTATACAGAGTTATTTCCATCATGATTTTAAAAAAGACAATGATTATGAAAACAGCATAAATAAAAGCTAAACAGTTAGATGATAACCAAAAGTGAAAAGCAATTCCTCACTTTTGGTTATTTTGCTTTATTTGCAGAAAAAGTTTCCCTATAGTATTCTTTAACTACATGTAAATAGTCAGGAGGGATTTCTATGTCAATGGCATATGAAGAATATATGAAACAAATTGTTAAACCGATGAGAGCAGAACTTACAAATGCTGGGTTTGAAGAGCTGACAACCGAATCAGAAGTTGACGAGTTAATGAAGGATTCAAAAGAAACTACTTTTATTGTAGTTAACTCTGTTTGCGGATGTGCCGCAGGTTTAGCAAGACCTGCAGCAACTCAAGCTGCATTAAATGCAGAGAAAAAACCTGGAAAATTAGTAACTGTGTTTGCTGGTCAAGATAAAGAGGCAACAAGTAGAATGCGTGAGTACTTTGAAGGATATGAACCATCATCACCATCAATGGCATTAATGAAAAATGGTGAAGTTGTTCACTTTATTCCAAGACATGATATTGAAGGGAATTCAATTGAAAATATTATGGAAAACCTTCAAAATGCTTTTGATAAACACTGTTAAAAAGGATGCAACTGCATCCTTTTTTTGATTCTGTATAGGTTATTGTTGTGTAAGACTGGATTGCTAACGAGAAAACATTGAGTAATCTCTATTTATAAGACATATAAAAAAGTAGAAAGAAGTGCAATTTTATGATAGTAACTACATCGAGTAGACCTGATAATCAACTGATACAAACAGCAAAAGAAGCTGCAATTTATCTAAATAGCACTTTTATTATGAGAAATAAACAAGCTATAGAGGGTATGAAGACTTCTTTAAATGAAAATATATTGGTGTTTGGAAAAAATAGAATAGAGCTTCATGTTGTGGAAAATAAAGCTCCTTTGTTCTTTCATCCAAATTCAGCAATGTTTAGGCTAAAAAGACTAATAAGAGGTGAATCTGATACTTTTTTAGATGCATGTCAATTAAAAAGTGGTGATTCTTTTTTAGATTGTACGTTAGGACTTGCTTCAGATAGTATTATTGCCAGTTATCGAATTGGTGAAGAAGGTTATATACAAGGAATTGAAGCTAGTAAAAATATAGCTTATATTGTTAAAACGGGGTTAACAAGCTGGAATACCGATTTAACTGAACTTAATGAAGCTATGAAGCGTATCAGAGTCATATCAACAGATCATTTAACCTATCTCAAAACGTGTGATGATAAATCTTTTGATATTGTATATTTTGATCCAATGTTTGAGGAATCAATTGAAGAGTCAGTTGGGTTATCACCATTAAAAAGTGTTGCTGTTTATAAAGAGTTAGGTAATGAAGCGATAGAAGAAGCTAAAAGAGTTGCAAAGAAAAGAGTCGTACTAAAGGATCATTGGAAGAGTTCTCGCTTTGGTGAGCATGGATTTTCAGTAACTATTAGAAAGTCAGCTAAATTTCATTATGGAGTTATAGAAATAAGGGAATAGCAAATGATAACAATATGGAGGTGTTATCATAATGTCTAAAATAAAGAAAGATCCATCTAGAGTAGGATTGGGTTCTCCTAATGTTGAAGGACAAGGTACTACAACTAGCGAAACAAAAGGAAAAAAAGTTGATTCTGCTAGAAAGAAAACAAAACAAATGTAATAAATGGGATCTTATAGATCCCATTTATTTTTTTATGTATCAATCAGTGATTTCAAGATAGATGAAATATGCGAGTGTTACAAAACAACCAATAAAAAATACAGTATCGTAGCCCATGTTATTACCCCTCCTAGAACTTATCAGTAACTAAAATATATGTACTCTTATTTTAAACGTTTTTACTGGCTATTAAAAGGGCTTTCGTTTTTTATTTGTAGCTCTTGTCTGAAAGTTGGTTGGCAAATGACTCCTTTTCGTCTGATAAGGTCTAAAGATGTATTCATTAAATATATATTGCTAAGCTTTTCAGTACTCATTTAAGTTATTTACTTTACTAGGCAATTGTAACAATTTTGTTATACAATTTCTCATTTCTATATGTTAGAATATTAATAAATTAGTATTGTTTGGAAGGAAGTAATCCTATGAATAAATGGATGAAAAAATCCCTTGTTATTCTATTTTCGATCGCAACCTTTGGACTTGTCACACCACCAGCATCACTTGCGGTAGAAGATAAGCCTTCTGAAGATAACCTTTCAAAAGCTACGTTTTCTAATGGAGAAATTGATAACGCTTTATCCGCTGAGTTACAAAAGTTTGATGATGATCAATTCTCACTTACTAAAGAGCAGTTTTTGACAAATATTATTTCTGAGGCAGAGCAAAAATCATTTCTTAAATTTGGAGATAAAATCTCTGTTGTGATTGAAGATGAATTTAAACAAGTTATTTTCCCGAAAATGGAAGAAGTTATTACGTATTATTTAAATGTAGAAGCAGACGAACAATTTGAACAATTAGCGATCTCAAAGCCTTCAGCTGGTAAAGGTGAGAAAATTTTTCATATTTACAATGTTGAAACAGGACAGGATGTTTTAAGATTTCATGTGCGTCGAGAAAATAAACCATTAGAGGGTTACTGGTTTAACTTCCATTATCATACGTATCATGACTCATTTCAGTCTCATAAAGATTTAGGTAGTATATACTGGAATAAAAATACACCACCAAATTGGCAGTCTGTTCATTAGTATTTGTATTTACTAGAGTACAGTTTATTGGTTAAAAATATCTTTATTACAAAAATCCATAATCTTAGGTTAGTTATTTTCCTTTATAAATTAGTGTAGTTGTCCAACTAATTTAGATAAAGAGAGAGTAGCTGACCTTTTTTTGTGTAAGATTGACTATCAATAGAAAAAATTAATATATTCCAATATTTGTAGTTGTCTAGATGGTTTTTACTAGATATGTTATGATTGATATTACTAGATTTCTTACGACTAATAACTTACGACTATTCCTTTAGACAACGAGGGGATGACACCATGAGAAGGACTCTTTTTTTTCTAATTATTTTGGGCTTGTGTGTATCCTTTTATCATTTAGCAATAGCATTTCCAAAAGGGATACCGTTATCAGACTACGAATTTAGGGATGCTGAACTTTCTTTATCTAAACCTATATTAAATGAACTAGTTTTCTTGCCAACAGGTTCATTTGAAGAAAAAGATGCGATAAAGATGATTAAAAACCTTGAAAAAGTAGATGGAAATATTTTATATCTTGCAGCGAAGCAAAGTATACAAATTAAACTATTTACTGGATCACTAACTAATCAACCTGGACTTAGCAGCTTAAAAACTAGTAAGCCAAGAGGTTACAATGAAACTGATTCATATTGGGACAAAGTTCCTGGAATGAGTGACAATAGAGTGGTATATGCGAAAATCGGGCATAGTGAATTTGGGAATGGTCATGGTTCGGTATCATTAGAGTTACATGAATTTGCCCATGCTATTGATCGTCATGTTTTTCATTATATTCGATTAGATCCTGTGTTTATTAATATATGGAAGCAAGAGGTAAAATGGTTATTTCCTTTTAGAGATTATTTTATAAAGTTTCCCGAAGAATATTTTGCTGAAACGTTTGCAATGTATTACCATAATGATGAAACACATGATTTCTTAAAACAAGAAGCACCCTTAACGTATAAATATATACAATCGTTAGAAAAAGTTGCAGCAGACCAAGTTAATAATAGTTATTATGGGCAAGCAGATTACTAGATGTTAAAATACATGGAGTACTAAATAAGGAAGTGTTAGAAACTATGAAGCAATACTTAGAATTATGTAAGCATGTACTTGATAACGGAGTCAAAAAGGAAGATCGAACAGGTACTGGTACTATAAGTTCTTTCGGCTACCAAATGAGATTTAACCTTCAAGATGGGTTTCCATTAATGACTACTAAAAAGCTCCATACAAAATCAATTATTCATGAACTACTATGGTTTCTTAAAGGTGATACTAATATTAAGTATCTACAAGAAAATGGCGTGCGAATCTGGAATGAGTGGGCAGATGAGAATGGTGAACTAGGTCCTGTATATGGTCATCAATGGAGATCTTGGCCTACAAGTGATGGGAAAACAATTGATCAAATATCAAATGTTGTAAATCAAATTAAAAACAATCCAGACTCAAGAAGATTAATTGTGTCTGCCTGGAATGTTTCTGAGGTTGATCATATGGCTCTTCCTCCATGTCATTGTCTTTTTCAGTTTTATGTTGCGGAGGGAAAACTATCACTACAGCTTTATCAGCGTTCTGCAGACGTGTTTTTAGGGGTACCATTTAATATTGCTTCGTATGCATTATTAGTTCATATGATGGCTCAAGCAACAAACCTTGAGGTAGGCGAATTTGTTCATACATTTGGTGATGTTCATATTTATACGAACCACCTTGATCAAATACATGAACAATTAAAAAGAGAACCACATACTTTGCCTACATTAAAAATTAATAAACAAGTTAACTCTTTATTTGATTTTACTTTTGATGACTTTACATTTGAAAATTATCATCCACATCCACATATAAAAGGAGCTGTTAGTGTTTGATTTCCCTAATTGTTGCAATGGATGAAAATCGGTTAATTGGTAAAGACAATCAATTACCTTGGCATTTACCTCAAGATTTAGCTTATTTTAAGCGAATGACAATGAATCATAAGATTGTAATGGGGCGTAAAACATATGAATCCATCGGAAGACCTTTACCAGGAAGAGAGAATATTATTTTAACAAGGGATCACTCTTATAAAATGGATGGCTGCAAAGTTTTACACTCAATAGAAGAAATTCTTGAGCTATCAAAGAATACAGATGAAAACATCTTTGTTATTGGAGGAGCCGAGATATTTAAAGAAATCTTACCGTACTCTGATAGACTGTATATGACACATATTCATCATAATTTTGAAGGAGATACATTTTTCCCACAGCTAAAGGAAACGGACTGGGAAACTCTTTCAGTAGAGGCAGGCATAAAGGATATAAAAAATCCATATGAATTTGATTTTGTTATATATCAAAAAATTAACAAATAATATAGAGCTATAAATAATAGCAAAAAGAGGTAACAATGATTAAACTCATGTGTTACCTCTTTTTGTTGCTTTATTTAATATATACTTCGTAAGTTCCTTGTAAAAAATCCCTTATTAATTAACCTGCTAGTTTACTATTTTATCGGAAGAAGATATAGAATTACAGCAAAAAAATGGAGGATTGTACCTGCTAGTACGAATAGATGCCATACTGCATGATGATATTTAAAAGCGCGCCAAACATAAAATACAGCTCCGATTGTGTATAAAACACCACCAATTACAAGAAGCACAACTCCATTTACAGCAACGTTTGTAACAATTGGTCCCCAGGCAAAAACAATTAACCATCCCATAACAACATACATAACTGTGGAGAAAAAGAGGTATTTTTTAACGAAAAAAGATTTAAATACCGTACCACCAATTGCTAATCCCCACACTATACCAAATAAAGTCCAACCAAGCCACCCCTTTACAGCTATAAACAAAAAGGGCGTATAAGTACCAGCAATAAAGAAATAGATTGCTGAGTGATCTAATATTTCAAAAACATCCTTTGCTTTTCCTGCTGGGAAGCTATGGACTAGTGTTGAAGATGTATATAGTAACACCATTGTTACCCCAAATAAGGTAAAGCTTACAACATGCCAAGGTGTACCATATAAAGATGAAAAAACGATCAAAAGGACTAATCCAGCTATGCTTAATAGTCCGCCAATACCATGTGTTATTGAATTTGCTATCTCTTCACCCTTAGAAAATGTGTGTGTATTAGCCATTTATTTCTCCTTTCAAAAAGCAATCTCTAAAACTATTATTTGAATTTATTAGTGGAACATTAAATGTATAGATTTTAGAATCTTTTATATTATACCATCAATTTTGAGCTAATGATAACTTATAGACAGCTTTCTTCCAAATCTCAGATTTTGATTAGGAGATTATAAATTAAGGAAGAAAGCAATCAATTTAAATAATAATCATTTTTAAGTGCCTTCCTCATCTACAATTTGTTCTAGACTGGAAACCATTTTCCTGTAAAGTATCCCATCCTCAAAATCTTTACTTTTCCAATTTTTTTTAATCCAAGAAAGCATAGTGATAGGATCATTAAAAATTTCACCACTTGTATCTTCTTCTCTAATCATAAAACGACCGTTATCTTGGTCTGCTACTACTAAACAAGGTATTGCTCCATCCTTATTTTTAAGTTCAAATTCCATTAAATATCACCTCAAATTTAGTTTGACTTATTTTTTTTCTTTTATGTGAGCCCTTACATTTTAATTTTCTGTAAAAATTTCAGATATTACCTTTAAATTTAGAATATTCGTGATATAATTTCAAATTAACAAGCAAGCATTTGGAAAGGGTCGTGACAATGAAACAAATGATAAATGATGTAGAGAATGTTTACGTAGAAGATATCTTAAAAGCACATCATCTGTTAAAAGATGTTGTAACACACACACCACTTCAAAAAAACGAACAATTATCTGATAAATATCAGTGTAATATTTATCTTAAACGAGAAGATCTACAAGTTGTCAGATCCTTTAAGATACGTGGAGCATTTAATAAAATCAAACAATTAAGCACAGAGCAAACAAAGAACGGAATTGTTTGTGCAAGTGCTGGAAATCACGCACAAGGTGTTGCGTATTCTTGTAAACAGCTTAAAATCCATGGGAAAATTTTCATGCCTTCTACCACACCCCGTCAGAAGGTTTCTCAAGTAGAGTTATTTGGCAAAGAGTATGTAGAGATCATTTTGGCTGGAGATACATTTGATGATGCATATCAAAAAGCAGTTGCAAGCAGTGAACAAGAACAACGTGCATTTATTCATCCTTTTGATGATTTTGATGTTATTGCAGGTCAAGGGACTGTTGCTGTCGAAATATTAAATGATACAGATGTTGAAATCGATTATGTTGTTGCAAGTGTTGGTGGTGGAGGATTACTTTCTGGTGTTGGAACATATTTCAACTCAATATCTCCTCATACAAAAATGATTGGTGTTGAACCAGAGGGAGCACCAGCCCTATATAACTCTCGATTAGAAGATAAGGTCATTACTCTTGATAAAATAGATAAATTCGTAGATGGTGCGGCAGTGAAAAAGATTGGTGATAAAACCTTTTCTATTATTAGAGATGTTGTTGAAGATGTTCTGCTTGTTCCAGAGGGGAAGATTTGTACAACGATTCTAGAATTATATAACGAAAATGCGATTGTGGCAGAACCTGCTGGTGCAATGTCTATAGCTGCTCTAGATTTTCTAAGTGATAAAATTAAAGGGAAGAATATCGTATGTGTGGTTAGTGGTGGTAATAATGATATTGGTAGAATGCAGGAAATTAAAGAACGTTCAATGATTTATGAAGGATTACAGCACTATTTTATTGTGAATTTTCCACAGCGAGCAGGTGCATTAAGAGAATTTCTTGATGAAGTATTAGGAGCAAACGATGATATTAGTCGTTTTGAATATACAAAAAAGAATAATAAAGATCAGGGACCAGCACTTGTAGGTATTGAGCTTAAGCAGAGAGAAGATTATCAACCACTTCTTCAACGTATGAAGAAAAAAGGCTTTTATTATACAGAAGTGAATAAGGATAGCAATTTATTTCATCTACTAATTTGAGAAGGATTTTTTCTAAAAGGCTGAAATTAATCCATCTATTAATGGTAAATAGTGATTAAAGTAACATAGTTTACGAAAAACGATCTTAATAAAAAACATATATAATATTTTTTCGAAAAAAAATAATGCCGACATATTTAGACATACAATCTAAAAAAATGGGTTATAATATAAGAAACGGGTAAAAAAAGAGGATTGATAAAGTGTTATTCAAGAGCCTAGAGTTCAAGTTAATTAATGGACAGAAGGTAAAGATTACAGATATTCCTGTATTGGAGGAAGATAACAAGTATCGTTTCATGCTTCAAATCCGTTTACAGAAATTTTTATCAACGATATATTCTCAAAAACAACCTAAAAGTATTTACTCATTTAAAGATTATTTAAAGAAAGTATTGAAATGGCCTGATTATGAGGCATTATTTGGTGCTGCAATATTAAAGTACAATGCATAGCTATTATTTGTGGAATCCAGAGCATTACTGGGTTCTTTTTTTGATAAACTAAAAACTCTGTGTATTTACAAACTTTTCGTGGATAAAATAATAAAGATTTCTTCAATTTACGTTGAACTTTTGATAATATTGATTGAATGATTCTGAATTGACTGTATAATAGAGGATAGTATTTTAAGGATGTGATATCTTGAGTAACATTAGAATTGTAACAGACTCGACAATTGATATTAGTAATGATATATTAGATAGCCACAATGTAATAGTTGTTCCTTTATGTATTACCATTGAAAATAATACATATACAGATGGTGTAGATCTTATGCCAGATGAATTTATTAAAATGATGAAGGAATCAAAAGAGCTTCCTAAGAGCTCCCAACCTCCTAGTGGACAATTCCTTGAAGTTTATGAGGAGCTTAGTAAAGATGGTAGTTCCATTATATCTATCCATATGACAAAAGGAATGAGCGGAACAGTCCAATCTGCTCAAGGAGCAGCACAAATGACAGATGCTGATGTCACAGTGATTGATTCAATGTATATATCTAAAGCTTTAAGTTACCAAGTTTTAGAAGCTGCTAAAATGGCGCAAAATGGTTCTACTAAACAGGAGATTCTCGATAGAATTGAAGATATTAGAAAACATACATCTTTGTTTGTTGCAGTAGATACACTTGATAATCTTGTGAAGGGTGGTCGCATAGGGAGAGGTAAGGCGATGATTGGTTCATTATTAAATATTAAGCCAATCGCTAGTCTGCAAGATGGTGTATATACTCCTGTTGCAAAAGTAAGAAGTCAATCTCAAGCAATTAAATATTTAGCAAAACAGTTTGCAGAAGCTGTTAAAGGAAAAACTGTTAAGGCTGTTGGAATTGCTCATGCTGATGCGTATGAATATGCTTCAAACTTAAAAAAAGCAATACATGATATATATCCTAATTGTACAGTTGATATATCATTTACAACCCCAGTTATTTCAACCCACACAGGTCCGGGTGCAGTTGGGTTTATGTTTATGGCAGAATAAAGAAGGCGGCTATTAGCGGCCTTTTTTGTGTTGGTTAAATGAAAACCCGAATCATTAGGCGAATGATTAATAATTCGGATTTATTACTAGCTTAAATACTTATGTACCCGCCTCATTTTTAAATTTCTGCTAACTTCATAACAAAATAAGATTACAAAATCATTCATGGGAAGATTTCGGTAACTACACTACAGAAAATTTTTTAACACAATTTAAGCAATAAGATCCTCATAATTGATTTTTTTCAGCATAGAGCTTTTATGTTTCCAATATTATTACGTTAAATGAAGGATAATACTAACTCCCCATGTACACCATGTAATTCAATTTCATCCATATTTTACCTTCGAATCATATGTGTTGAAATGAATACAAAAAACACAACATATAATCAGTAATAAGAATAGGCTTAGGTGGTGTTAACTATTAGTCAGAAGGTATTGTTTATTGGTGATTTTGGGATTGATGATATTGTAGCTTTATTATATGCATATTATAGCGAGGATATTGAAATAGTAGGTGTTGTTGTCGACTATGGAAATATATCTAGAGAGAATGCACTTATAACAGCAACATATATTAAAAACTTGACTAACCTGATAGAGATACCAATTATAAGTGGTGCAGATCGCCCTCTTACCGGAGAGATCCCAACCTATTATCCAGAGATACATGGTGAATACGGACTTGGACCGATTATTCCTAAAATAAAAATGCCTCCACCTGAACTTGAGAATTTCTATGAAATATTAACGATCATTAATCGTTATAAAAATGAATTAGTTGTCGTTAATGTTGGAAGATTAACTTCACTAGCAACTGCGGTCGTTTTATATCCAAATATTTTATCAACTGTTAAAAGTATATATATGATGGGTGGTGCATTTTTGTACCCAGGAAACGCTTCACCTCTAGCGGAGGCGAATTTTTATAGTGATCATTATGCAGCGAACTTAGTGCTAAAGAATGCACAAAATACAAAGATTTTTCCATTAAACATAACTGAGTATGCAATATTACCTGAAACTATGCTTCAAGAATTAAACACGATATTTCAAAAAAGACATGATCCAGTAGGCACCTTGTTAGAGCCGATTGTATCTTATTATTCAAATTGGTATAAAAATAGAAACCCATCGATCACAGGGGGACCATTACATGATTTATTAACGCTTTGGGCCGTGACTAACAATAATTCATTTCAATTTACAGAAAAACCGATAAAAATTAATACAGATGACGGAGAATGTAGAGGAGTAAGTATAGGTGATTTCAGACCATATAAGGAATTAGCAAATTATCCAACTCATACGATTGCGATAAAATTTAATTATGAATATTTTATTAAGGATATCTTTAGAACTTTCTCCAGTGGAAGACATTTAACTAATCAGGAGTCATAAAACCTTCACACTGTAAATCTTTTCATTCAGTTATGAATTTGATACACTTTCATTGTTGATATAAAAAGAAGGGTGAAGTTAATTGAAAAAAATAATATCTCTAAAGGTACTAATTTTCGTTACTATACTATTAATTATCACTGGGTGTGGAAGTTCAACAACTATTAAGGATCCATTAAATTTTGAGATCCAATCTTTTCAATTCACTAATCAAAATGGTGAATCAGTTTCACTTGAAGATTTAAAAGGCCAGGTTTGGGTAGCAGATTTCATTTTTACAAATTGTGAAACTGTTTGCCCTCCTATGACAGCACATATGAAAGAATTACAGTCGAAGGCTGAAGCAGAAGATTTAGATGTAAGGATGGTTTCATTTAGTGTAGATCCTAAAGTTGATACTCCAGAAAAACTAAAGGAATTTGCGGCAAATTATTCAATTACAGATGATAATTGGGATTTTTTAACCGGTTATGAACAAAAAGAAATTGAAGACTTTGCAATGGAGAGTTTCAAAACCATTGTCCAAAAACCTCAAGATAGTGATCAGGTTATACACGTATCAAATTTTTATCTTATAGATAAAAATGGTGTGATTATGAAGGACTATAGTGGAGTAACAGATACACCATACGATCAAATTATTGCCGATATAAAAACACTAAGTAAATAATTCTTATGATTTAAAAAGGATTCCTTTGTTAGGAGTCCTTTTTTGTAAAAAATTCCACAATTTATTACTAGTCGATTTATTAGAATTCATATATACAATGAAAAGAAATAGTCATATCAAGTTGTGGTGTGAGAGGAATAGATTAGAAAATAACAAAGGTAACGAAATAAACCTTTATAAAAAATGAAAAATTAGTATCATATTAACAAATTAATTGATAAAATGGATTCTTGTATTCTGTTAGTTTAGTAAGATTTTAGGTAAATTGCAAATAAAGATTCATAGTATAAAGTAACAGGTTAAAAAACACATTTTAGTGTTTTACTCAAATAATACCTTTACAATATCTCTATATAGAACGAAGGTGATGTTATGCTGCGTAAATTACTTGTATTTAGTATAGTGCTTACTGTCATATCAGGGTGCAGTTCAGAAAAAAGCGTTAATCTTGAAGCAAAATCAGTTGCTTTAAAAATGAAAGAAAATCCTAGTGATGAATTTATACCAAAAACAATTAATTTAGTTGGAATAGGTGATTCTTTAACAAAAGGTGTTGGTGATGAGGCTAAGCTTGGTGGTTATTTTGGGAGGGTTACTGAAAAATTAAAACAACAGGACAATATAAAAGATGTAAAAGTAAAGAATTTTGGTGTGAAAGGACATAAAACAACTAATCTTAAGAAAAAATTAAATGACGAAGAGGTTATAAAAGCTATTAAAGAAGCAGATGTTATTGTCATGACCATTGGGGGTAATGACATAATGAATGTGGTTCGCAATAACATTTTTTCTTTGGATTTTAAGCCTTTTCGTGACGAACAAATAAAATATAAAGAACGCTTCAAAAGTATTCTTTCCACTGTAAGAAGTTATAACGCTTCTGCTAAAATTGTCTATATTGGATTATACAATCCATTTAAATATATGTTACCAGAAATAAATGAAATTGATACGATTATGGAAGAATGGAATAATGATTCAGAAGAAATAATCCTGAGTGATGGGAATGGAGTGTTCGTTTCTGTTGCTGATATTTTTTCTTCAACAACAAATGGTAAACTGTTGTATAAAGATGAATTTCATCCAAATGAAGTTGGGTATTCATTAATGGCAGATAGAATTTATAATCATTTAAAAAATACAGAATTAACTAAAGATTCAGTAGGTAGAAAAGAGTGATAAAAAACATGAAAAAGTGGAAAATGTTATTTCTAATCTTAGTGGGCTTAAATTTATTTGTATTAATTGTTTTTCTTGCCTTTTTATTTAGTCCTACTGATTCTAATAGAATTGAAAAGGCAAAACCAATTGAAACCGAAAATACAGTTCCATTCCTAATAAGTTCTCAAAAAGAAGATCTCACAGGTTTAATTAACCGATATTTGGAAAAGGAAGCGGATCAAGATAACCTTCAATATACAGTTGAATTAGAAGATGAAGTAAATGTATATGGAAGTATTAAAGCATTTAACAAAGATATAAACATGAAGTTAATTTTAGAACCTGTAGTGAAAGAAGATGGAAATGTACAGTTACATGTAGAAGAGCTTTCCATTGGTCAGCTTAAGCTACCTGTATCATATGTACTGAAATATATGAACACTTATTATGAGCTTCCTAATTATGTGGTGATAGACTCGAGTGAAAAGGTAATTGATATTTATCTTGATGAATTGACGTTTAAGAACGGACTAAGTGCGAGAGCTGAAAGCTTTAATTTAAAGAATGATGATATAACGTTTAGATTATATGTACCTATGCCTTAAATTCTTTTATTGAAGAAGAAGTCTAACATTCATTTTTGTTGGACTTTTTCCTTTTGGTTTTAGTTTTTTTACAAAATGGTACGAATTACCCCTTATCGAAAACCTAGAATGAAGAGAGCGAAACATGTATACTAATAGAATAGTATGTCGAAATAAGTTATAGATACAATTATTCTCCTTAACTATGGAAAAATAGAAAAAAAGGAGGTATACTATTGTTTTGTCCAAACTGTGGAACAAATAACATTGAGATAAGTGCAAATTATTGTCATCAATGTGGAAAAAAGCTTAATCTTGATACCAAGAGAAACAGAAAAATAAAGATTATAACGTATATACTTCCACTAATTAGCATCATTATCGTTTCGGTTATCATGGCTGTTACTTTTTTCTTTGAATCTAAAATTAATGAAAAGGTAATAAAATATCAAGATATGGCTGAAAGAGCAGCCCTATCAGGAGAATTTGATAAAGCTCTTAGTTTACTTGATGATGCTATATCGTACCGTAATAATTACAATATTTTACTAGAAGATAAGAAAATCATTCAATCAGTAGTTGAGTTAAATGACGACTTACATGTTGTTGAAAAAAAAATTATGGACGAGCAGTTTGAAACTGCACAAAAAGAGATCAATTTGTTAAAGCGACAAGTTGATAAAAATCAATCACCATTATATGCGAAGCTTACTCATGAAATTGAGCAGGTTGAATCAAGTGTGAAAATTGGCGAAATAAAAGAAGAAATTACTAAATTATCTTCTATAGATCAGTTAGCAGAAAAATTATCAACTTTGTATTCCTTAGAATTACAAGAAGCATCTGAATTGAAACAGCAAATATATACAAAAATGATCATGTTAAGTTCAACTGAAGCAGAAAAGGATTTAGAAAATAAGCATTTCAACCAAGCGCTATATCAAGTAGATGCTGCTCTTCAATATGTAGTTAACAATGAGAAGCTTATATCATTAAGAGATAGAATCAAAGAGGAAAAGAAGTCATTTGAAAAGGCTCAACAAGAACGAATTGATAAAGCTGTGTTAGCGGCTAAACAAGAAAAACAATTAAATCTAACAAAAGCTGTTGAATTAACTACCATAGAAATTCAAGTTGATAAATTCGGTGATGCTTATTTAAATGGTACCGTTAAGAACAAGGGTACAGAAACAGTTCATTCAATTATAGTTGAGTTTGTGGTAAAAGATAAAGATGGCGTAAAACTAGAAGATGGAAAAACAAATGTGTTTCCAAATAAACTAAAGCCTGGTGAAACAGGAGAATTTGAGCATGTTACCTATTCTGCCAAAAATGATGCAAAAGTAGAGATTAAAAAGATCTCTTGGTTATTAGAAGAAAAGAAAGGATAAACTATGGATAAAAAAATAATTTTTAGCATAATAGTATCCCTTCTTATTTTAGTTTTTGGTGTATTTGGCTATTTTTATACAAAAAACTACACAGCCTCAAAGATCTATTCTGAATCAACTATACTTAAGAAAAACAGTGAAGAAAATAGTACTCAAACAATTCCAGAAATAAAAGAAATAATTAGAGAATCACAGAAAAAGGTAGTTATGGTAGAATTAGAGGATGGGACTGTGGGTTCTGGTTTTTTGTATAATGAACATGGTGACATTATTACAAATGCGCATGTTGTTGATGGTGCATCTTCTGTCAAGATCCGTACTACAGATGCGAAAGGTTATGATGGTGAAGTTATCGGAATTAGCACTGAAACAGATATAGCAGTAGTAAGAGTTGAAGGGCTAAAAAATATTGAACCTTTAACACTCTCTCCAAGTACTGAGCTTGAAATTGGTGATGAAATTCTAGCTCTGGGCAGTCCTTTAGGATTTCAAAATACTGTTACAACAGGAATTATTAGTGGTACGGACAGAGAATTAAACGTAGAGCCGTATATATATGAAAATGTCTATCAAATATCTGCTCCGATTGCACCTGGTAATAGTGGGGGGCCTTTATTAGACCGTAAATCTGGACATGTTGTTGGTATTAACTCAGCACGCATAGAACAAGGAAATATAGGCTTCAGTATTCCTATAAGTGCTGTGCTGCCACTAGTTAATGGATGGTCAGAAACGCCAATGAGAAACCTCCCATCAGTTACTTCTTTTGACATTGCATCCAAAGTTAATGTGAATAAAATGCTAGAAACCTCTGATTATCTAATTAATTATTTTATTGAAAGTATTAATTTTAGAGATTTTGTAACAGCTTATTCACTTTTAGGCAGTGATTGGCAATCAAATGTTAAATATGAAACATTTCGAGAGAAATATTTGCATATTAATGCTATAAAGATCATTGAATTGAAAAAAGAAATTCAGGAAGATAAAGTGATCGTTGAAACAGTTTTATCTATAGAAGAACATAATGGTAACAAAAATATAACAAAAACCTATAATAAAACATTTGTTGTAGCTTATGAAAATGACCAGGCAAAAATCATATCAGAGAAACAAGACAGCTAAGCATTTTCAAAATAATTGATGTGGGGGTATTTATTAATGAAAAAAAAATTATTTATATTTAGTATTGCAGCGATACTCATTTCAATTGTTTTTGGAAGTATTGCATATCAACAACTTGTAGCGGAAAATATGGATGAGGTTTATTTAAATATTGCTTATTCTACTTTATTTTTAAGTGTATCAATTTATTTATGGCACGTGAAAGATGAAAAGCAAAAGGATAGTGAAAAAATGAGAGGATAGAACCTCTCATTTTTTTTTTACTTTTTATTCAGCTTCTTCTTCAGTTTCTTCCTCTGTACCTTCTTCAGCGCCTTCTTCAGTTTCTTCAACATTTGTGTCTTCTTGTTCAGTATCTTCTGTGTTGTTACATGCAGCCATTAAGAATACAGCAAGTAATGAAGCTCCGACTTTTAATAATAAACTTTTGTTCATTAAAATTCCTCCCATGTAACATAAATTAAGATCTATTAAACCAGTAGTAACTGGTACAACATAATAATAATGGAAAAAAGAGGAGAATAAACTCTTTTTACAAAAACGATACATATTCTTAAAAGATTTATAATTTATTAAAAACTTATTAAAGATATTTACATACTCTTATCGTAATAATAGGAGAAAAGATACTATTTAATGAACTGAATAAGACTGTAGTCATGATAGGTTTCACATAATTTATTATTGAAATGGAAAGAATGATTGTGAATATTATGAAGAGGGGGAAATACAACATGAAGAAAACAACAAGTAAACTCAGTTATGAATCAGATGGGAAAATGGGTAAGAACAATACTAGAAAAAATAAAAATAAAAATAAAGGTAAAGAAGAATTGTTCTTTAACACTACACAAGACAGCGAATAATTGTAAGTATTAAAAATACTGATCATAATTACTTCCGGAACTAATAATGTCTATCTAAAAAACTTAATACCCTTTTTGGCTACATTAATCCTTTTGTGAGTCCAACATGAGTATTAGTGTTTTATTACCTAAGTTAGTCTCAGTGCGTACAAATTAAATATAAAAGATATAGTATTAAATGTTTGAGTTCATTGCCAATGTTTGTTACGATTACCAATGATAGACTAAATCTTACATTTTGAACTCGGAGGGTAAACGATGGAGCGTTATACACATAATGTAGGAGATAATATGATTTCATACACAGATCAAGGAGTCGGACACTGTGTTGTGTTGATTCATGGTTTTTGCGGTGATTCCCATTATTGGAAATACATCGTTCCACAATTAGCGAAAAAGAATAGAGTTCTTACTGTAGATTTACGAGGTCATGGTGATTCAAGTACACCAAAAGATGATTTTGAAATAACAGATTTGGCAGAAGATATTGCTTCACTTTTATCTTCACTCAGAATAGAAAGAGCAACCTTGATTGGACATTCGTTAGGTGGTTATATTAGTATGGCTTTTGCAGAGAAATTCCCTGATAAATTATGCGGGCTTTCTTTAGTTCATTCAACTGCTTTACCAGATACAGCTGAAGCAAAAGCAAATAGAGATCATGGTATTGATAAAATTACTAAAAGTGGTATAAAACCTTTTATAGATGAGCTTGTACCAAAGCTTTTTGCAAAAAACAATAATGAAGAACTAGATTATCAATTGAAACTTGTGAAAAATATAGGTTATAAAACATCAGAATTTGGAGCTATTGGTGCTCTTAACGCGATGAAACATAGACCGGATCGAAATGTTATATTAGAAGAGCTTAAGGTTCCAATTTTATTAGTTGCTGGAAGTGATGACGGTGTAATACCACATAGCCGCACTTTTTCAGTAGACAAACCTAATATTCACCAATCGATAATAGAGGATTCAGGTCATATGTCAATGCTTGAACAGCCTGATAAATTGGCAGAGGTTTTACAGGTTTTCTTAGAAGGAGTCATTGATAGTAAAATGAAATAAGATTGAGGTGGGCCCCTTAAGTTATGTAATAAAAGGGGCCTGTTTTATATGTGTTTAGAGGAAACTTTTCTGAACAGAATTACTTAGAGCACCATTTAAAACAAAAACCTTTTATTTCTGTAACTCAGCTCTTTTTATGAATGTTATCTCTTCCTCTATAAGACCACAAGCTCCACATTGGACTTTATATTCAGGACCTTTGTATGGAATATGAAATGGATCTAATGCCATTTTATCGATTTCTTGGATAACACTCCCTGTATGTGGATCTAATTTAACGGACTTTACATGCTGCTCAATAATATTGAATCTAGTTTTATTAGTTTTACAATTAGGACATAAATACGGTGAGTTCATAGATGGCATCCTCCTTATATGAAAATGTATTTAACATAGCTTTTTCTAACAACAAGGAATATATGTAAACTATTTTGGATGTCCTTTTGAAATTGGAAAAAAGAAAGAATTATACTAAGATGTTTTAGGTAATTGGGGCAAATGATTAGGGATTATCTGTGTGAAAGAAAGGAGTAGAAATAAATTTACTCTTTAGGTGAATTTAATGAAGTGTAGCCTTTCTTAAAAACGTCATAACATATGCACTATTTTGCTTTATGACACTTTTATGCGATAAAAAGAGCTTTATCGCATAAAATAGCACCAAATTATCTTATGGTGACAGCTTGGGATGATACAGATTTATTTATTGAGCATTTTATTAAATAATTTAATAAAGCTTTCGATATCTTCATTGCTTAAATCACTGAACTTTTCCAAGAGAAAATCTGTTTTTCTTTTCTCGAATAATTCCAATGTTTGTTTACCTTCATTCGTTAAATGGATAACAACAATCCTTCTATCATTATTTGAACGGACTCGTTCGATCCACTCTTTTTCAATAAGTGAATCTGTTACCGCGGTTATATGGGATGCAGAAACATTTAACATTTTAGATAAATCAGATGATTTTTGCGGTCCATGTTCATAGAGCTTTTTTAAAATAAAAAACTCATTTCTCGATATTTCGTTATCGTAGATAAGGTTCATTTCCTGCCTTAGCTTTTTATAAACATGACGCATAAGAGCTTCCATTTCATACATTTTTTCCTGACGATTATCCAAGTTAATTTCCTCCGAAACAACATTTATTCTTTTGTTTAGACTAAGGAATGTTACACGCTGTGTCAAGGACTATGTTGGAATTTATAAATTACTAATCTTTTATGCGAGACAAACACAGTTTTAGCCATATATTTTAGGTTTTTTCAACCGTCTTTCGTAAAATTGCTTTATAAAACAGTTTACTTTTAATCTTTTTATAACATGCTATATAATAGGGACTAATTAAATAGTAGGGGGTAAGAGTTAATGACAAATAATCACAAGATAGAGCTTGCTACATTTGCTGGTGGATGTTTTTGGTGTATGGTACAGCCATTTGATGAGCTACCAGGGATTGAGGCGGTTATTTCTGGCTATACAGGTGGCACAAAAGAAAATCCTACATATGAGGAAGTGTGCTCTAATAAAACAGGACATCTTGAAGCTGTTCAAATTACATTTAATCCAGATATTTTTCATTATGAAAAATTGTTAGAATTATTTTGGCAACAAATCGATCCTACTGATGAAGGTGGGCAATTTCATGATCGAGGCGAGTCTTATCAAACAGCAATATTTTATCACTCAGAAGAACAGAAACAGCTTGCGGAAAAATCTAAGCTAGAACTTGAGCAAAGCGGTAGATTTAAGAAGCCTATTGTTACAAAAATACTTGAAGCAAAAACATTTTATCCTGCCGAGGAATATCATCAGGATTTTTATAAAAAGAGTACAGCAAGATATAAGCAATATCGAACAGGTTCTGGTAGAGATCGATTTATTAAACAACATTGGAATGAGACGGATAAAAGTCAAATACTCAACAAATTAAATCCCATACAATATGAGGTAACTCAAAATAATGGGACTGAACCACCTTTTCGTAATGAGTATTGGAACAATACTGAAGAAGGTATTTATGTAGATATAATATCAGGTAAACCTTTATTTAGTTCTTTAGATAAGTATGATGCTGGTTGTGGTTGGCCAAGCTTTACAAAACCGATTCAAGACTTTGAAGTTATAGAGAAAATGGATACAACTCATGGTATGGTAAGAACAGAGGTCAGAAGTAAAACAGCTGATTCTCATCTAGGACATGTATTTGATGATGGACCTGGTCCTAATGGGTTACGTTATTGTATTAATTCAGCAGCATTAAAATTTATATCCAAAGATGACCTCGAAAAAGAAGGGTATGGAAAATATTCTAATTTATTTGGAAAATAGATAAAATAGAGCTGAATTGTTTGATTCGATTCAGCTCTTTAAGTTTCTAGAATCAAATATGTAACTAACATAGCATCTGAATTTTGGATAAAGCTGTTAAGGAGAAAAGGAGTTTTTTTTATGGCGGTATTAGGGTTTGAGCATGTTGGAGTACAAATAACAGAAATCGAAAAATCGATAAAATTTTATCAAGATGTGGTGAATTTAGAACTGATTGACCAATTTATACATACAGATGGGAAATTAAAGCTTGCGTTTCTAGGCTTAAATGGTGAGATTATTGTAGAATTAATTGAAGGTTATAACCCGGATTTACCTGAAGAAGGGAAAGTTCATCATATAGCTTTTAAAGTAAACGAAATAGAAAAAGAAAAACAACGACTAGAAGGCTTGGGTGTTGAATTGATTTTTGATGATATTACAACATTGCCAAATGGGGCTAAGTATTTATTTTTTAAAGGACCTGATCGTGAGTGGATAGAATTTTATGAGGCTAGCAACTAAGAAAATCGTGAGCTTATTAATAAGTCTTTTTACCTTTTTACTAATGGCTCTTTTCTGAAAGATTGTTGCTATGTAATATAATATACAGTAGTAACATTGTATTTTCGTATGTAAAGCTATGAAGAAAGATGCCACTAGACTGATTAAAGGTTAATGTTGATTTTTAGACATTGTTGATTGGAGGTGAATATATGAGACTCCTGCTTAGAGAAGCGTGTCAAAGGGAGACCCCACAGGCGCGCAGCTTACGAGGAGGCTCCCGGACAGCCCGCGGAAAGTGAATGCATGTAACGGAAATCAACAACAAAGTTTAACAGAGCCAAAATATAATATCCAATTAAATAGACTTTCTTAAAAATAGGCGTCACATATATTCACAATACAACCCACCCATTACATAAATTATAAAGAAATCTAAATATGTTATAGGGAGTGGGCTCATTATGCATTGTTATTATGATTACGGATATCCTTATGCAGGTGTTCAAGGTGGGTATGGAAATAGCTTTGTATTAATTGTTGTTCTTTTCATTTTATTAATAATCGTAGGCGCAGCTTATATTCACTAAAATACATCTAGAGGCTGGGACATAAGTATTAAGCTAATGATAAACCCGAAATATTAGGAGATATTCAATTAATTATTCGCCTAATATTTCGGGTTTTTATTTGCTGTTTTCAATAGATTTTTGATTTTGCATACTATTTTTAAGAAATAGTATGCAAATTTCTTCAGCTCAATGGAACGAGCTTGTTTCTTTCAACTTAACTGAATTGAGATTTATTCGTCTTTTTTTTATGACATCTTAATTATATCCCAGCCTCTTTCAAATTGACTACCTATATGTAAACTTGTTCATACTTTTAGTTGACATTGATTAATCCATTCATTACCATATATGTAATGGGGGGATAAGAATGAATTGGGAACTTCTAGCTGATGAAGTGATTAAAGGCAAAATGTTAGTTGAAAATGAAGCGTTATCAATTTTACAATGTTCTGATGATGATTTGTTATTATTACTACATGGAGCATTTACTATCAGAAAACATTATTATGGAAAAAAAGTGAAACTAAACATGATTATGAACACTAAATCAGGGTTATGCCCTGAAAACTGTGGCTATTGTTCTCAGTCAATTGTTTCAAAAGCTCCAATTGAGAAATTTAGTATGCTAGATAGGGAATCTATATTAAAGGGTGCGGAAAAAGCGCATCGTCTAAAAGTAGGTACTTATTGTATTGTTGCGAGTGGTAGAGGACCTTCAAATAAAGAAATAGATCATGTTTCTTCTGCTGTAAGTGAAATAAAAGATAAGTTTGGTCTAAAGATTTGTGCATGCTTAGGCATCTTAAAACCAGAGCAAGCGAAAAGATTAA
Organism: Metabacillus crassostreae; assembly: GCF_016908395.1. Lineage (GTDB taxonomy): Bacteria > Bacillota > Bacilli > Bacillales > Bacillaceae > Metabacillus > Metabacillus crassostreae. The sequence continues at coordinate 70,316 of NZ_JAFBDU010000001.1, forward strand.
AAGAAGCTGGGGTAGATCGCTATAATCATAATCTTAATACATCAAAAGAACATCATCCCTCAATAACTACTACACATACATATGAAAATAGAATAAATACAATTCAAGCTGTAAAAGAAAGTGGTATTTCGCCATGCTCGGGGGTTATTATCGGGATGGGAGAAAGTTTATACGATGTAATTAATATGGCGTTTAGTTTAAGAGAATTAGACGCGGACTCGATCCCGGTCAATTTTCTTCATGCAATAGATGGAACACCGCTAGAAGGAACTGATGATTTGAATCCTATGTATTGCTTAAAGGTACTTGCATTATTCCGGTTCATTAACCCTACTAAGGAAATAAGAATTTCAGGTGGAAGAGAAGTGAATCTAAGAACCCTTCAACCATTAGGTTTATATGCTGCGAATTCTATTTTTATTGGAGATTATTTAACTACTCCTGGACAAGAAGGGACTGCAGATCATAAAATGCTTGAAGACTTAGGTTTCGAAATTGATTTTGACTTTGAGAAAGCGCCTATTTAATTTCACAAAATAAAGGGTTTCATTCTGATCATTTACAAGCTATAATTGAAAAATCTTGTCGATGGGGGAATAAACGATGAAATCCTTTTACCACTTTTTATTGAAATTTCGTCATCCTAAGCCGAAAGATGACATATCACAATTTGCTAATGATGCGTATCTAGATCATAGCTTCCCTAGAAATACAAACAATTACGAAGAGCTCAGCACGTATTTAGAAATGAATGGTCATTATTTAAAAAGTATGTCAGTATTTGATCAGGCTTGGGAAGGGTACGAAAGCGAAATTCTAAAAAGAATTTAGTGTTTTTGAAGATAAAAAATGAATTACTTTTGTTAAACAGGTGAAGTTTTATTTTTCACCTGTTTTTTATTTTCGCCGTTTTATTAAACTGGTCTAAAAGCAACAATTAATCTTCTAAAAAGCGCCTTTATTTATAATCTTTTTATTAGAGAGAGCTTATAAAACAGCATTATATACTCTCCAGACTTACAGTTGTAGAGCTCTTTTTAGTAGTATGAGGAATGGCTACCTTCCTATCTTCCTTCATGTTTAAATTTGTGCCCATGACGAAAAATAAAGAATAGCATATACTATCTTATCCTTATAAATCACGACAAAGGAGAGATGGAGATGAAAAAAAATAGACCGAAATTTAAATTAGGGGATATTGTCGTGATTGTTTTATATGGAACTGTTGGCACGATAACCAAAATTCACTTTGTCGATGATCAGTATGTTTATGAAGTGAACTATAGTGAAGTCTTATATTTCGAAAACTCACTTCAATTATTTTCTGATTATGATGGAGTAGTTATCGAAACAGAAAAAATTAGCATTGATGTACATTACCAGATAGGTGATATTGTTCTAGTAAAAGGTTATGGGAAATCCTTTTTTAAAGTGGTAGGAATAAGAACCGAAATTTGGCGTTATGAAGAAGATGGATGGGAAGATCTAACATATGAGCTAACTAGGATATCAGATGGAGAATGGCTTGAAGCTGATGAGGATGAAATTAGTCTTATCATAAGCGAACATGAAGCAGAATCTTTTATACAGCAGCTATATCTAAATAATACACTCTCAGATGAGAGTCGATATGATGAATTCTTTTCTCACTATATAAATGATGGTAATCAAGAAAAACCCTATATAAAAATAACTGATGAATTACTTGATATGTATAATGATTACCACACACTTTACCAGATGTTTAGTGATCAAGACTATAAAGACATGATGCAGCTAATTATCAGAAGCTTAAAAAGATATCAAGACCCGAATCTTTGAATGTTTAATTTTAGATGAGCTATATTTTATAAGTCGCGTCAGTAGTCATCAATGCACAGCATACAGAGCAATCATTGTTGGTTTTTAAATTATAACTAGCAAGGATAAGGCACAGCTATATTTATGTTAGATAATCTTTTGATATGAATTAGTAAAGCACAAAAATTTGTAGCTCATCGAATAGTAACGTGTTTTTAGATTAATAAAGCATTATAAAATAAATGTTAAAAATAGAAAACAAAAATAAGGAATACAAAAAAAGAGTATGCTCATATATAATCCTTTTATTAAAATTTGTAAAAATTGATCAAAGCCCTCACCATCAATAAAGCTTATCAATTGATTTTCTTTTAATACATCATCATTTGTATTGTCTTCAAACTGCTGATATTTATCTCTTATCATTATTTCTACTCCCCTTCGTTATATAAGCTTGTCCACTTAAAATTATCTATATGATGAGTTTTATGATATATGCCTATATTTTGTAGAACTTACTGAAACTTAAGATTTAAAATCTTGTTTTCCTAAATAAAGGTGGATTTTTAACATAATAAAAACTGTTAATTTATTTTTGTTGTTCGAATAGACATATGTCCCTCTTTAAGGACATAAACAATAAAAGGGGGGCGATATTGTGAAGGAAATCGAAGTAATTATTGATACAGAGGAGATTGCGGAGTTCTTTTACAATGAGCTCACGAAGAGAGGGTATGTTCCTGGAGAGGATGAGCTAGGTGAACTGGCTGACATCACATTTGATTACCTTCTTAACAAATGCATTATTGATGAAGACAATGAAGACGATGAATTTGATGAATTCGAGTAAATTCTAAAAAAGCTTAGGCTGATAAAGTTGAGGTACTAAATTGTCCTTAGCGCTTTATCAGCCTTTTTCTGTTTGTGGAGGTAAAGTGAGAGTTTTTACCTTTCCTATTGTTTTTAATAAATGTATGTCCTTTGCAATATCCTTAGTTATATCCTGAAAGAGCTTCTGGCTTCCTGTTTCGAAATTCTCTATCTGGGATAGTTGTGTAAACCAATCTTGATTCATATGAAATCTATGAGGAATGTTCCTCCAAGCCTTTGTTAATGTTGGGCTTACAAGCTTATGATGTTCCAGTTCATTATTAGAAAAAATATGAGGCCAATAATCAGACCTAGAACCACTATGATGATGTTTTATTGCGAATTCTAAAATGGTTTCATAACGATTTTTTGTAAAAAGAATATTGTAAAGATGCTTCCCGATTTTAATCCGACTAACAACAGAGTTAAAGTTATGAACTTCTAGTCCAGATAGAGAATATTTAGGTAAGAAGGAATATCGTTTATATGGAAAGATAACATGAGTAAAGCCTAATTTCTCCTGGATTAAGTAAGTTAATGAATGTAAGATATTCTCTTTAATTGTTTTTTCGGACATTAAATTTTTTTCAATATATTGTTGCTCATTTGTTATTAATGCAAATGTTAATAGGGTAGAATTTTTGTGTTCTAAGAAATCCTCCCAAATAGGTATCATAAATTTTGATACATTAAAAGCTGGTAATAAGTGAAATAATGATGTTTGTTCTTTTAAACTGAATTTATACAATAATAATTGTGGAAATGCATCATGGAATATTAATGCATTTGCTTTTTCAAGCAAGTGAAATAATATCATTTTGTCTTCTTCATCTAGTAATGGGTCTAACAATGATCCTTTTAAATCGGTCATATTATATCCACCATTACGTGAAACCATATGTGCTAAAAAAGCCCAGTGTATTTCTTCATGATCTTTGAAATAAGAAAGATATGCTTTAGTTCTTGTGATATTATTTAAATTTAATTGTTGAGTATTATGTTGTATATTCCTAATAAGCTTTTTCTCTTTTTGTGTAATTACGACTGGATCTACTTTCCTTAAACTTTCTTCAATTTTTGTATAAAGGTTTAATTTATCTTTTTGATTGAATGTTTGTTGCTGTGATGCTTTTTTTGAATTCTTTGTTGTTCTTATTTTCTTCACGGTTTAATCAGCCCAAACTTTAATTGATTAATATATAATATGTATATGAATTTCTGAAACTTTTGTTAAGGTTCACCGTATTATAAGTAAACATATTATAGAAAGAGGTATTTTAATGATTAAAAAAATTCTTAAATCATTACTAACAAATAAACAATCACACCGTCGCTCATATAGTTCGAGTGATTTTAAAAGAAGGAAATACACAAATCATCATCCCTCAAAATATGGACATCAACATTATAAGAAAAAACATAAATCAAGTGGATTTTTTAGCTCTTACAGTAGTTAATGAAAAAGCTCTATCTTAAATTAATAGAGCTATTTGAAAAACCCTTAAAAACCAGTGCAGTTGTTGGTGGGAAATATACAATTCTTCAGCTGCTTGGTAAAGGAAGCTATGGTTTTACTTACTTAGTGAAGGATGAAAGAGCTGTTATTAAAGTTCTTAAACAACTAAGGAAGTATAAGAGGATCGAAGAATCTGGGAGAAATTCCTTTTTGTTAGAGGCGAAGGCATTAAGAGATTTGAGTTACACAGCTTTTCCTACACTACTTGATCAATTTGAAGATAAAGGGAAGCTCTTTATCGTTATGGAATATATGCATGGGAAAACTTATGAAGAACTAATCTTTATTGAAGGACAGAAATTTACTGAAAAAGAAGCATTTAAAGAGTTATCTGAGATTTTACAATTAGTACAGAAAATCCATCTTAAAGGCTATGTTCATCGAGACTTAAGAATCCCGAATATTCTAAAAGCTGAAAATAATGTTTTCATTATAGATTTTGGTTTGGCAAAAAGAATTAATGAATCTTCAGAAGTTCAAGAGGAAGTATTCAAAAATGAAGAAAAAAGACTTTTTAGAGAGATATCTTATAAAAGTGATTTGTATGCATTAGGACATTTTATGTTATTTTTGTTGTATTCTTCATATGAACCAGATTCACATCAATTAAGATCCTGGGAAGAAGAATTGCCTATTACAGATGGGACTAAAAGAGTAATAAGAAAAATGCTTCAGTTAGATGCGCCATATCATCATGTTAATGAACTAATTAATGATCTTGACAATAATCTATTCAAGTAAAGGAGATTTTTCATGTCTTTTTTTAATAAAATTCTAGCTAGTGTAGGGATTGGTTCCTCAAAGGTTGATACAAAGTTAGCTCAATCATCAATAAAAGTAGGGGAAGATGTAGAAGGAGTCGTTGAAGTAACAGGAGGTAGTGTTGAACAAGCAATTGAGGAAATATATTTAACAATTAATACAAATTATCAGCAAGAAGATGATGACAGGGTTGTGCATAAACAAGCTGTCATTTCATCAATTAAATTAAACGAACCATTTATCATCATGCCTGGAGAAACGAAAACAATACCGTTTCAATTTAAATTACCCCTAGATACACCAATTTCAGCTGGTTCATCAAAAGTATGGATACAAACTGGAATTGATATAAAAGGATCAGTAGATCCAACTGATCGTGATATTGTAACTGTTTTACCAAATAACTTAATGGATGAAACACTAGCAGTATTTAATAGATTAGGATTTGCTATGAAAAAGGTGAAAAATGAAGCCGCTTCATATAAAATTCGAAAAAGATTACCGTTTATTCAAGAATTTGAATTGGTTCCAACTGGAGGTACATTCTACAAGCAGTTCGATGAAGTAGAAGTGATCTTTTTTCCTATAAGTGAAACAAAAATGGAAGTTCTTATGGAAGTAGATCGTCGTGCCAGAGGTATATCTGGTTTATTTTCTGAAGCATTAGATTTAGATGAATCTATAATAAGGTTCTCAATTCAGAAAGAGGATTTACCTAGATTAAAAGAAACAATAGAAAAAATTCTAGTAAATCATTCCTAAGCTATAATTTATATTTATTTATAATTGGTAGTATATTTAAGGAGTAGAAAGATGGATGAAAAGAAGGTGACATATTCTAGAGTCAGATCCCAACATAATAAGAAAAAGCGAAGACTTAAGAAGTCTGTTCGTAGATTTTTATTACTAGTGTTATTAATATTGGGTAGTGTTTTAACTTATACATTTTTTTTAGAAAATGAAGTTGTCAAAGTTTCTAAGGTTAATACACATACTTCTAAAGAAACAATTGTTTCGGAAAAAGTAAAGTCTAATGAAGAAATAATAAATACAACAATTAAAATTAGTGCTGCCGGTGATTTTACACTTGGTAGGGATGAAAATTATGAGTACTCTGGATCATTTGTAGATGAAGCTTCTAAAAATGGCCTTCCGTATTTCGTTGAAGGTATTGATCAACTTTTTTTAGAGGATGATTTTACATCAGTAAATTTGGAAACAACACTAACAAACTCTACAGATAAAGCTGATAAAACATTTCGTTTTAAAGGAGACCCAGAGTATGCAGAAATTCTTAAGCTTGGAGGAATTGATGCGGTCAATTTAGCAAATAACCATATATTTGATTACATGCAAAAAGGATATGAAGATACGAAACTAGCATTAGATACGTTTAATATTGGTTATTTTGGCTATGAAGATCAATTCATTTCAACAATAAAAGATGTGAAAATAGCTGCTCTTGGTTATGAAGGCTGGCAGGACACACCTGAAATAAGAGAGAAAATAAAAAAAGATATTGATGGATTAAGAGAAAAAGGTACACAAATTGTTATTATCCATTTTCATTGGGGAGACGAAAAGCAATATATACCGAATGTTAATCAAGAAACGCTTGCAAAATTCACAATTGATTCTGGTGCTGATTTAATATTAGGTCACCATCCACATGTGATTCAAGGAATTGAGGAATATAAAGGGAAGTTTATCGTATATAGTCTAGGGAATTTTATGTTTGGTGGTAATAGAAATCCAAGTGATAAAGATACATTTGTATTTCAACAGACTTTCCATATAAAGGATGGAATTTTGACAGATAAAAAAGAGATAAACATTATTCCTTATTCGATTTCATCAGTTTCTGATAGAAACAATTATCAACCGGTAAAGTTAAGTGGTGAAGAATCTTCTCGAGTTATGGAAAAAATCCTTCATTATTCAAATGAAATAAATGGTTCAGAGTGGATTGTCTATGATCAAGATATTTAAGTAAATGAATTTCACTTCAAAAGCTTATAGGGACACAATTACTTAAGCTAATGATAAACCCGAACTAGTAGGTGATCGTTCAATTATTCTTTTGCCTTATTGTTCGGGTTTATTTGTAGTTTTCAATAGATCTTTTGATGGTTATGCATACTACTTTTAAGAACTATTGGAAAGCGAGTGTTTGCAGCGCAATGGATGAACTTGTTGTTCTAGCTTAACTGCTTAATAGAAAACAGTATTATGTATTGAATAGTTTAGGATTTTAGTCTCTTTTATTTAATAGGTCCGCATTTGGATTCAATTTTTACGGTGAATAAAGATTGTATATTCTTTGTCACAGGTCCTGGTATACCAGTAGAAATTTTATGATTATCAATTACGATAATTGGCATGACCTCGGTTGTTGTTCCAGTTAAAAAGACTTCATCAGCATTTAGTAATTCTTTTGTTGTAAATTCTTCTTCAATAGTTTTCATTCCTAGCTCTTTACATATGCTTAAAATGACTTGACGAGTAATGCCATTTAAAATTAAGTTGTTTGCTGGATGAGTTTTGATTATACCCTCTTTAACTATCCAAACATTTGAAGAGCTTCCCTCAGTAACGGTATCATCTCTATACTGAATTGCTTCAAAGCAATTTTCAGCAGTGGCTTTTTGTTTAGCAAGTACATTTGGTAGCAAATTCAAACTTTTGATATCACATCTTAGCCAACGAATGTCTTCGATCGTAATTGCAGAAACTCCACAACGCAAAGAATCTTTAGGAATCTCTAATTCACTTGTGTATGCTATGAATACAGGAGCTGTGTGAATAGCTGTAAAAGAATGTTTTCTCGGAGAAACACCTCTAGAAACCTGAATATATACAATTCCCATCGTAACATTGTTTTCGTTTATCAGTTTGTTCAAAAGATCTTTGATTTCCTTAATTGAATAAGGCATATTTATTTCAATAGCTGTAGCACTTTTAATAAGACGCTTTAAATGTTCATCTTCTGTGAAAAGTTTTCCATTATATATTCTAATAACTTCATAAATACCATCCCCAAATTGATAGCCACGATCCTCAATATCAATATGTACAGTGGATTTATCAACAATAGTGCCATTATATATGATCTTTTTCATTTTTTACTCCTTTAAAAGGTTTTACTAATTAGTGTATCATATAACATTTACTTCTTGATGATTCATTTTTAGTAAACTTAGTTCACTTAACGCAAAATGTTTATTGCAAAATGGAACGTCAAAAATCGATCTAAATTATAACATTTGTCCCTTCTATGGACTATTTGTCGTATAGCACTAGATTTTTTGGGTACAGTTTATTATAAGGGCTTTTGGTTAAGGATATTTTCGTAACTTTGTAACTATAAACTTCACTATTTAAGATAACGAACAGCTTTTCTTTATAGAAAGGTACCTTTTACGCAATGAAGAAGATGATATTACGGCCTAATTATGATCACCAGTCTTAAAAAACCCCTTAGTTAGAATATATGTAAGTCATTCCATTATGACTTTTTACCCGTGGATATCGAGGAGGTGTAGATCTTACATTTGTAAGGTTGTGCTATTGATTACATTAAATTTACTATTCATTATCCTTTTAATTGCTTTTACTGGCTTTTTTGTGGCAACTGAATTTGCAATTGTGAAAGTACGTATGGTGAGAATTGAGCAGCTAATATCTGAAGGAAAGAAAGGTGCCCATTCGGCTAAGATTGTTCTATCTCATATTGAAGAGTATTTGTCAGCTTGTCAGTTAGGTATAACTGTCACTGCTTTAGGTCTTGGATGGTTAGGGGAACCTACTGTTACAAATATTTTTCAACCTTTATTTAACCAATATAATGTTAATGAATCTCTTATACAACTTTTATCATTTTGTATTACATTTGGTATTATTACGTTTTTACATGTTGTAGTTGGTGAATTGGCCCCTAAATCCGTAGCCATTCAAAAAGCTGAAGAAATCATCTTATTTTGCTCATTACCAATCATTTGGTTTTATCGAGTCATGTACCCTTTTATTTGGATTTTGAATGGTGCGGCTCGTATTTTTGTTGGTTTATTCGGATTAAGTTCAGCCTCGAAATTTGATATAGCACATTCAGAGGAAGAATTAAGAATATTGCTGTCAGAAAGCTTTCATAGTGGTGAAATCAATCAAAATGAATTGAATTATGTTAATAATATTTTTGCTTTTGATGAAAGAATCGCTAAAGAGGTTATGGTCCCTAGAACTGAGATAGTTAGCATATCCATGGAAAATACTTATGAGGAAGTTATTAATATTGTAACAGCAGAAAAATATACTCGGTATCCGGTTATTCAAGACAGTGATAAAGATAATATTCTAGGTTTTATTAATATTAAAGAATTTCTAACTGCAATGATTATGCATAAAACAGATAAAAATCAACAATCATTTCAATCCTTTATCAATCCAATTATACAAGTGATAGAAACCGTGCCTATTCATGATTTGTTAGTAAAAATGCAAAAGGAACGAACACATATTGCTATTTTAATTGATGAATACGGAGGTACATCAGGTTTAGTTACTGTAGAAGATATCTTAGAGGAGATTGTTGGAGAAATTCGGGATGAATTTGATGAAGATGAAATTCCAGAAATTCAAAAGGTGAGCGAAAATCATTACATTCTCGATGCTAAGATCTTAATTGATGAAGTCAATAACTTACTTGGAGTTGAATTAGAGGATGAAGAAATTGATACAATAGGTGGTTGGTTCTTAACAAGAAATTTTGAAGCAAAAGCAGGCTCAGAAATTCAAGCTGAAGGGTATATATTTAGAATTAAAACTATAAATGGACATCATATTTCATATATAGAAGTAGTGAAAAGTCAATAAAACCTTAGCATTTCATACTTAATTTAGTAAAATATGAATGTGAGGACATTTAATGATTAACCACTTAACAAATGAAGCAATTAAGGTATAATAAAGACATGTATTTAGAAATACCATTACATATTTAGAAATATCGTTTTTTTTAATGTGGATTATGTTAAGTGGTATGATTTAATGTTGAAAGTGAGTGTTCATAATGGGTCGTAAGTGGAATAATATTAAAGAAAAAAAGGCGTCTAAGGATGCTAATACTAGTCGTATATATGCTAAATTTGGTCGAGAGATTTATGTAGTAGCTAGACAAGGAGAACCTGATCCAGAATCTAACCAAGCCTTGAAGGTTGTTCTAGAAAGAGCAAAAACATATAATGTGCCGAAAACAATAATTGATCGTGCTATAGATAAAGCTAAGGGTGGATCAGAGGAAAATTTCGATGAGCTTCGTTATGAAGGATTTGGACCTAATGGTTCAATGATTATTGTTGATGCCTTAACAAATAACGTTAACCGAACTGCTTCAGATGTTAGAGCAGCATTTGGTAAAAACGGAGGGAATATGGGAGTTAGTGGATCTGTTTCCTACATGTTTGATGCAACTGCTGTAATTGGTGTTGAAGGTAAATCTGCTGACGATGTTCTTGAATTATTAATGGAAGCAGACGTTGACGCACGAGACATTTTAGAAGAGGAAAATTCAGTCATTGTTTATGCAGAGCCAGATCAATTTCATTCAATACAAGAGGCATTCAAGAATGCAGGGATAGTTGAATTTAATGTTGCTGAATTAACTATGTTAGCACAAAATGATGTTTCATTAACAGAAGAATCACAACAACAATTCGAAAAATTAATCGACGCTTTAGAAGACCTGGAAGATGTTAGGCAAGTTTATCATAATGTAGATTTAAGCGAATAGCTTAAAACATAGGCAGACCTATTTAAAAGGTCTGCCTTTTAGTTTGTACTGTTCCTTCTCTTTTCACTTCGTAATTGTTTTCCTATTTTATGTAAAACCTACTTATTAACAAATACTCTTTTCTATCCTAAGTTCAAGTGATATATGTATTAGAACACCCTTAGATGATGATCCTTTAAAATAAGAATGATTTTCTGCATTTAAGTTAAACTAAGAGTGCTCTAAAACTTTTTGTAGGAGGTTTTTTGAATGTCTAAGAAGAAGGAGACACCTTCAAAAGAGGTCGATCAAAAGCAATTAGTAAATGATAAAGCTATAAAGTCAAAGGCGAATAATTATGAAGATGACCATATTCGCAATACAACCTCAATTGGTGCAGCAAATCAATAATTTAGTCTATGTTATAGATAAATGTAGATTTTTAGAACTTTGAAGTGAAAAGCATTCACTCCTGCGGGAATAGCGTGTCAAAGGGAAACCTCACATTCGACACAGCCTACGATGGACTCCGGATCTAGGAAGAAGAATTGTCCTTTAAAAAAAGCCGGCAGTTGGGATTGTTAATATTATTCCCAAGGAAAAAACAAAGTGTATCTTCGCTCAGAAAAGCAAATGGCTATAACGGCATCAACAACAAAGTTCAAATGAGTTATAATTTAAGCTGGAAGCAAGAATGGTGTAAGTTATAATTCAAAATGGTAATTGGTAATGAGAGTATTATATTCAACTATAAAATACAAAAATGTATAAAATGTAGTGAAAGATAATATTATTTTTAAGAGACCTGCTATAGTTAGGGGTCTCTTTAATAATAGAACTTTGTGTGGAGGGGAACTGGAGAAATATGCTATTTAGATTTTTAACTCTATTATTTGTTTTTTGCCTTTGTGCACTGATTTATCCTATTGAATTTTTCTATCAATGGGATGTAAAGGTAACTTTGTTTTTTGAGGAAATTCGTCATCCTATTTTAACTACTATTTTCATGTTCATAACAGATATTGGTTCAATAAAATATACTCTTCCAATTTGCATAGTTTTTGCTTGTTTCTTTTATTATAAAAAAAGGAAACTGTTAGATCTTGTTATGTTAACTGTGATCTTCTTTACTGTTAGACAGTTAAATGGATTATTAAAAAATTTATTTGTGAGAGATCGTCCTTCTTTTGAATATGTATATGAGGAAAGTCATTATAGTTTTCCAAGTGGACATGCTATGAACACTACAGCAATATATGGATTTTTATGTTTTATTACTTTAAATCACCTGATAAAAAGTGGTAAGCAAAAATCTATTGTATTGGTTAGTACAATTATATTAATCGGCTTGATAAGCATCAGTAGAGTATACTTGGGCGTTCATTTTATTACAGATGTTATAGCTGGAATTAGTGCTGGTTTAATGTTATTAATTGTAATAACATCGATTATCCCTAAAATTAGATTGTTTTTCGACAAAAATAGAAGATATTAGATAAAGGGATTTACATATCATTTCTCTAATTAAGTTAAATAGACAATATAATTAGGGAGGATGGGAAATATGTATTCCTTACTAGTAAAAAAACGTACAGTTACATATGATATGACCATTTTTCAGACGCCGAATTTTGGAGACAAAAAAGGTTATAAAGAAGTGTATCGTATAAGTGTTATCGGTACTACGCATACAGAAGCTTTAAATAATATATTTCAAGTTTTTAATGTGAATGATCGAATTCCTCAGGATTATACTGCAAGATATTTAAGTACAGGAGATATTATCTTAATTGATGAGGGTAAAAAAGGGCAATTTTACTATAAGTTATTTCCTCAAGATTGGAAAAGAATCAACCGAATTCATGTAAGGTAAGAAGAAGCTATGAACTTACCCATAGCTTCTTTTTAATATACTGCAGTCTTCACGAGTGAATATGATGCCTTTTACCATTTAAATATGGTGACCTGGACCATTTTTGCGTTTCTCGGAAGTATGTTCTTTTGAATGTGCAGTTTCTTCTGCTGCTAATACTTCAGGTGATATATGGTTATTTTTTTTAGGTGTGTTTCTGTTGCGATGTTTTTTACCCATTTATTCATATTCCCCCTTATATCTCGTTGGATTTATTAGTATTATGTGTTTTTTGTTTTCTAGGCTTTTTTGATTCATGTGGCATTGTTCCATTTCGTGAACCTGGAGTTGTTTCGTTAGCATGTTGTACTGCTTGTTCAAGCTTTTTTTTCATAGAAATCCCTCCAAAAATGTATTCATATTTATATTGCCCTTAATTAGTAGAGTTAAGCTGTAAAATAATACTTAGAATGTTAATAAAAATAATGGATGATAATAAAACTGTTGAGAGAGCCATTAAAGATTTTTCATGTTCATTTTATTATGTTATAGTAAATTGATTCTTTTTGAATATTTTAAGTGGAGGTAAAAGAGAATGAGTGTACATATTGGGGCAAAAGAAAACGAAATAGCAGAAACGGTATTATTACCAGGAGATCCATTACGTGCTAAATATATTGCTGAAACATTTCTAGAAGATGTTAAATGCTATAATGAAGTAAGAGGTATGTTAGGGTTTACTGGTACATACAAAGGAGAGCGTATCTCAGTGCAAGGTACGGGAATGGGTGTACCTTCTATTTCAATATACATAAATGAGTTGATGAGTAGCTACGGTGTACAACAGCTGATTCGTGTTGGTACTTGTGGTGCAATCCAAAAAGATGTAAAAGTTAGGGATGTCATTTTGGCGATGAGTGCATCAACTGATAATCAAATGAACCGTCTAACTTTTGGTGGAGTAGATTATGCACCAACTGCAAATTTTGAACTCCTAAAAAAAGCATATGATACTGGAATTGAAAAAGGATTAAATTTAAAAGTTGGAAATATATTCACTGCCGATATGTTTTATAATGATAATGCTGAATTAGAGAAATGGGCAAAATATGGAATATTAGCAATCGAAATGGAGTCTTCCGCACTTTATACTTTAGCCGCAAAATTCGGAAGAAAAGCATTATCAGTTCTTACTGTTAGTGATCACATTTTAACTGGTGAAGAAACAACGTCTGAAGAGCGACAAACAACATTTAATGATATGATTGTTGTTGCTTTAGATGCTGCAATAAAAAAATAAACGTCAAAACGTATGCCATTGCATACGTTTTTTTATGTGATTTAATTCTTTGTAATGAAATTTGTCGAAAAATATAACTCTATTTTAAAAATAAATTGTTTTAACAAATAGGAAAATAGGGTAAAAATGTTTGTAGGTGCTTTATCTCATATGAATTTTTAGGCACTTAATGATAGAATGGATATGTTATCTATTTTAGATTGGGTGATATTTATGTCTTATTATGTAAAGCTATTTGTCGTTATAAGCGGAATTACTGTGTTATCAGCATGCACAACAAACTTCTCATTACCTAGAGGAATTCCATTTAATGAGGAAAACCAGGATGAAGCAATAGAAAAAGGTGACAGTAATACGACAAATAACAATGATTCTATTAATGAAAACCAAATTGAAAGTGAAGAAATAGAAGAAACAGAAATAGATAGGGAATTTTTATTAAAGTCGCATTTTTTTAATGAGGTAAAAGTCGTAAATGGAAACCAGATTATTGAAAATCCCTCAAATATCATGGCAATGGTGAATAAAGAATATGGGTTAGCAGATGACTATGTTCCTAAGGATTTAGTAATTCCTCAAGTTGACTTTTCATTTGGTGATGCAGACATTCCTCAAAGTTATTTACGAAAAGATGCCGCTGCTGCACTAGAAAAATTATTTAAACTTGCAAAAGAAGATAATATCGAGTTACTTGCAGTTTCAGGATACAGATCTTATTTTCGTCAACAGGGTATCTTTAATGTTGAAAAAGAAAATAAAGGGGAAGAACAAGCTTTACAGGCAGTTGCATTACCAGGGCAAAGTGAACATCAAACTGGGCTAGCAATGGATGTGACAAGTAGAAGTGTAAATCTTGAAATAACAAAAAAGTTTGGTGAAACAAAAGAAGGAAAATGGGTTAGCGAAAATGCACATAAAGCTGGATTCATAATCAGATATCCTCTTGGAAAGGAATCTATAACAGGATACCAATACGAACCATGGCATTTACGTTATGTTGGTTTAGAGCAGGCAAAAGTGATATATGAAAATAAGATAACACTAGAGGAATACTTTCAAAAAGCAAAAAAAATATAGTCGGAGTTTTAAACTATGACAAAAGATTTAGATCATCTTAAAGCTGGCTTAACAATCTTATTTATTGGGTATAACCCTAGCCTTATTTCAGGTGAAATAGGCCATAATTATGCTAATAAAAATAATAGGTTTTGGAAGCTTCTTTATCAATCAGGTATAACGGAAAGGTTGTATCTTCCTGAAGAAGATGGCAACTTATTAGATAAAGGGTTAGGTTTTACCAATATTGTTTCAAGACCTACTAGAAGTGCTGATGAAATTACAAAAGAAGAATATCAAGAAGGTAGAAAAATACTATATAGAAAAATAAACTTATTTAAACCTAAAATTGCCTTTTTTGTTGGAAAGGGTGTGTATCTACAATATAGTCAAGTGAAAAAAACATCATGGGGTAAGCAAGAGAAAAGTTTTGTCCCTGGTGTTATTGATTTTGTAGCACCTTCTTCAAGTGGACTAGTAAGAATGAATATAGATGAAATTACTTCAATCTATAATAGTGTAAAGAAATATATATAAAAGGTAAGGGAATAGACCCTTACCTTTTATTTACCTTTTACCAGAAAAGTAAACCACCTAATGCTATTCCAGTAATAAGCCCTAGACCAAGTCCATAAGGAGCACCATAACCATATCCATACCCGTATCCAAAACCAAACCCATATCCACCTCTTTGAATGACAGGCTCAATAAATACTGTACTTTGTGTTACTCGACATATTCTTCCTACATGAACTCGACCATGTCGATCATTAATTCTAACAACTTTACCATTGTAGCGACAACATAATTGATAGTAGTGTTGAGACAAGAGAAATCCCTCCTTTATGATCATTCACCATAGGTTATGATGAATGCATGAGGAGGGATTGTACGCCTATCATGAGTTAGAAATTTAATTTTACTATTTAAGAAAGAAAACACAGTAAGAGAGTTTGGTTTGATATTTATTTGTTAATTGCTCATGTTTATCAAGAAGAGTAAAGGTAGTTTCGGGAATATCATCACTAAGGTTGAACTCAGTACTAGGCTCGTAAGCATCGTTAACGACAATATCAGTTGGGGCTAAGGTCTTATAAACATCAAAATTATATTCTTTAAACTGATTTTGCCATTCTTCTTTAGAAAGAATCGAAGAAAAACCGTAAAAATCAAGTAATTCTGATTCTTCATCCTTAGTTAAATGTGCAGATTTTATTATTTCGATTGCAATCATTTTACCATTTTTAGTCATAATTCTCTTCATTTCAGGTAGGGACTCTTTCAGTTTGGTAAAAGATAATACTGATTCACATAATATCAAATCATAAGAATGATCAGCAATAGAAGTTTTTACAAGATTTTCATGTAAATACAGCATTTCATTTTTTGGATCTATCTGTTTCTTTCTTGCGATTTCGATCATTCTAATATCATGATCTAAACCAGTAACATTAAAGCCTAGTTGATAAAGATAGTTAGTAGTTTGACCAGTGCCACAACCAACATCTAGTATCATTGCATCAAGAGGGATTTGTTCAAGTTCAAAAATGGTTTTTGTAAGTGGAAGACCACCTGGATGTGCACCACCTATACCTAAGAAAGATAACATTTGTAAATAATTCATCAGTATTCCCCCATTTATAATCTATGAGTATTTATATGGAGGGATAACCAAAAAGGTGCTTATAAGCAACTGAATAAACGATGCTTTTCATATAATTTATTTAATTTTGGAGTGAGTAGCTGATAAATTTCTGCTTTGTAAATTGTTTGTAATGAACATTTCACGTGTAAAGTTTCAACAAAACTCTCAATACAATTATCAATATAATGAATCACTTGATTTTTATAATAAAGAATATTGCTATTTATTTTGTAATCTATGTCTTTAAGTAATGACATAGAAAAATAAATCATATTAAAGTCATTTTTTCCGATGTAATCGATTAGTTGCATAACGAAACCTCCTATATTTACATTCGTGTAATAAACTTTACATTAAATCAACAGAGAAGTATCGTACTTTTTGTCGATTGTGTAAAAGACAATTTATTTCATTGTTAGGATCATGCTTTTTACCATTCATTGTTTTAAGGATTTTGGTTACATTATTTATGTGACCCTCCATAATATGTCCAAATTTGGTTAATTGATATCATAATATCTATACATATTCATTGACGTTTTAAATGTGGTTAGACATAATAAATACATACATAAAGGTGGTGCAGTAATCGAGAATGAAGAACAGTAAAATACTTATTTCAATTTTAGTCACAGCAATTATTACAGCAGGTATTACATACAATGTTGCTTCACCTAAAGAAGTAACCCTGTTGAATGAAGAAGATCCTTTCTCTAAATTAAAATCAACATATAATTTATTACAGAAAAATTATTATCAGGATGTTGAGACAGAAAAATTAGTTGAAGGTGCAATTAAAGGAATGGTGGAGTCTTTAGAAGACCCATATTCTGTTTACATGGATATTGAAGAAGCAAAAAGTTTTAGTGAAAACATATCTTCTTCTTTCGAAGGAATTGGAGCAGAAATACAAGAGAATGATGGAAGTATAATCATTGTATCTCCAATAAAGGGATCACCTGCAGAAGAAGCTGGTCTTAAACCAAAGGATATTATTCAAAAGGTTGATGATAAGTCAGTTGAAGGGTTTTCTGTTACAGAGGCAGTCATGTTAATTAGAGGTGAAAAAGGATCAACAGTTAACCTTGTTGTTGAAAGACCAGGTGTTGGGAATTTAAACTTTACAATTACACGAGATACAATTCCTATTGAAACAGTTTATTCTGAAGTGATTGAAGATCAAATTGGTAAAATTCAAATTACCAAGTTTTCTGAAAGTACAAGTGAAGAATTTGCTAAAGCGTTAAGTGACCTGCAGGAGCAGAATGTAAAAGGTCTCATTATTGATCTTAGACAAAATCCTGGTGGTTTAATGGATAAAGCAATTGCTATGTCTGACATCTTTGTGCCAAAGGGTGAGAATATTCTTCAGGTAGAATATAATAATAAGGCCAAAGACGTATATAAAGCTGAGAATGATGCAATGATTGATTTACCTACAACAGTGTTAATTGATGGTGGAACAGCTAGTGCCGGAGAGATAATGGCTGCTGCTTTAAATCAATCAGCAGGAATACCACTTGTGGGTGAAAAAACCTTTGGTAAAGGTACTGTGCAATCAGCAGAAGGATTTGAGGATAATTCTTCAGTTAAGTTTACAACAGCTAAATGGTTAACACCTGATGGGACTTGGATTCATGATAAAGGAATTGAACCAACAGTAAAAGCCATATTACCAGATTATGCGAATTTACCGTATATTAATCCTGATAATGTACTTAAACAAGGAGATTCAACTCCTGAGGTAAATGCTGCACAACAAATGTTAAAAGCATTAGGTTATGATGGGGTAAGCTTGAATGGATACTTTGATGAAAATACAACGAAGGTTGTTAAACAATTCCAAAAAGATCAAGGTCTTGAGGTTGATGGACAAATTGCCGAAGGAACAACAATTAAGTTAATAGAGTTGTTACAAAGTAAAATAAAAGAAAATGATACACAGCTCGAAAAAGCAATAGAAACATTAAAGAAAGATTTATAAAAAAAGCTCTTCGTTTGTCACAAAATGTGCAACGAAGAGCTTTTTTTAGTTTAATTCAACCTTAGATTATATATTTAAAGCCATGTAGAGACTTGTTTAACATCTAAACGGTTGCTTTTGTGAGCAGGTTTGACTGCTTTACCAATTGTAATTAACATCACTGGTACATATCTATCAGAGATATTGAACTCTTTGACAAAACCCTCTTTATTGAAGCCACCAATTGCACAGGTATCGAAGCCTTTTGCTTTTGCGGTCAACATAAGCTGCATTGCAGCTAAAGAAGCATTTGAAAAAGCAGCATCTCTGGCAAAGGTCTCATTTGTATATGCACCATTAATTTGCTTGGCTAGTGTTTCTTTGATTTCTGCGCTCATGTAGCCAGCATGAACTAATGGCTCATATACCGTTTCAGTATTTTTATTAGCTTCTAAATCACCAAGTATAGCAATAACTGCTGAAGATTCAACAATTTGATTTTGATTGTAAGCTATAGGGAGAAGCTGTTGTTTTGATTGATCACTATGAAAAACGGTAAAGTGCCAATGTTGTAAATTCCAAGCAGATGGTGCAAGTGTTGTAAATGAAAGAATATCCTCTAATTCTTCTTTAGTAATTTTTTTATTTGAATCATAGTTACGTACTGAAGTACGAGACTTTATAACGGACATTAAATCCTCTGTGTATGTTGAACTCATTAATACATCCTCCTAATATTTGAATTGTAATGGTTGATACTATATACTAAAAGTAATAGACTTACTTTTAGTAAGTTCCTTCACATAAGGAACATCATAATTGATATAATAAATTGAGTCAAGAGAAACGAAGCAAGGGGAGATAAAATGAAACTAAATCTTTGTCCAAAAATGGAGTCTGCCTTTAGACTTTTAGGTAAACGTTGGATTGGTATTATTATTCATGTTTTATTGGACGGACCAAAAAGATTTAAAGATCTAACTGAGATTATCCCTAGTATTAGTCAAAAGATGCTATCTGAGCGACTAAAAGAACTGGAAAATGAAGGACTTGTAGAGCGGATTGTCATAGATGATACACCAGTGAAAGTTATATATCAGTTAACAGACAAAGGGAAACACTTAGAAGGTGTTATGTGTGAGGTAGGGAAATGGGCTGATACCTTTTGTAAAACAGAAGGAGAGAATTGACATGAGTAGAACGGTTATTATTACTGGGGGCTCGAATGGTATTGGTAAAGAGCTCGTATATCATTATGCTAATAAGGGTTATAAAGTTGTAATTGCAGATATAGATGAAAAAAGTGGGGAAGAAATAGTAAATCAATGTAAAGTGAATGATTTAACAGTTTATTTTATTAAGACAGATGTCTCAAAAATTGAAGACATAAAAATTTTAATTCAGAAAACACTTGATCACTATGGTTCATTAGATATTTTAGTTAACAATGCTGGACTATCGAAATGGCAATCTCCCTATGAAATTACAGTTGAAGAATGGGATACAATGATTAACACAAATTTAAGAAGTGTGATGTTTACCTCAAGGGAAGCTGCAAAGGTCATGAAGGAAAATGCTAATGGAGGCAAAATTGTTAATTTAGCTTCAACTAGAGCTTTCATGTCAGAACCAAACTCTGAAGCCTATGCAGCAACTAAAGGAGGAATCATTTCACTCACCCATGCTCTTGCAACATCATTGAGCGATGATGGAATTCAAGTAAATTCAATATCACCTGGTTGGATTGAAACAGGAGATTATAGCAAATTAAGAGGTATTGATCATTCACAACATTTATCGAATAGAGTTGGGAAACCAGAAGACATAGCTAAAGCATGTTATTATTTAACCTCCCCGGATAATGAGTTTGTTACTGGAATAAATCTCACTATCGATGGTGGAATGACAAAGAAAATGATTTATGAACATTAAAGATCTTCCAATTGATTAGAAATTCAAACGAATTACCTAAATTATAGGTGTTTACCCAATCCAATTGTTATTTACATGAATACATATTAGTGTAGGTAATTATTCGAGGAGGTAAAGGAATATGTCACATTTTGTTAGACATGGTTATGGTAATCCACATCAAGAAAGATTCTTTTTTGGTGGACCTTTTGTTGGAGGGCTTCTTGGTGGTTTAGTTGGTAGTGCTGTGTTTAGACCACGTCCAATTCCATATGGAGGATTCCCGCCGTATGGTGGATATGGTGCTCCTTATGGTTACGGATACGGATATGGATATCCTTATGGACCTTTCCGTTATTAATCAGAGAATTGATTGTCAATTTTTAAATGATTGGTAGAAACAAATAAAAAACAATGGGCTGACTCAATTAGAGTCAGCCCTCGTTTTTGTACTAATAGGTAATATCTATTTCTGAAATTGAATTTTCATCTAATTTTACTAATTGTATTTCAAGATAGTGATCAATATATCTAGCTTTTGTACCCTTGCGTTTTACGGGTGCTGGAAGCATGTATTTTGATATATCACCCTGTTTTGGGTAGTTTTTAACTAAAAGTCGATGATTTGTATGCTGTAGCTTAATATCTTTATCATGATTTTTTGGAATATTTAGCTTAACATATACAAATTCATTTGTTTCAAAAATTTCGGGTGTGGGTTTTTCAACCTTTTCAACCCTTTCATTTTGTGCTAAATCTCCTTGGAATGGGAAGCTTTGAGATAAATCGCCACCGAATACGTTTTTCATTACGTTTTGGATATAGTTTTCAACTTCTTTGGGGTTCATTTTATTTAAATTTTTAGTGAAACTACTTTGGTCAAATGGAAATTGTTTGTTCCACGGAAACATTTTTTCACATCCTTAAATGTAAGATTTATAACTATGCTATGCAGTAGAGGGTTAAACGGTTAGCAATGCATATATGTTGTGGTACAACTTCCCTTAAGTTTATAATGGTTTTTATGAAGAGCTCTTTATTGCTTGAGTAAAGAGAATGTATATAGAAGCTATTTATAACTGCCTTAGGTTATTAAGAAGTGAGGTAAAAGATTATGAAATCAACTGAGGCTAATACGTATCAACAGGGGTTACTATACACTGCTGGGTCCTATCTTCTTTGGGGGATTTTACCTTTGTATTGGAAATTGGTGGGGAATGTAGCTTCTGAAGAGATTTTAGCACACCGGATTTTTTGGTCATTTTTGTTTATGTTAGTGGTACTAGGTATTAATAGTGAATGGAAGCAGTTGATTAGTACCTCAAAGAAAATTATCCAAAAGCCCGTTATACTAGTAACATTGATCATTTCATCAATTTTAATTAGTATTAATTGGTTTGTTTATATTTGGTCAGTAAATAATAATCAGATGATCGAAGCAAGTTTAGGTTATTACATAAATCCTTTAATTAGTGTTTTACTAGGAATGATCTTTTTTAAGGAGAAGTTAAATCTTCTGCAAAAAATATCTTTTGTTGTTGCGGCCATTGGTGTGCTCTATATGACATTAAATTACGGAAAAGTGCCTTTTGTTGCTTTAACACTAGCTTTAAGCTTTGGATTATATGGCTTAACCAAAAAAATGACGAAATTAAGCTCTGCAATAGGCTTAACATTTGAAACAATGGTTGTTACACCAATTGCCTTTTTCTACTTGGTCTTTTTAGCACAAAAAGGTGATCTGTTATTTTTTGATGTAGGATTATCAACCAAATTACTGTTGATTGGTGCTGGTGCAGCAACAGCTGTACCTTTACTTTTGTTTGCAACAGGAGCTAAGCGGATTCCATTGTTTATGGTGGGTATTCTACAGTATATTGCACCAACAATCACATTAATAATTGGTATTGTTATTTATAATGAAAAGTTCACTTATATTGAGCTTGTAACTTTTACATGTATTTGGACTGCTTTATTAATTTTCACATTATCACATTCAAAATATGTCAAAAAAATAGAAGTGAAAATTAAAAGAAAAAATTCCCTAGGGGTATAAGTCTTGAATTGTTGTTAATGCTTAAACAGCCTCTTAGCTTGAGGAAGCTCATTGACCAAAAGGGAAAGCAAACCTTTTTTCGAAAGTGAACACTCGTATCAGAATTTATAGATGGAAATTGAGAGGCTTTAGGATGATGAATTATAATGATTTACTTAGTGCTTATCGTGATCTTTGGACAAATCGTTCATTACCAGTTGAAGAAGATGAATATCAAACTTTAATAGACTCAATTACAAAAGAACTAAAAGATGAAATGACACATCCGAGAATTAGAAAAAGTCATAACGAGAAATTCTATTATTCAGTGAGTAGAATTATATCTTCTTCTTTAAACAATGAACAAAAGACACAATTGATTGAGTTACATATCCTTGCTATGAGAAATATCGAATACAATAAACATTAAGGAGACAAGTAGAAATGAAGGGAATTTCAAAAGATGCGGTACAAGCTTATCTTGATAAGTTCTTAAATAAATCTGTTTATATACATTTAGAAACAACAACAGGGTCGTATTCAGCACATAAAGACGAAAAAAATATGACCGTAGTAGCTTTTATCCGCAATGCAAAAGTTACGTATCATCAAGCGAAAATAACTGGAAATGGTCCATACCGTGTAGGTTTAAAGCTTGAGGATGGCTGGATATATGCTGAGGGACTAACTGATTGGGCACAAACAAATGATCAGCAATTATTACTTGCTGGTCATAATGGAGAAGGACAGCTAGCAATTGCACTTCAAATAAGTGAAATTCCTTTTGGTGAAATTGAGGGAGTAGAGGAGACTGAAAAATGAGAGAACATGTACTAGTCATTTTACCACACCCGGATGATGAAGCATTTGGTGTTGCAGGTTTAATTGCTAAAAATAGAAAAGCAGGTGTTCCTGTTACATATGCATGTGGTACTTTAGGAGAAATGGGCAGAAATATGGGTAATCCTTTATTTGCTAATCGTGAAATTTTACCCCAAATTCGTAAAAAGGAATTAAAAGATGCCTGTAAAGCAATGGATATTCAAGATTTAAGGATGCTTGGTCTTAGAGACAAAACACTCGAGTTTGAAGATGATGAGCAGCTAGCTACTATTATGGAAGGTATCATCGATGATGTAAAACCCTCTTTAATCGTTACTTTCTATCCAGGACATGGTGTTCACCCTGATCATGATGCTTGTGGTGCTGCAGTTATACGTGCTTTAGAACGTAAACCGATTGAAGAAAGACCTATAACTTATTGTATGGCTATTACTAAGAACCGTATTGAAGTGATTGGAGAGCCAGATATTCATATTAATATTACTGATGTAGCAGATGTTAAATTAAATGCATTAAAAGCACATCGATCACAAACTGAGGGTATGTTAAAACAAATAGAAGAAAAGCTTTTAAATAAAGATCCGGAATTTATGCATTGGTTTGAAAGTGAAGTATTTTGGACATATAAGTGGAACAGTTCTTTTTAGTTCTTGATAATTAGGTGATATTAAGACAAACAAGGCTGACTCAGTTCATTGAGTCAGCCTTGTTTGTCTTAATTTGTTGATAATTCTAGTTGTTTTCTTTTTTGGATAAAAGCAAGTCTAAAAGAAAGACCAATTGCTCCTGCTGCAAGGCCGGATATTAAACCAATCCAATATCCAAAAGCATCTAGTGGAGTGTATGTGGCTAACAAGAAGCCTACTGGAAGTCCAATTACCCAATACGATACAAGAGCCATTATAAAAGTTACATTAACATCTCTATATCCTCTTAAAGCACCTTGTATAGGAGCAGCTATTGCGTCTGATAATTGGAAGAATATAGCATATATTAAAAAGTCTTGAGTAAGCTTTAGTACATCAGGATCCGAAGTATAGATGGAAGCTACTTCTGGACGGAAGAAATAAATGAGTGCCGCCGATAAAATAGATAAAAACAGGGCGAAGCCAATTCCTAAATAACTATATTGTTTTGCGTCCTTTATTCTTTTTGCTCCTATTTCATGTCCGACAACAATCGTTAATGCCATCGATATACTTAGTGGAAGCATATAAAGGAATGAGGCAAAGTTGATAGCTGCCTGATGTGATGCAATTGTAACGGTATTATATTGCCCCATCAGTAAGGTTACAGCAGCAAAAATACTTGTTTCAAAAAATATAGAAAGACCAATTGGTACTCCAATAAGTAATATTTCAGCCCATGCTTTAAATGATATCTTATAAAATGTTTTAAAGATGCCAAATTCCTTAAAAGGAGCTTGCTTAAAAATAATGAAGATTGTTATTCCTGCAATACACCAATAGGTAATGGAAGAGGCAATTCCAGCACCGATACCACCAAGCTTTGGTGCTCCGAATTTACCAAAGATAAACATATAATTTAAGATAAAGTTAATAGGTAGAGATGTAAGAGTGATAAACATGGTTACTCTAGTAAGTCCTAACGCGTCAATAAAACAACGAAGTACAGCATAAAGAAATAGTGGGAAAATCCCAAATGATAAAGCTACAAGATAACCTTTTGCTATATGTATTACATCTTCCTCTAAGCCCATATTATGTAATATTGGATCTAATGTAAAAAAACCTAGTAGAATAATAAGTATTGAAATGAACAAGCTAACATATAACCCCTGTACAACCATAAAAGGAACATCTTTTTTCTTCTTAGCTCCAATTAGGTGAGCTACGATTGGTGTAACGGATAATAAAATGCCACTTAATCCAGTATATACTGGTATCCATAGACTTGAGCCAATTGCTACCCCGGCTAAATCGTCTCGATGGACTTTTCCGGACATAGTAGTATCGAAAAAGCTCATCGAGAATAAGCCCAGCTGGGTTACTAATATCGGAAAGAGTATACTCGAAAATTGGAACAACTTATCCCGATTTGAAACTGCTTCTTTCATATTAACATCCTCTTTTCTAGTTGTTGACTAGAGAATTATAACATGAATGATATCAATGAGATGTTATTTTTGTTCATTGTTTGATTTGCGTGATTCTCCTTTAAACATTTGAAAATAAAAAAAGCCTAATGATATCACACCTAAAATGCTAAAGATATATTGAAAAACCTTCTGAGTAATCATTGTTAAAACCTCCCTTTATAGTATGGTGTATTTTAGGAGATAATACTCATAATAATTTATAAGGATTTATTGCTGAAAGGAGATTTATCATTTGGAAAATCCTTCAACATTTGTGCATATAAAAAATCATATTTCTTATCACCTTGATCATATTATAGAAGAAGCTCTTTCGATGAAGAAATCTATAGGAGAGAAGGATTATTGCTTATTATGTGAACTTTCACATATAAGAGAACGATTTGATGAAATTCAGTCCTCGGCCTCATTTTTTTATTTAAAGGCGTATATTGGAGAATTTACAAAGAATTATATTGAAATTGCAAAATCGTTACAAAATTTATCGAAGAAAAGACATGGTGCACTCATCATTGTAGAACGGACTGAAACAATAGATCCCCACATTCAAGGTGGTATTCAAATTAATGCGGATTTATCAAATAGATTAATTGAAAGTATCTTTTATCCTGGTAATCCTTTACATGATGGAGCGCTTCTTATAAAAGGAGATTTGATTTATTCAGCGGCAAATGTACTTCCATTAACAGCACAAAATTTTGGTGCTGAAAAGGTTGGTACAAGACATCGGGCAGCGATTGGACTTTCAGAACAAACAGATGCCTTAATTTTAGTTGTGTCAGAAGAAACTGGAAAGATGTCTTTTGCATTAGAAGGTTCACTATATCCAATTAGTTCCTCAGATACTAATTTACACTAATATTACATTGTTCTATTTCGAGTAGCGAAATAATTTATAGGGTGTTATAGTAGGCTTACATACAAATTATTGGAAGAAGCTGAAACTATGTGGAGAAATAAAAATGTTTGGATTTTATTAATAGGTGAGCTAATAGCTGGTTTGGGATTGTGGATGGGGATAATCGGAAATTTAGAGTTTATGCAAAAATACATCCCTTCAGATTTTATGAAATCAGTTGTTTTATTTCTTGGATTGTTAGCTGGGGTGTTTTTTGGTCCTTTGGCAGGTAAAGTGATTGATACTTATTCAAAGAAAAAAGTGATGATTTATGCAGGAATTGGACGAATGCTAAGCGTTGTATTCATGTTCATGGCACTCCATTTTGAAGCAATCATTTTTATGGTATTTTTCATGGTTAGCATACAAATTAGTGCTGCTTTTTATTTTCCGGCTATACAAGCAGTCATTCCTTTAATTGTTAAGGAAAAAGACTTAATTCAAATGAATGGTGTTCATATGAATGTTTCTACATTAGCACGTGTCGCAGGTACAGCTTTAGCAGGGATAATGCTTGTTGTGATGGAAATTGAGTTTTTGTATATTGGATCTATGGTTGCCTATTTATTTATCTTAATCACGACATTTTCTTTGGATTTTGAAGAGCCTGATTTTGATAAGGTAAGAAGTAATAATTCTAGTAGTTTCAAAGATGTTTTACCAGTTTTAAAGGAAGTTCCTATTGTGATATCAGCACTTGTTCTTACCGTTATCCCAATGCTGTTTATTGGTGGGTTCAATTTAATGGTTATTAATATTAGTGAGTTACAAAACGATATATCAATTAAAGGTCTTTTATATACAGTAGAAGGATTATCATTTATGATAGGTGCTTTCTTTGTAAAGAAAATAACACATTTATTACCACCTATTAAGCTAATGTTCATTTTTGCTTTTTTAATATCGATAGCCCATCTTTCATTATTTTTTAGTGATATGAAAATTATGTCACTTATTTCTTTCGGTCTCTTTGGGTTAGGGGTTGGGTGCTTTTTTCCTATTGCTGCGACAATATTTCAGACGAAAATTGCTAAAGAATATCATGGAAGGTTTTTCTCCTTCCGTAATATGTTAGACCGCATAATGTTTCAAGTAGTTTTATTGAGTACAGGTCTACTGCTCGATACAATTGGTCTTCAATATATGGTCTTAATTTTTGGTGTGTTGTCTCTTTCAGCAGTGATTTATTTTGGTTTAAGGAATAGTCGACAAATGATTAATGAATCCCAGCTAATAAAGGAGAAAAACATTGTTTAAATAGGTGATACGAAAAGAGACAGAACTTATTTCTGTCTCTGTTTATGTATTATATAAGTTTTTTTACTTGATTTGGAAGGTAGATTAATTGCTATGTATGATTATAGATTAATATGTATCTTTTTACCTATTTTTGGCTTATTATACTTTTTTTTATAGAATTATGTAGTTTTATGTACACGAATCATTTAAACTATTTTTATCCAGGTAACTAGAATGAAATAAGCATTTTAGAAAAAGAGTGAGCAAAAAGTACTAAAATATATTTAAATTCATTTTTCGAGCACAAATTTTCTAAAATGGTTTTTTCAAAAAAGAGCCTTAGAAAAACCTAGGAGGTACATATTTTAATGAAACAAAAAATATTAGGACTTACAGCTACAGCTGTTGTCGGATCATCCCTATTTGCATCAGCAGCTGCTGCTGGAAATGTAGTGGTTAAAAGTGGTGATACTCTATGGAGCTTATCTCGCCAATATGATACAAGCGTAGGAGAAATTAAGAATGCAAATGGTTTATCAAATGATTTCCTAAGAATTGGACAAGTATTAGAACTACCTAATTCAACTAGTCAGATTCCAAAATCTAATCAGCAAGCAGCACCAACTGTAACTCCTAAGGTTTCAACGACAACAACAAAAGCTGTTACATATGTAGTTAAATCAGGTGACTCTTTATGGGTAATTGCAAGAGCTACCAACACAACAGTTAGTGAGTTGAAAAAACTAAATGGATTAAAAAATGACCTCATTAGGGTTGGCCAAAAATTAATAGTGAAACAAGCAACTACGACTACAACAAAAGAAACTGAAACCATTCCTGTAACTACACCAGTTAGTTCAACACCATCACAAGCGTCATCTTATTCGGTAAAAGCTGGTGATTCATTATGGAAGATTGCTAATCAATTTAACATTACCGTTGCTGAACTTAAAGTATCGAACAAGCTTACATCAGACGTGATAAAGGTTGGACAAGTTTTAAAGATTTCAGGTGAGATTCCTAACTCAGAAGTTCCGAAAAATACTGTTGAAACTAAACCAGCAAGTAAGATTGATACAATGATAAAGGAAGCGAAAGCACTTATAGGAACACCTTATGTGTGGGCAGGTAACACACCACTTGGATTTGATTGTAGTGGATACATTTATTATGTGCTAAATAAAGTTACATCTGTTTCTCGCTTAAGTACAGCTGGTTATTGGGGTATAATGAAACCAGTGACTGCACCATCAATAGGCGATTTTGTATTTTTCACAACCTATAAGGAAGGTCCTTCACATATGGGGATTTATTTAGGAAATAATGAATTTATCCATTCTAGTAGCTCTGGTGTAACAATTTCATCGTTAACGAATTCATACTGGCAAAAGCGTTATTTAGGAGCAAAACGTTATTCTTAATTTAAAATAATCGTTTTTAAAAAGACCATTTTCAGGTCTTTTTTTTGTTGAAGAAATTTAACTCAATTCATTATAATTTAGATTTTTGAATACTAGATGTTTTTTTAGTATACTCGAGTGTGGATTAGCAAAGCTTAACAGAGCTAATATTATGTAATGTTTACGAATAAAGTTATAAAATTTAAGCCTAACAATCATCATTAAAGTGTTAGGTGAAAAATGAAAGAAGGACTATTATGAATTCTAAACAATTAAGTGCATTACCAGATAAAATAAAAGAATTAATCGAAGGAAAAGTAAAAAGGTTTGAAAACGCTCAAGGAATAATAGGTGAAAGTGGTTTTACTCCTTCAGATGAAGCCATCTTAGAAGATGCAATGATTGCACTTGCTCTGGGTAAAAATGTTCTTTTGAAAGGGCCGACGGGCTCTGGTAAAACAAAGCTCGCTGAAACATTATCTCATTTATTCGGTCAACCTATGCATAGCATCAACTGCTCTGTTGACTTAGATGCAGAAGCACTATTAGGCTTTAAGACAATTACTAATGATAACGGAAAGACATCAATTGATTTTGTTTCTGGTCCTGTTGTAAAAGCTATGAAAAATGGACATCTGCTTTATATAGATGAAATTAACATGGCAAAGCCAGAAACACTTCCTATATTAAATGGGGTTTTAGATTATAGAAGAATGATCACTAATCCTTTTACTGGAGAAGTAATTAAATCTGATCATGATTTTACGGTTATAGCTGCTATAAATGAAGGGTATGTAGGAACCGTACCTTTAAATGAAGCACTAAAAAATCGTTTCGTAGTTATTGAAGTTCCTTATATCCAAGGAAAAGAGTTAAAAAAGGTATTAGAAAATCAATCATCTCTTAAGGATGAAAAATTACTAGAAACATTTACAAGATTATCAGCTGATCTGTTAACACTTGTTCAAAATGGTCAAGTTTCAGAAGAGGCTGCTTCTATAAGGGCCCTTATTGACACATGTGATTTAGCGAGCTATATGCCTCCTAAAAGATCAATAGAGAGAGCAATAGTTGATAAGCTAGAAGATGAAAGAGAAAAAGCTGCAATTCGAAATCTAGCAGATACTCTTTTTGAGTGAGGTTCTTAAATTGAGATTTATTAAATTTAACGATCAACAAGTAGATTCTTTTTTATTTATGGAGCTATCAGATCTTGCTAAAGCTTTAACGAAACAAGCCGATATCGAAGTTGATTATAGTGTTCAATCATATTTAGATCCAGTTGATAGAAAAATATTTATTAGTCATTTTTGGGATCATAGGGAAAAAAGCGAAACAGTTGAAGGGTTTAAGAGTGACATCTTTCTAAGAAGTATAGGCAACTTCTATTATACAAACTTTAAGGAAATTGGACTGTTTTTACAGAAAATAGATGCTTATAAATTGAAAAGTTTTGCAAAGCAACTTTGCATGCTTTTAGAAGATATTCGGCTTGAAGAAATTTGTATAAAAGATCGTCCTGGCACAAAAAAAGCCTTTAATATTAGAAAGAAATTATATAGAAAACACTTTCAAGGTCAATTGACGATTCACCAAGAACGAAATATTTTGACAGATGCACTTTTTAACTATATATATTTAAAGCTTACATCAGAGTCATTAGAAGAAATTCCGCTATTATCTGAAAGTTTAGACCGAACACTTCCTTATATTGATACAAAGATATTTTCAATTTATGAAGCAAAATCTACAACAGAGAGTATTAAAATTGTGCTAGATATAATGGATGTATTAGAAGAGATTCTTGATAAAGATATGTTAAATACATATTTCTATTTAGCAGAATTAGCTTACGAAACATTTCAGGCAAATACTCTTTTTGAAGAGCTTAAGAGAAAATCAAAGTTAAAAAACAAAGACTCTTTAAAAGATGCTAAATCAGGTGATGAGGATGTTCATGAAGACAAACTACCAACTTGGCACAGCGAGACTAGTAAACCAACGAAAAGTTTTCTGCAATTTGAGTTAGAACAAGGGACGAATACGACTATAAATGGTGACGGAACTGTCCGTGAAGGTGAGGACACAGACCAAGCACTTGCAATGGTACAAGGAACATCGAAAAAAGCGAAAAAGAATGATTATTCAAAGTTAGAAGCACTTGAAAATAAAAGTGAAGAACGAGCAACTGGAGGAGAATTAGCATATGGAAAAGAAAATAAATATGCTATCCCTATTTTTATTGATGCAACTTCTCCTAAAGCTAATGAAATAGATGAATATACGGAAAATCGGACTAACATAATGTTATTTCAAAACAAGCTTAAATTAATGATTCTTAAGACATTAGAGCATAAAAGAACAATGCCTAGAACAGATCTTCACATTGGAAGATTAAATAAAAAATTTCTACGCTTACTAACAGATGATAACCCAAAGCTATTTTACAAGAAGCAGGAAAAATCACCAGAAATCGATGCAGCTTTTACGTTATTAGTCGATTGTTCAGCATCAATGTACGATAAGATGGATCAAACAAAGTTAGGTATAACTTTATTTCATGAAACATTAAAATCAGTACGTGTGCCACATCAAATTGTTGGTTTCTGGGAAGATACAAATGAAGCGACAAAAACATATCAACCCAACCATTTTCATAAAGTTATAACATTTGAGAAATCATTAAATCAGCAATCAGGACCAGAGATTATGCAGCTGAAACCAGAAGAAGATAATCGAGATGGTTATGCAATTAGGCATATGACAAAGCAATTATCAAGACGTCAAGAAAAACAAAAATTCCTTTTAGTATTTTCAGATGGTGAGCCTGCTGCCATGGGATATGAAAGAAATGGAATTATTGATACACATGAATCGGTTTTAGAAGCAAGAAAAATGGGAATAGAGGTACTGAATGTATTTCTGTCTACAAGGGAAATTGATGAGGCTACTAAAAATACCATCCAGAATATATATGGAAGATATAGTGTTTTTGTCGAAAAAATTGAAGAATTACCAGAACAGCTTTTCCCACTATTAAAGAGATTACTTCTAAACACAATTTAAAGGGAAAAGGCTGGCTTGATATTAAGTTAGTCTTTTCTTTTATGTGAAAAATAATATTGAAGCAAACTTTATCCCATTTAATTAAAGGTCTTGAACTAATGGCAAAGTATATATTGTGAAGTAATGAAGTGAGATTTAGGGCTAATTTTACATATCCTAAAAAAATTCAATAAAAATTTAGTTTAAAATAATAAATATTGTACTTTTTTTAGGATACTTTGTTGTAAAATAAGAATTAAGCAAATAAGTTAATTGTATGATAATTCTCTAAATTGAAGAATACTTAATAACTTAACGTAAGATTATAAGAAATTAAAATTTTTTTTGAATTTTTCAATTAACTGTATTGGAATGTGAAGTTAGCAATGTTAAAATAGCATTGGAAGCGTTTTAAAATCATATAACTATATTTTTACTGTAATTAATATTGTAGGATAATAACTTAAATTCTACGAACGTATCAGAAGTTGATTTCTGATCATTTAAGAATAGTTGGGGGTAATGTTACATGTCAGATGGTTCAAATATACGAAATTATCCTTGGGAAAATTTTTACGGTCCTAACCTCGGCTATGTCATGGAACAATATGATTTATATAAATCTGATCCAGATTCTGTTGACATAGAATTAAAAGAGATTTTTGATAATTGGGGTTCTCCATCTATACAAACTAAACAATCCAGTTCAGCAGGCAATGATTCAATTAGTGCTGATAAAATGAAGCAGATCGCAGAAGCAGTTAAGCTAGTAACAAATATCCGTAGATATGGGCACTTAAATGCATCGATTTATCCTTTCGAGGACACAACAGAGAAAAATGAGTTTCTTCGTTTAGAAGAATATGATTTAACAGAAGAAGATTTAAAAGATATTCCTGTTCACCTTTTGTGTGAGGATGCACCAGCACATGTAACAAATGGACTTGAGGCATATCAATATTTAAAAGAAGTATATAAAAGTTCTATTGCTTTTGAATTTAGCCATGTACATAATTACGAAGAAAAAACATGGTTAGTTAAGATGGTAGAATCAGGTGATATTTTTAGGCCTTTATCAACTGAAAAACGTAGAAGCATATTAAAAAGATTAACAGAAGTTGAAGGGTTTGAACAATTTCTTCACAGAACATTTGTGGGTCAAAAGCGTTTTTCAATCGAAGGATTAGATATGCTTGTTCCAATTCTAGACGAATTAATCTCACGTTCAGTAAAAGCAGGATCAGAAACGATCAATATTGGAATGGCTCATCGTGGCCGTTTAAATGTATTAGCACACGTACTTGGAAAACCATACGAAATCATCTTTTCTGAATTTCAGCATGCGCCAAATAAGGAGTTAGTTCCTTCAGAAGGTTCCATTGGCATTAATTATGGTTGGAGTGGAGATGTAAAATATCATTTAGGTGCTAATAAGCAAATTAAAGAACAAAGTGAGGTTCGTGCGAAGGTTACATTGGCAAATAACCCAAGTCATCTTGAGTTTATTGATCCAATTGTTGAAGGATATACTCGCGCGGCCCAAGAAAACCGCACTGAAAAGGGTTACCCAAAACAAAATGTTAATGAAGCAATGGCAATTTTAATTCATGGAGATGCTGCATTTCCAGGTGAAGGTATTGTTGCTGAGACGTTAAACCTAAATAAATTAACAGGTTATCAGACAGGTGGTACAATACATATCATTGCTAACAACATGATTGGATTCACAACTGAGAGCAGAGATTCACGTTCAACAAAATATGCTAGTGACTTAGCAAAGGGATATGAAATTCCAATTATACACGTAAATGCTGATGATCCTGAGGCTTGTATAGCTGCAGTGTATATTGCAATGGAGTATCGTGAAAAATTCAAAAGCGATTTTCTCATTGACTTAATTGGATATAGACGCTTTGGTCATAATGAAATGGATGAGCCATCAATGACTCAACCAAAACTATATGAAAAAGTCCGTAAGCATCCAACAGTTCGTGAACTATATGGTAAAGCTCTAGAAAATGAAGGCGTTCTTAAGTCTGAAGATATCGAAAATATAAACAATGAAGTACAAACAGCACTAACTGAGGCATATAAAAAAGTGCCTGATAAAAAAAGTGTTGATATATCACGTGAAATCAAGCTACCAGAATTTATCAATAGTGGTCTACCAGAGTTAAAGACTGCTGTTAGTAAAGATGATTTATTAAAATTAAACGAAGAGTTAGTAACATGGCCAGAAAATTTCAATGTGTTTTCTAAATTAAAGAGAATACTTGAAAAAAGAGCTAAATCATTTTCAGAAGAAGGAAAGGTGGAATGGGCTTTAGGAGAAGCGTTAGCATTTGCTTCTATTCTAAAAGACGGCACACCTATAAGACTATCTGGACAGGATTCACAGCGTGGTACATTTGCACAAAGACATATCGTCCTACATGATGTGGATAATGGAGAGTTTTATTCACCCTTACATCAATTATCAAATGCAAATGCATCTTTTGCTGTACACAACAGTCCATTATCAGAAGGATCTGTTATAGGTTTTGAATATGGTTACAATGTTTTTGCACCTGAAACACTAGTACTATGGGAAGCTCAATATGGTGATTTCGCAAATGCTGCACAAGTGTTTTTTGATCAGTTTATTGCAGCTGGACGTGCGAAGTGGGGACAAAAATCAGGACTAGTTATGCTACTGCCACATGGATTTGAAGGGCAAGGTCCTGAACATTCAAGTGGAAGGTTAGAGCGTTTCTTACAACTTGCAGCTGAGGATAGCTGGCAAGTTGCAAACTTAACTAGTGCTTCTCAATATTTCCATATTTTACGACGACAAGCAGACTTATTAAAGCGTGAAGAAGTAAGACCGTTAGTTATTATGACACCTAAAAGTTTGTTAAGAAATCCATTAACAGTATCTGATATTAATGAACTATGCGAAGGTGAATTTAAGCCGATTATTGAACAACCAGGACTAGGTACTTCTCCTGAAAAAGTAAAAAGACTAGTATTATGTAGTGGTAAAATAGCAATTGATCTTACTGATAAGCTTAACTCAATGGATGAGAATCTTGATTGGGTCCATATGTTAAGAGTTGAAGAACTTTATCCATTCCCTAAAGAGATAATTACTTCTATTATGGAACGTTTAACGTCACTTGAGGAAATAGTGTGGGTACAAGAGGAGCCTCAAAATATGGGAGCATGGACATTCTATGATGCAAAATTAAGAGAAGTTGCTCCAGATGGAATACCAGTAAAGTATATTGGAAGAAGAAGAAGACAAAGTCCGGCCGAAGGAGATCCTAACATTCATAAAAAGGATCAAGAGCGTATTGTTACAGAAACATTGACTTGGAATAATTAATTGACCACTTATTTAATAAATTGAAAAAAGACGGGGCTTGCTATATTCATAATGTGGCAGTTAGTCAATATAGATGTACTAACAGCACATCTCTTCAAAAAAGCAAGTGCTCAAGGGGGAAACCAACATGGCTGAAATTAAAGTACCAGAACTAGCAGAATCTATTACTGAAGGAACGATTGCTCAATGGCTTAAGCAACCAGGTGATGTAGTTGAAAAAGGTGAATACCTTTTAGAGGTTGAAACAGACAAAGTAAATGTAGAATTAACTGCTGAATTTTCTGGAGTTTTAAAAGAGCTGTATAAAGAGTCAGGTGATACAGTTCAAGTTGGAGAATCAATAGGGGTAATTGATGAGAGTGGAGAGGCTTCAAGTTCAGAGCCTGCTAAAACCGAAGAAAACAAACAAGTTGAACCTGTATCTTCGACTAAAGACACTAGTTCTTCAGTTGAAGAAGATAAAAAACAACGCACAATTGCTTCACCTTCGGCTAGAAAGCTAGCACGTGAAAGAGGAATTGATTTACAGCAAGTTCAGACTTCAGACCCGCTTGGACGTGTTCGTAAACAAGATGTGGAGTCACATTCAGAACGTCCAAGTTCAAAACAGACTGAACAACCAAAACCAGCTCAACAACCATCAGCTCAAGCTCAACAGGAAGATGGATCAAAGCCAGTAGAGCGAGTTAAAATGTCACGACGTCGACAAACAATTGCAAATCGTCTTGTTGAAGTTCAACAAACTGCTGCAATGTTAACAACATTTAATGAAGTTGATATGACAGCTGTTATGGAGGTTCGTAAACGTCGAAAAGATAAATTCTTTGAACAACATGATGTTCGTCTTGGCTTTATGTCATTCTTTACAAAAGCAGTTGTTGCTGCGTTGAAACAATTCCCATTATTGAATGCTGAAATTCAAGGTAATGAAATCCTAATGAAGAAATTTTATGATATTGGAATTGCAGTATCTGCTCCAGAAGGATTAGTTGTTCCAGTTGTTCGTGATGCAGATCGTTTGAACTTTGCTGGTATTGAAGGTGAGATCATGAATCTTGCAACAAAAGCTAGAGACAACAAATTAAGCTTAGGAGATTTACAAGGTGGAACATTTACCATTACAAATGGTGGGGTGTTTGGTTCACTATTATCAACACCAATCTTGAATGGTCCACAAGTAGGTATACTAGGAATGCATAAGATACAGTTAAGACCAGTAGCAATTGATGCAGAGAGAATGGAAAACCGTCCAATGATGTACATTGCCTTGTCTTATGACCATAGAATTGTTGATGGTAAAGAAGCAGTTAGTTTCTTAGCGGCTGTTAAAGAATTATTAGAAGATCCAGAATCATTATTATTAGAAGGTTAAAATAAACAAAGCAGAAAGGTGATGTAAGCCTTTCTGCTTTGTTATTTTTTCTTTTTAATAATTTTATGTAGTTCAGTTTTTCTTAAATTTCATTTCATATTATGGTAATAAAATGATAAAATGAAAGCTTGTATAATGTTTGATTAGCTTTGGGTGTTTAATTATGTGAAATAATCATAAACAATCTACCTTCCAAGCAAAAAATTTAGAGGTGATTTTGTGAGTAACAATGTAGAACAATGGTCTTCAAAACTAGCATTTATCCTTGCTGCAGCAGGATCTGCTATTGGTTTAGGAGCAATATGGAAGTTTCCATATGTGGCAGGTACAAGCGGAGGGGGAGTATTTTTCCTGATCTTCATCTTGTTTACTGTTTTAGTAGGTTTACCACTGTTATTAGGAGAATTTATTATTGGTAGAAGTACACAAAAGGATGCAATACAATCTTATAAACAAATTGCACCAAGATCATCCTGGCATTTAATTGGGAGACTCGGTGTTTTTACATGTTTTATCTTACTTTCATTTTATAGTGTTGTTGGTGGTTGGATATTAATTTATATTTTTAAAGCATTCACTGGAGAATTAAGTGGGTTAACTGATCAACAATATGGTGAACTGTTTGGTTCAAGTATATCGAATCCATACTTAGTAGTATTTGCACAGCTATTATTTTTACTTATTACAATATATGTTGTATCAAAAGGTGTATCGAACGGTATAGAGAAAGCTAGTCGAATCATGATGCCAGCTTTATTTATCCTTTTCCTTGTTATTATCATCCGTTCTGTTACTTTAGATGGAGCAATGGAAGGTATTATTTTCTTTTTGAAACCTGACTTTGCAAAAGTAACATCTGAAACCATCTTATATGCGATGGGTCAATCCTTTTTTGCATTAAGTGTAGGTGTTTCTGTGATGGTCACTTATAGTTCATACTTATCTAAAAATGAAAATCTACCACAATCTGCTGTTTCAATTGTGATATTGAATCTATTAGTTGCATTTTTAGCAGGTTTAGCCATATTCCCTGCGGTGTTTTCTTTTGGATTATCACCAGATGCTGGACCAGTTCTATTATTTAATGTTTTACCAACTGTCTTTAATCAAATGCCTCTTGGTATGTTCTTTTTAATTGGATTTTTACTTTTATTTTTATTTGCAACATTAACATCTGCATTTTCCATGCTTGAAATCATAGTTGCAACTTTGGCTAAAGGTAATCAAACTCAGCGTAAAAAGTTTTCTTGGTTATTAGGACTGAGTATTTTTGTCGTTGGTATTCCTTCAGCTCTTTCCTTTGGTGTATTAGATACAGTTACATTATTTAACAAATCAATATTCGATGCAGCTGATTTTTTAGTTAGTAATATATTGATGCCATTAGGTGCATTACTAATATCAATATTTGTTCCACTAAAAATATCAAAAGAAAGTCTTTTTAATGAACTTACAACAGGATCTTCATTTAGTAAAAAGCTATTTGTTATTTGGTATCTTTTGATTAAGTACATCGCACCAATAGCAATACTATTAGTCTTTTTAGATGTTTTAGGTTTTATTTAAATAAGGAAATAGTTAGAATAAATAGTGAAACGGCTGATGATGGTTAGACCTTCATTAGCCGTTTTTTTGAATTTTCATCAATAAGGTTGCCAAGTAATTTGTTTTGCTTGTTGAAATCTATTTTCAACTTCCTTCCAGTTTACTACATTCCACCAATTATCTACATATTTACCTCTTTCATTTTTATACTGAAGGTAATAGGCATGTTCCCACACATCTAGTACTAATAATGGAATAACATCCCATTGACTCAAGTTTTGATGCTTTTCTGCTTGAAGTATTTCAAGTCTCCTTGATCTAGGAGCCCAAACTAAAATCGTCCATCCAACAGCTTCAACACTTTTAGCTGCCTCTGAGAAATGTTTCTTAAAACTTTCAAAACTCTCAAACGTTCGGTTAATTTCCTCTAATAATAGTCCAGATGGCTTTCCGCCTCCTTTAGGACTCATAATATTCCAAAATATTGTATGAAGGTAGTGTCCAGCACCATTAAAAGCAGCTTCTCTTTCCCAATGCTTGATAAGAGAAAAATCATTTGTTTTCCGGGCTTTTTGCATTTCTTTTTCAGCTTTATTGAGCCCATCTACATAGCTTTTATGGTGCTTATCATGATGTAATCTCATAATTTCACGCTCAATATATGGCTCTAAAGCATCGTAGCTGTAGGGTAGTGGTGGAAGGGTGTGTGCTCCTATGGGAACAGAAACTGTTTGTTGGTGAACTCTTAAGACTTCATCATCATTTATTTTGTTTTTATGGTTGAAAAATTCTTCTAGTTTTAGATAAAGTCCATTCGCTTGCTCATATAGCTCTCTTTTATCATATGAAATGTTTTCTGACAGTTGTTCTTTAAAATGAATAAATTTGTTTTGCCATTTTTCAAGTTCATTTGGTTCAACATTTCTCGTCAACTCTTCAGCAGCTTCTTCAAAACTATTTGAGATTTCTTCACACCAAGTTTTCATTGATAAGATATATTCTTCTGACAATATGATCCCTCCCGATTTTCATTCGTACCCAATATATGCAAAAATCATAAAATATTTGATTAAATATATTTATCTTTTTTGATAAGTTCTGGTTGTTGATTATTTTTCGATTGCCTTTTTAAAGTGTGCAAGTGTTAACAGTGGAAAAATATAATTGTAGCTATGATAAGTCATATAAAATTTTCCAGGTAAGCCAATACCTGTTGGATATGTTTGAGAATCTTTACTGAAAGAGTGTTGATCAAGCAAATGAGTGATTCCTTTTATTACAGAGTCTGATTGTGCTCTCTTAGCCATAATTAGGGCATCTAAAGCCCATGAGGTTTGAGAAGGTGTACTAAATTCTAAAGATACATAGTTTTTTATTTCACAGCTTTTGAAAGATTCTCCCCATCCTCCGCTTTGCATTTGGACACTCTCTAAAAAACTAATTGCTTTTTTATTAGCAGGTGCATTAGTCGATAAATCCGACTGCTAGTAAGCCTGTTATCGCTGCCCATGTTCCGTATATATAGCAAGCACCCCAACGACCATACCACGAACCATTATCTGCTTGGTTTGATAATAACCAATTTACAGCTGCTTTTATATTGGTGTTTTTCATTGTCATTCCAGCATAATTCCCTAAAAATTCAAGGGTTCTTCCTGTCAAATCTGGAGTGGAAGGATCTATTGCAGCATCTTTAGCATTATCTAAAGGAATATATGTGAGAAGCTTTAAATCTGTGTTTTTCTCAAAAGCATCCCATCCTTCGTCCCTGTTTTGCATTGAAAGTAAATAAGTTATTCCTTTGTACCATGCTTTATGAACTTTCTTGTTTGATTTTGCTTGTGGTGTTAAAGCTCTTAGAGCAGCAGAAGTATCATCATTATCAGGATTTATCGTATTATTATGAGAAAAGCCCCAACCTCCAGGTGCAATAGTAGGATTATGAATCTCCCAACCACCTTTATTCGTATGCTGTTTAGAGAGTAGGTAGGTAATAGATTTATTTATCATCTTTGTTTGATCTCTATTTGCTTCTTGAAGCGCAGAACTAATTAAGGCAGTATCCCATACAGTTGAAGTTGAATTTTCTAAATGAATTCCATTACACTCCATAATGACTAAGCTTTTAAGTCCTTCAATTGCGTTTGTTATAAGTGGTGATTGTTTGGTGGAACCAAGTGAAAGAAGGGAGTAAATCATAAAAAAGGTTGCACTAGCATAGCTGAAAAGAGTTCCATCTTTTCAATTCTTTTTAACATATATGTTTCAGCATGTTGATATCCTAGACGATGCATATATGCTGGAAGGTTTGAAAGCTTAATTAATTCGTTTACTAATGGGTTATTATTTGAGCGTGCATTTGTTGTTAAATTCCATGGTTCGTATACTCTATTATTTGAAGAAACAAATAAATGTTCAATATTTGGTGTATGTTTTGATTTTATTGTGAACTTCTTATTAGCACAATCATCATTAGAATAAAATGAATTCTCGCGTATGTACTGAATTGAAAAAATTTAGAGGAAAGGAATAAGGAATAAGTAGAAATGTCATTGGAATATAAAATATAGAAGGCCATTGATACAATCCATTTGCAGCCAGCATCCATTTGGTCATAAAATGAGTTTGAGTTGATCCTCCTTTTTTCCTAATATAATATTCAGCTTTCCTCATTAATGGATGTTCTTGTGAATAGTAACCAGAGTATAAAAGTGCACAATAAGCTTGAACTGTTGCTGATAAAATTACCACGCTTTTCGTCTGGATAAGCTCTCCACGTTCCATCTAATGTCTGTAGGCTAGAAATTCGTTCAGTTAGTTTTTTTATTATGTTCTCTTCATGATTACTTTGTAAATTAAGACTGCGAAGAGTGATGATCATAAATGCATCGGTCATTCCCCCCATCTTCAAAGCAGAAATTCCATGAACCATCTTGGTTTTGCAAGTTATTTAAATTTGCTATTACTTTATTAATTTCATTATTAATAGCTTCTTTTGTAAACATAACAACACCTCAGGTTATGCTTATGCAAATAGAAACAGTTATATGTAATTGTTGGATCTTAAGTTTCATTGAATAGAAACACCAAGTATTTTTACTATTCTTTTTCCTATTTTTAGGTATAATTTAATATTATCTAATATAAAAGGCTCTTTTCTCAAAGATTGTTGCAAATAGCCCTAATTATCTGTTAAAAACTGTGTGTATAACACTAAAAGGTATTTAAAGTA
Source organism: Metabacillus crassostreae (assembly GCF_016908395.1). Classification (GTDB taxonomy): domain Bacteria; phylum Bacillota; class Bacilli; order Bacillales; family Bacillaceae; genus Metabacillus; species Metabacillus crassostreae. The sequence goes on from NZ_JAFBDU010000001.1 coordinate 111,844, forward strand.
GAAAAGATGACACAAGATTGCATACAGTGAGGTTTCCTTTAGGTTATTAAAAGCAACAAAGTTTACGAAAACAGCCATAATAAAAAGAATGAAGGCGAAAGTATGAACTCTTTAAAAGGTATGAGCCCTATAACAATTAATATTATAATAGGAACTTTATTCGGCAGATTAGCCACATCAATGTGTATTCCATTTTTAGCAATCTATTTAACTCAAGAAAAACAGGTTTCACCATCAATGACCGGTGCGATTATTGCAGTTAGCTCCTTATTTGGAATTGCAGCTAGTTTTTTTGGTGGTTATTTATCAGATAGATGGGGCAGGAAAAGGATATTACTTATATCAATCTTCGCTTGGGGATTGGTTTTTGTTGGATTTGCATTCACTCAAACTATTGCTGGATTTTTTATAATGAATGCATTAAATGGTTTGTGTCGGGCAGTTTTTGAACCAACCTCTAGAGCAATGCTATCAGATTTAACTGATGAAAAAAATCGACTAATCATTTTTAATCTTAGATATACGGCAATAAATGTGGGAGTTACATTTGGACCACTTATTGGCCTTCAACTAGGATCGGCAGCATCAACTACACCGTTTTTATTTGCAGCCTTCATGTATTTTATATATGGGTTATCTCTTGTATATACTCTAACAAAAAGTGAATTACCAGAGGATAGTGTTGTTAGTAATAGGGTGCATTTTAAGGATGCTCTCATTATTGTAAGAAAAGATACCATTTTTCTGCTAACAATTATAGGTCTTGTTTTATCAATAACAGGCTATTCACAATTTACTTCAACATTACCACAATACTTTTCAAGCTCAGCTTCATTTGATAATGGGGTAAAGCTATTTTCATACTTATTAACGTTAAATGCAATTACAGTGATTTTGTTACAATTTCCATTAATCAATATCGGAAAGAAATATTCTCCGCTAGTTTCAATTATTTTCGGTAATATCACCATTTGTATAGGGTTGATCGGATTTGCTTTTATGACAGATCTTCCTTTATTAATTGTTATGATTGTTATTTTTACTGTTGGAGAAATTCTTATGTTTTCTATGACAGACTTATTAATCGATCAAATGGCTCTGCCTAACCTAAAAGGGACTTATTTTGGAGCTATGGGCTTTACACAATTAGGTAATGTCATTGGACCATGGATTGGTGGAGTTTTACTACAGTATTTTGGTGCAAATCAGCCAATTTATCTTTTCGGAACATTAGTAGTAGTAACAGGGTTAGGAGTGCCATTACTTTTATATGTTCAATATCTGATGAAAGCAAAGGCAAAAAAAATTATACAACAACAAATCATCTAATTCTCATTAAACATTGGCTTTTTGTTGATAATTAGATAGAATATGATCAAAGCAAGAAGAGAGGTGGATAATGATGATACATAAAACATGGCAAACAACAGCACCAGTAAAGAAAGTTAAATGTGTTCACACGAATGCTGAAAAGTATATGGTTGACCGTGCCTTAACAGCTGAAAAAGAGTATGATGTTCAAAATGAAACAGAAGAATTTTATTTTGTTATTGATAACACTGGCAAAGTGGGCGGATATTACAAGGATTATTTTGAAGTTATTAAGTAAGTAAGTTTTTGTGAGGATGGCCTAGGTCATTCTTTTTTTATTTAAACTTGTTTGAAATATTTTTTAAGGTTATAGATGCTACCTTATGGAAAGCTTTCTTTTCAAAACTATGGAAATATGAAAAACAAGTAATTTTTATAACAATTAAACTAATATGAATCTAGGCTGAAAGAGAATCTATTATCACTTGCCTTTATGATTAAAATATTATTATAATTGATAATAATAACAAAAAACCTTTCATAATTGAGAGGTAAAGGAGGAATGTTCAGCGTGAATTCAAAAGCTAAGTTAATCCTTCATCCTGTTAGAATGAAAATTGTACAAACTTTAAGTGGCAAAAAAGAATATAATGTGCAACAAATAGCTTCGAAGTTGACAGATGTACCACAAGCAACTTTATACCGCCATCTTAACAAGCTGTTAGAGGCAGGTGTATTGAAGGTTGTTCGTGAAAATCAAATTAGAGGAACGATAGAGAAGTTTTATTCTTTAAATGAAAGTGCGGTATCCTTAACTGATGACTTTAGAAAGTTAAGTAGAGATGAACATCTAAATCTTTTTTTAACTTTCATGACACATTTACTAGGACAATATGAAAATTATTTACAGCAGGATGAGGTTGATTTGCTTAAAGATGGTGTAGGATATCGTGAAGCTATTGTATATTTATCAGATAAGGAATTCCACGAATTTACAGAACAATTATCAGAATTGATGAAAAAGGTAATAGAAAACGAACCTTCAAGTGACAGAACTGCAAGACATATAGCAAATGTCTTTATCCCTGAGCCATCAAAAAATAACTAGTCAATCTCATATATTCATGGTATTACTATTAACATAACACGAAAAGTATAAAGGGAGAGCCAGTATCATTCTGGTTAGAGTAGAAAGGAAAGAGAAAGATGAGTGAAAATAAATTATTAATAAGAGATGCAAATTTAGAGGATCTGGAGAAAATTGTTGAAATTTATAATACTTCAATTCCTGGTCAATTAGCTACTGCAGATCTTGAGGAGATATCAGTGGAAAGCAGAGTACAGTGGTTTCATGATCATAATGCCCATCGAAGACCATTATGGGTACTAATTGAAGATGATCAAATTGTAGGGTGGTTGAGCTTTCAATCATTTTATGGTAGACCGGCGTATAATGGAACTGCGGAGGTTAGTATTTATCTTCACCCACTTGTTCATGGAAAAGGCTATGCTAGAATTCTAATTGAACGTGCAATGAAGGAATGCCCTACACTTGAAATTAAGACATTATTAGCTTTTGTTTTTGGTCATAATAAACCTAGTATTAATTTATTTAAAAGTTATCAATTTGAAGAATGGGCCAATTTACCACGAATTGCAGACATGGATGGTGTTGAGCGTGACTTGGTGATACTTGGAAAACGTATTATAGATTAAGAAGATGGAAAGGGTAGGTAAGGTAGGATAATGTTTAACCTTATGTACCCTTTTTTATATATGGTTTGTTAGACTTAATTAGTTTAGTATGTTTTGAGTGAAGACTTTTATTATTCATGGCTTAAAGAGACTTTTTTACACTAAATACATAATACAACGAAGTGGAAAGCAAACGTGTGAAATTCTTTGCATAGAAAGAATGAGTTTTAACACATACTTAATACTGATTTTATTTTTACTAGTTAGAGGTGTATTCATGCAATTTTTAATTTTTACTCATAATGATTTAGATGGTGTAAGTTGTGGTATTCTTGCAAAATATGCATTTAAAGAGAATGCTGAAGTACGATATAACTCGGTAAATAGTTTAGATTATCAAGTAGAACAATTTCTCACTGATCACAGTGAGAGTATCCCCGAAGATTTACAATTATTTATCACAGATTTGTCGGTTAACAAAGAAAATGAGATCAGATTAAATGAATTTGCAAATAAAGGTGGAAAAGTTCAACTAATTGATCATCATAAGACAGCTTTGCACTTTAACGAATATAATTGGGGAGCTGTTAAGGTTGAAGAATCAGAAGGTAAGCTTGCTTCTGCTACTTCATTATTTTATACATATTTAGTTGATAAAGGTATGATCGAAACAAATAAAATTCTTGAGGATTATGTAGAGTTAGTTCGCCAGTACGATACATGGGAATGGGAAAAAAATGAAAATCTTCGTGCAAAACGATTAAATGATTTATTGTATTTACAATCAATTGAAGAATTTGATGAAAATATGTTAGCAAGAATAAATAACGATGAAGAGTTTTCTTTTAGTGAATTTGAAGATAAATTATTAGATGTTGAAGAAGATAAAACTGAACGTTATATAAGAAGGAAGAAAAGGGAGATTATTCAAGCCAGGGTTGGTAAGGTATGTATAGGTATTGTTTATGCGGAACTTTATCACTCTGAACTTGGTAATGCACTAGGCAAAGAATTCCCTTACCTTGATTGTATAGCTATATTGAATATGGGAAATAGAAAAATTAGTTTTCGTACAATTCATGATACCTTTGACGTATCAGAACTAGCTGCTAAATATGGTGGTGGTGGCCATGCGAAAGCTGCAGGTTGCTCATTAACAAAGGATGCTTATAAAGAATTCGTAGAAAAGCCTTTCTCGTTAAAACCTATAAGACAGGACTCTTCTTATAATAAAATAAACATGAAAGAGCAATGCTCTCATTATGAAAACCATGAAAAGGAAGAATTTTTACTTTTCGAAAAAGAAAAAGGAAATTGGGCAGTAGAGAAAAATCATGAATTGCTAAAAGAGGGCTACCAATCGTTTGAATTAGCTGAACGTTTTATAAAAAGGTCTTATTCAGCAAGTTTATCAAAAGATGATCAATTAATAGGCTATTTAATGAAAAATTATAAAAATAAGGTAAAGAAATAAAATTTTTCTTTACAGTTTTTAAATAGATTTATGTTAGCTCATAATGTGGATGATCTTACTTAGAGTCACTGTATTTAATGAGGGTCAATAATAGAAGAGGCTGGGACAAAAGTATTTTAACAATAGGAAAACCGAACAATGGTTTTTGGTTTAGTTAGGACGATATTTAAAGATACGTTTGTTACCGCAGGAAGCTTGCAAGCCTCCTGGTGCTTACGCTGTAGAGTCATGCTGATGCTTTTCCCCCAAGGATATACGTATATACAATCGCTAAGCTATTACTATGTTCGGAATTTTCGCTAATTACTTAAGTTATGTTCCAGCCTCTTTCTCTAAATAGTAAATAATCATAAATAAAAGATATGAATGCATGGTATATATGAATTATGAGGCATTATGTTCTAATTGAGATATTTCAGAGCGGTGAACTAGTATAATATCATCAATTACTGAATCAATCTTTTTAAGTTCAATATATCCACTGCTGTATGCATAAAACACTTGATATAACTCTTTATTATAGATGACAACTTCCAAAACTAATCACCTGAACCTTTCCATATTTTTGTATAGTTCTGTACCCTTTATGCTATCTACTTAAACTAGGTATTTATTCCTATTTTTAGTGAGGGATTAATCAACTACAATATAAGCTATCATTGGAACTCCATGACCATTATGTGTATGTGTATCACAAATTAGGCGATAAGTTCCCTCTTCATTAAAATGCAAGGGGATTACTGTTTCTTCACCTTTTTTTACAACTCCTTTTATATCTGTTCCTTCAATATAAAAAGGATGTTCTTTTCCATTTACTCCATAAATACTCAAAGATACATCTTCTCCTTTTGGTATAACAATTGTTCCGGGATCCCATCGATATGCTTCAATTTTCTTTCCATCTGAGGTTGTTGAGGTAAATTCACCAGTTACCATATTAATGACAATATCATTTTGTGATTCGTGACTATTTTGAAATGTTGGTAAAGCTTCTTGATTAAAGTAATATAAACTACCTACTAGTAAGCCTGCTAATACAACAAATAGCCATTTTCTTTTAATAATAATAAAGCGCATATAAATCCCCCCTTAGCTTGGCTTATATATCTATATGTATTTGTAAGGACAAACTTGTCTATAAATTAATAAAAATTTAAAGATGAGGATTTTCGAGGATAACTAGCTTGAAGGTCTGATAGTCCAGTTTATTTCTTTATATGGTAGCGACCTATATCATCGCAACATTTGGTATTAAGAGAGCCACAAAGAAAAGCATTATTGCCTTGTTCATACCTAAAAAGAGCAACACCTGAGATAAAGGCAATAAGGTAAGTGAGATGTTGACATATCGTAGGGCATTTTAGCCTTTTTCTAGTCAAAAAAAGAAGCTGGAAAAATTCCAGCTTCTTTGTATTTATACTAATTGATATTTTTCAGGATTCGTTACAATTAGTAAAACCTTCCCTTTATCTAGTTTCTCTTCATATGTCTCAGCTTCGGTTTTTGAAAAGCCAATTTCGCTTAATTTGTTTCTTAGTTCATCACCTTTTTTATTGAAAAAGTTACCGACTGCATTAGAAATTCCCGTTTCTTCAGAACTGATTGTGTTTGTTTCTGCTTTTTCCGAAATTCTTTCTGTTCGTTCATCATCATGTGAAAGAACATAAACATCATCTGATTTAACACCTTTGTTCTTTAAATCATTTACAGCTTCTTCAATTCGTTCTTCATTCTGATACTCTTCGATATAAGGTTTCATATATTATATTCCTCCTTTAAAAGTATATTATTCTATTACACGAAAGAGGTAGCTTCAAACATAAAATAATAGATTTTATTAAAAATAGTCATATTCTACTAATGATTAATTTGTATGTTTAAGCTTTTTTATACACCTTTACTGTAAGATTTTATGAGTAACATTAAGCTAAATAGAGTCGATTTAGATCAAGCTTTACTAGTAAAAGAAATAGAATAGAAATCATTACCACTTATTAAATGATATTTTCTAGTAATTTTTCTAGCTTTTTTATGTTCATAATGTTATAGTAATAAAGCGATGAGCTGAATTGTGTAAGTCGAATGACATGCCAACTGGCTAAATGCACTATGTGGCGTGCAGTTGTTCGCCTCAATACGCAAAGGACGTCTAATTAGACGTCCTTTTTTATATGTAGAAAAACAAAAAGATTATACCGATAAGTTTTAGAAAGGTCTATGACATGATATAGTAATCTTACTCACTACATAAAATGTAAAGGAGAAATAGGATGAAACCTTCTATATTATTTATTGGGGCTGGAAGAATGGCAGAAGCAATCATTTCAGGTCTCCACAATAAAGGGCAGAAACAAATCAATCAGATTTTTGTAGGAAATAGATCGAATTCAGATAAGTTAAAGGAACTAGAAGATAGATATGGGATTATTCCTGTAAATCAGTTGCAAGATTGTATAAATCAAGTGGATATAATCGTTCTTGCCATGCCTCCAAATGAGCATGAGGTGGTTCTTGAGAATTTATTTTCATTCATTTCTAACCAGTTTATCGTTACGATTGCAGCAGGAATGGGACCAGAATCTTTAGAGAAAAGATTACCTTATGGAACTGCTGTAGGGTGGATAATGCCAAATACTGCTGCAGAGGTTGGTCGTTCTATTTCTTTATATACATATGGTCAATTTATAAAAAATGAACATAAGCAACAAATGGAAATACTTGTAAATGCGATCGGGGATTCACAGTATTGTACTGAAGAAGAAATACATAAACTGACAGCCATTACAGGTAGTGCTCCTGCATTTCTTTATCAGTTTGCAGAAATCTTAATATCTATGACAGAGGATATGGGCGTAGAAAGGAATATAGCTCAAAAGCTTGTAACTGAAATGGTTATCGGTTCTGCAGAAATGCTTAAAACGGGTAAGTTACCTATGGAACTCAGAGATCAAGTAACAACACCAGGTGGTGCAACAGCTGCAGGACTTGAAGTGTTAAAGAAAGGTCATTTTGGTCAACTAGTAAAAGAAGCTGTGATTGCTACAAATAAAAAAGCTAAAGGCTAATGATAAATTTTGTAGAGGAATCTTTAGAATTCCAAATAAATAACCCATGGCTAATTTTATAACCATGGGTTTTTATTTATAACTTTGTTGCAGTGGCTATCTTAAAAGGAAATGGCACTGTTTAAAAGTCTAGTGGCATCTTTAAAAATATGTGTCTAACTGATAAAGAGATCAAATTAAACCATCTTTAAAAAAGCCATTATAAAAGAAGTGTTTCTAATTTATGAAATTATTCTTTTTTAATACTAACAGCAGAAAAATTCTCTAACACAGGCAGTGTCTTTTCATCTTCTACCATTGCGTGTCCACATAGAGGACATTCTGGTTCTTCATCTGACTTGAAATTATCTCTCATCCAACCGTTACAGTCATCTGAATCACATGACCATATTTTTAGGTTTACCTCTGGTGGTTTTTCTACTTGCTGTTGAAATCTCATTTGAACACATCCTTTAGTAAGGAGATTTAGTACTACATACATTATACACATTTTACCTGGCAATATGTATAATTGTTAACAAATTCCTGACAATCCATAAGAAAATCCGTATAACTCAAGTTGTTTTATGTATAAAAACTTAAAATTATATGTCAGAACTCCAGTTCACAGAAATTCTGACATAATAATTTCACTTAAGCCTCGATTAATTCTGAAACTGCTACCTGTGACCTTTCTTCAAGTGGACCTCGTAAATGACAAGTAACCATTTCTTGCTCTTCATGTAATTCATCAATCCAAACAGAAGTACCATTATACATAACTTTAATATCAGCTGATGAAGATAGAATTTGTTTTACACGATTAATATCCATTACAATACCTCCAATAAATTGATCACTTTATTTTGTACAAAAATTTACTGTTTTATACATTTAAGAATTAAACCTCTTATGACAATGTTTTTTATAGCTATTATGTATAAAAAGGTCAAGTAAACAAAAATTAGTAGTAGAAGATGAAAAGGTGGTTAAGTTGGATATGGATTACAGTTTAATATGGAAAGCGATTGTTATTGTTGTTGGAGGTACAATCTTATTAAGGATAGCTGGGAGAAAATCAATTTCGCAGATGACACTTGCTCAAGTTGTCATAATGATTGGACTTGGATCATTACTTGTTCAACCACTTGTTGGTAAAAATGTATGGAGCACTTTAATAGTAGGTCTTATGTTAGTACTTACTCTTGTTTGCTTAGAATTTAGTCAAATAAAAATGGATGGTATTGAAAAGTTTATTACCGGTAGAGCAAAAGTGATCATAAAAGACGGACAGTTACAGGAAAATCAATTAAAGAAAGTACGCGTTTCAGTGGATTTATTAGAAATGAAACTAAGACAAGCAAGTGTAAGTAAAATAGAAGATGTGAAATTTGCAACGATAGAGCCTAATGGTCAAATTGGCTTTGAATTAAAAGATAACAAAAAACCTGCTACTAAAGAAGATATTGATAATATATTTCAAGAGCTTCAGGTCCTTAAACAGTCATTAAATATTCTACCTTCTATAAATAAGCAAAACATACCTTCAAATCAACCTGACTTATTTACTGAAGTTGTCAAGAATAGGCATGATATAAAACCTCCAGAACATTTACAGTAAGTAGTAAAGTTCAAATTACGGCCCTACAAAAGTAGGGTCTTTTTTGTGCAGAATTACTTCGACATTCTTCACTAAAGAAAAACTTAATATAAGACTGCTGAGTTTATTTTGTATATAGCACATTTTATATTACTAGTATTTTCATCCACACATCTATTTTTTTATAGGAGAAAACATTGAAGAAAGTCACATTAATGTAGACTCTATTATCAATTAAGTTCTTTTCCATTATCGTCTATCACCATCTTCTCTCTTTTACATAATGTGTAAATGTATTCTAAAACTATGAAACGTTAAAGAGTTCATAGTTGCTTTCTGAAGGAGGTGCAAAATATTTTGAGCAATAAAGAAGATTGGAAAGAAGATCTTAAAGCAGCGGTTGCACTTCATCAAAAAGCCATAGAGGGTGATAAAGAAGCTGCAAAAAAGGCACTTACGATACTAAAAAAACTTAAAACAGATGTAATTAATAATCCAACAATTGAAGCCTATTTTGGAAGTGCCTCTGCTTTAGTAGCGAAAGATCATATAGATTTAATTGAAAAAATGAATCTAGCAAAAAGGGGTCTTAAAGCATTAGATAAAGCTGTTAAGGCAGAGCCGGAGAATTATGAATTTAGATTACTAAGAGGTAATGTAGCATTTCGATTGCCTGAGATGTATTTCAAAAGAACAAAAACTGCAATAGAAGATTTTCAATTCCTTATCAGTGAGTATAAAAGTAGGAATAAAAATATAACGAAAAATCTATATTGTGAAATTCTATTAAATCTAGGTAAATGCTATCAAACACTTGGTGATTTTGAGAAAGCAGATCAAGCTTGGAATCAATTGTTGAAAGAAAATAATAGAAAATATAACACTCTTGTTGAAAATGCTAAACGAAATGGAGGTGAATAATCATGAATTTACAAAAAAGAAAGTTAATAGAAAAATTAGCAAAAGCTAATCCTTATTTATTAGAAGCAGGATTTGCAAATAACCTAAATGAAGAGCATGAACATTATCAATACAAACAGCATGTTAATTCAACTACTTCTTCAGGTGAAGAAAAAAAACCAGTAAACACAACTAACAAAAAAAATAGAGTTTTAAAAAGTACTAATAATCTAACATTTAGATTACGCAAGCAGAAAAAAACAATAAATGAAAATCCAACTGAAAGTCACTCAGGAGTATTAGACGAGGTTATAAAAGAACATGATGCTGGGTTAAAAGGAAATAAACAATCAGTTAAAAATGCCTATGATCAATTAAAAAAGTTGTATGAACAGCAGCCTAATCATAAAGAGATTAAAGCTTATTTTGGAAGTGCAACATGTTTAATAGCCAGAGATACACATAGTGTGACAGATAAGATGAAATTTGCTCTAGAAGGCTTAAGCCTATTAGATGAATTAATTGAATCAGATTCTGATTGTATTGTTGCTAGATTTTTAAGAGGGCATGTTGCATATCGACTACCTGACCTTTATTTTCAACGTTCCAAAACAGCAATTGAAGATTTTTCCTATTTAGTGGAAGTTTATGAAAAGAACTCAACAATATTAAATGATGATGAGTATACAGAAATTTTAAAAAACTTAGTAGAAGTTTACAAACGGTCAAATCAGATAGACATGGCAAAGAACTATCAAGAGAAACTTAGAGCCTTCAAAATGTTAAGAAATCCATCAATAAATAATACTGAATTAGACAGTGAACAAGATATTGATGGTCAAATAGAGATGGAAGGAATGACAGATGAAGCTTTCTCTATTTATAGCAAGGCTCTAAATGGAACATCAGATGAAGTAAAAGAAGCTTTAGACTTTTTTGAGGTGTTTGTTTTAACAAATTCATCTCCAGAAGTAGAAATGTATTATATCGATTTACAATCGATGCTTGGCAGAGATTCTATTAACACCTATGAAATGTTTGGTGCAGCTATAAAGTCAATGAAAGCGATGGATAGTTTGATTACTGAGCATCCAGATCTTAATGAATTAAAACTTATTCGTTCAAGACAGAGTTTAAGATTACCTGAATTATTTTTTAGAAGAGCTGCAATAGCTAGTGCAGATATCGAATGCTTAATAAAGAATCAGGAATTTCTGGAAGAAAAGGGTTCAGAGATTCACCATCAATTATTGTTTGACCTTGGTATTGCCTATGAAAAGCTAGGTATGATACAAAAAGCAAAAGAAGCTTGGGCAAAATTAAATAACCTTAATCCTTCTATGGAAATACAAGAAAAATTGGAAGAGAAAAAGGAAATTTATGCGTATAAAAAGATTGATTTAAGAACACTTACTGTGGCAACAAAAGACAAATTGTATGAGAAAGCCAAGGAAATGCATTTTATGGGTGCTAAAGGATGCAAGGATGCGGCTATTCAAAGTTTAGAAGCATGGGAAAAAGCAAGGAATGCATTTCCAGAATGTGAAACAGCTCAAACCTACTATGCAGCATCAGTGGCATTAATGGGTAAGTTCGCTAATGACCCACAGGAAATGTTCAAGGATACCATACGGGGTATAAAGTTGTTGAATGAATCGATTCATTCAGAAAATCCTGAGTTGAAATATCTAAGAGGAGTTATCTATCAATCTCTTCCTGAAGGTTTTTTTCATACAAGTGATAAAGCAATCAAGGACTTTAAAGCTGTAAAATCTGCATATGAACAAAATCTTGAAAAACCTCCAATAACAAGAGAGCAATACTTGAAATTATTATATGATTTAGGTCATTTATATAAAAAAACTAGTTTGATAGATCTTGCTGAAAAAACATGGAGTGCATTATATAAAGAAGATTCTGAATCAATGTACGTTGCGAGATTAAAAGCTCGAGGTATGACATTTGAATAATCGAGTTTTCAATCCAAACTAAAAGAAATTATAAAGAGCAAGGAAACAGAGGTGAAAAGTATGATTATTGACGCACATGCCCATTTATCTAATACAGAGTATGGGAACATAGAATTATATCAGAAGTTAATGAGCGAGATCGGTATTGATCAGGTAGTGGCAGTTCCTGGAGCAATGCTAGATGTACGTAAAATGACTGAGTATATCACAGGTAGAGCAAAACCGGATAATCCTGTTCCAGATAATCAATATATTGAAAAAGCATGCCATGAAAATAAGAACATCCATGGTTTTATCTGTATTAATCCGCATGACAAAGATGTAGAGCAACAGCTTGAAAAGGGTAAGAAACAAGGATTTAAAGGACTAAAGCTTTCTCCGCTATCACATCAGTTTTCGTTTTCATCAAAAGGAATTACAAGCTTAGCGTCTCTATGTGGCGATTATGATTTTCCATTTTATACACATGTTGTATATAGCCCAGGTGCATCAACTGCAAAGTTTATTCAGCTTGCAAAGAAATTTCCAAAAACTAAATTTATTATTGGTCATATGGGATTTGGTCCAGCAGACCAAGAGGCATTGGAAGCAGCAAAATCGTTAGATAACTTTTTTTTAGAAACATCAACAGGTAATTTCCTTCATATACAGGAATCAGTTAAAAAAGTAGGCTCCTCAAAAGTGATTTTTGGATCAGAATATCCACTATCACATCCAGGAATAGAACTGGAAAAAATCATGAAGCTAAATATTACTGATCGTGAACGTGAAGATATCGTAAGTGGAAATATAAAGCAATTATTAAAAATTTAAAGTGTGATAACTGTTAATCTAGGTGAAATTGAAGGGAGAAATTATTATGCAACAAAAACAACGACAAGTTTGGTATGACGGTAGAGGAGTTTCAGTTGAAAATATGGATGTTTGGGAGTTAATTAATCACTCTCCTATTGATAAAGCGTTGGTAACAGTTCAGCAACGTCAAGAAGGATATTTTCCACAAAAAATGTCTTTCATTACAGAAGTATCAAATGTTGAGGAATTAGAAAATGTTCCTTCAGAGGATGTTGTTTTTTCTGATAATAAAGCTTTACTAGAAGAAGCAAAAAAGCGAAACTATAAAACTTGTATTTTTTATTCAGTTGATGACCGTGAAATGCTAGAACGTTGCTCAAGAGAAGCTAGTGAATATGACTTTGCTGCAGTTGACTTTGATTTACCAACAAATATACCTCTAGAATTAATCATTGCTAGGCTGGAAGAAAGTAACACAGTGTTATTACGAGCAGTTAATACAGCGATTGATACAGAAATTGCTTATGGAACCCTTGAAAAAGGTAGTGATGGCGTATTATTTGCAACAACTGATATTGATGAGGTTAAACGTTTAACTGCATTTATGTCAAAGCAAGCATTACCGAGCTTAGAATTACATCCAATGGTCGTAACAGAGGTTGTTCATGCTGGTATGGGTGTTCGAGCTTGTATTGATACGACTGGTATTATGAACCAGGACGAAGGAATGATTATTGGTTCAACTTCTGGTGGTGGAGTTTTTGTTTGTTCGGAAACTCACTATCTTCCTTATATGAATTTAAGACCATTCCGAGTAAATGCAGGAGCAGTTCACTCTTATGTGTGGCAGCCAGATGATGCTGCTGAGTATTTAAGTGATTTAAAAGCAGGTGATAAAGTTCTTTGTGTTAATACAAAAGGTGAAACTCGAGTATTAACAGTAGGAAGAATTAAAACTGAAGTACGTCCGATGTTGCTGATCAAAGGAAAAGTGGGAGAAAGTGAGTTAAATGTGATTGTACAGGATGATTGGCATATCCGAATCATGAGTGCAGATGGCAAACCAAGAAATGCTTCTACAATTCAACCTGGAGATGAGTTATTGTCTTATATTTGTGAGCCTGGTCGACATGTAGGAGTTAAAGTTAGCGAAACAATTATTGAGAGATAAAAAGTGGGGGAGTTTTCACTATGTCAGGTAAAGAAATCCGTTTGAAAAAATTATATCATCATTCCGACAAATTATTAATTGTTCCAATGGATCATGGAATTACGATTGGACCAGTTAAAGGTTTATCTGAAATTAATCACACAGTAAATGCTGTTTTTGCTGGAGGAGCAGATGCTGTTGTTGTGCATAAAGGTCTTGTTCGTTATCTAACAGATTCAATTGGCTCTAATAAAGGTGAGTTGATTGTTCATTTATCAGCTTCTACAGCACTTGCTCCAGAATCACAATCAACAAGAAAGGAAGTTGTATCATCTGTAGAGCATTCAATTCGCTTAGGTGCGACAGCAATTTCGACACATGTAAATTTAGGCTCTCCATTTGAAGCAGAACAAATTAGAGATGTAGGTTTAATTGCAGAAGAGTGTGATAAATGGGGCATTCCACTACTTGCAATGATGTATGTACGTGATGGCTCTAAACAACATGAATTTGATCAAGAAAGAATAAGGCATGCTGCAAGAGTTGCAGAAGAATTAGGGGCAGACATTGTAAAAGTTAATTACAGTGGTTCAGCAGAATCATTTGCTGAAGTCGTTTCTGGTGTGAAAATTCCTGTGTTGATTGCAGGTGGAGAGAGACTATCATCAAATGATGACCTACTTGTTATGATTGATGATGCTTTGAGTGCAGGTGCAAATGGAATCTCAATTGGCCGTAATATTTTCCAAGACGAAAATCCTGAAAAGCTTTGTGCAAGTATACGATCTATTTTAGATCAATAATGAGGTGAACTAATGGACAATAAAAATTTAAATGAAGCAGTCAGTAATTTTTCAACCAAAATTAAAGAATTAAAAGAACAAGGAGCAACAAGTAATCAAATTCAAGCTGCAGTTTTTGAGATGATTGAAGGTTTAGGGATACAAATTCCTTTAGAGAAAATCAACGAAAAACTATTAACGATGAAAAATGATAATGAACTAAAATGAAATTAAGAAATTCGTTTGAGACGTTTAAAGAACAAGTTAACTGTCTTTAAATGGTAATATCAACGAGAAGGAAAAAAAGCTGTTTATTTTATGCTTAAGTCATTAAATATCCAGGTATCTTAAAATGAATGAAATAAGTGGAAAGTTTTGGCGTGAATTCTACTATGAATTCACGTTTTTTTGGTAAAGCATTTTTAACCCCCGATCTTTTTTATAATCAGCTCAAGCATAAATTAGGGCAAAACATTAACATAAAATTAGGTTAGTTTTATATTTTAAAAAATACCGTATGAAATCAAAATTGTAAGCCAAACTATAATAGGTGAAAAAAATACACAAGAAAATACATAGGAGTGAAAATATGTTAAAAAAATTAATAGCAGTAACTTTTGTTTTATTATTAATCATGCCAGCTGTATCACATGGTCAAATTAAAACATTTAAAGAGCCACCATTTGAATTTTATAAAGTATCAAAGGGTGATTCATTCTGGTACATTGCACAGCGATATGGATTAGATTATAAAAGGTTAATGGAATTAAATCCTTCAATTGAACCTAGAAATATGCACGTAGGTGAAGTAATTCGTTTGAAACCATCAGCTAAAAGTGTTAGTAGCTTTGAAGAACAAGTTGTACAGCTAGTAAACCAAGAACGTGCTAAAGCTGGGTTAAAGGCACTTACACATCGAGCAGATGTTAAAAATGTAGCTCAAAAGAAAGCAGAAGATATGATAAACTCGAATTACTTTTCACATACGAGTCCGAACTATGGATCACCGTTTGATATGTTAAAAACATTTGGAATCAGCTATACAAATGCAGGTGAAAATATAGCCAAAGGTCAAAAAACACCTCAGGAAGTTATGAAAGCTTGGATGAATTCTTCAGGTCACAGAGCGAATATTCTAAAACCAGAATTTGATGCAATTGGTGTTGGGTTTTATCATGGTGCATGGGTTCAAATGTTTATAAAAGGTAGATAAATAAGGAAAAGAAGAGGATGGGAATTCCCATCCTCTTCTTTAATTTTTTAGCTTTAGCAATCTTTAAGAAAGTCTGTTTTCATAAATTGCACCTTTTAAGCCAATAATACACTGTTTACAACAGATAATGACTCTACTATCAACAATCTTTCCAAATAGAACCTTTATCATGTATTTATCTATTCATTTGTTTCCTTAGATATATCTCTACCTTCTGCTCCTACAGACATATCGGTGTCACTTCTTGTGTTAGTCTTCTCATCATTAATTTTATAAGGCTCTTGTGTAGAATTTACATATTTAGACTTGTGTTTTGCTTCTGTTTTAATAAATTCATCAAAGTTTTCATTTACCAATGAAAATCAACTCCATAATCAAATTTTCAACTCATTAGTATCGTATCCAATGAAAGGGAAATTAATTAGAACAGTTAAAAAAGGTAAGTACTAACTTATTGCATGCTCCAAACCACAAGGTGCATGCATAAAATATAGCCATAATTGAAATTAAATGATTAAAGAAAAAAAGAGGCAGACTCAACTGAGTCGCCTCTTATATCCATATATATTATTTAGTTAAGTGTTATTATTTGCTACCTAATTGTTGTTCTGCAAAAGAAACTAAACGCTTAGTAATTTCTCCACCAACAGATCCATTTGCACGAGATGTTGTTTCTCCACCAAGGTTTACGCCAAATTCATTAGCGATTTCATACTTCATTTGGTCGATTGCTTGAGAAGCACCAGGTACCACTAATTGATTAGAATTGTTGTTATTACTGTTGCTTGCCATAATAAATCCATCTCCTTCATGAATAGTTTTTGGTGGGTTAGGCTGGAATTGCACCAAACCGTTAACCAACTAGGTTAACCCGATAAGAAAATAAATGATTATTGCACTTAATTATGCTTTTGCGTTTGAATAAGTAATTGCTGTAAGCGATGTTGATAATTAATATTTCACGATTTAAAAAATATATGCTAATTTTTTTCGAGAAATTTTTCCCAGTGAAAATTGGTTAACCACATAACTATGTGGAATACTACAAAAATAATAATTTTTCTTATTAGAATTCTGCTGATTTACAACGATGTAGTACCTAACAAAAGTTGTAAAAGTTCTTTTTAGGAAGAGCTGATGCTTACTGATGATTGAAGTACTTTTTGTTTAGTTTCTAACTAAAATCAACAAGATGAAGTAGAGGAAACTACAAAAAGTAGTATGGAAAATAGAGGAGGTAAAATAAATGCCAAGTGTTATTCTTGAAAATGGCAATAAAATTACGTATGACGATATTGGTGAAGGAACTCCAGTTATTTTTGTTCATCCACCAGGTATGGGTAGACATGTATTTTATTATCAGCAAAAACTAAAAGACCGTATGAGATTAATCATTCCTGATTTAAGTGGACATGGAGATAGTTCAAGAGTTGATTCCAATAATGTTTCAGTAAGTTATTTCGCGGATGAAATCATCCACTTTATGGATAAATTAGGGATTGAAAAAGCTGTACTTTGTGGTTATTCTGCAGGAGGAGCAATTACTCAATTTTTAAGTATTTATTATAAAGAGCGAGTCAAAGGGCTAATTTTATTTGGTGGTTATCCTGCTGTTTTGAATACTTTTTTACAATGGGAACATAAGGTAGGAGCTTTTATGGTTAAACATCATAGAAGATTATTAGCACAAATTTTGGCATTAAGTCATACGAAAAATAAGAAATTACAGAAAAAACTTTTCCATCATATGTTAAAGTCACAAAAAAGTGTTTGGTATAAATATTATCAGGAAGTTCTTCAAATCAACCTAATACATGATTTGAATAAGATTAATGTTCCAGTTTTATTAATGTATGGCACCAAATCTGATTTGATCAATAAATATAATACTTATTTTAAAGAGCAGATTAAGAGATATAGAATCGTTTATTTCAAACACACAAATCATCAAGTTCCTACAAAAAGGTGGAAATTAGCGAATGCTGAGATTGCAAGATATATAAATGGAACAATAGATCATAAGAAATAATTGAATGTAATTCATAGATATTTGTAATGTATCAGGTGAAATGATTGTTGTTTTTACACCATAAAGTTATAATGAAAACATAAAATGTTAAATATCTATTATTTGTAATTGTTAACGCTTCCTTAAATAATAAATAGAGGAGAGGAAAATATGAAGGTTGTAAAAGAGAGATTTGGCGAAACTAACGGGGAAACAGTTTATTCTTATGAACTACAAAATGATCAAGGATTTAAAGTGAGCTGTATATCACTAGGATGTATTATTACTAGTATTTCAACTCCAGATAAAAATGGAGACGCAGAAAACGTTGTATTAGGCTTTGAATCTGTTGAAGACTATTTAGAGCATTCTCCATATTTTGGTTCTATCGTTGGAAGAGTAGCAGGAAGAATTAATAACGGTAAATTTGAATTAGATGGTGAAACGTACTCTTTACCACAAAATGAAAAGACAAATCATCTTCATGGTGGACCAAATGCATTCGACAAGAAGGTTTGGGATGCCGAAATAATTGAGAATGAAGATGAAATAGGTGTGAAATTTTCACTATTAAGTAAAGATGGTGAAAATGGTTATCCTGGGAATGTTACTGTTAATGCTACTTATTTAATTAATAATCAGAATGAGTTAACAATTACATATACAGCAACAACAGATAAAAAAACCCTTATAAATCTAACAAATCATACTTATTTTAATTTAAGTGGAAATGTCAAACAAGATATCTTATCACACAAATTAAAATTGAAAAGTAATGAGTATTTGGAGTTAAATGAATTGTTTATTCCAACTGGAGAAAAAGTAAGTGTAGACAAAAAACCATTTGATTTCGTAAATAAAAAAGAATTGAAAGAAGCAATCTTATCAAATGATGATCAAATTAAGAAGGTTGGTCAAGGAATTGATCACCCGTTTTTATTAAATGAAAATCATAATGAAGAAATCGTGTTAGAAGACGAAACAAGTGGTAGAAAATTAATCATTGAAACTGATGAAGAAAGTGTTGTTGTATATACATCAAACATGCTAGAAGGAGATTTTCAAATTAGAGGTGTACAAGCTCAAAAATATTTAGGCATTTGTCTTGAAACTCAGGGCCTACCTGATTCCATTAACCAACCTAATTTTGATCCATGTATTCTAGATGTTGGTGAAGAATACAACACAACAACAAAATATAAATTTACTACAATCTGATAATAAAACGGCCTTAAAGATAATAAGGCCGTTTTATCTTTTTACTCAATCTCCATAAGGATATGGTACGTGTATACTATTTATCGTACCAGGTTCATCTTGAATCGTATTTAAAGATTGCAAGTAGGAGCGTAATTCGTTTTTTAATTCTTTAGGAGCTCCCTCTTTAAAATGCCAATTCCCAGGCTCATCCACAAAATATTCGCTATACATAAAACTAGGATGTTTTTCAGGCATCTTTATCCCTCCTTTGTTTCTCTTTTATCATTCCCTTCAATGACCTTATCCATAGTTCAAGAAGAGCAACTTTCAAAAAAATATTTGTATATTTTTAGTTTTTTAACAAACTTTAAAGAAAAAGAAATATATAAAGGAGTTTGGTTTATGATTTTCTATGCTTGTATAAAGTCAGATCCTAACAATGTAAACTCATATAAAGGAATTGAAGTTTCAACATTAGGCAATTCTACAGATGTGGTTGCGCGATTCGAATCTTATGATCCTTTGGAAGATTTTCGTAATTTTGTAAGTTGGTCTGAAGGTGTTGGAGATGATAACGTTGGCTTTTGTGATAGCTTAAAAAGCTTTGCTAAGCAATATGAAGTCATCTCTGAAAATGATTCTCATCAAATGTTATCTATGGTTTATGGTGAACATTTCGAATGTTAGAAATTGATTTGTTTGTATCTTCATAATGATTTTCTAGTATACATAAAGCAGTACAAAAAAATTTAATTAAAAAAAGCTGAAGCAACAGGAAAGTCCTGCTTCAGCTTAACTACCTATTGATTTAAGTTGTGTAAAGTATGTTTATTCTACTTGCTTCCTACCGTTTCCTTCTGTTTTTCCTCTTCCATTCTTACAGCAGATTTATCTTTTTTAAATAGCTTTCCAAAGTATGTGATGATTGATTTATAATTGTCTTCAATTTTCTCAATAACATAGTTAATTCTTTCATATAATGTTGATTTTAGAGTATCTAATTCATTAGCGGTTTTCCGGTTCAAAGCATCTTGTTGATCTAACTTTTCTAATACCGTTTGATGAAATGCTTCTTGAAGTTCAAGTGACTTTAATATTTCTTCATTAGTTTTGTGTTGAGTATTAATCTGATTGTTTAAATCTTTATGAAGATCGGTATAGGTTTCAATGTTTTTGGACATTTTTTGAAGTGCATGATCTTGTATTGTCAGTTGATCCATCATTGCTTGATGTATAACTTCTTTATCATCATGCTTTTGAACAAGTTCATGATGTAGTTGTTCTAATTTATTTAAACGGATTAAAAACATATCATAGACTTTTTGTTGTGTATCAAGATTTTCAATTAGAGGAGTTGTTCGCTTTTCTTGTTCTTCTAACTGTCTTACAAGATGGTTGAATTGCTGAAATTGTTCGAATTTAGTTTCATTTAATATACTGTTGACTTCCTTTGTAGACTTATCAAGTGACTTATTCACCTTATCCTGATTATTAAGAAGCTCTTCTAATGAATTTTTTCGAAAGAATTTTTGATTAGACTTAACCATAATTTCACTTGGTTGCTTATATAGGGAAGGATTTGAATGGTTTTTTATATATACCAAAATGACTCACTCCTCTCTGCAAAATTCAAATACTACTATTATCTTATGTGTTAACCCACTTAATTGATCATTATTTTTTTATTTAGAATTTGTTAAACCTAATAAATTTTACTGATTAATAATTTGAGTTGAATATATCTGCGTAATGAGAATGTCCAGTATCCAGGAATATTCTATAGGCACGCAGCTTACAAGGAGTCTTTGTACCCGAGGAAAAAAGGGATTAATTTTTGTACATCTAAAGCAAATGGCTATATAAGAAAATAATAGTTATATTTTTTGAAAAACTATGTTTGTTCCTTCAAAAAAGGGCATACTAGTTTGGACAATAATGTAAAGGTGGTAGGAAGATGAGTTTAGAATGGTTTGACCGTGTGAGCAGTGAATTGCAGGAGCATCTTGAATCAATTTGTGAAAAGTATGATCAAGTAGGACATATGTCAATCGATCGCGGTGCAAAACATCCTAGGATTGAATTCTTTGTTTTAAATGAGGAAGATGAGCGTGAATATTTTTGCACTTTATTTTTTGATCCACATAACGAAGAATTTTATTTTGAAACATTCGACTTAGAATTCGAGCAAACTTCTAGAACTCTTCTTTCAGATATTGAGGATATTATTGATGCTGTTCATGAAAGTTTTCATGATTACATGAATGATGATGAAGATGATTACGAAGAAGTGTATGAAGTTGATCTTGATGATCAAGGTGAACATTATCTAGAAGATGATGATGGAGATATCCTTGAAGAGATTGATGTTGAATGGGAAACACCGGAAGTAACAGCCTTCAAGTATGAGGATGAGGTAGAAGTTACTTATCAATTTGGTATTGTTGAAGAAACGGGAGATGGTGTATTACGACGCATCAATAGAATTAAAACAGATGATGATGACTTAATAAAAGATGAAACGAACTTCATTTTTAGTAAAGAGGAAGCAAGCACTATTATAGCAATGATAGCAAGCCATATGGACTCATTATCAGAATTTGATTTGCAATAAATAATAAGAAGGTTGGAGGTAGTGATTATCACTGCAATCAACCTTCTTCTTATTTATTTGTCAGAAACGGCTTGAACAGCTGTATGACTAATCATATCAATTATTTGTGAAGTGTAAGTATAAGTGATACCGTTAAATTATTACCTTTAACATAATTAGATTTGCAACTCTATTTATATAACAGATTTTATGAAAATTTTCTGAAAAAAATTTCTAAAACGTGAACATGTAATATGTAAATTCAAACTAAATTTATACAAAGAGAAATTATAGTAGGAATTTTATGATATTCCTCGAATTGAATACTATAATATAAGTTTTTAGCTTTGATAAAGGCTCTGTTAAACTTTTTTGTTGATTTCCATTACAGGCATTCGCTTTCCCCGGCAGTTCGTTTTTTCCTAGGGAAGAATAATAAAAAATCCCAACTGCCGGCTTTTTTAAAGGACAATTCTTCCTAGGTCCGGGAGCCTCCCTCGTAAGCTTGAGAGCTTGTGGGGTCTCCCTTTGCAGGCTTCTCTAAGCAGGAGTCTCATATATTCACCTGCAATCAACAAGTGCTAATAATCATCATTAAGCTTTAACATAGCCTAGATAAAAATGGTTTTAATTATAATGAAATTTAGTTATAGTTATTTAACTTATAAGGGTAGCCTATAAATTACATAAACAAGGCGGGTTTTCTATGAATCAATTTGAGATAGATTTAACCGAAGAACAATCTAGGATTAACTCAGTAATAAAGAAAATGAAACAAAATCTTTCTGAGCTAAAAGCACAATCATCATCGATGAAAACTGATATTGTTTCAATAAGGAAAAACTTTTGGGAAGATGTAACAGTCAATTTAGACGACGCAGTTGAAGCAGGGGAAACAGCTACTAGTATTAAACAACAAGCTGAATTTTTAGCTGAAAAAGAACACCGTCATAAACATCTTGATCGTGATTTTAAAAATTTAACAAGACTTGTTGAATCCCCTTATTTTGCTCGAATTGACTTTAAAGAGGACGGAGAAGATGAGGTAGAAAGTATCTATTTAGGTATTGCTTCTTATATTGATCAAAATACGGATGAATTTTTAGTGTATGATTGGCGAGCACCTATTTCAAGTCTATATTATGATTATAGTTTAGGTTCAGCTCATTTTACTGCACCTGGTGGATGTATTAGTGGTGAATTGAAGCTGAAGCGCCAATTTATCATAAAAAATGGATCGATAAAAGCCATGTTCGATACAGGAGTAACAATAGGAGATGAATTACTACAAGAGGTATTAGGAAAACAATCTGATTCACAAATGAAAAGTATTGTTGCGACGATTCAGCAGGAGCAAAATAAAGTAATTCGTAATGAAAAGGGAAAGCTATTAATTGTGCAAGGAACTGCAGGTAGTGGAAAAACCTCTGCTGCACTTCAACGAGTGGCTTACCTATTATATAAATATCGAGATAGCCTAGAAGCAGAAGAAATATTATTGTTTTCACCAAATACAATGTTTAATAGTTATATACGCAATGTATTACCAGAGCTTGGTGAAGAAAATATGCAGCAAACAACATTTCAAAATTATTTGCAACACTCACTTGGAAATGAATTTGAAGTTGAAGATTTATTTACACAAATGGAGTATATGCTAACTGCAAAAAATGATGAAAGTCTTCTATTACGTATAAAAGCAACAAAATATAAATCTTCTTTTGAATATATGGAAGTGATGGAAGATTACCTTAAATTGTTAAGCAAACAAGGATTAATCTTTAATGATATTCTTTTTAGGGGTGAAATTCTTTTTAAATCAGAGGAAATTTATACTTATTTTTATTCTCTGGATTCTGCAATCACAATAACTAATCGCATAAAGCTTGTGGAAGAGTGGTTGTTAGCAGAGTTAAAGAAAGTGGAAAAACGTGAACGAATAAAACCGTGGGTAGAGGAAGAAATTCAGTTTTTAAGTAAAGATGAATACCAATTTTATTTTGAGAAATTAAGTAAACAAAAAAGATTTTCTCAAGAAACCTTTGATGATTATGACCGTGAGCAGGAGCTATTGAGTAAATATGTAGTTAAAAGAAATTTAGTTGCAGTAAAAAAAGGAATTAAATCATATTCATTTATTAATATGAAAGCAATTTATCAGCAATTATTTGATCTTAGTCATAGTAAAACCTTTGAGAAAAACGACTGGAAACGTATAGGGGAATATACCGTTGCAGAGATAGAAGAAGGGAAGATTCCATACGAAGATGCTACACCGTATTTGTATTTAAAGGAAAAAATAGAAGGATTTAAAGTAAATACAACTGTAAAGTATGTTTTTATAGATGAGGCACAAGATTATTCAGCATTTCAATTTTCTTTTTTAAAACATCTGTTTCCTAATGCGAAGTTTACAGTATTGGGTGATAATAACCAGGCAATTTATGCTCACCAATCCTACACAGGCTTGGGTGCACTTTCACAGTTGTTTGAAGAAGAAAAAACTGAAAAAATCGAATTAAATAGAAGTTATCGTTCGACATTTGAAATTGTAAACTTCACAAGTGAGATGTTAGTAAATAAAGATACAGAGATTATTCCTTTTAACAGACAAGGGCAAAAGCCTGTTGTTATAAAAAAACAATCTGTAAACGACATTATAAACGGAATCATTGAAAAGATTAAGCTTCTACCTGAATATAAAAGTATTGCTATTATTTGCAAAACAGCTGAAGAAAGTAATAAAGTTTATGAGCTACTAAAGGGGTTTATTGATGTTCATTTAGTTGATAAACGAAGTAATGAATTTGATAAAGGTATTGTCATTATACCAGCATATTTGGCAAAAGGAATTGAATTCGATGCTGTTATTATATTTAATGCTTCGAAAACAGTTTATGAAGCTGAATCATTAAGAAATCTTTTTTATACAGCCTGTACAAGAGCTATGCATGAATTATCTATTTTCTATGAAGGGGAGCTCACAACTTTTGTAAAGGATGTTTCTCGAGACCTTTATATTGAAGAATAAAATCTATGAAATAGGAGGGCAATGTGGAAATTATCGCTAAAATACCATATGTTATAGTGAATAGGAAAATTGAAGATAATACACAGTTTCATAAAGAAGAAGAACATAAGATCACGTTGTCCTGTGAACGTGTTGTTACTTCTTTTGATTCATTTTTACTTGAAGAAGTTTTAGATATCTCTTTTCGTTTCTTCTCTTCGGAAGAAATGGGTTTATTATACCTACATACAACGAAAGGGATGTATTCATATACAGTAAAAACGAGTCCACAGCATTTTATAGAACAATTTAAGCAAATGAAATAAGAAGGCTTAATAGGTTATATGAAAGTTTTTAGCCTTTTTGTAGTGAATATATGAAGACGCTTGATGGAGGTGCATCTCTGGTGAAGAGTCCACAGGCAACGCTACTTTCGAGGGAGGCTAGCGGACTGCCTTCGGAAACAAAAGTATCTGTAACGGTAACAATCAATATTGTTTTATAGACCTTATTCATAAAAAAACAATGGCAGATTAACTGTTTAAATTTTGTAAACAGTTGATCTGCCATTGCTTTAGTTCATATGTTTTTTCATTTCTAGCTTTTTTAATTCGATGTATTGTTTGAATTCTTCTTTATTTACATCAGAGTTTAAAGCTTCTTTAACAAGTTCAATAAGCTCTTGGTTGTTTGTGGTATTCATGCTTTTATTATTATTCATATACTTAAAAAATACCTCCAATACAGTTTCATCATTAACTAATACCCTACTATTACAGTTCTTAAACCTTTTTTAGTTTTAGGCTTGTTAAACTTTGTTGTTGATTTCCGTTACAGGCATTCGCTTTCCGCGGGCGGTCCGGGAGCCTCCTCGTAAGCTGCGCGCCTGTGGGGTCTCCCTTTGACACGCTTCTCCCACAGGAGTCTCATGCCTTTCACTCCAATCAACAATGTGCTAAAAATCAACAATAACCTTTAACATAGCCTAGTTTTAAATTGCACTTTTTGGTGTGGAGTTCTTTATATTATTAAATCATAGATTGATTGTTAACTTTTAATGAAAAAAGTTGACAAAAAGTGGGGTATATGGAGATTTCCACCGTGTAATGAGAATTTTACTTTTCGATATCTTTACAGGTGAAGCCTTGCTGTTTTAACATTGTTGGTACTTCTGAATAGTTGTGGTTATAATGCTGTTCTTTGTAAAAGCCTGAGATTTTATTAGTCCAGGTTACATCTCTTTCGCCGTTTGACTTCTTAAGCTGATGCTGTCTAAATGTCTCATTGTATGTGTTGATATATGACGCTTGGTTGTTGTCATATTCTTCATTGTGAACAAAAGCGTTTTTAGGTAATCGTGGATTTAAGCCAGGATCATTTAAGCCATAACCAACACACAAACCTGCAATTGGAATCACATATTTAGGTAAATTTAATAATTCGATTACATTTAAAGGTTTACGACGGATGCCACCGATAGGCACTGTTCCAAGTCCTAAAGATTCTGACGCCGCAATCGCGTTACTAAGTGCAATTCCTACGTCTGTTGCACCAACAAGAAGCATATCAGTATCATTAATTGCATTAAATGGTACTTTTTCAATTTCACTAGCAATTTTAGCCCGGTTAAAATCAGCACAAAAAACAAGAAAGGTTGGAGCTTCAATAATGTGTTTTTGATTTCCGCAATAATCTGCAAGCTTTTCTTTTCGTTCCTTGTCTTGGATAACTATTATAGAAACTTGCTGTCCATGAATCCAAGAAGGTGCTGATTGAGCTGAGTTAAGAATGGCATCGAGATGGTCGTTGGGTATTTGTTGATCCTTGTATTTACGAAACGAGCGGTGACTGGTTAATGTTGTAATAACATCATTCATTCGTATCCCTCCGATTTGTGTAAACAGGCATTTTTAGATTAGTAAAGGCTTTACGAGCTACAGGTTGTTAAATTGTGTGATAAAACACCAATAACTAACACAATGGCATATCGTATATAGTCTTTATACTATTACTGTACTTTAAAAAATTATATATTTCAAAGATTTTGAATAGAGATAGTAAATGCCTCGATATGCTTTAATGGTGAGTAATAGTTAAAAGTGGAAGGGAGTATAAAAATGGTTCGTTTTTTTAAGAGGTTTCTGAATAAGAGCTATAAAAATAATCAATTAATAGTTGTTGCTCATCGGGGAGCTGCGGGTTATGCGCCTGAAAACACAATGGCAGCTTTTTATAAAGCGAAAGAACTAAAAGCTGATTTTATTGAATTAGATATCCAAATAACAAAGGATGGCGAAATAGTTGTTATTCACGATCAAAAAGTGGAACGAACAACAAATGGTGTAGGTGAGGTGAAGGAATTTACTTACCGTGATTTAATTAAGCTAGACGCTGGAGAATGGTTTGACACAAAATTTAAAGGTGAAAGAATTCCAACATTAAAACAAGTTATATCAGAATTTTATGGGCAAATGGGGATATTGATTGAAATTAAAAATCCAGCTCTTTATCCTGGAATCGAACAGAAGGTAGCGACTTTGCTCAACGAAATCGTTGGAGAAGAAAACCTTAGTGAATCACAGATTATCGTTCAATCCTTTGATTTTGAACTGTTACAAAGATTGAACCAAATTTCCTCTAACCTACCATTAGGGTTACTTGTGAAGTATCGTGTTCAAGGAATTTCAACAGCACAATTGAAAGACTGGACTTCAATCGTTCAATATATAAATCCTAATAAAGCACTTATAACGAAAAAACTAGTAAAAAAAATTCACAGCTATAAAGTTAAAGTCATTCCTTACACTGTTAGAGATAAAAAATCGATAAACGGATTAGTTAATGCCGAAGTAGATGGCATAGTTACAGACTATCCTGATTATATTGTTGACTTTATGATTAAAAGAAAAAGCTCATAAATACGTTTAAATTAGTATTCATGAGCTTTTTTTTATGAATTTTCTCGTTGTTGACCTATTTCTTTTTCTGCCATAAGGGAGTTAGCTACTTCTTGATTTTTATGTTCATCAACTGAGTCTCCAGCAAAGTTCTTAAGATTTGGATAGGATCCATCATTTTGTATTGTTATTTTCTCTTCTTTCGGTGCATTTGTTAAGTATTTATCTTTTTCCATTACATGACCCTCCTTGTTACTTTGTGATATCAATTTTTAGTATGTGTTTTTTTTTTGATAATGATTCTTAATAAAAGGCTATTTTCATAAACTTAGCAAAAAGGTAGCGAAAACAGTCTCAAATGATTAATCAAAACTGTTTTCGCAAACTTTGTTACTTTTAAATACTCGAGAAATCAGCACAGTAGTAAATCTAGTGGCATCTTTTCTTCATAAAATGGAAGCTTTATATGCGAAAATACATTTTACAACTGTTTATATTAGTCACATAGCAAAAATCTTTAAGAAAAGAGCCTTAATCATAAACAATGACAAATCGAATAATCAAATAGCATAAAATAACTAGAGTAACGCTTCCTATAAAGCTAGCTAACAAAATGCTTTTTCCATTTCTTTTTAGTGAAGCAAGCTTTAAATTTAACCCTAATTCGGCCATAGCCATGCCCATTAAGATATAGGAAACAGAAACAATACTAGAGGCTATGAAATCAGGAATTAAGTTAAGAGTACCTGAATGTACTCATTACTAAAAACCCAACGATAAACCATGGGATTGGTAATGATGTACCTTTCTTTGCCTCTTGATTTTGACGATTCTCTAGTATTCCAAAAAGAATAGCTACTGGAACTAACATGACAACTCTTGTTAGTTTAACAATCACAGCCATATCTATAGCGTCAGAGCCAGCTGTTGCTGAAGCGGCTATAACATGAGCTACTTCATGAAGGGTTCCTCCTGATAAAACGCCAAACTGTAAGCCTTTATTTGTGAAGAAATAGAATAACTGCAGCTGCACCACAATAGCTGTTCCACATGCTATTAAGATTGTTAATTAATTATTGATTTTTAAAAGTTTACCTATAAGATAGACAACTGACAAAGTAAACAACACATTAATTAATGAAAGAAGAAACAGATCTATTTCTGCTTGATAAATATCAAGTAAATTCAATCTCACACCTAATAAAACACTACCTAATATCAAAAAACTTTAACTTGAAAATGTAAGTTTCAAATAAACCGGAACTCCTAAAGTAGATCTCCAAGTAAATCTAATTAATATCGCTATTACAAGTGGATCCATTATTGAGCGATATAGATTGCCATAATGGAGAGAGCTAGATTAAGTAGTAAGCCAGTAATAAATCTATTGTTTTTCCTATTTATAACAAATGCTCCAGACAAATAAACACTCTTAAAATATAATTCTAATAAAAACACTTTATAAAACTCTTGTTTATTAGTAAAATATTGATAAGTGATCATTGTTATTAATATTTTTAATAATAGGAGATGTAGAATTTGTATTATGATGCATTAAAAACATTTATTACTGTAGTAGAGCAAAGAAATTTTACGAAGGCTGCAGAAAAATTACGAATTTCTCAACCAAGTGTTAGTGTTCACATTAAGAATTTAGAAGCTGAATTTCAAACACAACTGTTTATTCGTTCTCCAAAAGTACTTAAAATAACACCTTCGGGTGAAATTCTACTCGAGCGGGCAAAACAAATGGTCCAAATATATGAAAATACGAAGAACGATATATATGAACAGCAAAACACAATTAAAGGAACTTTAAAAATAGCCGCTAGTTTTACGATAGGGGAATATGTGTTACCGCCATTATTAGCGGATTTATATAAAGAATACCCTAATCTTAATTTCTCTGTTACGATTGGGAATACAAATGAAGTAGTTAAATTAACACAGCAATTTCAAGTTGATATAGGGTTAATTGAAGGAAATACAGATGAAAAAGATGTTATTGTCCAACCATTTATGGAGGATGAGCTTATTATCATAGCACCTCCTAATCATCCTTTAAAGAATAAAAATGATATTGTAACAGAGGATCTACAAAGTGAAACATGGATAAGTAGAGAAAGTGGTTCAGGTACAAGAGAATATTTAGAGCACTTTATACGCTCAAATGGTCTTAAAATAAATGATCTTTTGACTATTAGCAGTAATCAGGGAGTTAAAGAAACAGTTATAAATGGTCTTGGAATATCAATTCTTTCGTTTTTTACAGTGAAGAGAGAACTTAAACAAGGTGCTTTAATTGAAATTAAACCTAAGGATGAATTATTTAAACGGAAATTTTCTTATGTGATTTCACCAATTAGTGGTGAGAAAAAATTAAACACCGTTTTCTTAGAAGCTCTAAAAAAAGATAATTAATATAGAAGAAACTTGTCTTTAAAAAAATGGTTGGCCATAAATAATGCCAACCATTCCTTATTTTCAAAGTAGAAAGTGGGAAATTCTAGAGTTAGTATTACGGTCTAGGCTCAAAAAGCCATTCGCTTTCCTTATTGGTATTGCTCAAGCATAGAGAAAAAGTCTTTCACATACTTGTAAAACACCTTCTCTGACGGTGCAAGGTCTCTTTTCTTCGATACAATAATTCCTACTGTTCTTCTGACTAATGGAAGTTCAATAGGAATCTTAACAGTAAAGCGTGGGATTGATTCATGAAATGTACTCTCAGGTAAGAGAGTAACCCCCATACCGGCAGATACTAGACCTTTTATAGCATCTAAATCTTCACCAACTGAAGAGATATTAGGTACAAATCCTGCCTGTTTACACGCTTCTACTACGATTTCTTGTAGAACGAAGCCTCTAGGAAATAAGACAAAAGAGTCGTTTCTTAGTTCATTAAGCAAAATGCTCTTTTTTGAAGCTAAATGATGTGTAGATGGTACTAATGCTGAGATACTTTCAGTGAATAAAATTGTTCCTTCAACATCAGGATTGTTTAGTGGTACAGGACCAATAAACGCGAGATCAATTTCACGGTTTATTACTGAATCAATTAAAAACTTATATGAGCCTTGTCTTAAATGAAAAGCTACATTAGGATGTTTCTCCTTGAAAGCCGATATAACTGTAGGTAATAAATGACTAGCAAGGCTTGTTGGAAAACCAATTTTAATTGAACCTCTTTCAGGATCTAAATATTCATCGATTTGTTTCTTAGCATAATCAATAGCCTTCATGGCTGTTTTAGTGTGTGTTAAAAATACTTTTCCGATGGGTGTGAGCTTAACATTTCTTCCTTCTCTTTCAAATAATGTCACACCTAACTCTGATTCAAGATTGGCAATTTGTCTGCTAATTGCTGACTGAGCTACATGTAGGTATTGTGCAGCTTCTGATACATGCTCACGTTCTGCAACTTCCATAAAATATCGTAGTTGACGTAATTCCATAATTGGCCTCCAATCACCATTCATATCAAAAATAGATTGATTTAATCTAAATTATATATTGTTTATATCAATTTGGAAATATATAATGTAATTATCTGAAAATTATCGGGTGTAAGATTATCTAACGGGGGGAGATATACATGACTTACAATCAAATACCTAAAGCACAAGGTCTCTACCGTCCTGAATTTGAACATGACGCATGCGGTATCGGTTTATACGCACATCTTAAAGGCCATGCTACACATGATATTGTGAAAAAGGGACTAAATATGCTTTGTCAACTTGACCACAGGGGAGGACAAGGTAGTGATCCTCTAACAGGTGATGGCGCTGGTTTAATGGTGCAAATCCCTGATGCTTTTTTCAAGAAAACTTGCCAGGAAATGACCCTTCCTGAAAGTGGACGATATGGTGTTGGGATGATGTTCTTTTCAAATGATGATAAAGAACGCCAACAAATTGAGGCACAACTAAACAAATTCATTGAAGCAGAAGGACAAATCATATTAGGTTGGAGAGATGTTCCTGTAAATGCTGAAGAGGTTGGACCAGTTGCAAGAATGAGCTGTCCTGTTGTTCGCCAAGTATTTATTGGTGCTAATGATAACATACAAGATAATATTTCCTTTGAACGTAAATTATATGTAATTCGTAAACAAGCAGAAAATTGGGCTAGAGAACGCGAACTACGCTTCTACTTTACAAGTCTATCAAGCAGTACGATTGTTTATAAAGGACTTTTAACTCCTGAACAAGTCGATGCTTTCTATTTAGATTTACAAGATGAAGATTTTGTTTCTGCTTTCTCTTTAGTACACTCAAGATTTAGTACAAACACATTCCCTAGCTGGGAAAGAGCACATCCAAATCGCTACCTTATTCATAATGGTGAAATCAATACACTACGAGGTAACATGAATTGGATGAAAGCAAGAGAGCAACAATTTGTTTCAGAAGCTTTTGGAGAAGATATTCATAAAGTACTACCTATCTTAGACGCTGATGGTAGTGACTCATCTATTTTAGATAATGCATTTGAATTTTTCGTTTTAGCAGGTCGAAAGCCAGCACATGCTGCTATGATGATGATTCCAGAGCCTTGGACTGAAAACCCACATATGAGTCCTGAGAAAAAAGCATTCTATGAATATCACAGCTGCTTAATGGAGCCATGGGATGGACCAACTGCTATTTCTTTCACAAATGGAAAACAAATCGGTGCAATCTTAGATCGTAATGGTCTTCGTCCAGCTCGTTACTATGTAACAAAGGATGACTATATCATTTTCTCTTCTGAAGTTGGAGTTATTGATGTTGAAGAAAGCAATGTATTATATAAGGACCGTTTGAGCCCAGGTAAAATGCTTCTTATTGATTTAGAAGAAGGTAGAATTATCTCTGATAAAGAAATTAAAGAAGAAATGGCAAATGAAGAGCCATATCAACAATGGTTAGATGAACAGCTTGTTAAATTGGATAATCAATCAGCAGTATTAGCAGAAGAGGTTGTTTCAGATATTCCTGAGCGCCAAGCAGCTTTTGGATATACGTACGAAGATATTCAAAAATATCTGTTACCGATTATTACAGAAGGAAAAGATCCTCTTGGTTCTATGGGGAATGATTCACCACTTGCTGTTCTATCTGATCGCCCACAATCATTGTTTAACTATTTTAAACAGTTATTTGCACAAGTAACCAATCCTCCTATCGATGCTATTAGAGAGCAGATTGTTACATCAACAATGACATTACTAGGATCTGAAGCTAATATTCTTCACCCTGGTAAAGAAAACGCTAGAAGAATTCAATTAGATTCTCCTGTTCTTTCTAATGATCATTTAGCACAATTACGCTTAAATATTAACCCAGGCTTTAAATGCAAAACAATTCATGCATTATTTACAGAAGATTTAGAGTCTTCTATTAATGAAATATGTGCAGAATCTGATAATGCTATAGCGAATGGTGTAAATATTATTATCCTTTCTGATCGTTTAATGAATGCAGAAAAAGCTGCTATACCAGCACTTTTAGCAGTAGGAGCTTTACATCAACATCTTGTGCGTCAAGGAACTCGTTCTAAAGCAAGTATTGTTATTGAATCAGGTGAGGTTAGAGAGGTTCATCACTTTGCTGCGTTAATTGGTTATGGTGTGGATGCAATTAACCCATATCTTGCTTTTGCAACATATAAAGAAGCAATTCTTGACGGAAGTTTAAAATATAACTATGAAGAAGTTGTTGCAAAATACATTAAAGGTGTTACTGAAGGTGTAGTAAAAGTAATGTCTAAAATGGGGATCTCAACTGTTCAAAGTTATCGAGGAGCTCAAATTTTTGAAGCTGTTGGAATTAGTCAACAGGTTATTGATAAATACTTTACTGGAACAGCGTCACAGCTTGATGGTATCGATTTAGCTACAATTGCTAAAGAAGCAAAATTACGTCATGAAGATGCATACTCAGAAAAGATTGATAAAACATTAGATTCAGGTAGTGACTTCCAATGGAGAAAAAATGGTGAGCATCATGCATTTAACCCAACAACAATCCATACTCTTCAATGGGCTTGTCGCAAAAATGATTATGAGTTATTTAAGAAATACTCTTATTCAGCAAACGAAGAAAGAATTGGTTTCTTGCGTAACTTATTTACACTTAAGAGTAATAGAGAGTCAATCTCAATTGATGAGGTTGAATCAGTCGACTCAATTGTAAAACGTTTTAAAACTGGTGCTATGTCTTTCGGATCATTAAGTAAAGAAGCTCATGAAACACTAGCTATCGCGATGAACCGTTTAGGTGGGAAAAGTAACAGCGGTGAAGGTGGAGAGGATCCAAATCGTTTTACTGCTGATCAAAATGGTGATTTACGTCGAAGTGCAGTTAAGCAAATTGCATCAGGTAGATTTGGAGTAAAGAGTCATTATTTAGTAAACGCCGATGAACTACAAATTAAAATGGCTCAAGGTGCAAAACCTGGAGAAGGTGGACAGTTACCTGGAAATAAAGTATATCCTTGGGTAGCGGATGTACGTGGCTCTACACCTGGTGTGGGATTGATTTCACCTCCACCTCATCATGACATTTATTCTATTGAAGATTTAGCACAGCTTATTCATGATCTGAAGAATTCAAATCGTGATGCACGCATAAGTGTTAAATTGGTAGCAAAAGCTGGTGTCGGTACAATTGCAGCTGGTGTTGCAAAAGGTGCTGCAGATGTAATTGTTATTAGTGGCTATGATGGTGGTACTGGTGCATCTCCTAAAACGAGTATTAAACACACTGGATTACCGTGGGAGCTTGGTTTAGCAGAAGCACATCAAACACTAATGTTAAACGGTCTTCGTGATCGTGTTGTGTTAGAAACTGATGGAAAGCTAATGACTGGTCGTGACGTTGCTATGGCAGCTATTTTAGGTGCTGAGGAATATGGTTTTGCAACAGCTCCACTTGTTGTTATGGGATGTATTATGATGCGTGTGTGTCATTTAGATACTTGTCCAGTAGGTGTTGCTACTCAAAATCCGGAGTTACGCGATAAGTTTGCAGGAGATCCAGATCATATCGTAAATTATATGAGATTTGTAGCACAAGAAGTACGTGAAATTATGGCTGAACTTGGCTTCAAAACGATGGAAGAAATGGTTGGAAGTACAGATGTACTTGAAGTAAGTGAACGAGCAAAAGAACATTGGAAAGCGAAGCACTTAGATTTAACAACTCTTTTATACCAACCTGAAGGAGCACGAACAGCTAAAATTAAGCAAAATCATAAAATTGATCAATCTCTTGATATGGTTGAAATATTACCTACGGTTGCAGATGCAATTGAAACAGGTACTCCAATAGATGCGTCATTTAATATAAAAAATATAAATCGTGTTGCAGGTACGATTGTTGGTAGTGAAATTTCAAAGCGTTATGGTGAAGAAGGTCTACCAGAAGATACTATTACACTAAGATTCACTGGTTCTGCTGGTCAAAGTTTTGGAGCATTTGTACCAAAAGGTATAACAATGCACTTAACTGGAGATTCAAATGATTATCTAGGAAAAGGTTTATCTGGTGGAAAGATTATTGTTAAGCCATCAGCTGACTCAACAATTGTGCCATCTGATAATGTCATCATTGGTAATGTACCATTCTATGGTGCAACAAGTGGTGAAGCTTATATCAATGGTCATGCAGGTGAACGTTTTGGCGTTCGTAACAGTGGTGTGAATGTTGTTGTTGAAGGTGTTGGAGATCATGGTTGTGAATATATGACTGGTGGTCGTGTTGTAATCCTTGGAGAAGTTGGTAAAAACTTTGGTGCAGGGATGTCTGGAGGAATTGCTTATATCCTTACTGACAATAAAGAAGAATTCAAAGCATTATGTAATGATGAAATGATTGAATTTGAGAGTTTAGTAGATGACCAGGAAATTAACTTTTTACAAGGTATGATTCAAAATCATTTAGCTTATACAGATAGCGCTAAAGCAAGTTCGATACTTGCAAATTGGGAAGAATCAATTACTAGATTTGTAAAAGTAATTCCGAAAGATTATAAACGTATGATGAATCGTATTGCTGAGCAAATGGAAGCTGGCTTAACAAATGATGAAGCAATTATGAGTGCGTTTGAAGCAAATGCAAAATCTGAAAAAAAAGAACCAGCAGCAAAATCAGCTCGTTCAAAAGCAGTAGTACAGTAGAAAGGGGAGAGGAAGATGGGGAAAGCAACAGGATTTTTAGAGTTTAAGCGTGAAGAGGCGGCCGAACGTGACCCTCTCAAACGTTTAAATGACTGGAAAGAGTATTCAGCTCCTTTCTCTGAGGAAAAGTTAAGCAGACAAGGAGCACGCTGCATGGATTGCGGCACTCCTTTCTGTCACATTGGAACTGAAATTAATGGTTTTACCTCTGGTTGTCCAATTCATAACTTAATTCCTGAGTGGAATGATTTAGTTTATCGTGGAAGATGGAGAGAAGCATTAGATCGTTTAATGAAAACGAATAATTTCCCTGAATTCACGGGTAGAGTATGTCCAGCACCATGTGAGGGTTCTTGTAACGTAGCAATCAATGACCCTGCTGTCACAATTAAAAATATTGAAAAAGCAATCATAGAAAAAGGCTTTGAAAATGGTTGGATAACGCCTAGAATTCCTGAGAAGCGTACAGGGAAGAAGGTTGCAATTGTTGGTTCTGGTCCTGCTGGTTTAGCAGCTGCAGATCAATTGAATCAAGTAGGTCATTCTGTAACTGTATACGAACGTGCAGACAGACCAGGTGGCTTATTAACATATGGTATTCCTAATATGAAGCTTGATAAAGGTATTGTAGAGCGTCGTATAAACTTATTGACACAAGAAGGAATTACTTTTGTTACGAATACTGAAGTAGGTAAGGATATTACATCTGAAGAACTTCGTGAACAGTATGACTCAATTATTCTTTGTGTAGGTGCTCAAAAGCAACGTGATCTTGTTATTGAAGGACGCGAAGCAAAGGGTGTTCATTTTGCAATGGACTATCTAACTGATGTGACAAAGAGCTATTTAAATACAAATTTTGAAGATGGTCATTTCATCAATGCTAAGGGTAAGGATGTTATTGTTATTGGTGGAGGAGACACTGGTGCAGACTGTGTGGCAACAGCACTTCGTCAAGAATGTAATAGCGTTGTTCAGTTTGGTAAACATCCTAAATTACCAATGTCTCGTAAAAAAGAAAATATGTGGCCAGAATCTCCACATGTTTTTACAATGGAATATGCATATGAGGAAGCTAAAGCTAAATTTGGTGATGATCCTCGTCAATATTGCATTCAAACAACAAAACTAGTTTCAGATGAAAATGGGAACTTAAAAGAGCTTCATACGATCAATATGGAGAAATTAAAAGATGAAAATGGTTTATACTATTTCAAAGAAATTCCAGGATCTGAAAAAGTATGGCCTGCACAACTAGTATTTATTGCAATTGGTTTTGAAGGTGCAGATCAACCTGTATTAAAACAGTTTAATGTTGATACAACAGCTCGTAATGTTGTTGCTGCAAAATACGGTGACTTCCGTACAAACATTGAAGGCGTATATGCTGCTGGTGATGCACGACGTGGTCAAAGCTTAATTGTTTGGGCAATTAACGAAGGTCGTGAAGTTGCACGTGAAGTAGATCGTGCTTTAATGGGAAGTACAGTTTTAGTATAACCATATAAAATTAATATGAATGAGAACAAGACCTATAGTGTGACTATAGGTCTTTTTTTAGGCTCTTTTCTGAAAGATTGTTGCTATGTAACCAAAATATTTGCAGTAGAAACAATGTATTTTCGCATAACCTACTATTTTGTGAAGAAAAGATGCCAATAGACATAATACAAAGCTGATTTCTTCTGGTATATATAAGCAACAAAGAATGGTAGTAGAGATATAATGGAAGTAGCATAAATGACTATATAACTTAAATGAAAAATACTATAATAATGAAGATGAATAATAGTTTACTTGGAAAAAGTGAGACATAATTATTCACGTTAATGTTTTGCAATAAAGGAGAGCAGCATGACAAATAAATTTAGACTTCTTTTTATTTATATAGTATTCAGTTCAATATGGATAGTTGTTACTGACAATATAATTGTTTATTTAAATTTACCAAAAGAAATCCTAATAGTATTTCAAAATATTAAAGGGTTTATTTTTGTACTAATTACAAGTTGTTTTATTTATTATTTGGTATTAAAAAAAGAAGCATATGAAAGTGAAAAAGAAGAAAATAATAAATTAACTATTCTAATTAATTCAATGGTGGATTTTGTAAATTTTAAGGATGGAAATGGGAAATGGATCGAAGCAAATGATTTTGCATTAAAGCTCTTTCAATTAGAAGGAATAGATTTTCGTGGAAAAACAGACTCTGAGCTAGCTCAATTTACAGATTTTTATGGAGATGCATTAAGGTATTGTGAAATATCTGATGAACAAGCATGGAAACATGGAAAACCAAGTCGATATATTGAAGAAATTCCGATGCCAGATGGTACATTAAAGACTTTTGATACGATTAAAATTCCAAGCTTTCATGAAAATGGTGAGAGAAAAGAATTAGTTGTTATGGGAAGAGATGTTACTGAAAAAGTTTTCGCTGAAAAGAAGTTGGCTGAAAGTGAACAAAAATATAAATCACTATTTGAATTTAATCCTGAGCTTGTTTATATGGTCGATATTCAAGGAAGATTAACAAATGCTAATGATCATTTTTATCGATACACAGGAAATGAGCTTGACAGCTATCTTTATAAATCGATTCTTCCAATTATATCTGAAAAAGATCGTCCAAAAGTGCTAAGGGCTTTTTTAGAAGTTATTCATACTAACAAGCCTTGGATTAATGAGGAAATTGAAATAGTGACAAAAGAAAATGTAAAAAAGGTTCTCCGATGTACAGCAGTTCCGATGATTATCAATGATGAGATCGTTGGAGCAATTGGTTATGCAACAGACATAACAAAAGAAAAAGAAACAGAAGAATTACTAAGAAAAACAGAGAAATTATCAGTAGTCGGCGAGCTTGCAGCAAGTGTGGCACATGAGATAAGAAATCCGTTAACATCGATAAAAGGCTTTATCCAAATGATTCAATCTACTCAGATGAAAACTGAAAATGAATTATATTACAAAATAATGTTAGATGAGCTTGAACGAATTAATATCATAGCAAGTGAACTATTAGTATTGGCTAAGCCTCAACAAATCCAATTTCAAGTAAAAGATATAAATATGATTCTTACAGATGTTAAGTCTTTATTAGAATCAGAAGCAAATTTACATGGTGTTACTTTAAAAGTGGAAACAGATGTTCATTTACCTAAAATTGAGTGTGAACCTAATCAGTTAAAACAGCTTTTTATCAACTTAATTAAAAACTCAATTGAAGCTTCTGCTAAAAATATCACTATTTCTGTTTCCATATTTGATGTCCAATCAATTTGTTTAATTTTTACAGATGATGGCTGTGGCATTGAGGAAGAGCGAGTAAAACATTTGGGTGAACCTTTTTATTCAATGAAGGAGAAAGGAACTGGTCTGGGGTTAACAGTTAGCTATAGAATCGCTGAATTTCATAACGGAGAAATAAAGTTTTCCAGTAAAATCAATCACGGAACAATTGTTAAGGTTATACTTCCGATAAAAAGATAAAAGATGATTTTCCTCACTCACGCACTTACCAACAATTTCGAACTGGGGAAAATCGAAATCAAAGCTTTTGTACCTTATTTAAAGAATCAAGCTCTCCTATAGAATTGACTAATGAAGTTAGTATTCAATTCAAGGATTGTGT
Source organism: Metabacillus crassostreae (assembly GCF_016908395.1). Lineage (GTDB taxonomy): Bacteria > Bacillota > Bacilli > Bacillales > Bacillaceae > Metabacillus > Metabacillus crassostreae. Next base: position 151,281 of record NZ_JAFBDU010000001.1, read on the forward strand.
GGTTCTTTTTTATTTTATTTAAATTATCATTCATTTTAGAAAAATACACACATTTTCTGAAGAATCTGATAAAATATAAGAAAGTTGCGTTTAGGAAAAATTCTTGAACTTACTTAAAGATTTTATGTCTATGCAAATGAGAAGGAGGGATTGAATTGGAGAGGTCAAGTGAATTAAAGAAATTTGACAAGAGGTTTGTTAAAAAGCGCCTCATCAGGTTCTTTCAAACTGTTATCCCGATATTCATCGCATTCTCAATATTGGTCTTAATTCAGCAATACACATGAAAAAGGTTTTTGATTAAGAAATTGACCGGGGTAAAATAAATTTATTTATTGTGGAATATTTAATTTATTATGCAAAAAATTATACGAAAACCACATTATTTAAGGCTCTTATCTGAAAGATTTTTACTATAACCAAAATACGCAGTAGAAACAGTGTAAAAGATGCCACTAGACTTAATACAATGCTCGGGTATATATAAGCAAAAAAGTTTTCGGAAAACGGCCTTATTAAAACAGTCACTAAAATTTCTTTTTACAGTATATTAATGTGTGTGAAAAAATAATAAGGAGCTGCTATATGTGATTAACTATTACTGTCAGCCTATGTATCAGCCTGTATACTATGGAAACCTAAGTTTCATCAACCATTCCCCAGCATATGTTGCTACAAATCATTATAAGTCTAATCCAAGTCGACAATATCCTGATGTGGACTCTACAATTTTGGAAAAATCTGCTAAATCAATGAGGGATATAATGAAGGAAGCAAGTATTGTATTAAACAAATTGGCTGATTCCAAATCATTTGCAAATAAAGTGATGTATGCAGCCCAACATTCAGATATGACAGAGGTAGAACGCCTTATTCAATCAACAGGCATTACATCTAAGGTGAAAACAACCTTTAATCCAGATGGAATTATGCTGAAGTTGTCGTCAAGTATTGAAAATGTAGAGTGCTGTCATTTAACAATATCACTAAGGTGGTTGTAAACAATCAATCGAAAAATAATAACTTAACAAGTATGAGCAGAAGTGAAATTTATACCTTCAGATGAATGACAAAGATCTAATAAATGAGATTAATTACACTTTTAAGTTATATAGCTACTGCTCACTTGTTTGGCTAAATTCAATATATTTCCTTAATTTGCATATTATAGATTGAAGTCTGTTAAAATCGGGATATAATAGAATATGTTAATTATATTTTAAGAAGTAATCTATTTTTATTGTAACTTTATTGAAGTTTTAAAAGCCAGAGGGTTTACTAGTATTGTTGAATATTGCTTATTTTAAGACGGAGGATTATTAACTTATGGCAGGAGAAACAATATTTATTATAGATGATGATTTAGATTTGAAATCTATTTTACGAATGTATCTTGTAAAAGAAGGATATAGGGTAATAACTTCAGCTGTTGGGATTGACGCTGTTAAATTAGTAGATTTACATAAACCTAGATTAATTATCTTAGATATCTTACTTCCTGATATTGATGGATATGAAGTTTGTCGACTACTTCGTCAAAAAACGAATGCACCAATCTTATTTGTAAGCTCTAAAGAAGAAGATTTTGATAAGATATTAGCACATAAAATTGGGGGAGACGATTATATCACAAAGCCATTTAGCCCTGCAGTATTAGTTGCAAAGGTACAAGCACATTTACGAAGAAGCACTGCAGGATTTCAGCATGATTATGTGCAAACTTCAAAAGTGGAAAAATCAATTCTCATCTTTCAAGATCTATACATTGATAAAATAAGCTGTACAGTTAAGGTGAAAAATAGACATATCACACTGTCAGCGAAGGAATTTCAACTGCTTTGCTTACTAGCTGAGAATCCAAATCGTGTTTTTAATGTAGAGCAAATCTTTGATATGATTTGGGGAGAAGATAGCTTGGGTGATTATAGAACCGTTATGGTCCACATCAGTAATCTTAGAAAAAAGATTGAACCAAATCCATCTGAACCTATTTATATCTTAACGCTTAGGGGTATGGGCTATAAATTTAAAGCTTCTGATCAATAGAAGGATATGATTTCAAAAAGAAGATAATCTCCTCTTTAGTGATTCCCATTTCTAAAGCTTCTTGTATAAGAGCTGTCCATTCACAATCAAGTTCCGCAAACTTATATGGTGGAAGTACAGGATTCATTTAACCCCTCCTAAAAATTAGATATGTGATTAGAATACTTGAAGTTCTATAAATCTATCTTAAAGATTGCTAAAGATTAGTTAAAGTTTTTAGGTTATATAGTAGGTAAAGGTGGTTACATTTAGATGGTAACAATACAGAATGTTAAATCATTAGAAATTGTAGCAAATCTTCAATTATCAACTTTTTATTACGGATACTCGACTATTTACAATCAAAAAGTGCTTATAAAATTAATTAAATCAAATTCACATTCCTATTTAGAGAAAGCTAACAAAGAGATTAATATTTTAAAAGAGATAAAAATAACAGAGGCACTGCAGCCATTGAGTGTTGAGGAAGGCGGGATAATAACAATTTACAGATATACACCTGCACTACCTTTACGAAATATTATTGAAAAAAGTCAATCAATTGATGAATTTCTGGAATTCTCAATTAAATTAACCTCTACAGTTGGGAAATTACATAAACAGAATTATATCCATTGTAACCTTTCACCCTCAACCATTTTTTTTGACCCAATATCTAAGCATATAAAACTTACCGGCTTTCAGTATAGTAGAAACTTAGGGACAAAAGAAATCACTCCTTACATTAATGATGTTAATTTAGAGCTTCCATATATCTCCCCTGAACAAACAGGAAGAATGAATAGACCTCTTGACTATCGATCAGATCTATATTCATTAGGAGTCATATTTTATGAATTACTTACGAAACGGACACCATTTTATGCAAATACCTCAATTGAATGGTATCAAAGTCATTTAACAAAACAACCTCCGCATCTTAGTGAAATTAATCAACAGATCCCTAATTCTTTGGCAGAAATCATTTTAAAGCTTCTTAATAAATCACCAGATGAACGATACCAAAGTGTTAACTCCTTAAAGGAAGAATTATTAAGCTTTAAACAATTACGGGAAAAAGGTATGTCAGATTTGTTTTTTATTAGCAACAGCAATACCACTTCCCCCATGTTTTTAAATCAATTAATTGGAAGACAAGAGGAGCTAGAGCAAATAAGGTCAATAAATAATATTGTGGAAAAGGGAAAATCTCAAATTTTATTAATTGCAGGGGAATCAGGTACTGGTAAAACTGCATTGGTAGAAGAATTTAAACATGAGCTTAAAGGTAAGCCAAGTTATTTTATTGATGGTAAATTTGATTTACTTGTTAAAAATTATCCGTACAGTGGTATTTTAGATGCAATAAAAATTTTACTGAAAAAGATATTAATCGAAAATAATGTGAAGAAGAGATGGTCTAAACTAATTCAGGAGGAGCTATCCTCTTATCTTCCTATGTTAATCAATGTGTTACCTGAATTAATGTGGATAATAGACATCAACTATGATCCTGTTCCTGGGCATGTAGCTTCTTCTGATACTCAATCACATTTCTATTATATGTTTCAAAAACTCATACGAATATTTGCAAAAAAAGAGCATCCATTAATTCTATTTTTAGATGATATACAATGGGCTGATTCAGCTTCACTGGAGTTAATTGAATATTTGTTATCAAATAAAGAGACTGAATACTTTTATGTTATATGTGCATTTAGACAAAACGAAGTGAAATTAGGACATCAGATTTATCATCTACAAAATAATCTAAGTGAAATAAGGTCTATTAATAAACTGATATTAAAATCCTTAACAGAAAAAGATGTTGTAAAATGGTTGAGAACGATAAACTTTAGTAGTGAAGAAGATCTATCATATATATCAAGCTATACATTGAGAATTACACAAGGTAACCCTTTTTATATTAGACAATTATTTCATGTTTTTATAACTGGAAAAGTAATTGATTATGATGACAGTAATAAGATGTGGACAATTGATAAAAACAGATTGATTTCTACAAATATGCCAGAAGATATTATCACTTATATAGAAAATCGAATTAATATATTGCCGAAGAAAACGCAAAACATACTGAAAATCGCTGCTTGTATTGGAAACATCTTTGATTTGCAAACATTATCAATGGATAGAGATTATGGTTTGACAAAAGCAATTCTTCATAGAGCTATTGAATCAGGATTAGTTATACAACAAGTTTCTAGCAATAATCAAAATCAACATGACCATGGGAAAGAAAAATATAAATTTGTTCATGATCAGATACAAGATACAATCTATTCTTCTATCAATGAAGAAGAGAAAAAAGCTATTCATCTTAAAATCGGTAGATATTTGTTGGCAAATAACAAGAATGATAACTCAAAGTTATTATCTATTTTGTACCACCTTAATTATTCTAAAGAAAATATTTCCGATGAAGAAAAAAGTAACCTTGTTAAAATGAACATTCAGGCAGGGGAGTTTTCCAGAAAATCAGCAGCATTTCAGTCAGCTTTATCATATTTTCTTAATGCGTACGAACTGATGGGAGAACAATGGGAATTACATTATGAGTTGACCTTTGATCTATTTATTCAGCTAGGTGAGGCCTACTATTTAAATAGTCAATTTGAACAATCTGAGTATATATTTGATGTTATTTTAAATAATGCAAAAACTAAGGTCGAGAAACTAAAAATTTATCACCTTAAGATTACGTTATACACTCATGTACATCGTGTTAAAGAAGCTGTTACCACAGGAATAGCTGCATTAAGATTATTTGATGAAAAATTTCCGAGCAAGCCGAATAAACTCGATGTTTTAACAGAGTTAGTACTAGTGAAATTTGCACTACTAGGAAAAAAGCCAAGAGATATACTGACTTTACCTCTTATTACTTCAGAGGAGAAAATTTTAATTCTTAAAACACTTATAAACTTGAATGGACCAACTTATCATGTTGACCAAAATTTATCATCAATATTTATGTTAAGAGCTATGAGAATGACAATGAAGTATGGCTTAACCGAATTTAGTCCACTAGTTTTAAATAATTATGCCTTAATATTAAGTGCTGGATTTAGTAATTTTAATCAATCCTTTGAATTTGGGGAACAAGCTCTTTTATATTCAAAAAAGAACAAAATAATAGATGTTCAAGGTAGAGTGCATTTTGTGTTTGGGAGTTTCGTCAATCATTGGAAGAAGCATATAAAGAATAATATTACGTATCTAGAAAAGTCTCAAAAATTTTGTTTACAGGCTGGAAATATTCATCTAGCTGGAGCTAATAGCTCTTTTATCGTCATTAGCCATTTGATAAATGGGACTCATTTGAATGAGCTAGAAAATATTACAAATAAACAAAAATCTTTTATTTCAGATATTAAATATAAAATATCTGAAGGCTACCTTGCAGAAGTTCTAGAATGGATTAAGCAATTAACAGGAACAAAAAAACATAATTGGGAATTTAAAAAGATAATTGATGATGATTCAGCCAAGATAATGCATTATACAATTCGATTAAAGATGGCCTTTATTTTTGATAATGAAAGCTTTTCATCATTGGTTTTACAGGAGCTTTCATCCTTAGTTACTAAAAGATTAACATTGGTCATTGCCCCTGAATTTTACTTTTATGAAGCACTAGTTCTATTAAGAAGGTATAGAAATGAAGAGCATTTAAAGGTTAGAAATGGGCTTTTTATTAAAATCCTAAAAAGCTACAAAATGCTAGTGAAATACGCTAAACAATCGCCTGACAATTACAAAGGAAAACAATTATTAATTAAAGCAGAGATGTTAGTTATTACAGGTAAGAAAAAATCGGCAATGCAGGTTTATGATGAAGCAATTTTATCATGCGAAACTAGTTCGTTTGTTCACGTTACAGCTATTTGTTATGAATTAGCTGGAAGATTTTATATCGACCAATCTAAGCAAAAGCAAGCTAGCTTTTATTTAACTGAAGCCTATCATTATTTCTTAAAATGGGGAGCGCTAAACAAAGCCAACGAAATGTTATCTGAATATAATCACTATATAAAAAGTTCTCCTTTAGCTCATCAAGTTGGAAATCAATCGATGAAAACCCAGGAAATAAACGCTGTTTATCATGCTGCTCAAATTTTATCGGGTGAAGTTCAAATTAATTCGTTATTAGAAAAGCTTATGACAATAACAATAACTAATACTGGTGCAACAAAAGGAACAATTTTATTAAAAAAAGATGATGAAATAGCTGTTGAAGTTCAATCACAACAGATAAATCAGCTAAAAGAACAACATTTTTCAAAAAGTATCGTTCAATTTGTTTTTAGAACGGGACAAATAGTACAGTTAGACAATGCTAGTCATCACTCTATTTTTCAAGAAGATCAATATATAAAAGAAACAAATGCAAAATCAGTTATTTGTTTGCCAATAACTTACAATCAGGAAATGAAAGGTATTCTTTATTTAGAAAATGAACAGGTTTCACATGTATTTACTGAGGAACAAGTGAAATTTCTTAAGCTTTTATCAACTCAGGCTGCCATTTCAATTGAAAATGCTAATTTATATCACGATTTAGAAGACAAAGTGAAAGAACGAACCATTGAACTTGAACATGCTAAAAATGAACTACTAGAAGCTAATGAGCAAGTCGCATTTGCAGAAGAAAGAAGGAGAGACTTGTTGTCAAATATCTCTCATGACCTAAAAGCTCCTATTGCAAGTGTACAGGGGTATATGGAAGCAATTTTAGATGGGTTTGCTAAAACGGAAGAAAAAAGAAATGAATATATACGAAATAGTATAACCAGAATTAAAAGTCTAAATATACTTATCCATGATTTATTTGATTTAACACAACTAGAAAATGGTCAATTATCGTTCAGCTTTGATTATGTCAGAATAGACCTGTTGTTAAAAAAGATCAAAAAATCGTATGAATATGAAGTGTCTAAAAAGGGATTGAAGCTGCAGCTACAAATAGAGGAAGTTACTGAAGGTGACTATCCACTTATTGAAGTAGATTATGAACGAATGAAGCAAGTGTTTACCAATTTAATAACAAACGCTGTCAAACATACAGAAGAGGGCGGAATTGAATTATGTTTAATTATTGAGAAGCAGCATGTTCTTATTTCATGTTCTGATACTGGTTCAGGGATTGAGCAAGACGATTTACCGTATATTTTTGACAGGAATTTCACAGTGTCAAATCACCGATCGCTAAAAGGTAATGGATTAGGCTTGTCAATAAGTAAAGAAATCATTAAGAAGCACAAAGGACATATTTGGGCTGAAAGTAAAATTGGAACAGGAACAACAATTTTTATAAAATTACCAATTGTTGATGTGAAAGAAATTTGAATTGGTTAAGTCATAAATCACCTTATTTTTTGCATAACATTTAGTTTTCATGAATAAAGTCAAATTAATACTCATGAAAATGATGTGAAGAAAGGGATGATGATATGCCAAGTGAATTACATCAAATACGTGTTAAGCTACCTATTCATTCTATTTGGAATTTTGTAAGTGTTATGGACCATTGGGCACCTCTTGTTCCAGGTTATATAGACCATGAAACGCTAAATTCAACAGATTCGATTTGGAAATTTAAAAGTGACTTTGGGTTAATTAAAAAGAAGGTGGAGCTTCGAGTTGAAATAACTAGTTGGGAAGAGCCTAATAAAGTGACATTTAATCTTTATGGGATTAACGAAAAAATTTCTGGACATGGTTATTTTCTGGCTGAAGAAATAAATTCAGAGGAAACAATGATGAATGGATTTTTAGATTTATCATCAGAAGCTGCTATGTCTAAAATGATTAATGCTAAATTGAAGAAAAATATAAAAGAAATGACACAAGACTTAACAACAGCAATAGCAACTAGGATTCAAGAACTCGAGGAAGTAAAATAAAATGAAAGCTACATTTTGAGCATCCTTTTTTGAGGGTGTTTTTTTGTTGTTTAGGAGATAACAATAACGTACTGTAGATTAGTGCTTTGACAGCCAATGCCAGTCTTTTCATTAGATTCACAATGAAAAAGAGAATACAATTTTCCCCATGAATAATAAGGAAAACTCAAGAGCCAGTTATCCTAAAGCGAGATTTTTCCTAGGTCATAATGGAAATTGGAAGAAATAGGCGTCTTCTTTTCTATATATTTTTAATGCTTCTCGATGCTGTTCGAGGCTCTTGTGCTTTTGTTTCAAGATAGTTAGTTTTTTTGAATAAGACGTATTTATTACATTTTTAGCAGAATAATAAGCAAAGTAGCCTAACAATTGATCAAAAAATTCAATTGAAAATTCACAAAATTTAGGGGGACTTGACTTTGCGCAAGGGCATAATTACTTTGCTGATTATATTCGTTATGCTAACAGGAATCATTATTTTTTTAACAATTGTCGAACCAGAATATGCCTATGTTCCACCAAATGAGAAGGTTGTAAATAGTGAAGACAAGGATTTAAATAAGTTTCATCAGGTTTCATTTATTCAAAATGAAGATCAAGATAAGTTAATTGAAAAAGGCAAGGGTTTCTTTTATCAAGATACATTTGGAAATGAGGTTTTCTTTACAGACATTATGGGAATGTTTGACGGAGCTTTTTCTTTTCCTACTATAACAAAAGCCATTATTAAATTAAATGGAAAAGGTACAGATAATTTAATGGTCGAATCTGCACAGAAAGTTAAGATTGGAGATCGAATAATTGAAAAGGGTGAATTAATTGAGACTGGATTAGATGTTCCAAAGGGTGCTTATGTTCCTTTAGGTGTAAAGTTTAAATATGATGAAGGAAATATTAAGGCAGGCATTAGCTGTGCATTATGCCATGCTACTGTAAATCAAAGTGGTAAAGTTGTTCAAGGAATTTCAAATAATGATCTTGATATTGGCCTAATGTTAGCGTTAGCGACAAATACAGCCTCTTATTTTACACATACTGAGATGGAAAGTATTAAACAATTTATTAAAGATGAAAACCGTGTGATTGAAAATTCAAAAGGGGATATTGAGGCTCTTCCTAATATGGAACAACTTGAAGAATTTGTTGATCGTGAAGTGATGAAATGGCCGAAAGGGAGCATCGATACAACAATTGATTTTAAGAATAATCCTATTCAAACTATTGATGTATTTACAAAAGGTGATCAACCTTATGGATGGAGTGGACAAGGTCAAATTGGACCATTTAAAGGGTTAAGTGCAGCAATTAACAATGCACATTCACAAAATATGGATTCAGTATCACAAACAGCAATAAGTAACGAAGTATTAAATATTGATAAGGAATTATATCTGGCAATTCTTCTTCAAAATGCAGCAAATGAAAAATACCGATATGATCCTAAGACGGGTGTAAAACCTAGTGAATTTTTTTCAAAAGTTGATCCAACTCCTGGTGCTGACGGAGTTAACAAACTAATTCCATCCTCGACTTATCCTAAAGCATCTTACATGACAAGTGTTGGATTGTTTTCAAGCTCAGATGGACTTAGGGCGTGGGAGCAACAAAATGCGATGTCGGCATTCATGAATACATTAGAGCCACCAAAAACAGGGCTAAAAGCAACATCTACAACAAGTAGAGCAGAGGGAAGAATTGTTTTTGAAAATGCAGGTTGCATTTCCTGTCATGGTGGGACATATTTAACAAATAACAAGGTTATACCTTCTGAAGAAATTAAAACAGATAATTCTAGAGCTATGGGGTTTAAGAAATTAGAGAATTTTTTTACAACGCCTACTATATATGATCCTGAAACACCAGTACCATTGCCGGAAAACCCTATTATTAAAGAAGTTCCAATGACAAAAGAACAAGAACAACAGCTAAGACTTGGTTGGGCCTTTGGTGGGTCAGAAGGTGGATATAAAACCATAAGTTTATATGGTCTATATTGGAGTGCACCATATCTTCATGATGGTGGTGTGGCTGTTGGACCAAATATTGAAAAAGATATCGGAGTCCCAGGAACTATTTTCAAAGGAATAAAGCCGTCAGCAAGAAATAGTCTACTTGCAATGATTGATTCTAATTTACGAAAAAAAGTTATCAATGAAAATAAAAAAAATGAAAAATTAAGAACAGCACATGTCAGTGGAAAAGGACATGAATATTGGGTTGATTCTTCAACAGGCTTTTCTAAAGAAGAACAGCAAGCATTAATAGATTATTTACTAAAGGTCACTGATTAAGCTAAAGGGGTAAAGGAATGAAGGCTGTCACATACCAAGGATTCATGGATGTCAAAGTAAAGGATGTTTCAGAACCTATAATAAAGAATTCGGATGATATTATTGTAAAAATAACTCATTCTTCAATTTGTGGATCAGATCTTCACTTTTACCATGGAATGATTCCAAGCTTACAAAAAGGATCGATTATTGGTCATGAAGCAATAGGAATTGTTCATGAAATTGGAGAAGGTGTTTCAAAAGTAAGTAAAGGTGATAAAGTAGTGATTCCTTACAATATAGCTTGTGGTGTTTGTGATAATTGTAAAAATTATTTAGAAAGTCAGTGTATGGTTGCAAATGTAGAAGGAGAAATAGGTGCTTGCTATGGGTGCTCAAGATTATACGGTGACTATAGTGGCAGTCAAGCAGAATATGTCAGAGTGCCCTTTGCCAATTTTACTCCTTATGTTGTACCAGCTCATAATACAATAACCGATGAAGAATTACTTCTATTAACTGATGCTCTACCCACAGCTTATTGGGGAATTACACAATCAGGAATGAAAAAAGGTGATACAGTTATCGTAATAGGCTGTGGTCCTATTGGTTTGTTAACACAAAAGCTAGCATGGTTATATGGGGCCAAGAGAGTTATTGCTGTTGATCGTATTCCTTATCGAATTGAACATTCAATTAGGTGGAATAAAACCGAAGGATATAACATAGATCAAGAAGATTTACTTTCTGATGTTATAAGAGATATAACAAATGGCGGAGCAGATATAGTAATTGATTGTGTTGGTATGAGTGGTAAAATGACAGCAATAGAAATGCTCGAAACAGCGCTTCAACTTCAAGGTGGAGCACTTGGGACAATAGAGTTCGCTAGTCAAGTTGTTAAAATAGGAGGAACTATTCAATTGGTCGGTATTTATGGCTTAAGATATAATCAATTTCCATTAGGAGATTTTTTCGCCAGAAATATTACCATCAAAATGGGACTTGCACCTGCTGTTCATAATGTGCCGTTATTATATAACTTATTGCAAAAGCAGCAGCTAAATACAAAGGATATTATCACACATTCATTTCCTCTTACAGAAGCTGAACATGCTTATCGGATTTTTAATCGTCGTAAAGAAAATTGCTTAAAAATTATTTTAAAGCCATAGTAATTTAACCCTAATGTAAATCCAAAGCAAAACGTTAGGTATGATCAACTTGTACCTTATATAATATAATTCAATAATCTATAAGGTAAGTCAAGGGGTTGATAGAAGTGACGCTAAAAATAAAAGTATATAGTGATTATGTTTGTCCTTTTTGTTTAATAGCTAAAAAGCCTTTTGATGAAGCAATCAAAGGTAAGGATGTAGAAGCTGAGTGGATGCCATATGAGTTAAGACCTTATCCTAATGAAACGTTAAAACCAGAAGAAACTTATTTACAATCAATTTGGAAACAATCTGTTTATCCTATGGCAAAAGAAATGGGAATGTCAATGGTATTGCCTAAAATATCTCCACAACCATATACTCATTTAGCTTTTGAAGGATATCAATATGCGAAAGAAAATGGAAAAGCAATTGAATATAATGAGCGAATACTAAGTGCATTTTTCCAAGAAGAACAAAATATCGGTGAAATTGAAGTACTAACAAAATTAGCAATTGAATTAGGTTTAAATGGAGAAGAGTTTAATAAAGCATTGAAGACAAGAAAGTATAAAGAAAAGCACCAACAAGAATTAAAAAAAGCTATTAACGAAGTGAATATTCAAGCTGTACCTACATTTATAATAGGAAATCAAATGGTAGCAGGTGTAAGGTCTAAAGAGGAGTTCGAAGAAATTATTAATCAAGAGCTAAAGCCTACTAGCTTACAATTCTTTGGAGAAGGTATGTCGTGTGGAATTGACGGTTGTTAAAAATTACTTTATAAAATCAACTATTATTTCTCGGGAAAGCGCAAAAATTGACAAAAAAATAGAAAAAAAGAGGGTATGGACAATTTAGTTCATACCTTTTTTTGCAAATTGTTGCTAAAGTATAGTTTTATTGAATAAATAATTAATTTTTGTTTAACTAGACTGTAAAATTACTGCTGCCTTCAAGTATTTTAAAGCAAAGCAAAAATGATCTTAAGCTCAAATATTAACTATCATCTTCAAGTTTATCTATTAAAGAGGCTCCTTTATCAGAGACAATAAAACCTGTACTATGTTTTGTAATCCACAATTCTTTCTCTAGTGTTTTTAATAATTTATGGATATCTTTTTCTTCCCACTTTTCTAGAAAACCAAATAAGAAATGTTGATCTAGTTTTTGTTCACGAAGAGAATATGAAGTTCTCCCTTTCAGGATTTGTGCAATTACGTGGAAAGAAAGATTCTCCAACGAAATAATTCCCTTTAAAATTCTTGCGACCATAAAATAGGTAAGATGATTTTTTTTTATTATAATAAGCGTTTCATTAGGCTTGATATCAAAATGTCGAAGCACATGCACAAGTTCTTTTTGTAAAGATTTGATGCTTTCGCTAATCTCATCAAAGGAATAGTTGTTAAATGTTTTTAGTAAAGCAATAGTAGGTATATGAAATTGGCTTATCCAAAGTAAGCTAGAAGCTGGACGGCTTAAAGGAACATTAATTTGAGAAAGCTCCTTTATTAAATTCATAGCAAACTGATTTTCTATTGTTATATTAAATGGTAGATGACCAATTTGATTGACTAACCTTACTATTTTCGATATATCTATATTCTTTTTTATATATACGAGAAATTCTAAACTATTTACTAGTTTGATGTTTTTCTCAATGATTTCATTAAACTGATTTTCTATTGTTGAAATCCGCTTGATTGCTTGGTCCATATTGGGGTTTTCATTTAATAAATACTTATCTTCTTTAAGACAATAATGATACTCTTTCTGACAAAATGAACAATCACATTTTAGTAACTTTTTTGAGGATAAAACAGTTAATGATTTATCGTGTTCACACCACAAAGGTAGTTTTCGATAAGGCCAAAGAACGATTTCGACACGCTGTCTCCAATATGAAACATCTTCTGGTGGAGAAAGAACAGACAGAAGAGGGGAGCGATTAGCTATTTCTACAGAATCAACAATTTCTTGCTTTTTAAGATAAAGCTGAACAAAAGGATGCTGATTATAAGCTTTTTTCATTATTTGTATCCATTGGTTTTCTGATTTCTTGCTGAGCTCTGCACAAAACAAATATTCTGCTATTACCTTTTTTAAAAAAATTATTAATTCGTCATTTGATAGTTTGGAGATATCCTCTTCATAAAATGATTCCTTTTGATAGGGTATACCATGATTAGGAGAAAAAGATTTCCAAAGGAGGAAATCTGGGTTGATGATTTTTGTTTCTACTTTTTCATCTTTATTCATCATTACTGGTAAAAAGACTTCATGTTTGATTTGTAAAAAGTAATGTAGATTTTTTCTTTCATCAATAGATAAAGTCATCCTCGAAAGAGCATCATTTAACCTGTTGAGTATTGATTTATCTGTTTTATGTCCAATCGATCTAATTTTTTTATTTTTTTTCCCAAGTGGAATTAATACGATATTTGGATATTCTTGAAAATAATAATAATGATTTTTAAGGCTCACATTTATTCCTACCTTTTTTATGATATTTTTCATTATAGTTAGATTTATAAGCTAATGAAAATTTAAAGGTGTTTTTAGTTAAGGCTCTTTTACGGAAATTTAATTAAAAGCAAATGAGGTTAAGCTTGTATATATAGACTTTATTTTATAATTATCAGAAAATATGTCAAAAAACAACAAAAAACATATCATATTTCACTTGTCGACAATTTACATTTACATCTGTTCATGCGCGTTCTTTATAAAGAATTCCTAAGCTTCTTTTATTCGACAATAATATATAAGGGTATCTTCAAAAATGAGAATAAAATATGATACACTTATTTTCAGAAAAAAATAAATTATATAAATATATTTTACTTGGGAAATAAAGGGGGGGGATATAGATGAAAATAACATTATCAGAACGGATGGATTTCTTTAAACCATCGATATTTACAGAGCTCTCTCACTATAAAAATAAAAAAATTGCAAAAGGTGAAGATATCATTGATTTAAGTATTGGTAGTCCGGATTTACCACCTCCTGATTTTATAACATCAATATTATCGGAAGAGGTAAAAAGAGAGGATCAGTATGGATACTCCTTAACTGGTACTGCCGAATTTAATCAAGAAGTTGTAGCATTTTATAAAAGAAACTACAATGTTCAGCTTCAAGAAAAATCAGAAGTGTTATTAATGATGGGGTCCCAAGATGGTCTTGTCCATTTTCCTTTAGTGTTTGCTAATCCTGGTGATTTGATTTTAGTGCCTGATCCAGGGTATACCGCTTATGCAGCCGGCATAGCAATGGCAGGAGCAAAACCTTATTTTATGCCGCTAAAAAAAGAAGAACAATTTTTGCCAAATCTTTCTAGTATCCCAGTGGGAATTGCAAAGGAAGCAAAGCTGATGATTTTGAATTTTCCTGGTAACCCAGTTCCAGCTTTAGCTAGCAGTGACTATTTTAAAGAAGTAGTAGAGTTTGCTAAAAAATACAATATTCTTGTACTTCATGATTTTGCCTACAGTGAGCTCTATTATGAAGGGAAAAAGCCAATTAGTTTTTTATCAATAGAAGGTGCGAAGGATATTGGAGTAGAAATGTCATCGTTTTCAAAGAATTACAATTTAGCTGGTACTAGAATTGGTTATTTGGCTGGAAACGCCGAAATTGTAAAAGCGATGAGCCAACTAAAAAGTAATTTAGATTATGGAGTTTTCTTACCTGTGCAAAAAGCTGCCATACATGCGTTAAGAGATGGGGAGGAATTTTGTCAAAAAAGTCGTGATATTTATGAATTAAGAAGAAATACACTTGTTGATGGATTAAATGAACTAGGTTGGGCTATTGGAAAACCAGAAGCAGGTATGTTTCTTTGGGCGGAAATTCCAAGGGGCTGGAACTCATTAGATTTTACTTATGCTCTTATTGATAAAGCGGGTGTTGTTGTTACACCAGGTCACGCTTTCGGACCACATGGTGAAGGTTTTGTAAGAATCGCTCTTGTGCAAAATAATGAGAAATTAACTAAGGCAATTGATAATATTCAGAAATCTACTATCTTTTAATATTCTATTGAATACCTAATAAAGACCCGAATTAGTCTAATAATTCGGGCCTATATTAGCTTAAATACTTATGTTTAGCAGTTCTTAATTTTTATTAGTATGTTTTACCCCTGAAATAGAGTATAGACATATTTCTCCGTATGAAACCTTAATATAAAAAACTACAAAATTCCCCTCTCTAACCATATTTTGACGAATAATGGTGAAATTAACAAAAAAATTACAAAAATGACATTTAATCTTTATAGGACTCTACTAAAATTATCATGTGTATAAAAATATAGTAGGGGGATTTAATCATCATGTTAAAAAGTATTGTTTCAAAGGTAATTGTTACTGCAGCATCATTTGTTGTATTGCTTTCAGCTAATTCAACTCAAGCAACAGGTTTATTAACAAAGTATGATAGTGAAGCAGGAGAACAGCTTCATGTTGAATTCGTAGGACAATATAAAAGTGGAGCAAAAATCGGTGAGGGTGGAACAGAAATTGTTGCCTATGATTCTATTAATAAGTATGCATTTTCTGTAAATGGTGCAGCTAAAGCTGTAGATATTCTAGATTTGAACGGATTAAAGGATGGAAAACAGGATATACCTTTAGTCAGACAAATCACTTTATCAGATCTTGGTGTCTCAGCATCTGATGTAACGAGTGTTGCCATTCATCCTGAGGGTCAATATATAGCAATTACTGCGCCTGCAGAGAATAAAGTAGATCATGGTCATGTAGTTTTTCTAACAAAGAATGGAGATTATCTTTCCCATGTAGAAGTTGGGGCTCTTCCTGATATGCTTACATTTACCTCTGATGGTACAAAAATATTAGTAGCTAATGAAGGTGAACCTAATGATGATTACTCGATAAACCCTGAGGGTACGGTTAGTATTATTGATCTAACTGGAGAAATAAACTCTGTAACAAATGAACATGTAACAACAATAAAATTCACGGATGATGTTATAGATAGTAATGTTAGAAAAGTGAATAATGATAATACATATTCTGAAGAACTAGAGCCTGAGTATATTGTAGTTGATGAAGAAAATAAGTATGCATATGTAGCATTGCAAGAAAATAATGCAATTGCTAAACTAGATTTACAAAAAAAGCAAATTATTTCTGTAAAAAGTCTTGGCTTTAAAGATTATTCTATAGAAAAAAACAAAATGGATGCATCGAATAAGGATGATAGTATATCTATTAGAAATTGGCCTGTATTATCCATGTATCAACCAGATGGACTTTCTTTTTATAAAGTAGATGGACAAACATATATATTATCTGCTAATGAAGGTGATGCTCAAGATTATGATGGTTTTTCTGAAGAACAAAGAGTTAAGGACCTAAAAGATTCATATGAATTAAATGCTAGTTTATATGAAGGTTACACACAAGAGGAATTAAATAAATTAGTAGAAGACGGTTTGTTTAAAGATAACCAATTAGGAAGATTAAATTCAACAACTTCAGCTCCGAAAAATGAAAATGGTAAATATGAAGCAATATATGCATATGGAGCACGCTCTTTTTCTATTTGGAATGGAGATAGCTTAGAACAAACGTATGATAGTGGATCAGATTTTGAAGATATAACACAAAAGGTCTATGGGGAAAACTACTTTAACTCTAATAACGATGAAAATAGCTTTGATTCTCGGAGTGATGATAAAGGTCCAGAACCAGAATCAGTTATAGTCGGAAAGGTACAAGGACAAAATTACGCTTTTATCGGATTAGAGCGTGTTGGTGGGATTATGATTTACAATGTTGATAATCCTAGTGCCCCTACATTTACAAAATATTTCTCTAGTCGAGTGTTTAATGAGGAAGAAGAAGTTACATCTTCTAGTGGAGATGTTGCCCCTGAAGGTTTAACGTTTGTTTCTGCCGAAGATAGTCCAACTGGACAAAATCTTTTACTTGCAGCACATGAAATTTCTGGAACAATTGCTGCATATCAGATTGGAATTGAAGTAGAAAAACCAGGAGATGGTAATACACCTGGTACACCTGATGAAGATCCCGTGGAAATAAAAGATCCTGTTCCAGGTGATGATGGTGTGGAGCAACCAAAAGAAGAAGCTGAGGTTTTGATTCCTGAAAAAACAAACAGTGGTAAGGAGTCACCAGAAGGAGTAAAAGAGCAGGAAAAGAAAAAGGTTGAGAATGTTAATGGACAAGAAAACAATGAATCCCCAAAAAATGCTTCATTAGATAGTCATAAATTACCTAATACTGCTTCAGCAAACTATAACTTAATTTTTCTAGGTGTAATGTTTACTATGATTGGGTTATTAGTATTTCGAAAAGTAAAAGTACAATAATACTGATGAAAGCATCGATTAAATGATCGATGCTTTTTTTATACTAGGCTATGTTAAAGGTTAATGTTGATTTTTAGCACATTGTTGATTGGAAGTGAATATATGAGACTCCTGCTTAGAGAAGCGTGTCAAAGGGAGACCCCACAGGCGCTCGCGCCGAGGAGGATCCCGGACCGCCCGCGGAAAGCGAATGCCTGTAACGGAAATCAACAACAAAGTTTAACAGAGCCTTATACAAAAGAAACTTATTGTAATTTGTAGTGATAATTCGTATATATTTAGTCATTAATTCTGAAAATGTTAATAAAAATCAGTAAGATAAACAGGTAATCTCCCTAAGATAGAAAATGGTAAAGCTAATGTTAAATTAGCAAAATATATTTGTTAAATTAACCCATGTTTATTGAAAAAACCTTGTAAAATCCACTGGAATCATAGGGATCCTATATGAAAATAATATTTTTATAGATTATTTTGAATCTTTTGTCGAAAAACAGTTGTTAACTACTTCCTTATAGTTATAAAATAGGTAAATATAGTTCAATGACAAAATTTCTATTGTTTATATGCTTCAGAGGTTACTCTTAGATGTAACTTCTTTAAATTTATAGGTGGGAGAGTTAGAGATGACAACAAAAATTGATATCACGTTGAGCGAAACAAAAAAAGAAAAACCTGAATCAGGTCAATTGGAATTCGGCAGAGTATTTACTGACCATATGTTTGTTATGGATTACAGTCCAACTAAAGGGTGGCATGATGCTCGTATTACCCCATATGAGCCAATATCATTAAATCCATCATCAATGGTTTTCCATTATGGGCAAACTGTATTTGAGGGCTTGAAGGCTTATCGAACAGAAGATGATAAAGTTTTATTATTTAGACCAGAGAAAAATATGCAAAGGTTGAATTTATCAAATGAACGTCTTTGTATACCACAAATTGATGGAGATTTTGTTATTGAAGCATTAAAACAACTTGTAGCTATTGATAAAGATTGGATTCCTACAGCTGAAGGGACATCACTATATATTCGACCATTTATCATCCCAACAGAATATTATTTAGGTGTTGCTCCTTCTAAATTTTATCGGTTTATGATCATTCTATCACCGGTGGGCTCTTATTATAAAGAGGGTATTCACCCAGTTAAGATTTTGGTTGAAAATCAATATGTTCGTGCAGTTGCTGGTGGAACAGGTAAAGCAAAGACAGGCGGTAACTATGCTTCAAGTTTAAAAGCTCAAGAGGAAGCTTCTAAAAAAGGCTATTCTCAAGTATTATGGCTAGATGGAGTGGAAAAGAAATATATTGAAGAAGTTGGAAGTATGAATATCTTTTTCAAAATTAATGGTGAAGTAATTACTCCAGAGCTTAATGGAAGTATTCTAGAAGGTGTAACCAGAAACTCTATTTTAAAAATGCTTTCACATTGGGGAATGGTGGTTTCAGAAAGAAAGCTATCAATGGAAGAGGTATATCAAGCTTATAAACAAGGATTATTGGAGGAAGCATTTGGTACAGGAACCGCAGCGGTTATTTCTCCAATTGGTGAATTTTATTATAACGATGAGAAAATCATCATAAATAATGGTGAAACAGGAGAAATTTCTAAGAAATTGTATGACACGTTAACAGGTATTCAAAAAGGTACACATAAAGACATTTTTAATTGGGTAACAGAAGTAAAATAACTCTTTTTTAGCAAGGCTACATGTAGTCTTGCTTTTTTATTTTTTTTATTTCTTCATTGTTAAAAGTAATTTGAAATTTTTTCCAATTTTTTCGTCTTACTGTTAAAGACTTAACGATTGACCTGAACTTTTAAAAAATCTCATGAAAATTAATGGGAATAAATAACATTATAGGATATTTTAATTAATTTTGAATATATATAAACTTGCTAAATGTTATTATAGTCAATCCTTAAGGTAACTAATATAGTGAGAAATGTGGGTGAGAATATGGTGAAAAAATATGTTTCTACAATTTTATTATTAATGTTTGCTACAGGTTGTAGTGGGGTTAGTGCTGTAAGTGGTAATCAAAATGAACCATTAAAAGTAAGGAGCGTACCTACGCACACATCACAGGTTACAAACAAAGAGATGGAGTTTACTATTAATTTAGTTCATCCAGAATCGAAAGAAGTACTTTATTCTATTGTTCCTACTTTAGATCCTGTTAATGATGAAGAATACAATGAACAGCTAAAAAAAGTTGCATCAGACTTAGCTTTGAAACTTGATCGACCGATGGTTCCAAGTAAAGTAGATAGTAACGGTAAGTTAACAGCTGGTATAAGCCGAATTATTCTTGATGAAGAGAAATTAGTGACAATGTTAAGAAATGTGAAGGCACTGGATAAAGAGCTTGATATACCATTAGAAATTACAAATCCAAACGTAACAGAAGAAGCTGTTAAATTGATTGATGAGGTTGTTATTGGTAGCTATAAAACATCTTTTAATCCAGGCGTGACAGGCAGAACCGAAAATATTTCTTTGTCTGCTAATGCCATTGACCAAATAGTACTAGGACCAGGAGATCGATTTTATTTTAATTTAGTTGTTGGTGAAAGAACAACTGCAAGAGGATATCAAAAGGCAATGGAGATAGTAGATAAAGAGTTTGTTGAAGGAATAGGTGGTGGAATTTGCCAAACTTCATCTACTTTATTTAATGCAGTAGATCATGCAGGACTTGAAATTATTGAACATCATTCACATTCAAGATCAATTGGTTATGTTCCTGCAGGTAGAGATGCGACAGTTTCTTGGAATGGTCCTGATTTTAAGTTTATAAATAGTAAAGATTATCCTGTTATGATTAAAACTTATGTTAACAAAGCATCAGGAACAATCGAAGTTCAAGTAACTGCTGCAAAGAATTCTGTAAACAGAATATGAACCTATTTTCTTTTCTTAAGTTTATTGTCATTGGTATAAGACAATAAACTTTTTTTATATTTAGGCTCTGTTAAACTTTGTTGTTGATTTTCCTTAAAGGCATTCGCTTTCCCGGGGAACAAAATGCAGTTCGTTTTTTCCTAGGGAAGAATAAGGGCAATTCTTCCTAGGTCCGGGAGCAGCCGCGTAAGCTGCGCGCCTGTAGGGTCTCCCTTTGACACGGTTCTCTTAGCAAAAGTCTCATATATCCACCTCCAATCAACAATAACCTTTAACATAGCCTACATTAAAAAAAGATTTTTTTCAGGAAACATTGATTAGTCTCCCATCATCTCTAAATTTATAGTAGGATAGAAAGATATTGATTGTTTAAAGGGGACGTATAAATGGATTATAAAATGATTGTATTAGATTTAGATGATACATTGCTTCGCGATGATCATACAATTTCTATTCGAACAAAAGAGGCATTAATGAATGCTCAAAATAATGGTGTAAAGGTTGTTCTTGCTTCAGGTCGCCCTACTTATGGGATGAAGCATATTGCTAAAGAGCTTGCATTGGATGAATTCGGGAGTTTTATTCTTTCTTTTAATGGTGGGAAAATCATCAATTGCCGTACAAACGAAGAAATGTTTAGTAGTACATTAACACCTGAATCTATTCATCAACTATTTAGTATTAGTCGCCGTGAAGGGGTATTTATTCATACCTATGTTGGTGATGAGATTATTACCGAGGATGAAAACCCTTATACAACAATTGAATCAGAATTAACAGGACTTCCTATCAAGCTTGTAAATTCATTTGTAAAAGAAGTAAATGAGCCTGTTGTAAAAGCTTTAATGGTAGATCATCCAGATAAATTAAAACTAGTTGAAGAGAAGCTTCAAAAGGAATTAGACGATTATAGTATTATGCGGTCTAAACCATTTTTCTTAGAGTTTACTGAAAAAGGTGTAACAAAAGGAACTAGCTTAGATCAACTAATTAAAACTTGTCAGATTAAAAGAGAAGAAGTTATTGCTATTGGTGATAGTTATAATGATCTTTCGATGATTGAATTTGCTGGATTAGGTGTTGCTATGGGAAATGCACCTGATGATATAAAAGCAATCGCTAATTTTGTTACGGATACAAATATGAATGATGGTGTGGCGAAAGTAGTAGAAAAATTCATTTTGTCAAAAAAACTAACGGTATAAATTGAGCAAGAAGGTGAGTTGAGATCTTTTTCATATTATTCATTTTCTTGTTTCGTACGCAAGCATGAGGTGGTTAGATGGGGAAGAAAATTACAATCCAACATATTGCAGATTATCTTGGAGTATCAAAATATGTTGTTTCAAGAGCTTTAGCTGGTAAAAGTGGTGTTAAAGAAGAGACAAGAATAAAGGTGTTAGAAACAGCAAAGCAACTTGGCTACAATAACAATGGTCAACTATTTTCTTCAAATCAGACAATTACTGAACATCAATTAAAAATATCTCAACAAAATGTACTTGTTGTCTTACCAAAAAGTCAATATCAAAATTCTATGTACTGGGGTAAAATAATTGATGGTATTTCTAGTGAACTTTCTGAATTTAGCTTAGGAATGGTTATTGTAACTGAATCTGATCGCTTTTCAACTGTTTTTAACTCTGAAGTGTTTTTGGGAATTATATGTGTTGGTAAATTATCAACATCAGTGCTATTGGAATTTAAAACATGGAAGGTTCCTGTTGTTTTAATAGATTATGAGGAACCGTTGTTTAATGCAGATACAATCTTTGCAAATAATTACGATAGTAGTTATAAGCTAACAAGTTATCTAATTGGTTTAGGACATCGTCACATAAAATTTGTAGGGAATTCTTACTTTTCGCGTAGTTTTTATGATCGATGGCTCGGATATCGTTCTGCTCTTGAGTATCATGGACTATCAATTAATCAAAATTCAAAGCTCCTAAATGAGGGAGAAGATTTGACTGCTATGTGTGAAAATATAAAAGATTGGTTGATATCAGAAGTACAAACGATAGAAAAATCACCTACTGCTCTTGTATGTGCTAATGATACAATTGCTTTATTTGTACTAGATATATTAAAGGAGCTTGAAGTGAAAATACCGGAACAGATATCTGTTACTGGTTATGATAATATTGACAACTCTTATTTACAGTCCCCTACATTAACAACAATTCATGTGCCAAAAGAGCAAATG
The DNA here is from genome assembly GCF_016908395.1 of Metabacillus crassostreae. Classification (GTDB taxonomy): domain Bacteria; phylum Bacillota; class Bacilli; order Bacillales; family Bacillaceae; genus Metabacillus; species Metabacillus crassostreae. Next base: position 174,145 of record NZ_JAFBDU010000001.1, read on the forward strand.
GGGAAAAGATCTGTTCGTTCATTGATTGACCAAATGAGCAGGGAGAAAGAGAATGCTGAAAAAATATTACTGTCCTGTGAACTAATTTTACGAGAATCAACTGGTAGAGCTAGATAAAGTTATACTTTGTCTAGTTCCTATATACGTTGATATCAAAAACTGGTAATGATTGAGCAGGTTTTTCTTTAAAAATAGAAATCAGTAAATTATGATAATTCTATTTACTTATGAATGAAATCTCTGTAAGCTATTGTTTAAAAAGAAATATGATATGAATGAGATTGTAGATGAAGAATGTGGTATACATAATGCAGCGCTTTACTATTTGTATGCTTAGTAAATATTTATTATAGGGGGATTACTGTTGATTAAAGCAATTTTCTTTGATCTAGATGATACGTTATTATGGGACCAAAAAAGTGTAAAAGAAGCATTTGTTAGTACTTGTAAATTAGCTGAAAAGAAATATCAAATAGAAGCTGAAAAGTTAGAGGAAGCAGTTCGAAAAGAAGCAAGAGAATTATATTCTTCCTATGAAACGTTTGAATTTACACAAATGATTGGAATTAATCCATTTGAAGGTCTTTGGGGGAACTTTAATGATGACACTGAGGATTTTCAAAAAATGAAAAAGATCGTTCCTACATACCGCAAAGAAGCTTGGACGAAAGGTCTAAGAGCTTGTGGAATTGACGACGAAGAATATGGAGCTTTTCTGGCTGAAGAATTCCCAAGACAAAGACGTAATTCTCCATTTGTTTATGAAGAATCATTTAGTGTTCTAGACCGTTTAAAGAATTCATACCGACTTCTTTTATTAACAAATGGTTCACCTGAATTGCAAAATATTAAATTAGAAATCACACCAGAACTTGTTCCGTACTTTGAACAAATTATCATATCTGGTGCTTTTGGTAGAGGTAAGCCTGACGTAAGTATATTTGAGCATGCATTAGAAAAAATGAATGTGACGAAAGATGAAGTAATTATGGTCGGTGACAATTTAATGACTGATATACTAGGTGCATCTAGGCTAGGGATGAAATCCGTTTGGATTAATCGCCATAACAGGGAAAGAAATGAAGTACAGCCTGATTTTGAAATTACTCATCTAGAAGAACTATTTCCTTTATTAAGTAAACTTAATGAACAATAAGTAATTTGAATTTAAAAAAAGAAATTAACCAGTCTTATTTCTTCTTTAAGAGTTAATGGTCTGGTTTTTTCTTGTGGTAAATAGTCCTTAGAATGTCAATGTTAATTTTATTAAAGTCAAAGGTCAGATTCAATTACTTGAATAACATCATCCACCACTATATATTGAATTTAGATAAAAAAACTCACTTAGGTTCATACTTGTGTGAGTATAGTGTGTGTATGTATAAAGTTGAGTAAATGTTAGGAGGGGATAGCAATGTTGGTATATCCATTGGTAGGTATATTCTTACTGGCTATTGTCATGATTTTGATAAAACGGAATTCTTCACTAAAGAGTGTACCTTGTATAGATGTTCATCAGAACCAGGTTCATTCGCAGGTAATTGATTTTAGAGATTACAATAATATCCCAAATCAATTACCATCAAATACAATTGTTATTCCCATAGCTTATTTAAAAAGGTATTACCATGAAATTCCAAGTAAGGATGTGCATGTTGTTGCATCAACTAAGCTAGAAAAAAATATAGGTATTCGCTTTTTACAAAAAAACGGATTTCATGTAACGAGCTATAGCTTAACAGAATGCACATGTACAACTAAAACATCTGATTTGGTTATCTAAGAAAAGAGCAGGGAAATTGAGAAATCTAAATCACATTAAATATTATTGTAGCTAAAGAGTTGGAGGATAGCTGTATCGTATCTGAAGAAATGTAATGACAACAGTTAATTGCTTCAATGACGCTATTATTGTTAGTTGCTAACAGGATTAAAAGTGTTAACCAAGCAACTAGTAAAAGTGAAATTTTGAAGAGATAGTAGTAATAGAGGCTGTAATTGATTCGTTAAAAACTGATAATAGGATGAAGTTGGGGCTGATTGCTTCAACTTTTTTGGTATGTATTACTTTTTTAGGTAGAAGCAAGTACTTAACTGATATCATTCTAGATTATCATTCTTAAACATGCTATAGTATGAGACTGTACAAAAATGTAAGAATTCTATTTTGTATCATGTAAAAGAAGGAAGCTGAATTTATGCATTCTACTAAATTTTATATTCAAATATGGCAAAAAGCTTTAAGAGCTGAAATCATACATTTAAAGAAATATGGAAGTGTTAAATATTCATTGAAAAATGGTCAGTTAGTGAACCAAGATGTAACCTATACTTATTATTTTGAAACAACTCAGCCAATACGAATTCCGATTGGATCTAGTATTAAAGTGGAAGCAAAAAAACTAAGTGTGAATGGAAGAATCTTATCCTCAGAAGGAAATAGTGTAGTTATTGCTGTTGAACAATACCTTGGGTTTATAGAATCAGGATTATTTTTATCTCATGATCCTTGGGAACTTTTAGATCAATTACACGAAAGATTAGAGGAAATAAAAGATAGTAAGAAAAAACGCTCTCGAATAAAAAGACTTATGAATCCTTCTAATGAAACGAATCATCCTACAGAAAATATAAAATCCAATGTGCATGAACTTGTGTTACGAAGTAAGTATAATTCAGTCACATTTGTTTGGGGACCACCTGGGACAGGAAAAACTTATACATTAGGAAGAGTAGCTGCTAATAAATATTTTAAAGGTCAATCTGTTTTAATACTTTCACAAAGTAATCAAGCTGTGGATGTTTTAATGAATGAAGTATCTCGTTTTGTGGATAAAAAAGGGAGATTCCATGAAGGTGATCTGTTAAGGTATGGCTCACAAACTAGTATTGTTTCACAGGTGTCTTTAACTACAACTGAGCTTTTAGTAAAAAGGCATCCGGAATTAGCTCAGCAAAAGCAAAAACTACAAGAAGAGAAAAATGATCTAAAAAACGATTTAGGGATATCCTATAGTCATAGGGATACAGAAAAACTACTTTCAATTGAAGGAGAACTGGCTACTATATTAGAAAAAATACGTTATAAAGAAATAGAATTTGTTCATGAAGCTAAAATGATTGGAACAACCTTATCAAAAGCAGCAAATGATCCAACCATTTATGAGAAAAGTTATGACGTTGTTATTTTAGATGAAGCAAGTATGGCTTATATACCACAAATTGCTTTTGCTGCTTCACTTGGACAAAGGTTGATTATTTGTGGTGATTTTAAACAACTTCCGCCTATTGCATCTGCAAGAAACGCACTTGTTGATGAGTGGTTGAGAGAGGATATATTTCATAAAACAGGTGTTGTTGACTTGTTAAGTGGTGAAAAACTGCATCCAAATCTCTTTCTCTTAAAAGAACAAAGAAGAATGCATCCAAAAATTTCAGCCTTCACAAACAAACATATTTATCATTCCCTTGTTGGCGACCATTCTAGTGTGAAGACCGCAAGAAATGAAATCGTTGAGAAAACACCTTTCCCTAATAGAGCCTCAGTTCTATTGGATAGCAGTTATACAGGTAAACATTGTCTTCGTGATAAAGATACAAATTCTAGATATAATCTATGGCAACTTCTCTTATCATTTCAATTAACTCATGAATCATATCTATCTGGTGCAAGATCTATTGGTTATATAACACCTTATAAAGCACAAGCTATGTTAATGGAATTACTTTTAAAAGAAATTTATTCAGTGGAGTTAGTTGATGCCGATATTATTTCAGCAACAGTACATCGTTTTCAAGGAAGTGAACGTGATGTGATGATATTTGATACTGTTGACAGTTTTCCGCAAGACCGACCAGGAATGCTTTTAGTAGGGAAAGATAGTGAGCGATTAATAAATGTTGCTATCACAAGAACACGAGGAAAGTTTATTCATCTTAGTGATCAACATTTCATTAAAGCAAAGGTGTTTAAAAATAAAACACTTCGACAGCTTGTTGATCATCAATTAATGAATAATCAAGAAGTATTACCAAATGAAATAGGTACATGGATAAAACATCAACACGCTAATGTTACATGGATGCATGCCAAAAAGCTTGATTTGTTGAAAAGAGATATAGAAACAGCAAAAAAGTCGATTATAATTGGTGTTCCTGCTAATAAGAAATTACCTGATGAAATGATTAATCTTGTTTCAAGTAAAAGTAAATATACTTTGTTAACGATTATGGCTAGTGAAGAGGAAGCAAGTTTAAAAGGTAGTAAGTTCATCAAAAAAATAAATGATTTCCCTTTTCTTATAATTGATGAAAAGTATTTGTGGTTAGGTATACTCTTTGAAATAGCTGATTATATAGAACCACCATATGTAAGTGTTCGTTTAGGGTCTAACAAAGTTTGTGAGTATTTCTTAACTCAACTGAAGTGACAATAAATAAACCTATCTTTTCAACTTGTACTAAACAAACAAGATCATTCATAAATCTAGTATAGATATTATGTAGAGTTTTGTTTAGGGGGGAGAAGTATGGGTTTTTCTTTTTGTCTAGCAGTATTTATTTCATTACTAATAGGTGCACTGCTTGGGGTATTTATATCCAAATGGCTTAAAAGTAGTGTTCATTACATATCTTCTCTTTGTGCAGGAGCTCTGGGTGGAGTTCTTTTTTTAGAATTAATACCACATAGCTTTGGAGAATATGATTATATAACAGTGCTCTTAGGTATTTTAATCGGATTTCTGCTAATATATAGTTTTGATTTTTCAGTACATTGTTTTTTAGATAAGAAAATAAAAGATAGTAAACTTGCTTTCTATTTTCTACTTTTAGCCATTACAATTCATAATGTTCCTTCTGGTTTAGCGTTAGGAAATCATGCTGATAGTAGCGGTCATTTATCACATATTATCATTCTCCATCATATTCCTGAGGGGATGTCATTAATGTTAATTGCTTATTCAGCATTCATAAAAACAAGACAAGTAATAATAATTTCTTTTGCTTTTCTAAGTGTAAGTTTATTTGGTGTTGTTAGTTTTGGTTTGCAATTTCCGATCACAAACAATCATTTAGTAGAAGTTTTATTAGGCTTCTCAATAAGTACTTTTGGATACGTAATTTTTATTGAATTATTACTTCCTGCTTTAAAGGTAGGTTCTAAATCACTTCATTTTCTTAGTGCTTTATTTGGTATTTTTATTATACAAGTAGTACTGTTTATAGGCTGAGGTTAAATTATGGCAAGAATTTTCCTTTGTGAAAGCTCAATAGCAGTAGTTCTTGAGAGCTTTCCTAGATTGTTTCCCTCTATTTAAAACAAAATTACATTTCTCATAATCGTTAAAAATCAACAATTAGCTTTGACATCGGCTAATTTTTTTTATAAAATAAATAGTATAATATGAACATATATACATATTGGAATATATACTGTTAAGGAACGGGGTGTATCTCATTGACTAAAGGTACAAATGAAGATTTTCAGTTTGAACAGCTTGATGAGGAGACGTTATTTATTGTTTCACAAACATTTAAAGCATTGGGAGATCCTACAAGAATTAGGATTTTATATTTATTATCGCAAAATGAGCATTCAGTTAATGATATAGCAGAGAAGCTATCTCTTTTACAATCAACCGTATCACATCAGTTAAGGTTTTTAAAGAATTTACGGCTGGTTAAATATAGAAGAGAAGGGACAACATTATATTATTCTCCAGATGATAATCATGTTATGGATGTATTACAACAAACAATAAACCATGCACAGCATCATTAAATTAGGTAAGGTTGTATTCTGTTGAAAATTGTCGTTAATTTCACTTTAATATGTTAATTAGCAACAAAGTTTATGAAAACAGCCATAAGCCATTAAGATATGGAGTTGAGCAATATGAATGAATTTAAAGTAAAAGGCTTAACTTGTGTGAATTGCACGAGAGAGCTTCAAGAAGAGATTCAGAAGTTGCCTCAAGGAGATACAGCTTCCTTAAGCTATAATACAGGAAAACTTCGACTCGAGAGTGATGTTGATATGAATAAAGTGAAAAAGATTTTATCTTCAGATGGAGCTTTTATAGAGGAAGATTATGAAGATGGAGATAATCATACTCATGATCATGGTTGGAACAATTGGATTTTGATCTTATCTAGCTCAACAGTTTTCTTCATTGCTGCATTCATTTTGGAGCAATGGATAAATGAATACATCTCAATAGGTTTATTTCTTGCAGCAACAGTATTAAGTGGGTACCAGACTTTTATTAAAGGCTTAAAAAATTTAATCAAGTTCAAATTCAATATAGAAACGCTTATGACAATAGCTTTAATTGGTGCACTTAGTATAGGAGAATGGAAGGAAGGTGCTCTTGTAGCTATCCTTTTTGGGCTAAATGAATATTTAGAAGGATTAGGAATGCAAAAGGCACGTAAGTCAATGGAAAAGCTACTTGAAATCGCACCCAAAGAGGCAACAGTTATTGAAAATGGTGAAGAGCGAATTGTGAAAATTTCGTTATTAAAAGAAAATGACGTTGTTTTAGTTCGTTCCGGTGAGAAAATCCCTTCTGACGGAATAGTCAAAGAAGGCAAAAGTTCTGTAAATGAAGCAGCAATTACAGGAGAATCGATGCCAGTAGAAAAGTCCGTAACCGAACCAGTTTATGGGGGGAGTATAAATAATGAGGGTGTTTTAAAAGTTACGATTACGAAAGCCTATGAAGATTCATCATTGGCAAAAATTCTCCATCTTGTGGAAGAAGCTCAAGAAACAAAAACACCAACAGAATTATTTATTAATAAGTTTGCAAAATATTACACCCCGTTAATTATGATTATAGCAGCATTTGTTATGTTTGTTCCTCCACTGCTATTCAACGGTAGTTGGGGAGATTGGTTTTATCAAGGATTAGCAGTTTTAATCGTAGGCTGTCCATGTGCACTAGTATTAGCTTCTCCAATTGCTATTGTTTCTGGAATCACTAAAAACGCACGAAACGGAATTCTAATTAAAGGTGGTGTTTTTTTAGAACAGCTTGGGAAAATATCAACGATTGCTTTTGATAAAACAGGTACATTAACAAAAGGTGAGCCTTATGTGGAAGAATATATTGCATATGATTCTAGATTTCTTCAACTATCAGCATCAATTGAAAAATCTTCATCACATCCAATTGCAAAAGCTGTGTTAAGAAAAGCTGAGGGTTTGTCTTTAATAGAGCCAGATGAAATAAACACTATCTCTGGAAGTGGCATTGTAGCTAAGATGAATGGAGATACTTATTATCTCGGAAATGAAGCACATGTAAGTAAAACAACATTCGATGAAATCGTAAAAGAAGATCTTAAGAAATACAAAGATAGAGGGATGACACTTGTCATTTTAGCAAATAAAGAAAAAATCTTTGGCATCATGGGTATATCTGATGAAATTCGTGAAGAAAGTAAAGAGGTTATACAAAGGCTTAGTTCAGTAGGTATTAATCAAACGATTATGTTAACTGGTGATCACGAAAGCACTGCACAAAAAGTGGCAAAGAAAATTGGGATAACATCTTATTTTGCTGGCTTACTACCAGACGAAAAAGTAGAGAAAATAAAAGAAATAGCTCAAACACATAAAGTAGCAATGATTGGTGATGGAATAAATGATGCACCTGCACTCGTGACGGCTGATCTTGGAATTGCAATGGGCAAGGGAACAGATAGTGCAATTGAAACAGCTGATATTGTTTTAATGCAAAATCACCTTACCAAACTCCCAGCAGCAATTAAATCAGCTAAAAAAGTAAACTTTATCATTAAATTAAATATCACTTTAGCACTTGGCTTAAAGCTAATTGCCTTATTATTAACAATTCCTGGTTTATTAACACTATGGATTGCCATTCTTTCAGATATGGGTGCTACAATTCTTGTGACATTAATCAGCTTAACGGTTCTTTATGATAAGGAATAGAGCATTTAAGAATATTAAAGTAAATAAATATAGAGTACCTAGATAATTTTAAATGACATAAAAAATACCTTAAGTGGATAAACCTCTTAAGGTATTTTTTTATAGTATATAATTGTTCAAATATCCTCAATATCCATTTTCCACTCCTCAGTTTCAAACCCTATGGAAGTATCTAAATCTATTACATCTATACTAGCTGAAAGCCATTCATAATTTGAGAGGTTTTCATTCAATAAATCTTCTAAATGAAATATTAATTCACCTTCTGATTCGTCTCTATGAATCTGATAGGATTCATAATTAAAAGTGTTTCCTTTAGAGTCATTTAACGTAAGATTTAGTCTGTATGCCATATTTGTTTTTGGTTTAATCTTAAAGGTTAATGCTGTATTTTTATAATTGTTGAATTTTGGCATGTGCAAAAGACGGCTTTGATCAATTTCAATCCCAGTTTCCTCTTCTAATAGAGAGTGTAGAGAGCTATTTTCTAATACATTTGAAATCTGCTGATTTTCGTGCTCTGTTCTCAAATAAAAGGCCTCATTTGTTTCAACATCTTTTGGGTCAACTTCTTTTGTGGCTCCGTATAATAATACATAATCATCAGCAAAAACTTCTTGCGGGTAGATAGCGTGGTATTTATCTTGATAGTTCCAAAATGCATCCCATCTAAGTTCAAGTAAATTTAGATTTCGAATTTTTTGCCATTTTGAAAGAGGAAAGTGATGAGATGGGAAATAGTGATAAGCAAAATGATGGCCATATTCGTGAGAGAGCGTTTCTTGATATTGAGATGGTTCTTGATAATGATCGCCTTGATATAGTTTTATTGTTTTGTTTAAGTAATCATAGCTACCCTTTGACAAAGAACCGTCTAAGGTTGTTCCGATTACCTCAACTCCTCTTAATAACTTTAGCTCGTTTCCATGTTTATTTTTTGCTAATTCATGATATAAGTCTATCAATTTTGATTTATTCCATTGAGTAGAAAAGCTTTTAAATAAAATGCCTTCTGGTGATTGATAGATTGCTTGTAATTTTGGGTTATAAGGATTGGTTTCAAAGCTAGTAAGAAAGGGAAAAGATATTACTAATATAATAAAATACAATTGAATTTTTCTCAATCATGTCACTTCCTTGTTTACATAGTAACATGGAAATCTTAAATCGTAATTGGAATATATTACTGATAGAAAGGGAGGTATATACAATTAATTAATAAATAACAAAAGGTAATGATGATGAGAAATCATTCTTTTCATGATTAACAATAAAGATAAAAAAATTTTCAAAAAATAGTTTTCAAACTAATCACTTTCGTGTATTATATAAATAATCAGAAAATACTGAAATTAAAAAATGTGAGGTGCTTTAAATGAAATTTTATAACATTCCTTTAGAAAGTCGTATCGAAACTAATCCTTTTGTTCATTATCTACAGGACGGAGATTTAGTGATTAAATCTGAAAATGAAATTATTTTGAAGCATTTACACGAGCTTCCACAGGATTTCATGGAAATGACTTTATTTGACCTAGATGGATTAGGGTGTGTTTATGGATTTTCCCATATAATTAACACTGAAGCAGGGGAAATGTCATCAAAGGCCGCTGTTTTTAAAAAAATATAGAAATATATAAAAGAGGCTGATCCACTATCAGCCTCTTTGTTTGTAGACAAAGTATATTTATAAGTTTTCTTTTTTGTAATTGTTTAACCTTAGTAACATCCTTGCTATATGAACCTCATACATTATTGTTTTCTTCTTACTTTTAGTATAACAACTCACTGTATAAAAACTTAATCTCGATAATTCGAAAATTCTTGTTGTAGCTCCTTTACATTGGTTACATTCTTCTTTTGATAATGTTTTAACAAACGGATGAAAACTTCTGCCGTCATAACTGCATCGTTTAAGGCATGATGACGATCGCGTTCTGTTATCTGAAATTTTGTTATTAAATCATCTAAGTAGTTCCGCTCCCCTGAATAAATATCGTTTGCTAACAAATGGGAATCAAGAAAATCTGGATTAAAGTGGGGGAGCTGCCATTTGTTAATTGTAGTTGATAAAAAATCAATATCAAATGTTGCTGGATGAGCAACCAATATTGATCCTTTACAATAATCAATGAATTTTTTCATTCCAATAGGAAATGAATGAGCTTTATCTAGTACCTCTGGTTCTAAGCCTGTTAACTCTTGGACTGTTTTAGGTACTTTATTAACAGGCTTAATAATTGTATAAAAGGCTTCATCAAATAAAATTTGAAAATTTTTAACTTTAATAGCTCCAATTGAAATAATTTCATCACCCATATTAGGGAAAAAACCAGTTGTTTCTAAATCAAAGATAGTAAAGGTAGTTGATGAAAGATCCTGCTTATTAAGATTGCTTTGGCTTTTTAAAAATTCATCAATGGATGTTTCAGCCTGATTATGCTCTGGCAAATGAATTCGTTTATTAATATGATATTTTAAGAAATATTGGTCCCAAAGATAATACTTTAAAATTTTTATATCATTTGGCAAGCTGTTTTACACCACCCGGTTTCGGTTAAAGCTAATTTTCGTCACTTGCTGCATCCGATGTGCAATCTGTAATGCTTCCTTTAGCTTTATTCGATCCTCTTTTGATAGCTCCATAATGTTTATTTCATTAGAAACCTCTTCATTATTTTCTAATTGATTTAAGTTTTGTTGTAATCGATAATAATGCAAATAATGAAGAGCTGTTTTTGCATTTTCAACATCTCGAGGATGCATCGCATGAATTTTTTTTAATACATCTAATCGTTTAATTGTACTTACTTCATGTACTCCGTATTTAATGGCATTGATTCTAATAGAATAAATAATTTGGGTTAAACCAGTTTTCTTTATATTTATTTTTTTTGTTTTTTGTTTTAAGTTTAAGATTCCAAAAGGATGAGTTGGGATTTTGAAGCGAAGTGCATCCTTCATTAATAGTTGCTGCAATGTTTTCGAACGTTTTGCTTTATCTGTTAAATACATTCTAATTTCTTCTGCTAAAGAAAAATCTCCATAAATCGGTCTGAAATCATAAAACATAGTAAAGTTTTGAATTTCTTGGGCATCAAGCTCTGTTTTCCAGGTTTGGATTTCCTCTTTCCATTGAGTCAAAGATTTTCTCCATTTAACCTCTTGTGCCATAATGCCTCCTGTACATTTTGGAAAACCAGATAAACTTAAATGGTGATTAATTTTGCGAGTGAAAATTTCAAAATAGTTTTCTATTGCAGATTTATTTGGAAGATGTTCAAAATCATTTAAGATCAAACCATTATCTTGATCTGTATGGAATCCTTGCTCATGTCTTGCCTGACTTCCCATTATAATAAAGCAATAATTAATAGGAGGAGTACCATATCCTTCATTCTTCATTTCATTAACAATAAGCTTAATGATTTGCCTGTGCAAGTTATCATTATGGTTTGTGATGGCTTCTGCAACTTCATAAGCATAACTATCTTTATCAACTAAATCTTGAACAAACGATTGTAATGTTACGTTTTCTAATGGTCCTTGTTTAATAAGTGAAGATATATTGTGAGAATTTTGTACATTAAAGGTGATATCTAAATAACTCGAGTCTTCAAGATTTAAAAAAGAACGACTTGATAATACGCCTATTACAGTCTGGTTATGAACGACTGGGATAAAGTCTAGAGCTTTATTTTTAATAAATGAAAGTGCTTCAAATGAAAAAGAATTTGCATGTACTGTGAAAGGGGTTGTGTTCATCCAATCCTTCACTTTGTTTTGATAAGAAGAAGGCTGTTTAACATAGTTTAATATTTCATCGTTAGTAATAACACCATTAACCTTAGCTGAATCATCACTTACAACTAAACCACTTGCATCATTTTGTTGTAAAATCGAAGCTGCTTCACTCATCGTTGTTAATGAAGAGATAAAGATGGGTGGTGTCATCATTGTGTTAACACGTGTTCTTAAAAGCTCAAGATTTTCGTCATCGTCGTCAATCGTTTTATTTTTCATTTCATCATACAAAGATTTTGTCCGTTCACCAATGCTTTCCCAGATTACCTTTGAAAACTCATTGTTTCGTGTCATAATTTCAAAGAAGTGACTTTTATTAAGTTTAAAAACCGTACAATCCTCAAGTGCTTGAACAGAAAAATTTAGTTCGCCACTAGTAAACATGACCATTAGTCCAATAATGTCACCTGGATAATAGTACCTGAGGGAAATTTGTTTACCATTTCGTTGATGCAATATGTTTTTAGCTAAACCAGATACAAGAAAATACAAATCTAAATTTTCAGCTGTTTCATCTTCATGTAATAAAAATTCATTTTTAGAAAATGTTGTTTGCTTTGCTTTATCTGTCATATCTTGAAGCTGATACTCTGTTAACAAAGTAAATGGGTAGTAATCTTTCAAAAGATGCATTAATTCAGTATTAGCCATGTTAGACACCACCTTACGTAATCATGTTTACTTTAACGGTAACATAGATTAATATGAAAATTAAAGCCTGATGATTTATATATAATAAAATGGCTGTATATTGTTTTTAGGATATAAAATTTGGTGCGAAATATCAGCTATAGAAAAAAGGAGTAAGGAGTACATATGAAGAAATTTAGCAAGCATTACAGCATTTTACTTTTAATATTTCTGTTCATATTAACTGGATGTGGTACAGCAGATAATACAACAGAGAATAACCAAAGTAATAATGGATCATCAAAACCTGCACAAAAAATTGAAGATAATCCTATTGTTACGATTGAGATGGAAAATAATGATTTAATCAAAATGGAATTATATCCAAATGTTGCACCGAACACAGTAAACAATTTTATTTCTTTAGTAGAATCCGGATTTTATGATGGACTTATTTTTCATAGAGTTATTCCTGACTTTATGATACAAGGCGGTGACCCTGATGGTGTTGGAACTGGTGGTCCAGGATACACTATAAAAGGTGAATTCGAAGACAATGGCTTTGAAAATAGTTTAAAGCACGAAAGAGGTATTGTTTCAATGGCAAGATCACAAGCACCAGATTCTGCTGGCTCACAGTTTTTTATAATGGTTGCTGATAGTAGTAACTTAGATGGAAGCTATGCTGCCTTTGGTAAAGTAATTGAAGGAATGGATGCAGTTGATTCAATCGTTAATGTGAAAACAGATAAACAGGACAAGCCTAAAGAAGATCAAAAAATAAAAAAAGTAACAGTAGAAACTTTTGGTATAGATTATCCAGAACCTAAAAAAGCTGAGTAAATAGAGTAAAAAACAGTAGTTTTTAGAAAAATTACTGTTTTTTGTATTTTAAATAATCTCACAGCGAAAAAAGTGCAACTTTTTAAGGCATATTTCTTTACTGAAAATTAATAGTGTTGATAAGATGGACAAGATTAGATTGAATAGTGAAAGGGGCTAATGATTAATATGCATATAGAAGTATGGTCGGATATTGTGTGTCCGTTTTGTTATATAGGGAAAAAGCGATTGGAAGAAGCACTAGAACAGTTTTCTTATAAAGAAGAAGTGAAAGTTGAATTTCGTAGCTTTGAGCTTAATCCTCAAGCACCAATTCATGCAGAAGGAGATTATGTAGAGCTACTAGCGAAAAAGTACAATACATCAAAAGAGCAAATCATGACTATGAATAACCAATTAACAGAACAAGCTAAAGAAGTTGGTTTAATTTATCATCTCGATCAGGTAAAGCCTACAAATACATTTGATGCACATCGATTGATTCATTTCGCAAAAAAACATGGAAAAGAAAATGAAATGGTTGTTCGTCTATTTGACGCTTATTTTACAGAAGTTAAGCAAGTGGCTGATCACTCCACTCTTATTGAGCTTGCAGCTGAGGTTGGTTTAAATAAACAAGAAGTAAAAGAGATGTTAGATAGTACTAATTATGGTGATGATGTTCGCAAAGAGGAACAAGATGCAAACCAGATAGGTGTTACTGGTGTACCTTTCTTTGTGATAAATCGCAAATATGCTATCTCTGGTGCTCAACCTTCTGAAGTGTTTTTAGAGGTATTAGAAAAGGTTAAACAAGAAGATAGTGAATAATAAATTAAGTTTAGTAAAATGCCAAAAAACCCCTTCATAGTCTAAAGGGGTTTTTTGGCATTTTGTGTTTCTAAATAGTATGAGTCTAATTGAGTGGATGACTGAAGGGTACTTTAGACTATTAAAATGTTAAAAACTAGCATAATTTTCTATTTTTCTTATCGTAGATATGGTATAATATTCATTTTTCATAATTTCTCTATACGAAAGATCATTGGTTTTATATAATAGAGTGAAAAGAAAAATAGAAAGTAAGTGAGGTAAGATGAAAGAATTAGCTAATAAAAAGGATTTTATCGAAACCGTTCAGATGAAAGGGTTAACCATATCTCTCCTTGCTTCAGCTGATTCTACTGAAATTATCCATCATAAGCTTGAACCAAACTCTAGATGGGGATTAGAACCTGAAGAGGGCTGGATAGCTCTTGAATATATATTTATTTTATCTGGTGAGTTAAAACTATTAACAAACAATGGCTTTACGATATATAAGGCAGGAGATTCTTTTTACAGAAGTCCTGTGAACGAACATTATCTGTTTCAATCAGTTGGTATAGCAGAGTTTTTGTATGTTACATCACAACCAGTGTTTCATCGCTATAGTCAAGTTTCAAAGGATTTGGTAAAACTAGCTATCTCTATTGAACAAAAGGATGGCTATACAAGTGATCATTGTGGTAGAATTAGTAAACTATCAATGCTAGTAGGGGAGCAGTTAGCGTTAAACTCACAACAATTACTTCGATTAAATATGGCCTCTTTTTTTCATGATATTGGCAAGGTGAAAATACCATTAAATATTTTACTAAAGCCAGGGGAGCTTACAGAAGAAGAGTGGATGATCATGAAAAGTCACTCAACCTATGGTAGACAGTTACTAGAAGAAACGAAACTCCCTTTGCTGAAAAATGTTGGTGAAATTGTTGAGCAGCATCATGAACGTTATGATGGAAAAGGTTATCCTTATGGATTAACAAGTGAAGATATTAAAATTGAGGCTTCGATTATTTCAGTAGTTGATTCATTCGATGCGATGACAACAGACAGGCCATATCATAAAGCAAAGTCAAGAGAAGAGGCAATATCAGAAATTATTCGTTGTCGAGGTACAATGTATGCACCAGAAGTAGTTGATGCGTTTATTTCTATACAATCCCATATGAATTAGGAGTGATTTTATGAAAAAGTTAGGATTAATAGTTGCTGCATTATTTTTTGTTATTTTAATAACTGTAACACCAGCAAAAGCTGCTTATCTTCCGGAATATGATAAGTATGTTGAGGTAAGTTATGAGGATGCTAGATATATAGCAGACTTAGTAGGGTTAAAAGGCATTCCACTTGGTGAAGAAACAGCAAGACTGAGTTTTGAATTTCAAGAAACACTTATTGCAAAAATTGAAAAACGATTAAACACGGAAATTGATCACTATTATATTTGGTTAACAGTAGACGGTCAACCTGTATTAGGCATAGATCCTCCGGTACCAATGTTTTAATAAAATCTCTCTTTATCAAGATTTATAGTTGATAAAGAGAGATTTTTTTCTATTTAGATTGTAATAATAATTTTCTTTTTTACATCTGTACAAGTATTAGTTGTAGCATTCATCTAGTTTGAACAGAATTAAATTTTTAAAAATGAGGATTCATTATAACTACATTTCTTGATCTAATCCCGTTAATTTAATTAATAGATCATCATCATTAGAAGGGTTTCCACGACCGTCTCGATTACTTGTTATTGAATATAAAATATCATCTTTAATTAAGATGTCACGCATTCTGCCACTATTTGAATGAACAACGTCAACGTCTTTTGTTGTTAAATCAAAGCTTTGTATTTTTTCGCCTCTTAATGTTGCTATGTACAGTTTACCGTTAGAATAATCAATGCCAGAAGGTGCCCATGTGTCTTCACCCGTGTGATAAAGAGGTGACTCCATATTTTGAGCTTTTTCATCACCTTGAATGACAGGCCAACCGTAGTTTGATCCAGGCTTTATTAAGTTGATTTCGTCATGCGCGCTCTGCCCATGTTCTGTGCTATATAAAGTACCTTTTTCATCCCATACTAAGCCTTGTGGATTGCGATGTCCATAAGAATAAACGTAAGAGTTAGAAAATGGATTATCCTCTGGGATATGACCATCTAATGTCATACGTAATATTTTCCCGGCTAAACTGTTTTTGTCTTGAGATAAACTAGTATTACCTGAGTCACCTGTAGTTGCATATAACATGTTATCAGGTCCTATTTTGAGTCTCCCACCATTATGAATGACTCCACCTGGTATATCTTCTAATATAACTTTCTTTTCAACCCAAGTCTGATTTTGTTTCTTTAAAAGGACAACTCGATTTTTAAGTAGGTTATTTTCCTTATAGGTATGGTAAGCATATGCTTGCTTTGTTGTCTTGAAGTCAGGAGCTAGGATAAATCCAAGTAAACCTCCTTCACCCTCGTGTTGAACCTTTTTTGTAACAGCTACTTCTTGTGAAGTCTTATTATCAGACTCGATTTCTATTATTTTCCCACTACGTTGTGTAAGATAGAACCTTTCATCTTGTTTAGCAATTGTCCATGGAATATCCAGGTTCTTTGCTAAGATTTCTATTTCTGAGCCTGAAGCTGTGACATCTTCTTGGCTGTCAGTAGAATCTCCTAAAGAACAGCCCGATAAAAGACCTAATAAGACGATATATTTAATGATTTTCAATTAAATCACTCCATCTACCAAAATGTTTGTCTAATTCATCATAACAAGATTTAAGGAAGTAATCAAAAGTACTAATCACAAGGATATTCACTATAAGAGAAAGATAGAAATATGATGATTTTGTTACAATTAAATGTTTCATTTGTAATTTTGCAGAAAATCTGCTTTAATTAGATGTTGCATTTTAATAAAAATGTAAGATAAAAACGCAAGGAACCATCTCTGTATGTATATCTTGCAAATATAATATAGAAGGTGAAATAAATGTCGAAAGAATATCGAGTTTTATTATATTATCATTATGTTACCATTGATCAACCTGAAGAGTTCACCCAGCAACATCTAGAATTTTGTAAAAGCCTAGGGTTAAAGGGGAGAATTTTGATTGCCCATGAAGGGATAAATGGAACAATCTCTGGTACTGTTGAACAAACTGAACAGTATATGGCTGCGATGAAAAAAGATGAGCGCTTTGCAGACATGGTCTACAAAATTGACGAAGAAGAAGGACATGCTTTCAAAAAAATGAAGGTTCGTTATCGTCCTGAGCTTGTGACTCTTCGTTTAGAAGAAGATGTTAATCCTTTGGAGTTAACAGGCAAATATTATAGCCCTCAGCAATTTCTTGAAGCAATGAAAGATGAAGATACAGTTGTGATTGATGCAAGAAATGACTATGAGTATGCAGTTGGTCACTTCCGAAATGCGATCCTACCTGATATTAATACATTTAAAGATTTACCAAATTGGATACGTGAAAATAAAGAGCAATTTGAAGGCAAAAAGATCTTAACGTATTGTACTGGTGGAATACGATGTGAAAAGTTTTCTGGCTGGTTACGTAAAGAAGGATTTGAAGATGTTGCTCAGTTACACGGTGGGATTGTTACTTATGGGAAGGATCCTGAAGTTCAAGGGAAAGATTGGGAAGGTCAGTGCTATGTATTTGATGAGCGCCTTACTGTACCTGTCAACCAAGTAGAACCAACCGTTGTAGGAAAAGATTACTATACTGGTGAACCTTGCGAACGTTTTATTAATTGTGGAAATCCTGAATGTAATAAAAAAATTCTTTGTTCAGAGGAAAATGAGCATAAATTTCTAAGAGCTTGCAGTCATGAATGTCGAGTTCATGAAAGAAATCGTTATGTTACAGAACATGAACTAACAGAAGAGCAAGTAAAAGAGAAATTAGCAGCATTAGTATAATAAGATCGAAAAAAAAACCATCTAACAAATTAAAGTTAGATGGTTTATTTTTTTCATGTATTTTCAAACCCTCATTCTATGAAAATCCATAAATTTCCTAAACTATCATTCTTTTTCAAATAAACGTAAGATTCCGAATAATTCTCAGCTTATTGACCTTTATAAGCTAGGTGTTATAAGTTAATAGGAGACATTGTAAACTGGGGGGAAGATATGTCTACCATAAAAAAATTACTTTTTGTATTACTCGGATTGGTTATTACATCTTTAGGCATCAAAATTCTCTCAAACAGTTTATTAACTTTTGGAGGAACAGCTGGAATTGCAACCATTCTAACATATGTCACGAACATTTCTTGGGGTGTTTTATTCTTTATTGTAAACCTGCCTTTTTTCTTTATTTCCATTCAAGAGCTTGGAAAATGGTTTACAATTTCGAGTCTGTTATCTATTACAGGCATTTCATTTATTCGAGAAGGACTAGATTTGTGGATTCCTGCATTTGATATTAATATCATATTGGCAACAGTAATTGCTGGTCTACTCATTGGATTTGGTGTTACATTTGTGCTAAACAATGGTTCATCATTAGGCGGTATTCATATTTTAGGTTTATATATAGATAAGAAATTTGGACTAAATAGAGGTATTGTTCTTTTTGTTTGTGATTCTCTTATTATACTGTTTGCAGTTGCAATAGTCGGTTGGTATAAAGGATTATTATCGATTTTTTGTATCTTTATTGCAAGTACTATTATTGGTCGATATAAGAAATCACCTATTAAAGAAATGGAACGAGACCAAGAGGAACATTATGTTAGACAAAATGTACATTAAATCCTTTTTTTAAGATTGTTGTTTTTTGAACTACTATTCATGACGTAACGATACGCTGTATACTCACTTGTTTCGTCCGAGTTTTCAAGCAATAATGTTTCGAAAAACAGACCACTTAATGGTTTACTACTCAAGATTGGAAACAATTTTAGGGTAGTTTTTTTTTCGTTTCTTCTCTAAAGTATAGAGTAAGGGAGAGGAATAAAATGAAGAAATACAGACCTGTTCATGAAATTTTAGCTAGTAAAGATGTTATATTAGCAAAAAGCTTCTTAAAGGAATTATGGTATGCAATTGAAGAGGAATATTTTTCTTTGTCTACAAATTATAAAGTATATAAACAACAGTTAATGCATTTACGTGCAAGTGCACCTGTTAATTGGAGTTTAAATTGGAATGGAAGCCAATTCTATTTATCTACTATTATTGAAAATCACAGTGTATTGCATGTGTCTATTAAATCGAATGGTCATGTTGAATATCATTTTAATTGAGTCATGGCTCTACTTTAAGTGACCATGTTTTTTGTGGTAATCATATGAAGTTGATTGGAGCGAAAGGTGCGGACTTCTGCAGTTGGTCAATTCACTAATTTGCCCTTCAGAAAGAGAGCATACTGTAGCGAAAATCAACTTTAACAGTACATGTTTCTCATAATGAAGTTTTGAAAATTATTTATAGAATTGTGAATGTGAATTATTTTTCCCTTCTCATTTTCACTACATTAATGATCACATTACTATTTCTACCTCGTTAAGAAATCCATTTTGAAGCAACAATAGATCAAGTAGTCATCACTCCTAATTCTTTGTCAATCATTGTTTAAACACTTCAATAATTCTCAATTCAACATAAATGAACCTCTGATTGTCTTAACAAGTTTATATTCCTGTAATTTAGCCAAATCACTTTTTTAACTTCTTTAAAAACCGTGTTTAAGCACCTCCATTTTATATAATGAATTTAAAGGTAACTCTTTGAATAGTTATCTTTTCTCAAAACGTGAAAGTGTTTATTTACAATGAGTAAAAATATTCGTTTTTATTGTTTATATAAAATGAATATTTCTGATGAGTTGGTGGGAATTTAAATTTGGCTTTACAAAAAGTGCAAAAAGGAGGGAAACCTATGCAGGTTCAACTGGGTGCTCATGAATTAATTGAAATCAATGAAGTCTTAAGCTGTATGGTCAATTCGATTAATCAATTTCAAATTTATAAGCCTTACTGTCAAGATCAAGAACTAAAAAATATTTTGGAAAATCAATTGTCATTTATGACGAATGAGTATAATTCAATCGTCATTACGTTACAACAGAAAACAACGAGAAACCAGTTACCTAATGTGGATCAGAAAATGGATGTTACACCGATCTACGGAATTAATAAAAACTCAGTACCAGAGGCACCAAATGCTTCAATAAACCAGTTAAATGATCGTGATATCTCATCAACTATGAATGGTAGTCACAAAGCATTAGCTGTTCTAAAGATGCAAGCTGCACTTGAGTGTACTGATTCACAAATTCGCGAAATGATGATTCAAAGTTCAAAAAATTGTGCTGATCAAGCTTTTGAAACATGGACTTATATGAATAAAAAAGGCTATTATCAAGTACCAGTTTTTGACCAAGCAACATCTAAAACCATGATTAATGGTTTTCAACAAAGTAGTTTCTAACATAATCAATAAGGCATCTTTTTGTAGTTTTGCTGCTACTACTATTCATAATAGGTCAAGTAACACATTGCTATCAAGGAGTCTCAATTAAAGTAGTATATATCATAACCAATAAAAATAACTTTTAATCATGGAGGGAATATCTTATGCATACACCACAACATGCAATGCAGCAAATTAATGAATGTCGCCAAACAGCGCAACAACTTATCCAACAAACACAGCAAGGAAGTCAACAATATAAACAAATGCTTCAGCAAGAGCAACAAAATGCTCAAATGCTTCAACAATTATTACAAAGAGAACAACAAGCTGTACAAATGATTCAACAAAGCTTACAAGGGCATAACCAGGCAATTCAACAATGTCAGAATATCATAAATGTATGTAATCAAATGCAACAGGAGTTATCACAAGGATCTACCAATTTTTCAAATTTCCAACAACAAGATCAATCACATTTTATAAATAATCAAGCTCAATCACATCAAATCCCAAGCTATAGAAACTATCAACAAAACACTCAATATACTCAGTCATAATAAAAAGGGTTAACGAATGAAAAAATTCGTTAACCCTTTTTCAAGACTCCTCTTCGATAGCTATATATAAGTCTGATAAAAACATTTATTATATAGATATCATATTAAACAGCTAGATCTTCTTTTAGAACAAAACCTTAAAAAGAACATTGGTTGACAGAAATCATCCTATTCTCTATAATTTATCTTGAATTCAAGATTATTGCAATTGAGATATTTAAGTCCTTATAAAGGAGTGTTTTTTATGAATTTAAAATCATTAAAAGGTATACACCATGTATCTGCTATTACAGCTAATGCAAAAGATAATTATGATTTTTACACAAAGGTGTTGGGATTAAGGTTAGTTAAGAAGACAGTTAATCAAGATGATACATCAGTTTATCATTTATTTTATGCAGATGAACGGGGTAATCCTGGAACAGATTTGACATTTTTTGAAATCCCTCGTGCGGGCAGAACCTATGTTGGTACAAATAGTATTACATCAACTTCTCTAAGGGTGAAAACTGATCGCGCACTTCAATATTGGAAAGAAAGATTTGCGGAATTGAATATCGATCATGAAGAAATTAAAAGTGATAGTGGTCGTGGAACCCTTTCCTTTAGAGATCATGAAGGACAACGTATGGTTATTGTGTCAGATGAGAAAAATGTTGGAGTCGCAGGAGGGACACCATGGGTTAAGAGTCCTGTTCCCCAAGAATATGGAATTGTAGGACTAGGACCTGTTCAATTAACAGTTTCTCGTCCTGAACGAACGATTCATGTTTTAACAAATGTAATGGGTTTTCGTGAAATAGAAAGCTATAAAGAAGTAGAAGGTCAAAGGCTTGTAAGGGTATTTGAAACAGGTGAAGGTGGAACGGGTGCAGAAATACACCTTATTGAAGAAAATGAGTTGGAACGTGAAAGACCTGGTAGAGGTAGTGTTCATCATGTAGCATTTCGAGTAGAAAATGTAGATGAACTAAATATGTGGGTAGAGAAACTAAATGAAAATCATTTACCAAACTCAGGGTTTGTTGAGCGTTATTATTTCCGCTCCCTTTATTTTAGAGAACCAAATGGTATATTATTTGAGCTAGCAACAGACGGGCCAGGCTTTGAAGGTGACGAGGATTTTGAACACCTTGGTGAAAAGTTAGCTTTACCACCATATTTTGAGAGTAAAAGAGAAGAAATTGAAGCAAAGCTAAAGCCATTAGAAACAAAAAATTAGGAGGTAGTTTTATGGAACATATATTTAAGGAAGGCAATGATAAGCAATCACCAACTTTATTATTATTGCATGGCACAGGTGGAAATGAACGTGATTTGTTACCCATTGCAGAAATGATTTCACCTAATTCGTCTGTACTTAGTGTAAGAGGAAACATATTAGAAAATGGGATGCCTCGCTTTTTTCGTCGATTAGCTGAAGGTGTTTTTGATGAAGAAGATCTAATTTTTAGAACGAAGGAATTGCATGATTTTATAGAAGAATGCTCTAACCAATATCAATTTGACAGAAATAATGTTCTAGCTATTGGATATTCAAATGGTGCTAATATTGCTGCCAGCATGATGTACCACTATCAAAATGCTTTAGCAGGTACTATTTTATTACATCCAATGGTTCCAATTAGAGAAGTTGAGCTTCCTAATTTAGCTAATACACCTATTTTTATTGGAGCAGGATTGAATGATCCAATCATTCCAAAAGCAGAAACAAAAGAATTAATAGATACATTACGTGCAGCGGACGGAACTGTTACAGAATATTGGGGAGAAGCTGGGCATCAATTAACTCGAGAAGAAATTGAACAAGCAAAACAATGGTACGATGGTAACTTTTGACGCTAAATAAAGGTCGCTTTTTTTGAGCGACCTTTTTTAGGTTCAGGTTCTATAAGGAAGATTTGCGTGTTATTTTACTCTGAGAAAATTATAAACTATTTAACCTTTCTAAACACTCTGCAGAATCGTTGTGTGGAGAATTAACGATATTTGATACAGGATACTTTTCCATTTCCTCCTCATTATAAGGAATAAGCAGTGATTTTAACTGTTTCATATCTCCAAAGTCTCTATCTAACCATTTGTTGTGAGCATCTGCTGGTAAGATAACGGGCATTCGGTCATGAACATCCTCTGTCAGTGTATTAGCTTTCGTTGTAATAATTGTACATGTGAACAAAGGGGTATCACCCTTATCCCATCTCTCCCACAGTCCAGCAAAAGCAAACGGAAGATTATTTTTCATTTTAAATCGGTATGGTTGCTTTTCTGTTCCATTTTTCTTCCATTCGTAAAAACCATCACTTAATATTAAACAGCGTTTTCTTAGAAATGGGTTTTTAAAACTAACTTTTTCATCGATCGTCTCAGATCTAGCATTTATCATTTTATAGGAGATTTTTGTGTCTTTAGACCAAGGTGGAACAAGTCCCCATCTCATCTTGGTTCCAACCCGCTCCTTGCCATTTGATCCAATAACAAGCACATTTTGTGAAGGAGCAATGTTATACCTATTAAGAATTTCATCATTTAAAATAAAATTAAATTGATTTTGTAAAATCTCTTGATCTGTTGCTAGTGAAAATCGGCCACACACTTTAACGACCTCCATTCTATGCTATACATAGTTATTATTTTACAAGAAAATAATGATAAATAGAATTTTTATAAATTTGAGATTTAACCATAACGAACTGCGACCTCCTTACATATAGTAATACATAAAAATATGGAGGTGATATCATGGGTGCTGTTGCAGGTGGCGGTTACGGTTATGGAGCAGGTTTTGCTTTAATCGTTGTATTATTCATCTTGTTAATCATCATTGGTGCTTCATATGTTGGATACTAATTAACATCCAATATACCGCTAAGCCTATTATCAAATTTGATAATAGGCTTTTTAGTAGGTAAGCTTTTATGTCGCTTAAGTGGATTGGTGCAAACCTTAGCTCTTTAGATTAAGCAATTAGGAATAACAGATGCTTTATGAGATAAGGAGCAGAATGAGCTTTTCTTAGTATCATCTGTTTATGAGCAAAATACTTTTCATAAATAATAAAATGATGCAAGATAATAAGAAAGAATGGAAGGAGAGTGCTAAATAGATGAATGGTTTACATAGTACAACAACATTACATAATGGTGTGAAAATGCCATGGTTTGGTTTAGGAGTTTTTCAGGTTGAGGATGGTGAAGTAGTTGTAAATTCTATTACTGCTGCTATTGAAGAAGGATATAGAAGTATCGATACTGCTGCGATTTACGGAAACGAAGAGGGTGTTGGAAGTGCTATTGCAAAAAGCAGTGTTCCAAGAGAAGAGCTGTTTATAACAACAAAGGTTTGGAATGGTAACCAAGGCTTTGAACAGACTCTTGCAGCATTTGATGAAAGTATGGAGAAACTTGGTTTGGACTATCTTGATCTTTACCTCATACATTGGCCAGTACCAGAGCATGGGAAATATATTGAGACGTGGAAAGCATTAGAAAAGCTTTACAAAGATGGTCGAGTTCGTGCGATTGGTGTAAGTAATTTCAAGGAACATCACCTTCAAGATCTTTTCAATTCATGTGAAATTAAACCAATGGTTAATCAAGTTGAGTATCATCCGCGTTTAACTCAAACAGCTCTTCATGAGTTTTGTAAACAAAATGGAATACAGCTTGAAGCATGGTCTCCATTAATGCAAGGTGGTTTACTTGATGAACCTTTACTAGTAGATATTGCAAATAAATACAACAAGTCAACTGCACAAGTTATTCTAAGATGGGATTTACAAAACGGAGTTGTAACAATTCCGAAATCAGTAAAAGCACACCGAATTAAAGAAAACGCAAACATATTTGATTTTGA
This sequence comes from Metabacillus crassostreae, assembly GCF_016908395.1. Taxonomy (GTDB): domain Bacteria; phylum Bacillota; class Bacilli; order Bacillales; family Bacillaceae; genus Metabacillus; species Metabacillus crassostreae. The sequence goes on from NZ_JAFBDU010000001.1 coordinate 199,035, forward strand.
ATTAACTCAAGAAGATATGGAGAAAATAAGTTCTCTTAATCAAGATAAGCGTATTGGACCAGATCCAGATGAATTTAACCGCGTTTAATCTAGGCGTTTAAAATATTAGCATTAAAATAATAGTTGTATGAAGTAACAATTAATAAACAGCCAGCTGATCCTAGAGATCAGCTATTTTTTCGTCTTCTTAGTTCATAACTAAATGAAGTTTAAGCTGTATAGTAAAGAAGTTGTTCGAAAAGATTATAAGAGATCCATAAATGAAAGGAGCTCTTCTTTAATGCAAAAATATGTTTTTTTCTTAACATTTTTCATCTTGTTTTTAACTCCTCAATTCGATAGCACCACTGAAGCAGCAGTTCCCCAGCAAAATTATAATAATAAATTAACAGAATACTTAAGAACAAATCCTAAATTAAAAGGATCGATTTCTGCAGTAAGTATTCGATCAGCTTCCACTGGTCAATTATTGTATTCTTACAATGGAGAAACAAGGTTAACGCCAGCATCTAATATGAAGCTATTTACAGCAGCAGCAGCATTAGAGCTTTTAGGCCCTCAGTATCGTTTTGATACGGAAATATGGACAGATGGTGCTGTGAAATGGAATGGATTAGTAGGAAATCTTTACTTAAAGGGAAAGGGTGATCCAACTCTTTTATCTAAAGATTTTGATCAGCTAGCTAAGAGATTAAAAAGTAAAGGTATTCATTATGTTTGCGGTGATTTAGTTGGTGATGATACTTGGTATGATGATGTTCGTTACTCAATTGATTTACCATGGAGTGATGAAGCAGAATATTATGGGGCACAAATTTCAGCTTTAACAGTAGCGCCAGATGAAGATTATGATGCTGGAACAATAAGAATTGACATTACACCTGCTAAGAAAGAAAATGAACCACCTATCATTAAGGTGCTTCCTAAATTAGACTTATTTAAGGTACATAATTTAGCTACGACTGTTTCAAATTCAGAAAAAAACTCATTAAAGATTTCTCGTGAACATGGGACAAATGAGTTAATAGTAGAGGGAGAAATTTCAATTGAAACAGAAACTTTAAAAGAGTGGGTGTCAGTTTGGGATACCTCAAATTATGCTCTTTCCTTGTTTGAGAAATCCTTAAAAGATAATGGAATAAAACTTATCGGAAAAACTGGGATAGGAAGTGTTCCAATAAAGTCTGAATTGTTAACAAAGCATTCGTCAATTAAACTTTCAGAACTTATGGTTCCTTTTATGAAGTTAAGTAACAACACACATGCTGAAGTGCTAATAAAGGAAATGGGGAAAGTAAAAGGAAATGAGGGTAGTTGGAGTGCAGGAATACAAGCTGATATTGAAGTGCTAGAAAAGCTTGGAGTTCCTGTTCAGAAAATGGTTATAAGAGATGGCTCAGGAGTTTCTCATATGAATTTAGTTGAAGCAGATATCATCACTAAACTTTTATATAATATACAAGCTGCTAAATGGTTTGGTGATTTTTATCATTCTTTACCTGTTTCAGGAGTGAATGATAAATTGGTAGGTGGCACACTTGCAAAACGGTTTACAAACGGGGTTTTAAAAGGGAACATAAACGCTAAAACAGGCTCGTTAACAAATGTGAGTTCTTTGTCAGGATATACTAAGGATAAATATGGAGATAACATTATTTTTTCAATTTTACTTAATCATTTGAAAGAAAATCAAAATGGAAAACAAATTGAAGTAGATATTCTTAAATTAGTAACTAACGATGAATTATAAAGTCTGTTTTCGAACTTATTGCTTAAGATAATAAGGAAATAACACTGTATTAAGTCTTAGTAGAACATTTTCTTCTTAGGAAGTCCCTTTGTTAGGATACAAACATTTTATTAACAGGAAAATAGGTTAATTAACAACAATCCCTTCAGAAAAGAGCACATATAAAAGCAAACATTTTGAAATCAAACTTTTTTTTTGAAATAATGAAATAGTAAAGAAGTGAAGAGAGGGGAGATTTTGTTTATGAAGATATTAGTTGTTGGTGCAAATGGTCAGATAGGGAAGCATCTTGTTGAATTAATTCAGAATTCAGAAGAACTCTCCGTGCGTGCTATGGTAAGAAAACAAGAACAAGCAGATGGGTTGATAAGAAAAGACATTGAAGCAGTTGTAGGTGATTTAGAAGGATCTGTTGAAGAACTACAGAAGTTGGTTGAAGGAACGGATGCAATTGTTTTCACTGCTGGCTCTGGAGGAAGTACTGGTTCAGATAAAACATTGTTGATTGACTTAGATGGTGCGGTAAAAGTAATGGAAGCAGCAGAAAAAGCTGGAGTTAAAAGATTTGTGATGGTAAGTGCTCATCAAGCTAATAATCGAGAAAACTGGCATACTAGTCTTAAACCATATTATGCAGCTAAACATTATGCAGATAGAATGCTTATGCATTCTAATTTAGATTACACCATCATTCGTCCTGGTGGTCTTTTAAATGAAGATAGTATTAATAAAATTCAAGCCGGAGAAAAGCTTGAAAGAGGAGCAATTCCTAGAGCGGATGTAGCAAAAACAATTTTAGCTGTAATTAAGAATAATCAAACGATTCATAAATCATTTGATCTTATCTCTGGAGAAACACCAATTGAAGAAGCAATAGATAAAATATAATCCGGAAAATAGAGGATGGTTCAAAGGCTGGGGTCAGACCCCTTTTGGATCATCCTCTTTCTAAAAAAATAAGAAGGAGAGGGTGTTTATGTTCAAAAAAGAGCTATATGTTTTTGGTCAAAACAATCCAGTTAAAGCAACCATTCGTAATTATAATAAGGAAGATTTTGATCAATTAATACATATTCAACAAAAATGTTTTCCACCACCTTTTCCAGCAGAATTATTGTGGAATAAGGAGCAATTAAATAATCACATAACATTATTTCCTGAAGGAGCTTTATGTGTCGAAATTAAAGGACAATTAGTGGGTTCCATGACAAGTTTAATGATTAAGTATAACGAGCAACATAAACAGCATAAATGGGAGGATATTACGGATAATGGCTATATCAGAAATCATAATCCGTTAGGGAATAGCCTCTATATAGTCGACATAAGTGTAAATCCTGAGTTTCGTCAATTAGGTTTAGGAAAATGGCTTATGTTTTCAATGTATAATATTGTTGTTGAAAAAAAGCTAGAGAGGTTATTAGGTGGTGGAAGGATGCCTGGCTATAAAGCAAAGGCTGATGAAATGACTGCGGAAGAATATATACAGCATGTTGTAAAAGGAAAAATAAAAGATCCTGTCATCACATTTTTGCTTCGCTGTGGAAGAGTACCATTACATGTTATCCCTAACTATTTAGAAGATGAAGATTCTTTGAATTATGGAACCTTAATGGAATGGAAGAATCCATTTATAAATAGCTAATAAATTTCTAAATGAAACCATTCAACATAACCATTGTTGGACAAACAAACTAATAAATGATTTTTCCTAATAAAAAAAGGGTATGTTAATAATGTATAAACATGTATCGGAAAACTTGTAAGGGGGATTTACAATGAAATTAACACCAGAACAACGCATACAGCTCCATGAATTTAATAACTTAACAAAATCACTTAGCTTTAATATGTATGATATTTGCTATACAAAAACAAAAGAAGAACGAGAAGCTTATATAGAGTATATTGACGAGCAATATAATGCAGATCGATTAACTAAGATATTAGAATCAGTTACTGACATTATTGGGGCACATGTACTGAATATTGCAAAGCAGGATTATGTTCCTCAAGGAGCTAGTGTTACGATTTTAGTATCTGAGGGACCAGTAGTTGAAGTACCAAATGAATCGTATGATGAATCACCAGGACCACTACCATCTGCAGTTGTGATGGGACTAGATAAAAGTCATATAACTGTTCATACATATCCTGAATATCATCCAAATGAAGGGATTAGTACGTTTAGAGCTGACATTGATGTTTCTACATGTGGTGAAATATCTCCATTAAAAGCTTTAAATTATTTAATTCATTCATTTGATACTGATATTATGACAATGGACTATAGAGTTAGAGGGTTTACGAGAGATATTAATGGTCATAAGCTATTTATAGATCATGATATAAGCTCTATACAGAACTATATTCCAGAAGAAGTGAAAAATGAATTTGATATGATTGATGTAAATATTTATCAAGAAAATATTTTTCATACAAAATGTAAGCTTAAAAAATTCGACCTAAATAATTACCTGTTTGGTTATTCAAAGGATAAATTGAGTAAGGAAGAACAGGAACAAATTACTGATAAATTAACAAAAGAAATGAATGAAATCTTTTATGGGAAAAATATAGAGGAAAATAAATAAGGTGGGAGTAAGCTCCCACCAGTTTTCATTTTATGCTTCTTTTGCAGCTTGAAGTTGAAGAGAGATCTTAATTTGATCACCAACTAAAACCCCACCAGCTTCTAATGGAGCATTCCATGTTAAGCCATAATCACTTCTTTTAATTTTACCTTCTACAGAGAAACCAGCTTTTTTATTACCCCATGGATCAATACCAGTTCCTTCAAATGCAACGACAAATGTTTCTGATTTTGTTTCACCATGTAATGATAAATCTCCAGTTACGTTATACTCATTATCATCAGTTTTCTCAATACTAGTTGCTGTGAATGTCATTTTTGGATGATTTTCTACATCAAAAAAGTCTGCAGAACGTAAGTGGTTATCACGGTCTTCATTACGAGTATCAACACTTGATAAATCTACAGAAAAAGAAATGCTTGCAGTAGTTAAATCTGTTGGATTAGCTTCAATATTAGCTTCAAAGCTTTGGAAACCACCTTTAACAGTTGCGAACATCATATGTTTTACAGAAAAATCAACACTACTATGTGTTACATCAAGATTCCATTTTGCATTCGTCATTTAAAATTCCTCCAATATTTTGTTTAATTAATATATCTCGACTTAAAGATTTATAACTTCGAGATAATTATATGTTTTATAATAATAATTGTCAATTAGATTGTTTGGATTATTTAACATGCTTTCATAAACAAGCTAAATTTTTCGGTAGATGCTAAGGCACAATGAAAAATTATCCAAAAGTACATAAGCTGCATTAATCCTTCGCCTAATAGGTAGGTCTTTTTTGTGTTTCGATAGAACTTTTAATTTTATATACTATTTGTAAGAATTAGTGAAATGGAGCGGAAGATAATCGACTCCTTACTGGTCCTGGTAGAATAGAGGGAGTGCTAGAGAAGATCTAACCAGGATATCTGTGGATGCTCTGCTTCCTTCCCGGCGACCCGAGTGTCTAGAGCAATGGAACAAGCTTGTTTGTCTAGCTTTACTTATTAATAGAAACATTAGCTTAGATACTGATCTCCAGCCTTAATCTTTTTAACTATATGTAAAATGATATTAAAAGATGGCTGTTTTTTTGTAAATTTTGTTGTTCGTAGAATACAGATTGTATAAACAAGAGTTAACAGTACTATTAAGGATTATCATAAAGGAAATATCTTTATATACTAGAAAATCAGTGAGCTTTATCACAGTAAGAGGATTTTTCTTTTTATTCTGAACAGATTGTGAAGTCTCTTGTTACTTTGATGAAAAAGGTGTAAATTATAAATATAGAAAGTAAGTGAAAACATTCACAAACTTTCTACTTTAAAAGCTAGCTAGCAGACTCGTTGATTTAATCTCATATGTGAATTTCTTCACAAAAAAATAAGGAGATGACTAATCATGATGAACATTATAAAAGGACCGAAAATGGCGATCATATGGACAATATTACGTGTATGGTTAGGTGTTCAATGGCTAAAGGCAGGAATACCTAAGGTGACAGGTGAATTTGATGCTACAGGATATTTACAAGGTGCAATAGCAAATGCAAGTGGTGATCATCCAGCTGTGCAAGGCTGGTATGCAACATTTCTTGAACAATTTGCACTTCCTAACGCTGGATTATTTAATATATTAATTCCATGGGGAGAAGTACTAGTCGGAGTTGGTTTAATAGTAGGAGCTGCAACATTACCTGCATTAATTGCTGCAGGATTTATGAATCTTAACTTTTTACTTGCTGGAACAGTTAGCACTAATCCAATACTATATACAGCTGCAATGATCTTAATAGGAGTAGGGACAGCAAGCTACTTCTACGGAGTAGATAGAATTCTACTTCCTTATGTAAAAATGAAAATTGAGCAACGACGTGAGAAAAATAAAAATGATCATACTCATAAACATCTACCTGTACACTAAATGTAAATGGATAACAAAAAAGGACAGATTAAGTCACTGTCCTTTTTTTGTTATCTTAATATAGTGATTTATTGAAATAAATCTTCGAATTTTTTATTGCGTATTTGTTTTTCCTCATCTGAAGCTAAGTCATATTTCTTTAATAAATGAAATACTTCATTTAATTCAGTTTGTTTAAGCGATGAATTTAAATAGTTTAAACAACTGGTAGCTAATTCTTCAGGTAGATATGCTATTTGTTCTGTTAGCTTTTTCTTAACATCATCTAAAGAATGATCAATTTTACACGAACTCATTATTACTTCCCCCTAACCACCGATATGAGACATCTCAATTTTTTTACGAGTTTTAGAAGAATCGCTTCGATCTAAAGAGTAACGATCTTTTCGGTTAAACCAAATTTTTTCAACTAAATCTTTTAGTTGATCATCCGATGCTCCTGATCTAATTGGCTCTCTTAAATCATGTCCTATAGAAGCAAATAAACATGTATACAACATGCCGTTAGCAGAAAGACGAGCTCTATTACATGTTGAGCAAAAAGCATCTGATACAGAAGATATAACCCCAATTTCCTCATGTGATCCACTATAACGATACCGCGAAGCAACTTCACCAGTATAATTAGGATCAATTGCTTCAAGAGGCATCACTTGATGGATATCTTGAATAATCTCTTTTTTTGAATAGACATCTTTTAAGTTCCACTTGTTTGTGTTACCAACATCCATGAACTCAATAAAACGTAATATATGTCCTCTTTCACGGAAATATTTAGCCATCGGTATGATTTCATGTTCGTTCATACCACGTTTTACAACCATATTTATTTTCACTCTTAAACCAGCTTTATCAGCAGCATCTATTCCATCTAACACAGTTTTAACTGAAACATTGCGACCATTTATTTTTCCAAATACTTCATCCTGTAAGGAATCTAAGCTTATAGAAACTCGTTTTAGGCCAGCAGATTTTAAATCATTAGCAAATTTCGGTAAAAGTGAGCCGTTTGTTGTCATGGCAATATCTTCTACACCTTCAATTTTATTAATCTTCTCAATGAGGTGGGGTAAATCCTTTCTCATTAAAGGCTCTCCACCAGTGATTCTAATTTTTTGTACTCCTAGGGAAGTAACAAAGATTTGCGTTAATCTTTCTATTTCTTCATAAGATAATAGCTGATTTTTCTTTAAAAAAGGATAATCAGGCCCGAAAATTTCAGCTGGCATACAATACGTACATCGAAAATTACATTTATCTGTAACGGAAATTCTTAAATCTCGCAGTGGGCGATTAAAGTAATCATAAACCGCGTTATCTTTTGAATTCAAACCTGTATACCTCCTTTTGTCTTAATCTGCTTTAATCCGCTCAGGATGTGAATACACATTAAATGATTGACCGCGAATAAATCCTACAGCTGTAATGTTCAAATCCTCAGCAAGCTTTATAGCTAGATCAGTAGGAGCAGATTTTGATAATACAATTCCTACACCAATTTTAGCAGCTTTTACTAAAACTTCCGAAGAAATTCTCCCGCTGAATACAATAATCTTATCACGAACAGAAATTTTATTTAAAATACTATATCCATATAATTTATCTAAAGCATTATGTCGTCCAATATCAGTCATACTTACAAGTAGTTCTTCATGTGTACAAAGTGCAGCATTATGCACACCACCTGTGTCTTTAAAAACAATACTGCTCGATTGCATATCACCCATAAGCTGAATACATTGTTCGGGAGTAATCGTTAATTTTGCAGTTGACGTCTTTGCTGTTTTTACATCATTTTGAAAATAAAATTGTCTGCTTTTACCACAACAAGATCCGATAAATCGTTTTGTATATTGCTGTTGATTTGATGAAATTTCAACATGTAATGTTACATAAGCAAAGCCGGTACCCTCATCAATGTGTAATGATTTAATATCATCATAGTAACGAATAACGCCCTCTGAAGCTAAGAAACCAATAATCATCTCCTCAAAATGAGTAGGGGTGCAAACCATTGTGGCAAACTCTTGATCATTTACAATAATAGTTAATGGGAATTCTGAAACAATATGATCATCAGTATCGATCAGTTTTCCGTTGAAATATTTTATGATTTTACGATTAACACTCATATCCATACTATCCATATCATTCTCACCTGAATTTTTAAGATTACTAAAGTATAAACATAGAATGTTTTTTTAAACAAGTAGTAAAGATTAGCTCTTACTAAAATCGATTAATAACATACTAGTTTGATATAATATGCGTTAGCTCCAATCTGGAATAAAGTATATAAAAATTTTGGATTAACCATACTATTATAGGGAAGCTTTTGAATGACAATAATATGCAAAGGGACATATTTATCAAATCACCTATATTTGAAAAAATAGCGTAAAGCATCAATGTTGGGAAATAAATAAAAAATTGTTGCGGTAATAAAAATATCATGGTAGTATTTCTTTACAAAGTTCATGATTTTGTAACATCTTGTTCTCGTGGCAGCGAACCTGTCTACGGCTCAGTATGTTGCATTAATGTAAGCGATTAACTGTTGGTCCGATAGTAGCGATACCTGCTTGAAACTAACCGTCAATCACCAAAAATTTGCACAGCTATGTTGCATGTTTTTGGAGGTTGGCGGTTTCTTTGTATTAGGCTCTTTTAAAAGAAGTAAGAAAACAGCCTTAAATTAAATGAATGAGGAGATGAATTTGTGAAAAAGACAAAAAATCGGTGGCTAATTGCTGCATCTGCAGTAGGGATTCATATTTCAATTGGATCTGTATATGCGTGGAGTAATTTTACAAATCCGTTGATGGAAGAATTCGGATGGACATCACAGCAAGTTCAATTAACATTTAGCTTAGCGATCTTATTTTTAGGTTTATCAGCAGCATTTCTAGGTCATTTTGTTGAAAAATATGGACCAAGAGCAGCTGGACTTCTAGCAGCAGCATTTTTTGGAGTAGGTGTAATTGGTGCAGGATTCGCTGTTAGTATTGGTTCACTTACTCTCCTTTATGCTACATATGGTGTACTTGGAGGAATTGGTCTTGGAGTAGGTTATATTGCTCCGGTTTCTACATTAGTTAAATGGTTTCCTGATCGAAGAGGATTGGCAACTGGTCTTGCCATTATGGGCTTTGGATTTGCAGCAGCGATTAGCAGCCCAGTAATGGAAATCTTAATCAATTCTGTCGGAATAGCAAATACCTTTTATATTTTAGGTGCATCTTATCTTGTTATTATGACTTTATCATCACTTTACTTAGAAAAACCACCAGTTAACTGGGTTCCTGAAGGCTTTAACGAAAAAATCAAATCTGGAAAATCAAGAATTAAAGAAGATTTGTCACAGTTAACGGCAAATGAAGCAATCAAAACATCAAGATTCTACTATTTATGGATTATGCTATTTATTAACGTTACATGTGGAATTGCTATTTTATCAGCAGCTAAACCTCTCGCACAGGAAAGTATTGGACTTTCTACAGCAGAAGCAGCAGCTTTAGTCGGTGTTTTAGGAATTTTTAATGGTCTGGGCCGTATTGGTTGGGCTTCAATTTCAGACTTTATTGGTAGACCAAACACATACACAACATTCTTTGTTATTCAGATCATATTGTTTGCGGTTTTACCACATACACAAGAAGCGATATTATTCCAAGTTATGTTGGCAATTGTTTATACATGCTATGGTGGTGGGTTTGCGGCAATTCCAGCTTACATCGGCGATTTATTTGGAACAAAACAGCTTGGTGCAATTCATGGTTATATTTTAACTGCTTGGGCAGCAGCTGGATTAGCAGGTCCAATGTTCGCAGCATGGATGAAAGATACAACAGGAAGTTATGCTACTAGCTTAACGTTCTTCGCTGGAATGTTTGTTATTGCACTTGCCGTATCGATCTTGATACGTCGAGATATCAACAAGTTACGTCAACAAAATGCAACTAAAAATCCTAACAGCACTATGGCAGGCTAATTCTCCTTCCAAAACGTTCATAGATGTGGTAGAATACCTCATGCTAACACCTCTAGTAGGTAGGAGGGTATTATGAATAAGTACGAAGCTGAATTTAGTAATATAGTAAGATCCTTTCGAAAAAAACATATGGGTAAAGGTCCTAGTAAAATTACAACAACGTTTTGTAAAAATTGGGCAATATGTGAAATGGAAGGTAATTTGTCACCAGTGGAAAAATTTATAGCAAGTGCAGATGAAGGGAAACAAGCCCTACGATCTGCTAGAACTGAAATGGTTAAGCAAATGTATAAGAAGCATCCTCCAGTTGAAATGGAAGATTTCTTAGGATGTCATTTTGTAGACCTTTTTGTAGACATTGATATTGATAGAGACTTTGGTATGTCAATATTTGTTTTTGATGAAGATATTCAAGATAAATTTAGTAAATAAATAATTTAGGTATGGCACTTAGTAGCGACCCTGCAAAAGACTAACCACCGTTTAACTCAAATCTAACTAATTTGGGTATTGACGGTGGTTTTTTATTTAATTGTACATTTACTTTAATTATGGAAGGTAGACCAAATGAAAAACAAATTATGTTTTCATACGAAAAATTAGCTTATTGCTATTTCATCTTAATTACCAATAAGCTAGTTTTTCTTCTGAATTCCATTAATGTGTTTTCATATTAAAACACATCAGTTAGAGCTTTCTTTCATAGTTTAATAGATAAGGAGTGATTCATATGGGAGAATCAAAACATCAAGGCCCTATAAAAGCAACAAAATCACCACAGCCTAAACATTGGGTAAGTCCAATTCCTTTTGGCTTGGGCAAAGTGAAGCCACAACATTTTCGTGATACGATGAAAATTGCATGGGATAACAGAGATAATTTAGGTTATGCAACACGTATAGTAACCAAAGGTGTTTGTGATGGATGTGCATTAGGCGTTTCCGGTTTATATGATCAAACATTAAAAGGACCTCATATGTGTACAACAAGGTTAAATGTATTACGCCTAAACACAATGCCGGCTTTAAAAGAAGAAATTGTACATGCGGACATTGATGAGCTAAGAAAATATAGTAGTACAGAGCTAAGAAAGTTAGGAAGAATTCCATATCCACTTATTCGACGAAAAGGAGAAAGGAAATTTTCTCGTTTATCATGGGACGAAGCAATGGATGTGATTGCAGAAAAAATGAAGAAATTAGATCCTAAGCAATATGCTTTTTACTTAACATCACGTGGAATTACAAATGAATCTTACTACGTAGCAGCAAAGGTTTCTCGCTTTCTAGGTACGAATAATATAGACAATGCTTCACGTATCTGTCATTCACCAAGTAAAACAGCATTAAAGCGTTCAATTGGTGTAGGAGCCTCTACGGCTAATTATCAAGACTGGTTTGGTACAGATGTACTATTATTCTGGGGAAGTGTAGCATCTAATGCGTCTCCGGTTTCGACTAAATATATGTTAGAAGCTAAAAAACGAGGAGCAAAAATTATTGTTGTTAATCCTTATAAAGAGCCAGCAATGGATGAATATTGGATTCCTTCTAATATGGAGTCTGCTTTGTTTGGAACAAAAATAGCAGATGACTTTTATCAGGTAAACATTGGTGGAGATATTGCCTTTATGCACGGCATAATGAAGCATTGGTTTGAAATGGAAGAAAAATCTCACGGCTCTGCTATTAACCATGAATTTGTCCAAAAACATGTTAATGGTTATGAAGAGTTAAAAGCAACAGTTGAACAACAGTCATGGGATGAGATTATCAAATCATCTGGTATATCTCAGGAAAGAATTGCAGAATTAGCGATTTTACTTGCCAATAGTAAAAATGCTGTTTTTGCATGGGCGTTAGGATTAACCATGCATTCATTTGCAACAGATAATATTTCTCAAGTAGCAAACCTAGCTTTATTAAGAGGCTACTTAGGTCGTAAAAATAGTGGATTAATGCCGTTTCGAGGACATTCTTCTGTTCAAGGATCTGGAGAAATGGGCGCAGATCCATTTGTGCTTCCTGGTGGAGGATTTGATGCAGAAAATGTAGAACGGATTGAAAAAATTTGGGGATTTGATCTTCCAAAGTGGCAAGGAGATATTGTAGGAGTTACTCTTGAAAATATCGTTCTTCCAGAAGATCATGAACGAAAAATTAAGATGTACTATTTATCTGGAGGTAACTTCTTAGAAACAATGCCAGATCCTGACTTTGTGGAAAAAGCATTGTCAGAGCTAGATATTCGTGTGCATCAGGATATTATCTTTAATACATCAACACTAGTTGACGCAAAAGAAGCTGTTATTGTGTTACCAGCGAAAACTCGCTATGAACAAGATGGTGGAGGCACATCTACATCAACAGAACGAATGGTGTATTTCTCGCCTGAAATTGAAGGCAATAAAAACTATATTGAAGAAGCTCGATCAGAATGGAAAATTTATATTGATCTTGCCAAGCGTGTGAAGCCGGAAACTGCACATTTAGTAGACTTTAAAACTGGTCAGGAAATTCGCAATGAGATTGCAGTTGCAAACAGAGATTATGATGGAGTTCAACATTTAAAGAAGCAGGGTGATGTGTTCCAATGGGGTGGTGCATGGCTATGTGAAGGTGGAGTATGTCCAACACCAGATGGTAAGGGTAACCTAATTTCAGTTGAAATTCCTGATTTGAATAGAAAAGAAGGACAGTTCATTGTCACTTCTAGACGTGGTAAGCAATTTAATTCAATGGTCTATAAAGAAGTTGATCCTTTCAATGGTGCTGAACGATATGATGTCCTAATGAATGCAGAAGATGCAAAACGTCTAAGCATTGCAGATGGAGAAGGTATTGTTGTTTATAACGGCTTCGGTGTGTTCCAAGGAAAAGCCAAATTTGTTGATATTGCCATAGGTAATGTAGAGGTTCACTTCCCAGAAGGAAACTTCTTATTACCAAGAGGAAGATATGAAAAATTTGCAGGTATTCCAGATTATAATATCACGGCAACCGTTGAAAAAGCAGATCGCTTTAACGCACGAAAAGATGTTCAGTACCAAGAGAAAGTAATTGAAGATTTAGAGGTTAATGCACCTGTTTAAATAAAAGACATCCTTTTAAAATTAGAATATACATGGTAAAAGCCTGCATAGTATCAATTTATGCAGGTTTTTAGTTTTTAAAATATCTTATAGTACCTTTAAATGTGTTAAAAATCGTGAAGACATCTTTTTTTTCGTGACTCGAAGCATTTTGCTTTTATTTCTAACAGAATAAGGATTATGATATAGAAAGCAATTATTTAAGAAGGCTGTTTAAGAAACTTTGTTGTTTTTAGAATCATGATGGGAACACAGATAATGACGTCTATTAGCAACAATCTTTCTGAAAAGAGTCTTTAAGAAAGAAATAAGGTGATGGTATTTCAACTTTAACAATGAATGCAAAGCAACAAAATGAAGCTATACAAGAAAACAAGGTTGTATTATTTTGGAGTTTTACTGTTTGGCTTGTGGTTATGAATACCACAATGTTTAATGTGGCTTTACCAAGTGTATTACAAGATCTTTCCTTAGATTCAGCCACTGCCTCTTGGATCGTTTCTGGATACTCGATCGTTTTTGCAATTTCAACTTTAACATTTAGTAGATTATCTGATTATCTTCCAATTTCAAAGCTACTTTTGATAGGATTGTCTATTTTGGGGATTGCCTCAATTATTGGTTTCTTTTCTACTAATTTCGCTTTGTTACTTGCTTCTCGTGTTTTACAAGCAGCAGGTGCAGGTTCAGTTCCTGGTTTAGCAATGGTATTAGCAAGTAGGTATATTCCGATTTCCCGTAGAGGGAAGGCAATGGCCTTAATTGCTTCAGCATCTTCATTAGGATTTGGACTAGGACCTGTAATTGGTGGAGCCATTACTCAATATTTAGGCTGGAATTACTTATTCGTCATAACAGGGTTAGTTGTTTTACTTATCCCGATTTTTAAAAGGTTATTACCAAAGGAAGATGTACAAATAGTAAAATTTGATACGTTTGGTGGTATTTTAACAGCGTTAACTGTAACAGGCCTTTTATTATTTTTATCAAATTTCAATTACATTATTTTATTAAGTAGCTTAATTTGTATGGTTGTAATGTGGAAGCATATTCATAAAGTAGAAATTCCCTTTATTCAACCTAAATTACTTAAAAATAAGGAATATCTTAAATTACTATTTATTGGGTTCACTGCTTTTGTCAGTCATTTTGCAGCATTATTTCTTATGCCGATTATACTGACTACAGTTTTTAAGAAAGATCCTGCAGAGGTAGGTATGATTATATTTCCTGGTGCAATTTTATCAGCAATTGCTGCTCAATTCATTGGGCGCTTAATTGATCGTTTTGGCAACAAGCCGTTAATTTTATTTGGTCAATTATTTTTATTGATTAGCACAATTTTATTTGCGTTTTTCTCAACTGTATCTCCATATTTTATCTTGTTTACTTATATGTTTATGAGCACAGGATTTTCTGCACTTACCTCTAGTGTGGCAAATGAAGTTTCTAGAATACTACCTAAAGATGATATAGGTACTGGAATGGGAATGGCTCAGCTCATTCAATTTTTTGGAGGAGCTTTTGGAGTTACCCTAACTGGAATTATGATTACCCTGCAGCAGGAATTAGTAGAAGAAGTTATTTATCGTAACATTTTTACTGGCTTAATAATATTAGTGGTAATCGCAGTTATGACATTCACTCTTTATTTAAAAAATAATCGAAATAATGTTCACGCCACTTAAAATAGGAGATTATCCTGTCACACTCGTCCACACATCTGTTTATCTTGTACATAGAATATAGAAACAGATGGAAAGGAGTGGTTATAGGATGTCAGAGCAAAGAAGAAGACCTGTTATTAATGCAGAGCGTGTAATCATTAATGCAGATGAGGTTATTGTTATTGAAGCAAATGATAAAAGACGTCATCGTAGAGAAGATGTTGCTGGAATCGAAGATAGAAGAAAGTATTACGATGATGATAATGTACTAGGTGTAGAAGATAATCGTAAAAGACGTTTTCCTTGGTAATTTGAAAGACTTTTAATTAGTGGTCAAATCCTGAAATGGGGTTTGACCACTTTTTTTGTGTGATATTTTAGGAAATTGGAAACAAATCGGGCGTTTTACATATGTTATTGTATTGAAAATTTTCTATTGAGGTGAAATTATGCATAATAATCATGAACAGTTGCTTGTGTTAAGTGCAACTAAAAATGAAATGTTAGCCAATTTTTACAAATATTCAAATCCTGCTTTATCGATGATGTATTATCAAAAGCATTTAATGTGTATTCAACAATTAGCAGCAGCTGATTACCAAAATTATCATGGCAATCAACTGTACACAAGAGCAGGTGAGCAAAAATCTTTTGTTAGAGTTCTTCATACATCCCCAGACGCACCAGCTGTTGATGTTTATGTAAATGGTCATAAAGCGGTAACGAATTTAACGTTTAAAGAAACAACTGATTACTTACGATTATCACCAGGGCAATACACGATAGAGGTATATCCTGCAGGTGATATGTCACAGCCTGTTTTACAGGAAAGGATTGCATTAACTAGGAACACATACTATACAGCAGCTGCTACTGGAAAGTTAGCTAATATCATGCTTAATGTATTTGTTGATAAACCATATGTTAGTCCTAATCAAAGTAAAATAAGAGTAATTCATTTATCTCCTGATGCCCCTAATGTAGACATTTTTGTGAAGGATGGAGATCTATTATTTAAAAATATTCCATTTGGTAAGGCAACAGATTATCTTACATTCTCTCCAATGACAGTTAATTTAGAGGTTAGAATTGCCGGTACTAATAATGTTGTATTATCGATTCCTCAAGTACAGCTTCAAGAAGGGAAAACCTATACAGCTGTTGCAGTTGGCTTAGCAAATGGTATGCCAGAATTAGATGCTATCTTTTTAATGTCATAAATAATAAGGGAAAGTTAAGAAGTGACTTTCCCTTATTAATGTCTTTTTAGATTTAGGCACTGTACAACATTTTTATTGATTTCCTTTACAGGCAGCATTCGTAGAAAAATGTTTAAAAAGGAGCTACGAGTTGTGAAAACATTATTCATTGTCTTATTAATTATATTTGTTTTATTAACACTACTAAACAAGTCTAAAGAAAAAGGTAAATTATTTCAGGTTTATTCTATTAAGGATTTTACACAATTAAATCATCAAGGTTCTGTAGAAAAGGATGACATCTTTCATAAAGTGAATGAGTTTTTTAAGGGAAATCATTCGAAAATAGATGATCAATTTCATGAAAAAACAGATGATGATGGTGGAGAGTAAAATAATGCTTTTTTAAGTATAAGGTAGAAAACAAATACAATGGAACTATCAAGATTTATTAATAAAAAAAATTTTTGATAATTCAATATAAAGACTGATTATAAAGAGGATTTCATGGTAAAATAAAAAAGTTCTTATATATATCAGGGGGTAACAGATGGACGCAGCGGTTAAAAGGTATATAGAGTTATATCTTCACTTTTCAGAGGAATTAGGTCGTTTTTTAACAAAAAAAGAGCAGGATTTCATAAAGTGGTTAGTTATTAACGAATAAATACATAGAACACATAAAGAAAGGTTAACAATTTATATGTTAGCCTTTTTATTTTGTAAAAAATATCCATAATATGATCAATCAGCTAAAATATTAATAACAGTCAATTTATAAAGAGTTTATAAAGAAAATAATGGTATTGTTTTTCTTAGATATAATTGTAGTGAAAGAGGGGTTAATGTTGAGTAATGAATCCATATTATTAGTAGAAGATGATCAAGAGATTGCTAGAATTGTTTGTGATCATCTTAGAAAAGAAGGCTATCATATTACTTGGGCATCAACAGGTAAAGAAGGATGGGAAGATTTCAAGCTTAACACTTATCAGTTAGTACTGGTTGATTTGATGCTTCCCGAAATGGATGGATTAACGCTTTGTAAAAAAATACGATTAGAAAGTGAAATCCCTTTACTTATTATTAGTGCTAGACATGAGGATGAAACTAAAATCAAAGGATTAGATTTTGGGGCAGATGATTATTTAACAAAGCCATTTAGTCTTGAAGAACTAAGTGCAAGGTTAAGCTCACATTTAAGAAGGTATCGAAGGTATTTGAGAAAAGATGATCAAAATGTGATCTCGAAATATGCTCATGGATTGCAAATTGATTTTCTGAAAAAAGTAACTTACGTAAATGGTGAACCTATCTTGCTAACGACGAAGGAATGGGAATTGCTGCTGATACTAGCTAAAAATCCTTTTCAAACTTTTTCTAAATCAGAGCTATATGAACACATTTGGCAACAAGAGGATATGGAAGGCAACAATACGATTACAGTTCATATTAAAAGCTTGCGAACAAAGCTACATGATGTAAGTCGTTCAGCTAAGTATATACAAACTGTTTGGGGAATTGGCTATCGGTTTATTGGTGAGGAGATTATATGAAAATAAAATATTGGTTGATGATAAGCTTTCTAATTGTCATGCTTTTACCAATCATCACATTATATCTGCTTTACAGTAGTCTTAGCAGTTATGATGAAGAACAGGACTTTGTTGAATACATGAGTGTATATAATCAAACAAATCATATTGAAGCTAAGCTACAAAATCCAGATTTGTATACCATTCAGCCTAGGGAAAAATATAAAAGCATAGATAGTTTAGTAAGTAATAAGATTAAGATTGTCCTTTATCGATATGACGGAACAATTCTTTACTCTTCAATAGAGGATCCATCATCAACAATGATGTATCAAACCAATCTTAACACTTTATACCAAAATTTAAATGAAATACAAAAAAAACACAAATCCTATGTAATCAAAAAGCCAACCTTGCAAGAAGGTAAAATCATTGGGTTTTATGAAATAACGGTAGCCAGGGAGCAATGGGTAGAAGGTTTTAATGAACGCTCTATATTTTTATTTAGTGTAGTTGGTAGTTTTTTTCTTCTATTATATATAACGGTTGTGCTTTTACTAAATCGTAAACTAAACAAACCTTTATCTATTTTACAATATCAAATGAGTGCTTTTGCTAAAGGTAAGAATATAGAAAATTCATATCCTTATAGAAAAGATGAAATTGGTGATTTATTTATCCACTTTGATCAAATGAAAAAGCAAATCGAAGAAACAAGACTTGAGCTTGATAAACAGCAAAAGGAAAAAGAATTTATAGTAGCTGCTCTTTCACATGATTTAAAAACACCACTCACTGTTGTTCAGGCTTATACAGAGGCACTTTATCAAGATAAAACGCTAACACAGGAAGAAAAACGAGATTATAAAACGATTCTGTTTGATAAATTAAATTATATGAGACAAATGCTAGATGATTTAGCAATATATGCGGTACTTCAATCAACACAAGAAAAGATCGAACTAATTCATGTTGAGGGACAAGAATTTTTTGAAATGCTTGTTTCTAGTTATGAAGAACCATGTGCTAAAAGAAACCTTCACTTACACGTTCAGCAGGAAGTAGAAGGTAATTATAAAGTAAATGTTAAACAGATGATTAGAATTGTTGATAACTTAATGACAAATGCGATCCGTCATACCGAAAACGGAAAATCAATCTGGCTTGCTGTGCTATCAGAAAGAACAACTATTCCAAATTGGGTGTTTTCACCATTTTCTAAAGAACTAGATTTGTGGAGGCAGGATGGAACCTTAATTCTTGTCCAAAATGAAGGAGTTGAAATACCAAGTGACCTTCTAGAAATTGTTTTTGAGCCATTTAAGCAGGTTGAAGGAGCTAGGGGACTTGGAGGAAGTAGTGGTTTAGGCTTAAGTATAACGAAAATGTTAATTGAAAAACATGATGGGAAAATTAAGTTATG
This sequence comes from Metabacillus crassostreae, assembly GCF_016908395.1. Lineage (GTDB taxonomy): Bacteria > Bacillota > Bacilli > Bacillales > Bacillaceae > Metabacillus > Metabacillus crassostreae. The sequence goes on from NZ_JAFBDU010000001.1 coordinate 218,202, forward strand.
GTCAAAAGAAGGTTATGGCACCTTAGTAGCATGCTGGATTAAGGAAGGATGAGTAAAATATGAAACTGAGCAAATTATTAATAGGCACAACAATTATATCTCAAATCGTTTTTTTAGGAGGTTGTTCTGAAGAGGCAGCAGCTTCTTCTGGAGAAATTGTTCTTAATGTACTTGAAGCAGGGAAAGAAGTAACCGAATATTATGGAAAAGCTACGATCAAAATGTATTCAGAAGATGAAGAAACTGAACAAATAGAAATTGAAGAATTTGTCGCAAAAAATGGTCAAAGAAAAGTAATCACAACAGATTTGAACAATAATCATCAATCATTTGCCTATAATACTGGTGATAAGTTAATTACATTTGATGAAAGCACACAACAAGCTATAAAAATTGATCTAAAAGGTGAAGATCTACCAACAAGTAATACGCAAAAAGAACAACTTATCAATTTATTAGATGGAATGAAGAAAACTCATAGCTATGAAGTAGTTGGTGAAGAAACAATAAGTGGGATAAATACGTATCATTTAAAAGCTACACCAAAAACTGAGGATTCAATTCTTGGGACAATGGAATTTTGGGTTGATAAAAAAACTTGGTTTATGATGAAAACAGTTACGACTACTGCTGATATCACGTCAGAAATTGTTTACAAAAAAGTAGATTTTTCTCCAGACTTTTCAACGACAACCTTTGAAGTTACATTGCCAGAAGGAATTGAAGCATTTCCGTTAGATACAGAAATGAATAGTCAAACAGGTACAATTAAAGAAGCTGAAAAAGCAGTGGAAAAAAAGATCCTTGCATTTTCTGAGGATAAAGTAAAGATAGAATCAATAGACTGGCAAGAGATAGGTGGAGAGATCAATAGAACTGAAGTAAATATGATGTATGCTGATAAAGACAAATCTACTCCTGCTTTTTTAGTATCAGTATTTCCAACTCCAACAGGTGAAGGAATGGACATTCAAAAATCAAAATGGATGGTTCGTGGTCATCATGCGGAATATATGGAGGAAATTAGAGCAATTAGTTGGGATGAAGATGGACTTCGATATAATGTGATGATCAATAATCCAGATCTAAGTATTGAAGAAGTTATAAAGTGGACAGAGGATATGGATTATCAGTAAATTGACTTTGTCAATGAGAAGGCAGGTGTGATCATGATTCCAAGTTTAATAGAAGTAATTGTGTATATATTAATTGGTTGTTGTATCCAGCTAAGTGGGGCTTTAATAGGGAAACATTATAAAAAGCTTGGTATAGCAACAGAGCTTTTTCTAGGTATTAGTGCAATAGGATATGTGTTTTATGCATATCCCTTTTTAAATAGCTTTATTTATCTAGCACTTCTTTCTAGTAGTTATTTTACCTTGATCACACTTACTTCCGGGCGAAAAAAGTATGAAGAAATAATAATAGAGATTAATAATTTACAGGTACAAGAAATTGAATTACAGAGAGATGTAAGAAGGATTTTATTAGATATAACAATATCACTTATGGTTTTCTTTTTCGCTATATTATTTTTAGTGCTAGGACCTAAAGATAGCCCGTTAAAATTTTTTATTATAATAAGTCTTTTCACAGCCATTGCTGAAATGGTGAAACGAGTTTTCACATACTTTCAGGTAAGGGTATTTTATGAACAGCAAAACAATACACTTTTTATTGTTTCAAAATATGACTCAAGAAGGTTTACTCTGGAAGACTGTACACTTGCTCAAGTAGAGTCTAAAGTTGATGTTTTAAAATTGCATCCATTCTTAACTCTATTTATGACAAATACTGATTTTACGACGAGCTTACATAGAGTTTTAAAACTAACATTACCAGGGGAAACTATTTATCTATCAATTAAAGAACTAAACAAATTTAAAGATATATTAAAAGAAAATAGTCAGCTAGAAGAGCATGAACAAATCAAGGTTCTCCCTTTTTATCATAAAAAGAATTTAAAAAGGCTATCAGGTAAACTTTATTTTGCTGCAACTATTAAGGGTGTTTCTGCTTATTCTGGAGTATTATTGCTTTTGTATTATTTGAAAGCTCCACCTTTGATCATGATAGCTGTTGTTTTACTTTATTGGCTATTAAATTTATATTTATCTGATCGTGTGTTAAAAATTGCGATGGATGCAAAAAAACTTGATAATCATGAAATAATTTCTTTAGCAAATAAGATGTGTGAACGAGCAAAAATTAAAAAAGTTGAAATCTATGAAGCAGAATCATTAGAATTTAACGGACTTGCAACAGGAATGAATATTGGTAGAGCGATGATCACCTTTACATCTTCAACATTGAAACTACCTTTACATGTTATTGAAGGAATTCTTGCACATGAACTCATTCATGTGAAAAAAAGGGATGTAATGTGGGGACAAATTTGGCGCGCAGTATATCTATTAATGCTTCTTATATTTGTTTTGACTATTCAAAAACATGTTACAAATATTGATGATTATAAGATACCATTGTTTTTTGCAATTTGGTTTTTGATGATATTTTATCCGATTTATCAGTCATTCGTTTTACAATGGATGGAGGTAAGAGCAGATCATTTGGGTTCTACATTAGTAGATAATAGAAACGCACAGATGGCTGAAAGTCTAAGAATCCTCTCAACCGAACAGGATAAAGCACTTAATAAATCGATTTCTTATAGTTTATCAGATGCAGAACAGAAAAAGGAAGCTTCTTCATTGGAACGTGATAGTTGGATATGGCGTTTTATAGAATTTCAATTTATGGCACATCCTCCAATGTATTGGCGTGTTCAATCTTTAATAGAAAATGATAAAGGATGGGGGAAATTGATACTAAAACGTTGGGCTACTGATCGTATAAAAGAGTCTTTTACAAAATAATCATATAGTGATAGAGGGGGTGTAGTAATGTTTGCGAAAATCTTCTTTATTATTGGTGTGTGCTTATTTCCTATTGGTATTTATCTTACTTCTCTTTCAATTATAGGTTTGCTTTTAAGTATAATAAGTGGATCGTTTATCTTCTTTAGTGCACCGTTGCTATCGTGTAGTGTAGATTGACTTAAGATAAAAAAGGTGTGTAATAGAATATCTTTTTAAAAAAATCTCCGATAATGGAGGTTTTTTTGTTAACTGTAAATATATTTGGCTTACTTTGCGATTTTTAAATGCCTTTTGATTTACCAAATAATTCTGTAGTTTAGCTGTAACATTTAATTCAATACATGAACATAGAAACAAACAGCAACTTTCATTTTAATAGATTTTAGTATAAGATATATATATAAGGTATTAGTACCAACTATTAATTTTATTAAATAATAGGCTATGTTAAAGGTTAATGTTGATTTTTAGCACTTTGTTGATTGGAAGTGAATATATGAGACTCCTGCTTAGAGAAGCGTGTCAAAGGGAGACCCCACAGGCGCGCAGCTTACGAGGAGGCTCCCGGACCTAGGAAAAGAGGTACTTTTTTCCCGGGAAAGCGAATGCCTGTAACGGAAATCAACAACAAAGTTTAACAGAGCCGAATAATAAAAAATATCCTGATACTGTAAGTGAGAGAAGGGAGTATGAATGATGAAGAAAAGAGTTGTCATTACAGGAGTGGGAGCCGTTACACCAGTAGGGAATGATGTTGAAACATCTTGGAACAATATAAAAAATGGTGTTTCAGGTATTGCACCTATGAAAAGAGTAGATACAGAAAAGTTTAATGTAAAGGTAGCAGGTGAAGTGAAGAACTTTGATCCTGCTGAATATATTGATTATAAAGAAATTAAAAGAATGGCTCGCTTCACTCATCTAGCTATTGCAGCTAGTAAAATGGCCATTAAAGATGCAAATGTAGAGATTGGGAAAAATGTATCAGCAGAGCGTGTGGGTGTTTGGATTGGCTCTGGAATTGGTGGACTTGATGAATTCGAGGAACAGCACAAGCGCTTTTTAGATAAAGGTCCAAGACGTGTTAGTCCTTTTATTATCCCAATGTTTATCCCTGATATGGCTTCAGGAAGAGTTTCGATAGAATTGGGTGCAAAAGGAATAAATAATTGTTCAGTAACTGCTTGTGCATCAGGAGCAAATTCAATAGGAGACTCTTTTCGGGTTATCCAAAATGGTGACGCAGATATGATGGTAACAGGTGGAGCAGAAGCTGCTATTACAGATATGACTATTTCAGGATTTGCCAATATGACTGCTTTATCTACTAATTCAGATCCTCATACAGCAAGTCGTCCTTTTGATAAAAATCGTGATGGGTTTGTTATTGCTGAAGGAGCAGGAACGCTTATATTAGAAGAGTTAGAACATGCCCTTGCAAGAGGTGCACAGATTTATGGAGAGTTAGTTGGTTATGGAGCAACAGGTGATGCTTATCATATTACAACACCTGCACCAAATGGTGAAGGTGGACAACGTGCAATGAAGCTAGCGTTAAAGGATGCTAGTCTGTTAGCAGATACAGTAGACTATATTAATGCTCATGGCACAAGCACACATTACAATGATTTATATGAAACAATGGCAATAAAAGAAGTTTTTGGTGAGCATGCCTATCAATTAGCTGTTAGTTCGACAAAATCAATGACAGGACATTTGCTTGGTGCTGCAGGTGCAATTGAAGCAATCTTCTCGTTATTAGCGATTAAAGAGGGGATACTTCCTCCAACAATTAATTACGAAACGCCAGACGAAGAGTTGGATTTAGATTATGTAACAAATGGTGCAAAGCAAGCAAATATTAATGTTGTGTTATCTAATTCACTAGGTTTTGGTGGACATAATGCGACATTGATATTTAAGAAATTTGAAAAATAAGAAAGATGTAAAGTCCAGTTAAATCATTGATAAAACTGGACTTTTATCTTTCTATGTGTCGTTTTCACGCTTTGATAGTTCTAAAGTATAGTCCTTTAAAGACATCTATTAAAACGAATAAACATGAGTAATTATATTTTAGGAGAAGGATAATCACAATACTCTATTATAGTGCCTTCTGTGTCTGCAGGATTTAAATAAATTAATCTCCTGCCATGTTTGTTAGTCCTAAGGGTATCTTCTAATACACGTATTCCTTGTGCTTTTAGGTATATAATGGCATCGTCTAAATTTTCTACTTTGTATGCGATATGGTGAACACCTTTTCCCTTTTGCTTAATAAATCTTGCAATCGGTGAAGTGGTGTTATTTGTTGGTGATAATAGTTCAATTCTTTCACCATCTAAATCAATAATCGCAATTTCACTTTCAACGCCTTTTGCATGACTTGTGTAGCGATCTATTAATGTAGCATCAAGAATTTTCATATAAAAGGACAAGCTACTTTCTAAATCACGGACTGCTATCCCTATGTGATCTAATTTTTTTCTCATGTTTACATGCTCCTAATCAGTGTTTTTCTTTATATTACTTATTTCCTCTGATACAACAAATGCTAGATCTTCATTGCCAAAAAGAGATAATACATTCAGTAATGTTTGATCTGGAATTTCTCCAGCTTCCTCCTTTGACACCGTTAAATCTATTGCTTGTTTTAAAGCAGGGTTTTGTTGTTGATTTGGATATGCTTTTACATATATTTCATAAGGATCAAGACTATGATTTACACACCATTGTGCAAAGATTAAGATCATCATATTCTCGTCTTTTTGATAGTTTTCTATTATTTTATTTTCTACATCTTTAGAATTCACATTTAAATCTCCTTTAGAACATATTCAGGTAGGTTATAAATATCTTTATAACCTACCTGAATTTATTATACCTGAAAATAGGTTAGTTCATAAGGATTACTATTAAGTTAGCATTTTTTCGTTTGATACCAATGCAGGTTTTCGGCTTGTATACTCATAAATGCTATGAAAATCAACATCGATTCATAATCTTAAAATAGGCATTCACCTCTGTAAGATTATCTACATATGTTGTAAGAAATAGGCTTGAAAGGGTGATTTGATGAGTGGAAAGGTTCGTCATTATTACGCTGGAGGTAATACAGCAAAAGGTTTTTACAGTCTTTATGATTCTGCTTTAGATGATTTAGAGCGTTTATATATTTTAAAAGGTGGACCTGGTACTGGAAAATCCTCATTGATGAAAAGAATCGGAAATGCAATGGAAGAGAAGGGGATAGATGTAGAATATTTACATTGTGCATCAGATACAAACTCGATTGATGGTGTTATATTAACAAATGAAAAAATCGGTGTTGTTGATGGCACACCACCACATATTATTGAACCTAAGGCACCTGGAGTAATTGAAGAATATGTAAACTTAGGTGTAGCTTGGAATTCACAGCAGTTAATAAAAAATAAAGCTGAAATACTTAAGCTCAATGAAAATATTGCTCTTAAATTTGAAGCAGCTTATGAAACATTTGCTGAATCATTGAGTGCACATGATGATATAGAAGATATATATATATCGAATATGGATTTTACTAAAGCTAATGAATTGACAGATAAGCTAATTTCTCAATTTTATGGAGAAGCTTTCCTGAAAAAAGAGTCAAAAATTAAACATAGATTTTTAGGTGCAGCTACTCCAGATGGAGCAGTAGATTTTATTCAAAATTTAACAGAGGATATAGAGAAACGTTATTTTATTAAAGGTAGAGCGGGATCAGGTAAATCTACCATGCTTAAAAAAATTGTTGCAGCTGGTGAGCAAAAAGGCTTTGATGTAGAAGTATATCATTGTGGCTTTGATCCAAATAGTCTCGATATGGTCATACTTCGCGAAAGAGGTATAGCTATTTTTGACAGCACAGCACCACATGAGTATTTTCCTGATCGAAACTCTGATGAAATTATTGATATGTATGAGTCTTGTATAACTCCAGGTACTGATGAAAAATTCGCATCAGAAATACAAAGAACAACAAAAGCTTATAAAGATAAAATGAAAGAAGCGATTGGTTATTTATCAGAAGCGAAGAAATTAAGAGATGAATTAGAGTCTTATTATATAGAGGCGATGGATTTCAAAAAGGTTGAAGAAATTCAGCAAAATCTTTTAAGTGAAATTGAGATATTACTCAAAGAAAAATGATAAATAAAGACGGATGATTTTTCATCCGTCTTTAATTAAGCAAATGAAGTGAAATAGAGCCATGCAGTTGAGTTAGTAAAAATTTCTTATAATGTTTAATAATAATATTCTGCGGTTAAATTTGCTTCTATTGAAATGTCCCTTTGTTGAATTGGAGGCGTGTCATGAAGGTTTGTTTCAGCAGTGAAAGAATACATAACATCTCTTAAAGGTTGAGGTGAAGAATTTTCGGTTATTTTTATTGGAATCGTATTAATAGTAACACCCATTTGCTGACCAAGTGATATTGCTTTTAATGTTGCTTGTTTTAACGCCTTTTTCAACGCTTTATCATAATAATAATTTTCATTAGAAAGAGAAAATTTTAAGCCTTCAGCAATATTTGCTCCGCTTGAGACTGCGACTTTATAAACTTCTCCGATTAAATCTAAATCGAATAAAGTTACTTCAAGAATATGACTTATTTTGTAGCCTGTAAGAACATTTTGCTCATCGACATATTGATAAAGCGGTTGTATTGTATAGGAAATTGTTTGGATCTGGTTATTGCTAATTCCACTTTTTCGCAGTGAAATTATTACGTTATTTGTAATAATTGAATTTTTATTTTGTGCTTTTATTACATCTTGATCTTCAGTTATAATCCCTAAAGTAATGGATGATTTATCAGGCTTTGTTGTTATAATACCTTTACCTTCTACTGTTAATTTTCCTTTGTGATGTTTATCATTAAAGGGTAATGAAGATTTTAAATAATATGGTCGAATAGCCATCCAGTTATCTCCTTTTTAGCACATATTTAATAGGGTTTTCCCTTTAAATAGGCATTAAATTTCTTATTAATGGCAACATTATTGAAGTAATGGTACTATATGTACGTTAGAAGGGAGTTTTTATTCATGGAAAAGATTGAAGTAGGCGAAGTATTTACAATTACAGATGAACAAGGTCAAGAAAATGAAGTAGAAGTGTTAGCTGCAATAACTCTAGAAGACACAGATTATGTAGCAGTAGGGTTTGTTGATGATATTCAAGATGAATCTGAAGAAGATATTGATGTTTTCTTTTTAACGGTTGATGAAGAGGGAGACTTTTCACCAATCGAAAGTGATGAAGAATTTGAAAAGGTTTCATCTGCTTTTGAAGATTTAATGGAAGAAGAGGAATAGAGGGGAGAACCCCTCTACTATTCTCCAAATCAGCATTATATTTTATTTGGTGCGTATATAACTTTTTATTTCCGTTCCCCTCACAATATAACCTAGTCTTTCAAGATGCTTACGAATTCCACTTCGTTCCCAAGTTCTCAGTAATGTATGTTCAAGTGTCTTCTTTGGGTAAAAGATACCGATAGAAGATAATTCCTCAAAATCCATTCCCGATTGTACATGTTTAGAAATGATGTCATCGCGTTGATCAATGATGGCTAAATAATCACTCATGCTCCTTGTGAATTCAGTTTTTGTGAATACACCTTTTTGATGACCAGTAATATAAACATCAGCATCAAGGTTTAGTAGACGCTGTCCTGAGCGAACAAAATCTTCAATGTCACCGTCTGTTCCATTATACCAAGGACCAAATGATGTCATATCATAATCTCCTGTATAAACTATACCTATATCAGGGAAATAGGGACAGGCAAATCCCTTTGTGTGTCCGGGAGTATGTAATAAGATCATGTTTACATCACCCAAATTGTACTGTTTTTCATATTCGTATGTTCCATTAATACTTAAAAGAGAGGTAATCCATTCGTCAGGAATTGTTTTTTTCCATTGATCAACACCTTCTTTTCCCCATTCCTGAAAAATCCCATTTTCTTTTGCTACATTTTCAATAGATGAAACAGTTTCAAACTCTATCGGATTAATCCATTTTTCAGTGTTAGGAAAAAGGTAATTATGACATGTGTGATCGGGATGATAATGTGTATTGATGATCAAATTCATACTATGCTTTTGCTCGAGATTTTCAAGGGCTCTCGGATCTGCACCAGTATCAATTAACACTTTTTCAGCACCATCGATAAATAAGCTTCTAGAAAAAGGCACTTTACTGTCATTAGGGCCTTCAATTATTTTAATCGGACCGATCTGTTTCAAGAATATCCCCTCCAAGTTGAATCATAAAATATCACAATAAATGAATGAGTGTTCACTCATTGTAACATAGATTGTATGTAATATGGCTGTTTTCTCGTACTTTGTTATTAGAACTACTGAAAAAATTTGCACTGAAATAAGTCTAATAACATTACTTCTTCAAAAAGTGCTCTCCTTATAAACTATTTTATTTTTTGGATATAGCTACAATTTTTCAGCAAAGTGACCTAAAAATAAATCTTTCTCTTCATTTTATACATGCTTATACAGGACAAGCATAGGATAAGATATATTATATTTCTGAGGAGATAAAGCCTTATGAATTTTCCGACTAAGAATGCTGCTGCAGCCTTATATGCTACTATGTCGATTACTTTTTGGGGAGTGTCCTTTGTATCGACAAAAGCCGTTTTAGATAAGCTTGATCCATATACATTACTTGTCATTCGTTTTGGCATTGGTTCTTTATTTCTACTTTTATTATTATTACTTTTAGGAGAAAGGCTTAATATTTCCTTTACATATATTCCACACTTAATTGTTTTAGGGATATTAGGTGTATTTATTCATCAAGTACTTCAAGCAACAGCACTTTTAACAATTGAAGCTTCTGCTGCAGGGTGGATGATTTCTTTTTCTCCCGTTTTTACAGTAATTCTTTCGATGATTTTTTTAAATGAAAAAATGACAATTATGAAAGCAATAGGCATGGTTTTAGCGATATTTGGTGTAATGATGGTCACAACAGCAGGATCTGAAAATGGAATTGCACCAAAGTTAAATATTGGTTATCTATTAATGATCTTAAGTACGTTGAACTGGGCTGTTTATTCTGTTCTTTTGAAAAAATTAAACATAGGTGCGTCACCCTTAGTCATCACATTTTATATGAGTTTCTTAGGATTTCTTTTAACATTACCGTTTTTATTTCGAAATAATAGCTGGAAATCCCTCTCCTTACTTAACAGTGGAGAGTGGGGTCATTTGTTTTTCCTAGGAATATTTGTTTCAGGTGTTGCTTATTGGTATTGGGCAAAAGCACTGACTGTTCTAGAGGCATCTCAAGTTTCTGTTTTTCTATATCTAGAGCCATTGGCGACCTTAATTGCTGCAATCATTCTTCTTAATGAAAAAATCATGATCATAAGTATTATAGGTGGAATCATAATTATAATAGGTGTCATTTTTGTAAATGGTCAATTTTATAAATTATACAATCAATTTTTTCAACATAAAAGACGATAATAATTGAACTAATATCCTTTGAATTGACTATCTGTTCGCGGTTTTTGTGAAAATAAGGAGGTCGATTTTTTTGGATGTAATAGCTTGGATTGAACATGTTTTACAAAATGCTGGGGATTTTTCAAAAGAAGGTTTAAAAAAGTCATTACAAAGGTTGGATATTAAATTTGAGGATCTTCAATATCTTTTAGTAAATAGTGATACAGCTGGAAAACCATATTATCGTAAGCTATTATTTAAAAATGATTATCTAGAGCTTTTAGTGATGAACTGGTCTGAGTTGGAGTGTGCACCACATGATCATGGTCAATCTTGTGGCTGGATTCAGGTTGTTAAAGGAGCAGCAAAAAATACTGTATATGAAGCATCTGGAAGCTACTTACCAAAAGAGCTTCTAGCAGAGATTCAGGAAGAAGGAAACATGTTTTTTGCACCACGCAAAGGAGTCCACAAAATGGCCGTTTCTCTAGATTCGAAACTTGTAACTCTTCATCTATATTCTCCACCAATAACAGGGATGAAGGTGTTTGATCTGGAAAAATGTGCAGCTTGTGTAGTATCTGATGATTGTGGTGCATGGTGGCCAGATGAGCAAGTTCAGAAAGTGAAAGAAATAAAGATGAGCAAAGCTGACTAATTACAGTCAGTTTTTTTTGTGGAGGAGTACTTTCTTAATAGTGATGTTTGATGAAGTGTTGGTGAACAAAGTTTTTCCTAAATTCGGTGATGAAGTCCTATTTTATCAAAGGAATAGATAATAGTTTAGAAAAATAGAAAAATAGTTTATGATAGTACTTTGTTCATTCAATATTTGAAATAAGGAAGTTGAGTATAGATGAAATTAGTATCTTGGAATGTAAATGGAATACGAGCTTGTGTTAAAAAAGGATTTTTAGATTATTTTCATGAAGTTGATGCAGATATTTTTTGTATTCAGGAATCAAAATGTCAAGAAGGTCAAATTTCGTTAGAGCTAGATGGCTATCACCAATATTGGAATTATGCTGAAAGAAAAGGTTACTCTGGAACAGCTGTGTTTACTAAGCAAAAACCACTATCTATTTCTTATGGTTTAGGCGACAAAGAGGATGAAGCTGAAGGCCGAATTATTACATTAGAATTTGCAAAATTTTATTTTGTAACAGTATATACACCCAACTCTAAAAGAGATCTTGCTAGACTTGGCTATCGTCTACAATGGGAAGATGAAGTTCGTGATTATATGGTGTTATTGGAAAAAACGAAACCTGTCATTTTGTGTGGAGATTTGAATGTTGCACATAATGAGATTGATCTTAAAAACCCTAAATCTAATAAAGGGAATTCAGGTTTTACAGACGAAGAACGAGGAAAAATGTCACTGCTATTAGAATCCGGGTTTGTTGATAGTTTTAGATATGTTTACCCCAAAAAAGGTGACTGCTTTACTTGGTGGTCATATATGAGTAAAGTGAGAGAAAGAAATATTGGATGGAGAATTGACTATTTTATTGTATCAGATAAAATAGCAAATAAAATTAATGACGCAGAAATCCATTCAGAGGTCATAGGTAGTGATCATTGCCCAATTTTACTTGAGATTGACTTGTATTAAGTACCCTGTTTTCATGTTAGTGAGATATTCTGATATAGTTAGTAAAGTAGAAGAATGAAACATCAGTAATAGCGTTGAATGGAGGATATATATTGTTAAAAGAACAAGTAAAGCAGATAATTTTACCGCTAGTCGAAGATAAAAAGGAATTACTATTTCAAGTAGAGATAGATTACCTTAAGAAACATGAACTATTAACAGAGGATATGACGAACCTTAAGGCGGATAATCCAATAACTCGATTTGATGATGCGTATATTGAACGAAGTAATAAAGAAACAGATGAAAGTATAGCTGTTGAAAAATCAGATTTCCTTAAAGAATCAATAACGTACCTAAAAAAACATAAAGCTGAATTTATTTATGTTGAGTCTAAGTGGTTCGATGTTATTGGTGTTGACTCCATGTCATTAGAAATTGATGATGTCTTTGGTACGTATGAAGTAATGCTTGGTTTAAAGCTGAAAAAGAAAGCTGAAAACTTTATTAAAGAGTATTTAAATCAACAGCTTACTGAATCAGAGTTTAAATATAATTTAATCTTTAATCAACAAGATGGATTATGGGATTTGAATTTTAAGCTGGAACTTGTAGAAAATTTTAATGAGAACTCATCAATAGGTGAAACTTTAGCTATTATTTATCAATTTCTTTTCAAATTAGTTCAGTTTGCAGAAGAGAAATAAACATACAAAAATGACGGACAAGACTGCCCGTCATTTTGTTATTATTCCTTTATGTAAGAACAGCAATAATCAACAACAGAATATGCCTTTACTTGGAATGATTCATTGGCTGGCACATAAAAAACACCGTTTCCTTCAATTGTCTGCCAGTCTTGCCCATTTAATTTATAATCTAAATGTCCAGCTACAATTTCCATTTCTTCTTTTAATTCCGCCGCGAATTCGTATTCTCCGGGCTGCATGATTCCTAGAGTTTTTCTTGTACCATCTTCAAATAGTACTGTTCGACTTGTTACTTTACCTTCAAAGTAAACATTTGCTTTCTTGTCGATTGTAATATTAGTAAATTGATCCATAGTAAACACCCTTTCTTTGTCATACATTTAAATTTAACATAAAATTAAAAATAATCAAATAGTTTACTAGGGTAAAGGAAGGATGTTAAACAGTAATAATTCAATAAGTAATGTATAATAGTATACATTATATAGTAAGGGGTTCTAGATTTTGGATAGTTTTAACATGCAATTTTTATATTGTATTATCATTATCGCATTAGGTTATCTATTAAAAAGAAGAAATATTATTAAAGAAAAAGATGGAGAAGGCTTAGCAAGAATTATATTCAATCTTACTCTACCTTCTTTAATTATCGCTACATTTAACGGGTTGAAAATTGATAACTCATTATTTATGCTCATTTTTGTTGGCTTTATATATGGAATACTAATTGGCTTTGTCGGACTGTTTTTCCTAAGGAAGAAAAGTAGAAAAAATAAGGGAATGGTAGGCATGATGATTCCTGGTTTTAATATCGGGTTATTTGCCTATCCTCTTGTTGAGGTCATTTTTGGGAAAGAGGGTATTACCTACTTTGGCATGTTTGACGTTGGTAATGCATTTATCGTTTTTGGATTAAGTTATTTGATTGGAAGCTTTTATTCACAAGAAGAGGTAAAGCTGGATTATAAAACAGTAATCAGTAAATTGTCTAAATCAATTCCGTTAATGACTTATATAAGTGTTGTTATATTAAATTTAGTTGGATTAACGCTTCCTACCGCTATTATAGATGTTGCAAGTATTATTTCAGAAGCTAATATGCCAATGTCTCTTTTATTGCTAGGAATCTATTTGAATTTTTCTTTTAATAAAAGTTATCTAAAATTAATGCTCCAATTTTTAGGTATAAGATATGGTATTGGTTTATTAGCGGGAAGTCTATGTTTTCTCTTTTTACCTTTTGATGACATGTTTAAATATACTTTGCTTATCGGTTTCCTTTTACCAACATCTGTATCAGTACTTCCATATTCGGTCGAATTTCAATATGATCAAAAATTTGTAGGCACATTGTCTAATATAACAATTGTGATCAGTTTTATATTATTATGGGGTATTGCTAATGTAATGATGTAATTATTCATCAGCTCCACTTACCTTGTTGCCTTTAATCTGGTAAAATCTTAATTAATAACTGTTTTCGAAAAGATAATTTATTCAGATATATAACAGCCTTAAAAATAGATATTTTTATTGTAGGAAAGAAAGTAGGAAAATGCTAGATGGAAACATTCTTAGAAGAGCATGAAGTTGAAATGCTCGCTTTTATAGAGAAGATAGTAAATATTGATAGTGGATCATATGATAAACAAGGTGTAGATACAATTGGGGAGATTTTAAAAAGAAACTATAAAGATCTTGGATTTCATGTAATTGTTGAACCACAAGAGGAATATGGTAATCATTTGATCATTCAACATAAAGATGCGATAAATCCAGCGATTATTATACTGGCTCATATGGATACGGTTTTTCCTGAGGGAACTGTATCCGAAAGACCTTTTCGAATTACTGGAAATCGCGCATATGGTCCAGGTGTCATTGATATGAAGGCAAGCCATGCAACGGTATTATATGCGATCAAAGCCTTAATTTCAGAGGGCTATGAAGGGTATAAAAACATTCGTATCGTGCTAAATAGTGATGAGGAAATTGGCTCGCCTTCTTCACGAGCTATTATTGAACGTGAAGCAAAGGGCAAGAAATATGCACTTGTCATGGAGCCAGCAAGGAAAGACGGTTCATTAGTGTCTTCAAGAAGAGGAAAAGGAAATTACACATTAATTATTGAAGGAAAAGCAGCACACTCTGGCATTGAACCAGAAAAAGGTAGAAGTGCCATTGAGGAATTAGCTCATAAAATTATCCAATTACATGAATTATCTGATCATGAAAATGGAATAAGTGTGAATGTAGGTTTAATTGAAGGTGGATCAAGTGCGAACACAGTATCAGACCATGCAGAAGCACAAATCGATATTCGAATTAAAGAAATGGAGCAGGTAGAGCTTCTTGAGGAAAGATTAGAAAAAATTTGTGCTTCTTCTGATGTAGCAGGTACGAAAATATCTCTTGAGGGTGAAATGAATCGACCACCAATGGAGAAAAATAAAAAAACACGGGCATTACTCCGCATCATTCAAGATGTCGGAGACGAGATTGGGATTGAAATAGAAGATACCTCAACAGGTGGTGGATCTGATGCATCGTTTACATCATCACTTGGTGTAGCGACAATCGATGGATTAGGGCCTGTAGGTGGAAATGCTCATAGTGACAAAGAGTATTTAGAAATACCTAGCTTAGTTGAACGTACTTTGTTACTTGCTACAATTATTGAACGGTTAACACAAAGAACAACTTAACTTTTGAAGCTGTGATCGATAGGAATCTGGCGTTTTGTAATTAGACCAACTCGTAAAAACAATGAGTTGGTTTTTATCGTGCTCTAGATTCTGACAATAATTACTATGTTTAAGAAACAAGTGGCCATATTGGATAAAGTTTTTCACTTGTTTCTTTAAGCTATATATGGCATTTTATTATAGAAATATTAACTAATTTTTAGCAGTAAAATTAAGGAGTCAAAAATGAATATAACGATCAAAAAAGCATTAATTCTTGGATTAGCAGCGGTTATTCAAGGGTTGGCTATGACATTCTTTCTATTTCCACATTTTATCCCATCAGGTGGAGCTGCAAGTATAAGTGTGTTGTTTAATTATTTATTTGAAATACCATTTGCATTAACTCTTTTTATATTAAACGCAAGCTTTCTTTTAGCAGCAGTTAAATGGCTCGGCAAAGAAAGTGCTCTATGGACAATGTTTTGTGTCACAGTAACATCAGCAACTATTAACACCTTAACACCCTATATCCTGGCTCCAATATCAAATGTATTTCTAGATTTAGTACTCGGAGCCGTTATTTTTGGATTAGGTTTGGGAATATTATTTAAAATGGGTGCATCTTCTGGTGGTATGGATATATTAGCCTTAATTTTAGCAAAAATGACCGGGCTTGCTCCAGGGAGAATCTTATTTGTTGTGAACGGGACACTGTTATTATCAACAGGATTTATTGTTGATGTAAACATAATTATTTATGCCGTTATATGTCAGTTCATTGCAACAAGAATACTTGACATTGTATACAAATATCCTGTTTTACATAGAATTTCATTTGTGAAGAATTAATGTTTTTTGATTAGAATATAAAATAAATCTAGTAATTAATGACTAGTTTTCGTTCTGAAAAAAGCTGGGGGTAAGAAGTATGGATAAAACGAAACTTGATGAATATATCCAACAAGGAATTTATGGTGCTCGAGAAATTAACCCTGATGAAAGACGTAAATTTCTTGGTACGTTAAGAGAAAGAGTTGTCGTAGTTTTAACGAAGAAACAAGTTAGAGAAAAAGGTACGTATCAAGAGGTTGAAGAATTAATGAACAAAAATAAGGAAGCTACTTTGTTTTTAAATGGTACGATGAATTATACTTTTTTGTCAGATTACATAAAATTAGCGAATAAAACTGGTAATAAATTTCTAATTTCTACAGATAAACAGAATGAAACGGATTTAGGATTAGTGCTGGCATATGATTATGCCATCGATAAAAAAAATATATACATAACAAAGTCGATTGAAAAACAAGATCATGAACATGATGAAAACAAGTTAATTAAGTTTTTCAAAAAGTTATTTTAGGAAAATAAATTTTATGATCAAAGCATGCATTTATACTTGTAGCATGCTTTTTCTATTTTCTTTTTTTAGGTAATTATCTTATTTCATATACTGTTTATCAAACTATTTTTCTGAATATTTAAATTAAATTAGTTTGATTATAAGTGAAAAAAACCTGAATAGTATAGTAGTAGGTTTCTTTATTAGGTTTTGAAACTGTGATCATGACAATTATTAAGCATAGCAAAAAAATCGTACGACAATGAGACAAGGGGGGATGAAATGGATAAAGTACAAGCAAGTATGGCTGGAAGTGTATGGAAAGTATTGATTGGTGTAGGTGATCAAGTTGAAGAAGGTCAAGATGTAGTGATATTGGAATCAATGAAAATGGAAATCCCTATTGCTGCAGAAGTATCAGGAACTGTTAAAGCGGTTCATATTAATGAAGGTGATTTTGTTAATGAGGATGATGTATTAGTTGAGATAGAGTAGAAAGGAGCAACATTGTGAATTGGCCTAAATCAGTAAATATTAAGGAAGTTGGTCCTCGTGATGGCTTGCAAAATATTAAGGCTCTCGTTTCTACAGAAGATAAAATAAATTGGATCAACAAATTATCTCATACAGGGTTATCATATATAGAAATCACATCGTTTGTTCATCCAAAATGGATTCCTGCATTAGCAGATTCACTGGAAGTAGCAAATAAAATAATGCGTGTGGATGGTGTCACTTATGCAGCATTAGTTCCAAATCAACGGGGATTAGAAAAAGCAATTGAAGCAAATATAGATGAAGTTTCTGTGTTTATATCTGCAAGTGAAACACATAATCAAAAAAATATTAATAAGTCCATTGAAGATACTTATCCGATCTTAAAAGAAGTAGTGAGTGATGCTCTATCCTCTCATAAATCTGTTCGAGGCTATATATCTACTGTTTTCGGCTGTCCATACGAAGGAGAAATTTCGATTTCAAAGGTTATGAAAATCTGTGAAAAGCTTTTTGAAATGGGTGTTAATGAGGTGTCACTTGGAGATACCATAGGTGTAGCTACTCCGAAGCAAGTTGAAGACGTTTTAGCGATTTTATTAAAATATTACTCTACAGATAAAATTGCTATGCATTTTCATAATACAAGAGGTACTGCACTTGCAAATGTAACCGCTTCCTTGATGCTCGGGATAACAAAATTTGATAGTTCAATAGGTGGTCTTGGAGGCTGTCCTTATGCACCAGGTGCTTCTGGAAATCTTGCAACTGATGATCTATTATACATGTTAGATCGTATGAACATAGAAACGAATGTTAGTAAAAATAAAATTCATCATGCTGCATTATATATTCAAGATGTAATTGGTGAACCTTTGTTCAGTTATGATAGTAAAATTAGTAGAAAAACTTTAGATTAAATTGACTTCATCAAGAAAAACACGATAATTCTAATTCATCATGAATAAGAGGGGGCATGCTAGTTGTTTTTAGGAAAAAAGGTAGAGAAGTCATTGAATGATATTAAAAAAGGTGGCCATATCAAATATCATGAACAAAATCGCTCAAGAGGAAAGTTATATGTTCGTGATCGATTAAAACTTCTTTTTGATGATAACATCGATATTGAAGATGGTGTTTTTGCAAATTGCCTTGATCAAAACTTACCTGCAGATGGTGTGATAACAGGGATGGGTAAGGTCAATGGTAAAACAGTATGTGTAATTGCAAATGATTCAACAGTAAAAGCTGGCTCGTGGGGAGCTAAAACAGTTGAAAAGATGATTCGTATTCAAGAAACAGCTGAAAAATTAAAAGTACCACTTATTTATTTCATTGACTCTGCCGGTGCTAGAATTACAGATCAACTTGATATGTTTCCAGGTCGACGAGGAGCTGGAAGGATTTTTCACAATCAAGTAAAGCTTTCAGGGAAAATACCACAGGTTTGTGTATTATTTGGTCCATCAGCAGCAGGTGGAGCATATATTCCAGCATTCTGTGATGTTGTTATAATGGTTGATGGCAATGCTTCAATGTATCTAGGCTCACCGCGAATGGCAGAGATGGTTATAGGTGAAAAAGTCTCCCTTGAAGAAATGGGAGGAGCTAACATGCATTGTTCTGTTTCAGGCTGTGGTGATGTGTTAGCAAAAACTGAAGAAGAAGCCATTGAAATATCACGAAATTACCTCTCATACTTTCCAGTAAATTACTTAGAAAAACCACCGATAACTGAATCTATTACTCCAAAACAATATACGAAAACACTTGAAGAAATTATCCCGGAAAATCAGAATATTCCATTTGATATGTATGAGTTAATTCATAGAGTCATTGATGAAAACTCGTTCTTTGAAATAAAAAAATTATTTGCACCTGAATTAATTACTGGATTTTGCCGGTTAGATGGTCAGCCTGTTGGAATTATTGCGAACCAGCCTAAAGTTAAAGGAGGAGTCCTTTTACACGATTCCGCAGATAAAGCTGCAAAATTCATCAATCTTTGTGATGCCTTTCATATTCCACTTTTGTTTTTAGCAGATATACCTGGCTTTATGATTGGCACTAAGGTAGAAAGAGCAGGAATTATTCGGCATGGAGCAAAAATGATAGCTAGTATGTCACAGGCAACTGTCCCGAAAATATCAATTATTGTTAGAAAAGCTTATGGAGCAGGATTATATGCAATGGCAGGACCTGCTTTTGAGCCTGATTGCTGTTTAGCATTACCTAGTGCTTCAATTGCTGTAATGGGTCCTGAAGCTGCCGTGAATGCTGTGTATGCAAAGAAAATTGCCGAATTGCCAGAAGAAGAGCAGCAAGAATTCATCCAAGAAAAAAGGAATCAATATAAAGAAGATATTGATATATATAGATTGGCCTCTGAAATGATTATTGATGGAATCGTTCCAGCTAATTCATTGAGATCAGAATTGGTTTCAAGGTATCAAGCCTATATGTCAAAATATGTTGTTTTCTCAGAACGAAAGCATCCAGTTTATCCTGTTTAAACGATAAGTCTATTGATCTTATAAGAGGAAGGGGAAAGTGAAATGGACTTTGAATTAACAAAAGAACAAAAGATGATTCGTAAGGTAATACATGAGTTTGCGGAAGCTAAGGTTGCACCAGGAGCTGATGAAAGAGATTCTTCTGGTGTATTTCCTAAAGAGATTTTTGATCAATTAGCAGATTTAGGAATGATGGGTTTACCTTTTTCAGAGCAATACGGTGGTGGTGAAGCAGACACGATAAGTTTTGCAATTGTTGTTGAAGAATTAAGTAGAGTTTGTGCATCAACAGGAATAACGTATTCAGCTCATATCTCTTTAGGAGCTGCACCAATAGATTTATTTGGAACAGATGAGCAAAAAGAAGCTTACTTAACACCTCTATGTAAAGGTGAGTACCTAGGCGCATTTGGTTTAACAGAACCAAATGCTGGTTCTGATGCTGGTGGTACAGAAACAAAAGCCATTTTAGAAGGTGATCAATGGGTGATCTCTGGATCAAAATGCTATATCACAAATGCTAGTTATGCAAAATATCTCGCGATTACTGCCGTTACTGATCGTTCAAAAGGTACAAATGGAATTAGTGCATTTATTGTACCTACCAATTCTGAAGGTTTTACCATTCATGATCATTATCAGAAAATGGGTCTTCATGCTTCAAATACAACAGAACTAGTGTTAGAGAATGTGAGGATACCAAGAGAAAACTTACTAGGAATAGAAGGGCATGGTTATAAGCAATTTTTAGCCACTTTAGATGGTGGAAGAATAGGTATAGCTGCTATGGCTGTTGGAATTGCTCAAGGTGCATATGAAAAAGCTCTTCAATATGCAAAGGAAAGAAAACAATTTGGTCAAAGTATATCTAAGTTTCAAGCTATACAATTTAAACTGGCTGATATGAACATGAATATTGAATTAGCAAGATTGATGGTTTATAAAGCTGCATGGTTAAAAGCTCAAAAGAAAAGGTTTAAAAAAGAAGCGGCGATAGCAAAATTATTCTCTTCTGAGATGTGTATGAAGGTTTGTGATCAAGCGATTCAAATACATGGTGGATATGGATATATGAAAGAATACCAAGTTGAACGATTTTTTCGAGATGCAAAGCTTTTAGAAATTGGAGAGGGTACATCAGAGGTGCAAAGAATGGTTATTGCAAGGCAAATAGGTTGTTAAAAGTTGCAGATGGGGGTGAAGTCAATTGTTTGAAAAAATCCTTATTGCAAATCGTGGTGAGATTGCGATTAGAATCATGAGAACTTGTGAGAATTTAGGAATCTCAACTATTGTCATTTATTCAGAAGCTGATAAAGACTCTCTTCATGTTAAATTAGCTGATAAAGCTTATCTTGTAGGGGGCTCACGTGTTGCAGATAGTTATCTAAATATGGAGAAAATCTTTGAGGTTGCTCAAATATGTGATGTAGATGCGATACATCCTGGGTATGGATTACTTTCAGAAAATGCTGAGTTTGCAAAAAAATGTGAAGAAAAAGGATTTGTTTTCATCGGTCCATCACCTAGTATTATATCTGCGATGGGAGATAAAATTAAGGCAAGATCAATAATGAAAAAAGCGGGAGTTCCTGTTGTACCTGGAATTTCTCATCCTCTTTCGTCAGTTGATGAAGCGATTATTGAAGCAGAGAATATTGGTTATCCAATCATGTTAAAAGCATCCTCAGGTGGCGGCGGGATTGGTATGCAGGTTGTAAGATCGAGAAACGAGATGCAAAAGGCGTATGAAAGTAATCAAAAACGCGCAATTAGTTTTTTTGGTCATAGTGAAATGTATCTTGAAAAATATCTTGAAAATCCTCGACATATTGAAATTCAACTATTAACTGATCATGAAGGCAATACTGTGTTTTTGTGGGAGCGGGAATGCTCTATTCAACGACGTCATCAAAAAATAGTTGAAGAAGCACCATCCTCGTTTATAGATGAACAAACAAGGTTACGCATGGGAGAGATAGCTATTCTTGCTGCAAAGGAGATTGGCTATACAAATGCTGGAACAATTGAGTTTTTAGTAGATCAAGATAAGAATTTTTACTTTCTTGAAATGAACACAAGAATACAGGTGGAGCACCCTGTTACAGAGGAAATAACCGGTATCGATATAGTAGAGCAACAAATAAAGATTGCTCAAGGTCATACATTACCTTTTACACAGAAGCAAATTAATCGAAGTGGTCATGCTATTGAAGTGAGAATTTATGCAGAAGATCCAAAAACGCATTTTCCATCTCCAGGCACAATTACAAAGCTTTCATTGCCTCACGATGATGGAGTAAGACATGAAATAGGTGTTCATAGCCAATCTACAGTTACTCACTTTTACGACCCTATGATAGCAAAGCTTATTGTTAAAGGGAAAAATCGTCAGGATGCGATAGAAAGACTAGCAAAAACATTAGATTCTTATGACATAGAAGGAATAAAAACCAATATTCCAATGCTGAAAAAAATTGTTAAACACCAAGCATTTTTAAATGGTGATACAACAACAGAATTTGTGAAGAATTATCTATAACTATATTAGAAGATTTTCAGATTGAAATTTTTGGTGAGATCCTTAATCATCATCGAAAGGAGTAATTTATTGAAAGAAAATATACTAGTTTCAACTATAGAAAATGGTGTTTTTTTTATCACGTTAAACCGTCCTCACGCTGCAAATGCATTATCTATTGGGTTATTAAAAGAATTAAAGGAGATTATTAATTCCTGTGAAGTTGATCGTTCTATACGCTGCATTATTTTATCAGGTTCTGGAGAAGGAGCCTTTTGTGCAGGAGCCGATTTAAAGGAACGTTCCTTAATGACAGACTACCAAGTTAGGGATGCGGTAACTTTAATTGGAGAATGTATAAATTCACTTGAGGAGCTTCCACAGCCAGTTATTGCTGCAATAAATGGTGCAGCTTTAGGTGGAGGATTGGAATTAGCGTTAGCATGTGATTTTATAATTGCTTCTGAAACAGCAAGGTTCGGGTTAACTGAAACTTCACTTGGTATTATTCCTGGTGCTGGAGGTACACAACGATTACCCCGTTTAATCGGATTGGGAAAAGCGAAAGAGCTAATTTATACGGCTAGAAAACTTGATGCCAGAGAAGCAGCTGAAATTGGTTTAATCCAGTATGTAACAAAAGCTGATTTATTAAAGGAAAAGGCAATTGAAATAGCAGATAGAATTGCCCTAAATGCACCTTTAGCTATGCAAAAAGCCAAAAAATGCATCAACAAGGGTATGGATGTTGATCTAAAGACCGGTCTTAATTTTGAGAGGTTAGCATATGAAACGATCATTCCTACACAAGATCGACTTGAAGGGTTAAAGGCTTTCAAAGAAAAACGGTTACCTAGGTTTAATGGAGAGTAACCTTATTAATAAAACTAATATAGCTGTTTCTATGGTTATCAGGTAATGTGTATATGAATATTTGTAGATTAATTTTTAAAAAAAACGAGGCGGAGGTTTATTTAAAGAAATTATCCATAAAGAAGAGTAAATCAAAATCATTCTAAAATATTAAATATTATTACTACTATTTATATAATTTAGTGGGTTGGTGGAGAAGACACTCGACTCCGTCGGGAATAGAAGGAAGGTTAAGTTTCCTCCCAGCCAATTTGAGTTTTTGCTACAATGGAACAAACTTGTTTTATCAGCTTAACAATTAATAGAAAACATAGACCCGAATTATAAGGCGAAAGATACCTCATAATTCGGGTTTCTCATTAGTTAAATACTTTTAGCTGAACCGCGTTTTTATATCATCATTAGAAATGCTAGAAATGAGATATATTATTAGGAGAAAACATTATGGTATCATTTACCTTAAGAATAGTAGGATATTATTTGCTTGCTATCAATCTATCTGTAGTAGTACCTTTAGCAGAAAGAGATACAAGAAAATTGCATTTTACGTAACAGACTGTTATTGAATGTATTTATTCATTATTAAACGATATAGACATAAATACTTTGCACACTTTCTCTTGTCTTGGTGAGTTTATCCCGGCTTAGTTTTAGATAGAGCCAAAACACAAGAGAAGTAAAGACAATATGCAATGGTGAATAGGAGCAATTAGTATGAAGTGTATAGTCACAAAAGGTAGCATCCACTATGAAATAGAAGGTACTGGCCTTCCAATAGTCATTATGCATTCAATGGGAACAGATCATCGATCAATGAAATCATGGCTAGAGCCAGTTTTTGAGAAAAGTGAGGGGTTTCAACGGATTTATATTGACATACCAGTTCATGGTCATAGTTCAATTAATGAGAACTTTAAATCATCAGATGATATGCTAAGTAATATCTTAGAATTTATTGATAAAATTCTACCTAATAAAACATTTTCTCTTATCGGATTTTCATATGGAGGATATTTGGCTCAAGGAGTATTACATCATAAACGTAATAAAGTAAAAAGTATATGTTTGTTGGCCACTGCACTTCATTCTAAAACAAGAAATCTTCCAAATAAAATCACTATAACAAAAGATACTGAGTTATTAAAGAAATTAGATGATGATAGTAGGAAAGCATTTGAAACTTTAATGATTTATCAAGATATAGAAAGATATCATCTCTTTTTAGAGGAAATTCAACCTGGTCGACTATTAGCAAACAGAGACTTTTTATTATCTAATTGGAGGGAAAATGGATATTTTTTATCTGAAGTACCATTTGCAGAGATAGATGAATTCTCACAGTCTGCTTCCATTTTAGTAGGAAAGCAAGATGCTATTTGTGGATACAAAGATCATCTTAAACTACTTGAAAAATTTCCTCATGGGACATATGCTGTTCTGGATCAAGCTGGACATATGCTTCATATTGATCAACGTGAAATAGTACAAGGACTTATTCAAGAATGGTTAGTACGAACATTATCAGTTGTGAACTAACACATACAAAATTAGATTCTTGAAAAATATGGCTTGAATATTGTTAAAATTGAATAAGTGAATACATATTATGACGATGATAAAATGATCTTATTATAAATAATTGAGATGAAATTAATGAGAAACATCTAAAATATCATAAACGTGGAGATGAAACGTATTGGAATTAGAACAAAATGCAATGATTAAAAAATTACAATTTAAGGATAAAGGACAAGAGGTATTAATTTTAAATTCTCCTCTGGCATTCGAGAGTGTTATCAAAAGTTTTTTAGGAGAAGTACATAAAGAAGTAAAATATGATCATGAATATGAGTTTATACAAGCTTTTGCAACAACAAATGAGGAACTAAAATCTTTGGCAATAAAAGCAGAGCAAGTATTAAAGGAGGATGGGCTTTTTTGGCTATGTTATCCTAAGAAAACATCCAAAATCTACAGAGGATCAAATTGTAGTCGTGAAACAGTTGGGGCAATGCTTGCGGAAATTGGTTATGAACCAGTCAGACAAGTTGCGATTGATGAAGATTGGTCTGCTTTACGATTTCGTAAAGTTGAAAACATTAAAAAATTGACACGTAAATTTGCTGTAACTGAGCAAGGTAAACAACGAATTGACGAATAACTGTTGGAATACATATAAGTGATAGATGTGTCAGTGAAATTTTTAATTACTAAAAGGGGCGATAGTATGAGTTCATATAGTTCTAGAAATGAAGTACCAATTCAAGAAAAATGGAATTTATCAGACTTATATTCTGATCTTACATATTGGAAAGAAGATTATTCGGCTATTGAGAAAACAGTAAAAGAATTAGCGGAATATGAAGATCATATAAATAGTGGTTCTTCCCTGTATAATTTTTTAAAGAAAAAAGAAGAGCTTTCCTTTTTATTCAATAAAGTCTATGCATTTGCGATGCTTAAGGTGGACGAAGATACACGAGAAACAAAGTCACAATCCCTTCTTGAGCAGGCTAAAAAATTGAGTGTTAGAGCTAGTTCTGCAACATCCTTTTTTATGCCATTTCTATTAAGGCTTGATGAAAATAAGTTAAAAACCTACATAATAGAGGAACCAAAGCTTTCGTATTTTGAAGAAGATTTATATGATTCCTTCAGGTATAAAGATCATGTCTTAAATAAGGATCAAGAACAGATCCTATCTCAGCTCGGTGAAGCCCTTTCAGTTCCAAGTGATACTTTTGGTATGATTAATAATGCAGATATAAAGTTTGGAGAAGTGTCAAATGAAGACGGGGAAAAGGTTGAATTAACTAGAGGAATGTATGCTAAATTAATTGAAGATGAAGATCGTGATAAGCGGAAAGAAGCATATAAAGCGTATTATAAGCCTTATCTACAATTGAAAAATTCAATTGCTTCAACATTATCAGCTGCTATTAAAAATAATGTGACACTTGCTAACCTTCGAAATTATCCATCTGCTTTGGAGAAGTCTTTATTTGGAGATTTAGTGCCTAAAGAGGTTTATCAAAATTTGATATCAACAACAAAGGATCATCTTGATTCTCTCCATCGGTATACAAAAATTCGTAAGGAGAAATTAGCTGTTGCTGAGCTTCGGCAGTATGATTTGAGTGTTCCACTAGTAAGTGGTGTGAAGCAGGTAATTTCTTATGAAGCTGCCTTTGACATTATGTGTAAAGCGTTAGCTCCTTTAGGAGAAGAGTATATTCGAACATTAAAAGAATTCAAGGAATCACGCTATATTGATGTAAGGGAAACACCTGGAAAACGTTCTGGTGCTTATAATCTTGGTGTTTATGGTGTCCACCCGTTTATCTTACTCAATCATCAAGATAATTTGGATAGCTTATTTACACTAGTTCATGAATGTGGTCATGGTGTTCATAGTAAATTAAGCTCACTTCATCAGCCGCAAATAACAGCTCGATATAGTATCTTTGTTGCTGAGGTTGCCTCAACAGTGAATGAGGTGCTATTAATTAATTATTTATTAGAAAATGAAAAGGATAATGAAGTTAGAAAACATTTAGTGAATCATTTTATTGATCAATTCAAAGGTACATTTTTTACTCAAGTTATGTTTGCAGAATTTGAAATGAAAACACATGAAATGGCAGAGAGGGGTTTACCATTAAATGTAGATGTTTTTAATGAAATCTATGAATCTTTATTTAGGGAATATAATGGACCTGATGTTGTATTTGATGATGAAGTGAAATTTGGTTGGGCACGAATTCCACATTTTTATCGACCATTTTATGTGTACAAATATGCTACTGGATTTGCCTCAGCTATTCATATTGCCACAAAGATTCTTGAAGGAGATCAAGATCTATTAACTGATTATTTATCATTTCTAAGCAGTGGTAGCTCTGATTATCCTCTTGAATTATTAAAGAAAACAGGAGTCGATTTAACAACACCAGATCCAATTGAAAATTCCTTGAAGAAATTTAGAGAGCTAGTAGAGGAGTTTGGTCAGTTATAATAACTCAAATAAAACCAAGAAATGCAGAGATGTGGATTAGATCACTGTTTTCTTGGTTTTTTACATATTGGCTCAGAAAGCATAAGTTTTTACCTCGTTGTAGTGTCTAGCCTCCAGGCTCTTTACGCTTTTCTTAAATCCGCTTTACAAGAATAGCTTCTCGCATTTTCTTTAGAGCATCTTTCCCTTCATTGCCTCGCTTTATTAATATATTGACATAAAGAACATCTATAAGTGTTAACTGAGCAATACGTGATGAAAGTGCTTCAGATCTATATTCTGTTTCTTCTGAGACTGTGTAAAGAGGAATGTCAACACCACCACTCAGTGGAGACTTAGCATGGTTTGTAATGGCAATCATCTTCGCACCAGTTGCTTTCACAACATTTAAAATATGGAGGATATCCTTTGATGATCCAGAATGTGAAATAAAAACTGCACAATCTTTTTCCGTCATTTGTGATGCAGCCATAAGCTGGAAATGTGTATCAATCACTGCATGTACCTTTAGTCCTGTACGAACTAATTTATGATATGCATCAAGTGCGATGATACTAGAACCACCACTTCCGAAAAATTCCACTGACTCTGCGTTTATTATCGTATCAACAGCTAGTTGCAGCTGATCCTCATTTACAATTGTTAACGTATCTTCAATCGTCTTTATATTTGATCGAAATACTTTTGATGCAATTGTATCAACGGTATCTCCTTCATTCACCTTCTCATGGATATCTTGCAGAGGAGAAACAATTTCTGATGCAAGAGCTATTTTCATTGCTTGATATCCTTTGTAACCAATTCTTTTACAAAATCTAAACACAGTTGAATCAGCTACTTCGAGATCTTCTGCTAGTTGATTAATTGAGGAATGAATAATTTTATTTGGATTTTTTAATATATAGTCAGCAATTTTCCTTTCGGTAACGCTGAACTTAGGGTAAAGCTTGCGAACAGTGATTAAACAAGTATCTTGTGTCTTTTTCATCCTGCTTCCCTCCTGACAGGGCTTTCTTTCTATTATACTAAATTAATCAGAAAGAAAAAATATTTTTCTGGAATCGCTTGCAAAAAGAAATTTTTTTCTTATAATAAAGATATCAAGAAAATTTATTTCATAAAAGTAAGGATGATAAACGATGCAAATAGGCATGATCGGGTTAGGGAAGATGGGGTATCAGCTTTCACTTAATCTAGTAGATAAAGAGTATGATGTTGTGGCTTATGATGTAAACAAAGATTCAATGAAAAAAATTTCTTCAATGAATGTTAAAACTGCTGATTCGCTTGAAGAGCTTGTTCGTAAATTAGTAAAGCCTCGTACAGTATGGATGATGGTACCAGCAGGTGACGCTACAGAAGCTGTATTTGATAAGTTAGTAGATTTATTAGAAGAAGGAGATAGAATCATAGACGGTGGTAATGCACATTATCAAGATTCAGTTAGAAGAAATGAAAAATCAGAAATGAAAGGAATCTACTTTTTTGATTGTGGAACAAGTG
The DNA here is from genome assembly GCF_016908395.1 of Metabacillus crassostreae. Taxonomy (GTDB): domain Bacteria; phylum Bacillota; class Bacilli; order Bacillales; family Bacillaceae; genus Metabacillus; species Metabacillus crassostreae. Next base: position 246,836 of record NZ_JAFBDU010000001.1, read on the forward strand.
GTGGTGTTGAAGGAGCACGAAATGGCGCATGCACAATGGTAGGGGGCAATGAGGAAGTCTTTCGTCAAATTGAACCATTATTTCAAGATATCACAGTTGAAAACGGTTACCTTTACTCAGGGAAAGCTGGAAGCGGTCACTTTTTGAAAATGGTACACAATGGAATCGAATATGGCATGATGCAAGCAATTGCAGAAGGATTTGACTTGCTCGACAAAAGCCCGTTTGATTTTGATTATGAAAAGGTTGCTAGAGTTTGGAACAATGGATCTGTCGTTCGTTCATGGTTAATGGAACTAACTGAAAATGCTTTTTCAAAGGACAAAAATTTAGAAGGAATAAAAGGTGTTATGCATTCTTCAGGAGAAGGAAAGTGGACAGTTGAAACTGCACTAGATCTACAAACTGCAGCACCTGTCATTACACTTGCACTAATGATGCGTTATCGCTCTTTAGATGATGATACCTTTACAGGTAAGGTTGTAGCAGCTCTTCGAAATGAATTTGGAGGACATGCAGTAGAGAAAAAGTAAAAAAGTATTTATTTTAAATGAAATTGAGGAAAGAATAACCGACTAAGAAGGGTAGTGAATCATCATGTCAGATCAAATGTTAATTCTTGTTGCTTTAGCTGGAATTTTTCTTTTATTATTTTTAGTTATTCGAACAAAATTACACGCATTCGTTGCATTATTACTAGTAAGTTTAATAGTAGGTATTTTAGCGGGAATGCCATTAAATGATGTTGTTACATCGATGCAAAATGGGATGGGAGGTACCCTCGGATTTGTAGCAGTTGTCGTGGGATTAGGTGCAATGTTTGGACAAATGCTAGAAGTTTCCGGAGGTGCTGAGCGTTTAGCACAAACACTTGTTAAGAAGTTTGGTGAAGATAAATCACAATGGGCATTAGGACTTACAGGATTCCTTGTTGCAATACCAGTATTTTTTGATGTAGGATTTATTATTTTAGTTCCAATCGTCTATGGTTTAGCAAAGAAAACAGGAAAGTCACTTTTATATTATGGTATTCCATTGCTAGCAGGTTTAGCTGTAACACATAGCTTCATTCCTCCTACACCCGGTCCAATTGCGGTAGCAGATTTAATTGGTGCAGAATTAGGATGGGTTATTTTATTCGGTACATTAGCTGGTATTCCTGCTATGATTATTGCAGGACCGATTTTTGCTAAATATATCTCAAAAAAGATTCATGTGGTTGTACCTGATTATATGAATTTAGAAGAAATTGAATATGATAAAGATTTACCTAGCTTTAAATTGATTGCTTCTTTAATTATGATTCCTTTAGTTTTGATTTTACTGAATACGGTTTCAGGTGTATTATTAGAAGAAGGAAATACAGTACGTCAAATATTAACATTCCTGGGTCATCCGTTTGTTGCATTAACAATCGCAACAATCTTGACTTTTGTATTACTTGGTACAAGAAGAGGGTATTCTCGTCAAGAGGTTCAGGATATAGCGACAAAAGCTTTAGAACCAGCAGGTATTATTATTTTAGTAACAGGAGCTGGTGGTGTATTTAAACAAGTACTTATAGATTCAGGTGTAGGTCAAGTACTCGGAGATATGATGGCAGGCTCTTCATTACCACCAATTTTGTTAGCCTTTTTAATTGCTGCAGTAGTTCGAGTAGCACAAGGCTCAGCAACAGTTTCTATGGTAACAGCAGCTGGGTTAATGGCACCACTTATTTCAATATTAGGTCTTGAAGGACCAGTATTAGGATTAATCGTTATTGCCATAGCATCTGGTGCAACTGTTTTATCACATGTAAATGACTCTGGTTTCTGGTTAGTAGGACGTTATTTTGGTTTAAGTGTAAAAGATACACTCAAAACATGGACTGTGATGGAAACAATAATTGGTTTAGTTGGTGTTAGTGTGGCACTTATTTTAGGAGTGTTTATTGGTTAAAGAAAAGTATGGATTTGTGATAAAAGAAACGCTTAAGTAGTTCTAAATAAGCAGAGATAGGGATAACCAAAGTGGTTTTCCCTTTTCTTACATTACAGGAGGATTGTTATGGGTAGTTTTATGATGGGTGTAGATATTGGGACAACAAGTACAAAGGCAGTGCTTTTTGACAAGGAAGGAAGAGCAATTAGTCGCTTTGGTGTTGAGTATCCGTTACACACACCAACACCTTCAACAGCTGAACAAGATCCAGAGGAAATTTTCCAAGCTGTATTAACTAGCATGAAGAATTGTTTAGAAGAAGCAAATGTATCAGGCAAAGAAGTTCGTTTTGTGTCTTTTAGTTCTGCTATGCACAGTTTAATTGTCGTTGATGGAAACGGAAGTCCATTAACTCCTTCGATCACATGGGCGGATAATCGAAGTGCCAAATATGCTGATATTGTAAAAGAAATACATAATGGACATGAAATTTATCTGCGAACTGGTACACCAATTCATCCGATGTCACCTTTAGTAAAGCTTGTGTGGTTAAACAAAGAACATCACGAATTTTTCCAACCAGAAAATAAATTTATTTCAATTAAAGAGTATGTGTTTTTCCGTCTGTTTGGTGAATATGTGATAGACTATTCTATTGCTTCGGCTACTGGATTATTTAATTTAGAAAATTTGGACTGGGATGCAAAAGCACTTCAAGTTGCTGGAGTGACAAGGGAGCAATTATCAAAGCCTGTTAGTACAACTGAAAGTATAAAGGGTTTAGCTCCTGAATATACAAAGCTATTAGGTCTTTCAAGTGACACGCCATTTGTGGTGGGTGCAAGTGATGGAGTTCTATCAAACCTAGGTGTTAATGCGATTGAGCCAGGTGTTGTGGCTGTAACAATCGGGACAAGTGGGGCTATTAGAGCTGTTACAGATAAACCAGTTACTGATCCTAAAGGGCGGATTTTTTGTTATGCTTTAACAGACAAGCTTTGGGTAATCGGTGGTCCAGTAAATAATGGAGGTATGATCTTCCGATGGGTTCGTGATGAACTTGCAAGTGCTGAGGTTGAAACAGCAAAGAGATTAGGAAAAGATGCTTATGAGGTTTTAACTGAAATTGCAGCTACAGTTCCTCCAGGTTCTAATGGACTACTTTTTCATCCTTACATGGCAGGAGAAAGAGCACCTTTGTGGGATGCCAACGCACGAGGATCTTTCTTTGGTTTAGGTATGCATCATAAAAAAGAGCATATGATTCGTGCAGTACTTGAAGGAATCATGATGAATTTATATAGTGTACTTCTTGCTTTAGAGGAGTTAATAGGTACACCAACCTCTGTTCAGGCAACAGGAGGCTTTGCAAGATCAGTGTTTTGGAGACAAATGCTCGCAGATGTTTTTGATCAAGAAGTTACCATTCCTGAGAGCTTTGAAAGCTCTTGTTTAGGAGCTATTGTTCTTGGAATGTATGGTCTAGGTGAAATTGATTCTTTGAATGAAGTGAATAAAATGGTAGGCTCTATTCATTCACATCAACCAAATAAAGAAGCGACAGCTGCTTATCGTGAGCTTATGCCAATTTTTATTCGAGTGCCAAGATTATTAGAAAAAGAATATGAAGCAATTAGCCAATATCAAAAAAATAGATAAATGAAAAGAGAATGGGACATAAATTTTTAAGCTAATGAAAAACCCGAATTATTACGTGATATGTCAATTAAACATTCGCCTAATAGTTCGGGTTTTTATTTGCAGTCTTCAATGTTTTTTGATTTTGCATACTATTTTTAAGAACTAGTGTAATGGAGTGGAAGACATTTGACTCCTGCGGGTGCAGAGGAAAGGCTGAGACCCCACAGGCGCTTGCGCCGAGGAGGCTTAGCTTCCTCCCCGCGGAAAGCAAATGTCTGCAGCGCAATGGAACGAACTTGTTTCTTTCACCTTAACTGAATTTAGGTTTATTCATCTTTTTGAATGATTTCTTTAATTATGTCCCAGCCTCTTTTCATGGTAGCATTTATAAAAAATTTTCCTGAATTTATTTTCACACTATTTATTGATATAACAAGCATTATGGAGGATATCATTACGCTGTGGTTCACAAAATAAACAAAAAGCCCATACCCATTTGCTCCTTTTTGAATAATATGTAACGATTTTAAGGGAAAAGGAGAGGTAAAATGTCTAAGAATGAGAAAGAAAAGGTAATCAAAGTAGATACGTTAGTTATTCATGCAAAGGAAGTAAAAATAGTCAATGAACGAGAAGAAGTAAAAGAAGATAGTTATGAAAGAAGAGATCCTTGGGGATTATTTTGGGGTAGACGTCCTGTAGAAGAAATTAGTGACGAGAAAGTGATTGTAGAAGCAGATGTTGAGGAATATAAAGATTAATTCTGCAAGAAGACGGGATATCTCGTCTTTTTTTATGTTGTCAAACTTTTTACCCTACAAAAACAATAGTGAAATTGTTAGACATAACATTTTAATAAACAATCAGTAAAATTACAGTTGAATTTTTATTCATTATAATGTATAAATATATATAGATACATAATGAATCTTTTTAGTAGGTGAGTAAAATGAACTATACTTTTTCAAAAAAACTTCCTTCCTTTGAACAATTTGTTGAACTGCATGAAGCTAGCGGATTAATAAAAAGTAAAAAGGGTAAATATACGAGAAAACAATTATATCAAGCAGCAGAGAATAGCTGGTATCATGTATCGATCTATGATGGAGCAAAGCTTATTGCATTTGGTCGAATGATTTCTGATGGTGTTTATCAATCTTTAATTTGCGATGTAATGGTAAATCCAAATTACCAAAAGCAAGGTCTAGGTAAACAAATTATTGAAGAATTAGTAGATAAGTGTAAAGAAAGTGGTATTCAATCCATACAATTGTTTTCTGCAAAAGGTAAACAACTTTTTTATAAAAAATTAGGGTTTGAGGAAAGAGAACAAGATGCGCCTGCGATGACACTTTATATATGAAATCTCAGTTATGTGGTTCCTGAGATTTTTTTGTATTTATTAATGTAGTTTTATCATGAATATCTTGAAAGGGGTCATGGTTAATTAAGTAACAAGTATAAAATAGTAAACAAAGGATATAAGAAGTATGAGGTGATTAAAAATGGATCGATTTGAAAAAGCATTTCAGCAATACCAAAATCAAGAAAAATCAAATTTACAAGCTACTAATCAGGCAGGAGAACAAATCATAGCAGTAAGGAAAAATGATGAAGGTGATTTAATTGCCTTTAAAACTGATTCAGGAAGAGAGCTTGATTATATTGAAGCTTTAACTGAGGCAAAAGCCGGGCATTTAGCTCATGTTGATGTATTTCATAAATATGGTCGCGATATATTACGAAGTGAACCAGATGGGATAAAAGAAAATAATCTTGATTCATTACCTGAATTTTAAAAAGCGCAAATTGCGCTTTTTTTGGTATGTAAATTTGCAGTAGTCTTGCCTATTACTCTAAATCTTTACTACGATATAACATCAATTTGCAGTTTCCCTTATCCCAGTTTTACTTGTCTTGAGTTGGGATGTGTTGCTAAATCGCTTCCACTTTTTTGAGTAATGAAGATATTTGCACGAATTTTTAAAATTTCTAAATTAATTACTCAATGTCCATTCCGAATTATTTGTTATAACATATGATAAAGTATTCCGGTGAAAAGGTGGTGTAGTATATGAGCGCAGGTTACGCAGGTGGAGGAAGTGGTTTCGCCTTAATCGTTGTACTTTTCATTCTTTTAATCATTGTTGGTGCAGCATATGTTGGTGGCGGAGTTGGATACGGCTACTAAATTTAATTAAAAATAAACGCAGGGCAGAGAAGCTATATCTGTCCTGCTTATTTTTGTTTTCTTATTCTATCCATTCTGCTTTTATTTGGTGTAATTTCTTCAGAGGTCTCAGTTTGGTATCTTAATGGAATATCTCTTTGTCGTTTTTCCTCATCTTGAACGTTTCTCCTCTTTAAATATCTATGGAAAAAACTTTCGAAAACCGCAACACTTATAGATGTTAAAACAGAGGCAAAAAAGACATTAGTAACGTATAATGTTAAGTTTGCTAGATAAAACCATGTTACTAGCATAGCCAGGGCAAAATCTGATATTGTTGCTGTAATGTTGCTAGTTCTTGGTAACAGTAGTAAATCACCCAGAACAAAAGAAGTAAAAGATAAGATAATCGAAATAGCTAATACATGCTCAAATGAGTAATTAAATACAACACCAAGTATTAGCAAAGATACAGCAAAAATAGCAATTATCTTAATAAGAAAAGCTTTGAAAATGTTCATTTAAAAGCTCCTTTCTTTCTTTATTTTATTATTTGTTTTGATTCAGTTTGTTATGTGAAAATATCCAAATAGTAAATATTGGTTATATTGGCTACAAACCTACTTGGCATAGAATACCTTTTAATTCATATTTTGTTACTATATTGTGTTAAAGACAGTTGATTTTAGTATCGCTACAAGTAAAGCTCCTTCTTCTTAGCTCAATTTTAAGTAAGTATATATTTTTAATTGTGAGAAGGAAATCGAAAAAAGAATTATGTATGTGGAACCCTAGATCAGGATCCCATTTTTAAAGTATCTTTCTTATTAAAATCGTCGAAATATGCCTCGACGGAATCTATAACTTCTACGAAATCCGTAACCTGGCCCGAATCCACGTCTTAAGCCGAATCGTCGGCGACCAAAAGCTGGTCCAAAGAATGGCAAGCTTTTCACTCCTCTCAATGGATAATAATCTAAAAATTAATTTTCTTTAGTAGAAGAAGAAAAAATTGAATAAAAAGAAATAGAATGTTTATTTACTAACAAATCTTCTTAACATAATCTATTCTTATAGAACATATTTGACTGGGTTTTGATAGTTTAATTTATGAGTGTATAGTGGATTTTTTAAATAGGTAGTGATAGTTGAGGATACATTGCTATTCATAACACCATATGATGTTTATTGATCGAAGCTTATATGGAAGGAGGAAATGGCATGGACCCAAAACTATTAAATAAGCTTGAAAAGAAAACAGGTTTAACAATGACTGATGTTATGCAAGTTATAAACTCGATTGAAAAATCTAAAATTAAAGATGAAGAAGGTGTCCGAAATATTGTTAGCAAATTATCAGGTTTTTCTAAAGAACCTGTAAATGAAGATATGAAAGAAAGTATTGTTCAAACGGTTTTAAATAACAAAGTTCCTAAGGAGCTAACGAAATTTTTAGATAAGATGAATCTTGGTTCATAAAACTAAGCTGGAACTGATTTTAACAATGCTATTTACAATATGATATTAAATAAATGGTTGAAGACTAGTTTAATCCTTAGACAGTCTTCTTCTTTTTGTTAAAATAATTTTAAAATTAGTTATCACATATTTTCTGATTATGCATAAATTAAACCTTGTGTGAGATTGTTTTAGAAGGGAAGTGAGAGAAATGCGAGAAATTAGTGTTAAATCTGCAACTGATAAGAAAATCGGTCAGATTATGGAGGGCTCAAAAGTTATAGAGTGCAATGTTTCTGATTGTACAGAAAATTTATATGCTGTTGTTACTCCTGTGAAGAACAGTGAATTTAGAATCTAATATCCCATAATACCATCCTTTTTTCTTATACATAGAGGATGGTTTATAAAATATCTAAATAGGTTCCTATCGTAGTGGAAATTGAGCACTATAAACAATACAGTCTTAGTAATTATTTACTTTGACTGTTTTTAATTTTTGGTTCATATGACAGGTAATATTTCTAGTAATAAACTATAAATAATGATGGTTAGGGAAATTTTTCAGTAAATGGATGCTCTGTTTCTTTATATAGGCAGCAATAAGGGGTTAAGAATTATAAAAAGTATTTATAATAAAAATCGGCTAATTTTATCATATATTTGTAGTTAAATACGACGTGTCCAAAAAGGTAATTCTAAAAACAATCTTAGAATCATTCTTTAATATAAAATTATTTTTTATTACAGCGGAAACTGTTATATGAAATTGATTGCATATTAATTGATAATTAGAATTAAAATACATAATTTCTATTCATGGTAAAGGGGTAATTTTAGGTATACCATTTACAATTATTATCTTTATTTGAATGAGGTTAATTTCTCATTTAATGTTAAGTAAAACAAAATTCGGTAAATATACGTACGCGATTGGTGGGAATGAACAAGCAGCAAGAATATGTGGGATTAATATTGAACGATATAAAATCATGATTAATATTTATGTGGGTTTACTTGCAGCAATTGCAGGTATGAGATGTTTACTGCTCGAATTAGTGTTGGTAACCAAGTATGGGTGTTATGTTTGAAATAGAAGCAATTGAAGCTGCAGTTATTGGTGGAACTAGTTTATCAAGTGGAGTGGAGACGATAGCTGGAACAATGAATGGTGCACTAATTATTGGTGTTCTAAATAACGGACTAGAGCTACTAGGTGTATTATCATATTGGCAACAAATTTTAAAAGGTGCAATAATCGTAGCAGCAGTGTTAATTAACGCTAGGAAGAATAAAAAAGTTTAATCTATATTCTTATAGAAAGTCAGAGCAAATATTTGCTGATTATACAAAAGAAGCAGGTTAGATTTCCAAAACTCCTATCCAAGCTATATAAATTTGATCAATCTTTTATGAAACCAGACTCTTACTAAAGGGGATCGGTCTTTTTCTTAAGTAAGGAGTATTTATATTTCATTAAATTTAAAACAAGAGAATAGAAATGTGATCAAAATTCCCAATATATATTTTCAAATTTACAGAGAATGAGCTTTCGATACATCCGTAACTCATTCACTCTAAAACTAACCGTATAAAGAATGTGGTAATCTTTCTTTACCGTGTGAATTGACTTCTTATTTAGGTATTGCAATTGGAAATCTAAGCGATATTTTAGTACCGTAGCCTACTTTACTTTGAATTGAGATTGTACCTTTCATAGCTTTGACAATACTAAATACAACCATCATTCCTAAACCCGTGCCTTTTTCTTTTGTAGAAAAATAAGGCTCTCCAATTCGGTTAATTTGTTCTTCAGTCATTCCAACTCCTGTATCAGAGATTTGAATTAACACATGATGTTGAAAAATTGATGTATAGATTGATAAAACTCCACCATGTGGCATAGCTTCAATACAATTTTTGGTGATATTTAAGAGGCATTGATGAAATTGTTGTTTGTTTCCTTGGATAATACAGGATGCAAATTCTGTTTCAAGGCTGACAGAATTCATATTTGCATATGTTAGAATAATATCCTCAATCTGTTTTAATTGGACCTCAATGTCAAGTAGTTCCCAGTTAGTGGGTGCAGGTTTTGCAAACGTTAAATAGTCATTAATAATATTTGATGCAGTGTCTAATTCTTCAATAGCTAATCTAATGTAGCTCTTTCTCTTTTCTAGAGGAAGATCATCATCCTCTAACACAAGCTGAAGAAATCCTCTAGTAACTGTAAGGGGATTTCGCACTTCATGAGATACACTAGCAGCTAGCTGACTAACGATTTCTGATTTCTCGGATTTAGCAATTTGTTGCCTTAACAGAATTGTCCCTCTTATAGATTCCATTATGTATCCTATAACAAACATTGATACTGCCGGGAAATTTAAATATAAGAGAGTGTGAACTATGCTTGTTTCTTCATGTTGCCTCCATAAAAACATTACGACAGTGAAAATAAAGGCAATGGATGTCATGATAGTAAGCTTTTCTGATATTTTAGAGTTTATAAACTTCTTGGAAAAAACGCCACATATTAAACCAAGTATTGCAAAAATTATTATTAAAGCTCCGATAGAACTTGTGAAGCCATAGAGAAATATTGTAAACAAGACGATAAACGAAAATAATATAGCTGCTACATATATGCCTCCATAAAGTCCTCCTATAATGAAAGGTATGAATTTTAAATCATGTAAAAACGATTCTTGAAAGCGAAATATTATACAAAGTGCAATCGTAATCGAGAAAACTACACAGATTATTATTTTGCTTTGATAATGACTTGTCTTTTCTGCCCATATATGGTGAACAAAAATACCGACTAAAATAAATAGTAAATTAAGGATTAATTCATATAACATATATTCGACCTAGCTTTCATAGAGAAAATATTATCAGTAAGGTATATCTAAAGATCTTTTTGAATAGTAGATAATATTAATTGAAATTCGACAAAGAATCTAGAAATCCTTTTTATTTACAAAACCTTAATATAATTCAAATGAAATTTTATAGAAATAAATGGATAAAAGTTTCCGTTAGAACACAAAGTATTCTTTGTAGAAGAAAGGAGGAAATAGTTATGACAAATTTAAACGAACTAGAACTACAAAACCTTCGTCATTTAATTGGAGGACATGAAACATGTGCAACTAAATTAGATACATTTGCACAGCAATGTACTGATCCACAAATTAAATCTATGTTACAAAATCATGCAAATAGTGCAAGACAAACAAAACAACAACTAATGACATATTTAGGATAGGAGGTTTTTTTGCATGTTAACAGAAAAGGATATGGTGTCAGATTACTTATCAGATTTGAACTCTAGCTTAGCTACATATGCTCAAATTATCTCACAATGTGATAATCAGGCATTAAGAAATACACTTATTCAAATCCGCAACGCTGACGAACAAAAGCAATGGGAGCTATATCAAGCAGCTCTACAGCATAATTACTATACACCAGCATCTCAAGCAGAAGTACAAGATATTCAACAAGTCAAACAACAATTTTCACAAGGAAGCTAAAAAAATCCCCTCCTAAAATTTTGGAGGGGATTTTTTAATAGGATGATGACTTAATTTTATAAAAAGAGTTGAATTATCCAAGCCGAGTTCAATTGAACACATATATATACCAGTGTGTGGTTTACAAGGAGGTGAACGGGATAGATTGTAATCATATAATCAAAGACCAAATAATGGAATTTGATTATCATATGAATCGGTTATTGGAATCTAATGAGAAAACGACAGATATGCTAGAGGAATTACTAGGAAATTCGCTATCAATTAAAGTTTTATGTCAGAAATACAAAATTGATAAAGAGACAAATGATATCACTTTGTACAGAGAAAGTATCATGATTGATCCTCAAAAAAATATAATTGTATCACAAAATTTTGTCCTACTTTTTCCTAAGTATATTCCAAGATCTGTTTATTACAATATGATATGGAAAAGGAAGGGTATAGGTCATTATTTAAACCAATTCAATATCAAAACTAGTCGATTGATCACAAGCTATGGGTTAAAAAAAGATGCTGAGATGACAAATCATTTTCAAAAATCAGTTCGTATTATGTTTCCTTCAAGGAATTTCCCTATCCCTTTTAAGAAATATGATATTTATTTTGATGATTTTACAGTACCAGGATTCAGTATTATTGAGTATTTTAATCCCGAAATATTTATTAGAAGGAATAAATTTTCAAAGTGAAGTAGTTTTATAGTCTATTAGGCATTTTACTAGATTTTCAATTTCTCTATCACTTTTTATTCTATTATCACATATTTTATCTAAAAGTTAGTTTTTTTTGCTTATCTAGTGTGCTTATTGTGAAATTAAGAGAATATCAGGAGGAAGAAAAAGTATGACATCTAAATTTGAAGAAAAAATTCGTAAGTTAAAAAAACCAATGCCAATTTCGAGATATTTCGCCTCTAATTCACTCCATCCAGATTCTATGATACCAGAGAAGGTTAGACAATATCAGTTAGATTCATTAAAGGAAATTTTAAAACGTGCTTATACAAATAATGAAATGTACCGGGCGAAAATGGATGAAGCAGAATTAACACCTAATACCTTCAAAACATTAGAAGATATACAAAAAATGCCCTTTTTAACAAAGGAAGATCTTCGAGGAAATCCTTATGTTTTATTAACCTGTGACAAAGAAGAAATTGCACTTGTTCAGGTATCTACTGGCACAACTGGTGGAGAAGAAATTTATATGCTTTACACATGGAATGATTACTATTTACATGATTTAGCCCCGAGATATCCAAAGCTTTTTCCAATAGATCCACCAGATGTTTGTTTAAATGGTTTACCTTATGAAATGAGTGCTGCTGGATTAGCTTTTCATAAAACATTTATGGAAGGATGCAATGCAACGGTTATTCCTGCTGGTAAAGGAGGGGCATACTCAACACCAGAAAAAACATTAAAAATGATTAAAGATTTACAACCTAATGTGATCATTACAAGTCCATCTTGGGCAATCATGCTTGCTGAAGAAGCAGAAAAGCAGAATTTTGATTTTTCAAGCTTACAATTAAAATATGTTTATTTAACAGGTGAAGGGTGCTCTCCGGCTTTTCGTAGAAGAGTTGAAAAGATATTCGGGGCTACTGCGAACTTCTTCTATGGTTCTTTAGAATGTGGTGTACTTGGAATCGAATGTGATGATCATAGTGGTTATCATCTTACTGAAGCACATGTTTATATGGAAATTATTGATCCGAATACAGGTGAAGTACTAGAGCCAGGTGAAATAGGAGAGATAGTTATTACAAGCATGCTTCGTTATGATGCGCCAATTATTCGCTTTCGAACTGGTGATTTAGGATATATTGAAACAGATCAATGTGAATGTGGTGTAACTTTGCCTAAATTTCATTTAAGAGGAAGAGTTCGTGATCAAATTAAATATAATGGAACATCTTTTTCTCCTTTTTATCTTGAAGAATTTTTGATGAGTCAGCCAGAAGTAGGAAACTGGTATGAATTCGTTATCGATCCAGAGGAAGATAATGAAGAAATTCATGTTCGTTGTGAATTAGCTAGTGATGTTGAGCCAACTGAGGAGCTAGCTGAATCTTTAGCGAGTAAAATGGAATATTCAACTGGAATTCCTTTCACATTTGAATTTATGGAAAAATTACCACGTCCACAAGGTAAGACAATTCGCGTTGTTTATGAATAAGTATTAACAAAGCTCTAAGTTTAAATAAAAGGGTGTTTGTAATGGAAGAACAAAAACTTATTATGAAACTACAAGAGGCGATTGAACACGCAAAGGTATCCACATTTTATCATAAGCACCTTTTACAGAAACGTATCGAGAAATTAGAGGATTTTAAAGAGATTCCTTTTTTAACAAAAAATGATTTGCGGAATCATTCTCCTTTTGGTCTCTTAGCTTCAGCAAAGGAAGAGCTTGTTCAATATCATGAATCATCAGGTACGACCGGCAATCCTATATCTATATGGTTTTCTGAAGGGGATTTGAATCGTATTGTTAATCGAACAAACGAAACAGCTGTATTATTTTCAAAATACGATACAATGATTGTGAGATTTCCTTATGCCATGTCAATTATAGCTCATACGATGCATGAAACAGGAAGACGGAACAATACTTGTATTATTCCTGCAGATAGTAGAACTAGTATAACCCCGATGTCTCGTGTTATTGAATTATTAATAAAATGTGAAACAACAATTCTTGCCTGTATGTCACTTCATGCCATCATGCTTGCAGAGGTTGCTGTTTCTCAAGGTTTAGATCCTAAAGTTAGTTTTCCTAATCTTCGAGCCATCTGTACAGCAGGAGAGCCAATAACCTCTTTTAGAAGAAATTTAATAGAGGAAATATGGGGAGTACCGGTTTTTGACAACTACGGTATGACTGAAACAGGTACGATTATGGTCGATTGTGAATATCATCATCTTCACCCTGCACATGAAGATTTTTATATTGAGGTGTTGAATGAGGATTTTACTACACCAACAAAGCCTGGTGAAATTGGGAATTTAGTGATCACAACATTAAATAAACCCGCTACACCAATGATCCGGTATCTTACTGGTGATACTGTAAAGGTTTCTGAAGATCTTTGTAAATGTGGTAAACGAGTATACGAGATTCATGGAAGAAAAGAACTTCAATGGAAGGTGAAAAATCGCCACTTTGATATATGGGATTTAGAGGAAATCATTTCACCACTTTCTAGTCGTAAATTTTGGGCTGCAAGAGCTCGTGATAATGTTTTGTATATTGTTATAGAAAAAGAGAATACAACTGATAAAATAGCTTGTGAATATTTAGATTTTCTTTATGATCAATATGGAGTAGAAATTAAGATTTATTATGTTCAAAAAGGTGCACTTTATGATCGTCAGGAACCTTTGTCATTTGGTATGAAAGGCAAGCCAAATTATATGTTAACTGAACTAGAGCTTGATTATATTCTTAATAGTTTAGACTAAAGTTTCAGCCTCTGGATACGATTAGGTTCAGAGGTTTTTTTCTATGATAAAATTGGTTGTAATAGTTACAGATGATCTAAAAAGGAAAACAATATAGCTATAATATTATACAACTGATGATTGAACAATCTATCTTGGGAGATGATGTACTTTATGCAAAAGTTATCAGATATACAAATTGATGAATTCTTGAGGTTAATAGAGGGGTGGAAGCTATCTAATGATAAGTGGCTTGAGAAGAAATATCGATTTAAGGATTATTTAAAAGGAATAGAATTTGTCCAGAAAGTAGCAAATCTATCAGAGGAACTAAATCACCATCCATTTATATCAATTGACTATAAACTTGTCACCATTAGATTGTTCTCCTGGAGAGCAAAAGGGATTACAGAACTCGATTTTGAATTGGTTAAAAAATATGATGAAGTTTACAAAGAGCTGATGTCTTAAATGTATTGTAGTAACTCAGAAAATAGCATGAAAAAGTCAGATCGACTCTTTTTTCGGTAATTCTAAGGATAAGTTTCTTTAAAAAAGTGCTTTAAAAGCTAAAAAAACCAGGAGCTTTTTTTGAGCCTCCTGGTTTTTCCTTTATTGCTTCTGATTCTGCAGCTGGCTTTCACCTAACGCAACTAAGCGCTTTGTCATTTCTCCACCAACAGAACCATTAGCACGAGCTGTCGTATCGGCACCTAGTTCAACTCCTAATTCATTCGCAATTTCCTCTTTCATGGAATTTAGAGCATTTTCTGCACCAGGCACTAACAATTTTTGTCTTGCCATCGTACAACACCCCTTTTGAATGATTTTTTAGGAACTGTGAGCACCGATGAGATGCTCATAATTTAGAATGCCCAGCAGTTATTTTTTTATAAATCCTTATTTTTACGGCTTCCACAATTTTTAGGTATGTAATCAAACTAAAATTTAAGATAAGAAGATATAATATTTTTGTTTTTATTCAGAGATGTTAAACGTGATAAGTGACAACTTCTAGAATATATATTTCTTGACTCCATGGCTAATTATTTTAAACTTAAGTCATTATCTTTTGATAAGTCTGTTTTTGTAAACTTTGTTGTTATTAGAATCATGATGGAAACAACTCTGTATAAAGTCAAGTTGCATCTTTTCTTCTACAAATCACAACTTTTCTGCGATATCACACTTGTTACAAAAGATAATGTTGTTTATTCGCAACAATCTTTCAGAAAAGAGCCTTTGATAAAAAGAACCTATCAATAAACCACTTCATTTATATGCTCCATTCATGCAAGTGAACCGCCCTTTTTCTTTTTTTACTACTCATCCAAACTTCATCCAACAATTCAAACAAATAGAAAAGACTATTAACTATATGGTATTTTTCTAAAACCTTTTACTTTACTGTAATTTATTTAAAAAAATATCATGCTGGTAGGTTCTAACAAATACTATAGAGAATATACTGAAAATAGATTTACGAGTACATATAAGCTAAGCATCAATTTACTAACTCCATGAATTTCTTCTTGTTTGTAATAGAGGTAAATCAATTCATTATGTTGAGGAGTGTAAGCGTATGCAAAATGTAACGACTAAGCAAATTGATTTAAGTCCTAGATTAGTAGAGTTTCTAAAAGAAGAGAAGAAATTATTCATTAATGGAGAATTTGTACATTCTCTTACAGGTAAAACCTTTGATACATTAAACCCAGCAACAGGTGAAATACTTGCATCAGTAGCAGAAGCTGGTGAGGGGGATATAAATTTAGCTGTAAAAGCAGCTAGAGAAGCATTTGATAATGGTCCATGGTCAAAAATGGGAACGGCTGAAAGAAGCCGACTTATCTATAAACTAGCAGATTTAATTGAAGAGCATAAAGTAGAGCTTGCACAGCTTGAAACTTTAGATAATGGAAAACCATATCGTGAAACGTCAAATGCAGATATTCCATTAGCAATTGAGCATTTCCGTTATTTTGCTGGATGGGCAACAAAGATCGTTGGACAAACAATTCCTGTTCAAGGTAATTTCTTTAACTATACTCGTCATGAAGCTGTAGGGGTTGTTGGGCAAATCATCCCTTGGAACTTCCCGCTTTTAATGGCAGCATGGAAGCTTGGTGCAGCATTAGCTTCAGGCTGTACAATTGTCTTAAAGCCAGCAGAGCAAACACCACTTTCAGCATTATATTTAGGTAAATTAATCAATGAAGCTGGTTTTCCAAAGGGTGTTGTAAATATTGTTCCAGGGTTTGGCCAAACAGCAGGATCACCGCTTGTAAACCATCCATTAGTCGACAAAATTGCATTTACAGGTTCTACAGCCGTAGGAAAAGCTATTATGAAACAAGCAAGTGAATCATTAAAACGAGTAACTCTAGAGCTTGGTGGCAAATCACCGAATATTATCCTTCCTGATGCTGACCTTTCTAAAGCAGTTCCAGGTTCATTAATGGGAATAATGTTTAATCAAGGTCAAGTTTGCTGTGCTGGCAGTCGTTTATTCGTTCAGAAAAAACAATATGACAATGTCGTTGCAGATTTAGTTTCATTAACAAAAGAGATTTCACAAGGTAACGGTTTAGTTGAAGCAACGACGATGGGTCCTTTAATTTCTGCTCAACAGCAAACCAGAGTTAAAGGGTATATTGATAAAGGAATTGAAGAAGGTGCAGAAGTGTTAGCTGGTGGAACTATTCCTTATGATCAAGGATACTTCGTTTCTCCTACTATTTTTGCAGATGTAAATAACTCTATGACGATTGCAAAAGAAGAAATTTTCGGACCTGTAGTAGCTGCCATGCCATTTGATGATTTAGATGATCTCGTTGATAAAGCGAATGATTCTACTTATGGTTTAGCTGCAGGTGTATGGACACAAGATCTGAAAAAAGCTCATAATATTGCACACCGTATACAAGCAGGTACAGTATGGGTGAACTGCTATAATGTCTTTGATGCAGCAAGTCCTTTCGGTGGATACAAACAATCTGGTATTGGTCGCGAAATGGGTAGCTATGCATTAGAAAATTATACTGAAGTGAAAAGTATTTGGATGAATATGGAGTAAGTAACTCTGTAAGAAGATCCTTACACTTTTTGTGCCAAAACATGTAAGTCAAAATTGATTATAGTTTTTAGATCATAGCCATTGGTTATGATCTTTTTTTGTTATCTAACTTAATAAATAGATAGGCAAAAAAAACCAAATTAGTGTAAAATTTAGAGATAAATTCACTAAAGGAACATAGGAGAATATATGCAACTATTAACAAAAATCACACAAAATCCATGGTTTTTAGGTATGCTCGTTTTACTTTTTACAGTAGTTGTTTTATGGAATATGCCAATTGAGAAGAGGAAATATGGCCTCTCACAAAGCAATTTAACAACAGACTATACAGGACTTCTTCCTGAAAAGATACAACGTGTTATTCAAACGAAGAATCGTAATGAATTACAAGAAATAGTAAAGGAAGCTAACACAACAGGTAAGAAAATTTCTATTGCCGGGCTCCAACATTCACAAGGAGGTCATACCTACTACAAAGATGGAATTGTCTTAGATATGAAAACATTTAATAAAGTGCTATGGGTAGATGCAAAAAAGAAAACAGTCCGCGTGGAAAGTGGAGCAACTTGGGAGGATGTGCAAGAGGCAATCATTCCTTACGGCTTAGCACTCAAAGTGACTCAATCACAATCCATATTTACAATTGGCGGCTCTTTATCTGTTAATGCCCATGGAAGAGATATTCGCTTTGGATCAATGGCAAGCACAGTAAAGGAAATGACACTTTTAACACCTACAGGTGAAATAATAGAACTCAACCGAAATGATCATGAAGAATGGATGAAATATGTTTTGGGAGGATATGGATTATTCGGTGTTATTTTAGATGTAACACTAGAACTTACAGATAATAATGTCTATACCATTCAAACAAAGAAACTAAAAACCGATGAATATGAGGGCTATGTTAGAAATATTTTAGACAGTGATATGACAGCCATGCATTATGCAAGAATCAGTGTTGCTCCTAAAAGCTTCTTAGATGAAATGTATGTTATAGACTACAACGAGACAGGGAAAACAGACAATAAAACGCTGAAGAAAGATCAAGCTATTAGGCTTAGTAAGCTAGCTCTTGATGCGGGAAGGCAAGGTGGATTATTAGAGGACCTTTTTTGGTCAAGCCAAAAGCATTATATTCAATCACTTGATGGCAAAGAAATTACACGAAATAATGCTATGCGATCAGAATCAACATTTATGGAATATACGAAAACAGATTCTGTTGAAGTATTACAAGAGTTTTTTATTCCTGTTGATTCCTTTGAAGAATATATGAGTAGTTTAAAAGAATTACTTCCTTCAAACGATAAAAACGAGGACTTCAAAATTCATAATATTACTGTACGATATGTGAAGCAAGACAACAAAACCAGCTTAAATTATGCCCGTGAGGATATGTTCGGTTTAGTTGTATTAATTCAGCATGGGGTAAAGCAAAAAAACATGGATAGAGCTAAAGAAATCATAAAAAAATGGACAGATTTAACTTCTGAGCACGGTGGAACATATTATCTTCCTTATTATCCTTATCAGTCACAGGAACAATTTAATAAGTCATATCCTGAATCAGCAAGCTTCCGAATAGAAAAGAGAAGAAGAGATCCTAATGAAGTATTTCAAAATCTTTTTTATGAAAATTATCTTACTTCAAGAGGGAATGTAAGATGAATATATCTGAAAAATATCTACCGCTTTTTGTAACAGTTGGGCAGGTAGTGATCTTTCCATATTATATTATTTGGTTAAAAGAAGCTTCTTTAACCTTCACCTTATTTGCTTGGTTATTTGCCGTATTTTCCTTTTCAGCAGCATGGGGTTATAGTGTATTTCAAAAGAAAAAAGATAAAGAAAAAGATCACCTTGACCTTATTTATTTTGGCATGGCCATTGTGTATCTTATTGTGGGATACTCTAATGAATTTTTAGATGATCTTTCATACTTAGCTCTTTTACTTCAAGTGATAATTGGATATTTACAAGGGTATTTTCGTGCCTGGCATGTACACCAAAAATCTTATTCGATTCATGCTGTTCATCATTATTTGCTTGTCGGTGTATCAATGATTGCTCTTTCATTTATAAATATTGTTTCACCAGTCTTTTTAATAAGTTCTTTTGGATGGTTTTTATGTTTAATTAGTTTTTGGGAGCTTTATGGAAAAATTGCTAGTAAATACTTTAGAAGTTAGTTTTATTAAACAATCAAAGGTTTTATTCTATATTAGTAGATTATTATTACACTAATTTTCAAGAATAGTAGGTGAAGTGGCATGATCTTAGTTAGCTCATGTTTAGCAGGCTTTGAAGTTCGATATAATGGTTCACATAGTTTAAATAAGACGGTTAGACAATTATTTACTGAAAACAAAGCCATACCAATTTGTCCTGAATTATTAGGTGGTTTTACAACACCAAGACAGCCTGCTGAAATACTGGGTGGAAATGGCTTTGATGTGCTAGATGGAAAAGCTAAAGTGATGGAAAAGTCAGGTAGTGATGTTACTGATCTTTATATAAAAGGAGCATATTTGACTTTAGAAAAAGCACTAGAAGTTAATGCAACGGTAGTTATTCTTAAAGAGTATAGTCCATCCTGTGGAAGTTCGACGATTTACAATGGTGAATTTGAAAATGTAAAAATTGCAGGAAATGGTGTAACAACGGCATTATTAATGAGAAATGGAATTGAAGTCGTGAGTGAAGAAAGCATAAATAGTAGTTTAAAAGGTATTTTAGAACATGATTAAAATAATTGAGTGGAACTAGGAGTGAAAAATACTTCAATTGGAATGGAACGTCAATAATTTAGGCAACTAAATAGAGTTTGGCGTAGCAAAGACTATCATAAAATTGATGAATAAAGTAAGACATGAGGAAAAGTGAGTAAATGGCCTCCGATTATAAGGAACATGATCATTAAATTTAAGATTTTAGTATAGTTGTCATTGTAACAAGGTTAAATGATCCTTCTCATAGGTTTTATTAACATGTTTATCCAATATATTAGAAAGTATTAAGAAGTGAGTGAGCTTTTATGAAAAATGAAATAATTATTAGCCAAATGAGTCCTCAAGATTGGAATGATGTAAGGGAAATTTATATAGAAGGAATTGCTACTAAAAATGCGACATTTCAAAAAGATGCTCCGTCATGGGAACAGTGGGATTTAGGACATATTGCCGGTTGCAGAATTGTTGCTAAAGAAGTTAATGAAGTGGTGGGGTGGGCTGCTTTAAGTCCAGTATCATCAAGGCTAGTGTATTCCGGAGTTGCGGAGGTAAGTCTTTATGTTAATCAAAGGTGCAAAGGAAAGGGTATTGGAAGCTTCCTTTTGAAGTCATTAATTGAACAAAGTGAAGGTAGTGGATTTTGGATGCTACAATCGAGTATTTTCCCAGAAAACTACTCTAGTATATACATACATAAGAAAAACGGTTTTCGAGAAGTAGGAAAGCGAGAGAAAATTGCTAAGTTGGATGAAAAATGGAGAGATGTAATTTTATTAGAAAGAAGAAGTAACAAAGTCGGTATTGATTAAAGAGAGAACAGAGTTGTAAAATTAACTTTCTACCAGAAGACTTACTTAGAATGGAGGCAGATATGATAACAATACGTAGTGAAAACGCTACAACAGCAATTATTATTGTTCATGAAATTTATGGCATAAATGATCATATCAGATATATTTGTAACATGCTCTCAAAGCAAAATGTTGATATCATATGTCCTAATTTATTGGACACAGAGGGTTACTTTGATTATAAACAAGAGCATTTAGCGTATACATATTTTAAAGAATACATAGGGTTTGAACAATCAGTTAAACAAATTCAGCAGTTAGTATTTTTAAATAGGTATCATTACGAGAAAATATTTATCATTGGATTTAGTGTTGGAGCAACAGTCGCATGGATGTGTAGTGAACTAAAACAAATCGATGGTGTTGTAGGATATTACGGATCAAGAATTAGAGATTACCTTCATATCCTGCCAAATTGTCCGGTTTTGTTATTTTTTCCAAAAGAAGAAAGATCTTTCACTGTGAAGAATTTGTTAACAAAATTACAAGGGAAGAAAATAACAACACATGAACTAAGTGGTAAACATGGATTTAGTGACCCTTTTAGTAGTCAGTATAATAATGATTCCGCAGATAAAGCATATTGTGAAACACTTAACTTCTTAATGAAATATAGTTTATGAGAGTGAAAATATTACGAGTTGATTACTTGTATTTATTTATTAATAATAGGATAATAGACCTAATATCTTATAAGTATTTTTAAACCTAATTGAGTTGTAAAAGGCAAGCTCATTGAAAGGTGAGTACGCAAAGCTGAAGGGGCTAAGTTCTTAAATAGAATAAGCTAGCCAGTTACCGATTTAGATGAAAACTAGTCAATATGAATAGTTTTTCACATTAGGAGATGAAAGAAATGGTAAATCATTTAAACAAATTCGAAGAAATGAAACGGAAATTATACTTATTGATTTTGCCAATTATCATTTCTGCATTAATAATTAGTATATTCTTCAATGCTGATAACCAAGGATTTAATCATTTTGTTATACCGTTACTTGCTGGTGTATATAGTATTTCATGGGTTCTAATTTATAAGAAAAAATTGTTTTTTTATGTTGAATATCTAAATGTGATTTTAATAAGTGTGTTACATCTGCTTAAGGTTTTCGATATCGTCTACTACGAAATGGTGGTTGGTAAAAGTATTACTACTGGAAATGCAACTTTTTGGACACCACTTGTTTTTGCCTTTATTTTTGTTACGCTAAAAGGCAGGAGTAGTGTAATCTATTCTTTTACTCTTTGGTGCTTGACTATAGCAATAGGTTTGTTTTACTGGGATGAAATTCCTTACTATGCTAGTGAATCACTTGTTCATTATTTTCTATCAAATTTCGTTTATTTTATATTTCTATTTTTTTCACGCCATATAATTAGCGCTTACACAAAATCTGAAATGCTTGAAAAAATAGCTTATGAGGATTCTCTTACATCTATTGCGAATAGAAGGATGGTTTACCTTTGGTTAGAAAGAGCATTGAAAAAGGAACAACCGTTTTCTGTTATATTTTTTGATTTAGATCATTTTAAAAGAATAAATGATGAGCACGGACACATTATAGGCGATAAAGCTTTAGTTGAGGTAGCTTTACTTGTAAAAAGTATGCTTAAAGAAAGTGATTATTTTGGACGCTGGGGTGGAGAAGAGTTTATTATTTTGTCATTTAATAGAGAAAAACAAAAAATGATTGAGCTTGCTGAACTGTTAAGAAAGGCAATTGAAGCTCATGATTTCCCTGAAGTAGATCGAGTCACATCTAGTTTCGGTGTTGCTGTAGTCCAAAGTTCAGATACAGCTGAAACAATTGTAAATAGAGCAGATGATGCTTTGTATATAGCAAAGAATAATGGCCGAAATCAGGTTCAATACAAGGAAGTTTAATTAGAGATTTACATGTTTATAGTCTTTTAGAGCCTTGGTGAAAACGACCAAGACTCTTTTTATAAGGTTTTGTAGCTAAAGGAACACAAAGCTTGTTATCAATATCAGGAAGTTTGAGTTTAAAAGAAATGTTTTAATTCTTCATTCCAATAACACGAATTCTTTTATAATCAGCTAACCACTTATCCTCTTTAAATAGGTGGTTATTTAAGTTATATTCCACTTTTGAGATAATCAAATCTTTCATATCAGAAGGAATACCCGTAAACATATCACTAGCAAACATATGAATCCAATTTTTTATTCCATTTTCATCTTCTAGAGGTGTTGGTCTATCAAAGTGATGTGAAAAGATAACTCTAAACCCTACATCCTCCATTAAAGAGGTGTATTCACCAATACTTGGGAAATACCAAGGAAAACGCTCCATATTAAATTCGTAACCTTGTTCCTTCATTGATTTAATAATGGCATCTGATATTAAGTTAATATTCCCTTTACCCCCGAATTCTGCAATAAATCTACCGTTTTGTTTTAAACTATTAAAAATACATTCTAGCGCAATTTTAGGTGTTTTTATCCAATGAAGTGTTGCATTTGAAAAAACGGCGTCAAACTTTTCATAATAGGTTAATTCTGTTGCATCGCAAACACTAAACTCTATCTCTGGATATTTTAATTTGGCTTGCTTAATCATATTTTCCGATTTATCAACACCAATTACTTTTACTCGTTTGTCAGATAAGACCTTAGCTAGATCTCCTGTGCCACAGCCTAAATCAAGAATTCTTTCACCTTCTTTTGGATCTAATAAATCAACTAAATCATTGCCGAGCTTAGAAACAAATGAATGTTTGCTATCATATAAACGTGCATTCCATGAATCGTTAGAAAGCTGGATTTTTGTCATATTGATTTTCTCTCCTTTGAAGAATAACTGTATATATTTGTTAAATTTAGTATAATTGATGTTATATATAATAGGAATTAACGAAATTAATTAAAATCAATAACGATCTGTTATTAGAAAGTGGTATATATGGAGTTGAAATGGTTAAAAACCTTTATTATTGCGGCCAAATATGAAAATTTTCGTAAAACATCTGAAGAATTATATTTATCTCAGCCAGCTATAACGAAGCATATAAAGAAACTTGAGGATTATTTAGATATTCAGCTGTTTGAAAGAATTGGCAAGAAAATTACACTTACTTCTGCAGGATATCATTTTCTTCCGCACGCTAGAGAAATTGTATCGAAATATGAACAAGGTTTAAGAGATTTCGATTTATGGAAACAAGGATATAAAAGAAAATTAGTGATTGCAACATCCCCACAAATAGCAGCATCTGTACTTCCTGGCATTTTAAGAAGATTTATGGAAATTCACCCGGATATAGAAGTGTTATTAAATATTTTGAATTCCTATGAAATAGGTGTAGAAGTTGATGAAGGTAGAGCAAATCTAGGATTAACGAAAATACAACCAATTCAAGCTAATTTGAATTGTGAAGAAATACATAAAGAGCCTGTTATGTTAGTGGGACCATGGAACTTGGAAAGTTTTAAGGGAATTAATGAGCAACAATTGTTTGAGAAATACATAGTTATTACACATAACCACCCTGAGTATTGGGATCAACTTGTTCATGATCTTAAAAGAAATTTTCCTCATATTAAAACAATGAAGGTAAATCAAATAGAAATTACAAAACGATTGATTGAGGAGGGACTTGGGGTATCTTACTTACCTTTAACAATGGTAAAAGAGGAGATTAAGTCACAAAGGTTAATAGAAATTAACTCAGAAAAAATTTTTCTTCCAACATCATCAACTTTTGTGTTAACGAAAGTGAAAACGAGTGAGGTATGTTCATTTGTAAAATATTTTAAGCGTGAAATGGAGAAGTGTTAGGAATGAGATGTAGATTTTAAAAGTGTATCATTTCATTTTACTTATAAAAATGGGAATTATGGTATTCAGCTTTATAGGAAACCTTAAATTAACAAGAAAACTAAATAATAAATTTCTCTTTAAGATTCGAAGACATAGTAAAAACTGAGGCTAATAACTAGGATGACCTCAGTTTGTATTCATTACCCCTTGATAGAAGCCTCGCGATTTAACTTCTTTCTGAGTATCTTCATGTCTGATTGTTGATGGTTTTTGTGAGTGAAATAGCTATGTAGTAGCATTCCAATTATGATTAATAATAGTCCGAAAAAAGTCCAGCCTTTTGGTAATGGAGAAGATAATAATAATGTCTCACCGATAATGACGAAAATTACTTGAGTTGACTGGGTTGCTTCTACTGCTGCTAAATTCCCTTGATGATTTTTCGAACGATCTGTTGCTATGAAAAAGAGCGTTGTTGCAATAACACCTGAACAAATTGCGACAATAAAGGACTGTATTATTTGGTCATTAGAAGGAAGTCCAACACTAAAGATCCCAACCCCACTTAAAATGAACCAAAATGGAAGGCTAACTAATGTCATTCCAAATACTCTTTGAAAAGTATCTAATCTTCCTCCACATACCTCCATCATTTTTCTGTTTCCTAAAGGATAAGCAATAGCAGCAACTATCACAGGTAGTACTCCCATAACTAGTTCATTTATTGATAATTGACTAGCTTTTTGAAGCTGAATAAGACCTACACCAATTAAGATAACTAGTGATATAAAAAAGGATTTCAGTTGTAATGTATTTCTTACGTTTATTGTACCTTCTTTTGTTTGTATCGTATGAAAAAACAAAGGCCCTAACAATGTACCTGCAACAATCGTTAGCTGCCATGATCCTGCAACAAGCCAACCAGGACCATATGAAGCTGCAAATGTTAACGGAGCATAAAATAAAACAAAGCCAACAAAGCTCCAGCATAACCATTGTAGTGGGTGTGTTTTTATTTCAAGCAATAGTTGTCTTATATTCTTTCTTGCAAGTACAATGAGAAATAGAAAAGGAATCATAAACATAAAACGCAAAGAAGAACTCCATATCCAACTGCCACCTGCGAGTTCCATTGAACGATTTAAAATAAACGTTACAGCAAAAAACATGGAAGCGAAAATTCCTATTAGTATTTCTCTCATCAAACACCCAACCTTTATACTTATATTTTAGTATATTATAATATACTTATAATTAATTATATTATACTTAATATTATGCAAATGTGATAATAATACTTTTAATTCTTTTATATATCTAGTAAAGGACTTTTCTAAAAGAGTGTTGCTATTTACCATCTTTATCTGTTGGAACAAGTGTGATATTGCATAAAAGGTGCAATTTGTAGAAGAAAAGATATCACTAAACTTACTACTTTGCTGATTTCTTCGGGGATTTAAAAACAACAAAGTTTGCGAAAACAGCCAAGAGTAATGACCATTCCAATGTTCGATTTGTGTTCTCTGAAGTAACAATTTATGTATAAAAAGGAGTTGATGCTCGTGGATCATCATACAATAAATAATGTTGAAAAATTAGCGAAGCAAATAGGAGAAACACTAAGAAAAATAAGGCTTGAAAGAAAAATAAATCTTCATGAATTAGCGGAGTTAACAGATGTAAGCAAATTAACTTTAGGTAATATTGAAAGAGGTGAGGCTAATCCTTCTCTTGCTGTTATCTGGAAAATTGCCAATGGTCTAACTATACCTATATCGGCATTACTTATTGAAAGTGATGAAGTAGTTATTTCACGGAAAAATGAGGGGAATAAAGTTGTTAGTGCAAATGAAGCATGTACATTGGAACCAATTTTTGATACATCTTCATACGGATCAATGGAGATTCATCGTGCATTTTTAAGGCCTAATAGTGAGTATTTTCCAGGTCCACATCAATTAGGTGTAGTAGAATATGTAACAGTCATGAAGGGTGAAATTATTATTAAAGTCCAAGAAGAGGATTATCATCTTTATGAATATGATTCAATAAAGTTTAATGGTGACTTGGAACATGCTTATATCAATCCAACAAATTCTGAAACAGTATTACATTTTGTTATGACATACACGAAACTATAAACATTTTGTAGTTTTTTTGAAAAATTTTCTTTCAAAGTGAATAATAATGATAATTATTTTCAATACTAAAGTTATAAAGAGACAACCATGGTAGTGGTTGCCTCAGATGGGAAATTAAAGATCAGATGGTTCGAATGTTTTGCAATCAGTTTCAGCGCTAGAAGAAGCATTTTTTTCTTTATGATTAACTACATAAATTTGACTTGCTCCACATTTATTTTCGTTGCTAATATTATGAACACAGCTGTTTACTTCACATAATACGTCTAATGCCATTGTTTAAACACCTCCTTCATGATTAGGATGAACAATTTTAGCTGTTCCTATTCAATCAGAATAGATTTATCATGAAGGACCTCATTTAAAGCTACTATATTCAATATGATTTGACAGGGTTTTTACCTCTGTGTTATATTTATCTCGAATTAAAGATATTTTACTTTGAGATAATGAGGTATTTAAATAGGGGGAACAATAAATGAACCATTTAAAAGGAATCCACCATGTTACAGCCATCACAAGTAGTGCTGAAAAAAACTACGAGTTTTTCACATATGTATTAGGGATGCGTCTCGTTAAAAAAACTGTAAATCAAGATGATATTCAAACCTATCACTTATTTTTCGCTGATGATACAGGGAGTGCTGGAACAGATATGACTTTCTTTGATTTCCCGGGCATTCCAAAGGGAATACATGGAACAAATGAAATTTCAAAATCATCATTTCGTGTACCAACTGATGCTTCATTAAACTATTGGAAAGATCGTTTTGATCGCCTTCAAGTAAAACATGAAGGAATTCAAACCCAATTTGGGAAAAAGACATTATCATTTGTGGATTTTGATGATCAACAATACCAATTGATATCTGATGAATTTAATAAAGGGATTTCCTCGGGGACACCATGGAAAAACGGGCCAATTCCACTCGAGCATGCAATAACAGGACTAGGACCGATTTTTATACGAGTAGCAAATTTTGAACAGCTTAAAGAAGTACTTGAAAAAGCACTGTTTTTTAGAGAAATTGATCATAATGGTAATTTCCATTTATTCGAAGTAGGTGAGGGAGGAAATGGTGCACAAGTAATTGTTGAACATAACGAGTCTTTACCACAAAGTCGTCAAGGATTTGGAACAGTTCATCATGTTGCTTTCCGTGTAGAAGATCGTGCTGCTTTAGATGAATGGATAAGCCGTCTAAGTGAAATAGGATTTTCTACATCAGGTTATGTTGATCGTCATTTCTTTGAATCACTATATACAAGAGTTGCACCACAAATTTTGTTTGAGTTTGCAACAGATGGACCAGGATTTATGGGTGACGAACCTTATGAAACATTAGGTGAAAAACTATCATTGCCACCATTTTTAGAACAAAAGCGTGAATCAATTGAAAAATTAGTCAGACCGATTAATACGGTGAGAAGTACGAAAACCTTTATTAAGGAATAATTCCACAGAAAAAAAGTCAACAATTACTGTTGACTTTTTTACTTAATCCGATGAATGAGATCATTATAGTTAACTAACATAATTGCTCGAGTTTCACCATCTTGAATTTCGCAAAATGCGTTTCCATGATCAAAGAAAAAGTGATGGATTCTACTGCCATAAATTACTTTTTGTCCCATTTTAATAAGGATCATCCTTAATTTTTATTTTCAAAATCTAGAAAATAAATACAGGTGATACCGGTTTAATATTAGAAATTGAATAATTAAATTATAACATAAAATGTATCTTGACCCAAGTTTAGAAAATAACTCTTTATTTTAACTTCTTATTTATAAATATGGTTCTCTGCTAAAAGAAGGTTATATGGGCTTAATGACAAATATCTTTGCTCAGTTTCTATTATAATGGTCTTTTCTTTCATTATATTCGCGATAATACATATATATTGAAAATGCGACAATAAACATGAATACAACTCCTTAGAATGGTAAAATAACGGTATAATGTACTATAACTATATTTAATCGTTATAATAACTAAATCCTATTTGACTTATAGGAATAGTGAATCTATTATAGTAGTATTCATAAATTTACTGAAAAGTTTGATCAAATTTTTGAAATCGTATAAAAATAGTTTTATTCCTTTGTGAGGTGGATATCGTTGCAACTTCAGGTAATGAACAGTCCTTTTAGTCAGGAGCAGGCAGAGCTTCTTAATAAACTACTGCCAACATTAACAGAATCACAAAAAATCTGGCTTAGTGGTTATCTAGCTGCAAACCAAACAGCTGCAGCCTCTCCAGTAGTTGGAGAAACACAAGCACAAGCTACAGTAGAAACAAATGTGGAGCCAATATCAAAAGAAGTGACAATCCTTTTCGGATCACAAACTGGAAATTCTCAGTCACTTGCTAACAGTACTGGTAAAACATTAAAAGATAAAGGCTTTGAGGTTACAGTATCTTCAATGAGTGAGTTTAAACCTAACAACTTGAAAAAGGTTAAAAACCTCCTAATTATCGCAAGTACTCATGGTGAAGGTGAGCCACCTGATAATGCGATTTCTTTTCATGAGTTCCTTCATGGACGCCGTGCTCCGAAACTTGAAGATCTACGCTTTTCTGTATTGGCACTAGGAGATAGTTCGTATGAATTTTTCTGTCAAACAGGTAAAGAGTTTGATCAAAAGCTAGAAGAACTTGGTGGTACTCGACTATTTAATCGTGTTGATTGTGATCTTGATTTTGATGAACCAGCAGCAGAGTGGGTTGAAGGTGTATTAGCGGGATTAAGTGATGTACAACAAACTCAAGGTTCTGTTGTAGCAGAATCTACAGTTACAACACAAGTAGCAGAATCTGCTTATTCAAGAACAAACCCATTTAAAGCAGAAGTTCTTGATAACTTAAATTTAAATGGTCGTGGATCTAATAAAGAAACTCGTCATTTAGAGATTTCGCTTGAAGGTTCAGGTCTTACATACCAACCTGGTGATAGTTTAGGAATTTATCCAGAAAACGACCCAGTATTAGTAGATTTGCTACTTGAGGAAATGAACTGGAATGCAGAGGAAATTGTCACAGTAAATAAACAGGGTGATGTTTCACCGCTTAAAGAAGCTTTACAATCTCATTTTGAAATTACTGTTTTAACAAAACCATTATTAGAACAAGCATCAAAACTATCAGCTAATGAAGACTTGAATAAGTTATTAGAAGATGGTGAAACTTTAAAAGCTTATATTAATGGTCGTGATTTACTAGATTTAGTTCGTGATTTTGGCCCATGGGGTGTTTCGGCACAAGAGTTCATTTCCATTTTGAGAAAAATGCCGGCGAGACTTTATTCGATTGCAAGTAGTTTAGAAGCAAATCCCGAGGAAGTCCATTTAACAATTGGCGCAGTACGTTATGAAACACATGGTCGTGAAAGAAATGGCGTATGTTCTATTCTTTGCTCTGAACGATTACAGCCAGGGGACACACTGCCAATTTATATCCAAAATAACCAAAACTTTAAATTGCCACAAAATCCAGAAACTCCAATTATTATGGTTGGTCCTGGAACAGGTGTAGCACCATTCCGTTCTTTCATGCAAGAGCGTGAAGAAACTGGAGCAGAAGGCAAATCATGGATGTTCTTCGGTGATCAGCATTTTGTTACAGATTTTCTTTATCAAACAGAATGGCAAAAGTGGATTAAAGATGGAGTATTAACTAGAATGGATGTTGCTTTCTCTCGCGATCAAGAAGAGAAGGTGTATGTACAGCATCGTATGCAGGAGCATAGCAAGGAATTGTTTGAATGGCTTCAAGAAGGAGCTGTAGTTTATATTTGTGGTGATGAAAAGCATATGGCACATGATGTACATCAAACACTTATCGAGATTATAGAAAAAGAAGGCGGGTTAAGCCGTGAAAATGCGGAAAGCTACCTTGCTGACATGCAACAAAATAAACGCTATCAACGCGATGTATATTGATTTTTGATTGAAAGGAGATTTCCACATGGCTAACAATATATTAAAAGCACCAGAAGGCGCACCAAGTGATGTTGAAGGCATTAAAGAAAGAAGTGACTATTTACGTGGTACACTTAAAGATTCGATGCTTGAGCCTTTAAGTTCTGGTATTTCAGATGATGATAACCGCTTAATGAAACATCATGGAAGCTATTTACAAGACGACCGTGATCTTCGAAATGAGCGTCAAAAGCAAAAGCTGGAGCCAGCATATCAATTTATGCTACGTGTTCGTTTACCTGGTGGTGTAGCAACACCTAATCAATGGCTTGTAATGGATGAATTAGCTGAAAAGTATGGTAATGGCACTTTAAAGCTAACAACTCGTATGACATTCCAGATGCACGGTATTTTAAAGTGGAATATGAAAAAAACGATTCAAGGTATCGATGCTGCATTATTAGATACAATCGCTGCATGTGGTGACGTAAATCGTAATGTAATGTGTGTAGCAAATCCGTATCAATCTGATGTTCACCAAGAGGTTTACGAATGGTCGAAGAAATTGAGTGATGATTTATTACCACGTACAAGAGCATATCATGAAATTTGGCTTGATGAAGAAAGAGTGGCAGGTACACCTGATACAGAAGAGCTAGAACCAATGTATGGTCCGCTTTATTTACCAAGAAAGTTTAAAATTGGGATTGCTGTTCCACCATCAAACGATGTGGATATTTTTTCACAAGACTTAGGCTTTATTGCAATTGTTGAGAACGACAAATTAGTTGGATTTAACGTTGCAATCGGTGGTGGTATGGGCATGTCACATGGTGATAAAGAAACATATCCACAGTTAGCTAAAGTCATTGGTTTCATTAAACCAGAACAAGCATATGATGTAGCAGAAAAAATCATTACGATTCAACGTGACTATGGAAATCGTTCTGTTCGTAAAAATGCTCGCTTTAAATATACAGTTGATCGCCTTGGTCTTGAAAACGTTGTTGAAGAATTAGAAAAACGCCTTGGCTGGAGTCTTGAAGAAGCAAAGGATTTTCAATTTGATCATAACGGTGACCGCTATGGTTGGGTAAAAGGGACTAAAGGTAAATGGAACTTTACGTTATTTGTTGAAGGTGGACGTATAACAGATTATGACGATTACAAGCTAATGACTGGAATTAGAGAAATTGCTAAAATTCATACAGGTGATTTCCGTTTAACAGCTAATCAAAACCTTATCATTGGTAATGTATCAAGTCAGAAAAAGAAAAAAATCAATGAAATTATTGAAAAATATGGATTAACAGATGGCAAACATTATTCTGCGTTACGTCGAAGTGCACTAGCATGTGTTGCACTACCTACATGTGGCTTAGCGATGGCAGAGGCTGAACGCTATTTACCGAAATTAATCGATAAAATTGATGAGATCGTTGATCAAAACGGTCTTAGTGATAAAGAAATCACAATCCGTATGACTGGTTGTCCAAATGGATGTGCTCGTCACGCACTTGGTGAAATTGGATTTATCGGGAAAGCTCCTGGTAAATACAATATGTATCTTGGTGCAGCACATGATGGAAGCCGCTTAAGTAAAATGTATCGTGAAAACATCGGTGAAGACGAGATCTTAAAAGAGCTTAATCTTCTTATTCCTCGCTATGCAAAAGAGCGTAATGAAGATGAACATTTTGGAGACTTTGTTGTTCGTGCAGGTGTTATTAAGGCAACAACAGATGGTACAAATTTTCATAATTAATCATCAAATAGAGACAGGATCATTCCTGTCTTTATTTTTATTGAGAACGAAAAGGTGGATAAACAAGTACGCACAACTAAGCAGAAATTAATAAATAGGTGTTTCTTTCTATAATATATATCTATCCTCACTATTCCTCAGCAATTCTACTATACAAGCTTCATAACAGCTGCATATAATACTATAAATTCATAATACTTGAAAGTTGAAAGGGATGATGGTTATTCCTAGTTTAGTTGGAAAAATAAAGGTTGATAGTGTTAGTGGTGGAGTGATAAATTTTGGAGATGTTATTAAAATTTCTCCTATTAATATTAGTAAAACAGTATCTGGCTCTGGTGGAGGTGGGGTTGGAGATAATCAAGTTATTTCTAACGGATCAAGTGTAACAAATGGAACAGATACAGGTTTATCTGATCAAAATATAATTGATGATTAAGTTCCTTTCTACACAAAATTATTAATTTAACCAACCAATCTAATGCAGGTTGGTTTTTATTATTTAAAGAAGAATATCAAAAAAGACATCACTTGTATAAATATGTAAAATGAGCTAGGGAGCATGCTATAATACCTTTATCTTAGATTCATCTTGATTTTTTAGGACGGTGATGATTGAATTAGATTTTTTGATTTTGCATACTAATTATAAAAACTAGTGGAATGGAGCGGAAGACAATCGACTCCTACGGGAATTGAGGAAGAGCTGAGCCCCCGCAGGCTTGCTGAGGGGGCTCAGCTTCCTCCCCGTGGAACGCGAGTGTCTGCAGCGCAATGGAACGAACTTGTTTCTTTCAGCTTAACTGAATTTAGATTTATTAATTATGTCCCAGCCTCTTTTAAGTTAAACAGAGGAGAGTGATTATCTTTGAAAAAGAAAAAAGCTTCATCAGTTTTATTTTTAACAAATGGTTTTATGTTTAGTAGTGTAGGTGCTTTACTATTTACTTTAAATAACATACTTGCTAGTTTTTTATTCTTTACAGCAGGTGTTATATCTTTTATAAGTGGATTTATAAAAATTAGAAAAAATTAATCCTAGGCTTATTTATTTCAGTTTTATTTAAAGGTCCAGATATTATTTAAAGTAAAATTAACGATCGGAATAATTAATAATGTTGTGATCTCTCCAACAATATAATGTAATGTTAGAAGATGAACAACACCATACATAATGATTAAATTAAGCGTGAACCCAATTCCTGCCACAATTGAAAAGCGCAGTAGTTGTTGATGTGAATAAACCCCGCCAAAAGTATATTTTTTGTTTAAAAGAAAAGAAAAGACTGTCATAATAATAAAAGAGATTGTGGCACTTATAACAGGATCCTTTTTAAAAAGTTCAACAAAAAGAAACATAGAAATGAAGTAGATTAAGGTGCAGATTATGCCGACAAAGCTATATTTTATAAACTTAAAAGTTAAATTATTTATGGTCATAATGATATCCTTTACTAAATAGTGATCTCTTTTAGTATCGTCAATTGAGTACTCTTTATAACTAGTAGATTTACATTATAATATGTTATTGAAGTAAAGTTAAAGTGGAAAGTAGCAAATTTAAAAACTTGGGTGGAAGCATAATGAAAACGGAAAAGCAAAAAATGCTAGATGGTAGTTTATATAAACCATGGGATGAACAATTAGTAAAAGAAAGAGAGCAAGCAAGATATCTTACACGAATATTTAATCATACATTAGAATCTGATGTTGATAATAGAGTACTGGCAATTAAAAATCTCTTTGGTTCAACTGGAGAAACAGTGTATATGGAACCTAATTTCAGGTGTGATTACGGCTATAATATCCACGTAGGAAATAATTTCTTCGCTAATTTTGATTGTGTTATGCTAGATGTTTGTGAAATTCGTTTTGGAGAAAACTGTATGCTTGCTCCTGGTGTACATATATATACGGCAACACACCCGATCAATCCAATTGAACGTAACAAAGGATTAGAATATGGAAAACCTGTAACAATTGGAAACAATGTCTGGATTGGAGGAAGAGCAGTAATAAATCCAGGTGTAAAGATAGGTGATAATGCTGTTATCGCTTCAGGTGCAGTTGTCACTAAAGATGTGTTAGCTAATACAGTTGTAGGTGGTAATCCTGCTAAAATAATAAAAATGATTGATTTAGAAGATACAAGATAGGTTTCACAAGAGCTTACTTTATTATCTCTCGTGAAAACCAACAGCATGGATGGTGTATACATTAATGGAAGAAAAGAAAAAGCGACAGGAATCAGATTTATATAAACCAATTCAGAAGTACTTTATTGCTGAAGGCTATGAGGTTTATGGTGAAGTGAAGGATTGCGACATGGCGATCGTTAAGGAAGATGAATTAATCGTAATAGAGTTAAAGCTTAATTTAACTGTTGATCTCTTAATTCAGGCAACAAAACGACAGCGTCTAACTAATGCTGTGTACATCGCTATCCCAAAGCCTAGCTATAATTTAAGATCTAAACGATGGAGAGATGTTTGTCATTTAGTTCAAAGGTTAGAGTTGGGATTAATTCTTGTATCCTTCACAAGTAACAGGAGAAGAATTGAGGTCATTAGTCATCCAACAAGCTTTGACCGTAACAAAAGTAATCCTCGAAACAAAAGAAAAAGAGATGCCTTATTAAAAGAAATTAATGGTCGAAGTGCTGATTATAATATAGGTGGAAGTAACAGAACAAAAATAATGACAGCATATAAGGAAAATTGCATTCAAATTGCAGCTTATCTTAATCATTTTGGTGAGCTTTCACCTCGGATCTTAAAACAAAAAGGCACAGGAGATAAAACATCCTCAATTTTAACAAAAAACTTTTACGGCTGGTTTAAACGGGTGAAAAGAGGAGTTTATACAATAAGTGAAAAAGGTATAAATGAACTTAAAGAGTATCAAGAACTTGTGAGTTATTATTTAGAAAAGTTAGATTAAATGACTCTATCGGTTGATTAAAGTAAGTGTACAAAGAATCTTTACGGGTTCAGCAATCGTGTTAGGAAACAAGAACTTTTTAGTTCATTGAAGTTAGGTTTTACAAAAATTACTATATTAAGTAGAATTGACTTAATATAGGGAAGATCAGTTTTAATTATTATTTATTTAGTTATACTATGTTAATTAGTATAAATATTAGGGTTGTGAGATTTTTGGATTTGTCGAAAAGTTCATCTAAATTAACGAGAAGATTATCATCTGTACAATTAATTGTTTTATTTTACTTACTAGCAGTTTTGGTATCAACTTTATTATTAAGTCTGCCGTTTGCTCATAGAGAAAATGTTGAGCTATCTTTAATTGATACGGTATTTACAGCTGTTAGTGCAATAAGTGTAACAGGACTTACTGTCGTT
The DNA here is from genome assembly GCF_016908395.1 of Metabacillus crassostreae. Classification (GTDB taxonomy): domain Bacteria; phylum Bacillota; class Bacilli; order Bacillales; family Bacillaceae; genus Metabacillus; species Metabacillus crassostreae. The sequence goes on from NZ_JAFBDU010000001.1 coordinate 282,647, forward strand.
TCAACAGTTGAAACATTTAATGAGGTTGGATACTTGATTTTAGTATTTATTCTTCAATTCGGTGGAATAGGGATTATGACTTTAGGAACCTTTATTTGGATATTATTCGGGAAAAAAATAGGCTTAAAAGATCGGCAGCTTATTATGACAGATCAAAACCGGTCAACTTTTTCTGGATTAGTTCAATTGATGAAGCAGATTTTAGTCATTATTATAGCCATAGAATTAATTGGTGCAGTAATATTAGGGGTACATTTTCTTCAGTATTTTCCAACCTGGCAAGAAGCATTTTTACAAGGTTTTTTTGCTTCAGTCAGTGCAACAACAAATGCTGGATTTGATATTACGGGTACATCACTTGTTCCATTTGCAAACGATTATTTTGTTCAAACAATCAATATTATTTTGCTTATTCTCGGAGCTATCGGGTTTCCTGTTCTTATAGAGGTGAAGGATTTTATTACGAAAAAAAGTACAATCCGCCATAGATTTTCACTTTTTACAAAATTAACAACAACTACATTTTTTATTTTAATTGTTTTAGGTACTGTTTTCATATTTTTATTTGAGAAAAATCACTTTTTCGCAGATAAAACTTGGCATGAGTCACTTTTTTATTCCTTATTTCAATCAACTTCCACTAGAAATGGTGGATTAGCCACAATGGATGTGAGTCAATTTACTGATCCTACCTTACTATTTATAAGTGGGTTAATGTTTATTGGAGCATCTCCTAGCAGTGTGGGGGGAGGAATAAGAACGACAACCTTTGCCATCATGATTTTAAGCATCTATTTCTATGCAAAAGGGAAGGATTCTATTAAAGTTTTTGGTCGTGAAGTAGATCCCGAAGATGTTCGCAGGTCATTTATCGTTATCACAACTGCAGTCATGATTTGTAGTACTTCAATTATCTTAATGAGTATAGTAGAGCCTACATTTGAGTTGATTGAAATTATCTTTGAGGTTTCTTCGGCATTCGGTACAACAGGATTGTCTATGGGAATCACCCCAGAGCTTAGTACATTTGGTAAACTAGTTATCATCATACTTATGTTTGTTGGTAGAATAGGGATCTTTTCTTTCTTATTTTTAATTCGAGGAAAAACCGTTAAAGAGAACTTTAAATTTCCAAAAGAGAAAGTGATAATCGGATAATTCACTAAAGAGCGTATTTTCTAAGAGGAAATTCGCTCTTTTGTCTTGAATAAGATTTGAAAGGTATTAAGTGGAGGGGAGTTAAAATATATCATACAGAATAAACGAGATGTATCAAAGGTAACTATATATTTAGCTAATAAGCTGGCTGGTGCTGGATTTGCTTTATTTTTTATAATTGGTTTTTTATTTATATTAGAGCCTGATTTATATAAGTTTTCTGAAGCGATATCAAATAAATATATTTGGCTATTATTGTTTTGCTATGGTTTGTTTTGTTCAGTGCTCATTGATTTGATTACAGGAAAATTGAAGAAAAAATATTTAACGTTTGACCAAGGAGCTCAACAAGTTAACCGGTATTTAATAAAATTAGTACTTTATCCTTTTTTTGGTTTTGCGATCTTTTTAGTTTATGGATTTAGTGTTTACACATTGATTGCTTGTTTTATTGGCGTTTTATGTGCTTTCTTATTTTATTTAGGAACTTATTTTTCACGTAAATCAACTTTATTTACCTATTTATTTTCAATTGTAATTCCATTATCTTTTATCTTACTAGCAAATATTGATTTCACCGAAAAAAAGCAATGGAAAGAAATGAGGACTGATTCTTCCTTTTCTGCAAGCTTTCAGTATTTTAATGGTGAGCATGAAATTGCACTTACACTAACTGAAGGTCAATCAATCATATTATCAAGAGAATTTGTTAATAAAAACGGTGGTGGACATGGATTTCATGTTAAAGATGAACATGATAATTTAGTTGGAATGACAGAAATAGATGATCATACACTGAAATTAGATGTAGCAAAGTCAGGTGTATATAGGTTGGTTTTTACTGGTGATCGTATAAAAGGTAGCTTTAAAGTTAAATGGGAAATAGATGAATTCAGTTAGGTGCCAATTTAATCCTTTTTCTTTATCTATCTTTCCTATTACGTACTAGTATGATAGACTTGTAAACTTCTTAGCCTAATAAGGCCTGTTACTATCTTTCATTTAGAATACAGGAGGGTTTACATGAAAAATCTTAATAAAACTATAACGATCATTTTATCAATGATGATGGTAGCTTTTCATACTATTTCTCCAACACTACAAATAAATGCCAAATTGGCCAAATCGTTTGAAACAGGTGATACAGTAGCGTTATCAATAGAACACTATGGTAACTATAAGGCTGGACAGAATTCTCTTGAATTGAGTTTGGGTAATAAAGAAGCTGTTGATTTTAAAGCACCGTTAAAAAAAACGGATCAAGCTTTATCGATCTCAGAAGAAGAAAAAGTATTACTTGCTCGTCTTGTTCATGCTGAAGCAAAGGGTGAGCCATATGTAGGGAAAGTAGCGGTTGCGAATGTAGTAATAAATCGTGTGGAACATGAGCAATTTCCTGATACAGTAAAAGAGGTAATTTATCAAAAGAATGCCTTTCAGCCGGTACAAAATGAATCAATTGATGAAGCTGCTGATTATGAAGCAGAAAACGCAGTGACTGAAGCATTAGCGCTAAATAATTCTGAGGATAAATCGTTGTATTTTTATAACCCAGATACTGCAACAGATGAGTGGATTAGAACTCGTGATGTTACAAAGGTAATTGGTAATCATGTATTTGCTATTTAAAGTTAGGGTACCTCGATTTTCATTAATAAACTGTTGTAAGAGACCAGATCAGTAAATGATTTGGTTTTTTATTAGATTTGTGTTGTTACTTTTTTAATTTATATTAAAATAAGATGTAAAATAATTAATCACTTTGTAGGGTTCTAGGTAATAGGCTTTTACTAGATTTCATAACCATCTGTTTTAGAATGGAAATATCATTTCTCTTTTCACTTACACTTTTTTACTGATAATATTTTAAAGTGTTCGATTTCTGGAAAAAGGGGTATCAAAATGAAAAAGATATCATTACTATTTTGTACAATGTTGGCTTTAATTATTGTAACGGGATGTTCAAGTGATCAAGGAGAAACAATGGTTTTGTTAGATGAAGAGATATCGAAAATAATACTTTCTAAATCATTAGGTACAGGTGAAATAAATATGGATCAATTAAAATCATTTGAAGATGAGAAGTCAGTTAAAGTTTTCGAAAAAGCAATTAAAACAGCAACAAAACTAAATGTATCTGATACATTACGAAAACCTGATTATGATATTCAAGTGAAGTATAAGGAAGGTTATCCTACTCATGCTATTCATCTATGGCTAGGGGAGGAAGGTGAAAGTAGTACGTTAATGTACATGGTTGAAGAAGATGGACCTTATCTTTCAAGTATTGAAATGACAAGTAAATTAAGAAGGCTTATTCTAACAAATCAATACTAATAACTTCGATATGTTATATCTATTAAAAATTGAAAATGCCCCTAAATTTAAAGGATCATCCTATAGGTTTAGGGGCATTTGAATTTCATTTTATTGTTATTTTGATGAAAGAAGTTCTGCTTTTTCCACAGTGCTTGCCATATTACCAGCAATTTTTTCGTTGTCTAAATTAAGGGTTTCAACTGTAGCACTTAATTCTTCAAGACTTGCACTTGCTTCATCAATTACCGATGCTAACTCATTTGTTGCGCGATCTACAGAGTGAGAGCCGTCAGTGACAACGTTAGATAATTTGTCTAACTGACTTAATTCATTTGCAAGCTGTTTGATATTCGTAGCTAAGCTATAAAACACCTTTGAAACAGAATCTGTTGACTGCAAATTATCATTAATTTTTTCTCCGCTTTCATTCATACTTTGGAGAGCTAATTTATTACTTTGATTAACTTCTATAAGATTTGAAGAAATCTTTTCTGTAATTGTATTTGTATGCTCAGCTAATTTGCGAATTTCCCCAGCAACGACTGAGAAACCTTTCCCAGCTTCCCCAGCACGAGCTGCTTCAATTGATGCGTTAAGAGCAAGAAGATTTGTTTGTTCTGTAATTTGCCTAATATCATTAGCAAAACTATTTGTTTCTTCAATTTTATGTGAAAGAACGTCAAAGTTCTTCTGTAATCCATGAATCACAGCTTGTAGCCCCTGAGTGTTATCTACTAGAAAATTCATTTTTTCTTCACCAGAATTCAGTAAAGACGTAGATTCATTTGATTTTTCCAAAAGAACAGAAGATAAATTACCTAGCTCAATCATTTTTTCAAGTGTTTTAGTTGATTGATTTTTTATTTCATTTACTTCCTTTATTTGTACTTCTGTACCAGAAGCAACCTCTTGAATAGCATTAACCATTTCTGATTGCGATTGTAAATTTGATTGAATTAAATCATTTGAATTAACTAAATGATTGATAATAGCATCAATATTATTTTTTAAGAGATTTTTTTCAGCTTCTTTATCTCTAGTTTCTTGTTCTGATTTTGTTAAAAGATCGTAAACAATTTTTGTGTTTTTCGTATTTAAAATAATAACGACACTTAGTAGCACACACATTAGAACATATATTAAAATGGCATATTGAAAAGTATTTGTTAAGACTTCTAATGAGTCAGCCTGAGCATTGAATCGATTAAAAATTAATACGAACAATCCTAAAATAGCACCAAATCCAAATACTTTACGATTAAGTGGAACAACTGAGAATACAAGGGTGAAAAACGCAATAAGTGTAATATTCATATTCCCGCCAGCCATTGCAATACTATAAACTGAAAATGCAGCTACAATAAAGACACTAGCATAAGGATAAACATATGATTTCTTTAGAAAAAGAACTACTACAACATAAAGCAATACAACAATAAATAGTTCAATACCGAATAAGATGATCGTTGCTTGATCACCACTGCTAACAGCATTTAACAATCCCAATAGCATAGTTAAAAAATAGACACCAAATAAAAACTTGTTTTTTGTTTTTAAGTCCTTATTCATCATTTCTTGAATAGACAATTTGAATCATCCTCGATTTCATTTATCGACATATATCGACAGGTTATAAGTATATTATCGGTGCATAAGTGTGAAAATTTAGCTTTTTTATGTAAAAAGTATCTTTATTTATTGTTGGGTGTGATTAATTAAAAACTAATTCTACAAAAGTAAGACAAAAAATGTGTACTTGAGTATTTGCCCAAGTACACAACTAGTTCTATATATTTATAGGACTTCGTTTCCAACCATCTCCTCTTCTGATGATACAAGCTTAGGTGTTTTAATGAACTTTACTAAAACAATTGCGATAATACAGATAAACCCAGAAATTAAGAATGCCTGTGTAAAAGAAATAACTTTAATAATGAACGGTCCTGCAAATGCAGATATTCCGTAAGCTTGGTACATAAACCCATAATTTGATCCAATATTTTTGGTGCCATAATAATCTGCTGTAACTGAAGGGAAGAGGGCAAGGTAGCCTCCAAAGCAAAAACCAACAATAGAAACAGCGATTAAATATAGAGGATAATTCATCATCCCTGTACTCATATAAAACATAGTAAGAGCTGTTAAAGCATAAATCATCATAAGTGTGTTTTTACGCCCGAAAATGTCAGAAACTTTTCCTAAAACAATTCTTCCTGCCGCATTAAATAAAGCGATGACCATAACAGCATTAGCAGCTTTTTCAACGCTTAAATTTGCAAGCTCTACACCAATATCAACTGCAAAGCTTATGACTAATAAGCCAGAGATACTACCAAATAAAAATACAATCCATAGTACATAGAATTGTGATGTTTTTAACATTTGAATTGGAGAAAATTGAGCCTTTTTTGCGCCAGTTCCTGAAGCTTCATCTTCAACTGCTGGTGGATTTTTTAAAAGCTGTGCTCCTGCAACAACTAATATCATATAAATAAGACCAAGATAAAGGAACGCAGATGAAACACCAAATTCTCCTATAAAATATCCAATAACAGGTTTATAAATTAATCCACCCAGACCAAAACCGGCTACTGCTACTCCACTGATAAAGCCACGTTTATCAGGAAACCACTTAACACATGCGGATAAAGGACTTACATAGGTCATACCAATACCAATTCCGCCTACAACTCCATAAAAGAAATATAATTGGAATAAAGTTGTGGCAGAGCTTGATAAAATCAATCCAAGACCAAGTAACAGACCGCCAATTGTTGCAACCCATCTTGGTCCAATCCGATCTTGAAGTCTACCAGCAAAAATCGTTGTAAAAGCAAAAACTGCAATTGTAATAGAGAAGGTTACAACTACATCCTCACGAGACCATCCAAACTTATCAATTAGTGGCTGATTAAATAAACTCCATGCATATACAGCTCCTAAGTTAATTTGTATTAATACGGCACCAAGAACAACAAACCATCTATTCATGGTAAAACCCCCTTAAAATTTAATATCACCAATAAAATCATAATTACTAATGTAAGTTAGGATGAAATAAAAAAAGAGACCAACGAAGATCGTGTAAACACACATCATCGTTGGTCTCTTTATATACTCACATTAAGTGTTTATTAAAGCTACCAATTTATAGGATTTCATTATTAAAGGCTCTTTTCTGAATTATTGTTGCTAATTGATCTAATTATGCAGTAGAAACATTGTTCCTTCTAGCAAAATAGGTACTATCCTATGAAGAAAAGATGCCACTATGCTTTATATAGTGCTCTTTACTTGGTGTTGTTAAAGCAACAAAGTTTACGAAAACAGCCTTATTAAATTGTTGATTTTTGTTAATTTTGCGAATATGTTCAAATTTATCATTATCGTAAAAAGTCACTTCAGAAATTGAAAAGCGGTATGATTTCTTATGAACTTGTCTACTAGACATTTCCATAGGCTATCAGTTCAAACTATATAGAAGTATGACCTTTTTAATTCGAACTCTTACAATTATGCCATAATTTTTTTGAGTGTCAATCAGTAATTTATATGTAATCCCTTACAAAACCTTGGGGGTTTTTATATGCAAATAATGTTAAAGGAAGAGGATTATATTTACCTTAATTCGAACATTAAATAACCTAAAAGCAATTATGAGGGAACTTTCAGCCATAGATAATTCAAGTCTGGGGAACAAGGATGAATTTTTAGTAACTATTGATCTTTTTAAAGATATAACTGTTTATTCTATCTGCCTTTCCATAAAATTTAAAAAGGAATTTTATTGATATGATTGAAAATGTAACATTATTTGACTATAATCGACTCAAAGCAACAAAATCTTTATTGTTAAAGAATGCACAAGTTTGTAAACGCATTTCTTATTGTAATATATAAAACCTTCAAGAATACTTGTTAAGACAGGAGAAAGAAATAAGATGCGTTTAGTTAGATTAAATAAGTGTCAATCTGGAATTAAATTAGGTAGAACGATATATAGTGAGAATGGAAAAATTCTTTTATCAAAGGGAACTGAACTCACAAACAGCTTTATAAAAAGATTACAAAATTTAAATATTTATACAGTATACATAGAAGATAATGATTCAGAAGGTATTGATATTGTTGAATCTATTCCGGCCCAATTACTTAATGAAGCTACCAATACGATTACAGAGGGCTTAAATACAATCGTTGAAATAAATACTATGAAACCAAGTATTCAGGGAATGATTAAAACTGAAAAGGCAGTTAGCGGTTTCCAAAAAATCTTTAAGGATATTCTTACTTGTTTAACTGAAAATCCTACAGTGCTTAATTTATTAGCAACAACAAAAATCCATGAAAATCATGTTTATACACATAGTCTAAATGTGACAATCTATGCCTGTCAGCTTGCAATCGAAAATGATTTACCACAAAATCAAATTGAAGAAATTGGCCTAGGAGCTTTATTACATGATCTGGGTAAAATCTTTGTTTCTCCAGAAGTTCTAAATAAACCTGGTAGATTAACGAGAGAAGAATTTGAGCAAATGAAATCACACTCTGAGTTAGGTTTTGATATTTTACGAAAAGTCCATAGTGTTCCATTAGTTGTTGCTCACTGTGCACTTCAACACCATGAGCGTTTAGATGGTACTGGTTATCCAAGAGGTATTACAGGAAGTCGTATACATCCTTACGCAAAAATTTTAAGTGTTGCCGATGTTTTTGATGCTGTAACAAGTCATAGAGTTTACCGCCCTGCAATGCTGCCACATCAAGGGATGGAGCTTCTATACTCTGGTAGTGGAACACAATTTGATACAGAGCAGTTAAAATTATTCAAAAATTGCATTGCCATTTATCCTCAAGGCTTAACGGTCAAGTTGAATGATGGCAGAACAGGTATTGTTACTAAATACAATTTCAGCTCTGTTGGACGACCAGAAATCCGTATTATTCAGGATGAAGAAGGTCAAAGGGTAACTCCATATGAAATTGATTTATCCAAAAAAGGTCAATTAACATTGGAGATTGTAGAAGCTGATGCGTTGCTATGATACAAGAGTTTAATGTAATATGTTATAATTTAGTTGCATACATTAGAAACCGAATGCTTGCACTGATATAAAAAACTCACATTTTATAAAAAGTATTCTATTTTGAAAGACTCCAACATATGCTTATTTATTAGGAGTATCAAGCATTTATTGATAAAAATTGAAATCTTTTTAGCAAATTATAGTAACTTGAGTTATGATTATAGGTAGTACACTACTATGAAATAAGGGGACTGACTCTTTTATGCTTGCAAAAATTAAAAAAGTAAAACTGAACAAAGAAGGAAAAAATCCGAATTATAAGGTTTTGCTTGAGTGTCCTGAAGGCAAAGATTTATATATTCATTTTGATTATACTTACGCTACAGCAAAATATTGGCCTTTAGAAGTTAATTACAATGGTAAGAATCAAGGTGCAAAGCTTGCTTGGTATTCAAGTAAAATCGAAAAATTAACAGTTGCAGGTTTCCTAGAAGGTATTGCTGATAAAATTAACAAAAAGTATGAATTTGAATTAAAAAGATAATATACAAAAAGGCTCCTTATTAAGGAGCTTTTTGTTTGTTTTCATCGCAATTTCATATGCAGCATATATCAAAGTTTTTCAGTTATGTTGTCCTTATAATTTTCCAATCTCTTGATTTCATACTAATTAAGTTTGACATTTAAAAATAATTTCCGCACTAGCTTATAAATAAATCATCACTAAAGTACTGTTTGTTTAATAATATTTTGTCACGTCTATTATTTCTTTTCGTTAATTTTTTATTTTTATACGTTAAAACCTGTTTTTTCAGCTTCGTGGAAACTATATCAATTGATTTATACATGTTATCAGATTGTTGTGTAGCTCTAATTGTTGCATGTTTAGATAAAATGGTCACTTCAATAATATGTTGTTTTTTTCGAGTTTCTAAAGAAATGATAATAGGGGAAGCGGTAGATTCTGATAAATGAAGATTAAGACTAGAAATGATTTTTAGTTCAAGATAAGTTTGTAAAGCTTCTGACATCACGAAGTTTTGACAGTGTACAATATATCTCATCTCAATTCCTCCCAAGTACTTAAAATAAGAAGAGGCTTACCATTTAATACTGTTGCAATTTATTGCTTGCTTCCTTCCTCCTTTCTTTTTCTCTACTAGTATGTCCAATAATTAATTATTCTTAAAAAAGTTTCGTGACAATTTTGTGAAACCATACTGTTTTCATAGAATGTACAACGTTCAACATTGGAATATGTTAATCCTGTAAATTCTTCTTTTATCCGTTTAGAAAAATGAATACGTGGACTTAAATTTAATGTAACATTTTAATAAACATATTTTAGGAAAAATCATTCTTATATGGATAATTATGTTAAAGTATAGTTATGAACGTGCCATTTAACATGTTTAAAAGCTATATGAATTGCTTGTTTAATAGAAAAGGTGGGAATATGATCATGAATTTTTTTTACAGATTACTATTTTTTAGTATACTTGCAGTTCTTGCTATTTTACTTATAAGCAAAGCAACAGAATTGTTGCTTGTTGCTACTAATGTTAATGGTAACGGTATTGGTATCGAGTTTTTTGGTTTAAAAATAAATGATTCAGTTCAAGCAAAAGAAATACCCAAATATGCAATAGGATTCTTCATCGCTAGCTTTCTTGCGATAGGAGGCGGGTTTTTTATTATTAGTCGATCTGCTTTAAATACAAAAAATAAAACAGTTAACTAAATTGCTCTAAATTATGGTGATTTGTTTTAATTGGTGTTTACGAACAGAACAAAACAAATGCTTATGAAGGAGTACATATGAATACTAATTCAAAAAGGAGAGTATTACAGGAAAAATATAAAGAGAAAATTGCAATGAAAAAATATAAAACTAAATATACGCTAGAAGTTTTGTGCGTTATTATAGTTTTCGTTATGTTTGTGTATTATGACGAAAAATATCGGGTAACTGGTAATGTTGGAGAACCAATTATAAGTATTTATACTGTAGAAGATCAATTGATGAACATTACATTTGAGATAGATGAAAAGTTAAAAGCGAATTATCCAAGCTAAAAATCAATTTCAATTGATTACGAAGATCAAACAATTATCTATTATTTGAATACATCTCTATCGAAAATAGCTAAAGTAAATGATCAGGACATAATTCTAGGTGAATTAATAGATGATGCTAACTCTGTAATTACTTCGAAAAATCTTCCACACTTGCTTACGGAAAAAGAAACATATGAAATTATTGTTAGAGGCAGAGGTAAAGTGGTGTTGAAGCGAGAAGTGTTTTTTTATAATCTAAGATAAAAATAAAGAGAAATATATAGAAGATAAATTAAATTATTTCCTAGGCAAGCGCATAAACTGACAGAATTATACACGTTTAAGCAAAGAAGCAGTGTGTTCTGTAAATGTAAATACTTCAGTTCAAGATGATATGATCCACTTTAACTGTGTTAGATTTTATTTATTCTCAGTGGTAAACATACAAATTCCGACCGATTGTCATTTACCAACAGCGAGATTCACTAAAAATAGAAAATTCTATAAAATTACCTTGAAGTTACAAGGAAATATGATAGAATATAAATAAATCTAAAGACTATATGTAACTGGCGAAACGCGGATTACCGTGAGGGAGCATATAGTGTCGTAGCCGTTCGCCTGGGCAGAGGTAAGGGAAATTTCTCCCTTACCTTTTTCTGTTTATTAGATCGTGATATTTAAGTTGAAATTCTGCTTAGATTCCATTATTCTAATAAAATACAAATATTCTTAAAATTATAAACATATATGGAAAGAGGAGATCATGATGAGTACAATTCTTTTAGACAAAGTAAAAACAATTAAAACCCTTAACAATATCGCAGAGGTAGGGTTAAATGTATTCAACAATGATAACTTTACAATTGATAATGAAAGTGAAAATCCTGATGCAATTGTTTTACGTAGCTATAACATGCATTCTATGGAATTTTCAAATCGGTTAAAAGCCATTGCACGTGCTGGTGCTGGTGTTAACAATATTCCAGTTGAAAAGTGCACAGAACAAGGTATTGTTGTTTTCAATACACCTGGTGCTAATGCAAATGCTGTTAAAGAAATGGTGCTTACTACAATAATGGCTTCTTCTCGTAATCTTTTTGCTGGTGTAGCTTGGACGAAGACACTTGTTGATGAAGGAGATCAAATTCCAAAGCTTGTTGAAGCTGGGAAAAAACAATTTGTTGGAAAAGAAATTAAAGGCAAAACTCTTGGCGTTATTGGTTTAGGTGCAATTGGTGCACTTGTAGCAAATGATGCACTTGAATTAGATATGGATGTAATCGGATTTGATCCATTTATTTCTGTTGATACAGCATGGAGCTTGTCTCGAAAAGTTCAACGTGCTATGTCTCTAGAACAGTTATTTGCAAACTCTGATTATATTACAGTTCACGTTCCTTTAACACCTGAAACAAAAGGTCTTTTCAATGAAGAAACATTCGGAATTATGAAGGACGATGTTCATATCTTAAACTTTTCTCGTGGTGAGCTTGTGAACGAAGCTGATATGAAAGCTGCTCTTGAAAGTGGAAAAGTTGGTAAGTATATTACTGATTTCCCAAATGAAAATGTTTTAAAGATGAAAAATGTTGTTCCTATTCCACATCTAGGAGCTTCTACAAAAGAATCTGAGGAAAACTGTGCAATTATGGCAGCTCGTCAAGTTAAAGACTTCTTAGAAACTGGAAACATTAAAAATTCAGTGAATTTTCCAAATGCATCTCTTCCTTTCACAGGTAAGCGACGTGTGGCGACTTTCCACAAAAACGTACCAAACATGGTTGGTCAAATTACACAGGCAATTTCAAGCTACAACTTAAACATTGCTGACATGGTAAACAGAAGTCGTGGAGAATACGCGTACACAATGATTGATATTGATAATAAAGTAAATGGAGATATCATTCCTCAATTAGAAGATCAAATTAAACAAATTGAAGGAATTGTTACAACTCGTTTAATCTAATATCTAAAAAATATTAAGATATTAAGTTTTAGTTTACAATGAACACAAATTCGTATTGTTCCTCTTTTTAAACCATAAAGTAAGAGAAAAAAACTCTGTTGTTATGATAACAACAGAGTTTTTTTTTATTTAGGCTGTTTTCGTAAACTTTTTTGTTTTTAGAAATCATGTTGAATGCAACTCTGTACAAAGTCTAGCGGTATCTTTTCTTCTACAAATGGCACCTTTTATGTGACAACACATTGCTTGCAACAAATAAGGACTTCTAATAGCAACAATTTTTAAGAAAAGAGCGTTTATTTAAGATATTTCGGTTATAAGTGAGTTCCTCGTGTTATTGAATTAATTTGCTACCTTTGAGAAAATTAGAATATGATCATTATTGAGCTGTTTAACTTCAATTGAATTTATAGAAAAGTCTTCTACATATTCTCGTATATGATAAACCATTTATTTATTTTAGTTATAAAAGAAAGTAGTGATCTATCATGTGTTTAATTAAATTTGCTTATAAAGTTGATTCAAGGTTTGATTTAGTTATTGCAGCAAATCGGGATGAGTTTTATAAAAGAGGAACTGCACAAGCTGATTTTTGGGAAGAAGCTCCACAGGTTTTGGCTGGTAGAGATTTAGAAAAGATGGGAACGTGGATGGGGGTTACAAAACAGGGTCGCTTTGCGGCACTTACAAATTATCGTGATCATAATGGAAGTAGGGATTATGAGAGGTCACGAGGAGAATTAGTAAGTGAATTTTTAAAAGATAACTGCTCACCAGAAAGTTATCTGGAGATCATTAAACGTGATTCATCCCAATATCCAGGTTTTAATTTACTAGTCGGTGACAAAAATACTCTATATTATTATTCTAATATAGAAAATGAACTCTACCTACTTCAACCAGGAATTTATGGTTTAAGTAATCATCTTTTAAATACAAATTGGCCAAAAGTTCAAAAAGGTAAAAAGGGTCTTGAAGAGTGTTTGAAAAACAAAGGTGATTTAAAGGATTGTCTTTTTAGGGTTTTGTTTAATGCTGAGCAAGCAAAGGATGATGAGTTACCTCAAACAGGTGTTACTTTAGAATGGAAAAAAAAGCTTTCTCCCTTATTTATTTCAGCAGAAAATTATGGGACTAGATCATCTACTGTATTGTGTATGAATAGAGAGAAAGTAGAGTTTATAGAAAGAACGTTTACAGGGGAAGCTTATAACGAGAGAGAATTTGAATTCTCAATAGAAAAAGTGTAGTACAAATTATTTTACAAGCATATTAATTTGTTTTCTTTGCAGAAATTGTTACGATAGAATCGATACTTGAAGATGAAAGGACAAATTATAAATGCCAAATATACAAATTCCCGTTTCCGTTTTGAACCTTGCTCCTATTCGTGAAGGTCAGGGTACAAAAGAAGCAATTGAGTCAATGATTGATCTTGCAAAAGCAACAGAAGATATGGGCTATAGCAGATATTGGATTGCCGAGCATCATAATACGAAAACACTTGTTAGTTCGGCAACCTCTATTTTAATAAAGCATACATTAGAGCATACTGAAAAAATACGTGTTGGATCTGGTGGAATCATGCTTCCGAATCATTCACCATTAGTCGTAGCTGAACAATTTGGAACAATGGCAGCGATTTATCCTGATCGATTAGATTTAGGATTAGGTCGTGCACCAGGTACTGATATGAATACAGCAAATGCATTAAGACGTTCTCAAAATGATTCTGTTTACACTTTTCCAGATGATGTGAAGCAATTGCTTACATATTTTGGTTCAGAAGAGAATCAGGATTATGTAAAAGCTTATCCTGGTGTTAATACACATGTACCGATTTATATATTAGGCTCTTCAACTGACTCTGCTTATTTAGCGGCAAAGTTAGGATTGCCTTATGTATTTGCTTCACATTTTGCGCCTAGATTTATGGAAGAAGCTATATCGATCTATAAAAGTAGATTCCAGCCGTCTCAGTATTTAGATAAACCTTATATGATGGTATGTGTGAATCTAATTGCAGCAGAAAGTGATGAAGAAGCAAATCGTGAGGCAACAACTATGCAGCAATTTTTCTTGAATGTTGTTCGTGGTACGTCAAACCCATTGCGTCAACCTGTTGATAGTATGGAGGGCATTTGGTCTCCATCTGAAAAAGAGATGGCAAAATCGATGACAAGTGTATCGTTGCAAGGAAGTAAAGAAACAATTCGCGAACAGCTAACAAGCTTCCAAGAAAAATATGCTGTAGATGAGATTATGGCCGTTTCTTATATGTATGGTGAAGGTAAACAAAAGCGTGCTTATGAAATATTAAAAGAAGTTGTTGAAGGAAAATAAAGGCATCTAAAAAAGCAAACCTGTTTAATAGGTTTGCTTTTTTGCGTATGACCCCTAGCTAATTCACATCAACAATAAGAAAGCATTGATCATCACTTTTATGCTGAAGGTTTTGTTCGTTATTTAGTGAATGAACAATCAGTTCTTTTAGTCGTGTGTTTGGTAAGTTTTTATTAATCAAGAGCAGTGGCTTAAGATGGTTAAATCCTAATGGATCTGTTACCCCATCGGTATAAAGTAATATTCGGTCTTCCTTATTATATGTAAAAGATTTAGCTTTGAATTTTGTATTTTCGAAGGTCCCAAGTGGTAGAGATGTTGTGTTTAATTCAAGCTGCTGACCGCCTTTTTTTTGTAATAGTGCAGGGGGATGACCGGCATTGATATACTCTATTTGTTGTGAAGCTGTATCGATTAACAGATAGATAGCTGTACAATAGTGTCTTGCATCTTCATTATTATGAAATAATCGATGAAGATGATTGTCTAATTCTTGCATGACCATTTCAGTACTATTGCCAAAAGAAATTAACCGCTGAAATAATGAGTGAAGAGACATCGTAATTAAAGCGGAAGAAACTCCATGACCCATCACATCTAGTATGATAATGCCGTAACGATCTTGATCAATTCTATAAAACCCGTACATATCACCAGATAACTCACTAGAAGCTCGATAATAGGATTCGATTTGTATATGTTCATTTTGTATCGAGTCTGCAAGCGATGTTTCTTGAATTTTTCTAGCAAGCTCAAGCTTTGTGATTGTATCCACTTTGTATTGTTGGTTTTGTTTGTTTAATTCGATTAACTCTTCTTGTTTAGCTTTTATATGTTCAAGTGCGATTTTTAATTCTGCATTTGCCTTATGCTTAGAATGTAGAGCTGCTTCTGCATCCTTTTTGGCCGTAAGTAGTTCATTTTCATACTCACTTCTTTTTTGTATGGGAATTAAGGCAAGTTCAATAGAAGACTTGTTATCGTAGCTTCTAAATTTTGCATTCATAATCACAGGAACTTCATTATTTCCAAATGATTTCAATGTAATATACATTTCTTCCACTTTTTTGTTCACTTTTATTAAAGGAATCACATAAAACTGATAAAAAAGCTTTGTTGGCACGGTGAAAATATAATTAACATGCTTTTCTAATAACTGTTCTAAAGAATAATCAAGTACGTCAAGTAACGTTTTATTTATTGATAAGATCAGTCCATCTTCTGATAAAGTCATAAATCCAAAAGGGGCGTGATTTAATTGATCTTCCATTTTAAAACGTTCACCTCAATCCTGCTGTGTTCTTTTTAGTGTAGAACATCTTTTAAGTATTTTTTAATTAATAGTATAGTTTCTTCTGGGTGACTTAGGTGTGGACAATGTAAGGTTGCTTCCATTTTGTATAATGTACTATTTGGTAGATGAACAGAGAGATAGTCACCAATTTCATCAGGTGCTATTATGTCTGCTGAACATTGTAAAATAAGAGAAGAAACTGTCACATCAGCTAGGTTTTCCCGACAATCAGAATAAAATGTTGCTTCGGCAAATTGCTTAGATATAACAGGATCCATAGCACAAAAGCTTTTTTCAAGTTCTTGTTTTAATTCAGGTTGATCAGGATGACCGACAGCAACATTTGCAAAGTCATGAGCCCAATTTTTATAATTTCTTTCCATCATATCCAGTAGCCCTAGAATATCTTCTCGCTCAAAGCCACCATAATATTTAGGTAGATCGTTTAAGTAACGAGGTGAGGGACCTATCATGATTAAATGTGAAAAATAGTCAGGCTCCTTTATTGAAGCAAGCATGCCAATCATGCTACTAACAGAATGACCAATAAAAATGGAATCTTTTAAATCAAGAGTTTCGTATATTTCCAAAACGTCTTTTACATATCCATCAAGTGTTCGATAGCGATTAATATCATATGCATCTTTATCTGAATTACCTGATCCTACATAATCAAATAAAACTAAGCGATATTCATCAACAAAGTCCTTTGTCATTAAATTCCACACATTCTGATCACAACCAAAACCATGAGCAAAACAAATTGTTTTAGGACCATGACCAATTATTTTTACATTGTTACGTAATAATATATCTTTGTTCATAACAGAACCCTCTCTGTTTTAAGCTATAATCTAAATTTTTCTAATATAAATATAATAGCATTTTTAAACTGCTTTTTGTTAAGATTTCACTTTAGATGATCATTGGTAGTTTGTCTAATGTGAGGATCATCGTTGTGAAGTACGGTTTAATGGAGAAAAAACTTTTTTTGCTTTAAAATAATCTTAAATACATAAAAATATGTTTTTGATTGCAGAAATGATTGAAGGAGAATGAATAATGGAAATTGGAATAAGTACTTTTGTTGAAACAACTCCAGATCCAAAAACTGGTGAAGTGATAAGTCATGCACAAAGAATTCGCGAGGTTGTTGAGGAAATCGTTTTAGCCGATTCAGTGGGCTTGGATGTATTTGGAGTAGGGGAACATCATAGGGAAGATTTTGCAGCATCGAACCCTGCGATAATTCTAGCAGCTGCAGCTTCTCAAACAAAAAATATCCGCTTGACTAGTGCCGTAACAGTTCTTTCCTCTGCAGATCCAGTTCGTGTTTTTCAAGATTTTGCTACAGTAGATGGTATTTCAAACGGTCGAGCAGAAATTATGGCAGGTAGAGGATCGTTTATCGAATCCTTTCCGTTATTTGGATATGATTTAAAAGATTATGATGAGCTATTTGAAGAAAAACTTGAACTGCTCTTAAACATTCGAGACTCGGAGATTGTCAATTGGAAAGGCGGTCACAGACCTGCTATTCAAAATCGTGGAGTTTATCCTAGACCAGTTCAAGATCCTTTACCAGTCTGGATTGGTAGTGGTGGAAATTCAGACTCAGTTATCCGCGCTGGTATTCTTGGTTTACCTCTTGTTTTAGCTATAATTGGTGGTCAGCCAACTCAATTTGCTCCATTAGTTCAACTTTATAAAAAAGCATTAGCACATGCAGGCCATGATGTGAACAAGTTCCAGGTAGGCTCTCATTCACATGGCTTTATTGCCGAAAATACAGAGGTAGCCGCTGATAAATTTTTCCCATCAACACAATATGTCATGAACAAATTAGGTAAAGAACGAGGATGGGGCCCATATACAAGAGCGAGCTTTGATGCTGCACGAAGCTTTGAAGGAGCTTTGTATGTAGGTGATTCAAGTACAGTTGCTGAAAAGATCATTCACCTTAGAAAAAATGTAGGTATCACAAGGTTTATGCTTCATGTACCGGTCGGATCTATGCCACATGATGATGTGATGAAGGCTATTGAATTACTTGGAAAAGAAGTAGCTCCAAAGGTAAGAGAAGAGGTAGCTAAATGGGAAGATAAATAAGGATAAAAGAGACTAACTTAAATTTGGGTAATAAAACCCAATAAAGTTAGTCTTTTTTGAGCCTTGATGTACGTAACTGCCATTAGTACAAAGGTTGATTAGTCGAACGAGCTAAATGATTTAATAATTCATTTGCAACAATACTTGGCTGATCAATCATAGAATAGTGACTTGCGTTTGGAATAAGTTTAAACACTGAATTTGGTAAGGCTTTGTGTAATAAAAGCCCCCAATATGGAACAAGATAGCGATCATGCTGGCCCCATAAAAAAGTTGCTGGACATGTTATTTTTCCTAAGTATGGAACAAGATCTTCTGTTTGATGATGATTTAAAGCTAAAGAGGCTTGCTGAAGTTCTTCAGGCCCTGTTGGTGTTGCAAATGGTAATGTGAAATGTTTAAGTAGTTCTGGTGTTAGCATGGAAGGGTGGTAAACTCCTTCTCGTAACATTCGTTCGATAAACAAAGTATTTGGAACAAATTCCTCAGCAACAGGATAACGAATGGAAACAACTTTAGGAAGTGGCCAATTGCTGAAGCATACCCCATCAATGACAACGAGACTTTTTATTCTTTCTGGCTTTGTAACCGCAAGAATTTGTACAATACCGCCACCCAAATCATGACCAACAAAATGTGCACATGGTATATTAAGTTGATCTAAAACACTTGTGATATATTCTGCTTGCTTAGGTAAAGTCAGATCAACATATGGCCCTCGATCAGAATGACCATAACCAATTAATTCAACTGCAAGTACAGCATATTTCTTTGATAGAAATGGAATGATATAATCCCATAAATGTGAATTTGTTGGAATTCCATGAACAAGTACAACAACCTCACTGCAATTATTCTCATTGAAAAAACGAGTATTCATCATATATTTTCCAATATTTATTTTCTGTTCAGCATGCATTTTTTCTAACTCCTCTTGTGTTTAGCGTCTTTGTAACCTATGTGAATAACTTGGGCCGGTTGCATGTCTTAATTTTGAAATTCAAAAAATGAAAGTGAGCATGTAACAAAGGATAAAAAAGAACTGAATAATAAATACTACGTAAGAAAAGCTTTTTAGGTAATGGGGGTGGAAGGATGAATAAACTCACAACGAAAGAGCTTGCTTTTATAGAAGATGAAATAAGAGCAGAAGCGATAACAGCAAAAACAATAAATTGGTGTGCCTCTTTATGTGAAGATCAACAATTAAAAAAACAATTAGAGCAAATGGCAGAAAATCATCAGCTTAAAATTGCAGATCTATCACAGTATTTCAACAGATCTGAAAACATACAGTAAGGAGGTTAAGAAAATTGCCTAATAATATTGAGGGACGTGGCTTAACAGATCGAGAAATGGTTCAACTCTGTTTAGAGCTAGAAAAAGGAAGATGTCGTGGAATTTCAAACACGATGTTAGAAACAAGTCATAAAGATTTACGAGTTATTTATGAAAGCATGCTTGAAACTGCAAATAATAATCAATATGAACTTTATGAAATTCTTGAAGAAAAAGGCTGGTATAAAACAGAGCTAGCAAGTGCAGATCAAATCAAGCAAGTTCAAGGGTATATGCAAAATAACTTACATCCAGATAATCAATTTTAATAACCACTCTAAGAAAAGAGGTGCGACAAATGACAGATAATCAAAATCAAAATCCCTCTACAAGACAGTTTCAGGATGACCTAGAGCAATATAAAATGCCTGATGCTTTAAAGCAGGCACCTAAGGCAACTTATAATGTTGGCTATGAAGCTACAACTGGAAACAGCACATCACCAGATCATGAAATCGATAAAAAAAATTAATGGTAATAGAAAATAAGACCGCCGATCATGTTCATTGTTGATTTTATGAAGACTAAAAAAGGACTTAGCTAATTTTAAACTAAGTCCTTTTAATATGTAGATTTTTACTCAAGTATTACACCTGTTTTATACTCTTCCATAAAGCTATCAACTGTTTCTTCAAGTGATAAAGGGCCAGTTGATGGTACTTGAACAAGTACTTCGTTTCGGTTATCTACTGCTTTAACATGAACATCTTGAAAACGATTGATATCTAATTGTACTTTTAAATCTTCAGCAATTGTTCCAGCGTTATATTTGTCACTTAATAAATATCTGTAATTCCTCATAAGATAAAACCCTCCATTTTACTTAATGAACTGTATCATTTCTCTTATCAATATACAAAGATCCATCTTTTTGAAGCTCAGCTATAAATATATCTGATATTGATGTAATCCCAGATGATTGTAGTTGTGACTTTAACCATTGTTCACTAAGGTTAACCTTTGATAAGTTTTCATTAAGAACTTGGCCATCAGATATAAGTGTTGTTGATATAGGATACATTTGTGGAGTAGTTGATTTAATGTTCAAATCATTTTTGGTTACACTTTGATTATATTCTTTTTTCATAACGGATAAATTTCCATCAATTTCAATAATCCCATAATCAACGTCCTGCAAAGAAAAAACATTTTTCTTCCTTAACATTGCTTTAAGTTCGTCTGAATCTAATCGAAGTTGACGTAGTTTCTGTTCCATAATTTGACCGTCTTTAATCACAATAACTGGTTCACCCTCAAGCATCACACGTGCCTTTTTAGATTTAATATCAACAAGCCCTATTATGATTGTTATTAATCCCCAACCAATAATAGAAAGGATTCCATTTTGTAAGCTTAAATTGGCATTTACAGCAACATTTGCTCCAATGGAACCTAAAGCAATGGCTGAAACAAAATTAAAGAAAGTTATTTGACTAATTTCTTTTCGTCCAACGATTCTAGTAACGATTAGCAATGTTAAAAATGCAACAAGAACTCGAATTCCTAATTCCATGACTGACATAAATTAACCTCCTTACATATATTTTGTGTAGAAAGTCTTTGAAATAATCTAAAAAACACGATTAATAAAAAGAAAAAAAGTAGGTGGGAAAGTGTTGCCAACACTGTTGTTACCAATTGTGATACCTTATGGTGATCCGTATACAATGGTCAATCCAAGTGCACATCATATGCGAAAGGTCGAATTTTTTCAATGGGTGCAATCAACCAATTCCAAATATCAAATGTTTAGAGATATGCCATTACGTATAACAGGTGATTTAGAAACAGAAGGTAATAGTATTATTGAAGGTTTTCAAGAGGATACTACAAATTTTGTTCCGAGCAATCCAACTACCCAAAGTATTTTAGAGTAAGTAAAAAAGTTGAGATGTTAAAAATTAAATTTTTTAATATCTCTTTTTTATTTAGGCTGTTTTCGTAGATGTTTTTACTTTTAGTAAATTTATGAAAAACTCACTGTATAGAGTCTTGTATCATCTTTTCTTCTTAAAAAAACTTAAATACGTATGAAAACACTATTTTTCCCAAGTGTTTTGGTCAAATAGCAAAAATTTTTCAGAAAAGAGCCTTTATTTACATAAAACGTCAAAAAGTTGGCAAGATATCGTAGAGAACATTAGATAGTACTTATAGTTGATCATAAGGAATAAGGAGTTGGAAGCAATGTCAGAAAAAAATAAAAATAACGTAAATACTAATGATCTAGCAGGTCGAGTTTATGATGTAAAGGATTATAAGGGAGAAGACACACTTTCATCAGGTTTAGCAACAAGTCATGAACAAGTATCAGACGCCTATATGGAAGGTGAAATTCAGCCTGTGATTGATGATGTAGATGGAAAAGATATTAAAATTGAGAGAAAAGGTTTTGACAAAGAAGCAGAATAAATAGGTATACCAAATTAGAAAGAAGCTCAAGATATCTCATTCTTGGGTTTTTTATTTGTCATTATTTTCTATTAAGAATTGAATTCAGTTGATATACTTATGATAAGTAAGTTTCAGTATATAAGTAATCATATTGATCTTTATATAGGAAGAAGGATTATTCGTGACAAATAATATTTTAATAGTAGATGATCAGCCTGAAATAGCTGAATTATTAAAGCTCTACCTAGAAAAAGAAGGCTTTTCCATATTTGAAGCTTATGATGGAAGTGAAGCTTTGAAAATAATCAGTATGGAAAAAATAGATTTACTTTTAGTTGACTTAATGATGCCGATTATCGATGGCTATCAGTTAATAAAAAAAGTAAGAGAAGAACTTGAACTTCCAATCATCATTATTTCAGCAAAAGGTGAAGACCATGAAAAGATTCTTGGACTTGGATTAGGAGCAGATGATTTTGTGCAAAAACCTTTTAATCCTTTGGAAGTTGTTGCAAGAGTTCAGTCACTTCTACGAAGAAGTTATCAATACAAAAGCTTACAAAAAGAACCGAATAACATAATCAAACCACGTAAAAAAATAGTAGGCGAATTAGTTCTTGATGAAGATACATTTACAATTTCACATAGCAATACTGTGATTTCTTTAACGAAAATCGAATTCAACATTCTTGATTTATTAATGGATAAACCAGGTAGAGTTTTTACAAAACAGCAGATATTTGAAAAAGCATGGAATGAATATTATATGGGTGGAGAGGAAGACAACACAATTAATGTGCACATTTCAAAAATCAGAGATAAAATCGAAAAAAATCCGAAGAAACCTATGTACATCAAAACTGTAAGAGGCTTAGGTTATAAATTTGAAAGAAATACAAATAATTAGATCTACATAATCTTAAATTAAGGTTAAATTAAGAGTAAGAGATTAAGATTATGATATATAACGTTAAAACTAAGGAAGAGATGATTGTGAAAGCATTTTTATTTAAAATTTTTCCGCGGGAAGAAGGATATTTACCGTATCTATATTTGGTGAATATAGGTTTTCCATTCTACTTTTTATTAAAGGAAACATCTGTGAAATTACTACTCGGTCTTTTGTTATTGGTTACTTTTATTTTTTTATATAGACAAGTTTATTGGACCAAACGATTTATTACCATATTTATAGCAGTTGAATTTGTTATAACCTTATTATTTGCTTATTTGTATCATCCGATGTATTTGTATATGGTTTTTGTTTTTGTATACCAAGCCGTTCGCTTACCGATCAAATGGTTGTATTGGTTAAGTGGGGGCTTTGGGGTATTAAGCTTATATTTAATATTCAAAACAATTTATCCTGATCAGCTTTATTTAGTGTATATGTTACTACCAACTGTATTTGGTGGGTGCATTCTTCCCTTTATTATAAAAGCTTCGTTAAATTATAAAGAATTAAGCGAAGATTTGAAGCGTGCTGCTGATGAACTACAGCAGAAAAATAAAGAAATGATGCTACTTGAGGATAGTAAAAAAAGGATGCTGTCCGATTTGTCACATGATTTAAAAACACCAATGACAACCATTCAAGGATATTCTAAAGTGCTTTATGAGGATCTTATTGATAATGAAGAACAAAAGAAAAAATATTTGAAATATATCCATAATAAATCAATTAGAGTAACATCACTTATTGATGAACTGTTTATGTTTTCTAAATTAGATAATCCTGATTTTAATTTGTATAAAGAAAAACGAGATATATGTGAGTTTTTTAGAGAAATCATCGTTGAGTACTACGAGGTTTTTGCAGAAAAAGAAATGGAATTGGACATTACGATTCCTTCAGTTAAGATCTTGTACCATTTTGACAAAAAACTTATTTATCGAGCAATATCTAATATTTTAGAAAATACAATAAAGTATAATCCAGAACAAACGAATGTATATTTAAAACTAGAAAAATCGTTACACTCAATCATTCTTGAAATTGGTGATAATGGCATTGGTATAAATGAGGGTATTGCTTCATCTTTATTTGAACCTTTTACTAGAGGTGATAAAAGTAGGGTGGATGATGGTGGATCAGGTTTAGGATTAACAATCTCAAGAAAGATCATCGAAAAACATAATGGTAGATTAATATTAGAGACGAAGCCACTGAGAGGGAAGACGAATTTTAAGATAGTATTGCCATTAAATAAAGAAATAGAAAATAACGTTCAGTCCAACTGAGCGTTATTTTCTATTTCTGTCTTCTAATTTATTGAACTATTTTCGCAAGATGATTTGAAATTTCCTCAGATATTAATAAAGGGTTATCGATCATTGAGAAATGGCTGCACCCTTGTATCGCTGTTAAAGTAAAGTATTAACTACCTCTTGAAGGCAAGATTGGCTCTTCTCTTCTCAGCACTTCTGTAAAATAAATTAAATTGACCAATACTAACTCTTTGCTCCAACAATTCCATTCATAATCCCACCTAAATTTTATTGTGTTTTCCAGATAATAGTATAAGCATTGGAAAAAGTTTTATCCCAAAACTCTATGTTAGTAAAACTATTTAAGATTTTTTAGTGCAATTTTGTTTCTTAATAGATAAATATGACTGAGTTAAGACTTAGTTAAGAATGTGTTAGTAAGATAATAGTAGATGGTAGTTAGAAACAAAGTAGATTGGAGTTTTGTTGATGAATACAGTTATTGAGGTTGAAAATATTGTAAAAAATTATGGAAGTGTTAAGGCTGTTGATGGAATTTCGCTTTCTATAAACAAAGGTGAAGTACTGGGGATTATTGGTGCAAACGGAGCGGGGAAATCAACAACATTAGAAATGATGATGGGTCTAAGAAAACCAGATTCAGGGTCAGTTACAGTCCTTGGCCAGGATATGAAGCATTCTTCAGAAGAAATAAAGCAAAAAATAGGAATTCAGCTGCAGCAAACATCACTATATGATCGTATCAAGGTGAAAGAGGCTCTTACTTTATTTTCCTCTTATTATGATAAAAAAAGAGACCAAAAGGAAATTATCCAAACACTTGGTTTAGAGCCATACTTGAATAAATATGTAAAAAGTCTATCAGGAGGATGGCAGCAGAGAACATCGCTTGCTCTTGCTTTAGTAAATGATCCTGACATCATTTTCTTAGATGAACCAACAACTGGTTTGGATCCTCAAGCACGCCTCGAATTGTGGAATTGTTTAAATAAATATCGTGCTGAAGGAAAAACATTGATTTTATCCACACATTATATGGATGAAGCACAAAAGCATTGTGACAGAATTGCCATTATCAAAAAAGGTAAGCTAGTGGCATGTGATGTGCCAAAGAATTTAATACGATCTCTAAATGATGGAGAGGGATCAATGGAGGATGTATACCTACAATTTGCAGTTGGGTCATAAAAAGGGGGGATTATATTATGCAATCAATTTATGTTCATACAAAGATGGAATTAACCTTATTTTTTCGTGAAGTATTACCAGTATTATTTACATTTATTGTACCTGCAGTAAGCTTTATTGTTTTTGCCTTAATGTATCAAGAAAATACGTATGAAGGCTTAGATTACTTTCAAGCATATATACCGGGTATGATCGCGATTATTATTTTTACAACAGCATTCTTTTCGATGGGACTTCAGGTTGTTATTGATAGGGAAAAGGGTGTGTATAAAAGGCTAAAAGGCACACCGTTAAATCAAAACGCAATATTTACAGCAACAATCTTAAAAGGCTTTTTTGCAATCTATGTTGGGGCAATTGAAATTTTACTTATCTCTAAATTAGGCTTTGGATCAAGTTTAACAAGCTCTCCATTTCAGTTTTTCTTGGCGCTAACATTTTGTTCAATTACATTTTTTGCACTTGGCTTTATTGTTTCAAGCTTAGCAAATAAGATGCAAACAGCATTAGGTATTGCTTTAATAACGATGTATCCAATGATGTTCTTATCTGGTGCAACACTGCCAGTTGAAGCTTTACCAGAGATGCTGCAAAAGGTGACATTATTTATTCCGTTAACATATGTTGTAAATGTTTTACGGGACGGTTGGAATGGGACTCTTTTTACATCAGGTGCTTTAGTAGACATGAGTATTTTAGCAGGAATATTAGTTATATCTACGGTTATTGGAACGAGGTTTTTCCGTTGGACCGACTGATCTTCAAAAACTATAAGTTATTGTAAGGAGCATTTTTATCACACTATATGTTGAAGATATGGACTTGAAATCAGAAAGATAAAAGGAGAAAGTGAGGGAGGAAATTGAGTATCCCTTCTTTCTCCTCTTTTTATTCACTTGTTAATTCTCTTTGTTGTTTTACTTCTTGAAATTGCTTCTTTATCATCATTCCGCCAATAATACCAATAATCGAGAAAAAAATCGGAATGATAAATCCAAAGCTATATCCCGTGCTACTTGAGCTCAAATGAAAATGATCTAACACTCTACCAAATGCACTCGGTAATAAAACCGCACTTAAAAATCCACCCATATTAGCAAATCCTGAAACAACTCCAACTTCTTTCACATCAAATGATTGGCGAACAACCGCAAATGTCATCGCACTTGCTCCATTTCCATAGCCAATAAAAAAGAAAAGAATGAGCAAGATAAAAAACGGTGGTTTTCCTCCTAATAAAAGAAAGGTCATCCAGCTTAAAAAAACGAACATATGAACAACAATGTATGGACGCTTTATTGAATCAAGCTTAGCTGAAACCCAGCTTGTTAATGATGCCCCAATTAGTGCACCAAAAAGACCGACCATCACTAACTGACTTGCACCAGAACGAGTCATATCATACACATGCATTCCATAGGGAACAGCCCATGAACCGATAAACCCAACATATGTACCTACAAGCCCAAAATGACATAGAAAGGTAGCCCATGCTTGACGGCTTGAAAAAATCCGTCGTAATATTGCAAGTGTTTTCTCACGCTCAGGTTCTCCTTTAATGACAGAATTATTTGGTTGAGACTGCAGTAATAGCTTTTTTTTAGGGATCTTCACAAGGACAATGAAAAGTAGCAAACTAGTAAAACATAAAATCAGACCAACTGTGAAAAAGAGGTTCCTCCAGCCAAACATTTCAATCCAAGTAGAAAAAGGAACAGTCGCCATTAAAAAACCAAGACTTCCAGTCATTCCTGCGAGTCCAAGTAATTTAAGAAATTCACCAGCTTTAAACCACTGACTTAAGATAAGCACCAAGTTAATCCAAATGGTTGCATCTCCAATACCAACAAGTGAACGAGCTGTAATTAATAAAACTTCACTTGATGCAACACTGTAAATAATCGTTCCAATTCCATTAAGCAATGTACCAAAAATAAGAAAAAAGTTAGGGCCGAATCGATCAGATAAGATCCCAATTGGAATTTGCAAACCTGCATAAGCTAAAAATTGAATACTTGTTAAAAGTCCTATTGTAGAAGCTGT
Organism: Metabacillus crassostreae; assembly: GCF_016908395.1. Classification (GTDB taxonomy): domain Bacteria; phylum Bacillota; class Bacilli; order Bacillales; family Bacillaceae; genus Metabacillus; species Metabacillus crassostreae. Next base: position 310,119 of record NZ_JAFBDU010000001.1, read on the forward strand.
TACGTTAAAATCCTTCATAAGCTGATCTGTAATTAAACCAGGAGCTGTCCGTTGACTTACAATCAGGAAATACGTAAACAACACCACGGTAAAAACAATCCATCTGTAGCTGCTATTCTGTTTATCCATTTACACCTGCTCCTACTTACATTAATAACACTCACTATTATACTCTAAAACTTGCGAATAATGATGGGAAGTCTATTTTGATGATTTAATTGATTGGGGGATTTTGTGGGACTGTGGAGTATTGTTCCAAGTTCTCTATAGCTTTAAAGCCCTTAACACGAGCAAGTTCAGTGTTAAAGGTCATCATTTATCAAATGAACTCCTAAAACTAAAAAATGAAGAGAAATTAATATTTCCTGTTACCCCAATCAACAATCGATTCAAAGGACCCAAAGTTAAATGAAGTTAATGACTATGTGTTGAAGCATTTGAAAAGATTAAAGGAGATAATCAAATCACTAGACGAATCAAGTGTACTTATGGACATAAGTCAGTGATTAGTGCATGAACAGAGGGGATAACAGTAGTTTCACAATATGAAATGAACATGTATAAGGATTGAAGAGAAGAATTTCTTTATCTGTAAGCACTTTTGATTGTCATGTTAACTGTTAGCGAAAAGAAAGCAATCGAATACTTTAAAAGCTATTATTATGAGAAGAAGACATTAGCTCTAGGAATTACTTAGGAGTGTGTCTTTTTTTAATTTGATAAGATCTTAAATTAACTATTTATAAGTGTATAATTTTGTCCTATAATAATAAAATCTGTCTGTTATAAAAAGTTAGGAGATGTAAAAATTGGAAGGTAATAAAAATTTGGTTCATAAATATGAGGATACACTATTTATCATTTGTGTGATTGTAAGTATTATAGTCGGATTATATTTACTTATATCTATTGTTGGGATTATTATTTTTGCTTCGGTAGCTATATTGACTTTATTTTCTCACGCTATTTCTATGGCACATATCCAATTAAATGGTGTGAGGTTAAGAGAAAATCAATTTCCAGATTTATTTGAGAAAGTTACGACATTATGTGAAAAAATGAATTTAAATAAAGTACCTGAAGTATATGTAATTGAATCAGGTGGTCTATTAAATGCATTTGCCACAAAAGTGCTTGCTCTGTTTGGGAAAAATATGGTTGTGCTTTATTCAGATTTCATTGATATTGCAGAAGAAGCTGATGATTTTGATATTGATTATGTTATTGCACACGAACTTGCACATATTAAAAGAAATCATATTTCAAAAAGCATGTTAGTATCTTTAGCTATGTGGATTCCTTTTCTAGGTACAAGCTATTTGAGAATGGCAGAATATACGTGTGACAGAATGGCGACTTATTATACTGAAAAGCCACAAAATGCAATCAATAGTTTACTAGTTTTAGCTGCTGGTAGGAAGCTCTATAGAAAAGTGAATCTTCGAGACTATATGAGTCAATATAATGAAAAAAGAGGATTGTTTGCAACACTTACTGAGCTCTTGTCAACACATCCACCTATACCTAAGCGGATTAACGAAATTGAATTGTTTATTCATGAAAAATCCACTATGACTCTCATTGCAAAAACAAAGCAAATTGTATTTATATCAATACTCTTATTTGTGATTTTACCAGCTATTTTTATGGGGATCGGAGTAGGTGTAGCCTTATTAATTTCTCAGTTTGAGCCTTTAAAAGATCTATCTTTAGAAGAAAGTTATGCATATGGAGAAGAATCCTCTCCATTTCTACAAGCGATCATTGATGGCGATATAGCAGCAGTAGAAAAGGAGTTAAGTAATGGAACAAATCCAAACGAATCAAATGAATATGGTGAAAGTGCGTTAATGATTGCAGTACAACATGGACAAACAGACATTGTGACTGCTTTGATTAATAACGATGCAGACGTTGATCTACAGGATGACTATGGTTGGACACCATTAATGACTGCTGTTACTTATGAAGATATAGCACTAGCTAAAATAATATTAGATGCAGGTGCGGATCCAAAAGTAATGGATAATGATAATCTTACAGCCTTGGATCATGCAAATGATTTAGGCTTAACAGAATTTGTCGAACTCTTAAATTCCTACTAATGAAATAAATATTAGAAAAGGTAGACACCTCGAATTATTTATTGATTCAGCAGGTAATTGGGCATTATCAATATTTTCTGCTAGGAAAGTGAATGTCAATAAAAAAATCTATAACAAAGCCATTAGCTAAAATAATAAAAAAATAGTCAAATTAATGACAAATTTGTTACTTTTTGTTGTATAATGAGTTGAATTTATATATAGGTATATAGGAGGACGTCTTATGAAGGGTAAATTTAGAAACGATGCAGGTGTAACCAAAGAAGTGAAAATTGGATTTAGTTGGACAACATTTTTCTTTGGTTTTATACCAGCTTTAATCAGAGGAGATCTTAAATGGGCAGCAATCATGTTCATTACAGCTGTTGTTGCAGGTGCTGTTACACTAGGTTTTGGTGCATGGATACCAGGAATTATTTTTTCATTCGTTTATAACAAAGTGTACATAAAGGACCTACTTGAAAAGGGATACCGACCAGCTGATGATCAAACACAAAGAGAACTTGAATCAAGAGGAATAGTAGCAGTTCAATCTGCTAGCGCATAATTTTGATATTTAAAATACCCAGTAACAGCTTCGTTGTTAACTGGGTATTTTTTGTTCTATAATATTTGATTAAATTAAAATTCAACATATAAAAAGCGAAAAGGTCCTACCATTATATATAGAGATTTATCAAAAAAACAGTAGCATAATACTTTTATGTGTCTATTGTCACATAAAAAAATTATGTTTTGTCAATTAGTTATTAAAAGTGTGGGAATCTTTCCATTATTATATTGACAACCTTCGACACTGCAATTATGATTGAAAATGATTATCAATAAGATGTAGGGGGAATAAAAATTGTTTAATAGATTACATAGACAGAAAACGATTATTCTATTAACTTTCATGGTTGTTTTATCAACAGTATTACTTGGATGTACGAATGCTAGTAGTAATGATGTTAAATCTTCAGAGAATAAAGAGGAAAGCAACATGCTTACATTTGCTTGGCCTAGAGATGTAGGGGAGATGAATCCACATGTTTATAATCCCTCACAATTATTTGCTCAGTCAATGGTGTATGAACCGTTAGTAAGCTACCAAGAAGGTGGAGAGCTAAAACCTCATTTAGCAGAGTCTTGGGACATTTCGGAGGATGGAAAAGAATATACATTTCATTTACGCGAAAATGTGAAGTTTTCAGATGGAACTGACTTTAATGCCGAAATTGTAAAAAGAAATTTTGATACAATTTTAAATAAGATTGATATGCATGGTTGGTTAGGTTTTCTTTCAAAAATAGACAAAACAGAAGTAGTTGATGAATTTACGTTCAAATTAACATTAATAGAGCCATATTATCCTACAATTCAGGAGCTGGCAGTTGTACGACCAGTTCGTTTCTTAGGAGAAGCAGGATTTCCAGAAGATGGTGATACATCAAAAGGTGTTGTAAAACCAATTGGAACAGGTCCTTGGATATTGGATGAGTACAAAGTAGACGAATATGCTACTTTCAAACGAAATGAAAATTATTGGGGTGAACTCCCAGAAGAGGAAAGCATTAAAGTAAAAGTTATTCCTGATGCTGAAACAAGAGTTCTTGCATTTGAAAAAGGTGAGATCGATCTTATTTATGGAGAAGGCACAATTAGCTTAGATGCGTTTAAACAGTTAGATTCAACTGAAAAATATGAAACGAGTATTTCAGAGCCAGTTGCAACAAGACAGCTTGTAATCAATTCAAAGAAGGAACAGCTTTCTGATGAAAAAGTACGCCAAGCATTACATTATTCGTTCAATAAAGAAGCATTAGTTGAAGGAGTTACGTCTGGTTATGAAGAAAATGCAGACTATATTTTACCAACAAATCTTCCCTTTACGAAAGACATTAGTGCAGCAGTAGTTGATTATGATGTTGAGAAAGCGAATTCACTGTTAGATGAGGCAGGCTGGAAGCTTTCTGAAGGTAAAGATGTACGCGAAAAGGATGGACAGCTACTAGAAATTGAGTTAATGTATGATTCAGCAGAAATGATTCAGAAAACGATGGCTGAAGCTCTTCAATCTGAGTGGGCAGCAATTGGTGTTAAATTAAATATTGTTGGTGTTGAACTAGCAGAGCAAGTTCAACGATTTAAAGATAATAAATTTGATATAAATTTCTTTAGTAACTACGGAGCACCTTATGATCCACATACATTCTTAAATATTGTCGCATCAGAAGGATTTGGATTTAATGAGGCAATTTCAGCATATCCAAATAAGGCAGATTTACTGCAACAAATATCTATGCTCACACAAACAACAGATGAGAGTGAGAGACAAAAGCTTTACTCATCGATTTTGACATCAATACAAGACCAGGGAGCAATTATCCCGATCTCATATATTAAGAAAATAGCAATTCATCAAAAAGAAGTGACAAATTTCACTTTCCCTGCTAATCGTGATGAACATCCATTTACAGGAATTAGCATTAAGGAGTAAGGTAGCAGGAGGTTTTTTATGGGCACCTTTATTTTGAAAAGAATATTATCTATTATTCCGGTTTTTCTTTTAGCAACACTTCTAACAACTGGGATGATACACCTTTCACCGGTCGACCCGGCTGAGGCTTATTTAACAGCTGCCCATATTCAACCAACTGATGAGATGCTGGCTCAGAAACGACAGGAGTTTGGTTTAGATCAACCATTTTTTATCCAATATCTGAATTCTATTAAAAAGATATGCCAATTTGATTTTGGCATATCTTATGTTTCGAATAAGCCTGTTTGGGACGAGGTCATCTCTCGGATCCCAGCTACGATTCAACTAGCTCTAGGAAGTTTATTTATTGCAGTGTTTGTTAGTATTCCTCTGGGTTTTCTTGCTGGAGTTAAGAAAAATACAGCAATTGATCACTTTAGTCGAATTCTTGCCTTTTTAGGGGCATCGATTCCTTCATTTTGGTTAGGATATCTCCTGATTTTGTTCTTTTCTGTAAAACTGGATCTTTTTCCAGTAGAAGGAATTGGAACATGGCAGCATCTTGTACTTCCTTCTGTAACACTTGCTTTCCCATTGATTGCGATTTATACAAGATTGTTACGTGCTAGTGTTCTTGAAAATCTAGAGGAGCCATATGTTCTTTATGCTCGGACGAGAGGAATTAGTGAGAAAAGTATTATGGCAAAACATGTTTTAAGAATTGCGATCTCGCCGATGATTACTGGACTGGGAATGAATCTAGGGAAATTACTTACTGGTACAATCATCGTTGAAGCCGTTTTCTCATGGCCTGGATTTGGACGTTATTTTATAGATGCTATTTTCAATCGTGATATACCTGTTATCCAATGCTATGTTCTTATTGGTGCAAGTTTATTTATTATTAGTAACTTACTTGTTGATTTGATCCAAATGTATATAGATCCGCGGATTTCTAGGAAAGAAGGATACAAGCAATGATAAGAAATATACGTCAGATATTCATAAATCAAAAAATAATTCCCATCTGTACGATTATTTTAAGTATGCTTTTTATCATTGCTTTTATTGCACCATGGATTGCGCCAAACGATCCAATTGCTGTTAATTTAGCTCTTAAATTACAGCCTCCTTCTTGGGATTATCCACTTGGTACAGATCATCTTGGAAGGTGTACTTTGTCTCGGCTTTTATACGGAGCACGCATTTCGTTAGGCTTTGCGATGCTTATTTTTATTTCCTCAATCGTTATTGGTTTAATTATCGGTACTTTTTCTGGCTATAAAGGTGGTTTAATTGATCATTTGCTGATGAGATTTTGTGATGGAGTAATGGCTTTTCCAAGTCTAATTCTTATCTTAGGACTTGTGGGGATCTTTGGACCTGGTCTTAAGCAAGTTATAGTAGCGATCATGCTAGTGCAGTGGGTTTATTATGCAAGAATGTTTCGGGGAATGGTTCTCAGTTTGAAAGAGCAAAACTTTATTGCAGCTGCGAAAATAAATGGTTCTTCGGGCTGGAAAATTATTCGAAAACATATTGTTCCAAATGTACTTCCTCCACTTGCTGTTATGGGAACATTAGAAATGGGTTGGGCGATTATGGATATATCTGCCATGTCATTTCTAGGACTTGGAGTTCAGGCTCCAACACCAGAATGGGGAGCAATGATCCATGAAGGAAAAACATATATTCGGACAAATCCAGAATTAATGATATACCCTGGTCTAATCATTATGCTAGTCATTGTTACGTTCAATTTATTAGGTGAAGCATTGTCAGAGAAATACGGAGTGAAACGAAGATCTTAAAAAGGAATGATCATGTTGGAAAAGAACCAATCGAGTGTACTAGAAGTAAGGGATTTGCACGTAAAGGTTTCTACTAAAAGAGATGTACTTACACTTGTTCAAAATATCAATTTTGAAGTGAAGCAGGGAAGTGTACTTGGTCTAGTTGGAGAAAGTGGATGCGGTAAGACTGTGACAAGTATGTCTATTCTTCAGTTGCTTGATAGAAAAACAACAACAATTGAGGGAAGCATTAAACTGAATGGACAAGAATTAAACGGATTGGACCCTAAACAGATGAGGAAAATTCGTGGTAAGGATATTGCCTTTATTATGCAAAACCCGATGAATGCTTTTACACCTGTTTTAACGATTGGTCATCAATTTATAGAAACGATTCGCTCTCATATATCATGTAGTAAAAAACAAGCAATAGAGATTGCAATAGATGCTATGCATGATGTTAATTTACCTGAACCTGCTAAGCTATTAAAATCATATCCTTTTCAATTAAGTGGTGGAATGCTTCAGCGGGTTATGATTGCTATAGCTGCTTGTACACACCCAGCTGTGATCATTGCTGATGAACCAACAACAGCACTAGATGTGAAAAATCAGAAAACAGTACTTTATCACTTAGATAAAATTCGAGCCGAACATGGATCTGCCATTTTATTAATCTCTCATGATCTTGGTGTGATATCAGAGATGGCTGATGAAGTAGCTGTTATGCAAAGTGGTAGAATTGTCGAAAAAGCCGATGTTTTTCAGTTATTTGACAATCCAAAGCATACCTATACAAAAACATTATTAGAAGCTCGGCCAATACTACATGTTGAAGAACAATTCAATCATTTATCTTAATGCTGCTGACTTTTATAGGGGTGAATAAATGAGTTTATTACAAGTGAAAGAAATATCTCATAGCTATAGATCTCGAAATTTTTTTAATTGGAAGAAAAATGAGTCGCAAAAAGTTCTGGATAATATTTCTTTTTCTATAGATGAAGGAACTTGTTTAGGAATGCTTGGTTCAAGTGGGGCTGGTAAAAGTACATTAGCAAAAGTAATTCTGGGGTTAGAAAAGCCAGAAAGCGGAAAAGTTCTATTTCAAGGATATGATTTTTATACAGCAGATAAGCAAATGCGCCATAAAATTCGTCGAGATCTTCAGGTTGTTTTTCAGGACTCTTATTCTTCCGTAAATCCCCGTTTAACAGCAGAACATATCATTGCAGAACCATTGGAGAATTATGAGAAGCTAACAGTTGCTGAGCAAAAGCGAACCATTATTCATTTATTGGAAAGAGTAGGATTAAATGAAACTGACTTAAAAAAATACCCCCATCAATTTAGCGGTGGTCAATTGCAGAGAATCAATATAGCAAGAGCTATTTCATTAAAGCCTAAACTGATTGTGTTAGATGAATCTGTTAGTAGCCTCGATATGGTTAATAAAAATTTAATTCTTGATCTACTTATGGAGCTAAAGGATGAGTTTGGATTATCCTATTTTTTTATTACTCATGATATAAAAGCTGCTTATACGATTAGTGATACAATAGGTATTTTAGATAAAGGGAAGTTAGTCGAGTTCTACGATACGAAAAATCAATTTTTTAGCTCAGAGCATCATGTTGTAAAAGAAATGAGGAATTCGATATTAGCGGAGCATCCGAGGCATCGTACAATTAGAAGTAATCATTAAAAGCTACTTAACATGAGAGGAAAGAATCCATTTTGAATTTTTCAAGATGGATTCTTTTTTACTTTGATAGATTATCTTCACTAGAAATAGTCATAATTCTTTGATATTGATAAATTAATTGATCTAATTTTTGACTTTGAGAAATGGTTAAAGGGTGGTTTAATCCGAGTGATTTTCCTACTGCTATTAATTCACTCTTATGAAAGTTAATTTTGTTTATCAATTCAGTTTTATTAGTAGAGTATTTAGAGATCGTACTATTCACCTTTAAAACTCCTTCAATTAAAGATAATTGGATTCAGAGTATTATATTACCAAATAAAACCAAGGATGTAAACGATTTTGTGCCTTTTTATAGTCTGGACACTAGTAATCTGATTGAATAATTATAATAAGCTAAACATGAAGAAGAGTTAGAAAATTAGGACTATACGAATAATATAAACTATTTATTTCTTAGTTAATCCTACTTTACTTATAGGAATTAAGATGGTAATATTCCGAAATACTGATTTTTTTAAGAAGGAAGTGTTAGGAGTGTCCATTTTTACAATTATTAATATCATCATCATGCTTGGACTTATTATTGGTTTATATACTTTGCAGAAAAAGCATGTTTCTTTTTCAAAGAGAGTATTTATTGGCTTAGGCGTAGGAATCATCTTTGGGATCGTGCTACAACTTATATATGGAACTGCTTCAGAGGTTGTTGTAACATCTGTTGAATGGTTTAACATAGTTGGATCGGGTTATGTATCTTTCTTGAAAATGATTGTTATGCCACTTGTATTTATTTCGATTTTGTCAGCTTTTACGAAACTTAAGATGACAAATAATATCGGCAAAATAAGTGGATGGGTGCTAGGTACATTGATTGGAACAACAGCAATTGCTGCAGTGGTCGGGATTTCTTCTGCAATGTTATTTAATTTAGAAGCTATTCAAATTGAGCAAGGAGAAGCTGAAATGGGCAGAGCAGCTCAATTAGAAGAACAAGTGGGAACAGTGGAAAATTTAACAATACCTCAACAAATTTTATCACTTATTCCTACTAATCCTTTCTTGGATTTGACTGGTGCTAGACCAACATCAACGATATCAATCGTAATTTTTGCAGCTATACTGGGTATGGCTTTTCTGGGTGTAAAACGAAAAGAACCTCAATATGCAGAAAAGTTTGCTGATCTTGTTGAGACATTTTATAAAATTATCATGCGTGTAGTAACATTGATCTTGAGGCTTACACCATATGGAGTTTTAGCTTTAATGACAAAGGTTACTGCAACTAGTGATTATACAGCTATTTGGAAATTAGGAAAGTTTGTGTTGGCGTCTTATGTCGCTTTAATCGCTATGTTTATTATTCACTTACTTATTTTGGCAATTGTTGGTCAAAATCCTATTACTTATGTGAAAAAGTCATTTCCTGTTCTTGCTTTCGCTTTTACATCAAGAACAAGCGCCGGAACTTTACCTCTAAATATTAAAGCACAAACGAATAATTTAGGTGTTCCAGAAGGAATAGCCAATTTTGCAGGCTCATTTGGGTTAACAATTGGTCAAAATGGTTGTGCAGGAATATATCCTGCAATGCTAGCGATTATGATTGCACCAACAGTTGGTATAGACATATTTTCACCATCATTTCTTATTACATTGGTAGCCGTTGTTGCTATTAGCTCTTTCGGAGTTGCAGGAGTTGGTGGGGGTGCAACATTTGCAGCTTTAATCGTATTGTCAGCCTTAAATCTGCCTGTGGGCTTAGCAGGATTATTAATCTCGGTAGAACCATTAATTGATATGGGTCGAACAGCACTTAATGTTAGTGGTAGTATGACAGCAGGTATTGTCACGAGTAAAGCAACAAAAGAATTGGATATGACCATATATAATGATCAAAGTCGTAGTGTTGTAGAATAAATTAGATTTACAGTTTCATATAAAGCTTCATTGGAAAAGCATTTCTTGTTCACTTGTGGACAGGGAATGCTTTTCTTCCTTATTTATCCTAAATAAGGACTTAATAAAATTCAACACTTTCCTAAAAAAATCAAAAAAATAGCCTCTCTCTATATAAGGGGCTGGAAGTTGTGTAAGATTCTTAGATAATTATTGATAGAATTCGACCAGTGCTCTTCCTTTTGCTTTTGCAGTATATAAAGCTTCATCAGAATGGCGAATCAACATTTGTGATGTAGTTCCATCTTTCGGATACATAGCGATTCCTATTGAGGAAGTTGTTTGGAAAATTTGCTCTTCAATATGCCAAGGCTCTTTTAGCTTATTTACAATTCTTTCTCCGATTATCTTGGCTTGTTCTTCACTAGACAGATTGGGGAGGATAACAACAAATTCATCTCCACCAATTCGAGCCAATAAATCTGATTCTCTTAGAGTATGTTGAATTCTTTTCGTAAGCTGTATGAGTAGCTGATCACCAACTTCATGCCCATTTTGATCATTCACTTCTTTAAAATAATCAATATCCAAATACAATAAAGCTAATATTTGATTAGAGCTTGCAGCTTTCTCGAGTTCTAGTGAAAGTGTATTCATGAATAGACGGCGATTGGGTATGTCTGTCAAATGATCATAATAAGCCATTGCTTCAAGCTGTGTTTGGTATTTTTTTCGTTGAATGATATCTCTTGCAACAATAATTAATTTTTCAAATTTTCCTTCCGAGTTATAAATGGTATTTACATTTGCTTCAAGCCAAATATATCGCCCATCTTTCTTTCGAAATTGATACTCAAAATTACTGTTGAATTTCTTTCCATGATATATTAAATCCTGATAGAATTTTTTGATATACTCATAATCATTTTGATGAATATATTCCATAAGTGTAATAGCTTTACGATTCATATAATCATGGATCGAGTAGCCTGTTACTTTTTCAAAAGAAGGAGATAGAAATGTAATGATACCTTCATGATCAATTGTGATAAGTACATCTTTCATGTTTTCTGCGATTAAACGGTAATTGAACTCACTTAACTTTAATGCCTTTTCTGCTTTTTTTCGAGCTGTGATTTCTCTACTAACGATGATTAAATGGCTCCTGTTGCCATCTTTATCAAATAACGGTGTTTTAATAACTTCCCAAGTCCGAAGTATACCATCAGGAGTGTGAAAGGATTTTTCGATGTGTATCGTTTGACCCTTATCCCAAGCCATCTTATCTGTTTCAACATTAAACATAAAATTATCTCGATTTCTTGGGAAAATCTCTGCTAGTTCAGAATCTGTTTTTCCATGGTAAGAATAATCCTCACCCATTTCATAAGAAGTAAGCACTAATTTATTCGTAACAAGCCAACGACCATCACCATCTTTTAAGACGATAAATTCGGGGATCATATCAATAAGTATTCGTAGTTGTGGTTCATTTGATGTAAGGGTAGATAGCTGTTGAATAAGTTCCATATGTTCTCCTTTTTCCTAACTAGATCATTCTATTTTACAGTAATCATTTGCAAAATAATAGAGTGATTAGGTTTGTTAAAACATAACATTTTCATACTCTATCTCCGAATGATACATTAGCATGAATCTAAACAGAGGTGATGTTAAAAACTAGAACATTAAACCATACCATATGGATCTATATCTCTAAGCACTTCGTCTGTTAACATGCCTTTATCCATAAGAACTTGCTTAATTGTTTTATTCTCTTCATCTGCTTTTAAGCCTATTTGGGATGCCATGTCATAGCCAAATCGAGAGCTTAAGCCTGTGACTAGAGATAGGCTTTCTTCCATCCATTTTCTACATATTTCTTCATTTGCTTGAATTCCTGTTATACATTTTGAAACAAGTGTATCAATTGCATTTGCTAGTAATTCAATGCTAAGTAGGAAGGTATGAGCAATCATTGGCATCATAACATTAATCTCTAGTTGTGCAGAGATCCCAGCTGTAGCTATAGCCGATTCAAAGCCAATGATTTGGCAACAAACCATATGAGTCATTTCTAAAATAGCTGGATTTACCTTTGCAGGCATAATTGTCGATCCTGGCTGAACAGGAGGAAGGTTTATTTCAGCTAGCGCTGTCCTAGGTCCTGAACTCAATAAGCGTAGATCACTAGTAATTTTTATAAGATGAAGAGCAAGCTCTTTTAATGTCATCATACAACGAATAGGTTCATTCATATTTTGCATAAACTTAAATATATTAGTTGGCTGACGAAATGGTAGATTGGTGCGATCAATAATTTCCTGGATAATTTTTGATTTGTACACAGGTGACAAATCTAGCATTGTACCAATTGCTTGTCCACCTAAGCCAATTTCATATAGTGAATCAAGGTTTTTTTCAAGCTCTTGATAAATGGAGGAAATTGTTTCTGCATAGCCTGAGAATTCTTGACCTAAACGAATTGGAACACCATCATGAAAATGTGTACGACCTGCTTTTAAAACAGGCATAAATTGCTCCGCTTTCTTATTAAGCTCTTGCTGTAGCTGTGATACAGCAGGGAGCAGTTTCTGATTGAGTAAATCAACAGCAGCAATATTAAGGGCAGAAGGAAAGGTGTCATTTGTAGATTGAGACATGTTCACGTGATCATTAGGATGAATATTTTGAGCATTGCCTAATAATTCCGCTGCTCGATTTGCGATTACTTCATTAGCATTCATGTTTTGAGAAGTACCAGCACCAGCCTGGTAAACATCTACAACAAATTGGTCATCCCATTTTCCCTCCATCACTTCTTCAGACGCAGTAATAATGACTTTAGCAATTTCTGGAGAAAGTTTACCTAATTCCATGTTTACACTTGCAGCAGAAGCTTTAATCAACCCTTGTGCTGAAATAAAAACACGAGGTAACCGCATTCCACTTATTTGAAAATTCTCCACAGCTCTCTGTGTTTGTGAGCCATAATAAGCTGACTTAGGAACCATAATTGTTCCTAAAGGATCATGCTCTATTCTAAATTTATTAGATGAACTCATCGTAATCTCCTTCCCATAAACTAATAACTTTTCTACAATACTGGAAGATATTCCTATATGTTCTATTATTAACGTTGTGAAATGATCTAATCATTTTCTTGAAGAATTAATGAAACTAAGGGGGAAAGTATAGCGAGGGTGTTCAAGTCCTTTTCGAGTAATCACAAGCATATGACCAATAAAAATAGGAAACCTTGTAAAACGAAAAAGAGAAATGCAAGTTAAGGTAACTTGCATTTCTCATGGATGAAAAATTAGTAAGTTGGTGTGAAGAAACCTGCTGACCCAACAATAATCAGTAGGATAAACAATACAACGATCAACGCGAAGCTACCGCCTGCATAACCTGACATTGTTTAACACCTCCTTAGCTCTACACTACTACTTTATGTAGAAGGAGTAAATATGTTCATGTAATAGGGGATATTAGGGGTATTGCCTATAGGATTTGGGTTTACTAGTTCAAGATATAAGTAGTGATGTAAAGAGATCGTATTTAAATGTGAAATTATGATCAATAAGAAACATGTTTAAGTGTCAAGTATGGTAAAAAAGCTTTTATTCTATAGACGTCTACATACTATTACAAGTAGGGGGGAGTGAATGTATGCAATATGGGATTCCAGAGGTATTTGAACATCAAGCAAATGGATAAAGGAAGTTTATGAAGACATCAAATATGTATTAAAAGTACCAATTGTTAATTTTATTTTTCGGGCATTAGCACATTATCCGGAATTTTTGTCATATGCTTGGCAGCAGGTGAGGCCGAATATGCTTACAACAAATGTTGAAGCTGTTTCTAATGAGCTACGGTTTCCAAGCATAACATGTGTTTCAACGTATGATTTCACAAAGAATTATCCTATTGAAACATTGAACAAGATTAAAAGAATACTATCTGTTTTTCATTATGTAAATCCTAAATTGTTGCTAATAGCTAGTGCTTGGGTTGAAAGCATAAGTACTCGTCCAATTTTAGGAAAATCAAATGTAACCGGAATGATTAAACAAGGTGTGATAGAAGGAATGCCGCAAATTAGTTTAGTGCATATTCCGGATGCTCCTTATAAAACACAACAGCTTTTACTTGATATAGCAAAAGAACATCACTCATTTGATGTTGCAAGTGATTTTCGGGCACTAGCCAATTATCCACAATCCTTAGAGATATCATGGATGCACTTAAAGCCTTATATTCGAGGTGATGAATATTCTGTCTTAAAATCTAAATTGCTAGATTCTTCAGTGGATCTTGTGCATCAGAGTATGCCTTATCCTGTTATTGTGAAAATTGAGTCATTAGCAAATGTTTATACTTCAGCACAATTGTCAGGAATAATGGGGTTGCTTTCAATGTTTCAGAACTTTTTGTCTGGTTTAATACTTGAGGTTGAGTTTATGAGAAAAATGATACAGTAAAAACCTAGCAGGATGTAATGTCCCAACTAGGTTTATTATTTATTCCTCTATTCCGGCAATCCCAAAGCCTCCTGGTCCAGCATGAGTTGAAATCATTGCTCCAGCTTGAATCCATGTGATATTGTTGAAACCTTGCTGTTTAGCAATTTCATTCATCCTTATTTTAATATGATCATCTAGTCCGATAGAGTATTGAAAATAAAGCTGTTTTCGATCGATTTTGTATTCTTTTAAGAAATCTTCAATAAGTTTTTCTGCCACAACATTCATTTGTCCGCGATATTTTTTTGTTGAAATGAGCTTTCCTTCAATAAGTTCTATTCTAGGTTTTATTTTAAATAAAGCTCCACCAAGATAAGCCATATTACTTACTCGTCCACCAGCTTTTAAAAATTCTAAGCTTCCTGGTACAAAGGCAAGTCTTGTTTTAGGAACGATTTTCTCAATTTGTTTGATTAGAAACTCTGGTTTTATTGTAGGATCCTGCTTTAATAAAGAAACAGCATGCAGCACAACCGCTGCTAAACCACCAGTCACATTTAAAGCATCGATGAGGAAAAGATCATCAAAATCTTCTGCTGCGATTAATGCATTTTGAAAAGAAGAAGATGCTTTAGATGTATATCCGATATGTATAATAACGCAATCAGGAAACTCGGCTTTTATCTTTGTGAAAAAAGTTTGGTATTCATAAACATTTGTCGCAGTTGTTGAAGGTATCTTCTTTGTGCGCTCATAATAATCATAAATATCTTGAACGGGTAATGAGCCATCTAAATAATCTTTATCATCCATAATGACATGCATGGGTACTACTTTAACAGAATGCTTGTTAACTAAATCCTCTGGTAAATCTGCTCCACTTTCAGTAGATAAAATAATTTTGCTCACTATATTACCCCCTTTATAATAAAAAGCCGCTATTATTTATGATATGTAATAAAAAGTTCTTCTTAACTATACATGAAAAAGGTTGTTATTGGAAAATTAGAAACATAAAGTTGGATGAGATCATAACAATTTAATGTTTCATTATTACGATTTATTGTTTCGGTAAAAGAGTTCTGCCTTTGTTACAAGAACAATTCTCACAATCTCTCCAAGTGGTCCTGTTTCGAACTATAACTAGAGGGTATTGAAGAATATAGGGTTAACAACTTATAAGATAATTAGCCAATAGTTTGAAATAAACTGTTTATAGAATAGAGGTTAAATTCATGCATAAAGGTGAAGAAGTATTTATCACTAAAACCGGTAAATTTTATCATTATATTGACGATGATTGTCCAACGACTTCCAGAATTTTAAAAGGGACAACTACTGCAAAAACATTAAAAGAAGAAGAAGCTCTACAGCAAGGATATACATTATGTAAGCATTGTGAGAAAGAGTATAAAGCAGATTTAGCCGATAGAAAAGGCTGTGGATCTGCAGCAATTATGTTTATTGGTGTTTGTGTTGGGTTTGTTCATTATTTAGTGGTTGTTTAAAATTTCCAGATATTCTAGCATTGCATAATAAAAATAAAAAAGTAGCTACGCAATTTAATAAGAGTAGCTACTTTTTTGTGTCTATTTTTATAAATATACTGTGGTAGAGTTCTCTCATCACTTTTTTTAGCTTCTATTACTTCTATAATTAGGATGATTTAACGATGTTTTCCTAAATAGTCCTATTACTTGTATGCTATAATTCAATTATAAAACTAAACTATATATATCTTAACCTCTAATCAAATATCTATTGAATTAATATTATATGGAATAAATCGTACTACTGTTACTGAAAAAGCAGGTGGATTCATGATAAAAACTCTACATTCAACATATCGGTGTCCAATAACTTTGACGAATAAAGCGAAGGAAAAGATGCGGGAGCTCGGGTTTGATGAGCGATCGTTTTTTTTATTGGAGAAATCGTTTCATATCTATATAGAAAAGTATCCGCAGTCGGCAGATCACATTGTTTCGATTGCATTGTTTTTTGACAATGTAACAAATGTAAACCTTGCTGAAAAATCCAATGATTTTGCGATTGTCATGCATTGTATTGTTAAGCAAGATCGTTTTGTTGTAACAAATATTACAACAAGAGCAGCTCATATACCTTTGTATTCTAATTGGCGAAGTGCAATAAATCTTGATTTTGACTATACCTCAGATCGAAGTGATTCAGTACCAATTGAATTGCTAAACTTGATTTCCAGCATGCCTGTTGCTCAGGAAAGTTCAATGTATGTGAAAAAGCGTATTGCAAGCTGGGAAGGATATTTGAAAATTCAAGAACGAGCTGCTGATATTCCTGATATGACATCTCGTTATTCAAGACTACTTTATAATGAAAATTTTAGTCGTGTCACAATTACAGGCTGCCAGCTTAATGAAAAGGAATGGAAATCAATCAAGGATTTAAGTGTAAAGCTTAAAGGCATTGATAAGGATATTGGCAAGGTACTAAAAGTGAATAGATCTCAAGCTACTGTTGAAGTAGAATTACACGGTTATATGGAGGAACAAGCTCGAAAACAGAACCTTGAACACTTATCAAAAGAAGTAACCTTTAGTAATTTTGCAGCATTAAGTCAGGTGAAAAGACTAAGACAAGGATTTAAACAATTAGAAAATGGTCTTGCTGCGAACCCTGAGCTTGAACGACTTTTATTTGAAAACAAACCACCTGTGAAAGAAGTGAAGAGGAAAGAAAATCTTCAATTTCATAATCGTTTGAATGATTTTCAGCAAGAAGCGGTCATTGGAGCGATGTCTGCAGAAGATCTATATGTTATTCAAGGACCTCCTGGTACAGGTAAAACAACGGTAATTTCTGAGATTTGTCTGCAAAATGCAAGGGCGGGATTACGAACCCTTGTGGCTTCACAGTCAAATTTGGCTGTAGACAATGCATTAGGTCGGTTATTAGCGAACAAAGATATCAGAATTCTTCGTGTCGGGCGTACAGAAAGTATTGAAGAAGAAGGTAAGAAGTTCATAGAAGAAAATGTTGGACAATACTGGAAAGATCACACATTACAGGAAGTTTCAACGCAATTTGAAACTCGTAAACAACGAGAAATTGTTGTCGAGGAAGAAACGTATGCAAATGAAAGAGAACAAGAACGTCTAGAGCAAGCTCTAAAAAATATAGAAGAAGAGCTCGAAACAAAAGATAAAGCTACTGAACAATATAACGAATTACTATCTATCATTGATAAGCTTCAAAGTGAGATAGAAGTTGTTGAACAGCAAAAAGATCGTGTGCAGAACTATTTCCAGGAACTTAAGAAATCAATACAATCTCTTACTGATTCTATTGAAAAAGATGAAATGTTTTTAGCAACTGAACACGATAGAAGCTTAATAGAAAAAGAAAGTGAAGATATTCAGCTAGAAATAGTGAAATTGCGAAAAAGTGTTGAGTTGCAAAATCTTGAAGATGAAATATCAGAAAAAATACAAACGATCAAACAAGTAACATCTGAATTTGAGAACTCAAAAGAAGTAATGAATAAGATTGATGCAGTAATTGAAAGAATAACAAGCGTTAAAAAAGTTGATAACTTAAAATGGATTATTTTAGAACAAAATATCAATCGAACTCAACAAGTCCAACTATGTATTGAAGAAATTGATAATATCCGTGAAAAAATAAGTAAAATTGAAAAGCTAAAAACCTATAATGATACGCTAAATCGTGCGATTACACATGTTGAGAAGCTTTTACAGCGTCAAAATATCACAATAAATCAAATACACCAAAGAGTAAAAAATGTGAAACCAGTTTCAACTTCAGCTGTTGAAATTGATCGATTTTTAGAGTCCTTGCGAATCGAATTAAAAGAAAACCTTAACATCCTTCCGCAAAGACTTGGGATCATTTTGGAAGGATTGTATAGTAGAAGACTATTTGTTTGGAAAAGCGCTGAACAGTTAAAATCATATGATTTTTATATCAAAATAGCTCAGCAATCACTTCAGCAATTGAAGCAAGAACTAATCCAACAGCTTCAGGATCGGTTATTTGAAAATAAACAAACATATCAAAAGTGGAAAAGTGTGATGGACGAGCAAAACACAAAGCTTTCTACTCTACAAATAGAGCAAAAGAAAATGAGGGAAACAGCAGAAATCATTACAAATGCAAAAGAGCTTCTTCAGAAAAGCGAAACAAAAGTACTTGAGCTTCAAAAAAAGAAAGAGCAATATGAGATAACAAAGCTTCGTTTTGAACAAAATCATCAAACACTAGAGAAAAATGTATTAGATTTGCAAGAAATAGAGAAAAATGAAACAGAAATTCAAGCTAAATTACTAGAATTGAAAAATAGCCTTACTAATAGGGAAAAAGAAAGAACACCTTTAGAGGAAATACTTTCAACTGAACCTGAAAAAGAGCACGAAAATCTTTTAAAAGGTTTAGCAAGTGTTTCTTTTAAACGAGAATCTTTAAAACAAGAAAAGCATAAGCTTCCTTTATTTCAATCTATCCAGGGCAAGTGGCTATCGATGCTAAAAGATGCTAATGATCATGATTTAAATGAAATTCGAAAGCTTTATGTGAAGCATTCAAATGTGATTGGAACAACATGTGTGGCTTCAGCACGTAAAGATTTTATTGAAAGCTATCCAATCTTTGATGTTGTCATCATTGATGAAGTATCAAAAGCAACTCCTCCTGAGCTACTTTTACCAATGCTTAAAGGAAAGAAAATTATTTTAGTTGGTGATCATCACCAGCTTCCACCTCTTTTAGGAAATGATACGTTAGAAGAGACTTTACAGGAAATGGCTGAAGCTAGTACCGATTTTGAAGGAAAAGCAGAATTAAAAAATTTGTTAAAAGAGTCATTATTTGAACGTTTGTTTAAAAATCTACCAAAAACCAATAAAACAATGCTAGCGATACAATATCGTATGCATGAAAACATTATGACAACGATATCTCAGTTTTATGAGCAAGAAAATGAACAACTTCAATGTGGATTAGTAGATTCTGATAAAGATCGAGATCATCGTCTTGAATCTTTACATATTAAGAGGGGAAATCATTTGCTATGGCTGGATATGCCAAACGAACCTTCGTATTTTGAAGAAAGAATGAAGGGTGGAAAAAGTCTCTATAACCCTGCTGAATTAGTCAAGATTGGTGAGCTACTCAGGGAAGTAGATGAGGCGGTAAGTGAAGCAAAACAAGCGGGGAGAATGAACGCTGAAGAAAAGAAAAGCATTGGTGTTATAAGCTTTTACGGTGAACAAGTAAAGAGAATTGACCGGTTGATTTCTCAGGAGTTACGCTTAACAAATTTAACAGTGCGCACAGGTACAGTTGATAGATTTCAAGGGATGGAAATGGATGTGATTTTGTTAAGTATGGTGCGAAATCATGATAATAAAAAAGATGATATAGGGTTTGCTAAAGATTATCGCAGATTAAATGTTGCTTTATCAAGAGCAAGAGAGCTCCTTGTGTTGATTGGTAGTACAAAGATGTTTACCGAGTCTACAAAGCATCGAGATACTAGATTGATGTATAACCATGTATTAGAAGCGGCCAAAAAACAAGATGGACTACGAACACTTGAAGAGGTGAGTTTGTCATGAATAAATTAAAAAAGCACCTGGAAAAGACCTTACTTGAAAACCCAGCTATTACTATAAAAAACTCCGTTACCTGGCATTTACCTCTCATCACATATGATGTAACTTTTAAGCGAGAAAAAAGATCTAAAATGGACATTCTTATGAAAATGATGCTGCACGCTTTTGAGCAAGCTGAAATCCGACGTGCAGCTAATTTGTCTGAATTACTTTTAGTAGAAGAGCTGTTTATTGAAGATTTACTAAAGAAAATGCAGAGAATGGGCTTAATTAAACTAGAAAATCAGATTTATAGGTTAACATTAAAAGGCGGTAACCAGCTTAAGGACGGAATCATTGCGGAAGAAATGGATGAAGAATCAACAACTATTTCTTATAGTGTAACTCACGATGAGTTTTGGTCTGAAACTTCAGCAACTCTTCCTGAAACCAATGAAGATTTACCAGCTTTTCGTTATACAAAGCAAGAAGCTTCTGAGAAAATGACCGAAGCTAGATTATTAGACGTGCTAAAAGAAAAGGAAGAAGTGATAGAAGTAGATGGCTTTCAAACAGAAGTGGCTGTTGTGACCAACTTCTCCGAGCAAAAAGTTGAACATATACCTTGCGTAGAATTTCAATTGTACAATAAAGAACAAGAGATATTCTTTGCACGAGTATGGAATACAGAGCTTCAACGCTGGGATGAGCAGCTAGAAAAAGAAATTGAAGACAAGGAAATGGTTGAATGGCGGGAAAAATGGAAAGCAGAAGATCAAGTGGAAATTGCTAAGTAATAGTAAACTTCTCTTAGTGTGAGCTTCTGACAAAATTCAACAAAAACCGGGTGGTGACAGGCACGTGAAAAAGCTTCAAGAGTACTCTAAACACTTTCAAGATGAAATGAATTGGCAAATTAAAACAGATGATTATGAGAAAACGAAAGCTTCTTTATTAAATAATTATATGTTATTAACAACAGAGGTTGCGGAAATAGCAGAGGAACTACGTAAAGCATTTAATAAAACAAATACAGCTATAAATAATGGTATGGATGAAGATGAAGCATTTGAGATGGCGAAAGCTTCTATTAAAGAAGATGTAGGAAAAGAATTAGCTGATTGTTTAGCTTATATGACTAAGTTTGCTAATTATTTTGAGATCGATTTAGAGGATAGTTTTTATAATAAAATGGAGGAAGTTAAAAAACGAAAAAATAAAGATGTTGGCTTGGTGAATAAATAGAGATAGATAAAAAAAGCTATATAAGTAACAAAACAGAGCCTATCCCAAACGTTGTTATTGCAATGTTTGGGATGGGTTTTTATTTTTACTAATAACTGATAAAAAAATGCTTCAAGAGTTAAACTCATCAAACTAATTTTATTGGTTTAGCTTCTCTTTTTTCGAAAGAATAAACATAGTTAAACCCACAATCTTTTGCCATTTCATAAGCAGTATCAAGATAGGATCCAACAGAGGTAGCTTTGTGAGAATCTGACCCAATAGTTAATATTTCACCGCCTAAATTTCTATATAATTTAATGATATCTATTGAAGGTAGTGGAGTGTTAAAATCCCAGCTAAGACCTGATGTATTTATCTCAATTCCTATATTTCTTTCAATGGCTTTCTTCAAAATCTGTTCGATTATTTCAAGATGATCATCTATTTGATAGCTACCATATTCTTTAAATGCATATCGCTTCATCAAATCAAAGTGAGCAATAACATCAATATCAGCTGTGCACACCATTTTGTAAAGCTCTTCAAAATAAAGCTGATACGCATCCTGCTCATGTTCTTTTAGAACCAATCGTAATTTTTGGTTATTAATATTATGAATGGATCCTAAAATAAAATCTAAGTTTAATGGTTGAAGAGCTTCATTATATTTTTCCATCAAAAGATGTGGTTCACAAAGTTCAATACCAGCTTTTATTGTTAAGTCATCTTGAAATTTCTCTTTGCAATCGTCTATATCCTGCAAATATTTTTCAAAATCCATATGCCCGTATGTCGGGGCTAGGGGATTAACAGAGAAATGCTCGGTAAAGCAAATTTCCTTTATTTGATTGTCGATCGCCTTCATACAAACCTCTTCCATAATGGCTTTTGAGTCAAAAGAATGATTTGTATGATGATGGTAATCCATTAGATACATAATATGCCTCCCTAAGTGTAGGTTATTAATCTATTATTCCTACTATTTATAAAAAATGCAATGCTAGAGAGTTATTTTAATCTCTAAAAAGAAGATTGTTTGTTGGAATCTTATTCGCCTAATATAAAAGAAACACTACCGAGTTTTTACAAGCGGAGTGTTTCTTATATGGCGAGTTGTATTCCTTTAATTTGTTGGTAAATTAAAATAGGTTTGTACTTCATAACAAAATCACTTACAAAAAAAATGAACAATTTTTATTTCAGTAAAGATTCTGCACCATCAATAAAAATTTCTGTTCCTGTTATATGTGAAGATAAGTCAGACGCTAAAAAAGTAACTAAATGAGCAACTTGCTCTGATGTTCCTGGCCCATGTTCAAGAGGTTGATCTCCTTTGGGATAAACTATAGGAATTTCAATATTTTTGACATCAGAAGATTGATGGATGGACTGCTGGATGTTTGTTTTTATCGCACCAGGACAAATCGCATTTACACGTATTTTATAGCTGGCTAGTTCTAATGCAGCCATTTTCATAAACGCAAGCTGTCCAGCTTTTGAGGTACTATAAGCACTAAAACCAGCTTGGGAGAAAATACGACTTCCACTAACAGAGCTTGTGATAATGATGCTACCTCCACGATCTTTCATGTAAGGAATGGCATATTTAACTGTCAAAAAAGTACCTCTTAGATTGGTATTAATGGTATTATCCCAATCATTTTCTTCCATCGTTTCTATCGGAGCCAATGTACCAGCAATACCCGCGTTAGCAAACACAATATCAATTTTTCCCCAATGATCCTTTGCAGCTTTCATTCCATTTTGTATTTCTATTGGTGAAGTAATATCACATTTTTGAACAATACTAGTACCTCCTACATGCTCAATTTGCTTTTTTACCGTATTCAAATCATGGTCATGAATGTCTAGCAAACATACATTTGCTCCTTCGCTCACTAATCGAAGTGCAGCTGCACGTCCTATTCCTGAGCCTGCACCTGTAATGATAGCTACTTTGCCTTTAAGATTATGATCGCTTAGCATAGTTAACTCCTCTATGATTGAGATATTTATACTATCTTTCACAAGAATTTGTGGAGATAAACAATGATTTTAAACATAATTAGCTTACTAAGCGGTGGTATTGAATTTTTTTGATAAAAAACCACAAATCCTCAACTTCTGCTATAATCCTTGATATGAATGAGGTGATATTTTTGTTGAAAAGACCAATTAGTTTAAGTTTCATTATTACGATATTTGGTTGTGTAGTTGTGTTGTTATCATTGTTGATCACTGATTTATTGATTAATTTTACAACGAGTGAAAGAATTATAGATAATCAAGAAGTAAAGGCACAAATTGTATCAAGAACAGTTGCAGAATCCAAGATTGTCAAGGATCATTTACTTTTAAAAGGTAATACAGAGGAAGTTCAGGATTATACGTTAGAAGTACAAGAAATAACAGATATGATGTTTGTGGTTGTAATGAATATGGAGGGAGTTCGACAATCACACCCTAATCCTAATTTGATAGGGAAGAAGTTTGTTGGTGGAGATGAGAAAAAGGTTCTTCAAGGTAAAGAATATATTTCTAAGTCGAAAGGAACTCTCGGTGACTCATTACGAGCATTTACACCAGTTTATGATACAAATAACAATCAAATTGGAGCTGTTGCTGTTGGCATTTCCTTAGAGGATGTTCAATTATCTCTCACACAAAATCATCGGAATATTGTCATCGGCTCTATTTTTGGCATTTTAGTTGGAGTTTTAGGAGCATTTTTATTAGCTAAATATATAAAAAGAATGTTATTCGGATTAGAACCGTATGCCATTTCAAAGCTGCTTCAAGAGCGAAGTACGATGCTGCAGTCTGTTCATGAAGGGGTTTTAGCTATAGATGAAAATTTAACGATTACATTAGTAAATAAATCTGCTCTAGGTTTATTTGAAAAAGCAGGATTGTCGAAGGACCCTGTGGGAATGAAGATTTCAGATTATATGGCAAATTCGACAATCGAACGGGTTATTAAAACTGGAGAATCAGAGCGTGATGTGGAACAATTCATAAACGGTATGTCGATTTTAGCTAATCGAGAGCCGCTGATTGTTAACAATAAAATAGTAGGTGCGATTTCAACGTTTAGAGATAAAACAGAAGTAAATCAATTAGCAAATCAATTAACAGGAATTCAAACATATGTAGAAACGCTTCGTGCTCAATCACATGAATTCATGAATCGCCTTCATGTGATTTTTGGAATGGTACAGTTAGAAGCTTATGATGAATTAAAGTCGTTTATTCGTCAGATTATTGATCATCAAAATCAAGAAGTGGCAATGGTCACAAATCATATTAAGGATCCTGTTTTAGCTGGATTTATCCTAGGTAAACTAAGTTATGCAAGGGAAGAGAAAGTAGAATTAAAAGTGATCAATGATACAGCTTTTTCTCGCCCACTTAACATAGAAAATAGCCAAGAATTAATTACTATTATCGGAAACTTGATTGATAACGCGATAGAGGCTCTATCAACTAGCAAAGAAAAGAAAATAGAATTAAAATTAAAAGAAGAAGAGGAAACGTTACATATAGAAGTATCAGATACAGGGCCAGGTATTACGGAAACAAACCAGAAATCAATTTTCAAGAAAGGTTTTTCAACAAAAGGTACGAATAGAGGGATCGGACTTTATTTAGCAAAACAAAGCATTGAAAAATTAAATGGGAAACTAAACGTAATCTCAAGTGAAAAGGGAACAACGTTTAAGGTTGCAGTAGAATATGTGTCAAAGAAAGATGTGAAGAAACATGATTAACGTATTAATTGTAGAAGATGATCCAATGGTTGCGGAATTTAACAAGCGATATCTTAGTAAGATAGAAGGCTTTTCCTTAATTCATATTGCAAACACAGTAGGAGAAGCTACTACTGTTATACAATCTAATAGCATTGACTTAATTTTGTTAGATGTTTATATGCCTGGTCAAAATGGGCTGGAATTGCTTAGTAGTATTAGAGAAAAAGAATTATCTATAGACGTTATCTTAATTACTGCAGCTTCAGACGTAGATAAAATTCAGTCAGCATTACGATTAGGTGTGATTGATTATCTAATTAAGCCCTTTGAATTTGAGCGGTTCAAGCAAGCTCTTCTCAGATATAAAGAAAAATTTGATCTGTTTCATAAAAATGATACTTTAAATCAACAAATGCTTGATAATCAATTATTAAAACCACAGCATTCAACATTGAAAGAAGATCGTTCTTTACCAAAAGGATTAACACTAAGTACATTGAATGTAATTGTGGATACATCTAAAAAATTAATCTCATTTTCTACTGATGATGTTGCAGAGTACACGAATATATCTCGAGTTTCTGTTCGAAAGTATTTATTGTTTTTATCAGAAATTGGTTTTTTAATAGAAACGTTAATGTACGGAATTGGCAGACCAGTATATCATTACACCTATGAAGGCAATGATGATGTGTTAATAGAATATAGACATAAGATCGAATGAGGATAAGACATAATTCAGGAAGTCATATAAAAAACGAATAAATAAAAATTCAGTTAAGCTAGAAGAAATAAGATTGTTCCATTTCGCTGCAGCCACAAGATTTGCAGGGGAGGAAGTCAAGTCTCCTCGGCTACTCCCTCTTAGCTCTCAGAATTTCCTCTATTCTAAGTAGGTGTCATAGTGTCTTCCGCTTCATTCCACTAGTTCTTAAATAATCTATTGAAGAAAGCAAATAAAAACCCGAATTATTAGGGGAATATTAAGTTATATATCTCCTAATAATTTGGGTTTATCATTAGCTTAAATACGTATATCACAACCTCTTTTTTTACTTTTTTTAATTACAAAAGAAATGCATTAATTTTATAATCTATTAAATTTTTTGAAAATTAAATAAGATAGAAATACAAAATGAAAACGATTACAGGAAAAGGGTGCTTCTGAGTATTAAGTTAAAGTGCTTGTCTGTAAAAAGTTTGGTGCTTAATCTATTCGATCTATAAAAGGAGGAGTCATGATGTCACAACCAGTAAAAAAGTATTCAAACGAGAATGAAGATAAGACAAAAAAACCAAAAAATTTAAGAGTTCAATCACTACAAGCAGAAAATAAAATTGATATTTTTAATATACCAATTGCTTGGTTTTTATTGTTTGCAGTCATTACATTAACAAGTATGTATACAGGTAATCTTCCTGGTGGGATGATAGGAGCCTTACTTGTTATGATTGTTTTAGGAGAAGTATTTGGTTGGGTAGGAGATCGTTTACCAATCGTCAAGACATTCCTTGGTGGTGGAGCGATTGTTGCCATTTTTGGCTCAGCTTATATGGTCTATAGTGGATTATTACCGGAAACCATTACAACAACAGTTACAGATTTTATGAAAACAGGTGGCTTTTTAGATTTCTACATTGCTGCACTGATTACAGGAAGTATCTTGGGAATGAATTCTAAAATTCTTTTAAAAGTAGGTTTACGATATTTTATCCCAATTGGGGGAGCGATTTTAGGAGCTATATTGCTAACTGGGATCGTTGGTTCTTTCGTTGGATTTACTGTTCAAGAAGCAATATTAGTCATGGCTATGCCGATTATGGGTGGAGGAATGGGAGCAGGTGCTGTTCCGATGAGTCAAATTTATTCTGAATTACTTGGAAATGAACCTAGCTATTATATTTCGATGCTTGTTCCAGCATTAGCACTTGGAAATGTATTTGCCATCGTTTTAGCAAGTTTATTAGATCGGTTAGGAACTAAGTTTCCTTCTTTAACAGGAAATGGTCAGTTAATACAAGGATTTAATTATGAAAAACCAAAAATGACATATGATATTAAAAAAATGGGTGCAGGTATGCTTGCTGCTTTAACATTTTTCACAGTTGGAGCACTTTTAGCTTCCTTCATCCCATTACATGCCTATGCAATCATGATTATCATCGTTGCGATCTCAAAGATAGCAAATGTGATTCCATCTGCAGTTGTTGAAGGTGCAAGTCAGTGGTATCAGTTTGTTGCTAGTAATTGGACGTTTGCCTTATTATTTGGTATTGGTGTAGCGTATACAGATTTAGCAACTGTCTTGGAAGCTCTAACGTTACAATATATTTTAACTGTGTTTGCTGTAGTATTGGGAGCAGTTATCGGTGCAGGGTTATTAGGAAGACTTGTAGGCTTTTACCCAATCGAAGCGGCGATTACAGCAGGATTATGTATGGCGAACATGGGAGGTACGGGTGATGTTGCTGTTCTTTCCGCTTCAAAACGAATGGAGCTTATGCCTTTTGCACAAATATCTTCACGTTTAGGCGGTGCCTTGATATTATTACTTGTAGGGTTGCTTATTCCGCTATTTACTTAAATAGATATTTATACCGATAAAAGTACCAGAAATTAAAGGAAAACAATCCGAATGAATAAGTAAAAATAACGATGGTTTATCAAGTAATTAAAGGGGTTTTTGTAGAAATGAAAACACTGCAACAAGCAAAAACAATACTTCGCTATAAGTATCACGATCAAATTTATTATGGACTTGTTGAGGATGATGAAATTATAGAACTGTGCAGTACCTTTACAGATCTAGTTAACGATGAATTAAATGTTGATGGAGTGCGGGTTAAATATAATGAAGTGGAAATCTTAGCTCCAGTTGCTCCTTCAAAAATAGTGAATTTCGGTTGGACATATGCTGAACACGCAACTGAAACTGGTGGAGAAGCTAATCTTGCTGAACCATTTCTGTTTTTGAAACCACCTTCTTCACTTATTCCTGATCAAGGTGAAATCATTCTTCCATCCACACACCTATCCAAACAGGTAGAATTGGAGGGAGAAGTTGCCCTTATTATTGGAAAACGAGGTAAAAATATAAAAGAAGAAGACGCGTTGGATTATGTTTTTGGTTGTACAATTTTTAATGATGTAACAGCAAGAGATCTTACTAAATCTGATCCTCAGTTTACTAGAGGTAAAGGCTTTGATACATTTGGTCCATTAGGTCCTTATATTGTAACTGGAATAGATCCTTCAAGCTTAAGTATCAAGACAACATTAAACGGAAATGTAGTCCAAGACGGAAATACGAATCAAATGTCCCTTTCAATACCATATCTAATCAGTTGGGTTTCACAAGTCATGACACTCGAACCAGGAGATGTTTTAGCTACTGGTTCACCTTCAGGCAGCTGTCCAATGAAATCTGGAGACACAGTCATTGTTGAAGTGGAGAAGATTGGTAAGCTAACTAATTATGTTAAATAGGAATAAAATGAAAAGCTTTTCAAAGATTCGATACATTTAATCAAAGGTTAATTAGTTTCTATTTCTTATATGTAAAAATAAAAAGTATTGGGGTTTGCCTCAATGCTTTTTCCTTTTTTGATGTTTCGCACTCAGTGTAAACGGGGGAAAAGATTGAAATGGTTTACCCATCATAAATGGAAGTTAATCAGCACATGGCTAAATAGCTTCTCGGGCTTTTCTTAGTGTATTGTTGTATAGTAGAAAAAAGAGATCAACTATTGGAGTTTATGGATATGAACTTTATTTTAATCGTTTTACCAGCATTTATCATTTTTGCAGTAGGATATATAGGTCAAAAAATAATCGGCTTTGATCGAAAATCTATATCGGTTTCAGCACTTTATTTAATGTATCCTTTTTTAGCATTTAGAACATTTTATAGCAATGAGCTCACTTTAGATTATTTCTATATTTTTATTTTTTGTTTACTACTCTGCTTCCTCTTAATTATCATTGTATTTATTTATATAAAAATTGTAAGAGATGATCTATCAAAAGGGGCAGCCTTCATATTATCAGGTGTTTTTATGAATAGTGGAAATTATGGTGTGCCGGTTATCTTGTTTGCTTTTGGAGAGGTTGGCTTTGATTATGCGGTCATTATGATGGTGATTCAGTCGTTTTTAATGAACACAATTGGACTTTATTATGCAGGTAGAGGAAGTAGTACAAAGAGAAGTATAAAAGACTCGTTAATGACCATTGTGAAAATGCCTATTATTTATGGCTCTTTGGCAGGGCTGTTCTTCCAACTAACTTCTATTCCTATTCCGGAATTTATCATGCAAGCAGCAGATCTTATTGCGGATGCCACAATTCCAACAATCATGCTTGTACTAGGAATGCAGCTTGCTACAATAACAAAGAGAAAAGTAAGACTAAAAGATATTAGCTTTATCATTATGATGCGAGTTATCATTTCTCCAGTAATCGCATATCTACTTATCACGTTATTATCAATTGATGGGATGCTAGCACAGGTATTAATTATTTTATCAGCGATGCCAACTGCTGCCAATACAACAATGTATGCTGTACAATTCGATACTGAGCCTGATTTAGTTTCTTATAGTACGCTGATTACAACTTTACTTAGCATTGTGACTGTTCCTATTATGTTGATGTTGTTTTTATAATGGATAAAAAGAGATGCTTCTAAAAATAGTGTATGTATAGGTTACAAATTAACCTTTGTTATTATAATTATTATAGCTTTTATGAATGGTGAAAAGTCCTTCACGCTGCAGATGGATCAGAAGGACTTTTTGATCTAGCTCAGGTATGATATTTCTTAGTGTCATTTAGAATTAAAAACATACGCTTAATTGTGAAAGCTTTTATTCTATTAAATAGTATATTCGACTCTAAGTTACGGATTAGTACTTTTTACAGCAATGGTGTTTCTCATGATATTTATCATATTTTTTATATTCCCATCCGTGATGCTTATCATGCTTTTTATAGCCGTGATAACATTTTTTATGTTTATCGTCTTTTTGATAGTGAAAATCGTATTTATCATGCTTTTTGTAGTCGTACTTTTTAGTTTCTTTTTTGCAGTCAAAATCAAAATCAAATTTTTTGTAACCCCAGCAATAACATTTTCCGTAACTTTTCTTGTCATCATATTTCTTTTTACCCAATATAATCATCTCCTTGTTTAAATTAAAGAGAGGATAAGTGTATTTGGAAACTATTAATTCTACCTTCCCTCTCTTTGCTATTATTCTATTCATAAACACTTAGAAAGGAGTGGGCAAGACACATGCTATTTACTAGTTTTTTTAATTATATTTTTCAATTTATAGAAGTTAATAACTTATAAAGCTACATACTAGATTATTTCTACTCTACTTTTGGAAAGGTACTGCATAAAAAACTTTTCAAAAAAAAGAAGCACCTCTATAAAAGGTCCTTCATTAAACTTTATAATATCTTTCTTCCCATTTGTCCAAGTGCAAAATGTATGCCATGCTGCAATGATTGAAAGCAATCAAACTTGGAAAAGTTAATAGTGGATTTAGTAATGACTAAACTTAATTCGGGTGTAATGCCAACTAGTATTGTTTTTGTTCCAATAAGCGAGGAAGCTGAACAAATATTTTCAATTAAGCTTGCAGTGTGTTCACTCATATCCTTATCAAGTCCTGTTAAATCTAGGATAAGATAGTTTGCTTTATGTGATGGTAAGTTGTTTAATGTGTTGGTAATTAGCTCTTCTGATCGATCTATTTCATATGTACCAATTAATGGAACAACAACTATTCCTTCTAATACTGGAATAATCGGTGATGATAGTTTCTTAATTAAATCCTTTAGTTCTTTTGTTTTCTCTTCAACAAGTTCTTCTAATTGATGAATCTGCTCTGATTCTTTTTTTCTAGCAAGCTGGTGTATGTTATGTGTGATCGTTACATTGGAAGGAAAATAGTTTATTATAGTATGGTCATGGCCATCAATTTGTTGTTCAATAACCTCATACCACATACTAGTTCCGAATAAACCTGAAAAAATCCCTGCAAAATGCGCAGATAAAAAGTTACTTCCATGATTTTTCCCTTGTGCCACATTGATTTTATATTCCCACGTATCCTTTAAGTATGCTGTTAGTGTTTTTGTTTCATAGTTCAATTCTTTAATTTCTATTTGTCCCCAGCCAGCAGAAGCGTATGTACTCGTAATGGAGTTCGCGGCTTCCTCAACAATTAATTCCTTCATTTTTTCAAAATACTCTCCAACAACTAAGCCTTGGCGAAATCCTGATGTTTCAAAAACCAAGCTTGCTGCCTCAATTCCTGATATTTCTTCAATGGTATCAAAGAAGGACTTCATTGCAGTTGAGATCCAAAAAAGAACAGCGTCTTGACCTTCAAACTGAAAAATGCCTTTTTCTATATTCCAATCAAATTGTAAACCGTCTACATTAATCTTTGTTTCTTTCTCCATAAAGAAGGTAACCACCTTTTTGTTCCTCAATTTTTACTATTCTACTATTATATGTATTAAATGTTTAGAAATCCATTATAATTCAATTATAAATATCCAGTCTAAATATTCTCCATTAACCATAGGGCCTGAAAAATTGAATTGTAGAAATGATGATTTACAAATTTTTACATAAAATTTATTTAATTGTTAGTAATAGTTAGTTAGATCATTTCTTACATTTTGTAAGGATCTTTTTTATCTCTTAAACTTAGATTTTTTGCCAAAATTCTGTTTTGTTCTATGTATAATAAAGATAGAAAAATTATAGAGTAGGATGTGATGAAATAAAATGATTCGTAGGTTAAATAAAGAAGATCATGAATCAGTAATGATGCTTATTGGTCATAAGCCAGCAGAAAATTTATTTATTTTAGGTGATATTGAAGCATTTGGATATGATTCTGACATTCAAGAAATTTGGGGTCAATTTCAACATGACAAATTGATTGCTATTTTATTAAGATACGACCAAAATTATATACCATTTAGTGAGCAGGATTATGATGTAAAAGGTTTTGCGGAGATCATCAATCATCATTCTACTCGATTTGAGCTTAGTGGTTTAAAGCATGTAGTTGAGCCTATCAAGGGGTACATAAATCGGGAAGTTAGAAAACATAGTGAAACCTATTACGCAAAATGTACAGGTTTAAGTTATAAGGTAGATAATGAAAAAATAAATCAAGCAACCTATTTACAGTCCCTAGAATATCAGGAAAATATTGAAATGCTATGTTCAATACCTGAATTTGCTTTAGGGAATTTTAGTATTGAGTCGAGAGAACGAGCTGAAAAATATAAAACTGGACGCACTTACATTGTTCGAAATGAGGAAGGAGAAATGGTTGCATCAGCATCTACAACAGCGGAAAATTCTCAATCTGCCATGATTGTTGGTGTTGGAACAAAGCCTAGCTTTGAACGAAGAGGCTATGCAACTCTATGTATGGAAAAGCTATGTAGTGAATTACTAGCAGAGGGGAAATCACTTTGTTTGTTTTACGACAATCCAGCAGCAGGGAAGATTTATAAACGATTAGGTTTTTCTGACATTGGGCTATGGACAATGATTCGTTATGAAGGATTAGAATAGTGAATAACAGGGGGAGTGTAAATGATATCTTAAACGAATTAGATTTTTCAAGTGTTGGTTAGCATTTAGACTCATTAATTGTGAACTATAATAATATGAAACTTTTTCATAGTTTAAGAAGTCTACTTTAATAGATTTAAATAAATTTAGAGGTGGATTATGGGTCAAGAAACGATTTATAAAAGTCATATAGGTAAAAATGAGATTCTTCAACACTACGAACAGTATATAAAATCCTTTAACTTTGAAGTCGAGAGGGTGTATGTTGACACAAGTTATGGAAAAACGCATGTACTTGTAGCTGGTCCAAAGGAAGGGAAACCAATCTTTATCTTCCAAGGGGGCAACTGCATTAATCCAATGACATTATCATGGTTTACATCCTTGACAAAAAACTATAGAGTGTATGCACCAGATACGATTGGTCATCCGGGGTTTAGTGATGAAAATAGGATTTCAGCAAAAGATCATAGCTTTGCAAGATGGATTGAGGAATTAATGAATTATTTTTCTATAAAAAGCTGTGCATTTGTTGGACCCTCTTATGGAGCAGGGATCATATTAAGATTAGCTACATATATGCCGGATAAAATTGATTGTTCAATATTAGTTTCACCAGCAGGATTACGTTTAGGATCAAAAATGAAAATGATGAAAGAAATATTAGCTCCTTTATTACTTTTTACTATCACTTCATCAAAAAAGTATCTTGATAAAATCTCCGGGGTGATGTCAGATAATAGTATGAAGGAAATGGATAAAAAAATTATTGGTGATGTATTTAAATATGTCAAACTAGAGCAAGACATGCCTAAGTTAACTGAAAAGCATGAACTAGTAAATTATAAATCACCAACATTAGTTATAGCAGGAAAAAATGATGTTTTTTTTCCTGAAAGTAAAGTAAACAAAGTAGCAAAAGAGATCATTCCAAATTTACAAGAATGTATCACCTATGAAATGGGGCATTTTCCTTCAGAAGATCACTTAACAAAAATAAATAATGAGATACAAGCATTTCTTAAACTATATTATTAAAAAATTAATCACCTGAGAATCTCTATTAATAGTATATTGTGAGATTATTTAAAGTCATAGTAAGGAGGTGTAGTTAGTGACAAACCAAGAAAACGAAGAAAAGCTAGCGGGAGGAAATGTTTCGACTGTTTATCGATCTGGAGATACAGTTAGACGAGAAATGAAGGAGGGCAGTCACAACATTCATAAGCTATTAAAGCATTTAGAAAACAAAGGCTTTGATGCTGCACCAAAATTCCTGGGCATTGATGAAAAAGGTAGAGAAGTTTTAACCTTTAT
The DNA here is from genome assembly GCF_016908395.1 of Metabacillus crassostreae. Classification (GTDB taxonomy): domain Bacteria; phylum Bacillota; class Bacilli; order Bacillales; family Bacillaceae; genus Metabacillus; species Metabacillus crassostreae. The sequence continues at coordinate 344,045 of NZ_JAFBDU010000001.1, forward strand.
TGAAGGTGAAGCTGGTCATTATCCCTTAAAGAAATATATGTGGTCTGATGATAACTTAATAGAAATAGCAAAAATGCTACGAAGGTATCATGATTCTGTAAGTGATTTTCCTTTTGATGATAGCTGGGATTCAATAGATAACACTCCCGAACCACTAGAGGTTTTGTGTCATAATGATTTCGCGATGTACAATCTTATTTTTAAAAATGAAACACCAGTAGGTATAATTGATTTTGATGTTGCTGGGCCTGGTCCTAGACTGTGGGATATTGCTTATACACTTTATACTTGTATTCCTTTAAGTAGAGTGTCTCTTTCTGAAACAGGTGAGAAAATTCATTATCAATCAACACAGCATGCAAACCGTATAAAGCAAAGAGTTACATCTTTTTTTGATTCCTACGGTGATGGTATTGACAAAGAAAATTATTTGGAAATGGTTCTACTTCGATTAGAGGGAATATGTAAAACAATAAAGAGAAAAGCCGGTGAAGGTGACCTTGCTTTTCAGAAGATGGTACATGAAGGACACCTGGAACATTATCAAAACGATATCAAATTCATACGCGATCATGGAAAAGAGTGGGTTTAAGTGGAGGTTTTGTTGAAAGAAAGAACTTATGTTTACTTTAAGTAAATTTAAGGTTCGTTTAATATATATCATTATTTATAGTTAATCTAAAACAGAAAAGATGTTTTGGGAATTTTCGAACAAACAGTTAGAATAAATGGTAATTTTAGGTTGATCTTTTGAAGAATTCATCATATTATTAATTTATATCACAATCAGAAAGGTAAGGTACTGTATAAAATGAAGCATTAATCCTAATTTTTAGACAATTTTTTGAAAACTTAATTTTAAAATAAATTTTGTCTAGATAGGATTAGTCTGTTCATTTTTAGGTGCTTTTTTATATGAAATGATACATACCCTTTGTAATGCTTTTAAAATACAAAGGTTGTGTTTCTTTCTCATTCCTAAAAATAACTAATCCTCTCTAGAGATCTAGGGAGGTTTTTTTATGTTGTTGCTGGCAGCAAATAAAATTGAAAAAAGTTATGGTGATCGATGCATTATCAAAGTTGATTCTCTTAAAGTTTATAATGGAGAGCGAATAGGTATTGTTGGGAAAAATGGTGAAGGGAAATCAACTTTATTGAAGATATTGGTTAATGAACTTGAGCCTGATCACGGAACTGTCCAAATCTATTGTCCAATTGCATATATTCCTCAGCTTGATGCCTCAGATATAAATGAGATTTCTAGCGAATTAGTAAGTCAATGGAGAATTCCTAATGAGAAAAATTGTGTTTTAAGTGGTGGAGAAGAAACAAGAAAGAAAATAGCAGCTGCAGTTTCTTCTAATGCCAAATTAATTATTGCTGATGAGCCTACCAGTCACTTGGATGTTCAAGGTGTTGAAAAATTCGAAAAAGAAACGAAAGAATTTAATGGAGCTGTTGTCATCATTTCTCATGATCGTGAGCTTTTAAATACGATTTGTACGTCAATTTGGGAAGTAGATAGCGGAGGAATTCACTGCTTTGAAGGAAACTACCATGATTATATTGAGCAAAATCAACAATTGAAGAATAGGCAATGGATTGAGTATGAAAACTACACGAAGGAAAAACAACGTTTAGAACAGGCTGCTCTTGAAAAAAGCAAAAAATCGAAGTCTTTGAAAAAAGCGCCAAGTAGAATGGGGAATTCTGAAGCAAGACTTCACAAAAGAAGTGTAGGTCAAAAGAAAGCGAAATTAGATAAAGGAGTTAGAGCTATACAATCTAGAATTGAACAGCTTGAGATAAAGACAAAACCAAAAACAGAAGAGAAAATCGTGTTTGATCGCACTCATTTTAATCAACTTCACAGTAAAACAGCGATTTCATTTGATAGGGTAACGGCTACATTAGGAAACAAAATGTTATTTCTTGATTTTAGTGGTTCAATAAAACCAGGTGAAAAAGTAGCTGTCATAGGAAAGAATGGTGTTGGCAAATCAACGTTATTAAACATGATAGTAAGTGGTCATGAGGGAATTTCTATTGCCAAACCAGTTGCAATAGGATATTTTCATCAACAGTTAGAAAATCTAGATGAACATAAATCGATACTAGAAAATGTTAAAGAAGCCAGTCAATATACGGAACAATTTATTCGAACAGTATTATCTAGATTACAATTCAAACGAGAAGATGTTCATAAAAAGGTGGCTATGTTAAGTGGAGGAGAAAGAGTTAAAACAGCTTTAATAAAAGTATTGTTAGGAAACTACAATGTTTTATTACTTGATGAACCAACAAATTATTTAGACATCCATACTAAAGAAGCTCTTCAAATGGTATTAAATGATTATCCTGGGACAATTATTTTTGTTAGTCATGACAGATATTTTGTTAAAGCAATGGCGTCTCATATTATTTCTATTGAAAACAAAATGGCTTCTTTTAGAGAAATTGACAACTCAAATGATGCAAGTGAAATTGAGATGAAACATGAAAGAGAAGTAAATTTGATTGCCGTTGATATGGACTTAACAGAGATTATAAGTAAATTGTCTATTACAAGTAATATAGTAGAAAAGAACCTTTTAGAAGAAAAATACTTAGAATTGCTTAGAATAAAGAATGAGTTAAGCAAAAAGAAATAAATGTAACAAAGCAGGAAATTCGGATATTGGTATATAATACTAATTTGATGATAGAAAAAATTGAAACTGGAGTGGTTTTATGGAAATAAAGGTAGATGATTTATCTGGAAATGAAATTGCGTCTTTAATTAGCGAACACCTTCATGGTATGACAGAGCATTCTCCACCAGAAAGTATACATGCATTAGATTTATCCCAATTAAAAAAACCAGACATCACATTCTGGAGTGCTTGGGAAGGTGAGACATTATTAGGTTGTGGAGCTCTTAAAGAACTTGATCTTAAACATGCAGAAATCAAATCAATGCGCACTGCTTCATCACATTTGAGAAAAGGAGTAGCAAAAAGAATTCTTCAACACATTATTGAAGAAGCCAAAGAACGAGGCTATAAAAGGTTAAGCTTAGAAACGGGATCAATGGATGCATTCGAGCCTGCTAAGAGATTATACAAAAATTTTGGATTTGTTTATTGCGAGCCTTTTTCAGATTATGTTGAGGACCCAAACAGTGTGTTCATGAAGTTAGAATTATGATTTTTTTGTAATGTCAGATAACATACTCTTTGGATACGATTAAGCAGGTAATGACAGAAAGCTAGCTTATAAATAAAGTTTGTTTGAAAATTATTCCAAAAACACTCGCTAATTCCAATTGGAGGCGAGTGTTTTGGTTATAAATTAATCTATCTCAATAAAATATGGACCACATTGAGTTTATTCGTCATAATAAATGTCCTCTATTCAAATCCATTACATACATGTCACTATAGCGTATCTGATCTTCGATATATGGTCATTCATTGATTGATAGTTTATTTGTTTCTCAAAAAGGTAAGCATCGTCAATAAATTGATAAAAAATTGTACATCTTTGCTTTATGTGATTAAGAAATGCGGTTATCGCTGCATCTTTCTCAAGGCATTTTACCTTTTCTCGGGCTACATAAATGCCACAGAAAATCTTCCATGCTAATCTTTTTTGCTCCTCTATTGAAAGATGACTCGCAAAACATTCACGCCATTTTTTCTCGTAAATAGTTTTCCAATAAAAATTCATTCTCCATCTATGGTGCTATCCTTAAATATAACTAGGGTTAACTCTTGATTTTTTTTATGTAAAGGCTATTAAGATAGTATTTTGTTTTTTATAGTGCTTGGGTTTGTGGTGTAAAGAATATAAGTTTTTATCTTTGCTTTGATCACAACTCTATCAGTCGTTCCGTAGGGTGTACCAATTCGGATAGCCTCTTTTTCTTCACCACCATATGTATCATCTAAACATACATTAAGGATATCAGCTACAGGAATTTCCACTTTTGATAGCTGCCATTTAATTATAACGGTATCATTTGATTTTTTTACACTTATCCCTAACATAATTTTAGCTCCTAACATTCAAAAGTACTATTATTATTTAACTAATACGAAAGTACAATGAAAAAGTTTCATCTATTTGGAATTATTATTGTCCAATTTCATTATTATTTTGAATTTTTATATAATCGATGCTGGTACATTAAAAAAACACGTTGTTTGGTGAGATTGATAGCATTTTAAGCTTTGTATTTAGGAACATAAAAAAATTCATCTTCTATTTTTTTGAAATTATCAACGATTTTTTAAAAATCGACAAATTAGTCCTTTACTAGACTGAGGGACAGACCCCACGCATGGCAAGAGTTATGCAGAAATAATTTTAGGGCTTGGAAATTTATAGTTGGTATGGTAATATTACCCTTGTAGTTTTGGGGAATACTGTGAGGTAAAACTAGTAATCTACTAGTTTGATATTTGACCAATATTGTACATAGTGGAAATGAAAAAAGTTACGATAAGAAAGAGATAAATAAGTGAAGATGGAATAAAAGCAATTAAATAAACTAGAGGTAGGTATGTATTTATGTCTGAAGCTGTTTTAAAAGTACAATCCTTAACTAAAAAAATAGGGAAAACTGTCGTTGTAAATAATGTGGATTTTACGATTAAAAAAAATGAGATTTTTGGTCTTCTTGGTCCAAATGGAGCTGGGAAAACGACGATTATTCGGATGATTACTGGTCTAATTAATCGGACAGGTGGATCAGTCATGATTAATGGGTTTGATCTTGATAAAGATTTTGAGAAAGCAATGAGTCAATTAGGGGCAATTGTCGAAAATCCTGAATTCTATAAATATATGACAGGTAGAAAAAACCTTCTTCACTATGCTCGGATGTCATCAAGTAAGATTTCCCCTGAACGAATAGATGAAGTGGTGAAATTAGTCAAATTAGATCATGCCATTGATAAAAAAGTAAAAACTTACTCATTAGGTATGCGTCAAAGGCTTGGTGTGGCGCAAGCAATATTACATAAACCAGCTTTATTAATTTTTGATGAACCAACAAATGGACTAGATCCACAAGGAATTCGTGAATTTAGAGATCATTTAAAATTATTAGCTAGTGAAGGAGTAGGAATTTTAATTTCTTCCCATCTTTTATCAGAGATGCAATTAATGTGTGATCGATTTGCCATTATTGAAAAAGGAAATCTTATTTATGATGAGGAAAATACGAAAGCAGAAGAAGTAGTCGACGCAATCAATGAAGTTGTTTTTACCGTCAATGATGTTGAGACAGCAGGGAACATTCTTAAAGAAGAATTCACTACGTCTCCAATTTTGAAACAAGAGCAGCATACGATTACTTTATCAGCAACACGTGAAGAAACAGCAGCTATAAACAGTTCATTCACAAAAAATAATATAGCTGTTTACGAAATAAACGTTACGAAAAAGTCACTCGAAGATAAATTCTTTGAAATAACTGAGCAAGAAATGAGGAAGTCAGTATGATCTCTTTACTAAAAAATGAATGGATGAAAATATTCCAAAAGGTTTCTACCTATTTATTCATCGTCTTTATATTAATCGCAGTAATCGGAACAGCATTTATTGAAATGAAGATAAATGGTGAAAATTCAAATGAAAACTGGAAAGAAGAATTAACGACAAATATACAAGAAAATGAGAAAACATTAAAAGATGAAAATATTGATGAAGAAGAAAGATCAATGCTTATGGAGGATATTGCCTACAATACACAATTTTTAGATGCTAATATGAATCCTAACTTAAGTACAAACTGGACATATATGGCAGATTGGACAACTCTTTTAACATCGTTTATTACATTATTCGTTGTAATTGTATGCAGTTCCTCGGTATCGTCTGAGTTTGCAGACGGAACAATTAAACAATTGCTTATTAGACCTTATAAGCGATGGAAAATATTATTATCTAAATATATTGTTTCCGTCATATATGCAGGGTTATTAATTCTTATATTACTAGCATCAAGTTACTTAATAGGTACCTTGCTCTTTGGAAATGGTGCTTATACTGATAAAATTATTGATCCAGCATCCTTAGAATTTACACCTATTATCGTAGGAGATTATGTAGTTAATATGTTTGTTTATTGGATCCCAGGATTCTTGGTTATTACAACATTAGCATTTATGTTAAGCACTTTATTTAAAAATCAATCAATTGCAGTTGGTGTATCTATATTTATCTTATTTGCATCATCTACTTTAAATTTACTTATCCAATCATTTGTTGAAAAAAACCAATGGTTGAAATTTATATTATTTCCGCATCTTGATCTTAGAGGCTATATTTCTGAATCCATGCCGATGTTTGAAGGAGCAACACTTGGGTTTTCACTAACAATATTATCTGTTTACTTTTTCATTTTCTTAGCAGTAACATTTTACTTTTTTCAAAAGAAAGATGTTTCTTATTAAAGACCATAAAATATTATGTAAAATCACACTCTCCTAAAAGAAAATCCCTTTGGATGGTCAACACCAATCTAAAGGGATTGTTTTTTGTGTAAATCTTAGACTAAAGATTTAGTAGATTATGTTAAAATTAGGCATGAGTTTTAAGTTGGGGTACATTAACGATGCAAATTAATGTCTATATCTATATTTTTATGATTGTAAAAAATTTAGAATGGAGCTTTTAAATGAACTGGTTGAAATTTAGTGGTTATCAACTTATATTATTTTTTGCAATTTTGCTTCTTAACTATTTTGCAGATTCCTACATGGGTAGTCCATTTACTTTTGTTGATTTATTGGTCATTTGTATATCTATTCCATTTGTACTTTTAATTGCAAGGATAATAGGGAATTTATATAAAAATTTCAAAACAAGACTGAGTGTAAAGTTATTTCTATCGACCTCAGCTTTTGTATTAGCAGTTATCATTTTGGTTTCTATAGAGAATATTTGGTACGAAATCTTTGGGAAGCTGTTATTTAACTAAATCAATTCTTTTTTTACTAGATAAGTATAATGTTTAAGTAGAAATAAAATTGTGTGGAGGATTGTCATGTACAAAACAATTGCTTTGTCGAATAGGAGTAGTGATGATGATGTCAGGTATATATTTATCAACTCATTGGATTGTTATCGGTACATTATTAAGTATTCTTGGAGGATTTATAATGGGAAGTAGTAGTTATTTTTTAACAAAAAATCAATATAAATAACTGATTTAGAATGCCTAAAATATGACAATAACAAAGAAAAAAGGTGAGTTGATAGTGAAAAAACGAACGCTTTATTGTTTTATACTATTTTCATTATTATTACTTATACTAACAGGTTGTCCAGGAATCTCAGATTACAGTGTTGACCTCACTGATGAATTTTCTGTTGTAAGAACATCAGCTGATCAAGTTTTTATAGCACCTAAAGAAAATGAAGACATGTGGGGAAGCTATGTTATTCCACCTAAAGTAACTGAAGTGGCTTGGGATGATCATTATATACTAGCAAAGCAGTTTCAATTAAAGAATGACCCGGAAGATGAAAATGATATACAAATTGTTAACAAAAGTGAAAGTTATTATTGGATTTTAAAATGTGATACTAGAGAAGTGTACGGTCCTTATAATAAAGCAATGTTTATCGAAAAAAAGCAAGAGTTAGGTATTTCTGAAGAATTAGTTTTGAGGAAAATTGAAGAGATAAGGTAATTGGTTTTGAAGTTTCTAGAAGATTGTTTCTATTTTAACCTTATACTTTCTACAGTGCTATTTTCTTCATATGTCTAGATGTAACAAAGTTTACAATACCAGCTTTGGTAAAAACCTTATATTTTTATGAAGTTAGGAGTAATCTTGATGAATATTAAAACAGTTTGTTCTTGGAATGATGAAATCTGGCATGATGTTAGTCCGATTTATTTCGAGGCATTTGGAGATAAGGGTGCAAAGCCAATTAAAGTAATAAAAAATATGCTAAATCAAAGTCTCGCTGAGCTTCATGTTGGGTACAAACATTCTAAAGTTGTAGGTGTCGCACTTACAGGTAAACTATCATCTAATCGTGTTATGATCATTGATTATTTAGCGATATCAAATGACAAACGTGGTCAAGGTCTTGGCAAACAATTTGTTCAATATCTTAGAGATAGAGCTAGTGCTGAGGGGTTTCATAAATTAATTGTTGAAACTGAGGCAGCAGAAACAGAAGCAAATAAAAAACGTATCCATTTTTGGAGCTCGTGTGACTTCTTGTTAACAAAGTATATTCATCATTACATTTGGGTACCAGAAACCTACTGTGCTATGTATATACCTCTTATTGCAAAATCGAAAAAAGTTACTGGTGAGGAGTTATTTGTGTATTTTAATACGTTTCACAGGCTATCATTTCGTGAAGCAAGAAAATAGAAGTATAGCATACTTTAAAATGAAATTTATGATTGAGGTGAAATTATGCTTGAGCTACTATTACTATTTGTTTTGTTACTATTTACAGCATTAGCTCGTTACCTTGTATATGGTGCATTTGAGCCATTATCGTTTGCTATGATTTTTTTACTCCCAATTACTGCACTAGTTCTTTTTCTTATTAGTAAAAAATTTGCGAATAAAGAACATTCCTATATTCCGAAAGATATTGCTGGCTGGTCTTTTTATACTATACAAAAATCCTTGCTCATTAAAAAACCACTTTATGAGGGAACAGTTAAAAGAGGGTACATCAAAAGATATTTTCCACACAAATGGCAATATGTTTTTGGTAATATATTCGGTGATAATTGGTATTTATGTTTAGATATTGAAATTGATCAAAATAAATATGATGTTCTATGGTATCGTAAAAAATGGCTATCTAATCAAGATCAGTGGAAGATTTATAAAAATGGAGAACAAATTGGGAAAGCAGCTACACAAATTAATCTTAATAACGCAACAAAATTAAAAGAAGCCATTACATATATATTTAACGAATCAGAATACACCTCATCAGCAACAACTCTTACTTCTCGGATTTCTTTAACTAATAACGAAGAATTATATGCAACTTTAAAACAAAACAATATGATGAGTAACGTTAAAGTAATCGATAGTAAACAATCAAATCAAGAACATATTGTCGCTTTAATTCTACATTCTTATTATTTTAAAACTAAATAGAATGATAGTTGAATAGTCGAAAGGAGTGTGAAAATAACAAAGGTTTTTTTGAACTTTATTGCAATTTAAAAAGTTTAGTGAGGATTGATCTGCGCTACAGGAATCTTGAAACGTAGATTTCAAGACTGCTCGCTTTCCGCGGGAAAAATATTAAAAAGCCAAACTACGGGCTTTTTCAATGAACGATTTTTCCTTGGGACGTGCGGTGAGCTTCCTCGGCGCAAGCGCATGTAGGATCACACCTGTCCCGCTTCTCCCGCAGGAGTCGCACCTTTCGCTACAATCAACCTAAAAGTTTAGTACGTAAAAATTATAAAAAAAAAATCTTTTAGATATAATCCAATATTCAAATTTGTAATTAGGAGGTAGACCAAAATGAAAATTTATAACTTGAAATACTCTTTCTATATAATAGCCTTACTCTTCATAACCTTTCTAATATTTATCCCGCTGATATCAGATTTGACAATTGTTAATCCAATTCTTTCAAAGACCTTAGTGATCATCCCGTTTTTATTAGTGATTCTTGGTAAACTGATAACAATAAGGGAGAGGATTAATAGCAATAATAAAGTCACAAAGGATGTAGGGATTAGTATTGGTCTAACAATCGCATTAGTGTTATTTCTTATTTCATAAGTCTTAGCCAGTTCTTCAACTATTCTAACTCTTAATTGTTACATTAAAAATTTTGGGTTCTGCAGTTTTTTAAGTTTCAGGTGATATTTTAAGAAGCTGATATCAGGTATTTTTCATACCTGGTCTTTTTTTATTTCCAAATACATACAACAGAACGTATATTCGTGTTATAATTTTTCTATCAATTGAAATAAGGGGGGAGAAAATGAACATTAAAAACATCAATATTGAGTCTCGAATGAAACATTATCATGTTAACGGCCTAAGTATCGCTACAATTGAAAACAGTCAAATCACAGGTGCAGAAAACTATGGATTATTAGAGGTGGAAGGTGATCAAAAAGTCACTGAACATTCCATTTTTAGTGCATGCTCCATTAGCAAATTTTTAACTGGAATAGTAGTAATTAAGTTAGTTGAGGAACAACTTCTCAATTTAGATGAAAATGTAAATGATAAACTGGTAGCCTGGAAAGTGTTTGATAATGAATATACAAAACATAAAAAAGTTACGTTAAGAAATTTACTTAGTCATCAATCTGGAATTTTGGACCCTGAAGGAAGTTTTTCTAAAACAAATTCATATGACGATATACCATCAATGGTTGAATTATTATCGGGCAACACTCCTTATTGTAAGGTAAGAATTGACGTAGGGTATGAGCCAGAAAGTGATTTTCATTACTCTGATGCTGGTTTTTGTATTATTCAGCAACTAATTGAAGATGTGACAAAGAAACCTTTTTATCAAGTAGTGAATGAGCTAGTTTTTATTCCATTAAATATGAATATTAGCTATTTAAACATAACAAAAATAGCAGAAATAAATAAAAAGAACTTCTCTTGTGGTCATAACAAAAAGGGTGAAGTGGTAGATGGAAAATATCCTATTTATCCTTATCCAGCAGCTTCGGGATTATGGACCACTTCTTTAGATTTAGCAAAGCTAGTACTCGAACTTATGAATGCTTTAAAAGGGAAAAGTGAAATTGGTATATCACCAACTCTAGCAAAAGAGTTAATCACATCTCAAAATAATAAAAGCTGGACTGGACTAGGTGTGTTTCTAGAAGGATCAGATGAAAATTTAGAAATTTCTTCTTTGGGTTGGGGAGAAGGGTTCCAATGTATGATGTTTTCTACTCCATATTTAAGTAGAGGTGCCGTTATTATGACAAATTCAGAATTAGGAGTTCATCAAATGGAGGGGATTATAGGAGAGATATATAGGTCACTTATTTCATAAATAGTGTCTAATTCGAAATAAAAGGGGGGGTTTTTCCTTGGATACATCAATCTTAAATGTTTTCACTTCATTTTTGTTACCATTAATTATCATTGTAGCATCTGTATATTGGACGATGAAAATTTCATATTCAAAAAAGTTTCTACCAATTATCATACTAATTACTTTGGCTATTTTAGTTTTTATCGTACCATTACTTCTTGCTTTCTTTAATGTGATTGATGGCGGTTTCAGTGTCGGAATTATAAGTGTATATTTCTCTTTTTCACTGATATTTGGTTGCTTGATTAACGTTATTGTTATATTAGCTATTAAGAAAAAATAAGCCTGTTTAATTAACATTACTTAAAACTACGTAATCGTTATAAGTGTGAGAGGTAAAGTGCTTCTATATTAGTTTATTACGGATAGAGTTTTAAAGTAATTAAATATATTATAAACCTTTAAAAGCAATTAACGGTTTTGCAATACCAATAACTGTCTGGATAGTTTTATGATGTTTGTATATTTGAAGAATTTCTGACAGCTTAAGAAACAAGTTAAAAACTATTTAACTTTTTCCTAATAAAAGTTATTAAAACCAATAACAGTGGCAAGAACACACCAATAGTTAAGTCATAAAAAGGCCATATTGAACTCATCTCGTTTATGTATACGATGTTTGGTGAAATACTAATCGACAGGACAACCATAATCATTCCGAGCGGATATACAAATGGTCGGTAATCTTTAAGATTTAATATTTGAGCTAAACCAAGACAGGTAAAATAAAAATAAATCGTAATTCTAAGGAATATCGTAATAAACCAAATACCTGCAAGGATCACTTCTACTCTTGAAAAAAAAGCGCCAACATTAATTTTCTTCGCTAATGAATAACCAGGATACATATATCTTGATGTCTGTTCATATCCGAGAACAAGTATTGTTAAGGTTGTAAAGAGAACTAAAATAAGACCTCCAATTAGAGCTCCCCCAAAAAAGTACTTCTTTATTCTAGCTTTTTCATTGATGTAGGGTAAAAACATCATAAATATAACAAGTTCAACAAAAGGGTAGGTAATGAATGTTAACGAAGCACGAGCAACGGGTTTAAAGCCATCTTCTAAAACTGGCTGAACATTTTCGAAATTGATTTGAGGAATTAAAGATATTACAAGAATGAAGAATAGCAGAAATACATATGGATATAAAATTTCTAAACATCGTGCAATATTTTCCAAACCAAGTCGAGTGGCCATTATTACAATTAGTGCAAATAAAATATGTATAGCTTCAATAGGTGTATCGGGTAATATTTCAGTTGTTAAAAAATCTCCAACTTCTCTTAAAGCAACCGCTGCATATAAAAAAGAATAAGATAAATACAATAATGAAATCAAACTTCCAAAAACCTTTCCCATCACCTTTTTATTGTATTCAATTATGGTTAAATTAGGATAATGTTTACTTACACCATATATGAAATAAACAATAATCATTCCAATAAATAAACTAAAAATAGCCGCTATCCATGCATCTTTTTTTGCTTCTGCTGCTATGATAGATGGTAAGATTAAAATGGCATCTCCGACAATATAAATAATAAGTAATACAGTAAATTGATGAATACTAATTTGTTGTCTTCTATAATCCATGACTTTCTCCTTAACGATATTTTCCATACCATCTATTGCTGAAACTATGAATAAATTTATCATTACCCCAAACGTATACTTTAATTCTTAATAAGGTCTGAGCATGTATTAATTTCTTGAAATTCCATTTAAATGTAGTTAGTAAGAATAATCTTGTTATTAAAACAAATAATAAAATTACATATAGCAAATATTGGTCTTTTAGATGAAAGAGTAAGGTGAGAGTTGATGCAACTTTTTAAAAGTTTTTTTAAAAAGGCAGAAAAAGATTATAAATCATTGGTTACAGATAATAAGGAAGAAACCATAAAAAATTCACTGTATTCTTCTTTAGAGCAAAATATAGAGTTAATTAATGAAGCGCTAGGTGAAAGTGATGATGTGATCATCAGAAAGGTAAAAGTAGGGCAAGAAGGAAATATATCATCTGGAATAATATATATTGATGGTCTTGTTGATACCCAACAAATAAATGAATTTATAATAGAAACTTTAATGTTTGATTTTCACAATGATGCACTCCATACATCTAAGAGTGATCTGTTAGGTTCTATTAAAGATTCAGCTGTTGCAGTAGGGAGTATTAAAGATCTAGAGGATTATGAGAACTTGTATTCGTCTTTATTTTCCGGACATGTTATTATCCTGATCGATGGAGTTACCAAGGGGCTCACTATAGGGATAAGTGGTGGGAATGATAGAAGCGTCACAGAACCTACTCAAGAATCTGTCGTAAGAGGACCTAAGGAAGGTTTTACGGAAACATTACGAACGAATACCGCATTGATTCGTCGTAAAATCAATAGTCCAGATCTTTGGATAGAAACCAAAAAAATTGGAAGAGTTACACAAACACCTGTATCAATCATGTATATTAATGGGATTGTTAATGAAAAGGTCTTAAAAGAAGTAAGAGAACGCCTTAGTCAAATAAAAATTGATGGGATCTTGGAAAGTAATTATATTGAAGAGTCTATTCAAGATAAAACATTTTCTCCATTTCCTACGATGTATAATACCGAACGACCTGATGTTGTTTCAGCAGGACTTTTGGAAGGTCGTGTTGCGATTTTAGTAAATGGAACACCTTTTGTCCTTTTAGTTCCTTCACTATTTATTGAGTTCTTTCATGCTGCTGAAGACCATTACGAACGGTGGGATTTTAGTACACTTATACGATTTCTCCGAATCATATGCTTTTTCATTGCTTTATTAGCTCCATCTTTTTTTGTCGCGATCACTACTTACCATCAAGAAATGATACCAACTCCACTTCTTATTAGTTTAGCTTCACAGAGGGAAGGTGTTCCTTTTCCTGCTTTTGTGGAAGCGATCTTAATGGAAGTAACCTTTGAGATTTTGAGAGAAGGTGGCATAAGAATGCCTAAGTCAGTTGGTCAAGCGATTTCAATTGTAGGTACGTTAGTTATTGGAACTGCAGCTGTTGAAGCAGGTTTTATATCTGCTGCAATGATTATAGTTGTGGCGATAACAGCCATTGCTAGTTTTGTTATCCCAGCTCACAATATGAGTATTTCTATAAGAATGCTCCGATTTTTATTTATGGGACTTGCTGCATCCTTTGGATTATTTGGGATTACAGCAGCTTTTATTGCACTAATTTTACATTTATGTAGTTTGCGGTCATTTGGGATTCCATATATGAGTCCTTTCGGGCCATTTTTTCTTCAAGATCAAAAGGATTCTCTATTGCGTTTTCCACATTGGGGCTTAAAAACACGCCCGGGCTTAATTAGTGAACAAAACGTAAAGCGGAATCAAAGTCCTTCTCCAAAACCGCCAGATAAATAAAAAAAGGTGGAGTTTGCTATATGACTAGAAAATCGATAACACTCGTTATAATAAGTATCTTAGTTTTGTTTAGTTCAGGCTGCTGGAATCGTCGTGAATTAAACGAACTTGCAATAAGTGTTGGGGAGGGAATAGACAGGGATAATGAAGGGAAATATCAGATTTCTACACAAATTGTCATACCTGGTGAAATCGCTTCAAAGACAAGCGGTGCTGCCTCGGGTTTACCGGTAAGAATATTTACTGCAACTGAAGATACAGTTTTTGAAGCAATGCGCGAGTTAACAACAAAAAGTCCAAGACCAATATACCATTCTCATCTACGTGTTCTCGTAATAGGAGAATCTCTAGCTAAAGAAGGTATAGGTGAAGTGTTAGATATGTTTTCAAGAGATCATGAATATCGAAGTGATTTTTATATTGTTATCGCGAAAGATACTAGCGCTGAAAATATTTTATCCATATTAACATCAATTGAGAAAATACCAGCAAATAATATGGTATCCTCTCTTGAAACTTCTGAAAAGACATGGGCACCTACCGCTGCTATTACGTTAGATAAATTAATACAGGATTTGGTAACTGAAGGGGAAAATCCTGTATTAACAGGTATAGAGGTTATAGGCGATCCTGCCGCTGGTCAAACAAAAAAAAACTTAGAAACAATTAAGCCGACAGCTTACTTAAAATATTCAGGATTGGCTGTTTTTAAGAGTGATAAAATGTTGGGTTGGCTAGATCAAGATGAAAGTAAAGGATATAACTTTATTATGAATAACATAAAAAATACAGTAACAGATGTTAATTGTCCAAAAGAAGGAAAATTTAATTACGAGATTGTAAAGTCAAAAACCGAAGTGACGGCAAAGGTCGAAAATAGTACACCCAAGATCGAAATCCATATAAAGTCAGAAGGAAATGTTGGGGAAGTAAAATGTGACATTGATTTAACAAAACAAAAAACAATTGAAGAATTAGAGAAATCAGTAGAAAAAGATTTGATTAATCTTGTGGAAAAGACTATTAATAATGTAAAAGAAGATTTTAGTACAGATGTATTTGGGTTCGGTGATGCTATTCATAGAGCTAATGCAGAAGCTTGGGAAAAACTAAAAAGTGACTGGAATGATAAACATTTTACTGACCTTGAAATCAATGTGAAAGCAGATATAAAGATTCGTCGCTTAGGAAAGATCGGGAATTCTATTACATCTGAAATAAAGGAGTAAGGCTTTGTGTGGATGATGATAGGCATTATTTCGGTAGGATTAGTAATAGTAATGGCTGAAGTACCTAGTCTTATTAGAAAGCAAGAGAAAAAACAACTATGGGTGTTCGCTATCCTATTGATTTTGGGAGTAGGTTTAAGTATAGCTAAAACCTTAAACGTACATATACCTAACCCTATAGACGCACTGATATTCTTTTATCAGCCAATAAGCGATGTCGTCATGACTTGGTTAAGTTAGGTAGCATATTTTTTGTGAAATGAAATTTTTTTAAAAACGAAGTGAAGAAGGGATGTTACATAAATACGTATAAAATAAGCTCAAATCAGTTGTTTATACTAATTTTCCTTTTTGAAATTGGTAGTTCTATTGTTGTAGGTTTAGGATTTAGTGCAAAGCAAGATGCTTGGTTAGCAATCTTATTAGCATTAATAGGAGGAATCATTCTTTTTATTATCTATTTCTTATTATATAAACAAAATGCAAATAAAACACTATCCGAATACTTAGAAGATATATTAGGTAAGTACATCGGGAAAATTGTTGCCGTTTTTTATAGTTTGTATTTCCTTTATATCGCAGGAAGGGTATTACGTGATTTCGGTGACTTAATCATCACTACTGCACTTGATAACACGCCTTTAGTAATCGTCAATTTAGTTATTGTTTTACTAGTGATGTACAGCTATTACCTGGGATTAGAAGTCATTGCAAGAGCAGGGAGTATATTTTCTATTATCTTACTATTATTGGCGTTATTCTTCTTTATATCTGCTTTTATCGACCAACTACCGAAAGTTGAAAATCTCCTTCCTGTTCTAGAAAAAGGGTGGGAACCTGTTTTAAAAGCAGCCTTTCCATTAACATTAACATTTCCCTTTGGAGAAATCATCGTTTTTACTATGATATTTCCATTTTTAAATCGTCAGGATCAGGTTTTTAAAGTAGGTTTAGCTTCTTTAATATTCAGTGGCACGCTTTTAATGCTAACGATGACAGTTATTCTAAGTATATTAGGACCTACAGTAGGAGACACAGCACACTTCCCTTTAATGGACGCAATAGAAAAAGTGAATATAGCTAATTTTATCCAACGGTTAGACCCCATTGCTCTAGGCATTCTTATAATCGGTATCTATTTTAAGACCACCATTTTTTATTTTGGTGCATTGTACGGTCTTGAAAAGATATTTAAAATAAAAAAACAAAAACGAAAATATTTATTAGTCATTACAGGTGCAGGGCTTCTTGCGAGTTCAATTTTTATGGCTGAAGGGCTAACAGAACATCTACGTATAGGGCTAGAAATTGTTCCTTTATATTTACATATACCACTTCAAGTTTGTATTCCCGTAATTCTTATTGTTCTAAGTACTTTTAAATACAAGATGAAACTCAAAAGTACATAATTAATAGGTTTTATTTCTTAGGTAACAATAATAACATATAAAGAATTAACTATTTCATTTCAACTAAGGAACAGGTACTTATTATTATATAGTCTAGAACAAAGTTTAACATTTTTGTTAAAAAAGAAAGTAATAGTGTTTAAGTGTTATTAGCATCATATGCCTTATATTAGCATTAACGATTTTAAAAGGCCTTCACAATTTTAATATTGAGGTATCTTTAAAAAACTTCACATTTTGGTGTGAAGTTTTAAAATGATGGCGAAAACATTTTTGGACTGTGAATATTCGTAGGATTAATTAAGTTATAGGAGGATTCAAAAACATATTTTTTGATTAGACAATAAATATCGCATAATCAAATGTAGAGCTCTTTTATCTATTTAACTATTCCTAAGGTTTAATCTAATTTAGTATATTCGTTTTTTGAAAAAGGAAAGAAAATTAAAAAGACTCCCAAGCCTCATCTGAAGAAGGGAGCCTTGGATTAAAGCTCTCTAAAATCTCTTTACTCATATGAGACATCATTTCCATCTTTTTATATTCTTCTTTTAGAGTATTCTCAATACCTCCAACTTCGAGCAATAACTACAATCATGATCCAAAAAATCTTGATTGTAGTTATTCCTAGCAATTGGATTCATTGGTTCTTGTATATAAACCCCTATAAGTAATCCTGGATATTTATCTTCAACCTTCTTTGCTAGTAACTCTGCTATCTTCTTATTTTCTTCAAATCTTTTATTGTTTTTAGAAACAATAAGTTTTATTCTACTAACATCTTGTCCGTTAATATTTATTGTTGTATCTCTTCTGTTTTTTTTTGAATCTCTGGTATATAAATAGCAATTTTTAAACTTTCATGTTTATAAAGCATATCCTCAAGAATGTTCCCCGAAATTTTATACTATTTTGAAAAACTGATTTCTTTTTCTTTTAATATCCCTACAACATCAGTGTCATCGTGCAATGCTAATTTGGAATGAACTTATAACTTAGCATTTTAAAAATTGCAGAAAAATCCCTATTTCTGCCAAAAGTGATTTTTACAGAATGCTAAAAGGTGCAAAAAAATAACCTCAAATAGAGAGGCTATTTATAATGGTCATTTTTCAATTCATTTAAGTGGTATTAATAGATTAGATGATGCTATACCAATAAGGCTTAATACTATTCCAATTGGTAAAAGAATATATTCCAATATTAGAGGCATCTCGATTGATGGTGTTAATAAAAATAACGGAACACCAATTAGTAATGTTAATATGATAAACATATTTAATCGCTGAGTATTCATTTTGATAACCTCCTAACATAATAATATTACTTAAATCTAATCCAGTAACCATATTTTAACAATTTTTATGTAACAGCTTTAAATTGTAATTTTTTGTAATAAAAAGGAGATACAATTAATGGTAATATTAATTAATATTAGCACATTTAAATGACCGCAGAAACGAAGCAGATCAATTGAAGAAAAATTGTAATATTTATAAAAGAGAATTTGAGCCTTAGAAGGATTTTCAATTGGAAGGACGAGAAGTGTTGAATTTTACTGGAATAAAAACCCTACAATTTGATGAGCGGTGGATAAAGGAATTTGAGTCAACAAAACAAGTAATTAGCAACTCTTTACGTAACTTGATTATTACTATAGAACATGTAAGAAGCACTTCAGTTCATGGGTAAAAATAAAAGTTATGCATTAATTATCAATAAGTTACTTTAACTTATAGCACTCGGTTCATATTTGTTATCAATACCTATAAAGGAGGCATTTTAATGAATCAACATTTATTATTTATATCAATAATCTTATTAGTATTAGCATATTTGGTAGGTGTAAAAAAGAAAGTCTGGTTATTGTCTGGTTATAACCAAAGACGTGTGAAGGACAAAGATAAACTAGCTAATTTAGTGGGTAATTATAATTTAATTATGGGGATTGTTATGTTAGGTGCTGCTTTCATTGATCATCCAGATACCATAGTGTTAATTCCAATTCTGGTAATAGGATATGTGGTTCTAATTGGGTATGTAAATACAAAAATGGTTGAATAACATGGACGTAAAAAGATTAGTGGAGGATGTCTTGTGGAGAAATTAACTGTTGTAGAATGGTTACAAAAGAAAAATGTCACTGAAAATGAAATTGACTTTATAGTTACCTTTATCCCAACAATAACATATCTTCAAAAGAAACCAGAGAAAACAACTGAAGCGATGGATATGTTTAAAAAGCAATTCCCGACGTTTTGTGTTGAATTAGAAGTGAATAATTGGGAATATGAAATTGTTCATAAAACAATTCAAAAAAATATCCAGAATAAGATTTCAACGAAAGAGCTATTGAAGCGTATGTCAAAACAGGGCTTGTGTAAATCATTTTGTGATTCTTTACTAGGGATGTCTTAAATTTAGAACTTAATAATATTTGTTTGTTTATATATAACAGGTCCTATTTTACGACGAAAAAGATAGCATTAAGTTTAATAAAGGTTGTTTTTATATATAACCGATAAAATCAGCACAGTATTAAGTTTTGTGGCCTCTTTTCTTCCTCAAATGGTATCCTTATATGCTAAAACACACAGTTTCTACTTTTGGTTATATAGCAACAATCTTTCAGAAAAGAGACTTAATAAAAAAGGATGTTATTCCATGGATTTTGGTAGAGAAGGAACTTGGAGTCATTGGAAGGATCAAATTAGAGAAATTGCTGGTGAAATAAATAACGATAGTGATTTTTCAATTATAGATCGTTATATAAAGAATAATCGAATACTTTTACTTGGTGAGAGCTCACACGGTATAGGAGACTTTTACACCACTAAAATTGATTTAATTCGTTATTTACATGAGCAACATGGATTTAATGTTGTTGTATTGGAAAGTAGCTTTATCGAAGCAACGCTATGTAAAAGGTTTTTAAAAGACCAGCCAACTAAATTGCAGATCCAAAATTGCTTTTTAGATATTTTTCATAATGAAGAAATGATACCTCTATTTAATGAAAATTGGGCGAGATCAATTAAGCTTAGTGGAATGGATCCTCAACCCACTTATCCTTTGATATCTGACTATATAATAGATTGGATAAGGCATTATACAAATAACGAGTTATATAGAAAAATAAAAGAAGCTGAGAAGGCATTTTTTGAGTTAGATAAACAGATAATGTTCAAGATAACAAAATCCTTAAAAGTAAAAATGAAATCACTCATAAAAGAATATCAAATTCTATTAGATTTAATAAATAAAAAAAGACAAATATGCACGAAACAAGAAGAGAGAAAGATAATCGGAATCATACAACAAGGAATGCAAAATAGAATGGATTGGCTTCGATTGAACCTAAAAGAATATCTATCATCAGGCATTAAAAGAGATTTATATATGTTTGAAAATGTAGAGTGGTTGATGAATCATTATTTTAAGAACGAAAAGTTAATTATATGGGCTCATAATTTTCATATTAGAAGAAAACAAACACTTAGTTCAAGGATTTTAGGTATAAAAACTGTTGGGAATTTGTTATATGAAAAGTATCCAGAAGAAGTTTATTCCATAGGAATGTATGCTGGTAAAGGCAAATTTTCTACTCAGCTGCGAGTTGAACTAGAAATCGATTCATCGAGGAAAAATCACTTAGAGTCATTACTATCCGAGGCTTCTACAACAAATTTATTTCTTCCATTGGATGTTGAAAATCAACCTGTTTATAAAAAGATGTGGTATAGAAGAAGATGGTGACTATTAGAATCAGGTTTTATGGGACTATCTCCGAAGGTCATTTATCCCCAAGAGCTTTATGATGCGATCCTTTTTATCAGAAATGTTAGTTCTCCTCGTTATTTAACAAGATCTTCTAGTGAATAAGTTAAAGTTAAAGGATTTCTAACAAAAGATCACTTAAATTCAATAATGATAGGGAGCATATCGTTGAATAATGTAACTAAAGCTCAAATAGACGATTTAGATAAGTTAGTAAATATAGACAAAGCGGTTATTGGAGATGATAGAAGACGAGATTATATTAAAGACGCTATCGAAGCAGAAACATGTATAGCTGTAAAAGAAGAGGATCATATAGTTGGATTTTTATTATATGACACTAGCTTCTTTGGATGTTCTTTTATTTCGTTAATCATAGTAATGCCAAATAAAAGACGGAAGGGATATGCTAGCTCAATGATTGAATATATGGTAACCCATTCACCAACAAAGAAAGTATTTTCTTCTACCAATCAATCAAATGTTAAAATGCAAAATGTATTTATAAAAAATGGGTTTATTCAAAGTGGCATAATTGAAAATTTAGATGAGGGAGACCCAGAGATCATTTATTATAAAATTTCTTAAAATAAATGATTACTAGATGTCATGTAATACAGCTTAATTAATGAGTTTTAAGTACAAGATAATAACATTATGGTAAAATAAGGGTAATAAATATACAAGAAAAAGAAGGTTACTTAGTGGAGTTTTTAACTGAAAAATTATTATTTATAGGATTATTTATTTTTATCATTCATTCGATCGAAACACTTGCCTATGCGGTGAGGCTATCAGGTGCGAGAGTGAAAATGATTGCGTCCGCTTTATCTTTATTTAATATAATGGTGATCGTGTCAAGGCTAGCTAATATGATGCAGCAGCCTTTTACTGGTAGCTTAATTGATACTGCGCCATCAGAAAATGCCTTGGAGTTTGTAGAAACACAATATCGAATTCTTATTGGTGCATCAACAGTTGGAACAGTATTTGGTATCATTTTGTTTCCTACCTTTATCGCTCTATTTTCTCGGGCAATTATTCATTTATCTGAGGAAAAAGGCTCTGTTCCTTCCTTAATGAAAAGGATATTTTCTTTACAATACATAAAACGAAGTATTACCCATTTTAACTTACCTAAGTTTTCATATTTGCGTGATATAAGGGCTAAGGATATTCCAATTCGTCTATTTTGTATAAATATGGTTATAACCGCAATCTATACAATCGGTGTATTATCAGCACTATATGCTTCATTATTAGCACCTGAAAGAGCATCTACGGCCATTATGGCATCAGGCTTAATAAATGGCATAGCCACAATACTTTTGGTAGTCTTTATTGATCCGAAAATATCTGTTATAGCAGATGATGTTGTAAACGAAAGAGGAAGTTACAATAAGCTAAAAAGTATGTCTATCATGATGGTCACTTCGAGGTTGTTAGGAACATTACTTGCTCAATTGTTGTTTTTATGGGGAGCAAGATATATAGCGTGGTTCACAAAGTTCATGGTTTAATCGTTATTCTGTAAAAAGAAAGTGATTGGGAACCGTAGACTAAGGTGAGGATCTTATAAATAATTACTCGATACAGTTAGTAAATCTGATAGACCTATATTGAGCTTTAAAATATATAGAATTCTACATCTTGTTTTTGTGGAAAGGGATGCATCCAATTGGAATTAATAATTGAATCATCAGATTTAAACGATTATATGAAAGAATCTAATGTAGTCAATTTTTCTCATCCTTTAATTGAGGAAACAATTACTGATTTGTTCAATGACAAACAAAAAGAAATAGAAAAGGTTGAGACAGCATATAAATTTGTTCGTGACAATATATCTCACACATGGGATATTCAAGGTACAATAGTTACCTGTAAAGCATCAGAGGTTCTGCAATACAAAGAAGGTATTTGCTATGCTAAATCCAATTTGTTAGCTGCTTTATTAAGATCACAGGGTATTCCAACTGGCTTTTGCTATCAACGACTAATGATCTTTAATACACCCGATAAGGGATATTCACTTCATGCATTAAATGGAGTCTACATTAGGGATTTAAATAAATGGATCCGTTTAGATGCTCGAGGAAACAAGACAGGTGTAAAAGCTGAATTTTCGACTAATGAAGAAATTTTGGCGTTTAATATACAGGAACAATTCGATGAGAAAGATTATCCAACTATCTATACTGACCCTAATTGGAAAACAATTGTTACTTTAGAAGCAAGTACAAATGCTGTGGAAATGTATAAATACCAATTACCAGACAGTCTCTAAAAATATTACTAAGTTCTTTTAAAGTAGTTGTGTTCTCTTAAACCATTGAATGAAGATTTACATATTAATAGTAATATATTTAGATTAATGGAACTAAATAGGGATTTTAACGTATAACATATCATTATGTTTTGTGGGAGGATATTATGGCTCATTCCTTTAAGGTAGCAATAATTGGTGGGACAGGGAAGGTAGGTCGTCATATTGCAACTAGGGCGTTAGAGAAAGGCTATCAAGTCCGCATGTTAGTTAGGAATCCTGAAAATTCATCATTTAATGATGAAAGAATAGAGATTGTAAAAGGAAATGCCCAAAATATAGAGGATATTCAAAAACTACTAAAAGGCTGCCATGTAGTAATAAATACTTTTGGACAGCCAATTAAAGAGACTCCTATTTATAGCAAAGTAACGGGAAATATACTAGAGGTCATGACTGATGTTAAAATTGATCGATATATTACTGTTTCTGGTGGATCTTTAACTATTAAGGGAGATAAAAAGAGCTTTCTTAATCGATTAGGTGCAAAGATATTTGAAAGGCTCTATTCTAATTTGATGAAAGATAAGAAAGAAGAATGGGAAATTCTTAATCGCAATCATTACATAAAGTGGACTTTAATTAGACTTCCATTTATAGCTGAAGGTCCTGGGAAAGCAATTATTAAAGAAGATCTTACAGATATGCCAGGTACAAAAATAATGAATCAAGATATCGCAACATTTATTATTAACCAAATTGAAAATCTGCAGTATGTAAAAAAAGCACCCTTTATCGCAAATTAATAATAGTCATGTTAGTTTAACTTTTAAAAGTGAATGAATGTTAGCTTGGGAATTTAATTGAAAAATGGGGGCTTATATTTCATGAAAAAATTACTAGCAAAAAAGGAAGTAATCTTCTTAGTAGCTATAGCTGCAATATTTATAATTCTCCATTCAACACCAAGTATGGCATTACGAACACAAGTGTTATTTATGGGATATCCTAAATCAGCTTTGACTACTAAGATTGTTGATGATAAATACCATAATGAAATGGATCACATTAAATTTGCTGAGTTAAATGCCAAAGCATACACCTTAACAAAACCACCGATTGAGAAAGCTACACAAGGTGAGTTAAGAAACTTCCTTGTTAGAAAATATGGATTTATATACTTAGCAGAATACTATGGAGAAACTTAAAGTATTAGTAGTAGATCAGTGTTATATTTGTATAAAAATTTCATTTGAAAGCACTATTCATTAAAAACATGGATAGTGCTTTTCCTCTTTTAAAGAAAAGATAGAAAAATATTCCATAAAGTAACCAAGAATGTTACCATTAAATCATGAAAATAATGGGGGCGTAAAATTGTTATATGAAATTAATTGGGGAAATATAATCATTCATTTTGTCTTTTTATGGCTAATTACACTATTTACCGCATATATCAAAAAAACATCTCTAGATCCAAAAACAAAATATTACTTTAACATTGCTGCTATTGTATTAGTTTTTCTTACTGTTCTACATTTTATAGGTTATGAATTTTATATCATCTTTAGTTTGATAGAATGGGCGACAAAATTTATCTTGCCATGGGTAGCTTTGTATTGGGTAGTTCGACTAATAAAGGTATTTGAAGCAAAAAGCTAATACACGTGTCTTATTTAGTGCAGTTCAGGCTCTAAGACAAAAGGCATCTTGTTCAATAAGAATAATTGTATAATAGAAGTTGGAGTTGATTTAATGTGGTAAAAGAGACTATTCCAAGTGCTTGGGAAACAAAGCGTCTCACAATAAAAGACTTAGTTGAAGATGAAATTCAACCTGTTCAACAGTTATATGAACAAGGTAGTTTTATACATAAATGGGATGGACGAAGTCTAGATAAAGAGTTTGTTCATCGCTGTTTTACTGTTGGTGACTTACCACCTAATGGAACAAAAGATCGATTTAAAATCCAGGTTATAAGATTGAAAAGTAACGAAATTATGACGGGCTTACTTATAACATATCATGGATTTCCCCAACCTAAAATATTTTACATAAACTATTTATATATTGATAAAGAATATCAGAATGAAGGACTGGGGCATGAGTTAGTTACCGAATTGTTAAGGATATTGCAACATGCAAAGTATAATGAAGTTCGAGCTAATGTTGCAATGAAAAATTGGCCAGCAGTTAGGTTTTGGACTAAACTGGGCCTTAATACGATTAATGGGTTTTTTGGAGATAAAGAACACGGTGAGAACCAATACGCTGATATAGAATTAATTAAGACGTTTTAAGGAATGAAAGCAAATGGAACACAGAAAAGGTACTTAACAAATTGCATCACAAACAAACTTTAACAACGAAAGTTCATAGTTATTATGAAGATCATTGAACTTAATTTTTTCATTTATTTATGATATTTAATACAATTCTGATCAAGTGTTAATAATCTGATTATCAAATGGGTTCTAGATTCAACATTAGTATAAAGAAGGAAATGGCAAATAAAAGGGAGTTTTTTTATGAAAAAAATAGGATTTATGTTGTTGCCAATATTATTACTTGTAATAGGATGTAGTGGAGGCACAAGCTTAACTGAATTTGATAATACTAAATTAAAGGAAGAATTAAATGACCAAGCATTTCAGCCAAAACTTCCTACTAAACTTCCTTTTGAGGTTGAAGAAGCAGCTTTCACAACTCCACCTCAGGAACAACAACCAAGTAATATTCTTTCATTTGATTTCTTTGGTTCAGGAGATGAAAATGGTAAAGGAAACCACTTAAGTTTAATGGCTGTTAATGGTGGAAAAGTTGAGTCAAATATAGAATATGAAGATGTTAAAATAGGAGATTTAAATGGAAGTTATGAAGTAAACGATGAAGAAGAAATGATTTTAAATTGGTCAGAAAATGATATTCATTACAGACTAACATTTTACGTACAACAATCTGATAATGAATTAACAAAAGAAGAACTAATAGAAACGGCAAAGTCATTTGAGTAAAAAGTATAATATCATGCTTTTAAATTTAAGGTAAAGAATGGAAATATACAATTGGGAATAGGAAGATTACTTTTAATAGCCATACTGGCAGGTTTATACTCAGGGGTTTTAGACGAATTTCAATATCATTACGGAATTAATGCAATACTTAGTAATGTTATCTTAGCACTCTTACTATTTGTTACAGCTTACTTTTTAACGAAATGGGGAAGAGAAAGTAAGCCTAATTAAATTTTGTTTGTACAGAGTATTAAGGGTAATCGAAGATGAATATACCGCTTTGACAGCGTTAGATTCTATGTGAATGATTGTACTAAAATAGAAAGAGTGCGATATTTTAATTAAAAGAATAGCTAATTCTTATTAAAATAAAATAGTTGATTTGTTAATTGACTTTTTTTTATATGAAATGTAATATATATCTTACATACGTTAGATATATATTACAAACTGTAGGTGAATAAATGAAGAATAACGTGAAAATAACACGGGTAAAATTGTCGATGCCTCAACAACAGTTAGCTCAAAGAGTGGGAGTTACTCGACAAACGATTGGGCTAATTGAGAAAGGCGAATATAACCCTAGCCTTCAACTTTGTGTTGCCATAGCAAAAGAACTAAACAAAACGTTAGATGAGTTATTTTGGGAGGTTGAATAATGATGAAATCTTGGATATCGTTTTTACTACCTAATGACGAATATAAAGAAAAAAGAGTGTTGTATTTCTTTGCAGAAGGAGCTTTAATTCTTTTCATTTCTCAAATTATCATGTTAATTTGCACTAAGTTTTTTAATATAAGTGCTGAACTTGCACTTTTGGTATCTGTTGCTATTTTTCTTTTTTATGTTACAGCAAGGTATATTATATCCGGGATTGAATATACAGATATTACAACAGAACGTTCTTATAAGAGAGAAATAAAAAATATATGTATTAAAACTTGTGGCTTTGTTGTTATCTATATTGTTTTATATTTAATTATTGTTGATATACCAAGTAATCTAATAGGGTGGATGGAGATTATTGGTTTATTAGTAAGTATCGGTATCGTGTGGTTTTTCACTAACTACATTTCTTTAAATCGTTCTTATAAGAAAAACAAGGAATTAATTTAAAAGTATCTTCAGCAGTAGAGCGCATTTCTAGAAACTTGGAAATGCGCTAATTTCAATTTAAGAATCACTAAAAAAGTGGTTAGTTTTAATGAAAATCTTAAATGATCATGAAATCCGTATGGTAAAATGAGGGAGTTACTAGCTAATGAAAGGAAGCTTAATATGACCAAATATAAAGTAATTTTATTTGATTTAGATGGAACGATTTCAGATCCCAAAACAGGTATAACTAAATCTGTTCAATATGCGTTACAGAAAATGAACATTAATGAATTGAATCTTGATAAATTAGAATGTTTTATTGGGCCACCACTTCATGTTTCATTTGCTGAATTCTACGGATTCGATGAAGTAAATACACAGAGAGCAATTGATTTTTATAGAGAAAGGTTCAAGAATAAAGGGATGTTTGAGAATAAACTATATTCGGCTATTCCTTTACTTTTAGATTGCTTAAGAAAACAGCAATATACTTTAGTTGTTGCAACTTCAAAGCCTACTGTATTTTCTGAACAAATCCTAAATTATTTTGATATTGACAAGTATTTTGACCTTGTTGTGGGAAGTAATTTAGATGGAACAAGATCTTCAAAAACTGAAATTATTCAATACATCATCCAAAAGTACAATGAAAATAGTTTAGATGATTTTGTCATGATTGGTGACAGAAAACACGATATTATTGGTGCAAACAATGCTGGTATTGACTCAATCGGAGTAACTTATGGATATGGTTCGTTAAAAGAACTAAATGACTCTAATCCTACACATATTGTTAATCGAGTTGACGGGATAAAAGATATTTTAGGAGTTCTGTAGATTCTTCTAACAATAGAAGAACACTTTAATAAGTTTTATGATGAGAGCTTTAATTTAGTATTTAATTAACGAAATTCAAAATTATACAACAAAAGCTTGGAATCTCAATCTGAAAATCTCTTACAGTATCTTCACATATGATAATGTCACCATAATTTGATCTGCTTATCGTAAAAACAATAAAAAATCCGAATGCATACAATATATACAAAAATGAATAAAGGGTAGGAGTTATGATATTATGCAACTCACATATAAACCTAATAGTAAATTTTCATCAGTATTAAATCATGTTCAGAACACTTTTAATCAAGTACTTTGTTCAGGTGCATCGGTTTTTATTATTCATAATGACACTATTGTTTTAGAAGATTATATAGGAAAGCAATCTAATAATAGTGGTGCTAGAAATGTTAACGAAGAAACTCAATTTCATGTAGCCTCAGTAAGGAAAAGCTATATAGGTTTTGCTGTGGCTTACGCTTTATATAACAATTACATAGAACACATAGATGATCTTGTGTTGAAATATTTACCAAAGCTTGACGAAACTACTTGGAAGGAAACGACCATCAGGCATTTATTAACTCATACACATGGATTAAATCAAAAGGAGGAGACTATTTTTCGTGAGCATCCTGCTGGTCAAAGCTGGACATATCGACAAGTTGGTATAGATGCTTTAACTAAAATTGTGAAGAAGACGACCAAAAAATCAGTATCAGAGATTATTCATGAGCATGTATTTAGTCCTTTAGGTTTTAGTGAATCAAATTGGTATGCACATAAACACGATAAGCTTGCGGATGTAATATTACCTGAAGCTGGAGATGAAAATTGGCAAACAAGTGAAAGCACAGAAGGTGACAAGGCGAATATGTATGTGTCGACCCGTGAGTTATCATATTGGGGGTATCTTCATCTTAAACAAGGAAAGATAGATGAAAAGCAAATTGTTCCAAGAGAAATAATACAAATTACTACATCACTTCAAAGTCCTGTAATAAAAGATCAAGATTTACCGCAAAATGGTTTCTTATGGTTTGTAAAAGATTACCCAGCTAAGAAAACAGAAATAGGTGCATCAATTCCTAAAGGCTCATATCAGATACTAGGTTATACGGGTGTTACATTGTTGGTCATTGCTGATGAAAATCTAGTCGCAGTTCGCATGTTTAATAGTTTTGGTTCACCTGAAGGGTATGATTATCTATCTGATGTTAGGTCTTTTGGAGACACTGTGATGAATTGTCTGCAATATGGATAAGGTACTGCTATGATGATTTTATGAGAGAATTTAAAGTAATTAGTAGAATGTTATCATATAATTACAATATTAAACAAAAAAGGTCTGATCTTACATAACATATTTAACCTTTAAAATACCGATTCTTAAAAAGATGTTCACTATTAAAAGAGAAAGTAAATGATTAATAGAGGAGAAATAGTAATGAAAAATATAACATTTGATAATATTTATAACCTTGGAAAAGTAGTGGCTGAAAATGACCAATATAAACACTTTCATTATCCTGAGATGCTGACTAGTTATAGTAGTAACTTTATTGAATTTAAACATCTACCTTCTTTATCTGAATTTTTAGATGCTGAACAATACTTAAGGGAATATCATTTGAAACGGGGCCAGAATCATGTGAAGTTTACTTATCCTGATAATGAAAAACCTACATCTGAACTTATATCTTTCTTTAATGATAATGGATATGAAATAGGTTTTATGGAATTATATGCTATTAAGCCACAGCAATTTCCTACGTCAGCAAACAACCCTGATATAGAAGTTACTTTAGTGACAGATGAAAATATAGAAATATTTTGTAATCTTCAGTATCAACATAATTTGGAGTATGGAAGTGAGTTTGCAAATCAAAAACATGAACTCATAAAACGTCAGTTTAAAAATCAAGATATTCTTCAGATCTTGGCGTTTTACAAAGGAAATCCAGCTGGGTATGTTGTTGTCATAGTTTCTGAAGAAACCGCAGAAATAGACAACCTAACTGTTGATGAGAAGTTCCAAAACAAAGGAATCGGTAGAAAATTACAACAATATGTAATGGAAGCATTTCCTGAAAAAATTATCATTTTAATAGCTGATGGACAAGATACTCCGAAAGAAATGTATAAAAAACAAAATTATCAATATCTTGGATTTAAATATGAGGCTCAAAAGGTATATAAATAGTAATTTTTATTAGGTGGAAACCATCTAAAACAATTTATCTTATGATATTGAATCTACTAGTTTAAGAGGGGGAAAAGGAAGTTCTTGAATGAGAAAAATTAACTTTTGGTCATTTATCATGTCTATAGTTAGTAAAGTATTATTTTTAATAATTACTCTTTCAAGTGCTATAAATTATTCATTTTTGGGTACAGGTTTTATCAATCTCATCCTGTATATGACATTAATTAATTTTGTTTTAGCAGTAGTAGGCTTTGGTGGTATTCAAGATTGGAAAGGTTTAGCTAGAAGTGTAGCTACGATAATTCTTACAGTAGGCTTAACGGCATTTTTGTTCTTCATTATATTTATTGGGAATTTATTTAGTTAATAGGAGGCTTTGAAGCATGGAGTTTGAAGAAATCTTCACTGTACATGTTCAAATTAACAATACGATCAAATTAACTAATCATGAAGGCGATTCAGTTATCATGATTTCTTTTAAGGGTCATGTTTCAGGTGAATATTTCACAGGAGAGATCCTTGATGGAGGAGTTGATACGCAAATTATTGGAAGATTTGGTGATCGACATACCTTATCAGCTAGATATATGCTACAAGGGAAGGATTATACAGGGGAACAGTGCAGCATTTATATTGAAAATAACGGTCATGTAAACAATAAATTGAAACATCCTTTATTTAGATCTTATCCAAAAGTTATTACAAATAGTAAGTCTTTAGCTTTTTTAAATGATGACATATTAATTGCAGAAGGACTACCAACGGAATCTGGTTTAGATATAAAAATATATAGACTTATGAATTAGTACATAGCTTAGATTATCTTAAGTAAAAGTTAGTAACTAGATATTTTTTGATGTGGAGGTATTTAAATGATTAGTTATAAAAAAGAAATTGTGAAGATTAAACATCATGGTAGGGAAATCCATAGCGTCTATTACAGACCTAACAGTAAGAAGAAGTGCCCTATCGTAATCTTCAGTCATGGTTTTAATGGAACAAATTTAGATTTTGCGATGAATAGTGACTATTTAGCGAAAAATGCCATAGCTACTTTATGTATCGATTTTTGTGGAGGCTCTGTTAATTCGAAGAGTGACCTTAATACCGATGAAATGTCTATATTTACAGAAAAAGAAGATCTATGTGCGGTCATTGAACATGTAAAGAATTGGGAGGATGTTGATCCTACTAATATCTTTTTGTTTGGAGGAAGTCAGGGAGGATTAGTATCAGCACTAGTAGCGGATGAAAATGTTGAAGTAATTAAAGGACTTCTTTTGCTATTTCCAGCGTTTTGTATTGCAGATGATTGGAATAATAGATTTCCAACACTTGAGAGCATTCCTGAAACACACGAGTTATGGGGAGTTCAGCTAGGGCGAATTTATTTTGAGTCAATTCATAATTATAATGTGTTCGATCATATCGGAAAGTTCAATAAAAACGTACTAATTTTTCATGGTGATCAAGATGAAATTGTGGCACTTGACTATGGGAAAAGAGCAGCACTTTTTTACCCAAATGCTAGAATTGAAATTTTCCCTGGAGAAGGTCATGGTTTCTCAGAAGCAGGTAATAAAAAAGTAAGTGAAACGACATACGAGTTTGTAAAAGCTAATAGTTAACTAGAAAAAAAGTTATTTATGCTTATTTAATCATATTTTAAGTTACAAATATTTGAATTTAAGTTAAAATATGAATAAGATAATAGATAAGGGATAGTACTTATAGCAAAATTATAACTGAATAAAGGGAGTAACTGATCTTGAGTAAAGAATTTCACAAAAATAATTTAAATGAGTTTATAAAATACAGCCTTTATGTAATAGTAGGTTTTTTACTTATTCTGGTAGGTTATGGGGTAGGTCATTTTATCGGAAAATTTATCTACTAATTGATGTTAATCTCTCATAATTGAAAGCGCCTTTTTAATATAAGAAAAGGTGCTTATTTATGTTTAGGGAAGGAATTTCAGGAAGGGTACTTTTTAGTAAATGTGAAGGAATATACTTAAGTTAAAATGACATTTTTTGGAGTATCTAATAAAAAGAATGTAAGAGGAGCAATGTAATCATGAATTTACATATAACTGAAGAATTAGATCGACATGCTAAAAAATTTGTAGATGATGAGCTTTACAAATTTAATTTAAAGCACTTTCCAGAGGATTTAGGAGGTAGGTACAAAGAAATTGGTATATTCATTAAGGATGACAGCGGTATTGTTCGAGGTGGGCTAATTGGATCAATCTGTTGGAATTGGTTAGAGATACATACTCTATTTGTAGATGAAGAGATAAGAAAGCATGGATATGGCACTAAATTATTAGTACAAGCTGAGAATATAGCTTTAGAAAAGAATTGTGATTTTATTAAGTTAGACACTTTAAGTTTTCAAGCATTAGGTTTTTATGAAAAACATGGTTATACAGTGTTTGGGACATTAGATAATGTAGGTAGAGAGCATAAGCATTACTATTTAAAAAAGGATTTAAAGTAATTTTATTCAGGTTGATAATCTTATGGGCTTATAACAAATTCATAAGATTATCAATTGTAAAGTTTTCAATTATTACTTAAGATCGCCCATTTCTTATTAGGGAAATCAAATATCCAATTTGCTTTTCTTATCGTGTTAAATCCTACTATTAGATCTATCGGCTGTTCCAAATAATCATTAAAATGGCTCAAATCTGTAGCAGCAACCATTTGTTTTGGGAAAAAATGTCCTCCAATTTCAAGAGTATCCATATAATAAATTGAGACTTCCGCATTTAAACCACCAGAGTCTTCGGCTAGACCTTGAATATCTATTTTTTGAAACATATTCGGATATGTAGTAATAAGAGAATGATCAACAATATTCATATTAGCTCCTGTATCCCATAAAGCATGAACTTTAATATCATTAATAGCTCCTTCTATAAAAGGAAGTGAGTCATTAAAATGGAGTTTATGAAAATTAAGATTTTCTTCTTCTTCAAAAGGTGAATCAACAAGAATTTTAGATTGATCTATAAGAAAAGAGCATTTATGTTCCAAAAGAAAATCTATTCCTAATAAATTTGTTGAAGCACCAGTATTATCCTCGATTAAGGTCAACTCAAAATCTTCTTTTCTAATAGGTCCAACCCTTATAACAGAAACACTAATTGATTTTAACTGGTTTTCTGAAAAAGCTCCTAAATAATCATTAGTATCGGTTGTTTTTGCATATGATCCTAGGAAATTATCTTCTAACATGATGGTCTGATTTGCCCCAGTATCCAGATGTAACTGATAATCTTCCCCATCAATAGTAGCT
Organism: Metabacillus crassostreae; assembly: GCF_016908395.1. GTDB lineage: Bacteria > Bacillota > Bacilli > Bacillales > Bacillaceae > Metabacillus > Metabacillus crassostreae. The sequence continues at coordinate 377,659 of NZ_JAFBDU010000001.1, forward strand.
TTTACAACTAGTATCCCTATATCACTAACATCTTTATCTTCTATAACTAATAAATCAATACTACTCAATTAATCTCCTCCTAATTTATATATATTACCATAATTTATCCAGTTATTTCTCGAAAAAATTGTTAAATACTAGTAAACTATATAAAAATGATTAGACAATTGTATAAGTGTTCATTTTAAGAAAGTTTATAAATAAATCTTATAAATTATTTACTAGATCTGAGAAAGTTTTTATTGGATAATTATGTTAAAATATTTAGAAGATATATACTTAAAGACATATTATTTTAAAATAATGTAAAAAGGTTAACCTTAGATCGTTGATAATAATTACGTATAATACATGATTTTTTAAGGAGTACATTTATGAATAACTTGCGGAGAATTGAAGCTGTTTTTTTAGACCGTGACGGAACAATTGGTGGTGATGACACAGTGCATTATCCAAATTCATTTGAATTATATTCTGATTCACAGGAACTAATAAGCAAACTAAAGAAATCTGGGATAAAAGTTTTTTCATTTACAAATCAACCAGGAATATCAGAAGGGAAAGCAACTAAAATTGATTTTATTAATGAACTTACTGAATTTGGCTTTGATGATATCTTCATTTGTCCACATAGTCACAGTGAAGGTTGTAATTGTCGAAAACCTAACATTGGTATGCTTATTGAAGGAGCAGAAAAATATAAATTAGATTTAAAGAATTGTGTTGTTATAGGTGATAGGTGGAGTGATATGGTCGCAGCTTCTCATGCTAATTGTATTAAAATACTTGTAAAAACAGGTGCAGGTCATTCAACATTAAATGAACACTATAAAAATATTAAAGATTTAGATATTGAATTTATTGCTGAGAGTATTAAGGAAGCAATTGATTGGCTCTACTTTCAATATGATGTAAAGAATCCTAATGTTCTTTTAAATAGCTAATTATTTTCATAATTCGAAAAATATTTCTTTAAGAAATAAGACTTTTTTTATTCGAACACTTTATGGAACTTGAAAAAGTCGTCTACTACATAAAAAGAGCAATAATCAAGATTAATAAGAGGAGCCTTGAAAATGGATCTTAAAAAGTTAGTCAGAAATAATGAAAAAACAGTATTACTAATTTCTCAGGTGATTATTATAGGGTTTTTAATTACAAATATATTGGTTTTTATCGATAAAGATTCAATAATAGCAAAATCACTTGCTGCAGCTTCATTTATAGGATTTTTGTTTTTTTTGATTATGACACTTAGAGCTAATTCGAAAACGGAAAAGCATTAAATTCAAACAAGAACTGACCATTTAGTTTGTACCACAAGGATATATATGTTTTTTGAATAACGTTTTTCCTTAATTTCTAGGGGTTTTTAGTATCTCTTCTTCAATAGTAAAGTTAGGACCTATAAAGGAAGTTATAAAAGATGATAGCTAATGGAATTAATTTTTATCAGACATGGTCAAGGGGAACATACTCTAAACATCCCACAAAGTTTACAGATAGAAGATCCAGCGCTAACTAATTCTGGTAAGGAACAAGCTAAAGGCTTAGCAAAGAAATTCCCACTTAATGAAAGTGATAGTTTAATTGTAAGTCCTTTACGAAGAACTCTACAGACAGCAGCTTTATGGAGTGAGAAAATAAAATGCGAAAAAGTTGTAACAGCTCTAGTCTCACCTAGAATGTTCCCACAGATAGCAGAAGCTAAGACTTTAACTTGTGATCTTTTATTGAATAAAAGAAAAATCCAAAAGGAATTTCCTGATTTTTATATTGATGAGACATTGTCAAACAAGTTATGGATTAATGGAATCAATGTGTTACCTGAACAAGAATTTAGGATAGTTGCTAAGAATTTCATTAATTGGTGTAGAAAACAAGATAAAGAAAGAATTTTTGTTATTTCACACGATGGCACAATAACCTCCTATAGAGAATTTATAACAGGGAAAATGCTATCAAGAGCAAATTTCCCGAGTGAAACAGGGTGGTTTAGTATTAGAATTTAAATACATAAATTTTAATAGAGGATGTTACTGCAACCTTATTCAGGCAAATAATCTCTATCTTTAATTATGTTTATGTAATTATGATGTTATTTGTGGGTGGGAGCCAAAATTATTTAAGGTAGCAGAGGTAGGGAAAATAAGTTGTCATCTTTTAAATAATTCGTTAAGGAGTAGATAATGTCACGTACAATTAAAATATCTTATGGGGAACATAGCTCACAATTTGGAGTATTAAGAATTCCGGATAGTAAAGAACCATTACCAATAATAGTTATGATTCACGGAGGTTTTTGGCAGTCTAAATACAATCTTGAAGAAAATAACCCTATTGCAGAAGACCTAACAAGTAGGGGTTATGTTACATGGAATATCGAGTATCGCAGAGTTGGAGAAGAAGGAGGAGGTTGGACAGGTACTTTTAATGATGTAATCGACTCAATTAATTATCTGTCCCATTTAAAGGAAGTATACAATTTAGACTTAACAAAAGTATATCTTATCGGTCATTCAGCAGGTGGTCATTTAGCCCTTTGGGTTGCTTCTAGAATGGACCAAATAAAAGATGCTCAAAGCTTTAATAAATTAATTGTACCTGTTAAGAAAGTGGTAAGTTTAGCAGGAGTGACAGATTTAAATAAAATGTGGAAGTTTCACGAAGAAAAAGGCATTAAAAGTCTTGTTGCTAGTCTTATGGGTGGACCTCCAAATGAGTTTGATGAACGATATAAGGCTGCTTCTCCAATAGAGTTGATTCCAATAAGAATAGATCATGTTTTAGTTCATGGTGAGCTTGATCAACATGTACCAGTAGAATTAAGTAAAGATTACTATTTAAAAGCAATAGAAAAAGGTAGTAATGTAAAACTATTAATTCTACCAAATGTTGAGCATTTTAAAATTATTGATCCTACCTCGACTGCATGGGAATCAATAATAAGTATAATTTTTGAAAAATAGTAACTACGTCATTCTTACTAATCCTCAGTCATTAAACGTAAATGTGTTACATGTGCATTTTTATGTAAAAGAGCAGATTGAGTATTCGGCAACATACAAAAGTGTCACTAAAACAATTAAAACCAGAAGGGAAAGGTGATTTATATTAATTTTGATCTTAAGCAATCTAGCCCTTACTGGAACAATGCGAATATTTTTGGATTTAGAAACTATAACATTAATAAAAGCAACAAGAACTTGTTACTTTAAGAAGTCCCATTTATATCGTTATCCCTTTTCTCAAAACATAGATTTACAGTTCTACTATTAGATCTTGTTCTATGTTGCGTATGTGCCGGTACATTAAAGATTTCTCCAGGTAGTAAATTAAATGTCTTATTATTTTCGAAGTCGATTATGAGTTCTCCTTCTAGTACCATAAATAATTCGTCTGTGTCATGTTGATGCCAATGAAACTCACCATTAATCACAGCAATTCTTAAAACATGATCATTGACTTCTGATACGACAAAATTCTTATATTCAGTTATATCAGTCACTAAATCTAGTAAATTTATTTTTTTCAATAAGCTTCTCAATTATATATCCCCTTATAATACAAGAATTTTGAAACTATGTAAATTATATCATTTAAACAATAGAAATAGACAACATTCAACTATTACCGGGAATTTAATTAAACTGGTTGGTGAAAAGTTCACTTAGATAGTTATTTAAGGGATGAATTCACAGGCATTTATATATATCATACTCCAGGTTGTCTAATTTACTTGTCCAGCTTAAACCAGAAATTTCAAGAGACCTTTCAATTTCAGTGGGAGTATTTGAACTATGAAATCTACCAACATATATTTTTGTGTTGTTAGAATCGTTAATGTTTAACCAATTTTCTTGGGAAATCCTTTTTCCCAACGTCTGATAGTGTGCTTTATCAATATGTAATAGAACGTTAGAGGTGAAAAAGAACATGAAAATAAGAGAAATAAATATAGATGATGCTGAAAAGTTTGCACTGCTAACGAATGAAATTGAAGCAAGCTCGCAATATATGCTTTGGGAAGTGGGGGAAAGATCAGTTGAGACTGATCATCAAGCTGAAAAAATAGAAGCTATCCAAAGAAGTGAAAATTCTACTATATTCGTTGCTGAACAATTCGATAAACTTATAGGGTTCCTGTTAGCTGTCGGTGGTGGTGCGCAAAGAAACAAGCATTCTGTTTATATTGTAGTAGGAATTTCAATTAATTTTAGAGGACAAGGTGTAGGCAAAAGGTTGTTTGAGCAAATGGAGAAATGGGCTAAGGAAAGAGGAATATGTCGTTTAGAGTTAACAGTTGTTACTTTAAATGAAGCAGCTCTCTCATTGTATAAAAGACAGGGATTTGAAATAGAAGGTACAAAAAGAAATTCTTTATTTATTGAAGGAAAATATGTTGATGAATATTACATGTCTAAACTTATATGATATGCATTTAAAGATAAATGGTAATTAATTATGATTCACATAAATCAGAACAGAGGGTTTGTCAGGGAAAGCACACTTCAATGGTCAGTTTGTAAAGCTTAGAAAGGAATAATTTTAATAACTAGAAAAATATTGATTAATAAAGGAGATTAAAATAGGCTGTTATGGAACGATTTAATAAAGACACATACATAGTTTTGGATCTACCTATGGACATTTCGGAAAAAGTAATGAAAATAAGGTCTGATAATGATTATATCATGTCATTGCCAGCTGAAATAACAATTGCAGGATCAAGTGGCTTAGGGATATTACAGCATGAACAACATCCAAGCAATGTCTATGTTACGATAAAAGAAATAGCTTAAAGGACAAAACCAATTAAAGCTAAATTTTTAGAGGTTAGTAGGTTTCCAAATACAAACATCTTCTTTTTTACGTTAAATAATGAAAGTTCTTTCGTAAAATTACACCAACAATTTGCGAATTCGAGTATTAAATTTAAAGACAATCCATTCCCTTATAAGCCACACTGTACATTATCTAACAATGCAACGTTATCAGAATTGGATAAAAAGAATTTATTATCTAAAGAGATTACTGATGAATTTGTTCTTGATACAGTATCTCTTTATACATTAGATAGAGTATCAAGTGCAGAGCTAAATGTTTGCTTACTGGAGAGTTTTCAATTGTCTGGAGTATAAAAGTTCCTTCTTAAACAACTTAGCATGAATGAATTTCGTATATCACTAACGATGTATTAATTGTAAATTTAGGATTTTGTTTTAATATTGGAATTGGAGGTTCTTATGAAAAAAACATGGTTATTACCCATTTTATTTATACTATTGGTTGGTTGCTCATCATTTTCAGATACTGATCCAGTACCATTACATCCTCTTTTCTCAAACGATGAATCTAAGTATTCTTTATTAGTTGTTGATGAGACTGGTGAATTTAAAATGGGAAATGAATGGCAGGAAAAAAATAATATCTTTAATGTTCAAGCTGTTCATGGTAGAAGTTCAATAAAAGAAATAAATAATCAATATAAATTCATAGAATTAGAAAAGTCTCCTGCTTTTGTTGTCTTTAATACAAAGGAAATAGTGTTGAAAACTTACAGTGAAAAGGAATTAATTGATTTTCTTCATAATAATTAATCAACACCTTTTAATAATAGACGCTTTAATGTGATATTCAGTAATCTAGCTCAACAGGGGGATATTGTTATGAAATTTACAGGTTATGTTTCCATGTTATTGGCTATTATATTATTTGGATTTTCTACTATAAATTTCTTCTTCGTTGGAGATAGAAGGGGTTCTTTCATTCAAGAAACCTTTGGTATATATGAACCTGTTGGAACATTACTCTGCCTTTTGTTAGTATTACTATTTTTTAGTCTATCCTTAAATTTAGTGTGGAATTTATCGTATAAGAGCATTTTTAAGCTTTCGATCATCTCCTTAATGTTAATCTTCCTGTTACCAATAATATTAATGGTGTTCTTTGCTGGACAAATATAATAGCAAAGTGAAACCTTAATTAATCTTCAATGGATATTACTTACGAGGCTATTTCTCATCTAATGTCTGCTATATTTATTCTATTTTGGGATTTTTTTATAGTTATTATAGAAACGGGGAATTAATATGAAGTTCAATGCGAGATTAAATACAGTACAAATAATTTTTACATCAGCATTTTTTGCTACAGTAGTTACAATTGCAAATTCTTTTATAGAATGGGATAACCAAAATTATTCGGGTATTTTTGCTGGTATAACAACAATCATTGGAGCAGCATTTGCTAAGGTGATTTTTAAGGAGAAAAACGAATAAAATACTCTCACCTTTAGAAAGAAAGTAGAGGTATGACAATATATTTTCTATATTAGGAAGAATTAAAGAAAGGTTGCATTTTAAGAGCAATAGTAAAGTTAAGGAATGTAAACCATTGTTTCTTAAAATGTTGTTCATTTCAAAATTATAATCTTTTGCATAAAATCCTTTATTTTGTTGCAAATACAATAAAAATAGTTTAAATTAAAAACACAACGTATTTTGTTGCATTTACAACAAAACACTAAGGAGGTTACCATGACGGATATTCTTCGTGAAATTGGTATGATTGCAAGGGCATTAGATTCAATAAGTAATATTGAATTTAAAGAATACGATCTAACAAAAGGGCAATATTTATACCTTGTGAGAATATGTGAAAACAAGGGAATCATTCAAGAAAAACTAGCTGAGATGATAAAAGTAGATCGGACAACAGCAGCTCGTGCGATCAATAAACTAGAAATGAATGGGTTTATCGAAAAGAAAGAAGATAAATATAACAAAAAGATCAAAAAAATCTTTCCAACAGAAAAAGGAGAAAATGTTTATCCTTATATAATAAGAGAAAATGAACACTCGAACAGTGTCGCATTAGAAGGCTTTGACGAAAAAGAAGTAGAAGACATGGTCAATTTTCTTCATAGAGTAAGAAAGAATATAGAAAAAGACTGGGAACTCGTCAAAAAGGGGCACAAGAGAATATATTGATATGAAAAGGGAGTGACATTTTAAGTGGCTGTAAAATTAATAAAATGCAATCAGGATGATTTACATAGACTTCAAGAAATAAGTATAAAAACATTCAACGATACATTTAAAGATCAGAATTCAACAGTAAATATGACAGCCTATATCCAAAAGGCATTTAACTTAAAACAATTAGAAAGAGAATTAGCCAATCCTTCTTCGCAATTCTTTTTTGCGAATTTTACTAATGAAGTGGCCGGATATTTAAAAGTAAATATGAATGATGCTCAATCAGAAGAAATGGGCGAAGAATCCCTAGAAATTGAGAGGATTTATATAAAGAATAAATTTCAAAAATATGGCCTAGGTAAATCTCTGTTGAATAAAGCGATGGAAATTGCGATGGAACATTACAAAAATAAAGTATGGCTGGGCGTGTGGGAGAAAAACGAAAATGCAATAGCTTTTTATGAAAAAATGGGATTTGTTCACACTAGTGTTCACTCATTTTATATGGGTGATGAAAAACAAACTGACTTTATCATGACGAAAACACTTTTATAATTTTGTAAAGGGGGATTATGATGTACATTCCAAAATACTTTAAAATCACTGATGAAGCAATTTGCCACGACATCATGAAAGACCATAGTTTTGCCACTCTTATTTCCAAACATAATGAAATACCATTTGCCACTCATTTACCCTTAATTTTAAATAAGGATCACTCATACTTATATGGACATTTTGCCCGTCCAAATCCTCAGTGGATAGATATTAAAGATCAAACAGTTCTATCCATATTCCAAGGTCCTCATTATTATATCTCTCCATCGTGGTATGAAACAAACAAAGCAGTGCCTACCTGGAATTACGTGACAGTTCACGTTTATGGAGAAGTAGAGTTATTAGAGGACGAAAATGAGTTAAAGTCTTCTTTACATGATATGGTGTTAAAATATGAATCTGAAGAAAGCCCTTATCAGTTACAGAATGTGGATGCTGAATATCTTTCTAGTATGAACAAAGGAATACAGGGTTTTAAAATAAAAATTAATAAAATAGAAGGAAAAGCTAAGTTAAGTCAAAACCATTCAAAAGAGCGACAGAAGTTAGTTATAAGTCAACTCGAAAAAATTTCAAACACAGATGAGCAACAGATTTCCTCTTTAATGAAAGCGAATTTAAAAGAGTAATCGTTTATTGTTTTTCATTTTATTTAAAACGCAAATAAATAACAAGCGCTATTCTTAAAATGAGAGTAAGCGCTTATTTTGATATAGACAGTAGAAGGATATTTCTTTTACGATTTATTTATATTAAGAGTTTAATACTATAAATTTCCTATTAAAAGTGCATTTATTACCCAACCTATAAGTGAAACTACAATTATACTCCAAGCGTGTTTTTTACGCTTAACTAAACCCACTATGCCCATTATGACACCTAAAAGTGGTGAAAATACCAACCCAACAATATATGAGAATAAATTAAATACTTTATAACTGTAGGCTTTGTTTGTTAAATCACCACAATTCTTACAATACTGACTGTTATTTTGTAATTCCTCTCCGCAATTCTCACAATACATCTGCTTTACCTCCTACGCATTCATGTTAATAAAAAAATAGAATAAATGGTATTTTATTCAATTCTAATCTTTTAAAGAGAACCTGTCATTATATTCTTTGACTAAAGGAGTTTTGTTGAAATATAAAGAGTTTTATATTTTTAAATGATAATTTATAATTGGATATATATGTTAGAATGATGAAAACATATATTAAGAAGATATTATAGGGCTTGCATTTTAGTGCTTCATTTCATGCATTAGTGATTCCTAAAAACATATGGAAAACAAGACAAAAAAAGAGGAGTGTAATCATGCCATTAGTAAAGGTTTATCTAAAAAATAGAATAGGTATTGATAAACAAGGTATTGCATTTAGTTTAAGAAACATTATGCAAAAAGTCTTACATGTACCTTTACAAGATGGACCAGTGATGTTTCTAGAAATCGAGGAATCAAATTGGTTTATGCCAGAAGGATGGGATGAAGAGTTTGTTTTTGTCGAGGTGTTAATGTTTCCAGGTCGGAAAAAAGAAACAAAAGAAACATTAATTGTGGAATTTGCAGCTGCTATATCACAATCCTTGAATATCAGTAAAAATTCAATCATAACAACTTTACATGAACCTAACCTTGATCATTGGGGTATAAGAGGCGGAAAGCAGGCATCGAGTGTAGGAATTAATGTTGATTTGGAAGTATAAATTAGTATTCTTTGACTATATGGTTAACGATATAAACAATACATATAGATAAATAGGAACATAGTTTATAAATTTCTAATGTACATTGGTGTTTCATATATATAAAATGGTTTGTTTGGGGAGGAATAATGAATAAGGTACTAGATATTTTTAAGAATATGTTCTTAGATTTATTCTCTATGGGTAGAGGGTTTGTATATGGATTTGTCATGATAGGTTTAGGTATTGTCATTTGTAGTGCATTGATATATGTTTTCTTGTTTGTTAGAAATCTCATACTGTAGGTGAGGTTAACTACCAATCTATTATTTTTTATATTGTATAAATTAGTGATTGAGTTACTTAAGAGTACTAAGAGTTATAAAGAACATGTTTAAGAAAACAAACTTTTTACGAGTATGTATCGTCTAAGAAATTAGTAGTCGGACAGACATATAACTTTAGAAATAAATGAGATGAGAATACAGAAGCAATATGGTGAAATTAGTATGCTTGTTGTTTAGTACAAGCCAAAAAGTTTTGTTTTAACTTTTTATATTTATTGGTGAAAGGTGTTTATTTTGAAGAAAAGAATCCTAATCTTGTTAAGTTTATTTATAATCATTTCTATTTTACTCATAAAATATACAGGGATTTATAATCTAAAAGAAAGTATAGGAAACAATCAACATATTTCTCAAATAGGAGATTTATGGAATACTTATAAAGAGAATGAAGTATTACAAGATAGAATAGACAGTTACGAACAATTAAAGGTTGATAAAGATTTGATCATATCTGATAATAAATTGTTATCTGATATAAAAACAGTTGTAAATAAATATAAAAAATATAACCCGGTAGTTGGAACCGTAATTTCAAGAGATCTAGATCCAAAAAATCAACAACTTTGGTATAACTTTCTTGTTATTAACAAAGGTAAGGTTGATTCAATTAAAGAGAATATGGCTGTATTAGGTCCTGATGGCCTAATCGGTTTAATACATAAGGTAAATGAAAATTCTTCTGAGGTACAGTTATTAACGAGTTCTGGAAGAAAGAATTTAATTCCAGCAACTCTGGAAAAAGATGAGTCTGTTTTTGGTATGATTGAAAACTACGATATGGAGAGTAATCAGCTTAATTTCACAAGATTAGATCCCTCTGTGAAAATTGAAGTAGGCAATATTGTGACAACGTCAAAGCAGAGTAAAACATTTCCGATTCCATTAAAAATTGGTGAAGTAGTTGAAGTTAAACATGATAATTTCGGGCTCACTAATACAGCATTAGTAAAGCCAGCTGCTGATTTTTATAACATAAGCTATGTAGTTATTTTGCAAGAAGAAAATTAATTGAAATTTATATATTGAACTGTTAAACGCCATTCTTGGAAATAAGGATGAGCGATTATTATTTTAGGGATTTTAGTAATCATTAAAAGATGATCGCGTTCTTTGTATGACTACAGATTTTAAACATATATTTATCCTCAGGGACCATAAACAGTAATGGCATTCATTTTATATCATTTTTTATTTTGTTTTCGTAAAGATTTTTCCATTATTTAATTCACACCAATCTTCTAATTCATCATACGTTTCTTTAAGCCCGTATTTACCTAAGAAAGCTTCCTTATTTTCGAATACTTCCATTTCATCATTTTCTAGTAAAGTGATCATTTGAAAGGGGTTCAATTGGAAAACTTTAGAAACAGCTATTAATTCACCTATATGAACAACATGATCGATGTTTTCCATTTTCTCAACTCCTATACCGTTAGAGATTTTTCGATCTACATGAGATTTGAGTCTAACCATTAGAAATAATACTGTCGCTTTGGTATTATTTACAGTATTTTTTATATTATGTGTTACGTCACTAACATTAACGTGAAACCTAAAAGGGAAGGTATCTTTATTTTGAAACTTTATCTTTGTTAATTCGTATGAATAATAAATAAATGATGAGGTGATTACATGTCTCTTATTAATAAGATAATTGCTAGTGTTGGCGTGGGTTCTGCAAAAGTAAATACAAAGCTCAGTAAGAGTTACTATACTCAAGGTGAGATACTTGAAGGTGTGGTTGAAATTGTTGGAGGAGTAACAGATCAAAAGATACAATCAATACAGCTTAATTTAATGACGTTATATGGATATGAGGACAGTGATCGACTGTCATCTGCAGTTGTTTCTACATATATGGTAAACAATCCATTTACCATAAATAGTGGAGAACGAAAAGAGATACCATTTTCATTTAGAATTCCCCTAGATACTCCTATAACAATGCGAGATCCAGAAACAAATCAAAATGTTCCACCTGTTTGGATTGATACAGATGTTAATATTCAACATGCTGTTGATCCTAGTGATAAAGACTATTTATCGATAGAACCTACTGAAGTTCATGAAAACATTGTTGATGCTATAAAAATAATCGGTTTTAAATTTAGACAAATGGAAAGTCAAAAAGTACCTTTTGGAATAAATGTAAAGCGTGCTTTCGTTCAGCAATATGAGTTTGTACCTTCCTTCGGGAAATACTTAAACAAGCTGGATGAATTAGAGGTTTATATTATCCAGGATGATGAGGAAACAACGATTTATTTTGAAGTTGATAAGAAAAGTAAGGGTGCGTTTTCTTCTATAGTAGAGAAATTAAATCTTGATGAACATAGAGGTAGTGTCACCTTTAAAAATGAAGAAATTATAAATAACCGTAGCTTTATAAGTAATAAATTTGAACAAATAATTGAGGATGTTCTAGCATTGTAATTATATTACTAATATTTGAGCATTAACAAGCTGCTGCTAAGCAGTTTTTTTATTTAGTTTTTTTTGGAACTTTACTGTCGGTAACTGCTTACTCCAAACCTGATAAGGGTTTCTCAACCTTGTCAAAATTTTTCAGTGACTATGAAAAGTGTCGAACAGGTTTGTTCAACAACAAAAGAAATTAATGTGGTAAAATTTAGTAGGCGAAAGGGGAGAGGTATTTGAAAAAGTATAGAAAAAGACTAATCGTAATAGGTCTTATGATATCCATCATGCTGAATATATATTTGTTTCAACAATTAAATATAAATAAAGAAGAATCACGAACAGCACATTTTGAAAAAATTCAAAATGGTGTTAATTATTCATATTATTTTGGAGATAGTTTAGTAAGTAAGTACAACGATCTATCCTTAAAGCAAAAAGCAGAATATCTAATTGCTATGTCTCTGAGCTTACAATTATCAGTTCATACACTAGAAATCGTCGAGCCGAATGACGAAAGGTATAGAGAGCTGGCAGAGTTATTTGATGTTTACAGTCATCTTTCTTCCTCAGAGGAGTTTGGGGCTATGATAAGCAAGAAAAATGTTATCGATGAAGAATCATTGCAATTAATGGAGATATTGTTAAAGGATATAAAGTATCTTGATGAAAACCTTGATTATAATCAATTATCCAAGATGAATTACACAGAATTAAGAACACTTTGGGAAAGGTTACTAGCCAATTTGAAATATGATGATGAAATGTTAGATCAATACAAGGAAACATTCTAATTTATAAAGATGAGTGAAAAGAGGATCTATGATGGAATTAATTGAAAGCATTTTATTCAAGAAAGACCCTGAAAAAGATAGTGTGGAGTTACTTGATGCTGATTGGACAGACAACTTTGGATTGATAGTTGCCTTTAGAGAAAATAGTAAACTCATCGTAAAATTTATGGATTCTCAAATTATACTTTCAAACATTAGTATAACTTGTGAGTATCCTTTAGTTAGGTGGATTAATACAGACAGTTTATTAATTGCTGACGCACGGAATGATGGAGAAACAGAGAACCTTTATATTTTTAACAGTGATGGCACATTACGCAATTCCTTTAATTGTGGAGATGGTATTGAGGATATAGTAGTTAGCAACGAAGGGATTTGGATTAGTTATTTCGATGAAGGAGTATTTGGAGAAGGTATTTCAACTGAAGGCCTTGTTTTATTTTCTTATGAAGGAACTCCAATTTTCAGATACCATAGTGATTTATCTGGTAGACCATCTATTGTTGATTGCTACGCTATTTGTAAAGGTCATTCTTCTTCAATTTGGCTTTTTCCTTATACTGACTTCCCATTACTTAACGTCAATCCAATAACAAATACGATTCAATCCTTCAAAACTCCAAAAATTCTACATGGTTCAAATGGTCTCTGTGTGAGAGGGAAGGTCGCATATTTTCATCATCCATATAACACTAATGGAGAACTTTATAGCTGGGAAGTTGGGAGAAGACAAGCTCATCTAATAGGAAATATCAAAGGAACTACAAGGGGGTTAGGTAATAAAGAGAAATCACATCACTTTATATCAATAGATGATCTTTATGTGAAGGCTTATAGAGTGATAAATCATAAGGAGTATGAGTGAAGAAAATCAATTTGAAAGAAATGAAGATTAAAAGGGGTTACATCTTAAGAATCATTAGGATATTTTTAAGTGAATTTTGAGGAGATGGAATGATTGCAGCTTGTGTTTGTACTATTTCTTTTAGCGGGTGGTGTTTTCATCATGTACTACTTACCACTAATATCAAAGGATTTACATAAAATCACTAAACAGAATGAAGAAATAATTAAGCTTTTAGAAAAGAAGATTGATAGAGACGAGGGGAAATAAAATATCGTATTCTAACAACGCGTTTATTAAGTGTGTGTGCAATGAGATCAATTGTCTGTTATAAGGCAGGAATGTTTTAAAAAATTATCTACTAATGATTGAAAAGGTTGTAACAGATATTTATAGGTGCGGTTTTCATCCTAAGAGGCTAAGTTTTTTAATCGGAGGTTTTTAATTTGTTTATAAAGAACCTTAAATTTACTTTCGTGTTTTTTGTAGTCATGACTTCTTTGCAATTAATAATTAACAAAGATATTAGATGGATAGAAAATATAATTGTTTGTTTTATAATGTACTTGATATTATTGTTTATCCATTGGGCAAGAATACCTTACAAATGGAGTAAGGATAAAAATAAGTAACAAGTTGAATACAGGAGTATGTATGTTTAATTTACTGATAGTTTTAATAATAACGTTGATTGGGATCACAGTATATTTATTATTAAGTAAGAAATTTAAAATGACAGAAGGCCCTGTTTCTTTTAAATCAACTTACTATCTGCCTAAGGGTTTGCAAAATATGGTTAAATATTGATAAGGTTAAATTGATAAATTATTTGGTTGTTTGATCCAAGAAATATACAAAAGGAAATTAAATAGATATCCTGAAGCAGCAGTCACTTCAGCATGTAAATATTTTATGTATTCTTACTAGATAAATAGAAATTAAGGAGGATGAGAGCAATGATTTGGCTAATATTTTTGATCCCACTAGGAATTTTATGTACTGTTGCTATTTATTTCAGTAAGAAAACAGGTGCAGTTCCACCAGATGTTAATAAAGGTAATCACAATATAGAAACTGAAACGATAAGAAATCAGTTTAATAATGATGGTGGTGGAGGAGAAGGCGGAGGTTTTTAGTTCTTCTGTAATGATCTTTTGCATTTCTTATAACAAGACGTCTATAAACCATGTTAGTTAAGGTTTTAGACGTTTTTTTCGTGACAATTGTAAATTTGCAAAAGTTTTTTAACTACAACTTGACGCTGCTAATCACTAGGTTTCATTCTTTTAATTGTAGGAACATCTAGGAAAATAAGCTGTTTGACATAGTAGTAGCTTTGTCAAACAGCTTATTTTTTACGGAATTTTTAAAATGATTTTATAGCATGCAACCAATGGGTACTCTCGGATATCTAATATATTGAAAACAAAACAACTAGTAATGGGGGTGTCATATTGAATACAGTGAAAGCTTTGGTTAAAAAGGCGAAAAAAGGAGATGGAGAGGCTTTTGTTTCACTTATAAAGCAATACGAAGATGTATTGTATCGGACTGCAAGTAGATTATTGAACAATGATGAAGATGTAGCTGATGTTATGCAGGATGCGATTATCTCGGCTTATGAAAAATTATATACACTAAAAAACGAAGAGTACTTTAATACTTGGATTTGTAAAATCCTAATAAATAAATGTAACTCTTTGTTAAATAAGCAAAAAAATATTTCAGTGATAAATGACCATAAACTCATTGAAAAAGTAGATGATGAGTTTCAGAATATCGAACTAGAAGATGCGCTTAATAGTTTAAATGAAGTCTATAGGATGGCTCTCATTTTATATTATATTGTTGGATTGAATATTAAAGAAATGAGTGAATTTTTAAAAGAACCTGAAGGAACCATTAAATCCAGACTTTCGAGAGCAAAGTCGATATTGCGAAATAATTATTATAAAAATGAAGGAGTGATCGTCTATGAAATTCGAAAATGAGTTGAATCAGGTGATGAATGAAAAGAAGGATATTCCTGTTAAAGTAAGACAGTCGTTAGATCAAACCTATGATATTATTCGCACCAAATCAAAAAAGAGAAAAAACAATTTCATTTGGAAAAGAGTAGCTACTGCTGCTTGTACATTAATATTAGCAAGTATTGTTCTTACGAATGAACATGTAAGAGCTGGTATGAACGAACTTTTTAATTTTGGAGATCAAGGGATAGAACAAGCTATAAATAATGGATTTATCCAAGAAGATAAAAGTTCAGTAACAGATCAGGGTATTAAGATATTACTAGATAAACATTTTTCAGACGAAAATAAGATAGGATTAAGTTTTCAATTAGTATTTGAAGACCCCTCAATTTTAAATAAAGCTGAAGAAATTTCTATGGATTTCCGATTAAAAAATGGTGATGGTGACTACATCGCAGAAATTATTCCAGATACAAAATCATTAAAGGGAGACAATAGTTATATAGGTGGTTATGAGCCACAAAATCCAGTTTTGGATATAAAAACAGGGGAAATTCAGTATGATGTATTATTGAATTCAAACGAAGGAGTTATACCCATTTTAAAAGACACGATAATAGAAGTGGAAAGTGTTAATGTTTTCAACGAAACAGGAACACCCAAAAAAATTAATGGAGATTGGAAATTGTCGGTAACTAATAGCAATAAAGAAAAATCAGCTTCTACTATTCAATATGTGATGCAGGATCAAACTTCTGTTTTCCGAATTTCTAAAGCTAAGGCTAACCCAACATCATTAAACCTAATATTTTCATTGGACGGAATATATGATGATGAAAATTCGTTTGCGCATCGAATGAAAATCATAAATGAAGATGGTAACGTATATGAAGCAGGTGGGTTTAGTATGAGCACAAAAAATAATGAAACAATGATTTCAACAAACTTCCCAATCACATCCTATAACCATTCCAAAAAGCTAAAACTTATTGTTGAGGAAATTGGTGAAGTTGAATTAGTGCAAAAATAAAAAGTAAAATCCCGAATTATCTTTGTTAACCAAGGATGGTTCGGGTTTTATTTATGTTCTGTTTCTAAATGAGAAAAAAAGTTTTTCCTGAAGCTATCCTATTAGAAGAGCAACCAATTTACTTTTTAATCAGCATTTATGAAAAGTATTTCAAATAAAGTTCTTTCCTAAGCCTTCAATTAATAGACCATAAATATGTGTATTTTCCATTTTTACAGAAAATTTAGGTATATAATAAAATATTAGTAAGGAATTTTTTAATGTTGATGGTATGTATAGTAGAATACTAATACAATAAACTGGAATCATTTTAATTGGTTAATAGGCAATGGTAATTAAATAAATGCAAATATAGATAAGTATTCTGGAGGTTGAGGATGAGAATTCCATATTGGGGATTGGCTTTACAGATAACTTTTATTCTATCAATAACAATTTTTAACTCATTAAGAGTTTATATTATGGAGCATTATTCAGTGTATCCAGTAGCACTTACTGAACTTTTTATAGGAATTATAAGTACTCTATTCGGTGTGTACGGAATCTTAAAAAAGATTAATCCATTGCTTTCTTTATTCATCATTTGTTTTGGGCTTTTGATTTGTTTCTTCTTCATTTTTGTTTATCTTTTACCTGAAGCTGCTACACCACCTCCAATTCCCTGGTTATATTCTGAATAAATAATAGTTGCATTAATGATGGTTACAGGTAATAAAATGGAATAATATTTTTTGTGAAACTTCAATAACTTCAAATGGATTTAAAAAATAAAGGAATACATAAGAGGTACACAATGACTAGAGAACGATTTGTACAAGTAGATGATTCTAGATTTTATGTTAAATTGTTGGGTGAAAATAACAGTAAACTAACAGTTGTAATGGACGCAGGATATGGTGACTTTTCCAAGGCTTGGGATTCAGTCATTGGAGATATTTCATTGTATGCTAAGGTTATGATTTATGATCGAGCAGGACTTGGGAAAAGTGAAAAAAGCTCTAATTCTAGAATAAGCAGTGAGATGGTAAAAGAATTGAAGAACCTTCTAATTGAAGCTAAGGTTAACCCTCCTTACATATTAGTAGGTCATTCTTTTGGTGGAGTGAATATGAGAATGTTTGCTACTGAATATCAACATGAAGTGTGTGGACTCGTACTAATTGACTCTACGCCTGAAGATTATAGAGAAAGATTTCTTCCAACGATGTCAATAGAATTTCAAAAAGCCTACAACGAGCAATTCGTTTATGAAGGTAATTATTATGAATTTATGGAAAGTTTGAGAGAGCTAAAAGAAACAAAACGCAAATTAAATGTACCATTAATTGTTCTTTCAGCAGGTAAGAAAGCTCATTATTCAAAGAAATCACAAGATCTATGGAATGAAATGCAGAAGGATTTGCTCGAAATATCTACAAATGGGGAATTGGTGATTGCCAAAAACAGTGCACATTATATACAAAATGATGAACCGGAAGTTGTCATCAGTGCGATAAGAAAGCTGATTGATTGTTTATAGTTCATTAAAGAGAAAAAATAGGATTGAGGTGTAATCGTGAAATATACTTGTCCTTGTTGTGGTTATAAAACATTAGATGAAAAACCCCCATACACCTATGACATATGTGAAATTTGTTTCTGGGAAGATGATGGCTATCAATATAAATATCCGGATGAAACTGGTGCCAATTATGTTTCTTTTAGACAAGCACAAAAAAATTTTATGAAATTTGGTGCTAAAGGTGAAAGAAGCTTGGAATATGTAAGACCGCCAAATAAGTCTGATAATAAGGATCCTAATTGGAAACCATTGTAGTCCAATAATGAACTTCAACGAACAGGGTACGATTACTTAGAAATGTAGTTCACATTTCAGCACAATTGACTAAAAAATGAATTGTTTGTTCTGTTAATAGCTGTTTAACCTTTCTTTATCAATGGAAGCTGCTATTTTATTATTTAAAATAAACTAAGTTTAGAAGGTGTAAAATGGAAAATATCGTTTCAAAATTTATGGAAGATCATTTTGACAATCTCTCTTTAAGACCACCCTTATTTTACTTATGGAAATATGGAATCCGTTTTGAAATATCTATGCCTGGGGTGGAGCATGAGGATGAAAATAATCTACAGCAAATAAATGAAAGAACAACTACATTATTCAAAAGTGTGTTTAATCAAGTAGATGAAATGTTACTCATTACAGATATAAATTGTGAAAAAAACGATAGCTTTTTACAAAAGAGATCCACAAAAGTTTATCAGAAATATATAAAGAACAAGGAAACAGTTAGAAAACTTCAACATATCGTTTTACCGAATGTTTTTAGTGAAGATGAAGAAGATGGAGAAGATTATACAGAGATGGTCACGCATAGATTTGTTTTACCATGTAAAATGAGCGAAATACGTTATCACTCACTATTGAAAGCAATAAGTTATGAGGATTTTTATCATCCCAATCAAATTTTAAAAGGATTTCCTCGGCATGGTATTGATATATATTTTATAAATCTGACCAGAAAGATGATTTATCACTTATATGATGATCGAGGTTGTGATGTAATTGCTTCTGATAAAGAGGAATTATATTTCCTTTACGAAAGCTTTAATGAGTGGATACTAGATTATGATCGTGATGAAATTGATAAAGTCTTTAAGAGGAATAAGTAATATACTTTTTTAGCCTTATACGCATATAAATAAAGAAGTTTTAAGATAGTAGCTAGAGCTAATTTTTTGTTAATTGGAGGTTAAATCATATACAATGAATTTTGTATAAACTAGTATCAAAATAATCTCTAGTTTTTAATCTATTTAGAAAAGGATGAATTCAACATGATCAATCATGACGCGAAAAAACAGGATATCCTTGCTGCATTCAATTTTCGCCATGCAACAAAGGTGTTTAACCCAACAAAGAAAATTTCCGATGAGGATTTTACATTCATCTTAGAAACAGGACGTTTGTCTCCAAGTTCTGTTGGCTATGAGCCTTGGAAATTTCTTGTTGTACAAAATGAGAAATTTCGTGAAAAGCTAAAAGAGGTTTCTTGGGGTGCACAAGGACAGCTTCCAACTGCAAGTCATTTTGTTGTTATTCTTGCCCGTACAGATGCTAGATATGATTCTGAGTATGTGCAGAATTTACAAAAAACTGTAAAACAAATGCCTGATGATTTGCTTGAGACACTAAAGCCTAGATATAGAAGCTTTCAAGAGAATGATCAGCGTTTGTTCGAAAGCGACCGAGCTTTGTTTGATTGGGCTAGTAAACAAACATATATTGCACTTGGTAATATGATGACAGCTGCAGCACAAATTGGTATCGACTCTTGTCCGATTGAGGGCTTTGATTATGAAAAAGTAAATCAGATGTTGGAGAACGAAGGACTTCTTGAGGATGGTAAGTTCGCCGTATCTGCAATGGTTGCTTTTGGGTATCGCGCAGAAGATCCAGTTCGTCCGAAAACTCGCCGAGCTAGTGAAGATGTAGTTCAGTGGATTGACTAACATCTAAAGGTAAAAAAGTGGATGTTGCTTGTAGTTTAACGTCTCTCAATGTCAATTTGCATTGTTTTAACTGAATAAAGAAACTTTCTTATAAACACCTTTTTGGCATAGGGCGTATTCATTGGATTTAAGAGTCCAGGATACGTGAATGACACCCCTAGCCGAAATAGGTGTTTTATTTTTTTATTTTCATTATTAAAATTGAGAAGGGTGGAAGCTAATAAGAAATTTTCACTACATAATTATGTAAAAGTTTAAAAGGTTTTTAAAGTAAAATATAGGTAAATATGTTAAATTGTTTAAGGGGTAGGAGTTTTTGTTTTTTTATTGTTAGTACTATATATGAAATAGATAGGTTATGTAAAAGATTTATAATCTATAATTGGAGGTCATGAAAATTAATTATCAAAATAAATCAGAAAATCCAATAACTAATGGAAAAGCTATTGCTGCTTTCATTTTAGGTGTTTTATCAATTCTTGCAATTGCTTTCTCAGAACTTGGTCTCTTCTTAGGTGTTACTGGGTTAATACTAGGTATCATTGGATTAAATGAAATTAAACGATTCGGACAAGAAGGAAGAAAAATGGCTATCGCAGGAATTGTTTGTAGCTGTTTAAGTATCTTAATAACATTATTTTTAATAGTAGCATCTGTATTGCTTTTTTTGTCAATTTAGTTGATTGTGTAGTAGTTACATAAATAGCAAAGAATGGTTTCTCAGTAAGAACATAAGAATGTATCTATAAGAGGAGAGTTGAATTATGAAAAAAAATAGAGGAATTTTAATAATAGTTTCTACTTTAATATGTATTGTTGTATTGTCTGCTTGTGGAAGCTCAACTGAAAATTCAAGTACTACGTTGGAAAATCAGTCACAAAATAACAGCTCCAATCAAACAACAAATGAAGAATCTTCAGAGAATGCTCCAGATCCTGAAAGCAGTAATCATGACAAAAAGGAAATAGACAATAATGATACAAATGAAAAAGAAGATACCTCAAGCGAGAATACAATAAATGATGAAGAGTCATCTTCTAATAATACTGATGAGAACATGAAAGAAAAGTTTGTAAAGAAGATTAATGAAACTAAAATTGAAGCAGAAAAATTGGAAGCTACAGATTCTTCGACATACGCTTTGAAAAAAGTAGAAGACGATAGATGGGAAATGTGGGATAAATTACTGAATGAAATATATGGAGCTTTAAAGGAGCAATTGTCTGCAGAGGAAATGGAGCAATTAAAAGAAGAACAGCGGAATTGGATAAAAAACAGAGATAAACGTGCATTAGAAGCATCACACAAATTTAAAGGCGGTACACAGGAGCACTTAGAATATTCGGCTGTCTCAGCAAATATTACAGAAGAAAGATGCTATGAATTGGTCGAGGATTATATGAAATAAACAGATTAGTTAATTATCAAGAGATTAAACTAGGAGCAAATATAATGGATATTTGGATTGTAGAAGAAAAAGTGACAAACAAGTTTATAGGAAATTTAGGTCATTATTTAAGGGTAGATGGAGAAGTGGAAAATGCCTACAATTTATATGCTATTGGAGACGATTACGTAGAAAATAATAAAGATTTTTTACTAGAGTTTTTATTGCATGAAAAAAGGTATCCTTTGTTTGTTACTTTTATTGTCTATGACGATCAAACTGACGAATATACTACCTTTTTAAAAAAGAACAAAATAGAGTTTGTGTTAAATAATCTTGACGAAAAAAGAACGTATTATGATTTTCGCGGTAAGCACCAATATCATCCTCCATGCTTTACTGCAAGAATTGAAGATGATGATTCCTTGGCACTGTTACTGAATGAAACATATTGGTTACCAGCTCAAAATGAGTTTTATTCTATTTCTTTTTCTGATAATTTAACATTTGAATCAGAGGAGGTTATTGAGTGGAGAAGAAAAAGAAAAAGGTCGATTGCAAGCTTCAAGATTGATGGAAATACAAGCTTCATTTTAATTGAACACGACGGTGCAGGATTTTACTTATTGTCAAATGAGGAGAAGTATTTTCCACTTACAAATTTTATGTCAAGCTTACCTAAAGGTACAGTCGTAACACAAATAAATGATACAGTCAAAAGATAAATATCTTTTGATTTAGTAATTTGAGTTACTAAACAATTTTGGTGCACAGTAAATATTGTGTTTCTAAGTGTGAAAAATTGAATTGTAGAAGTCTAATAAAAGAATAAAATTACTTTTATACAATTTTTCAGATCCAGCAAGTAAAAGGAAAAGTGATTTGTTTATGAAATATCAACAAAGGGATTTTAATACTGTACTAAAAGAAAAGATAATAAATAATGAAATGGTTTTAAAAGATTATATAGAGAAATTGTTACGGAAGCATAAATCTGCTTTTGCTAAGAGAAATTTACTTTTGGATGCTGGGTTTGTTAAAGAAGGCAAAAACCATTTTAAGCCTGAATACAGTTCTTCTATATCAATTGGCATTGCAAATGATAATGGAGAAATTATTGATTTACGTATCATAAGAATATGGAAATGCGAACGTTATATCTTAGGATTGCCAACTTCTTTTACTATTCCTGTTAGCAAAATTATTGGCGAATTACTCGATCAAACAATAGAAGAAATTAAGGAAGAATTGAATGAATATATTGATGAACTGATAGGTACAGATTCTCCGAAATTAAGAGAGATATTTCTTGATGAAGAAATTGATAAACAGGGGTTTGTAAGTATTGTCAATAATATTTACAAGCAAGACTGTTTTATTTATGCAATTATTCCGAAATATGAGAAAGAGCTACTAACTGAACTTTCAAATGACTTTATTAGTGTTAATAGCTTTCCATTACCATATATTTTCCCTAAGGAAATAGGTTATCTTGGATATGTAAAAGACAGTTATAAGCAATATGTATATGAATTTTATTTACACTCACCTATGATAAATCATCTTGTTTTTTCCAATATTGATGCTTCTGAGCATTTGAGGGAAATTACTAAAAAGAATCTAGATATCTCACAATTATTTGAATTAAATAAAATACCTCATATGACCATTGGTCCTGATGGTCAATGGCTAAAGATAGTTGACTATTAATTTTAGTATTTTGTATCAAAGGAGAATGTGGAGTGTTAATAGAAGTCCAATTTTGCTTTGAAAGTCAATTTATCCGTTGTTCAACAAAAATAGGAAGAAGAGTTCGTATGCTACAAAGAGATTTTGGTAAATGGTTGTATAACAAAAATAACCTTCATGCTTATTGGGTAGTTGCTCATGTAGATGAGGAAGATAAAGAGAATATATGGTGTTTGTTTTGATGCAGAGGCTTTCGTTTACTGGCTGAACAACATAAGGTTTAAAAAGAGTAAAAAAGTTGCTACGTTAATAGAATGTCCAGATAAACCTCCAAAGAAGAAAATTAATTTTTAACAGCATAGGGCTTAAGGTGATTGTGGTAATGAAACATAAGTAATCGAAAATAAAGAAAATGAGGAAATTAAAAGAATAGCAGGAAGTGATGATAATGTCTGTCTTTATTCAATACAGTCATATAAGTATAGTGAATTCAGTTCCGGTAAATCTAAAAAATGAAAATTTTACAATAATGGATATTGGATTAATGCTAAGAGATGAAGATGATTTTACATATAAATTCATAGCAAATAGTTTTAGTTATCCAATATTCTTTGTTTTACATACTTTGATGTTAGACGATGAGGAAATGAATAAGATCAAACATCTTCAAATTGATTATCTAACTAGCAATGAAAACAAAAATTGGATAGTAGTAAAAATAATAAATAGATTTCAACTAAAACTAGTATCAGAATATTGTGAGTGGTTTGCTTGCCTAGGTTTAGGTTCTTTATTGCTGCAAGGTGACAACCTTCAATTTGAACATTTATTGCCCATTTTTTCATTGAGTGATTCAGGCAGATTACCTAATTTTGACTGGATGAATGTAAAAACCATAATAGAAATCGATGAAGTGGGATTTACGGTAATTACAAAGGATGAAAGAATTAATAGTACAACAAAATTGATACAGTATATCCCAAAAGAGTACGCTATTGACTTGGGAAATAGCGATTTTTAAAGTTTATCGTTCTATAATTGAATTCGATATATTTGATGTGAAACGTGAAACAATTGAGCGTCTTCCTGTAACAAAAAAATGGCTTAATTTAATTTTCAACTAATATGACCTTAATAAGGTTATTTAATTTTTATTCTTACTAGTTAGGGGGTAAAAATGGAAATTATAAATCAAGTAAAAGCTATAGTCATGGACCTCGACGGAACTTTATTGAATAATAAAAAAGAGGTATCTGAAAGAAGTAAGGGTGCTATCTTGTCAGCTTATGAAAAGGGAATCACGATTATCTTCGCTACTGCAAGACCTCCTAGATCAGTTGATATCTTTTTGACAAAAGAACTTCAAGAGATATCATCTATTATTTATTATAACGGAGCTTTTATTGTTGATAATCTTAGCGGAACACGAAAACATTTCCCTATTCAACAAACTATTATGATTGAAATAGTATATTACCTTCTTAGTACACAACCAGAAACAAATATATCTATAGAGTCAGAAGATAATTGGTACAGTTACAAAGCATTGAATTACATCCAAACCCTGAGAGTGCTCGCTAATCCAATTGTATTACCTTTAGAAGAATTTAAGAAAGTAAACTCTTCGAAAATATTAATTTCTCATTGTAATGAGTATAAGTCCATAATCGATCAATTCGGCGATAAGGTAAATATCATACAAACAGATTCTGGAAGCTTAATTCAAATCATGGACAAAAATGTCTCAAAAGAAAATGCAGTAATGGATTTATGTATGCAAAAAGGAATAGAAATGGATTATGTAATGTCTTTTGGTGATGACTGGAATGATTTTAATTTATTTAAAGAAAGTGGCTTTTCTGTAGCGATGGGAAATGCCATTCCTGAGTTGAAACAAGTCGCCTCTTTTGTTACCAAGAGCAATGATGAGGAAGGTGTAGCTATTGTCATAGAAGAAGTAGTTTCACAATCCGGCTAAGTGTTGTTTATTTACATTGACGTTTCGTAGACAAGAGATAGAAAATGTATTGAGCTTTAATTTTTAGGGGAGAGTTTTGCTTGAAATTTATTGAATTCGGAATAGGTAACACTTGGTTGGTTAGGACAGAAACAGAGCTAGAGGATGGTACAGAATATGAGCAAAAAGGAATTGTTGGGCCTTTAAAATTTCACTCTTTATACATAAGAATATGGATTGATAAAACGGTTTTTATATTTGATTCAAAAGAATGTTTTAAAAGAATGAAGAAAAAACGCAGGAAATTTAAGTTAATTATCGGTATGACAAGCAGATAAATTTCTTGGTTAGGCTCAGTTGTTTTAGGAAGTTGCAAGCTTGGGATTATTCTTAGTGAGAAGAGGTGTGAATTTTTATGAAGGATGATAAAGCCATATTATTTGATTTGGATGATACCTTACTTAATAGGGATAAAGCAGTAAATGAAATGTTATTGATTATATTAGAAAAGTGTTATGAAAATGTGGAAGAAACGATCAAAAACCAAATGCTGCAATCATTCAAGGGTTATGACAAAGCAGCCTATGGCTGTAATGATAAAACAAAGGTTTTTGAATCATTGTTTGATGAATTTCCACCAAAATATAGATTACCAAGTCATGATATTCAAGACTTCTGGAATAATCATTTTCCTTATTGTTTTTCTATTCACGAAAATACGATAAATCTCGTAAACTCGATAAAAAAGTATGTTAAAGTTGCGATTATCACAAACGGCTCAACAGAGAGACAAAAAGCAAAAATAGTAAACACAGGTTTAAATAATTATTTTGATATTATTATAATATCTGAAGAAGTGGGATTAAGTAAACCTGACAAACGAATATTCGAATTAGCATTAAGTGAACTTAATGTGAAATCAGAAGACGCATTGTTGGTTGGAGACGACTTAGAAAAAGATATTAGCGGCTGTCAAAATGCGAATGTAAGGGGTGTTTGGTACAACCCTCATAATAAAAAGAATGAAACGGACATAAAGCCATTTGCTGAGATCAGTTCTTTGGATGAAATATTGAGTTATATTACATATTAGGCAGTTTCAGAATTCTTAACTATAAATGCTTTAACCTTTAATTTTTTGAGTAAACCTCCAAATTTCATATTTACATAATATGTTAAAGTATGTAATATAGAATAAATATCAAAAACGTTTGAAGAGAAGAGTAGATAAATTGATTTCTTTCTAGAGAGCTCCGTTGGTGGGAAGGAGTAAGGATGATTTATTGAATCAAGCCTCTGAGTATCATATCGGAACCTTTTAGGGGATGGTATGACGGGAGCTCCCGTTATAGAGCTAAAGTATAGTATTTTTGTACTTGATAAGATTAATATGGTGACATATTAATAAACTGGGGTGGTACCACGATTATAAAATCTCGTCCCCAAGACATGATGTCTTGGGGGTGGGATTTTTTTGTTGTTTCTGGTGTTTCTTTACCTGTTATGAAAGGAGGGTGTTAAGAGTGACTTTAAGTAAAAGATGTGTTTCATGGAAATATCCCTCCATTTTATTATTTGGAATAGGAGTTTCAAATGTGGGTGAGTGGATATATTTCATCGCTCTTAATTTAATCGTTTTAGAAATGACTAGTTCTCCACTTGCAGTATCTGGACTTTATATCATTAAACCTTTGGCTACTTTATTGACTAATTTTTGGGCTGGGAGCATTATTGATCGATTTAATAAAAGAAACTTAATGGTTTTTCTTGATATTTTCCGAGCTGTATTTATCGCTTTATTACCCATTATGTCATCTCTTTCACTCATTTATTTCGTTGTTTTTATCATAAATATGGCAAGTTCTATTTTTGGTCCATCATCAATGACATATATAACAAAATTAATACCTCATGAACAACGAAAACAATTCAATTCCCTTCATAGCCTAATTACATCAGGTGCATTTTTGATAGGACCAGCAATTGCAGGGTTTTTATTTATGATCGGTACTCCGATTTTTGCTATCTATATAAATGCACTAGCATTATTGATCTCAGGAATGATTACGTTACTAATGCCTGATATAGAAAAGCAAAAAATTGTTTCCCCAATAAATAGTGAGCTATCTATTAAAATAATAAGAAATGATTTGCTTGCGGTAATTAAATTTAGTCGCAAATCACAATATATAATGATGATTTATATGTTGTTTAGCTGTGTTATGGTCATTATGGCAAGTGCTGTAGATTCGCTTGAAGCAGCTTTTGCCAAAGAGGTACTATTTTTGTCAGAAAGTCAGTATGGTTTTTTGGTTACTATTGCTGGGGCAGGTATTGTAGCTGGCGCTATAATAAACTCTATATTTGTTAAAAATCTAAAAACATCGTTAACAATTGGTTTGGGTTCAGTTTTAGTCTCAGTTGGTTATGTGATTTATGCTTTTTCAAGCTCGTTCATCATTGCGGGAATTGGCTTTTTTATTTTAGCGTTTTTTATTTCTTATGCGAATACAGG
Source organism: Metabacillus crassostreae (assembly GCF_016908395.1). Classification (GTDB taxonomy): domain Bacteria; phylum Bacillota; class Bacilli; order Bacillales; family Bacillaceae; genus Metabacillus; species Metabacillus crassostreae. Next base: position 405,351 of record NZ_JAFBDU010000001.1, read on the forward strand.
CTTTTTAACATTCTATCAAAATAATATACCAGTAGAAATGATGGGGCGCATTGGCAGTGCCTACAGCTTAATTCAAGCAGTTTTCGTTATAGCTACAACGAGCATTATGGGCATTGCAGCAAATAGTACTTCGATTCAGGTAGTTGTGGTTATAGGTGTACTTGTAATGATGATTTTATCCATAATATTGTGTATATGTAGCTTATTACCTTCAAAAAAACAATTTTATGAAGTGAAAGCCTATGGTAATGAAACTATTAGTCTTTAAGAAGAGAAGCGGTATAAGATAATCTAAATATATTGCTAAAACAATAAGAGATAAAAAATAAAGAAGTAGAAGCTATGGTAAAATATTCTATATATATTAATGTATTTTGGAAAAGTAAATTCACAAAGCACTATCAAAGGTTTTTTGCTACATTCATGTTTTTCAAGCCATATGATTCTGTGAGGAGAAAATTATATGAGTAACCAAAGTGAAACACCAGAAAGAAGAAGAGAAAGAATGAGACAGGAAGAATTAAAAAGAAATCCTCCTGGTAGTATTCATGGTGGAGGGTTGACCGATTTAGTTGGAGCTCTAGGTTGGAAGGGGCTTGGCATATTTATCTTACTATTAATTTCAGCTTTTATTATTTATTCAGTTTTCTTTCGATAATGGAGACATCTATTTAAACATGATCATACAAAAATATGTAGTGATTGTTAGTAGATAAAGCTGTAGGATAGCTTCTTCAGGATGATAGATATTCTTAAGAAAATAAAACTGAGGTGTGACTTATTGAAGAAAATTAGAAAAGCAACAAAAGAAGATATGAAAAGTATTTATATGATGGGCTTTGACGTTTGGGGAGATAATATGTCTTCCGAAAAATATATAGCAATTTGTCAAGAATCAAGTAAGTATCAAAAGGGAACCTGGTACACTCTTGAAGATCTACACACAAAGGAACTACTAAGTTCTCTTATTGTTTATGAGCTAAGTCCCTCAAAAGATATCATCGTAAAAGGGCTTGGTTCAATTGCGACTCCTTTGCAATTTAGAAAAAAAGGGCATGCTTCTTTATTAGTAAAAGAAGTAATTAATGAACTTGAACAAAAAGAAAGCTGCAACCATTTTTTTCTTTATAGTGATATTGGAGCAGATTTTTATAGCAAATTAGGTTTTATGGAAATTCCTTATGAAAAGCAAAAATACAAAGAGAGTGTTTGTATGTATTATTCACAATCTTATGATGTTGATTCAATTTCATTTGAGATTCCTAATTATTTCTAAAAGGTGCTTATATCAATCAAGATGATTGTAGAATAATAAGATAGGAGATTATGCTAATATTAGGGAAAGCTTGTGGTAAAGGTGATGAGTACTATGCAACATTGCAAAAATTGTGAAATACAATTTAGTTGGAAAAAAGTTTATCGGTCTTTTTGGGGCTGGGGGTACAAATCTATTATATGTGAAAAATGTGGTACTAAGCATCGTATAACTTTTTCCGGAAGGTTAATAGCAACGTTTCTAATTGTTCTACCAATGTCATTTTTTATTAACTTTCTATCTCCTTTTGAAAACTTAATTATAACAATTTTTATTGGAATCTTTTTAGCGTTTATTGGTTCAATACTAACTCCATTTTTAGTTAGATTTAAAAGCGATTAGAAGATTTGAGGATTTGCTAGCAGTTGTTCAGATAGAAGCATGAAAACCTCTTATAGGAGTGGAAATATTGAGAAAAGTAAAAGGAATGTTATCATCTTTATTCGTATTATTTCTTTTAAATGGATGTAACACCAATAACGTAGATATCTTTCAATATAAGAACTCTTATGTTGGTGATAACAGTGCGGTTTCAGATATTTTAAATTTTTTACCAAGTAAAAATCAGTTAGAAGGATTTGAACTTGAAACTAAAGAAAAACCTTATGGAATAATCATACATTATCATTTAGAAATAGAAGAAGGTTACGAACAAACTGTTTTATACAACAGTACATATTTATTTTCATTAATTCAAAATGCTGAACTGATAAAGTTTGATTTCGAAGGTATGGAATATGAAATGACGAAGGAAAAACTAGAGAAATGGTATGGAAGAGATTTGAATGAATTTAATAACAAAGAAGAATTGGACGATTTCATTCAGGATCAATTGAAAGATCAAGATAAGGTAAAGCAACTCTTCAACTAAAACCGGTTTGACTAACAGTATTAGCATTCAAGTGTCTCAACGGAATAGAAATAATGTTTGTGATGTTTCCATTAGGATGGTTCTAGTAAGCTTAAGAAGATGAGGTGAAATAGTGCAAACTTCAGTACTAATTGTTTTATTAATCATATTATTGTTAATCTCAAAAAAGAGAAAAAGAGACAGTATGAAAACCACTTTTAAGAAGTTGGCATTTGGTTTAATTATAACAATAATTACTATAAATATAGTGTTCGAAATTATAATGTAAGTGTTAAAGAATTATTTTAGTAAAGGGTAAGAATTTAAAAGAAATTTAGATATCAAGCGGAAATAAGTTAAAATATGCCATAGAAACTTTTTAAGCTAATTATGGTAAGAATGGTTTATCAATCATTCTTATCTTACAATTAATTAATATTGATACCTAGAAGGGACGAATAAAACCAATGGATTTCGAAACAGTTATGCAAGAGCTTGAGGCATTAGGTAAGGAACGAACGAAAAAAATATACATATCCAATGGAGCACATGACCCTCTTTTTGGTGTAGCAACAGGTGCTATGAAACCAATCGCAAAGAAAATAAAAATAAATCAACCTTTAGCCGAAGAGCTTTATGCTACAGGTAACTATGATGCGATGTATTTTGCAGGTATAATTGCAGACCCAAAAGCAATGACTGAGTCGGATTTTGAACGTTGGATTGAAGCAGCATATTTTTATATGCTATCTGATTATGTGGTAGCTGTAACATTAGCTGAGTCAGAGCTTGCACAAAGCATTTCCGATGATTGGATTGCAAGTGGTCAGGAGTTGAAAATGTCAGCGGGGTGGAGTTGTTACTGTTGGTTATTAGGAAATCGACCAGACAATGAATTTTCTGAAAGCAAGATTTCCCAAATGCTCGATACTGTTAAAAATGAAATTCATAATTCTCCAGAACGAACGAAATCAGCTATGAATAATTTTTTATATACTGTAGGGATTTCCTATTTACCACTAAATGAAAAAGCGATTGAGACTGCAAAAGAAGTAGGTACAGTAGAGATAAAGCGGGTAAATAAAAAAAGCAGCTTACTAAATGCTTACGAAAGTATTCAAAAAGACATGGATAAAGGAAGACTAGGTTTCAAACGGAAGTATGTTAGATGCTAAAATTTCAGCTGTAAATAAAAGTATTGATCTAAGGAAGTTTTACGCTTATTTTGTTAAAGACATTGAACTAAGCGAGGAACAAGAGATTTTAAAGAAGAGCATCATTATATAAATGAATTGCTCTTTTTTTTCTCTAAACATTTGTTCTTTTTATATTTTACGTATTAAACAGTTTAGGGTTGATTGGAGCGAAAGGTGCGAGACTCCTGCGGGAGGAGTGGACAGGTGAGATCCCACAGGCGCTTTGCGCCGAGGAAGCTCACCGTCCACCCCGCGGAAAGCGAGCTACCTGTAGCGCAAATCAACCTTCCCTAAAACTTTTTTTACAGTATTAAAGTTTATGAAAACAGCTTATCAACTAGAATAATGTTGTCTAATCACATTTATTTATGGAGGATTATCAATGGATATAAGAGAAGCTTCAATAAACGATGTTGCTGGATTAGTTACATTAATGGCTGAACTTGGTTATCCAACTTCAGTCGATTCATTTCGAACCAGATTCAATGCTATTTTAACAAATCAGAACTACTATACATTAGTCGCTGAATTAGATGGAAAACTTGTTGGTATGGCAGGCTTATGTATAGGCTTGTTTTATGAATATGATGGGTCTTATGTTCGTATTGTAGCTTTTGTTGTGGAAACTACTTACAGAAGAAAAGGGATAGGTAAAAGATTAATTCATGAAGCGGAAATTTGGGCGAGGAAGCAAGGAGCTATTGCAATTGGTTTAAATAGCGGTAATCGTGAAGAGAGGAAGAGTGCTCATCAATTCTACCTTAATATGGGATATAAAGATAACAGTATTGGGTTCTCAAAGAGTCTAGTTTAAAAGAATAACAGTAAAAGATTATTATTGAGTAATGAAGTGCAATCTTGATACGATGATAAGCCTTCATTCTTTATTAAGGTTAAGTTAATTCTATATGAAAATATTAAACAAAACAGAAGGAATGACTTCAATTGATATATCAGTTATTTTATAGAATGACAGTTGTTTTAATTTTGTTTACTATTGTTTATCAAACTACTGTTTATGCTAATTCTTCGTGGAATTGGCTTACTGATAGCCCTAAAAAATTTTTACCTTATGCTATATTGTTAACTCTTGTCATTGAAATAGTAGCAATAGTGTTTCTTGGTAGACTAAAAAGCAGTTTCTCCTTAAAAATAAAGGGAACTTTAATTATTATTATTGCTAACATTGCATCGTTTCTACTTCCTTATATTTATAGAACAATAGAAATTGAAAGCTTTTATTCAGAAGGATGGAATGTAGCATGGCATCTAGCTTTCACAAGTGGTCCTTATTATATTGTTTTATTAGGATTTCTTTTTCTAACTATTTCAATTGAAGTTCCAATAATTTATTTATACCTTAAGAAACATACTGAACGTTTTCGTGTGCTCTTATCAGTAATTATCATCGTTAACATAGTAACAACACTTATTGTTGCTGTAATGGAAAGAATGATGTTTTATGGTCAGTGGTAGATAATTTAAAAAAGAGTAAATGTTTTGAAACTAATATGCTTTTAGTATTGAAAAGCTATAGGAGTGAGAATGATGAATAAAAAATCTCAAAGAAAACGACTTATTACATGGGGACTTATCATCATGTTGTTAATAGCACCAATTTTATCTTGGCTAATTGGAATTATTTACGGTGTAAGTGTTGGAAGTGGTTTTGCTGCTGGAGGGTTAATGGTTATACTGTTTCCAATTATTTTTGTTGTAGGATTAGTAATGTTGATCAAAGGTTTTATGAAGCCAAAACATTAAAATGACTTCAGGTAAAAGATGCGCTTGCACAATAAAGAAGATAACAGTTCTTTTACTTTAGCAGAATTTACATATGATGAAAATTAGTAGAAGTGAGGAGTATGATGAAACAAATTACAGTTTTTTTATGTTCTTTACTCATTATAGTAGGCTGTAATCAAAGTAGTGGTGTTCAACAAAATACTGAATTAGAGAAATCAATTTATCAAATAGTAGAGGACAAAAATAATAGTGAAATTAGAATAGATTCTTTGACAAGCTTTAACTGGGATAAAGCAATAGTCTTTCCACCTTATACTTCACAAGAAACGATGAATGAAAAGTTAGGTGGGGATTATAAAGACCCAAGTGGTATAGGTAGTAGAGATGATATCTATTTATTGGTTTTCCTTTATGAAGATAACGTTGTTCAATACGCAGAAATACAACGTCAACGATCTGACTTTTCTGTAAAAGAACTTTCTCCTTCTAATGATTTAATAAAGATTATAAGGTATGAAAAATAATTTCTATTTCCGAAGTTTAGAAGTTGTCAGTTAAGTGTTTAACCATTTCTTAAAACTTGAAGTTTTCTTTTGTTGCACGATCAATGGAGGTGTATGATGGATAAATCTATAAATGGAATACTTGCAGGCTATGTTGTTTTAACAAGTATTGATAAAAAGAACAAATTACAGGAAGATATATAAGAATGATTTATTAGCTTTTCCTGTTACTATTGTTCTCTAAATCTCTAATTCTAGCACCTACCAGAGGGTTTGTTGAAGAAATTGAAAGAAAATGTACAACTTATAAGCATTGAGATATGGGGGAACGAATGTAAGTGAGGAAGAAAACCAAAGAAGAGAATCCAACAGTAACGATAATCTTTAGTATTGTGGGGATATTATTAGGGTTAAGCGGTGTTTATTACATAATTAATGATCAAGGATTATATGATATTTTAATGGGAACCGCGCTTGTCATCACGGGTTTTATAGGTGGGATTTTAGGTTTTTTACAATATTCGCAAAATAAAAAAAGTAGCAAGAATTAAATTTTCACCTGAAGTCTTCAACTTCACTATTTAAACTACATAACCAATAATTATTTTTAGATAAACGACTATTAGTAGGAGGAGATTTTAACATGACAGAAAATGATAAAAATTTAGCTAACAACGAATTGTCACTACAGCAGCGTGAAGAATTACTTGTGGCATTGAAAGCACGCTTTGAGAAAAATATGCACCGACATAAAGAAATTGAATGGACTAAAATTCAATCGAAATTAGAAGCAAATACTGACAAACTGTGGTCGTTAAATGAAATGGAAAGCACAGGCGGTGAGCCAGATGTTGTTGGTTATGACAAAAAAATGGATGAATACATTTTTTATGATTGTTCAGCGGAGAGTCCTAAAGGTCGCAGAAGCGTTTGTTATGACCGCAAAGCATTAGACGCAAGGAAGAAACATAAACCAGAAAATAGTGCTATGGATATGGCAGCTGCCATGGGAATTGAACTGTTAAACGAAGGTCAATATCGAGAGTTACAGAAACTTGAAGCTTTCGACTTGAAAACGTCTAGCTGGGTGCAAACACCGCCGGATATCAGAGAACGTGGTGGTGCACTTTTTTGTGATTGTCGTTATGGACATGTATTTGTTTATCATAATGGTGCTGACTCCTATTATGGAGCTAGAGGATTTCGAGGGTCGCTAAAGGTCTAATCTTTTGAACTAAACTCTAATGATACTAAGGGGAATTGACATGGATCAAAGAATATTGCTAGTGGAAGATGAAGAGGATATATCCAATCTATTAAAAATCTATCTATATGATGGGGGATACATAGTGGATTTCTTTCATAATGGGCAGGATGCCTTGAATCATATTGAAACACATAAGCAAGAATATGATTTAGCGATTCTGGATGTTATGGTACCTGGGATAAACGGTTTTGATTTATGCAGGAAAATTCGAGAGAAGTATTTTTATCCTATCATTATGTTAACCGCTAAAATAGAGGATATTGATAAAATAACAGGGTTAACACTTGGCGCAGATGACTATATAACAAAGCCGTTCAATCCTCTTGAAGTAATGGCAAGAGTGAAGACACAATTGCGCAGATATAAACGCTATAACGAACATTCAGTTAAAGAAAAAGTGAATGAGTATGATTTTAGGGGTCTTAAAATCAATAAAGCTACTCACACCTGCTCCTTATTCGGTGAGACAGTCGACTTAACACCAATCGAATTCTCAATTTTATGGTATTTATCAGAAAATCAAGGAAGAGTGATACCTTCTGAAGAGCTTTTTGAAAATGTATGGGGAGAAAAATTTATAGAAAACAATAATACTGTTATGGCTCATATTGCAAGATTACGTGAGAAACTAAAGGAACCTTTCAAAAAGCCAAAGTTTATTAAAACAGTGTGGGGAGTAGGGTATAAGCTTGAATAAAAAAGCGAAGCAAAAACAAATTGCTAAATATATGATCGCAAGGTTCATTATATATACTCTTTCTTCCTTTACTCTTATCTCTATTTTGTCTTTTATTATCATAATGTTAACAGATAACCAAATTTTTACAGGTGATTTTGGAAATGGTATAAAATGGATTAGTGATCGAATATTTGTTATTGCTCTATTTATGTTTGTTGTTAGTATCTTTCTAATTTTTATTTTTCAATACAGTCAGATGATCAGGTATACTGCTACTTTATCAGCTACCATTGAAACAATAAATTTAGAGAAAAAGCATGATTTACAGCTACCTGCGATATTTAAGAGCGTTGAAGAAGGTATTCAAAGATTACAAACAGAGCTTATGGAAAAAGAACGAATAGCAAGAGAAGCAGAGCAACGGAAGAATGATTTAATTGTTTATTTAGCACATGATTTGAAAACACCTATTTCATCGATTATTGGATATTTGATCCTGCTTCGAGATGAGAAAAATATTTCAGAAGAGATGTATCAAAAATTTACTAATGTTGCGATAACAAATGCAGAGCGCTTAGATGATTTAATAGATGAATTTTTTGAGATTACTCGCTTTAATTTATCTAATGTTTCATTAAATTACAGCAAAGTAAATATTAGCTTCATGCTTGAACAATTGTGTTTTGAGTTTCAGCCAACACTTCAAACTAAAAACATAACGTATCAATTACAAGGAAATAAGAACGTAGAGATCGTTTGCGATGCCAATAAAATTCAACGAGTATTTGATAATCTGATTAGTAATGCTGTTCACTATAGCTTTGAAAATAGCCAAATGGCTATTTCTATCAAAGAAGATGCTGATACTGTGGTGGTTCAATTTAGTAATGAATGTTACCCAGTTGATCAAGAAAAGCTAAGTCGTATTTTCGAACAATTTTATCGGTTAGATACATCTAGATCTACTAGAGATGGGGGTACTGGCTTAGGTTTAGCCATTGCAAAGCAAATTGTTGAGCAGCATAAAGGTACTATTACAGCTGCAAGTGTGAACCAAAAAATCACATTTACAGTGAGCCTTCCACGATCGTAAGGTTTTCGTAAGAATTTTAGAAGAAAAAGAGAAGATTATTGTTATATAGCGCAAATAAACAACACCTTTGTTTTCAGTATGATAAATGTACTGGAACAAAGGTGTTTTTATTTTATTGGAGGGCTAAAGATGGAAATTTTAAACGTTCAGAATGTGACAAAGGTATATAAACCAAGGTTAGGTGCTAAGGTTGAGGCATTGGTAGATATAAATTTCACCGTCAAAAAAGGTGAATATATTGCGATTATGGGAGAATCAGGCTCTGGCAAGACTACTTTGCTAAATATTTTAGCGTCCTTGGATGATGTCACAGAAGGAGAAGTGATGCTAGAGGGAGTGAATTATCAATCTATAAAAAATGAAGAACTGGCTGCATTTCGTCGAAAACATTTAGGATTTGTTTTTCAGGATTTTAATTTGCTGGATCAATTTAACTTAAAGGATAATATTTTTCTTCCATTAGTACTGGCTAATAAATCAGTAAAAGAAATGAATGAAAAGGTAATACAAATAGCAGAAACGTTAGGAATAGATCATGTCTTGGATAAATATCCTTACGAGGTTTCGGGAGGACAGCAGCAAAGGGCTGCAGTTGCACGCGCTTTAATTACTTCACCGAGCTTGATTTTAGCAGATGAACCTACTGGTGCACTAGATTCTCGTTCAGCAAACGAGCTATTAGATTTATTATCGAAATTTCATGAAAGTGGGCAAACAATCATTATGGTAACACATAGTGTGTATGCAGCAAGTAAAGCGAGTCGTGTGCTTTTCATTAAAGACGGAAAAATAATCAGTGAAATTCGTAAATCATATGTAGGAGAAGATTTAACACAGCAAATTTTCAACATGCAATCGTCTGCAGTTGCGAAAAGGAGTCACAATGAATAACAAACTATACTTTAAATTAGCTGCTACAAACATAAAAAATAATCGACTAATGTTTCTTCCTTATATCGTAACCTGCATTGTCATTGTTGCTTTATTTTATACGATTAACAACTTAGTAAATGCAGAAGCGCTAAAATCAATATCTGGTGGAAACTTCACAATCGACGTGATGAAATTTGGAAGCATATTGTTTACTGTTCTTTCCCTGCTTTTCTTAATATACACAAATAGCTTTATTTTTAAAAGACGGAAGAAGGAAATTGGTCTTTATAATTTATTAGGCTTAGAGAAAAAGCATATTAAAAAAATATTGCTGATTGAAAACTGGATGCTTGCATTCATCACGATTTTTATCGGTATTTTAATGGGTACAATGTTCAATCAAATTGTCGGTAAAGCTATGTCAAGCTTGATGAATGTGTCGTTAACAGTAAACGCAATTTCGTTATCTGCAATGATCAAAACAATTGCAACCTATATGATTTTCTTTTTCATTATTCATTTAAGTAACATAAAGCAAATTCATTCTATTCGAGTTATTGAATTAATGAAGGGTGCTCAAGTAGGAGAAGTCGAGCCAAAAGCAAAGTTTGTTTGGGCGTTGCTTGGTGGCATTAGTCTAATAACTGGATATATTTTATCTTTTAAAGTAAATAATCCAAAAGATGATTTTAATGTGATGTTTATGGCCATAATCTTTGTCATTGTTGCATCATATCTACTTTTTATTGCAATCAGTATCGTCGTCTTAAAAATTCTTCGTAAAAATGATGGCTTTTACTATAACAAAAAGTATTTCACATTGATTTCAACGCTGCTTTACCGCATGAAACTCAATGCAGTTGGTTTAGCAAATATTGCTGTTTTAAGTACGGCTACCTTGATTGTCATGACAACGACAGTTTCATTATATTTTGGTGTTGATAAAGAGCTTAACAATGCATTTCAATATGATGTATCTATTCAAAATACAGTAGAAAATCAAGCGAATCAAAAAGAGCTTCAAGATTTTATTGATAGTAATAAGGAGCGTTTTGGTATCGAAATTAAATCCGCGACATCCTATCGTGGCGGAAAGTATGCTGCAGATTTGACAGGAGATGAAAAGGAAGAATTTTTTCTACTTTTACCTCTTGAGGATTTTAATAAGCTAACAAAAAGAAATCTATCTTTAGCTGCAAACGAAGTGCTACTCCTAGAAGATGAAGTAACAGCAAAATTAAAAAGTATCACAGTAGAGGATACTTCATTTGATGTAAAAGATACAGTAAAAGATCTTCCAATCGATAGTTCATTAGCGGATAGTGTAGATGCTAATTGGATGTTTGTGATCGCACCGTTAACTGGAGATTTGGCTCATAAAGTTGGCTTAGAAAATCCCATTGTTTTTACTATGTTCCAAGATTTTAATATACAGGGCAGTACAAATGCAGTAAATGAATTTTCTCATGAGATTGCAAAAAAAGCTGAATCTATAGGAAATGTAGATGTTTCATCAAAATCAATTTACAGAGAAACCTTATTAGTGCGTTATGGTAGCTTATTGTTTTTAGGTATGTTAATCAGCACAATATTATTTGCTGAAACAGCGCTAATGATTTTTTATAAGCAGATTACAGAAGGCTATGATGATCGTAAGCGATTTTCGATAATGAAAAAAGTAGGTATGAGTGAAAAGGAAATAAGTCAAACAATTAGAAAACAAACGCTTATTATGTTTTTTGCACCGCTTGCAGTTGCGCTTATACATTTAACAGTTGGGCTACAGCTTGTGACGAATATCATTGGTATTGCTATTGAAGATATGGGGCTAATTGTACTAGGTAGTGCTGTTTGTGCAGCTATCATTTATACCATCATATATGGTGTAACATTTATATTTACAGAAAAAAGCTATAAAAAAATTGTGGAGCAATAGAGGAGAATAACAATGAAAAAACTAAATCCTGTAATGATTGTGGTTGCGACCGTTATCTTACTTATACTAGGTACAATATGGAGCAATAATTCTGTAGTAGTTGATAATGTGACAATTGACCATGATCGTTTACCAGCCCAATTCGACAATTATAAAATTTTACAGATTTCTGATTTACACGGAAGAGAGTTTGGTAGAAATCAAGAAAAGCTAGTAGATTTGATTACTAAACAAAAATATGAATTGGTTGTTTTCACTGGAGATTATGCTTCTGATGACGAAGAAGATTTACAGCCTTTAGAAAACTTATTGAAGGGTATGCCGAAAAATAAAGAAATGTATTTTATTTTAGGTGATAAAGACGCTGATAACAGTACAGCTGCACTTAAGGAAGGAAATCGCTTTTATGATCTGTTTATTAAATATGATGTTAAGCCATTATACCCAGGTCAAGAAATTAAGAAAGGGGAGCAATCTATCTGGCTAAAAACGAATCCATATGTTGTCATAAATGAAGTGGGTGCAAACGAAACTCCAGAGAGATTAATCGAGGCAAGTGAACAGTTTAATGCTCGATATAAGCAGCAGCAGAATCCATTTACAATTGAAATAGCACATCGTCCCACAGAAATTGACAAAGAAGATTCTTCAATACGCGAATATCGAACATCAGAGTTAAATGATAAAGGAGAAGAATGGAGACATTGGGATGTTAGTCTAAACGGTCATACACGTGGAGGACAATTTCAATTACCAATAATCGGTCCATTATATGCACCAAATCATGGCTTTTTACCAGGTAAAGTAAATGTTACAGGTGTTCATACTGTTGATAATCATACACAGTATGTCAACAACGGCTTAGGTGTAAGTGGCCCTTGGTTCGCTCAATTTAGATTGTTTAATAGACCAAGTATTGGGTTAATTACTTTAAGAGCGAAATAGATTCTTAAGGTAGAATAAAAGGTGAAGAATTGATAATGAACTATTTTAGAGAAAATACTATAAGGTGTATATATTTACTCCACGAATAACATTATCAATAGAAGAAAAATATCACTATCTCATAAATAGATGTAAGGTGTTCAGGAGGCTGGGACATAAATAAAGAAATCATACAATAAGACCAATAAATTTAACTTCAGTTAAGTTGTAACAAACAAGTTCGTTCCATTGCGCTGCAGACACTCGCTTTCCACGGGGAGGAAGCTGAGCCTCCTCGCTACGCTGCGGGGTCTCAGCCTTTCCTCTATTCCCGTAGGAGTCAAGTGTCTTCCGCTCCATTCCACTAAGGTCTTAAAAATAGTAAGCAAAATCAAACAATCTATTGAATATTACTTGAAATATCACCTAATAATTCGGGTTTGTCATTAGCTTAAATACTTATGTCCTAGCTTCTTTTTTGTAGTATTATGAATAGAAATATTAACTAGGTGGCTAGATGTATGACAATCAAATGGGTTGAAGTAACTAATGAAAATCTATCTTACTTTGAAGCTGTAATGAAATTATACGATCAAGCTTTTCCAATAGAAGTGAGAGAACACCATAGTATTTTTCATAGAAGTTTAACGTATGCAAAAATGATCAATCAAAATAATTTTCATTTCCTGGTTGGTCTTATTGGAGATGATCTTGTATCATTTGCGACTGCTCATTATTTTGCAGAGATAAATTCTGGATTTATTGTCTATATTGTCACGAATCCACAACAGCAAAATAATGGAGTGGGTACAAAAACTTTAGCTAAAATAGAGGATTTGTTAAAAGCTGATGCGATTCATGCAGGAAACTCATCAATTAGAGCCATATTTTTAGAAACTGAAACAGAAGAAATGGCTCACACTGAAGAAGAAAAGAAAGAGTGTATAAATCGAAACAGATTTTTTTCTAGAAATCACTATGAAAATTACGAACAAATAACTTATCTACAACCACCCTTGCATGAAGGGATGGAAGATTTTAACTTAAATCTTTTTATTAAAAATCTATCTAGTACTAAAAATAGTAAAGAAGATATAAAAAAAGCGATAAAAACAATTTACAAAGAAAAGTACCTTTTAGTGAATGAAATTGATAAAGAGATTTTAAATAAAGCACTTAAAAAAATGGGGATAGAAGATGAACTACTTTAAGTGTTTAATTTAAGGAATATTCTTTTTTAAAGCTTGAAGAACAAGAAGCTACAAATATTCTAAGCGACTTGTTCTTATTAGTTTTAACTATTACTGTTCAACAGGAACACATATTTCGCAATAAGGGCTGCTATCAATATCACCAATATATTTTTCCATGATTGGTTTATTTTCTATTTTATAACCACTAGTTTGGAGGAATTGAAGGATATCAAAATATGCCTTACTAATATCATCTGCAGTATGTTTTACCTCAAAAACAAGATACTTCCCACCAATAATTTCTCCTTCAAGAACATAATCAATAACCGGGTAATTCTCTGGAAGTACTATGCAAGCATCAAATCTACAATGATCATGATGTGTTTTTTCCGGATTATCTAATGGAATTGCAAATAAAATCGAATCTTTAAGTAAATTCTCCTCACTTGCCCATTTTTTTAACTTTTCCATTACTTCGATATTTGCTGGACCATATGGACCAACTTGTCGTAAATAAGCAATCCGGTAGGTTGGTAATGTTTCGATTTTGTATTTCATTATTCCTCCTGCCTTTCAAAACATATTTTTTGTTTGTTACAGTACGAATGTAGCATGCTTAAAAAAAAGATACATGTTAATTTTTAAAATTTAATGAAATGAAATAGAGTGTGAGAGACGCTGTGACAGCATATAGGTAGTTAGACAGTTTTATTGAAGGGTGTTTTCGTAATAAAGTGCCTTATTAAAAATGTCCTTGGTTAAAAAACTTTATGTTAAAATTAGGTAAACTCATTAAAAGAGGATTTTTAAGTAAAGGGATGATTTTATGAAAGCTTTAATTTCAACTTTTATCATCATGATTATATTGATTGGTTGTTCAAAGGATGATGTGGAACCTACTGATACTGAAAATCTATCTTTAGAAGAAGAAATCCTGAGGACTATGGCAGAAAATAAGTTGGAAGAAAAAGAAATAATTGATTATGATATTAAAGGTAACTTTATTTATGTAATTTTTAAAAATAACCATATCAATAGTAATAATCATAATCCAGATCTTGTTATCTTAAAAAATCATGATAGAAAATTAGAATGGGTTGCTGGACCTGATGATCTTACGTTATCACTGTTAGATCAAGAGGTAAATGGAATGATATTTGGAAGAAGTGATGGTCCATCTGTAACTCTACTTTTATCAGATAAACAACCACAGAATTCGAATGTGAAAGGTGTTAAAGTACTTGGAGAGATGGCAAAAGCAGTAACATATGAAGAAGAATACACAGAAGATTTTTCTATGCAATATATGTATTGGATTGCCTATACTGAAGAAAACCCTACAGCTGAAGATATAGATATTATCTTAAAATAATTTATGGTGGTGTTAAAATAATCAGAAGATTTGTTTTAGTACTTTCCAAAAGGAATTGTGTTTTTTTGAATTAAAGTAAATACGTTCGATATGTGAAGTGAACTTAGTTCAAATTTCAGAGCGAAATAATTTTCAGAAAATCCTAGTCCTAATTATTGATCTGACAAGAGATCCTTAACATGTTATTGCAAAGAAAAAAATTTTTTGGTATTATCGTTTCGTAGCTAACGATTATGAAAATTCAAACGGAGGTGATTATTATTCATGCTTTTGATGATGATGGGGAATTGTTATCTGATGAGAAAGATACAATAAATCTCTTAGCGAAGCTACCTTTAGATTCACTTGATTTAGATGCTATCTCTGTTGTAACGAATATTTATAGAGTTGCTCAAGGGCTAAGAAACAAAATGGAACGAGAAGTGCTATCTGAGTTTGGGTTATCATGGACTTCATTTTCTCTGCTTTATGATTTGTGGATATGGAAATCAGTGGAAACGAAAAAATTAGCACAATCGGCTGGTGTTTCAAAAGCAACAATAAGCAATATTACAAAAACTTTGGAACGAAAAGAGCTGTGTTATCGAAAGGTAGATAACAGAGATAGACGAATCACTTACGTTACGATAACCGAAAAAGGTAAAGACGTTATGGAAAAGATATATCCAACCTTTCATAAAGGTGAAGTAGAGATTGTTTCAAGTTTAGCTACCGATGAGAAAAAAGATATCTCTAAGCTACTTAGAAGGGTAATACGAGAAAATAACTTTTAATATACAATTAAATATTTTAAAGTGATGACAGGTTATTCAGTAGTCATTATCTCCCTGCTTACAGAGAGTCGATGGGTGGTGAAAATCGACGCAAAGATAATGATGAATTACAGACCTTGAGCATTCTTTGTGAAAAAGATAGTAGCAAAGAACGGACGAGCCGT
Source organism: Metabacillus crassostreae (assembly GCF_016908395.1). Taxonomy (GTDB): domain Bacteria; phylum Bacillota; class Bacilli; order Bacillales; family Bacillaceae; genus Metabacillus; species Metabacillus crassostreae. The sequence goes on from NZ_JAFBDU010000001.1 coordinate 421,235, forward strand.
TAATCGTAAAGTGGGAGGAGAAGTTCCTTCAATTAGGGTGGTACCGCGTGCAGAAGTTAACCACGTCCCTTTTCTTGGGGATGTGGTTTTTTATATTGATTTTTTTAGGAGGAACAATAATGAGTAATTTCATAGAAGAGTTAAAAGAGGAACAATTAAAAGAAGTAAAAAGGCAAATGATCATTTACAGTCAAGGAGTTCAAGATATTATTCCAACAGAAGAGTTAGAAAAGAAAATTGCAAAATCAATACTTGAAAATAAACCACTGAAAATCAAATTAGGGTTAGATCCTTCAGCTCCAGATGTACACCTTGGACATACTGTGGTTCTTAACAAGATGAAGCAGTTTCAAGATAATGGTCACAACATTCAACTTATTATTGGTGATTTCACTGGAAAAATTGGTGATTCAACAGGAAAGTCAGTGGCAAGAAAGCAATTAACAGAGGATGAAGTGAAGCATAATGCGAAAACATATTTCGAACAATTTGCAAAGGTAATCGATATGGAAAAGGTTGAGCTCCATTATAATTCAAAGTGGTTATCTGATCTAAACTTTGAGGATGTAATACAGCTTGCTGGCAAGATTACGGTAGCAAGACTTTTAGAAAGAGATGATTTTGAGGAACGTATTGCTTTAGGAAAGCCAATATCTCTACACGAATTTTTCTACCCATTGATGCAGGGGTACGATTCTGTTGTTTTAGAATCTGATATTGAGCTTGGTGGAACTGATCAGCATTTTAATATTTTAATGGGACGACATTTTCAAGAAAAGTTTGGCAAGGAAAAGCAAGTCGCTTTACTAATGCCATTATTGGAAGGACTTGATGGTGTTGAGAAAATGTCTAAATCTAAGAAAAACTACATCGGTATTGATGAGAGCCCTCAGGAAATGTACGGAAAAGCCATGTCCATTCCTGATGAGTTAATGGTTAAATACTTTGAGTTGGTGACAGCTTTTACACCTGAACAAGTTGAGATCATTAAGAATCAGTTACATTCTGATGAACTTCATCCAAGAGATGCGAAAATGCTATTAGGCAAAACCATTGTTGAAATGTACCATGGTTTGGAAGAAGCGAACAGTGCAGAGCAGCATTTTGTCTCAGTTTTCCAAAAAGGGTCAATTCCTGATGAAATGCCTGAGGTCAAATGGAGCGGAAATGATCAAATTTTAATTCTTGATTTACTAGTTGATTTACAATTATTAAGCTCAAAAAGTGAAGCTCGAAGAATGATTGAAAATAAAGGAGTAAAAATAAATGGAGAAAGAATTGAAGATACACAATTAAAAATAGCTGTTACCGATGGATTAATACTACAAGTTGGTAAACGGAAGTTTATAAAGATCAAAAGGTGATGAGCGGTTTTATTACTTAAACCAAGAACTAGAAGCTTTGGCTTAATGAAGCAACAATAACTATATTCCCCAATCGAGTAGCATTTCTATTTAATCAGGAATGCTGCTTTTCTACTAAACTAGCGTCAGTGTGACAACAACAATGATCATCTTCCAATTTATGTTAAAATAATATAACACTTTAACTTTGGAGGATTAATAATGAAACGTTTACCATTTGAACCACCAACAAAGCATTATGATGAAAGAATTGAAGATGTAGATGAAAAAATATGTGAGCTAATTAGACAACGAAAAGATCTTTCGTCTAATAATCCTGGTTTTCCAACAAAGAAACTTATTAGTAGTTGGTCGAAAAAATATGGTTTTTATGAAGATTTTCTAAATGGGGTATTTGCAGAACTTCTAAGTGAAGAGATGTATAAACCTATAGTTGTGCCAAAAGGCTTTGTTAGAAATATTCCAATCTTAAGGTTTTTTGAAAAAGATGAGTTATTTTATTCAGTAACTTTTATCCGCCAATATAAAAATGCTAGTATTGTTCATTTCAGCATTGATAGAGAAGATACTGATGAAATTAATTGGGATTTTCGAGAACGTGAACACACTTGGTTTGGTCTAGTAGTAGATGACGGCAAAGGAACTGAATACGACTGTCAAAACGAGGGAGGGGGAGGCTCCGGAGGTCATACATCATATACTTTTATTGTAACACCATCTGTACCAGATGATTCTTCAGAAATAAAATTTATCTTTAAAGAATATAAAGCACCATTTAAAGAAGCTACAGGCTTTGAATTTATCATATAAAGAGAGATAAGCAAATACCTTAATACACATAATTAGCACAAGGACTTCATGATCAGAAGTCCTCTTTATTTTTATCCATTCTTTTTAAATCTTTTTTTTGTATTTGTGTATATTAACGCAAATATGATGATAGAGATTAGTAAAATAAGAGCAATCAAAAATAAAGCCTGGTTTTCCACTATATCGCTGAATGCAAATAATAGGATGCAAAAGCTAACACCATACATAATTTTCCCCATAAATTTGCATAATGCTACTTCATCATATTGAGCCTTTTCACTTTCAGACATTGTATTATAACCTGCAAGCAGGAATGCTCCTTTACCTTTTGATAGGATTATAGCGAAAATTAAAAACGGAATAAGAATAATGAAATTTACAAGTGCTCCGATCACACTAATTACCACCTTTTTGAGAATTGCTTTGTTAAAATTAATGATCATACCTTTGATATTTATACGTTTGAAGTAATTCATAGGTTTCAAAAAGTGTTAAGCGATCACAAAATGTATCGAATATTTATACTTCTATGATAATTACTTGGTTAACATATTTAAGAATAGTATGACTAGTTAAAGAATTTACTAAGAGAATTAACAGAAAGTATTTACAAAAATTTCCGATTGGATTATTCTTATACCAAAATGATTGATTAATCAATCATTTTGGTATTGTTTATAGAATGTGGAGTGAATATTAATGAAAAATAGTGAAAATAAAAGAACATTAGAAATGAAAAAAAGAGATGTACTTCATGCAGCAACTGAATTGTTTAGTATGAAAAGTTATGAAGCAACAACTATGTCTGATATATCCCAAAAAGCTAATGTGAGTTTTGGAAGTGTTGCTTCATATTATGGAAGTAAAGAGTCATTATTTGCTATTTGTATTGAACAACCTTTAGAAGAGTTTGTAGATAGCTTTTTGAATTTTAATAAACATCCAACTTCAATTATTGATGAATTAGAGGAAATGATTAAGCAACACTTCATATTATTCTCTAACATGAAGGTTTACCTGAGATTAATCGTTCAAGTTATCGCCCAGCATGAACGTTTTCCAAATGAATTTAAAATGATTACTCAACACACAGAACTAATTCAAAATGATATAAAAATATTTATTATGTACGGTCAGGCGGTAGGACAGCTTATAGATGGAGATGCAGATAGGTTATCGGTAGCTTATATTAATTTTCTTTTCGGAACAGTCCTTTCATATGCCAATAATCCAAGTGAAGAGGAGCAGAACGAATTCATTTCAATTGCAATTAGAATGTTCGGACCAATTTTATAAAATGCTGAGTAAATTTGGTTTTCTTAAAGACTATCATTCATTTAGTAAAATGATTAAGTTAAGAATTGTACTTTTGTTAATATCTGTCTTCTTTAACGCAACGGTTATGCCTTATGTTGTCGTATATTTTGTTGATCACGTTGGAATTAACAAAGCTTCATTGATGGTTTTAGGTGTAGGGATAGCTGGAATAATAGGAGGGTTACTAGGAGGAAAGCTAGGAGACAAATATGGAAGGAAGAAAATGATTATATTGGGGGAAATAGGAATTGGAATTGGTTTTTTTCTAGCCTGTTTCTCAAGTGTTTTTACTGAAATGCTTATCGCTATTATATTTATTAGTTTTCTCTTGATTTACTTTTTTTCTGGCTTATCAGGTCCAGCTTATAGTGCTTTTATCATTGATGAAACAACAAATAAAAATCGTAAATCTGTCTATGTTGTACTTCTATGGGTGTCAAATTTGTCTTTTGCACTTGGGAGTATATTAGGAGGTTTTCTATTTAAGCAGTATTCTTCTTTATTATTTTTCTTAGTTGGTTGTAGTTCTATTTTATCATGTATCTGTATAGCAATTTTTATCCAGGATCATTTTATTAAGCGAAAAGTGGAAACAAATAATATCCGTGTAAAAAATCAATTAAAACCTAATAGTAATAAACTTAGAGTTTATCAGCATATGCTAAAAGCTCCTATTTTTCGATTCTTAGTTTTGCTAACTTTAATTCTTTCATTGATGAATAATCAATTACCATATTATTTAAGTGTACATTATGTAAATATATTTGAAACAGAGGGATATACAATTTTAGGATTTTTAAGAAGTGAAAATACACTTATCATTTTCTTTTTAACTTTTGCTATCACTAATCTATTGAAGAAAGTCTATGAAATTAAATCTCTAATATTTGGTGTATTGTTGTTTTTTATAGGATATATAGCTCTTAGTATGGGTGAAATACCATCAATTTTATATATGGCTATGGCTATAATGTCAATTGGTCAAATCATATATTCTCCAGTAATACAAACAATCTCAGCTGATGTAATTCCAGATGAACATAGAAGTACATACTTAAGTATTCTAGATGTAATTGGACATATAGGTGGTTTATGTGCATTTCTATTTGTACCACTTATGCAATATATACAGCCTTTTAAAATATCAATAATTTATGGTGTATTTGGTTTTATATCATTAATTATTATTTATCGAATAAAACAGAATCGCAAAGAAGAAAAGATTTCTATTACTAATGTAAGCTAATTGATCGTAACTAGAAGTATATATTTGTATGTTAACTAATAGCAAACGTGCTTATTTGATCAGCAGGGACAAATGCTTATATATCCAAAATTAATTAGTCACTACTATAGAAAATCTAAGCTACATAATTATTTCAACAATTCCACTATAATTCTGTAAAAATATGTTAATATTTAATTTGAGTTTAGCTATTCTATCAATGGTTGCTAGGATTTCGGATACTTAATTGTTTTTACAGCTTTATATTAGTTAATAAATAGATTTTTAACATTGAGGTGCTTTTATGAAAACGTATATATATATGGTTAGACATTGTGATTCGCCTAAAGAAGGAGAGGAAAGGACGAGAGGTTTAACCGAATTAGGAAGAAAGGGAGTTCGGAGTGTTACAGAGATTCTAAAGAAAGAGAAAATTGACCTCGTCGTTTCAAGCCCATACCTTCGTGCAACATTGACGGTGCAGCAGCTAGCGGAAGAATTAGGGCAAGAAGTTATGGTATATGAAGATTTTAGAGAAAGAGTTTTTACAGTAAAAGAGACTAGAATGTCTGACTCAGAGCTAATGCCTTTAGTAGAGAAATCCTTTGATGATGATAGCTTTTCATTAACTGGTGCAGAGTCAAATTCGGAATGCAGAAAGCGTGCAATAGAAATCTTACAGAAATTACTAATAACGCACAAAGGACGCAAGGTCGTTATTAGTACTCATGCAGTCATCATGACGCTAATGATGGGCTATTATGACAAAAAATATGATTTGGATTTTCTATTAAATACAACTAAGCCAGATATATATAGAATGGAATTTGAGAATCAAGAATTGTTGCAGGTTGAAAGATTAGTTAATGGTTAATAGATTATCTGTTTGTTCTAATCTAGTTTTAGTTTTTGCACGAATATAAGGCACAGAAGGAGAACAGTCATGAAAATATTACTATCTAAATCTGCTATATGGATTTATAGCTTGATCTTTTTCTCTGTGATAGGAGTCGTTTTAGATATTGCTACGATAGGGGCAGAAGAATTTGCTTTATTTGAAGGTAATACGACAACAAGTAATGATGCAAAATTTCTACGAGCTATAAATAATTTATATTTTCCAGTCATCCTAATTATTCATTTATTTGTACTAATCATATTTATAGTGAAACGAATGAAGAAAACCTAAGAAGTAAGGTATAGCTGAATTTAGTAGAATTAAAAGTAAAAAAGCGGAATCATATTATTGATCACCGCTTCCTTTTATATAAGTTATTCAAACTAATTAACTTGCTGATTGCGATCCTTTTGCATTTATAACTAAGATTGTAAGTAAGCATAAACAGATTACAAACACAGGTAAAATAAAATTAGTTATGTAAGGATTATTTACAAGGGAACTTAACATAAGTAAAGCTCCAAGAATGGAATAAAAGGCTATCGCAATCTTTGGTTTCTGTTTAAATCCTGCTGGAGCTACTAGCCATTTATACTTTTCTTTATTTACCGTTATTAAAAGAGCACAAATAATACTCAAAAAACCTAAAAATGATAAACTCATCTTTTACCTCCTTTACAAATGGAATATTTAGTAAATAAATTTTATCACATACTACAGCATTTAAATACAATAACTGTAAAGAAATTAGAAAGGCGTGAATTTCATTTTTGTTCTAATTTTAAAAATATTGCTTACATGTGGAATAATTATTGGATTTCTTTTTGCTTTAAAAAAAGATATGAAAAAGCTAAAAAACGAACAACAAATACACCCTTTACATATCATGTTTGAATTGTCTTTTTTTATAGGAAGTTTACTTTATGCGATTAGTCTCTTACTATTTGATTTCTTACTTCTGGGGAAGATTGCATTGGGTATCATAACTGTTGGTCTAATTTATAACTGTATAATAAATTGGAGTTTAAATACACTATTCAAATCTATTTTAGCAATATCTGGATTAATAGGATCTCTATATTTGTATATTCAGCTTTATCACTAAATATAAACTTGTTTTTTATTTAATTTACTCTTTGGTTTTGAATTATAAGTCAAGGAACTCAAAGAAAAGTTTTCATATTACGTTAATTTGTAGATTAACATATTTGATAGTAGTAATATTTTTCAGCTGTATTTTAGTGTTTGTTTGAATTATAAGAGGTGGACAACAGTGAAGAAAAACGTTGAAAAGAAATTATTTAGTTTAATGTCTGGTGAATTTTTTGCATTAGTCATGTTTGCATTTCTTTGGGTACTATATATTAATATTTTGGATACATTCGACGCTCATCTTACTTCTTTAGAAAACATCTATGCCTTTCTTTTGCTCGAATTTATTCTTTTACAGGGCAGTATCTATTGGTATTTAAAATGGAGTAAAGTCAAACATAACAAAAGCTATCATTTATCACAAAGACAATTACATGTATTCCGTTGGTTTAGAAGAATTAACGTGCTCTTATTATGTATAGGTCTTTTTATCTATCTGAAAAATATTGGATACTCTCCAATTACTTTCAATGGATTTTATTTATTTTTGTACTGCTTTGCTTTAATAGAATACATAAACTATTATCATCTTCGCCTATCTTATCTAACTTCACAAGAGTTAAAAGAATTGCTTCACCAAAAGGGGTTTAGGCGCTCTATTTTAGCAAGAGAGCTTCGTAATATGAATAATTAAATCCAGCTTTTTTAGGTTATAAGAAAAAGAGGCTGGGACATAATTAAAGAAATCATATAAAAAGAGGAATAAATCTAAATCAGTTAAGTTAAAAAAATAAGTTCGTTTCATTATGCTGCAGACACTCGCTTTCCACGGGGAGGAAGCTAAGCCTCCTCGGCACAAGCGCCTGTGGGGTCTTAGCCTTTCCTCTATTCCCGTAGGAGTCGAGTGTCTTCCGCTCCATTCCACTAGTTCTTAAAAATCGTATACAAAATCAAAAAATCTATTGAAAATGGCAAGTAAAAACCCGAACTATTAGGCGAATGATTAATTAAAATATCACCTTATAATTCGGGTTTATCACTAGCTTAAAATACCTATGTCCCAGCCTCTTTTAAGGTTTAACCGTTTCCTAACTTTTCTTGAAAGTAACTCCAAGCTGCCATTGACCAAGCAGATACAATATTTCCAACAAAAGATAATACACTAGTAAGAAGATCCATTATTATCACTCCTTTTAGGTATTATCCTATATTCTTACTTGTAATTACCATATTTTTCTGTTGATATCCAATGGGGGGGAAAGATATTTATAAAGAGAAAGAGAACCCTATATAAGAGTTCTCTTAATTACTAATATTCTCTATGTATTGACGATTCCTGTTATGTTAATGAAGAAGCAATATTGTTTAAGCCTTCAAGAATCGTTGGTTTATTTCCACCACAATAAAATGATGTAACTAATTGATAGCATGTATCTTGATTAATTAAAAAGCATTTGTGTGTTCCCATTTCATAGACAAAGTAATTTTGCTCTTCACCTTTTAACGCATCAAACACTTTATATTTTTCAAGTTCAAATAATTCTCTTGCCCCATTTTGAGCTAGATCAAGAAACTCTTCTCTCGATACTTCTCTTAGTGCCACTAAATCCACTTTTTCGTTCATGTTATAACCTCCAGTAATTATCTATAATTTGTTACCTGAAAACGTAACTTCTATATAAAGAGATGTTTGTCAGGCTGTTATTAAAAAGAATTTTTTTTGTGAACATAATTCATGCTTTGTTTTATTATTTGCTCGTAAATTCTATCATAATTTTATTTTTAAGTGGTAACCATCTGTTTCAAATATGTAGATATTATTAATAGTTCCCGAATATGTCATATTAAAACATTGTTGTTAATGTTTTAAAGGAGGGGTAATCCATTTTAATGAGGATTACACCCTTTAAATTATCTATTCGGTCGGGATATTTGCTATGTTGTCTATTATATTTGCTCTTTTTTGATTATATTTGCTTCTTTTCTATATTTATTTGCTAGTTTGAACGTTTTATTTGAACTAATTCAAGATATATTAGTTTTTCGACAACAAACGACAAATCACATTGCAAAACCAACTATTTAATCATCTAAACTTTTACATACCTAGAAGTAACTATCTATAAAAGCTTTTTGCTTGTTTATGTATATCTAACCTTTTTCGTTTAGTGGTTGAAAAATGGGGAGAAGGAACCTGGACTATTGATCAACAAACAGATGTACATGAGGCAAAAATGTTAAGCCTAGATATTAGTAAAGCTAAACATCAGTTAAATTGGACTCCTAGGTGGGGGATCAATGAAACAGTTAAAAAAAGTCGCATGGTATAAATCCTAAAAAAATTGTGATATATACAATTTATGTAAAAGGCAGATAGAAGATTACTGCACTAGTAAGTAATTTAAAGAGCCCCTTTAATTGGAGGGGCTTTTTAAATAAATCTTAGAGATCTTAACTAATTATTACCTACTAGCAATTGGATGTTGTTTTACGCGAATAAATAACTCACACAATTATTTCACTATTATGTTAGAATCTTCTCGAAATAATCCCTACCATTTTCTTTCTTTTTCTCAAAACCCATTTTTCGTAAATACTCGATATGTTCTTCATGAGTTGTATAGCTAATTAGTCTGTTATAGCCTTTATTTAAAAAGTGGTCTTTGCTGTTTTCATAAATAAAGCTACCGATTTTAAAATCTCTATATTCTGGAATAACAAAATCAAGTTCAACCTTTAACGTATTTTCATCGTGCTTAGACCCTAAAAATACACCTGCTGGTACCATGTTTCGTAAAATATAAAAGCTCACTTCGTAATGATTTGCTATGAGCTTAGCGGGATCTGTGAATTTCTTAAGTCCTTCTTTATAAAATTCTAGGAAGTGGTTAAAATACTCTGAATCCTTCTCAATAGGGAGGAGCTTAAAGTATTCTTGCTTAGCGCTAGCACTATATATTTTCACAAGATAGTAAATATTAATAATTACGATCCCTAAGTTCATAAAGCCTACAGGTAAAGCACCAATTAAAAATCCATTAAGTGAAAACAAGCTAGATCCGATTAAATTAACCCATCTAAGCTTGATTATTGAACTCATTAATAAAGAAATAAGCACAATAAGAGAAGCTAAGTATCCTAACCATTCAAACCAATTAATTTCCATACCTCATGAAAACCCCTTTCGTAAATAAACAAGATAATTTTAAATAATAAAAATAGGTACATTTTCTAATCATGACAAGATATTGCTTGCATTCAGTCGATTATTATAGTTTTGACAATTAATAAATTTACTAACAAGTGTACTCCTTTTCTATTAGGGAGTATGCTAAATAAGGTGTATCTAAATGGTTTATTAGTATAAACGTTTAATACTTTTTCAATATTATTCTTTGGAATATCGGTCTATTTATACCATATTTAACAATGTTCCTTTTCTTTTGGAAAAATAAATGGATATTTTAACTTTTTTTCAATAGTGTAAGCTTATTAGCAAATGAATGATGAGATGTCATTTTTGTTATTATCTTTCGTATATTCTTTCAAATTGTTCTTAGTAACCAGTAAAGATTTTAGTTGATTAGGTTGATTTGAAAATTTAAGTTCTTGTATTCGAGAGTGTTTTCGGTTTAGACGGAAACTAGCACATTTTTTGATAGTAATTACATTTGCCCTTCCTTCTTAATATGTTAAACGTATAATACATTAAGAATTAATAAGGGGGTGTAATTTAATGGGAAACTATAGAAGAAATAATAACAATGTAGCAGGTGTTTCTGATGAAAAATTAGAGCGTTTAGCTGATATTTTCGATGAAGACTTTAAAGTTCCTGTACGTGCATCAATTGATGGAGAAGATTTTTGTGATGCTGTTCGTCGTTGCTTAATTAATGACCTTGTTAATGGTCTGTTAGATGAAGAAGATCGCCCGAAAAAACGTCATAGATACTAACAAAAAGTAGTAATAGATTCCGATTGAACATCAATCGGAATTTATTATCGAAACCAACTTTCTGTTTCAAGATCTACTTCAAAAGTTTACTATCATTCACCAAAACGTATCTCAGTTAAACCTCTAGTTTAACCTAGATGATAAAAAGGCTGATTAATCTAGGAAAATCGTTACATTCTTTTTTAATTTTTATATCGGAAGGAGGATTTACAATGATAAGAAGAGAATACGACAGAAATGGTAACCAAACCTATTATAAACGATCAGTTTTAGATTCAGATAAAGTAGAAAATCTAGCAGGAGTTTTCGATGAAGACTTTAAAGTCAAAGTCAATGCTTTTATTGAGGGTGAAGTTTTTTGTAATGCAGTCCGTCGTTGTCTACTCAATGACCTCATTGCAGGAGCTATGGATGAAGATGACAATAATAGACAAAAGAAACACTACTAGTTTTGAAAAAAATAAAACATGAGGCTAGGATCTATTCTTTTCCTAGCCTATATTTTACAGATTTATGGAGAAAGTCACGTATATGTAATCTGTTGTATAAAATAGCTCTTCATTCGAGGGGTTTTAATGAAATATTTTAAATAGAGAAGAGCTCTAAATTTACATAAAAATAAATGGTACATCATCTGAGTCATTCCACAATTGAGAGAAGAAAAGAAAATGAGTGGAGAGATAAATGTAGTGAGGATAAAAAGAGTTGTTTTATTATTTTTAACTGATTGGATCAACTAGTTTTATATTTCTCCCACCAATAGTTTTGCATTTAAAGGGAGGGAGATAATCGCATAAAACGGTTTGCTTGATTTACGTGATATGAACTTTAATGAACATAAATATGTAGAAATGAGCGGAGAATGGGGGATTTATTGGGATAAACTTGTAGGACCTGAACAATGTCTGAACATCCGACAGTTTTTGTATCCTTTCCGCATATGTGGATGGGTACTGAACTGAATAATGAGACATTATCAGGTGTGGGATATGCCACATATGAATTGAATATTAAAGTAAATGAAGATAGCCTTACAACGCAAAAAGCACTTTATTTACCACTTATTTCTAATATGTCGAAGCTATGGATTAACGGGTTGTTAGTTAGCATATAGGGGAAGTAGGTATAAACCCTAAAAATGAATATCCAGCACTGTTTTAATGATTGATATAGATTTCTTTAAGTTATTTAATGATACATACGGACATCAAAAGGGTGATGAAATTTTAAAATTAGTTGCTCAATCTTTGAAAAATAGAGTAGATATGTCCGAGGGTTTCTTTGCAAGGTACGGGGGAGAAGAATTCTTTGTTTTATTAAATGGGAAAACGGTTGAAGAAGTTGTTGATATTGCTAAAGATTTGAATAAGGTTATTCATAAATTAAAAATCAAACATCAAACCTCAACAGTTACTAACAGCGTAACCATTAGTATTGGTATTGCTCATTCTACTTCAACGTATCCTATAGAAAAAGATCAACTCATCCAGAAAGCTGATGAAGTTCTGTACCATTCTAAAGAAATAGGTAGGAATTCTGTATCATTGTATTACCAAAATAAGGTGATTCAATACTAATAAATATCATAAAATAACCTTTAAAGTGAATGGATGTAACGGAAATTAACAACTTGTAAAAGCGAAAAAATAGCGCTAATGTTGGTTTAGTAAGGTACAACCAACATTAGCGCTATAGCTATTCTTTTTAGTTTATATACATTATAAATTTGTTTTCTTTATTTGGTATACGTATAATGTGGTGATTCATATTGTGGACCGGATTTTTCATACGTAAACCAGTATTCAATTTTATCACCAGGTTTTAAACCAGAGATAACTTGTTCCCATACTCCATTTTTGTTTGTCATTCTAAGATTATGTTGATTTGTATTGTTAGTTAAAAAATGGATGTCAACATATTTTGCTGGAGTTGTTGGTGTAAATTGAATCGTTACCTGATCTTCAGACTGGCTAATTGCATTTACGGTAAAGTCATCCGTTTTGTGCTCATTAGTAGAAATTGGTTCGATTGAAAACCAATTGATATTAAACTCAAATCCAGATGCAAAAAGTCTGATCGTTTGTTCACCTTCAGTTAAATTAACTGTTGTTGAGATGGTTTCCCAATTTTGCCAGCCACCAGTATTAGGAATATCTGTTGTTGCTAAAGTGTTTGTATCTGATTTAAATTGAAGCTGACCATTTGATGTTTGGCTAGCTATACGATATTCAACCTTATAAGCGCCTGCTTTTGGGACATTGATCGCATAATCTAAATAATCTCCAGTATCAATGTAGCCAATATTTTCTCCGCCACCACTATCTGTTGTTGCTTCATGGGTAACTCCACTCATATTTGTATAATTTTCAGCTTCAATTTTGGCAGGGATGGTTATTGTGTCTGGAACTGGATCCGGATCTGGATCTGGATTAGGATTTTCGTTGCCACTTCCATTTCCAGTATTAAAGCTATTCGGCTCTACTGTTACAGTATGGCCGTCTGAGAAACGAACTGTTTTTGTTTCATATGTCATATTATATACGACATATGTTTTCTTACCATTTTTATTGAAGACAGCATAAATTGGATAATCAGCAGTGATCGTCGGATCCGCATTTCCGATTGCATCCAAATTATAAATCCAATGGTACATATTTGCCTTAGAATTTCCTGCCTCAGGAGTCATACTTGAAATTCTTGAATTAAATGATGATTTGGCATCATTTACATCTGAAATCGCACGATACATGTAGATTAGATCTTCCCACACGTTAAAATTTGTGCCACCGTTTTCTGAAACTAGAGTGTTATAATTTTTAGCTGTATAATCTGGATAATGTGTTAAATATAAGGAAGCACCTGTAATTGGTAACCAGTTAATTCCATGTACTTCTTCAGGATTGTTTGTCCACCAAACTGCATCTCCAACTGTTTTGCCACCCCAAATCATACTAGCAGTAGAACGAGTGAAGTCTGGATGATGTATATTATCATTTACATCAAACCAATATTCATTTATTGCATTCATTTCTGTCGTATATAGGTAGATACCTAGATCACGAATTGTTTTATCACCAGTTGCTTCTCCCCATAGAATTAAGCCTGCCCAAGCGTTCATCGCTTCTGAAGAGGATTCATTATTATTGCCATCCCCAAACCTTGAATGACCTGATGCCCATGAATGTCCTGCATAAGGATCAAAGTTTCTTAGGAAAGGAAAGTCTTGATCATTTCGATCAGGATTGGCTATATCACGAATTAATAAGTCGACCATTTTTCCCCATTTAGAGTCACTTGCCCAAGCCTGATCTACTCGCGCGATTTCAGCAGCAGCTTTTATAAAATAACCATAGTGGAAGTGGTGGTCATTTAATTCTGCTGCACTACCAAAACTAGCCGGATATCCAATAACTGTTCCCCAAGTCTTATTGTAGTAAAATAATTCAGATAAATTTAAACTTCCTGCTTCATCACTAGCAGTAAACCAGTCTTCTAATCTATTTTTAATTTCAGATCTAAATTGAGTGGCCGCATTATCATCACCAACTTGCTCTGCAATAGGTGCAAGTGTAGCCAATTTTCCTAAACGTTTTCCAACCCAATAAGTATCTGGAGTATTTGAATAGTCCTCAGACTCTGCTTCATCTACATATTGAGCTAGTTGATTTTTATCATAAGATCCTTTATCAGGTAGAGAAGGTAACACCCCGGTAAAATCCATTGTTGTTTTGAATGAATTTCCTTCTGCTGTTTTCATTAAACCACGAACTGATTGATAAGTATAAGGTAGTAATGATTTATTCGTATTTTTCCATTGATGTGGGTACAATGCAAAAATGGTACCAGACTTTGAACCTTCTTTTACATCTGTTGTAGTAGTAAATGTTGTTGTAATCTTACTAGTGTTTTCATCATAAGACCAATCAACTTTTGTGTCTGAAACATGTGAGTAGGCATATTCTTTAAATTTAGCTAAAGTCTCTGGTGATTTGTCTGGGAGGGCAACTATTGAAAAGTAGTTTTTTCCATTTAAGTTGTTGGTAAGGGTTTTACCACCTATTCCATTCCATGTACTACCAGAAGGTCCAAACAGTCCATAATGACTTCCTTCAATTGTTATACCTAAAACGGAGCTTGACGAGTTTCCTGACCAAACAGTAGGTGCTGTATAAAAGGATAATTGTGGATTTCCACCAGTAAAAGTAAAGTAAACATAAGGTGATCCATGACCATATGTGACTTCCATAGAGTTGTTGTTATTCTTGTATAAAGCGCTTACAAACCAATCGTTAGATGAATTAACCTTAGTGTCAGGAAAGGTAGTAGCATTCGAATGCCCAACAGTAAAGTCGTGAATATCATTTATCCATCCACATACACAGGAGGAATTTGCTGTAATTCTTGAACTAGGGTTATAGATTCGAAATCCATCCTCTTGGTTTTTTACTGCTAGAGGATGTGGGTACTGAGCTTCTGAATATTTATCCCATGCTAGATTACTCCACCAATCATTTGTAGGCATTTTTCCTTGAAATTGATCTGTTTTATAAATTTGATTTTGTACATCAGTCGCACCAGGTGGGAGAACAGTAGAATATGATCCTGCACCAAGTGTTTCTTCACCAGAAAAAGCAGATAATTGAGTAGGCATTAACATCAATGACATCGTGAAAAGTAGAATATAAATGTAAGCTTTTTGCATCAGAACCCTCCTAATTTTTGTTAGTGAAAGCGTATAGTTAAAACCTTTTATCCCTCCTTTAAATTAGAAACCGCTTTCTTGAACAATTTTTCACAAAATTGGAATAAATGTCAATATAAAATGAGAAAATTGAGAATATTTTCATATAAAATTACTTTTTTACCATCTAGAAATAGGTATATTTTATTAAGCCTTAATTTTAATAAGTAATAGGCCTTAAATATTTTCTCGAGACATAATCTATAAAAATAATTAGTTTAATGGACTGCAATAAACCTTGACAAAAAAATAAATCTTTTTTTATAATAAAATAGAAAGCGCTTTCTTTAGTTGAGGGATCGATTTTCCTCTATTATTTTTTTCTATTTAAAGAAACCGATTTCCTTCATTTTTGCAAGGAGGTGATGATTTTAAATACTGACCAGATAGTTAATAAATATTCAGGAGGTAATACGAATTGAAACGTAGGTCCAAACACCAAAAATATTTAGCTATGTTATCTATTATTGTCCTATTGTTATCTACTATTCTACCTGTTACTTCAGTATTTGCTGAAGATGAAGGCACTGTTTCAGTAGGTGCTGGTAACTACCGAACATCGATTGATGGATTAAATTATGGAAGCCCTCAAAGTGAAATATTTAAAACAATTAACCTTGAAGGTGCAATTCCAACAAACGAATGGTGGAGTTCTGCCATATGGAAGGATTTTTCAAGTGCAATATATCCTCATCCTTTAGCTGTAAAAGCTTATGATCAGGGTTTAGGAATTGATTACCCAGAAGTAACCGTTGAACCTAACACACGCGAAGACGGTAAAGATTTTGTAAATGCATTATATGAAGATAAAGATAAAGATCTTGTATTAGGTGGGGAAGGACTCACCGCTGAAGCTGCATTAGTAGATGGATACAGTGATTGGGCTGTTGATTTATTATTTGAAAATGCGAACAAGTCTAAGAAATTAAAAACAACAATCTCTCATGGTAGTCCATATATATTTGCAACATACTCTAATACAAACCCACAAATTCATGTAAATGGACAAGCAACGGTTTGGAGTGGAAATCAAGATAGCTCTGTATTAGGAGTAACAATTAATGGAAACCACTACGGTGTTTTTGCCCCAACAGGAACCACTTGGACTGGATTAGATACAAATACATTTACAGCAAAGCTACCATCTGGAACTGACTACATATCGATTGCTGTATTACCAGATTCAAGCACTGAAACTTTGGCTTTTTATGAGCAACATGCTTATTCGTTTATTACCGATTCTAAGGTAGATTATTCTTATGATGAACAAACGAGTAAAGTTACAACTAACCTTTCTGTTACAACAGAATTAAAAGAAGCAGGAAAAGACAAAAGCACAATTATGGCTCTTTATCCTCATCAATGGAGAAACACAACGAATGAATTACTAGATTACGAGTATCGCTCCCCAAGAGGGACAATGAAGACAATTGCAGGAAACTCTGTTACAACAGTTCTTACTTACCACGGTATGCTACCTTATATGCCAACATTAGGAGCAGATAAAACTAGACTTCAACAGCTCGTTGATCAAGTGGAAGCAGAAGAACAATTGGTACGTCCAGGGCTTGAGGGTGATGGGCCATACTGGGTTGGTAAAAACTTAAATCGGTTATCTCAGCTTTTACCAATTGCAAACCAATTAGGTGACAATGAAGCTGCAACAAAATTTAAAGTAGCGATGGAAAATGAGCTAGCTGATTGGTTTACAGCTCCGGCTGATCGAGATAAAAAATTCTTTTATTATGATAATAACTGGGGTACTTTACTTGGTTACCCAAATGGATTCGGTGCTGAAACATCAATAAATGATCACCATTTCCACTGGGGCTACTGGGTATATGCTGCAGCATTACTTGAGCAAAATGACAATTGGGCAACTACCAATGATTTTGATGAAATGGTAGAGCTTTTAATAAAAGATATGGCCAACTGGGACCGAACAGATACATCAATGTTCCCATACCTAAGAAATTTTGATCCTTATGCAGGACATGCTTGGGCATCTGGAAATGGAACAGATCTTTATGGTGGTGATGGGTCTGTTACAGCTGAACCAGGAAACAACCAAGAATCCTCCTCTGAATCCATTAACGCATGGGCAGGAATGATTATGTGGGGTGAAGCAACAGGAAACGATGAGATTCGTGATGCTGGTATTTACATGTACACGACTGAAGTAGACGCCATTAATAATTATTGGTTTGATATTGATAATATGAATCTACCAGAAGAATATAAGTATGAATATGCGCCAATGGTATTTTCTTCAGGTAGTGAGTACCGAGTATGGTGGACAAAAAACAGTGAAGAAGTGCATGGAATCAACATGCTTCCAATTACTGCTTCATCCTTCTACCTTGGTTTTGATCCTGAGTATATGAAAGCCAATTACAACACAATGGTAGAAGAAAATGGTGGTGTTGAACAGGAATGGGCAGAGGTTTTCTGGATGTATCAAGCCATGTACGATCCTGCAACTGCATTAGAAAAGTTCAACACAACAGATTATGCTGCAGAGTATGGTGAATCAAAAGCACACACATATCAATGGATAACAAACTTTGCTGAATTAGGAAATGTCGACCGTTCTGTAACAGCGGATACATCCATGTATGCTGTTTTTGATAAAGATGGTGTAAAAACATACATGGCTTTTAATCCTGATAATCAAGATAAAACGGTTACCTTCACAAGTATTGATTCTTCTAGTCCAGCAGTTGAACTGATCGTTCCTGCAAATTCAGTAGGATCAACAGTACGAAACACGAACTTAAGTGATACTAGTAAACCAGATTTAGTTGTAACGGATATTATAACAGACCCATCCGTACCTGCAACTGGTGATACAATTACGTTTAAGGTGAAAGTTCAGAACCAAGGATACACAGAAGCGAAAAACTCAGATAGTGCTGTAGGTATGATCATAAATGTTAACGATGAGCTGCTAGGCTGGGGTGGTAGCAGTGATCCAATCACACCAGGTGAAACAGTTGAGTTAGCGTTACGAGCTGATTGGTCTTCACCAGCAACAAGCTGGACAGCAACAAAGGGTACTCAAACCATTACAGCTCATGTAAATAACCCTGATAATGGTTCAAGAGGCTTTGAAGAAGTTAATGTAGAAAATAATGTGTTAAGTAAAGAGATACTAGTAGAAGATCCACCAAAAACAAATGAACTATTTTTACGTTCACTAGGTTCACTTCCTGTTCGTACTTTATTAAAAGAACAAGGTGGCACAGAAGTAAACGATCGCTTATCAGCTGATCATAATTCTGTTATGTATGAGGTGAAGGATGTTCTTGGTGATTACCAAGGATCAGGATCATCTGTTTATGAATTAGAAGTAGACGCTGCAACAAATACCGATGCAGCTATACAAGTAAAGCTATCTTATGATTTTAACAATGATGGAACAATCGATCGCACAGAGCTTTTTGCTCCTCATAAATTAGATCATTCAGAAGGCTTTGAAACGATTACTAGTGATAACACTAGTGCGGAAATTACTGGAGCTTATAACAACTTTTCTTATGGTAGAGTTCAGGTAGAGCTTATTAACCTAACTCCTGAATCAGCAATTGATGTAAAAGTAAACAGCAAATCTGCTGCGAAAGTTCAGCTACCTTACAATGCAATTAACATAACTCGTAAAGCTGAGCTTGTGCTAAAAGACTTTACTTGGGAACCAGCTGAACCAAAAGCAGGAGATACTGTTACCTTCCAGGTTGTAGTTGAAAATCAAGGAAATGCAACAGCGAAAGATGGAAATGGTGCAGTAGGTTTTGATATGCAAGTAAATGGTGAGGTCCTTGGTTGGGGTGGAGTAAGTACACCAATCGGAGCTGGTGAAACTGTAACAATGAGCTTAAGAAGTGATTGGAGTTCTCCTGGATCATGGACTGCCAAAGCAGGAACAAATAAAATAAAGGTAAATGTAAATAACCAAAAAAATATTGTAGAATCAAGCTTTGATAATAATATATTAGAAAAAAATATTACTGTTGAGGGTGAAGGCAATCCTCCTGATCAAACTGAAAAAGAGTGGGTAGAGGTTGGAGAAAACCTTGTGATCGATGGTGAGTTTAAATCCACAACAGAATTTGGAAATGGTGACAATCCGATTGAAGGCTGGAACATTCATAACCAAGGTGATTTTGAGACAGGTGCTGGACTTGCAGAATTCTCTGTTGTTGATGAAGCATTAAACGCTAAAATCCAACAAGTTGGTTGGGACTGGTGGCAAATCCAGTTGTTCCAAAACGTGAATTTATCAGCAGGTACCTACAAAGTTGCTTTTGATGCAAAATCTGATTTAGAACGTCCTTTATATGTTGAGCTTCAAGGTACAGATCGCCAATCATTTACAATAAATGATACGATGAAATCCTATGAAACAATTCTAGAGGTTAGCAATGATGGGACGGCAAAGCTATTAATAGGATTAGGAAAAGCAGCTGCTGACACTGAGCTTACAGTACCATATAATGTAGTTATTGATAATGTAAGAATTGTGGAGGTTGAAGAGCAATTATCTCAACCTGAACCAGATCCTGTGAAAGATTGGGTTGAAATTGGCGAAAACCTTGTTATTGATGGTGGATTTGATACGACTACTAACTTTGGTAAAGCTCCAGATGAACTAGTTGAAGGCTGGAACATCTTTAATATGGGAGAGCATGACCCAAATGGAGGAAAAGCGATATTCTCGGTTAATAATAAAGAGCTAAATGTCACTGTTGAACAACCAGGTTGGGAGTTATGGCATATTCAATTATTACAAAACCTTGATATACCAGCTGGAACTTATAAGCTTGCCTTTGATGCAAAGTCAGAGATAGAGCGACCTGTGTATGCTGAGGTACAAGGAAGCGGTATGCAAACCTTAACAGTGACAGATACAATGCAAACACATGAGAAAATTATTGAAGTTGGGGCAGATGGAGTAAAGCAATTACTGATTGGTTTAGGTAAAACTGCTGCTGATCCTACTTTAACAACACCATATAATATCGTTATCGATAATGTCAGATTGATTGAAGTTGCTGAAGATCCAGGCACAGAAGATCCAGGCACAGAAGATCCAGGTACAGAAGATCCAGGCACAGAAGATCCGGGCACAGAAGATCCAGGTACAGAGGATCCGGGAACTGAAGACCCAGGCACAGAAGATCCAGGTACAGAAGACCCGGGTACAGAGGATCCAGGTACAGAGGATCCAGTAACAAAGCCAATTGTGCAAGTAAAGCCTAAGTTTAATGCATCGACTAATAAAGCTACTATTAATTTAGATGCTATCAAGGAACTAACGACCAATGGCACTCTAGAGTTAAATCTTGAGGAACTGAAAAATCAAACAAAAGTTATAGTAGAACTTGACTCAAACCAAGTGAAAGCATTAAAAGAAAAAAATGCTGTTATTCATCTGAAGAAAGGTGAAGTTGATCTACTAATCTCAGCGAGTAATTTAACAGGAGAAGGAACTGTTCAAATCGCTATGACAAAATTTAAGGACAATAAGGATGCTTTAGCTCCTGTTTATGACTTTACTATCACTCAAGGTAAAAAAATAATTGATACATTTGATACTCCAGTAACCCTTAAGTTCAAAGTAGATAAATTTAAAGATGCTAATAAAGTAAAAATTTATTATTATGATGAAAAGAAAAGTGAATGGATATCAATTGGGGGAACAGTAAAAGATGGTTATGTAACGGCAGAAACTGATCACTTTACAATCTTTACTGTTTTTGAAAATTCTATAGGCAATCAGCCACCGACTGAAGAACCTAAAGATAATGATGAATCTAATGATAAAGAACAAAAAACAGATAAACCTGAACAAAGTATATCAAAAGATGAAAATGGCAAGAAACTACCTGACACAGCGACGAATACACATAATACCCTTTTACTTGGTGGATTATTAACCATAATTGGTCTCTTGTATATTGGAAGAAATCGGCTTTTATTAAGAAAGTGATAGTTTATTAGGAGAATGCTAGTATAAGTGCTCTAGTAATTTATCAACCAAGGAGACTATGAAGGTTCAAATTTAAAACAAGTGAATCAGAAGAGAAAGCGCATTGAGATTCAAATATGAAGCTCAATGCGTTTTTTATTAATTTTATCAATGTTTCATAATCACCATATAGTAAGAATAAGAAGAAATTTACCAAGAGATACGTAGGGGAAATAGGTTGTTAATACCAGTATAATCGATTCATTTTTTATCAATAACTGTTTTTTTAAACAAAAATAACTGTTTTTTATATATTAAATATAGAAGAGAAGAAGATATTATACATTCGTAAGCGGTTTCAATTTTGTTGTGGAGGTGATTGTTTATTAGTTGGTCATATAGTTATAAAATTATAAAATAATGTATCTATGAAGATTGTAATGAAAGTAAAACTGCTGTGGACATTTTAGCCATTAATTAGAGCTAGCTGACATGTTAAAGATGTGTGTTCTAAAAACTACCAAAGATAATTCAAGTTTTATCAGCATTGAATTTAACGATGATTGATAGGAAAACAACTAGAACTTATGGTAAAGAGTGGATTGTCAAGCTATGCATCTAAGAATCAGCATATTAAATTTTAAAATTAGGAGCTGATTGTAAAATGGCAAAGGACCGTCCTTATCTCAAAATAGCAAAAGTAATGGTAATTGGTTCAATTGTTTTTTCTTCCGTTATTTTACCCAAAATTCCATTTTTAGAAACTGACCTCAATAAGGTACATGCTGTAACCTCTCGACAAATGGAATCGTTAAACCGAGGCTTAACAGCGGTAAAAACATCCGATGGTGTATTTGTTAGCTGGCGACTATTAGCTACTGAATCAAGTAGTGTTTCTTATAACCTCTATAGAAATAATCAAAAAATTAATTCTTCACCGATTACTTCAAGTACGAATTTTTTAGATACAAACGGGACATCAAGTTCAACTTATTATGTGAAAGCTGTTCTTAATAATACTGAGCAAGCTGCATCTGAAACTGCTAAAGTGTGGGGAGAGAAATATATAAATGTTCCTATCAAAAAGCCTAATGGTGGTGTGACACCAGATGGAGTCAGTTACACTTATAGTGCAAATGATGCAAGTGTTGGTGATTTGGATGGAGACGGTGATTATGAAATTGTAGTAAAGTGGGATCCGTCAAACTCTAAGGATAGCTCAAAGGATGGTTATACAGGGAATGTTTATGTTGACGCATATGACCAAGATGGAAGCCAACTTTGGCGAATAAATCTAGGCAAGAATGTACGTGCAGGAGCTCACTATACCCAATTCGTTGTTTATGACTTAGATGGAAATGGAAGAGCAGAAGTTGCGATGAAAACTGCGGACGGTACAATTGATGGACAGGGTTCTGTGATAGGAAATGCAACTGCTGATTATCGGGATGCTAAGGGAAGAGTTTTAGCAGGATCAGAATATTTAACGATTTTTAGCGGAGGATCCGGACGGGCATTGGAGAATATCCGCTTTAAACCGGAAAGAGGTAACGTATGTGATTGGGGAGATTGTTATGGCAATCGAGTGGATCGATTTCTTGCCGGTGTTGCCTACCTCGATGGACAAAGACCAAGTTTAATTATTTCACGTGGCTATTATGAGAAAACAATGATCACTGCCTATAATTATAGAAACGGTGATTTTACCGAATTGTGGACATTTGACAGTGACGATACTGGCAATCAAAGCTATGCAGGACAAGGTAACCATAGTCTTGCAGCTGCTGATCTAGATGGAGACGGTAGAGATGAAATTGTTTACGGTGCAATGGCGGTTGATGATAATGGTCGAGGTCTTCATACGACAGGGTGGGGACATGGAGATGCTCACCACGTAGGTGATTTAAACCCTAACTATCCAGGAATTGAAATTTTTCAGGTTCATGAAAATTCTGGTTCTCCTATAGGAATGGGTGTTCGTGATGGTGATTCTGGTCAACTTCTATGGGGACTTCGAACAGGTCAAGATACTGGTCGTGGAGTAGCAGCCGATATCGATCCACGCTATACAGGTACAGAACTATGGGCATCAGGTCAATCGTTATATTCTATTACTGGAACAAAGATCAGTAGTACAGCACCTTCCTCTATGAATTTTGCAATATGGTGGGATGGAGATGTCACGCGTGAGCTTCTTGACCACCATTGGAATGGATCCACTGGTGTTGGTAAGATTTATAAATGGAATTATCAACAAAACAAGCTGGATACCCTTTTAACTGCATCTGGAACTTTTTCAAATAACTGGACGAAAGGTAACCCAAGTCTACAAGCAGATTTGTTTGGAGACTGGAGAGAAGAAGTGATATGGAGGACAGAAGATAGTAATGCGTTACGTATTTATACAACGACTAATGTAACAAATCAGCGAATCTTCACTCTTATGCACGATTCTCTATACCGTACAAGTGTTGCATCGCAAAATGCTGGGTACAATCAACCACCACATACAAGTTTCTACTTAGGCAGTGGCATGAAAACACCTGCTATACCAAATATTTATACTCCTTAAAATCTGTTAAAATTGATCTGTTTGGTGTAATTAATTAATTAATTTCTATTAAGATTTTCCTTTATAATTGAAACGTCTCATTTCTTGAAAATTAAAAGAGTATGAGGCGTTTTTGTTATTCTTTTTAATAGGGATAAGGACAAGAGAATTTGGTACAGTTTATTAAGCAAACTGTTAGATTTTTGAATGATAGGCAACAAGATTATGTTAAAATTAGGAAGAAAACATTAATTTATTCTTTATTTCACCTTATTTTAATTTTCTATAAAAGGGATTTACGTACTTGTCATATGGAAGTTAAATAGATTTGAAGGGGAAAATTTAGTTGAATTTACATGAGGAAGATATTGAAAGGGAAATTAAAAACATTAAGAGGAATTCAAAAATAGGCTGCCTTATTTGGACAGTTATTTTAGCGATACTAATAGTTCTGCCAATCGTTTGGTTAGCTGGCAATTTTATTTATGATGTGGAATATAGAGAGTATCCTCTCATTGTCAGTCATTCCCCAAATAACTCCAATACCATTGAGATTGTAGAGGTAGGTGGTCCGTGGTTTTTTGGCCCTTCAACAGTTAGGATCAAATACGAATCAATACATATAAACAGATATTTATACAATGACGGTGCTTCAATCTCAAATGAAAATGTTATGGTTGATTGGAAGAGTGACTATGAGGCAACGTTAGCTCTTTACGGAGATGAGCAAAAACCTGACACAGTAGAATTTACTTTCAGAGATAACAATAATAAAGATAAACCATTTTTTCGAGTTAGTGATACGGATTAGAAGTTGTATCGTAATAAAAAATAGTAATAATGGAATAGTTAAATCCCTGATGCTATCAATGATATTTTAAAGAAAATTGATTGATTGGTATTAATCATATATATAAAGAAATTGACATTACATAGGAGTGATTAAATGTTGTTGGAACAACCGAGATGTACAATCTGTGATAAAGAAATTAAGGAAGATGAAGATGTATTTGTGAAAATTCGTTATCCAAAGCAAAAGGGATTTACAGAAATTAAAGCTTACTTAAGAAACGAAGGGAAGTTCATTTGTGAGGATTGTATTGAAAGTAAATCTAACTAGATTTTTTTTTGCATAAATAATTTTAGATGAATAGAATGCTCTTGGAGAATATGAAAAGAATAGGTAGAATTAATAGAATGATTAATATGTCAAAGTTTTCACAAAAGTAAATAGGTTTGGGAGCAGTTTACTACTATAGGGAGTTGAAGTGTGAATGATTAGTAAAGTCGGTCAAGTTATGTTGTATGTTGAGAATCAAGATGAAGCGGTGTCGTTTTGGACTGAAAAAGTAGGGTTTAGTGTTATTTCTGAAGAAGATAACAAACAAGGAATGAGATGGATCGAGGTTGCTCCGAGTAAAGATGCAGACACAAGCATTGTTTTACAAAATAAAGAATTTATCGCGAAAATGTCTCCAGAACTAAATCTTGGAACACCTTCTTTATTGTTTTTTTCATCAGAATTGGATACGTTATATAGCCATTTATCAAATAATCATGTAACAGTTGGCGAAATTGTAGAATTACCTTTTGATGGTGGAAGAGTATTTAACTTTTCAGATTATGAGGGAAATTACTTTGCTGTAAAGGAAATAAAATAAAAGGCTATGAATAAGCTGCCACTTAAGGCAGCTTTCTTAAATGTCAATATATAAGAGTTCTAAAGATAAATATCGTAGTAAATATCATTTGAATCCTAATCTTATTACTCAAATCGACTATTTTGATCTATCACGATCGTTAAAAAACCATTTAAAATAAATTCTCGTTAAAAAATAGGTGCACCAATTGGTGATAAAACTCAAATGCCAGGACCATTTTTTGTAGTTAATTAAGTTAGTATACTTTTCAGCGATCACTTCGAATACTGTGATAGTTGAGGTATGAAAACAATAATAAAGAATTTTAAAGAAATTATTCTTTTTTTCTGGAAAGTATAAATTGAAAAGTGAGCATAATGCTGGGTAAACAAAGTATTCAAACGTAAAACTTGCTTTATTAGCTTTTTTGAAAAAAAGTCGATATGGATATGAGATTAGCTTCTTTTCTGCCACAATTAACCCAAATAGCCATGTCATAACTTGTTTAAATAAAAATGAAACTTGAGCCTCCTTCATTCTGTTAGGAGGTACAAATTTAACTAATAAAACAGAAGTTACAATCCATGAAGAAAGCTCAATCACTTTTTCTAGTCAATTTTTCATTATTCGTTCCACCTTAAGAGCATATATAGCTAGAAATTTACCTTTTTCTATTAAGAGAATAAGTATAGGTGCCTATTAACATGATACAGATAATAGTCAAACCAATTGTTATTAAAGGCATTGGGATATAGTGCGAATAAAATATACCAAGACAACCAATTAAAGCAGAAAAGAAAAACCAAAACGGTGTGGAAGTGTTATTCATAGAATTCATATTAGAATCTGAATTTATTACAGAATCATAAGTACAAAGGGCATAGAACCCTGGATAGAATAGTGCGAAGTCATAATTTATTAGTTGTAATGCCTCGGAATGTTGTCCGCTAAATGAAAGCATAAGTGAATCATTTATATTTGAAAGCTTGTTTAAGATATGTTCAAGAATGAGTAAAATAATCCCTTTTGTAAACTGTCGGTTATGGACTTGCCCGAGACCAGGCATGACAAATGAAAGAAGTGCTGCATAAAAATGTCTCATCAAGTGCTTACACCTTCCAATTGTTTTTTGTAATAGTCTAAACATCGAAGGTTTTTTTATACGTATTAATCCATATCACGAATGGACTCGGTATTTAAATTGGGTGAAGGTTAGTAGAAAAACTAGCGATGATAACTGTACAACTTTTAAAAAGATGATGAAAAATCTCTGGTTATGAAGATAGTTAGGAGGAATGAGAATGTTATTTATCGCTAAAAATGCGAAAATTATTTATTTGCTTGCGGTTTTATTTTTAATCGTAAAAACAGTAACACCAAACGAACAGGCATCTAATATAGTTTGGAGTATACTTTTTGTAGCGATCGTCACTCCAGTCCTTTTTATTGAGTTTCAAGTAAAAAGGAATAAAAAGGATAGGTAGTTTGATGGAAAATGATTTTTATAGACCAGTTAACAATATAATCTTTTAACCTAGAAGCATAACCCGTTAAATTGTGGGAGGCTTTTTATTTTTGGTTTAGGGTTAAAGTTACTTCTATAAACAATAAAATTTAAATAAATTTCAATATTATTTTATTGTAAAACGATAAATAATGTGTTAAATTCAAATAGATAAAAAATAAATGAGGTGTATAAGATGAAACCAAGTTCAACACTTTTTCTAAAGATAGCTGTTATATTTATCGGAATT
Organism: Metabacillus crassostreae; assembly: GCF_016908395.1. GTDB lineage: Bacteria > Bacillota > Bacilli > Bacillales > Bacillaceae > Metabacillus > Metabacillus crassostreae. Next base: position 448,547 of record NZ_JAFBDU010000001.1, read on the forward strand.
CCAGTACTTGCAATATGTTTATTTTTGTTACCACAGATTGCATCAGAAGCAAATGAAGCAGCAGAAAAGGGATCAGATCTGGCCTATGCGGTATATGCAATTTTAATGATTATGTATGTTTCAGCGGTTCCTTTTTACTTCGCTTTGTACCAAGCTTTTAATCTTTTAACGTATATTGATAAAAACCAGGCTTTCTCGGAACTATCTGTAAAAGCATTAAAGAAGATCAAAAATTCTGCCCTAATTATCAGTGGCTTATATGTTGTAGGATTACCATTTATCTATATTTTAGCAGAGGTAGATGACGCACCAGGCATTATCATTATTGGAATGGTAATGATTTTTGCTCCGATGGTTGTTGCTGTCTTTGCAGCTGTTCTTCAAAGACTATTAAAAGAAGCCATTGATATAAAAACAGAAAACGACCTAATAATCTGAGGTGATAAACATGGCAATTATAATTAATATTGATGTAATGCTGGCTAAAAGAAAAATGAGCGTAACAGAACTATCGGAAAAGGTTGGTATCACAATGGCAAATCTATCTATTTTGAAAAATGGAAAAGCAAAAGCAGTACGACTATCCACCCTAGAAGCCATATGTAAGGCATTAGACTGTCAACCAGGAGATCTTTTAGAGTACAAAAATGATGAAGATATCCAAGAATAGGAGCAAAAAAAGCGTGAAACTTTTATTAAAAGTTTCGCGTTTTTTACTTTCATCAAAAATAACCTTTCTTAAATAGAATAAATAGATAGTTCAGGACACAAAAGTTACTTTTTTACGAAAGTTACAGGTTTTATGCAGGTTATACAGGAGAAATTAGCTGAAACTGGTGAACAAAAAACATCAGCAATTACGTAATTATTCAACTTTACCTATTATTCGTTCAACTTTGGGCAATAATCGTTCAACTTTTCATGATAATCATTCAACTATTATAAATAATCGTTCATTCGACATTAATTGACAAGATATTTGTTGATGGATATTACAGACTAATTTTTACATAGTGAAGAATATACTTGTTATACTAGTAGTCATATAGCATGGGATATAGCGGGTTATGACATAGAAAAGAAAAACTTATTATCTAGATTTGATAAGAAAACTGCTAACTTTCTTAAAAAACACTCTTTTCACGATGGAATGGTTAAGAAAATTAGTTTAGTAAATAAAGAGAATGGAAATAAAAAAGATCCCACAACAATCAAAATGGTTATCAAGCAATACAATAATGGAAGTCTGTATCAAATAAAATGGACTAAAGTGCGAAAATTCACTATGGATTTTGATATAACACGTAATGTTTACGAAAATAAGCCTCATAAAATTGTGTTTAGAGGTAAAAGAGGTCTTGATGAGTGGGGGTATGATGAAATACTTCCCTTGAATCAAAATCAATTACAGCATGAGATATTTCTATTTTCTCAAACAACAATCATTATTCACTGTTCATCTATTAAAATTAGAAAGATAGAGAAATAAATGATTTTTTTGAACTTCTTCAAGATTATCTATTGAAAATGAAAGGTTTTTTTGTATAAAAAGGGGGATAAGTTGTGTCTGAAATTACATTTTTAGCATCAACTAAGTCTTTTATCATTCCTGATGAAATTCAAGAGTATAATAATCGTACTGTTTTTGAACGAATAGAAGATGTAATGGGTTTATGGGTTGTAGAAGTGAAAGCGAATGGATGGGGGGAGTCGGTGGAAGGACTTTTTACTTTGCTTTATATTTATGAAATTTCTGGTGCAGATAATCAATTATTTTTATTGTATCTCGAAAAGTATATGGAAGTGGGAGATGTTTTGGAGCTTTTACATATTCCTAATCAACATAACTTTGAGTATTATGAAAGCAGATTACTAGAACACCCAGATTCAATTTTCATTAATGTAGGAAGCTTAACATATCAAAATAAATATGGCACATATCAGTTAAATTCTAAAAATTGGGTAGAAGAGCTAAGTCATAAGAACTATTTAACAGAATACGGAGTTACTAGAATTGTTAAATATTAATCATTAACATGTCTGTAGTTTTAAAAGTAGATAAATTTGTCCAACTTCTACTATTATTCTGATCAATCAGTCGATGCTAAACGACAAATAATGAATAAAAATTAGTAATGCCTCTGACGGGATTCGAACCCGCACTCCTTTCGTAAGCATAGGCTAGGGGGAGAACACGCTTCCCTACGGAATTTCACCGACAGGAATTCCACCTGTCTCAGCTTATTTGCTTTTCGGTGCTTCTGAAACCCTTGCCTTGCGACCCGTCGGCTACAATGTTTTACGGCGCTCTTCCCTTCTAGAGCTACAGAGGCGTATTTTATATTTATTATACAATGCTAGAATATTTAACTACAGTATTAATTTTATTTGATAAACTTTGTGCTGTTGAAGTAACAGCTCCACATCCTACTTACTATTTATTAACCCTCAAAAGCCAACAATCAACTTAAACAACTAAAGTAATTTGCAATAATTATTAACTAAGATAGCTAATAATTCAAGGAGTGCATTTATGAAACGTGGAATTAGTTTTGAGCTACCAAATAGATATGGAACACTTCTTTCTAATGTTTTAAAGCCAATTGACATTGCTACTTATAGTTGGAAAATCGGCAGTGGAGAGTCTTATAAGATAAAGAATAATGAATTGAATAATGATCTTTTCCTTGATAATAAAAAGGTGATAGAAGGAATTGATTTCAAAAGATTAATAGAAAATAATAGATATTATCTTATTTTTGTTGAACTTCAGGCACACCCAAAAGGCAGAATTGTAGAGATTAACAATTATGATGAATTTTTGCGAAGTGATTGTGAGCTTGTTTTGCTGGTTGTGGATAGTTGCTATGTAAGTATCTACTGTAGAGATAAAAGTAAATTAGAAACTTTATACAATAATGTACAGAATTATGGTTTTAAAGGTGTTGAATATATTACAAATGAAAATGATACAAGAACTACACTGTCCGTTTGGTAGAAGTTCTTGTTAAGATATCATTAGCGATAATAAAAAGTTTATTATTTCAAAATAAGGAGTTATTTATATGAAACATCAATTCCGTATCGGAGAAGTGGCCAAACTGTTCCAAATTTCTACCTCGACACTTCGTTATTATGATGAGATTGGCATTTTCCAACCTAAATATACTGATCAGCAAAGTAGTTATCGTTATTATACAATCGAGCAATTTATCTCACTTGATACAATTATTTTTCTAAAGAAAAATGGATTTTCGATAAAAGATATTCAACAGCAGTTAGAAAAGAGAACACCTGAAAATACGAAAGAACTTTTGGAACGAAAGCTTAAAGAAGTTAAAGATGAAATGGAAAGATTGAAAAGAGTTTCTGAGAAAATAGAAAGTAAAATTGCTACCATTGATGAGGGTCTTTCACTTCGCACCAATCCAACGTTGGAATATCGCTGGTTTCCAAAACGTGCAATTTCTTATATATACAATGATGTACCAATTGACTTGATGAAAGAATCTGAAGCATTGTATTTAAAAGACCTAGAAAACCTATCATTAGCTGGTGTTGATTATGATGGTTTTTTCACTGGTGATTTTGGAGCTATTGTCGAGATCGATAGTCTTAATCAAGAAGGACCTGTGAAATATAGAGGTGTCTTTGAATTATTACATAATAATAACAAAAAGCAAGGATTGAAAATATCTTATTTGGATGAAGGTATATTTGCTTGTTTCCCACATTATGGACCTTATAAAACAATTAAATCTAGCTATTCTTCTGTACTAGATCATTTGAAAAAATCAGGCTATCATGTGATTGGAGCTCCTTTAGAAATAGCCATACTTGATGAATCTGTTATTCAGGATGAAGCAGCATATATCACCTTACTTCAAATTCCGGTAGAAAAAGATTGACCTTAAAGTAACTTGAAGGTTTATACTTTCTCTTGTAAGAAGTACAGGAGGAATAACAAATGAGCGGAACTGCACATGAAAGCTTGAAACATCAATCAGTAAAAAAGGTATTTTATCAATATTTTTTCCCATCATTATTAGGAATGATGTTAATGTCAGTAAACATTCTAATTGATGGAGTATTTGTTGGTAATGGTGTTGGCGCTGAGGCGCTTGCAGGAGTTAACCTTGCCATGCCAGTGTTTTCTTTAATTTTTTCGATTTCACTTTGGATCGGTATCGGTGGAGGAACGTTATATTCAATTTATAGTGGAGAGGAAAATGTCGTTAAAGCGCGAAGTGTATTTTCATTGGGGCTTGCCAGTGCTTTGGTGCCTTTATTAGTTATCGGAGTGTTCGGATATATAAACGTAGAGGCAATTGCGAATTTGCTTGGAGCAAATTCTGATACTCTTTTTCATACAGTTGAATATTTGAGGGTCCTTTTTTTGTTTGGTTGGCTAATGGCATTACAGCAACTTCTCAGTATCTTTGTTAGAAACGATGGTAGTCCTACCTTGTCAATGGTAGCTCTTGGTGTAACGGCTATCGTTAATATATGTCTGAACTATTATATGATTTTTATATTGGAGTTAGGTGTATATGGAGCAGCCCTTGCCACTGTGCTTGCAAGTATTGGGGGCTTACTTGTTCTTATGCTTCACTTTTTAAAGAAGCATTCAAATTTACGGAAGCTTTCCTTTCAGTGGTCCTGGAATATGCTCAGAGGTATTTTCTCAATTGGATTTCCTAGCTTTCTTGCAGAAGCGGGTACCCTTGTCTTTGTTGTAGGGTATAACTTGGCAATTGTCGGTTTACTAGGTACAGAAGGAGTAGCGGCTTTTTCAGTCGTTAATTATTTACACGGCTTTATGTTTCTAACGTTTTTTGGCATTGAGTCAGCATTACAACCAATGATCAGCTATTATCATGGTGCAAAAGAAAAAGGCCGTATCAAGGAAAGTGTACTAATTGGTGAAAAAGCAGCATTTATTCTTGGCGCAATTCTCCTTCTCATCGGTCTGGCTGCTGCACCTTTGCTTGTATCACTCTTTGGATTAGAATCAAATGATGTTCGTAATTTAGCTGTTGATGGAATTCGGTTATTTTTCATTGGCTACCTTTTCCTAGGTTTTAATTTTGTTTATATGACTTATTTTCAATCCATCATGAATATTCGTCCTTCCATTATTATTATTCTATTAAGAAGCTTTGTTTTTATCTTATTCTTTTTATGGTTGTTGCCAAAATTTATTGGTATCGCAGGTGTTTGGCTTGCATTACCACTTGCAGAAATGCTTGTTGCTTTGCTGCTCGTTCTTTTCACTAGAAAACATGTACTTGAGCTAAAGCAGGTAAGAGGGTCTTAATAAATAGCTATTTAAGCTTAATAATTGTTGTCAAAATGGATCATCGGTTGAAATAGCCAAGGTTATTGTATGTAAATGATGCAATAAACCTTGGCTATTTATTATGATTTTATTTTCTTGATATCTAATCGACTAACAAAAACAAATATTTTTAGTTACGTCTACTTCACATGAAGAAACTATTTGTGCTGTGAAACAAGAAAATTCGGGAAGTGACTGTCACCAATGGAAGCGATTGACAATTATTTAATTCAAGCTTATAAATATTTTAAGTGCTAAATATTAATATTTTTACAAGCTAGTGTTTTAAACCAAGATTTAGATAAAGGCCCTTAGAGAAAGTAACGCACTATTTGGAAGTAGTAAGAAAACTTCATTATGTTTCTATCGAAAAAAACAAAGAGAATGGAGCAAGAAAATGAATTCACCTGAATTAGTTATAGGCTATCAAAATGATGATAAGCTTCGTTTTAGCTTAAATGAGTTAGCTACTAGTATTTTTGGCATTCAGTTTGAGGATTGGTACCAAATGGGATATTGGGATCACCGATATGTTCCTCATTCCTATGTGGTAGATAACAAAGTGGTTGCTAATGTTTCAGTAAATCTTATTGATGTTATTGTTGAAGGAATAGAGAGGAAAGCTATTCAGCTAGGCACAGTGATGACTCATCCAGATTTTCGAAATAAAGGACTTTCAGCAAAAATCATGAGTGAGGTGCTATCTAGATATGAAGGAAAGTACGATTTTATGTACTTGTTTGCAAACAACACAGTTTTAGACTTTTATCCGAAATTTGGATTTGAAAGGTGCTATGAATCTATTTTTACTACGAAAGCAAAATCTAGAAACAGAAGCTATTCCATTACAAAATTAGATGGAAGTCTGAAGCAGGATAGAGAGTTTGTTCATACATATGCAAAGCAGAAAAAAACCTTGTCTAATCGATTTGCTACATTCAATGCTGATTCATTGTTCATGTTTTATTGTATAAATGTTTTTACTAATGATCTTTATTATATTAAAGAATTGGATGTAATTATTGCTGCAAAGTTCGAAGATAAGCAGCTTCATATTTTTGATTGTCTTAGCAAAGAGGAATGTTCTCTTATTGAAGTAGGAGAAGCTATGCTTGAAACAGAAGAGGGTACCATTATTTTTCACTTTACCCCAGAGCTTAATGAAGCCGATTATAGGATTGATGCTTATGAAGATGATGATGTATTGTTCGTCCTATCTAAAACGGAGAATTCACTACCTTTACAATTTAAGCATCCTATCACTTCAAAAGCTTAGGAGGAAATGATCCTAAAATTGTTGCGAAGCTACCAGCATGAAAATTTAAGGATATCAGCAAAAATCATGTTTCTTTTTACACATTTCTATCAGTTTTATTGTTGTAAGGTTGATTTAAGTATTTACGTGGCCATTGATACTCTCTTAGTACGTAGTAAAACTCTGAAACTACCTTGAATCAATCAACTTTTACAATTATTCGATCAACTTTAGTATATAATCAATCAACTAAAAAGATGAAGGAGAAAATGATGATGTTTCCTAGATTAAAGACTGAAAGATTAATACTTAGAGAGATCTCTAAATCTGATGCTAAAGCTATATATGCTTGCTTTTCAAATGAACATGTAACTCGGTTTTACGGCCAAGAAACCTTCAATCATGTTGATGAAGCAATAAAATTAGTAGACCACTTCACAAAAAATTATCAGGAAAAAAGGGGAATTCGCTGGGGAATTGAAATACAAGGAAATGAAGAAATAATTGGTACAATAGGGTTTAATGCTTGGTCACCTAAACATAAGCGAGCAGAAGTAGGTTATGAAATTCATCCGAATTATTGGAGAAAAGGTTATACATTAGAAGCTGTATTAAAAGTGATTCAATATGGGTTTAATGAATTAGAGCTTACTCGTATCGGAGCAGTTGTTTTTAAAGAAAATGAAGCATCCAATAAATTACTTCTTAAAGCTGGATTTCAAAACGAAGGAATTCTAAGAAATTACATGTATCAAAATGGCATAGCACATGACACATTAGTTTATTCAATTCTTAATAGCAATCAATAAACTTTTCTATTGAACCAGCAATATATGTGTATGTAAGCTGATATAATTATTTAACTAATATTTCCTGAATACAAGGAGGTAAAATCCATTATACATTGAATATTATGTATATAAAATGCATAGGAGGATTCGATATGAAATCAATTTCTAGTAAAATTGGTGGTGTTTTTGTTCCTGTTAGTTCTATTGAACATGCCCGTGACTGGTATTGTGATATTTTAGGATTATCAACAGAGGGTGAAATTTATTTTGACCATATTTATGTTCTTCCATTAAATGGTCCGAATATTGTACTAGATAGCAAAATTTATGCACCAGAAAACGTCTATAAAGTACCTGCTTTTCAATTTTATACTGAAGATATTGAGGAAGCATATGAATTTCTGAAAAAAAAAATGTAGAACTTCTAACAAATATAGAAAATGGTCATTGGTTTAATTTTAAGGATCCAGATGGAAATGTATTGATGATGTGCAAATAAAGAAGTAGGATGAAGAGTCCTTATTTAGATAAAGGGCTCTGTTTTTATCTTGAAGAATTATCATTTGCAATTCGTAATGATTACGGTTATTATTAACAAGAAAAATAAATTTAGAGGTGATCACATGAAAAGGGGTATACATCCTGACTTTCGAAAAGTAGTATTTATGGATACAAATAGCGGATTTAAGTTTTTAACAGGATCAACAAAAATGACGAATGAAACGATTGAGTGGGAAGATGGAAATTCCTATCCATTAATTAAAGTGGAAATAAGCTCTGACACGCATCCATTTTATACAGGAGTTCAGAAGTTTACAGATAAAGGTGGAAGAGTAGATCGTTTTCTACAAAAATATAAAATGAAGGAAAATAATTAATTAGTTGGTTTGCTTTTTTATGTAAATTAATACACTTTAAATCGTAATAATTACGTTTAAAGAAAAGGAGTTCTCTTATATGGCAAAGAAATCAAAGGTTGTAAAGGAATTAAAGAGACAAAAGATGGTTGAGAAATATGCAGAAATTAGAAGTGAGTTAAAGGAAAAGGGAGATTACACAGCATTGAGTAAGCTGCCAAGGGATTCAGCACCTTCAAGACTTCATAACAGGTGTCAAGTAACAGGTCGACCAAGAGGCTATTTAAGAAAATTCGCCATGTCCCGAATTGCGTTTCGTGAATTGGCACATAAAGGTCAAATTCCAGGTGTGAAAAAATCGAGCTGGTAAAGTACCAAATGAGGACGTGAAGTGACCATATTGCTTCACGTTTCTTCTTTTGCATAAGGAAAAAAGGGGCAATTGAGTGTATGAATGATAAACAAATGGAAATCTTTGCAAGAAGAATTATTAATTCTCTTTCTATTGAAAAAAGAAAGCTATATCAATTCATCGAGAATTTGGAAGATGAGTTAGCTCAACAATCAAGTACGAAAGAGCAGTTTTTAACACTGCTTAAAGAGCAATCTCCCCATCATCAGGCTGCAGAGCACTTTAACATGACTATTGAAGAAACAGTAAATTTTATGCATAGTATAGAAGACGAAATAAATAATGAGTTAGATAAACAATTGGCAAGATACAAAATGATTGATTATACAAAAAGAGTACAAGAGATAAAGGGAGAACTAGCTAACAGGAAGCAGTATTTTCTTGTTATAATGTAATATATTATTTATAATTTTTTACTCCTCTGTTTTACTTCCTTTCTTTACCGCTCCCATTGGATTTTATTAGTTGTCTGTTTCACCAAAGATATGAAACGAATATAGCTTTATTTCGTCTATTAAGAGAAGGAGGTATAGTTATGAGTAAGATATCTTCATCCTTATTAATGATCATTTTCTTTTCTTTCATAATGGTGGGCTGTTCTATGAATGACAACCGTCAAAATCACAATGATACAAATAGCTATATTAAAGTTAAGGAAGTCGCTTGGCATTTTGTTAAGTACAATGGTTGGGATGACATGGCAAAAGGAAATTGGCAAAGTGCAAAAGTAACAAAAGTCATTGCAAACAGTAACTATGAATTATTAGATAAAACTTTTGAAGGAAAAGATGGATTAGCTGTTTCTTTTGAAGATAAAGAAAATACCGTTGTAGGTACTCCAGTTATACTTATTGATAGTATGACGAAAAAAGTTATTGGCTATATGCCACATAACTAGGGTTGTTTTAAAACATATTTAGCTAAGAAATGAGAGAAAAAGAATGAGAGAGAAAAAAGTCCGGGGAATTAAACGTAAAATCAATAAACTGATAGAGCTTATTGAAGAAAACACAGTAGAATTTCCAAAATATTATGACAATGAATATAGAAATTTTCTATTACCTGTTTCACAAGAATTTATAAATTCGAATAAAACACCAACGAAAGTTAAACGACAATGTATACAAACCTTGATAGATAGAGCTAAACATCTGAGTTACATAAAACCAATAGAGGAAGAAAAATATCGAGTAGTGGTTGCTATTTATTTACCTGATTTATGGAGATCAGAAATTATTGTATTTAAAGGGAAATCCTATTATCAAGATTTTTTTAATAGGAATGATAAACAAACATGGCTTCCACTTTCTAAAACGAGAAATATTGAAAAAGAATGGAGATTATCAGTTCCAGCTGATATGTCAATAGTAGGATATAGAGAAGAAATTACTGATGAAGATTACCATTACAAGGGAGAAATCTGGTTTATTGGAGAATTAAACTAATTGATAAGGATATATTTTTAAATTGAAGTTTTCTCCCCCTAAAATTAATAAAATTACTCATACTTACTCCTTCAATTGAGAAGCCTAAAGAAAAGGTCTAGAGATTGGAGGAGTTTTTAGTTGAACTTAGATGATGTGCTAGCTGCTAGGGAAAAGTTTAAAGGAATTGTTCATACAACTCCACTCGATTATTCACATACATTTAGTACAATTTCTCAAAATGAAGTGTATTTAAAGCTAGAAAATCTTCAAAAAACAGGCTCCTTTAAGGTTAGAGGATCTTATAATAAGCTAAGCTCCTTGAGCAAAGAAGAATTAAATAAGGGAGTTGTTGCAGCATCAGCAGGAAATCATGCTCAAGGTGTTGCTTATTCTAGTAAAATGCTGGGAATCCCTTGTACGATTGTTATGCCAAAGGGAGCACCACTAAGTAAGGTGCTAGCAACAAAGCAGTATGGTGCTGAAGTTATTTTAGAAGGAACTGTTTTTGATGAAGCTTTAGCTTTTGCATTAGAATATTGTGATCGGGTTGATGGTACATTTATTCATGCCTTTGATGATCATGATGTGATTGTAGGACAAGGAACCGTAGGGGTCGAAATTGTCGAACAGTTACCAGATATCGATGCTATTGTTTGTCCTGTAGGTGGTGGGGGACTAATTGCTGGAGTAGCGATGGCAGTCAAACAAGTGAATCCGAACATAGCAGTTTATGGAGTTCAAGCATCAGCATGTCCAAGTATGAAGCAATCTTTGCTGGAAAGAAAACCAGTGATGATTGAAGCAACCCCAACAATGGCAGATGGTATAGCTGTTAAAAAGCCAGGACAAAAAAACTTTGACATCATAAAAGAGTATGTTGACGATATTGTATGTGTGGATGAAATGGAAATTGCCAGAACGATGCTAATGATATTAGAGAGAAGTAAGCTTTTAGTAGAAGGATCAGGAGCTAGCTCACTAGCAGCACTTCTATACAAAAAACTAAATTTGACTGGAAAGAAAGTAACAGCTATTTTAAGCGGTGGAAATGTGGATGTTCACTTTATTTCAAGAATTATTGAAAGAGGTTTGGTTGAAGCTGGAAGGTTTGCTCACTTTTCGATGACATTAAAAGATAAACCAGGTGAGCTTGAAAAAGTATTAAGCTCTGTTACGAATCTTGATGCTAATATTCAGGATGTAAATCTTCAGCATGTTGGTAGACATATCTACCCTGGATTTGCTCAGCTTGAGATTTCAGTTGAAACAAGGAACAATGAACATATTGAAGAGCTACATAAAGTATTGAAAAACAAAGGATATAATATTCAACTGGTTGAGCGACTTTATGAACAATAGGCAATTTAGATGTAAGAAAATGAAATAACAAAACACAAAATGATATGCTTTAAGAATTACCTAAAACGTCAGCAAATATAAGCTGGCGTTTTTTTGCACAAATCTGTTTACTTAGATAACATAACAGCATATTCATGGTGCAAAATTCCATAAGCATTTGTTCTTTTTTATAGTACAATGAAAGATACAATATACATTGTTTGAAAATACTAAGACTTAAAACAGTTGAAAAAATGTTCATGATTTTAGGATACTTGAATATATATCCTTGTTAAAAGAGGAAACTGTTTAAAAAGTACTATACATCGTTAGGCGTGGTTACACATGTGGAAACAAAAAAAGATTATGTTAATTGCTAGCTTGATTGTCGCTTGCTTTGTGGGGTACCTTTTCTTTCAAAACACAGATTCATCAAAAATTATAAATGTTGAAACATCAATTAAAAATGAAACATTAGATAAATCTACTAATGAAGAGAAGGATAGCCCTGAAGAAACAACGAGTATCACTAGTTCTGTAGAAGAAGTTGTTGAAAATACAGATCTTGAGAAAAAAAAACAAGTTGAGGTTGTTTCTGTTCAAGTTGTAGATGAAGAAGAGAAGAAAGCTGTAGAAGCTGGTACTGTTTCAGAAGGTATCAAGGAAAAAGTGAAGGGCGTAGTTGAAGGGGTCTTCAAATTATTCGAAAAGGATTTACAGGTTGTGGCAATTGGGGACTCACTTACTCAAGGTGTTGGAGATGAAACGAAAAATGATGGTTATGTTGGGATCATACATAACACATTTGAAGTTAATAACATTAAGGTCGCTATAGAGAATTATGGTAAAAGAGGAAATCGCACAGATCAATTAGTAAAGCGTCTAGATAAAAAGAAAATTAAAGCATCAGTTGAAGAAGCAGATATTGTTTTAGTAACAATAGGTGCTAATGACATTATGAAAATTGTTAAAAGTAATATTATGAACCTTCAAATGAAACCTTTTAGTGATGCTAAAATAGACTATATTGAAAGATTAGACGTGATCTTTACTAAGATTCATAGCTTAAATCCAAATGCAAAGATTTATTTAATTGGTTTTTACAATCCCTTCGATCGATATTTTGGTGATATCGAGGAAATGCAAATGATAATTGACGATTGGAATAGCTCAGGACAAATTCTTACACAGCAATATGATTATGTAAATTACATTCCAATCGCAGATCTATTCGTAGATTCAGACATTGAACTATTATCTGAAGATCATTTTCATCCAAATTCAAGTGGGTATAACCTTATGGCCAAGCGGATTTTAGAAAATATAGAAGAAATTAGTGTGGTACGAGAAGAAATTAACGAAGATATTGAATAACGTATATCAATTATAAAAATAGAAAACCACTCCATTGCTTACAATACATGTAAACGATGGAGTGGTTTGTTTTTGTCTTTTTCGACATGTATGGTAAAATATTGAAAATAGTATAATGTTATTTTAAAAGAATTCCTTTTAAGTTGTGATATTTGTATGAATGAATTTACATTGTCTAATCGGAGGCTTCACGATGAAGAAGATTGCGATAATTTTAACTGCTTTAAGTGTTCTACTAATTTCAGCTTGTGGAAATAAAGATGAATTTGATGTGAAAGGTCATATTTTAGAAATAGAGGATTCAACAAGTATTGTTGTTGGAACTGGAAATGGAGATCCAACAGCAACCTATCCAGCATATACTATTTTTGTACAAGAAAATACCTCGTTTTCAGGTGATGTTCACAAATTTTCAGATTTAAAAGTAGCACAACGTGTACAAATATCAATTGAAGGGGATAAGGTAATAGATAAGGTTGAAGGTGATATTGTAGCAACCGAAATTTTTGTAGACTGATTGTTTTATATTTTTTCTATATAAAAGAGGTAAAACATAATCAAATTAATTAATCAATCTACAAAGATGAATTAATCCAAAGTATTCTGAAATATTTATTAATTAGTTTAGTCGGAAAAATATGATCGATTCATTTCGCTGCAGACACTTGCTTTCCTCTACACCCGCAGGAGTCAAGTGTCTTTCGCTCCATTCCACTAGTTCTTAAAAATAGTATGCAAAACACAAAACAAAAAATCTATTGATGATAGCAATTTCGACCCGAACTTTTAGGTGAAAGTATATTGAACTAAAACCTACTAATTCGGGATTATCATAAGCTTACTTAAGTCCCAGCACCTACATAGTTAAACTTCATGCTAGCAGCTCTTTTCAAAGGTAAATTAGTTTACCCAATTGCCTCTAATGTTTCATAATAACGCCTTGAAACCTTGTTTCTACCAGCATTTTTGGAATCATAAAGAGCTTTATCACAAATAACGTAAAGAGATTCCATTGAGATATTTTCGGTAGGAACAACCGTTATAATACCGATACTTAACGAATACTCAATAGGTAATTCTTCAAGAGTATATATTTTCTTAGAACTTAGAATTTTTTCTGCAAATAGAGAAGATTGTTTTTCGTCTGTGTTCGGAAGAAAAATAGCAAACTCATCACCACCTTACCGACCAAATAAACTACCTTTTTCCATTGCCTCATAAATATGGGAGGATATATCTTTAAGTACACGGTCACCTACTTCATGTCCATACTGGTCATTTATCTGTTTAAAGTAATCAAGATCGAAAAGAAGTAAAGATACTGGTTTTTGTAATTTTTGATATTGAGTTAAATATAGTTTTGATTGCTGAATAAAGCTTCTACGATTTAACGCATTTGTTAGATCATCATATAGAGATAATTTTATTAACTCTTCATCCGCTCTTTCTTTTAACAGTAAAATGAAGCCGATATTACCTAAAATCATCGATAAATATAGAGATAGGAACGACACACTTTGAGTAATACTTGGTGTAAACAATCCCATTGCATAATCATTTAATGCAGAAATGCCCCTAAAGATGAGAGAAAACAGTACGAGAAAATAAAGAGAACCTAATACTTTTTTTAATGGTGCTGTAGATTGATGAAATAGTAATTTATAGGCAGGTAGAATGATAACTAAGGCAGAGCCAATGGAAGCGAATGCGATTCTAGCATTCTCTAGATTGTAAAATAGGATAATGAAATGAAAGCCAATAGTATTGATTAGCGTTAAGAAAATATAGATTTTCTTAACACGCTTAGTAAAGGCCTGCAAAAGCATTTTTAATAGTAAACAAAAATAGGCTTAGATCAGTATAAAATAAATTCATACTAAAGTAAGCTGTTTAAATAATTAGTATTTGGACATTTTAGATATATCTAGTTAATCTATTAAGTCGAGGTGCTATTAACGTATGACTTCAAAAAAACATAATATCTTTAATGCTTTAATGATTGCTCTGCCGTGGATATCTGTTTTGTTTATAGGTAAGCGTAGTATCAAGCGCTATTCTTTATCAAGCGTTGTGATCGGAATTTATGAAATCATAAGTCATCTTTATGGTCGTAAGAAAAAGTATTGGAAATTCTATGATAAGCCACAAAAATTTATAAGAGATGAACTCCCGTTTGATATTGGTCCATATGTACCGATATCGATGTGGATCCTAAAATATACTTATGGAAACTTTAAAAAGTTTGTCCTTGTTAATGTGATTTTTAATCTATTCTTTGCTTTTATTTTTATAGCTTTTCTAAAGAAAATAAAAATTTTACGTTTATATCGATTAAATTATTTTCAATTTTTTATATACATACACTATAAAGCATATTTACTATATGCTGTGCAGTTTTTGATGGAAAAGGTGAAGAGAAGAAGAGGGATGTATAGCGCTACAAAGAAGGACGAAAAAATACCTAGCTAGAATTTTTTTAACGATACGTTCAAATATTTTTCACGATACGTGGGCAAAAAGAAAAAGAAAAAGAAAAACAACAAAAAAGCTTTTAACCAGTGTTGGTAGTGACGTTTCTTACAAAAGTAAGGAACGTTTTTTATTTAGGTTGAAAATTCAAAGGAAGAATGAAAATAAAGTAAATTAATCAGAAATTGCTGATTGAGATTAAGTATAAAAATATTTTTTTAAAACACACGCTACTCAATTTGTTTTTTTCTATATATACAAAATGGAAAGAAACTTACATAAAAAAGGTAGTGATGATAGATGGCTTTATATCGAATGATACGTTGTGATTTTTGGGACGATCTAGAAATATTAGATGAGATGACGATAGAGGATCGGTACTTTTATTTTTTTCTATTAACAAACATTAGAACAACTCAAATTGGAATTTATAAAATATCCAAAAAAAAGATATCTGCTGAATCAGATCTTTCGATTGAGAAGGTTCATTCACTTGTCGATCGTTTCGTTAACCATCATAAGTTAATCCGATACAATCCGGTAACAAGAGAGATTGCCATTAGAAACTGGGGTAAACATAACCTGAATAAGGGTGGTAAGCCAATGGTGGATTGTATTAAGTCTGAATTAAAGCAGGTAATTGACATTTCGCTCATTCCATTTATCTCAGAAGCAATTGAGAAAAAGGAAATGCGCAGTCTATATGATGATTATTATCATGAAAAACAAGTAAATCAAGATAGTAGCAATCAAGTTGAAGCACATACATATCAGGATTCAAAAAGTGATGATGTTGATGAAAAAGAAACCCTCATTGCTTCTGCTTTAGAACAAGACAAACTAGATCAAGAAGATAATACGAACGCAGAAAATGATGTAAATATAAAACAGCTTCCACAAAAAAAAGCAACAAAAGATGTAAGTGAAATTGTTGGATTTTGGGACAATAATGGCTTTGGTTTGTCAAACGTGAATGCAAAAGAGCAGCTGTTATCCTGGCTTGAGCATTCAAATTTTTTACAGCCGAAGAAAGTAATCTTAAAGGCTTTGACGATAGCTTGTGCGAATAATAAGCGGAAATTAAACTATGTGGTTGGTATTCTTAAAAACTGGGATCATCAATCATTACGGACGGTTGAAGAGATTGATTTATATCAAGAAAAGCAAACTAAAAATCAAAAGCATAATACATACAATCAAAAAGCTGGAAGGGCGATACCTGGAGAATTTGTTTTGGATATAACAGCAGGTGAAGATGGATGAGTATCGCAGAAAAAGCATTCTTGGGAAGCTTGATGAAGGCAGAGTATCTCCTAAAGGATACTGTTATTAGGCCTGATCATTTGGAAAGCATAAAACATAAAGAATTAATGCGAAGTATGGTCGATTATCACCGATGTGGTAAAAATATTGATTTAATCTCGTTAACTACCTTACCAGATCTTGATTCCTTCGGTGGGATGTCCTATCTTTCTGAGCTGTTATCTTATGGTGATGTAGAGAGGTTTGAAGGAATTGAAAGGATTATTCTTGATCTTTGGAAAGAGCGAGAAAAGAGGAATATATTAACAATAGCAAATATGAATGATTGGGATATATCAAAGGTTATTACTAGCTTGGATAAAATTAATCAAAGTAAAATGGATGATCACACGTCCCTACAACATGCGTTGTCATCAATCTATGAAGCACCATGGGAGGATCAAGAAAATTTAGATCATGCAACAACTGGAATTAAAAAGCTAGATGAAGTAACAGGTGGATTTCAAAACGGAGAAGTAACAATTTTAGCTGCAAGGCCATCAATGGGGAAAACAGATGTGATGCTTCATTTTGCCAAAATGGTAGGCTGGGATGGATATTTGCCACTTGTCTTTTCCTTAGAAATGCCGGAAAAATTAATTACTAAACGATTAATAGCTTCAACAGGGAGCTTTAATCGCTCAAAAATGCGAGACCCGAAAAATATGTTAACAGCTACTCAAAAAAATAAATGGTCAGATGTAATTCATGACTTAAATGAAACAAATATCCACATCTTTGATGGTGCTGGACAAACAGTTGCTGAAATGAGAGCAAAAACAAGAAAAATGATTCATCAATACCCAAACAAAAAACCAATTCTTTTTATTGATTACTTAACACTCATCTCTCCTAGTGATGTTTATGGAGGGAATTCTCATTTACAAGTAACAGAAATATCAAAATCTCTGAAAATGATGGCAAAGGATTTTGATTGTCCTGTGATTTGTTTGGCCCAACTAAACAGGTCAGTCGAAACAAGAGCGAACAAACGACCGCTGATGTCTGATATCAGGGAGTCAGGCAGTCAGGCAGTGTTGAGCAAGACGCTGATGTCATTTTGTTTCTTTATCGTGAAGCCTATTATGACAAAGATACTCAAGATCATTCTCTTGAAATCATTGTCTCCAAAAATCGAAATGGTCCTGTTGGATTTATTAAAGTACATTACAACGAACATACAGGGAAAATTGAGGATCAAAAGACCCAAACATTAATCAAGGAATAATCTTTGTAATAAGGACGTTTACAAAAAATTTAAATGACAAGGTGTTGTATGAGATGATCATAAAAGAACTTTATCTTGAATCCCTTCTGCTGGAAGAATCTCCATTAGCGCATTACATATTCTATTTACTTAATGAAAAGAAAATATCTTTAAATGACGATGTGTCAAAATTGAACTTTGACTTGGCAGATCATCAAAAAGTAGCCGAATTAATAGAGAATAATGTTCTAGGTTTCCATAAAGTTGACATCTTCTCATTAAAGATGAATCAAAATGAATATGTTTTTATTTTTGCGGATAGCAAGCAAAAGGCTATTCAATTCTTCAAAGAAACTTTTGGTCACGTTCCAATGAATTGCCATGCGTATTCACTAGATTATGAACTTACTAGAGGAAATGAAGTGGTTTCGTTTCGGAAGATGAGGATGGAATATGAGTGTTTTCCAGTTGTAGCGGGTTTTTTTAATAGGGTGGGGATGAAGGAAGCTAGTGGGGTTAGATTATAAGAAGAGGTTAATTGAGAAGAGATTTGTCCAATAGGAAAGGATCTTAAAAGATCCTTTCCTATTGGTTATTCTGCAAATATAATCAATAAATACCAATTTATAGTTGACGTAAATTGTTTTAGAGTGGTATTATTTGTTAAATAGTAATGATTACGAATTGAGGGTGGTGATATATGAAAAATTTGGTTTATTTTTAGTTTTTAAATCGTAATAATTACGATTTTATCATTTTGAATGTAAAGGGGATTTGAATGAAAAGGGAAATTGATTTTATTAAATTAAATCCAACACAAAACATGACAATCCTTGTCAAAACTAATTATCCATCTGTAGAGCATAAGATTATTGCTTCTAAGATTATGTCATACGAGAGCGTGTTTGCAGAACAAGTAGGATTTATTGAAGAACCGAGAAGTGATTACGCTGCTGCTCATTTACAAATGGCTGGTGGAGAATTCTGTGGTAATGCTTGTATGGGCTTGGCAGCTTTAATTGCGTCAGAAAAGACGCTTAAGAAAAATGAAGTGATGGAAATCTTGTTAGATGTATCTGGTACAGATCAATTAATAAATTGCCAGGTAAAACGAAATTTAAATGTATTTTATTGTCATGTAACAATGCCTATCCCTATGAAGGTTGAGCAGAGAACCATAAAGTACGATGGTGTGGATTTGAATATGATTATCGTAAGATATAAAGAATTTATTCATATCGTTTTAGAAGTTGCTGAGGATCGTAAGGAGATGAAAGAGAAGGCACAATCATTAGCAAAGCTGCTAGGAGTAACGTTAGGATCTAACTTAATTGGTGTTTTATTATATAATCCGAAATCAAGAGAAATGGAACCACTTATTTATGTACCAAGTTTAGATAGTATGATGTGGGAAAGAGGATGTGGATCAGGAACAGCGTCTTTAGGAGCTTATTTAGCTTGGAAGAATAAAGGTGAAATTACAGCCGAGATAAAACAACCTGGTGGAGTTATCAATGTAGTTGCTAATTGGCAAGAAGGTGAAATTACAAACCTACAGATTGGAGGATCTGTTGACATAGTTGCTCAAGGTAAAGCATTTGTAGATATTTAAAGGAGTGAAATGGAATCATGATTGAATTAAGAACTTTTCACGATTGTTTACATGGCTATTTAGAAAAATTCGATAGTCTAATAACAAGATATGAACATACAACTAATACCTGTAGAGAATTTGAGAGTGTAATAGATGATTATTCAATATTTATTACAAGTGAGAGCAATAGAGAAACATGGGAACAAATAGCACAACAAGAAACTAGTGATTTTGATCAGCTTTTATCAAATTTGAGAAAAAAATCAGCACAATGTGTCGCTATTATGGAAAAAGATCGTGCTTTAAAGTTGTTGAACGGAAATGATGGGATGTCCGATTATTTTAAAAATATAGAGTCATGTATTGAGAAGGAATTCGGTGGTTTTCAGATCAATTCTGAATCAAAAGTATTATTAATCGGATCAGGTTCATTTCCTATGACACCTTTGTTAATAGCTAAGCAAACTGGTGCAGAAGTTGTTGGTATAGATATTGATAATGAGGCAATTAAGCTTGGGTTAAACGTTGTAAAGAGATTGGGTAGTGAGTTAAATATTAGACTTGAAAATAAGTTAATAGAAGATCTAAATTTTTCACATGAAGCAACCCATATTATTTTCAGTTCAACTGTTGAAAGAAAGTATGAAATACTAGATCAATTACATTCAATAACAAATCAAAATATTGTTGTGGCTATGAGATATGGTAATGGACTCAAATCCTTATTTAATTATCCAATGAAAAAAGTAAATGAACAAAAGTGGAAAATGGTTGATAATTTATTACGTCCAGATCATGTTTTTGACATTGCGTTATATAAGAAGGCTTAGCTTGTGTTTATAAGAAAGGGAGGATTGTATGAGTGATTTTAAGCGAGTCTTAATTTTAGGAACGGGTCCTACTTCTATTCAACTTGCTGTAAATTTAAAAAAACGATTGGATTGTTATGTAGGAATTGCTGGAAGAGAATCTGTCCGCTCAGATGCATTTTATTCTACACTCAAAAATAGTGATAATCGAATTCGTGTAAGTATTCAAAATGAAAAGCATAGAGCGATGAAAGGAGAATCCTCTATTGATCAGGTTTTCCAAGGCTATGAAACTATTCGCGGGGAATGGGATACTATCTTTCTATCTGTAACAACAGATGCCTATATTGAAGTATTAAAACAAATCAATAATCAGCTCTTAAAATTAGTAAGATGTATTGTTTTAATTTCTCCAACTTTCGGGTCAAATAATTTAATTCGGAATTTTATGAAGCAACATAATGCAAATCCAGAGATTATTAGTTTTTCGACATATTATGGTGATACTCGATGGATAAATAATAATCCCTCAAATCATGTTTTAACAACGGCAGTGAAGAAAAAAATATACATAGGTTCAACGAACGATTCTTCAGAAAATATTGAGAAACTACATAAGCTATGTGAGCAATTAGGCATAGAACTAGAAATGATGAATACTCCAATTGAGGCGGAAACAAGAAATATTTCTTTATATGTCCACCCACCGTTGTTTATGAATCACTTTTCTTTAGGTGCAATATTTGATGATTTAACTGTCAAAAGTTATGTGTATAAAATTTATCCTGAAGGGCCTATTACTCAATATTTAATTCGTGATATGTTGGCACAATGGAAAGAAATGATGCAGGTTTTAGAGAAAATAAATATAAAAGGTATAAACTTACTTAAATTTATGACGGATGATAATTATCCGATAAGATTGGAAAGTTTATCTAGATATGATATTGAAAACTTTAGTTATTTAGATAGTATTCACCAAGAGTACTTGTTATATGTTCGTTATACTTCACTGTTAATCGATCCTTTTTCAAAACCAGATAATGATGGAAAATATTATGATTTTTCAGCAGTCCCAATTAGAAAAATGTTTGTTAACAGAGAAGGGTATTTGGATATTCCTAGGATGCCAAAGGAAGATTATTATCGTATAAAAATAATTCAAGGAATTGCAAAGTATTTGGACTCTGATTGTCCAACAATAGATAAATTCATTAAAACATATGAAAGTAAAATTCAAGAAGTAGCTCAAACTCATGAAAATGAATTGTTATCTAATGCCTTTGTTGTTCAAAGCTTTGAGGAAGATTTAAATATGATCTGTAGTGAAATAGGAAAAAGTATAGGAAAAAAAGTAGGTTGAGTAGAACTTCTCTTCGACTTAGAGATAAATATTTTACGTAAATAGGAATAATTTCGTTTTATTATGACAGAATATTTTTTTACATATATAAATTAATTAAAGTTAAAGGGAGAGAGTGATTTTGTTCTTTAAAAAATATAAGTTAGTGAGTCTAGTAATTATGGTTTTATTTATAGTGTCTGCTTGCTCTGCAAATAACACTACTAGTGAGAAAAAGGACAATGAAGTTAATCGTGATAACGAGTTAGTTTATGCATCTGCGAAAGATATTAATGATATGAACCCGCATTTATACACAGGTTCAATGCCTGCACAAGGGATGGTGTATGAATCATTAGTTGAAAATACGAAAGAGGGTATCAAGCCTTTACTTGCGGAGTCCTGGGAGGTTTCGGAAGATGGTAAAGTATACACGTTTTTTTTAAGAAAAGATGTGAAATTTCATGATGGTGAGCAGTTTAACGCAGAGGCAGTGAAGAAAAATTTTGAAGCTGTTCAGAATAATGCAGAAAAGCATGCCTGGATTAAGTTATCTACAAAAATTGAAAGTGTGAAAATAGTAGATCAGTATACTGTTGAATTAATATTGTCTGAAGCATACTATCCAACATTGCTTGAATTGTCTATGACAAGACCTTATGTATTTATATCACCCAAAGATTTTAAAAATGGAGGGACGAAAGATGGTGTAAGTGGTTTTAACGGAACTGGCCCATATAAACTCACTGAACATAAAACCGAAGAATACGCTACTTTTAAAGCAAATGATAACTATTGGAATGGAAAACCTGAAATTAAGAGTATTACCTCTAAAGTACTTCCAGCTGGTGAAACGACATTGTTAGCATTACAAAAAGGAGAAGTCAACTTTGCATTTACAGATGATCGTGGTGCAGATAGTCTCGATGTTGAAGCAATGAATCAATTGGTCGATTCCGGAGATTATCAATTAGTAAGAAGTGAACCTATGAACACAAAAATGATTGTTGCTAATAGCAGTAAAGCTGACAATCCAATAAGTGAAACAGCTGTTCGTGAAGCGATATGGTATGCGATTGATAGAGAAACAATTAGTAAAGATATTTTAAATGGTACAGAATCAGTCGCTGATACATTATTTTCATCTAATGTAAATTATGCCAATGTTGAGTTAAAGAAGCGGGGATATGATGTAGAAAAAGCCAAGGAGATTTTAGCAGAAAATGGTTGGCAAATAGGAAGCGATAAAATGAGAATCAAAGACGGGAAAAAGTTAGCTATGAAGCTTTATTATGACAGCAATTCTTCTTCTCAGAAAACTCAAGCTGAATTTATTCAAGGTTCATTTAAAGAGATTGGTCTTGAATTGGAGATTATTGGTGAAGAGTCAACTTCAATTGCAAATAGAAGATCCACTGGTGACTATGATCTCTTATTCAACCAAACTTGGGGTCTAGCATATGACCCACAAAGTACAATCGCTGCTTTTGCATCTGAAGCTTCTTATTTGCACACAACAAAAGGCATTGAAAAGGCAGATGAACTATACAATACAATTGAACAAGTTATGGTATCAACAGACGAGGAAATTAGAAAATCATTGTACGCTAATATTTTAACAATTGTCCACGATGAAGCCGTCTTTATTCCAATTACAAATGGAAGTATGACAGTAATAGCCCCAAAAAATTTAGATGATGTATCATTTAAACAAACTCAGTTTGAACTGCCATTTGAATTGATGAACTTTAAGTAAGGCGCTTTTCTGAAAGCTTATTTAATTGACTTAATTATCTGTTGAAAAAAGTCTTTTTATCGGCAAATGGTACTTTTCTAGCAGAAAAGATGCCACTAGACATTATGTTATGTAGTTTCCTTCAAGTTTGCAAAGCAACAAAGTATACGAAAACAGTCTTAAATAGAAGGGGAATCTCCCCTTTTATTTTTAAGGAATTCGAACGTTATAATTTTAATAGAAAGGAGATTTTCTATGGGAAGTTATATTTTCAAAAGGATACTCATCTCCGTTCCTTTACTTTTAATCATCTCGTTTTTGACGTTTGTCCTTATTAATCTCTCTCCTTTAGATCCAGCTGAAGTGGTATTACAAGCGCAAGGTGTGCCACAAATAACAGAAGAGTTATTAAAACAAACAAAAGAAGAACTCGGTATGAATAAGCCATTTATTTTACGGTATTTTGATTGGTTAAGCTCATCTCTACAGTTGGACTTTGGAGTTTCATATATTAATGGTAAATCTGTGTGGTCATTAATTGGTCCAGCATTTTTAAATACATTCAAGTTAACTGTAGTTTCCTCTTTTTTCATAATCATGGTGTCAATTCTGTTAGGTGTTATTTGTGCTTTAAAGGAAGGGGAAATCATTGATAAATCGATAAGAGGAGTTTCTTTTTTCTTAACAGCAGTACCGTCATACTTATTGGCAACAATCTTGATTTGGTATGTCTCGGTCAAATTAAATTTGTTACCAACAAGTGGAATGGATTCTTATAGTAGTTATATTCTCCCGGTTATTGTTATCACTATAAGTTATGCTGGTATATATTTTAGAAATGTCCGAACTTCTTTTTTAAATAACTTAAATGAGGATTATGTTCTTTATGGAAGAGCATCTGGGTTACCTGAAAGTAAGATTATCCTCCATATCCTAAGAAATTCTTTGCAAGTCTCCATTTCAATATTTGCTATGGCCATACCTATTATATTAGGAAGTACAGTCGTAATAGAGAATGTTTTTGCTTGGCCAGGGTTAGGAAGTTTAAGTGTGAAGGCGATCTTAAGCAGAGACTTTCCTATTATACAAGCTTACGTGCTTATATTAGCAACAGCTTTTGTATTGTTTAATACACTTTCAGACATTTTTAATGCTGTATTGAATCCTAAGTTAAGGAATGAATTTTAGATGAGAGTATTGAAAAACCTACTTAAAGATAAGTTGGCAATGATGTCTTTACTGATCATTATATTGACTATAATTGTTGGTTTATTCGCACCGTTATTTTCACCACACGATCCTAATGAAATTACGATGAGTCTACGATATTCTTCACCTTCCTTTCAATACTTATTAGGTAATGATCATCTAGGGAGATGTATTTTATCAAGAATCATATATGGAATTCGACCAAGTGTGTTATGGGTATTATTGATCCTTTTCATATCTGTATTCATTGGAGTAATATTAGGGTTTCTAGCTGGTTATTTCAGAGGAAAAGTCGATATAATCATTATGAGAATATGTGACACAATGCTTTCGTTCCCAGGTTATGTGATGGCATTGGCGGTTATTGGAATATTAGGTGTAGGTCTAGAAAATATTTTAATAGCATTTGCTTTGATTAAATGGGCTTGGTTTGCTCGAGTAATTAGAACATCTGTCATGCAGTATGCTGAATTAGATTATGTAAAGTTTTCTAAAGCATCTGGTATTCGTGATCTAAGTATCATTTGCAGACACATTGTTCCAGTTACCTTCTCTGATATTGCTGTGATTTCAAGTGGATCTATTGGATCTATGATTCTACAAATATCGGGTTTTTCATTTTTGGGCTTAGGCATTCAAGCCCCAAATGCTGAATGGGGAATGATGTTAAATGAAGCGAGGGAAGTTATGTTTACGAGACCAGAATTATTGTTAGCTCCTGGTTTAGCGATTGTCATTGTTGTATCAGCGTTTAATTTTTTGTCAGATTCTCTACAAATTGCTCTAGATCCTAAATTAATAAACAATAAACACAAACATAAACAAATTTCACCACTTTCTAAGATGAAGGTTCAAGAAAAAGGGGTGGCTAATTAAATCATGAATATTTTAGAAGTTAACCATTTAAAGGTATGGGATGTTAATTCTGATAAAAAGATTATTCAAGATAGCTCTTTTCATTTAGAGTCCGGAAGCTGCTTAGCAATTGTAGGAGAAAGTGGAAGTGGTAAGTCTGTCACATGTAGGGCGATCATGAGATTGAATAGCCCATCACTTCACCAAGCGGGGGATGTCCTTTTAAAAGGAGAAAACATATCCAATCTTTCGACAAAAGAGATAAGAAAGAAAAGGGGCAGAAACGTTTGCATGATTTTACAAAATGGGATGAGTGCTTTCGACCCTTCTTGTGTTGTTGGTGTACATTTAAGGGAAACTCTAGCTGAACATTTTAATTGGAGTAAAAACGAAATAGAACGAAAAATAACAAGTGCAATGGAAAGCGTTATGTTGAAAAATCCGAGAGATGTGATGAATAAATATCCACATCAGCTGTCAGGAGGTATGCTACAACGAATGATGATTGCACTTGCCATTGCACTAGAGCCAGATATTATTATTGCAGATGAACCAACAACTGCTCTTGACACCATTTCACAGTTTGAAGTAGTTGATCAGTTTATCAAGTTGCGAGAAAGATTAGGATGCTCAATGATCTTTATTTCCCATGATTTAGGTGTTGTAAGAAAAATGGCTGATGATGTTATGGTTATGAAGAACGGGGAAATTATTGAACGAGGGCAAACTGAAACCATTTTCTCAATGCCCCAACATGAATACACAAAATATTTGGTATCTACGAGAAAAGTATTGAACGATCATTTTAAGAGAGTAATGGGGGAGGGGCTACTAGTTGCTCAAAGTTGAGAATATTGGGAAAACCTATAAACGAGCTGGATTGTTTTCTTCAGAGAGACAAAATGTTTTAAAGAATGTTAGCTTTGAATGTGAAGACGGAGAATGTCTGGGTATTATTGGGGAAAGTGGGAGTGGAAAATCAACGTTAGGTCGTTTGATTTTAGGAATTGAAAAACCTGATTACGGATTGGTTTCATTTAATGGGATGAATGTACAAGATAGAAAAGTAAGATTAGGCAATATAAGCGCTGTTTTTCAAGACTATAAATCCTCGATTAATCCATTTTTTACTGTTGAAGATGCGATCTTAGAGCCGTTAAATATTAATAACAGAAGTAAAAAAGAGAACAAAGACAAAATTGATAATCTATTAAATCAAGTAGGCTTGCCTTCGTTTTATCGAACCAAATATCCTCATGAGTTATCAGGGGGAGAAGTTCAGAGAGTATGTATAGCAAGAGCTATTTCAACAGAACCAAAATGTATTCTATTAGATGAAGCAATCAGTTCTTTGGATGTATCTGTTCAAATACAAGTTCTTGATTTACTTAAGGATCTTAAAACAATCTACAACATGAGTTACATATTTATCACACATGACTTACAGGCTGCCGCCTATATTTGTAATCGAGTGATTATTTTTAAGGATGGAAGTATAGAAGAAATAGTTAAAATTGAACACTTAAAGAACGTAAAATCCTTTTATGCAAGAAAATTATTGCAATCATTGATCACGTTTTAATCAGGTTAATTGACTGATAGGTTTGGAGGAGAAGAAATTTTGAGTGGAGCTTTGTCATGGCCCTTTCTACGATTATATCTTTTGGTGCTTCTTTATTTTAGTGCCAATTCTATACTAAATGTTATTATACCTTTGAAAGGAGATGCATTAGGAGCCACCAACACAACAATAGGTTTGATTATGGGGGCATATTTATTTACAACTATGTTTTTTAGACCTTGGGCAGGACATATTATTCAAAAGCATGGTTCAATAAAAGTATTGCGCTTGATCCTTATTATTAATGGTTTTGCTTTAATTTTATATACAGTAACTGGGCTAGGTGGTTATCTAGTTGCTCGTATGTTACAAGGAGTATCAACAGCTTTCTTTTCAATGGCCTTACAGATCGGAATTATTGATGCCCTGCCAGAAAAAGATCGTTCTCAGGGGATATCACTTTATTCTTTATTTTCTTATATACCAGGTATTATTGGTCCAATATTGGCAATAGGTATTTGGCAAGGAGGAATGGAATACTTTGCATTCGTGATGATCGGAATTACCATCTTTACTGGAGTGGTGGGCTATAGTGCCAAAATGGATAAACAGGAAGCACAAACTGTTACAAAGAATTCAGAGCAAGGTATAAATATGTTCCATTCTTTTGGCCAGTTAGTGAAAAATTCATATTTGTTTACATGTAGTGTTCTTATGTTAGTTGGTTCAATTATATTCGGTGCAACGACGATCTTTATTCCCCTATATGCTGACGTGATAAAAAACGGAAATGCTGGAATTTTCCTCATGATCATGGCAGGAACTGTTGTCTTATCTCGGTTTGCTTTAAGAAAGAAAATCCCTTCTGACGGAAAGTGGCATCCAGGTTTTATTATGGGTACGATGCTTCTATTAGCAACGGGAACACAATGTGTGAGTTTTGCTATAAATGGTGGAGCTAGCTTTTTTTATGTTGGTGCCTTTCTAATTGGGATAGCGCAAGCTCTTTTGTATCCGACATTAACAACCTATTTAAGCTTTGTCTTACCACAGGTGAATCGAAATGTGTTACTAGGGTTATTTATAGCTATGGCTGATCTCGGTGTATCTCTAGGAGGAGTAATGATGGGACCTATAGCCGATATGTCATCATACTCAATGATGTATACGCTTTGTGCTGGGTTAGGCGTAATAATGATTGTATTTACTTATTTTCGAAGAAACATATTTAATGGGGATTTACAATGAAGACTAGGAGTACTGACTTTTACATATTTTCACTGATGTTACTGATGTGAAATTCACCAAACAATAGCTTGAAATTTATCGATTGAAGATATGAATAAGTACTACGTGAGAAGAATGATGAAATACTTGCAAGTGATATTAATTAACACAACTAAATCTTATCAACAAAGGAGGAAACACCATTATCAAAAACTCCTTCATGTGTATCACTTAATAAATTTACTTTTATTTCCACAAATAAGCTTCCTTAACTTGTTATAACTTTTCAAATGTAGCTTTAATGATAGGAATAGCTGCTGTATAATGGTTGTGAAAGTAAGTAATTGTTAAAAATGGAGGGGTTTGGTTGGTTAAACAATGGATTCTTGAGGAGAAATTTGAAAGTGAACAATTAAATAGCTTACTAGAATGGCGTTGTGAACCTAAGAATTGGTTTGTTGATACAACGAGTTCTCAATTGGTTTTAGGAACCGATCTGGAAACAGATTACTGGCAAAAAACACATTACGGCTTTGAAGCAGATAATGGTCATTTTCTATATATGAATACTGATAAAAATTTTAGGATGACCACAAAGGTCAAAACTTTTCCAAAGTCAAAATACGACCACGCAGGGTTGATGATTCGCTTTTCAAAGGATGTTTGGGTTAAAACTTCTTTAGAATATATAACAATTACTTTGAGTAAATTGGGTACAGTAGTAACAAATCGAGGATATTCTGACTGGTCGACACAAAATATGGAGTCTAAAGAGATTGACCTATTCTTTAGAGTATCTAGAATTGCTCAAAATTGTTATGTTGATTTTTCCTTGGATGGGGAAGAATGGATGCAAATACGGCTAGCTCACCTGGATATTCCCTGTGACTCAACAATTTCAGCTGGATTATTCGCATGCAGTCCTCAAGGAAAAGATCAAACTGTGCGTTTTGATTTTCTTACGATTGAAGAGCTTTCTTCTGATCCAAGTGAAGCTTATCTTTAACAAGTACATAATTAATGGCGTAATTACTGCGCTAAATTACTGAAGATAGACAAACTCTAAGTTTTTTTTGTTAGGTATAAGTATGACAATGGAAAATTTCAAACAGAAAGAAATAATTAGGTGAGAAAGAACTTTCCTGCTCACTGTTACTACATTATTTTTGTTACAATCACAAAATAACAAACAACATAGTCACCTTTACTATGTCGGTTATATACGCATTAAAGATTTCTTTTTTTTTACCAATCCCAAGTTCTTTTGATTCTTGCAAAAAGTACCTCATGAGAAAAAAAGCGAAGATCGTATACCTAACCAAATGTAAAAAACTATATACTGCTTTTTCATGAACTGACCTTCCATATATTTTTAAACTTATTTAGCAGTAACTGCGATTTATAAAGTAGCAATCACTAACCAATTATCTACTGGAGATTTCTTTTAATAAAAAATAACCCACCACTGAACTTCTTCATGCAATGGGGTGAGTTATTTCAAATTAAGGTTAAGTGAATCTGTAAGAATTGAACCAAGAGGTATGTCCATTTTGCCAAACAATTTTTAATATGAATTGTTTGGTGTATTCGTGTTATCTTCATTTTTTAACTTCATTAAATGAATATCTCTTACAATTTGAATAAGAGAACGGAAAACCATAAGGAAACTACCAGCGATAAAAAAGGAAATAGCGTATACTTCGTTAAATTTTGATAAAAAAAGAATACTACCGGTCAAATATAACAACCCTTGGAGAATATTGTTAAGGTAGTAAACCATTTGATAACGATTTTGGATGACCATATTTTTTTTTCCTAAATGAATTTGAATCGTTTCTTGATCAAGTGTTGTTCGATTTTTTAATCTTTTAAACATTTTATTCACCCATTTGCAACTGTAGTATTTTAATGTTATTTACCTTTCTATGCGATGATTAAAACATAGAATTAACTAGTACGAAGTAACAAGGGTTTCACTTCTCTTATACTGTTCATTAGATATACTATAGAAAATAATTCATCATGTAGATTTTTTAAAAAGTCGAAATTTTCAGCTGTTTTTCTACACAGTTACCTCTTCATTTTAGGTTACTTGATTAAATAATTGACAATTGTAACAGCAAGTAAATGTGTAATTTATCTATTATCTATTACTTTTATAAAGAGAAATTTTCTGCTAAAAAACGATAAAAAAATCAATGTTAAGAATTATTTGTATTCAGTAAATAATTCTTAACATTGATACTGAGTCAACAATAAACTAGTGATATCATAAAGATAAGGAGGTATAACAATGGATACAATCATTTTTGATGTTGATGATACATTATATGATCAAGCACAATCTTTTCATAAAACGGTTAGGAAGCTATTTGAAGAGCCATTTACTGACAAAGAAATTGACTTTTTGTATAAAGCTAGTCGAAAGTATAGCGAGATATTATTTGATAAAAGTGAAAATGGTGAAATATCACAATTTGAATGGCAAACAGGAAGAATTATTGCTGCTTGTAAGGACTTTAATATTCCGATTGATACGGAAAAAGCAGCTATTTTTCATGAAACATATGTTGCCGAACAAAATAACATTACATTGTTTCCGGAAGTGGAAGAACTATTAAATGTTCTGTACAAAGAAGGAAAACAGCTTGGTATTCTCACCAATGGTGAGGAAAAACACCAAAAGATGAAAATAAAGCAGCTATGCCTTAGTCGCTGGTTTTCTGCAGAAAAAACCTTTATTTCTGGAACAATCGGTCATGCAAAACCGAAAAGAGAAGTGTTTGATTATATTGAAGAGAAAATGAACCTTGATTCATCAGAAACGGTTTATATTGGTGACAATTTTGAAAAAGATATTATCGGAGCAAAACAAGCAGGCTGGCAGGCAATCTGGATGAATCATCGAAAAAAAGATTTACCTGAAAATGCGTTCTATAAACCAGATAAAGAAGTACATAGTGCAAAGGAATTGTTGAATTTATTTGTAAAATAAGCCTGAATTACATTTAAGAGCTGTTTTGTTATGGAGTTTACTATTTTATTTATTTGACCGTTTGGTGTTAACCAGCGGTCTTTTTTAGTATATGGTTATAGTAAGGATAACTATAACTATAACTAAATTGAATACCTGATGAAATTAGTTCAAAGTATGTATGAAAAGAAAATTGTTTTTTTGAATAATACATCTCAACTAATAGGTGCGTTCATTTTACAATGGACGCATTTTTTTCACTTAAAAAGGGAATTAATGTTAAAATTATGAAACAAATATTTTTAGATTGTGAAAAGGGGTGACTCTGATATGAAGCAATGGATATTATCTATCGGGGTAATTATTACTATTATTTTTGGTGGAGGGTTCTTAATTCGATTGATGAGAGATGGAGAATTTTATATCGCTGAGTTCATTGGTGGCATGTTCGGTATTGTTATGTTACTAATCTGGTTATTCAAAAAAGGTTCTTTGAAGTCTGATAATATCTAATTAAAGTAATTGGTAGTGAGTTCAATAAATATTTTTAGTATTTCGTGTAAATAGCACGATAATTAATATATTTTTTAGGAGGTTGATTATGACATATAGTAAATGGTCAATAATCGCTATACTTTTTGGATTGCTTTCTTTTGGATTAAATTGGATAGTAGTAGGTTACTATGAACCCATTGTACTTATAGGAGCACTTTTTTTATTGATAGGAGCTTTATTCAGTTTTATAGCAATCTCTAGGAAGGAAAAAGGTCGTATAAAATATATATCGCTTACTTTCTTTTTTATAATCTTATTTTTAGTTACTTGGTATGAGCCATTTCAATTTATTCGTATATTAACTTGGCTAAAAAATATTACTTAACAAACTGCTGCTTAAATTCCAAGAATAGTTAATCCAGGCAGCTTTCTTGGTGAATGAAAGGTTAATTATTGGTAACTATTCAGCAGCATTCATTTAAATGTAAATTTGAATAGTTTTTAAATAATTGGCCCTGTTAAACTTTGTTGTTGATTTCCGTTACAGGCATTCGCTTTCCCGGGAAAAAAGCAGTTCGTTTTTTCCTAGGTCCGGGAGCCTCCTCGTAAGCTGCGGCCTGTGGGGTCTCCCTTTGACACGCTTCTCTAAGTAGGAGTCTCATATATTCACCTCTAATCAACAATGTGCTAAAAAACAACATTAACTTTTAACTAGTACAATAATTAAAAGGATAAAGATACATATTTGAGCAATGCCGACAAATTATAGAATTAAATGAGTTATTTATACAGTAGTAATCCAAGATAAAGGTTAACGTTTGTAGAAAGTATAGGATGCGAGTTTACAATAAAGTTATCATTCAAAGTTAACGAAGTAGTTAAAATATGTAGCTAAAGGAGAAATGCATGAACTTAGTATTGTTATTATTAATTCTAGTTTTAATAATATTTGTAACAGAGAAATTAACATACAAAATACTTGGAGTGCAAAAGAAAAATATTGATGATATACGAGGTGAAAATATAGACCGTTGGGGTAGAGGTATTATACTTGTCATCTTCTTATGTACATTATGGTTTGTGAGTAATAAAGATTCGGATAACATAATGAAGTTGTTTTGGATGGCCTACTTTACATTATTATTTGGTTTTCAGGCTGTTATGGAGTTTATCTTTATAAAAGATTCAAAGCAATATATGGGTACAGCTATTATACTAATATTAGGTCTCATTATTATATATAATTTAGATTATCTTTTTTCTATAATTAATTAAGACCATCGTGGCTTTAGTGAAAAAGGAGGGAAGAAGTATGAGTGGTGATGATTCCTCTAAATTAGCAAGATGGAGAGAGAAATATGGAGCTTTAGTTATTGCATTATGCTGTTTATGTAGTGCAATCACAGGCTGGGGGGATAACTGGATTCTTACAGGTATTTTACTATTGGGTGTTTTGATTTGTGGAACGATAGGAATCTTTGATATAAAGCGAGTACTAGAAAAAAAGAATTAAGAATGTTCTCTCAGTAATAGAAATAAATACTTTATTAATCTATGTAACTGTGTGCTTTGCTTGGGAGAAAGGTAATATAAATATTATTCTAAAATAGCTAATTTGATTGACATAGTATAACAGTCGATTTTAACTTTATAAAAAGATTATAAAACAAACCGTCAAGGATTGGTGATTTAGAAAATGATATATTTTTTAATTAGGGCTTCTTCAGGTATTGTCATTTTGTTATTTTTATTATATGTAGCCCCTAATTTTAATATAGATTGGGTTCAAGAGGGTAATCCAAAACGAATATTTGCTGTGCCGATTGCTTTAGTTGGTGGTTGGCTGAGTTTGTATTTTTATAAGGCAATAAAGAGAAATTAAAAGTTTGTGAAACGATTTACATAACTGAACAATAATCATCTATCTAAAAACATAAATGGGGTTACTATGGTTGTATGGGGGAAAAACGGTGTTTAAGATTTCTAAATTTCAAGTTTATATAAACTATTTTATTATTACCATTGTTGTTATTCCTATTTCTTATAATGCTTGGAATGATAATAAGATGTTTTTATTTTACTTCTTTTTAGTAGCTGGAATTTTATCTTTAATAGTTAATTTCATTGCTTTAATTAATATTAGAAAGCAAGACAACTTCTAATAATGAAAATGAATACTTATATTAAATTGGTCTAGAGCTGAAAATAAGCTAGTGCCAGCAACCCTTTGACCTTAATAACACTAAAGACTTTTTAACAAAGTATTATTGTTTTAATGAAAAAGGATAGCTGAAGAAGAAGACATCGTATAATAGAAGATCCAATTAATCAATTCTTTGCTTAGTAGGTGGGAATTTGGCAGAAAGAAAATATGAATTAATAAAAGCATTTCCAAGAGAGATGAAAAATGATGTTATGACGGTTGTAGATAGGATGTTTAAAGCAAGCGATTTAGATTTTTCTGATTGTTTTAAGGTGGATTTTTGTGAAAATCAGCTTTTGATACCTGAACGAATTTATTATCATGAACCTTCAAAAATACAATTTAATTCCTTAACAAAAAGGCAACAAGTAATCGCAGGTTGTTTATTTACAAGACATCACAACGGTTTTGTTAGAGAATATAATTTAAAAAGGATTATTCCCCAAAGTAATGAGTATCATTTTATTATTCCTTATTTAATTCGTTTAGTTGGAGAATATGTTTTTGAAATACTACAAGAAATTAAAGTGAATTTGAATACCATTAACAAAAGTAAAATAAAAGAATTTATTTCAGATAATCCGCAATTTTATAATACAACTGTAAGCCAAGTAATCAGTTATTGGAATTGCTATTATAGGAGTGAATTTCCCAATATAAAAAGTTATGTTGGCTATGAGATTATTGATTATTTTAATTCTATATAATGCTTAACAGTGCTTTTTAGCAATAGGTAAATGGTTAGGAGTGGTAATCGTGAATGAAAAAGGCTCAGAAGAAAATATTAAATTTAATGCAGTATTTTCTTTAATTATAGGGATTATATCGATTTTTGGACTTATTTTTGTTAAAGAAGGAACGTTTCTTAGCATTGCTGGACTAATATGGGGTTTAATGAGTTTAAAAGAATCCAATGTTAAACAAAGAGGAAGGAAACTAGCTTTAGTGGCCATTGCTTTTAATTTCATAGGCTTTATTGGAGTGATCACTTTAACAGTTTAAGTATTATAAAAGTTCAAAAAATAACTAGGACTCTATAAGAGCTAAATCGGTATTTAATCAAATATGTTTAAAAGTTAATAAACGAAAAATAGCCAAGCCTTTACTATCAGGTTTGGCTATTTTTCTAGCATTAAATAATATTATTATGTTAACTAGAATTTTAGAGTTTTCATTTTATCCTTGGGCAGTAAAGTTAAATGAAAAATGGTAAAATTAGTATAAGTTAGATAAAGCGTTAGGGAGGTTAAGCTAATGTACGTTAAAATAATGCGATTTATTACTTTATATATGGTTGCTGGAATTGGTTTAGGTCTCATCTTAACATATGCTCCCAGTGCAGCTCCAATTGTATATTGGTTATCAATTATATTA
The DNA here is from genome assembly GCF_016908395.1 of Metabacillus crassostreae. Classification (GTDB taxonomy): domain Bacteria; phylum Bacillota; class Bacilli; order Bacillales; family Bacillaceae; genus Metabacillus; species Metabacillus crassostreae. The sequence goes on from NZ_JAFBDU010000001.1 coordinate 483,695, forward strand.
TTGGGCATTTGTTTTGGATGCCTATTATATTATTACGGTAGTAAACTACGAAAAAATACAAAGAAATCTTAATAAAAATGCTGAACTAATTATAAACGGTAAATTGATGGAAACTAATAATTGGTCGGGGGCTTCCGAATAAAATGGAATTCCATTTTATTATGAGCTTGTTCTATAAATAAGTGGTTGGAAAAAAGGTGAGAGAGAGCTTATCCAAGTTCAATAAGAGATTACAAAATTTTAATTTTAGCAAATGATAGCAAGCTCTTAATAAAACAATAATCAGTGCATTGATAATGAAGCAAGTTTCTGAACGATAGTTTTCCAAAAAGAGGAGAGCACTAATTTGAAAACAGAAAATAAGGTAGCGACCATTGTAGTATGTATTATGCTAATTGTTGCTTTCATAAAATTTATTGAAGAGGAGGATTTGTGGGATTTAAACGAAAAACGATTTAAAGAAAAAATCCTTTCCATAGATGAATCTGTTGAAAAGGTGAATTTAATAGATGTCACCCCGTTTGAGTGGGATGTTGCCTATTCATTTAATCCCTACACAAGTAATGAAGATGTATACGAAATGGTTGGGTACAAGTGGGCTGACATTACAGAAACCATCAATGAGGGTATGAACCAAATTGTTTTTATGAAGGATGAAGAGGTCGTTTGTTATGTATACGGATATCCAGAGAATAATGGGTACGGACTCTATTTTAATACACTGATGGTTACATCTGATTCGCAATTGGTTTTTCAGGTAGACAGGAGTAGTGGATTAAACTATCTATATCGTGAATAGGTTAAGGAACGTTACTGTCTAGGAAGGGAGTATCTTTAAAAAGAAGAGATTATTTGGGATTCTGGTGCTAGTATATTTTTTTGTTTTTTTATAAGTAGATTTATTCAATTATCGTAAGTCTATAGCTTCAACATCTTCATCATCTGAAGATGTTGAAGCTTGTATAACTACACTAAAATGCAAGTGTTCAAGTATTGAAATAGAAATTGCTTACTAAAAGATTTAGTGTATATCAGGGGAGAATTGGAGAAGTTATCTACATTGAACAAAAATAAAAAGTTAAATACCATGTATTTATTCTTCTTAATTAAAGAGAATATAAATGTATGAATGATAAAAGTAAACAATATGAAATATTTTTAGAAAGCCCTATACCAATGAGCATGTCCTTTTACACTGCCATGAAAATATACTACATAACTTCTTAAACATAATAAGACTAAAGTTTGCTTTAATTTTGATTCAAAGTTAGTGGTTGATCGAATAAATGTCTTAATAAATCAGCAACTGCTCCTAACCTTTAAAATAAAGTAAATCTGAGATTCTTAAATTCATTTTTTAAATGATGAATTTGAACTTGATTCAGTTGCTAAAAAAATAACTTTAACTACTGGATAAATACATCTATATTGATTTATTTTATTAATCATACAAAAAGGTTGTAGAAGACTATGACAATTGAGCAATTTATTATGTTTTTTTTATTCATTATACCAATTGCTTCTTTATTGTATATTCCACGGGAGAAGTTAAGGTTAGCAATAGTAAGTTTTTTAGTGTTTCATGCATTTACATGGGCAGGTTGTATTATTTTAGTCCAAACAGGCTCTATTGAATATCCTGTAAGAATTTTCACATATTCAACTAAAGTGGGATTTACTCAAAACTTCCTGTTTATTCCGATGGTTTTCACATGGTTTATTCTTATTTTTCCAATTAACTCATCATTTACCAAAAAAGTACTTCATTATTTTATATTTATTTCTATCATTGTTTGGTTTATTTACTTTATTTCGATATATACAAACTTACAAGAATTCCTCAAAGAAACAGAAAAGTCACAACCTATGCGTTTATATATTAATTTTGCTTTTTATTTTGTCATTTGTCATTTATATGTTGATTGGTTTTCCAAAAAAGCAATTGAAGGAAAGGGAAACTACTATGATTGAAAAAATGATCCTCAATGGAACATTGGTTATATATTTGACTGCAATATTGTTTATCCCTTACAAAAAAGCAGATAAAGCCTCATTCATTTTCTTTATGTCCCAATTTTTCACTTGGATTTTAGGATTGAGTGTTGTTGAATTAGGTTGGTTAGAATATCCTGTTCGTGAATTTGCAGAAGTAAATAAAACTAGTTTATTATTTGAGTATGTAGTCTTTCCAATCACAACTATTTTCTTCATTCTTCATTATCCACGAAAAAAAACACTTAAGATAAGATCGGGATATTATTTTACTATTATTTCGTTTTTTACGATCATAGAGTATTTACTAGAGAAATACACAATGGTTATCGAATATCACTCATGGGACTGGTATTGGACCTGGATTAGTTTGTTTTCTTTATTTTATATTGAGATGGTGATATATAAATGGTTTTTTAAATTGAAACAAGTTTTTTCTATTTAGTATAAGAGGGGCTTCATTGAAGAATCTTACATTAATGTTCATTTTGTGTTGTAATGTTTTTATTATTTCAGAATATAACACAGATAGGTTAATCAAAGAAAAAAATTGCGAAGATAATAGCTCGACTTTTACTAATGAATATGGCGAAATGTTTGGAAAAGAAAATAGTATTGGAATTATTGGTGAGAAAAATTTTACAGCAAATGGTCATAAATGAAGATTTGCGATATTGTGAAGTTCTTCACTTAAACTAACGGGCAGTAGAGTTGAATAAGAACTTTGATGAGTTTTAGTCAGATAATGTAATATAATCTAAAATTATTTGGTGGGTGAAGTAATGGAGATTAGGTTAAAAAAAGCAACAGATAATGATGCACAATCTATTTTTGATATTCAAGTTAAGGCATTTTTGCCATTGTTGGATAAGTATAAAGACTATGATACTAATCCAGCAAATGAAACTATCGACAGGGTATTAACGAGAATAAATAGACCTGATGGTGGTTTCTATAAGATATTGGCTGATAATAAACTTGTAGGTGCTATCTGTGTTTTTTGGATAGAAGATGTACATTTTTGGATTAGTCCAATGTTTATTTTACCTACTTATCAAAGAAAAGGAATAGCTCAGAAGGCTATAATTTTAATTGAAGAAATGTTCCCTCAAGCAACCAGTTGGGAATTAGCTACAATATTAGGGGAAGCAGGAAATTGTTATTTATATGAAAAAATGGGCTATAACCAAACAGGAGATAGCAAGACAATAAATGATAAAACAACCCTTATTTTTTATAAAAAGGTTTGTTAAGCTAACGTGCGAGTGTTCAATAAGAACAGTCGCTTTTTCACTATCGGAGCAGTTTGGTTTAAAGGAACGGATAAGGATAATTGGGATTAGAATTTCCCATTTATCCACCCTTTAAATCCTAAAAAATGTTAATCGATTCCTATGATTTAGGTCTCCAATGGAAAGGAACAGTTGTGTTATGATTATTAGCCCATTTAAGAAAGCCATCTATATTCCTAACTCCAAATTCTAATACGGCTTGATAAATAAAAATGGACGAATACTCTTCGTTTAACAGAAGTAATGCTTCTTTAATATCAAGAATCGATTTTCTTGTATCTTCGGTTAAGTTATTTTTCATAAAAGGTACTAAATCCCTTGAGAGTGCACCTTTCCGTTTATTTGAGAAAAACCACATATCAATATTCCATTCAAGTTCCTCTGCTTGATAAATCAATTTAAAGTAATGACCATTAAAATCTGTCCTTGTGTAATCTCTATATTTAAGTTCAATTACGTTTTTATTTAAAGTCAGTAATGCTAATTCACGCATAATTTCATATGGATTAGGGACCTCACTGAATATTTCTAAATCAATATCGGGTGTAACAATTAAATCATAAGCAACTGCACCTACTATAAAACAGTTACCTACTGATTCCCATTTCTGTACCAATTTTAATTTATTTAAGATATCATCTGCTTGCTGTTTTCGTATAGCTGCCTTTTCAAGACTGTTCATTAGTCCACCTTCTTTTATTTTTGAGTAATATAATAGAATACAAAATTAAACAAATAATTGCAAATAAGAATTATAAACACTTGGCATACTTGGGATTTAACAAATCTAATTAATTGCTATTAATCTCTAAAGAGAGATTTTTTCTTTTTTACTGACAAGGGTTTATTAAAAGAAACGGCAAAAGACAAGTTTGTGGAGGAATCTACTTAAACAAACGGGGGCGTTTAGCCAAGAAGGGATTGACGCTATTTTTATAGAATCTATTGTGCTAACGGATCAGGTTTGTATAACAAGGGGGGATAAAATGAAACCATTTGATGTGGTTAGAATTACAAAAGACAAGCCACATGAAGCCATCACCAAAGGGCAAATTGGGACAATTTTAGAAGTTTATGATGAGAAAAAATTTGAAGTAGAAATATGTGATAGTAATGGAACAACGTTATTCTTAGGTGCGTTATCACGAGAATTTCTTGAAGTTGTTGTTTAACTAAGGTTTCATTGTAGGTTGGTTTAATGAAGGAAAACTTGAATGAATCGGTCTTGTTAAACTAACAGGGGTGTTTCTAGCAGAAACGCTTATTGCACTATTGTGGGCATTTCTTTAATCAGGAATGCCTTTTCTATGTAAGTGAAAAGGAAATTAATGTTAAACTAATGTGAGCAGCTAAGGAAAACGGAAAATATTCAAAAGAAGGAGACATTATCCTTAAGATGTTTAGGATAGTTGGAGAAGGGGCTGGAGAATAGATGAAAAAAGGACAAATTCGAGCAATTGCTATTTGTGTATTTAGGAAAAACGATTCAATACTTGTCTGTGAAGGATTTGATGAGGTAAAGCAAGATTATTATTATCGTCCAATTGGAGGAGGAATTGAATACGGGGAGACAAGTTCTAATGCTTTAAAGAGAGAAGTCCTTGAAGAGATTGGGGCCAATATAACAAACGTAATCTTCTTAGGAACTCTTGAAAATATATTTACTTATAATGGGGACCTTGGGCACGAAATAGTATTTGTATATAATGCTGAATTTGTTGAAAAGTCCTTTTATGAAAAACCTTCTTTTGTAGGGTATGAAGATAATGGGGTACAATTCAAATTGTATTGGAAGCCAATTAGCCAATTTACAAATGAGAAATTAAGGTTAGTTCCAGAGGGACTATCAACTTTGCTTTAGAAAGTAAAATTGGTTGAAAACTTCTTATTGCACTAACGGGTAGCATTCCTTAAAGAAAGAAAGGATTGCCCTTTGTCTTATTGAAGTATAGGTGCAGTTTAGTGTAATAAGGCATTTGGGTTTTATGGTAAAATTAAACACGAACATTTAGGGGGGGATCTATCAAGTGATCAAAGGGATATATGAAGCTCATTTACCTGTTAGTAATCTAAAACGATCCATTGAGTTTTATAAAAAATTAGATTTAGAAATAGCCTATCAACAAGAAAAATTAGTGTTTTTCTGGATTGAAAAAGGAAGAAGCTGGTTAGGGTTGTGGGAAACAGATAAGGTTAAGACATCTTACCATCCATCGTTAAGGCATATAGCTTTCCAAATTGATAAAGATAATATGCAAAATATTAAAGAATGGTTAGAAGAAAGGGACATAGAGATCTCTACTAATTTTGGCTTTCCATCTGAAAAACAACCACTAGTATTACCTAATAATCCACAAGCTCACGCAGCAATTTATTTTAAAGATCCAGATGGCAATAGTATTGAACTAATTGCCCCGTTAAGATTGGATTTCGAAGAAGAATTTAAAATGATGACATTAGAAGAATGGAATCAAACAAAATAAATTATTAACTTTTGTGAAGAAATGTACTTAAACAAACGGGTGCATTTCTTCAAGAAGAAGAAGTGCTTTTTTGTGAAAATTATTAAGTTTGCGGAGCAGAATAATGTAAGAAGAAATAATGAATTTCTGCTTTAGTCTTTGAATTTAAGGGGGAGACAAATGATTATATCAGATGAAATTTACGGTATATTTGAAGTAGATAGTGTATTAGAAGAATTAATTTTAAGTGACCCAATTCAAAGGTTAAAGGGAATTCATCAAGGCGGAGCAAGTTACTTAGTTAATGAAAAGTGGAATGTAACTCGTTTTGACCACTCGATAGGTGTCATGTTGTTAATAAGAAAACTTGGTGGAACAGTCGAAGAGCAATTGCAGGGTTATTGCATGATGTCTCCCACACAGCATTTTCTCATGTAATTGATTTCGTATTTGAAAATAAGGAAGAAGACTATCATGAAAAAATATATAGTTCAGTAATTGACAACTCTGTAATCCCAACAATTTTAGCCAAGTATGATTACAATTATGAAGATGTTTTGTTTGATGATACTAATTGGACATTGTTGGAACAGCCAGCACCCGAATTATGTGCAGATAGAGTAGATTATACTCTTCGTGATATGTATGTGTACGAAAATATCTCATTAGACGAAGTAAATCGTTTTTTGCAGAACTTAACCGTTGTCGAAGGGAAAATGTATCTTCAAAACATTGAAATGGCTGAATGGTTTGTCGAAACGTATTACAAAGAAGTAATTGACTTCTTTCTGGATCCGTTAAATATCTATGGCTATGATATGCTAGCTAAGACTTTGAAACTATCTTTAGAAAAGAATATATTAAACCCTAATGATTTCCATGGTAAAGATGACGAAATAATAAATAAAATAAAATCATCAGAAGATAAGGAATTACTTAGTTTTTTAAGTAAACTCAATCCAAATGTGAAAGTACAAGAGGATAGAGAAAATTATCATTTACATCTGATAAAAAAACTTCGGATGATTGACCCTTCTATTTTAAAGGATGGAGAATTAAAGCGAGTGTCAGAACTATCAGAAAGAGTAAAGATTATGAACAATACAGCATATAAGAAAGCAAAAAAAGGAATGTATGTAAGAATACTCTCAAACTAAGTTAGTATAGATGTTAGTCACCATCGTGTGCGTTGATCCAAGAAGGATTGACGCTATTTGTATAGAATTTATTGTACTAACTGTGCAGTTTAGTGAAACAAGAAAATAATGATAGGAGAATTTATATGTGGAATAAAATCAAATTTGTTTTGTTCTTAATTGGAGCTATTTCAATTATTGTGGGTATGCCTTATTTATTAGGAAAGTCAACAAATGAAATATTAAGATATCCTTTATATATTGGTTTAATTATGTTTACAGCATTCTTCCCTGCAAGACAAATTACAAGAATGATAACAAAGTCGAATTAGTAATGTTCCGATATGATTCTTAACTGAAGTAATTGGAAGCAATTCTGGAACAGTGGTAATGATTTTTTCTTATTCAAGTAACGGTCAGAATAGTTCAATAAACGATATTATAATTTACGAATGGATATTCAATTGGGGGGATATTTTTGAGTAACTTTGAAAAGGAATATCTTACAATTGCGATTGGGCAATTTAAACACTTTAAAGATCGTGCAGAAAAAGGAATACAACAATTATCAGAAGAAGAATTACACTGGGAGCCAAGTGAAGAATCCAATAGCATTGCAATTATAATCAAACATTTAAGTGGGAATATGCACTCTCGGTGGGTAAATTTTCTGATTACAGATGGGGAGAAATCTTATAGAAATAGAGACTTGGAATTTGTTAATGCTAATGAATCCAAGGAACATCTAATGCAAATTTGGGAAGCAGGGTGGCTATTACTTTTTAATACAATTGAAAACCTTAGAGCAGAGGATTTAGTTAAAACAGTTACTATTAGACAACAACCTTTAAGTGTACTTCAAGCGATTCAAACCGAAGTGGCTCATATTAGCAATCACTTAGGACAAATTCTTTATATTGGAAAACAAATAAAAGACAAAGATTGGACTATTTAAGCATTCCTAAGAATGAATCTAAAGAATCTTATCAGAAGTTATCAGATAAAAAGGTATAAAAAAGATTTTTTCGCCTTTTTTAGTTGTACAATTTTACAATTAAAGTACGGGGGGTTAATCCAAGAAGATTAATGTTTTTATTGAATTTATTGAACTATTGGGGCGAGATTGTTGAATAAAGATAAAGAACACAGGAGTGGATAATATGAGTTTGTATTCTCAAAACTATTCAATGGTGCTAAAAAAGAATTTTATGTTAGTTATAATAGCATCAGTTTTATTATTTTTCACCTTCTTTATATGGGCGGGAGTTCCTGTTTTTATAATTGGGAATTTTATCTCAGAATTAACTTCCAATTTGCCAATAATTTATCTTTGTATTTCAATTTCAGGAGGATTTCTGTTTTCTTTATTTTTTGTGCCAATCAATCTAAAAGTTGCCAAAAATATTGCTAATATAAAGAATCGTAGTGTAATAATTTCCTTTATGCGTATAGAAGTAATATGGATATTATTTTGTTCTTTAATTTTTGCACTAATTTTTAGTATCCTTATTCAACTATAGAGGAGCTTTAACTCAATAAGGAAAAAAATAAAGAGCCGAAAATATGCAAGTTTTTATGTATTACTTAATTTTCAGGTTTTTATCATAAAACATACTGCCATAATCAGCATTATGTGATACCAAATAAAAATAAAAGGAGTTTAACATATTAAATATATAAAATATGTTAAACACCTTTCGGTGTTTGGGATAAACATCAATGACCTAAAGATAAATTTGAGTTGGTTTCAATTCTTAGATATTGTGTTAAACACCGAAGTGACAATGCATCTATTAGCAAAATAATTGTCGAAAGTTGCTTATTCTCAACTAATACAACCTACGATAGTCTTAGAGTATCACTTTATGCCAATTGATATAGGGGGAATAAATGAAAAGTTCTGATTCTCAGTTAAAAAGTCGTGGGAAAATTACAAGCGAAGATTATTTACAACAATATAGTAATCATACACAAATTGAACTATTGGAAATGCTTAAATCCAAAGAAGCATATAAAAGAACTATTGCTGTAAAAATATTATCAGAGAAGTATGATTTGAACGATGACTTGATTCGTTTGTTTCTTCATACTCTTAAACAAGAGAAAAAACTTTATACAAAGATTGAATTATGTGACGCACTTTCAAAAGGTGATGTTCAGTCTGCAAAGATTATGGTCGAATATTTAGGACAGATAGGTAATAATCAACATACAGTATTACCTACAAATGGTTTCAATAAGAAAAGCTATCCTTTACCGAGGGATATTATCGCTCGAACTTTAGCTCATATGAAAGATGATATTCTACCAGTTTTAATGGATGTACTAAAGACAAATAACATCCCTACAATTAGAGAAGTTATTGATGCAATAGGATTCATTTGTTTTTACAACAAAATACATTCTAATACTCAAATTATTGATGCACTTTTTCTATGTTTAAGAAACAATTACAACGATAATATTATCCGATGGAAATTGGTCAGAGCATTTGAAAGTTTTAACGACATCAATATCACTAAAACTCTTATGGAAATCGAACAAAACGATAGTCAATTGTTTATAAGGAATGAAGCCAAGAGGTCACTGAAAATTATTAATAACCGTATTAAAAGTAAAAATGACTTATCAAGAGAATAAGTGTTTTTAATCGTAAATATCAACATTATATTTTAACAAAGCCTTTGGAATAATAAAACTATAATCTAGAATCTGACTAAATCTTATTAAATTAACTGGTAGCTTATTTTTAATAAGAAAAAGGAAAAACAACAGATTCACTTGCTGCGCAGTACAAATAAATAGTGTAGGAGAAATCTTCAGCAATAAGAGCGTAAGTGTTGAAGATCTAATTTCACATTATTAATTATTTATCCAGTTGGATATAATTGTAACTGTAAAAAGGACAAAAAAAATTTGTGCAATTTTTTATTGTACATAAACGGAAGAGAGGGAGGGCATCTCCCTAGTATTCTTAAAGATTAAACTTCGTGTAAAATATCTATTAAACAACTAAAAAAAAGTAGTTAAAACATCTCGAATCCTTGATATTACTGGGGTTGAGATGTTTTTTTATTGGAGAAAGAACGAAAGAGAAGTGTTATTAACACTTCTGGGGAGTGAAATACAAGATTCTTTCCTTTTTACGCCAAAGATCAAAACGCATAGGGAATTATTTGTTACGTAGTAGACTGATTTTATGCAATAACGATTTAGTTAAATGTGAAAAATACTCTTGGAATCTATTAATAAAAAGAATAGGTTGAAGATTTTGAAATATAATCCAATTTTAAATTGTCTATTTTGAAATTGGAGCATACATAATATTTACGATCATTACACATAATCAAATTTTCACATAAAGTACGCATCCATACATATAGCTATTGTATGAATTGATTATTAAACTATATTATGGAAAAATATAGTTTTTTTGGTTTAATTATGGTAATATGAAAAAGTTAAAAAAGTTGAATAGGAGAGTTGCATGTGTTTAAAAATTTAAATTATGTTTCATTTTTTCTATGTTTCTTGCTTTTTTCATCTGCTGTACTACCTAATGCAGCATCTGCTGCAACTGAAGCTAATTCTGATGAAACAGAAATCAAAATTGGCTTTGGAGAGGAATTCACTTCAGATGAAGTGCTATATAAAGAAGAGTTGCCTGCCGAATTACAAGAACTGGAAGATGAAATTGGTGACTATCTTGAAGAATTTGAATATACCGAAGAAGATTATGAGAATATGAGTATCGCAGAAATTGACCAAGTATACAATGAGATATTCAATAGCCAAGAATTTTTGGATCTGGAAAAGAATTATGAAAAAGAGTTTGCACAATATGAAGTAGAACTTAATCAAGGTAAAATCCAACCTTTTATCGCACCAATCCTTGTCCCTATTGCTGCAGCTGCAGCTAGAGTGGCTTTACAGACCATTGTGAAACAAGGTACAAAAATAGCATCTAAGTATCTTAAAAATAAATTAAAATCCGTAGGGAAAAATTATACATTGGTTTGGAACGCTAAGAATAGTAAAGATAAAATCACATCTTTGCTCAAAATTCAGCATAAGCGAACGAAACAAATAGTCTTTAGAATTGACAACGGTACTATTCCATTGAAACCAGGTTCATCAGACTGGTATTGGCATTACCACATTGGAGACACTCCTACTAAAATGAAGCATCATTATTCATTACGTTCCCTTGTCCCATCAAAGCATAAGCCTGGTCCTGGCACCACATTATATTAAAATGAAAAGAAGAGTGTCTATCACTCTTCTTTTTTATCTTCATCTGGAAATAGTATAACTGGAGAGTAAGGTGCTTTTTTATCTTGTTTTAAATTTATGAAGTAATTATGGTTATTACGTTCCCCGAATTGTTCCGTGTAAGGCATTTCTAATGAATTAAACATATCTTCATTTTCTACTACCCCTACATATAACTGGTATCCCTCTTCATCAGAAGGAAAGAAATCACCCATGGATGTATTGTTAACCAAAGCCTTATCTATTAAAGCTCTAAGCTCAATCAATGCTTCTCTATTTCCTACGATAAAAGATTCATGATGATGAGAATGCTGGGCATATACATGCAAATACTTATAATCTTTCCAAGACATACTATAATCTCCTTTAATGTTTTGCTAAATTATACCATAAAATCATTCTACTTTGAGTAGAAAATAGAACTAGAGTTATTTACAAAACGATATATAAATAATTATCAAGGTAGTTATGCAGATTTAGAAAAGCTATTTATCATATTAATTGGGTAATACGCTAGGTAGAATCCACTGATTTGAACAAATTGACTTTTGGGCCTAGAGCAAATCGCTCTGGGCTTTTTGGGTAGATAAAATAGGTAATTAAATCAAAATAAATTGTTTCTTAGGAATTATTTATTAATGGAGTTTTGCTTGTTTATTAGTACGATATACCATTGTACTTATCTAATTCTCCCTTATATTTTTTCCTTAGGACAATTTAATGTAATAAATATCAATCTGCTTACAATTAAAATTACTTAGAAAGGAGGGATGTGGACATGATTTTTATCAAGATGAAACTCAATGATGCTTTTCTTATTTCTCATAGAAGTAATCAAATAATCAACCAACTATGTCCAACTCTTTCTTATAGATGTAATCATAAGCAGATTTTAAGTACAATTAAACGGTGCAATCATATGATTGCAACAGCGAATTAACACTGCTAAATGAGTTATTTTGATTTTGGTGATAATATTGAAGGATAAACCAAGATCTAAAGAAGTAATGGATAATTCTTATTTGGATATGTGTAAAAGAAAAATGAATGAGTTCATTAATGATGAGCGAACCGAAGAAGATTATATAAGAGTTCATGAAGATTCTTTAGGGCGTAATACTCTTGCTTGGCCAGAATTATTAGATGTTAGAAAAGATATGGATATCTATAGGGAATTTTTATTGAAATTATCAATGGAAAATAGAAGATTAGTATTATTAAATGAAGAGGTAATTAGCTTTTCGCAACGGGAACTCTATTATAATTATGGAATAAGTTTTAATCCATTGCGACGTTATTTTGGTAGTAAAAAATCTGTGTCTAAACCTGTAATTAGCCCACCTAATATAAGGAAAATTATAACCAGTGGAGCATTGGATAGACAATTTATAGCATTTGCTGCACTTTTAGCAAGAGTTCCCATTGATTGGTTGGAAAGAGAAAAACCTAGTAAAAAGTGGAGTGTGGAGTATTTCGATTTTTTACCTAGTCCAAGAATGAACGAAAAAGAATTCTTAAGTTTAATTAATTCCGTTAAAGGTAACCTTCATGATGTAAGAGGAATTATTATTGAAAATAAAGAAATCGGTGATATATATATTCGTTTAGAACTGATAGATGGTGGATTTATCATAGAGATATTAAATAAGAATAGTCCATTTCAATATGTCTCGTATGCATTAAATTTACTTAAAGATTTTAATATCCATTTTGGTAGTATGCAAACAGTCATTTCTTCACAAGTAAATTTTATATGTTTTTCTAAATCGTTAAAGAATATTGATTTTCCTGAATTTACCCCTGTGCAATTATAAGAGTGCATTGTAATTTAAGTGGAAGAATAACAACCTCCTATAAAAGGAGGTTGTGTCTTTGTCGATTAATCGAGATACTAAAGTAGATGAAGAAAAGAAAAAGAGTGTACTAAAATTAATAGAAAAATGGATGTTGGAGCTGGAGCAAAATAAATCTGGGAAAGAAGAGTTAGAAATAAATAAAAAGGAAAATATTAGAGATGAGTAAAAAGCTATCTATAGGAGATTTTCCAATAATTTTAACCGCAAAAGATATAAGCGATATTTTACATGTTTCAAAACCAACAGCATATGAAATTATGAATAGGTCCGACTTTCCTTTAATGAGGATTGGCAGGTGTAAAAGGGTATTAAGAGATGAGTTTTTTAATTGGGTAAAAAGTAAAGGTGTATTAAGATGAAAGATAAAAGTCCACCTCATTTTCAAAAGGTGGACTTTCTTGGAATTTTCTAGATTTAACCTGTCATTGGCCATGTGGGAGATTAATTAACACTATTGATTCCAAGCAATTATTGACAGGTTAGGGGTCGGGGGGATTCCCTCTCGGATCATCAAAATGAGAAGCTTCAGTTCCTTATATAGGGATTGGAGCTTTTATAATTTTCCCTTGTGCTAAAATTTTTTGCGTACAATTACTAAGAATATTTTCTTAGATACATATTATAAGTCTTTTTTACATTTCACTGTATCTTTCTTACTCTGACGATAAGTGTTATTAACACGTCTTGGGGGAGAAACACCATGATTCTATTTTTTTTTCGGCAACAAAACGAGAATTTAGCATAACCCAATTAATGCCTAGTAGACATATACTACACAGTAGGTAGAATTTACAAAAATGTGGCAAAATGGACAATAATTTAATATCTTCTGATAAGATTATAATTAGAAGATAAGTGATATTGTGAAGGTTTTTACTTAAACTAACGGCGCAGGATAGTTTAATAAGGGTTCTGAATATTGTGATTTAACATTAGGGGAACTTAGATGAGAAAAAAATTAAAAAAGACCCAAAAAGGGTCAATTTGATACTGATACATTTGATTTAATAAAAAAATTAATCTTTAAGCTGTCGAAGAACATCATTTACATCAACATGTGATCTTTTCTCAATGATTTTACCATCTTCAATTCGTAACTTCATCATAAGAGAGAATCTAACGGTTTTTCCAGTAGCAGGAACACCCAACAACGGGATACCTGTATGAGTTCCTTCAAAGATGAGATATGCTGCTACTTGATCACCTTCAACTATTATGGATTGAATAGGCATTTTAAAGCCAGGGAATGCATCAAAGTTTTTTTTCTCTGATTCTACAAGTCCTTCTAAACCAGGAAAAGGTGTATCCAGTTGTGGATAGAATACAAAGTTCTCATGGCAATAATCTTTAAGTGCCTCATAATTTTCTTGTTCGATGGTTTCATAAAAGCGACGGACCAATTCCTTGTTTGCCTCAACCGACACAACTATCACTCCTTCATAATCTTCCAATATTATTTAAAATGTGTATGATTCACCGTCATTTGGTACTAATACATTAGAGGCGATTTCTTTTTCTTTAGTAAAGCTCTTCAGTTCCTCTTTAGATAGTCCCCAGTGGTTAACAGCTTCCATGTGAACACAAATGATTTTTGCTTCTGGAGCAGCTTTCTTCACTTCATAGACATCATGTTTCCCCATGACTAGAGAACCACCCTGGAAGAATTGATTATCACCAGCATTTACAACAATTACTTCTGGTTTGTTCGTCTCAATTACTTTTTGGACTTCTTCATACCATACAGTATCTCCTGCAACATATAATGTTTTCTCCGTTTGGTGTTTAAATATAACGCCACATACAAGACCAGCAAGTTTTAAGATTTCTCCTTTTCCATGCTCGCCTTTTGTTTTCACTAATTGGATACCTTCAAACTTTGTATCGTCTTGTAAAACCTCTACATTTTGGAAACCAGCGTTTCGAATCTCTGTCGCATCTTCTTCATTTTGGGCAAATATTTTGGTCTGTTTTGGTAAAGCTTCTTTAGCAGCATCATCCCAATGATCATAGTGCAAATGAGTAACAATAACTGCATCTATATCTTTTATAAAATTGTCAATGGATGTTGGTAAGCTTACTAAAGGATTGTTTTGATCTTGCCTTGGCGAATTTGGGAAAGGTGGGTAGGTACCTTTTTCCGCTAACATTGGATCGATTAAAAACTTTTTCCCTGCGTATTCCACAACGATTGTTGCATTACGAATTTGATGTATATTCATGTTTATTATCTCCTTTTATAAAATAATTTCCTTCGAACAATTTATAATCTATACTATGGTTAATGACCGATACATGGATTAAATAAAGTGTTTTGGTTGTTTGACTTTATTTATGAAAGGAATTAGATAGATGTTAGATAACACGGATCTGCTTATCCTAGATGAACTATCCAAGAACAGTCGTATAACAATGAAAGAGTTAGGTGAGAAAGTCCACTTGACTGGACCAGCTACTTCAGCTAGAGTGGCAAAGTTAGAGGATAGCGGAATCATTGAAGGATATACCATTAAAATTAATCAAGTAAAGTTGGGCTATTCAATTCACGCAATGATAAGTATTATTACAAATAGCTCGTATCACGAACCTTATCTGACATTCTTAAATGCACAAATAGAATATGTAATAAATAACTATAAAATTAGTGGGGATAGTTGCTACCTTTTAGAATGTAAATTCCCCTCCACTAAAGAATTAGATGAGTTCTTAGTAAGTTTGAATAAGCATGTGAACTATAAATTATCAATAATTATAAATAAATAGTACTTTTTAAAGAGATAATTTGTGAAGAAATATACTTAAAGTAACGGGTTGCATTCCTTCAAAAAGGGGTGCTTTTTTCTATGTCAATAAAAAGGAAATTAATGTTAAACTAAAGGTGCAGGATAGTTTAATAAAAATTAACAACAATAATTAGAATTTATAGTAATAATGTATAAGATTCCACTATGGGGGGATTGACGTTTGTATTTCCAGAGCTATTTATCTGTGTTAAAAAGTAATTATATGTTACTAGTAATTGCGTCATTATTATCATTTCTAACTTTCTTTATTTGGGCGGGTTTACCTGTCTTTATAATAGGAACTGCTGTAGCAGAATTAACTACTAATTTGGGAGTTATTCATTTTTTCATTTGTGTTTCAGGAGGATTTCTATTCTCAGTAATGTTTATACCAATCAATCTTCAAGTAGCTAAAAAAATTGCTGAGCTTAAGAATCGAAGTGTGGTGAGTTTTTTTTTACGTATTGAAACGATATGGATATTAATTGTCTCTGTAAATTTTGAGACCTTTTTTGTTATTCTAATTGTTCTTCAACTATAGGTGCAGTAGAGTTTAATAAGGTTTAAATTATAGGGGGGATTGAAATGCACAACGATAAGGAAACTCCTAAAATAAGAAGAGAGAAAATGAGGCAAGAAGAATTAAAAAATCCTTCTAGCAGTATACACGGAAGTAATCTCGCTGATTTATTCGGTGGATTAGGATGGAGAGGTGCAGGAATACTTATTCTCTTAATAGTTGTTGGTGGTATTTATCTTTTATTGAAGTTTAATCCACCATTGGAGATTGGCACTATTGCTTCAAGCGAGGATAATAAATCAGTTGTAATTGGTATTGGTAATAATGGCTTTCGTGAAGTACAAATACTAGATGTTTCGGTAAATAATAATGAAAAGCCTTTAGAGACAAGGTTACAAGTTAGTAATGCGTTACAAGGTTTTATCATAACGGATGATTATAAAAGTGAAAAAGGGAAAAAATTTGGCTTTACCGATATAGATGAGATAGCCATTAAAACAGGAACTTCACCTTCTTCCAATTATGAAGAATTAGATAATGGAACTGCATCAAAAGACGATGAAATTTATGGGGTTAGTGTAATTCATAATGAAGAAATAAATAATGTTCATATAGAATATAGTCATTTTGGAATGACGTTTAATGATACTGTGTATTTCAACAATTATTGATATATAAGTGGTTTTAAAGATTTCAGTATTTTCACTAACGGTGAGCGATTGCTCAATAAAGAGTTATCTCTTCTTCTTGTTGAAGTAACGGAGCAGGTTAAAGAAACAATCAAAAATGAAAATGCCCTTAAGTTTGATTGAGAGGTAGTGATTAAAAAGGGGTAGGTATAGGAGGTATTAAAGTGTCTATCTGGAAAGCATATGCTGTTACACTACTTGAAATAGTAATATTTTTATTTATTGGCTTCATTTTAACTGAAAATGTATTAAGAGTAGTTTATGGGAATTTAGGGATTAGGTTTAATGGTAACGTTTGGGTAAATTGGTTTGGAGTTTCATATATCCTTTTTGTAACTTATACAATTGTTCGAATAGTCATAAGTAAAAATAACTTTTTGATAAAAGAACGCACAAGGTCTATTCTTTTTTGGTTGCTATTTTTAGGTTCAATTGTAGTTGTTTTTATACCTTTTATAATAGGCAGAAATCCTTTTTAGGACATTGTGAAATATGAAATATTGTACTTAAATTAACGGTGAGCGATTGCTCAATAAAGGGTTATCGCTTCTTCTTGTTGAAGAAACGGTGCAGTTTAATACAATAAGGTCATCATAAAACGAGAAAAATGGGGTTCATTATTATGGAATTAAGGGAATACCTAAATAATATTTTTCCAGAACTATGTTTGAAACCAAGCCTTTATAATCAATAGGATATAGGAATTCACTTTGAATTAGGGGAAGGAATGTATCAGTTTAAAGATGGTGATAGGCTTAATCTTGATATGTTTGAACGAGTTTATAGTCAAGCATTGTCTATTTTTAATTATCTCTTCTCTGAACAAGATGAAATTTTTCTCGATACAAATGTTTATCATCGAAAAAGTAATAAAAAAAGGATAAATCCAACAAAGGTTTATGACCGTTTCTTCAAAAATAAAGAATTAAAACTTAAATTAAGGCAAGAAACTTTGCCATTCGTTTTTGACGTTGAAGAAGAACCAGAAGAGTATTACACTTCACAGTTTTACCTAAAGTGCAAAAAAACGAGATTTAGATTACCTTTTACTAATTAAAGCAACTTGTAACGAAGACTGCCCATTGAAATCTAAATTGGGTCATATTATCCAGATGTATCTTTCATTAATACTTCTAAGAATATCATCTTCTTCATTTATGATGATAGAGGTTGCGAAGTTATCGCAGATAAAAAAGAAGCCATAATGCCATTATATAAAGACTACAAGCCTAGGGTTGCCGAATATAACCGAGAAGAGATAGAACAAAATCTTCAAATAACATAAATGACTTTTGTAATTGTGCTAACGGGTGCGTTTCTGCAATTAGACAGGGACGCTTTTTCTATGCCAATAGAAAGGAAATTAATGTTAAACTGAAGAGCAGGACTGTTTAAGAGGTACTGGAACTTTTCTGTAGGCGCTTCGTATGTGAAATATGAAAAATTTAAGTTAGGAGCTTTGCTTTTTATGTTTGATATTACATTTTTATTGATTATGGCTTTTGCTGGGGGAACTATAGCTTTCATTAGTATTTTGGTTATTTTAGGTAGAAGAATTACGGAACCTAAGAAAGAAATCCAACAGAAAGTTAAAAACCTCGAAGAAGAAGTTCAGAAGCTAAAGAATGAGAAATAGAAAGCTAATCTATTTTACTATCGGATGCAAGTGTTCAATAAGAATAGTCACTTTTTCACGAACGGAGCAGGATAGCATAAGATGGTATTCGATTATAAAACATAGAATTTTAATAGTAACTTAAAGTCTGAGAGGGAAAAATGAAACCACCAAATAATGAACTTATTTTGAGTTGCCAAAGGTCTTTGTTAGGTTCAATTCCATACAAATTAAGAGGTCTAAAGGTAAAAGTAGAAAACAACACGTTTTATTGGAAAGGTTATTTCGACGGTGAACCAACTGAGGAAGAAAAGGAAATATTAAGCATCGCCTGTACAGAGGTAATTGCTGATTTTCCAATAATTGAAGAGGTTGTAGAGGAATATATAAATCATACGTTTCCTTTAAAAATGGAAATGATGCAATTTTGGGCTTTCCTAAGAGGGGAACAAGATTAAATATTCTATTCAAAAATGAAGAGTAGTTGCATGCTTTTAAAATTTGAGAAACAGTTTAGTATAACACCTTCATATATTCATTTATCATTTCTTTTATACTGTTGTTAGTTTTCTTAGATAGAACGAAATATACAACAGATATAAATGGACTGGGTTCAATGGAAAAACATCTTATCTAGATTTCATTAGCATCTGCTGAGGGTACTAGCGCTTGGTCCAAAGCAGGAATTACGCCAAAGGGAGACATTAAAAATAATGATGGGAACTATTCGGACTTAAATTTTTATTGAAGTATAGAGGCAGTTCAGTTTAATTATTACTTTCAAATTGTAAAATACTTGAGAATTAGATAATGGAGGTGTTTATGTGAGTCGTCCGTTTTTGATTTTTATAACATTTATAATAGCAGTAATTGTGTTTACGCACGGATTGACTTTTTTAATAGAAATGAATGTTCAATTGGCTAACACTATGTATTTCGCTGGGCATAACTTAGTAACCTATCTATAAGATATATTCAATTAAAGGATGCGTTATTTTAAGAAAGGTTGGATATGATAGCGACCAGTTTTAAAAGAAAGGGAAGAAACTCCCTATTATTCTTAGAAACTCAATTTCGCGTTAAATAATAATTAAAACAACTAAATGTGATTAGATAAAAACGCTTAAACCATTGGTAACAATGGATTGAGGCGTTTTGTTTTATTACAGGAACTAACGAAAAGTGCTATTAACACGTCCTGGGGAAGAAACACCAGATTTTAAACATACTTTCTACTGCATATTGCGCAGTAGTCTTTTTACTGAGCAACAACCACCCCATAATTATGGGGAATATAGACAACAATTTGTTATATTCTGTTATTATTTAGTTAGAAAGCATGTGATATTGTGAAGCTTTTCACTTAAACTAACGGTGCAATATGTTGAAAAGAATGAGTGGAATATTATAAAAAAAATAATGAATAAAGATGCCATCTTATACTAAACCTAAAATGAAAATTTTAGGAGGAGATTATATGCCAGAAAAATCAGCAATTACGTCTTCTGAATTAGGTGTCTTATGGCTTACATATCAGGAAAAAACAATGATTTTACGAATATTAGAATATTTTGTAGAAAAAGCCGATGACGAAAGTGCCAAGGATATAATGACCAATTTATATGGAGAGATTGACCATTATGTTGGTATCATCACAGAAACTTTAGAAAATGAAGGAGCTGTAATACCAATTGGGTACACTGCTCAAGATGTTAACAAAGGGGTACCGAAATTATACGATAATGGTTTTGACATCATGTTTGTACGCCTATTGAAAGAAATTAGTATGGGGCTTCACTCATTAAATATAACGATGGCTTATCGAGAAGATATTGTACTGATTTTTAAAGAACTGACTGCTATTACTCAAAAGTATTACAACCTTTGTACACAATATTTGCTTGAAAAGGGATTGCTTGTTAAATCTCCTCATGTTTCCATGCCACAGTCAGTTGAAATTGTTAAAGATAAGAACTATTTGGGTGGACTATCTGTTAATCCATTTAGCGAAAAACGGTCTTTAAATTCAGTGGAAGTTGCTCAGCTTCATCACTCCATCGAATCAAATGTTGCTGGGCTTCAAATGATTACAGGTTTTGCTCAATGTGCGAATGAAGGCGAGGTTAAAAGATACTTTAATGATGGGGCTGAACTTGCCAAAAGTATTATTAAGGAATTAAGTGAAACCTTACTTCAAGACAATATACAAGCTCCTCAAACAGCTGGTGGTAATGCAACACGTTCAACAGTAGCACCCTTTTCCGATAAGTTGATGCTGTATTGTACAAGTCTTTTTTGCAGTTTTTCTATGGGAAGTGGCTCATTAGGTACTGCTTTTAGTTTGCGCAATGATTTACCAGCTAAAATGACTATTTTTATGAAAGATATATTTGAATATGCTCATAAAGGTGCAAAAATAATGATTAAAAATGGTTGGATGGAAGAACCACCTCAAATGGAAGAACGTAACCAAATGCTGAATTGAGTGATACAGGGTGAAGGATTATAGAAAGCCTAAAAAACATGAGGCTTTATTATGGAGTATAGCTTTACCAGGATTCGGTCAGTTTCTAAATGGAAGTTTATTTAAAGGATGTGTATTCATTTTTTTGGAGATTCTCGTTAATGTTTTAAGTAACTTCAATTTAGCGATTATACATTCATTTACAGGAGAAATACAAAAAGCCATTGATGTTACAAACTTTCAATGGCTTATGTTTTACCCTTGTTTATATATGTTTGCCATGTGGGAAGCATACCGTAATGCCGATGGAGAAGTGAACTGCTTTTCCTACATACCTTTTGTATTTGGAGCATTCTTTATTACAATAGGCTTAATATATTCAACCTCATTAAAAATATTTGGTGTGATAATTGGTCCTGTTTTTTTACCTATGCTCTCTTTAGTACCTGGGCTTTTGGTAGGGTTTATAATTTATAAATTAGTTATTATCTACAAGACTTAAAAACTTTTCTGTTGTTCAACTAACGGCGTGCGTTAGTTGAATAAGGATTACTGGAAGTAATCAAAATTATTCTGCTACAAAACAAATCATTTTGATCAATCTTATTTCAAAATGGTTTGTTTTAATTTATTGAATAATGTTGGTCTAAAAGGTACTTATGATTAAGGTTTATTTTGAATTCCCGACATAAAATAGATGTTGAACCAGTATCAAGATATATAAAGGCTATTTTGGTTTTCCCTCGAATGTCTCTTCGAGGGAAATTCAAAGTCAAAAGAGAAATAGGTATCTCCTTAATAGCGATTAATAGTAGAAAAAAGCGATCAAATTGTTTTCTCAACATTTTTGTTCGCTTTTTTTACTATTGGAATTATTTATGTTTATGTCCCAGACTCTTTCTTGATTACATTGTTATGTATTGTCAAATTTTTTTCAATTTCTAACAAATTCAGACTCAGGTACCAAATATAACTCATTTATGATCTATTTATAAATATGATTCCTAATGAGGCCTTGCTAGATAAACAGCAAAAAGAATGAGAATGATTCCTAGCACTATGAAAAACTTGTATAAAAAGTTACGTTTCCTACGAGAAACACCCAGAATGGTAAAGAATATGCCAAGTATGAATGACAAGATCATTGTAAAGAAACCCATTTTATTCATTCCTTTCGAGAGTAATTATTCGTTCATGACGATGGGCTAAATCTAAATCATGAGTCACTGTAATAACAGTAGTATTAAATTCTTTATTCATATCAAAAAGTAGATTGATAATTTTTTCTTTATTTTCTAAGTCTAAAGACGCAGTTGGTTCATCTGATAAAATTATTTGAGGATTCATAATCACAGCTCTGGCAAAAACAGCTCTAGATCGTTGGCCGCCAGAACATTCAAGCGGTTTTTTTTTCAAAATGGGCTCAATTCCAATTTTATTAATAATTCGTTTAAAGTGATCTTGGACAGTTAAGTCTTTTTCAATGTTAGCATACAGAAGGGGCAGTTTAATATTATCCTCTATGGTCAAAGAATTAATTAGTGCGGACTCCTGAAGAACAAAACCAATTCTTTGATTACGCCACTCAGCTAGTTTATTTCGTGATAAATCCTTAACAGATGAATCAAAAAGCTTATAGCTCCCTTGATATTGTGTATCAAGTAGACCCATAATATTAAGCAAAGAAGTTTTTCCAACTCCAGACTCCCCTATAATAGAAAGTCTTTCCCCAGGTTCAACTTCCAACTCAAAATCATTTAAGATAGAAAAACCTTTCTTCTTGAATGTTTTTTTCTGGATTTCTAGTTTAATTATACTATTCAATTTAACACCCCCACGGAGATCGGAATCCTTTTTATTTTTTTAATCGTAAGTTCAACAATCGTAAACCCAATAATAAAATCTATAAAAAGAACAATAACGAAAGCAATCCAATCCATACTTATTAAGCCAAATATTCCGTAAGTAGCAAACATTGTGTCTTTTCTTAACCAAAAGCCGTATCTATTGAAAGCGGTTATCGCAAATAATATGGCTAGATTAATAGAAAACAATATTCCAAAATAAATATAAAAAATGGCTCTTAGTTTTGAATAACTTAATCCGACTAATAAATTGATTGTAAAATCTTTTATCATTAATCGAATACTTATCAAAGTATTCCAGGTAGCTAGACAAACAATGATTATGAGTAAAATTAAGGTGATAGTACAGATGATTTTTAATGAATAAACATAATAATCTTCAAAGTAATTAAAGTTTTCTTGTTGATTAAAAAAGTTAAATTTTAAACCTAGATTTTCCTGGATATGTTCTTTTAAATTCATTGCTTTCTCTTCTGTCGAATCAAGAAGCGCAATGTCCATCAAACCATTAACGTGGAGGTCAAGACCCGCACTTTGAATAAATTCTTGATTTACAGGGAGAAAAATTGAAAAATTGAAATAATTCTTTGAATTGGGAGCATAAAAATTAGAACGATGAGTATTCTCCTTCAAGACTCCTTGAACTTTTAAATTGACTAATTGTTGGGTGACAGGATCTGTAATCTCAATATTTGACCCTACAGGATATGTTGTGGCCAGTCCTGCACCTACTAAAACAGGTATTTTTTCTTTATTAAATTTATAATTGAAGTTTAAGTGGTTTCCTTGAGATAATCTATATTGATTTATCTTATAAGCCTCTTCATTGATATAATTGAAAGAAACTTCCATCTTATATTCATTATATAATGAAGTGATAAAACCATCGGCTTGCAGAGCATAAGTATAATTGTTGTTTAAATATTCATATACTTTTTGTGTTTCATCTATATTAATTTTCTCAAAATCAGTTTTACTATCTGGGTCTAGATTAGCAATAAAAGTTCCTTCTTGATTCATAGTTTCTATTTCTTGATAACCTTCAAAAGTTGAAATAATTGAACGAGCAGTAGTAAACGAAAGATAATTAGCTAAAAAAAGTAATATTATCATACCCAAAACAAGTATCCATCTTTTTAAAAATATTTTAGTTATAAAAAATCGTAAAATTCTCATTCTTTTTTCACCTGACCTGCACTAATTAATATATATATAATAAAAATAAAAACTAAGTAGAGATTGCTTGTTACATTCAGCTCTAAATAGAAGTTTAATGAAAGTGATAGTAAAAAGCTAAACACTAATATAGCTAGACTATTCAAGATATATAGGATGATAATATTTACCATTGTATCTCCTACAAGTATTCGGCAGGATATTTCTGTTTTCCTACGGTTTAAAAATTGATAGTGAAATACGATTATAATAAATGTAAGAAGAATATTTATAATAAGTTGATAATCTATAATACTTTCAACAAAAGACTTTAAAATAAAAGAACCTTCTAAATTCAACGTTTGTACATAAGTAAATATTAAGTTTGAAGCAAAACAGATTAGGTAGATAGCAAACGCCTCAAAAACGTCGATAAATCTAAATAAAGAATATTTCATAAACTACTCCTTAAAGATGGTATCTATAAATTTATAGTATCACCTTTTAATAAATACCAACTACGCAGCTGTAAAAACAATAAGTTATTATTCATAATTAAAGGAATGCGGTACTTTATAAGATATAAAAGTCGATAGAATTATATCTATTTAAAATCGGGCACTGTAGGAAAATACCTATCAGGCCCGAACCATTTCCTCTAATTCATTAATAATTGAATCTCATAGATATTTCATTAAATTTTGTTAAGCAAATATTTAATAAATTCAAACAGGGAAAAATTATTTACGTGCTCCACGGTCCCAAGTATATTTCGTAGTATACACTTCACCACTTTAAGATGAGCCACTATCAAAAACCTCACAATCATCAGTAGCAGCCATGAACTGATCTTTCCTAAATGTACTAATTCCCACGATTCATGCTGATTGGGATACTGCCACGCGCCGAGAAAAGTAGCGATATTTTCTCCAATCCATATTAAAAAACCTATGAGCAGTAAGAACATGAGAATTGTAATTGGTAACTGAAAATGACGGTTACTCACTTTATAGGTTAGCTGCGCCTGATAGAAAGTCAGTGCTATAAGCACAAACAAAAGCGTAAGTCCATCATGTAATGATGCGTAAAAAAGTTCAGATAGATTGCAGCTGCCAGCGGTACAGCAAAAATCAGTGAAGGTCAATTAATTAGTTCAACATCAAATTTACTTTGAAAATCTCCATCCGAGACCGATTAAGTGGAAAACGGTTATCACTTTTAGCTCACCTATACTCTCAATTCTAAAACGGACCATCAATACCTGCATAAGCAGGCAAAAGAAGAGCAGCCAGTCATACCGGTCAAATAAAGGTAAGTCAATGAACTGTGTCATCCCTAAGCAAATAAAGATATAAATCGAGAATATAGTAGATTTAAATTGATCGCCTGCGAAGGACCAAAGATCAACTAAAGCGTTTTTGCTTTTACTTTCCGAGTACGAGTTAATGGTTATCCCTCCCTAACAATTTTTATAACTAGATAATATCACCAAATTTATCGAAAAACAATAAATAATTATTAAAAATAAATAAAATTATATTAATAAGCGATTTAATTTAAGGATCTTATATAATGTGATTTTCTTATATGACTGCGGTTTTTAAATATGATTGGAGAGAGTCATAACCTGAAGCATTAGGGAGGTGAAAAATGCGGAGTTGAAATAAGCACTGATTCAATCCACACTTACACTAAAACTTCCAAGTACTTAAGAATTCTGACCCTGTGACAGACTCAATTCCCACACAATTCTATTTGATTATATAACTCAAATGAATTGTGTATGAATTGTTTTCAGGACAGGGAACATAATGAAGAGTGGTACTGTAAAATAAATAGAATTTTTAGAAAAAATGTTTATAGCTTTGAAATAAAGTTGAGATGTTTGCAAAAAAGTTACGATGCTTTGCCCCTTTGGATTTTTATCTAAAGGGGCTATTTCGTTGTAAAAGGACTTACCTAATTAAGTGTTAGAGTGTAAACTGATTTTATGTAAATTAAAACATTGTGCAATTTGTGATTTTTCTCAATTAAACTAACGGTGCAGTTTAGTTGAAGAAGCAAAAAAGAGATGGTGCATGATCCAAGAAGGATTTATACACCTTTTTATTGAAATTTATGTATACAACAATGTAAAGGAATGACAATCGTGAATATTAATTTTAAAGAGTTTGTCTTTAAAAATGAAATTGATATAGCAATAATAAATGATGCAAATTGGATTATATCTACAAGAAAGTCTAATTTGAGTTTAATGACTGAAGGAGAAAAAACAATTACTCTTATACTTAAACTTAATGGTGAAGTAGGCAATGGAGGATTTGAACAATACTTTTATAATACTCAAGGACACCTAATAAGAGAGACAATTAATTCTTTAATGTGGGTTAATGATTCAAGTATTACAATATTCGAAGAAGCAATTGAAACTTTCCAGTCAGATAAAGATGAGTCGACGAAAGAAGAAGAGTGGGACAAATTAGATAAACAATTTTACAAGTGTGATAATAATCTTTATAAGCTAATGGTAGCGTACATAAAGAATAATATTGAACAGTTTGTCTAATGTGCAAACTTTATATTTCAGCTAAAGGAGCAGTAATGTGGAATAAGGAAGGGCATTTTCTTATTGCGTAGTAGACAGATACTGTGCAATAACAATTACTGTAACACAAAATATTTAAATCGGACTGGAAGCACTTTTATATTGTTATACAAAAGGTGCACTATAACTGAGTGCACCTTTTGTGTTTATGAATTATATATTTCTCTGTTTGTTCTAACAATGTCCTTATGTGAAAATTCCTTTTTTTCTGCAAAGAGCTCTTCAAACCTTTCCATTACCTTATCTCGTAGTATTGGAGCTTTTTCTTTATTTGCCTTTTTCAACGCTTTCGTAAGTTGGTCTTTCGTTAGCTCTGTGCAGTAAGCGGGAGTTCCTGGCTGTTGTCTCCAAGAATCACTTAAAGAACCACTGTCTACTGCGTCGAAGCCTAGCTCGTTTACCACGCCCATGATTACTTGTTTTTGTGATAGATTATCACCGGCAACTGTCATCGCAATTCGTCCACTAGAATCTTCGGTTGTTCCTTCATTTTCTAAAGTATAGGCTAATAAATTGTTAAAAGCTTTAATGATAGGTCTGTCTAATTGATTTGAAACCCAAACACTTTCAACCATCCCGTTCTCGATTTCTTCAATTTTGCCGTCTCTAAAAGGATAGTAATTTGAAGTGTCTACAATGATTACTTCCTCCGCGACTTGTTCGATAATGTTTCGAATGCTTGGTAGTGCTCTTGTAGGGAGTGATATGATAAGAACATTAATATTATTAATTGCATCCTCTACAGGCACAGCTGTTCCAGCAAGCTCTTTCCCTTCTAGACGTTCAATTCCTCGTGCATCTGCAATTTTTACAGCATGTCCACTTTCAACTAATTTTTTAGAAATAATTGACCCAATTGGCCCTGCACCTATAATTCCAAATCTCATTACTGTTCCTCCTAAGAAAATAGTATATAAAAGAAATATTCTGCTTAAAGTTACACAATCATATGATTATCAGACGGTAACCATATATTCACTACAAATTAAAAAGGTATTGAGTATTTCTGTTACATATACTAGAATAAAATGATTTCTCTTCTAATTGAAGTAGGCAATTTAAATTGACGTAGTACATTTTTTTGTACTTAACAGTAGAAAGCAGGTGTTTAGGTGTCTAGGATATGTAAGGATGGATTTGATAAAGAGTGTATAAAGGAACAAAGAGAATTTTATGGTATTGCTTATACCCAAAATGTACTCTCCGGACGTTGGAAATATGTAATTCTTTGGTTTCTAAAGTCCACAGAGCGTCGTTATAGTGAAATTAAAGCTTTTTTAGGGGACATTTCACAGGGTTCTCTTACAAAGCAACTTAGAGAATTGGAAACAGATGGTTTAATTAATCGCAAAGTTTTTCCGGAGGTTCCTCCTCGCGTAGAGTATTCATTAACCTCAAAGGGGGGAGATTTGGTTCCTATTATTGATTTGATGGAAGAGTTTGGGAAGAAGTATGGGGAGCAATTAGATTAACCGATGCTCCTTATTCATAGTTTACCGTTGAGAATTCAAAAACTAAATTGAGTTTATGATAAAAGTCTGTGAAGAAATATATATAGTAACGAGCATGAATTATAAGATCCGAATCTGTTTTAATCTGTGGTAGTTTTTTTACTGACTTAGCATGTTAATACAATAAGAGATTCCTCTAAGTACAAAAAAATGTACTAGATCTATTTTTATTGCCCTCTTAACAAAGGTGTGAAATGATTATATTCTAGTGCATGTAACAAAATCACTCAATACAACATTAAAAGGCAAGTATGTATTCAACAATAGGTGAAACATATGATCCTCATCAACTGTTTCATACCTAATTGTCAAGATTTATTTAATACTTCGTTTTGAATGGGCCCGATAATTTGTAAGGAGGCCTTAAGTTGACAACTAAATTTTCACCGTGATATAGTTAGCTTGCTAAATATATTTAGTAGTGGAGGAACATCTATGAACAATAGTGTTGATTGCGATATTCGTCAGTCGTTAGATAAAATCTCATTTCAAATGCGTCGAGATTATAGTGAAAGTCTTAGAGAACTTAATCTCTATGTAGGTCAAGATAATTTACTCTTTCGTTTGTGGCAAGAAGATGGGGTAACGCAAATGCAGCTATGTGAACACTTAAAATGTGAACCGCCTACGGTTACAAATATGGTTAAATCATTGGAGCAAAACGGATTTATATACCGTAAACGTGATGAACAAGATGCGAGGGTTATGCGAATCTTTCTAACGGACAAAGGCAAAGAATTAGAGAAACCGGTTGATCTCAAATGGAAACAGCAGCAAGAAAAATTGCTCCATTCATTCTTACCGGAAGAACGTCTATTATTGAGGGATTTTATGAAGAGAATGGAGAGAAACTTGCTCTAAGTTTCCTCTGTGTAGATATTTAGCATGCTAAATAATTGTATAGCAACCTAAATATATTAAATAGTACAATGTCACTTGTGATACCTAACAAGTAAGGAAATTAAAAGTAGAAACTGTTAGATGATTACCTTTAACAAATTAGTTAGTAAGCTAAATATTACTCGTTTTGCCCTGCTTAGAGTGATTTAATTCTGACTCTTTTAGTTACTTTTAGAAAATAAAAAGGAGAAATATACATGGAAAAAAGAAAAGAAATGCAATTAGCACTACAAATGATTTCTGGATACGGAGCCGAATTCAGCGCCTGGAGAATGCCTAGTACAGATCCAGCAGCCTACACAAATACGGATAGTTACGTGGAACGAGCTAAAATAGCTGAAAAAGGAAAATTTCAAATGATCTTTATCGCTGATACTCCGGCATTGACCGTCGATTTAGGACCTCAGACTCCTATGTTCCCTATGGACCCTATGTTAGCACTAATGGCTGTAGCTAGAGAGACGAAACATATTGGACTTGTGGCGACACATTCAACGACATTCAATTATCCATACAACATTGCACGTCAGTTCAAGGCACTCGATGTTATAAGTAATGGGCGTGTAGGATGGAATGCGGTGACTTCATCCCTCCCAGTAGCGGCAGCAAATTTTGGTATTAAAGTTGCCAGTCGCAAAGAACGCTATGATATGGCACATGAATCCATCCAAATTGTTCAAGCATTATGGGGGAGTTGGGAACAAGATGCGTGGACGTTAGATGCAGAAGGAGGAAAATTTGCCGACATGGACAAAATTCAGCCTATCAATCTTGAAGGGCAATATTATTCATCCCGTGGTCCTTTGCCTATCCCACCCTCTGAGCAAGGCCAACCGGTTATTTTCCAAGCAGGTGGAGGAAAAGAAGGACTGGAATTGGCGGGGAGCTACGCTTCTGGGGTCTACGCTAACCCTTATGATATAGAATCTGCTCGTGAACATAGGCAAGCACTTCGCCAAAGTGCAACTCGTTTTGGTCGAAATCCCGATGACATTAAGATGTACGCAGGTTTTATGTTTTCCATCGGTTCAACGGAAGAAGAAAGTTTAGAACGACGAAGACAGCTTATGAGTTTTAATCCAGAGGAGATACCAGGAAGGGTAAGTTACCTTGGTTCAATGGTAGGTTTACCATTATCAGTGAATTCGGTAGATATTGATCAACCTTTATCAGCTGACTTGTTGAAAAAGGCATATGCCAACCCAATGGATCCACGTTCCCACAGAGCTTTAGAGCTACTAGGAAAAGGGCTATCGATTCGAGATGTTCTTGCACATGGGGTCATTAACTATCATCCAGTCGTGGCAGGTACCCCCGTACAAGTTGCTGATTTCTTGGAAGAATGGTTTTTGGCTGGTGCATGTGACGGCTTCTCGGTTGTTCCGGATATAGCCTATGATGGAGTTGCTGATTTTGTGGAACATGTTGTCCCAATTTTGCAGGACCGTGGTTTGTTTCACAAAGATTATGAAGGAAAAACACTACGTGAGAATATGGGAGTTCCTTATCAATACGGTAGACTGAAAGATAATAATAAATAATAGAGGAGAGGATTCAAATGAATAAAACCCTTGAATTGCTTCAAGATCATACATCCATTCGTTCTTTTACAAATCAACCACTGACAGAGGAACAACGAGATGCAATCTTTAAGGCAGCTAATCAAACGTCATCTTTCAGCCTTTTGCAGGTGGTTTCTATTATTAGGATTACAGACCCAAATCTTCGAAAAAAAGTGATGCAACTCTCTGTAAATCAACCGTATATCGAAGAAGCAGCAGAGTTTTGGATTTTTTGTGCAGATTTTAACCGAAATCATGAAATTGCTCCCAACGTAGACCTTGACTATATTGAATACCTATTAATAGGATCATTCGATGCTGGGCTCATGGCTCAAAATGCTTTAACTGCAGCAGAATCAATGGGGCTCGGTGGTGTCTACATCGGCGGAGTAAGGGCTAATATTACAGAATTAAGCGAGGTATTAAAATTACCAAAGTATGTGATTCCTTTAGTAGGGCTATGCATAGGACATCCTGCTGGAGAGAAGCCTGAACTAAAACCACGTTTGCCTCAATCGATGGTCATGTTTGATAATCAATATCAACCTTTAGATAAAGAAAAATTAGCAACTTATGACCAACAGATGCGTGAATATTACCAAAATCGACCTGTTAAAGCGCCTTTCACAGTGAAGAAAGTAAAGGGCTGGAAAGATCATATTGAGGATCATCTTGAAAGAAGCAAGTTGCCCTTCATGCTCGAGTATTTAAACAAACAGGGATTTGCTAAAAAATAAATTGTTATTAATTTAATGAATTTACGAGGAGATAAAAATGAAGAATCAATACAATACGCGTGCCATTATGGCAGCACTACTTATGTGCGGTTTCGTCGGTATGTTCAGCGAAACTGCTCTCAATATTGCAATGACTAACTTAATGGAAGTGTTCCAAATTTCGACCACAACCGCACATTGGTTAACAACTGGGTTCTTATTAACACTCGGCATTTTAATGCCAATGAGCGGGTTACTGCTACAAATGTTTACGACGAGGCAGCTGTTCGTAGGTTCTCTCATCAGTTTAATTTTAGGTACATTGATTGCAGCGCTCGCGTTTAGTTTTGAAATGTTAATGATCGGCCGAGTTTTACAGGCCGTTGGTATGGGCTTGTTGCTTCCACTCATGTTTAATACTGTTCTTGTCATCTATCCGCCTGAAAAGCGGGGGGCTGCTATGGGATTTGTTGGACTTGTTATAATGTTCGCTCCAGCAACCGGACCGACCATAGGTGGTCTATTAATCCAATATTTAACATGGCATTACATTTTCTGGTTATCGCTGCCACTTTTGGTTATAGGGTTATTAATAGGACTAAAGTACTTGGAAAACGTTACGGATGTCACTAAGCCTAGAATCGATCTGCTATCTGTTTTATTGTCAACAATCGGTTTTGGAGGAGTTGTCTATGGCTTCAGTAAGGCGGGCGAAGGAGCTGAAGGTTGGAGCGGCATGATTGTTATCGTCGTTGGACTTATCGCTCTGGTGTTGTTCATACTAAGGCAGAACTTAATGCACGAACCGATGTTAAATCTGAGGGTTTTCAAATATCCGATGTATGTTATTGGGATGCTTCTAGTACTGTCATGTATGATGATTATTATGTCAAGCATGATTATTCTGCCGATGTTTCTGCAAACTGGTGCAGGATTATCTGTTTTCATCGCCGGCCTCATGCTTTTACCGGGCAGCGCGTTGAACGGTATCCTATCACCACTAGTGGGGCGTTTATTTGATAAGTATGGACCGAAATGGCTCGTTACTCCCGGCCTCATTCTCGTTACAGTGATGTTATGGTTCTTTACAACCCTATCCCCGGTTTCTTCAGTAGCCTTTATCGTGGCTTTGCATATCGGCCTAATGGTGGGAGTAGCTATGATTTGGATGCCTGCACAAACGAACGGACTAAATCAATTACCGCCGGAATTATACCCGCATGGTACGGCAGTCTTAAACACACTGCAGCAGGTTGCGGGCGCGATTGGTATAGCGATCGCAATCAGTATCCTTAATGGTGGGATGGAGAAATACTTGCATAGCTCCTCCGATCCTACTAAGCTGACCGAAATAGCAAACGCGATGACGGCAGGATCACAAAGTGTGTTCTGGTTCACAATGATCATTGCATTGATTGGATTGATCTTGGCATTTTTCATTCGCCGCGTAGTCAATCACGAGGAGCGATATTCAGCGCATTGATGCTACTATAAATAAGAACAGGGTCACTTAGAAAATTAATATATAAGTTGACCCTGTGCATTTATCTTTTCCAGGTGTTTCACTTGTTTTATACCCGATAACTGTAAAAGAAAAAAGTTCTTATACGCGATCTTTCATTTCAATCACTAGAGGAAGCCCGTAAGTATGTTTAAACATTACAGGAAGAGGAAGCCCGTAAGTATGTTTAAACATTACAGGAAGAGGAAGCCCGTAAGTATGTTTAAACATTACAGGAAGAGGAAGCCCGTCAATATAATAAAGTTCGTTTTGTTATTGGGAGTGTAGCCAATGTTACTGAAAAGATAAAACGATTGGCAAAAGAAGCTTTAGTAGATGAAATTATAATCGCTGATTTTTATCCTAGTCTAGAAAGCAGACTAAACGGACATCAATTACTAGCATAAGCATTTGATATAAATTTAAATAGCTATCAAGATTAGAACGAAAGCAGGTGAATTGAATGAAAGAAAAAAAACAACTTAAAATAGCCGGGACTATAGATGGGGTAGGCTGGAATTACATGGGCTGGCGCCACCCAGATATGCCAGCAAATGCTAGTGAAAGCATTGATTACTATGTACAAAAAGCAAAAAGATTAGAAGAGGGAAAGTTTGACACAATCTTTTTAACTGACGTTAGCCATATTGGTCCAGGAATGATTCCTCATTACCTTAGTATGTTTGAAGGTGTAAGTATTCTGTCTGCCTTAAGCATGGTGACGCATTCCATAGGACTTACTGCCACTATTGCAACTTCCTATGCGGATCCATTCACTGTTTCCCGTCAAATGGCTTCTCTTGACAAAATCAGTAATGGTCGAGCAGGATGGAATGCTGTCACTTCTAATCCAGGAGGACTAGCAAATTATAGTCGCACTCATCTTTCTAAAGCAGATTTGTATCCAATGAAAAAAGAGTTTTTAGAGATTGTCGAAGGTCTTTGGGACTCCTATGAGGATGACGCATTTATACGGGATAAAAAAAGTGGCGTATTCTTTGATCCACAAAAAATGCATGCTCTAAATTATAGAGGTAACTATTTTTCTGTGGATGGTCCTTTAAATATTAGTCGTTCCAGACAAGGAAGACCGGTTATTTTCCAAGCTGGAACTTCTTCAGATTTCATGAATATTGCCTCAAAGCATGCCGACGGTGTATTTCTCCCTGCTGATAATTTAGAAGATGCAAAAGCTTTTAGTCAAGAGTTAAAGAGAAGAGTGGAATTGGAAGGGCGTTCGTTTGATGATTTCCTACTTACGATTTCACATAATCCGATTGTAGGAAGAACAGAAAGAGAAGCTGAAGAAAAATTTCAGGAACTTCAAGAGCTGATGCCGATTTACCGTCTCCCAAAACCGAAAATTTTTGGTTCGGCAGAAAAGGTAGCAGATCAAATTCAACACTGGTACGAGGCAGGGGCGATGGATCTATTGCTGCTAAGACAGGAGCATCCTTCAGGGTTTGATGACTTTATTGAATTAGTCGTCCCTATCTTACAAGAAAGAGGAATTTTCCGTAAAGAATATGAATCGAACACCTTACGTGGAAATTTGGGTTTACCTTATCCAGAACATAGATATTCTATCTAGTTATACTTTGATTAAACAGAGGAGAGGTGTGACCAATGAAAATGGAGGACATTATCCTCACTAGTATAAAAGAACACCCAGGAATAAGTGCAAAGAAGATTGTTTCATGTTTGGATTCAAAAACAAACAATTTATTAGTAACGGAAGAAACGAATCCTCAAGCTTCTATTTTTAAACAATTAAGGACCCTGAAGAAAAAAGGGAATCTTCATAACAGAGGTGATCGCTGGTACTTTATGAATCGAAATATTGTATAATTGGCATTTGATGGTTCTTTATGGGTTGTAATTGATTAACTATTTAGTATACTAAATATGTTTATTTACTGAGCAACTTCAGTATTCGTGCCACTGCCACTACCCGAAGTATGTCGACATCATCGACAAAATACGGTGGTTAAAGGCACTTTTTGTGATCGTTTAGTGAATTCTCTATAAAAGAAATAATCTTAATGTAATTGGAAAAAATTGAGTTGATTTTGAAGAAGACCTCATAAAAGAAACTTCTTTACTGCACAGTACAACGATACTATTCATTAGGGAAATAAAGGTCGATCACCATAAAATTGGTGCTCGTCCTTGTTCAACTATCGGGTGCGTTCATTTAATAAAAAATGCCTTTTATCAATGCAATAAAGAGGAAATGATGTTCAATAAAGAAACGTGTTTCTTATAAGGTAACTTATTTCAAGAAAATCCTTCATTGTAAGATTCCGTGATATAATAAAAAATAAACTATTCGTGGAAGAGGTGAACGCATTATGAATACAGCTAAGGAGCGTTTACTTAAAATTATTGATGAAATACCTGAACAAGAAGTGGATAAAATCCTGGATTTTGCAGAGTACCTTAAAATAAAAAGAGAGAAAAACTTATCCGAGGATTTAACAAAGGCTAGTGAAAGTAGTCTGGATTTTTGGGATAATGACATTGATGATGAGGTTTGGAATGATGTATAAACAGGGTGATATTGTTTTATTACCTGTTCCGATCTCTCAAATAGAAAGCAGCGTCCTGTTCTCGTCATTTCAAGTAATAGCTATAATAATGTAACTGACGATATCGTTGTTGTTGCCA
Source organism: Metabacillus crassostreae (assembly GCF_016908395.1). Lineage (GTDB taxonomy): Bacteria > Bacillota > Bacilli > Bacillales > Bacillaceae > Metabacillus > Metabacillus crassostreae. The sequence goes on from NZ_JAFBDU010000001.1 coordinate 519,255, forward strand.
TTACTTCACAATTAAGGATTCTTGATTATTCGGTAATAATTGATTCAAAAGACTTAAGTGACGGTGAATTAAAAGTTAAATCAGCAATTAGAGCTGATAAGGTTTACACATTATCTAAAGAAATTGTTAGAAAGAAATTTGGACAAGTTAATATAGACGTTATGGAGCATGTACGTAATAAAATTAATGAATTAATTAAGTAAAGTAAAGAAAAGAAAAGAATTGATAAAGGACTGTGATTTTACAGTCCTTTTGATAATTGTGATATTTGTGAAATGTTGTACTTAAGGAAACGGGCGAGTGTTCAATAAGAGCAGTCGCTTTTTCACTAACGGTACAGCTTTGTTTAATAAGTCCAAATGATAAAAGAAATACCTGAAGTTCTGACAATATGGGGGGATTCAAGATGGAAAACTGGAGGAATAGGGCGATTTGGTTTGAACAAATTCCAGATAATCTTCAAGCTTCCTTAAACTTGAAAGAAGATAAATTTGATGGAATTCAGCTTGACACCATTCAATATTTAACACTTTGGCATCATAAAAAGAATAAGCTGGGCAACTTTATTGGTACTCCAGAAAATCTCCTCTATCTAGAATTAAACTGGTCCAATATCCAAAATTTACAAGGTGTAGAAAAAATGAAGAAATTAAAGCGTTTAGAGTTACATTATTGTACTAAATTACAAAATGATTCTGGTCTGTCTGATTAGTCGATACGCTAGAACATTTACATATTAATCAATCAAAGAAATTTGTACCAAGTGAAGAATTATTGTCTCTGAAAAATCTTCGGGTTTTGTGCCTCAATTCTTGCGGTAATATTGAGAATTTGAATTTTTTATATCAATTTCCTAACTTAATTGACTTTAGATTTGTTGATACTAATGTTTTAGATGGTGACTTAACACCAATTTTAGACCCTCCAACTATCCGAAGTGTGGGCTTTATGAATAAGAGACATTACAATATTAAAGAAGATAAGATGGATGCTTTATTAAAGGATAAAAATGGTGGAGAAGAATTTCAAACTGTTATCAAGTGTGGAAAATATGAGACTTATAGATATATATACTAATTCAGATTGTTATTGAACTAGCATGAATTTAATCACCTGAAACTTTGAAATATGACAATATCAATAAAACCCCATCTCATTGTGGAAAATATCTATTAACACAACCAGAAACTAGTAGTTAAAACGCCTTGAATCCTTAATAATACTGGGTTTTAGGCGTTTTTTATTGTATCAGTAACAAATGTAAGTGTTAAAACACGTCTAGAGGGTAAAACCTAAGGCTAAACATATCTCTCTTCCGCATTCTGGTCGGTTTGTGGAGTAACTCTAATATTGCGTATTAGTAAAAGATTGCGACACAAATTGTAGATGTGCTACATGCCAAAAGATGTATACAAAGGAAAAATGTAGTGATACAATTTACTTATTATAGAAATAGTAAAAAAGTAGGGGGATTGTATGAAAAGTTATATCACGAAGTCATTGTTTTTAACTGGTTTTATCTTGCTGTTTTCTTTTAACTCTGTTTCCGCATCTACAGATATTGAAGGATCGTATGCTAAAGATGCAATATTGGAATTAGTTGAAAAGGGTATTATTACAGGGGATGCAAATGGAGATTTTAATCTAACAGGTAAGATAACGAGACAAGACTTTGCTATTATCCTAGCAAAATCACTTGAATTAGACACTTCAAGTTCGTCAGTTACTGCTACGTTTTCAGATGTACCAGTTAACCACTATTCTTTTGCAAATGTAGAGGCTGCTGTTAAAGCTGGCTTGATAAGTGGAACTGCGGAAGGTAATTTTGGAATTAACGCAAATCTAACTCGTAAAGACATGGCAACTATTTTTGTACAAGCACTAGGAGCTGACGCGGTTGGTTATGGAGACAAGTTAACATCTGCTGATCAAGATAGAATTTTAGAGTGGAAAAGAGACTCAGAGGCTTATGCTGTTGACCTAGGATTAATGGTTGGTGAGTCGTCTAACAGTTTTAATCCTGAAAGAGAACAAGTTGCTTTAGTTGCCAATAAGTATTTAGTAAAAAAGAGTCAGTAGGTATTCTTCAAAGTATACTTAATTCAAGAAATTGAAAAAAGCCCTTCCGTAATTGGAGGGGCTTTTAAATGGGATAATTCATAATGTTTGATTAGTGTGGACTTAAACGATTTATTTATTCACATATAAAAGAAATCTCTTCTATCCACTTCATAAGCAAAACTTTTCAAAGCTCTACTAATTTTAGTCCATGTTTCAATCCTCGACTATACTCTGGATCACTACACATTGTTTGATACAGTTGTGCCTTCCTACATTAGCTTTCTTCGCAATTTCATTTTGAGTCAAACCCTTCTTATCAATCCATTTTCCAAACTTACTGCATTTTTAGCCTAATCTGAACATACTTCAACTCCTAGACAAGTAGTTTTGCAAGCGGTGTAGTAATAACACATATATATGCTCTCTTTTACTATTAAAAACTATTTCTGGTTAAGTGGAAACTATAGGGGATTTTTATTTATTCAAAAAATTAAACGCAAGTGTTGAAGATCTAATCATAATATTTCTAATTATACTATGTTAGATGCTTTTCCATTGGATATAATAACAGTTAGGAATAGAGGGAGGAAACTCACTCTCATTCTTAAAGTCTCAACTTCGTGTAAAATATCTATATCGTGAATAGAAAATGAGATGTACAGTCTAGGCAAGGGAAAGTATCATTAAAATAAGGTATTATTTGGGATTTATGGTGTTTCTTTATAAGATAAGACTTATTCATTTATCAGGTGCTTTTCCAAAATACATACGAAATCTGGTGATACTATGGTAGGCTCATTTTTTATTTATTTTGTATTGTTTTTTGTTATTGCAAGATTTCTTAGTTTTATAGGTAGTTTCGAAAAGATGCCAACAGTAAGAACTACACCAAAGAGGGATGCAATAGTAGCAGCTCTTATGGCTTTATTATTTGTAGCAATAATATAAACACTCTTCAAGTAATCACTTTTTCACTAACAAAAATTTAACATAATAGCTGAGTTCAAAAAGTGACGGAAATTTCAACTATAGAAATAGGTTTTTCATAGAATATAGAAAGTGAGGTTCATACATTCTTTAGTTTTTTCTTTTAAAACTCTTTTAAGGTATCAGACTGTGTTAAAAGAATTTTGCATTTTCATTGGACAGGAGGAAGAGTCTATGTTTTACGATTTACAAGGTGATACTGATATGACACCAATAGTTGGAATGTTATTTTCAGCTGTAAAAGAAAATAGTCTAAGGCTACAAGATATAACGAATGACATGTCACAAGATGAAGTAGATTACAAAGGACCAAATAATAAATTTAACAGTACAGCTCAGTTGATAAATCATATCATGTTTGTTGACCTTAATTGGATTTATAGAATAAATGGAAAACCACTTCCTGCTTCGCTAAATAAACAATTTGGTCCAATGATAGATGAAAATAATAGGTTACCGATGATCAAAGGAAAATCTATGGAAACACTTATGGATGACTATAAAGAAGTATTAAAAATGTTGAAAGATACATGTACAATATTAAATGATGACGATTTAGCTTTAGTCGTCACTTTTGGTCATGGTAATGAAAAGAAAGCAACTATTCGGTGGGGGCTATGGCATATGGCTGATCATAATCGCTATCATCAAGCTCATATCAATCAGCTAAGAAAATGGTATAAAGAATAAGCTTATTTTCACTTTGTTTGATCTTCAAAAAATAAAGCGCATATTTCAATTTAAGAATTAATTAGAAAATTTAGAAGAATATTAAAATAACCAGCAGAACTGTTGAAGAAGAAAGTCATATCGGTGTAAAAAACGAGTCAATGACAGATGAAATTGTACTAATAACATTTGATAAAGTCTATCCTTGAGTTATAGCTATACATAACGATTGCGGTGAATAGAAAGAGGAGGTACACAATGGAATACACTCTTATAATTGTTTGTTTTGTGTTAGTATTTTTAGTAATTTCTTTGTTCGGGAGATTGGATAAGTTAGACGGTCGTGTAAAGGTGTTGCAATATAACTTAGAACAAATATCTAAACATTTGGAACTACCTGAAAACCCGATAAATGATGAGTTACGTAAACTTATTAAGGAGGGTAAAGATATAAAAGCTGTTAAGAAAGCAAGAGAAACTTTAGGTCTCTCTTTGTTAGAAGGAAAAGAATATATTGATAAGTTAAAAATTGATGATAAATAACTCATAAAGCCGAGTCAATTAGAACAAGAAACCATCTTAAAATTAAAATTGTGAAATGATGTATTAAGGTAAAGCGTGCACTCCTTCAAACAGGGGGTGCATTTTTCTATGTCAACAAAAAGGAAATTAATGTTAAACTAAAGAAGCAACTTACTTTAATACGAAAAGAGATTGGGATATGTTCAAAAAAATAATGAGACATACTTGGAATACTCTTTCAGGGGTATTTGTATTGTTATTTTCAATTTGGCTGAGTGGTCCAGGAATAGGTGAAACAAACACACCAACTTACAGATGGTACTTTATGTTGTTATTCGTGTTGTGGGCAGTCGGGTTTCTATTACAGTTTAAAGAACGAACCAAGTTTATCGGAGTTTTTCTAACGCTTATTCCATTCGTACTTTATTTGGTGTTTTATGTAAGAGCAGTAATTCTCTAATGTGAACTTATACTTTCAAAAAGAACGTTCTAGGATAGCTCATATGCCCTTATACTATCTCAGGAACGCTTAGTCCAATATATTCAAGCTGCTTCACTTGAAGTGGAAGTGGATACCAATAATTCTATTAATAACTCAATAATTAAGTTAAGGTTTTAAATCTAGAATGATATTGCTTTTTCAATATCATTCTAGATTTTTGTGAAGATATTACAATGATTATTTCGTTTCGAATATTAATTTATTTTATCAGTATGTGCGATGGCTGAGATTTCAATCAGTTGCTCTGTAAATGCCAGATAAGTCACTCCGATGAGGCTGCCCGCTGGCCGATGTTGTTCAAGGTATTCCTTGAACAAGTCGACGACTGGCTCAGAGTGTTCTTTCGGATTTGTTAGATAGATTTCCACATAAGCTAGGTTGGACTTCGTAACTCCTAACTCTTTTAGTACATGATCAAGATTTTCAAGTGTTTGCCGGGTTTGAGATTCAATATCGTTCTCGCCAACGAACACTCCTTCTGTATTGTGTGAAAATTGACCTGAAACGTAAATAGTACCGTTGACATTGTATCCTTGGGTAATACCGTGATCCCAAAGATTGTGATTGTAGGTTTTTACATTACGCATTTTTTTCTCTCCTTTATTTTAAAGTAAGCTAAGTATAGAATGACTACAAAGAAAAAAATAGTACGCACTTTTTTCATAGTTACTACCAGAAAGGATAGTGTAAATATGAGTATGAATGACTATAAAGAAGAGGGTAATGTTCAAGAAACATCATTTGGTTATACCTTGTCAGTGATTGGTGGTAAATGGAAGATGCTTATAATTTACCTTTTAGCAGAAAACCAACCTGTTCGTTTTAATGAAATGAAAAGAAGAATTGGAGCTATTACCTTTAAAACATTAAGTTCTCAACTTAAAGAATTGGAAGCAGATGGGATCGTTCAACGGAAAGAGTATCCTCAAATTCCACCAAAAGTGGAGTACAGCCTTACAGAAAAAGCAGAAACTCTATTACCAGTTTTAGAACAGTTATGTGAATGGGGAGAAAATAACCGCAATAGTTTGTGAAATAGACTAATCAAACTACCGAGAGCGAGTGTTTAATAAAAACAGGAGCTTTTTCCCTACCGGAGCAGGTTAGTGCAATATAAGTTTAGATTTAATTGCTAATAATTGGTGATCAAGGTGGGGGTTTGCTTGAAATATTTAGCTATATTTATAATTATTTCTTTTACAGTATTATTTGCTTAAGATTACTTTTCAAGTATTACACAAGTAGTGGAAGTACCAAAATCAATTTTTGTTTTTCTAGTGGTTGGATTGTTTCTAATTAGTATTAATAGAAAAAGAAACTATGATAAAAACGCTATTTTAAAATGGCAAGTATTTATAACTTCATATATTCTACTTTTAAGGGGAGTATTTACAGTGTTAGGTGGAGAATCGGCTTCTGGTATATCATTTAGTAATAGAGTTATATGGTTTTTGTTACTTATTTCTCTCTTTGAAATTTTTTCTCAATGGAAGAAGCTAAAAAGTTCACAATCTATTTCCAGTTAAAAGGAACTGATACTTATTTTAAGTAAATGGTACTAGAATGAACGAACAGAAGAAGTTTTTCTGATCGCAGCGGTAAAGGTTCCAAACATAATAGAAATTCCTAACAAGTAAAAAAGGTTTGAAAAAGAGCCCATACATCTTATTGATATTATAAAAAAACGAACTGAATAAAATGTGGTCTAAGTTAGGGTTAAGTGCTTCAAAGAAGGTTGCTTTTTGAGATCACAACTAACTTTGTTGAAATATTTTGAGGAGGCGGGATTGTTAAAATGAGTTTACAAAATCAACTCATTATCGAATGGACTATTATTATACATTATGATGACGTTTCCTTTGCAGAGAGACTAGAACACTTAATAAAAGCACAGACAGAACAACTCAAAGAAGGAGAAGCACTCGAAATTCATCAAATCGTCTATGTTGGTGAAATCAAGGAAAAAGAAAAAACATATTTAATTATTTTAAATATCGTCCCAGAGAAATAAATTAAAGGGTTTGTGTTACTACGATAGTAATGTTCCTTCTTCCACGAAAGTAGCAGGTTAGCACAAGAAGTACTTTAATTCTTTCCGTATTTTAATATTGTTTTATATTGGGGGAAATGGAACTTTTGAGGAACACATTCAAATCAAGTATTTTATTTTTATTATTAGGAGCATTATTCTTAGCTGGTTGTAACGGGAATGAACATAACTTACAAGATGGGGATAAACATATAACCGAAGAAATGGATAACGTCATTTCTGATTACATTATTCAAAAATACTCAAGCTCATATTATGATACAGAAAAGCAATTTGAAGTCCACGAAGTATATGGCACGAATGAGTCAGATGGGGTCATAAGCGTCTATATGTGGTTTTATTATGCTGGTTTTAATAAATCTACTGGAATAGAAGAACAATCTGGGCATTCATTACCTGCCGTAATTCGATTAATTAAAAAAGAAGAAAATTATTCTGTTATTGAATACATCGAACCACAAGACGGTAGTTTCTATCAGTCCTCTCTTAAAAAAATGCTTCCTAGAAAATACTTAAAATTTGCTCAACAAGATAGTGGTAATATAGATGATGATTTACTAAGGTAGATGGATAAAAAAGTAAAACAATGGTTAGAGAAAGATGACTAATTATTAGTTAAATTTGATTCTCTGTTATTCAAGTAAATCTATAAAAAGGTGTTCAGTAAGAACAGTCGCTTTTTGACTAACGGAGCAGTTTACTTTAACAATAAGTGAAATATAAATAGCAAAATTGGTTAAAGGGAGGTTGCGATATGGAACTACGTTTGCCTAATACTATAAAAAGCTTTTTCTGGTTTCTTTTTCCTTTCATAATGGTGTTAATCAGTATTCAAAATATCTTTAATAATTGGGAACTAAACTACTATAGCTTCAATGAATTTGAGGATTTAGGAAGACTTTTGTTTGTTCTTGTAATAAGTGCTTGTGAAAGTGCTTTAATAATAGTGTTTTTATGGTGGATATTAAAATCCGTAAAGAAAGTCTCAAAAAATCTGAACAAATAAGCTAACAGGGCTAATCTTCAAGATGGAGTTTGGCTTTTTCTTGTTGAAGTAAAGGAGCAGAATAGTTTAAACAAGGGATCAAGTGATATTTATGGAAGAAGGATTTATGCGAATCGAAATGAAAATTTCAGATACAGAATATGAGGACAAAATAGATATGGCGTAACTTTGGTGAATACATTTCACTGGATGCGAAAAAAGCAGTAAACTCTGCAAAGTAAAATATTGCAAAAGTCAGGCAGATAATACTTACTTTGATGGTCGAGTAACCTTTTGGGTAGATGGCGATCTATTTTTTGAGGATAAAACAACCGATTTGTCAGGATTATGGCTTAATTTCATATCTTTCAAAGAGAATATGAATGACAAAGGTATGGTAGAGGTTTGCTTTCTTGACAGTGTACGAACTCTTTTTATTATAGGCACACCAGTTGGTTATCAACATAAATAACAATATGCACATTATACGTTTAATGACAGAGATGAATTGATTCATAGTGACCCTTTCACAATAGAAAGTAAGGTAATTGAAAGGGAGAAATTTGAGCAAGCTATTCGAAAAGGATTTAAAAAGTACCAAAATTTTGTAGTGGAAAATGAATTACCAATTTCAAGTTATCAATTAGAACAGATAATAAAGCAAAAAATATTAAGAATAGATGTTCCTTTCAAGTAATGGGGAAGGAGTTTAAATAGGAAGTTGCTACTGCAGCTTTTTCTTATGTAAAAGTAAGATTATGAAGAATTGTACTTAAACTAAAGGAATGCGTTGACCTTAAAAGGGATTGACGCTATTTTTGTGGGACTTATTCAACTATAGGACAGGATACTTCTATAAAGAAATTGAATTACTTAACTGCAATTATTCTTTAAAAAGGAAGATATTTATGAATTCACTTAAACTGAAAGAATGTTATGGAGTTGCTTCTTTAGCTTATTTTATTATGGCAGCTTCGGTGCTCTGCTACGGTTCATATTTGCCTGAATTTATGAGTACCACTTACATGGTATTCTGTTTATCAGTGCTATCTCTCGTTTACGCAGGTATGGGTGAAGGAATATGTAAAACAATCACTTTCATCGGGTTTATTTCAATAGGACCTCTTTGGCTCTTAGCTTTAACTGGTCTTTTTGATTTTCTCTTTTCTTAAATGATATTCTATCCTGTTTTACTTCTAATAGAAGTAAGGCTTTTTCTAGTCTGAAAATCATAATTGCTAGTGAGAACAGAAGCTTCTCAGACTTAAATTTTTTAGTTTACGTTCAAATATATTTTTAAATAGCATTTAGATTAAGGATGAATTGAAATTTCCCTATATACCAACAAAGTGTTAGTTTCTTAAAGACTTTGAAATGCTTTTTTAACGATAGAAGCACTATAGTAGAAAAGGGAGCGTCATTAGACGTTCCTTTTTAAGTTTATTATACATTTACCCTTTTGTTTAATAAGCAATAATCAATTCTTTAATATTTTCAGAAATTCATTCTCATTTTGTCACCCTTCCATATGTCATATAAATCTTTCTTTCTAATTAAAAAAACTGTAACTTTTTTGATTCTCATTCGATTAATAATTGAACACTTAATTAAGGGGGGGTATTGTTGTCAAACATAAACAACGTAGACGCATGGATTGCGGAAATATATGAACTTTACTACACAGATGTATATAAGTTTTTAATTTGTTTTACTGGTAATAAAGATGATGCAGAAGATCTTACACAAGAAGTTTTTATCAAAGTAATAAAATCTTACTCAAATTTTAATAAAGAAAGCAAGTTAAAAACATGGATACTTTCCATTGCTAAACATACTGCAATAGACCAAATGAGAAGAAAAAAGTTCTACTCCATTTTTAAAGAAATCTTTTTTAGTCAATTACCATCAAGTAAAAAATCACCTGATGAACAAATTCAAGGTAACGAAGATAGGAAAGAATTGTACAATGCTATTTCTCTATTAAAACCAAATTATAAGGCCGTAATAATATTAAGAGGTATTAATGAGTTTTCAATAAAAGAAACAGCTGAAATCCTTGGATGCACAGAATCAAAAGTAAAGGTAGATTATTACAGATCATTACGTCTATTAAAAAATAAATTACATATTGATTCTGAGGAGGTATTTAATAATGCTAAATGAAAAAGAAATTTTTGATAGTATCAAAAATTCACAAGATCTAAAACCTCGTAAAGAATTCGTACATCAGACAAAGTTAAATCTAATTATAGAAGCAAAAAAATATAATAAAAGGCAAAAAAAGTTAAAGTTGTCTTATTATTTTTCAGGTGTTGTAGCTGCGGTCTTGTTAGTTACTTGGATAACTTTTTTAGGTGGGACTCAATATATTGCTGAATCAGTTAGTAAAGTAAAGGCTTCATTTACATTTAAAATATCAACACCTGATAATAATAAAGATAAGACACCGATTTCAAATGGAAATGCAGAAGTATTTATATATCATACTCATAATACTGAGTCGTTTACGCCATTACTGAATATTGATGATCCAATAAAGTCTGCTCATAATGAAAAAAATGTAACTTTGGTGGGCGAAAAATTAGCTAATTCTTTGAAAAAAAGAGAAGTGAATGCCCTTCATGATAAAACTGATATTCAACAAATACTGAAAGACAAAGGATTAAGTTATTCATATTCATATGAAGTAGCAAAAGACATTATAATTAAAGCTCTTGATGAAAACTCGAAGATGAAACTTCTGATAGATATTCATAGAGAAGGAAGAACGAAGGAGTATACTACAACTAAAATTAATGGGAAAGATGTCGCTAAAATTGAATTTGTAGTTTCCAAACATAGTAGTAAATTCAAAGAAAATCTAGAAATATCTGAAAAAATTCAACTTGAATTAGAAACTGAATATCCAGGGATTACGAGTGGTGTTAAGGTTAATGGAAAAGAATCAATAGAACAAGATTATAATCAAGACTTATTTGCAAACTCACTTCTTGTTAACATAGGTGGAGCTGAAAATTCTTTAGAAGAGATATACAGAAGTGTTGAAATTTTTTCTAAAGTAATTGAAGAAGTATTAGATGAGATAGACTAAATTACTTTTGAAGCCATAAAATAGGTAAAATTCGTCTGAGTTTTTGTGAATAGCGATGGATTAATCTTCCACAAATGAGTGCAAGAGTTGGAGACCACTTTTGGATTGACAACTCTTTTTCTAGCATAAGATTTTTAAGGTAATATTCTAGTGTCACACCTTGTGTTTTTTGTGGCAGGATAGTTGAACAAACAAGAGAGAGGAAAATCTATCTCTCTATTATGTGTATTTGAAGCAAATTGCGTCATAAAAAATAGCTAAGTAGCACGTAAAAAAGACCTTAAGAAGGCCTATAAGGATTGTTGAGGAAATCTTGGATTTCTTCTGAGGAAATTCCCAATTCTAATGCAATTAATATTAAATCAACCCATTCTTTGTCCAGGTTATTTGCGCTTACTATAGAACTTAACATCTTTACCTCCTAAAATAATAACTATTTTAGGTAGTCCAGCCATCATAGTTAAACACCTTAGATCTGTAACTTTGCGTCCCGTTCTTTCGAAAAGTTTGCCTTTATCTGTTTAAAATTGTAAATAGTATAGTTAAATATTACCGTACATAATGGAAGAAATAAACAAAAAATAAGTGACATAAATCTACAATATTAAACAATTTAAGTGGCTTTTCGCATAATCGTTGAACTAAATAGCCTTGTTAAACTAATGGTGAAGGCTAGTTGAAGAAGGATTTCCTGCTTGGAGGTCGAATATAGATTAAAATATCAATTATAATTAGAACTTTTTAGGGAGAGTTTTATGAGTTATAAAATTGTGTTTTTCGATGTAGATGGGACTATTACCCATCACGAAGATTGCAGCATTCCTTCTTCTACTATTAAGGCTATAAAAACTTTGAAAACCAAAGGGATAAAAGTGGTAGCTGCAACAGGAAGACCGCTATCAATGTGTAAAGAATTACAAGAATTAGGTATAGAAACGTTTATAACAGCAAATGGTGGGTACGTGAAGCATATTCAGGAAGTTATTCATAAAGTACCAATAGATAAAAATATCCTACAAGAAGTAGTTGAATTTGCCAAGATAGAGAATAGTGGTTTGTCATTTTATACAGAAGAATTTTGTATGAATGGTGTATAAGAAAAGGAAATCTTAACGGCTTTGAAGGAAACTTTGTCTTTAAGTGAGTATCCTGAAACTAATCGATTTATTCATAATGAAGAAGTATTTTTAATGTGTTTGTTTGCAAACGATGAAACAGTTGAGAAGTACATACAAAAGTTCCCCCAACTATCATTTAAAAGGTGGCATCCTTATGTGTTAAATGTTTTGAAGGAGGATGTATCAAAGTCTCTAGCCATAGTGAAAACATTAGAATTTTTCGGTATCGATAAGTCTGAAGCTATTGCTTTTGGTGACGGTGAAAATGATGTTGATATGTTGGAATTAGTAGGGCTTGGTATAGCAATGGGGAATGGAAATGAAAAATTGAAAAATGTTGCGGATTTTGTTACAAAGCCATCTAATAAAGATGGGATTGACTATGCATTAAAAAAGTATGGAATTATATAGACTTATTAAAACTTGGTTCGGGCAGCGATGGTTCTATTAAAGAATGTCGCTGTTTTTCTTCTTGAGCTAAAGGGCAGTTTAATTAAACAAGAAAAGTCTAAATTCTTCTTATTAATTAATTCTTTTTTGTAATAACACTTTTAAAAAAGTATGGTAACTTATGTTAACGTTAATATAGATTGCAAACATTGGACTTCAGCTATTGTAAGCAGATTTGTGGAAGAATTTAAGATATATGATTGACATTAGGAAATGAATACAGAGTAAAGCAATTTATACATTGCACTGAGTTAGGATTGATGAAATAGTTGATGTGATGCTTCTATGTTTTTAGAAAAGTTCATGAAAGTATGGGTATATTTATGGATATAAAAACATTATGGAATTTAAGGGTTCAGGAATTTTATAGAAAAATGTTCAGGTACTATTCAATAATTGGTGCGAATGTTGTTTATTTTTTTCTGGTCATAGGTAGTATCTTTATTTATTATTTTAATTTATTTCTTCAGTGGATACCTTCTCAGATATCCGTTGAAGTAATTTTATCCCTATTTATAACTTTCTTTTTAACGAGAACGAAAGTTCGCACATTTGTTAAAAGGGCAGATATATTATTTTTGTTGGCAATAGAAGTGAAATTAAAGTCGTATTTTATTAAATCACTTGTATATAGCTTTGTTATTGATGTTATTAAATTGCTTAGTTTAATTACCGTTTTATTATCCCTATTTTTACACACAACTAATATAAATCTTCCCATCTTTATTTTTATAGTGGGGATTGTTTTTTATAATATTTTAATGAAGTGGACTGAACAATGGTTAGAGAACCAGGTACAATTTGTTTTACATAGGTTAAATAGGGTTATCTCAATATATTTAATGTGTTATTTTCTGTTTAAAAATGACTGGATTTTTGAGCTTGTTTTAATGAGTGTAAATTTCGCCTATTTAATTTATTTTATAGGAAAAAAAAGAAACTTGAATTGGGAGTGGCTAATAGGTGAAGAAGAAAGTGCCTTATTAAGAAACTTTAAATTTATTAATATTTTCATGGATGTCCCCAATCTTAAACGTTCTTTTCGGAATAGACGTTTGCTCACTATGATTGTGAAAAGGTGTATCCCATATAGCCAGAGTAGTACGTTCGTATATTTATACTCACACTTGTTTGTAAGATATAATGATTACTTTTACCTTTATCTAAGACTAACTGTAATTGGCATATTTGTTAATTATACTTTGCCAACAAGTGGATGGATTTTTACTCTCCTAATTTTATTTGCGACTGGATTTCAAGTCATTCCTTTACAACATGAAATTAAAGAAAGTGTATTACTTTATCCTATTTCTAAAGCCAAGATGAATGATTCTTTCTTAAAGTTTGTCTTGGTTATATTATATGCACAATTTTTCACTCTATATTTCGCTCAGTTGATTCATACTTCTACTGTTAAAATATACTATCTTGTAATTGGAAGTTTATTTGTTTATCTATTTGTATATTTCTTTGTATCAAAGAGAGTCAATGTCTCAGGAAGTGCCTTTAAAGAATAACGTGATATTCAACTAACGGAATGCTAGAGGAGAGTAAAGATGTTTAAAGAACACTATGTAATTAGAGCTACAAGAAGGCTATCGCCATTTGTTGAATTTGAAACATTAGGAACAATCGTACTTAATCAAAACGAAGACCACTATGAAATTGAATTTGTTGATGAACAAGGACAAACATTAAGCTTATTAACGGTTAACAAAAATGATATCAAGTTATTGAGGTAACGGGGTGCGAGTGTTCAATAAGTACAATCGTTTTTTACTAACGGCAGTAGAGTTAATTGTACCACCAACACTACTGATAGCATCTATAATTTTGTCTCACCATGCATTTAAAGTGATAAAAAATCACAAATAGTTTGAAAGCTCCTTCTTGAAGAAAATGGGTATATTATTTCTCCTAAAGATACAAATGAATTAAGAAAATTATTAAATGTTTAATAAAACCCTCTTCACCAAACGGGTAGCTAATCTTCAAGAAATAGATTGGCTTTTTCTTGTTGACGTAAGGAGCAAGGTTGTTGAAGGAGCCCAATATAAAAGAGTTGGGTGTGTTATAAAGTAAAAGGTACGGGGGTTTACAAGTTGAGTGTGGAAATTAAGAGTTATATAGAACAACCAATAAAAGCTAACGTACTTATGAAACTTTATAATAATGTAGGTTGGTGGGCAGAAAGAAAAGAACAAGATATTGATAATATGTTAAAGTGTGAAGTTTCAGTTGGTGCCTGGAAAGAAGGGATCCTTATAGGTTTTGCAAGAGCTGTTTCAGAGGGTAATTTTAGAGCTTATATTGAAGACGTTGTCATACATAAAGAATTTCAAAAAATAGGTATAGGCACGAAAATTGTGTCACGTTTGGTAGACGAACTATCTCATATTGATGTGATTAATTTGTTTTGTGAATATGAGCTAATCCCTTATTATGAGAAAAATAACTTTAGATATAGTAAATCTCACTTTGTGATGCACAGAAAATGAAACATACGTTACTAATGGGGGTGGATGCTGAACACAGGGTTAGCCTTTCTTAATTGAGGTGGGCAGGATGATTTTTCAAGAATAATAATTTAGGAGAAGAGCTATGAATATGAAGCGTGTTGATGTAGCATATACACTATTATTTGATGAGAAAACTAATAAGATTTTAATGGTGCTAAACAGGAATAATACTTGGTCTTTGCCAGGAGGAGCAGTTGAAGTAAAAGAAACTCTAAAAGAAGCAGCCATTAGAGAAGTTAAAGAAGAGACAGGTTATGATGTTACAGTTAACGATATTATTGCAGTCAATGAAGCATTTATTAACGACAACCATGTGTATTTCATCACCTTTCAGGGGCAAGTTTTAAAATCACCTGAAGAAATTCCAGCAGAGAATAATATTCTCAAAGTTGAATGGGTAGATTTGGATGAGGCAGAAAGATTAATGCCATATCACCCCGAAGGAATTTCAAAATTAATTAAAACATCTGGAGCCAGTTACACATTTCAAAAATAATAATTTTTATTAAACTACATGTGAACGATTTGCGTGCAGTTTGTAGAAAAATTATGTCAGTATAAGAGTAAAGCGATTTAAATAGGACATTGAATCAGAAAGTTTAATGCTCCTTCTCTAGTTAAATTTTTCTTAATATTTTCAAAGATAAATTTCTGTAATAAAGTAATGATGAAAAAAATGCTTTTGAATTGTTAAACTTAAACTATCGTAGTGTATTCCTTCAACAAGGGGTGCTTTTTTTATGTCAATAAATAGGGAATTAATGATAAACTAAAAGTGCAGTGTAGTGTAGTTGAGGTAGGGGAAAAGAATGGATAAGGAAATAACTATCGAAGAATACAATTCAAATTGGTCTAAACAATTTGCCGAAGAAAAGGTAAAACTAATAGAAATATTATCTGACAATATTATATCAATTGAACACATAGGAAGTACATCTGTTGTAGGGTTAGCGGCTAAGCCAATTATAGATATTGCTATTGGAGTAAATGATTTGGATGTAGTTGACAAATTTATAGATCCTTTAAAGCAAATAGGATACGAATTTGTTTACCATAGAGAGTTTCCAGAAAGACGATTCTTTAGAAAAGGACAATGGAGAGCGGGTTCACATCACTTGCATATTTATCAATTTGAAAGTGAACAATGGAACAATCAAATTTTGTTTAGAGAGTATTTAATAAATAATCCTGATGTTTTAATGAAATACAATCAACTAAAAATTGACTTAGCGAGAAATTTTCGTTTTGACAGAGTGTCTTATACAGAGAATAAAGCACCTTTTATACAAAAAATACTGCAAGAAGCGAAAGAAGAATAATCAAATTCTTTTTTTGTGCAAACGGCTGCGAGTGTTCAATAAGAACAGTCGTTTTTTCATTAACGGAGTAGGTTTGTTTAATTGCTTTTAAATGACCGAAAATCTGTGATTAGAAATAAACCTTTAGAAAAACTTAAAATTAAAATTACAAAAATATTAGTATTTTTAACTTAAACAAAGATTTTAATATACTTATAGGGGTTGTATATGAAAAAGTTACAGTTAATAATAGCACTTCCCTCTGCTATACTTTTTTTGGTTTCTTACTTACTAAATAATTATTTATGTTTGTTCATTTCGCTAGGTGGAATCTTTATAGCCACAGTAATTCGGATTATCAGGATAAATAAGAGAGGGTACGTGCTTGGTCATCCTGATGCTGAAAAATATGATTATCACGTTTAAGAAAATGCAGAAGTCAATATTGGAGATGATGAACGATAATAAGTTTCACTTTGAAATTACTAATAGGGATAAAGTATCTGTATATTTGATGACGTTCGGAATGCCCGCTTTAAAGGGGCAAGGCATTTTTGTTATTCGACCCAGTAAGCATTTACTTTAATAAAGTATGACAATTGATAAAGAATAAGGGGTATTTGCACAGTGTAAAGAATTATTTAAGGTATATCCCAAAAATTTGTGTAGATATGAAACTTGAATTTTATGATTTAGATTCTTTAAATGATATAGAGTTAAAGTTTGCGGTAATTAGTGCTATTTATAAGAGGAATTAGTGCTATTTATAGAGGAAGTTGTGATTCATTTAATGTAACGTATGTTCGTTCAAGAAACAGTTACTTTTCGCTAAAGGTGCAGAATAATGGAAGAAGGAAGAAAAATCGCTTAAAGGAGGAAATATATGAAATTTGTTATGATATTTGGACCCCAAGCAGTTGGGAAAATGACTGTAGGACAGGAATTAGCTAAATTAACAGATTTGAAACTTTTTCATAATCATATGACCATTGATTTACTTTCACCTTTATTCGGTTTTAATCCGGAAATGTGGAGGTTAGTAAATCAATTTCGAAAAGAAATATTCGAGGCTGTTGCAAAGAGTGACTTAGAAGGCTTGATATTTACCTATCTGTGGGCGTTCGATATGCAAGAAGATTGGGATTATGTTAATGAAGTTTATGAGATATTTGAGTCAAGAGGAGGGACTGTTTATTTGGTAGAACTTGAAGCAGTGTTGGAAGAAAGACTTGAGCGAAATAAAAGTCCACATAGACTTGAACACAAGCCAACAAAAAGAAATGTTGAATGGTCAGAAAAAGAACTAAGGGAGACACAGGAAAAGCACAGATTGAATTCATTTGAGGGTGAGATCAAAAAAGAACATTATTTAAGAATTGACAATACAAATTTGAGTCCACAAGAAGTGGTGAAAATGATAAAAGAACAATTTAATTTATAGATATGCAGCGGCATGTTTTTCAACTTAAGGAGAGCGAATGTTCTATAAGTAAGAACATTCGCTTTTTTACTACTGGAGCAGGACAGGTTAATTGAATAGCATTATACTTAAGAATCATCTCTTCCAATTAGAGGTGTTTTTTTTAGGAGAAGCTTCTATAAGAATAATATCATATTGATTATGAATAATTATTTATTGACTAACGATAAATGATGTTCTAAGATAAAACTAACTTATCGTGTGTGTTTTTATGTGAAAATGTCTGATTATAGAATATATTTTAAAGGAAGTGGTCATCATTGGATTCTCAATAATTTTTTTACTGGTGATAGGCATTATTGCAATAACTTCAATTATTATTCCAATTATATCTTTTAGAAAGAAAGGGAAAGGGAAACCCCCGCGTAGAATTTCTTATACAATATTAGTTTTGTTGGTTTTGCACTGGGCATTTTTCTTATCTAACGGTTACACTTTATTACCAATAAATATTGCAAATGCCATTTTTATGCCAATATGGTTAATGTTATGCGCAGCAGGATATGTCACAGTTGTATATGAATTTAAAAACAACAAAGGTTTTGCCCTCCCAGTTGCTGGCTTTGCAACAATAAGTTTGTTATTTAGCATTTTCATTAACGGAATATCAAAAATGTAAATCGTTATTTGGTTAGTGAAGCTTTAAAATTGAAGAGTGAGTAAAACCCTACTTATACAGCCAACAGTCGTCTAAAAAACTAGAAAACTGTTGCTAAAAAAAGAGATAAAAAATCATCTATAACGATAACAATGAGTCAAACCCTATAGCTATCAAGGGTTTGGCTCTTTTACTAGGTTTCTATTAGTAGGCTGTATTTAAACTATTTTCTAAACACTAAGCCACCACTATTTTTATAATAGGCTCCTTAATTCTTATATGTTAAAATAAGTTAACAATATTTGGGATTCTAGGGGGAGCAATTAATGAAATACATAAAGCCTTTTTTAGTATTTGAATGGATTACAATTTTAGGAGTCTCAACAGCAGCTTATATACGTTTGGATTTTCCACTTTATATTTGTTTAAGCTTTGTTCTATTAGGAATTATCCTTACTCTATTCTATTCAAGACGCTATGAAAAGAAAGAAGAAAGGTTCAATAATTCCAAATGAATTTTGCATTAAGGAATCTGTATAGACTATACATCTGATTAAATGGAAGTTGTTGAACTTACGGTGCAGTTTAGCTAAAGAAGAATAGAATAAAAAGTATTCTGCATTATTGTGAAACAAGTACAGAAAATGTACGTCTAATGAATTAAAGGGATTTTAATTGAAGAAAATCGCTTTATTTATATATTTAATTCTTATGTTGGGATTATTGTCTTGTTCAAAACAATAGGAACAAAGTGGTGAAAAAAATCACGAACATGGCATTAAGGTTGATGATAAAGGTATGATGATGTGAATGTATATCAGGAGGACAATCCAATGTTAATCGGTACTATTGAGGAAATTGTGCGTCATCCCGTAAAGTCCTTTTATGGGGAAAGTGTAAAAAAAACAAAGGTAATGGAGTATGGATTTTATGGAGACCGTAGCCATGCTTTTTTAGATAATACGAGACATGATAAATATTTAACAATCACTCAATTTCCAGAAATGGCTCGCTATAAAGCAAGATTTTTAGGGGAGGAGCTAGAAGATCAGTATCCTGAAGTCGAGATCAGGACACCTGAGGACAAGATTTTCAAATGGGGAGATGAAGAATTAACGAATGAAATAGAAAACAAAGCAAAACGCAGCATTTCACTTGTGACATATCCTCCTTACCATGTCCCTTTTGGTGCAATTGAAGAAGAACATCTTCAACTTGTTACAGATGCTTCATTAGATAAATTAAAGGAAATATGGGGGAAATCGGATCTAGATTACAGGCGTTTTCGTCCTAATTTACTTATATCGTTAACAGAAAAAATTCCTTTTATAGAAGACAAATTGATCGGTAAACGAATTAGAATTGGCAACGATGTGGAAATTGAGTTAAAAAGACATTGTGAAAGATGTATGATTATTACTGTAAACCCTGAAAGTGCAGAACAAGATCCTACTTTACACAAAAAAGTTATAAGTGAAAGAAATAATTTTTTTGGCGTTTATGCATCTGTTATCAAAACTGGTGAAATACATGTGGGTGATGAAGTAGTACTCCTTGATAAAGAAATTGAGTTTAATTAGGTATGGTGTCATCATCTTGAAACGAAATTTTAAGAAAGGGTGATTTTTATATTAATTTTATTTGGTATCTTACTATCTTTCATAACTGTTATGCTGTTTATATTTTTATGTGCAAAGATAATCCTTACTATTATCAAGAAAAATCCATTTCCTAAGAAAATTTTGTTTGCAACGTTGTCTGGGGTTGTTCTGGTTTCTTCAATTTATATATATGAAACATACTTTTTTACGTTTAGTGAAATTAATAGAGCATCTATTCAAAAGGGACCAGGTCCAGTAATATCACCTACTGAAGAATATACAGCTAATGCTTATTATGAACCATATGGTGGTGCAGCAGGTGGTGTTAATGTAAGGGTGGAAATTACAAACAATTATGTGAAAAATAAAAGTCAAGTTGTTTATTATAGTGATGCAAAAAGTAATTTTGCTATGAAGTGGTTGAACGAGGATACATTGTACATTATAAATGATGAACCTGATTTTCCAAATTCAAATAGAAGTATAGAACTAGAAATTGGTAAAGAGATTTATCATAGAAATGGTTTGGCTTGTAAAAGTTTGTTAATGAAAGACGAATATGAGACTTGCTACCAAAACTAACTTATAAGTTTTATAGGGGGGAGTTTTATGAATTCAACAAGAATAATGCTATTGGGAATAAGTATTATGTTATTAGGTGCAATTATTACACTAGATACTACAACCACAACAAGGGGTGGACTTTTAATATATCCAGGATTTTTAGTGGTATTGTTTGGTTTCTTCTATGGCTTCTATAAAAAGGATTAGAAGCTTGATAGTGCCAGACAGAAAAGCGGGATGAAGTTATACATTAAATTTATAAAGAAAGATTTAAATTGAGGATATTAATATGAATAAGGAACGAAAAATGACTATTTTCATTATAGTAATAGGCATTTCAATATTGGGGATTTTAGGTTTTAACTATTTTGATAGTAGAATAAATGGGGATCCCGAAAAGATAAGGGATACCGCACAAATACTGAAAGAAAAAATGGAAAAGAAATACGATATTGTTATTGAAAATAGCGAAGGCTTTTACACACACACTGTTGGTTATGCTGCAACCTTAACAACTGAAGATGGGATAAGCTTTGATGCGTGGAACCGACCAAAAGACATTGTGGATTTTTATATGGAAGAACTGTGGAATAAAAAGGGTTTGGATAAATGGGGGTATGCAGAAAAGTTTATTGAAGATGTAGAGGATATTACCCTCAATATAGGTTATCGTGAAGAAGCAAGCAGAAAAATAAGTCAGCTTACTAAACCTATTGAGGAAGTGAAAAATGATTTATGGATAACCATTTATGTTGATTTGAAGCAGCCTTTTAGGGAAGAAAAAGCAATAGAAATAGAGAAAGGTATATTTAATTATTATCAACAATTGCTAAAAGATAATGGGGAAGACATCGAGTTGATTGTTAGGCACGATGAAAACTCTCAAAAACAAGACACAGGTTCTTATATGATAGTAAGAGATACAAACGGGAAGATCCCTACTATTAGAGATATTGAAAGTATTTCAAACACTTTTTTTGGAGGGTAATTTACTTGAAAAACGTTTCAAGATTTAAACCAGAGTATGTGACAAGCTCGTTAATCGTCATAGTTAGCATCATTTTATTATTAACACTATTTACTGGTACAACATCAATAAAAGAAATAATGACATATAGTTTAATTATTGTATTACTTTCTTTTTTAACCGCAGATATTAGGAAAAACTCAAATAGTAGGAAATCACCAGCTGCTGCTTATAAGTATGTTTTAGTTATATTTCTGTTCTCATTTTTAACGATTTTTTAAATAGTTCTTATTCAATAATGGGAGCAAATCATATATCAAAGGATTTCTTTGTGCAAAAGCAGGTTTGCTTACCTTTCAATTAGAAATATATAGAAACCTTGGTTAGTAGGGGGTGTTCAATTGTTAAAGTTTTTGCAGGTTATTTTTTCAGTAGCGGTCATTTCACTTGCAGGGTATGGATTGATAACAGAGGATTTTAGATTTCAACCATATATGATGTTGTTGTTGGGTGTAACGATGTTGGTAATGGGATTAAGAGAATTTCAAAAGGGCCAAAAAGGTTACGGCTTGTTAAGTATAGTTGTATTTTTATTAGTGTTATTTGTATCAATAAATAGTTTCTTATTGAAGTAACGGGTGAGGATCAATAATAACTCTTTTTTAAAATAATTGAAACTGACAATTTAATTAGTGCGTTGAAATAAATGAGGTGAGACTGTTGGCTATCAAGACAAATGAAATTAAGGTGGTTATTGGTGCAGGTGAATATAATAATAATCCAGGCTGGTTACATACCCAACATGAAGAACTCAATTTATTAGATGTAAGCACTTGGAACAAAAAGTTTGATGTTAATTCGATTACAGCAATATTAGCTGAACACGTTTGGGAGCATCTCACATATGAAGAAGGTATAAAAGCTGCGAAAATTTGTTATCAATTTCTAAAACCTGAAGGTTATATTCGTTGTGCAGTACCTGATGCATTTTTTCAAGATGCTGCCTATCAAAATATAGTTAAAATAGGGGGGCCAGGTCCTAAAGAACATCCCGCAGCTAGCCATAAAATAGTACATAATTACAAAACGATAAAGCAAATGTTTGAAACCGCTGGATTTAAGGTAACTTTACTTGAATATTGTGATGAAAAAGGTGCCTTTCATTTTCATGAGTGGGATGGAGCAAATGGTGTTATATTTCGTTCAATAAAATATGATCCAAGAAATCAAGGAGATAAGCCTGTTTTCCCATCGCTGATTGTAGATGGAGTAAAGCATTAGTTATAGGATATAGGATACATTCCTGAACTAAGACAGGTGCGTTTTTTATGTCTATAAATAGTGAATTAATATTAAACTTTAAAAGCGGAAGAGTTAAATAGTTGAAAATAAGTAAAGAGTTTGCAAAGAGGGGAGATAAAGTGAACGGATCGCGAAAAAAAGCACAGCATTTGCAAGCTCGGATAAAACGTGATGTTGCAAATCGCAATAGGATAAGAATTATATATGGTTTCCTTATTGTAATGGGTATTTTTGTTTTGTTAGGTGTATCTTTTGCTTTTCTAAGAACATTTTATGCTACAGATCTTTATCAAACATTTATCTATGATTGGATAGGAACTGCATTTTTGTTTTTGGGAGGACTGACCCTACTTCTCTTTATAATTTATTTTAGCTTAGTAATCACATTAAAAAATCCTCAAAAAATAAGCAGAAATAAGGTATTTGTATGGGGAGGAACAGGAATAATTTGTCTCATCTCAGGTGTATTCATTTTTCAAGAATTAAGTTCTTTAACAATTAATAGTGTGAGAGATATGAAGGATTACTCAAACGGTGTGATGAAAAGAGATGATCTTAAAGTTGTGGATGTATATACCGGAAGCTCATCAAAAATAACATTAATCAACACGGAGGAACAAGAACTCTATCTGCTGGAAAGGGTATTTAACATAGAAGAAGGTAAAACATACAGCTTCACATATTTGGAACGGACTGGAAATATTTTGAATGTTGAAATGAAGTGATTTCATCACTTAAAACAAAAACAGGTTTGTAAACAATGGAAGGAAAGTTCATATGAAGAATGGATTTAAAAGGTTAATATACATATTTGGTGGAATTATTATATTGTTTTTATTAATAGTTTTAGCTTTTAAAATAAACGGTATCCTTCACAAGCAAGAGCAAGACGAAGCAATTAAAAAAACTCAACATTATTTAGCTGAAAACTATCAAGATATGAATTATGAAATACAAAATACTTCGTCGTCCACTGACTTTAAGCATTATGGTTATTTTGAACATGGAGTAACAGTTGAAAACAAGGATACAAATGATACCTTTTTAGTATTTTATGATAAAAAAATGAAGCGAATGGAAGATTCGATTAACATCGATCAACAAGAGGAACATTTAGAACGTGAAATAACACCCAAAATTGAAAAATATATAAAAGAACATTTTGGAGATACAAGATATATATATGTTAGCTACGACGTAGCAATAGGAAAACCTCTGGTTATTGTAAAGTTTAATGAAAACCATAGTAATTTAACGCAAACTGATTTTAATACATTTATTACGTATTTAAAAGAAACAATTGGTCTCGAACACGCAAATGTAATCGTTGATTATTGGACTAGAGATTTGTCCTTTCATTTAGAATATTAATATGTGTAGATACTCCAATAGTTTAAAAACTCTAACTATGAAGTGTTTTCGTAAAAATAGATTGAGTATCATCTATTTTTGTGTGTTTTTTATCTATTGTAAATTTATCCCACATATATGGTATAATAATGGAATAATGATAAATACCACTAAAGGAGGTATTATTATGATTTGGTTATTTTTGTTAATACCTGTTGTTATTATTGGGAGTATAGCGGTTTATTTTGAAAAGAAGTCCGGGATGACTCAGCCTGATGAAAATAAACAAGCAGATCAATTAGGAGAAGTTCTAAAGCATAATCAAATTAATATTTCTGGAACAGATTAAGATAATTTAAGAAATAAAAGTCGATTCTATGCAATATTTGAAATCGACTTTTTTATATTATTCAAAATGATACAAGTATATTAGGTTGTATAGATGTTCGTAACTGCACAGACTTGGTTATGGACCGATTTGACTATGGTGCTAACAATTTGCCAGCATCAAGGTTACTTCTTAAAAATAAATGGAGGAGATTTCCTTCCAGAATAGGGGCTGGAAATTGTTATCTATTATTTACACAGTTTTATTAATTGTTAGTTTCATATTATTAGTGCGAAGAAAAGCAGAAACAGAAGCTTATTTTTCGTTAAAAATAGTTGGATATTTTATATTAGGCTCATTCGCTATTAATCTCAATCAATTCACACTACCTCTAGGGTTTATACTGTATTTGTTGTTTTTTCGACCTAAGCTAAATGTAGATGTAAAACAAATGGCCGCTGTTTTTGGTGTGGCTGCATTTATATTGGTTCATTGGATTTTGCCATTTGCGATCAATGAATGGCAAAGCCGGCCAATAATGATCGAACGTGAGCTTGATTCAGTTTATACCCTGAACTTTCAAGATGAATATGATCAAATTAAGGAAAAATTAAAGATAGTACACAACCATTTAAGGCTGGATGATTTTGAAGTGAACTATGGTCAAAATGGTCAAATAACAGATTTACGATGGCAGCTACTCGAACAAAATGGCAACAATTATACCCTTTATCAAATTCGATATGACACTGAAAATAATAGGTATGAGCTTAGACGCAGTCAGCTTGATTCATGGCTACAATATGATCGACTAATTGCAGCTGATTATTTCTTTGATAATCTTACTATACTTGATATTAAAGATATTACTCTTGCAAAAGGTAACTTTTCTTCCTATGTGATAAGAAGTTCTGGGCAAAGAACTTATCATGAGTTGGGAAGTGGAAATTCCCTTTTTATATCAAATGGAGATATACATTTAATCGATGATGAAAAATTACCATTTGAAGGCTATTATATTTCAACATTCGCCTTGAAGAAAACAGAAGAAAAAAAAGATGATAATGGAAATATAATATTTGAAAGCTTTGAAGGTGCCGAATCAAGTGATTATCTGTTTGATGTGAATTTTAGTGAGGAATAATAGAAATCTTGATGCGTTCTTTGTAAAAGTAAGATTCATTACAGAGTGTGTTTAATTAAAAGTGAGGTTTCATTAATGAAAAAATATCTGAGCGTAATCTCCCTGGTATTGATTCTTACATTTATCATATTAATTTTTGTTATTCCAGAGGTGTTGACACCTTTACCAGAATCATTAGATTTGTTTTTATTATTATTCCTATTACTAGGTGCATTTTTCACAGCATTTTTTAGTGTGAAGGGACATTTAAAAACCATTACTTTATCTATTTCTTCACTTGGTATGCTAATTTTATTGATCACCTTTGTTTTTGTTATTGGAATCATGTTGTTTGGTAATTTTGGAACATAAGTAGTTTGGTAAAAGAGATGGAGCTTTTTTCGAGGATAAGTTTAATAAATCAAATTATATATAGAGTATATTTGTCATTTCTATCATGCTATAAAGCAATTATTGACTACCTTTTTAATGGGATAATGAAATATGTCTTATTAGGGATCGTGTTTGGAGTACTTTCTTTAAAATATAAAAACGATCGTGAATGATCATAAAATTAATTTTTTTAATGTAGAGGGTGCGTTTTAATAAGAGCACTAGGTTTTTCACTAATTGAGTGTGATTTTAATGGAAAACTTATTAGACATAGCTGGTGGAGGTGCTATTCCTACAATAACTCCGCATCTACTTATTTGCCTATTAATAGAACTTTTTAAAATCTAGATTGTGACATGGTGTTTTAAACAAAAAAGCCGGTTAGTCGTAAATAAACGAGTATGTAAATGAAAAAAATATACTTGCCTAAAATGTAAAAGCAGACCACAAAAGAAGTCCGCTTCTACTAGAATTACTCAAGTTAAATTAGTAACCACCGAAGCCGCCGCCAACGTAAGAAGTACCAACGATGATTAAAAGGATAAACAACACAACGATTAGTGCAAAACCTGCACCTGAACCATATCCACCTGCGCCCATATGTTACACCTCCTTATAATGAGGTTAATTTATAGTATGTTTGAAAATTAATCATGATTGGATTAATGAATCAGTATTTCTTTTTTTTGAAAACAAAAGGACACTC
Organism: Metabacillus crassostreae; assembly: GCF_016908395.1. Classification (GTDB taxonomy): domain Bacteria; phylum Bacillota; class Bacilli; order Bacillales; family Bacillaceae; genus Metabacillus; species Metabacillus crassostreae. The sequence continues at coordinate 545,919 of NZ_JAFBDU010000001.1, forward strand.
AATCGAGTGCCCTTGGAAGATGTATATATGAAATGATGTAGGTGTACTAATAGCTTATGCTGTCAATACAAGTTTGAACTGGACAGTCGTTGATTTTGGTTATTTTAAATTTTAAATTAAATATAGAGACAATAGATTATGAGTTAACGGTATTTTTAAGAAGAACGCTAAATCTGTAAGCAGTTTAATAAATTTAGTATATATTTTCGATCTGCATGTAAAAGATGTTTGACACTAAGGGTAGGACTGTTTATGATAAATGTGTAAAAGATCTTTTACATATCAATGTAAGTATAAGGGTGATTTTTCTTTGCAAAACAAAATTAAAGAATATCGTGAGAGTCGAGGTATTTCTCAAGGAAAGTTAGCAGAGCTTTGTCATGTAAGTAGGCAAACAATAAATGCAATAGAAAATAATAAATATGCTCCAAGTTTACAACTAGCATTTGATTTGGCTAAACAGCTTGGAGTTAAGGTTGATGAGCTTTTTTATAATAAATAATCATTAAAGAGGTGGAACCAAATGGGGAAATTAAAAAGATTTAGTATTGTTTTATCTTCATTACTATTAATAGGAACATTTGTTTTTGGGTTAATAGAATGGTTTAGATTTGAAATTATTAATCTCAATGTAATATTTGCAGGATGTCTTTCATTATCATTTTTATTAAATTCTATTACGTGGGGTGATATGCAAGGAGAGCATGCAAAAGATGAATTAGACATGCATATAAAAACGCAAAGTGCAAAAATAGGTTATTTTATATTAATGGTTCTTGCTATATTAATTTTAGTGATTTCTGAGGGTGCAGTGAATTTCAATGAAATGACAAACCTCCCTTTAGGACTGTTAGTATGTTTAACCTTCACTGTTCTTCCATTAACAGAGTATTTTTATTCAAGAAAATATAAATAGAAATAAATTTTTGAAGTTTGTTAAGGAATAGAAAATGAAAAAAGAGAGGTAGCACTATGAAAATTAGCGAAACGAAAGATTCTGCATTAATTGCAAAATTAAATAAACCAGTTCACGATTTACATTATTCTCTCTATCCGAAATATTTTAATGAATATAAATATGAAGAAATCAATGAAGTATTTAAAAAGCTAATAGAAAATGAAAAGAATATTTTTCTATTATTAGAAGAAAACGAAGATGCAGTAGGTTATGCTTGGATTGAGATAAGAGACTATCCAGAAAATGCGTTTAAAAAACGTTATCAATCAATTTATGTGCATCAAATTAGTATAGCTCCAACACAAAGGAAAAAGGGCTATGGAACTGCTTTGATGAATTTTATTGATCAACGTGCTATTGAAAGAGAAATAGATTTGATTGAGTTAGATTATTGGATAGATAACAAAGCTGCAGAAGAATTTTACGAAAAACATAAATTTGTAAAATATCGTGAATTTGTATATAAACAATTATAAATTTGTAGAAATTCCTAATAATGAAATGCTACTTTTGATTATTGTACGAATGGGCAGGTTGTATGATCATATATGGAATATTACATATGTTAAGTTCAATAGTAAGAATATTGAAAGTACCTTGTAAGTAATGGGAATTATTTCTTTTTTGGTGGTAGAATAAATTAGCTAAACATTATAAAGATAGAATTAGGAGATCTCATGAAAATAATTTTAATTGTTATACCATTATTTTTAAATATATGGATAGTCTTATTTCAACTTGATTCGTTTCTTTTGCCTTTGCTAGCCAGCTTAGTGGTTGGCTTATATAAGGGCAATCAATCTGGAACGATAAAAAGTACCTTTAATCTATATAAAGTAAATTATTCACTAAGAAATCAACTACGACTAATTGAGCTAATTGCTGCAATTTTGCTATCCCTAAGTACAGATATATTATCAATAGTTCAATATTTAACGGAGGGATTTTCACTAGAAAATACGATTTATTTAACGATAATATTAGTATATTCAGGTGTTTTCGGCTTCATTATTTTTAGATTTTTATTATTAAATCTTCTTCAGGAACATTATGAAAATAAAAATCTGAGGTTTTAATTTTTTATATGACTTGAGCATTCCTTTACGAGTGAACAGCGATTGTTTTCGTTCCACATGACAAATCCAGCTGAAAGGAAGGCGTTTTTTCTTGTTAAAGAGAAATAAAATACGAAGAAGAATTACTGGTTTTCTTATAATATATGGAATAATATCATTTTTCTATACTTTAATTGGTAGTGGTAAAATAAATTTTAGTGCAATTATCTTAACTATATCAATGCTTATTTTGTTTGTAGCTTTTAATAGCAAGGAAGCAGATTAAATATCTAAATACATATTAAGCAAGCAAAATTTATAATCCCTTGTATATTGTAGTAAGGTAGATGTTAGGTGCTAGAGCATCTATATTTAGGAAAACACATAGAATATATTGTTATAATCATAAAGGTTATTTTATCTATCATCCATTTTGGAGGTTATTTTATGAATAATAGTCATCCTCGTCCTTGGCCCGTTCCAAGGAAACCCTGGGTTATGAAACAAACATGGGAACATTTACTTTTTGCACATTGGAAGATTGATATAGATTTTATAAGACCTTATATACCAGAATATTTAGAAATCGATACATTTAATGGTGATGCCTGGATTGCTGTTGTTCCATTTGAAATGAGGAATATCCGTCTAAGATACCTCCCAGAAATACCCTTTACTTCAAGTTTTGCTGAAATTAATGTTCGAACATATGTTACTAAAAACGGAAAACCAGGAGTTTACTTTTTTAGTTTAGATGCTGCCAATTTGTTAGCTGTACAAGTAGCTAAAACTTTTTTCTACTTACCATATTATTACGCAACTATTTCTTCTGTTAAAGATGGAGACTCAATAAAATATCATTCAATTAGACATAAACAAAAAGGGGAATATGAATTTACTGCTTCATATAAGCCAACATCAGAGATATTCTTTGCGCAAACAGGCACCCTAGAAAGCTGGTTAACAGAAAGGTACTGTTTATACACATCACACAATAACAAATTATATATCTCAGAAATAAATCATGATCCCTGGCCATTACAACATGCAGAAGCAAATATAACTTGTAATACGATGATACCGATAAGTGATTTCCATTTAGAACAAAATAAACCATTACTCCATTATTCAAAGGGAATAGACGTAGTATTATGGGGGTTAGAAAAAATGTAATAAATTTATTTTAAAAACTATCATTAATTAATGAAAAACCAGCAGCACTTGTGTTCTAAATGTTCATTAGTGCTTTTTATAGTTCATCAAAATACGGTTGATTTAAAAACAACCATTTGTAGTGGGAAATTAGGTATTTGTCTGTCTGTTTTTTTCATTCCTACCGATCCACTTTAGATAATTCAAGGAATGACTATAATTGGAATGCTATTTGTTTGTTATTCAAAAAAAGCGATTTGATGAAAATAACGAAGAATAAGGATCAATCTCCAAAACTTTCACTAGGAAGCAGCCTAGATGAAGCAATAGCTTTCATCTTTATGATAGAATCTAATAGGAATATTAATTATAGATACTTTAAAAAGTGAGGATATACGATGATAGCAAAAACAGAAGAAGATTTTAGTGGCTTGAAGGAAATAGGTAAAATTGTAGGCTCGATAAGAGATGAATTAGTAGAAAGAACAATTCCTGGCATAACAACCAAAGAACTTGATGATTTAGCTGGAAACCTTTTCGAGAAAGCGGGTGCAGTGTCAGCTCCAAAGGGTGAATATGATTTTCCTGGCTATACTTGCATTAGTGTTAATGAAGAAGTGGCACATGGTATTCCGGGTTCTCGAGTTATTAAAGGAGGCGATTTAGTTAATATAGATGTTTCTGGCTCTAAAAATGGATATTTCGCAGATACAGGAATCTCGTTTGTAGTAGGTGAAGGAGAAGAAATATTAACGACAATATGCAATGTTGCTAAGAAGGCATTTGAAGAGGGACTTAAAAAAGTAAAGCCCGGTGCCAAAAAAAGCGGAATAGGAAAAGCAGTATTTCAAACGGCGAAAGAGAACGGATTAACTGTTATCAAAAATCTTACAGGACATGGTATTGGACGAAACATACACGAAGCTCCTGATCACATTTATAACTATAATGATACATGGGATAATGAATTATTAAAGGATGGTATGGTCATCGCATTTGAACCTTTTATCTCAACTCTAGAAGAAGAAGTTTTCCAAAAAGACGATGGCTGGACTTATGCTACAGAAAAAAGCTTTGTTGCCCAAATTGAGCATACGATTATCATTACGAAAAATGGTCCAATTATCGTTACGCTTTAAATCAACTAGGGAAGTATATAGAGTTAGTTTTATCGTCATAGATTTAATGGAAGTGTGATTTTGGTCAAATGGAAGATGTGAAATTCATCTATTAGGCTGATAGATTAGAAATATTGGTATAGCTGAGCCACTATTTTGACGTAGTATCACTAAAGAGTATGGTTTATGAACTATCTATCAGTAAAACTTTTAATTAATTTGGTAAGATAGTTAAAGTGAAGTTAAGTTACATATTAAATAATAGTATAAGTAGAAGACCAAATCCCACTTGATTTGGTCTTTTACTTTTTTATTTCTATGAAAAGTATTTATTATTAAGCTTTAAATAAAGGTAATTGTAATTATATGTTAAAATTAATGGTGTGTTTCTGAATGAATGATCTTAAACGGAGCAGGTTTGTTCAATAAGAAATCATAAAAGGAAGAGCATTTACTATAAAATAAGATTTGAAGTATTAATGTCTAATAATGCAAAAATTGAGTTGATTCACAATTGTATGGAGGGATAGTTATGTGGATTATATTAGGGGTTATTGCAATAGTGGTAACTTGTATAAATCTTTATATGTATGCAGCAGGAAAGGATTATAAGCTTGCTATGGCGATGGGATTATCATTTACAGCATTAACACTTTGTGCAGAATACAGTCTTGTTTCTGATTGGGTAGAAGTGGAAGATTGGTCAGCTTTAATGGATGTAGTACCTGGTATGGAAAGGGCATTATGGTTTTTGACAATTGTTTCTATACTACTAAATATAGCACCTATATTTTTAGAACGAAAAGGTAAGAAATAATTTCTTATTATCACATCATTTATATAATATGCACTGATATTGATAGATTAAATAAAGATATTTATCATTTTATATCATCTGAAATGTTTAATGTTGTTATTATTGAAGGCCTGACGGTCTTGTATTTTGAGGAAATTAGAGAAAAAATAGATTTGAAGATATTTGTTGATTGCCTGTCAGATGAGAGATTATTTAGGAGATTAAAAAGAGATATAAACGAACAAACCTTTGACGAAATCTCTTCAGAATATCTTGATTTGGTTAGGCATCGTCATAACGAGTTTGTTGAACCTACAAAATGGCACGCAGATTTAATCTTAAACGGTTCCATTACTTCTAATAATTCCTTAGATATAGTTCGTAAATGGGTATTAAATTAACAAAACGGGTGGCGATGATTTAACAAGATCTTTGCTTTTTGCTTATTGAAGTAAAGGTGCAGGCTAGTTGATCAAGATTTTCATCAGTGTAGATTAGAGGGAGTGAAATTGTGAGAAAATCTTTATTTTTTTCTAGCATCCTAATCGTGTTTTTAATTGTAAGCAGTTGTAGTAATAATTCTGTAAGGAAAATTAAAGCAGATTATTTTGATATTGGTTTAGGACAAAGTTTGTACAAATAACTATAACATTTATCTATAATGACCAAATTTCAGGCACTTTAGTAATTGACGATAAGGGTATTTTTAATCTTAGTGATAGCGTTGAAAACTATCAAATCGAGCCAACAAAAAATGATATATATAAACAAGCAAAAGAAATATATAACAATTTGAAACAACAATACTAATATTTCTTGGTAAATTTGGATTAATCGTTTGATATAGTTGTTTTGTGAAACTCTTCACTTAAATAATCAGGTGCGAGTATTCAATAAGAACAGTCGTTTTTTTACTAACGGTGCAGGATAGTTTAATAACAAAAAATCCCAAAACTAATGTATAATCAAATATATTATATAAAAGGTAGAGCGATTGTGGGATCTTCACCAAAATTAATCGCTATCCAGGTATGTTAAAGGAGGGATTTTATGAAGCTCAGTCATAATATAGATTTGTATATTATATTGATGCTTACAATTGGCATTCCAATAGTGACGATTATTCCAGGGGTTAATTTACCTTTTTATATAATTTACCCAGCTCAAATTATAGGTTTAGTTCTTATTTTTCTTGGTTTAGCTGCATCAATTGTACGTCTTCAATCATATAAACCAAACAAGTAGATTCCTTCAAGAAGGAAAGCTTTTTCTATGTCAACAAAAAGGGGATTAATGTTAATTAAACAGAGGTTTAATTTAACACCTCAGCAATACTGATATAATAAGTTATATAATGTTGTAATATCAAGAAGATACTGTAAATCACAAAAAATTGATCTTTTGCAAAACAGGTGATGATTATGAAAATATTCATAAAAATTATTGATTTTCTCAACAAACAAAAAAATAAGGACTTTTTGTGGGATAAAAACCAAGACTTATCCCAAGATGAAAGAGAATATCTTGAAAGAATTCCAATACAAAATCCATATGGTATTGCAGGATTGATTTTTAGTGCAATTACATTTATGTTTCCTCAATTCGGCATCTCTTTTATAACACTTATCTTTTGCATAATAACGTTTTTTACATTTGATAAAGAAAAAGAAGATAATCCTTGGACATTTTTCATAGGGATAATACTATCTTTGTTGGGAATAAATATGTTCATTTTAGGTGAAACTCCTCTTCTCCTCTAATAATCTATAATGTTTTAGGTATTGAGTATGGTGTTAACCACAAAGAACGAAATGTAATAGTATGTTTTAATTATCATTTGTCTCTATAAGGAAACAAGTATGTCCTTCATCAGATTTTGATTATATGAAAGATAACCTTTTTGAATAAACGGGTGCGAGTGTTCAATAAGAACAGTCGATATTTCTCTAACGAAGCAGGATAATGCAATATTTGATGTGTGGTTTTGTGACTTATATTTGAGATAAGTAAAGAAGGTTTTAACTAACTGCAAAAGAAAAGATTAATGAAAAAGAGATTAGAATATTCTAATCTCATACTGCTATAGTCAACACCCACAACTATCAGACATGTTACCATTTTGAGACAAATCTAAACAAGGAAAATTCATTTCTTTCCATGCTGCAATACCTCCGGTCAACTCTTTCACTTTATAGTCACGTTCTAATAAAAATGTTGCTACTTTGGCAGCTGTGTTACACCAGACATCCCAACAGTAAACAATAATTTCCTTATCTTTCGGTATTTCATCTAAACGATCTTGTAGCTCTTGTTGCGGAATTATATGGGCATCTTTAATTGTTATATTTCTTACGTGATTAGGACCGTTTCTTACATCAATTAAAAAGTATTTTTCCGGATTGATTTGTACCAATCTCAAATAATCCATAGGGCTAATTGTTGATTCTAGACGTGCATTAAAATAATCAAGTGCATTCATATTTTGTACCTCCAGTATTTATATTCCGTTCCAAATCTTAACAAGAAACTCCTTTAATAATTGTCTTTCTTGGTCCCTTAAAGGAGCTAAAACATCTAATTCCGTTTGGATTAAAAATTCCCAACGTGAATCTAATACACCTTTTCCTTTGGTTGTAATTAAGAGACTATAAGATCTTCTATCATTAGGATTCCTTGTTCTCTCCACAAATCCTAAGCCTTCTAAGTGGTCAATATGACTAACCATTGTTGTTCGATCAATTTGCAGTTTGTCTGAGATATCTTTTTGTGAAGAGTAAGGGTTACCTTCAATAAATAAGAGAACCCCATATTGTCTGGCGTTAATGTCAAATGACGCAAGTCCATCAGCGAACTTAGATTCCATTTCCTGAAGGACTTTTCCAAGCAAAAAACCATAAGATTGATTCCATTTTCCCAAAAATTAATGACACCTCCTAAAAAATAATCAGTATATTATATAATCAGCATAACTGATTAATATTAAAAAATCAACCAGATACGTTCACGATTTTTAATCAAATAATTGTGAAAAAGTATGTGAAGTAATACACTTAAAATAACGGGGGCGATTGCTCAATAAAGGGTGATCGCTTCTTCTTGTTGAAGTAACGGTGCAGTAGAGTTGAATAAGAACTTTGATGAGTTTTAGTCAGATAATGTTATAAAATCTAAAATTATTTGGTGGGTGAAGTTATGGAGGTTAGGTTAAAAAGAGCAACAGATAATGATGCACAATCTATTTTTGATATTCAAGTTAAGGCATTTATGCCATTGTTGGATAAGTATAAAGACTATGATACTAATCCAGCAAATGAAACTATCGACAGGGTATTAACGAGAATAAATAGACCTGATGGTGGTTTCTATAAGATATTGGCTGATAATAAACTTGTTGGTGCTATCTGTGTTCTTTGGATAGAAGATGTACATTTTTGGATTAGTCCAATGTTTATTTTACCTACTTATCAAAGAAAAGGGATAGCTTAGAAGGCTATAATTTTAATTGAAGAAATGTTCCCTCAAGCAACCAGTTGGGAATTAGCTACATTATTAGAGGAAGCAGGAAATTGTTATTTATATGAAAAAATGGGCTATAACCAAACAGGAGATAGCAAGACAATAAATGATAAAACAACCCTTATTTTTTATAAAAAGGTTTGTTAAGCTACCATGAAAGAACGTAATAAGCTTTCATTTTCTGTGGTGAAGCTTTGCTTCATGGATGGATAACGGGTGCATTCCTTCAGCAAGGGATACTTTTTTCTATGTCATCGAAAAAGAAATTAATGGTAAATTAAAGGGGTGAATTCGTTGAATTATAAAATCATAATTTCTATTGTAATTTTTTTATGGTTAATTTTGTTGTCGTGCTTTAAATTAAGTTTACCAATTGTAATGACTATTATCGGTCTAAACATTGTATTTGCGGTCTTAGTTTATATAAATATAGGAATAAAACTGTTAGATTACATATTTTTAATCCTACTAATATCTGCCTTACTGTCATTTGAAAATATAATAATTTCTATTTTTGGTGCTGTTAATGCTGGTTATTTAGGTTTCAAATCAAAAACAGAAAAAAGAAAAATAATATAGAAAGTTTAGTGAATGGAATAAACAACTGAGAGTTGTTGCACTAATGGTTGCAAGGTTTAAGAACGGAGATGTCATTGAGACAGCTTTTTTTATTAAACTATAGGGCAGTAATCTTCAATAAGAATTATGGATTTATATGGTAAAATCTATATAAAAGGAGTGGGGTATATGAATGAAATAGATATTGCGATGACTATATATATTATTTATATGATTGTAGCGACTTTTGTAAGTTTTAAATATGGTTCGACTATGATTAGAAAAACAGGATTGTTTTTACCCCAAACCTTAATTGCAGGAACAATTAACTTAGCATTAGGTGTATGTGCAATCATAGGATGGTTCTTTTTCGCTTGGCGTGTAAATGAATTTCTATTTTTTGGAGGATTAGTGTTAGGTATCGGTTTATTAGTTGTAGGTGAAGCCGTTTTGATTACAGCCTTATTTCTGAAACGAAAGAAATGGATACAAATTTACAATGAAAACTTTAATTAAAGGAATAGTGATACTTCACTAACAAGTGCATTAAGAAATAATCCGGCTACCATTAAAGGTGGCTTTTTTATTGTACCAAAGGTGCAATATTATTGAATTGAAATTTTTAGTATAAAATTCACCTAATCAACCATTATTTGGATTATAATTACTATGGAAATACAAATGAAACGAGGGATATGATTGGAACTTCTATCAATTGAAAAACAATTTGCAGATGCTTTAAAATCCGTTGCTCGAAATTTAGTAATAAAGGAGTATATTCAGCAATCTTCTGAACTTTATCCGTTATTTCAAAGTGCTGCTAAAAGATTTGTGACAGGTGATTCAAGAGAAGATGGATTATCTATTGGTGATTTACTTATCAATAAGGGTTACCGCATTTCGCTGGAATCTCTCGGTGAAAATACTACAAACAAAGAGGAGTGCGTTAGAGTTAAAGATGAGTTTATAGCGTTGATAAGGGAATGTGGAAACCATGGAATAAGTTCTCGGATTTCTTTTGATTTATCTCATATCGGTTTATCTGTTGATCCTAAACTTGCCTATCAAAACTTACTAGAGATGTCAAAAGAAGCACAATCTTATAATCTTTCTCTTATGATTAGTATGGAGGAATCGGCTAAAACGGATCAGATACTTCATTTATATAAAAGAGTTGTTGTCGAATATCCTAACGTTGGGGTTACACTACAAGCTCAACTATATCGAACACTTGATGACCTTAATGAATTGCTTAATTATCCTGGGGCAATTCGTATTGTTAAAGGGGCATATCAAGAACCAGCAGATATTTGTATCCCTCGTTCAGATGAGTTGGACCAACGATATTTAGAATTAGTGGATTTATGTGTTAAAGCTGGACATCAGGTTTCAATTGCTTCTCACGATGAAGCTATATATAAACAGATTTTGGAGCGTGGTTATTTACAAAATACGTATGTAGAAGCAGAAATGTTATACGGAATTTGTCCTGAACTTTGTAAACAACTTAAAGACAAGGGGTTACCTGTTCGGGTATATTTAACATATGGTGTGGAGTGGTATCTATACCTAACTCATAGAATAGCAGAATATCCACCTAACATTTATGTTGCTATTACGGATATGATTCGTGGAGAAGGAAACTCTTCTCAATTTTACTAAAATAGAATGTGAAAAAATCTAACTGAACTAAAGTGTACGATTCTTCGATAACGAAGGATCGTTTTTCTTATTCAGCTAACGGTACAGAATAGTTTAATAAGCAATAAACAGGGGATGATGAAACTTTCACTCAAAAAATCTGTATATTTACTAAAGTAAATATACAGTGAAGGTCTTAGTTTGGAACCTCATTTTCAAACGTCCCATTGCATTGAAAATGTAACCAAACAAGAAGGAAGTATGAAAATTTTTTAATATTACAGGGATATTCATATTTTGTGGATTAGCATTGACTATGCGGTTTCGTCTAAAATACGAGGGGAGGATTTAGATGAACAATACATTAATAAAGCTTAAAAACGGTTCACTAATAAACGGTTATGTTAGTTCAGGTTTTCAGAAAGTCAGACAGGAATTCATTAAAAACTTTAATGAAAGAAGAGAGTTAGGAGCTGCATGCACCATTTATTTGAATGGTGAGAAAGTTGTAGATTTATGGGGAGGAATAAAAAACCATCAAACAATGGAACCCTGGATGAAAATACTTTGGTAACTGTTTTTTCTTCAACAAAAGGTTTTGCAGCACTTGCAGCTGCTATTGCACATTCTAAAGGTTACTTTGACTATGATGAAAAAGTATCAAGCTATTGGAAAGAATTCGGTCAAAATGGTAAAGAAAATATTACAGTCCGACAATTATTAAATCATCAAGCTGGATTAAGCACTATTAAGGACCTCCCTCTAAATAAAATATGTGATTTTGATACTAAAAATGTAGTAACTGAATTGGAGAAGAAAGAGCCAGATTGGGAACCAGGAACTAGACATGGCTATCATTGTTGGACAATCGGGTGGTTAATTAGTGAATTAATTAGAAGAACAGATCCTAAAAATCGTACATTAAAGGAATTTTTTCATGATGAAATTGCAAAACCTCTAAATGCTAAATTTTATATTGGTTTGCCGGACCATATTGATGATTCTAGAGTGTCTACTATAAAAGGATTAGGATCTGTTTTAGACCTGTTTAAAAACTTCCGAACTTTTCCTAGAAGTTTATTATTAGCATTTATGAATCCTCAATCACTTACTAGCAAAAGTATGGTTGATTCTAAAAATTTACTAGCACATTCTAATTTTAATACAAGAGAAATACGGAAAATTGAATTTCCATCTGGTAACGGAATAGGATTAGTGCGAGATATGGCTAAAATATATAGTGAATTTGCTAATGGAGGAAATAACTTAAAACTAAAAAATGAAACATTCGAGGAATTGATGAATAACCCTCAACCGACTCAATTGGGTTTTAAAGATGTTGTACAAACTGTTGATACAGCTTTTCAAGTAGGATTTTTTAAACCAATAGAAACAGGTTCACATTATGGTTCCCCAAAATGTTTCGGTCACCCAGGGGCTGGAGGTTCATTTTGTTTTGCAGACCCAGAAAATAAAGTGGGATTTGCTTATGGTATGACAAAAGTGGGAACGTATATGTTTGATGACCCTAGAGAGATAGCTTTACGAAATGCTTTTTATGAGTGTTTATAAGTTATTTCTTATTAAGCTAACGGTGAGCTTATGTTGAACAAGAGCGACGAATACATTGAGCTATTTGCTGCGCAGTACAAATATACTGTGCTTTCAAACAATTTCTCATCTTCCCTAACTTTGTGAAAGAATGTACTTAAAGTAACGGGTGCAAGAGTGGAACAAGGAAAGTTGTCGATGCGGCAGCTCCTATTGTGTTAAAGGTGCAGTTTAGCACAACAAGTCTTTGCTCTTCATGCGTGAGAATTAAACAGTAGAAATGAAGTGAAAAAATAACCCAAGGAGGGTATTATGCACCCAACAGAAGTAATAGAGCTCATCGTTGTAGGTGTAGTTATTGCAGTAATCATAATTATTACATTGGGGTGGTTTTCGAAGACGAACCAGAAGTAACTTATCATTATTGGGTAGAGAAGAATAACATTTACCAAGTCAGCTTTTCGACTAAAAAAGAAAATTTAGACGAGTTAAAGTTCAAAGAAAGTGAATAAGCTAATGTTTTAACAATATTGTTTGTTGCTCTATGTTGCACTAACAGGTGCGAGTGTTCAATAAACACTCTCTTTTTCACTAACGGAGTAGTATAGTTTAATAAAAATTAACAACAATAATTAGAATTTTTAGTAATAATGTATAAGATTCCACTATGGGGGGATTGACGATTTGTATTTCCAGAGCTATTTATCTGTGTTAAAAAGTAATTATATGTTACTTGTAATTGCGTCATTATTATCATTTCTAACTTTCTTTATTTGGGCGGGTTTACCTGTCTTTATAATAGGAACTGCTGTAGCAGAATTAACTACTAATTTGGGAGTTATTCATTTTTTCATTTGTGTTTCAGGAGGATTTCTATACTCAGTAATGTTTATACCAATCAATCTTCAAGTAGCTAAAAAAATTGCTGAGCTTAAGAATCGAAGTGTGGTGAGTTCTTTTTTACGTATTGAAACGATATGGATATTAATTGTCTCTGTAATTTTTGAGACCATTTTTGTTATTCTAATTGTTCTTCAACTATAGGTGCAGGTTAATTGAAAAGGAATAACATTTTATTTACTTGATAATGACTATTACAAAGAGGTGAATAAAATGGCTATAATCTTTGTGGGGTTATGGGTTGGTTTAACAGTACCAATTGCATTATCAGTTGTTTTTGCACTGCTTAAACCAATAGTTATGGTTGATAATACGGGAATAAGTATGCTAATCATTGGACTATTAGTTGCTTTTGTTGATGGTTATATAGGGATTAAAATATATGACAAGAAAATTGAACCTTGGTTGGAGAGGCGAAAGCAGAAAAGAAATTTCCCTTAAACTAACAGGTGCTAATCCTAAAAACCGTTGATTTGCTTAGACAGCTCTTTTTTCTTCTTCAACTCCCTCAGTTAGATTAATATAGCTCTTAAATACTCGCTTATTCGCAGGATTTCAAACCACTAGTAAGTACAGTGACGGGTAGAGTGGAATGAGTATTCAGCATAAAGGCTACATGAAGGCATGCAGAAATAGAGGAGTATATGTCAACTCCATCTTTTACCATATAATGCACGATTCTCCACGCCGCCCCTGGAGGCTTTCCCTCCCATGTCTCAACGGGTCTTTGCCCTCTCATTCCTTCGTCATGCCTATCCAAGGGGTGGAGGCCGGTTTTGCTAACGGAATGGGTCAGTGCCCTTGTGTTTAAGTATTCCAGTACTCGGTGCTTTCTTTGAGATCCTACGAATAAGCCAACATTCAATAAAATTACTTTTGCTGTTTCATATGTTCGGGTAAATCACTTATGCTGCTAAGGGTGCCAAAGGATGTACTTGTTCAGCACAATAAGGTTCATTACGTTTAGCAATTCCAACTATCATTCTTGAGAATTTACCAATCAGTTTCATGATGGACTTCATCTTTTTCACTTGGACATTGTGGGCATGAATCTCTCTGAACTCAGGGTTGTTCATCACAAGGCACATGGTTGCTAGGTATAAAAATCTCCTTAAACGAGATCTTCCTCTCTTGGAAATGACTATTTGCCCTTTCCATTTTCCAGAGCTAGCCTCGACTAAATGTAAAATCGCATGACGTAATAGAGAATTGCCATGTGCAAACTGACTTAAATCACCAGCTTCACCTAAAATCCCACCTAACATTATGCTAGTCAATCCCTTAATATTAAGAAGCTTATCTGAGAAAGTAATACTTTTAAGAGCTTCAGATACCTCTATATCTACTACTTCCAATTGGTTTGTGGCGAGATCAAATTCTTCAAGTAATTGTTTTAGGTGTAATTTATGGGCATCATGTGCTTTATCATTACCAACAGACTTCTTAGCTAGTTTAACGAGTGCTTCAGCTTTCTTTATACCAGGTTGACGCTTCATCATCTTTCTCCACTCTGTAACAATATCCATAGCTTCCATCGAACGTATTTCTTTTGGTGTAGGGAATAAACGAAGAGTAGCGATTGCACCTTTACATGTAACGTTTTTAAAAACTTTTCTCAGTTCTGGAAAAATAATATCAACCCAACGGTGGATTTGGTTCGCAGTACTGACATGTCGTTTAACGATAGAATCTCGGTTAGCCATTAGTACTCGCAGCTTTTCAAAAGCCTCCGTAGTTGGACGTATAAAGGAATAGTATCCATTCTTCACCATATCAGCGATAACCAGAGCATCTTTTTTGTCACTTTTGGACTGCGTATTATCTCTGTTTTCTTTATTCTTTTTAACAAGATGGGGATTAACTGATACCACATCAATATTTCGGTCGTAAAGCCACTGGGACAGATTTAACCAATAGTGTCCTGTGGGTTCCATACCAACAATTTCGGTATCAAGGCCTTTCGTGGTTTTAGGTGTTGAATCCATTCTAGTAACCTTGCAAATCCATCATCGTCATTTTCAAAAGACAGAGGATCACCGACTACGATGCCGCGAAAAATGTCTACCCCCTCAGCAATAAGGATAGAAGCATGTATGTGTCGTATGTCGTGAAAGCGGATGATCGTGACTTTTGCTTCTTTACATATTTTCCTCATTTCACGTAATACGTTTCGTGGGTCTTGTATCGATCAATTCTCGGTTGAAATAACAAGACCGAGTTTTTGGAACTGTTCTCCAGACCGCTTTTTCCATTGTACTTGTGTCTTCTTATGTGCAAGGAGTTCGTCAATGAGAAAATCTGGTATAGGAACCTGACGCATTGAATTCTTTGTTTTGGGACTAGAGAATAAATAGCCTAATCCAGTAATACGGGAAACAGAACCGCACCTTTTCAGGCTATCTTGGTTATGGTCATCCTCAAGGAAATGCTGATCTAAGGGAGACGATTTCCACACATGAAGAGGGTATAAAATATAAATACTAGTTCTTCTTCTATCCTCATTACATCAGGTGCCTAGCAGGCTCTACATCTGATTGTTCAATGTTTTCTCAAGCCGGGAGATGCTGTTGCTCTTTAGGATCCGCGATTTGCTTCTCTCTCCCGATTTTTCAATCTACAGGACTGAGGACCTTTTTTTGGTATTTTCATAATTGTTAAGAATCTGTCGGTTGAGATGACGGTGAGATTAGATCTCAGAACACAAATTTGAAGGCACCAATCCTTTTGAAGAAAAGGGGTGGAGCCTTCGCTGCATTTATTTAGGTGCTATTCCTGTCCAAAAAAGATCTACTAAAGACTGAGCTGTTTTTTCATATCCTCCTAATTCAGTTATTAATTCTGTTTTGTTTTTAATCATTGTTACGGTAGAAAATGCATGTGCGAGTAACAATGGGCTGGTTGTAACGATTTCACCATTTTCCATTGCTTGTATAAATATATTTTCCATTGCCTTATGAATGTCTTTCTCTGATTCACGAATTTCACGGATATGATTTTCTGTAAGGGAAGAACTCGCTTCTTGTAATAATGTTTCAAAATCAACATGAGGTCTCTTTAGATGTTCTAACGTAACTTCATATAATTTGCGCTCTAATCCTTTCGAACTGTTTAATAGTTCCTCCACACGTGTTGTAATACGCTGAAACATGCTTGATACAGCGGTAGTGAATAGTGTTGCCTTATCTTTAAAATAGTAATAAACACTGGCTTTTGTTACATTGCTGGCTTCAGCTACTTGTTGCATTGAAACAATTTCGTATCCATATGTCATAAATAGGTGTGCAGCTGCTTTTGAAATTCGCTCCCTGGTTATATTCATTTCAGCCTTAACTTTAGGTCTGCCAGGTGTTTTCATAGATTTTTTATTGTCCATGCATGATGTTCCTCCTTCTAGTTCAAGATATTGGCACATTTAACTAGTTGATTAATTAACCTTCCGGTATATATAATTATACTTAGTTATATATTAATTTTAATGTAATTTATAAAAACAAACAAACATTGAAATGAGGGAGTCTATGTGAAGAAATCGCTTTTAACAACATTCAGCAAGTATATGACAGGGAAAGTAAGTCGCTGGATTGTCATTGCCGCCTGGATTATAGCAACTGTGGTATTAACCATTGTCTGGCCGCCTGTAAGCGAAACTGAGGTTAATAATGCCCCGAACTTAAGTGAAGATTCACCTTCAGTAGAGGCAGAAAATCTAATTAAAGAAGAATTCCCTAATTCTTCAGGAGTGCCGGCGTTACTTACATGGCATAATGAAGTAGGTTTAAACGAAGAAAATTTAAAAGCTATCCAAGAAATATCAGAGGATTTATCTGATAAACCGTTAGAAGGGCAATCATCTACACCTTCTTTGCATAAGATGCCAATACCTGCATTGCAAAAAATGATTTCAGAAGATGGTACCACACTCGTACAACCTATATTTTTTAAAGAAAACATTGAGACTAGTATTCTGGAAAAAAGTTTAGATAAGATCAAAGAGCAAGTAGAAGAGAAGGTTTCTTACGACTCTTTTGCTACAGATATTGATGATAAAGACAAACTAAGCACTCGTGTGACAGGTCCAGTAGGAATTCAAGTAGATGCTACAAGCCTTTTTGAAGGAGCAGATGTTACGTTACTCATTGCAACAGTTTTATTAGTATTAATTCTCCTTCTTGTCATTTACCGTTCCCCAATTTTAGCTATTATTCCTATAATTGGAGTAGGTTTTGCCTACATGGTCCTTAGTCCAATTCTGGGTATTTTAGCAGATACGGGATGGATTACAGTCGACTCACAATCTATCGCCATTATGACCGTATTATTATTTGGAGCTGGAACAGATTACTGCTTATTTTTAATTTCTCAGTATCGTGACGAACTTCGCAAAGTAAAAGATAAGAGAAAAGCACTTATTCATGCATTTAAAGAAGCTTCAGGTGCAATCGCGATGAGCGGGTTAACAGTTGTTATTGCTCTGCTTGTTTTAATTGTTGCTAAATATGGAGCTTACCATCGTTTTGCGATCCCTTTTAGCTTATCTATTTTTGTTATGGGAATAGCAAGTTTAACGCTTATTCCGGCTTTATTATCTATTGTGGGTAGAGCTTCCTTTTATCCATTCATTCCCCGTACTCCTGAAATGGAAGAGGAGGTGGCTAAAAAGAAAGGTAAGCCGGTACGTATACGTAAAGAGAAAAGTCGTTTTGGAAATTGGGTAGGAAAAATTGTAACGACTAAACCGTGGGTCATTATTATCGCTTGTCTAGTCTTCTTTGGGGCTTTCTCCATGTATTCCAGTCAAATTAAGTATACTTATGATTTATTATCTTCTTTTCCTGAAGATATGCCATCACGAGAAGGCTTTCAAGTTATTTCTGATGCTTACTCCCCTGGTGAATTAGCACCGGTTCAGGTTGTCATTGATACGGAAGGGAAAACAGTAGACGTAGAAAAAGAATTACAGAAACATAATTTTGTAGATACAGTATCTGCCCCGCAAAATGGTGTTGAAAATGAAAATTTAAAGGTATATGATGTTACGTTTAATGTGAATCCATATAGCCTAGAGGCGATGGAATCTATTCCCGAGTTAAGAGATGCAGCTGAACATACATTAACACAATCAGATATATCTTCTGCGGAGTCAAAAGTATGGATCGGAGGTCAAACGGCTACACAATACGACACCATGATCACTAGTAATGAAGACACTGATCTCATTGTTCCTTTAATTATTGTCTTCATATCTATTCTGCTATTAGCTTACTTACGTTCCATTGTAGCCATGCTGTATTTAGTTGGAACAGTTGTTTTATCTTATAGTGCAGCTTTAGGATTAGGATGGTTTATTATCCATAATGTAATGGGTGTGGATGCAATACAAGGAGCCATTCCTTTATATGCATTTGTTTTTCTGGTAGCTCTTGGAGAGGATTATAATATCTTCATGATCTCAAGCATTTGGAAAAAAAGAAAGCACATGCCATTGAAACAAGCGATTAAAGAAGGGGTAAGTGAAACAAGTGGTGTAATCACTTCAGCTGGTATTATTCTAGCAGCTACCTTCGCCGTTCTTGCAACATTACCAATTCAAGTTTTGGTTCAGTTTGGGATTATCACTGCTTTAGGTGTTCTTTTAGATACATTTATAGTTCGCCCATTCCTTGTACCTGCCATTACTTCTGTGTTGGGGAAATTTGCCTTTTGGCCAAGTGAATTGAAAATGATGCAAGAAAAAGAGAATTAATCAATAAAAGGATGTGACTGAACTTTTGCACATCCTTTATATTTAATAATGGAAGTGAGTATACAGATGAAAAGAAAAATGAACTACATTCTACTTGGCATTACTTTATTACTGGCAGTGTTTTTTCTTGGATTTTTCACATGGTCACAACAAACCTATAAGCCATCTTCAGAGCTCAATACACTTATCGAAAAAGATGAAATTAATTATGAAAAAGATTGGATTATCTTCAATCAGCACTCAAATAATAAAATAGGGATTGTGTTATATCCAGGTGCCAAAGTAGAGCCTGAAGCATACAGCTACTATGGAAAACAGTTAGCCAATAAGGGGTATTTAGTTGCAATACCTCATGTTCGTTTTAATTTTGCATTACTTGATTCCAACAAAGCACAGGAGATAATAGAGAACTACCCATCAGTTGAAAAATGGGTAATAGGTGGACATTCATTAGGAGGAGTTACAGCTGCGAAATTTGCCTATAATTATCCTAAAAAAGTAGATGGAGTTTTTCTATTAGGTTCCTATCCTAGTGAAGGTAATGAGTTTTCAAAAACGATGACTCCTATGCTATCTATCTATGCAGAAAAGGATGGCTTAACGACAGTAGATAAAATTAACGAAACCAAGAAGCTTTTGTCCAGAAATGCAACAATGCATGAAATAAAAGATGGCAATCATGCTCAATTCGGTTTTTATGGTAAACAGAAAGGTGACAATGAGGCAGGTATATC
The DNA here is from genome assembly GCF_016908395.1 of Metabacillus crassostreae. Taxonomy (GTDB): domain Bacteria; phylum Bacillota; class Bacilli; order Bacillales; family Bacillaceae; genus Metabacillus; species Metabacillus crassostreae. The sequence continues at coordinate 565,641 of NZ_JAFBDU010000001.1, forward strand.
TATCAAGATGCAACAAGATGAAATGATAAGTGTTACTTCAGAATGGATTAAGGAAATCAATTAATGAAGTGATCTATAAGATTATTTGTAAAGAGGGAATTATATTGAATACTATTAATAATTGAAACTATGTTATTTAAATTCCTTAAGCTCAATAGAATCAGTACAGTAATATTTGATGAGAAGAATCAAACCCCATTGAAAGATGGGGTTTTTTAGCTTCATACCAAATAAATTTGAACATAACTTAAGTCAACAAAAATACTGTAAAGACCGGTTCTTTTATCCAAGCTGACCTGGTATTTTGCTGTCGTTACTTTCTGGAGAAGTGCTGTTAAAGCGTGTACTATTGTTTGAAGTAGAAACGCTATTCATGAGCCACTTGATTGGTTATTATTTTCATCCATGACTTCTTCACCTGCCTCCTTTACCTTTCCGCCGATGTCTTTAAGATCGGATGTAGCTTCTTTGGCAGTAGAAAGAATTTCTGTGGACCCCTTTTTGACTTGGTTGACCTGGCCGACAATATCATCATTTACCTTTTCATATAAGTTTTTAGCATCGTTGATGGCTTCCTTTAAAATAGATAGAGGCGATTTCATTCGATCTTGCAAGTCACTTTTAACGCCGGAAGGAAACGCATTCTATCAAATTTAAAGATAAGACAGCCCCTTAAAAAAAAAACAGAATCTAGATGGTTTAAATGCATTGGAAAATGAAGTTCGAGCACAATCAGGAAAAAAGATTAATAAAAACTTTTCAAACATGTTGCTAGAGGATATTTCTGATATGCTTCCCTAAAGGTAGTAGGTTTAATAATAAACCACAATCCAAACATGTTGATTGGTCAATACTTATTTAACTCAGATATATTACTTTTAACCAAAATTAATCCCCACCCAATTTTGACAGGGTAGGGATCGGGGGTTCGAATCCCTCTCGGGTCATCAGAGTGAGCTTCAGTTCCTTATTTTGGGATTGGAGCTTTTTTATTTTTCTAAGCACTAACCTATTTAGTTTTTGAATTGATTACGTGAGCCTTTGCAAAAGAGCTCTTTAATATATACTTTTTCCACTCTAAAGATAAGTGTTATTAACACGTCGTCATGGGGAGTGAAATACAAGATTCTTTCCTTTTTACGCCAAAAAGATCAAAACGTATAGGGAATTATTTGTTACGTAGTAGACTGATTTTATGCAATAACGATTTAGATAAATGTGGAAAATATGAACAATTAGCCGTTATGTTCTGTTATGATTTTAGTATGAAGATTTGTGATATTGTGAAGTTATTCACTTAAACTAACGGAGAAGTAATCTTTAATAAAGAAAATGGGTTTTAATGTTGAAATTAGGTTATTAGGTGGGAGGGGATTGGATTTCAAAATAGAGTAACTGAAGATTTTAAAATATATTTTATATAAACATTCATCTTAAATAAAAATATATGGAGGTATAATTATGTGGTTAATATTAGGGGTTATTGCCATAGTAGTAACTGTTATAAATCTTTCTTTGTATACAGCAGGAAAGGATTATAAGCTGGCTATGGCTATGACATTATCATTTACAGCATTAACTATTTGTGCAGATTACAGTTATCTAACTCGATGGATAAAAGCAGAAGATTGGGGGGGGTTATCGGATGTAGTACCTAGTATGGCAAGTGCATTTTGGTTTTTGACAATTGCTTCTATCTTAATAAATATAACACCTATATTTTTAGAACGAAAACGTAAGAAAATAATGACTTAATATCACATGATTTATATAAATTCAAACTATTGTGTAAGTCGGTATGTTTAACTAAAGGGTGCTTTTCTGTAATAGCAGCAGGGATGCCTTTTTATATTTTAGGCACAAGCAAAAGGGAAATAATGTTAGAATTAATTTAGTGAAAATGTTGTTCGGTTAACGGAGCATTTTAGTGGAATAAAAAAAGTAAAGTTAGGGGTTTGTTCAATGGTATTGAGTAAAATAAAGAGAAGTGTGAGAAAGCATGGAAACAAATAAAGAATATGATGTATCAAAGTTTAGAAGGTTCTTATTACTTTTCCCTCCATTGTATTTAATTCATGATATTGAAGAAATCCTCACAGCAGAGAAGTTCCTTGAAGAAAATTCAAATATAATACCTTTTAGCGTCACAACTTTGGAATTTTCATTTGCTTTTACTTTACTATGGATTTTTGCTTCAATAGGCTGTTATAAAGCATTCTTGGGGAACAGGTTTATTGGCATGAAACCAACTACTTTCCTTGCATTCTTAGTACCTGGAATTCTTTTAGCCAATGGTATCGGTCATATATTACAATTCTTTTTCTTCAAAGATTATGTTCCAGGCATAATTACATCATTATTGATTTTAATTCCTTATTCGTTTTTTACGGCTAAGTTTCTTATTTCTGAAAAAGTAATTACTAAAATAAGACTTCTAAACTATTTTATATTAGGGTTTATAGCCCAAGCTCCTCTTGCACTAATGGCACTTTATATTTCAAAAATCATAATATAAATTTTATGAGCTAACGGAGTGCGAGTGTTCAATAAGAACAGTCGCTATTTGAAAACGGAGCAGTTTAGTTAAAGTTGCAATACTCAAATTTTCTTATTTCTTGGCAGGAAGTAAGGCTCTTTTTGCTGAATAAATCACCTTAAAGTAATGAGTTGGAGGAGACAAAAATGGATAAAAATTATGATGAGTATATTAACAATGCAATTGACTGGGCTAAAAGTCATCTGAATTCTAAAGAATATTGTTTTATTTGTTTGGCTTTTGTAGAGGATGCATTAGAAAGAAGTAATAACATTGAAATCTTTGGTGGAGATTTTGCAAAGGAATCCGCAGATTTATATGGGGCAAATAAACAAACAGGTATACCTCCAAAAGGAACCTTTGTTTTTTATGATTGCATAGGAGTCATTGATGGTGAACGGAAAAATTGGGGGCATGTAGGCTTATCTATTGGTAATGGAGAGGTTATTCATGCTTGGGATAATGTAAGGATTAATAATTACCTAGATGTAGAAAAGTTAACTGCTGCTCCAGGTTGGGAAAAACCAAAATTTATTGGATGGGTTCCACTTGAACGTATTATGGTTGGGTTTCAAAAGAAATTTTATTAATGTTATAAAAGAATGTAAAAAAGTGTACTTAAACGAACGGGTGCAAAAGTTTAATAAAAATAAAAGCTATATGGCTGATTAGCAATCAGCGTGATTAAATGATAATTGAAATCGATGGTTATTTTCATAAAGCTCTACTAACAGGTAAAAAGTGTACTAAACAAAAGTTGAAACAAATGTATCTTGAAGTCAAAGAATTGCCAATTGATATAATAGATCTTCCAAATGTGTTTAGTAGGTTACATGGATTTGAGCAAATCCCTTATGACAAGGACTTGGTAGTTAATTTCGTAATTGATTCCGATACGGATAGGATAAATACACCTTCTTATTAAAGTAAAGGGTACAATTTTTCAACAGAGACATCGATTTCTTGTGCTAATGCAACAGGATAGTTTAGATTTTGAACTTTTGATAGAATAACCGTCTATATATTGGTTCAAAAGTTATTTTATGTCTTGATTGCATTAGCATTATTTATGATTACTGGATGTTCTAAAGTAGGAGAAACTACCAAAGTACCTTGAACCATACTCATGCCATTTAATTTACTCTTTCCTTATGTACAAAATAACGTTTATCTAAAATAAAACACATCTCAAAATTTTAGTCTTTATTAAAATAATGAATACTGTTACACTATAATTACCAAATAATGGAGTTGGAGGACTATAGTGAGTGAGATGAAAAAGAAGATAAGGTTATCTAAATCTTTTGTTTATTCGCTAATGGTTATTGTAGGATTTTTCCTATTAATGTTTCTTTCAGATTACTTGGAAAAACAAGATGTTTATCATGAAGCAAAACAGCCTTCTGAAGATGCTTTAATAGAATTCCTTAAAGTTGAAAAACAGGTAGAGGTTGAGCCAGATGAGTATAAAGTTGTGTATAAAGAGATAGAGTTCAAGAGTTATTTCGAAAATAGTGACATAGCAGAAAACGATGATTATTGTGATGTAACATATATATTTGAAATTGACGGTGAGAAATACGAGGTTGCTACACTTGTAGGAGAGATTAAAGGTGGTTGGAGATATATTAGTAATACCTCAACTGTTAAACAGTTAACCCAAAAAACAAGCGACGGTCAGAGTGTAAACAAATCTCACATGAATAAACAGGTCATTAGGTTGTAGTGTCTTATAAACAAAAAACCTACCTTTAATACCTAATAATTCGTAATAAATCATTAGATAGTGAAAATTCCTAGAAGTATTTTAATTGAGGATTTTAAGTTTCAACAATATATGATGTTGGTAATGGGATTAAGAGACTTCCAAAAGGGTCCAAAAGCTTATGGCTACATATGTATAGTAGCTTGTATATTTATTTAGCTCCACCCTAAGTTGCTAATTGAATTAAAGGTTGCTTTGCTTAAATAAGGAGCAAGGCATTTTTCTTATTCGAGTAACGGGTTATAAAAATGATTCAGGACAAGAAAGATAAGATTTTAGGAGACTCAGAAAAGAAGAAGGATTTTACTGATACAAATTGGTTTATTTTTATATGTTTAATTATCGCAGGTTTTGCTTCGGTCTTCATTATTAAATAGTTTAGTATTGATATATGGGTGCTTAAGATTATATGTATAAAACAGGAAAAGATTATAAACTTGCGATGGCAATGGGATTATCATTTACATCATTGACACTCTGTGCAGATCATAGCCTTGTACCTACTATGGAAAAGGCATTATGGTTTTTGACAATTGTTTCTATTTTACTATATATAGCATCTATACTTTTGAACTAAAAAATGAAGGCTATGTTAAAGGAAAGGTTGATTTATAGTAAAATGGGTTGGTGACACCTACCATATATCTAATAAAATTAAACACACGCCAATTGGATATTTTTAAAAAAACGAGTTTGTGAAGATATTAATAGAATAAAGATATAAACGGGATTTATAAGAGATGAGGTGTCGAAGTGCTACAGCAGATAAGATTAGCAAATTGGATAGTAGAAGTCGATATTGATAAGACTCGAGAGTACTATAAGAAAGGTATAGATGTATGCAGCTGTTTATACTGCAACAATTTTGTAGAAGCTTGTAAGCATTTAGATACTTCAGTAGCAAAGCTATACAACGAGCTAGGAATTAATCCTGCTATGCCAGCACATCTTTCTCAATTCCCAACTGAAGAAACTATGACAAAATTATACATAGGAAATTATCATTTAGTCGGCAGAGTATTGGAAGGAGTATTAAGTACATCGTCCAATTGGAATGAAACAAACACTATTGAAATAAGGAATTTCATATTTGGATTTTCAGAAGACCTAGAGTTTGTCCCAGAAAGTTTTCCTAATCCTGTCCTTCAGTTAGATTTTGAGGCAGAAATTCAATGGGTACTTGATGAAAAGTTAGATGAAAATTAAATTGTTGAAGTTTCTTGTCCATCTAAACTGAATAATAGTTCAATTCTTCTTCTACAATAAAAGCGCGTTTATTCAAGAAGGGATTCTAAATATGTAAGATTTTAAAGGAGATTGGAGTTTTTTTTATGAAAAAAGTAGTTTTAGCAGGGGGAACAGGCTTCATCGGTGAATATTTTCATAAAAAATTTGAGGAACGAGGATATGAAGTATATATCATATCAAGACAAAAACAACATATTTCTTGGGATGATCAAAAAGGGATTATAGAGGCATTAGAGGATAGTGAGCTTCTTATTAATCTTGCAGGAAAATCTGTGAATTGTAGATACAATGAAGGAAATAAGAAAGAAATTATGAATTCAAGGATTAGAACCACTACAATCCTTGGAGAGTCAATACAGGCATGTAAAAATCCACCTAAGATTTGGATGAATTCCAGTACGGCGACGATTTATCGACACGCAGAAGATCGTCCGATGACAGAGGAAAATGGAGAAATTGGGTCCGGATTCTCCGTTAATGTTGCAACAAACTGGGAGAAAACTTTCTTTTCCTTTGACTTACCAAAAACGAGACAAATTGCATTACGTATAGCTATTGTATTAGGTAAGAACGGTGGAGTCATTATACCTTACCGAAATTTAGTGAAATTTGGACTTGGAGGTATTCAAGGAACGGGAAACCAAAAGTTTAGTTGGGTACATGTAGAGGATTTGTTTCGAATCGTTCTCTTTTTAAAAGATAAAGAGGATTTAAGTGGTGTGTTTAATTGCTCTTCACCACAACCCGTTAGTAATCGTAAATTGATGCAGAAGCTAAGAAAAACAATGAATGTTCCATTTGGTATACCATCACCCAAATGGATGTTGGAGATTGGCTCACTTCTAATTAAAACTGAAACAGAATTGGTATTAAAAAGTCGGTGGGTGCTTCCAGAACGGTTAGAACGAGAAGGTTTCACGTTTACCTTTGGAACTCTTGATAAGACCTTGCAAGACATTTTGTAAATTGAGATGTTCAATAAATTAGATTGTGAAGGGTTACTCTTAAACGGGTGCAAGTGTTCAATAAGAACAGCTGCTTTTCACTGTGCAAACAGGTTAAACTAATAGCAAGCAAAAGATTAATGTATTGCAAAAAGCTGTAGATATGTAGACGCGGTGTTGAGGTGAGGTTCATATGTTAATGATTTATAAAAATGTAAAGGGCAAAAGTTATAAGAAATTAATAGACTTACTCTCAAGAAATTGCAATCGTTTTGCTTTTGTTGAAGATAGACGAATGATGGAGATTGAAGAAGAGCGTCTTGACTATGTTGAAGAGATGATATCCGATATTAAATGGCATTTAATTGAAAGACGAATACAAAGTGAATGGGAAACCACAAGACTTGCTGAAGACACTGCTTACGTTTTCTATTTTAAAATGAATAATGCTACAACTCAATTTTTAAAAGAACGTAGTCATTCACTTTTTGGTTGGAATGGTGAGCTACCAGAAGATTTGATGTTTTATCACGATGATAAATGTATATTAGCTGTGTGTTCTCACGAAGAGTATTTTTTTGTGGAAGAAACAATTTGGGAAACTTTTTTATTGAAATAACTGGTGCTTTGTTTAATAAGGAGCAAGGTATATTTTTATTGTACTAATGGAGGCTATAAGCATGATTCATGACAAAAAAGATAAGTTTTTAGGAGACTCCGAAAAAAAGAAGGTTTTTTTTGATACGGATTGGTTTATTTTCATATGTGTATTAATCGCAGGCTTTATTTCGGTTTTCATTATTAAATAGTTTAGTATTGGTTAACATAAAGACTTTTGGGTTGTGAGCACCGGCGATTCTTGTTTTTTTATTACAAAATATATGATATTTAATAGAGCAACAATTCTGAAGGAAGAAATAAATCATTTGAGGTTATTATTTTATGTACTCTTGGAGAATTACAAAGTATAATCCTCTAAACAGAGATGAATATGGTTTCTATAAGGATAATAACGAATGGACTTCATATACAGATTTTGATACGAAAATCGATAAAAGTGAATACCTTGAAACTGAGCAAAAGTATATAGACTCTATTTTTTATTTTATGGAGGATTTGGGAATAGAAGCTGTGTACCTAAGTGATTTTGAGGGAGAAACGGACGAGCTTGAACACATTTTACCCATCAGTTCAAACCAAGAACTTAGTTTACAAGGAATAAAAGAAATAGCTATGTTAACTCTACGCGAAGTTGTTTGGTGTAAGTTGACTTTACAAGGAAAATTCTTTGTTCATTTCGGTTACGATTATTATATGTACATAGGAGCGTATAAGGATTGTCCAAAAGCTAAAATGAAGATAGAAAAAAGTGGTTTATTTATTGAAAACTACACTTCGCCTTATTTAGGTTAGAAAAACTGTTTTTGAACTAACAGGTGCTTATGTTGGAGTAGGTCCTTCATGATAATTATATTTAAAGAATCTGTAAGGTGTGTTGACTTTGAATAATAGGTTAAATTATTTAAAAATAACGATATGGATTTATCTTATTTCAGGAGTTATAAGTACGTTTCTACTTGTATTATTTGGTGGCTACGATCATCAGCAATCCAAAGGAATAGCAATAGTGTTCTTTACCTTTTTATTACTCTCTTCAATGATATTTTATTATTTTGTTAAGAAGATGTTAAGGCTAGGCAAATAATATGAGGAGAGCAATTCACCAAAGTGATGTGCTCATTTTTAATATTATTATTGAACAATGAATTATAATGAAAGTAAAGAGGACAAGTTGTACAGAGAGGTTAGAGATTAAGGAGTTGAATTAAGGGTGTGTAATGAAAAGGACATTCAAAAGCAGTTTTATAAGATTTATAAAGGCCTAATTAGCTCCTCTGAATTCGAAGAATGGCTTTATCATACACCTGAAATTGAAAGGGTTTATGGTGATACCTTTTACTTTAACCTACTTGATTTGAATTATAGAAGTAGACACATTAAAAACGAATTAGAGAAAGTTATTGAAAGAAAAATTCCAATTGGTGAGTATGAACAATTGAGGATTGTTTCATTATTAGAAAACATAATTAATGAAAAAAGTGAATTAGTAAAGATTTTAGAGCATTTATACGACGATTATTGTAGGGGATATTCCTTTCTTCGATTTTTAGAGCTTAATTATGTTACTGGAATAGAAGAAATACCCAAATTGCAACAAAAAGAACAATGGGATAAAAACGAATTTGATCGGAAAAGAGAAATATTAATAGATATTAAACCTAAGATGGTTAATGAAGCAAGGAGATTGCTAACATTTTTTCAAGATGGATTACTAGTAATAAACACTGTAAATGAATATGATGATTATCGTACAGAAGAGGAAAAGATAGAACTACATTATATTGAAAAAATGATTAATGATTAAATCGTTGTTGTGCTAATGGGTACAAGGGTTCAAAATCAAGAAGGAACTATAGTTCTTTTTTTTATTGAAGTAACGGGGAGTGTAGTGTAATTAACACAAAAGCTCGTTCCTAGAAGATACTCTTAACCCAACTCAAAAAAAATTTTTGAAGGAGAACCCCGAAGGACTTTCACCCCACTATGATTCCTCATGCTATAACTCGAACTCACTAAATTTGAGAACATCGACAGTAAATCACATTTTTTAGCCATTTTCTAGTAAAAAACGCTGAGTATAGAAACCATCTATGTCACTGTATCCCTCTGAATCTGGTTCTATAAGCATTGCATGAATCTTAACAACAGGCATTGCAATCTCAAGGACTAATGTAAATCGTCAGCTCTACAGCTCTCCCTTTGCTGGTGGTAGGGTGAGACTGAATACGATTAATTCGCAATCCAACAATACAGTGTATATAAACGATATAATATTTTTTCAAACCTTGTGAAAAGGTGTATAGAAGCACGTTAATAGAATAAGGATAATGCAAAAAAAATGTTGAATTTTCTCTTTAAACGAATAGGGGAGTTGTTTGTTAAATGAAAGATGTTAGGAAACTAATTCATACAAGGAAATTAGGGGTAGAAGAATCGGATATAAACTCAACAGAAGAAAAGTTAGGGGCAGTTTTTCCAGAACAATATAAAGAACTTTTCAAGTTAGTTAATCATGCAGAAATCGGTGAATGGATACTTTATCCTATTAAAGATCATAGAAATACGAAAAAGACCTGGGATGATGTTGTTAGACAAAATACTGAAGTCAGAGAAGAGAATATGTCGAAAGACCTTATTGCGATTGGTGATGATGGTTCGGGAAATAAATTATGTCTTAAAGTAAACAACGGAATAATGGGCAATGAAATTTATCTATGGTATCACGAAGATACAGAACTTGAAGAATATGCTCCTGATTTGAAAGAATTTATAATTTCAATATCAGAAGAAGAGAACGATGATTTTGAGGATGAGTAAACATATCACAAAGTATAATATAGGCATGCCACATGTTTTCGAATATTAGTATTGAAAATATCTTCTATATGATGCGGGTACAATATTATTTCAATAAGTTATAGTTTCACTGATATATGCAAAGTCAGCAGTACATAATAAAGTAATACTAAAGCAAAATAAGGTATAGTATATTGGTTGAATAGATTTTCTTTAAAGAAAAGTAGGTGAATAAAGTGGGGAAATATCAATTGGATACGAAAGGTCAGGTAGCTGTGACAAAGTATCATGAAAAGCAGAGACCTGCGAAATTTGATAAAAAAAAGCAACTTGAAAAAATACGTGCGGAGTATCTGGAAAAAAAGCAAAAACAAACAGATAAATAGTATAAATGAAAACATAGGAAGACTAACATCTACCTGTGTTTTTCTTTTTTCAATTGATGAAGAGTTTCAACAAAATTTTGATAAAAGGGAGGAAAATTCCTTTTATTCCTAAAGTATTAACTTCTTGTGAAATCTATTTTTCAAAACTAAATTTAATCATTTGCAACGTCTGTAATCTTAGCAATATTGGTTCTTCGCTAAAAAGTGAAAAGGGATGAAATTGAGTAACAAGGTCGTAGAAGGAAGAATTGCGGCATAATAAAAAGATGTCAGGGCAAAATTGTGGAGTAACCCTGCATCTCTTTTATATCTTTCTAGTTATTTATTTTCATTGGTTGTCTTCTTTTGTTCGTAATCTGGTATCATCAAAGGACCGATTATAACGAATAAGACAAAGCCTATCCAACGTAAGTACATGAAATCAGGTTTAAGAAACAAGAGATGAATTATAGAAATTAATGCGCCTAAGATAGTAAGGGAAATTCCTGCTGTTTTTCTTGAGAACATTTTCAACTTCCTCCCAATCCAATATTTTACATTCTATTATATATTAACAGAACTTTAAATAAATAGTATTGAACCACTTCTTTGACTTTCTTACTTTCTAGTGATACACTCATTTTATTAAAGACATTAAGAGTCTTTAATATCTTTTATAAACAAGGAGGTTATGTATGAGGTATTCAAACGCGACAAATTACGCATTGCATACGATGGTCCATTTAATGCTGCAGCCAGCGGACAGCTCGGTGGGAGTGCAGGAATTAGCCGAAATGCAGCATCTATCCCCGACTTACCTTTCTAAAATATTAACCAAACTTGCGAAAGCAGGTTTGATCGAGTCGACGCCTGGTGCAAAGGGTGGCTATAAAATCTCCAGAAAAAAACATGAAATATCCTTTTTAGATGTTATTCATGCGACTGAAGGAGATACTAGCTTATTTGACTGCTCCATTCATCATGAAGGCTGCTTGATTGAAAACGTAATGAGGCAGGCAGAGGAAAATATGAAAGCTGAACTGAAATCAAAGCTATTGATCAATATTGCTAAAGAGGCAGAATCCAAACAGAAATAACAATAAAGTAAATTTAAAGGAGTGAACAAGATGATAATAGACTGCGCTGTGATTGGTGGAGGTCCAGCTGGACTTAATGCTACATTAGTTCTTGGAAGATCAAGACGTAACACTGTCCTGTTCGATGACAACAAACCGAGAAATGCGGTTGTTTCAGAATCTCACGGGTTTATCACAAGGGACGGTATTGATCCTCAGGAATTCAAAAGGATTGCCCATGAAGAATTAAGTAAGTATCCAGACGTGAGAATCGAAAAACAACGGGTTCATCGAATTAATAAAGAATACACCTTGTTCCAGGTGGAGACAGAAAATGGGGAAGTATACAGAGCGAAAAAGATCATTATCGCAACTGGTTTTAAGGAAGTTCTTCCGGATATCCCACGAGTGAGAGAGTTCTATGGCAAGAGCTTGTTCAGCTGCCCTTTCTGTGATGGCTGGGAATTAAGAGATCGGCCGCTAGCAGTGATTGCAAATGATCAAAGGGCGCTTCATATGGCGAAAATGGTATCCAATTGGACGAATGATTTAATTATTTTTACCAATGGCAATAAGATACTTTCGCTTGAAGAACAAGAATTGCTCAAAAGCTATGGAATCAGTATAAATGAAAAGAAGATCGTCACTTTCATTGGAGAAGATGGAATACTGAATAAAATCCAACTTGAAGATGGTACAGCAGTGCTCCGTGAAGGAGGGTTTATAACTGCGGAATGGAAACAGGCTGCTTCTTTTGATTCAACACTTAAATATTCATTTAACGAGCATGGTGGAATTGAAACCGACAGCTGGCAACGCACGAATACGGAAGGGGTATTTGCTTGCGGAGATACGCGAATTGCCGGGCCGTCCCAATTAATTGTTGCAGCAGCAGAAGGCTCTTTGGCTGCCATGTCTGTGATTGCAGCACTGATAGAAGAGAAATTTAACCAGGATAAACACGCTTAAAAAAGAGGAGGATCTATATGCATCACCATAATGGAAAGCACAGTAAAGGAAAAGTATCGTACTTGGAAAGTCCCGAACGAAGAAAAGAATTCTCCCCGGAACAGCTGCTAAATATGATTCCTTTAAAGGAAACGTACAGCTTGTTGGACTTTGGCGCTGGTACCGGTTATTTATCCATCCCTGCGGCGAAAAGGATCAAAGGCAATCTATACGCGCTGGATATCGACTCTTCCATGCTAGAAATAATAAATGAGAAAGCCTTGAAAGAAAAGCTCACGAATATTGTTCCGGTTCAGGGAAGCATGGAGGAACTTCCTTTACCTGATGGCTCTATCGATTTGATAATTGCTTCTCTAGTGCTGCATGAAATACAGCCCCTAGCACCGCTGTTACATCAAATGAAAAATGTACTAAAAAAAGAAGGTTATTTAATCTGTCTTGAACTACAACCAAAAGGAAGTTCCGAGAAAGCACCGAGAATTACATTGGAAGGAATGGAGCAGGAAATGAAAGAAGCCGGATTTCAAGTAACAGAGAAGTTTTTCCTAGCGAAATCTCTATACATTCTCATTGCTCAGAAGCCTGATTAAGAGATTAAATTTCTGCTTAATTACAGATATTAAGTATCTTTAATGTATATAATTAAAGTTGATCTAAAGACGTGCATTTCTACAACAAGCGATGACTTTGTCTATGTAAATGATAATTTTAAAGAGATTAATTTAATAACTGGAAGGAAGAATGTATATAAAAAGAGAATAATTGGTATATCAGAAATTGGGGGGAGTTTATAAAATGGGTGAGAAATTATTGAGGGTTGGAACGACTTATATTCCAGTAACAAATGTACAGCTTTCAGCTGAATGGTATGTAAATAAAATAGGTGCAGAGTTATCTTATAAAGATGACGACAAAGCTATTTTAAACCTTGCAAATCAAAGTTTTTTTCTTGTGAAGTCAAATGAAAGTCAAAGTTCTAATTTTATTGATTTTTATGGTGCTGAATGTTTTTCTTTAACATTTGAAGTAAATGGTTTAGACGCATTGGAAGCACTGCATAAGGATTTTATAAATAATGAGATAAGAGTTGGAGATATTGAAAACAGGGGACACGCTGGAAGGAATTTTATTTTTTATGATTTAGATTGCAATAAATTTGATGTATGGAGTGAACTTAGCCCTATCTTCAAAGAGAAATATTTAATCTCAAAATAAAATCAAGATTTATTTTTTATTTAACTACCAAAAACTGTACCTTAAAAGCGGTGCAGTTTTTTTATTAAGGTAAATATAAAGTGAAGTAAGCAGGGATAACTCTGATTCAACAATAATAAATTATGTTTAGATCGTTTGCTATATAAGGCGCAGGATAGTTCAAGAAAATATAATATTTGAAGAGGGAATTATTATATTCACATTGAATATAAAAAGTTAACTTGAATATAGGATGTGTAGAATTTGATTTTTTTAAATCAGTTAATAGAACAAGCTAAGAATCCTAATGGAATCATAGGATCGATGATGTTGAGGATAATGAATACCGCTCATACTAATATGAACAAATGGGCTTTAGAGAAGATAAAAATGAAAGAAGAGTCGGTTGTGTTGGATGTAGGGTGCGGTGGCGGGAAAACAATACTATTATTATCAAAAATTAACACAAACGCGAAAATATTCGGTATAGATTACTCCGACCAAGCAGTTAAAGATTCTTTAAGAGCCAATAAAAACAATGTAGCGACTGGTAAAGTACATATTAAGCAAGCAAGTGTTACAGATATCTCGTTTCCAGAAAATACATTTGATATTATCACAGCATTTCAGACACATTATTTTTGGTCTGATTTAGAAGAGAGTGTTAATGAAGTTTGTAGAGTATTGAAACCAGGAGGATGTTTTTTAATTTCAGCCGAGTTATACAAAATAAATTATCATATGAAATCTTATAAAACAAAAGTGGAAATGGAGCAATTGCTTAAAAAGACAGGATTTGCTTCGGTTAGTTTTTATGAGCATGCAAATAAAAAATGGATTTGTATTAAAGGAATAAAAGAAAATAAATCTACTAATATTGGATAAGTATTATCCACAATCGGGCCTGAGTGTGAAAGATGTAATTTTTCATTTTAACTAATAAACATATTAAACGCTTCTCCAGTGGGATATAAATAATCAATAGATTTGAAGGTAGGGAGGAACTCTCTATTATTCTTAAAGTCTTAACTTCGTGTAAAATAGCTATTATCACAACTAAATTTAAATCGTTAACCCGTCTTAATTCCTTGATAATCATGGAGTTGAGACGTTTTTTTGTGAATTAGACTGTGTAAATGAGGCGTGAAGCAGAGTATAATCATCTTTTTTTGGAATAATGACCTATATATTTATCATTTTGACAAATATACTTGTCAAAATGATAAATATCGTTTACGATATTAGTGTGAGGTGATGTGAATATGAAAAGCAGACTGAAAGAGCTTCGTGCTAGAGAGGGGCTAAACCAAACACAACTTGCAAAGCTTGCAAAGGTTTCAAGGCAAACCATTAGTTTGATTGAACGTGAAGAGTTTATCCCGTCTTTATTAATCGCCGTTCGGATTTCCAGAATTTTTAGTGAACCTGTTGAGAATGTATTTTTAGTAGAGGAGGATGAATTATAACATGAAAACCTTGATACAACTCCTTTTTAGTGCGGTCATTGGATTTGTTGTTGTAACATTATTATTGAATGGCTTTACTTTTGATTTCACTAAATATGGAGAAACTATTGTTGTCGGTATGTTAGTACTTATTATCATATTGCTGGTGGTAAGCCTAGTAAAATACAGACAAATCATTAATTTGAATCGTAAAGAAGTTTATGGTGACGATGAAGACGAAGTAGATGTGCTGATTTATAAAAAGTTTACTGATTACTCATTTTGTGTTCAGGCTAGTCTTACTATCTCGCTTTTAGCTTTATGTATATCAGCTAGTATAAATACAACACTTATTCTCACAGTTATGGCGTCCGTAGGGATGATAATATGCTACCTTTTATCTATGCTTATCTCTCATCTAACACAACTAATTTACCCAGAGCGAGGTCTTCCGAAATTATCAGATGCAAATTATGCAGAAAAGCTGTTAGAAGCATCAGATGAAGGTGAACGACATGTTATGCTAATCGGATTCTATAAATCCTACAATTTACTCACTATATCTTTATTCATTGCCATTATACTTTCAACGGTTTATTCCATTACATCGGGTCAATCCCAACTATTTTCAATTATGGTAATGGGAGCAGTTTTACTGGTTGTCCATGGAAAGTATTGTGCATCGATTCGAAATAAATAAAAGGGTCACAAGAAATGTAACAGATGTTGTGCAGGCATGGTTATTCAAATCCGTTATTTCAGGGCTTTATACAGCTATTTTTTAGTGACTAACTATACAAATATTTGTTAAACCAATTTATTTAATGAAGTGTTTATAAACTAACGGAGCAGAATAATTCAGTAAGAAAACAAAAAACATTGGGCATATAACCCAATGTTTTTGTCTTTATTGTAGTTTTTCAAGGGCTAATTTCAACCCAAATCCAGTTAAGACCAGTCCTGTTGTTATGATACTTGGAATTTTAGTTGACATTAACAATTCTCGTAAATAGTTATGAAAAAAACATAAACAAAAAAACATGTTATTGATTGTAGGCTATAAATGATACCCATAGTAATGAGTTGAAACGTAACATTGTTTCCACTATTCACAAATTGAGGAAGAAAAGTAATGAAGATCATGGCAACTTTAGGATTTAAAACGTTTGATATTAACCTAGTTTAAAAGCTGATGAACTTCTACTTAGTTCATCCTAATTTCTTTATTAGGGGTCCGATTGTTCTTACTTGTAATAATAGAAGTAACACTAAGATAGATTAAAGAAGTTACTCCGATATAATTTTAAATGCAAAGATTCATTGGGTCTTTTTCTTCATTCCACTTTAAAATCTTTTTGAAAAAACATAGCTAACCTTGTCATATTCCATCTTATTTTCATAAAAGCGATGAGTATCTATTCGCTGTAATCCTGATGAGAGTGAAACCATATCAAAGCCATTTTCCTTTGACCATTTATGTACATAATTTAGAAGCGTTTCTCCATATCCTCTAGAGCGGCTATCGGCATCTGTAACTAAATCACAAACCCAAATAAACTTCCCATTGTATAATGTAATCATTGGCATATAGCCTGTTACTGCTACCATTTTTCCTTTATCATATAAAGCTAGTAGTTGATAATGCTCCTTTTCTGAAGCCTCTTGAATCAATTCAAGAAACTCTTCTTCACCCAAATGTGTCCTTAATTGTTTCATTACTGGAAAAGCTGCTTTCCATTCCTTCACGTTTTTCAGTTTCTTTATTAAAACAGATTCTTCATTTGCCATTAATATTCATCTCCTTTAATCCATATTAAAACACATCTGGTATAATCAAAAGTACCAGATATAAAGATTTTAATGGTACCAGATTGATTGTAGGAGAGACAAATATGATAGAAATAACACTTATTTTAGATAATAAAAACAGCAAACCAATGTACATACAACTTGCCAATCACATTAAACAAGAAATTTTGTGTGGAAGAATAAAACCAAATGAAAAATTACCCTCAAAGAGAAATTTAGCCAATCACCTTGGGTTAAGTATAAACACAATTCAGTCAGCATACGAGCAATTAAGTGCAGAGGGATATGTGGAAAGTAAACCCCGAAAAGGGTTATTTGTTACAACTGTTAACCATGATTTGAAAATTAACCAAAACCAAAGCTGTGAAAAGGTGGATTCAAAAACAAAATTAATACAAGAAAAACCAATGATCGACTTTAATTCAGGTAAAGTTGATTTACAACTATTCCCATATTCAATATGGAGGAAATTAACCCTTCAATCATTGTACGAGGACGAAGGAAAGTTGTTTTACATGGGAAATCCCCAAGGAGAGGTTAACCTTCGTGAGCAGATTTCAGCACACCTTTATGCTTCCAGGGGTGTTAGATGTTCTCCAGAACAAATCGTAATTGGTGCAGGAATTCAGGTGCTATTAGGATTATTGTGTTTAATTATCGGTAAAGAACATACCTATGCCCTTGAGAATCCTGGTTTCCATAGGACAAGAATTACTTTACAAGATTTAGGGGTACAAACTGTTCCTATATCTCTAGACGAAGATGGGATAAATATTACCCATTTAAAGAAAACAGATGCTAATGTTGTTTATGTTACACCATCTCATCAATTTCCAAATGGAATGATAATGCCTATCTCCCGAAGAATGGAACTGTTAAAATGGGCAGAAGAAAAGAATAGGTATATTATTGAAGATGACTATGACGGTGAGTATCGATATAAAGGGAAACCTATTCCTTCATTACAAGGATTAGATAAAAATGAAAAGGTAGTGTATTTAGGTACTTTTTCAAAATCGTTAATTCCTTCAATTCGTATAAGTTATATTGTATTACCATCCTCACTGTTGAATAGATACGAAGAACATTTTACTATATATAAACAAACAGTATCTCGATTACATCAAGATACTCTATTCCGTTTTATTAACGATGGACATTGGGACAGTCATCTAAATAAAATGAGGACACTTTATCGAAAAAAACATGAGACCTTAACCTCAGCAATTAAGAATCTTTTAGGAGAAAAGGTAAAAGTAATTGGACAGAAATCGGGACTCCATATTGTCTTGGAAGTGAAAAACAATATGAATGAAAACGAGCTAATTAGTAAAGCAGCCAGTAAGGGGGTAAAGGTTTATCCACTATCAATATATTATCAAGATGGACTTCAAAGCAAAGTTCATAGAATCTTACTTGGTTTCGGGGGATTAACAGAAACTGAAATCCATATAGGGATTAGGCTATTAAAAGTAGCATGGGAACTCTAACTAAGTTGATTGTATATTATTAAACTAATGGAATTCAGACATCTATCACCATGATAATCATCTAATAAAAGAAGGATTAACCCCCCTATTTAGTGGAAGTAATTCAAAGGACGGAGCAGATTTGTGGAACAATAAATTTTGGAAATAGTGGTAGAAAAGTATGAGTAAAAATATGCGATCTATATCTATCATCTTTTTAGGTAAATATATTCTTCAGGGCTCTTGCTACCGCATATAAAAGTGTGAATAAAGTGATATCAGAGCAAAGACAGAAAATGGAATTGGCAATTAAAGATATTACTGTGTTAATCAGTAATCAAAGATGAAGAATGGAGTAGTGTGAGTTTATGAGTGGAAAAATTGATGGTGAAAAAGAATATTTTTCATTTGAAAATATAAGGGTGGAATTAATTGATGATTTTAAGCAAAATAACACAAATGGCTTAGAAGATTGTGCACACTTTCTTATTGACTTTTATACTGAACACAGAAGCAGGTCAGAAGAAATGGAAATGACAATTTTCATTTTAATAGCTGAAGCTCTTATAGATAGAAAAGGTACTTCCCAATATGTTTTTAGAAAAGCACTAAATTATATAGAAAGCGGTAAACTACCCAAAATCTGGTCTAAACAAAGCATTAACAATATTGATATTAAACAAAGATTAGATGTACTACAAAAGGTAGAGAGCCACATTAAATTAATATAAATTACTTGAAGCTAGTAGTCGATAACAAGTTAGAAGACATGTTTAAATTTTGAATGCCTTTAGCCATTGAGAAGATAGATAATTATTATTCAATTTTGCATTAAACATCCTGTTATGAATCTGAAGTTATTTAAAACTACTATTTCCTCTTTAATTAGGTGACAGAAACCTAAAAACAACATCATAGATGGTTGAAACTTAAAATCGTCAGTAATTAACACATAACCTAAAAGCTAAATAGCAGTTATTGAAAAAATTCGCTAAATCTTGATGTTGGTAATGAGATAAGAGACTTTCAAAAGATCAAAAAGGTTACAGTTTGATATGTATATTTATTATTTAGATCAATCCAAAGTTTCTTATTGATTTAAAAGGGTCCTTTAGTTTAATAAGGAAGCCAGGAACTTATGTCGCTTAATTAATTCAGAAAAATAAATATATTCCTGGAAGGAATTAATTAGTGAAATAGAGAACTATAGTGTGAATGACTCACAATACTATAGTAAAGGTGAGTAGCATGAGTTTTCAGGCTGATAAGATATTCGTGAATTTAGCAGTAAAAAATTTAAATAAGACTAAGGAATTTTTCTCTAAATTGGGATTTGAATTCAATGCTCAGTTTACAAATGAATTCGCAGCAAGCATGATTATTAATGATAATATATTTGCTATGTTATTAGTTGAAGATCATTTTAAGACTTTTACGAAAAAAGAAATTGCGGATTCTACAAAAAGTAATGAAGTAATCTTGGCACTATCTGTTGATAGTAAAGAAAAAGTCATTGAGGTTGTAAATAAAGCTACAGAAGTAGGTGGAAAACCTTCAAAGGACCAACAAGACCATGGTTTTATGTTTGGATGGGGTTTTGAGGATATTGACGGTCATCTTTGTGAGCTTTTTTTTATGGATGAAAGTGCAATAAAATAATTTATCCTGATAATTAAGTGATTCATACTAAGGATTGTAGAGGTTAGCACATGATGTTTGCCTTTTTGATTACGTTAAGAAGGAATATGTAAAACATCGCTATAGTTGCCAAATAAAATTAAAGGGTGTTTATGTTCAAGAATTTATTTGCATCTGAGTCTCGATTTATTAATCGGAATATATAAGAAGATGTATAGGTTCTTTACAGAAGTTATAAGTAATAGTGAAAGTGAGATTTTAAAATCTTCAAAGTATGGGTCCAACTTCTTTACCGAAGCTTAATTCTGTTTGAAGGAAGGGCTATATTTGAGAGACTAAGGAGAGTTTCAAAGGATTCAACTATTAAACTAGTTTTAAAAGCTAGAAAACCATTATTTTTTTGTGAACAATTTCACTTAATGGGTGCAAGAGTTGAAGATCAAGACAAAGCAGTAGCACTTTTATGTTTATTGAAGTAAAGGGCAGTTTAATGCAATAAGAAGTCACATGAAAAATAAAAAGGTAATAAATTGGGAGAGATAAATGTTTCAAGTTGAACTGTATAATGTTATATGGTTATTTGTAGTAATATTTATGCTTCATGATTTTGAAGAAATTATAGCTGTAGAAAAGTGGTCAATGAAAAATAAAAACAAGATAACTGATGAAAGCAAATGGATACACAAACAAATCTGGAATTTTTGGAATGTCAATTCATATACCTTTGCCAAAAGGGATGTTTTTTATTTATAACAATGTCATTCATTACATTTTTGAAAATCCAAAACTTAGAAAGCTCATGGATTGGAGTAATGTATCTATCATTCTTAACATTTGTTTTACTACATAATGTAGCACATGTTATTCAGTCATGGTTATTAAAAACCTATACTCCAGGGCTTTATACAGCTATTTTTTTAGTGACTCCTTATACATTATATTTATTAAACCGATTAAATTAATAAAGTGTTCATAAACAAACTCTGCAGGTTATTTCAAGTAGGAATATCGCATTTTTTGTTTGAATTTAAGTAGTATGAATGGAGGGGAAGTTGTGAAAGAAATGGTTAAAGGAACATTTAATCAACTTGCAAAGGTTTACGAATATAATCTGGACACAACCAGCTTGTATAATAGTGAATATGAAAGACCATCAATGTTAAGTCAGTTGCCAGAAAACTTAAATGGTAAAGCTATATTAGATGCTGGCTGTGCTGCTGGCTGGTATACTTTCCAATTAGTCAGTAAAGGAGCTAATGTTGTGGCAACTGATATTAGTCCTGAGATGGTTGACTCTACAAAGAGGCGTATAGGAGAAAAGGCAAAGGTTATTTGTCTAGATTTAGAGGATGCATTACCTTTTGATGATAATTCTTTTGATTTTATTGTAAGCTCACTGACTCTACATTATTTAAAGAATTGGGATTATACCTTTAGTGAATTTCAAAGGATTTTGAAGCCTAAAGGTATCCTTTTGTTTTCGGTACATCACCCTATATCAGATATAAAATTACTCCAAGACCCTAAATATTTCTCAACTGAATTAATAATTGATAAATGGAATAAAGAAGGTAAATTATATGAAGTACCTTTTTATCGAAGACCTCTAAGTGATATTTTAAACACAACACTTAAATATTTTGCTATTAAAGAAGTTATTGAGCCCCAGCCTACAATGACATTTAAAGATAAAGCACCTGAAAACTATGACCGACTTATGAAAAGTCCACAATTTTTAATAATAAGTGCAATTTCAAAGTATTGATATAACTTCATAGAAGGAACGGGTGGCGAGTGTTCAATAGGAACAGTCGCTTTTTCACTAATTGTGCAGGGTAGTTCAAGAAGAAATTACTCACATGTATTGAAACTTTTTTCCATTTTAAGCGTATTAACATTAAATGGAAAAAAGTAGAGTTGTTAAGATGCAGAATACGAAGAAGGATATTTACGATATATTTTCACATTACCAAGATGAGGGATTTTATTATAAATATATTCCTGAAAAATGTTAAATTACATAAACACAAAAGATATGAAATACCCACTAATGGATCTATAATTGCATTTTAAATTGTGGATTTAATACTGGACTCTGTTTTACAGAGAAAGGAAAAGCGAAAGGTGGATTTTCTTGGAAGTTATTGAAGAAAATTTCAAATTGAGATAGATTTTTGAGGAAAGAAGAGTATTAAGATGAAGGAGTGTAAACAAAATTTGAAGCAAAAAATAGGAACCGTAGTGGGAGTAACACTTTTTATAGCAGTGATACTAGGCTTTATTATAGGGATTTACTTGTTTGGGATAGCGGGTATTTTTAAATTGCTTGGTATTCAGTACACTTCTGCTTGGTCATTGATTATTTTTGTTATTAGTTTTTTTATTCTCGCTTTTATTGTCGAACTGTTTTCTAAACCAATTTCTGAACTAATTACAGAAAAAATCACAGGGGAATTTGAAACTTTGCTTATCAAGTTTACTATTCAAAGTCTATCAAATTGGTTATCTCTTTCTATAGTTGATGTGTTTATGGGTGGTATTACTCTCACCTTGAAAACAGGACTTATAGTTGCGATATTACTGACTTCACTTGAAATGGTATTTGAAGATAAAGAAAATGAAAGTAAATCTTAAACAAGCGGGTGCTCTTCTAGGACTATGAAAAGGCGTGATTTCTTAAAGGTTCTCAAGTAAGAAGGTATATGTTTGGTATTGATAATGCATTTCGGTTCTTGTCAACGCGCAAACTTTAAAAAGGATGGGCACATTATAAGAGATACATAATATAAGGAAGGATTAACATAAAAGCATGCGTTTGTATTAGCCCTTACATTGATGTAATGGCTAAAGCTAATAACCATAGAACAATTATACCAAATCTAGTAGCAGCAACAATCTTTTAGAAAAGAGCCTTTTAATTAGTAATTGCATTTTTCATTTTTTGAAATAGAGATGCAGTTTAGCTGAACAGGCATCGTAGGAGGAGTTTTTTATGGAATTTTCTACTGAGAGATTAACAATTAGGACGTATCGGAGTGACGATATGCAAGATGTATTTCATATATACAATAATGAGGATACATGTAGATATCTCTTACATGATAATTGGACATATGAAAATATGCAGGAAAAATTTAATAAAAAGCTAAAAAACAGTGTACTCACAAAGGATACAGCTTTAAGTTTGGCAGTAGAAAGTCATAATCAAGTAATAGGTGATTTATCTGTGTGGTATACAGATATGAAAGATACTGTTGAAATTGGCTTTAGCTTTTCTGAAAAAGTTTCGGGAAGAGGTTACGCTTCAGAAGCAGTGAGTGGTTTAGTCAGGAAGTTATTTGAAGAGTTTTATGTGCATCGCATACAAGCCAATCTTGATGCAAGAAATAAATCATCACAAAAATTGTGTGAACGTATAGGTATGAGAAAAGAAGCGCATCTCATTCAGGATTTTTGGAATAAAGGTGAATGGACAGATAGCATTATATATGGAATGTTGCGTTCGGACTTAGACTAAAGCTGCAATATTTTAAAGAACCCTCCATGATTACATAGTAAAATAGCTATAAAAGAATAGGTCGAAGCAAAAGCAAGAGAAATTAGATAGACGTATACATGTTGTTAAAATATAATGTTATTTACTTTAAACATAATAGATTAATATCCTAGTTTTGTTGTTTTATATTGTTTATTAGTGAGGAGACTGAATATGAAATTATCAAAAAGAAAACAACACATTTTAATTATTTTCGTTATTGTACTTTTATTTTCTTTATCAGCTTGTTCTACTAATCTTGATTTTGATTTATATGATGGTAAATCTTTAAGCATAGCAGTTATTGGAGATCCACCAAAAATTAAAGAGGAACAAGTAAGATTCAGTGAAATTTCTTTTAATGATTTATCAAGTGAAAAGTTAGATTTATATGATGCAGTCTTTATTATGAAAGATAATCTCTACAAAGCTGCAGAAAGTGAATACTCAGATGTATACTTAGAATCCAATATCCCATTCTTTTTTATATCTACTACAAGTCATATTCCTTTTACTGAAAAAGATGTTGAATATGATGAGTCTTGGGATTGGACTCCTGGTAACAGCTATACTGTAGGGGTTCTTAAATCTGAAGGAGATGACAATATAAAAGTTTGGGAGTGGGGTTGTATAATGATAGAAAGGGAGAAGATACTATACAAGATATGTATTCGATGACCTTCAAGAAAATAGAACAATTTGAACTTTAACAAACTAATGGTTCTACAAAAAGGCGCATTTAACGAAATGCGCCTTTTTTCATAGAATCTAAAATTGTAAATTTCTAGTATAACTTTATTGGATAAATATGTTAAAGTATAATGAGTCTTATAAAACTATAAAAATTTAGTAACAAGAAAATAGTTGATTATCCTTTTGTTTTCTATTATCTAAATCATCAATATATAAAGGTTTATATAGTCATAGAGGTGCAATAATGAACTTTAGTAAAACCATACAAACAGCATTGTTTTCAGGAAAGCTAGTGCTTAGAACTAGGTTAATTCCACTCGTATTTATCCTATTACATAGTTATATATTTTATATATTCTACTTATATCGATATGACACTTTTTCTCCACCAAGTGCTTTAAATACGTCGAGTCAGTTGGTCATCGCGGGGATGTTAACCTACTTATTATTTGGTATTTGGATGATTCGTATAGAAGAATCTAGTAGTATGGAGGAGTTATCTACCATTATCCATAAGGGTTATTTCACGATGTTTATAGGTAAATGCCTGGTTGGAGTAACCTTTATATTACTAGGTCAAATAAGTATTTTTGTAGCCTATCTGCTCTTTTTTTATGGACAACCTATATTAGAATATTCTTATCTTAGATCTGTATTCATCTACATAGGTCTTTTTTGGAGCGGATCCTTTTTTATTTCTTATTTAATTGGAATGCTTCTTGCAAGTTTGATAAGAGGGAAATTTATTTATCCACTATCATTAGTTGTTTATTGTATGTTAATCCCTATTAATTATGTTTTTTTAGAATCCTTAAACAGGTTTTTTCATGTACCTTTAGATAAATGGTTTAATTTAGGTGAACCTAATCCACATAGTAATTATCACGCTTTATACGGATTCTCACTAGAACCTGCTCATTTTTGGAAAAAACTACTTTTGATTACTTTGATTTTTCTCATATTTTTGATGCTTTTTATTAAGAAAAAAATAGTTTTTGTAAATAAAAAGCTTATTCTAACAGCGGCTATTTGTGTAATTATTGTTATTGCTTCCACTTTTGGATTAATGAAAGAGAAGCAACTCTTAGTCGATGACACAATTAGAATAATAGACTACTATCGGAAATATGATACTGATATTCGAATTGAGATGCAGAATATAAAGCTAGAAAATGTAAATATTCTTTTAGAACCAAAGGAACAATTACATTTAGAGGTTGATATTGAGGTACTAAATACGGGAGATAATAACTTAAGTAAGCTTTTCTTTACCCTCTTTCATGAATTAAAAGTAAATCATATAGAAATTGATGGGAAAATTGTAGAATTTCTTCAGGATGGAGATAGAGTTGAAATTCGTTTAAATAAAGAGCTTGGTATAGGTCAGAAAGTTAAGGTTACGTTTGATTATGAGGGGCTTCAAACAGATCTATATTTTGGCAATCAACAATCAATATATTTACCAAATCACTTAGCGTGGATTCCTAGTATCAATTATGCACCTGCTTTTGACATTGTTACCAAACAAAATGGCTTACATAGAATTTCCCATAAATATATGCAAGAGACGAACTATCAACTAACAGTCAATTACAATAAAAAAATCTATACTAATTTAGACAAGAAAGAAAAAAATAAATGGAGCGGAAACAGTTCTTCTGGAATAACTGTTATTTCGGGAATGTTAAATGAAAAGAAATATCAGGATGTAACGATCATATATCCTATCACTTGGGAGGATTCAATCCACGGTTTTGGAAAATTTGAAACCTATGTTAACAATGTATACACTCATTTGAAAAAGGGACTTTCTATAATAGATGCGAATAAACCAAAGCAAATTTACTTTCTTCCTACAACTAATATTAGTGATTCTTTAGTTGGGGAAAGTGCTTTCATTGATCATGAAAGCATTATAATAGGAACTCCAATATATCTAGATATAGATCGTGATTTTTTCAATCTCTTTTTAGATGAATTAACTTATGAAATCGTCCCTGCTTTTACAACAAGGGATTTACCTTACGATAAACAGCAATATGAATTTAACACCTTGTTCAATCTTATATATGCACGACTATTAAATAAACAAATGAGATTAAATGATGATACTGACCATGTTAATAATTTTATAGAACATAAATTAACAATTAATGAAAAGGTAAACTCTGTATTAGGGAAATTGAATACATGGCTTAAAAAAGATGAAGCAAATAATAGTCACCACCCTCTCTATAAAGAATGGTATAAACTAGTTCGAGAAGGACAAGGCTGGGCTGAATTAAATACATTGTTGAATAAGTACAATAATATGTGAGGTGAATTTATGGATACAATCGTACTTAGCCATATACATAAAAACATTAAAGGAAAAGAAATATTAAAAGATGTGAATTTAGAAATAAAAGGTTCGATTGGTTTGCTGGGGCCAAATGGAGCTGGGAAAACAACTTTAATGAGGATTTTAACAACACTTATAGATCCAAGTAGTGGGACAATTCGCGCTGGTCAACTTTTGTGGGAAAATAAAACAGAAGTTAGGGAACATATTGGCTACTTGCCTCAACACTTTTCAATGTACAAAAATATGACGATTATGGAATGCCTCAATCATTTAGCCTTACTAAAGGGAATTGATAAAGGAATTAGGCAGGATGTTATCCATTCAACGTTAGAAGAAGTCAATTTACTTAATGTCCAATCAAATAAAATTAGACAATTATCTGGTGGGATGCTCAGAAGGGTTGGAATAGCACAAGCTTTATTGGGTAACCCTAAGCTGCTTGTCGTAGATGAGCCGACAGTAGGTCTAGATATTGAAGAAAGAGTACGCTTTAGAAGCTTGCTTAGAAAACTAGGTAAAAACCGTAATATTGTTATATCTACACATATCGTTGAAGATATTGAAACAACTTGTGATCAAATTTGTATTTTAAAGAATGGTAAAGTAATTAAATTTGGGACGAAAACCGAGATATTGAGTTTAGTAAGAGGTAAAGTAGCAGAAAAATCATTTCTACTTGATCAAGTAGATTTAGATTCTTTAAGAGTAATCTCTACAAAGGAAAGTGGAGATAAGTATATCGTCAGGTACTTTACAACAAAAGGTGAAGATGAATATATTGTAGAACCAAGTCTTGAGGATGCTTATTTATACTTTATCCAAGAAGAGAAAGAAATATGAAGAGTATAAGAAAAATTGATTTCTTCTTTGAAATCAAATCAATGGGGCTATCAGCCATTCTTCCACTACTAGCCTTACTTTTTTTGGTTTTCTTTAATTACTCTGAGCTAGGACCAGAAATCGCAAGAAAGTTATCTATATTTATTGAATTTGTCATATGTCCACTTGCAGCATGGTGGTGTATGTATTTGTTTATTGATTATTATGAGGATAATATGGGAGAAGTACTGTTTACGTATCCTGTGTCTATTTTCTTTCATGGAGTACTACGTGCTCTAATGTTTCTATTGTGTTTTTTGGCTTTATTTATAATTTGTTTGTTCCTTATATCTCAAAGACATGAAGAAATTTTATTTAGTATACAAGTTTTACAATATATTCCCCAAAGCATTCTTTATGGTGCGCTAGGCTTTTGTTTAATAGTCTTAACAAGAAATATTGTCATCCCAATTCTATGTATTGTAGGTTATGTAGCAGGTAAATACTTTACTGGTGGATCTAAGTTAATGCCAGTTTATAACATAATGTTTTTTGATATAGAAAGCTCCTATCAATTATTACTAGAAAAGGCTTTAATAAACATTGTTTTCGCATTTTTACTTTTTGTATTGAGCCATTTTATATTAGCGAGAAGAACTCTTATATAATCTTTCAGGTCCACCATATAAACTAATAGAATTGATAAAGTAAACACTTTGTTGTCAGCTTTAATATAATTACCATTATGTAAAGTTGAAGATTGACTTTTTAAGTGAATAATAAAACTTTAAAAATATAATTGGATATTTTTGTTGATGTATTCGTAAGAGAATAAGTTTCCTATCATCTCTATTAAAATAAAGAAAGGAGATTTAATTTGAGGAAAGTTATTTTTGGGGTTCTTCTTCTACTATTAGTTCTAACAGGATATAGCATCCTTAATAAAGTTCACCATAATGTAGAACTGGAGAAATCAATATATTCTATAGTAGAAGATATAAATAATACTGAAATACGTATTAAAACATTAGCTAATTTTGATTGGGATAAAGGTTTCCTTTTTAAACCTTATAGTTCTCAGAAGCTTATAGATGAACAATTAAATGTTCATTTTAGGGATCCTAGTAATATTGATTGGAGAGACGATATATATCTTTTGGTTTTCATGAAAGAGAATGAAGTAGTTCAATATGCAGAGATAGACCGTCAAGGCGCTGATTTTAAATTGAGTGAAAAGGAGTATCTTACTCCTTCCGATGATGTAGTAATTATAGAAAGATATTAGGAATATTTTAGTTACAAACGAAGTTGTATAGCAAGACTACTTTATGTGCTACAGAAGCAAGTTCTAGAGAGAAAGCATTAAAGATTCAAAGGAGTACTTTATGTTGGTAAAGGCAATGTTTGAAATTAGGATAATCTTACTTTAATAGAGCATTAATCTTGTTCATAAAAATAAGGAGTATAAGTAGTGAATGAATTTTACGAGGCGTTAACATATGTAAATAAAACATATTATGAGCCAAATTACTTCATTATAAAAAATATTCGAGAAGAAGAACAAAATTCTGACTACGGAGCGGGTGTATTTCAGTTAAACTCGAAATCGGTTAGGTTTAGAGTAGCAAAGAAAACACCTACTAAAATAGGACAGTTTGTTGCTTTTTGGGAAAAAGATAGGAATCATAAAAACCGAGCTTTTTCGTATGAACAAGCTATTGATTTATTGGTTATCAATACATTTACTAGTAATAATAAATATGGACAATTCGTTTTTCCAAAGAAAGTTCTAGTGAAACAAAAAATCCTTAACACAACTACTACAAAAGGGAAAATGGCAATTAGAGTATATCCTATATGGGAACAACCTACTAGCAAACAGGCTATTGAAACACAAAAATGGCAATTAGACTATTTTGTTGAGTTGAATAATCCGAATGATTTACCAATACAAAGACTATTAAAGTTATATTCTTAATAGTCTATCAAAAATTATACTAAAATCCCCATTAAGTAAGAAATTAAGCTGTAGCTAATCACGAGCACTATGGAGTTTGTTACTAGCTATAACTTTAGTTTGCGAAAAGATAGAATCCCAAAACCAAAAAATAAGAGCTATGGAGAAACTAAATTTGTAATATCCTGCCATTTTTAATAAGTCAATTGACGATATTGTAAATAACACTATAGATATTATAAATAGAGCCACAAATGAACAAATAGTATAAAAGAAGAGATAAAATAAATTGAATTTCTTTGGATTACTATTTAGAAATATTTGTAAAGGTATTGCAAAAATTGAATATATAATAACACAGTATAAAGGAATTAAATTAGTGCTAGATAATAATAGGAAATAAAGGTATTCACCCTCTAGAATACTAATTAAAAGGTAGAAACAGAAAGAAGAAACTACTAAAATTAATAAACAAAGGGGAAATATTTTTACAATTTTAGTTATTATTTCATTAGACATTTTTATTGCCATTTCATTCTCCCTTTCAATTGCTATCGTTTTATAATTTAATTAATTTATTTATTTTGATTTTCTATATCGCTCACTAATATGACGATTCCTTTTATTATACCTTAATTTACCTTTTGCTATGATTTTAGTATGAAAATTTATGATAATGTGAAGTCAATCACTTAAATGCGGGAGGCTTGTTCAAGAGAAGTGCACAAAAATGATAGAATTATTTTATAGAGAAAGAAAGGTGGTCTGTGAGTGAGATTTATTATAAAAAAGTTAGTATCTCTAACATTAATAATGATTATCTCGGCCATTTTGGTTTTTTCCACTGCTTTCATTGACGGTAAAATGATAAATACATATAACGAGTTAGAAGAGAGTTTCCCTATGGAAATAGGATTTCCCGTAGGATTTGTTGAGCTGACTTGGGTTAAAATTGACCCACCTTTACCTTATTTTTATGGAATTAAGTGTTGTGGAACAATATGGCATCATGAGAATTTCTTACTTTCAATTTTAATAGTATTTCTCCTTTTATCCCTCTTATATTTAGTTTCTTATTTTGTGTTATCCAAAGTGAAAAAAAACTAATCTTATTTCAACTAAAGGGAACGAGTGTGAGAACAGTCGCTTTTTCTCTAACGGTCCAGGTTAATTGAACAATTAGACAACAAAGAAGGTGTTTCTGGAACAAGTAAAAACTTTTATTTTTTATTGAGATTGGACTATTTTTGACCAAGAAATTAAATCTAAATGGTAAAATAATGAAATATATATAATTTGATCTAAGGGGGGAATTGGTTATGAAGTCGATAACGGTTTATCATTATGATGCTTTTAGTAAAGAGCCTAACAAGGGAAATCCTGCGGGAGTAGTTTTAAACGGTGATGAATTGACAGATTTAGAAATGCAAGAGATTGCTTTCAAAGTTGGCTTTAATGAGACGGCTTTTCCAGTTAAATCAGATGTAGCTGACCTTAGAATAAGATTTTTTACACCAGGTCATGAAATGAATTTATGTGGTCATGCCACAATGGCAACTGTTTATGCTTTAAAAAGTAAAGGTTTATTGGGAGATAAAACAGAAATAACAATTGAAACAAACGCTGGTATTCTACCGATTAAAATTAGCACATCTGTTGATAGAGAAATAGTTATAACGATGAAACAGGCTTCTCCTCAATTCAATGAATTTACAGGTTCAAAAGAAGAATTAGCAAACTCAATAGGATTAAAAGAATCAGACCTTCATTCTGATTTGCCTATTCTTTATGGAAGTACAGGTACTTGGACTTTGCTAATTCCGGTAAAACAACTTTGTGCTTTTCAAAAAATGGTACCGAATAATAAACAATTCCCTGAAATTTTAAAGGAAATGCCTAAATCATCTGTTCATCCTTTTTGTCTGGAAACATATGATCCCAAAGCTGATATGCATGCTCGACACTTCTCTTCACCCTATTCAGGTACTATTGAAGATGCAGTAACTGGTACTGCTTCAGGAGTAATGGGGGCTTATTATGCAAAATACATAAAAAATAGTTTTATAGAACCTCTGAATCTTATAGTTGAACAAGGTCATGAAGTTGAAAAAGATGGTCGGGTAGTCGTACAAGTTTCCAAAAATAGTGAATCATTTGAAGTTCAAATTACTGGAAATGCAGTTTATGTTAAAGATTTTCAAGTGATGTTAGAAAATTAAAGTTTGTGTAATCATTGTACTTAAACAAAAGAGTGCGAGTGTTCAGTAAGAGCATTCGCTTTTTCACTAACCGTGCAGGATACTTATAAAAAGCTAGATCTTAAACTATTATTATGAAAGGAGAAGCTTAGATGGAAATCAAATCAATGACTTTACAAACAACTAAATTAACTGAAATGAAAGATTTTTATATTAACAAATTAGGATTCAATTTGACTGAAGAGAGTGATAACAGCTTTAGGCTTGCTGTCGGTAGTAGTGAATTAGAATTCACTTCAAATAGAGTAATTACAAGTAATCCTTACTATCATTTTGCCTTCAATATTCCTTCAAATAAATTTATTGAAGCTAAAAAATGGATAAAGGAGAGAGTAAGCTTAAATTTAGAAGAAGGACAAGATGAGATACATTTTACTAAACTGCAAGCCCACTTAGAAATCACTGAATACTGATATTCCCAACATATTGGGCATTTCCTTTATCTGTATTTAAGTCGAGCACTAAGGTGTAATCACCAATTTCCTTTGGTAGTGAAAAGGTCTGAACATCCTTTAACTCTAATTCAGTTTTTTGATCATTCTTCCACACTGAAATACTTATTCCTTTTCCACTCGGATTAAAATGACCATTCTCT
This sequence comes from Metabacillus crassostreae, assembly GCF_016908395.1. Taxonomy (GTDB): domain Bacteria; phylum Bacillota; class Bacilli; order Bacillales; family Bacillaceae; genus Metabacillus; species Metabacillus crassostreae. Next base: position 597,717 of record NZ_JAFBDU010000001.1, read on the forward strand.
AAGCTATATGAGGCTTCATCACCAGCTTTTAAATATAATGTATCTTGTTCCTTTGCAAATGAATAGATATTTTCTGTTTCTTTGTTATATTTACTGTCATGATACCAATCAATATTAGCTTCTGCTAACTCTATGGTTTCATCTTGACCATTCATTACAGTCACTGTCGGCGGAGAGAAGTCATAATCCTCCCCAAAACATCCCGTTAAGGAAGATACAATAAACAAACCTAAGATTAACATAATAACTCGCATTTCATTCACTCCTAAATCCATTTATCAATGCTTTAAATACTCCATTAATTTCATTTTAACAAAAATACAAGATTTTCCTATAGATATAATTAAAAACAGAAAATTGTTAAAATAAAGAGCGGAAGAGTAGGAGAAGCATATAGTTTTTTGTTACAAAAAAGTACCTTAGGAGGAGAACAATGAAAGAGAAAATTCACATAATGGGAGCATCGGGGGCTGGAACTTCGACACTTGGTTCTTCATTATCAAAAGTTTTGCCTCATACTCATCTTGATACCGATGATTTCTTTTGGACAACTAAATTCACTAAACAAAGAGAAGTACATAAAAGAAGACGGTTGCTTGAAAAAGATTTATCACATAATGAAAACTTTATTCTTTCTGGTGCAGTGTGTGGTTTGGGTGATCACTTTAAAAATTATTTTGACCTAGTTATTTTTTTATGGCTTCCACAAAATATAAGGCTTGAAAGGCTACAACAAAGGGAATTTCAACGTTATGGAAATGAAATATTAGCAGGTGGTAGTAAATATGAACAATCAAAAAGATTCTTAGAGTGGGCCTCTTTATATGATAGTGCGGGAATGGAAGTTGGAAGTAAATCTTTACACGAATAATGAATGGCAGACTTATCTTGTCCAATATTAAAAATTGAAGGGGATTATTCAGTCAATGAAAGAGTTGATATTGTATTAGATTATCTAAATACTAATTGAACTAAAAGGTGCGTAACTGAAAAGGTAACACAGATTTCGGGTAGGTTTTGACAGAAGGATGTTATTAATTCAACTTTGAAGATAAAGTCATTTCGATTATTAAAAGCCTAGGTGGTAGATTATGAATTTTGGTGCGTGGATTTTTTTCATTGTTGTAGTAGTAGGATTAATATGGTCTGTTAAAAACAAAAGGATTACAAAATTGGGCATGTCATTATTCCTTGTTATTGTCCTTGTATATTACTTAATTGCTTATATATTTAACAATGAAATCCTAAGTCCTTTTATCTTCAAAGGTGATAGTTTCACCATTAGTTTCGTAGGTGTTATTTTGTTATTTGGTACATATCATCTATTAAAATATGTAATAAATAAATTTTGGGAAATTAGTGGTTGATCTTCAACTAACAAAGTAAGAGTGTTCAATAAGAACAGTCGCTTTTTCACTAACGAAACAGGTATCGGGGGAGAATACGTTGAGAAAAGATAAAGATAAACCTGAGAAAAGTAAAATTGATACTGATGATGGATGGAATAGAGCGGTTTATGGAAGCCCAACAATAGGTGGATTTATTGTTGTTGTAGCAGTTATTTTATACCTGGTCTTCAAATAATTAAATTTAATTAACGGTAAGCGAGTGTTTAATAAGAACAGTCGCTTTTTCACTAATGGTTTTATGTTATACTGCAGTGTTTAGTACTCATTCCTACTATAAATTAATTTTCCTTGTCCAATTACATCCCTACTTCTAATAAAATTTCAAACTAAAATAAAAATAAAACAAGCCCTGCAATCACCAATCATAAAGGTAATTCAGGGTCTGTTAATAATGGATTAGAGTGGGTGTATCGTATTAAAATATTGCCGGGACACCCACTCTGATAATTCAAAATTAATCTACGAAACTATCTAGAAATTTACTCGCATCACTATTAAATTTCCACATTACATCAAATTTGTCGACTAACATTCCAAAACTTGCTGACCATGGGGTAGAAGATATCGGCATAATCACATTACCACCTTCCGAAAGCTTTTCGAAACATTGTTTATTCATTTCTGGATCAGCATCAATAATACTAATTAAGACGGTATTCCCTGTTGTGATTTTGCCTGCTGCAGCTTGCATAAAAGGCGGAACATCAGAGATCATTAAACTATTCCCCGAAAACTCAATACGAGATTCCATAATCATGTTTTGTTCTTCTTCCGTTAATGGAGCATTTGGATCTTGACCTAAAGCACCAAATCTCACCATTTTAACATTTGTTGCTTGTAATGCTTTTCCATAAAAGGCTATCGCTTCTTCTGCTCTTCCACCAAATTGTAGATAAGATATTGCTTTCATAATTTAATTCCTCCTTTTCATATTTGAAGTATAATAGGACATAGGCGACAACAGTATGTCGTATATGGGAGGGGAATATGAAAAAAATTGAACGACTTATCTCGATAGTGATGATCTTGTTACAAAAAGAAGTTGTGTCGGCATCAGAATTTAGTCGACTTTTTAATGTAACGAAACGAACGATTCAACGTGATATGGAAGCATTAAGTTATTCAAACATCCCTATTTATGCGGAATATGGTGCTGAAGGGGGATATGCGCTAATGGAAGGATATAAATTCGACAAACGATTACTAAATCACAACGATATTGAAAATATACTCATAGCTTTAGGTGGTTTTGAGGGACTAATTACGAATCAAGAGGTTAAAACCACTATTCAAAAAATCAAAGGAATGGCTAGCAAAGATATTTTTCCAAAACTTAATTTATCTTTTTATGATTGGGTTGGAAGAAGTGAAATTAAGGAAGAAATTTTATTTATCAAGAAGGCAATTGAAAATAATTGGTTAGTAAAGTTTGAGTATGTAGACCAAACAGGAAACATAACTTATAGAGTCGTAGAACCCTATAAATTACATTTAAGTGAGATGCGGTGGTATCTTATTGGTTATTGTGTAGAACGGGAGGATTATCGAACGTTTAAATTGACGAGGATAATAAATATCCAAAAAGACGGTTTTTTTGTCCCAAGGTCTGAAAAGGAATTTAAGGATGAAAAAAAACACAATGTACAACAAAATGTGGTTAGTGTACAACTAGCGATAGATGTTTCTGTAAGAGATCAATTTATCGAGAGGTACGGAAAAAATGCCGTTACAAAGGTAAATAAAAGAAGTTACCTTGCGACAATTGAATTGCCAGAGAATCAATTTGCCTACCAATTTATAGCTGGATTCGGTAATAAAGTTAAAATTATGAAGCCAAAAGGTTTTGTTTCTAAATATTTAAACTTTCTAGAGGACGCAATGAAACTTTACAAATAAAAATGTTATAGGTCAGTCAGCTTTTAAGATTCATGATGGATATCAGAAGGTCCAAATTCAATTTCCAACCTTTCCTCAATTATGAATTAAGTGACCACTATCATTCCACTATTTTCTCAATTTGTTCACTCATGCTTACTTTTACCCAACAAAACCTTGCTGTATTTGAAGTTTCCTCAAGTAATCTGTCAATTCCTCCTTTGTTTGAACTTTAATTAAATTCTAAATCCCCACTTTTGAACTTATCCTTTCGAATACAATATGAGTGGTTTCGCACATAGTAAAATGTAAGCGATCAAATAAGTGAAAATAAATGTTTACGGTCTGAAAAATCAGGAATCGTTGCAATAAGCGTTCCTGCATAAAGACAGGAGAGCTTTTTGTATATTAAATAAAAGGAAATTAATGTTAAAATGAAAGGGTAAGACTAGTTCCATGAGGAGAGAGTTTAATGAAAAAGGTTTTTAAAACGCTTATTACGGTCTCATTTTTATTTATTGCATTGGTCGGTTATGTTATTTATTGGGCCTTTTTTGATATGAATAGGTTACCAACAGGAGCATATCTAACAGAAGTTACCTCACCTGATGGAACATATACCCTAAAAGCTTATGTCGCTAATGGAGGTGCAACAACTTCATATTCAATTCGTGGTGAATTAGTTTTTAATGAAAGAAAAAGTAAAACTAAAAATATCTACTGGAACTATGAAGAAGACACTGCAAATATTTCTTGGACAGACGATGATACAGTAGTGATTAACGGACATTCATTAGATGTACTTGATGAAAAGTATGATTTTAGACGTGAGTAACTGCTAATTAAAATAAGGGATGTATTCCTTCTATAAGGAGTGCTTTTTTCTATGTTAATAAAAATAAATGTGCAGTTTAGTGAGAAGAGAAGGTATTAAACATTTACTAATTTGTCTAGCTCCTCATTATATAGAAAGCTATCAGAAAGGTACAGTTAATGAGTTATACCAATAATCGGAAATATATAATAGAAATTAAATTTCATATAAAGGTGGAATTATATGCCTAAAATTGACAATATGTTAGCAATTTTATGGATGCTTCGTTCAGGTGAAAAAATTACTGCAAAACAAATTTCAGAAAAGTTAGAGATGAATATAAGGACTGTGTATCGTTATATTGATACAATTTCAACAAGTGGCGTACCTATAATTTCGGAACCAGGACATAACGGTGGATACACTTTATTGAACAATTTTGTTGAGGCACCTCTTTTTTTTGATTTTGAGGAGCAAACTTCACTATTTCACGCTGCTGTTTTTGCAGAAGAAGCCGGATATTATGGAGGTGAAGCATTAAATAGGGCCATTTCAAAACTAAGTAAATACTCAAATCAAGAGCAGGAAACAAAGATAAACCAACATTTAACAAGTCTTGAAGTAATAAGTCGATTAAGTTCTCTCGCTATGGAACCTTTTTTGAAGGAGTTGGAGCTGGCCGTAACTGGCGGGTACTCAGTAAAAATTATGTACCATAAAAGTGGCGAAAAGCAATTAAATGATAGATTGATGAATCCGTACAGAATTATCTATTGGAATAATAAGTGGTATGTGATTGGATTTTGTCATCTTAGGAATGATATACGTAGTTTTAGAGTAGATCGAATTGAAAGTCTAATGCTAACCGAAAATAAGTTTAACCGACCAGAAAATTTTTCAGCACGTGACTTTTTTATGAAAAATCTTCTTCCAACTATAGAAGATAATGAAGGGTTTATTTCTTTGGTTATTAGTGGTGATAAAAATGTATTGGCTGATATTTGCCAACATTGGTTTTTAGGACATTATTTACAAGAACGGACTTCAAATCAAGCAGTTTTTCTTCTTGAGAAAGATATGATACATACATATGTACCTTATTTACTTTTACCGTACAATAAATCTATTAAAGTTATTGAGCCAATAAGTCTTAAGAAAAGACTTATTGAAGTTCTGTCGGAATTAATAAAATTTCATCAAGAATGATAACTTCCCTGACGTTAGCTGTCAGGGAAGTTTTATTATAATAGCTATATCAATTGTGATTGGAGTGTTATTGGATGCAAACAAAAAAAGTTTTTCTATATGTTTTTAATACAATGTCGGACTGGGAATATGGATATTTAATTGCTGAACTAAACTCAGGGAGATATTTCAAAAAAAATTTAGCACCTTTAAAAGTAATTACAGTAGGAGCTAATATAGAAATGATTACTACTATGGGAGGACTGAGCATAAAACCAGATATTTCCCTTGATGAATGTACTCTTGAGTGTAAAGATCTTTTAATTTTACCAGGAGGGACTACTTGGAGTGAAGAAATTCATAAACCTATCTTGGAAAGAATTGGCCAAGCTTTAAAGCTTGGCACTATTGTTGCTGCAATTTGTGGTGCAACTGAGGGCCTCGCGAATATGGGATACTTAGATACTAGAAAGCATACAAGTAATAACTTAGAATATACAAAAATGGTATGTCCTTACTATAAAGGAGAAAAGCTTTATGAGATGAGATCTGTAGTATCTGATGTGAATTTAGTTACTGCATCAGGAATAGCTCCTCTGGAATTTGCAATGGAGGTACTGAAAATAATGGATGTATTTACACCAGATGCATTACATTCATGGTATAACCTAAATAAGACTCATAAACCTGAATACTTCTTCCAGTTAATGGATTCAATAAATAGTTGATCTAAAAAAAGTAGCTTAGCAGATTCATATTAGTTTAAATAATAACCATGCTTTAGACAATGTCAAAGCATGGTTATTGAATATAAATTAAAAATGGTTATGGAGAAATGAAAAAGCCGAATTTCTCTTTTAATTAAAGATGAATTTGGGCTTTTTAGTATTGAAAATTTCTTAACGTTGCAAATCCGCATCTTCTTGATGGTACCCCAACAAGAACAGTCGCTTTTTCACTAACGGTGCAGGATAGTGAAATAACTAATTGACGATATGAGGTGTTATTTCAACTATAATATGTTAATATTTAACTGCCTTAAATTTCAACACTCAATTAGAGGAGAATCTTCGTGTAGGAGGTAGATATTATGAAAATGGAAAAATATATCGACGTTATAAACATTAAGGGGAAAATGTCAAATTAAATAAAAACGTTTCCCTAAATTTGAGAGGGGAAAATTATTTGAAGCAAATATTGTTAATCATTGATGCCCAGCAGGAGTTAATTGAAGGGAATCAAGAAGAAAGTGCTGTTTACAAAAAGGAACAACTTATCACAAATATCAATGTAGTGATTGAAAAAGCAAATAATTCTAATGTTCCTATTGTCTTTGTAAGGGACTTGGAGGTTGCAGAAGGAATAGGTAAAGGTTTTCAAGTTCATAAAAAAATTAATGTACCTTTAAATGCAACTTTCTTTGAAAAAACTGCAACGAATTCGTTCCATGGTACAGGACTTCTAAATCACTTGAAATCTCAGGAGATTGGACATGTTGTTGTAATGGGATGTGCAACTCAACACTGCATAGATAGTGCAGTCCGAACTGCAACTATTAATGGAATGGACGTCACCTTAGTTGGAGATGGACATTCTACAACAGACGGTGATGTTTTAAGTGCCGAACAAATTATAAATCATCATAACGAAACTCTTCATGGACATTACAATGTTGAAAACTTTTCCATTGTAAGAAATACAGAAGAAGAGTTATTTTATACAACACATAATTCATATAGGTAATAATTGAGTAGTAGAACAATATCCCAATTTCTTAGTTCGATTTAAGAAATTGGGATATTATCTTTGATATTACTTATTAAGGTAGAATGGAATATCATTTAAAATGTTAAAGTATGTGAACTATTACACTTAAAGTAACGGATGCGAGTGTTCAATAAGAACAATCGCTTTTTCACTAACCGGCAGAAAAGTTTAAATATATTATAAATACATAATAGTATTATATTTATATAACTTAAAGAAAGGTTTGATGTCTTAAGGCATATAAACTATATCAATTTAAAAATAGTAGGTTTTGCCATTAGGACCAGGTCTATACAGAGGAGAATGTCACATTGAAATTGACAGAAGGAACATTTGAGATTGTTTCAGAAACAGAAAGATTAGTAATAAGACCATTACAGAAAGCCGATTATGAAAATTGGCTAAATGAATTTGAAAACCGTTATCCATCTCAATATCGATACGATAACGGAAAAATAGATATGAGTGAGTGCACTCAGGAATGGTTTCATAATCTGGTGGATAAACACCAAGAGTTAGCACTTACAGATACTGCACACGTATTTGGAGTGTTTAGAAAAGAAGATGGTAGACATCTTGGCATGGTGGATTTTTCAACCTTAGCAAGAGATGACTTTCAATGGGGTAGGATAGGATACACAATTCATAATCAGTATTGGAGAAAAGGGTATGGAAAAGAAGCGGTAGAAGAAGCACTTAATGTTGCTTTTAATCATTTGAAATTCCACCGTATAGAAGCCCATATCAATTTAGATAATTCTGCTTCATTGAATTTAGCAGAGAGTGTTGGAATGAAGTATGAATGTACTAGAAAAGGGTTTATTTTTGAATTTGGAGAATGGACAGATAATCTCATTTATTATAAGAATTCTATTGAGTAATTTTCAAAAAAACTGACAAGGCAATTGTTCATTAAGAACAGTCGCTTTTCATTAACGTAGCAGTTTTCTTCAACGTAGATTTATAATTATAATTATTAAAAAACAAGAAAAGTTGGTATTAAGATGAAACTCGAAAACTTTAAAGAGACTATATTTGTAATTGGAACCTATACTTTTCTGCTTCTGTTCTTTTATAGTTTTATTGATACAAATTGGAGTAATGAGAAATTAAATTATTTCAAGCCATATATAGGTGCTCTCGGTTTGCTTGTTGTTGTTGGATATATGGAAAGGTCTTCAACAGTTTTATCAAAGAAAAATTATTTTTGGATTAAGATTTTCTCCATATTCTTTAGTGTGCTATTACAAGTGTCGTTTATATCTCGATAGAAATATAAACGTATGCTTATTGAACTAACGGTGAGCTTGAGTTATAACGGGAGTTTTTATGGACAGCTCCTGTTCGTTGGATCAATATCAAAAAGGTTAAAAAAAACAAAAATTCTTAAAACTAAAAAATGTGTCGATCTAGGAGGGATTGATGCTTTTTTTATTGAATTTCCTTATTTAGCTAAAGATGTAATTCGTGGAGGAAGTGAATAGTCTTAGGAAATTTGTAATGAAAATCAACGTTGATTAGAGAGAAGTGATAAATGTGGATTTAAAGCAGAGGGATTTTTCAGAAAAAGCACTGAACCATTTATTTGTCGGTAGCCAATTAGATGGAGTGAAATTCGGAGTAGGGCCTGGTTCTATTTTAATCAAATTTATGCATTATACATCTAATCAAGATCCTGATGAGCTTTGGATTAATATTGAGTCAAAATGGACGGTTTTTTCTACAGATATTAAAGATTTTCCTGTTACAGAAAACCAAATTGAGGATTTAACTGAAGATGAGGAATACAACTTAATCTTTAAACTACGAAGGGACAAAGTTGTAGAAGTTAAATTAGGTGAAACAATACCACATTTAATAATGACTTTCCAATCTGGTCTAACTTTGTTTGTAAACGGTCATCACGATTTTTATGAGTGTTGGCAAGCTGGAGATGGTGCTGGATTTGGTGGCGACCACTGGTTAATAGTTGCAACTCCTGGTAATGATATTGCTATTTGGGCACCTGATAGCTTTCAATAAAAAGATTCGTTATTATATTGCATTTCAACAATGCAGGTTAGTGATGAAACAAAACTCTCGAATACGAATGAATAATATTAACAGAGAGGGATTTGCTTGGAGGAATTTTCAATGGTAAGGGAAATCTTGGTTCACGAGGAAATAGATGAACAGGAGTTCGTTGGAATAATCAAGGGTATTGGTCAGGCTACTTCAATAAAGCATTTGTAATATATTAATCTGCAAGCGTTAAAAAATAGTCTTTGAAAGAAAGGAAACACGGATGAAAAAGAAATTAATATTTTTTAGCATTGGATTTTTGGTTATGGTTCTTTTATTCATAGGAACTTTTAAAGTTACAAAGTTAACAACCTTTCAATTTTTTGGAGGGTTAACATACCAAGTTGAAACGGAAGACAAAGTTATTGCTTTAACATTTGACGACGGTCCGACAAAGAATGTGGATCAGATTTTGCCATTATTAGATAAATACAAAGCAAAAGCAACTTTTTTCCTTATCGGAAATGATATTGAAAAATACCCTGAAGAAGCAAAGAAGTTGGTAGAAGCAGGGCATCAAATTGGTAATCACACCTATTCACACAAAAGAATGGTTTTAAAATCTCCCTCTTTTATTAAAGAAGAAATTGAAAAAACAGATGAGCTGATTAGAAAGTCTGGATATAAGAGCGAAATCGACTTTCGACCTCCCTATGGGAAAAAATTAGTGGGATTACCTTATTATTTAAATAAGCACAATAGAGAAACGATTATGTGGTCTTTAGAACCAGATACATATTACACCATTGCTGATGAAAAAGTTAATTATGTAGTGGAGAACATTAAACCAGGATCGATAATCTTGCTGCATCCCATGTACGATCAAACAGGTGTGTCAATAGAAGTGATTGAAGATATATTAAGAGATCTTACAAACAAAGGGTATAAATTTGTGACGGTGGACGAGCTTCAAGAATTATAAGTTAGCAATAAAATTAATTTAGCTTAAGCCCTTTCGTTCGGAGAGATATAGTAGGTAAAACAAGGATGATTGTTATATAGCTCTGTATCCCTTTTTCCTTCTTAAAGTAAGTGGCGTTACTACATTAATTGGTGACGCTTTTTTTCGTAAACTATAGAAGCAGTTTAGTGAAATTAACAATTAAATCAGAAGGGAAGTAATATATGATTATTTTAATAAGTGCTGTAAGTGCTACTGGTAAAACCTTGATGGCTCAAAAGTTACTAGAAAAATATCATATCTCTTATCTCTCTATAGACCATTTGAAAATGGGCTTGTATAGAGGAGATAAGAATTGTGGATTCACACCACTAGATAGTACCGAAGTCATTGGAGATAAGCTCTGGCCAATATTAAAAGGGATTATTATGACAAATATCGAGAATGAACAACATATCATTATTGAAGGATGCTATATATTGCCACACTATATGAAGAATTTTGAGATCAATTATTCAGAAAAAATCATTCCAGTATTCTTAGGTTTTTCGACGAATTATATTCGCGAAAACTTTGAAACAAAAATAGTAAAACATAGGAATAAAGTTGAACTCCGTAATTGGCCGGAAGACAGAACAGTAGAAGAACTAATCAGGGAACATAATGAATTCAAAACAAAATGTTTACAAGCAGATGTTAGGTATTTTGAAATCGAAAACGACTATGACAAAGAAATATTGAATGTTTATGACTATATAGAAGCTGAAAAATGGAGAATTGAATCTTTATAAATTGGAGCTCTCAAGTTATAGTTATTGAACTAAAGGGTGTGCGCGACAAGTTCTGCTATAAACGCTTTTGAGCGTGAAATGAAGGGAATACCTTCTAATAGATTCCAAGATTACAACCAAAGGTCAGATTGATGATGAAGAAGAATAAGCTATAATTTACATATTACTTATTAGAAAGAGGTTCCTTATGCAAGAAAATATTCAGGAATTAACATCACAAGAACAATGGATTGAGGCATTTCCAGTCCTAAACCAGCTTCGGACTGATTTAACCGAAGATTCCTATTTGAAGTTACTTCAGGAAATGCAGAGAGACGGTTATGTGTTATTCGCTCTTTATAATAATAATAGAATTGTCTCAGTGGCTGGGTTAAGTTGGAGAGTGAACTTCTATAATAAGAGACATATTTTTATCTATGATTTAGTAACAGATATAGAATATCGATCATTTGGATACGGTGAGAAATTACTATTATATATACATAGTTGGGCAAAAGAGCAAGGAGCAGAGTATGTTGCATTGGAATCTGGAATTAAACGAATAAATGCTCATCGATTTTACGAAGATAAATTTAAATATGATAAATGGTGCAATTCATTCAGAAAACCACTTTAGCGATAACTCTGTTGATACAGGGAGTTTGCACTCTATTTTGTTGAACTTTTTGTATTAAAGGAAAAAGGGGGTTCACAATGAGAAATTTATGTTACATATTATTATTTACCAGCTTTTTTTTATCAATAATGATAATAAACATTACAGTTTCTGCTACAAGTTGGGTTGGATTAAAACCACAAGACGTTGTTGAAAGAGCTGAAGTTATTGTTACTGGTAAATATGATTTTTCAACTAAGCCGAAACCAAGTGATTTTGTTTTTCAAGGTTTAGATTTCAATGTTATAAATGTTTATAAAGGGGATATTTCTAAACAATTTATGGCAGGCATTGACTATAATGATGTTGGATGGGCAGAGGAATTCCAAAGTAAAGGTGGCGAATTCCTTTTATTTTTAGAAAAAAGTGAGGATGCTGATTTCCTAATACCAGTTGGAAGTCCCAACGGTATGGTTCAAGTTACCAATGATAAAGTTGAACACCCAGATGAGGAAAGAAAGACCTTTTTCGAAGATTTTCTAAAAGCACAACCAGAAAAAACAAGTGTTTCCAAACTTGACGCCCATAAACAAGGTCAGAATGATGAGTCTTATATACTTTTATATGTTGCTACAGGTGTTTTAGTTGGTATAGGAGTAGTTTTCTTACTATATCTCTACATAAGGAAAAAAATTTTCCACTAACCGGGGCTTTAACTGAATATCTAATCTAATTTTAATGCTTCTTCAGTTGGATATAATTAAGAACAGTTTTGAAGATAGGGAGGAAACTCTCTATTATTTTTAAAGTCTTAAATTCGTGTAAAATATCCTTTTACACAACTGGAGTAAAAGTAGTTAAAACGTCTCAAATCCTTAATATTATTGGGTTGAGACGTTTTTTATTAGAGAAAGAATGAAAGGTAAGTGTTATTAATACGTCTTAGGGGATGAAGCTCCAAAGTCTATCTCTCTCTTCGCAAAACTAGAGAAACTCATTTTTATTGCATAGTAGACTCTTGCTTTGCCTTAAATAGGATATTAATTTTCTTATGATTTTGCATAGGCTTTTAAAAGGAAATATACAGGAAGATAGTAGTAAGGGCCAATATTTATTAAAAATTATTAACATGAATATCGATTAATGCAATCGATTTTTCAGTTTAGATGATGAGTATTTTTCTTGTTAATAACAGTTGTGTATGAATTATACTCTGGTTTGATTAAACGAAAAGGAGCTAAAACATGACTGCTAAAAGGTTACAAAACAAATGGGGGGATTTACGCCTGTTGGTGCTACATTTTTATGGGGAAGTGTTTTTCCATATTTCACATTAAGCTATGTAGCTTTATATATCCATCAAAATATGTTGGTGAACAGGTATTGTTTGCTGGGTATCGTTTTTTTCTAACATCTCTATTCGTTAAATTTTTCTAATGGCAACAAAATAAAGAATAGATTTTAAAAAGGGAAATTTTAACCCATTAGTATTTATTGGCTTTTTTCAAACCTTTCTTTAATATATTTTGTTCTACACTGGTCTAAGTTTAAGTACCGGTATTCAAGGTTCAATTATTGCGGGAAAAGTTAATCGAGAATAAAACAGAGAGCCCTAATCGTTTGGGCACTCTTCTTCTTTTCACATGAAATTAACGAGTGTTATTTTGAAATTCTATAAATGTATTACGTGTGAGTTCAATAAAAGCTCTTAATGGTGAAGTGACCCATTTATCTTTATGCCATGCAATTTGTGTGTGTATAGTAGATTCTAAACTCATCCAAGCTATTTCTTGCATTTTTCCTTCTTTAATCTCTTTTTCAACTACCATTGCAGGTAAAACTGCAATGCCAAGCCCTTCATTTACACATTGTTTTATGGCTTCTATACTTACAAACTCAAATTTATTTAAAATCGATAGAGTAGCAGTATGAAAGGACTCCTCTAATATCGTTCGGTAAGAGCACCCCTTTTCTGTAAGTAAAAATGTTTCATTCTCATAGTGAAGGGGAAATAGATAATTCTCTTTTGGTAACGGATAATCAGAAGCTACAACAACCTTGAGTTCTTCTTGAATCAATGTTTCAATGTGCAATGAATCAACAGGTCTTATCTTATCCATAATAAAAGCAATATCAAGCTTTCCCTCTAATAATTGTTCTCTCGCTTGCTCATTTGAGTAGGATTGTTTAAATACGATTTTTACTTTAGGAAACTGGTTTTTGAACTGTTTTAAAAGTAGAGGTATTCGATACGTACACTGACTCTCTTGAGCCCCAATGGTTAGCGTACCAGTTGGTTCTTCACCTCCCTTCACCACTTGCTTAGATTCTTCAGAGATCATAATCATCTTTTCAGCGTACTGCTTAAATTGCTTTCCGGATTCAGTCAAGATTAAGCGTTTACCCAAACGTTCAAATAAAGGTGTGCCAAGCTCTGCTTCCAGTGATTTTATTTGACCTGTTACACTCGACTGGGCAAAATTAAGAATTTTTGCCGTGTGCGTAAAGTTAAGAAGATCTGCTGCTGTTTTAAATGTAATCAATTGCTTTGTATCCATCTATTCACCTCTTTAATCGTTAAAAGCGATTGAGTCAATCGGAATTATTCGCTTTAATGATTTGGAAATCCATTATATGCTAAGTATAGCAAATAGTGAAAAAAATACGAGGTTTAAGGGGTGAAGATAGTATGTCTATTGTAGTTTTACATGGGAGTACTCGAAGAAATGGAAATACTGAAACCTTAACAAATCAAGCAGTATTAGGAGTGAAGGTTGAACACATTTATTTGCGTGATTATGAGATCAAACCAATTGAAGATATGCGTCATGAACAAAGTGGATTTGGTCATGTAAATGATAGTTATAACTCCATTATTGAACGTATCATGTCGCATAACATCTTAATTTTTGCTACACCAATTTACTGGTACAGTATGACAGGGAAAATGAAGAACTTTGTTGATAGATGGTCACAAACAATAAGGGATAAGAATATTCAAAACTTCAAGAGGCAAATGGAAAGGAAGAAAGCTTTTGTCATTGCAGTCGGTGGAGATGAACCCAGTATTAAGGGGCTTCCATTGATTCAACAATTTAAATATATTTTTGATTTTATAGGAATTGACTTTTCAGGATACGTATTAGGAAAAGGAAATAAACCAGATGATATTCTAAATGATCATCAAGCAATGTGTACAGCCTCTGTTTTAAATAAAACATTATTAGAACTAGAAAGGAAGGAGTAAGATGAAAGCACTTGTGATGGAAGGATTTGGTGGGGCAGAAGTGCTTAAGTATAAAGAAGTTCCTTATCCAGTTATAGAAAATGGTGATATTCTCGTTCGAACAGAAGCAATTGGTTTAAATTTTGCGGATATCTATAGAAGGAGAGGTGGATATAAACTGGAGGGAAATATTTTAGGGTATGAGGGTGCTGGAATTGTAGAAAAAGTTGGGGAAGATATAACCGATTATAAAGTAGGAGATCGTGTGGGATTTGCAGATGTTCCCTATGCCAACGCTGAATATGTAAAAGTCCCAAAAGACCAAGCAATACCACTTCCAAAGCATATATCATTTGAAACCGCTGCAAGTATATTGCTTCAAGGATTAACAACAGACTTTTTAATTCATGATAGTTTCAAAGTTCAAGAGAAGCATACTGTCGTGATTCACGCTGTTTCTGGTGGAGTCGGTCAGCTTCTACTTCAAATGGTGAAAAATAAAGGTGCAAAGGCTATTGGGATTACATCAACAGAAAAGAAAAAAGAAATGGCATTAAACTTAGGGGCTGATGCTGTTTTTCTTAGATCAGAGGAATGGAAAAATCTTATTATGAAATGTAATAATGGTGGTGCAGATGTTGTCTATGATGGAATTGGGAGTACATTACTAGATAGCTTATCCATCGTAAAACCTGGTGGTACGGTTGTCTTTTACGGAACGGCTGGAGGTGACCCTGCCCCAATAGATCCTAAAATGCTTATTGCGCAATCAAAGACACTTGCGGGTGGTGACTTGTGGAAAATGGTGACAGAGAGCGAGGATAGAATAAATAGATCAAATCGTCTTTTTGATTTGATAACAAGAAATAAAATTATCCTTTCTTCCCCAACGATATTTCCATTACCACAAGGTTCCGAAGCACATCGTTTTTTAGAAAGTGGACAGAGTACAGGTAAGGTGTTACTCATACCTTAACAGCAGATAGTTATATTTACATTTTCATTCTTAATACAACAAACATAGGTTGTTGTATTTACACCTTAAGAATTTAATTCTACCAATTTAGTAAGGTAAGAAAAATCTAAGGCTTATGCTATTAGGACTATAAGTAAAACCAAGTTCTTTCTATGTAAATAGTAATTCAATAAAGGAAGTTGAACAAGAAATAATTGATTTTAGCTATTTCTTTGTTGCGCAGTACAACGTTATTATGTAATCGAAAAATGCATTCAACAATCCGAAGGGTGAGATATTGGAGTTACTATTTCACAATATTCTTAACCTAAATAGATGCTTATCAGTTAGATATGATAGCAATCAGTTTTAAAAGAAGGGGTGGAAACTCCCTAATAGTTTCGAAGATTAACTTCGCGTTAAATATCTATTAACACAACTAAATAAATGTAGTTAAAACGTCTCGAATCCTTGATATTACTAGGGTTGAGACATTTTTTTATTAGGAAAGAACGAAAGATAAGTGTTATTAACACGTCTGGTCCGATGAAACCTCATAGTCAGTCCTTTATTTTTCTTCCGCAAACAGATCAAATTGTTTAGTAACGTGTATAATTCGTAGTAGAAATAAATTGCGACATAAAAAAATAGCTAAGTTGCACCTGAAAAAAAGACCTTAAGAAGGTCTATAAGAATTGTTGAGAAAATCTTTAATTTCTTCAGCGGAAATTCCCAATTCTAATGCAATTAATATTAAATCAACCCATTCTTTGTCTAGGTTATTTGCGCTTACTAAAGAACTTAACATCTTTACCTCCTAAAAATAATAACTATTTTAGGTAGTCCAGCAATCATAGTTCTACACCTTAGATCTGTAACTTTGCGTCCCGTTCTTTCGAAAGGTTTGCCTTTATCTGTTTAAAATTGTAAATAGTATAGTTGAATATTACTGTATTTAATGGAAGAAATAAACAAATACAAAGTGACATAAATCTACAATATTAAACAATTTAAGTCGCTTTTCGCGAAATACTTGAACTAAATAGCCTTGTTAAACTAAAGTGCAGGATTATTAAAGATGAGCATTTAATTTCAAAAAATTACCTATTTCTAATATGATAGTTTAGTAAAGTTTTTATTTATGATAAGGGGGAAACGTTTTGAATAACTATATTTGTGAGACTTGCGGAGTTCAATATGCAAGATCTACACAAGAACCAACTAAATGCATAATCTGTGAGGAAGAAAGACAATACGTTAGTTCTAAAGGGCAATCTTGGACTACATTAGAAACGATGATTGAAGGTGGTACATATAAAACTCTGGTGAATTCTGAAGAAGAAAGTCTTTATAGTATTAATACGAATCCAAGTTTCGGGATTGGACAAACAGCTTATTTAATACAGAATAATGAATTTAATTTGCTGTGGGATTGTATTACATATTTTGATCAAAATACCATCAAAACGATTAATGAACTAGGTGGAATTGATGCGATTGCCTTATCACATCCTCATTATTACTCTAGTCAGGTTGAATGGGCGGAAACTTTTGATGCTCCGATCTATATACACGAAGATGATAAAGAATGGGTGACAAGAAAAAGCGAAAAAATCATTTTCTGGTCAGGTGAAACCCTTGAATTAAATAAAGGCCTTGTTCTTCAGAGAATTGGTGGACATTTTAAAGGCGGTACCGTATTAGAATGGAAAAATGGCAATGGGCAAAACGGAATTCTACTTTGTGGAGATATTATACGTGTCGTAGCTGATCAAGAATGGGTAAGTTTTATGTACAGCTATCCTAACTTCATCCCATTGCCAAGTGCGACTGTTGAGAGAATCTCTAATAGGATGAATGAATTTAAGTTTACTCGCTTATATGATGCATTTCATCGCGTCATAAGAGAAGATGCCGCTCAACGTATACATAGATCAGCAAACAGGTATGTTGAAGCAATAAACGGAAAATTGTTTAATACATAAAACTTAGTTCCAACCTTTTTCTGCTTCAACTAAAGGTAGGTATGTTATATCTAACCTAATACTCCTGATGGGAACGAGTGTTTCTGTCCAGTCTTTTAGTATATAACTACTTATTATTTTTATAAGGGAGAAAACCATGAATAAAACTTTAAATCAATATGGTAAAACGATTGATGAAGTTTTGAAATTAAAAGAAACTTCTAGAACAAAGCTATGCGAAGCTATAAGTGAAGGGAAATGGTCAATTAGAGAGATCGTGGGTCATCTATATTATTGGGATAAATTCAATCTAGAAAAGATGGTGCCGTTAATGGTTCAAGATGCCGATTTACCGAAGTTCCCCGACCATGACCAGCATAATGGAGAGGCTATGACCTTTCTTAAAGATTACTCAGTTGAAACGATCATAAATCATTTTGTTCTTACTCGAAAGGTATTATCTGAAATATTATCTAGTATAGACGGGGATATTAGGTTTACTATTGGTGGTGGTAAAAGAAAGTTCTCAGGAGAAAGCTTTGTGAAAATTTTCGTAAAACACGATGCTCACCACTTAAAACAAATCAATGAAAAATTAGATAGTTAATTGTAGTGCGACCTATGTTGATGGCTAACGGTGAGCTTTATTTTTAAAAAAGGTCATATAAGTGAGAATTTAGAGATTGATAATTTAAGTTATAGTTAACCAAAACAACATACTGTGATTTGGTGGGTTAAAATTTTAAGGGATTTGATATTATGAGTAGTATTTCAAGTAAGGCTGGAGCAATATTTATTCCTGTAAGTAACGTTTTACATGCACGAGATTGGTACTGTTCCATACTAAACCTAGAACCGAATTATGAAATTATAGCTGGTCATTTATGTTGTATTCCATTTGATAATAATGGATTGAACCTTGTTCTAGACAGTAAGATATATAACAAAGAATCGCTATATAAAAATCCGGCATTCCATTTCAACACAGACGATATACATAAGGCTTATCAATCTCTCAAGAAACATAATGTGGAATTTGTTACAGATATAGAGAACGGACATTGGTTTAATTTTAAAGATCCTGATGGGAATTTATTAATGGTATGCAAATGTTAGGAAACACCTATCGATAATAAGAACAAAAAAGTATTAAAACAAAGCTAAAAGCCTGACTGTTGATTTTAGCGACGAAAATTTGATTGATAATAGAAGATTAAAAGTGTTTGATCATGTTTTGCAAACTATCTTAGATACATCAATTCTACTAAATTTTCAAAAAGCTGTTCAAAGTTTATAACCGCATCTAATTCCGATTAAAGCCTTTGCTTATGATTCTTGGGATGATATTGTATTGCCTTTATTTTATGAAATGGTTTACAATACTTTTACTTTTAAATATGGCATAGAAATTAATTGGAATGAAACCCATATCTATATGTTTTCATTAAGAAGTTATAGAGGGATAAATCATATTGAATGCATACCAAATACTTATTCATTTGGAGTATTAGTAAATGGAGAGTGGGCTGAGATGGATAATAATGATTTAGAAGAAAGTTACTTGTTTTTAAGTCATTTGATGACGGTGTACACTCTTTAACAGGGGGACTTGATATCGAAGCGGCTCACAATGTAAGTTTTAACCTTGTAGAGGTTGATATTGTTTCGGCAAGAACAGGTATTCCATCTAAAACAAGTGTATTTATTTAAAGAACAGCTAGACTTTGTATATGTTGCCGAAACATATGATGACAATATTCAACGTTAAGCTCTTACTATGCTAATGGGTGCTTTTCTAAGGAAGAATTAATGCCTGAAATAATTATGAGGGATATATATGTTCAAAGAGTTGAAAGACAAGCGTTATTGGATATTACTACTACCATTTTTAATGATTGGAATTTTACTACTTATTTATTTACCTCAAAATTTAAAACCATTTTCAATACTTTTAGGGTTGCTTTTTTGGATAGTTTATTATATTTGGATTCATTTGAGTATAAATAAAGATGTTAGAGGACGAAATGAATAAATGATAGTTTTTGATACGTACGGTTGCTACTAAGAAACTTTATTTTGTTAAAGGGTGTGTAGTTATGAAAGCAATAATTTTTGATTTTGATGGTACACTTGCTGATACTTTGCCAGTATGTTTTTATGCATTTCAAGCAGTATTTAAGGACTTTGACAACATAGAAGTTACTACAGATGAAATAAAGGCAATGTTCGGTCCATCTGAGACTGGAATTATTAAACAAAATCTTATGGATTCAAATCATGATAAAGCAATTGAACTATATTATGAGAAATATAGTGAAAAACACAAAGAACTTGTACTTGAAAATGAAGAGATTAACGATTTACTCCTGTTTTTAAAAAGAGAAGGTTATAAATTGGGGATTGTCACAGGAAAAGCTAGCAGAAGTTTACTTATCTCTTTAGATTGCCTCAAGATGAATGACTTATTTGATGTGATCATCACTGGTGATGATGTTTCTAGACCAAAGCCTCATCCAGAAGGGTTAAACAAGGCATTGGCACAGCTTAACATAAAAAACATAGAAGCTATATTTTTAGGTGATAGTGACGCTGACATCTTGGCTGGTAAACAAGCTAACGTACATACGATTGGAGTACAGTGGTTACCCAATTATCAGACAGTAGAGTTTGGTGTTCAACCAGACCAAATATTAAGTAATATAAATGAATTCATGGAAGCACTAAAAATTTGAGGTGTTAACAAGAGTAATGGTATGGTAACAAATTAACCTAATTCAACTAACTGGTGCGAGTGATCCATAAGAAACTTGCTTTTTTACTAATGGATCAGGTTTATTTAATTATTATTTTCTTTATTATATTTAAAGGAGGAATTGGATATGGAGAAAGTTATAAACTAAGGTAAAAACATTATTAATAAGTTGTTGACAACATACCCTAGGTGGTATATTATGAATCTTGTAAGTTGTTCCTTTCTATAAATTAGGAAGGAGCCTGTTATATGATTATTTTAAGTAATATGTATCATCAATTTCTTGTTATCGAGGTATTATCCTATTTATGGATTACATGATATAGATAAGAGATAGAGTATAGATAAAGGGATTATAACGAAGCCTATAATGATCCTGTATATCTAGGAATAAACATTCCAATTGCATACCTTAAAAGATACTACAGCGAAATTCCAAATAAGGATCTAGTAGTCGTTGCCTCAAATTGAATGGAAAGAAATGTTGGGGTTTGAATTCTTCGTAAAAAAGGATTTATAGTTATTGGGTATTCCATTCCTTCCTAAAAGGAAAAAAAGAGTAAAGTAAAAACAAATAAGCAAAGAAAGGTATTGTTATAGGGGGTAAGAAGATGGAGTATAATGATCAAATGAAAAATAGAGTAAAGCGAATTGAGGGACAACTTAGAGGTATTCTAAGAATGATGGAAGAGGGAAAAGATTGTAAGGAAGTTATCACGCAGTTATCTGCAGCAAGAACGGGAATTGATCGTACTATAGGCGTAGTTGTGAGTTCAAATTTAGTAGAATGTGTTCGTAGAGCTGAAGAAACTGGAGAGCACAGTACAGAAGAATTAGTGAAAGAAGCAGTAAATCTTCTGGTTAAAAGTAGATAAAAATGGGTTGACACCCACTTTTATTTACATTAATATATACCCGTAGGGGTAACGGTAATTAAGAATTAGGAGGAGTAATCCATGATTATAGATAAAGTGTTAGATGCAAAAGGCTTAGCATGTCCAATGCCAATCGTTAAAACAAATAACGCAATGAAAGAGCTAGAAGCTGGTCAAATATTAGAGATTCATGTAACAGATAAAGGTGCCAAAAATGATTTAACTGCATGGGCTAAAACAGGTGGCCATGAGTTTTTAAAGCATGAGGAAGAAGATCATGTTTTAAAATTTTGGATTAAAAAAAGATAAAAAAATTTAGATAATTATATACCCGTAGGGGTAGAGGAGGAACTACTATGACAGAAAAGAAAAAGACAACGATTGTATTATTCAGTGGAGATTATGACAAGGCTATGGCAGCTTATATTATTGCAAACGGTGCAGCTGCGTATGATCATGAAGTAACAATCTTTCACACATTTTGGGGATTAAATGCTTTACGTAAAGATGAAAATATACAAGTGAAGAAAAGTTTTATGGAAAAAATGTTTGGCAAAATGATGCCTAGAGGTGCAGAAAATATGGGATTGTCTAAAATGAATTTTGCTGGCTTTGGTCCAAAAATGATCAAAGATGTGATGAAGAAGCACAATGCAATGCCTCTTTCAAATTTAATTGAAATGGCACAAGAACAAGATGTGAAACTAGTAGCGTGTACGATGACAATGGATTTATTAGGTCTTCAACAAGAAGAATTATTGAACAACATTGAGTATGCAGGAGTTGCAGCATACCTTGCAGATGCTGAAGATGGAAACGTGAATTTATTCATTTAAGTTTAGTAGGGGAAATTCGCCTAAGTATATAGGAGGAGATACAATGGAATACATTAACTATATCGTCATCGCTCTTTTCGTATTTTTTATCCTGAACAGGATCATCCCAGCTAAAGGAGTAAATCATATCTCAACAACTGAACTTAAGAATGAATTAAAAGATAAAAATAAGCAGTTTGTTGATGTTAGAACTCCAGGGGAGTTTAATGGGAATCGTATTAAAGAATTTAAAAATATTCCATTACATGAACTTAGTCAGAAAGCAGTGAAGGAATTATCAAAAGAAAAAGAAGTTATTGTAATTTGTCAGAGTGGTATGCGTAGTCAAAAGGCTAGTAAAACGTTGAAAAAATTAGGATTCAACAATGTAACAAATGTTAAGGGCGGTATGAGCGCCTGGAGATAAAACGAGGATATTAAGATGAAACAATTTACGGCAAAAGAAGTAGAAAACATGTTAACTCAAGGTCAAAGTGTAAACATGATTGATGTGAGAGAAGTAGAAGAGGTGGATGCAGGAAAAATCCCGGGTGCCCTTCACATTCCATTGGGTTTATTAGAATTTCGTATGAATGAACTAGATAAATCAAAAGAATATATCATGGTATGTCGTTCTGGTGCAAGAAGTGGTCGTGCTTATTAATTTCTTGAAAGTCATGGATATAATGTAATCAATATGACTGGTGGAATGCTTGATTGGGAAGGCGAAACGAACTAATTTTTTTAATAAAAAATATACCCTATTGGGTAACTAGGAGGAATTATGAATGAACTTAATAAAAATAGATTTATTAGTAGATGCAAAAGGTTTAGCATGTCCTATGCCAATTGTGAGAACAAAAAAATCGATGAATGAAATAGTAGCAGGGCAAGTTCTAGAGATTCAAGCAACAGATAAAGGTTCAAAGGCTGATATGCAAGCATGGGCAAAAAGCTGTGGTCATCAATATTTGGGTACAATTGAAGAAGGAGATGTTCTTAAGCACTATCTGCGTAAATCTTCAAATGAAGAAAATATTGAAAGAAAACACCCTTATGTAACAAGCAACGAAGAACTTGAGAAAAAATTAGAAGCAAGAGAAAACATTGTTGTATTAGATGTAAGGGAATCGGCAGAATATGCTTTTAATCATATTCCAAAAGCAATCTCTATTCCATTAGGTGAATTAGAAGAACGTGTAAGTGAATTAAATAAAGATGATGAAATTTATGTAGTGTGTCGAACTGGTAGACGAAGTGATCTCGCGTCCCAAAAACTAGCTGAAAAGGATTTCACTAAAGTAAAAAATGTTGTACCTGGTATGAGTGCATGGTCAGGAATAACGTCTACATTAAATAAATAACAAATAAATCAATATTAATAACTTGGAGAACTTGAAATAAGTAGAAAAGTAGCAATTATCGCAAGCAATGGTGGCTTATTTGAAGCATACAAAGTCTTTTACTTTCTAAATAAAAATTATTTTTTTAAACTTAAATATACCTTAGGGGGTAATTGAAAATGGCAGTGAAAGCAATGAATTCTAAAGAAGTAACAAAAAAGATTTTTAACAAAGAAGGATTATTTATTTTAGATGTTCGTAATGAAGGTGATTTTCAAGATTGGAAAATAGAAGGAGAAAATTTTGATTATCTAAACATCCCGTATTTTGAATTACTAGATGGTGTTGAAGAAATTTTAGAAAAGCTTCCTTCTGAAAAAGAAGTATTAGTGGTGTGTGCAAAAGAAGGCTCTTCTATCATGGTTGCAGAAATGCTTTCAGAACAAGCTGTAGGTGTTTCTTATTTAGAAGGCGGTATGAAGGCTTGGAGTGAACACTTAGAGCCAGTGAAAATTGGAGATTTAAGAGATGGTGGGGAGATTTATCAGTTTGTTCGCATTGGAAAAGGTTGTTTATCATATATGGTTGTTTCAAATGGAGAAGCAGCGATTATTGATTCAACTAGAATGACTTCAACTTATCTGGACTTTGCACAAGAAATTGGCGCTACTCTTACTCAAGTATTTGATACTCATCTTCATGCTGATCATATTTCAGGTGGAAGAGTGATTGCAGCTCATACTGGTGCAACATATTGGTTACCACCAAAGGATGCAACAGAGGTGACATTCGAGTATAGTCCACTAGAAAGTGGCAATACAGTGACAATCGGAGATACAGCTATTGATATTCATGCAGTATATTCACCAGGTCATACAATTGGCTCAACTTCATTTGTTGTTGATTCATCATACTTGTTATCAGGAGATATTCTCTTTATTGATTCTATTGGAAGACCAGATTTAGCAGGAATGGCAGAGGATTGGGTAGCAGATTTTGAGAGAAAGTTTATATTTACGCTATCGTGAACTTTCAGAAGATCTAATTGTTTTACCCGCACATTTCATGATTATTGACGAGTTAAATAAAGATGGTAGTGTAGCAGAAAAATTAGGAACTTTGTTTGCAAAAAATCATGGTTTAAACATTGAAGATGAGAGTGAATTTAGAAAACTAGTTACAGAAAATTTACCACCACAACCAAATGCATATGAAGAAATTCGTGAAACAAATATGGGGAAAATCACTCCAGATGAAGAAAAACAACGTGAAATGGAAATTGGACCTAACCGTTGTGCGGTTCGTTAATCAATATATAAATTTTTAGGAGGTTATTAAATGGAAGCAACAAAAGTATTAGACGCAAAAGGATTAGCATGCCCAATGCCAATCGTAAGAACAAAAAAGGCAATGAATGATTTAGCCTCAGGTGAGATTCTAGAGATCCATGCAACTGATAAAGGAGCTAAAAATGATCTAGCTGCTTGGGCAAAATCTGGTGGTCATGAATTAATAAATCATGAAGAAACTGGTGGTGTACTAAAGTCTTGGATAAAAAAGGCTGAAAAATAAAGGGAACCGACTTTAGGTTCCCTTTTCTAATAGGGGGGTAAAAGACATGGAAATAGGTTTTATTATTACAATCTTCCTAATCGGATTTATAGGTTCGTATATTTCAGGTATGTTAGGAATTGGCGGATCTATTATTAAATATCCAATGTTATTGTATATTCCACCTTTATTTGGGGTAGCAGCATTCAGTGCTCATGAAGTGTCAGGTATTAGTGCTATCCAGGTATTTTTTGCGACAATCGGTGGTGTTTGGGCATATCGAAAAGGTGGATATTTAAATAAAACACTTATTACTTATATGGGAGCAAGTATATTAATCGGTAGCTTTATTGGTGGTTATGGTTCTAAATTAATGTCTGAAGGAGGCATTAATCTTACTTATGGAGTGTTAGCTTTAATTGCTGCAATGATGATGTTTATTCCTAAAAAGGGAATTGATGATATTCCACTAGATCAAGTGAAATTTAACAAGTGGCTCGCAGCTATTTTAGCACTAATTGTTGGGGGAGGTGCAGGAATTGTAGGTGCAGCAGGAGCTTTTTTACTAGTACCAATCATGTTAGTTGTATTAAAAATTCCAACTCGTATGACGATTGCTTCATCTTTAGCTATCACTTTTATCTCTTCAATTGGAGCAACTATAGGAAAAGTCACGACTGGGCAAGTAGATTATGCTCCAGCAGCAATTATGGTTATTGCGAGTTTAATTGCATCACCACTAGGAGCAATGGCAGGGAAAAAGTTAAATACTAAGATTCTGCAGGTTATACTAGCATTATTAATATTTGGAACAGCAATAAAAATTTGGCTTGATATCATTTGAGAAATAATACCCATGAAATTACTGATTACGTTTATTTGTGGTTATAGTAGACATCTCTCTATTATTCTTAAAGATTGAACTTCGTTTGAAATATCAATTAAAACAACTAAATAAATGTATTTAAAACGTCTCGAATCCTTTATATTAATAAGGGTTCGAGACGTTTTTTAGCTGGGAAACTAAAAGATAAAAGTTATTAACACATCTTTAGGGATGAAACCTAAGACTCTAAACATCTTTCTTTCTTCAGTAAAGAGCCTTGATTGAGAGTGACTAATAGTTACGTAGTATACTGATTTTATGCAGCAATGATTTACATAAATGTGGAAAAATATGAACAATAATTCGTTATGTTTTGGTATGATTTTAGTATGAAGATTTGTGATAAGTGAAGTTATTCAAATAAAATAACGGTGCAGTTTAGTTGAGGAGATGATTCTTTGGTTAGTTTATTAGAAAACGTATTCCAAATATCGGCAATAATACTACTCCTATGTTCATACTTTTATTACAAACACTTTAAAAAAATGAAGAAGGAAAGAAAACTAACCTTACTTGAACGTATAGTCTATATATCAAGCCAAGTAGCAATTTATCTTTGTGCAGGTAGTTATGTACTCTTGTTTTTGGATAGGAATTTTGGTTAGAAATTATTCAACAAACGATTGCTATGTTTTAACAAGACAGTGCTTGTCTTATTGCGCTAACGTTAACGGAGTAGAATCTTGAACAAGAATTGTTGGAATAAATGGTACATATACTAACGAAATTTGAGATTCAACAATATTATTCAATATTTATTTTCATTATCGGTTTTGCTTTTCTCTACTTACTTATTCGCAAAGATGTAGATAGGAGAAGAAGATGACGAAAAAAGGTTTTTGGAATTTTTTGGATGATTTTCCCTACTATTTGTATTTACAATATTTCTTATAGTTATGATTGAAAGGTAAACCTATCTTAAGAACAATGATATCACTTTAAAGCAGAATTACGTGTAATAATGGGTTGTTAAGCAAAATACCTTAAAATAGGAATCTATAGGTTTTTGTATCACAATTAGGGGGCGAAAAATTTGCGGAATCAACAATGGAGCAAGATAAAGAAAAAGTTAGACAATTTTAAATGTGATTCTCTAAAAGAAAGAGTACAGTTCACAGTAACCAATTACAGAAGGGCTCACGATCAATTGGGAAGAGCTTTTATTACTGTTGATAAAAAGGAAGTCCTCAATATGTGTACAATTACATCAGAGACGACTTTAAACCGAAGAATATATGAAATCAAAAGTGAGAAACAAATTCCTTATACTGATTACAGCCAAGAACCAAGTATCTGGGAAGAAGCACATGAATGGGTATTAGAGGAAGGTATTTTTGCTCAGTATGACTTTTATGATGCTGTCGAGGAATATTTTCACCAGCCTATTGAAAATTCATTAAAATCAAATAACATGCTGATTAAAATATTTGCTTTGATAGATAGGCGAATAGGGAAAAGGACTTTAGTAAAAATGAAGGAGTCCTTTATTGATGAGAAAGAAATTGTCCAGTATTTTTATAAATTGCGATGTAATGCTGAAGGAATAAGTACTCATAGTTAAATTATAGCTCCGATTTATTTATTAAACGTTCGGAATCTTTGAATCTACTTTATTCGTCATTATATCTTTAGTATAAATAAGATTGGAGTGATTTTGTTGAAGAAAATTTATATTATAAGGCATTGTGAAGCTGAAGGACAACCAGCCGAAGCACAACTTACAGATAGAGGTTTTAAACAAGCATTAGAAGTATCTGAATTTTTTTCCGAAATTAAAATCGACCGGATTATTTCAAGTCCATATAAGCGAGCTATTCAATCTATACAACCACTTGCAGAGCAATTAAATCTCAAGATAGAGATTGATAGGAAATTAACAGAACGTGTACTAAGCAGTGAAAATCTTTCTGACTGGCTGGAAAAACTGAAAACAACATTTGAAGATATTGAACTTAAATTTGAAGGTGGAGAGTCCAGTAAAGAAGCGATGAAACGAATTGTAGAAGTTGTTGAGGAAGTTTTTAACGGTGAATTTGAAAATACAATCATTGTTACACACGGAAATCTAATGTCATTACTTTTAAAATATTATAATGGGAATTTCGGATTCGATGATTGGAAAAATCTAAGTAACCCTGACATATATCTTTTAAGAAATACTGATAATAAAGTATTTTTTGAACGGTTATGGAAACACAACTAGTACAAATAATAAAGTAAAGGAAACGAAACGAGTCTTTAAAAAGACAGTCACCATTTACGAATGTAATAGGACAATCCAACACTTAAATAGCAGACAAGAAGAAAGCATACAAATTTACTTTTTCAAAGTTTTAAATCTCAGAGTACAAGTTGAAATCATCTTATTTTACAGTTTAAGTTTTTGAAAGATTGTCCTTTACAAATATACACTTTATTAAGGAGATACAATTATATTTTTAAGTTGTTGAATTAAGTATTCTTTTTTTACTTTATCATCTGACTGAAATTCTTGTGGGTAACATTCAGGCTGGAAAATCTCAGCACCGTCTTCAACCCATTTATTTCTATAGATAGTATGAGTTTCTTCTCTTAACATAAATACTCCATCACTTATCTCTACGTCATCATCTACTCCAAATTGAAATTGGCAGCAGGGGCAGATTTCATATGAAGCTTCGTTATATTTATTGTAGGCGGGTTCATCTAATTTATCAAATCCACATACAGGACAAACATAGTGCATCAATTTCACCTCATTTTTACTGTCTTTGAAAATATCTATAGGAGTGCTTGGGTTACATATCATTCTCTTGCAATCAAGCCTAAGTGTTATATATCAATCTATTACTTCAATTTCAGTAGACGAAAAACAGAAATGAACCTTTTATTATAGGTCCATTTCTGATCTGATCTTCTCGATTCTTTGTACACCTATGTTTAATATCATCGCAATCATACTCCAAATAAGAAGCATTGTAGAAATGATTAAAATTGTCCAGTGGATGAATGGAGATAGACTGGCAGTTGTTACGATCGTTCGCAAACTAAGACCTAGAAGAAATAGTGCTAGTATGAATGGTAAGTTCTTAATCAATAGTTACACTCTATATATTTTTTTGTTAAATTATAACATATTAAATTGATTATTTTATAGCTTTATTTAAATTTGTTTTTTGTTCATAACTTAAGACTTCTTTTCTTTTTTATATAAAAAAGTAATTTATCAAATTTGCATAATTAAAGTAAGGAATCATTATTTAATAACTTCTCCATTAGATGCATAGAACCTTCCCTTTGTTTTAAATAATCAAGGGATAATTTCAAATACAGTTCCTTGATTCAAGTCTGTTACATTCATCGAGTCATATACCCCTAAATAAAGATTTGTTTGAGCAAGGTTTGTTCCTAAACCTACATAATAAGCTGGTTGTGATCCAAAACCATAAGAAGGTTCAATCACACCGAAATCATTAAGCTTTCCATCAAACCTGTTTCTGGTATAAGCTAAACCGCCCTTTGGAGATTCTGATTGTTTATTCCGAGCCATATCGGAAAACACAATGCTTCCTGTTAAATCTGGTATTTTGTTACTCATATATGGTTGGACTCCGGTAAGTGCAGTGCCTTCAAATTTATTAGGTCTAGAATCTTGATGAAAATAACTCGTTAAAGGAGGAAGACGATTCACAGAATCTTGTATGGCTTCCTTGTAATAAGCAATCGACTTTTTATACAGAGAAGAATTTTCTGAGCAGTCCTCCAAAATCGAGGTTGGAAAAGCTCCTTCCCATCCTCTCCAACCGAAGTTAATCAAGCCCTTAAGCTCTGAGTTCGTTGAATAAGACTGAACCAGTTGAGTAACAGGGATTCGCTGATACTGCACATATGAAAAGATAGATTCTACTAAATCTTGACCGACATTTCCTACATACTTAATATACTGATTACCATACCTTTGATATGAAATACCAGGGTTATTACGAACTCCTTTGGCGACCACCGTTAATGCTTCCTGAATAGAAACTGGAAGTTCATTAAAACGAGTGACAGCGGCTAAATCATCGGGAAAACTTTTAGTCACGTCAATTTCAATAATCTTTCCGGGTATTTCCATATTATCCTGACTTAGATTAAAAGGGTCATAGCCTGATCCACCATCTCCAGTAGTTAAAACAAGATTACCTGTTTCAGGTGAGAAGTTTAAGCTATTAAAACCATTATGATTAAAAAATGGCCTTTTAAGATTAAGTAAAGTTCTGCGTTTTTTCGGTTGTCCGTTTGTTTGTAGTATCCACTCTTCCACAGTATCAATATGATCGTATTGATTATTTCTATCTTCCCATTTCAAGTTTAAGGTACTTGGGTCACACGGATCAGGAGTAAAAGAATTAGGGAGAGCACCTGGACCTTGAGTACCAGCGACTGAAAAATGAAGATAAAAAACACCATTATAATAAAATTGAGGATGAAACGCTAGTCCTAGTAAGCCTCGTTCATCATATCCGCCAGAAGCACCCAATTTTATAATTCGTGAACGAATATCTAACAATGTTCGAACTTCACCATTTCTTAAGAAAAAGACCTCTCCTACCTGAGTAGCAATAAACAACCTTTCCACTGTATCTCCAGGAAGAAACGCTGTTTTCAACACAGTGGGTAAATTGATGTTCTTCACAAGTGGGCGTAAACGAACATTTACATTTTTCACCTTTTCTCACACTCCTTTAATGGGTTTCTTTTTTACTAAGTAAGATATGATGGGTCCTATTTTATTTAGTACTTGAAAGGAGAAACACCGCGGAAAGAGGGATAAAATATATTAAAAATATCACATAAACTGAAGGTTCAGCATTTCTATCCCTCAGCAGAAGGAAATAAATGTTAAACTTACTGTAGAGCAAGATCTTTCAAGAATAATTAAAATCCTAAAAACAATAAAAACGTAATGATTAATAAAAGTAATGAAATAAAATAAGGGAACTTCAAAATGGGTATACTAGGAATACTTCTAATAACTACTGGTGTCACAATGATTGTAAAACCATCTATTTTATGGATATTAACAGAGAGCTAGAAATCAACCGATGGTACTGAACCATCAAGCTTGTATAAATGGTCTACTCGTTTTGGTGGTATTATGATCACTATCGCAGGTATTGGTAGTGTAATAGTTTATTTTCTTTAGAAAAAAAACGGAGGCATTCCTGGCAAGAAGGGGGTGCTTTTTTGATGCTAATATAAAAGAATTAATGTGATCTTAGCAGCTAGAAACTAGCATAAGAAGAATTTCTGAAGTGTTTTAAGTAAATTTACAGGGCAATAGATTTTGTTCACCCTAATTTGATAATAGTTCTACTGGTAAAATAGGTAGATCGTTTATTCTTTTAATCTAGCTGCCCATATTAAATTATAAAAAACTGCCAACAACATAATTGCCGTTAAAATCAATGGGAAGAAATTCAAAACGCTGTTTTCAATACCTACTGAATATCTTATAAAAGATTCATTAGCTAATATAGAAATAATTAATACTAAATGTTGAATGAAAATCATCATTTTTTTCGACATATTATATTGTTTCTCACGATTTTTTTCTGTTAAGTTAATGTAATTCAGTTTTTCAGGATGCTTAGTAAATAATCCGATTAACCACCATAGCAAAAGTCCTATAATTGGCATAATTAGCACAAAAAACTTTGAACCCCAATTATCTGGTTCACCATTAGTGAAGTGAATCGCAATACGATCTGGAATATCTGGCCAAAATAAAAACAAATTTATTAAATGATACACTAAAATACCCACAGAAATGAAACTGAGTAGGAACTTAAATGATTTTATTTTCACTGACATATCACCCTCATTTTCCAATAATATATGATCTATTTTACCAAATTTATGAAAAATGAAAAGTAAATACGTTAGCAAAATTTGGATAAGTAGGTTTTACTGCCAATAGGTAATAAAAGAAACCATCATTCAAAAATTAAAAGAAGATTAAAATGTAAGTATGCTAGTACATTTTTATTTCAGTAAAGAGTGCATTCCTTAAAGAGGGATTTTTTTATGTAAAATAAATGGAAATTAATGTTAAACTATAGAAGCGGTTTGTTGAATAAAGCGACAATCTCAAATCAATATAAAGGTACAAATCTATAAAACATCTACATTTATCCAAGGAGGGAAGAAATGTTAACTGTATCAATAGTCTTAATGGTTTTAGGTGTAGTAATAGTCATTGTTGGATTTTCCGTCAATCGAAAAGGGAAAACTTCATTCATTGCAGGTAATAATGAAATGTTTGTCCCGAAAAACGAAAAGAAATTAGCTGAGCGAATAGGTTTTGTGATTATGTTATTTGGCATTGAGACAGTGTTATTCCCAGTCATATATAAATATATTCATGGTGTTGAGGGTTATCATTTTGCAGTAATAGCTGTTTTTCATATTTTCGCTGTGTTTGTGTTCATGTTATTAGACCAAATGGAAAGGTAAGGCTAAAGTTAAGTGAAGCTTATAAGGATTTACTCATTATGAACAAACGTCTGAAATTAATTGTAGGAATGCTTTTTATTTTTGTTCTTACAGGGTCCTTTGGCGAGGATTATGATGTTGGTGTTCCAACTGCCCATTTACATTTAGAAAATAGTTTGCAAAATAAACAAATACAATTAACAAAAGCAAATATTAGCTGGAGTTCATATAGTGGAGATGTAGAAGAAACAATAGATAATATCGAAAAATTAGGATTAACACAAGATGAGATTAGGGTTTTCCCAAATCAAGAGGCTTCTTTGGAATTTAAAGAGAAAGAAGAAAATGGTGGGGATATTTGGTCCGACCCAACATTAACAGCTACTTTATGGAAAAATGGTGAACAAATCGACATCGAATTGGACGATAATAGAGAATTTCAATTCCCTCTTAAAGAAGGAACTTATGTATTAGAAGTTAAATTTATTGATTCTGAAGACAGTGCTCAATATGTAGCAAATATCGTTATTGAAAAAACAAGTAAGCACACAAAAATAACTGATGGCAAGCTTCCAGAGTTCACACTTATGGAAATGCCTTCGATTAAAAAAATCCAGACAACTGGGGATCCTGGTGTTATCTTTGATAATAGTTATTCCAAAGTATGTTGGAATGATTGTACAGACAATAGAACATATAATTACCCCGATATTCACTCTGGGGATGTTGAAGTAGGCGATGAATTACATATTGATTGGCATAACATGAAACCAGATCCTACTGAAATAAATTTACTTCAAATAAATCCAGAGAATTATGAAATAATAGAAAAGGAAAGTATAAGCATTACTAATACAACGTTAGGATTAAAAGTTGATGAAGAGAATATTGGTGTTTATTATTCTTTAGAGTTTTTATGGAAAGAAGGAAATGATATAAAAGGAAAAAGCATAATGAATTTTAAATTAAATAATTAGTGAAAAACGATAATTAAATCTGGTTTAAAGAAATTAAATTCAAGCTAATTATATCTGATAGAGCTAGGAATTCTATACATTAGTAACAACCTTTGTTCTTTAATGATGCGAGTGTCAATAAGAGCAACGACTTTTTCTTATGTCAGGTGAGTTTAGAAGAATTCGAATATCGTAGCGGAATTTAAGATCGTATTAAAAAAGGTTAGTATCTAAAAAATTTAGATACTAACCTTTTTTATTGCAATGAAAATTAAAATGAAAACTTTACAAAAGTAAAACTAATTATGTCTTTTGTATAAGTTTACTTTACTTTTACATAATAATAATTTATTATAACATTATAAGTAAAAAGGAAGGTGCTGGAAGTGAAAGAGAAATTCGGAGATTTTATTAATAACAAAGTGTATGAACACAGGGTGTTAAAAAGAATGTCACAAAAGGAGTTGGCTGATGCTGTTGGCGTTTCAAAACAAACGATTTTTGTTATGGAAAAAAATAATTATTCGCCTTCTCTTGTATTAGCTTTTCGAATAGCTGATTTCTTCAACGTAGATGTTAAGGAGATATTTACTTATGTGAAAGGATCTGATAAAAATGAGAATTAAATCTATAGAAATATCAAATATGTTTTTTAATCCTTTAAAAACCTGGGCAGAAAAATCAACTGAAAATTGGAATATGCTAGTTGGAAGCAGTTTATTATTGCTTTTAGTCGGAGCGATTCTTGTATACGTATATCAAAGAAAATTGGGTAAAGCTGACGAAAGAACAAATCAAATATATTTTAAAAGCGCCTTAATTATGTTATGTGCAATCATTTTTGGCGATTTAATTTTCCCGAAAGAATATATGTGGCAAATTTTCTTCCTATTTAAATATTCTCTTGCATTCTTAGCATCAGGAATATATCTAGCTATTCGATATAAAAAAGACTTTTCACAATTTATTTAATTATATATGAAAGATTAGAATAGTTTACTAGGTAGGAGCTGCCGAACCAATCTTCAACGATAGGGTGCATTTCTTTAAAAAGGAATGCATCTTTTTATGTTAATGAAAAGGAAATTAATGTTAAAATATAGAAAAAGTCATCTTGAATTAGATACATCCTTAATGAGGTGAAAAATGGGCAATCGTTGGAATGAAATCATATATAAAATTTGGTCTCCTGTGTACGATAAGTTTTTTAATTCTGGGGTGTTTTTAGAAGCTCGAAAACAGATATTTCATGGAAACAAGTTTATTGCAAATCAAAAAATCCTATTCGTGGGTGTTGGTACAGGTGCTGATTTGGAACTAATTAATCATAGGGAGTTAACTATTACTGCAATAGACTATTCGAACGAAATGCTTGAAAAGGCAAAATTGAAATTTGAAAATTCCTCAATTCATTTTTTGAAAATGGACGCTCAAAATATGAATTTTAATGAAAATCAATTTGATGTTGTTATAGGAAGTCTTGTTTTATCTGTGGTGCCTGACGCAGATAAATGTATTAAAGAAATGATAAGGGTTTTAAAACCGAATGGAAAGATGATTATTTTTGATAAATTTTCACCTAAAGGAATGAAGCTTTCTGTTTTGAAGAAAACGTTTAGACCATTAGTCAAGTTGTTAGGTACTGATATTGGTGTAAGTTTTGAGAGATTGTATGAGAATAATAAAGAAACTATTTTTATACAAGAAGACACTCCAGTAATATTTAATGGTATGTATAGACATATAGTTGTCATCAAAAATATATAGCTATTAAATATATTAATTAGGTAGGAGAGAGAAAATGAAAGCTGTCATTCAAAATGAATTTGGAGATACTAGTGTTCTTACATACACAGATGTTGATTTGCCGAAAATAGATGAAAATGAAGTATTAATAAAAGTGGCTTATACCAGTGTTAACTATGCAGATATAAAAAAACGAAAAGGAAATAAAGGTAAAGGTGATTTTCCTTTAACCCTCGGACTGGATGTAGTGGGGACTATAGAAGAGGTCTCTCCTAAATCAAACTTTGCAAAAGGTGATAGAGTAATAGCTTTCCCTAAAGCAGGCTCCTATGCAGAAAAAGTTGTAGCAAATGAGCGACTAGTATTTAAAATTCCAGATACTCTAACATATGAAAAAGCTGCAACAATGCCTACGGTTTCGATATTATCTTATATATTATTTTATGAAATTGGACAAGTTCGAAAATCAGATACTATTGTTATTCATAGTGCAGCTGGTGGAGTAGGTTCAATGCTCGTCCAACTAGCCAAACTACTCGGCGTTCAAAAAATTATAGGAACAGTTGGAAATCTAAATAAAGAAAATTATGTGAAGAATTTAGGAGCAGATATCGTTTGTTCCTACGATACATTTGTAGAGGAAGTTTTAAAGCAAACAGATAACTTGGGAGCAAATATTATCTTTGATTCCGTTGCTGGTGATGTGACTAATAAGAGCTTAGAGTGTTTAGCTTTGTATGGTACGCTCGTGCAATTTGGCAATAGCAGTGGACAACCTGGTTGTTTTAAAACAAGTGATGTGCATAGTAGCTGTAGAAATATTAAAGGTTTTAGCTTAGGTACAACTAGAAAACATCATCCAGAGCGATTAGCACCTGTTGCAGAACAGGTTTTAAATCTGTTTGCTTCAAAGCAATTGACTCTCCCTATTGCAAAAGTATTCAATTTAAGTGATGTAGCTAATGCACACAAATTAGTTGAAAGCCGTCATTATGAAGGTAAAGTGTTAATTAAAGTTTAAATCATACTTGCTACATTATTTTATTTACTCAATTTTATCTTCTAGTAATCTTAGAGAAAACAGATGGACCAGTATATATTGCAATTTTAGATGAGAAAGAAATACCATATTTAAAAATGCTTTAAGGTTAATTGTTATTCAACAAATGGTTAGCAATTGTTTCATGCAAAAGTTGTTTTTTCACTAACGGTCAGGCTCTTAAAGTTCCTTATTCAGCTAACGAATGCTAGTGTTGAATAAACAAATTTCTGTAGTTTGAGTGATGAAATAATGTTACAAAGAATAATTTATTTTTATAATAATAGTAGAACAAAACATGATTGCTTCGGATAGATAAAGGCTGTGATGTTATTTTTTATGTAATTCACGAGGAAATGTGAAGGAATTCAGTTAAACTAGCGGTGTGCCTTATTTTAAGATGACTGTTAATACAAAAAAAGGATCAGATTAAAATCTGATCCTTTTTTTGTATTCCTGATTTACTAAAACCAGTGTTAATTAACATGTTAAATTAGGTTTTCTCCCCCTCAACCAAACGCCCTATTTGAAAATAAAGGGTTTTTTCAACCATAAATGGAGTATGGAGAACTGATTGCACCATCCAGAATCATACGCAAAGCTACCGGTGAATTTAGCACCGCTTGCAGTAGCGCTCATACATACGGAGGACAATTTAGAGTTCGTTTGCGCCAGAGTGGTTATGTAAAAGCCTAGTAGCAAAAGACAAAGCAACGGTAGATGGGTGGATTGAAAACTTTGGGCGAAGGGGAACCATCAATATGTAAATAGGGGGATTGGTTTCGGTGATCTTCCACTTAAAATCAATACACCTCCGGAAATTACAGTTTTTATATTGACAAAAGCCTAGAATAAAAGAATACGTTTATAGCATTTTGTGTCGGGTAATAGTTTTATATAGGCTAAAGCAATAGTTTTCAAGACTAATTACAAGGAGTGAAATCATCTATGAAAAACTATTAGCATTACCTTTAGAAGCTGAATTGATTTTGGGAGGTTGTGCAGAAGGGCACAAGAGGATACAGATGAACCTAATACTGAAGGATGAAGTGGTTGATGTAGAACAAAATAAATTAGAATCAGAATCTAATGAAACTGGAACGAATGAAGAAGAGGACCCAGATCTTGATGAAGAATCTTCTGAAAAAGTAAACGGAAAATAATCCTCTAGTAATTTTGTTTGTAAATAAACCAGTGCCTTTTGAATTAGAGGCGCTGTTATTTTTAAAAGTGAATAAATAACCTTTCATGATCTAATGAAAATAGAAATCAAAGGAGGCTAAACATGAAAAAAAAAGTAATACCATTTGCAGTTGTATCAACATTAGTTTTTGCCCCGCTATCTGCGGGTGCAGTGGAATATAAAGAGGTAAAAGAGCAATACCCGGCGGTGACGTCCTGGACAGAGGTGGACTGGAATAACTATCTAGAGGAAAATTACGGATCTCAGTTAAATGATTATGATAACATGGATGAACTGAAAGCAGACATCGGGGAACCAATAGATGTTAATCAGCTGGCTGACGGAAATCTTGATCAAAATATATTGGACATCATTGAAAGATACAATATGGATACAAATCAGCTGGTAGCTTTCTTAGAAGAATATGACAACAGGGATAATATACACTTTGTTGGCGATTTGGTGAAATCATTGGATGAGGGAGGAACCGTTAATGAAAATGATTCAACCAATAATAATGGAGATGTTGCTTCAGAAAACAATAACGAAGACAATACTTCCGATAACTCTAATGACAATGGACCAAACGAACCCGCTGAATCAGAAACACTTGACGAGGCACAGTTAGAGGAAACGTACTTAGTACCACTTGGGTGGACGGTTGATGAATTCAACCAGTATTTAGCTGATAATTATGAAACAGACTTGAATGATTACACTTTATTTGAAGACCTGGTAGCTCAGGTAGGTCCGCTAATTACCGACGAAAATGAACTTGAGTTAATAGAAGAATACGGCTTGACTCCTGAAGAGTACGAAGTATTATTGGCAGAGTACGGAGAACGTCCAGATGATTATTACTTCCTGAACGACTTGAGAGAATCGCTTGATTACTATAATAGTGATCAGCCGGAAGAAGCAGCAACTGAAAAGGGCGGTGAAATGCCAGATACAGCTACAAATTCCCTTGCCTATGTTTTTCTTGGAGTTGGATTATTCATGCTTGGAGGCATTACCTTGAGAGCGCGTAAACACTTTGGTGATCGGTAATGGATAAAGGGAAAAATAATGGTAAGCGGGAATGGATTATTCCCGCTATTGCCTTTTTCCTCATCATTTCTGGCGTATATTTGGCAGCCACCCACGCATATAGCTGGGCAAAAGGAGTCATGGCTGTCGAGAATGGTAATGACGGTGTTAGTATCAGGAACATGGAACAAGAAATGGATGAAAATGAAGGAAGCACGAATACCGATAAACCTGATGAAGGCGAAAAGATCGGGGAAATATCCATCCCAAAGCTCGACATGTCTGTTCCGATATATGAAGGTACAAATGAAGAAGAGCTTGGAAAAGGTGCTGGACATTATTCCAACAGTGTTATGCCTGGTGAAGACAATAACACGGTTATTTCAGGGCATCGGGACACTGTATTCAGAAACCTGAAAGAAGTCGGAGAAAATGATGTGATTAAGGTTGAAACTGCCAAAGGAATATACACCTACCGAATAGAAAAGGTCAGGATTGTCGACGCAGAGGATAAAACCGTCATTGTCCCAAAGCCTGAAGCTACTTTAACTTTAACGACCTGTTACCCATTTACGTACATTGGCGATGCACCAGAACGTTATGTTTTGGTTGGAAATTTGATAAACTCATCTGAAAAATAACATACTTTTAAGGGATCACATTGAAAAAGAACTTTCTAATCGCAATTCCGCTTGTACGATCCTTTGTCCTTGGATGGTGTTCTAAAAGAGCAGGAAAAATGAATGCATAAAGAAGAAACAGCATAAGTAATGAAGATGAAAAGTTTTTGTCCATTTTAAAATCCAATAGAGTTGGTTCCATCTTCTATGTATAGTTGGTTTTAGGTTTACATCACACTATATTTTATTGAGTAGGTCCTTGAGAGGATAAAAAGTAAATGAACTTGATCAAGACAACAAATACGAACAGTTGCCCTTATTAGACGGCAACTGTTTTTTATCATGTATTTTTTTTTTGGGCTGCAGCTATTAGTTTTATTAGTTGTACCTGCGACGGTTATTGCCGGTGTTGATTTGAAAGGGATTACTTCTAATGACATGGATATTAATGAAAAAACAAAAGAAATAGATTTTACTCTTCCTCATGCAGAGATTATCCAGGAACCATCAGTACAGATGGATAAAATAGAAGCCTTGGACAAAAATGGTTTTTTCCGTGCTGATCTTAAAATGGATGAGGGGTTTGAGTTGGCGGCTGAAGCTCAAGAGAAAATTCGTCAAGGAGCCATCTCTAGTGGTTTACTAGATACTGCAGAGAAAAATGCAGAAAAAGTGTTAAAGGAATTTTTTAAGAGTGATGG
Organism: Metabacillus crassostreae; assembly: GCF_016908395.1. Classification (GTDB taxonomy): domain Bacteria; phylum Bacillota; class Bacilli; order Bacillales; family Bacillaceae; genus Metabacillus; species Metabacillus crassostreae. Next base: position 637,212 of record NZ_JAFBDU010000001.1, read on the forward strand.
ATATGCTGTAAAATGTCAAGTTTAACTAACAGGACAGCCTGCTTATATCATTTGGGACAGGCCGTTATTCGGAGAGCTATAGAGGTTTGTCAAATTCTACTTATTTTAGGAAACGACAATCATTAACCAAATATTTTTGGACTCTTTGCTATTAGAGTGGGTGTACTAGATTTCAACCAAAGAAAATACCCACCACTTCTTAGGTTTTTATATTGGTCACCAAGTTAAGAATGTGTTTATACTAGTTTAAAGGGCTAGACCTTCAACTCTAATCTATTAGCTGTCGCAAAGAAACCTATTTATTTAATATACTAGTGTCCAAAAAGATGGTAAATGGATAATAGGGTAAAATGTATATGTAATCTACTAATCATTGGAGTGATTTTCATGTTAAGGAATTTATTTAAGAAGAAAACAGAGCTTGACGAATTGTCTTCTTCTAATGAAGTCGAAAAAATAGAATTGGAAGAAGAACTAGTTGCTGATTTAAAAGAGGAAGCAGAAAAACTAAGTTCTGAAGATATAAACCAACACAAGGAGCATTTCTCAGAGGAAAAGTTTTGGAGGAAGGTTCAAAGATTTTCTAAAAGAGCTGGAACTTCTTTAGTCTATGCCGTTCTATTACTTTATTACACACTTCAAAAACCAGATGTACCATTAAAAGTTAAAGCAACCATTGTTGGGGCTTTAGGTTACTTTATTTTACCTCTAGATATTATACCCGACTTAGCAATTGGTGTAGGTTATGCTGATGACTTAAGTGTTGTATTATTTGCACTAGTTCAAATAGCTTTATATGTAGATGATGAAATTAAAATGCAAGCCAAAAATAAACTGAAAGATTTATTTAGAGAGTATGTAGATACAACCGAGATTGATATTAAACTAGGTAGATAATGATATGAAAGTCTGTTTCCAAGGTTATAGGAAACAGACTTAATTTTCGTGGATTTATAGTAAGAAGTTTAACGTTTGGGGCACCTCTTTTTGTGCAAAAACAACAAAATCGTTCCATTTGGTATTTTGAAGTAACCAAAACTCACACATATCCCAAAGGAAGGAGCGGTTTTCTTATCTTAAAGCACAAAGTTTACGAAAACAGCCTTAGAAAAAACATACTTAAAAAGACCATACTCATCTACCTCACAAAAAAAGGTGAAAAAAAGTATCAGTTTCAACTGGATTAAGATTAGTATCGACCGGGGGAGGTTAATTGTAAGGTATCACCCCTTTCTCAACGTACAACTTTAGGCATGTTATGCATACAATATGTAAAAAACAGAGGATGGATAACAATGCCTATTACGTTACCGGTTAGTATTAAATCATTAAAAATTACCAGCGGACCGAAACAAACAGTTTTTTATCCAAAAGTGATGCAGATGACAAATCAGCAAATGCAAAGGCTAATTAATACTGCAATTGTATATGAAACTCAAAAACTTATAAACGAGCAAGTAGGTAATATGCCAACAACAGTGAAGGAAATGCTAGGTTTCTATGAAATCAAAAATAATCAAAGGCAAGTATTGAGTTTAACATTTTCTAATTATACGTACCACGATCAAGCTGCTCATGGCATGACCTATTTAAGATCATTAACCTTTGATCTGAAAAAAGGGAAACAGTGCCAACTCCGTCACTTATTTAAACCTGAAGTGGATTATATGAAAAAGCTTTCAGAGATAATTAAGATGCAAATGAAACAACGAGATATCCCACTGCTTCACGAATTCAATACGATCAAACCTAATCAAGACTTTTATATTGCCGATAAGACTATTGTTATTTACTTTCAATTATACGAAATCACTCCATATGTTTTTGGTTTCCCAATGTTCCCTATTTCTGTCTATGACATACAGGAACTAATTGATGAAAATGGGCCCCTTAGTCGCATGGCTGTCAATGATTAACACACAGCGAAAATGATTATGCAGAATGTAGTTCAAGGTTTATGACAAAAACTCGACGAATTTAAGAAAATAAGTCTTATAAACTAAGTGATTGGGATAATCTTTGAAGGTTATTCCTTTTTTGGATTGAACATTTATCGTAATATGATTTTTGTATACAAAACAGAACTAATTCGGTGTAAAAAAGTAAATTTTTTACAATTTATGCAACCGTGAACAGAATAATCATTCATCTTTGGGCATTATTCATTCAACTTTGTGCATTAATCATTCAACTTTTGCACCTATTCATTCAACTTTTCGGAATAAACGATCAAACGACAATTTTCGCCAAATTACATAGTCAAAAAGATGAAATAAACATGTAGGTCTAATCAAAAATTATATGCACTTACTTCTATCTAAATGTGAAGATCTGGTACTATAATAAATAGAAGTATTGTAAAAAAAACAAGAATAAGGTGCTATAGATGAAAATATTACTTGTCGAGGATGATAAGACGATTGCAATGGGACTTGATTATTCATTAAAGCAGGAAGAGTATGAAACGGTTGTTTGCTACAATGTGGAAGAAGCAAAGAAGGTTATTAAGGAACAATTAAATGAGTTGGATTTGTGCTTGTTTGATTTGTCTTTACCAGATGGAAGTGGCTATGAGCTATGTGAGTTAGTGAAAAAAGTATCAGATAAGCCTGTTATCTTTTTAACTGCTTTGGATGATGAAGTAAATGTGGTGATGGGGCTTGATATGGGAGCGGATGATTATATTACGAAGCCTTTTCGTGTTCGTGAGCTACTTTCTAGAATCAAGTCCGTGCTACGCAGGTATCATAAGCAAGCAACAACTCAAGTGAAAAATATTATTGAAATCCAAAGCATTCGTATCAATACCCTAGAAGGCAAGGTTTATAAAAATGGGGAAGAAGTGCTACTTACTGCGTTGGAGTATCGACTTTTATTGATTTTTGCTAATCATGTTGGTCAAGTTCTTACAAGAACACAATTACTTGATCGAATCTGGGATGTTGCAGGTGATTTCGTGAATGATAATACATTAACAGTTTACATAAAAAGATTACGAGAAAAGCTAGAGGACGATCCTCAAAGTCCATCATTAATAAAAACGATGCGGGGCATGGGCTACAAGGTGGGTGATTAGGTTGTTTCGAAATAAAGAAATACAAGTTTTTCTACTGTGTTTACTAATCATCTCATTGTTAGTAGCACTAGCTTCTTTTTTCTTTATTTCCATAGAAGCAGGAGTTGTTGTTTTACTAACAGCAATTTTGCTAATTTGTAGTTTTCTTATTTTTACAAAATGGAGATACCGAGAAATCGAGGAGCTGTCGAGTTATTTACGTCGAATTTCAAGGGGTGATTATACCTTAGATGTTAGAGATAATTATGAAGGTGAGCTTAGTATTTTAAAAAGTGATATCTACAAGGTGACCTTAATGCTATCAGAGCATCACTCTTTATTACAAGAAGATAAGATAAAGCTAACGAATGCCATTTCAGATATCTCTCATCAACTGAAAACACCTTTAACTTCGATGATGGTGATGGCTGATCTTTTAGGTGATGTAAAGCTTGCTGAAGAAAAACGACAGGAATTCACGAACAATATTCGAGTACAGCTAGAACGAATTGAGTGGCTTGTCACTTCTTTATTAAAGCTCTCAAAAATTGACGCTGGAACGGTATTGTTTAAAAAGGAACCTATTTTGGTTTGCCAATTACTCGAGCGTGCGATTCAGCCTGTTTTAGTGCCTATGGATATTAAGCAGCAAACTCTTAAAATGAATGGTGATCAAGAAGTGTCATTTAGTGGTGATTTTAACTGGACAGCTGAAGCTATTATAAATATATTAAAAAACTGTGTAGAGCATACCAAAGAGGGTGGCACGGTATCTTTAACGTTTTCAGAAAATGCTTTATTTACAGAATTGATCGTTTCTGATAATGGCGGAGGAATAGCAAAGGAAGATCTACCTTATATATTTAAACGGTTTTACAAAGGGGAAAATGCAGGTGAAGATAGTGTCGGTATTGGACTTGCAATGGCTTATAGTATTATCAAAAGTCAGCAAGGTGATATAGAAGTTAAAAGCGTTCTTGGAGAAGGAACTGAGTTTATCATTAAGTTTTATAAACAAGTCATTTAGTAGGTCGATCCTCTGCTTCCATACTATCTATCTTAATGTGACTAAAATGTCACTTAGCTAGTCACTTTAATGTCATTTTAGGCAGATATACTAACAGTAGAATGAAAAACATGGAGGAATTTATCGATGAATATTTTACAAATTGAAAATCTGTCTAAAGTATATGGCAAAGGGGAAACAGCGGTAAAAGCACTTGATAATGTATCATTTTCAGTGAAAAAGGGAGAGTTTGTCGCGATTATTGGGCCATCAGGATCAGGAAAGTCTACTCTACTTCATCTACTTGGAGGTGTTGACCGACCAACTAGCGGAAAGGTATTAATTGATAATACAGATATTTACAAGCTGAATGAAACTCAGTTAGCTATTTTCAGAAGAAGACAAATCGGACTTATTTATCAGTTTTATAATTTGATTCCAATATTAACAGTGGAAGAGAATATTACCCTGCCAATGCTGCTTGATGAGCACAAGGTAGAGCCCGAACATTTGAAAAACATTATTAGAACCTTAGGTTTAGAAAAGCGGACAAATCATTTACCAAATCAGCTTTCAGGTGGTCAGCAGCAAAGGGTTTCAATAGGACGTGCTTTAATCAGTAATCCCGCCATTATGTTAGCAGATGAACCGACTGGAAATTTAGATAGTAAAAACAGTGATGAAATACTTGAACTTTTAAAAATGTTTAATAAAACGTATAACCAAACATTAATTGTGATTACTCATGATGAACGGATTGCACTGCAAGCTGATCGCGTTATTTCAATTGAAGATGGAAGGATTGCCAAGGATGAGGTGATTCGTTCATGAACATAATCAACAAATTAACAATACGTCATCTTAAGGAAAATAAACGGAGAACACTTGTAACCATTATTGGTGTGATCATTTCTGTTGCGATGATCACAGCCGTTGCCACTCTTGGTGTATCGTTTTTAAACTTAATGATTCGCGAAGATATCTCACAAAATGGTGAATGGCATGTTAATTATAAAAATGTGAATGCTGAGCAAATTGAAGCAATCGAACGTGATAAAGCAACCGAAAAGGTCATGCTAAGTAGAGACTTGGGTTATGCACACCTACCAAATTCTAAAAATCTAAATAAGCCCTATTTATTTGTAAAGGAATATGATCCAACAGCATTTGAACAGTTTCCCATTGAGTTATCAGAAGGACGTTTACCACAAGCTGAAAACGAAGTGATCATTTCTGAGGAAATTGAAAATAATGCAGGCGTTAAGTATAAAGTTGGTGATCAGCTTACACTTGATATAGGAAACCGTGTTGGTAACGGTGGAGAAGCAGGACTTGATCAAACGAATGGATTGATTAAGAATGAGGATGGGGTAGCGGAAGAACTCAAGATAACGTCAACAAAAACCCTTACGATCGTTGGTACAATAAAACGTCCACCATGGGAATATTCATGGGCACCTGGCTACACAATTATAAGCTATATTGATAAAAGCTTAGTAAGTAATGCTGAAAAAGCAAATGCAATTGTTGTATTAAAGAAGGTTAAGGGCTCAATCTTTGAATCTACAAAAGAATTTGCTGAAAAACAGAACATAGAATCAATTGGGTATAATACCGAATTACTTCGTTACTATGGAGTAACGAAAAACGATAATTTACGAGTGACATTATTCTCACTTTTAGGAATAATTATGGCTGTTATTATTGTTGGTTCTGTAGCGTTAATTTATAATGCATTTGCAATTAGTGTGTCAGAACGTTCTAGACATTTAGGGATGCTTGCGAGTGTTGGTGCTACTAAAAAACAAAAGAGAAATTCTGTCTTTTTTGAAGGTGTAGTTATTGGTGCTATAAGTATTCCTATTGGTTTGATTTCAGGGATTGGTGGTATAGCTGTTACATTCTCCTTTATTAACTCTTATTTATCGGGAGCACTAAATATAGATGAAAAATTACAGGTAATTGTCACACCTGGTTCGATACTTGTTGCATCTGTTGTTTCCGTTGTAACTATTTTTATCTCAACTTTTTATCCAGCAAAAAAAGCTTCAAAGGTGTCAGCAATTGATGCTCTTCGTCAAACACAGGATATAAAATTAACAGGTAAAGCAGTGAAAACGTCAAGATTTGTACGCAAATTATTCGGTATCGAAGCTGAAATAGGTCTTAAGAACTTAAAAAGAAACAAGCGAAGATATCAAGCAACCGTTTTTTCTTTGGTTATTAGCATTGTCCTTTTCTTAGCTGTATCATTTTTCACAGAAAATATTAAGAAATCACTAGATCTTTCTCAAGGTGATATTACCTCTGATATCCAAGTCTATGGCTATGGATCAGAAAATGGTTTAAAGGAGCTAGAACCACTAACAAAGGTTGATTATGTAACAGAATCGGTAATGGTTAATGAAGTACTTGTAAATGCAATGGTTGATTTAGATATCGCTTCAAACGAAATCCTTGAACTAGTGAAAGAGGATGATTCAGCTCTTATTGATGGGAAATATCCTTATTTCGCATCAATATATGGATTGGATAAAGACAGTTTTCGAGAATACGCAACTAGTATTGGTGCAGATAGTGAGAAATTAGAACAATCTAAACAAAACAGTGCAATTATTATTGAGGAGATAAAATACGAAGACGCTGAATCTGGTAAAGTTATTGAAACAAAAACAATTAATGCTGATATCGGTCAAAAGCTAGATTTATTTGCTATAAATTATGCAGACACAGAAGATCGAGAGTTTTTAAATAGTGTTGAGATTGCTGCGTTAACGAATCAAGCTCCAATCGGAATACAGAAAGCTAGTTTAGGTGGAATTACTATTATTGTCCCACAAGAAACATTGAACAAACTTGTTGGTTCAAATAAACAAACGCTTAGTGAAATGCAACCAATTTTGTTTATGAATTCCTCTGATCCGCTGGGAACTCAAAAAGTATTGGATGAAATGAATTTGTCTAATGTGGATATTTTTAATGTACATGAAAGAAGGCAAGAACAAGAACAAATGGTCCTTCTGTTGTCAGTCTTCACATACGGATTTATTACGTTGATTTCGTTAATTTCAATTGCGAATATCTTTAATACCATTTCTACAAGCATATCGCTACGTAAACGTGAGTTTGCTATGCTTCGTTCAGTAGGTATGACACCAAAAGGCTTTAACAAGATGATTAATTACGAAAGTATATTTTATGGAATAAAATCGTTAACCTATGGACTTCCAATTAGCGGTATTATCATGTATTTAATGTATTTAGGATTAAAACAAACCTTCGAATACGGCTTTGTTGTGCCATGGCTGAGTGTAGCTTTCTCAATTGTGATCATATTCATTATCGTTGGACTCGCAATGTTTTACTCTATTTCAAAAATCAAAAAAGACAATATTATTGATGGATTGAAGCAGGAGAGTATCTGATGAGAAAAAGTCAGGGTTTCTATTAGGAATATTGAAAAGGTACCTACCTCTGGATATTGAGGATAGGTCCTTTTTTTTGATTCATGTAGAATAAATAATATATGAATAATCTATTATAGAATGCTTGAGTCAATTTATTACTTGAAGATAACCTTTTAACTATGTTCATCATTTAGCGGAAATCAGAATGGGAATAATTGTTATCTAACAACTATTATATGCTAATATAGTAGAGAAAGGGTGATGACATAGTGAAATATGTTTATCTGATTATAAGTTTAGTCTTTATACTAATTTTTGATTTATGGGTAGAAAATTCGAATCAGGCACAACTATTTTATGAAAACTGGTTAGAGCCATTTATTGATGAACGTAAAATATCAATAATCTGGTTATTATTGCCTTTAGTATTCTTTGTGATATTGTTTAGATTTGCTCTCAATAAAAAAGAAGAGGAGATCATTGATTTAAGGGCAAAATTGGAATCTGAAATGGAAATTTTGGTTTATGCAAATACAGAATTAAGTAGTTATCGTTTGCAAGACAATTTATCAAAATTATTAGATCAATTTGTAAAGAGACACCCATATGTAATTGCTGTACAGTTATATCATTTTTCTGAACAAAATTTAAACCGAAATACAATTTTTAAATTGAATTTTGTTGATGGAACAGTTGTAGAAGATGTAAATATAAATGCAATTCATCAGTTGTACTATAAATCTAGGACTAGGTTCGTAAGAGAATTTAGGGACGCGAAAAAAATGTTATTAGAAGAAGATGATCCAAATGCACTTTTAAATTTTATAATAGATACATATAGTATGTTAAGTGAAAAATCAAGATCCTCTATGAATGAAGAAGATGCCTGCTTATGTTCATTAATGGTACTTGGACTTGAAATACTAGAAAGGGATTACCAATTAGGAATCGAATCATTAGGAAATGGAGAAGAAAAGTTTGATTCTCTTTTAAACGATTATCGAACAGGCCTGTTAAGAGGAGCTTTAATGAACGATTCGTTATATACGTTTACACATACTAGAGATAATGAAAAACTAAATAGACAATATCTAACTAGATTGGTAAAGGTTAGAAATGAAGAAACTTTGTTCTTAATAGCTTTAGATTCTAGTGTTCTAGATGATAGGGAGTATGATAACATAATGGTTAGTATAGGTAAGGGCTTTGAGAGTCTTTTAATTGATTTAGAAAAAGTATATAATAGAACTATAGAAAAGGTAGGCGATTCGAATGGGAACTAAAAATAAGCATGAAAGTAAACAAACAGAGGTAATGAGTCGTTTACAAAGTGCAGGTATTAAAGTGTTGCCAGGAAAAAAATCACCTAAGAACGGAAAGTATTCTGGAATTGTTGGAAGTGAAAGAAAAAAACGCGTTCTAAATGTTTAAAAAAAGACCTAAAACGGTCTTTTTTTTTTTGGAATAACATAACTATACATTGGGAATACAAATGAATGAGGTGTTCTAACAATGTATGACAAGATGAATAGAAGCGAATTGTTTCAGAGTGAGCAACAAAAGATTATTAAAAGACTAGATGAGGTTGGGATAAAAGTCTCAATGGGGAAAAGGATACCTAGAGGTGGAAGCTATTCAGGCTTAATAGGGGATAAAGTAAAAGCTATTCATATAAATTCATCTGGAGTTTACAATTATTATAAACAAAATGCGCAGGATTTCTAATAATCCAAAGCAACCTTATATATAAAATGTGATTACCTAAAGAATATTATATGAAATTCAAGAAACAGTAAAACTAGCAATGAGAATTTGCGAGTTTTGTGTTCTCAATCAAATCACTTAGAAACAAAAGTAACCCACCCTAGAGCTTAATAACGGCGATAGGTGGGTTATTTTATTACACCGTAATACCCCCTTTTGATACTGCTATGTGTGGCTGTTTAAGTGTTGTAGCAGCTTTTCAATGATAATCAAAGATTCAATGTTAAAAAATAATGTAAGACAAATCTAATAATATCCGTATTTATTTGTTTTGCTAAGGTTCTCTTATCGAAAGCCACTGTTTAATTAAAGGGAAAAACATGTTCGAAATAGAAATAATTATATATAGCTAGAAAAGCAACCCATTAAGAAAGGGTGATCATAGTCATGCCACTAGAAATTGTGCGCAACGATCTTACGAAGATGAAGGTGGATGCAATTGTAAATGCTGCAAATACGGAATTAACAATGGGTGGAGGTGTTTGTGGTGCTATTTTTCAAGCAGCTGGTGTTAATGAGCTGAAACGTGCTTGTGATGAAATTGGTGGATGCTCGGTAGGACAAGCTGTTATTACAGAAGGCTTTAATTTGTTTGCAAAATATATCATTCATACACCAGGACCAATATGGAAGGATGGCGCTCATCATGAAGCTGACCATTTGCAGAATTCATATTATTATTCTCTTGAGCTAGCTAAAAAATATAAATGTGAGTCAGTAGCTTTCCCACTCATTTCGACAGGTATTTATGGTTATCCAAAAGAAGAGGCATTGCAAATTGCTGTTTCCTCAATTAGCAAATTTATATTACAACATGACATGCTTGTTTATCTTGTTGTTTTTGATAAAGAGGCATTTAGTTTAAGTCAAAAGCTAGTGACATCTATTAATGAATACATAGATGAAAATTATGTTGAGGAAGCAGAGCTCCAATTTAATCGCCGACTTAAACAATTTTCAATGGAACAATTGCAGGAGTCAAAGAGTATCTCGGATGATTATCTTGAAAAACAAAATGAGCCAATACTAGAAAATAGTTTAGTAGATTTAATGGAGGAGCTTGATGAATCATTTTCAGAACGACTGCTTCGTCTTATTGATGAAAGAGGAATGACAGATGTTGATACCTATAAAAGGGCAAATATTGATCGCCGTTTGTTTTCAAAAATACGAAATACGCCTGAATATTCACCAAAAAAGAAAACAGCCATTGCCTTAGCTATAGCTTTAGAAATGTCTAAAGAAGAAACAAATGAATTGCTATCTGCAGCAGGGTATACGTTATCACGAAGTAGTAAATTTGATGTGATCATTGAATTCTTTATTGAACATGGCAAGTACGATATTCACGAAATAAATGAGGTTCTCTTTTTATATGATCAACCTTTATTAGGTGCTTAAAATGTCGCTTTCTAGGCGACCTTTTCTTTTTCCATTCTTGGTATTCTACATTAAGAAAAATAAAGTGGGAGATGACAAGAATGAAGAAAGATGTAACAGAAATTGTCTTTATTTTAGACAAAAGCGGTTCAATGGCTGGGCTTGAAACAGACACAATTGGTGGCATGAATTCAATGTTAAACAAGCAAAAAAAAGCTGAGGGAGAAGCATTTGTCACAACTGTATTATTCAACCATCATATTGAAATTGTACATGACCGTATCAACGTAAGAGGTATTTCTCCATTGACAGAATGTGATTATGAAGTTGGAGGAACAACTGCATTATTAGATGCAATCGGTTTTTCCATCCAAAAAATCGCAAATGTACAAAAATACACAAAAGAAGATGAAAGAGCCAATAAGGTACTATTTGTCATTACAACTGATGGAATGGAAAATGCTTGTCGTGAATTTACTTCTGAAAAGATCAAGGAAATGATACAACACCAAAAAGAGAGATATGAATGGGATTTCATCTTTTTAGGAGCAAATATTGATGCGATCGCAACTGCTGCTTCGTTTGGAATTGATGAAGACTTTGCAGTTGAGTATCATGCTGACAACATTGGCACTCAATTAAATTATCAAACAGTTAGCGAAGCCGTCGTAAAGCTTAGAAGTGGAGAAAAAATTGATCGAAGCTGGAAAAGAGGGATTGAACGTGATTATCAGCATCGATCATAAAAAGAACTAAACTGTTTTCTATAGTAAGTCTTGTAAAATGCTAAGTTGTGTATCCAAACTAAAGGCAAGTCCAAAGAACGTCTAAACCTTTGATTGGTATTAGACGTTTTTAAATTTTAAAAAGTCAATAATTAATTTGCTAATAATTGTAATTGCTAAAAGACTGACAAACGAAAGAATAGAATTCCAGTTTTTTTCTATATAAATCTCAACAAATTTCATAAGTGGTAATGCAATAAACGAAACAAGACTCGCAAAAATGATGATAGAGACTAAAAAAGATTTCCAAGGTTCATACCTTGCGTATAAGACACCAAAACCAATAGGGATTATAAAAAGATTTGCCGGTAACATTGTTGGTATAATAGGCTCTAATTGAATTCGATAATCATACCAATCTAGGGCTGTAGCAACATCATCTAAATTTTTATTGATTATATACACAATACCTATAAAGGCAACAGTTGAAAGTGCTTTTTCTTTCTTTACAAAGACAAATAATAAGATAAGGAATACAAAACAAATTACAACTAACATCCACCACTGCCAGGTAAATAAAGTATGCTCTCTCCATAGCTCTATTCTCAAATCAGTTAATTGATTACTAAGCTTATCAATTTCTTTTCCTAATTCGTCCATAAAATTCACCACCTACTAAAGTAGAATGTTCAAAAGAAATAATTTTATGTGAATAAAGATGCAAATTTATAGTCGTAATTCTATGACATATAATTATTAATCATACAATAAGAGGTTGCATAATATTGCGCTAATTTAATATAAAGAACAACTATTGATTTGGTACTTAATTCAAGAGATAGAAAGATTTATTCCTCTTACATAAATAAAACTGTCATTATAATGTTAACTGGTTTTACCTATACTACAAGAAAAGAACCTAGGAGTGAATCTGTCTTGATGACAAAAGAGCAAGGAGAAAGACTGGAGGAAATTTTGAATTTACAAGAGAAGATTGTTTCCTTGTGGTTAGATTATTGGAAGGACTATTCACATTTCGGTACAGGGCAATTCTGGGTCATTATTCTAATTCTTATTGTACCTCTTGTTACTATATACTTTAAGATCGATAGAACAAAGGTTTTCCTTATTGGATTTTATGGATTTAACATACACACTTGGTTCACCTATTCAGATGCCATTGCAATGAGAACAGGCTATGTATATTATCCATTTCAGGCTATACCTATTATGCCAGTTAATTTTGCGCTTGATGCTTCTCTTGTTCCAGTCACCTTTATGTTGGTGTATCAATGGTGTATTAATAATAATAAGAATGTATTTCTCTATGGTATATTAACAAGTGCTTTTTTCTCGTTTTTATTCAAACCTGTTATGGCAGCATGGAAATTAATTCAATTAGATAATGGAATGAACTACTTTTATCTTTTTCTTAATTATCTAGCCATCTTAGTGATGGCAATTACTATAACTAAGGTTTTTATTTATTTAAAACACCATCCCAGAAATAAATAGCTTACCTAAGAATCAGCACTATAGTTATTTGAAAATCTAAATGAGGGTGTTATCAATTGTGTTTATATGCAAAAAGACTTGGATTAATTATTTTAGCGTTTAAATAATTAATCCTATAAAAAATAGCTGTGAATAAACTAATGCAGATGTTAGATTGATCCTTGATCTGAGTAGGACTCTAAAAATTTCACAGGTAGTAAGAAACTCTATATAAGAAAAAATACGTCAGCTACATACTAGTTAAATTTCTATAATTGAAAATTTCACTCTTTACAACTTACGCTATTAAGTGTTACTATATACCAGTAGTAAGTGACACTGAATATATGTAGTACAAACTACTGAAAAAGATAATAAATTAGAATTGAGTGATTAATGTGGAAAATATTACAGAAATGCTAAAAGGTGTACTTGAGGGGTGTGTACTTGAGATTATCAGCCGTGGAGAAACTTACGGTTATGAAATTACACAAAAGCTGCGAGAACTTGGCTTTACTGATGTGGTTGAAGGTACAGTTTATACGATCACCATAAGGTTAGAAAAAAACAATCTGGTAAACATCGAGAAAAAGAAATCCACTGTAGGACCACCGAGAAAATTTTATACACTTAATGCTGCAGGGAAAGAACAACTTGAAATTTTTTGGTCTAAATGGAACTTTGTCTCAAGCAAACTAAACGAATTAAAAGCAAAATAATGCTTTTAGTGAAATGATTCGGCAAGCACTTAATTTGAAGGAGGAAACTACAATGAACTTTTTAGATAAGATAACCGGCAACGATATGAAGAAAGAAATGAAAGAATTTGAAGCAAGAGCAAAAGTCTTACCAGCTGAATTTCAGGCTGCTTGGAAAGAGATCACAAGCAATCTATGGATGTATAGTGATTTCACAGCTCGTAATTTGATGCCGATACTTGACAGTGCACTTGAACTGCTTGAAGTGACATCAGCAGACTGCCAAAGTGTCGAAGAAGTACTAGGGAATGATATCAAAGGTTTCTGTGCAGCGCTTGTTGGTGATGAAGGCGGAAAAACTTATAGAGATAAATGGCGAAACCAGCTTAATAAGAACATAGCACGAAAATTGGGAGGGGATCTGAAATGAGTATCAAAAAAATCATAGAAGGTAAAAAAGAATGGAGAGCCCATGTTTCAAGTGTTAAAGCACTTCCACAAGATTACCAAATTGTTTATAAAGAGATCCAAAAATATCTCTATAAAGTCGGACCAGTTGAATTACACGAAGGAATCGGACCGCTCTCAGAAATTCTTAGCTTCTTTGAAGAAGGAGTAGCTGCTGGGAAAGGTGTGCTTGAAGTGACAGGAACTGATGTTGCTGCTTTCTGTGATGATCTAATTGAAGGCTCAAAAACTTACGCTGATCTTTATCAAGAATCGATTAAAAGTTAGAAATTCGCAGTATTTAAGGGTAAAAGTCTATTGGGCTTTTGCGTAAAAATTAAAACAAACTAATTCAAAAACGTCTAAAACCCATTGGAGATTTAGACGTTTTTTAACACATAGTGAATGTACTAAGGAATAAATATAATATTATAGAAGCAAAGACCTTTTTATAGATAAAAATCAGATTATGGATATATCATTACTATAAAATTGCTTTCATATTTGTTTTCTTACTAAGATTGTCTAAGTCAGCTTTTGCTTTGTGGTAGTCTACTGAAAGATGTACCATAAAGTTAATAACATCATCATACTCTCCGCGTTTACGAAGTTCATAGAAAACAATAGGCATTTCGTGTTTTATAATTGTAATAAATGATGATAAACAAAGTTCAGAATTGCTATTGTTATTATTCATTCTTAGAAACTGTTTTAAAAAACTCACGAAATAAAACGTTGAATTCTTGTTATCTGAGTATTTAGTTAACAATTGATTGAACTTTTTTATTGCTAATTGAATTTCATTATTAGTGCTCATCTTTATCTCCCCTCTATTTAAATAAAAGGGGCTACCAGTAATATATAAACTCTTGGCAACCCGACTGTCATAGTACTGTGACTTTAGACTCGTAGCTTTGCGTCCTCACCTTTCAGTAAGTTTGCCTTTAACATCTATATAATTAATTTTAAAGACTTTTCTACTATATTTCAACAAATTTCTACAAAGTATTCGATGAAACTTTATGAATAATGAATCATTGTAATTTTGGATAAAAATAGTAGTTAATTCAAAAGATATAGGAAGAAATAATGTTTAGGAGGACATGAATTGACTACTATACATCTATCAGCAACAGAAAAAGGCTTTTTATGGACTAATTATATGGTCGATAGTATGGCTATGTGCTGTATCGAGTATTTCATAGAAAAATGTGAAGATCCAGAAATACAGGAAGTTTTACATTTTGCACTTGAGTTATCTACGCTTCATATTAAGCTGATTTCTAAAATGTTCATTAAAGAAAACCATCCAGTTCCTATTGGATTTACAAAAGGAGATGTTAATTTATCTGCTCCAAGATTATTTTCTGATGAATTTGTTTTGTTTTATACACATCAGTTGGCAAACTTAGGGTTGTCGTTCTATTCTAAAGCACTTAGTATGGTTGCTCGTAAGGATGTTCATGGTTTTTATAAAGAGTGTATAAGCTCTTCTACAGAATTGAATACAAAAACGAAGGAATTATTGCTAAAAAAAGGTTTGTATGTAAGACCACCTTATATAGCAGATCCGTCCCAAGCAGAAATGATAAGTAAAAAGAGCTATCTAAAAGGGTTTATTGGTGAAAAACGACCTTTAACTTCATTAGAAATATCTAATTTATTTTTTAACATACAAAACATTGAAGTGACGAAAACACTGTTAATTGGTTTTGTACAAGTAGCTGACACAAAAGATGTAAAAGACTTCTTAGCAAGAGGGAAGGAAATTAGCACAAAAACATTGAAAGAATTACAGTCTTTTTTAGAAGCTGACGATTTATCAAGCGCCACTCCATGGTACACATATGTATCAGATTCTACAGTGTCTCCATTCTCAGACAAACTAATAATGTTCCATGCCTCTATTTTATCAGGTGGTGGAATTGAACAGTATGGGTTTAGTTTAGCGACAATCATGCGTAGAGATGTTGGGGCTAAATATGCAAAGCTTCTTTCAGAAATGATGACTGTTGCTGATGATGGTATGAATTTAATGATTAAACACAACTGGATGGAGCAACCTCCAATGGCAACCGAACATAAATAAGAATTTTAGAAAAAGGTTGATCTAGCTGAAATTCTAGGGTCAAATAATTGTAAGCATTTGAAAAAGACAAGTTAATAACAACTTGTCTTTAAAATTTATTCTGTACTTACTCCTTATGATGACCATTCGTTAACTCATTCAAGCTTTCAATCATCTTTTCCAAATCAGCAAAGCTATGGCTAATGGCACCAATTCGCTCAGTTTGCATATCTAGTGAAGCGGTCATTTCTTCTATTGAAGCAGAAGACTGTTCTGTTACACTTGAAATCGTTTCGATTTTTTGTCCGATTGATTGTGAGTTTGTTTCTAAATCTTTTAGCATAGATTGAATATTTGTTGCTTTATTTAGAACGTTTAACATGTTGTCATTAATTGAGTGGAAATACATAGTAGAGTTCTCAGCTGATTTTTGACTAATTTCAATAGCCATTTTGCCGCTATTTATTTGAGTAGAAACAGCTTGTGTTTGATCCTTAATATCATTTAATATTGTTGAAATTTCTGTTGCTGAGGAGCTTGCATGTCCTGCTAATTTTCGCACTTCTCCTGCCACAACCGCAAAACTTTTTCCTTGCTCTCCAGCTCTTGCTGCTTCAATTGCAGCATTAAGTGATAATAAATTTGTTTGCGTTGCGATCTCCTCAATAGCCTTTAATATTCCACTGATTTGGTCATTTTTTCCCTCTAAGGATTTCATTAATTCATCTGTTTGAACTTGGGCTTGTGATACTTGCTCAAGATTTAATACTAATTCCTTCATCGTTTCGTTCGCTTTTTCTGATACATCAGATGTTGACAATGATATTTCCTTAAGATCCAAAGAGGTCTCCGAAACAGCTACAATAAAGTTATTCGTGTCAGAGACTTTTTCATTTATATCCAACATTCCAGAAGCTTGTGATTCAGTACCTTTTGAAATTTCATTAAATCCTAGTGAAATTTCTTTAGAGATTGTCCCAGCTTCTTCGACATTTTTCGTTAATTTCTTCCCGAAAACCTCAATAGAGTTAACTGATTTCGAGATTTCTTCAAGTAGATCTGTTACTTTATCTTGATTTTTGTTAACATCTGCGAGCATTCGTTTTCCCATTAAGGTAATACAGTAGCAAGTAACTCCTAACATTGTTAAAACAACATATATAACAATATGATCCATGACTAAATTCTTGGCAAAGTAAGGATTAAAAATAAGATGAGCTGTATAAACAATGTACGAATAAATTGTCGCGTAAATCATGACTTTAGAATTCAGATAGATTAATGAGATTAATAGATATAAAGGAATGGCTCCCCAAATTTCATAAGATGGGATAAACCACATAAAAACAAAAATGATAAAAAAAGATAAAGCAGATAATAAATATTTACCTTTGGATGAGGTATGAAACTTTTTGTATGTTAAATAAAGTCCACCAATTAAGAAAGGAACAACAATACATACAAAAAGAAATGTTTTGAAAGGCACAATCTTAAAAATACTTAAAGCTAATATGATTGGAATACATGAACCTAATAACCCAGGTATCGCGATGGTAAGGAGCTTTGAACTTAATTTTTCATAATCTGAAGCCATTACTGGTTTTTCTAATGTGTGATGTCTTGATGATTGCATATTTATGATGATTCCTCCTGTGTCTATTTTCCTGTTCCTATCATACCAAATTACTAGGTTGAATTGTATTAAAAATTAATCTAATAGACTTAGGGGGAAATGATGCGGTCAAATCCAAATCATTACATTAAAAAGATAATTTAATAATGTTTGAAAACAAAACAAGTGGTTGATGCTTGTAAATCATTTCTCTAGTCAAAAGGACACAGATGTGAAGCTTGATACCTATATCCAACATAGTAAATAACTCCTCTCTTTACTAAAAACCAAATTTAACGTTGTATCTAACTGGAAATATATGATAATAATGGAGTGTTAAAGGAAATCGAAAGGGGTCACACTCATGCGTCCATGGTTAATTTATGCCCTTATATGCACTCTGATCTTTACAGGAGGATGTAGTATGAAAAAAGAAGTGGATTCGGAGGAATTGCCAAATACAGCTGCGTTTCAGGATGATTTTACTAAGAGCTTGTTAGATTCAACTGAGGAAGTGGAAGAAGGCTATTATTTATTCAACTCGAAAACAGGTGGATATTCTATGCTTTGGCCTAAAAATGCGGTAACAGATGGCCCGCCGTTTTATCAAAAAACAAAAGATAGCTTTGAAAAGATTATTTTTTATGACAGAAACGAAGAGAAAAATTATAGATACTCTTTTAGTACAACATATTCTACTTATGGTGAAAGTGTAATTGATTCCAGCCTTGGCATTTTAAGTGATTCAGTTGGTTACGATGGAGAATATGAAAAAATAGAAACAGATAAAACTCATATATATTATGCGAAATCAGAAGAACCATTAGAACATTCAACCGCCTATCTTTATTTTGGTTATATTTTATCGAAAGAAAGTCAGAAAGGTTTAGAATATGTATTTACAGCCCAATGTCTTGATAAGTCAAAGACTAATTGTGATATTAATATTAAAAAAGAAGAGGAAAAAGCATTACATTATATGAAAAAAGTAAAATTCAATATCGATGAATAGAGGTGAAAAAATGAGTAATGCAGAAATACTAAATACTGAGATTCTTAAAGCAAGAATTATGAATTTAGAATATGAAAATCTTAAAGAAATGGAAATAGAAAGTGAAATAAAACGAATTTATTATGAAGAAATTGGAAATGAGTTAATTAGTGATATTACTGTTTATCGTTCTGATGATATTCTAAAAGAGCATAGAAAAACCAGTATTGATAGTGGCTTTGATGGGACTATTATTCACTTCCAAAGTGAAGATAAGAAGCTTAATCAGTCAATTACGATAACTCGGGGAAGTGAGCTAGGTGAAAAGGATACTTGGAGGCCTATTGATTGGAGTTATAATTTGATTGGTATATACGTTGGAGGAACAGATAATCAATTTCAAGATGCAAAATTATTTGATGATGAAGTACAAAGGATTATTCAAAATAAAAATAAGGAATTTAATTTACCTAGTATTGAGAAATATGGTTACGGTCATTCTTTAGGAGGTAATAATATAACGGTTTTACAATTGATGTCGAGTAATAAAAATAATTTAAGATTTAAAGATGTATATGCTATAAATGATGCAGCACCAACGGCTTATCAACTTTCAGTAATAGACAATATCTTTAGATTGAAAATTAATGATAAATTCCAAATAAAGACTGACCAAGACATCTACAAAATCCCACCAGAGGAACTCAAAGCCTTCACCGAAGAATACTACAAAAACAAAATCGACGAAACAACTATCCATCATCTCACATCAGAAGAAGATATGCTGTACGGAGCTAGTAGCATCAGGGGATTCCTTGAAATAGGTAGCCGTGATGATTTTCTTGATACAGATCCACGTTATGCTGGCATTCGCGAGTTAGTGGATAAAATCCCCGATCAAGAATTGCGAACAATACAAATGTTTCTTTCAAATTTTTCTACAGCGTATAATGAAGATGGATTTGATGGGTTTATGAAAACTCTTACTGGTTTCAACCCGGCAGTTCTTGATTCGGCTCTTTCAAAATGGGATGAGTTTTCTGAAACCATTAAAAGTATTGAAGATTCGGTTGATGGGTTTGAGAAACCATTTACAGAATTGAAGAATGCTGATTCAATTTGGTCTTTTGCAAAGGAAACAATATCACTTCCATTTGATTTATTTGGCGCGAATCTGAATTTTCAAAAAGAGCTGGTAGCAGGTTATTCTCAGACTATTGCAAACTTAACAGTATTAATAGTTGAAGCAGTTCCGACAATTGTTGCTATGGCTAATAAAATACCGGAGCTAATTAGAGCTGTGAAGGTTTTATATAAAAACCTTGATCCGATTCTCCAAGCTTTAGTAGATGTTGATTTTATAAGTCAGGTTGAAAAAGATAAGATCATTTCTAATATAAAAGAAATTGAAACAAGTTTAGTAGAGATCCAAACAACTATTGATAAATTACTAGATCCATCACAAAATCTATCCCTTTCACTTACTTTAAATACAATGAATCCAGAAGAACAACTAAAGGGTATTGCCGAGTTTATAGCTTCATTACAAACAATCAAGGATGAGGTAAGTGATATAAAAGAAGCATTTGAAGGGTTAAAGAATGTAGATACTAGTTTCTTGAAAAACTTTAGTGTGAGTGCCCATGCACATGGACTTGAAGCTGTGATCAATACACTTGCAAAGGATAAAAATATTAGCTATGTTCACAACGATATGTACATGTCACCTGCTGGTAAGGGGGAGATAAAAGTTAATATTTCCTCATCGGTTCGCATTTATCAAAAAGGTCTCGCAATCTCTCAGGAAAAAGAAAGCAATGTGAATAGATTGAAGGCTTTTTTTGACAGTGACTATGTTGATGATTACCAAGAAAGAAAACAAAGAATCATGTCAAAAATACATACAATGGAATCGAACCCTACTCAATATTCTTATCTTTTATCACAATCTCTTTGGTATCCAGTTGGTGGCTATTACAAACTAACGAATATCAATGTGAATGAACACCTTCCACCATTGCCAGCATCATACCACCAATCGTTCTCACAAATGATTGGTACCATTCAAGGCGAAATTGAAAAAGAGAAATTGCTCGTGAAAAAAATTAGAGATTCAATTGAAGATTTGTTTTCAGAAGAAGAAAAAATAGCGAAGATGTTTGATTATCACTATGGGAGGTGAGAAATATGGGTTCTTTTACAATAAAACATCATTTTGCAGATTCAAAGGAATTAAGCTATAAAGCCACTCCACTAAAAAACGCAATAGAAGAAATACGAGACTTAGGGACTGAATTTACCACTTTCATGAAAAAAGAAATGGAAAACGAAAACGGAGAATTGGTAGAAACCATCAATCAAGAAATCATCGATCAACACCGCAATCATAACCTCATTTTGGATTACTGTGAAGACACAATAACGAGTATGACTAACATCTACACTGATTATGTGAATGATATGAGAAAACAGGATGTTACACTTTATTATAAGTTTGTTTCTTATGTAGAAAGTTCATAATATGATTGAATTGATGTGGACTTACTTGGGTAGGTCCTTTTTATGTAAGTACAGATAGGCCATATTAATCTAAAAAGGGGAGAATGATGTTGATAAATGAAAGTCAGTTTTCGTATAAAAAACTTAGAACATCACTCACCATTTCCCTCTTTTTTAAATTGTATAAACGTGATCATCAATCCAGTAAAACCTACAGTAAAACTAGGAACAATACTCCATAAAAGATAACCCCATTGACCGGTAAACAATGATATAAATAAGAAAAGAACTGGAAAACCTATTAATACAACTAATGAAGCGATAAGTGCAATTTTCGTGTTTTTAGACATGTTACACCCCTTTGTAGAACTAATCAGTTTAATTTATTAACTATTTTGAAAAGTAGGATCAATTAAAAGAAAAATACAAGTTTCTATCTGACTGATAAGAACACACGTTCCATTTCGTGCTATAATAGCATGGCAACAGTTAGGGAAAAATCAAGGGTGGTCAGCATTACCCCAAAGGAAGGGGGTGGTGCTTATGATGACAGTATTTCAAACGTTAATGCAGATGATCGCATTCTCAAGTTTGGTGTTGTCAATCATATCTTTCAGAGACAAAAATAACCCACCCTTGAGCTTTAGCAGGCGATAGGTGAGTTATTTACGAATATTGCGCTGATCCCCTTGACGGGAACCTAGCTATTGTATGACTGTTTGGTGTTAGTGCACCAACAGTCTTTTTTAGTTTATGTTTTTTCTACTTCTATTATAACCAAAGATGTGTTGATTGAAAAGTGAAGAAAAAAGTAAGAACTGACTATATTAAATAGAAATAAGTGAGCTAAACATTAGTAACACCTGTTTAATAGATAATAGACGTAAAATAAATAGATATCATTGGAACTTAAATAGTGAATTATTCTTAGCATGTAACACAGCAGGTGTTAGTGAATATGGTCAAAATTCAGAACATGAGTATAGTATAATAAAAAGTAGGTATGGTTAAGGAATATTCAATGTTTCTCCTTTTAAAATATTTACGAAAATGAGGTGTTACTATGTACGAAGTAACTTGGTTGGCTTATGAAATATTTGAAGAACTAGGTAGGTATGAGCAAGTACATAAATCTCTACAATTTGATTCTCTTGAGGAAGCTAAAAATTTCTATAACAATCAGAAGGAAGATATTGATGTTGAACATATTAAATTAACAATTCTGCTAGAAGAATTTAGTAGAGCTCCTGAAGTTGTATTGTGATAGGAAGATAAGTTAATAATGTAGTATTTGCTAGTTTAGTGTTGTCAATGTCTCTTATAGGTCCAAAAAAAACTACCATTGAGCCCAGCAGCGAAATAGGGTGATTTATATGCTATAACGCTTATCAGCATAGAAGGAACTATGCTAATGTGTGACTATTTGGTGTTACAGCACCAAGCAGTCTTTTTTAGTTTATCTTTTTCTATTAGATAGATGCTTTAATTCTTTTTTTATACTTTGTGGAACTTTCTATATAAGGAGGATTTATGAAACGTTTTACAATTGTTATTCAAGGACAAAATTATGAACTCAATGTAGGGGATTATTACAAAATTCATTATTTTGATGATGATACTAGTTTTCAAGATTTAACTGTAAAAATTGAAGACACATATTGGAAAAATGAAGATGGCGAGAGTATGTTCTATATCTGGGTTCCAGATCAAAAAGAAGATTATTTGATTTCGGACAGAGAAATCAAATACATCAAAAAGGTTAATGAGTAGGTAGCTTAGACTTTAGTAAGATAATAAATTGTTTCTTATTCATAAAATAAGAACATACATTCTATTCTTGTGCTATATTATTGTTGCAATAGTTTGGAAACCCAAGGGTGGTCAGTGTTACCCCGTTAGATAGGGGGTGATGCTTATGATGACAGTATTTCAAACGTTAATGCTTATGATCGCATTTGCAAGTTTGGTGTTGTCAATCATATCTTTTAGAGACAAAAAATAACCCAACCTTGAGCCCAGCAGCGAAATAGATTACACCACAACTAGTACTCTGGTTATCAAAAAAGAAATACTGTAAAGATACGTTTGACATTAATTATCCTTTTTTGAAAAAGGTCGAGAACGATAAGTCAATTGGTGATCAACGAAAAATAAATGGTTATGATAGATATTGGAAAGATATCATAGTCATTAACAATGAAAGCTATTTAATGTGTAATGATTGGTATGAACGAAATAGAGTGAAGTTTACAAGATGGTCAAATAACATACATAATAATTAATGAGCACTAACTTAAATTTTTAATGAGCATATAGTTAGGAGTTAAATATGGATACAGATAAGAAATTAATCACGAATTCCGGTAACGGTAATTTATTGATAGAGCTGACTAAATCAATTAAAGAGTGCGACCGGTTTTATTTTAGTGTAGCATTTATCAATTATAGTGGCTTACAGCTATTACTAGATTCCTTAAAAGAAGCAGGCGAAAAAGGAGTAAAAGGTCAAATTCTTACTTCCACGTACTTGAATTTTACAGATGCAAAGGCATTGGAAAAGATTAAAGAGTTTTCGAATATCAATTTAAAGGTGTTTGTAACAGATAAAGAAATTGGTTTTCATACTAAGGTATATATTTTTGAATACCGTGATAGCTACAAAGTAATCATTGGGTCATCGAATATTACTCAAAGTGCTTTGAAAAGTAATATCGAGTGGAATTTGGAGATCGTTTCTAAAGAACAAGGTGGTTTTATTCAAAACATCTTAAAAGAATACAACCATTTATGGGATAGTAGTGAAATAGCGGATGATGACTTTATTACACGCTATAGAGAATTTTTACATACTATTAAGAGTCAACAAATAAGGCAGCAATTAATCTATGAAAATGCACCATATATTGTTCCAAATCGAATGCAAAGAAGAGCAATGGAGAATTTAGAGAGATTACGCAACTATGGTGAAAGTAAAGCTCTTGTTGTCTCAGCAACTGGAACAGGTAAAACATTTATGTCAGCATTTGATGTGAAAAGCTTTGAACCAAAAAGACTATTATTTATTGTACATAGAGAAGAAATCCTTAAAAAAGCAAAAGAAACATTTGAGACGCTTATTACAAATCGCGGTATTTCGTTTGGTTTACTAACAGGAAATCACAAAGAATCTAATGCAGATTATGTTTTTTCCACAATCCAAACGATGTCTCGTTATTATGAAGAATTTGATCGGAAAGAATTTGATTATATCATTTTCGATGAAGCTCATCATGCGACAAGTCCTACCTATCAGAATGTTATGGAGTATTTTCAACCGAAATTTACGTTAGGAATGACAGCTACACCTGAGCGAAGTGATTCTTACAATGTGTTTGATTTGTTTGACAATAATGTTGCATTAGAAGTGCGACTTCATGATGCGTTAGAAGA
Organism: Metabacillus crassostreae; assembly: GCF_016908395.1. GTDB lineage: Bacteria > Bacillota > Bacilli > Bacillales > Bacillaceae > Metabacillus > Metabacillus crassostreae. The sequence goes on from NZ_JAFBDU010000001.1 coordinate 661,787, forward strand.
TGATCTCGTCATACCTTTTCATTATTTTGGCATAACAGATGTTGAGGGAATTGATTTAAGTGATGTATCAATTGATGATATTGCTGAAGTAACTAAGAGGTTAAAAGTAAATGAGCGTGTTGACTTTATTATTGAAAAAATGAACTTTTATAGTCATGACGGAGAAAAGAGAAAATGCTTAGGGTTTTGTGCTAGTATCGATCATGCACAATATATGGCTGATGAATTTAACAAAAGAGGGTATAAAAGCATTTGTCTTAATGGAGGAAATTCAGTTGAAGAGCGAAGCAAATATATCAATCGTTTAGAAGATGATTACGATGAACTAGAATGTATTTTTACAGTGGATATTTTCAATGAAGGTGTAGATATTCCTTCTGTAAATTCTGTTCTCATGCTTCGACCAACAAATTCACCAATTATATTTATCCAGCAGCTAGGAAGAGGGTTACGAAAGCATGATAGTAAAAGCTTCTTAACTGTTTTAGACTTTATTGGTAATCATAGCAAAGTATTTCTTATTGCAATTGCACTAAATGGAAGTCGTTACTATGATAAAGAAAGCCTAAAAGTGGCGATTGCGACTGATTTTGCGAATATACCTGGTGCAACACATATTCAAATGGACAAAATAGCTCAGGAGCGAATATTAGAGCAAATTGATCAAGAAAACTTTAATTCAATGAAATATCTAAAAGAAGAATATTTCGAATTTAAAAAGCTGAATCAAGGCCGCATTCCACTGTACCTATTAGATTATCTAAAATTTGACGGTGCACCGGATCCGATTAAGTTTATTGAAAAAGAGAAATCTTATCTTTCATTCGTCGCAAAGGTAGAAAGAGACGATCATCTCAAGTCAATATTAATGGATGAACTCTTTGAAAACATTTTAAAGCAATTATCAAGCCATTTACCATTAAAAAGAGTGTACGATTTTATCATTATTAAATATTTACTAGAACATGAAGAAATAACGATTGATGCTGCAAAAACTGAAATTCTGAAATTAATCAAAGATGTTGATGATGACAGTATTCATCACTCTTTTGAATATTTAGATCAGCAATACTATGATACAACACAATTAAAAACGAAAGAAAAGCTTGTGAATTATCGTGATGGCAAATTAATCAAATCAGCCGCTTTCATTCAAGTGTTAGAAAATACAGAGTTCAAAAAGTATATTGAAGATGTACTTAATTATGGAATTTACCGTTATGAAAAAGAATATAAACACGAATATTACGGTGTTCCACACTTCAAGCTTTATGAACAATACCAAATGATTGACGCAGCATTATTATCAAATTACCGGAAAACTCATACTTCATTCAGAGGATCTGGAATTGTCGCGAATGACAACGATTATTTCCTATTTATTGATCTTCATAAAGAAGAAGACATCAAAGAAAGCATAAACTATCAAGATAAATTCCTAGATCAAAACTACTTTCAGTGGCAAACACAAAACAACACAAGCCAAACATCTGAAAGAGGAAAAAACATCATCTTTAACAAAGAACGTGGAGTTCATTTACATCTATTTGTAAGGAAATACAAAGAAATCGATGGCAAAACAGAGCCTTATATTTATATTGGAAAAGGTGATTCAGTAGAATATGAAGGAGAAAGACCAATCACAGTCAAATTGCGTCTAGAACATGAAATACCAGGTAATCTTTATACTGAATTTACAAAAAAAGTATAAGAAAAGAAAAAGTCCCCAAGATGAAAATGGGGACTTCTTTATTACTCACCAATAAGCTGCTCAACTGCTGGAATATCAGCTGGAGCCCATTTAAGTGAATCTAGATTTTCTCTTCTTAACCAAATTAATGTGGAATGCTCACTAGGAGTAGGAATTCCCTCAACAACTTTACACTTGATCGCGATTAAATTGATGATAAAAGAATCGTATTCATGCGTATGATCATTAAATAGATCCATTGTTTCAATTGTACAGTCTAGCTCTTCCTTGATCTCTCTAACCAACGCAGAATAAATATCTTCATTTTTCTCTACTTTCCCACCAGGAAATTCCCACATATTAGGAATAGCCATTTCCGGTGATCGTAAAGCACAAAGAACTTCATTTTGTTCATTTTCAATAATAGCTGCAACGACTTTTACTATTTTTTTCATAATATCCCCCGAATTAAAATTGATCTTTAAATATCATATCATTTTTTATTTTTATTAAAAAGGAAATATAGTATTGATAATTTAACTATAAGTAAGTGGAGGGAAATAACAGTTATTGTCGAATGGATAAGATGGAGAAAAAAATTAGTTATATAGGAAGTGTCAATTGTGCCTACTTATAATAAACTTGTACGAGACAAAATTCCAGCGATTATCGACCAGACAGGTAAAAAGTATGAAGTTAGAAAACTAAATAATGATGAATACATAATAGAATTAAAGAAAAAAGCATATGAAGAATTAACTGAATTTGTGGAAGCAAAGGATCGGGAAAGCTCTTTGGAAGAACTAGCGGAGTTACTAGAAGTGATTAATGCAGTAGCTGTGTATCATGGTTCAACTTTAGAAGAAATCAATTCAATTAGACAACAGAAAGAAGAAAAACGAGGTAGCTTTGGTGAGAAAGTTTTTTTAATTAACGTTGAAGACTAACTAGTTTTTACACTTATATGTTATAGACAACATTACATAATATTATTATTTTATAAGGACTGTTGCTACATGTTTTTTGGATCACCAATGGAATTCATATTAATACAAATTGACGACACGTTAATTCGACTGGACATACTATACTATATTGAACGAGAAGAATATGAAGTACATGGATCTATTAAGAACGAAAGAGGATTAATCGTTAGTGGTAAAGAAAAAGAAGAAGTTGTTAATCAAGCATTTAAAAATTTAAAAGATAAACTAGTATAAGACTATTGTTTAGAATTTTTGTTAATTATATAGAAGTTGAGATTTTAAGGGTGAAGGGAGAAAGCAGTTGGGTCATAAACTAAAAGTCGGTGAGTTAAGAGAAATATACTTAACCGATGAAGAAATATGGAGAATTTTCACGATTGTTTTATCAAAAAAGTCAGTAAAATCATCTACTTATAAATATGCATTAATTAAGGCATTAATCGAAAATTTGTACCAAATTAATGAAGATTTTGAGCTTAAATACGATCAGCTGGCGTATTCATTTTCTAAAATATACTGGAATTTAGTTGTTCATCATAATTTACTAAATCAGAACAGTGGGCAAACAGCAAGAGTTGTTTCCATTATCAAGGAAGAACAAATAAAGAGTGCCATTCCAACAGAAATGGTATTTGATAAATTAGATGACACATTACAAATAAAACTAATTAATAAAGTGAAAACAACGATGAAAATAAATGTATTCGGTGCACTATATGGAGATACAAGAGGAAGCTTTTATGCGTTTGATCATAAAAAGGAAACACTAAAGCTAAATCCTGCAGTGCACGGATTTATGCTAAATTACCAAAGGCTACTTGTAAACCTCACAAATTATCATATGGCAGCCATGATTGAGCAATTAAATGAAGTACCTAGTATCAATTATCTTTTAGGTAAAGTAGAGAGCATTGCAAAGCGGTCATCCTTAAAACCTTTCGAGAAAGTTCTTTTAACATATTTTCAAGCTGAATGCTTCTATTGCGGCAAGAAATTATCTGATAACAAGAGAGAAACACACGTTGATCATTTTATTCCTTGGTCATTTGTTCAGTCTGATCATATATGGAATCTTGTATTAGCATGTAATAAATGTAACAGTTCGAAGAGTGATAAGTTACCAACGAGAAGGTATTTAGAATTTATAATTGATAGAAATCAAGCATTAACAGATAAAAAAGAGGATACCTCAATAACTACTTTAATGAGTAATTATAAGACAGATAAAATTATTATGCTGTATGAATATTCTATTAAGAATGGTTTTGATACAGTATGGATTCCACAGAAAGCTTAATAGAATTCAATGTAATAATTCTATTGAAAATAGCATAACGAATAATAGAGGTTCGATCCAGACTACCGGTATCGAAATGAATTGTCCTGGTTATTAAATTGGTAAAGTCTTTCGCTTTAATACCCATTATTAATTATCAAAGAAAGGAAACAAATAAAATCCCCTAACAAAAGGGGATTTTATTTAATATGAGAGAAATATTTTCTAAATTTCTTTCTTCCTCAACACACCTTTTTTTACCAAGTTAATAACTGTACCTTTGTTTTTATATCTATTATATGCTATTAACTATTCAAATCCTTAAGAGTTAACTTAGCGGGATATTCTTATTTTAATGCTCAATTAATAAGCAAATCCACCTATTTTCGCTTTTACATTTTGTTACTTTCTTCCTATAGATAACGATCATTTATAAGCACAAAGTTCCCTTTTCTAACAATTGGCTGTTAAATTGTGTATTTGATTGGATTTATATGGTATTTATAATAAGTGGATTTAATTGGATATTATAAATACCTCGCCTAGAGTTAATACATACAAACAGAAATTGAAAGAAAGGTAGTCGATGTCTTTGAAAGTATATGAGGCAAGAAGCTTAATAGATTCAATGGAAGACCGCGCGAAGGAGTATTCTAGCCTGAGGGAAAAGCTGGTTCTTCTACGGAAACGTTTTTTGGATATTGTTCAGCTTGATGATGCTCTAAAAGGAAAAGGGGCAAAGGCCATCAAGGGCTTTTATCAAGCCCAAATAGATGTTGTTGATGCATGGCTACGACTTATTGATCGGCAAATCGCCTTCTTTAAAGGAATATCAGGTGATGCTGGAGATAATGATTTGTCAGGGAACACCGTTGTTTATCAAAGCTTTCTAGAATCTGAATTATCTCATCATGAGAAAAATTATATGATGATGGTTGATAGTCAGCAGGATGAACTGAAACGAATATTTAATCGAGTGGATGATTTAGTTCCTTTGAATGTATTTTCATCTGAACGGTTTATGGATGCGGTCGCAGAGGCAAAAAAAGGTCGAAATGAAACACTTCAAGCTGTCGAAAATTTTGATGAAAAGTTAAAATCAGAATATACACTATCAGAGGATGATGAGCATTATGTTGTGGCACTATTTCAACAACTACTTGAGGCAACTCGTCAAGGAAATGAGATTCTTCCGATCCATTTTAATGCAGAACAATACCAATCTAGTGATGTATACCTATTAAAAGAACAAGCAGAAAATCAAGCAAACAATTATCTAAACTTTAAGGAAGAACAAGAAAAAGCCAGAGAACAAATGAAACGTCTTGAAGAGCAAAAACAGCGTCCATGGTATGAAAAAACATGGGAAGGTGTTAAAAACTTCACAGGAGAATTAACAGGATATTACGATTATATCCGTGCCTCTGAAGGTGTTGATCCCGTCACTGGTGCTGAACTTACAACAGCTCAACGTGTGACAGCAGGAGCAATGGCAGCTGCAGGTTTTATCCCAGTTGTTGGATGGGCCGGCAGAATCGTTAAGGGTGGAGGTGCCATCTATAAAACCGCCAAAGGCATGCATGCAGCGGATCAGGCACTGGATGTTTACTTAAATGCGAAGACTTTCTCAAATCTCGAAAAAGCGGAACTAGGAATCTATGGTCTTGTGTCCGTTAATGGGTTTAATGAATATATACTTGGCAAAGACATGTTCGGAAACGAATTAACAGATCTTCAGCGTCAACAAAGTTTATATTATAGTATTCTAGGTCCTGCGCTAATGGCTACTCCGTTTATCCCAAGTTTAGTGAAGAATGGTAAAGTTATTAAAGAAGAAACAATTGGAAAACTACACCAACTAACATTGAAAACAAAAACTGGTGCTATCTCTTTTGGTAGAGAATTACAAGGTGGAATGAATGTTCTTCTTCAAAATCCGAGAAAAAATTTGGTGTATAGTTCAGTTGGGAATTCACCAATAAATGTTATGAATCCTAAGCGAATGTTAAAGGATATTGACCAGGGAATGTCGAAGTTTTCTTTTGGAGAAATTAGCGGAAGTACAAGATCTGTTAATACTGCTAATGGAATAGAAGGTGTTGGCAAACATGTAGATGATGTGAAAATCCCTGAAAATATGAAGAAATGGGATTATACACCTAGTGAAGAATTATATAAGAAATATGAGAATGTATATAAGAATCCAAAATATTATAATCAGGAAACAGGAGAAATTTACTGGCCACCTAATGATGGGTTTGTTTCGGGAACACAAAAAACGGAAACATTGCATCCAGGAATGATAATAGATAGATATGGAAGTCCAACAGGATCATTTTTAGCTCCAGAAAGCGATTCCTTCCCAAGTAGGGCTTTAGCTCCGCATAGTGAACAAGCTCCTTATTTCATTTATGAGGTTATTGATGATTTTGAAGTAACTATAGGGAAGATTGCTCCTTGGTTTGATCAGCCAGGTGGAGGAACACAAATTATTAAATATAAACCTAATGGACGTCCTTATTCTATAGAAGAATTAATTGAGCTGAGAGTTATTAAACAAATAAATCCATAAAGGAGTATAAAATGGAATTAAGTGATATATACAATTTAATTGAAACTGAATTTAAAGTGATAAAAAGGCGAGAAGGTATTATTTGTGTTGCACCAATAAGTGGAGAAGATTACCCTGAGAATACAGTTAAGTTAACTTTCAATGAAGAAAATAATCAATATGATCTTTATGAAGTTGTTAGAGGAAAAGAATACAAAGTAGATACATTTTCAGATGAATATAAATCTGTATTAGCTTTATATATCTTTTCGAAAAGTAAGCTAGAAGTAAAAAAATATGATACCAATGTTCAAAATGATCTTGAGAGTGCAACATCATTAAATAAAATTCAAGATACATTTAGAAATTCTTCAGTTAAACAGTATTACTCTTTTTTTGAAATTAAGCCAAATAAAATAATTTTAGAAAAAAGTACAAATGAAAGGTATAATGTTTTATTTTTAGGAAAAAGTGACTCTAAGATTTATATAGATAAAACTAGAAATTTGAATAGTGCCGCGGTTGTTCAATACAATTTCACTCTAAAACTAAGCCGATTTTATGATCTTATAAATATAATTGGAGTAAAAACGGATGCTGATTTTATAGAAACTCTAAAAGAATTATATCTTTTGGGTTGAAGATCCAAAGCGAAAATATATCTATTAAATTATTGAAAAGACAACAATCTAAAGTAGGTTGTTGTTTTTTTTGTAAGAATATAAATGCTATTAGGTAAGGCTGCACCTGGTATGGTGAAGGTGAAAATCATGTCCTTGCTAATGACAGAGTTGGTCCAGCTAAACACTCCTGTTTCTGTAAATAAACTGAAATATATAGGGGTATTAAGAGAGGAATAACACTTTGACTAGAATAGAGTATGAAAACCTTATAGTAATGCAAAACATTGATACAAATAAATTAAATCTAGTTATTGGTGAAAAGAAGGTAATTCCATATGTAACAGGTTGCTTTAAAGAAGATGGTATATGGAAAATCTATATAGTAGGGGAACGTCGAGATTTTGATATTGTTCAAGAAGGAACCGAAGAGGAGATATTTAACAGTATCCATAGTATAACTAAAAGCAGATTAAAATAAAAAATATAGCTTAAGAGACGATAAAACTCTTGAGCTATATTTTTGTATTCTTTAAGTAATATATTTTTTATCAAGAAAAGGAGAAATAATGAAACTCTTATCAAACTTATTTAATAAAAATAAGCAAGAAAAAGAACAAAATTCAAAAGTAAATCCATCAACATCAAAGAAAAAACACAATGAAAAGGTTGCAACTAGGAAAGGAGAGATAGGTGAATATAAAATCGATATACAGCTAGCACAACTTCCTAAAGGTTATAAGTATTTATCAGATATCATGATCAAAAACGGTAAAGCCAAATCAGCTTTTTCTCAAATTGATCATATAGTGATCACTCCATATGGAATCTTTGTAATTGAAACAAAGAATTATCAAGGTACTATTTATGGTGGTAAAGAGAGAACAACATGGTCAGTAAATGGGAAGTTTAAGATGATGAACCCGTTTATTCAAAATTATGGACATATTCAAGGGATTAAGAACTATATTGAAACGAAATATCATGACCAATTTATTTCAGTAGTTTCATTCACTAAACGCTGCACGTTCAAGATTGACGAAATGAATTATAGAAAAATAGGTTCTAATGAATTAATTGTATATGATGTTGAATTGTCTGAGTACATAAATAGGAAAGTATCTGTTCTTAAAATTAACAATAAAGAGTCTATTTTAAAAGAAAATGATATAGATCGTATTTACAGATCACTAGTTGATGCAAACATAAAAGATCAGTCTATTAGAAAACAGCATGTTCAATCTTTGAAGATGGAAACAGGGAGTTTTGAGGAAGAAGTAAACAATCAAAAATAACTTGCAAAGTGCTGTGTGTGTAATAAAACTGTCTCAGAAAAGGTTAAATCATTTTGTTTGTCCAATAAGAAGTTTGATGGGAAAATATATTGCTTTGAGCATCAGAAAAGTTAGCTAAAATGGGTTGCAATCGTTCTAAAAATTTAATAGATAACCTCGACTATAATTAAAAGAGGTTATCTTATTTGTGCTCAACAAACCCCATATATAAGGAAATCAAATTCACTTAAATTTCTTAATAAATCTTGTGAACTATGTAAAATATATTCAATTTTAAAAATATTTTGTTTGAAAATAGATTATTTCATAGTACAATTAACCTATTACTTTTAGATTATTAGATAAAGGCAAACCTATCGAAAGGTAGGGACGCAAAACTACGGGCCTAAAGCAAATGCTATGGTAGCCGAGTCGCCTATTAAGATGGATGTTCTTACACATGATGATCCACCTATTTAGGTGGGTCTTTTTCACGTTAATTAACTATTGAGGAGAATCACAGTTATGGGATTTTTAAGAGATATGGGTAAATTTGCTGGTAAAGCAACAGGAACTGTTATTGGTGGGGCAATCAATGTTGTTGGAGATGTAACTGGTAGTAAATTTATTAACGAAGTTGGAGATGGTGTTAAAAAAGCATCCGAATTTGCTGGTGACACTGTGGGTCAAATTGCCGATGGTGCTTGGAATACTGCATCAGGATTAATCCAAGATGATAAGCATAAAATGGATCAAGGATTGAACGATATGGGAGATTCAGTAGGTAGAACAGCAAAGGGAGTCTATCATACTGCAAAAAATACATATGGTAGTGGTAAAACTGCATATGAGGGAATTAGAGATGGAGACGACATAAAAGTCAAACAAGGATTACGAGATATAGGAAAAACAGTTGCAATAGGTACACTTGCTGTTGGAGTTGTAGATTTAGTTGATGGAGCAGATGGTGACGAACCAGCTTCCTCTACTCAAAATATGGCTGATGCAGGAACTGAAGGAGTTTCAAATGTGCAATATGTAGAACCTCATGTGGCTCAAACAGAGGTTGCATCTACGACAGAAACATCAGAACAACCAGGAACACACCATGTACAACCTCATTGGGTAGAAGGCCATTTGCGTGATGGTGTATGGATTGAAGGTTATTGGAGAGATGGAGATGGGAATACTGCCGTCAACTTGAGTGAAGAAGATGGGGGAGGGTATTTACGAACTGACGCTGATGGAAATCCTACAAATAATTTAAATTCATAGGATTTATGCTAGACTAGTAGTTTAGCATTGTTTTAATAGTATTTTATCAATAGTACTTAACCTTTACTTTTTTTATCATAAATTTTTGACTCAGTAATATGAAAAGTTTTAGAACTGCAAAACACACTTCTATGTTTATTGAGTTCATACCAATAGTCTTTGAAGTAAAAAGGTTAACTTGAAGAATTGTTCAAGTTAGCCTCTTTTGCGTTTCATTAAATTTAACTCACTTGTTTAATAAACTATTAATTCAATTCAAGATTAAATCATTCTGCTTATTTTAACCCCAATTCATAAGTCATTTCACCTAATAAAGATAAATTATTTTGTTATTTTCTTCCTATAGACAACAACTAATCATAAGCACAAAGTTCCTTTTTCTAACAATCGCCTGTTAAATTGTGTATTTGATTGGATTTATATGGTATTTATAATAAGTGGATTTAATTGGATATTACAAATACCTCGTCTAGAGTTAATACATACAAACAGAAATTGAAAGAAAGGTAGTCGATGTCTTTGAAAGTGTATGAGGCAAGAAGTTTAATTGAGTCAATGGAAGATCGGGCTGAGGAGTATTCTAGCCTGAGGGAAAAGCTGGTTCTTTTACGGAAACGTTTTTTGGATGTTGTGCAACTTGATGATGCTCTACAAGGAAAAGGGGCAAATGCGATCAAGGGTTTTTACCAGGCTCAAATAGATGTTATTGATGCATGGCTACGACTTGTTGATCGGCAAATCGCTTTCTTTAAAGGAGTACCAGGTGATGCCAGTGATAATGATTTAACAGGGAACACCGTTGTTTATCAAAGCTTTCTTGAATCTGAGTTATCTCATCATGAGAAAAATTATATGATGATGGTTGATAGTCAGCAGGATGAATTGAAACGAATATTTAATCGAGTGGATGATTTAGTTCCTTTAAATGTATTTTCAACAGATCGGTTCATGGATGCGGTCGCAGATGCAAAAAAAGGTCGAAATGAAACACTTCAAGCTGTCGAAAATTTTGATGAAAAGTTAAAATCAGAATATACACTATCTGAGGATGATGAGCATTATGTTGTGGCACTATTCCAACAACTCCTAGAGGCAACTCGTCAAGGAAATGAAATTCTACCGATCTATTTTAATGCCGAACAATTCCATTCTAGTGATGTATACCTATTAAAAGAACAAGCAGAAAATCAAGCAAACGATTATCTAAACTTTAAAGAAGAACAAGAAAAAGCCAGAGAACAAATGAAACGTCTTGAAGAACAAAAACAACGTCCATGGTATGAAAAAACATGGGAAGGTGTAAAAAACTTCACAGGTGAGTTAACTGGATATTACGATTATATCCGTGCCTCTGAAGGTGTTGATCCCATCACTGGTACTGAACTTACAACAGCTCAACGTGTAACAGCTGGAGCAATGGCAGCAGCAGGTTTTATCCCAGTTGTTGGTTGGGCAGGAAGAATAGTCAAAGGTGGAGGCGCCATCTATAAAACCGCCAAAGGTATGCATGCAGCGGATCAGGCACTGGATGTTTACTTAAACGCAAAAACTTTTTCAAATCTCGAAAAAGCAGAACTAGGAATCTATGGTCTTGTTTCAGTCAATGGTTTTAATGAATATATACTTGGCAAAGACATGTTCGGAAACGAATTAACAGAGCTTCAGCGTCAACAAAGTTTATATTTTAGTATTCTAGGTCCTGCGCTAATGGCTACGCCGTTTATCCCAACTTTAGTGAAGAATGGTAAAGTTGTTACAGAAGAGACAATTGGAAATCTGCATCAGCTAACACTGAAAACGAAAACTGGGGCTATTTCTTTTGGTAGAGAATTACAAGGTGGTATGAATCTCCTTCTTCAAAATCCTAGAACAAATTTGGCAATTAGTTCTATTGGGAATTCACCAATAAATGTTATGAATCCTATGAAAATATTGAAGGATATTGACCAAGGGATGTCGAAGTTTTCTTTAGGTGTTGGGACTAAGGGTACGGATAATACTGTAAGTGATTATATTAATGATATAATTGTGAACGGTAAAGTAGATGCCGATAAGATGAATAAGCTTAAAAATGCTATCCAGAATAATACTTTTAGTGTAGATGAGCTTGCTGAAATTAATAAAAAGATGTCTGAATTAGGCATAACTAAAGAATATGATAAAGCATTAATAAAAATTGATTTTGGTAAGTATCTAAGAGGACTAATAGGTGACCCACCTACAGCTATGATAGATCCACATGCACATCATATTCTATTCAAAAAAGGTCTTGGCCAGAAGCAACAAGAACTTGTTCGAGAAGGTCAAGACATATTAAAAAAGTATGGAATAGAACCGATAATTGGTAAAGAAAATCTTGTTTGGGCACCAAATAGAATTACAGGCCAGCACAGTATCGAACGTCTACAACTTATTGTTGATAAGTTGAAAGCAGTAGATAGTTTTGGCGGAACTCGTGAAAAAATGATTGATATGCTTACGTTACTAGGAGAAGAAGCAGCATCGATGAAATAAAAATATATTAGGAGGATTTTATGGATAATAAGGATAAAGCAATTAAAATCTATGATTTAATTAAGAATGGTGATATAGAACAAGCGAAAGAGTTAATTATAAATGACCAGAGTTTGCTTAATTTTGTAACACCTTTTGGCACGTGGCTACATGTTGCGGCTAGAGCAGGAAAAATGGATATGATAAAATTTTTAGTTGAATTTGATATAGATATTAACATCAACGAGGGTGTACCAAAGTCAGCGCCTATTGCACATGCAGCTAGTGAAGGTGAACTTAGTATCGTAGAGTACTTATTTGATAATGGTGCAATATTAGATGTTAGTGATCCAAATAGAAATCCTCTATTTTCAGCGATTTATGGAGGGCACCTTGATATTGTAAAGTTTCTTGTTCAAAATGGTATTGATATTACCGTTAAGTATACAGGGGATACAATGAAAGATATGGGTGCTTATGAATTTGCTATTGAAAGAGGGCAAATAGAGATTGCTGATTATTTAAAACAGAAGATGGATGAAAAAGAATAATAAAGAGTTACTGGAGATTATTCTAAAAATTACAACTCGATCTTTTAAAGATAGATTAGTAAAGGATTACTTAATAGAATTAACCATAAAGCACTTGATTGCCAATTAGGTAACAGGTGTTTTTGTTTTATTTAAATTTACGACATTAACGTGTGATAGCAGGAGCAATGGCGGCCGCAGGTTTTATCAAAGTTGTTGGATGGGCCAGAAGAATAGTCAAAGGTGGAGGCGCCATCTATAAAACCGCCAAAGGTATGCATGCGGCGAATCAGGCTTTAGATGTTTACTTAAACGCAAAAACTTTTTCAAATCTCGTCAAGGCAGAACTAGGAATCTAAGGTCTTGTGCCGGTTAATGGCTTTAACGAATCTATTTTTCTAATTAATAAGCCTGGTAAAATTGTTGATAGAGTTTATGATGGGATTAGCAAAAAGATAGATGGTGTTGGTGATGGTACTAAGGGTACTAGTAAAGTTGCAACGACGTATAGTCGTCCTGATTTTGTTGGTAAATTAAAAGGTGAGGAAGTCAAACTTCCTAATGTTAAAATAGAAAAGGTCACGTTTAATAAAAGAACTCCCAATGACACAGCTCAATTGCGAAAGCATTTTAATATGATAAGGAAAGACTTGATGAAATCTATGGCTTATAATCCTGAAAAAATAAAAGAACTAAAAATGTTGGAATTTCAGATAATGATATTGAAGATATGATGGAATGCGGATTAGTTCCTTACGGTTGGTAAGTCCATCATAAAATCCCTTTGGATCAAGGTGGTACTAATAATGTGGAAAACTTAGTTCTAATTAAAAATCATCCATATCACAAGGTTATTACAAATGAGCAAAACTCATTAACAAAGGGTATGAAACCTGGGGACAGTAAGATAGTAGATTTTCCTATTCCAGAAGGAGACATTTATCCTCCTAAAAAGAATAAATAATATTTAGAAGGTGGTTATTATATGTGGAGAGAGCAAGTTAGTCAGATTTCCAAAATAAGAGAAAAACGAAATCGAAAACTCAATTTACCTACCAATAAAAATGAGTTATCAGGATTTCGTAAATCTGTAGTAGAAAAATTTGGTGAAGATATACTGCCACAACAATATTATGAATTTTTACAAACAGTTAATGGAATTGAATTTAATGGACTTAAAATATATGGAATTGACCAAAATTTTTTGGACTCTAAGCCAATAAATCAGGTGGATAGTTTTTTTGATGCTAATGAAACATGGGAGTCAATTAAAGACGAAGATGAGCTAATTTTTTTTGGAGATTCTGATATAGCTTGGTATTGTTATAATGTTTCTAAAAAAAGTTTTGTTGAACTAGATAAGCCTTCAGGTGAGCATATGGAAACTTTTTTCGATTTTGATACTATGCTTGAATCTGCTTTCTCTACAGCACTTAGTTAAATCTGGTTATTTATTATTGGAATAGGTAAAGAAAGAAATTGAAGATTATAAATCACTATTTCTGACCTTGATTGGCTCATGCCTTTCAAGGTTTTTTGATTATTAAATTGATGGTTAATATTTAATTAAATATAGACACACTAGTCATGTATAAAAAGGGATGAGATAACAACAATAATTTGTTTAAGAATCGAAAGCTCATGATGGTAGTAACATCATGGAGTTTTATTTTTATACTGGTCTCTGTGATATTAAATAAATGCTAAATTTGGTCATAAAAAAACCAGCCAGCCAAGGACAGAAGAGCAAATAATATCAGATAGAACTAAGGTATTGGATTTAAACCCACATCCTATTCAGCAAAAACAATTAAGTGCTAAAAAGATGAAAGAACTGAGAGTGAAAATAGAGAATAGGACTATTACAAAAGCTGAGTATGAACAATTTATATGGAATAAAAAATTTGCTAAACATAGGGCTTCAGGTGTAACCGATTTCTGGTATCAAGAACGTCAAAGAATATTAAATAACGATACTCCAACAAGAGACTGGAATCAAGAAAAATTAAATGATATTTTGAATGGTAAGAAACCTAAAGTAGATGGAGAAATAGTACAAGGGCACCATTCCTACAGTGCTTCACAATATCCGCACTTAGCGAATAAAGGGGAAATTATATATCCAGCTACACCAAATGAGCACTTCATAGGTTGGCATGGAGGTAATTGGAAAAATAGTCTACCAGGTAAACCAATTAATCCTATTGATGATTTTTAATTCATGGAGGGAGACATTTAAATGGCTAAAATGAATATACAAATAGAAAAAGATACTAATGAGGTCAAGTACATTTCTATTTTAAGAAAAAATACTAATAAGAGTATATCTGAAATAAAAGAATTACTTAATAATAATCATTTCATCTTATCGTATAATCTATTAGAAATTGATGAATTGTTGGAAATGAAAAAAATAGTAAGTTTATTATTAGAGGCTGGTGCTAAAGTTCACATATTTGAAGAGAATAGAGAGGTTAGCATTGAGTTTTTAGATAATCTTATAGAATCTCATTTAGATACAGAAAGGTATCTGGAAAAAGTTGATGAGCAAATGTTTAATGAGGATTAATACAGCTATTTTGGTATATTAGAGAACAATGAAAGTTCTTTTTAAAAAAATAATATAATATGTTAAATCAAATGGAAGAAGCAAAGGGACGGATCTCTTGCTTCTTTTGTTTCGCTAAGCTAAGGAAGCAAAAGAAATGTCCCTATGGTTTTCTTTTGGAGATATGAGGGGTAGTACGAAAAGTGTTGGAAGTACCAATAAACAATCAACAATCAACGGTTGATAATGTAGCTGTAAAACAAACATTTACAGACGAAGAAATAGAAGCCATCAAGCAATATATGAAAAGCAATCTAGAGTCCAATATTAAAGATTACCTTAAAAATACACCTCCTCAATACACATCAAGCTTTGATGATATTCGAAGAGTTCTTAGTGGTCAATCCGAGCTAGCTGGGGATATGCATCAAGCAGGACATTTGAACAAAGCTACGCTTGATTTCTTATTAGAAGATGTCATGACGGTTGTAAGTAAAGATTCGAGTTTGTCTGAACGGGCTTTGGCGGGTTTCTTTTTGATTAATAAACCTGGTAAAGTTGTTGATAGAGTTTATGATGGTATTGGTAAGAAGATAGATAGTGTTGGTGATAGTACTAAGGGTACGGGTGAAAATATTACACAAGGTGCAAGATATGGCGAAAGGAAAATTTCCGATGAGACATATGGTAAATTAAGAAGAGCATCACCATCTTCTAAAATAGAAAGAGAAGTTAACAAAAATATTGATGATATTATTGGAACTGAGGATTTTGCCTTACCTGGAAGAATAATTGAAAAAAAACTGCATGCAGACCATATTGTTTCCCTAAAGAAAATAGCTCGTATGGAAGGTTTTGAGACATTAACTTACAATCAACAGAAGGAAATTGCCAATTTTATAGAGAATTTTATATGTCTTAGTGAAGCAGCTAATACATCTAAAGGTTCAAAATCATTTGCGGATTGGTACATCTACAAAAAAGAAAATATTCCGGTAAACCCTGTATTTAGGGAAAAAATGACAGTAAAAGAAAAAGAACTAGAAATTGAGTCCAAAAAATGATAGATGAATTTAATAGGATAAATAAAAAGGAGTGATTTCGGGTGGATAAATTATCTTTTTTAAAACAATATAGAAAAAGTATAGAGTTTGTGTCTAACAGAGACTTACTCAATATTGAAAAGGAAAATATGCCTGAAAATTGGGTAGAGATATTTAAAGAAACAGATAAGACTATAAAGAAAGATAAATTAATAACTTTATGGAATAGTGTATGTGAAAAAGAATTGAGTAATACTATATCATACTTGAAAGAGAATTTATTAGAATTTGAACTAATTATAGATAATGGACAATATGCAGTACTTTACAGCGTAATGAGTGAAAATGACGAAATACTTTATTATGAAGGTGGTATACCGACTAATTCTATTTCTGGAATGCAACAAGATTGGTCAAATGTTCCAGAATCTATTAAGGAGTTCTATGAAAAGTTACACAATGGTTTTTATTACCTGCCAAGTAGAGCTATGGGACTTGTACCAGTAGAACGCATTACTCATTTTGAGGATCATGAATGGGGAATACTTGAAGAATTAGATGGACCATTAGGAGTTAATATGGCTACAACATATGGTTTTTTTGAAAATGGCATGGGAGGATATGTTGCTATAGATTTAAGCAACTGTATAGGTGATGTAGCGACATTGTGGTTTACCAATGATAAGCCTGAATATAATGTGGATTTCTGGGATATTGTAGATGAATGGATTGTAATAGGGCTTCAAGACAATTAAAAAATATATGTAAATATTTAAGAGTAGCAATATTTTATTAGTCTACCATTCACAAATTAATCTTATTGATGTTAGTCAAATCAATAACTCATGAAGATTAATAATTGGTTTATGAAAATAAGTATGATAAATAGGCGATTAGATATTTTAAACTTAGGAAGTATTTTTACAAGGAACAAGCCAAAAAATTACGAAATTAAACTTGCTCGTGGATTTAAGGAGAGAATTACTTTATATAATTAATTAAAGCACTTAATTGCCTATTCTTGCTTGGGTCTTTTTATACCTAATTTAAATAAAGTATTAACCAAACAAAAACAGCATTTGTATAAGCTACAAATGCTGTTTATTTATACTATCATTCAATTATTAACGAATTTCTCACCTTACATATAATCGTAAACAGAATCTTCAAAATAGAGCCAGTGAAAGTATTCAATCTGTGGATCTGTCATATCTGAAATTTGTTTCTCGCTGAATTTTTGCTTATTTAATAAGTCTTTCACTTTAGAATCTCTTGCTGATTGGCTCATTTTAAATCCTCCCTTATGTACTTGTAAACATTTCCTTTGTTCTTCTTGGTCTCATTATATATCTCAAAATGATATTAAACCAATATCATTTTGAGATGGATTAGTGATAAATTATATGGAAATTGCATTTAGTATAATTGCTATTTATGTTGCTAATAGGAAGGGGTATTTAAGCACAATAAATAAAGAGATTTTTTGATATTAGTGTATCCAATGGCATTATTTTTGATGGTTAAGTATTTTAATGATGATATAATTAAGTATGGAATATCTTGAGTGGGGGTATATACTGTGGAGGATATATTAAACCAAATTTTAAGTGAGCTGAAAGACATAAAAACAGATGTCAGAGATCTGAAGGCAAATGTTGGTGCTCTAAAAAAAGATGTTGATAACCTAAAAGCAGGACAAGAACGGTTAGAAATCGGGCAACAAAAATTAAAGAAAAACTTAATTGAAAATCTAGAATCATACACAGAAAAAATTACTGAACATGTTGATGATAAAACGGAAGTACTAAACAAAAGAGTTTACAAAGTAGAATCTGAGATAGAGGGATTAAACAGACAGTAGAGAAGATATCACTTCAACACTGTCTTTTTCTTTTGAATAACTGATTTTGAGAATGTTACTTAGCAACATTATTCCAGAAAAGATCCTTATAGACGTATATAGATTAGGAAATGGAACAGCTTCACAGTATTCTGAAAAGTGGGGAATAAAATGAGAGCGTATATTATGATTTTACTAGTATCTTTGTTATTAATACTAACTGCTTGTTCTATAAATGAAGAAGAAAAACAGGACTATTCATGCATTATTGGTGAAAGAAATGTTTTGGGTTATGGTTATATCGTAACAAAAGAACAAAACACATATACATGGGAGATCATTTACAAAGAAGATAGATCTGTAATCAATGAAGGTAAGCATAATATAGATACCTTGGACAGTTTTAGAATGGCTGTTAATGACAGTGAATCAACATTCGTAACGTTATCTATTGCAGTAGCATACTTTCTAATTCTTGCTATAACTACACTGATAATCTTTAAGAAAAATAGAAAGATATTAAAACAAGCGGTTCCAGTTTTAGTTTTAATGGCTCTTATTACAATCTATATTTCGTCAGATGCATTTTTTGAATTAACTACAGCCTTTCAAGATGTAAAATACTATTACATAATACTAACTAATTAAGAAAATAAAAAAACGAAATAAACCTATTGACCTTCACGCAACGTAAATGTGTAAAGTAAAGTAAAGTTATCAAGGAGGTTAACAAGATGGAGTATACAATCCAAAAGCTTGCAGAGATCGCGGGAGTGAGTACGAGAACATTAAGGTATTATGATGAGCTTGGTATTCTTAAGCCGGCTAGAATCAACTCATCAGGATACAGAATTTATGGACAATATGAAGTCAATCTTATGCAACAAATTCTCTTCTACCGTGAGTTAGGATTACAGCTAAATCAAATAAAAGACATCATAACCGATCCTTCCTTTGACTTTTCTAGAGCGTTAAAGGAGCATAAGGAACGTCTCCTTGATAAACGTTTTCAATTAGATCGACTAATTGAAAACGTGGAAAAAACCATTGCACAAAGTGAAGGGAGAATAACTATGACTGATAGTGAAAAATTTGAAGGCTTTAAGAGAAAAGCTTTAAATGAAAATGAAGACAAATACGGAAAAGAAATACGTGAAAAATATGGTGAAGAAACCATCAACAAATCCAATGAAAACTTCATGAATATGCCACAAGAAAAGTATGAAGAATCAGTTAAGATTGAAAGTGAAATGATGGAAACATTAAGTGAAGCAATGAAAACGGGAGATCCTGCAGGGGTATTAGGACAAAGAGCAGCTGAGTTGCATAAACAGTGGTTAACGTTTTACTGGCCATCTTATAGTAAAGAAGCACATGCAGGTGTTACACAAATGTATGTGGATGATGAAAGGTTTACTTCTTATTATGATAAGAAGCAACAAGGTACAGCCAAATTTTTAAGAGATGCTGTTGCTGTATACACTGGTATAAAAGAGTAAGACCAATATCGTTTTGAAAAAAACATCTAAAACAGTTCAGTACAAAAATGTGCTGAGCTGTTTTTTTCGACTTGAAACTTTTTCACTTGTGTAACGTAAATAACTGTAGAAGGTTTTCATTTGGAGGTTATTACTATGAAGCAACATGTCGAAAAGATAAAAGCAATATTAAATGAATTAAAAAGAATTGATAACAAAAAAATAAATACTAGGCTCGATTTAAATAAATGTGAAAGAGTTATTGATAAATTAGGAACATTAGCAAGTAATTGTCAAGAATGTGAGCAGCAATTAGTAGAATTTGAGAATCATTATAACCACATCTTGGAGAACAACAACCAGCTCCAAGAATCTGATTACAAGCATCATAAAAAGCTCATTCGTGCAGCTTACTCCCATCTTCAAAAAAATCATAAACTTTTGCCAGAGGGATATTATCTTAGTTTATTTTTATCAGTAGGAATGAGTATAGGTGTCATGTTTGGCTTAACGATATTTGATAATATCGCCTTAGGCTTACCGATTGGAATGTGTATGGGGATAGCTATTGGAGCAGGCTTGGATGCAGATGCGAAGAAAAATGGGAAAACGATTTAGTTATTAATAAATAATTGTTAGTGATGAAACGCAGTTTTTGTATAAACTGTTGCAGGAAAACCTCCTACTATTATAGAAAGTAACACATACTTAATTAATTAGGAGGCTACAATTATGGTGATGCAGCGTGTAAGTTTGTTAACAATCGGGGCTTATGATTTACCTTTGCTTCGTTCTTTTTATCAAAAACTAGGTTGGGAAGAAACAGAATTCAGTTCCGATAACTATGCAGCATTTAAAACAGCAGGTGTGATGCTTTCAATTTTTCCTATTGTAGAGCTAGCGAAGGATGCGGGAGTAGAAATCAACCATCATCCAGAGCAGTTCCACGGTGTGACGATTGCCATCAATGTTGATAAGGCAGAAGACGTAGATGCTACTATCGAAGAAGTTCGATCTGTTGGGGGGAAGATTTTAAGACAACCAAGTGATGCCTTTTGGGGAGGAAGAACAGCCTATTTTGCAGATCCTGAAAATAATCTGTGGGAAGTTGCTTGGAATCCATCAGCTGTGTTTGACGAAAGAGGTGCGATGGTTTCTTACTAAGCTAGGTGCTAGAAACAAAATAAACATTTCACTAATAACCGAATAAACAGGACATGTTCGGATTCATTAACAATAAAGGAATAAAGTTAAATCTCGTAAAAGGGTGTACTTAGTGTACACCCTTTTACGCATTTTCAAAAGTATAATTTATTTAACTGAATGATAACCCCTGAAATATTTATTTCTCTTATATATCCTCATTCATTAGTGGTTACAGGTAAAATTTCGAGAAGATGGAATGAATTTCCATTATATTGGTTTATGAACCAGAGGGCAGAAGTAAAAAAAGATGTCTCCTATAAACGATCGAGTGACACAGCCACTCGATCTATTTTGATTTTATTCTAAATAGGTATAGACTAATTTTAGAAGATAATGTAAAATTCTATTTAGATATACTTCTAAATACTGAAAAGGAGCTGTTATAGTGGGGTTTCCGGAAACATTTAAGGCACTCTCTGACCCCGTACGTCGAGAAATTTTAGTTATGTTGAAAGATGGGAAGATGTCAGCAGGGCAAATAGCAAAGCAATTTGATATGACAGGTGCGACAATTTCGTACCATTTGTCACAATTAAAAAAAGCAGGACTGATTTACGAAACAAAGTATAAGAATTTCATCTATTACGAAATAAATGTGACCGTGTTTGAAGAAGTTATGTTATGGTTTTCACAGTTTGGAGGGAACGGAAATGACAAGAAAAATTGATAGGACGTTAATCACTACTACGTTAGTTTGTTTGCTACCTATAATACTCTCGTTCGTAGTGTATAATGACTTACCGAAACAAATAGCCATTCACTGGGATTATGCTGGGAATCCAGATAATTTTGCCCCAAAATCACTAACAGTGTGGGGATTACCTCTATTTTTGGCAGGAATGAATATATTTACGCATATTGTCATAAATGGAGATCCTAAGAAAGCAAATGCATCTTCTGTTTTAAAACAGTTCGGAAAATGGATCACACCACTTCTGTCAGTCATTTTAGTGCCAATTACATTATTCAAAGCTCTTGGCTATCCGATCCAAATTGAAGTGATTGCTCCTGTGCTAGTAGGGATCATGATCATTATCATTGGAAATTATTTACCTAAATGCAAGCAGAATTATACGATCGGGATTAAATTACCATGGACGCTGAATAGTCACGATAATTGGAATAAAACACATCATTTGTCAGGGTATTTGTGGATCATTGGTGGATTATGTATTGCTGGGGGAGGTTTTCTAAATGGGGATTGGTTACCGATAACTCTTATAACAACAGCTATTCTTGTTGTCGTACCGTTTATGTATTCGTATTTCCTATATAAACAGGGGATATAGAAAGGGAAATTGGGGGAGTGATCCATCTTGAATGTAATCGAAATGAAACAACTAACGAAAATGTATAAAAAAGGTCGTGGAATTGAGAATATTTCTTTTTCAATTAAAGAGGGTGAGATCTTTGGTTTTATTGGTCCAAATGGAGCTGGGAAAAGTACGACAATTCGTACACTATTAAACTATATCCACCCGACTAGCGGAAGTGCAACAGTTTTCGGAAAGGATATTGTGAAGAATTCCAAAGAAATTAGACAGCGTGTAGGCTATCTTCCATCTGAAGTCCATTATTATGATGACATGAAAGCACTTGATTTACTTTTGTACTCTGCAAAATTTCATCAATATAAACAAACAAATCGAATCAATGAGCTTGCAGAGAAACTTCAATTAGATCTAACGAAAAAGATTGAAGACTTATCTTTTGGTAATCGAAAGAAAGTAGGTATTGTTCAAGCGCTTCTTCATGAACCGAAACTACTAATCTTGGATGAACCAACAGGTGGATTAGATCCTTTAATGCAAAATATATTCTTTGAATTGTTGAACGAAGAAAGAAAAAAAGGTGCAACGGTTTTCTTTTCGTCACACATTTTAAGTGAAGTACAAAAGATGTGTGATCGTGTTGCGATTATAAAAGACGGTCAGCTAGTAAAAGTTGAACGTATTGAAACATTAACAAAAAACAACTTAAAGAAAGTAAATGTCATGTTGGAGGATGGCAAGGTGTTTCATTCAACACTAGAGGGGATCATCAATCTAGAGCATGATGGTGACAGTAGTTCGTTTTTATACAGTGGTAGCATGAAGGACTTGCTGCAGCATATTCATACAGTGGACATTTCCGATATTTCAATAGAAGAGCCTTCATTAGAAGAAGTGTTCATGCATTTTTATGAATAGAAGGGAGCGAGAACATGTTTATTTATCAACGTGAGCTAAAGAAAAATCTAAAGTCACTCATAATTTGGAGTATTATTTTGGGCGGTCTTATTATTATGACACTTAGTGTGTACCCCCAGTTTACTAAAGATCAACAAACGATGAATGATTTGCTGAGTGCATATCCAGATTCATTTAAAGAAGCATTTGGAATGAACCGGCTTGATATTGGCACATTATTAGGTTTCTATGGCATGCAAATTCATTTCATGACAACACTACTTGGAAGTATATATACGGTTATGCTAGCATCTAACATCATTGTTAAAGAAGAAAACGAAAAAACAATCGAATTCTTATTATCTAAACCCATTTCAAGGGTTCGTGTAATCGGAGAAAAACTACTTGCTGTCTTCACAAATGTTCTTCTATTAAATACTGTTATTGTTGCAACAAGCTTTATCGGCTTTCAATTTGCTGACGAACAAGTCTTCCTTAATACTTTTAATATCATCATTCTCTCCACATTACTACTACACATGACATTTGGTGCGGTGTCTTTTCTATTATCGGCTGTGATGAAGAAATCACGCACAGCAACAGCGGTTTCGTTAGGAATTGTATTCATCTCGTATTTATTAAGTGTTATATCCGGTATCTCAGAAGAATTAGAAGTGTTAAAATATGTTAGCTTATTCAAATATGTTGATGCAGCTGATTTGATTGCAGAAAATGCAATCCAACCACTTTATTTAGTGATTATGCTAGCAATAATGTTGCTTGGGTCACTGCTGACATTTGTTGTGTATCAAAAGAAGGATATTGCTTGATGTAGGAGAAGTGTAAGGTTAAGGAATCGTGCAAAACGTATAAAACTTAGGACAATGTTGTTCATTTTTTATTTATCATTAAATTGATCACACCAAATGTAGCTTTGTCATACTAAGTCCTTTACGTCTGGATTTTTTTATACCAAAAATGATAGAAACGAACATTTTGAGTAATGGCCGATTGAAAATGTATAGTCAAATATTAAAAAACAAAGTATGTCTCGAAAAGAACATTGACTAAGATAATGTAGTAATTAAATGGTATGAGTCCGGTAAATTACCGAACTCATACCAAAAGAATTGATTGATCAATTTATGACTTTTTTTGTTTAGTTCAGACCTATACCACAAAAATCAAATAACACCTTGCTCGATCATGGCATCTGCTACTTTAACAAATCCAGCGATATTCGCTCCAACTACAAAATTACCTGGTGCTCCGTATTCACGCGCAGCTTCTTTACTATTTTGATAGATGTTTTTCATAATGGTTTGTAGTTTGCTATCAACTTCTTCAAAAGTCCAAGATAGTCTTGAGCTATTTTGAGACATTTCCAATGCAGAAACAGAAACTCCGCCAGCATTTGCCGCTTTAGCAGGGGCGAATAAGACGTTATTTTCTAAGAAAATCTCAACCGCCTCTAGTGTTGAAGGCATATTTGCTCCTTCGCCAACAGCTTTTACACCATTTGAAACTAACATCTCTGCTGAAGCTGAATCAATTTCATTTTGTGTTGCGCAAGGTAAAGCAATATCACAAGGTACACTCCAAATGCCAAGACAATTTTCTGTATAAATCGCTTCTGGGTGATCTGTTACATAGGCACTTATTCGTTTCTTTTCCACTTCTTTAATGCGCTTAACAGTTTCTAAATTGATCCCATTTTGGTCATAAATATAGCCATTTGAATCACTGCAAGCTACAACTTTAGCTCCTAGCTGAGTAGCTTTTTCCATAGCATAAATCGATACATTTCCCGAGCCTGAAACTACAACTGTGCTTCCTTCAAAGCTTAGATTTTGGTCTTGTAACATTTCTTCTACAAAATATACAGTTCCATATCCTGTTGCTTCTTTACGAGCTAAGCTTCCTCCATAACCAATGCCTTTTCCAGTTAACACGCCAGCTTCATAGCCACCACGCATTTTTTTATATTGACCAAACAAATAGCCGATTTCTCTAGCGCCAACACCAATATCACCAGCAGGAACATCAGTATTAGGTCCGATATATTTACTAAGCTCTGTCATAAAGCTTTGACAAAAACGCATAATTTCTCGATCTGATTTTCCTTTAGGATCAAAATCTGCACCACCTTTACCTCCGCCAATTGGTTGACCAGTTAATGAGTTTTTAAAAATTTGTTCAAAGCCTAAAAACTTGATAATACTGGCATTTACAGAGGGGTGAAATCTTAGTCCCCCTTTATATGGTCCTATTGCACTGTTATATTGAACACGAAATCCACGGTTCACCATTACATTACCTTGATCATCTACCCAAGGAACACGAAACGAGATCACTCTTTCAGGTTCAACGATCGTTTCAAGGATGCCTTGCTTAATATAGTGAGGATTTTTAACAAGAACAGGTATCAAAGAATCAAAAACTTCTTTAACAGCTTGATGGAACTCGTTTTCATTTGGATTACGTTTTTTTACTGTTTCAAATACACGATTAACATAATGGTGCACACTTTCTGTATATAATTCTTGCTTATTTTCGATTGTTTTCATGTGTTTACTCTCCTAATCTAAATTTTTTATATTTACAGAATTGTTATTATGGAATATTTTATAATTAAACAAACGATCGAATCAATATAAAGAAACGATAATATTAATGCGTTTTTTGCATTAATTAATGGGAGGATCAGACATTGGATTTTAGACAAATTCGTTATTTTATGGAAGTTGCTAACCGTGAACATGTAACAGAAGCAGCAGATTCTTTACATGTTGCACAATCTTCTGTAAGCAGACAAATTGTTAATTTAGAAAGTGAACTTGGAGTCGACCTGTTTATTAGAGAAGGAAGAAGGGTTCATTTAACGCCAATAGGTAAAATATTTTATGAGCGGATGAAGCATGCGATGAATGTGATGGATGATGCAAGACGTGAGGTTGAAGAATATTTGGATCCCGAAAAAGGGACAATCCGTATTGCGTTTCCAATTAGTTTAGCGGCCTATACATTACCTACTGTGATTTATGCATTTAGATTGCGTTATCCAGAAGCAAAATTCCAGCTAAAGCAAGCACTATATCGTGACTTAATTGAAGGTGTTATTAAAGGAGATTTCAATCTAGCCTTAATGGGACCACTGCCTCTTGAAGAAAAGAAACTAAATCGTAAAGCACTATTTACTGAAAATATCGTTGCCCTGTTGCCAATTAATCATAAACTAGCAAAAAAGTCCTCAATAAAACTGTTAGAGCTAATAGATGAACCTTTCGTTTTATTGCCACAAGGCTTTGTATTTCGAGATATTGTAGTTAATGCATGTCAAAATCTTGGTTTCATGCCACATGTTGCTTTTGAGGGTGATGATATTGATGCATTAAAGGGGCTTGTCTCAGCTGGTCTAGGCGTTACCCTAATGCCTGAAGTTACTTTAGTCGATAGCTTGCCAAGATCAACGGTGAAGATTCCATTAGTTGAACCAAATGTTACTAGAACAGTTGGGGTTATTACTCCTAAAGATCGAGTATTATTACCAACAGAGAAGTTATTTTATCAATTTCTGCTAGAATTTTTTGCGAGATTAGATCATTTTAAGTATTGAGTGTTAGGAGAAGTTCTAAAAACATAATAGTAATGTAAATCATTACATAAAGTTAAAAATTAGTATATATATGTAATGTTGATTTCATTTTATACAACTTAGAATTGATAGGCGTGTCGGAAAAACGGATGAACAATTATTGGAGAGATTGAAAAATAATCCTAAAATTACTGGCTCTTCTACTTTTAAAGATAGAATGACAGCTGAAAAAGTTGCAGATACAGTTCTTAGCGACCCTAAGAATATCGAGAAAATTTAAAAGTGGCTATCTGATCCAAATAGTAGACCACCTTACCTTTAATAATCAAAGGTGATGGTGAAATTATTGAAGTAATCGAGAATGTTACAATCGCAAAAACAATACTTAAAAAGGATAATAATGACAGTTTTATTTTTAACAGAATATCCTGTTAAACAGAAAGAAGGGATAGTTTATGGATGAAACTTATGAATACTTAGAAGAGCTGGAAAATTTTTTAGGAGGAACATTTCATCAAGACATCAGTTCTCCAGAACAAGCATTAGATGAGTTTATAAACGAAGCTAGCATAGAATGTTTGCTGTCTACAATAAAGGATTGTGAGAAGTTTTTGAATAGTAATTTAACAAAACAGGAGAAAGAAAATATTATTCAAAATAATGCTGAAATTTATTTTCCAGCTATTGAATTAAACCCTCTACAATGGCTAAATAATGTAGTAGAGAAAATAAAAGAAGGAGTGAAAACAAAATAAAAATAATTATAATTTAAAGATAACCTTGACTGGCTAATGCCTTTCAAGTTTTTTTAAAAATGGGGGCGTCCTAGAGCCGAATGAACTATAGATAAACCTTGTAAGTCCCATATGATATTTAAGCGAATTCTATAGTACGACATCCCTGTTAAAACGTATGACCTATTTAATGTATTCTACCTCATTACCTCAAAGCAAATAGTGGTATTTTGAAACTTATATATATGAGATATAAAAATGCATTAGATATATTAGAGAATAATAAAAATATAGAAGGTATCAATATCATTGGTGGTGTAAGATCCCATATGGATACTTATAATGACTATCAAAATCTATTATTAGGAGAAATGCATAGAGCTGAAAAATTAAATGAGAATTTTTATAAAGGTAGTTGTTCCAAAATAAGATATTATGTTCATTAAAAAGCCTTGATGGATTTAATGATATTCAAGATTTATGTTTTTTAGTTATTAAAATATGAAGAATTTCCAATAACAAAAAGCAGAGACGTTTCTTCACTAGTTCCTATAAACACAAAAACCTTGAAAATCTATATTCGAGTAACTAGAGGTAGAAAACTTTATTTGAGCATCTTTACCCAGTTCCAATTAAAAAAATTATAAACCAAAAATAAACAGCATTTGTATAAGCTACAAATGCTGTTTATTTATAACCATACAATTATTAACATATTTTGTATCTTACATATAATCGAACAGAATCTTCAAAATAAAGCCAATTACTTTCTAGTGAATGACAAAATGAAGGATTATAAAATTACAAAATCTAGAAATTATTGATTCTATAGGATACGATATAAATATAAATATTATATAGGTTATTGTTAGGGGGAAAGAAATGGCTGAACAAATTGGGTTTGTTATAGGAACGATCATAGGAGTAGTTGTTATAGGGTTTATAGGATTTAAGGTTATTCAGATTATTTATTTAGCCATTGGAGGGATTTTTAGGTTTATTAGATTTCAAACAATGACTCCTGAACAAAAAAAAGCAGAAATCTATAAGCGGAAAAAATCTAAGAGAGCAGCCTCAAGATCAGATTCCGGTGGTGGTAATTGGTTCTGGTCATCTTCGGATTCAGGCTATGATGGTGGAGGAGATTCCGGCGGAGGAGATGGTGGTGGTGGTGGTGGTGGAGATTAATCACCCCATTTAATAACTACTATCAAAATTTAAGACTGTTATAACAATATATAATTTAAACTTTCACGCATTAAAAGATTGTTAATAAACAATTCTAAGTGAGGAATATAGGAAAGACAATAATGAGATCAACAGGTGTTTTTAGATATGCCGATTAATTTATTAGTAGATATAAAACGAGGCTGTTCATAAGTACAAATAAATGTACTTATGTAGAACGGCCTCATTTTTAATAGTTAACTAACTCTGAAAATCTGGACTATGGCTAACGCTGATTTTATTGCATCGTTTATCTCTATAAAATAGGCAACTTATCAGGATTCATCGTTATATAGATTTCGTTAATTTTGTTTTTACAAATATAAAAACTAAGGATGTTTGAAGTGTGCTATTCATATAAATGATGATTGCAGGTTGACCATTAACATTTTTAATTTCAAAATAAGAGTCTTCTGGAGCCTTTTTTAGGATACCGAATAATAATGCCAAGACGTTGGGAAGGGATACAATTGGACGAACAGCGGCATTAACTTTGCCTCCGCCATCGGAATATAGTGTGACATTTTCTGATATAAGTTCTAATAAAGCATCCATATTTTGCATTTGAAATGCTTCTATAAATCGATTAATCATTGACTTATTTTTCTCATAGTTTAAGCTTTCACCTTCAACAAGGGAGATCTTTTGCTTAGCTCTTCTATAAATTTTTCTGCAGTTTTCATCTTTCTTTTCTATGATGTTAGCAATCTCTGAGTATGGAAAATCAAATACCTCTTTTAACAGAAGAACTGCTCGTTCATCTGGTGTCAAATGCTCCATCATCCGTAAATAAGCAATACTTAATCCTTCATTTTGTATCATTCTTTCAGATGGATCAAAGGTATGCAGTTTCTCTAGTAATAGTGGCTCAGGATTCCAAGGACCTACATATTGTTCTCGTTTGTGCCGAGCTGACTTTAGTACATCAAGACAGCGGTTGGTCATCATTTTGCAAAGATACGCTTTTTTATTATCAATGTTCTGTTCATTGATTTCGAAAGCTTTTAAAAAAGTTTCTTGCATAATATCTTCTGTTTCTATGACTGAACCCAACAGCCTGTAACCTAATGAAAACAACAATGGCTTAAATTGTTGATAATCCTCATTACTAATTTGCACTATTTTTCCTCTTTTCGTATAAAATAAGATCTTCTGCTGCATCTTTTCCGCTGCTAACAGCTCCATCTGCCAATATGGAGTTTGGAGAAGCCCAGTCTCCCGCAAGATATAATCCTGGTATTTTTGTTTTCAAACGGTTCAACCAACGTTCATCTCCTATTTGTGGTAAGCGTTGATTCACCGTAATGTTAGGCAGAAAACGTTTTGTGATTACATATTGCTTCCATCCTGGTTGCAGCTTATCTAAGAATTGTTCAAGCTCAGTTTTAACACTTGCTCCATCTATATGCTCATCTGGGTGATGATATTTAAATACATGAAGAACAACACTTGTTGTATCATCAGAGAGTCGGGCATAATGTAAATGAACAGAATAATAGAGAGGATCAGAAAATCCCATGGCAAACAATAACTTTGGATTAGGTAGCTGCGTTAAAGCAATATCCAATGTTGCGCCTTTTACAGGTGTTATTTGGTCATATTCGCTGTTTTGTTCATGATTACCTTCTTCAATTAACATTTCATTTAGTTCATGAGGACCAGTTGTACAAATGACATACTTCCCGAGAATTTCTTCGTTAGTAGAGAGAATCAATTTAAATTCATCTTGTTCTATAGGTTTTATTTTTTTAACAAGAGTTTGTGATTGAACCTTAACACCTGAAACGATTGCTTTATTGTGAAGTTGGTCAACGATCATTTGCCAGCCACCATCTAAATAAAGTACGCCTCCCATAGCAATTTGCAGATTCGATACCACTGCTTTTGCACTTACCAATTCAGGAGCATGACAATAGGTAGCAAGTCTGCCCAGTGTATATAGTATTGATTCAACTTTTTTAGATTGTGTTACGTCTTTAGCCCATTGTTGGAACGTTTGATCTGCCAATTTTTCAGGGTTTATCTTCATCATTTTTAACAAAACTGAGATCCATTCTATACGTTCTTTCCAATTCAAAAGGTTAGTGGTAAAAAGGTCTAAAGGTGAAAATGGAGCAGCATATTCGATATTGTTTTCAATTAAAATGCCACCTAATTTTGGGGATTTCCCATTAAGAGTAATACCTAATTCTTCGAGAATAGACTTTGCTATTCCTTTATGATTAAGGGCGTGAGGACCTAAATTTAAATACTGATTATGCATCTTGTTTGTTCTCGATCTTCCACCAACACTTTTGCCTTTTTCTAATAATAATATAGATAAGTTTGTTCTACTTAAAAGATTAGCTGCCACATAACCTGCCAATCCTCCACCAACAATGACAACATCCCATTTTTGAGTCATAAGATAACCTCCTATTTTGTTATTTCATAACTTAAGACGACAAAGGGTGGTTAGATGTGACATCGTTTTAAAATAAAATTGAAAGTAAGAATAAGAGCCATTTTTATCCATAATTGTACGTTATAATTTTTATCATTTCTAATGTTTTGTTAGTCATATCTTTATTAATTAAAGAGATCTAAATGCATTCATAAACTATTTCTATTTAAAATCATTTGATGGTGGATATATTTACAACAATCAAGCCAAAAAGAAAGGGGTTGCACATAAAAAACTCCTGTAGTATAATTTACTCAAAGCTAATATAGTACGGGTTGTTACTGTTAAATCAGGCAAAACCGAGTCCTTGTTAAACAGGGAGGGTTTTGTCTTTTTTTGACGCGTCGGGGGTGATTCAATGAAGATTACAAAGATACTAAATAACAATGTCGTAATCTCAGAAAAAGACAAACAAGAAGTAATTGTTATGGGCCGTGGTATTGCTTTTAATAAACGTGCCGGTGATGATGTAAACGATGAACAGGTAGAAAAAGTCTTTATTTTGGAAGGTGAAGACCTAACAAGTAAATTCAAAACTTTAATCTCATATATACCTATTGAATATATGGAAACCTCTGAAAAAATAATCCAGTATGCTAAATTACAGCTTGGTAAGAAGCTTAACGATAGTATTTATATTTCTTTAACAGATCATATCCATTTTGCTATAGAGCGTCATAAAGATAACTTACCGATTAAAAATGCATTACTATGGGAAACAAAACATCTTTATAAAGAAGAGTTCGAAATCGGGCTAGAAGCATTAAATATGATTTGTGATCAATTTAATGTAATTTTACCCGAGGATGAAGCTGCATTTATTGCGCTCCATATTGTGAATGCTCAACTGAATGAAGATATGTCGAACATCATGGATATGACAAAGGTGATGCAAGACATTTTATCAATTGTTAAATATCATCTTAAAATGGAATTTGATGAAAATTCCTTAAACTATTATCGCTTTATCACTCATCTGAAATTCTTTGCACATCGATTAGTAAAAGGCACTCATTATAAAAACAACAATGAAGATGACTTGTTAAATGTTATCAAAGAAAAGTACCCAAAAGCCTATCAATGTACTGAGAAAATCAAACGCTTTGTTGAAAAACAATATCGTTACGAATTAACAGAAGAAGAAATGCTCTACCTAACGATTCACATCCAAAGAGTTATAAAATAATTTAATCATTTATTAGGATTGTTACTTTTATTAGGCAAAACCTAAACTAATTCTTTCAAAACTTGGAAAGGATCAGTTTAGGTTTTTATTTTTGCCAAAGTTCATGACGTTATAAAGACTTTTGTATTCTAAAGAGGTAAATAATGTGGAATGGAGCGCGGAAGACACTCGACTTCCTCCCCACGGAAAGCGAGTGTCTGGAGCGAAATGGAACGATTTAATTCTCTGAAGATTGATTACTAATTAACATAGTTTGCTGGAGAAATCTATTTATTAAAAAAAAACATATAAAGCAAAAACACAACCTAGAGGAGGAAAAAACAATGAAGTACGAAAAATTAGCAAAAGATATCGTGCAAAACGTTGGTGGAGAAGAAAATATTTCTAGCCTTGTTCACTGTGCAACTCGCTTAAGATTTACACTAAAAGACACAAAAAAAGCCAATAAAAATGAGCTAGAAAATAACGAAGGTGTACTTAGCGTCGTTAAAGGTGGTGGCCAATTCCAAGTTGTCATTGGTTCACATGTGTCAGAAGTTTTTAAAGAAATCTCGAAAAATACCAATATTAATAATGGAAATTCCTCAGAAGAATCAAAAGGAACCTTTACTTCACAAGTTTTTGATGTGATTTCACGAAGCTTTTCACCATTATTAGGAGCACTTGCTGGGGCAGGTATGCTTAAAGCATTATTAACCGTTTTAGTAATGGTAGGATGGTTATCAGCTGAAAGCAGTACGTATTTAATCTTGTCTGCAGCTGGAAACGCTGTATTCTTCTTTCTACCAATATTTCTAGGAATTACACTTTCTATCAGATTAGGAGCTAATCCATATGTTGGTGGGACGATTGGGGCAGCTTTACTAGAGCCTAATTTAACTGGTTTAATTGGAAATCCAGCTTCTTTCTTAGGAATTCCAGCTATTGTTGTTGATTACTCTTCAACAGTATTTCCGGTGTTTATTGCCGTTTGTATTTATGCTGCATTAGAAAAAGGACTAAAGAAAATGATTCATAAAGATATTCAAATGTTCTTAGTTCCAATGATTTCATTAGTTGTCATTGTACCGTTAACTATTTTACTGTTTGGTCCATTTGGAACATATGTTGGAAATGGAATTGGTGTAGCTATCGAATTTTTATCTGAACGAAGTGGGTTATTAACTGGTGCTGTTATGGGTGCTGGCTGGACATTCTTGACATTATTAGGATTACATTGGGGACTTGTCCCAATTATCCTACAAAACCTTGGTGCAGGAGGAGATCCACTTACACCTATGTTAGCTGCAGCACCTTTTGCACAAATTGGTATAGCATTTGCAATATTTATGAAAGCCAAAGACAAACAACTAAAAGCATTAGCAGGATCAACTATGCTTCCAGGAGCACTTGCAGGTGTAACAGAACCGATTCTTTACGGAATTATTCTTCGATATAGAAAGACGCTTGTTTATGTTATTGTTGCTGGTGCAATTGGTGGAGCAATCAATGGCTTACTTGGTTCAAAAGCAACGGTTTTTGCTTTCCCTAGCTTTCTTGCTATCCCAGCTTTCTCACCAATGAGTTTATTTATCGTAGGTGCGTTTACTGCCTTCATTTTAGGAGCTTTATTAACAATATTCTTGGGCTTTGAAAGTAAAAAGAATGAGAATAGCGATAATGAAATTATTACTTCAAATGATGAACAGTCTGATGTTTTAACAAAAAGAGAAACACTTGTAAGCCCATTAACAGGAGAAGTAAAAGAGTTATCTGAAGTTAGTGATGCTGCATTTTCTTCTGAAGCAATGGGTAAAGGAATTGCCATTATTCCTTCAAACGGTGAAGTTTTTTCGCCAGTAGATGGTACTGTAACAGCAGTTTTCCCTACAGGTCATGCAATCGGAATTACTTCTAATGATGGAGCAGAAATCTTAATTCACATTGGAATTGATACAGTTCAACTGAACGGAGAGCATTTCACACCACTAGTACAATCAGGAGATCCTGTCACACAAGGTCAGCTTCTTGTAAAGTTTGATAAAGTAAAAATTAAAGAAGCAGGCTTTGATATAATCACTCCTATCATTATTACAAATACAGATCGATATATTGAGATTTTAAATGTAAATAAAGATAAAAGTACTATTGATGCTAACGAAGATTTATTAACACTTATTGTTTAAATAGAAGGGGATACTTTCCCTTTCTTACTACATACATTTTAGGAGGAAAATCATATGACAAATTCAACTAAACAATTTCCAGAAGGCTTTTTATGGGGTGGAGCAACAGCAGCAAACCAAATTGAAGGTGGCTATCACGAAGGAAACAAAGGCTTAAATATTGCAGACGTTCTTCCAGGTGGAAAAGAAAGATTAGGTATATTAGCTAATCCAGGATTTGATTTTGAGATCGATCATGATAAATATAGCTACCCAAATCATGAAGCGATTGACTTTTATCATCGTTATAAAGAAGATATCGCGTTGTTTGCAGAAATGGGCTTCAAATCATATCGCATGTCGATTGCATGGTCACGAATTTTCCCTAATGGAGATGAACTAGAACCAAATGAAGAGGGCCTTGATTTCTATGATCGTGTATTTGATGAATTACACAAGCATGGAATTGAGCCAGTTGTTACGATTTCACACTATGAAATGCCTTTAACGTTAGTAAAGCAATATGGTGGATGGAGAAGTCGAGAAGTGGTTCCTTTCTTTGAACGATATGTGAAAGCTATTTTTGCTCGTTATAAAGATAAAGTGAAATACTGGATGACATTTAACGAAATCAATAGTGCTCTTCATTTCCCAATTATGAGTATGGGCTTTTCAATTGAAAAAGAAGAAGACAAATATCAATCAATTTTCCAAGCGTTTCATCATCAATTTGTCGCAAGCAGTATTGCTGTAAAGGCATGTCATGAAATGATTCCAGATGCTACGATTGGTTGTATGCTGTTATCTGCTCCTGTTTATTCTTATGATAGTAAACCAGAAAACGTCATGTTTGCTCTGCAAGAAGAACGTATCTTTAATTATTTCTGTGGTGATGTTCAAGTACGTGGTGAATATCCAGCATTTGCGAAACGTTTTTTTAAAGAACATAATGTAAACTTAGATATTCATGAAGGTGATTTAGAATTAATCAAAGAACATGCAGTTGATTATATTGCGTTAAGTTATTATATGTCTCTTACACAAGTAAAAGATAAATCTGGATTTGAAGTAACACCTGGTAATCTGCTTGAAGGAGTGAAAAATCCATTCTTAAAAGCGAGTGATTGGGGCTGGGAAATTGATCCAGAAGGATTACGTATTACATTAAATAAGCTGTATGATCGCTACCAGCTTCCTTTATTCGTCGTTGAAAATGGCTTAGGAGCTTATGACAAAGTAGAAGAAGATGGATCGATTAACGATGACTACCGAATTGATTATTTACGTAGTCACATTAAAGCAATGGGTGAAGCTATTGAAGATGGAGTAGATTTGATGGGATACACAAGCTGGGGCTGTATTGATGTAGTAAGTGCATCAACAGGTGAATTCTCAAAGCGTTACGGATTTATCTATGTTGATAAACAGGATGATGGTAGTGGTACATTAGATCGTAAAAAGAAAAAGTCTTTCGATTGGTATAAAGAAGTTATTGCAAGTAATGGAGAAAAATTATAATCACTAATTGAAAAAAAACACATGAAAATTATCCTAAAAAAACCTGTGCGAACAAATTTGTTTGCGCAGGTTTTTTCTTTTTCTTCTTAAACAAATAAAATTTTTACAATTAAACAAATGAATACCTTAAGATTTTGTCGATTTATGTCGATATAAAGGATAATGGCAAAAAATAAGGGGGAATAAACACCATGAAAAAAGCGAAAAAGCTTACATTTTTCCAAAATATGAGCATTATGAAAAGATTAATTATCATGATTGTGATATCAGCATTAGGTTTAGGACTTGTTGGGTTTGGAGGTATTTCAGCACTCAATAAGATAGCGACTGGGGAAAAGATTATTTATGAAGAACAATTAATTCCTAATCAAATATTTGGAGAATTGAGAAGTATCAATGCAAAATTAGATATTAATTCATTGCAAATACTTGCTAGTCCAGATGTTCAAGAAAAAGAAGTACTGTTAAGTGAATTAATCGCTAATGCTGAAGAGGTAAATAAGCTCCAAGAAAAAATAGAAACATTAAAATTAATACCTAATATCCAAGAAAAATACGATCAGTACAAAAATTTAAACATACAGGTCAGTGGGAATGCTGAAAAAATGATCGGACTTGCTTTGCAAAATAATAGTGAAGGAGCCTATGCGAGCTATTTAGAAGATGTAAAACCTCTAAGAGATCAAGTAAATCAGTCTCTAACTGACATCCAAACGTTAAACGCAGAAAATGCAAAGAGAATTTACGAAGCTGATGTAGACATTGCAACATTAACAAATACTTTCTTAATTGCTATCATTATTGTTTCTTTACTTGTATCACTTTTAGTTGGTATTTTAATAGCTAGATCAATTGTGAATCCAATTAAACAACTACAGTCGTTCCTATCAAAAGCCGAAAATGGTGACTTTACTGTTGAAGGCACATACCAATCCAAGGATGAAGTAGGAAAACTAACAGTTTCATTTAATAATATGATTCGTTCCGTTAATTCTATCATTAAAACGATGAGTGAAACTTCTGAGCAATTAGCAGCTTCTTCTGAAGAGTTAAGTGTGAGTGCAGAAGAAAGCACAAAAGCTAGTGAACATATTTCCTATACAATCCAAGAACTTTCAGAGGGTGCGAACCATCAATCACAAACTGTTGATACTAGTAGATTAGTGATTGAAGAAATGTCGAATTCTACTGAAAGTATCTCAACAAGAACGGACAATGCTTTAAATAATGCTCAAAAAACTTCTCAAATGTCTAAAGAAGGTAATCAATCAATAAACAAGGTTAGCGCACAAATGAATTCTATCAATCAAACTGTCATATCGTTGGCAGAAGCATTTAAAGGATTACAAGAACGCTCAAACGAAATTGGAAATATTACAGGTGTAATCACAGGAATTGCAGAGCAAACAAATCTTTTAGCGTTAAATGCTGCAATTGAAGCTGCACGTGCAGGAGAGCAAGGAAAAGGATTTGCCGTTGTTGCCGGTGAGGTGAGGAAATTGGCGGAGCAATCAGCTCATTCTGCAGATCAAATTTCTAAACTGATTAAAATCATTCAAATTGACACTCAACAAACAATGAATACTGTTAAAACGGCAACAACAGAAGTAAATGAAGGATTAGTGGTCGTACAAGAAGCTGGAAATATCTTTAATAATATTGAGGGCTCAATTAACGAAGTGGTTTCAAAAATTGATGAAGTCGCTAACTTAGTTAATTCTTTAGTTTCTGGTATGGATCAAGTTACTGATTCGATTAGTGGCGTAAAAGAAATCGCAGATGAAACAGCAAGTAGTTCTCATTCTATCTCAGCTAGTACTGAGGAACAATTAGCTTCAATGGAAGAAATAACTTCTTCAGCACAAGTACTAGCTAAAAATGCAGAATCATTACAAATGTTAATCCAAAACTTTAAGATTAAATAGATAATAAAATGTATTTTTCTTCTTATCAAAAGCACTTGATTGTCTTAATGACAACAGGTGCTTTTATTTTTCCCAATAAACATTTAAGTAATCAAGAGTGAAATACATGGTTGAGTTGAATTGTGGGATAAGAGCAGAAATCTCATCTGAATATCTATAAAAACAAGCTTTACCAAGCACTATTAGCTAAAATTTTCACGAAATTTAAAAATTATAAACTTTACTATTGGGAAATAAGTAGTTTACTATTATAATAGTTATAAGTACAAGTTATAACGAAAACTAGATAATACATTAACTTGTAAGTACATGATTAAACGCTTCCAAATTTACCTAACCATAAAACGTACTTTTTATTCGTACTTACATTTCTAATCAGCAAAGGAGACTATTCATGACACAAGATAAAACAACCATATCATTTAATGACCGCATCCTCGCTCATTATCAATTTAATGATTCGAATTCTGTTGGAAAAGATAGTTCAAGTCATGCTAACGATGCAATTGCAGAAGGTACAATAAAACCACTTGTAGAAACAGTAGGAGGAAGAAAAGCTGTTACACTTGCAGGTGGAGATAACGGTACTTCTTATTTGAAGCTTCCTTCTGGATTTCTTGAAAGTATAAATGACTCTACTGGTATTACTGTTAGTACATGGGTTTATTTAAGAAAAGGAACAAATGTATGGGAACGAATTTTCGATTTTGGAAAAAATTCTGCAGGACCATACCTTTTCTTATCACGAAATTTACGTGGAGTTTGTTTTTCGGATTCAGATATTGTTGCTGATGCTGGCAAAACATATACAGCTGGTGAATGGCTACATATTGCGATGTCTGTTAGAGGAACAGAGGGCGGAACATTAAGTAGTGCAGGACCAATTATTTATGTAAATGGTGAAGTTGTTGGAGATGGTTCAATTAGCCAAACATCAAGTGGTACGTATAAGAAGCTACGTAGCTGGTTTGAAACATTCAGTGAGCAGCAAGGTTATAGCAATAACTATATTGGACGCTCACAGCATGATGTAGATACAGATTTTAATGGTTCACTTTCTGATTTCAGGGTGTATAAAGCAGGTTTAACACAGGATGAAGTGATTGAAGTAATGTGTGAATCTCTTACAGATGCCCAAATCGTTCAGCTTGCGAAAGATAAATATCTATCATTTCCGATAAAAGTTGTTACAAAGGATGTTTCGTTAGCTTCATCTTTAATGGGTGACAAGGTTACAGTTGCTTGGAAATCTAGTAATTCAGCCGTATTATCTGATGATGGTGTAGTTGGACAAATCACTGAACCACAAGGCGTAACATTAACGGCTATATTAACAAAAGGAAATCAAACGACTAAAAAAGAATTTAATGTGTCCGTTCTTCCTAGTGGAGTTCCTTCTCATTTATTAACAATTGATGGTAATCAAGAAGTGTTAGATATTAGTGAAACCTTATACGGTCTTTTTTATGAAGACATTAACAATGCAGCAGATGGCGGTATTTATGCAGAGCTTGTTCAAAATCGTTCATTTGAGTCATTTGTATTTGATACGTATTCACACGCTTCAGGAGAGTGCGGCTGTTCGACAGGACGAAATCATCAACCACTTCATGCCTGGTTTGGCGATATTGAAAAGGTAACCGTAAATAATACTGGGGGATTGAACGAATATTTTGGAGTTACTGATACAGAAGTTAACTCTCATTATATTACTGCGCCTAATGGTAGCACGATCGTAAACAAAGGATTTACAGATTCTAATCATCATTGTGCGATGTCAATTAAACAAGGTGATAATTATGACTTTTCTATTTGGGCAAAAGCAGAATCAGAGGGAAGCATCACACTACAGCTTCAAGATCAGAACGGTGGATCAATCAGCGATACAGTAACAATTCAAATTGAAGGCGCTAACACGTGGAAGAAATATGGAGTTGACTCGAAGATTGTGTTAACGGGTACGAAAAATGTACTTGGACAGTTAGCATTAACTTTTAAAGGTGATATTTCAATAGACATGGTTTCTTTAATGCCACAAGATGTATGGGGTGCTAGTGAGGAAGAAAGATCACAAACAGCACATACAAATTATAAAGGCAACTCGAACTATCGGTTAAGAAAAGATTTAGTAAACGCACTTGTTGACTTGCACCCAACATTCCTGCGTTTCCCAGGAGGCTGTATTTCAGAAGGCTCGTATATTTGGGATAATGTGTACGAATGGACAGATTCTGTTGGCGATGTTGAGCTACGTAAAGAAAACTTTAATGTATGGGGTTATATGATGACAATGGGGTTAGGTTATATGGAATACTTCCAATTAGCTGAAGACCTTAATGCGACTCCACTACCAGTTATGGCTTGTGGAGTACTTTGTCAGGCGCGATCTGATTATGTCCATCCCGCAGGTGGAGATTTGAGAGATTATTTTGTTAAAACATTTACAGATTTAATTGATTTTGCGATCAGCACAGATTTTGAGCAAAACGAGTGGGCAAAGCTACGTAAAAAGATGGGTCACGAAGTACCATTTGATCTACGCTATTTAGGTGTTGGTAATGAAAACTGGGGAACTGAGTTTTTCGCGAATTTTGAATACTTTAAAGCTGCAATTGATGATTATATGGAAGAACATTATCCGGATCATGAGCTGCATATCCTTTCAACAGTTGGAGCTCAAGCAGATGATGACGCGTATCAAGAAGGCTGGAAGTTTTTAAGTGGTAATTTGAAGGGCTCTGCAACAGTAAACTTTACTGATGGTAAAACTGTAACAGAAGAAACCGTCACTTGGTATGAAAAACAGCCAAACTATATGGATACAATTGCTGATGAGCATTATTATCGTTCGAATGATTATTTATTAAACAATGTTGACAGATATAACTATTATTACAGAGCATATGAGCAAGACGGAAGCTTGAATGAAGCGGAAAGCTCAAAGGTATTTGTTGGTGAATTTGCTTCAACTGATAAAAATACGTTAGCAGGTGCTGTTGCTGAAGCAGCGATTATGACAGGATATGAGAAAAATTCTGATGTTGTTAAGTTAGCTGCTTATGCACCGTTATTTAACAAAGTATTAACAGATGGAACATATCGTTGGACACCAGATTTAATTTGGTTTGATGATGAAACAGTTTGGTACACTCCGAACTACTATGTTCAACATCTTTTTGCTAAATATCTTGGTACTACATTATTAGGTACATCATTCTCAGCTTATCAAAATGGAAAAATGACGGAGCTTGCTCCACATGGTGGAATTGAAATTGCGGCAGGCAATGCTGAAGTACATGTGAAAAGTGTAAAAGTCATTGATAATAAAACTGGAGAAACCCTTCTTGACCAAGATTTTACGAAGGAATTGAATGCTGAATGGAAAGAGATCCCTGGT
Organism: Metabacillus crassostreae; assembly: GCF_016908395.1. GTDB lineage: Bacteria > Bacillota > Bacilli > Bacillales > Bacillaceae > Metabacillus > Metabacillus crassostreae. The sequence goes on from NZ_JAFBDU010000001.1 coordinate 702,934, forward strand.
TCAGTTGGATACACAATTGATTCAGAAAAAGGTCTTATTCTAAAAGCTCAAAATGGTGGGTTAAATGGTTTATATCTCATGAATGATAGCTGGACGGATTATAAAGTGGAAGTAACGGCTTCAAAAGAAAGCGGAAATGATGGTTTTTATGTAGGAGTGGGCTTAACGGATATTTCACCAGAGAAAAAGAATGTTCACGAATATGCTGTAGGTTATAACGGAAATGCCACTGCTGTGAAGGTATACAAAGATGGCATCGAAGGTTATACACTAGGTGATTATTCATCAAGTACGGCTGCTGGTAACCTGCGATCGAGCTGTTATGAAGAACTTGCAGATTATACTTCATACACAATTACTGTTAATTACGGAGCTGGAACAGGAAATCGCCTTATCTGCTCGTACACAGATGGAACGTTTACAAGCATAGTATTGGATTACAATTTAGAAGCTTATAACCGTGACATTTTCAACTCAGTGACAAAGGATGATCATCATGTTTATGTGAAGCTTGTGAATGCAGATCCTTTTGAGAAAATAACAAAAATCTCATTAAAAGACCTTGCTGTAGCAGAAAAGGGAAGGTTGATAACAGTAACAGGAGATGAAAGCCTAGTTCATACACCTAATGTGAACAAAAAGAACGCTGAACAAATTGTTCCTTCAGAATCAGAAATCAGCTTAGATGATAACTATGCTGTGGTTACTTTAGCAGCAAATTCAGTAAATATTATTGTATTAGATAAGCAATAAAAGTTGTAGAGTAAGGGAAATAATTAAAGAAAACATTTAAGCAGAAATACCAGTCCGTTTCATTGCGCTGCAGACACTCGCTTTCCACGGGGAGGAAGCTAAGCCTCCTCGCTTCGCTTGCGGGGTCTCAGCCTTCCTCTATTCCCGTAGGAGTCGAGTGTCTTCCGCTCCATTCCACTAGTTCTTAAGTTCTTAAGAATACTATGAGAAATTAAAATATCTAATTAAGATGGAAAATAATACCTGAATTATTAGATGAATTTTAAACACAAATTATCACTTAATAATTCGGGTTTATCATTGCTTATGTACCAGTCTCTTTTTTAATTTAAGTCTCTGGTAATGATATACGTTGATATTTGAACCCTCAATGATAAATTTGTATCAACAAGTAAAGTAAAACATTTAGTAATCTATATTAAAACATATCGACAATTTACTATATACATAAATAGAGAGAGTGATTCGATGGGTATTACATTATGTTAAACCTTTTTCATCTGTGGGTGCTCGTCTCTAATCAATATTTCATCGATACTCCAAATTGCTCCGATTCCAGTTGTTTAAGGGCATTTAACAGTATATCAACTTGAATTTTCACAACACGCCCCATATTTAGCTAAGGAGCTTTCTATTATGAATACACCCAAACAAAACGAAAAAAATTTATATGTAATGAAAAAATGGCTTACAGAAATTGTATTAGGATTGTCTATTACTTGGGTAGGGTGTTGGTTTATTATAGACAATACATTCTATTGGGTTGCGGTAATGAGTTCTGTACTTTTTATTCATCTTTTAAGATTTTTTAAGGTGTCTTTAAAAACCCTTTATGTACTATGTTCTATTTCATTGTCTATTGCAATTCTTGTTACAATTTTAATTTAAGATTGTTGCTTTGAAACCAAAATATAAAGTAGGAATAGTGGATTTTCTTTTTTATGAAGAAAAAGGTGCCACTAGACTTGCTACTGTACTGAATTTTTCTGGCATTTAAAAGCTACATAGTTTTAAGAAAATATCCTTAATAATTATGATTTCATTTGTTTATAAACTTTGTGGGGATGGCGAATAACTATCACCCCCCTAAATTTTCTCTATTATAAAACAATAACATCTAACAGAGTCAAATTTAAAACCTTAATGAAACGCTATTTCCTCATAAACTTTATCTACCACATCATCATCTGTTATATCAAATTCCATTCTTAAATTGTATCGAATGATCTCTTTATTAACCGAACCTTCAACAACCTCTACAGCATGCTCCTTAAGCCAATCTGCCATCTTTTTTATTTCATTATTTGTAGAACGATCCATCTTAACTCCTCCTCACGTATGATCTTTTAATAGAGTCCTCGAGATGAAAGGATATATACGCTAAACTTCTGTCAAAATATCTTGTAATTAAAATTGCTTCAAAAATACGATCAAATGAACGTCAACATGCATGAAATATGAGCATCTTGGTAAAACCTAATAAGTAAGATTTTAACGATAGAGGTGTTTTTCTCATGAAGTTTGATCGCTATGAAGTAAAAATAGATCAGCACAACAATTATACTCTTATCATCTATCTTGACTCTTATTTAACAGAGTTTTCAGATGAGCTTCATACTCTACAAGTAGAGAAACAAGATTTACAAAAAAGCATTCGTCAATTAATCAAAACGAAATTTCCTCATATTCCTATTAAAACGGCAAAAGTTGTAGCAGGTACTATGATAGTGACAACTTTATATTTGTATGGACCACCAGGCTTTCAAAGTCATAAAAGTGCAAGTGCACAAACACTACAAGAAGTTAAACACGATACCTATACGGTTGCATCAGGTGATAGTTTATCTCTAATAGGTAAAAAGTTTAATGTGTCTGTTGCTACAATCAAAGCATTAAATAACTTAACCTCTGATACGATATTTGTAGGACAAATAATAAAGCTACCTTATTTTACGTATACCGTTGTAGCTGGCGACAGTTTATCAGTGATTGCAAAACGGTATAATACAACCACTGAACAAATATCTTCATTCAATGAATTAACGAATTATACGATTAACATAGGTCAAAAGCTTAAAATTCCTCTCAATTTATCAATACCTGTGCAGGAACCAGCAACAACACCTATTGAACCAACGATTAAAAATGATACATACACAGTTGTATCAGGTGATACTCTTTCTCTGATCGCTAAAAAATTGAACACAACTGTTGAAAGCTTAAGATCATTAAATAACTTAACAACAGATATGATTTTCGTTGGTCAGGTATTAATTGTTACAAAATCTCAGCAAGAAACGATCGTTGAAGAACCAATTATATCTAATGAACCCATTCCAACAGGAAATGAAACAACATACACAGTAGTAGCAGGTGATTCGTTATCACTTATTGCTAAAAAATTTTCGACAACTGTAGCTGCCATTCAGGAAACAAACGAGTTACCTTCAACCATCATACGTGTTGGACAGGTTTTGAAAATCCCTGTTCCTACTACAGATAGTGTCATCACACCAGAGATTGTGAATGAAGAGCCTGCTTTACTTACAACGTATACTGTGGTTTCTGGAGATTCTCTATCTCTTATAGCTAAGAAATTCAATACCACTGTTACCACCATTAAAGAAGCAAACAATTTACCAACAAACACAATCTACATTGGTCAGGTTCTAACAATTTCACAACCAACAATACAGGCGCCAAAAGATACGATTGCACCAACCGTACCAGTAATAGAAGCTACAACTGTCATTAACAAACAAAACCAATCAAATGTATCACTTTCTGGGAAAGCTGAAGAACATGAAACATTAGAAGTGACAATCACTGATCAACAACAAAATACTGTAAGCTTTGAGATGAAAGCAGATAATAGTGGTCAATACCAACACAATGTAGATGTATCCACGCTAAACGACGGTACTTTAACTGTGATAGCAATCGCTAGAGATGAAGCTGGAAATAAAAGTCCAGAAAGTCAAATTATAATGAAGAAAGATACGATATCACAGGTACCATCTTTATCAACAACTGATATGAGCCAAAATAATATGAACTCGTATTTTATATCTGGTAGTGCAGATGCGGGCTCTATCGTAACTATTATTGCTTCAGATGAAACTAAGAATTTAAATGCAGAAGCCATTGCTAATGAACGCGGAGAATTTCAAGTCTTTATGAATGTTTCATCTTTACAAGATGGTGATATTACGATTACTGCTAAAGCAATTGATCCTTCAAAAAATGAAAGTGAGCCTACATCTAAGATTGTGAAAAAAGATACATTAAGTACAACACCAACATTGATTCCAATTCCTTTCATTAATAAAAATTTGTCAACAAATGTTGTTGTGAAAGGAAATAGTGAAGAAAACACATCAATAGTACTAACAGCAACAGATGGCTTAACACAAGTTCAAGCAGAAGCTAAAGCAGATGAAATGGGCTTATTTCAACAAGCATTGGATTTGTCAAAGCTTAATGACGGAAATATCACGATTACATCTACATCAACAGATGCTATCGGAAATAGAAGTGAAGCAGCAACGATGATAGTCGTAAAAGATACAAAAACTACTGAACCGATTTTAGAAAAAATAGAAGATGTTACTTCACAAAATGCACACCAATTTCAGCTAAGTGGTATGACAGAAGAAAATGCAGTTGTGAATATCACGATAAGTGATGAGCAAAATCAAACAACTGAGAAGAAAGTGAAAGCTGACGAAAATGGCAGGTTTCAAGAAAGCTTCGATCTTCGTAATCTACATGATGGGAAATTAACTCTAACAGCTTACTCTGTTGATGAATTAGAAAATGTAAGTAGTATCACTCAAGGGACAATTTTGAAGGATACTATAGTTAATTCTCCAAAAATGGAAGTACCATCTTACATTAATAATAGTAATGAAACGAATGTTCCTATTATAGGCTTAGCTCTTCCTGGATCAACAATTTTGATTACTTTTACAGACAAAAGCAATACAGTGAAATCTGTTGAAACAACAGCAAATGAAGCTGGAGAGTATGAGGCTATAGCAAATCTGAGTGATTTAGAAGATAAAGAAATCATTGTGTCTGTTATCCAGACGAGCTTGGCAGGGATTAAAAGTGACGCTACTGTAGGTAGGTTAATCAAAGATACAGAAATACCTCATGCTCCAACATTTCACAATGATAATTACATTAATAGTGAAAATCAAAACGCTTATATCTTATCGGGAATGGCAGAAGCTTCTGCGATTATCAGCATTTCCATTGATCAATTAAATGGTCAAACCATTGATGTGGAAACAACAACGAGTGAAACAGGAGAATTTTCGATTTCTGTTGATTTATCAACCTTTAATGATGGTGATATTAACTTTTCACTATTTCAAACTGATGTTGCAGGGAATAAGGGTGAAACTATTTCCAAAACGTTAATCAAAGACACATTATCATCAAGTAAATTAGATCTAAATGTTTTAAGAACAATATATAATGGCAATGTTTACAATTATCAATTAAGCGGTGTCGCAGATCCACATACATCACTTTCTTTGCTATTTACTGATGGTGAAAATACACAATCAGTAACAGTCGAATCAGATGAAAATGGACTTTTTGATGTGACCGTTGATATGAGCAAGCTACAAGATGGTGACATCAAGGTTTCTTTTCAGACAAAAGATTCTGCTGGAAATATAGGAGAGCTTGAACCGGCAATCATTACAAAAGATACAACTTCACCTGCCGAAGCGGTTGCGACAGTGGCTCCTTATATTAATCAAGAAAATATGAACGAATATAAAGTAAGCGGTGCAAGTGTCGAAGAAGGAGCAACGGTTACAATCGTAGCAACAGATGGAGTTAAAACAATAGAAGAAACAGCCTTAGTATACAATGGAAGTTTTTCTAAAGATCTTAATCTTTCTACATTAAAAGATAGCATCATAACTTTTACGATTACACAAACAGACAGAGCAGGTAACACAAGCATTGTTTCTGCAGCAACAGTTGAAAAAGATACTGTGATAAAAGAGCCGACTGTTTCTAAAAATGGATTTCGGTATGAAAATCTCCAGTCAATTTATACAATGATTGGCACAGGAGAGTCAAATGCTACAATCAATGTGATAGCAAAAAATCAAAATGGAGAAAGTCTTTTAACTACTTCGTCAGAAGCAGACAATAATGGCTTTTACACAATTTCCATGTATCTAGATGTTTTAGAAGCAAGAGGAAATATTACAGTCTCCATTTCACAAACAGATTTGGCAGGAAATAGAAGTGAAATCAAAACAATTACTCTTCAAGCTCACACAGTAAGTGAAGGAGAAACACTAGAGGATATTGCAAAAAGGTATAACACATCCGTTGTAGCACTAACATCTCTTAATCAGCTTTCAAGCAGTATTGTTTCCCCAAATCAACAGCTGTTATTGCCTATTAGTGCAAGTGAAGTGATTAATTTAGGTTATATGTATTTTGGCAATACAAAAGATTATATCAATATGGTCAATTCCACTTCACATTCAGTAAATGTTGTGGCGCCGAGTTACTTTGATATTCATCCTGATGGAACATTGAAGCTCACGTATCAAGTAGATGCTTCTTTTATATCAATGATGCATATGCAAGGAAAACGAGTTGTTCCATTCTTAAGTAATCATTGGGATCGAGAGCTTGGACGTGCGATGCTAGCAAACAAAGAACTAGCAGCACAGCAAATAGCAGATGCTATCGAGCGATACAATTTAGACGGAGTGAATGTTGATATTGAAAATGTCACAGCTGCAGATCGCCAGGATTATACAGAATTTGTTCGACTGTTACGTGAGAAAATTCCAAGCTCTAAGGAAGTTTCTGTAGCGGTTGCAGCAAATCCTAATGGATGGACCACTGGTTGGCATGGTTCATATGATTATACAGAGCTAGCCAAATACGCTGATTACCTTATGATTATGAGCTATGATGAAAGCTATCCTGGCGGTGAAGCAGGCTCAGTTGCAAGCTATAATTGGGTAGAACGATCTGTTCAATATGCATTAAGCCAAAATGTTTCTAGTGATAAAATTGTCTTAGGCGTGGCTCATTTCGGAAGATACTGGATGGAAGGTGCTTCATACGGAGGACATGGTATCTCAAACTCTCAAGTTCACATGATGATTGATCGATACAATGGAGAAGTACAATTTGATGAATTAAGCAAAACACCAAAAGCGATCATTACGATTCGAGAAGGTGATCCTGAAACTGTTATTGGTGGAAACACACTTGCTCCAGGATCATACGAAATATGGTTTGAAAACGAAGAATCTATTTCAAATAAGCTGTCTTTAATTAGTCAATATAACCTCAAAGGTGTAGGAAATTGGAGTATTGGTCAAGAAAACAAAGAAGTGTGGAAAACGTATGCTACATCACTTCCACAAACATTAATGGTGACAGCACCAGCACCAACTGCTACAACAAGTTATCTGGAATACAGAGTAGTAGCAGGTGACACACTGTGGGTGATTGCCCAAAGAAACAACACAACCATTCAAACAATAAAAGAAATCAATGGTTTAACATCAGATTCTTTAACAATTGGTCAAATTTTAAAGCTACCACAAAAGCAACAAGAACCAGTATCTGAGGTTACGGCTAGTTCGACTATGTATAAAGTTGTAAGTGGTGATTCTCTATCGTTGATTGCTAAAAATTTTAATACGACCGTCACTGCGATTAAAGAGAAAAATCAAATAACTTCAGATATGATTTATGTTGGACAAACACTAGTGATTCCAAGTACGACATGATTTTAATTGAAAATAAAGAGCGCAGATTGGACTGCGCTCTATTTTTGTGATTTTTTATATAAAGCAGTTAAAAGCTTATTATTGATGTTACGCACTCATTTTAGTTTCTTTATCTCAGCAATCATTTCCCCAAAATGACTTTGCTGAAAGCCAAAGCTATTCACAACCTCACCATGCTGATTGATCAAATAAAAGCTTGTTGAGTGAATGACTTGATCAGAAGAGGAGGGCTTTTGAATAAGTGTTTGAAATTCCTCTCTTGCAAATGCTTCGATTTCAGCTTGTTTATATCCTGTCAGCATATGCCAGTTTGATGAGTTTGTTGTAAATTTGTCCATGAATTTCTTTAAAACTTCAGGTGTATCAATCGTTGGATCAACACTAAAGGAAACAAGCTCGACATCAAGGTTTTGGTTGGTTAGTTCTTTTTGAAGAGCTGCCATACTTGCTGTCATTGGTGGACAAACCGTATCACAATTGGTGAAAATAAAATCTGCAATCCACACCTTACCTTTAAGATTTTCAGAACCAAAGGATTGTCCATTTTGATCGGTATAAGTAAATGGCTCCATTTGAAAAGCTGCTTCTTTGTTACCGTTACAAGCAGACAATAGTAAACAACAAAAAATGAGTAATAGCAAAGTTTTTTTCATAAAATCCTCCGATACGGTTTGCTAATCATAGGAAATAAGTGGTACTTTAATTGTCACAACTGTTCCTCTGTGGCTGTCACTTGTGATCGAAAAATTACCGTTGTGTAAAGCTATTATTTGTTTAACAATTGATAATCCTAGACCTGTACCACCAGTAGATCGACTTCTAGCTTTATCTGTTCGGAAAAAACGTTCTCCGATTCTATCAATATCTTCCTTCTCAATAACTTGACCTTTGTTTGTAACAGAAAGAACCATCATGTTATGTTCTTCTTGTAATTTAATAAACATTTCACCATTTTGTGATGAGTATTTAATCGCATTATCGATAATGTTATACATAACCTGCTGCATTCGTTTAACATCTCCGACAATGATGATATCTTCCTGAATAGAAGTGCTGCATAATAGGTTATTTTCAGATAATCGTATTTTAAATAAATCAATTGTATCTAAAAGAACCTGAGCTATTGCAATTGGCTCTTGATCTACAACATATAAATTTTCCTCTAAATGATTGAGCTCGATTAAATCATGTAGAATTTGGTTGAGTCGATTCGTTTCTTTTTCAATTGTTGTTAAATAGCTATCTGCTTCCTCCTTTGATTCATATAGCTGCTGCTTAAGTGCATGAGTATAGCCATTAATATAAGTAAGAGGCGTTCTTAGTTCATGAACAATATTTGAAAGAAACTCTTTTTTCCGTGATTCCTGGTCTTCCAGTGAAGAACTCATCGAATTAAATGCTTCGGCCAGTTTACCCACTTCATCTGAACTTGTTGATTTGATACGATTTGAGTAATTTCCTTTGGCTATTTCCACAGACAAATTTTGCATCGATGTTAATGGCTTAAAAAGAGAAAGCCTAATTTTATTAACAATCAATAACAAAATAAAGAAAAAGATGCTTCCTGCTAAAATAAGAATCGGGAGGCTTTCTTCAAACACATCATGTAATTCGGCTAATGGAACATAAATATACACAATTCCGATCAAATCTGATTGACTTTGAATAGGAAACATCGCTCCAACGATATTGCGATCAAACTCTGAAACATAGCCTTCTTTTAGGATGTAATTTCCCTTAGCTAATGTCGCTTGATCTTCAGGACTTATTAATGGGCTATTTGCGATTTGATAGGGGAAAAGATCCTTTAGTTCATCAACCGAATTCACGACGATTACCTCATATTCTGAGACAATATTAAACCAATGAATTTTCTCAATAATATCTTCGTTTAATGAACCATAATGAAAATGGGACGCTGTATTTTCACCTTGGTAAATAACTGATTCTCGAATGCTTTTTAGGTATAAATCTTTATATAAAAAATGCAAAAAGAAAAAAGAAAACAATATGGTGCAGCTAATACTAAGAAAGATAAGAAGAAATACTTTTTTACTTAATGAGAAATTCCTCACTTTTCACACCTCAAATTTATAACCTTTTCCCCAGACAGTTTGAATGAGAGCTCCATGTTTTTTTAATTTTAATCGTAGTGTTTTAATATGTGTATCAACTGTTCGTTCACTACCCGTGTAGTAGTCTCCCCATATGGACTGTAATAATTGTTCTCTTGAAAATAGCTTTCCGTTATTTTTTGCTAAAAGCAACAGTAATTCATATTCTTTTAAAGTAAATGAAAGTGATTGATCATCTAATTTAACTGAATGTGAATTCGTATCGATAACGAGTGGCCCTAGTATTAATCTTGTTGAAGAAAGAGATGCCACCTTTGCTCTTCTTAAGACAGATTCAATTCTAGCCAACAATTCACCAGGATGAAATGGCTTCACAATATAATCATCGGCTCCTAATTTTAATCCATGAACTTTATCCCATTCTTCACCTTTAGCTGATAAAAAAATAAGCGGAATATCGTGTATTTTCTTTACTTCACTAGCAAATGTGAATCCATCTATAAAAGGCATCATCACATCAACTATAAGAAGATCAGGTATGTTGTTTTTTATTTTTGCAAGAGCATCAATGCCATCTGTAGCTTGTAATACTGTATAACCTTCCTTTAATAAAAAAGTTTGCACAAGCTTTCTCATTTGTTCTTCATCATCAATAATCATTATGGTAACACCCATTTTATGTACCTCACTCTTTTACAATATGATTACTTATCATACACCTATTATAAGGGGAAATTGTGAAGAATTTGTGGAGTTGAGATCTTTCTTCACTTGAAATCTACTACTGCATTAAAAACAACAACAAAAAAGTTCAATTTCTTCACTTTTTCAACACATTATTTTTTTATGATGTTACCATAGAAAATTAATTGAAGAGGAGTTATAGAGAATGACCAAAGAGAAGATAAAACCTGAAAAACAAGCTCAATCATTATATAAAACAGTATGGAGATGGCACTTTTATGCGGCTCTTATTTTTGCACCGTTTCTTATTATACTTGCATTTACAGGCTCGATTTATTTGTACAAGCCTCAAATTGAAAATATGATTTACAAAGATCTCTACGAGGTAACACCACAGGAAGATAGAGTTTTAGCTTCAGAACAGATCGAGAAAGTGAAAGAAAAATATCCAGATGCACTTGTAACGAAGTATCGACCTGGTGAAAACGATGATCGATCTAGTGAAGTAAGTGTAATAAATGATGGGAAATCGCTAACAGTTTATAGTGATCCTTATACAGGTAAAATAATCGGTGAATTAAATGACGATGACAAAATCATGGATAAAGTGGAAGAATTCCATGGAGAATTAATGGCTGGAACACTTGGTGATCGAATTGTTGAGCTAGCAGCGTGTTGGGGAGTTATTCTCGTTATCACTGGATTATATTTATGGGTCCCAAAAAAGAAATTTGCTTTTTCAGGAGTCCTTATTCCACGATTTAATAAAGGAAAGAAGGTACTAGTTAGAGACTTGCATGCTGTACCTGCATTTTGGATTGCTGGAGGTATGGTGTTTTTAATTATGACTGGACTTCCATGGTCTGGATTTTGGGGAACTCAATTTCAAAATATCGCAACACAATCTGGTGTAGGATATCCACCTTCAGTTTGGAGTGGTGAAGCTCCAACATCCACAATTAAAACAAAGGATATTGCAGATGTACCTTGGGCAGCTGAAAATTTAGACATACCTTCTTCAGATGTTGAAGGGTTTACTCCGATATCAATCGATGAAGTTGTCACAATAGCAAACAGAGAAGGAATTGATCGTAGCTATTCAATTTATATACCTAGTGAGCCTAGTGGAGTGTTCACGCTATCAGCTTATCCACCTAAAGCACAGGATGAACTGACCATGCATGTTGATCAATACACAGGAGCTATCTTAACTGACTATCATTTTGATAACTACGGAATTGTCGGAAAAATCGTTGCCTTGGGAATTACTTTACACAAAGGAACACAATTTGGCTGGTTCAACCAGCTTATCAGTCTTGTAATCTGCTGGGGAATTATCTTTGTCGCATTAAGCGGATATTATTTATGGCTTATTCGCAAAAAGAAACATGACATTAGCGCACCTAAAGCACCAAGTGCATTCAAAATGAAATCATTTTTAATTCTTTTAATTGTACTTGGGATTATTTTCCCATTAGTTGGATTGTCTCTCATTATTGTGTGGTTAATAGATTTGTTGATCATCCAAAGAAGTTCAAATTTGAAGAAGACTTTCAATGCTTAGTAAAGGAGGGTACAAAAATGAGAAATAAAACTTTCTATCTATTACCTATATTACTATTATTTCTTATTGCATGTTCGAATCAAAAAGATGTTGTTAAGCTATACCCTCAGGAATCACCTATTAACATTGATATTCTTCTTCCTGAGACAATTACTGTTAATGAAAATACAAACTTCAAAGTTCAATTAACTCAGGCTGGACAAGCACTAGAAAACCCAGACTTTGTTCATTTTGAAATTTGGAATCAAGAAGGAACTGATTATCATTCAATGGAAGAAGCTGTTGAAGAGGGAAACGGTATTTACAGTTTAAGTAAAGCGCTTGAACAGGAAGGTCTATATTTTATTAAAGTACATGCAAGCAGCAATGGATCGATCATCATCCCACAAAAGCAATTTGTAGTTGGGAGTTTAACTGAGAAGGATGAGGAATTTTTATTAAAAGGCGCAAAACCAGATGTAGAGGGACATGATTTCCACCATTAAATGTAAAATTTATTACCGTTTGAATTTATTAGCTGTTAGGTTGATAAAAAATTGTACTTGACGTGGAAAGATGAAAAGATGACGTGTAAAGTGAGTTTGATGGTCGATAACATGGTGAGTTGCTTGAAAAGATCGAAGAATGGTCGATACAAAAGAGAACTTGACGCGAAAAGATGAGAGAATGACGTGCAAAATGAGTTTGATGGTCGATAACATGATGAATGGCGTGAAAAGATCGAAGAATGGTCGATAAAAAATAGAGCATGACACGTCAAGATGAGAAGATGACGTGCAAAATGAGTTTGATGGTCAATAACTAAGTAAGCTAGCATGGCAGTGAAGAGGATTCGTTAGATGGTTAGTTGACTTACCGATAGTAAAGCACCTTAAAATTAAAAAATGGGCTTCATTTTAGGCTGTTTCATGAATACTTTCTCCAACTAGACGGGCTCCAAAATTCGATAAGCGTATATACTATTTCGAGTGATACTTTTAACAATCGAAAGGAAGATGTATAAATGTACGGTTACGAAAACAACAGTCCACATTTAGCTGGGGCAAACACTCCACATATGAATGCAGCAGCAAATATGCCTCATCAGCCTATCATGCCATATACGTATGAAGCTCCTGCTTACGGTTACGGATATTGTGCTCCAGCACCAACTTATAGACCTAATAATACATTCGCGCTTATCGTTGTGTTATTTATTTTACTAATCATTATAGGTGCAACGATTTATGGTAGTAATTGTTAACACAAATACGTAAAAAAAGACACTATGAGTTAGTGTCTTTTTTTATTATGTTGTTTTTTATAGAGTCATTGTTTACTATTCACTATAGTGATAAAACGAATTTATTACATTTTTACAACCTACATAAACCAACATATTATAAATAAACCTTTAAAAATTAACATGAGCCCAAACTTTTATTATTTTAGCATCGTCTAATGTATGGAAGGGAGCAGATTACATTGGAAGAAAGTATGACTCAAGACCTTATTACAAATGATAGAGAAAAATTAATAGATCAATTAATGGATCAATATGGAAATGCAATATTACATCTTGCCTACTCCTATGTAGGGAATAAAGAGGTTGCAGAAGATCTTACTCAGGATATATTTGTGAAGTGTTATCAAAGATTAGATCAATATCAGAATAAATCTTCATTAAAAACGTGGCTCTGGAAAATTGCGATCAATCATTGTAAAGATTATTTAAGAAGCTGGCATTGTAAACATATCGTTGTTTCTGATGACCAGGACAAACAAACTTTAAGTATAGATAATGAAGTAGAACAACAAGTTATTCAAAAATATGAAGATGAACATTTAGTAAAAACAGTGTTCAGTTTACCAGATACATACAAGGAAGTAATCTATTTATTCTATTTTGAAGAACGATCGATTAAGGAAATATCCAATTTGACAAATGTGAATCAAAATACGATTAAGACCAGGCTGAAGAGAGCCAAGGAAATCTTAAAAGAGTGTTTGGAGGTATAGATAGATATGGATGATCAGTTGAACCAATTTAAACATGCTATGAAAAGAACTGTATTACAAGAGCTTAATTTTACAGAAGAACATAAGAAAAGCATTAGACAGAGAATGAAACAAATTCAAACCACGTCAGAGGCTGATATCTTATTAGCGGTTTTTCAGCTACTGAAGCAAAAACGAACAGGTTTTGAATTAAGTAGATTAATGCGTGCAAGAGGGATAGAAAGATTTGAAAATGAAGAGGGTCTTCTTTACATGTCTTTACATAAATTCGAACAAAAGGGCTACTTGAATATATATTGGGAAAATGATGATGTAAAGCTTTATGAGCTTAATGATAAAGGATTGAAATTATTAAAAAAGCTTGAACATAAAAGCGATGCTACGTCATACTTTCAAAAAGAAATATTTGAGAGGTAACAGTTATGACTAATCGTAAGGAACAATTTCTAGATGAAGTATTACAGTTCATTAAAGCAAAAGAAGCTAAGTCAGTTATATACAAAGAGCTGAATTATCATATAAAAATGTCAAAGTCAGAGCTAGTGTCAAAGGGAATTAGTGATAATGAAGCTGAAGAGAAAGCAATAAGCCAGATGGGTAGTCCATCAGAGCTTGGAACTCACTTTAATAAATTGTATCGACCGATATTTGATTGGAAACTTTTTGGTCTATTCATCGTTATTATTTCAATGGGAGTTCTTCCTCACATTTATTCAACCGTTTACTCTGAAAATCTATTGATTAAACAAGTAATATATATTGTATTAGGAATTTTAGTGACAATAACGGTTATGTTTATTGATTATAGAAAGGTCAAAAGATTTGGTTGGTTTTTTCTACTAGCAGCATTAGGCTTATTGATTGTTCTTACCTTTTTTCCAAATACGGTCACGGTCATTAATGAAGTTGGTCTTTTTACCTTTTTTGGCTTTTATCTTAGTGGGAATTCACTTTATTCTCTATTTCTCGTTTTTTGGGCCTTTTATTTTTCTAAGGAAAAGCCCAAGTTATTCGTAATAGCTGGTGTCTATTTGTTTTCAGTATTTCTGTTGATGCGCTTACCAAGTTTATCTGATGTATTTATATACTCTATTCTTGTGTTTACGCTATTTATATGTAGCTCAAAAAGTAAGAAAGCTATTTATACAACGATTGGAGTAATATTAGGTTTAGTTATTACAACTGCTAGTACCTTTTGGTTTAACACAAAAGAATACCAAAAGGATAGACTACTAGGCTTTCTAAATCCCAATGAATATTCACAAGGCGCAGGTTATATGTATATCAAGTTAAAAGAATTAATATCAAAGGGTTGTTGGTTTGGAAATTCAGGTCAAGCCAATATTGATAACGGGATGACATCAGATTTCGCTTTTGCTAATATTACGTTTTATTTTGGTTGGATATTATCTGGATTTCTTTTCGCTACAATATTATTATTTTTATATAGAATGATCGTTGTATCAACTAGTATAAAGGATCGTTTCGGTAAACTATTAATAATAGGCGTGTGTTCATTACTATCCATTCAAGTTGTGTACAACGTTGGAATGATTCTAGGACTTTTCCCAATAATTTCAATGACATTACCTTTTATTAGCTATGGACTACATTCAACTGTCTTAAATTCTATTCTTATAGGAATCGTACTTAGTGTGTATCGAAAAAAACCCTTGATGATCTCTGTAGAATAAATAAGTAGAAACGCTGTTGATCAAAAATCAACAGCGTTTTGAAGTAGAAATTTAAAATGGCTTCTATTAAAAAAGATCTTCGAATTATTCATGAATGTTCTCCCAAGTAATTTGAAATGCCTTCTTCCACATAATCATCAAGATCAAGATCGATAACACAAGATAAAGATAAATTCCATACGGCATCAATGTACTAATAAAATGGAGACCAGCAAATACTGCAGCTAGCAGCATTAAAGCAAATAAAAGTCCACCATTGCTATTTTGATTATAAGCATCAAAAGACTCTGAAAAGGGAATGACCTTTTTAAGGATAATAAAGCATATGACAGTATATAAACAAGCATTTATAAAGACAACAACAAGATCAGGTGTAACTCTCACACCAAATATGACAATAAATGCTGCACATAAAATCAAATAAACTGGTAAATATAAATTCACGATAAATGCCTTTATTGTGCCACTAAACATTGGCTTTAAATGATTAATAGGAGCAACCTTGAAAATCCAAGCACCTTTATATTTTCCTGAAAACTTCAATAATAACATGATCGTCGGGATAACAATTAAGCTGAAGTAAATGGATAAATACGATTTACTTGTGGATAGAGCGTTAAAATCTGTACTAAACCCATTCATGATAAATATAAACGGGATTACAATAGAAAAACCTAAAGATGGATAGACCTTCAGTTTAAAATCTCGTTCATTTTTCATCATTAAACTAGCAAACTTGAAAAACGTTCTTTCTTCTTGTGACCGACAAATAATACCAAGAAGAACTTGACGAAACTTACTGTGTCTTTTTTCTTTCGCTTTTCCATGATAAGTTAGCTTTTGAAGACTTTGCTCAAAAGCAGGATTAAATTTTATATAAATTGCTATTGCTAAAAGAGGGATCAATACTCCTAAAGCTGAAAATAGTAGATAAAATGGCTGAAATTTACCTATCAGTATCATTTCCGTGTTAGATGCATACCACATTGGAAAAATAAATACCTGCCACCATTTAGGCTCAAGTGAGACAGCTAGGTCGATAAATTCAAATGAGCGAACAAGTAATTGATACCCGACCATTATCGCAAGTGATAACATTATTTGAACAAAGTTAATAATATCCTTTAATTTCTCACCGTCAAAAAATCGTAAAATAGCCAAATAGATGAGTGCCGTAAGAGCAACTACCAATAAATCAATAAAAATGATGTTTACAACTGATACTAAGAAAAACAGAAAGCCATGAACAAATAGGCCAATAATCAATGGAATTCCAACTAGAGCAATCGTTAGAAAAGAGAGGTAAATCATAACATGTACCATTTTAGCGGTACTAATCGTTCTTCTACTAACAGGCTTTGGAAATAAGATATTGCGATCACGAATATCCAGCAGTACAGAAGAAAAATCTGAGATCATTGATGTCATAACAAAAAAGGTGAAAATACCATAAAAGAGACTCATTTGAAACAAATAATTTTCACCAATTAGTAAAAAGGGGATCATAAACAAACCAAATAAAACGTAAATCCATAAAGATTTTATATATTGATTGTCATTTTCCTTGTCTTTTTTCTTAGCATTTTGTGAGAAAATCGTTGGAACTCTTCGTCCATCCATTGTTAATTTAATTTGTAGAATTTTTCTCATCATCTTGTAATCTACGTCAAAACTTCTGAATATTTTTTCGAATTGATCTAATAGCTTCAGTGTACGATAATTCTTCATTTCTACATCTCCCTTACAACAGAAACAAATCGTGAGCCAAGGTCTTTATGTTCACTAAATCCAGTAAGCTGATTAAAAATCTGCTCTAGAGATCCTTCCGTACTTTCTTTCCTTAGCTCATCAAACGTGCCATCTGCTGCAATCTTTCCATCATGCAGAAGAATGATCCGACTACTAATTTTTTCAACAACATCCATGATATGAGAAGAGTAGAAAATGGTTTTTCCTTGAGCTGCAAGCTGGGTCATAATTTCTTTGAAAATCATTACACTGTTAGCATCAAGACCATTAATTGGTTCGTCAAAAAACAACAATTCAGGGTTATGTATTAAGCTTGAGATAATTAAAAGCTTTTGTCGCATTCCTTTTGAGTAAGAAGCAATACGAGAGTGATAGACTTCACCAATACCGAATAGCTCCATTAAACGTTTCGCCTTATAATCTGCTAAATCATTATTAAGTCCATACAATTCACCTATAAACGTTAAATATTCACATCCTGTTAAATTGTCGTACACTTCTGCAATTTCAGGCACATATCCTATTTTGTTTTTATACTCTATTTTTTCATTAGAAATATCTTCGCCAAAGATCTTGATACTACCAGAATAATTGTCTTCAATTCCTAACATAATTTTAACGGTTGTACTTTTTCCAGCTCCGTTTGGACCAATATAACCGATAATTTCTCCTCGTTTCACTTTAAGAGAGACACCATTTAAAACAGACTTTGAGCTATAACTTTTTTTAAGATCATTAATTTCTAAAATAAATTCTTCCATAACAAATATCCCCCATGTCTAAAATTTTCCATTTCATTCTTTTTCTAGTGTAACATTAACTATGTTACATACTAAAGATGGAATTAGAAAAAATGTTGTAGTACTAGGCAATTTTTCTATTTGCTTAGAAAAAGGAGGTAGTTATTGTTATATGAATATCTTTTTCCATTTAAATTCAATAAGTGTTGAAGTAAAAAGTGTTATAATAACTTGCATAAAATTGTAGAAGTATTGGAGGTTCTGAATTTGAAGTTTAGTGGAGGATATTCAGTAAGTATTACGACAAACTTCCTACAAGGTATGCAAGCCCAGCTCCAATTTATTACTATGAAGCAGAACAGGATGAATTAGAAAAACGATTTGAGTTAGATGATGATTTGGAGGCAATAAACCTCCTATTAGAACATGCATTCGGTATCTTAAATTTACATAGAATAGAGTTAAATGTATTTGCTTTTAACGAAAGAGCTTATAAAGTTTAAGAGAAAATTGGCTTCAAAAAAGAAAGGGTACAAAGAGATGCACTTTTTTATGACCATGAATATCACGATTCAATATTAATGGCTATTTTAGAAGACGAATGGAGATTGAAAAATAGATAAATAAAGCATGTTAGGGTGTATTTTAAAGTCATTATATATCTTAATTTTGGAAATAGTTAAAAGGGAGGAGTGAAGTCTAATTATCTTCCCCCAATATTACTTTTTTTGAAAGCTTGGAAATTGGTAGGAAGATCACTATCCAGATACCAAGATCAATTAATGCTAACAATAAATTAAATTTATCACTAAATATTTCATAATTAAACCCAACAAGAGTTGTAAATCCATTATAGATCATAACAGTTAATGAAATAGTAATTATGGCTAATATAAAGTCCTTCAAATGTTCATCCCCAACGACGAATTTATGGTGAAGCTAGTTAAACTTAATTTTATCATAATTTTCCATTTTCGATCATAATTCTCATCCCAAAAGCATTCTTTTTACGAAGAACACCAAAGACTATGTTGTAGCCTAATTTTCAAATATACTTATACTCATGTAAACTAGTATAATGATTGAAGAAATTCCTTTTAAAGAGGTGTTATTTAGATGAAGAAAGTTAACGGAAAAACGATAACACAATGGATTCAAACTCAACCAATCATCGAATCGATTATCCATACAAAAGAAACGCTATGGCTGAACCCAAAATATAAACCATTTGAAAAGGCGATAACAAAAATTCCCCTTACATTGAAAGATGTGATTGAAGCAGAGGAGAGGTTAAATAGATTTGCACCTTTTCTTATGACTGTGTTTCCTGAAACAAAACCCTCCTCAGGAATCATTGAATCACCAACAGTGGATATTCCTTCTATGAAGAAAGCATTGGAGCAATTTTACAATAAAGAACTAGATGGTGATTTGCTTTTAAAATGTGATCATCTTCTGCCGATATCAGGATCAATTAAAGCAAGAGGTGGGATTTATGAGGTATTAAAGCATGCAGAAGGAATAGCACTGAGTTCTGGTTTGTTAACTATTGAAGATGATTATAGCATTCTAGCTCAACCTCGTTTTAAGGAGCTTTTTTCTCAATATTCAATTGCTGTTGGATCTACAGGAAATTTAGGACTTAGTATCGGGATTATGAGCGCAAAGCTAGGTTTTAAAGTATTTGTACATATGTCTGCAGATGCTAAGAAGTGGAAAAAGGATTTATTAAGAAAAAAAGGTGTTACCGTGATTGAGTACAATTCTGATTATAGTTTAGCTGTTGCTGAGGGCAGAAAACAGGCAGAAGCTGATAGAAACATGCATTTTGTTGATGATGAAAATTCTAAAGATCTGTTTTTAGGCTATGCAGTCGCAGCATTACGACTAAAAAAGCAGCTTGATGAATTAGGTGTCAATGTTAATGAAAAGCACCAACTTGTTGTTCATTTACCATGTGGAGTTGGCGGTGGACCAGGAGGAGTGGCTTTTGGTTTGAAGTTAATTTTCAAAAATAATGTACATATTTACTTTGTAGAACCAACTCATTCTCCTGCCATGCTTCTTGGTTTAGTCACAGAATTACATGATAAAGTATCTGTTCAAGATTTTGGTATTGATAACATAACAGAAGCTGATGGATTAGCTGTTGGCAGACCCTCTGGATTTGTTGGAAAGCTATTACAAGAGCTAATCAGTGGAGTTTATACAGTTGAAGATCAGCATCTTTATAAGTTATTATCACTGTTAGTTGATACAGAAAATATCTATTTAGAGCCATCTGCTGTTGCAGGCTTTCCAGGTATGATGAAACTAGAAAATGCTAAAACCGCTTTTCAACACCCAACCCATTTAGTATGGGCAACAGGTGGTAATATGCTACCAGATAGTGTTCATCGAGAAAATTACGATAAAGGAAAAAGCTGCTTATAATAAAGCTAAAAATGAAACCTGTGGGATGTACCATTGTTTACTATCAACATCATGCTTCGTAAAAACACTGGTTTTACCTATTTAAGGAGTTAATAAAATGAAAAAAATGAAAGTTCTTCAAATTAAATTATGGATAGGTGCTGTTTTAGGTTCTCTATTGATTTTTCTTATCATTAAACAAATATGGAATGATGTAAATAATAGCTTATTACTATTCTTGTTAATTTTCAGTTTTATAATAAACTATATCTTTACGATGATAAGATTTAAACATCATGATAGCAGAGTTAAATCGGAAGAAAATACTTGAATCCTAGCTAAAGATCTTATTTAAAATAAAACTCTACGAATTGTTATTTACTTATGAATAGTAATTAACGATTGTTTTACTATTCATAAGTAAAAAGAAACCTTGTTGCTTAACTATTTAAATAGGTTAGTTTCGGAACAACAATTTTAAGTTCTCGCCACCTTCTTGTAACCATTGAGGATTTGCTGCTGCTTTAACGATTTGTTCTTCTAACACTTGCTTATCATCAATATTTTCTAGATAACGGCCAAGAAAATGAACGAATACATCTAATCTTCTTAGTTGAACCAATATAGGCAGTGCTTCGATTTCTGCTTTCTCTAATGAAATAAGTGAAGTGAAGCCGTTAACAAAGGCCTCTATATTTTCCCAAAGTCGTGTTTGGTTTTGTTCTCCGACGATTAGCTCTGAGATACACACTGCAGCTTCCATCACACGTAAATCGTTTGTAACAAACTCAAAATCAAGAATTGCCGATATTGCTTCAGAAGTTTGTAAAATATTCGATGCATTTAAATCACCGTGAATTAATTGATGTGGAAGCTTTTTAAGGGTGGGCACATATTGCTTAAAATCTACTAGTTGCTGCTTGATCCACAATAACTCGTTTTTATATTTGGTAAATTCGTGAGGTGGATCGTAACACCATTCTGCGATTTTATTAATAGGCAATTCCGGATAAGTATGTTCAATTTCATAATAAGGTCGATAAATCATTGTGTTATTAAGCTTTAATTCATATAGAGCTTTTAGTAATGAACCAGTTCTTTGTCCAAACGAGTAAATAATTTCTGGGTGATCTAATGTAGGATTTTCACCGATAATGAAATGATACATACACGCTATTTTCATAGAGGTATCATTTAATCGAACCATCGTATCACCATTCTTTGCTATAAGTGGAACAGGGACTTGAAATGGTAAATCTCGTATCTCTTGAAGCTTTAATAAAACCTCATGCTCTAGTTTTACCTTTTTTAGATCTTGGTGAGATTCATAAATTCTAACTATATATTTCTGTTCATCACATTCAATATAACGAGTGGTGTTATTATAGCCGCTTTTCCCTTCGGAAACAGTCCAAGTTCTGTTTTCTCCTAAAAATTGTGCTACAACTTCGTTAATTGCATCTATAAGTTTACTCATAATCTTTGTTCTCCTTGATCTTTTTAGGAAAGCTTTTTTATACTTATTATTACAGTTGTTTTTAATCAATACAACTACCTAAATATCATATAAAAGACCACTAAGTATATTTGAGTTATAATTAGTAGAACTCATTTACTGCTAATTTCTTGTGCGAAAAAATTGGAATAAACATAAACATTTCTAGATTTAACATATTTAATAAGGGAGTATTTGTGTAAGACAATGATTAAAAAATATAAACTAAAGAAAAATTTTAGAGGTATAAAAAGAGGTACACATCTCTATTTAATTGCAGAATCTGAATTCATTGGTGTTAAAGAATTTGTTCTACGCACAAAAGATCTGTCAATTAGACTATCAATTAATGAAAAAGAGTTGGAGGATCATTTTATTTTTTTGAGCTATGGAGCAATTGATTGACAGTGTTAGATTTTGAAAATCAGTCACATTAGATCATTCTTCTCCGGCAAAAACATAGTTCATTATTTGATAAAATATTATTCTTTATTTAATTTTATTGGTAAATTAATGGGGATTACCAGTATAATAATGTAACTTTAAGTAAACAAATGTTTGATAAAGAAAGGAACTATAATTGTGATTTATAAAATATTATTAATAATGGCTATGGTTATTTTTGTATTGGAATTATACATATCTCCAACTTTCTTTAATGTGGAACCAGATGATACAGGTTTATTTTTAGGTTTAACATTCTTATGTATCATTCTTGGTAAATTACTATCCGATAATCATAAAAAGAAAGATGTGTAAACATGTTGGAAACTAATAATGAAGATAATAAGATTTTCTTTGAATACGAATTTGTAAATGATCGTCATATTATTTCTAATAAAGATAAATGAGATGCTTCAAAAATCCTAGCTGTAGATGCTCTTTTTACGATTAAATGTAATGATGTTATTTATTTTCAAGAAGAAATTGCAATTCTAGAATTTTATAAATCTCTGTATTACTGGAAAAGAGATTATACGCAAAAAGGCAAAGTTGAATTTCATTATTATACAGTTGAATATGATGATTATGAAGATGGTGCACTGATTTCTTTGCAGACATATTCTAATTATGGTCGAATTCACTCAATTTTTTCACAATCAGAATTTCATTATGTTTTTAACTTAAATTACATCTTAAAAGAGTTTACAATTTTAGAAGAAAGACTAAGCAATGATATTGAAGACTACTTTCGTATAAATTTGAGATCTTTCATCAAGCATATTCCATTTAGTTTTAAGTAAATCTTTGTGTCGCTTAAATGTACGATATTCTATCCAAACTACTTTCTACATAATTATAAAATGTAAGAATTACCTTCATTCATAAAGAAGGAGAACATATGAACAGTAGGTGGTGGAATTGATGCGTGAAAGAATATTTTCCCTTAAAATCGATACCAGTGTTGCTCGTAAATGGAGGTTGAAAGAAAGAAGCTATTTAAAAACTTTTAAGTATGGTGGAATGACAGGAATCCTTGGAGCAGTTTGTTGTGCTTTTGGTATGCTAGGTGGAATTGGTTTCGTCATAAGTGCATTGGCAACTTTACCATTGATTTTAGCAACATTAATGTCAATTACAACTGGGGTTTTCTCATACTTTATAACATTTATATTATTGTGCGTATTACAACCAAGTGAAGCTTATGTTTATTTGCTAACTCAAGGAATTTTAGGACTTGGAATGGGAATCGGTTTTCAAGTTTTTAAAAAATCAATATCAACTATTTTATTTTCAGGATTTTTTTTATTTCTTGGCATTCTTTTTATTCTTGGTGTGACAAAATTTACTGTGCTTGGTCCTGATGTAGGCACAAACCTTAGTTGGAATATTAGTGCTATGATTCTTCTTTTTTCGATTGTTTATAGTGCAATTTGGGTAGTGGGAGTTACTACTTTTTTAAATAAATTCTCTAATTTCAACCTAACAAAATAAACTGAAGACATATAATATATGGAAAAATATTGATAACAGAGAAAAAATACCCATTTTAATGTTGACAATTTTTATAGGAATAGTTTATGATAGATTTATAACTTAATATTTTGATTTTTCTTATCAAGAGAGGTGGAGGGACTGGCCCTATGATACCTCGGCAGCGGACTTTTATAGTACTGTGCCAATTCCAAGTAGCGTAATGCTAGAGATAAGAGGAGCAGGTAAACTAATTTTATTATTTAACCCTTCTTCTTATTACTAGAAGAGGGGTTTTTTGATTTCAGTTTTCATTAGGTTGTTCGTTTTTTAAAAAATTTTCATTAAGGGAGAGAAAAACAGATGACAAAAACATTAGTATCAGCAGCACCATTTAGAGCAGATCACGTAGGAAGCTTATTACGTCCAGAGAGAATTCATCAAGCTAGAAAGAATCATATAGAAGGTAGTATTACATCTCAAGAATTACATAATATTGAAACAGAAGAAATCAAAAAAATCGTAGATAAACAAATTGAAGTTGGCTTACAAGCTGTAACAGATGGAGAATTTCGTCGTAAGTTCTGGCATACAGATTTTCTTGAGCATTTAACAGGTGTAGAAGGGTATGTTCCTGAAACTGGGTTTAAATTTAAAGGAGAAGAAACTGAAAGATATGATGTTCGAGTGATCGGAAAAGTAGCGTTTAACCCGGAGCACCCACATATTAAGGAATTTATTCAATTTAAAGAAATTGTTGGAGATCGTGCAGTAGCAAAACAAACAATTCCAAGTCCAAATCAGTTATTTAACCCTGGAATTCGTGACCTAGAAATCTACCCCGATATTGAGGAATATACAAAAGATGTAATCCAAACATATCGTGATGCAATAAAAGCTTTTTATGACGCAGGTTGCCGCTACTTACAATTAGATGATGTGTATATTGCCGCTTTAAATGCACCTAATATTAATTTTGATGCTGGTGGAACTTCACGTGAAGAATTAATTGAGTTAGCATTACGTGTTATTAACGGTGTATTAGAAGATAAACCAGAGGATTTAATTGTTACAACTCATCTTTGTCGTGGTAACTATCGTTCAACTTGGGCATTTGAAGGAAGCTATGCAAAAATCGCTCCGACATTATTTGCAAAGGAAAAAGTAGACGGCTTTTTCTTAGAATATGATGATGATCGTTCAGGAGATTTCGAGCCATTGAATTATATTCCAAATGATGGACCACGAGTTGTACTAGGTGTTTTCACATCAAAGCATGGTAATCTAGAAGACAAAGAAAATATTAAAGCGCGTATTGAAGAAGCAACTAAATATGTGCCATTAGAAAATTTATGTATCAGTCCTCAATGTGGTTTTGCTTCAACACATCATGGCAATATCTTGACTGAAGATGAGCAATGGGCAAAATTGAAGTATATTGTTGATATTTCAAAAGAGATTTGGGGACAGAACTAAACAATTTAATTAACATGAAAACAGCTTTGTACAATGTACAAAGCTGTTTTATTATCATTAAGTTTTTTACTTACATATAATCGTAAACAGAATCCTCTAAATAAAGCCAGTGATAGTATTCAATCTGTGGATCTGTCATTTCAGACATTTCTTTTTCATTGAATTTTTGTTTTGCTAATAATTCTTTCACTTTTAGATCTCTGGCTAATTTACTCATTTTAAATCCTCCTAATATATGAGAAGTAACACAGCTGCTACATTCATGTAAACGTTTTCTTTTCTTAACTTTATTATATATCTCAAAATGAGATTAAACAAATATCATTTTGAGATGATTTTTCGAAAACTGATATAAAATTGTTATTTATTGAGTTTTAATAGAAAGAAAAGTTATTAGTTGTCTTAAAAATTTAGGTAAGTAGCGCATACATTAAACCATATTTATCCAGAAAGTGAAATATAGTACAAAATCCTAAAAAAAGTACAAATGTAAACACTTACATTTGTAAAATCTTTATAAAAATTCTAAACACATTCTAAAGATCTTTCTAACGATTGCATTTTAATGTTGGTAGTATTGAGATAGCGCTTACAAAAAGAAAGGGGACAGAGAGAAAATACACCAATAATAAATGTTTATAGAAATTAAAAAATTGTGAAACCAACTTTCATTTCATAACTCCAGATTGTACATATACATCAGATTCCTGATTAGTAAATTAGTTTTTTTAGAAATTAAAAATCATGGGATATTTCCACAAGGACAGATTAAATATACATGTGAATATTGGTTTCCCAGAATTACTTTATGTATTTTTATCCTATATCATCACACACATAAAATTAAAGAGGCGCAAGCAAAAATGGTGTAAAAGTTTAACGTTAATTCAATCAATTACAATTTTTTTCGAGCATTTAAACTTAATTCTAATGGAGGTTCCAAATGAATAAGGGGAAAAGTATTTTTGCACTAATGTTAACAATTCTTTTAATATGCAGCAATTTTAATATAAAGACATTTGCTGTAAGTGAAGGGACTGAAGTAAATATGGAAGACAATGGTTCCTATAAAATCATCTTACCTAAAGGGTATGAAGCTGGAAATGGACAATCTTATCCTGTTCTTTATTTAATGCCTGAGGATGGGAAATCAGTATACAGTGATAAAATGATTTCAATGATTCAACGTGAAATGGAAACTGATCAATCAGGAAATATGCTAATCGTTATGCCTAATTTTGATTCTGGTGAGAATTTTCGCATCACAATGAACAATATTATTGCTGATGTTGATACTAAATACAATACAATAGCTACAATTGATCAAAGAGCCATTCTTGGTGTTGGGCTCGGTGGATATATGGCCTACATTTATGGGATGACTGATAATAACAATACGGTTCTAAACACACCAAATACGATTAAGAATATCGGAAGCATTCGTGGTCATTTCGTTGGAACTGATCATCCAATATATGATGAATACGGTGATGTTTATGACATAATATCGCAAATCGGTAAAGATAATATCGAAAACTACTATACTTATTTGGATGGTCCAACAGAAGATTCATTCACATATCAACCTAAATCGACCAATGAAATAGGAGCTTTATTCATTAATTGGTTTAAAACCTTGTCATATGATATTCATGAATATACAGCACGATATGGTACTTATGATGATGCCTATTTACAAGAATCGGTAAGTCGAGTAATGAATCGGTTTAGTCAGCAGTTTTATTCAAAAATGGTAAATGGTGATATTTCGTTGTCTCCACAAGTAGCAGCAAGTTCTATTGAAGAAATCGAGGTTGGTTATAATATCGATGTTAATGCTATTTTTACAGAGATATCTCCTCATCCAGCAGATATGACAATTGAAGTTACATTAACAGATCCAGCAGATGGTTCTGTGCTTCATAAAGAAAATAAGACAATCTCTGTAGCTGGAGTAGAAACCTTTGAAGGGATTTTCAAAATTCCAAATACAGTTAATGGAACGAATTCGAATGTATCTATTACAGCTAAAATGCTTGGATTTACAATTAATGTTGGAAGTGAATCATTAGTACGTATTATGGATACAGGGTCAAAACCAGATGAACAGTTAATTGATCTTATGGGAGATTGGAAATTCAAAGCGTATAAACCTTTTTCAAATACAGGAAGTGAAGCTCTCGATCAAATTACTAATGTAACAAAGGATGTATGGTCAACTTGGGGTACAGTTCAACCAGCACTAGGATGGTGGTCAGCTGATTTTGATGAAAGTCTTGAAAATAATTCAAATTGGACTGGCTATGCATGGTACGTACGTGAATTTAACATAAATGCAGATTTTGCAAAAGACGACTTACTATTAGCTCTTGGTAAATTTGATGAAGCAGATGAAGTATATGTAAACGGTGTTCGTGTTGGTGCAACTGGTATCCCTGAACCTGGTGGTCATTATGATGGAAGTAATCCATGGGATGTGGACCGTTTATACAAGTTAGAATCTGATATTTTAAATTATGGTGGATCAAATACGATTGCAGTTAGAATGGCAAACTCCAATGGTGGTGGAGGCTGGTATCAAGGTCCAGTAGGGATTTTCTCTCCAGCAGCTTATAACAAAATTGTAGGTTTACCTTCTGACTTAGCAGAATCAACAATTGCAGAAAAAATTAAAGAATTTGTAGTCGCTCAAAACACTGCACTAGAAAATAAAGATATTGACGCATATGCAAAAACGATAGCACCAGATTATTTTCAATTTGGTTATAATAAAGCTCGACTAATCGATAAAGTGAACAAAGATCTAACTGGAGATGGAAAGGTATCTGTATCTGATTCTTCGGTAAATGTTTATAATTATAAAGATCTGTATTTGTATCAAGCACAAAGAAACATAACAAATGCTTCTGGTGAAAATAAAACAGAAACAGTTAATGCTTATTACAAGATTGAAAATGGTAACGTGGTCATGTACGGTGATCATGAGACTTTCTATGTAGATTCTTACACGTCATCATATGCCGCAAGTGCAAAAGGTCTAGAAGGAAGTAGTACTGAAATGAATTATCGCGTGTACCTTCCAGAGGGCTACTTTGATTCAAATAAACGTTATCCTGTTACTTATTTATTGCATCAATTTAGCTCTACAAGTAAATCTTATGAAATTGATGGCATCCAAGATATTCTTAAAAAAGGTATGGCAGATGGAGATATTCAGGATATGATTGTTGTGATTCCTGATAGTGATGGGATGAGCTGGTGGAGAGATGATTGGGAATCAATGGTCACAGAGGATTTAGTACCATTTATTAATGCAAATTACCGGACAATTGCTGATTCAAGATACAACGGAACAGCAGGGGCTTCAATGGGTGGGCAAGGAGCATATGGTATTGGATTATCAAATCCAAATTACTTTTCTTCAATCATTAGTTTCTTTGGTGCATTTACCTATGGTAGAGAACATAGCCCTAATTTAATAGTTGAACAAGTAAGTGATGAATATTTACAGTACTATTCACATTACTTTATATCTGGTAACCGAGATGTTTATGGTTTTGGAGCACCAGCAATTCAGTTAGACAATCAGCTACGACAAAAAAATGTAGATCATATTTTCATGATTGAAAATGGCGAACATGATAGTGTGTTTTATCTTCCACATGTTATTGAAGCATTTAGTTATGTAAGTGAGGAAATGTACACTACAGGCGGTAAAATTGCCGATTCTGCATCAGGTGAAATGGAAGCAGAAGTAAAAGATGATAAACTAAATATTTCAGCTAAACTTAGCTTAAATGAAGAATTTGATCAATGGATGAATACAATACCAGAATCAGCTTATACGAAAGATCAAAACCCTGATATGGTCATTCCGGTTACTTTCAAAATTGAACAAAATGGTAAAACGGTATTTACTCAGGTGGAAATGTCCACAGTATCTGGTTCAACATCATTAGAATTCGATAAAGAAATTATTCTAGGTGGTTCAGTTGCTGATCAAGAAAATGTAGTTGCAGGTGATGTTGACCCTACTAAGAATTTCACCCTTTCTGTATTTGCTTCTTTACTAGATACAAATATAGATTTAGGTACCTTTGAATATACGGCTAAAATCGTAGATGAAGTAAACCCAACACCAGATAAAGAAAATCCAACACCAGGTGATGAACCTAAAACACCTCATCAAGAAGAAAAAACAAAAGAAGATGAGGTAGTTGGTGGTAAAAACGAGGACACAAGCAAAGATAGAGCAGAAGATAAAGACAAAGAAAAAGTTGATTCTACTAATTCTGATAAAGTAGAAGGAAAAAATCTTCCGAATACTGCAACTAATTATTACAATTCCTTCTTGATAGGTTCTATAATCGTCCTATTAGGATTATGTTTAGGTGTATTAGGATGGAGAAAGAGATTGATAAAAGAGTAAATTTATTTCTGTGTTTAATAGTTGATTTGTTTTCTAATAGAAAGCAAATCAACTATTTTTTCTTTGAATACAACAAAAAACAGCTTCTGTACATATACAAAAGCTGTTGCATATTATCATTTTTCAACTTACATATAATCATAAACAGAATCTTCAAAATAAAGCCAGTGATAATATTCAATCTGCGGATCAGTCATTTCAGACATTTCTTTTTCATTGAATTTTTGTTTTGCTAATAGTTCCTTCACTTTTGAATCTCTGGCTACTTTACTCATTTTAAATCCTCCTAATGTATGGGAAGTAACAAAGCTGTTACATTTCGTGTAAACGATTTCTTTGATTTGTTAACTTTATTATATATCTCAAAATGAGATTAAACCAATATCAATATCAGATGATTTTTCGGAAAATGATATAGAATTGTTATTTGTTTTTTTACATAGGAGGATTTACTAAATATGTCAGTGAGAATAGTGTTTAGAAGGTGTTAATCGGCATAGGGGTACTGTTACTTCACCCCTAATAATCCATTCTTGATCATGCTATTTATCATCTCCGCCATTTCTCTTGGAGCTTTGTCCATTCCATTGTTTAACCAGCTTTTTGTCACATAGATACTTCCACTGATGACAAAAATGCTCAAATACTCTGATAGGTCTTCATCAATGGGACTTTCTGCTTGCCAGTTATTCATAAAGAAATGTTGAGCGACGACCATCACCTTCTTTTGAAAGGTTGTGTCAACTTTTTCACTAAGAAGTGTTTTACAGATTTCAGCTTTGGAAGCAAAATATTCTAATAATCTTTCAATCATCTGTAAATCATCATCTTCGTAATTGTATTGACTCAAATATCCTTTCATATCTTCAATAAGCTCTTCTTCAATTTTGTCGAGAAGGTCATATTGATCATGATAATGTGTATAAAATGTCGAGCGATTAATGTCAGCTTTACCACAAATCTCCTTAACTGTAATGGAAGAAATCTGCTTTTCCTTCAATAAATGGATAAGACTATCCTTTAACACCATTCGTGTATATTTTTTTCTTCGATCTAATTTAGAAGTACTCATATAAAACTCCTTTAAATTTATGAATTATCCGACATAATTAATAAATGTGTTGGAAAAGTCACAGATAAAGAATAACTGTTTGTTGAATAGACAACACCGTGTCCATATAATAATAGAGTGTATACGAAAAAGTAGCAAGAGAGGGTGAATAGCAATTAACATAGCAGCACGAATTATTAAACATAAAAAAGCCGTTGCGATTACATTTATGGTTCTGACAGTACTCTGTGCCATAGCAACCTTAAAAGTATCAGTGAACTACGATATGACAGACTACTTACCAGATGATGCAGGTTCTACCGTATCAATGGATATCATGCAAGAAGAATTTGAGGGAAGTGTTCCTACAAACCGAATTATGATTGAAGATGTGACAATTCAGGAAGCACTTGAATTTAAAAATAAACTGGAGAAAATAGACGGTGTTTCAAATGTAACATGGTTAGATGATGCAATTGATCTCAAATCACCGCTTGAAATGGCTGATCAAGGTGTTGTTGAAACGTATTATAAAGATAATAAAGCATTATTTTCATTTAGCATTCGTGAGGGTGAGGAAGTTGTCATAACAGATAACATCTATGAGCTCATTGGAGAAGATAATGCAATGTCTGGAGAATCACTTAATACGGCAACACAACAAAAAATGGCTGGAACTGAATCAATGTTCGCAGCTGCCTTATTAGTGCCGATTATCATATTGATTTTAGTTTTATCAACTAAATCTTGGATAGAACCATTATTTTTCTTAACAGCAATTGGAGTTTCCGTGTTAATTAATATGGGCACAAATATTTTTCTTGGTGAAGTCTCATTTGTAACTCAATCTGTTGCACCAATCCTACAGCTAGCTGTATCACTAGATTACGCCATTTTCCTTCTTCATAGTTTTGCAGATTATCGAAAAAAAGTAGAAGATCCTCATCATGCGATGGAGCTTGCTATGAAAAAATCTTTTTCTGCGATTACAGCTAGTGCCTCAACAACTTTCTTTGGTTTTATTGCATTAACATTTATGAATTTTGAAATCGGGGCAGATTTAGGAATTAATTTAGTTAAAGGAATTTTATTAAGCTTTATTAGTGTTATGATCTTTTTACCTGCATTAACACTTTTGTTTTATAAATGGATTGATAAAACAGAACATAAACCTTTGCTACCGAGCATCAAGAACAAAGGAAATGCTGTTGTGAAAATGAAAATTCCAAGTATATTACTCGTACTGCTTGTGATTGTTCCTGCATTCTTAGCACAAAGTCAGACGAATTTCATCTATGGAATCGGAGATCAACCAGAAAACACAAGAGCTGGTAGTGATATCGTGAAAATTAAAGAACATTTCGGTGAAAGCACTCCAATTGTTTTACTTGTTCCAAAAGGGGATGTCGCAAAAGAAGAGGAATTAGTGCAAGATTTAGAAAAAATCGAACATGTATCTAGTGTTCTAGCTTTTGTTAACACGGTTAGTGCAGCAATTCCACCTGAATATTTAGATTCTTCTATTACAGATCAATTTTATTCAGAAAATTATGCACGAATCATCCTCCAAACTGAAACAAAAAATGAGGGAGAAGAAGCCTTTCATTTAATTGAGCGAGTTCAAGATAAAGCAAAATCCTATTATGATCAAGACGTATTAATGGTAGGTGAAAGTGTAACGTTATACGATATTAAAAATATTGTTCAAAAAGATAATCAATTAGTTAATCTTTTAACAATTTTAACTGTCGCTTTTGTTTTATTAGTAACCTTTAAATCAATTTCGATTCCTTTTATTTTATTGCTTACTATTCAGACAGCCGTCTGGATCAATTTATCTGTTCCTTATTTTACAGACTCTCCATTAGTATATGTAGGATATTTGTTGATCAGCATTATTCAACTAGCGGCAACGGTTGATTATGCGATCCTACTGACAGATGCATATAAGGAATATCGACAGGAAATGCCTGCAATAGCAGCTATCAAAAGAACATTAGATGAGAAAATATTTGCTATAGGAATCTCAGCTTCCATATTATCAAGTGTTGGATTTATATTATGGATTACCTCCTCAAACCCAATTGTTACATCAATCGGTTTATTACTTGGAAGAGGAGCGTTACTAGCATTTATTATGGTTGTGTTTTTTCTACCAGCATGCTTATTGGTCTTTGATAAATTGATTACAAAAACAACATGGAAAGCAAACTTTTTTAAGGAGGACCGATAATGAAAAAATTCCTAATATTATTCGTAATAAGTATAATAATGATGCCGTCTTTTCTTGTAACAGCTGAATCAGATATCAAAACAGCTGAAGAAGTTTCTAATGAAAAAGGAGAATTTTCTTCAAAAGACGAGGTTGTTTATGCAAACTTAAGTGCAACCGGTGAAAAACAAGAAATTTATGTTGTAAACATATTAGATATAGAAAAAGCTGGAAATATCGTAGATTATGGACCGTATTCAAGTCTGAAAAATTTAACAAATTTATCTTTATTAAATAAAGATAATAATTCTGTGGAGTTCTCAGCTCCAGAAGGGAAATTTTATTATCAAGGTAATATGAATGAAAAAAATCCATTACCATGGGATATCTCCATTTCATATTTAATGAATGGAAAAGAAATAACACCAAAAGAGATTCTTGGCAAAGAGGGACATGTTCAAATTAAGATTGCTACTTCTGCCAATGATAGAGTAGATCCAATCTTTTTTGAAAACTATTTATTACAAATTTCTCTTTCACTAAACACTGACCAATACAGTAACATTAAAGCTCCTGACGGTATGCTAGCAAATGCAGGGAAAAACAAGCAAGTAACATTTACAGTGATGCCTGAAAAGGAAGTGGAATTAGTACTTGAAGCAGACGTTATTAATTTTGAGCTAGAAGCCATTGACATATCTGCTATTCCTTCTTCCATGTCAATAGATGCACCAGATATTGATAATATGACAGGTGATATGCAAACTCTTACAGATGCGATAAAAGAAGTGAATGATGGTGTTGCAAAATTAGAAACTGGAGTTTCAGAATTAAATAATGGTGTAAACACTCTACAAAGTGGGTCAAAGGAATATAAAAAGGGCATAAATGCACTCAATGATTCTTCCTCTGAGTTGATTAGCGGTTCGAAAAACATTCAGCAAGCACTCGAAGCATTGAATGGTTCATTAGTAAATAATTCAGAGCAAATTGATCTAGCTGATTTCAAAAAACTAGAAGATGGACTTAAGCAAATGTCAGCTGGTTTAAAAGAAACGTCAAAGAGCTTAATGACGTTAAAAGAAAATTACGAAAAAGCTTTTTCTTCACTCGACAAAGCCATAAATTCAATTCCTGGGTACGTCATTACGGAAGAACAAACTCAAAACTTATATAAAAGTGGAGCAGATCAGAAAGTACTTGATCAATTACTAGAAACCTATTCAGCTGCAATAACTGCAAAAGAAACTTACGCAGCCTCAAAAAAAGCATTTACTTCTGTAAATGTTACACTTCCGCAAGTTAGCGGAACTCTTACAGCAATGGCTAGTAATTTAGACACGTTGACAAAAGAGCTTTCAGCATCTCTTGAACAAATGAACATAGATGATTCACTCGCTAAATTACAGGAAGGTATAAATGGATTAGCTTCCAATTATAAGAACTTTCATAAAGGATTAGTGAATTATACAGAAGGGGCAAGTCAATTAACTAGCTCGTATAATAGTCTGCATAATGGAATCAGCGAATTATCTCAAGGCACAAGTGACTTAGAAAACGGTGTTAGTCAACTACACGACGGAACCACAGAACTCTATGAATCTACAAGTGACTTACCAGCTACAATGAATAAAGAAGTGGATAAAATGATGTCAGAGTTCGATAAATCTGACTTCAATGCTGTATCCTTTACATCACCTAAAAATGAAAAAATTAACTCAGTTCAATTTGTCTTCAAAACAGAAAGCATCAAGCAAGATGAAGAAGAAACCAAAGTTACTGAAAAACCTGAAGAAGAAAAAGGATTCTGGACTCGCTTTATGGAATTGTTTTCGTAAATAATATGGAAAAAAAGGTACTATCCACACGGGTAGTGCCTTTTTTGATGTAATTGTACATAAATTTGAAGTGTTTATGTATGAAGAATTCATTTTGTACCCCACTGGAAGAACTTTTTGTTACAAAAAAAACCAATTTACAGGTCAAAAGTAAAGTTGTGAGCTGTAATCAAAGAAATGTTGACCATTATAGAGAAAATGTAGATCATAAAAGAGAAATTACAAGTCATCAGCTCGGAATTGCGCGCCATTCGAAGAAATACAAATCATTAAAAAGACAAAATAGATCATAAAAGAAAATTAACGCGTTATTAACTTGGAATTGCGACCCAATCAAATAAATAGCATAAATTGTCGACCACTAAAAAGAAAATCCAGGTCATGAGCACCCATTTTTACTCCATTGATGAAATGTACATGATTAACTCAAGATCACATGCGATAGTTATTGATCTCACATTTCAAAGATCATTTAACTTTTTAGAAAATTCAGTATCTGATATACTAGTTTATAAGATAATAAAAGACACTGAAATTAATTAAGATACGGTTTATATAATACAAATAGTAGTATTTTAATCTATATTTCGTAGTGTAAAATAGAGGGGTAGTTGCGAAGGGGGATACATAGTTTTGAACACAAAATACTTAGATCTATTATCGCAGAAATATGATTGTGAAGAAAAAGTGGTCACAGAAATTATTAATCTTGAAGCAATTCTAAATCTACCAAAAGGGACAGAGCATTTTGTTAGCGATTTACACGGAGAGTATCAAGCTTTTCAGCATGTGCTAAGAAATGGATCAGGGAAAGTAAAAGAGAAAATAGAAGATATTTATAAAAAAGTACTTACAGAAAAAGAAATTAAAGAATTTGCCACCTTAGTTTATTATCCTGAAGAAAAATTACAGCTTATTAAGAATGATTTTGATAATGAAAAAGAGCTACAGCAATGGTACTCAGTTATCATTGAGCGTATGATTAAACTCATTTCTTATGCCTCCTCAAAATATACACGCTCAAAATTACGTAAAGCCTTGCCAGATCAGTTTGTTTATATTATAGAAGAATTACTTTATAAAACAGATGAATTCACAAATTTTAAAGAGCCTTATTATGCTAAAATTGTTCAGCAAATTATTTCTCTTGGACAAGCTGACAAGCTTATTACAGGTCTTGCTTATACAACTCAAAGATTGGTTGTTGATCATCTTCATGTTGTGGGAGATATTTATGATCGTGGACCAGAGCCAGATCAAATTATGGAAGCACTCATTAATTATCATTCTGTTGATATTCAGTGGGGCAACCATGATGTACTATGGCTAGGTGCTTTTGCTGGATCAAAGGTTTGTTTAGCAAATATTATCCGAATTTGTGCTAGATACAACAATTTAGATATCATTGAAGATGTTTATGGAATCAATCTTAGACCTCTTCTTAATTTAGCGGAAAAATATTATCAAGATAATCCAGCTTTTAGACCAAAAGTTCATTCAGATGAAACAATATTTGAAGAAGAAAGATTACAAATTACAAAAATCCATCAAGCAATTTCTATCATTCAATTTAAACTTGAAAGTCCAATTATCAAACGACGACCAACCTTTAATATGTCAGAAAGGCTTTTACTTGAAAAAATAGATTACGAGAAAAATGAGATTACAATTCAAGAAAAAACATATCCATTAGAAAATCCATGTTTTGCAACAATCAATCCTTTACAGCCTGATCAATTATTAGAAGAAGAAAAACAAGTCATAGACAAGCTGTTATTTTCTGTTCAGCATTCAGAAAAGCTTGCAAGACATATGAATTTTCTTATGAAAAAAGGCAGTCTCTATTTAAGATATAACGGAAATTTATTAATACACGGCTGTATTCCGTTAGATGAAGATGGAAATATGGAGAAAATGCTGATAGAAAATAAAGAATATGCAGGTCGTGAATTACTTGATATTTTTGAACGTTATTTACGTCATTCATTTGCACATCCTGAAGAAACTGATGATCTTGCAACAGATATGGTTTGGTATTTGTGGACAGGTGAATATTCATCACTGTTTGGAAAAAGAGCGATGACCACCTTTGAAAGATACTTTATTAGAGATAAAACAACACATAAAGAAAAGAAAAATCCTTATTATCATTTACGTGAAAAAGAGGAAACCTGTGAAAAAATACTAGCAGAATTTGAACTAGATCCTAATCAAGGTCATATCATAAATGGTCACACACCAGTAAAAGAAATTAATGGAGAAGATCCCATTAAAGCTAATGGAAAGATGATCGTGATTGATGGCGGATTTTCAAAGGCTTATCAATCAACCACAGGAATTGCTGGTTACACATTATTATATAATTCTTTTGGCATGCAGCTTGTCGCACATCAGCATTTCAATTCAAAAGAAGAAGTTTTGTTAAATGGTACCGATGTGTTATCAGTAAAAAGAATCGTTGATAAAGAACTAGAGCGAAAAAAGGTGCTAGAAACTAATGTAGGTGAGGAATTACTACAGGAAGTTTCTATTTTGAATAGCTTGATGGAATATCGGTATATGAAGTAAGGAATAGGTTAATGAAAAGAATCTTTAAATTTATAGTAGACAAATGTTATTAGATATAAATGAGATATTCTTTCCAGTATCACACTGGTCAGAGTATCTCTTTGTTTTTTTGAGGATTTCCTTTAATGATTACTCGAAGGATTCATTGTAAGTCACAATATCCTTAGTAATTTTTTTCTATAAAAAACCTTTTGACGCATCAGTTTGTCCGTATTAAAATAAATTGTTACATGCTTCTCTACCATTTTACATTAAAAGGGGAATATCAATGAAAGAAGTAAAATTGCGTAAAATTATGTCGCAAATAAAAAGCTCAGATCCTGAGAAGAGATATAACGGATTAGACGAACTTGCCTATTTAAAAGGTGATGAAAGCTTAGAAGTACAAGTTGATGTATTAGTAGATATAGTGAAGCTTGCGTCACGTGATTTTCCTGAGCCAGTTGATAAGTGGGATATCCCTTCTTATTATTTAATTGATTTTGCATGTGACTTTTTAATGCAAGAAGTGATAGAAGCTGTTTTGAAGTACTTTGATGGGTTCCATCCATTCGCTAAAGAACGAGCAATCAGTTTTTTGTTATTAACAGAAGATGATAAAGTTATTTATGAATTAGAAAATATACTTCAGCTGGTTTTAAAAACTGAAGAGCTGACTCTACCTGTTGAAGAACTTGCTCAATATCCAGTGTTAGTTAAAAATCTATTAGCAAAAAATATGAATCTATTTAAATCTGTACACTATAAAGATACTTTTTTCCAGCTACTTTTATCTCTGAATGAATCTGGTATAGATCAAGGATTCAAAAAAGCTGAGCTTATTCCGATACTTGTTGAAGAGTATAGAAACAAGAGAGAAGCTTTTTTGCCGTACAATAATGAGTACAAAACAGAGTTTGTTTATAAAGCCTGGAAAGAACGTTATCACACTTTGCGAAACGAGCTAAGATTTCTTATAAGTTTGATGAGCTATTATTTTACTGAAGAAACAGAAAAGCTCTTGTTAGAAGCAACACAATTTCATGACCCATTGATTAAATCTGAAGCAATATTAGTATGTATTGACAAAAATATACCAATAGAAAAAAGTATGATGGTTAATGTTGCCAAACATATTGAAAGTGCCGAAATGATTTATTTTGAATTAAAGGATGCTAATAAAGAACATCTTTATCCAATACTCGAGAACAAACAAGCACTTTTAGCTAAAACAAAAATGTTTTATCATATTTTGAACATAGAAGATGAAGAGTCTCATACAACCAAATATACAGAAGAGATAACAGTTATTGATAAAGTTGATACGGAAAATTCCTATGGCCAGCCAGTTCGGTATTATTTAGTCAAATTTATCGAGTCAGACATTTCATATATTGGATGGGTAGGTGCCTATAGCCTTGAAGATGGTGAAGATTCTGCTTATTCCTGGGAAGGAACATACACTGAATTTGTTGAGTTTGACTCACTGACCATTGAGGAGCATAAACAAGCTTTTTTCAAAAATCGGAATGATGATCAAAAAGAGCTTGAACAATCATTATTTTATGTTAGCCATAGAAAGATTAGTAAAGGACTGTGGTTCTTCTATGGAATCGTTGTTTTACGGTGGATTCAATTGTTATTTGAAGGAATTTCAAAAGAAAACTTATACGTTCCACTCGTTGCTACCATCATTGCGCTGATAGGTACGTTAATTGAGAAAAACTTAAATAAAAATAGTTGGATTGCAATTGGTGGCTTTGATTTATTATTTAAAAAGAGGAAAAAAGAAAGCACTTTACCTTTAGTAAATATAAAAAAGGTAGTGAAATCAAATCGTTTTATTTTTATTTACAATAAAGCAGATGAATTGGAAATGAAAATTCCAATGTCTTGGGTTCGTTATGAACATTTTACCCACTACTTAAGAGAACAAACGAACCACTTGAAAGATGCTCCATTTATTGAGGATTGATAATAGATGTAACATCGTAGGAATCCACATTTATTAGTGGATTCTTTTTACATTTTTGTGAGCTTGACTAATTATGAATATAATAAGAAATCGTAAATCCTTGTTTTTTTCCTATTAATTAAGTAAACTACATTTAATTGAATCTTTCGGGTGCTAGTGGAAGCTGGCTGAGATTGCAACTATTACGTTGCGGACCGTGATAACCTGTTGGGTAATGCCAGCGTAGGGAATGTGAGTAGGTCAACTATGAGCACTTTGCGCTATATGCAAAGTGCTTTTTTCAATGATTTTATATAATTTCTGGTTTATATTGATGGATAAAAACGATTTAGGAAGGACGGATACAAGATGAATATTGAAAAAATTGAAGCAACATTAACTAAGGTAAGAAAGAAAAACCCACTTGTTCATAACATTACAAATGTTGTTGTAACAAATTTTACGGCCAATGGACTTTTAGCATTAGGCGCATCACCAGTTATGGCTTATGCAAAAGAAGAAGTGGCTGATATGGCAAAAATTGCAGGTGCACTTGTGTTAAATATCGGAACATTATCAAATGACGAGATTGAAGCGATGTTGATAGCAGGAAAATCTGCGAATGAATATGGTGTACCAATTATTTTCGATCCAGTGGGTGCAGGTGCAACACCTTATCGTACAGAAACATCTCGTCGTATTGTTGATGAATTATCGATCTCAATTTTAAGAGGAAACGCAGCAGAAGTTGCTAACGTGATAGGAACAGAATGGGCAATTAAAGGTGTAGATGCTGGGGAAGGAACAGGAAATGTTGTGGAGTTAGCGCAAAATGCAGCAAAAACACTGAATACCACAGTCATTATTACCGGAAAAGATGATGTCATTACAGATGGAGAAACAACGTATCTTGTTCATAATGGACATCCTATTTTGACTAAGGTTACTGGTGCTGGATGTTTATTAAGCTCAATTGTTGGTGCATTTTCAGCTGTTGAAAAGGATTTGCTAGTTGCATCAGTTTCAGCAATTACTATGTATGGGGTTGCAGCAGAATTAGCAGCAGATCAAGCTTTAGATCAGGGACCTGGAAGCTTTCAGGTTGAATTATTAAACAAATTAGCAAGTGTTTCTCCGGGAGATATTCATCAATTTGCAAAGGTTGAAAAGATTTAACATGTATAATTATTCGAAAATATGGGGGTAAGAAAGTGTCAAGAATAGCAAAAAACAGAATGCAAAAGCTATTAAATGTATATTTTATTATGGGAAGTAACAATTGTAAGATAGATCCTGCACTTGTTTTGCAGCAAGCAATTAAAGGTGGAATTACTCTTTTTCAATTTAGAGAAAAAGGTACAGGTGCTCTTACCGGAAATGAAAAATTTAAATTTGCAGAGCAGTTGCAAAACATTTGCAGAATAAACAATATTCCTTTTATTGTAAATGATGATATTGAATTGGCATTAGCACTTGATGCAGATGGTATACATATAGGACAGGATGATGGATCAGCTGAGGAAGTTAGAAAAAAAATTGGAGACAATAAAATACTTGGTGTTTCTACTCACAATCTTGAAGAAGTCAAAAAAGCTATTGCAGAAGGTGCTGATTATGTTGGAATTGGACCAATCTACTCAACCACAACAAAGGAAGATGCTAAAACAGCACAAGGAACAGCGCTTATTAAAGAAGTTAGAAGCAATAATATCGAAATTCCCATTGTAGGTATCGGGGGAATAACTGCTGAAAATGCGTCGCCTGTAATCGAACATGGTGGAAATGGAGTTGCTGTTATATCGGAAATTAGCTTAGCAGAAGATCCGGGAGAAAATGCGATGAAATTAAATAAAGTGGTTAAGTCATTTTTAAAATAGCTAGCTGTAGAAACAGCATTATTAATAAACTTATTGTAAATTAAATTTAACAATCTCAGATTATTAAATTTACATTTGATCTTTAAAGAAAGTTGTATACTTACTTTAAGGAGCTGGTGGTCGAATGGTTAAGTTAAAAAGAATGCTTGTGCTTTTTTGGACGTTCGGTATGGCTTTTCAAGATAGTATTCCAAGTAGTAATTCCATCAATCAAATAAATTCACTTACATCATCACATGAAAAAATAGTGAATGTAGCACATCGCGGAGCATCAGCTTATGCGCCAGAACACACGCTAGTTTCTTATCAAATGGGCGAGAAGATGAATGGGAATTTTATTGAAATTGATCTTCAGATGACAAGTGATGGACATCTTATCTCAATGCATGATGAAAGGGTAGATCGAACTACAAATGGTACTGGATTAGTCAAAA
Organism: Metabacillus crassostreae; assembly: GCF_016908395.1. Taxonomy (GTDB): domain Bacteria; phylum Bacillota; class Bacilli; order Bacillales; family Bacillaceae; genus Metabacillus; species Metabacillus crassostreae. The sequence goes on from NZ_JAFBDU010000001.1 coordinate 744,615, forward strand.
ATATGACTCTTAAAGAAATCAAGCAACTAGATGCTGGTTCATGGTTTAATGAAAAGTACCCACACTATGCAAAAAATGAATATGAAGATATACAAGTACCAACATTAGAAGAAGTGTTCAAAGCATTTGGTCAAGGTGCTAACTATTACATAGAAACAAAATCACCAACCGTTTATCCTGGAATGGAGGAAAAGTTACTGAAGTTACTTGAAAAATATAACTTAACAGGAGTTAATGGAGAACCAAGTTATGTAATACTCCAGTCCTTCAGTACAGAAAGCCTGAAGAAAATCCATAAGCTAAACGAACACATCCCATTAGTTCAGCTTTTACCAGATTCAAGCCCAGAAAGGATTAGTGATTTTCAGCTTGCATCCATTAAAGAAAATGCAATAGGTGTAGGTCCAAGCTTTAAAGAAATTAATCAAGAATATATTGAAAAAGTAAGAAAAAGTGGACTACAAATCCATCCTTACACGATAAATACAAGTGAAGATATGAAAAAAGCATTAAAATGGGGAGTTAATGGTATATTCACAAACCATCCAGACCTTTTTCATGAGGTTTTAAAGAATATTGAGCAAGAAACCAAATGAAATTGCCAACTAGCAGACTTGACATCTGCTAGTTTTTTACTTTATCGGCGATTTTTAATAAATATCAGCGATTATTAAAATTTATCAGCGATTTTCCAAATTTATCAGCGATTAGACAAAAAACGACAAACTTTACGACTAAGAACCATGAACTGAGTCTAACTCATTTTAATATATTTAATCATTTATATAAGTCTTGGTAAGGAAAATCAATTCTTAAACACATGCTGCCCAATAACAACAGTTGTTTCTCTTGTGTCTAACCACCTACTTGTTGCGATATCTGGGTTATAAAAGAATAATGCGTCTTTTGCTATATGTCTCATTTCTGATATTGCTGCTTGTGCGGCTTTGATTGATTCTTGATCGGCCGGTTTGTTAACTTGTCCATTTGCTACTGGCTGAAATTGTCCGCGTTGATAGATAACTTCTTTTATAGTGTTAGGAAATTTAGGGCTTTCTACTCGATTCAGTACAACACTAGCTACAGCTACTTTTCCTTCGAAAGGTTCTGTTTGGGCTTCGGCTCGTACAATTCTAGCCAATAAATCAAAGTCTGATTGGGAAATTCCAGATATTTTATGTGAGGTGTTTTTTCCTCTACTTGGCTTTTGAGGTGGGGTATTTGCTGTATTTAAATGAATTTCTTGTCCAATATATATCAAATCAAGATTCTTTATTTGAGGATTTGCCTTGGCTAATTCAGTTAAAGATAATCCATTTTGTTTAGCGATTTCTGACATTGTATCACCTTTTTGAACAGTATAAGCAAATGATGGCACAGCCATAAACAGAGTTGTCAGGAATGTTAGTAAAAAGATTAGTTTTTTCACAATATAGTCCTCCTAGTAGATTTCGTTTTTTGAACTCTTGTCTTATTTCTATGTAAGAAAAAATTCGAATAGTGTTACAATTAGATTACAAGAGGTAATATTAGGAGAGAACTCTAGTGTTTTAAGGGTTTTTTAGTCATAATTAATAGAGGAATATTTTTTACGTTACATGAATTTTGTAAATCAATTTTTAAAAACATAAAGATTACATAAGCTACAATAAGCTACAATAAGCTTTAATCTATAGAATTGATACGAAAATTACTATCTCTTCAGTATGAAATACTAAAAAACTGATATTTCTTTCTTAAAAGCTTCGATGAAGAAAAGTAGAGGCGTTTGCTTATCATCTAGATCAAACAGTTTACGTTTCAATAAAGAAAGAAGGTACTGCTCTTGAGGTAGAGAATTCAGCAATAGAAGGTCAAGTGCTAGTAACTGTGAAAATTCTTGATGGATATCCAATCTAAAAAGATATAATAAATGTAAAATAATAATTAAATGAGATAGATAGGAGAATAACGATGGCAAATATTAAATTCGAAATTATAGAAAATATCGCAACTATATCTGAAGGTCAAAAAGGCTGGAAGAGAGAACTTAATTTGATTAGCTGGAATGATCGAGAACCTAAATATGATCTTCGAGACTGGGATGAAAATCACGTTAAAATGGGGAAAGGACTTACTCTTTCAAAAGAGGAAATTGTACAATTAAAAGAAATTTTAAATGCAATGGATTTGTAGGTTTAATGGGGACACAGTACTAACTGTGTTCCCGTCTCATTTTATTAAAAGGAAGGCTGGAAAGACTCTGTAATATAAGTTACTATTTCATTATATTTTGTTTGTGTATCAACTGGATACGTCAGAATTAACGAGTTCATTATTCCATTGCCAAAAAAGTTTTTCTTGTAGGTAATTACTCCATTTTCTTCATATGATAAAACATACCAATCCTCTGTGATTTTTTGATAGGCAATGGGAACTGAAACCGAATTGATCTCTTCATGATAAAAATCTTCAACAGTTTTATCCTCTTCATTTATATGTGCACCAAAAGCAGTAACCTCGAATTCTTCATTAAAGAAAGTCACACCATCTCCATTCGTTGGTGGCGGAGCCATTGATAATGATGACGGTACTTTAAAGGAAAAACCAAATCGATCATTACTATATTGTTTATAGGGTAATTCCTTTTCTTTAATATTCTTCTCTTTTTCAACTGGTTTTTCTTCTTGTTTTTTATTTTCTTTCGTATCTGTTTCTTGTTTTTCGATTTTTTCCGTTAACTGATTTATATCAGATTGATAAGAAGCTAGTTTTTCATCAGATAGAATCGTTTTTTCCAACTGCTTTAGTTGTTCTTTTGCTTCACTGTAATTGTTTTTTTCTATAAGATTATTAATTAGCTCTATTCTTTGATCCAAAGATGAGAGCTGATTTTGTTTTGTTGTAATTTCCTCTTTTAAGTTTTGTGCTTCTTTTTGAATTGTTTTTAATCCACTTTTATGAGCTAAAATCATATCAAGTGTTTTGATGGCTGATTCGTTTTTATTTGCTTCAAAGTCTTTTAAGGCACTGTTCATTTTTGTTGCTTGATCATAATAATTCCGTGCTTCTTGTCACCTTTTTTTCATTTAAAGCTAGTTCAAAAAAATTGATGCTTGATGGTAATTTTTTTCTCCTAGCTGCTGAATTCCATTATCCATAGCTTGTTCGTAGTTATTATTAGAACATGCGGGAAGAATGAAAAGTGTTAGTATTGATAAAATCACTGTAAGAGATCTCATTTTACACCTGACTTTCTTTTTTCTACGTAGCATTATATCAAGAAATAATTGAAATTAATACGCTGCTTCGTGGTAATTTTCATATGGTATACTTTGTAAAGAAAAGATATAGCTTCCGCTTAATCAAATTCAAAATAGAGGTGATTTCATGAAAATAGGTATGATTGGAATTGGTGATATTGCTCAAAAAGCATATTTACCTGTTTTAGCTCAAATAAAAGATGTTGAATTACATATTTGTACGAGAAATCAGGAAACGTTATCGGAAATTTCATCTCAATATAAGCTTGAACATACGTATTCTGAAATAAGTAAGTGGTTGGCAAGTGGTATTGAAGCAGCTTTTGTCCATTCTGCTACGTCTTCTCATGAAGAAATCATCGATCAATTACTTGATCATAATATCCATGTTTATGTTGATAAACCAATTACTGCAGAAGGTGAATCCTCTGAGAGATTAATTAACAAAGCGAAAAGTAGAGGGTTAATTCTAATGGTAGGCTTTAATCGACGTTATGCGCCTCCATACCTGAAGTTAACAGAAGTAAAAGAGCCGAATTTAATTGTGATGCAAAAAAACCGTGGACATCAAGTTGCTGACGCTCGTACTTTTGTATTTGACGACTTTATTCATGTGATTGACACAATTCTTCATTTGTTTCCTTATGAAATTAAAAATATCTCAATCAAAGGGAAGCATAAAGACGGCAAACTTCATCATGTAATTCTTCAGCTACAATCAGAGGAAGGAACAGCAATAGGTATTATGAACCGAGAAGCTGGTACATCAGAAGAAAAAGTCGAAGTCATGTGTGCTAATGAAACAAGAGTGGTCAAAAATGTCAGTGAAGTTTATACACATAAAGATAAACAAATCTTAGATTACGGCTCTAACGATTGGGAGCCAACACTACATAAGCGAGGATTTCATGCAATCATCTCCACTTTTCTAAAATCAGTGAGGAATGGTGCTGAAAATTATGATGGTTATGAGCGTGATTTACAAGGACATTTAATTGCGGAAAAGGTTGTTCGTGAGGTTCTGGGAAAATAGGGGTTAATTATTAAACTATAAGGTTGTGCTTTCACACGATAATATGATTTTGAAAAGCTAAGTGAAATTCTTAGCTTTTTATCGTCATACAGTATCTCATCTAGAATCTACATAAAATACATTGATTATGACTTTACACATCAAATTATCTTAATAAAAGGTCTTAATACAGTTGATGAAGCCCTTATCCACTATAAAGCTCACAAAAGAAAATCACAACTAACTATTGTCTTCACATTACTATTGCAGCCACAATCTCAAAAAAATAAAGGAAACTCCATATAAAATAGTTTTTAGTGGTTTTTCTGAAATTTCCATTTAATACTATTGAACTACTAAGCAAAAAAGGAGAATAGAATAATGAAATTTAATATTTTGAAAAAAACAAACATAAGTATTTCTGAAATAGGACTTGGTACAAATGCTGTTGGAGGCCATAATTTGTTTACTAATTTAAATGAAGAAGGAGGTAAGCAAATGGTGGCCAAGGCGCTAGACCTTGGTATCACTTTTATCGATACAGCTGATATTTATGGAAAAGGTCGTTCTGAGGAATTAGTTGGAGAAGTACTATCTGGCTTCAACAGAGAAGATTACATTATTGCAACTAAGGGAGCCAACCATTGGTATGAAGATGGTACAGTAAAAATTGATAATAATCCAGCTTATCTTCGCCAAGCGTTTGAAAATAGCTTGAAGAGATTAAAAATGGATTATGTTGATTTATATTATCTTCATTTTCCCGATAATGTTACACCTTTAGCTGAAAGCATTGGTGAACTATCAAAGCTAAAACGGGAAGGGAAAATAAAAGCTATTGGAGTTTCAAACCTAACTTTAGATCAGTTAAAGGAAGCAAACGCTCATAACGACATTTCAGCATTGCAATCAGCCTATAATATGCTTGATCGATCTGCTGAGGAAGATTTACTTCCATATTGTGTTGAAAATAATATATCGTTTATTCCTTATGGACCACTTGCATTCGGTCTACTTGGTGGACATTACACAAACAATTTTCAACTATCAGAAGGGGATTGGAGACAATCTGTGCCATTATTTAATGAAGAGAATTTTGGAGGCGTATTGAAAAAAGTTGATCTTCTAAAAGAATTTGCCGCTAAAAAAGAAACAAACGTGTCTAATCTTGCATTAGCATGGTTATTAGCACAAGAAGGGATAGATTCAGTCATCCCAGGTGGTAAACGAAAGGAACAAGTCGAAGAAAATCTGAAAGCAACTGATGTATCCTTATCTCAACATGATTTAAAAGAGCTTGAAGAAATTTTAAAGTCATCAATGATTATATAGAGATAGCTTTTACTCAATACGATTCAAAACATCTACCCTTTACTTTAATGGTAGATGTTTTTTATGTCTAAAAATTATTCTATTTACTTTTCAATTAACTAACAATATCTGCCGTTTTCTCACGAAATCCCTTCCTTTATAATAGCACTCGTTCCTAGTTCTTTTTAGTTTTCTTTTGTTCAATATAAGAGAATAGTTCCTCCATTATTAGCCGATACTGAAATTGATATTTTCCATAATAGTAAAAAATTGGGTTTTGTAAAAGGAGCTAATAAAGATGAAGATCTCAACTAAAAAAATAAAGGAACAGGTTCTACATTTGCCTACAAGTGCTAGACCGTATATTAATCCTGACGATATTAATGTCCCTGAAGGATATAAAGTTGAAGTTGTAGCTGCAGGATTATCTTTTCCAACTGGAATGGGATTTGATGATAATGGATCATTATACATATTAGAAGGTGGAAGTACTTGGCCAACTCGACCAGCTTTACCCCCACGGATTTTAAAATTAGATACCGATAAAAAAGAGCTTGAAGTATTTGCTGTTGAAACACTTGGTGGTCCAAGAGGAGTTACATATAAAGATGGTTATTTATATGTTTCTTGTAAAGGTGGTTATCTTGCAAGAGTTGTTCGATACGATGTGAAAACACGTGAACGAGAAGTGTTAATTGAGAAAATCCCAAGTGGTGGTTGGCATGAACCAGGCGGACCTGTTTTTAGCCCACACGATGGTTTAATGTATTTTGCTAATGGCTCTGTTTCACAAAATGGTGTGTGCTTGCCAGCTGGTTTTACTGTTGATTTTGCAAAACACCCAGAAGTACATGATATTCCAGGTGTTGATATTACATTAACAGGTAATAATGTGACATCAAGAAACCCACTTATGCCGTTTCCATTTTTAACTGAAACAGGTGCTTTTAAGCCATTTGGTACACCTGCCAAAAAGGGAGAAAAAATTAAAGGAGAGTTGTGGTGTTCAACAGGTCTATGGCGCTCTAAGCCAGATGGCTCTGAGGTTGAGCTCATAGCATGGGGCTTACGAAATCCGTATGGTTTAGCATTTAGTGAAGACGGTGAATTATATGCTTCTGATAATTGTCTCGAGGAAAAAGGCGAACGAGCAATAGCTGGAGATCCTGATCGTATTTGGCATATTCGTAATGCAAAGACTTCACATGGATCAGTAAAAACGCCCGATTGGTATGGTTTCCCAGAGATGCGAGCTGATGGTGTGCCTGTTTGGGATGAAAAATGTAAACCAGCAAAAGGTAAAGCAGCAGAGCAATTAATCGAAAATCTACCAGAATGGGCAGGTCCTCCTGTTTATTTGGAAAAACCACATTCAGCTATGACAAAAATGGACTTTTGTAAATCAGACTTCTTTGGACACAGAGGCGAATTGTTTGTAACAGAATGGGGTACATATGCACCACTAAATTCACCACATGAGAAAGATCTTGATAACGGATTTCAAATTGTAAGAGTAAATGTTAAAAATGGAAAATCAGAAGTCTTTTTACGAAATAAACATTCTGGGCCAGCTTCCTATCATCAAAATGGAGGAATTGAAAGACCTGTTGATTGTAAGTTCCATCCTGATGGGAAAAGCTTATATATTCTAGATTTTGGTCATTCTCCAATTACTGAAGGTTATATTCATGCATATGGTCATACAGGTGTACTTTGGAAAGTGACAAAACAATAGGTGGTGGAATTCATGAATGAAGTATTATTAATCGAAATTGATGACAAGACAATAAATAAACAATTAAATGAAGTTGAACGTTGGTTTGAACATGTTTTAACAACACAAATGGCTTTTGAATCCCAATTAAAACAGTCGATAGCTAAAATAAAAGAGCCTCATATTAGGGAAGCTTTAGTGAGAATGTCTTCTTCTACAGAACAACATACAAAAACGGCTGAACAGCTTTTTCAAGTTATTAATAGATCAGCTGATGAGAAAAAAGATAAAATATTAGCAATTAGCTCAGCAACTATCGAAAAAGGATTAATGATCTTTCAAGAAACACTTGCTGGTGCAGTTGGATCCTGGCGAGAATTACATCATCTGCTCTTATTAAATCAACAAGCTATGGGTGCTTTCGCTGTTGCTGAGCAATTGGGTCTTTCACTTGGAATAAAAGAAATTGTTCTTTTAACGTTTAAGGTGGCACACGATAAAACAATGCACCAGCTGTTATTACAAGAATACATGCTAGAAATGGCTCCAATATCAATTCTTTATAAAGAAAGTATCTAAAAGTATTAATTCATGGTCTAAAAAGGAGCAAAATAGCATTTATTAAAAGGGGGTGGTGAAGCAATGGAGTGGGTAAAAAGCTTGTTAGACGATCGAGATGAAATTAAATCCATGAAAAGCAATATGTATACAGGCACAACAAAATTAATTTTAGGAGCAGTATTAGCTTCTCTTGCTTGTATTTTCCAGTCGGCAGGTATATTTGTAGGTATTGGCTATGTATTAAGTATATTAGCAACTCTACCGATTGTTGTTGCATCAGTTATATCGTTGAAGATTGGATTTCTGACTTATATGCTTACGATCTTTTTGTTAGCAATCACCCAACCAAGTGAGTTGCTGATTTTTCCATTTACAACTGGCTTACTTGGACTTTCATTAGGAATTGGTTTGAAAATTCTCCGAAATTCGGTTTTGATTACTGTGTTTTCTAGCTTTTGCTTGACCTTAGGTATTACATGCTTGCTTTATGTTATTCAATTTCCTATTCTTGGGCCAGCTGTTACGACAAATTTTGATAGTAAAATATTGCTTTATATATTTGCTTTTTCCATCTTGTATAGCTGGATTTGGCTTAAGTTAAGTTTAATAACGTTGAAGGTTGTTAATCGTTTTGTGTTTAGAAAAGTAGCGATCCTTTATAGTGAAAAAGGATAATTTAAGCTTGTCATATAAAATCCACAAATTTTTGTATAAATGTGAAACTTCAGTTCATACAAAACCGTCTAATATGAGGCTAGGAGGGATTATATGACAAAGTTTTCCGTTTTGCCGTTACTGTTTCTACTAAACATGATGTTAACTGGCTGTATGAGTTATGAATCTAAATCATCTCTACCAATTGAGATGATTGCCTTTAATAGCCTTACAAAGGAAGAACAGAATTCCATTCCTGTCAGTCCAAAGGATTCAACAGTAGAAAAAATAAATGTTGATGAAAAGAACAGGTTATTATTTCACAAGGATTATAACAAAGAACAAGTGTACTCTGTTACATTTAATAATCTCGAAAATGCAGATAAACTTCAAGTTTTTATTGATTTAGACAAAGAAACTGTTATTGGAAAAGTATTTCTTACTAAATAGACTCATAAAAAAAGGAAACCATATTAGTATTTAGTTTCCTTTTTTAATATCAATATCCCTTATCAAAATTGAGTAGGTTTACAGATGGTTTTTTCCCATTAAGATAATCATGGAGGTTAGGAATAAAGATATTTTCTATAACTCTTTGGTTGTAATATTCTGTACTACCGGATGTATGAGGCGTGATAATGACATTTTCCATCTTCCATAATGGGCTTTCCTTAGGAAGAGGCTCGATTTCAAAAACATCTAAACCAGCTCCGGCAATTTGTTTTGATTCAAGTGCTTCAATTAGATCAGTTTCTTTTACAATTGCTCCACGTCCAATATTAACAAAGATAGAGGAAGACTTCATTAGTTCGAATTCCGCTTTTCCAAATAAACCTTTAGTTTCAGGTGTTAAAGGCAATGTAACAATTACAAAATCACACTTTGGAAGAACCTTATGTAAATCAAAAGAAGTGTGCATTTCATCAACAAATTCTTCCTGCCCACCAGAGTTTCTAATTCCTAAAACTCTCATCCCAAACGCTTTAGCAATTTTAGCAGTTTCTCTTCCAATATGGCCAACACCAATGATTCCCACAGTTTTTTCATGAAGCTCTTGATTCATATTAGCGTGATGCCAAGTTTGTTGTATTTGCTGACGAACGTATGTATGAAGTTTTCTTGTGAATGATAACATATATGCGAAGATCGTTTCAGAAATAGGATACCCGTGAACACCGTTCGCAGATGTAAGATGGATCTTTTTTTCACGAAAATAATCTAAGGGAACCTTATTTACACCAGCACTCCAGGTTTGAAGCCATTTCAAGTTGATATCTTCATTTAAAATGGTTTCCTCCATCTGTTTTTTCCAGCCTGCGATTATCTCCGCATCTTTTATATGTGGTTCCCATTTTGAAGGATCACTTCCAGTAATAATGGTCCAATCTGGAAGAATGTTATTAACTTTATGTAATAAGTGTTCGTTAAGATTTTGTGTGATAACAAGCTTTCTTTTCATAATATTAAGAAGCCCCCTTTCAAAGTGAATTTCTAACTGGGTTGTTAACTATTGATATATTCAAGAAATTACAGCTCCAACTAATAATAACTGAATACTCTTTTAATTATATCATGATCATTTAAAGAGATGAAAAACGTTGAATGAATATTTAGCAGAATAAGATTTCTATAAGACTGAAATTGGTTCAAAAGCAGGGCAGAAGAGGACATTGAGCTGAAGCTAAAAACGTATTAAATTTGCAAAAGCAAAGCTTAATTTAAAATAAAGTCAGTTTCTATATTATTTTCTGAAAAAGAAGGTAATATTACAAATATGAAGTAGCAAAATAGTATGTATCGTGCTATTTTGGGACAATCTAAATGGCGAGGTGATGGGATGGACATTGCAAAAATTGGCGATGTAATTTCCTTTAAACGGGATGATATATCTCATGAAGGTGTAGTAACAGGCATAAGAGATAATTCTGTAATGGTTCAATATGGTCGATCAAAAGAAAAAGACGAACCATTAAAAACAGTTGTTAATCATAAAAATTACAAAATTATGAAACAAAGCTGATTTAAGTGAGGGTGGCAGGAATTATCCTGCCACAAATGTAAAAGTGATGAAACAGAACTTACATATTGTAAATGGAATACTCATTATTCATTTAATCTATAATTAAACCCTAAAAATCCACCATTACTTTAGTCAGCGATTAACCTACTTCAACCTATTATCCAATTTTAAAAACCATAATATCATCATCAAATATAGTTTAAAAGGAACAATGTTTCTAATTCTATATTTCTCCTTTTTCTATACAGTTACTATCAACAGTTAACAAAAATTGGTATTGTATATATATTACTATACTGTTTTCTTTATATGGAGGTTTATGTTTGAAAAAAGAGTAAAACAAGAGTAAAAGAAATATAGATAATTAATGTATGTTTATTCTTTTAACATTCATAGTTTTCACTAAGAAAATGAACTTGTTTTACTTACTTCCATTAACCTTTTTCGTTACAGCTTTAGTATTTGAAAAGCTACAATAGAAAACATGCTCAAGGAATTCGTTTTACTTACAATATTGCTAATACTCGTATATGCTGCTAATGTTTTCTTACCAAAAGTTTAATTATCAGTCTCAGTCATTTCAACAAAAAGGGGGAGAAGCATATCCACTATATTAAGAAAAAGAAACGACCAGGACAATCGAATTTTCCAAAGAAAACTGATGATCATGATTCATCCACAGAGCCTTCAAGCGGTAAATTTCATTGATAATAAACCAATGCTGGAGATGTTTGATTCATTTCAAGCTCCTGATAAAATAACCTTTACAAAAGAAGAAGCGTATGAAAAAATGAAGCAATTGTTTGAATTAAAGCCTTACTATGTATATGATTTTGAGCAAAAGCAATATGTTTTATGTGGCAAATTTGATTGTCAATATGGGGTAAATGCTTCAAACGGTGTAGTCACTTTATTAAGTGACTTATAGTTTTTAATTCATAAATATAAATTAATTATGATTTTGGGATTATTTCACCTTTAAAACAAATTGATTCACAATAGATTATACTTAGCTGTAAAGTAGACAGTTCACTTATCTATAAATATTAGTGAACTAATCTTTAAATTGGGGTGTTTTATATAGATCTTTTAGAATTATACTTCAAAAAATATACACGTGTTGTGAGAGCATCAGATTATGTAGATTGGGCTTACAACAATATAGATAGTGATATAATTGAAGTGAAAAAGTTAGCGAGTATGAGTATAAAGAAACCATTAAATATATTTGAAATCGAAGAGATGTTTGCGGGTGTTATGAAAGCATTGCAAAAAAATGAACCTAGTAAAGAAGAATGCTTTGATTATCATATTAATCAGCTTCAATCACAATTGTTATTGCCAGATAGTAATGTCATATCAATTGTGAAAGAGATCTACACGTTTACAATTCAACATGAGTTATTTGAGGAACAGATGAATTGGCAGGAAATTAGTGATGTGATTGATGAGTATCAATATGGTGATAATTATAATGATTATACCAAGTGCAACATCAATGAAATGATTGTTGATCATGCGCGTAGAATTTGGACACAAAAAAAGAAGTAGTTATTAATTACTAGCAAGTGTAATAGAAAACGAGGTAATCTACATGAAAATACAGCTTAAAGATATTGTCTCAAAAAGTATTTTAACTCCTGCAAAAGGTGCAATAGATGATTTTACCCATTCTTTAAATCCTTATGTTGGTTGTGTTTTCGGGTGTAAATACTGTTATGTAAGACAGCTTCCTGTATCCTTATTTCGTGAACAAGAATGGGGAACATGGATTGATATCAAGGGTAATGCGGCAGAGCTTTTGAAAAAGGATATGCTTAAAGCTAAGAGAAAAGGACCTGTAATGATTTTTATGTCCTCTTCTACAGATCCGTATCAACCAATTGAAGTAAAAACTAAGTTAACAAGAAGTTTATTAGAAGTCATGCTAGAGGCACAGCCTGATTTCATTCATGTTCAAACAAGGTCTCCATTAGTAAAGCGAGACATTGATTTATTCAAGAAGTTCGGGGATAAAATAAGAATTTCTATGACAATCGAAACAGATAAAGAAGAGGTGAGAAAGGCTTTTTCACCAACTGCGCCACCTATTCCTGCAAGAATAGCTGCTTTAAAAGAAATTACAGATGCAGGTATTATGACACAAGCAACAATTGCACCATTGCTTCCTTGTTCAAGAGATTTTCCTCAAAAATTAAAACACATTGCTAAGCGAGTAACGATAGATGATTTTTGGATGGGTGATGGAAGTGGAGGGAAAAGAACTGACAAACTCGGAGTTTATAAAATTTACGAACAAATGGGATTAGAGAAGTGGTACAATCCATCCGCTTATAAAGTAGTGCTTAAGATGTTGCAGGAAGAACTACAGAATTCTGAAGTTGAACTAATGATTTCAAAAAAAGGATTTAGCCCAAATGGAAATTAGATTTTACCTGATTATTAAAAATAAGGAGGGATTTCTTGAAAAATAAAAAAGACAAGATTTTATTTACTATTATCGGAATTCTTCTTATTTATAACATACTAAGCTACAACAAAATAAGTCAACTAGAAGAACGGCTGCAAATAGTTGATTCTATGCAAAATGAACTATCGAATGTAAATTATTCAGTTCAAGATATTTCTTCTCAAATAGATTTGAAACTTACAGAATTCGTACAAAATCAGCTGTGGATTCAAAAGAAAGATTATCATATAAAATCTGTAGATATTGAAGGAAATCTAATTGATGTTGTAATTGATTGGAATTTAAGAGAATTAGCTGAAGGTGAAAAAGTTACGTTACTGTACGGTGAAAAAACGGAGAAAAATTGGACTGAGCTACAACCTACTCAAGCTAATGGGCTAAATTATAAGATTGAAACCTCTTTTCACCTTGATAGTAATTATGAAACACAGGTAGTGGCCACTTCAAGTTCAGGGCAAAGATCTGAAAGTTTATTAGAACTGCCTTTTAAAGAACATTTGAATCAACGAATAACAACAGACGCATTTGTTCACCAAGCTGGTGAAGGCCAGATGGATATTAATATCTACATTCAAAATACCTTTAAGAATGAATTTTTCGAATTTAAAAAAAATGATAAGTTGAAAATAAAAAGTGCTAAAGCTCAGTTATTTTTTGATGGTAAAAGTATAAAGCAATGGGATTTATTAAAAGAACAAGAAAATCTTCATTATATATCAGATTCTTATAATGAAAGTATAAATTATGATACTTTCATTGATCTTAAAGAGAAGGTCGGCAAAGAAATAGGCGATGTTAAGCTTCTTGTTACAGTGAAGGATGGATATGGAATCACATATGAAACAGAAGGTATTTCTGAAGGCTCTGTTAATTGGTAGATCTATTATTATATAGTAGCAATTCTTCAGATATGATAACTACACTAAACATATTTACCATGGTACTATTTTAAAACCCTAACCTTAGATTACGAAATAAAGGTTAGGGTTTTTTCTATTGAAATGAACCAAGCATTTTTTTAATAAATATTTTAGATCAGCGTAGAAAAGTACTGATAAATAATAGCTTTATCAAAGATACTTTAAATCAAAATTCCATATACGGAATGTGGATATATATGGTAATATATGAAATATTCATATTAAATCAGCACCTATTAAAAAAGGAAGTGTTAATATTGTCTAACCAAACACAAACAATAGATGATATTCAAAATAATTTAAGAGCAAACTGTGAAAAATGCTTTAGTTTATGCTGTGTGGCATTACCATATGCGAAATCAACAGATTTTGCTATAAATAAAGATGCTGGCATACCATGTAGTCATTTACAATCGAATTTTCGTTGTAGCATACATACTAAACTTAGAAAAAATGGCTACAAAGGCTGTACGGTATATGAGTGCTTTGGTGCTGGTCAGAAGGTTTCTCAAATAACCTTTAAAGGAAAAGATTGGCGAAGTTATCCAGATACTACTAATGAAATGTTTGCTGTTTTTCCAATTATGCAGCAATTACATGAAATGCTTCTTTATTTACATGAAGCTCTTCATAGGGAAGAGACCAAATCAATTTATCATGAACTAAAAATGGCTTTTGATAAAACAGAAGCTTTAACACATTTAGATAGTGAATTAATTCTAGCACTAGATCTACCAATACACCGAAACATGGTTAATAACTTATTACTTCAAACAAGTGAACTAGTCCGTTCAAGATTTACATACGATAATAAACAGAAATTGATCAATAGAAGCAGTGACCTTATTGGAGCAAAGCTAAAAGGAGCGAACCTTAAAGGAAGTAATTTAAGAGGAGCTTTGCTAATTGCGGCAGATCTTAGAGAAGCTGATATGGTAATGACAGATCTCATCGGTGCGGATTTAAGAGATGCTAATTTAAAAGGCGCAAACCTTCGTGGAAGTATTTTTCTAACACAAGCCCAAATCAATTCTGCAAATGGTGATTCAACGACAAAATTACCAGCAGGCTTAACTACTCCACAACACTGGTTAAAGTAAGATTACCTATGGAATTTAAACTAGAAATCCATAGTAAACAAAGGAGGGAGATCTTGAAATCTACTAATATAAGAATACTTTTGTACGCTACAATAATCTTGGTGATTTTTCTAGGAGGATATTATACAGGGAAAATCACATCCTCTGAAACAACAAGGGAAATCACGATTGGTTATGAAAATCAAGAACATCCAAATAGACTTTACAAAAATTATTAAAGATAATGAAGACCAGTCAGCTATAGATAATTTCACAGTGATTTATAGTAACAAAAGTAAAATAATAATAGAAGAGGATATGGGTAAACCAGACGTTTATCTTTCAATAAGAAGTCCAAAGCAATTTACAAATTTAATTGATTCAAAGATATGGTTTACAAAAGAAGGAGCAACAATCGGAATTCGCTCTGGCGAAACTTGGAAGGAAATTGACTATTTTAGTATAAACAAAGATGATGCAGATTATATTCGTGAAAAGATTGATTATGATTGAGTGATATATATCACAAGTAAGCTGAAACATACTACTTTTTAATTTAGGAAGAAGGGAGATACAAATAAATGGAAGTGATTTTATTAGCTCTCGCTTTCTTCTTTGGTTTTATTTATTTAATTTCAAGAATTGCCCATTATTTTTATAACTTGAAGAAGAAGCTAGATGACATAGATGAAAAGTTGAGTGATATTAGGGATCATTTAGGTAAGAAGGATATGTGACACAATTTAGCTGTCGTAGAATGTGTATTTTTTCGTCACGAAAAGGGTCGAATGATCGCTTTCCCATTAGAGTTGTAGGATTAATGAAAAAGTTGACGGATTATCAGCAAGAGTAAAAATTGACTTCAGGTATGTTTTTTATTACTAATAAAAGAAGGACCGGAGGAATACATGTGAAATATAGTACACCTTTAGCTATAGTAAGTAGCTCTTCCTTAATTTTGCTCCTGTTTTTTCAATGGACCTTGGTTGATCTTTTAACTCCATTTATACTGCCGTTTCTTTGGTTATTAGTAATCGGTTTCTTTTTTGTTGTTATTGCGTTCTCATTAATTAGTTTATTTAAAAAAAGAAAATGGTCACCACTATTAATTCAAATTACAACAGTTACCATCGTAATTTTCATACCATTTAATACTATTGTATTACAGCTTAACTTTTCAAATCATTTTAAAGAAAGAACAGAAGTGATATCAAAAATTCAAAATGGTACGTTACAACCTAATGTGACCTATAACACGTCGGTTATTCATCTGCCAAGGGAGTATGACCAATTATCTAAAGGGGGAGGCGATATCATCATTGAAGAAACTAATGGTGAGACTTTAGTGTTTTTCTACACTTTAAGAGGGATATTGGGTAATTTTTCCGGCTTTATATATTCCCCACATAACCGTAAACCACATGAAAATTCATTTGGAGGAGATTTTAAAGAAATAGTAAAAATGGCGGAGAATTGGTATTTTGTTTCTTCTTCTTAAAATCTACTATGAAAAATGAGGTGAAAGCATTGGATTTATGGTTTTATATTACTGTTATTGTTGGCATGTCCTTACTTTATTATGGTTATGAAAATAAGAAAAAATATAATTTGAAAGAAAAAGAACTAGAATTAGAACATAAAAAAATTGACTTAGAGATAAAGAAGTTGGAAAAAGAGACGTTTAAGCACAATGAAAAGAATTGATTCATTTGCTTTTTACTAAATAGTTTTAAAACTCATGAATCTATCAGTTCATGTGTATTTTTTATTGCTTTTTCAGAACTTCAGCTTACATAATTTGCTACTTTATACCTAATAATCGAAAAGGTTACGATTTGGTATTGACGAATGCTATATTTTTATATATAGTAATCTAGTGCAAATCATAACGATTACGTTTTAATTTCGATCACCTAAAAAGGAGTGCCTATTTATTATTATAAATTATAATAGATTTTAATAGAAAATCGGTTATACATACCTTGTTGAAGTTGTGAGATACATAGGAATTTTTTTTATGTGATGTAGTGCTTTATCTTTTGGTAAAAGGTTTGTGGAATACTGATTATCGGTGCTTCCATTATACTGACGATGCTTAAACGCAAATCAGAGAGTTCTGAAAAACAACAACCAGCTTTATCAAAATACTGAGAAATGTAGGAGTGAAAATATCTAAAATGAAAAAACATCTTTCTTTATACATACTTGTTGTAATGTTACTAGCGATTGCTGCTGGTTGTACAAATTCTGATAGTAATGTTAGTAAAAGTGGTACTGGTGAAAATGCTTCATCAGAGCTAAATGACAAATCTTTAACACTACTATTCAGCTTTTCTTCTAAAACAATTGATCCTCATCAGGATTGGATGGGTGTTCGTGCTGGAATAGCAGAGACACTAGTAAAAATTGATGAAAACTTAGAAATTCAACCATGGCTAGCGGAGTCTTGGGTGCAAAACGATGAGAAAACATGGACTTTTAAAATTAGAGATGGTGTAACCTTTCATGATGGAACAGCAGTTGATGCTCAAGCCGTGAAAGCTTCTTTTGAAAGATTACTAAAAGTGAATGAGACGATTGGATCAAGCTTAAAAATTGAATCCATTAATGCAGATGGACAGGATGTTACATTTGTTACTACAGAAGTATATCCTGCATTTTTATCTGAACTTGTTCATACAAATGCGTCAATCGTAAAAGTTGATGAAGAGAATATTGACAGTAAGCCGATTGCAACAGGGCCATTTTTAGTAACTGAATTCACACCTGAATCAGAATTTAAGCTTGAAAGATACAATGATTATTGGGACGGAGCTGCAAAGCTAGAAAATGTGACAGTTAAGTTTAATTCTGATGGAAATGTTCGTGCACTAGCACTCCAATCAGGAGAAGCAGATATTGCTTATCATCTTCCTCCAGAAACGCTAGATCCGATTGAAGCAAGTGATCAGCTTCGTGTTGAGTCTGTTCCAAGCTTACGAGTTCATTTTATGTTATATAATAATGCTAAGCCTGCTTTACAAGATGTAAATGTTCGAAAGGCTTTAGATTTATTAGTTAATCGTGAGGTTGCAGTAAATGAGATTATGAATGGCTATGCAACAGCTGCAAATGGACCTTTTAATCAAGAATTTGCTTTTGCAAGTAAGGAACAGCCTGTAGCTCATGATCAAGCAAAAGCGGAAGCCTTACTAAAAGAATCAGGTTATGAAAAAAATGCCGATGATTTATTAGAAAAAGATGGTAAAGTGCTGGAATTAACATTAGCAACTTACCAAGGTAGACCAGAATTACCTCTAATTGCACAATATTACCAAGCAGAAGCAGCAAAGGTTGGTATAAAGATTAATATTGTAACAATAGAAAATATTGATAGTTATTTATGGGAGCAACAAAATGAGTGGGATTTAGCGACATATTCTAATCTTTCTGCACCAAGAGGAGATGGTGGATATTTCTTCAACGTAGCTTATTTACCTGATGGTGCTCTTAACCCAGGACAAATTAACATCGCAGAATTAAATGACCTAACAAAACAACTAAATGGTACAGCAGATCTTAATGAACGAATTGAATTACAAAAGAAAGCTGTTGCTATTGCCCAAGAACAGGTTCCACAATCGTTTATTCTTCATCCTCATGTTATTGTCGGAGTGAATGATCGAGTAAAGAATTGGAAACCAGGCTCTGAAGAATATTATCTTATTACAAATAAGATGGATGTAGAATAGTTACCAAGTGAAAGAGGGAGTATCAGTAGATACAATCTCTTTCACTTTTGTGATTTTATGAATGATGAGTAACTTGGATTTTAATATAAAGTTTGGCAGGTGGAAATAATGCGGAGAGTTTTATCGATTATCGGTTCAAGGCTGATTCAGTTGATTATCATGGTGTTGGTCCTTTCTTTTGTGACATTTTTGTTGATGAAAATCACCCCAGGAGATCCAATTAGAGCGATTCTAAAAGTTGATGATGTTGCTTCAACAACAGTTGATGAAGAGAAATTAAGGAAAGAATATGGTTTTGATGAACCAATTTTAAGTCAATATAGTAATTGGCTTTTAAATGTTGCTCAACTGGACCTTGGAGAATCCGTTATTTCCAAAAAACCTGTTTTCGAGATGATTAGTGATCGTCTACCAGCAACAGTGTCCTTAGCTATAGGTGGATTGATTGTGTTGTTTATCATTGCGATTCCACTTGGAGTCATAGGTGCTGTTTATGAAGATCGTTGGCCAGATTATGTAAGTAGATTTATTGCAATGATTGGAGCTTCGATACCAAGTTTTTGGCTTGGTTTACTATTAATCTATTTCTTTTCTTTACAATTAAATTTATTACCCGTTATGGGGAAGGGCTCTTTTGCACATTATATTTTACCTTCTGTTACCTTAGGAATAGCGATGGCTCCGATCTATATTCGATTATTAAGAGAACGCCTAATTTCCACCTTACAAAGCCCGTATATTGAAGCTGCAAAAGCAAGAGGATTACGAAAGGAAAGAGTGCTATTTTTTCATGCATTAAGAGGAAGTTTGATTCCTTTAGTCACAATGTTTGGATTAAGTATTGGAAGTTTACTTGGTGGGATTATGGTTATAGAAATTCTTTTTTCATGGCCTGGTATGGGAGACTTAATTGTCCAGGCAGTATTACAACGTGATTATCCTGTTATACAAGGTTATATTTTGATTATTGGTATTCTTGTTGTTATGACAAATTTACTTGTTGATTTGCTTTATTTATTAATTAATCCACAAATTAAACAAGGAAAGGAGGTAGTGTAATGGAGGTTGTTTTAACTAAAAGGACAAGCCGCTTATTTCGCAATCCAACGTTGATCATTGGACTGTTTCTATGTATGATAATTGCAATTATCATTTTTGCAGGAAGTCTGATTTCTACTCATGATCCCTTTGAGATTGATATGGGAAACAGATTACAAGCTTCTTCATCAACACATTGGTTTGGAACAGATCAATTAGGTAGAGATGTTTTTTCTAGGATTGTGTACGGAGCAAAGATAACAGTTGGGTTAGGTTTATTTGCTATTATCTTATCTGTTTTAATAGGTGTTCCTATCGGACTTGTTTCAGGTTATGTTGGTGGGAAAATTGATGCTATTTTTATGAGAATCATCGATGGAATCCTTTCTTTTCCAGACGTGATTTTAGCTATTGCAATTGCTGGAATATTGGGACCAAGTTTAACAAATATCATTATTGCCATCATATTGGTACGTTGGATTGTATATGCGCGAGTTGTTCGAGGCCTGGTTTTGGCTGAAAAAGAGAAAGAATATGTGTTAGTTTCAAAGGTTTCATACTCTAGCACGTTCAAAACAATCCGAATGCACTTATTACCACAAGTAATGCCTGATATTATTGTCATGGCAGCAATTGATGTTGGTAAAGTGATTTTACTTATCTCTGCTTTATCATATATTGGACTAGGTGCACAGCCTCCAATACCTGAATGGGGTGCAATGCTTAACGAAGGTAGAGCCTACTTCCAAGTAATTCCTTCTCTCATGATCTATCCTGGACTTGCCATTATGCTTACAGTATTAGGATGCAATCTATTAGGTGACGGATTAAAAAATCACTTTGATATTCGTAAAGGGAGGGAATATATGTGAGTGATCATTTACTATCAATTGAAGATCTCAATATCACGGTAAAAAATCATCGTCAAGTAACAACTTTACTAGAAAATGTAAGCTTACATGTGAATCGCGGAGAAATTGTTGGACTTATCGGTGAAAGTGGAAGTGGTAAAAGCTTAACTGCAAAAACGATCATGAATTTACTCCCATCAAATATGCAACTACAAGAAAGTAAGGTTATGTATAATGATAAAAACCTGCTAAAACTATCAGCTAAAGATCATCGTAAGCTACTAGGAAAAGAGATTGGTATGATTTTTCAAGATTACCGAGGTAGCTTTACTCCTTTTATTCGTATTGGGAAGCAAATGATTGAAACAATTTCTACTCATTACTCAATTAAGAATAAAGAAGCGAAGTTTATGGCATTGGAAGTTTTAGAGGAAATGGGGTTAGATTCAGAGCGTGCTTATCGTAGCTACCCATTTCAATTAAGTGGCGGGCAGGTACAAAGATGTGCAATAGCCATGACACTTGCTTTGAAGCCTTCTTTGCTTATTTGTGATGAAGTTACAACAGCACTTGATGTGATGAGTGGGGAAAAGGTATTAGATTATATTGACTTAGTGAGGCAAGAAACAGGCTGTGCAGTTCTTATGATTACCCATGACCTAGCTCAAGCCTATAAACGAACAGACAGAATGTATGTAATGCATCAAGGTGTAGTTGTTGAGGAAGGCTTACCAGAACAAATCCGCTGTCATCACAAGCATCCATATACAAAAAAACTATGTTCGTGTTTACTTTCTCTTCCAAATGAGACCGAGTTAACTGTACATGAAAGAGAAAGAGTTGTAACACTATGAGTTTATTAACGATTGATGAACTATCAAAAAGCTATGATAAACGTGTAAAAGCACTTAATCAGATTTCCTTTGATGTAACTGAAGGAGAATGTGTCGGAATTGTTGGCGAAAGTGGAAGTGGTAAAAGCACTTTAGCTAGAATGCTTTTAGGACTTGAAACATATAAAGAGGGCAAAATTTTATTTAATAACCAAAAAATCCCCCCAAAAAAAAGATCCCAAGTTCGTCAATATCGTAAAGATATCCAAATGATTTTTCAAGATGCTACAAGTACGCTAAATCCGAAATTACCAATTTGGAAGAGCTTGATCGAGCCACTTGATAATTTTAAGGAAATCACTCCTTCCTTTATCACAGAAGGTATTTCACGCAAACAAGTAGCCGAAGAGCTGTTAGAAATGGTTGGATTAGAAAAAGAAATGGCTGATCGCTATCCAGGAGAACTTAGTGGTGGACAAAAGCAAAGAGTTAGTATAGCTAGAGCGATAAGTATAGAGCCATCGTTACTTGTGTGTGATGAACCTACAGCAAGCCTAGATGTAACTGTACAAGTACAAATCCTACAATTACTAAAAGAGCTACAGAAAAAAACAAATATGACCATTCTCTTTATTTCTCATGATATAAGAGCTGTAACATATTTATGTGAAAAAATGATCGTCTTAAAAAACGGTTATATCGTTGATTCATTCAGGCTTGAAGAGTTGTATCAGGAGGAGCGTCATTCTTACACAAAAGCACTTATTAAAGCAGCAGCAATTGAGTAGGTGAAAAAGAGAGGGTTAAAATATATGGAAATTCGTAAAGTGAAAAAAGAAGAAATCCAGCAAGTTGGACAGTTTTTAGAAGAAACGATGGGAGCTGTCTTTCCGTTTCCACTAAGTGAAGCATCTAAAAGAGATATTACAGAAATGGAAGAGCTATATTTAACAAAAGAAAAAACAACTCTTTTAGCTGCTTTTAAAAATGGAAAAGTAGTCGGTACGATCGGTGTTCGACCATATGATGATCGAATCGCATCTATTAAGGGTCGATACGAGCTTGAAACAACATGTGAAATTATTAAATGTTATGTTGATCAAAATTTACGAAGAGCAGGAATTGGTTCAGAACTTTTTTCAAGTATTGAACAATATTGTCAAGAAGCAGGCTATAAAACGTTGTATTTACATACGCAAAAATTTCTGCCAGGAGGATACTCTTTTTGGCAGAAAAAAGAGTTTTCGATGGTATTAGATGAACAAGATGAATTTGAAACAGTTCATTTTGAAAAAGTTGTTTTTTAAGAAGAATAAGGTATTTAAGTCATCTTAGTTGCTCTTTATAACTCCAAGCAACTAGATATAATGGTACCTTTTCTTCTTAGAGAGGTCCTATTCGTGTTAAATTCAGAAATTTCAATAGTTAAATAGATTCGTTAGAAAAAGGGAGAAAAAAATGAAGGTAGAAGCCTCTTCTTTAAACATCAGTAAAAAGCCTTCCTTATACCAAAAGGAATACCTACACCTGGCAATACCACTTATCATTTCTGGTATTTCGACTCCTATTCTTGGTGCAGTTGATACAGCAGTGGTCGGAAGAATTCCAGAACCAGCTTCAATTGGAGGAGTTGCAATTGGAGCACTTATTTTTAATACAATGTATTGGTTGTTAGGCTTCCTTCGAGTGAGTACAAGTGGATTTACGTCACAAGCTCAAGGAGCAAATAATGAAAAAGAAACAATATTGTCATTATTAAGACCTATGATTATAGCAGTAATTGTTGGTTTACTTTTCGTAATCCTCCAATATCCAATTCTCAAAATTTCCCTACAGGTAATAGGTGCAAGTGAAGCAGTAACGAATTATGCAGCAACTTATTTTTCTATAAGAATTTGGGGAGCACCATTTATTCTCCTAAGCTATGTGATGATCGGCTGGCTCATGGGCCTTGGGAAGGTAAAGTTATCATTAGCAACTCAAATTGTAATGAATGTGTTAAATATTATACTGGATCTTGTGTTTGTGTTAGGATTCAATATGGGTGTTGCAGGTGTTGCTTATGCAACGCTAATTGCAGAAATTAGTGCTGTCTTGTTTGGAGCATATATCATTTTTAAGTTAAATAAAGTTACTTTATCACAGCTAAAGCTTTCAACGATCATAGAATCTGAGCCTATGCTTAAAATGTTAAATGTAAACAAAGACTTTTTTCTCCGTACTGTCTGCTTACTCACGATGACAGGCATTTTTACGTCAAAAGGAGCTAGTATGGGTGAAGTCACACTAGCAGCAAATGCTATTATTCTTCAAATCCATTATATAATGGCATATCTTTTCGGTGGCTTTGCAAATGCATCAAGCATTTTAGTAGGTAGATCTATTGGAGGAAAAAACCAAGAACTTTACAAAAAAGCCTATTTCCTTTCAGGACAATGGGGTTTTATCGCAGCATTCTTTTTATCTTTGCTAATCTTTTTCTTCGGAGACATTGTTGTGTCTTTATTCACCACAATTTCAGTAGTTAAAGAAACAGCAAGCGAGCTATTAATTTGGATGATTATCTTCCCATTTGTCGGCTACTGGGGCTTACAATTAGAAGGAATCTTCTCAGGTGCAACAGATGCAAAATCAGTTAGAAATTCTATTGTTTTGGCATTAGGCGTCTTTCTTCTTGCACTATGGCTACTATCTCCTTATGAAAATATCGGACTTTGGCTAGCCTTTGTATTATTTAGTGCATCACGATCATTCTTTTTATCGTTATATATTCCAAAGTTGACGAGAAGTCGATTTGGATGATAGTTGGAGCACCTTTTCCTTTGTGTTTGGAAGAGGTGTTTTTTTTGTTGTTTTTCTACATGACATGATGCAAGAGTGTGATAGGGTGCTTGAGGTATTTTGTCGTTTGCTGTCTAATCGCTGATAAATTCTGAAAATCGCTGATAAATCTTCATAATCGACGATAAATTCGAAAAATCACTGATAAATCTGCCGAATCGCTGATAAATGATTAAACTAGTAAAAATGTATTCTCCTAACCTTACCTTTTTTATGATTAACATCATAAAAATAACCAAAATTGTGGCTATAAGTGAAAAATACTCTTTTTTCTTCACAAAACATCTTTATTTTATACAATAATCGCAATTTCCCGTAAAAATATATACTATAATATGAATGTGATTACTTTTATATAAAAAATAAATTGAAAATAGGTGAGTTAATTGTCAATAGAGTTAGTGATTGATAGCAAATCTACTCTAGGTGAAGGTCCTAGCTGGGATGAAAAAGAAAAACTACTATATTGGGTAGATATTTTGCAGAAAAAGATAAACCAATTCAATCCCGTATCCAACGAAAACAAGGAAGTACTTCTAGATAAGTTAGTTGGTGCGATAGCCCCTAAACAAGATGGAGGAGTTGTTCTTGCGTTACAAGATGGTTTGTATAGCTATAACTTTCTCACCGAAATTTTGAAGGAAATACATAAACCTGAAGAACATCTTCAGAACAACCGTTTTAATGATGGTAAATGTGATCCTGCTGGCCGATTTTGGGCAGGAACGATGGACATTGATGCTAAAGAAGGCGCTGGATCTTTATACATGCTAGATAAGCAACATAATATCAGCAAAAAATTAGACAATCTATCCATTTCTAATGGAATAGCTTGGTCACCTGATTATAGGTTTATGTATTTTATTGATACACCAACTAAACAGGTTGTTAGATATGATTTCGACAATACATCAGGTACCATTTCGAATCCAAAAGCTGTCATTACATTTTCTGAAGAAAACGGTCATCCTGATGGTATGACAATTGATCAAGAAGGGATGTTATGGGTCGCACAATGGGGTGGATATGGAGTCTCAAGATGGGATCCTACTAAAAGTAAGCTCATAGATTTTATTAAAGTTCCTGCTGCAAATGTAACTTCTTGTGTTTTTGGTGGAGACAATTTAAGCGACCTTTATATTACAACAGCAAGGATTGGTACAAGTGAGGAGGATCTTGAAAAGTATCCAAATGCAGGTGGATTGTTTAAGCTGAAAACTAATATAAAAGGTGGTACGACATACCAATTTGCTAGTGTGAAATGACCTTTTGATATAGAAAATTATAATTTCTATAATAGTTCGTACATTCATTCTTAAAAACAATGTTTACTTCTATTTAAAAAAAACTAAAAATGTATGCCTTACATAACAATAACATTTATTCTTCAAACTTCACTAACGGCTCGTGATGAGAAACAAAACAGTTTTAATCTTGATTCAATTTATAAATTTCACGAGCCATTGTTTCTAAAATATACACTACAGGAACTTGTGTTGTAATATTTGCTTCTTCAAAAAATTCCTCTGATACATAGTAGGAAATGTTAATATCTGATATTTTAGCTATTGTCGATAGTTTAGAGTTTGTAATACTAACTATTTTGCTTCCTTCTTGCTTTAGTTGGTTTAGATGATTAATTGTAAAATTAGTTTCTCCAGAGACAGACAGTGCAATGGTTACACTGTTTACCATCATTTTGGAATGAATCGGAAAATGAGGATCTTTAATATACAATGAAAATTTACCTAAGCTAGAAAAATACCTCGCCCCATATTCAGCAAGAATGCCTGAGCTACCTATCCCAATAAAAATAACATTTTCTGCTTTTCCAATGAGATCTGCAGCTTGTTTCATATTTTCTTCAATATCACCTTTTAAAGTGCGCTCAAAAAACTCTAACATAGAATGCTGAGAGCTCTTTATCTTCGTTTTTTTATTCTCATTTAAATGAATTTTAAGCTTCACCTTAAATTCCGAAAAACCTTCACAATTTAGTTTTCTACAAAAACGTAGAATGGTTGCAGTTGATACATGTGTTTCATCTGCAAGTTCACGAATTCGCATGTAAGGCACTTTATCTCCATTTTGCACAATATAGTTGTATAAAGAGGCTTCTAAATGATTAAAAGAAGCAATTATGTCGTTAGAAAACATTTATGTTAAATTCTCCTTACTGTCCATTAAAATAGTAAATTAACCATTCTAATTTTATCATAATCAAGTACTGAAACACAGTGTTACACATTTGTAACAAATAACTAAAGTCGTTATTACACACTTAATCCTCTTTGCTTGTTTACTGTTATACATTATATCGCTATTATTCATTTGTGGTGCTTTACTTTTTAGCTACGTTCTTGAATTATTTGAGAAAGAGAATACTACTTTTCGATTAAATAGGCTATATCCAATTCTTTCTTTGATAAACAAAAAAAGGATTATATTTACAACTAGACAAATACTAATTAAATGATTATTGAATTATAGGAGGCTTACTGATGAAAAAACATACATTTCCAAAAGGTTTTTTGTGGGGAGGTGCTACTGCTGCTAATCAAATAGAAGGAGGGTTCTTCGAAGGTAATAAAGGCTTGAATATTGCGGATGTTTTACCAGGAGGAAAAGAGAGATTAGATATTTTGCAAACGCCTGGTTTCGATTTTGAAATTGATCGTGAAAAATATAGCTATCCGAATCATGAAGCCATTGACTTTTATCATCGCTATAAAGAAGATATTGCATTATTTGCAGAAATGGGTTTTAAAGTCTTTCGTATGTCAATTGCTTGGACAAGAATTTTCCCAACAGGAACTGAGCTTGAAGCTAATGAAGAAGGATTAGCTTTCTATGATCGTGTTTTTGATGAATTGCATAAATATGGTATAGAGCCCGTTGTTACAATTTCTCACTATGAAATGCCATTAACTCTTGTAAAGGAATATGGTGGGTGGAGAAGTCGTGAAGTTGTGACTTTTTTCGAAAGATATGTGAATGCTATTTTCAATAGATATCAAAATAAAGTGAAATATTGGATGACATTTAATGAAATTAATAGTGGGTTTATTATGCCGATTCAAGGACTTGGCTTCTCCATTCAAAAGGAAGAAGACAAATACCAAGCAACATTCCAAGCGTATCATCATCAATTTGTGGCAAGTGCGATGGCAGTGAAAGCATGTCATAAAATTATTCCTGACGCTCAAATAGGCTGTATGATTTTATATGCACCAGTGTATCCATATGATTCGAATCCGCAAAATGTAATGTTTGCTTTACAAGAAGAACGATTGTTTAATTATTTCTGTGCAGATGTTCAAGTGAGAGGAGAATATCCTGCTTTTATTCAACGTTATTTTGAGGAGCATAATATTGATTTAGATATGCATGAAAATGATCTCGATATAATAAAGGAAGGCACTGTTGACTATATAGGATTTAGCTATTATATGTCTAGAACAGAAAAAAGAGATAAAACGAAGTTAGAAGAATCACAAGGAAATTTAATTGGTGGAGTTAAAAATCCATTTTTACGTGCAAGCGATTGGGGTTGGGAAATTGATCCAGAAGGCCTGCGTATTAGTTTAAATCGATTGTATGACCGTTATCAAGTTCCATTATTCGTAGTAGAAAATGGCTTAGGTGCGTATGATAAAGTAGAAGAAGATGGCTCGATTAATGATGATTATCGAATTGATTTTCTAGGTAGTCATATTAAAGCAATTGGTGAGGCTATTAAAGATGGTGTTCAATTAATTGGGTATACAAGCTGGGGCTGTATTGACTTAGTTAGTGCTTCTTCAGGTGAATTCTCTAAGAGATATGGTTATATTTACGTTGATAAACATGACGATGGAAGTGGCACTTTAGAAAGAAAAAAGAAAAAGTCATTCTACTGGTATAAAGAAGTTATTGCAACTAATGGAGAAGCTTTATAATCAGAGAAGATGAGCGGATTCATTAAATCTTGCCTTACAAACAAAAACCCCACTTAACGTGGGATTTTTGTTTACCATAAATATGCACCTTCACATGTATTAGCTACTGGTTCATAATAACAATGCTGTTTATATTGCCCTGTTATTGGTTGACCGTACCATGTTGGTGGACATTCAGCATAAGGGTTAAAATACCAAAGAGCAAACTTAGATGGGTGATCACGCCAATAATCTAATGTTTGTTTAGCTAATTTTTTTTCTACACCTCTTGCTCTGTTATAAAAAACATTACCCTTTTGTACAGCTTCAAACGAGTAATTTCCACCTTGAACCTGATAAATAACTTGTCGAATTGATCTTAAGTCTTTAAAATCTAAACAGTTTGCTTTTCTGCGATTGACAATAACATTACCAACCATAAGCATCCCTAGTTTTCCTTCACCTTCAGCTTCAGCTCTCATCATCCTAGCCATTAAATCAACGTCACTGTCTGTATATTTAACTCTTGGCATTTTTCATCACCTCTATTTGAATTGTATTAAGATAAAAGCATAAAAATGTTAATTGAAGTAAAATTAACGATTGTTGACAATTAAAAGTATTCTAAGTGCTAATTTACATATTACTTTCTAGTTGTATCTTGAAACAAATTCTTAGAAACACTGTTTAATTTAGTTAAAAAACGATTAAAGCCAAAGCCTACAAAGAAAGCGAAACTGATTTGACCATATGGAGCATTTTCGAAATCAGTGAATTCTATGAGGAATAACCCACTTTGTATTAATGTGACACTAACAACTGCTGTACCTGTAGCAAAGATAGGATAAAAAATATACATAATCCATTCGCGGTAATCAAGAAGTTCTCCTTTCATATAATGAGAACAAAACATATATAAATGACGCAAAGAACCACCGATTGAACCTGCGAAAAAATAATACAAAAAAATTTCTAATTCAGAAATGAAGGGGAAAGTTGCTTCAAATGCTCCAACCCATAATGCACCGACTGCTAAAAAGCTACCAAAGAAGAGGATTGATAAGTATAGTAAAATCAAGGCTTTTAGACTTCGATTCAAACAATCACCCCAAAAGCAGTTATAGATAACCTATCTTATGAAAGCTACTGGGTAGGCGTGAAAGTACAAGAATCATAAAATAAATAGTGGGTTTTTAAATTTATTTTCAATAACCATTTGCAATTTCCAAATTTATCTGTTATTCTAAGGAAGAATTATTTTTGTTCGGTATGTGAGGAAAGAATAAGTTTTTAAGCTTTTCGCCTTTGATATCTAATTGAGCAACTATAGTAATATAACGTGGTTAATAGCCACAAATAGGAGGAAACAAACATGCAAGAAGGTACAGTAAAATGGTTTAACGCAGAAAAAGGTTTCGGTTTCATCGAAATCGAAGGTGGAGAAGATGTATTCGTACATTTCTCAGCTATCCAAGGCGAAGGATTTAAATCTTTAGACGAAGGTCAAAAAGTAACGTTTGACACTGAGCAAGGTCAACGTGGACTTCAAGCTACTAACGTTAACAAAGCATAATTATTAAAGGACTCTTTCATTAGAGTCCTTTTTTGCGTTTACATATATTGATAGATAGTTTACATAACATTTTTATCGTTATATCTAAGGAAGAAAAATGATAGTAAGCTTTCAAAATATAGATCATCAAGAGTGAAGTGCTAAACCAATTATGGCTGAAGTCGTATTAAACAGAAAAAAACTATACATAAAAATAGAGACTGATCAGTGAGTGCCTACATCTTTAAAAAGATGTGGGCATTCTCTTTTGATCAGTCTCGGAGACAACATGCTACAAGTGTTAAAATGGTTAAGTAAAGCATAACACACTATTTCTAAAACACCTAAACAATCTTTTGAAATTATCGAAGAATTAGGATATTTGTGATATGACATTATATTTTGTCGAATATTCTTGAATTAACAATTGCTTTTATAGACTATTATCGATATTGTTTGTAGATAGGAACAAATAGACATTAAAAGGAATGGTCTTAATTTGAACATTATTAGCCCAAAGCAGGAATTTATATATACATATGCGTTTACTGAGGATGAACGCTCTTTATGTTATATGGAGATGCGTGCATTTTTTGGAACTGAGACAAAACGCAATATTTTAAAAAGCTCTATAAAAATTGATCCTAGTAGAAGTCCCTTCATTAAAGAACGAATTGATGTATTGTATGAAGGTGATAGCATAACAGATCTTATCAAACAAGCTAGTCAAATTGAGTTGGAGAATTCAACCTTTAAGGTTATTTTAGTTAAAATTAATGATCTTGAAGATTCTGAGAAATTTGGTCATGACAGTAGACGAAAAATTGAGCGGGATATTGGAATGGAGATCGAAGCTGAAGCAGACTTTCATAACCCAGACTTTACATTTGGAGTTATTACGCTTGGTGGACGCTGGTATTTTGGATACTATCATAAAAGTGAAGCAATATGGCTGCATCATTTGAACAAGCCTCGAGAATACTCAACAGCACTTAGTACCCGTGTAGCAAGATCTGTAGCAAATATTGCTGTACCAAACCCCAATGGAATTAAAGCCATTGATCCTTGCTGCGGAATAGGCACAGTTTTAGTTGAAGCTCTATCAATGGGCATTAACATTATTGGACGTGATATAAATCCATCTGTTGTATATGGAGCGATTGAGAATATTGCCCATTTTGGTTTAGAAGGAAGTGTAACTAAAGGACCAATAGAAGAGGTAACAGATACCTACGATGTAGCGATCATAGATATGCCATACAATTTATTTACTCATAGTACGCCAGATGCTCAACTATCAATTCTAAAGAATGCCCGCCGAATTGCCAAAAAAGTTATTGTTATTACAATTGATCCTATCGATTTTATGATTAAAGAAGCTGACTTTATCATTTTAGATCGTTGTGTTGCGAAAAAAGGTTTGTTTGTAAGAGAAGTTTTAGTTTGTGAATGATCTTATTCTGTTGCTAGTAAAACTGTTGTTTATCAAACGGTATTCTTTCACCAAATAAAGTAACTGATTCTAACATTTATGGATAATAAACTACTACTATCCTACAAAATAAAGCTAGACTAAAGACCAATTTTTATGTGGTCTTTTTTTGTGTCTTTTTAATCATTTTTGTTTTTATATTATGATGATAAGTTTATTTTTAAAATATCAGGGGTAACTAGCTACTAACACATTAGACTTTCATGAATAATAGAGGAGGAATTAGCATGCTTTGGACAATCATATTAGTATTACTAGCACTTTGGTTAATAGGTGCGGTTGTTGGATTTTTAGGTAATATCATACATATTCTTTTGGCAGTCGCTTTAATTTTAGTTATTATCCGACTGGTACAAGGTAAAAAAATTCTTTAGTTATTTCATTTATAGTTTAGAGAAGAAGCACCTACTCATGGTGCTTTTCTTTAAATGATCTAAAAGAATCGAGGAGCTTAAGATGAAGAATACCCGACAAATTCTGTTATTAGTTTTGCTTTCAGTTACATTTACAATAGCAGTATTTTTAAATATAACAAACACTATTAAGTTTCTTTCTATCATAACTTATTTAGTAACTCTTTTTTCAATCATCTTTGTAATGATGCTAGAAAATCGATCACCACATAAATCACTCCTCTGGATTTATGCGTTAATTTTCTTTCCGATTATTGGTTATATTTTCTTTATCTTCTCTGGTCAATTAGAAGTCAAAGGCCATCTTTTTCGAAATAAACGAAAATATGATAGTGAATTGCTGAAAAACAAAAAAACATTTCAAGAATCATCAAATTTCAAGAAACTTAGTATCACTCAACAAAGCATTGCTAACTTAGTGGAGAAATATAGCGATAATCAAGTGAGTTTTTATAGCAATACATCAGTATTAAAAAATGGAGATGCTACATTTACTTCTATTAAACAGTCAATAAAAAATGCTAGAGAGTATATTCACTTAGAATACTATACATTCAAATCAGATAAAATCGGACAAGAAATTATCGATTTATTGTGTGAAAAAGCTAACGAAGATGTTGAAATCCGGTTGATTTACGATGCTGTTGGTAGTCTTTCGCTTTCAAATAAAGCAATAAAACAAATGAAGAATGCTGGTATAGAAGTACATTGTTTCTTACCTCTAAAGCATGGATTTTACAATCAGAAAGTAAACTTTAGAAATCATCGAAAAATAATCGTCATTGATGGGAAAGTAGGATTTGTTGGAGGATTAAATATCGGTGATGAATATTTAGGGAGAAATAAACGTTATGGATTTTGGAGGGATACCCATCTACAAGTAGAAGGTGAAGCGATTATAACACTTCAAGAAATATTCCTGTTAGATTGGGCTTACGTTTCAGGAGAGAGGCTTATAGATGAGAAGTATTTTAAAGTGAAGTTAATTAAAGATCAATTAGGTGGTACACAAATTATCTCAAGTGGACCTGATTCATCTCTTCAAGGAATAATGAGTGATATCTATTACGAATTATTGGCTTCAGCTAAAAAATCAATTTACATCGCAACACCTTATTTTGTACCAAATAAAGCAATTCGAACAGTATTATCAATGGCAGCCAAAAAAGGTATTGATATCAAAATAATCGTCCCTGAGAAAAATGATGGTTATTTAACGCAATATGCAACAAGATCTTATTTCTCAGAAATGCTAGAAAATGATATTGAGGTATACATGTATGCAAAAGGGTTTTTACATGAAAAAGTGATCATCATTGATGAAAAATTTGCTTCTGTTGGAACAGCTAACCTAGACTTAAGAAGCCTACATTTAAACTTTGAAGTAAACGCCCTACTATACGAAACCGAAAGTATAAAAGACCTGGTAAAACACTATCAAGAGGATATCCAGGAAAGTACGAAAGTAAATAAAACCACATATAAAAATCGAGGACTTACCGTCAGAACAAAAGAATCCTTTGCGAGGCTCTTTTCACCGGTATTGTAAATGGTGCCTGTCACCACCCGGATTTTGTCGAATTATATTAATATCCATTCCTGACATTATTTGCTTCTTCAAATCACTCAATTTCCATGATAAAGTATATTTATACGAGGAACACAATAGTGTTTTCGTTCCTATCACTAACATTAGTAGAAACAACAACTATACATACCGTGCTAGATGGGGAGATGGCGGTGCCCTGTAACCTGCAATCCGCCTTAGCGGGGTTGAATTCCTTTCTAGCGGTACGGTTTATGTAAGGTTAGACTTATGCAAGCGGTGATGACCATCGGGGTCTTCGCAACAGAAATCTATGAACTTGGTCAGGCCTGGAAGGGAGCAGCCATAAGTAGAATTCTCTGTGTGCCGAAGGTAGCCCTGATTTAGCTGGCTATATGAGTAGCACTTATGTGATCGTATCAAAGAAAGGTGCACGGTTTAATAACTTAATATGATACTAACTAAACCCTCTTCCGAATAGAGGGTTTTATTTTTGTTTAAAACTTCTTGGAAAAACATATATAGAAATACAATAACTAGTAGGTTACTATATGATAAAATGGTAAAATAATGTAGAGAATAGTTATTTTTAGAGGAGGAAATTTAGTGAACAATACACTTCATGACGATATATTCGAAGCTATTAAGTCAGAAATCAGTCCTAAAGCATTTAAAACTTGGTTTAGCGGGGCAAACATAGCCTTAAACGAAGAAAAATTAATAATAGTTACTGCAGAAAATGAATTTGCATCAGATTGGATAAAGCAACATTATTCATCTTTAATAAAAACTACTGCTAAAAAGATACTAAACAAAGAAGTTGAAGTGAAGATTATTTCTAAAAATGATGAAGAAGTTTCTAATACAATAAGTTCTTTGTTATAAGAAATAAGTAAAAAACGAAGTTTCTATTGGAAACTTTGTTTTTTCTCCTAATAGGAGTTCATATTGTTTGCTACCAATTCTCCTAATCTATCACACCCTCATACAAAAGCATTAAATAATCCCTCTTCAAAATATATTACTCAATCTATTTACCTATTTGCAACCTAGTTACAAAGAATCAATTATGCTCAGCCTCTGTTTTTTAAACATTCATCTCTGATTTCTGTATATGAAATCCAGTGAAAAATAGAATACTATTAAAAATGTAAGCGTTTACCAATATATTTATGGAGGTGCTTTAAAGTAGATTTCTTTAACAGTTTTAAAAACTAAATCAAGAAAGGGAGTAAACTTATTGAAAACAAAGGGGAAGAAAAACTGGAGAAAATTCTTTGCAACTTCACTTAGCCTTGTTGTACTACTAGCTTCAGCACCAGTTATACCGAATCAAGCTTCTGCAGCAGAAGAGTTGGTTGTAAAGAAATATGATTTTGGTACAAATGAAAGTGCAGTCATGGAGGGCTTTACAAAAGTAACCAATGGTAGTTCATATTCAACTAAACAGAAATTTGGTTTTGCAGATATTACGAAGGTTACAGCAACTGATCGTGGTACATCTGATGCATTAAAATCTGATTTTACAATAACAACTGAAACATCTTTTAACGTTGATCTTCCTAATGGAGATTATTCGGTAACAGTTGTTGCTGGAGATGAAGCAGAAGCAACAGCTATAGGGGTAAAAGCTGAAACGATTCAAAAAGTACAAGATACAACGATGAATAAGGGAGAATTTATTGAACGATCTTTTGACATAGCTCTTATTGATGGACAACTTACACTGGAATTTACGGGTACATCACCAAAGATTAATGGACTAGTTATCGAACAGCTTCCTGAGAGAACAGCCGGAGAAAAACCAACAGTTTTTATTGCAGGGGATTCTACTGTCCAAACTTATGATGAATATTGGAAGCCTGAAGCTGGATGGGGACAAATGATTCCTAAATTTTTCACTTCTGATATTATATTTGACAACCAATCAATAGGTGGAAGAAGCTCAAAATCATTTATTTTTGAAGGTAGACTTGATAATATTTTACGAGAAATTAAGCCAAATGACTTTTTTCTTATTCAATTTGGACATAATGATGCTACGATAAGCCGTCCAGAGCGTTATGCATCTGTTCCAGATTACAAAAACTATTTAAAAACTTATATTAATGGTGCACGTCAGCGTGGAGCAGAACCGATTTTAGTTACTCCTGTAGGACGAAGAGATTTTAATGCTGATACAGGAAAATTTAATGTCAGCTTTCCTGAATATGTAAAGGGCATGAAGGAGGTTGCTGAAGAACTTGAAGTTCCTTTAGTAGATCTTAGCTCATTAAGTGTTGCTTATTATGACACGATTGGACCAGAGGGAACACTTTCTGTCTTTTTACACACTGAACCAGGCATTTACACAGCGTTTCCTAATGGATCAAAAGATGATACTCATTTCCAAGAATATGGTGCGATTCAAATTGCTCGATTATTATCTGGAGGAATAAAAGAACTAAATAATACTTTATCTTCTTACGTAGCTGATATTGAACCACCAGCTAATGTTCCTGCAAAACCAACTGGTGTTGTAGCAAGCAGTATTAGCAATGCTGGAGCTACAATAACATGGAATGATGTTGAAGCAACAGATATTTATAAAGTGTATCGCAAGCTTTCAACTGAAAGTGAATATGCTTTAATTGGAACATCAACAATTCCTAGATTAAGCATAACAGGAATGGAAGAAGGTACTTCATATGATGTTGTTGTAACAGCTATTAATGGTAAAGGTGAATCAGAGCAATCTGATGCAATAAAAATTGTAACAAAAAAAGCAACAACAAAATTTGATTTTGGCTTAGCTGGCAATCCTGTTGCTGAAGGGTATACAGAAGTTAATTTATCAACAGTGTATTCTGCTGAAAGAGGCTATGGAATTGTCGACCCAACAGGAATGATTGGACGAGATCGCGGAACAGGTGGAGATCTTCTACGTGATTGGTTAGGTTACTTTAGTGTTGGTTGGAAATTTAATGCTGATGTCCCGAATGGACTATATGCTGTTAAAGTATATGTTGGCGATTTCTTAGGTAGTGCACGTTCAACAGTTGCTATTGAAAATATAGATTATGGACAAATCTCTGCTCCAAGAAGCAATTATACATCAAAAGTAATACCACAAGTTTCTGTAAAAGATGGTCAAATGAACTTTGAATTCGGAGGATCAACAGGAATTATAAATGGTGTAGAATTAACACCAATTTTATTAGCTCCATCTGAACTTAAAGTTGAAGAAAAAGTGATAAATGCAACAAATTCATCTTTAACTTTATCATGGAAAGCTGTAGATGATGCGGTAAAATATAATGTTTATCGTAAAATAGCTGGAGCAAATTCTAGTGAATTAATCGGAAGTTCAACAACAAATTCATTTACTGATACTTCTGTAGATGTAGGTATGGATTATGAATATACAGCAACAACGATTGATTCGGTAAAAGTAGAAACTGTACCATCATTGCCTTTAGAAGTTACAATGATTGATGATTCAAAACCAATTCCAAATGCTCCTGAAAATCTTCAAGTCGGAAAAGTGAATAAAAACGATTTGACGATAAGTTGGGATAAAGTTGAGGAAGCGATCACTTACAATGTTTATCGCGCAAAAAAGAAAGATGGAAAATTTGATTTCATTGGTAAATCAGCAAAAACAAGTTATAAAGATGAAACTGTTTTAACAACAATTCCATATTTTTATAAAGTTGCTGCTGTGAGTGCTGGAGGCGTATCAGAACTATCTTCAAGTGTGGAAACTCCTGCTGTTACAGTACTTAATAAACAAATGGAAGACTTACATCGTTCACCAGTATCAGTTAAAACAGAAGAAGGCATATTCGTTAGTTGGAGAATGCTGGGTACTGACCCAGAAAACATTAGCTTTAATGTATATCGTGATGGTGAAAAAATCAATTCCAAACCAATTGCAAAGAGCACAAATTATGTTGATAAAGATGGAAAAGAGAATTCTGTCTATGAAATTCGTACAATTTTAGATGGAAAAGAACAAAAAAACCACGAAGATACAACAGTTTTAAGTGAAAACTATTTTGATATACCGCTTCAAAAACCTGAAGATGGAAAAACACCACTTGGAGATCCATATTCGTATCGTGCAAATGATGCTAGTGTTGGAGATCTTGATGGTGATGGAGAATATGAGCTTGTATTAAAATGGGATCCAACGAACTCAAAGGATAATTCTCAAGCAGGTTATACAGGAAATGTATTTATCGATGCATATGAGCTTGATGGAACATTAAAGTGGCGTATTGATTTAGGCAAGAACATACGTGCTGGAGCACATTATACACAGTTTTTAGTGTATGATTTTGACGGAAACGGTGCAGCAGAAATCGCAATGAAAACAGCAGACGGTACAAAAGATGGCCAAGGAAATGTTATTGGTCGAGATGATGCTGATCATCGAAATAGTTCAGGCTATGTATTACAAGGTGATGAATTTTTAACGATTTTTGAAGGGAAAACAGGTAAAGCTCTTGAAACAACAAGCTATGATCCTCCACGAGGGGATGTAGGTTCATGGGGAGACACCTACGGAAACCGTGTTGATCGTTTCTTAGCAGGAGTTGCTTATCTTGATGGTGAAAAGCCAAGTATTATCATGGCTCGTGGTTATTACACTAGAACGGTAGTCGCTGCATATAACTGGAGAGATGGAAAGCTTACGAAACAGTGGACATTTGATACGACTAATGAAGGATATCGAGATTATGCAGGACAAGGATATCACTCATTAAGTGTTGCAGACGTTGATAAAGATGGAAAAGATGAAGTTGTTTATGGTGCAATGACAATCGACGATGATGGAACAGGTTTGTATAATACAAAATTAGGTCATGGTGATGCACTTCATGTAAGTGATTTGATCCCTGATCGACCTGGCCTAGAAGTGTTTGCTGTCCAAGAAAATAAAAATGCAGAATATGGCTATGATCTTCGTGACGCTGAAACTGGTGAAGTGTTGTGGGGCCAAAAAACGGGAGAAGATACAGGTCGTGGTTTAGCAGCAGATATTGACCCTAGACATAGTGGTGCTGAAGCATGGGCAATCTCCGGTGGCTGGAACAGTAAAGTTGGCGGACTACACACAGCAAAAGGTGAAAAGATTTCAGAGTCAATTCCATCTTCTAATTTTGCCATCTGGTGGGATGGAGATCTTCTTCGTGAACTTGCTGACCATAATTTTGATCAAGAAAAAGGTGCTGGTGTTGGCACAATTGACAAATGGGATTATGAAAATGGAAAGCTTGTAAACTTATTAACAGCTGAAGGTACTCAGTCTAATAACTCTACTAAAGGAACACCAGTTCTACAAGCTGATATCTTAGGAGATTGGCGTGAGGAAATTATTTGGAGAACCGATGATAGCAGTGGATTAAGAGTTTATATCCCAACAGAAGAAACAGAACATAAAATTTTCACTTTAATGCATGATCCACAATACAGAGTGGCGATTGCATGGCAAAATGTTGGTTATAATCAACCACCACATCCAAGCTTCTATATTGGCGAAGGAATGGAAACTCCACCAACACCTAATATAGATATTGTGAAAATTAAAAGACCTGATAAAACAGCACCAGTCACAAAACATGAAATTGAAGCTAAAGAGAATAATGGCTGGTATCGTGAACAAGTTACTGTGAAGTTATCTTCAGAAGACGATGATTCTGGTATTGAAACAACACACTTTATCTTAGATGAAGAAAAAGAACAAAAAGGAAATTCAGTAAGTATTACAGAAGACGGAAAACACTCTCTATCCTATTGGAGTGTTGACAAAGCAGGAAATAAAGAAGAGAAAAATTCAGTGGAAATTAACATTGATCAAACGGTACCTACGATTACTTTTTCTCTCGCAGATCAAACAGAATTTTCTGTTGATCAAGAAGTAAATATTACATGTGTAGCTGAAGATGAGCTATCAGGTATTGATAGTTCAACATGTGAAGATTTAAAATCTCCAGCCTATCAATTAGGAATTGGAGAACAAACAATAGAAGCAGCTGCAACAGATTTAGCAGGAAATCAAACAAACAAATCAATTACGATTTCCATCACAGTTGATTATGGCAGTTTAGGTCGTTTAACAGAGCAGTTCTTAGCAAAAAGTGAAGGAAAGAACAAAAATCCTAAACCATATCTTAGTAAATTACAAGCAGCTAAAAAATCTCATGCTAAAGGAAATATGAAAGCAAGAGATGGACAAATCGGTGCATATATGAACCAAGTAAAAGCTAAAGCTGGTAAGGATTTTACTACAGAGCAAGCAGAAATATTGATTAATCTTGCTACAATTTTAAAGAAGTAAAAAAGAGTCTACCTTAGTTGAAACACCAGTATGATTTTTCATGCTGGTGTTTTTTTTTACATTTACGGAAACTTAAAATAAAGGAAAAAGTGTGGAAGAAAACGAAATAATACATATACGATAGGATGAAAATTGTAAACGAGAGGAAGATTTGTTTGAATTTATTGCATGATCGATTACACAGCTTACTAAAAGGCTTTGTGAAAAATGGTCCAGCAGGCTGTTCACTACAAGTTATGCACAACAATGAGACCGTTTTCAGGGAATTTATAGGCTTTGCAGATATAGAAACAGAAACAATCGTGAAAGAGGATACGATTTTTCGGATTTATTCTATGACAAAGGTTGTTACTTGTGTTGCAGCTCTGATGTTATATGAACGAGGATTATTTTTATTAAATGACCAGCTTAGTGACTATTTACCAGAATTCAAGGATTCCATAGTGTATGCAACAAATGAAAATGGCAATGTAAAAGTTGTAACAGCAAGTCGTCCTATTTTAGTAAAAGATTTATTTACAATGACCTCAGGAATTACTTATGGTGGTAATGAAAATGAAACACAAATTCAGGTTGTTAAAGAATTCGAGAAATTAGTAAAAAGTCGTGAATCACTAACAAATCGACGTTTATCAGAAATTCTTGCGAGTATTCCACTTGCTTTTCACCCTGGAGAGCAATGGCACTATGGCTTAAGTCATGATGTTTTAGGAACATTGATTGAAGTAATATCTGGGAAAAAGCTTGGTGAGTTTTTTCAAGAAGAAATTTTCTCTCCACTTGGTATGGATGACACATTTTTCAGAATTCCAGATGAAAAGCTTCATAGGTTAGCTTCTTTATATAACCGAGAAGAAGACGGTACATTGATAAAAAATAAAAACGAACAAATGGATATGCAATTTCACATTTTTCCTGAGTACGAATCAGGGG
The DNA here is from genome assembly GCF_016908395.1 of Metabacillus crassostreae. Lineage (GTDB taxonomy): Bacteria > Bacillota > Bacilli > Bacillales > Bacillaceae > Metabacillus > Metabacillus crassostreae. The sequence continues at coordinate 785,067 of NZ_JAFBDU010000001.1, forward strand.
GAGCAGGTCTTTTATCAACACTAAAGGATTATAGTCGTTTCGCACATATGCTTGCTAACGGCGGAAAATTTCACGGCAAAAGAATCATTGGTGAAAATACAATAAAACTGATGACAACAAATCATTTAATAAAACAACAAACTCCATATTATAACTGGGATTATCTTAAAGGATATGGGTATGGACTAGGTGTACGAACATTAATTGACAAAGCAGAGGGCGGAATAAATAGTTCAATTGGCGAATTTGGATGGTCAGGCTTAGCTGGAACTTGGGTATTAATTGATCCAAAGGAAAAAATATCTGCTGTTTATATGCAGCAAATGCTACCAAATTTTGAAGCATTTCATCAGCCACGGTTGCGTTCGGTTATTTATGGGGCATTAAAGTAAATTAGTGTTGTTAAAAGTTAATTCTTTTATGTTTGTTAAATGAAGGCTATTGTTAGCACAAGCATGAATCTTCATTTTAAATGAGGAGGATAGGATTGAAACACTTTTTATTTCTTACGTGTGCGCTATTGTCACTTACTTTATTTGGATGTAGTTCAATGGGAAGTTATTCACTATCAAATTTTGAAGAGAAATCTTGGGGATAAGAATTCGTGATTGTAAATAATACTACATACGAATTAACAGGTGAAAAAGTTGATGAAGCTTTAAAAGGAGAGAAAATCGGGGAAGTTAAACGAAATATTGTAGATATGGATGCAGAGGCGAATTTAGTAGAATTAAATTTTGATAGCAATGCCTTAGATATAGGTACCAAGTTGTATTTGTTTAAAGCAGATGGAGATAGTATCTTATTTGAGAAACATAGGGAGTTTTTTGTAGCAGTCAACAGAAATTCTGAACAATAACTTACTCAATATCATTATTAATATATCTAATTTGAAACTATTTAAGATGAACAACGTATATAATATAGAGGAAAAGGTTAACTATACGGAGGTTATTTAATTGAAAATAAAGCTAATGATTTTTTCAATCATGACAGTGTTGTTTCTTGGAGGTTGTTCATTGCTTGAGGATGTGAACAATTCTGTTAATTATGTGAATGAAGCAACTGATTATGTGGGTGAAGTGAATACATTTGTACAAGAAGTGCCCACATTAGCAGAACAGGCAGTAAGTGATGAACAAGCACGACTTGATTTAGAAACAAAGCTAACTGATATGAAGGAAGATATTAAGGCCTTTAATGAGCTTCAAGCTCCTGATCTTGCCAATGATCTTCATCAACAAATAATCACTCATAATAACACAGCACTAGAAGGTATTGATTTGTATTTAAACAATATTAAGGACGGAAAGTTTGATGCAGCACTACTTGAAAATAGTGAATTCTTCACAGCTATGCAGGAAATAACAGATACTGTAGATCAGATTAAACAGCTTGGGTTATAAATAACAAAGGTGGACTAATATATAAATTGTAGTTTCACACTTTACTACCATCAAAAAGATGGTAGTTTTTTATTTATTTACCATGTATGAATAGAAAACCATAAATAATGTGAAACTTTTACGATTTCTTTTCGTAATAATTACTAGTAAATGACTAAATATGGAATGTTACTCGGAATTTCGGTCATTTTAATCAATTATTATGATAAAGTTATATTTTCATAATAATTAAATTGAAGGGAGAACTACATGTTTATATCTTATTTATTAGTATTTGTTTTGGCTGCCGTTCCACTATTTGAACTTATTGCTGTTATTCCATTAGCGATTATTGGGGGTTTATCTCCTATACCAGTTGCAATACTAGCTTTTCTAGGAAATGCTTTAACAATTCTTTTATTGATTTTGTTTGTTGACAAAATTAAAACATGGCGGAAAAAGAAAAAACAAAAACGAATGGCTGTAAGCGGGCAGGAAGCAGCTACTTTGGAGAATGCAGCTGAAGTAGAAAATGACTCGAAAAAGGCTAAACGTGCTAGAGTGTTATTTGACAAATATGGATTGCCAGGATTAGCGATTATCGGACCATTCTTTGTTGGTTCACATATATCGGCCTTTATGGGTATGAGTTTTGGCTCGAAAAGATCTTTAGTGACAACGTGGATGCTTATTAGTTTAGGTTTATGGACAATTGTAACAGCTGTAGCTTCAAGCTATGGTGTTTCTTATTTTATTCCAAATGTAGGAGAAGACGGTTTTATTACTAGAATATTTCAGCAATAATAAAAATGAAAAATAATGTTTCATGAAAAGACCTTTATAAGTAGGGTCTTTTTGTGTTTTACTTACTTTTTATAAACATTCATACAACCATTAAAGCTTTATGTCGTCTAATAAAAAGAAAGGAGTAGAACATATTGATTGAACGAGAAAAAACAAACGAGAAATACAAGAAAGATGAACTGAGTAAAGATCAAAGATTGGAGTGGTTAATGAATGAGTACGGTCAAAGCATAACTCGTTTAGCCTTTACCTACACAAAACAGCAACAGTTTGCTGAAGATATTGCTCAGGAAGTTTTTATTAAATGTTATGAAAACTTAGATCAGTTTCGGTATGAGTCATCTTATAAAACATGGTTATACAGGATCACGATTAATTTATGTAAAGATCGGTTAAAAAGCTGGAGCTTCCGCAATGTTTTTTTTACTGAATTTTTTGCGAAGTGGAGTACGTCAGTAGTTTCTCCTGAAGCAGAATTGATGAAGAATGAAAGTAGTCTGTTTATTTCAGAGAAAATCATCAGTTTACCAATTAAATATCGAGAGGTTATTATTTTTTACTATTATGAAGAACTTACATATCAACAAATCTCTGAGTTACTTAATTTAAGTTTACCTACAGTTAAATCTAGATTATATCGTGCTCGCCTTTTACTTAAAGAGAAACTTGAGGGGGGTAGTATGGATGAATGATAAGCTTGATAATTTAAAAGAGAAAATGAATGAAACAGTTCTTAAGGATATTGACTTTAGTGAAGAAAGTAAAAAGAAAGTATTGCGTACAGTTTATAAAAAGCATAATAGAAAACATCCACTATTTAATTCAAAAGCAAAATACATAGTTAATTTTAGTATAAGTTGCATCTTAATTTTTGGATTAGGGTATTTTGGATTAAAAGAACTTAATTTAACATCTAACAGCAAGCCTTCATTGCCAATACCAATAGAGGAACAGGATCAAAATCAAAGAGGCACAAAATCCACTTCAATTTATACTCCTCCTGAAAAGGAAGAAATGTATGAAGACATGTCAAAAAATGAAGTTTTCGCAAAAATGTTAAATTCAATTGATCATTTTCATACAGCACGTGGAAAATTTGAGATATTTACTACTTATTATGATCAATCAACTAGCACTTCGATAGAAGAATTTGAGATAAGTACTAAGGAACAAATAGGAGGAAGTTCCGTTTCAACTGATATATATCCTGAAAATGATGATAAACACATTAATAAAATTATTTATAATAATAGCAAGTTATGGCATTTGGATGAAGCAAGAAAAACATTTATTGAATCTGATTACCAACTGATTACAACACAAAACACCTTCACAGTTGAAGAAGCAAGTAGTATTGATCCATCAGAAATATACAATGCAGAATATCGGGAACGTCCACCGATTGGAACGGTTACATTGTTTCCATATGAAAAAGCAACAAGTTATTTGAGAAATGAGAATTTATGGGATATTGAAAAGCAAAATGAAGAAATTGCTGATCAAAATACAATTGTTTTAAAGGGAACTGTTGATCAAGAAATAAATAAAATGATTCCAGAAGAAAGTTTCCGTTTTTGGGTTGATAAAGATTCAGGAATTCTTGTTCAATTTGAAGCTTATGATTCTAATGGAGAAATTATTAGCTACATATATCCAGAAAAGCTACAAATTAACAGCCCTATAGACACAAAGGTATTCACACCAAATCTAGAAGGCTACTCAGCATATAATGAACACAATAGGAGTTTGACTTTGACAGCAGAAGAACAAAATCAATTAGAAAGAATGGATCAAGGAATGTTGGTATATGGTGAAGCGGTTAAAGGAGGTTATTATGGAACAACAGTTGAATCTGCTTTTGTAGAAGAATTATCAGAGAATAAACACTTAATAATAATTAACGTGAATGTAAAAAATGTGCGAGATGATGGAGAACCAATTACTCCTTCCGAGTTTAAATTTGAGCTAAAGGAAGAAAAAGAAGACAAAAAATACAGAGGGGAAATCCGCTCAATAAATAATCCTCAAGAGGTTCTTATTCAATCTAAAGACTCAATAACATTTGAAGTATCCTTTGAAGTTGAAAAACTAAGTGATGAATATAAATTTTATATAGAAAGTAATTTAGATCCCATACCAACACACTGGTTGATCGATGATTTAGGAAAAAAATAATTCTTTCACTTAACAGACTAACTCACTATGATTTGGTCTGTTTCTTTCAAATAAATCATGTGAATTATATAAGTATAGCCTTGATCTTCTAATTTATTTTTTAAAAAGGAAGTAAAATCGAAACTTACTATGATTTGTTTCGTATATAAATTTATACATTTTTTAATTTATTATAAATTTATTTATCATATTAAATTTAGGAGCGTTACACATGAAAAAGTATTCTGAATTCAAATTAACAATAGAACCTTTTGAAGCAGCAATGCTACTTACAGAAAATAGTGAAGTTAAGGAACTAATCGTGTTTTATGATTACAAGGTTGCGGGTGATGATAAACGGATTTGTATATTTGTGCTAGAAAAGTTTTTTCTGAGAAATAGTAGTACAGCCTCGTTAACAGTAACGATTGACAATTTTGAAGGAGAAACAATAATGAAATGTGTGTCTACCGGAAACGGTGAAGGCTTTCTTGATATTGGTTGGGGAGCAGGTAAGAGCTTTATAAATTCAGTTCGTAATCCTTTGGAAGAATATATAATTGATGTGATTCAGGAAAATGAATAATTATTTGGATAAACAATATTAAGTATAAAAAGGGCAATCGATAAAGATTGCCTTATCTTACATTTCATCAAGCTTGAAAGGTAATTCAATTATAAATGTAGTTCCTATATTTAGTTTACTATCAATTGAAATTTGTCCTTGATGATTATTTTTAATGATGCTTTCGATCATCATAATCCCCAAGCCTGTGCCATTTTCCTTTGTAGTATGAAACGGGGTACCTAACCTATGTAATTCATCTTCAGACATACCCTTACCATTATCATTAACGGTAAGTATTAATGCTTCATCTTTGTTTTGAACATTGATCCTAATTTGTCCACTAGATTTAATAGCCTTCCAATGCATTTTTTATTAAATTAATAACCACCTGTTTAATTTGATGTGGTATACAATAAAGACTTAGATTTTCATCTTGGAATTGAAAAGTGATCTCAATATTATGAATGGTTGCTTGAGGTTGCATAAGAAAAATAACTTGTTCAATCAATTCTTCGATATTACATTCATAGTAATTTTAGGTTAACATTATTTTAATAGCATTACCATTTTCATTTTCACCTTATTAACTATCTTAAAAATCATCATTAGAGAGCTATATAGTTTTTAGCCTTTAGAATTTTAAACTCTCAAAAGAATTAAATCTAAAATTGTAATTCTTTTTCTGAGTTTGAAGAAGATGATTATATAACAAAAGAGCACCAAACTGAAAATAATAATGAGAAATTAATAAAATAAGAGAGTGCAGTTGTATAATGCACTCTCAGTTAAAACTTATTTTCCTTTTGATTAGTTAGTACTTTGTACCTTTGAAACGGAAATTGTTTTTTCTCTTTTTATCGTTTTTCTTGTTATAGAAAAGACTGCAAATAATAAAGAGATAATCACAATAACTCCACCAAACCACGCAGTTTTGGAGACAGTTCCTGTTTGGCTTAACACAATACCGCCAATACCAGATCCTAGTGCGATACCAATTTGCAATGCTGAATTATTAAAGCTTTGCTGTATATCAGATGTAGCAGGATCTGTTTCTATCAAATAACTTTGCTGAGGTGGTGCTAGACCCCAGCTTAATGCTGCCCAAATCATCATAGCAGGTATGAATAGGATAAGCGAAAAAGTCGTAAAAGGTAATAAAAATAGAACAACAGCAAATGAACTAATCACGACGATGATACTTTTACGAGATCCAATAGAATCCGAGAGAATGCCTCCGAAAGCTCCACCACTAACAGCTGCAATACCAAATAATAAATAAAAAATACTAATCCAATTCGAGTTTAATTGAAGCTCCGTTTCTAAAAATGGAGTGAAATAGGCATAAAGTGTATAATGCCCTGCTAACATAAACATCGTTGCAAGATGTGCACTACCGATTTTCGCACTGGCGATTGCTTTTATTTGTTGTGAAAGAGGAACCATGTTTTCTCCAGGAACCTTCTCCAAAAAGATTGAAATAAGAACAAGAGATCCAATAGACAATATGGCAATTCCTAAAAAGATGACACGCCAGCCTAAGGTATTTGAAATCAATATACCAAGAGGAACACCCATTACAAGTGATGAACTTATCCCCATGTAAATTAAACCTAAAGCTTTTGCCCTATGTGCTGGAGCGACAATCTTCGCTGCTATAGTTAAAGACAAGACAACAATAAGTGCTGTACTCATTGAAGTTAAAATTCTAGCAAACATCATAAATGAAAAACTAGTACTAAAATAAGTCATAATATTGCCGGTAAAAAAAACAAATAGAGAAATAATATACAACTTTTTCCGTTCAACTTTGCTTGTCATAACTAGTAAAACAGGACCGGCAATAGCATAAATAAGAGCAAAAACAGAAATTAGCTGTCCAGCCGAGCTTAATGAAATGTTAAAATCTTTAGCAATTGTAGGTAGGATGCCTCCTACGATTAATTCAACCAACCCAACTGCAACAGTTGATAACGCAAGTATAAAAACTTTTATATTCATAACTTATTTTTCATCCTTTCAAATTTTTCACAAGATAACAAAAAAATCCTGATTACAGAAAACGATGAGGTCATTTTCTGTAATCAGGATTTTAAGGCTCCTGGTAGAGACCCTCTAGCCATATTCTAGAGGTTATACAGGTAATATATATCTAGTTTTTAAAGTACTTATAAGATTATACTAGATTTCATTCCTATTTTCAAGTGTTTATTAGCAATTATAAAATTGTGATTAAATTAACCAACTATATCAGTTGAAAATTATGGTAATATTAACCTTGTTAACTACTACTAGTGGGTGGAGATGAAATTGTTCAATAAAGAAAATAAAATGGCCGTTGCGCTAAGTATAATTGGATGGGTCGAAATTGTAGTTGGGATATTTTGTGCCCTTACTTTTTCAAGTGTTCATGATGGTTATGAAGAAGTATTTTTGCTGTCAACATTTATTAAGTGGGCAGCTGCAGGCATTATTTCCGGCGTTTTTTTCTTAGGTTTAGCAGAAATTGTTGAGCTTTTACATCACATAAAAGATAACTTAAGTGAAAGAAAAGCTAAAACTCATAAAATTGATGAACCAATAAATTCAAATGAACTAGCTCAAAGAAGTATGATTAATAGTGAATCATTAGACAGCACTCCTGCAAAAGAAAATTGGTCAATCACTGAAGAACAAAAAGATGCCATTAATGCTTTATTTAATAGCAAAGCCGATATAGTAGTGATTCCTTCACCATATACGAATTTTTGTATTGTTGATTTTGGAGTAGACCAAATTGAGATCATAGAAATCAAACAAAACGGTTTTCCATTCATTTTAGCTGACTTTCATTGGAAAGAGATTCAAGCTGAAATTCATCAGTGGTATAAAGAATATAAAAATAATCATAACTAGACTAGTATTTTTCTGGTACATATGGAAGGGGAGGAGAGATAAAAAGGAGAAATTTAAATATAGGTAGTATTTTTATTCAAGATTGTTAGGTAAAGTCAGGAGGATAACTTTATGGATCATAACAAAGAAGTCACATTGACACACTTTTCAACAGAGCATTTAGATCATTTAAACTCTTTTCAGCTACCTACAGAACAAGAAAAATTCACTGCATTACCTAAAAATGCAATAGAAGTAACAAGAAATCAATATCGAATGGTCCTATTGAGCAATGAAAAACCAGTTGGATATTTTCTTTTGCATTCAACTGAAAGAGTAATGGAGTATACAGATAATCCGCATGCCATGCTATTAACAGCATTTTCTATTAATTATCCATATCAAGGTAAAGGGATTGCGAAAAAAGGAATGCTATTATTAGAAGATTTCGTCAAGAAGGAGTTTTCTACCTGTAATGAAATTATTTTAGCTGTAAACCATAAAAATATACCTGCACAAAAGCTATATGCTAAAGTTGGATTTCAAGATACAGGTAGAAGGAAAGTAGGTCTTATTGGTGAACAATTTATTATGAGCTTAGAAATAAATGAAGATCTTTCTTAGCTTTAAAAACTAGTGCTGTTCAAACAGTTGATTTATACCTATTTATCAGTTCTCCAATAAATGAAGTTTATATTTAAATTTCAAAACTGTGGACATACTATTGCTGGTGAATTATATTTATTTACTTATATAAAAAAATTACTAAAAAAGACATAAATTATGCATTTTCTGCTATGATATTCAGTTACAATATAATCTTAAGAATATAAATTTAACTAATTAATTGGAGGAACATTGCTTGTCCATAGAAGTTTTTTTTCTTATTGTTTTAATTATTTTGAATGCCTTTTTTGCTGCTTCTGAAATAGCCTTAATTTCTTTAAATGATAATAAGGTAAGAATGTTAGCAGAATCGGGTGACAAGAAAGCCATTTTGTTACAAAAATTATTATCAGAGCCTAGTAGGTTTTTAGCCACTATTCAGGTTGGTATTACACTTGCCGGTTTCCTTGCAAGTGCATTTGCTGCAGGAAGCTTTTCAGGTCAGCTTGCTTCTCTACTTTCAAGCTTAGGTGTACCTTTATCAGATAAATGGCTTGAATCAATATCTGTAGTACTGATTACATTAGTATTATCATATTTTACGTTAGTTGTTGGTGAGCTTGTACCAAAAAGAATCGCGATGCAAAAAGCTGAGCCGATTTCTATGTTTGTCGCTAGACCATTAACAATTCTTTCGAAAATCACATCACCATTTGTTAAATTATTAACGTTATCAACTAATGGTTTAGTTCGATTATTCGGTGTTGATCCTCATGCAAATGATGAACAAGTGACAGAGGAAGAAATTAGAATGATGGTTGATGTTGGAGAAGAAAGAGGAGCCATTCAGGATACAGAAAAGATGATGATTAACAATATATTTGAGTTTGATAATACTATTGTTTCAAATATCATGATTCATCGAACAAATATTATAGGAATACCAGCAGATGCTTCACTAAAAGAAGTCCTCCGCTTTATAAATATAGAAAAATATACAAGGTTTCCTGTCTATGAAGACAATTTTGATAATATTATTGGAATTCTCCATGTTAAAGATATCCTTCAATATATGGAAAGTGGAGATGCGGAAACATTTCTTCTGAAAAAAATCATTAGAAAACCATATTTTGTTCCTGAATCTATGGTAACCGACGACTTATTTAGTGATCTCCAGAAAAATAAAGTACACTTGGCCGTTGTGATTGATGAATTTGGTGGCACAGCAGGTATAGTCACACTTGAGGATTTATTAGAAGAAATAGTAGGGAACATTTTTGATGAGCATGATGAGGAAGAATTTGAATATGTCAAAGTAGATGATGATACCTTTTTGTTCAATGGAATTGTAAGTTTACATGAAGTTGATCGAATTATCGACATTAAGCTACCATCTGAAGATTATGACACATTAAGTGGATTTATAATCGGTCAACTTGGATATATTCCAAGAGTTTCTTCAGGGGATGTTACTGTGGAATTTAATGGTTATTTATTTACAGTTGAAGAAGTGAATGAAAAAAGAATTAATAAAATTCGAATAGTTAAAAATGAGTTAGAACCAGATAATGAAGCTGGTCATTAGGGATATTGAAAGCAAGCTAGGACATAATTAACGAAATCGTCAATAGAGACGATAAACACTAATTATATAGTGAATAATTCAGAAAACCCGAATTATTAGGCGCAAGATTGATTAACGTCACCTAATAATTCGGGTTTTTCATTAACTTTAACACTTAAGGCCCAATATCTACCTTCGCATAGATATATACCTTTTTTAAATTCTAAACCTGTTTCTCAGTTGTTTATCAGTTTTTTGATACTTGCCATCTTTATGCATACACAAAGAATCTCAATAGCTGTTTTTAATTCAGTTAAAGAAGGGAATGTAGGTGCAATTCTTATGTTTCGATCTCTAGGATCTTTACCATATGGAAATGTTGCTCCTGCATTTGTTAAGGTAACACCTGCTTCAGCTGCAAGTTTAACCGATTCTTTTGCACAATCATCAAGTGTATTTAAGCTGATAAAATATCCACCTTTAGGGTTACTCCAAGAAGCAATATTTAAATGACTTAATTGAGATTCTAGTATGGTAGTTACCATATCAAATTTAGGTTTAATGATTTCCGCTTGCTTTTTCATATGTTGTTCTATATTCTCCAAATCTTTTAGGAAATGAACATGTCGAAGCTGGTTAATTTTATCTGGGCCAATTGTTTGGATTGCGAGTTGTTTTTTTATGAATTTTATATTTTCTTCACTACTTGCCATAGCCGAAACACCTGATCCAGGGAAGGTAATTTTAGATGTTGAAGCAAATATATAGACCCTATTTGGGTTACCTGCATCCTTACAAGCTTGTAACATATTTTTTAATTGTGAGGGTTTATCAGTTAAATGGTGAACTGTATAAGCATCATCCCAAAAGATCTTAAAGTCAGGTGCTTTTGTCTTCATATTAGCAAGCCGTTCTACAACTTCGTCACTATAAGTTGTTCCATCAGGATTACTATATTTCGGAATACACCAAATACCTTTTATATATTTATCTTCTTTAACAAGCTCTTCAATTTTATCCATGTCAGGACCATCCTCTAACATATCGATTGTGATCATCTCAATATTTAATAATTCACAAATAGCAAAATGTCGATCATAACCAGGACTAGGACATAAAAATTTCACTTTCTCTTCTTTACTCCAAGGTATGTTACTGTCAATTACTCCATGTAATAAAGCTCTAGAAACAGTATCATACATCATATTCAGACTTGAATTCCCACCAATAATCACTTCAGATGTATTAACTTGCAAAATCTCAGTAAATAATTGCTTTGTTTCAAGCAGACCATCTAAAGAGCCATAATTACGAACATCGATTTCTTCTAAAACATGTAGTGAATCACTTGATATCGTAAGTAAATCTAAAGATAAATCAAGCTGCTCTGGACTTGGTTTGCCTCTGGACATATCAAGTGAAAGATTTTTATCCTTAATTCCCTGAAAATCTTTTTCTAATTTAGAGTAAAGCTCTATCAATTCCTCTTTACTCATTCTTCTTAAGTCACTCAAATCTACTACCTCCTATAAAATAAACACATTAAGTTACTATTCGCTTACTTTTATGATTTTCCTTTTAAGATATTCATTGTAAGTGATTAGTGATGCTTCATTATAAGAATAAATTGTATTACATTCATTTAACATAGTTAGTTTTAAAATTCATTGGATTTTTATGGTAAAATAAACTGAGTAAAGATTATATATTGCGATTTTAGAAGACTGAGAAAGCGCACAAAATGAGAGAATCAACATTTTATGACAAGAAATTAAACATAAATAGGAACGCAAATAAGAAAAAAATTAAAATGTGAAAAGTAGGAGATGAAAACCTTATTGAAATATTTTCTCTACGAGCTACATGTAGCTCAGAATACAGACAATATCAGTGAACAAGAATGCAATAAGTTTGAAACTCAATGGCAATTAAACATTGAAAAATATCAGGAAATTTATAAAGCCTTGAAAGATCGATTACCAATTGAAGTGTTCAAGCATTTCAATTCGTGGGGATTTCATGATTATCGTTTAATAAAAATGAAAATCGAACATAAAAGCCTACTACAGATAAATGTTCATTTTACTCTTTCTAATGATGAAGAGGAAGAAAATGAAGAACTTTGGATTTTAAGCTTTCACAATGTCTCAATCTTTAAATCTCAACATCATAATTTTGATAACGAAAAAAGTATTTTCAATAGAGACATTGATATTTGGTTGTATGAAGAGTTTCTACCAGTAAACGCTGCAACATTGTCATTTGAAGTCATTTTTTCATCAGGCGGAAATGTTTTAATCCACTTTTCAAACCATTCTGTATCCATTAAGAAAATCAAATAGACATACAACTTCTATGTAACTCTTATATTCATAGATAAGGAGTAACTTAAATGAAAATGTTGATAGGGGTAGTAACGTCCATTATGATAGTTGGTTTAATTGTTGCTACCATCTACTTTTATCAATCTAGTAACATTCCTTCTCCAGAACAAAATCAGTTATCTGGAAATATAAATAAAGAAAAAGTTGAGCAATTACAGCCTATTTCTAATACGAATATTAGTTATACCTTACAAAATGATGAACTAAGCATCACATTTAATAACGGATTAAGCTGGAGGAAAGTCCCTGTTGAAAAAGATCACTTATTTAAAGGTGAGTATAAGGGAAACAAACAAGAACTTATTGAGAAAAGCTATTTTTTAAGTGATGATATGGCAGCCTTTTTATATACAGAAGGTGAAAATGTGGATCATCAAAAAGTAATCGTAGCTTATTCAAAAGATAAAGGTGCAACGTGGAAAAACTCAGTTGTAACTGAAAAGTTCTCGCCAATGAGGTATAGAAAGATAGATTTTCTAAATGAAAACTTCGGTTATGTCATTATATCTGGAGGAAGGACAATGTCTTTCGAATCATCGCATATTTTTGTCACGCATGATGGTGGGGTGAGTTGGAAGGAAACAGCTAATTCAGGTGTGACAAGCTTAATTTCAGATGGTGGATTTATTGATGAAACTACTGGATTTTTATCTTTTGGAACAATTAATCCAACAGCACCAGAGCTTTATTTTACACACAATACTGGAGAAACCTGGAGAAGAGCAACTATTTCTGTTCCAGAAAAATATCAGCAAATCTTTGTATCAGCAGAAATCCCCATTAAAGAAGGAAATCACTTAGCTATTTATGTTAATCAAGGACACCAAGGTGATTATGAAGGTGGCAAGATAAAAGGAAAATTCATTTCAGAGGATAAAGGCAAAACGTGGGAGTTTGAAAAGGAGGATCAAGCTATTGAAACGAAATAAATTGAATTATTTAATAGGCTTGACTTTATTCCTTATGTCAATTGTCTTCTTTTGTATGCAGATAGTATTCCTATACATAAATGCTAATTTTCAAGTGGAGTATATTGACAACCGGTTGTTTTATATAATCAATATGACACTTGCTATTTGTTTATTAATAAGCATCTACTTTTTAATTAAACAGTCTAAAAAGTTAAAAGTAACTTACAGCATTATTTTAATTATTTTCATTGTTAGCCAGATTATCATGGTCATCATAAGTGAACAGAAAATAAGCAATATGACGAGTATATCACCGGATTTTAAACATGTTTTTTCGATAAAAGAAAATGTTAAAACTGGAGAAAGCTTATATTATAGATCTTATTATGGAATTTTGGCGAAACCAAAAGAAAAATTACCATATCATAAAGTTGGTAATTTCAAGGTTGAATGGATAGAAAAAGATATTGCCGCTATTACATATAAAACAGCAGAAGAAACAATTCAACAATATATCGGAACCTATGGAGATCGCGGTGATGGAGTTTCTTATTATTATGTCGGAGCGGAAATTCATGGAGTTTGGTCAGGTGAAAATATTGAAGTTGTAAGTAATACTGAAGGAATTTCTGTAACTGAAAATGGGCATAAAGAATTATTTTCTTGGGACAGCATTGAACAGTTCGGAACACTTGCTATCGTCTTAAAGCGAGAAAATCAAGCGATTTGGACAATAGGGTTACATACAAATTTTGAAGTTCAATCTAATTCCACAAAACCTGCTGTTGGAAATATTAGCTTGTATAAAGCAACAATGAGTAAAATTGAACCTGTTCGTCTTCATTTTAAGACCTCAACTCAATAGTTGACTATACTTGAGTACATTTGAGCTTTCAGATCTTTACAAAGGTTGTGTTAAGTGGAATGAAAAAAATCATTTTATTTTTTTTATTAAATTTATTATTTACTGCTTCAGCACAAGGCTTAAGCTGGGCATATCCGTTTGTTGTATGGGAAGGAAACGTTTATGAAGTAACAGATGAAGAAGTCTCAAAGAATGATATCGAAAAAGAGATCGGCCAAGTAAAAACGATTCCGAACGATATGACAGGAGATTATTTCGGAAATGCTTCAAATGCATTTCCGAAAGGAACAAAATATTACAAGATAAATAATAGTAAGACAGATATAACGATTGCAGTTGAAGTAAAGAAAAATCACTGGAATAAAGCTATATATTCCCATGACGCACCATTTCATTGGATGAATTTATTAATGAAGCTACTACCTTTTTTAGGTGTAGGTTTAGTTGTTTTTCTACTATTTGTTTTCTTAGCTAAGTTAAAAAAGAAGGTAACGTTTAAAGCTAATATATAATGCGAATATTCAAACTACACAAGAAAAACATATTTTTTTACTTTTGATGCTATTGTACATTTTACGAATAGTGTAAAATAGAAATATGTCGAATGATAAAATATAAAAATTCCTTGGAGGTTTTCGCTTTATTATGTCTAATCAACATGAACATGAAGATTCTAATATGAAAATATTTTCGCTAAACTCTGATCCGGCTTTATCACAGAAAATTTGTGATATTCTTGGAATCGAATTAGGAAAGAATTCTGTTACTCGTTTTAGTGATGGAGAAATCCAAATAAATATAGAAGAAAGTATCCGTGGTTGTGATGTATACATTATTCAGTCAATCAGCAACCCTGTAAACGAGCATTTAATGGAACTTTTAATTATGGTTGATGCATTAAAGCGTGCTTCAGCAAATACAATCAACTTAGTCATTCCATACTATGGATATGCAAGACAAGATCGTAAAGCAAGAGCTCGAGAGCCAATTACAGCTAAACTAGTTGCAAACCTACTTCAAACGGCAGGTTCAACACGTGTTATTGCACTTGATCTTCATGCACCACAAATTCAAGGGTTTTTTGATATTCCAATAGACCATTTACTAGGAGTCCCAATTTTAGCAGATTATTTTGAAAGTAAGAATTTACAGGATATTGTGATCGTTTCACCAGATCATGGTGGGGTAACGCGTACTCGTAAATTAGCAGATAGATTAAAAGCTCCAATTGCCATTATAGATAAGAGACGACCAAAACCAAATGTTGTTGAAGTGATGAATATTGTTGGAAACATTGAAGGGAAAACAGCGATATTAATTGATGATATTATCGACACAGCAGGAACAATCACACTAGCAGCAAACGCACTTATAGAAAATGGTGCTAAAGAGGTTTACGCTTGCTGTACACACCCAGTATTATCTGGACCAGCAATAGAACGAATTCAAAACTCTAAAATCAAAGAACTTATCATTACAGATTCCGTTACTCTTCCAGAAGAAAACCGAATCGACAAAATTGTCGAACTCTCAGTTGCACCATTAATTAGCGAAGCAATCAAACGTGTACATAGAAAAGAATCTGTTGATGAATTAGTACAGTAAGTGCGGTGCCTGTCACGCCCCGAATTTTCTTGTTTCACAATTGTTTCACAGCACCCTAAATAAAACCGACTTATCCAATCAGAGCTTGTTCACTAAGCTCTGATTTTTTACTATAAAGATTTAGTAATTAGTACTTTTGTGAATTCTCAACTCAAGTTCAAACATGAAAAGAAACATTAATATGGAAGTGGAGTGAAGTTAAGATGATTCATTATCATAACCGAACATTTGTTGCGATAGAAAACTCAGAAAACGGCGAAGTTTCAGCAAAAACGATTTTTAACTATCAACAGGAAGGCTCCATTTTGTTTGCAACATATAGTGGTGGAGACATTATCAAAGGTTTTCTTATTGGACTTGTTGAAGAAAATGGTCAATTACATTTTCACTACAATCATATAAACATAAACAATGAAATTAGAGGTGGTCAGTGTTATTCTGTTCCTGAGATTCTTTCTGATGGAAGAATTGATTGCACGAAAAGTGGAAATGGAACGACAACGAGCAAAGTGAAGGAACCTCTATAGTAGAAGAAATTAAATAGAACCTAAAGCTATTTCGGCAATTAAATTGTTTTCTATTTTAATTAAGCTTTTATTGTTATATGATTAAACTTCATTCTTTTGTTTTTACCCAAATAAAATGGCTGAAACTAACTAATGATAATAATATATAAAGCAGAGAATATTGGAGTTGATAAAATGAGTAAAGCAAAA
Source organism: Metabacillus crassostreae (assembly GCF_016908395.1). Taxonomy (GTDB): domain Bacteria; phylum Bacillota; class Bacilli; order Bacillales; family Bacillaceae; genus Metabacillus; species Metabacillus crassostreae. The sequence goes on from NZ_JAFBDU010000001.1 coordinate 801,500, forward strand.
GGTAAGGGCGGGACAGGTCGCGGTACTGGCAAAAAAGGCTGGACACGTTGGCAAACAGGTGCAAACAAAGCAAAAAGTGCGAAGCCATACAAAAGCAAAGGTGTTAAACATGGTGATGCCAATAAAACTAGCGATAAAATCGATTAAAAAGTTATTAACTATATAAGAAAGAAAACGAGTGCAATTATCCTAGGTAATTGCATTTTTTTGTTCCTTCTTTTATATATTGACTCTGTTAAACTCGGTTGTTGGTTTCCGTTACAGGCATTCGCTTTCCGCGGGCGGTCCTGGAGCCCTCTCGTAAGCTGCGCGCCTGTGGGGTCTCCCTTTGACATGCTTCTCTAAAATGCTACTCGAAAACTTGGCAAATTCCCTGCTGAAATCAAGTTCAATTGAAGTTGAAGAATAGTGGAATTACTATTTATAAGACATGCTCAAGGTGAACATACTTTAGATCTTCCAAATAGCTTGTATCCGAAAGACTCGTCATTAACAGATAAAGGGATAACTTAAGCGCGTTACTTATAGAAGAATTTCCTTTACTGAATATTGATATTATCGTTAGTAGTTGTTAAGCTTTCTAGAAACGATTTACCTAAGGAAACTGGTGCATTAAAATTGAATATTAAGCTCTTGTTAAATGACATTATTTATAATTAGGCATATGATACAAGGAAAAAAACTCTGAAGGGAATGAGTTACATGTATTATGTGCCTAATGTCTATCAGTCACCTAAATATGCTCTTAATCACAAACAGATCTACAACTCAACATTTTCGATAAGAAATTCAATATCTGATGATCAAGATCTACTACAACCGATTATTTTGGGAATAAAAAAAGAGGCATCAGCTATACAACTATACAATCAGTTAGTTAAAGAAGCATATAATGAAAAGCATAAAAATGAAATTCATTATGTATTATCAAGAAAAAGAGCTCATTTAACAGCATTCACCAATTACTATACAACAATTACTGGAATGCAACCTGAGTACACAATTGATAAAATAACGTATCGTAGCTATCAAGAAGGTCTACAAAAAGCATTTAAAGCAGAATTAGATATATATGAAAATTTCCAAAAAAATTGTTATCGTACACAAGATTCCTACTATCAACATTTGTTTATATGGGCATTATCAGGTCAACAAGAAAATACCGCCCGAATCGGATTATTAAATGAAGACCTCTCAAACCAATTAACAGATTATGGAGCAAAACCTTTTGTTGTTAATATTGAAAAAGCAACTAAACAAAACGATAATTTCCGTACTGTATTATGGACAGGGAAGCATTTGCAACTTACCTTAATGAGTATAAATGTTGGTGAAGACATTGGATTAGAAATTCACCCAACACTTGATCAATTTTTGCGTGTTGAACAAGGGCAAGGAATTGTCCAAATGGGAGATAGGAAAAATCGTTTGGATTTCCAGAAAAAAGTTTATGAAGATTATGCAATAATCATACCAGCTGGAAAATGGCATAATTTAATAAATACAGGCAACAAACCACTTAAGCTATATTCAATTTATGCACCACCACAGCATCCATATGGAACAATTCACGAAACAAAGGCAATAGCAATGGCTGCTGAAGAGGGACATCATAATTAACTAAAAATAGCATAGTTAAGCAAATGAGAAAAAAGTCGAAAAACTTGATCATTAGTTTTATGACTTTTTTTCTTTAATTCTATACACAGCTATTGCAAGAGAAGTAGAGTGTATGGTCACTATAAGATTAGCTAAGTTAATTACTTTACAGGGATAGCTATGATTCATATCAATAGCTATCAATCTATATGTAAAGAAATCGTTGAACAAAAAATTTTTTATCGTTACATATGAATCGTCTATAAATCATCATAATCACCCTTTTTAGATAGATTAGTTTGTTGGCTCTATATCATTTTGATATAGAGCCTTTATTTGTTGAAAAAACAAGAACTATAGATCTTTAAAATGTTACAATAATTTACAGACACAAACACAAAAATACGGTAGGAATTTGGTGAATATTATTTCTAAACAATCTAACAAATTGGAGTCAGTAATTTCTTTGTTTTTTAAAGATAAACGAAATTCAAAAAAGATTATCCCTAAATTTATAGATGTGACCTTGCTAATATTTGCAATAATTGTTATTGTAATGGGTTTATTTAATGGGTTGACAAGCTTTTACTTTAGTATTTTACAAGTTATATTAGCGACAATATGTTTGTTAAGTGCTATAGAAAATTATCTATTGAAAGAGAGATTAGAGTACATTTTGTTAGAACTGGGTATTGCGATTATTTTAATCAGTTCTTCCTTTTATACCTTTTAAAAAATGATTCGCAAATGGTCAAAATTACAGAAGAGGGGGCTTGAATCATGTTGATGTTTGAAAAACTTGCAGGAAATACCGTTACAATAGTACCAATGGAATTTTCTCACACAAAAGAGTTATATGAAGCTGGTAAACACAAAGAAATTTGGGCACACTTACCAAAGTCAATTATGTCTTATCAGCAAATGGAATTCTTTGTAGAAGACGCTTTACGAAGAAAAGAGTTAGGAAATGAGATCCCATTTGTTATTAAATGTAGAGAAAGCAATAAGGTGATCGGGAGTACGAGATTCCTAGATATCTCGAAAATAAATCGAGGATTAGAAATTGGTTGGACTTGGTTAACCCCGACAGTTTGGGGAACAGATGCTAATTTAGAGTGTAAATATCTACTATTAAAATATACTTTTGAACACCTTAACTTCATACGAGTTCAATTTAAAACAGATGATCAAAATCTTAGATCTCAAAAAGCAATAGAAAAAATAGGAGGGAATAAAGAAGGAATATTACGAAATCACATGATCAGAAAAGACGGTACATATCGACATTCTGTTTATTACAGCATTATAGATAGTGAGTGGAAACAAGTTAAGATAAGTCTAGAAAATTCTCTCTACTAACTCAACTATAATCAACATAGTAGACCAAATCTTAAAAGCTTGGTCTACTATTGATGTTAAAGCTTATATTCACCATTATGAACTGAATGAATCTTATATGCTTACTTCTGGCTTTTGGCTCATGGGTTTAATGAATTTAGTTAGTAGTCCACGTGAAATTGGACCAACTATAAGTAATTGAGCTGGTAGAGCCACGATAAGGTTCAGCCCAACAGTTTTAAGATAAGCTGTGAAAATAGATCCTTCAATGCCTACCATAATTGAGGTTAAAATAAGACCATATACAGACATAATAAGCACCATCGCTGGAACCATACAAAATGATATGGCTAAAATAACATTCATTTGTTTAGATTTATCATAAGGGAAGGATAGCGCAAGTTTACGTGCTCTAGGCTCAACTAGTGATTCAACGATAAATGCAATGATGAAAGTTATAATTAATTGCAGTACCGCACTCCAAAATGTGATTGAAACTCCGTGTAATAGTGTGTTGTATAAGGTCATAATAAAAACCATTCCTGAACACATGAAAATTGCAAAGATAATTCCTTCTTTTTTATTACTAGGCAAACGAAAACATCCTTTCTTTAACGAGAATAACTGTTATTATATATAAATAAAAATTTCTTCATAAGTGAAAGTTTTGTGAACTTTTTCTGGTGATCTGTTTATACATATATGTAATTATTTTCTCTAAAAAGTTTATGAACCAAGGGAAGAATATAGATGACATACTTTAGATTGAAGGTCGGGGTCAATTATTAGTGATACAAAATGAGGAATTTGTTGGAGGCTATCATTTAGTAACAAAAGAAAGGAAAGGACTTACTTAACTTCTCTTAAGCCCTTTCCTTCAAGAACATCTCTTATTCCTTCTTCACATACACCATAAGAACGCCAGGAACAAGTTTCACAAACTGTTTGAATGTCAGAAGGTACAACATACTTCTGGATTTGCATCTCGATGTCCTTCCAAGATAAAATTTGCCCAATTGTAAGCCCTAATTTTTCTAAAATAGCTCGATCTCGCTCATAAATTGAATTGTTTTGACAATGATATTCACCTGAGTTTGGATATTTTTCACATAGCTGATCTGGACCATTAACAAGTTTAATTTTTGTAAAAGGATCGTTTTTTAATGTTTGATGAAGAATCGTCATATTTTCCACATATTCTTTGGAATACCCCATACCTCGATAACCCAGAAGGCAAAAGAGGTGATGTCCTCTTAGCTTATACATTGTTTTCCTCCTCGTAAAATATGTGTTAACTAAAATATCAATAAGTTAACATATTTTATTTTAACATATCGATAAGATGGTTTTCGTATATTCCATTTTGTATCAATAATAAAAAAATTGGACATTGCTAATCAGAACTAAAATCTTACATTAGGAATATATAAAAATTTAAAAATAATTGAAAGTGGAGAAATAATGAACCAGCAGAATATTGTTTTAGTTGTGAGTGTTACCATTTATAAGGATAGTAAAGTATTCATTATTCAAGAAACAAAACCAAAAGCATTTAAGAAATGGAATTTTCCAAGTGGACGTATTGAATATGGTGAAGACATTCTAAAAGCAGCACATAGAGAGGTAAAAGAAGAAACCGGGTATGATGTAAAGCTTATCAGCACTACGGGTATATATAACTTTAAAAGTCAAACTAATGATCACGTCATTCTCTTTCATTTTACTGCTGAAATCATTGGAGGTGCTTTTATACTTAGAGAAAATGAAATATCAGATAGTAAATGGATACGTCTAGAAGATCTATTAAAATTTAAAGATAACGATCTAAGAGAAAAAGAAGTGAATAGTCAGATTATTAATAATTTACTAAACAAAAATCTTCACAATATTGATCTTTTTAATAAGAAGTTATTTTAAAAAACATAAACGTAAGAAGATAGGGTGGTAATATTGAAATTTAAATATGATTTTATAGATCAATGGGTAGTAGATGGATTTATTGAAATAAATTCTCAGAAATTTTCGTTTAATGTTACATATGTGAGTGACTGCTTAGGTGACTTGTTATCTGCTCTTCTTTATTTAAACAGTACCTGTATATCAAGTGATTATGGCTTATCTAATAATACTAGCTGTGAATGGGATAGTGAACCATTTATTACTATGTGGAACTTTACACTGAAAAAAAATGGAATGTTACATATTATTGTAACTTTTGAAAATAAAATTAAAATTGATACTGAGTATCCTTATGATTCTTTTTTAGAAGTTATATTAAAAGAAGTGACTGCTTTGATTAAGAACTATGGCATTGTGGGGTATAGGGCAAACTGGGATTACGAATTCCCTATTGGTTCATATCTACTTTTAAAGAATTATCTCCTAACTAAAGAACCTTACTTCCTCGATGTGAAGAGGGATGAATATGGAGAAAATAAAATAAGTAATTTAGTAAAAGATATACAATTGTTATTAGATTAAGTATGTCCCTGCAGAAGAAAGACAAAATCAATTAAAACAAAAACCATGCGAGCTCTTCAATGCCAACCAAAAAATAATTTATTAAATAATAATAATAATTTATTGAATATCAATAAATAACGATTTATACTAAAGGTAAGATTACATTAGTGAGGTGCTTTTTTATGAAACTTCAAACAACAACTTTGATGAAAATAGTAATTTACACGATAGGGTTATCGATACTTTGCTTATGTTCATTTTGGTTGCCTTGGCAATCAAGAGTTTTGGCAGAAATGTATCCCGAATTTGCGCATTTACAGTATCCACTTTTAATTGGAATTTACTTAACAGCACTGCCTTTTTTCTTCGCCCTTTATAAAATATTAGAGCTATTAAGGTATATTGATAAAAACATCGCCTTCTCAGACTCTTCTGAAGTAGCTTTAAAGTACATAAAATACTGCGCTATAACAATCAGTTTGTTATACGTTATTGGCTTTATTATTTTAAATTATAATCAAGCTGGAAATCCCGGTATTTTATTACTTGGTATCATTATTACCTTTACTTCTTTTGTAATAGCTGTTTTTGCTGCTCTTCTGCAAATGTTATTAAAAAATGCCCTCAATGTTAAATCCGAGAATGATCTAACCATATAACTTACATGATGAAGAGCTGACAGTATTCAATGTCAGCTTTTTTGTTATGTCAAAATCAACATCTTTGCAGAATTAATTTTTTAACTATTCTATAAACTTAAGTTCTTAATATCCACATAAGATCATATGTTGAGAATGTAGTTTAGTGCAAACGCTTCCACCATAACGTGCAATCGTTTGTACAAAAAAAAGAAAAAGGGGGATCACAATGAAAAAGTATTTAACAATGTTTATGATCTTTATCCTCGTACTAGGCGCTCTTGCTGCCTGTGGACCGCAGGATGAAACAGAAGATGAAACGACTAAGAATGATAGTGATGAAACAGTAGCAACAACAGAGGATGAAAATAAGCCTGAAAAGCTTGTTGTTTGGGAAGATAAAGACAAGTCTCCTTGGTTAAAGGATGTTGCGAAAGCGTTTACTGAAGAACACGGTATTGAAATTGAGATTAAAGAGGTTTTAATGGCAAGCGATATGCGTGAGCAATTGCGTTTAGATGGACCTGCTGGAACAGGACCCGATGTATTGACACTACCTCATGATCAAATTGGAGAATTAGCTGTGCAAGGGCATCTAGCAGAAATAACTGTCGATTCAGCAGTTAAAGACCGTTTCTCTCAATCTTCAATCTCTGCTCAAACATATGATGGAAAACTTTACGGACTTCCAAAATCATCTGAAACACCTGTATTTATTTATAACAAATCATTGATGGAAGCTCCTCCAGAGACAATGGATGAAGTGTATAGCTTTTCTAAAGATTTCACAAAAGATGGTAAATTTGGATTTTTAGCAGTATGGGACGACTTTTATATGGCTCATGGTGTTATTGCTGGTAATGGTGGCTATGTATTTGGGAATGAAAACGATATTCCAAATCCACAGGATCTTGGTTTAAATAATGAAGGAGCCATTGAAGGTGTGTCATACATTAAACAATGGTATGACGAAGGTTTATTTCCTAAAGGACTTATCGGAGAAAATGGCGGCTCAACACGTGATGGTTTATTTGGCGAAGGTAAGGTAGCAGCGGTTATGAATGGACCATGGCAATTCCAGCCATATAAAGATGCAGGTGTTGATATTGGAATAGCTCCAATGCCTGAGCTTCCTAATGGAGAATATATGAAAACATTTATGGGTGTAAAAGGTTATCATGTATCAAGTCATTCAAAAAACCAAGAATGGGCAACAAAATTTGTTGAATTTATTACAAATGATGAAAACTCATTAATTCGTTTTGAGCAAACACAGGAAGTGCCTACTAATCTTGCATTAGCTGAAAATCCAGCTATAACAGAGAATGAAGGAGCAAAAGCTGTTGCATTACAATCACAAAATGCCATTCCTATGCCTAATATTCCTGAAATGGGAACAGTCTGGGAACCGATGGCGAATAACTTACAAACCATTGTAACAGGTAAGTCTGAACCAAAAAAAGCACTTGATGCTGCCGTAAAACAAATTAGTCAAAGTATTGAAGCAAGTCATTCTAACTAAATAAAGAAATAGCAGTATGTCCAATCGGAGGTACTGCTATAAATTTATTTAAAAATGGAAAGGAGGATGTAAAAGTGGCGCACAATAGGGTTGGTCAAACTAATCACCGAAAAACAGCTGTTGTTCTTTCGATTCTTCCTGGTCTAGGACAATTGTATAATAAGCAGTTTGTTAAGGGTGGTTTATTTTTACTATTAACAGCTGCATTTTTTGGTGTTTTTCGTGATTTACTTAATATGGGACTATGGGGAATTGTTACGCTTGGTGAAAAAACACCCAGAGATAACTCTATTTTTCTATTAGCTGAAGGGATTTTAGCTCTGATCATCGTTGGCTTCGGCTTGATATTTTTAATGTTTAATTTATTTGATGCATACAAAAATGGAGAGAAGAGGGACAAAGGTCAGCCACTTCATACACTATGGGAGCAATATAAAAACTTAATAGAATCTGGATTTCCTTATTTAATCATGACACCTGGATTTTTATTGATGGTCTTTGTTGTTGTTTTTCCAATTATTTTTGTTATACTACTAGGATTTACAAACTATGACTTATATCATTCACCACCAGCTAAACTTGTAGATTGGGTGTTTCTGCAAACATTTATAGATATCTTCAAAATAGATATTTGGCGTGAGACCTTTTTAGGTGTTTTATCTTGGACACTTGTTTGGACGTTTGTTGCAACCACTTTTCAAGTCGCACTTGGTATTATTCTCGCTGTTATTGTTAACCAGAAAGACTTAAAAGGTAAAGCAATGATAAGAACTGTCTTAATTCTACCTTGGGCAATTCCTGGATTTGTTTCCATATTAATTTTTGCCGGAATGTTTAATGAATCCTTTGGTGCCATAAATCAAGATATTTTAGCTCTTATTGGATTAGGTGATATTCCTTGGATGACAGAATCATTTTATACAAGAATGGCGTTAATATTTATTCAAACCTGGCTAGGTTTTCCGTTTGTTTTTGCGATGACAACAGGTGTACTTCAATCAATTCCTGATGAATTGTATGAAGCAGCAACAGTGGATGGAGCAAATAGCTTACAGAAGTTCAAAAACATTACTTTACCACTTGTGTTATTTGCAACAGCACCAATAATCATCACGCAATACACATTTAATTTTAATAATTTTAATGTGATTTATCTATTTAATGGCGGGGGTCCTGCTGTACCAGGACATAATGCTGGAGGCACAGATATCTTAATTTCATGGATTTATAGTTTAACAATGACATCAGCTGAATATTCGAAGGCAGCTGCTATCACATTATTATTATCAATTTTTGTTATCACGATTGCCATCTGGCAATTTAGAAAAACGAAATCATTCCAAGAAGAGGATATGATGTAATGAATATAAAATCTCACAAATTCGTTAGACTAGGTTTGTCGTATTTAATCATTGGGATTATGTTTTTAATTATCTTGTATCCAGTTGCATGGATTATTGGGTCTTCCTTTAATCCTGGACAAAGCTTATCAGGTTCTTCGATTATTCCAAAAAATGCGTCATTAATGCATTATCAACATTTATTCAATTTAGAAGAAACGTATTATTTAAAATGGTATCAAAATTCATTAATAGTCAGCTGCTTAACGATGATCTTCACGGTAATTTCTGTAAGTCTTATTGCTTATGCTTTTTCAAGATATCGTTTCTTTGGAAGAAAATATGGATTAATGACATTTTTGATTTTACAAATGATTCCGAATTTCGCGGCGTTAATTGCAATCTATGTTTTAGCATTTAGATTTCAATTACTAGATACATTAAGCGGATTAATTCTCATTTATATTGGGGGTCAAATTCCCCTTAACACATGGTTAATGAAGGGATATTTAGATACCATCCCTAGGGAGCTTGATGAATCAGCAAAAATTGATGGAGCAGGTCATTTTCGAATTTTCTTTCAAATTGTCATGCCTTTAGCTAAACCGATTCTTGCTGTTGTTGCATTATTCTCTTTTATCGCACCTTTTGCAGACTTTATTATCGCAAGTATCCTCCTTCGCTCTGAAGAAAAATACACTTTACCAGTTGGCTTATTCAATTTGATTGATGATCAGTTCGGTGCAGAATTTACAACCTTTGCAGCAGGCTCCGTATTAATTGCCATTCCAATTGCCATATTGTTTTTGTTTTTCCAAAAATATTTCGTCTCTGGCTTAACTGCAGGAGGAACAAAAGGATGATAGAAGAGGAAGGGACAAAATTATAATGAAGGTAATCCATAAAGACCAAAATTATCCTAAGCTGTTCAAAATAATGTTTTTTCTAGTAATCAGTTAAGCAGGTAAAACTAGTTTGTATTATAAGCAAAAAAGGCGTAAAGAAAATTACGCCTTTTTATCATTTTTTTTTAGTTTGTTTAAAAAAGGACACTTTGAAAGTGATTTATCATCATCACGGATAAAGTATTGTCGCCATTCGAAGTTATCGTCTTCTCCGTAGCCTTTTAAGTCGGGGTGGATATCAACAGAATCATAATTACCTAACCGTTTTCTAATTATTTCTTTCGTTTTATCAGCTCTTTTTGGTTTTGCATTAAATGTATCTAACACCCATCTAGGTGTTATGGCAAACATAAGAGTTGGAAAGCTGCGACTTTGACGATTTACATGCTTTGGTGTGGCACAATACATAAAATATTGTTCACCTTCAAAGCAGTATTCCCATAAATGATGTCCTGGATCAAAAGGGATATTTTCAGGCCATTCTGATTGATCAAGCTCACTAACATTAGTTAAGATATTCCAGTAGAGTTCTTCAAATTCCTCAACTGTGTTGTTCTCAATTATGTCTTCGGGTGTTTCAAATAATATGATTAAAGACGTGTAAGGTCCATAGCTTCGGGAATTTTCTCCATATTCTTTTAATAGCTCAGCCAATTCTGTAATAGCTTCTTTTTTTCTAGGATCAGACACAAAGCCGTATCGTAATTGGTTCGTACTAAATCCATGTGTTGCAGGTACACAAGGAAAAGGCGTGTCTTTATTAGAAAGCTTCTCAGAAAATGCATGATACGAAAGTCGACGCCAATCGTTAGCTGTAAAATTAGCTGAATCCAAATCGGTTTTTGAAAACAGAAGATTCATTACCTATTCCTCCTTCCAATGTTACAGTATTAATGGAAGAAGAAATAGGTGACTGCTCAATGTGCTATTATCAAACTAAATTGCAGCAAGGAAACTTTTTTAAGAACCTAAAACAAAACATGATAAGCTTGTAATCCAAAATAAACACCAAATCCTATCAAAGTTAAACCTGATATAACGGAGATAAAAGCGATTAAACCTGGTGTTAAAATTTTTCTAAATGTACTTGATATGATTGCCATCGTAAAATCCCATAATAAAAGACCAATCAATATTGCTCCACTATAAATGAAAAGCTGTAGGTTTTCGTATGTAGCAGCAGTTTTAGCTAGCACAGATCCGTAAATACCTAACCAAAATAAAATAGTGAGCGGATTTGATAAGGACATAAAGAAGCCTGTCATAAATGTTTTAAAATAAGATTCATACTCACTTCGATTATGTTTAATTTCTTTTCTTGCAGAAAAAATCGTTTCAATTCCCGTATAAATTAGCACAAAAAAACCAAACAACCATAGAAAGGTTTGCATGAAGGGACTATCAAGAAAATTAACAACACCCATATAGACCATAATCATATAGATTATATCTGCTGTTACTGACCCTAAGCCAATTACCCACGAATGATAAAACCCAAAACGAAATCCCCGGTCAATCTGCGCAGCATTTACTGGTCCAATTGGAGCTGCAAGTGATAATCCTAATAAAACATAACTAAGAAGAATACTCAAAAATGTCACGCCCTTTTAAATAGTACTTTTACAATCTATTCAAGAGTTGTAGCTTGTACGACATTTTTTAGTAATTTAATGAAATTTACCTTTTATAAAATTCTTCTTAATTAAGGCTATTTTCATAAAATACTATTTCTTAGTTAAGATAGTATTTTGACTTCGGTTATTAATATTAAGCTCACATAAAGAGAAAGTCGTTAAAAATTAGGGTTAAACATTCAATCAAACCTTACATAATTGACTAGAAAAATACACATATTAAAACCACAAATTGAAGTAGGAGTGTATAACATTGACCTCAAATAACAATCTATTATCGATCTTCGCTCTTGGTGGTTTAAATGAAGTTGGGAAAAATATGTATGCTATTCAATATAATAATGACATCATTGTTATTGATTGTGGAAACAAGTTTCCAGATGAAAGCTTATTAGGGATAGATCTCATTATTCCAGATGTTTCTTATTTAGAGGAAAACAAAGACAAAGTAAAGGCACTAATCGTTACACATGGACATGAAGACCATATTGGTGGCATTCCTTATTTTCTAAAAAAACTAAATGTACCTGTTTATGCGACTAGATTTACGTTAGGCTTAATTGAACTAAAATTAAGTGAACATAAAATTTTGCGTGAAACTGAGTTAAATGAAATTAATTCAAATTCTGAAATTACTTTAGGTGAAATGACAGCTAGTTTTTTTAGGGTAAATCATAGTATTCCAGATTGTCTCGGGATTGCTTTTGAAACTCCACAGGGAACAATCGTACATAGTGGTGATTTTAAATTTGATTTAACGCCTGTAAATAATGAACATTCTGATATCCATAAGATGGCTGAGATTGGTAAGAAAGGTGTGTTACTTCTTTTATCAGAAAGTACAAATGCAGAGCGTTCAGGATCTACACCGTCAGAGCTAATTGTTGGTCAGCACATCGAAGAGGCTTTTCGTAAGGCGAAAGGAAAGATTTTTCTATCAACCTTTGCATCAAACATTAATCGTGTACAGCAGGTGGTTGATGCTGCGATTAAAACAAACAGAAAAATCGCTTTGTTAGGTAGAAGTATGGTTAATGTTGTTGATGTAGCAATGAAACGTGGATATCTAAATGCCCCTGAGGGAATGATCATTGAACAAGATCAAATTGAAGAGCTTTCCCCAGAAAAAGTATGTATCCTATGTACTGGTAGCCAAGGAGAACCAATGGCTGCGCTTGCCCGCTTATCTACTGGGAATTTTCGGGGTACTGAGGTTCTGCGTGGAGATACCGTGATTTTAGCAGCAGGGCCAATACCAGGAAATGAAAAAAATGTTTCGCAAATTGTTGATAATTTGTACTCACTTGGTGCTAATGTTATTTACGGCTCAGGTAAAGGTATGCACGTATCAGGTCATGGTTACCAAGAAGATCTGAAGTTAATGCTAACTTTAATGAAGCCAAAATATTTCATCCCAATCCACGGTGAATACAGAATGCTTCATCATCACCGTTTACTAGCAGAAACAGTTGGTGTTGAAGAAGAAAACACATTTATTCTTAAAAATGGTGAGGTAGTTGATCTGGAGAACTCTATTGCCCGACAAACACGATCCATTCCAGCAGGAAACACATATGTTGATGGCATTGGATTAGATGATGTTGGTGATATCGTATTACGAGACCGCAAACAGCTTTCAGAGGATGGTATGCTTGTTATTGTTTTAACAATGAGCAAATCAGAAAGAAAGCTTATCACAAGACCTGACACAATATCTCGTGGATTCGTAGACAACAGAGACTCAAGTGACTTGTTAAACGACATAAATGGATTAATCAAAAAAACAGTTCATGACCTAAAAGAATCAGACAAAGCACAATGGAATGTTCTCAAACAAAAAATCAGAAAATCAGTAGGACAATACGTCTTCTCTCACACAAAGAAACGACCAATGATTTTACCGATCATCATTGAAGTTTAATTCGGTGCCTGTCACCACCCGACTTTTGTCGAGTGGTGACAGGCATCTTTATTCTTTTTATCAGTTCAGGCTCTTAACACCTAACTAGCATAAAGAAGATAAACATCTAATTTCAAACATTATTTCGTCATAGAGGTAGTCAATATATTCAAGGTAATAATTATTTTTATAGATTAGTAGATTATAGTAGAATACTTAATAACAACTCGAAAAAATAAAATAATGAAATCTAAGAAAATTTATAAAAAAGCAGGTGAGAAAATATGAAGCAAACTAAGCAATATGTTTGGTATGCAAGCTATGGTTCTAACATAAATAACGATCGTTTTTTATGTTATATAAAAGGTGGAAAACCTAATGGATCTAGTAAGATAGAAGAAGGTTGTCGAGATCGATCACTACCTATTAAAGAATCAATTCATATATTGAAGCATCCGTTATATTTTGCGAAGAACTCTGGAAGGTGGAATAATCAAGGTGTTGCCTTTATCGGCTTAAACCAAGAACCTACATGTGTTAGTTACAGCAAAAAATATTTAATCACTACTGAACAATTTATGGATATCGTAAAGCAAGAAAATGATGGAATTGAATTCGAGCTTAATCTTCAGAGTATACAAGAGAGAAATTCTTATGTTTTTAACGAACATTCTTGGTATGGAAATATTCTCTATCTTGGTAGTGACAACGATTATCCAATTTATACATTTACAGCACCATGGGATATAAATGAAGTTGAATGGAACAAGCCATCACATTCATATCTATCTACAATTATTAAAGGATTAAAGAAGGATTATTCAAATACAGATGTGTTTGATTATTTTTTAACTAAACCTGGAATTAAAGAAAACTATCAAGCAGATGAATTGTTTAAACTCATTGAAGAGGATTAATATTTATACTTACGGTGAGCATCCAGCAAAACTAGGATACCCACCGTTTACCCACATAGTAAGTTAGCTTATTTAATAGAAATTTCATCTTTGTTGATTTTTCTAATAATAGCTATGATGGAGCGACATAAAAGAAGTTTAATGACTAAACTAATAAACGAATGATACCAATCCCAACCCTTTTTCCATGTAATTAAGTCTGTTGTCTTTGCTGCAATAGTCTCAGTGATAACTTGTGGAATGACAAATGGGAAAAGTTTTAAAATAATGCCCAGTGGTTTACTATTTAATGTCCATTGATTGTAATAAAGTAAAGAAAGCGGGTAGTGAACAAAGTCAAAAGGCAAATGAATCGAAAACTTTTTAGGTAAAGGTCTGATCTTATATTTTAAATACCCGTTAGAAACAAGGTAACGATCTGCAAGAGAATTCCCCATAATACTAACTAAATATACAATTATCCAATCCTTAAACGGTCGTTTAACAATTGCAAAAGGCAATAAAAATAAACCAAATAATGTTGAAGAAGCCAAAAATATAACGGGAAAAGTTTTTTTCATAATAAACACCTCATGTTAGAGTTTGTCAATTGTTTGTTTCTTATACGGTGCCTGTCACCACCCGTTTTTTCTTGTTTCACAACTTTGTTCCACGAACAAGAATGTTTCGCTTATGACAAACGGTTAATTATTTTGCTATGATAGAGAAAAGTGGGATGAGGTGATGATTTTGGAATTAAGTGATATCCTCAATAAGGTACAATTACATACACCCTCTTTTCTTGGAAATGAGAGGTTTTCGAAATATGCTGTACTTTTACCATTAGTGAAAGTAGATAATGACATACATGTTCTTTTTGAGGTACGTTCTCAAGAGTTAAGAAGACAACCTGGGGAAATTTGTTTTCCTGGTGGTAGAATGGATGAGCAGGATCAATCATCTTTAGATACGGCTGTAAGGGAAACAACAGAGGAACTTGGGATCACAAAACAGCAAATTACAAATATTAACCCAATTGATTTTCTAGTTTCACCATATGGGATGATTGTTTATCCATTTATTGGGCTTATTGATGATTTTAACAAGATAATACCTAATAAATCCGAAGTGCAGGAAACTTTTACTGTTCCATTGTCATTTTTCTTAGATGTGAAACCAGACATATATCATGTACATACAAAGTTAGAGCCAGAAGATGATTTTCCTTTTGATTTAATACCTAATGGCAAAAACTATAATTGGCAAACTCGAAAAATGGAAGAACTTTTTTTTCAATATGAAAACAAAGTGATTTGGGGGTTAACCGCTAGGATCCTTTCTCATTTTATTGAAATCTTAAAAAAGTAAAGCGAATTATAATACCTCAGCTTCTTATATCATGCATAAGATTTTGAGGTTTTTTCTTTCACTTTTCTTAGCTAAAAATGACATACATGATTCATTGTATTTAAAAGAAACTAAATCATAACAAAACCTCTTTTCTGAAGGTTATTTCTACGGTTTATAGCCTTTTTTTATTAAAGGGCTCTGTTTCACAAAATACTGTATCCTTTCTAGTAAAAAGTTACCACGATCAACAATAAACAATTCACAGTAAGATAGATTAACAAATAATCGGAAATTATCTATCATGAGGGGTTTTAGAATGAAAGAAATTTTACAAAATCACTATTTAAAAGCGGTCGAACGAACTAAATCATTAGTTCTAGATGATATTTACAAATATTTAGAATCTCAAGAAGACTATGTTTCCTATGAGCAGTATTTACGAGAGCGTACACAATATATAGATCAGTTATGGTTAAATTCTTGGCTTAACACAGCAGCAAGTCATGCTTCAAATGCTGAGAAAAAGCAATATTTAGATGAACAAGGCTATGAGATAGAAGGGATGAGTAAAAAGCTCCTTAACCAAATGTTCAGAAATGACATAAGAGATATAGAAGTTTTTGATGTAGTAGGGTGGCTTGATTCTCTTTATGCTGGTAAAGCTTCTGACTGGGAGCAAAAGCATAAGGATGCAAGACAAGCATATGTAGATAGAATGAAATTACAGAATCAACGAGAATTAAGGAAAAAATTTATTGCAAAACTTGAGTATTATATTGATCAACTACTTGGTGCTAACTATGAAGAGCTTTATCTATACGTACGTTATTTAGTTGGTTCACAGCTTGCTATTGAAATTGAGAAAAAGGGTATTATTTTACCTTCTGAGCATGCTGTCTTTTCGGACTATTTATCAGATGAAGCAGAATCAGCTTATCGTAGATACAATTATGAAGAACATATTGCTGAGAAATATGAAGGAGTTATTTCAAGCTATTTAGTTGATTTGGGACCAAATTGGTTAATGGAGCATTTATCACCACATGTTTTTGATGATTATTATCAAACCTATCATGAAACATTACCAATTTCATTAATTAAGGAAATTGCTTTTCAGCCCTTCGATGATCTTAGTGAAGAATTTTTTGCTGACTTAATGGAAGAACATGTTTCTGATTTAATCAAGTTAATTGATATTCCTTTCGATCTAACTGTTCATCAAGAGATTTTTGATAAGAATCTAGCGGATAGAGAGAAAAGGGTTGTTGAAGAACTAGAGACACTGAAGCGTCGAAAAGAAGAAGAAACACGAATGATCGAGGATATATTTGGAAGAGAGTACTACCCACCTGCTGGAAGAAACGTACAATATATTCTTCATGTTGGTGAAACAAATACAGGGAAAACATATCAAGCGATACAAAAAATGAAGGAAGCAGCAAGTGGTATTTATTTAGCTCCACTGCGTTTACTGGCTTTTGAGATTTACGAACGGTTAAATGAAGAAGGAATACCTTGCTCACTTAAAACAGGTGAAGAGGAAAAGCTTGTACAAGACGCTAGGCATATTGCTTGTACTGTCGAAATGTTTCATGAAAAAGATCCTTACGAAGTAATCGTAATCGATGAATCACAAATGATTGCCGATAAAGACCGCGGATTTTCGTGGTATAAAGCCATTACGAAAGCTAATGCAAAAGAAGTGCATATCATATGCAGCTTTAACGCAAGACCTATGATTTTAGAGGTGCTGGGAAATTCTCATATTGAAATTCATGAGTACCATCGAGATATACCTTTAGAGGTTGAACCTAATTTATTTAAGCTAAACCAAACTCGTAAAGGAGATGCAATTGTTTGTTTTTCAAGAAAAAGAGTTTTAGAAACAGCATCTGAATTACAACGATCAGGACGTCAAGTTAGCATGATTTACGGCAGTATGCCTCCAGAAACGAGAAAAAAACAAATGCTAAGGTTCATAGATGGTGAAACAACGGTAATTGTTGCAACTGATGCCATTGGAATGGGCTTAAATTTACCGATTAGACGTATAATTTTTTTAGAAAATGATAAATTTGATGGAACGAGAAGAAGGTATTTAACTTCACAAGAAATAAAACAAATAGCGGGTAGAGCTGGGCGAAAGGGCATTTATAACGTCGGTAAAGTTGCTTTTACACATAATGTTCGCACAATGACTCGCCTTCTAGAACAAGAAGATACACCACTTCAAGGATTTGCTATTGCTCCAACCACATCTGTTTTAGAACGATTTCAAAAGTATTCACGGAAATTAGGGTTGTTTTTCTACCTATGGGATCAATTTAAAAGTCCTACGGGAACGAAAAAAGCATCTTTATCAGAAGAAAAATTATTATATGATATGGTTGAAGATACAATCATTGAAGCTAAGCTTTCTGTTGCTGACTTATATGGATTTTTACATTTGCCATTTTCATCAAACGAACCTTCATTAAGACTTCAGTGGAAGAATAAGCTTGAAGCCATTATAGATGGCCAAGATTTACCTGACCCACAAATAAAAGAATCCAGTCTTGAAGAGATGGAATTATCTTACAAATCAGTTGGTCTTCATTTATTATTTCTGTATAAGCTAGGCAAAAGTACAGAAGCTCATTATTGGGAACGAATTCGTGAAGAAATAAGTGATAACATTCATGAAAACCTAAAATCAGGCATACAAGTAACCAAAAAAGGCTGTAAAATTTGTGGCAAAAGTCTTCACCCACGATTTAAATTTTCCGTATGTAACGAATGCCATTTAGAACGGCATGATCGAAGAAAATAATAATACGAGACAGATCATATAACATTATTGGTCTGTCTCCTTAATTTTTCTTTAATCGTATTAGAGAAAGCAACCAGAAAAATATGAAATGAAATTCTTACTAATGTATGCTGAAAATTGGTTCTAAGGATCTTCATGTAGCATAATAAAGAATCAGACATCAACATAAACAAAATAACTTTTATCTTTTGTTTTATACCTGAGTTTTTTGAGTTTATAAAAACTACAAATGAAAGGTACAAACCATAAAGTGGCGCTAAGATAAAATGCTCTCTCCATGAATGGTAGAAACCAATTCCAAACCGAATTTTGCGCATTGAAGCAGGAATATACAATGTTGTTACACTAATAACGGAGAGTGCAAGATAATGAACTAACTTTTTAGCCCATTTTTTATTTCCTTCTAGTGCAGTTTTCATTCCATCACTTATAGAAAATGCAACTGGTAATAATAAAAAAGTATACCTTGGTCTCCACCAATTTACTTTATATACTTTTAGCTTGATAAAAAGATGCTCAATTAAATAGAAGTAGGTAGTAAAGACTAATTTCCAAAGCCAATTTGCACCTGTTGCTGTTAAGAATGTTGCTGTTATTGGAATAAATATTCCTTGAGACAATATCGCACCAAAAATATTATCAACAGCTTTTTTTTTGAAAATAGCAGGTTTATATTTATAACCACGAAAAATGTTTAACACAAAGTATTCTAAAACATAAGCAAAACCAATATTAGCTAGTAAAACAAACCAATTTATTTTCTCTTTCTTTTTAGCAAGTAAATACATAATCATTCCAAGATGAATGATTATCAGGATGAAAAACGGGATAGAGTTTCGATTTATTATTTTCTTTCTTAACATGAAGAACCTCCGAATAAAGGGATATATAACGGATAATAACTTTATACTTCTAATTAAATATGTTCCTCAATTTGATGTTATTTTATTCACAACAGTAGTTAACATAATATTATTATGTTAACTACTGTTTTTTTTCCTATAAGTGATAAATATCACCGATTTCATCTCTTTTACACGTTAAGATTAAGTCATAGGTAAAAGTTACCTATATTTGGATCTTAAAGGAGAGATGATCATGAATATGGTCTATGAAAAAATCCTTGTTGCAATTGACGGTTCCGAAGAGGCGGAATGGGCATTTAAGAAGGCAATAAATATTGCAAAGAGAAATTCAGCTCAACTTATTCTTTGTAACATCATTGATTCTCGTGAAGTAACTGTTTCAACTTACGGATTATATGCTGATTCAACATTTATTGAACATGCAGAAAAAGCAGCAAAAGAGCTATTAGAAACCTATCAGCAAACCGCTAAAGAACAAGGAATAGAACAGGTGAAAGCAATCATAAAATTCGGTTCACCTAAAACGAAGATATCGAAAGAAGTAGCTCCATATTGCCAAGCAGATTTAATCGTTTGTGGTGCAACAGGTATGAATGCCGTAGAACGTATTTTAGTTGGAAGTGTATCTGAAAACATATTAAGGTATGCTTCATGTGATGTCTTAGTTGTTAGAACTCCTAAAGAAGAATAACATTAACTTCAACGATATTTTTATACGGTCGAGTGCTGTATACAGAACTATTTATTTTGTTTTTTTTAGTCTCTATGTTTTAAGAAGACAGCTTTCAACAAACATCAGTATTGGAGGAACTCAAAATGAACTTGATTATTCACAGTAAAAATTTACAAATCACTGATGCGTTAAAAGTTTATGTTAATCAAAAAATTGGCCTTGCGGTCGAGCATTATTTTCCTGAAACTACTTTTCATGTTCATATAAACTTATCAGTATTTAAAAACAATCATTGTATTGAAGTAACTGTTCCAATTGGAGATATTACGATTAGAGCAGAGGAACAAACTGCAGATATGTATAAATCTATTGATCTTGTAGAGGAAAAATTAAAGCGTCAATTTAGAAAATACAAAACAAGATTAAATCGGAAAGCACGAAAAGAAAAAATGCTAGTATCTTCAAATCAACCTCAAAATTTTGACGACAAATCTGACGGGGATGAAGATAAGGTTGTTCGACTAAAGCAATTTCAATTAAAACCGATGAGTGCAGAAGAAGCAATTCTACAAATGAATTTACTAGATCATCAATTCTTTGTTTTTCAAAATGCTGAAAATGATTTGATGAGTGTTGTATACAAACGTAAAAATGGCCAGTATGGTTTAATAGCTTCTGATATTGTTGAAAATGGAAATAAAGCAATATAATCTTCTAAATCGAAAAAAGAATCATCATTTTATACGAAAAAATGATGATTCTTTTGTTTTTACTTTTAGCTTTCTTCAGCTTTACTATGATGTAAAGGTGGAGGAATAAGCCATCCTTTTTCTTTATTAAGTCTTAGTACCTTTCCACCCATTGTTGCTTTTTCCATATGAAATTGTCCAAACATCATCGCAACATCTTCTCTTATTGATTGACCAATTATTTGGCTGCATAATACTAATCCTGCTGCAATATCCATTGATAAACCAGCTGCAATTTCTTGATCAGTTAATCTAGCACCAACTGGAATTTCTTCAAGATTAGCTTTTGGTTTTTCAGGGGGTGAAGGTGGTAAACCAACACCATTATCTTTAAGAAGAGCATCAACTTGCTTTAATTCTTGTTGGCACTGATTGATGATATCTTCTAAAAGCTTATGTAAATCTTTATCTCCCACATGATTTAGAAATGCTTGTGACCCTGATATCATTCCTTTTGACGATTGTGAAAAAGACCAAAGTGAAAAAACTTCTCCATAATGCAGTGGTTCATTCTTTGGATTACCGCTTAAAATACCCATAAAAGCACTCCTTATTGTTGTTTTAATGTCCATTTTTATCTCCTTAACTTGAAAAATAGAGGAGGAGAATACCTCCATGAAAGTATTTGTTTAGAAATGGAAATTATACTTTAAAATTTATTAACAAACTGAAACACTAATAACTTTTAAAGATAAGGAGCTAGGAAAGGAAATCAACACTAAGTTTAAAAAAGCCTAGTTATAAAGATCAAAGATGATTCTAAATAATACCTTCATGCCTTAACCACTTCTGAAAAAGTTTTATTGCTTCATCATAATCAAGGTCTATACATTGAACTGAGAAGATTTTCATGCCTAGGTTATCAATATTCTTCTCTTGATTTATACAGTGGTTATGTAAGTTATAATAAGTGAAATCAAAAAAGATATCCCATACATCCTGATCCAGCACTTTATAAGCTATTGACTCAAAGTCATGATGGTCTTCATAATATCCGATATGTAAATGGTATCTTGGGTCGTATTTAACACTCATGATATCCCTCTTTTCTAAGAAGCTTCATTCTGATTATATTTCTTCGATTTAACTCATTATAATATTTAAATTTAATTTGACACCTACTTTAAACCATAAAAATTCCACTTTTAAAAATAAACATTCTAATTATTATAACAAGGTTTATTAGAAAAAAAGATCACTGTTTGCTCCAAATTTAATATTTTCATAGTTCTGGAAATAGCTTTATAGTATTATTGTCTATATATTCCAAGAAAAGGGTGTTTTCATGTTTAAAAATGTTATTTCCTCTAAAGAAGAATTTGAAGAATTTCGTAAAGAGATAGGTAGCCCAAGTGAAAGAGCAGTTAATAAAGTGATCTCAAAAATTGATGATCATTGTAGGAAGTTCATTTCGAAATCTCCATTTTTAACTTTATCTACATCAAATTCACAAGGACAATGTGATGTTTCACCACGTGGAGATTACCCTGGATTTGTCACAATTATTGATGATCAACATTTATTTATCCCAGAAAGACCAGGTAATAAACGGATGGATTCGCTTCATAATTTAATTTCAAATCCACATGTAGGGCTTTTGTTCTTTATTCCAACATTAGGTGAAACTTTAAGAATTAATGGAAAAGCTTATATCACGCGCGATCCTGTATTACTCGAAAAAAGTGTAGTAAATGGAAAGGTACCACTTTTCGGAATAGGGGTTAAAGTAGAAGAATGTTATGTTCATTGTGCAAAAGCCTTTATTCGCTCTGGTTTATGGAATCCTGAAACTTGGAATGAGAAAGAAACCTTGCCATCAATGCCAGAAATGCTTATTACCCATGCAAATATTCCAAATGTAACAGCTAGAGAAGTATCGGAGGATTTACAAGTGAGTTATAAGGAGAGACTTTATTAATTAAAGAGCTTTCTAAAAGCATAATGATCGACCAGTGTTTATAAATAGATCCATGCCCTGAGGAGAGTATAATTATAATTTAGAAGGACGTTCAATGATGATCATACTAAATAAACAAGATTACTCCGTAGTAAAGAAAAAAATAACTGTAAAAGAAAATAGTCCCCCAACTTTTGCGCTTTCTGTTTTAGATGAATATATTAACGGAACTGTTTATGCAGACTCAGTTAACCTACAAACGATCTTAATAGGAACAAATTCAGGTATTTATTATGTTTTTGGAAATGAAAGCAATGATCAATTTAATAAAGATTTTATTGAGTTCTATAGAAAAAGGAGTAATGACAATTTACGTTTTACGTTATTTTCAGCCAATACCAATTGGGATCAAGCACTAATAAAGCACTTAAAAAATGAATTAAAACAAATAAGGCGCCTTGCATTCACACATAAAAATAATGTCCGATTACATACCACTAATACATCATCCGAAAATTTCTCAATTAAGAAAATAGATGAAAAAACGATAACTAATAGTGTGGAATTTAATAATGATTACTATAAAGAATATTGGGGCAGCGTTACAAATTTTATTGAAAATGGTTTTGGTTTTTGTATATTACATCAAGGAAAAGTAGTGAGTGAATGCACCTCCATTTTCTCCTCTAAATCATTGATAGAAATCGATATTGCTACACAAAGTGATTTTCAAGGTTTTGGTTTAGCTACAAAAATCGGAAAAGAATTTATTAATTATAGTTCACAAAAAAATTTGATTCCTCGTTGGGATTGTGATGTTTCAAATAGATCTTCTATAAATTTAGCAGAGAAATTAGGATTTACAAATCCTAAAGAATACACAGTATTTGTAAACAATTTTCATGATGAATAAACTCAAAAAAAACACTAATTTTTGATAAATATAAAGGGAGCTCTATTGATGAATGAAGAAGATATTATCTCAATTATTAGAAAAGATGAATGGATGATGGAGGCATTAAGAGCTGCAAAGTCATTAGAGCTCCAAGATTGGTGGATTTGTGCAGGATTTATTCGTTCGAAAATCTGGGATACTTTGCATAACTTCAGTGTAAGAACAAAACTTCCTGATGTTGATTTGATTTATTTTAACCCTTCTAGGATTGATGAAGTAGAGGAGAAAGAATTAGAGAAGAGACTTAAAACTATAATGCCATTTATACCTTGGTCAGTAAAAAACCAAGCAAGAATGCACATCCAAAATAACTTTCCACCTTATTCCTCTACTATTGACGCAATATCAAAATTCCCAGAAACAGCAACAGCATTAGGCGTGAAATTGGATCATACGAACAATGTTATATTAACATATCCTTGTGGTCTAAATGATGTGGTTAATTTAGTCGTTAGACCGACCGCTTTCTTTACAAAATCAACAGAAAGAATGGAAATATATGAACAAAGGATTGCAACAAAGAACTGGCAATATACCTGGAATCATTTAAAGGTATACCATATTGATCATCTAATAAAGTAGAAAGATTTTTTAGTAGATTTTAAATTAATATAAAGTTAGGAGGTTATTCTCTTGCCACAAATTGAAACAGAACGCTTATTAATGATCACCTTCACCGCAGAGATGATGAAGGCTTTATTAAAAAGTAAAGAAGATCTTGAAGCTATTATTCCCTACAGTGTAGCAGCTGAATACCCACTAGATGTGTATAAACAATTTTTCACCTATAAGATTGAAAGATTTACTATGTATCCCCCAGAAAATGAATGGGAGGGATGTATCATTCATAAAGCTACTAATGTCATTATGGGGGATATGGGTTTTAAAGGAGGCCCAAATGAAGCTGGCGAAATTGACTTGGGTTATAGTATAGTGCCAAGCTATCAAGGAAAAGGCTTTGCAACGGAAATGGGGAAAGCAATGGTTAAATGGGGAATATCACAAAGAAATGTAAAATGCGTGAAAGCAACTTGTGATACTGATAACATTCCATCTAAACGAGTACTAGAGAAAATTGGTTTTCAAGCTACAAAAAAAGATGAAAATAAAATTTATTGGCATTATTAGTAATACATTTTTCTTAGTTATCAGCAACTTTATGATTGAAATGAAAGGTGAAATTAAATAGTTAAAACTGTTATAATTCACTTAGATATTTTGGATAGACATTCTATATTTAAATAAAGTATGTATCATTAGATTGAGGTGACTATATTGTCTGTTAAATTCATTACTCATCTAGCATCGGTTATTCTGTTACTTTTATTTTTTTCAATTGCTTCTTGGTATGAAGGTAGTGAACTATTAGATAATCCATGGGAATGGAAGTATACAGCTATTTTCTCACAGTTGGTAAATGATGAAGTACTAAATAAAAGTGAAATTTTACAATTAGACTTCTTTATTTATGCGATAAAATTTAAACCTTTATATCCAATGCTTATGATAATGGCTATTATCTATATGATTTTATTCTTAGGTTATTTTATATATAAAACAAAACCTAAGAAATTTGCTCAATTTTTAATTGCTCTTGGATTTTCCATTGCATTTATAGGTAATTTAATTTTTCATACACCAACAGTAGGAGGATCTATTTTTAAGGTTTCTTTAATTGTTACTGGATCTGTATGTTTATGTTTTGGGGTTTTTTATTATTTCCAACAATTTAAGCTACGAAATAAAAGGCTTAACTGAATTCTTAGCTCGTTTTCTCCCATATATATTTATCTGACAGACATATATAACCTTAGTTGGTTCGACACAGCTGCTTTTGTCACTATTTTTGTTTACTATTTACTTTAATATGAAGAATGTAATACAAAGTAGAAATAAATCTGTATATATTTAGGATATTCAACTATAATGAAATTGTAAGTTTTTAGTAGAGATGAGACTAGTATAGCTAGAAAAGGGGAGCTTAGAATGAGTGAAATTAAGTATTATGAGCAAATAGGTGTTGCAATGACGTGCAGATCTTATCAGGAATATAAAGATATGTTTATGCTTGATGAGCAGATTTTACAAAAAGGAAGTATTCTTGATGTTGCATCAGGAGCTTCTTCATTTATTACAGACGTTAATAAAAATGGAAATGTTGGAATAGCGATTGATCCACTTTATCAGTTATCAGCTTACGAGATGGAGAAGCTTGGTAAAAGAGAAATTCAACTTTCAAGTGATAAACTAGCGAATGTCCAGGATTCCTTTTTATGGGATTATTATACAAGTCTAGATCAACATATTGAGATAAGACAAAAATCTTTTAAGAAATTTATTGAAAGTTACACGCATGAAAAGGGAGAATCCTATATATCGGGTTCTTTGCCAATTCTTCCTTTTGCAGATGAAAGTTTTTCTTTGATACTTTGTAATCACTTTCTATTTTTATATCAAGACCAATTTGATTTCACATTTCATGTCAACGCATTAAATGAAATGATTAGAGTTCTTGAAAATGGTGGTGAAATAAGAATTTATCCGATAGTTGGCTTTAAGAATGAACTTTATCCGTATCTAGATGAATTGAAACTAGAAATAAAAAAGAATGAGGTAGAATTTGATCTTATTCCAACACACTTTAGCTTTTTACCCAACGCAACTCATTATTTACAGATAAAGAAATAACGCCAAACGTCAGATCAACCTATTGATCTGACTTATTTACTTTATAAACATGATGTCATTCAAACATCTTTATTTAGGAGGTCAAAGCTAGTGGAATGGTATATGATTTTAACTGGACTTTCGTTAGTGGCTACTGTACTTGCTTTAATTCAGATATTTCAATTATGGAGTCGATTTAAAATAATCAAAATTGGAGAAAAACTCTCACAAGACTGGGTAGATGAAAATAGCAATAAAATCAAAATTGCCATATCAATAATAGGTATTAGCTGTATTTTAGGTACAATTGGTATCTTAATTAGATCATATTGATCTCCGGTTTATTAAGAAACTTAGCTTGTGGAAAAAAGACAAGTCATTACAAAATGGAATTTATGTATAAGCATCTTAGTTCATTAAGTTGTTTAAATATACTATAATTAGTATCTGGTATAATAGCTAGATATATATAGACTTAAAATTTAGATAACTTAAAGAATTGAGGTTAAACAAATGTTTGATGTTAAGAACAATTTAATTGCACCAAAAAACTATAATATTACACATGAAATTGAGAAGCATGCTTCTGATAAACTAGCACTTATTCATCAGAACGAAGCTGGAGATATACATACTCTTTCGTATAATGAGCTAATCAAACAATCAAATAAACTGGCTAATGGTTTATATAAACTAGGATTACAAAAAGGTGATCGTGTTCTTATAGTGACAACTAGATTAATAGAATCTTATATGATCTATATGGCCTGTTTAAAAGCTGGCTTAGTGATTATTCCTTCTTCTGAATTACTTAGGGCTAAGGATATTGCATTTCGTTTAAATCATTCTGAAGCAAAAGCTGTTATCTCGTATTCAGAATTCACAAATGAAATTGAAGCCATCGAAGAAGAAACTCCATATCTACATCATAAAATCGTATTTGGAAATGAGAAAGAAGGGTGGGAAAATCTTTATCAGCTAATGCAAACAGCTCAAGAGGATTTTAACAATAACATAACAAAAAGTGATGATCTTGCTTTTCTTGCTTATACTTCAGGAACAACAGGAAATCCAAAGGGAGTTGCACACACACATAGCTGGGGATATGCTCATATCCGAATTGCAGCAAAACAGTGGCTTAATATAGAAAAACCTGATACTGTTTGGGCAACAGCAGCACCAGGCTGGCAAAAATGGGTTTGGACACCATTTCTATCTATTTTAGGCTCTGGAGCTACAGGCTTTGTTTATCAAGGTAAATTTTCTTCTGAAAAATACTTAGAGCTTTTACAAGAGCAAAAAATAAATGTTTTATGCTGCACACCGACTGAGTATCGAATGATGGTGAAAACAGAAGGTTTACATAAATTTGATCTTTCAAGCTTAAGAAGTGCAGTTTCCGCTGGAGAAGCACTGAATAGGGAAGTTATTGATGTGTTTAAACATACGTTTAATATACAAATTAGAGATGGGTATGGACAAACAGAAAGTACACTTCTAATTGGTACTTTACAAGGTGCTGAACATAAAATAGGATCAATGGGTAAACCGATTTTAGACGGTACTGTAGAAATTGTCGATGAAGAAGGTGTTCCTGTTAAAACAGGAGAAATTGGTATTATAGCAATAAGAAAAGAATTACCAGCTCTTTTCAACATGTATTATAAAGCACCAGAAAAAACAAATCGTTCATACAAAGGTGATTATTTTTTCACAGGTGATCGTGCTAGTAAAGATGAAGATGGATTTTACTGGTTCCAAGGTAGAAGTGATGATGTGATCATTAGCTCTGGTTACACAATTGGTCCCTTTGAAATTGAAGATGCCTTAATGAAACATCCAGCAGTAGTAGAATGTGCTGCGGTGGCAAGTCCAGATGAAGTCAGAGGAAATGTCGTAAAAGCTTTCATTGTTTTACAAAAAGGATTTGAAGAGTCAGATAATCTTGTAAAAGAGCTACAGACTTTTGTTAAACAAATAACAGCTCCCTATAAATATCCAAGAATAATTGAGTTCGTGAAAAGCTTACCAAAAACTGATTCTGGGAAAATCAGACGTGTTGAATTAAGAAATAATGAAACAGCTAATAGTATTTAATAACGGCTCTTTTCTGAGAAATTGTTGTTATGTAACCAAAATTTGCATTAGAAACAGTGTATTTTCTCATAAAGGCTACTATTTTATGAAGAAAAGATGCCTCTATACTTAATACAATGCTGATTTCTTCCGGTATTTATAAGTAACAAAGTTTGCGAAAAGAGCCTTAATTATAGAACTGCACCCATTCGCACAACAATCTGGGTGCAGTTTTTGATACTTCCAACAAAGAGTAAATGATAGTATCAATAATCTCTTCTTTAACAAAAGGAATGATTATTTGTCAGCATTTGAAACCATTCATTATATTCATGCTGTGGAAAAAATAATAGCTTTCTTATCTCTTGTGTTTGTAGTTATGAGAAAATAAGGATAGTCAGGTTTGGCTATCCTTTTAGAACGTATTATTTAAATTTTAATTGTAAGGATTGAATGAAAATGTCAAAAAAGAACGTTCGTATCTATATCTGCTCTTTTCTATTATTATTTATCACATTTACTTTTTATTCAGCTTATAGTATATGGTCGTTTAGCAAAGAAAATCAATTAGTAACAACAGATGCAGCGATTGTTCTCGGTGCTGCTGTATGGAATAACGAGCCGTCACCTGTCTTTAAAGAAAGAATCAACCACTCAATTTGGCTTTATGAAAATGAATATGTAGAGAAACTAATTTTTACTGGCGGAAGTGAAGATAGTAGTGATCCAGCAGAATCAGAAGTAGCAAGAGATTATGCAATAAAAAATAATTTTAAAAAAGAAGATATATTGATAGAAAATGAATCTAGAGTTACAGAAGAAAATCTAAAATATGCTTATAAAATTGCTTCAGAAAAAAATCTGAAAACCTTCACAATTGTAAGTGATCCACTCCATATGAAACGAGCTATTTTTTTAGCTAAAGAAAATGGGATGGAGGAGGTGTATTCATCTCCAACACCTAGTTCAGTCTATAAATCTTATAAAAGTAAGTTTCCTTTTTTCTTAAGAGAGCTGTGTTTATATGTAGCATATATTATTAGTTCTCCATTTAGATAATTGCGAAAAGAATCATGATCTAGAGAAAATTAGTCTGTTCAATCAATTTATTACAGGGAGACAAGACAGTGTTAGCACACAACTGGAAAATTCCCCCAGGAAAAGCCATGACAGTAACAGTCTCGACGATATGTAAGTCAGTAATTTCAAAAAACAGTTATAGTTCAAATTAATCAATTGTGATGTGAATTTCGTAAGTATTCGTCATATTACAGTACATTAAAACTAATTTAACATATTACTTTTTAACTGTTTTCGTAATTTCATTAATTAACTTAGTTTGTTGTATGGATAAACTAAGTTAATGTTGTTATAATCAAAATCAGTTAGGAATATCAAATACATACACAAAAATGTAAGCCCTTACTTATTATTCCTGATTAGACATGAAATAGTAGGCGAAGGAGGTAAGTCAGCATTTTTTCAGTTATGAGTTTCTTTAAGTGTCTTTCCAAAAATTAAAACAAAAAGGAGATTAGAACATGTTAAATGTATTACGAAAACCAATTATATCTGGATTAGCTTTGGCCTTAATGTTACCTGTAGGAATGAATACAGCATCTGCTGCTAATTCAAATAAACCAAATATAAGTGCATTAACAGCACCACAATTAGATCAAAGATATAAAAAGTCTTTCACAATTGGTGCAGCAGTAGAGCCTTATCAATTAGAAGGCAAAGACGCACAAATGTTAAAGCGTCATTATAATAGTATTGTTGCTGAAAATGTGATGAAGCCAGTTAATATTCAACCAGAAGAAGGTAAATTCAACTTTGAAGAAGCTGATAAAATTGTCAACTTTGCTAAAAAGAATAATATGGAAATACGCTTTCATGCACTAATTTGGCATAGCCAAATACCACAATGGTTCTTTCAAGATCAACAAGGTAATCCGATGATTAATGAAACAGACCCATTAAAACGTGAAGCAAATAAACAGCTTCTGCTAGAACGTATTAAAACTCATGTAAAAACAATAGTCGAACGTTACAAAGATGATGTAAAATCATGGGATGTTGTAAATGAAGTAATTGATGACGGCAATCCGCCAAACGGTAAAGGGTTACGTGAGTCAGAATGGTACAAACTATCTGGCACTGACTATATTAAGGTTGCTTTTGAAACGGCTAAAAAATATGGTGGAAAAGATGTTAAGCTCTATATCAATGATTACAATACAGAAGTAGAATCAAAAAGAGATAACCTATACAACTTGGTGAAAGAACTATTATAT
Source organism: Metabacillus crassostreae (assembly GCF_016908395.1). Classification (GTDB taxonomy): domain Bacteria; phylum Bacillota; class Bacilli; order Bacillales; family Bacillaceae; genus Metabacillus; species Metabacillus crassostreae. Next base: position 832,071 of record NZ_JAFBDU010000001.1, read on the forward strand.
CAAGGTGTTCCAATTGATGGTGTTGGTCATCAATCACATATACAAATCGGGTGGCCTACTCTTCAACAAACAGAGGATTCTATTAATCTATTTGCAAGTCTTGGCTTAGATAACCAAATTACTGAACTTGATGTTAGTCTTTATGGCTGGCCACCAAAACCTGCATATAAGTCTTATGACGAAATTCCAGGAGAGGTTTTTAAAGACCAAGCTGATCGCTATGATGCATTATTCAAATTATATGAGAAATTAGATGACAAAATTAGCAATGTTACTTTCTGGGGAATTACAGATAATCATACTTGGTTAGATGATCGTGCAGAGGAATATAATGATGGAGTTGGAAAAGATGCACCATTTTTATTTGATCCCGATTATAAAGTTAAGCCTGCATACTGGGCAATCATTGATCATAAATAACTAATTAAAATGAACTTAGAAATATAGGTTATAAAATAAGTTTTCTATTCCCGAGGCTAAGGATAAACCCAAAATATTAGGAGATAATTTATTTAATCTTACACCTAATATTTCGGGTTTTTTTGTTGTGTTCAATTGATTTTGCAAACTATTAAAAACTAGATGGATGGAGAGGAAGGCACTATCCTACAAACTTCAAAAGAAAGAAATTATCATATTTGCAGGAAATTATTAACAAATGCAGAACTCCTATTAGACTAGTAAAAAAGCAAAATTAGGAGGTATACCTATTCTATGAAGTACCAAAACCAAGAAAAATTCGTTGAACGAATTGATGCTGTTTTCCTTCCTGTCAGAAATCTAGAGGAGTCAATAAAATGGTATCAGGAAATATTCAGTTTTGATTTACGCTGGAAAAATGAAAGAATGTGCGGTCTTTTTATAGCCACAAATTGTGGATTTCACCTAGTCGAGACACAGGATTTTAAACCAATTACTACATATACACCTTTTAATTATGTTGTAAAAGATGTGGAAAAAACACGAGAAAAGCTACTTGAAAAAGGAGTTGTGGTTTCACAATTAAGAACAGGAGAACCAAAACGTTTTGATATAACTGATCTGAATGGAAATATGATAAGTATTATACAACTATAAAATAAATTACAAATAACAGCATCAGATCATGAAATGAGGGAAAAATATGCAACACATTTTACTTGTTATCATTATAGGAGTAATTATTCTTAGTATTTTTAGAATGATTAGAAAAAAATCGTATATACCAAATAATAAGTATACTCCATTAGATGACATAAATAATGGATTAATGGAATCTAATAAATCTGATCCTCTAAGTATTGAATCTAAATCAGAAATAAAATATGAATAAGCAGAAAAATAAAATCATTTAATGTTAAATGGTGATTTATTATTATTGGAGAGCAAAAAGAATTACATATACCAACATTCAATTTCCTCTCCTTAATAGTAGATTCCTTATTTTGAAGTATCTCTTTCTAATAACTCTATAATTCTATCAAGCTTTTCTTCAATACTACTGTCACTAGATGGTTTTTTTGAAAGAAGAAAACGAACAAGTAAAAATACAACTGCAAAGATTCCTATCAAAAAAATAAACATTATAATCTGAAAAATCATGTCACCAATATTCATAGTAGCCCCTTATTTACATATTTTTGATAATTATATCATATTTCCCAAACCACATTATAAAGAAAATTGTTGAACTAAATTAAGGTGAGAAATCTCAAGAAGAAAATCAGTTCCATTAATGAGAAACAATCAATAGTGCGAAACTTTAGCTTTTGTTGTTCGTAATATTATGTAGACTCTTGGAGGTGTAAAAATGGACTTAAATCCACAATCAACACATACTGTTAACATCGTTACAAAGAAAAAATTCACTATAAGAAAAGTATTAAATTTATATGGTATTTTCACCTTTGTGGGATTAATAGTATCAATTTTTACTATTCCTTTGACATTTAATGTAGAAATGGGATTTTCCCGTTATGAAATGGAATTAAAAGATATAAAGAAATTTATAACATTCATTTTCGCAAGTGGGTTCATCTATTTCTTTTTAGTGAATGTCTACCATATAAAAAAAATTGGGAGAAGGATATTTTTTCTCACTTTAATCCTTGTCTTAAGTTTTAGTATATTCATGATTTTTTATCTATTGTCTCATCAAGCAGTACACTAAAGTCATATGTACATAAAATATGTTATTAGGTGCGTGAATTCTAGGATTTAAGCACTTTGGATTTATTCTTTCTTCTTATTAGCATTATAATCCATAAACCAACAGTATATCTTGTTGGTTTTTTCCTATTAAATAATTTATTGTAATATTAAGAGACTCTTCTTATAATGCCTTTTTCATAATAAGATATAAAGAATTCGATGATGTATTTAAGCTGTAGATAAACACGAATTATTAGGTGGTCGTTCAATTAATGTTTCGCCCAATAGTTTTGACCTTCATTTTTAGATTTTGCATCCTATTTTTAAGAATGGGTGATATGAAGCGAAAGGCACACAGCTCCTTCCGTAATAGAGGATGGCTGAGATCTTAGCAGTAGTAGCCAAAAAACTTATTGATCCAGCTTAATCGGAAATTTGAAAAAAGTATTCTGATGTCTTAGCCCTCAATGATTAAGTTAGGTGTATCTGACTTTAGAAAAAATAGAAAACAATATACGTAAATCCTTATTTCTACAAGCGAGAAAACAAAAAGGGGGATAAAAAATGAGATGTGGCTCAAAGTGCTTTTATGTTGAGTTGGAATTAAATGAAGAAAAAATGATTAAGTCTATCACTGCAAGAACACCAGCTGAAGCCAGAAAAACAATTCGGTTAGAATACGGAGCTGAAGCTACTATTTTATTTATTCAAGAAGAAAGGAAAGATAAAGGGATTTAGCGATGGTCTACTTGTATTGAGAAACTTATTTAAATACATAATGGTATAAACTGGAGGATTGAACTTGAAGGGTAGGCTAAGAAGAACAGTACTGCTGTTAATTCTATGTATTTTTTTTATATACTTGGTTGATATTTTTACAATCAATCCGAATGTTTATTCAGGAAACGGTAACTTAGGACTTTTGTTTTTGTTTCCAGCACTTATTATTTTTATATTTTTTGCACACAGCTTTTGGGTAACCCTTGGAAATTTACATTTATCATCAAAATCATGGAAGGTTATTTTTCTCGGATCATTATTTCTACTGCTGCTTTTTTGCTTTTTAGAATATACGTTTGTGCTACAGCTGATTGACACTTTAGGTGGCACACCGAAAATAGAAACCTCAAAAATCTATCGATATCCATGGGTAAATCAATATACAAATACTTTTTTTGTTAACTATTTTACTTTTATTATGATGATAACTGGAGTGACCCTTTTAAGATCAATTATGAGGATGAAATAAGTAGAGGGTGGGAATACCCTCTTTTTTTGATAAATAGGTTGTCAGGCTTTTAAAACACTCATAGCTAAAGCAAAACTTCATTTTTGATTACACAATTTCTGCCTAACTTCTTTGCTTCATATAGAGCTAGATCAGCCCGCTTAAGTAGCGAATCTATAGTATCTCCCTTACAATAACTAGCTACGCCCACACTAGCAGTAACACTGTTAACAGCGGTAAACCTATTCAATTCTATAGAGCTACGAATATTATCTGCATGATTAACTGTATCTTGTATGGAGAGAGATGTAATAACAATAAACTCTTCTCCACCCATCTCCCTAAAAACTCTTCTTTAGAAAGCTTTTGTGCGATAAGTGCAGCAAACTCTTTTAAAATAATATCTCCAACATCATGTCCAAAGTTGTCGTTTATCACTTTAAAGTGGTCAATATCGATAAATAATACAGAAAATGAAGTATTTTTCTTATTAGTTACTTCAATCATTTCATTAAAAACTGCTGTACTCTTCCTTCGATTTGGAATTTCTGTTAAATCATCATAATAAGCATTTTTTTTCAATGCTTGATACTCTGCATGGATTGAAACGATATATTGAAAAGAATAAATAACTAAAATATAAATTAAGTTTGCAATATAATAGCGGATAACAGAGTCTAGCTGTTGTCCTGTTAAATCTGTGAAATACGGTAGACCGATCAATAAATTAACGACTAAAACGAAAGAAGAAACTATTAATCCAAACTTCTTTCCTAGAACAAGAAACAAATAAATGATATATATCGGCATCCAGATAATAAAATCACCAAGAGACTGACTATTATTATTTAAAAAGTCTACAGATATATTCTCGAAAAATTCCTCAAACAAATAAATGCTAATAAAGACAAGATTCATTATTTCATGAAAGCGAACAAACACAGCATGCTTTAGTAAAAACAAACTAGCTATAAAGTAAATAATCAAGAAAATCGATAAAGTATCAGTTACTATTGAATTCTCTAGTAAAAATAAATTACCAATAATATAGATTAAAATGAAAATGCTTGAATAGAAGTAAATTGTTTTCTTTATATTGGCTAATGTATCAATATTAACTTTCATACTTATGTTCCTTCCACTAAGCTTAGTTTTAACAGAAGTATCAAACGACATTTTTCTACATTTTATCATTATATAGTCCTAATTAAAAACACTAAAACAACTACACCAGGAACTAATTTAAAACGGATAAAAAATATTTTTTTACCTTTGTAACAAAAGGAGAACCTTTTGCTTGAGTTATTATTTATTTGAAATAAAATAGATAATATACAGATTTATGTTGAAATGATAAATGGTCAAGAAGATTTCTTTTTATGTCACGGTATATCCAGTATTAGGTTTAAAAAAACTGCGTCCTTTAAGGAGAATGATAAATATGAAATACAGAAAACTAGGTAATAGCGGACTCAAGGTTAGTGAAATTGGTTTGGGAAGCTGGTTAACGTACGGTAAGGCAGTAAATGATCAGACAGCACATGATTGTATACATAAGGCATATGAACTAGGAATTAATTTTTTTGATACAGCAAATGCATATGAAGAGGGAAAAGCAGAGATCGTTTTAGGAGAAGCCTTGCAAAGATATGTAAGAAGCAGTTATGTTGTGGCAACTAAGTTATTTTTCCCAATGGGTCAAGATCCAAATGAGCGGGGTTTGTCCAGAAAGCATATTATCGAACAGTGTGATGCTAGCTTAAAACGGTTAGGATTAGATTATATTGATTTATATCAATGTCATCGTTTTGATCCAGAGGTCCCAATGGAAGAAACACTTTATGCATTAGATGATTTGGTTAGACAAGGAAAGATATTATATGCTGGAGTAAGTGAATGGAGTGCAGCTCAAATAGAAAAAGCAGTAGGCATAAGAAAAGATCACCGTTTAAGACCAATTATTTCAAATCAGCCTATATATAATATGCTAGAAAGATATATTGAGAAAGATGTATTACCAGTATCTAACGAAAATGGAATGGGACAAATTGTGTTTTCTCCATTAGCACAAGGTGTTCTAACAGGTAAGTATAAGCCAAATGCAGAGAAGCCTAGTGATAGTCGTGCTGCAAATGATTCTACTAATTTTGTTATAAATAGCTATCTTCGCAATGATGTATTGAAGTGTGTTGAAAAATTGAACACACTCGCACAAGAATTGGATTTATCTCTAAGTCAATTATCACTTTCATGGATCTTAAGTCATGAAGGAATTAGTTCAGCAATAATAGGAGCAAGCAGGCCACAGCAGATTGAGGAAAATGTAAAAGCTGTTGATGTTGAACTTACGAAAGACACTCTAGAAAGAATTGATAACATTCTTGAAGAAATAAAAGGATTTGCACCGCTAAGATAAATTAATTTTAGAGGCATTTTTATATAAGAATATTAGAAATGGTGTATTCCGTAATAGCTTAATAAAATAAAATGGTACATTCCTAAAAGAAAGGAATGTGCCATTTTGTGTATTAACCCATAATATCTATCATGTAATTAATTCATTTATGTTATTATTTATATATACATATTTTAACAGTGTCTAAAAGAACATTAAAAATATGATTAAATTCTACTGTCCAATCTCCTTATGACATGCTTCAGTAGTTTAATATATCCTAAATCAACCTCTCATCATATTTCAATTACACATTAATATATTATCTGTTATTTATATTCTGCAGCAAGGAAAATAAAGGAGGGTGAGGAACTTTGTCGAATCATTATTAATTTTCGTATTGTTTATCTCTATTATTCTCCCTTTTACAACTTTTGTGCATGAACTTGGTCATGCCATAGTAGCAGCTCATTTGTTAAAAGTGCCGGTTGAAATTAAACTAGGGACAAAATTTAATGGGAAGGGAATAACACTTGGAAAAATTCATATAAACATACAGCTTTTAAGTGGATGGGTAGGCTTTTTCAATTTTAAAGCTACGACAGAAAAGGTGAGTAAAAGTAAGTATATCTTGATCTTTCTTGCCGGTCCATTATTTTCCTTCTTATTAAGTACTGTTTGTTTCACTTTACTTACATATAGTAACGTACCAATGATCCTAAACGATTTAGTAAGATTTATAATGAATGCAGCACTAGTTCAATTTCTAATAACAATTATTCCATTTAAATATCCAGCTTTTTTGGGTTCATATAGCGGACTCTCTAGTGATGGTTATAATATAATAAAGGTAATGCGTCAAAGATAAACTTTCATTAACTTGTTACCCATTTACAAGGTTTTCTATCTCACATATAATATCATTAGGCATTTTTACAATTTATACACAAGTAGGTTCTTAATAATTTTTAAGAATAATAGGGAAGTTGGTGTAAATCCAACGCGGTCCCGCCACTGTAAACACTGAGCAAACAGATAATAATCCACTGTAAGTTTTCTTATGGGAAGGATATGTTATGCATGGAAGTGTAAGCCAGGAGACCTGCCTATTTGGGTGATCAAAAATCCTTCGCGGAAAGGAGATTTGAAAGAATAAGAGTATATATTTATCTAAAAAGCTCTTTCACTTTTGAATTTCCGTCTTTCCATATGGATAGGCGTTTTTTGTTGTTGTAGAATATTTTCATAATTTCTTTCTGAAAATTGATAAATATAGCGCCGTAACAGTCTAGTGGCATCGTTTCATCTAAAGGTAATACTTTTATACAAATCAAAACACTAATTTCAACATGCAATTTTCTCAAATAGCAAAAACTATCAGAAAGACCTAGTTGTAAAAAGAAATGGAGAGAGTCAATATGACCGAAAAACAAAAAGGGTTAACACTTGTTTATACAGGAGAGGGAAAAGGAAAAACAACAGCATCAATAGGATTAACAGTTCGCGCTGTAGGTCAGGGACTTTCAGTAAAGGTTTTACAATTTATTAAATCAAATAAACGTACATATGGTGAGAAGATTTCTTTAGAAAAATTAGGAGTTGAAATGATTCAGCTTGGAGAAGGTTTTACTTGGACGAAAACACCTGAAATTCACCGAACAGCCCTAAAATCAGCGTGGAAAATCGCGAAAGAAACAGTAATGTCTGGGGAATATGATGTGGTTGTTTTAGATGAACTAAATAATGCCTTGGCAATTGATTCGTTTCCAATCGATGATGTTTTACCATTAGAAGAAGTGAAAGAACTAATTCGCACAAAACCTAGTCATGTAAATTTAGTCATTACCGGAAGACATGCTAAAGATGAAATTAAAGACTTGGCAGATCTTGTGTCAGTTGTTAATGTGGAAAAGCATTATTATGATGAAGGAATCCCTGCAGTTAAGGGCATTGAATTTTAATAGAAAGTGAGATTATATAGATGACTTTTTCAAAAGCAGTTAAGGAGAACTTACAACGAATAGAAAAAATAAACGAAGAGTCAATGAATACTGCGAAAGCACATATTAATTCTTTAACGAAGCCCATCGGAAGCTTAGGGAAAATTGAAGAGCTTGCAATCCAACTAGCTGGTATTACAAATAATCCCTTTCCAGAAGTCTCGCCACCAGGAATTGCTGTGTTTGCAGCAGATCATGGTGTAACAGAGATGGGTGTTTCTGCTTATCCAAAGGATGTAACAGCACAAATGGTTTATAATTTTTTAAACGGTGGAGCGGCAATCAATGCTTTTGCAAAACAAATAGAGGCTGTGTTAAAAGTTGTTGATATAGGGGTTGAAGAAGAACTACAGCATGAACAACTAGAGGCGAAGAAAGTAAGGAACGGAACAAGAAATTTTGCCTTTGAAAATGCGATGAATAGTGATGAAGTTAATCAAGCATTACAAGTTGGAATGGAAACAGCAATGAAGCTTATAAATGAAGGAGCAAAAACGATTATTGTTGGTGAAATGGGTATTGGAAATACAACATCAGCAAGTGCGATCACTGCTCTCATTACTAATTGTTCAGTGGAAGATGCTGTTGGCTATGGAACTGGTATTTCTGAGAAGATCAAGAAAAACAAAATCAACATTATTACGAATGCACTACGTGATCGTAATCCTCAACAAAATGATCCCTTTGATATCTTATCAAAAATAGGCGGTCTAGAAATTGCTGGTATGACTGGTGCTATTCTAAAAGCTGCAGAACAAAAAGTACCTGTTATTATCGACGGTTTTATAAGTACAGCTTCTGCATTGTTAGCTGTACTAATGGAGGATAAAGTAAGAAATTACTTGATTGCTGGGCATCAATCACAGGAAAAAGGTCATGTCCATGCTTTGTCATTTTTACAAAAACAACCATTATTACAGTTGGATTTAAGATTAGGGGAAGGTACTGGAGCGGCTCTTGCGTTTCCACTTATTGAAGCTGCAACGAATATGATGAATGAGATGGCAACCTTCGAATCAGCAGGTGTATCAGAAAAAAGTTAAACTAGAAAATTAAAACTATTCTTTATTTACACACTATATAACTTCATTTATAATTGTCACTGTCACAAAAAACAAATATTTCGACAATAGGTCCTAATTCACGAAGCTTTTCTACTAGTGTTGTTACTTTAAACCGCAGTAAAACCATCTTTAAGCGCAAAAATGGTAGCATTCATTATACAAAGAAAAAAATTTCGTTAACCTTTAGGATAATAGGGAAGTTTGGTTTATAATCCAACGCGGTCCCGCCACTGTAATTGCTGAGTAATTTTCCAAATAACCACTGTACATTTCGTATGGGAAGGGGAAAATTTTATAATGACGCATGAGCCAGGAGACCTGCCTATTGTATAAGTAAGTATTCTTCGAGGAAAAGAATGGCTTTAAAATGCGGTGCTTTCATTAGAAGCTTTTGTAAACAAAAATGGTAGAAAGGGATTCCTTTTCCTTTTGATCTAACAAGGCCTAATAAAAATCACAATTTTCCTGCATTTATCGCCTTTTCCTATGGAATAGGCGTTTTTTGTTGCAAAAAAATAACAAGGAGTGATCACATTGACAACAAGTAGAAAAAAGTGGACATTACTTAGCTTATTCTTTGTACTTCTAATGATGTTCACAATCGGATGTGGATCTGATTCTGGCCAATCAGAAACAGATTCTACAACAGCAGAAGAAAATACTGAGGATCCTAACACATCAGAAAAGAGTGCTCCTTTTCCTATTACAGTAACAGATGGTACTGGTGAGGAAATAACGATTGAAACAGAACCGAAAACAATTGTATCGGTTATCCCAAGTAATACAGAAATTACATATGCAATTGGACAAGGTGATAAACTAGTTGCGGTTGATGATTATAGTAATTACCCGGAAGAAACTGCCGAGCTTGAAAAAATCGGTGATCAGCAGTTAAATGTTGAAAAAATACTAGCATTACAACCAGATTTGGCATTGGTTACAGAATATCAACATCAAAACAATCCAGATGTGTTAACACAATTTAAAGAAGCTGGAACAGACGTTGTTGTGATTAATAGTGCTGAATCATTTGATCAAGTTTATGAATCCATCACTTTGATTGGTGAAGTAACTGGTGCATCAGATGAGGCGGAACAGGTTGTTAGTGAAATGAAGGAAAGTCTTGAGGTAATTAAAGAAAAAGCGAAAGCAGTAACAGAAAAGAAAAAAGTATGGGTAGAGGTTTCGCCTTCCCCAGATATTTTTACAACAGGTAAAAACACGTTTATGCATGAAATGCTAGAGTCGATAAATGCTATTAATACAGCAGGCGATCAAACAGGCTGGGTGAAAATGACAGAAGAAGAAATCGTCACTTTAAATCCAGATGTTATTATTACTACGTATGGTTATTATGTAGATAATCCAACAGATGCTGTATTAAGCCGTTCTGGTTGGGATGAGGTTCCAGCAATAAAAAAGCAGCAGGTATTTGATGTGAACAATGATACTGTTACAAGACCTGGTCCTAGATTAATTGATGGAGTTGAGACTCTTGCGAAGCTCATATATCCAGATGTTTTTGAAAAATAAACTACTTTGGATGTACTTACTAACAGGAGTGTTTGTCATTTTGGCAGCACTCCTTGGTTTGTTTATTAGTAGTGTTCATTATCCAATAACTGTAATTTTGGACATACTATCAAACAAAATAATCGGTACATCATTATTTGGTGAACACATTCCAAAAGTGGCAGAACGCATTATTTGGGAAATTCGCTTTCCACGAGTATTATTAGCTTTCTTTGTTGGTGCAGCATTAGCATTAGCGGGAGCAGCTTTTCAAGGACTGTTACGTAATCCACTTGCAGATCCTTTCACAATTGGTGTATCATCTGGTGCCTCTTTAGGTGCAGTTATTGTTTTATATTTTCAACTATCAATTTCCTTTTTAGGTGTTTATACGTTACCAATCGTGTCTATAATATCAGGATTTATTGCTATGTTTATTGTATTTAGCGTTACCGCTTTAGCAAACAAAACACTATCGATTGAAACGATTATATTAGCAGGCATTATCGTGAGTTCATTTATAAGTGCAATTGTTTCTCTAATTATTTCGTTAAGTCCACAAGAAGATGCACGTTCAATTTTATATTGGTTAATGGGCAATATCGGAATGAGAGGATGGAGTCATGTAAAATTACTCGTCCCATTTTTTGTAATTGGAACATGCTTTTTACTTTTCCGTTCACGTGAGTTAAATGCCTTTGCATTAGGAGAAGAAGCAGCAGAGCATTTAGGTGTTAATGTGCAAAAAGGTAAGATCATCATAATTGTAGGCGCATCTTTATTAACTGGAGCTGCTGTATCAGTTTCTGGTTCTATTGGTTTTGTTGGCTTAGTTATTCCTCATTTTACAAGATTATTAATCGGACCTAATCATAAACATGTTCTTCCTTTATCATTGTTCATAGGAGGAGGATATCTCGTTCTTGCAGATTTGTTTGCTCGTACAATTATTGCACCTAGCGAGTTACCTATAGGTGTTATTACAGCTTTAATTGGTGCTCCAGTTTTTGCGTTATTACTTATTAGAGAGCGACTAGGAAGGGGGTAGAGAGTTATGATCACACTTCAAAATGTATCAGGTGGCTATTTGAATAAAAGCATTGTTAAAAATATCAGCTTTACAATTGAAAAAGGTCATTTTTATGCATTAATTGGTCCAAATGGAAGCGGAAAAACAACCTTAAGTAAATTAATTACCGGTGTTTTGCCTCTACAATCCGGCTCAATCTTGATTTTGGACAAATCCTTGAAACAGTACTCCTCTATACAAAGAGCAGAAATGATGGCTGTTTTATCTCAAGAAGCTTCTGTAGAATTTGATTTTTCTGTTGAAGAAATTGTCATGCTAGGTAGATATCCTCATCAAAAGGGATTTTTCAAAACCATTTCAAATCAAGATAAACAGATTGTCAAAGATGTTATGGAAAAAACGTATGTTTATCAGTATAGAAAAAAGCTATTTAAACAGTTAAGTGGTGGTGAAAAGCAACGAGTGTTGCTTGCAAAAGCATTAGCACAAGAGCCTAAGATTTTGATATTAGATGAACCGACTAATCATTTAGATATGCGACATACCCTTGAGATGCTTCAGCATTTAAAGGATTATCAAAAGCAACATGATTTAACGATCCTTGCGATTTTACATGATTTAAATATTGCTTCTCTTTTCTCAGACAAAATAGGTTTATTACATCATGGACATTTAGTTGAAACAGGTGATTTATCTTTATTACAAAAAGAAGAAAAATTACAAGAAGTATACGAAGTAGCCATTAAAACAAGCTTCCACCCTGTGATAGCAAAACCACAAATTTCTTTAATACCAAAGAAACAGAAGCCATTACATACAAGTCTTGACCACACAATGAACACAACAAAAAATTATATTCATATCTATTTTCCGAAGCCTTTACGCACTATCTCAAATGCTGTATTAGGTGAGGGGCTTTATTGGAGCAGAAATTTTTGTAATTTTCATGTTCCCTACAATTATAATTGTTCAAACCCCAAGCAAGATATCCAAAATTGGCTACAACAAGCAAATATTTCTAGCTATGATACTGTCGGAATGATGACAGCCGTTATTTTAAAGGATAAAAGTGTAATTAGAGAGAATATTGAAGGTGTTGAAATTTTATCAATTATTACTGCAGGTGTTGGAAATGCAGTTGATATTACACATGATCACAGAGATTCTAGCAATAAAATTGGAACTGTAAATATCATGGTATTTCTTGATGCACATTTAACAGATGGAGCCCTAGTTAATAGCATTCAATCTGTAACTGAAGCTAAAACAAAAGCATTCTATGATTTAAATATAAAGGATCACAACACACAGACAATTGCTACAGGGACATCAACAGATTCAACATTAATAGCATCAACACAACATGGTGAGTTAACACCATATGCCGGCTCAGGAACATCACTTGGAAAAGCGATTGGAAAAGTTGTCTACAATGGATTGATCGAGGCAATAAAAAACTATGAAAAACGGAAGAAAATATAATGATAGATTTATTTGATATTCATGTTTATCTGATTTTACTCGCTATTTTACTAGATTTCTTAATTGGTGATCCTAAATGGATTCCACATCCTGTTATTATCATAGGAAAAGGAATTAGCATTCTTGAAGGAGTGTGGAATAAGGGTACCAATCGTAAAATTAAGGGTTTGTTCTTACTGATTAGTATTGTTGGTGGAACCTATCTTTTTGTTTATTTCGTTTTAGAATTACTAGCACTAATTCATCCTATTCTATCACTATTATTTGAGATTTACTTTATTTCTTCAACAGTTGCGATAAAAGGCTTGCAGCAGGCAGCAACAGATGTTCTAAAGCCTTTAAAGAACAATGATTTAATAAAAGCTAGAAAAAAGCTCGGGTATATTGTTGGACGTGATACTCATGATTTACCACCACCCGAAATTGTCCGTGGAACTGTAGAAACTGTTGCTGAAAACACAGTTGATGGAGTCATTTCTCCATTATTTTGGGCCCTACTTGGCGGTGCACCTTTAGCGATGGCTTATCGTGCAATCAATACACTAGATTCTATGGTCGGTTACAGAAATGAAAAATTCATAGATTTCGGTTGGGCATCTGCTCGATGTGATGATCTAGCCAACTATGTACCAGCACGTTTTACTGCTTTATTTATGTGGATCTTTTCATTATTTGTCCCAAAATTAAAACGTTGGAATGCTCTAAAAGTTACATTTCGTGACGCGAAAAAACACCCTAGTCCAAACGGCGGCTGGCCTGAAGCAATGACAGCAGGCTTACTAGGTGTTGTTTTAGGCGGAGAAAACAAGTATGAAGGAATTGTTTCCTATCGAGCCGAGATGGGGCATTTTTATCGAAAGCTACATGTATGGGATATAAGGAGTACGGTTTTATTTATGCATGGAGCTTGGATTGTGTTTGTGCTCATTCTCGTTTGTCTTACCCTGATTTAAGTCAGGACTAATTTCACCATGTTTGCCTTAAACTAAATCTAGAAAGGCTTGATGTATATGAAGTGGCCAGCACACGGTGGTCAACCCTCTAAAATATATGAATTAACTGGTATAAATCAAAACGATAAAATCTATGATTTTAGTGCAAATCTTAATCCTTTAGGACCGCCAGAAAAAGTGAAACAGCATTATTTGCAATCACTTGAGCTAATCCAAAACTACCCTGATCCTGATTATCGTGAAGCAACAAAGCTAGTTTCTAAACATGAGAATATACCCAAAAATCATCTTCTTCTTACAAATGGAGGAGCCGAAGCTATCTTTCTTATTGCTCATCTTTTTTTAGGACAAAAGGCCTTAATAATCGAACCAACTTTTTCTGAATATAAACGAGCTTGTGAGGTTTATAACATTGATGTTTCAACACTTTCCCTTTCTGTTGACAATTCTTTCACATTACCACTTGAAACAATCGTAGCAAAGCTTCATGAAGTAGATGTTGTTTTTATATGTCGACCAAATAACCCAACTGGGACGATAGCATCAATAAATGAGATGAAAATAATCATCGAAAATGCTTCAAAGTGTGGAACAAAAATTATAGTTGATGAAGCTTTTATTCATTTTGCTCCAAGTGAGTATGAAGATTTAACTTCTTTACTATCAACCTACAGCAATTTAATATTGCTACGCTCTTTAACAAAAATCTTCTCAATACCTGGGTTAAGGCTTGGATACATTATCGCTGATGAACAGAAAATTACTAGTTTGCGATCAAAACAAATTCCTTGGAGTATTAATGGAGTTGTTACTAATTTATTGCCTAGTTTATTCGAGGATGAAATGTTTATCGAACAGACAAAAATCTGGCTTCAAAAACAATTAACTTTTTTGAAAGCAGAACTGACTAGCCTTGGATTCTATGTTTCTCCAACAGTTGTCAATTTCTATTTACTTCAAGATGATCATAACAACACGGAAGAATTATTTCGCTTTTTACTAGCTCACCACCTCATCCCTCGTCATACTCAAACATTTAAGAATCTAGAAGGTCGTTATTTAAGACTTGCTGTTCGAAATGAAGAGGAAAACAACTATTTACTTAAGGTGTTACGTTTGTGGAGGGAGCAACAATGATTACATTTATATCAGGTGGAGCAAGATCTGGTAAAAGCTCGTTTGCAGAAAAGCTTGCTACCGAAGCATATCAACAAAATAACGAGAACAAGCTAGGTAATAGCAAGCTATATTATGTGGCAACAGCTGAGCGTTCTGATGGAGAAATGAATGAACGTATTAACCGGCATATTAATGAACGGTCAGGCACTTGGTATACGCTTGAAGTACCAATAAACATATCATCTCAGCTAGAAAATCTACATAATCATGATGTACTATTAATCGATTGTTTAACAATTTGGTTAAATAATATGATGTACAAAAAACAAGCAGACTTACCTCAATTATTAGAAGAAGTGACGAATTGGATTGATATTAGCATACGTAAACAGCTGCAGCTTTTTATCGTATCAAATGATTTAAATGAAGGAATGCTTCACAAAGATTATTTTACACATCAATATATGTACGCATTAGAAAATGTACATCACTTTCTGATCAGTGAAAGTGATGCTGCTTATCAGGTTGTTGCAGGCATACCGATTCAGTGGAAGGGGGAAAGAGAGTGATTTCCTTTTTCAAAGGTTTTCTACTAGCTCTACAATTTTTAACGAGAATACCCATTCCGCTTGCTCTTCCTTGGGAGAAAAGTACAATTAGAGGGGCACTTACTTCATTTGCGCTTGTTGGGTTTGTCATTGGTGGATTACTAATTTCCTTTCTCTATTTTGCTTATCCGCTGTTACCTCTTTGGATGACTGCTTTTGCCTTATTATCATTATGGGTATTTTTAACAGGTGGTTTACATCTTGATGGATTAATGGATGTAGCTGATGCTTTAGGCTCAAATGGTTCTCTTGAGAAGCAACGGGTCATTATGAAAGATCCTCATGTTGGCAGCTTTTCAGTTCTTGTGGTTATCTTTCATTTAGGCTGGAAAACTTTGTTTATATATGGTTTGCTTACATCTGAAACACTAGAATTTTATCAGCTCTCTTTTATTTTATTATCAATTCCTGCATCTAGTCGTTTACTTGCGCTTTTCCTTTTATATGATGTACCAGTGATGAAAAGAGAAGGACTTGCATTTGAATGGAAGAAATACCTTACTGTTAAAGAGATAATTTTTGCTTGTTTACCAATCATTATCATATTGTTTTTTGCTCCGATCTTGGTGCTTCTTTTAACAGCTTATTTCTTCCTTTTTCTGATAGGACGAATATGGATAAAAAGGACCTTTCATGGAATTAATGGTGATTTAGTTGGTGCTTCTATAGAGGGAGGAGAGCTATGGGGACTAGCAATTGTTTGGATTTATATTTCATTCGTCATGGTGTAACACAGTACAATTTAGAAAAGAAATACTTAGGACATACGAATGAACCTTTATTACATAATCATGAAGATCAATTTACTGCCTTAAAAAAGGCATTAGCACCAATAAAATTCCACTATTGCTACACAAGTGACCTTAAACGTTGTGTTCAAACAACTCAACACCTAATAAAGAATCAACCTATTTGTGTAGATAATAGATTAAGAGAATTGAATTTTGGTGACTGGGAAGGTAAAACATATAACGAATTAAAAAATGATGATCATTACCGTGTATGGCTTGATGACATGCAAAGCATCACCCCTCCAAACGGCGAGAAGCTAACTCAATTACAAGCACGAGTTGATGTATTTTTCGAGGATCTTCTGTCCCTACATGACCTTGAAAACAAAAGCATGTTAATTGTCACACATGGAGGGACAATACGTGCTTGTTTATTAAAGTTTCATATTTCAAAAAGTCTATGGGACATGCCAGTACCTCACGGAAGTGGCTATAAGCTATCATTAAAAAGAAGTAAGGGGGAATGGATATGCAACTCGTGGTCGGTGGTGCCTATTCAGGAAAAAGAAAAACAGTGAAAAATAGTGGTGAAAACTTAATATGGCATAGTGCCTACAATGAAGATCCATTTGACACGTGGCAAAAGTCCTGCCAAACAAGTTCTATTGTCGTTATGGAAGGATGGGAGAAATGGGTTGAAGAACAATTAATCCTTGGAAAAACAATTGACGAAGTTAGAAGCTTTTTTATAGATGAAATTGAGAAGCTATGTGAAGCCGAAAAATCATCACAATTTTCCTTTTATTTTATTATGTTAGAAATGGGAAGAGGAATTGTCCCGATGCTAGAAAAAAATAGAAATATACGTGATGTATGTGGGTGGATCTTACAATATGCTGCAAATAAGGCAGAAGAAGTTTATTATTGCTGGCATGGACTATCTCAAAAAATCAAGTGAATAGATATTTTAATATAACATCATATCAATAGCGAAATTTTGCATGTAGAGATAATTTTCAGCAAATTCAATTAACTAATTGCTGTTATATTTACATCATCTACTCGATAGAAGTAAAAATGTTATTGAAAAACATCGAATATTCATATATTATAGCAAATAGACAATCATACATAATTAAATAGAAGCAATAAACTAAGATGCCTAACGGCTTAATAGGGAATCTGGTGAAACTCCAGAGCTGTTCCCGCAACTGTAAGTGTGGACGAAATAAGTAAACCACTGTTTAAAATCCTTTTCTAGTATAAAGGTTTTAGATGGGAAGGTCTTAAAGTAGAATGAAGCACAAGTCAGGAGACCTGTCTTAATTTATCAAGTTTCAGTTTCTTCGGGAGGTGAGAAGGTGAAACGATCGCAATACATATAACAAGAATGACTCTTGTTTCATGCTGCTATCGTTTTCATCCGCTCACAATCGTGTGCGGATTTTTTATGTTGATTTGTAATAAAACTAAAATCAGCAGAAACCAATATTAAACGAATAAAATGCAACTACATCTAAGATACATGTCAAAAAGAGAGCCAATATTCATGATGAAGAGAAAGTATAGTATGAAAAATCAATGCAAACACTTGAAGCTTTATAGACAAAGTCAACGTCTTACTTTTTTAGATGAAAAAAAGTTTTATTATCACATGGCATTTGGACATATTCTCTACTAAATTGTAATAACTATTAAACTAGTTAAATGAAAAAATCAAATTAGGTGCCATAGCATTTTTATGCATGGTTAAAAGGGAAGTACGGTGAAAAACCGTCACGGTACCCGCCACTGTTATGGGGAGCTTGCATGTTAATTGTCACTGATTTAATAAAATCGGGAAGACACTTGTAATCTATAATCCTAAGTCAGGAAACCTGCCTAATTTATTGTATACACATACCTACGGGAAAATAGGTAGATGTGTTATAAATATTGCATTTGTATTATTATGCGTATTTGTACACCTCTACCTAAGTAGAGGTTTTTTTAGTTGGTTTCTACTAATATCCAAAAATATAGATCAATTTTTTAAAAAAGGACGTGTCAAAGCATGACGACTTGGAATTTATCAGAAACAAAGCATCATGTACTTATTTGTAATGGCAGTAGCTGTATGAGAAAAAACGGAGAAGAAGTAACACAGGCTATTCGCGATGAAATTACAAAATTAGATTTAGAAGCAAAAATTCACACAACACGCACGCGTTGTAATGGAAGATGTAAGGATGCATGTGTTGCTATTGTTTATCCAGAAGGAACTTGGTACAAGGCCCTATCAGCAGATCTAGGTAGAAAAATTGTCCAAACACACTTGGCAGGTGGAAAAGTTTTAGAGGAAGCAGTGATCTATCATTATGAAAATGAATCATTTGTTGCACCTGAAACAAGTAAATCTATTAAAGGAATCACAAAACCGATTAAAGAAAGTGTGTAATTCTCATTTGGTAGTTTGTAGAGCTAGTAACCTATGAAAGGATGATCATATTTTGCGAGGAAAGTTACTTGTCATTGGCTTTGGTCCAGGAAGCTTTGAACATATGACAAATCGAGCAATGGATGCAATAAAAGAAAGTGACTATATTATTGGTTATAAAACATATGTAGATTTAATTAAAGATCTACTCACAAATCAAGAAATCATTAGTACAGGAATGTCTGAGGAAGTAAGTCGTGCCCAAGCAGCAGTTCGTTACGCAGAAGAAGGGAAAACAGTTGCAGTGATTTCTAGTGGTGATGCTGGAGTTTACGGGATGGCAGGTCTTGTTTATGAGGTACTCATTGAAAAGGGCTGGAAAGAAGCAACAGGTGTGTCAGTAGAGGTGATTCCAGGAATATCTGCGATCAATTCTTGCGCATCCTTACTTGGTGCACCAGTTATGCATGATGCCTGCACAATTAGTTTAAGTGATCATTTAACACCATGGGATTTAATTGAAAAACGACTAGAAGCTGCAGCACTAGCCGATTTTGTCGTCACTTTATATAATCCGAAAAGTGGTCGTCGCACAAGACAAATTCAAGAGGCACAAAGAATTTTACTGAAATATCGTTCACCACGTACACCTGTAGGACTTGTCAAAAGCGCTTACCGTGATCGACAGCATATTGAAATTACTGATCTTGAGCATATGCTAGATTTTGATATTGGCATGTTAACAACCGTTGTTATTGGAAATTCCTCAACCTTTTTATATGACAATAAAATTATCACACCAAGAGGATATCAACGAAAATATACGTTAAACACAACAGAGCAGAGATTGAGACCACATGAACGTTTACGCCATGAAAATGAGCCATGGGCCCTTCATCAAGGGAAAAATGATTCTGTAACAAATGTTGCAGTAAAAGAAAAAAAGGGACTAGCTACAGAATCAACAATTTCCTCCTTAGAATTAGCCATTGAAGCGCTTAGTAAAGTAGAAAGAAATCAGACTTTTGAGAGCACTCCTCCTGCAGCTGTTCATCATCCTGTAGAGTCTATCTTCGAATTTGCTGTTAGCCCTGGTATTGCTAACAAAAAATTCACACCATCACAGCTTATTACATTAGCAGAAGTTGTTGGTGAAGAAGGTTCAATGGAGTATACTCCACATCATCAAATTTATGTAAAAGTTCCTACAGCCGACCCAGAAAGGGTAACGCAAAAATTAGAGGATGTTGGGTTTATTTTAGAGCCAATTGGAGATGTTTTTCAAATAAAAGCGTGTGACTTTTGTGAGGGTGAGAAAAAAGATTCCATACCTCACGCAGAAGAAATCCATCAAAGATTAAGTGGTCTTGATTTACCAAAGGAATTAAAGCTAGGGTTTAATGGTTGTGGAATGGCATGCTTTGGTGCTGTTAACGAAGATATTGGTATTGTGTTTAGAAAAGGCAAATTTGATTTATTTTTAGGAGCCAAAACTGTTGGTAGAACCGCACATGCAGGACAGCCTGTTGCAGAGGGAATTGAGCCTGGTGAAATTGTCGGATTAATTGAAAAAATTGTTTTAGAGTACAAAGAAAAAGGCCATCCAAATGAGCGTTTTTTCAAATATTTCAAACGTGTGGGTAAAATTCAACACTATCAATATAAGGACATGACACCAAAGATTGAAATAGAACCAGCTCCATGTGGAGATTAAGAAAGTTTTACGAAAACATCCTTAAAAAGAGATCGGAGAGATGAATATGAAAGCAGTATTATTAGTTGGCCATGGTAGTCGTGATCCCCAGGGTAATGAGCAAGTTCGTCAAACAATTGAGGAATTAGTGCCTTATCTTGATAGTGACTTACTGATTGAAACATGCTTCTTAGAATTTGAAAGACCTACAATTAACCAAGGAATTCAGGCATGTGTAGAAAAAGGAGCAACAAGTATTTTTGTGATTCCTCTTATGCTTTTAGCAGCAGGACATTCCAAAATTCATATTCCAGCAGCGATTGATGAAGCAAAGGAAAAGTACCCTCATGTTAGCTTTACATATGGTAGACCATTCGGTATTCATGAAGAGACATTAGAAATTTGTAAAAGTCGATTAGAAGAAGTTGGCGAAGAAATTAATGAACATGATCCAGATACAGCGGTGATTTTATTAGGCCGTGGTGGTAGTGATCCTGATGCAAATAGTGATTTATATAAGATTACTAGATTATTATGGGAGAAGCTTTCTTATAAATTTGTAGAGCCTGCTTTTATGGGGGTAACTGATCCACTTATAAAAGAGGGTGTTGATCGCTGTGTAAAATTAGGCGCAAAGAAAATCGTCATACTACCTTATTTCTTGTTTACAGGTGTATTAATTAAACGACTAGAACTTTTAATCGAAGAATTTCAGCAAAGCTATCCAGAAGTTGAATTTAAGCTAGCAGGTTATTTCGGGTTTCATGAACGTCTAAAGAAGATTATTTCTGATCGAATTGAAGAAGCAATACAAGGCGAAGTCAAAATGAATTGTGATACATGTGTTTACCGAATTGATGCCATGCAGCATATTGATCACCATCACCACCATGACCATGACCATGACCATGACCATGACCATGATCATGACCACGACCATCATCACGAACACGATCACCATCATAACCATGATCACAAACATGAACATCATCATGAGGTTCAAAAAATATGATTTTGTTTTTGGCCGGAACTAGTGATGCAAGAGAGCTAGCACTTCAAATACAAGCGCTAGGATACAATATTGTCACAACAGTTGTAACTGAAAATGCAGGAAGTGAAATGGAAAAAGTAGGACTGAAAGTGATCGTTGGAAGACTTACAAGTGAAGATTTTACTAGAATTATTACTCAGCAAGAATTCACATTAGTTGTTGATGCATCCCATCCGTTTGCAGAGGAAGCAAGTATTCAAGCAAGAAAGGGTGCACAAGATGCGAATGTCCCGTATATTCGCTATGAAAGAGAATCACAGGATTTTCTTCATCCTTTAATTACACTTGTTGATAGCTATGCGGATGCAGCTGAAAAAGCAGCCGAAAAACAAGGTGTCATTATGTTAACAACTGGAAGTAAGACACTACAGGTTTTCACAGAAAAGCTACTTCCACTTTACAACACACGTGTGATTGCAAGAATGCTACCACGAAAAGATAATATGGAGAAATGCGCGGAATTAGGTTTCCCCCAAAAAGATATTGTGGCGATTCAAGGACCTTTTACTAAGGATTTTAACACCGCTCTTTATAAACAATATGGGGTAACAACAATGATTACAAAAGAAAGCGGAAAAGCAGGCTCTGTTGACGAGAAGCTTGATGCAGCAATTGAGTTAGGAATTGAAGTCATTATGATTAAACGACCAAAAGTAGATTATGGTCAATCTTTTTCAACGTTTTCAGATGTTTTACATAAAATCGATGAACTATTACCAAAACCAATATCTATTTAGGAGGAAAATAAAATGGATTTTTTAACAGATTTTAAACCTTTAACAGTCCAACCACAAGAGATTGAAGGAATTAGCTTTGAGATGATTGACTCTGAATTTGGAGAGCACTCATTTACAGAGGAACAATATAAAGTTGTTCAACGTGTTGTTCACGCATCAGCTGATTTTGAATTAGGTCATAGTATGATTATCCATGAAAAAGCCATTCAAGCTGGAATTGATGCAATACGTAACGGAGAACAAGTTTATGCTGATGTACAAATGATTTTAGCTGGAGTAAGCAAAGCTCGTATTGAAAAGCATGGCGGTAGTGTAAATGTGTATATTTCTGATCCTGATGTGATGAAGGAAGCTAAAAGCTTAAACACCACTCGAGCCATTATTTCGGTTAGAAAAGCCATTCAACAGTTTGATGGAGGAATTTTCGCGATTGGTAATGCTCCTACAGCTTTATTAGAGCTTATACGCCTTGTTAAAGCCGGAATAGCTAAACCTAGTCTTGTTATTGGACTTCCGGTGGGCTTTGTTTCAGCACCGGAATCTAAAGAGGAATTAGCAAAATTAGATATTCCTTTTATTACAAATGTAGGTAGAAAAGGTGGTAGTACCGTAACGGTTGCAGCGTTAAATGCAATCTCTCTTTTAGCTGAAAAGGAATAAAAAATGAAAGAAAAAACGAAAAAGAAAGATAAAAAAGAAATGCGTTCAGGCTATACCACAGGAGCCTGTGCGACAGCGACGACAAAAGCCGCTCTAATTGCCTTAATTACAGGTGAACCTCAATTTGAAGCAACGATTTATTTGCCTGTTGGAAAATTTGTCACATTTGAGATGGAAAGCTGTTTGGTTGAGCATACAGTTGCTGAAGCTGGCACAATAAAAGATGCTGGTGATGATCCTGATGCTACACACGGTGCCCTTATTAAGGCAGCTGTTTCTTGGCAAAATGAATCTGGTATCTCACTTGATGGTGGAATTGGTGTTGGTCGTGTCACAAAAGAGGGCTTACCAGTTCCTGTTGGTGAAGCTGCAATTAACCCAGTTCCACGAAAAATGATACTTGAAACAGCTGAAGGCGTTCTTTCTGAGTATGGTATTACAAAAGGAATTTCGATCGTTATTTCTGTACCAGACGGAGAAAAAATGGCTGAAAAGACGCTTAATAAACGACTTGGTATTATCGGTGGGATATCGATCTTAGGAACACGAGGGACTGTTATTCCTTTTTCTAGCTCTGCTTATATGGCGAGTATTGTACAAGCAATAAGTGTAGCAAGAGCTAGTAATTGTGAGCATGTGGTGATTACCACTGGTGGACGAAGTGAAAAATACGCCATGAAGCAATACCCTGAGCTCCCAGAGGAAGCATTTATTGAAATGGGAGATTTTGTAGGTTTTACATTAAAGCAATGCAAACGTCAAGGAATCAAAAGGGTTTCATTAGTCGGAATGATGGGGAAATTTTCAAAAGTTGCTCAAGGAGTTATGATGGTTCATTCAAAAAGTGCACCTGTTGACTTTGGCTTTTTAGCTGAAGTTGCCAAGGAAATTGGTGTGACTGATGAGCAACTCATTGAAAAGATAGAACAAGCCAATACAGCCTCTCAAGTTGGTGACATCCTTTATGAACATGGCTATTACTCTTTTTTCACACAATTATGTACATATTGCTGTGAATCAGGCTTAAAGGAAATAAAAGGTGGACTATCAATAGAAACAAATCTGTATACAATGAAAGGCTTGTTGCTTGGAAAGGCAGGAAAAGATGACAACTAACATTAAAGTAATTGGCATTGGTGATGATGGAAAACACAGTCTTCTACCAATCTATGAATCATGGATTTCTGATAGCGAAATCTTAGTTGGTGGGGAAAGGCAATTAGCATTTTTCCCGGACTATGATGGAGATAAAATTGTCATCAAAGGAGCTCTATCTACACTTGTCACATCACTTCAACAGCATCAAGAAAGTAACAAAGAAATTGTAGTTTTAGCTTCTGGTGATCCATTATTTTATGGCATTGGACGATATTTAGCCACAAAGCTCGATGTTGAAATTTATCCTTACATAAGCTCGATTCAGCAGGCCTTTGCAAAAATGAATGAAAGCTGGCAAGAGGCATATGTTGTTAGTGTTCATGGTCGCAGCATGAAGGGTCTTGCGCAAAAAATAAATGGCAAAAAAAAGATTGCTATTTTGACAGATGCAGAAAACACACCAGCTAAGATTGCTCGTTATTTACGCTCATTTCAGATAAATGAATATAGAGCATTTGTAGCAGAGAATCTCGGTGGGGAAAACGAAAGATGTCAATATTTTGAGTTAGAAGAATTGGAGAACGCTGAGTTTTCTCCGCTTAATGTTGTGATTTTAAAACAAACTTCACAGCCAATCACCTACTCATTTGGAATAGATGATGAAGAATTTCACCAAAGAAAGCCTGAAAAAGGTTTATTAACAAAAAAAGAAATTCGTACCCTTAGTCTTAGTGAATTAAAGCTAAAAGAAAATAGCATTGTGTGGGATATTGGCACATGTACGGGCTCTGTAGCGATTGAAGCTTGCTTAATTGCAAAGGAAGGTCAAGTATTTGCGATTGAAAAAAATGATCATGATCTTGAAAATTGTCACGCAAATATGGTGAAATTCAGAACCGATTTTACAGTTGTTCAAGGAAAAGCACCTGAACGATTAGATGAATTTCCAAATCCAGATGCAATATTTATTGGTGGGACGGCAGGTAGTATGGCAGATATCTTATCTGTTTGTTGTCATCGGTTAAATGAAAACGGACGAATAGTACTAAACGCTGTGACAATTGAAAATCTTGCACAAGCTGTTGAACTATTTAAAGAGAATGGTCTTGAAACGACTATTACTCTAGCTCAAGTTTCTAGAAGTAAGCCAATATTAAACTTAACAAGATTTGAGGCATTAAATCCGATTTATATCATTACAGCAAAGCATCCGAAAGGAGAAAGAACATGATTGGAACTTTATACGGATTAGGGGTTGGACCAGGAGATCCTGAACTTCTTACGGTGAAGGCTTTTCGTAAACTAAAGGAATCACCTGTTATTGCCTACCCAAAGAAAAGAAAAGGTAGTAAAAGCTATGCTCATCGAATTATTGATGTGTACATCACACCAGGTGAAAAGGAAATGCTTGGACTTGTTTTTCCAATGACAAAAGATCCTGATATTTTGGAACGAGAGTGGTCACAAACTGTTGAGCTTGTGTGGGAAAAATTAAAGCTTGGGAAAGATGTTGCGTTTGTAACAGAGGGAGATCCTCTTTTATATAGCACATTTATTCATATGATGAACTTAATGAAGGAACGTTATCCTGAAGTGACTATCCAAACTGTACCTGGGATTTCTTCAATAAATGGAGCTGCATCAAGACTAGGAATTGCTCTAGCTGAGGGTGATGATCATGTTGCGATTATTCCTGCACAAGATGATTATGAAGCTATGAAAAAAGCTTTAGTAGATCATGATTGTGTTATTTTTATCAAAGTAGCAAAGGTGATTGATTTAATGCTTCACGTTCTAAGAGATTTAGATTTACTT
The DNA here is from genome assembly GCF_016908395.1 of Metabacillus crassostreae. Lineage (GTDB taxonomy): Bacteria > Bacillota > Bacilli > Bacillales > Bacillaceae > Metabacillus > Metabacillus crassostreae. The sequence continues at coordinate 857,793 of NZ_JAFBDU010000001.1, forward strand.
GATAAAGCATCGGTAGTAACAAAAGTGACTTCAGATGAAGAAATCATCTGGGATATTCATGAACTAGATCGTGTCGAATTAGAATATTTAACATTAATGGTGGTGAGAAAATAATGAAAATCACAATTATAGGTGCTGGTCCTGGAGATCCAGATTTAATCACAGTAAAAGGCTTAACTTTATTACAGCAAGCAGATGTTGTGTTATATGCAGATTCATTAGTAAGTGCTGAGTTAATTGCTAAAGCAAAGCCAGAAGCGGAAATCATTAAAACAGCTGGAATGCATTTAGAGGAAATGGTCGAGCTTATGGTTGATCGTGTTACATCTGGGAAAAAAGTTGTACGTGTTCATACTGGAGATCCAGCTGTTTACGGAGCGATAATGGAGCAAATCGCTATTTTGAATAAACAAGATGTAACTGTGGAAATTATTCCAGGTGTTAGCTCTGTTTTTGCTTCGGCCGCAGCTTTAGGTGCTGAACTTACGATTCCAGATTTAACACAAACCGTTATTTTAACACGTGCTGAAGGTCGTACACCTGTTCCTGATAAAGAAAAGCTAAGAGATCTTGCAAAGCATCATTGTACTGTTGCTCTATTTTTAAGTGCAACACTTACAAAAAAAATAGTAAAAGAATTTCTTGATGCTGGCTGGAGCAAGGATACTCCTGTAGGTGTTGTCTATAAAGCGACATGGCCAGATCAAAAAATTGTTCGTTCAACATTAGAAAATCTTGATGAAGATATGCGTGTAAATGGTATTCGTAAACAAGCAATGATTTTAGCTGGTTGGGCATTGGACAAGGATATTCATGAAAAAGATTTTCGCTCTAAGCTTTATGATAAAGAATTTACACATGGATTTCGTAAAGGAGTGAAATCATGACACTCCTTTTAGCTGAAGGGAAACAGCTCACTTTGCAACCGACTGGAAGCTACGCAGTTGTCGCGATTACAAAGCATGGTGTTGAGCTAGCTCGGGAATTGCATTCAACATTCCTTCAAACAGATTTATTTTATATGAGCAAATTTGAACGTGGAGATGAAACTGAACGCAATATTACTCTTTTTGAGGGGAATGTTAGGATGTTATTGCCTTCACTATTTTCATCTTATAAAGGTATTGTGATGATCATTTCACTTGGGGCTGTTGTTCGAATGATTGCTCCTTTGCTAAAAGATAAAAAAACAGACCCAGCAGTTGTTGTAATTGATGATAAAGGTAACCATGTGATTAGTGTTTTATCAGGACATCTAGGTGGAGCAAATGAATTAACAAAAGAGCTTGCTGATCATCTTGATGCAACACCTGTAATCACAACAGCTTCTGATGTTCAAAAAACAATACCTGTTGATTTATTCGGTCGCAAATTTGGTTGGGTGTGGGATAGTGCTGAAAAGTTAACACCTGTTAGCGCGTCTGTAGTCAACGAGGAACCTGTAGCGATTGTCCAAGAATCCGGCGAAAAAAACTGGTGGAATTATGACAAACCACTTCCTTCTCATTTAACAGTTTATGAAACGATGGAAGAAGCGATACATGCGAAACCAAAAGCGGCTCTCCTTGTAACACATCGTCTTTTATCAAATGAAGAACAACAGCTTTTACAAAACGGTGTCCTGTATCGTCCTAAAGTTATCGCTCTAGGAATCGGCTGTAATCGCGGAACTTCTTTAGATGAGATTGAACAAGTGATACAGCAAACCTTAGAGGAACTTAAATTCTCAATCAAAAGCGTTAAAGCCATTTGTTCAATTGATCTTAAAAAAGATGAGGAAGGCTTATTAGCTGTTGCAAAAAAATATCAATGGGACTTTACATATTACACACCTGAACAATTAAATTCAGTTAAAATCGATACTCCTTCAGACACCGTTTTCAAATATACTGGTGCATATGCTGTAAGTGAACCTGCAGCTCGCCTTTATAGTGGTGCTGATTCTTTAGTCATCACGAAGAAAAAATCAGGTAATGTGACATTGTCAGTCGCACTTATTTCTCATTAGAAAGGAGGAATTCATTTGTCTCATAAACGACTCGTTATTGCTGGTACAGGAAGTGGTGTTGGTAAAACAACACTAACAATCGGTTTAATGTCCGCTTTTATGAAAAAAGGCTTAACAGTTCAAGGATTTAAATGTGGTCCTGACTATATTGACCCTTCCTATCACACTGCTGTAACAAAGAGACCATCTCGTAATTTAGATAGCTGGATGCTGCCTAAAGAAACGGTACTTGATATTTTTTCTCATGGAAGTAAAGGAGCAGATCTTTCAATTATCGAGGGTGTAATGGGCTTTTTTGATGGGAAAAACCCTAAAAATAATGAAGGTAGTACAGCGGATATTAGTATGATCACACAAAGCCACGTATTACTTGTTGTAAACTGCGCAAGTATGGCGCGCAGTGCTGCAGCCATTGTCAAAGGATTTCAGATTTTAGCAGAAGGCCCAAATATTGTTGGTGTGATTGCTAACAGAGTAGGAAGTGAAGGTCATTATAAAATTGTCAAAACAGCAATTGAGCAGGAATGTGGTATTCCCGTTGTAGGCTATATGAAACGAGAGCTGGATATTGAAATACCTGAACGCCACCTAGGACTAATCCCTTCTATTGAAAGAGGAGAGCTTGATCACTTTTTTGACAAATTAGGAGAATTAGTACTAGACACGATTGATCTTGATAAGTTGTTAGCCTTAGCAGTTGCCCCTGATCTTCCAGAAGAAAGCAACCATTCTATCTTCCGTAAGAAAAAGGAATCTTCAGTAAAAATTGCCGTTGCAAAGGATGCCGCATTCAACTTTTATTATCCAGAAAATCTCGAAATCTTAGAATCTTATGGTGCTGAGCTTGTTTATTTTTCTCCATTAACAGATAAGCATCTACCCGAAGATATTGATGGACTTTATCTTGGTGGAGGATTTCCTGAGGAGTATGCGAAGGATCTTTCCGAAAACAAGACGATGCTTGACTCATTTCAACAAAAAATTAATGAAAACATGCCAACACTTGCGGAATGTGGTGGGTTTATGTATTTGACGGATTCTATCTCCACAACAGAAGATAATACTTATAAAATGGTTGGAATTATTCCTGGAATGGTGAAAATGCAATCAAAGCTTGCAGCATTAGGTTATCGAGAAATAACAGGAAATAAGGGAAATTTCCTACTTAGCGATCAACAACAAGCAAGAGGTCATGAATTTCACTATAGTACGTTTCACTCTGAAAATAATTTTGATTATGCTTATGAAACAAAGGGAATGCGCGGTATGAAACAAGAGGGGTATTTAAAGGATAACCTTGTGGCTGGTTATACTCACTTTCATTTTGCATCATGTGTCGAAATGGTTGAAAAGTGGATCACCACATGTCAGGAACGAAAAGCCCATGTCTAAAGCACTTCCAATTATGTTTCAAGGAACACACTCTGATGCTGGTAAAAGTGTGATTGTCACTGCTTTTTGTCGCATTTTTGTTCAAGATGGCTATAAAACAGCTCCATTTAAATCGCAAAACATGGCGCTGAATTCTTATATTACTTTTGATGGAAAAGAAATTGGCAGGGCGCAAGGTGTTCAAGCAGAGGCTGCGAATATACAAGCCACAACAAATATGAATCCGATTTTAATCAAACCCAATCGCTTGAATGAGTCCCAAATTGTTGTTCATGGTAAGCCTTATAGAAACATGGAAGCTGGTGCTTATCGAAGAGAATTCTTTCATACAGGGTTATCGTTAATTCAAGAATCACTTGCCGTTTTAAAGGAAACCTATGAACGAATTGTTATCGAGGGTGCTGGTAGCCCAGCAGAAGTGAACTTAAATGATCGTGAGTTAGTTAATATGCGGGTCGCAAAAATGGCAAATGCACCAGTAGTGTTAATAGGAGATATTGAAAAAGGCGGTGTATTTGCTAGTTTGGTAGGTACTCTCCAATTACTAGAAAAAGAAGATCGTGATCGTGTTGTTGGTGTGATCATCAATAAATTCAGGGGAGACATTCGTCTTTTGAAGCCTGGACTTGATTGGTTTGAGAACTATACAGGTAAAAAAGTGTTAGGAGTTATCCCATATCTTCAACATCTAAATATCGATGCTGAGGATTCAGTTATATTAAATTCATATACAGCTCTTTCTGATGAAGATAAAGAAATTGATATTGCTGTTATTCAATATCCTAAAATCTCTAATTTTACTGATGTTGATCCTTTTACAATTGAACCTGATTGTCATGTTCGCTTTATAACAAAAGTAGATCAATTAAAAAATCCGGATATCGTGATTTTACCAGGAAGTAAAAATACAATTGAAGATTTACAGTTTTTAAAAAACAGTGGAATTGCTCAGAAGCTAGCTCAACTTCAGCAAAAAGGGAAAACACTTTTCTTTGGCATTTGTGGTGGCTATCAAATGCTCGGCATACAGGTTAATGATCCCTTTGCCATTGAATCACCACATTATTCAACAGAAGGACTAGGCTTATTACCTTTACACACAACAATCACTCAAGAAAAAACCACCACATTATCTGAGGGCGTTTTAACGTATCAGAAGCAAAACTATCTCGTAAAAGGCTATGAAATTCATATGGGTGAAACTAAGCTAGAGAATTACAATGCTCCACTTATAAAGCTAGCTTCAAGCTTGGATGGATGCAAAGCTTTCGATGAAAAAGTAATTGGTACGTATTTTCATGGAATTTTCCATAATGATGCTTTTCGTGAAGCAATGCTAAACAATGTTCGTCAACAAAAAGGGTTACCTCCTATTATGAATAGAAGCTCATTTAACCAAATTCGAGAAGAAGCATATGACAATTTAGCTGATCATGTAAGGAAGCATGTTGATGTAGAGTACATCGAGAACAAAATGGCAGAATTTCAACAAAAATCAGTAACTACTTAAAAGAAAGAGAGGGATGGACATGACAAAAGGACAAGTTTATTTAGTTGGTGCAGGACCTGGAGATCCAAAATTAATCACTGTCTATGGATTAGAATGTATCCAAGAAGCAGATGTCATATTATATGATCGTTTAGTAAATGAACAATTATTAACACATGCAAAATCTGATGCCGAGCTAATTTTTTGTGGAAAACTTCCAGGTAAGCATGAATTAATTCAAGAACAAATTCACGAGCTATTAATCTGTAAAGCTATGGAAGGAAAAGTAGTCACACGGTTAAAAGGAGGAGATCCTTGTGTATTCGGTCGTGTAGGTGAAGAGGCTGAAGTACTTGCTGAAAGAAATATTCCTTTTGAAATTGTACCAGGTATTACATCAGGAATTGCAGCTCCCGCTTATGCAGGTATTACCGTTACACATCGAGATCATGCCTCATCATTTGCAATTGTAACAGGTCATGGTCGCGCAGATAAAAAACAAGATACATTAAATTGGTCTGCTCTTGCTCAAGGAATCGATACATTGGCCTTTTACATGGGTGTAGGTAATATTCATTATATATGTACAAAGCTAATCGAAAATGGCCGAAAATCTCAAACTCCAGTTGCTGTTATTCAATGGGGAACAACTACTAAACAACGAACAGTTACTGGAACACTTGAAACAATTGAACAAATCGTGATTGATGAAAAAATTGAGCATCCTTCAATAATCATTGTCGGAGAAGTTGTTTCATTACGCGAAAAAATAAAATGGTTTCAAGAGAGAAATGAACGTGAGGTGCAGGAAGTATGTCAATTATAAACGAGCTTAAAAGTCGTAGAGCTATTCGAGATTACCGTAAACAAGATGTAGAGGATGAAAAAATCAACATTTTACTTGATGCTGCAACATGGGCTCCAAATGATAAAATGAGAGAGCCTTGGAGTTTTTATGTATTAAAGGATGAAGCAAAACAGCGCTATGAAAAGCTTGCAGAAGAATATTTACTAGAGCGATTTCCAACAAAACCGCATTTAGTAGAAAGCTCACTAAAGGTTTTAACAACAACACCTGTACATATTATTGTTACTTCAGATATTGTACCTGATGATCCAGAAGCAACAAAAGACAATGAATACGCCGTTTGCTGTGCAATCCATTCGATGTGGCTAGCTGCTAAAGAGCAAGGACTTGGATTTGTTTGGCGAACAAGAGGTGTAGGTCTAGTACATGATGAAAGACTATTTCTATTCATCGGTTCACCAGAAAATAAACAGGTTGTTGGCAATCTATTTATTGGATATCCAGATGAAGAAAAACTAAGTAAAATGAAAGATCCTAAACGAACATCTTATGAAGAAAAAACAACGTGGTTATAGGTTGACCAGTAGAAATTGAGGGATAAGTGATGAAAGTTGGCTATGGAGATTGCAATGGGACATTTGGTGAATTAGTTCAAGGAATACTTGAAAACAAACCTTTTTTACTAACATTTCCAATATCCGAACTAAAAACAAAGGCAGTCTTTATCCCTCAATTTAGCGAAAATAAAATAATTGGACATGAACTGTTTTCAAAAGCGATATTAGCTTGTCAAAAGCTATTAACAAGGTTTAATTTACCAAGTGGTGGCTATTTACGATTGTATTCGTCAATACCAAGAGGAAAAGGGATGGCCAGTAGCTCTGCTGATATAGTTGCAAGCATTGTAGCAGTTGCGGATAGCTATTCTTTATCACTTTCAGAAGAATTGATTTCAGAAATTGCTAGTGATATTGAACCAACTGATGGTGTGATGTACAAAGATATTGTTGCGTATGATTATCTCAATGGAACACTTATTGAAAAGCTCGGTAAACTTCCACCTTACCACTTAATAGGCTTTGACCTAGGAGGAACAGTTGATACGGTATTATATAATCAGCAAAAAATTCACTACACATCTCAACAGCTTCAAGATCTAAAAAGTGCTTATGATCTCGTTAAAATTGGTATTAAACATCAATATTTACCTTCGATAATGAGCGCATCAACGATTAGTGCAAGAATAAATGAACAATACCTTCCAAAGCCTTTGTTCCATCAAATCGATTACCTTTCTTCATTATGTCAAGGTGGTATTGTTACTGCACATAGTGGAACAATTTTGGGAATTTTGTATGACCCGAAGGAAGTGGAAGGGACAAGCCTACAGCAGTTCTATGAAAAGCTAAATACCTTTGCTGTGAGAAATCAATTAATTCCTAGATTTTACTCAAATACATCTAGTAAGCTAAAAAATCTTTCAACACCTATTAGATAGGAGACATGATGAATGTTTAGCAAAGATGAAAAAGAAGCAGTTCATCGAGTAATTAAAACAAGAAGAGATATAAGAAGCTTTTTAAGAACCCCAGTACCTGAAAAAATCCTTTTTCAACTAATAGAGGCAGCACATCATGCACCTTCTGTTGGTTTTATGCAGCCTTGGAATTTTATTATTATTTCATCTGACAAGGTAAAAGAAAAGTTAGCATGGGCAGCTGATAAGGAACGAAGAGCACTTAGTATTCATTATGAAAATGATGGACGAGCAGAAAAATTCTTAGCATTAAAAATTGAGGGACTTAAAGAAGCACCATACACCATTTGTGTGACATGTGATCCTACAAGAGGTGGTTCACATGTTCTTGGACGGAACTCAATACCTGAAACAGATCTTATGTCTACAGCTTGTGCCATTCAAAATATGATGTTAGCTGCATGTGCTGAAGGTGTGGCTATGGGGTGGGTAAGCTTTTATAAAAAAGCAGATATACGAGATATTTTGGTCATTCCACCACATATTGATCCTGTAGCATTACTTTCTGTTGGATATACAGATAACTATCCAAAAGCTCCCATCTTAGAAACAGAAAATTGGGAAAAAAGACGCAACCTTTCTGAATTGATTTCATATGAAAAATGGGGAGAGATCGAACAGAATACGGAGGATTAAAATGAAAAAAAGAACATTTCAAACATCAACACTACTTTTGCTCTTAGGGTTAACAGGATATTTTTGGCTTAATTCATACGAAGAAGCTGCTGCAATGCATATTATGGAAGGCTTTTTACCAATAGGCTGGGCCATTTTTTGGTGGTGTTTAACTCTTCCGTTTATTCTTTTTGGTTTACGAAATATCAAAAAGAAGCTAAAAGAAAATCCTGAATTAAAAATTATGCTTGGATTATCAGCAGCTTTTGCTTTTGTGTTATCTGCATTAAAAATCCCTTCTGTTACAGGTAGCTCATCACATCCTACAGGAGTCGGGTTAGGAACCATTTTATTTGGTCCAACAGTAATGACTGTTATCGGAACGATCGTGCTGTTATTTCAATCCTTGCTATTAGCACACGGAGGTATTACAACCTTAGGTGCAAATGCATTTTCAATGGCTGTTATCGGTCCATTTATTGTATTTGGTGTATTTATCATAACTCGCAAGCTCGGTGTTTCTTTTTCTATTGCTGTCTTTCTCGCTGCAATGTTAGGCGATTTAGGAACCTATTTAGTAACATCAATCCAGTTAGCTTTAGCTTTTCCTGCTGAAGTAGGTGGATTTCTAGGATCATTTACGAAATTCTCTAGTATCTTTGCCTTAACACAAATTCCAATCGCTATTAGTGAAGGCTTATTAACTGTTATTGTCATGAATTTATTAACAAAATATAATTCACCTGAATTACATCAGCTCAAGATGATGAAAGGAGCTAGTTAACATGAAAAATTTGATTTTATTTTTATTTGTCATTCTCTTAGCAGTTTTTCCATTTTTCATTCAAAAGAACACTGAATTTGGTGGTGCAGATGGACAAGCAGAGGAAGCGATTACTGAACTTGCACCGAACTATAAACCATGGTTTGAACCTTTCTGGTCACCTCCAGGTGGCGAAACAGAAAGCTTACTTTTTTCTTTACAAGCTGCAATTGGGGCAATCATTATTGGCTATGTTATTGGCTTTGGACGTGCTAGAACAAAATATACGTCTAAGCAATGAGCAATTCTATACTAAGGATTGATCAGTACGCCAATACTAATGCTCTAAAAAATGTTCATCCTGCAGAAAAATGTTTATTAACAATTAGCTTCTTATGTTTCTCGATTTTAACTGAAAATCTTTTGATTACAATTTTTTCATTTTGTACAATGAGCTTGTTAATTATTTTTACTGCTAAAATACCATTTTGGCAATATATAAAGTTATTACTGATTCCAGCAATCTTTTTACTGACTAGTATTTTTACACTACTTATTTCAATTGCACCATCTACAGATTTACCAAATACCTTCATTTGGAGTATGAACATCTCCTCGTGGGTTGTTTATATAAGTCCCTATAGTCTAAGTCAAGCCTATCAACTGATAACAACCGTTTTATCCAGTGTTAGCTGCTTATATTTTTTAATAATAACAACCCCTTTACATCAACTAATTTGGGTATTAAGAAAACTGAGACTACCGGTACTTTTCATCGAATTAATAGGGCTTACTTATCAGTTTATTTTTGTATTATTAGCAAATCTCCAAGAAATCTATATCGCGCAATCAAGTCGGTTGGGCTATCATACCTACCGTTCGTCACTTTCTTCAATTAGTATGCTCGTAGTGACTTTATTAATAAAGTCACTTCGTTATGCAAGAGAAACTCAAATTGCTATTGATAGTCGAGGTGGAGATGAAGGGTTGTATGATGTTGATCACAACTTAGTTTACAGAAAAAAACATATCCTCTTTATTGTTTTTTGCTTAACATCACTTACTTCACTTGCGTTTTTCACAAGGTAACACATAATGGAGGGACAGATGAAAACACCAATTGTTTCAATGAAAAACGTAACTTATGAATACCCTGATAAAACACTCGTATTAAAGGGGTTAACATTGCATATTGATAGGGGAAAGAAGATCGCATTAATCGGAAATAATGGTGCAGGGAAGTCTACTTTATTTTTATTATTAAATGGGATTTTAAAACCATCTAGCGGAGATCTTTTTTTTAACGAATCAAAAATCTCATATTCACGAAAAGATTTAAAAAAACTTCGTCAGAAAGTTGGAATTGTTTTTCAACAGCCTGATACTCAGTTATTTTCATCAAGTGTTTATGAAGACATTAAATTCGGTCCGAAGAATCTTGGTTTAACTCAAGAAGAAATTCAGTTTGCTGTTAATGAAGCAATTATGCTAACTGAAACTGGAGATTTTAAGGACAAACCACCACATTTTCTTAGTTTAGGACAAAAGAAGCGGGTTGCGATTGCGGGAATTATCGCAATGAATCCTGAGCTTATGGTTTTAGATGAACCAACAGCAAGTCTTGATCCTTATTACGCAAAGAAAATCATGAAAATTCTAGAGGATATTCATCACGAAAATAGGACAATCTTGTTGTCCACTCATAATGTTGATTTAGCATATGAATGGGCTGATGAAATCATTATTTTGCATAATGGAGCTATTATGGCCCAAGGAACTCCTGTTGAAGTTTTCCAAAACAAAGAGTTATTGAATCAATGTCATTTAGAACAACCTATGACTCTTGAAATTTATCAGCAAGTTTTAGCTAAACATCATGCTTCAATAGCCACAGAATACCCGCTCTCTAAAAAACAGTTAATAGAAAAGCTAGCTTCTTTATTACCAATATAAAACCATTCCTAATATATAGACTAGGAATGGTTTTTTTAACTCAACATCCTAATTTCCTATCATTGTGATATTCATCACATCCAGCTTTCCTGAACTTGTTTTATCCTTAAAAGTAGATACTAATTAAAATTTGTGAAACTTCGTGTGAAACAAGAAAAATCGGGTGGTGACAGGCACCTGAAAGGATGATTGCGATGATTGGTGGTTTATTGAGCAATTTTAGTTTTTCGGCACAATGGAATGGGGGAGTGTTTTATTTTGTTTTGTTAACAATAGTTTGTTATTTATTTATTATTCCTACTCCGAAAAACCATCCCAGGTGGAAGTCTGTAGTGTTTGTTGTTGCTTTAATTTTATTAGCTTTTACATTAGGGGGACCTTTAAATATATTAGCAAGGATGATTTTCCGTGCTCATATGATACAAATGGTGATTTTATTTTTCATAGTGGCACCAATGCTTGTGTTAGGGACGAAGAGAGGGATACCATCGCCTAAACAAATACAACCATTTATACAAATTTGGAACTCTATTATTATAAAGTATCCTATTATTTTTATTATTCTATTTCACGGGTTACTTTTGATTTACCATATTCCAAGTGTGTTTGATGATATAAGAATGAGTAACACGCTTAATTATTTCTATTTATTAGGATTATTTATCACTGCACTCTTATTATATTCTTCTCTTTTTTCAATTAGTGATATTACTAAGTCATTTTCACATAGTAATAAATGGTTTTATGTAACATTAAACATAATGATTTTACTGGGCTTCTCAAGTTTTCTACTTATCACAAGAAATCAATTATATGGAATTTACATTGATCTAGAATTATTGCAAACAGCCCTAGAGGTATGTCTTCCTGTAGGAGAAACAATTGAGGATATTCCAGAAAAGTTTTATGCCAATCTGAATCCATTTCCACCTTTACAAGAACAGAAAATCGGGGGAGCAATTTTAGCAGGAAGCCAATTTTTCACATTGTTCCTCATCTATTCATTTAATATTTTAAAAGGTAAAAAAAGCTAACCTGAATTTTCTTTTGTTAAAAGGAATAGGTGAGCAAGAAATTAAATAAATTCCCTATTTTATTACACCAATAACAATGAATATTCAAGCACAATATGCTTTTGATAAACATCTAGAAATTCAATTAATTTGCTAAACAGAAATGCCTGTTCCTCTGAGTTCAAGTCATTCATCGCTAGCTTCTTCACTGGCTCAATTTCCTCCAAATATTCCTTCATGCTGGAAAAAAAAGCTGTAAAGTCCTTGTTAACAACTAAAGGAGCTAGTATAAAATGAAAATAGGATCGAAACAATTTAGGTTCTTCTGCTAATTCATCAAAAGCTTCAGGAAGCTCTTCTAATTGAAAATTCTTTTTTATTGTCGAAAGAATTTGGTGGATTGTCTTAACATTAGATTTTGATATTGGTAGATCTGTAATCTTAATAAACTCGTACTTATTAAAATAGCCAGGTAATGTTGCTTGTAATAAAGCTGAAATGACAACTAACGTTTTAACCTTTTCTTCAATACTATCTGCAAGAGCCACGTATAACCTTGAATCAAAATTTTGATCTGATTGCTTGAATTTAGAATGAATAGTATCATTTAATAATTTTAATATTTTTTCATAAAAGAGTAGAAATATTTCACTCTTAATCCATGTTTCATCCATACTTTTTGATACGGCAGCTAAAACAGCCTTTTTACTGCTTAATTTCTCAAAAAAGCTCGGCAGTTCATTTATCGCTAAAAGCTGAGTTATCTTTTGATAAATCTCAGCAATTTCTTCAACAGCTTCATCAGCAGCAACACTTTTGTCCATCTTTGACATTTTCTCGGTAACACCTAAACCAACCGTACCAGAATCTTCTATCTCAGTGATCTTTATTTCTCCAATATAAAATCTGTGAACACCTTCACTATCCTGAATCTCTTCACTGATTAATTGCCCTAATTGAAGTGATCCTTTAACCTTTTCAATTTGTATTCCATTTATATAATACTCATAAATAGTGGAGAAATCAGAATTACTGTTTAGATTTTGTATCTGTTTCTTTAAAAATTCAACTTCTTGTTGCAGATATTTTAAATGCTCATGTTCATTATAAGATTGATTGGAATGCATCAATAACACTCCTTAACTAAGGCTCTTCTCTAAAATATTGTGCTAAGTGACCTATTAGTGAAGAAAATAGATCACCATTAATATGTAAGCTTGTGCTTCCTTCAAGAAAGCTAAAATAAGAATTTTTCACATTTTTCATCAAATACGAATACTCTATATAATACTTATTCCATTGGAGGTACTAGTATGTATTACGATAAAAAACAAGTTCGAAATGAAATACAAAGAAAACCTCAAGGAAATCAGCGAAACAACAAACAAAAAGATGTTAGAACTCCCCGGGCTGACCTTTATGAGACAGATGACCACTATTATATTCGGCTTAGTCTTCCAGGTGTAAAAAAGGAAAATTTAAATATTGTTATTGATGAAAAAGGAATGCTGGAAATTAAGGGGAAAGTAATCACTAACATACCAGAACATACAAAAAATATTATTCAGCAGGAAATCTATCAAGGACCTTTTTACAGAAAAATAAAATTAAACAGCAGAGTTGACAAGCAGAGTATCAAGTTTAACTATAATAATGGCATTTTAGAAATTTATATTAAAAAATAAGAAGGATGTGTTTATATGGTTTTTGGAGATAATGAACCATTAGGAATAGTGTTTTTTGGCGGAGTTAAAATTAATCAAATGGAAACAAATGCTGCATTTGCCGTTGGAGAATCTCTTTTTCAATCATTAGAAAGTCAAGTAAAAAACAACCTAATAGAAGGTCAAACATTTGGTGATTTTGATTTCAACAATTTCCAGCCTGTTGCTTCTAATGTATTCGACCCAGACGGTGTTGATATGTTAATGCCTATTGCACAATCGTCACTCGGTTTAGAAGATTAAAAAGTACACCTCAAGACAATCTTGGGTGTCTTTTTTTATGAATCACAGATTTATATTCTAAAAATCGGATAAAAGGATTGTTGAGGATAAGAAATAGGATAATAAAACCAAGGATAATACCAGTATGAAGGCTGTGATTGCTGTACCGTATTTTTCGATGTATCTATAATGTCTGGATCATTCACAGAAGAATTCTGTGGACTCATATTGATATAGGAGCCATCTCCATAAGCACTTCCAACTCCATTTGTTGTTTTCGATTGACTTGATAATTGCTCATAACTACCTTTTCCAACGACTAATGAAGAAGTACTTGCAATACTATACACTTTAAAATTCCCGATATTAATTTCAATCTTCGGCATAGTATTCTCTCCTTTAAAAGTCTATTGGAATGTCTATTGTGTTTTTTGCTTTTTGGAATTTATATGTTAGAAGGCCATCTTCATAGCTTGATGAATAATCTGACGTATCAACAGCTTTACCAATAGAAATTTCTCTTTCATAAAATTGTTGAGGAAGCTCAGTTGATAGTAAAGTAACATCATTTTTTGGCATTAAAGAGTTCGTTTTAATTTTTAATTTACATTCGTAATCATTTTCAAAGAAAATTTGTGCATGCTGTAAATCTGGTAAACCAGGACTGACAACTAATAGGTATATATTTTCATCGTTTTCCCATATCTCGATAGGCAGCACTGGTTCATTTTTAGTTTTATGTTTTCTTAATCCATTAACTTCTCCCCAGAAATCATCATTCAATATGGTTTGATATTGTTTTACCATATCTTTTATTCCTTGAAGGCTTTCAGGATTTACGTGGGGTTGTGATAATGCATCCTGAAATGGGAAGCCGTTTTTTTTATGAAAAAATTCCATTGGATTCATAGAAAATTCAATCCTTTCCTTAACATGCTACTCTAGACTATTCTACACAGTGCCTAATTGTTCAAAAGAAATGATGTTTTATCTCACTAAGTGGTCAATATGGTGTATAACCAAATCAAATTAATGAAAACATATAGTAGAAATATGTATCATGTACTTTTTTCACAAACGATAAAATGATACCTCTTAATTTGAACAAAACAAAAAACTTTACGAAAGAAACTGATAAACAAACAGGATACCATTGACTATTGTTTTTATCATTGATACATTTACTTGATAGGAAGAAGGATGTGAAAATAAATGATTAAAATTGAATTACCAAAAGTAGATGTTTCCATTAGTGAAAGAAAACAACCACAAGACGATAATGCTCCAGAGATAAAGTCTATCGAAGGATTTATTGATCTACATGAAATTCCTAGAGATAAAGGCGGCATCATCCTTTTTTACAACAAAAAGGACGAGCTTCTTTTAGTAGGTAAAGCAAGAAAACTTAGACAAAGAGTTAAGAAACATCTTGAAGACACAGTATCTCCTCTGAAGGACCACCGTAATGAAGTGAATAGAATTGATGTTTGCTTTATAGAGGATCCAATGGAAAGAGAAATTTATGAAACATACCTCATTAATAAATTACAAGCAAAATACAATGTGGACAAAGTGTTTTATAAATAAACAAGATTACATAAAAGTGCTAAGGTGAGTTTTATTCATCTTAGCACTTTTTTCCGTCAAGAAACACGAATTCTGTGGTTCTAAATTTAACTTTATCTTCTTTTTCAACTCATTACGTCGAATTGGATTTACCCACAATCTGATCAATTCTAACTATTCTCCCTTTAATAAACTTACACAAATATCCAAATAAAAGATTTAATATTAGGCACTTACCCAAGAATTTCTCCAAACATAAGCATATCTTTATAGTGATTAAAGAGAGGAGGAATTTTTATGCATTCACATGTAACAGAGCCTATTCATGATATGAGAATAATCGGTAGACCATTGGGTTTTTATCGTCCAATAGGATTTGGTATTAGACCTTTTGGGGTTGCTCGACCTTATGGTGTATATCGCCCATTTTTTGGTGCACCATTTTTTAGTGGAGTTTTAGGAGGACTAGTCGGAAGTACATTAGTAAATCCCTATTTTTATCCTTATGGGGGATATGGCTATCCATATTTTCCGTATTAAGAAATGAGTATGATAAGATAGTTTTTCTAATGATAAACCCGAATAATTTGGTGATCGTTCAATTAAGAATTCGCCTAATCATTCGGGTCTTTATTTACTATCATCATAGTTTTTTGCTCTTGCATAAATCAGTTAAAGTGGAAAAATAAGTTCGGTTTCATTGCACTGCAGACACACGCTCTAAACTAGTTCTTATAAATACTTTATGGAGATTTCTTTAAGTAAGTCCAAGCTTCTACAATAAAGATTTTCATATGTTTGATAGTGAGTCTTTGTAGATGAAAAAACTGAATATCCTTTTTTCATTTGGATACGTTAACTATATAAAGTGAACATTATATAGTTCAATAAAAATGAGAAGGTGATATTTTTTGGGATTAAAAGAACTTATAAAGCTTGAACGTCCTCTGCAAATCCTTTTGTTTGGTGTTTTACTTTCTCATTTAGGTACTTACATTGTGACACCAATGCTGCCGATTATTTTAAAAACGGATGCAGGCTTAACGGTAGGACAAATCGGGATTATTTTAGCAAGCATCGCTATAGCTTTTCAGCTAGGTAGTATTGTTGGAGGCATATTAGCAGATCGAGTGGGAAGAGGATTTATTATTGGGTTAGGTGCACTGATAACTGCCTTTGGAATTGTCGGGTTTAGCTATTTTACTGAATTTATCTTTCTCTGCTTAACAGCTATTACAATGGGATTAGGAACAGGCTTAAATGCACCGTCCACGAAAGCTGCAATTGCCGCTTTAGCTTCTAGCGAAAATCAAACAACCGCATTTTCTATAAGAGGAATTGCTGCGAATATCGGTACTGGCTCAGCAGGTTTGGTTGTGTTTTTTCTATTAACAGGAACATCGAAAATGATTTTTTGGATAGCTGGAGGGATTTACGTCATTTTAGCAATCCAAAGCTGGATATTCCTACCTAAGGGGTGTGGAAATGCTCCTTGTCCAGGTCTTCCAGCTGGTGCTTATCGAGAGGCTTTTCGGAATAAACCTTTTATTGTATTTAGTGCAGTCAGTATTTTTATATGGTCATTGTATGCTCAGCTCTCAATTGCTTTACCAATAAGAGCAACTTTCATTTTGCCAGAGCCTAAAAATGTTGCCTTGATCTGGACATTTAACAGTTTAATTGTGATCACCTTACAAAGCGTCATCACGAAAAAAATCATTCGCAAAATTGAGCCACTTTCAGCACTAAGTATTGGCATCTTATTTATAACGGCTGGTATTGTTTCTTTATTTTTCACTCAATCTTTTCTACATTTAATTTTTAGTGGAGCTATATTTGTTATTGGAGAAATGTTGATTCTTCCAACAATTGATAGCACAATTTCTCAATTATCTAAAGCTGAATTAATAGGACTTTTCTTCGCCTTATCAAATGTTGTTTATGGATTAGGTGAGGCAGGGGGGAAATCAGCTGGTGGAAGAATTCTTGGTTTAGCACAAGAATCAGCGTTTCTACCAGTACTTATTTATGGTTCTCTAGGCTCGGTTCTATTCATTATCATTTTACTTCTAAAAAAATGGCAGCCCCTAAGAGATTCCTTACAAAGATCAGCCCAAAAAACGAACAAGCCTAAAAGTGCTCCAAAGTTAACAAGTGAACCTTCTCAACACCGAACACATCCGATTAATAGCTGGGAATCAGAGATCTTTTTTAGAAAAAAATAAAATTAAGATCGAAAATAGGTCAGACTCCTTAATGGGGTCTGACCCTATTTTATTAGCTTAATGCCTATTATCAATCGGCGTGTTGACAGGGATTTTAAAAATCAATAACAAAATAATTACAACAAATACAGAAAGAATATATGTTAATAAAGGACGTTTATAATGTAAGCGAATGAAAGTATACATAATGAAATAAAAAAAAGGCTCCATCCAAAATTCATATCCATGATGAAATGTAATTTTACCAAAATACACATATACCGATTCAATTAATAGTGACCACACAATCCATTTCAAAAAATACAACAATACCTTCTTATTTCCTTGTTTTTCTGGATAATGTGATAAAAAGATAAACGCAATGGCTGGGAGTAATATAACACTATTTCCTACTTCTGTTATTGTGTGATTAGAATAGATGTCCGGTTTATATTTCCATAAGTCATAGTTAGCACATAAGAAATTATATAAAAGATTTACTGCACAAATATACAGAAGAGTTGAATGATAAAGTCTCCATTTCTGTAAATTTGCATATTTATAAACAAAAAAGATACAAGCTAAGTGTGTTAATGTATGCATGATATACTGCCTCATTGTGTCCTAAGATTATAAATCATCTTTATTATGTGCGAAACAACCAAAATAATTACACCAAAACGCACATTGGAGTTCGTCAAATTTTAATTGTTAAGAAAGATGTTTTATGATGTAGATAGAATCTTAACAAAAGGAGCATGAAAATGGTAAATGAAATAAATATAGACGATACTATTCTTCCTGTAACGGATTTTAAACAAGATGAAAAAGCTGGAAAGCTACATGTCTCGGTCAAATTTAATGTATCAAGTGATCAGTATCACGATATGACAACAATGCTTTACAAAGATAACTTCAGTATTAAAGTACCGCAAAAAAATCTCTTATTTGAAGCAAAAATTACGCAATACGCTACATCAATCACTAATTTATATAAAAAAGAACAAGTTGGTGTTTTTAAAGTTACGTTTACAGAACGATAAGGAAGATGAAAGAAGGTGTTCAAAGTATGAAGTTAAGTATTCTCGATCAAGCACCTATATCCAGTAATCAATCCGCTAAAGATGCATTAAACAATTCAGTTAGATTAGCTCAAGCTGCCGAAAAACTTGGTTATGTGCGCTACTGGATTGCGGAGCATCATGATTTACCTGGACTCGCTTGTTCAGCTCCAGAGATAATGATTCCTTATATTTGCGCAAATACCTCTCAAATTAGAGTTGGCTCTGGAGCCGTATTATTACCTTTTTATAAACCTTATAAAGTTGCAGAAACCTATAATATGCTGGCAACATTGTTTCCTAATCGAATAGATATAGGAATTGGTCGAGCTCCTGGAGGATCTGCAGAAGCTACAAATGCTTTACATGAACGCTATCTCGAACAAGTATGGAAAATGCCTGAGCATATTAAAGAGGTACTTCAGTTTATAACACAGTCATTTCCTGCCGATCATGAGTATAGCAAGATCACCGCATCACCATTACCGGAGATTCCACCTAAACCATGGTTACTAGGAACAAGTAGTAAAAGTGCAAAGCTGGCAGCTGAAAATGGACTACCTTATGCATACGGGTACTTTATGAGTGAAAATGATGGTAAAGAAATCATACAAGCTTATCTAGATTCTTATTACCATGAACATCTTGCAGAGCAACCACAAGTGATTATAACTGTTTCAGCAGTTTGTGCTGATACAACCCAAAAAGCGGAAGATATCGCATTAAGCTCACTCATTTGGTCTATACAACGAGCTAAGGGAGAAGGTAATGAAGGAGTTCCATCTATAGAAGAGGCAAAAAAATATCAATTAACAAACGAAGAGGAGGGGCAACTAGAAAAATTAAAGAGGAAAATGATCATAGGTGATCCCTCAGTTGTCATTCCAGAACTTACAAAGATTCAACAAATCTACAAAGCAGATGAAATCATGATAAATACCATCACTCATTACCCAGAAGATCGTATAACATCTTATTCTTTAATAGCAGAAAATTCCAACTAACCTTTTACAGTATAATTTAAGGAGCATTTGAAAAACTATACTAAGACAAAGGGTGTTAAGAGCACATAGTTGGAGGTCTATTATGGAAGATATGAAGCACAATGTACGCTTAACTGGTCCAGAACTCTCTGCACTATGGACACAGTATTTGAATGACAGCATGGCTATTTGCGTTCTTACATATGCTTTAGAGTCATGTAAGGATAAGGATATATATGCAGTAATTGAATATGCTCTCTCATTATCAAAGTCTCATATACGGAAAATAACTGATGCACTAAAAGAAGAGAAATATCCACTTCCAAATGGCTTTACAATGGAAGATGTAAATCTAAATGCACCGCCATTATTTTCAGAAACCTTTTGGATGCAATATCTTTATGTTATGACTTTACATGGAATGAACGGATATTCTTTATCTGTTGGTTCAGCTGTTAGGAAAGATCAAAGAAAGTATTTTACTGAATGTGGCAAAGAGGCCATGGAATTATACGATAAATTAGTAGACGTCATGTTAGATAAGGGAATTTTTAGCCGTCCTCCGTTTATAAATGCTCCACATGATCAAGAGGTTATCGATAATCAAAGCTATTTAACAGGATGGTTTGGAAAAAGAAGACCTCTAAACGGGATCGAAATGGGGCATATTTATTATAATATGCAAAAGACGATCGTTAAGGTAGATCTAGAGATTGCGTTTGCTCAAGTTACACAATCTAAGGAACTTCGTGAATATTTTCTTAGAGGAGCTAAAATTTGTAAAAAACACATGAGAATTTTTACCTCGATCTTAACGGAAAGTGATTTGCCCTCTCCGAGAAATTGGACGTCAGAAGTATCCAATTCAACGGTATCGCCTTTTTCAAATAAGCTCATGTTATTTCACGTAGCTTCACTAATAGCAGTGAGTGTTGGGTATTACGGATCGGGATTATCGGTATCACAACGGAGAGACATTATTGCTCAGTATTTACGGCTAATGGGTGAGATCGGGATATATGCAGAAGACGGAATTAATATTTTAATTAAAAATAAATGGATGGAACAGCCACCTGGCGCAGATGATCGAGCTAATATAGCAAAGCAAAATTCATAATTCGAAAAAAGGTGAGCAGAAGCTGCTCACCTTTTTCATGTATCAATGCGATCATGGATAGTGAATAATCTAAACAGCTTATGCGAACGAAGGCACTTTTAATAGGACGCTTAAACGATAGATAATTCTACTTATTAAACGTGCTATACGATACCCCGTTAACATGTAAGTCGGAAATAAACTAAAAAGAATATTCAAATTTATCCCTCCACATTGAAATTGGCATTTGCTTAACGCCATTATTTAGTATTCTACAATATGAAATCATCTATTCCTTCACAAATGAAAAAAGGAGCTGATTCTATCGAGATATGTTACAATGTATAAATTGTTTAGATCAAATTTATCTTTTCTGTGGAGGAGTGGAACACATGTTGAACATGAAAATCAATCACAAAAAAATAAAAGAGATGTGTGGTGAAGTTTCCTTCAAAAGAGGAGATTCTTTTTATCGAGCAAATAAAGTCCATTTTAAAAATCTAACCACAGATCAATGTCAAGCAACAGTTAGCGGTGCAGAGGATTTTCATGTGCTAGTAAAAAAAGGATTACAGAATGAAATTCATACAAATTGCAGTTGTCCTAAATTAGCTTCTTTTACAAAGGACTGTCAGCATATTGCTGCTGTTTTATTAGCTTTGATGAATCATCAACAAAATACTCCGCAAGTTTCTACATCTCTAAATTCATCAGGTAATGAAATCAATGATGACTTACTCACATTATTTCAGCAACAGTCTAAACCATCTAGTGGACATCAACGACACTTTGAAACTAGAAAGGTTATTGATATTGAGTTTATATGTAAACCGATTTCTTTTACTGAAAATAATATATTACTTGCAATTGAAATTGAAATAGATGGAATAACAATTAAGAATATTCGACAATTCCTAAGTAGTGTACAAACAGGATCAAACTTCTGTCTTTCAGAATCGTTCACATATAATCAAAATCTACATTGTTTTGATAAAGAAACAAATGATGTGATCCAGCTACTCATTGGAATCAAACAAAACGAAACAATTTATTCGGGAACTCAACAACAAAAAAACAAACAATTTCTAGAGATTCCTCCTACATCATGGGAAGATGTCATAAGTTTATTAGTAAAGGCACCATTTGTTAAGCTAAAATACCACAACGTAGTTTTTCATGGTTTGAATGTTACTAAAACAAAGCTGCCTATACAATTTAATTTCCAACAATCTATAAACAATCATTTTCAACTAAATGTTAAAGGTATTCAACAACTGATTTTATTAAATTCCTATCACTCAGTTTTGTATAAGGGAGTTCTCTATCTGCTTGATCAAAAGGATAGTAAACGTCTTAATGATCTAAATAACATGCTCCTAAAATCAAATAGTACTAGTATTCCAATTCTCCAGGAACAGCTTGGTTTCTTTTTAGAAAAAGTGATACCAGGCTTAAAAAAGCTAGGTGACGTGACAATATCTGAAGAAGTAACTCAGCTCCTTGTAAGAACACCATTAAAGGCGAAGCTCTATTTGGATCGTGTAAAAAATCGTCTTCTTGCCGGACTTGAATTTCATTATGATCAAATCATGATTTCTCCTTTAGAAAATACAGAATCTCCTGCTGGTATGTACTTAGTAAGAGATGTTGGAAAAGAAGCGAAGATTTTAGATTTAATGGAGGAAATACCTTTTGCGAAAACAGACGGTGGCTATTTTCTCCACAACGAAGATTTAGAATATGAGTTTTTGACACATGTTTTACCTAAGCTACAGAAGCTT
The DNA here is from genome assembly GCF_016908395.1 of Metabacillus crassostreae. Lineage (GTDB taxonomy): Bacteria > Bacillota > Bacilli > Bacillales > Bacillaceae > Metabacillus > Metabacillus crassostreae. Next base: position 880,008 of record NZ_JAFBDU010000001.1, read on the forward strand.
GTTCAAATTTATGCGACTACAGCCATTCGGAACAGAATCTTTAGGGGTAATACACAGCCTATGATAAAGGTAAAGGTTCATAAAGAGCGTACGAATTGGCTTGAATACAAATTTGACATTGATGGTATTCCAACTGACGAAATAAAAGACATTTTAATCTCCATTGAAGAAAAGCGAAAGTATTACCGCTTACGAAATGGCTCACTACTATCTCTTGAAACAAGTGAGATCGAGGAAATTCAACGATTTTTACAATCACCACAAATTGAAAAGAAAGATTTATTAAACGGATTAAGTCTTCCAATCGAGCAAAGTCTTCAGCTTTTGGACACTGTTGAAGGCAGTTCAGCTTTTATGCTCGAGTCTTCTTTTCAAGAATTTCTAAAGCAGCTTCGAAACCCTGGCAGTCTTCAATTTGAGATTCCAGATAGTATTGCACCCATTTTAAAAGATTATCAAATAGTAGGATTTCAATGGATGAAAACTCTAGCATTTTACGGGTTTGGTGGTATTTTAGCAGATGATATGGGTCTTGGGAAAACAATTCAAAGTATTAGCTTTATCTTGTCTGAGTTACCTGAGCTTCGGAAGCAGAAACAACCTGTTTTAATTATTTGTCCATCTTCTTTAACATATAATTGGCTTAGTGAAATGATGAAATTTGCTCCTGAAATTGAGGCTATTGTTGTTGACGGAACAAAGCAAGAGAGAGAAAAGCTTCAAAATGAATTGCGTAATATTGATGTTTTTATTACCTCCTATCCTTTAATCCGAAAAGATATAAATTGGTTTGAGCAACAAACATTTCACACAGTCATTTTTGATGAAGCACAAGCCTTTAAAAATCCAATAACTCAAACGGCAAGAGCGGTAAAAAGACTTAAGGCTGAACATCGTTTTGCCCTCACTGGAACACCAATAGAAAATTCTCGTGAAGAGATATGGTCCATCTATCATGTCATATTTCCACAACTTTTTCTCGGTCTTAAGGATTTTAGTAAATTATCGAAAAAAGCAGTTTCCAGAAGAATCCAACCATTTTTGCTAAGAAGAATGAAGGAGGATGTATTAACAGAGTTTCCTGAAAAAAGGGAGCTACTCGAATTATCTGAACTTCTTCCTGAACAAAAAAAGATATATGCAGCTTATTTAGCAAAACTGCGTCATGATACATTAAAGCATTTAGACAAAGATACCATTCACAAAAATCGCATAAAAATTTTAGCTGGCTTGACACGACTAAGGCAAATATGTTGCCATCCACAGCTATTTATTGACGGATATCAAGGTCGTTCAGCAAAATTTGATCAGCTTATGACAATAGTAAATGAAGCAAAGCATTCAGGAAGAAGAGTATTAATTTTCTCACAGTTCACAAAAATGCTTCAGTTAATCGGGAAAGAGCTTACATCCGAAAGCTTGTCCTATTTTTATCTTGATGGACAAACACCTTCAAATGAAAGACTAGAGTTATGTAATCGATACAACAAAGGTGAAAGGGATTTTTTCCTTATTTCGTTAAAAGCAGGCGGTACAGGTCTTAACTTAATGAGTGCAGATACGGTCATATTATATGATACGTGGTGGAATCCAGCTGTCGAGGAACAAGCTGCAGATCGTGCTCACCGGATAGGACAAAAAAATGATGTTCAGGTGATCAAACTTATTGCGCAAGGAACAATTGAAGAAAAAATCAATGAACTTCAAGATAAAAAGAAGCTATTAGTCGATGAAATCATCAATCCAGAGGAAAAACGGAGAAGTATGCTATCAAAAGAGGATCTCGAAGAGTTATTATCAATATAAAATACCGCACCAAAGCTCATTGGTGCGGTATTTGGTGTGGTGTGTAGAGAAAGTATTATCTTCGATTTTCTAGATTTGTCCTCGATTTTTGTAATTTATCCTCGATTCGACTAAAATCATCAGAATGGATATGGTGACAATCCTTATATTTTCTCCTTAAATCATCACGTATATTCCACATACCCTTGGTAAAAAATGAATAGAAGGAACTTTACTTCCATTATTTATTAAGAGGTGTTCAGTTTGTTTGGTTTTTTGCGGAGAAATGCTCATTTTCATCATCATGAACAGAAAAAGCGAACAAATCATGAGGAACAAAAAGAAGATTTTTCAGCACATTTGGTTTTAGATTTAGAGGGAAACATTAAGAACATTCAAAATATGATGCATTCCCCAAGTGATTTAGTCATAAGACGATTGATGATTGGAAATACCAAAATTGCACTTTTTTATTTTGATGGATTGATTGATAAAAATAGTGTGAATGAATTCGTTATAAAAAATATTCAATCAGAGATGGATCAGTTAGAGTCCGCTACCATAAATACTGAGGAATTACTTAAAAAACTTAAAAATGATATTCTATCAATTTCTGAGGTAGCTGTCGTTAATACGTTAGATGATTTGAGCATATCGATTCTTTCAGGAGATACCGCTCTTATGATTGATGGGGAAAAGCAGCTTTTAATAATAGGGACAAAGGGATGGACAAGTAGGAGTGTAGAGGAGCCTGTTACTGAATCTTTGGTACGAGGACCAAGAGATGGATTTACTGAAAATATTGGAACAAACCTTGTCCATTTAAGAAGAAGAATTCGAGATCCTAATTTGCGGTTTGAACAGTATAGAGTAGGAAGAAGATCTAAAAAGAGTTTGGTTTTATCTTATATTGACGGAATTACTCACCCAGAAATTGTTAAAGAGGTTAGAAGAAGAGTAAAGACCATTGATTTAGACGATGTTCCTGAAACAGGGTATGTTGAACAATGGATAGAGGATGATTTTTTATCACCATTTCCTCAACTTCAAAATACGGAAAGACCTGACAAAGTTTCTGCTGCGTTAATGCAAGGAAAGATCGCACTTTTCTTAGATGGAACACCTTTCGTTCTTTTAGCACCTTTAACATTTGCCGAAACTTTGCAATCTCCTGAAGATTATTATGAACGTTGGTATATTGGCTCTTTAATTAGAGCATTAAGATACTTATGTGCTTTTATTGCGTTATTCTTACCTAGTTTATATGTTGCTCTTGTATCCTTTCATCCAGGTATGATTCCCTCTAATCTTGCTTTTTCGATATCCTCAACAAGGGAGGGTGTACCGTTTCCATCATTTATTGAAGCGGTGTTTATGGAGATTACTATGGAAATTTTGCGAGAGGCAGGGATACGTTTACCTAAACCAATTGGGCAAACAGTTGGGATAGTTGGTGGATTGGTAATTGGAGAAGCAGCAGTAAGTGCTGGGATCGTGAGTCCGATTATGGTTATTGTTGTGGCAGTAACAGCTATTTCAACATTTGCTATCCCATTTTATTCATTTGCCATTACCATAAGAATGCTTCGGTTTATTTTCTTGATTGTGGCAAGTGTTTTTGGGTTTTACGGAATCATTCTAGCTTATATTATGATTAATATTCATATGGCAAATTTAAAATCAATGGGAGTACCTTATACAACACCTTTTGCACCATCCATATATAGTGATTGGAAAGACTTGGTTTTTAGGGCACCGTTAACCTTCTTCACAAAAAGACCAAAATATATGCAAACCCAAGATGACAAACGGATGGGGGAATAATTTATGAAAACATTCGATTACGCTGATCAAGAAATCGGCGGTAAAGAACTAACATATATTATTTCCTCAATGATGATTGGGGTAGGCGTGTTAACTCTACCTCGTTTAGTTGCAACACATACCAATATGTTTGATGGATGGGTATCAATATTAGTTAGCGGATTATTTTTTCTGTTTTTCGGATGGCTATTAGCAAAAATTGTTTCATCTTATCCTAAGAAGACATTTCTTGAATATACATCAGCACTTCTTACCAAACCAGTTGCATATGTTTTAACATTACTATTGGCAATTACCTTTTTGTTAACCTGTGCTTTAGAAACAAGAGTGATCACAAATATTTCAAAGCTTTATATGTTCGATCAAACACCAATTGAAGCAATTTCACTCATGTTTTTATTGGTTGTTATTTATGGTGTATCAGGATCAAGGATCGCTTTACTTCGACTTAATTTGATGTTTTTACCAATCGTATTAGCTGTTACCGTACTCGTACAATTTTTTAATATTCCCTTATTTGAATTAAGCAATCTGAGGCCAACATTTACTAGCTCATTTAATGGTTATTATCAGGCTGCGCAAGAAACTGTATTTTCTTTTATTGGATATGTTGTTGTTCTCGTATATATTTCCTTGATGAAATCACCAAAAGCGGCACCAAAAATGACCGTTATTGGAATAGGGATACCTATTATTCTTTACTTGATCATTTATACAGTGACAATCGGTGTATTTGGTAATTTAGCAACAGCTGAAATCATTTATCCAACCATTGAAATAGCAAAAGAAATTGAAGCTCCAGGAGGATTTGTAGAGAGATTTGAGTCGATTTTTTTCACAGTATGGATTATGACTGTATTTAATACAGCTTCCATGGCATTAGATATTACTATTCATTTATTCCAAACCATGTTTAATATACAAAGAAAAGCTTTGATTCTTTTGCTTTCACCTATTACTTACTTACTTGCAATGTCACCAGATACAGCATTTCAAATACAAAAAATAGGTAAAACAATTGCAATAATTGGATTCTTTTACGGTGTGATTTTTCCAATCATCCTTTTGACCATAATGTGGATAAAAAAGATTAAAGGAGCAAAGCATTATGCGTAACTGGAAATTGATTATATTAGTTTTCTGCTTAATGATTACGTCTGGATGCTGGGATTCAATTGAGTTAGAAGAACGTGGTTTTGTTATCGGTGTAGGTATTGATTTAAATGAAGAAAGTTCAGACGACGATGAGGGAGCACTCTCTTTATCACAACAATTTGTAATACCAACTGGATCAAGTCAAGGAGGAAGTGGTGGTGAAGGAGGTTCTGGTGATGCTTTTCAAAACATCGTGTCATCAGGAAATACAATATTTGAAACCGTAAGAAGAGTGGCTGCCAGAACTAACCGTTCACCTTTTTATGAACATATTAAGTTAATTGTTATTTCAGAAGAAATAGCAAAATCCACTCATTTTCCTGATGTACTCGATTATTTTCTTAGATATCCAGAAATGAGAAGAGGAACACAGGTTATGGTTACACCTGAAAAAGCTGGAGATATTCTTGGAATATCTCCGAAAAATGAAAAGCTACCTGCTATGTATATTAAATCTATCTCAAAAAATAACTACAAGAATGCACGTATGGTGCCACCTACAAGAATAGGGAAAATTCATGAAAATTTACTTGGTTATGAAAGTTATATGATTCAAATGATTGTAAAATTAAATTCTGAAGAAGTGAAAATTGCCGGTCAAGCTGTTTTTAATGGATACACTGATAAACTTGTTGGTTTCATTGAAGAAGATGCAACCGAAGGGGTTAACTTTATTACAGGTCAATTAAAAGGTGGATTACTAGAAGCAAAGGTGAAAGACGAAATTGTTGTTTATGAAATGGATAAGGTGAAAACAAATATCGAACCTATTTATGAAAAAGGCAAGATAAAATTTAAAGTTGATATTCAAACAACAGGAACAATCCCAGAATCTTATAAATCATTCGATCTTCTGGATGAAGAAGAAATTCATCAAACTGAAAAAGCAGTAAAAGAAAAAATTTATGAATTTACAGATCTTGCAATAAGTAGAGTTCGTGATGAGCTTAAAACAGATATCTTTGAATTTAGCAAAAAATTCAAAACCAAATACCCTAACGAATGGGAACAAATGAAAAATGATTGGGATATAGGCGAAAACTATTTTCGACAAAGTGAAATTGAAGTGAATGTGAACGCTGTTGTAGATAGAAGTGGAACAATTATCCGTTCAACTTTAGAAGAATAGTCTAAAGGTATAGATTTTACAGAAGTAAGATAAGGAGAATAAGCAGATGAGAGATTTCCTTGAAGTCCTTATTCCATCTTGGAGGCAAGTCCTATATAGCTTATTGGCATTTTTTATTCCTTTCTTCATGTTTAGTATAAGCCATATTTTATATGAAAAAGGAAATCCAAGCTGGAAAAAAGAAAGCTCACAAGAACAAGATGAATAAGTTTATAAAGCAATATTATAAAATACCCGCTTTTTATTTAAAAATTAACGTATAATAAACATATTCAGATTTTTTATATGATCTTTTTAAAGACTTTTTTCTGATAAATTGTTGCTAATTGAATTAACTTTACTTAAAAGCAATTTGTACAGAAGGATAACTCACAGCTAGCAACAAAATATATAAAAAAACGAACTTTTTAAAAGAAAAATCTTATTATAAATTCGAATAATCCAAATAAAAGAGGTTTATATATGATTGAACATAATTTTGAAGAATTCCAATTAAGTGATGAAATTAAAAGATCTTTAAAGGTGTTGAAATACGAAACTCCTACAGAAGTTCAACGTGAAGTTTTACCAAAAGCATTTAATAAACAAGATCTTGTTGTTAAATCACAAACTGGAAGCGGAAAGACAGCTTCCTTTGGAATTCCACTTTGTGAAATGATTCAGTGGGAAGAAAAAAATCCACAAGCACTAATTTTAACACCAACACGAGAGCTAGCAGCACAGGTTCGTGAAGATATAACAAATATCGGACGTTTTAAACGAATTAAAGCAATGGCTGTATATGGTAAGGAACCATTTAGTAAACAAAAAGAGGAATTGAAACAAAAAACTCATGTTGTTGTTGGTACACCTGGTCGTGTGATGGATCATATCGAAAGAGGAACTTTATCACTAGAAAAAATTGATTTTCTTGTGATTGATGAAGCAGATGAAATGCTTAATATGGGTTTTATTGATGAAGTTGAAGCCATTATTAAAGAGCTACCAACTGATCGAGTAACAATGGTGTTTTCTGCAACTTTACCTAATGATGTCGAAAATCTATGTCATAAGTATATGAAAAATCCAGCACATATTGAAATTGCAGCTAAAGAGAAAACAACAAGTACAATTGAACATAAATTAATTGAAGTGAAGGAACAGGCAAAAATTTCACTACTTAAAGATTTAACAGTTGTCGAAAACCCTGATAGCTGTATTATATTTTGTCGAACAAAAGAAAACGTTGATACAGTTTATTCTCAACTCGACAATGCCAACTATTCAGTAGAGAAACTTCATGGTGGTTTAGAGCAGGAAGATCGATTCGCGGTAATGGACGGCTTCAAAATTGGTAACTTTCGCTATCTCGTTGCAACTGATGTTGCTGCAAGAGGTATTGACATTGATAATGTAACACTTGTTATTAACTATGATGTTCCAATGGAGAAGGAAAGCTATGTTCACAGAACAGGTCGAACAGGTCGTGCAGGAAATAAAGGGAAAGCCATTACATTTGCCACACCGTATGAAGAAAAATTCATTCGAGCTATCGAAAGATACATCAACTTTGAAATTCCAACGTTTGAGGCTCCTACAAATGATGAAGTAACAAAAGGTAAAGTAGCTTTTGATGAAAAAATAAGCGGACGCAGAATTGTTAAAAATAACAAAACAGCTAGAATTAATAAAGATATTACAAAACTACATTTTAGCGGTGGAAAAAAGAAAAAGCTTAGAGCGGTTGATTTCGTTGGTACAATTTCAAATATCCCAGGTGTAACATCAGAGGACATCGGAATCATTACCATTCAAGATCAGTTAACATACGTTGATATTCTAAATGGAAAAGGATCAGTTGTTCTACAAGCAATGGAACATACAACGGTAAAAGGTAAGAAATTGAAGGTAAGCATTGCAATTAAATAATGTTTCTTTTATCTGAAATGGTGAAGCACTATTCTTTATAGAGTGGTGCTTTTTTAGTTATAAATCAAAAAAATATTATATTAATATAGTTTAAAATCACCATTATGGTAAAAATACCGACTTATGACTTCAAAATACTTATTTTAAAATATTAAATTTTAAGCTGCGTTTCAATTTTAGGATTTGCATATAAGAGATAACTATTTATTTCGGAAAGCTAATTACTTTCATATCCTTCATTAATTGTTTATAATAATTTGTCTATAAAAAATGTAGAGATAGGGAAGGGATCTAGGATGGTATCATCAAGCTATAATAAAACGACCATTGTCGTACTGCTTCTTGCAGGCTCATTTATTGCCATATTAAATCAAACATTAATGATAACGGCTATTCCGCCAATTATGAAAGAAATGGGTGTTACTGCAAATAGTGCACAGTGGTTAACAACTGTGTTTATGTGTGTGAATGGAATTATGATTCCAATTAGCGCATTTTTATTAGAGAAATTTACAACAAGGCAGCTTTTTATCACCGCAATGAGTATTTTTGCTTTTGGAACTTTAGTTGCTGCGATTGCTCCAAATTTTGAGGTTTTATTATTGGGTAGGGTGATTCAATCTAGTGGAGCTGGTGTTATGCTTCCTCTTATGACGACTGTATTTTTAATGATTTTCCCGATAAATAAACGTGGAGCTGCAATGGGGCTTATCGGACTTGTTATCTCCTTTGCACCGGCAATTGGTCCTGCTCTGTCAGGCTGGGTCACTTCACATTATTCATGGAGAGTCTTATTTTTAATCATATTACCAATTGCTATTATAGATATACTAATTGCCATATTTGCCTTAAAAAACGTAACAGAAATTACAAAGCCTAAATTAGATTTCTTATCAATTATTTTTTCAACCTTAGGCTTTGGTGGTCTGCTTTATGGATTTACATCTGCAGGAAATAACGGTTGGTTGAATCCCATTACCTTAGTAACTGTTAGTGTTGGTGTCATATCACTGATTTTGTTTATAACAAGACAGCTACGTTTAGAGCATCCAATGCTTGAATTTAGAGTGTTCAAATACTCGATTTTTCCTTTTGCTGTTATAATCGGGATGATTACTTTTATGGGATTAATTGGCGTTGAAACGATTATTCCATTGTTTATGCAGGATATGCGTGATTTTACAGCATTTGAAGCAGGTCTAGCTTTATTGCCTGGTGCCCTAGTCACTGGAATACTATCACCGATTATAGGTCGTGTATTTGATAAAATAGGGGCTCGCTGGTTAGTTATTTCTGGTTTAACGATTTTAACCATATCAACGTTTGCCTTCTCAAGTCTAGATACAGAAACAACCTTCACATACATTACTGTTATGTATGGTGTAAGAATGTTTGGTTTAGCTATGGTCTTAATGCCGGTTCAAACTGCAGCTTTAAACCAGCTTCCAAAGCGACTTATTCCACATGGAGCTGCAATGGATAACACGATGAGAATGATCGCAGCTTCAGTTGGTACAGCGATACTTGTAACTGTTATGACAACTACAGAAACACTTGCTGAACAAAAAGCCAATGTTTTGCACCCTGACATTTTTGGAGCCAACATTGCCTTTATTGTTGTCGCAGTGCTTTCATTAATTGGATTGATTTTTGCATTTTTTATTAAAAGCAATCAAGTTAGTGATAAAAAGCAGGAATCAAATTAAGAAAACACAGAAAAAGCAACAGAAAATGAGTCTGAAATGAAATATAGTAACTAACCAAAAGAGTCAATCTGCAATATAGGATTGACTCTTTTTTCTGTTATTTGTGGCATCTTTCAACTTTTCCTATTAATCGTTCAAATTTTAAAGTTAATCATTCAACTTTGCAGGATAATCGTTCAACTATGCCGTCAATTGATCATCTGTCAAAGAGAGGAAACAAACATTTGTTCGTACACCAAAACCCAATACCTTTATAATAAATTTACAAATAATAAGGCTTAATCCATTTTTTCTTTTTCCAATACGTCCAATCTATTTAACTACTTATATATATATTATAGTATCCTTACTTAAAGGAAAAAAGATATACAAGGAGTGGCAAGTTAAGTATGAGTGAAGAAACAAGAGGTGTTATGCACATTTTAAGTAAGCTTCATCCTGGTACACCTGTAGCAGATATTTATCTAATAGGAAAGAAAGTAACAGTTAATAGTTTTTCTAATGTTTGTTATGGATTAGCTTATTTTGTTGGACATAGCGGTGAAGTTTGCGCCTTTGATGTTGAAGATATTAATGGGATTTGCTTTGTTCCAACTGAGCCAGTATTAGGGGAATTGGAAGACGAAAAAGAAGTATAATGTTCTATTAAAAGAGTATATAGCTTCTAAACTATGTACTCTTTTTTCTAACAGATTACAAATGAGATATAAAACGAATTCCATCAATTTTACTGCAGTCAATATTTATTAACATATTATCTATACTAAATATGGCAAGATTCTCTTTACAATCTACTGAAATGAAGTGACTAACCGAAATGAAATCTCCATTTATATAAATAGTATTAACAGGATAATTTGCTGGTAGTTTTTCTAAAATACTACATAGAGGATGACTTTTCTCATCCATTTTCATAAGTTGAATTTCAATTTTTTCAATATGATTGCTTGTTTCATTCATATAACTATTAATACTCGTTTCAAAGTCTTTCAAATATTGAAGTTGTTGTAGAATAGAATGGATAGCATTATCGCGTTTTGTTGCTTCATCTTTAAGATTATCGCCTATATCGTCAAACTTCTGATTATTTAACATTTGCTGATTTTGTTGAATTACCTCCAAATTAGATATCGCAATAAGCACTTCTTCAATGATATCTTCATAATCACGATGTTTGGTTTCTAAATGTTGATGTTTACTTTCATGGTTATCAAACTTTTCCATTACTTCGTCTTTGATTTCTTCCACAATATGATCTATCTTTTGATTATTTAAGTGGGCAAGATTTTCCTGAGATTCTTTAAGTTCATCTAATGCAACAAAAACTGATTCGATTTTCTTATCATATTCGTGATGCTTATTTTCAATTTGTTGACGTTTAATATCAAAGGAATGAAATTGATTTGATAGATCTAAAATAGAAGAATTATATTGGTTCATTTCATTAATATGATTTTGAGAAATAATGGATAAATCTTTAACTACACGATGGATATCGAAATGAGTCTTTTCTTGTTCAGCCAATTTACTGGCGAGCCGTGTATCTAATTCCTCAAGCTCTTTGACAATATTTTCTTGATCTTTCTTTTGCTCACACGAGATTTTTGCTAATTTGTTCTCTAAATAAATAAAATTCCGACAAATTTTCTGAACAGTTTTATCCATACATTCATTAGCTTGTATCAAATGCTCAAGTAGCTGATTTTGTGTGTTTAATTGATCTAATTGACGATTATAATGATAAACATATTGATTTCCTTGTAAGTACTTATTCATTACACCATTTTGAGCGGAGGAGTTTTTTTCATTAGTATCAGAATTTGTATGCAAGATATAGTTCCCCCTTTATGTTAATTTCCTAATTCACTATATGATTGTGGGCTCGTAAGGTTTAATAATAATTGAAATAAGGTGATATTTACACCGTAAAGAATCCACCAGTAAACAAGTAGTTAAAATGGAGATGTGGTGCTTTATTTTGAGTTATGTTAAAAACAAGTTAAACTATTGCTGCATTTGGTTTATTTTTTATATGTATGGAAGAACTATAAAAAATGTATAAATAGACATTTCATCTTTAAATTTGAATAAAGATCTTTTAATCGTCCATTCTAAAGGGTAGTAATACAAAAGGAGACTATAGGAATGGACAATTTAGAAATAACACACATGACTATCGATGATGGCTTTAATGGAGAAGAATCTGTTACTACTGACTTTACTCATAACCACAAGGATTATAGCATTACTTTTAAGAAATCGGATCTAGAAGTAATTAACACATGGCTTTTTGAAGAAGAAACATCACTGCCTGCAAATTTATCAGAAAGTATGATTGAATATCTCAGAGAAGAGGTAAAGAAGAACATATAAAGTGAAGGGAGATGATGATATGGAAAAGGTATCTCTAAAAGTAAAAGGAATGTCGTGTGATCATTGTGTTAAGACCATTGAAGAAAACGTTGGAACATTAAATGGCGTTGACAGATTATTGGTTGATTTAGAGGAAGAAGATGTTGTAATTGAATACAATGCAGACACTATTTCACTAGATAAACTCAAAGAAGCAATTGAGGAACAAGGATATGAGATTGAAAGTTAAATTATTTTTATAAATTATTACAAAACCAAGAATTCTTTTGAATTCTTGGTTTTTTTATTCAGATCGTACGTGTTCCTATAGTTTACTGTATCATTAACCTACATAATGTATGAAAACTAAACTTATTGAGATAGTATTGTTATATTTTATGAAATTTGAAATAATTAGAAAAACAGGATGAAACAGGAGGGCATGATGAACAACACGACACAATTAATTATGTTGTTTCTTAGCATTATCTTTGTGCTAGTATTATATCGAAAATCAAAAGAGGAGGAACAACTCTTACTTCTAAAGTTATTTGGATTTACTTTTCTTGGAGCCTTTATGCTGGATATAAATGGACTCAAACTGCCATTGGGTTTTGCCATTTTCCTATTGTTTTTTCGAAGTCCTAGAGTGAATGCAAAAACGAAAAATTCCGCAGCCTATCTTGGATTAGTCATCTTTATGCTTGTTGTATTTATTCCCAAAATTGAGAATATGATCTATGAAAGAACACAGCATGTTGAATTACTAGACACAAATTTTTATAGTGGAAGCTTGGTAGAGGAAATGAAGCATCTTAAAAATCAATTGAACATGGATGATAATAGAATTGAAATACATGATCTGGATTTAACCATTAATCAAGATGGAACGTATGAGAATCTTAGACTTCAGCTTGAAGAGCAAAACTATGAAGATACTGTAAACTATAATATCGACCTTTCACATGATAGGAAAAATCTTGAAGTAAAAAGGTTCAAGGTTAAATCAGAGGAGTACGTTAATGACAATACCTTTACAGAGGCAGAGCTAGTGCTTGGTAACCTTGACCTTATTACTAATTCAATGCTTAATTTTGAAGGAGAAGCGTACACTCAGCTTAAAACAGACGGCCAGCGAGTTAGCTATGAAGTGAGAGAAAATCGGAATTTCCAAATAAGCACAGCAGGTAAAAATAAAGTTGAGAACAGTCAACTTCCTGTACGAACTATTTTTGTTGATGTTTGTCATAGTAATGAATTGGACGAGCTCCGTAATCCACTTAAGTGTGAATATAAAGAACGATTTTTACTTGATATGCTTCCAAACGAGTTAGAACTAACTGATTCCACGGTTCTAGATGTTGCTAGACAGGTATCTTCTGAAATTGATGAATGGTTAGTGAAGCATACTGGAGATTCGATTGCCTACGAGAAAAATGGAGAATTTGTTCTTATTGAGGATGGTAAGGAAGAGAAGGTGCAGGAGTCAGAATATATCATGGCACTAAAAGAGACACCTCGGACCACAATCACACATAACGAACAAAATAATATCTGGGATGTAACGATTGAAAATCCATATGGGAATGCACCTCACAAATGTGAGTTTATGTTAAACGGAGAAACAAGAGAAGTGCATGAATTAAAATTCAGGTAAATATCTAGTTTATAAGTATGACACAACAGTATTTTTAATTTGAATCTTTGTGTCATATTATTGTAATTTATCTCATTAAAATTAAATCAATAAATTTAGAAAGAAAGAGTAGAGTTTCAATTTAATTGTTTATCTTATTTTGAATTAAAAGCTAAGAAGGATTTATCAAAAAGAGATTATTACGTAAAATATAAATTTGACGTAATAATCTACACAAAAAGCACTTTTTAAGGTACAATAGAATTATCGAGGTGAAAATTATGGCAAATGAATCACAACAGCAACATTATAAAAAACTCCAAACACTACTTAAGGAATTACCGTGGTATGTTGAAGAATATATCGATCACAAGCGCCGTAAGCTTTCTGCTGCATCATTACTCAACTATTGCCATGATTATAAGATATTCTTTAACTGGATTATGGCTGAGCAGCTTTATGAAGGAAAAGCAACTGATATCCCATTAGAGCTTTTAGAAAAACTAACTGTTCAGCAAGTTGAAGGTTTCTTACATGCTCTACAATACCAATTACATAACAAAGAAATCACTGTTAATCGTAAATTATCTGCATTAAAGTCGTTATTTAATTACTTACAAAACATTGCTGAAACTCGCGATCTACAACCCTATCTTAACCGAAATGTGATGGCAAAAATTGAATTTAATGAACTTAAAGATAGCATGGAAACAATCGCAAATAAAATGGAAGGCAAAATTTTGCTTGGTGATGAATATGAGAATTTCAGAAGATTTATAGCCAATGACTATGGAGAATTTATAAAAGATAATAAAAAACTTGTAAACTTTTATACGTTAAATAAAGAGCGTGACACTTCAATCGTTTCCTTAATTTTAGGCTCTGGCTTACGTCTTTCAGAGGTTGTAAACCTTGATTTAGACGATATAGATTTCAAAAAGTTCTCTGCACGAGTTATACGTAAAGGTAACAAAGAACAATACGTCTACTTCAGTAATATTGCAATGGATGATTTACAGGAGTACTTAAAAATTCGCGAAAATCGCTACCAAGTAGAGAAAAATAATAAAGCATTATTTGTTGCTGCAACCATGGGTCCAAAAGGTAAATCGAGAAGGTTAACCGGTAGATCAATTGAGAAAATAATAGAAAAATATGCTACAGCATTCGGTAAACCTTCCCTTTCCGTACATAAATTACGACATTCTTTTGCAACAAGATATCACGCTGAAATTAACGATGTGCCTAAATTAAGAAGACAGTTAGGGCATTCATCCATTCAAACAACAATGATTTATACTCATATTAGAAATGATGATTTAAGAAGCGCTGTGGATAAAATGGATATGCCGAAAGAATAAATCAGAAATTCATTTTATCTCTTTTTCTTTTTAGGATCTTTTTCTGCTATCTGATTTTTAAGATGTTTATTTAGAGAAACAAGTACATGGAAATGATTTTCTTCAACTTCCTTAATACTTATTACCTTACCTTTACGCCCTTTAATTTTTATCGTCTCATCTATATTAGGTATATTAGTTAAAAGCTGAGTCAACACAATGGATCCTGCTTCAATAAAATGTACAACAGCCATAGTTTAAAGTCTCCTTTATTATAAAAATGAGCCATTTCTAAAAAAACACGGCTCTTTTTATAAACTATTGGAGAAAGATCAAATATAGACCAATAGAATTATTCGAATGAAGATGGTGATAAAGCAATGTGGAAATTAATCGATGGTAAATTAGTCCAAACAACAGATCAAAACAGAGTTAAATTTAGAACAAATATCAGTAAATCACTAATCGAACATTTAAGTAAAGTAGCTAATGAATATGATAGCCACCCGAATTATTTACTTGAAAACGGCTTACAAAACTTGTTATCACAAGGAACTATTACGTTTAATAAAGCTTTACGACCTAAAGATCGAGTCCAATACAAAACAACATATGATAAGGAGCTATTAGCTGCAGTCAAAGAGTTTGCAAATGCAAATAGCATCTTTATAAATGACGTTTTGGAATACAGTGTAGATTTTATTGACTATAAAAAAATCAAAAACAGTAGTTATAAATATCGGGTTGAATAGACCCGTTTTTGTTCATTTTCAATAACGCCCCGAACATAATATATATTCTAGGAAGTCAGTAAGAAAAACTCTCATCTCGTCTCAATAACCTAGATTACTTAAGTTAATGAGACGAGAAAAAATTTACTAGATGAGTACTTTCTATGTAAATAAATATTTATCAGATAAAATAAATTATATACGTCTTTTCTAGCTATTTATTTTAAACCTGTAACATATGAATAATAACTCTAAATTCAGCAGCTCTTATCTTCATAACCGCCTTCTTGTCACATAATAATATTTTTAATTATCTATCTGAGTTAATGACATTAACGAACCTAGATTTAATTCTTCACTTTCAATCACAATTGCAGTTAAACCCGAGTCTGACTTAGTTTCATGCCATTCTCCTTCTGTCCAAAACACAGCCTCCCCTGCATAAACTTCAACGTATTCTTCATTTTCACCTCTAACCTTCCCCTTCCCACTAACAATTATTAAGAGTTGAGGAACAACAGCTTGATGATAGCCTATCACTCCATTCTCTTCTAAATACATACAGCCAACATGAGCAGGCTTAAGTGTATGAATAACACGAGACATAATAAAATTAGAATTAAAATGGTTAATTCTTTTGCCAACATCTTTACTAAATGAATAGATCTCCATTTAATTCCTCCATGTTTTTATAAGATTAGATGGTATTACCGTTTTGTTGGTAAGCATTTTTAAAAATATAAATAATACTTTTACCGTATTGCTAGTTCAAAACAAGGTGTCAACTGACGAAATCTATAAAACTCTTAAAAGGTATTCTCCGATCCACAAAATATTATCTAACCAAGAATAGAAAAACTGATGCAATGATAAAAATTATTCCGATAATAAAAAACCAAAAAGAATAACTATGTTTCTTAGTTCTTTCCAATTTTGTTTCAGTTTCAAAATTCATCCGTTGTTGTTCAAAACTTGAACCAATACCACTAATAATTCCTGAAAATATTATAAACGTCACACCAATTAAAAAAGTATATCCTTCCAAAATACCACCCCTCTAAACCATTCTATTAGTTTATAAACTCACTATTCTCTTCTCACTTGCTTTTAGTTGAAAAATTAGAAATAGCCTGAATAAAGTACATAAATATTTACTATCTTTAAAATCGCTAATTGGCTTCCAATACAATTTGAATGATACCCCATTATAGATTACAAATGGTGCCTCGCCACTTTTATATTCTTCATATGTAGAAAATACTTCAGTACCTTTTGTTAGGCTTACTTGCATAAAGGTTCCCGAACCACAAAGTATTGATTGTTTGTTTCTTGATTTCTCCTATTTTTTCACCGTTGGAATAATCATTTTCTATATTAGAGTTTCTTGAATAAATTAAACCGTCGCACTTTATTATATCGGCATCACTATAATCATTAAGATTTCTTTTGCTGTTGGATTTTCCGTAGTAGCAGAACTACAACCAGTTATTAACAAAATAAACACAACATTAGAAAGAGATTTGATACCAAATAATACCCCTCTTTTTCTTCCACACGAAAACTTAAGTTAACCTGCTCCTTTTCTGTTATAAAAACAAAACGACCAGCCATTGAACTGATCGTAAATTCTAGTTGTGTATTCTCACCCCGTTAATACTATTAGTAAATTTTTCTATTAGCCACAAGTTCACTCTTCCTCCAGCTTTTTAAACAGCTCAACCCTTTCATGCTCTGTTAGCTCACGCCATTCCCCTATAGGTAAATCGTTTAACTCTATGTTCATAATTCGAATCCGTACTAGTTGCTCGACATAATACCCATGAGCTTTAGACATTCTTCGGATTTGTCGATTGAGCCCTTGTGATAAAACAATTCGAAACACACAATCACTTATTCGTTCTACCTTACATGGCTTTGTAATCGTATTTAAAATTTCAACGCCATCAGACATCCCTCGTATGAATAAATCTGTTATCTGCTTGTCTACCGTGACAATATATTCTTTTTCATGATTATGCTCTGAACGTAAAATCTTATTTACAATATCTCCATCATTGGTTAGTAATATTAATCCTTGTGAGTCTTTATCTAGCCGACCTATCGGAAAAATGTGCTCTGGATAATTTATAAATTCCATAATGTTGTTTTCCACATGTTTTGCTGCTGTACAAGTTATCCCTACCGGTTTATTCATAGCGATATATACTAAATCTGCTTTATCTTTAATAGATTCTCCATCTATAAGCACAAGGTCACCTTCATTTACTTGATCTGTATGCTTAGCAGGAATTCCATTTATCGTTACTCTATTTGCTTCAATAACTCGTGCGGCCTCACGTCTAGAACAAAAACCCCTATTACTAATATATTTATTGATTCTCATGATGGACCGCTCCCTTCTACCTAATATACGCACTCCGTTAGTTGAACAGGAACTCATTAATTTTACTCATAATCTACTTTCTTCATGCTAATATCCCATTTCTAAGTTCTATTCTGTTCAAACACTTATTGATACTTATTATCCTTTGATTCTTCTAATACTTTAATTAAAATATAATTGATTTGTTGTGTTATTTAGAGTCGCACCCGATGGCAGATATAGTGGAAATGCGGTAAATCTTTCTCTTTTAGCAAGTTAATAATTCTTCTTTTGAAACAATACGCCATTCATTTGCTACAAGTTTGTCTATATAGTCATTGATACTAATTTCCTCTAATTCCATTGCAAGTGGATGTAGAGATACATAGCATTCATTTGTCTCATAATTTATAGTAACTTTTACAACCTCATATCCATTATGAAATCTTGAGTCAAATCCGGGGTCATCAATAATATCTCCTTTAACAGGGCGAATCGTTGATTCAAATGTTTTCATTACCATTTCAATACTATTATTTTCTTTTTGTTCTTTTGAAGATGTTAGAAAAATGAGCATTTTGATTTTCATTACTTTGTCTCCTTTATATCCCTGAATTTGTTAGTTATAGCTTATCTTATTCTCGGTTATTATTTAATTTTCCTGCTCCGTTAGTCAAAAAGCGACTGTTCTTATTGAACACTCGCACCCCGTTACTTTAAGTACAACTTTTCACAAACTCTTTCAATCAAATCAAATTACCATAACTTTTGAAGTTCACCAATAAATAACAATAGGATGTAACCACCTACAAATATAAATCCAAAGGTTAACCAGATTAAAAGTAGCCAACACACGGCAAAAAAAATCTTTTCGAACCATTTACTGTTTATCCACTTCACGCCTTCTCCCCATTCCCAAAATTGATATGAAGAAATGTCCTTATTGTAAAGTTAAACGAATTAAGCCCCGTTAGCACAAGAAGTGATTGCCCTCATGGCGCAATCGCACCCTATAGTTGAAGAAGGACGATGGTCAATTTTATGGCTATCGTCCTTCTTTCCTGCTGTGCAGTATCGTACTATGCAACAAAAAGTCAGTTTCCTTAATGCCATTATTGCTGATAATTTCTTGGAACTTCTTCCTATTCGTCTGGTTCAAGGCATAGTCTATTAACTTTTCGTTATAACCCTTACTTCGTATTACTTTTATGATTTCATTAATTCTTGATTCTAAATTTCTGTTCATGTTTGTCTCAAGTTGAATCTCTAATGGGATGATAGGGAGTTCAATATCTTTGAATGGTATTAGTATTGTATGCTGCCAAATATGAGGGCCATTTTCCCAAAAACCTGAACCATTGATGTACTCCTCGTTATTAACAGGTTGAATATTTGCAATTTCCAGCTTAACACCATCTACAAATAACCGAGAAAAGGTCCATTCATTGCTGGCATAATCAACGAATTTCTTAACAGGCATAGCAGTCGTTGCTACCCAGGTTTCTATTCGTGTGTTTGGATCATTAGACTCCTCCATTAAATATTCACTTAAAATAAGTGCTATTTTATGAACTTGAATAGACTGGGGTACAAGTATGTCAATATCGCCTGGGGTAATATCGCATCCTTGTATTAATGAGCTTACAGAACCAGCGAAAACGAAAGGGATTCCCTCTTTGTCAATTTTCCTTGCAATTAACTCAACGACTTTCAAAACATCAACTGTTCTTTCAGCCATACGTGCCACCATCATTATTATCACAATCTGTATGAACGTAAACCCAAGTTTTAAATTCTGCATTTTGACTTTCTAAATTCCACCCTGTCTTATTAAAATAATCATTAAAACTTGAATCTACCGGACATAATGAAACCACTGGTAAATCATTTATCATCATTAACATCCTTTTTAACAGATCTTTACCACGAAAAGGTTTATCAATTGCAAATTGGTATAAAGAGATTTTGTTTTGCGTTTTCCTTCTATAAAAACGACAAGCTCCCACTACTTGACCTTCTAAAGTTGCCACTATCATTTGTTTTCGCATTATAGCTGCTTTGATACCAAGAGGACATAAAAATTCTTCAGAATAAATTGAACTACGGTTTCGGTCTAAATGATCATTAAAGAAAGTCACAACTTCAGCGATATGAGTTGGTTTAGCTAAAGCTATTTGCATTTTCTTCCCCCACTAAAATTAATTAATAATTTTCCCTATACATTAAAAGGTAATATTTGTTCCTTAACTTTTAAGGCTACTTCAAAAGAATTCACTGCTTCTTCTAGAGCTATCCTTGTAGGAATTCCTCGTTGACAGCATTCAATAACATGTTTGATCGTTTCTTCGTAACAGTTTTGATTTTTTATCTCAATTTGTTCTACTTTGTCACTAGTATATAGATTAAAAGAGGACTCCACACGATCCTTAAATCCATCTTCCTTATACTTAATCGTTCCATGTTCGAATATGGCATCATAACAAACTGTAAACGGATGACCAAAGGGCATCATAGACGAACCTTCAACACTTACAATTGTTTCAGGGTATTTTAATAGAGAATGTACATGTGACTGTCCTTTCTTTCCATTAACTCCTTGCGATACTATACCCTCCGGTATTCCCAATAGCCATGTAACAAAATCAAAATCATGAATCATTAAATCGGTACTTATTTTATGTAGACTTAAATCTCCCCATAACGGTGGTGTATTTCTTTTAATATGTAATGCTTTCAATTTACCTAACTCTTCTTTTTCAACGACATCATTCAAATATTCGTAAGGTTGCTCAAATTTGATAAATTGATTAATATAAACCCTTTTTCCATATTTCTGTTCGGCTAATTTTATATCAATTGCATCCTCAATAGATAACGCGACAGGCGTTTCACAAAAAACTTGCTTACCATTCTTTAATGCCTCAATAACATGTTGCTTATGTACGGAACTAGGTAGACAAACATCGATCAAATCAATTTTAGGATCTTCAATGATCTCTCTAATATCGTTTGTTACATCAATTTGAAGTTCTTCTTGAAGACGCGATAATTTATTCGTATCCCTACCAAAAATCTTTATATTTTTTATTTCACCCATTTTTTTATATAACTTAGCATGTTCGATACCGAAACCTGTTCCTAATATCCCTACATTCATTTTCATTCTCCCTTTCATCATGTAATATCAAAAGTATACCAACCTATTTATGACAACTGGTTGTCATAAATATCTTTATTTAGAAGTGAGGGGTCCATTTTGAAGATTCATCGATTAATTTCGATTCTCTTGTTAGTAGAGTCGAGAGGATCAATTAAAGCAAATGAATTAGCAGAAAAACTAGAAGTCTCCGAGAGAACAATTTACCGAGATATAGATACATTATGCGAAGCAGGGATTCCATTAACAACCACTACAGGACCTAAAGGTGGCGTCCAACTGATGGATGGATATTCAACTGGAATCAGTAATCTTAATGATGAAGATTATATAAACTTATATCTTAGTGGTATAGGGGTACAACCTGTTAAAGAGAGTAATATGTCTATTAAATTGAGTAACACTTTGATGAAGTTGCAAAATAATATGCCTACAAAACTCAGTAATAATCTAGAGACTTTAAAGAATAGATTTCATTTTGATGAAAGCCCTTGGTGGGGGAAAGAGAATAAACTCCTGAATATTGACATGCTTTTGTTATCAGTATTCAAATCAAGAGTCATCGCTATTACCTATAGAAAGTTTAACGGAGAATCCTCAAAAAGACTTGTACATCCTTACGGGATTGTAGTCAAGCAATTAGATTGGTATTTAATCGGATATTGTGTGCAGGGGAAAAAGGTTAAAACGTTTAAATGCGAACGTATAGTTAAGGCGGATATTACTGTTGAAGAATTTGAAATTTTAAATGACTTTTCACTGCAGGATTACTGGACTATCAGTCAGCAATCATTTGTTCAAACATGTGTAGAAACTGAATATTATCCAGTTCAATTGAAGATTCCAAAAATACATACAGAACTACTTTCAGAATTTGAAATTATATGCATAGACGAAAAAGAAGACGAATTACTTGCTACCATTAATATGTACGGATTTGATCATGCTCTAGAAAATATTTCTTACATTGAAATTATAGAACCTTTGGAACTAAGATCTTCTATTAACCATTCACTTCTTCAAATACTAAAAAAGTACAACAGACCATAATGTCTGTCAGTAATTAAAACAAAAACTCTTCTTACAGAGTTTTTGTTTTTTAAAAGAAACGCTCGCCTTCTCCTTGCACAACTTCCCTTTTATTTGCAGCATAACACCTGATAATATAAAATAACTAACTTATGGTTACTCAACCATAGCCCCCGTTACTTTAAGTATATTCTTTCACAAAGTTAGGAAGAAGAGACATTGTTTGAATGCACAGTATACTTGTACTATGTATCAAATGACCGAGTTAAGAATTAACTGCTAGTTGAACTATAGCCCCCGTTTGTTGTTTAAGATTCTTCCCTACTTTTAGGTAAACATCCATTAGTGTAAGTACATTCCTTGACAAGCCTATTCATAGTAAACAATCTCTTCTGATGTATAAACCTCAATAATACAGCCATTTCAAGCATTGCTAAATCTTCATTTGTTTGGAAAGTGTAGCAGTTTAGCACATAAATCTATATCCTATTCATCTGCTTCTATAGAAGATTCATCTATTGCATATATTGCTGCCCGATTCTTAATAGTTTTTTTAGGTTTTCCATTAGGTAGCATAACTTGTTTTACGTTAACAAATGGTTTGACTCGGCCAACATAATTGTTATTGAATTCCCTACCAATCTGTGCTTTTATTGCACTAGGTTTTCCGGAATATACCATATCTATCTCCCTATATGTTCTTGATGCTTTGTTTAAATCAAATTCTTCTCTTTGAGCTTTTACGAATTCCGATACTTCTTCAAAAATAACTTTTCTTAACTCTGAATTTGACAAGGATGTAGCTGGAATTAATCCATAATGCTTGTTTAACACATCATTAACTAAGATACTAACGCTCACACCTAGCTGTTCAGCTTCGTTAGTAAGTGTTTCTTCTAATTCCTGGTTTGGATAGAATTGTATTCTAATTTTAAATACCTCCTTAATATATATGAGTATTAGCTACTGCACTCAGTATACATGGTATGAGTGGTGAGGTCAACACTCACATTTAATTTAAGATTATTAAAAGAAGTAAAGAGATATTGACTCATTTACCTATTGCTATATCAAATTTTGCTACATTATTTTCTTTATATTTCAACATAAAAGGATGAGAAATAAGTTCTTATCCTTCAAATCTGTTTTCTGCTTTGAATCTACATTTATACGTGAAAGGTTACTGCACAATATGCTAAGAGCTGATAGATCCTTCTTCAACTAACCTGCAACATTACTTCAACAAGAAAAAGCCAATCTCCTTCTTGAAGATTAGCACCCCTTTAGCTTAATAAGAATTCTTACTTCTTCACTAGATTTTCTGCCATAAAATTTTTTGCCATAAAATAAGCATTTGCAGTAAATAGCTGTGTATTAATTTTATTTGTAATTATTTGATTTCCTAAATTATCAAAATCAAATAACTTAACATTTATCTCTTCTGTATCATCTAAGTCTTGCTCATACGCCTTGAATGCTTCCAGTATTAGAAATGTCTTTACTTTATTGTTTTGTGTTGCTGGATTTATCATAAATTCACCCAAGAAAATAGGACTTCTCAAAGAAGTGTAACCTGTCTCTTCCTTTACTTCTCTAATTAACCCTTCTTCGTCTGTTTCATTTCCTTCCTTTTTTCCAGCAGGGACTTCTAAGAAAAAATCTTCCCCTGCATAACGATATTGTTCAACCAGTACAATCTGGTTTTCTTTTGTTATTACAACCGAATTTACCCAATCAGAATATTCATTGACATAATAATCATCAATCACTATACCATTCGGAAGTTGACAACTATCTTTTCTAATATTCCCGAAAGGGCTTTTATGCAAATACTCTGATTTTAGCCATTTCCATTTTTCCATAGTGAGCCTCCAAAATTTTTTACACTTTTTAATAATCTTATCATTTGTTATTAAACAATCCTGACATTTTGTTTTACATTAATTTCCTATTTGTTGGCATAGAAAAAAGCACCCCTTGAAGAAGGAATGCTCCGTTAGTGAAAAAGCGACTGATGTTCTTATTTAACACTCGCACCCGTTTGTTGAAGAACAAAGAATTACTCCTTGAAAATATCAGCTACCATGTTACCAAACTCTCTCAAGTAATGAAGGTAATTGTCACCTCCATAGTTGTACATTTTGTTATACATTTTTGCTACTACAAGATTATATGAAGGAATCACTAAAATAGTTGGTCCTGTAATACCTAAGATTTGGTATGAACCTTTGGGAACTCTTTCC
The DNA here is from genome assembly GCF_016908395.1 of Metabacillus crassostreae. GTDB lineage: Bacteria > Bacillota > Bacilli > Bacillales > Bacillaceae > Metabacillus > Metabacillus crassostreae. Next base: position 904,365 of record NZ_JAFBDU010000001.1, read on the forward strand.
CCAATTTCACTTTTTAACGAAGGTTTATCTTGAACATACCAAAACAATCCATTTATCGGTAATTCATTATCTTTATAATTTGGACTTTGAATTGTAGTGGCTAATTGTATAACTTCTTTGGGAACAATTTGTTTCCCATTTATGAATCCATTATTTAAATGAAGATTCCCCCAAAAGGCAAACTCACGAGTAGAGGTATGTAGATTTGGTTCAGTTCCATCAGTAGAATTTCCAAGTTTAAACGATGCAATGACTTCAGGATTTTCAATTACTTCAACTAATTTTTCATTGGGTGTTTTGTGCCAACACGTTTCCTTGAATCCAAGTGGTAAAAATACCCTTTCTTTAAGTAATTCAGGAAAACTTTTCCCATAAAGTTTGTTTATAAGCTGTGACATCATTAAAACGTTAATCCCTCTGTATGCCCAACTCTCACCTGGATTAAATTCTCGGTAAATAGTTCCGTCCTCTCTCTGGTTTAACCCGTGAGAATGTGTAACCAAATGCCTTATCGTCGTTCCTTCTAGAAGTTGATTATCGAACTCCTCAAAATAGTCTACTGCCAAGTCATCAATACTTTTAATTTTACCTTCATATAAGGCATAAGCTACCGCTAAACCTAAGTAACTTTTTCGTGCAGACGCAATATTAAATTGTGAGATTTGAGTAATTGGAGTTGAACCTAATGAATTAGAGTGATAACCGTTATAGTGTTCTAAAACAATGTTGTTGTCCTTTAGTATTACCATGGAAGAAGCACTACTGTTATTCAGGTCTTTTATATTCTCAACATACGAAATTAATTTTAGATAATTATTTTGCACTCTTTCTACTCCCTTTAGCTAAATGTACCTCTTTTAATTCTATTACTATTCGAACTAACCCTTCTTCAATTATCCTGCACCGATAGTGAAAAAGCGACTGTTCTTATTGAACACTCGCACTCCGTTAGCTTAAAAGAGGATTTATAAATATTATGCAATTAAACTATAAACAAAGGGAATTAAAAGAGCTAACCCAGACAAATAATAGCTACTATTTTTGACTGTTTAGCGATTCGTTTATCACCATTATGTAAGTTTTCTATAAAATTTAGGGTATATGAAAAACAAATAACTATTAGCAAAACTGGAATAATACCTACCCAACTTAAATTCACATTATCGCCTCATTTACTATTAAATTATCCTGCACCTATAGTTGAATAAGTTCCACAAAAATAGCGTCAATCCCTTCTAAGATCAACGCACCAGTTAGTTATACATAAAGATTTACACAATAATTGTACATTGTATAAATAATACGAAAATAAGTAATTATTTTTTATTTTTTAGCTCTAAGATTATTGGAGTTATATTTAATAAAATCGATATCATCGTCAAAATCCAAAAAGCTGTTTCCATCGTAGGCACTACATCTAATAAAGCACCCCAATCTTCCACCTTTACCCAATTAGACACCATACTGTATTGCGCAACAAGTGTTAGTGCTGTAAATGATAAACCCATTGCCATTGCCAATTTATAATCTTTGCCTGTTCCATACATATAAAAATTTATACAAGTTGCTAATATAGCAATTAGTCCTAAGATTAACCACATAACTATACCTCCATTATATTTTTTATTTAAGTTGAACATTTATCTACAAATATATATTAAAAAGTCCAGTTATCTTATTTCGAAATCTGACCCGTTTGTTGAACATCAAGTTAATCATAGCTCTTGCACTATAGAAACCCCATAATTCCGGAAACGTCCACATAATTCCCCCTATTGTTAATATTTATTATTGAACTCTACTGCACCTATAGTAGTTCAATAACAAAAAGCTGCCTCATTGACAGCTCGTTCTTAAACTCTCGCACCCTTTAGTTGAATAACAGTTACCTACTTCCTGCCATCGGATAAAGGGGATATTCCCATTTGTGTGTACATTCTTCCAACATATAATATCCACGTTCTTCATTTGGCACAATACGAGAGCATTGTTGTCTTGGAATTGCACCCTTGTCATTTTCATTTCCTATTTCAATCCAACTTTGACCAGATGATTCATCATAGCGTGTCGAAAATGAATTTCCATTTATTGTGATTACTTCTCCATCTTCTTTATTTGTGACCTTCTTTATAAACTTTTCAATGGACTTTTCAATATTTTCAAAATCCCCCTTAGAATCATCCGAATCAATTAATGGGTGTGATGAATTCAAATACACATCTTTCATCCCTTGCCAAGTGATAAAGCGAACGGCATTTGCAGTAATCCATTTTTCCATACCCAAGCCCAATACATCCTCAGCCCCTAATCCACTCGGATGTTCTGTGCCAGGTATCATTATTTCGATTGATTGTTCATTAAGGTACTTACCAATTAGCCCAAACTTTGTTTTGTAAAAGTTGTAAAAATATGTTGTTTCCCCCAATGAAGCATGTCGGTATTCGATTACTAAAGATTGCTGATTATGAGGGGAATTAATTTTGATATAATCATTGTCCAAAATCAAAACTGTAAGGCCATTGAACAAAATAACAGGAATGCTAACGAAAATTCCTATAATTATCCATATTTTCGGGAAACTTGAGCAAAATCCAATTACGGATAAAACAATAATATTAATTCCCAAAGGAACCAGATAACCTGTTGGTTTCAAGAATAGAATGAAATAGTCTGTAAGATGGAAGATAATAAGTACCAAGTCCATTACACCTAACAGAATTAGTACCCATTTGGTTTTTGTCATCGTAGACACCCCATATTAATTACATCAAATATTTCAAATAGTAAATACAGAATTTTTTGTTGAAAAGTTAAACAATTCTTTACCCGTATTTTACTACAAATATAATTTATCTTTTTTTACTAACCTGAGCCTATAGTTGAATAAGTTCCACAAAAATAGCTTCAATCCCTTCTAAGATCAAAGCCCCTTTGATTAATAAGGACAGGTAAAAATCTAATAAATCAGTACATACTCCTATTGATTTATCTCTCCCAAATTTCTTTCCCTACATTTCTTCAGGAGCCTTAATTCCTATTAAACGTAACCCCTCTTTTAAGACAATAGTTACTGAATGAACCAAAGACAACCTTGAGTGCTTATTATACTCGTCATCTAATATTCTTACTGCGGAATAATATTTGTTAAAGGATTTAGAAAGTTCAATAAGATATTTCGCAATCTGTGAAGGATCGTAGCCCTCCATTGATCTTTCAATAACTTCTGGGAATTCCATAAGTTGAGTAATAACTTCCCAAGTATAGCTATCCTGATCCTCAATTCGAACTGAATCAATATCCTCCTCATATCGCCCTTTCCTTAATAAGGAGGATGCACGAGCATGAGTATATTGCACATAAGGACCTGTTTCTCCTTCAAATCTCAGCATATCTTGTAATGAAAATTCAATATCATTCTGACGATAGTGTTTTAAATCATGAAATATAACAGCCCCAGTTCCAACTGCACTAGCTACCTCTTTTTTTGATTCTAAATTTGGGTTTTTTTCTAATATATTTTGTTCAGCTAGCCCGATTGCTTCACTTAAAACCTCTTCTAATAAAACAACTTTACCTTTTCGGGTGGACATTTTCTTGCCATCCTTTAATATCATTCCAAACGGAATATGGAATAAGCCATTATGCCATTGATATTCCATCTTTTCTAAAACTGCAAACACTTGTTTAAAATGGAGAGATTGTTCATTTCCAACAATATATAAGGATTTTGAAAAATTATATGTTTTTTGACGGTATAATGCTGCAGCTAAATCACGCGTTGCATAGAGAGTAGTTCCATCGCTTTTTTTAATCAAACAAGGTGGTAAACCTTTCTCGCTCAGTGTAACCACTTCCGCACCATCTGAAGTTTCTAATAGACTCTTTTCTTTTAGTATTTCAACTACATACTCCATCTTGTCATTATAGAATGCTTCTCCATTAAAGGAATCAAATCTAATACCTAGTAAATCATAAATCTTTGAAAATTCTTTTAACGACTCTCCTCTGAACCATTCCCATAAAGAAATGGCTTCTTCGTCTGATTGTTCAAGCTTCTTGAACCACGCACGCCCTTTTTCATTAAGTTGAGGATCAAATTCAGCCTCTTCATGAAACTTTACATATAATTTTAATAGTTCTCTAATGGGATTCTCTCTTACTGTATTCTCATCTCCCCATAGTTTATAAGCAACTATTAACTTTCCGAATTGAGTACCCCAGTCACCTAGATAATTTATACAAACAGCTTTATAACCACATTTGTCTAAGATTAATGCAATTGCATTTCCTATAACAGTAGATCTTAAATGTCCCATAGAGAATGGCTTAGCAATATTTGGAGATGAAAAATCGATTGTTACAACATCACCATTACCCAAATTGTTTGTTCCATAATGGCTTCTTTGAGTTACAACCGAACGTGCAACTAAATTTGAAACTACTTTTTTATTTAAGAATACATTTAGATAGCCTCCTATTGCTTCTACCTTTTCAAAGAGTGGTGATTCAATCTTCTTAGCTAATTCGATTGCAATAGTTTGAGGAGGCTTACGATATTGTTTAGACAACTCAAAACAAGGAAATGCAAGGTCACCTAAATGTGAATATTTTGGTTTCTCAATTAGTTTTAGCAGCTTACTTTTCTCTAGCTCTCCATCTAAGGCTAGGGATAGCAATTCACAAAAATCATTTTTATAGTTCATGTGATTTCCTCCTTAAAATAAAAAAACTCCCGTCTTTTCTTTACTAATAAATAAAGAAGAGACGAGAGTTAAGTTTCCCGTGGTACCACTCTTATTGTTCTACCATTGGTAAAACCACTTAATTTGTTAACGAGGCTATCCCCGACACTCCCTACTAAATTCAGGAGAATATCTCAAAAGTGCGGTTCATTATATGCTCAATTCTAGGCTCCCACCGTCCCTAGATCGCTTTGATCTAACACATAACTACTCTCTTTATCATCGACTTAAATATTCCTTACCATTATATCCCTTTTCAGAAAGAATTCAATACTTTCGACAAAAATTATTTCTACCATTTTAGAGGAGCTTATTGCACTAAACTGCTCCGTTAGTTTAAGTGAATAACTTCACAATATCGCAAATCTTCATACTAAAATCATACCAGAACATAACGGCTAATTGTTCATATTTTCCACATTTATCTAAATCGTTATTGCATAAAATCAGTCTACTACGTAACAAATAATTCCCTATGCGTTTTGATCTTTTTGGCTTAAAAAGGACAGAATCTTGTATTTCACTCCCCATGACGACGTGTTAATAACACTTATAGTCCGTTCAAAAAAACGCCTCAACTCCAGTACTATCAAGGAATTTAGGCGTTTTACATATACTTAATTTTAGTTGTGTTAATAGATATTTTACACGAAGTTAAGACTTTAAGAATAATAGGGAGTTTCCTCCCTATCTACATTGACTAGCGACACAAAACTCCTTATTCTTTGTTACTCAGTAAATCAAGCAACATGGCGAGAATTATTTAAGTATTCTTTGTTAATTACTTCTAAGTCTTTTAGGATTTTTGTGTCAATTTACAAGGTGTTAAGTACTTTTGTGTCTTTATTAATGATCAGCATTTCCTCAATTAATTAAAGTATATTTCTAAGTATCATTTAGTAATATTTAATTCCAAATATTCATCAGCTTCTTTGAATCCAAACTTCTTATACACAGGTCTTCCCATTTCTGATGCAGCGAGCCATATTTTTGATATACCAGATAATTTTACATCTTCAACCAATTTAGAAAGTAGATTCTTTGCTATTCCTTGACCTCGATAATTTTCGTTAGTGTACATATTTGCAATATATGCCTTTTTTCCATTCTTATTGGTATAGCTAGGTGGGAAATCATAAAAAATTACTGCACCACAAGCTATAGTTTCTTCATTATCTTCTACTAGCCATTGGATAAGCCTACCCTCACTTAGTTTATCTCTAAAGAAAATTGATAGTTCCTTATCAATATCAATATTTGGTTCTAACCCCTCATCAATTAATTGTTTTTTTCTTAGTTCAACTAATTTATCAATATCGTTCAGGTTAGCTCTACGATATTTTAACATCTAATCACTCCTAAAAAATACAACCGTATCTACTGGCATTTTAATCTATTTTGTTCCATAGTATTAGTGTTAAAAAGAGTTGCTTTCGTAACTCTCTAGACTTGTATTCTTCATTCTTAATTAGTAATCCTTTTTCCATAAAAATTGCCCTGTTAGGTTCACAACAAATCTTTTGATTTTTCAATCCATCCCTTAATGGCTTCTTCGTTATATAGATAGGTTTTGGGTGAATCTAAAATATCAATTCCACTAATTATCTGTAACATTTCCCAAACATTTTTGTCATCAACCTTTGGTTCGTCAGCCATAACATATGATTCAGCCCATTCTGATATTTCTTCTCTCTTTAAATCACCAGAAAGCACCTTTTCCAACATCTCAATTACTTTTTTCATATTTTCATATTAGGTTCATTCATAAACATAGCACCTCACCTTGTTCGAAATAAGCTGTCCGTTACCTAAAGTGAATCAATGAATCACAAATTAAACATTATAGTATCCTACTAAATGTCTTTGGATAATCAATAACTAACCCATTTGAATCAACAGAAATGATGGTCTCATAATCATAACAACGGTATTTGAAATATCTTAATTCACCTTCCTTACGAATGTAATGATAAGATTGTGGTACTTTTTTTGTTTCTAAAGAAGGAACTGATATATAGACCATTTGAAAATGTTCTATTTGATTAATACTCCAATTAATTCTGTTAATAGGTAAAGAGTTGGAAAAAGGAGTTGCAGAAATATCTATGTCAATCGCACCTTCAAGGCTGTCAATTAATTCTCCATCACTATTAAACCAGTTTCCCTCTCCATCAGTATGTAATTCTATACTATCAATGTTATCAACAATAATATTAAACTTCTTAGTTAGCCAATGTTCATCTAATTCGACGGTATAATTCAAATTATAAGCAGTAGTCTTTTTTTCATCTACATAAATTACTGTACTTTGAACAACGAGGTTTTCGGTTGTACTCTCTAATTTAAGGTGCTCGCAACCATATAGTTCTTCGTTATTCCACACTACTTTTACAACCATATACACTCCCCCAATTATTTCTGAATAATCTTATTATCACAACTCGGTTATTGAAGTAAGCAGGTTTAGTTTAAGTGAAAAGATTCACAATATCACACATCTTCTAACTAAATCATAACAGAAGATAACGAATTGTTGTTTATACTTCCCGAAATTTTTGCAATAGTTGCTGCACAGTATTTGTCTACTATTAAATATACACGTTACTAAAAAATTTGACCTGTTTCGGAAGAAGAGTAAAGGACTGACCATGGAGGTTTCTTCGGACCAGACGTGTTAATAGATGCAGTTTCCTCCCTCACTTTACGTAGAAAATATGACAATTATTGTTATGTATGATAATATCCATTTTGTAATACATAAATTGGAGGTCATTTTTATGAATAAAACTGAACTAATTAATGAAGTAGCTAGCAGGTCTGAGTTGTCTAAAAAAGATGTAACAAAAGCAGTAGATTCTGTGTTAGATGTACTTCTTAATACTCTTAAAGAGGGAGATAAAGTTCAATTAATAGGCTTCGGTAACTTTGAAGTCAAAGAACGTGCTGCTCGTAAAGGACGTAACCCTCAGACTGGTGAAGAAATAGAAATTGCAGCGTCTAAAGTACCCTCTTTCAGTCCAGGTAAGTCATTAAAAGATGCTGTTAATAATAGATAATTTATATGGTAAAGGAGAATCCATAAAGATAAATGGATTCTCCTTTTTATGATAGGACGAAATTTTCGAAACTAGCACTTCTCATTAATCCGTTTTTTGATAAACACTGGTATTTAACTTTGAATTTAACTAAAGATTCAAGATTATATATTCATGATTTTGGATTTGAACTAGCTGTTTCGATATATGATAAAATGCCTTTCTTTCAGCAGGAGGTACATCCAAGACGTGTTAATAACACTTTTCGTTAGTTCCTGTAATAAAACAAACGCCTCAATCCATTGTTACCAATGGTTTAAGACGTTTTCATCTAATCAGATTTAGTTGTGTTAATTATTATTTAACGCGAAGTTAATGTAAGCTATTAGGGAGTTTCCTCCCTTTCTTTAAAACTGGTCGCTATCATATCCAACTGATAAGCGTCTATTTAGTTAAGAATATTGTGTGATAAGATATTCCACTCTCGTGCTTCGGATTGTTGAATAGCATTTTTCAATTGCATATTATCCTGGTACAGTGCAACAATGGTATCCGTTTATTACAGCTTTCTACTTCAACATAAGCACCCGTTAATGAACACGGTATTATTTTAATAATCAACCAATTCTACAGAAAGAGTATTAATTTGAGATGGATAAGATTCTTTAACGGTGCCATCAAACCCAACTTTCACCTTGTCTCCAACTTGGAATGTCTCATCACTATTCACGGTAAGGTCAACAAACACATCACCTTCAGGATTACCATTTAACATTTTAGCAGAAACAATTGAACTTTTACCGTTAATCTCCTTAATTGTTCCTATAAAACTGGAATTTTCCGTTTTGATTTTATTGTCATTTTCTTCACTTCTGTCTGTTGAATTAGAGCACCCAACAATGGTGAATAAAACAATGATTGCTAATACATTAAATATCCTTGTCATCTCACATATCCCTCCGTTAATATATTTTAAAAGGATACCATAGCTTACGAATAGAAAACCTGCATTTTTCCACTATCCTGCTCCTTTAGTCAAAAAGTGACTGCTTAAATAGAGTAATCGTACATGTTACTCGACCAAGAAATAGCTATTATTAAATTCTTCTTGATAAACAAAATATATTTTATTTAGTATGATTTTTTTCCTTTAAAATATAAAGTTCTCTGATAAAAGCACCTACACCAGCTGAACAACCAATAACAGCAAGAAGAGACATACCTCTAACAAAGGTGAATGGTGAGAACACAACTTGTAGACTCCCTAATATAATAAAAAATCCAAAGAAAAAACACCCTGTAATTAACTGTTTATTCACCTTGTTTTCTCCCCCTTTATTAAACAAACCTGCACCTATAGCTTAAGAAGAAAAAGGTTATCAGCTACATTCAAAATGCTATATTCTTACTCCTCTATTGTAAAAGATAGTTACAATTAACTTGCCTGTATGTTGTATAAATATCTTCAGAAAAAAATCACCATATATATAGGAGAAATTATTAAAAAAAATGTTATATCAATAACTGTTCCAATTAAATTTCCCTTTAACCAACTTTTCTTGTTTGTAATAAATACACTTGATATAAAAGCAATTATAATAACAATAAATCCAAATGAAATTATGTTAATAAGAAAATTCGAGGCACCATTTCTGCTACCCAAGTTCAACAAATTCAATGGAGTATTTCCAAAGACAATTGGGAAGAAGAAAAATATTAGAACATAAATTATTATCGAAGAAATACATCCCCGCCACCAAAATAAATTCATACTTTCACCCTTAATATATATTTATCTTATTTTCACATTTCACATAGTATAAAGACTAAATTAATTTGCAGCTTTAGTTTAACATTAATTTCCTATTTTTGTTAACATAGAAAATAGCACCCCTTGTTGAAGGATGCACCCGTTAATGAACAAGGAAATTTCTTATTTTATACTTTGTTCTATTTTTAAACCAAATACTTCTTCTAATATTTATTTACCTCTTTCACAATAGTTCGTTCCACTAATATTTGATAATAATAAATAACGATTGCCATTACAACTGACATTATGAAAAAATGTTTAGGTCGCATTTTCTTGTATTCAAATACTCCTACTTTAGTGAAAAATTTTACAACAGGGAATGCAAGAAGGTAATCCAATACAATATTTAATGATAAATACTTTATAAAGCTACCGTATGTTAATTTAAATACCCAAATAGTTGTTATGAAAAATAAGCCTAAAAGGTAAGAGAAATCTAATCGGTAATTTGGAAATAGAGCATTTTTTACTTTCCACCACTTACGTCTATCAGCCATTTCACTTAAAATACTAAAGACATAACCAATAAAAGTTGCGACAGGAAGAAACCGAACAAAGGATTTTTTTCCTAGCAATGGAGTAGTTAACCAAGGGATGACTTATGTACAAAATGATAAAACTTCTCTTTTAGTAATCATAAGAACCCTCACAAGTCATTATTTTACATTAGTGTCCATTAAACATATATTTTTTATTCCAAGATACTTAATTTAAAATTCTTACTTGAACTAAAGAGGGCACCGTTTAAGTGAATAACTTCACAATGACGCAAATCTTTATACCAAAATCATACCAGAAGATATCGCATTATTGTTCATATTTTCCACATTTATGTAAATCGTTATTGCACAGTATATGTCTACTAGGCATTAAATGGGTTATGCTAAATCCTGAGTTTGTTGCCGAAAAATAGATATAGAATCTGGTGTTCCTCCCCCAAGACGTGTTAATAACACTTAACTTTTAGTTCATCTAATAAAAAAACGTCTCAACTCCAGTACTATCAAGGAATTAAGACGTATTAACTACTCGTGTTAAAAGATATTTTACACGAAGTTAATTTTCAAAAAATAAAAGAAATTTCCTTCCTCTATCTGTTTTCCTCTTTTAATACATATTTACTCTAACTTCTACTTTAAAAGGCTATATTTAAATTATTAATCAAGTTTAATATGCACATAGGCTTTGAACAAAAATCCATGCTTATGGCATATCACTCGAATTTACTTTTTATATAACTATAAACTCATATCCTTAACCATTAAAAAGTATTACCAATTCAATGATACCTTGAAGCACCTCTACTTGGTATCCCTATAAAGGTTAGTTACTGTATATAGTATCTATATTGATTCTTTCCACTCTTTTTTGCCATATACAAAGCTTTATCAGCGTTTTTCAGTAAGAGCTCTAAGTTATCGCCCTCAGTATATGGCATAATGCCTATACTTGCCGACAAATCTTTAAATTCTTTAGCATTGCTATTTCCCCAGGAGGATAAAAGAGAAAGTAAATAATCAGCTTGCTTACTAGTGTCATCAATGGAAATATTACTAAGACTAACAACAAATTCATCGCCGCCTAATCTTACAGCAATACCATTTTTCTTATCTACATATTTCCCAAGTTTTAAACCAACCTCTTTTAGAACTTGATCACCCATGTCATGACCTAGAGCATCATTTATTTTTTTGAAACCATCCAAATCAATAAAAAATAATACCCCACTATTTCTCGAATGCTCATTAAAGTACTTAAATAAAAATTGACGATTATATAGCCCAGTAAGGAAATCCCTATAAGCATTCCGTTCCAATTCTATGTAAAACGAGAACATCTTAGCAATCCTTTGAAGCATTTTTATACTACGTTCATTAAAGTTTCTGGTCTCTTTATGAACTGCACACAGTGTACCAAATACTTCACCATTCCCAAGGATAACAGGGATGCCTAAATATGAATTAATGTTGATTTCTTTTAGACTTTCTCTCAAATCATCTAGGCAAGTTTCTTTACTCATATCTTCAAAGATCAAAGGTTTGGAATCATCAAAATTTATTCTATTACATATTGTCCCATTTAAATTGAATGCCATTCCTTCTTTAAGATGAATATCAGTTCTAGCTTCAGACACCTTTACTATAAATTGTTGTTCCTCAGTAAAAGAGGATAGAAAAATTAATCTATCAGGTAAATATTCCTTTGCCATATCAAGTATATCGAAAGCCAATTCATCAAAATCTTTATAAAGTTGAAGTTCATCTATCGGTATTCTCATATTAACACTCCATATAGTTCAATTAGTATGCAAGAACAAATTGATATTACTTACGATTCCATTTTATTAGTATATGTGAACTCTAATATAAACGTAAAGATTATTCGTATCTAATGAATTCTGAAACATAAATCTCTTAAATAGTCTTCTTTCAAAGATGGTGCAATATCCCCGATAATGGCATAAATCAAGGGGGGAATCGTAGCAACCGACAAACCTGCCAAAATACGACTAATGATTAACCAGATAAAAGAGGTGAAAAAGCAGTTAAGATATTAGAGAAGGAAAATAACAATAACCCAAACGTAATAAAAACTCTTCCATTTTTATCGGAAGCCCAACCAAAGAAAGGTGCAGCGACTAACTTTGTTTTGCTAATTGTTCTTCTTCAGAATAAGCCCTCGAAGTACAAACTTACAAACAACCTATCTTCTGCATTTTATTATCGAATGACTTAGAATTATTATACCTTGTACATTAAATAAATTTGATTTGCAATATAGTCCGAACTAAAATGCATTCCCTTCTTTATCCACCACATGATGATACCTACTATAGAGGCTGTTTTAATATCAATCGCAACATAATCAGCAGGTAATTCCTTCTTGATATTCTTCCTTCTTGTTTCTACTAATTGTTTTATAAATAAAAACAATTGCTCCTCAAACTGATTTATATTAAATAAGGTAAATAAATAATTCCGCTGGGTATATATATAATCAAGCAATTGTGTTAGTTGTTGTTTTTCAGATAAATCTATTGCATGAGTTAAAGCCATAATTTCATCTGAAAGTCCGTTTAAAATCTCATCGTTAATTTGCGTTAGTAAATCTTGAATGTCATGATAATGCAAGTAAAAAGTTGTCCGATTTAATCCTGCTTCGGCTGCAACTTTTTGAACCGTTATATTTGAAATAGTCGATCCCTCACTTAAAAGAGAAAAGACAGCATTTTTAAACATATCTCTTGAACGAATTGTACGAGGATCTCCTTTTTTTTGTATAGACATTTTAAACTCCTTTATCGTTTTTTATTTGACTTTATCAACATCATATATTTTATATGTCGATTAGTGAACATTTTCAATAAAACTGTTCATGGTCAGGAACACATATTTTTTGTTAGTATGAATTTTATCGACACAGTGTTGATATTGCAAATCTAAAATATAAGGATTTCTTTTATTCTTTAATGAGAAGAAATTTTTAAAAAGGAGTTTTTATGGAAAACGAGAGAGAAGAAATAAAAAAAGGGATACTATTACTTGTACTCATATCAGGTTGCTTTTTATCGGTATTGAACCAAACACTATTAAATGTTGCATTAAGTAATTTAATGGGTGTATTTGATGTGACAGCCGCAACCATTCAATGGCTTTCAACAGGCTTTCTGCTTGTAAACGGCGTATTAGTTCCAACAACAGCATTTTTAATGAAACGTTTTACGACTAGACAATTATTTATCAGCTCGATGCTATTTTTATTATTGGGTACAATTATTTGTGCAATGGCTCCAAACTTTGCGATTTTATTAATCGGAAGAATGATTCAAGCGGTTGGAGCAGGGATTATTATACCTCTTATGATGAGTGTTATTATGTTTATTTTCCCTGCTGAAAAAAGAGGCAGCGCAATGGGCTTTATTGGGTTTGCTATGATATTTGCACCTGCCATTGCCCCTACTCTAGCTGGTTTTATTATTGATTATGTCTCATGGCGATGGTTATTTATTGGTTTGGTCCCTCTTATACTCATTGTTATTTTACTAGCTTTTAAATTTTTAGTGAATGTATCCGAAACTATAAAATCAAAACTCGATTTTGTCAGTGTGATTTTATCAACCATTGGTTTTGGCTTTATATTATATGGTTTTAGTAGTGCCGGTAATCAAAGTTGGAGTTCCTCGGTTGTTATCTTTTCACTAATCATTGGAATATTGTTTACGGTTTTCTTCTGTATTCGCCAAATAAAATCAAAGGATCCAGTATTAAATTTATCAGTTTTCAAGAATAAGGTATTTACTTTAACATCATTACTTAATGTGTTAGTAACAATGATCATGTATGCAGATTTGATCTTATTACCAATCTACCTTCAAACGGGTAGAGGTTTTACTGCATTAGAAGCAGGTCTTTTATTATTACCCGGGGCTGTCATCAATGCTATATTGTCTCCTGCAACTGGAAAGTTATATGACAAAGTTGGTGCAAAGCCATTATTTATTATAGGTCTTTTGTTTATGATCCCATCAATGTGGGCGGTAACGGATCTAACAGCTACAACTTCTTTTATTTATTTAATGACACGAACCATCATTTTACGTATTGGTTTAAGTTTCATTACTATGCCACTCAATACATCTGCATTGAACGCATTACCTAAACAGTTAGCATCACATGGCTCTGCAGTTGTAAATACTGTACGTCAACTTGCAGGAGCAATTGGAACAGCTGTAGTAGTAACCATTTATACAGCACAAGTTACGTATCATACATCAGAAATCATGATTGAGAATCCAATGGGTTCAACTGAGCGCATTGAAAGCCTTTCTTCTATACTAGGTTCAGGTGATGCTTATTTCTTTATGATGATTTTAACAATTGTTGCACTTCTTTTAACGTTTTTTATGCCAAAGAAAAATGTTGATAAAGAGGAGTCTGCAGCATCTAAATCAACATAGGATAAACTTAGTTTTAGTAAATTTAATGTAAACCTGTTTTGAAATTATGAGAATACTCTTTAAGATATTTTACAAATAAAACAAGCCTTACAACTTAATTAATGAGGCTTGTTTTGTCGTTCAGAGAAAAATTCATTTAAATACACACTCACCAAAACCACCAAACAATGAAGGTATTTGCTGCGCAGTAATCGTCTACTACGAAACTATGCGTTACTCCCCTATCTAGGTCTTTGCTGAAGAAAGAGATATGTTTAGATTAGGTTTTATCCCCAAGATGTGTTAATAGCACTTATCTTTTAGTTCCTGATCTAATAAAAAAACGTCTCAACTCCAATACTATCTTGGAATTAAGACGTTTTAACTACTCAAATTTAGTTATGTTAATAGATATTTTACACGAAGTTAAGACTTTAAGAATAATAGAGAGTTTCCTCCCTACCTTTAAAAACTGTTCATTATTTTATCCAACTGGAGAAACATTTAATATGTTTATTAGTTAAAATGAAAAATTAAATCTACATCACTTGGGTCCGATTGTGGAAAATACTTATTCAATTAAAGCATCCGTTAACTCAATAACTCGATATCATTCTTGTTAACCGTTAATAAGTCTAATGTTTGTCCTTGTTCATCAACAAATTCAATTTCATAGTCGTCTTCGTTATGTTTAAGTACGATTGTTCCTAATGTTCCAAATTCAACAAATGGCGATAGCCTTCTTCTAGCTCTAATTACATCGAGTTCTTTAAACATCTTTATTCTCCTCTAGCATCCGTTATTTGAATAATTTATGTTAGTCTTTAACACTTACTTCAAATGTCTTACCATCAAGTTCTAACTCCACATGGTTCCAGCTCAAAAACTCTTCACAGGAAATTGATAGTTTATTGTTAGACCACTTATGAAACTTAATCATATCCATTTTCATAGGACTATCCACATGTTTCCTTTCAGTTAAAGTTGATTTTATAATTTTAATCTCATAATAATCAGCTATTATGAAATCCCCCGAAGGGCTTACTGTTAAACTTTGATATTGGGGCTGGGACTCATATCCAGTTAATTCTCCACTGATACAATCAAGTTTAAACAGATAATCCGAAGTAAGGACAAGAACACAGCTATGCTTTTTTGATACTGCAACTTCTCGTGGAAAGCCTCGAAAATTTCCGCACCATTCAGTTAAATCATTATTTGAGAATTTTATCCAAGTCCAATCTTGAGAGGTCCATGGATTCGGAATATCATAAATCTTTTCTTTGAACTCTCCTGAATATGGCTGGGTTATTATCTCTGCTTTGATTATCATTCGTTTATCCTCCATAAAATACCTTCTTGTACTCTACTGCACCGATAGTTGAACAATCACTTTATAATTTTAACATTAATTCCCTTTTTTGTTTGGGGATTTTGTATCCTTTTGAATAAAAGCGTCAATAATTCGTGTATAAAGACTTGGTACAGGAGGGATCACATCCTCTTATCACAAGCATACAAAAACTATGAATCTGATAAACGAATCGAAGGTTTCTTTTCACAGACGTTAAAAGCATACAAATTACAATCAGGTCTTCTCATCCGCTATTTTAACGATGTCTCCATCGAGTCATTATCTACTAATCAACTAAAGGAATATTTAGCCGAATCAAGCGAACACTTAAAACCGTCTAGCCTCTCTCACCGTATTCGTTTTATGCGATCCTTGTTTCGATGGTCACATGAAGAGGGACATATTCCATCAAATCCAGCCTATAAAATTAAGGAGCCAAAGGTCGGGAAACGAATCCCAAAGTTCCTCACAGAAGGTTGCCGTATAGGTGAAATTGTCTCTCTGGATAAGAATTGTATTAACTGGTCGAATCGTTCTGCCATTGTCAGAGGGAAAGGAGATAAGGAACGCGAGGTTTACTTTAACATTCGTTGTGACATCTGGTTAAAACGGTATATCCACAATCGGAAAGATACTGACCCTGCTATTTTTGTCACAGATCGATCCCCTCACCGAATGAGCATTGCCCAGATGAGATACATCATCAAACGTATTTCAAGCCGTGCAGGTATTTATTAATAAGACCATTCACCCCCATCAACTGAGACACAGTTACGCCACTCATTTATTAAATAATGGCGCCCCTATTGATGTCATACAGAGTTTACTCGGTCATGAAAAAACGGAGACAACACGCATCTATGCCCAGCTGAGTGGACGACTTAGACAAGAGTTATATAGGAAATACTTTTAAATATAAGAAAAGAGCAGCACTTGGAAAGTGCTGCTCTTTTGAATACTCGCCTTATTTTAACACAAGAAGCGACTGCGCTATTCAGCAATCGCACCCTTTAGTTCAATAAGCATACGTTATATTTCTACCTAGATATAAAATACACTTGCAATCGCACACTAAAGAATATGGAAAAAATCTTAATCCAAAGATAGTTTTTCTTTGATAAGACTGTCGAAGACCTTTCCATATAACCAACAACAACAAGCAAACCGATAGCACCTATATATGGCTTGAAATAATTTAATTTCTCATTATTCAAACTTGTATCAATAAAACTATAAAAGAACAGAAGCAAAAAAGTATAAGTTCCAATTACGAATATAGTCTCTTTAAACTTTTCGAGATTCACCTTAATACCT
Source organism: Metabacillus crassostreae (assembly GCF_016908395.1). Taxonomy (GTDB): domain Bacteria; phylum Bacillota; class Bacilli; order Bacillales; family Bacillaceae; genus Metabacillus; species Metabacillus crassostreae. Next base: position 921,559 of record NZ_JAFBDU010000001.1, read on the forward strand.
ACTTTTCTTGTTTTTTATTAAAATTATAACTATAAATATGCTCTTGAAGAAGACTGCTCCGTTCGTACAATAAGCAATCTTTAACTATAAATATTTAACCAGAAGATTTTTTATTTTTTATTACACGAACAAAAATCGATAATAAACCAAATGTTATGAAGACGTACCCCATAACTTTAGATGCCCCTAAATCTCCTGTAGGAATATTAAAATGGTTGAATATTCCTCTAAACACTTCTGAGTAACCTAATCCCCAAAAGGCTAATCCTGCTAAAATATAAATAATACCTTGAAGATACAATTAGATTAACCTCCACATTCTATGTATAAATCCTAATTCAATAAACCTCTCCGTTAACACAAAGACTGCCTATCTTAAGCAATAGCACCCGTTAGTTGATTATAGCCGTAAATTACGTTGTTCTGTTGTTATATCTTTTTATTACAGTTGCTAAAATGGAAATTAAAAAAACAATAACACTATTTATTAGTAAATAGTATCCTACTTGCAAGCCGTAAAATATTGCAAAAGCATCACGAATAACCAAAAGTGCTAATACACCACCGATTGCCCCAAATAAAACTGCTGATAATAATATTGTAAAAGCCGAAAAGTATAGGTTTTTCTTTCTCTTGTAGGAAATAAATCCAATAACATTTGCAACAACAATAAAAAAGCCAATAAGGATTATGAAAAAATCACTCATTTTACTCCCCCTTTTATAAATATATTTTACCATTCAAACTAAACACCTTGTTGAACTATTCTGCACCGTTAGTTTAAGTGAAAAGCTTCACATAATCACTTATCTTCTAATTATAATCTTATCAGAGAATATTAAATTATTATTTATTTTTTCCACAATTTTATAAATTCTACTATACAGTATGTGTCTACTAGGCATTAAATTAGTTATGCTAAATCCTGATTTTGTTGCCGAAAAATAGATATAGATTCTGATGTTTCTCCCCCAAGACGTGTTAATAACACTTATCGTTAGAGTAACTAAGATACAGATTTTGTTAAATAACATATTTCTCATCCCTATTAGTCATTAGCGTTTTCAAGCTATCTTGGAAATAAAACACAAGTTCAACTCCTCACTATAATTAACCTCATCTAAACAAAAATTTTCATAAACACAATTTCGTTTAGTGGTGACTACTTGATATAACTAAATAAAGTTATGTGTCTTAATACAACACATAACTCCTTCACGTCCATATTATTATAGAACTGAAACAATACATCTATTAAATGAAGTACTTAGCTTACTTCTATAACGTTAGTAGCTTTGTAGAACAATACTCAATTATCTCCCGTCTCCTAATAATTCCTATAAAAATATTCTGATCATCTACTACGGGTACAAAATTTTGCTCCATTGATTTAGAAATGATGTGCTCCATCTCGGCATCTATATGAATAGGGTCATTTTGAATATGAAGTGGTACGTCCTTTATCCAAACTTTGTTCGTATTTTCGAAGGTTAAATGATGAGTGTTCTTTATTTTCCATAAAAGATCTCCCTCAGTTAATGTTCCTACATACTGCCCATCACCATTTATTAACGGAACAGAGGAATATCGGTGATACTCCATCTTTTCTAATGCCTGTCTCATAGTCGATTCGTATTTAACAAAAGCAACATCTCTCTTTGGGATTAAAAAAAAGGCAATATTCAATGATATCCTCCTACTCTATCTGCCATCTGCAACTATTTGAATATCAATATTAGAAGTTTCTCTCATAATCATATTCACAATAGATCCTCTCCTAATTTCTTCCCACCTTGTTCTAGCCGATTGCCCCAGTAAAATTTGGGTGACGTGATATTGCTTGGCAATATCGATAATAACCTTCGCGGGTTTACGATTTCCCTTTTCTTCAAAAATCAGCTTTGCATGAAATTGAGTAGCTAAGGCACTCCATTCTTTTATCTTTTGGGCTTTTGCTGGCTCGGTTGATGGGCTATTATCAGAGATGACATTTAAGATATATAAATCAGCTTTTAGTCGGTGAGCCATACGCCAACCTCTTCGAATTAGCTTTTCTGCTGTTGGTCCATAGTGTACGCAAACAAGAATTTTCTCATGAACACCTATTGGGCCATTTGAGAAGGTTTCAAGACTCTGCTCAATACGTTCATCCACATCATTGGCTACTTCTCTTAAAGCTAACTCACGTAAAGATGATAGATTTGTTATTGAAAAGAAGTTTGAAAGACTTTGCTCAATTTTTTCTGTTGCATAAATCTTCCCATCTGTTAATCGTTTACGAAGTGTTTCAGGGGTGATGTCGATTAATTGTATTTCATTGGCTTTTTGGACGAAAAGATCAGGAACTCTTTCACGAACCTTTACTCCTGTTATATGTTGAACAATATCATTTACACTTTCCAAATGCTGAATATTCACCGCAGAAAGGACATTTATTCCAGTTTCTAGGATTTCTTCTACATCTTGATAGCGTTTATGATGATAAGATCCTGGTATATTGGTATGGGCAAGTTCATCTACGATCACGACTTCTGGATTTCGTCTCACAATTTCTTCCACATTCAACTCGAAAAACTCTTTTTCTTTATAAAGTAGTTTTTTCAGTGGAATTTGCTCAAGATCTCTTATTTGGTCAATCGTTTCTTTTCTTCCATGTGTTTCAACTAGGCCTATGACGACGTCATGTCCTTCACTTCTTAAATCAAGAGCATCTTGAAGCATTTTATAGGTCTTGCCAACTCCTGGAGCAGCTCCTATATATAGTTTTAGTTTCCCGCGGGTAGATTGGTTAATTTCTTCTAATATCTCCTCTGGTTTTTTCCTTTTAAAATATGGGTGATCTTTTTCCACTATACTTTCACCTCATATTGTATTTTAATGTGATCGGAAATTCCTCTTCAAATTTCTCGACATTTTCAAGAGCTACCCTAGCTCTTACAAGATAATGTAAGTATATAGGTAGATCTTTTGGTATCTTTAAACAAAAAGGTATTGTGCTTTGTTCACTACGTTTACAAAATAATGTAGAATAAACAACGCGTTCGTTATAGATCTGCTCTTTTCCAGTATCTAAATCTCTTGCTATCAATTCAATATCATATCTTTTTACTTTTGTTTTGGTGAAGAAACTACCTACAATATGAAAGCTTCCTTCTAACATCTCACCTTGAAAAAGAGTTGTTTTCTCCAGTACTATTTTTACTTTTGGAGTGCCAATATTTATTCTTGAAACATATTCACTGATCATAAATGTTCATCCTTTTTAAGAGTGTAATGTTTAATAAAGAAAGATGAGGCTGGGAAAAAAGTATTTTAACAAGGGCTGTTTTCGTATACTTTGTTGCTTTTTAATACTTGATGGAAACAGCACTAAAGTCTAGTGGCATCTTTTCTGCTAGAAAAGTACCATTTATGTTATGCCGATATATTGTTACGACGCTCCTAAAATTTACTCCGCTATGCTAAATATTTGTTCGGAATTTTTGCTAATCATTTAAAGTTATGTCCCAGCCTCTATTCTATTCTCTTAATATAGTAATTTTTTTAAATCTAGATTAAGCTGTAATACATTCACACGCGCTTCACCAAATATGCCCATTTCCTTGCCTTGTGTATTGTTTTCAATAAGTTTTTTTAGTTCCTCTTTTTCAATTCCTGTTGTATTAGAGATTCTGTTCACTTGTGCAAGTGCCCCCTCCGGACTAATATGCGGGTCAAGTCCAGAGCCAGAGTCTGTTACTAAATCGATTGGAACTTCACTAATTGGTGTTTCAGGGTTTGCACTTTTCCATACTTCTAGTGTTTCTTTTGTTCGCTCATGAAGATCCTCATTTGAAGATGCATAGTTGTTAGAACCTGAACCAGAAGCATCAAATTCAATGGCTGAAACACGTCCATGGAAAAACTCAGGATTCGTAAACTGTTGACCTATTAACTCTGAACCGATTACCTCATCCTTATCATTATAAATAAGACTTCCATCAGCTTTTTCAGGCATAATTACCTGTGCTACTCCTGTTGCTGCTAATGGGTAGATAAAACCACCTAATAACATAATCAAAAAGCTTGTTCTAATAATCGTTCCTGCTAGTTTTTGCTCTGTTTTCATCACGGTTATACCTTCTTTCTACTTATATATATACATCTAGATAAAGAGTGAAATCGCAACATCAATCAGCTTAATTCCTATGAAAGGAACGATCACTCCGCCTAAGCCATAAATGGTTAGATTTCGTTTTAGCAAAGAATTTGAGCTCATTGGCTTGTAAGCAACACCTTTCATCGCAAGTGGAATGAGCAATGGAATAATCACCGCATTAAAAATTAACGCAGATAAAATTGCTGATAAGGGTGTTGATAGGCCCATAATATTAAGTGCTTCCATCTCAGGTATGGCTAACATAAACATAGCTGGAATGATCGCAAAGTACTTCGCAACATCATTTGCAATACTTAAGGTTGTTAGTGCGCCTCGTGTCATCAATAGTTGTTTCCCAATTGAAACCACTTCAATAATCTTTGTTGGGTTTGAATCCAAGTCCACCATGTTTGCTGCTTCTTTTGCAGCAGTTGTACCACTGTTCATCGCAAGACCAACATCTGCTTGTGCAAGCGCTGGTGCATCATTTGTACCATCACCTGTCATAGCAACTAGCTTTCCTTGTGATTGTTCATACTTGATAACTTCGATTTTATCTTCAGGTTTACACTCTGCAATAAATTCATCAACACCAGCTTCTTTTGCAATTGTTGCAGCAGTTAACGGGTTATCCCCGGTACACATCACGGTTTTAATCCCCATTTTTCGTAACTGATCAAAACGCTCTTTCATTCCTGGTTTAACTGTATCCTTTAAATAGATCAACCCTAGAATCTGCCCCTCTACGGCAACAGCAAGGGGTGTACCACCTTCTCTAGAAATCTCCTTTGCTTCTTCATCTAAATTCGTTGGGATTTTTCCTCCTTGTGCCTTTACCCATGCCTTTATCGCATCAACAGCACCTTTTCGAATTTGACGTCCATCTTTCAAATCCATTCCACTCATTCTTGTTTCAGCTTTAAATTCGGTAAATTGTGCTCCTTCTGCTAAAGAATATTCATTATTAACTCCTCGATTTTTTAATAATTCAAGAACTGAACGTCCTTCAGGGGTTTCATCTTTTAACGAACTTACTCCCACCCAATAAGATAAATCCTGTAATGATGCATCTCCAACTGGAATGAAATTGCTTGCCATACGATTTCCGAATGTAATTGTTCCTGTTTTATCAAGAATGATTGTATTAATATCTCCAGCTGCTTCTACTGCTTTACCAGACATTGCAAGCACATTAAATTGTGTAACACGGTCCATTCCGGCAATACCAATTGCAGATAAAAGTCCCCCAATTGTTGTTGGAATCAAACATACTAAAAGGGCAATTAACACTGGAATTTCAATTTGAAAATTTAAATAGTTTGTGAAAAAAGGTAGAGTCACAACAACAATCATAAAGATTAAAGTTAAGCTTGTTAAAACTGTATTAAGCGCGATCTCATTTGGTGTTTTTTGTCGATTCGCTCCTTCTACTAACGAAATCATTCGATCAAGAAAAGACTCACCAGGATTACTTGTCATTTTAACTTTAATTGAATCACTTACAACCCTAGTACCACCGGTTACAGAGTTAAAGTCGCCACCAGCTTCTTTTATAACAGGTGCAGATTCTCCCGTAATGGCTGATTCATCAACTGATGCTATACCAGAAATAACCTCACCATCTCCAGGAATCATTTCACCTTGAGATACAACAACAATATCTCCTTTTTTCAATTGGCTTGAAGTAACTTTCTCGATTTCCCCATTGTTTTTTACTAGATTTGCCGTAATGTCTTGTTTTGATTTTTTCAAGGAATCAGCTTGAGCTTTCCCACGTCCTTCTGCTAATGCCTCAGCAAAATTAGCAAATAATACCGTAAACAAAAGGAGAAGTGTGACGGTTATATTAAACCATGGCTCTACACTACTTGCTCCAAATAGATTCGGAGCAAGTGACATCAAAAGTGTGATAAAAAATCCAATTTCTACTACAAACATAATTGGGTTTTTTACCATTTTTCTTGGATCTAGCTTTGTAAAAGATTCCTTCAATGCTTGTGCGATCATTGCTTTATCCATCATTTTTTTGTTTCCGTCCTTATTATTATTTGATTGATAGTTGTTATTGCTTTGTTGTGAAATGGCTTCCTGTTCTACTTCAGGAAGTATTGTCACATGATGATTTTCTTTAACTGCTTGATTTCCCATGTCTACTTCCTCCTATCTTAATGTTAAATATTCTGCAACAGGACCCAGTACTAATGTCGGGAAGAATGTTAATGCCCCAACGATGAATATCGTACCAACAAGAATGACACCAAATAGAGATGAATCTGTACGGAATGTTCCAACCGTTTCAGGAACTATTTTCTTACTCGCAAGTGATCCAGCGACAGCTAACATCGTAATTAGTCCAAAGAATCGACCGATGTACATGACAATTCCTGTTGAGATATTCCAGAATGGTGTGGCATCACCAAGTCCTTCAAACCCTGAACCATTGTTTGCAGCAGATGATGTGTACTCATATACAACCTGAGAAATTCCATGGAAACCACTATTTGAAATGCCTGCTACACCAAGTGGAGAGAATAAAGCAATCGCTGAAGCTCCTAAGATTAATAACGGATGCATTAACATCGTAATCGCAATTAATTTCATTTCTCTTCCTTCTATTTTCTTTCCTAAAAACTCTGGAGTTCGACCTACCATTAATCCTGAAAGGAAAACAGCAATCATGGCGTACATCATGACGTTGATAAAACCTGCCCCTACTCCACCAAATACAGTATTAAGTAACATATTCGATAAGGTCAGCATTCCACTAATTGGTGTTAACGTATCATGCATCGTATTAACAGCACCTGTCTCAGACGCAGTTGTGACAATAGCATAAAAAATCGACTGACTTGTTCCAAATCGAACTTCTTTTCCTTCCATACTTCCTTGGTCATGCTGAATGCCTAGTTCGTTTAGCTTTGGATTACCTTGAAATTCTGAAATAAATGCTGTTGATAAAAATATCATAAAGATCATTAACATCGATACAAATAGAACTCGACCTTGCTTCAAATTCCCGACCATTTTTCCATACGTAAATGGAAGAGCTGTTGGAAGTAACATCATCAACAAAATTTGCATAAAGTTACTTATTGCATTTGGATTCTCAAATGGATGGGCAGAGTTCACTCCAAAAAATCCACCACCGTTATTACCTAGTTCTTTTATAGATAGAAAAGCTCCAACAGGACCACGAGCAATTTCCTGTGTTGTTCCTTCAATTGTATTAGCCGTTACTGTGGGTTCTAACGTTTGAGGAACACCTAAAGCAACAAAGATAAGTCCTGTTATAAAGGCGATTGGCAGGAGTACACGTGTGATCGCTCTAATTAAATCAACAAAGAAATTTCCAATCTCTCTCCCACTTAATCCTCTAACAAATGCAATTGCAACTGCTAAGGCAGTACCTGGTGCTGCAAACATCATAAAGAGAATTCCTATCATTTGTCCTAAATAAGATAAACCTGATTCCCCACTATAATGCTGAAGATTTGTATTTGTCATAAAGCTAATCGCTGTATTAAACGCTAATGTCGGATCCATACTCGGATTTCCACTAGGGTTTAATGGAAGAAATCCTTGCATTCGAAAAACGAAATATACAAGAACAATCATAAAAGCATTTGCTAACACAAGAGATAAAGCGTATTGCTTCCATGTTTGATGAACCTTTTGAATATCACCTATCTTAAATAACACCCTTTCCAATGGGTTGAATAGTTTATCTACACCTGTTTGGTTATAGTCAAAAGCCTTTGCCAAATAGATTCCAAAAGGCTTAGCTAGTAAAACAACCGCTATTAGCGTAATGATGATGGATAGAATTGTCGTTATCACCGAATTTACCTCCAAGTAGTTAAAATTTTTCTGGATTTAATAAAACATAAAATAAGTACCCTGTTACAATCACCACAACTCCAAATAATGCAATCATTACTTTTTCTCACTTCCTTGCTCTACAACTCTTTGGGACCAATTCGTTAATCCGACCATTAAGATTGGCAATACAATAAAAAGTGCGACCATGATGATATCTAGCATTCTAGTAACCTCCTAAAAATTTCATTAAATGAAATTTGAAATGTTTTTACTTCTCGAATAGATGACGAGCTTCGCACCCATTGAGTAGTATAGTCTCATTGGATATGCATGAGTTGCTGTTACAACTATTATTGGTGCAATCGTACTATTTCTTAGCACCATTAAACTGTCAAAGGTGTCGGCAATATGTTTACTTTCAATTAAAACAACTTTCTCAAATTGGGCAGGTAAAGGGATGTAAGTGTCATTGCTAGAAAATGAAAAAATGTTCTTAAATCCTTGATTCTTTAGCAAATCTGCAACCTGTGTATTGGGTGTTACAACAATGGAATGTGTTGGATTTAAGTATCCTTCAAGCCCTAGTAACATATTTTGATCAGGCACACATACCAATACTGACTCCTTTTCCATCTGACCATTAAACACCATGTAAGCCTCCTTGACTCCTTTTTTTAGTTAAACAACAATACCTAAAATAATCTCAGCTGTAATAGAGGTTTGGCATACTTTCATACATTCCGAAAGAGTTCCGTTCTTATTTCGATTATGTAGCTTCCCCCATTTAGAAGAAGATATCTAAGCGAAAAAAAATAGACCAATGTTTACTCTTTCCCCAAATGAACGTCAAGCACATGGACAACAATCAACTCTAGTTTGAGTAAATTGTTCCTCATGATTTGCTTGTTTCATATCTTGGAAAAAAAGTACACATTGGTCTACTTAATGCCTAGCTAGCTCTTAGCTCTCTACGCATTCTGTCTTCCATGTATTCTTTTTTAAAATAGGCATATTAAAAAGACCTACTTATCTGCCAGATTACTATTTTTACTGTTTTTCACAACAAAAAAAGCCCCCTGATTCAAGGCGGTCTTATGACCTCCTCCGCTTTAGCCGACGAAGTTAGCTGACGGGTAGGATGGCGAAAGAGTATATCTCATCCCTTCTATACACATAGAATTAACCCCAAAAAAATTGGTTCCTCCGCTCTCATTTCTGAGACTAGGCCGATCTATTTAAGTTGTTGCTTTCTGTTTACGAGATTATCATACTCCGGTTATTAAATATTGTAAATGGTTATTTTCTTTAGAATACTGTTATTTTCAATCATTTTTCCATCACATTTAGTCATTTCCTCCCAATTTCTAACTTATACTCTTAAATACTTAAAATACTAATTGGAATTTTTATTATAAAACATTGTCGCCTTGATCACTTGTCTTTTGAAAAATTAATTCATTAGAAAGTCTTTATTTCTTATAGATAACTCAATTTTCCATCACAAAAAAAATCATTGACAATAAATCTAGTTTGTTATTAAGATAGTTTTTGATATTATAAATCGATTATGGGAGGAAATGCCATGGGTTCTCCAAAAAGGAGATTAGAGGCAGAATTAAGTGAAGCATTTATTAAGCTTCAACGTGAATTAATTGGAAGAGGTCCTCAAGAAACGAAAACATATATTGTAGAAGATATGGTTATTGCTCGCTTTAAAGGTGTCTTAACAGTTGAAGAGAAGCATTTAGTAGGACACGAAGATGGTCGCAAAGTTGTCAAACAAATGAGACAAGTTTTACGTGAAATGTACAGTAAAGACTTCGAAGAAATTGTCGAAAAACATACTAGCTTTAAAGTACTTTCAAGCCATAGTGATATCAGCACAAAAGTTGGCGAAAGAATTGAAGTATTTATCGTGGATAAGAACTTAGAGAAATGCTTAGATCATTCAGCCTAGAATTTTCATTTGTTTACTCCCAAATAATATCAAGTAAACCATAACACTAATCCGCTGAATCTGTAGAACGGGGGAACCATTTTTGAACATTCTTGGGGTGAATACAGTAATGGTAGGGAGACTCTTTCCTCCCGAATCCGGCAGCTAACCTCGTAAGCGTTGACAAAGAGAGTGGTCTTGCTATAAGGAAAAGCAAAAAAATGACTATCAAATGAAAAGATAATTTGATAGTCATTTTCCTGAAGATATTTTAATCTTTTTACTACAAAAGGAAATTATTTACTAGAAACCAAATTGTTAACTGCACTAAAAAGAGCTTTTACTGATGAGTTCATAATATCAGTGTCAATACCACATCCCCAATAAATAGTACCATGACGTGCAGTAATTCCTACATAAGAAACAGCGTTTGATCTTGAACCTACTTCTAAAGCATGCTGTTTGTAGACCAAATCTGTATAGGTGATATCTAATTGAGTTTGAAGAGCGTTACTAATCGCATCAAGTCTACCATTTCCCACACCAGTAAATTCATGATCTTCATTATTCATCCTGATTGATATAATTGTTTCATAATCATCATTTTTAGTATATTTGTAATTTATCAATTCGATAGGGGTATTTATATTCACATAGTTGTTGATGAAAATGTCATGAATTTCACTTGGCATAAGTTCCTTGTGTTCATGATCTGAAACATTTTTCACACTATATCCAAAGCTCTCACGCATTTCAACAGGTAGATCAATTCCATACGCTTGCTGAAGGATATAACCAATTCCTCCCTTACCTGATTGACTGTTAATTCGGATAATATCTCCTTCATATTCTCGTCCAATATCCATCGGATCAATTAATAAATAAGGTACAGTCCATTGCTCACGTTCTTCTTCCTCGCGCCATTTCATTCCTTTAGCAATTGCATCTTGATGTGAACCTGAAAATGCTGTAAAGACAAGTTCACCGCCATATGGATGTCTTTCGTGAACCTTCATTCTTGTTAATTTCTCATATTTAGAAATAATAGTGGGGATATTGTCTAAATTCAGCTTAGGATCTACCCCATGTGAAAACATATTTAGTGCTAGTGTTACGATATCGACGTTCCCTGTTCTTTCTCCATTTCCAAACAAAGTCCCTTCAACTCTTTGCGCTCCGGCAAGCATTCCTAGCTCGGCATCTGCTACGCCAGTTCCTCTGTCATTGTGTGGATGAAGTGATACGATTACATGGTCTCGATAGCTCAGATTGTCACTCATATATTCAATTTGACTTGCGTAAACGTGAGGCATTGACATTGATACAGTTGCTGGTAGGTTGATAATCACCTTATTGTCTGCTGTGGGATGCCAAATATCAAGAACCTTGTTGCAAATTACAAGTCCAAACTCAACTTCTGTACCAGTGAAGCTTTCTGGAGAATACTGAAATTGAAAATTCCCTTTTGTTTTAGCAGCATATGTCTTAAGCAGTTTTGCTCCATTAACAGCAATATCAATAATTTCCTCTTTAGATTTTCTAAATACTTGCTCACGTTGTGCTACAGATGTGGAATTATACAAGTGAACAACTGCTTTATTCACACCTTGTAATGCTTCAAATGTCTTTTTTATAATATGTTCTCTTGATTGTGTTAAAACTTGAATTGTCACGTCTTCCGGAATTAAGTTTTCTTCAATCAAAGTACGTAAAAAAGCAAATTCAGTTTCCGAAGCAGCTGGAAATCCAACTTCGATCTCCTTGAACCCTACACGTAATAGCAACTGAAAGTATTCTAGTTTTTCCTCTAAACTCATCGGGACGACCAAAGCCTGATTTCCGTCTCGAAGATCGACACTACACCATGTAGGAGCTTCTTTAATATATTCCTTCTCTGTCCATTTCAAGCTTTGCATTGGAGGCATAAAGTAACCCCTAGAATATTTATCGATATTTTTCATTCTGTCTCCCACCTATTCATTTATAATTTGTTATTTAAGGCTGTTTTCTCAAACTTTGTTGCTTTTAAATACCTAAAGCAATCAGCACTTTATTAAGTCTAGTGACATCTCTTCTTCATAAAATGGTACCCTTATAGTAAAAAAACACTGTTTATATTCCAAATTTTATTACATAGCAACAATCGTTCAGAAAAGAGCCTTATTAAAAAAATAAAAAAAGCCTCATCTCTATAAAAAATAGAGACGAGACTTTATATCTCGCGGTACCACTCTAATTGATTAATTAAAATAACATTAACCCACTCATTTTCAGTGGCCAACACCACCTATCTTCATAACGGAAGATCACCGACATTCCCTACTGATTGTGTTCAGGAAGTAGCTCTTGGATGAGTTCAAAGGCTATAACTACCGATTCTCACCATCCATCGGCTCTCTGACAAGTTTATAAATCCTTTTACTAGTTCCAATCTTTGCTTATAAATTATTTATTTAATTAAATAGAATGATATATCGATAAACCCTAGTTGTCAATACTGAATATTCTAAAAATAAAGCTTATTATGAATTTATATACCTTTTTAATTCCTGTTTATTTGTCAATTCAATATTATTCTTCACTTTCATCATTCTGCACCTGTTTGTTTATAATTGATATTTTTTTAATTGTTGTCCCTGGATAATAATGTTCAATGATTTCTTTATAATTGTAACCTCTATCGCCCATTATACTTGCACCCCATTGACTCATCCCTACACCGTGACCAAACCCTCTACCTCTTATAACATAATAACGATCGTGTTCCTCGAATGTATCAATAAAGTAGCTTCTAAAGGTTGATCCACCTATTAAAGGTCTTATTTGATCAATTTCAACCCCGTTGAGCTCAAATACTTCATATAAAATTGTACCTTCTATCAAACATCTTAAAAATTCTATTTTAATTGAACCTTTTTTTGAACGATTTGATTCAAGAAGATCTGGTGATATATCTAGATTCGAAATCGATAAGATTTTTATATCCCCTTCAAATCCTTGTTTGTTTAGCCTTTTTTTCATGGGTTCTATTATAGACTGTTCTTTTTCTTCCAACTTATTCCACCAGTTCATTCTAGTAGCATCTATCCTTGCTAATAATAGCTGCTCTTTATGTAAAAGTAGTGTCCATGGTTGAATGGGATCGAAAGGATCAATCTTAATTGGAAAATAAGATTTTGCTTTTTCATTCCATACATTTTCGTTGTTTTCAGTCACTCCACCGTTACTTGCCGAATAATAAGCATTAATTGGCTTATTTTCAAATGTAATAATTTCACCTTTTGTTTCGTCAACTGCTCTAGAAGCTTGTTCGAACCATTCATATCCCCCATAAACTTGAAATTGGATAGTGTCATCCATTTCTTTATCCATATGAGTCACGGTGTAGGTCCTAGCAGCAAGCGACTGCGCCTTTAACGTTTCTATCTTCCATGATGGAAATACCTCAAAAGGAACAACACCTTTTAAATAATCTTCCAAAAAAATATGATTAAAGGGCCTAATGTATTTATCGTCTTCTATGATAAATTCCATTGCACCAAGGTATTTTTTATCATTAATTGTGATAACATGCTCTTTATTATAATGATCAGGTATTAAGATTAACGATTCACTTAGTACCATTTTGTCATCTTGATTAGTTAATAACATAGATCCTTTTTTAACGGATAAAATGTATTGAACTCCTTCTCTTATTTCCTCAATTCCATTCAAAGTTGTATATCTACCTTTGACCTCTAAAGTGAGCTCTTCTGTATCTCCTATGTAATTTTTTAACTTGACCTTTAATATGTCATTAGCATATACAGTTTCTTGACTAGTAAATATAGATACAAATAGTAAAAATAAAATTAGACGTTTCATAGGTATTAGTATTCTTAAATTTACTTAATCGTATTCTTTTCTCCATTTTCATTACCAATAAAAGTATATATTAATGATTTTAAATGAATTTCCTCTCTGGTTTTATCGACTAGAGATTAGAGATCTCACTAACGTTAAAAAGTCATGACCTCAATGGTGATCATGACTTTTTACTTTTAACGAATCTTTTGTTATGTAATTTTGTAACTTTTTAAAATAGTTTTCTCCGTTATTTACTGTTTTTAAGCATTATATCTCAAACTGATTCCTTTCATTGAAAAATGTTTTATACCCATAATGAGTAAAAATCATAATTGTCAGTGCTACACTGCCAGTTATCCCTAATAAAATGGCAATTTGGTATTCTATTGCAATTAGTGGACTTATTCCGGCAAGAATTTGACCTGTCATCATACCTGGTAAAAACACGATCCCCATCCCAACCATATTATTAATAGTAGGTAAAATGGCTGAATCAAATGCTGAATTCACAACAGATTTTGTCGCAACCTCTGGTGTAGCTCCTAGCATTAGCGCTCCTTCTATTAAATGTCTTTCTCTATGAATACCGTCAAGTAAATTCTTTACACCAAGTGTAATTCCAGTCATAGAATTTCCAATAATCATACCTGCAATTGGAATTAAATATTGTGGTTCATACCAAGGCTGAAAATGGATGACGACAATGTTGAAATAAACTAACGTAATAAGTGATCCTGCTACCATTGATAAAGCAATAATTTTTTTAAGTTTTTTCGTTAAAGGCTTTGCAACCTGTTTGAATGTATTGAAAATAGCAAAGGTTAGCATAAATAATACAATTAAGCTTATAAGATATGGATTTGGTTCCTCAAAGATATAGGTAAGTATATAACCAACTAACACTAATTGAATCGTCATTCGAGCGGTGGATATGATGATCCGATTCTCTCTCTTTAGCCCTCTCCATTTTACAAAAGCAATTAATAGTAAAATAAAAACGTAACCCGCACAAAGTCTCCAAAATTCGATATCTCTTACGATATTTGTCACTTACTTCCCCCTCCCTTTTTATATAGAGTAATCTTATTTTCTCCGTATTTTGCTGCAAGCTTTTGGGAATGAGTAATAAGAACAGCAGTTTGATTGTTTTCTTTTATTTTATTAATAAAGCTTTCCATTACCTTATCCTCGGTATCATCATCAAGTGCAGCTGTAGGCTCATCAAGTAAAAAGACTTCCGGATTCATTATATAGGCCCTCGCAAGTGCAAGTCGTTGCTTTTCTCCACCAGAAAGTGTTTCAGCATCCTCATCTAGACTTTTAGCTAAATGAACAAGTTTCAATGCATTCAGAAGCTTAGAATCATCTTGTACATCATTTCCTGCAAATTTCAAGCCAATATTTATGTTTTCACGAATTGTTCCATCAAAAATCGTTGGCTGCTGTGGTAACATCACAACTAATCTTCTATGCTTAATTGGATCTTCTTTAAGTAGGTTTTTTCCTTTATAATAAATCTCCCCTTGATCTGGAGAAAGCATAATATTTAACATTTTCAATAAAGTGGACTTTCCTGCCCCACTTTCACCAACGATACAAGTAATTCTATTTTCAGGAATATCCATAGTTTCAATGTCCAAAATATCTTTAAATTGCAAATTTTTAATAGTAAACATTATAAATCTCCCTATATTTTCTAAAGACAATCATCCTCTATGAACCCTCCATTGTAAATCTAAATTATTTTTCAAAATAAAATAACCACTTTCTAAAGGTTTAAACCTCAAATAAGTGGATAATCATTAGCCCCTATACTCCAATATCATATATAAAACCACTAAGATCAAAGAAATAACCCTTTTTATCAAAATAAAGCAAATGACTAATTATAAAAACTAAAAGTATTACAAATCCTACATAATGACGTTTAATGAAAGGTGGTGTAAATTATGAAAAAAGATATTCAAAATTCAAGCATTGAACAAATCAAAAATGATCATGAAACTGAAACAGCTTTCCAAGTAGACAATCCGAATAAAAAAAACAAAGGTAAGGATAACAATAAGTAGTAGAAATTAATAAAAAATACAATAATATCTAGTTAAAGAAAAGAAAAAAATCATTAAAAACTCAGCTAAAAGGGAGTTCTTGTATTAACTCCCTTTTAACAATGAGATAGACTAAAATTCTGTTTTGATGGTAACAAACTTTAATTCCGTCATTTCTTCTACAGCATATTTGATTCCTTCACGTCCATAACCACTTTCTTTTACTCCACCATACGGCATATGATCCAGTCTAAAAGTAGGTATATCATTAATAATAACTCCGCCTGACTCCAGTTTTCTAGAAGCATTTAGAGCATTATTAATATTTTGAGTATATAGAGCAACGTTTAATCCATATACGGAATCATTGACCATTTCAATCGCCTCGTCTAAATGTTGATATGGAACAATCGAAACAACTGGTGCAAACGTTTCTTCACAAGAAACAGCCATATCTTGTTTCACATCTAATAAAACAGTTGGTGTAAAGATAGATCCATCTCTTTTACCACCTAAACCAATTTTAGCACCTTGATCTACTGCAGCTTTTACCCATGAGTCAATCCGCTTCGCCTCATCTTCATCGATCATCGCACTAATATCTGTTTTGTCATCTAATGGATCTCCGATTTTCAATTTTTTTGTTTGTTCAATAAATTTTTCGGTGAATGTTTGATAAATTGACTCATGAACATAAATCCGTTGAAGAGAAATACAAACTTGTCCTGCAAAGGCAAATGCACCCTCAACACATCTTGGGATAATTTTGTCCATAGGAATATCTGGTTCTACGATTAAGCCTGAGTTCGAACCAAGTTCTAATGTTACTTTCCGTAAACCAGCTTTTTGCTTAATGATCTTTCCAACAGCAGCACTGCCTGTAAATGTTACTTTTTTGACTCTCTTATCTGTGATTAACGCATCGCTAAGTTCTTTTCCGCTACCAGTTATCACCTGTAGAGCACCCTCAGGAAGACCTGCTTGTTGAAATATCTCAGCAATTAAAAACGCACTTAATGGTGTTTTTTCAGCAGGCTTTAACACAACTGTATTTCCAGCTGCAAACGCAGGACCTAACTTATGTGCAACAAGATTAAAAGGGAAATTAAAAGGACTTATCGCTGTGACAACACCCAGTGGCTCTCTCCATGTCATCCCAATACGATTCTCTCCACCAGGTGCAGCATCCATAGGAATGGTTTCTCCATAAATCCGTTTTGCTTCCTCTGCTGCAAATTCATACGTAACGATTGTACGACTTATTTCAGCTCTAGCTGCTTTAATTGGTTTACCGGCCTCATTTGCTATTACTGTAGCCAACTGATCACTTCGTTCACGAATAATTTTAGAAACGTTAAACAATATTTCAGCTCGCTTATATGCAGGCATGTCCTTCATTGATTTAAATGCTTCATGTGCTCCACTGATCGCTTCTTTTACATCTTCTTCATCAGCCATGCTGATCTTAGCTAGCAACCTACCGTCGTAAGGAGCATACAAAGGATAAGTTCTTTCTTTCATAACATATTTTCCATTTATCATTAATCCTTGAATATTCATTTATGATCTCCTCTCAAATAAAAAACTTACTGTTTAAATTTTCTATTCGGTTCATTTTGAGTTTATCACTAACAATATAAATTTATCAATTTCATCAATAACTATTAACTTCCCGAAATAATAGAAATGAAAACACTTACGTATACAATATTATTAAAAAATAATTTGTTGCGACAAAAAAACACTTTTCAAATAGCTTAAAAAAGAATATGATATGTCTATTATATGGCAAAGGGGTGATATCATTGAAACAACTTTTGCTGATTAAATCAATCATCATGTTTCTGATTGTCCTTTCCGGCTCTCACATTGTTTCGATGTCACATAATAATCATCCTCATTCCGATCATAACAATATGATTGCTGTTGAAGCTGAATCATCTCTTGTATTTCTACAAATAGATGAGGACAAAAAGAAGCATATTGATTTATTTAATAGCTTCATAGGTATGAGCTTTCTAGTGTTACTTGCAGCCATGATTTTATGTCTGTTTAGTATGCTTACAGCAGGAAGAGAAAAAGTGAAACATTTCCTTTGTTCTGTTCATTATCAATCTTCTTATCTCTCAAAAAGTCATTTATTAAACACTCAGGTAATTAAAATTAATTGGAGGTTTTATAAATGATGTTTTTTATTCGATTAATACCGGTAGTTCTGTTTTCGTTAACAGCTTTAAGCTTATTAACATACCAAGGAATTGAATTAACACACGCAATTACTGAATTATATAAAAATAAATCACAATAATAACCAAAAGGGCTGATCAGCAATTTTAGAATGCTGATCAGCCCTTTTTTTATTTATTTTGTTCTTCTGATGGTGATATCCATACCTCAATAATAGCTCCTGCTTCTTGTTCATCAATGACAAATGATCCATTGCTATATCGATCAACTGCACGTAATGCTGAAACATTTATACATTCAACAGTGCCACCTGACGATTCAATATAGAAATCTTCCTTTTCCTGAACAATAGCTCCTCCTACAATTCGATGAGGATTGCTTTTAAGCTCTCGTAGCATGACTAATCCACGCTTTGCACGAGAGGATTTTTCAAAATCATTTAATGACATCTTCTTGACTGCACCTCTTTGGGTAGCAATAACTAAATAAGCCTTTTTATTGGGTTTAACAATATTACCACTAACCACATAATCATCTGGCTTAAGGTTAATTCCTTTTACACCAGCAGCTCTTGGTCCAACAACGTTCACTTCTTCTTCTGCAAACCATAAGCCATAACCTGAACTCGTGACTAAGAATAAGTCTTCTGTTCCCGATGTTATATGAACATCTACTACTTTATCATCACCTTTTAAATTTACAGCAACTAAAGGCTTGGAGTATCTTTGGGCTTTATATTGACTTAACTCTGACTTCTTCACCATACCAGACTTTGTTATAAAAGTTAGGAATAAGTTTTCATCAAAGCTTTTTACCGGAATTGCTTTTAATATTTCTTCATCACGTTCTATAGGAATGATATTTGCAATATGCTGACCTAAATCCTTCCAACGAATATCTGGCAGTTCATGAACAGGACAATACAAATAATTCCCTTTATTTGTAAATAACAACACAACTTCAGTTGTATTTATCTCAAATTGACTGAGAAGCCTGTCAGTTTCCTTCATACCAAAATCTTGGCCATTCGATGCTGCATAGGATCGCTGACTTGTTCTTTTCACATAACCATCTTTAGTAACGGTTACGATAACATCCTCTGAAGCGATCATTACTTCAAGATTAATCTTAATTTCTTCAATTTCGGCTTGTATCACAGAGCGTCTTTCATCCGCATACGTTTTTTTAACTTTTTTCAAATCCGTTTTAATAACTTTAATTAAAACCTTCTCGTCATTTAGGATATTTGTAAGCTCTTCAACTTTTTTTGCTAGCTCTTCAGCTTCATTTGTTAAAGCTGTTATATCTGTATTTGTTAAACGATAAAGCTGTAAAGAAACAATTGCTTCAGCTTGTGCTTCAGTAAATTGATATTTTTGAATTAAGTTATCCTTTGCATCACGCTTATCCTTGGAAGCTCTAATCGTAGTAATTACTTCATCTAAAATTGATAAAGCCTTAATGAGTCCTTCTACAATATGCTGACGCTCACGAGCTTTACGTAATTCATATTTTGAACGGTTTGTTACAACTTCCTTTTGATGGTTTATGTAAGCATCTAAAATAGATGGTAAACTCATTAGCATTGGTCTTCGGTTGTGAATTGCTACCATGTTGAAGTTATATGTAATTTGCAGGTCACTGTTTTTATATAA
The DNA here is from genome assembly GCF_016908395.1 of Metabacillus crassostreae. Classification (GTDB taxonomy): domain Bacteria; phylum Bacillota; class Bacilli; order Bacillales; family Bacillaceae; genus Metabacillus; species Metabacillus crassostreae. The sequence goes on from NZ_JAFBDU010000001.1 coordinate 941,188, forward strand.
ATAATGCAGGACACCTTCTGCATTTGCATCTTTTTTCAATTCTATGACAATTCGTAAACCTGTCCGATCTGTTTCGTCACGAACCTCTGAGATTCCTTCTACTTTTCGTTCAATTCTAAATTCATCGATTCGTTTCACAAGATTTGCTTTGTTTATTTCATAAGGAATCTCTGTAATAACTATTTGTTGCTTACTGCCACGAATATCTTCAATACTTGCTTTACCACGAAGAATTATTTTGCCCTTACCTGTTTCGTAAGCTTTTTTAATTCCTTCAACACCTTGAATAATACCACCAGTTGGAAAATCAGGTCCTTTTATTACCGTCATTAATTCATCAACTGTTGAAAATGGATTATCCATTCGTTTTATAACAGCATCAATAACTTCACCTAGATGATGTGGTGGAATATCTGTTGCATATCCTGCAGAAATCCCAGTCGAACCATTTACTAATAAATTCGGAAACATTGCAGGTAAAACTAATGGTTCTTTACTTGTATCATCGAAGTTCGGAACAAATTCGACTGTTTCTTTATCAATATCACGTAATAATTCAGAAGCAATAGCTGATAGCCTTGCTTCTGTATAACGCATTGCTGCTGGTGGATCACCATCAATGCTACCGTTGTTACCATGCATTTGAATTAGTAGGTTACGTACCTTCCAATCCTGACTCATACGCACCATCGCATCATAAACAGAAGTATCCCCATGTGGATGGTAGTTACCAATAACATTCCCTACTGTTTTTGCTGATTTTCGATAGTGCTTATCATTTGTGTTACCTTCTACATGCATCGCGTATAAAATTCTTCGTTGCACAGGCTTTAAGCCGTCACGTGCATCTGGAAGAGCACGATCTTGAATGATGTACTTACTATAACGTCCAAAACGATCACCTAGTACATCTTCAAGAGGTAAATCTCGAAATATTTCTACTGAATCTGCCAAAACCTATACCTCCTCTGCTACCGATAAGTGTTCGTTTTCTAATATATTTGTTTCCTCATCAAGTCCAAACGCTACATTACTTTCAATCCATTTACGTCGTGGTTCAACTTTATCACCCATAAGTGTTGTTACACGGCGTTCAGCACGGGCAGCATCGTCAATTTTCACTCGAATAAGTGTTCTTGATTCTGGATTCATTGTTGTTTCCCAAAGCTGATCAGCATTCATCTCACCTAAACCTTTATAACGCTGAATCATGTAGCCTTTACCTATTTTAGAGATGGCACCACTTAATTCATCATCAGACCATGCATATTCCACAACTTCTTTTTTCCCAGAACCTTTACTTACCTTGTATAAAGGTGGTAAAGCAATAAAGACTTTACCGTTTTCAATCAGAGGTTTCATGTAACGATAAAAGAAGGTTAAAAGCAGAACCTGTATATGTGCTCCATCTGTATCAGCATCCGTCATGATAATGACTTTATCATAATTGACATCTTCAATTAAAAATTCAGCACCAACCCCAGCACCTATGGCATGGATGATCGTATTGATTTCTTCGTTTTTAAATATGTCTGCAAGCTTAGCTTTTTCGGTATTTATAACTTTCCCTCTTAACGGAAGTACCGCTTGAAAGCGACGATCTCTGCCTTGCTTAGCTGATCCACCTGCTGAATCACCCTCAACTAAATAAATTTCATTTTTTAACGGATTTCGAGATTGAGCAGGTGTTAATTTCCCACTTAGCGTCGTTTCTGAACGTTTTCGTTTCTTACCACTTCTGGCTTCTTCTCGTGCTTTACGTGCAGCTTCTCGTGCTTGAAACGCTTTAATAGCCTTTTTAACGAGTAATGTTCCTTCATCAGGATTTTCTTCTAGAAAATAAGATAAATTCTCAGATACAATTGCATCAACAGCCGACCTAGCTTCACTTGTACCTAATTTCCCTTTTGTTTGGCCTTCAAATTGAAGAAGCTCTTCTGGAATACGAACAGAAATAATTGCCGCTAGACCTTCTCGTATATCTGATCCTTCTAAATTCTTATCCTTTTCCTTTAACACACCTGTTTTACGAGCATATTCATTAAAAGCTCTGGTCATAGCTGTCTTTGATCCAGCTTCATGTGTTCCACCGTCTTTTGTACGAACATTATTAACAAAAGATAAGATATTTTCTGAGTACCCATCATTAAATTGAAAGGCAAAATCTACTTCAATTCCGTTTTGAATACCTTCAAAAGAAACAACGGGATGAAGGGCATCCTTCTCTTCATTTAAGTAAGTAACAAATGCTTCAATACCTGTTTCATAATGATAAACTTCACTTTGGTCCTGTCGCTCATCAATTAACTCTATCTTAAAGCCTTTTAACAAGAACGCCGACTCTCTTAAGCGTTCACTCAACGTTTCAAAGTTATAAGTTGTTGTACTAAAAATAGTTGGATCTGGCTTAAAATGAATTTTTGTACCTGATCTATTTGTTTTACCTTTTTTTTCTAATGTTGTTGCTGGTTTACCACCATTTTCGAATCTTTGTTCATACACAAAGCCATCTCGTTGAATCGTTACAACAAGCCATTCAGACAAAGCGTTTACAACTGATGCACCTACTCCATGTAGACCCCCACTTGTTTTATAACCACCTTGACCAAATTTACCACCTGCATGAAGGATTGTTAAAATGACCTCAGGTGTTGGCTTACCTAACTTATGCATTCCAGTAGGCATACCACGACCTTTATCTTGAACAGAAATACTGTTATCTTTATGTATTTTTACAATTATATGATCTCCGTGACCAGCCAAAGCTTCATCAACAGAGTTATCGACTATCTCGTATACGAGATGATGCAAGCCACGGCTATCTGTACTTCCAATATACATACCTGGTCGTTTTCTGACAGCTTCCAGTCCTTCTAAGACTTGTATGGCATCATCATTATAATCAAATTGTTGCTTATTACTCAAACGACTAAACCCCTTTCAGTAGACACACAATCAAAAATGAGTATTTGAATTAGAACGCATGTTTTAGTATTTTATACAATAATTTGCGTATCGACAACCCGCTTCTTTAAAAGAAAGGCGAAATAATCTTATATTATTTGTACGTCATTATCATGCAAATTAAACATTATCCTTGCTTTATTGTATATGGTAAATCGAGATTAGCAAACAATATTCGTGTAATAAAATAAAAAATCCTTGTTTTTTACAAGGATTTTTAAAAATAGTAAGCTATATATTCACTTTGTCATAGCATGCTCAACCTTAATACATCGGTTCATAACGACTGTTTTGTTTGCATTTTTTAACAGATTATATGCTTCTTCATTTTCAAGACCTAATTGGGCCCAATAAATATCAGCATCAATGTCTAAAAGCTCTTCTGCTACAGAAAGCAAATGCTCAGAACGTCGAAATACGTTGACAATATCAACATGTGTTTTTATATCTCTTAAAGAAGACACGGCTTTCTGACCAAGAACTTCATCAACAGTTGGATTAACAGGTATAATCTCATAACCTGCATCCTGCATCGCTTTACTAACCATGTAAGATGTACGATCAGGATTATCGGACAAGCCAACAACTGCAATTGTTTTACTTTGTTTTAATATTTCACCAATTTCCTGTCTAGTCGGGTTTTCAATCGTCATGTTTAACCTGCTCCTTTTTCTCCATATTATCAACTACAATTCTAATTTTCAATGAATTAGCTTAAGCATAACCAGTTTGGTTCTATTCCTTGTTTTTTACACCGCATGAGTTCTTGCTCAAACTCCCATACTAAATCTAGAATTTATTATTAACTTGGGAGATTTTCGATTTTTTTATTCTCTAATAGAGTTTTTCTATTTTCTCGTGATAGAATATAAGAAGAATACGTAAAGGAGCACTATTATGATTGAAGCATTTATTTTTATTTTAGCGTATCTCCTAGGATCGATTCCATTTGGACTTATTGTTGGTAAAATCGGTTATGGAGTAGATATTCGTGAGCATGGAAGCGGAAACTTGGGAGGAACCAATACATTTCGTACTCTTGGAGTAAAGGCTGGCCTGATTGTAACTATTTCAGATATTTTAAAAGGGACATTAGCTGCATCATTACCATTACTTTTTAACAGTGATTTAAATCCACTTTTAGTTGGTGTTTTTGCAGTAATTGGTCATACATACCCTATCTTCGCAAAATTCAAAGGTGGTAAAGCAGTAGCAACCTCTGCTGGACTTTTATTATTTGTCCAACCACTAATGGTTATTACGATGATTGCTTTCTTTTTTCTCGTTTTGTATCTTACTAAATATGTTTCATTATCTTCAATGCTAGCTGGTCTTTATGGCATTATCTATAGCATATTTATTGGAGATATCGGTTTAATCATAGTCATTTCTTTATTAACTGCCTTTGTTATTTATCGACACCGCGCAAATATTAAAAGAATTATCGACAAAACAGAGCCTAAAGTAAAGTGGTTATAAGACCATACGTTTTTAGTTTGATTGGAAAACTGTTTAAAACATTAAAACAGTTGACTTTCGAGGCAAGAAGCCTTGTGAAAAGCAGTTTTCCTATTTGAGAATGAAAACAACAGCAAGGTGAGTAACACTGAAAGCAAGCGTTTGGGGCACTGTCTAAAACCACTAATACATTGGTTTTTTCACATAATTTTAACACGCTTGATAAATTGAATTTATAGAGTTACCCACTTTTCTGAACTATAATATGAATAAATGTTGTTTTTTCTAATCTAATTAGGGAAAAGTTTACTAAGTAAACACCCTGTCATTTAAATAATAAGGAGAGTGTAATTGATGAAAATGATCGTCGAAGATAACGCAGCAAGCTGGTACATAAATGAATTACAACTTGAAAAAGGAGATATGGTTCAATTTTTTGTAAGATATGGTGGCTGCAGCAATGTACAAAAAGGATTTTCTTTAGGAGTTGTAAAACAAACTCCCGAAGATATTGGAGCAAGCTTTGATAGTAAAGGCATTACTTTTTTTGTCGAAAAACGTGATATCTGGTATTTTGATAATCATAATTTGCGTGTAGAGCTTGATAAGAGTGAAGATGAACCAATCTTTCAGTATGAAAATTAACGTAAAAAGGTCAAAAGCTTTTAAGCATTTTGACCTTTATTTACTAAATTTTTAATTTGAATTTTTTGATATGATCTTCTAAACCATAATGCTTTAAGATAACAAACTGTTTTTCGCCTAACAAATCAAAGTGTGGATATAAGTCATAATGATGAATCCATTCTTTTTTCAACCCAAATTGAGATCCCCATTTAGCTAACTTCTCAACATTAGCACAGCCTACTTTTGTTACACAACGTGAATTTGGAAAACGATCATCTAGCCAATAATGTGTTAGAAAAGCAATTTCTCCTTGCATAACATCTTTCTTCCAATTAGTTAATTCCTGGCGCGTTATACCAAAAGCCATACTTATTTCTTGGCCTTTTCATATGCTTCATGCCAATCTGGAAAAAGCTTCTTAAACTTTACCGGTCTAAAAGAATCTTTTTGAACACAAACATGACTCGAAGTTGCTGTTACTGCTAAGTCACCTGTTGAATTAAAAATTTCATATCCATAAATACTTTTAAGACCATTATAAGCTTCAATCCAAGTATGTACTGTAGCGATTTCACCATAACGAAGAGGCTTCTTATAAGAAATATCTAAGTCAATTACTGGCGAAATAATCCCCTGTTCTTCCATTCCTGCATAGGAAAAACCTAAATCCTGAATTAGCTTTGTTCTGCCTAACTCCATCCAAACTAAATAATTAGCGTGATAAACAACACCCATCTGATCTGTTTCAGCATACCTTACTTCAATTTCTTTCTTAGAAACATGCATCTATTTCTCTCCTTGTTGCACAATAATCATTGTTTTTTATAAATTCTTCAAACAAGCATAACATAAATAGAAAATTTAATGAAAGAAAAATACACAAAAATAAACCAGGCTAATGCCTGGTTTTAATGGTTATTATTCATCATTTCGGAAGCCGTTTTCACGAGCTTGTGCTTCATCTTTTATTTCATTTCTCATCGCATTGATGCTTTCTTCACGACGGTGATTTTTCGCTTCAATTCGCTCTCGTTCCTCAGGATTAGCAAATTGTAGAGAGTCCTGTGCTTCTTCAATGTTTTCGATTGTATTTTGAACCATACTTTGTAACTTTTCTACATTGTCAGAACGATCATCTGGATTTGGCTTTGTATGTTTTGGCATGTTTTTTTCTTCCTTCCATTGTTTAATAAATGATGAAGTCATGTAAATCTAAGTTTGCAAAAGCAATTTAGACAATTATAGTCTGCTTAAACATACTATTTTTTACTCAACATTTGATTAATTGAAAGAAAGAGTTATTCACCCTTTGTTTGAATAACTTGTGCATGTTTACCAGATGTATCTTGCATTTTTTTTCCTTTGTTATTACCAAAGCCTCTTGGCTTCATTCCAACATGTGATGGATTATAATGAGTTTGAGTATCATTTTGGTTAGACAATCTTATCGCCTCCTCACACATAGAATGCCCACAAGAAGCAATTCAATAATTAGCAATCACTGTTAATCTAATTTTTTTAACATTCTTTGTTCCCATCTTTCTTCTAATCGATCTAATGCTTCCTGATCTCTTAAAAGTTGTTGTTTATTTTCAAGAACTAATTCCTCAAACGTTTTTTTCTTGTTTTTTCTCATCATAGTTGAACGTACACCTCCGAGTTATTTAGTAGAAGGATACCCAATTTTCAGAAATCTTAAAACATTTTTATTAAATAATCTTTTTTCGACAAAAAAAGAAAGAGTCTGTAACCACATTGGTTAGAATAATAAGGTATAAGACTGAAGAAATCATAAAACTTATCAGTCCAATAAATATTAAAAAAACTAAAAACTGTTAGGATATGAAGCACTCTTAGCAATAAAATTTATTTTTTCACCCCTTCTCAGAGTTCAAATAGCTATATGTTAAAACTTGATGCAGAGAAAATAAAAAAACCAAATCAAATGCGATTTGGTATGCAAAACGGTATGAAAACAAAGCATATTCATACTTAAGTATCTATTCTACATCGCATTAAGCAATAAACTAATTATCTCTCTTCATTACATATCATCAATTAATTTCTTCATTTGATCATATGATAAAGCACCTACAAATTTCGTTTTAATGATACCTTCTTCATCAATGAAATAAGAAGTCGGATATGATAATACCTCATACTCATTATTCACTTTTCCTTTTTCGTCTAGTAAGATAGGAAATGTTAAGCTAAGTTCATTAACAAAGGACTCGACTGTATCTATACTGCTTTCAGAGCTCGTAAGATTAACAGCAGCAATAACTACGTCATCATCATACTCATCATAAATCTGTTGCATATCAGGCATCTCTGAACGGCATGGAGGACACCATGTTGCCCAGAAATTCACCAGAACCTTTTTTCCTTTTAAATCAGAAAGACTCATTTTTTCTCCATCAAGTGTTGTTAACTCAAAATCAGGAGCTGCATTTCCTTCTGTCACACCTACCTTAGCATTTGAAGGCATAACAGTGTTGTATATTGCATAACCAATTAAAAAAACAAGAATTGAAATGGCTAAAATTTTCTTCATCTTAAAACGATAACCTCCTACAAAATCGACAAAACAAAAATTTTAATAATTTGAAATAAGATCGTATAACAAATGATTACTAATCCACATATATAAATAACCGTTTTTATAGAGGCTCTTTTTCTCCATACTTGCCAAAGTAAGAAAATAATGGCTAGTAAAACACCTAAATATATCCCTTTCTCTCCACCAGTCAAAAAGATCCAACTAGAAGACAGTAATAGCTCTGGCCTCAAAATTACAATACTAAATTTATAACTTAAAAATAAAATGAACACAATTGTCCAGTAATGCTTGTTAAGTAATTGTTTGACTTCTGAATCTTTTAAAAATGAATCAAGAATAAAGTATGTAAGCCAAAATGTTAGAACGGCAATCAGTAAAAAATATTGAATCGTAAATGGTCCTATTTGTAGAGCATCATACATGAGGCAATCTCCTAACGGACTTCTTTTCTATTTAACCATGTTATAAGCTTACTAACAATGAATATTATATGACAAACAAGAAGACGAGTATAGAAAAAGGTTTAAACAACATAAAAAAGGAACGGATTAGTCCGTTCCCTTTTTTGTATTTATTAAGCTTTTAGTTTATCACGTAATACCATTTGAAGAATTCCGCCATGACGGTAGTAATCAATTTCAACTTCACTGTCAAAACGTACTAGTACTTCAAATTCTTTCTTGTTTCCAGCTTCATCAGTTGCTGTAACTTTAACAAAGTCACGTGGTTTTACTGATTCACCAATTTCAACTTCAATTGTTTCTTTTCCAGTTAAGCCTAATACTTCAGCATTTTCTCCATCTTTAAATTGTAGAGGAAGAACACCCATTAACACTAGGTTACTACGGTGAATACGCTCAAAGCTTTCAGCAATTACAGTTTTAATTCCTAAAAGATTCGTTCCTTTAGCTGCCCAGTCACGAGAACTTCCCATACCGTAATCTTTACCAGCTAAAACAACAAGTCCTGTACCATCTTGTTTATAATCCATACATGCATCATAAATAGATTTTACTTCACCAGTTGGCCAGTAAGTTGTGTATCCACCTTCTGTACCTGGTGCAATTTGGTTTTTGATACGGATATTTGCAAATGTACCTCTCATCATTACTTCATGGTTACCACGACGAGAACCGTAAGAGTTAAATTCTCTAGGTGTTACACCATTTTCTTGTAAGTAACGACCTGCAGGAGTATCTTTACCAATTGAACCTGCAGGAGAAATATGGTCAGTAGTAACAGAATCACCGAATTTTGCTACAATACGAAGATCTTTAAGAGTTTCCACAGTTCCAGCTTCAGCTTCTAAACCTTCAAAGAAAGGAGGGTTTTGAATATATGTTGAAGAATCATCCCAAACATATAATGCTTCATCAGTTGTTTCAATTGCGTTCCAACGTTCGTTGTCATCAAATACTTGCTCATATTCTTTTCTGAATAGCTCTGGTGTAACTGTTTTGTTAACAACTTCATTAATTTCATCAGTTTCAGGCCAGATATCTTTGAAGAATACGTCATTGCCATCTTTATCTTTACCTAAAGAATCTTTTTGTAAATCAACATCAACAGTACCAGCAAGTGCATATGCCACAACAAGTGGTGGTGAAGCTAAGTAGTTACCTTTTACTAGTGGATGAATACGACCTTCAAAGTTACGGTTACCAGATAACACAGATGTTACTAATAAATCGTTAGCTGCAACAGCTTCTTCGATTTCATCTAAAAGTGGACCAGAGTTACCAATACAAGTTGTACAGCCATAACCAACTAGGTTAAATCCTAGCTTCTCTAAATGTGGTAAAAGACCAGAGTTTTCCAAATATCCAGTTACAACCTTTGAACCAGGAGCTAAAGAAGTTTTTACGTATTTTGGAACTTCTAGACCAAGTTCAGTAGCCTTTTTCGCAACAAGTCCAGCAGCTACTAGTACATATGGATTTGATGTATTTGTACAACTAGTAATCGCAGCAATCGCAATCGCACCAGTTTTCATATTTGTTTCATCACCATTTTTGAACTTAACAGTGATTTCTTTATTGATCTCAGTTGGCTCTAAACCGAAACCTTGGTTTCCAGCAGGCGCAACTAAATGATCATGGAATGTATCCTTCATCATTGATAGAGGAATTAAATCTTGTGGACGTTTAGGACCAGAAAGATTTGCTTCAATCTCAGAAAGATCAATTTCAACAACCTTTGTGAAAATTGGATCTTCATTATCAGGTGTAAAGAATAATCCATTTGCTTTACAGTAGTCACCAACGATTTGGATCTGTTCTTCTTCACGACCAGTTAAACGCATGTAGTTTAATGCTTCTTCATCAACTGGGAAGAATCCACATGTAGCACCATATTCAGGAGCCATGTTTGCAATTGTCGCACGATCTGCAAGTGGAAGCTGTGCTACACCAGGACCAAAGAACTCAACGAATTTACCTACAACACCTTGTTGACGTAAAACTTGAGTTACTTTTAATGCTAAATCAGTAGCAGTTGTTCCATTTGGAAGTTCTCCTGTTAATTTAACACCAATTACTTCAGGAACTGGGAAATAAGATGGTTGTCCTAACATTCCAGCTTCTGCTTCGATACCCCCAACACCCCATCCAAGAACACCAATACCATTGATCATTGTTGTATGAGAATCTGTACCAACTAGAGAATCTGGGAATGCTTCAAATTCACCATTTTCATTTTCTACAGCGTGAACTACATTTGCTAAATACTCTAAGTTAACTTGGTGAACGATACCAGTTGCAGGTGGCACTGCACGATAGTTATCAAGAGATTTTCTCGCCCAGCTTAGGAATTTATAACGTTCTGCATTACGTTCAAATTCAAGGTCCATATTGAATTGAAGTGAATCAGCAGTTCCTGCTTTGTCAACCTGTACAGAGTGGTCAATTACTAGGTCAACTGGAATTTCTGGATTGATTTTATCAGGATCTCCACCCATGTCAGCCATAGCTTTTCTTAATGATGCTAAGTCAACAACAGCTGGAACTCCTGTGAAATCTTGAAGGATAACACGTGATGGTTTAAAAGGAACATCGATTTCCTTTTGTTCACTAGTACCCCATTTTGCTAAATTTTCAACATGTTCTTTTGTAATTACTCTTCCATCTACTTGACGTAGAACAGATTCTAAAAGAACCTTAACTGAATATGGTAAACGTGAAACATTACCAATTCCTGCATCTTCTAATGCTTGTAAAGAGTAGTAGTTGTACGTTTTTCCATTGATTGTAAAGCTTTTACGTGCTTGGAAAGCGTCTTTGTTCGTAGTCACTTGATTAGTCATTAAATTTTTCCCCCTTAATAAGATCAAGAAATCGACTCTTGTCGAAGGGTGGTACCCCATTTTTGAATGTTCTCTCAATTTAATAGTAATACAACTAGTAACATAAGTAAATAACAATGATGTTATTGATATGTATAAGTTATTCTTATGAAAGCGTACTAGTTTTTACTTTCTTACTATACCAAATTTTAAACTATTTAGCATTGTTTTTTTCTGTTAAACTTCAGGCTTAACGTAATGATCACCTCTTTAATACTATTCCGAATGTATAAACTTGTTCTTGGTAACGATTTAAAAAGAAAAAGAGAAATCTTAAGAAATTTAGAATTTCTTCTTGATGTTTCTGCATTCAATTCGAAATTTTAGACAAACTATTTACATGGGGGTGAATTGTTATTATGGCAAAACGTAAAGCAAATCACGTAAGAATGGGTATGAATGATGCAAGTGCTCAAGGAGTTGGCACTGGTTATAATGAAGAACTACAAAACGAGCCGTTAAGTGCTGCACAGAGACAAAATAATAAAAAGCGTAAGAAAAACCAATAATGTGATAAAATTCGCACAAAAAAACGACGGAACTCCCGTCGTTTTATTTATTCTGTAGATCCATTTACATCCTGGACAATTTGTTGAAGATCACGTTGGTATTGTTCCAGGCGATCTCTTTGTGTTTCTGTGGCTGTTTCTAATGCATTGTTAATCTGTTGATAAGCCTCATTTACCTCATTTGTTAAATGCTTTAATTGGTGTCCATAATCAGCACTGTCCTTCACTATTGCTTCATATGAATCAAATGCTTCTGTTGCTCCTTGTTGAGCAGCTTGAAATGCTTGTTGTTTATTTTTATTGTACGGCATAAGTGCTTCACAATCCTCTCAAGAAAATTATCAAACTATATGATAGGATGTGTAAAATAAAATATAATATTCATCAAACTGTTGACAAAGACTCCCTTGCAGCAGTCCTCATTTACCAAACTAGGTTGCTCCACTACTCACAAGACCTTGCGCCTCTAAAAGTCATTGTTAACAAAATCAGTCTCAGGGTCCTAAGTACACTTTTTATACAAACTGTAATATTCATTTTTTTCTAGCATGATTTTAAGAATTTGACTCATGATATACATATAGAGGAGGGATATTAAATGACAGAAAAAAACACCGGAAAAGACATACGAAAAAATGCTCCTAAAGGAAACAATCCTGGGCAACCAGAGCCACTTAGCGGCTCAAAAAAAGTAAAAAATGCTAACCACACTCGTCAAAAGCATAATCAAGGTCATGACATGTAAATGATAAACCCGAATTATTAGGTATTTTTTCAAAGCCTAATAGTTCGGGTTTTTTATTTCACATGCTATTTTAACAAGCTAATTGATGGTTTTAAAATGATTTTCAACTTGTTTTCCCCTTGCTTCTTAATATCTTCAGTACCTTTTCCACTATTAGTCAATAAACAAATTCACTAATTTCACTATATATGGACAACACCCGTTCACAAATACAATCCGGTTGAATATTTTAACAGATAAGGGAGGTTTTTTTACTATTTGTAATCACCAGATGGAGGTCATCAAAAATGAATATAAGAAAATGTTCGAATCCGATGAATATAAAAGGAATCGAAGAATGGATGACTCAATTTTTCGTTGATCCATTCACAAATTTATTGGATGAAGAAACATTTCGAGTAGATTTGTTCGAGACAAGTGAGGAATTTATTATAGAAGCGGAGCTAGGAGATAAAATAAAAAAAGAAAATATCTCTGTAACCGTTAACAAAGAAGTAATCACAATATCCATACTAGCTTTACAACAAAATGATGAAGTGACAAGAAATATCATTCTACCTATTAATATAGAAGATAAAAAAATAACAGCTATATTCAATAATGGGATTCTTGAAACAAATATCTCAAAAAACCTTACCTCAAATCATAAAAATAAAGCCATTACTATTTATGATTAAATTTTAACACTACCTACCTTTCCTCATCCATAATTCGGATCTTCTCTCGATCATTATCTTCTCAAAAACAAAATGACAGCCATGAGTGCTGTCATTTTCAATCTTCCACATAATATTTTGCTTTTTGATCTTGAACAGTAATCCAAATATGCTTAAGCTCTATATGACCACATTGTTTACACGGCGAACTTTCGTCAGATATTAGCATACATTTAGAGCAATAATATTTATCCATGTTATAACCCCTTTTCTAAACATTATATGCTTAGAAATAGGGATTGTTTCAGGATTCTACAAGATGATCAAAACTATTATGATAAATTTTATCTAAAGTATCAATTTGGTAAATAAAAAATTCATGATCAGAATATTCATCTAACCGGTTTTTCTCCTTATATTCATCACGCGCACGTTTAGCAAGCTCAAGCGAAGTGAAAATGCCAAGAACATTTGAGCTCTCACCACAATCGGAACATCCTAGATCTAATACAACATAATACAAAATAACACCCTCTAACTTAATCATTATTTAAAAATAACTATACCATTGATAAATAATGCTTTTCTAGTTAGATGCATTCGGTAAGAATATCGTTACGGTTGTTCCTATACCAACAGTTGAATCGATTTCTAACTTTCCATTATGATTTTCAACAGTTTTATAGCTTGTTAATAAACCAAAGCCTGTTCCCTTTTCAGTTGTAGAATAAAAAGGCTCTGCGATTCGTTGTAATCGCTCCTTGGGAATACCGCGACCATTATCAATAAAATCTATTCTTATTGATTGATCAGAAGATGTTATTTTTATAATAACAAAGCCTCTTTCATCGATTGCATCTAAGCCATTTTGAATAATATTAAAAAATACTTGCTTCAATGCATTTGGATCACCATACATAACTGGGATATCTTCTTCTATCTTGCACTTAATTTCTTTATTTATGAGTAGCGCTTGTGCTTGAAGTAATTGAACAACTTGTTTCATCAAGTCATCAACCTTTATTGGTTCCTTTTTTTCTTGATGTGGGCGAGCAAGAGTAAGAAATTCTGAGATAATTTCTTCAACCCGATTAATTTCACTAAAAGCTACGTTTATTAGTTCTTCATTACATTCCTTTGTAGAATAAAATAGTTGCATAAATCCTTTAATAGATGTTAAAGGATTACGAATTTCATGGGCAACTGCAGCTGCTAATTGACCTACAACGGCAAGCTTTTCTGACTTTCGCAATAAAATATCTTGTTCAACTCTACTCCGGATATCCCTTGTAATTGAAATGAAACCTGTTACAAGACCAGTTTTATCATCAAAAACAGATTTTACACTTGACTCTAAAGGAATATAAGTACCATTCTTGTTCCTAGCACGATATGAAATCAACAATGGACCTTGGTGATTGATAAGATATGTATGCTTTTCCTTTATAAGTGAAAGATCATCAGGATGTATATAATTACTTGGTTTGTCACCTAGTAATTCAGCAGCCTCATAACCTAGAATTTGCTTAATCGAAGGTGAATTATAAATAAACTGACCATCCTTTAAATGGAGATTAATGATGTCAGAAGAATTTTCAGCTAATAAACGATATTTCTGCTCATTTTTGGTAAGTACCTGCTCAAGATTTTTCTCCTCAGTAATATCTAGCACTTGCGCTAAAAAGTATTTCTTTTCAGAATAAGAATCTTCAATTAATGTAACATTTAAAGAGCCCCAGATAATCTCTCCATTTTTATGAAAATAACGCTTTTCCAGCTGATAAGAATCACGCAAACCTGTTAACATATCTCTGAATAGCTGCAAATCTAATTCATAATCCTCTGGATGAGAGATTTCTTGAACAGAAATTTTTCTCCATTCTTCTTCTGTGTAACCAATAAATTGAAAAAATGCATTATTTGCAAGATTATTATTAAAATCCTGCTGAAAAATCATTTGTGGTATTCGTGACTGTAAAAAAACTTTTTCTAATATTGATGATTCAAGTATCAAATTGCATCCGACCTTTATTTACAGATAAAGTATAATCACTACTATAACAACTTCCGACACGAATAACCATATCTTTCATAAATTTATACCCAAATGTCACCGTTTTTAGTTGGCATTCATAGACTTACTACTCATTACCCCATCGTTTCACAGTCGAAGTATGTAGATCTGTGTCGATTAATTTTTTAATTTAGCTCTGTTAAACTTTATTGTTGATTTCCGTTACAGACATTCGCTTTCCCGGGAAAAAAGCACCTTTTTTCCTAGGTCCGGGAGCCTCCTCGTAAGCTGCGCGCCTGTGGGGTCTCCCTTTGACACGCTTCTCTAAGCAGGAGTCTCATATATTCACCTCCAATCAACAACGTGTTAAAAATCAACATTAACCTTTAACATAGCCTATTTAAAAGTTGAATAATTTTATTACTGATGTTAAACGTTTCTAAGAATGAAGTGTGTGATGTCAATCAATATAAAAACTATTTTTTAGTGATTACAAAAAGTATCCACTAACATTTCTAATAATCCTTTTTTCACAACAAAAAAAGCAGGTAACTAAAGTCACCTACTTTTTCATTAATTATTTAGAATTTAGCTTGGTAGTTATCTAGTTCCCAAGAGTGAACAGCTGTACGATAGCTATCCCACTCAGCTTTTTTAGCCGCTACGTATTCATTAAATACATGGTCACCTAAAGTTTTACGGCCAATTTCTCCGTTTTGTAGCTCAGCTACTGCTGCTTCAAGGCTTCCAGGAAGATTTTCAATTCCTAATTCTTCACGACGTTCTTCTGTCATATGGAAGATATCTTCGTTAATAGATGCTGATACTGGTAATTCTTTTTCAATACCATCAAGACCCGCAGATGCGATTACCGCAAATGTTAAATAAGGGTTTGCTGATGGATCTGGACAACGAAGTTCAACACGAGTTGCCATTCCTTTTTTAGCTGGAATTCGAATTAGTGCAGATCGGTTAGATGCAGACCAAGCAATATAACAAGGTGCTTCATATCCAGGTACTAAGCGTTTATAAGAGTTTACTAGTGGATTTGTAATCGCAGCAAAACTTTTCACGTTTTCTACTAATCCAGCAATAAATTGATATGCTTCTGTTGATAATTGTAGTTCATCTGATTCATCATAAAATGCATTTTCGCCATCTTTGAAGAATGACATATTTACATGCATACCAGATCCGTTAATACCGAATACAGGTTTTGGCATAAATGTCGCATGCAACCCAAATTTTTGTGCTATCGTTTTAACAACCCATTTGTACGTTGTAGACATATCTGCAGCACCTAGGGCATCTGCATATTTGAAGTTAATTTCGTGTTGTCCTTCAGCAACCTCATGATGAGATGCTTCAATTGTAAAGCCCATTGCTTTTAATGCTCTATATATTTCCAGACGTACACGCTCTCCTAAATCCTTTGGTGATGGCTCGAAATATCCACCATTATCACTTAACTCAGAAGTTGGATTACCGTTTTCGTCTGCTTTAAATAAGAAGAATTCTAGTTCAGGTCCTACAGAGATTGTATATCCTTGATCTGCAGCACGCTTAACAGTCTTTTTTAAGACGTTACGTGTATCTCCTTCAAAAAGTGTTCCATCTGGATTTGCTGCAGAGCATAAGAAACGCGCTTCAGAATATCCTTCTTCAACTGTCCAAGGTAAAACTGCAAATGTTGAATAATCTGGAATTAAGTATAAATCTGATTTGTTAATTGGTGAGAAACCTTTAACTGATGATCCGTCAAACATTTGTTTGCCTGCTGCTACATCATCAAATTGATCTACAGTTACCGTAACACTTTTTAAAATGCCTTCTATGTCTACGAATTGTAGATGTATAAGCTCAACATTTTTCGAGCTAATGATTTCTTTAATTTGTGCAAGAGTTTCTGTATCATTTTTTCCTTTTGAAATAACCGCTTCAGCCATGTTAGATAACCTCTCATTTCAATGTCGTTTTTTATAACATGAGTTTATTATATTTAAAGATTGTAAATTTGACAAGTCTTTTTCTATTAAATTTTCTGTATTTTTATAATATTTTATTAGAAAGCGTTTACATACAACTTCAAGCATTTATAAGGGAATAAATGGGTTGAAACTTCTCTTTGATGACATATTAATTAATAGTATTGTATTTTTATGCAATTCATCCTCTAAGTGTATTCTCTTGACCACAATGACTAGTAAAAGATATATTTTACTTACAAAAAGTAAGTATTAAAATAAGGAGTGATAATATTGCTATTTCACGGTACACACACAACAAATGTTAACCATATCCACCTAAAGGTTAGTACGTTATCAAGATCGATTTCATTTTATAAAGAAAATCTAGGGTTTTCTGTACTTAAACAAACAAAACATATAGCACAGCTTTCAACTAATGGTAAAGACATACTCATCACACTAGAAGAAGTTGAAAGCACTATTCCACTTTCACATAATAAAACAGGCCTGTATCATATAGCACTATTATTTCCAACTCGAAAAGAGCTTGCAAATTGTCTATCTCATCTATTATTAACGAAGTATCCTCTTCAAGGTGCTTCAGATCACCTAGTAAGTGAAGCCATCTACTTAGCAGATCCAGACGGCAATGGAATTGAGCTTTATGTTGATCGACCAACAGAAACATGGACCAAAAATAATAACACGATTGAAATGGCGACAAATCATCTAGATGTTCAGGATTTATTAGCTCAAAAAAGTGATACCCCTTTTATTAAATTATCACCAGTAACAATTATTGGGCATATTCATCTTCAAGTAGCAAATATTGCTGATTCAGAAAGATTTTATCAACTTCTTGGTTTTAATATTGTCAATCGATATGGTGACCAAGCTTTGTTTATGTCCACAGGAGGTTATCACCATCATATAGGATTAAACACTTGGCACTCAAAAGATGCTTTACCCTCAAATGCAGATGAAATTGGATTAAAATCTTTTACAATAATGTATCCTAATGAAGAAACTAGAAAAGCTGTAATTGATCAGCTTAAGAAGCACAATATTAACATACAAAATCAAGATGATAATTATACTGTTAAGGATCCTTCTGACAATTTAATTCTTTTATCGATCTAGGCAGAATTTTTGACTATGAATTAAACCATAGTATTATAGAAATCAGATCTTACATATTGAAAGGAGCCAACTAAAAATGGCACAATCATTAGAAGGTAAAGTAGCTCTTGTTACAGGAGCTGGAAAAGGTATTGGGCGTGCAATTGCTCTTGCATTAGCAAAAGAAGGAGTTTCTGTAGGATTATTAGCTCGTACAGAAAAGGATCTAATTGATGTAACAAAGGAAATTGAGGCATTAGGAGCAAAATCAGCTTATGCTACTGCAGATGTCTCATCAATGGATGCAGTGAATGCTGCTGTTGAAAAAATGACGAAGTCCCTTGGGCCAACTGACATTTTAATTAATAATGCTGGTATTGGAAAGTTTGGTAAATTTTTAGAGCTTGATCCACAAGAATGGAAAAATATTATTGATGTTAATTTAATGGGTGTTTATTATGTAACGCGAGCAGTGCTACCTCAATTAATTGAAAAAAATGGTGGAGATATTATTAACATTTCTTCAACTGCTGGTCAAAAAGGTGCTCCAGTTACTAGTGCTTATAGTGCTTCGAAATTTGGAGTACTAGGATTAACAGAATCATTAGCACTTGAAGTTCGTAAACATAATATTCGAGTAACAGCTCTTACTCCAAGTACAGTAGCAACTGAATTAGCATATAAAGAAAATTTAACAGATGGAAATCCTGATAAAGTTATGCAACCAGAGGATTTAGCTGAAATTATGATTTCACAATTAAAATTACATCCTCGTATTTTCATTAAATCAGCCGGAATGTGGTCAACGAATCCATAAAAATAAAATGCCGATGCACATAGTATCGGCATTTTGTTTTTTTGTCGATAAATCTCTCTAAAATCCTCCTGCTTACCCTTCCTCCTACTTTTTCCCTATTTTAACAAAACAGTGTAGACAATGTAAGAAATTTACCATATAATACAATTAACAATTAACATCTTGTTAATTAAATAACATATAGGAGCTTGAGCATATGTCAAATAAAGAAGCATTAGATCTATATGATTCAAAGCAATTCCGGACTCCAGATGGCTACACTTCTGACATTGCTGTTTTTACCATTATTTCATCAAAGGTTGGTGAGTTTAAACCACCACTAATGAAATTAATGCTCATGTTAATTAAGAGATCTGAAGTTAATGCTGAAGGAAACCCAAATATTGAAGCTGGTAAATGGGCTTTACCAGGTGGTTTTGTTCAGCCAGATGAAACAGCTCTAGAAGCAGCTAAACGAGAATTAGAAGAAGAAACTGGTGTAGCAAGTATTCATATTAAACATTTTGGTGTATATGACAAACCTGGCAGAGACCCTCGGGGCTGGATCCTCTCCAATGCGCACTATGCCATTGTCCCTGAACATACGCTATCAAAAAGGAAAGCAAATGATGATGCAGAAGATGTAAGATTATTTTCAGTTGATGATGTACTACAGCTTGATTTAGCCTTTGATCACGCAGAAATTATTAGTGATGCTATTTCAATTATTAAGCATGATCTTCTACAAACACCTATTGCAAAGAACTTTTTACAAAATCATTTTACCTATTCAGAGCTACAGGCTGTTTTAAAGACTGTTACAAACGATCCAGCGATATCTAGTGATCAAGCATTTTCAAGAAAAATTAAAAGTCTTCCTTTTATAGAGGAAGTAACCGGCCAAAAAACACAAAGAACTTCTAAAACACCCACTCAGCTTTATCGTTTTGTTGAAGATATAAATGTCGCAAGACCAATTTATACGGCAAGATACTAATTTAGCTAAGCATACATGTTTACAAATAGCATTTTTTATTTTTATTATTAGGAGGTACAAAAATGAAAAAAGCGTTAATAAATATTGATTATACGAATGATTTTGTTGCAGATAATGGTGCATTAACATGTGGGAAGCCCGGTCAAGAGATTGAATTAGAAATCGTTAATTTAACAAAAAAATTTGTTTCACAAAATGATTTTGTCGTTTTTGCCATTGATATGCACGAACAAGATGATGAGTACCATCCTGAAACAGCCCTTTACCCTCCACATAATATACGTGGCACTGAAGGTAGAAACCTTTATGGTGGTCTTCAAGCCACTTATGATGATTATAAAGAGAAAAACAATGTCTACTGGATGGATAAAACCCGCTACAGTGCATTTGCAGGAACAAATTTAGATGTAAAATTAAAAGAACGTGATATAACTGAACTCCATTTAGTTGGTGTTTGTACAGATATTTGTGTTTTACACACTGCAGTCGATGCTTATAACAAGGGCTATAAAATTGTTATTCATGAAAAAGCAGTTGCTAGTTTTAATCAACAAGGACATGATTGGGCATTACAGCATTTTAAAGGCTCTTTAAATGCTACTGTTGTTTAAGATATAAATTAATAGTTTTTATAAGTAGCTTGAAATAATTTGTCTTGATAAAATATCCCCCCTCTTTCACGATCATTTATGTGAAAAATTGAACTTACTGTGGAGGAATAGGAAATATGAAAATACAATATAAAGATGATAGTTTAGCATTACACACAGATCTTTATCAAATAAATATGGCTGAATCATACTGGGAGGACGGCATTCACAATCGAAAAGCGATTTTTGAAGTATATTTTCGGAAGCTTCCCTTTGGAAATGGTTATGGTATTTTTGCTGGGCTTGAAAGGATTATTGAATATCTTGAAAACTTCACATTTACTGAATCAGATATCGATTATTTACGAAATCAGCTAGGTTATCAAGATGACTTTTTACATTATTTACAACAAATACGTTTTACAGGAAATGTTTACTCTGTCCAAGAAGGAGAAATGGTATTCGGTAATGAACCAATTATCCGAGTTGAAGCTCCATTGGTTGAAGCTCAGCTTATCGAAACTGCTCTTTTAAATATTGTTAATTATCAAACCCTTATTGCGACAAAGGCTGCCCGAATAAAGCAAGTTGTAGGAAATGATGTTGTTATGGAATTCGGTACAAGACGTGCCCACGAGCTTGATGCCGCTATTTGGGGAACAAGAGCAGCATATATTGGTGGTTTTAATGCCACATCTAATGTTCGAGCTGGAAAAATGTTTGGTATTCCTGTTTCGGGAACACACGCTCACTCTTTTGTGCAAGCTTATAAGGATGAATATATTGCTTTTCATAAATATGCACGTAGACATAAAGAATGTGTATTCCTAGTAGACACCTATAACACATTAAAATCTGGTGTACCAAATGCGATAAAGGTAGCAAAAGAATTGGGTGATCAGATTCACTTTAAAGGTATTCGTCTAGATAGCGGTGATTTAGCTTACCTATCAAAAGAAGCAAGAAAAATGCTTGATCAAGCTGGTTTCCATGATACAAAAATTATTGCGTCAAACGATCTTGATGAAGCAACAATTATAAACTTAAAGTCACAGGGAGCTAAAATTGATATTTGGGGAATTGGTACAAAACTTATCACTGCTTTTGATCAGCCTGCTTTAGGTGCTGTTTATAAGCTTGCTTCTATTGAGGATGAAAATGGTCAAATGGTTGACACAATTAAAATTAGTGGTAATCCTGAAAAGGTTTCTACACCAGGCTTAAAAAAGGTTTATCGAATTATCAATAAATTGAATGGTAAATCAGAAGGTGACTATATCACACTTTATAACGAAGAACCAGAAAACGAGGAAAAATTAAAAATGTTTCACCCTATTCACACGTTTGTAAGTAAATTTGTCACAAATTTTGAAGCGAAAAATCTGCATCACCAAATTTTTGATTCAGGAAAGCTTGTGTATGATACGCCTTCAATAGACAGCATGCAAAAATATACAGCAGAAAATCTCGACCTGCTATGGGATGAATATAAACGTGCTCTTCATCCTGAGGAATATCCGGTTGATTTAAGTCAAGCTTGTTGGGAAAATAAAATGAACAATATAAATGAAGTGAAGTCTAAAGTTGCTGACATGGTTAGTACTAGAACTGAATAATAAAATCTAGATTTTGTGGAGGGTGTGTTTATGGGTAAAATCGGGATTTATGGTTCATCCTTTGATCCAGTTACTAATGTTCATCTTTGGACAGCAAATACGATCCTACATCGATGCAAACTAGATAAAATCATCTTCCTACCCTGCTCAAATAAGCGAAGAGATAAGAAAATGCAAACAGAAGATCAGCATCGCTGGAATATGCTCGAGCTAGCGATTAATGATAATAATCAATTTGAAGCCGATGCTTATGAAATGAATCAAAATGCATGGAAAATCACAACCTACGAAACATTAAAGCATTTCAAAAATAAATTTAAAGATGATATTATTTATTTCATTATGGGTGCTGATCTGTTAATTGATATTGGTGAGGGAAAATGGGGAAATGGCGATCTTTTAGTTAAAGAAAACCAATTTATTGTTATGGCTAGAAATGATATTAATATGCTTCGGGCAATAAGTAGCTCAGCTATTTTACGAAATAATGATGATGGAAAAACCTTTCATTTACTAGACAAGGGTTTAGCCATGGAGATCAGTTCTTCATATATAAGAGATGAATTTTCCTTAGGTGGCGATCCACGCTACCTTCTTCCTGAAGCTTGTTATAAGTATATTAAAAAGCATGGACTATATCAGTAGGAGGAATTATGATGAATCTACAAAAACAAATTATGAACGACTTACATGTAAAAGAAACAATAAATCCTAAGGAAGAAATAGCAGCACGTATTGATTTCTTAAAGAATTATGTTAAAAAAACTGGTGCAAAAGGGTTCGTTTTAGGCATTAGTGGTGGTCAAGACTCTACTTTAGCTGGTCGTCTAGCACAATTGGCTGTTGAGCAATTACGAGCTGAAGGTCATTCAGCGACATTCACAGCTGTTAGACTTCCCTATGGTATTCAAAAGGATGAAGATGATGCTCAGCTAGCTCTCTCTTTTATCAAGCCAGATGATAGTATTGCCTTTGATATTTCAAATACTGTTGATACTTTTGCAACTAGTTATAATCAAACGACTAATGAAGCTCTTACTGATTTTAATAAAGGTAATGTGAAAGCTCGAGTAAGAATGATCACACAGTATGCAATCGGAGGACAAAACGGTTTATTAGTCATTGGGACTGATCATGCTGCAGAAGCTGTCACTGGTTTTTTTACAAAATATGGTGATGGAGGAGCAGATCTCCTTCCACTTACTGGACTAACAAAACGTCAAGGAAAAAGCTTACTTCAAGAGCTTGAAGCACCAGAACGTTTATACCTAAAAACACCAACTGCTGATTTACTTGATAACACACCACTTCAAGCTGACGAAACTGAGCTTGGCATTACTTATGATGAATTAGATGATTACTTAGAAGGAAAAGAAGTAACAAAGAACATCGCTGAAAAAATTGAAAAGCGATATATCATGAGTCAGCATAAACGTGAAGTTCCTGCTTCTATGCATGATAATTGGTGGAAATGAGTTAAGTGATTTTATAAGCGCTAGAGCTAGGTATTAAAACTAAGTACAGTCTCTTACCATCATACTACCAAAGGAAACGATAGAAGTTAGATTTATTTCTCCAAAAAAAGACGCACCTCTTATTAAACGAGTGCGTCTTTTTTCTTCATATTATGGTTTTGCTAACTTATCTTATTTAAATGCATCTATAACGAGTTCACACCACGTACTATTTTACTGAACAGAAGCAATGATCTGTTTTGAATAGAAAAACCGCACGATGAAAAAATAAACAACTTGTATAATGAAGAAAACGCCAAGCACAACAACGGATTCCTTAAATAAATTAAAGGAGAAAAAGTTTGATAAAGCTGTTAAAGCAACAGCACCATGAATAAGTGCTACAATAATTGGTGCGAAAAATAGAATAGCCGTTTGCTTTGTTAGCACTTTTTTTAGCTCTTTTTCGCTTAATCCCATTTTGGAAATAGATTTGAATTTTTGTTTATCCTCATCTAAATCCATGTATAGACGGAAATACAGAAAACTACCAGCTGAGATAAAAAAGACAATTCCAATAAATAATCCCACAAACAAAATGGGTGCATATGATTTATTTAATTGATAAACATCATAATCAACAGATGTAAATTCATAAGGTTCCAGGTTTTGCTGTAATTTTTCTGAAGCTTCGATAACATTTTCTTTTCCTGATGTCACTTGCCAGGCATGAAAATATACTTCATCAGCAGGCTCTGTTGAAATTTGTTCGAAATCTCCATCTGAAACAACATAATAAGGATCTACTGAAGGTAATGCTCTAGAATAGATCACTTCTGTTGATTTTAAAATATCACCAGAATTCAGATTCACTGGCTCATTTCTTTCTATATTCATTTGTCCAAAGGAAAACCCTTCAAATTCAACAGTGATCATCTGTCCCTCTTGAAGGTTAATGATTTCTTCGTCAATTAACTTGGCAAAATGGTTATAATCAGATTGCTTTGCAATGACAATCTTTTCTCCTTCTACATCAAAATAGCTTAACATCATTTGTTCTTCTGTAGCGACAATATTGTGCTTTTGTAACGTTTTGTTAATAAATGCTACATCTTCATCGGCATTTTGACCTCTATAGGTAATAGAGTTAGGATTTGTAATTTTTGTTCCTGAGGTAGACCACGCTTGAAAACCGAATAAAGTTCCAATAGCACAAAATGCAATCGTTGAAACGATTGAAACCATAAAGAACGTTCGTGCATTATCTTTCATTCGAAAAGCAAGATCTGAAAACAAAAGCATGTTTGTTTTATACCAGAAAAATGATTCTTTCTTTTTTAACCTACCAATGACAAACACACTTAATTGAGTAAACATAAGATATGTTCCAGCAATGACTAACAGTATTACCGGTACCATAACCGTGATTACTACAACTCCTTTTGCCATTAAAGCAACAGCATAGCCTATGCCTAATAATGAAACAGCAATTATCGTTAAAAAGAGATTTGCTTTTGGTTCTCCCTTTGACTTCTTGTTCCCTTTAATTAAATCAATTAATTTTTTACTTCTTAAAACATAAGAAACAAAAAGAGAGATACAGAAAAATAATAAAATAAAAGAAACAAATGATAGTAAGATAGCCTGAATTGGAAGATAAAAATGTAGGCGCTCATCGATAATTAGCACATTTTCTGCTAAAAGTAGAATGCCTTTTGCAAAAACTAACCCTAACAATATTCCACCAAGAGTAGCAAAAAATCCAATTAGCATATTTTCCAGAAATACCATTAAACGAATTTGCTTGGATGTCATTCCTTGCAGCATCAATAAGCCAAATTCTTTTTTACGTGACTGTAAAAAAGAGCTCATTGAATATAAAATAAAGAAGAAAGAAAAAACATAAATAATCCAAGCAGAAATATTCATACCGCTTGTTACATTACCATTCATCTCATCTCCACTTAAAACCGGATGAAAGGCAAAAATTGCAAACGTAAAAAAGACCATAACGGTAAACATACTACTAAGAAAATAAGCTGCATAAAGTCTTTTATTTCGTGTGACATTATTAAACGCGAATTGACGAAAGGTCATGTGCATCCCCTCCCAATAAAGAAAGTGTATCAATAATCTTTTGGAAAAAGGCTTGACGATTGTTCCCACGGTGAATTTCCGAATAAAACTTCCCATCGCGAATAAAAACAACTCGATTACAATAGCTAGCTGCTTGTGGATCATGTGTAACAAGCATCATTGTTGTTCGTTCCTTATTATTAATATATTCTAGCATCTCCATGACATCCTTAGAAGATTTCGAATCAAGATTACCTGTTGGTTCATCGGCTAGTATCAGCTTTGGATTATGAATCATTGCTCTAGCCACGGCTGCTCTTTGTGCTTGACCACCAGATATTTCATATGTGCGCTTATTCATAATTTCTGAAATACCAAGCTTCTCAGCAATGTCACGAGCTTTTCGTTTCATTTCTTCTACCTTTTTTCCTTCTAGTGTTAAAGGAAGTACAATATTTTCTTCAACTGTTAATGTATGAAGCAGATTAAAATCTTGAAAAACAAAACCCAATTCCCTGCGGCGAAATTTGGCCAATTCATCCCTTTTTAACTGATGGGGATTTTTTTCATTAATAAGAATTTTACCTGTTGTAGGTTCATCAATAGTTGCAATCAAATTAAGAAGGGTTGTTTTCCCACTTCCAGAAGGTCCCATAATACCAACAAACTCTCCTGTCTCAATTGTCAAGTCAATATCTGTCAATGCACGGTATGTGATTTTACCTTCATAAATTTTACTAACCTGGTTTACATTTAACATCACAAGATCTCCTCGATTCCTCATTTTCGTTTAACCTGTGATTAGTATAGCTTTACAAATGAATGGTAAACTATCGATTCATCTTTCACTATTCTTACAACGATGTAAGGTTTTGAGTTTGTGAAAAAACCAATCTAAATGTCGTACCTTCTCCAATTTCAGAATCAAATTCAATCACATGTCCAAGATGTTCAACAGCTTCCTTTACTAAATAAAGTCCCACTCCTGTAGATTCTCTAAATGCACGACCATTCTCCCCAGTAAAAAATGGTGAAAAAACACGCCTTTTATCCGTATCAGGAATACCTACACCAAAGTCAGTCACTTCTAGCACCGCTTCGCCAGCTTGTTCAAATATAGAAATCACAATACTGCTGCTTTGACCAGATGAATACTTAACAGCATTGTTTATCAGTTGAGAAAGGATAAAAAATAACCATTTTTCATCAGATTCAACAGTAATCTCTACTTTTTCTACCTCAAGCTTAGGATATACTTGATTTCTAATAAAAAAACGTTTATTTTCACCATTCACTTCATTGACAATCTTAGATAATACAACGGGTTTTATAGAAAAGTCCTGTTCAATCGATCGAAGTCGCGCCATATATAGTACAGTATTTAACCCGTTTTTCATTTTTTCTGTTTCTTCTCGAATATTTGATGAATCAGGTTCATCAAGTGTTTGTGCAGTAAGTTCAATAACTGAAAGTGGTGTTTTCATTTGATGAACCCATTGATTCATAAACTTATTGTGCTCCAACTGCTGATTCTCTAAGCTTTTGATTTGATGTTGATACAGCTTGTATTGATCTTTCAGCAACGAATCAAGTGCCACTGATATAGGAGTTTGTTCTGTTTTTTGGAAGGAATCATCAAGTTCTTCTAGTGGCTTACTTAAACGTTTATAGAAATTACGGCGACTGTAAAAATAATAAAAAAGATAACAAGCAAGTAAGAAAATTCCGAGAAAAACTGAATAAAGACCAGGTCGAATAGATCGATACCCATCAAGCCAATAAATAGAGAACATGACAGAAAATTGGATAAGTTGTACAACAATTAATAGAAAATGCTCTTTCATAAATAATTTCATGATCTCTCTGCCTTTGCCCATGAAGGGTTAAGTCTGTATCCTACACCTCTAACTGTTTCAACACCATCTTTAACCCCAAGCTCAAGAAACTTTTTTCGAACTCTTGTTATATTTACATTAAGTGTATTTTCATCTACATATGTTTGTTCATCCCATAACTTAACAAGCAAATCCTCTCGGCCAGCAACACGAGGATAGCGATCCATCAAACTTTCTATTATATCTGCCTCCTTCTTTGAAAGTGTAACAGCTTGATTGTTTAACATTAGTTCTAATCTTTCAATGAATAGCTTTAGCCCTTCTTTTTCTAACACCCTCTCTTCCGCTACCACAGCATACTCTCCATAAGCACGTCGAAGCTGACTTCGTATTTTTGCCATAACCACTTCAATATAAAAGGGCTTTGTTATAAAATCATCACCACCGTTTTCCAAAGCCATCACTTGATCCATTTCTCCCACTCTTGCTGAAAGAAAGATGACAGGACAAATTGATTCCTTACGAATTTGTCTACACCAATAATAGCCATCAAAACTTGGAAGATTAATATCTAATAAAACTAAGTCAGGTTTATTTTTATGAAATTCATCCATGACAGCATTAAAATCCTTCACTAGTGTTACATTAAAACCGTATTTATGTAGATAAGCTTGTAAATGCTCAGCAATTTTAGGATCATCTTCAACAATCATAATCTTTTGCATGTTCTCACTCCTTTTTCCATGAACATTATGTCACAAAAACTAGTGAATTTACACAAAAATATAAAAATCTGTCAGGTTATATGATGTCATTTAAATAGGAGGTTAATAGGAGGTTAATAGGATAAAACCTCTATCCTTTTTTGGAATAGAGGTTTATAAACTAAATAAGACTCTTTGTATTGATAGAATTCCCTAAAGAGTAAATGAACTCTTCAAGTTTTACCTCACGAGACTCTTTTTCTCCATACTTCCTTACATGAACAGAACGATTTTTACATTCATGATCTCCCACTACAAGAATATAAGGAATTTTCCTCATTTTAGCTTCTCTCATTTTATAGCCTAGCTTCTCTTCTCTTAAATCGCTATCAGCACGAATTTCCTCTTGTTTTAAACGATAAACTATTTCATTCACATACTCTTTATGAACATCATTAGAAACAGGTATTACCTTCACCTGGTTAGGTGCTAACCATACCGGAAATGCACCAGCAAAATGTTCAATCAAAATTCCTAAAAAACGATCGATTGAACCAAAAACAGCCCGATGAATGACAACTGGACGTACTTTTTGACTATGTTCATCAATATAAGATAAATCAAACTTTTCAGGCATTTGAAAATCAAGTTGAACTGTTGCACACTGATGACTTCTTTTCAATGCATCTTTTATATGAATGTCAATTTTGGGACCATAAAATGCACCATCACCTTCATTAAGCTGGAACTTATAACCAAGTTGATTTAGGACATTTATGAGAGCTGTTTCAGCTTTATCCCATAAAGCTTCATCCCCCATGAAATTCTCAGGTCTAGTAGATAGTTCAACTTCATAATTAAAACCAAATGTACTGTAAACTTCATCTATTAATTTTAAAGCTAATCCTATCTCATCTTCAATTTGATTTGGTGTCACAAAAATATGTGCATCATCTTGACAAAATGTCCGGACCCGAAGTAATCCATTTAATGCTCCACTAAATTCATGTCTGTGAACTTGACCAAACTCTGACATACGAATTGGTAGGTCACGATAGGAATGAAGTTTATCTTTATAAATAAGCATATGACCTGGACAGTTCATTGGCTTTAAAGCAAAGTGCTGATCATCCACTTCTGAAAAATACATATTCTCTTTGTAGTGATCCCAGTGTCCAGATTGTTCCCATAAACGCATATTCATCATCATAGGTGTACGAACTTCTTGATAATCATAAAGATATTGTAGCTTTCTTAAAAATACTTCAAGCTCATTTCGAATAATCTGACCACTTGCTAGATAAAAAGGCATACCAGGTGCTTCATCAGAAAACATAAATAAATCTAATTCATTTCCTAATTTACGATGATTGCGTTTTTTAGCTTCATCAACAAAAAGAAAATAGTTATCTAATTCATCTTGAGATGAGAAGGCTACACCATATACTCGCTGTAATACTTTACTATTACTATCACCACGCCAATAGGCACCTGAAACATGAGTTAGTTTAAACGCTTTAATATATTTAGTAGAAGGTAAATGTGGACCACGACATAAATCAACATATTCTCCTTGAGAATAGACAGTAATCACATCTTCTTTTGGAATATCGGCTACAAGCTCTAATTTTAAGACATCATTCTCAAACAGCTCCTCTGCGTTATCTCTTGATATTTCTACTCGTTTAATCTCAAGATTCTCAGATATGATTTTATACATTTCTCTCTCAATTTTCGCTAGATCATTAACAGTTAGACTTTTTTCAATATCAAGATCATAATAAAATCCATTTTCAATAACAGGACCAACACCAAAGCTTACATCACCATAAAGACGTTTTACTGCTTGAGCTAAAACATGTGCTGTTGAATGCCTTAAAACCTCTATTCCTTCAGGAGATTTCAGATCATATAGCTCGATTTGCGCATCATCATTAATACTCCGCTTCAAATCATACTTTTCTCCATTTACCATTCCAGCAACTGATTTCTTTTTTAAGCTTGAGCTTATTGAATGAGCAATTTCCTCTAATGATATACCTTGTGGATACACCTTTTCATTTCCATTAGGAAACTTAATAACAATCTCATTTTGATTCATAATAAATCACTCCTTTAGTTT
Organism: Metabacillus crassostreae; assembly: GCF_016908395.1. Taxonomy (GTDB): domain Bacteria; phylum Bacillota; class Bacilli; order Bacillales; family Bacillaceae; genus Metabacillus; species Metabacillus crassostreae. Next base: position 971,337 of record NZ_JAFBDU010000001.1, read on the forward strand.
TTTAAAATAAGAGCTTTGTTAAACTTTGCTATTGATTTCCTTTACAAGCATGCGCTTTCCCAAGAAAAAATGCAGTTCGTCTTTCCCTAGGTCCGGCATTCTCCTTCGTAAGTTCCGCGCCTGTTTGGTCCCCTATGGCACGCTTATCCCGCAGAAGTTCCATATATTCAACGCCATTCAACAAAAGTGCAGAAAACAACATTAAGCTAACATAGCCAAAATAAAAAAACACACCCATCCCTATAAAAGGGACGAGTGTGTTTTTACCCGTGGTTCCACCCAAATTTCCATCAAAAAAATATATTGATGGCTTGTTTAAGCTTTATCGCAGCTTACACGGTATTAACTACTATCATTTCATCAATACTGCTCTAAGGTGGTAAGAAATTCTTTCGTATTAGGAAGATCACAGCCTTGTCTTCCCTCTCTGTAAATCGTAAAGAAAATCTCTTGTCCTTTTCATCGCTTTTGCTATTAAATTGATTTGCAAATTCTGGTTCTAGCGTGTTTTTTTATTTCTTTTAGTCGACATGCTTATGTAAACAACACAAAAAAACACACTTATCCCTATCAAAGGGACGAGTGTGTTTTGATCTCGTGGTTCCACCCAACTTCCCATCATAAAATAAAATGATGGCTCGGTTTGCTGTATCGTAGCAGTTACGGTATCAATTACTACTATTTCATCAATACTGCTCTAAGGTGGTAAATATCTCTTTCGTATTAGGAAGTTTCCAGCCATTGCCTTCCCTCTCTGTAAATCGTAAAGAAATAATCGTGTCCTTGTCATTGCGTCATTATAATTTTAATTTAATATATAAGATTTTCTTTTCTAAGTCAATAAATATTTCCATTTTTTTCTTTACCCATTTTTGATATTTCCTGATTTACTCTCTAACCTTTGTTTCTTCAAAGAATAACTTACGATAACTTCTTAAATTCAGCAGGTGAGTAATTTGTGTATTTTTTGAAGCAAATACTAAAGTATTGTGGATTACTATATCCTACCTTTTCGGCAACTTCGTAGGTTTTTAAATTTTCTTTTCGAATAAGCTCCATTGCTTTTTCCATTCTTATTTCTAACAAAAACTCTCCAAAGTTCTTCCCTTTTTCAACCTTAAACAAGTTACTTAAATATGCAGGACTGACATGAACTTTAGAAGATATTTTTTGCAACGACAATTTTTCTTGATGATAATTCTCTTCAAGAAATGAAATAGCCATATCAACAACAGATACCTTTCTTTTCGAATTTTCAGCTTGTAAATGATGAGTTAAACTTACAGATAGATCTTCTAGTTTCTCTATAATATCTTGAATTGTATGCAAACGATAAATTTCTTGATATAAACTTGTTAAATCAAAATTTGTATCTTCAATCCAGTCTATAGCATCATGACTAGCTTTATTATTTAGTGCAATTAATAGTTTTAAAGCAATAAAATGAACATCTTGTAGTGAATGATAATGATGAAGAAGTAAACTTTGTAGATTCTCATAAAAAGCCTCTACTTCACAAACTAACCCAAGACTTATTTTTTGGAGAAGTTCTAATTCTTCCCCTTCCAGGATCACATCTAGCTTTTTATCAGAAAGATTTATATCAGATACAGAAATAATTCTTTGTTTGCCAAAAACATGACTGAAATCCATTGCCATTCTTGCTTCTTTGAAAGAAGTACTAAGATGATGTATTCCTTTATACAAATTTCCTAACGAGATTGTTAAATCAACATCAATATGATGTTTCAGCAGATTTTTAAGCTCTTCAGCGAACTTCTTTAAGAAACTATTATCTACTAATGAAAAACATGAGAAGATCATTACTAATTCATGTTGATTTTTAATGAATTCAATTCCTTGTATTTCATCTTTTCTTGTTACTATTATATCTGATAATTTCTTTATTTCTCCTGTATAAAAGGAATCTTTCTCTTCTCTATTACTAGCGATTATTGTCGCGTAAAAAGGTCCCTTTAAGTTAAGCTTTAACTCCTCGAAAAAACTCTGCTGAATATCACTTTCTGGTATTTTTCCATATATTAAATTTCTCAAAAATTCTTGTTGTAGAAGGGGTAACGCATCATTTAGCTTGGAATTCACTTCTACTTCTTTATCTAGTTCAATTGCTGCTTCTTTTACCTTCCTTACTAAATCTAGACTGTCAACTGGTTTTAATAGATAATCAAATGCTCTTATTTTGATCGCCTCTTGAGCATATTTAAAATCGTCATAACCTGTAAGTAAAATTATTTTCATAGTCGGAAATTCGCATCTAATTTTCTGTGCCATTTCTAAACCATTCATAAAAGGCATCTTAATATCAGAAACAACAATTTGTGGGTTTTTTGAACGTATTAATTCTAAGCCCTTCTCACCGTCACCCGCTTCCCCAACTACTTTTATACCGTTTTCCTCCCACGGAATGGTTTGTATCAAACCTCTACGAATAATTCGATCATCATCAACGATCACTACTTTATGCATAACGTTTCACCTACTCTCTTACTTTTGGAATAGTAACGGTTACATTTGTTCCTTCACCAAGCTTGCTACTAAGAGTGAGACCATATTGATCCCCAAAATGGATTTTCATTCGTTCATGGACACTTCTTAAACCAATGCCTATATTACTTGATGAGTGATGTTTATTTCTTATTTCCGCTCTAATTTTATTTAGATTTTGTTCATTCATACCGTGACCATTATCAATAACACGAAAGATAATCTCATTTTCTTTTTCATAGCCAATAATTTGAATTTCTCCCAATCCTCGAGATTGCTTTACTCCATGATAAATGGCATTCTCAATTAATGGCTGTAATGTGAGTTTAACTGTTTGATAGCTTAATATTCTATGATCAATATCAAAAGTATAATTGAAGTCGTCACCATAACGCATTTCTTGGATATATAAATAATTCTGAATATGCTCGATTTCATCTTCTATTTTAATGATTTCTTTTCCTTTACTAATACTAATTCTAAAAAAGGTTGATAACGCACTGATCATTTCACTTGCTTCTTTATTCATTCCCATATCACATAGTCCTTTTATTGAATATAGGGTGTTATATAAAAAATGAGGATTTATTTGTGCATGTATGACCGAAAATTCGAGTTGTCGTTTTTCTTCTTGATCTAATTTGACTTGATTTAATAAACTATTAATCTTCGTCATTAAATTCTTTATACCATTATTTAAAATCACCATTTCTTTTGGAGCATTTTGAAAATCTGGAAGATCTACATGGACATTTGTCTCATTAACACTTTCTATATTTTTGACTAATGAGCTTATCGGCTCTGTAATGAACTTCGCTATAACATTAGCAATCATAACAGCGATGACAATTAAGATCATAATTACAAATATAGTCAGATATTTAATGTAATTTGCTTTCTTCAATATATCTTCTTCAGGGAAAACAGCCGCAACCCTCCACTTGTTCACACCTAACGTATCAAAAATAACGATCATTTTCTTTCCATTTGGTTTTTGATATTCAAACTGACCTTGTTTTTCCGTTCGTGTATGAAGATAGTTGAGGACAGTTTCATCTAATTGGTATTCTTCTTCTACTGTTTTAGATTTCATATACCCTTCTTTGCTAACTAATGTTAAATACCCATTATCACCAATCAAAGATTTATTGAAAACCCTTTCAAAAAAATCTGTGCGAATATTAAACAATAAAGCACCATTGACCTGAGAATGTTCATTGCCAATTAACTTAAAAACACTTATTACTTCATTTGGACTATTTTCATTTAAAAACACATCATCTTTATGAAGATTTCGCCAATAAAAGCCTTCCTTACTTCCTTTATAGTTCTTCATATATTTATCATAATCAAATTGAATTTGCTCTGCTTGTTGATCATGTTTACTTAATGTGAAATGACCGCGATGTAGATCAACTAATACCGATTCAATCATGGAATTATGATTTAAATATATTCTGTTTATATATTCATCCATCGCAATATAATCTTCTGGAGTGATTTCTGAAGGATCTTTCGTAATGACAGATAGAGTTTTGGGATCATTTGATAGTGATACTAACTGTTCAAACACATCTGTAAGTCTGTTTTCCAGGTGATGTTTTGTCTGAAAGACCGTATCATTAATGTTTTGATAGGCATTTTCTTGAATTTGACTTGCAGCAAGCAAATAAGAAATCCAAGAGATAAGCAAAATAAAGAATATAATGACAGGTAAATACAAACTAATAATCGTCGTTTTAAACGATCTTTTTGAATAAAGCTGAATTAACTTTTTTAGCATCTCACATTACCCCACATGCTCTGCTCGAAAATCAATTAGAGTTATTAGTGCTAGAATACTGTATATCTATTAATTGGTAAAGGGGAATTTGAAGGATTTTCCAATAATGAGTGAAAGGGTGCAGATCCTATTCACTCATTATTTATTATATTAGTGTAGCTTTCCTGCACCAGCCATACTCTTTACATGTGCAGGTACACTTTGAGTTGGATGAATTTTGTTGAATAAAAAAGGCTTCCAATTGACGCTTTCGTTTAGCTTTACAACATTTGACTTGTTATGCACATCTAGCAAATCAACTTTATGGTGTTTACTTTTCCCATTAACATATGATCCACTTTCGTATATAGATGATCCCTTCCAATTTTTAATTATGGTAGCAGGATCGACTTCATAATCAAATTTAAAATAATTATTTTCTGCGTAAATCTTTGATTCAACACCTACTCCAAATGCATAATCAAATTGATAATCTGAGTGCTTTGTAAATTCATAGAAATTATTATAAACATGAACCTCTCCATAACGCACCCTTGGTAAACGTTGTGTTAAGTTTTTATAATGATTATGGTGTAAGGTAACTTTTAAATGGTCACGATCTGATGTTTTACTATCACTTGAACCAATAATGGAAACTTTATCATGATCTTTAAAGACATTGTAGGAAACTGTTACATAATTCGCTCCATTAGTTATATCTAATAACCCATCATGCTGTTGATATAAACGTCCAAAATAGGTGCCAGATTTTTGATCATGGTTTTCTCCATCACTAAATGTGTTATGATCGATCCATACATGATGTGTTCCATTTGTTATCGAAACATTATCATATTCAGAATTCCACTCTCCTACATCACCATCAGTTGGATCCCACTGTGGGAAATAATCAAGAGGTGCTTCAAATTCAATATTACGAATAATAATATTTTCAACACCACTCATCATTAAGCTACCACCGATAATTTTCGCATCATCATCTAATCCAATAATAGATGTGTTTGAACCAATATTAATAACAATCTCTTTTTTCTGATTTTGTTGTGAACGCTCTCGTGCATCCTCTAAGCTACCAGAAACTTCACGTTCATACCCCCATACATCTGGAGCATATGTAGCCAAATATTCATCAAAATCATAGTTAGGATCTTCATAATATTTTGGACCAATTGGGTTATTATTTTCATCAACATTTAACTCAATTGTATCTTCCACGTAAATTATTTTATCTATATCATTCAGTCCATTTTCACTATTATCTCCACCTAAAGCATCAATTAGTTCATCCTTAGTTGAAACTCGGTAAATATGCTTAGAATCTGCTTTAGAGCCTCCTGTTGTTCCTTCACCATATGCCGCCCATCCATCTTTTTTCCCAAGTACCTCTTTACCTAACTCTTTTGGACTCGCATCAACAGATGAAAATGTGACAAAAACCAATGCACCAACAAGACCTATCTTAAAAATATTCTTCAAATCGGTCACCCCTTAGATTGATAAGGCTATTTTCGCAAACTTTGTCGCTTACAATTCCGGAAGAAATCAGCAATGTATTAAGTATAGTGGCATCTTTTCTTCATAAAATAGTAGTTTTTATGCGGAAAATACACTGTTTCTACTGCATATTAGGTTTCATAGCAACAAGCTTGCAGAAAAGAGCCATTGATAATAAACCTCCAAACCGACTCACTAGATAAACACAAAACAGATTCTTAGACAACATCTATTTATTTAATTTATCTAATGCCATACTCGCTAGAACAAATGCTCCAACTCCATGTAGATCATTTTTTGATGTTGGTCTATTAACATAGTAATCATAATCTCCTGCAGAAGTACCGATACAAATACCTTTTAAACTCCACTTTCCATCAGTTGTTTCAGTCATATTCTCTATTAAGCCTTGATATGCTTTGTTGATATTTAAAAGATATTCCTCTTCAACGTATTTTTTTTCAATAGCACGGCAAATAGTATAAATAAACAAACTAGAGCATGAGGATTCTAGCCAATTATCATGAAGATTCCCTTTGTTCACAATTTGATACCATAAGCCTGTTTGTTTATCTTGAAAGCTAACTAACGACTTTATCAACTGCTGCAGCTCTGTTATTAATTCGTTTCTTGTGGGATGAGTTACCGGAAGTAAATCTAATATATCGATAAGGGCTGTTCCATACCAACCTACAGATCTTCCCCAAAATTCTGGAGAACAACCTGTTTCTTTATTTGCCCATGACATGGTTTTTGTCTCATCCCATGCATGATAAAATAGTCCAGTGTCTTCATTCTTCATATTTTTTCTCATAAGCTTTTCCTGATATAAAACCTGTTCAATGAGCTCAGATTCTTGAAAATGCTTTTCATACATTAATGCAAAAGGTCCAGCCATAAATAGACCATCTAGCCACATCTGATAAGGATACTTATCTTTATGCCAAAACCCTCCTTCCCTCGTTTTATTTATCGAAAAAAACAAATGTCTAAGCTTTTTTGCTGCGATTAAGTAGCGACGATCCTGAGTTTCTTGATAAAGTGGAAAAAGAAGAATACCCGCCTGTATTGAATCAAGCTCATCTCTAGCAAATAAGAAATTACCATTTTTATCTATTAGTAGATCAAAATAACTCTTGATATATTGGAAGTATTCCTGATTTTTTGTCACTTCCCAGACTTTTAGCATGCCGTATAAAAACACACCTTGGTGATAATGCCAAACATTAGCAGGTGGCAATTCTTCCGGTTTATAGGTACTCATTATGGTTTTACACGCTACTTCTGCAGAACTCAAGTGATTTACTTCATAAACTTGGACTCGGTATTGTTTCTTTTCCATCAGGACATCCTTTCTTTATTAAAATCAAGCTTTGAAATATCTGTTTTCTTCTTTATCACGAGTACTTAAAAGGGCAGTAATCTTAAATAATGTCCTTATAGATTATAAAAAATCCTCCCTTTGTGGAGTGAAGATATCTAGAATAATAGAGTTTTGCTCTAACGCTTTTACTCCATGTGGTGCATTTGATGGGATAAAAATACTATCTCCTTTTTGTACAACCTTCTTTTCACCATCTAAATTAAATTCAAAGCTCCCTTGGACGATATAGCTAATTTGTTCATGTATATGGTAATGAATATCACCAATTGCATCCTTTTCAAACGTTACCTCGGTCATCATAAGTCCACCACCTCTTGAAAGCAGCTTCCTACTCACCCCATTTGCTGCTTCAACAGACTCAACAACTTCTCCCTTTACAAACATATTTTCTCCTCCTAACATTCTTCTTCGAGATTTATAAGATAAAGATTACACACACCGTCACGATCACTTGTATATAAAATATTTTTATTATCCCAGCTAAAGGTTGGATGACAATGAGTATTTTGGGTTTTCCAGCTTGTGTGATGAGTACATAACGTTTCAATCTCAGCTTTATCGCCTTCAATATTTATTAATACTAAATCTTCAACCTCATCTCCAACCAATAAGGTATTTTGTTCATTGCTGTGATAATGATTACAATAATATGGTAAATCAAGCTTTCTTTTTATATATCCTTTTTTATCAACTAAACCGATATATGGAACTTGATTTGTATGCTCATCCTGAATCGTTGCTTGTGTCTTATTTACTGTAATTGTCCCATCATGACCTTTCCGTCGATTATCAAAAAAAACAAGTCCGTCTCGTGTCCAAAACTCATGTCCAACACAATCATCCTCACCTTGTCTAAAGCAGGCTTTGACAGTTCGACTAATCAAATCCAAAATCCATATGCGTTGATGCACTAGATTCCAAGGACCTTCATGACAAAACATTGCTACTGTATCATCATCTGGTGAAAATTGAAAATGACCTAACCAATGTGTATCCTCGTATACATCAATAGCTTCATGTCCATCTAATGAAATAAGTGTGATCCACCCTCGTTTTGTCGCATACATTGTTTCTTTAAAGCCTTTATAATTTGCACCACGTTCAATTTCAGCTTCTTCATTTCTTGCAATTCCTACATATCGTTTATTTGGTGAAATATGAGGGTGCCCTAAATGAACTCTACCTTTTTCTTCATAAATGATCTGATTTTCAAGTGTAGCTACATTCAGCTTTCTGATTTTATTATCTGTAACATACACAACAAGATCACTTTCAGGTGTTTTCGTAATATAACCTGGAGTAATTCCGACCTTTTCATCTGTTAATTGAGTCATTTCTCCTGTATGAAGGTCCATTTTAAAAAGATTAAAGATATTTGCTGCCATAGAGGCACGATCTGATAAAAAAAGAATTTCGCTGTTTCCATAGGTGAAGGAGTTATCTGTAAAGTAAAAATGAAAATTATTTGAACCATTTGTTGTTAGTTGTGTAACGAGTCTCCCCGTTTTTGCATCTTGGTAGCTTTTAAATTCAGAAGAATATACTTTGCCAATCAATGAAGTCACCTCACTATTTTTCTTAAAGGAAAGTCTATAGAAGCTAGGAATCACCACAGACTTTCCAGTTAGTTAAGAAGGATAGAATTTGTCCTTAATGCGCCTTTCGCTTCCCTTATTCTAGTTCACATGTTCTTCATATTTTTTCTGTGAATCTTCAATTGCTTTTGCCCATTCATCTAAAAATTCTTGAACAGTGGTTTTTCCACTCATAACAGATTGTGTACCAGGATCAACAACATTATCTAAAATTGATCTGTAATCAGGTAAATAAAACGCAGGCTTATACAGCACTAGGTTTGGATCTTCATATACTTTAAATGCTGTTTCAATATGCTGAGAATTTTGAACCCACTCTTCATTTAAGACATCAGAGTTCGTTGGAATTTGACCAACTTGTTCATTCCAGTAGCTTTGACTTTCTGCAGAATTTAAGAAACTAACTAGCTCCCATGCTGCATCAGGATTTTCAGTAGTTTTGAAAACACTAATACCAATTGTATTACCGCCTTCAGCAACATATTTTCCATCTTCAGATTTTGGAAGTGGTAAAGCTGCATATTGACCTTCTTCAAGTGATTCACTATGCTCACCATATGAACCAATATTATGGTGAACCATTGCTACAGCACCTGTATCAAAGCCCGCAATCATTTCTTTATAGCCATTTGTAATATCACTTTTCGGTGTATATTCTTTATAAAGGCTTAAGTATTCTTCTAAAAATTTAACATGCTTTGGATCATTAATTGTACTCTTGCCATCCTCTGTAATATAATCCTCAATACCAGAGTATGCATAAAGCATTCTTTGCAGCTGGAAAGATCCACCCGCTCCACCACGGATTGTAAAACCATAACGGTTATTATCTTTATCTGTCATTGATTTGATGGCTGTAAAAAATTCATCCCACGATTCTGGAGGAGATATACTAGCTTCTTTAAACCAATCTGCACGATACCATAATATATCTAAATTTTGTGTGTAGGGAATTCCATATAATTTATTATCTAAAACAATGTCTATATTAAATTCGACAGCACTTTTATTAATCTTGTCTTTTTCATTCCACTGACTAAAATAATCATCTAATGGAAGTAATGCTTCTCTTAATGAAAATTCAGGCAGCCAGCTTGTTTGTAGGCTCGCAACATCTGGCATATCATCGGCTGCAATGGCTGCGTCCAACTTCTGCTTTGCGGAATCCTTTGGCAAGCCCACATATTCAACATCAATATTTGGATTCTTCGCTTCAAATCTACTAATTAACTCCTCCCATATTGGAGTACGTTGTGGACCTGCATTTTCATCCCAAAATGTAAGAGTTACTTTTTGATCTGAGCTATCTGATTTCCCACCACTATCTTTTACTTCTGTCGTTTCTTTACTACTACAACCACTTAATACCAATGAAACCGCTAAAGCAGAAGTCATTAAAGTTCCCCATATTTTTTGATACCTCATAAATAAAACCCCCTTTGTTATTAAAAAGAAAAATTGCCTAGAAGATTGTTTTATACCTTATCGACAATTTCACAAATTACCCAGTGTTTAGCTAAAAAACATCACAATTTTCCAGTTCATCCCTAGTAAATATAAGCCATTCTCAATCTCTTAAACTAGTACATATATGATCAAACATTCTATTTAACCTTTTACAGCTCCGCCTAAGCCATTTACAAGATGCTTTTGTGCAAATGAGAATAAGATAATAGCAGGAACTAAAGCAATTACACTTCCAGCTGCTAATGCACCATAATTCACATTAAACTCACCCATCATATAACTTAAACCAACTGGCAATGTGAACATATGCTGTTGATTTGTCAGCATTAAGGCTAGTAAAAATTCATTCCAAGTATAAATGAATGTAAAAACACCTGTAGCAACAATACCAGGGACCAGTAATGGAAAAATAACATATCTTATTGCTTGTAAGCGATTACAACCATCGATCATAGCAGCCTCTTCTAGTTGTTTAGGAACATTAGAAATAAATCCATTCATTAAAACTGTTGTAAATGGAAGCTCAACAGCTGTGTACGTAATTATTAACGACAGAGGACTACTAATTAAACCTAAATTTTTGAAGATAATAAACAAAGGAATAATAAGCATCGATCTTGGAATAAATTGAGTGCAAAGTAGCATCAAAAGAAAAGCTCTTTTTCCTTTAAATTTATATCGACTTAAAGCATAACCAGATAATGTCGATAAAATAATAACAATTACAACTGTACATAAACCGATAAGTAAACTATTTTTAAAGTAGGTTGAAAAGCCAACATTACTCCATGCTATAACAAAATTTTCGATTGTTGGTGAAGATGGAATATATTCTAATGGTCTTTTAATAATGTCTCCATCATACTTAAATGCCGTGTTAATCGTCCAATAGAATGGAAACATTGTAAAAGCAATCATGATTGCTAGTGGTAAACGAAATGTGATCAATCGATCAAGCTTAGTTTGCGAATTATTCATGCTTATCCCTCCTCTCTTTCAAAACGTGTAATTTTAAGATAAAACATCGCAAACAGTAAGAGGATTCCAAATGATATGACAGTTAATGCTGAACCGTAGCCAAAATTACTTCCGTGAACAGCTTGTTCTGCAATATACATTGTTAATGTTGTTGTATCATGTGCAGGTCCTCCGCCAGTTAAATTGAATATTAAATCAACGTTATTAAACTCCCAGATTGTTCGTAGTAAAGTTGTTAAGATAATCGTATTTTTCAACTGTGGTAATGTAATGTGAAGAAAGGATTTCCATCTTCCTGCACCATCTACTTTTGCAGCTTCATAAAGCTCTTCTGGAATACTTTGCAAAGCAGCTAATAAAGTAATAGCGAAAAATGGGATTCCTCTCCAAAGCTCTGCTATAATAACAGCTCCAAATGCCGTTGTTGTATCAGCTAACCATGCCTTGCTTTCATTAATAATGCCTACTCGCATTAATAAATCATTGATCACACCCATATGCTCGTTATACATAAGTGACCACATAACAGCAGCCAAAACACCTGATATCGCCCAAGGAATAAAAGCAGCAGCTCTAAAGAATCCTCGAAACTTAAATTTTTGGTTCAATAGTAGTGCAACAATGATTCCAAAAACAAGCTGTAAACCAACCTGTGAGACAACCCATTTTAATGTATTTACTAAGCTAGGAATAAACAGCTTATCTTCTGTAAAGATTTTTGCGAAATTTTCCAAACCAATAAAACCATTATAATATGGAGCAGATAAATCATAGTTTTGTAGACTATAATAAAATACAGTTCCAATTGGATAAAATAGAAAAGCAATGATGATAAATGTTGTAGGTGCAATAAAAAGGTACGGCACCATTCTTGATAAGTTCAATTTCTTTTTTTGCTTGTTTCCACGATTAGGATATGTGGAGAGATCTACTTTACTTTGTGCACTCATGTTATATCACCTTCCCCCTTTCTAAAATAATTGTATATGAAAACGCTAACATTAATAATTAAAAATCTTTCGATGTTTGTTTGATATCTTTAGAATATTATAATTTTTCCAAAATATTTTAGTTTACATAATATTATTATTTGTTTTATCTTATTTTCAAAACCACAAATAAAGAAGGCAATAAAACTGCCTTCTTAGTTCATAATGTCACACCGGTTTTGAAAATAGCCATTTCACGAAAATTATTTTTCTCATTATTCACCAATTCTCCACTCGCAACCTTAATAATATAGTCGAGGAAACCTTTTAATAAAGTCTCAGGCTCTTGATCTACAATAATTGTTCCGGCATTAAAATCAATCCAATGTGGCTTTGTCTCGTAGATTTCTGTATTTGTTGATATCTTCATCGTAGGAACAAATGACCCGAAAGGTGTTCCTCTACCTGTTGTAAATAAAACCATTTGACAGCCTGAAGCTGCTAAAGCTGTTGAAGCTACTAAATCATTTCCAGGTGCACTTAACAGGTTTAACCCTCTTGACTTGATTCGTTCACCATACTTTAACACATCCACCACTGGAGCAGATCCTGCTTTTTGTGTACATCCAAGCGATTTATCCTCAAGAGTTGTTATACCTCCAGCTTTATTGCCAGGAGACGGATTTTCATAAACAGGTTGATTATAGCTTTGGAAATAGTGTTTAAAATCATTAATTAAAGATACTATTTTTCTATATACTTCTTCATTAACAGCACGTTCCATAAGTAACTTTTCCGCCCCAAACATTTCAGGAACTTCTGTTAAGACAGTTGTTGCGTTCTGGGCAATTAAATAGTCTGATAGTTTACCTAATAAAGGATTTGCAGTAATTCCCGAAAACCCATCAGATCCACCACATTTTAGTCCTACCTTCAGTTCAGATATTGGAATATCTTCTCGTTTATCCTTTTTAGCACTTTCATAAATTGAAAGTAAAAGCTTAACTCCTTCATCAATTTCATTTACTACCTCTTGTGAACGTAAAAACTTTATTCGATTCTCATTAATAACTCCTAAAGAATCTTTAAATTCGTCTATATCATTATTTTCGCAACCAAGACCTAATACCAAAATTCCTCCAGCATTAGGATGTTTTACTGCATTTCCTAAAATTGTTCGTGTATTTACATGATCATCACCAAGCTGTGAGCATCCATAATTATGTTTTAAAACTTGAATAGAATCAAAAGGCATAGAATTCCCTACCTGATATTTGAATTCTTGGATGATTTGATCAGCAATACCATTCACACAACCTACTGTTGGCACAATCCAGAGCTCATTTCGAATTCCTACTTGACCATTCTCTCTTCTGTATCCTTTAAAAGTTAATCCTTCTTGTTTATAGCTTAATGGTTGTTGTTTTTGTTTGTACTCATATTCTTCTACACCAGACAAATTTGTTTTCATATTATGTGAATGTACCCAGAATCCTTTTTTAACCTTTTCTGTAGCATGACCAATTGGGGAACCATATTTTACTATGTTCTCATTAGCATTTATCTCATGTAAAGAAAACTTATGTCCCTTTGGAATATCTTCCATTAAAGTAAGTGAAAGATCTTCATTTTCAATAATTTCTCCTTTGGTTAAGTTACGGATAGAGATGGCAACGTTATCATTTTTGTGGATTTTAATGAATGATTTCATTTTCTTCACCCTTTGTAGTAGAAAGTTGTTGTAAAGCCTTAACCATCCCATATTTATTGATTTCTATTAAATGCGTTATAACGGAATTTGTCATATTCTTAATTTCAGTCAAGTCGTAACCCCAAATGGATTCTTCTGACAAAATGTTTTTCACCAAATTTCGTATGCTATCATCACTTTCATTACAGTTACTCCATAGCTTTTGAAATAAAGTGATAGTATCTTGATCATCTATAAGATTTATTTTTTCTTCTCCTCGATATCCACGGTAAAAATAAATTAATGCACTTAGTGAAAAAACAATCCCTTTTGGTAGCTTGTTAAATTTCTTTTCATAATCCATTAAAGTTGGTAAAAGCCTCGTTTGAAATTTTGAAATAGAGTTTAACGAGATGCTTAGTAAATAATGATGGATAAACGGATTTTTAAATCGATCACTTACATCTTTTGCATATTGCCTCATTTCTTCTTGAGGAAAATTCATGCTTGGTATTATTTCTTCATTGATTACTGTCTGTATATAATCTTTTACAACATCTGCTGTTACAGCTTCTCTAACAGTGTTCAAGCCTGATAAATAGGCTACAGGTGTCATTAATGTATGTGCTCCGTTTAAAATTCTTACCTTCTTAATGCGGTAAGAATGTAGATCATTGACTATATGAACATTCAAGCCAATCTTATGAGCAGGAAATTCTTCCTTTAACCACTCTGGACCTTCTATAACAAACAGATGGTATTTTTCACCTACAACAATGAGGTTATCTCTATATCCCAAATCTTCCGTTTTTTGTTTTACACTATCCTTTGGAAAGCCTGGGACAATTCGATCAACTAATGTATTACAGAAGGTATTTGCATTATTTAGCCATTCACTAAATTCCTTAGGTAAGCTCCAATTTTTAGTATGCCTTTGAATGATTGTTTTTAACTTCTCACCATTATCTTCGATTAATTCACAAGGAAGGATGATAAAACCTTTTGAAACATCTCCATTATAATATTGATATCTTTCGTATAAAAAAGCAGTCAATTTTGCTGGAAAGCTTTTCTGAGGAATATCTGTTAATGTTTCATTTTGAACATAAGATATTCCCGCTTCAGTTGTATTCGATATAATAAATCGCAAATCTGGATTTTTAGCCATGTTTAAATATTCTTCATATTCATTAAAAAGATTAATTCCTCTACTTATTGACTGAATAACCTCATGCTCATTAATAGAAGTATTATTCATCATTCCTTGTAAATATAAAGTATACAACCCTTCCTGTTCATTGATTAAATCCACTGCCCCATTTTCGGTAGATTGTACGACAACAACACTCCCCTTAAATAGTCCATGCTTATTCATCTCATGAATCTGCCAATCACAAAATGCTCGTAAAAAATTACCAGTTCCAAATTGAAGAACTTTTTCAGGAAACCCATGCTCAACACTCAATAAGGACTTTGATAGTCGTTCCATTACATTTCCCCCTTTTTTATGCACACGTTAACATTTTAAATTTGGGGTCAGACCCCAAATTTAAATTTTCACCACATCAACTGTTTGTCGATTAACTAATTCTGTTTTTAATAATAGTAGCTCTGAACGTTGAACAGCATCACCTTCTATTAATCTCAATAATCGTTTTGCTCCAAATGTACTTATTTGTTCAATTGGCCTTTTTACAGTTGTCAGTGCTGGTGTTGTATATTTAGAAAAACCGATATCATCAAAGCCGATAATTGAAAAATCATCAGGTACAGATAATCCTACTTCAGTTATAGCCTTTATGGCTCCTATAGCCATATCATCATTTGAACAAAAAACCGCAGTTGGTTTTACCTTTAATGAGATTAATTCATTCATTGCTATATATCCACTTTCCATATCATAATTTCCTTGAATCATATATTGTTGTGAAATCGTCAGCTTGTGCTCAATCATACTATCCAAATATCCTTGTTTACGTTCTATTGTTGAGCGGAAATGTGGAGTGCCTTCAATAATTGCAATTCTTTTATGATTGTGTTGTATAAGAAGATTTACTGCCTCATACGCACCTTCACGATCATTTGATAAAATGTTTACGATCGATTGATCTTCAACAAGACGATTTAAAATAACAAGTGGAATTTCTTGTTTTATTACATGATAAATAAATGAATTATCTACATCACTCTGACTCATAACGATTATTCCATCAAATCTTTTCCGGCTGATCGAACTAAAATCTTCTAATTCTTCAATTCCTTTAATAATTAAGCTGTAATGATCATCAATTTGATTGGTAACACCTTTAATCGTTTCAGCAAGAAAACTTGACGAAGTTCCCTCTGTTAAACTAGTTAAAAACAATCCGATTGTATATGACTTTTGCAAAACTAAACTTCTCGCATTTACATCAGGAGCATAGTTTAACTGTTGTGCAATTTCTTTAATTTTCCGTTTTGTATCTTCTTTTAATAGCGGACTATTGTTTAGTGCTCTTGAAACAGTAGTATGTGAAACATTAGCTAGCTTTGCAATATCCTTTATCGTAACTCCCACTCAAACAACCTACCTTCAACACCTATTTAAGCTAGAATATCATAGCTTATTCTTAGGTTACAATGCAGAATCAAAGAGAAAGTAATCTCTTGCATTATAATAAGAAATCCCTTGGACAATCTTTCCTAACATATCTATATCATTAGGCACTTCTCCATTTTCGACCCATTCACCAATCAACTGACAAACCAATCTTCTAAAATACTCGTGTCTTGTATACGAAAGAAAACTTCTCGAGTCTGTTAACATGCCAATAAATTGACTAAATAAACCAATACTAGCTAATGTTTTCATTTGATTCAGCATACCTTCCTTTTGGTCATTAAACCACCATGCTGTTCCAAATTGCATTTTGCCGCGAACTCCACCACCCTGATAACTGCCAATTATACTTGCAAGGGGTTCATTGTCTTTAGGATTTAGTGAATAAAGAATTGTTTTCGGCAGTTTATTTTCTTTTTCTAAAGCATCAAGTAATTGACAAAGTGGTTTTGCAATCTGTTCATCGTTCATACAATCAAAGCCAGTATCAGGCCCAAGAAATTCTAGCATTCTCGTATTATTATTTCTCAATGCATTAATATGTAGCTGCATTGCCCAACCTAATTCAGCATATTTTTCACCTAGGAATACTAATGTAAAAGTTTTATACTTAGCTTCATCTTCTATAGATACCTTCTCACCCAGTAATGCTTTTTTGAAAATATTATTCACCTCAATTTGAGTAGCTTCAGCAAATAACATGGTATCTATTGCATGATCCGAAACTCTACCACCTAATGCATGAAAAAATTCAATTCTAGATTCTAGTGCATGTAGCAGATCCAAATAATTTTCAATCTTTGTTTTTGTGATAAGAGATAGTTTTTCAATCCAATCCGTAAATGTATCTTTATTAAGTTCTAATGCTTTATCAGGACGAAAACTTGGTAATACTCTTACATGAAAGTCATTTTCTTCAGCTAATTTTTGATGATATTCCAATGAATCAACAGGATCATCTGTTGTACAAATAACTTCAACCTTAGACTTTTTTATTAATTCTCTTACAGCATTATCCTTTTGTGACAACACCGTATTTACTTTCTCCCATATTTTTGGTGCTGTTTGCTCATTCAAAATCTCAGATATACCAAAATAACGCTGCAGCTCTAAATGCGTCCAATTATAAAGAGGATTTCCTATCGTCATAG
Organism: Metabacillus crassostreae; assembly: GCF_016908395.1. GTDB lineage: Bacteria > Bacillota > Bacilli > Bacillales > Bacillaceae > Metabacillus > Metabacillus crassostreae. Next base: position 988,912 of record NZ_JAFBDU010000001.1, read on the forward strand.
GTACTGTTTTTGCCCAAGCGATAAATTTTTCATAATCACTTGCATCACCTGTAATATATTTTTCTTCAATACCATTTGCTCTCATAGCTCGCCACTTATAATGATCTCCATATAACCATGCTTCTGTTATATTCTTAAATTGTTTATTTTCATAAATCTCCTTAGGACTAAGATGGCAGTGATAATCAATAATAGGCATTTTTTTAGCATAGTTGTGAAAAAGCGTTTCTGCTACCTTATTTGATAATAAGAAGTTTTCTCCCATAAAAGTATTCAAGCTCTTCTCCCCTTTGAATGTTTTATGCACACGTGAACATTACAATTTAATGATAAGTCATAATTTCTGAATAATCAATGTATTACTTTGAATTAACTTTACATTATTTAGTAACATAGTATTAACTTGACGCGAAACATTTTAAACAATTCTTCATCTCATTAGCTGTCATTCTATATAATTTCTGATGTTCCGGTACATTGTGTCCTAATCATGACAAAAGAAGACACATCCATTAAGAAATGTGCCTTTTACATAATATAATATTAGGCTCTACGCTTTAGTAATTCCTCTACTAAAACACCGTTTATTTTCAAACCACTAATATCACAATCTTCAATCTCCACATTCGATAAATTACATTTTCTAAGTTGACCATTTGTCAAATCACAATTTTCAAACTTGATCGGTTTATATTGACCATCTGCCTGATAATTTGCTTCACCTTCGATAGGAAGAACAATATTACGAAATTCAGTTCCATATAAATGAACAGAGTTAATAGAAGCATGTGTAAAATTTGCATGCTGAATTTCTGCTCCCGATAAATTCACATCATTGAATACCATGTCTTTCATATTGACATTATTAATTTTTGTTTTAGCCAAACTAACATTTTCTATGTCTAGAGACTCAGCGTTTACTTCATTCCACATAGATCCCGAAATATCCATCGATTGCAAATCTAATTTTTGGATTTTTAAAGCCAATTGTAAAATCCTCCTTTATATTATATTAAGTTAAAATACAATATAAAATATTCTGCAAGATCTAGTTTTCTCCTTCTATTTTTTTGTAAATTAATGTTAATTTAATCACGATAGAATTCAATTTCTTCTAAAGCTTTTTTAATGTGTATCAATATTTCCCTCTAAAATCCTACTTTTATTTGAATCATTATCAACATCAGAGCTTCCTAAATTTGTTATTAAAATATTAATAACGATAAACAAAATAAATAGTAACCACACCCACCATTTTGATAGAGCCTTCCTCATATTCAAATTTCTCCCCCTTCCTATTTACTTGTAGAGTAATAAATAATTTCACTAACAAGATTTGATGGTGATCTATATGTTCTATCTATTTCTCTGTCTTAAAACTAGTATATCCTTCCTCTCTGCTATTTCCACCTTAAGAAATTTGTTTGACACACATATTAGCTATTGGTAATATGATATCAATATATATATATATTAGTAATTACTAATATAACGGAGGTAAGTATGGAAAATATAGATGTTGATATGAAAGTTAAATTTCTACGTGGATTTGCAGATAAAACACGTATACAAATACTTGAAGCTATAAAATCTGAAGAAAAAACAGTATCTCAAATCGTAAAGGAATTAAACGGGAATCAATCTAATATTTCTCAACATTTAACCTGCTTAAAAGGCTGTGGTTTGATTGTTGGAAGACAAGAAGGAAAATATGTTTTTTATAGCCTGGCTAGTGAACAAATCCGAGAATTACTAACGATGTTCGATGTAGTACTTGGAGATGTTCAACATCAAGTAGCCTGTTGTGAGCGACATCTTGATTAGGAGTTGGTGATGAGTATGTCAGATAAATGTTGTAATACAAATAAGTCATTGGAAAATGATCGAGCCTGTTGTACTACCACTGTGAAAGAGGTTACAAAAGCTGTTACATCTAACACAAATTGTTGTAGTAATGACCATGCAAATAAAATTCAAGAAAAAAAGGAAGTAAAGCAAACTTGCTGTAATGTCACAAAAGAAGCATATAATCAATCTAAGGTTGATATTAATAGCACAGTTTTCAGTAATGACAAAGAATCATTAGATAAATTCGAATACCTTATACATGGTATGGATTGCCCCTCTTGTGCCCTAACCATAGAAAAAGGGCTAAAGGGATTAAAAGCTGTTCGAGAAGTAAAAGTGAATTATAATACGGCCAAACTCCATGTACTTGGTCATAGAAACTCCGCTTTTGAAATAGAAAGTCAAGTAAAAAAACTAGGATTTACAATAGAAGCACTGACAAAAAATAAAAACCTACAAACCTATAATATTGAAGGCATGGACTGTGGGAGCTGTGCTAAAAGCATTGAAAATCATCTTCATACCATTTCATCTGTAAAAAGTGTTTCAGTTAACTTTTCTACTGGCAAAATGAAGCTCGAGCATGAAAATAGTGTCGAGGAAATCATCTCAGAAGTAGCAAAAATAGGGTTTAAGGCGACATTACAGAAGAAAGGGAACACAAGTCAAACTCCCCAAAAAAATAATGAATTTGGATCAATTATTGTTTCAGGAGTATTAATAGCACTTGGATTTATTGGTTCGTATACAGATATTTCTCCTATGATGTCAACTTTCTTATATGCTTTCGCAATGGTTTTAAGTGGCTATAAGCCTGTAAAAAGTGCTTTTTATTCGATAAGAAGTCGTTCATTAGATATGAATGTTCTAATGTCTGTTGCAGCAATTGGAGCTGCTCTGATTGGTGAATGGCTAGAAGGTGCAACAGTGGTATGGTTATTTGCTCTAGGTACAACACTTCAAAACAAATCAATAGAGCATACAAGGAATTCAATTCGTAACTTAATGGATCTAGCTCCAGCAGAAGCTTGGGTTAGAGTTGGAGAGACTTTAACAAAAAAGCCTGTTGAAGACATTTCAATCGATGAGATCATTATTGTAAAACCTGGCGATAAAATACCGTTAGATGGCGAAATTATCGTTGGCGAATCAAGTGTTAATCAAGCACCCATAACCGGAGAATCTATTCCAGTTGATAAAAATATTGGTGATTCCGTTTATGCAGGATCAATAAATGAAAATGGTTCAATTGAAATAAAAGTAACTAAATTAGTTGAAGATACAACAATAGCTAAAATTATTCACCTAGTTGAAGAAGCGCAAGAACAAAAAGCTCCAACACAAGCTTTTGTAGATAAATTTGCACGTATTTATACTCCGGTTGTGTTTATTTTAGCACTACTAGTAATGATAATACCCCCTCTTCTCACTCTTGGTTCCTGGGGTGAATGGTTTTATAAGGGTTTGGAATTATTAGTTGTTGCATGTCCCTGTGCTTTAGTTATTTCTACTCCAGTCGCTATCGTATCTGCAATCGGCAATGCGGCAAGAAACGGTGTGTTAATTAAAGGTGGAACATTCTTGGAAACAGCAGGATCAATTAATGCAATAGCTTTTGATAAAACCGGGACATTAACAGAAGGAAAACCAGCTGTAACTGAAATTAAACCATATAACATGACAGAAAATGAACTTTTATCAATTGCTTTAACATTAGAAGAGCACTCTTCACATCCAATCGCCAAAACAATTGTAAATTATGTAAAAGAAAAAGGTATTTCTTCTAAAAAAGGTGATTTGTATAAAAGTATTGTTGGTAAAGGTGTTCAAGCTACCGTTGAAGGAAATGTATATTATGCTGGTAATCTAAAACTATTTGAAGATATGAATATAGCTTTAGATCATGTTAAGAAAGATGTTGAAACTATTCAAAACCTCGGTCGCACAGTAGTCATTATCGGTACAAAACATGATATAAAAGGATTGATATCTGTTTCAGATACAATTCGGAAAACCACTGTACACGCTTTGAACTCGTTAAAGCAAATAGGTGTGAAGCAAGTTGTTATGTTAACAGGTGATAATGATGGCACTGCTAGATTAATTTCAAAAGAAGCAAATATTAATCGTTATTTTTCTGAGCTATTGCCTGAGGATAAAGTAAGTGTTATTAAACAATTACAAAATGAAGGTCTTAAGGTTGCAATGGTTGGAGACGGAATTAATGATGCTCCTGCACTTGCTACAGCAGATTTAGGAATTGCTATGGGTGGAGCTGGTACAGATACTGCGATGGAAACTGCTGATATTGTACTTATGGCAGATAACCTTGAAAAACTTCCTCATACAATGAAGCTAAGTAGAAAAGCATTAACCATTATCAAACAAAATATCTGGTTTTCATTGATCATTAAATTTATTGCATTGGCCCTCATATTCCCAGGTTGGCTAACACTGTGGTTAGCTGTTTTAAGTGATACCGGTGCAGCTATAATTGTAATCTTGAATGCATTACGTCTCTTAAAAGTTAAACAATAAATAATCGAAAATGCTCTAAAATGCCGTTATTCTATTTATTAAGGCTCTTTTTTGAAAGAGCCTTAATAAATTACAAGCAACCATCACTCCACTTTTAAAAACAAAAAAGAGAAACATCTGGATGCTTCCCTATCACAATTTATCATATCTTATCTAACAGCTTTTCTTCTCATCCATTGTGTTGCAGCCCATTTATCACCAATTAAAACTGGTGCACCACCATGTAAAGTAAGTTCATTTAACGTTTGATCATTATAGAAATACTCAAAATAAACTGCCATCCCTTTTTTAGCTGAAACAGAAAAGTTAAGCTTAGGAAAATATGTTTCTCCTCCTAATTCTACATCATTCAAATACATAACTAATGTACTAATTCTAGGATTACTAACAGCATTGCTTGTTGACGAAAAAAAATCAAAATGAGCTTTATATTCCTGACCAATTTTGTAATTTAAAATTTGAAGTCCTTCAGCATGGTCAAAGGGCATACTCATAATCTGTGATAACCTCTTTTCAATTCTCGTGACAACTTCACTTTCTCCATCCTGAAAAAACATGCTACTGCTTGTTCTCAATTCTTCTGTACTTCGTGAATTACCTATTTTTGACCGTTGAATTCTATCTTTCGACAAGCTAATAAGATCATCACACTCTTCATCACTCAATACATTACCTAACACAACGATTAACGGCTCTTCTATTTTAGCTATAATTGATATTTCTCTGTCTTCTGTTTGGATTACATTACCATCATGATTGAATATTGTTTGTTCTTTAATTGGTAATTCTTTATCATCCATTGTCAACTTTCATCAACCTCTTTAAATTTTAATAGTTAATTGTAGATTAAGCCAATCGCTTTTGATCAAGTTGATCATATTTTCTTTTTCTACTAATTATAGGCATTTTTATCATTTTACACCCAGCATTTGATTGTGACTACTATTATTTTTTATGATAAAACCTAAATGTCAATTTTAGCATTTTCTTCACGAGCTTATATAAAGTAGCTCCTCCAGGTTATTATGACAAAACCTATTTAAAAGGTTATATTTCTGATGAGTAGCTCAACATATATACTTTTGTCCAGTTCAAATTTATTGATTAATCATATACTATCATACACCTCAGCAGTAACAATTATATCTTCCTCATTTTATAGGACATTCTCAGGAGTGTCCTTTACTTTTTCAAACTGTGTTGATTTGTTGTTCAAAACGTCCAATCAATCTATTAATTATCATCATATTATAAATTAACCTCATCGTAAGGGAGGTGTAAAATATGAGTGTAGGTGGATACGCAGGAGCTGGATTTGCTTTAATCGTAGTTCTATTTATCCTATTAATCATCGTTGGTGCTGGCGGATATGTCGGTGGTGGATACGGTGGTTATTAAATAAGCTTGGCAGACTACTTTATTACTATAAAGTAGTCTGCTTCTGATCTTTTAACAGGTCATTTTATATGTAGGCTCTGTTAAACTTTGTTGTTGATTTCCGTTACAGGCATTCGCTTTCCCGGGAAAAAAGTACCTTTTTTCCTAGGTCCGGGAGCCTCCTCGTAAGCTGCGCGCCTGCGGGGTCTCCCTATGACACGCTTCTCTCGCAGGAGTCTCATGCCTTCCACTCCAATCAACAATATGCTAAAAATCAACATTAACCTTTAACATAGCCTATATGTATACAAAAGATTTATTAGAAAAACAAAAAAGTGTATAAATCCCATATGGAACTTATACACCAATATTACTTGACTTTATATACGCTTTTTTACTGTATTTGGTCTTTTTTTAAAATCTTACATCCTAGCCATAACTTACGAAAAAACTCGATTAAAAAAACCTTTTTCTCCAAAATATAATGGCAGTAACACTGGATAATAGAAATGAAATAGTAATAGCAATTAAGAATGAATAATTATATTCTTGAAACGGGATAGATACATTCATTCCATAGAAGCTTGCTACCATTGTTGGTAGGGATAAAATAATAGTAAATGATGTTAAAAATTTCATAACAATATTCACATTATTGGAAATAATAGATGCAAATGCATCCATCATACCACTTAAGATGGAGGTATGTGTTTCAGCCATTTCAATTGCCTGCTGGTTTTCGATTATAACATCCTCTAATAATTCCTGATCATCTTCATACATTTTTAAATAATTGCTTTTTAACATTTTTTGCATAACAATATTATTTGATTTTAAAGAGGTTGTGAAATAAACTAAGCTTTTTTGTAAATTTAAAAGTGAAAAAAGTTCTTTGTTTCTCATCGATTGATGAAGCTCATTTTCAATTTTATCGATCTTTTTACTGATTTGTTTTAAATATCTTAAATATGAAGTTGACATTAAATATAGAATTTGAAAAGCAAATCTTGTTCGTTTATATGTGTGAAAGTTTTTTATTTTACCTTCTGAAAAAGCATGAAAAATTGGATTATCCTTTAAACAAACCGTAACAAAACAATTTTTAGCAATAATTATTCCAAGTGGAATTGTATCATAAATAGATTGATCATTTTCATCCACAGATAATAAAGGGATATTTACGATAATTAATATATTCTCTCCATCTTTTTCAATTCTAGAACGCTCTTCTTCATCTAAAGGATCTCTTAAAAACTCAGGAACTATATCTAATTCTGATGCAACTTTCTGTATTTCTTGCTCATTAGGTGAAATTAAATTCACCCAGCATCCAGAAGAAATTTGATTATCTTCTCTTAATTGTCCTTCTTCATTTGACACTAAAATTTTCAACATAATTAAACCTCCTCTATTTGTGAGAAAGTCAAAAAAAACGCCATAAAAAAAGTGAATTTTTACTTGTATCCATACTCTTAAGAAATGACTCCTTATTGACTATCCTATTTGATGAATCTGGTTCTGGTTCGTTCGAGTAATAACTACTCATAAAAATTCAACTCCTTTATTTAACTAATCATTTTATTATCCTATTGTACTTTAAGTTTTCTATTTTGTAACTAAACGAAACAAACCGTTTCTTATTTAAAATTGAAACCAAGTAAAAACAAGACACATCTCATTTTATGAAATATGCCTTGGACTAAAAAAAATATAAGATTTTGATTCTATTAAATTAAAGAATGAGCGTCAAGTCTCTCAAAGAGCTCTTCACTTGAAGAGAAATGGGATGAGATAAAAGCAACTCTATTTAATCACTTTCGAAACAGTCATACCATCACCTATAGGTATAAGAACTGATTCCAATTGTGGATGATTAGCAACCTTTTCATTGAATTTTTTCATTATTTCAGTGTATGGCTTTGGTTGTACATCATCATCTGCAACACTGCCACGGACAAGCACGTTATCAGTAACGATTAACGCACCTAATTCTGCGAGTTTAATACAGTATTCTAGATAGTTATCATAATTAATTTTATCAGCATCTATAAAGAAAAAATCAAACCTTTGTTTTTCTATTACTAGCTTTTCTAAGCTATGTAGTGCTTCACCTGTAATATATGATACTTGATCACCAAAACCTGCTTTAGATAAATTAGTATGTGCTAACTTTGCGTACTTTTCTTCTAATTCAAGTGAAGTTATTCTCCCTTCACTTGTAAATCCTCTTGCAAGACAAATTCCACTATAGCCTCCAAGAGCCCCAATTTCCAACACATTTTTAGCTCCTGAAATTGATATCAGCATAGATAAAAGTTTTCCAGATGACGGAGAAACCGATATAGCAGGCATTTCATTCTCTTCTATTGATAAAATAACTTCTTCCAAAATAGTGTCTTGTTTTGTAAATATTGAATCTATATACCGATTAATTTTCTTCATTGAAATCAAGACCTTTCTGGTTAGATTCTAATAGCTTCTCACCCTTACTTTTTTCAGAAGAATATCCTTTGCCCTTTTTGAATGATTCTAGTGACTCACCTTCTTGAATTTCAAATAATTGTGTAAACTCGTTGATGACCATATCAATCGCTTTTAATTCACCTACTATAACTTGATGAATAGATTGAAATTCTGGTTGATCTAATTGTTGCTTTATTGTTGATCTTTTAACATTCATCATTTCTAAAAAAGCTAGTGCTCTTCCTCTTCGAAACGTTTTAGGTCCTCGGTGATGTGAAGGATGTTCTTTTCCTTTAAACCGATCTCCCCTAAGATGTTCTTTGTTTTTATGATTTTCCAAATCTTCCTTCATGAAAATCACTCCTTATGTATACATTTGGATACAAGTTAATTGTATACAAATGTATACAATTGGTCAACAAACTTTTAATTGTAGTGATTTATTCTATTTACACTAAATAGACGCTGAACATATATAAAGAAATCACCCATAAAGTCGAATAAATCAAATATAATTCTAAACTAATAAATAGATAATAATGCTTACTCAAAATCAGTAAATCTGGAAAAGTTAGTCCGTTCCATTATGCAAAAGACGATTACTTTCAACTAGTTCTTAAAAATAGTATTAAAATAAAGAATCTATTGAAAAAAGCAAATAAACCCGAACTATTAGGCAAAAGATTAAGTGAACTAATTCCTAATAATTCGAGTTTTTATTAGCTTAAATACTTATGATTTTATTACTTTTAGTTAACTTATAGTAATCCATTTTAGATTGTTCAACAAAACCACAAGATTTGTAGAGATTTAAGGCATTTTTGTTCTTAACAGCCACTTGAAGCATGATTTCCTTAACCTGCTTTTCCTTCAATTTATTTACTGCCTTTAATATTATCTCCTTTCCAAAACCTCTTCTTCGATATTGCGGCAAAACTCCTAATCCATAAATACCACCAATACCATCATCAACACCTATTTGTACTTTTCCTACTACTTTTTCACCTAGCTCTACAATATAAATATCAACACCTCGCTTTGCTTCTTCTTCAGGAGAAATAATGTCAGTATTATCTAAAATCATTTCGAAATAAATTGAGTTTTGTCTTGCAATTTCCATAGCATCTTTATTAGTTGCTTTTCTAAATGTTAATACATCTGATTCGAATTCATTTTTTATTAACTCATTTTTTAAAAACATTTCATATTCAGAGTTATCATACTGTGCGCTAGTTTGCTTGATAAAAACTATACCTGAAAAAGAGTTATGATCACTTAATAAAAGCATATCCTGTGTTTTTCTTCTGTGCCATTCATCTTTTACTAAAGAAAATAAGCGACTGAACACACCCATTTTTCTATACTGAGGATGAACCAAACCATTTACTTCCAAGGCTTCACCACTAAATTGACAAATACCAATATAGCCAATTAGAGTTTTATTATCATAAAACATAAATTCATTAATTCTTTCTATGTTATCCGATTTTTCAGAAGATTTCATTTTATAATCAAGTTCAAGCTTCAATGCTATATTTTCTTCTTCCAAACAATACTTGATAAGACCTTTTATGTCTTCATAATCTTCTTGGGTTAAATGATTTTTTAATTTTATACTCGGTTGTTGGATCTTCATTTATTAATCTTTCTCCTTATCAATTAGGAAATGACTTAATAATTTCTATGGATTCTTATGTATTCATTTTTCAGGTATAAGAAAATCAACTAGTTTACACTCAAAATGATCTTCCCAATATTTTTATTTCCTTCCATGTATTCATGAGCTTCCTTAATCTTTTCTATTGGCAGGACTTTGTCAATAATAGGTTTAATTTGTTCTGGTATAAAAAGTGGCACAACTTTTTGTTCAAATTCTTCTGTAAGTTGTTTTTTATATTCGTCACTTCTCGGAGTAAGAAGTGTTGCCTTTAATTGAATTCTTTTCAATAATAAATTCATTAAATTTACTTTTTCAACTACCGGACCACCTAAGATTCCGATTAAAATCCAGCGACCATCTGTGTTCATACTCTTTAAATTTTTTTCCCAATATGAGGCACCTACAAAATCTAATATGACATCAACACCCTTTCCATTTGTTTCCTTTAATACCTCTTCCTCAAAAGCTTTTTCTTTATAATTGATACATATATCAGCACCAAGTGAACAACAAAAATTAACTTTTTCGGTTGAGCCTGCTGTGGCTATTATTTTTGCTTTCGTCATTTTTTTAGCTAGTTGAATAGCAGCTGTTCCTACACCACTTGCACCAGCATGTATAAGTACTGTTTCATCATCCTTTAATTCCCCTAACCAAAATAATGTTTGATAAGCAGTTAAAAAGACTTCTGGAATTGCCGCTGCTTGTTCAAACGATAGGTGATCTGGAACAATCATTATCCGGTTAGCAGGCATTGTGACATACTCAGCATAACCTCCACCATTTACAAGTCCCATAACCCTAGTTCCTATCTTAATTTTTGCTTCTTCTGTTGTTTCAACTACTTCTCCAGCAACCTCAATACCTAATATAGGATTTTCCAAATACCCTGCTTTCCCTTCTCTTGCTATAATATCTGAACGATTTATTGCAGATGCTTTTACTTTTATTACAACTTCACCGTTTTTTGGTGTAGGCATTGGATAATCCGCTACTATTAATTGATCAGCACCACCAGGTTGTTTTACTATTACTGCTTTCATATTTCTTTCTCCTTTCAAGGCATAAAAACCTCTTCGTAAAGTTAGTTTAAAGTATCCAAAGCCAGACATCTAAGCTTTCACTAACATGATAAGTCTTTTATTATTCATACATTCCTTTTCAAGAAAACCTATTCCCTTTCCTCTATTTCACTCCAATATTTATATTTCGCTATGTACTTGTTAGAAACCAATAATCCCAATTTTTCTTCATAGAAAACTACTAAATATGATATCATCTCTATGATATGTTCATTAGGAGGATTTTGTTTGAATTGGTTAGTTAAAAAGTATAAAGAAATATCAAATAAACATAAAGGGTTTTACTTTTTTATTGGACTTTGTTTTATTTTCTCCATGGTTTTTGTACATAATAATTACTTATTTTATGAACATACCATTGCAAAAGTCAAAGAAGCAAAACTACAAGAAACAGTTGATGTGACAGATATTCATGGTAATGAGGATAAGCTATTCACGCAAAATATTATAGCTGAATTAAAAAATGGAGAAAATAGGGGAGAACTGATCTCCTTAACGAATGAGTATTCATTATCAGGTGCGTATGACCAAGAGTACCATGTTGGAAATGAGTTGTTCGTATCAATAGATTCCACGGAAGATAGTACTACTTTAACTGGATCGATTAGAGATGTAAAACGTGATAAATACATTCTTTTTATCTCCTGGATTTTTATATTTGTTTTACTTATTGTCGGTAAAAAGCAAGGACTTTTTTCAATAATAAGTTTAATTGTCAATGCTGCACTATTATCTTTTGCATTAGATATTTATTTGAATACTTCAGAAATTAGTTTGTTATTTCTCTGCAGTATAAGTGCGATATTATTTACGATTATTTCTTTATTACTTGTTAATGGTTTAAATGGGAAAACATATGCAGCAATAATTGCTACCCTACTTGGAACATCTAGTTCACTTATTATAACTATTTTAGTTATGTTTCTAACGTCAGAGAAGGGATTACGTTATGAAGAAATGCAGTTTCTTACTCAACCGCCTCAAATTGTATTCATGGCAGGGGTTTTAGTAGGATCTCTAGGAGCGGTAATGGATGTCGCAATAACAATGTCATCTTCCATTTTTGGGTTATTTGAAGAGAATAATAAAATATCAATTAAAGCTCTTAAAAAATCCGGTTTGGAAATTGGAAAGGATATAATGGGTACGATGACAAATATCTTGTTTTTCGCTTATGTTAGTGGTTCCATTCCAATGCTCGTTTTATTTTTAAAAAATGCTTCGCCCTTGGGCTTTACTTTATCCATGAATCTCTCTTTAGAATTAACTCGGGCCTTAGCAGGTGGTATAGGAATTGTTTTAACGATTCCATTAGGCTTATACACATCTCTTTTTTTCATTAATAGAATGAGGGCAAAAATATGAATGTACTAATAGTTTTAGGCACAATCTTATTTATTTTAATGGTAGCTATTGGTGGAAAAAAGGGAGCTCGTTCCTTCATTGGCTTATTTCTAAACTTTATTGTGCTTTTTCTAACCACTCTATTTATGACAGATCCCAATGCTGATCCAATTATTTTAACGATAATAGCTAGTGCATTTATTAGTTGTATCAATTTATTCTATATTAATGGAGTAAACGATAAAACAAAAACTGCATTTCTATCTACCATACTTACCCTATCAATTTTACTGTTACTTATTACTTTGGTAACAAAATACACAATGACTCAGGGATTTGGTGAAGAAGAAACAGGAGAATTTGGAGCATTTTCGCTTTACATAGGCGTGGACTTTGTAAAGATAGGTGCTTCAATGATCATAATGAGTACAATCGGGGCAATTATTGATGTTGCCATTTCAATTTCCTCTCCAATGCGTGAAATGTTAATTCATAATCCTTTGATGGATAGAAGAGCTTTATTTAAATCTGGTATTACGATCGGAAGAGATATATTAGGTACAAATACAAACACTTTATTTTTTGCCTTCTTCGGAAGTTATTTAGGGTTACTTATATGGTTTAAAGATTTATCATATTCCTTTGGAGAAGTTATCAATTCAAAAGTATTTAGCGCAGAATTGATTACGATCCTTTGTGCTGGGATTGGCGTTGCACTTGTTATTCCAATAGCATCTTGGATAACTGCCTATTTTTTTGTAAAGGCCAGGGATAAAAATAAAATGATATAACTAAAAAAGTTATGTTAATACAATTTAAAGGTTGCTTTCCTTGAATTGAACTGCCAGAATTAAGAGGATATAGTTTTTTTACGAAAGGTAAATGGTGACCACATGATTGAAGTCAAAAATTCAACACTTAGTACAGGAGAATTTACTCGAGGCGTATTTGCAACAAGAGATATTGCAAAAGGTGAGCTATTACATGAAGCTCCTGTTATAGCATATCCAAATGAACAACATGAGTTGATCGAGCAAACTTTGTTAGCTGATTATGCATTTGAGTATGGTATAAATCATACATGTATACTTTTAGGTTATGGGATGATGTTTAATCATTCTTATGAACCAAATGCAACATATGATATTAATTTCCCAAATCATACTTTTGATTTTTTCGCTTATAAAGATATAAAAGCCGGAGAAGAGATTTTAATAAACTATAATGGTGAAGTTGATAATGATGATCCGCTCTGGTTTAACGAAGATTATGAAGAAGCTGTTGCTAAAATAGAAGCTGAAGAAGCTGAAAAGAAATAAAACAATGAGCGTATCAACAATTAGAATATCAATTTGTTGGTACGCTCATTTTTTCAGGAAATTTGAACTTCATTTTCCACATATTCTTTCAAATTATTGTATTGCTCTTCATAAATAAACTTAGTAAACCTTCCAAATATCTTTGTCATTAATTTATAATATATATTACTTGGTATTAAACTTGCTTCGACAACCAATCTAGTACCACTATATTCTCGTGTTAGTAAGTATTTTGAAATACTTACTCCTTCCTTCGTTGTTGAATGCATAATAATTTTATAGGGTGCTTCATATTCAACAATGTGTGTATCAACTGTGATCGTTTTTTTATCTAATTTTTGAACACTTTTAAAGGAGATACCTTTTTTATACATATGCTGATCTTTAGCAGACTCGTAGATATTTTCAATAAACATAGTGTTCCACTGTTTAATTTTATCATCATCATTCACATACGAAAATACGATATCTATTGGTGCATCTATATACTCATCGTAGCGATAAACTACTATTTCTTCCATTTACGATCCTCATTTCTAGAAAAATCTACTAAACTTATAATATAATGTTTTCTATTATTAAACAACATAGATTTTACTGTTTCCTTCTTCCTCCAGTCTCTTTTCGTAAGTTTAAAATGTCATAGCGTTTACCATACTTTAACAAAGTAGCTTAATATTTATATTTTTTAATTAAACTCTTTAAATCTTCAGCCATTGCAGAAAGAGATTTTGCAGAAGTCGAGATGTCTTCCATTGAAGCTAGTTGCTTTTCAGTTGATGCTGCTACTTCCTCTGCTGTTGCTGCATTGCCTTTTGCTGCATCTCCAATTTCATTTGTTGTTGCCCCTACCTCTTGGGTTCCAGCTGACATTTGTTGCGCTGTTGCAGATATTGATTCAAATTTGTGGGGAAATCTCCCTTATGCTATTAAGGATTTCTCCGAATTTTTGAATAGCTTCTTCAGATATTGAAAGTCCACTCTCACATCTTTTGTGCTGCTTCAATTGCCGCGTTTTATGCCAGTGCTCTATCGTTTTGCTGACAGATTCTCCACCCTCTTCAGCTTTAGCAGTAGTGGCTTTAGTTAAATCAGTAATAGCTAATGAATTATCGGCGATAATTGAAGATCCATGCGCTATTTCATTTAATGCAAGTACATTTTTATCAATATTATTTGTTTGTGTTTCAGCACTCCCAACCACTTCAACAATTGCAGTTGTAACTTGTTCAGTTGCTTGACTGGTTTGTTCTGAACTTACAGTTAACTGTTCAGCTGATGCAGCAAGCTGTGTTGAATTATCTTCAAGTGTTTTTAATAAATCACGTAAACTAGCTTGCATCTCAGAAAATGAAACAGCTAACAAACCAATCTCATCTTTTGACTGAATATTGATTGTTTCTGTTAAATCACCTTGATTTATCTTTTTCGCTTAGTCCTGTAAATCTTTTAATTTTCGTGTATTAGAAAATACGATAAATATGACAACAGCTGTTCCGAGAACAACAGAAATACCTATAGCAAGAACTGTTGTATTTAATATAGGTTGAGAAGCATCGCTTATTTCTTTAGCGAAATATGTTCCAGCACCCTTTCATCCTGTTAATTCATTTGTTAAAAAATACATTTCTTTATCATCTTGATTTAATTTATAGCTAAAATGACCAGAATCGTTCTGGTATAGATTATCATAAAATGCATTTTCTGCAGGATCACCAGTTTTAGCAACAGGACTCATGATAAAATTCTGTTTTGTATCAAGTAAAATAGCAGATCCTTTTTTACCGATACGTAATTCTTCAACCGTATCCTTTAATTGGTTCATTCTGTAATCGATTCCAATCACATCTGTACCATCTTCTAATGTTTTTGTAATGGTCACAACCATATCACCTGAACAGCATCTTCATATGGACTAGTAATGACTACTTCTCCCTTTTTTTAATCTGCTTCTTGGTACATGGTCGTCCTCTTGAATCATAATCATCTGGTAATTCCAATTTTGGTGAAGTAATCATACGGCCATCTGTAGTAACAACATAAATTGCTTGTACTTCAGGCTGTAAACCAATATATTGATTGAGCTTTTGACCAATTTCTGAACTTTCACTACCATCACCAAAAAGAGCAGAAGTAAGCCTTCCCGGAGAAAATAATTTCGTTCGTAAACTTATGTTCATCTCTGATGTATCCTTTGAATGTATTTACCTGATAATGAGGAATTAAGTTTATATTGATACTAATCACAAAAAGTTTATAGTTTACTATTATAATTCAGACTTTTTATTATCTTTAGTATGAAAAAATGCCATCTTTATGTCTACAATGTAAGAAAATGAAACAAAGAAATTGACGTTCTGTTTAAAAAAGAGAATAATATAACAATGAATTAACCCACTTGCATTAGATTAGTCAGGAGAGAATGTTATGGATAAAAGAGATGAAAAGAAATGTAAAGAATCACTTGTTATAAAAACAAGTCGGGTATTTCCGCTTGATACTAATAATCATAATACATTATTTGGTGGTAAGCTTATGAGTTATATTGATGATGTTGCATCAATTTCTGCAGCAAAGCATTCGCGTTGTGACGTTGTTACTGCCTCAACAGATTCTGTGGATTTTTTAATCCCGATTCGTACTAGTGAATCAGTTAGTCTTGAATCTTATGTGTCATCTGTTGGGCGATCATCAATTGAGGTATTTGTAAAAGTAATTACTGAGGATTTAATTACGGGTAGACGTCAATTAGCAGCAACTTCATTTTTAACATTTGTTGCTTTAGATAACAAACGTAAACCTGTTGTTGTACCGAAGGTTGTTCCTGAATCTGACGAAGAAGTGATGCTTTTCAATACGGCACCACAACGGATTAAAGTTCGAAAAGAACGCCGTGAACATAGTGAAGCCTTTGCTAATGTAGTAAAGCTGTAATAAACATAAAAATTTCCGCTCGAGATCATTTCTTGAAATTCGTTTTGCTTTTATATTTAGATTATGTAAATAGATCAGTCATCTCTCTTTATTTGAGAAGTATAATAATTTACTATTTAAAGTGTGAATTTATATGCTGTTTAATATGCATATTAACTATTACTTGGAATAGTGATTCTCTTGATAATAATCATCCCTTATAGTTTTATTGATTCTTTCTTTAAAGTTCATCTCTCTTTTTGGTGAGAATGAAATTAGTAAATTTGTTTGCACTCCAGTATAAAATACATCGAAATCACTTGGATCAGGAACGGTATCAGCTGAACATACCTCACTTGATAACACCATAGGACGGATAACATTAATATGTGTTTGGCTTCCTCATTGAATAGGTTTACTTTTGAATAATATGTACATCATTTGTTACTTCAATAAACTATGAGCACCCGCTGCTTTAGCATGTACAACACGCTAAAAGCCTCTTTCTAAGAAGTGAAAGTTTACTAATTTTTCTAGTTAATGAACGCATTTTAAAAATTGTAGTCCACAGTTTCTCATAAATGTTGTGTTCTGATTGTTCTAAACTTCTAGGTAGTTAGTTGTTAGCCAACTTTTTATTAACTCACATTTATTTTTCAAATAAAGTAAAATCTATTAATTAGTAACAATCTTACAGAAAAGAGCCTTATATTATTAGTTATAATTCAAACTTTAATCAAATACAAATAAAAAAGAGTCCAGCTTTCATTATGCTAGGCTCTTATATGAACAATAAATTAATTCACTATAAATCTTTATCCTTTAGCATTATTATTCTAATTGTTTATTAAAACTATTGTACTAAAACTTAATTTCGTTTTAAACAACATCCTCCTTTAATGACTCTTTTCTTATTGGGAGATATTTTTGTTCTTTTCTTCCTATTAATAATTGTTGGGCTGTTCTTTATCTCTTTTGAACTTCTACAAGGGACCATAATTTAATCTCTCCTTTGATTTTATAGATTATTATAAGCACACCATACTAATTTGATTGGACTAATTTATTATTGTTTAACTAAAAATAATATTTCTTTAAATTGTTGATTGTGTATTTTAAAACACTTAACAACTGGGGTTATTTTTTTATATGAGATAATGATCATTTTGACATTGGGATCAGGGTGATTAATAATATCGGAAGTTGAAGGAATTGGTGATGTTGCTGGGTGTGAATGATAAATACCTAACACTTCATGGCCCCTTTGTTCAATTAATTTCAGTGTACACTTTACAACACCTTTTCCCACATAGAACCTTCTATCTGAATTTAGTTCATTTTTTAATTTCCAAACCGATTGTATACAATTATTGGTTCCTGAAAGAATTCCACAAACCTCATTAGGAAGATATTTTACCCCATGATTAATGATCTCTTTCAAGCAATATTCTGTAAAAAACAGTTTCTCATTTATCTCCATTTTTACCTCGTTGTAGAAACGAAAAAAATGAAGGTTTTTCATTCTCATCCAATACCTTTTTAGTATCATGAATAGTTCTTTCTGAATTTTTAATCTTTCTGTCATGTAAAGGGTCTATATTTTCTTCTAAGACAATAAGTTTTTCTTGAACAGATTGCTCAAGTGAATGTATTAATTTCTGATTTTCATGATCTTCTTCTTTTTTTTCTTCATTTAATTCTACATTGATTTCATCCGTATCATGATTATAAGAAGTCTCATAAACTGGTGTATTCTTTTCATCGTGGTACTGATCTTTAGATTCAGGATTTTCTTGTTGAATAAACCCATCGTCTGAAGGGTTTGAAACATATGATTCATCTGTATTTTTATTTAATTTTTCATTTTCATTAGGTCCCAATCTATGTGGATTCTGTCCACGTTGTCTTATAGGTTTCTCAGCTTTTACCTTCGGATCTCTCATGGAGGTAAATTGTTGATGTCGTTGTACCAAATTTTTATTTTCTTGTAAGGAAGAATTAATCATCTTCTTAAGCTGCTGAAAGCTAGTAGGTTGTTTATTATAAATTGGTTTATAAAAAGAATTTTTCTCGGAATCTTTTTCAAGTAGCACTTTCTTTAATTCCTTCAGTTCATCTTTTAATAGGACTATTTCATTTTTTTCGACCAAAGCAACTTCATTTGGTACTGTATTTTTTTTCATTCTTTCAACTAATTCCACTTTAAAATCATTTGATTTTATATAATCGATCTTATCAGAAAGATGATTTAATCTTAGAGCCATATTCTCCATTGATTCTTGTGCATTCATCATTTGTTCTGTAAGAAGATTAACTTTTTGTTGTATCTTGACTAGGTGATCATCTGTATTTTTTTTTATTAAATTCATTTCATTTTCTATATATGAAACTTGATCAACTAATTTAACTCCTTCATTCTTCATTAATAGGTAATCTTCCATTACCTTTCCTGCTTTTATTGTTTCTAATGTTTGCTTATAAAGCTTAAGCTTATTTGTTAATTCATCTATATTATCTAAGTTGTTTAATTTCTGTTGATCCATTTTGCTCCATCCTCCTTCTGAATAATATTAAACTAGTTTATTACCCTACGAGACATTTACACAATTTAACATTTCGCACATAAACTATGAACCCTTTCTACTAGTATACATATGCTACAAATGAAAGAAATTATACTAATTCGGAGGTGTTTGCTACATGCAAGCAAAAAATTTATCAGGAGGCCAGGAACTCCTATGTATTAACACAACAAAAGTATATGATTGGATTCTTAATGAGGCATCGTTTGATTTAACTTTTGTTGACGAAGACCTACCAGTAATTGGTGAAGAACAAATTACATGTGATGACATTACTGGACCTGTAACATGTGAAGTCACAGCAAGTGATGTTGATATTCTTAATCGTGAAGATAGAGAATTTGTCATTGATGGCGCACTAGTTACACTTCAATTAGTTACTATCCGTAAAAATTTCACTGTTACCTTTTTCTTCCCAACTTTACTGGGTATTGGAGAAACTTCATTCGATTTCTCACGTTGTGAGCAAGTTGTTCTTTGTGCTCCAGAAGGAACAATGGTTGAAGTATCTTATCCAGAATTAGACTGTTTTATCTGTACTTTTGAGTGTGATGATTTAGCTGATGAATTCGATGCAACAGTTACAGTACGTTTATGCCAAAGTATTCAATCAACATTCCCTGTAACACTTGAAGTTGTAGCGGATTTTTGTCAACCGAGAGATATTTTACCAACTCCAGCATGCCCAGCTCCTACAATGCCACCTCAATGTCCTGTATTATTCCCTGATAATGGTGATGATGCAGAATAATTGTGCATAAGGATAGAGAGAGGAATTCACTCCTCTCTCTTATTTTAATAAAGGAGTACTATATATTATGAAGGATAAAAATTTGATAAGATTTTATAAGAAAATTGAACAATTTGAGTTTGAAACAACTTCCTATATTCAAGAAATAAAAAAGCTAGTTTCTGAAGCTCAGCATAATAATAACGTAAAGATAATTAGTTATTTTACATACAGTACAAATATATCTCATTGTAAAGATAAGGAAAATTTACTAATTGGTACATTTCATCTTCAAAATATAGGAAATACAGTATGCACTAAACCTTACATTTGCATAAAACTAAAGTCAGATGTTCCTTTCCATTTTTCAGGAAAATATATAAGCAAAAAAAGCAATACAGCTTTGCAACCAAAAGAAACTTGGGAACGGATTAATAACCAGACAGACCCAACAGAATTTTGGCTTATGCCTGTTGGCAAAGAAATAATTGCACCATCTGAAAAAATATCCTTTCCAAATTTTCAAGTGAAATGGACTCCTGAAAAAACGTATTCTGGAGGTGTTATGGGCTATAGTTATGCTGAGGAATTTAAAGACGGTATTCCAGCCATTAACCAAATCCATATTAACGGTCAAATGAAAGATTGAGAGGTAAAACATTATGAATTCAAATGAAAAGCAAGAACATGAATTTCTATTAAAAGAATTAAGTCGTACCTTTGTTAAAAATCAATTAGAACAATTAAAAAATAAAAACAAGGATAACAATAGCTTCATCTATTTAGAAGGTAACACACTAAATATGCTCATTGTCTATTTATTAATGGAAAATGAAAGAAACAATCAGCAAACTTCTGAGAATGTCCAAAGTTCAATTCCTGAGGAATTAATTAATGCATTAGACTTATTAATGAGTAAAAACAAGACTGAGTTTGAAGATATTCTTTCAATTTTAAAAGAAAAACTGTAATATCAACAACAAAAAAAATTATTACAAAGGAGGGTGCTTCTATATGAAACGGGAAGATACTAATAACCCTATTCAACTTCAACAAAGAATTATTTATTATAAATCAGAACTTGAAAAATATAAATCTCAAGTTGAAGATTATGAAAATAATTATCACTACTCCTATTTACGAAAGCTAAAAGAGCAAAACAAACAATTATTAGAAGAAAATGCTACTCTATCTTTGCAAATAGATGACTCTTATCAGGAACATAAGAAAATGTTAGAGTTAATAGAAAAAAGCACAAAAGAAAAAAGTGATCAAGCTAAAGAAATAATGGATTTAAAAGAACAAAATGAGGAAAACCAAGTAAAAATCAAAAAGCAAAATGAAGAAAATCGTTCCTTAAATCATTTTTTAACAGAGAAGCAAGCTGAGTTAGAGCAAATTCTCAATAAAAATACAAACTTCGCAGAAAGAAATTTCGAACAACAAGAAGTTATAAATAAATATGAAACTAATCATAATAAATTAACTAATACTATTGATAAGTTAACTAAAGAAAACCTAGAAATTAAAAATAAAATATCATTATTAGAATTAGAACTAAATGAACAAAAAAGTAAAAATAATGAATTAGAAACTGATAGGAAAAAAGCTTACCTTTTATGCCATGAAAAGGATAATGAAATTATATTGTTACAAACAAACTTAGATAATTCCTTAGATAAGATCGACCAAATTAGTGAGAACAAGGAAAAGCTAATTAAGGAAAATACAAACATAAATTTAAAACTACAACAAGTTGGAAATATTCAATCTAAAAACCTCGAATTAATGAATCAAACGGAGGAATACTCTAGAACAATTAAAATGCTTTATGAAGAAAATGATTTACTTAAGAAAACTAACTCGGAATTACAAAAAGAAATTAATATATTAGATTCTAAGACATCTAAAAAAAATGTTGAGTTAAGTAAGATTCATATTGAAAATCAAAAATTAAAGGAGGAACTTCATAAATCCTCTTTAGAATTTGAAAAGAATAGCTTTATTTTTAATTCTAATAATAGAATTAATCAAGAATTCGAAATATTCAAGAAAAAGCAAAGTGATTTGATTAAAAAAATAGATAATATGCAAAAAGATACCGATTCAATTGTTGGTGTATTTAATTTATTATCAAATAAAGATCATGAACTGTCTACCTTAAAAAAAATAGATTTAGAATTCAAGAATCTGTTGAAGAATTCTTTATTTTACGAAGAAAAACTAGATTCAACTATTATCCAGCTTTCTGAACTAGAATGTCAATTAAATGAGTTATCAAATAAAATTGTTAAAAACTCAAACTAAGCAACCTGCTTTGTTAATAAGGTAATAAAGGGAGAAAAACTCAATAAAACTACTCTACAAAATAAGAACAGTCTAATAATCCATTATCTTTTCCCCCTTTTTTACAATTTGAACACACTTCATGTAATCTCTCCGTTCACTTCATTAAAAAAACAAAACTTATTGTTTTTAAATTTCTCCAAGTTATATCAACTAGTTAAATTTCGTTTTCAACATAAAAATTGATTTGATCTGACCCATATAATTCACTCTATCAATTCGAATAAATTTACCTCCTTCTAAGAATTCAACTCTATTATTAAATATTACTCTACTAAATTATATGAAACTTAGTAGAAAAGGTTCTTTCATTAGCCTATTGTTATCTGATTTGTACGCTACCCTTTGTTTTACTTAATAATTTTCCACTTATTATTCTTACATCATTCTAATTTTAATCTTTTTTGCAAGATACTAGTCTAGTAATTAAATATTTTCTAAAAACAATTAGACAAAATGACTATTAAAAGTAATAGAGTTGCCCATAGCATAAATCATATAATTGCATAAATTATAAGTAAGGCTGAAATTGAATTTGAATCGGTCTATTAATATAAAATAATAGTGACAAAGGAGCATCGATCATGAAGGTAATGACAATATTAGGAACACGACCAGAGATTATTCGCTTAAGCCTAATTATAAAAAAACTAGATAATTTTGCTGAAAAACATGTATTAATCAATACTGGGCAAAATTTCACTTCGTCATTAAGTGATATCTTTTTTCAGGATTTAAACATTAGAAAGCCTGATTATGTCCTATCTACTCAACAACATTCTCTAGGAGAACAGTTATCTTTAATGTATAAGAATTTAGAAACTATTTTGTTAAAAGAGCAGCCAGACAAAGTATTAGTCTTAGGAGACACGAATAGTGGCTTAAGTGCAATATTAGTTGAACGTATGGGAATTCCAGTTATCCATATGGAAGCTGGAAATAGATGTTTTGACTTAGAAGTTCCTGAAGAGAAAAATCGACGGTTAATTGATTCGATTTCTAGCTTTAATCTACCATACACTCCACAGAGTAAAGAGAATTTAGTTAATGAAGGGTTCCCTCGAAATCGAATTTTCATCTCTGGAAATCCTATTAATGAGGTATTAGACCATTATAAAACTGAAATTAATAAGAGTACAATTTTAGAAAAGTTACTTCTAGAAAAGAAAGATTATTTCTTAGTAACTGTACATCGAGCAGAGAATGTGGACCATGAAGATCGACTGCTTGAAATTTTCAAGGGTATAAACAATGTAGCAAACATATACAAAAAACGCGTTGTTTGTAGTATCCATCCACGTACAAAATCTCGATTAGAAAATCTAAATATTGAAATAGATTCTTTAGTAGAATTTTATGAACCTTTTGGATTTTTTGATTTTGTTAAATTGGAAAAGAGTGCTTTCTGTGTGTTGACAGATAGTGGAACCGTTCAAGAAGAATGTTGTTTATTTCATGTTCCTACGATTACCGTTCGAAAAACAACAGAACGTCCTGAAACGATTACATGTGGGAGCAATATCATTTCTGGAATTAGTGCATTACAAATTGTTAGCTCAGTCAATGTAATGGTAAATCAACCAAAAAATTGGCTTTTCCCTGAAGGATATGATCAAACGAATGTGTCGGATAAAATAGTTAAACTAATATTAGGAGGCATGAAAAGTGTTTAATAATCAAACAGTTTTAGTGACAGGTGGTACTGGTTCATGGGGCCATGAATTGGTTAGACAGCTTTTAACTTACGACCCAAAAGAAATTCGTATATTTTCAAGAAATGAATCTGCTCAATTTTCTATGAAACAGGAATTTGATAATAATCCTAAACTTCACTTTATTATTGGTGATATTAAAGAAAAAGATGCATTAATCGAAGCTGCAAAAGACGTTGATTATTTATTTCACCTAGCAGCATTAAAGCATGTTCCGGTTTGTGAAGATCAACCTACCGAAGCATTAAAAACCAATGTGATCGGTACACAAAATGTAATAGAAGCTGCTATAGCTTGTAATGTAAAAAGAGCAGTTTACATCTCTACTGATAAAGCCTCAAACCCTTCAAATTTTTATGGTTTATCAAAAGCAATGGGTGAGCGATTGATCATTCACGCTAATACACTCACAACAAATACAAAATTTGTTTGTATAAGAGGTGGAAATGTTTTAGGTACAAATGGTAGTGTCATCCATGTATTTAAAAAACAAATTAATGAAAAGCAAAAGGTTGGTATTACAGATTTAAATATGACACGTTTTTTCTTAACTGTGCAAGATGCAATCAAACTAGTATTTAAAGCTACTTTCGAGAGTATTGGTGGAGAGATTTTCGTGATGAAAATGCCTGCATTTAAGATTTTAGACTTAGCTAATGTTCTAATAGAGGCTTCTCAAAAAGAAAATGTCAAAATTGAAACACTAGGTGTACGCCCAGGAGAAAAAATTCATGAATTACTTTTATCAAAATATGAAAGTAAGACAACTATCACTTATGATGATGAGTATTATGTCATACTCCCTTCTATACACATCCAAGGTTTAAGAAAGCATTACGAAAAATATAAACCTGTCAATTTAGAAAGTTACCATTCCGGCACTGGATTAATTAGTCCAGAAGAAATTAAGGAAATGTTATTGAAGGGCGGGTTTATTTAAATGAAGGTATTAATCCTTGGTGGAAAAGGAATGGCTGGTCATATAATGACAGCATATTTCAAACAAAGTAAAATTTATGATGTATTCTATACATCAAGGGATAAAGAAGACAAAGAAAGTCTCTTTTTTGATGTTATAGATGTTAAACGTTTAGAAGAATTAATAGAGATAATTAAACCAGATTTTGTTATCAATTGTATAGGAATCTTAAATGAACATGCAAGTAATAACCCCCTACTGGCATTACAAGCAAACAGTTTACTCCCTCATCAAATAGCTAAGTTGGCTGAGCGACATGGAGGAAAATTAATCCACATTAGTACTGATTGTGTTTTTTCAGGTTCTAAGGGTGACTATACAGAAAATGATATTCCTGATGGGACATCTGTATATGCCCAATCTAAAAGATTAGGTGAAATAAATAATGACAAACATTTAACAATACGCACCTCAATAATTGGACCTGAATTAAAGGATAATGGAATAGGCTTATTCTTATGGTTTATGAAACAATCGGGTGAAATTAAAGGATATGAAAAAGTATTATGGAATGGTGTAACAACACTTGAACTAGCAAAAGCAACAGAAGAGATGATTAAAAGTCAACTTACTGGTTTGTATCATCTAGGTTCAAAAAGAAATATATCTAAGTATACTTTGTTAAATTTATTTCAAGAGGTTTTTGGAAAGTATGATGTTCGAATCATTGCTGATGATTCTATAACTCTTAATCGAACGATTAAAAGTACCCGGACTGATTTTCAATATCACATTCCTTCTTATAAAGATATGTTAGTAGAATTAAGAGAATGGATGCAAAATCATTGAAACGAGATTCCAAGATATTAATTACAGGTGCCAGTGGTTTTACAGGACAACATGCATGTAACTATTTCACAGAATTAGGTTATGATGTCATTGGAGTTACAATGAATACTCCCCTTGTAAATAAGAAGGTTCATACTGAATTTTGTGATCTCACTAATAAAAATAATGTCTCTTTACTAATTAAAAAAGTTAAACCAAAATACCTTCTTCATTTGGCAGGACAAAATCATGTGGGAGAGTCCTGGAATGAGCCAATTAAATCACTCGAAGCAAACACGATGGTTACAGCACATTTACTCGAAGCTGTTCGCCAAGAAAACCCTACTTGTAAAATTGTTATAGTAGGATCAGCGCTTCAAGTAGATCCAGCAAATTTGTCCACTCTACCCCACCCTTATAGTTTAAGTAAAACACTTCAAATTGTTATCGCTCAAGCATGGGCAAAATTATATAATATGCATATTGTTATTGCAAAACCATGCAACCTTATAGGTCCGGGTTATTCAAATGGCGTCTGTTCTCTTTTCGCACAAAAAATCGTAAAAATGGAAAAAAAAATGAGTAATAAAATACTTGAAGTAAATAATCTGCTTGCTCAAAGGGATTTCCTTGATGTTAGAGATGCCGTTAGAGCTTATGAAATTCTTTTAAGAAGGGGTAGATCAGGTGAAATATATTCATTCGCATCAGGAAAGAGTCGATCCTTAGAAGAGATTATCGATGTATTCAAAAAAATGACGACAATTGATTTTGAGGTAATTACAAAAGTGAGTCCAGTTTATGAAAAACCTATTGAAATTAATTCTTCAAGAATAACTAGATTAGGATGGAATCAAGTAATTCCATTTGAATCATCAATAAAAGATATTATTAGCTTTTATAGGAAAATTCTTCTTTAAAAGAAAAGCCTTTGAATCATAGACACGATCCTTAATCTACTTTCTTGAAAGGAATAATCAACAAGTAAGACTGACAAATTGGATAAAACAAAAAAAGGAGAAGAAAATGTCTAAAAACAGTAACATTGTTCAATTAGCACCCTTTTTAATGTCATCAGTACCAAAAAGTGGTACACATTTATTACATCAAGTCCTTAATGGTATGCCAAATTTAACAAATGATATCAACAACATGGAAAAAAAATTCTTTATAGATCATCATGTTAAGGATATTAATATTTTTAAGGATCATTTCTATCGTCTAGCTCAATTACAACCAAATGAATTTGGAGTTGGGCATATGTTTCATTCTGATGTGTATGCCTCTATGTTAAGTAAATTAAATTTAAAACATGTTTTCATCTTTCGTGACCCAAGAGATGTCTTAGTTTCTTTATCTTATTTTATCCCAAACAAATGGAACGAACATCCATTATATAATGAATTTAATCACAATTTAACAGTACCAAAAGAACGTATGATCACCTTAATTCAAGGAATTAAAGATTGTTGGCCAAACTTCGATGATTGGAATCGACCTTTTTATAATTGGATAACTGATTCAAATACTCTAGCTATTTCATTCGAGGATTTAATGCTATCTAATGAATCACGCTATAAAACTATAACGAAAGTTGTTCAATATCTATGGGGTGATACAACACCAATTATTCCTTTCGAAAAAATGGTCCCTATTATGGTAGCTAATATTAACCCAAGTGAATCTAATACTTTTAGAAAAGGAAAAATTGGCTCGTGGAGAGAAGAATTTGATAATGAAATTAAAGAAAAATTTAAGGAAGTAGCTGGTAATTTACTAATTGATGCAGGTTATGAAACAGATAACAATTGGTGAAAAATATTTAATAATAACCCCTCACAAAGATGTGAGGGGTTATTATTAAATATTGCTTGATTTATTTAACCAACAGGTGAAATAGAAGTACCTGATAAGCTTATAGGACCTACAGCTGACGCTTGATTTAGCAATGGATTTAATACTTGTGCTGTTACCCTGTAAGAATGGTATCCTAATGGTGGATTTTTATCTATAATTTGAAAACTAGCATTTCTAAGTTCATTAACTGCCAGAGTATTAACTTGAATTGTACCTATAATACCTGTATTTCGAAAAACAGTTAATAGGACCTGTGGAACTCCTAATAACGACTGAATTCCAATCTCACCTAATAATAAAACATCGGAATTTGTTTTGTTAACAGCTAGACCAAATGCTGCAAGAGTTATACTAGATGGTGAACTAGGAATTTCTCTATCTAGACTTTGGCTAAAGTTAGAAGGGACACTAGAATTAAAATCTTCAATTACTTTCATTATATCATCCTCCTTGAATAATATTTGCTTTACAATTTATTATATGAGAATCTATCGAATCTGATTGGACAGAAAACTAAAACTTTAAAAGATTAATAGCTCGAAATCTTCTTTCCGACATAATGTTAAGAATCTTCTGTTAACCCTTCAAATAGTTCTAGGTTATACTCTGTCTAAAGTTTCTATTTTGAGATACAATTTCCCAAATAACACTTTTTAGATCGTTAAGACATATAACCAGCACACACGAATCAATTAACAACTAAACATTCATTCTATATTCTAATTAATGGCTCAGTTAGCATAAGTTAACCTTTACATTTTCTCGAACCTATTTTTCAATAATTTCTAACAGATTTTTCACTTCTTTATTCAACATTTCATATTATATATAGTGAGTATCTAGTTTGATAATTATGTAGTTTAAGTATGTTCATCTATTTAATCCGTTTGGAGGTGCTTCGTATTAATAAAGTATCTATTATAATACCTTTTTATAATTGTTCTTACGTGGATCAAGCAATACAGAGTGCTTTAAATCAATCATATCCAAATATAGAGGTAATAGTCGTTAGCGATGGCTCAACTAAATTCATCGAGAAAATCACCCCTTTCCTTGGGAGCGTTCGATTTATAGAAAAGGAAAACGGCGGAACAGCAAGTGCACTTAACTTAGGAATTCAAAATGCCACGGGAGATTATTTTTCTTGGTTAAGTTCTGATGACCTCTATTACGAAGGGAAAATTTCAAAACAATTAAACTTCATGAAAAAAACAAATGGATTTTTCAGCTATACGAACTATTCTTTAATTGATAATAACAGTCAAATTATTCATAAAGAAGCAGGTGTATTCTTTAAGAAAAAAATTGAATTTTTACAAAATTTCATAATTGGTAATAACATTAATGGGTGTACCGTAATGATGAAAAAGGAATTGTTTTCTACCTTAGGATTATTTAATGAAAAGCTAAAATTCACCCAGGATTATGATTTTTGGTTAAGAGCCATACAACATTATGAATTTTTGTATTTAGATGAGCCGTTAGTTAAGTATAGAGTCCATGATGATATGGGTACAAAAAATAACACTGAAGAAATAAACAATGAAATAAAGTCTCTTAATCAAAAATATGAACAAAGCTTAATAAAACTAATTAATTTAGAAAGGAAAAAATTATGAAGTTTACTTTTCCAGTTTTTACACTTAGCAAAGGCGGAGCCCAACGAATGTTAGCTGAGATTACTAATGGTCTCGTGGATAGAGGACATGATGTTACAATCTTAATGGCATCACAAGGTAAGGTTGATTATCCAACTAAAGCTAGATTGGTACGAACTAAAAATAATATAATAGGAGAAAGTGATTTCCCTAAAAGTGATGTTATTATTTCAAACTTTTATACCATGGTGCCCTATACACATGCAGCGAGTCAAGATGGAAAAGGTATGCATGTTCGCTTAAGTTTATGTTATGAGCCACCATTTATCGAAAATAACCATGAGTCCTTCCCCTCCTATTATCTAACACCCAATTTAATTGTTTTATCAAAGTCTCAACAACAAATTATCTTCTTAGAACACGGCATTAAAGGACATATTGTTCCAGTGGGAATCAGTACCATATTTAAAAATTTTAAAATTAGAAATGCGAAAACACCTATACAAATTTCAGCTATTGTGCGTAAACCAGAAGGTGGACTTTCTTGGCACCGTGAACAAGATTACCTCATTAGCCAATTAAAAATGGTTCATTCAAGATATCCCAATACTATAATCAATTTAATTTCTCCACCGGATGAATTTTACTCTTCTCCAATCCTAAAAAAATTAAAGAACACTAATAATTTTAAGTGGTTCACACCAGCTGATGATAAAGAACTTTGTTATCACTATAATCATACAGATATATTTGTGAATTCTTCCATCTATGATTCTGCCTCCATACCAGGTCTTGAAGCAATGAGGTGTGGAGCTGCGTTTGTTACCACCTATAACGGAGGAAACCTTGAATATTGCCGTCACGAAGAAAATGCACTCATTTCCTACCGTTATCAAAATCAACTAGGGAATGATATTATTAGATTAATCGAGGATCCTTCTCTTCGTTCCAGGATAGCACTTGCAGGTGAAAAAGAAGCTGAAAAATGGACTTGGGAAAGAAGTGTGGCATCATTCGAGGAAGCGATACAAAAAATGATCATAACTAATCAATAACAGATTTTTTGTCATTACCACTATGATAAAGGAGCTATTTGGCTTCTTTATTTTTTTGAACTTAAATTTATGACTCTAACCATATAATTAGTACAAGCTAAAGTCCAATTCCCCCCCTCCTGACTTTTACCAAAACTCAGACTTCTGGAGTTAAATCTTAAGTACTTCTTTTACATTTCATATATTTCTTAAACAATAAAAAATGCCGCTTAAACGGCATTTTTTATCTTCACCACAAGTTAAATGCAACTTATTTTTATCTTACATGTCTAATTTTTTTCACCTATATCACTAATCATATTTAAAAAATTTTCTGCATACTTTTCTGGGGAAAAATTAACTTCAATATGCCTAAAACCATTTTGTCTAATTGTTTCTCTTAGCTTAATATTTTCCATAAGTTCTGTAGCTTCTTCAACTCCTTGGGGGATATTTCCTATTTCGAAAAATTTCCCTGTCAAATTATGTTCAATAAAACTTCTTACTCCATCAGAATCAGTTGATAGAACTGGACAGCGACAGACCATTGCTTCAAGAACAGCATAACCAAATCCTTCTACCTTAGACGTAGAACATAGCAATCCACCAGAATCACCTATAATTGAAAAAAATTCAGCCATTTTTCTATGAGGTTGGTTGGCGTAAATCGTTAGATTTTGTCTTATATTTAGATCATCAACCATTTTCTCAAATGCATCCCTCTCATTCTTTTCTGCTAGTGTACTATCCTCAAACATCCATAATTTAATGGAAGAGTTATTTTGAATTAACTGTGCTCCAATTGTTAGAAAATCTCTCCAATTTTTATTCTGTTCCAGCCTTCCTACCCATCCTATTATAGGATTATCTTCTTTAGGGTATAAGTGATATTTAAATTCTGCTGTATTGAAGCAATTATGAAAACAGTATCTTTTTTTAAACGGAAAATTCTTTTGCAAAGACTTAAAGAGATGTGGTGTTTCTGGAAATAAAAGTGCATCACAATAATCATTTATAATGTCTGCGTTATTTTTCAAAAAATGATTTGCAAATTTTATATTAATTCCTAACCCTTGAATTTCATAGATTAGTTTCCCTTTATATCCAAAGTTACATATTTTCTTTAATAAGTTTAGATCTGAACAAACAACAATAGCATCATAGTTACCATTATTAATAATATCCTTTATTTCATCATCATCATTAGTTATAAAAGTAGCAGTTTCCATCTTATTCTGTAACCCTACTCCTTCCTTAGAATAGAGGAAGTGACAATTAACTCCATGAGAACTGAGAGCAAAAAAACGTTGCCGATTTAAGGTTTCGACCCCTCCACTTGGTATATAATATGTGAATAGAATATTTTTTCTATCATTTGTTCGTTCCTGTGATTCATTCCATATTGCCCCATTTATTATTCCATGATTCTGATTTTTAGTAGAATCGTGCACAATATTTCCATTTCCTTCATTCATTTTCCAGTAACCAAAAAGACCCTGTTCATTACCTGAAAGATCATTATTCATATTTTGGATGATCTCTCCCTTTGTTCTTGCAGTATTCCAAATTCTTATTTCCTTAACAAACCCTATATAGCTTCCAAATGGAGGAGTACCACCGAAAACTCCTGAAGGAACAACAGTATTTCTTATACTAGTCTCCCCTTTCATGATTTTTTTTCCATCTAAAAATAAGAAAGGTGTTTTATCTCTATATACAATTGCAATATGAGTCCAATTTTTTATATCTACTTTTGCTACTAGTGTAGCGGGTAAATAATTCTGTGAATGTTCAAACACCGCTACCCCATTTGTACCAACTGATACCCCTACACCTGCACGAGAAGAATCTTCATTAGCAACCGAACCAAACATTGGGAAAATAATAAAGTTTTGTCCCTCAACTCTCGAAACTTCTTTCTTTTTTTGTGTCTCAATAACAATAGAAGCCAACGGCTTTGCCCAAAATTCTATTGTAAAGTTATTTATTACATTACCAAATAAAAGTTCCTGAGTTTCTACAAAGCTATTATTATCAAAAGAGAGAAAAACATTGTTTAACATAATAAACCTCCTTACCAATTACGTTCTGTGTCACATAGTAGCTTATAATTAAAATAAAGCATTAATTAAAATCTATCCAAAAGAGAAGTGAACATTTGAAATTTGCAGCAATTATATGATTAAGACATAAAATCTGTCATATATTTAAATAAGTAAAAGTAAAAATGAATAAAAATGAAAACAATAATTTATTTATATATATGGAGGTTGAGATGGAAAAAGTATCTATAATTATTCCTTTTTACAATTGTCAATATATTGATAAAGCTATTGAAAGTGCCCTTAGTCAAACTTATCAAAATAAAGAAATTATTGTCATCGATGATGGTTCATCTAAATATATAGATAAAATTAATCCCTATTTAAAATCAATAAAATTCATTCAAAAAAGGAATGGAGGTACAGCTAGCGCTTTAAATACTGGGATTCAGCATGCAACTGGGGAATATTTTACTTGGTTAAGCTCTGATGATTTATATAAACCCGAAAAAATTTCTAGACAAATTCAATTTATGAGAGATATTGGAGCAAATGTTTCTTACTCCCCATATATTTTAGTGAATTCACAAGGAGAACAGTTGCAGCAGATCGATAAATATTATCAGAATAAAATTAAATTACTAAAAGCTGCTTTAAGATTTTGTCCTGTTAATGGCTGTACTGTCATGATAAAGATGAATGTATTTTGTCAAATTGGTTTATTTGACGAGACACTCCGCTATGCCAATGATTATGATATGTGGTGCAGAATACTCCTGAATTATGACATTTATTATTTGGATGAGGCTCTTGTTTTTTATCGTAAACATGAAGAAATGGGAACAATAAAACATAAAAAAGAGATAATTTCAGAAACTAAACAGGTAAAAAATAGATATAATAAACAACTACGAAAATACATTTCGAAACTAAAAAAACAGAGTCATTAACTCACTAACATACCTCTATTGGCTATTTAATGACCGTCATCGATTTGTTTAAAATTATGTTTAAATTTCTCTAGTAAAAAATTCGCAAATTTAATAGGTGTAGAATGAGTAGCTTCCCACTCTTTTAACAGATTGGCTTTTCGGAATGTGACCCTTAAATCCCTCCCATTGCATTCTATAAACATCGGTACCCCTTCATTTGTTATTCCAATATCTAGTCCGAGATCTGCTATATTTGATACTTCACCTTCAATCTGTTGAGCTACACTTAAAGATAATAATTCAATATCTTTATATACTTGCAAAATATCTAAATGGGGTAATTCTCTAAGAATTTCTTCTAATGGAAAACAACTACCGCCTTGAGCAACATTGGTAATAAATTTACCTTTTTTAGCTACTTTACAAACAATTCCCGTAACTTGCCATTCTCCAGAACCATTTTTTTGCACCGAAACCCTTAAATCAAAAGGACTGCCTTTATAAAGTGATAGTTCAATTCTTTTTTGAATAATATTTTGATGAGCAGTCAATGCATCCTCTAACATTACAGGCCATTTATTAGAAAAATGTTCCTTTATTAATAGGTTTCTATTGTGATATTTTAATTCCCAATTTTCATTCTTTATCCTTTTAAGTTTTAGTATATTTACACCTAGACTACTACTGTTTGGCTTTATAATTAATTCGTTATATTTTTTCATCATATACCTCAAATTTCCTTTTGAAGCTTTAACCGTTTCAGGTACAAATGGAAGTAAGTCTGGATTTTTTATCAGTATTTTATGAATAGCTAATTTTGTGTAACGATTATCTTCATTAAAAATAAGAATTCCTTCATTCTGTAATAGCTTAATTTTATTTTTTTCTTCAATATTGTTAGTAAATATTCTATTGTGGATGATCTGTGGTTTGGGGATTGTTGTTAGTTTATAAGAATTATCACTTTGTTTTAAATAAGCTTTAATATTTTGCATACCTGGATTTATATCTTTTAACTGAAAATAACAAGGTACAATATTTAATGATTTTCCTATCTTTTCATAAAATATTAGATTTTCATAGTATGTCTTTCCTAGTTTAATTCCTTTATAAACTGATGGTCCTACAATTATACCAACATACCTATAAGTCACATTAACCCCCTCCATTAACCTTCTCATTCACAATACTTATTTATTCCTGTTAGAAGCCTAACTATGCTTTTTCATATTCAAATTGTGTTGTAATAAGGAGTTTCAAGCAAATTCTCATTCCACATTTTACTATTAAAACCATAATCCTTATTAACATGTATATCTGAATCTACAATTACATCTACAGCATCATCATCAAAAGTACCGAACTTTTTATCTATCTGTTCACATTACTTCATTACAGTGTTTAAATATCTTTTCTTCCAGCTCTTTATTTTTTTCTATATTAAAATTAAATATTTTTGGATAGCCTTGCAACCATTTAATAATTTTTCAACGTATTTAAGATTTGTAGCAATTGCACCTTTTTTAGTTAGCCTCCCACTCATACCCTGACAGACCAACTTCTTTAATCCATTTTTTTGAACATGGACTCGAAAATCAAGGTTCTGATTTGTATTGAACGGTATAATTGTCTTTTGGATAATATATTCTTTCTCCATTCTTTCATTAAAGTTTTAAACTTAGTTTTCCTGTTAATTACCGTCACAATTTTTTTAGGGTCTATTAGATTTATTCTTTTTTGATTATCAATTGTTACTCTATATATTCCTTTTCCCACATATCCATTAGACGGTTTTATATAAACTGATCTATATTGATTTATCATATTTCTTATTTGTTTCTCACTTACTAATATTTCTGTATGAGGGAATTAGCTGTTAAATTTTTCATCCTTTTGAGTTTCTTTTACAATAACTGCTTTTAAGTAGTAGAACATTAATTGCCCTATGTTTACTATTTTTAATAAATATTGTTTTCGAATTTGCTCAATTGGAACCGATCTAAATACTGAATTAGGATAACGAAAATCACCAATTTTCCAACGGTTTAACGGGCTCTTATTATTTGGATCATAATAATAGCCTTCTATTTTACAAGCGTAAAGTTTAATGCTTTCTTCTGCACAAACGAACAGTAAACCATTAAATTTTCGTAATGTCCAAACCTTAGCTTTAACCTCTCTAATTTTTCAAGTGTCATTAACAGCTTGCTTCTATATGCAACTATTGCTATTATGGGACCGAATGTATTAAGGATGCTCTGATACACAATATTTATTTTCTTCACCTCCTTCTTTGATTATAGTTTTGAACCTGATGTTTTATAGTTATTCCATATCAAATAGATCAAGGATAGACTACTATCTTTAAAGCAGTAATTTCGTTAAATTTTAAATTTCATTTTTCGTCAACATAATTCTTATAGTCTTCGGAAAAGGCTACCCTTTTTGACGTTTTAAACAAATAGTCGTCTGTTGGCTGCCAAGTATGATTCTTTTCATCTTCTCTTAAGATCGCATAATTATAACGACTAGTAGAACAGATTTTATATCCTTGTTTTTTACAATTTTGAAGAAACTCTAAACATTCACCTAAATTTTTATCTGGAAATTGTATTTTTTGCAACAAACTCTTCGTTGTGAAAATTGTAGCTCCTTGAAGTATATTTACCTTGCGCATTTCATTACCTACAAATCGAACTCTTATCTCTTTATTATTTGTTAAATACATAAAGCATGTTCTTTTACCAACTACTGCAGCATTCAACTTCTTCATTACTGTTATTGATTCAGTCAAATATTTAGTTCCATAATAGTCATCATCATCAAACTTAGCAATATACTTGTATTTTGCTTTTCCCACCCCGTAATTTAAACATTTTCCTAGAGTCATATCTTCAGAAAGCTTAAAAACTGTTACTTGATGATATCTCTCCGCTTCTAATTCCCATTCTTTCAAATCCATTAAATCATTGTTTAAAATGATAATTAGCTCCTTTATAGACCAATCTTGCCTTAAATAATTATCAAAAATATTCACCAAACAATTTATTCTATTTGTTGCGATTATGACTGATATGCCTTCTTGATGTGTATCAACGTCTTCATTACTCACTTTTACTCACCTCACCTTAATTTCCGTACCATATTTTAATAATTATCAACATACTATATTCAAGAAAACTTGTTTTCGTTTCAATTCATCATCTTCTTGATAACAAAACATTAAAAATGTTTTATAGCACAGTACAAATACCCCACAAACCTCTTATTCTGAAATATAAAATTAACTTAACTATTCAATTAATTAATAAAGGAGAAACATAATGAATGAATATAAAATAAACAATAAACTTCATAAATATCAATTAATGAAAAAAGATCCAGAGTTGGCAAGATTATTACCGGATACAAGACAATTCACTAAAGACAATTTTTTTTATTTTATAGAAAAATACAAACAAATCATTATTAAACCTACTCTAGGGTCACATGGTAAAGGAATCATTATAGTTTCAAATGTAGGTTGTAAAGAATATGAATTACTTATTTTAAATAAAAAGAAATATATTCGTGGAGAAAATAATCTTTATTGTTTTATTAACAAAAGTAGGAGCAAAAATATGATCTATCTTATCCAAAACTTTATATCTTTAGCTAAGATCCAAGGGAGATCTCTAGATCTCAGATATATATCACAAAAACACAAATGTAATTGGTTAATCACAGGAAAGTATGCGAAAGTAGCAAAAGAAGGATATGGAGTGACAAATTTTGAACATGGATCTACTATCTTAACAGTAGGTGACGCATTGCAAAAAGCAGAATTACCCAATCTTAATATCGAAAAATTACTTGGAACACTAGAATTATTAACTATATCTCTTTCAAAATGCTTAAGTAATTACTTTAGAAAACATTTAATATGGGGCAGTGATATTGGAATTGATGTAAATGGAGATGTATGGATAATAGAGGTGAACTCTGCTCCACAAACAAATGGATTTTGTGAGTTAGACTCCTTAAAGCCAATGTATAAAACAATCGAAAGTCTTAAAAAAGGGAGAAGTAATACTTGTCATCTAACAAAAAAGATTACCCCCAATAAATCAAATGAGTAATCTTTTCTAGTTTAACTTATTAACTTTTTCAAGAATATCTAAGTGGATTAAAAGCAGTCATATTAGTAGGTGCTTGCCCTTTTGGATAATACTTATTTATTAACTCAGAACTTGATTTAAACTGTGATTTCGATGATTGCTTTACTTTTCTTTTTTTACTGCTTTTCTTTACTAATTTATCTGGTGGTGTAACTCGTTGAATTGTATCATGAAAGGTAGTTCCATTTTGTTGAATAAACTGGTTTTTATTTGCAAACTCTATATTTCTTCTTTTCTTCTCATTTCCCTTTGATTTAACATCATCTTTAGCTGATATTTCAACGTCTTCTTTTCCTCTTTCTAATTCTTTAATTTCATTTCGATATCCAATTATTTCATCATAGTATATTTTAAGTTCATTTTCTAATTGTAAAATTTTACTT
Organism: Metabacillus crassostreae; assembly: GCF_016908395.1. Taxonomy (GTDB): domain Bacteria; phylum Bacillota; class Bacilli; order Bacillales; family Bacillaceae; genus Metabacillus; species Metabacillus crassostreae. Next base: position 1,026,576 of record NZ_JAFBDU010000001.1, read on the forward strand.
GTATTATCCTCCTCTTTCTCAAAATGAGTTTGAATTCTCTCATAGATATCTGTTATTTGTTTTTTACTCATAAAACCTTTTTCCTCTGTTCGAAGTATATTGTTATTCATATTGTCAATCAAATTTTCATACTTGTTTAATCTTTGCTGTAAATCCTTTATCATACCTTCTAATATTTTTATATTTTCGATATAATCTGTATGGATTACATTTCCATTATCATTTTTCCAAATATTGAAAGCCATTGGTATCACTCCTTTTATAAGTCCCTATGAATACCTATTCTCGACAAAACATATACTGATTAACATGAGATCAACTTATTTTCCACTTTCCTCCCTTTTCACTTCTCTATTTTCAAATATATGTATGGATTATAAAAAAGTGATGATTATATAAGTTACATATCTTTCTCATACAAAGTACAAAAATTGTGTGTTGGTTATTTAACAAAGAATTGGCTGACAAATGTTGATGCAACATAATTATTAGGGCATATTTTACTTTTCTAACTGCTATCCCAGCAGCTTTTTCATTTATTATCGTCTAATATTGACTAAAAAACTTTTCATATATAATCATTTTCTAATTTGATTTACTCAAAAATATGTTATGATTTCCGTATTAATTATTAGAAAGGAATTTTTAAGATGCTTCTACAAGCTTTACTCATTTTTATTTTGCAATTAATTTATGTCCCAGTTTTAACGATTCGAACGATCCTTCTTGTTAAAAATCAAACAAAATCAGCAGCAGGTGTTGGTCTCTTTGAGGGAATCATTTATATTGTGAGTCTAATTTTTGTTTTTCAGGACCTCTCAAATATGTATAATATCGTTTCTTATATCGTAGGTTTTAGCGTTGGTTTACTACTCGGAGGAGCCCTTGAACGAAAATTAGCCATTGGATACATCACGTATCAAGCAAATATCCTTGAGAAAAATATGGATTTAGTAAATGCTTTACGCACGGCAGGGTTTGGTGTAACTGTATTCGTAGGAGAAGGAATTAATACTCCTCGATATCGTCTTGATATTGTTGCAAAACGTTCTAGAGAAGATGAACTTTTAGAAATCATTGATAGATACGAGGAAAAAGCATTCTTAATGTCATATGAAATACGTTCATTTAAAGGTGGCTTTTTAACTAAATCAATGAAAAAAAGAGCACTATTATTCAAAAAAAAAAAAAATGAATCCCACCAATAATAAAATTTAGGATTGCCTTTAATTTACGACAATGTATACAAATTAATTTGGCAAAAAGATTATGTTTTTGATCATTCTAAGAGAGCAAAACCTATTTGCTCTCTCTTATATTTACCAAAACTAAAATCCAGCTAGGCTTTAAGCATATTACACAAAGGAATAATCACATCTTTTTGGTCAAATTTTTTTCCATTATCTCCGCTTCATAGTCACATTGAAATCTTTATCAACCACTATATCAAAAGCAAGATCACTTAAATGATTTCCTATAGAATCAATCTATTTGGCTACTTCTATGCAAATATTGATCATTTTAACCAGAAGTTTAAACACTTTTTGGCTATTCAACCCATAATACTTTGCAAAGGCAAATTGACTCGGAACAACTTCTTTTCTATTAGTGATTACTATTAATCCCTTTTTTTCGCCATTATACCTGGTGAAACCCACTCTTTTTCCTTATTTTTCAGTAAGTATATACGAAAATCAATATATATTCTACATGAATATTAAAGCCTGTTTTTCAACTCGAAATGTAAAAGAATGTGCGAAAATCCAGTATGTTTTTAGTTAAATCTAGCTAAGGTAAGACCCTAGCTAGATTTAAGACTTAGTAAATCGTCCCCTAGTAGTCGATTGAATGAATGAATAAATGAACATACTTTTTTTATAAAGCTATTTAATAAAAATTAGCTTCATAACAAGACTACACAAACTACCCAATATTCCACCTCTAACAGCATCTAATGGATAATGTACACCTACCCAAACACGTGATAGCCCCATAAACATCGATAAAATAAACAGGTATTTGCCTAATACTTTATTAATCATATAAATCAATGTTGAAATAGAAAATGCAAATAACGTATGTTTGCTCAAGTATGAAGAATCAAGCTTCGAAGAGAGTAAAACGTTTGCCTGCCGAGTAATAAATGGCCTTGGTCGATACTTTATTTTCTTCACAAGGAAAATCACACAATAATTCAACAGCATAATAAATGCAGATGTAAAAAGAAAATTTCGTCTTGTCCTCTTTGGCTGATAAATTAAAATGAAAATGAAGGCTATAGGATAAATGTATCTCATTTCATTTGATGCGTAGATCATTAATTTATCTAAAAGTTCACTTTTCCCTGCCATTTTGTTAATAAATACAAATAACTTTTTGTCCATAATTTCTCTCCTAGTTAAAGATTCTAGATTTAGTATGAGCAATAAGTTAGTTTGTAATGTTGTTAAAAAATGGTAAGGTGACTATTGCTATAGTAAATTAAATTACCAATCTCGACATTCTCATACACCAACAATGAAAATAAAATATTTTTTTTATAATTGTGCACAATATCTATGAGAAAAATGAAGGGAGGAAAATCCACCAATGACGAATAAAAACGATAATAGAGAACGTAAAAACAAATATCCAAATAATAAAAAGAAGGATGCGGAAATTTCTAAAGAGATTAATATAAGAAGCGAAATAACAAAAAAAGACTTAGGTAAATAAAATTAATACCCCAAAGAGTACCAATCAACAAAAAACAACCTAGTAAGACGTGATTATATTTGTTCATCACATCTTATTAAGTCATTGTGTTGGTACTTTAATTTGGGGCTATCTTTTTAACTGGAATTATCTACCTCTTCTATTATCTCTACCCGATGAAGTTCGACCGTTTCGATTTTGATTACCTTCTGTTTGTTTATTTCTTGAAGATGTGTTTCTTCCTTCTTTATTTCTTCTATTGCTACTTCTACTACCATTACTTCTTCCAGCAGGATTAGGACGTCTGGATTTTTTTATTTCGGTTTTTCGTTCTTGAGCATAATCCTCACGATCAGGTACACTAACTCCTTTGATTACCTGCTTTTCTAATGATTGATTTATGCCTTTTTCAATCATTTGAAGAAATTCAACATCTTTAGGAGCGACTAATGTATACGCAACACCCTCTCCACCTGCACGGCCTGTTCGTCCAATTCGATGAACATAGCTTTCCACATCATGAGGGATATCATAGTTAAATACATGTGTTACTCCTTCAACATCTAAACCTCTAGCAGCTACATCTGTCGCAACTAAAAATTGAATTTTTGCGTCACGAAATCGTTTCATTGCTTTCTCTCTTTTTGCTTGTGTTAAGTCACCGTGTAATTCATCTGACTCAAATCCATTTGCAATGAGTGCCTCTTGAAGCTTTTTAGCTCTAATTTTAGTTCTACAAAAAATAATCCCTAGAAATGGTCGTTGCTCTTTTAATAGATGAATCAACGTATCTTGCTTTCTTCTATCTGTTGTTTCAATGACAATTTGGTTAATTTCTTCAACAGTTACTTTCTTTGCTTGTATTTGAATTGTTTCTGGATTGTTCATATATTTCTTAGCTAATGCACGTATTTCACTTTGCATCGTAGCTGAAAATAACATAGTTTGTCTTGATGAAAGTGTTTCATAAATAATATTCTCGACTTCAGGTAAAAAGCCCATATGTAACATTTGATCTGCTTCATCTAACACAAACATTCTTACAGTTGAAAGATCAATCGTTCCACGTCTAATATGATCGAGTAATCTCCCAGGTGTTGCAACAACTATGTGCTGTGAGCCTTTTAGTTTTTTTAGCTGTTGCTCGACATCTTGCCCACCATATACAGCGAGTACATTCACACCTTCAAGGTTTTCAATCATTTTCTTCGTTTCTTTCGATATCTGTTGTGCCAATTCACGTGTAGGGGTTAAGATTAACGCTTGAACCTCTGAGCTCTCTACATCAATTCTCTCTAGTATTGGAAGAACAAATGCAAGTGTCTTACCAGTTCCAGTTTGTGCTTGAGCAATTACATCTCTTCCCTCAAGCACAAGAGGAATTGTCTTTTCTTGAATAGGTGTAGGATTTATAAGTCCTAAAGACTTTAATGTATGATTAATTTTTTTTTGAATTCCCAATTGTAAAAAATCTGGCAAGCTGATCACATCTCTTTTCTATTTTAATTCTTATTTTGACAAAGGCTTATTAACTATAGCACATTAGATAGTATTTTACAGATTGAATATATTTATCATATATCATTTTTATAATACTATTTAATAATTCTCCTCTGGTAATCTTGTCTTATCTTATTTGTATCAGAAATCCCCATTTTTTTAACAACTTCATTTTCCAATACATAATTACAAAGTTGTCCTACATAGTCTTAAAGGTGGTTTAGTTTAAAAGGAGGTTTAGTTTAAAAGGAGGTTTTTTAAATGTCGAATAGTAAGGAAGAAAGAAATACTGGATTAATTAAAGGTGTTGCAAAAGAAGCTAATGATTTTGTTCATAACACTGTAGATACTTCAGGAAAAATTGTGAAATCAGTTTCTGGTGAAGGTGGTCTCGTAGGAAAAACTGTTGACTCTTCAGGAAGAATTGTTAAAAAAATTTCTGACACAGGTAATAATGTGATAGGTCAAACCGTTGATAGTTCTTCAAGAGTATTTAAAAATGTAACTGATAAAGCATTTAAAAAGAAGAAATAAAATACATTGAATAATACTTAAAATGGCTCTGTTAAACTTTGTTGTTGATTTCCGTTACAGCATTCGCTTTCCCGGAGCCTCCCGGCACAAGCACGCAACACGCTTCTCTATGCAGGAGTCTCATATATTCACCTACAATCAACTAAGTGCTAAAAAATCAACATTAAGCTTTAACATAGCCTTTTAAAATATGGAGCCTTCTATTGTTAATGAAGGCTCTTAATTAATTTCTTCAGAATAAGAAAAATACTGTTGTTTTCTCTAAGTAAATTAGACCTTCAGGGCGCATTTATAAAATTTAAAGTTTTTTAATTTCTTCATGCTGTAAATGCTCACGTAACAAAAACTTCTGTATCTTACCACTTGCATTTCGCGGTAATTCTTCTACAAAGATATATCGTCTTGGTCTTTTATAAGGAGCAAGTTTCTCAGAATTTTCACAAAACAGTTCAAGCTCCTCAGCAGTTACATTTTGTTGCTTTTTCACCACAATTGCAATTACACGCTCACCCCAAAGTTCATCAGGCTCTCCAAGAACAGCCACATCTAAGACTCCATCATGCTCATAGAGGAAATCCTCTACTTCACGTGGATAGATATTTTCTCCACCACTTATAACCATATCATCAACACGATCTGCGACATATAAATATCCATCATGATCTACATAACCTAAATCACCAGAATGATACCAGCCTTTATATAATGCTTTTTCAGTTGCTTCTTTTCTATTAAAATACCCAATCATCATGCAAGGACCTTTTACTATAATTTCTCCAACTTCACCTGCTGGTAGCATATCCTCTGGCTCTGATGGTCCATTATCATTCGGTTTAACAATTCGAATTTCGTGATTAAAACAAGCTCTTCCAGCTGATCCAGCTTTTGTAAGCTGCTCTTCTTTGCCTAAAAACGTTATTGCCGGTCCCATCTCTGTCATACCGTATGCTTGTACAAGGTCTATTCCTAACCTCTCTTTACATGCATTAACCAAAATTGGCGCCATTGGGGCAGCTCCGTATAAACCTATCTTTAATGAAGATATATCATAATCATCAAGCTTTTCTTCAAGTAGCATATTCCACATAGTAGGTGCAGCAAATAACATTGTTATCCGTTCCTCTTTTATTTCTTCAAGAACTTTGTTCGGATCAAAATGATGGATAATTACATTTGTAGCACCAGCATGAACACGCGGTAAAAAACTACAATGAAGTTCAGCACAATGAAACATAGGCGCAGTTACTAGTCCTATAACTTCAGTTTTAATACCTATTGAACTTATACAAATTAAACTTTGTTCAACCATATCACGATGTCGATGCATCACGCCTTTAGGACGACCCGTTGTTCCACTAGTATACATAATAGCATAGGTTTCATTTTCAGACAGATCTAAAGAGGTAGGATTAGTAGGTAAAGCAAGCCGGGTAATTTCATGATAGCTAGATGCATAGGAAGGGATTGGTTCATCAATTGACCAAAAAGTCATATTTGGAAATTGTGCATGAATTTTTGTTATCTCGTCTTCAAGAGCCTTCTCGAACATAATAATCTTAGGTGCAGCATCTTTTAAAATATAAGCTATTTCTTCAGCTTTTAAACGAAAATTAATTGGATTAAGAATTGCCCCAATTTTTGCAGTCGCAAAATACACTGTAGCTAGTTCATACGTATTAAATAACAATGTTGATACCCTATCACCTTTCCTAACTCCTGCAGAAGATAAAGCATTGGCAAGTTTATTTACCTGCTCATTCCACTGATTATAAGTCCAACGAACATTTCTAGTACGATCTACTAGAGCTAATTTGTTACCGAATTTCAACACTGTTTGTTCAAATAATTCACCGATTGTTAAGTACATACTCATTCCTCCCTTACCAAGAAAGCGGTTACATAATATTTTAACTTAAGCTCTATATATGTTTATTTCTAGCCCAGAAATGAAATTCCTTGTTTTTTTTAAAATGTTCCGTTATCTTATTTATTTCTACAAAGACATTTAACTTTGTGAAGGAATCAACAGTGAAACTATAAAAAATTCAAAAAAAACCTGAGTTGAATCCTATAGGATTCAACTCAGGCTCAGCTTAACTACCCATTTTTCTTCGAGTATTAGAAGGCTTTTTCGATTGTTGGCTTTTCATTTTTTGATTAGCACCTAGCCCTTTATTCTTTGATTGATTACCATTTTCTTGAGCTGACTTCTTATTAGCGAGCTGTTGCTTCATAAGCTCTTGCAAACTTACCTTCTTTTTTTCTGATGTATTTTGATCATTTTTTTCCATGATTAATCTCCTTTTATATCAAATCTCTTTATTCATTATAATATATATTAAAGATTTTAACACCTATCTAAAATTATAAACATTATGATTATAGATTATTTAATGATCTTACCTTTAAATAATAATATTTGGTTATCAATATTAATAAATTTAATAGAACAAATATAATTTTTGATAATACGAATGATTTTAACTTCTCTTATATAAATTAACTTTGGTTGATTGAATTATATATTGGAATCACTGCAATTTTTTCAATTATTTTTTTTAAAAATTTTTCCGAAAAATTTTTTCTTGAAATTTAGTTAAGCGTATATTGGGATAAATATATTCGTTCCTTTCACTATAACTCAGCTGTTTCCTTTAAGATACACTAAGTTATTCTACAAATTATACTTAGTTCAAAAAATCACTTCTTTCTCATGAGCTCAAGTTAAATGTGACAATAGTTTCAAATCATCTACATTGACATTTTCCAATAAATTCTTTATCATTATATTGTAAACGCTTACAAATAAGAGGTGATGATATGTATAATGTTTCAAATTTAATTAATACATCAAAAGTAAAGATCATCGATGCTCTTTTACTTAATAATATTTATAAAATGCCTGATGGAAGACAATTTTATGAAGCATCAGAGGAAGAGCTAGCAGACGTTCTATATATTCACAAGCAGGAACACTAAATATCCACTAAGGGTTAGAGTCAAAATATGAATCTAACCCCTATATAAATTAAGCAGGTTTTCCTTTTCTATACCGCCTCTCGAAATAACTTTTTAATTATTAGGCTCTGTTAAACTTTGTTGTTGATTTCCGTTACAGGCATCCGCTTTCCGCGGGAAAAAAGTACCTTTTTCCCTAGGTCTGGGAGCCTCCTTGGCGCAAGCACCTGTGGGGTCTACCATTGACACGCTCCTCTATGCAGGAGTCTCATGTATTCACCTCCAATCAACAAAGTGCTAAAAATCAGGATTAACCTTTAACATAGCCAATTATTAAATAATGATTTTGATTAATAAATCTTTTCATTATGAGAAAAACTAAACGTAGTTATTAAGAAAGAAGGGTTTTTGAGATGAAAAAGGAAGAAAACTGCATAGAAGAAGAAGATTACATAAGTCATATGCTAAATGAACAAATTACAAGAATTTGTGTGACAGAAGAAGTTGAACGAATGAGAGAAGAAAGTGATCATAATGAAAAAGACAATGAGATTTAATAATCCCATTGTCTTTTTCATTACACATTGTCCATTTTACTATAGATTTACGGCATTTTTTGTCCACGAGCTGATGTAAATAATGAATACCATTCCTCACGAGTCATTTTTTCAGATTGATATACTGCTTCAGCACAATTGGATATACGTTCAGGATTTGTCGTCCCGATAACAGGCTGAATGAATACAGGATGTCGCATTAACCAACCAAGAACTATTGCTTCTTTCGTCGTATTTTTCTCATTAGCCATCTTCTCTACTAATTCAATCGTCTTTAGATCAGCTTCTGATAGGTTATCCAGCTTGCGCCCAGTATACATACCATTTGCTAAAGGCGACCATGCCTGAAGCTGAACATTCTCCATACGACTGAGCTCCATTATTCCATCTGCAAAGTTTACACTGTTACCAGCTTTTTGATTCACTAATATCCCTTGCTTCACAAAATCATTTCTTTTTAAACTCATTTCAAGTTGATTCACAACCATTTGCTCAGAGGTGTATGACTCAATTAACTTTATTTGTGCAGCATTCATATTGGAGACTCCAAAGCGACGAACTTTTCCTGAAGTTTTCAATTCTTCAAATGCTTCTGCTACTATCTCTGGCTCAATTAGTGGATCTGGTCGATGTAAAAGCAATATATCTATATACTCTGTATGTAATCGACTTAAAATAGCGTCAACAGATGATAATATATGATTTTTTGAAAAATCATATCGCTGTGGTCCTATTTCATCTTGTAAGCGGATACCACATTTTGATTGGATAATTATATTTTCGCGTAATGTTGGTGAAAGCTTTAGTATATCACCGAAAACCTTTTCTGCTTTTCCCATTGTATAGATATCTGCATGATCAAACATAGTAATCCCAATAGCTTGAGCTGCATCAATTGCTTTTTCTGCTTTAAGAATATCTTCACTTGTAATGGGATCTGAATTCCACCCACCACCAAAGCCCATACATCCTAAAATAAGACGACTACTTGTAATTTCACGTTTTTGTAACGGCATAATTGATTTCATTACAATCCTCCTCAGGTATTTAGTTTAACTTGTTTAGACTATACTAATTATTCTTCCAAGAAAATAGTTGTATGATATGATCCTAAAATAGAAAAGACCCTTTACTTATTAGCGTGTACCTCTGCTATCACATTGATTAAACTTTGATCTCCAGGAGCATCATGACCAATTTCCCATATCATCATCCCACCTAAGCCATTGTCACTAGCTAATTTGGTTTTTCTTTGTATCGTTTTTATACCATTATAATGATAAATAACTTGATTAATAATCGCCCGATCTCGTTCTGAATTTTTAATGTTATGTTGAATGATTTCGTTGTAAGCTAATTGAGCCTCATTTTCTTCCTCTGGCTGTGCATAAAAAGGAACACCTAAAACAAGCTTATTTCTTGGAATATCAAGAGAATCAAACATACTTGTCCAATAATTTACAATATCCTGCGTGAAGGAGAAAGGTGATAAAAAAGCTGCATCATATTGATCATCCCATTGCCCATCATACGCCATAATATTTACATGATCTACATATTTAAACATCTCTGTATCATATACAATACTTTTAACTTCTTCACCTGTTACACTATTTACTTTTGAATAGACCGCAATTGAAAGCTCCTTTGAATCTTTATGAAGTTGCTTGCTTAACTCCTGAATAAACGCTAGCAATACCTCTGAATCATTTTGTGTCCGTGGATGCTCAAAATCGATATCAATGCCGTCAAGATCCTGCTGCTTTGTTATCCTCATTATTTCACTGATCAGGTTTTTGCGAGAGAATTCCCGTGATATCGCCTCTTTAAAATATTCATAAGACGTACCTCCCTGAATATGATACCAGCCCCCTATTGCTAGAAATACCTTAGTGTTATCTTGATCTACCTTTTCTTTAATAATTTGCAAATTTGACATTGCTGCTTCTCCATTCATCAGAAGCTTTCCATCTTTGGTAGGATGTGCGAATGAAAAGATAACATGAGTAAGCCCTTTTAAATTGATTACTGATGGATCACGAAAATCCTGTACATATCCAATAATCTTTGTTCCACCAATTTCAGGTTCTTCTTTCGTCATAATATAATTTCTTGGATTTTGTTCATTTTCTAATTTTTCAGGAACTTTTGTGAAATAGATCCCAAGAAAAAATCCTCCAACAAAAACAATAAAAATAATAGAAAATAACAAGTATTTATTTTGCAATCACATCCCACCCCCTTTACAACATATTCTTCCCAACATCAAAACCCTTTTTTCTTCGCAAGAGGCTCTACAATTTTATCCATTATAAATTTAACGATCTTCCACGACAACTTCTTGCTTAAAGATAAATGCTTTTGATAAAAATAAGTGTATTCATTTTCTTGAACAGATCCACGTTTTCTTTTGAATTCACCAGCACCAGCACTACGATGTCCTATATAATGGTGATCCATAATTTCTTGAGTAATAAGAAACGAAAGTACCCTATATAAGCCATCGCTTTTCTCTCTTGTTGATTCGTATCCTAAAATAGGTGTTGTTAATACATTATCTCTGATTAACATGCCAACAATTCCTAAAACAATGTCATTTTTACAGATAAGCTTAAAACTAAATAATTGATTTAAATAGATATTTCGATAAAAGTCCAATGTAAACTGAGGATTATTAGCAGAGTATTTTTGTATATATAAGGAATTATAAAGCTCTTGAATTCTTTCAATATCCACTTCTGCTACTTGTTTCACTTGATAGTCTTTATTTAAAATTAACTTTTCATCTTGTTTGAGTAGTTTTTTTTGTTTAGCAGAAAGCTGGTTTTCTTGATTTTGATTAAATAAATAGATGGAGCGTGACATTACATTTTGATAACCTATTTCTTGCAGAAACTTACTTATGTTTTGGTGTAAGCTATTGTTTATAGAACGAAAAAGAATTGTATGTTGTTTAAATTTCTCCGTTAAAAAGAGCGTTAACCTCTGCAATTGATCAAAGGAAAGAGAAGGTTCTAATAAATTTGTTGATAAAAACCAATTATTCACAACAACTACTTTATTGATATTACTTTTTTGTAAAACAAAACCCAAAATATCAATAATAGCTCCTAAGAGTCTTTCGAGGGGTTTATTATAAAGCTCCCATAACTCTTCCTTTGCATAGCTTATATAATGAGTAAAAGGTGACGCTACATATGAATTGGTAAACTCAGTGTCATTAACTGAAAGTGGAAGGATAAAATCATCTATCTCAACTAAGTAAAGATCAGCTTTAACATTTTCAATGAATTTAGATATCCCATTTTTCATTAACGGCTCGAAATATTGTTTGATCAAGCTACCATCTTTTTTACTTTCCCAATCAATTTCATCCATTGTGAGCTCATCATACATTTTGATCATGATGATTTTCCTTTATAAGACTTTCAATCCGCTTTAATTTCTTATCTGAAGGTTTTAGATCATATGTAAGAAAAGAAAAAGAGGGTATAATTAATTCATATGATTTCCAAAGCTTGACCATTTCTGCCCTCACATCCTCTTTCACTTCCTCTAGTTGTCCATTCACTTTTAATTGAATATTGATGTTCAGCATATCAACTTGTATTACTTTATATTCAACAATCTTATCTGAAGCAAACATTATAGCTCTTCTAATAAAATCTGGAAAAAGAGTACATATATCAGAACTTGTATTTTTTAACCCCCAAAAAAGATCATCACAACGACCATCAATTCTTTCCAAAGCCAGATAAGGAGATCCGCATGGACATGATGTTTTGCTTTCAATTAAAATATCATTTAAGCGATATCTAATAATAGGCTGTGTCGTTCTGGTAAAATCAGATATTATCGGTACAAATATTCCTTTTGCTTCATCTAAATATTCTTTATGTATCATGACAATATCTTCATTCATATGAAGAGTTCCATGTGAACAAGTAGCCGCTAAAAATCCTTCTGTACTTTGATAAACTTGATGAAGCTTTTGATTATATATATTTTCAATATAATATTTATCTAAATCCTCTAACACTTCTGCAACTGAAACAATTTTACTAGGAGTTACATTAATTATTTTTTGCTCCTGCCACTCTGCGAGTAATCTTAAAAAAGAAGGAGGACCTATGATTATTGTAGGTTGAAGATCATTTAGCTTTTCTTGATGTGATGCAAATTCATCTAGTAAATCAAAATAGTGAAATGTTATTCTTCCATTCTCTGTTGATGAGTACAAATTATTATTTGCTCTTAAAAAAAAGGCTATTTTATGCCGCTCAAATAAATGTCCTGGAAGTAATTTTGCTAATACCGTTCCAACCCACTTTGCTGATTCTTTATCACTGATAAGAAATATCCCCCTGTTTCCACTAGTACCTGATGAAAGACCAATTGAAATTCCGTTAAGCTTTGGCGAAAAATCCCTTGTCTTTTCAGCTTCTAATGCAAGCTGATAGGCTTGATCTTTATTCATATTAGCTGTATTTAATGTATTGAAATTTTCCATCATTTCACGTTTGGAAATAATCGGAAGATGCTCCAGGTTACCATCAAAATGCGTTATTTTAGCTTGATAAAACTCCCTATAAAAAGCTGAATGCTTAAAAACAAACTCCATATGCTTTTTCATTTGTATTTTTTGGTAATGCTCTAATTGTTTACGCGTCTTAAATTTTCTAAGATATTTTGTTTTAAAATAATGCTTCATTATTTCTATTTTATTCATAAATATATCCTTCTTTTGCAAGATTCGCAGTTTTTTTGCAATGAGTAGGTAAGATATCAATTTCTGGTGCTTGTTTTGACAATTCATGAAGCTTCAATACATTATTTTTATAAGAATTTACATCTTCAATTAATAAATGTGCAATTCTATGAGGAAAAATAGCATTTTCATATGCTTCACTTACCCAAATAGCATCAGCACAAAGTAATACTCTTTTACCACTATGAAGCTGAACAAAAAGTCCACATTGTCCAATTGCATGTCCAGTTAAATCAATTGCAATCACAGAGCAGTCACCAAAAAGATCTCTTCCCTCATAAAAAGGTCCATAGCTATGGTCTAACTTAATTAAATCACAATCATTAATGTACTTTATTCGTTTTTCAATATCCTTTGGTAATGTCTCTAATAAACAGCCCTTCATCAGAGCCTGTAGGTTTGTTAATCCGCTGATATTTGTATACGCTTCTTTAAATGTTAGGATATTTGCCTTAGGAAAATCCTTTAAGCCAGCTGTATGATCGCCATGAAAATGCGACAAGATAACCGTTGAAATTTCGTCAGCACTTATCCCATCTGACTCCAATTGGTTTTTTAACGACTGTTGCTCCCCAAAGTATACAGGTGTTAATTTCGAATATATGGAATAAGGAAATTTTTTTGTTTCTTGAAAAAAATATGAAGCATATCCTGTATCAAACAATATATATCCTTTTTCTGGATGTTTTAATAATGCAGCAGTAGCTGAAAATGTGATTGTTTTGAGAGATTTTTTCGGATTTACGACTTTCTCTGGATGAGTACAATATCCGCACTCATATATTTTCAATGAATTAATTGGCATATTGTTTCCACCATTCGGTAAATTCCTGTGTGCCTTCTTCTATTGTTACTGCTGGTTTATAGCCTAATTCTTCTTTTGCTTTTTGAATGTCTAGTGTTTGCGATTGGGAAAGCACACTAACTGTATATCTTGTGAGAATTGGTTCTTTTCCACCTAGGAAAATCTTTGAGCTATATTCTAGCAATTGCGCAATAAGAAGCGCCTTTTTGTAGGAAATCTCTTTATATGTAAATTCCTTATCTAGTTGTTTCATTACATCTTCTAAAATTGTATATAAATTGACTCGTTCTCCATTTGTTATATTGTATTTTTGTCCTATTGTTTCATTACTCGAATTCATACATAAAAGTAATGCATCGACAACATTTTCAACATACGTTAAATCAATCTCTACATTGCCACTACCGATCCTTGGAAACATACCTTTTTCGCAAACCTTAATTAACCTTGGTAATATTGCGTTATCACCAGGTCCAAAGATTGCCCGAGGTCGAATGATAATTGTTGGAAGTCCTTCTTGAAATGCTTTGTCAATTTCAATTTCTGCAAGATATTTTGTTTTTGCATAATGATTCACAAACCTCTCTGGCAAGGAATCAGTTTCCTTCACATTTACTCTTTCATCATAATAAAATGAAATACTTGGTGTTGAGACATGAATAAGTCGTTTTACATTTGCCTGTTTACAACCTTCAATCACATTTTTGGTTCCCTCAACATTCGCTAAATAAAAATCTCTATATCTTCCCCAAGGTGATGAAAGAGCACCACAGTGGAAAACAATTTGTTGGTTCTGGCATAGCTGAAGAATCTGTTCTTTATTTTCTAAGGCTGCCTTTTTAAAATGTATGCCCTTAGTTGATAGAAATCTACCAATATCAGAATTACGACCAACTCCTGTAACATGATAGCCTAATGATACAAGTCGAAGTGCTAATTTTTGACCTAGAAAACCGGTAGCACCTGTTACTAAAACGTTCAAAGAATTTCACCATCCCAGTTCATATCACTTGTTGATTGTGTAAGCATGTTTTGTTTATTTCTTCTACTTTCTGTCCACAGTCGGAAAATACTAACGAATTGATAAAAAAAAGGAATTTTATCATAACTTCGAAACGTGATATCTTTGTAGAAAATCAAAATATACATCCAGCGTTTAAATGTTTTTAGAGATTTTATTTGTTTTGTTCCGTATAGAAGTAAGCCCAGTTTTATTGCTTCCTTACTATCCTTTTTGGGATATATCAATTGTTTGTTTTCGTTTGTAATAACATCAGTTAATTCATAATCTAATAAGTGTAAACCACTAGTTGCTCTTGGATTACATTCTATTGGAATTGCACGGTTAAATTCATCAATAATAAAATCAAATGATATCTGCCCAGTAAAATGGAGCTTTTTTACAATAGAAGCAACTAACAATTCAATATCATTTCTATCATGGTGTTCAAAAGAAAGTGTTGCACCTATACCAGCAGAAAATTCAGTTTTATAAACTGTATGTGCTACAAGTGTCCCTTGCTTTGCTATTGAATAAGAACAATATTGCTCTCCCTTTATCTTTTCTTGAAGAAGCCATGTTGAATGAAAAGAAACATCGTCTGGTAATTCGTTAATAGAATTTATAAATAAAACAGAATCACCAAACCTTGAAAAAACCCTTTTTGCAACTAATTCTCCATTTACTTTATTTTCCAAATCTTTCAATTTCGTTTTATTTGTTAGTAACCATGTTTCAGGAACCTTGTATCCTAGGTTCTTGAGCAAACTGATACACTTATATTTATTATGTAGCACTAGTAGCTTTTGAATATCATCAACAAAAACTTCACAATATTTACTTAGCTCCTTTCGATATTGCGCTATATAAAAAATTTCCTCACATGTTGGTAGCAGTAGATCAATATTGTTTTGTTTAATAATTTTCTTCAATGCTTTAATAAATTCTAACGTTTTATATTTAGGTGACGGTAAAAGGTAGAATTCAAAAATACTATTCGACTTTTTCGATATTGCATATGAAACACTATCTGCTGCATATACTTCATATCCTGCTTTCTTGAACATTCTGCATAAATGAAGACTTACTGGAGCTCTCACACCTGTAATTAATACCTTTTTTGTCTTTGATAATTCAATACTCAAGAATTATTCCTCCAATAGATAAACCAGCAGACGTTCCTAGTAATAAGATATAATCTCCTCTTTTAATTTTATCTTGCTTTACCGCTTCATATAAAGCCATCGGAATTGACGCTGCAATCATGTTCCCATAGTTCTTAATAATATTCATAAATCGATCTTCTGGAACTTCTAGTTTTTTTCGAATGATCTTCATTGCGGATGCACTCGCTTGATGAGGAATAACAAGGTTTATATCAGACATTGATAAACTTGTATTTTTAAATAAACGCTCTAAAAAAGCTGGTAAATATTTATATGACAATTTAAAGATCTCTCTGCCATTCATATCAAAAAGAAAATCCCCAGCTGTATTTTCATCATAAAGTCTCGGATGGATTTTAGTTCCTCCTCCTCTTATTTCTGACAAATGTGCTCCTTCACTATACGTTTCCATATGTGAACTAATTATTCCAGATTGAGTAGTGGATTTCGTTAATACAACAGCAACTGCACCATCCCCAAACAAAATACTACTTTCCTGTTGTGACCAATCCAAACCAACAGAAGATATTTCAGAAGAGATTAGTAATACATTTTTATATTGTTCTGCTTCAATTGGGAATGAGATTAAATCCATGGCAGTTACAAAGCTTAAGCAAGTGGAGTTTACATCAAAACAAGGAATACCAGATTGCTCAAGACCTAGCTGTTTTTGTATTAATGATGCAGTACAAGGAATTGCCTGTTCAACCGTCCCACTCGCACTGATTATACAATCAATATCAGATAATGTTAGACCTGCCTGATCTAATGCATTAATTGCTGCATGAGCCCCCATATATGAAGCTGTTTCTTCTTCTATAAAATACCGTTTCTTTACACCTGACTTTTTTTCGGACCAACCATTAGGAGCAGATATTTTGCGATCTATCTCGTCGGAATGGACTGTTCTCTTTGGTACATACGTACCAATACCAATTATTTTTATATGACGTTTCATTACTAGCACCTCAGAAATATTTCTTATTCTATTATTAAATTAGCTTTTTTGAACCTGTAAGATAAATCCTTTAATAACCCCTGATCTTAAGCTATCTAACAGTGAAAAGGTAATAGGAAGATATTCATATGTTATTTTACCTCTTATTTCTTATTTGGAAAATACTATCTTTTAGCTATAATAAAATAAAAATCCTAGAGTTAACTAAAACCCTAGGATGAAGAAATTTATTCATTTACAAGAATATCAATAAAAAGATAGGCATTTTCAGTTATTGGGTAAGAAAAGGTCTGAACAGCCTCACCTGATTCAATATCACTATACGTATCAGATAGAATACCTTTTGATTCTTCGTCCATTCGCACTAAGTTTTCAATAAAGAATGGTCTCCAACTCCAATTTCTTCCTTTATAATCATTGTTTAGAATCCAAACGTCATTATTTTTCGTTACATTTGAAGAAATTTGATAGCCATGATCATCTGTAATATATATTCTTAAACAAAAGGAATCTAATTTTCTAGCAACATTTATAGTCCAACTATCCAAATCAAATACATCTTCCATTGGTAATTCCTCAATTATTTTCTCTACTTCAAAGTTTAAATGATAAGCAAGACGATACTCAGATTGATATTTCTTCCTTTCTAACTGGATGAAGTTATAAATATCCTTTTTAAAGCGATCTTTAAAGGTTTTTTTCTCTAAAAACGAAGAATCTGGTTTTGCTAAGAAATATCCCTGGTAATAACGACCATTATTTTTCCAAGAATAGTGAAACTGCTCACGATCTTCTACTGCTTCAAACAGCAATTCAGCACCAATTTTACGGGATAATAATGCTAATGAATATAAAACACCATCATATGAGGTTGAATGTTCATGATTTTTAAGTGCCTGAATGTCAACTTTAAGAATATCTGGTTCAAGCAAAGCTATTCGATCGAGATTGCTAGCCCCAATCCCTACATCATCAATCGCAATTTTCACACCCAGCGATTTAAGCTTTTTACAAAGAGTTACAACCTTGTGCATAACCCCTTTAACATTATGCTCAGTCACTTCTATGACAATTTGAGAAAGATCTAAACCCTTTTTTTGATATGTGATCAATCTAGATAGGAGACTCTCATCTTGATCTATTAAAATATGATTAACATTAACATTAATAAATAATAGTGTTTTCTCATTGTGCTTTAAAAGATATTCTAACGCTACTGTTTGTATATATCCATCCACTTGCAAACTAAATTCTATAGGTACAGTTGGATCATGGAAAAATGCTCCAAGACTCTTTATTCCATTATTTGTTTCAATTCTTCCCAAAACTTCATAGCCTATAACCATATGACTGTCTGCACTAAAAATGGCCTGATAATAAGGCTTTACTTTACTCAAATCTGTTATGATATCTAATGCATTCACCTAATCATCTCCGACAAAATAATAAACTTATTCACATGTTAGTAATTATAACATAGAATGTCAACGTTAATGAATAGAATGCTATTTTCACCTATTATATGCAGGTTTTGCTTGGATCTTTTTCATAAAAGTACTTCTTGTGAACAACGGATACGTTATAGCTGTCAAAAGTAATATAGCACCAGATGCTTCCATTGTTAAAATGATATTTAATTTAGTACCAACTAACCCACCTATTAGTGTTCCTGTTAATAAATATAAATTAAAAAAGGAATAAAAGATTGCCGTTCCTCTCCCCCTAATCATCTCAGGTATATTCTGCAAGAAGATCGTGCTAGTCGGAATTATTAATAGTGCATTGGTAAGTCCAAGGAACAAGCACCAAACTATCAATATTCCAAAATATATTTGCAAATCTAAAAAGAAGACTTTCTCAACAACGAACACGAACATATTACATAGACCTAAAGCACCAATTGAAGCATATAAAAATTTATAATGAGTGTATTTTTTTATTAAAACAGAACTAACTATTGCCCCTACTACAGTTCCAAAAGCATATACACCCTCCATTAATCCAAACTCAATATTTGTAAGTTGAAATACTTGTAAAAGTACTGCTTTATAATTCGTTAAAAACATTCCTACTGAAATTAAAACTGGTAATAATAAAATCATCAAAAAGAGCAAAATTGGTACTCTGAACATTTCAGAAACACCTATGAGTAACTGTTTTCCATAAGAATGTTTATGAGTGGAAACTTCTTTCTTTCTAATAACAGTTAGGCTCAAGATTAATGTTGCTGAAACAATATAAGAGATAGCATCAAGAAATAAGACGATTGTTATAGATTGAAAAGCTAGTAGGACACCAGCAATAATTGGTCCTGCTAGCTTTATAACAGCTAATGTTGTTTGAAACAATGCAATGCCCTCAGGTATACGGTGAAATCCTACGATGGTAGGGATAGAAGCCATCCTTGCAGGTTCAAAGATAGCTGTACCGACTCCCTGCAGAAACACAAGAATAATCAATAAAGTTGGACTTTCAATAAAACCCATCATACAAAATACAATAAAACACCTGAAAATATCCGCATAGACCATCACCGATCCTCTTGAAAATTTATCAATGATCGGTCCAACAAAAGGTCCAAGAATAACACCGGGTAACAATTGCGCTACGAACACTAAGCTGATTAAAAATGGACTAGCTGTAGTTGTTCCAATTAAAAATAACACAGCAGTTAAAGTCATAGCATCTCCTAAGAAAGAAACGACAACCGCTAACCAATAGCGTATATAAACTTTATCCTTTAAAAGTGTTAGCATGAATTCACCTCCTTATTAGGAATTTATTAGCAAATAAACGTTCTGTTCCAATCATATTTCAGATATCACTCCTTCTTAGCAATGGGATCAACACCCTAATTAAAGATCTATAAAATCGTTTTAATACCAAAGAGCCGTTGTATTAAATGTAATACTGAAATAAAATGAGTAAAAGCGAAAAAAATTTATAGTTTTTGCACCTTTTATTTGAATGGAGAAAACCATGAAAAAAATAGAGTATTTATTGTTATTAAGAAATGAGTTTTTCTTGAAGGATAATAACGAAGAAATTAAGGTTACTTCTAAAGAACTATCAAGTATTTTATCTACTTCAGATAGAAATACAATTTACTTGATAAAACATTTTGTTTCCATGCATTATCTTGAATGGATTCCCGGAAAAGGTAGAGGAAATCGGTCTTCACTTACATTTTTTCTTGCCTTTACAGATATTGCTAGCTTGTATGTAAAGGAAATGGTAACAGAAAATAAAGTAATCGATGTCATTAATTTTGCCAATTCATATTTATCAGAAAACGGACTACATGAGATTTACCGTCTCCTACATCAATCACTAGGACCACAAATAGAAAGAAATGATTCAGAGCTTACTACCAGAATAAAACTATTGATTCCACAAGAAATATCAACGTTGGATCCCATAAATGTGCAATTGTACTCAGAGGCACATCTAATAAGTCAAATATACAATACCCTTGTTATATTCGATGAAAAGCAAGAAAAACTGTTGCCTTCACTGGCTTATGATTGGCAACCAAAGGAAGGTGGAAGGAAGTGGACTTTCCTTTTAAGAAAGTCAGTGCAGTTTCATAGTGGTGATTTTCTTACATCAAAGGATATAGCTTTTACTTTTAATAAACTACTTAATGCTCCCTGTTCAACTATTCATTCCTTAATAAAAGATATAAAGGAAGTAGAAATCGTAACTGACCATATTATTAGTTTTCATCTAACAGAAGTAAATCACTTTTTCCCAAGAGTCATTTCGTCTTTTCAATGTTCTATTTTACACCACCTTTATGATGATAAAGATAATCCAAATGGCACAGGTCCTTTTTTTGTAAAAAAGCATGATCAGCTATTTATTCAATTAGAAGCGTTTCAGCATTATTTCCAAGAAAGAGCACTCATTGATCAAGTAGACATTTGGATGGATAAATTTTCACAACAGATACCTAATAATATCTCACAATTACAAACATCAGCTATTGAATCTAAGATAGAAGACATAACACATCACCAACAACTATTAGGTAGTAGATTTTTGATTTTTAATTCTGTGAAGAAAGGTCCAGTTCTAGATAAAAATCTTCGTCTATCACTCATAAACTTAGTCAATCCTACAACAATGATACAAGAACTAGGTGGCAATCGTATCTCAATAGCGAATAGTTTTCTACCAAGGATTAGTGAAAATAGTAAAACGAAGAACTTCTCTATAGAAAGAGCTAAGAATTTTTTAAAGGAAAGTCATTATTCTGGTGAAACCCTACAACTATTTTATTTTCATTTAAACGAAGGTCATGAAACAGCTTCATGGATAAAAAAACAAGCAAATTACATTGGTTTATCAATCAATATTAATCCCATTTCACCTAAAGCAATTCCTAAGCTTCAGTTAAATAGTCATGCTGATATTATCCTTTTTTCATCTATATTAAGTAAAGACACTGAGTTAAGCTTATTAATGCTTTTCGAAAGTGAGTTCTCTTTTATCAGACCTTTTTTACCAAAAGAAATAAAGAAATATATTGACAACCAATTAGTATTTTTTAAGCTAAGTGAAGATACAAACGAAAGATATCGAGCATTACTGAAAATCGAAGGTTATTTAAAGGAAAACTTAGTTCTTCATTTTTTGTACCATTCAACTAATACACTAAATTATCAATCTCATGTAAAAGGAATGGAATTTAATTCATATGGTTTAATAGATTTCAAAAAAATTTGGATTCAACCTGATTTTTTGTGATATATATTTTTGCGAAACATTTAGATATTAAACTTCATTGATTCGAAGAAGGATTAGATTAAAAGCAAAAATGTATTTTAAGACACAACGCGTAGAACAATATTATTTGATTTTTAGAAAAGAAGAGGCTGGGTCATAGTAGACAAAATCAAAAAATCTATTGAAGATGACAAATAAAAACCCGAACTATTAGGCGAATGAAATTGCACCTAATAATTCGGGTTTATTATTAGCTTAAATACCTATTTTTAAGAACTAGTGGAATGGAGCGGAAGACACTAGGGCCCTACTTAGAATAGAGGAAGTGCTAAGACCTAGGCAGGAGGTGTAGCTGAAGGAGGCTTAGCTTTCTCCCCGGCGAAAGCGAGTGTCTGCAGTGCAATGGAACGAACTTGTTTCTTTCAGCTTAACTGGATTTAGATTTATTCGTCTTTTTGTATGACTTCTTTAATTATGTACCTGCCTCCTCTTTTCATTTATTACTGGCAATTTACCTAATCATAACGAAGAAAAATGTTATTTTCTTGATTTATAATCAGGAGCAATTAATATTCCAATCAGCACAAGTCCATAGCCACTCATACGATAGATCCGATTATCATCTAAATCAGATGTTATATACAAACCCAAAATAGTGATAAACATCCCAATTAATGCGACCATGATGCCTACTATCATTCTTTTCATTTAATACCATCCCTTTATAATTGAACAGAATTTTCGTGATTATGATTTTTTTTTCGATTTAAGGTAATATTAGTACCAAACCTTAACACTTTTTCCACAGGACCCATTTGAAAGTGTTTAAGATACCATGAACTGACATACAGTTGGAGCGCAAATACCCCTAGAGCTATCAAACTAGCATTTATTAGTCCAAGCTTTCCAAATTGTCCAAGTCCATAGCCATAGAAAATAAATGTACAGATTATTGTTTGAAGTAGATAATTACTTAGTGAGAGTACCCCAATATCTTCAAACTTCTTAACTAACTTGTAGTTTTGAGTAATGGTATATAATAATGCAAACAAACAGATATATCCTAAAGCTAAGAGATTTCCTCCAAGCATCCCCATTACCCCACTCCATGAACCGTCTGGAACAAACAAATAAACACTTTTGAAAATAATGCCAATAGGCAACAAAACAGAGGCTCCAACACAATAATAGATCTTCTCCCTTTCTAAATTCATGAACCAGTTTCTTTTAGCAGCATACATACCAATTAGAAATAATGATGCGGAGAATATAGGCATAAGTAAAACAATAATGAAAAATAACTCATCTGAAAGATCAAGTGGCATTTCAGTTATTCGATGATGCTTAATCTCTGAATAGCTGCCGTTTCCATAAACATCAATTGTTTGAAGAACATACTCTTTCATTTGATTTTTTTCTGAAGGAGTTTCTTCAATAACACCTCCATAACCTATTAATGAAGTGAGAAAAAGTAATAACATCCCCCAAATTAATAAGGTTTTCGGCTTTCTATTTAAAAACATTAAAAGAAAGATCATCATACAGCCATAAAAAAGTAATATATCACCTTCCCATAAAAACTCTGAATGAAGGAAACCAAGAACCACTAAAATGATTGCTCTTTTTATAAAGGTCCTTTTTATTTTCATTCCTTTCATTTGTAAGCTCTCATACATCTTTATCATGGAATAACCAAAAAGAAATGTGAAAATTGGCATAAAGCTACTTTCAACAAAAATTTTTATAACATAATAAAACACTTTATCGTTGGGTGAAACAGAATAATATTGAAGCTCATCTTTTCCCCATATTCCATATTGAAAGATCAGCATATTTGCCAGCAAAATACCTAATAAACTAAAACCTCTCATAGCATCTATTGCTTTAACTCTTGAAGTTTTCATTTTCAACCCTCTCCTCACATTGATACATTTACTTTACTTTCTCAAGCTTTCGTAAAAGAAACCACTATATTACGAACGGTTAAATTTTTACAATTTTGTTTAACTTCTGGTAAGGTTCGTATGCTAGGATTGTTGTGAGGTGACACAAGATGGAAGATAAAAGAATACTAATTGTTGATGATGAAAAAGCCATCGTAAAAATGTTGGAAACAGTATTGCGAAAGGAAGGTTTTCAACTAATAAATAAAGCTTTTTGTATAAAAGATGCATTACAAATTTTACAGAATCATTCTGTTGACATTATTATTTTAGATGTCATGCTACCAGATCAAAGCGGATTCGATGCTTTACCAAAAATAAGACAACTATCACAAGCTTATGTGTTGTTTTTAACTGCAAAAACCTCTGATTTAGATGTATTAACTGGTTTCGCGATCGGTGGTGATGATTATGTAACAAAGCCATTTAATCCGTTAGAAATTGTAGCTAGATTAAAAGCTTTCTTAAGAAGAACAACAAAAACGACTCAGTTACAAGAATATGCTACTACTAAATATGATTTTGGTCGTTTCATTCTTTATTCCGAATCAGGAGAATTATTTGTTAAGAATCAACCTGTCTCTTGTCCTGCACAAGTGTATATGTTGTTATTATATTTTTGTAAACATCCTAATAAAATCTTATCAAAATCAGAATTACTAGAAGCTGTTTGGGGATTTGATCATTATGGTGATGATAATACAGTGGCCGTGCACATTCGCAGAATTAGAGAAAGAATTGAGGAAGATCCTAGTAACCCAAAACTCCTCATCACAGTAAGGGGATTAGGTTATAAGTTAGTGAGGACTTCCTGATGAAATCACTTAGAAATAGATTAATCTTTCACTTTTCATTACAATTCATTTGTATTTCTATTGCTATTGCGTTAATTGTCGTTATTTTATTTATGTTACTTTTGACACATATTGTAAATGAAGAGTTAAAAATGAATCTTACTGAAGGCTCACTCGAAGGAATCATAACTGAGACAGAAATTAAAAATGATCAAGCTAATATTCCTGAAAATTGGAGAGGATTGCTTAAGAAGAAAAAGATGTGGGTTCAAATTATTAATAAAAACGGCCGTGTCATTGAAAGTTATAATACCCCCTCTGACATTCCAAAATATTATTCAATTAGTGAAATTCATACAATCAATCAAACAAAAATGGTAAATGAATATAGTACTGTTTCTGATCTTGATACTACATATGAGGAGCCTTATTACTTTATACTCGGTTTTGATGATTTACAAACAAAAAAACTAAAAAATCTTTTCTCTACCTATAGTGTTAATGGCAAAATTCCACAAAAGGATCTGCAAGAGATAGATAAAACATTACTAAAAAATAATGAAACAATTCATGTTATAAATGGTAATGGTGATATTATCCAATCTGTCGGGAACAAGGATGATCATATTGATCAATACCTACCTTTAGATTTATTAGTTAGAGAAAAAGTCCCTGGTCTTTATTTATCAGGAACTTCTTTTTATCACGATCCTATTTCAGATTTAATTTGGTTACACATAACTCCAAAAGAAAAAGAAGAACCGTCTAAGTTAACTACCTTAGAACAATTTGTTATTGCAACTGTTATAGTTGGCGCTACAGTTTTTATCCTTACAATCTCACTTTCTATATGGAACGGGTTTCGTTATGGACAGCCTTTATTAATTTTCACAAGCTGGCTAGAACGAATGGGTAACAGACAGTATGACGAAGTATTAACTGAAAAGGAACGCAAAAAAATATTCCGTAGAAATGGTAAAGTACGTGTAAGGTACCGTTTATATCGAGAAGTTATAAACGCATTTTATGAAATGACAGAAAGACTAACAGCTTCAGAAAAAGAAAAACAACAATTAGAAAAAACGAGAGAAGAATGGATAACCGGAATTTCACATGATTTAAGAACTCCTCTTTCTTCAATGAAAGGTTATGGACATATACTAGAAAGTGGCCATTATGATTGGTCCAGAGAGGAATTAATTGAGATCGGAAATACCATTATTGAAAAAAGTGACTATATGCATACTCTTGTAGAAGATTTTATGCTAACATTTCAGTTGAAAAATAAAGCACTTCCCCTCACAATCGAGCTTACTAACATAAATTGTATAACAAATAATATTGTAACTAAATTTCAGAAAGATAGAACTATTACCAATACATCTTTTCTTTTTCAGCAAAGCTGTGAAGCATCCTATGTAGCAATTGATAAGAAATGGTTTGAAAGAATGGTGGATAACTTAATATTTAATAGTATTAAACACAACCCTCCAGGAGTTCTTATTACAGTAGCCGTAAAATATGAACCTACTACAAACTATACAATTTTATCTATAGAGGATAATGGAATAGGAATGGATAATAACACACGTGAACAATTATTTAGTCGCTATCATAGAGGAACTAGTACAGAAGAAAAAGTCGATGGTACTGGCTTGGGAATGAACATCGCTAAAGGAATTGCTGAATTACATCAAGCCACAATTGATGTGGAAACAGAATTAAATAAAGGAACAATTGTTAAAATCAGTTTCCCTCCTTCTTAAATAAAGGACATTTGATTACATACGTGTTGGAACTAGTTATTTACCTTGTTCCAACACGTAAATACATCAAAACTATTGCTGATCAAGAACTCGAACTTGGCGAATGCTTAAAGGTGTTTTAGCAAAGGCTTCAATAATTCCGAGGTCTTGTATATGTTTTTTAAGTACAAATCTCATTGGAATTCCAACAAGGAAATTCTTTTTAAACGGAAAAGGTTTTACACTTACTTCATTTTGATTATTCCAAACAACCTGAAATTTATTCTCTGGTAAAAAAGAAAATGGTTGTGAGATCCCCTGCTGAAACCACTTATGAACTTTATTTCCTGTTGCACCAGCTTCCTGCAAACATACAAATAACGAAAGAGAATCACATAATTTTAATAAATCATAATGAAATTTTATTCCTTTATCATCACATTGAATTGTTGATTTAATATTCTTCTGTCTTTTGTGTTCATGATTAAGAAAGTTCGTTATCCTCATATCTGATTCTAAGTCATTGAAAAAATTCACGTAATGTATACTACAAATTAACGCAGCATATAAACTGCTATTTTGAATTTCATTCAAACCTTTTGTATAAAATGATAATTTTATTGATTCAGGAAAATCAATAAAGCTATATGGTTGTGAAGATTTGTCATTCCATACTGGTGACTCATCCAAATCAATCCATGACCTATCATGTTGTGCAATAGCAAAAAGTGCATCTTCTTTTCTCTCGTTGTTAATAAATAAATCACCTTTCCAATGCTTTGCAAATGTTTCAGATAAAAGTGCATGCTCATGTTGCTCAGTCATTACAAAAGTTGTTGCTGTTTCATATACGATCATCTCTTTAAAGCTCCCTCTTTTATATTTGTAAAATAAAGATTTAGATCTCTAATCAATAAAATTTGTGAAACTAACTTTCAATAAATGGTAATTTCTCCTTTTTATATTCATTTGAAGTGTACATGATTTTATTATATAAGGCGCACTATATTTATGTACCAAATAACCCAATGGAGGGATTTTTAATGGAAAATCAAATGAACCAACAAAATATGCAACAAGGAATGAAGGAATCACCTACTATGCAACCACAAATGAATCATGGTGGTCATGAAATGTTTGAAGCACATGAAGTGCTTTCAGGTATGATTGGTTTTTTAGATCAATATAAAATGTATGATCAAAATATTCAAGATCAAGAATTAAAAGGAATTTTACAACGTCAGCATACGTTTATGAATGACTGTTACAATGTGATGGTAGAAGCATTTACTACTGGAAATGATCCTTCACATCCAACCCAAAGCTATAAAATGCAACAAAGCAATGATATTATCTATGGCTTAAAGCCTTCACAAGCAAAAAAACCGGTCCAAGCTGTTAATGAACTTACAGAACAATGTATTTCAGGTTTTATGCTTTGTCAATGTAAGTCAATGTCAGGATCATTAACTATGGCAGCATGTGAAATTACTAACCCTGTATTACGTCGTGTAGTTGCTGATAGTGTACCTAACTTTATTGAAATGGCTTACGAAATATTCTTATATCAAAACAAACACAACTACTACCAAGTTCCACAATTACAACAACAAGATATGAACCAAATGTTAAATGCATATACAACATCATCAACTAGTGGTGCAATGAATCAACAACCTAAATATATGCAATAGACTAAAACATTAAAAATTCCATTATTTAGTCTTGACTATTACTTTACAAAGAGATTTCTACATGTTAAGATTTAAAAAATTATCCTCTTCGAAACATTCGCTTGTTGCGGGACACTTAACCATGTACGGGTC
This sequence comes from Metabacillus crassostreae, assembly GCF_016908395.1. Taxonomy (GTDB): domain Bacteria; phylum Bacillota; class Bacilli; order Bacillales; family Bacillaceae; genus Metabacillus; species Metabacillus crassostreae. The sequence goes on from NZ_JAFBDU010000001.1 coordinate 1,054,552, forward strand.
GAAGGGGATAATAAGTGACTACACGTTAAGTGTAGTCACTTTTTTATTTGAATATTTTTTAAGATACGATGATAGATTTAGTTTTTTCTCCTAAAATAATAGTGATATTACACTTTTTCTGATATTATAAAATTATGTATGAATTATATTATTGAGTTTTGAAATGACGACGATTAATGGTGTATTCTAGGAGGAGCTACTATGTTACATACAAATGAATTTTTGTATTTACCAACAGACGTCGGTACCATTCGTGTAGATATTTATTACAAGCACGCTATTTTCCATGTTCAGGCCGAGTTGAATGGTTTAATGTCGTCTTCATACGATCGAAAGAAAGTTGAAGCTGTAAAGAAATCCTTACTCCTTTTAGCTAAAGAACATCATGCTTTCGGGCATCACGAATAAACATTAATTAGATTTAAAACATTTACTCATTACAACAGTAATCATTATGCTATTAATATAAATATGTTTTACTGTCCATAACGATTTATTAAACTGTTTTTGTTTGAGGTGATATAAAAATGTTAGATGGTTGGTTTATGTGGTTTATATTATTTTGGGTTGTATTCCTAATTTCAATGTTTGCTATAGGTGGGTTTTTCATGTTCCGAAAATTTTTACAAAGACTACCTAAAGAAGATGGGAAATCAGATCTAGACTGGCAAGACTATTATCTAGAAAAAACGAAACATTTATGGAAGCAACAAGAGAAAGATTTATTAGAGGATTTAGTAGAACCAGTTCCAGAGTTATTCCGAGATGTGGCTCGTGCAAAAATAGCAGGCAGAATTGGACAGCTTGCATTGAAAGAAAACTCATCAACAATTACATTAGACTTAATTATCCGCGGATATATAATGGCTACCCCTAAGAGAGATCATAAATTCTTAATGAAAAGATTAAAGGAAAAACAAATTGATTACTCTCCTTACAAAGCCCTATTTTGATTACGGCTATAGTATCTATTCTAGTTAAACGATAATAAAAATCCGAAACATTAAATATGTTTCGGATTTTTATTATTTCATGTAAGAACATTATTATTTGATCCATTCAGCTTATGTTGAACCTTCTGAAATGAGCGATACATGGAAATTCGCCATGGAACAATCATACCAAAAGCTAGAATCCAAAACATCCCACTCAATTCTCCAATATCAATATGACTACTTAAAAATGATTTCATAATAATACGAACAATTAATAATCCTATTAAAATAAATACGAACGCTTTAGAACGTTTTAGATAAATTTTATCATCCCTAACTTCGAAGGAAGATGTTTTAATTAAAAATATTGAAAAAAACATACCAACTAGCAAAGCTTCAATAATTTGAAAGCCTGAAACTCGAAAAAATGGATGAATAAACATAAGTGCGCCAGTACTCATAAAAATAGGAGGAAGTATAATTTTTTTTGCGGTCGCAGGCTTTTTAGCTGACCTCATTCTAATAAATAAGACAAACAAGGCCATCAAAACTGCAAAAATAGATGTAATAACTGTGATCAAATATATCAATCCTTTACTAGACAGCTAATAGTCTTAGTATAAACGAAAATTACTAAATTACCTATAATCTTTTTAAGCATTTTCACTATGTAGTTCAATAATATTAAGTAAAACGTCAACTAAAAGAATTTACTAATCTCAATCAACATAGCTTCAAAACTAATAAAAATAAAAAACCATTTAAGGTATGACTTAAATGGTTTGCTCTATTATTAACCTAGAACACGAGTAATAGCTTCTATTACACGATTCTCATCAAAAGGTTTTACAATAAAATCCTTTGCACCTGACTCAATCGCTTCAACAACCATTTTTTGCTGACCCATTGCTGAACACATTATAATTTTCGCATCTGGGTATTGACTTTTTATTTCCCTCAGTGCTTCGATACCATTCTGCTCAGGCATCGTAATATCCATAGTAACTAAGTCAGGTTTCTCTTTTTCAAACAGCTCAACAGCTTGCAAACCGTTTTCTGCCTCTCCGACGACCTCATGATTCGCCTTTATTAATATATTTGATAAAGTCATTCTCATAAACTTGGCATCATCAACAATTAATATTCTAGCCACGCCTAGTTCCTCCTCAAACATGATAAAGGAAGCCTGATGATAATAGTCAAACTTCTTCTTGTGAAAGCGATTGATCGTTGCAAGTTAAGCAAAAGCCTAACAAGCAATATCTATCACGTATACTTATATTATAACAAATATATTCCCTTGGTATAGTAAATATGGCATAAAATTGTTTTTTATAATATTTTTATCTAAGGACTAAAATCCTGTAAAACCACCAAAAATTCGGGTTAAGAATATGATGATCGAGGTCATTATATCGAAAAATAGGAGAATTCCCATAATGATCATAATGTATCCTCCAACTTTCATTATTTTTAAATTATGCTTTTTAATCCACCCAAGTTTGCCAATAAAAAACGATAAGACAAGGAATGGAACAGCAAAACCTAAAATATAAGCAATCATATAAATCATTGCAGAATTTGGATTTGAAGCTGCCATCCAAATAACAGCAGATAATATCGGTCCAGTACATGGTGTCCAACCAGCAGCAAATGCCATTCCAATTAATGATGAACCAAGATATCCAGCTGGACGATTCTTAAATTCAAATCGACGTTCTTTCATTAAAAAACTTGGTGTGAAAATTCCAATAGTCATTAAACCAAAAACGACAATTAGTATTGCTCCTATTTGTCTTATAAGGTCCTGATAATTTTGAAAAATCTCCCCAATGAATGATGTACCAAAACCTAAGGCGATAAAAATTGCAGAAAAACCTATCAAGAAAAAGATAGTATGTAGCAAACTCCTTTTTTGCAAGAGAGCATTTTCTGATTTTATTTCAGTAACAGAAACTCCTGTTATATACGATAGGAAAGCAGGATATAGTGGTAAGCAACACGGAGAAATAAAAGATAAAAATCCAGCTCCGAAAGCTAAAAAAATATTTACATCAGCCATGGTATTCCTCCTATAGAGAATGTCTTCTCTATTCTAGCAAATTAACCGTTAAATCAATAATTAAAAGTTGTGACACTTTTATGTCAATTTAATAACAACTTATATATTCTCTTTTCATTCATACTAAATAGGCATTATAATAGATTCATTGTTGTTACATTATCTTCCTTTGAACCAATTCCAAATAAAGGGTATAATTAATGTACAATAAATTATTTACAGAAAGGACAAGTTCTCGTGTCTAAACAAGAATTACTTCAAATAATTGAAAAGAAACGAGCTGAGCTAATTGACATTGTCCTAAAAAATGGGCTAAATTCAACTATATCATTAAAATATAGTCAAGAACTTGATAAACTATTAACACAATACATTAGAGATGACCATGACTCGAAAAATAACAAACAAGCTTGTTCCTAAAAAGTAAAAGCACGCAATAATCGCGTGCTTTTACTATGCATTTATTTTTCGATACCCGATCTATCTCTCGTATATCAAAAATAAAAGCCCGTAAAACGGGATTTTATTTCATTTGACCATTCATAGATTTTAGCATTTGATTGATCTTCTTTTGAGATGGCTTCATACCCATTTGCATCATCATCATTTTTAACATTTGCTCGTTAATTGGTGGATTTTTCTTTAGATAAGTCATCATATATTTACGCGCGATGAAAAATCCTAGTGCAACACCAGCAAGTAATGCTAGGATGCCTACTAGAATAACAACCCATAATTCCATTATATTTCCTCCTTCATGTTGTCTATCTTACAGTGTACTAAACCCTATGACATTATACAACATTTGCAGTATAATTTCCTCATTTTTAAACAAAATTTCTTTCTTTAATAGGATTTAACCATCCATACCGTTCACCTTGTAAATCCATCGCTAAAAAACAAGGATCAAATTTTCTTAATACTTCAAAGAAAATAGTTTCTGCCTCATAACTACCATCAGAAGAAAGCTCTAAATGCGAGTCTTTAACAATTAATGTTGCATTACCTCTATTACCACGAATTTCAATTTTATGTATATGATGTAAATTCTGATAGTCTAGCCTAGCCGATAAATGTGTACTAAGTAATTGATGAATAAATAATGTTGGTATTGGTTTTGTTATATAATTTACTTGTTTTTCAAGTGTATCTACATGATTAGATCGAACTGTTGTCCAGTGAAAGTCCTGAAACAGATGGTAGATTTTTGATTCTCGACCAAAGTAGTGACTTGCAAATTCTTCTTCTATTAGATAAATATAATAGTGCCTCACCATTTCTCTCACCTCATCCATTCTATTACAATTATTATAAAAGAAAGTGAAAGCAATAATTGTCTGAAAGCGGAGAAAGAAGCCACTAGTTTTGTCGAAATAATATAACTAGTAAACTAGTATCAAAATATTATATTATTTTGGTTTAACATAGAATTTTTGTTTGTGTTTTTCGATATAGTCTTTTGGTCTTCAGTATAAGCTTTTCCGAAGTATCAATAGTATGCAAAAATTAAGAAATATTGAAGACAGCAAATAAAGACCCGAACTGTTAGGAGAAGAATTAATAGAACGATTACCTAATAATTAATTCGAGTCTATCATTAGCCCTAATACTTAAATTCCATCCTCTTTAATGTAAGTTTTGATTTCTCTCATTTTTCAACTTCTGAGGAGTCACATCATTTCCATTCGGATCTACAACAGTTACACCTTTTAATGTGTTTTTCATAGAAGAGCGAAATACTTGTAAATATTCTTCTCGAAGTGATTTCTGCTCTACCTTTTCCTCTTCAGATAATCCACTTGCTTTTGCCTTTTTGGATAACTCATTTATACGATCAATTTTTAATTTAGGTAACATCAATTTGTCTCTCCCTTCTTACTTTGGCTCTGTTAAACTATTCTGTTGATTTGACACACTTCTCTAAGCAGGAGTCTCATGCCTTTCACTCCAAACAAAAAAGTGCTAAAAAATCAACATTATGCTTTAACATAGCCATAACTTTTAAATTAAAAGTATAAAGTAATACTTTCTTGTATTATCACTTCTGCTAGTAGATGGAACCTTAAAGATTATTAAAGTTAGCTTATTACTAGAACATACAAGTCATAATACTAAATGAAGAGAAAAAAAACAACTTATTGATATAAGCTAAACTGCAATCATATAATTTCAATTAAATTCTTCATTACTCAAGACCTGACTTTCAGTATACTCCTTATACCTTCTATGTACCGTGGCTTTACTAACATCATAGCCTACACCTCTTAATGTTGCTGCAATCTCATGAAATGTAAGCTTTTTATTACGAAGGTTTATAATTTCTTCAATTGGTACTTGTATCTTCTCTTTTCCGCCACCATGTCCCAAATTACCTAAATTTCTTTGTGGTTTATATCCATTCTTAATTGCACGATTCATTCCACGACTAATTTTATAGTTAACTAATTTACGTTGAAATTCCTCAACAGTAGAAAGGATACTTAATATCATAACATCAGTTTCAGAAAGCTCAGGTTCACCCTTTTCGTTAAGAGTTAATACTTTTGCATTAAGCTTCCTGATTTCATGTAATAATGCAATTTTAGCATGACCACGACCTAATCTTGTATCATCTTGAACAAGAAGGATTTCTGCTTTCTTGTCTTTAAGTATTGATAGTGCTTCTATTATTCCGTCTCGATCGACATCATACCCGCTATGATATTCCTCTATTATTTTAATAACCTCAATATTATGTAATAATGCTAGATTCTTTAATTCTTCTTTTTGTCTTTCTATTGAGGATTCTTGAGCTTCTTTATTAGTACTTACTCTGCAATACACAACAGCTTTCATTATCTTCACTTCCAAACTATTCAAACTTTATTTCTAAGTTATTGCTTTACATTTATTCACTTGCAATTTGCTCAATATGATATAAATCAGTTTTTTCAATTGGAACAACAACCAAATCTCCTGGTTTAATTAATGTAGAATGAATATTATTTTTTTCCTGTACCCATTTTACAAAATCCTGTTTTGAAATTTCCGTCTTTTTCTGAAATTCATCTGCTATACTCCATAGACTATCGCCTTCTTTAATTTCAACTTTATGATAGTTTTCCAGACTGTCTGCTTTTCCCGTATATGAAACAATTAAAGTAATTGCTAGGATTGATACAATAAAAGTTAGGATATAACATATTGATAATTTATTCATTATAATCACCTCATAGAATATTTGTTCGCCTTTTGATACTTTCAGTATAATAGGAACAAACGTTCTAGTCAAGACTTTTCTCGAACTTATGTTTGTACTCATAGGTAAATGATGCTATAATACACATATATTACATGGATCCGAGGTGTCACAAAGGATGACGAAACTATCAAAAAGACAACAAGATATATTAACATTTATAAAAGATGAAGTTCAGAAAAAAGGCTATCCACCATCCGTTCGTGAAATTGGGGAAGCAGTAGGACTAGCTTCAAGTTCAACTGTTCATGGTCATTTAGCTAGACTAGAGTCCAAGGGTCTAATTAGAAGAGATCCAACAAAACCGCGTGCAATTGAAATACTAGAAGAAGATAAACATATAATTCCTAAGAGCAATGTTATTAACGTTCCGATAATTGGAAAAGTAACAGCTGGTTTACCTATAACAGCTATCGAAAATGTTGAAGAATATTTCCCTCTCCCAGATCGATATGTAACACCAGAAGAACAGATATTTATGCTCGAGATCATGGGTGAAAGTATGATTGAAGCAGGTATTCTTGATGGAGATCTAGTAATTGTTAAACAACAACAAACAGCTAATAATGGAGATATTGTTGTAGCAATGACAGAGGATGATGAAGCAACCTGCAAACGATTTTTTAAAGAAAAGGATTATATTCGACTTCAACCTGAAAACTCTACAATGGAACCTATTATTCTACGTAATATAAGCATACTAGGTAAAGTTATTGGAGTTTATCGCTCAATACACTAAAAAGCTTACCCAAAAGGGTAAGCTTTTTTAGTGGCTAAATTATAAACATTTTGAACTCTATATTATCCATCTTTTTATTGTCTATCGACCATTTAAAGATATAATATTTATGCTATTTTACAACTATTAAAGCTTGTAACAACTTTACTGACAAAAAAAGACCTTCCGTTGATAAACGAAAGGTCTTTTCTTTTTAATACATTGATAAATATTGTTCTCTTTCCCATGGGTGAACTTGAGTACGGAACATATCCCACTCAATTTCTTTAGCTTCAATGAAATGCTCAAATAAATGTTCTCCAAGTGCATTCTTCATTGTGCTATCAGCTTTTAATAAATCTAATGCTTGAGCAAGTGTTGCTGGTAAATCAACAATACCATTTTCAACGCGCTCTTCTTTAGACATTACATAAATGTTGCGATCTATTGGTTTAGGTGCTTCTAGATTATTTTTAATTCCATCAAGACCAGCTGCTAAAAGAACACTCATTGCTAAGTATGGGTTCGCTGCAGGATCAACACTACGTACTTCAACACGTGTACTTAACCCACGAGATGCCGGAATACGAATAAGCGGACTTCTGTTTTGTGCAGACCAAGCAACATAACATGGTGCTTCATAGCCTGGTACTAAACGTTTGTATGAGTTAACAGTTGGATTTGTAACCGCAGTAAATGCTGGTGCATGTTTAATGATACCTGCAATAAATTGTCTAGCAGTATCACTTAATTGAAGGTCAGCATTTGTATCTAAGAATGCATTTTCACCTTTACGGAATAAAGATAAATTCATATGCATACCTGAACCATTTACACCAAACAATGGTTTTGGCATGAATGTTGCATGTAAACCATGTTTACGTGCAATTGTTTTAACAACTAGTTTAAATGTTTGAATATCATCGCAAGCTCTGATCGCACCCGCATATTTGAAATCAATTTCATGCTGACCTGGTGCAACCTCGTGATGAGATGCTTCTATTTCAAAGCCCATTTCTTCTAGCTCTAAAACGATATCACGGCGACAGTTCTCTCCTAAATCAGTAGGTGCTAAGTCAAAATAACCACCATTATCGTTAAGTTCTAATGTAGGTTCGCCTTTTTCATCTAATTTGAATAAGAAGAATTCTGGCTCAGGCCCTAAGTTGAAATCAGTGAATCCTAACTCTTCCATCTCAGCTAAAAGACGACGTAAATTATTACGTGGATCTCCAGCAAACGGAGTTCCGTCTGGATTATAGATATCACAAATGAAACGTGCTACTTTTCCTTTTTCAGCAGTCCAAGGGAAAATAACAAAAGTGTTAATATCTGGATATAAGTACATATCAGATTCCTCGATACGAACGAAACCTTCAATTGAAGATCCGTCAAACATCATCTTGTTGTCTAGTGCTTTATCTAGCTGACTAACTGGGATTTCAACGTTTTTAATTGTACCAAGAATATCAGTGAATTGAAGTCGAATGTATTTTACGTTGTTTTCTTTTACTAAGCTTACAATATCTTCTCTTGTGTATTTAGCCATTGTAAATCTCCTCTCCTAATCAGGTAAAAATTTTATTTTAATTTGGGTTGCTCATAATTAATGGAAAAACCTTGACATATCGCCCTGTCTCAGAGTCGGACGGTTAAATCGTCCAGCCTGCATGAGCTCAGACTTTAATAGTTTACGCAATTCCGCATCACTTAAGTCCGGCTTTTCAACAGTTTTAGGTTCTTCATGTTTTCCTTCAGCATGTGCGTGTTCTGCTCGTGAGAAAATCTGTTTAATACCAGCTAGATTCACACCTTGTTCGATAAGTGACCTTATCTCTAATAACTTATCAACATCGTTAAAGGAAAATAGTCTTCTGTTACTTTCTGTTCTAGCAGGAAAAATCAATTCATTTTCTTCATAATATCGAATTTGCCTAGCAGATAAATCTGTGAGCTGCATAACAATTCCAATTGGGAATAAATGCATTGAGCGGCGAATATTATCACTCATGTTATTTGCTCCTTTTGTTTAACTAACTAATTTTATTATAATTAACGTCACATAATATGTCAACACCATGTTAGAATTATTAACATCTAAAATACAAGTTTTTTCCCTATTTTTCTAGTGAAAGTAATTGCTTTTCAATCAATGAATCTATTGCAAGACATACTGCAATTTTCACATGAGAATAGGTAAGTCCACCTTGAACATAAGCAACAAAAGGTGCCCTTAATGGTCCATCAGCTGTAAGCTCTATACTTGCTCCTTGAATAAACGTACCAGCAGCCATAATAACATCATCTTCATAACCAGGCATATAATTAGGATATGGTGTTACGTGTGAGTTAATTGGTGATGCATATTGAATAGCCTGACAAAATGCTACCATTTTTTTGGGGTCATTAAACTGAACTGATTGAATAAGGTCCGTTCTTTTACTATCCCATTGAGGTGATGTATCCATTCCAATTTCTTGGAGAAGTGCTGAAGTAAAAACAGCCCCTTTTAAAGCTTCTCCTACAACATGTGGTGCTAAAAAGAAGCCCTGATACATCTCCTGTAAACTATATAAGGAGGCTCCAGCTTCAGCACCTATACCTGGCGATGTCATACGATAAGAACACGCCTCAACTAAGTGTTTTTTTCCTACTATGTATCCTCCTGTTTTAGCGATTCCACCACCAGGATTTTTAATTAAAGAACCAGCAATTAAATCTGCCCCTATATGACATGGTTCAAATTCTTCAACAAATTCACCATAGCAATTATCAACAAAAACCACTACATCTTCTTTGATTGATTTAACAATATCAATCATTTCATGAATTTCCTCGATTGTAAAGGATGGTCTATTAGCATATCCCTTTGATCGTTGAATACCAATCATTTTAGTTTTTGAACTTATGACTCTTTTGACAGAATCAAAGTCGACGCGACCATTTTCCAATAAGTCAACAGTCTGATAATCGATATTATATTCTTTTAAGGAACCTACTCCATTGCCTCTTATCCCTACAATTTCCTCTAGTGTGTCATATGGCTTTCCTGTTATGTATATTAACTCATTTCCAGGTCTCAAAACACCAAATAATGCTATTGATATCGCATGTGTTCCAGAAATGATTTGTGGACGAACTAAGCCCGCTTCCCCACCAAATACATCTGCATATATTTCCTCTAGTGTGTCTCTACCAGCATCATCATAACCATATCCTGTTGTAGGAATAAAGTGAGAATCACTGACACGATGTTTTTGAAAGCTTTGTAGAACCCTAAATTGATTGGACTCACTTCTTTTATCAATCATATCGTGAACATTACTAATTTTATTTTCAATTTTTGAAACCAGTGGTGCGAGCTGAGCACCACTTTTTAAATGATTAAACATGTTCTTGTCCCTCTCCATTGTACATCTCTAGTTGACCATTAATCGAATGTGACGGAAGTACATATCCTTCTACATTATACCTTTCATCTTCTTCAGAAAAATGAAATGAAGTAATAAGTGTTTCTGATTTTAATTGAGAAAGTACCCTTCCTTCATTTGCAGGTATTTCAACTGCATAATGATTCATACCACCCTTTGCTAGCTCCTCAACTTTTTTCATTAGCTTTTCCAAGTCTTCTTCCGAAAAAGCTGAGATTGTCACATAATCTTCCGTAGGCGATGGTACAAATGATGCTGGTGTTAAATCTTTCTTATTATAAACTGTTAATATTGGTATTTCTGAGACATCAAGCTGATCTAATAATTTATATACTGTCTTCTCATGATTAGCATAATCCTCATTTGAACTATCTACTATATGTAAGATTAAATTAGCTTCTTTCACTTCTTCAAGTGTTGAACGGAATGCTGCAACAAGAGTAGTTGGTAAATCCTGAATAAATCCTACCGTATCAGTAATTAACGCTTGATACGAAGAAGGTAACAAAACTTTCCGTGTCATTGGATCTAAGGTTGCAAATAACAAATCCTCTTCAAAACTTCCCGCTGTTGTTAACCGATTAAAGATTGTAGATTTACCAGCATTTGTATAACCTACAAGAGCTAATTGAAATGCTTGATTTTTTTGACGTCGCTCTCTATATCGATTTCTGTGGCGAACAACGGTAGAAAGCTGCTGTTTAATTTCATTTATTCTATTACGAATATGTCTTCTGTCAGTCTCAAGCTGAGTTTCTCCAGGTCCTCTTGTACCAATTCCTCCACCTTGACGAGATAAGGAAATACCTTGTCCAACTAGCCTAGGTAATAAATATTGAAGCTGTGCTAATTCAACCTGTAGCTTACCTTCTTTAGATTTAGCACGCTGGGCAAAAATGTCCAAAATCAATTGAGTGCGATCGATAATTCGAACATTTAAAATTGTCGATAAATTCCTTAGTTGACTAGGTGACAATTCATCGTTAAAGATGACTATATCTGGTTCGAGTTCTTCAACTACATTTAAAACTTCATCAACCTTTCCCTTTCCTATATAGGTAGCAGGATGGGGACGTTCTCTTTTTTGGGTAATGATTGTAAGTACTTCTCCATTTGCAGTCTTTGTTAAAGATCCTAGTTCTTCCAATGAGTAATCAAAATGTTCATCATTCATTGTTTGGAGTTGACACCCAACTAAGATAACTTTTTCTTTTAAAACATCAAGTGTATTATTCAATGAGAAAACCTATCCTTTCACCATTTTTAGCTCTATAATCATAACAAACATTTTACCATTTCTCTAATTATTTCTTTAGTATAGTCAAAAACATGAATCTTCATTTATAATTTAATTTTATCATAGTTAAAAAATCAATTGACCTTTATTCATAACATACTATAAAATCAAATTTCGTGTTACACCTTAAGAAGAACATGGGGGATATAAATGACGTGGGAAGTTTTAAGTATAATTGGTACAATCGCTTTTGCCATTAGCGGTGCAATCGTTGCTATGGAAGAAGAATACGACATTTTAGGTATTTATATTTTAGGTATAGTTACTGCATTCGGCGGAGGAGCCATTCGAAATTTATTAATAGGGGTACCAGTTTCAGCACTATGGGAGCAAGGACTTCTCTTTCAAGTAGCTTTATTTTCAATGACCATTGTATTCCTGTTTCCGAATAAACTTCTTAAGCATTGGCATAAGTGGGGGAATTTAACTGATGCAATTGGACTTTCAGCTTTTGCCATTCAAGGAGCACTTTATGCTGTTGAAATGGGGCATCCTATTAGTGCTGTTGTTGTAGCAGCTGTTTTGACAGGTAGTGGTGGTGGAATAGTCCGTGACCTTTTAGCAGGTCGAAAACCACTTGTACTTCGGGCTGAAATTTATGCATTTTGGGCAATACTTACAGGTTTATTAATTGGATTTAACATAGTATCTGAGCCAATTGGGCTATATACATTGTTTATTTTAATTGTTATCCTTCGAGCATTTTCATACACTTATAAATGGAAACTTCCAAATAGAAGCTTACATAATGCCACGTCATCGTCTGGAAATAAAGACCTTTCTCAATAAAAAACCTGGAACATAAATTCCAGGTTTTTTATATGCTTTAACTAATTTTTTTCAGCATTTTATCAGTTTGACTTACTTTACATTTTATATACGTCTGTGTCGTATCGAATAAATCAGCAACAAATAATGTAGCACCATAATATGTTTTATCATTTAACATTTCGGTGTTTACAATATAATCATATATCACAGACTCTATATCATTTAAGAATGGTAATAATGTTCTATAATTAACTAAAATTTGATGAATCTGTATAATTAAAAATGGATTTTTATTAAATCTTTCTTCTAACTGATCAATCACATATTCATTAAGTGACAATTCATTTTCAACAAGGTATTTTAACTCTTCTAAAAATAGTTTGTTATCACTCATTCTGATCACTCCCTCTTATAGTTCATATCTTACCATTCTAAGGGATGTTATGAAAGCGTTCCCAACGTTATTTTCTATAGTTATTTTCGATTGAAATATTGGTTTTCCATCACATTTGAGCATTAGTCACATATTTATACAATTACCCTTTCATTCAACTCACCATTATATTTTATTTTAATAAGATTCTAGCGTTATATACCTTACAATTAACAATGAAAAACATCTGTTATAACCAAGCCCTAATATAAATGAAATTCTTTATTTATACACTCATTTCTATTTGAAGTTTTCCTCATTTTGATTAACTTGTTAAGCATACTTAGAATCTTTCTTTTCACCGATATAAATTAACGGAATAAGTTATAATATCTTAACGGTGAAAGGTGTGTTTATTACCTTGAAGTGGAAAAATTACGGACTATGGGTGTCTATTGCATCTGTTATGTATATGATATTGAAAGATCTTGGATTACAAATTGACCTAACTCAATGGGAAACATATGTTACATCAATACTAGGGATTCTCGTGACATTAGGGATCATTTCAAATCCTGAAAGTGGCAAAGGATTCTTTAATGCTAAAACCAAGTCTACAGAGAATGATTCTTCAACTAATAGCACTAACAAAGTAAAACAATCCGCTAATGTTATTGGAAATTCTGGTTCAGTAGTTGAAAACAAAAATATTCAAACACATCAAACTGAAGTAACGGATACTCAAGAAATACCTCTCGATGAAGAACTTATGCCAGATAGAAAATATGCGCCATATGAAAAATAAATTGAACCAATTTTTCAACTAAATCCATACTTTAAATACTTATGATGTCCTTTTCTATAGAACATTGCCTCTTACATGGTTTAATTTCTAATCACAATAACAAAGCTTAAGTAATGAGTACTTGCAAATAGAAATAAAAGACTGGGACATAAGTACTTGAGCTAATGATAAACCCGAATTATAGGTGATAGATCAATTAAATCTTCACCTAATAGTTCGGGTCTTTGTTTGCTCTCATTCAGAAAAGTGCTTAAATTACAATATATACATTTCTATTAACCAACTTATCTTTTAAGTTTTTCAACCTTTACAAGACCACCTACATGATTTTCTTGTTCTACATATGCAATGATTTTATCATTTATTTTTATATGATCTTGAATAGGATGTTTCATTTTTTCACTATCAAAGTAAATTTTTGTTTTCCCATCAATCGATTGTCCGTAATACTCAGTTCCCTTAATTTCTGTAATTAAATAAGTGAATGTTTTGTATTTCTCTATTTCCTCTACTTTATTTACTTCGTGTTTTTTATTTTCAATTGGTTTTACAAAGTAAATTGCTAAAGCTACCAAAAAGCTAGATAACACGAGCAGAATAATCAGTTTAATTTTCATTTTTTCCTCCAAAATTTAAAATCTATATGATGTATGCTAATAGCAGGAAAAAAAGAACGGCTTAAACCAAGTTATTTCATATTTGTATAATTTGCTATTTTAAGATTTGTTGTTAATCTCTATTACAGACATTTGATTTCCCAAAATAATATATATTCTTAAACATTAAAAAGCTAACTCCGTAGAGTCAGCCTTTCTAGTATCATTTAAGTATTCTAAAAAATGTTAAGTAGGTTTTTCATTCGATAACACTAAATCTTGACTTTTTATTGTTAAAAGATCTTCACGATGATAGGAATCTGTTAACAATAGCCTCATCGCTTGTGCTCTTATTGATTTTTCTATAATATTTCTTACATAACGTCCATTACTGAATTTTGCAGGATGTGTCATTGTTTTAACATCCATAAGGTGTTCTTTAAATTTTATCATCGCATCTTGATTAAAGCGATACTCCCGCTCAGTAATCATCCTGTTTGAAATTTCCATTAAATCATCTACAGAGTAATCTGGAAAATCAACAACAAGAGGAAATCTTGATAATAAACCAGGATTTAATGATAAGAAATTATCCATTTCTTTTGGATAGCCAGCAAGTATTAGAACAAAATCATGTTGTTTATCTTCCATATGCTTTACTAACGTGTCAATCGCTTCCTTACCAAAATCCTTTTCTCCACCTCTTGCAAGTGAATACGCCTCATCAATAAACAAGATACCTCCAAGAGCCTTTTTTATTAAATCACGTGTTTTTTGTGCTGTATGACCTATATACTCTCCCACCAGGTCTGCCCTCTCTGCCTCAATAAGGTGACCTTTTGATAACACATTCATTTGAAAAAATAATTTACCTACTAATCTAGCAACAGTTGTTTTTCCTGTCCCTGGATTTCCCTTATACATCATATGAAGTGCTTGCTTTCCTGCCTTTAACCCCTGTTCCTCACGTTTTTTATTAATAAAAATCCAAGCATATATCTCTTTAATCATTTTCTTCATCTCATTCATACCAACTAGAGAGCTCATCTCTTCTTCAATCTCTCTAAGTATCGCATGCTTCACTTCAGCTTTTGGAATTTTAAGATCATAAGAAGATGAACTGGTTTCAGCATTTTCTTTTGATTGGTTATTCAATATTATGTTAATCTGTCCATTTGTCTTATACGTGACTGCTCGATCATATTCCATGAAAGTTCACCTCACAATCTGTTACTTATTATACGTGGGCTCAATTTTTTTGTGACATTAATCTAAATGAATATGTTTATATCTATTGTATGAACGGTTGCGAATTCAGAAGAAATCTGTTGGTTTTTGCGGTTTCCCAAGAAATATTCATTCCTTTATTTATATTCATATAAATATCTTTTACAACCTATGCTATGATTTTTTAATAAAGATTGATTTTTTTACTTGGAATTTTCGAAGTATTTCCTCGTTGTTCCATACTTTCTTAACTTAAAATTCGTCAGACAGACAAAAAATGAAATAGCTTTTAAACAGATTCCTTGTAAAAAAAGTTCCATACAAATCTAACTCAAAGTAAAATAATGACAAATAAAAAAAGAACCGATAAGAGCTACTTATCAGTTCTTTGCTATGTATATCTTCTACTCAAGTTCTAGTTGGATATTTTTTTGTGGTGAAAAAGTTGATATCGCATGTTTATAAATTAATTGTTGCTTTCCTTCTGACTCTAACAAAACAGTAAAGTTATCAAAACCCTTTACTAAGCCTCTTAATTGAAAGCCATTTAATAAAAACACAGTTACAAATGTACCATCCTTACGAAGTTGGTTAAGAAATTGATCTTGAATATTAATTGATTGTTTCATGTTTCGTCCTCCTCTTTTCTCTATACCATTAAATTCGATTAAAGTTCCAGCTTTCCTGCTATGTATGAAAAAATTTCATCTACCTTTTGATCATGGTGAAAAGGTGGTGTCATATCAAACCATCTTACATCCATTTTATTGCGGAACCAGGTAAGTTGTCGCTTAGCATACCTTCTAGAATTCTGTTTAAGTTGGAGAATTGCCTCTTCTAGTGTACAGCTACCATCTAAATAATCAAAAAATTCTTTGTACCCTATAGCTTTAGCTGCCTGACTATCTCTGAGACCATTGTAAAATAATTCCTTAGCTTCTGTTAATACACCATGCTCTACCATAATGTCCACTCGATGATTAATTCGGCTATATAATACATCACGATCCATCGACAATCCTATAAGAGCAACATCATAAAGAAGGTGTTTTTCTTGGTCATTTATGTATTCAGACATTGGTTTTTTTGTGCACTCATATACTTCTAGTGCTCGTATAACTCTTCTTGAATTATTAGGGTGAATATTTTTTGCAGAAACTGGATCGATTAACTCGAGCTGTTCATGTAATACTTTTTGCCCTTTTTCTTCAAGCAATTTATACATTCTTTCACGGAAGACTGGGTCTGATGGTGATTCAGTGAATTGATAATCATATAAAACAGATTGAATGTATAAGCCTGTACCACCAACTATTATTGGCATTTTATTACGTGAAGTAATGTTATTAATTAATGGTCGAACAGTTTCTTGAAATTCTGCAACAGAGTAATCTTCATTAGGGCTTTTTATGTCGATAAGATGATGTGGAATATTTTCCATTTCATCCTGTCTAATTTTCGCTGTACCAACATCCATCCCCTTATAAATTTGCATTGAATCACCACTTATAATTTCACCGTTCATACGCTGTGCTAAATCAATGCTAAGTTTTGTTTTACCAACTGCTGTTGGTCCGATGATGACGACAAGTTTCTCTCTATCCAATAACAATCACTCTTTCACATAGAATAGATTCTACGTTCATCATCTTATCATGTGTTTGATGTGAACACCAGATTATTGTAACCTTTTTAATATAAATGTAAACATTTGAAAGAATAATTACTAACCCATAAATAAGTATTATGTTAATTGTATTATCAGTTTACATAATATTATTATGATCTATTTTATATTCATGACTATTGAATATTTATTTTGACTGATAATGGTCAGGAACTGAATTTTTTCTCATAATTATTTTTTAATTTAAACACCATAATTCTTTCACCAGTACTTGTACTAATATCTGTATGAAAGATTTTCACTTGTTCACCAGTTAAGTTTAATATAATATCCTTTAAATCTTCAACACCAGATTCAACACATGCAGTTCTTGTTCGCTTAATTGATAACAAACCATCTTTTGTTTCAGAAACTACATATTCAGCTGGTGTTAAAATTCCTTTGAGATTTATGATAATCATATCTCGTAAGATATCTGATTTAACTGTAATTGATCCTCTTCCAAGGAAATCTTTTTCCCATTGTGTAATAGCTTTACTAATTTCAGCCTCTATTGTGCCTTTAGATGTTGTTGTCATATTATCCTCCTACTACAAAAAGCAATCCTTTATATGAATGTACAACACATATTTTACTTAAATCGCTTAAAAGATATCCATTATGCTATCAACCAATCTTCTTACTATTTAATCAGTATTGTATTACCAATAATCACCTCTCATACACAAATCTTTATAGTACAAAATAGTTTTATGAAAATCTCTAGAACTGGAGATGAATGATAATGGATATTGGGTTATTGTTAGAATATCTATGGGTACTAATTGTACTTATAGGTCTAGAAGGGATTTTGGCTGCGGATAATGCTTTGGTTATTGCCATAATGGTCAAGCATTTACCAGAAGATCAACGTAAAAAGGCCTTATTCTATGGTCTTGCTGGTGCGTTTGTTTTCCGTTTTGGGTCACTATTTATTATTTCATTTCTTGTAGACGTTTGGCAGGTACAAGCAATTGGAGCCATTTATTTACTATTCATTTCCCTTAATCACCTGTTCAAAAAGTTTGTTCTCCGTAAAGGAGAAAATAAAAAAATAGGTGAAGAAAAACAAGGATCAAGTTTTTGGGTTACTGTTTTAAAGGTGGAGCTAGCAGACATAGCATTTGCTGTCGATGCTATCTTAGCTGCTGTAGCGTTTGCCATTGCACTTCCAGAAACACCGTTACCACAAATAGGAGGATTAGATGGTGGGCAATTTTTAGTAATCTTTCTAGGTGGGTTAATTGGTTTAATTATTATGAGGTTTGCTGCAGGAGTATTTGTAGGAATACTTCATAGAAAGCCTGGTTTAGAAACTGCTGCATTCTTAATTGTAGGTTGGGTTGGTGTGAAACTAGCCATTTATACGCTAGCACATCCCGATTTAGGATTCCTTCCAAAAGAATTCCCAAAATCATTAACATGGAAAATTTCATTTTGGACTGTTTTATTCCTAATAGGGATTTGTGGTTGGTTTCTTTCTAAAGATAAAAGCAAAGAAGAAGGTATTGAATAAGAATGATTCTAAAAGACAAAGAAATATGAATGAGGCTCGGACATAAGTGTTTAAGCTAATGATAAACCCGAATTATTAGATGATATTTCAGTTATCATTCGCCTAATAGTTCGGGTTTTTATTTACTGTCTAGATTTTGCATACTATTTTTAAGAACTAGTGGAATGGAGCGCAAGACACTTGGGCACCTACTTAGAATAGAGGAAAGACTGAGACCTAAGCAGTCGTAGCTCTAAGGAGGCTCTGCTTCCTCCCCGTGGAACACGAGTGTCTGCAGTGCAATGGAACGAACTTGTTTATCAGGTTAACTGAATTTAGATTAGTTCGTCTTTTTGTATGATATCTTTAATTATGTCCTAGCCAAATTATATTACATTACACGTTTAATTATCCATTTCCACTAACATTCGTTCTGTTTCATAGTAAGTATTTTCTCTACCTATAAATAAGAAATTCTAAAAATAGCTTCAACTTATAACCTAGAAATAACATCCTTTTTCTTAGCCCTTTTATCTATACAAGATCTTATGTCATGATAATAGAACTATACAAAAAGCGTATCTACATAATTGTAGATACGCTTTTATTAAAGGTAAATCAGTGGTGTTTTACTATATCATCGTCTAATAATAATAAATAAAACTAGCAATAATATAGTATACATAAAATATATAACTAATTGTGACTAGGGAAATTGAAAAGATATTTAATAATATTGAATATCCTACCTTCTTAACACGGAGGTACAATAGTAAGAAAAGACCTAGAACTATCAATTGTATAATAAATGTTATATAGATATATGCATGAAAAGAGCTTCCTCCTCCGATGTATATACCTATACCTGCTACCATTATCCCTACTAAACCAAATATCCCAGAAAGATTTTTTAGTCTGCTACTCTCAAATTTTATTGTTTGAACTGGAAAAAGTGATATTCCTAGCAACATGAAACTTATCAAAATATGAAATAATAATACCATTATATCCCCTATCTTCTCTTAATGGCATCTGATGATCTATATAGTTTAGCTTTCAGAGAGTTTTTTCTAGCTTTTGTAATTCCTTCAAATCTTTTTATAGGTGTTTTTTTCAAATGTTTCTTAGGATTATTTATTAATCATTTAGCGTGCCTTCCATATCGCTTTAAATTTTTGCCGAATTTTCCTGATTGCTTTACCCTCATTGCTGCCTTTCCTTTAGAAATAAAACCTAAAGCTCTCACCTGCTCCGGTCCACATCAAACCAGAAACTGCACCGTTTAAAGCAGCTTTACCAGCACCTTTCCAAGTAGATTTTTTTCCTTGCATCTTATTTATAACATAATATTTCGCGACACCTGAAGCTGCGCCTTAACCAGCACCTACAGCGTACTGCCAAAGATGTCCGTCTGGATCTACCTTCATTGTTGGATTATTCCCCACAAAATGATCTCGAAGTCCTACAAGGAGTTACTTGATGGAGGACTAACTGAAGAGTATGTCAACTATATACATTCAATACTAAGAAAAGCAGCTCAAACAGGTGTTGATTGAAGATAACTCAAAAGTAATTTTCTGATTAATTTGGAGGCTCCTAAACGAGTAAAGAAAAATGTTGAAACCTGGTCACTCGATGAATGTAACTTATTTCTCAATAGAATACGAGAACAAATGGATCATATTTTTATGTTGTATTGTTGATCGATATATACTTGTATGCGCCGCGGAGAAATTTTTGGCCTAAGGTGGAAAGACATTGATTTTGAAAGAAAAAGAATTTATGTAGAACATTCCCTTTATTACATTGCTGGTGAAGTAATCGTGTTACAACAAATAAAAACACGAGTGGGAAAGGGAACATCTCCATTACAGAAGAAGATGTAATAGAAGAATTAAAGTCTTATGGAATTAAAAAACAAGCACAGTTGTTAAAAGCTGGAATGAAGTTAACCGATGAGCATTTTATTGTTTCTGCGTATGGTGGTGAACCAGTAAATCCAAATACAATTCACAAACAATTTTTTTATGATATTAAATTGGCCGGTGTTAAAAGGATTAGATTTAGACATTTACATGCAACTATCATGTTAGAGATCGGAGAAAGTCCGAAAGCTGCATCTGAACGATTGGCTCATTCAAATGTTTCAATTACTTTAGATAAGTATAGTCATGTTACTCCAATTTTACAGACTGAATCAGCTGGAAATTTTGCAAAAGCTCTTAGAAAAAGTAGCCCCGAGCAATAATTGTGGTCGTTTTGTGGTCATTACATCTTAAACAAGGTAAAACCTTTATATACCAAAGGATTTACCTTGTTAAAAATCACATCACACGTTTAAACATTTTCTCCATCTCATACGTCGAATAATGAACAATGATAGGTCTACCATGTGGACATGTAAACGGATCAGAGGAATGTCTTAATGTTTCTAACAAAGCAAATATCTCATCATTTCGTAAATGATGATTCGCTTTAATTGAAGCTTTGCAGCTCATCATAATAGCTGCTTCTTCTCTTAGCTTTTTTAAATTAATTTTTTTATCATCTAATACCTGCTGGATGATTTCTTCTATTGTTGTTACTTCATCTCCCTTTGGAAACCATTGTGGATGTGATCTTACAATATAACTATTGCGACCAAAGGATTCGAGGAAAATTCCAACCTGAGCAAGTGTATCAAGATGCTCCTCAATAATCATCACTTCATCATTGGAGTATTCAAATGTAATAGGAACTAAAAGCTCCTGTACCTCTGACTGAATTTCTCCAACCTTTTCTCGATAAAATTCATATTTAATTCTCTCTTGTGCTGCATGTTGATCAATGATAAAAAGACCTTGATCATTTTGAGCTAAAATATATGTCCCATGCATCTGACCTATTGGATATAAAGGTGGAATACGGTCTATTTTTTCATTAATGTCAACTGTTTCCTCTATATCTTCTGAGAATTCATTTTGAGAAATAATATCTTCAAACTGACTAAATGGGCTTTCGATCGGTTCATCATTTCCATTTTCTATGACATTCTGTTGTTCATCAAAAGATCTATTTTCTTTATCTTGTTCATATGTTTCTATTTTGATTGAATTCGGAATTGATGGCTTCACATCATCTAAAAATGGACTTTCTTTTATTAAAGGTGTGGTAGTGCCATGATTAGCCAATTTTTGGTTATGATGCCGATCTACCTCCGTTCCATGATTAAATGTAAATTGTTGTTGTTCATCAATTGATTTTGCTTTTTTGATTTTTGGTGTTTCAACAGAGGGTATTAGCTGTTGTTTTTTAAAAATATCTCTTATCCCACTTGTTATTAACTCATTTAATTCAGCTTCTTTGCTTAATCTTACCTCGAGCTTTGAAGGATGTACGTTCACATCAACGAGTATAGGGTCCATCTTTATTTCTAAAAAGACAATTGGAAACCGACCAATTGGAAGTAAAGTGTGATAACCTTGCTGAATAGCTTTGACAAGAGAATAGTTTTTAATAAAACGTCCGTTAATTATCGTTGATATATAGTTTCTTGATGCTCTAGTGATCTCCGGTAGTGCTATATAGCCATTCACATGGAAATCTAATGACTCGAGTGAGAGCTTTTTCATTTTTTTCGCAATAGTAAGACCATAAATTGCAGCTAAAACTTGGCGAACATCTCCACTTCCATTTGTGTGTAAAAGCTTTTTCCCGTTATGAACAAGACGAATGGAAACCTCTGGATGTGCTAAAGCAATTCGATTAACAATATCGGTTATATTTCCTAATTCTGTATGAATCGTTTTCATATATTTCAAGCGTGCCGGTGTATTGAAAAATAAGTTTCTAACTGTAATATCAGTGCCTTTTCGACTAGCTGTAGATACATGCTTTTCAATTTTCCCACCAGATAAAATGATGTTTGTTCCTGCACCCTCGCCAGTGCTTGTTTTCATATCAAGAAGTGAAACAGAAGCAATACTTGGTAAAGCTTCCCCCCTAAAGCCAAGAGTACGAATACGAAATAAATCATTTTCATCTTTAATTTTACTTGTTGCATGACGATGAAACGCATTTATACAATCATCCTGTTCAATACCGTCACCATTATCAACAATTCGCATTTTGCTTAAGCCCGCTTCTTCAATATCAATTTCAACAACAGTGCTATTAGCATCAATTGCATTTTCTAACAATTCTTTTACAACAGAAGCTGGTCGTTCAACAACTTCACCTGCAGCAATTTTATTAGATAGTGAATCATCAAGGCGTATTATCTTTCCCAAAAGTATCACCACCCTTTTTAATTTAAAGGAGTTTGAATCCTTTTCTTTAAGACTTTACTTTTTTCTGGAGCTGATAAAGTTCGTTCATAGCATCTAATGGAGTCATTTCTAAAAGATTTAATGATTTTAAGAGTTCGATTGCTGCTTGTTCTTTTTTAGGTATTCGCTGCCCTTTATTTGAAGCTTGTTTTTCAACTGGAAATAATGAGAGCTGAGAATCTGAAAAAGTCTCTTCTTTCACAACATCTTTTGACTTCACTGGTATTGCTTCTGTTTTTTCTTTTTCTAACTCAGTTAGAATTTCTTTCGCTCTTTTTATTAGTGAACTTGGAAGATCAGCAAGTTCTGCAACATGGATACCGTAACTCTTATCTGCTGCACCTTCTTCAATTTTGTGTAAAAAAACTACACGACCGTTCTCTTCAATAGCTTTCACATGGATATTGTTTAATGAGTGTAATTGTTCTTCAAGAACCGTTAATTCATGATAATGCGTCGAGAATAATGTTTTTGCTCCAATAAATTCATGAATATGTTCGATTATTGCTTGTGCTAAAGCCATCCCATCATAGGTAGAAGTACCTCTTCCAATTTCATCAAACAAAACTAAGCTTTGTGATGTTGCGTGAGCAATCGCATTTTTAGCCTCTAACATCTCTACCATAAATGTACTTTGTCCTGAAATCAGGTCGTCAGCTGCACCAATTCTGGTGAAAATTTGATCAAATATAGGTAGAACCGCTTTTGTAGCTGGTACATAACAACCAATTTGAGCCATAATAGAAGTTAAAGCAACTTGTCTCATATACGTACTTTTACCAGACATATTTGGACCAGTAATAAGCAACATGCCACGATCTTTATTAAACGAACAATCATTTGGTACATATTCCTGAGAATCCATCACCTTTTCCACTACAGGATGACGTCCATCTTTAATCGATAACTCACCACTGCTTGAAAATTCCGGCTTACAATAGTGACGATTTTCACTAACAGTTGCAAAGCATTGTAAAGCATCTAACTGACTTAAATGCTTCGCTAAACCTTGTAACCTAGGAATATAGTTTTTAACCTTTTCCCTTATCTCAACAAATAACTGATATTCTAATTCAACGATCTTTTCCTCGGCTTCTAATATTAATGATTCTTTTTCTTTTAGATCAGGCGTTATAAAGCGTTCTGCATTTGATAGAGTTTGTTTTCGCTCATAAACTCCTTCCTCTAATAAATGAAGATTTGCCCTTGATACTTCAATAAAGTAACCAAATATTTTGTTATAGCCGATTTTTAATGATTTAATACCAGTTTTCTGTCTTTCCTGTTGCTCAAGCTGCGCAATCCATGTTTTCCCATTACGACTCGCATCTCGGTATTGATCTAATTGACTATGATAACCGTCCTTAATTATGCTTCCCTCTTTTATTGATAAAGGAGGATTTTCAATAATGGATGCCTCTAATAACATCGTTAAATCATCACAAGCATCAAGGTGTTGTGAAAAGTATCCTTCTTTTTGCAATGTGAGACATAATTTTTCGATCTCTGGAACTTGCTGTAACGATTTTTTTAATTGAATCAAGTCTCTAGCATTTACATTTCCAAAAGCAACTCGACCTGCTAAACGCTCTAAATCATAAACTTCTTTTAAAAGCTGCCTTAAATCCTCTCGTTCAAAATAGTTCGCTATTAATGTTTCAACCATCATTAAGCGTTCTTCTATTTTTGAGCGATCAACTAGGGGCTTGTCCACCCATTGCTTTAGAAGACGAGCGCCCATGGCAGTCTTTGTTTCATATAATAGCCATAGAAGTGATCCTTTTTTTCCTTTTGAACGAATCGTTTCTGTTAGTTCTAAATTCCTTTTTGAATATAAATCTATTTTCATTGCATCTTGTAAATAATACACCTTAACTTGTTGAAGATGATCAAGACTTCTCTTTTGAGTACGTTCAAGATATGTTAGTAATCGTTCGAACGTTATAACAAGACGCTCATCCTGAACTTGATTTAGTATAGATTCAAATTTAGAGGCAGCATTGCTATCAGGTTGATATGACAGTGTCGCCTGACATCGATCAATTAGTTGTTTTTTCAATGATTCAGGAAATTCATTTGAAATAACAACTTCCTTGGCTCCAACAGAATAAACCTCATTTAAAAGCTCATCAAAGCTTGCACAAATAGCAACCAAATTTTCTCCTGTTGTTAAATCACTTAAAGCAAGACCAAATTGAGAGTCAAAAACTGTTACAGAAGCAATGTAGTTATTTTCTTTGTCTTGTATCGCTTTCCCATCCATAACAGTTCCAGGTGTAATTAGCTGTACTACCTCTCGTCTAACAACACCTTTTGCTTGCTTTGGATCTTCTGTTTGCTCACAGATAGCGACTTTATAGCCTTTTGTAATAAGCTGCTCAATATAGTTAGGTGCAGAATGATGCGGAACTCCACACATTGGAATTCGATCCTCTCCACCACCATCACGACTTGTTAATGTAATTTCAAGTTCCTGTGATGCATGGATGGCATCATCAAAAAACATTTCATAAAAATCACCTAATCGAAAAAATAAAAAGGCATCTTGATAATTTGCCTTAATCTTTAAATATTGTTGTATCATCGGCGTATATGTTGCCATTTTTATCCCCCAATATCACCTAAACGTTCTATAAAAATTACATTTTATTATACCATAGATCGACAAATTCTTGGTGTTTATGCATAAGGGAAACAGAGGAATGTAAAAAAAAACAAAAAAACGTTGCATCTAACGTAACGTTAGATTTTACAATAGGTTTATAGATAAAAAAGATATCTATTAAAAGGAGAGAGCCATGAATACAACATATCCGATTGGAGAATTCGCAAAAAAGACTATGACCACTGTTCGTACTTTGCATTATTATGATGAAATTGGGATCTTACATCCCTCTCAAGTTTCTGATAAAGGTAGAAGATATTACACTGATGAAGATATTATTACTTTGCAAAAGATCATTTCGCTAAAATTTTTAGGCTTCTCTTTAGATGAAATAAAGGAATTAATGAACTCAAGTAATTGGGATCTAAAAGAGTCTTTACACTATCAAAAGCAGAAAATGATTGAAAAACAATCACAAATAAAACAAATGATTAAGACACTAGATCATGCAATACATCTTGTTGATGACAATAAAAAAGTTGATTCCTCCATCTTTGTTTTTCTAATTCACATGATTCAAAAAGAAGATGAACAAAAAGAATGGCTCAAAACAATTTTTGACGAAGAAAAAGTACAAAAAATGTATCTTCATAGTGATGAAAAGCAAAAACAGATTGAAAAATCTTTTTTAGAGTTTTCTTCTACACTTAAAAGTTTATATGGTAAAGATCCGGGATGCTATGAAATACAACAACTAATATATGAATATATACAGCTTACTGAAGAGGTTTCAGGTATGAATATCACCACATTTTTAGAAGATATCCCGGAAAATATCGATGAAGATCCTTGGTTATTTCCTTCACCATTTACAAAGGAGGAAGAAGAATGGTTAGCTAAAGCCTTCGATATTTATTTAACAAAAATAGGAGTGAACTTAAATGGAAGATAAACAAATTAAAGGAGAAACAGTAAAAGCTTTTTGGAATATGTTAAAGAGTTCAAAGCCCCCAAAAGGGATCTTAATCGTCGCTCTTTTATTAAGCATCGTTGAAACAGGTTCAGGTCTTATCGTACCGCTTCTCACTAAAGATTTAGTTGATCAGTTAGCTTCATCTTCATTAGAGATATCTATCATTCTCATATTGGCTTTAGCATTTGTATTGCAAGCTGTTACATCTGGATTCGCTTATTATTTAATGACATATATAGGTGAAAAGGTGGTCTCATCCATTCGTGAGAGATTATGGGCCCACATCCTCAAACTTCCGATACCTTTTTTTGATACATTTGAATCTGGTGAAACAATGAGCAGAGTCACTCAGGATACAAATACAGTAAAAACATTGATCACCCAGCATATGATTTCTTTTGTTACAGGATTGATCTCCATTTTTGCAACGATCATTATTCTTTGTATGATCGACTGGAAAATGACTCTATTTATGTTATTAGCAATCCCTATTTCTTTAGCAGTTTTCATTCCACTTGGCAGAAAAATATTCACAATATCAAAGTTAATGCAAGATGAAATGGCGAGTTTTTCTGGTAATCTAGGAAGAGTATTATCTGAAATCCGATTGGTTAAAGCTTATCATGCTGAGAAAATAGAGTTAGAGAAAGGGAAAAAAGGGATATCTCATTTATTTGAGTTTGGTCTAAAAGAAGCAAAAATCCAAGCAATTATTTCACCGTTTATGACATTTATCATGATGCTTATGTTGATTATGTTAATTGGTTATGGAGGGGTACGTGTTTCAACTGGTGAACTTTCAGCGGGCTCATTAGTAGCAATCATAATCTATATGTTTCAGATCATTATTCCTTTTAGCACAATGGCAACTGCTTTTACAGCCTTTCAAAAGGCAATGGGTGCAACTGAGAGAATCAAAGAAATATTAGCAATTGAAGTTGAAAATCCTTCAAATAAAGAAATTGTATCAAACCCATCACAACCAATTGTATTTAATAAAGTATCTTTTTCCTACAATAAAGATATTATCTTGAAAAACATCACTCTAGCTATACCTCCTGGTAAAACAACAGCTTTTGTTGGTCCAAGCGGAAGTGGTAAAACAACGTTATTTTCGCTTTTAGAACGTTTCTATGAAATTGATCATGGCGAAGTTTTCTTAGGCGAAAACAATATAATTGATTTCGATTTAGAATCTTGGAGAAATGAAATTGGTTATGTTTCACAGGAAAGCCCCATTATGTCAGGAAGCATAATGGAAAACATAACGTATGGATTAATGAGAGATGTTTCAATTGAAGAAGTGGAGCAAGCGGCTACACAAGCAAATGCGATGGAGTTTATTTCACGTTTGCCTCAGGGGTTAAAAACTGAAGTTGGTGAAAGAGGTATAAAATTATCAGGAGGCCAACGACAAAGAATTGCTATAGCAAGAGCATTGATTAGAAACCCAAAAATACTTTTACTTGATGAAGCCACCTCAAATCTTGATAGTTCTTCTGAAAAACTTGTTCAAAAAGCTTTAGAAAACTTAATGATCGGAAGAACAACATTAGTTATTGCACATCGTCTAGCTACTGTTGTTGAGGCAGATCAAATTGTAGTACTGGAAAACGGTGAAATTACAGGTCTTGGAACACATAAGCAATTATTTGAAAGTCATCCATTGTATAAAGAACTAGCAGAACAGCAATTGCAAACAGCTTGAAAGAAAAAAACGATCCATTATAATAGTTCTAATTTTTAAAAAAGCCTCTAAAAAAAGAGGTTTTTTTAATTCCTTTTGAAAACTAAGAAAAAACTAGGAGGTAATATCCTCCTAGTTACTCCTCTACATCTCCAACTAAAAACTCTGGATTTAAATCTTCAAATTCGTCATCTAATTCTTCTTCCCAATCTTCATCATCGTCGCAGCCTTCTGGATTAACATGAACACAAACTTTAGTTTCACCAATAACTTCTGCAAGATGTTCTCTTTCGGCTTGAACAATGATTTTATTGCCATTTGGTGAAATTGTAACCTCAAGGCAATTTGGCTGTTGAAGTGCTTTACAGATAACTTCGTGTTCGTCATCAATGAAATTGTCATCTTTATAACGAAGCTTTATTACGTCGACATATGTTACACGTTCAGTCACAACTTCTGTTTTTGTGTTTTCGTTGTAAGAATACCAAACGTTAATGTCATAAGTACCTTCTACTTCAACTGTTTTCCCATTCTTATGAGCATCATAATTATGGTTAATAATCCAGCCACCTAAAATGCTCGCAGGTTTTTGCGATGGTGAAATCGTATGTGTACACTGTGTAAACTTGCGGCCTTTCGCAACAACTGCTTTTGTGATAATCTCTCTGTATTCAGACATTCGAGCATACCCTCCTCAATAAATCTTCATTAAATCCTATGTTAGGCTAGTAACATATGTGCTAAATAATAAAATGAATTGATGACATGAGTATCCAATTCATGAAACTTTATAGTTCATTGTATGCTGCATTGATGCAATATGTGCCTAAAAAACAAAAAAGGTGCATGTTCTTAAAAAAAGTGAAAGCCTATCTTTACTACAACAAAATAATTGCAAAGAAACCAAAGTGATTTTTAACTTGAATTTCTTCTAGTGTTTCAAAGAAATTTATGTCCAAATAACGCCAAATATGCATAATTAATAAAATTTTTATTGCTATTCTAAGAGTTATAAAAAATTTTAGAATAGCTTTCATTTTTTATTATACCTTCACATCATAAGTCTAAAGAACACCTTCCAAAAGATTAGAACAATGGCAAAGGGTACCACTCAATTTCAAAAACATAAAAAAATAGGCATGCGTTATTTCGCATGCCTATTTCTTAAATTTATGAACAGCTACCACCAGTAGAGCTACGGACCTTCGAACCTGTTTCACCAGCTAAAAGGTCTCCACCAGTAGAAGAGATTACTTCATTAGTCACTTTATTTGAAATTGTATGTGACACAAGCTGAAGTAAATCATTCACTTCAACTTGAGAATCTTGAAATTCCTGAATGATTGGAATTTCATCTAGTTGGTTTTGAATTTTTTCAATTTTTTCTTCTACCTGTTTTAAAGCTTCGTGTTTTCCATAATGTTGGAAGTTAACAGCTTGCTTTTGTAAGCTTTTAATACTTGAAATCATTTCACGAATTTTTTGATTTTCATTAATTTGTGCTTCAGCACGTTTGAAGAAATCAACCTCGTTAGACTCAGAAATCATTTGTGCCAATTCACGTGCTTTTGCTACGATATCTTCTTTTGAATATAATGTTGTCATCTTAGTTCACCTCAACCGCTTCTTCTACCATTTCTCCATTAAGCGTCCATGTTTTTGCTTTCGTTATTTTAACTTTTACAATTTGCCCAATGGAAGATTTTGGTGCCTTAAAGTTTACTAGCTTACTTTTCTCAGTATAACCTGCGAGAACATCAGGGTTATTTTTACTTTCACCTTCAACAAGAACATCAACAGTTTTACCTTCATATTCTTTTAGCTTTTTAGCTGATGTTTCATTCACCAAAGCATTTAAGCGTTGAAGACGTTCTTTTTTCACTTCCATCGGTACATTATCCTCCATTTTAGCAGCAGGTGTACCTTCACGAGGTGAGTAAATAAAGGTATAAGCACTATCAAACTCTACTTCTCGATATAATGAAAGTGTTTCTTCAAATTGTTCTTCTGTTTCGTTAGGGAATCCAACAATAATATCTGTTGTTAGAGATGCATTAGGCATTGCTTCTTTAATTTTACGCACAAGATCTAAATAATGCTCACGACTGTATTTACGAGCCATAATCTTTAGGATGTCCGTACTACCTGATTGAACTGGTAAATGAATATGATCTAAAAGATTTCCACCTTTTGCTAATACTTCGATTAAATGATCATCAAAATCTCTTGGATGACTTGTAGTAAAACGAAGTCTTGGAATATCAATTTTTGAGATTTCATCCATCAAGTGTGCTAAACCATACTCAATATCTTCAAAATCCTTACCATATGCATTAACATTTTGACCAAGAAGTGTAATTTCTTTGTAGCCCTGTGAAGCTAAATGACGAACTTCTTGAATGATTTCCTCTGGACGTCTGCTACGCTCTTTACCACGTGTGTAAGGAACAATACAATACGTACAGAACTTATCACAGCCATACATAATGTTTACCCATGCCTTAATATTGCCTTTACGGACTTTCGGAAGGTTTTCAATAACATCTCCTTCTTTAGACCATACTTCTACAACCATTTCTTTAGACATATAAGCTTCATGAAGAATGCTAGGTAGTCTGTGTATATTATGTGTACCAAAGATCATATCAACAAATGGGTGAACCTTTAGTATACGATTAACAACAGACTCTTCCTGTGACATACATCCACAAACACCTAATAATAAGTCAGGTCTTCTTTTCTTTAAAGTCTTTAAATGACCAAGCTCCCCAAACACTTTGTTTTCTGCATTTTCACGAATTGCACAAGTATTTAGTAGAATTACATTGGCATCTTCAACACCATCAGTTGGCTCATAACCCAGTGCCATGAAAATACCAGCCATAACCTCTGTGTCATGTTCATTCATTTGACACCCATATGTGCGGATGTAAAACTTCTTACCTTGTCCCATTGCTCTATATTCTTCAGGAATCGAAAAACCGTCGTATTTCACTTCTTCTTTACCACGTTTTTTTGCATCCTTTAGAGAAGGAGGCATGTACACGGCTTGGAAATACTGGCTGTAGTCCTTATCGGATTTTTTGTCCGAAGGATTTACTTGAGTACTTTCCTTACGCTGTTGTTCATTCATTCTGTCATTCTCCTTTCAAACTACCTTTTACCTTTTTCTACAACAATCATATCGTCTTAGCAAAGCTAAAAACTTTAATGGTCAGTTTTTATAAAATCTATAAAAAATTTATTAAAACATACAACTAAATAGTATATCGCTTATATTGTGAGAAGACAATCTTTAATAGAATCTGTAAGGAAATTGTACACGTTTTTCACTAAAAATGCTAATCTAGTTTTTGGTATGTGCTGACTCAAAAATAAATTGAATTTTTCCTTCTTTCCAATCTAACTTTGCATCAAATGTTTTATCACCTTTTTTAAATCCTTTTATTAAATTTGTTTGATCTCCCTTTAATAGCTTCTGAATATTAGTTTGTGAAATTTTCTTGCTAAGAATTTTCTTTGATATTGTAAAATTGCATTTTGTTTGTTTATAGTTCGTACAACCGTAGAATTCACCTTTATCAACTATATCACCATCACACAATTTACATTTACCTACATTTTTCCCTATCGAGTAGCGCGAAGTAGTCCGTTGTATGGACTCAACATTAAGTCCTTCAAAATTCCATGTTGCTGCAATAGAAATAGCATCTGACACGATTTTAGTTGATAGTTTTTTAGTTTGCTCCATAAATAAAGCTGGTGAGGCTTGTCCTTCACCTATTTCTGATAAACGCTGCTCCCATTTAGCAGTCATCTCTGGAGAAGCTAAAACATGATCACCTACAGCTTCTATAAGAACTTTTCCCTTATCTGTTGCAAATACTTGATTCTTCTTTACTTCGATATACTTACGATCTTGTAGCATTGTAATAATCCCAGCTCGTGTTGCTTCTGTTCCCAAACCTTCAACCTTACTTAATATTTTTTCTAATTCATCGTTATCTAAATATTTTCCAGCCGTTTTCATTAAAGTGATTAACTGACCCTCTGTATACCGTTTAGGTGGCTGTGTTTTACCTTCCTTTGTTTCAATCTTGTCTACATGCCCAGTGTCACCTTTTTGGACATTTGGAAGTAATTCATCTTTTTCTTTATCGTCTTGAAAAATTACTTTACGCCATCCTTCTTGGATCTGTTGTTTACCCTTTGTAATAAATTCTGCACGTCCATCTACCAAAGTAGATAAAGTTGAATAATCAAAAATCGCCTTTTCATAATGTGCTGCTATTAATCTTCGTACTATCATGTCATACATTTTTTGTTCATCACCAGACATACGTTTTGGATCTCTTACTTGTTCCGTTGGAATAATGGCATAGTGATCTGTTACCTTTTTTTCATTAACATACCTTGTATTGTTTATTATTGATTGTTTAGGTAAGGGAAAAAGATCTTTATATTCTTCAAATTTGCTAAGCTTTGTTAATATATCCGGAAATTGTTCAGCTTCTCCTTTGGTAACATAAGTCGAATCACTACGCGGATAAGATACTATACCTTTTTGATAAAGTGATTGAACAATATCTAATGTTTTCTTAGGTGAAAATTTAAATGCTTTATTCGCTGTTGCTTGTAAGGATGATAAATTAAATAATAACGGTGGTTGATATTCCTTTCGCTCAGTAATTAGCTCTTTTATTTCTGCTGGCTTATTCTGACAGAATGAGGCTATCTTCTGTGCAAGTTCTTCTTCCAACACACGCGTTTGGTTATCTTTTTGCCATTTCCCTTTATATTTCTTTCCATTTACTTTAAACGTTGCAACAATTTCCCAAAAGGGCTCAGGCTTAAAATGCTCAATCTCTTTTTCTCTTTTCACAATTAAAGCAAGCGTAGGTGTTTGTACACGACCTGCTGAAAAAACATCATTCATACCTTTTTGCTTTAACAGAAGCGAATATACTCTAGAAGCATTCATTCCTACTAACCAGTCTGCACAAGCACGTGAATAGGCTTCATAATAGAGATTTTTCGTTCTTTCATCATCGAGTAATTGCCGAAAGCCTTCGAGAATAGAAGCAGGAGTTAATGATGATATCCACAATCTTTTCAAAGGTTTTTTCACACCAGATAAGCTGATGATGTTGCGAATAATTAGTTCCCCTTCTCGCCCAGCATCACCCGCATGGATGATTTCATTAACAGATGGATTTTTAAGAAGCTTATTAACGACATTGAATTGTTTTGTTTTTGATTTTGTCACTTCATATTGAAATTTCTCTGGAATAATTGGCAGCATGGAAAGCGACCATTTTTTCCACTCTGCTTTATAAGCTTCCGGTGCACTTAATTGAGTTAAATGTCCTATAGCCCACGTACAATAAGCACCTTTTGGAAACAGATCATTAGGCTTTATTTCAAAATAACCATCTCTTTTAACTCTTTGAAATTGAGCGCATAGTGTAGCAGCTTGATCTGGTTTTTCTGCTATGATTACTTTCATCTATTATCACCTTAAATTATTAATCTACGAATCATTTATCTACTTTTACTAGTTTACTTTATTTTTGTTAAGATTAAAAATGTAGGAAAATTCATTTTATAAGGTTTTTCTTAGTATAAATTTTAAAATAATAAAAAAAGACCAACATAGTAAGGTCTTACAGCCTAATCTATGTCAGCCTTATTGATTTACTTATGGTTTTAAAACAACCTTTATACATTGGTCATCATGACCGTTAAAGATTTTATATGCATGTTCTGCATCATCTAATGAAGTTTTATGAGTAATAATCTCTTGTGGATCAATTTCTTTACTCGTAATCATATCATATAGCTTTGGCATGATTGGGATAATTGGAGCCTGACCCATTTTAAGTGAAATGTTTCTTGCAAAAAAGGCTCCTAATGGAAAGTTATTGTAATTAGCTCCATATACACCTGTAAGCTGGACTGTTCCACATTTTCTTACTGCTTTTGTTGCAATTTGTATGGCTCCTATTGTTCCACCTTGCAGCTTTAACTTTTGCTCTATATATTCTAAAGGAGATTTTTTACCATCCATACCAACACAGTCTATCACAACATCTGCTCCACCATGTGTGATTTCTTTCAAGTGTTCTCCCATATCCGGAAATTCTGTAAAGTTGAACGTTTCAACTTTGTTCTTCTCTTTTGCATGATTTAAGCGGTATGTTTCATAATCAACAGCAATAACTCGTTTTGCCCCCTTCATCCAAGCAAACTTTTGAGCCATTAATCCTACAGGACCACTACCTAGTACGATAACTGTATCATCTTTTTTGACTCCCGCATGCTCAACACTCCAGTAAGCAGTTGGTAGTACATCTGATAAAAATAGAAGTGACTCGTCTTCTAATTCACAAGACTCTGGAATTAAAAAAGGTGTGTAATTACCAAAGGGAACCTTTAAATATTCAGCCTGTCCACCTGGATGATTACCGAATTTTTCGGTATATCCAAATAATCCACCAGAATCATAATGAGGATTTGAATTATCGCATTGACTTGTTAAATCACTTTGACAATAAACACATTCTCCACAGGATACATTAAACGGAATGACAACTCTGTCACCTTTTTTCACTTTTGTTACATCTGGACCCACTTCTTCTACAATGCCCATAGGTTCATGACCAATAATATACCCTTCTGGTAATGGCATATTACCTTGGTATAAATGTAGGTCAGAACCACAAATTGCTGTTGACGTTATTTTAACAATAATATCATCTTTTTTCTCAAGCTTTGCATCTGGCACTTCTTTGACAGCAACATTATTTGGACTTTGATAAGTTACAGCTTTCATCATAACACTCCAATCTATATCAATTCATCTAGTTAAGTATGCCCAGAATATGTATATAGATTTATTAAAATTACAGTAAAATTGATTTTGTATTAACTTAAACTCCATATGCCTAGAATTTACCTGAAATAACTTTATGGCTCTTTAGCTTAAATATTGAAAGGGTCTGGGACATTAGTATTTAAGCTAATGATAAACCCGAAATATAAGGAAGATATTTCAGTTTATTATTAGCCTAATATTTCGGGTTTTTATTTGCTGTCTTTAAAAGATTTTTTAATTTTGCATACTATTTTTAAGAACTAGTGGAATGGAGCGGAAAACATTTGACTCCTGCGGGTGCAGAGGAAAGGCTGAGACCCCACAGGCGCTTGCGCCGAGGAGGCTTAGCTTCCTCCCCGCGGAAAGCAAATGTTTGCAGCGCAATGGAACGAACTTATTTCTTTCAACTTAACTGAATTTAGATTTATTCGTCTTTTTGTATGACATCTTTAATTATGTCCCAGTCACTTTATAGTGTTTTTAAATGATTTCAAGCTCTTTTCCTGCTTTTTCAAAAATATTCAATGCTTCTTGAAGTTCTTGTTTTGTATGCTCAGCAGTTACAATTGTTCTAACACGTGCTTGACCCTTTGCAACTGTTGGAAAGGCAATTCCTTGCGCAAAAACACCATATTCAAGTAATTTATCTGAAAATTGATGCGAAATCGCCTCATCTCCAACCATGACAGGTGTAATTGGAGTATCACTATTTCCAGT
This sequence comes from Metabacillus crassostreae, assembly GCF_016908395.1. GTDB lineage: Bacteria > Bacillota > Bacilli > Bacillales > Bacillaceae > Metabacillus > Metabacillus crassostreae. The sequence continues at coordinate 1,090,329 of NZ_JAFBDU010000001.1, forward strand.
ATTAAAGCCTAATTTGTTAAGCCCTTCTTTAAAAAACTTTGTATTGTCCCACAGTTTTTCAATTAATTCTGGTTCTTCCAATAATACGTCAATCGCCTCAATACAAGCTGCGGTAACTGCAGGTGGATGTGATGTACTAAATAAAAATGGTCTTCCTTTATGAATTAAGTAATCAACAAGAGTTTTAGTGCTTGCTACATAACCTCCTAATACACCAACTGCTTTACTTAAGGTACCTACCTGAATATGAACACGTCCATCTAAACCAAAATGATTAACTGTTCCACGACCATTTTCACCTAAAACACCAGACGCGTGTGCATCATCTACCATAACTAAAGCATCATATTTCTCAGCTAAATTAACAATTTCAGGAAGTGGTGCTATATTACCATCCATTGAGAAAACACCATCAGTTACTATTACTCTTACTCTAAAATCCATTGACTCCTTTAAAGCTTTCTCAAGGTCAGTCATGTCGATGTGTTTATATACTTTTCTTGCTGCTTTTGTTAATCGAATACCATCAATAATAGATGCATGATTTAATGAATCTGAAATAACTACATCATCTTTTGTTAAAATTGAAGAAAGGACACCTTGATTCGTCGTAAAACCCGATTGAAAAACCAAAGCTGCTTCAGTATGTTTGAAGGTTGCTAATTTTTCTTCTAGCTTTTGATGCATAGTTAATGTGCCTGCAATTGTACGAACTGAACCAGTACCTGCTCCATATGTTTTTACTGCTTCTATTGCTGCTTTACATAACCGTGGGTGACTCGTTAAGCCTAAATAATTATTTGAGGAAAGCTGTATGACTTCTTTACCATTTATAACAACCTTTGCACCTTGATCACTTTCTAAAGGAACTAAGTTTCTGAAAGTTCCTTCTTTTTTCATATTATCTAGTTCGGTTTTTAAGTATTCAAAGCCTTTCATATTTATCTCCTCCTATTTCCTTTTAAGGATGTAGCACAACTTTGCCACAATTACCTTCAATCATAAGGTCAAAACCTTTTTCAAACTCTTCTAAAGAAAAGTGATGAGTGATCATCGGTTTTACATCCACTTGACCTGAGTGGATTAAGCTTGAAACCTGTTGCCATGTTTCAAACATTTTCCTACCTGTTATACCTTTTACCGTTACCCCTTTGAAAACGATATCATTTGTAACATCAAATTCAATTGGGCGAACCGGTAAGCTTAAGATCGAAACTCTCCCACCATTTGTGACCATTTTAAAACCTTGATTCATAGCTATTGGGTGACCTGACATTTCACAGACAACATCCACACCGTTTCCTGCTGTCAGTTTTTGTACAACATGAAGTGGATCATCAATTTTGGAATTAACAATAGTAGTTGCTCCCATCATTTTTGCTAATGTAAGTCGATAGTCATTTAGATCAAAAGCTATCACTTGTGCTGCACCTGCTGCCTTAGCAACACCAACAGCCATAATGCCAATAGGTCCACAACCAATAATTGCTACTGTTTTCCCCACAACATCTCCTGAAAGAACAGTATGAACCGCATTACCCATTGGTTCTTGAATTGCCGCAACATCAAAAGGCATTTCTTTTGGATTTACCCAAATATTACCCGAAGGTATTGCAACATACTCAGCAAAACATCCTTGTGTGTCCACACCAATAATTTTTGTGTTTTTACATATATGTGCACTTCCAGTTAAACATTGTGAACATTTCCCGCAGACTAAATGTGTTTCAGCTGAAACGGAATCACCAATTGAAATATTTGTCACTTTAGAGCCTATTTCTACTACTTCTCCTGAAAATTCATGACCAAAAACATATGGTGGATTTACACGACTTTCAGACCATTCATCCCATTTATAGATATGAACATCAGTTCCACATATTGAAGTGGCCTTTACCTTAATTAACACTTCATCCTCGGCTATGCTTGGAATATCAACCATCTGCAATTTTGCCCCATAACCGTGGTGATGCTTTACAACCGCTTTCATTTTTCCACCCAAGAAAAACACCCCTTAAAGTTAAAACCTTTATATATCTATATTTTAACATAATTATTTGCTTTGTAAATATATGTGTCTCTTTATAGTGGACAAATGATTGTATATAAAATAAAATTTAAAATTTATATCTATACACCTATAATTACGAATGCAAACTATTTTAGTTTACATAATATTATTATGATTTAATTAAATTTACTGTTTTCACAGAAGTCATGTATTTTTACTCTCTATTAAAATGATAGCTAATGAAAAGGTTACAAGAACTTTATGAAAAAGGGCATAAAAAAAAGATTGATGAATAATCATCAACCTTTTTAATCGTTACATAAATTCTGCAACTAATTTATTGAACACTTCTTCATCAATCTCTAAATCAGCTTGTGATAATGGCTTTTCGCTGTAGCCAGTTAAAAGTTCTTGATAAGATTTTTGCTCAGTGTTTTGATAGATCAGTCCTGTTACTAATCCTTTATGCTTCATAAGTGTTTGCATGGCCGTTTCTTTGCTATGTGGATCATAGCCTTCCACATCTGCAAGTTTAGTTAAATTTTCTTTAAACCAATCATAAGTATTTACCTTGTTATAAGTAACACAAGGACTAAACACATTGATAAGTGAAAATCCTTTATGATTAATTCCAGCTTCTATTAAGGCAGTTAAGTCTTTCAAATCAGTTGAAAAGCTTTGAGCAACAAATGTTGCACCAGCTGTTAATGCCATTTCCATAACAGATAAAGCAGATTCAATTGAACCTTCTGGCGTACTTTTCGTTACAAAACCAGCATCACTACGTGGAGATGTTTGTCCTTTAGTTAATCCGTAAATTTGATTATCCATAACAATATACGTAATATCTATGTTACGTCGAATTGCATGAATTGTATGTCCCATTCCGATTGCAAAGCCGTCACCATCACCACCTGACGCAATAACAGTTAAATCTTTATTGGCCATTTTTACACCTTGAGCTATTGGTAAAGATCGACCATGAATTCCATGGAAGCCATAAGAGTTAATGTATCCGGAAATACGACCTGAACAGCCAATTCCAGATACAACAGCTAAGTCCTCTGGTGTTAAGCCTACATTTGCAGAGGCTCGCTGTATTGCAGCTTGAACAGAAAAATCCCCACAGCCAGGACACCAGTTTGGTTTTACATTATTTCGAAAATCTTTAAAAGTTGTCGCCATTTTATAACAACTCCTTACTTCTCGTATGAATTTCATGAGGAAGGAATGGATTACCGTCATATTTTAATAATGATGAAATTTTCTTTGCATTCCCAACATTCATTTTTAATAAACTTGCTAATTGACCAGTAGCATTATTTTCAACAACAATAACTTTTTTAGCAGCTTCTACTAAGGGCTCCAATTCTTCAGTTGGAAAAGGATGGATTAAACGTATTTGTGCATGATTCACCTTAATCCCATCCTCTTCTAAACGAGTTATAGCTTCCTCTATTGTACCTCTAGTTGAAATATACCCAACAAGTAAAACGTCCGGATTTTCATGTTGAAGATTTTTATAAACAGGATTTTTAAACGCAAGACCATCTAGTTTTCTAAGTCGCTTATCCATTTGTGCTACACGGTTGCTAGCTGATTCTGATGGCTTACCAGTTTCTTCATGCTCAACACCTGTTACATGGTGAATACCATTTTTCATTCCTGGAATAACTCGTGGTGAAACACCATCTTCTGTTACTTCAAAACGCTTGAAGTATGCTTTATTCTCTGATTCAGGTAAATCTTCCGTTAATAGCTTTCCGCGACGAATATTTATTTCACTATAATCTAATGGCTCCACAGTTTGTTTTCCTAAAGATAATTGAAGATCAGTTAAAAGAATAACAGGTACTTGATATTCCTCAGCTATATTAAATGCTTCTATTGTGTCATAAAATGCCTCTTGAACTGTACTTGGAGCCATGACAACTTTAGGAATTTCACCATGTGTGCCATATATCATGGCCATTAAATCCGATTGCTCCTGCTTTGTCGGTAATCCTGTACTTGGACCACCTCTTTGAGTATCAATAATAACAAGAGGTTGTTCTGTCATTCCTGAAAGTCCAATAGCTTCCATCATTAGTGATAATCCAGGACCAGCAGATGCTGTAAATGTGCGTGCACCAGCATAATTAGCACCGATTGCCATTGTACATGCGGCAATTTCATCCTCTGTTTGAATAACAGCCCCACCGAATTTCGGCATTTTTTCTATTAAGTATTCCATAATTTCAGAAGCAGGTGTTATAGGATAAGCTGCCATAAAGCGAGACCCACCAGCAATTGCACCTAAAGCTATTGCATCGTTACCAATCATAAACATCCGCTTATGACCATCTGCTTTTTCAAGAAACATATCTTGTCGGTTAAAACCAAGCTCTTCTTTTAAATACGCGGCACCCTTTGAGATTGCTTCCATATTTTTTTCAACAATCTTTTCACCTTTTTTACCATATGTATCATTTACCACTTCATGATACTGATTAGGTTCAATATCTAAAATGGCACTTGTTGCACCAATTGCTACCATGTTTTTCATCAATGAAGTGCCTAATTCAGTAGCAATTTCAGTAAAAGGAACAGAATATAATGTTACATTGTCACTTTCTGGTATACTTGGCTTAAATTTAGCATCTGCAAGGACAATTCCACCATCTCTTAGCTCATGGAAATTCACATCAATTGTCTCTTGATCAAAAGCTACTAATATATCAAGATTATCAGAAATAGATCGAACCTGTTTTGTACTCACACGAATTTTGTTATTTGTATGTCCACCTTTAATACGTGAAGAAAAGTGGCGGTATCCGTATAAAAAATAACCTAGTCGGTTTAATGCAATAGAGAAAACTTCACCAGTACTTTCAATACCTTCTCCTTGCTGTCCTCCAACTTTCCAGGAAAGCTGATTTATCATGTAATTACACCCCTCTATAAAGCAATGTTGAAATTTTTTATATATAACTATCAGTTTATCAATAATCTTGTCGAATTTCATTATTATATCATCTGAAATTTCTTCAGACTACACTAAACGTATCAATTGTAGACTTTTCAACAAAAAATTACAAGAGTTTCACTTTAATAGAGTAAAAGTCTTTGGGTATATCAAAAATTGATATGTTCAAGGAAATTTCGATACATAAACTTATGTACGAGTTCTTCGTTGTAATGTTTTTGAAGCTCATTAAGCAATGTTGCATAACATGCATAATTTTCTAAACCTTCTATTGTTACATCGATCCCATCAAAATCCGATCCAAATCCAAGCTGATTTTCACCACCTAATCCACAAATATAATCCACATGTTTTATAACATCTGAAATTGTTGGATTACTTTTACTCGTTGTAAAAAATGGAACAAACGTCACACCTATCATACCTTTATTTTTTAATAGAGCAACAATTTGTTCATCTCGTAGGTTTCTTACATGCGGACAAATCGAATAAGCATTTGAATGGGATGCAATCGGGTACTTAGCTATTTCTAGTGCTTCCCAAAAGCTTCTTTCACTAGCATGTGAAACATCTGTCCATAGCTGTTTTTCATTTAAATACTCAATAACATTTCGACCAAAGTTTGTTAAACCACCATTTCTTTTTTCATGTGCTCCATCTGCCACCAGATTAGCAAAATTCCATGTCAAACCAACCGATCTAACTCCCAATTGGTACAAAATTTGTAGATTCTTTAACTGATCTCCTATCGCATCACATCCTTCTAAGGTTAAAACTGCGCCTATTTCTTGCTTAGTTAATTGATCAATATCTGATTTTGTTTTTATTAGTTTTATTTCTGGATAAAACTTAACGATTTTTTCATAAAAGATCGTAATTTGTTGTAAAGCAATGTCCATTCTATTAATAAACGGAGCATCTTCAGGAATAAAGATGGCAAAACACTGGATATTATTGTTCATTTTTTTTAGTTTTGAGATTGAAACCTGGAGTCTCTCATCTTGGTAAACGTCTATATCAGGTTCTCTCCATAGCTTATATAATAAATCACAATGAGCATCAAATATTATCATTACTCATTACTCCTTTCTATATTGTGAAAAACTCTCATTTTGTTTTAGATATTTTGAGGGTCAATAAGTGAGTCTTATTGTTCGATAATCAGGTTAATAACCTACTGTGTTTAGAACCTATAGAACATGACAAAACAGGGCTTGACTCTATTGAGTCAAGCCCTTGTATTATTAACATCACATATATAAAGAATCTAACGCTTTCAACGCGGCTCCACAATTAACTTAATAGCTGTTCTTTCTTCGCCATCTATTAAAATATCTGTAAAAGCAGGTATACAAATTAAGTCTACACCACTTGGCGCTACAAATCCTCTAGCAATTGCTACAGCCTTTACAGCTTGATTCAATGCACCAGCACCAATTGCTTGTATTTCTGCTCCACCACGTTCTCTTAATACCCCTGCTAATGCACCAGCTACAGAGTTAGGATTTGATTTTGCTGAAACCTTTAATATTTCCATTTCTAGTTCCCCCTTAGTTTTCAATGAATCCTTGAGTGTTCATTAGAACAATCATTGGCATATCTTGTTTAAAGGCTCCCCTTACCTACCTTTAAACAGTATTAGTTAATCATCCAATGATACTATATTCACTAGAGTTGGAAAATATTCCTGCTTGTTCGTACATTAATTCGAAATCTGCGAATAGAAAGGAAATGCTTATAACAAAATCAACAGTACAGCAAAGCACTAAAAAGGATTTAGCACTAGATCTGTTTAACTAAGATGGAGACATTTTGATTACAATTAAAGCTAAGCGTGAAATATGTGTTTATTGTTGAAGAGCTCTTTTTACTTATTCAAAAAACATATGATCATCATTAATTAGGATACGCTCAATCTTACTTGCTTTTCCAGTTTTATCATCTATATCAATAATAACTCCACTTAATTGTTTACGACCTTCAGCGACATCGTGACGCACAGGTAAACTTGTTAAAAAACGTTTTAGGATCATATCTTTATCCACACCCAATATTCCATCGTAAGGACCTGTCATTCCTACATCCGTAATATAAGCTGTACCTTTATCTAATATTCTATTGTCAGAGGTTTGAACATGTGTATGTGTTCCTACAACAGCAGACACTCGTCCATTCAAATACCAGCCCATTGCCTGTTTCTCACTAGTTGCCTCTGCATGAAAATCCACAAAGATAATGGAAGTTCGCTTCTGAGCTTCTTCAATCAATTCATCAGCTTTTCTGAATGGACAATCTGAAGGAGGAAGAAACGCACGACCTTGTAAATTGATAACAGCAATCTCCTTCCCTCCAACAGTAATAAAGACCATCCCTTTACCTGGGTTATCAACAGGAAAATTTGCTGGTCTGATCATTTTCGTTGCTTTGTCTATAAACTCGAAGATTTCACGGTTATCCCAAGTATGATTCCCCATCGTCACTACATGTGCACCATTCTCGATAAATTGCTGGTACATTTTCTCAGTGATCCCTCGACCATGTGCTGCATTTTCTCCGTTGATAATTACAGCTTGTGGACGATATTTAGTTTTTAATTTAGGTAAATATTCCTTAATCATTTCACGACCTGGTGACCCAAAAATATCTCCAATAAACAATAACTTCATAATTAAAAGCCCTCTCTGTCATATTAATTTTAAGTTTCTTTTTCTTATAAGACTGTCTATATGTATAAATTGCAGTTTCAATTATTTCTTTAAACCTATTTATGTTCCTACTTAGTGTTACACAAAAAACGCAAAAAATAAAGCGGTGCATATCTGCACCACTTTATTATTTTGCATATTCAACTGCCCTTGTTTCACGAATCACCGTTACTTTAATATGACCAGGATAGTCTAATTCTTCTTCAATTCGTTTTCGTATATCTCTCGCTAAGCGATGTGCTTGTAAATCATCAATACTATCAGGTTTAACCATGATACGAACTTCACGACCAGCCTGAATTGCAAATGACTTTTCAACACCCTCATAAGATTCAGAGATTTCCTCAAGCTTTTCTAGACGACGAATGTAGTTTTCAAGTGTTTCACTACGTGCGCCTGGTCTAGCAGCAGACAATGCATCAGCTGCAGCAACGATCACTGCTATAATTGACGTTGGCTCTGTATCACCATGATGAGATGCTATACTGTTGATAACAACTGGATGCTCTTTGTATTTTGTACCAAGTTCTACACCAATTTCAACATGACTTCCTTCAACTTCATGGTCAATTGCTTTACCGATGTCATGTAATAAACCAGCTCGTTTAGCTAACATCACATCTTCACCAAGTTCTGCAGCCATTAATCCAGATAAATAAGCTACCTCAGTTGAATGCTTTAATACATTTTGACCATAGCTTGTACGGAATTTCAAACGACCAAGAATTTTAATTAAATCTGGATGCAGCCCATGTACCCCAACTTCAAAAGTTGTTTGTTCTCCAGTTTCTCGGATGTATTCGTCAACCTCACGACGAGATTTTTCAACCATCTCTTCAATACGTGCAGGATGAATACGTCCATCTTGAACAAGCTTATCAAGAGCAATTCTTGCTGTTTCACGTCGAATAGGGTCAAAGCCTGATAAAATAACTGCTTCTGGTGTATCATCAATGATAAGATCAATACCCGTTAATGTTTCTAACGTACGTATATTACGACCTTCACGTCCAATAATACGCCCCTTCATTTCGTCATTTGGAAGGTTAACAACTGAAACTGTTGTTTCAGCTACATGATCTGCCGCACATCGTTGAATAGCAAGTGACAGGATTTCTTTCGCCTTTTTATCTGCCTCTTCTTTTGCACGATTTTCGCTATCTTTAATCATTATAGCGATATCATGTGTGAGTTCATTTTCTACCTTTTCAAGAATGATTGACTTAGCTTCATCTCGAGTAAGGCTAGATACGCGTTCTAGCTCTGTTTGCTGTTTACGCACAATCTCGTCCACTTTGCTTTCCATCTCTTCAATATGCTGTTGTCTGTCATTAAGAGAATCTTCTTTTTTCTCTAGCATAACTTCACGTTTATCTAAAGACTCGTTCTTACGATCGAGATTCTCTTCTTTTTGTAATAAGCGATTTTCTTGTTTTTGAAGTTCATTCCTTCTTTCACGAACTTCTTGTTCTGCTTCTGTTCGCAACTTATGGATTTCATCTTTAGCTTCAAGAAGCGCTTCCTTTTTCGTTGCCTCTGCATCACGTTTTGCTTCTTCTATAATCTGCTCAGCAGCATTATTAGCTCCAGCAATTTTCGCTTCTGCAATAGATTTACGAACAAAATAGCCAACAACTGCACCGACGATTAGGCCAAGCAAAATGGAGATGATTATTGATACTATGTCCATCATTACACCTCCTCTTGCTATGAACTTGTTTTTCTAGATTAAAGTGTCGGCATGTACATTGTTCAATTTAAGTTGTCAACATACAGCACAAAGCTTTCTGATCATGTTGAACTTTGCGTCTTTATAAGTTTTTAGGAAGACCATTTCAAGTACCAACATTTTGTTTGCTTTTTAAAATTCTTCAATCATCATTCTACAAAATTGTAAAATATACATCCTAATTGTAAATCTGTGAATTTTTATTGTCAAGCCTATGACCGTAGTGATTTCAGTGTTTCTAGCGATTTTGCTAAATAAATCATTGAATCAACGAGATTAATTGTTGCTTTTTGTCGAATCACGTCGCATTAATAGCAGATATTTTCGACACACTATGATTATATCGAGATGAGTAATGATCATGTATAGGTGTTACATCTTCACTAATTGATTTTACGACTATATGTAAGCTGAATCACGCTTTCAATCATGACGGGATTTTCTATGGCAGTGGTTTACAATCTATTTTAGTGATATATTTTTGAAGATATATCTTTTTTAATAGTAACTTATTTTCACCCAATAACTTAGTTATATACTAAATATTTATGTAATACTAAAATTTAAACAAAAAAAGGGCATATCTGCCCTTTTTTACTACCTTACTCTCCTAATAGGTTTAATTCTTCATTCTCAGGAGCAATTACTTCTTCATCTAATCCATAATGCTTACGGATTTTCTCTTGAATCTCAAGTCTAATTGCTGGATTCTCTTTTAGGAATTGCTTGGCATTTTCACGACCTTGACCTAAGCGTTCTTCATTATATGAATACCAAGAACCACTTTTTTGCACAAGATCAATATCTGTACCTAAGTCGACAATTTCACCTTCTTTAGAGATTCCCTCACCATACATAATGTCTACCTCAGCAACTTTAAAAGGAGGAGCAACTTTATTTTTCACAACTTTAATTTTCGTTTTGTTACCAACAATGTCATTTCCTTGCTTTAGTGTCTCTGCTCTACGAACCTCTAAACGTACAGATGAATAGAATTTAAGCGCACGGCCACCAGGAGTAGTTTCAGGATTTCCGAACATTACACCAATTTTTTCACGAATTTGGTTGATGAAGATAGCAATTGTTTTTGATTTATTAATAGATCCTGATAATTTACGTAAAGCCTGTGACATTAAACGTGCTTGAAGACCAACATGAGAATCACCCATCTCACCTTCAATTTCAGCTTTTGGTACTAGAGCTGCAACTGAGTCAATTACAAGAATATCTACTGCTCCACTACGTACAAGAGCTTCAGCTATTTCAAGTGCTTGTTCACCGGTATCAGGTTGTGATAATAATAGTTCATCAATATTAACACCGAGCTTTTGAGCATATACAGGATCAAGAGCGTGTTCTGCATCAATAAATGCAGCTTGACCACCTTGTTGTTGTACTTCTGCAATTGCATGAAGAGCAACAGTGGTTTTACCAGAGCTCTCAGGACCATATATTTCTATTATTCTACCACGTGGATATCCACCTACCCCTAATGCAGCATCAAGTGCAAGTGAACCACTTGGTGAAGTTAAAATCTTTCTATCTGTTTGTTCACCTAACTTCATTATAGAACCTTTACCAAATTGTTTCTCTATTTGTTTTAACGCCATATCTAAGGCAGCTTGACGATCGCTCACAAAATTTCCTCCTCTAAATGAATCTATAATAAATATAACGCATTTTAAATCATTTGCCAAGTAAAAACCGAACATTTATTCGATTGTTTTAGCTATGAAATTTTCTTCATAATTATATTTTGTCTTACTAAAAATTCTATTTTCTCAGCATAATAACGTGCGAAAAGTCAATTTTAATTTTAGTATATCAATTCTAAGAAAAAAGATCTGAATAAGTACCTGATCAGATCTTTTATCATCAATTAGTATATCATTCTATTTCATTTAATAGTTTGACCAAATAGTGACATCCATACTTTACCGTCTTTAGTCTTATTCCGTTTCTTGATCCTGCTAAATTTAAGTTATACACCTTTGTATAATCATCACTAAGTGATATGCCGATAAAGACAGTACCTACTGGTTTATTTTCCTGTGTAGCGGGTCCTGCAACACCAGTAAAGCTTATTCCTATATCACTACCAGTAAGCTTGCGTATTTGTTTAGCCATTTCATTTGCACATTGTTCACTCACTGCACCATATGTTTCAAGAATGTGTTGATCTACTTGTAAAATACTATGCTTAACATCATTCGTGTAACCAACAACACTGCCGTTGAAAATGATTCCTGCACCCTCTAGTGCTGTAATATGCTCTGAAAACATTCCACCAGTTAAACTTTCTGCAGCGGCGATTGTTTTTTTCTTCTCCATCAGAAGATTTTTCAGCTCATTAACAATTGTTGTTTGTTCATAGCCATAGAAAAACACACCAACACGTTCATTTATTTTATTCTCGATTTCATCTAAAAGCTTATTAGCTACTTTTTCGTCCTTATGCTTTGCTGTTAGTCTTAAAGTAACTTCTCCATCTGCTGCTAAAGGAGCTATTGTAGGATTGGTTTGTTGATCAATTAAATCTTGGATATCAGTTTCTAATTGAGATTCTCCTATACCAAAATAACGTAAAACCCGTGAAGTTAATCGATCTTGAAGACCTAATTTTTCATGAAAGTACTCTATGCCATATTTATTAAACATAGGTCTCATTTCACTAGGCGGACCAGGTAATAGCATGTATGTTATTTCATCCACTTGGAAAGCCATGCCAGGAGCCATACCATAGTCATTTTGTAATATGTATGAACCATCTATAACAAGTGCTTGCTTTTTATTGTTTTCAGACATGACACGTTTTGTTTGAGAAAAATATTGCTCAATGCTTTGTAATGCATGTTGATCAAAAATAAGTGTTTTACCAACTGCTTTTGAAATAGTTTCTTTTGTTAAATCATCTTTAGTAGGTCCTAGACCGCCAGTAAATATAATTACATTAGACCTTTTTTGAGCAATTTCAATAGCTTGTTCAAGACGTCCTGGGTTATCACCAACTACTGTATGGTAGTATACATTTAGACCAAGCTCCGCTAATTGCTTTGATAAAAATTGTGCATTACTATTAACGATTTGACCTAGTAATAACTCAGATCCAACAGCAATTATTTCAGTACGAATATTCATTGTTTCCCTCCTTAGAATAAACGTTATTTTGAGTTAATAAACGCTTGTTTATTTTTAATAAAATAATCCCACCCAGAATAAACAGTAAAAAATGTTGCAACCCATAAAGAAATAGAAGCAAAAGGCAGATTAATAAATTCGAAAGGAATATTATGTAATAAAAGAGCTGAAATAGCTATAATTTGCGCCCAAGTTTTAATTTTACCTAACATATTAGCTGCTACAACTTCACCCTCACCTGCTAAAACAAGTCTTAGCCCTGTAACTGCAAACTCACGACTAATAATAAGAATGACCATCCATGCAGGAGCAAGTTCAAGATCAACCAAGATAATAAGTGCAGCAGAAACTAATAGCTTGTCTGCTAGAGGATCTAAGAATTTCCCAAGGTTTGTAACCATATTTAGCTTTCTTGCATAATAACCATCAATCCAATCTGTTGTTGAGGCGATAATAAAGATAATTGCTCCTATAAAATGTGTTAGTAAAATAGACTCTGACCCTAATGTCAATGTTCCCCATTCAAAAGGAGCAAGCATAATTAGCATAAATACTGGAATTAAGAAAATTCGTGAAATCGTTATTTTATTCGGTAAATTCATAATACATATCCTCCGTATTCGTTGTGTGTAAATGGTACATTTTTTCTTCCAATTAAAACAGGACGACTCTAAAAATGTCAGAGCTCTCCTTAAGATATTCGTGAAACAAACTTCATACCTTAGGAGAGGTTTTAGACATTCTTTGAGTCAGTCCCTATTCTTTCATATAAATAATTGTGATATTCTGAGGAGTTTTCTTCGTATCCTCATATTTTAAAAGCTCACCATTAATCTTTAAATCTGTTCCAGGAACGTTGCCGACCCTTACTGTTATTTCAGTTTCTGCTGAAAAATCATTTGTTTGTGTTTCTCCTTTTGGAATTTCCTCACCAAAAAAGGTTTTTCCTTTACCATTTTTAATACCCACCCAAGTCCGGTCTTTTGCGATGACCTCTAACTCAAACTTATCTGTTCCTGAAAGTTCATATACTGTATTTGTACCTTTAACTTCTTTAAACGTTAAGGTTTGTACAGGTTTTTCTTCTTCAGGGGGAGCACTTTCCTCATCAACAGCTGCAGGATCTTCATCTGCTGTTTCTGTTTCTGTTTCATCCTCAGATGAAACATTATCAATTTTCTCGAATTCACTATCACTTACTTCAGTTATGTTTGTTTCATTCTCATTTCCCTGATCATTTACCGCTGCAGTTTGTCTCCAAATCCAAAAGCCAACTGCGATAATTAGAATGAGCAAAATCAAACCAAATTTAGGAAGCAACTCAACAAATTTAGAAGCAGTTTTGGGTAATTCTCTTTGCGTTTTCACCCGTGAAAGTTGTTCAGGGACATCCTCTTTATATGTAGTTGGTACTTCATTCTTGAATTCCTCAAAAAGATCATCTGCATTCAGATTAACAGCTTCAGCATATTGCTTAATAAATGCTCTTGCATAAAATTTCCCTGGCATCATAGAGTAATTACCCTCTTCAATACCTAATAAATATCTTTTTTGAATTTTTGTTATAGCTTGAAGGTCATCTAAACTAATATTTCTTTCCTCTCTTGCTTGTTTCAGTCGATTTCCTAATTCACTCAACCGTAACACCCCATAATTAAAAGTCAAAGCCTGAAAGACTTGGAGAATCAAACCTCATTTGTGGTTCTTCAACATCTTTATACGTAATTTCTTCGTCAGGATCATTGCGAATTTCTATTATATAATCGAAATCATCAATTGTATATTCTGTATTTTGCACAAAAATATCTGGATGCTCTACGACCTTTGTTGCAGATAGTCTCATGATCTCTCTTACTAACTGTAAATGCTTTTCAGATCCTCGTCTAGTAGAAACTATACCATCTATTATAAATACATTATCTTCACTATATTCATCAGCAATCAACTGACTTCTAATTGTTTGCTTAAGAAGTGTTGATGAAACAAATAACCATTTTTTATTGGCATTTACACTTGATGCGACTATCGATTCAGTTTTCCCTACCCTGGGCATTCCACGAATCCCCACTAACTTATGACCATCTTGCTTATATAATTCTGCCATAAAATCAACTAAGAGTCCAAGCTCATCTCTTACAAACCGAAATGTTTTTTTATCATCAGCATCTCTTTGTATATATCTTCCATGTCGCACTGCTAAACGATCTCGAAGCTTAGGTACACGTAGCTTTGTAACAGTTATATTGTCCATTGTATTTAATATTGATTCAAGTCTTTTTACTTGATTATTACTTTCACACTTTAATAATAATCCTCGACGTGAATCATCTACACCATTGATCGTCACAATATTTATTGATAACATTCCTAATAAAGATGCAACATCACCTAGAAGACCAGGTCGATTTTTTTGTATTTCATATTCTAAATACCATTCATATGGCAAAATAAACCCTCCTTATTAGAAGGCTCTGTTAAATTCAAGAAGATTTTGTTGCTACTGGTATTAACAAAGCCATATAAATAAAAGTTCGAATCATCTTCATTATATCATATATGATTTTTCCAAAAGATGAAAGATTTAGAAGTGAAAAGATGTATGAGGAAAATAACTTAAAAGAACTACATTGAAAAAAGAGAGGAAATCTCCTCTCTTAGTTAGAACCGTTATCTTGAACAAGCTTAACCATCATGTTAGCAATAGCGTGCTGTTCTTGCTCTGACGCTACACTCCATAAATCTGCTAGTACTTTTTCTTGAGGATTTTTAGCTTCTACTTGTTTAGCTAAATAATCGCCGATTTCAAAAGCTAAATTAGAAATAACTTGATCATTCATACCTTCGTTTTGTGCATGATCTAAACGATCACCAAGAAAACCTTTCCACTCATTCCAATTATCTAAAACAGACATAGGAGTACCTCCTTTTTTTATTGTTACATGTGTATTATTCCTTTAGGAAAAGCATTTTATTCAAATAAATAAAGAAACCTTTAAATCCATCCTCCATCAACTGATATTACTTGTCCAGTTATGTATGAGGATTTTTCAGAAGCTAAAAATACGACAGCTTCAGCTACTTCGTTAGGATGCCCCAATCGCCCAATAGGAATTCCTTCGGCTAATTCTTCTAATTCATCTTTATTAAAATTTGAAAGCATTTTGGTTAAAATTGCACCTGGTGCTATTGCGTTTACTCTCACTTTACTTGGACCTACTTCTTTTGCCAGAGCCTTTACAAACGAATTTTGTCCACCCTTGACCATTGAATATAATACTTCACATGAAGCACCAGTTATTCCCCATATTGACGAAATAACAATAATATTCCCTGATTTTTTACTAATCATTGGGGGTATTAATTTTTGCGCTAAGCGAAAAGGACTTGTTATATGTAATTGAATCATTTGATCTATTTCATGATCATTCATATCTGTTATTAATCCATAGAAACTATTACCGCTATTTAATACAAGTAAATCGATTGGAACTGAAATTTGATGAATTAGTTCATTAACACCAGATATTGTAGACAGATCTGCTTGAACTGGAATGATCTTACTTTCACTAGCTGTGAATTTTTCAATAAACTCCTTAATTGCTGTTTCATTTTTATTGAAATGAACATATAGTGAATACCCTTCATTCAATAATTTTTCTGCTATGGCAGCTCCAATCCCTCCACTAGCACCTGTTATTAATGCGAATTTCCCCATTTAAATGAACTCCTTAAGATCTTATTATACTTGGTATTTAAAAAGGTCTGACTATTTGTCAGACCTCATTATTATATCATCTATATTTTAGTCATGTTACTTTGGAATAACCTGACAAACTGAAAATAATTTCTCTTCCACAGCTTCATTCAAAACCTGATTTATGTCTTCTTTTGTTAAAGATTCTAATGTAGGAACAACATCAAAGAGGTTCATATCATTAAAAGCATATCTTGTGAATTGATTTGCAATATATTCAGGTGAATTAACAGCCCTTAAAAATGCACCAATTTTTTTCTTCTTCGTAGCATCAAACTGACTAAAATCTCCACCATCCTTTTTTGATGTAATAAGGATATTTTTGATTTTTTCTGCCAAAAGATCTGGGTTATTAGTATCTCCACCGATCATAGCAAAGCCGAAGCCTTTTTCTTCAGTATAATCATAGCTAAATGTATCATCTATTAACCCTTCACCATATAATTCCTCATAATGATTAGAGCTTTTACTAAAGAGCATATCTAAAATAATATTCATTGAAAGCTCATACTTTAATAGTTCTTTCCCAACTCTTTTAGGGTTCTTAGCTTTTAATCCTACTAAACATTTTGAGCTTTGGACATTCATTCGTAGTTTTTCGATTGACTTATATACCTCGTCTTCTTCAATAGGGAATTCTCTTTTAATTTCTTCTTGATTTGTAAAATCCTTTTTCTGTTGATTTTCTCGAACCTGATTCAAAATTTGCTCTGGCTCTACCGCACCTACAATAAATAAAAGCATGTTACTTGGATGATAAAAAGTATTGTAACATTCATATAGCGAATCCTTAGTTATTTTAGCAATAGACTCTACTGTTCCAGCTATATCGATTCTAACTGGATGATTTTGATATAAGTTTTGAATGAGCCCAAAATATAAGCGCCAGTCTGGATTATCATCGTACATATTTATTTCTTGTCCTATGATACCCTTTTCCTTCTCAACAGTTTTCTCAGAAAAGTAAGGTGTTTGAACGAAATCAATTAATGTTTCCAGGTTTTTATCAACATTACTTGTGCTAGAAAATAAATAAGCTGTTCTTGTAAATGATGTAAATGCGTTTGCTGATGCCCCTTGTTTACTAAATTGCTGGAATACATCACCATCTTCTTTTTCAAAAAGCTTATGTTCAAGAAAATGAGCAATACCGTCTGGAACTGATATTGATTTCTCTTCATTTAGAGGCACAAATTTATTATCGATCGAACCATATTTTGTTGTAAATGTGGCATACGTCTTGTTAAACCCTTTTTTGGGCAAAACATAGACATCAAGTCCGTTCTCCATTTTTTCATGATAAAGTGTTTCTTCTAATTGATCAAAACGAATAGGATTTGTCATGCATTTCCCCCCATTCCTTTAAGAAAATAAATAGTATCCAGTTCAATTTTGTTAGCTACCTGTATTACCTCTTCTTTTGAAACATTATCAATTCCATTTAGATAGTCATCAAATGAGCGATGAATGTTTGCAATCACATTATGATAGACGATTTCAACTAATCCATATGGTGTATCAACTGTTTCAAGCAGCTGATTTCGGATTACAGCCTGTGTTTGCTCAAATTCTTCTTTTGAAAACTCACCGTTTTTCATTGCATTCATTTGTTCTTTTATAATTGTCACAGCCTGCTCATAATTCTGTTCTTCAATGCCTGACATTACCATTAATAGCCCTTTATGACTCTCAACTCTAGATGCCGCATAATACGCTAAACTTGCTTTTTCACGGACGTTAATGAATAGCTTCGAATGAGAAAACCCACCAAAAATGCCATTGAACACCTGAAGAGCATAATAATCATCATCTTTATATGTGCTATTTGTTCGATATCCTATATTTAACTTTCCTTGTTTCACATCCTGCTCTTCAAGGACCTCTGTTTCCTTTACAGACTTTTGCTTTTCTGTCTCAGCTGTTCGCTGAGAAGTATTAGTGAAGTTAAAATATTTCTTTACAAAATCTTCTACTTCTTCTTGCTTTGTATCACCCACAACATACATATCTATTTTGTCAGTTGTTATTGATTTTTTGTAATATTCATATAGAGTTTCACCAGTAATTTGATCAACTTGATCAATTTCACCATTTACATGTAGTGCATAAGGTTCATCTTTACACATTTCTTGAACAAGTCGTAAATTTGAGTATCTCATTTTATCATCATAAACTGCCTGAATGCGTTGTTTAAGAGTACGTTTTTCCTGTGTTACAACATCTTCTTTAAACACTCCATTTTCAATCACAGGCTCAAGTAAAATCTCTGATAAAAATTTCACTGCTTTTTCAAGTAATGGTGTTGAGTCTTTTAGAAATTTCTCATTTGCAATTTCCATTCTGAAAGAAATAATGTGATTCTCACCTTTTTTTGCTAGATCAACATGAAGTGTTGCTCCATATAATTCATCCAAATGTTGTCTTAGACTTGTACTCGTAGGATAAGACTTTGTACCTCTCTGAAGAACATAAGGCAATAAAGCTCTATTAGTAACATCAGTTTCATTCAATGGCGCTAATAGCTTTAGTACAATTGTATTTGTTTTAAATTTTGTTGTAGAAATAGTATGTAATGACATTCCGTTAACTTCTACAATTTGCTCATTTATGTACGACATTTTGAACCTCCTTTTATTGACAGTTTTGCTTGTAATTATAACAATACGAGGATAATAAAGGAAATAATACACATTTTCAATCTTTATTTAGTCTTTCTAAGCAATTTAGTATTTATACATAATTAAAGAAGACTGACAAAGGGGATCCCTTGAGTCAGCCTTCTTTATGCAAGCTTTGGCATCTGTTTTGAATTAGGGTCATTTTCCTTGCCTTTATTAGGCTTAATAAAGAGGAGGACCACCATAACTGCAATAAAACTGCTTCCAGCAGAAATATAATAAATGAGATGCTCAGACGCTGTCATAAAATAAGAATATGCAGGTGGACCTGCAGCAACACCGATAAATCTCATTGAACTATATATCGAGGTAATTGTTCCTCTTTCTTCCTTTTCAATACCTTCTGTTATCATTGCATCTAAACTTGGTAAAGTAATCCCGATACCTATACCAGTAAAGACTAAAAATGAAATAAGGAAGATAATGGAGTGTTGAATTCTTAACGCTATAAAAGAAATAGCAACAGTTCCCATTCCAACAATCATCACTGTTTTCATTAATTGCTGATTTTGACCTATTTTTTTGCCTGATATAAAAGAACTTATTGATAATGCTAATAATGGAATCGCAAGTACAAGACCTTTTTGAATACCATCTATTTTGTATTGTTTTTCTAATATATCTGATAAATAAAACAGAACTCCAAATAAAACAAACATAATGATACAGCCTACTGCAAAAATAGAATATAACCATCTTCCATTTTTCTTAAAGATATCTTTCACACAGTGAGTAAACTCTTTGAAAGATTGTTTTTCCTGTTTCTTTTTCTTAGGTATTTTAACTAATAAAAAAACGAGTAGCACACTAATCCCACTGAAAAACGGAATAAACCAAAATGGCAGGTACCATAAAAAAGAGGCTAGTGCAGCACCTATTATTGGACTTAATACTTTCCCAGCAGTATTTGCCGTTTCAGTTAAACCAAGCCCTGCGCTAATTTCATCATCATTTTTAAACATATCACCTATTAAGGGCATCACAACTGGGGCTGCCCCTGCAGATCCTATCCCTTGTAAAATCCGTCCTAATAAAATTATAAAAAAGGGATCATCCATCTTCCATGCAGCCCATCCCGATACTGCTCCTCCAATACCTGCAATAATTAAACAAGGAACCATTACAACTTTTCTTCCAAAACGGTCTGATAAATAACCTGCTATTGGAATTAAAATAATTGCAACGATAGAGTAGACCGTGATAATAAGGGAAACTTGAAAAGAGCTGATATCTAATTTTTTTGCTATGAGAGGTAATACTGGAATTAGCATAGAATTTCCCAAAGTCATAACAAGTGGAACAGATGATAATGCAAGTAAGTCAAGCTTCTTTCCTGATTCCATTTTGTCTTCTCCTTGTCTTCTTATTTATTTGTTACCAAGTACATTTTGTGTAATTTCTCCCTAACATATACTGGAATTTAGTAACAAATCTGCTTATGAGTACCCTTGCATAAGGACCCTTTCTAAAAATAAGATTCCATTCAGCTCGTTATTCAATTAACAAATGAAAAAGCTTCTACAAAATAAATTGTAGAAGCTTTTTTTTCATTACTATTATCTTTTACCTTTTTCATAAGGTGTTCCTAAAGCTTTAGGAGAATCCGCTCGCCCAATAAATCCTGTTAAAGCTAAAATTGTTAATACATAGGGTAGAATGAGCAAATAAACTGTTGGAATATCTTTAAGCAATGGTATTGTGCCACCAATAATACTTAAACCTTGTGCTAAGCCAAAGAACAGTGCTGCTCCCATTGCACCAAGTGGATGCCATTTACCAAATATAACAGCAGCAAGAGCCATAAAACCTTGTCCGCTTATTGTTGCATGACTAAAGTCTCTAGCAATGATTGTTGCATAAACTCCGCCACCAATTCCAGCAAAAGCTCCACTTAAAATAACACCTATATATCTCATTTTTGTAACGTTAATTCCCATAGTATCAGCAGCCATTGGGTGTTCACCGACTGAACGTAGACGAAGACCAAATGGTGTCTTGAATATAACATACCATACAATAAATGCAGCGAATATCGCTATATACGAAGTAATGTAACCTCCAGAGAAGAAAATATCACCAATTATCGGAATATCACTTAAAAAAGGTACATCCATTTTATTAAAGCTGATTGTGATACGATCGGTTTGTCCTTTTTCATAAATATTCTTCACTAAGAACAATGATAAGCCAAGTGCTAAGAAGTTAATAGCAACACCACTAACAACTTGATCAGCTTTAAATGTAATTGAAGCTACGGCATGAAGCAAAGAAAAAATACCTGCTGCAATCATCGCGGCTAATATGGAAAACCATGGTGTGGCATTTCCTAATATATCTGCAAATTGCAAGTTAAATATTATACCGACAAATGCACCAATAATCATTAAGCCTTCAAGCCCAATATTTACAACACCAGATCTTTCACTAAAAACTCCACCTAGTGCAGTGAAAATAAGTGGTGCTGCAACGAATAATGCAGTGGGAATGATAATCTCTAGAGCTTGTAATATACTCACTTATTTCCCCTCCTTTTTAAAACGAAGTAAAATCCAGCGGATAAAATAGCTAGAAGCTACAAAGAAGATAATAAGCGCAATAATAATCTCAACAAGCTCATTTGGAACACCAGCCTCAGAAGGCATATTTAATGCTCCTACCTTTAAACCTCCAAATAAAGCTGCTGCTAAAATAATTCCAATAGCTGCATTTCCTCCAATTAAAGCTACTGCTATTCCATCAAATCCTATACCAGTAAACCCGCCTTTTACTGAAACATATTCAAAAGTACCTAAACCTTCCATGGCACCTGCTACACCAGCGAAGGCTCCAGATATAACCATAGATAGAATAATATTACGATTAACGTTCATACCTGAGTAATGAGCTGCATCATGATTAAACCCTACTGCTCGAAGTTCATACCCTTTTGTTGTTCTTTCAAGTAAAAACCACATAATAAACGCAGCAATTAGGGCAATAAAAATACCATAATGCATACGAGAATAATCAGTCATATTTTCAAAAAACTCAGATCTTAATGATGCAGTTGGGAAAATTTTATCTGATTTATCAGCATTATCTGTCATAACATTACGTATTAAAGCATTTGTAACATGCAATGCAATATAGTTCATCATAATCGTGACAATAACTTCATGCACCTTAAATTTAGCCTTTAAAAATCCAGGAATAAATCCCCAGAACGCACCAGCTAGACCAGCAGCTAAAATAGCTAATGGAATATGAATGATTGCAGGTAATTCAAATGCAACCCCGACCCATACAGCGGCTAACCACCCAACTATTACTTGTCCTTCTACACCAATATTAAAAAGACCTGTACGAAAAGCAAATGCAACAGCTAAACCTGTTAAAATATAAGGTGTTAATTGTCTAATTGTTTCACCTATATAATACGATTCCCCAAAGATCCCATACCATAATGCACTATATCCTGCTATAGGATTATAGCCACTTACAAGCATGATAATTGCACCAAATAATAATCCTAAAAATACAGCAATAACTGGAATTAATAAGTTCATATAACGATTTAGATTCATGATAGCTTACCTTCTTTCTGACGTTTACTACCAGCCATTAAAAGGCCTAGCTCTTGTTCAGTTGTTTCTTTAGGATCTACTATATCTATTATTTCACCTTCATAAATAACAGCAACACGGTCACTAACATTCAGAATCTCATCAAGTTCAAAGGAGATAAGAAGAACCGCTTTTCCATTATCACGTTGTTCAATAAGACGACTATGAATAAATTCAATTGCCCCAACATCTAATCCTCGAGTAGGCTGAGCAGCTATTAAAAGATCTGGATTACGATCAACTTCTCGCCCGATAATTGCTTTTTGCTGATTACCACCAGACAATGCTCTTGCTAATGTAGATGTACTTGGTGTTCTTACATCAAACTCTTTAATAAGTTGTTTAGCTTTCTCATAAATGTTTTTATAATTTAAAACACTTCTTTTAGAAAATGGTTGATGATAATATGTCTGTAGAACCATATTTTCACCTATCGGAAAGTCAAGAACAAGGCCGTGTTTATGTCGATCCTGTGGAATATGTCCAACACCCTTTTCTGTTATTTTACGAGGGTGCATATTTTCTATTTTCTTATCATTTAATTTAATTGTGCCTGAATCGACTTTTCTTAATCCTGTAATCGCTTCAATTAGTTCTGTTTGTCCATTACCATCAACACCAGCAATTCCAACAATTTCACCTGCTCGTACTGACAAATTTAATGATTTCACTTTAAATACTTGACGATTATCCTTTACGTTAAGGTTCTCAATCGTTAGAACATCTTGTTTTGGTTTTGCTGCTGTTTTTTCTGTAGTAAAAGAAACTTCTCTTCCCACCATTAAAGACGCAAGTTCGTTTGGATTTGTCTCTGCTACATTAACTGTACCTATTCCTTCTCCCTTTCGGATAACAGTTACACGATCACAGACTTCCATTATTTCTTTTAACTTATGTGTAATTAAAATAATTGATTTACCTTCGTTAATCAGTGTTTTAAATATTTGAATTAATTCCTTTATTTCTTGAGGTGTTAACACCGCAGTTGGTTCATCAAAAATTAAAATTTCAGCACCACGGTACAGGGTTTTTAAAATTTCGACCCTTTGTTGCATTCCAACAGAAATATCAGCTATTTTTGCTGTAGGATCTACTGACAGACCATAACGCTCTGAAATCTCTTTTACTTGTTTTTCTGCATCTTTTAAATTAATTGAACTACCCTTTTTTGGTTCGTTACCTAAAATAATATTTTCTGTTACAGTAAATGTGTTAACAAGCATAAAATGCTGATGAACCATTCCAATACCTAGATCATTAGCAATATTGGGATTGGTAATATCAACTTTCTTTCCTTTTACTTTGATTTCACCTTTTTCAGGTTGATAAAGTCCAAAGAGTACGTTCATTAATGTTGATTTACCTGCTCCATTTTCTCCTAATAGAGCATGAATTTCTCCTTTTTTCACCTGTAACGTTATATTGTCATTTGCTACTATGCCAGGAAATTCCTTACGAATATTTAGCATTTCAATTACATAGTCCAAACATGCTCACTCCTTTATCCTGAACAACATTAAACATTAATTTTTTTTGCTTATACCTTGTATAAAAATCAGCAAATTCAAAGCTTTCATCATATATTTACTATTAAATACTTAGATAAAAGATTTGAATTTAACGATTTTCAGGAATAAGGGCTGACATATTTAGTCCACTCTCTCTAACAATTTGTTATTACCTCTTTTGCTAGAGAGAGCTGAGACTTCACAATGTAGTCAGCCCATTTCCATTTACTCTTATTTCGTAGGTACTTCAATTTCACCATTAAGAATTTTTTCTTCGTATTCTTTAACTTTAGCTTTAATTTCATCATTTAGATGCTGATCACTCGGAGCGATACCAATAGCACCTTCTTCGATTCCATACTCAATAACTTCGCCACCTGGGAATTCATCAGCTGCAGCTTTTTCAGCTAAATCTTGAACAGCAACGTCAACACGTTTTACCATGGATGTTAAAGTAATATTAAATTCTTCTCCATCTTTTGTTTTACCATTACCTTCTTCGTGTTGGTCTTTATCAACACCAATTACCCATAGTTCACGAGTTGGATCTTCGACTTTCAAATCAATTGCTTCTGAAAATACTCCATTACCAGTTCCACCTGCTGCATGATAAATAATATCTGCGCCTAAACCGTACATGCTTGAAGCAATTTGCTTACCTTTTGCCGCATCACCAAATGAACCAGCATACTGAATTTCAACTTTTGCATCAGGATTTACGGCTTTAACACCTTCAACAAAACCAACTTCGAATTTCTTAATTAAGTCACCTTCAACTCCACCAACAAATCCAACTTTATTTGTTTTTGTTGTTAAACCAGCAACAACACCTGCTAAGAAAGAACCTTGATGCTCTTTAAATGTAATACTAGCTACATTAGGCTGTTCTACAACACTATCAACGATAGCAAATTTTGTATCTTTTTGTTGTTGAGCAATTTCATCTACAGCGGGTTGAAGTAAATATCCAATACCATAGATAAGATCAAAATTCTTACGAGCTAACGTATTTAAGTTAGTTGCATAATCTGCATCACTTTGAGATTGTAGATAGTCATATCCATCAGTCCCTTTTTCAAGACCATTAGCTTCACCATATGCAGTTAAGCCTTCCCATGCGGATTGGTTGAATGATTTATCATCAACTCCACCTATATCTGTTACCATTGCAACTGAGAAGTTATCTTTTGTTTCACCAGCACCTTCTCCGCCACCAGCTTCTTCCTTCTGATCTCCACCACCACAACCTGCTAAAAGAGTACCAGCAGCTAGTAATAATGATAATGCTAATCCATGTTTTTTCTTCATCTTTTTAATGCCCCCTCAATAATTTAAGTATAAGTATTACATTTTACTAAAAAATGATAGTCTATACGAGAACAACCACCTCCTTGAAGTTATGTAATACTAATTTATATTAGATAACTTTAGGTAAAAAAGCAGAAATATTGGAGATTTTCTCACAATGTTTTATATTTTTTCACAAAAAGCTCTGAATAACACAGTAATTTTAATAGTTTATAAAAAGCTCATCCCTTTTATTCTTAACCTATATTCTCTTTCTTACTACATGGAAACTAAAGTTATCAGCTCTAAAGTAATTTAAAGAGTATAAAATAGGTCGATCTTCATCATCGAAATGCATCTGTTTTAGCAATAATAATGATGTTTCAGGGTCACATTCTAAAATAGGAGAAATTTTATCATGGTATCCTATCGGTTCAATATGTGTCACTGCGTAGCTTATATAAATACCGGCTTTTTCTTCGAGAACCTTTAGTAACGATTCTTGTTCATGTTCAAATGTAGCTGGAAGCAGGTCAGTAGGTATTTTATCAAGACAATAAACTACTGGTTCAGCGTTAGCAGTCCTAACTCTTTCTAATAAAAAGATATCCTCTTCCTTTTTACACTTAAATCTTTTAACATCATCGTCTGTTGCACCTATGATTGATGATGAAAGAAAAACGGTTCCAGGAATTGAGTTAGCTTGTTCAATCATACCTGTAACACTATTTAATTGTTCGATACCAGAAGTAAAACGTGGTTTCGCATTCACAAAAGTTCCGACCCCATGTCTTCTTATGATAACGTTTTCTTCTTCTAATGTACGAAGTGCTTCTCTTAAAGTAGCTCTACTTACACCTAAACTTTTTGAAAGCTCAAATTCAGAGGGTAATTTCTCTTTTTCTTTGTATGTACCGTTTTCTATATCCTCTTTTATCTTATCAATCACTTGCAGGTACAAGTGCCGATTATCAGATTTTATGGTCATTCATCCACCCCCACTTTATCCGCTAACTATAAGAGATCAGACATCTGATGTTATACACCTTTCTCTAATCGAAATTACTATAACACGTTTTATGCTAGAAATAAATAGAAACTCGTCAAATTTGTCGAAAGAAGAGAAATAAAATGTTTAAGTTTGATTCTATTGTTAAAAAGCTTTAATACCATTCTTTAGCATTATCCAATTCTCTCCATATATTTCATCTAATATTTTACTCTTAATGTCGTAATTTGTCGATTTTAAAATAAATTTAAAATATTAAGATAATTACACCTATCAAAGTCAATCGATAAAAAAATTGCTTTATAAACAAATTTAACCTATTCCAAAGTGATTGTTTTAAAATAGCAATTTTACTATTTCTGCTTTTGGATTTTGCTTTTCTATTTTAGAAAACATATCATAAAAAAAAGTGATGGTTATAGTTTAACCATCACTTCCATATTTTCTCCTAATTCACATGTGGAATTTTACTATTTAGAGTTTGCCTTCTTTTGTTATTGCTTATTAAGAAGTAAGTTCTTCATGTTTTTCCTTTGATATTAGGACGTCACGTGGTTTACTTCCCTCATAGGGACCTACCACACCTCTTTCTTCCATTGCGTCTATTAATCTAGCTGCTCTTGTATATCCAACTCGAAATCTACGTTGAAGCATTGATACAGAAGCGGTTTGCATATCCACAACAAGTTGTACAGCATCATCATATAAATCATCTGTTACCTCAGTTTTCGTCTCGACAACCTCTGTTGGGATCATTTCCTCCTGATATTGAGCTTTTTGTTGAGCAATAACAAAATCTACTGCTTGTTCAACCTCTTCATCTGATAAAAATGCTCCTTGTACCCTAACAGGCTTTGATGCTCCAACAGGTAGAAATAACATATCACCTCTACCAAGTAGCTTCTCAGCTCCACCCATATCAAGAATTGTTCTTGAATCTGTTTGTGATGATACACTAAACGCAATACGAGAAGGAATGTTCGCCTTAATGACACCTGTAATAACGTCTACTGAAGGACGCTGTGTTGCTATTATCAAATGAATACCAGCGGCACGGGCCATTTGAGATAATCTTGTTATCGAATCTTCCACATCTGAAGAAGCAACCATCATTAGATCTGCAAGCTCGTCCACAATTACTACGATATAAGGAAGTTCCGGCTGCTTTGCTAATTCCTCTTGATTATTTCTTCTAATTATCTCATTATAACCTTCAATATTACGTGTTCCAGTATGTGAAAATAATTCATATCTTCTTTCCATCTCATTAATCACTTTTTTTAGTGCCTGTGATGCTTTCTTAGGATCAGTTACTACAGGTGCTAAAAGATGAGGAATACCATTATAAACATTCAATTCAACCATTTTAGGATCTATCATCATTAGCTTCACTTCATGTGGCTTAGCTCTCATTAAAATACTTGTAATGATTCCATTAATACAAACACTTTTACCACTTCCAGTAGCACCAGCTACTAACAAATGAGGCATTTTATTTAATTCAGCCAAAACAGCATCACCTGAAATATCTCGACCTAGTCCAATTAAAAGTTTTGCGTCAGGTCGGTCATTAGATTTGGATTCTAATACTTCTCTTAAAGAAACCATCGCTACTTCAGAATTAGGAACTTCAATTCCTACTGCTGATTTACCTGGAATAGGTGCCTCAATTCTTATATCCTTTGCAGCTAAAGCTAAAGCTAAGTCATCACTTAAATTGACAATTTTACTTACCTTTACACCTACATCAGGATATACTTCATATTTTGTTACAGCAGGACCTAAATGAACTTGTGTAACTTTTGCTTTTACTCCGAAACTTTGAAATGTTTTTTCTAATTTTCTCGCATTTTCATAGATATTTTTTTTATCTGCCGCTTGAGAATTATGTTTTGGTGCTTTTAATATTTCTATTGATGGCAGTTCATAATCTTTATTTTCTACCTCAACAAATGCCATCGGCTGGAGTACTTCCTGATTTAGATCTTGAGTTTCTTCTGCCACCACTTTTTGTGTGTCTGAAGCATTACTATGAGCTTTATAATCATTATTTGTATCCATTGTATGAATAATCATTTCCTGAGCAGGTTTTTCGGGCTCTGAACTATCAGAGAAGCTTGAAATAATTGGTTGCAGTTCATCTTCTTCAATATCATGTTCCATTTCATTTTCTTTCTTTTCTTTTTGTTCAGCTCTTTTCTGTTTTTGTTCTATTCGTTTTTTCTCCCATGTTTCGGGGAGTCCCTTCATATCTTCGATAAATCCTAGTGTTTGATTTTTAATAAATTTCCCTATAGGTTGAAGTATTTTGGTAAGTGTACCTTGTAAAGAACGGCCAGTAATTAATATAATTCCTATTACTATTAAAACAACAGCAATAATTCTCGATCCTGCCTCAGCAAATAAATAATATGAAGCTGCAAATAATATTGCTCCAAGCATACCACCGCCTAAATCAACCGAACTAGCTTCCCCTCTTACATCCATCCAAAATAGCTCAAGGGTATTTGAAAGGACACTCGGAGAAACAAATGTTCCATTGTGAGAAAGCATTTTAAAAAGGGTTACATGGCTTAATAATAAAAGTGATGCAGTTATACAGAATATACCTGCCATTTGTCTTGAAAATAAAGGAGGTATTTGCCTTTTCCAAATTAAATATAGTGAGAATAATACAATACCAACTAAAAAGAGCATATACCATTCACCACTAAAAAAACGAAATAGATGGACAAAGGCTGTACCAACAAAACCTAATTTTGATATTGCTATAAGAGCTATTGCTAAAATAATTAAGCCAGAAAGCTCAAATTTTAATATACGTTTCCAATCTTCCTTCGGTTTTCGTTGTTTTCTCTGTTTCCCTTTTCTTTTTGTCATTTATATCACCTATGTATAGTAATCTGTTTTCTATTTTTTAAAATTATTTGTTGCAAGAAAGAAAGCAGCCATAATGGCTGCCTACCTCTTTTAATTCATTATACCATAATTCCCTTGATTGGTAGAAATGGACATCGTAACTTTTTGTCCAGGACATATTGCAGAGTCTAAATAGTGATTAGGATCACTGCTTAAAATTCGGACAATTTCAAATTGAGAATTTGTCGTTTCTTGCACAAGTAGTTGTACTCCATTCACTTCAACAATCGATTGTTTTTTATATTCTTCTTCTAATGTTGGAAACATGTGTTCAGTTGGTACCATTGTGTAAAAGATCATTGTAGCATCGTGTCCTCATCTTTAGATTTTTCTAACAAACTATTCAGCTTTTGTATAGCTTGTCCTACACCACCGACTTCATTGATTAAACCATATTCAACTGCATCCTTACCAACCACATTTGTTCCAATATCACGTGTAAGATTCCCTTTTGAAAGCATTAGTTCTTTAAATTTCTCGTCAGTAATATTTGAATGCTTAGTAACAAAATTAATAACTCTTTCCTGCATTTTATCAAGATATTCAAACGTTTGAGGAACACCAATAACAAGTCCTGTTAATCTTACAGGATGAATTGTCATTGTAGCTGTTTCAGCAATAAATGAATGGTCACATGATACAGCAATTGGTACACCAATTGAATGACCTCCACCTAGAACAATTGAAACAGTTGGCTTTGATAAAGATGCAAGCATTTCAGCAATGGCTAGCCCAGCTTCAACATCTCCACCAACAGTATTTAGAATAACTAACAAACCCTCAATATTAGGATTTTGCTCAATAGCAACAATTTGCGGAATAACATGTTCGTATTTAGTTGTTTTATTTTGTGGTGGTAGCTGTATATGTCCTTCTATTTGACCTACAATTGTTAAACAATGAATTTTAGAATCACTGCCCATTTGCGGCACATTTGTTTGACCTAACTGTTGAATTTTTTCAACTATTGAGCTTTCCTTACCTTCTTGTTTTTCAGTGCCTTCACCCTGTATGTAACGATCATTATTTTCCACGTAAGCCACCCTTTCATAATCATTCTGTTTCTTAGTATTTACAAGGGTGGCTATTTCATGCAAATGAAAACTCAGAATAGATAAATGCATTAAATAGAGGATTAATGTTGATTTCATGCTGAGAGAAATTGCCTTTTTAAAAAATACTGATAGTTGAGCAATTTCATTCGTAGGAAAAAACGAATGCATGTAAAAAAAGCAACAGCAAAATTTACTAGAGCATAAAATAAAAAGACTAACTCAATATAAATATTGTGAGTTAGCCTACTGTTTGTCCAAATAAACCCTTACACTTCCATAATAATTGGAAGAATCATTGGTCTTCTTTTTGTTTTCTCGTATAGGAACTGATTTAAAGATTCTCTTATATTTAACTTAATCTGTGACCACTCAATAGCTTGTTCACGCATACTTCTTTCCACAACATCAGAAACAACTTTTGTTGCATTTGCAATAAGCTCTTCTGATTCACGGACATAAACAAAGCCTCTTGTAATAATTTCTGGACCAGAGTTTATTTTCTTACGTTGTTTATCAAGTGTAACAACAACGATCAAAATCCCATCTTGAGATAATAATCGTCGATCTCGTAACACAATGTTTCCTATATCACCAACTCCAAGACCGTCAATTAAAACATTACCAGACGGTACCTTGCCACCTGTATAAACATGGTTACCCTTAAACTCAATAACTTCACCTTTATCAACTAAAAAGATATTTTTATCTTCCAATCCAATTTGTTTTGCTAATTTTGCATGTGCTTTCTGCATTTTGAATTCACCATGTATTGGAATAAAATATTTAGGTTTTGTTAAATTAAGCATTATTTTTAATTCTTCCTGATGTCCATGTCCAGATACATGAACTTGCTTCTCACCAAATACAACATTTGCTCCAGCTCTAAATAGTAAGTCAATTGTTCTTGAGAAAACTAACTCATGTCCAGGCATAGGTGTAGCAGCTATTAGAACTGTGTCTCCACTTCGAACATTAACTTGCTTATGAGTTTGTTTCGCCATTCTTGATATAACTGCTAGTGGCTCGCCTTTGTTACTAGTTGTTAAAATAGCTATTTCTTTTTGTGAATGCTTGTCTATATCATTTATAGAGATAAATAATTCATCCTCAACATCTATATATCCTAAGTTGATTGCCAAGTTTAAAATATTTCTCATATTTTTACCAACGACAGCTAATTTTCTGTTATTCTTAACAGCGGCATTAATAACTTGTTGAATTCTATGCAAATTCGAACCGAAAACAGCAACAATCACTCTTCCTTCTGCATTATACATAACATCAGAGATTTCCTCACCAACAAGTGCTTCTGAGCCAGAATAGCCAGGTTTCTCTGCATTTATACTATCTGATAGTAAACACAGTACACCTTCTTCACCTATTCTAGCAATTTTACCAATATCCATATAATTATCACCAACTGGAGTTTGGTCAAATTTAAAATCACCAGTATGAACGATTGCACCCATTGATGTAAAAAAACTAATTCCGACTGAATCAGGAATACTATGATTTGTTTTGAAAAAGGTTACTTTTGTGCTTGAGAATGATAAAACAGTTTCATTATTTATTTCCTTAACTAAAACAGATTGACTCATACGATTTTCTTTTAATTTCTCACCGACTAATGCTAATGTTAACTTAGTACCGTAAATAGGTACATGGATATGATGTAGTAAATTAAAAATACCACCAATACTTTCATCATGTCCATGAGTAAGGAATATACCTTTTACTCGATCTTTATTTTCTTTAAGATACGTGATGTCTGGTATGACCATATCAATACCAAGCATTTCATCTCCTGGATACATTAATCCCGAATCTACAACAAAAATATCTGAATTAATTTCCACAACAAACATATTTTTTCCGACTTCACCAACACCGCCTAAAGCGATTAATTTAATTTTTTCTGTCTTTTCCATGATTTAATAAATCCTCCCCGCTGAAGTACCCGTTCACCGTCACTTAGAGATATTATAACTGATGAAAGAAATGGAATACAAGGAAATTTTCACCGTATAATTTTTTTACTAATTCTCTTATTAATAGTTTGTTACAAATTAACCTATTTATCTGTTAGAAACTGTGAATGTAATGCTAAGGTTACAGCAGCTACAGCCTTCTACTAAAAATTTGAAATAAAACAAAAATAGAGCAACACTTACTACATATCACTAGTTATCCGGAGTCATGAATAACTTGATATCTTGTAAGTGTTGCTCATAGTTTATAAAACCTTATCTTAAATTGTGATCGATTATTTCCATTAGTTCTATACGTTCAACACTTGTTAATGGTAATAATGGTAAACGAACAGATCCTACATCTAATCCTTTAACTTGTAGTGCCGTTTTCACTGGGCCAGGATTAGGAACAGCAAATAATTGCTTCATGATTGGTAGAAGTGTCCGGTGCAGCTTTGAAGCACCAGCGTGATCTCCGTTCTCAAAAGATGAGATCATTTCTTGCATTTCTTTACCAATTATATGAGATGCTACAGAAACGACACCAGTTCCACCTATAGATAGGATAGGAATTGTTAATCCGTCATCTCCAGAATATAAGAGAAAATCATCACTAGTTTTAGCAATGATTTCTGCCATTGCATCAAGATTGCCGCTAGCTTCTTTAATTGCTTTAACATTAGGAAGTTTTGCAAGACGAACAATTGTATCAACAGACATATTTACAACACTACGTCCAGGTATGTTATACAACATAATTGGCAGTTTTGTTGATTCTGCAATTGCTTTAAAATGTTGATACATTCCTTCTTGACTAGGTTTATTATAATATGGTGTTACAAGCATTATAGCATCTACGCCTGCTTCTTCTGCTTGTTTAGTCAATTTTATTGAAGCTGCAGTGTTATTACTTCCTGTTCCTGCAATTACAGGGATTCTCCCATTTACTTCTTTTACTGTATGTTTAATTAATGCGATTTTTTCTTCTGTACTTAATGTAGGTGATTCACCTGTTGTTCCTGCTACTACTAACGATTCCGTACCATGGTTAATTAGATAATCAATTAAAGTAGATGTTTTCTGAAAATCAATATTCCCGTTTTTATCGAAGGGAGTTACCATAGCTGTAGAAAGTTTACCAAAATGACACATTACCCTCACTCCTTTTGTTGCAATCTAACTAATTAAAGCTTATGAAAAGCTTTATTTATATTTATAAAACCAATAAAGAAACTGGTCTATTCTATTTTGATAGATTAAACGCCTCATGTAAAGCATTAACTGATTTTATCATATCTTCTTCTTTTACAAGTACCCAAATTGTTGTATGGCTATCAGCTGATTGAAGAATTTGTATTCCTCTCTCGGATAATGCAGTAACTATTTTTGCTGTAACACCTGGTACACCCATTATTCCTGCGCCTACTGTAGATACTTTTGCACAATGTCTGTTTACAATAGGGTCATAACCTAGGTCCTGTAAAATGTTGACGGCATGATCTGTCTCTTTATCTATCACAGTATAGATAACCGCTTTTGGCGTTATATTAAAGAAATCTACACTAATTCCTTCATTTGCCATCGCTTTAAAAACTTCTGTCTGTACATCATAGTGTCCTTCTTTTGCTTGAACTTTTATTTGGGTAACATTTGATACATGAGCGATACCGGTAATAAGTCGTTCACATACATCACTACCTTTATTAGCAGAAGAATTAGATGTGACAAGAGTTCCTTCTGATTTTGAATAAGTTGATCTTACACGAATAGGCACTTCTGCTTGCATAGCAATTTCAACTGCTCGAGGGTGGATAACCTTTGCACCTTGATAAGCAAGATTAACTATTTCAGTATATGTTACTTTTGAAAGAGGTTTTGCATTCTCCACAATCCTTGGATCTGCTGTCATCACACCTTCAACATCTGTAAAAATGTCAACAAACTCTGCCCCTAATGCTGCTCCTAATGCTGCTGCTGAAGTGTCACTTCCACCTCTACCAATTGTAGTTGTATCTCCATTGATAGAAGCTCCTTGGAATCCAGCTACTACCACAACATCGTGGGATGAGAGGGTTTCTACCAATCGCTCACAATTCATTTCAAGGATTTTTGCATTCGTGTGTTCTTCATTAGTAATAAAACCAGCTTGAGCTCCTGTTAACGAAGTTGCATTAATGTTCTGTTGATTTAACAAACTTGAAAAAACAATAGAGGAAATGACCTCTCCACATGACAAAAGCATATCTTGTTCACGATTCGATATATTTTCAATGCCACCGTATAGAAGATCATTTAATGTATCAGTTGCATACGGATCTCCTTTACGTCCCATTGCTGAAACTACGACAACTACTTTAAATCCTTCACCAAGTGCTTCTTGAATATGATAAAGTGCCATCTGACGACTATCATCATCCCTTACAGAAGTACCACCAAATTTTTGAACTATAATTTTCAAATTAAAACACCTCTACTATAGACGTGAGAGAAGAGAGCCGGAATTCCCCCATGCTCTCTTCCAAATAAAGATTAAACTAATTTTAACTTAACCAAACTTTCCGCAATTTGAACAGAGTTCCATGCAGCACCTTTTAAAAGATTGTCTGAAACAATCCACATATGGAAACCATTATCACGATCAAGATCTTTACGGATTCTACCAACAAATACATCATTTTTCCCTACGCAATCTGCTGGCATCGGGTATAACTGCTGTGATGGATCATCTTGTAAAGTAATCCCTTCAGATTCTTTTAATAGCTGTTTAACCTGTTCTGCTGAAACATTTAAATCATCAATTTCAACATAAACAGACTCAGAATGTCCTGTTTCAACAGGCAAACGAACACAAGTTGCTGCCACATGTAATTGAGACATATCCATAATTTTCTTTGTTTCATTAATCATTTTCATTTCTTCAAAAGTAAAACCATTGTCTTGGAATTTATCAATTTGTGGAATTGCATTAAAGGCAATTTGATAGTGTTTTTCATCACCTTTTACAGGTAAGATTTCAGGAGAAAATGATTCCCCGTTTAAAATAGCCTGTGATTGTTCTCTCAATTCATTTATTGCAGCAGCACCTGCTCCTGACACAGCTTGATAAGTTGATACAATCACTTTACTTAAACCATATTGTTTACGAAGAGGTTCAAGAGCTACAACCATTTGAATCGTTGAACAATTAGGGTTCGCAATAATACCATTGTGGTTCTTCAATGCTTCTTCATTAACCTCAGGAACAACCAAGGGTACATTTTCATCCATACGATATGCACTTGTATTATCTACAACAATAGCTCCACGTTTAACAGCTTCTGGTGCTAGCTCTTTTGACACACTTCCACCTGCACTAAATAAAGCAATTTGAACACCTTCAAAGCTATCAGGAGTTGCTGTTTGAACTGTATATTCTTCATCTCTAAACGTCACTTTCTTACCAGCTGAACGTTCAGAAGAAAGCAATGTTAATTTTGAGATTGGAAAATTACGTTTTTCTAAAGTATTGAGCATTTGTTGCCCAACTGCTCCCGTTGCTCCGACTACTGCTACATGATAACCTCTTGCTTCCATTAAACTCTATCTCCTTCCAGCTATAATTAAATAAATTATAGCTTCAAATCTTTTACGTATTATTCTATCACATTACTAGTCGTATTGATTGAAAAATTTTTTATAATTTGTTTGAATTGTTACATTATTTCTCAAGATCTTTGAATTTCTCTACAACAACTGGTTGAAATTGTTTTCCAGCCATAGCTGCTAACACTGTATCAAGTAATGATTCCATTCTAGCAACCATAGAATTTGGTTTCTTATCAGGAGCATCCTGACCAAATGGGATAAAGTAAATATCTTTAGTTGCCATTAATTTCATTAAATTTACACCATTTAAGCCTAATGCATCATTTGTTGAAATTCCTAACACAACTGGTCGATGAGTTCTTAACGTTGCTTTAGCAGCCATTAACACTGGTGAGTCAGTTAAGGCATTTGCAAATTTACTCATGGAATTCCCTGTTAAAGGAGCAATTACCATGCAATCTAGAGGTCGCTTAGGTCCAAGTGGTTCTGCTGACACAATGGAATCTACAACCTTATTGCCCGTTAGCTTTTCAATTTTTTCTACCCATTCACCAGCTTCACCAAAACGTGTTGTCGTAGTTTTCATCGTATGTGAAACTACTGGAACAACCTCAGCACCTTCGTCAAGTAGAGATTTGATTTGTGGATATACTTCTTCATACGTACAATGAGACCCAGTAATTCCAAACCCTATTCTTTTACCTGTAAGTTTCATGAAGAAAACCCCTTTCTATTCTTTTTAACCTCTTCCAATAGCTGTGTTAAAACATTTGCAACAATCTGCCCTGCTGTTTTCGGTGCAACAATACCAGGTAGACCGGGAGCTAATAATGCTTTAATTCCTCGTTTTTCTGCATAACGAAAATCAGTACCACCTGGCTTAGAAGCCAAATCTACTATTAATGTGTGAGCAGGCATATTAGCAATAACACTAGAAGTTACAACAAGATGTGGGATGGTATTAATACACACATCAATATCAGAAACATGATCTTCAATATCATTTAGTTGAAATGGTGTAAGACCCATTTCACTAATTCTTGCTAGATGTGCAGTATCTCTTGCACCTACTTTTACGTTAGCTCCTAATGCAGCAAAAGTTCTTGCAACACTCATTCCAACCCTTCCAAGACCTAATACAGCAATATTTGATCCATGGATTGTTATATCTGTGTGTTGAATGACCATCATAATTGTTCCTTCAACAGTAGGAATAGAATTGTAGATTGCTACATCATCACGTTTAAACAATTGAATTAATTTTCTATTTGTATTTTCAACAAGACTATTTAGATAATTATTCGTAATACCAGAATAGATCACACAATGATCTGGTGTTCTTTTTAGTAGATCTTCACTAAATTTAATTTCAATATTGGAAAAAACAGTATCTATTATCCCCTCTTTATCCGTCCCAGGGATTGGTAGAATAATCGCATCTATTTCTTCAAATTGAACATCTTCAATTTTCACTTTTGTAGCACCTGTAAATCCATGATCTAATTGATCAAAACCTACTAGGAATAGTTTTGCCTCTAATTCCGTTAATTTCCGGATAACTTCTAGCTGACGGGCGTCACCGCCGATTACAGCTATATTCAATCCTGTTAACATAATAAAATTTCACCTTCTTTTTTGGCAATGTTATCTATATAGATTTTTTAAGCTATCAGGATAACTTACTTCAACATTCTATGTAGGTAAGCTATTATAGGTGAATAAACTGAAGGAATTTTGAGAAGTGTTTTATAATAAGCATTGTTGATTTTTTATACCTCTTAGCAACTACCTAAACGTTTTAAAATTCAAGATCATGAGCAAACATGTGTATTTAGTCCTGGACTAAGCTGTTGAAGATCAGTAATTGGAATGCCGATGTTCTTATCAATGGAAAGATAAGATAATTACAGGTAATAAAAATTCACAATGACGTTTAACTTAAGAAAAAAGTAGAAGATCATAAAAAAAACGACTAGCTTCTGCTAATCGCTTTTTTAATATTGGCTATGTTAAAGCTTAATGTTGATTTTTAGCACTTTGTTGATTGCAGGTGAATGTATGTGAGACTCCTGCTTAGAGAAGCGTGTCAAAGGGAGACCCCACAGGCGCGCATCTTACAAGGAGACTCCCGGACCTAGGAAAAAAGGGGCCTGTTTTTTCCCTAGGAAGAATTGTTCTTTGAAAAAGCCGGCAGTTAGGATTTTTCATTATATTTCCCTAGGAAAAAAGGTACTTTTTTCCCGGGAAAGCGAATGCCTGTAACGGAAATCAACAACAAAGTTTAACAGAGCCTTAATATTAAGAATCAATCTTTTCAATTTGTTCATTAGGGATATCTAAGATAATCATGTCAGTTCCAATTTTTTTTATGTGTTGCCAAGGAACTCTTATTTCATTTCCTTGCTTTCTTAATCCAAACCATTTTAATGAAGGAATAATAAGAGTTGTTATTTGCCCCGTTTGTTCATTAATTTCAAGATCAGTTTGACCTAATACCCCTAAACGCTCAGCACGTTTAACATCCACAATTTCTTTTCCACTTAATTCACTTAACCTCATGTCCATTCCCCCTTACTACTATCATATCGTCACTAAACATAAAAAAATGCCTACAATTTGAAATTGTAGGCATTTTTATTCTTTTTTTATAACATGGCTATAGCTATCGACAGTTGTAACGAACACTTTTCAGACGTAAGCAAATTAGCAGTGAGCTGACGACATTCGAAAGCTATTTTTCCCGGACTTTTTGAACTTCCCTTATAAGGATGTTCTAAAAGGAGGACAAAAAGAGCCGAGAAGGTCTAGGAAGTGAAGCTACGAGCACCACAGCGTATGCTTTTAATACGTGAGGAGCGGAGTAGTGAGCTGACGACGACATTCGAAAGCTATTTTTCCCGGACTTTTTGAACTTCCTCTATTGAAGTTTGCTTGGAAGCTTACCATCAGGACTAATCAACGAAACAGAATACGAATCAGTAAACAGTTGATTTGCTAATGCGTTTACACTTTCTTCACTTACTTCATTTACTTTTTCAATAATTGAGTCTAAAGAACGGTGTCTACCAAGAACAAGTTCATTTTTTCCATTTCTACTCATTCGGCTATTTGTACTTTCTAGACTTAGCATTAAGCTACCCTTCATTTGCTCTTTACTATTAGCTAATTCTTTAGAAGTAATTCCCTCTCCCTTTAAAGTAGCTAAAGTTTCTTCTATTGTTTCATACAATTGATTAAGCTGGTTGCTTCCAGTACCACCATATATAGTAAGCAAGCCATTATCTGCATATGAGGAATGATAGGAAAAGACTGAATAAGCTAAGCCTTTTTGTTCTCTTACATCTTGAAATAACCGACTACTCATACTTCCACCAAGAATGTTATTTAGAACAATTAAACTATAGATATTTTCATGTCCTACCTCTAATCCATTAAATCCTAAACAAAGATGTGCTTGTTCTGTATCTTTTTGTCTAGAAATTTTCTGATCCATAAACCCTGGCTTTTCAAAAGTACGTTTTGTTGAACCCGTTTCATATGAACCAAATAATTTTTCAACATTTTTAATAAAATCTTCTGACACATTTCCCGCAACAGATATGACTACATTATCAGGTGTATAATGAGAATTCATATACTCTCTTAATGTATCACCATTAAAGGTTTGTAAAATCTCTTCCGTACCTAATATTGGATAACCAAGTGGATGATTACCATATGTAGCCCGACTTAGAATATCATGAACAATGTCATCAGGAGTATCTTCATACATCTTGATTTCTTCATAAACTACATTTTTTTCTTTTTTTAATTCTTCTTCATCAAATGTTGAATGGAAAAACATATCTGATAAGACGTCTAATGCATATTGTGCGTGCTCATCCAACACTTTTGCATAATAACAAGTATATTCTTTAGATGTAAATGCATTTACTTGACCACCAATACTATCAAAGGATTCAGCAATTTCTCGTGCAGTCCTTGTTTTTGTTCCTTTAAAAAACATATGTTCTAAAAAGTGAGAAATTCCGTTGTTATGCTCGTTTTCATTTCTAGATCCTGTACCAATCCAAACTCCAATAGCGACTGAGCGAACAGTAGGTATATTTTCTAATACAATTCTTACTCCATTTTGGCAAGTATATTTCTTGATCAAATTAGCTCCTCCTTCATAGATGCTGCTTATTCATCGCTCTTTTTCTCATTTGTTGCTAATCTCTCTTCATCAGCCATCATTGAAATAGATCCGAATGAGTAGCCTTTTTTCCTTATAGACAATATTAGGGTTTCAAGACTCTCGGAAGTAGGTGAAGTGGGATGCATTAAGATTAAAGCACCATTATGCACCTTACTTGTTACCCTTTCTACTAACACATGCGGCTCTGGACGCTGCCAATCGATTGTATCAACAGTCCACATGACAGTATTCATTGACATTTGATCTGCTATTTTTACTACTTCGTCTCTGAGACTTCCACTTGGTGGTGCAAACCAAGTTGGTGTTACATCTGTAACTGATTTAATGACTTCACTTGTTTTTGAAAGCTGCTCTTTAATATCTGCTGTTGATAGCTTACTCATATCAGGATGTGTATACGAATGATTTCCTACTTCATGCCCTGCATCCACAATCATTTTTGCCATTTCAGGGTTTTCTTTGGTCCATCTACCTTCTAGAAAGAAAGTTGCTTTCACATGGTATTTATTTAATGTTTCGAGCATATCAGGAATATATTCATTTCCCCATGCAACATTAATCAAAAAGGATACCATAGGTTTATCCGGATGACCACGATACATAGGTTCTGCTGGTAAATCTTCTAAATGAACTTCAGGTGATATTTGACGAAAAACAAGGAGTTTTTCATTAAATTCTCCTTTCACCTTCATTTTTTTGTATGATTCTTCAACATCTACCTCTAAACCGTTATAACCTGGAGTAGCCTTCCATACTTTATGAACTTCTGCATTTTGAGCAGGGATATGATAATTCTTAGCTTTCTCAACAATTTCTTTATGTAAACTGTCCTGATGTTTCATTACAGTAATATCTGCATGTTTCATCTGATCAACATAAGAAGAAGTAAATGGATTTTTAATAAATCCAATACTGACCGTTAAAATTAAGATAAACCCAATGAAATGAATGATTTTCCTTTGCATTAAATATCCCCCTTTTTACTAAAAAATATGTAAAAAGAGGACAAGGTAGAACAAGAAAAGGTCTGATATACTCAAATAAGAAGTGTAGATCATGTGTAAAAAGAAAAGTCAGTTGTGTTTCTTCAATAACTAGTTAAAAAAACTAAATCTTTATTTCCAGGTTATCTAGTGAAAAGGAAACAACTATCTCTTTTGTACCATATCATACGAAACTAATTCTTTAAAGTAAATGTACTTAACGTAGATCGTTAATTAATCTGTTTTCTGCATACTATATAGCTTTTCACATATTATAGACTCATGCATTCACCGAAGACAGGTTTCTTTTCTTGCAAACCTACATATATAATGAAAGAAACTCAGAAAAAATCAGTATTGTTATGTAAATTGAAAAAAGCCCGGTACAAAGCCGGACTTCTTTTTAACCTTTTTGTTCTGACTTTTCCTGTTGTTCTTTTTGCTCTTTCAGAACAGCTTTTCTAGATAAGTTCACTCTTCCTTGTTTATCTATTTCAGTTACTTTAACAAGTAATTCATCACCAATAGAAACAACGTCCTCTACCTTACCTACTCGCTCTTCAGCTAACTCAGAAATATGAACTAATCCATCTTTGCCATTAAAAATTTCAACAAAAGCTCCAAACTTTTCAACACGTTTAACTTTACCTAAGTACATTTGTCCGACAACAACTTCACGAATAATGTCTTCGATAATTTTTTTCGCTTTTTGGTTCATCTCTTCATTAACTGATGAAATAAAGACAGTACCATCTTGTTCTATATCTATTTTCACACCAGTTTCTTCGATAATTTTATTTATTTGTTTTCCACTTGGTCCAATAACATCTCTAATCTTATCTGGGTTAATAGCCATCGTTAAGATTTTTGGTGCATAAGCAGAAAGCTCACCTTTTGGCATAGGAATTGTATCAAGCATAGATTTTAGAATTTCCATACGACCTTTTTTGGCTTGCTGTAATGCTTCCTCTAGGATTTCACGAGAAAGACCATCGATTTTAATATCCATTTGTAAAGCTGTAACACCTTTTTCAGTTCCAGCTACTTTAAAATCCATATCACCTAAAGCATCTTCCATACCTTGGATATCTGTTAATACTGAGTAATGCTCTCCAGATTTAACAAGACCCATTGCTATTCCAGCTACCGGTGCTTTGATTGGAACACCTGCATCCATCATAGCTAATGTACTAGCACAAATACTTGCCTGTGATGTAGATCCATTTGATTCAAGTACTTCTGATACTAGACGAATGGTATAAGGAAAATCTTTTTCAGATGGAATGATTGGTTCTAAAGCCCTTTCTCCTAAAGCACCATGTCCGATTTCACGACGACCTGGTCCTCTCATTGGACCTGTTTCACCTACACTGAATTGTGGGAAGTTATAGTGATGCATGAAACGTTTTGATTCTTCAATTCCTAACCCATCTAAAATCTGAACATCACCTAAAGCACCTAATGTACAAATACTTAAAGCTTGAGTTTGTCCACGTGTGAACAATCCAGATCCATGAGTTCTAGAAAGTAGACCAACCTCAGAATATAGTGGACGAATTTCGTCTACACCACGGCCATCAGGTCTGATTTTTTCTTCTGTTATTAAACGGCGAACTTCACCTTTTACAATTTTAGAAAGAATTTGTTTTACTTGTTTTAACGTACTTTCGTCAGCTTCTTTATTTTCATACTCAGCAACAACTGCATTTCTTACATCTTTAATTGCAGCCTCTCTAGCATGTTTTTCTTGAACCTGAATCGCTTGAAGTAAATCCTTTTCAGCCATTTCTCGGATTTCTTTTTCTAATTCTGCATCTAATTCAAATAGCTCAATTTGTGTTTTTTCTTTCCCTACTGCTGCTACAATTTCTTCTTGGAATTCAATTAATCGTTTAATTTCATTATGACCAAACATAATTGCTTCAAGCATTGTTTCTTCAGGTACTTCCTCTGCGCCAGCTTCAACCATGTTTATTGCATCTTTTGTTCCAGCAACAACGAGGTGAATATCGCTTTGATCAGCTTGTTCGACAGTTGGATTAATAACATATTCATTATTAATACGTCCAACAGTTACACCTGCAATCGGACCTTCAAATGGTATATCAGATACACATAATGATAGTGAAGATCCAAACATTGCAGCCATTTCTGAAGAACAGTTTTGATCCACACTCATTACAATACTGATAACTTGTACTTCATTTCTAAAACCATCTGCAAATAATGGTCGAATCGGACGATCAATTAAACGACTAGCCAAGATTGCTTTTTCACTTGGACGTCCTTCTCTTTTGATAAACCCACCTGGAATTTTCCCAACTGCGTATAAACGCTCTTCATAATTAACTGTTAGTGGAAAGAAATCTAGAGGCTTTGGTTCCTTTGAAGCAGTAGCGGTACTTAATACAGCTG
Source organism: Metabacillus crassostreae (assembly GCF_016908395.1). Taxonomy (GTDB): domain Bacteria; phylum Bacillota; class Bacilli; order Bacillales; family Bacillaceae; genus Metabacillus; species Metabacillus crassostreae. Next base: position 1,133,840 of record NZ_JAFBDU010000001.1, read on the forward strand.
TATCACCATATCGAATTAAAACAGCTCCATTGGCTTGCTTAGCTAGTTGACCAATCTCAACAGTAAGTTTACGGCCAGCCCAGTCTATGGAAAACTTTTGCTTTTCTTGTGCCATATATGTAAAACTCCTTCTCTAATTTAATTGCTTTATGTACTAGTATTGACCATTTAAATTGAACATATCAATTTCATTTTTATATGTAAATAGATTTTTGTGATATTCAAATTTAAATACACTAAAAAAGCGGGAAAAATCCCGCTTCTAAAGTAATTAACGACGTAAACCAAGCTTGTTGATTAACTCACGATAGCGAGTTACGTCTTTATTACGTAGGTACGTTAATAAGTTACGACGTTTACCTACCATTTTTAAAAGACCGCGACGTGAATGGTGGTCCTTTTTGTGAACACGTAAATGATCATTTAAGCTATTGATGTCCTCTGTAAGGATAGCAATTTGAACTTCTGGTGATCCAGTATCAGACTCATGTGTTTTATACTGAGCGATTAGTTCATTTTTACGTTCTTGAGTGATAGCCATCCTTTTCACCTCCTTAATTTTACAAAACCCCAGTTACCGAGCAATCGTTGGTGAATCGATTTGCCAAGCAATGGTTTTAAGTTACATTAATTAGAATACTATTTTTCTCATCATAAAGCAAGAACTAAACAAGTTTTTTTTCAAAGAATTGTATTGTAGCTGCTTTATCTAACTTAATTTGCTCAATGAGTTCTTCTACATTATGAAACTTTTGTTCACTTCTTATACGTTTATACCAAAAAACTGTCACATTTTCACCGTAAATTTCATCATTAAAGTTAAAAATATGAACTTCTACACTTGGTTTCAGAGGCTTTTCTTCATGAAAAGTTGGTTTATAACCAATGTTACACACACCTTCATATTCTTGATTCTTTATGTTAATTGTCACCGCATAAACACCTGTAGGTGGAATAATGTAGTCATCAAACACTTCTACATTTGCTGTTGGAAACCCGATTGTTCGTCCTCTTTTATCACCATGAATCACTCTACCTTTTGTTGAGTGAGGCCTGCCAATCAATGTCTGAGCATAAGCAACATCCCCACTCCTAATTACTTCGCGAATTAAAGTAGAGCTTATTTTTCGATCATGATCAGTTTGTTTTTCAACAGTTGTATGTAAGAACTGTTCTCTTGAATGAAAAGGAATTGTTTCCATCGTACCCTTTCCTAAATGACCATATGTAAAATCAAAACCTGCAACAACATGCTTGACATTTAAGTTAATGATAAATTCATCTACAAATTGTTGTGGTAATAGTGCTGCAAATTCTCTTGTAAACTCTACAATAAATAATATATCTACACTCAAATTTTCTATAGTTTGAATTTTATCTTCCAATGGTGTGATGTAATCAATACCTATTTCTTTCCGAAGTACAACTAATGGGTGTGGATTAAATGTCATCACTGCACTTTTAACACCCATCTTGTCAGCAATTTCCTTTGCTTTTAAAATGACCTTTTGATGACCTTTATGAACACCATCGAAATATCCAAGTGCTAGCACCATTTCATCAAATTCATTTTTTTTAAAATTATGTGGATAAGACAGCTTAATAAGTTTCATAGTTAATTCACCTTTTTCTCACTTATAACAGCATACTTTTTAAGAACACTACACCTTAACCTAGCTCAAATCAATAAAACTTTAATTGGTTTCATTAAATTTTGTTTAGTAGGGTGCTTAGCATAGATCGCGATACAATGACTATTCTTATTATAAACAGCAATAGGTGCTCCAACTTCAAGTTGCTCAAACTCATTAGGTAACTCAAGAACTGCGCCGTTTTTTACTTTCTCTGCTAGGTTATCATGGATAATTAGTTTCGGCAAATCTTTTAACGCTTCACCAATTGATATAAGTGAATCCTGAAATGTATTGTCTTCAATTGATTTCTCAATTTCTTCAAACGTCATACAATCGTCTAAATCAAAAACACCTGATTTTGTTCGAACTAAATGAGACATATGAGCCGGATACCCCAGTTGTTCTCCAATCATAACCGCCAATGTACGGACGTACGTTCCCTTTGAACACGTTACGCGAAAACGAAATGTTACGTTGTTTTCGTTTTTCACATCACCTAATAATACAAAATCATGTATTGTAATTGTACGTGATGGTCTTTCAATTTCTATACCTGCTCTTGCATACTCATAAAGCTTTTTGCCATTAATTTTAACAGCTGAGTACATAGGTGGAGTTTGTTCTAATGATCCTACCATTGAAGATAAAACTTTTTCTACATCCTCCCTTTTAATCAAACGATCAACTATCTTTCTTTCAACAATTTCTCCTGATGCATCTTCGGTAGTTGTAGAAAAACCGATCGTTACCTCAGCTTCGTATGTTTTTGATGATGCAGTTAGATATTCTACAATCTTCGTTGCTCTTCCTATGCAGATTGGTAATACTCCTGTTACATCAGGATCTAGTGTTCCTGTATGACCTACTTTTTTTGTTTTTGCCAATCTGCGCATTTTTGCCACACAATCATGTGATGTCATTCCAGCAGGCTTATTTAATAATAATACCCCTTCCATTCTTAACGCCTCCTCATGAATTATCTCAAAATATCACCAATTAATTAACTTTATCTTAAGGCGCTGTTAAGCATTGTTGTTGATTAAAGTTGATCTACTCGTAAGCAAAGCGCCCGTGGGAGTCTCCCTTTGACACACTAATTAGGAGTCTCATATTTCACTAAAAATTAACAAAGCCTCTAAAGATCAGCATTCACGCTTTAACATAGCCTATCTTAATTGTGTAATGGATCCAGTTCTCTTGTCTTCTTTGTAAAGCAAGTGTTTTAGAAGTATAGACAGTTATTTATAGTTCTATCTATGTAAAATAGCTATTTTATTAAACCTAAGTGTTGTTTTTTTGTTTTTTAAAAGCCCTTTTTAAAAAGATCAATAAAATTCTTTACAAAAAGTAAAGGGATAGACGAAGGTGTCTATCCCTTTAAAGGAGTTTATTCCTCCTGTTTATTTTGAGCATTTAACTCATGAATAAGAGTTTCGATTCGATTTCCATAATCAACAGATTCATCAAATTCAAAATGAATTTCAGGTGTTTTTCTCAAGCGAATTCGCTGGCCAATTTCAGAGCGAATAAATCCTTTTGCTTTTGCTAAGCCCTTTAATGTATTTTCTCTTTGTTCCTCATCACCCAGAACAGAGATAAATACTTTTGCAATTTGTAAATCACCTGAAACACTAACATCTGTTACAGTTACGAATCCAATACGCGGGTCTTTAATTTTACGACCGATTATATCGCCTAACTCTTTTTTCATTTGTTCACCGACACGGTTTGCTCTTAAGCTCATGCCAATCACCTCTTCAAATTAAAACCACTCAAATGATGTAATGGTTCTCTCAATTTCAGGAAAGGAATCAAGAAATCTCAATACCTGATTTAATTCTCTTTCTGTTTGTACTTTCGCCGAGCTAACAGCAACAATCCCAAATTTTGTACGTTGCCATGAATCTTGAAAGTCTATTTCTGAAATAGAAACATTAAACTTTTGCTTGGTTCTTGTCAGAACCCGTTGTAAAACGGCTCTTTTTTCTTTTAATGACTGTGAGTCGTATACTATGCATTCACAATCAACATATCCGATCATTTACGTTCGATTTCTTCCATCACATAAGCCTCAATAATGTCGCCTTCTTTAACATCATTGTAGTTTTTAATTGTGATACCACATTCGTAATTTCGTGCAACTTCTTTAACATCATCTTTAAAACGTTTAAGTGTATCAATTTCACCTTCAAAAATAACAATTCCGTCACGGATAAGTCTTATTCCGCTATCACGAGTTATTTTACCTTCTGTTACATATGCACCAGCAATTGTACCAATTTTTGATACTTTGAAAGTTGTACGCACTTCCACTTGTCCAATGATTTTTTCTTGGAATTCAGGATCAAGCATACCTTTCATTGCTGATTCAATTTCTTCAATTACTTTATAAATAATACGGTGTAAGCGGATATCAACTTCTTCAACATCAGCTGTTTTCTTAGCACCTGCATCAGGACGAACGTTAAATCCGATAACAATTGCATTTGATGCTGAAGCTAAAATAATATCTGATTCTGTAATTGCTCCTACACCTGTATGAATAATTTTAACACGGACACCTTCAACATCAATCTTTTGTAAAGCAGCAGCTAATGCCTCAACAGAACCTTGAACATCTGCTTTAACAATTAAATTGATATCTTTAATATCCCCTTGTTTAATTTGTTCAAACAAATCATCAAGACTAAGTTTAGATCCTTCGCTTCGCTGAGCATCAATTTGCTTTTGAGCTCTTGCTTCACCTACTTGACGAGCCGATTTCTCATCTTCAAACACCATAAACTGATCTCCAGCTTGAGGAACATCACTTAAACCAGTAACTTCAACAGGTGTAGATGGTGCTGCTTCTTTAACACGTCGTCCAAGATCATTTACCATTGCACGCACACGTCCAAATGTATTACCAACTACTATTGGATCACCAACGCGTAATGTACCGTTTTGTACAAGTAATGTTGCAACAGATCCACGACCCTTATCTAATTGAGCCTCTATAACTGTTCCAGTTGCACGACGATTTGGGTTAGCTTTAAGTTCTTCTACTTCTGTTACTAAGAGAATCATTTCAAGGATATCTTCAATACCTTCACCAGTTAATGCTGAAACCGGTACAAAGATAGTATCCCCACCCCAAGCTTCAGGAACTAATCCATGTTCTGTCAATTCTTGCATAACACGATCTGGATTTGCAGCTGGTTTATCCACTTTATTTACAGCAACAATAATTGGTACCTCTGCAGCTTTTGCATGGTTAATTGCTTCTACTGTTTGAGGCATAACCCCATCATCAGCAGCAACAACTAAGATTGTAATATCTGTTACCTTAGCTCCACGTGCACGCATTGTAGTAAAAGCAGCATGTCCTGGTGTATCAAGGAAGGTAATTTTTTGATCATTTGCAACAATTTGATAAGCCCCAATATGCTGAGTAATACCACCAGCTTCACCAGCTGTTACCTTTGTATTACGAATCGAGTCCAGAAGTGTTGTTTTACCATGGTCAACGTGTCCCATGATTGTCACAATAGCAGGACGAATCTCTAAGTCCTCTTCTTTGTCTTCTTCTTCATATTTTTCAAATTCAGTTTTTTCAAAGATAATTTCTTCTTCTACCTCAACACCATACTCACCAGCAATCAATTCAATCGAATCTTTATCAAGATCTTGATTAATAGTTGCCATAGTTCCTAAAAGAAGAAGCTTTTTGATGATTTCTGATGGCTCTTTACCTAGCTCTGAAGCTAATTCTCCAACAGTTAAACTACCAGAAAACGTTATTTTACTTGGTAGCTCTTTTTTAGGCTTAGGTTGAGCAGGCTGTTGAAAATTATTTTTACTTTTCTTGTTATTAGAATTGGTATTCTTTTTCCCTTTATTTTGGTTAAAAGGCTTATTATTATTATTATTATTATTATTCGGCTTTGTATTTGAGTTATTGTTTGGTTTAGAATTATTAGTCACTTGTTTCCCCGGTTTCTTTGTTGATTCGTTATTTGTTTTTTGATTATTTGCAGCTGAAGCTGGTTTGAATTTTTGATCTAGCTTTACAATAACATTATCTTCTATAGTTGACATATGATTACTAACTTCAACATTCATTTCTTGTAACGTAGAGATAATATCTTTGCTTGATACATTTGTTTGTTTCGCATATTCATATACTCGCATTTTTGTCATACGTTCACCCCCAAGAATATTAATCGAGCAAGGTTTTCAACTTTGCAGCAAAGCCTGCATCACTGATCGCTACGACAACTCTTGCTTCTTTCCCAATTGCCTTACCTAATAAGTAGCGATCCTCTACTAAAATAAATGGAGTCTCATAAAACTTACATTTATCCGAAACCTTCTTCATTGTATTAGCCGATGCATCCTTTGAAAGAAGAACAAGCTTAGCTTTTTGTTGTCTTATTTCTTTAACAACAAGTTCCTCTCCCGAAATAACTTTTCGTGCTCGATTTGCTAAGCCCAATAAGGACATCCATTTTTGTTGCTGCTGATTCATGTTAATAATTAGTGCTCCTTTTCGGCTAATTGAAGTAACTCATCGTATAAAGAGTCTTCAATCTTTGCCTTTAAATGATTGGCAAGAATATTTTTCTTTTTCGCTTGTAAAATGCACTCTTTATTAAGAGTAATATAAGCGCCACGCCCATTTTTTTTGCCAGTTAGGTCTACAGAAACATCGCCTTCCTTTGATCTAACAACTCGGACAAGTTCTTTTTTTGTTTTCATCTCTCCTGTTGCAACACATTTACGTAAAGGAATTTTGCGATTGCTCATAGATCTCACCTCTTATTCACTTAGCTCAGGTTCATGTATACTCGTTAAAAGTGGTTCGTCACTGTCATCATAATCAGATTCCTTTTTCTCTAAAGGATAAATCCCTGCTTTTTCAGCATCTGACTCACTTTTGATATCAATCTTCCATCCTGTAAGCTTTGCAGCTAAACGGGCATTTTGTCCACGTTTACCAATTGCTAATGATAACTGATAATCAGGAACAATAACAGTAGTAGACTTTTCATCTTCATTTACAAGAACTTCAGCTACTTTTGATGGACTTAAAGCATTTGCAACGAACTCAACTGGATCTTGTGACCATTTCACAATATCAATTTTTTCACCTTTTAGTTCATTAACAATTGCCTGTACTCGTTGTCCTTTTGGTCCAACACAAGATCCTACAGGATCTACTTCTGGATTGTCAGAGTGAACAGAGATTTTTGAGCGATCTCCAGCTTCACGAGAAACAGATTTTATTTCAACTGTCCCATCATAGATTTCAGGAACTTCAATTTCAAATAGACGTTTTAAAAGACCAGGATGAGTTCTTGAAACAAATATTTGTGGACCTTTTGTAGTCTTTTCTACTTTAGTTAAGAAAACTTTTATCCGATCATGTGGTCTATATGTTTCATTTGGCATTTGCTCACTAACAGGAAGTAATGCTTCGATTTTACCTAAGCTTACATAGATAAATTTCGAATCTATACGCTGTACAATACCAGTCATGATATCTTCTTCACGATCAATAAATTCACTATAGATCACACCGCGTTCTGCTTCACGAACACGTTGAGTAACAACTTGTTTTGCTGTTTGTGCAGCAATTCGTCCAAAATCTTTTGGAGTTACCTCCATCTCGATAACATCATTTACAACATAGTTTGGATTAATGCCACGTGCTTCACCAATTGATATTTCTAGGCGAGGGTCATAAACCTCGTCAACAACATCTTTACGAGCAAAAACCTTCATAGTTCCTGTATCACGATTTAAATCAACACGAACATTTTGTGCTTGATTAAAGTTTCGTTTATAAGCAGAAATTAGTGCAGCTTCAATAGCTTCGATAATGATCTCTTTACTAATGCCTTTTTCCTTTTCTAAAATTGTTAAGGCATCTAATAATTCACTACTCATTTTAACGGTTTCCCCCTTAAAAATAAGCTCAATACATATTTCTTCTTTATCTTCTTTTAAATAACCTAGAGGTTGAAAACTGTCAGAGTCTCATTTCATAAAAGTGGCCCAGGGATTTAAAAACGAAACATAATCATTCCCAAAATAAACTTTTCTGCATGCTTTGTGATGGCAAGGCAGATTTCAACATAGCTTCTTCTAATGAACAGATTAAAGAAGAAAAACCTATTTTGCTTACAAGTTGTCTTAAACTTTCATTTCTTTTCTTCTAGAATGTAACCGCTAATCTAGCTTTTGCTACTTTCTCATATGGAATTTCAATCTGTTTTTTTCTAGTCTTAATCGTTACAGTAATTGTAAGAGTTTGACCATCAAAATCAGTTAAAACTCCTTCAAATGTTTTTTCTCCATTAATCGGTTCATATGTTTTTACATGAACTTGTTTTCCAATTGCTTTTGTTACATCTGACTCTTTCTTTAGTGGTCTTTCAGCTCCAGGTGAGGAAACCTCTAAGAAGTAGTTGTGTTGAATTGGATCTAACTCGTCCAACTTCTCACTTAGTCTTTCACTTACTACACCACATTCTTCAATATCAATACCTTTTTCTGAATCGATGAATAAACGTAGAAACCAATTAGCACCTTCTTTAACATATTCGATATCTACTAGTTCAAGATTCATATCGTCTAAAATTGGTACGACTATTTCTTCTACTGTTTCTGTCACTTTTTTGCTCATTCTCTTCCTCCTTGCTAAGAAAAGCGCAAGTGCTTTCGTTATTTTTATTTTTAGCCCTATACTCTTTTCTAATAGTTGTTACAAATTGACTGTGAATAATTGTTATATTGTGTCATTGTATGAAGAAAAGATCGCACTAGCATTTATACGTACTGTTTACTTTTAGTATTAAAGTACAAAGTATTAAATACAGACAATATAAAAGGCTAGAATTTAAAATAAAATAAGATTCAACACTAGAGCTTGACATTTCTAACAGAAGTAATATGATACTACCTTTATTAGTTGCTGAAAAACCCTGCCTTTTGAGCAGGGAATGAGTATGTACAACACTATCCGAAAATGAGGCAATACAATACGAAAGAGTGGGTTTCCCCACTCTTTTTCCTCTGCTTATCGTTAGCATTTCCATTAATAGCATAACATAACCATCATTTTTATGCAAATTTATCCTGATCCAATATAGCATAGGTGTTAACTCTGGAATGACATTTTATTGAGTCAGAAAGCTGTATATCAGAACTCTAATGTTTAAATCATGCAATTAGCATTTGCTTTTAAATTGGGTTAAAAATTGCTTTTTTTATCATATTTAAGTCAATAAGCTTGTAAACTTTAAATAATGAAGAAACTTAAAATAAAGCTGTTTTCTCAAACTCTGTTGCTTTAAATAATACTGTTTTCACAACATGCTTTGTTAGCAATAATCGTTCAGAAAAGAGCTTAAAATAAAGACAATTGATTCTGATCTGGTAGCTCATCCAAACAACCATGTGTTGTTAAATATTCAATGATTGTTTTAGACACTCTTCCCCTTTGTTGAAGATCTTCTTTTGACAAAAATTCACCATCTTCTCTCGCCTTTACAATATTGATGGCAGCGTTTGTCCCTAATCCAGGGATTGAGTTGAAAGGTGGAATTAAACTATTTCCGTCAATAAGAAACTCTGTTGCACTCGAACGATAAAGATCAACTTTTTGGAAGGAGTACCCTCTTTCACACATTTCTAGTGCTAATTCGAGAACTGTTAAAAGATTTTTCTCTTTTGGAGATGCATCTAACCCTTTAACATTTATTTCTTCAATTTTCGCTTTTATTGGTGTGGATCCTTTAACCATTGTGTCTATATCAAAATCATCTGCACGTACGGTGAAATATGCAGAATAATATAGCAAAGCATGATGCACTTTAAAATAAGCAATCCTAACAGCCATTAATACATATGCTGCAGCATGAGCTTTTGGAAACATGTATTTAATTTTTAGGCAAGAGTTGATATACCAATCTGGAACCTCTTGTTTTTTCATCTCTTCTTCCATTTCATCTGATAAACCTTTTCCTTTACGAACAGACTCCATTATTTTAAAAGCAAATGAAGGATCTAGCCCCTGGTAAATAAGGTAAACCATAATATCATCTCGACAACCAATAACTTCGCTTAAGGTACAGATATTATTATGGATCAATTCCTGAGCATTACCTAGCCATACATCTGTTCCATGTGAAAGTCCGGATATTTGTACCAACTCGGAAAATGTTGTAGGCTTTGTATCTTCAAGCATTTGACGAACAAATCTTGTTCCAAACTCAGGAATACCTAATGTTCCAGTTTTACACATAATTTGTTCTGACGTGACACCTAATGATTCAGTTCCACTAAAGATTTTCATCACTTCTGGATCATCTGTTGGAATCGTCTTTGGATCTATACCACTTAAATCTTGAAGCATACGTATAACTGTTGGATCATCATGCCCAAGTATATCAAGCTTTAGTAAATTATCGTGTATAGAATGAAAATCAAAGTGTGTTGTCTTCCATTCAGAACCTGTTGCATCAGCCGGAAATTGGATTGGTGAAAAGTCAAAGATATCCATATAATCAGGAACTACTATAATTCCACCTGGATGTTGCCCTGTTGTTCTTTTAACACCAGTGCAACCTTGTACAAGACGATCAACCTCTGCACCTCTATGAACAATATTGCGATCATTTGCATAACCTTTTACATATCCATAAGCTGTTTTTTCAGCAACTGTCCCTATTGTTCCAGCACGAAAAACATTATCTTCTCCAAATAGAATTTTTGTATAATTATGAGCTGTTGGCTGATATTCACCAGAGAAGTTCAAATCTATATCAGGTACTTTATCACCTTTAAAGCCAAGAAATGTTTCGAAAGGAATATCATGTCCATCTTTTTTATATTGACCACCACAATGTGGACATTCTTTATTAGGTAAATCAAAACCAGAACCAACTGAACCATCATTAAAAAACTCTGAATGCTGACAATCTGGACAAACATAATGTGGAGGCAATGGATTAACCTCTGTTATCTCTGTCATTGTTGCTACAAACGAAGAACCAACAGACCCACGAGATCCTACTAGGTAACCGTCATCTAGCGATTTTTTTACAAGCTTATGAGAAATCAAATAAATAACAGCAAATCCGTGACCGATGATACTTTTCAACTCTTTTTCTAGTCTAGCCTCAACAAGTTCAGGGAGATTTTCTCCATATATGCTTCTTGCTCTTGAATAACTCATCTCTCTGACTTCTTCATCAGCACCCTCAATTTTTGGAGTGTAAAGATCATCTTTGATAGGTTTAATGTCATCGATCATATCTGCTATTTTATTTGTATTATCAACTACAATTTCCTTTGCTTTCTCTTTACCAAGAAATGAAAAACAGTCCAGCATTTCATCGGTTGTTCTAAAATGAACATCAGGAAGCTCATGACGATTTAAAGGATTAGCTCCACCTTGTGAACTCACTAAAATCTTTCGGTAAATTTTATCGACAGGGTTTAAATAATGAGCATTACCTGTTGCAACTACTGGCTTCTCTAACTTTTCACCTAGTTTCACAATATTTGAAACGATCTCTTGAAGTGCAACTTCATCTCTAATATAATCCAAGTCAATTAAATGATTATATACCTCTAAAGGGTGAACCTCTAAATAATCATAAAACGAGGCGATCTCTTCAACTTCCTCTGGAGATTTTTGCATCATACCTTCGAACACTTCACCTTTATCACAAGCAGAGCCTACTAAAAGTCCTTCTCGATATTTATTTAACTGTGAACGAGGAATACGAGGAACTCTGTAAAAATAGTTTATATGAGATATAGAAACAAGTTTAAATAAGTTTTTTAAGCCTGTCTCATTTTTAGCCAAAACAATTGCATGGTATGGTCGTGACCTTTGATACGAATTTCCTTTTCCCATATTATCATTAAACTGATCGTGATATTCAATTTCCTTTTCAGCAGAATCTTTTAACATCTTAATTAAAAGATAGCCTGTTGCCTCAGCATCATAAATTGCTCTGTGATGCTGTGTTAATTCAATATCAAATTTCTTACATAAGGTGTTTAGACGATGATTTTTCATTTCTGGATATAGAAAACGACCTAATTCAAGTGTATCAATAACAGGGTTTTTAGCTTTTGCTTCTCCTAGAAGCTTTTTGTAACCTACATTTAAAAATCCCATATCAAAGCTGGCGTTATGAGCAACTAAAATATCATGACCTATCCAGTCTTTGAACTTTCGTAAAACCTCATCTACATTTGGTGCAGTTCTTACCATATCATCAGTAATACCTGTCAACTCAATAGTGGTTGCTGATAATGGGTGGTGGGGATTAGCGAAGGATTCAAACCGATCGATAATTTCTCCACCACGAATTTTAACTGCAGCAAGCTCAATTATCGTATCATAAACTGCAGAAAGTCCTGTTGTCTCAACATCAAAAACTATATAAGTTTCATCAGGTAGAAACCGATGTTCATCATTATAAGCTATAGGTACACCATCGTTTACAAGATTAATTTCCACACCATATAAAACCTTTACGCCATTCTTTTTACCCGCTGAATAAGCTTCAGGAAAGGATTGTGCCACAGCATGATCTGTTAAAGCAATCGCTTTATGCCCCCACTTTTTTGCTTGCTCTATATACTTGCTAACAGATGTTACAGCATCCATTTGACTCATTGGTGAATGCAGGTGAAGCTCCACCCTTTTTTCATCTTCTGGTGCTTTATCTTTTCTTTCCCTTGGAGAAATTTCATTAATATCATTTGCGATCATAACCAAATCACGTACAAAAGTATCATTTTGAATGCTTCCTCTTACCTTTAACCACATTCCTTTTTTAACAGCTTGAACTAATGCAGCATCTTCTTTGTCTCTAGCGAACATCTTGACAAGTATTGAGCTCGTATAATCAGTAATTTTGAAGGTTAGTAATGTTCTTCCACTACGTAACTCTCTTGTTTCAGCATCAAAAACATACCCTTGAATAGCAATTCTTCTTTCTTCATCTTCAATAGAGACAAGAGTCCGAATGTCTTCATCATCTTTGATCGTATATCCAATTGTTAATGGGCCTGAAAGTTCAGGCATGGATGATTCTTCTCTTTCCGCATTCTCCATATCTGTTAATGCTTGGAAGCCACGTTCTTTGTCTTCTTGCATCTTTTGTTCTTGGAATTGTTTAACTTCCTCTTCGCTCACAGCGACAGTTGTTTCCATTTGAAAAGTTGGGAAGCCAAATTGTTGGAAGCTATCTTGAATTAATGAAGCATATTTACGCTTAATTGTCATTGATTCTGTATCATTTCTTGTTTTGATTATGACTTTGACCCCTTGAACAGTTGGTTTTTGTTCATTTAACAATGAAAGCATCGGTGGAGAAATGCCATCCATTTGCTGAATACAAGTTGACCAATAATCTTGCACTAAATTTTCATCAAATGCTTGGTCTACAGTTTCAAAGGAAAATGTCACATCTGCAATATGAGAAAATGCTTTAGTTATTTTTGAATAAAATAACTGATATATATTAAAAGGGAGGATCTTTTCAAACTGAAAATGAAAGTGCCATTTTTTTATTTGTTTATGAACCGTTAATTTTGCAATAGAACCATTTTTAAAGTGAACAACAGCTGCATCTTCAGTTAAATTTATTTGTTGAAGTAAAAGTTGAAATCGCTCTATTTGTGTTGTCTGATTCTCCATTATCTTTTCCCCTCTCCATGAAGGTAATATCTACTAAAACATATTAGCAATCACAACTGAAGAGGCTGCCTCATTTTTATAGACATCATACATATGTCCATTCACTCGAGTCAGCCTCTTCTCGTCTTATATTTATCTATCTTAACATGCTTTTATAGTTACTGTAAGCTTTTTATAATATCTGAATTTAAGAGAAGCAATAAAATATTATTTTCAGATCCCTTAATTCAACTATTATCATTAACCTAGAATTTCTGTTAATTTTTCAGTAAGATCATTAAGATTAACTTCAAATGACTCTCCTGATTTGCGTAATTTGACCTCTACAATACCTTCATCAGCTTTTTTACCAACGGTTATACGAACAGGTAATCCAATAAGATCTGAATCAGCAAATTTCACACCAACTCGTTCTTGTCGGTCATCTAAAAGTACTTCATAGCCCTTTGTATTAAGCTCCTGATATAGGTTTTCAGCAAGTTCTCTTTGTGAATCATTTTTAACATTAACTGGTATAATGTGAATGCTAAAAGGTGCAATATTTTCCGGCCATACAATTCCGTTTTCATCATTATGTTGTTCAATAATCGCAGCTAATGTTCTAGAAACTCCAATTCCATAACACCCCATAATCATAGGTTGAGCACGACCATTTTCATCCAAAAATGTTGCATTCATAGCTTCACTATATCTAGTTCCTAGCTTAAATACATGACCTACTTCAATTCCTTTTGCAAATTGAATGGACCCTTTTCCATCTGGTGATGCATCACCCTCTAGAATAAAGCGAAGATCAGCATATTGAGAAACTTTAGCATCTCTGTCAAGATTAACGCCCTTATAATGGTGATTTTCTTCATTAGCACCACAAACACCATTAATAATAACAGAAACAGCTTGATCTGCTACAACGTCTATTTCATTTGGAATGTTTATTGGTCCTACATAACCAGGCACACAATTTAATACTTCTTTCGTTTCGTCTGCGGTTGCTAGCTCAACAACAGAAGCACTAAAAAGATTTTTCACTTTTATATCATTTATTTCATGATCACCACGAGCTAATACTAAAACAAATTTTTCATCAACTTTAAATAAAATCGACTTTATACAAGTTTCTTTGGAAACATTTAAAAAAGAAGAAATTTCTTCAATTGTACGTTGATTAGGTGTTACGATTTTCTCAAGCTCATTTTCTGCTTCATTGCTTTTCTCATATTCTGCAATAACCGGTGCCATTTCAACATTAGCTGCATATTGTGAGCTATCGGAATATGCAATTGTGTCTTCACCTATTTCTGACAATACCATAAATTCATGAGTATCAGTTCCACCCATTGCACCTGAGTCAGCGATAACAGCTCTAAAATTCAAGCCACAGCGTGAAAAAACATTTTGATACGCTTCGAACATTTTTGTATAACCTTCATCAAGACTTTCGTTCGTTGCGTGAAATGAGTAAGCATCCTTCATAATAAATTCACGTCCACGTAACACACCAAAACGTGGTCGTTTTTCATCTCTGAACTTTGTTTGAATTTGATATAATGCAAGTGGTAGCCTCTTATAAGACTTCACTTCATCGCGGACAAGGCTTGTGATCATTTCTTCATGAGTTGCCCCAAGAGCAAAATCACGGTTATGGCGATCTTTAAGTCTCATCAATTCAGGACCATAAGAATACCAGCGTCCTGATTCCTGCCAAAGCTCAGCTTGTTGTAATGCTGGCATCAGTAATTCAGATGCACCTGCATGATTCATTTCTTCACGCACAATTTGCTCTATTTTCTTAAGAACTTTATGAGCTAATGGTAAGTAACTATAGACACCACTTGTGTTTTGTCTAATAAATCCTGCTCGTAGCATAAGCTGGTGACTTTTGACCTCAGCATCAGCTGGAATTTCTCTTAGAGTAGGAATAAACATCATACTTTGTTTCATAACGAGCACCTCTACCTTATCAAACTTCTTTAAAATCTCCGGAAACCCTCTAGAGCTCAACGGATAATAAATTTACCCAAATAATTCCAATGTATCAACTTTAATTCTAGTTTTATTTCAATAACACATAATGATCTGCTTTTGATTATCGATTTAGTTTTAGTAAATCAGTATATTTTTATAAAAATAATCGTTGAATATCATTCCATGTAACTACAAGCATTAATAACATAAGTAAAGAAAATCCAATAAAATGAACAATACCTTCTTTTTGTCGATCAATCGGCTTTCCTCTTAATGCTTCTACAAATAAGAAGAGTAGTCTTCCACCGTCTAAGGCAGGGATAGGTAACAGATTGACAATACCTAAATTAATACTTAGAAGAGCAGCCCATCTTAGTAAATTAGTTGTACCAGATTCTGCAACTTGATCTGTCATATCATATATCCCAACTGGACCTGAAAGCATATCAATTGAAAATTGACCTGTAACTAATTTTCCAAACCCTATTAAAATCTCTTTAGTCCAAGTGTATGTTTCAACAAAACCATACTTAAGAGAGCTTACAAAGGATTTATCAACTGGGTTATACGCCCCAATTCTACCAATCGTTTCTTCACCAACTTTAGCAGCATCAGGTACTACTTCATAACTTAAAATATCTCCTTGACGCTCAATTTCAAATGTTAATTCTGTTTCAGGATTTTGCTGAATGATTTTAACGACTTCTGCCCAAGATGAAGTTGATTCTCCTTCAATGGAATGAATAATATCTCCTTCTTGTAACCCTGATTCTTTTGCTGATCCATCATTAGTTAACTGTCCTAATTTTGGATCATCAACAGGAGCACCTTGAAGAAGTCCTAATGAAAAAAGAATGACAAAAGCTAATAAGAAGTTCATTGCTGGTCCAGCAAATATCGCTGCAATTCTTTGTCTTACTGTTTTAGACTGAAATTGACGATTGTATGGTGCAATTTGTATTTCCTGACCATCTACAATAAAATAAGATGTTTCACTAACATCAAATCGCTTTATAAAATCTTCTTCACCGTGTTCGTAACCTGAAATAAACATGTTATGTTCTAAATCAACATTTTCTACTTCAATTACACGAGCATTTGGATACTTTTCTTTATTATTCAAAATAATTTTTTCCACTTGTTCTTCTTTGTTAAAAAGTAACCCCACGTTATGACCAGGCTTAACTTCAATTACTTCGGGATCCTCACCTGCCATTCGAACAAAACCACCTATAGGTAGTAAGCGAATGGTATAGATTGTTTCATTTTTTTTAAATGACAATATTTTTGGACCGAACCCTATAGCAAATTCCCGACAAAGTATTCCTGCACGATTTGCAAATATCAAATGCCCTAATTCATGAAAAAATACAAGAGCACCAAAAATAAGAACAAAAGCTATCACTGTATTCATACTGTATGACCACCCTTATGAGATTAATGTTTGTACAAAATTTCTTGTTAGTTGATCAACTTCTTGAATCTGCTCTAAACCTGGATGTGCGATGCTCTCATGCTTATCCATTGCTCTTTCAATACATTCCTCTATTTGTAGAAACTTAATTTGCCCCTTCAAAAAACTGGCGACAGCTTCTTCATTTGCTGCGTTCAAAACTGTAGGCATTGTTCCACCTATTTTACCTGAATCATAAGCAAATTGTAAGCATTTATATCTGTTAAAATCAGCTTTTTCAAAATGAAGCTTTCCAAATTCCCATAATTCAAGTCTTTTAGATTTTTCTAACGGCAGTCTATCAGGATAAGTTAAAGCATATTGAATAGGGCCTCTCATATCTGGTGTACCTAATTGCGCTTTTATACTACGATCTTGAAACTCTACCAAAGAGTGAATTATGCTTTCTTTATGTAGTAATACATCAATCTTTTCATAAGGAATATTAAATAACCAATGCGCTTCAATAACCTCTAAACCTTTATTCATCATTGTAGCTGAATCTATGGTAATTTTTGCACCCATGGACCAGTTTGGATGATTGAGTGCTTGCTCTACTGTTACTTCATGTAGTTCTTCTCTTTTCTTATCACGGAAACTACCGCCTGAGGCTGTAACAATTAACCGATCAATTGTTTTTTCATTTTCACCTTGAAGACATTGAAATATAGCAGAGTGTTCACTATCAACGGGTAATAACTTCACATTATACTTTGCAGCATGCTCCGTGACTAAATGCCCTGCTGTAACAAGAGTCTCTTTGTTTGCTATAGCAATAGTGATGTTATTCTCAATGGCTCTTAAAGTAGGAACTAACCCTACACTTCCCACTACTGCATTAACAAGACAATCTACCCCATCATAAACTGCTGCTTCTATAAGAGCATTATCGCCATATCCAAATTTAATGTTGTTACTTGAAAATTCTAATTTAAGCTTTTCATATGTTTCTTTGTCTTTTACAGCTACAAATGCAGGTTTAAATTTAGAGATAATTTCTACACCTGTTTTAATGTTACTTCCAAATGACATTGCCACAAGTTGAAAATGTTCAGGATGTGATTCAATGACATCCAAGGTTTGGGTACCTATCGAACCTGTAGCTCCTAATAAGCTAATTTTTTTCACAAGTTCACTTCCAATCAATAAGAATGCGTAAGATACGCGTCCATTTTAACATTAGGCACTGTTAAGATTTCTGTTACAAGCAGTCCCTATTGAAATGAATAAAACCTTTTAAAATGCTTTAAAACTGCCAAACTTAATTTTTCAACTTAATCCATCGTCTGAAACCTTGATAATATAAGCTTTTAAACAATTAGTTAAAAAGGATCAACATAAAATGTAGAAGTGGCAAAACAAATAGCAAACTATCGAATCGGTCTAAAATACCACCATGACCGGGTAAGATCGTTCCAGAATCCTTCACATGATAATGTCGTTTTAAAGCAGATTCAACAAGATCACCGATTTGTCCAAAGATTGAAAGTAAAGTTGTCATCACAATAACCACAAATACATTATCTAAAATATCTGTAAAATAGTGATAGATACAAGCAAAAATTACAGCAAATAAAACCCCACCAACAGCACCTTCAATTGTTTTATTAGGACTTATTTCAGGCCACAGTTTATTTTTACCCATTGCCCGCCCTACAAAATATGCTCCAGAATCAGTCACCCATATCAATAATAATGCATAAAAGATCAGCTCTAGACCACCTTGTAACTCGGAATTTCTAGTTTCAATAAGAAAATAAAAACCGATGCCTAAATAAAAAATTGCAATAACGACGAAACCTACATCATCGAACGTAAATTTATTTTTCGTTACGACAGTATAAGTTAATAACAAAAGTAATGCTAATAATGCAAACTCAGATTTAGAAAAACCTTCTAATAGTACTGTTATATAAGTATTTGGTATTAATAGAACCCATAATATTAATAAACTGACTAGCCCTGGGAAACTAAATAAAGATATTTTTTTCATTTTTAACAGTTCATGTAACGCAATTGATGCTAGCAAGTAAACAAATATAGTAAATGGAAGCTTTCCATAAATAACAAATGGAAGAAAAAGAGCTGCAGCTAATATTGCGGTTAAAATTCGTTGTTTCATTTTTAGTTCATCACCTTTTAAATACCACCAAATCTTCTTCCGCGTTGTTGGTATGTATATATTGCTTGTAAAAGACATTGTTCATTAAAGTCCGGCCATAGTACTTCTGTAAACCAAAACTCAGTATAAGCAAGCTGCCAAAGCATAAAGTTACTTAATCTGATTTCTCCACTTGTGCGAATTAATAAATCAGGATCAATTAATGATCGTGTCATTAAATATGAAGATAAAACATCTTCATCAATGGCTTTGCTTTCTATATTCCCATCTGCAACATCTTTTGAAATGTTTTGAACAGCGGTAATTATTTCTGCACGGCTACCGTAATTTAATGCAAAGTTTAATACAAGTCCATTATTATGTTCTGTTTCTTTAATTGCCTTTTCTACAGCATTAAAAGTATGCTTCGGGAGTTTACTTTTGTCTCCCATTATTCTAACCTGTACATTTTCCTCAATTAATTCAGGTAAGTAGGTATTTAAAAACTCTTCAGGAAGCTTCATTAGATAATCGACTTCCGTTTTTGGTCTTTTCCAATTTTCTGTAGAAAAGGCATATAGCGTAAGCACTTCAACACCGAGCTCATTCGATTGTTTAGTAATTTTACGTACTACCTTCATACCTTCATGATGACCTGCAATTCTTGGAAGTGCACGTTTCTTTGCCCATCTCCCATTACCATCCATGATGATAGCAATGTGCTTTGGTATCTCACCCTTTATTATTTCCTCTTTATTAAATGTTTGTTTGTCAAAAGGCTGAGGAGTTCCCTTTAATTTTTTAAGTAGTTTGAGCATGTGATTCCTCCATCACCCAATAATTCATGATCTCTTTATACCATGATTATGTTAACAGTATTAACAAAAAAACCCCCTGTAAACGTTAGAGGGTCTTTCATTACTTATTGTACATATTTTTTTGTTAAACTTCCATGATTTCTTTTTCTTTATCTTTTGCAACACTGTCTACTTTAACAATGAATTCATCTGTTAACTTTTGGATGTTTTCTGTGTTGCCTCTTAGCTCATCCTCAGTAATTTCACCATTTTTTTCAAGTTTTTTCAAATCATCATTACCATCTCTTCTAACATTACGGACAGCAACTTTTGCTTCTTCAGCATATTTCTTTACTAATTTCACAAGCTCTTTACGTCTTTCTTCTGTAAGAGCAGGGATTGATAAACGAATAATAGATCCGTCATTAGAAGGAGTTATACCTAAATCAGATTTTTGGATAGCTTTTTCAATATCTCCTAAAACTGATTTATCATAGGGCTGAATTACTAATAGACGTGCTTCAGGAACACTTATAGAAGCAAGCTGATTAACTGGAGTAGGAGCACCATAATAATCAACAGATAATTTATCTAGTAAATTAGCACTAGCTCGCCCAGCTCTAATTGATGCTAACTCACGACTTAAAGAACTAACTGCCTTTTCCATTTTATCCTTAGTGTTTGCCAATACTTCTTTAGCCACGTTTATTTCCCCCTTACGATTGTTCCGATATTTTCACCGACAACCACACGTTTAATATTACCTTCTTCCATAATCGAAAAGACAATTAATGGAATATCATTATCCATACATAAAGATGAAGCAGTTGAATCCATTACTGCTAAACCTTCTTTTAAAACATCTAAATAAGATAATGTTTCATATTTTACTGCATCTTTATCTAATCTAGGATCAGCATTATAGACACCATCAACATTGTTTTTAGCCATTAAAATGACATCAGCTTCAATCTCAGCAGCACGTAAAGCTGCAGTTGTATCAGTTGAAAAGTATGGATTTCCTGTTCCTGCTGCAAAAATAACGACACGTTTCTTCTCTAAATGACGAATCGCTTTCCTTCTTATGTAAGGCTCAGCCACTTGTCTCATCTCGATAGAGGTTTGTACTCTAGTTTGAATACCAAGTGTTTCAAGACTATCTTGTAAAGCAAGAGAATTCATTACTGTAGCGAGCATTCCCATGTAATCAGCGGTTGCACGATCCATGCCCATCTCACTACCAATTTTACCTCGCCATATGTTTCCCCCGCCTACAACTACAGCAACCTCAACATCTAACTCAGCGATTTCTTTTACTTGTTTTGCTATTGATTGAATGACAGATGGATTAATACCAAATCCATTATCACCTGCTAGTGCTTCACCACTTAATTTAAGTACAATACGTTGATATTTTGGTTTACTCATATTTACCTCCAACTCTAGTTCCGCTTCTAATTAAAGCGTTAACGGCTCGCTATAGCCTTAGATCGGATAAGCGGTTCATTAATAGAAGGTATTTGACCTTCTATTAATGGGCAGCTTATATTTTTCTTAGTAAAATTACTCTGTTTATCTTCAAAAGAAGGGAACACACAGCTGTGTTCCCTTTTTACATTTTTAGCATCAAGTTTAAATATGTTGTATATTTTTCCGAAAAATGAAAGTTATTTTTTAACTTGGCTCATTACTTCTTCAGCAAAATTGTCTTGACGCTTTTCAATACCTTCTCCTACTTCGTAACGGATGAATGTATTTACAGTACCACCTTTTGATTCAACAAATTGCTTTACTTTTTGATCAGGATTTTTAACAAAGCTTTGGTCTAATAAACAAATATCTTCAAAATACTTTCCTAAACGACCTTCAACCATTTTAGCTACGATATTTTCAGGTTTTCCTTCGTTAAGAGCTTGTTCAGTTAAGATTTTACGCTCATGCTCAGCTTCTTCAGCAGAAACTTGGTCACGAGAAACATATTTTGGGTTAACTGCAGCTATATGCATAGCAACATCTTTAGCAGCAGCTTCATCAGTAGTTCCTTCTAATAAAGTTAACACACCAATGCGTCCGCCCATGTGTAAGTATGCACCGAAAGAATCATTGTCTGTTTTAGAAACGATAGTGAAACGACGAAGAGTAATTTTCTCACCAATTTTTGCAATTGCAGAATTAATGTAATCAGCAACTGTTGTTCCATTATCCATTGTTTCAGTTAAAGCTGCTTCAGCGTCAGCAGGCTTCTTAGCTAATAAGAAATCTGCTAATCCATTAATTAATTCTTTGAAACCTTCATTTTTTGCAACAAAGTCTGTTTCAGAGTTAACCTCTAAAATTACTGCCTCATTACCACTAACTTTAACTAGAGTAGAACCTTCAGCAGCAATACGATCAGCTTTTTTAGCTGCTTTTGCAATTCCTTTTTCACGAAGGTAATCAATTGCTTGATCTAAATCTCCATTTGTTTCAGTTAACGCTTTTTTACAATCCATCATTCCTGCGCCTGTTTTCTCACGTAATTCTTTTACCATTTGTGCAGTTACTGCCATAACGGTATTCCTCCTTAAAGTTCAATTAAATTTATTTAACACTTGTACATTAGCAAGGGATAACCAATATACATCATCTTCCTATTTGAAAGGTTAATGTAGTAGAAATCTCGCTATTGCTTTTCATATATTATATCCAAAACAATAGTTACTCAAAAAATGTTACCCTATAAAAATCATATGTAGCTTACTTTAAAAAAAGGTGATAAAAGGCTATTCCCCCTTATCACCTTTTGCACATTAAGCAGGTGTAGTTTCTTCACCTTGTTTAGATTCTAAAATTGCATCTGCAATTTTTGCAGTTAGAAGCTTAACAGCACGGATTGCATCATCGTTTGCAGGGATTACGTAATCAATTTCATCTGGATCACAGTTTGTATCAACGATACCTACGATCGGAATGTTTAATTTACGAGCTTCTGCTACTGCGATACGCTCTTTACGAGGATCGATAATAAATAATGCATCTGGTAATTGCTTCATGTCTTTAATTCCGCCTAGGAATTTTTCAAGACGCTCAAGCTCTTTTTTAAGTTGTACAACTTCTTTTTTAGGTAGAACTTCAAAAGTTCCATCTTCCTGCATTCTTTGAATATCTTTAAGACGCTTAATACGTTTTTGGATTGTTTCAAAGTTTGTTAATGTACCACCTAACCAACGTTGGTTTACAAAGTACATTCCAGAACGTTCTGCTTCTTCTTTAACAGAATCTTGTGCTTGTTTTTTTGTACCTACGAATAGGATTGTACCGCCTTCAGCTCCAAGTTCTTTAACGAATTTGTAAGCTTCCTCAACCTTTTTAACAGTTTTTTGAAGGTCGATGATATAAATTCCGTTACGCTCTGTGAAGATGTAACGTTTCATTTTTGGGTTCCAACGACGTGTTTGATGACCGAAGTGAACACCAGCTTCAAGCAATTGCTTCATTGATATTACTGACATGATTTGTTCCTCCTAATGGTTTTGATCTCCTCCGCTTATATCATCTTTAAACAAAACTGTTAATTTTACTTATGAAAAAAACAGCACCAATGCTTAAATCTATAAGCGTGTGTATTAACACCAAAAATTAATATACCATATCGAAATATGACAATCAAGGTTTAAGTGAAACTTCTTTTGTAATTAATTGTCGATAAGAGGTTGTCTTCTTCAAATTATTGACGAAATTTTAAGATAAGCTCAATCTCAGTTTTTCCTTTATTAAATTTTCTGGCAATCTGTTCTATACTATAGCCATTTTCATAAAGATTTATAGCCTCGATTTCAAATGGTAATGTATCTGTTTCAGTTAGTGATGATTCACTTATTTCAATCGTATCTTTTACTTCTTCTATTTGACTTAGATGCTTCGGTAGAGCCTCATCCTCATTCTCTTCTGGTTTACTTTGTTTCACCTTATCGAGGTCATAACTATTGGCTTTAACTGCTATGTTATTTACTTTGGCATTCTCGCTATCCTTTTGAACTATTTCCTGAGAAGACAATGCAGAATTGTTCGATAATTGATCTATTAATCGATCATTTTCATCTTTCATCTCAATTAAAAAGCTAGTCATCGAAGTTTCTGTATCTTCTAGAATTTCCCTTTGGCTATCTGTTAAACTTTTCATTGTAGAATATTTCATATAGAGAACCACAATAAAATAAAAAGCTACTACATGAAGTAGTAAACTTATCAAAATTAATATAGTCGTAATAAACATCCTCTCTTATCCAAAAAAATCTATGTTTTTACCTTTGTAAGGATGATCGGGATTCTCTTCTTCTATTTGTTCCTCTTTATTTCTTCTTTCATCTTTACTTTGATGATTAGATTGCTCCTTCTTTAAGAGCAATTTTGCACTTTCATCATTCTCTTGAACTTGGGTTCTCTGCAATTCTACTTGTTTTTGAAGAGAATTTGCAAGCTGGTCTTGGCTTATTTGACCTCTTTGGTTTAATTGCTCCTGTATCTTTCCAGCATCATGTGTACGAGGCAGAGCAATTTGCATTTCAATACTTTTGAAACTCAGAATGAATCACACCCTTTTGTCTCTGTATGTCCATACTCATTCTTTATATCTTGGTGTTATTTATATTGTCCTGGTGTTTAGCAAACAATGGTACCTACATAAGATTAAATGATCCTAGTAAACTATTCGTTTGTTTTTTGCATGTAGTTTTATACTAATGAACAACATTTTCAAGTATTTTTCTTAACTTAAATAGCGCCTTCGAATGGATTTGTGAAATTCTAGAGGTTGATAAATTCATCACTTGACCAATTTCAGTTAGTGTTAATTCTTCTTTATAGAAAAAGCTAATAACTAATTGTTCTTTTTCACTTAACTGAGTAATCACTTCTGACAATTTTTCAATTAATTCTTCTTTAATTAATTTTTCATCTGGCGTTTCTTGGTTATCATCCTTAATAGTAAATCCTAATGTTTCACCGTCATCCTGATCAAACATTTGATCATCTATTGACAAAACATTAGCAAAAAAACCTTCATTTATAACATTAACAACTTCACCTTCGGATAAACCTAGTTCAGTTGCAATTTCTTGTGGAGTTACATTTCTCATATGCCTTTGTTCAAGCTTAACAATGGTTGCTTCAACCTTTTTTGCTCTTTCACGAGAGCTTCTAGGTAGCCAATCCTCTTTACGAAGACCATCAATAATCGCTCCTCTTACTCTAAAAGAAGCATAGGTATCAAATTTAAGGTCACGATTTGGATCAAATTTCTCTAAAGCATCGTATAGCCCAAATAAACCCAGGCTCATTAAATCGTCCTTGTTAACACTTTTGGGAAGACCTACAGAAATCCGTTGAACATGATAAGAAACAAGGGGCATATACTTTTTTATTAGAACATCACCTGCATAAGAGTCACGAACATCTATCCATTTTTGCCATATTGCTTGTTCTTCAGTTAAAGTTATTTGTGACATTTCAATCCCCCTCATCATGATTTTTTAAATTTATTGGCTATGTTATAAACTGCTATTAAATGTGATAAACATAGCCAACCTATTAAATCACTTTTGTACCTTGATTGACTGTTCGAATCATTAATTCACATGTTGCCGGATTAAATTCAATAGTACGACCACTATTTCCTCCAACGTCTTCGCTCAGAAGATGAATATGGTTAGAGTGTAGAATTTTTTTTATAGCTTCGACATTTCTTGGCCCTATCCTCATCATGTCACTAGCAGATTGGAATTGGAACATCTGAGCTCCTCCAGCCATTTTAGCTTGAAGAGACCTTACTTTTGCTCCAGCATCAGCTAACTGACTAATTAACAATGGAATAGCAGTATCTGCATACTTAGCATGATTAAAATCGTTCTTATTAGCAAGTGAAGAATCAGGTAGCATAATATGAGCTAAACCGCCAATTTTATTAATTTTGTCAAATAAAATAAGACCTACACAAGAACCTAATCCTGATGTGCGGATATGATTTGGCATTTTCACTACATTTAAATCTGCGATACCTACTTTAATTATCTCTAATGATTCAAGCTTCATTTGTTACACCCAGTGCTTTGAATAATTTATCAAATGAATCGGGATCTGGTAGAAGGAAGAAATGACCTTTTACTAGATCACTTTCAAGCTGATCTTCTTCTTTTATAACCGTGTCAATTATTATTGCATAATCACTGACATGAGATAATTCAATTAATCCGTGACTAATAACAGCCCCAAACATGTCAACAGTAAATGCAGGTACAGAAGGATATATAGTGAGATTCGTTAGATCAGACAATGAAGAAAGATATGATCCCGTTAGAATATTTCCTAGTTCTTGAAATGCTGATAATCCTAGTTCATTTTCACTTGATTGTGACGAAAATGAGAAGCTTGGATCCATAATCAACTGTTGAATAAAACTTTCTGCTTGTTCAATGCTTAGAACAAAAAAGAGAGAACCAGGTATATCTCCTTCCATTCTTAAAAACACACTGGCAATAACAACATCAGGTCCACCCAAACGTTCCATTAATTCATTAAAGGAAACCACTTTTACATCAGGTACATTCATATCAATTTTTTTATTTAATAGTTTCGAAAGAGATGTAGCAGAGTGACCTGCTCCAATATTACCAACCTCTTTTAAAATATCTAAATGTTCAGGCGATATACCTCCGATAAAATCCATACATTAACTCCTATACACTTAGCTTAGAAGACACATTTTCCGCTTTTAACACCTGTGCTAAGTCAATCATTACAATTAATCTTTTATCTAATTTTGCTACACCCTGGATATACTCCGCCTGCACAGACCCTACTACTTCAGGTGCTGGCTCTATTAAATCTTGATTAATATCAATAACATCATTTGCAGCATCCACTATAAATCCAACTTCAATATCTTCCCTTGAAACAATGATCATTCTAGTACTATCAGAGTTCTCAACTTCTTCAAGATCAAAACGTCTACGTAAGTCAATTATTGGTGTAACAACACCTCGTAAATTAATAACTCCTTTAATATAAGAAGATGTTTTTGGAACTCTCGTTATATGTTGGACTTTTTCAATTGATCGAACTTGTTCAACAGGAATACCATATTCCTCATCCTTTAATTGAAAAACAATAACTTTTACATCATTTGATTGAAATTCACTCATCTTATAAACCCCTTTCTAATAAGCACTTCTATTTGTTAAAACAAATAGTTAATTATTTCTATACTATTATTCAATTGACCGTTGTTCCTATTATCTAATTTTCATTGTTAAATAATCTTATAATAGGAACCTCAAATCAATTTATCTATTAAGTTCTTTCCTTCTTAAAAAGTTGCTTATTTAATTAATGAATTACAGTCTACAATTAATGCGACTTGTCCATCACCTAGAATTGTTGCTCCAGAGATAGCGAAAACGGAATTTAAATAGTTTCCAAGTGACTTTAGTACAATTTCCTGTTGACCAATGAAAGAGTCAACAACTAAAGCGGCCATTTTTTCTCCTTTACGGACAATTATTAATGAAACAAAGTCTTCATTCTTCACAGTATCTGCCATTTCAAATACCTCTGATAAAAAGACTAACGGTACTATTTTCCCTCTAAAATCAATTACCTTTTGATTATGAGCATGAAGAATTTCTTCTTTTTTAATAACGGCAGTTTCAATAATAGAAGATAAAGGTATAGCATATTTTTCATTTTGTAGTTCTACTAACATGACTGAAATAATAGATAAAGTTAATGGTAGTTGAATTGAAAATAGTGAACCTTTTCCTTCTTGAGCATCAATATCCACTGTCCCACCAAGTGATTCTATTGTACTCTTAACAACATCTAACCCTACACCTCGACCAGATATATCAGAAATTTTATCAGCTGTAGAGAAGCCTGAAGCTAATATAAGCTCATAAACCTGTTTATCAGTCAATGTAGAAGCAACCTGAGGTGTAACAATTCCTCGATCGATTGCTTTATTTAACACTCGTTCTCTGCTTATCCCTGCACCATCATCTTCAATCTCAATAAAGACATGGTTTCCGCTATGATATGCTCTTAAAACAACATTTCCTTCTTCAGGCTTACCATTTTTCATTCGAACATCTGGCATCTCAACGCCATGATCTATTGCATTTCTTAACAGATGAACAAGTGGATCACCAATTTCATCTATTACTGTTCTATC
The DNA here is from genome assembly GCF_016908395.1 of Metabacillus crassostreae. Taxonomy (GTDB): domain Bacteria; phylum Bacillota; class Bacilli; order Bacillales; family Bacillaceae; genus Metabacillus; species Metabacillus crassostreae. The sequence goes on from NZ_JAFBDU010000001.1 coordinate 1,161,697, forward strand.
CAATTCTGTCTCAGCACCGACAATTTCAAGATTAATTTTCTTATTTAAATCTTTTGCTAATTGTCTAATCATTCTTGGGAAGCGATTGAATACTGTTTCAACAGGTACCATTCTCATATTTAAGATGATATTTTGAAGATCTCCTGAAATTCGAGACATTCTTTCTACCGTTTCATCTAATTCATTATTATTTAGTTCTTTTGATATTGACTCTAATCTACCACGATCTATAACTAGCTCTTCAAAAAGGTTCATCAGAATATCTAAACGTTCAATATTAACACGAATTGTTTTAGAGCTTGTGGCAGCTGCTGCAACCTGCTTTGAGGCTGTTTTCACTTCTTGTTCTTGAACCTTAGTTGAGTTGGTGTCATTAAGAATTACTTCATTTTCCTGAGTTGAAGATTGTGACTGATTTTGAGTTTGATTATTTCTTGAAGTGTCAATGATGTGTACCTGGACATCTTCAATTTCTGAAACCTTCATCACTTTATTTTTGATATCATCACTAGATTCCTTTGTAACAAAAGCGACTGTAAACTTAGAATCAAACTTCTCCTCTTCTAGTAAATCTACTGATGGTATTGATTTAATTACTTCTCCAGAGTTCTCAAGTATTTCAAATACCATGAAAACCCTAGCAGCTTTTAACAAGCAATCCTCTCTAAGAGTGATCGTCAATTCATATGCATGAAACCCTTGTTCTTTAGATTGGTTAATAACTGTATATTCGAAATCATCATAGTCTTCAATTACTCTACTAGATTGGTTAAGTTCATTTGTTACAACAGCTTCTGGTGCTGATTCAGAAGTTAAATCCTCACCCTTTTCTATTTTTTTAAGTAGCTCAACTACCTTTGATACATCCTTCTTACCATCTCCACCTTCAGCAATCGAGAATACCATTTCCTCTAGGTCATCTACTGAAGCAAATACAACATCTAAGATATCGGCATTGACAGATAGTTTTTCATTTCTTATTAAATCAAGTACGTTTTCCATTTGATGTGTAAGACTTGCTAAATCTTCATAACCCATTGTTGCACTCATACCTTTTAGAGTATGGGCTGAACGAAAGATATCATTAACAATAGAGATGTCACTAGGGTTCTTCTCCAACTCTAGTAATTTTTCATTACAAGCTTGTAAGTGCTCTTTGCTTTCTTCTATAAATACTTCTAAGTACTGGTTCATTTCCATTAAGGTACACCCCTTAGTTTCGTCTGTTGTTAATTGTAAAATCAAATTAAAACACTGCTTAATGCACATTAAAGTATAAATACTTAACAGCTTTTTATTAATTCTCTAGAAAATCCACAATAGCTGCTGCAATATTTTGAACATCCTCTACTTTATCAACAAAAGTTGTGCCAACAGCAGCTTTAGGCATTCCATAAACAATAGATGTTTGTTCAGATTCTGATATTGCTTTCACGTGACCTGTATTTTTAAGCTTTTTTAATCCATCAGAACCATCTGCTCCCATACCTGTCATAATTACAGCGATTTTATTATAATCAGGGATTTCAGAAATGGATTCGAACATAACATCTACAGAAGGTCGATGACCGTTTCTTATATCAGATTGATCGATTTTAATTGTTAAAGAAGTTCCTGATTTTATAACCTTTAAGTGGGAGCCACCAGGCGCAATATAAGCAGTTCCATTCTTAACGACTTCTCCATTTACAGCTTCTTTAACTGTTATTAACGAAACTGTATTTAAGCGATTAGCTAAAGATAACGTAAATCCTGGAGGCATATGCTGTACAATAAATATTGGAGCATTAATATCTGCAGGTATTTTCGGTAACACTTGCTGTAGTGCTCTGGGCCCACCTGTTGATGTACCAATACAAACCAATGATTTATTTTTAGAGATTTTGTCGATAAACTTTGGTCTTTCTTTACTCTTTGAGTCTATTTTACTATATTCTTGTTGCATTTTGGGATATTTTTTCGAATTTTGTTGTTGTAATGAATTAGGTATATTAGCTCTTTTTGCCAATTTAACTTTTTCAATTAGATCCTCTTTCACTTTATATAGATCTAATGAAATAGCACCCGAGGGTTTAGCAATAAAATCAAAGGCACCATACTGTAATGACAGGATTGTATTTTCTGCCCCTTCTTTTGTTGTACTAGATAGCATAATGACAGGTCTTGGGAACTGTTTCATAATATCCTTTAAAGCCTCTAGACCATTTTTAACGGGCATTTCTACATCTAGTGTTACTACATCTGGATTTAATTCCTTAATTTTTATTAAAGCATCTTCACCATTCCTAGCTACACCAACAACTTCTATATTTTCATCCTCATTTAGAAAATCAGTAATTAGTTTTCTCATAAAAGCTGAATCATCTACAACAAGTACACGTATTTTTACCATTATATTTGCCTACCTTTCATGAAGAAACTCTTTAATTTCGATATAAAAGGTGTTGATTCTGGTATTTCTTCATCTTTATGACTTCTAGTCAAAAAGTCCTTAGAAATTGATAAAAGTGCTTTGCTTGCTTTGCAGCTCGGCTGATATAAAAGAACTGGTTGTTGATCTATAACAGCTTTCATTATTGAAGAATCATCAGGTATAACTCCTAATAAAGTAATTTCACGGTTTAAGAACTGTTTCATTGTTTGAAACAATCTTTGAAAGGTTTGATCACCAACTTTATTGTTAAACGCACGATTTACAACAATGGAAAAAGGCATTGTTTGGTGATTTACACAAATATTCTTAATAGCTGAATAAGCATCTGTCATAGAAGTCGGTTCTGGTGTTGTTATGACAATAATTTCATCAACAGATAATATAAACCTTAAGCTATCTTCTGAGATGCCGGCCCCCATATCGAAGATTATAAAATCGTATGCTTTAAAGAGATAATCTAACTCATTTAAGAACAGGTGAAACCTTTCTTCATTCATTTTAAAAATATCACCTAAACCTGTACCACCTGATATATAATCTAGACCATTTGGACCATGAGAAATGATATCAACTAATGAAAGATTTCCTCGAAAAAAGTCAACAATTGAATGATTTGAGCTTTCACCAATAAGGATGTCAATATTCCCCATACCTATATCTAAATCAAATAATAAAACTCTTTTATTTTCTTTTTGTAATGCTAAGGAGAAATTAAGAGAAAAATTTGATTTCCCAACTCCTCCTTTTCCACTCATAACAGCAATCGATTTAGCTCGAAGCTTTAAACTTTTTAATCGTTCTCTTAAACGTTCTGCTTGATCATTCGCCATATGATTACCTCAATATTTGATTAACTATTTTTTCTCTAGTTGCCATTTCAATATCATCTGGAACATTTTGACCATGTGTTGTATATGCTATTCCTTTTTTCGTTTTCAGCATCACATCAAACAAAGTACCCCTTGTAGAGGTTTCATCCATTTTTGTAAAGATGAGTTTATTAATAGGAATAACTGAAAATTGTTTATACACAGCAAGCATATCGGTTGCTTTCGCGGTAGCTGCTAAAACAAGAAAAGTTTCCATTTCATCAGTAAAATCTATTAGCTTCCGAAGGTCATTAACATACTGCGAGTCAAGAAAATTCCTACCTGCTGTATCAATAAAAACATAATCATACATAGCAAACTTCTTTTGTGCAGCTTTAAAATCGTCAATACTATAACAAACCTCTAATGGTACATTAAGAATTTTTGCATATGTTTTTAACTGATCTATAGCAGCAATTCTATATGTGTCAGTCGTGATAAACGCTACCTTTTTTTGCTTCTGTATCACACATTCAGCTGCTAATTTAGCCAACGTTGTAGTCTTACCGACTCCTGTTGGACCTATCACATTTATATATTTTTTCTTATATGATACTCCACCAAAGTCTATATCTTTTAAAAGCTCGATAAATAACTCATTTTCTTTAAGCTTTAGTTTCTCTTTAGTAACTTGTCCATTTTGTTTATACCAATATTCTAATAGCTCCGACATAATCTGTCCTCGAATATCTGGATTAACATCTCTGATTACAAGTTTATTTAACATATCCTGAAGTAGCTCTGGATAATATTCATTCTTTTCATTTGAAGAGATTGATTTAATCATCTTTTTCATTTCGATTATTTCATTTAAAAGTGAATTATTTTCAGTAACATTTGAGTCTGTTTGTTCATTTATTTTCTCTTGTTTTGTTGTTTCTGTAAGCTTCGATTTAACTTTTTGAGAATTTTGTGTATCCTCGTTCATTTTTCGAGGTATATCAGGATCCATCGCAGCAATTACTTCAATCTTTTTCTTAGCAAAAAGTCCTAAAAATCCACCTGTATAAATCATTTTTGAATTTAGAATCACGGCGTCATTACCCATCTCAGACCTAATTTTTTTCATAGCCTCTTGCATAGATGGAGCAATATATTTTTTTACCTTCATTCGACATTTACCACCCCAATGCTCTGTACTTCAACATTTGCTTCTAACTCATTATAAGATAAAACCGGAACTTGCGGAAAATAGCGATCTGTTAATTGTCTTACATACATACGAACAGCAGGAGAACACAACAAAATTGGTGTTTGCTGTTGTAATGCAAGCATTTCAACCTCTTTTGCTACAGATTCGATGATTTGTTGAGAAACATCTGGACTTAATGATAAGTAATTACCATGTTCAGTCTGTTGTACACCCTCAGCAATTAGTTTTTCTACTCTCCCAGATAGTGTGACTACTTTTAAAATTTGATCTTGATCAACATATTGAGTTGTGATCTGTTTAGCTAGAGCTTGTCTAACATATTCTGCTAACAGCTCTGTATCAGAGGACATCTTCCCATAGTCTGCTAATGTTTCAAAAATAATCGGTAAATTTCTAATCGAAACCTTTTCTCGTAGTAATTTTGCGAGCACTTTTTGAATATCACCTATATTAAGTGGTGATGGTGTTACTTCTTCTACAAGAATTGGATATGACTCTTTTAAATGATCAATTAATTGTTTTGTTTCTTGTCTACCTAACAATTCATGTGCATGCTGTTTAATCACTTCCGTAATATGAGTAGACACAACAGACGGTGGATCTACTACTGTGTATCCGTACATTTCGGCAGTGTCCTTCATTTCCTCATTAATCCACTTAGCAGGTAATCCAAAAGAAGGCTCTATCGTATCAATTCCTTCAATTGAATCCTCCTCTATTCCTGGAGCCATTGCTAAATAATGATCTAATAAAATCTCACCCTTAGCTAATTCATTACCTTTAATTTTTAAACGATATTCATTAGGTTGTAACTGAATGTTATCTCTTATCCGTACAACAGGGATAACAATACCAAATTCAATTGCTAATTGTCTTCTTATCATAACAACACGATCAAGAAGGTCTCCCCCTTGATTTGTATCAGCTAATGGAATTAACCCATAACCAAATTCAAATTCAATCGGATCTATATTCAATAGATTAACAACACTTTCAGGACTTTTCATCTCATCCATTTCTGTTTCCTGCTCTAATACTTCTTCATCAGGTATTTGTTCTTTTTTAGACTTTGTAATCATATATCCGCCAATACCTAATAGCGCAGCGATTGGAAGTGTTAAAAGAACACCGATTGGAGTAAATATTCCTAATAAGAAAATTGTCCCAGCAGCAACATAAAGCATTTTAGGATAAGCAAATAATTGTGATGTAATATCTGATCCTAAGTTACCCTCTGATGCTGCTCTAGTTACAACGATACCAGTTGCGGTAGATATTAATAATGCAGGAATTTGACTTACAATACCATCTCCGACTGTAAGCATCGTAAAATGTGCTGCAGCTTCTCCTATTGGCATTCCTAATTGCATCATACCGATAATAACACCAAATAGCATGTTAATTAGGACAATGATAATACCAGCTATTGCATCACCTTTAACGAATTTACTAGCACCATCCATCGCCCCATAAAAATCTGCTTCATTTGATATTTTATCTCGACGTTCACGTGCTTGCTGCTCTGAAATCATCCCAGCATTAAGATCGGCATCAATACTCATCTGTTTACCTGGCATAGCATCAAGTGTAAAACGTGCTGCAACCTCAGAAACACGCTCAGATCCTTTTGTGATAACGACAAATTGAATAACGATTAAGATGACAAAGACAACAAAACCTACTAAAACATTACCACCTGTTACAAATGTTCCAAACGTTTCAATAACCTTACCTGCATCTCCCTCAGCTAAAATAGCACGAGTAGTTGATACATTTAAACCTAGTCTAAATAACGTTAGCAATAAGATTAACGAAGGAAAGATTGAAAATTGCAACGGCTCATTCATATTCATTGACGTAAGAATAACTAATAAGGCAAGAGAAATATTAATTATAATTAAGAAGCTTAATAACCAACCTGGAAATGGAATAATAAGCATCGCTACGATTAAAATAACACTTAGTAATACCGATAAATCTCTTGCAGACATGTTTATTCTCTCCTTAAAACCAATCATTCTTTCTATATTAACGATAGGGGAATCTATTTTTGATTATACGTTGACTTTCTTTTTAACAGATTGATTTGCAATATCATAGAAGTTTAAACAGACTTTGCTTGATAAACATAGGCAATAATTTCAGCAATAGCTTGGAAAAACTCTTCAGGTACTGCATGTCCAATTTCTACTTGATCATATAGTGCCCTTGCAAGTGGTCTATTTTCTACCATCATTACATCATTTGTCTTTGCGATTTCTTTTATTTTTTGAGCAACTAGATCGACACCCATTGCAACAACAAATGGTGCATCCATTTTTGAATCATCATATTTTAAAGCAATTGCATAGTGAGTTGGGTTTGTGATAACAACATCAGCAGTTGGAACATCCTGCATCATTCTTCTCATCGCCATTTCACGCTGTCTTTGCTTAATTTTCGATTTGATTAGTGGGTCACCTTCAGATTTTTTATACTCATCTTTAATGTCCTGTTTAGACATTCTCAAATTCTTTTCATGATCATATCTTTGGTATAAATAATCTAGTAATGATAGAAGTAATAAAGCTCCTGAGGCAAATAACCCCATCTTAACTGTAAGTTGTGCAATATAAACGAAAGATTGCTGAACTGTAATATGAGATAACATCAAAATTTTGTCCAGGTCTAACCAAAGAACCGCAAAAGTAACAAAACCTACAAATGAAATTTTGAGTAAGGATTTTAATAATTCTACAATAGCCCTAACCGAATATATTCTTTTAAATCCTTGTATCGGATCAAGCTTATTTAGTTTCATTTGTACAGCCTCTGTAGAAAAAAGAAAACCGATTTGCAAATAATTACTCAACACACCAGCCACTAAAGCAACTCCCATAACTGGAGCTAATATAATTGCAGATTGATATGACATTGTAAGAAAAAAATCATGAACATTTTGATCTGTTAAATTTAAAAGTAAAAAATCTTGAAACGTACCTCTCATCATATTTAAAATACGATCTCTCATAAAAGCGCCAATGAATATGAACGATAAAAAAATTGTTAATAACGATATTGCTGTATTTACATCAGCACTCTTAGCAACTTGCCCTTTTTTTCTAGCATCCTGCTTTTTTTTAGGAGTAGCTTGTTCAGTTTTCTCACCAGCGAAAAATTGTAAATCTAATGATAATAACTTCATACACTAACTACCTCCTAACAATTGCATTAATCCACGCATTGTATAAGCCATTGTTTCAAATAGTTTTTCCATCAATAAAAACAACGAGCCCATAACTAAAATCAACATAATAAAGCTGACACCTATTTTTAATGGCAATCCAACAACAAATATGTTTAATTGTGGTACAGTTCTAGCAACGACACCTAAAGCAATATCTACTAAAAAAAGTGAACCTACAACAGGAATTGACATTTGAAAAGCTATTATAAACATTGAATTAAATGATTGGATAATAAATTCAACGATGTTTTCTTGACCAAAAGGAAGAACTAGCTGATCAATCGGAACAAATTGATAGCTGTAAAAAACTCCATCTAACAAAAGGTAGTGTGCATTAGTACTTAACATTAATAAAAATGCAAAAGTGTATAGGAATTGTCCTACAAGTGGACTTTGACCTCCTGTTTGAGGATCGATAACATTGGCTATTGCAAACCCCATTTGAAAATCAATGAAGCTACCAGCTATTTGAATAGCCGCTAAAATAAAGTAGGCAGAAAAACCAATTAATAATCCAAAGATTGCTTCTTTAATAAGCAACATAATAAATGTACTATCTAATTCAATAATTGGAGGCTCCAGAGAAAAAAACATAATCCATGACAACATAAATGCAAAGCCAATCTTATGAATATTAGGGATATTACGATATGAAAACAATGGTAAAGTTACAAAAAATGCAGACACTCGCATAAATACTAATAAAAATGCTGGATAGTTATCTAATACAGTTATCATCTCTACCCAATAAACCTATTTAAATTTCCAAAGATATCTTGTGCATAGGACACAAGTGTTGTTAGCATCCATGGACCAAAAAAGATTAATCCTAGTAAGACAGCGACAATTTTCGGAATAAATGCAAGTGTTTGTTCCTGTATTTGAGTAGTAGCCTGAAAAATACTAACAGCAAGACCGATAATTAAGGCTAATAATAATAGAGGCCCACAAATAATTAATGTCGTATATACAGCCTTTTCTGCCAGAGAAATGACAAATTCTGAACTCATTTATTATCACCCGTTCTAAAAACTTTGTAACAACGATTTAATGATTAAATACCATCCATCTACTAATACAAATAAAAGAATTTTAAAAGGTAATGAAATCATAACTGGAGGTAGCATCATCATCCCCATGGACATTAAAACACTAGCAACAACCATATCAATAACTAAAAAAGGAATAAATATCATAAATCCAATTTGAAAGGCTGTTTTAATTTCACTAATAGCAAATGCTGGAACAAGTGCAGTAAGTGGAATATCTTCTACTGTTGCTGGTTTTTCAATCCCCGCATAATTAAGAAATAATGCTAGATCTTTCTGTCTAGTATGCTTACTCATAAATTCTTTAAATGGAATTGCTGCACGTTCATAGGCTTCTTCTAAACCAATTTCTTCATTAAAAAGCGGTGTTAATGCTTGTTCGTTTACTTCTGAAAATGTTGGAGCCATAATGAAAAAGGTTAAAAACAAAGCAATACCAATTAAGATTTGATTTGGTGGCATTTGTTGTGTAGCTAAAGAGGTACGAACAAACGAAAGAACAATAATAATTCTCGTAAAGCACGTCATTAGTATTAAAATACTTGGGGCAATTGATAGTACTGTTAATAATAATAGTAACTTTACAGACGTACTGACATTTTCCGCATCACTATTATTAAAAAACTCCATAAACTCATTCATGCTTGCCTAATCCCTTTCTTTTAACATCCTCAAGCTGTTTCGCTCTTTCTTCCTTTAACTTTTTCAATTGTTCGTTAAATTGTAATGAAAATGTTTGACTAGATTTTTGTTCAGGTTGATTTTTTTTATGAGTAGAAATAATTGTTGTAACTTTATTAATAATATCCTTAGGTTCGATCATTTGATCTTGCTTTCGTTCAAACTCTTCAATCAAATCTCGGCTTTCTTCATCATCATCTATTTCTTTTAATAATGTAATGGACTCACCTACACCAACAACCAAAATTCGCTTTCCTACTTTGATCATTTGGATAGATTTACTTTGACCAATACTTGTGCCACCCATATTAACAATGCCTTGACCTTGGTAAGAAAGCCTATTTCTTTTCGTAACAAATTTCAGTAAAAAATAAATTAACGCAAGAACAAAGGCTAAAGCACCAAACATTTTAATAAAATCAAATGCAGACACAGATATATCACTAGCTTCAACTTCAGAAACATCTTCTACTTCTTCATTATTATCTACAGTACTATTTTCATTGTTATTTTCAGTTGTATCTTGGTTTTTTATATTATCAAAAACACTTTCATCTAATGATTCCTCCGCAAATACTAAAGTTGTAGTTTGCGGAGAAACAATGAAAAGAGTTAATAAAAACAATATGAGGTAAGTTTTATGAAGCAATTTCACTCCACCTTTAGCTTAATGTTTTTCCAATAGCCTCTAAAACACGATCTGCTTGGAATGGTTTTACAATAAAATCTTTAGCACCAGCTTGAATTGCATCAATAACCATTGATTGTTGTCCCATTGCAGAACACATAATAACCTTTGCACTACCATTAATTTGTTTAATTTCTTTTAATGCTTGAATTCCATCCATCTCAGGCATTGTAATATCCATTGTTACTAGATCCGGCTGATGCTCTTTGTATTTTTCAACAGCTTGTGCTCCATCTGCAGCTTCAGCTACTACTTCATAACCATTTTTCGTTAAAATATCTTTAATCATCATTCTCATAAATGCTGCATCGTCAACGATCATAATTCTGTGTGCCATAATATTCCCACTCCTAATAATAATTATTTATCTAAGTTTATTTAACCGCTCTGATTGACTTGCTATATCTGTAACACGAACCCCAAAGTTTTCATCAATAACAACAACTTCGCCTTTAGCAACTATCTTGTTATTAACTAAAATATCTACAGGTTCTCCTGCTAGTTTATCTAATTCAATGATAGATCCAGAAGATAATTCTAAAATTTCTTTTACTGATCGTTTAGTTCTTCCTAATTCAACAGTCACCTTTAATGGAATGTCTAGTAACATATCAAGGTTTTGTATTTCCTGCTGCTGATATTGTATAGGCTCAAATGAAGCAAATTCAGCAGGCTTTACATTAACTGTTGGTTGCTCTCTTTGTGCATATTGCTGTGGAGCTGTATACATAGGCTGACTAGGCTGTCCCATATGCTGTGGTTGATGCATATGTTGTTGATCATATTGATGTTGCTGTTGTTGCGGAATTTGCTGCTGACTGTAAGCTGCCTGTGGAGATGTTGATTCTTCAACAACTTCTTTAACAGCTTCTATCGTTGCTGCTTCTTGCTTAGGATTAATTAATTGATCAATTAAATCTTTTGCAAAATATAAAGGTAATAATTGCATGATATTTGAATCAATTAATGTTCCTATTTTAAGTCTGAAAGAAACTTGGATCATCAAATCTGAATCAGGTATTTCAGCATTATCTGTTACATTTGCTTCAAGTAACTCAACTCTAGGTGGAGATATATCTACCTTTTTATTAAAAATAGTAGACATAGACGTCGCAGCAGATCCCATCATTTGATTCATTGCTTCTTGAACTGCGCTAACCTGAATTTCACCTAGCATTTCATCAGGATTTGTTCCATCACCACCGATCATCAGATCTGCAATGATTGCCGCATCACTTTGCTTAATAACTAAGAGATTACTTCCTGAAAAACCTTCAGTATAATTCACCTCAATCGCAACATATGGATGCTCAAATTGCTTTCCTAGTTTGCTTTTGCGAACAACGGATACACTTGGAGTCGTAATTTCAACCTTCTGCTGTAGTAATGTTGAAAGAGCTGTTGCTGAACTTCCAAAAGAGATGTTACCTATCTCTCCAATAGCATCCTCTTCCATTGCATCAAAATAATCTTCTGTTTTAAGTTGATCATTTTCACTACTATTCTCACTTGCATCAGCAGGGCTGTCATTATCATCGCTTGATCCTTTTAATAGAGCATCAATTTCATCCTGTGATAACATTCCATCACTCACCATCTTCGTCACCTCTCGATAAGTGGTCAATAATTTGAACCGCTATTTTTTTGTTTAATTTCCCTGGTTGTCCAGTAAACTTTGGCTTATCACCAATATTAACTACTAATGGTTGGTCGATGGTGCTGTCTAATTGGATAACATCTCCTATTTGCAACTGAAGAAAATCTTGAATTGACAAATCAGAAGAGCCAAGTTGAGCAGATATCAAAAGATCTGCCAAATGAATTTGCTTTTTAAGAGCTTCAATTTCATTTGGTTTTGGTTCTTTTCTATCAGATTGCATCCAGTAATGACCAGATAATTTTGGTATGATAGGTTCAAGAACAACATGCGGAATACACAAATTAATCATTCCACTAGTTTCGCCTACCTGAATATTAAGTGATATAACAACGACCGTTTCATTTGGTGAAACCATTTGTAGAAACTGTGGGTTAACTTCAAACTCCGACATCATCGGTTCAATTTCAATTAACGAATCCCATGCTTCTGCATAATTTTCTAAAGCTTTTTCAAAAATATTAGAGATAATCTTTGTTTCAATTTCAGTTAAATTCTCAATTTTATTAACACTAGAACCTAATCCACCCATAACCCGATCCATCATTGCGTATGCTATATTAGGGTTTACTTCCATAAGAACTCGTCCTTCTAAAGGTTGAACCTCAAACACATTAAGAACGGTCATTTTAGGAATTGAACGTATAAACTCCTCATAGGGCAATTGATCAACTGAACCGACAGCTATTTGAATATAAGTTCTCAGTTGTGCAGAAAAATGTGTAGTTAATAATCTTGCAAAATTATCATGAATTCTTGTCAAACTTCTAATTTGATCTTTTGAGAACCTTAAAGCTCTTTTAAAGTCATAAACTTTTACCTTTTTACTTGTTTCTTCTTTTTTCAGTTCGTCTGCATCCATCTCACCAGTGGAAATAGCAGACAGCAAGGCATCAATTTCACTTTGTGATAAGATATCACCCGCCAAAGATTTCACCTCCTATTATAATTGTCATATTCTATTGAAGGATATAGGAAGTGGTATAAACCTTATTGACCTTGCCTTCTTGCATTAATTCATTTATTTTTTGTTTAATTAATTCTTTAAACTTGTCCATGCCTTCTTTTCCTTCTAACTGTTCAGTTGTCATGTTGCCCAATTCAGAAATTATGATATCACGAACTTGAAACTCACGTTGCGTTAATTCTTCCATAGCTTTTTTTGAATCTGTTTCAATTTTAAATGATAAACGTACTATATTACCACTGGATAAATTTGTAGTGATCTCTGGAATGTCTACAGAAGCTTCAACAACTTCCTTTGCTGACGGCTGTTTGTGCTCATCTTCATCTCCTAAAAATTTCATAACAACAACTAGTGCTGTTACCCCAATAAGTGTAATAGATACGATAATGACAAGCATAATACTTAAAAGCTTCTTATTCATCGTCCAATACCTCCGAGTCGTTCCTTAGCGACAAAACGTTAATCTTATGATAAAATTTAACAATTTTTTTACATACCTCTTGTTCAGATTCTTTTACAACATACTTATGATTATTTGATAAAGTGATTGTTGTATCAGGAAATGACTCAATAACTTCTATAAATAAAGCATTTAAGGAAAATGACTTGCCGTTTAATCTAGTTAATTGGATCATAGATTTTTAAGGGCTGACTTAGGTTATAGTAAGTCGGTCAGCCCCATCCCCCTTTATTAACGTTTTAAGCCCATAAGCTCTTGTAGAATCTCATCTGAGGTAGTGATTATTTTCGTATTAGATTGGAACCCACGTTGAGCTACAATCATTTCTGTGAACTCTTCAGACAAATCTACGTTTGACATTTCCAGTGCACCAGCAACAATAGATGCTGCTCCATCAGTGCCTGGTGCAAATAATTCATTTAAGGTTATACCATTTCCATTTTTATCAACAGTACCTGAGTTAGCTGATTCTCTGAATAAGTTTCCTCCTACTTTTTCTAAACCACCTGCATTTGCAAAATTTGCAAGTCTTATTTGACCAGCTACATTTAATTGACCACTGTTATTAACAAATGTAACTGTACCATCAGGTCCGATTGAAAAGCTCTTTGCATTTAATGGGATTTGAATAAGTCCCGCTTCCCCACTTAAGCTATCTGACCATTTTGGTAAAAGTAAATTTTCAGCAGCGTTTTCGAGTGTTACAACAGATTGGGCTACTTGATCTAAATCAACTTTGAAATTTGTTACTTTATCAATTAAAGATTTTATCGAATCTACATCGTTATTAGGTACTACCGCACCACTTGCAGTCGGATTTAGTGTAGCAGGATAGTCTGTCCCTGAAGTAAGCTTAGAAACAATTGTACTAATCGGGCTAACAATTTCGCTTACAGGAGCACCATTAAAAGTTGTAATACTATCATTTAATTCCTTAACTGCTTCTCCGTCAGCATTCGTGTCATTAAATTGCTTCACTATATCATTAAAACCATTTCCACCAGCATAACTATTAACTCCTGGATCAGAAACATAATCATTAAAATCATTATAGGCAGATTGTAATGCTCCATAAGCAGCTGATGCAGTTGCTGCTGTTCCTGTGGATACTGCATCATTATATTCAGTATATGCAGTCAAAAGTGTGTTGGTTTTATTCTCAAGCACTTTAACAGCATCAAGGGTATTCTTATATGACCCCTGGAATATATTTATCGCAGCTAATGCAGCATTTGCTTTATTGATTTCTGGATTAGTAGGAAGAGATTTTTCACCTGTTTCACCAACTAAATACATTCCCTCTGCAGTAACTAAGTAACCTCGATCATCTAAATATAAATTTCCAGCTCTTGTATAACTAATGTCCATAGCTCGATCTATCGCTCCAGTAATCACATTGCTGCCCATTTGATTACCACGATCAACCCCAACACGAGCTAAATCAGAAATAGTTGCAACTGGGAAAAACCCATCTCCAGCAAGTGCTAAATCAAGTGTTCTAGCTGTTGTTTGTGTGGCACCTGTAGTATGAATAACATCAATAGAAGAGCTTTGCGAACCTAATCCAATTTGTTGAGCGTTTGTTCCACCACGATTTTGATTTGCTGCACCTGCTCCTGAAATTTGTTGGCTGATTAAATCTTTAAATGTCGTACGTGACTTCTTAAAACCATAAGTATTTACATTTGCAATGTTGTTACCAATAACATCTAATTTCATTTGAAAATTTTTCATACCACTTATACCAGAATACATGGACCGTAACATAGTTTTTCTCTCCCTTTTGAAAAATAGAAATGAATTGTACTACCCATTACTATTTTTATTAATTAAGTATGAAATAAGTTTTGTTAACCTGACAATTCTTAGAACAATATCTATTTATGCTTGACTAATCTTTTTAATTAGGTCACTCGATACTTCAGTGCCATCATTGAGCTCAACTAATATATTATTTTCAGTTTGTTTAATCGATTTTACAATTCCGACTCCCACACCATTATCTGCAGTTTCACTTTTATATTCGATTTCTTTGCCGATTAGTTCTGAATACTTGAGAAAGTCAGCTGGACCACTTTGTGAATTAACAAATTTACTTAATAGAGAGCTCATATTTGTCATCTGCTCCAGAGACGAAAAGCTAGCCATTTGAGAAATGAACTCTTTGTCTTCCATTGGATTTAATGGATCCTGATTTTGCAGCTGTGTCATTAATATTTTTAAAAACTCATCTTTCCCTAAATTTGAGCCTGTATTTCTAACTGATACGTTCTTTGAAAGCAAAAGGTTTGTATCTATTGTCGTACTCATATAGCTACCTCCTACACCATAATATTTAAAGCATCAAGAAGAGTTTCTTTAAAATTACCTTCACGATCTTCTTCATCTGAATAAACTTGATCTTGTTGATCATCTTCTTTATTCTCTTTATTCTCTTTATTCTCTTTATATTGTTTAAAGAGTTGAGACTTATCCTCTGTATATACGTCAAAACGATCAATCTCAATATTTATATTTGGTAATGATTGTTTTAATTGTGAACTACTAAACTCCAGTAACTCTTTAGCAGACTGACTATTAGCAATTATTTGAGCTGTCATTGTACCGTTATGTTTTACTAACTTTATAGTAATCGATCCTAAGTGTTCAGGTGTTAGCTTCACAATCATTCTTCCAGACCCATTATTAAGTTGAGATAATCTACTTTCTTTCAATATTTCTAACAGTTTATTAGTGAATTCAGACTTGGCTGAGTTTACTTCACCCTCAGAATTTATTTGTTGATATTTTGGAGATAATGACTCTAAATTAAGAGAAATTGTCTGGTCCAATAATTTACTAGACCCTTTATTATCAATGATTTGTTTCTGAGATAATAGTTGGTTATTTGGTAGAGTGTCCTCCATTTTATGTTCATTCATCAATAATTTATCTAATAAATGCTGTATTTTATTCTTATCTTCAGATAACAATATCTTTTCTAAATTTTTAGTAGAATTTTCTTTAGGAAGAAACTCTTCAACAATAGTTTTCATAGAATTTTTTAGAGATTTATCAGGCATATCCGATAATAAACTATGATAATATCTTGTCTCTTCTTTAAGATGCTTATTACCTAAGATAAATTGTAACTGTCCTTCTAACAAAGCCTTATCATCAACATTCATAGCATTTAATGAATTCATTAAATCCTTCGTATTATTGTTAGGAGGAGAATTATAACTAGAAAACTCACTTTCCAGTAATTGATTTAATTTTGAGAGGATGCCTTTTTTTATAGGTGAGTCTATTTCAGTAAAATTATTCATTTTACTAACAATCAGGAGCAAATTTACACCTAAAGGTATATCAAGATTTTCATTACTAAGCTCATTAAATGCTATGTCTGAGTTTAGTACTTCTTTCAATTTTGATAATAAATCCAAAATAAATTCATCTTGATTTTCTTCAGATATATTATTTGAATCTACCAATCTTAAATTGGAATCTTGTAGAAATTCATTCACCTCATCTAATATATCTGAAAGATTAGGTAAATCAGGATCTTTTTGTTCAACACTCATTTTTCTATTGCTTGAATTAGCACTTGAATCAATTGAAGATAAGATATTTTTGAATTTATTTTCACTTGTGTTCGTATTAACTTTTTCTTTAACTTGAGGAGTAACATTTTTCGTTTCAAAAAATAGAGAAATATTCATAACAATACCCCCTTTCTACTGTGCACTTGTTGCTAAAAGATTCGTAAACTTCACAGCATCTTCAACAGTCATCTTTGTCAATATATCAGCAACTTGCTTATCATCTAATGAAGTTAGAATAAGCATTGCATCATCCTGAGATAGATTAGGAATAATCTCAGCTGCTTTTTTACTTGTCATATTATCGTATAACTTTCCAATATCTTTTGCTTTAGTTTCAGATTCTGAGGTAATATTTATTTCTTCTAACTGTTTTTCTAAAGAACTAATATCTTGATTAAGTTTTTGGATTTCTTTTTCTTTTAAAGTTACATCCTTCTCCAAGGCACTAATCATTGTTGTTTGTTCTTCAATTGTTTGATTTAATTTCTCATTTTCTTCTTCCTCTAAAGATGTTTGCTTTGAGGTGTCTGAGGTTTCTGCTTGTTCTTCTTTAAATAAATTTTCAATAACAGGTACTTTTTGTAACACAGTTTTTGATTTACCTATAACATCAAAGCCTGCAACAGATAAAATGACAACTACTAAAGTAATCGTGAAGAGAATAGGAATCAAAATAACAAAGAAAAACCACTGGATTTTCCCATAATCCTGTTTATCATTTTCATTTTTCATTTTTCATATCACCTAATTTCCACGATACATATATGACTGAATCGAAAGATCATCCATATGCTTGTTCTCTATATATTTCAAGTCAACTAAATAATCTTCTTGTTGTTTTTGTTTTAATTTCTCATATTTTTTTACTTCGATATTTTTTTGCATCAATTTAACCTGTTGTTCGTTCATTCTGTTTCTAGTTAAAGAAACTAATTTTTGGTAATGTGCAATAGTTTTTTCTATATTCGTTACGAATTGTTGGTAATGTCGGATTTCATGAACAGATATTCCTTTATGAAGTCCTGATAAGGTATTCTCTTCTAAAATTTCTTTTTGTTTCAGAGATTCATATAATTTGTGTGCCATATTTTCAAAATCGTTAACAGATTGGTTGTATTCCGCTAATGATTTCTCTTTTTCATTTTCTTTTATATCCATTACTTTTTGAAATCGAAATTGAAAAGTCATTAAAACTCACCTTTTTCCATAAACTCTATAAGAGAATAGATGCTTTGATCGATTGTTACCTTATCTTCAACACTTTGTTTTAAATATGAGATAATTTTTGGATAATATCTTATCGCTTCATCAATTTCTTTTGATGAACCTCGTTTATATGCCCCAATATTAATTAAATCTTCTGAGTTTAAATAGGTTGAAAGAAGATCTCGTAATTTTGTTGCAGATGCTTTATGACTGTCATCAACAATTTGATTCATAACCCTGCTAATACTTTTTAATACATTAATTGCAGGAAATTGTCCCTTATTTGCTAATTGACGATCTAAAACAATATGACCGTCTAAAATCCCTCTAACGGTGTCTGAAATTGGTTCATTTAAATCATCACCATCAACTAGAACTGTATAAAATGCAGTAATTGTTCCTTTTTCATTTGTGCCAGTCCGTTCAAGTAACTTCGGTAATATTGCAAAAACCGATGGTGTATACCCCTTTGTAGTAGGTGGTTCTCCTACAGCTAAGCCAATTTCACGTTGAGCCATCGCAACTCGAGTAACAGAATCCATCATAAACATGACATTTAACCCTTTATCGCGAAAATATTCGGCCACAGCTGTTGCTGTATAAGCAGCCTTGATCCTCATTAATGCAGGTTGATCTGAAGTAGCTACAATGACAATTGACCGCTTGAGCCCTTCAGGTCCCAAATCGCGTTCAATAAACTCTCTAACCTCTCGACCACGCTCTCCTACTAGTGCGATCACATTTAAATCAGCATTTGTATTACGAGCAATCATTCCCATTAAAGTACTTTTACCAACACCACTTCCTGCAAAAATACCAACACGTTGGCCCTTTCCTACAGTTAGTAGGCTATCAATAACCCTTACTCCTACTTCAATCTTTTCATCAATAGGAGGGCGCTTCATTGGATTTGGTGGAGATTGGTCAGTTGGTACACTTGTTAATCCTGTTGGTAAACTAGATTCATTTAATGGCTGACCAAATGCATTTATTACGTGACCTATCAAGCTTGTACCTACTTTTATCTTAAGAGGCTCATTTGTTGCCTCTACAATACTTCCAGGAGAAATATTTGTTACTTCCAAATAAGGCATTAATAAAACATTTTCATCCTTAAAGCCAACAACTTCAGCTGGGATTTTAGTTTTTTGATTAGAGCCTGTGTAAATATAGCATAAATCTCCAATTGAGCTCTCGGGTCCTCTTGATTCAATCATTAACCCAACAACCCTCTTCACTTTACCAAATCGTTTATAGGAATCTATTGTGTCAATTACTGTCATAAGATCCATTGCTCTCAATTAGTGCTCACCTCTGTTTAAAAATTCTGTTAGCTGTTGTTTTAATTGCTCTAATTGAGTATCAATACTTAAATCAATTCGTCCATAAGCAGATTCTATAAAACAATCATTCTCATTTAATTCTGCATTTGCATAAACATTTATGTCTGTGCTATTTGTCACAAGTGATTGTAGTTCATTTTTTTGCCCTAAAACAAATTCATAAAAAACAGGATGAACGTGTATTTTAATATTTTCGTAATCCTTCACTTCTAGAAGTGCCTTTTTAACGATAGGTAAAAAGCTTTCAGGTGTATTATCTAAAGTTGAATTCAAGATATTCTCAGCTACTTTAATAGCTAGATTCAGTATCTCGTTTTCTGCCATCTGAATTTTTTCATCGTAATTTAATTTAGCCATATCAACAATTTTTTGAGATTCAGTAATAATTGACTCGTATTGCCTTAAAGATTCCTGTCTACCAAGCTCTATACCTTCAGCGTATCCTTCTTGTCTAGCCATCTCAAATACTTGTTCACGTTCTTCATCCCATAACGTCTTCTCATGAGTAAGCTGTTCCATTATTCTAGTTTTTTCTTCAATCGCTTCTTGAACAAGTCGTTCAGCTTCATCATTTGCTTTTTGAATAATTAACGACGATTGAAGAGTGATTTCCGGATCTTGGACCTCTTTATATTTGTCACTTAGTATGTCTTGTAAGGTTTGAACTGATATTTGTCTTCCATCTTGATTATTTCTGGTAAAATGTGACTTAATAAGCCTAGACAATAATATCATCTCCTCCACCACGGGCAATGACTATTTCACCTGCTTCTTCAAGTCGTCTAATCACTCCAACAATTCTTGATTGAGCCTCTTCTACATCTCGGAGTCTTACAGGGCCCATATATTCCATTTCCTCTTTGAATGTGTCTACCATTCGTTTAGACATATTCTTGAATACAACATCACGTACTTCTTCGCTAGCAACTTTAAGAGATAGCATTAAATCGTCGTTTTCTACATCTCTTATGACACGCTGAATAGCACGGTTATCAAGAGTAACAATATCTTCAAATACAAACATTCGCTTTTTAATCTCTTCTGCAAGCATTGGATCTTGGATTTCTAATGAATCAAGTATCGTTCTCTCTGTAGTTCTATCTACACCATTTAACACTTCAACAACTGCTTCAATACCACCAGTTTGTGTGTAATCCTGAGTCACAGTTGAAGATAATTTTCTTTCTAGTATTTGTTCTACTTCATTGATAATTTCTGGTGCAGTTCGATCCATAACAGCAATCCTTCTAGCAACATCAGCTTGCAATTCTTGTGGAAGTTCAGATAAAATCTGTCCAGATTGTGCTGGCTCTAAATAAGACAAAATGAGTGAAATTGTTTGTGGATGCTCATTTTGGATAAAATTCAATATTTGGGACGGATCAGCTTTTCTAGCAAAATCGAAAGGCCTTACCTGTAATGATGATGTTAAACGGTGAATAATACTTGATGCTTTTTCTTCACCTAACGCTTTTTCTAGCACCTGCTTAGCGTATGAAATACCACCCTGAGAAATAAAATCTTGAGCCATTGCAATATCGTGAAATTCTTCAATTATCTCTTCTTTTTTATTAGCTTCAACTTTTCGAACTCCTGATATTTCTAAAGTTAGTTTTTCAATTTCTTCTTCTGATAAATGTTTATAAACTGACGCTGACACTTCAGGACCTAAAGAGATTAAGAGAATGGCAGCTTTTTGTTTACCATTTAACGTGTTATTTTCTTTCCTAGCCAATATCTTAACCCCCTAATCCTCTGAAATCCATGTACGAAGAAGTTTGGCGAAATCTTCCGGTTTTTCTTTTGCCATTTTCTCTAGTTGCTTCTTACGAACAGTTCCTTCAGTTTCAACTTCATTATTTATATCCTGTACATTAATTGGATCTTGTATTTCAAATTCTTCATCTTCAAATTCTTCTTTTTCTTGTTTCTTCTTTCTAACCAGTAAAATTATTAGAATAACAATTGCCAATAATAGTACTCCAGCAACGATCCAAATCCACATTGGGATTGCTTGCTCAGCTTGTGCTTCAGCAAATTGTTGCTTACCATCAAACGCTTGAACAGATACTACAACCTTATTTGCAATTTCTTCATCTGTTAATGGTTCTTCATTGGCTTCCTTATTTATAGATGTTCGTATAACTGTAGAGAGAATTTGTTGAATATCTTCTTCTCTTTCAGGAGTGAAAGATAATGGATCATCCGGATCTGGTGGTTCAACCATTACTTGTATCCCTAAATCACGAACTTTGTATGGACTTTCAACTATTTGTTTATTAATCCGGTTTACTTCATTATTAATTCTTTCCTCAATTCGTTCGTAATCACCATCACCAGTACCCTCTGCTGCTCCTTCGTAACCTGGGATATCCTCAGCACCAGCACCGTTTACACCACCAGCAGCTGCAGCACCGTTACCTGTATAAGCTTCTGTTATTCTTTCAACACTAACAGCAATACCTTCATCATTTCCTTCAACAACTGGAGAAACTAGGTTTTCTTCTCTCGTTTCTTGGGTAAAGTCTATATCAGTAGTTACTGCTACAACAACTTTATCCTGACCCATCATTGTACCTAAAAGCTTTTGAACATTTCGTTGTATATCCTGTTCAATTTGCGATTTAATTTCTTGTTGTGAAGCATAATTTGCACCTTGAGATGAATTTGTTCCATTATTTAGGTCATAATAATTAAAGTTTTGGTCCATTATGACGATATTATCTGTAGTAAGATTTGGTACACTTTTAGAAACTAAATGAAATAATGCATTTACATTTTCTTGATCTAACTGAGAACCAGGTTTTAAGTTAAGAACAACTGATGCTGATGAGCCTTCAACTTGATCGCCTACGAAAACTGATTCAGTTGGAAGGTTGATCATTACACTTGCATCATTTACTCCCTCAATACCCTTCATTAAGTTTGCTAGCTCAGTTTGTGTGGCTTTTAGTTTAATAACATCAAACTCTTTATCTGTCATTCCAAAACCAGTGTCTTGTCCAAAAAAGGAATAATCAATAACTCCAGAGTTTGGAACTCCTTCTGCAGCAAGTTCAACCATTAATGAATCAACTAATTCTTTTGGAACCAAGATTGATGAACCATTATTTATAATTTCTGATTTAACTCCTTTAGCATCTAACGTTTCTTTTATCTGCCCTGTCTCTGCTGGTGAGAGATTTGAGTATAGAGGGACCAAATTAGGCTTAGAGATAAAATAAGTTAGCGAACCAGCTATAACAAAAAACAAAATTGTACTAACTATTGCTAGTGTTTTTTGTCCTTTGGTTCTGCCTTGCCAAATAGTTAATAGTTTATTTTTAGTGTTCGTTAGTTTCTCGTTCATTCCATAAAATCCCCCGGTTACGATGACATGCGTTTTTTCTTACTTATAACATCAACTAGTAATTAAACTTGCATTCTCATCATCTCTTGATAGGCTTCTATTACTTTATTCCGTACTTCAACAGCCATTGTTAATGCAACACTTGATTTTTGAGCAGAAATCATCACATCATGTAATTCAACATTTTGACCACTAGCAAGGGCATTCGTCATTTTGTCTGAATTAGTTTGTGCTTGATTAACTTGATTTATTGACTCTTTCAAAAAATCTCCAAAGCTTACATTGTTTGTAGCAGTATTTTTATCTAATCCGATTGCTGGTTTTTGTTGTAGTTGTGTTTGTTGTAATTGTTGTGTTGCAATTTGAAATGGACTAACGCGATTTATCATTCATCTCACCTATTTCCCGATTTCTAAAGCTTTCATTAACATTCCCTTTGTTGCGTTCATCGTAGTTACATTTGCTTCATATGAACGTGTACTACTTATTAAATCAACCATTTCTTTTAATGGATCAACATTTGGCATTGCAACATATCCTTCATCATTCGCATCTGGATGCTCTGGATCATAGATAAGTTCAAATGGTGTATCATCTTCTACTATTTCAGTAACTTTTACACCATCTGTTTTAGCTGAAGATCCCATTGCTTTATTCAAAAAAGATGAAAAATTAGTACCATTGGGCTGAGTAACAACCATTTTTCTTCGATATGGTTGCCATTCACCATCAATAAATTCCCCTCTAGTTGTATCCATATTAGCCATATTTGAAGAAATAACATCCATTCTAACTCTCTGTGCTGTTAATGCAGAACCAGATGTATTAATCGCATGAAAAATTGACATAATTACCTTCCACCTTTAATTACTGTTTTTAACGAATTATATTTACTACTTAAACGATCAATCAACGCATTATATTGAATCTGGTTTTTTGCCATTGCAGTCATTTCTTGATCAATATCAACATTATTTCCATTGTGTTGATAGTTGGTGTTATTTTTCGTTACAATTTGATGAGCTCTAGAAGCAGAACCAAAGTCTATGTGTTTTTCATTTGTTTTAATTGCATTAAACTTACTCATCTCATTTGACAGAGCTTTATTAAAACGTACATCTTGGGCTTTATAATTTGGTGTATCTATATTGGCAATATTATTTGATATTACTTTCTGTTTTGCAGTCGAATATGATATTGCATTTTCTAAGTTTGTAATTGTGCCTGAAATAAGTTTCATAGTGTCCCCTCACAAAATAATAAATACGATCGTATCGTATAGTGTCGAAATCTGTTACTTGATATTTCAATTGTATGAAATAATAGTCTTAAAGTCTATCAAGACTTTGTAAAAAAAAGTCGGATTTTCTATATATTTTACATTAAGGACTATTGGACTATGCGCATTGTTAACTGAATTTTAATGTTAAAGTAGCATATTACAAAGGTTTAACAGATATTGAGGGGTGTTATTTCTTCTTGTACAAACGTAACACATTTTTCGACAAATCCCTACATATAATTTTTTTCCAATTTTAATAACAGATGCAGGATTTATTAATCAGATTAGTGTAAATAAGTAAGAATTACACAATTGTTTCATTACTATTATTAACAATCCAAAGACCTAGGAAAAACTTACCTCACCTCTTCACTCTCTATGAGTTAATAAATAACCTTTGATGAAAATTCAAATGTTGAGGCACCAATTAAACTAAAAACTTAAGGTTTCGTTATAAAACAGAAAAAAGCACCTCTATTTTAAAAATAGAAGTGCTTTTTTTATTAATTTGCTTTCATTTTTTCTAATTCTAAAAGAAACTTATCATTTAAAACTTTAATATATGTCCCCTTCATTCCTAAAGAGCGGGACTCAATAACTCCTGCACTTTCAAGCTTTCTTAGTGCATTTACAATAACTGAACGTGTAATTCCAACTCTGTCTGCAATTTTACTTGCTACTAACAAGCCTTCATTACCATTTAACTCTTCAAATATATGCTCAATCGCTTCGAGTTCACTATATGATAGAGAGCTTATCGCCATTTGAACAACAGCTTTACTTCGAGCTTCTTCCTCAATTTCTTCTGCTTTTTCTCGTAGAATTTCCATTCCAACTACAGTTGCTCCATATTCAGCTAAAATTAAATCTTCGTCTTCAAATTGTTCTTGGACTCTTGCTAAGATCAACGTACCTAGACGTTCACCGCCTCCAATAATAGGAACAATAGTAGTCAAACCATTTTTGAACAATTCACGATTTTCAATCGGAAATGCCGTATATTCACTGTAAACATCAATATTTGATGAAGTTTCAGTTATATTAAATAGATTATTCGTATATCCTTCTGGAAATTGACGATCCTCTAACATTTTTTTCATTCTTTCATTTTCAATTAACTGATTTACTGCAAAACCTAAAAGCTTTCCTCTTCTGCTTACAACGAATATATTCGCTAAGATCACTTCACTTAATGTTTCGGACATCTCCTTGAAGTTCACTGGTTTTCCTGCTGCTTTTTGAAGCATTGCGTTAATTTTACGCGTTTTTTGTAATAGAGCCATAATTGGTTCCTCCTGTAACATATTAAGTTGTTATAATATGAATTGACTTAAGTCTTTATTTTTAGATATTTTTCCTAATTTCTCTTCAACATATTGCGGAGTAATGACAATCTTTTCTAAATTTATGTCTGGAGCTTCAAAAGAGAGATCCTCTAACAAGCGTTCAAGTATTGTATGTAATCTTCTCGCTCCAATATTGTCAGTATCTTGATTTACTTCAAATGCTACTTCTGCTAATCTACGTATAGCATCGTCAGAAAATTCTAATTGTATACCTTCTGTTTCGATTAATGCCTGATATTGTTTTAACAATGCATTATCTGGTTCAACTAATATTTTAACAAAATCATCTATGCTTAATTTAGTTAATTCTACACGTATTGGGAATCTTCCTTGTAGCTCTGGAATTAAATCAGAAGGCTTGGCAATATGAAAAGCTCCTGCTGCAATGAACAATACATGATCTGTTTTTACTGATCCATATTTTGTGACCACTGTTGATCCTTCTACAATCGGAAGAATATCTCGTTGCACACCTTCTCTTGAAACATCTGCAGAAGCTCCACCTTTTGATTTCCCGGCAATTTTATCGATTTCATCAATGAAGATAATTCCTGACTGCTCTGCTCTAATAATAGCATCTTGAGTTACTTCATCCATGTCAATTAATTTACTAGCTTCTTCATTTATTAAAGCTTTTCTAGCTTCGCTTACTGTTAGCTTTCTTTTCTTCCTTTTTTTAGGCATGAAACTACCTAACGCATCTTGCATATTCATTCCCATTTGCTCCATCCCAGAGCCTTGAAGCATGTCAAACATTGATGCTTGTTGTTCATCTACCTCTATTGTTACATATTGATCTTCCAATTCACCTAATGCTAATTGATGTGCAATACGACGACGTTTTTCTTGGATACTACTTTCTTCAGCAGTAGTCTCATCCTGTTCTTGACCTTGATTAGCACCAGCTCCTCCAAATAACATCTCTAAAGGATTTTTAGCTGTACTTTGCTTTTTCTTCCCAGGAACAAGAATATCAACAAGTCTTTTATTAGCATTTTCTTCTGCAAGTCCTTTTACATCTGCAATCTTTTCTTCCTTTACAAGGCGAACCGAAGTTTCTACTAAGTCTCTAACCATTGACTCAACATCTCTACCAACATAACCAACTTCAGTAAACTTTGTCGCTTCTATTTTAATAAAAGGAGCACCAGATAGTTTAGCAATTCTTCTCGCTATTTCCGTTTTCCCAACACCCGTAGGTCCAATCATAAGAATATTTTTAGGAACAACTTCATCCCTAAGCTTATCACTTAGAAGACTTCTTCTATAACGGTTTCTAAGTGCTACCGCAACCGCTTTCTTAGCATCCTTTTGTCCTACGATATATTGATCAAGTCTTTCAACAATTTGTTTTGGTGTTAGCTCTTTATTCAATCTATATGCCTCCCTTTTTAAAGTTCTTCGACAATAATATTTAGATTGGTGTATACACAAATTTCACCAGCTATTGTTAATGCATTTTGTGCAATATCTTTCGCAGATAAACTTTCACCTGAGAAGCGCTTTAATGCACGTCCCGCAGACAAAGCATAATTACCACCAGAACCAATTGCTAATATTCCATCATCAGGCTCAATAACCTCACCAGTTCCTGAAACTAGCAATAAATGTTCATCATTCATGACAATTAACATTGCTTCTAATCGCCTTAGAACTTTATCACTTCGCCATTCTTTTGCTAGTTCAACAGCAGCTCTTTGTAAGTTACCATTGTATTCTTCAAGTCTATTTTCAAATAACTCAAATAATGTGAACGCATCTGCTACAGATCCTGCAAAACCCGCAATAACTTTACCATTAAAAAGCTTTCTTACTTTTTTTGCAGTATGTTTCATAACCACTGCGTTACCGAAAGTGACCTGGCCATCTCCTGCCATTGCAGCCTTACCATTATGTTGAATAGCAAATATGGTTGTCGCATGAAATTGGTTCATATATTTACCTCCTTGTACTCTCTATTAAGCTCTTGGGTGGTGGGACATATAGATTCTTTTTAAATGAGCTTTGGTCACATGAGTATACACTTGTGTTGATGACAAATGTGTATGACCTAACAATTCCTGAACACTCCTCATATCTGCACCTTCATTTAGAAGATGTGTTGCAAAACTATGTCTTAACATATGGGGGTGAATATGAAGTGTCGATGAAGCTTTTTTAATTAATTCACTTAAGATATGTCTTACTCCACGATCAGTTAATCGAGTACCACGGTGATTAACAAATAAATAAGTATGTTGATCTGAAGTATTTAATTGACTGGTTAGAGTATTTCTTGCTTCTTTAATATATTGCTCAAGAGCATCTAATGCATAGCTTCCAAAGGGAATATATCTTTGTTTTCCACCTTTCCCATTAACAAGAACTGTTCCGATGTGAAAATCAAGATCTGTAAGTTTAATATTACAGCACTCACTAACACGCATTCCAGTTCCATATAAAATCTCAATCAACGCCTGATTTCTTTGCCCTAAAGGAGTTTCACAATCTGAGACCAAGAACAGTTTTTCAATTTCTTTTTCATAAAGAAATTTAGGTATTTTTTTGCTCTGTTTTTGGTAATGACACTAATGAAAATGGATTTTCATCAAGCATTTCTTCTCTTACCAAAAACTTAAAAAAGCTTCTTAATGCAGATACTTTTCTTGAAATTGTTTTCCTAGAATACTTTCTTTTATGTAACTCCGTCAAATATAAACGTGTATCATTATATGTAATTTCTTCTAGATGTTCGAGTGCTTGCTCTTCCATAAAGGAAGAAAAATTCTCTATTTCAGTGACATAATTCACAACTGTATATTGTGAATAACTTTTCTCAATTTGTAAATATTCAACGAACAAATTTAACAAAACCTTAACATTATTCATCAAAACACCTCACAAGGGCTACTAAATGTTATCACAACTTTAGTAGCCCTTGCAAATAGTTTCTATAAATTTTTCGAAATGTTTTGAATTGTTTCTATTGCTCGATTAGCATGCATTTCATTTCTATCTTTTTTACTTTTTATTCTTGTCGGCAACTCGGCAAAAATGCCGAAATTCGCATTCATTGGCTGAAAATTATCAGGATTTGTCGTTGTAATATATTTAGCCATACTTCCAATAGCAGTTTCATGTGGAAACTCTACTAATTCTTTACCTAAGACAAGGTTAGCAGCATTTATCCCTGCAACTAAACCTGAAGCAGCGGATTCTACATAACCCTCTACTCCCGTCATCTGTCCAGCAAAAAATAGATCTTCGCGATCTTTATATTGATAAGTTGCCTTTAAAAGTCTTGGTGAATTTATAAATGTATTACGGTGCATAACACCATATCTTACTACCTCCGCATTTTCCAATCCAGGAATGAGTGAAAGTACTTCTTTTTGAGGTCCCCATTTTAAGTGAGTTTGAAAACCTACTATATTATATAACGTTCCTGCTGCATCGTCTTGACGAAGTTGAACAACTGCATAAGGTCTTTTCCCTGTTTTAGGGTCCTCTAAACCAACTGGTTTAAGGGGACCAAACAACATCGTTTTTCTTCCTCTTTTAGCCATTACTTCAAGAGGCATGCAGCCTTCAAAAAATATTTCTTTTTCGAACTCTTTTAGTGGTACTGTCTCAGCGGAAATTAATGCTTCATAAAAACGATCAAATTCTTCTTCAGTCATTGGACAATTTAAGTAAGCTGCTTCACCTTTATCATAACGTGACTTTAAATAAACTTTATCCATATCAATGCTATCTTTTTCTATTATTGGTGCAGCTGCATCATAGAAATAAAGATACTCTTCACCAGTTAACGTTTTTAATTGATCTGATAGATTTTTTGAAGTGAGCGGACCTGTTGCAATTATTGTGGGTCCACTAGGAATCTCTCCCATCTCTTCATTAAATACAGTAACGTTTGGATGCTCTTTAACAAGCTGAGTAACTCTCCCAGCAAATTCATGACGATCTACCGCTAATGCTCCCCCTGCAGGTACAGCACATTCATCAGCAGCTTTTATTATAACAGAGTCAAGTACTCTCATTTCTTCTTTTAGGACACCTACTGCGTTTGTTAGCGTATTTGCTCGTAAAGAATTACTACAAACTAATTCAGCAAATTTATCTGTGTGATGTGCAGGTGTCTGTACAACAGGTCTCATTTCATATAAATGAACCTTAATACCTCTTTTAGCCAACTGCCATGCTGCCTCACTACCTGCTAAGCCTGCACCAATTACATTTACAAAAGCCTCTTGATTCATGTTGATAATTCCTCCAATATCATTTTAACTATGTACTATTAATTATGTTTGTTCAACAATGTCATGTTTGGAATAATACAAAGATAAAGAGGTGAGCTAAAGAGGCTCACCTACTTTTGTTGTTCTTCTTTGTAGTCACATTCCATACATTGGACTTGAACACCTTTTTTAAGCTTTTTCTCAACCAACATATTATCACATTTTGGACAATTTCTTGCTATTGGTTTATCCCACGATAAAAATTCACACTCAGGATATTGATTACATCCGTAAAATATACGACGTTTTTTTGATTTACGTTCTACAATCATGCCTTCTTCACAGCTAGGACACTTAACACCAATTTCCTTAACAATCGGTTTTGTATTTCGACAGTCTGGGAAATTGGAACAAGCCATAAACTTACCATATCTACCCATCTTATAAACCATATGATGGCCACATTCTTCACAATCTACTCCTGCTGGCTCATCTTTAATTTCAATTTTCTCCATCTCATTTTCTGCTTTAATTAATCTAGGTGAGAAGTCTTTATAAAAGTCATCAATAATTTTTATCCATTCTTTCTGACCATCTTCTACCTCATCCAAACTATGCTCCATGTTAGCAGTAAACTCAACATTAATAATTTCAGGGAAAAACTCCATGATTAGCTCTAATACAATTTCACCAAGCTCTGTAGGAATAAATCTCTTATTATCAAGAGCAACATAACCTCTTTTTTGGACAGTATCAAGGGTAGGAGCATATGTTGATGGACGCCCAATACCTAGTTCTTCTAAAGTTTTCACTAATCTTGCCTCTGTATATCTCGGAGGTGGTTGTGTAAAGTGCTGTGCTGGTTCAATATCCTTCGAAAATACTTCATCGCCTTCTTTTAAATCTGGTAATAGACGATCTTTTTCCTCTATTTGATCATCATTTCCCTCTACGTATACCTTCATGAAACCTGGGAATTTTATTTTTGAACCGGTTGCTCTAAAAATCACTCCATTGTTAACCAAGTCAACACTCATCGTATCTAAAATACCAGGTGCCATTTGACTTGATACAAAACGTTCCCAAATTAGCTTATAAAGTCTTAATTGATCTCTACTTAAAAACTGTTTCATTGTCGCTGGATCACGCAGGGTTGACGTTGGACGAATTGCTTCATGTGCATCTTGTGAATTTGAATTCTTCTTGGTTGATTTCACATTATTACCAAGATAGTCTTTACCATATTTCTCTTCAATATATTGACCAGCCTCTGTTTGAGCTGTTTCTGATATTCTTGTTGAATCTGTTCTCATATATGTGATTAACCCAACAGTTCCCTCTTTACCAAGTTCAATTCCTTCATAAAGTTGCTGTGCAATCATCATTGTTTTCTTTGCTCTAAAATTTAATTTACGTGCAGCTTCTTGTTGAAGAGTAGAGGTTGTAAAAGGAACTGCAGGATTTCTCTTGCGTTCTTTTTTTGTAACCCTATCAACACTAAAGCTGTTTCCTTGAATATTTTTTAAAATATCTTTCACATCAGCTTCAGAACTCAATTCTTTTTTCTTGCTTTCTATTCCATAAAAAGAAGCATCAAAAGCTTTTTGTCCTTTTAGAAACTGACCTTCAATTGACCAATATTCTTCTGGAACGAATTTCTTTATTTCCTTTTCTCGGTCAATAATTAGCCGTACCGCAACAGATTGAACTCGCCCAGCACTTAATCCTTTTTTAACTTTCTTCCACAAAATTGGACTAATTTTGTAACCAACAAGTCTATCAAGAACTCTTCTTGCTTGTTGTGCATCGACAAGGTCCATATTAATTGATCTTGGATGTTTAAAGGATTCTTTTATTGCATCTTTTGTAATTTCATTGAAAACAACTCGACAATCAGAATGAATGTCTACATCAAGACTGTGAGCTAAATGCCAAGCAATTGCTTCCCCTTCACGATCCGGGTCAGCTGCGAGGTATACTTTCTTTGCTTTTTTTGCTGCCGTTCTTAATTCTTTAAGAACAGATCCTTTTCCTCGGATCGTAATATATTTAGGTTCGAAGTTATGTTCAACATCAACACCTATCTGACTTTTGGGCAGATCGCGAACATGTCCCATTGATGCTTTTACCTTATATTTTTTCCCTAAATACCGTTCAATTGTTTTTGCTTTTGCAGGTGATTCCACTATGACTAAATACTCCGACATAACTTTTCCTCCTTAAGAGGTATTCTTTTTATATTTGTTTTTATGATTTTTTTATGCTTATTTGTAAATCAAAGTTTTAAAAATAAAAAATCTATAGCTTTTTATTATATTGAAGCCCCTTACTTCTTATTTAAAACCTCAGGGCTGCTATCTAGCTAGATTTCAATTGTGTGAAATCAATTTTTTATATGATTCTTTAACAATGTATTAAAACCTAGCCTGAATGTTTATAGTAAAATTCTATTTTATATACCTTCAATGGTGTTTAATCATTTTCCACAGTAATACATGAAATGATCAATTACTTTCTAAATCTCCACTATTATTAAATATAATTTTATGTTTTGTCAAACTATATTAAAGAAATTATACCTATCATATACCATTTTACTATGAAAGAACATGAATATTTTAACTAAAATTACAGATAATGCTATATCTTACTCAACAATTAATCAAAAAAATGAAATTCATCTTTGATATCCTCTGCCTTTCGAACAAGTTTAGCTCCACTTAAGATTAGTTCATTTGTTCCTGAACTACATTCTTCAAAAATAGAACCAGGAACTGCAAATACTTCCCTATTTTGCTCTAAAGCTTGATGTGCAGTTATAAGAGAACCACTTCTTCTTTTAGCTTGTATGACAATTGTACCAATTGATACACCACTAATTATCCTGTTTCTCATTGGGAAATGCCATTTTTGGGGTTTAGTATCTGGAGGATGTTCAGAAAGCAATAAATGTGAAGTAATTATTTTTTCAGACAGTGGAATATTTTCTTTTGGATACACATGATTTAGCCCTCCTGCAATAACCGCTATCGTTTCACCATTGTTGGACAAAGCCGCTTCATGTGCAATTGTATCAATACCTTTAGCCATACCACTAACAATCACCCAATTTACTTTAATAAGAGGTTTTAAGATATGTTGTAATGCTAATCTTCCATATTGAGAAGGAAATCTAGTTCCTACAACGCTTAATAATTTTGAATGACTCGCTAAGCTAATATTTCCTTTATAGAAAAGTATTGGTGGAGGATCAGCAATTTGTTTTAACAAGGTGGGGTAATTATCTTGAAAAGTAGTTGTAAAGGAGATTTTATTACGGTTATATTGATCATTTAGTTGTTCAAAACAGAGGCTGTTATATTCCTGCTTAATTAGAGTTGCTTGTTGTGCCTGTATATTCAAGTATTGTGTCCACTCTATTTCTTTGAACAGTAAAAAGTTAGTTAACGTTGGGTCAATTTTTAGTAGATTATTAATAAGTTGGTTACTCACGCTTTTACAATGTGCCAATAAAAAAACTCTTTTTATTACTCCATTCATTTGGTCCTCTCCTCCTTTTAAACATGATTAAAAGGAACAGGCTAGAACCTGCTCCTTTTTTATAATTAATGTGTTTTACATTTTTCCAATAATCCCTGCTCTTTTAAAACAGAGATAAGAGTTTCACCCATTACAGAAGGTGTATCAGCTACTTTAATACCACATTCATTCATTGTTTTGATCTTTTCTTCAGCTGTACCCTTACCACCTGAAATAATTGCTCCAGCATGACCCATACGCTTTCCTGGAGGTGCTGTTTGACCACCAATAAAGCCTACTACAGGTTTAGTCATATTAGCTTTAACCCATTCTGCAGCCTCTTCTTCTGCAGTACCACCGATTTCACCAATCATGATCACTGCATATGTGTCTTCATCTTCATTGAAAGCTTCAAGAACATCAATAAAGTTCGTACCATTAACAGGATCTCCACCGATACCCACAGCAGTAGATTGACCAATCCCAGCTTGTGATAATTGGTGTACAGCTTCATAAGTAAGTGTTCCTGAACGTGATACAACTCCGACATGACCTTTTTTGTGAATATATCCAGGCATAATACCTATTTTACATTCGTCAGGTGTAATAACTCCTGGACAGTTTGGCCCTACTAGTCGTGTTTTCTTACCTTCCATATATCTCTTAACATTTACCATATCCAATACAGGTATATGCTCTGTGATACAAATGACTAGATCAAGTTCTGCATCTACGCCTTCCATAATTGCATCAGCAGCGAAAGCAGCAGGTACATAAATAACAGATGCATTTGCACCAGTTTTTTGAACTGCTTCTTGAACTGTATTAAAAACAGGTACTCCTTCTACTTCAGTGCCACCTTTACCAGGTGTAACACCACCAACAATATTTGTACCATACTCAAGCATTTGCTTAGTATGGAATAGAGCAGTTGATCCAGTAATACCTTGTACGATTACTTTTGTATCTTTATTAATAAATACACTCATGTTTGTCCCCTGCCTTTCTTACTCTACTAATGAAACGATTTTTTGTGCGCCGTCAGCCATCGACTCTGCAGAAGTAATATTTAATCCAGATTCATTTAAAATTTTCTTCCCTAAATCAACATTTGTTCCTTCAAGACGAACAACAAGTGGAATTTCCAAGCCAACCTGTTTTGTTGCTTCTACGACACCTTCTGCAATAACATCACATTTCATGATTCCACCAAAGATATTTACAAAAATACCTTTAACATTTTCATCAGACAGAATAATCTTAAATGCTTCTGTTACTTTCTCTGCAGTTGCACCGCCCCCAACATCCAGGAAGTTTGCGGGATCTCCACCATAATATTTAATAATATCCATAGTAGACATCGCAAGACCTGCACCATTTACCATACATCCAATATTTCCATCTAATGAAATATAGCTTAAATCGTATTTAGATGCTTCAATTTCTTTTGCATCTTCTTCCTCAAGGTCACGATATTCTACTATATCTTTATGACGGTATAATGCATTTGAATCAAAGTTAAGCTTAGCATCAAGTGCCATAACTTTTCCATCGCCAGTCACAACCAATGGGTTGATTTCAGCAATAGAGCAATCCTTATCAATAAATACTTTATATAATCCCATCATGAACTTAACAGCTTGCCCAACTAGTTCTTTTGGAATATTAATATTAAAAGCAATTCTTCTAGCTTGATAGCCTTGTAATCCTACGGCAGGATCAATGACTTCTTTAAAGATTTTTTCTGGAGTTTGCTCTGCTACTTCTTCAATTTCTGTTCCACCTTCTTCAGAAGCCATTAGAACAACTCGAGATGTAGCACGATCTAATACTAGACCTACATAATATTCTTTCTTAATATCACAGCCCTCTTCAACAAGAAGTCGTTTCACTTCTTTACCTTCAGGACCTGTTTGGTGTGTTACAAGGGTTTTCCCTAAAATTTCTTCAGCATATGTACGTGCTTCTTCAAGGTTTTTAGCAACTTTTACCCCACCAGCTTTTCCACGTCCACCTGCATGGATTTGAGCTTTAACTACCACTACTTCTGTTCCAAGTTCTTTTGCAGCTTCAACCGCTTCATCTACTGAAAAAGCCACTTGTCCATTTGGTACAGACACTCCGTATTTACGAAGGAGTTCTTTTCCTTGGTACTCATGGATATTCATTTGCCATCCTCCTAACCTATTTGCAAGAATAAAAATTAGACTGCGCTTTCATTTTATATAATAGTTTGAACATTGTCTATAATTCCACGCAAAATAGTAAAATCCTTTTTTAAATTTAATTTTTATTTTTTTAGTATAAAGCTATTTTAGTGAGTTTATAAACGATTTTAATTATAAAGAAAATTTATTTTATAAGGTTATTTACTTTTTTCATTTCTAATAGTCCTTTAGACCCCTATAGGTTTTATAGGAGTCTAATGCACAAGATTTTATTTATTTTTTCTTTATATCATTTTCCAACTGATAAACAAAGGCAAAAATCTCAGCAACTGCTTCATATAATTCATCTGGTATTTGTTGATGAATTTCTAACTTGGATAATAATTCAATTAGTGCTGGGTCTTCTTGTATATGAACTTGATGCTTCTGTGCTGTTTCTACGATTTCATCAGCTACAAGACCTTTTCCTTTTGCGATTACTATTGGTGCTTGTTCTTTTTCAGCATTATATTTTAAAGCAACTGCTTTCCTTGATTCATTTTCTTTACTCATATCCAGAGATCAACTCCTGTATAAGACAAATTCCCCTGATTATTCGTTAGTAATTTAAGTGGCTTATCCGATTTTACAGTTAATTCGATAGGCTTTACAGTTACTGAGGTTAACTGATAGTTCATCTCTGCTAATGATTGCTTTAATAAATCAGTTTTCCTTAATACGAACTCCTTTAGATCTTTATGATCATTTGTAATAGAAATTGTCATTATCCGATTTTGAATTTGAACATCAATCATTACGTCGGCTAATTTAGGTAATTGCAAATAGAAGAATATTCGACAAAAAGATGGGTCTATACTCCCGTCTTTTTGTTTCTTTCCTTCCCATTGGATCGTCAAATCCGATTGATGATCTAAGAAAAAAAGTGGTATTTGTGTAAAAATTTGCTGTGTTGGACCATGATCCTGTGTTAGTAGTGAATGACCATGTAAACGTTGAACTAAATGCTCCATTTGTTCTTTTAGAACAGGTAAATCCACTTCTTTACTAGCTATAATTAATAATTCTTTTAAAGATTGGATATTGTTTTTATCTTCACTCCCATTCATAACTTGTGAAAATAATTTAACATGACCTAACTGTTTCTCAAGACTTAAAAAATTTGTTAGCACTTCATCCTTAGTGAAAGAGCTCGTCATTTCAGTAGCAATCTTATTTATAAAATCTGACTCAATTTCACTTAACAATTTCGGTAAGTTAACATATCCATTTAAGTTTTGTACTGATTGCTTCGTCACTTGCTCACTTGTATCAAGTAAATTTATTATTTCTCCCTTAACTTGATTGAGAATTTGTTCATCTTGCAATTTTATATTTAATTGAGCTAAAATACGTTGCTCATTATTAGTAAGATCTCTATGAAGTTCTGGATTACCAATAAAATTAATTACTTTTTCTATTAAATTATTCACTGGATATTGCTTCAAATTTATTAATGATTTTGTCAAATGCAAGATATTAGGACTGTCTCCTTCGACATTTTGTAATGAATCGATAAGTGAATTAATTTGATTCGTTAAGGGTATATCCGTTTGTGCTTGAACTAAAGCCCTGATTATCCCTTGTGATATTGGGAAATTTTCTTTTATAGCATATTGAATTGCTTGTATTGTCTCAGGTATTGCTTGTTTGTTTGTATGTTTAATAACTTCTATAGCTGCACTAAACTGCTGACTTGTAATTGGTAGCTCTTCTTTCAATAACTGCTTAGCAAGTAGAATATTTTCTTTTGAAGGTTTTTGATGAAATAGTTGCACTAAATCTTTCGCAGCCTCTTGCTTCGAATTCTTATCATATTCAACCTGTTTTAACATTTTTAAGGAAATTCCTTGTTTCATTGAACCTCCTACTCTAAACCAATAATTCTCATTTATCGAAATTGACGTTTCTAGCTGTGCAACAAGCTTAGATTGACCTAATTGGATCAACGCCTTTTGATCAGGAAATAATTTTACTACTCTGCCTTGAACGATTTGATTTTCTTGTAAAGATAATTTATTTTCTGATTGTGACAACGTAAAACTGTGTTTAAGGAGATTTGAAAATGCATTTATGGGATTCATTATTATTCTCCTATTCTTATAGCAATGCTTTAACTGGGGCGAAACTTTTTCGATGATATTCAGTTACACCATATTGCTTTAATGCCTCTAAATGAATTTTAGTTCCATATCCCATATGTTTATCAAATCCATATTGAGGATACTCCTGAGCAAGATTCATCATCATACGATCTCTAGTAACCTTTGCAATTACAGAACTCGCAGCAATAGACACACTTTTTGCATCACCCTTGATAATAGATTGTTGATCGATAGATATATCTAATTTCATCGCATCCAGTAACAAATAATCTGGCTCTATTTTCAAATCCTTAATTGCTTCAGTCATGGCTAGCTTAGTGGCTTCATAAATATTAATGTGATCAATTATTTCTGGTGAAACAATTCCAATACCAATAGCTTCTGCATTTTCTTTTATTAATTCAAAATACTGCTCCCTGACAGTAGCTGTGAGCTGCTTAGAATCAGTTAAACCCGGTATGTAGCAATCTTCCTTCAATATAACAGCTGAAGCAACTACAGGGCCTGCTAGTGGTCCTCTGCCTACCTCATCTATACCTGCAAGTAATCTATAGCCTTTTGTACGAGCTTCACGCTCATAACGCAGCATACTATAAAATTGTTGCTGTTTTTGTTTCTCTGCTGCTTCATTCTTATACCACTTTTCAACAAGTTGTTGAACACCCTTTCTACTATCCTTTTGACACTCTAGAAAAAAGGGATCATGTTCGCTTTTGATACTAGCTAATTTTTGCTGTACTTCATTTGTAGTTAATGTCATTAGTTTTCCCCTACACTTTTTTTACATTTTCATAAATTTATACTTTATATATCGTCAAAGTACATAAAAAATAAAGAGGTTGACCCTAACTAACAGAGTCAACCATCCTAAAACTATTTATACTTATTTAAAGCTTATCTTCATTATCAAATTGTGATGGTGTTTCAAATGATAGTCTCCCTAACTTATCCGCTCTAATTTCTCTTAAAATAAGCTCTGATGTTTTATCATAATCAATGTAGCCACCTTGCATCATACACCCACGCTTTTTACCTATTTCATCAAATAAAGAAACTATCTCTTCTGGCAGTTCCTCTAAATTATACCGTTCTTGTAATTGATTTGGATAATGATCTTTTAGAAATCTTAAAGCGAATACAGTAATATCTTGAAGATTTAAAATAGCATCTTTAATAGCACCTGTAGTAGCTAATTTATAGCCGACTAACTCATCCTCAAATTTTGGCCAGAGAATTCCTGGTGTATCCAAAAGCTCTAATTCAGTTCCTACTTTTACCCATTGTTGAGCCGTGGTTACCCCTGGTCTATCTCCAGTTTTTGTTATATTTCTTTTGGCTAATCTATTTATTAAAGTAGATTTTCCTACATTAGGTATTCCGATAATTAATGCCCGAATTGCACGAGGTTTTATTCCTTTGGCAGCCATTTTATCGAACTTTTCCTTCAATAGTACTTTTGAGAGAGCTGTAATTTGTTTTAAACCAGTACCTGTTTGCGCATCAATAGCAATTGCAGGAATATTTTGTTCTTTAAAATAAGAGATCCATTGTTTAGTAATGAAATCATCTGCTTTATCTGCTTTATTCAACAAAACAATTCGTGGCTTTGTTGAAATAATTTCATCAATCATTGGATTTCTTGAAGACATTGGAATTCTAGCATCCACAAGTTCAAAGACTATGTCAATTAGTTTAATTTTCTCAGTTACTTGCCTTCTTGCTTTAGCCATATGTCCTGGAAACCATTGTATTGTCATAAAAACACCTTCTTTACATTACTCAGTAAATCTTATATCTGATATTGGCCAATAAACCAAGCTTGTTTTACCCATAACCTCTTCTATTGGCACAGTACCAATATGTCTGCTATCCTTACTTTGCCGTCTATTATCTCCCATAACAAATATATGACCTTCTGGTACTGTGGGTTGACCAATGATGCTTTCTAAATTAAAGGGTTCAGTTAATGGCCCATCGATAAGTTGATTTTGATAATCCTCAAGATATGGTTCAGCATATTCTTTTCCATTAATAATAAGAGTATCATTTTTGTACTCAACAGTATCACCTGGTAAGCCAATTACTCTTTTAATATAATCTCTATCTGAAGTAGCATGGAAGACTACGATATCAAAGCGTTTTGGTTCACCAATTTTATAAGAAAACTTATTGACGATCATTCGATCTTGCGTATGTAAAGTCGGCATCATGGAGAATCCATCAACTACGATTGGAGCAAAAAAGAAATATCTTATAATAGCAGCTAGTAATACAGCTATTGTAAGTGCCTTTATCCATTCAAGTAGCTCATTTTTCTTTTTTGTCATTTTTTCACCTACTCTAGCAATCATTATAACCACAGTCTATATAGTACTATACCCTATTACAAATGTAGTAATAGAAGTTTTTTAGATATCTTTAAACTTGAACTTGGTTGTTGGTCACCTTGTACCTGAACTCAGTCCTTTGAGACTGTTTTTTCAATTTTGAAAGTGACAAATTAAATTATAGACTTAAGAATAGCCTATTGAAAAAGGAGCTTGTTTAATAACAAGCTCCTTTTCAACTATACGGACAGTTAGCTGACCCATATATTTGAGACTTAGCATAAGCTAAGCTATCTTATCGAATTTCTTTGATACGCGCTTTTTTACCACGTAATTGACGTAGGTAGTAAAGTTTAGCACGGCGAACTTTACCGCGACGAATTACTTCTAATAACGCGATCTTTGGTGTGTGTACAGGGAAAGTACGCTCAACACCTACACCGTAAGAAATCTTACGAACTGTAAATGTTTCACTAATTCCACCACCACGACGCTTAATCACAACACCTTCAAACACCTGAATACGCTCACGAGTACCCTCTACAACTTTAACGTGTACACGTACTGTATCACCAGGACGGAATGCAGGAAGATCAGATTTTAATTGTTCTTTTGTGATTTCTTCAATTAGTTTTTGCATCGTTTT
Organism: Metabacillus crassostreae; assembly: GCF_016908395.1. Taxonomy (GTDB): domain Bacteria; phylum Bacillota; class Bacilli; order Bacillales; family Bacillaceae; genus Metabacillus; species Metabacillus crassostreae. The sequence goes on from NZ_JAFBDU010000001.1 coordinate 1,202,012, forward strand.
CAACTCCTTCCAACAGACGCTCATTCCAATATATTCATTGCAGCGGAACATCGTTTTAAAGCCTGCTCTCTCCGAAAGCATCCACAAGGAGCCTTCTTGAGCAAGTCACGAGATTCATCATACCATAAAGACTATTGACCTGCAATAGTTAGTTCCCATTTTTTAAGGTTTTTATAAATGATTGTTGCTTTTCTGTTAGTGGGTAAGAATCTAATAAATCTGGTCTTCTATTAAAGGTCCTTCTAAGAGACTCTTCCTCACGCCACTCTGCTATTTTTTTATGATTTCCTGAAAGAAGTACATCTGGAACCTTTAGACCTCTAAAATCTGCTGGTCTAGTGTAATGAGGGTGTTCTAACAATCCAGAGCTATACGAATCAAGTACAGGTGAATCTTCATTTCCTAATACACCTGGTAACAGACGAACAACACTATCTGCTATGACCATAGAAGCAAGCTCACCACCTGTTAATACAAAATCTCCAATAGAGATCTCATCTGTAACTAGATTTTCTCTTATACGCTCATCATAGCCTTCATAATGGCCACAAATGAACAATAGGTGTTCTTCTTTAGCAAGTTGCTCTGCTTTTTCTTGTGTATACCTCTCACCTTGAGGACACACAAGAATAACTTTAGGCTTTGAATTTGTTTTATTTTTAATATCTTCCACTGCATCAAAAATAGGTTGTGGCTGTAAAACCATTCCCGCTCCTCCACCATATGGGTAATCATCAACATTATGGTGTTTGTTTGTGGAGTAGTCACGAAAATTCATTACTCTAAATTCTACTGCAGCTTTTTCTTGCGCCTTTTTTAAGATAGATTCATTTAAAACACCTTGAAACATTTCAGGAAAAAGTGTTAGAAAGTCAATCTTCATTAGTCTAGTAATCCCTCCATAGGAGTGATGATAATTTTCTTATCCTCAATATTAATTTCACTAACAATATCATCAATATATGGTACAAGTAGATCTTTTCCTTCTTTTCTTTTCACAACCCAAACATCATTTGCTCCAGTAGCTAAGATTTCACGGATAACACCAATCTCAAGCCCATCATTTGTAAACATCTTACAACCAATAATCTCATGGAAATAATACTCTCCGTCATCTAACTCAGTCAATTGATCTTCTGTTACTTTTAATAATGAACCTTTAAATGGCTCAACATCTTGAATAGAGTTCATTCCTTTAAAAGTCAATAAGTCAAAGTTTTTATGAACACGATGACTATCAACTACTACTTCAAGATGTTCCTCAGAGTTTTCTTTAAATATGTATAGTTTATTTCCTGGCTGATATCTTTCATCTGCGAAATCCGTCTTTGAAATAACACGAACTTCTCCTCTAACTCCATGTGTATTTACAATCTTTCCTACATTAAACCATTTTTCTGCCATAATTATCACCTCAGGCGTATTTGATCTATAATTCCATCTTTAATCACAATTGTTTTTTCTTTCATTATTTCTGACCAATTATCACCAACATTTACTTCTATAATAGCTTCTACTTCTTTTTCTTTTAACTCGCTACCAAGTGGTAAGATATTGACTTGCTCTAGCTGAAATTCAACGAGCTTGATTTTCTCTCGTCTTTTATCTATCTCTTTTAGATATTGAGTTGCTAATGATTTACTCGTTTTTTCGATTTTCTTATATTCAAAATACAATTGGTCACATTCTTGTTCTAGTCTTTTTTTCTTTTCTGTAAACTGTTTGATTAATTCTTGTTTACTTGTCTCAGTTATAGTCTGTTTGACCGTTACGTGGTGGAGTATATTCATTATTGTTCCTCCCCTACTAAGCTTCATACAACAATAAACCTTCAAGTAACCTATATTTATCCTTCATCTCTATCTCTATAGTTCAAGAAAAGCACAAGGTCCCTGCTTAAGACCTTTTTAGCTAAACTCTAAATTTTTATACGTTCTTACCTATCAAAAAAAGGTGAGGAATCTTCCTCACCTTTTTCAGTCGTTAATTTCAAGTTGAATTCTTTTAGATGAATTAGATCCTGCTGCATATACAACAGACCGAATCGCTTTTGCTATACGTCCTTGTTTACCAATCACCTTGCCTACGTCATCTTTATGAACAGATAAACGAAACGTAATTTGATCTTCCTGAACAAGTTCAGTTATTTCAATATTCTCTGGTGAATCAACAAGTGGTTTAACAATAACAGCGATCAACTCTTTCATCTCATGTACATTCATTACTTGCTATTTTTTGCGTTATGGAATTTTTCCATAATGCCTTGTTTAGAGAACAAGTTACGAACTGTATCAGAAGGTTTAGCACCATCCTGCATCCATTTTAATGCTAACTCTTCATTGATTTTAACTTCTGCTGGTTGAGTAACTGGGTTGTATGTTCCAACTACTTCGATGTCACGTCCATCACGTGGTGAACGAGAATCTGCTACTACAATACGATAAAAAGGAGATTTTTTTGCTCCCATACGTTTCAAACGAATTTTAACTGCCATTTTATAAAGCACCTCCGAAAATGTTTCAACAAGATAGTATATTATCAAATAAATTATATGATGTAAAGGTTTTTTTCTTGTCAGAAGAAAATTCCTTTAGAAAAACGAATTAAAACCTAAGTTTGTAGTCAATTTTGATATATAAATCATCATAAATTGTTACATAAAAGGAAATTTCATCCCTTTTTTCTTACCTTTTGACATTGTTGTCATTTGTTTCATCATTTTTTTCATGTCTTCAAATTGCTTTAGCAGGCGGTTTACTTCCTGAACAGAAGTTCCACTTCCTTTAGCAATTCTTTTTTTACGTGAAGCATTCATCATTTCAGGATTGATTTTTTCAGCAGCTGTCATTGACTTAATAATTGCTTCAACATGACTAATCTGTTTTTCATCAACCTGTAAATTTTTCAGACCCTTCATCTTATTAGCACCAGGTAACATGCCAATTAGATCCTCTAAAGGACCCATGTTGCGTACCTGACCTAACTGTTCAAGGAAATCATCAAAAGTAAATGATGCAGTTCTCATCTTTTGCTCTAACTCTTTTGCTTTTTCAGCATCAACATTTGTTTGAGCCTTTTCAATGAGTGTTAAAACATCACCCATCCCTAAAATACGTGAAGCCATTCGTTCAGGATGAAATGCTTCAATTGCATCTAGTTTTTCACCAAGACCTACAAACTTAATAGGCGTCTCAGTAACAGAACGAATTGATAATGCCGCTCCACCACGTGTATCACCATCAAGTTTCGTAAGAACGACCCCTGTTAAACCGAGCAATTCATTGAAGCTTTTCGCCACATTTACAGCATCTTGACCAGTCATTGCATCAACCACTAAGAAGATTTCGTCAGGTTTTGCAATTGCTTTAACCTGTTCGAGTTCTTCCATCAAATGCTCATCTATATGTAGACGACCGGCTGTGTCAATTAACACATAGTCATGATGCTCTTCTTTGGCATGTTCAAGAGCCCTTTTAGCAATTTCAACTGGGCTTACTTGATCACCTAAAGAAAACACAGGCATATCTAACTGTTTACCTAACGTTTCCAACTGTTTAATTGCTGCAGGGCGGTAAATATCTGCAGCTACTAACAACGGTTTACGATTATGTTTCTTTCGCAATAGATTTGCAAGCTTTCCAGTTGTCGTTGTTTTACCAGCACCCTGTAAACCAACCATCATAATCACTGTTGGTGGACGATTTGAAACAGCAATTTTACTCTGTTCTCCACCCATTAGTTCAGTTAGTTCTTCTTTTACAACTTTAATAACCTGTTGGCCTGGTGTTAAGCTTTTCATTACCTCTTGACCAACAGCACGTTCACTTACGCGTTTAATAAAGTCTTTCACAACTTTAAAGTTTACATCCGCTTCTAACAGAGCAAGGCGAACTTCTCGCATCATCTCTTTTACATCCGCTTCTGAAACCTTTCCTTTACCGCGTATTTTCGCCATCGTATTTTGCAGTCGGTCGGCTAATCCTTCAAATGCCATAAATGCCGCCTCCTAATCTAATTTCTCAAGTTCATTTAGTAATGTATCAAACTCTTGTTGATTTTCCATGCTAGACGAAAATTCTCGAAGTTTTGTCATTAATTTTTGACGCTCTTGAAATTTTTGAAATAATAATAGCTTTTCTTCATATTGCTCTAGCATTGCATCAGTACGCTTAATGTTATCGTAAACAGCTTGTCTACTAACATCATACTCTTCTGCAATTTCACCAAGGGAGAAATCATCTAGATAGTATAACGACATATAGCTTTTTTGTTTAGGCGTTAGCAACGATTGATAAAAATCAAAGAGAAAAGTCAGCCTCGTCGTTTTTTCAAGCGTCATGTCGTCACCCCTTTGTTAAGTGAATTACCTTTACACCTTAACATTCTACATATGTAGCTTTTTCTTGTCAAGTATAAACTAAATGAAGTCTATTTAAGTAAGCATTGTTGCTTTAAGTTTAAAGAAATCCCCTTAAACAAGTACTCTTTTTGTGTGTTTAAACAAATAAAAAGCTCTAGACACCGGATAGTATTGACTCAAAATAAAAAGTCAAATTTATACAATGTAGATTAAACATTATAAAAACTTGACTTCTTTATCTTACTCTTAATCTTTATCTATTCTTCTTTTTCCTGTTCTTCAATAATCTCCGAGAAAAGACCATAAACATATTGATTTGTGTTAAATTCTTGTAGATCATCCATCTTTTCACCTAAACCGACAAATTTAACTGGAATATCTAACTCGCCTTTAATAGCTAACACAATTCCACCTTTTGCTGTTCCATCCAGTTTTGTTAGGACAATACCTGAGACATCAGTTGCTTGTGAAAATTGCTTTGCTTGAGTCATTGCATTCTGTCCAGTTGTAGCATCTAAAACAAGTAAAACCTCATGTGGAGCTCCAGGTATCTCTTTTTCAATAACGCGTTTTACCTTTTCAAGCTCCTTCATTAGGTTCACTTTATTTTGGAGTCTTCCAGCAGTATCACATAGTAGCACGTCTACTTTACGGGCTTTGGCTGCTTGTACAGCATCATACATTACAGCAGCAGGATCAGAACCCTCAGATTGCTTAATAACATCTACTCCAACACGTTGACCCCATACTTCAAGCTGCTCAATTGCACCCGCTCTAAAAGTATCTCCAGCAGCTAAAAGGACAGAATTCCCTTCGTTCTTTAGCTTGTGTGCTAATTTACCAATAGTTGTTGTTTTGCCAACACCATTAACTCCTACAAATAAAATAACATTTAAGCGCCCTGCCTCAAGATTTAGGCTATTAGATTTCTCCTCATCCTCATCACCTTCATAAATCTCAACAAGCTTCTCAGAGATAACTGACTGAACCTCTTTTGTATCTTGGATATTTCGTCGTTTAACCTCCATTTTTAACTCATCAATCAGATCCATTACTGTTGCCACACCAACATCTGCACTTATAAGAAGCTCCTCAAGTTCCTCAAAGAAATCTTCATCAACTTTTCTATATTTTGCTACAAGATCGTTCATCTTCCCTGCAAATGAATCTCTTGTTTTAGTTAAACCATCTTTAAATTTTTCTGTAACAGAATCTGTTTGCTGTGTAATTTTTTCTTTTAATTTTTTAAAAAAGCTCATACATACTCGTCCCTTCAACTAGATTGTACTAATTCTTTTGTTTCTTCAAGTCTAACAGATACAAGCTTAGATACCCCTGATTCTTGCATAGTTACTCCATACAAGACATCGGCTTCTTCCATTGTTCCTTTGCGGTGTGTGATAACAATAAATTGAGTTTCATGACTGAATTTTTTCAAGTACTGAGCAAAACGATACACATTTGCTTCATCCAATGCTGCCTCAACTTCATCAAGTACACAAAATGGAACAGGACGAACCTTTAAAATTGAAAACAAGAGTGCAATGGCAGTTAAAGCACGTTCTCCACCTGATAGTAACCCTAGATTCTGCAACTTTTTCCCTGGTGGCTGAGCGACTATATCTACACCAGTATTTAGAATATCTTCAGGATTAGTTAATTTCAGCTCAGCTCGTCCACCACCAAATAGCGCCTGAAAAACAGATTCAAAATGTGAGCGAATGGCATTGAAGGTTTCCTCAAATCGTTTTATCATTTCTTCATCCATTTCATCAATAACTTGGTATAGAGTATCCTTTGCTTCTAATAGGTCATCTTTTTGTTCTGTTAAGAAATTATACCGCTCTGATACACGTTCATATTCATCAATCGCTCCTAAGTTTACCGTTCCTAACTCATCAATTGCAAGCTTAATTAGCTTCACTCTTTTTCTAGCATCATTAACATCTATCTCTAAAGTATACTGCTCTTTAGCACCTTCGTATGTTAAAAAATATTCTTCACGAAGATGATTTAAACGATTATCTAATTCAACATCTAAACGATTAAGCTTAACTTCTTCATCCTTTAATATATCGCGCAGCTGTTTATCTTGACGTTTTAACTCTTTCAATTCTCTTTCTTCATTTTCAAGCTTTTCCTGAAGTTGAAGACGTTCTTCTCTTCTACTAGCTATTAATTCAATGGTTTTCGTTTTATCCTGCAGCTTCATTTTTGCTGCTTCTTCTAGTTTTTCCTCACCTGAAGAGCTAGAGTTCATCTCATTTGAAAGCAAAGAATAATCATCTGTCGTTTCTTCATATTTCTGTTCTGATTGTGAAAGCTCTTCTTGAATTCTTTCAACTTTTTCTTTGTGATTTTCGTATACTTGTTGCTTGCTAGCAAGTACAATTTTTAATTCGGTTAATTCATTCTGCAATTCATCTTTAGATGTTTGCTGTGAGGTTTTCTTTTTCGATAATGAATCAATTTCTGCATCTAATTTAACTAATTTTTCAGCAATACTTTGTAAATTTACTGAAAGTTCGTCTTTTCGTTTTGCATTCTTCACCTTTTCTGAATCAAATGATTCTAACTCAGCGTCATAAATTTTTAAATGATCATTTATATTTTTTTCATTTAATTCAATCTCTCTTATTTCACTTCTAATCTTCTGTTCTTCTAAACGTAACTCTTCCCCAGTAGCACGTAACTGCTCTTGTTCTCTTTCTTTATTTTGGATAGCTTGTTTGGTAGACTTTACATCTTGTTCAAGCTCCGCTGTTTTTTCTTCCATTACAGCTAACTTACCTACAAGTGTTTCTAACTCACGTTGACGACTTAATAAAGAGTTATTCTTTTGCTTTACTGCTCCACCTGTCATTGATCCACCTGGATTAACAACATCTCCCTGAAGAGTTACAAGTCGGTAGCGATAATTCATCAGCTTAGCAATCTCATTAGCTCCTTTTAAATCTGAAGTAACAATGACAGTACCTAACAAATTTCCGATAATTGATTTAAACTGTTGATTATATTTCACCAAATTTGTTGCAACACCAACAAAAGCTTGGTGATTCTTAATTGTTGTAAGATCATGAGGGTTTATTGATCTTTCTTTCATCACAGTTAAAGGAAGAAAGGTTGCTCTACCAAAAGAATTCGATTTTAAAAATTGGATAGCTTTTCTCGCAGAAGCTTCATCTTCAACAACTACATGTTGCATAGAGCTACTTAAAGCAATTTCGATTGCTGTTTCATATTCTTTAGCTGTAGAGACTAACTCTGCAACTGCCCCATGTATGCCAGGAATCTGATCTTTGGCCTTTAATACTTCCTTTACACCTTGAAAGAATCCTGCATAATCTTCTTGCATTGATTCTAGAACTTCTTTACGTGACCGTGACTGTTGCAAAAGCTGATATGCTTGATATAATGCAGATTCTTTTTTTTGATATGAATTTTTTAGATTATCTAACTTGTTTGATAAATCGCGAAACCCTTTTATCTGATCTGATAACTTTTTCTCTATTAACGAATAATTTTCTTCTATTAGCTTTTTCTTTTCATATATTTCTTCACGTTCAGTTACATAACGTTTGTTAGAATCTAAAAGTCGTGTATTTTTACGTTCTTGTTGACTCAATTGTTCATCTATATAGCTAATTTCATTACGTGCTGATGCTTGTTCATTTAATAGCTCAAAGTACTCACTTTTCAAACCTTCAATTAATTCTTCCATATTTTGATCATATGTTGAAAATAGCTTTTGCTTTTCGGCTAATTGATGCTTGATAGCTTTTAGTTCACTTTCACTGCTATTTAAGAAAGCCTCCTGCTGTTGTTTATCTTGCTTCAAAAGAGAAATACGCTCTTTTAGCTCTACAATTGTTTTTTCTAATTGAGCCTTATTTTGATGTGCATTTTTCTTACGTTCTTTAAGGACTTCTTTACGACCTTCTAATTTCTCAAGTTCCTCGCTAGCTAATAACAAAACCTGTTGAAGGTCATCTATAGAATCGTCCAGTGCAGTTAAATGATCTTTCATCTTTTCAACATCTGCTTCACGCTTTTGCATCATTGCTGACAGATTTAACTCTTGATCCTTGCCTACCTCAACAGATTTTGAAAGAGCTTCATATTTTTCGTGCAGCTCTTCAATTTCATAAACCGTTAACGCAACTTCTATCTGCTCCAGTTCTTTCTTTTGTTCAAGATAATCCTTAGCAATAGATGCCTGAATTTTCAATGGTTCAACTTGTACCTCTAACTCATGAAGAATATCTTGAACACGATTTAGATTTTCTTGTGTTTCTGCTAATTTATATTCAGCCTTCTTTTTTCGAGATTTGTACTTTAGTACACCGGCAGCTTCTTCAAAAATACTTCTTCGTTCTTCAGATTTACTACTTAAAATCTCTTCTACCTTACCTTGACTTATAATTGAGAATGCTTCTTTACCTAATCCAGAATCCATAAATAAGTCCACAATATCTTTTAAACGACATCCTTGTTTATTAATAAAGAACTCACTTTCACCTGAGCGGAAAACTCGACGTGTTACACTCACTTCATGGTAATCTATAGGTAAAAATTGATCCGTATTGTCTAAAGTAAGTGTAACCTCTGCTACATTAAGACCTTTTCTCGAATCACTTCCTGCAAAAATGATATCTTCCATTTTTGCTCCACGAAGAGATTTAGCAGATTGTTCACCTAACACCCATCTTATACCATCCGTTATATTACTTTTGCCACTTCCATTTGGTCCAACTACTGCTGTAACTCCATTAACAAAATCAACTGTTACTCTTTCAGCAAAGGACTTGAATCCTACAATATCCAATCGTTTGAGGAACATTGTGATCCTCCTTACTATTCTATTTATGTTTTTTCCTTTGTTATACTTCCTTGGTTTATTTAACTAATTAGTAGATGTAGTACAATTCAAAAAAATTTTAAATCAGTTAGACCTTCAACTGACTTTTATCCTATTATTTTCGATAAATAATAATCCTTAAATATTTTATCACAATATGTCGAACCTAGGTGATAACTTTAAAGATATTTAATCTAAGAAAAAAGGACAACTCGTTATTTGTATGATTCCCTTAACTAATAAGAAGTGTTAGGGTTACACGTACAAACGAGCCTGTCCTTTGAAGAAATTTTATTTATTAATTTGTTGCAATTTAGATAATGCCTCTTGAGCTGCATGCTGCTCTGCTTCTTTTTTTGATTTTCCGCTTCCTGTACCAAAAACTTCGCCATTTAAAGAAACAGTTGATATAAATTCACGATTGTGAGCTGGGCCTTTTTCTTGCAAAATTTTATACTCTAACATCCCTTTTGTATCACGTTGGACAAGCTCTTGTAGTTGGCTTTTAAAATCCATGACATGAGAAAAAGCACCCTCATCCACTTTCGGAATAACAAACTGGTCTAAAAATTGTACTGCAGCATCTAAGCCTTGATCTAAATATAAAGCACCAATAAATGCCTCAAATACATCTGCAAGCAATGCAGGACGAGCACGACCACCTGTCATCTCCTCACCTTTACCTAGCAGGACCAAGCTTCCAAAAGAAAGATGATTTGCAAATGCTACTAACGATGGTTCACAAACAATCGCAGCACGCAATTTTGTTAACTCACCCTCACTCATCATGGGATATTTTTTGTAGAGATATTGGGATATCGTCAGTTCTAGAACAGCATCACCTAAAAACTCCAATCTCTCATTATCTTCATATGGCTTTTTACGATGCTCATTTACATATGATGAATGTGTAAATGCTTGATATAGAAGTTTTTCATTCTTAAAAGAATGACCTATACGCTCTTGAAATTTTTTAAATTCCTCTGCTTTTTTTGCAAAGGTTCTTCTTTCTTTATAATTAATATTTCTTGCCATAACATAGGAACCTCCATTTTAAAAGCGAAAGCTACGCCTTAGATAAGTCACTTCATAATTGAAGGGAAATTCCTTGAATTATGGAGTGGCTTATGTCAAGTTAAACTTTTCATTTAATCATATTCTCAACTAACTTTTACCTAATTTAAAAGAACGTTAAAAAGGGTTAAAGTCCCGTAAAGCTACGGGACTTTTAAAGCAACATTATTGTGTGCTATTTATGTAGTTAACAGCGTCACCCACTGTACCGATCTTTTCTGCATCTTCATCAGAAATTTCCATATCGAACTCATCTTCAAGTTCCATAACAAGCTCAACTACATCAAGGGAATCTGCACCAAGATCATCTTTGAATGATGACTCTAACTTTACTTCAGCTTCATCAACACCTAAACGGTCAACGATAATCTTTGTTACACGTTCTAATACATCTGCCATTTTACTTCACCTCCCCTCAAGTATTATAGTGTATTTCATTTTAAAAAACTAGGTTTCATCTATTAATTTTCGATGAAAGATAGATATTTAGCTACTAAATATTAATAGCTAGGCTCTATTACATAAACATTCCGCCATTGACATGCATTGTTTGACCTGTAATATATTTGCTTTTATCAGAAGCAAGAAATGTAACTAAATTTGCAATATCACTTGGTTCTCCTAATTGTGCGAGTGGAATTTGTTTAAGCATTTCTGATTTCACTTCTTCAGACAGTTCATCCGTCATATCTGTTGAGATGAATCCAGGTGCTACAGCATTAACGGTTATATTCCGTGATGCTAATTCCTTAGCTGTTGTTTTTGTTAAACCAATTACCCCAGCTTTAGCTGCAACATAATTTGCTTGCCCAGGATTCCCGCTAACACCCACGATAGAAGTTATGTTAATGATACGACCATTTCTTTGCTTCATCATTTGTCTAGTTACACCTTTTGTACACAGAAACACACCTTTAAGATTTGTATTGATAACATCATCCCATTCATCATCTTTCATTCTCATTAAAAGATTATCACGTGTGATTCCTGCATTATTAACTAAGATATCTAATGAACCAAATTCCCCAATAACTGCTTTTATCATCTGCTGTACATCATCTTGGTTTGACACATCTGCTTTAATTGCAATTGCCTGTCCACCATTTGCTTTAATTTCATCAACAACTTCATTTGCTTTTACTTCATTGCCAGCGTAGTTAACAGCAATACTTGCTCCATTAAGAGCTAAATCTAAAGCGATAGCTCTTCCAATCCCTCTGGAAGCACCTGTAACAAGTGCAACTTTGTTCTTTAACATAACTATTCCCCCTTAAGTTTCTCTATAACAGATGTCATCGTTTCAAGATCATAAATATTATGTACAGTTGCTGAACGATCTATTTTTTTAACTAACCCTGTTAAAACTTTTCCCGGACCAATCTCAATAAAAGTTGTCACACCATTATCAAGCATAGCTCTTACTGATTCTTCCCATCTAACAGGAGAGTATAACTGTTTTACTAGTAACTCTTTAATTTCTTCTTGATCAACAACAGGCATTGCTGTGACATTTGCAATAATAGGTTTGTAGGCTTCATTAAATTTTAATTCAGATAGTACTTTACTTAATTGTGATGCTGCCGGCTTCATTAACTCAGAATGAAAAGGTCCACTAACTACTAAAGGTATTGCTCTTTTTGCTCCCTTTTCTTTAGCTAAAACTGAAGCTTTTTCAACACCCTCAGTTGTTCCTGAAATTACAATTTGTCCTGGGCAATTTAAGTTTGCTAATTGTACAGAATCACCAGCATTAGAAATCTCGTCTGTAATAGCTTCTAATTCTTCTGATCCCATACCTAAAATAGCAGCCATTGCTCCTTTACCAGAGGGTACTGCTTCTTCCATAAATTCACCACGTTTTTTTACAGCATAAACTGCATCCTCAAAGCTTAAAACACCAGCAGCAACAAGTGCAGTGTATTCACCTAAACTATGACCGGCTAGGTAATCAGGTTTAATATTATACTTTTTTAAGCCTTCTAAAATAGCAATACTTGTTGTAAGTAATGCCGGCTGAGCATTAAAAGTTTGTGTTAATGTTTCCTGAGGCCCTTCAAAAATTAATTCTGAAAGATTTTGAGCTAATTTTTGATCAGCCTTCTCAAAAATTATTTTCGATTCCTGGATTTGGTCAAACAATTCTTTCCCCATTCCAACTGTTTGAGATCCTTGTCCTGGAAATAAAAATGCGATTTTTGACATACAAAAAGCCCTCCCAATTTATGCTTTGTTCTTTGCATTTGCTTCTAATGAATCATAGATTGTTTCAGCAACATTATTTGATACCATATCACGAGTCTGGCGAATTGCATTATAGATCGCATTAGCATCAGAAGAACCATGTGCTTTAACAACAGGTGCTTGTAAGCCAAATAAGGCAGCACCACCGTATTCTGAATAATCCATCTGCTGTTTAATCCCTCTTAGTTGGGGTTTTAACACACCAGCTGCTAGCTTCGATTTAAGATTGCTAGTTAAAGCCGATTTCAACATAGAAAAGACAGATAGTGCAGTTCCTTCTATTGTTTTCAATGCTATATTCCCTGTAAATCCGTCTGTAACAATAACATCTGCTACACCATTCATTAAATCACGTGACTCGACATTACCGACAAAATTAAGGTCCGTATGTTTTAATAACTCAAAAGCCTGTCTAGTCAATTCATTACCCTTTTTATCTTCAGTGCCAATATTCAATAAACCAATACGTGGGTTTTTAATTCCCCGTACCTTTTCTACATAGATTGAGCCCATTATTGCATATTGCTGAAGATGCTCTGGTTTTGCATCCACATTTGCTCCCACATCTAAGAAAAGAAATCCATCACCGTTTAAAGTCGGTAATGTAGGTGAAAGTGCCGGCCTTTCAATCCCTTTAATACGTCCAACAACAAATAAACCAGCTGTCATCAGCGCACCTGTATTTCCTGCTGATATACATCCGTCTGCTCGTTTTTCCTTTACTTCATTAGCCATTAATACCATGGAAGAATCTTTCTTCCTTTTCACTGCACGAACAGGTTCATCAGTGCCTTCTATCACTTCATCAGTATGTATAATTGTAATTCTAGTAGAATCTGTTAAGAATTGTTTTATTTGATCTTCTTTCCCAAAAAGAGTGACCTCTAAATCAGGAAATTCAGTTATAGCTTTCATAACTCCTTCTACAACTGCTTGAGGAGCATTGTCTCCACCCATTGCATCAATTGCCAATTTCATTTATATCGTTACCTACCTTTGTATTGGATTTGAACGAAACATTTCAAATTCTCCAGAAAAAACCAATTCATTCACTACATAACTATTTACTTCGATAAGCGTTCTTCTATTTACTGAATCATTTTTAATAATCTTTGCTTTTGCAATAACACGTTCATTTTCTTTTACCTGTCTTGTAAAATGAATATTTGCTTTAGCAGTAAGTGCTAATTCATCATTAATCATCGCAACCGCTAACGAATTTGCTTGTGCAAATAAATGGTGACCACGTGCAATTTGATTACGACTAAAAACATGCTCTTTTTTTATTTCTAATATTGAGATGGCAGATTCATCTAGCTGAAGATCTATAATATCACCGATTACTTCCTCTATTGGTAGTGCTTTAACTTCATCATCAAGTTTTTTCTCTGCCACATGCTTAATTCGTTCTCTTAATTCAGGAATAGATAATTCGAGACGATCTAACCTAATCGTCTGAATACTAACTTGAAACTTTTCAGCAAGCTCTTCATCTGTAATAAATGGAGTGTTTACTATTGTTTCCTGTAGTAATAGTTGTCTATCTTTTTTGTTTTTTTTCATAATATTTATGACACCGTCCGAACTATTAAGACTAGGTACTAATAGTAGTATATAGATAAAGAAAACAGATTGCAAGACAAATGCAATCTGTTTTTAATAGGTAATCTGTTTACAAACATAGCTCCAATAAGGTATACTTCGTACTTTTAGAAATGAATTTATGTCTCTCAATCTAATTTTTCTCCATCAAGGATACCGGAGTGAGTTAACTGTATTCTTAAACCAGCATATTTTTCATCTATCCAAAATGCATCTGATCGCACTAGCTCTACAGCATCTTGTCTTGCAACCTCTAAAGCACGATAATCATGCACCATATCAGCAACTTTAAACACTGGCATTCCACTCTGTTTTTTCCCAAAGAAATCTCCAGGTCCTCTAAGCTCAAGATCTCTTTCAGATAAAACGAAACCATCATTCGTTTCCGTCATAATCTTCATTCTTTCTTTACCTGTTTCCGATTTTGGATCTGCAAGTAATATACAATACGATTGTTCACTGCCTCTTCCAACTCGTCCACGTAGTTGGTGCAGCTGTGATAACCCAAAACGCTCCGCATCATAAATCACCATTGTTGTAGCATTTGGTACATTTACCCCTACCTCTACAACAGTGGTTGACACTAATACATGAACATCATTTTCACTAAAGCTTCGCATTACAGCGTCCTTTTCATCTGAGGATAACCTACCATGCATAAGTCCCACTTTATATCGATTTTGAAAAAATTGAGTTAGCATACTATGAACATCCAATGCATTTTGTACATCTAACTTTTCAGATTCTTCTATTAAAGGACATATTACGTATGCTTGACGTCCTTTTGCTATTTCTTTTTCAATAAATGTTAAGATTCGATCTAACATATCTGGTTTAACCCAATATGTTTCAATTGTTTTTCTACCAGCAGGTAACTCATCAATGACTGACACATCCATTTCTCCAAAAGCAGTAATAGCAAGAGTCCGAGGAATAGGTGTTGCTGTCATAAACAAAACATCGGTGTTTGCTCCCTTTTCTCGAAGCATCCGCCTTTGTTCAACACCAAATCGATGCTGCTCATCTGTAATGACTAATCCTAGCTTATGAAAATGGATTTCATCTTGTATTAAAGCGTGAGTACCTATTAATAATTGAATATCATTATTCTTAAGTCTTTCTAACAACTCTTTTCTTTTCTTTCCTTTAACAGAGCTAGTTAAGAGAGCAATGTTAATATTAAATGGTTCAAACAATTTATACAAAGACTCGGCATGTTGTTCTGCTAGTATTTCAGTTGGAACCATTAATGCTCCCTGATATCCTGAAAGTATAGTCGCATATATTGATATTGCTGCTACTACTGTTTTACCTGAACCAACATCTCCCTGTAGCAGTCTATTCATCCGATAAGGTGATTTCATATCATTCAATATTTCATCTATCACTCGTGATTGTGCCCTTGTTAAAGGAAAAGGCAATGCTTTAATAAATAGGTTTAGATCATCTTGTGAATATTGTTGTTTCAATCCTTTAGATTGTTCTCTTTGGACCTTTCGTAAAGCCTGCATTTTCAATTGAAACAATAGAAATTCTTCATAAACAAATCTTCTTCTAGCTTGTTTTAAGTTTGTCTGCTCAATTGGAGCATGCATTGTTTGAATAGCAACTTTTCTTGTCATAAGTTTATATTTTTGCAAAAGCTCGGAAGGAAGTATCTCATCGATCTCTTTGAAATATTCCTTCATAGCAATTGAAATGAACTTTCTCATTCCTTTAACCGTTAACTTCCCTCTTACAGAATAAACCGGCTCTATTCCAGATGTTTCCTTTTTTGGTCCGAAGTTAACTTCTTGGGCTGTTATTGTTTGTCGATTTTTATCCCATTTTCCAGTAACAGTAATTGTTGAATTCAGGATAAGCTTACTTTTAAAATAAGGTCTGTTAAAACACACAACGGAAAGCAAATAGCGTCCTACTAATAATCTAAACGTGAGTCTCGAACGTTTTTTTCCAAAGTAAGTAAGATTCGGTTCACTGTGTATAACACCTTCAACAGTAACACGTTCATCATGTTTAACTTCTTCTAAATCTTTTAGACTATTGTCGTCATAACGATAAGGAAAATACTCAATCAAATCATTAATCGTATAAATCCCCATATCTTGCAATAGTACTGCTGTTTCTTCTCCTACTCCTCTTAAGGTAGTAATTGGTTCTACTAGTCTATTTATCACGTTATTTTTGCGAATCCCCGAAAATCTTGGCCTTAAGTTGTTGACCAGTAGGAGTCGCTGCTAACCCCCCTTGCGCTGTTTCTTTTAAAGCATTTGGCATCATCTGACCTATTTTAAACATTGCATCAATTACCTCATCACAAGGGATTCTACTTGTAATTCCTGCTAAAGCCATATCTGCCGCAACCATTGCATTCGCAGCTCCCATAGCATTCCTTTTCACACAAGGAACTTCTACTAATCCAGCAACAGGATCGCAAACAAGTCCAAGCATATTTTTTAACGTAATTGCCATTGCAGTTGCCGCTTGACGTGGTGATCCACCCGCTAACTCGACTATGGCAGCTGCTGCCATGCCAGAAGCAGATCCTACCTCAGCTTGACAACCCCCAGCTGCACCTGATATTGAAGCATTGTTGGCGATAACAAAACCAAATGCACCTGATGTAAATAAAAACTCAATCATTTCTTTTCGGCTAGGGTTCAGCTTATTTTTGACAGCAAAAAGTGTACCGGGAACAACACCGGCAGAACCAGCTGTTGGTGTTGCACAAATCGTCCCCATCGCTGCATTTACTTCGTTAGTCGCAACTGCTTTACTTACCGCATCAAGGATCGTGCTTCCTGATAGAAACTTCCCCTCATCAATATAAGATTGTAATAGTACAGCATCTCCTCCAGTTAAACCAGAATGTGATTTAACTCCTGCTAAGCCTCTTTCAACCGCTTGTTCCATAACAACTAAATTACGTTCCATTTGTGCCATAACATCTTCACGTGTTCTATTTGTTACGTTACACTCCTGTTGAATCATTATTTCCGCAATTTTGACGCCTTTATTCTCAGCTAGTGAAACAAGCTCTTCCACATTTCGAAACATAATGATTTCTCCCCTCCATATGCATTTATAATCATTCTGTAAAGCTAATCATCTATTTTAGTTACTTGTAATATATTTGGTAAGGTTTTTAACTCTTCTAAAACGTCTTTACTTAAATTTTGATCTGTTTCAATTGTCATCAATGCTAGCTGACCAACTTCTTTTCGAGAAACATCCATATGCCCGATGTTGATCGCATGTTTTGCCAGTATATTTGCAACAGAAGCAATTGCACCGTAACGATCATTATGAACAACCAAAATAGCAGGATGATTTCCAGAGAGCTTCAATTCAAAACCATTAAGCTCAGTGATCTCAATCTTTCCACCACCGATTGATACTCCAACTAACTCTAATTGACCGTAATCATCACCTATAATCAATCTTGCAGTATTAGGGTGATCTGTAATCGCATCTTCTTCAATAAAGGTTATCTTTATTCCTTTATCTTTCGCTATTTCTAAGGATGATTTTATTCGTTCATCATAGGTATCGAAATCCAACAAACCACCAATTAGCGCAATATCTGTTCCATGACCACGATATGTCTGTGCAAAAGAGCCATATAGCGAAATCGTTGCCCACTTTGGTTCCCGATCAAATAAGGTTCTTGCCACCCGACCAATTCTTGCCGCACCCGCAGTATGGGAGCTAGATGGGCCAATCATAATTGGACCAATAATATCAAAAACACTTCGATATTTCATTGTTAATCCTCTCCTCATTTTCATATCATTAAAGGTAAAAGAGTGAACCAAGTGTATAAATTGATTTATAAATTTAAGTGAATTTAATGTATTGAGTATTTAAAAACATTCTAATTCTTAGTTTAACAGATTTTACTCTCAACGGTACTTAGACAAAAATAACTATAAAATATTTATTTATTCAAATATTTCAATGAATTAATAAAAAACAAAAGAAAACCCGACACGTGGCCGAGTTTTCTTTTGTTTTTTAATTAAGCTGTTTTTTGTGCTTTTGTAATTCTAGTTTTCAGAAAAGAGCCTTTAATTATTCTACTGAGAATATATAAGAATACAGAGGCTGTTCACCTTTATGAACCTCAACCTCGACATGATCAAATTTCTCTTCAGCAAACGTGACAAGTTTTTCAACTTCTTCATCATTTGCATCTTCACCTTGAATGATTGTTAAGATCTCGTCATCTTCAGTAATCATTTCAGAGAGAAGTTTTTGAGAAGCTAATAATTGATCACGTTCAGTCAAAACAATTTTCCCATTTGAGATTCCCATAAAGTCACCTTTTTCAATATCAAGGCCATCTATATTGGTATCTCTAACAGCGAATGTAATTTGACCGCTCTTTACACTACTTAAAGCATCAACCATTGTCGACTCCACATCACTTGGCTCTGCAGTTGGATTGAACGAAAGTAGGGCCGCCATTCCTTGTGGAACAGTTTTAGAAGGAATAACAATCACATTCTCATCTACTACAGAAGCAGCTTGCTGTGCCGCCATAACGATGTTTGAATTGTTCGGTAATATAATAATATTATCAGCATTAACCTCATGTATGGCTTTCACGATATCCTCCGTACTAGGATTCATCGTTTGACCACCTTCAATGACCATGTTTGCGCCAATACTTCTAAATAATTCTGCTATTCCACTACCCATTGAAACTGTTACAATGCCAAACTTACTTCTTTCTTTTTTTGTATCCTGCTTTTGTGGAAGGTTCTTATCTGCTTTTTCACCAACGATATCTGTATGCTGTTGACGCATATTTTCAATCTTCATGTTAATGAGATTACCATATTTCTGTCCATATGATAGAACATCACCTGGGTGTTCAGCATGAATATGTACTTTTGCAAGATCCTCATCAGATATAACTAACAAAGAATCTCCAAATTCACTTAAATCATTACGGAAAACTTCTTCATCAAAAGTTTTTTTACCATCTTCAAAACGGACCATGAACTCAGTACAATAACCAAACTCGATATCTTCTGTATTCATATGACCTTGAACATTTTTATGATGCTCAGCGTTTACAAGATCATCCATTGAAAGTCTATTTGCATTAATCTCTAACTTTTCACCTTTTAAGATTGCCAAGAATCCTTCATAGACAAAGACTAATCCTTGTCCACCACTATCTACAACACCAACTTCTTTTAAAACAGGAAGAAGATCAGGTGTACGCTTCAAAGAAGCTTCAGCTTCCTTTAATGTAATTTCCATCAATTTATCAATTGATGATTCAGTTTCTGAAGCGATTACAGCAGCTCTAGCAGCATCTTTTGCAACTGTTAAAATAGTCCCTTCAACAGGTTTCATTACAGCTTTATAAGCAGTATCAACACCAGCCTGTAGTGCATCAGCAAATTCAATAGCTGTAATTGTTGCCTTTGATTCTATAGATTTTGAAAATCCTCTAAATAATTGAGATAAAATTACTCCTGAATTACCTCGAGCACCCATAAGTAAGCCTTTTGATAACGCTTGACCAACCTTACCAATATGATCTGACTGATGGTTGCGAACTTCTTTAGCTCCTGATGTTATCGATAAATTCATATTTGTTCCAGTGTCTCCATCAGGAACAGGAAAAACGTTAAGTGCATCGACTAATTTTGCATTATTCGATAGGTGGTCTGCACCTTGCAAGATCATCTCTGCAAAACGCTTACCATCTAAGGTTGTAATTGACACAGGTAATTTCCTCCTTACTATGGGTTCGAAACACGAACTCCTTGTACAAAAATATTAACGGAATCAACAGAAAGTCCTACTGTCTGATCTAATGTATATCTTACCTTCGTTTGCACGTTATGTGCGACCTCAGAAATTTTTGTACCATAGCTGACAATAATGTACATATCAATATTAATTGAATCATCATCTTGGCGAACAATAACACCCTTGCTAAAGTTCTCTTTTCTAAGAATCTCTGTGAAGCCGTCTTTTATTTGATTCTTTGATGCCATTCCAACAATACCGTAGCAGTCGATTGCGGCACCGCCCGCAACAGTTGCAATGACCTCATTGGATATATCAATTTGTCCGTACTTAGTTTTTAATTCAATGGACATGATGGTTCCCCCTTTGGAATTGTTCGCACTGGCTATAGCTATTTTACTATAAGCAACTTCATTTTAAAAGCGATTATAAGTCCGAAGTGAAAAAAGCAGACATCCTTATTATTATACAACAACATCAAAAATACTATGTCAAGGAAAAATTCTTGAAAGGAGTCCATCAGAAGTATTGCATTCTAATGGTAGTTATGATAAATTATTAAAGTATCTCATGGCTATGTACATGACTATCGTAAAATATGTAAGGTTTTTTTGTAGTAAGGAGGGAATAACATGGCACGTAAATGCGTTGTTACTGGTAGAAAGACACGTTCAGGTAATTCACGTTCTCACGCGATGAACGCTAACAAACGTACTTGGGGAGCAAACCTTCAAAAAGTTCGCATCTTAGTTAACGGTAAACCTAAAAAAGTATATGTATCTGCTCGCGCTTTAAGATCTGGTAAAGTTGAGCGAGTTTAATTCATTTTAAACTTACTTGATGAACATTCAAAAAGAAGGTAGCGAAGCTATAAAACTTTTATTCAAATAAAGATTTAATTGCTTAACGATCAGCTTTTTGAAAGAACCTATAAAGCAGAAAACATGAATGATAGCTTATCTTAGTAGCTAACTGCTACTTTGTTTCATATTCATACAATATTAAACGAATAAGCTAAGAAAAAAGCACCGAACATAACGGTGCTTTTTTCTTAGTCTTTTTTAAACGAACCGAGCATCGCTCGAACTATTCCTCCTAAAAACTTCGGTAATTTGATCGTATAGAATTTCATTGTTTCCCTCCTCAACCAAATCGATTAAACAAGTTTTTGCTAGCTTGTTCAAAGGTGTTTTTACTACGTCATAATCAAAAATATAAATCAGTTCTCTAGCATTATATTCAAGTTTCTCAAAAAAATGACGCCTATAACCACTTTGGACAAACAATGCTAATCACAGCTTCTTATCATTATTAATATGCCATCTTCAAAAGAAAAAGTACCTACTTCATGAATGAGTTCATTACTAATACATAATGTTGACCCTAATCCAATATGACAATTTTTTAAAGGATACTTAAAACCCTCCAACGATATTCCCTTCACCTCTAGGCTTATCGGGATAAATGATGTATATTTTTTATCTGTGTCTTTCTTTATTGTATATGTACCAGGAGTATGAAGCGTGATACGATTTTGTTGATCTATTATTTCTATTTCTGTTTCACTTTTTATTGAGTGAATTAACAGGTGAATATTTGCGAGTAAGTGGTCAATTCTCCCGCCTGTTGCGCCAAAAATTTTAATACTTTCCGGATTTTGATTAATAGACCATTCTAATGCAATTTCTGTATCAGTTTTATCTTTTTCTGGAGAGAAGATTGCAACCTCTTCAATACTATCTACCAGTTCGTTCATTTCCGATGAAGAGATTGAATCAAAATCTCCAAAGGCATTATGAATTGGTAACCCAAATTCCTTTAAGTATGTCACTCCTCTATCTACACCTATCCATGTAACTTCATCAGTATGGTAATCTTCTATATTTGCTAAATATTCTCTAGGACCACCTGCAACAATCGCAATTATCATCATTGTTTCTCCTTTATTACTTTCGTTAATGACATTGATATGAAAAAAGCCTGACATATAAATATGTCAGAGCTTGGTTTAAAATGAGCTATCATCATAATCATACCTAAATCCATCATTTTGAGCAGAAGAATTTTTGTCTAACTTCTTTAATACCGATTCATACTGTTCTATTTCCTCGTAATCAGTACTATTTATAGCTGCTGTCTTTAAGGCTTGTTCAATGATAGCCAAATCATTTTTTGAAACGTCCATTAAAACCCTCCTTTTAAAATTTCGACTTAAGTCTAGTCTTTATTAGGATGGGAATTAAATCGTTTTTTATAAATTTTTTTAAAGAATCTTATTTCTTGTGTTATTTCGTTGTTTCCTTTAAATCTTGAATCGCTTTACGTCTATCAGCTTTATTAAAAACTGCAGAACCTGCAACAAGAACAGATGCCCCTGCTTCAACTACTAGCTTTGCTGTTTCTTCATTAATTCCACCATCAACTTCAATCTCAATAGATAAGTTTCTAGTTTTAATTATATCAGACAATTGTTTAATCTTCGGTACTACTTGAGGGATAAAAGCTTGCCCTCCAAAACCTGGATTAACAGTCATTAACAACACCATATCAATTTCCTCTAACACATGGAGAATTGATTCGATCGGTGTATGAGGGTTAAGAACAACACCTGCTTTTATACCCTGGGACTTAATCAATTGTATTGATCGATGTAAATGCCTGCATGCTTCGACATGTACAGTAATGATATCTGCACCTGCATTAGCAAATTCTTCAATATATAAATCAGGCTGTTCAATCATTAAATGCACATCAAGTGGCAATTTAGTAATAGGACGAATTGCATTAACTATTAATGGACCAATTGTAATATTTGGAACAAAATGACCATCCATAACATCTACATGAATATAGTCAGCACCAGCTTGTTCTACTTCTTTAATCTCTTCTCCCAATTTTGCAAAATCTGCCGATAAGATTGACGGAGCTATCTTTATCATATTAGTACCTCGGCTTTCTATCTTTTATTTCTTCTAAAAATGTTACATAATGGTCATACCTATACTGTGGGATCTCTCCATTATCAAGTGCTTGTTTTACAGCACATTTTGGTTCTCTTATATGTGTACACCCTCGAAATTTACAGTCACTGCTTCTTTCTCTCATTTCAGGAAAACAATATGATAGATCTTCTACCTCTATTCCAGTAAAATCAAGCGAGCTAAACCCAGGTGTGTCTGCAACAAAACCATTTCCTACAGATATTAGTTCAACATGTCTAGTTGTATGTTTTCCCCTACCAAGGTGTGAAGATATGTCGTCGGTTTTCAAGTCAAGATCCGGCCTTAACACATTTAATAAAGAAGATTTACCAACACCAGATTGACCAGCAAATACAGAAATATTGTTTTGTAAAAGTGGTAAAAGATCTTCATCAACAGTTGACTCTACTGTTGATGTTAACAATACTTTGTACCCAATATCTTCATAGTCTTTTGCGTAGTTGTGAACTTTCTTTTTCACTTCTTCTGAAGAAATAAGGTCTGACTTACTAATGACAATAAGCGGTTCAATATCATTAGCCTCTATAAGTACAAGAAAACGATCTAAAAGAGTTGGACTAAAATCTGGTTCAACAGCAGAAAATACTAGTATTGCTTGATCCACATTGCTTATAGGTGGTCTTACTAGTTCATTCTTTCGCTCAAATACTTCAAGAATATAACCTTCTTGATCATTTTCCGCCTGATACTTCACCTCATCTCCTACTAAAGGAGAAATATTATTTTTGCGGAAAATACCTCGACCTCTACACTGAACTAATCTACCTTGATCTTGCACATAGTAAAAACCACTAAGAGCTTTTACAATTTTCCCTTGTGGCATGGATAACCTCCTCGATGGTATTTCACCATTTGATTTCTTATAAGGTAATCATAGCTATCAAAATTTAAAATATCAATTAATCGACTGGATAGGGTATTGTTTTAGAAGTAACAACCTTATTATCAACAATAATTTGATAAAACGCACTTTCACTAGGATTAATCACGAATTCTAATTTTCTTTCTTGGGTACTAGTTATTTTAAAGGTATCGTATGGTTCAGAGATTGAATTTTCAGCATCATCAATTAATATTGACACTTCTAATTCCTGACCTTCTTCAGTTGGTTCATATGGAATGACAACTGTTTCTGACACAGTTTTAGGCGGCTTAGCTTTTGGACCTAGAGAATAAACAAGAGATAGATTCGTACCCTTTTGAACCTCCTCACCAGCACTTGGTGATTGCGAGATAATTTGACCTTCTGGTACTTCTTCTGAATGAACCTCTGACACACTTGCGTTAAATCCTTCTGAACTGATATACTCATCAACCTGGCTTTTCGTTTGCCCTTTCAAGTCTTTAACTTTAATAAGCTTCGGACCAGCACTAACAGTAAATTCTATCGTATCTTCTGAAGGTATCACATAATCTCCTACCTCAGGGTCTTGAAAAAGAATAGTTCCAGCTTGTGCAGAGTCATGTGTTTCTTCTTTCACTCTTATATCTGTGAATCCATTCATTTCAAGTATTGATTTTACCCGATCAATGTTTCTGTCCACATAATCATCTAATAAAACTTTTTCTTTACCAGTGCTTTCGTGTATGATAACTGTTGAACCTTCTTTTACTACCGTATTCGCTTCAGGATCTGTTTTAATAACATAACCTTCTTCTATTTCTTCATGAGCAACTAGTTCTGGATCACCAACTTCAAAACCTGCTTCATATAAAATACTTACAGCATCTTCATAAGATTTATTTGTTACATCTGGTACTTCAATATCCTTTGGTAAGAATAACGATGGAATGACTGTAACAGCAGCAATAGCAGCAAGTCCCAGTATCACAAAAAGTGTAATAATAAAAACACCAAGTTTGCTTTTTTTCTTTTTGGGCTTTTTGGTCTTTTTACTTTGCTTCTTATTATCATTAGATTGATTATTTACTGGAGGACGAACTAGAGTATCATCCAATTTGTTTTTTTCAATCGTGTCATTCGTAATAATCGGTATGGCTTTAGTCGCTTCATCGTCATCAGGAATGGTAAAACGTTGTTCTGAAATTCTACTCACTTCAAACACAGTTTCTAAGTCTTTTTCCATTTCTTCTGTAGATTCATAGCGATGAAATGGATCTTTAGCTGTTGATTTTAAAATTATATTTTCCAGGCTTTGTGGAATATCAGGATTCCATCTTTTTGCTGATGGTGTTTCAGACTGTAAATGCTTTAGGGCTATCGATATAGCTGACTCCCCATCAAATGGCAAACGACCTGTTAAAAGTTCAAATAACACAATACCTATCGAGTAGATATCTGACTTTTTATTAGCTAATCCACCTCTTGCTTGTTCAGGAGAAAGATAGTGTACAGATCCTAATACTGAGTTTGTTTGTGTGATAGTTGTTGAACTTAATGCCATAGCAATTCCGAAATCTGTCACTTTTACATTTCCATGATGATCGATTAAGATATTATGAGGCTTAATATCTCGATGAATGATTTGATTATCATGTGCATGTTGAATAGCTGCTACAATTTGAAGCATAATATTTACTGCTTTTCTTGGATGTATTGGGGCAAATTGTTGGATATATTGCTTTAGTGTTTGTCCCTCTACGTATTCCATTACTATGTAATAAACTCCGTCTTCCTCACCAACATCATATATACTAACAATATTAGGGTGAGCTAGACTTGTAGCAGATTGAGCTTCTCTTCTAAAACGTTTAATAAATTCATCATCGTTGGAAAAATCAAAACGCAATACCTTCATTGCTACTTCTCGTTCTAGAATCATATCTTTAGCTAAATAGACATTTGCCATTCCGCCGCCGCCAATTACTTCTAGAATTTTATAACGACCACTGATTCTTTTGCCAATTAACACGGCTCTTCACCTAATTCATCATGCGTCGCCTTTTTAATAACAACTAAAGTAATATTATCCTCTCCACCATGATCATTTGCTAATTGCACTAATGTAGTTGCTGTTTTTGAAAGGTTATCATTATTTGTCAATTCTTTTTCCATTGTTTCGTCTGTAATCTTGTTTGATAGTCCATCTGAACATAATAAAAGAACATTATTTTCTTCAAATTCAATCGTTTTCACATCTAGCTCTACTGTCTGTTCAGTACCTAGTGCTCTTAATAGTACATTTTTCCTTGGATGATGTTCTGCGTCTTCCTTAGAAATTTGACCTGATTTTACTAATTCATTTACTAGAGAGTGGTCCTGTGTAACCTGTTTATAGCCACTATTATTTAATAAATAGCAACGGCTATCACCAATATGACCTATTGTCGCAAAGCTAGATGTCACGATTGCACCAACAATTGTTGTGCCCATACCTTGACATTCCGGGTTCTCAATAGAATGCTCATATACAGCTTTATTTACTACTGCTACCTTATCTCTAAACCAAGTTTCAGCATCTTGTGGTCCATCAATTTTCTCAACTTCATTCCATAATGACTCGAATGTTGAGATTGTCATTTGGCTCGCAACATCTCCAGCCAAATGACCTCCCATACCATCAGCTACAATGGCTAAAATCCCAACATTATTTTCAAATACACCAACACTATCTTCATTATGCTGTCTTACTTTTCCCCTATCAGATAAATAAGCTCGTTCCAAAGCGGTCACCTCGTCTCCTCTTTACGCTCCTTAGCTCGTAGTTGTCCACATGCTGCATCTATATCATGGCCTTGTTCTCTTCTTGTTGTTACATTTAGACCATGCTTTTTAAGCGTATCTTCGAATAATGTAATTTGTTCTTTCGGCGTACGTACATAATTTCTTTCAGGTACATAGTTTACTGGAATTAGATTAATATGACATTTTAGCCCTTTTACAAGTCTAGCTAGTTCTTCAGCATGTTCAACTTGATCATTTTCTCCACCAAATAAACCATACTCAAAACTTACTCGTCTACCTGTTTTATCAACATAGTACTTAACAGCTTCCATTAAATCTGGTAATTTATATGCACGATTTATCGGCATAAGCTTAGAACGCAATTCAGAATTAGGTGCGTGCAATGAAATGGCAAAATTAATTTGTAATTTCTCATCCGCAAACTTATAAATTTTTGGAATAATACCACTTGTAGATACAGTGATATGACGCGCACCAATGTTAAGACCATTATCATGATTGATGATTTTAAGGAATGACATCATTTCATCGTAATTATCAAAAGGTTCACCTATACCCATTATTACAACATGACTTACTCGTTCTTCAAATTCATCAAGAGCCTGCTGTACTTTTACAACCTGAGCAACAATTTCTCCAGCTTCTAGATTTCGTTTTAATCCACCTAAAGTTGAAGCACAGAAAGTACATCCAATTCGACAGCCCACTTGAGTTGTTACACAAACAGAATTCCCATATTCATGTCTCATTAAAACAGTTTCAATTGAATAACCATCATGTAATTCAAAAAGAAACTTTATTGTGCCGTCCTTTGATGTTTGTTGAATCAGTGTTTTAAGAGTTGTAAGCGTAAAGTTTTCATTTAATAATGTTCTTAAGCTTTTTGATAAATTTGACATATCATCAAAACTTGTAGCTCGTTTAGTATATAGCCATTCGAAAACTTGATTTGCTCTAAACGCTTTTTCTCCATTATTTTTTAGCCAATCCTCTAATTCATGTAATTCCAAAGAATAAATCGACGGGTTTGCTTTACTTTCTTCGTTGTCTTTCTTCGTTCTCGTTGTTTTTGCTTGTTCCAATTTTAACCCTTCTTTCGTAAACATACTATATAAAATCCATCTGTTCCAAAATAATGAGGCAATAGCTGGATCTCTCCGTCTTGATAATACGGCTGTAGCTTTTCTGGTAATAAATCCTTTACGGCTATATCACGTTCAAATTCTGGATGAGTATCTAAAAATGCTTGTACAACATCATGATTTTCTTCATGATCGATTGTGCATGTACTATAAACTAACACACCATCTCTTTTTAATAAAGGGGCAACAGCATGTAAAATGTTTTTTTGAAGCTCAGCAAGCTTTAAAATATCATCTTCAGTTTTAGTATATTTAATATCAGGCTTTCTTTTGATAACGCCAAAACCAGAGCAAGGTGCGTCAACTAAAATTCGATCAAAGCTTTCTTTCTCAAATTTTTCTCCAGCTAACCTGCTGTCTAATGCCTCAGCTTTTATATTTTGGAGATTTAAACGCTCTGCCTGTTGTTGAATTAGTTTCACTTTATGCTCATGTAGATCTAGTGAATGAACAGTACCTGTTCCACCCATTCGTTCTGCTATATGAGTAGATTTACCTCCTGGTGCCGCACATGCATCTAATACAAGATCATTTTCCATTGGATTTAACGCCCGTGCTACTAACATGGAGCTTTCATCTTGAATGGTTAAGAGTCCATCAGAAAAAGCCTTAGTTAATGCAAGATTTCCCTTTAAACCTTTAATAGCATCCTCTGATAAATCTCCTTTTTCAACCGCAATCCCATTTTCAGACAAGATTTGCACAAGCTCTTTCACAGAATTTTTCATTTTATTAACTCGAGCAGTTTGAGTAGGAGCCTTTAAATTTTCTTCACACATTTGTTCAGTTTCTTGATAGCCGAACTGCTTTACCCACTTTTCTACTAACCATTTTGGATGACTAGTTTGTATTGATAATCTTTCAATAGGGTCTTCGATGTTATTAATATCTGGAATACCTTCACGTTGGACCGTTCTTAGTACTCCATTAACAAAAGAAGAAATCCCTTTATGTCCCCGTTTTTTTGCAACTTCTACAGCTTCGAAGAAAATAGCCCTCTCAGGAACTCGATCAAGATAAACCATCTGATATATGGATATACGAAGCAGTATTTGCACCCATGCTTCAATTTTCTTCGCCTTTTTTAAAAATCCAGCTAAGAAATAATCTAACGTTTTTTGTCTTTGTAAAGTTCCATAAACAATCTCAGTTAAAAGGGCAATATCCTTGTCCTTAACATGGTGCTTTTTTATCATTGTGTTCAATAGTAAATTGCTATACGCTTGATTTTTCTCGATTTGAAGCAATGTTTCTACTGCAACATCTCGAACATTCATTTGCTTTTTATTCGTCATTTTGTAATTTATCTCCAACTGAAATAGTGGTCCCTCTTAAAAAGTCTTCTCCACTCATCTTCTTTTTTCCTGATGGCTGCAGCTCAGTGATTTTTATCGCTGTTCCATTGCCAGTTGCTACAACAAACCCATCTGTATCAATACCAATTACAGTACCTGGTTTTGCATCATTTTTATTTGGCATCTTTTCACTCCACCATAGCTTAAGGACCTGGTTGTTTAACATTGTAAAAGCGACAGGCCAAGGATTCAGTCCTCTAATTTGATTGTATATTTCTTCTCCTGTTTTACACCAATCGACCTTTTCTTGTTCTCGCTTAATGTTTGAAGCAAATGTTGCTTGTGAATCGACTTGCTTTATAGGTGTAATCTTTCCCTCCAATAAATTAGGGATTGTTTCTAGAAGTAATGTTACACCTGCTTGACTTAATTTATCATGTAAAGACCCAACAGTATCACGTTCTTCAATTTCAACCTCTACCTGTGTCAGAATATCACCTGCATCAAGCTTTTCTGCCATATACATGATTGTTATTCCTGTTTTTTTCTTACCTTGGAGGATTGAATAATGTATTGGTGCGCCTCCTCTTAATTCAGGTAGAAGAGAAGCATGAACATTTATACAACCGTACTTTGGAGCTTCCAATAGTCCTTTTGGTAGTATTTGACCAAATGCTGCTGTAATTATTAGGTCTGGCTTTAATGCAAGAACATCAGCAACTTCATTCCGTATTTTTTCTGGCTGTAGAACTGGTAATTGATGTTTCTCAGCTTCTACTTTTACAGGAGGTGGTGTTAATGCCTTTTTTCGACCTTTAGGACGATCTGGCTGTGTAACAACACCAACTATATTATATCCTTCATTAACAAGACTTTTCAAAACCGGTACAGAAAAATCTGGTGTTCCCATAAAAACGATTCTTGTCATAATAGTCATCCTTCCGTGCTTTCTAAATCTTCTGCATCCAAATATTTTTCAACTTTTGATGTAAATAACACACCTTCCAGATGATCTATTTCATGTTGAATTGCTCTTGCAAGAAATCCCTCTGCCTCAAGTGTTCTAACTTTTCCTCTTCTGTTATATGTTCTAACTTTAACATAATTAGCCCGACTTACTTCGCCATATAGTCCTGGAAAGCTTAAACATCCTTCTGGTCCAGTCTGCACACCTTGTTTTTCGAGAATAACAGGATTTATCAACTCTATTGTGCCGTTTTGATCATCAATGTCAACAATTGCTATTTTTTCTGATATACCAATTTGTGGTGCCGCTAACCCTACACCATCATTCTCAATCATTGTGTCATACATATCTGCTAATAATTTCGAGAGTTTCCGATCAAAGGTTGTAACCTCTTTACAAGGTTGTTCTAAAACATCTGCTGGAAACATAACTATTTCTCTAACTGGCAATTCTGCTCCTCCAAACTATCTTTTATCTTAACAAGTGTTTATTCTTCACTTTTAAAAAATTCATTATCACATCATCGAGCTAGGGTTCAAATCCACTGTAATCAATAAATCATTCGAAGTTATGTCTTGCTGAAAGTATTCGATGATTTTCCTTAGTGTCTCATTCAAGTTTTTTTCTCGTTTGTATTTTACCATGCATTGGTAACGATATCTATCTTTGATCCTTGGTATTGGTGATGCAACAGGCCCGAGAATTTTGGTTTCATTTGAAACATTTCTTTTTAAAAATTGTGAGACTTTTTCAGTTACTGACACGACCTTTGTTATTTCTGGATGTGAAACAGTTACAAGAGCAATATAATAATACGGTGGATACGCATGATTTTTTCTTAATAGCATTTCTTGTTCATAAAATAAATCATATTCATATTGGCTAGCCAACTGAATACTGTAATGCTCTGGGGCATATGTTTGAATAATCACTTCACCAGGAAGTTCATGTCTTCCTGCTCTTCCACTTACTTGTGTTAATAATTGAAAGGTTTTCTCTGAAGCACGAAAATCCGGTAAATTGAGCATTGTATCTGCAGCTAGGACACCAACTAATGTAACATCAGGAAAGTCAAGGCCCTTTGCAATCATTTGAGTCCCTAATAAAATATCAGCTTCTTTATTTCCGAATTTTGTAAGTAGCTTTTCATGTGCACCTTTCTTTCCTGTTGTATCAACATCCATCCGAATTATTCGGGATTCCGGCAGTACCTTTACCAACTCTTCCTCTACTTTTTGTGTACCTGTACCAAAAAAACGTATATGCTCACTTTGACATTCTGGACATACCTTTGGCATATGTTCCTCATGACCGCAATAATGACACTTTAGCTTTTGTCCATGTCTATGATAAGTTAAAGAAATATCACAATGTTGACATTGTATAACAAATCCACAATCACGACACATAACAAAGGAAGAATAGCCTCTTTTATTAAGAAATAGAACTGATTGTTCTCCTTTACTTAACCGATCTTGGAGCTTTTCAATTAATGAAGTTGAAAACATCGTACGATTTCCACTTCTTAACTCTTCTCTCATATCAATAATATCCACACTTGGCATTGAGCGCCTATTTACTCGTTCCTTTAAGGTTAATAGTTTATAAACACCTTTTTGAGAGCGAGCAAACGTTTCTAACGTGGGTGTTGCACTGCCTAATACAACAGGACATCTATGAAGCTGTGCCCGATAAATTGCAACGTCTCTAGCATGATAACGAGGGTTTTCTTCTTGCTTGTAACTTGATTCATGTTCTTCATCAATTATTATCATTCCTAGGTTATCAAAAGGAGCAAATATTGCTGACCTAGCACCTACAACAAGTTTAACTTCTTTGCGTTGAATCTTTCTCCATTCATCATATTTCTCTCCTATTGAAAGACCACTATGTAATACTGCGACTTGTGAGCCAAACCTACCTTTAAATCGATGAACCATCTGAGGAGTTAGAGATATTTCTGGTACGAGCACAATTGCTTCTTTTCCATTCTTTAATACTTCCTCAATTGACTGAAGATACACCTCTGTCTTACCACTACCTGTTACACCGTACATAAGAAAAACTTCATGATGAGAATGTTTAACAGAAGACAAGATCGGAGCGATCGCGTTTTGTTGTTCTTGATTTAATTGAAGAGAAGATGTTTGCTTAAAGTTTCTATCTTGATAGGGATCTCTATAGATTTCTTTACTTTCTTCAATTAGAACCCCCTTGGAAATGAGAGACTTAACTGAAGTGTCAGAAGTTTTTGCTTCCACCAGTAGTTCTTGTAATTGGATCTGACTCTTTGAATTTAATTTAAAATAGTTGAGAATGTCCATTTGCTTTTTTGCATTTGAAGGTAACTCGTTAATTAATTGTTCTAGCTGACTTACTGGTACATTTAATTTTATTACCTTGACCATTTTTTTGTTCGTTTTTTGTTTCACTTTATAGATAAGTTCTAGATGACCAAGTTTAATTTGTTTTTGTATGAAAGCAAGTGAAATCGTTTTTTCAATATCTTTTAAAATCACCTGACCTGTTTTTTGAAAATATGGATGAAGCATTTCAGGTAAGTTTACTAATTCTTGATCTTTAGCTAGTCTGATTACTTTTTCGTATTTTGCTTTCATTGCAGCAGGTAGCATTACTTGAAAAGCAGAAATTTTAAAACATAATGTTTTTTCTGTTAACCAATGTCCTACTTGTAACAGTTCTGGAGTTAAACAGGGTGTTAAATCCAATAATTCGGTTATAGACTTTAACCGATTAAAATCAGAATGGTTTTTTGTTTCAATAATAAACCCTTGAACCTTTCTTGGACCAAATGGAACGATCACTCTCATACCTGGTGCAACTAGTTCTTGCCATTCATCAGGTATTTTATAATCAAAGGCACGATCTGTTTGCATAGCTGGCACATCGACAATTACACTCGCAAACTTCATGTTCTTTCTTCCTTCAGCATGTTTTCAATTTTTTCTAGTAATTTTATTGCAACATCTCTTTTCGACATAAGTGGAAGCTCCACCTTATTGAAATCACGATCATACATCGTGACAATATTTGTATCTGTCCCAAAACCCGCACCTTTTGTTGTAACATTATTTGCCACAATCAAGTCTAGGTTCTTTCTCGTTAATTTAGATTTTGCATATTCCTCTAATGAATTCGTTTCTGCCGCAAATCCAACTAATAGCTGTTTATTTTTACGTTCACCTAGTTCTTTTAAAATATCTGTTGTTTTTTCCATTTCTATTGTTAAATGATCTTTTTGCTTTTTTAGTTTCTGATCATATGTTACAACAGGACGATAATCAGCTACAGCAGCCGATTTTATTACTACATTTGTTTCCTCATAATATTCAAGCACTTTCTCTAGCATATCCTGAGCAGACTCAATCATAATGGTTTTCACTAGGTCTGGTGGATTGAGGTTCGTCTTTCCTGAAATCAATATTACATTCGCCCCTAATTTAGCTGCCTGTTCTGCTATTGCATATCCCATTTTTCCAGAAGAATGATTTGTAAAGTAACGAACAGGATCAATTTTTTCCCTAGTAGCTCCTGCAGTAATTAAAAAATTCATTCCTTTAAAGATTTGTTTACCTTCTTTTTTACTAAAGTAGTCCTTTAAAAGATCAACAATTTTCTCAGGCTCTTCAAGTCTCCCTTTTCCAACATAACCACAAGCTAAAAAACCTTCACTTGGTTCGATAAATTTATATCCAAATTCATCTAGAGTTTTTATATTTTTTTTAACAGCAGGATGATCATACATATGTACATTCATAGCGGGAGCAATCCACACTGGTGCAGTTGAAGCTAAAAGTGTTGTCGTAAGCATATTATCTGCTATACCATTTGCCAGTTTACCTATAATATTTGCTGTAGCAGGTGCAACAAGGACAATATCTGCCCAATCAGCAAGATCTATATGGGAGATAACTTGTGGATTTTTTTCATCAAAGGTATCATAATAAACATCATTACGAGATAAAGCTTGGAAGGTTAGAGGTGTAACAAATTCCATTGCTGACTGACTCATGATGACCTTTACTTCTCCACCAGCTTGGATAAGCTTGCTTGTCAAAGCTGCTGCTTTATACACAGCAATACCACCACTAACACATAATAAAATCTTCTTACCGTTTATCATGATTACCCACCTACCTTTCCAATCTATCTTTCCTAATCATCGATATTTGTTAAGCCTTACTTATGACTTAATCTTCTATAAGTAGCCATAAAGGTACTAAAATTTATAAGAATTACAAGCAACCAACCCAGTATACAATATTAACAATAAAGCTTAGGAATTTGTACTATAGCAAAGGGCCAGACCTCTCAATCAAAAATAGATAGTGAAGATGTTCCCAAGATCACTTCCATCCAGATTTATTGAGGGGTCAGGCCCTTTTCACTGTTAAATTTTTTACTTTTCTACTCTTTTATAATTTAGTAGTCCTTCATTAATTTCCTCTAGCGCTTTACCAACATATTTAAAAGAAACAGGCTTAGCAATTTGTTGATCACTTTCTTCTTGCATTTCACGTGCTCGTTTAGCTGCAACAGTAACAAGAGTATATTTAGAATCTAACTTATTCATTAAAACATCAATAGAAGGATATAACATTTTTATTCAACCTCCAGAATTTTTTTATAACGAGGTGCAACTCGTTCACGACGACAATGCTCTGCTGTTACAATTGCCTTAATTCGATCACATGCTAATTCAACATTATCATTTTCAACAACATAATCATAGGCATCCATCATAACAATCTCTTCTTTTGCTACTTTCATACGATTGTTAATGAGCTCTTCTGACTCTGTTCCTCTTGTTACAATTCGATTTTTGAGTTCATTTAAGCTAGGAGGACTTAGAAAAATAAATAAACCTTCAGGAAATGCATTCCGAACTTGAAGTGCACCCTGAACTTCTATCTCTAGAAATACATCTTTTCCTTCGCTCAATGTTTTTTCTACATAATCAACTGGCGTACCGTAATAATTACCTACATATTCAGCCCATTCAAGAAGTTTATTTTGAGAAATAAGCTCTTCAAAATCCTCACGTGATTTAAAGAAATAATCAATCCCGTCTACTTCACCTTCACGTGGCTTTCTAGTTGTCATTGAAATTGAATATTCAAATGCTGTGTCTTCCTGTGAAAATAATTCTTTTCTAACAGTCCCTTTTCCTACACCAGAAGGTCCTGATAAAACAATTAACAAGCCTCTTTCTTTTATCAAGTTGCTATTCCCTACCCTTCATCTGACAGATCTTCTTTATTTGATAGCCTTTGAGCAACCGTTTCTGGTTGTACAGCAGATAAAATAATATGATCACTATCCATAATTACTACTGCTCTCGTTCTGCGGCCATATGTAGCATCTATTAACATTCCTCGATCTCTTGCGTCTTGAATAATTCTCTTTATTGGAGCCGATTCAGGACTAACAATTGAAATGATTCGGTTGGCAGATACAATATTTCCAAAACCGATATTGATTAGTTTAATGCTCATACATGTGCTCCCCCTAATTAAGGACAAAACTATTTTTGCCTTATAAGCCCTTTTATAATCAATGAAACGTTTCCCTATTCAATATTCTGAACTTGTTCTTTCAATTTTTCAATAATACTTTTTAATTCAACAACATTTTTTGCAATAAGTCCATCATTTGCTTTAGAACCGATCGTATTTGCCTCTCTATTTAATTCTTGAACAAGAAAATCAAGTTTCCTTCCGACAGGCTCTTGCTCTATGAGCGTTTCCTCAAATTGATGAATATGACTATGTATTCTCGTAAGTTCTTCGGTTATATCAGCTTTGTCAGCAAATAGAGCTACTTCGGTTAAAATACGATTTTCATCTATATTACCTGTTATAAACTCTCCAACTCTTTTTTTGATACGCTCACGATAATGCTCAACAACATCAGGAGCAATTTTTTCCAGATCAAGTGTTATCTCTTGAAGGCTTTTAACTCTCTTCTTTAAATCCTGAACTAGTTGTTGCCCTTCAATAGCTCTCATGTCTGCTAATTGCTTAACTGCTGTTTCAATAAGCTGAGCAATCTCTATTTCATATTCATCACTTGGGAGAGATTCTTCAGTAACCTCAATACCTGCACCAAAAGACAAAATATTTTCTAAGGATATCTGGTCTTCTATTGAATAACGTTCTTTTATTTCTTTTAGCGAATCAATAAATTGATCTACGATCGCCCAATCAACCTTTACTGTTTTGTTTGCTAGAAACTCACCTTCAAAATTAATGTAAACTTCAAGTCGACCACGATTGATTGATTGAGAGATGATTTTTTTAATTTTGTCTTCAATTCCCATAAATTGCTTGGGCATTTTAAGATTAATATCTAAAAACCTGTGGTTGACAGACTTCATTTCAACTGTAAAAAAACATGATCCTATTTGTTTACTAGCACGACCAAAACCCGTCATACTGACTACCATTATGTATCACATCACTTTCTTTTTAACTCATTAGATAAGGATTAAAAGCAAGCGAAGTTATGGGACTTACTAATAATAGTTATGAACTTATCTAATCTTTACTTGTTACTGTCAGTAATCCCCATTATACCTTATAGCATTCATGGATTTCCTTAGGGGTTGACTACTTGTAAAGAACCGGATAAAAAGAATACGACCTTGAGAATATAAGGATTTTTTAGACTATGTATTTAAAAAACAAGTAAAGGGGATGACTTTTTGGGTCATCCCCTTATGAATTATATCATATTCTAGGAAGATTTTCTTGTTAAAAGTGAGCCAGCTAATAAAAAAGTTGGAATTGCCGACATACCCAGTATTAATAACCAATCTCTTAGCAGTATCGGAACTGTATGGAATATCGGTTGTAATGGCGGATAATAGATAACAATTAACATTAAAACTATAGAGGAAATCACTGCCCAAATCAAATACATATTTTCAAATGGATTTCTCTCGAAAATTGACTTTTCACTTCGACAATCAAATACATGTATAAGCTGTGCCATAACAAGTGTTGCAAAAGCTATTGTTTGTGCATAAGCTAAATCCTCTGGATTGCGATAATAAACAATCATAAATGCAGCTAGAGTTGCTATTCCAATTAAAAACCCTCGAGATATAACCTTCCAGCCTAACCCTCTAGCAAACACCCCTTCTTTAGGGTGTCTAGGCTTTCGCTTCATTAAATCTCCTTCTGGTTGATCTAAGCCAAGTGCCATAGCTGGCAAGCCATCTGTAACAAGATTTACCCAAAGTATTTGAATTGGTACTAAAGGTAATGGAAGTGCTAAAAGCATAGCGAACAACATAACTAATATTTCCCCAACATTCGAAGCTAATAAATAGCGAATAAACTTTCTAATATTTTCATAAATATTTCTTCCTTCTTTAATTGCAGATTTTATTGATGCAAAATTATCATCAACAAGCACAAGTGAAGAAGCCTCTTTAGCTACATCTGTTCCAGTAATCCCCATTGAAATCCCAATATCTGCAGCTTTTATAGCTGGTGCATCATTTACACCATCACCAGTCATTGCTACAATATGTCCACGATTTTGCAAAGCTTTTACAATCTTAAGTTTATGTTCTGGAGAAACTCTGGCAAAAACATAAACATCATCAACAACACCTTCCAGCTCTTCAACAGATAATAATGATAATTCCTTACCTTCCATTACTCTTCCGTTTTTTGGTAAAAGCTGCAATTGTGTAGCAATTGCTTTCGCTGTTATAACATGATCACCTGTAATCATAACTGTTTTAATACCTGCATCTCTGCATTCTTTTACTGCTTGTTTTACTTCAGGTCGTGGTGGATCAATCATCCCTTGTAAGCCAATGAACACTAAATCCTTCTCTGCTTCAAAACTAGAGTTGATTTTATCCGAGGCTTTTAAAGGTTTAAAAGCTATTGCTATTGTACGTAATGCTTGAGATGCTAGAGATTCTATTGCAGCTTTTACCTTATTACTATAATCACTTGTCATACCTTCCTGTCTTTCACTCCATAAGATATTAGTCGAAACACCTAATAATACATCAGGAGCACCTTTAGTCACGACAAAACGATTACCACTTTTGTCTTTTACAATCACACTCATCATTTTTCGTGCAGAGTCAAAAGGGAATTCTTCAATAATTTCAAAACCGTGTAGCAATTTTTCCTTTTTTAAGCCTGCTTTCATTGCTGAAACGATTAATGCACCTTCAGTTGGATCTCCATCTAAATGATATTGCCCTTCTTTTTCAATAATCTCTGCACTGTTACACAAAGAGCCGAAGGTTAGAATTTGCTGAAGTGTTTTTGTTTTTGTTACATCAACTTGTTGTTCATTAAATAAGAACTCACCATGTGGATGATAGCCTGTTCCAGTAACATTCCATAATTTATCACCAGACCATACATGTGTAACAGTCATTTTATTTTGTGTCATTGTACCTGTTTTATCTGAACAAATAACTGAAGCACAACCTAGTGTCTCCACAGCAGGTAATTTACGAACAATAGATTTTTGCTTAATCATTCGCTGTACACCAAGTGATAACGCAACAGTAACAATTGCAGGAAGTCCTTCTGGAATAGCCGCTACCGCTAATGAAACACCAGCTAAAAACATATTATAAAGATCATGTCCTTGAAGCACACCAATACCAACTACAAGCACTGTTAATAATAAAGCAACAACTATTAATATTTTTCCAAGTTGCTCTAAACGTCTTTGAAGAGGTGTTTCCATCGTTTCAGCATTTTGAAGAAGATCTGCAATTTGTCCCATTGCAGTATTCATCCCAGTACCAATTACAACTCCAACACCAGAGCCTCTCGTTACTAACGTTCCCATAAAAACCATATTCGTTAAATCTCCTAGACCGACATTATCTCCTGCAATCGGTTGAGTAGATTTTTGAACTGGAAGAGATTCACCTGTAAGCGCTGATTCCTCTACCTCCAAGCTTTTATTTTCTATTAACCTCATATCAGCCCCAATGCGATCTCCACTTGTAAACTTTACTACATCACCTGGTACCAACTCTTTCGATAGAATCTTTACCCATTCACCATCCCGTAATGCCATTACTTGAGGAGCAGACAGCTCCTTTAATGCTTCTAGTGATCTTTCAGCACGCCTTTCTTGAAAAAAGCCTAAAACCCCATTAACAATAACAATAGCGATAATAGCTATAGCATCTATATACTCACCTAAAAGGCCTGAAATAAGAGTTGCTGCTAATAAAACAAGCACCATAAAATCTTTGAATTGACTTAAAAATATAATAATAGCTGAAGGACGATCAGCTTCTTTAAGTTCATTTAGTCCAAATTTCTGCTCCCGTTTTTTAACCTCCTTTTCCGTTAGCCCTGATTTTACATCTGTATTAATTGAATTCATCACTTCTTCTGATCTCATCTCATGCCATTTCATGAATCACCTACACACCCCTTAAACACAAAAAATTTTAGATGTTAGCTATCCTTATTACATGGACTACCCTCTCCTATAAGACAACTTATTCAGCCTCGTCCAAAAACATGCTATAATCAAGAAGAAAACTTGTATTAGTTTTATATGTAGAAAAAAGGAGCTTTTCTAAAACAATATCTACTATAAATAGGTCAGATTAAATCTTAATAATACTCAATAAAAAAAGAAATTTCTTATCATTCTCACATACAACGTAGATGTTAAAAAAGGAGTTTTACCCATGTCATTCGACGGTTTATTTACATATACAATTACACATGAATTAAAAGAAGCTTTAAATAACGGGAAAATCACAAAAATTCATCAGCCCTATAAATACGATCTTATTTTTCAAATAAGATCAGGAGGTAGAAATCACAAGCTTTTTATTTCAGCTCACCCAAGTTATGCTCGTATACATATAACAAACGAGAATTATGAAAACCCAAGTGAACCTCCTATGTTTTGTATGCTTTTAAGAAAGCATTTAGAGGGTGGCGTTATCGAGAATATCCAACAATTAGAAATGGAAAGAATTTTTATTATTGATGTTAAAAGCAGGAATGAACTTGGAGATACCACAACAAAAAGGTTAATTGTAGAAATTATGGGCAGACACAGCAACATCATTTTGCTCGATAAAGAGAAGAACACCATTTTAGATAGTATTAAACATCTGTCACCAGCAGTTAACCGTCACAGAACCGTATTACCTGGTCAGCCATACATACTTCCACCTAGTCAAGGAAAAACAAATCCATTTGATGCTGATGAAGAAACATTACTCAAGAAATTGGATTTTAATGCAGGGAGAATTGACCAGCAGCTAGTCGAAAATTTTGCAGGAATTTCGCCTTTATTTTCTAGAGAAGTAACACACAGAGCTGGACTAATCAATCGTACGACAATTCCTAAGACATTTTTAGCTATGATAAAGGAATTAAAAATGGTCCAAGTTACTCCACAAATTTTTTATAAACAAAATAAAGAAATCTTTTATATGCTAAACCTAACTCATCTTAGTGACTATGAGCAAAAAAGCTTCACTTCTATTTCCGAGTTACTAGATCGTTACTATTACGGCAAATCTGAGAGAGATCGCGTTAAACAACAAGGAAATGATTTAGAACGTTTTATCATTAATGAAAAGAAGAAAAATGAGAAAAAAGTAAAGAAATTAGCTGCAACTTTAGATCAAGCTGCAAAAGCTACTGAGTTTCAGCTATACGGGGAATTATTAACCGCTAATTTATATGCAATTAAAAAGGGTGATAAAACCGCTGAGGTGATTAATTATTATGATGAGAATAATGAAACAATCATCATTCCATTAGATATTCAAAAATCACCTTCTGACAATGCTCAAAAATACTTTTCAAAATATCAAAAAGCGAAAAACTCAGTTGAAGTTGTTCAGCAGCAGATCGAACTGGCTCAACATGAAATCGATTATTTTGAAGGTTTAACACAACAGATTGGATCTGCTTCACCAAGAGATATAGAAGAAATTCGTGAGGAGTTAATAGAAGGAGGCTATTTAAAACAAAGAAAATCTAAAACAACCAAAAAGAAAAAACTGCAAAAGCCAAGTCTGGAATATTATTTATCAAGTGATGGTACTGAAATCATAGTCGGTAAAAACAATAAACAAAATGAATTTTTAACAAATAAATTAGCTGCACGTGATGATGTCTGGTTTCACACAAAAGATATCCCAGGATCACATGTTGTTATCAGAAGCACAAATCCTTCGGAAAAAACACTATTAGAAGCTGCAAATATTGCCGCCTATTTTAGTAAAGCTAAAAACTCAAGTTCTGTTCCGGTTGATTACACTGCAATTAGATATGTAAAAAAACCAAATGGTTCAAAACCTGGGTATGTTATCTATGATAATCAACAAACCGTTTATGTTACGCCAGATGAAGATTTAGTATTTCGTTTACGGAAGAGTTAGTAAAAAGGTACAATCTCTGAAACTGGTCTTATAAGGTTAGAAAATTCTGGAGAGAATAACACATTTCTTGTTATCCTCTCTTATTTTCTATTCCTCGATCCAAAATCTTTTGATCACATTTCCATTATCTTCAACAAAATCTAACTCTTCTATTCCCCCATTATTTTTAATTGTTTTATATGATCCTATATTCCATTCATCACAGACAACCAATACCTTTTTAATTCCTAATTTCTTTGTTTTTTCTAAAGCTAAACGTAAGAGTTTAGTAGCATATCCCTTTTTTCTTTCTGATGGACGAATACCATAGCCTATATGACCTCCTCTAGTTAAAAGAAAGTCTGTTAACTCATGCCGTATATTTACTACACCCAAAATTCGATTTTCTTCGTTTATAAGCCAATAGGTTGAGTCAGGAACCCAGCCTGTTGGTAGATTAATGCCTTTTTCGTTATTAGTTAGAAACTGAATCATATTATCAAAGTTTGTTGGATCTTTTTCAATAACCCAAGGAATCATCTCTTCCTTACTTTGAACCCATTCATCATAAAAAGAAAGGTACTCTTCTTTTAAATCCGTTGTTGGTTTTATCAGTGTTAATGAACTACTCATTATCATCTGTCTCCTTATAAAAAATTAAATTTCTCATATTTTATCATGTTTTCCTTTTTTAAGGCTCTTTTTTGAATGATCATAGCTAATTGCCCTAATTATTTAGTAGAAACATTGTTGTTATAGCAAAATAGGTACAAATTTATGAAGAAAAGCTGCGACCTTGCTTTATTATACAATGTTGTTTACTTGAAGTTATTAAAAGCAACAAAGTTTACGAAACAAGCCTTTCTCAACAAGATTTGTATAGGCAAGCAGGATCTTTTATAAAATCCATTAAAAACAATTATGGTTTCCATTTCTAAATTCTTACTTTTTTGTTAAGATTAATTTTACATGTTTGTGAATGGAAGTGGTCATTATGCAGAAAAACATAGCCTATTTGTACATTTTGTTAGGTGCAACTTTATGGGGTATGATTGGTATCTTTGTTAGCTTTTTATACAAAGCAGGATTTACCCCGACCCAAGTTGTCGCAATCCGAGCTTTATCTGCTTGTTTTTTTCTTTTATCTTTTGTTTTGATCAAGAATAGAGAGATGTTAAAAATTAAGGTAGCTGATAGCAAATATTTTATTGGAACTGGAATTGTCAGTATTGTTTTCTTTAATTGGTGTTTATTTAACAGTATAGAGGAAACATCAATTTCGATAGCAAGTATATTGTTATATACAGCTCCTGCATTTGTAACCATACTTTCTAGAATTGTATTTAAAGAGTTTTTTACATTCCGTAAAGTGTTAGCATTACTATTAACCTTTTTAGGATGTATGCTAGTAATTGGTCTTTATCCTAGTTCAAGTCAAGCTATTTCCGTTTATGGATTAATTTTAGGAATTGGTTCAGGGCTTTTTTATGCCATGTATAGTATTTTTGGAAAACTCGCTCTTAAAAAATATAAATCTTTAACTGTAACTGTTTACACTTTTATTTTTGCTTCTGTGGGAATCCTACCATTTAGTCAATTATGGAATGTTTTGGATTTGTTTCAACATGTAAATGTCTGGTTTTACATAATTGGATTAGGTTTTTTATCAACTGTGCTAGCGTATACCTTTTACACGAAGGGTCTTGAAACAGTAGAATCAAGTCGTGCCTCAATACTTGCAACAGTTGAACCGGTTGTTGCTTCCTTAATGGGGTTTTTTATTTTTCAGGAAAAATTAAGTGCTTGGCAGTACATAGGAATCATATTAGTGATTATTGCGGTTATTGTTGTACAGGAAAGACGAAGTGGAGACACATTAAGGCCCTCCCTCACGAAGCAAGCTTTGTAGAATTTAATAATACTCCAAAACATTAATAATAAAGAAGAGAAAATGACTATTATACATTCATTTCCCCTTCTTTTTTTTATTTTCTTGTCTTTTTTCATACATAATATCTAACTCTTTAATAAAAGATTCATCAAATTGCTGTGAAATCTGCTCACAAATTTGTTTAGCTAACTTGGGACTAGCACCATTTGTTGAAACAGATAGGGTTAATCTGCCTTTTTGAATCGATTTAGGGACAATAATATTTCCCTGCTCTGCATTACTTGCCACATTAATAAGTTGATTTGGTGTTACTTGTTTAGCAACCCATTCATTTATTTGATGATCATTTGTTGCTGCAATAATTATAAAAGCCTCTCTAAGATCAGACAGTTCAATTTTCTTTTTCTTCCAAATAAGTTGACCACTTTTTGCCAATTTTTCAATTTCCTCTACAGCTTCTGGACTAACAACTATTACATGTGCATCTTCCTCTAAGAAAAGCTGAAGGCGACGAAGTGCAATGCTTCCTCCGC
Organism: Metabacillus crassostreae; assembly: GCF_016908395.1. Taxonomy (GTDB): domain Bacteria; phylum Bacillota; class Bacilli; order Bacillales; family Bacillaceae; genus Metabacillus; species Metabacillus crassostreae. The sequence continues at coordinate 1,245,802 of NZ_JAFBDU010000001.1, forward strand.
CTACTATGAGAACATTTTTATTTTGTACATTAATGTGAAGAGGCAGCATAGTTAATTCCTTTATCAAATGTATAAGAACCATCGTTATTAACTATTGCTTCATTAACTCTTTCAACAAAAATATCCAATAAAATCGGATGTGGTCCAAGGTAAGAGCACACTTCAACTTTACGGCTACCCCAATCATATTTCGCAATTGTTTCATCTACTTCTTTCTTTAGTAACCCAGTAAAAATTAGGTATGGAATGACATATATCGATTGTTCATTAGATTGATAATATTCTTCAATACTTTGTGAAAATTTTGGTTCAGCTGCTGTTAAGAAGCATGTATGAACTTTCTTAAGATTTGTTTTAGCATGTAATCTAGAAGAAATCTCATTTAAATCATTCACTACATCCATATCACTGCTACCTCTTCCAACTAAAATAGCAACAGATTCATCACTAATAGGTGATAGGTCATTCATTTTCTCAACAAGCATTCTAGTTAATCGATCATCAACACCGATTGGTTTACCATACGTTACCTCAATGTTCGGAAAATGAGCTGCAGCATGAACAACTTCTTCTGGTATATCACTTTTAGCATGTGCTGCCGTTAGAAGTAATAACGGAATAACTGCAATATGTGTTGCACCTTGCTCTACACAAGATCTGAACCCTTCATCAATAAAAGGCTCTGCTAATTCCAAAAAACACACCTCTTGTATGGGAGCATCAACTTTAGGTTTAACTAATTCAATAAATTCAACTGCTTCATCACGCGCCTTCGGAACTCGACTTCCATGGCATACATATAAAACTGCTTGCTTCATTATACTAGAGCCTCACTTTGGGATTTATTTGAAATCATATCTTCAAACCAACTTAGCCTCTCTCTTAAAGATACAACTTCACCAACAATGATCATACTTGGATTTGAAATTCCCTCTTGTTTAACACGGTCATATATATTTTCAAGTGTACCAATGACCGTTTTTTGCACATCTGTTGTCCCCCAGTTTATTACAGCAACTGGTGTCTGAAGGGATTTACCATATTTAATAAGCTGACTTTGAATATATGGTAAATTACTTATTCCCATGTAAATAGCTAATGTATCAATACCTTTTGCAAGTGATTCCCACTTAGCCTGCTCATCAATCCCTTCTCTTCGATGCCCTGTGACAAAAGCTACACTCGCACTTAAATCTCTATGTGTAACAGGAATACCTGCATATGCTGCTGCTGCAACTCCTGATGAAATACCTGGAACAATTTCATAGGGGATGCTATTCAAGCTTAAGGCTTCAGCTTCTTCTCCCCCCCGTCCAAAAATAAACGGGTCTCCACCTTTAAGCCTAGTAACAACTTTACCACTTTTTCCGTATTTTACTAAAAAATGATTAATTGTTTCTTGCTTCATCGCATGATAGTTCGGTAGCTTTCCACAATAAACAAGTTCACACTCTTTCTTCGCATGCTTTAAAATATCTTTATTTACTAAACGATCATATAAAATAACATCCGCTTTTTGTATGCATTTGAGTGCTTTTATCGTTAATAATTCCGGATCACCAGGGCCTGCTCCTACTAAATATACCTTTGCCATCATTACTCCCCCTTTCTGTTTACATAATCACTTTTCTTATCTTACATAATAACTCAATTAATTAGAAAAGTAGCAACCGGCTTTCATCACCGATTGCTTATTTTTCAAAATCTATTTAACTTTTATAAATGAACCTCTATGATTAGTTCAATTATTAATTAAGCCTTTACTAACAAGGAAATCTACGATAGATTTAACTGAATCCTCAACACTTTGACTTTCAGTATCTACTATTATAGCAGGGTTTTCCGGTTCTTCATATGGAGAATCAATTCCTGTAAAATGTTTAATTTCATTGTTTCGTGCTTTTTTATATAATCCTTTAGGATCTCGGACTTCACATTCATCTAATGAACATTTAACATATACTTCAAAAAATTCATTTTCAGCTAGGATATCTTTCACTTGTTGTCGGTCTTCACGGAACGGTGAGATAAATGCAGTTAAAACAATCTGACCACTGTCAACAAATAATTTAGAAACTTCTCCAATTCGACGGATATTTTCTTTACGGTCTTCATCCGTAAATCCTAGGTCATTATTTAAGCCGTGTCTAATATTATCTCCATCAAGTACATAAGTCCCGATATTTTCTTCGAAAAGATATCTAGCAAGTGCATTGGCTAATGTTGATTTACCTGACCCTGACAAACCAGTAAACCATAAAACATAGCTTTGATAATTGTTTTTCTTTCTTCTTTCTTCTTTTGTAACAGATGTATTATGCCATACAATATTATTAGTAGTCATAAAATAATCTCGACCTCCTTATGAATTGACTGTTTGTTTCATTCCTTTTATTAACACTTCAACAACTTCTTTACGACTAAATGTACTCGGCGGTAGCTCACCATTACGAAGCATTGCACGAACCTTTGTACCAGATAAAATAACTCTGTCCTCTTTACCATGTGGACATGTTTTAGATGATGCCATTGCCTCACATTTTGTGCAATAAAAGCTATGTTCAAAGAATAAAGGTGAAATCCCTAGTTCATCTGCAGTAAAGTTTGTGAATATTTTTTGTGCATCATATGTTCCGTAGTAATCACCAACACCAGCATGATCTCTACCAACAATAAAATGGGTACAACCATAATTTTTACGAACAAGTGCATGGAAGATAGCTTCTCTTGGTCCAGCATATCGCATAGCTGCCGGGAATACTGCAAGGTGAACTCGATCTTCTGGATAATAATTCTTTAGTAGTACTTCATAGCTTTCCATACGAATATCTGCTGGAATATCATCAGACTTCGTCTCCCCAACTAAAGGATTTAAGAACAAACCATCTACAGTTTCTAAAGCAGTTTTTTGGATATATTCATGTGCACGGTGAACTGGATTACGTGTTTGAAAGCCAACAATTGTTTTCCAGTTAAGCTCCGAAAATTTTGCTCTCGATTCCTTTGGATCTAGATAATAATCTGCAAATTTCTTTTCAGGACGTGACACAAGCTTTATTTCTCCACCTACATAAACATTACCACGGTCAAACATTTTTTTAACACCAGGATGTTCTAAATCTTCTGTACGATAAACATTCAATGCTTCTTTTTTCTTATCTGGTGTAAAAATATCAGCTACCTTAACCGTACCATATGTAACACCGTTTGCTACAAGACGTACTTCTTCCCCAACAGCTAAACTAGAAGCCTTGTCTTCAGAAATAGGTAACGTAATTGGGATACTCCACACTGCTCCATTTGATAATTTCATATTTTCAACAACAGATTCATAATCTTCTTTAGTTAAAAACCCTTCAATAGGGCTGTATGCGCCAATTGCAATTAATTCTAGATCACTTAAAGCAATACCATCAAGTTCAATTTCTTTACTAATGTTAGAAACATCTTCACCTAATGATAATTTTTGAATTAATGTTCCTCCGTGTGGCTGTAAGCTCATTTTTAAATCCTCCAGTTCATTTATTGTTTAACAATTTCCAATTCATTAAGATCTGCTTTATAGGAATGATCTTATATTCCTCCACCTTCTTGATGTACTGTACGTCTTTCTTGATTACTAGCCTTCATTAAGCTTATAGCACCAATTGTAGCTAGCAACAAACTAAGTAAAACAAATATTGTATAAAAATCACTTTCGATTAATAATTTTACTAAGAAATAAGACATCGTCAGTGAAACAAGTGGTGATATTAACCAAACCATTAGCATCTTTTTAACAATCTTTTGTTGAAAAACTGTTTTACCTGATTTAGCAATTCCAATTCCAAGAATAGAAGATGTTGTTATTTGTGTTAATGGCACCGGAATACCGAAAAGCGAGGCAATAATAACAAGCGTTGCACCAGTTCCTGATATGAGGACACCCTCAATTTTGGAGAAGCTTGTAATTTTCTTACCATTTGTCTCTAAAACTCTACGACCAAGAAACAAAGCCCCAAGTGCAACGAAAGCACCTCCTATGAAAGTACCTTTTGAAACTGTTATAATACCAGCACTTACTAAAGGACCCACTGCATTTGCAACATTATTCATTCCAGCTGAAAAGGCTTCAAAAAAACCAGCAAAAATCAACAAATAAGTTATAATCTTACCCTCAAATGAATATTTTTCAGACAACTTGAAATAATGCAATATTTTAATAAATAAAAATGCTATAACAAAAGCAACAATTGGCACTATAACCCAAAACATAACAATCCATAGCAAACTATTAATATATAATGCTTGAAATGCAATACCAACGCCAACAACAGATCCAACTGTTACTTCACTTGTTGACAGAGGTATACCTAATAGATTTGATAAAAAAAGTGAAAAGGTTGCTGAGAATAGGATAATAACAACAATTTTAATTGAGATAAATGATGTTGGGATGATCCCAGAACTTATTGTTTTTACAACCTCTCCACCACCGATTGCTGCACCTAGTATAACTCCTATACCACATAATATTAATGCATTTCTGGGATTTTTAATTGCCCCAGATCCATAAGCAACTCCCATTGAAGCTGCTGCTCCACTTGCCCCTATATTCATGGCAAAAAAGAAGCTAATTACAATCGCTATTATTTCTAACATCTTTTAGTTTCCTCCTATTGATGGAGGCCACATTCTGTTTTCATTTGCCCTGACCATCTTCCAGATCTTAAATCATCTTCATTAAATGCAGGTTTCGTGCAATGAAAACAACCGATACTTGGATATCCTCTGTCATGAAGGGGGTTATAGATTAGGTCATTTTTATGAACATATCTCCATACATCCTTCCATGTCCAGTGAATAAGTGGGCAAACCTTTACCGAATGAAAGCGTTCATCCTTGTTAATAAAATTAACGTGCTTTCTAGTTTCAGATTGTTCACGTCTAAGACCTGAAATCCATGCTGTCGCACCATTTAATGTTTCTTCTAATGGGATAATTTTACGAATGTTACAGCACTTGTTTGGTTCTCTCTCCCAGAGCTTATCACCATGTTGAGCAGCCTGCTCTTCTAATGTAAGCTTTGGTTTTTTTAACTGTATATTTAAGGAAGGATACTTTTCTTTTACTTTATCAATAAGCTCATATGTTTCCTTAAAGTGAACATCAGTGTCTAAAAAAACAATCTTTGCATCAGATTTTATTTTTGAAATCAGATCGATAAGGACAATCCCCTCAATACCGAAGCTACATGCATAAACAACATCATCACCATAATGGTCATACGCCCATTTAATTACATTCAAAGCACCACGATATGTTTCATCAATTTCAAAATCTTCTTTAGGTTCTACCCAATTATGAAAAGTAAGCATTCTTCGTTACACCTCTTTCAATCTATTATTCATTAAAAACCATTTATTCGTACATTAATAATCGGAATTATATTTAAAGCCGAGTATTTTAATATGAATTATTTTATGAAGAACACATTCATTGTGTTCCTTCACCCAATGTTTCTTGGAATGAAGCACAGTCTCTACTTCAACTCCTTGAAATTATTATACTATTGACAAAATTTTAACACAATTACCTTAAAAGTCAACCCGAGTTTACTGATAGGATTAATATTTTTTCTTATCTTATATAACTTAAACATAGTTCTTATATCATGGAAAATAATAAGACAGCTTTTAGATATTCTTACATACACGTTCAATTAATCAGAGATATCAATAGTTGATCCGTTTGTTCACAATATTGTTAATCACAAAGAGCATCACTTTTTAAAGCCAACAAAAAGACTCTGAATTAAGGTGTTTGGTTTGAGGAATATGTTATACAGAGAAACATATATTAATAGTATGTAGAATTTTGTGTGTAGGAGGTCATTATTGTTGTCACTTTTAGTTAATATACTCATTGTCTTTATAAGCTTTTACTTTTTTTGCTTATGTAGTGCTCATGTTTTTATGTACAAGCCAGACCTACAGCTCTTAAAGCATATGAAGAAACGTCCAGTTACCTTTCTTTTTTCTATCTTAGGCCTTGCTGCTTTCTATTTGTTAAAAAAACTAAAACTTTCGGGTCGATGGTTTTATCCTGCTTATATGGGGTTATTTATCTTCCTTTCGACTACCTCATTTATCATGATGGTCTCTTCTATATAAGTGATGTTTTTACTAAATTAGCTATTATCATTAATGATTATTGATCAGATTATTAAATACCTTTGGTTTAGATTTTCTAAGCAGTTATTTTTATTTTTGCTAATTGATCAATTATAATGGCAATTTTCTGAAAGTTGTTGTTTTTAGACGTATTTATCTGTTGAAAACCAGTAGTGTGTTATCAAATAAAAGGTTCGATTTGTAGAAGAAAAGATGCCACTAGACATTATACAAAGTTGTTTTCATCCTGATTCTAAAACACAAAGTTTACGAAAACAGCCATTATAAAAAAGCAAAAAGTAATCAATGCTTTTTGCTTTTCATACTTTAAATATTTAACCAAGCTTCAGAAGAGGGATTTTGTCTCCACATTTTTAACTTGTTTATATCATCGTCACTGACATATCCTTCTTTTGCAGCAACCTCTATTAAAGTATCATAATCACATAAAGATTTCGAATCTACATTTGCCTCAGTTAGCTTTTCTTCACCAACAGCTAAACCATAAGTAAAGATTGATACGATGCCAAGAACTTCACATCCAGAAGCTCTAAGTGCCTCAACAGCTGTGATTGCACTACCACCTGTTGAAATTAAATCCTCGACAACAACAACCTTTTGATTCTCTAGAATTTGTCCTTCAATTTGATTTCCTTTACCGTGTCCCTTTGCTTTGCTACGAACATAGCACATTGGTAAATTCAGTTTATCACTTACCCATGCTGCATGGGGAATTCCAGCGGTAGCAGTGCCTGCAATCACATCTACCTCTGGGTAGTTTTCTTTAATTAGATTTGCTAGACCTTCTGCAATTTTTGTTCTTATTTCAGGAAAGGATAATGTTAAGCGATTGTCACAATAAATGGGCGATTTAATTCCACTAGACCATGTAAAAGGTTCATTTGGTTGGAGATATACAGCCTTAATTTCTAGTAAATGTTTTGCTATAGTTGTTTTCATTCCTCTATACCCTCCCAAGATTTCTTTACATGTAGATATGCTTCATACGGATTTTGTTGTTTTGTGATGCTTCTTCCTACTACAATGGCAGTTGAACCGAGTAAACGAGCTTGGTCAGGAGTGGCAATCCTTGTTTGATCATCCGCAGAATCCTCTTTCATACGAATACCAGGAGTAACTGTAATAAATGAATCTCCAATTTCTTCATTTATAACCTCTACCTCATGTGTAGAACATACAACTCCATCTAATCCACTTTCTTTAGCTAACTTTGCATAGTGAAGCACTACATCATCAAGGTTTCTATTTATTAAAAGTTCATCTTGAACCATTCCTTGTGAAGTACTTGTAAGCTGGGTAACTGCGATACAAGTAGGACGCTTCTTACCAGTAGGTGTTCCTTCATTTAAACCTTCTATCGCAGCTGTCATCATCTTTTTCCCACCTGCAGCATGAACATTTACAAGATCTACTTCAAGCTTTGCTAAGCCACGCATTGCTTGTTTAACAGTGTTAGGTATATCATGTAACTTTAAATCTAGGAAAATATCATGACCTAACTGTTTAATGTGAGAAATAATTGAAGGTCCCTCTTGATAGAAAAGCTCCATCCCAACTTTCACAAAGAGCTTTTCCTCTTGAAAATGACGTAAAAATTCATCTACTTCAAGACGATCTTGAAAATCAAGAGCTATAATTAGGGGTCTTTGCATCAGTTTTCCAGCTCCTTCCGATACACTCTTTAACAGAATTAAAGCCTAACTCATTTAATTTTCCAGGTAACTGCTGGATGATTTCCTGACAAACAAACGGATTCACAAAATTTGCCGTGCCTACTGCAACAGCACTTGCCCCTGCATACAAGAATTCAATAACATCGTCCACATTTTGTACGCCACCCATTCCAATAATCGGAATGTTTACAGCTTGGCTAACTTCATACACCATACGAATAGCCACTGGTTTAATAGCAGGACCTGATAATCCACCAGTTTTGTTCGCTATCACTGGTTTTGCAGTTTTTAAATCCAGTCTCATACCAATTAATGTGTTGATCATCGTTAACCCGTCAGCACCAGCTTGTTCGATAGCTTTGGCCATTTCAACAATATTTGCAACGTTTGGAGAAAGCTTTACATAAACAGGTACTGCTGAAACCTCTTTGACTGCTTTCGTTAACTGTGCTGCAACTTCTGGTATTGTTCCAAATGCAATTCCACCTGTTTTTACATTAGGACATGAAATATTTAATTCTAATGCATGCACATTATTTGCTTGACTAATTTTTTCGGCCACATATACATAATCATCAATTTGAGAACCAGCGACATTCGCAATGATTGGCACATCATATTGTTCAAGCCAAGCCAATTCTTCTGATATGATTTTTTCAACTCCTGGATTTTGTAATCCAATAGCGTTTAACATACCTGCTTCTGTTTCCGCTACACGTGGTGTAGGGTTACCAAAGCGGGGTTCCTGTGTGCTTGCTTTAATCATAATTGAGCCGAGTTCACTTAGATCATAAAAATTGCTATATTCTCTTCCAAATCCAAAACATCCAGAAGCTGGCATGATTGGGTTTTTCAATGATAAACCAGGCAAGTTTATTTGTAGCATATTATAAAACCACCTCTCCAGCCTTAAACACAGGACCATCACTACATACTTTTTTATAGCTTGTTCCTGTTGGATCTTCAACAGTGTGACAGACACACGCAAAGCAAGCCCCAATACCACATCCCATTCTTTCTTCAAGAGATAAAAACAGTGGTTTATGACCATGTAGCTTTTCTAGCGCTCTTAACATTGGGGTTGGTCCACAAGTATACATAGCATCAAATGTTAACTCATGATCTGTTATTGCATTAGTAACGAATCCTCTGTATCCATAAGAGCCATCATCAGTTGTAATAATGGTTTTGCCTAATTTTGAAAATTCCTCTTCTAAGAAAACAGCCTTCTTTGATTGAAAACCTAATACATGTTGTACTGTAACACCTTTAGCAACTAATTGTGTTGATAGCTCTAATAAAGGCGGAACACCAATTCCTCCCCCTACCAAAAGCACAGTTTGACCACTTGTAACCTCATCAACTGGGAATCCATTTCCTAATGGACCAAGTACATCAACCACATCTTCAGTTTTCTTAAGAGAAAGGAGCTGTGTTCCAGCTCCTTCTGCACGATAAATCATAGTAAATTGCTTTTTCTCTTTGTTAATTTTAGAGATACTGATCGGTCTTCTTAATAGAGGAGTTGTCCCTTCAGATACTTTTAAATGTACAAATTGACCAGGACTACCCATTTCAAATACTAGCTCTCCTTGAAGTGTTAATTGGAATATTTTCTCTGCAATGTTTTCATGTTTCGTTACGACCATCAGCTCTTTTTTAATCACGTTAAGCTCACCTCTAGCTGTTTATTAATTTTAGGCATTGTATCTGTTGAGAATGTCATAGACTCAAGTACACGTAAAATTGCTACAGCTGTATCTAATGAAGTTAAACATGGAATACCATTTTCAACTGATTCTCGACGGATTTTAAAGCCATCTCTTGCTGGCTGCTTTCCTTTTGTTAATGTATTGATAATAAATTGTGCTTCACCTTTACGAATAACATCTAGTAAATTATGCTCTTTTGAACCAATTTTGTTTACAACTTTAACTGGAATATTATTGTTTTCAAGATAATCTGCTGTACCACTTGTTGCAAGAATTTGATATCCTATTTGATGGAATCTACGTGCTATTTCTAATCCTTCTTCTTTATCTTTATCAGCAATTGTTAATAAAACTGATCCATGGTTTTTAATTTGAATACCTGATGCTACTAAAGCTTTGTAAAGTGCTTTTTCTAACGTGATATCTTTCCCCATAACCTCACCTGTTGATTTCATTTCAGGTCCAAGCGTAATATCTACATTACGAAGTTTTGCAAATGAGAAGACAGGAGCTTTTACGTATACCCCTTCACTTTCAGGATAAAGACCCGTTTCATAACCTAAATCTGCAAGATCCGCTCCAAGAATCACCTTGGTTGCTAAGTTCGCCATCGGCACACCCGTTATTTTACTTAAAAATGGTACTGTACGACTTGATCGTGGATTTACTTCAAGTACAAAAATCTCACCCTTAGATAAAACAAATTGGATGTTAAGAAGCCCTACTATATTTAACCCTTTTGCAAGCTTAATAGTGTAGTCAATAATATTATTTTTAATTTCTTCAGATAAAGATTGAGGTGGATATACAGCAATTGAGTCACCAGAGTGGACACCAGCTCTTTCTATATGTTCCATAATTCCTGGGATTAAGACAGTCTTACCATCAGAAATAGCATCTACTTCAATTTCTTTACCTGTTAAATATTTATCGATTAATACTGGATGCTGTGGATTAATTTTCACAGCGTTATTCATGTAATGTAATAGCTCAGCTTCTTGATAAACAATTTCCATTGCACGTCCACCTAGGACATATGAAGGACGTACTAATACTGGGTATCCGATATTTGTTGCAATTTTTACTGCTTGCTCGACAGATGTAGCTGTTTTACCAAGTGGCTGAGGAACTCCTAATGAAACTAATGTTTGTTCAAACTTATCGCGATCTTCTGCTCGATCAATATCTTCTAATGTTGTTCCAAGGATCTTAACTCCTCTTGCTTGTAATTCACTTGCTAAGTTAATGGCTGTTTGTCCACCGAATTGAACAACAACACCTTTTGGTTTTTCTAAATCAATGATGTGCATAACATCTTCAATTGTTAATGGTTCAAAATAAAGCTTATCTGAAATACTGAAATCAGTTGATACTGTTTCAGGGTTATTGTTAACAATGATCGCTTCATAACCTGCTTCTTTAATAGCCCATACTGAATGAACTGTTGCATAATCAAATTCAACACCTTGACCGATTCGAATCGGACCTGATCCTAGTACAACAACACTTTCTCTTTCTGTAACAATAGATTCATTTTCATCTTCATAAGAGCCATAGAAGTATGGTGTAGATGATTCAAATTCTGCTGCGCATGTATCAACCATTTTATAAACTGGAATGATATCTGCTTGTTTACGAAGTTCATAGATTTCACGTTCATTTGTGTTCCAAAGATTAGCAATTTCAGAATCTGCAAATCCCATTTCTTTTGCCTTTTGTAGAATTGTTAGGTCATATTGATTTTCTTGGAGCTTTGTTTCAAACTTGATTACTTTTTCTATTTTCATTAAGAAAAATAAATCAATTTGACTCCACTCATGAATTGTTTCTTTTGTAACACCTCTTCTTAATGCTTCAGCAATGTAGAATAGACGCTCATCACCAGCACGGCGAATACGTTTTTCTATTAAATCATCCTGGAATCCTTCAGCATTTTTCAAGCGTAAGTAATCAACATCAGATTCTAAAGAACGAACTGCTTTTAATAATGATTCTTCTAATGTTCTTCCAATCGCCATTACTTCACCAGTGGCTTTCATCTGTGTTCCTAATCGACGATTTGCTGATTCAAATTTATCAAAAGGCCAACGTGGAATTTTTGAGACAATATAATCAAGAGCAGGCTCAAAGCAAGCATACGTTCTTCCAGTTACTGGATTTTTCATTTCATCAAGAGTTAACCCTACTGCAATTTTCGCCGCCAATTTTGCAATTGGATAACCAGTTGCTTTTGAAGCTAATGCTGATGAACGACTTACACGTGGATTAACTTCAATAATGTAATACTTAAAGCTATTTGGATCAAGTGCAAGCTGAACATTACAACCGCCTTCTATTTTTAATGCTCTAATAATCTTCAAAGATACATTACGAAGCATCTGATATTCACGATCACTTAATGTTTGACTTGGTGCAAATACGATTGAGTCGCCGGTATGAACTCCAACAGGATCAAAGTTTTCCATATTACACACAACGATCGCATGATCATTTGAATCACGCATAACCTCATATTCAATCTCTTTAAAGCCAGCGATACTTTTTTCAAGAAGACATTGTGTAACCGGGCTATGCTTTAATCCACTTGAAACGATTTCGATTAACTCTTCCTCGTTTTCGCAAATTCCTCCACCTGTTCCACCTAAAGTATAAGCAGGTCTAACAATAACCGGATAGCCAATACGTTCAACAAAAGCGAATGCCTCTTCTAGGTTGTGGATAATATCACTTTCTGGTACTGGTTCATTTAACTCATTCATTAATGATCTAAAAAGATCTCTGTCTTCAGCTTGTTTAATTGCTGATAATTTTGTACCAAGGATTTCTACATTACATTCATCTAATACACCTGATTCTGCAAGTTCAACAGCCATATTTAATCCCGTTTGTCCGCCTAGTGTTGGTACTAAAGCGTCCGGGCGCTCTTTTCTAATAATATTGCTTAAAAACTCTAATGTAAGGGGCTCAATATAAACTTTATCTGCAATTTCTGTATCTGTCATAATCGTCGCAGGGTTAGAGTTAACAAGAACAACCTCATATCCTTCTTCTTTAAGTGCAATACAAGCTTGTGTTCCTGCATAATCAAATTCTGCTGCTTGACCGATTACAATTGGACCTGATCCGATAACAAGAATTTTATTAATATCTGTACGTTTTGGCATTATAGAACCCCTTCTTTCTTATTAAGTTCAATCATATTTAAAAATTGATCAAATAATCCGTTCGAATCCTCAGGACCTGGAGACGCTTCTGGATGGTATTGTACTGTAAATGCTGGAACATGTTTGTGCTTGAGCCCTTCAACCGTCCCATCATTTAATGCAATATGTGTTATTTCTAAATCAGTATTATGAATTGAATCTTCTCTTACTGTATATCCGTGATTTTGTGATGTAATATCAACTTTACCTGTGCTCAATTCCTTTACAGGATGATTTGATCCACGATGACCAAATTTCATTTTTTCTGTATCAGCACCACTTGCTAAGGCAAACAACTGATGTCCTAAACAAATCCCAAACAAAGGAACCTTGCCCAATATTCCATTAATCATTTCAATCGCTTGTGGAACTTGTTTTGGATCCCCAGGACCATTTGAAAGCATAATTCCATCAGGTTTTAGCTGTAATACTTCCTCTGCAGTGACTGTATGAGGGACAACAACAATATCACAATTACGCTTATTTAATTCTCTTAAAATACCATGCTTCATTCCATAGTCTACCAAAACTACACGATGACCTCTCCCAGGACTTGGATAAGCTGTTTTCGTTGAGACCACTTCTACTTGATTTGTTGGTAAATCTGTTGCTTTAAGTTTATTAATTACATCCTCAACATTCGCATCCCCTGAGCAAATAGCACCTTTTAATGTTCCATGCTTTCTTATAATTCTAGTTAGTTTTCGTGTATCTATCCCTGCAATTCCGGGTATGTTTTTCATTTTAAAATATTCATCAATTGAATATTCACTTCTCCAGTTAGATGGGTAGTCACAATATTCTTTTACAACAAAGCCGTTGATAAAAGGAGTGATTGTTTCAAAATCATCACGATTTATTCCATAGTTTCCTATTAAAGGATAAGTTAAAGTAACAATCTGACCACAGTAAGATGGATCTGATAAAATTTCTTGATATCCAGTCATCCCTGTATTAAAAACGACTTCACCATAATTTTCTTTATCACTTCCAAATGCTTCACCTAGAAAAATTGTTCCATCTTCTAAAATTAATTGTCTTTTCATACTGTAACTCCTCCCTTTTTCCATGCAATATTTCCATCAACGATTGTTAATGTTGGCCAACCCTTACAAGACCATCCAGTAAATGGTGTATTCTTCCCTTTTGAAAGGAAATTCTCCGGATCAATAGTAGCTTCTAAGTCCAAATCAACTACTGTTATATCAGCTACTTCTCCAACTTTTAGCTCGCCACTTCGTAATCCAAATGCTTTCGCTGGTTTAACAGTTAAATAATCGATTATTTGCTTAAGTGTGAATTTGTTTGTTAAAACAAGATTTGTATACAATAATGGGAATGCCGTTTCTAATCCAACAATCCCGAAAGGTGCTAACTGCATCCCTTCTGCCTTCTCACTTGCAGCATGTGGTGCATGATCTGTTGCGATAAAATCAATCGTTCCATCTAATAAACCCTCTATTAGTGATTCTTGATCAGCTTTTCCTCTTAAAGGAGGATTCATTTTAAAGTTAGGATCTAATCCTGGAATATCATCTTCACAAAGAAGCAAATGGTGAGGTGTAACTTCTGCTGTTACGTTAATTCCAGCTCGTTTTGCATCTCTTACTACTCGAACCGATTCCTTTGTACTAATATGGCACACATGATAGTGACACCCGGCAGCTTCAGCTAAAAGAATATCTCTTGCAATATGTACAGATTCACATACTGAAGGAATTCCGTTAATACCTAGCTTTTTCGAAAACTCTCCTTCATGAACTGAACCTTTATTAATTAATGTATTTTCTTCACAATGTGCAACAATTGTAGCTCCAATTGATGCTGCTTCCTTCATTGCCTCTAGCATTTTTCCTGCCGATTGAACACCAACACCATCATCTGTAAAAGCAAAAGCACCAGCATTTTTTAAAGCTTCAAAATCTGTTAATTCTTCTCCAAGCTGTCTTGTGGTAATAGAAGCATATGGCAATACCTTCACTACTGCCGTTTCTTTAATTCTGTTTTGTAACCATTCCATTTGTTCCTTTGTATCAGGTACCGGTCGAGTGTTAGGCATTGGAGCAATTGTCGTAAATCCGCCTTTTGCTGCACTTTGCGTTCCCGTTTCTATAGTTTCTTTATGTTCACCACCTGGTTCTCTTAAATGAACATGAAGGTCGATAAAACCCGCTGATACAAGCTGACCATCCACTAAAATTTCCTCGTAGCCATCAGTTGTTAAAATTTCTCCAATTTCTACAATTTGATTGTTTTCTACCTTTACGTCTGCTCTTTTTAATTCACCAAGATCATCTATGATAAAACCATTTTTAAGAACAAATAACATGTTTATTGACCTCCTGTATGTGATTAATTTGTTGTAAAGCTCTCTTTAAAACTGCCATTCTAGCAAAAACACCATTTTCCATTTGTTTAAAGATTCGAGATCGTTCACATTCAATTAAATCTCCATCAATTTCTACATCTCTATTTACTGGAGCAGGATGCATAATGATCGCATGTTTTTTCATTTGTCTTTCTCTTTCCTTCGTTAAACCATATTGAGACAGATAATTTTGTGCATTTGCCTTTTGTTCATGTCTTTCATGCTGAATGCGAAGCAGCATAACTACGTCTGATTGAGAGATTGCCTCATCAACTTCAACATATGTTCCATTAATATTTAATGGATCTTGCCATTCTTTTGGTCCCGAGAATAGAACTTTTGCACCAAGTCTAGTTAAAACCTCAGCATTTGAACGAGCTACACGACTATGCTTAATATCACCATGGATAGAAACCGTCAAATCTTTAAAGCCACCAAACTCTTGCTGAATCGTTAACAAATCAAGAAGAGACTGTGTTGGATGATGACCACAACCATCTCCAGCATTTATGATAGGAATTGAAACCTTTCCAATCAAATCCTCAAAAAAATGATCTTCCTGATGCCGTATCACTACTGCGTTTGCACCGATTGATTCTAACGTTTTCACTGTGTCATATAACGTTTCACCTTTTTGAACACTTGAATGCTCAGCACTAAAATTTAATACTTCAAGTCCTAACTTTTTTTCAGCTACTTCAAAGCTAAATCTTGTTCTTGTGCTTGGCTCAAAGAATAAGTTTGAAACAAACATCATATTCGATGGCTTCCATCCATTTCCTAACTTATATTGCTGAGCATCATAGAGAATTTCAATAATTTCTTCATTAGTAAGCTCGTTCATCATCAGTAAATTTGACATAATAACCACTCCTTAGTAAAAAAACACCCTGATTCAAATGATCAGGGTGTTTTAAAGTAGAGCAAATTTAGGTATAGATATACCTTCATATTGCCTTACACCCTTTCAAGCCTCTCTGGACTTACATTAAAAGATCTAAGCAAATTTATTTATACAGTTTGATTATCATTAATTGTAGCTTCTTTATCTTGAGGTAAAACCAAGTTTAGAATAATACCGATAATTGCTGCTAAAGCCATACCATGTAAATCAAAGTTTTCAATTTTAAGTGTTGCTTCGCCAATTCCGATCACAAGGATAACCGAAGTGATGATTAAATTCCTTTTGTTTCCTAGATCAAGTTTACTATCAATCATCATTCTTAATCCAGAGGATGCGATGATTCCGAAAAGGAGTATTGATACCCCCCCCATTACAGGTGTTGGAATTGTACTGATAAACGCTGAAATTTTACCAATGAATCCAAACACAACCGCTAACACGGCAGCTCCCAAAATAACTAACACACTGTATACTCTTGTAATTGCAAGTACACCAATATTTTCACCATAAGTTGTATTTGGTGGGCCACCAAGCACAGCTGCAATCATTGTTGCTACACCATCACCTAATATTGAACGATGTAAGCCTGGTTTTTCAATATAATCTCTTCCAACAACTTTACCTAAAACTAGTTGATGCCCAATATGCTCTGAAATTGTTACAACAACAACCGGTACCATTAGAAGGATAATGTCCAGTGAAATTCCCGGTGTATAATCAACGAATGGGATAACAAAATTTGGTACTTGGAACCAGTTTGCTTCGATTACTTTTGAAAAATCTATGATACCAATTGCTAAAGAATATAAGTAACCTCCTGCAATCCCAAGTAGTACCGGTATAAGATTGAAAAAGCCTTTTAAAAAGATTGAACTTAAGATTGTAATTAGTAATGTTACAAGAGCTACTGTAAAATACTGCAGGCTATATTCATTTGCATTTAGTGTTGCCATATCAACAGCTGTACCTGCTAACCCTAATCCGATTACAATAATAACAGGACCAACTACAACTGGTGGTAGAACCTTCATTACCCAATTATGACCAGTTGCTTTTATAAGTAGAGCAATAAGTCCATAAACCAAACCAGCTAAAAAGCTTCCTACCATTGCTGCACCTACACCAGCCTCAGCCTTAGCCACGATGATTGGTGTTATGAAAGCAAATGATGAACCTAGATATGCAGGTACTTGCCATTTTGTAATAAGTAGAAAGGCAATAGTTCCTAATCCACTTGAAATTAAAGCAACCGCAGGATCTAATTCAACAAGAAATGGTACGAGTATTGTTGCCCCAAACATGGCAAACAAGTGTTGAAAGCTTAACGCTATCCATGTTAAAGGTTTTGGAGTATCTTTTACATCTAGTACGATTTGTTTTTCATTTTCATTCACTGAGAGAACCTCCGATATGTTTTTCTTGTTAGTTATAATGTGTGAAAGAATCACTGTTTAAACAAAAAACCTCTTCGCCATAGGTGCAAAGAGGTACAAGAAGGTTTCAAGCATAACTCATGCTTGATTCCTAATGTGCCCCTTTGTAGCCTCTCTGGACCAATCTTAAAAGGGTTTATTATTCATTTTCATGTATTGTTACTTGGTCATTTTGATCAGCTTCATGAAGTTCTACAACAATCTTCTCTGACCCTGACGTAGGTATATTTTTCCCTACATAATCTGCACGTATTGGCAACTCTCGATGACCACGATCAACTAAAACAGCTAATTGAATATTTGCAGGCCTTCCGATATCTACAAGAGCATCCATTGCTGCTCTAACAGTTCTTCCTGTATATAATACATCATCCACTAAGATGACTTTTTGATTTGTCACATCAACCGGTATATCCGATCCTTTTACAAGTGGTTCTTGATCACTTGTTTTTGTAGACAAATCATCTCGGTATAGGGTGATATCTAATTCCCCAATGGAGATTTTTTTTCCCTCAATCTGTTCAATACGTTCAGCCAGTCTTTTGGCCAAATATATACCGCGAGTTTTGATACCTACAAGGACACTATCTTCAATGCCTTTATTTCTTTCAATGATTTCGTGAGCAATTCTAGTTAATGCACGACTAATTGCTTGTTCATCTAATACAACCGCTTTTTGAGACATTATTTAATCTCCTTTCCCTTTCGTTACTATAAAGTAACCTTGAAAACGAAAATACCCTCTCACCGATAAGTGAGAGGGTACACGAAGACATAGTTATACTTAGCCTATTAGCTAAAGTACTATTCCGTTTTCCTTCTCAGCCTCACGGGACTGTGTTAAAGGTTCTTATTAAGTTACATTTATTATGACAAACATGTAGAAATGTGTCAACGATTATTTTTTATGTCTTGTAACACTTGTTCAAATTCCTTTGGAAGCGGTGCTTCAAATTCCATATACTTCTTTGTACGTGGATGTTCAAAACCTAAAATTCCTGCATGTAATGCCTGTCCATTAATAGGCATTGTTTTTTTCGGTCCATATTTAGGATCACCAACTAGTGGATAGCCTATATATTTCATATGAACACGTATTTGGTGTGTTCTACCTGTTTCTAGTTGACATTCGACAAATGTAAAATTCTCAAAACGCTCTAATACATGAAAATGAGTAACAGCTTCTTTGCTACTTACATTTGTAACAGTCATGCTTTGACGATCAACTTTATCACGACCAATTGGTGCATTAATTGTTCCATGATCATGTTGTATTGTTCCATGAACAATTGCTTTATAACGTCTTGTAACAGTTTTATCAACGAGCTGTTGAACTAATGATTCATGTGCCATATCATTTTTTGCTACCATTAATAATCCTGACGTATCCTTGTCAATACGATGAACGATTCCTGGTCTTAACACACCATTAATACCTGAGAGATCCTTACAATGAGCCATTAAACCATTTACAAGTGTTCCATTTAAATGACCTGGGGCAGGATGTACTACCATGCCTTTTGGTTTATTCACAACAAGAACATCTTGATCTTCATAATAAATATCAAGATCCATTTCCTCTGGTACCACATCTAATGGTTCCGGATCAGGAATTGTGACAACAATGTTATCATTTACTTGACATTTATAATTCGTCTTAATAATTTTATCATTAACTTTAACCAATCCATCTTTAATCCATATCTGAACTTGAGATCTTGACCACTCATCATTAGATGTTGAAAGAACTTTATCAATTCTCTCACTTTTTAATTCTTCATTTACTTGTATTTCAACGATGTTCATTATGCTTGCTCCTTCTCTTGTTTCCCTTCAAAAAACAACATATGAATAAATAATAATATAACACCTACACAGAGTGCAGAATCTGCTACATTAAAGATTGGGAAGTCGTAAGAAAAAATGTATGTATTTATAAAATCAACAACTTCTTTACGAAATAAACGGTCAATGAAATTACCAATTGCTCCACCTAGCATCAATCCTAGAGCAACACCCATTACCTTATTTTCCTTTGTATATTTCTGAATATAGTAAATCATTCCAACAATCACAATTGTTGTTACTATATAGAAAAACCACATTTGACCTTGTAAAATTCCCCATGCAGCTCCCTTATTTCGATGGGAAGTAATATATAAGAAATTTTCTATTATTGTTATATTTTCTCCAAGCTCCAAATTTTTCACGATAAACCACTTCGTCACTTGATCTATGGCAATAATAATTGCTGCAATTAAGTAATAATACACTTTAGTCCCCAACTTTCCTTTATTCTCTTTACACATTTGTCCTTCTGAATTGTACCATATAAAAAAACAAAGCGTAAAGAAAATCAGGAATAATTAGCTAATCAGGAAATAACTCTTTAGGTTTATTGAAAGGTGTTTTTTATAAAAACTTGAGAGTTTAAAATAATGTATTTAAAAGTCATTATGAAGATGACCCAAACCTTCTTTATTTAAGGCTCATTGCTGAAAGATTGTTGCTAATAGACATCTTTATCTGTTTTCTAAAGTAACCAATGCGTTATCGCATAACAGGTACGATTTGTAGAAGAAGATGCTATTAGACTTTATACAGAGTTGTTTCCAACATGATTCTAAAAACAACGAAATTTACAAAAACAGCCTTATTTAAAAGAAAAATTTGAGTCAAAACATAAAGGCAGATAAACTATAATTAGAAGTCACTGCCTGTAATATAGGTCTCTTCATGATGATAATCATATTGAGGGAGAGTTTTTCTTTCATATAATTCCTGGAAAAAGAAATCAAATTTTGTTCTTGCTGTTGGGAGTATCCTTAGTTTTTCAAAGGGAATTTCTTCACCCGTTTCTTCACAGTAACCATAAATTCCTTTATCAATCTTCATTAAGGCACGCTCTACATCTTGAAGTTCTTCTTTAATATGATGCATTAAGGTATGACTTTTCCCTTGATAATCACTATAAGTCATATCAAATAAACTGTGATCAAAAAGCCTAGTTCGCAGTTCTTCTTTCATCACTTGTAATTCATATTGAATCCCAGAAAATTTATTCAAGATGGACAACTCCTTATCCTTCTCATGGTGTAAGATTATTCTTTCCTGAAAAAACTAAACTCACCCTATTAAGAATTTTCCTGTGATTGAAATGGTTGTTAATGTGTATGATAAATTTGGTGAATGGATATTTTTTACCCAACCTCACTTATCTTCAAACATTTTTAATTAAAATTAGGCGGATACCATGTTTCTAATTTCATTTGAAGTTATTGTCCCTTTTAAATGTTTTCATATACTAAATGAATAATTCCTCAGGAAACTCTGCCATATCACTAAATAACTTTGAAAAGTACTTAATGGAAATCAAAAAATGGTTATTACGATGTTGCTAGTATCAATTAGCAAACATCGTAATAACAAAGAAAAAAACAGCCTTCCATTAAAGGATGGCTGTTTTTTCACTACTTAATAATGCTCATTAACAATTGAAGCACATCGTTTACAAAGTGTTGGATGTGATTCTACTTCACCGACTTCTGGTGTGACAATCCAACATCGATCACAAGTTTCTCCATCCGCTGAAGTAATCGTAATTTTAACAGTATCAAAAACTTGAGCATTTTCAGGTGCTTCAGTATAATCACCTGCAAGATTAAAGCCAGATACAATAAATAGTTGCTTTAAGTCTTCATCAACTGATTCAAGAAGTGCCTTAGTTTCTTTATTAGGATATAAGGCAATGCTTGCCGTTAGAGATTTCCCGATTATTTTTTCATTTCGTGCAACCTCTAATGCCTTTAATACATCATCACGTAGTAACATGAACGCATCCCATTTTTTCTCTAGCTCAGTGCTTTGAGGATAATCTTTCACCTCAGGCATATCTACTAACTGAACACTTTCTTCAGTAACAGAATCAATTTGTTCCCATACTTCATCAGCTGTATGTGGGAGAATAGGTGTTACTAGTTTTACTAATGACATAAGTGTTTCATAAAGAACTGTTTGAATTGCACGACGTTCATTATTTTCTTTAGATTCAATATATAAAACATCTTTTGCGAAATCCAAATAGAATGAGCTTAATTCAATTGTACAGAAATTGTGTACTGCATGATAAATTGCGGCAAATTCATAGTTCTCATAAGAATCTTTAACACGTTTTGTTAGGTTATTCAGTTTCACAAGCATATAACGATCAACATCACGTAAGTTTTCCACGTTAACTGAATCTGTAGCAGGATTAAAATCAGCTAAGTTTCCTAACAAGAATCGGAATGTGTTACGAATTTTTCGATATACCTCTGCAACTTGTTTTAAGATTGCATCAGAAACTCTTACATCTGCTTGATAATCAACAGAAGCTACCCATAAGCGAAGAATGTCTCCACCTAATTGTTTCATTACTTTAGCAGGTATAACTGTATTACCAATTGACTTACTCATTTTGCGACCTTCTCCATCAAGAGCAAAGCCATGACTTAATACACCTTTATACGGTGCTACGCCAGTTACAGCAACTGCTGTTGATAACGAAGAGTTAAACCATCCACGATATTGATCAGAGCCCTCTAAATATAGATCTGCAGGTCTTTGAAGGTCATCTCTTTCTAATAATACTGCTTGGTGTGAAGATCCAGAATCAAACCATACATCCATGATATCTTGTTCTTTCGTAAATTTACCATTTGGACTTCCTTCATGTGTAAAGCCTTCTGGTAAAAGATCAATAGCCTCACGCTCGAACCAAACGTTAGATCCATGTTCTCTGAACAAGTTTGATACATGCTCAATTGTCTCATCCGTTATAATTGGCTCATTATTTTCTGCATAAAATACAGGGATAGGTACACCCCAAGCACGTTGACGGGAAATACACCAATCTCCACGATCACGAACCATATTGTATAGCCTTGTTTCTCCCCATGCAGGCACCCATTTTGTTTCATTTACAGCTTTTAAAAGGTCCTCACGGAAATCTTTTATAGATGCAAACCACTGTGCTGTAGCACGGAAAATAGTCGGCTTCTTTGTTCTCCAATCATGCGGATAAGAATGTGTAATAAATTGAAGCTTTAATAATGCTCCAACCTCTTGAAGCTTTTCTGTAATTGGCTTATTAGCTTCATCATAGAATATACCTTCAAAACCAACAGCCTCTTTTGTCATATATCCTTTTGCATCAACAGGGCATAATACATCCAAACCATATTGTTGACCAACAATAAAATCATCTTCCCCGTGTCCAGGAGCTGTATGAACACATCCAGTACCACCATCACTTGTTACATGCTCACCAAGCATAACTAGTGATTCACGATCATAAATAGGATGCTTTGCAACTACTTTGTCTAGCTCAGCTCCTTTAATTGTTCGATCAATCTCATAAGACTCCCAACCAATTGTTTCCGCAACTGCTTTAACAAGGTCAGAAGCTACTACAAACTTGTCACCATCAACAGCAACTACACTATATTCAAGTTCAGGATGAACAGAGATTCCTAAATTTGCAGGAATTGTCCAAGGCGTTGTTGTCCAAATAATAATTTTCTCATCATTTGTCAATACACCTTTCCCATCTTGAATCGGGAAAGCTACATAAATAGATGGTGATCGTTTGTCAGCATATTCGATCTCTGCTTCAGCTAAAGCAGATTCACTTGAAGGAGACCAATAAACTGGTTTTAACCCTTTATAAATATAGCCTTTTTTCGCCATTTCTCCGAATACTTTGATTTGTTGAGCTTCATATGCAGGATCTAATGTTACATAAGGATTTTCCCAATCACCGCGAACTCCCAGACGTTTAAATTGCTCTCTTTGACCATTAATTTGCTCCCAAGCATATTCTTCACAAAGCTTACGAAACTCAGCAACTGACATTTCTTTTCTTTTTACTTTTTTATTTTTTGTTAATGCTGTTTCAATCGGCAAACCATGCGTATCCCAACCTGGAACATATGGAGCACAAAAACCACTCATTGATTTGTAACGAACAATAAAGTCTTTTAAAATTTTATTTAATGCATGCCCCATATGAATGTCGCCATTTGCATATGGTGGTCCATCATGTAATACGAAAAGTGGTCGATTCTTCGTACGTTCTTGAACTTGTTTGTATATATTCATTTCTTCCCATTTTTCTTGCATTAATGGTTCTCTGTTCGGTAAATTTCCACGCATAGGAAATTCAGTTTTAGGCATTAAAAGAGTATCTTTATAATCCATGCTTAATCCTCCAGTATAATTTAGTGAAAAAAATATTAAGTGATCTGACCTTGATTCCGTTGAAATATTAAGGGATTAATTGGTGAAAAACGCAAAAAAACCTTCACATCCCACAAGGGACGAGAAGGTTTTCTCGCGGTACCACCCTATTAGATTAATCATACAAAAATTAATCCACTCAAGCATTCTTAACGTGAATGAAACGCCATATCCTACTAACAAAATTAGGTTTCAGTATGGAACTCCAGGGTGATCTTCATCCTGTATACTTATCTCGAGCTCACACCATCCTCGATTCGCTTAATAAGATATATTACAGGAATACTATCCCTTTCAACATTTATTATATAAGGTTATAAAAAACTTGATCTCTTCATAATAATTTCTCTATGTTTTCGTATTATATGCGATAAAAAAACAAAAAGTCAAGTTTAGCTTTTAGCTTCTTCTGTTTCACCAAAAATTGGCTCTACTTCATATTCCATTAAATGATCCCAATCATCATTTTTAAGTAAATCCAATTGAGCTTCAATTAACATTTGGAATCGTGTTCTAAATACTTTAGATTGTTTTTTAAGTTCTTCAATCTCAATTGCGATTTTTCTAGATTTTGATAAAGATTCATTAATTATACGGTCAGCATTTTTCTCAGCTTCTTTAATAATAAGCTTAGATTCTTTCTGAGCATTACGCTTAACATCTTCTCCAGCTTCTTGAGCGATAATAATTGATTTATTCAGAGTCTCTTCAATATTAGTGAAGTGATTTAATTTTTCAGTTAATTCAGAGACACGAGCTTCCAATTCTTTCTTATCACGAATGACCATTTCATAGTCTTTAATAACCTGATCTAAAAATTCGTTTACTTCATCTTCATCATATCCACGAAATCCTTTGTTGAATTCCTTGTTATGGATATCTAACGGTGTTAAAGGCATGGATGCCACCTCCAATATGTAGTTAAATAGTTAATCCTTGACAACATTATAAATCATATTTCGACAGTTATGTTGAAAAAACCTTTAATTTCTTATTTTTATTTAGTTTTTTCTCTTTTTTAGTATAAAGGCATTGTTAAAATTTAGTTGTTGATTCTGTTACAGGCACTCAATTTTCCGATCTCATGTCTTTCATTACAATCAACAAGGTGCTAAAAACAACATTAAGCTATAACATAGCCATTATAAAGAAAAATACCCTATGTAAAAAAACTATATTTATTTCTGTTTTTCAACAATAATTCGGAAACGATCTTTCTTTGTTTTACCTTCAATAGACGCTAATTTACTTCGACCATATCCTCTTATTGAAATGGTATCTCCTTCTTGGCATTCAAATGATGTAGAATCAACTACCTTCCAATTCACCTTCACCAACTCATTATTGATTAGCGGCTGAATTTTCTGCCTTGAAATATTATAGATAGCAGCTCCAACTACATCTAATCTTAAAGATGAAACGGTAGTAATGAGTTCCTGAATTTCATCCTCATGTGGTATAAGTTCATTAAGAGATATCTGTTTAAGGTTAATTTTAGAACGACCCACTTCATTAAAGTTCATATTCAAATAATCAGATACCTCATCAGCACATATAATCTGTACACTATCTTGATAAAATCGGATATCTCCAAATTTAGAGCGTTTAAGCCCTAGACTCATTAGCGAGCCTAATACTTGTCTATGACTTAAAGTAATAAATTTACTAGCATATTGTACTTCAAAAAGAGATAAATGGAAGTCTTCCTGACTAGGCTCAAAATAATCAGGATACAACAAAGCCCTTTTTCTCTCTGTTTCATGTACTCCACCTAGAAATGAAACCTTCACTTCTGCATTTTCTCCAATAACCGATGAAACAATCTCCTGCTCACGAGGATCTAGAAAATCTGTTAATTTCGGACTATATTGTATAAGGACATTTTCTTTCCATTCAACAACCTGGTCAATAAAATGATGTTCTTCACTACGAAAATGTTGATAAATATGATTCATATAAACACTCCACTTAAAATAACTCGAGTTTAATCATTAATAATTACCTGCGCCGGACAAGGTTTTAAATTAATATAATAAAAAAGAGGGACCATATAGTCCCTTAACCTATCATATTAAATATTGAGGCTACTCCATATTGAGCAAACCTTAAAGCCAAAATTGCTACAATTGGTGAAAGATCAATCATTCCTAGTGGCGGTATAATTTTACGAAAAGGTTCAAGGTATGGCTCAACTATTTTTGCTAGCAATCCACCAAAGCTTGATTCTCTGGCACCTGGGAACCACGATAATAAAATGTATACGATAATCGCATAGGAATAGATCGATAACACTGTACTAATAATACTGTATAAAAAATCCATGTTTGTTTACCACCTTTGATGTTCTTCTTCTGATACTAATTCTGAAATTGATCCTGTTACATCAACATTATCGGGTGTACAAAGAAAAATATTCATTCCAACTCGTTGAATATCTCCACCGATTGCATAAACTGTTCCACTTAGGAAATCAACAATCCTTTTAGCTTGGTCTCTTTGAATGCTTTGAAGATTTACAACAACAGCTTTACGATTTTTTAATTGATCTGCTATTTCCTGTGCTTCAGCATAAACTCTAGGTTCACTTAAAACAACTTTAGAGGATTTTTGTACACTTTGCAAACTAACCACATTTTGTTTATGATTTTGAGGTTGTTTTTGTGGTAATGCTTGCTGTTGACTTTCATACTCATTTTCTTGTTCATCTTCAATATATTCATATTCTTCATCTTCTAATGCAAAAAAACTTTTAAATCTGTTTTTTATTGACATTTCTATACACCTCCATTTTCATTTCCAACAAGTGAAGTGCCAATTCTTATATAAGTTGCTCCTTCTTCAATTGCGATTTCGTAGTCATTAGACATTCCCATTGAAAGCTCCTTACAAGGTGCTGAAGGTAGCTGTAAAGCTTGTACATGTAGTTGGCATTTTTTTAGCATAGCAAAGCATTGACGAATACGTTTGGTATCATCTGTATATGGTGCCATTGTCATTAAACCCACAACTTCTATATTAGAATATATAGCTAACTCTTTAATAAAACCTTCAAGCTCTTCCGGTTTACAGCCATGTTTTGACTCTTCTCCGGAAACATTAACCTGTACAAAACACTTTACTGGCTTCTCAGCTCGCTTATTTATTTCTTTAGCAAGTGAAAGTCGATCTAAAGAATGTATGTAGTCAACTTTGTCCAGGATGTTTTTTACTTTTCTTGTTTGAAGGGAACCAATAAAATGCCATATTGCTTTATCACCAATCTCATGATACTTTTCACTTAAGCCTTCATCTCTGTTTTCACCTAGATGAAACACTCCAGCTTCAACTGCATCTCTAGCACGTTGTACACTAACATACTTTGTAACAGCAACGACTTGTATTTCATCTGAATTACGCCCAGTTCGCTCACAAATGCTTTTAATATCATTTCTTATTTTATTGAAATTCGCTTGAACATCCATAATAATTGTTAAGCCTCCTCATTAATACCAATAAAGCTTAACATTCTACCAGTTTTCCCGTTATCTCTTCGATGTGAGAAATAAAGCTCAGCTTCACAACTAGTACATTGTTTTGAAACCAAAATATTTTCTTCTTTTATTCCTGCATGAAGTAGCAGATTTTTGTTAAGCTTTTTTAAGTCTAATTTATATTTCCCGGTTGTTAACGTTTCATATGGCTTTGAATACACTTCAAGAACTTCACTATCTATTGCTGAAATAACTCGTTCATCAACTGTGTAACAGCAAAATCCAATAGATGGACCAATTGCAACTAGTATCTCATTACGAGGAATCTCTTCATCAACACTCCAGCAATTTATCATTTCACCTGCAATATTTTGAACAGTTCCTTTCCACCCAGCATGTGCAAGTCCTACTAATTGTTTCTCCGGATGAAAAAAGTAGATAGGTACACAATCTGCAAAACAAAGTGATAGCATGATTCCTGTTTGGTTTGTATAAAAAGCATCACAATTTACCATCCCATCAGAATATTTCAGTGTACCTCTTCCACTGTGTTGTTTTGTAACCTTTTGAATGTTATTAGAATGTGTCTGTTCAGCAAATACCCAAGCTTCTAAAGGAGCATTTAATTTTTCCGCCAGTCTATTTCTATTGTTTATAACAGCCTGATGATGATCATGCACATGTAACCCAAGATTTAAGGAACAAAAATCCCCAGTACTCTCTCCACCATTTTTTGTTGTAAAACCAACCTTCAGTCTATTATCTTTTTTATTCCACGAATCTAAAGTCAAGTATGATTCATCTCTGTGCTGAAAAGGCTCTGCTATCATCTTGCTCAACCCTCATTTTCGACATTTATTACATAACGATCGACTTTATTTTACCACATCTTGCTGATAAGGTTTAGCATGAAAGTGAATTTATTCATCTTGGACTTCAATTTGTCGATTCATTCGGACTAAAATGACATCTTCACCTATCTTTACTATATTTCGCCATGGAATGACGAATTCCTCGTCTTTACCAAAAAAACCAAGCATTCTACCTTGACCACTAATAATAATTGCTTGTATTTTACCAGTTGTAACATTTATATCAAAATCATCAATATTTCCCATTTTCTTTCCGTCAGAAACGTTAACAACATCTTTTGTTTGAAAATCTGAGATATACATATAAAAATCCCCCTTAGTCTTTAACTTGGATTTATTATCGATTTCTTTGATTTATTTCATTATTTATAATCAATGTCCAAACTACTCTTATTTATATGTATGTTAGGAAGGGGCAAAAAAATTCGAATGGTTTTATATTTTTCTTTTACTATGTTTAATTTGAAAATGTTTTATTGATTCAGAAATTAATATTCAACGAGCTGACTCAAATCGTTCCTTTGAAAAAAAAAGAAAAGACTACTTTAAAAAAGTAGCCTCAATTTTGGATATTTTTATTCATTTGTTTTATTGCAGCTTTTTCTAAACGAGAAACTTGAGCTTGTGAGATACCAATTTCTTCAGCAACTTCCATTTGCGTTTTCCCTTGAAAAAATCGTTTTCGAAGAATCAATTTTTCACGACTATTCAAGCGCCTCATGCCTTCTTTTAACGCTAATTCTTCAATCCATTGAATGTCACGATTTTTTTCATCACTTAGTTGATCCATGACAAAGATTGGATCACCTCCATCATTATAGATGGGTTCAAATAATGAAACTGGATCTTGAATGGCATCAAGTGCAAAAACAATCTCTTCGTGCGGTACATCTAACACCTTCGAAATTTCTTCTGCAGTAGGTTCTCTCGACGTTTCACTCATAAGACGTTCTCTAACTTGGAGAGCCTTATATGCGATGTCCCTTAAGGAACGAGACACGCGGATTGGGTTGTTATCTCTTAAGTATCTTCGTATTTCTCCGATAATCATCGGTACAGCATATGTTGAAAATTTGACATTCTGGCCTAAGTCAAAATTATCGATTGATTTCATTAATCCTATACAGCCAACTTGAAACAAATCGTCAACAAATTCTCCTCTGTTGTTAAAACGCTGGATAACGCTAAGTACCAATCTTAAGTTGCCATTCACCAGCTCTTCTCTTGCTGATATGTCTCCGCTTTGCATCTGCTTAAAAAGTTCCCTCATTTTCTCATTCTTAAGAACCGGAAGTTTTGAGGTATCAACCCCACAGATTTCAACTTTATTTCTTGTCACCTTTTTCCCTCCTAACAGGAGTTGCTGTACAGAGTTAAGTATCTCCTCGAGTGGAAAAAATATGCACAAGCTATTAAAGTTAGGTGGGGGGAATAACCTCTAATTAATTGATATTATAGGCATTATCAAGTTTAAAAAAATTTTTTAAACCATTTTGTTGAATTCTTTTTGTAATCTTTTGATAATTCTCTTTTCTAGTCTTGAAATATAGGATTGAGATATACCAAGCATATCCGCAACGTCTTTTTGCGTTTTTTCTTCTCCGCCAAGTAAACCGAACCTAAGCTCCATAATTTGCTTCTCCCGATCATTAAGCTGGTGAAGAGCCTTCATTAACAATTTCCGATCTACGTTTGCTTCAAGATCTTTTGTAATGATGTCATCTTCTGTCCCCATTACATCTGATAATAATAATTCGTTTCCATCCCAATCAATATTTAACGGTTCATCAAAAGAGACTTCTGATCTCAATTTATTGTTTCTTCTTAAATACATAAGAATTTCATTTTCAATACATCTTGAAGCATATGTTGCTAACTTGATTTTTTTCTCCGGATTGAATGTATTTACAGCCTTTATTAATCCGATTGTACCAATGCTAATTAAATCCTCAATGTTAATTCCTGTATTTTCAAATTTTCGAGCTATATAAACAACTAATCGTAAATTACGCTCAATTAAGATGGATCTTGCTGCTTGGTCACCACTTGGTAGCTTTTGTAGTAATACTTCCTCTTCATCTTTTGATAGGGGTGGTGGTAGAGCTTCACTACCACCGATGTAATAGACCTCATCGGTTTTAATCCCTAGTTTAATTAATAGCTTATACCATAAATAAGTTAGATGTAATTTTAATTTTTTCATTTTCCTCCCCCTTCTAAAATAAAAGAATCAGAGTAAGATAGAAATATGTGATTGTTAAGATACATTCTTAATTGATTGACCTTGGAGCATTTTCGGATGAACAATACATGAATATTCATCTTCTGAAGAGAGCTTTGTTCTATTTAGGCCAACAATCGTTTTTTGCACCTTAATTTTCTCATCTTTTGTTTCTATCCACACTTCATCAGGTTTAAATCCCAGCAAAAATTGATGATCAGTTCCAATAACACGATAAGGTATAATTCGCACTCGATGTTCCCATGGATGGCTTTCGCTAGATTCACTTAGCGATTTCATAACATCATCCTGTAAAGCCATGTCAATTAGCTGTTTTGGTATGTAATCTTGTACCATCAATGTGTCAATAATCATCACTGGACTTCTTGTAATAGGATCTACAAGCTGATTTCCACTATCAATCAAACCATTTAAAGTGAATTGAATTGCATCTACTTTAATCGTAACAGTTACCAATTGTTCATAATGAATCTTCTTTGCTTCTATACCTTCTAGACGCTTTCTTGAAAAAATCCAAACAACAGGAAACCCAATTAATATAAATAACCAGCTTATCGGATGGCCAAAACCATTTGAATTTGTCATTAAGATTCCGTCTAAATAATTAACCTCTGACTGTAGAAAATAATGTGCACCTATCATTCCACCACCTACCATAAAGGTGACAAAATAGAAAGTTAACAATCCATGAAAGTAATAGCTAAAACGTTTAAAACCAAATGCTATTAAAACCATTAAGATTGAAATGATCATTTTGCCAACTGGGTGTGTAGCAATAAATGCTAAAGGTGTAAACATCATTAATACAATACTTGAGCCCAGTAGAGAAGCTAGAAAAATCCTAAATTTAAATACTTTTCTTTTTAAGGTAATTGCTGTTAGAAGAAGTAAAAACAAATCAAAGGAAAAGTTCAAGAGCCAAATAACGTCTAAGTAAATAGACATTTGTTACTCCTTTCCCCTATGTAAGATAATAGGTCCTTCTCATTTACTAAAAGCTTTGTTGTGTTGTTGATGTTTGCTTGGTAACAAGGAAAGTCTAGTTCCTTTACCTTGAACAATCTGTGACTCTTCACTTTCCACTTACAATGGGTTTTCTCAACAATAGTTACCCGTAATGACGCACAGATTCGGCATATATCAACAGGTGATTTAACAAAGTTTTTCTTTAAATCGAATCAATTTAAGAACCTGTTAGCAACTAGTATAAATCTTCATAGACAGGAAGTCTGTCAATTACTGCCGATAAAGTGTAAGTATTTTTGCAAGATTATTAGAATTTTTGTCGAGTTAGCATAAAAAGGAAAAACCTTTTCTTAGTTATTTATTTTTACCTTCGCATCATCTCTTTTAACTTTCAATAAGATATACTTCCGTAAATTTGGTTAACTCCACTGCCTTGATTCAGTAGTTTCTTAGATTCAAGATCTAGCTTTTCTGCAAAAAGTAAGGGCATTATGAATTGACCTAGTACCGCTATATCAAAGGGATATTACAGGGAAAAAGAAGCAACTTCCCTGAAAAAATTCTACGAAACCAGCTACATTTTAAACGGTGAACTAGAAGGTTCATGAGAATAAAATACCTTTCAATAAAGAGCCTTTATCTCATCTATCTCTAAAAGCCCATTAATTTTTTATGCTCATTATTTTTAATTAGTAGGCGTTGTTAAACATTTTTATTGATTTCCGTTACAGGCATTCGCTTTCCTGCGAGCGTACTGGGAGCTTCCTCCCGCAGGAGTCTCATACCTTTCACTTCAATGAACGAAGTTCCAACATTAAGCTTTAATATAGCTTAAAAGTAAGTATCAATATAAAAATAAAAAGAGGTGCTAAATTCTTTTGAATTTTAGCACCTCTTTATGGGTCAAGTTAACGACGCTTATTACGGTTTCTTAAGAAAGTTGGAATATCTAATGTATCATCAGATTGTTGTTGCTGAACATTATTACGAGTTGTATCTTGTGGCATTTCCTCACGCTTATTTTCACGTTTTGGAGCCGGCTTTGTCATTGTATTAGTGGCACCACTAAACTGGCGTGGTGGTTGCTTCAATGGATTTGTATCTTGTTCTGCAAACCCTGTTGCTATTACCGTAACAATAATTTCATCTTTTAGATTCTCATTAATAACAGATCCGAAAATCATATTTACTTCTTGATCAGAAGCAGTAGCAACAATATCAGCTGCCTCTTGTACTTCATACAAGCTTAAATTCATTCCGCCTGTAATGTTCATAAGAACGCCTTGAGCTCCATCAATCGATTTCTCTAATAATGGACTAGAAATAGCTTTCTTCGCTGCTTCTGAAGCACGATTTTCTCCTGTAGCTACACCAATACCCATTAGGGCAGATCCTTTATTAGACATAATTGTTTTTACATCTGCAAAGTCTAAGTTAATTAACCCTGGTGTTGCAATTAAATCTGAAATACCTTGTACACCTTGTCTTAATACATTATCTGCTTCTCTAAACGCTTCTAACATAGGAGTATTCTTATCTACAATCTCAAGTAAGCGATCGTTAGGAATAACAATGAGTGTATCAACAGATTCCTTCATTGCTGAAATACCGCCTGCTGCTTGCATTTGACGTTTACGACCTTCAAATGTAAATGGTCTAGTCACAACACCAACTGTTAATGCTCCTAAATCCTTAGCAATCTGGGCTATAACAGGAGCTGCACCTGTTCCTGTTCCACCACCCATTCCAGCCGTTACAAAGACCATGTCAGCGCCTCTTAATGCTTCTTCTAGCTGCTCTCTACTTTCTTCAGCAGCCTTTTTCCCAACCTCTGGATTAGCACCTGCACCTAAACCTCTAGTAAGTTTAGAGCCTATTTGCATTTTAACTTCTGCTTTAGATAAATTTAAAGCTTGTGCATCAGTGTTAACTGCTATAAATTCAACACCCTGTACTCCATGTTCTATCATTCGATTAACAGCATTGTTACCACCGCCACCTACTCCGATTACCTTGATGGTCGCCAAGCCGTCAATATTTGTATCAAACTCCAACATGCGAAATCCTCCTAATCCATCAAATGACTTCTAATTGATGTGTACTATTCAAAGAAGTAGCCAAAAAATTTCTTTACTTTATTAGATTTTTTCTCTTCTTGCTGTTTTTGCGGTTTTGTACGATGTTGCTGAGGTTCTTGAGCTGCTGCTACCTCAATAGCATTTACCGTAACATTTGAACCAATTTTTCTACCTTGTATCTTTGCATTTTTATGAGCGAATTGAATTAAACCTACGCCTGTCATATATTGTGGTTCTCTTACACCAATATAATCCGGACTGGCGATTCTTACACTATTTTGAAGGATTACTTGTCCTAATTCAAGTACACCTGGCATTCTAACCGTACCTCCAGTAAGAACAAATCCACCAGGTAAATCTTGTATTCCGAGTCTCCTTAATTCATGTACTAATAGCTCGTAAATTTCTTCCATTCTTGCTTCAATAATATCAGCTATCTCTAATTGATTAAAGGTTCTTTTTTGATCAGAGCCTATTACAGATGCCTCAAATATTTCGTCTTCAGATGCATGGTCATAATAAGCATGTCCATACTTGAGTTTAATTCGTTCAGCTTCATCTGTTGTAGTTCGAAGTCCGATAGATAAATCTTTTGTTATGTGCTCTCCACCAAGAGGTAGAACACTTGTTGCTACAAGATGGTTTTGTTCAAAAACAGCTATTGTTGTTGACCCTCCACCAATTTCAACTAGAGCAACACCTAGATTTTTCTCATCCTTTGATAATGCGACAGAACCTGCTGCTAATGGTTGTAAACAAATGTCTGTAATCTCTAAGCCTGCACGCTCTACACAACGTAATAAATTATGTAAAATCGTCTTAGAACCTGTAATGATTGTTCCTTCCATCTCTAGACGAACACCTAACATCCCTCTTGGATCATTAATCTCATCTAAACCATCAACAATAAATTGTCGTGGAATAACATCTATTATTTCTCTCTCAGGCGGAACTGATATAACTTGAGCAGCATCTAAAACCCTTCTAACATCTTCATTAGATATTTCACGGTTCTCACTGGAAACAGCTACTACTCCATGACAATTTTGAAGGTGCACGTGGTTACCAGTAACACCCACAACAACCCTTTTCAAAGAAATTCCAACCATTCGTTCTGCTTGCTCTACTGCTTTTTTTATAGAATGAACGGTTTCATCTATATCAACTATAGATCCTTTTCTCAATCCTTCTGATTTTACATTACCAACACCAATTATGTTCAAAGCATCATTTGTCATTTCACCAATAATTACTTTAACACTGGATGTACCGATGTCAAGACTTACAAATAGTTCATTGCTGTTCATTCTAAGGCACCTCCTCATCTATTACTACTCTTCTTATTCTAATCTTCGAAGAACAACATGACAATGAATCTAGTTTTACATATTTGTAACAAAATATTTTTTTAATATTTATTGATTTTTGCTTCACTAGTGTTTATTCGTCAAATAATTCGAATTCCCTTTTTAAATAATCAAGTTTTTTTCATTTTTTCTCTAGAAATTGACCATTTTGAAATTAAAATTCTTCTTATCACTGCGATATTTTGGAACAATCTAACACCAAAAGCAAAAACAGCTACTAGATACAAGTCTACACCAAGATGAACACCGAGAAAAGCTAAACTTGCAGCAAGTATAATGTTAAAGAAAAAACCGGACACAAACACTATTTCATCATAGATATCTTGCAAGTGTGCTCTAATACCACCTAATAATGTATCAAGTGCTGCTAAAATCGCGATTGATAAATAATTAGAGTATTCCGGGGGAATTCGTAGCTCTGATACAAGACCTAAAAAAACACCTAAAATCAAACCTAGTATTGGTAGCCACATATTATCCCCCTTCTTTCTCTGCTTCTATAGGTTTCATGTTTTTCACTCGAATTGTGTCTTCATATGCTGGAATTGTTATGTTTTCTTCTGGGTTAGAAATAAACAAACTTAGATTATCGATTGCAAAATCCTCATCTGTTGTTGAAGCATTCATTCGATTATAAAGCTTTTCGACATTTTCGGAAATAACTTTTATTTCTATCGGAAAGTTATGTAAACTGAAATTATCCATTTTAGTTTGGCCATTGATGTCACGTATGACCGTAGAGTTAATAACTCGCCTTCCTTGAATGGAAATATCTTTTGCTCCGTAAGAATTCAATTCATTTATTAACCTCTTAAGTAATTCAGGTGAAATGTCTTGAACTTGGGACCCAATTAATTCTTCAGAAAACAATTTGTCTATCTTAATCGTAATACCCGAACCTTTTACCTCTGTTAGTCCCGCTTCTTCCTTTAATATATTTAATGTCTCTTTTAATGCTGTCTCCGGATTCTGATCTTCTTCATTTTCATAGGTTTTTAGCATCTCATTATATTTTCTTATTTCACTTGAAAGTTCAACTTGTAATTGTTGCTGTTTCTTTAAATCTTCTCTTAGCTGCCACATATCTCGGGTATCTCTTACGATAGGTTCTTGTATTGTGTGAAATTGCACCGCAAGCATCATTCCAAATATCATCAAAAGGATAGTAAAGCTAATTCCTCTTTTCCAATCCTTACTTTTCATACAAACCACCTAGCTATTCTTTTCTTATATAAACTTTACTAAATCTTACATAGCAGCAAGAAGTAAAAAAGTCTAGATCTTAAGAAGACGATTTTTGCTCTTGCAATAAAGGTTCCATTTTTATCTTATCTTTTTTTTCAATAGATACCACAATGTTATCATAAGCAAGTTGATCAATAATTCCTCCAGTAATATTTAAAGATGGTATTAAAACATTTGGATCACCAATCGCTGTTATTACAAACGGAGCAGGAAATTGGTTACCATCAACGGTTATGACAGGTCCGTTGCAATATATATAGGAGTGACTTGATAACCTCTGACCATTAACAGACACTGAGTCAGCACCAGAGATATATAATTCATTGATTACATCAAAAATATGGCTTTCATGAACAATATAATTGTTGACATTTTCTCCCTCAGGCACATATGATGCATCCTCTAAAACAACCTCTACACCTTTTCCCTCGACCGCAACATCCCCAACATACATACGGTACTTTTCTACATCTTCTACTAGATTAAAATATACCTGTTTCTGATCTTTTAATGCTTCTTCTATTTTCTTTACTTGTTCCTGTTTCGCATATAATTCTTTTTGAAGTTCTCTATTCATTTTTTCATTCATAACTAATTGAGACCTTATTTCATATTCTTTATCCCACTGCTCAGGGGAAATTGTCTGATTTTCGTTTCTTTCCTTAGTCAATTGAAAAGAATATGAAATTAAAAAACCTAAGACAAGAAGGACAAGGGATAAAATAACATAACTACCCCTCAATTTCACTTTCATTTCCTTCCTCCTCTTTATTTAATTGATCGTATGACCTAAAGTAGGATCCAACTTCTAAGTGAATAACACCTCTACTATTCTCATCAAGCGAATTCACTATACTTGGGTAAGATTCCATTTTTTTTGAAAATGTTCGCACTGAGGCAATAACTTCAAAACCATCATTCATATATAATTTAATAAGCCAAGGATCTGTCTTTCCTGGAGTATGATGTATTTCGGAAATTGAATTTGTTATAGTAGGTGATATTTTTTTTAATTCACTAACTAGTTCTTCAATTTCTTCATCACTCTTCCAATTTATTAAAATTGGAGCATCAGCTGGTGTTGTGACAACCTGATCTTGAAGTGCTTGTCCATTTTCTAAGATAGGATAATATGCACCTGCTTTTTCAAGATAAGCAACACTTTCAAACTCCTCTACCTGCAAAATGATATAATTAGGGAGTTGTTTTTGGATCTCCACTTTTTTGATTTGCAAATGCTTTTCAATTTTTTCTTTTACAGTTTCAGAATTTATATTCCAGAAACCTGTTGACTTTGATATGCCGCTCATTTCAATAATTTCATCTGAAGTCACATAATTATTGCCACTTACAGTTATCCTAGAAACTTTACTTAATGGAGATTGAAAATAGATAACAAGTAATATTAATAGGAAAAATATTGACAAAAAAGAAATAAGTCTGCGATTAGTCTTGTGTTTACGCTGCTGTTGTAATTTAGGTATGCGGTCTTCTAACGAAACAACTTTTTTTTCCAATCAATTCACCCCACCCTAGCATGGATAAGCTAGGTAGTTTTTCATTTTTTATTGAATAATAGTAAGTTTAAGATCTACTTGTTACCTCACAAAAAAATAACGTTTTTAATGTAAATGATAAAACAAACGGCATTTAAAATGCCGTTTCAGAGTGTAGACAAACCCCTTTTTCAGAAAAAGCACTAAAGAAAAAGGGGTTTTCACTTCATGAATTCCACATATATTGATATCAATTCAAAAATACCATACTATATATTGAACCTTATAGAGATAAAGAAAATAGCTGCTGACTTTGTCGACAGCCTGAAACGGCATTTAAAATGCCGTTTATTTTATCTAACTATTTTTTGTTATTATAACACAATAAAAGGAAATATAGGGATCTAATGTGATTATTTACTACCTATTATTTCAACTTCCGTTTCCATCTTTATTCCATACTTATCAAAAATTGATTTCTTAACAAAATCGATTAAATCTAACACATCCTGGGCTGTTGCTTCACCGGCGTTCACAATGAAATTACCATGCATATCAGATATTTTTGCTCCACCTATTTGGTAACCCTTTAAACCAGCTTCTTCAACTAATTGACCTGCATAATTAGGCAATGGATTACGAAAAATACTGCCAGCGCATGGGAAATTCCAAGGTTGTGTATCTCTTCGATAGTCTTTGTTTTTTTGCATAATCGCAACAATGTCTTCCTTTTTACCTTGTTGTAGCTGTAAAACAGCCTCAATACAAATCCCAGGCCTTTTCTCTTGAAGAACAGAGGTACGATATGAAAATTCTAATTCTTCATTTGTTAACCAAGTTAATTGTCCATCCTCAAATAAAACAAGAGCTTTGTTTACTATTTTAGACATATCAGATCCATGAGCACCAGCATTCATATATACCGCTCCACCAATAGACCCAGGTATGCCACTGGCAAACTCTAAACCTGCTAGACCCTTCTTACTAATAATTGTAGCTAACTTTATGATAGAATACCCTCCACCAACAGTCAGCATATCACCATCAATTTTCAGATCATCTAGTCCATTACCTAATTTAATGACAACACCTTCGATTCCCTTATCAGCAACTAGAAGATTTGAACCTCTTCCAATGGCTCTCCATTTAGCACCGTTAGATTTAATAATTTCCAATGCCTTTTTTAAATTTTCACTATTAGAAGGTTCAATTAATATATCAGCAGGACCACCAATTCTAATTGTAGTATGTTTTGCCAGCGGTTCATTTTCAAGCACTTTTCCTATGTTAGCATCTTTTAATTGCATCAATAATTTACTCATCACTACCTCCTTGATATAAACAGAGAGAAAATCAATAACCAATATCTATTTCTATTTATTTCCCACTAATTTTTTGCATAACTTCATATAATCTTTGAGCTGAATCTGGTATACCTAATCTTTTCGATGCTTGACTCATTTCATCTAGTTTTATTTGATTTAACAAAATATGATCAATTGTCGAAAGGAGAGTTTCACCATTTAATTCTTGTTCTTTTAGTAAGATAGCAGCATCCTTATCACTTAATGATCTAGCGTTAACTTCCTGATGATTCGCAGTAACGTATGGACTAGGAATTAAGATGCTTGGTAAACCAAGTGCTGTAATCTCAGCTAATGATGTTGCACCTGCTCTAGACACAATTAAGTCAACAGCTGATAATACCTCAGGCATATTATGAATAAATGGTTTTATAATAACATGAGAGGAATCACTTAATTTATTAATCTCCTCCATTACTTTTTCATAATGTACCTCACCAGTGACATATACAACTTGATATGACTTACCGGCTAAAGTAGGTATCATTTGTAACACAGCATCATTAATTGCCCTAGCTCCCCTACTACCTCCAAAAATCAGTACTGTTTTTTGATTAGCTTTTAAACCTAACGATTGTCTGCCTTTTTCGGCATCTCTGCCAAGAACCTCAGATGCTCTTGGATTACCTGTTAAAATTACTTTATGCTCAGGAAAGTATTTTTTTGCATCTTCAAAACAAATAGCTACTTTATCAACATATCTAGATAAAAACTTATTCGTTACTCCCGGCAAACTATTTTGCTCATGAATAACAGTTGGTATATTTAGTTTTGAGGCAGCATAAACGACTGGTCCGCATACATAGCCACCTGTACCAATTACAACATCCGGCTTAAAATCCTTCAAATATTTCTTACAAATAGTTACACCTCTTAAAAATCTCGTAATAGTCTTTACGTTCTCAAACGAAATCTTCCGTTTAAATCCAGTGATCTCAATAGCCTTAAAAGGTATCCCTGCTCTTTTCACTATGTTATTTTCTAATCCTTTTTCAGTGCCTATGTATAAGAACTCCACATTAGGATCATGTTTTTTTATCTCGTTAATTAAAGCTAAGGCTGGGTAGATATGTCCACCTGTTCCGCCACCACTTACTACTACCTTCATAGCTGTCCCCCCACTTCTCCTGATATATATGGATTTATTAATTGTTTAATTGAAGATATAAGACTCTTGTTTTTAGAAAATTGTTGTTATTTATCTTAATCATATGTTGTAGAACAGTGATATTTTCTTTTATGTTACTATAATAAGACAATAAAAGATTCTATAGACTGCATTCTTCCAGATACTAAACACAACAAAGCTTACGAAAAAAACAAAAAATCACATATGTAAAACGTATTTAAGGCTGACTATTAAGGACTGCTTAGAGGATATCCTCTTAAGTTTGTCACTCATCAATTGTCAGCCTTTTTTTAACTTCTTATATTGTATATGATAAATAGCTAATAATGAAACTTCTTTTCTTAATTCAGTATTTAGAATATCGACTAACATTCAATAAAACACCAATTGCCATCAACATTAACGTTAGTGATGAACCTCCATAGCTTAAAAATGGAAGCGTAATCCCAGTAACAGGCATCAATCCTGTGACGACTCCTACATTGATCATAACTTGAATGGCAACCATTGTGATAATACCGATTGCTAGAAAACTACCATATAAATCTGGTGCCCCAAGTGCTATCCTAATACCTCTCCATAGCAATAGTCCAAATAATAAAATAACAAAAGATCCACCTATAAAACCAAGTTCTTCTGCTAAAATGGCAAAAATGAAATCAGTTTGAGGTTCTGGTAAATAAAAGAACTTCTGTCTACTTTGACCAAGTCCT
This sequence comes from Metabacillus crassostreae, assembly GCF_016908395.1. Classification (GTDB taxonomy): domain Bacteria; phylum Bacillota; class Bacilli; order Bacillales; family Bacillaceae; genus Metabacillus; species Metabacillus crassostreae. Next base: position 1,286,486 of record NZ_JAFBDU010000001.1, read on the forward strand.
AAACCAAACAAACCACCAGGTCCAATTGCATACAACGACTGGATAATCTGAAATCCACTACCTAGTGGATCTTCCCAAGGATCTAAGAAGGAAGTGATTCGTTTTATTCTATATGGTGCTGATAAGACAAGAGCAACAAACCCAGCGACTCCAATTAACCCTAACCATACGAAATGAATAACTCTTGCACCTGATACAAAAATCATCACAATACAGGTTCCAACCATTACTGTACCTGTCCCTAAATCTGGTTGTAGCATAATGATTCCGAATGCAGTAAAAACAAGACCGAGTGAAGGGACTAGACCCTTTTTAAAAGAAGTTATTTTTTTCTGATTTTCAGATAGGAACTTAGCTAAAAATGCTATCATGGCTAATTTCATAAACTCAGAGGGTTGAATTGAAAATGCACCAACACCTATCCAGCTACGGGAACCATTTCGTTCCATTCCTATTCCTGGGATTAATACTGCAACTAGTAGAAAAAAACAAATGATTATTAACATTTTAGACCATGTTCTCCAGGTCCAATAGTCAACATTCATGATAAAAAACATCGCGATTACACCAACACCTGCAAATAACAGCTGACGTTTTGCAAAAAAGAATGAATCATCGAATTTATAAGTCGCCCAAACCGCACTTGCACTGTATACCATGACAAGACCAATTGTTAAAAGAAGTAATGTTAGAATAACTAATATAAAATCTGGTGTAGACCTTTTTGCTGTCAACGCCGAACACACCCCTGTATCAAGTTTATTAAGGGCTGTATCGTCTATAGAAAAACGCGGAATGCTCCGTCTACAAGTAAAACATTGTACAAGCCCTTAATTAAGCTTATGCACGGCTTGAATAAAAATGTCTCCTCTTTCTTCAAAAGTTTTATACTGATCCCAACTTGCACAAGCTGGTGATAATAAAATAACATCTTCTGTTGTGGAAACTTCAAACGCCGTATATACCGCTTGTTCCACATTATCGACACGTTTGATTACTTCTATTCCAGATTCTTTTGCAATCCGTTCTAATTTAGGTGCAGTTTCTCCAAATAAAACCATCGCTTTTACATTTTGTAAATATGGCTTTAACTCATCAAACTCATTACCTCTGTCAAGACCACCAGCTAACAATATAGTTGGTGTATGAAAAGCTTTAAGCGCTTTGCTTGTTGCCAATATATTTGTTGCTTTAGAATCGTTATAAAATTTTCGTTTCGATACTTCTCCAACGAATTGAAGTCTATGTTTTACTCCATTAAAAGAAGTTAACACTTTTCTAATTGAACTGTTCGTCACACCGCGTAGCTTTACCGCAGATATTGCCGCTAGAACATTCTCAACATTATGCTCCCCTGGCAGAACAATATCTTTTAAGGAAATAATACGTTCACCTTTAAACCAAACACTTTCATCTTTAAGATAGGTACCATCCATGCATTCTTTTGTACTAGAGAAAAAAAGCTTTTCAGCATGAGAGCTTTCAGCATTACGCATAACATCCTCATCATCATAATTAATAATAGCTACATCTGTAGAGGATTGATTTTCATAAATTTTACCTTTTGCATAAATATATTCATCTTTTGTTCCATGATAATCTAAATGGGCATCAAATATATTTAAAATCATGGCTATTTTTGGTTTAAATTCTCTAGTTCCTAGTAATTGAAATGAAGATAATTCCATAACAATCACATCATCCTTCGTAGCACTTTGTGCAACCTCGCAAGCAACTGTTCCGATATTTCCTGCAATAAGTGGTCGCTTGTTATCTACAAGAAGCATTTCATATATAAGGGTAGTTGTTGTAGTTTTTCCATTTGAGCCGGTAATGGCAATAATATCAGCTTCAGAAATTTTATATGCTAGCTCTACCTCTGTGATAATAGGTATGTTTTTTTCTTGGGCTAATTTTATTAGTGGATTTGAATAAGGTATCCCTGGGTTTTTTACAACTTCATCAATTTGAAATTCATCCAATATTGTTAGTGGATGATCTCCAGTAATTACTTCGATACCTACCTCGATTAATTCCAAAACTGCTGATTCTTGTTTATTTGCTTTTAAATCATTTACTACTACATTTGCACCAATCTTATGTAATAATTTAGCGGCTGCTAAGCCGCTTTTTGCTAACCCTATAACTAATACATTCTTATGTATATATTCGTTTGTTTTTATCAATTACAACCACACCTCAATATATATTCCAAGTACTGCAAATATTAAACCTATTGTCCAAAATGTCACAACAACTCTCCATTCAGACCAGCCTACTAACTCATAATGATGGTGAAGAGGACTCATTTTGAATATTCGCTTACCTGTTGTTTTAAAGGAAATAACTTGAATGATAACAGATAAAGTTTCGATTACAAACACTCCACCTATAAGTACAAGTAGGATTTCCAGCTTAGTTAATATGGCAATCGTCACAATCGCCCCACCCAATGCCAGTGATCCGGTATCACCCATAAATACTTTTGCAGGATGTGCATTAAAAACTAGGAAACCTAGTACTGCACCTACTACTGCAACTGAGAAAATAGCAACATCTAGTTGAGATTGATTCCATGCAAGTACTGCAAATGCACCAAAAGCTATTGCAGCAGTTCCTGATAACAAACCATCTAAACCATCAGTTAAGTTAACTGCATTTGATCCTCCAACTAACATAAAGATAACTAGAACAACATAACCCCAGCCTAAATCAAAGGAGATATTTGTCCCTGGAATACCAATATCAGTTGAAAATCCATATTGTGTATAAACAATATAAAATATAATAGCGATGATTATTTGCCCTAATAACTTTTGTCTAGACGTTAAACCTAGGTTTCTTTTCATTACAACCTTTATAAAATCATCTAAAAAGCCTAACAAACCGTAACCTACTGTTACAAATAATAATAAATACATCTCGACACTTAACTGAGAGTATTTCCCCGTCATCACAATCGTAGTAATTATGATCGCAAAGATAATCATTACCCCACCCATTGTAGGTGTACCTGATTTCTTTTGATGTGATTTTGGTCCTTCCTCTCTTATACTTTGACCGAATTTTAATCTTCGTAGAAATGGAATAATAAGTGGGGATAATAATACACTTATTAAGAATCCCATCGCAATTGTAATTAAGATCGCCTGCTCTAACATGTATAATCCCTCCTTTCTATCAATGTCTTATTACTATATACGAGCATGTTATATATGCAAATATCATATGTCTTATTTTCAAAAATATGTTTTCCTAACTTAATTTCAATCATCTTATCAACTTCTCTTTCTATCTATGTTACCTATTCTATGATTAAAAAAGTTCTAAAACCACACAATTTTACTTATGTACAATAATCCGATTAGAATAGATTTTTTATTTTTTAATTCGTTAATTCATTTTATATTTTTGTTACAGGAACTCTCTCTGGGCAAATGGATTATTTATTCTCGAAAGCCATCTTAGACACTAACACTTGTCGGCTCACCCTTTATATCTGTTCCTTTAAATAGTTATAATCCGCAGCTTTAACTATCCCGAAAAGAACATCTAAAGAACTTATTGTTTTAATAAGCGGATCGCCTTTATTGCGATTTCTTTGTCGTCAAAGTCAAGAGTTTGATTGCCAATTTGTTGATATGTTTCATGCCCTTTACCTGCAATTAAGATAACATCGCCTTTAATTGCCTTTTTTACAGCCAGCTGTATTGCTTCCTCCCTGTCGTGAATTAAGTGGTAGTGCAAACCTTCCACTCCCTTTTCCATATCTTTCAATATCATTAAAGGATCTTCACTTCTTGGGTTATCAGATGTAAAGATTGGTTCATCACTATAAACAGAAGCAATTTTAGCCATAAGAGGACGTTTGGTTTTATCTCGGTCCCCACCACAGCCTACAATACAAAATACACGACCTGTAGCAAATTGTTTAATTGTTTGAAGTACGTTTTCTAAGCTATCCGGTGTATGTGCATAATCAACGATAACTGTATAATCTTGGCCTGCATCAACTAATTCAAAACGGCCTCTAACTCCTACCATCGACTCAATTGCTTTAATAATTACCTGTAGATCAATTGATGAAGCTAGACAAGCAGCAACTGCAGCTAAAACATTATAAACACTAAACTTACCTACCATATTTATTGTTACTATTTTTTCAGCATTTGGTGTAATAAGATTAAACTGTGTTCCTTGTGATGTCATTTTTATGTCTTTTGCCATAATGTCTGCTTGTTGATCAATTCCATATGTTAAAATTTTTGCAGCAGTCATTTTTTTGTATTCTTTTGAAGCCTCTTCATCCTCGTTTAACACAGCAACCTTTATTTCGTTATGATTGAAACGGTTTCCTAGCTGTGCAAATAAGAGACCTTTTGCAAATTGATAGTCCTTCATCGTTTCATGATAATCTAAATGGTCTTGTGATAAATTTGTAAATACTGCTACATTGAAATCACAACCATGGATTCTCCCTAAATGTAAAGCATGAGATGATACCTCCATAATTGCGTGTGAAACTTTCTTTTTCATCATTTCATTAAAAGTTTTTTGTAGTGTTAAGCTTTCAGGGGTGGTATTTTTAACTGTTTTAATTTCATCGGCAATTTTTATGTACATCGTCCCAATTAGACCTGTTTTCTTATTTGCTTCATTTAATATACTTTCAATAATGTGTGTTGTTGTTGTTTTTCCATTTGTTCCAGTTACACCAATGAGGTGCATTTGATGAGTAGGTTGACCATAAAAAATATCAGCAAGTAAAGCCATTGCTCTTTTAGTATCTTTTACAATAACAACAGGTACATTTACATCTATTTCCTTTTCAGCAAGAATTGCAACAGCTCCATTTTCAACAGCTTTTTTAGCGTAATTGTGACCGTCAACTGTATAACCTTCAATACAAATAAACAGGCTCCCATTACCCACTTCTCTGGAATCCATTTCAATGGATTGTATAAAAGGATTTTCGGTAAAGTCATAGGTTTGATGATCGGTTAAATATGTAAGCAATTCATTTAATTTCATAATATATTCCTACTTTCATTTCAAAGCTTCACTTCTTAGATCACTTAATTGATGTTTTTTGCTCAGTCCTTATTTTATCTTACTTATAAAAAAAGAGCTATCCTTCTTCGTTTTATTTCTTGATAAAAATTGGTTTTTTTTCAGATATATTGTGAATTTATCAATAATCTTAGCTCCATAAAGCTTTGGTATTCAATTGCTGTTATTAACTTTTAAAATAGTATAAGTTGATTAGCGTTAGATGAAAGACTTCAACAGGCAGGACAAATATAATACTAAAACAACAGAAAGAAAGCGTGCCATCTATAATTTTTAAAAATGGCATGCTTTCTTTTATTAATCTTTATCTGATTTTACACTTTTATCTTCACCTAAATAGACACGTAATTTGGAGCCCTCTTTCACTTTCACACCTTCACTTGGGGATTGCTGCACAACAACCTCTCCTTCACCAGAAACATCAAGCTTCAAATTAACTAATTGCTCTGATAACTCTTGCTTCGATAACCCTATAATATTCGGTACCTCTACTAATTTTGTGTCCAACCAGTTATATTCTTTTTCAATCTGGTCTTTTCTAGGTTCAACACCTATTTCAGGAAGAACATCTCTCATTATATTACCAACAATTGGGGCAGCTACAGTCCCACCAAATTGAATTGTACCTTTAGGATTATCAACGGCAACATATATTACAACTTGTGGATCATCTGCAGGAGCAAATCCAATAAAGGAAACAATATGATTATTCTCCATATATTTTCCGTCCTTAACTTTTTGAGCTGTACCAGTTTTCCCACCTACACGATAACCATCAACAAACGCGTTACGTCCTGTTCCTTGTGCAACAACACTTTCAAGAGCATAACGAATTTCCTTTGATGTTTCCTCAGAGATCACCCTCCGTTTTGCCTCAGGAGTTTGTCTACTTATCACTTCATTTGTAACAGGGTCGACCCATTCTTTAGCAATATAAGGAGTATATAATATCCCTCCATTAACAGCAGCAGATACTGCCGTAACCTGTTGGATTGGTGTAACAGAAACACCTTGACCAAAAGCTGTGGTTGCAAGCTCAACAGGACCTACACGCTCAGGCTTAAACATAATACCTGTACCTTCACCTTGTAAATCGATGCCTGTTTTTTGACCAAAGCCGAAATTTTTAATGTACTTAAATAGTGTTTCTTCACCAAGTCTTTGTCCTAACTCAACAAAGCCTGGATTACAGGAGTTTTGAACAACCTCTAAAAAAGTTTGATGTCCATGTCCTCCTCTTTTCCAGCATCTTAATCGAGCTCCATCTACCTCCACAGAACCAGTGTCATTAAATTCATCTTTCTCAAGATCTACCTTTTGTTCTTCAAGTGCTGCAGCTAACGTAATAATTTTAAATGTTGAACCTGGTTCATATGTGCTCCATACAGGTAAATTTCGATTATAAACTATAGGATCTACATTTCTGAAGTTTGCAGGATCAAAATCAGGTCTACTTGACATACCAAGTATTTCCCCGTTATTTGGATTCATTGCAATCGCAATAATTCCATCTGGATTATATGTAGCCTGTACATTATCTAATTCTCTTTCAATAATGGTCTGAACTCTAGAATCAATTGTCAGTTTTAAATTATTCCCATCTACAGGTGCTGTATAATCATCCGCTTCATCAGGCATACGTTGACCTTTAGCATCAGAGAAAAATTTAACATATCCTTTTTCTCCCTTTAACTGTTTATCATAAAATGATTCTAACCCTAATAACCCTTGGTTATCTATACCCGCAAAACCAAGAACATGTGATAAATAACTACCATAAGGATAATATCTAATCGAATCCTCAGCAATGTAAACACCTTTAATATCTAAATCTCTCACTTCATTTGCTTTTTCATGAGAAATTTTCCGTCCCTCAGGATTTATTCGTTCTATAGATACCTTATTAGTAAGATGTCCATAAGCTTTTTCTTCTGACATATTTAAAGTCGCTGCCAGTTTTTTTGCAGCTTCAGCAGGATTTTCAATTTGTCTTGGAACAACATAAATTGAAGGAGCACTCATATTCGTGGCGAGCTTTACACCATTTCGGTCTAAAATTTCTCCCCGTTCAGGTTCGAACGGTATATTTCTACTCCACAGGTCTTTTGCACCTGAAGTTAATGAATTACCAAGAAAGAACTGAACATATCCTAGACGTATATCAATCACTAAAAAAATTATCAACCCAAAAAGCAAAGTTAAAGCAAGTCGCTTTCTTACAGTTACATTTGATACCCGCATATCCTATCCCCCCTTGTCTAGGCTCGTTGTAAAATATATGCTTGTACATAGGAGATTAGAACATAGAAAAGTAGAGATGAAATTTGAAAAACTAGCCCTAAACTTATATACATAATGAAAAAAAGTTACTCAAATTGAGTAACTTCTTAGTTAATTATTCTTCTTTTCTAAAGTTTGATCGTCTGAGGATTTGCGAGTATTTAACGTAATTGTTAATAAATCTCCCACTTTTACGATACTGTCCTTCTTAATACTTTGTTTTGTCACATATCCTGATCCTTCCGTTTTTATCGATAAATCTAAAAGATAACCTAACTTCATAACATCTCTTCTAGACCAATCAGTGATATTTGGCATTTTAATAGAATCGGAAGTTTTCAGCAAGATTTTTTCATCATTAATCACTGCTGTATCAGCCTTGGGATATTGTGAGATAATTTTCTGACCATCACCAAGCATTACTGCTTCTAAGCCTAATTTATCAAGCTCAGCTTTTACTTCAGTGAGATTTTTCTCTTCGAATGATGGTAACTTGATTCCATCATTTTGGTTGGTTGATTCTTTTTCAGAAACAGTACTAGTAGGATCGATTTGTAGGTATTGAAGACTGTTTTTCATAACAGTGTTAAACACCTTTGAAACTGGCATTGCTCCTGCTTGACCATCTAATTTAGGTCTTTGAACTGCAACATAAACAATTAGTTCTGGGTCTTCCTTTGGTGCCATTCCGAGGAATGAAAAAATATAGTTATCATGACCTCTAAGAACTTCACCCGAGTCAGAATACATTTGTGCAGTACCAGTTTTACCAGCAACATTATAACCTTCAATTTTAAAAGGCTTACCTGTACCTTTTTCTCCAGTTACAACTGTTTCTAATAAATTCATCACTTCTTGCGATGTTTTAGCAGAAATGGGTTCACCCACAATCGTTGGTTTCGTTTCCTTAACAATTTCTTGTGTATCTGTATCTACTATCTTTTCAATTACAAATGGTTTCATCATTTTTCCACCATTTGCTATCGCAGTAGCTGCTTGAATTTGTTGAATTGGTGTAACAGCAGATGCTTGTCCAAAAGATGTGGAGATTTGATCACGGTGAAATTTATAATTGAACTTACTATTAACTTCATCTGGGAGATCAATTCCAGTCGTTTTTAAAAAACCAAATGAGTTGAGATATTGGTAAAATCGATCTGTTCCTAAAAGTTTATCAGCAATAATAGAAAAGCCTACATTTGAAGAACGCTGTACACCTTCATTAAAGGTAATTGGTCCCCATCCAGTCTTATTGTGGTCATAAATATCCGGTCCATCTACAGAATATGATCCAGACTGAAAAGTAGCATTACCATTATAGACTCCTTCTTCAATTGCAGCTGCAAGGGTAAAAATCTTCATAGTAGATCCAGGTTCATAGCGTGATGAAACCACATCATTGTAATAAGAGTTAATGTCTCTTACATTTGGATCAAAGCTTGGACGTTGGCTCATCGCAAGTATTTTACCTGTTTTCGGATCTGCAACTACTCCTATAATCTTTTCTGGCGTGTATTCATCTACAACCTGATTCATGGCATCTTCTAAAAAGGTTTGAATTTTCTGGTCAATCGTTAAATAGACATCATTTCCATTTTCAGGTGCCGTTATTTCATCTTTACTATTTGGCAACTTCCAATTGTATCCATCCTTCTGATATTTAACAAAACCATCTTCTTCATGTAAATATTTATCTAAGGTTTTTTCCAAGCCCATCATACCGACAGTTTCTCCACTATCATCTTTTTGCTGAGCATAACCTATTAAATGGGACGCAAATATACCATTTGGATAAAATCGTTGTGTATCACGGCTGAAGATTATCCCAGGAAGTTCAAGCTTCGTAATTTCTTCTTTTAAACTATGACTTATATCCCTTCCTGCTGCACCAAATTCAACCTGGTATAAATCTTTAGAAAGTAGCTTTTCAATTTCATTTATGTCCATATTTATCAAGGGTGCAAGCTTTTGAGCAGTTTCAGAGACGTCAATAACATGTTGAGGGTTATCAGGATCAGTTGTAATTTTATCATCAAGAATTGCTACAAGTTTATAAGATGATTTATCTTCAGCAATAACATTACCTTTACGGTCTAAAATAGAACCACGTTCAGCCTCAATTGTTCTCTGGCTTTTATAAAGTTCTTCGACTTTTGCTGCTAGTGCTTGTCCATGTACAGTACCTGTTGATTGAATGTAAAAGAACCGAATGAATATCGTTAAAAAAAGCAGCGCAAAAAATACTGATAATATTGCAGCTCCTCTATTCATATTTTTATTTTTTTGAGTCAATTTCATACAAAACCTCCCCGTTAATCATACCACCATCGTTCGAAAAATCCTACAATACTTTTAAGGGACTAAACTACTATTAATAAAGTAGTCTAGTCCCCGATTTGAGCTATTAGTCTTGTACTGTTTTCACACTATTTTGATCTAAAGTTAAGCCTAAACTTTTTGCTTTCTCCCAAATTCTTTCGTATGTACTCAGTTCCTCAACCTGAACATGGAGGTCACTATTAAGCTTTGTTTGTTCATATATCTTTGCTTCCATTTTTTGAATATCTACATTCGTTTGATAAATGGTATAACTGCTTGAAACAATTTTCACAGCTCCAATAACAAAAAGTCCAATGAGTAATATAACGAGAAATTTCTCACCTAATGTTATAGAAGCTCTTCTTTTAATAATAATTGGTTCAGTATTAGGTTGATGCTGATGCTGCTCTTGTCTTTGTTGCTCTATTTTTCTTGCTAAATTACTCATACTTATAACCTCCTTAGATAAATTTACACAATGTAAACTTTAATTTTTGTCCTTTATAACTTTTCAATAATTCTTAATTTTGCAGACCGAGCACGATTATTTTCTTCAAGCTCTTCTTCAGAAGGTAAAATTGGCTTTCTAGTTACTAGTTTTGCTTTTGGTTCATACCCCTCCGGAATAACAGGCATATTACGAGGTAACTCAGGTGGTGTTGCAGCCTCCTTAAAGGCTGATTTACAAATTCGATCTTCCAGGGAATGAAAGGTAATAACACTAACCCTACCCTCTGGCTTTAACAATTCAATTGATTGTTCTATTGCTTCTTCAAATACCTTTAATTCATCGTTAACAGCAATTCGTATAGCCTGAAAAATCCGTTTTGCAGGATGACCACCTTTTCTTCTAGCAGGAGCTGGGATTGCATCCTTTATGATCTCAACTAGCTCTCCGGTTGTCTTTATCGGATTGTTTTCTCGTTGCGCTTCAATTTTTCTAGCAATTTGCTTAGAGAATTTTTCCTCACCATATTTAAAGAAGATTTTCACCAAAGCCTCATATGGCCAATTATTTACAACTTCAAATGCAGATACATCTGATTGTTGATCCATTCTCATATCTAAAGGCGCATCATGATGATAACTAAATCCACGTTCAGGTGTATCAAGCTGTGGTGAAGAAACTCCTAGATCAAAAATAATTCCATCAACCTTTTCAACGCCTAACGCTTTTAACTCCTCAGCTAAATAGCGGAAATTACTTTTGATAAAGGTTACTTGTCCCTCATAAATAGCTAATTTCTCTTTAGCATTAGCCAATGCAACGTCATCTTGATCAAAAGCGTATAAATGACCCTTTTGCGATAATTTCGATAAAAGGTAGCTGCTATGTCCAGTACCACCTAATGTACAATCTACATATGTACCATCTTCTTTAACATTTAAGCCGTCTACCGTTTCCTTTAATAAAACGGTTGTATGTTTAAACATAAGTTGTACCACCTTTTCAAATCATTTCTATTAGCTTGTCCACTTTAGTCAATATTTTGCTTAAGTGAAGATTATATATCAAAATCAATCATATTTTCTGCAATCTCTTCAAAAGAATCTTCTTGTTCAGCAACATATTTTTCCCAAATAGGCTTACTCCATAGTTCAATTCGATTTGAAACGCCGATTACAACACATTCTTTTTCTAGTTTTGCATATTGCAAAAGTGGTGTAGCAATATTAACACGACCTTGTTTATCTAACTCACACTCAGTCGCGCCAGAAAAGAAAAAACGGGTAAAGGCACGTGCATCTTTTTTTGTTAATGGGAGAGCTTTAAGCTTTTCCTCAATTGTTTTCCACTCACTCATCGGGTAACCAAATAAGCATTGATCTAATCCTCTTGTTAGTACGAAGGCTTCACCTAAACCTTCTCTAAATTTAGATGGGACAATCATTCTGCCTTTTAAATCGATGGTGTGTTGATATTCTCCCATGAACATGCTCATTGCCCCCACTTTCTTCCCTTAACTCACCACTTCCCCCCACTTATCTCCACTTCTTATTCTACATTTCTTTTCACAAAAAAAAAACCCTGTAATAACAGGATTTTCAAAAAAATTTCATTTATAATTTGACAATTTTATGCTTTTGATTAAAAGAATATGACAAGTTTAGCAAATCTCTTACAAATTCCGGTCCGAATTTGTTTATATAGTAGTAAATATTCCAAATTCTTTCTTGCGGATGTAAATTTGGGACAAGTGACAATTCCATTGATTTATATTTAGAAAGTTGAACCTGATGCTTTTGTTTTTGGCGTTTTTCCACACTTTTCAAAAGAAAATCAAGATGATCTTGGATAAAAGCCCCATTTTTTTGCAACATAGGATCTAGACTAGGATCTATTTCCACTGCAGCATTTATCAGACTTGAGTGTATTGAAGAAATTTCTTTTTTTGCTTCATCAACTATTTTTTTCATATCAACAGGTGTTACCGAATCTAAATACGATTTCATTGCAGCTTCAATTCCATTATGAAGTAGATCCTCGAGCAATACGCTCGTTTCAATTAAATTTCTTTCAATAGATCTTTCCAATAAAGTAATTTGTAGCCTTGGCATTACTGGTGGCATTTTCATTTCCATTACTGAGAAGACTTTCTTTAACTCAGCCCAATATGTTACTTCCCCTGGACCTGCAATAAAAGCAAGTGTCGGGAATAAGAATTCCTGCATTAATGGCCTCGTTACTACATTATTACTGAATTTTTCAGGGGTTGTTTCAATAAGATCCATTAATTCTGCATATGAAAAATGAATATTGATATCAGGTATAATAAATTCTCCGTTTATAGCCCGTTCTATAAGAAATCTCTCTCCATCATGGTGATAAAATAAATTCACACTATTTTCACCTAAGTCAATGATTGGCGAATAGTTATGGCTGATCATTTTTTGTTGTTGGTCAACAACTGCAGCATAAATAGATTGATTTTGTTCTAATATTAACCTGAAGCAAGCTTTCTCCAAATTTCTTAGCTCCGGGTCTCCTGAGTTAATTAGAACCAGTCCTTCATCTCGAAATAAATTCATAATCACTTTTTCAAAAAAATGAACATATGTATCGGACTCACTTATATCTACTTTTAATTGTTGAATTAATTGATTCGTGAAATCAGTTTCACCATAAGCTTCAAAAATTTCCTCGATCCACTCTACTGTTTTTTTCTGGTTTAGAGGTAATTGTGAAACAGATTGTTTTTTTAATGGAGAATCCTTTATTGTATGCTTTTTAGGCACACCGTTTTTGTTAACAAATAGATGATTGATTTCAGCAAAGTCATGATCCTCGCCAGCAATCCAAAATACTGGTATAACAGGTAAACCTAATTTTGCCTCTTGTTCTCTTGCTAAGACAATAATTGAAATTATTTTATGTATTGTATATAAGGGACCTGTAAGTAATCCTGCTTGTTGACCACCAATTACAACAACACTATCTGGATCCTTTAATCTCTCTATATTATTCAATGTTTTATGATACCCAGGAAAACACCTGTTAGTATATTCAAATAAATATGAGCTTAAAGTATCACGCTGAAAGGAGCGATTTTTTAGATCCAGTGCTCTTCTATTAAATAGTTCTTCAGAATGGATATCATAGTCAAAATATGTTCCATCCTCTATTTTATTGTCCATCAAATCATTCATAAATTGATTTGATGAGCGTAGGGAGAGTTCAACAATCTCCATTTAGAAACTTCCTTTCTAGATTAAATCTAAAATTTGTTCCGGCTGTTGACAAAGATATATTTCTTAAGGCTCTTTTCTGAAAGCTTGTTGCTAAGAGACGTCATTATCTATTGTAATTAGTTTGTTATCGCTTAAAAGGTGCAATTTTTAGAAGAAAGGATGCCACTAGATTGTATACATAGTTGTTCCTTCATGATTCTAAAGACAACAAAGATTACGAAAACAGCCTATCTTGATTTATGTTAGATACAATAACTCCATTTCAAGCACTACGCTTTTTAAGGTTTTGAATCAATAAAAAACATCTTATTGCTTTACCTTACTGTATATAAACACGTTTTTTGTCCACAATCCAAAGTAACAGTTTAGTTGTATTATGTATTATTTATCATGATATCTATATCTATCAATTTTGAGTATAGCATTAATGGTAAAGAAACAAAAAAACTTTGCCTATAGGAACATTTTATAATGGTAATGTATTTTGTATGATTCCATCAACTACACCATATAGGGTTAAAAAAAGATAGCTGACAAAAAACACTAAAAATGAAAGCCTCCACACTTTTTTTGAGGCTGTAACTATTGATGGCATTTTCGTTTTTTTATAATCAACGTAGTAGAAAAGGACGATCAATCCAACTAACACTAATACTATGTGAAGAATAAAAGATTTTTCAAAAATAGCTATAAGATGAAAATGAACAGATGTAATAAAGATAATAGTTGTTATGTCAGCTGTCCAAAGAATTGTTTTCTTTTTATTACCTGCGATATAACGTAAAAGAAAATAAATGGCAATTAAGCTCAATAAAGGTAGAGTAACAGCTAATGAAACAAACCATTCAAAAATATCCATCTAATCCCCCCCTTTGTTAACCTCATTCTCAATTCCTTTTACTGCGTAATACAAGAATCTGATATATGGAATGTTTTTTCCATCAGCATGATCAATTAAATAACCCAGTATGGAATCAATCTCTGTTGACCTTCCTTCTTTTACGTCCTTATACATTGAAGAAACATTACCAGCAGTATTTTCACAAATCTTTACTACGTGTAACCAAAGTTCATCTACATCGCTTTCATTTAATACATCGATAACCTCAAGAAACAATTCATATAATAGCTTTTTAAAATAGGGATTGGAAGCCAATTCACCGTTTTTAGCTTTTAACACTGTGGTTAAAGGATTAATTGTCGCGTTCACAACTAACTTTTCTTTTAAAATTGGCTCCCATTCTGAAAATAATTTAAACATAAATATCGAATGCTCGTTATTTATAAGTGAATTCGTTATTTCTGAATCTATTTTCTGCTTATTATAAAACGCCATTTTAGTCAAGCCTATTCCAGTGTGCCTTACAGTTGATTCATCCAATTTTAAAGCTCCATGTTCTGAAACACCAAAGAGAATTTGATGATGTTCTATTTCTGGCATGAACCGAATATGCCCCATACCATTTTGAAGAAACAAGATTGTTTTTGCAGGTTGATCTTTTAACTTTTCAATAATTTCTTCTAACTGATACTGTTTAACAGTAATAATTAAAAATTGCTCTTTATATTCTCTAGAATCATTAGCATTCAGATTCGTATGAAATAAGTTATTATCTCTTTGAACAGTAATTCCCTTTTCATTGATAAGAGTTGCTTGGACAGCTTTGTTTGTATAAAGAGTTACTGATTGATTAATTGAAAGATAATAACTATATAATAATCCTAACGAGCCTGCTCCAATTATACCAACTTCCACTTATTTCACCCACTCGTAAATTGTTCTACACATCATCATTTAATCATCTATAAATGATCATATCAAAGTTACGTTATGAGCACTATAAATTCGTCCTTCTCTCTTTAATATAACTGGGTATACCAAGTAAGAGAGCAAATGAAAACGGTAACTAAATATGTAACAATATTCACTTTCCACATGTTATAATAATTGTAATGTAATAATGTTATGAATTAAATAAAAATTTACTTCGATATAATTAATTATTTATTATATACAGCTAGGAGGAAATGACTATGTTAAAAGTTGAAAGGCTATTAGTCAATTATAAAACATTAGAAGAATTTAAGAAATTTAGAGAGTATGGCATTCAAGAACTTTCGATGCTAGAAGACTTACAGTCAAATATCATCGAAAATGACAGTGATTCACCATTCTATGGAGTTTACTATGGAGACAAACTTGTCGCTAGGATGAGTCTTTACCGAGTTGACAAGAAATTTGATCAATATTTCAATCCACAACAAGACTTTTTAGAGCTTTGGAAGCTTGAAGTTTTGCCTAATTACCAAGGAAAAGGTTATGGGAAAGCACTTGTTGATTATGCTAAAACCTTTCAATTACCTATTAAAACTAACCCACGTGTAAAATCAGGTGACTTTTGGTCAAAAATGGATTTTGAACCTGTGAAATATGATATGGAAAGAGATAAAGGTGAAAATCCTTTAGTGTGGTATCCAGCTGGAGTCTCTGAACAATAAACATAAGGAAAAGTGCAAGCCGGCCTGGAGCTTAGACTTTAAAACTAAAGTGCAGTTTTTATACTTCATCAATCATCTTATAAACAGAAGCAACAAAAAAAGTAGTGGATAAAATCCCACTACTTTTTTGTTGTTTCTAAAATTATTACTCTTTGAAACAGTACTTTCATCTTACTTTTCAACTCTTTCTAATACACCATTTTTATCCATTTGAAACTTCACTTTTCGATTTCTCTCATCCTCTTGTAGAATAACCATTTTTCTAACTTTATCCATCACTTCAATTAAAGCATGATAATCCGCTTCTATTACTTGTAAATTGTTTGATAATGTAGTTTTCTCTTGCTTAAGTTTTTTAATAATCTCTTTCAGTTCCATATTCTCAGTTGTTAACCTTTGATTTTCTGCTTGAATTTCATTTACCGCAGGTGCTTCTTCATACTGTTTAAGAAATGTAATAAGTTCTTTTATTGTATTTGAACTTTGACTTTGGTTTTGATTGACGGATTTCTCATTTGGAACTTCAACCACTTCTTTTTCTTCATTATTTTGATCTTGTTCAACAGTGGATTGCTCAATATCTGAAGTATATGTTCTTAACTCTTTTCTTTGCTTTTTTGCAACTTCAATACCAGTTTTATATTGTTTACGAACATGTGAATTCCATCTAAACCCACATGCTGCTGCAGTTCGAGATAATTTTCTACCTACTTCTTCAAATGCAGCAAGTTGTGTTGCTCCTTCACGTATATGTCTCAGCACCACTTCAGCTAATAGTAAATCTTCATCATGTGTCCATGCATCTTGTCGTGTAGTAGTCATCTTAATACCTCCAATAGTCACTTTTAATTAATACATATGCAACTACTAGAAAAGATAGACTAATTACACTCTATTACTTATAAAAATATACAAAACCACAAATTGCTATTTATCAAAAACTTTCTATAATAAAAGGCTTTACTTTCTTAGGAAAAAAACATGGCCCTCTTATCCTAAAGGGCTAAGAGTTTACTTGTTAGTTGAACTCCTGTGAGATAGCCATTTGACTCCTTCTTTAAGCTAGAATGCTTGTATATCCATCCATGTCCAATCAACACAATCAACAGGTTATTAAAATTCAATATTAAGCTTTATCAGGGCCTAATTATCAAATAACCTTAAACTCTATGTTCATTCCTTTTTTCTGCTCATAAAATTTGCAACAGCTTGATGATGTTCATCTAACTCCCATAACACTGAACAGTTATATATCTCAGACATCATCCGATTATGTAATCCGGTTTGTTTCCATTGATTTACTTTAATTGATTTATATGCTCTTATTACATTTGGGTCGGTAACTAATGAGTTTTCTATAAATTTGTAAGTAACAGGGTAAAAGTCATCCTCAGAAGAGAAAACTTTGTTAATAAAGCCTAGTGATTCTGCTTCTTCAACTAATATCTTGTCTGCAGAATACAAGAGAGACATTGCCTGATCATACCGTAATTTTTCCAAAAGCATTGTTGCTCCACCCCAACCTGTGGTAATCGCTAATTGCCCTTGAATGAATCCAACAGAAACACCTTGTTTAGCTAATCTAAAATCACAAGCTGTTGCTATTTCACAGCCACCTCCTAAAGCAACCCCATTTAATAAAGCATAAGTTGGTACAGGAAAAGTCATTAATTCATACAATATATCTCCCATTTTCGAAAGCATTTGATAGGCTTCTTTTTGTGTTTTCAACGCATGAAACACCTTTATATCTCCACCTGAACAAAAAGCTTTGTCTCCTTCCCCCGTTATAATAAGCGCTTTCAAATCTTTTCTATCTTTAATAGCCTCAAAACTTAACTTAAGTTGATCCATACACTCAAAATCAATTGCATTATATTTATCAGGACGATTTAATCTTAATTCTATAACCCCTAACATAGGTTCACTCATGACTATTTTTTGTTGCATGTTTCTTCTTCCTTTCTTTCATTTAATAAGGACTTCCCTCATAAAGTTGTTTTTTTACATGGAAAAAGTTTAATACGAATCTCAAGTACCATTCTTTTTCAGTGTTTAGTACATATAAGGTTCCTTCTATTAGGAACAGGTATCACAAGACTCCATATCATGCTATTTCCTTCAAGTTACTAAAAAACTCGACAATTCGCAAAGCTTTTATATCAAAACTAAGTTATTAACTTGTTCTACTTACAATTTTGAATAATCTTATCTTATATAGTTCAAAAATATCTTGTAAATATAAAAACGTGAGAATCAATAGATTCTCACGTTTTTAATGGCAAACATATTATTTGCTTACAACGTCTTTTCCTTTGTATGTTCCACATGCTTTACATACACGGTGAGCAAGTTTGCTTTCACCGCAGCTTGGGCATTCTACCATACCAGGTACTTGTAATTTAAAATGAGTACGACGTAGTCTTTTTCTTGTTTTAGAAGTTCTTCTAAAAGGTACAGCCATTATTCCCACCTCCTTAAAGAGCATTACATAGATGAATCCGAATAAATCGGTTCATTGTAAGATATTAGCTAAAATATCATTAGCTTTCTTCATTTTCGAAGAATTTTGCCAGTCCAGCTAATCGAGGATCAACCTTGTTATTCTGAGCTTCCTCAGAAATCACTTCCCAGTCTTTACCTGATTGTGGAGCAGCTCCTTCTACTTTGTCATCATCACAGAAAACTTGTATCGGAATTTCTAATATAATGATTTCTTTTATTATTGGGGTTAAATCCAAAACATCACCATCAACTAGATGAAAATCATCTTCCGTATCATAATCTGCTGGTTTTAATAAAAATGTTTCTGTTGTATCAATTGAAAATGGATATTTAACATCCACTAACGTTCGAGAACAAGGAAGAACCATTGAACCAGTTATTGTTAAGTGAAATGTTGCTTTAGTTGAGCTAAGATCTGCTCTACCAATAACATTTACCGGACTTATATCACGTATGTCTTTATGACTTGTGACAAGGTCACTTACATTAACTTCTTCATCAATCTTCAATCCCTTGCTTTGCAATTGATGTAGTTGACTAATTGTCCATTTCAACGTGTATCACCTCAAGGCAACAAAGGTAATTATAGCCTTCGCAAAATAATTTGTCAATATTTTTTCTTTACAGTGTTAGTATACATGATAATTTCTATAATGCAAAATTAACACCAGTATTTACACCATATATTTTGCCGTTCCGTTAGAACACTATACAGAAAACAATGGAATAAGTAAAGAGGTTTATCCATAACACTTCTTAATCTATAATAGAATTAGGTTTGAAGTGGGATCAGTAAATAGACATGTTTGATTTATAAAGATACCACACTTTAAACACAAATGTTCAAATAGAAAAAATATGAATTGTTGGTGATAACATGAATGTTCTCGGATTGATTGTAGAATATAATCCATTTCATAATGGGCACTTATACCATTTAAAAGAATCAGTAAAAAAAACAAATGCTAATGTTGTTATTGCTGTAATGAGTGGGAATTTTCTTCAAAGGGGTGAACCATCGATCATCTCTAAATGGAAGCGTACTGAAATGGCTTTACTAAATGGTGTTGATTTGGTTATCGAGCTTCCGTATGTGTTTGCAACACAGAAAGCAGAAACCTTTGCAAACGGTGCAGTTTCAATATTAGAAGCATTACATTGTGACAGTCTTTGTTTTGGTAGTGAATCAGGTGAAATTAATCCGTTTCTTCAAACAACTCAATTTTTATTGAAGCGCCAATTAGAGTATGATGAACTAATAAAAAAGCACGTTCAAACTGGAGTGAGTTATCCTAAAGCATTAACCCTTGCTTTTCAAGAATTAGCGGGAGATCAAGAAATACTAGATCTTTCTCTTCCAAATAATATTTTAGGATTTCATTATGTGAGTGCCATTTATAAACAAAAGTCCAAAATTAAACCATATACAATTAAACGATCATCAGCCGGATATCATGATGAAACTATTACAAGTCCTACAATTGCTAGTGCAACAAGTATTCGGAAAACCTTGTTCTCAAGCGACAGTGAGGAGGTGAATATTAGTAATTATGTACCACCTGAAACATTAGAAAGAATAAACAAATATAAAGCTGAAAACACTCTCCTCCATAATTGGGAAAATTATTTTCATTACTTAAAGTACTCAATTTTGACAATGCGTAAAGAAGAAATCCAGTCAATTTACGAGGTTGAAGAAGGGTTAGAAAACCGAATACTTAAGTTTATTATCCAATCGACTAGCTTTCATGAATTTATTGAAAAATTAAAATCAAAAAGATACACATGGACAAGACTTCAAAGAGTATGTACCCACATATTAACAAACACAACAAAACAGCAAATGAAAGATATAACCGAATTATCTCCATACATAAGATTATTAGGAATGACAGAGAAAGGCCAAAAATATTTAAATTCAATCAAAAAGGACGTTCCAATACCTCTTATCTCTAAGGTATCTTCTTTTCAACATCCGTTTCTTGACATTGATATAAAAGCATCATACACATATAACATGGTATTTCAGGAACCAAATCGTTCATTACGACTGCAAGATGAATATACTTCTCCTCCAATTAGAATTGTTAGGAAATAATTAAGCAATTTAGTAGGGATTTTTCAATAATTAATATGATACCAACTTGCTATCTGAATAGAGAGATCAAAAAATGCCTGGATTAGGTGATTAATCCAGGCATTTTTATTTAAAGATCTTTGATTGAAGCTAATTTTCATGATGTTTTAATTCTTAACCTCTATTTTCATTAAATAATTCAATGCATCGTCAAACTCATCGACTGGAATGATTTTCATATTTGTATTAATATCTTCTGCTGTCTTGAGGGCTTCTTGATAATCTGATGTAGAATTGTTTTGTTCATTTGGTGCAAAAAATATATCAACATCATCATGATCAGCAGCAACTATTTTTTGTGAGATCCCTCCTATTGGACCAACTTCACCCTCTGCATTAATTGTGCCTGTACCAGCAATTTTATATCCTTTTGTTATATCTTCTTCAATAAGTTGATTATAAATCTCCAATGACATCATTAAACCTGCTGATGGACCTCCAATTTCTTCGGTTTTTAAGGTAATTGTAGGGTCAACATCAATTTCCCGATCAGTAACTAGCCCTATACCTATCCCTACTTTACTTGGCTGTTCTTTGAACGCCGCTAGCTTAATCTTTGCTTCCTTTTGCTCTCCATCTCTTTCATAATTTATGAGCACCTCATCACCTTCATTCTTTTTACTCACATACTCAATAAATTCCTCTGCTGTTTGAAATTCAATTTGATCAACTGAATATATTCGATCTCCCACATTTAATACATCATAAGCAGGCATATCTTCTACAACACCGTCTACATAGATTCCATTGAATGTAAAATCAACCTTTTTATTTGCTTTTTTATAAGCAACGGCAATCGCAGATTCTTGAGAAACTTCCATCATGTGTAATTGGCGATTAATATATTCTTTATCAGTTTCATCTTCACGCCTAATCTCCTCAAGAGGGTGAAGGTAATGATAGTCATTTAATTTTGCCCAGACATATGTTAGGGGGTTTGCTCTACCAAACCTTACAGTTGTTAAAGAAAAACTACCTTCTTCCTTATCAAATCCATTCTCCACCTCTATTATCGGTTGTAATTCTGAAGCCATCCCTGGCTGTGTAATATAATAAGGAAGTTTGATAAATGTTGTAATGAGAATAATAATTGCTAAAAAAAGGCTCGTTCTAAAAATAGTTCTACCCTTCATCAGAGTTGTTCTCCTTCCATTTCTCGATAAGGTTATGTATTTTATCAACCTGTAACCTTGCTTCCTTTTCACCAATATCAATAATTTCCTTCGTATTTTTAAACGCCCTAGAACTATATTGCTCTACATGTGGACGAATCATGACATCTGAAGCAATTTCCCGGTGATGTACAAGTTCATCCTGCATAATGTCTAAACTTTGTAAAATAACATCAAAAATAGACGTTATATCTTCATTTTTCTTTACATGTGATACATCAACAGCAACGACAATATCTGCCCCCATTTCTTTCACAACTGAAACAGGTACTCTGTCAACTACTCCTCCATCCACTAACAGTCTACCATTAATTTTTTCCGGAACAAAGATTCCAGGTATAGCAATACTTGCTCGAACAGCATCTGCAACAGATCCTTCTTTAAAAACTACTTTTTTCCCATCATATAAATCAGTTGCTATAACAGCAACAGGAATGTCTAATTGATCAAATGTTTTATGATGTGTAAATAAACGAATCAGTTCTTTTACACGATTACCTGAAATAAATCCCATTTTAGGAATTGTATAATCTAAGTAGTATTTTCTTTTAAATGCTAACGCAAATTGGTTCATTCTTTCAATGCTTAAACCTGATGCATAAAAGGTTCCTACAAGAGCCCCCATACTACTTCCTGCAATTAAGTCTATTGGAATTCCTTCTTCTTTTAAAACTTTTAGTACTCCTAAATGAGCAAATCCCCTTGCTCCACCAGAACCAAGAGCTAAACCAATTTTAGGTTCCTTTTTCAAAGAGAATCCCTCCTTTTTTCGCTTACTTTATCTCTTTACATAAGCTGAAGCAAACAGCTTGATATAAAGCCTATTCACTTCTTTTCTTTCTTTGAAATCGTTAATAATAAAACTCATACCAGATAATTTATTCAATTAGCAATCTTAGCAAAGAGCTCCACATAAAAATGTATGTGTAATATATAATGCTTATCCAATATTTTCATTTTATTTCCTTATAAATCTAGATAAAGGTAAATTTCAAATCAGATAATTATTCTATACGTCATTCTTATGGTCTAAAAAGTGTACCTATTCACGTATATTGAACTAATGAGGATTGTACAAGTATATTTGATAAAGCTGATTAAAGCTTTATCAGTATAGTCGTTCATGCTCTGGGTGTGCTTATTTTAGTAAATTCACATTCAGAAGATTATATTTATAATCTGTAAATTATTATGACCGTGATTTAGGAGGCGTCACATTTTGAGTCTTTCAAAATTCAAAACCATATTCTTAGCTATTTTTATTAGTGGTCTTACAATTTCCATCATTTTAAATCCTAAAGAATCACTTGATGCCTCAACTAGAGGATTAGAAATTTGGTGGGAAGTTGTTTTCCCATCACTTCTACCATTTTTTATTGTTTCAGAATTACTCATAGGTTTTGGGGTTGTGAAATTTTTAGGCGTTTTATTAGAACCACTAATGCGTCCTATCTTTCGTGTCCCTGGTGTTGGTGGCTTCGTATGGGCAATGGGAATGGCATCTGGAAATCCTGCTGGCGCAAAGCTTACAGCAAGGCTAAGGCAAGAAAACCACCTTACAGCAATACAAGCAGAACGACTTGTATCATTTACTAGTTCTTCAAATCCGTTATTTATCTTCGGAGCAGTTGCAGTTGGATTTTTTAACAATCCAGCTTTAGGAATCCTTTTGGCATCTGCCCATTATTTGGGGAATTTGTGTGTAGGAATAACGATGAGATTTTATGGTGGATCTAGTGAAACATTACATGATTCAAAGAAGGTTACCTTTCTTTCTTCGATCATGACCGCGTTTAGGGAGTTACATACAACACGAATACAAGAAGGTCGTCCTCTCGGCAAAATGCTTGGAGATGCTGTTATTTCGTCAATTCAAACTCTCTTAATGATTGGCGGATTTATTATATTATTCTCTGTTTTTAATAAAATTCTTTCTATAATTCATGTTACAGAGATGATTGCCTTTATTATTTCCGGTATCTTAGCTCTCTTTCATTTAGCAACTGAACTGAGTGTTCCACTAATAACAGGGATTTTCGAAATCACTCTTGGAAATCAGTTAGTTAGTGAAACTAATGTAAAGTTGGTAGATAAAGTAATGATTGCAAGTTTTATTTTGGCATTTGGCGGGTTATCTATACAGGCTCAGGTTGCAAGTATATTAGCAGATACAGATATACGGTTTAAACCATTCTTTTTTGCAAGAATCCTTCAAGGAGTCTACTCATCATTTATTGCTTACTTGCTCTTCAATCCTCTATATGTAAATATTCAAGCATACAACACAAGTGATTTGCCTGTCATGCTGATGTTGCATAGTCCAGAGTGGGCAAGAAACTATTGGGAGTCTGTTATCCAAATTGGTCCGCTAATTACGTTATCATCACTAATGCTGTATGTATTCTTGTATGGTAGACGCAGTGTCTTTTCTAAGCCATTGTAATAACAGGATTAGCATGGATTATTTTCACATACTCTGTGACACCTAGTTGAATACCTTTAGTGGATATGAATCCTAAAAAAATACAATGATTAACTAACAATCAAAAAACAAAAAAGCCTAATAATAAGGCTTTTTTGTTTTTCCTAATTCATTTCATTATTAAATTTATTTTTTAGAGCCTTTTCAACGACTGACGGTACCAGATCAGAAATATCTCCTTTATATTTAGCAACTTCTTTAACAATGCTAGAACTCAAAAAAGAATATTGATTATTAGTCATCATAAAAAGAGTTTCAATATTATCATCCAGCACACGGTTCATGGATGTGATTTGCATTTCATACTCAAAATCTGAAACAGCTCTTAAGCCTCTTAAAATTGCTTGTGCTTGTTTATCACGAGCATAATCAATTAGTAAGCCTTGGTAAGATTCAACAAACACATTCGGTATATTATGGGTCACTTCTCTGATTAATTCACATCGTTCTTCAACTGTAAATAAAGGCTTTTTCGAAGAGTTGTTCAGCACACAAATATACACTTGATCAAATACCTTTGCCCCTCTTTTAATGATATCTAAATGTCCAAAGGTAATTGGATCAAAGCTTCCAGGACAAACCGATATACTCCCCATCATTACTCCTCCTCTTCAAAATTTTTTAGTCTATATATGGTTATTGAACTCATTCCATATGTTTCATGCTTACATTGAACAAATTGACCAATTTCCATATCTAATTTAACATCTGATCCATGCTCTGTAACGATATATCCTTCTTTATGTAGAAGATTATTATCACCAATTGTATTTATAAGCGCTTTCAATTTTTGTTGCTTGTACGGTGGGTCTAAAAAAATCAAAGAAAACTGAACTTCTCTTTTAACGATTGGTTTTAAAGCTCGTTCAGCATCATTACGATAAACTTCTGATAATTTTTCAGCTCGACAAAGCTCCAAATTTTTATGTATTGTTTGAATGGCCTTTGCTTCTCGGTCAACAAATATGCAATGTCCAATTCCACGACTTAAAGCTTCTATTCCAAGACCACCACTACCAGCAAATAAATCTAATGCAGTACCACCTTCAAAATAAGGACCTACCATATTAAAAATGGCTTCTTTAACTTTATCTGTTGTAGGCCTCGTTGTTACTCCTGGCACAGCTTTTAATTGTCTTCCCTTAAAATTCCCTGCTACTACTCTCAAATCTTTCACCACTATTTCTATTTGTTAATTTGCATCAAGGATAATTAATGCACGATTTTTAAAATTAAACTACTAAATAAAGTTCAATTTTATCCTACCACAGCTATTCTAGTTGTTACAATAAATTCCCTTCTAAACATATTTCAAGAAAAATTTTTCCTATTTATGTATACAGAAAAGCCATTTGGTGATAATGAGAGTAACAACATCGATTCGTTGATGTTGTTGCCAACCGCGGAGAAGACTTACGTTTCCCCATAAGTTCTTCCTCCGGTTTCTCCTCTCCCTTTGCCTTCAGCCTTTTATTTTTATAAAAGGTTTTGAAGGACCCTACAGGATTTTCTGTAGGGTTTTTTTATCATTATATAGAATGATTCAAGCTATTATCAATTAAAGCAACATGATATAGTAAGACTTGGTTTATTACTTGTCAAAGTAACTATATGCAACAAAGATACAATAACAGTTTTATTAAAGTCTCAGGGGGAATGAAGAATGATACAAAGATTTATTGAGCTAGGTGAAGGTTATTCAGATATTTATGAACTAATTGAAACAGCGAAAGCAAATCAGCATAGAGTATCAAGATTAATTGCATTACATACAAAACTAGAAGAAAAAGCATTTACTTCAATAGTAGTTGTTATGCAACCAACAACCATGGGAGACTTTCAAGCTCTCTATTTATGTAGAGAAGGTATTCCAAATCCATCAATTAAAGCAAATAAAAGATATCAGCTATTTGAGGAGCTAGCTGCCTCCTTACAATTAAACATTATTGCCATTGATGTTAAACCTTCTACAATGTTCAACGAAAAAGAATTATATCATCAATATTTAATTGGCATTTTGCGATTAAATCATTTCATTCCGCCGATGCGCTAGCATATGTTTTTCCACAACAAAGGCAGATACTATAACTTTGTGTTTTCAAAGCTAAGTATCTGCCTTCTTTTCATAATCCAAGTTTGTAATCGTATTCTTTTGCCTTATCAATTTTAGATTCAAATTCCAATTTTAGATAAGGCTTATATGATGGTTCTGCATGTTTAACAAACGAATATGTACAGAGCTTCTGTACAGTTTGCTCAACTGCATTCATATCACAATAAAGAACAACATATTTTAAACGCTTTGAAACATAATGGACATTACCAAATTTTCTTAGCATTTTTAACTGTTTTAATGAATGTACCCACACAACAATTCCCTGCCGCTTTTCAAACATAATAATTCTCCTTATTATAAGGTGTAGATTCTTTTTCTCAGTAATTTACAAACAACACTATACCTATATTAGCATCATGAATCAATATCAAACAAAAGTCTAGCAAATATTTTCATTTGTCTTACTATTTTTCGTTATGTATTTGAATTATGAGCTTTATAGATATTACAAAACCACAAATGGAAAGAAGAGAAAAACTTTTCTTCCATCATTTGTGGTTTGTTTTATCCATCTTATATTAGATATTAATAATAAGAGTTATGATACTTTGCAGCCACAACCTCCACCGGAACCACAGCCTCCACCACAGCTGGATTCAAAGAAAGGATTTCCTGTTGGTACTTTAATATGGATCGATACTGCTTGACCTAATTCAACACTAATTTCATCCAAAAGTGATTGCAAGTCATTTTCAGATTTTTTAAAGCTAGAGATAACCTCATTTAGATCAAGTTCTCTTTTGGTATCTCGTAACTCCTTTGTAATCTTTCGATAATCAGGATGATATTTACCAAATCGTTGAACATCTTCGTAAAGATCTTTTATTTTCGTAAATCTATAAATTAACTCTTGAGCTTCTTTATCATTTTTTAATATATTGTAACTACGACGATACTGATCTGCAATCTCGGAATTCAGGACTAAATCCGCGAGTTGTTCAGCTTCATCTAATAATTGAATACTCTCAATAGTTGCAAACATAGGCTGTATGCACCTCCGCTATTCATTTTAACATGAATAACAAAAAATGAAAAATCCAATGTTTAGATGAACTTTCTTATTTTTATTTTACTGAACCTTTACATTTAATGTCTTTTTCAAATCCTTCACATTTTGAGCATTATGCACAACCTCAACTACAATATTGTGCTCACCCTTTTCTAACCCTTTTAAAATAAAAGCAGCAGTATAAATTTCCTTTGTCTTTTGACCATCTACTGTGACATTCAGATGACCCTCGCCTTTTTCAAGTTGTAAACCAGGAATAAAACATTCTACATATACGTTTTGTTCTCTTGTATGGTAATTAATATCAAATGTTGCTTTCGGGCTTTGACTTGCAACAGCTACAATATCATTTGAAATTTCATTAACTTGAACGGGAATAATTTGATCTACTATTCCCTTTGGTCTAGGCTTGTCCTCTGTACAACCGACTAAAATACTCAATAATAATACAAACATGGTTAATAACCTTTTCATTTTATTTCGCCTCCTTTTTTTATTGTTTACTGAGAAGAGCGAAAACATGAATCCTTAGTTTTAACCTTTTATGACGCTGTTTTCTCTCGGTTAATTGGTCAAATTACAACTTTTCAAAAAAAGAGCCATCAAAAAATAGTTTCGAGCTTAAGTTAAATCAAGCGTGAAATTATATCTTACTTTGATTAACCCCTAAACCCGAAACTAATTTTATTAGCTAAAGAAATATTTTCAATCCTGTTGTCTCATTGATTGAAACATCGCTACCATCATCGAAGCCATTTGTACTGAATTAGTAAATTGTTGGACTTTATGTGGAATGGTTCTTTGGTAGTAGTTCATCATTTCAATTTCCAAGGTATCAAAGTCATTAGGGTTTCTAGATAGCTTCCTGTACCAATGAGGCTGTTCTCTTATAAATTGTTTTCGGTCACTTTTAGCTTGTATAAACTCTTGAACTTCCTTTCTCATCAGCACCCTCCCCAATTTTGACATCTAATGTTGAATAAAAAACTATGTTCATTACTTAAAAAGTTTTAGAATAGAGACGTTCTTGCCCTCTATCCTAAAATGGCTTATATCTCAGGAATAAAGGAGTTGTTTATTCACCTTTCACGACCATCTGCCTTTTTTACTAGGCTCTGTTAAACTTTGCAGTTGATTTTCGTATCTGACATAAGATTTTCCTCGAATTAAGAGCGTTAGTCCTTTCTAAACGTGAAAGGATGATTCTGACTATTGTTTGTCGCTTGTTGATTGGATCCCTTCGAACTTCCAAATTGATCGAATAGACCTTGAATAGTTGAAATTGTGCTGCTCATATTTGTAATATGATGATTAACTGTATTCATATCCATTTTCTTTACTGCTGACAGCATTTGCGACATAAAGTCAGCTTTACTATCTTTTTTATCATCCTCTTGCTCCTGCTCTCCGTCTCTATATTGCTTCCACACAACATCACTCTCACCAAGTAAGTACCAGTCTTCAAACACTTCCTGCCAATCTTTATTACCCTTACGAACTTCCTGTACAAGTTTAGGATGCTTCTTAACAAATTCTTTAAATTGCTGAACAGAAGGATGCGATTTCTTTTTTGATGTCATCTAATATCACCTCGTCAATACATTTGCCTATGATATACTATCAAAAACTCCACTAATTGGTTCGCCCATTTTTTGTATTTATAAACAATCAATTTAAACCTCTTTCAATCCGACCCTTCTGAACTAGCAGCTTGGTTAAACTAAGTAACTCCTTGTTCCAAACCCAAAAATTAATTGCTACTCTCAAGAAAATTTTGGTAAAATATCACTACATAAAGGAGTTGGATAAGCGGATGAATAAGGCAGAATTACTACAAACAACAAATGAGATTTTAGAAGAAGCTAATCAAGACGAAATAGAAGTTCTTACATTACTGCTAAATGGTCTAAAGAAGAAGCAAAATAATAAGATAAGCTCATATATTGGTGCCCTTCTTCATGCAGAAGGTGAATATCTCGAAGAATCTTTTTCGATTAGAATTCCGAATACACCAATTATTCAAAATGCGCTTAATATTGTTCATGGTGGAATTACTGCTACATTACTAGATTCAGCAATGGGAGGGTTAGCTCACCACATCCTACCACCAGATAAAGCTGCGGTAACAACTGAAATTAAAATAAACTATGTAGCACCAGGTGTTGGAAAAGAATTATCATGTAAGTCAAACCTTATTCATAAAGGAAATAAAACAATTGTGACAGAAGGAAAAGTCTTTAGAGACGATGGAAC
Source organism: Metabacillus crassostreae (assembly GCF_016908395.1). Lineage (GTDB taxonomy): Bacteria > Bacillota > Bacilli > Bacillales > Bacillaceae > Metabacillus > Metabacillus crassostreae. The sequence continues at coordinate 1,316,018 of NZ_JAFBDU010000001.1, forward strand.
GCTTATTGCACATAGTACTGCAAGCTTTTTTATAATAAATCGAGGCTAGGAAGAGTGATATGAAAAAACATTTTTTCAAAAAACAATGTGAATTATGCAAAAGGAAAAGTAAATTGGGAAGAAACTATTATAATGAATTTAACAAAAAAATTTTCATCTGCTCACTTTGTGTCGAGTATGCTGAAAGACGGGCTTATCGAAAAGTTAATTAATTGATTAAATGAAAGACATATTGAAACATTGCTTCAGAAATATAAAAAGGTGAAGATCTCATTTTTTGAGTTTCTTCACCTTTTGTTCACTATTCTTAAATAAAGGATACATTGTATAAAGTCTAATCTTTCTTTTATTCTTAAAGTAGATAAATAAATCCCCTAAAACAGGGCAACTAACAGTGATGCACGATATCTATTTACAAAATTTCTACGTAAGACCTTAACTCTATTTTAACGGTTCCCATGTTTTCAAGAAATTTTGTGTATAGTATAATTCATCAACACCAATTCCTAAGTGGGTAAAATCATCATTTAACATTGTCTCCCGGTGACCTTTAGAATTTAACCAGCCTTCTGAAGCAGCTATTCCATCTACATACTGTGCTGCAATATTTTCCCCAGCCATTTCATACTTTATGTTTAATTGAGCAAGACGGTCTACTAAAGATCCTTCAGTAGGTGATTCATGTGAGAAGTAATTATTAACCTTCATATCTTGGCTATGTGAAAATGCTACATTTGCTGTTTCATCATGCCATTTTAATGGTTGTGCATTATGTCTTAAACGTAACATATTTGTTATGGCTAAAATCTGTTTCTCAGAACCAGTTTCTATTTTGTCCCACTTTTCTTCGGTTATTTCTTCTGGTTCTATTAAATTCCCTCTATAAGTTACTTCATAAGAACGTTGTTTAACAAAGGTTTCAGCATCCATTACACGGACACTTGATAATACTCCATCAAATTTATCTATATACAATTGTACATAAACATCACCTAGTTGTATCGTAGGTCTTGTGTTCATATCTTCTTCTGAAAATTCAAAACGATACGAATTTCCTTCATAATCGAGTGTTAAGCTTGATGTTATTGGTTGTATATTAAAAATATCTTGTAGAGATTGTTCGATAGTAAAAGGCTTTACATTCAGTTCACTACCAATTCCATAAACAGAAACAACTTTTTGATTTAAAATTCCTACTTGAATATATTGTTGACTATCTTGTTCATATATCCACCAATCATAATCATATGCAGAAGGATCAATCCGATCAGGCTCACCCATTAATGCAGTAATTTCCTCTGAAGATTTATTCATAAGAGAAATAATACCTTCCTCTGGTAAAGTAACTTGTTTTTCTTCGACGTTATCTTCTTTAATTGATAACTCTTCGTTTGATATCTGTACATTTTCTTCTTGATGTTGTTCATTGGGTGTATATTGTCCAAAATACATAAATAATGTATAACTAAGAAAAATAATAATAAAAATAATGATTGCTCGTAATAATATTCGAATTTCAAACCCCTCCTTACAACCTCTACTATCATTATATGAAAAATCAGCTTATATATTCTAGTTAAATATGAGTTTTGAGTGTTAAAACTTTTAACAATGATAGAGTTCTTAACTAAATTCTATCTTTTCTAGCAACTATTTCACTTAAAACAGTTTCTTTACTATTATTACCCTAAGTAACTTTTTCTAAAACAATGGTTTAGTATTTTGTTTATAATTATAGGCAAGATATTACTACTTGACAAAAATTAACCTATTGTAAAGATGTCATTATCTATCAAAATAATCATTTTCTTATATACAATCACATGTTTGGCATTGATGTTAATTCTTTTTCATACTATTATTATACAGTAGGCTTATATAATTTACCGTTAGTATACAAAATGAAAGTTTTACTTTATCTTTCAAAGAGATTTAAGCTATAATAAAATTCGTGAAAAGGCTTTAGGAGGGACATTACATATGAAAATAGAAGGTACTGGTTTAGAAGGTCTTACAGTCGATCTTTCTCGTTTAGACGAAATTATGGAAGATGCCGGACTTGTAAGAGCTGGGCAATGGGATTATGAGCGTGTGACTTATGATCGTAAAATTGAAGCAAAAGGAGAAATTTTCTACTTACGTGTTCAAGCTTATGCTGTAGAAGGAGATATCGGTGGTCGTCATGCATTAGTTAAGCTAATGACTCCTTTATTAGGAAAACATTATTACCCGCACGGTGTTGAATATGGTGAAGGTGAGAACTTCCCATCAGCTATTTTAAACACTAGTAAAGGACTTCTAAAACAAGTCTCTGAAGAATTACAAAAAGTACAATAAATCTTATATGTTCATTAAAAGCAAAGGAGAAATTCCTTTGCTTTTTTATTCATAAATCACAAATTTTTCAATGAATTTTCTTTGTTTTCTCATGAATTAAGTAATATAATGTAGAGAGTTAAGTTTAGATAGAGAGGGGCACTATATTGACCACATTGTTAAACAGGCGTAGTCTTTTTATAATCCTTGCAATTGTGATTATAGGAGCTATTGTATTTTTTATTTTACCAATTTCAGTACCACTAATTGTAGCATTTATTACTGCCCTCTTTCTTGAACCAGTTATTAGACTGCTTAAGCATAGAACAAAATTAAATAGACATTTGGCAGTGTTAATTGTATTTCTATTATTTGTTATTTTAATAGGAGTAAGCGGTTATATATTATCAACAAAAGTAATTGGCGAAGTTGTGCAGATCGTTGATAACGCACCTTCTTATATAAATGAAATAACTAAAGTATGGGAAAGCTTCGAAGATGAAATAACAACAACAACTCAGGATCTACCACCAATTGTTGTGGATGAGGTAAGTGATCAAGTCACAAATTTTTTACAAAAAACACGAACTGAACTAACTAGTTATGTGAATATAGAAAATGTCAAAACTATATTTACAAATATTCCAAATTATCTAGTAAACCTTATTGTATACTTAATTGCTTTATTTTTATTTATGTTAGAGCTTCCACGCTTAAAAAAGAAGACATATTCTTATTTAACTGATAAAACCGCTGAAAAAGTATCCTTCATGACTTCAAGGCTAACATATGTTGTTATGGGGTTTATAAAAGCTCAATTTTTAGTTAGTATTATAATTTTTGCCGTCTCATTAATTGGCTTATTATTTATCGCTCCTGAAATAGCTTTAATTATGTCATTGATTATTTGGATTATCGATGTCATTCCTTTAATTGGTTCAATTATCATCATGGGTCCATGGACGCTATATCATGTTATTACTGGGGATGCAGCACTTGCTGCAAAACTCGGGATCTTAACTATTACACTCTTAGTAATTAGAAGAACAATTGAACCAAAGGTTATGGGAACACATATTGGCCTTTCACCTCTAGCGACCCTTATTTCCATGTACCTAGGCTTAAAACTTTTCGGAGTACTCGGATTTTTCATCGGTCCAATGATATTAATTATTTATAATTCAGCACGTGAGGCTGGGCTTATTAAAATTAAATTTAAAATTTAAAAGCAGAAGAATATCTCTTCTGCTTTTACCTTTGGCGCTGTTAAACATTGTTGTTGATTAACTTTACAGGCATTCGTTTCCCAGGAGAAAAGTAACTTTTTGCCTAGGGAAGAATAATGAGAAATCCCAACTGCCGGCTTCTCATTTCTTTCTAGATTATTATCTTTTTTGCTAAAAAACATATTATCTACTTCATGATTAGATCATCACTCCATTATTCACCTTTTTTCTGAATCTCCCATGTTAAAAAATTCCCATCCTTCTTTTTACAAATAAAGCCTAGTTTATTATAAAGTTTAATTGTTTGCTGATGCTCTACCTCGCACTCCATAATAATTTTTTTTACAGCTTGCTGATAAGTTAGCCAATCGATAAATGCATCAATAGCTTCATAGGCAATTGTTTCATCAACATTATCCCCATCTATATGATAACTAAGTTCCACTTCCCCTTCCTTTTCGGGTTTACCCTTCATTAATAAGTCACCAATAATTTTTTTTTGCTCGTATAAAATGATCAACCAAAAACCACAATCAAGATCTTTTTCTTCTTTTTCCATCCTTTCCATACTCTCAATGTAATATGGAATAAATCCTCTTACAACCGATGTTGGCCAGTAAGATGGTATTTCAATAGGAGATCTTTTCTCTAATTCTTTCCGATGAAAAACTAAAGACTTTGCGATATCAAGTGAACATGGAACAATCATTAATCGATTTGTTAAAATTTCAATCAAGCCATTCTCTCCCCTCTTACTAATTTTGTTAATAAAAGAGATACGAATGATTCTTTCATCGCAACAAGGTGAGACGATTCTTCACCTCTAAGCACCCATTCTTTCCTCTAGGAACATTAGTAGTAATCATCTAACAACTAATTATTATTATTACAATTTAGTACCCACACATACTAACCTATCTATACTCATCAGTGCTTTGATCCTAAAAGACTAGCATCTTAAGATAAGTCAGCTATATATAACCTGAAGAGCATTTTTCGAAAAATTTAAAATTAAACAATAAAAAAGGTGGTTTAGAATATTTTATTCTAAACCACCTTCAAATTATGTTTAAAAACCTAAGATTGCTTTTATTACAGATGTAGTTTCCCCACCACTGTAAAACACATAAAGTAATAAATAGACTGCAACACCAGTTATACCAGTAAAAAACCAAATAATACTTGTGTAAGGTCCTAATTTACGATGCTTTTCATAATTCTTTTTATATCCAGTTATTAAAGATATAATTCCAAAAACAGCTCCAATTGTAGCTAATGTAATATGAAATACAAGAAATATTGTATAATAAATTTTAATATCCTCGGGTCCTCCAAAAGCGGTGTTTCCAATAAAAATGGTTCTTGACGCATAGATAACAAAGAAGATAACAGCAAAAACTCCAGCAAGTGTCATGACTTTAATATGTGCATTTATCTTACGCTTTTTAATCAAGTACCAGCCAATTGCTACAAATATAGCACTTAGGACAATAAATGTTGTACTAATCGTAGGTAAAATAGGTAGTGATGAATTCATAAATGTTCCTTTCCTTATCATGAGATAATACGTTTTCATCAATCTTACAAAGCAGATAGAAAACCTGATTAACTTACGTCAGACTTTACATCTTATTTAATCGGATCTAAAGATAAATCTTTATAATCTTGCTGATCTTTTTCACGTTCTTTACGAGCCCACTGGAAGAATATATATGCAAGTATTGTACCATATACAATTTCTTGAATAATCTTCATTAATACTCCGCCTAATTGTTGATCTTCAACTAATGGCAAAGTGTTAAACATATCAGGCCCTGTTAAATTTAAACCAGCTAACATATCTGCAGGAACACATAATTGCAAAGCATTTAACCATGCTTGTGGTTCTGAATATGTTAAGTAAAGCGGTTCTGTAGCAAAAATAATTAAGGCACATGCAGGAGTTAACAAAACACCATCTGCAAAGATATATCCTACTTTTTTAATTCCATTAATAGATTTCCATCCAGGTAATGTATTTAAGAGAGGCCACCACATTGACATGGCACCAACAAAAATAATGGTAGTCATAATCGAATGATAGACAGGATCTGTTTTCACAAAATCAAATACTAACGGTACATGGTAGAGTGAAAATACACCATTAAAGAATATAAGAGCAATAATTGGTTTGGAAAGTAGCTTGAAAACTGGTTTAATGACAGGACGATATAAAATAAATTCCCATAACCAATTTGGTATTCCCAGAATGACTAACGGTGGTACAACTAAATATAAGATAGCCATTTGTGTCATATGAGCACTAAACATAATATGACCTAATAAATCTACAGGACTTCCTTTACTTATATAAAGAGATAAAATGGCAAGTACAAAAATCACTTGCTGTTTTACAGGTACTGGAGTACTATTTTTAAATTTTGTACGCCATGGTCCGATAGCCAAGAAAAACAATGTTGTTATAATTATTAATGTAATTAAGAAATAAGGACTCCATAACGCTCGAAATCCAAATATATCAAAGCTCATCTACAAATCAGCTCCTTAAACTAGTCCTTCCCGACTATTATACACTTCACAATTTAGTCTATCAATGAACGTTCTATGACAAATGAGAAATAACTAGAGAAAGAAGGGATATAAAAAAACATGTGATAAAAGATGAAAAAAATCAGGGATTGAAAATCGATTATTGCTTATACAATAGAGCAATGAAAAAACAATTTTTCCTCACAATCAAAATCATGATGCATGAGATAATCAATCACATCACATATTTACTTTTGATCATAGAACAAAATAAGGACAATCAGCATAAGCCAATTGTCCTTTACTTTTATTTGATTAGATTACCACCAAATAATTGTTACAAACGTTAATACAGTTAGTGCTGCAACACCAACACCAGAATATAAGAATAATGCTGGTGTTTCATGGCCTTTATGGCTCATGTGCATGAAATAGTATAGCTGAAAAATAACTTGAATAACTGCTAATGTGATAATAAATGGAATCTTAAATGATTCACCAATTCCATCATACCCCACTGCAATAAAAGCAACGATTGTTAAGAAAATCATCATTGCAAATGTTACAATTTGATGCTTCATATCTTCTGCATTTTTTTTGCGTCGATATGCCCAATCTACTTTAGGGTTTGCTGAATTATGATTATTTGCCATCAGTTTATCCCACCATTCCCATTAAGTATACAACTGTAAAGATGAATACCCAAACAACATCAATAAAATGCCAGTAAAGACTAGCAACATAATATTTAGGTGCATTATATAAGCTTAAGCCACGTTTTGAATTACGAACGATTAATGTTGTAATCCACAATAATCCGAAAGCAACGTGAAGACCGTGTGTTCCTACTAGTACATAAAATGCTGATCCTAGAGCACTGCCAGTAATTGTGAAGTCAAATTCATGTATATAATGATTGAATTCATAAATTTCAAGCAATAGGAAAGCAAAACCTAATAGAACTGTAATGATTAACCACAATTGCATTTTAGCAAAGTTGAAGTTCTTCATATGATACATTGCGTATACACTTGTTAAACTAGAAGTTAAAAGTAACATTGTAGCTACGAATACAAGTGGAAGCTCAAATAGTTCCTGAGTTGTTGCTCCACCTGCAGTTGATTCTCTTAAAGCAAGAAATGTTGCAAAGAGACATGCAAAGAGTACAGTCTCTCCACCTAGAAATAACCAAAAGCCTAAAAACTTGTTTTTACCTTCGAGGGTAGCTTTTTCAGGCGATGCAGGAAAATTCTCTGCTGTTAATTTTTCTTCAACATTTGCCATTAGGCTTTCCCTCCTTTATCTTCATTAATCAAGTCTTCTTTATGGATATGATATCCGTGATCATCAATGATCGAACGGAAGAACATTGCACCTAATGTAATGATGAAGCCTACAATGATTGCAGCTAAACCCCATCCAAATTCTGCTCGATACATTAAACCAAACGATACAATGAATAATCCAAACGACATAATGAACGGTAAAATTGATCCATTAGGCATATGAATGTCACCAAGTGGTTCAGCTGGTGTCATTTCTTTATTACCTTCCATTTTCTCGATCCAAAGTGGATCAAGTCCACGAACAAGTGGAGTTTGCTTAAAGTTATACTCAGGTGGTGGTGATGGTATTGCCCACTCAAGTGTACGACCATCTTTCCACGGATCGATACCAACCTTTTTACCTTTAACAGATGTAATAACAATGTTAACAAGGAACAAGATTGTTGCGGCTGCCATTAAAAATGCACCGATCGTACTAATAAAGTTAGCATTATCTAAACCTTGACCAGGTAGGAATGTGAATACACGACGTGGCATACCCCATAACCCTAAGAAATGCTGAATAAAGAAAGTTAAGTGGAAACCTGTAAAGAATAATGCAAAAATAATATAGTTTAATTTTTCATTAAGCATTTTCCCAAACATTGTCGGCCACCAGTAAATAGCACCAGCAAATAATGAGAATACTACTCCACCAACAATTACATAGTGAAAGTGAGCTACAACAAAGTAGGTATCATGATATTGATAATCAGCTGCTGCTGCAGCTAACATAACACCAGTTACTCCACCCATAACAAATGTTGGTATAAAAGCAACAGACCAAACCATTGGAGATGTGAATTTAATTGATCCACCCCAAATTGTAAATAGCCAGTTGAAGATTTTAATACCAGTTGGAACCGCAATGGCCATTGTTGCTACCGCAAAGATTGCATTTGCAATTGGTCCCAAACCTGTTGTGAACATATGATGAGCCCACACCATAAAGCCTAAGAATCCAATTAACACTGTTGCAAATACCATTGAAGAATATCCAAATAAACGTTTTCTTGCAAATACAGGTAGAATATCAGAGAAAATACCGAATGCAGGTAAAATCAAGATATAAACTTCAGGGTGTCCAAAGATCCAGAATAAATGCTCCCAGATTACAGTATTACCACCCAATGCTGGGTCAAAGAAAGCAGTACCGAATAAACGGTCGAACATTAGTAAAGCCAATCCTACTGTTAAAGCAGGGAAAGCAAATAAGATAAGTGCAGATGCTACAAATGTAGTCCAAGTGAATAACGGCATACGCATGTAAGTCATACCAGGTGCACGCATATTAATAATCGTTACAAGGAAATTAATACCCGCTATCAGTGTACCTAAACCTGAAACCTGTAGACCAAGTAAGTAAAAATCCACACCATGACCAGGTGAATGTAATGCTAATGATGCATATGATGTCCAACCTGCATCAGGAGCTCCTCCTAAAAACCAGCTTAAGTTTAAGAATACTCCACCGAAGAAGAATAGCCAAAACCCAAGTGAATTTAAGAATGGAAATGCAACATCACGTGCACCTATTTGTAATGGTACAACTGCATTCATTAATGCAAATAATAAAGGCATTGCAGCTAGGAATATCATTGTTGTTCCATGCATTGTTAATATTTCATTATAAAGTCCTGCACTAACAAAGTCATTATCTGGAACAGCCAGCTGAATGCGGATCAGCATCGCTTCTAATCCACCAACAAGGAAGAAGAAGCCACCGGATATCAGGTAAAGGATGGCGATTTTCTTATGGTCAACTGTTGTTAAGTAATCCCATAATGTTGCACCAATCCCCTTTTTCTGAGTTAACGTGCTCACAGTGTTACCTCCCTTTTCATTTTACAAAAAATTAGTTACTAGAGACTTTAAGTCCCATTAAGTATTCTGTAAGAGCATCAAGCTCCTGATCTGACAATTTCGGATAAGTATTAGTCATCTTATTGCCAGGTTTGTATGTTTCTGGGTCTTTTAACCAATTGCGAATATTTTCAGCGTCATTTGGTAGAATACCCGCTACACGTGCACGTTCACCAAATGTTGCTAAGTTAGGTGCAGTTCTTGCTGCTGCAGGACGTTCGTCAGTTGGAGAAACTGCATGACAAGCAATACATCCTTTTTCTTCAAATAATTGTTCTCCTTGTACAGCTAAATCAGTTGAAGCTACTGCTTGAGCACCTTCCATATCAGAGATCCATTGGTCAAATTCATCTCTTGATACTGCTTTTACTTTAAAATCCATTAAACCATGTGATGGACCACAAAGTTCAGCACATTTACCGTAGAAATATTCACCGGCTTGGTCTGCTCTTTCAGAATCGAAAGATAACCACATTTGGTTCACGTTATCTGTGTTTGTATCCATCTTACCACCGGCAGAAGGAATCCAAAAAGAGTGCTTAACATCAGAAGCAATTAAGTTGAAATAAACTTTTTCATCTGTTGGAACAATTAAGTCTTGACTAGTTATAACTCCGTAGTCAGGGTATTCAAATTCCCACCAGTATAAATTTGCTCTTACATTTACAACAATCGCATCTTCCGCTTTTCGATTTTCATCATCAATAGCATCCACTTCTGCAAGTTTAAATGTTGCAGAAACAACTGGAACTGTTAAGACTAGTAGTAAAAGAATTGGTATAACAGTCCAAATAATTTCAAGTTTATGATTTCCTTCCACTTGAACAGGAATGTTGTTTTCTTCACCTTTACGTCTACGGAATTTAACGACAACATAAATGAAGATTACGGTTACGACTGCAATGACCACAACCATTATAAGTGTACTAAGCACCATTAGGTCGTATTGCATATCCGCTACTTCTCCAGCAGGTTTAAGTGTGGAAAGAAACGGTTCCCCACAGCCGGCTAAGAAAAGCGTCAACATTGCAAATAATGGAAGCAGACGCCATTTTGTCAGCCATTTTCTCATAGCTTAATCAAACCCCTCTTTCAGTAATTTAAAATTCCTATTATTTTAAAAATAAGGAACCCTTTTTATAAATAAATTCTTTTTAAGAAAGAATTTCAACATTAGACAATGGTAAATAGCACCATTGAGACGAACAAGATGGTTAAATAATTAATGGAATATACAAACATTTTTGTTGCCCATTTCATCTCTTGTTCCTTGTTTTTGAAGTTTTTAATTCCTAGGACAATCCAACCAATATTCAACAAAGTCGCTAAGATTACAAAGCCGATACCTAGTTCATACAAATAAAATGGTAAAGGTAATAAACATAAAATCCATACCATAATCTGGCGCTTAGTAATATCAAATCCATGAACGACTGGAAGCATCGGTATATTAGCAGCACGGTATTCTTCAGTTCTTCTCATAGCAAGTGCAAGGAAATGAGGTGGCTGCCAGATAAACATAATAAGAAATAACACCCAAGCTACAACACTTAAGTTTGCATCAATCGCTGCCCAGCCAATTAAAGGTGGTACTGCACCAGAGACACTACCAATCACAGTGTTGATGGTATAAAGTCGTTTAGACCACATTGTATAAAGGAAGACATATGTTACAACACCAACTAAAGAGATTAGTGTTGCAGTTAATGTCGTCATTAACATAAACATAAAACCAATTGTTAACAAAAAGATTCCTATCCATAAAGCATGAATTGGATTCATTTTACCTGTAACCGTAGGTCTATCTTTCGTTCTTTCCATAAGATGATCGATATCTCTGTCATAATAGTTATTAATTGCACATGAACCAGCAATAACAAGCGAAGATCCAATCATAGTAAATAATACAATATCTATATTTGATAAAAACCCTTTACCGCTAAAGTAAAGCGCTAGCCAAATACCAGTAAATGTAGTTATTGCGTTAGAATTAACAATCCCTACTTTTATAAGAGCCAAAAACTCTTTCCAAAGTGTTGTTTCACGTATATCAGCAGAATGCTGCTTAAGAGTAGCATCATCCAAAGCTTTCATGTTAGCCAATTCTTTACCTCCTTACTCCTAGTTATTCTTAGATGTTCCATTTTTCTTTTTGTTTTCACAAGAATTTCTAGCAGCAATTAAATTCTAATTCAAGAACTCTTTCATTTGTTGATCCATCATTGATTTCTTATGAAGGCGGTTGCAACAAGTGAATTTTCTATATCCTATGATACTAAAAAATAAATGAATTAAAAATGGTCTACTTGAAATTAAAACATAATTACTAATACATTTGTGAACAAATTATGAAGTATATTTGTCGAAATTGTGAAGAAAGAAATTCAGTCAATTTCTATCAAAACAAATTTAGACATCAAGCCTAGTCTATTTTAACATAAATTGCTGAGCAAATCTTAGGAAAAAATAAGTTATTTATTGAATTCATTTTCCAATTTGTTATTTACTATAACATTACCTATCTATTTCTAGCAAAATAAGACCAAATATTCAAGCCTTTTGTATGAAGTTATTCATACTTTACACGTTACTCTCTTTCTAGTTAGGTTAAACTAATATTGATTTATAAAATTATATTTGTTCTTTAAGCAATGTCAGTTTTGTTATCAAGTTATTCATTGAAATACGATGAATAAAAAAAGTCCTTCTGTAAAGAAAATTACCATCTAAACTAATTATCTATTACAAACTTTGTATTAAACAGTATAAATAAGTAAATCATTATCACTTAGTATGATTGTCAATACATTAATTATTCAAATAACTAATTTACGAAGAAGTAGTTTAAAGATCCAATAACTTTGTGAACATTTCAGTTATTTTATTGTCTTTTTTTGCTACATTGTGTACTATCTAAAAGTATTTACTATTTAACGTTACCATTTTACTATATAAGTAGGTGAACATTTTGCAACACGCTCTAAAATGGTTTGCCGTTTTTACAACACTCATTATGGTCGTTGTTTTATTAGGCGGAGCCTTAGTAACAAAAACTGAGTCAGGTGCAGGGTGTGGAGATTCTTGGCCATTATGTCATGGTGAACTTATACCTAGTGATATTACCTTTGAGCTTATAGTCGAGCTAAGCCACCGTTTAGTTAGTGGACTTGCTGGCTTTACTGTTCTAATCCTATCTGTATGGTCTTGGAAAAAGATAGGTCATATTAGAGAAACAAAATTCCTTGCATTATTATCAGTATTTTTCCTAGTATTACAGGCTTTAATTGGTGCCGCAGCTGTAATGTGGGGACAATCTGATGCAATACTAGCTCTTCATTTTGGTATTTCTCTTATTTCTTTTGCATCCGTCTTATTGTTAACTTTATTAATTTTTGAAATTGATAAAAAATTTGATGCTAAATCTCTTGTTATCAATAAAGATATGAAATTCCATATGGTAGGAATAATTGTATATTCTTATGTAGTTGTTTATACCGGAGCATACGTTAGACATAAAGGTGCTAGCCTCGCTTGTCCTGAATGGCCACTTTGTAGCAACAGGGCTGGTGGTTTACCCACAACATTACATGAATGGATACAGATGGGACACCGATTTGCTGCAGGAATAATCTTCATATGGATCGCTTATGCAGCTTGGCGTGCAATCAAGCATTACAAACATGAAAAAGTTATTTATTGGGGCTGGATTATTGCGTTTATATTAGTTTCTATGCAAGTAACTTCAGGTGCTTTAGTTGTCATCACTGGTTTGAACCTATATATTGCACTTGTTCATGCTTTGATTATTTCTTGTCTTTTTGGTCTCTTAAGTTATTTCTTATTACTTGTTAGTCGAAGCAATACTAACATTGAGGTAGATTCATCATCAGATCAATCTCTAACAAAATAAAAAATGGAAACCTCCGCGGTTTCCATTTTTTATTTTGTTGACTTTTTATTAAATTTGTTTGAGTTTCTCTACAGACATTTCTTGCTGTGAAAATCCAATATAAAAAATTATTATCTTATTGAACTGGTTTGATTTCGTTTAAATTGCTTTACATTTCCGGTTTGATCAACTTCTTGATTCAATGGTTTCTTATATGTTTCCCGATACGTTGTAAACATAGAAACATTAACTAATAACCCCATTGAAATCATTAATAATAAGATTGATGAACCACCATAACTTATGAAGGGTAACGGTACACCCGTTATTGGTAGTAATCCAGTTAGGCCACCTAGATTTATCATAGATTGGATAGCAATCATACTTGAAATACCTACAGCAAGTAGTGTACCAAAAGGATCTTGACATTTACGTGCAACTGAAAATCCTTTTAAGATAACAAACGTTAAAAGGATCAACACAAACAATACACCTAAAATTCCTAATTCTTCCGCAATGACAGCCATGATAAAATCAGTATGAGATTCAGGTAAATATCCGTACTTTTGGACACCTTGTCCTAAACCCAGACCTTTTAATCCACCGGATCCTATCGCATAAAATGAATTAACTAACTGGTATCCTGCTCCATCAATGTTACCAAAAGGATCTGTAACTCCTACAAAACGACTTAACTGTTCATCACTAAACAGACCCTTCATAATAACGATAGGAGCCATTAAAACTCCAGCTAATATTAAAAGAGCTATAAGCTTTGCAATACTTTTAAAAGCCATTCCAGAGCATAAAATCATACATATTGAAATCATTGCAATAATAAAGGCTGTCCCAAAATCGGGTTGTATAACAACAAACAAACAAATCAGAACTGTAAAGATTAATGGAGGTAATACTCCCCTTCCAAACTCATCAATATATGATTGTTTTTTATCATAAACTGCAGCCAAATAGATGATTACACTTAATTTCACAAATTCACCTGGTTGGATGCTAAACCCCCCAATAGAGATCCAGCTTTGAGCACCACCAGCAGCATGTCCAATAAAAAACAATGAAATTAGCACTATAATAGATCCAAAAGTAATTAACTTTATTATCTTATCATGTAGAAATGCTCTGTATGGAAAAATGATCATAACAAAAAATGCAAGTCCCCCTGCAAGCAAAGCTAGTTTTTGCCTTTGAAAAAAGTGATCAGGCTCATACCCAAAGCGTGATACAGCAGTAATCATGCTTGAGCTATACACCATCACTAAGCCAAAGCAGCATAATAAGACTATTGCTATTATTAACGAATAATCATATGATTTTAGTATTTTTTTTACCATACATATCTCTTCCCTTGTCATATATATGTTTATAATCTAGTTGTGTCCTTTATTTTACTACAACTTCGACTTCAAGAGAGTAAAATCCTCTAAAAATATCTTTTTTAAAATTTTTAAGTTCACAATGTTTTAAATAAGTCTAAACAAGTAAATTAAATAATTAAGTCAGTTCAATGACTTAAAGGGAAATAACTACTAAAGGGTTAAGTTTAAAAAAGCGCTAAAAAATAAAAAACCCAAACTGTGCAGTTTGAGTTCTTATCAATTATTTGGTTGTAAATGCATCATGCAATGCAGACAACTCTCTTTCAAGTGAAACAAGCAGAGCTTTTCCTTCACGTTCCTCAACCAGGCCAAGCCTTACAGCAAAGTCTATTTCTCTAGATAGACCAAACATTTGTGTATCTAAAACCTCTTCATAAAGAGGACATTGAGGCATCGTTAAATTATCCATTTGAACCTTAATCAGTTTCATGATCTTATTAGCATCTGCCTTAAGTAATGCAAGTGCTTTTTCTTGGTGATTAACAGCAATCTCAGACGCCAATTTAATCCCTCCGTTTCCGAGCGATTACCCTATTCTATGTATTAATATTAAATCCATTGAGCTAAAAAAGCAAGGACAAACAGAACAAACTAGAACATTTAAATAAAATAATTCGACAAAGTATTAGGTACAGACATAAAATAATACATTAATTGATTGTTATGATATGTGACAAATTATCCTTAAACGCTTATACTAGCGTTGTAAGGGGTGTGAATAATGGAAAAGATTATAATGATTACAGGTAAGGTGAATTATCAAATAACCTTAGATCCTGGTGTATGGATTTTTGATGATAGAAAAGTAGATTTAAAAAGTTATTTTGAACAAGAAAGAGAAACAAAAGATGAACTAGAAGAATATACAAAGGCTGTATCTAAACATTGGGAGCGTGAAATAAGAGAAGGTGCAATTCATCCTCCAACACTAAAAACGGAGCGTACATATGAAAAACAAAGGATTCTAAATGGAACTTTTGGCATTCCGTTAAAACCATTTTTAGAAAATGCGGGTATTAAAGCTGATGCAAAGGAAGTTCAATTTATAACAAGTGATAACGAATCCTTCTCACTAACTGTAGAAGACGCACTTGATGTGGTTGTTGGATTTAGTAACAAAGGAAAACCCTTAACTGAAGATGGTCCCATACATGTATATTACGGTGATGGCTCAAATGTTAAGAACCCTATAAAGAATATTCAAAAAATAGTTATCAATTAATGAGTTGTTGCTAACTTGAATATGGTATGAAAAAGTAGGTACTACTTTAGAAAGTAAATAGATGGATATATAGTGACGTGTCGGGGATGCCCTATAGAGTCATCCCCTTATCACATTAATTATCAAAATAGTTATAGCAAGTCAGCAGCCAGTTGAGCTAAGCCAGAACGCTCTCCTTTTACAAGTCTAACATGGCCAGCAATGGGTTGTTCTTTGAATTTCTCAACCACATATGTAAGTCCATTATTATACTCATCTAAATAAGGATGATCTATTTGTTCTGGGTCGCCCATTAGCACAATTTTACTTCGCTCACCAACACGAGTTAAAATGGTTTTCACTTCATGCTTTGTTAAATTTTGCGCTTCATCTATTATAATGATTTGTTCTGGTATACTTCTTCCTCTTATATAAGTTAATGCCTCTACTTCTATCGATCCCATTCCAGCTAATATTGCGTCAAGTTCACCAGGCTTTTTGGTGTTAAATAAATACTCTAGATTATCATAAATTGGCTGCATCCAAGGTCTAAGCTTCTCTTCTTTTTCACCAGGTAAAAACCCTAAATCTTTTCCTACAGGAACAATTGGTCTTGCTACTAGTAATTTTTTGTATGAACCTAAATCCTCCGTTTGCATTAAACCTGCTGCAAGAGCAAGTAATGTTTTGCCTGTCCCGGCTTTCCCAATTAGTGTAACTAAGGGCAAGTCCGTTCTAAGAAGAAGTTCTAGTGCCATCGTTTGTTGAACATTTCTAGGTTTTATTCCCCATATATGTTCATGATCAAATACTAATCGCTGTATTTTTTTTCCTGATTGATCAACTTTTCCTATTGCAGAAGAAGAACCACCTAAAGCATCCTTCATAATGACGAATTGATTTGGATAAAATGGATGATTTGTAATTTCTGATAGGATCAATTCACTTTTTTCATAAAACCGGTTTAAATTGTCGGTACTGATATACAAATCAAGAAAACCTGAGTATATATGATCAATCTCAACTACACGGTCACTTAAGAAATCCTCTGCAATTAAGCCAATTGCATCTGCCTTTACTCTAACAAGTGTATCCTTACTCACAAGTATGACAGAACAACCCTTTTCTTTTGTTTGCTCTTCTAACGATAAATTTTTTGCCACAGCTAAAATGCGATTATCATTTGTTTTTTCAACAAATATTTCTTGAAGTTGATGGAATGATCTGTGATTTAATTCAATCCTCAACGATCCACCATTCGGTAAAGGGATTTTCTCATGCAGTCTCCCCGATTCTCTTAATTGATCGATGAGTTTAGAAACTTGTCTTGCATTACGACCTATTTCATCCATATACCTCTTTTTGGAATCCACCTCTTCTAAAACCACTGCTGGAATAACTACTTCATTTTCTTCGAATGAAAAAATCGAATTGGGATCCTGCAACAATACATTTGTGTCTAATACATAAATCTTCCTCAAACTTCCGCCCCCTACTCCGTGCTATTTTTTTATGGAGTTTAACATAAAAGTGTTTAAAAAAAGTCAAGCTGTGAATGAAGCGTTGCTAAAATATATGAAAGAATGAATAAAGATAGAAGGTTTATTAGACAATAAAATTAAAAAGCAACAAAAAAACTTGTCTTCACTCTTTTTAAAATGATCCACTTGACAAAAATGAGAGCGATTTTAAATTGAATAACCAATCGCTAACACTTCTTTTACAAGTGGTTTCCTAAAAGACAAGCTTTCGTTGACTAAAAAGTTAAGGAGTGATTTGATGCAATCTTTTATCAAGATATTATTGTTAACAGCTCTAGCCTTAACAGGTTGTTCAGCAAATCAAGGTGCCGATAAAAATGATAAAGCACAAGAAAATGGCACACCGATAAATGTTAAAAACAGTGTTGATGAAAATGTAGATCGTAAAACTGGACAAGAAATTTCACAGCATTTAGTTGAACTAGCAAATGAAATACCTGATGTAAATGATGCAACTGCTGTTGTATTAGGTCAATATGCGGTTGTTGGTATCGATGTTAATGCAAAATTAGACAGAAATAAAGTTGAATCAATTAAATACACAGTAGCGGAAAGTTTAATGCATGATCCTTATGGTGCTCGTGCCATTATAATTGCAGATGCTGATACAAATGAAAGACTACGTGAAATGGGTGAAGAAATTCAAAATGGACGCCCTGTAATCGGCATCCTAGATGAACTAGCAGCAATTGTTGGTCGTTTAGTTCCTGAGTTACCCAACGAAATACTAGATAATCAACAAAAACAACCAACAGAGCAAGCTGATGATCAATTAAACAATAAAGAAGAAAAGAAACTTGAAAAAGAACAACAGGATCAATCTAATAATCATATGAATAAATAAGTAAGACTCTAAGATCTCAACAAATATAGTATGGTATGTTATGGGGCCAGATTAGGCTTCAGGTTGATTTTATTTAGATTAGAAGATAAACTTAAACTTTCACCTATCCAGAGAAGTTTTGTACAAGGATGAACTTACAGGCGCTGTGCTTATAAGCAAGGCTCCCTCTTGCAGTTAAAGAAATAAGACATTGTACACAGTAATAAAATTTCGTAAGACCACAGGTACAGAGCAGAGCTAATAAAAGACTGTCCATTTGCTAAGATATGGAGAATAGTATAGAAGGGACTCTTCTAGTTTTTCTTAATCTTAAGTAATGGACAGTCTCTTTTTTATCCTTTATCTTTCATTGCTTGTAAAACTTGTTTATCCAATTTAGCTGCGGCCTTTTCATCATAAGTTTTATCATACTGTGGTTCAACTGATATTCGTGAACCATAGAACATAACATCTCGAACTTCGGAAATTCCTAATTCAATTAATGAAAGCTTTAAAGGTATGTTATCAAGTTGATCTTCTTTTATATGAGCATTACCGTTTATGGAATATGTAGATTCATTTGCAATTAAATTCAAAACAATTGCAGGATGTTTTTTTATATTATCGACAATTCTTGATTTCTGGTCGATTGCGAAAAGAATACGATGAGCATCAGGTGAATATACCCATGAAATTGCGCTTACATTTGGAGAGCCGGTTTCATAGTCAATTGATGCAATGGTAACAAATCTCTCCTTCTGTAGACTTTTAAATAAAGGATCAATTAAAGAAGTTTCAATCTTATTAGCCATTTGAATCCTCCCTTTTTACTTTATACAACTATCATACCCTTTTTTCTAATGTGTTCCAACCATAAACATTCATTCATTTTTTTTGTAGTCATGATATACTAATAAAAAAAGAACTTTCCCTAACTAATCAAGCATTAAAAGAGGAGTTAACATCAATATTTAACAACACGAACTTTTGGGGGAGTTACTTAATTTCTATGAGGTGTATTATGAGAGTTAAATGTGTAATTTGTGATACGGTTGAATCTATTAACGATGAGACTTTAATAGCTAAACGATTAAGAAATCGCCCGATACATACATATATGTGTAATACTTGTCACAAACGGATTGAAGACAGAACAAACGAACGTATTGCTACTGGTAATTTCAAGCTATATCAAGACAAAAAGACAGATGATTCATGGTAAAACTGAAAACTGGACTTTTCACTGGCTTAATTAGTGGTGTGATTTTAGGCTTATTTTTAAAATCATCTCAAATGATCACTGGACATAAAGTTTATACTTTATTATTGAACATTGATTTTTTATACAATAAACCATTACCAGAGATGATCGAATTTGTATTACATCTATTAATTTCAGTTATAATCGGCATTGTCTATATATCTATTTGTGATTTTAAAGGATTAGTTAGGTTTAAAGAGAAATTTATTTTATCCTTAATTCTGACTGCTCCAACTTTTTTGTTGTATTTCCCACTAACTATACTAGCTATAAAGAATACACCAAGTGTATCAAACATCTCAGCCATTTCCTTGTGGGTAATTGGTCATTTACTATATGCATTGATTTTACCAATTAGTTTTAAAAGATCAAATCCAAATAAATAACTCTGATTGGAAACCTATTTTTATATCACAATATGCAAGCTTGTCCTTTATCGAAAGCCACAAATTTTAAAAAGGTTCTGACTAAATAGTCAGAACCTTTTTTAACTAGCCTCTTCAGCTTCCTGCTTTTTTGATTGATGTAGTCTTATCTTATAAATAATTAAAATTAGTGCTGCAACAACAAGTCCTTCTGCAACAGGTAGGAAGATCCCTAAAAATGTTAAGATCGTGCAACCAAACGCTAAAAATGTATAAATGACAACTGATTTCAAAATAGGCAGTTTTTTTGCAAAGCCTAGCTTATATACAAGAACAGAAAGGAAAAAGATGGTTAAATAAAGCAGCCACATGCCTACCTTTGGGTGTTCGATTACTTGATATAAACTAGGGAAAAATGAAAGTCTTTCAGATACATCCATTAAAAATCCCTCCTCACAACAATTTGTAGTAGGAACCTAAAGAAATAGACTAAACTCAACTCTACACTCTCCTCTCTATTTGTTTGATTATATAAATAGGAGGAGAGTTATTGAATCTTTGTCTGTATAACTTAGTTACCTGCTAATTTTTTCTTTTTAGCAGATTTCTCACGTTCATTTTTATCAAGAATTTTCTTTCTAAGTCTGATTGATTCTGGAGTCAATTCACAATACTCGTCATCATTCAAATACTCAAGTGCTTCTTCTAATGACATAATTCTAGGCTTTTTCATACTATTTGTTTGATCTTTATTAGCAGAACGAATATTTGTTTGTTGTTTCATTTTACAAATATTTACTACTAAGTCATTTTCACGAGTATGTTCTCCAACGATCATACCTTCATAAACATCTACACCCGCTTCAAGGAAGATGATTCCACGATCTTCAATACCTTGAATACCATAAGTAGTTGATTTACCATTTTCCATTGATACAAGAACTCCTTGGCGGCGTCCTCCAACTTGACCTTTTTGCATAGGCTGGTAGCTATCAAATGTATGATTAATGATACCAAATCCACGTGTTAATGACATAAATTCAGTTGAATACCCAATTAAGCCACGTGCTGGTACATTAAAGATAAGTCGAACTTGACCATTACCATTATTAATCATATCAATCATTTCACCTTTACGGGCTCCGATCGATTCCATTACACCACCAGTGTTTTCTTCTGGAACATCTATTTGCACACGTTCAATTGGCTCACATTTCACACCATCAATTTCTCTAACAATAACTTCAGGCTTAGACACTTGAAGTTCAAAACCTTCACGACGCATATTTTCAATCAAAATAGACAAGTGAAGCTCTCCACGACCAGACACAATCCACGCATCTGGTGAAGCAGTTGGATCTACACGTAAACTCACGTCAGTTTGTAATTGTGCCATCAAACGTTCCTCAATTTTACGAGAAGTAACATATTTACCTTCACGACCAGCAAATGGACTATTGTTAACAGCAAATGTCATTTGTAATGTTGGCTCATCAATACGAAGAATTGGTAATGCTTCTTGATGTTCAACTGGACAAACTGTTTCTCCAACATTAATATCTTCCATTCCAGATACTGCTACAAGGTCTCCAGCTATTGCTTGTTCAATTTCAACACGTCTTAAGCCTTGGAAACCAAATAATTTTGTTACACGGAAATTTTTAATACTACCGTCAACCTTCATCAATGAAACTTGTTGACCTACTTGCATAGTACCGCGGAATACTCGACCAATTCCAATACGACCAACATAATCATTGTAATCAAGTAATGCAACTTGGAATTGTAAAGGCTCGTCTCTATTATCTTCTGGTGCTGGGATATGATCTACAATCGCTTCAAATAATGATTCCATCGTTTCTTCTTGATCCGCTGGGTCAGCACTAGTGCTAGCTGTTCCATTCATAGCTGAAGCAAAAATTACTGGGAATTCCAGTTGATCTTCATTTGCACCAAGCTCAATAAATAGATCAAGTACTTCATCAACAACTTCTGATGGGCGTGCAAAATCACGGTCAATTTTATTAACAACTACAATCGGTGTTAAATTCTGCTCTAATGCTTTCTTTAATACGAAACGTGTTTGAGGCATACAGCCTTCATAAGCATCAACAACAAGTAAAACACCATCTACCATTTTCATGATACGCTCTACTTCTCCACCGAAGTCAGCATGTCCAGGTGTATCCATAATGTTAATACGAGTATCTTTATAATTGATTGCTGTATTTTTTGCTAGAATTGTAATCCCACGCTCACGCTCAAGATCATTTGAATCCATTGCACGTTCTGCAACCTGTTCATTTGTTCGGAAAGTTCCAGATTGATGTAAAAGTTTGTCAACCAAAGTTGTTTTACCATGGTCAACGTGGGCAATAATAGCTATGTTGCGAATATCGTTACGAAGTTTCACAATTTCATCTCCTAAAATATATATATTAAAAACATAAGCGTAAACGCCATGGTTAGGCTTTAACAATAACAATCATGAGTTGAAGGTGCTTATTAACAATCAACACAGAAGTGATTTTGCATTTTTTATACTATGCATAAACTAAATCCTAAAAAACATATAAGTAATGCTCGACATTTTATTAAAACACATTTTACTTATAAAAATATAGTGTTTTTCACATATAAAAACAATTATCTACATTATTTCAAAATCACCTTGGATATTATACCATAAACAATATAGAAAAGCGGAATGTTTTTCTGTAAACTAAGAGAAGATACAAAAAATTCGCGAATAAGTTGGGAGTTGTCATAGGTATGAAATTAGGAAAGTGGGTTTTTCTTGTACTATCCTTTTTAGCAGCAATAAGTATGATTGGTATAGGAATTGCTGTAAGTGAACGGAGTATTCTCGGCATAATCTTAGCTATAGTCGCGCTAAATGTCATTATGGGGTCAGGTTTTGTACTAAAAAAAAGAATGCGAGAAAAAGGGTTGATCTAAATTATCATTTTCTCTGAAAACAGTTCTAAACAAATCTTTTAGCTAAAAGGAGTCTTGAAAAATAGACTCCTTGTTTTATCTAAACACATTTCACTTACCTCAATTGTTTATTGATAGCTATAGAGTTCATTGTATATAACAAAGTGATAAAACAATATTAAGGTTGTACCTAAACTATAATAGAGGCATTACTGAAATCATATATTCTTTTGAAGTAGTAACATCCTTCTCTAACTTAAACTGCTCAAACCCGCAATTCCCAAGAAACCTTAGCCAACCATCTTGATTTATTGAACAACCCACATAACAAGCTTTATGACCCTTTGACTTTAATTCATATCCAATTTCCTTTATTATATTCTGGCCAAATCCTCTTAATCTCTGGTCGGGATGGATAAGTATTGTACCAATCCAAGGTCTTTCATTTGAAGGAGACCATTCTATATGATAACTAATGCCTATTCTATTATTATTTTTATACCATAATCTCCATTGCCCATTGAACATCTGATAGGTAAGTAAATAATTTTCTAGCTCATTTTCAGAACATTCTTCTTGTTGCCAATCATTACTTACTCTAATTATATCTTTAAAAAAGTTATAATCACCTTCGTATAATTCCCTAAACTCTAAATTCTTCACTTCTTTAGATATTCAGTCAATAGATGATTATGGAGACTTTTCTCACCAACAAAGAAAGTATTCTTTGACACTAAATTAAGCTCATTTCCATCTAATGTCGATGCGGTCCCACCTACTTCGCTTATTAAGACGAGTCCAGCTGCAAAATCCCATGGAGCTAATCTCATCGTTAAGTAAGCATCTAGTCGACCTGATGCAACATATGCACACTCCAAAGCAGCAGATCCATACGACCTTGTGCCTCTCACTTTTTGAACAATTGGTGAAATGAGATTATGATCAATTCGTTTATTTTCAGTTACCCATATTGGACTAATACCAATTACTGCTTCTTCGATGTTAACTTTATCTAGCTTAGGTAGAGGAAGGTCATTCATAAATGCTCCTTCTCCCTTAAACGCATGATAAAGCTCATTATGTACAACATCATAAATTAATCCAATATAACCAATACCATCTCCATATATCCCAACAGATATGGCAAAGTTACGTTGTTGATGAACAAAATTCATTGTTCCATCAATTGGATCGATAATCCAAACAACACCTTCAAGACTTGTTACTTCATCACCATAACCCTCTTCACCTAAAATACGATGATCTGGATACGATTGTTGTATTTTCCCGATTAAGTATTGCTCGATTTCTTTATCCATATTCGTGACTAAATCATTTGGATTAGATTTGTATTGAATAGAGAGGGAGGAATCAAAAGAGTTTCTAATTATTTCTCCAGCTTCCTTCACCCATTGCTTAGCCCTTTGATCAATTTCCTTCCAATTCGTCATAAAGCAACCTCATTTCTATGTATAAATAACCTTTACAATAAGGATACTGTATGGAATTAATGGAAATCAAGTTACAGACTCATTGTAGCGCAGATAAAAACGAACCTACCTAAGGTTCGTTTGTAGATTTAGCTATCTCCAATTATGCCTGGAGCTTCATCCACTCTTTTCGTAACTTCTCTAGTTTTTGTTTACATTCTATTTTTTTCTGATGATCTTTACTTTGCATTGCTTCGTAAAGGGTGGCTAATTCGTAATCAAGCTCAAGTTTAAGCACCCCGATACGTTTGCTAATGATTTTTTGTCCACTTGTTTTAACAATTTGTTTCACTTTTTACCGCCCCTTTCATTTACTTATCATATTATCCTTATAGCGATTTCAAAGTTGCTTTTTCAAGTTGTTATATAGCTTTTTTATATCTTATGTTGGATTAAAAAAAGTTGGAACTAAACCTATAAAATTGTGTATTTACCTAATTCATACCACCAATTTTTCGTGATGAAACGTTGATTAATTCCTGTTATTGATTTCATTTTTGGAAAAATCACGTTTGTAAAACCAGTCGTAAATTCTTGTGGAAATAATTTAAGTAAGTTTATAATTAAAATAGAAAAAAAGTGTAATGAACTTCTAGGAGGAATTTTAATGAATTTTAAAGGTTTTTATAATGAGGATTTCCAAACATTTACTATAGATGGGCTAGAGGAAAGAATGGAGGCTATTCGTGAAAGAATTCAGCCTAAATTTCAAGTGATTGGACAAGCTTTAGCAGATGATCTTTCCGCAACATTACAAACTGAAATGTTTCTTCATATTGCAAAACATGCAAGAAGAACTGTTAACCCTCCTAAAGATACTTGGTTGGCTATTGCAGCTAATAAAAGAGGATATAAACAACATCCACATTTCCAAGTTGGGCTTTTTGATGATCATTTGTTTATTTGGTTAGCATTTATTTATGAATTGCCAAATAAAGAAAACATAGCTCGAAATTTTTTAACTAATATGGAGGAAATCACTAAAGCTACAAATGAAAAGTACTATATTTCATTAGATCATACTAAAAAGGATGCTAAGCTAATTGGAGATATTGATTTAGAATCTTCACTGGTGAGATTTCGAGATGTTAAAAAAGCAGAATTTTTAATAGGTCGTCATTTTGGAATAAATGATCCAATTTTAAAAGATGGAGATAAATTATACCAAGTTATTCGTGAAACCTTTGAAAATTTAATTCCATTATATAAGCTTTCGTTTGAGTAAGGCCTTTTACCAAGCGCTTAATTTTAAAGTTCAACCAAAAAAAGTCTAAGCTTCATAGCTTGGACTTTTTTTGAATAATTAATTTTTCACATCTTTACTGTACTAACGACTTCATCAGACTTTGCCTTTTTAATCACTCTATAAGTAGAGTATCCGCTCACTTCCTCAAATTCATTGCAAATGGTTTTTTCTTCAGATTTACTTGGTACAATTTCTTTGAACCTACGATAATGTCTCATTAAAAGATCTCGATCTATTCCTTTTTCATATGCTTTTTCTATACACTCGAAAAACTTAATAACATCAACCGTTTCATCTGTACTCCAGTCTAAAGAAATAGGATATTGATAATCCAAGTTGTTGTCCCCCTATTCATACATTTAGTAGTTCTTATTAAATTAATATATCCAATTCCTCCGAATCTCTTCTGCTTCTAAAATTGTTCGTGTTATAAACTCATTCACAGAAGGTATATCAGAAATTAGTCCCATTACTTGGCCAGCCCAAGCAAAACCTTCTTCTATATTACCATCATAAATATACCTTTTGTTAGCTATTCCACTTATGTAGTCCTTGAGCTCATCATAGCCACCGTTATTTTTTTCTATATCTATAATTTTATTTGTCCATTTGTTTGCTATTGCTCTAGCAGGTGCACCGATAGATTTTTTAATAACTACAGTACTATTTTCATCACCATTTATTAATGAACTTTTATAAACCTGATGAGCATGAACACACTCCCTAGTTGCTATGAACCTTGTTCCCATTTCTATTCCCTCAGCACCTAGGCTTAACGCAGCCATCAATCCTCTTCCATCTCCAATTCCTCCTGAAGCTATGACAGGAATGGAGACAGCATCAACAACTTGTGGAACTAATACCATTGTCCCTGTATCCGATCTGCCTAAATGTCCTCCTCCTTCTTGACCTACAACAATTACTGCATCTGCACCTAGTTCTTCGGCCTTGACTGCTTGACGCTTAGCGGCTACTAAAACAAGCTTCTTCACATTTGTTCCCTGGAGTAATTGAAAAATAGGGGTTGGATTTCCACCTGTCATTGATATAACTGGAACATTTTCCTCTATTGCAACTTCTATAAGCTTTTCATACCCATGTCCATACTGACCAATTGCAAAATTAACGCCAAAGGGTTTTGTTGTTTTTGATTTAACCTTTATAATTTCTTCTCTTAAAGCTTCAGGTGTTCCTAAGGACATAGCTGTAATTTGCCCTAACCCACCTGCATTTGATACTGCTGCTGCTAACTCCGAGTAAGCTAAATAAGCTAAGCCACCTTGCACTATTGGGTAATCTACGCCTAGAAGATTTGTGATTTTAGTATTCCATTTCATCTGTTATTACCTCCCTTTATAAATTGTATTTCGGTCTCTTTCTAGAATATCCTCTAAAAAAATTGGAAAGGCTTAGTTCATAAGAAAAGTGTAAGACGCCCAAGATGAACACTGTAGCTATGTAAAGAACATTATACTCTTTCATACACTAATGCTCGCATAAAGATATTGTTGATTTCTCTTACTGCTGTTTGCTTTTCCCTGGTATATATACCCCCATTTCATAACGTCCTGCTTTAATATATCTAAAAAGAGAAAACCCTCTCTAAAAGAAATGTATTGTTTTTTATTGACTGTCATAATTGATAACGGTATAATTCATTTGTTTTAATAAATATACAGAATTCGACACTACAAGGTTTTTTATTAATATGACATTAGATAATCATTTACATATAGCGCTGATTGTTTCTTTAGAAGCAATTTCACCACAAAAAACAGCCGTCATTAGTAAGAAACTATTACTGAAAAAGAAGGTGGGAACAACTTTGTCACAAAATGATACACCATTATTCACAGGGCTAGTCCAACATGCTAAAAAAAATCCAATTCAGTTTCATATTCCTGGTCACAAAAAGGGAGCAGGAATTGATCCTGAGTTTAGAAATTTTATAGGTGATAACGCACTTTCAATCGATTTGATAAATATTGGTCCTTTAGATGATCTACACGCCCCTAAAGGAATGATCAAAGAAGCACAAGAATTAGCTGCAGAGGCTTTCGGAGCTGATTACACTTTCTTCTCTGTTCAAGGAACAAGTGGAGCTATTATGACAATGGTAATGGCTGTATGTGGACCTGGAGATAAAATTATTGTCCCTAGAAATGTTCATAAATCAGTAATGTCAGCTATCGTTTTTTCAGGTGCAACTCCAATATTTATCCATCCTGAAATAGATAAAAATCTTGGGATTTCTCATGGAATAACAACAGATTCAGTTGAAAGAGCTCTTGAACAGCATCCTGATGCTAAAGGTGTTCTTGTGATAAACCCAACATATTTCGGCATATCTGCTGATTTAAAACGTATTGTTGAAATCGCCCATTCATATTCCGTACCTGTGTTAGTCGATGAAGCACACGGAGTCCACATCCATTTTCATGAGGACCTGCCTTTAAGTGCTATGCAGGCAGGTGCAGACATGGCTGCTACAAGTGTTCATAAACTTGGTGGCTCTATGACTCAAAGCTCTGTATTAAATGTACGAGATGGTTTAGTTTCACCTCAAAGAGTTCAATCGATCTTAAGTATGATGACGACAACTTCTACATCATACTTATTACTAGCATCACTTGATGTAGCAAGAAAAAGATTAGCAACTGAAGGTAAAGAATTAATTGAAAACACAATACATTTAGCTAATTACACTCGCGACAAAATAAATGAAATACCGAAGATATACTGTATAGGAAAAGAAATTCTTGGATCAAAAGCAACCGTAGATTATGATCCAACTAAGTTAATCATTCCTGTTTATGGTTTAGGTATTACAGGATATGATGTTGAAAACTGGTTACGTGAAAACCATCAAATAGAAGTGGAACTGTCTGATTTATACAACATTTTATGTATTATTACACCTGGTGATACTAAAGTTGAAGTAGATCTTCTTATTAATGCTTTAAAAGAATTATCAGTTGAATTTGGTTCAAATGTTCAGGAAAATGATGAAAAAGAACGAATATTTTTACCTGATATCCCTGTGTTAGCTCTTACCCCTCGAGATGCTTTTTATTCTGAAACAGAGGTTGTTTCAATAGAAGAATCAGCTGGGAGAATCATTGCTGAATTTATTATGGTCTATCCTCCAGGAATACCGATCTTTATTCCAGGCGAAATTATCACCGAAGAAAATTTAGCATACATTAAGAAGAATTTAGAAGTCGGTTTGCCAGTACAAGGACCTGAGGATCCAACACTTAGTAAAATAAGAGTAATAAAGGAACACAGAGCGATTAGATAAAAAATATTTTTTATTTCTAAGAAGTTAAATGATAGTAACAAACAATATACACATGATCAACAGACCAAATTGAGATAATTTGGTCTGTTTTCATCGTAATTAAGAAACGAGTTCGTTCCGTGGCCTGTTCTATGACAACAATTCTAAATTAAACAAAGCACTCAATAGTGAAATTGAGTGCTTTGTTACCCCTTTATTTCTTTATATAAACCCCTTTATTTGACTTTGACAGCATTATTTTTTTGGTTCTGATTAATGCAATCATGATGATTGCATTTACCATATAAAGTTGTCACCTTTTCTACTTCAATTTGACCGATAGTTGAGCTGCAGTGTTGACACACGATTGTTCCCATCTCCATACCCCTTTTCAATCATCTAATTTTGTAAGTTCCAAATCTCCCAAACCTTGAAAGCGTTTTATCTTTGTTATTTATATATTAATATGACATACTAATTACGTCAATACTTAAATTGTATAACATATAACTTTTTTGTGTTTTATTTAATGTTGATTTTCAATAAATTATTCCACAATAAAATAAAGCCACTTGTTATCGACTTTGAACAATTTTGATCAAAGCTCAATAATAAATGGCAGACGAGTTTTTAATTTATTTCAATCTTTTCTTTGCTGTAGTTATATCTTTTACAATGTTTTCATAAGAATTTTTTGTTAAGATTGTTGAATTTTTTTCATACCTATCAATTAAATATTCAAAATCATCTACCGCTGTTTGTGTTCGATGAAACACTGATTCTGGCATTCTCATACAAACATTTCCACGTAATATTCGTATTGTAATATTATCAGGAGATTTTGTTACAGCTTGATCTAACATTTCTAGACCTTCTAAAGCAAACTTTTTCTTGTCCTTTGGAATTGGTGTATCTCTTGCCATTAGAGCTGTTACACTCCCAAAATAAGCAAAAATCTCATTATTAGAAGGTTGTTCTTTATTTAGTTCTTTTAATAAATTGTATACCTGTGTTGTAGCTTTTCGATTTCCCTTGACTGCTTTATGGTAAATTTCTATAGCTTCAGTTAAACGATTTTGCCATTCTTGCTGACTCATAAAACCACTCCCTCTTCTTACTTTTAGATACCTTTTATTTCTAAGAATTCTTTGAAACTAGAATTTTCATCTTCTTTAGCAAGCTTCGCCCAGATTTCTCTTGCTTTATGAGCAAAGTATTTACGCTCATACATCGTACCAAGGTCTGCTAATACCTGTAGATATTGTTGTTTTGATAAATCAATTTCACCGTTACGATCTTCATACTTCTTAGTAACCGTTTCAAAATCATTAATAATTTTATCATTACTATGGAAAAAGCTATCAGGAAGAGGATATAGGATATATGCTCTTTTTAAATAAAGCTTCACATGATCTTCACTTTTAGTTGGGATAGCCTGATCCAATAGTTTAAGGCCTTTCATCGTTTTTCTAAAAAGATCGTTTGGATCATCACAAAAGGTTCCCATTAAGGTAAGCGAAGCTGCATAATAAAAAGCTGCTTTTGTACAATTAGGATTTTTTCTAGTAATTAATTCCCATACTTCAACAGATTGTTGTGCAGCCTTTTCACTTCCACGAACTCCTAAATCATGAAGAGTATAACCTATTGAGTATAGTTTTTCCGTATTATTACTAGAAATGCTATTCATGTCAATTTCTTCATATGTGTATACCTCAATACATTTAAGAGCTGCTTTAGCTAAATTCGATTTTGGTGAAGTTTTAATAAGCTTCTTCCAGGTTTGTACCGCTTCCTCAACCATCTTTAATTTGGCAAAGGATTTACCAAGTAAAAACAAAATTTCTTCATATTGTTGCTGACTAAATATACTAGAGTCTTCCTCAAACTTTGACACTAAAAAATGAAAATCTCTTGCTGCAGTAGAAGCTCGAAAAAAGAAAAACTCTGGTAATCTATAGCTTTGTAAAGCTCGAACTAATCGAATATTATAAAAATCTGGAAAGTCACTTACTAACTTATCTAGAAATTGTGATGTTTTAATTGCAGTAGTAAATAATTCTACATATCCGGTTGCAACGTTTGTAGACTTCATAGATTGACAATGTGTCACAAAAGCTTTAATTGTGGGATCTGATGAATTCTGTATTTCTAATTCAGAAAAATATTTATTAACTTGATAAAGTGCTATTTCATTGCCTTCTACAGCTAATCTATATAATGAGAGAAGTTCATCGGGTATTCTAATTGACTCTACTTCTTCCATTTTTTCAGTATCATTATTATTACTAATGGGAGGAAGTTGGTATGAAGAATCTCTTTCCTTTACTTTTTCAGCATATTGAATAGCAATTTGATTATTCCCTAATCTCGCATTTGCCTTAACTAAGTTTTTCATGCCTTCTAGATAAAGTGTTTCTGGAATTGCGCTTGGATTTTTTTCATACATTGCAACAATATGTTCAAAATCCTCAATTGCTGTTTGTGTTCTACGAAAACGATTTTCAGGAAGGTTGTTTGCTACATTACCTCGTAGCATTCTTATTAATGGATTAGAAGAATCCTTTAATACAGCAATATCAAGTAGTTTTAATCCTTCATTTGCATATTTACCCTTATCTCTTAAGTTTAGTTCATCTCTGGCAAGTAGTGCCTTAACTGCACCTAAATAAGCCATTATTTCTGTGTTTGTTGGTTCTTCTTTTAATAGTATAGTAAAAAGGTCATGCGCTTCTTTTGTCACGTCCCCTCTCCCTTTAATTGCCCGATAATATAGTTCAACAGCATTATCAAAAATCTCCTCAAATTGATCTTCATCTATAGTTTGATCTTCTATTAGATCGCTATTTGAATTAATTGACTCACTATCTTCTTTCATCTCTTCTAATACCTCCTTAAGGTTCACTTAATAAAGCTTTTTTCTCGAATGAATGTTGCTAAAGTCTCCAAATATGTTACAGAAATAGTGATTTCATCGTTATAGGGTACCGTTTAGTAATAAAAAGCAAAGAACTAGACTTTATACGGTGCCTTTATTTTGAAGTATTAATAGCAACATAAATTTTACGAATAAAGCAAATAAATAAAATGAAAACACAATGATAATCTATGTTATGACGTTTAAAGAAGTTCTAGACGATACTAAATAGAATGAAATAGTCTACAAACAAATTTAATATGTCTCTAGGCTACAAACCATTTCCATATGCATTAAGCTAGTAGATTTTAAAGAAATTCCCTTAAAAATCCACAAAAAAAAGCCACATTCTCAATGGCTTGTATTTATCACAAAGTTTTAATTTTTTTAGGATCAACAATCTTATAGCTTTTCTCTTGTAAGCCTTCAATTATCTTCTGTAATCCATCATTTGTCCATTTTCTATCATGCATAAGAAGATTGGCCCCATTTGTTAAAAGGGGTGTATTTACCATAATATCTGCTAAAGCATCCTTGTTCATAAAGTCTTTTTCCCAATCATAACCGTAGGTCCAGTTCATCAATACCATTCCATGTTCAGCAACTAGTTTCTTGCTAAAATCAGTATTACTCCCGAATGGTGCCCGAAAAAACCTTGGTTTTTCGCCTGTTATTTCTTCAATCTGATGATTTAACTCAATAATTTCATTATATTGTTCTTCTTCTGTTAAGTCATTTAGGTTAGGATGTGTCATCGTATGATTTCCAATCGAAAAACCAAGATCATAGATTTCTTTTAAAATCGCTTTTTTTTCAGCAGATTGTATAAAATGTCCGTTCACAAAAAAAATCGCTTTCACTTCATTATTCTTTAGGGTTTTTGCCATTTCCAGTGAATACTTATCAGGTGCATCATCTATTGTAAGAAGAACAAGCTTTTCATCATTACCATTATCAATCGGCTCGACCTTCCAATTCGTACTGTTAATCACATACATTGGTTTCTCTTCAATTTGACTATGATTCTTCACAACATCAACTGGCAATTCTTTATCTTCATTAGCACTATCTTTAGGTTCAGTTTCTTTATTATTCCCAATCTCCTCACTTATTTCTGGTTTCTTTGTGATTTCTTCATCTTTAGAGGTTTCAGGTTCAGAATTTGAACAACTAGTAACAAAAATGAAAATAGTGATACTTTGTATTATTGTTAAGATCTTCATGTTCACAGCTCCTAGATAAATAATTCTATATTTAGTATATATTTGTCCATAAAGCCTCAATATAAGAAATAGTCTTTAGGCTTTTATGTATACGATTAGCCACCAATAAGTTCCCTCATAAAGTATTAAAGGAGTGTTTAATTCGAATGAAGATGAAATTTACCCCTGTATTTATCATATCTGTAATTGTAACATCTCTTTTTATTCTCTGGGGATTAATTCCCGAATCAGTTTTACCTAACGGAAATATTACTGTAGTGACATCTAGAATACAAACATTTATTATTGAAAAATTTGGCTGGTTCTATTTATTAACCGCCACATTTTTCCTCATCTTTGCAATCAGCTTGATATTTTCGAAATATGGAAATATAAGATTAGGAAAAGATACGGATGAACCTGAATATTCATATTTATCATGGTTTGCCATGCTGTTTAGTGCTGGCATGGGGATCGGTTTAGTATTTTGGGGCGTCTCAGAGCCTATTTATCATTATAGTGGACCTCCAACTGGTGAAGGATTTACTGATCAATCTGCACGAGATTCCTTAAGGTATTCCTTTTTCCACTGGGGATTTCATCCATGGGCAATTTATTCTACTATAGCTTTAGCTTTGGCTTATTTCACATTTCGAAAAGAACAAAGTGGAGTTATGAGTAATATTCTTCGACCTTTACTTGGAGATAGGGTTGATGGAAAAACTGGAATATTAATTAATTTCATAGCAGTCTTCGCTACTGTTTTTGGTGTAGCCACTTCTCTTGGGTTTGGTGCTGCTCAAATTAGTGGAGGTATTTCTTATTTAGTTGATGGTGTTGAAAATAATTTCACAACGCAAATTATAATTATATTGATCGTAACAGTGTTATTTATGCTTTCTGCGCAAACTGGGTTGAATAAAGGAATCAGATATATAAGTAATCTCAATGTCATCTTAGCTATATCTCTAATGCTATTTTTGTTATTTGTAGGGCCAACAAATTTTATTATGGATTTATTTACAACTACATTGGGAAGTTATCTGCAAAATCTCCCTTCAATGAGCTTTAGAATGACGCCTTTTCAACTAGACAACACCTGGGTAAAGGATTGGACAATCTTCTATTGGGCTTGGTGGATTTCATGGGCTCCTTTTGTTGGAACTTTTATTGCAAGAATCTCTAAAGGAAGAACAATACGAGAATTTACTATCGGTGTACTAGCAGTTCCGACAGTCTTTGGAGCGCTTTGGTTTTCAGTATTCGGAGGATCAGCAATTTTCTTAGATTATTTTCAAAATGCACCTATCGTCGATATAGTTAATGAGCAAGGGAAAGAAGTAGCACTGTTTGCTGTTTTAGATTATTTCCCTCTTGGAACGCTAATGTCGATAATTGCGATATTTTTAATCAGTACTTTTTTCATTACATCAGCAGATTCTGCCACCTTTGTACTAGGAATGCAGACAACAAATGGTCAACTCAATCCACCAAATCGAATCAAATTTATTTGGGGAATTATCCAATCTGCTTCAGCAGCTATTTTGCTTTGGTCAGGCGGTTTAAACGCTTTACAAACTTCAGCCATTATTGCAGCACTTCCATTTGCTATTATTATGATACTAATGGTATTTTCACTACTTAAGTCATTACAACAGGAAAAAATTATTCGTAAATAATGTAAAGGGTACCTGATAAGGTACTCTTTTGATTTGGTATTGAAAGAAATTTAATAAATACTTCGTAAAATTCCAAATATCTCATATCCTATAGCATAAATAATTAAAGAAATACTTGATAGGAGAATTGCCCTTTTTTTGATTTTTAAAATGTTAAAAGCTATTAAATATGACAAATATAAAAAGAAGATAAACAAAATCCCTTTAGCTATATAGCCATCTTTAGTTGATAACCATTCTATTATATTATAACAAGCCCATAATAGAGCTTGAACACAAGCAACAACTATCCACTTATACTTCTCCATTTTCATCTCCTCCCTTAATAAGTCTATGCATGATGTTACCGATTTTTTCTAAGTAAAAGGCTATTGTCTCAAGATAAATAGTGGAGAAAACCTAGCAATTTCCCCTAAGCTCTAGGATTTCATCAAAGAATGTAGCCTGTAAACGACTGTGGGCCCTCTCATTGATAATCGATCCCTTAGGAGATTCAAATGTATACATCCAATAATCTAATTCATCAAAGTGCAATCAACCTTAAGGCATAACTTAACACTTTAATAAACAAAGAATAATGATGAGACCGTATTTTTCATTTATGTAACAAATCGATGACAGTAGGAAGAAAATTCAATTTTTATGTTAGAATAGGATTAATTTAACAAATAAATCTTACATTTTTACTATTTATATAAACATATCCTTATTAATATAATCCAAAAGAGGTGGGCAAGGATGAAAAAACTACTACTCCTCATTACATTTATACCAGTTATTGTTCTTTCATCATGTGATAACATCTTTTTTTCTAAAAGTTCACCAACTGAAGATATAGCCGAAGAAAAACAGTTATTATTTTTTTCTGATGATGACAATATTGATCGAGAAGCAGTTTACTATGAAGCTTTACTAGATATAAAAAAAGATTATCCTGAAAAAATAGAGAAGATGCAAATCTACTCTGAAAAAAAAGATCATAAACTTTATAATGTAGATACTTATCCTACACTTCTAGTTGTTGATAAAGAAGAAGTTGTTGTTCATATAGAAGGAGCAGTTTTTTCAAAGGAAGAAATATTAGAATCAATTTCAAATGCCTTATCTAAAGAATAGATACTTTATATTAGGTTGATTCGAACACTTCGGATTTTGACAAATTGATAAAATTATCTATTATGGTTAAACAAAAAAAGAGATTGACGTTTTCGTCAATCTCTTTTTTTAGCTTTATTTTACAATATGGATCGGGCTACCGATTGCAACCTCTGCAGCTTCCATTGTAATTTCTCCTAAAGTAGGATGAGCATGGATTGTCATTGCAATATCCTCAGCTGTCATTCCAGCTTCAATCGCTAGTCCAAGTTCTGAAATCATATCAGAAGCACTAGGACCTGCAATTTGTGCACCAATTACTAATCCATCTTCTTTGCGTGTAATAAGCTTTAAGAAACCATCTGAATTGTTAAGTGATAATGCACGACCATTAGCTCCAAATGGGAACTTAGATGCCAACACTTCAATTCCATCTTCTTTTGCTTGAGCTTCAGTATAGCCAACTGTTGCAAGTTCAGGCTCAGAGAATACTACCGCAGGAATTGCTAAGTAATCAATTTCTGCTTTTTCTCCAGCAATCGCTTCTGCAGCAATTTTACCCTCGTATGAAGCTTTATGAGCAAGTGGCGGTCCTTCGACAATATCTCCAATTGCATAAATGTTTGAAATGTTTGTACGGCATTGTTTATCAATTTTGATAACGCCTCTATCACTCATTTCAACACCAACTTGTTCTAAGCCAAGTTCATCAGTGTTTGGACGACGCCCAACTGTTACTAATAAGTAATCTGCTTCTACTGTTTTTTCTTCACCTTTAACTTCAAAGGTAACCTTTACGCCATTCTCAGTTTCTTCAACACCTTTTGCCATTGCATTAGTGTGAATTTCAACATTACCTTTTTTCTTAAGGTTACGTTTTACTAAAGAACTCATTTGTTTTTCAAAGCCTGCAAGAATTTCATCAGCCGCTTCAATGAAAGTAACTTCTGTTCCAAAGTTCGCATATGCAGTACCAAGCTCTGTTCCGATATATCCCCCACCAATAACAACCATTTTATTAGGGATTTCTTGAAGGTTTAGAGCACCCGTTGAATCTAGTACACGTTTTGAATATTTAAATGCAGGTATTTCGATCGGGCGTGAGCCAGTTGCAATAATTGCATTTTTAAATTTATAAGTTTGTGAAGAAGTTTCGTCCATAACTTTTACCGTTTCACTATCAACAAAATATGCTTCACCACTGATAACATCAACTTTATTACCTTTAAGTAATCCAGCTACACCACCAGTTAATTTTTTTACAACACCTTGTTTGAACTCTTGAACTTTTGAGAAATCAACTGTTACGTTCTCAGCTTTAATTCCCATGTCTTCTGAGTGTTTTGCATTTTCATAGCGATGTCCTGCTGCGATTAATGCTTTTGAAGGTATACAACCAACGTTTAAACAAACTCCTCCAAGAACGCTTTTTTCAACAACTGTTACTTTTTGTCCTAATTGAGCAGCGCGGATTGCTGCAACATATCCGCCTGGTCCTGCTCCGATTACAAGAGTATCTGTTTCAATCGGGAAATCTCCAACTACCATCGATTACGCCTCCATTAAAATTAATTGTGGATCATTAAGTAAACGCTTGATGTGGTTAAGAGCATTTTGAGCAGTAGCACCATCAATCATTCTGTGGTCAAAGCTTAGTGATAAAGCAAGAACCGGAGCTACTACAATCTCTCCATCACGTACTACTGGTTTTTCTGCAATACGTCCAATACCTAAAATTGCAACTTCTGGATGATTAATTACTGGTGTAAACCATTGACCCCCAGCAGATCCAATGTTTGTGATTGTGCATGAAGCACCTTTCATTTCATTTGGTGCTAACTTACCATCACGTGCTTTTGTAGCAAGTTCATTAATTTCATTTGAGATTTCAAATACAGATTTACGTTCTGCATTTTTAACTACTGGTACAAGAAGACCTTTTTCAGTGTCAGCTGCAATACCAATATTATAATAATGCTTTTGAACAACCTCATCTGTCTTATCATCAAGTGATGTATTAAGAACTGGGTACTTCTTCAGGGCAGAAGTAAGAGCTTTCACTACGTACGGTAAATATGTTAACTTAATACCTTGCTCTGCTGCAACATTTTTGAATTGTTTTCTGTGAGAAACTAAGTTTGTCACATCAATTTCATCCATTAACGTCACATGTGGAGCTGTATGCTTAGAATTTACCATCGCTTTAGCAATTGCCTTACGGATCGGGCTGATTTTTTCACGTGTTTCAGGGAAGTCACCCTCTGGGATAGCTTGTGCTGCTGGTTTTGCTTGTTTCTCTTCTTTTGCAGCTGGTGCTTCTTCAGTTGTTTCTTGAGCTTGAGTTGTACCACCTTGAAGGAATGCATCTACATCCTCTTTAAGAACACGACTGTTTTTACCACTACCAGATACTTGACGAATGTCAACTTCCTTTTCACGAGCATATTTACGCACTGAAGGCATTGCAATTACTCGTTTATTTGTATCTACTTCAACTTCTGCTGCTTCTTCTTGTTGAGGAGCTTGTTTTTCTTCCTCTTTTTCAGGTGCTGCTTTTTCTTCTTTTTTAGGTTCATCATCACCATGATCACCTTTAAATTTCAAGTCTTCATAGCCTGGTGCGTCAAGTGTAATAATTGTTTGCCCAACAGTTGCTACAGTTCCTTCATCAACATTTAACTCAGTTACTGTACCTTTTACTGGTGACGGAATTTCAACAACAGCTTTATCATTTTGTACTTCTGCTAAAACGTCATCTTCTTCAACTTTATCGCCTGCTTTAACGAACCACTTTACTATTTCACCTTCGTGGATTCCTTCACCGATATCAGGCAATTTAAATTCGAATGCCAAATCATTCAACCTCCTTAAGAATGTAAAAAATTATGTGAATTTACGGTAGCATTACGTTTACAAAACAAACGTAACCTTATATGTTTCTACTATGATTTTTAATACTTACGTAAGAAATTTTATTTTTAAGTAGTGTAGTGGTAGGTTATGAAAAGATCCATATTTCCCTTCCACTACACACATCGAATTAATAACTTAGTGTTCTTAGAAATTAACTACTTTTTTAGCTGTTTCAAGGATGTCCTTGTAAATTGGCAGCCAAATGTTTTCTGCTTCTGTGAATGCATATACAGTATCAGGAGCAGTTACACGTAATACTGGTGCTTCCAAGCTTAAGATTGCTCTTTCAGTAATTTCAGCTACAACATTTGCTGCAATACCAGCTTGTTTTTGCGCTTCTTGTACAACAATTGCGCGACCTGTCTTTTCAACAGAAGCAATGATTGTATCAATATCAAGAGGGCTGATTGTACGTAAGTCAACTACCTCAACAGATACGCCATCTTTTTCCAACTCATCAGCTGCTTTTAAAGATTCATGGACCATTGCACCATAAGTGATGATTGAAAGATCAGTACCTTCACGCTTAACATCTGCTTTACCAATCTCAATAGTATACTCTTCTTCTGGTACTTCCTGACGGAATGAACGATATAACTTCATATGCTCTAAAAATACGACTGGATCATTGTCACGGATTGCCGCAATTAATAGACCTTTTGCATCATAAGGTGTTGACGGAATAACCACTTTTAATCCAGGTTGTTGTGCAACAAGACCTTCCAAGCTGTCTGCATGTAGTTCTGGTGTATGTACGAATCCACCAAATGGAGAGCGAATTGTTACAGGAGCAGTCCAACGTCCACCTGAACGATATCTCATACGAGCTAATTGACCATTTAATGAATCCATTACCTCATAAACGAAACCAAAAAACTGGATTTCCATTACTGGACGGAAACCTGTTAAACTAAAACCTACTGTAAGTCCACCAATACCTGACTCAGCAAGTGGAGTATCAAATACACGATCTTCACCAAATTCTTTTTGAAGTCCTTCCGTTGCACGGAATACGCCACCATTTACGCCAACATCTTCTCCATATAAGAGGACGTTTTCATCGTTTTTTAACTCTGTGCGTAAAGCATCAGTGATGGCTTGGATCATTGTCATTTGTGCCATGGCTTATTTCGACTCCTTTGCTTTGTAAATTTCATATTGCTCTTTTAAGTTATAAGGCATTTCTTCGTACATGATTTCCATCAAGTCCGTAACCTTTTGTTTAGGATATTTATCTGCTTTTTGGATTGCTTCTTTAATATCTTCTTTTGCTTGTTCAATCACTTTATTTTCTTCCTCTTCGCTCCAAATACCTTTTTCTTCAAGGAATTTACGGAATCGAACTAAAGGATCTTTTGCTTCCCATTCGTTTTCTGTTTCTTTTGTACGGTAACGAGTTGGATCATCTCCAGCCATAGTATGAGGACCATAACGGAATGTTAAAGTTTCTATTAAAGTAGGACCATCACCATTTACTGCACGGTCACGAGCTTCTCGTACTGCTGCATAAACAGCAAGTGGATCCATACCATCTACTTGAACACCAACAATTCCGGCTGCAACTGCTTTTTGTGCAATTGTTTGAGCAGCAGATTGCTTTTCAACAGGAGTTGAAATTGCGTAACGGTTATTTTGAACAACAAAGATCGCAGGAGCTTTGTATGCACCAGCAAAGTTAATTCCTTCATAGAAGTCACCTTGTGATGCTCCACCGTCACCAGTATATGTGATTGCAACTGCTTGTTTACCCTTCTTCTTAAGTCCAAGTGCAACACCTGCAGTTTGAATGTATTGTGCACCAATAATAATTTGTGGTGACAAGCAATTTACTCCTTCAGGCATTTGATTTCCGTGGAAATGACCACGTGAGAATAAGAATGCTTGATAAAGTGGTAGGCCATGCCAAATAATTTGAGGCACATCGCGATATCCTGGTAATACCCAATCTTCTTTTTCTAAAGCATATTGAGAAGCAATTTGAGAAGCTTCTTGTCCAGCTGTTGGAGCATAAAAACCTAAGCGACCTTGTCGATTCAAGGAGATAGAACGTTGATCCAAAATTCGTGTATAAACCATACGACGCATTAATTCCTTTAACTGATCGTCGGTAAGGTTTGGCATTGCCGTTTCATTAACGACTTTACCTTCTTCATTTAAAATCTGGAATGTTTCGAACTGCTTAGAAATAGCTTCAAACTGTTTTTTACTGTCTACAACAGCGCCTTTTGTTTTTGCAGCCATCTTATAACCTCTTCCTTTCCTTTTTAAGAGTGTGTTCAAAAAATTCTTGAACTTTTTTAGTATTTAGTAAGAGAATTCCAATATTCACAGCCTTAGGTTACCCTAAAACATAAAGGATGACACAATTTTTTCGAATTCGTACCTACTTACTTTTATACCACTCATGAGAGTAGTAAAAACTCTCTCTATGTATGGATTCTAAGAAATAAACTATTTTAGACTGTACTAGTTAAGTTTTATCGCAAACTAATACAACCTTCATAATACATTATTAAGTTTACACTACTATTTTTAAATTCGTCAATCAGTTTGTATAACGATTTCTTAAATTAAAATACTGGAGAGGAATAAAAATTTTATTTTGAATTCCCAACTGTATTATTACAAAGAAACGATCTGTAGTAGTTTTTATAGTACAGATTATTAAAATTTTAAGGAAATAAGTTTTCAGACGCCCAATCTAATTAAACGACTCATAAATTCTCCCCTATCCTAACGTAACCTGTTTAATTCCGTTACAGAATTTCACTTTCCCTAAAAAAGACCTTTTTTTGCTAA
This sequence comes from Metabacillus crassostreae, assembly GCF_016908395.1. Taxonomy (GTDB): domain Bacteria; phylum Bacillota; class Bacilli; order Bacillales; family Bacillaceae; genus Metabacillus; species Metabacillus crassostreae. The sequence goes on from NZ_JAFBDU010000001.1 coordinate 1,357,309, forward strand.
TCCCGAGCTAAACATAACTTTTCACCAAAAAAATAGACGGACTTGATGGAAATCATTCAAGTCCGTCTAACCTTTACTCAGTTTCTTCAATATTTAGTTCAGCTTGTTCGTAAAATTCTAGTTTTAATTGATTATATTCTTCCGTCAAAGAATTAAACTCTTCATTTTGTTCTATAATTTTTTTGTAAGATTCATTAATTTTATTGATTTGGGATTCCAATTCTTCAATTGTTAAGTTTTCTTGTTGTAGCATGCTATAAAGTTCTTTATCAAGTTCTATAGAGCTTTTATAGTTGTTAAATAACCGATCATAAGAGCTATAACGTTCACTCATTGTATCTTTAAGCTCTTCTGCCTTCTTCGCTAGTTTTTCATCTTCAATCTTATCGAATTCTTCATTTACAGTATTAAATTCTTCTTGTGAAGACTTGATACTATCGTATTCTGCTTTCATCTTTGATTCACGGTCTTCAACTATACTTAATGCTTCTTTTGATAATTCAACAACTTTTTCAAATTCTTTCATTCCTAAGCTCATAATTTCATTATAAAGCTCTGATTCTTTTTTCTCTAAATCTAATAAAGGCTGTTGTTGCTTCTTAAATGAGTCCTCCAATTCAACAACTTTTTCTAGTTTGTTATATATATTTTCTTCTGCTGATTGCCCCATACAAGCAGAGAGAAATAATACACATATCAATAATAAAACTGATTCTTTAATAAATGTTTTTTTCATCATTGTTCCCCCTAAAAATTAACACAAGTTTACTATAATGTTTTTAACTTATTTTTACAATTACACAGTTTCTCTAAAAAATATGACTAATTAAAGTTAAATTTTCTCTTAATAAGGCTGTTCTCCAAACTTTGTTGTTTTTATAATTATGTTGGAAACAAATCAGTATAAAGTCTAATGACAGCTTTTCTTCTACAAATCGTACCTTTTATGCGATATACACTGGTTGCAACAGAAAATGGCTTCTAAAAGCAACAATTTTTCAGAAAAGATTCTTTAATAATGTTAAATTGAACTTAAATTATGAATCTGAAACCAAAACTTGATAAACACTACTACATAATATTACATCATATGAGCTTGTCTTATATATATTACAGCGAAAACAAATTTAAATATAATAGGCGAATGACTATACACATTTTAACTACTTTCATATTGTGTACTATACGTCAAGACAAAAGGCGTAATCAACATTAGGAGGTTGTTAACTATGCATAACTATTATGGATGTGGATATGAAAATTACGGGTACGGATATGTAGCTCCAACAACAGGATATGGTAATAGCTTCGCGTTAATCGTTGTTCTATTTATCCTTCTTATCATCGTTGGTGCGGCTTATATTGGTTACTAATCACTCTAAATAGAAAATGAATGACTAAACGTATGACCCCCACGACTATTCCCATAAAACCCAAATGGGAAACATAGTGTGGGGGTTTTACTCTTTTTAATATAAGTTCAAACTTCTTATTTACTGATATATTGAATTTCTCCAATAGTTAAAAATTCATCAGAAACACAACACTATACTTTTCGTTTTTCATTTATTCATTTATAATTTTATATCATAATGAAACTATAGAATGATTAGCGGCTGTTGAACATACATAATTTTTAAGTTCTTATATTAAAGCTATACTTATTAAAGGAGTGTTACATCATGATTACTATGGAAGATATTATTAGAGAAGGCCACCCAACATTAAGACAGATAGCTGAAGAAGTTGCAATACCTGCATCAAATGAGGATAAATTAATTTTAGAAAAAATGCTTGAATATGTTAAAAACAGTCAAGACCCTGAGATTGCACAAAAGTACGAATTACGTCCTGGAATTGGTCTAGCAGCACCGCAGATTAACGTTGCCAAACGGATGCTTGCCATCCATACAATAGATGAACAGGGAGTCCAGCATAGTTACGCACTTTTCAATCCAAAAATCGTAAGTCATTCGGTCGAAAAGAGTTATTTAACCTCTGGTGAGGGATGTTTATCTGTAGATCGAGCAGTACCCGGAATTGTGCCACGCTATGCACGTATCCGTGTTAAAGCTGTTAATTTAGAAGGTGAACAACTTGATATTCGATTAAGAGGTCTATTATCTATCGTGTTCCAACATGAAATCGATCATTTAAATGGTATTATGTTTTACGATCATATTGATAACAATAATCCCTTCAAAGAACCAGATAACGCTATTGCAGTAGATCGATAACAGTTAATGTTAATTCTTTTAAAATATATCTGCTAAACATCGTTGCAGATTTCTGGTGGTGCTTAAAAATCATCATTAAGCTATAACATAGAGTTAAGATAAGAAGGGATTACCCTTCTTATTTTAATAACCCAAGCTTTTCAACAGCATATTGTATACCATTTTCATCAACTGGTTTTGTAATAAAGTCTGCTAATTCTTTTAATGAATCAACAGCATTCCCCATTACTACACCTGTCCCAACATATTCAATCATTTCTAGATCATTAAGTCCATCACCAAATGCATAAATATTTTCCTTCGTAATATTTAAACGTTTTGCTAAGTGTTTAATCCCTTCAGCTTTAGAACCATTAACAGGTAATATATCGGTTGAAACATCATGCCATCTGATAAGCTTAATATCTTCATATCTTTGGTAACCTTTATCCTGACCCTTTTCGCAAAACAATAATGTCTGGTATATATTTTTCTCAAGATAATAATTTCGATTCTGCTCTGGATGAGTAAATTTTAAACTTCCCATACTTTCCTCAATTAAAGGATGTATACCTGTTGTGGCCATCATATTCTCTTCACTCATAAAAACAAGCGGATGATTTTCTTTTTCTGCAAAATCTAATAAATTTGCTAATGTATCCTTATTAAGAGGATTCTCATAAATTACTTCATTCTCAAATACAACGTATTGTCCATTAAAACTAATAAAAGATTGAATATCTAATTCTTTACGTAAATCTTCAAACATAAAAGGAGCTCGCCCTGTTGCAATAGCTACGTGATGTCCATGTTCTTTTAAGCTTCGAATTGTATCTCTAGTAGATAAGGGAATTTCCTTATCATGATCTAAAATGGTCCCGTCAATATCAAAGAAAATCACTTTTTCGCTCATTATACTGTTCCCTCCTTATACTACTTTACTGTTTAAGGCATTTTTCTTTCTGGAGGTGCTCGTACTTAAATACACACCAGTAAATACAACAAATAAACCAATTACCATATTAGCGGAGATTTTCTCGCTAAGCAATAAATATCCCCATAGCATAGCTGTAATTGGCACGATATAGGTAACGAGGGAAGCAAATTCAGCACTCCCCTCTTTTACCATATAATAATAAAAGAGATAAGCTATACCAGAACCTAATACTCCGAGACCAATAAGAGAAAATAATATGTCAGTTTTAAATGAGGGAAATATAACACCTTCATTACTCATCATCATTAAGAAAAAACTAATAATAGAAGATAAACCTAATGTAAGAACAGAAACAACAACAATAGGCACATCCGCTAAATATCTTCTTGCTAGTTGTGCACCAAGCCCATAACAAAACGTTGCAAAAAGCATAGTGCCAGCACCTATAAAGTTTTCTTTTAAAAGACTATTAACATTTAAATTTAATAATAATAAAATCCCGACAAAGCCTGTAAATACACCTAACCATTGCCTAGAACCCAAACGGACCTTAAAGAAAATAGCCCCAATTACAATTGTCCATATTGGTGTTGTAGCATTGATCACTGATGCAAAACTACTTGATATTTTTAATTCGCTCATTGCGATAAATCCAAACGGCAGTGTATTATTAAAAACTGCTACAAGCAACAAATAAAGCCATGGCAATCTTTTTTCACGTAATTTCCTTAATTCTTCTCTTTTAAATACTATTAACACAACACATAAAGTGATTGTCCCCAAAAAACATCTCCAAAACACAACACCCCATGGTCCTAACTCTTCTACTAATATTTTTATAAATAAAAATGAAGCTCCCCAAATAATGCTAAGAATTACTAGCGAACTATATAACTTTCTCAACCTAATGTTTCCTCCTGATGATGTAATTTGTTTTTTCTGTGTAAACGATAAGCACAGTCTTAAAAATTTATTAATTTAAAGAGACAAATATTAAGCTAATTAAAAAAAAGAATAGTGTCAATCATTCACCATTATTTCCCACCATTAGTTATGTAAGACTTTAGCATGATTTACATATACTACTGTTGATAAATTTTAAAATGGACGGTTAATTTTATTATTTTTAGGAGGAATATTTATGTTGAAAAAAATTAGAAGATCATTAAAAAAACAATGGAAACATCTGTTAAAAAAGCGAACTATCGCTTAATATAAGAAATAGTAACTTATTTACATGGATAAATGGTACCATTAAATTATAGATCTCTTAATAAGTAACTGAAGTTACGTTATAATATATTAAGTTAAAAGGTAACCGGAGACACGTCATAAAGCGCTTTATCAAGAGGTATCAACTGATGTAATATTAAAGTTTTCACAAGCTAATTTAGCTTCAAACCCAAAAGTTAAACATTCACTTTTCTAGTCGAGGCTTGGCTTGTTTGTAAATATCGAATATAATAGAAAAAGTTAGTACAACATACGGAAGCTAAGGAGAGATTTGGTAAATGATTTTCAAGGTTTATTATCAAGAGAAAAAAACAGAGGTACCTGTTCGCGAACGAACAAATACTCTTTATATTGAAGCATCGACTGAAGGAGAAGTACGTTCTAAATTAAAGGACCGTCCTTATAATATTGAATTTGTTACACCGCTAGATGGAGCATATTTAGAATATGAAAAGCAAAGTGAAAATTACAAAGTATTGGAGATTTGATGGGTATGAAATTTGTTAAGAATGACCAAGTCGCTGTTTTCGCCTTAGGTGGACTCGGTGAGATTGGTAAAAACACGTACGGTGTACAATTTCAGGATGAAATCATCCTAATTGATGCAGGGATCAAATTCCCTGAAGATGAGTTGCTCGGTATTGATTATGTTATTCCAGATTACTCTTATTTAGTAAAAAATGAAGACAAAATTAAAGGTTTATTTATTACGCACGGACACGAAGATCACATTGGTGGTATTCCATATTTACTTCGCCAAATAAACATACCTGTTTATGGTGGTAAACTTGCATTAGGTTTATTAAGAAACAAGCTAGAAGAGCATGGTCTTTTACGACAAACAAAATTAATTGAAATTCAAGAAGATGACATTATTAAATTCAGAAAAACTTCTGTCACTTTCTTTAGAACAACTCATAGTATCCCTGATTCATATGGGATTGTTGTGAAAACACCTCCAGGAAATATTGTACATACTGGTGACTTCAAATTCGATTTCACACCAGTTGGTGAACCTGCTAACTTAACAAAAATGGCTGAAATTGGTCGTGATGGTGTACTTTGTTTACTCTCGGACAGCACAAATAGTGAGATACCGAACTTCACTATGTCTGAAAGACGTGTTGGAGACAGCATCCATGAAATCTTCCGTAAAGTTGATGGACGTATTATATTTGCAACCTTTGCATCTAATATTCATCGTTTACAGCAGGTTGTTGAAGCCGCTGTAACATACGGTCGTAAAGTTGCAGTATTTGGAAGAAGTATGGAAGCAGCAATCAATATCGGACAAGAATTAGGATATATAAGTTGCCCTAAAGATACTTTTGTAGATGCTCACGAGATTAACCGTATGCCTGCACATAAAGTGACGATATTATGTACTGGAAGTCAAGGTGAACCTATGGCAGCATTATCTCGTATTGCAAATGGAACTCACCGACAAATTCAAATTATCCCTGGTGACAATGTAGTATTTTCTTCTTCACCGATTCCAGGGAACACATTAAGTGTTAGCAAAACAATCAATCAGCTTTTTAGGGCTGGCGCTGAGGTAATACATGGTTCTTTAAGTGATATTCACACTTCTGGTCATGGTGGACAAGAAGAACAAAAACTTATGCTCCGTTTAATGAAGCCTAAATACTTTATGCCAATTCATGGAGAATATCGTATGCAGAAAATGCATGCAAGACATGCTGTTGATTGTGGAGTAGAGGAAGAGAATTGCTTTATTATGGACAATGGAGAAGTATTAGCAATCGGTGATAAAGAAGTTGGAGTAGCAGGTAAAATCCCTTCAGGCTCTGTATACATTGATGGTAGCGGAATTGGCGATATCGGTAACATCGTTTTACGCGATCGTCGTATTTTATCTGAAGAAGGCCTGGTTATCGTTGTTGTAAGTATCAATATGAAAGACTTCAAAATATCTGCAGGTCCTGACATCATTTCTAGAGGATTTGTCTACATGAGAGAATCTGGTGATCTTATAAATGATGCTCAATCTCTTATATCGAAGCATTTGAATAAGATTATGGAGCGTAGAACAAGTCAATGGTCTGAAATTAAAAATGAGATTACTGACACACTTGCACCTTTCTTATATGAAAAAACAAAACGCCGTCCAATGATTTTACCGATCATAATGGAGGTTTAAATTACAGCAATAGGCCCCCCGAAACTTCAATCGGTGGGCCTATTTTTATCTAGATAAACAATACAGCTGTTCAATATAAGTTTTCAAATTACAAACATGTCTTTCTTTACGACTTAATCACCTAATAATCTCTTCTCAAACCTATTAATATCAGTATCAGCACCAATAACAATTAAGATATCATTTTTTCTTATCATTTCGTTTGCTTGGGGAGAAACAATGATGTCTTTATCCCGTTTCATCGCCACGATGTTAATACCATATTGAGCACGGATATCTAAATCAATAATAGAATTTCCATCAAGGCGTTCATTAGCAACAATCTCTACAATACTATGCTCATCTGACAACTCCAAATAATCCAGAACATTATTTGAAATAATATTATGAGCAATTCTTTTACCCATATCTCTTTCTGGATGAACGATTCGGTCTGCACCAATTTTTGAGAGTACTTTCTCGTGATAATCATTTTGAGCTTTAACGGTAATATGCTTAACACCTAATTCCTTAAGCATTAAAGTAGTTAAGATACTCGCTTGAATATTATCACCAATAGCAACAATTACATGATCAAAATTCCGAATTCCTAAACTCTTTAACACAGTTTCATCAGTTGTATCACCAACAACAGCATGTGATGCTACATTAGCAAATTCATTCACTTTATCTTCATCTGTATCAATTGCCATCACTTCCATGCCTTCTTCACTTAAAGCTCTACATATACTGCCGCCAAATCGACCGAGCCCAATTACTGCAAATTCTTTTTTCATATCTATTCCTCCGCTAACTTAAAAAATATAATTCATACTTATAAACTATTTTCTATAACATTGTAACTAATGGAGCTATTATGCAAAGAGACATTGTATGTAGCATAAAAGAAAAAGTTATTTATCTTCATGCTTTTTGACTACCTGTTTCACTATTATCTAATTTGATTTTCTTTAATCATAAATAAATGAAAATCGAGTAATTTTAATGTTGATATAAAAATCCTACCACACACAATAGAAATTTTACAGTATTACGACAAATTATCTTTCCTTGGAGATAAGCTTAATAAAAACACATATCATGATACAACTGAAGTATGAATATGATAAGTGATTTTCACTTAATAAGAATATCACTAGATTAAATTTTAATTATTTATGATAAAATATCATAATAGATTCAGTGGAGGATTTATTTATGAAGAATAATATAGTTAATATTGTATCACCATACATAATAGGTATTGTAGGCGGTTTATTGTTTCACATTTGTCAGGCTCCACTAGCATGGATACTTGGACCAATGTGTAGTCTAATTGTCTTTAAATCTTTCCCCAAACACAAAAATACATATTATCAACCTGCCTTTTTAAAGAATGGCTCTTTTATTATTTTAGGGATTTCTTTTGGACTATCATTTACAAAAGAAACTTTTTTAACAGTTGGTCCATATGCTCTGCCATTTTTATCAATTACGATTTTCTTAATATTGATTAGTATTATTAATGGCATTTTCATTAGTAAATTTGTTAACATTGATAGAAATACAAGTATATTAGCTTCCATACCTGGTGGTTTAACGGAAATGGTCGCTGCGAGTGAATCATTAAATGCAAATTCTTCTCTTGTTACCATCTTTCAAACTGTAAGATTATTAGCTGTCGTCTTCTTAGTGCCTTTTACAATTCTTCATTTATTTGAACCTAGTAATTTTTCAGAGCTAGTGAAAATAACCGAACATAACACTAATCCACTTTCTTTTATATGGTTTATTTTAGCTGGTATTGTTGGCTGGTTATCGAGATTAAAATTGCCTGCAGCATATGTAATAGGTCCCCTCCTAACAATTGCATTATTAAATGTATTAGGCATATCTTTACCAAGCTTTCATGAGATTTTTTTCATTTTTGCACAGCTTTCAATTGGAGTAAGCTTTGGATTGATGATCTCATTAAATGATTTGAAAAAAGGTGGAAAATATTGTGGACTTTATTTAATAACAACAATGATCTTAATAGGAGCTAGCTTTGGGGCAGGTTTCCTTTTTTCAACGTTTACAAATCTCGAATTAGCAACAGCTATGTTATCATTTGCACCAGGAGGTCTAGTAGAAATGGTTCTCACAGCATCTACTATTGGTGCTGATTCTGCAGTCGTAAGTTCGTTACAATTCATACGCTTATTATTTATAATAGGTATTGTTCCGTCAGTTTTAAAATTTGTATTACGAAATAAAACTACGAATGAAATTTCAACAAATTATACCTCTACACCTATCAATCCCGAAAGAGATAGATAAGTGTAGAGGTTATTTAGTAAATGAATATTTATTGAGACCTCAGTGGAAGAAGGTTGTCAGAAGACCTCACAGGTTCGCACTTACGAGGAAGGCTCCCTGACATAGAAAGAATTGTCCTTTAAAGAAGCCGGTAGTTGCCTTGGAAAAAACGAACTTCATTTTTTCCAAGGTAAACGAATGCCTGTTACTGAACTCAACAACAAAGTTTTTTAACAGAGTCTAAAATAATTTTTTCAATGTTCAACTAGTTCTCTCTTCATTTTACAAATTACAGCTTTTATCTGAAAATAATCTATGTCTTTTGGCATAGCTTCTTTTAATGGTTTTAAAAGCTCAGTATCTAATTGCTTTACTATCTCTAAAATCAGCTTTTCTTCCTCTGGTGTAAAAATTTTCAACCAATCTATTGAATGTCCTTCCTCTACACAGCGAATAATGTGGTTTTGAACAGTTATTTCTGATAAATCTCTATTTTTGCTAATTTCTTTAATTGTTTGACCTGCATTATATAATTCAAATGTAATAACATGACTTGGAGTTTTACCATTATCAGCAACCCCCTCTGTCTTACCACTGATTTGCTGTACTTGCTTAGTTGTATCTCTTTCTAGATTCAAGAATTCACATATTGCTTTAATAAACTGATCGCCATAACGTTCCAATTTTGTTTGAGCTACACCTTTTACTGCTAAAAACTCTTGATCATTTGTAGGGCATTTACTACTCATATCCTTTAAACTGCTATCTGAAAAAATAATATATGGTGGAATTTTAAGCTCTCCTGCTAATTCTCTACGAATTAGCTTTAATTTTTCAAATAATTCATCATTCTCTTCAATAGCATTGATTATAATTTGTTCTTTTTTAAACACTTGTTTTTTCTCAACTAACACATGTAATGCCTTCTGAGTAAGCTCTAACACTGGATATTGAGAATTCGTTAAAGAGAGGTAGCCCTCCGCAACAAGAAAATCAATAAACTCGACAATTTGCTTTTCTGTTTTATTTTTCATTAGTCCATATGTTGAGAGGCTTTTAAAGTTGAACTGAGATATTCGCTTATTATTAGATCCTTTTAAAACTTGGGCTACGAGTGTTTTCCCGAATTTTTCATTCATTCGTTTTACACAAGATAAAACCATCAGCGCTTCATTTGTTACATCTATTTTTGAACGTGTATCACGACAATTTATACATTTTCCACAAGCAGGTACAGGCTCTTCTTCACCAAAATATTCAACGATATAGGTTTGGATACATTTCTCAGTATGACAAAGATCAACCATTTGCTGAAGTTTTTGGTATTCATGAATTTTTTTATCATCATTTAGTGTAGATTGTTCAATTAAAAACTTTTGTAGCTGAATATCCTGTCCAGCAAAAAGAATTGTACAGTCACTAGGTTCTCCATCTCTACCTGCTCTACCAGCTTCTTGGTAAAATGCCTCAATATTTTTCGGAAGATTATGGTGAATGACATATCTTATATTTGATTTATTTATCCCCATACCAAATGCATTTGTAGCAACCATAATATCTAATTCGTCAAATAAAAACTTTTCCTGTTGATTTCCTCTTTCTTCTTCATTTAAGCCCGCATGATACTTCCCTGTTCGAAATCCACTTTTATTTAAAAACTGGTAAAGTTCATCAACTTCTCTTCTTGTTGCAGCATATACGATTCCAGCTTGATCTTTGTTCATTTTGATATATCTTTTAATAAAATCTCGCTTATTTTCACCTTTTACAACATTGAACGTTAAATTATTTCGTGCAAATCCAGTTACAAATGTATGATCTTCTTGTATGTCTAGTAGCATACGAATATCATTTGTCACTTCTTTTGTAGCTGTTGCTGTTAGTGCTATAACCTTTGGTCTAACAGGTAAGTCAGCAATCATCTTTTTAATAGATCGATAACTCGGACGAAAATCATGCCCCCATTGAGAAATACAATGAGCTTCATCTACGGCAATCATAGAAATTGGCAGTGAGAAAAGTAATGAACGAAATGCTGGAGCTTCTAACCGTTCTGGTGCTATATAAAGAATTTTAAATATCCCATCTTCTACCTTTTTCATTCGTTCCCTTACTTCATTATTTGTTAAACTACTATTTATATATGTTGAAGATATACCCACACTTGATAGCGCATCAACCTGATCTTTCATAAGTGAAATTAATGGAGAAATAACAATTGTAACACCCTCAAATAAAAGTGCAGGTATTTGATAGCATATAGACTTCCCTCCACCGGTTGGCATTATTGCCAGTGTGTCATTTCCATTTAGAATACTGTCAATAATTTCTTCCTGCCCTTTTCGAAAAGAAGTATAACCGAAATATTGCTGTAATTGATTTTCTGCTAGCTTTAACAATTTCCATCACCTAAATTCATTGATTAATATCTATTTAGTAGTATAACATGTATAAATCTATTAACTATTTATCAGAATTAGATTTTATCAGGATATTTTACCGTTTTGTGGGATGAAGTTTCTGAAAGATTTTTTATTGAAGATTGTAGGTATTATCCGCAACATATGTTTGTGCTTTTAAAAAGATTGTTTTTGCTTCTTTAAAAACAGATCACCATCCAAAAAAACAAAAAACAAACACAAAATAGGATCACCCTACCTTGTGTTTGCTTTTAAATCACTTATGAATCCAAACTGCTCCTGCAGAATTGTCTTTTGCCTCACCAATTACTTCAAACTTTAAACCATGTGTTGGAACAATTCGTCCAGCATCTGGAATGGCACTATTAATATAAGTTTTAGAGTCATCAAATTTTCTAGATCCTTTATAACTTAAGAAGTCATATGCCCCACGAGTTGGTGAATCGATATAAAATCCTGGTGTTTTGTCCAAAGAAAATGCAGCATCAGCTATTTGATAGCGAGTACTTTGAGTGACTGTCTTTTGACCATTCAATGTTCCAAATACTGCTTCAGGATGTGAATCAACAACACCTAAGAAACCCTCTCCAGGATGCGCTCCAACCCAGTTATCTGTATAGCTATCATCAGCATACCAAACAACTAATCCTGTGTTATAAACTGCTCCACGAGAGTATGCAAGTGCCTTATCTGAACCTGCATAATTTCTCCACTCTAGGTAGTAGTGATTGTCAGCTTGAGAGTATCCATTAGATACAATAAACCCATCAAGTGTTACAGCAGAATTACTTTCAGCATCATCAGAGAAAATCACTTTGTTATCTGCTGTTACACTTAAATTATCAATCGCAAATCCTTCTGGTGCTAATCCACCATCTGTTACATATTCAAACATCAGCTTTACTTTCTTTCCAGCAAACTGACTTAAATCATAGGATAAATCATTCCATTTTCCTAAAGTAGATTCATAGCCACCTTGTGTATTTTCATCACCAATAACATCTAATTCTACAGTTTCTCCACCTTCAACAACAGCATTTACGTATAAATAATCATAATCAAATTCTACTTCGTAATATGCTTTAGCGTTAAACGTAGCATTTGATACTCCTGTTAAATCAAACTCTGGCGTTTCTAATGTTGTATGAAGGTCATCACCCTTTGTACTGTAATAGTACTTTTCACCGTAAGCTGGTAGTATTCCTTCAACATTCTTTTTTGGTAAGTTTACTTTGATAATTCCCGGATTTTTGGATTTTGTAACACTTTGATCAATCACTGAAGCCATACCTTTTTTATCAATATCCTCGTAGTTAACTTCAAGAATGTTTGCCCAATTTCCACCCATCATTTTTTGGAAATACTCTTTATTTTGTGGCGAAAAACTTGTTGGTGCTGTTCCTGCAATTTTTCCATTCCAGCTTCCACCGCTCATAATTGACCATGAAGCAACAGGCTCACCTTGACCTGTATATTGAGTGTCATATTCATCAGGCAACCCTAAGTCATGTCCAAATTCATGTGCAAATACTCCAACAGCTCCATCTTCAGGCTGGATCGTGTAATCAAATGCTGCTATATTGCCACCCCAATAATCAACTGCAGCATCTGTACCTGCAACAGGGTAGACGCCATCTAAAGTCCAGCGGTGTGACCATATCGCATCATCTCCTAAAGAACCGCCACCAGCTTCCTGACCTGTACCAGCATGGATAATCATTAAATGATCAACTAACCCATCCGGCTCATTTTGATTACCATCACCATCAAGATCGTACAAATCAAATTGATCATATTCAGCTAGGTCCATCCCTGATGCAGCAGCCGCGTTTAGCGCATCTTTCACAAGATCTCTTGGACCCTTTGGATCTAAGTTATCATGACCACCTGCAGGATTGTCATCTCCATATTCCTTTGCATTTCCAGGAACAGTTAACCATTCAGATACAGTTCCATCAACAGTGTAGCTTCCACCAGACTGCTCTTCATAAAACTGCTTAAACGTTTTCACTTTCTCCCCATTAAATAACGTGAATGCTTCATCGCCAAACATTAGTTTTTCATAATGTTCTTTATTGAAGTCATCTGAGTACATATAGCCTTCTTCTTGTACAACATTATTATGCTTAAAATCAGCAAATTCAGTTAAAAGCACTAGAACTTTATCTGTACGAACATCACCTTTGTATGGAGCTTGTTTTGCTGCATTTACTTTTACTGCTCCATTCGGCTTGCCTTTTTTGTAATTTTTATGTCCTTTATTTAACTGCTTAGCTAGCTTGTCCTTTTGTTTCGTTAAGAAATCTTTAGCTTTTTTATCTAGCTTTTCTTTCTGTTCTTCTGAATGATGATGATCTGAATGATCTTCACCTTCACCAGCAGGCTTCGTGCCTTGCTTATTATTAATATATTCATTTACTGCTTTTTTCACTTGTGCAGCAGAAGCATTTTTTGAAATAACTCCCTGCTCCTTCAGTGCTTCAGCTAAGCGATCCTCTGGAATGATATTTAAATCAATAGGTGCAGATTCTAATGGAGCAGAAGCTGCTTGTACGGTTTGAGTAAAAGGTAAGTATGTACCAAACAGCAAGCCTCCTACTAAAATAGTAGTTGTTGACACTTTAGTTAATCGGTACAAGCTTTTCTTTTTTCTTTCTCTTGCTCTTTTCAATTTTCTCACATCTTTTCCCCCTTCAGTTTTTATATAGTAGATTGTTACCTTTTAAAATACTTTTTAAAAGAAACTATTTACTCTATGAAACTATTATAGAATCTTATTTGAATATAATAAATAGTACGAAAATTCTATTTTCTAAAAATTCTAACTAGCATTTATACCTAGTTTATTCTTTTATCTAGGACTTTAAACTCATTTATATCTCTATATCCTAAAAACCATATATATCAATTACTTCGTCACCTTTTCTACCATATAAATTAAAATTCACATTCTAATTCTCTTTTCTTTGAAAAATATTATATAAACTATGCTACTTTAAAATACTTTTACTTTAAAGCTTTTAACCAGTAAAGAATGTTATTTCAATAAAATCTTAAACCATTAAATTGATGACAGTTGTATTACAATATGAAGTCAACCTACAAAAAACTACAGCATATAACAAATAATATAAAAGAACTGATTCACTAAAAAATTGGCTTTAAAAAGTCCATTAACGGCTTACCATCATGGGCATTGTAAAACTTTATAGTAATTTTCACCATTTTAAAAAAGTAAGAAATGAGGTTTATTTATATGTTAACTACTACTGAGATTGGTATTGATTTAGGTACTGCAAATATACTTGTTTATACAAAAAATAAAGGAATTATTCTTAATGAGCCTTCTGTTGTAGCGATTGATACCACAACAAATAAAGTGCTTGCAGTAGGAACTGATGCTAAAAATATGATCGGAAAAACGCCGGGGAAAATTGTAGCAATAAGACCATTAAAAGATGGAGTTATTGCAGATTATGATGTGACTACAGATATGCTACGACATATAATGAAAATTGCTTCTAGAAAGCTTGGAATGTCCATTAGAAAACCTACAGTCGTTGTATGTACTCCCTCCGGGGCCACTTCTGTGGAGAGAAGAGCGATACAAGACGCAATAAAAAGCTCTGGCGCTAAGCAAGTCCATTTAATAGAGGAACCTGTAGCTGCAGCAATTGGAGCTGACTTACCTGTTGAAGAACCGATTGCTAATGTTATTGTAGATATAGGTGGAGGTACAACTGAAGTTGCAATCATCTCTTACGGTGGAGTTGTTACTTGTCATTCTATTAGAATTGCAGGAGATCAGTTAGATGAAGATATAGTTCAATATGTTCGAAAAAATTATAACCTTCTTATAGGTGAACGAACAGCTGAACAGCTGAAAACAGAAATTGGTTATGCGCTTATTCATCATGAAAGTATTGAAAAAGAAATACGTGGAAGAGATTTAGTTACAGGATTACCAAAAACAATTTCGGTATCTTCTCTAGAAATGCAGGATGCAATGAAAGAGTCTCTATTACATATTTTAGAGGCTATAAGAGCCACCTTAGAAGATTGTCCACCAGAGCTAAGCGGAGATATTGTCGACCGGGGTGTGATTCTTACTGGTGGTGGTGCTTTATTGAAGGGACTTCAAGAATGGGTCAGTGAAGAAATGGATGTTCCCGTTCATATTGCTCCTAATCCTTTAGAGTCTGTTGCAATTGGAACTGGAAAATCACTTACGGTTATAAATAAATTACTAAAAGCTGCAAAATAATAAATAATTGCTTTCTGCCAAACTTAAAGTTCTCCATTTAGAGCTTTAAGTTTTTTTGCATGTTATACCATTTATGTTGCTCAGTATATGGAGGATTGTCCCTACTATATTTACCCAGATCATATCAGTTAGATTAAAGCTACTTTTTCCTTAACATTAGGGAATTACAATATACATTCCTAAAAAAGAATCTACATTAGAGAAGCACTTATTCAATTTACAAAAACTTTACAATTTTTTTAGCATCAATTCTGTTATTTTCGAATAAATTATATCTGGCTCATATAGTAATGAAATAAGACACACTTTAATGTTTAACTTTTTGATCGTGCATTCTAGGCATCTTTACATTTAATTATACAGCTTGTTTCAACTTACTAATAAACGTAAGGTTAGTTTTGTCAAAAGTTGTGAAACTTTCTTATATATCACAACGTCTAATATTTGATTTTAATAGGAGGTTCATTTGTGAGAGATCTTAGTAGAAGAATTATTATCAGCTTAACTTTAGCAGTGGTTATTATGGGGGGCATGAGTGTTTCATTAGCAAATATGCCAACTAGTCCTACTTCTAATAATGAAGTTGTTCAAGTTCAAGGGAAATAAATTTACGAAGTAAGGAGGAGCATTTTCATTGAACAAGGGGAAAAACTCTACTTTCTATCAATTCATTCCGTTTTGTTTTCCAATTTTATCTTTACTTATACTTACGAGTAACTTGATAGGTACATATTCAATTTCTGTCGCTGTAGGGATATTATTGATTGGTTTTACCTATTCGTTTATTGCTATGATTTCAAGAAGAAGCTTAATTAGCGCAATAATCAACATGTATGTTATAGGTATCTTAATATTTGGAAGTGGTGTTATGTATATCATGACTATAGCAAGCAGAGTATAAAGTTAAACCTTAAATGACTTATAGTAAACAAAGCATTCTCGAATGAATTATTCACTCTAGAATGCTCTTTTATTTTGCTTTGATGTTTATTATGTGAGCTTTTTATCAGCTCTTTTTAAAAAATCTATCAAACTAAACCTACTTTATGTGAAAATGAGATCGATAATCACTTAAGATTCTGATTTATTCAAGTAGTAATCCGTTGTTTACTATCATTTTAATCTCTAAACGCTCGGTCTCCTAAGATTTTATACGTTATATCATCTGATGGAGGATTATGCAGTCCGGCTCTTACATCACGGTAATATCTTTGAAGTGGATTAGTGTTAAATAAACTCTGTCCTCCTACTACCCTCATTGCCAAATCAACTACTTCAACAGCATCATTTGTTACAATTGTTTTTGTAACTGCCAAATCATAGGCCAATTTAGCACGGTCATCTGGTACTTTATCCCATTTTTCAGCAGTTGAATACATTAAGGTTCTAGCTGTAGTAAGCTTTATATCCATCTCAGCTATTTTTCTTCTTACCTCTGGTACCTCTTTAATTGGATAGGTAAGGCTTGTAGGCTGATATGTTTTGGCAAACTGAACAGCTTCATTTCTAGCCGCAATAGCAATACCGATATAACAAGCTGGTACATGTAGAAGCCACCCTTGTGCAGAAGGTCTTTCTTTTTTTTGTTTTCTTTCCACTAATGCTTCCTCTGGCAGTTCAACTGAGTGTAATAGCAAGTCGTCACTTCTTGTTCCACGCATACCAAGTGTATCCCATGTAGCTTCAATTGATAAACCGTTTGCAGATCTTGGGATAAGAAAATCACCGATTTCACCTGTTGCTTCAATTGTTGCCGGAACAATAAAATAATCAAGTGCAGGTGCTAATGATGTGAAAATTTTCTTACCATTTATGATCCACTTTCCCCCTACTTTCGTTGCAACTGTTTCTGGTTTCCCTCCCCTTGCCGGACTTCCAGAGTTAGGTTCTGTAGCAGCACTATTTATTAGCTTATCTCTTTTAATAATATCTTCACATACATTTTTAAAAGTAGTGTATTCCCACTTTTTTGTTTCCCTAAGATGCATAATTAATCCTAAGTGCCATCCTAATGATAAGGAAGTGGGAGCATCACCCTGAGCGATTTTTTCTTGTACTAATAAAAAATCGTAAAGTGATGCACCTGCCCCACCGAACTCCACTGGTATTGTAAGCTTTAAATAGCCTTCTTTCTTTAAGCGTTCAAAGTTATCAAAAGGAAAACTACCTTCTTTATCATGCTTCTCAGAAAACAGCGCAAATTCCTTGGATAATTCATCTGTTTTTTCTAGTAATTTCTTTTGAGTAATATTTTTTATAAATTGTTCATCTAGATAGTTCACTTCATCACCTCATTAATCCTTATTTTATATACTTTCCTTTTTAACTCAAAGTATTTTGACTTAAAAAGGCTATCTCTTTTCTTTCTTATCAATGTTTTGATAAAATGAATTGAAGAGTTACATAAACTTTTTAAAAAATACATACTACATAATGCACTCATATTAGGAGGGTTATTTTTGTCTAATTTCCAAAGCAATTTAGAAAAATATGCTGAATTAGCTGTACGTGTTGGTGTGAATATCCAACAAAATCAAAACTTAACAATAAATGCGTCAACAGAAGCAGCGGAATTTGTTCGTCTTGTTGTAAAAAAAGCTTATGAAGCAGGAGCAAGAAATGTTTATGTTGAATGGCATGATGATGTTATAACACGAACGAGGTTTGAGTTAGCTTCAAGTGATGCTTTAAGTGACTATCCAGAATGGAAAGCAAGAGGATTAGAAACACTTGCCGAAAACGATGGGGCATTTATGTCAATCATTTCTTCTGATCCTGACCTTTTAAGCGGAATAGATCCTAAGCGTATTGCACAATCAACAAAAGCTGCTGGAGTTGCTTTAACAAAATACCGAAACTACTTACAAGCAGATAAAGCAAGTTGGACAGTTATTGCTGCAGCTTCAAAAGAATGGGCTGCAAAAGTTTTTCCAGATGAAACACCAGACAAGCAAATTGAAAAGCTATGGAAAGCTATTTTTAAAACAACTCGTATTGACCAGGAGGATCCTGTAGAAACCTGGAAAAAACATAATGATAGCCTACATGAAAAGGTAGAATATTTAAATAAAAAGCGTTATAAAAAACTACATTATAAATCAACAGGCACAGATTTAACTATTGAACTTCATGATACACACACATGGGTTGGCGCAGGTAGTGAAAACGAAAAAGGAAATTTCTTTATGGCAAATATGCCTACAGAAGAGGTTTTCACAGTCCCACTTCGTAATGGTGTAAACGGTGTTGTTCAAAGTACAAAACCTCTTAGCTATAGTGGAAACTTAATTGATAACTTTAGTTTGAAGTTTGAGAATGGCCGAATTGTTTCTGTTACAGCCGAAAAAGGTGAAGAGGTACTAAAACAGCTTGTCGACACAGATGAAGGATCACATTATTTAGGTGAAATCGCCTTGGTGGCTCACGATTCACCGATCTCACAATCAGGTATTCTATTTTATAACACACTATTTGATGAAAACGCATCAAATCATTTAGCAATTGGAAACGGGTATGCTTTCTGTGTTGAAGGTGGAAAGAAAATGTCTCGAGAAGAGCTAGAAAAAGTCGGAGTGAACTCTAGTATTACACATGTAGATTTCATGATTGGCTCTGCTAATATGGATATAGACGGTATTTCTGAAGATGGTACTTCAGAAGCAATTTTCAAAAACGGCACATGGGCATTTTAAACTGTTAGTTCAAGAAATAATTACGTTATGATTCATAGAGGTATTAATACCAGCTAATTTATTCTTAAAAAAGTCAGATGTGAATCACTACACCTTTGGTAGGGCTTTCTTCCATAGATTACAATAACAGAATACTAATGCAAGCCCAAACTATAGCTTTATATTGCAAAGTTATGTAAAAGGGTCGAGACTTTTAGTCAGACCCTTTTTGATTTTTTACCACAATAATGAGAGGAAATAAACATGAAGAAAGTAGAAGTATATATTTTATCAGGGTTTTTAGGTGCAGGAAAAACATCATTACTTCAAAATATTTTATTTCAAGAAAAGCAACAACAAAGAAAGATTGCCGTTATTATGAATGAGCTTGGTGAGGTTTCGATTGATTCAAATGCTGTTTCAGAAGAAACACCACTAAAAGAGTTATTAAACGGCTGTGTTTGCTGTACAATTCAGGGTCAACTTGAGGTACAGCTCGAAAACATGTTACGTGAATTTGATCTTGATGCTATATACATTGAAACGACTGGAGTTGCACATCCAATAGAGGTATTAGATGCTTGCCTTTCACCCCTTTTTGCGGAAAAGCTAAATGTAAAAGCAATCATATCGACTGTGGATGCTAAAAGGTGGAAAGATCGTTCAAAATTAAGCATTCAATTACGTAAGCTTTTAATTGAACAAGTACAACACGCAGACGTTATATTACTAAATAAAATAGATTCGATTTCTGAAGATGAACAATCAGCAATAGTTTCTGAAATACAAGGATTAAACAAAAGTGGAAAACTGCTTATGACAGAGTTTGCAAGAGTACCACTTTCGATGATTCAACCTAAAGAAATGATAAACAAACAACAGCATGAATCAGCACATGTACATGAAAAACTCCACCTGCGTACTTATGTTCATACATTTATTCATCCAATTGATTTAAGTGAGTTCGAACAGTTTTTAAGAGAAATGCCAGATACAATATACCGAATTAAAGGATATATAGGCTTCACCCATTCATCAGATAGCTACCTTTTCCAATATTCTTATGGTATGCCCCTATATATGAAAGAACCGATGAAAAGGACGCAAACACTAGTATTTATCGGTGAAGACTTAGATCACAACATGTTGAGAGAAAAACTTTTACTTTTAGAGAAACATCAATAAACTAAAAGAGGCTGGGACATAAGTATTTAGGCTAATGACAACCCGAATTATTAGGTGATATTACGGGTTATCATTAGCCTAATAGTTCGGGTATTTATTTGCCTTCTTCAATAGATTTTTTTAATTTATCATACAATTTTTAAGAACTAGTTAATGAAGCGGAAGACAACTCGACTCCTATGGGAATAGAGGAATGAGAGTGTCTCCAGCGTAATGGAACGAATATTATTTCTTTCAACTGAACTAAATTTAGATTGATTCGTTTTTTTGTATCACTTCTTTAATTATGCCTTATTATTATGTATTAATTATTATTTCGAAGTAATTTACAGTTATTCTATCTTCATCATAGTCGAAAGCAAATGAAGAAAAAAGCCGTTAAGCAAAGTGCTGTTTGTTATAGGTAGAAAGATTAGAATAAGTCATTTTTAAGTATGGTGTATGGATATTATTTTCTTTAGCTAAAGTTAACAAGTGACCATGTAAATGCTCTCCTTCAATGGACTCTTTCTTTTCCATATCTCTTTGCATAGACGATTTCATATCATATGACATTTCGTTTATTTTATGAAGTTGTAAATTCTCAATATGATCATCAATAGGCGCACCAATTCCTCGCATAATTGACCCAATCTCTAAAAATAAATTTTCAATCATCTCTAATCCATATTTCGCTTCTCTTATTGGACCAATACTTGAACGAAAAAGAGTAGTAATACCAGAAAGTCCGCTAATGAACATATATTTATGCCACATATCTTTTAAAATTGTATCACTTTTTCTTATGGATGCTTTTGTTTGTGAAAAAGCCTCATTAATTTTTTGTATTCTATCTGTTTCTATTCCGGTAAATTCTCCATAAACAAAGTCATGGGTTTTGCTTGATTGAATTATGACTCCATCTTGATCAACTGTTGATTCAACAAAACATAAGCCACCAATAACTTGATTTTCTAGAAAAGTACTTTTTAGTACGTCTATATGCTTTATTCCGTTTAACAATGGGATGATTACAGTTTCCTGAGCAACAAAATGTTTAATATCCTCGATAGCATTTTGTAAATGATAAGATTTTGTACCAATTATCACAACATCATATTTCTCATGACTCAAATCAGTACTTACTATTGTTTTTGGTGAAAATGAATAATCTCCATGAACACTTTTTATCTTAAGTCCATTCTCTTTCAGTTGTTGTTGACGTTTCTCTCTAACAAGGAAGGTAACATCTACACCTGATTCAGCCAATCTTCCACCAAAATAACCACCTACTGCTCCTGCTCCTACAACTAAAACCTTCATTATCTCAGCTCCTTTTCTAATGGTTATATTAAAGCTTAATGTTGATTTTTCATATGTTCTACTAAAGCACTGTAAGACTTAGACATCATTCTTGACAAGGAACTTCTACTTAACTATAAGTATTCTTAACACCCATTCTTTTTATTATCTATTTTACTAGTTCCTCCACAACTATGAATTTTTATATGTTTTGAGAACTCATTGATCAATAGTTTCCTTCTAGTATAGGAAAGCGCTGACAATTTGTCATGTGAAAACCATTATTTTAATGATATTATTTAAATTACGGTGTTGGTTAATGATTGTTCTCTAAATTTACAGAAGAATTAGGGAGAAATGTCTATGTTTGAACTTCTACTCACAATGCTTGAGCGACTTGGAATCATAGTTACTGTTGCATTTCTAGTAACAAGATTACCATTTTTCAGGCAAATGATACAACGAAATGAGATAAGTAGAAAGCATCAATATTACGCAATTGCCTTCTTTGGTCTTTTTGGAATTATTGGTACATATTCTGGAGTTACATTTGATACAAATTCTCTTCAATTTAATCGATGGGCATATGAACTTTCAAGCGAGGAAGCTATAGCAAACTCACGAGTAATCGGGATTATCATAGCTGGTTTACTTGGCGGATACAAAGTTGGAATTGGAGCAGGGATTATTTCTGGACTTCACCGCTTTTCACTAGGTGGATTTACTGCTGTTTCTTGTGGATTATCTGCAATTTTAGCTGGTGTCTTAGCAGGATATTTTCATAAAAAGCGAGCACGCATTAATTTATCTACAGCTTTAGTTGTTGGTGCTTTTGCAGAAGCTACTCAAATGCTAGTCATACTTCTCGTTTCAAAGCCTTTTCTACAAGCACTTCAATTGGTTCAATCAATAGGAATCCCTATGATTATCGCTAACGGGGTCGGCTCTGCAATTTTCCTCCTGATAGTAAAAAGTGTTGTAAATGAGGAAGAAAAGGTTGGTGCTACACAAGCACAAAAATCTTTAAGACTAGCAGAACAAACGCTTACTTACTTAAGAAATGGGTTATCACCAAAAACAGCTGAAGTCGTATGTCGTATTATACTAAAAGAAGTAGATGCTATTGCAATTTCCATCACAAACCAAGATAAAATACTTGCTCATATCGGTTTAGCAGATGATCACCATAAAACAGATATCTCAAT
This sequence comes from Metabacillus crassostreae, assembly GCF_016908395.1. Taxonomy (GTDB): domain Bacteria; phylum Bacillota; class Bacilli; order Bacillales; family Bacillaceae; genus Metabacillus; species Metabacillus crassostreae. The sequence goes on from NZ_JAFBDU010000001.1 coordinate 1,380,159, forward strand.
TCAAACTTCCTTAACAAAGCAAGTATTAAAAAAGGGAACATTAACAATAGCAAACCAAAAAGATATACAATGTAAAATGAATAATTGTCCGCTAGGTGCTGCTGTTATTGCTCCATTAAAAATAAGAGATGAAACAATCGGAACTTTAAAATTTTACTTTCATTTTGAAAAAGACATTTCAAACCTGGATATCGAGCTAGTACGTGGCCTTAGCTCTTTATTAAGTAATCAATTGGAAATTTCTGAAGCGGAGCAAGCTAAACAATTAGCAAAAGAAGCTGAAATAAAAGCACTTCAGGCACAAATTAGTCCTCATTTTTTATTTAATTCATTAAATATTATCGTCTCATTAATACGCACAAATCCTGAACTAGCTAGAAAGCTAATTGTTTACTTATCACAGTATTTCAGAAAGAACTTAACAGGTACAACAACAAATTGGACGACTCTCAAAGAAGAATTAGATCATGTTCAAGCATATTTAGCAATTGAAGAGGCTCGTTTTGTAGATCGTTTAGTGATTTTATATGATATTGATCAATCAGCTTTGACCAAAAAAATCCCAACCCTAACATTGCAGCCTCTAGTTGAAAACGCAATAAAACATGGAATAAAAGATTTGGCACATAATTGTATGATTAAACTCTCCATAAAGAAAATTGATAATAGTAGCGTGAGAATCATCGTAAAAGATAACGGTAAAGGCATTGATGAGGAAAGGCTTCAAACTATTATCACATCCATTGTTGATAGTCAAAATGGTACAGGGTTTGGATTGTATAATGTGAATAGACGATTACTTTTGTTACTCGGTGAAGACAGTAGATTAAGAGTGGAATCTAAGCTAAATAAAGGAACATCAGTTTCTTTTAAAATAAAGGAGGTTGAGATGAAATGAAAAAACATCAAATTACAGCCTTAATCATAGATGATGAAAGATACAGTCGAGATGAGCTTCGGCATTTATTAGAACATGATCACTCGATCGATGTTATTGGTGAGGGAGATTCAGGTGAAGCAGCAATTGTAAAAGCAATTCAGCTAAAACCAGATGTTATATTTCTTGATGTGGAAATGCCACAGATGAATGGAATCGATACGGCTAAAGCTATTAACAGCCTAAAAGATCCACCACTCATCGTCTTTGCAACAGCTTACCCTGATTTCGCTGTTGATGCATTTCGATATGGTGCTATCGATTATCTCTTAAAGCCCTTTGAAGAGGAAAGAATAAAGGAAACGATAATAAGACTAGAAGATCGTTTGTTCAATGCTAACCATGAAAAAGAAGCTACACCCCTACCCAAAAAATTAGCGATTGAAAGTGAAGATGGAATTGTTTATATAGATCCGAATGAAATTATTTTTGCTTATCGAGATGATCGGATGACAAAAATAGTTGGTAAAGTGTTTGAATATGAAACAAAAACACCACTGAAAGATTTTGAACTTCGTTTAAAGGACTACCGTTTTTTTCGTATCCACAAAAGTTATCTTGTAAACCTTAAGGATGTCAAAAAGTTAGTTCCATGGTTTAATGGTGCATATCAGCTTGAATTACATGGTCACAAAGAAACGCTTTCCGTTAGTAGAAATTATGTGAAGGCTCTGAGAACAAAGCTAGAAATATAATTACATAAATATGGTTTCAACATATTTAGAATCAAATTCCTTCAAACTTTTTATAACTATCCTCATAGTCGACTTAGCCAATGTTAAAAGGTAAAAAAAGAGATAGGCTAAATAACAAAAGTTATTTTGCCTATCTCTTTCAATATTGTTATTATTCGTTAAAAATATATATCCTATTATGCGTATAGTTCCTTGACTTGTTTCTGAACAGTACTGTCAGCTAAAAACTCGTCATATGACATTTGTTTATCTACTATTCCGTTTGATGTTACTTCAATAATACGGTTTGCAATAGTTTCGACAAACTGATGGTCATGAGATGTAAAGATCATTGCACCTTTGTATACTGTTAAACCATTATTTAGTGCTGTAATTGATTCTAAGTCTAAATGGTTTGTAGGTTCATCTAATAATAGGACATTTGATCCGCTAAGCATCATTTTTGAAAGCATGCAACGAACTTTTTCTCCTCCAGATAAAACACTAGGTTTTTTCAGAACTTCTTCACCCGAGAAAAGCATACGCCCTAAAAATCCCCGAAGGAAGCTCTCACTTTGATCATTTGGAGAGTATTGACGAAGCCAATCCACAAGATTAGGTTCATTCCCAGTGAAGTACTCACTGTTATCTTTAGGGAAATAAGCTTGTGATGTTGTTACACCCCATTTGTAAGTTCCACTATCAGGTTCCATTTCACCAGATAGAATTTTAAATAACGTTGTGATGGCAATCTCATCGCGACCAACTAACGCAATTTTATCTTCTTTATTCATCATAAAGCTTACATTATCTAAAACCTTAACACCATCGATCGTTTTTGATAAACCATCTACACGTAAAACATCGTTTCCTATTTCTCGCTCTGGGGTAAAGTTAACATAAGGATAACGTCTAGAAGAAGGCTGTATATCATCTAATGAAATTTTGTCTAACAACTTTTTACGCGATGTTGCTTGCTTTGATTTAGATGCATTTGCACTAAATCGAGCGATAAAGTTTTGTAACTCTTTAATTTTTTCTTCTTTTTTCTTATTTGCTTCTTGCCCTAATTTTGCGACTAACTGACTTGATTCGTACCAGAAATCATAGTTACCTACATATACTTTGATTTTAGAGAAGTCCAAGTCAGCGATATGTGTACATACTTTGTTTAAGAAATGACGATCATGCGAAACAACGATTACAGTATTCTCAAAATTAATTAAAAATTCTTCTAACCATTGAATTGCTTGAATATCAAGATGGTTTGTAGGCTCATCAAGAAGTAAAACATCAGGTTTACCGAAAAGGGCTTGTGCTAAAAGAATCTTAACCTTATCTCCACCTGTTAAATCAGCCATTTTCTTCGTATGAAGATCTTCACTAATTCCTAAACCTTTTAAAAGAATAGCTGCTTCACTTTCTGCTTCCCAACCATTAAGTTCAGCGAATTCACCTTCTAATTCTGCTGCTTTCATTCCATCTTCATCAGTGAAATCAGCCTTCATGTAGATAGCATCTTTTTCTTGCATTACTTCATAAAGACGCTTATGTCCCATAATAACTGTTTTTAAAACTTCAAACTCTTCATATTCAAAGTGATTTTGTTTTAAAATAGCCAATCTTTCACCAGGTGCCATACTAACATCACCTGTTTGTGCTTCGATTTCACCTGATAATATTTTTAAAAACGTGGATTTTCCCGCGCCATTTGCACCAATTAATCCGTAGCAGTTGCCCGGAGTAAATTTAATATTAACATCTTCAAAAAGCTTGCGATCACCGAATCGTAAGCTAACATTAGTAACTTGAATCATGAAATATCCTCCAATACTTTAAACATCTAAATAATTATAACACTTAAAGTCCAATTTTTATACGTATATTGGTGTTAACTTTACATACACTTAAAGATTCTATAACGTTCTTTAATAGAGTGAAAAAAAAACATACGAATAATTCCTTGCAAATTTGTTAAAGATTTATCTTAGGGAATGGAGGTCGCAACATGTTTTCATCACGTGGAGATGCACATAAGTTATATATAAAGTTTAAAAAAGCCCAAAATCAAAACCAATCATTGGATGATTTAAAAGAATTAATAGAAATTGAAGAAATAAAATCTTTTTATAACAACCAAGAAAGTTCAACACTAGAAAAAATCTATTATCGTGTTTTAAAGGAGAAAAATGGGATGGGAATGATCCCTGTTTTCGTTTCTGCTGGTCCATGGTTATTATTTCTGTTTTCAAAAAAGCTACAAGAAGTTTTGTTTCAAAACGGCAGTTTACCTTTCATCATTTTCATTACCTTATATTTGATCATTTTAACTTCTAGCGTCATATTACATTTTCGTGAGAAAGCTTGGGCAGCAATTCACTCGACTATTATAAAAGACATATTAAATGATCGCAAAATGAAAAGTAGCTCTACATAAAATGGCGTTATTAAATAATCAGTTTTTTTGACCTACATACTTTACAGGCATTCAACTTGCAAAGATTCTCTACTACCGCAAGCGCCTGTATTGTCTCACAATCAAATAATTCACTAAAGTTACTTATGTAAGTAAAACATAAGATTAAAATCTACTTTTCTCTATTTTATATTTCCTAAGAACGATAAGCATAAATAGTAGACCAATTAAGACTGTTGTAATTGCAGATGACATCGCATTCACGTTTTTCAAAACGAATAATGAAGGAATATCCCCTACAACTGTATCTTCCATCGTTAAGAAGATACATAAAAACATATTGTTAGCCGCATGGGCACCTATACTATATTCAGAGCTATTCGTTTTGATTGTTATGTAAGTCCAGATAAATCCCATTGCCAAATAATCAATTGCTATCCAGATAGCTCCGTGCTCCATTTCAGGGTTCCAAAAATGTAGGCTTCCAAAAATCCCTCCAACTATTAATGTAAGAACCACTGGATTTTTCGTCACTTTTCCGACCCATTGTAACAAAAAACCTCTAAAAAATAGTTCCTCAGATGTTGTTTGAATAGGAACCAATAATATTGATGCAAGTACTAGCCATACAAAACGAGATCCATCAAAATTATTCAACATATAATCATTTGGTGAGATAATATAATCCACTAGTGAAAATAGAGCAAACAGTAAAAAAGAAACTAAAAATCCATATAATATTTTAGACCAGTTCACTCTATTATATGGTGTAATAAAGGATATTAATTTCCTTTTGAGTATCATTCTAGCTGCTATCCACATTCCAATAACCGTTGTAATGTTTACAATATGATATAAGTAAAAGTCAACCAGGGGATCTGTTATCACCATTTCATTTAAATTTATAAGATCTGGGTTAACATGACCAGTAATTAGCATACTTATGATGTAACATATCACACCAATGATAAACATAAATGCTAAAATTACTAATAGGGAGAGAATGTATCTCCAATGAGTGTTTTTCCCATTTACTATCTTAATAAAATTTGGTTCCATTTTAATTCTCCTTTTAATAGATTTACATAAACTTGTCTGATGTAAAGATCAGCATCTACTATCTGACTTAAAACAATTAGTTATATTCCTTTTAAAATAAAAATAGAACAAACACCAATTATTTTACAGATATTAACATCATATATGATTATCTCTACTATGAAAATATTTAATTAAATTATTAAATTAAATGCACATTTTCTATTTTTTCATACAAATGCATGTTAATAACCCTTACCTACATGTTAAACTCCTTTTCTTACATGTTAAACATAAATTAAGCTATTAAACTTATAACTTTGATACCATAAATGTAAGCGTATTCAAGAATAAAAATACTAGGAGGTTTCCCTATATGTATACGTTTATTGGCGGAATAGTACTTCTTATAGTAGGTTATTTTATTTATGGTCGTTTTGTTGAAAAAGTATTTGGTGTGAAAGAAGCTAGACAAACACCAGCTATTACAAAAAGAGATAATGTAGATTACTTACCAATGGGTAAAAAACGTAATTCATTGATTCAATTACTAAATATCGCAGGTGTCGGACCGATATTCGGACCAATTATGGGTGCATTATATGGTCCAGCTGCATTCATTTGGATTGTGATTGGCTGTATCTTTGCCGGTGCTGTTCATGATTATTTAACTGGTATGATTTCAATACGTAACCGTGGTGCACATTTACCAGAACTAGCTGGTAAATTTCTTGGGAAAACAATGAAACATGTTGTAAACGCATTTGCCATTCTTTTGTTACTTTTAGTTGGAACCGTATTCGTTACAGCTCCTGCAAATTTACTAGCAGGAATAACTCCTGAATGGGTATCTTTCGGAGTGATTATAGCTGCTATCTTTATTTATTATGTTTTAGCAACACTACTTCCAATTGATAAAGTAATTGGTCGATTATATCCTTTCTTCGGAGCTTTACTTTTAATAAGTGCTATTGGAGTAGCTGCATCACTAATTATTACAGGCGCACCAATTCCTGAATTAACTTTGGAAAACATGCATCCTGATAAAGCACCAATTTTCCCACTATTATTTTTAACGATTTCTTGTGGAGCTTTATCTGGTTTCCACGCTACACAAACACCGATCATTTCACGTACAACAGAAAACGAGTCACAAGGACGATTTATATTTTACGGAATGATGATTGCAGAAGGTATTATCGCGATGATCTGGGCTGCGGCGGCTATGAGCCTTTTTGATGGATACAATGGATTAGCTGATATATTAGCTAATGGCGGTCCAGCTGCAGTTGTAAGCGAAGCATCTACTGCCATGTTAGGAGCTATCGGAGGAACTTTAGCGGTTCTTGGAGTCATTGTACTACCTATCACTTCTGGAGATACTGCATTTAGAAGTGCTCGTATGATTATTGCTGATTATTTAAACATTTCACAATCAAAAATTGTTAGCCGATTATGGATTGCTATTCCTTTATTCGTAATTTCCTTTGCTTTAACTAAGATTGATTTCACATTATTATGGAGATATTTTTCATGGGCAAATCAGTCGACAGCTGTTATCGCATTATGGGTTGGTGCTATGTACTTATTTATCGCCAAGAAAAATTATTGGATTGCAATGATTCCAGGAATCTTTATGACAATGGCAACATCAACTTATATTCTAAACGCAGCAATAGGATTTGGCTTACCACTAAACATTTCTTATATTGGCGCAAGTATGATAACTGTTGTTATCATCGCCTTATTTTACAAAGCTGCAATTAAATCCAGATCACAATCCTTCCAACTTGATGATGATCTAACTAATGTTGCTTAAATAAAGATCATAGATAAAAAAGTCTGCACATTAATTAAGTTTCTGTTAATGTGCAGACTTTTTCTAATGATTAGGCTCTTTTGCAGGGGATCTGGTAATGGAAATCAACAACAAAGATATAACTAAATCAATTATTAAAACGATTCACTTGCAACAACTATTGATGGATATGATAAAATAAGCTATCTACTTATAAAGGAGTACAGCATGAAATTACAAACATTAATCGAATATTGCTTATTAATATTCTTCTCAGGTATTTATTTTGCATTTCTAGGGTTTCAATCGAACGGGATTACTTTCATAGTTGGTGTTATTTTCATCTATATCGTGATCACATTATCAACTAAAAGGATTTTACCTCGATATGGAATCGTAGATAAAAAAACATCTATTTTGCTAAGTGTTAGTTCTATATTAGGAACTATTTTTATTACCATGTTTATTTTAACGATATTAGCAACGTAATCACTGCTTTTATCATGTTACATCGGTGGTTTCGTGTCCTTTGTTTTTTTTCGTTTTTTAATCGTTATTAAGGCAATCGTAAGGAGACCACCTAAAACAAGTAAAACAGGCAAGCTACCTACAATGAATATCGTAAAAGCAGAAACTATATTTAAAAGAAAATTAACGCTATCCATAAACTGTTTTTTGGTTTTATCCCAAGTGTTTAACTCTTTATTATCCAAAGTCGGTATATTCACTTTGTCTTCTATTACATGTAACGTTACAGTTGCTAAATTCACTTTATTTTTCAAAAAATTCATTCTTCCTTTAATTTGCTCAATCTCTTCTTGAACTGCTGATAAATCATTTGAGATTTTTAATAATTCTTCTGTTTTTTCTGCTTTCTCCATAAAATCTAGTAGACGTTTTTCCACAACTTCTTTTGATTTCAACCTTGATTCAAGATCAACATACTCCTCTGTTACATCTTGACCTGAAATTGACTTATTAACTACTTTAGTACTTCCTGTCTCAACTGAGTTTAGAAAATCACGGAATTTTTCTTGGGGTATGCGAACAGTGATTGTTCCTTCTACTGATTTACCTTCTTCTACAGTATATGAGTTCGATTCAACGATATAGCCATTTTGAATTTCTAGTTGTTTTTGTATAAAAGTTAGTGTTTCTTCATAGCTTGAAACTTGAATAGAAAGGTCAGCTGTATAAATAACCATTCTCTCATAAGATCCGTCATCTTGATTAGAAGACGTCATGTTTTCTTCTTTAATAACCTCTTGTTCAGAAACCTCATCAGAATTTTCCTGTATTTTTTCTTCTGTCATTTCTTGAGATGAGTTATCTAAACTTCCACTGCTAGATTTATCCATCTGACTTTCCTCAGTTGAGCTACTACTACACCCGGTAACACTAATAATGACTAGAAATAGTAAGATAATGTACAGAACCTTCCTCATTTCGACACTTCCTTTTAAAGTAGTTAATCTTAACTCATTAGTCGTATTATTTGAGGAAATGTTACAAAAAGATTACATAAAATAAAAACTAAAAAAGCCGGGTTTCACAATTTTATTAAATGTGAAATCCAGCTAGTACTGTTACTGATTTATTCTGTCTTACTTAAATGATCAAAAGGAAAGAAGATAAATTCTGACTTTCCAAGTATCCGTTCTTTCTCAATTAAACCTAAGCCATTTCTACTATCCATACTATTTAAACGATTATCACCCATTACAAAATAACTTCCCTCTGGTACTTCGATCTCGTCAAAATCACTTGTTAACATCATACCCATTTGCTCTGCTTCTGTTTCATTACCTTCTAAGTAAGGCTCCGTTATTTCCTGTCCATTTACATAGACTTTACCCTGTTCAGCTGTTATTTTATCACCAGGTAACCCAATAATCCTTTTTACATAGCGAATTTTTTCTTCTTTGCCTTCAATAATGACTATGTCACCTTTTTCAATTTCTCCGATAAACTTTAATGTTTTATTCACAAATAGACGATCTCCGTCTTTTAACGTTGGGTCCATTGAAGATCCTTCTACCAAATATGGTTCAAATAAAAAGAAGCGGATAATCATCGCCAACCCAACAGCTAGTACTATTGCTTTCGTCCATTCCCATATCTTTGTTTTCGATGATTCTGTTTCGGTTTGCGACATAAAAATCCTCCTATATAAGCTCTTTTACCATTATACTTTATTACCAATTTATTTGCTAAAAAATTAAAAAATCCTTTATTTTTTCAGATGAATTTCTCTTAAATTGGAAAAACAGTAAGTTTAATTATAATGAAATTGTAAATTAAGACTATAAAAGTGACAAAACTTAATTCTCTGTCTTCGTATATACTCACAACTTGTTTACTATTATAAAATGAGAACACAAAAGAGACCAGAAACAAAAGGCCCCATGTTAGCCTTTAATTTCTGATCAATTAATTTATTATGCAACTAGTTTATGCAAACGTTGTATGTAAATCCTCTAAACCTTATGAGTAGCAAAGTTTATTTTAAGATACAACCTCAAGAGTTACATCAATATTTCCTTTTGTTGCTTTTGAATATGGGCAAAAATCATGTGCTTTTTTTACAAGCTCTTCTAATTGAGATTTTTCAATTCCTGTACCTTTAATTTGCAAAGATACACCTAATTTAAATCCTTGATCTGCTTCATCTTTTATTAGACTGACATTAGCAGTAACCTCCGAATCAAAATTCGCCTTTTCTTTTTTAGCTATTAATTGTAAAGCTCCATCAAAACACGCTGCATAACCTGATGCAAAAAGCTGTTCAGGGTTTGTTGCCTCAGGTATTTCTTTCGCTCTTGGAGATCCAGGCATTGCAAGTTTCACATTAATATTTCCGTCAGAAGATTCTACTCTTCCTTCTCTTCCTCCAACAGCTTTTGCAGTAGATGTAAATAGTACGTTTGACATTCATAATCATTCCTTTCACTATTATATTAGAAATGGATTACTTATCGCTAAATACTATAAAAATTAGCACCTGAAGAATAAATGGCAATCTTTTCTTTATAGGCTCTGTAAAACTTTGTTGTTGATTTCCGTTACAGGCATTCGCTTTCCTCGGACAGTCCGAGAGCCTCCTCGGCGCAAGCGCGTGTGTGGTCTCCCTTTGACACGCTTCTCTAAGCAGGAGTCTCATGCCTTGCACTCCAATCAACAATGTGCTAAAAATCAACATTAACCTTTAACATAGCCTCTTTATAAATAGTATCATTTTTACGATAAGCATACAGAACCAAGAAAAGATCTCTAAATTTGTATCACTATTAAAATTTACCCTCTTTCAAGAAATTTAAACAAAAAAGCTGAAAGATTCGAAGTACATTCGTCTCTTATCAGCTTTTATTTTCATTATTCAGTAACTGGCTTTTTTAATAGACCAAGCATGATTGCAGTTATAACCGCACCAATTAAAATAGCTAGCAAATAAAGCAACGGATTTCCTTCTACTAACGGGATAACAAATGCACCACCGTGTGGAGCACGTAATCCGTTTCCAAAAAACATCGCTAAAGCTCCTGCTACAGCAGAACCAGTTATGACTGATGGAATAACACGTGCCGGATCAGCAGCTGCAAATGGAATCGCGCCCTCTGTAATAAAAGATGCACCCATCACATAACAAGTGATTCCAGCTTCACGTTCACGTTTTGTGAATTTGTTACGGAAAATAGTTGTTGCTAAGGCAATCCCAAGTGGTGGTACCATTCCACCTGCCATTACAGCAGCATGTGGAGCAAAATTACCAGCATCAATCATTGCGATACCAAATGTAAATGCAGCTTTATTGATTGGACCACCCATATCGATGGCCATCATCCCGCCTAGTATAAGACCTAAAAGAACTAAATTACCAGTTCCTAAATTACCTAAGAAATTACTAATTGAAACATTTAATGCACTTACAGGTTGATTAACAACAAAGAACATGATCATACCTACAGCGAAAATACTTAATACAGGGTAAAGTAATACGGGTTTAATTCCTTCTAAAGATGCAGGCATTCCTGCTAAAAGCTTTTTCAATAATACGACAATATAACCTGCTAAGAATCCTGCGATTAACCCACCTAAAAATCCTGCTCCACCTTGTGCTGCCATAAATCCACCGACCATACCTGGTGCTAACCCTGGTCGATCTGCAATACTTAATGCAATGAATCCAGCTAATACAGGTATCATTAATCCAAATGCATTTCCACCACCGATCGTACTTAAAGCTTCAGCAAATCTGTTGTATGATTCGTGATTAGGATCGGCAGCGTGTATACCAAACATAAATGATAAAGCAATTAATATCCCGCCACCTACAACAAATGGTAGCATATTTGAAACACCGTTCATGAGATGTTTATAAAACCCTGTTCTTTGGTTACTACTTTCTTCTGTCTTGTTTTCTCCACCACTACCCTGGTAAATTGGAGCATCTTGTTTGACTGCACGCTCTAGTAATTCTTTGGGCTTTCTAATCCCATCAGCAACAGGAACAATGATCACGTGTTTTCCTTTAAAGCGATCCATATCCACCTGCTTATCAGCAGCAACAATAATTGCTGTTGCTTCTTTTATATCACCTGAAGTTAAAACATTTTTTGCTCCACCAGATCCATTTGTTTCAACCTTTATTGATAAGTTCATATTTTTGGCATGTTCTTTTAAAGAATCTGCTGCCATATACGTATGTGCAATACCTGTTGGACATGCTGTAACTGCTAGAATTTTACCAGAACGAGATTCAGTTAGTTCTTCTGTTTTATCTTCAACATCATATTCATCGATAATAGATAAAATATCATTTTCAGTTTTAGCTGATAATAGCTTTTCTCTTACTTCTTGTTTCATTAAGATTGTGGACAGTTTTGATAATGCTTCTAAATGAGTATTATTAGCACCTTCAGTCGCAGCAATCATAAAGAATAAATGGCTAGGTTGACCATCAAATGCTTCATAATCTACTCCTTTTGTAGAACGACCAAAAGCAATTGCTGGTGTTTTTACTGCATTGGTTTTAGCGTGAGGTATTGCAATACCATCACCAATTCCTGTAGTACTTTGTTTTTCTCGATCTAATACTGCACGCTCATAAGCTGCTTTATTTGATAACTTACCAGCCTTATCTAATACATTAACTAATTCCCCTACTACATTTTCCTTTGTTGTTGATTGGATATTCAATTTCATTGTGTCTTTTGTTAATAATTCTGTTATTCTCATTTTACTTCCCCCTCTTTCTCTATTTTAATTTGAGGTAATAGTTCCTCTACTTTTTCCTTTGTGCACAACTCTAAAGAAAATGCTGTTGCACTACCTGAGGCAACACCAATCCTAAATGCATCTTCTATTGGATGATTTTTAGATATAGCACTTAAAAATCCTCCAACAACTGAGTCACCTGCTCCAACAGAATTCAACACTTTACCTTTCGGAACATTCGCAATATAACTACTATTTCCTGTTATAAGTAATGCTCCTTTTTCAGCTAATGAAACGATAACATTTTCAACACCTTGATTAACTAGTTGTCTACCATAATATAAGGCTTCATGAATTGAAGAAATCTCTGTTTCGAACAATTCTCCTAGTTCATGGTGGTTTGGTTTAATTAAGAAAGGCTTTTCAGAAATAATTTCTTTTAAAGCATCACCAGAGACATCTGCAACGACCTTTATTTCTTTATCTCTACAAATCGAAATAATTTCATTGTAAATAGTCGATGATAGTGTTCCAGGTATACTTCCAGCAAGAACGACAATATCTTGTTTTTCCATCTTTTGAAAAGCTTTAAAAAATTCCTCTACTTCTGAATCCGCTATACTAGGTCCAAGTCCGTTTATTTCTGTTTCCACATTTGTTTTTAACTTTATATTGATACGTGTATCACCTTTAACAGTAATAAAACTAGTATCAATGTTTTCCTTTTTTAAGAAATCCTTTACATAATCACCTGTAAATCCTCCGATAAATCCTAGTGCGCTAGATTCAACACCCAACCGCTTCAATACACGTGATACATTAATTCCCTTTCCTCCTGGAAACTTAGAATCTGAAGCTGTACGATTTAATGCTCCTAATTCAAAATTTGCAACCTCAGTAATATAATCTACTGACGGATTTAAAGTTACGGTATATATCATGTCTTCACGACCTTTATAACTGTATTTTTGATCAACATCCTCAGTTTCATTGTTATAATTCTTGCGTCTGAGAGATTAGCAAAATTTAAGAATGAAATCTCATCACATTTTGAATGATCTGCTAAACATATATTTCTTTTAATAACGTAAATATTGATATTTTAATTTCAGTATTTAGTAATTAATTTATTATACTGATAGTTTTTGATTGAATTTTCACTTACATATGGTTCTGCTAATTTCTTTTTAATAGGTCAGCAATACCATGATTTCTTTTTTATTATTTCTCCCATTTTCTAATTTAGTTGAATATCTTATAATCGACGCTTCAAAGGTATTTGTTGGTTCTACACGCTTTTGAATGTAAATAAATTTGCTCTTAAATGATCCAAAAATCAGGAAATGACGCTCAGATATTAACATAAAATGAACACCACCTAATATTTGTAAGCGAATTCATTATCTTTACATTTTCATTATATAATCATATTCAGTCAAAATCAATTACTTTTTATCATTTTCTATCATAATATTTCATCATAATTCTTTTACTCTTTCAAAAACATTCATTTTTATCATTTTTCACCTCATTTCGTCTTTGTAACTATCCATATATCAATTAGTGTTGATACAGTAAGTAATACCTTTAGGATGTTAATCATAAATTTTCATTAACCTTTCTCTAAAAGCAATCATTTTCGATCATATATCATCCATACCTTTTGAACTTAAAAAAACCCTATTGTAGAAAAACTACTTTTTGAAATAGTTTCTACATTGAGGATAATCTTCATTCATATCTAATTATTAAATTGAAAGGAGATGAGCAGTCTTTTTAGATCTTTTAACACTCCATTTTTGCTTAAATAATCAAGTAAAGAGAACTAGTGACCTTTTTAAAATTTTTGTGTTTCTATATATTTCCTTGAAATAGTCCATTAATTGCAGCAACAATAAGGGTAATAATGAAGAAAATAACCATAATTGTGTATGCTACAGGTTTTGAAATATTAGCAACCTTTACTAAACCTATGCCTAAGAGAATATAATACCAAATACTAAACACTTCAATAACACCTAGCATTCCACCCAAAACCCCATTTGCACGAATAAAGCCATTTAAGCTTGTCAGATAAACAGCTGGATTTCCATCAATCATCATGATAAAAAACTGATTTATTACTTGACCAATCATGCTTATGAAACTTACATAAATTATTAATGAAAACAGTTGTTTATATCCGACTTCTGCTTTAATCATTCTTGATATTCCAAGTAAAATTAAAGCAAATATTGCATAGCTAATAGGCGCTCCTAATAATCCACCAAGAGTGGCAAGCACTAGGTTAATTGCTTTCATTACTGATATTTCATCATCTGTCAATTCAAGACCATACACAGCACCATATTCAATATCAATATTCAAGGTAACAAAAATCGCCACACACATTGAAACTATGGATAATAATATTAATGGCAGCCATATTACTGGTCCTGCTTTAATTCTTTCAAACTGTTCTCTTGGACTAAAGATCATCCCATATAATGTTGGTTTTTTTATTCGAATTGTTTCTCGCCCTATGATTGTCTCATTTTGCATGAAAAAACACCCTCCAATAATTGTCATTAATTACTATTACGAAAGATGCTTTAAATAGTTTCATAAGTTAGTAATAAACCTCAACTATTAATATGATTCTCATATATATTAACAAAGCTTAAAGCTAGCAATAAGAAAGTGGTTATTTTTGTTAAAGTATTTAAAGCGAAGACAAACTTTATTTGTAAAAACACACCATTATCCACGAAAATAAACAGATAATTTTTACATATATTAATTACTACACCACTATAGGTCAACTATATAAGCATAAAAAAGAAAGACTGATATTTCATTCACAGTCTTTCTTTTCATTAACCTACTACCTGTATGTTGTGTTCTGCCTTAATGACTTTTGACATAATAGATTTACTAATACCCTTTATAAAGTATCCTGATAAGTGAGTGACTAAAAAGTCTCTACTAACCTGTTTTCTTCTTTAAATAAATCTTTACGAGCTACACCGGATTCATATGCAGCCTTTACTACTGCCTCACGAACCTTCTCAACCACTTTTTGATTAAAAACACTTGGGACAATATATGTTTCACTTAGTTCATCATCTGAAACAACTTCAGCAATTGCTTTTGCAGTAGCAATTTTCATCTCTTCATTAATTTCTGAAGCACGGCAATCTAGTGCACCTCTAAAAATTCCTGGAAAGCAAAGAACATTGTTTATTTGATTTGGAAAATCTGATCTTCCAGTTGCCATAACCTTTACATATGGCTCTGCTAATTCCGGGTCTATTTCAGGAACTGGATTCGCTAATGCAAAGACAATTGGATCAGATGCCATTGATTTCAAGTGTTCAACTTTTAGTACACCTGGTGCTGAAACCCCAATAAATACATCTGCACCATCTATCACGTCAGTTAATGAACCACTTATATTTTCTGGATTCGTTATTTTAGCAAATTCTGTCCAATTTTTATTTTCGTATATCGCAGCCCTATGAATAGCTCCTTCGCGATCAACTCCAATAATATTCGTCACTCCAGCAGCTATCAGCATTTTAGCACAAGCAGTTCCAGCAGCACCAACACCATTTAAAACAAGCTTAATAGATTCTATTTTTTTACCAGTTAGCTTTAAGGCATTGTATAGCCCAGCTAGCAGAACAACTGCTGTTCCGTGTTGGTCATCGTGAAATACTGGTATATCTAGTTCAGCTTTTAGTCTCTCTTCAATCTCAAAGCAACGAGGAGAAGAAATATCCTCCAAATTAATTCCTCCAAAAGCAGGTGAAATTGATTTTACAATAGAGATAATTTCCTCAGGATCTTTTGTATCTAGACATATTGGAAAAGCGTCTACGTCCGCCATTTGCTTAAAAAGCATAGCTTTCCCTTCCATTACTGGCATAGCTGCGAGTGGTCCAATATCTCCTAATCCTAAGACTGCCGTACCGTCTGAGACAACAGCTACCGTATTTCTTTTAATTGTCAAAGAGTGTGCTTTAAGTGGTTCTTCTGCAATAGCATGACAAACCTGTGCTACTCCAGGAGTATATACTCTTGAGAGATCGTCTCGATTCTTTATAGGGTTTTTAGGTGTCACTTCAATCTTTCCACCTAAATGCAAAAGGAATGTCCGATCTGAAACTGAAATGACTTTTACACCCTTCAACTGACCAATAAAATCCATTACAGCTTGTCCATGTTGTTGATTTTTCACAGTTATCGTTATATCACGTACTGTTTGAGATTTGCTTGTAGAGATAACATCAATACCAACTATATCTCCTCCTTCTTCTCCAATGACTTTCGCAATTTCACTAAAGGTGATAAGCGTCTTCTGAAAGTGAAGCCGTATAATGATATTCATGCTTGCATTACCTAATTGAGACATTTGTTACCTCCAAATCTTAAATCATAAAGGGGATATTAGAACATTGGAAGCGTTTTAACATCCTAATCTCATCTTAATATGTTACTTCTAATCTGTAATCGTTTTCTCATTATTCTTCTTTTAATTTTTATTGTGTATTTTATTCATTTTGTTCACATGAATTAGCTTAGTTTAACTATCTTTTCCTCTTTGTTCTCGCCAAATACCTTTCTTAAAAATAGTGGAATGATAAAGAGAATAAAGAATACACGAAATAACTGAAAAGCAGCCACCAAGGATAGATCCGCATTTACTATTTGAGCAGTGACTCCCATTTCTGGTAGGCCACCTGGTGCGATACATAGAAATGCGGTAGCCATAGATATTTGAAAAATACTGTGTAATCCATAAGCTAATAATAAAGAAAATCCCACCACTAAAAATGATGATAAAAGCGTAATTGGTAAGAGCATCCTCCAATTATTCAGTTTATTAGTTTTCATACCAAGACCTAAATAAATTCCTAGACAGAGCTGAGCAATAATTGTAAAGAAATTTGGTACATGTAAGGGCTCAAAACCACTTAAGCTTAATAAAGCTGATGAAAGGAGAGGACCAATAATCCATGGTGTCGGACAATGTAAACGTACAGCCAATTTTGTAAAAAGAAAAACGACAACAAAAAAAATAAAAAGTTGGAAGTATCCACTTTCACTTACTTGGGATTGCTGCACTACAAAATCCCCTTCTATATTAGAAGCAACTAACGTATTAATTGTTAAAATTGGAACGATAAAGATAACCGTCAACATTCTAACGGTTTGCATAAATGTCACAATTGTAGGCTCTGCTTCACTAATTTCTTCACTTAACACAACCATTTGTGATAAGCCGCCCGGTGTTGTTCCCATTACTGCACTTGGTAGTCCAATTCCGACTATTTTTGAAATAATGATTGCTATTACAAATCCAAATAACACCATTGAAATCGTGCTAATTAGCATTGATGGAAATTGATGTAGAATTTGTTGGGCACTTTCATTTGTAAATGACAATCCCATACTATACCCTAAAATCAGTTGTCCTGTATTCCTAAAACCTATAGGCCAATGTAGACTTCTTTTCGTAAGTAACCTCCATATCAATACAAAAGTTAAAGGTCCTAACATCCAAGCTAATGGCAAATGAAGGAATTTGAAAATAAATCCTCCCACTATTCCCAGGATCACCGCTTCTATAATAGGAACTAAACTTATTTTTCTCTCCAAATATAGTTCCCCCTCACCTATTACTATTAATTACATAAAAAAACTGACCCTATAATTTCCTTCTCACTAATTACTGGCTGTGAGAAAAGATATTACAACATTAGGTCAGAATATTAACTATTTATTGGATAACTGCTTCAACTAGCTGATCATTAAAATAAACTACATGCGAAAGAATTTTGCGACCTCTCATGTTTTCTATAGATTTCTTCGCTTCAAGCTCATCTTCATACTCAAACATTTTAATTGTTTCATTAGCAAAAACAGTTATTACCCACATTTTACATAGCTCCCACAGTTTACTTTTAGTTTGTTAAACTTTAATGTTGTTTCCTCTCCAGAACCTATTATCCTTTTTCTCCCCCTATTCACAAACATATCTTTAAATGAAATCTGTGCATCATCATTTTATTAAGAAGCTGTCATGATCTTCTATGAATAGAATAGTATCAGCCCCTGACCAAAGTAAATAAATCAATAAATTATTTTATAATATTTATAAACTATATTTTGTTCATTTTGTTTATAGATATAAGCTCCTCGTTTTCACTCTTTGTTTATATACAGAATAGATAAGAAATTATAGATAAAGGATCATTAATGAGGGGATTTGAATTCTCATAAATTCATAAAAAAAAAGAGGTGAAAAATCACCTCTTTTTATCCGACCTCTAGCATATTAAACTGTGCCTTCACTAATCCATAATAGATACCTTTTCTCTCCATCAACTGTTCATGATTTCCTTGCTCCATAATATTTCCATGATCCAATACAATAATATTATCCGCTTCACGAATTGTTGATAATCGATGAGCAATCATAATTGCTGTTCTACCGTTTAAAAGTGTTTTTAATGCATGCTGAATTTTAACCTCTGTTTCAGTATCAATACTTGCAGTTGCTTCATCTAGAATAATGATTGTTGGATTTGCAAGCAATGCCCTTGCGAAAGAAATGAGTTGACGCTCTCCTACAGAAAGGACATTTCCTCTTTCCTCGACTTCTGTAAAGTAACCATTTGATAAGTTTTGAATAAAATCATTCGCTCCTACTGCTTTCGCTGCATCTATTACTTCTTCATCAGATGCTGTTGGACGACCAAATCTTATATTATCAATAATCGTTCCTGAGAAAATAAACGTATCTTGTAAAACAACACTAATTTGTGAGCGCAGTGCTTCAAGTGACAAATTCTTAATATTTACATTATCGATTTTCACATTCCCACCTGTCGCATCATAGAACCGGCTGATTAGGTTAGCGATTGTTGTTTTACCAGATCCAGTATGACCAACTAATGCAACAGTTTGACCAGCTTCAATCGTTAATGAAATATCATTAAGTGCTTTTCTAGACGAATCATAAGCAAATTCAACATGCTCGAATTCTATTTTACCTTCCATATTAGAAAGTTTAGTAGGATTTTGTAATTCAGCCACTATTGGCTTTTCATCGATAAACTCAAAGATTCTTTCTGACGATGCCATCCCCATTAATAATTGATTGTAAACCTGACCTAAACGAGAAATTGGTTCCCAAAACATTCCTAAGTAAAAAGCAAAAGAAACAAAAGTCCCAATTGTTATCGATTCATTAGCTATTAATGTTGCACCATAGGCAATGAGAATTGCTGTACCAATAGCATTTGTCATTTCAACCATTGGAGTGAACATCGCATTCCGTTTTGTGGCATTTTGCCATGATTGAAAATTCTCAGTATTTACGCCTTCAAAGAATTCAATATTTTCCTTTTCTTGAGTAAATGATTGAGTAACACGAATTCCTTGAATCGACTCATTTAAATGTGAATTTAGCTTTGATTGCTTAAGCCTAACTGTTTGCCATGAACGACGAATTTTTTTTCTTAAACTAGTAGAGATAAAAAACATGATTGGAACAATAACCATAATCGCTAATGTCAGTTCAGGACTTAATGTAAACAACAAAACAACAACACCAATTAACAAAATAAAATCCATTAAGAGATTAATAACACCACTTGTAAAAAGCTCTTGAAGTGAGTTAATATCATTCATAATTCTTACTAAAATTGAACCAGCTGAACGTTGATCAAAAAAACGATGTGATAATGATTGAACATGTGTAAACAAATGTCTTCGTATATCATAAATGACATTTTGACCAAGCATATTCATCCACCTTATACGAAAGGTATTAGCAATATACGATATTATGTATAAACCTGCAATTGTAACCACTAATATTGTTAATAGACTCATATCTTTATTGGCAATTGCATAATCAAGTGTATATTTTCCAATCAAAATTGGTGCAACTAATCTAACTAATGCTGAGATGAGTACGGCTATAAATGCTGAAGGAAGTAATGTTCTTGAATATGGTTTTAAGTAACTAAAAAGTCTCCACATTTGCTTCCAGTTAAACGGTTTATCAATGACTGTTTCTGTTGAATAATGAAATCTTTCCATGATCCTAGTTTTCTTTTCTTTATGTTCCATGCTTTCACCTACCCTACTGTTGACTGTAAAACAGCCTTTTGATCTTGATATTGGATATCAAATATTCGTTTGTAATATCCTTCTCTCATAATTAATTCATCATGTGTTCCTCTTTCAACGATTGAACCGTTCTCAAGAACTAATATTTCATCTGCGTGCTTCAAAGAAGAAATACGATGAGCAATAATAAACGTTGTTCTTCCTCTCATTACTTCCTTTAATGCTTTTTGAATATTAAATTCTGTGGTCATATCAACAGCACTTGTAGAATCGTCTAAGATAAGTATGCTCGGATTCATACAGATAGCTCTTGCAATAGCAATTCTTTGTTTTTGACCACCTGATAACCCAAGACCACGTTCACCTAGCATTGTGTCATACCCATTTGGCAATTCCATAATAAAGTCATGTGCTTGCGCTCTCTTCGCCGCCTCAATGATTGTTTCCATGGTAGAATCAGGACGTCCATAGGAAATATTATCTTTAATTGTTGAAGAAAATAAAAAAGACTCTTGTAAAACGACACCAACATTTGAGCGCAGTGTTTTTAATGGATAATCCTTAATATCTCTTCCATCTATGAATATTTGCCCGCTTGAAGGTTTGTAAAACCTTGTCATCAGTTGGGTTAAACTTGTTTTCCCGGAACCTGTAGCTCCAATTAAACCAATTGTTTTTCCAGCACCTACTTCAAATGAGATATCACTAAGCGCTAATGCATCTTCCTCTTGATAACGTAAGCTAACAGTGTCAAAAGCTACATGTCCTTTGATATTGTTAATTGGAACTGTATTTTCTTGATCTCGAATGCTCTCGTCTGCTTCAAGGATCTCTAGTAATCTTTCACCAGAAGCCTTGGATTGTGAAAATAAATTAATAACAAATCCTAAGTGCATGATAGGCATCATTAAATACCAAACTAAACTAAAGAAGGCAACAAGCTCTCCAGGCTGCAAGCTTCCTCTGATAACAAGGACACTTCCATATGCAAGTAAAGCAACAACACAAATATTACCAATCAACTCCATAAGCGGGAAGAATTTTGCCCATATCCCTGAAGTAATTAGTGACTTTTCTTTATAACTGCCATTAGCTTGATTGAACTTAGAAATTTCAAAATCTTCTCTTGAAAGAGCCTTCACTGTCTGAATTCCACTTATATTTTCTTGTACATTTGTATTAAGTTTTCCAAAAGACTCACGTATGTTACGAAATGCCGGATGTACTCTTTTATCAAAATGATAGACAGCTACAGCTAAAAACGGTAACGCTGCAACTGTAACCAGAGTTAATGGTACTGAATAAATAAACATAACTGTAAGTGTTCCACATATTAATAGTAAAAAGCGAACAAGCTCTGAAAAACCAAATGATAAAAAGAAACGAAATCCTTCCACATCTGCTGTTAGCCTTGACATTAAATCTCCTGTTTTCGCATTATCATAATACATAAAAGGTAATCGTTGTAACTTCTCATACAATGCATTTCGAAGTCGGTAAACAGAATTAATACCAAACATATCACCAAGATATTGATGGAAAAATGCAGAGATAGCTTTAATGCCCATCAAAGAAAGAAACCCGATAACAATCCAAGGGATATATTCATATTGTTCCTTTAAAACAATCTCATCAATTGTGAGTTGCAATACGATAGGATATATGACGGTAATGGCCGTCATAAACAAAACAAAAAACAATGACCATAAAAAGTATTTTTTATACGGCCAATAAAAGCTTTTTAGCTTCTTAAAAGTATCCATATTTTCTCCTCCAGGATTATATTCTAAAAATCATACTATCTATAAATATAACAGTATCTATATAAATATATCGGTATTCGAAATAATTTTCCATAATTGTGGTAAGGTTTTTTTAATTACAACTTTAGTCTTAGGTTTATCACCTTCCAACTAACTAAGACCTTTGTATGAATAAAATCAAAGATAGCACCTCAACTACTCCACAAATCGAAGTAAATCGCGATGCCAGATAATCTCCTTTAGTTAGGTCGAAACATACTTGTGATTACATACATAATCTAATATTTAACACCATATCGGTAGATGAAAAGTTTTATTTCCATTCACGATCCCTTTTTAATATTGCCTTAATATGATCTGACTTCGCACTTGCATATTCATTTCCATTATTCCAATTACGAACTGAAAGCTCTTTTTTGATTCCTTCGTACTGGATACGATCCACATGAGATACTCTCAAGTAATCTCTAAATAGAATATGATCGTACCACCAATTACTATGCAATGGGACAACGTGTATATGTGTCTTTCTGTGCTCATGATGAATATCAACCAAATTATCTGCTGTGATAATAGCTGAATAACGATCTATACTGTTATCCTTTACCCCAATAAAAAAACGTCGAAAAGGAATTTCTTTGTTATAAGCTGATATATATATATGGTTTATCAGTTAGTTTCTTCGCTACAACATCTAATAATTTTTCATCACTTATTCCAATTATCATATCAATAATTGGCTTTGCTGATAAACCCTCTATAGAAGTGCTTCCAATATGTTCAATCACGAGAACTAGATCACCGATAATACTATATAATTTCTTTTTTTCTTTTAGAAAAAACATTGGCCAGTCTTTTTTATTCAGTCAAGTTAATCTTCAATTTAATGTTCTCCTTCTAAACTTGTCTATAGTGAATACATCTAAATTAAAGAGTTTTTCACACTACAAGTATTTTTTTATGGTTTCCTCGTAAATGTTGACTTTTCTGAAGAAATTATTTCGCAAAATTTTTTGTTATATACCGAAGTGTAAAGCATCTTAATAGAAAGCTCTTTCAACCAAAATATCAACATAATAATAATCAAAAATCTGAATATATGAAAGATTGGAGAGGCAACTATGTTTAAACAATTTCTTCGCTTTGCAGTAAGAGGAAATGTTATTGATTTAGCTGTAGGAGTTATCATTGGGACTGCATTCGGTAAGATTGTAACATCGTTAGTTGATGACCTAGTTATGCCAATCATAGGTATTGCCCTTGGTGGTATTAATTTAAAGGAGTTTTCATTTACTTTTAAGGATTCATCTATACAGTATGGTTCATTTTTGCAAACTGTTTTAGATTTTATCATCATCACATATAGTATCTTTTTCTTTGTCCAACTCTTCTATAAATTAAGGAAAATAGATCATGATAAACCAATAGGCCAAACCAAAACAAATAGTGAACTTTTATTAGAGGAAATACGAGATCTATTGAAAGAGAAGCGAAAATGAATAGTATACTTTAAAATATTACTATATCCTTATATTGATCATTTTCTTAGAATCAACTTGGTTATAATGAAATACTTTTAAACAAGTCTTTTTATTTTATTTAATTTCATTGATTCGTTATATTAGAATAGAACATATCCAAATTTTGAAAGGTGAGGAATATGCAAAAACAAATATTACTTAAAAACAGACCCATAGGAACACCTACACATAATGACTTTGAAGTTGTTGAAACAAGCATTGGAACACCCTCAAATGGAGAAATTCTTGTCAAAACTGTTTATATCTCTGTCGATCCATATCTACGCGGGAGAATGAATGATACGAAATCATATATCCCTCCTTTTCAATTAAATGATGTTATTTCTAGTGGTGTTATTGGACAAGTGATCGAATCAAAATCAAATTTATTTAAAAAGAACGATTTCGTCCTTGGATCACTTGGTTGGCAGGAATATAGCATAATAAAGGAAAATACAGTTCGCAAAATTAACCCAAACATAGCACCAGTGTCAACTTACCTTAGTGTATTAGGCATGACTGGGTTAACAGCTTATTTTGGTTTATTAGATATCGGTAAGCCTAAAGAAGGTGAAACAGTTGTTGTATCAGGTGCTGCTGGTGCGGTCGGATCAATCGTTGGTCAAATCGCGAAAATTAAGGGCTGCCGCGTTGTTGGTATTGCTGGATCAGAAGATAAAGTGAATTTACTAGTAAATGATTTTGGATTTGATGAAGCAATTAATTATCATACTGAAGATGTTGCTGTTGCCCTTCAAAAGGCATGTCCAGATGGTATTGATGTATACTTTGAAAATGTTGGAGGAACAATTTCGGATGCTATTTTTCCTCTTCTAAATAATTTTGCAAGAATTCCAGTTTGTGGTGCTATCTCATCTTACAATAATACCACTGAAGATATAGGTCCACGAGTTCAAACACATCTAATAAAGACTAGCACGTTAATGCAAGGATTTACTGTTGGAAATTATTCTGATCGATTTGAAGAAGGAATTCAAGAATTAGCAGGATGGTTAAAAGATGACAAATTAAAATATAAAGAAACAATCACGGTTGGTTTTGACCAAACAATTAATGCTTTCTTAGACCTTTTCAAAGGAGTCAATATTGGCAAATCACTAGTAAAGGTAGCTGAGATTGAAAAATAATATCCTTCTTTTGATAAAGAAAGAACAAGGTACGTTGATCTAAGACCTAAAAAGAAAACATAGAAAAACGATTGATTTATTGTCAATCGTTTTTCTATTACTCTTAAACACCTTTATAGCTTGTTACACCAAACGTATCATCCTCAGAATATCCATTAAAATAAATATCTAAGTCATGAAATAAGCGGTGAAGTTTTATCATCGCATCACGGTCATCAGAATCTATTACTTTTTTTGCAGTATTTTCAATAGTTAAAAAATCTTCATAAAGCATTTTATCTTTCACTTCAATATCTTTGAAGATAGACACAATATGTAACGCCTTTTCCTGTTGTTTCCTATAATCAGCTGTATGTACACGCCCCCAGCATAACGTTTCATTGTAAAATTCATGTAATTCAATTATAAAATCATGACCATTTTCATATTCGGTTGTTGAAAAAACGACAACATCTTTTGATGCTGGAACATTAATAACATCAGTGGAAACATCCTCATTAATGTCTATATCACTTTTCTCTATTGCTTTTTTGGGATCTTTCTCAAAGACTTTTGTTGATGTCATATAGTCCAAACCCTTATAACTAGCTATTATTAATATAAATAGAATTAATAATATACCTATAACTATTTTTGCTTTTTTATATTTCATAGTACCTCCCTTATTAAAAGTTTATATAAAAAACCATATTTATGTAAATTATACCAGTAGACTACCTGGGAAAAGGTGATAGTACGTAAAATAGAGGCTCTTTTCATTACTACCTATAAAAATATTTAAAAAGCAACAAAGTATTAGAAAGGAACCAATAAAAAGAAGCTAATTAAGTTAGATATAAATATTAACTCAATTAGCTATTTTAATTATTGGTTAAACTTTAAATTGTTCAATTAATGATTGCAGCTCTTCTGCCATTCCTGTAAGAGCTTTAGCTGCCGAATTAATCTCTTCCATTGATGCTAGTTGTTCTTCAGTTGTTGCTGCTACCTCTTCAGATGTTGCTAAGCTCTCTTTTGCAATGATTGATAATTCATTCGCAGATGCACTTACCTCTTGTACCGCAGCAGACATTTGTTGAACTGTTGCTGTAACTTCTTCAATTTGTGGAGTCATTTGATTCATTCTATTCATGATAAAACCAAATTTCTCTGATGTTTCCGTTGAGATTACCAGACCCTCTTCAGCATTTTTAGATACTTTACTCATAATATCAACTGATTTATTTGTATCTTCTTGAACACTTTTAATCAGCAAGGCAATTTGGCCTGCAGATTGTTGAGATTGTTCAGCTAATTTTCTAACCTCATCTGCAACAACAGCAAATCCTTTACCATGCTCTCCAGCTCTTGCTGCTTCTATAGCAGCATTTAATGCTAAAAGGTTTGTTTGATCAGCAATCTGTGAAATCGCATCCAGAATTTTCCCAATTTCATTTGATCGTTCTGAAAGAGATTGTATTACTTTGTTAGATTCTAAAACAGAAGAATGAATAAACTTCATTTGTTCTAGATTATTTTTTACATATTTTTCGCCTTCTATAGCTTCAAGCGCAGTTTCTTGCGCCATATCAGACACCTGTGTTGAGCTACTCGATATATTTAAGATTCCTTGCAGTACTTCTTCTAATGAAGAATTATTTGCTTCTATCTTAGCAGTTTGATTTTCTGCACCACTTGCAACTTGTTGAACAGCTGCAGAAACTTGCTGAGTACCAGCTGTTGTTTGATTCGCACTTGCAATAAGCTCTTCAGAAGAAGCACTTACACGCTCTGAAGAAGTTTGCAAGCTCAAAATCACAGAGCGTAAATTATTTACCATTCTTTGAAAGCTCTTTGATAACTGACCTATTTCATCTCCTGAAGATACATCTATTTCTTCTGTTAAGTCTCCATCACTAATTCTTTCTGCAGAGACAACAAGTGCACGAATTGGTAGTAAGATCGTTCTGATAATAATAAAGACAACAAGCCCACCTATAATAAGAAAGCTAATAATAACAGTTAATGTTTTTATAAAAATACTTTCAGCAGCCTTAGAGAATTCCTTTGAATACATTGTACCTGCTATTTTCCATCCTGTAGCTTCATTTGTAGTAAATTGCATTTCTTTGTCTGCACCATCAAATTCATATAAAAAATGACCATTGTCACTTTCAAATAGATTACTAATCCATTTTCCAGTTTCTTTTTGTCCTTGTTTTGTAGGATGAACAAGATACGTTTCTGTGTTGTCTATTATTGTTACATAGCCTTCATCGCCCACTTTTACTTGTTCTGTTAGCTGACTTAATGCAGCAATATTTATGTCTACTGCAATAACACCTGATCGATCATCTAAAGTTTTTGCAATAGTAACAGAAGTTTCATTTGTACTTGCATCTATATAAGGATCTGTGATGATCACTTCTCCTTTTCTTTCCATTGCTAATTCATACCATGGTCGATTGGTTGGATCATAATCATCAGGTAATTGAGTATACGGAGCAATAATCATGTCTCCCTCTGCTGTACCAATATAAATAGTCTGTGCCTCGGTCTTTGTTTGAATATACTGATTAAATTTCGCTACTATATTTCTTTTGTCTTCTTCAGTAATTGTTGTATTAGGAGTTTTGGCAGATTGTGCAAAATAGTTTATATCTTCTTGTATTGGCTCTAGTTGTGTATTTAGAGAAGTATTTATTAATTGAACACTTTCTCTAGCAGTTTGCAACATGCTTTTTTCAATTTCCGTTTTGGCAGACTGATAAGATATAAGTCCAATTGATATGCTAGGCAACAATAAAACAACAGCAAATGCAATAATTAGTTTCATCCTTATGGTTAATTTTTTGTTTAAACCAATTAAGTTGTTAAAATGGTTTCTAATAGCTTTCAAAGCTTTTTTCCATCTACTGTTCATTAATTTCTCCTCCAAGGTGCTCTTTCTTTAATTTCTTTTTAAATTTGTTTATGTAACCTAAAGATGGCCGCCAAAACATATTTACATAATTAGACACCAGTACATTATTAATGAGCGTTATCTAGGTACTAGTTACTACTCAGCCACATAACATTTTAGTCATAAAAACCAAACAAACTTACAAATACCATAACGTATAACAATTCATGCTGAAGCTAGGTTAGATAAATCAAATTAAATATGTAAAGCGTTAGTCCTATTTTACTACTTATACAACTAAATTAAAATAACTTATTTTATATTCAAAATTTTCAGGAAACCTTAATAATTGGATACATAATGCTCAAAAACATTAAATTTTATTTTACTAAGAAAATTTACACATTAAAAAATACACATATTCCCATTACGAAACATGCGCATATTTAATATGATATCTTTTATCCTTTTGCAATTTCCTCGTAAAGATCTTTCAAGGATTCACACCCGATATCTTTCAATTTTTTTACGTAGCGACTCCATAACTCTGCTGTTAATTTGGCATCATATAGCGCATGATGCCTTCCAAATATAGGAATACCATTATACTCACAACACTCATCAAGTGTAACTAGTTTACATCCAGGATCTGCCATTCTATATAAAAAAGACATATCAACAAGACGATGTTTAAAAGGTGCACGATATAACTTCCAAGAAGCGTGTTGCAGGAAGTTTTTTTCATGATTAGCATGATGTGCGACAAGTGTGAAATCTTCAACAAAACGGAAAAATTGAAACAAAACTTCTGATAATGGTGGAGCATCTTTTAGATCTTCATTTGATAAACCTGTTAAAGATGTGATTTCATCTTTTAATGGTTTCTCACATTTAACTAATGAATAAAAACTATCTTCTTCTTTAATTACTTCACCTTTTACTTTAATCGCACCAATTGATATGATTTGATCTCCTTGATCAGGATAAAAACCAGTTGTTTCAATATCAAAAACAATTACATTTAAATCAGAAAGTGGGATATTTAATGTTTCTTCAACACGCATCTCCCTTTGTAACTGTCGCAAATAGGCGACTTGTTGCTGACTTTGTGAAGCACCTAATTTACCTTTCATGAAGAAAAATGGGTCTAATGTCATCGAAAACACCCTTTATCGATTATCCTTTGTACAAATTGATGCAACTTCTTCCCATCCCTTAAAATATCCTTGATCTCTCTTTTTTCTTGTTTAGTTAATTTTTTCACATTCAGATAATGAACATCATCATATGCTTCTGCATTTGAATACAATAGAGATCTGTATTTCAGTAATTTATCAAAGTTATCTCTATAGTGTGAAAGTTCATTATAGCAACTATTAATTTCACATAGCTTATTTATCCTCTGTAATGTAGAAGTTTCATTTAAACCTTCTTTTATAGCTAAAAGTCTAATAGCGTTAACATATGGTAAGAAAGCTGTTTTTTTCAAATCAATACAACCCTCGTATTGTCCTATAGGCTCAACATATATTTGACCGAGTGGCCCCACCGAATTTTTAATATGCTGAATATTATCCATGAAACGTTGCAGTAATTCTTTGTTATTATTTAAATAGTCAAATATAGTACACTTTAAATCAGTTATTAAAGGATTATCTCCTAGTATACTTCTTGAATCATAGAAAATTTGCAAATATCGAATAGATTCCCAACTTTTATCATCCATCCAATTTATAAGTTGTTTTTTCCATTCAGTTAATGATTTACACCATAATGGATTAGAGCTCATAACTTTTCCTTCACAAAATGGATAACCAATTTCATTGAGACCTTTGGAAAGCTCATCTCCTAGCTTCTTAAAATAATTAAGTGCATGTTCAGAATCCTCTTTATATACAATTCCATGATCTTGATCACTGATAAGACCTTGTTCATTTCGTCCTCCACTCCCCATAACAAACCATGAGTAGTCACAAGGGGGACGACCAGTTTCTTTTTCAAGGTGAAAGAGTGCTAGCTTGCTAGCACTCTTCATCATTTGGTCATGAAATTCGTTTAATTTTTGAGTATCTAACTCATATTGATGAATATAGGTCTCTTTATATTTTTTAATAGAATGATAAGAATCGAAATCATCTTGCATGAAAGACACTTCCTCACATTTCTTCAAAATGAGCGTTCTAGACCATGCATTTGATTATGAGCTAACATTTTGATTTTTAGCTTCAAATACTTCTGGATAACCATAGCTACCATGTTCACTCATATCTAAGCCCATTACTTCTTCTTCCTCAGTTACACGAAGTCCATTCATTACCTTTTTAGCAATAGCAAGTATAACGAATGATACAACAAATGCGTATAGACCTGAAACTGCCACTCCCATAAATTGTACGCCTAATTGATCAAATCCGCCACCATAGAATAATCCTGGCTTACCAACTGTTGCAAGTTCTGGTGTTGCAAAGAAACCTGTAGATAAAGTTCCCCAAATACCTGCAACACCATGTACAGATAAAGCAAAGATCGGGTCGTCAATTTTACGTTTTTCAAAGAATCTAGCACTATAGAACACTAACATTCCTGCGATAAACCCAATAACAACCGCTGCCCAGGTATCAACAAAAGCACAAGATGCTGTGATTGCTACAAGTCCTGCCAAAGCACCGTTTAGCATTGTTGGAATATCAGACTTACCTAATACCATCCAAGAAATAATAAGTGCTGCTACCGCTCCTGCACCTGCTGCTAAGTTCGTGTTTAAAGCAACAAATCCAAAGAATCCATCATCAACTGCTACCGTACTACCAGCATTAAATCCAAACCAACCAACCCATAAAATTAAAACCCCTAAAGCTGTAAACACTTGGTTATGACCTTGAATATTGTTAGCTGAGCCATCTTTATTATATTTTCCAATACGTGGTTTTAGAAGGATTGTTGCAGCAAATGCTGCCATTGCACCTGTTAAATGAACAACTGTTGAGCCAGCAAAATCTTGTTTACCATGTTCTGCTAACCATCCACCACCCCAAATCCAATGTGCAATAACTGGATAAATAAGAGCTGAGAATAAAACCGTAAATACTAGATACACCGAAAGTTTTGCACGTTCTGCAAATCCACCTAAAGCGATTGTAATAGCAATTCCTGCGAAGGCACATTGGAAAACGAAGAATACCGCTGTTGAAAAGCTAGCTCCTTCTGCTTGCTCTCCTGAGTAAAAGAAATCTGTTAATCCTACGAAAAAGTTACCATTTCCTCCAAAAGTAAAGGCGTAACCTACTGCCCAGTAAACTAATGATGCAAGACCAACAGTGAAAATTGTTTTACCAGCAATATGACCCGCATTTTTCATTCTAGTTGAACCTGCTTCAAGTAAAATAAATCCACCTAACATAAATATAACTAAGATTGCACTTAACATGATCCAAAGACTGTTCATTAAAAATAAAGTATCTTCCATTACATTTCCCCCTCGTAAGTTATATGACTTGTGATGTTAGAAAACATAACATCTTGTTCTTAAGTACTATTCTATACGAATTTCATAAAGTGTCAACCCGTTTTTATAAGTTTCTGATAATTCCATGTTAGATTTTCTAACATACTATGATAAAACCCTGATATATCTCTATTTAGAGTACGTTCATTAACAAGTAAAAAGACACCATTTTATGATATAGAGCCTTGTTTATGAGAAAAATCTTAAAAAGTAATAAAAATAGACATAAGCAAATCAAACAAAAGTACTATTTAAAAAACGAATGCCTGTAAAGTTTTTCAGAGCCATAAATAAAAAAACAGACCAAATCGATTTGTGAATTGGTCTGTTTTATTCCGGCTTACAGCTTCCTTTACCAAAGGAAACAAGCAACTCCACTATCTACTAAAAAGCAATGTTGTATTATTTAAATGTGTTTGATTTTAGCTTCTTAATTTTTATTTCTTCATTAAAATCTTTTAAAATCGAAAAACTCATAGCAATCAATACAAAGGTTAATGGAAATGCACTGACTATTATTGCTGTTTGCATGGCACCAAGTCCTCCAGAAAGCATTAAAACTATTGCTGATGCAGATAGATAGATACCCCAAACCACTTTAACGAACTGCGGTGGATTTAAATTCCCATGAGCTGTTTGCATCCCTAAAACAAAAGTGGCTGAATCCGCTGAAGTCACAAAGAAAGTCGTTATTAGCATGAGAGTAACGATAATTAATAAACCTGTTAACGGTAGCTGTTGGTATACAAAGAACAATACAGTCTCGAGACTTTGTTCACTTACGTTAAGTCCTTCGAAAAATTCAAAGTAAATGCCTGTCCCACCGAACACAGCAAACCAAAATGCACAAACTAATGTAGGAATGACTAATACCGCAACCATAAATTCCCTTACAGTTCTCCCTTTCGAAACACGCGCGATAAATGTTCCAACAAAAGGTGCCCAAGCGATCCACCATGCCCAATAAAATATTGTCCACCCCTGTATCCAGGATGCATTATTTTCATTGAAAGGAGCAAGCCTCAAGCCCATACTCGGTAAGTTTTGTATATAACTTCCTAATGTTGTTGTAAATAAATCTAATAGAAAACCAGTCGGACCAATAAATAGGAAAACAATTAATAAAACAACAGCCAATATCATATTTGCATTACTTAAATATCTTATACCCTTTTGAATACCTGTGCTTGCTGAAATGATAAATAAAACTGTAACTACAGAAATAATAATCAATTGAACAGTGAAATTATTTGGTATATTAGAAATATAACTTAATCCACTATTAATTTGTGCAGCACCCAGTCCTAGTGAAGCTGCCACTCCAAAAATGGTTGCAAATACAGCAATTACATCTACTACAGTTCCTATAGCACCTGATGCTCTTGAACCTAATAATGGTGTTAATGTAATACTCATTAATCCTGGTAGCTGTTTTCTAAACTTATAATATGCTAACACAAGTGCTATTACAGCATATATTGCCCATGCATGAAAACCCCAATGCAAATAAGTATAACGTAAAGCAATCTTTGCTGCTTCACCAGTTCCACCTTCCCCTATAGGTGGATTTGCAAAGTGAGAAACAGGTTCAGATACACCAAAGAACAATAAACCAATTCCCATACCTGCACTAAACAGCATCGCAAACCAAGTTGAACGTTTAAATTCTGGTTCATCATGATCAGCTCCCAATTTTATTTTGCCATACTTACTAAATATAAGGAAAATGGCAAACAACAAGAAAAATGTTGCTGCTAATTGATAAAACCAACCAAAATTACTTAAAAAGAACACATTCGCTTTATTCATAACAGCTTCTAACCGATCAGGCGCTATTACCCCCCACCCAACAAAAAGTGTAGCAAGCACGATCGAAATCCAAAAAACCTTTGAGACCTTTTTCATATACCTTGCTCCTCTTTAAACGAATAATTAATAAGTCGAACAATTCACTTGAAATTAGTCTGCTTAAAGAAAGTGAAGTTTATGCTAAATACTTAGAATCTAAACAAAAGATTCTTTCTGAAAGAAAACATGCTCCGCTTTTATTTCATCTGTAATAGTAAGAATCCCATATGAACAATATTCCTGTTTCCTTTTATCAGTTGCTGAACCAGGGTTAAATAGAAGGGTATTATTTATGTATTTATGAATAGGAATGTGAGAGTGACCAAATAAAATACAATCAACTTGATTTCCATCGAATGCAGATAAAGCTCTTTTTTCAGTTGTTTTAGATTTTCCATGACCATGAATAATACCAATTCGCTTTTCATTTATTGTGATAATTTTCTTACTCGGAAGCACTTCTACTAAATCAGAGCTATCTACATTACCGTATACACCTTCAACTTTCCCTAAACGCTTTAAATCATTATATACTTCTATTGTTTGCCAATCTCCAACATGTATGATTAAATCAGCACTTTCACATTCTTCTTTAACTATATCGGGTAATTTTTTAGCTCTTTTTGGAATATGAGTATCACCTAAAACGATTATTTTCATAATAACCTCCATTATATTTGGATTATTTACTATAAACAGATATAATATGAGTGCTTCTAGTGATTAAACCACTAATCAAATAAAGCTAGTACATAATAAAGCAAAACGTTTTATGTATTCTTTGTTAATGCTTGATACTTGAATTCCATTTCTCAAATAGGGAAAGGATTTACCCACTAGAAAATCAGCTTCTGGCTTTAAAATAGCCATTTATTAAAAAAAATGCAACAAAGAAAAGAGGAATAAAAGATGAATGTTATTGAATCAAAAATCGAAAAGTTACAAGATCCATTCGGCATTTTAACAGGTGATCGTTACGAAATCTTCCTAACATTAGAGTTAGATGAGGATGATGAATTATATAGTGAGCACGGGGTTGTACTAAAACTTATATATGTTATTGATGAAAACCAAACAAAAATCGTTCAATATGATTTTACTGAAAAAGTAACCGATCGCTATTTAGATTTCGCTCTTGAGGAAGAAGAAGAAACGGAAATTAAGGAAATCTGTCAGCAACTTGTTGATAGTAACTAATTCTAAACAAAAAACAAAAACCAGAGGCATATACCATAAATCGCCCTCTGGTTTTTTATTATGATTTCTAAGACCTTACTTAAAGAGAAGTACACTGGAGTAACAGCATCTCTTGTCACCTAAAAGTAAAATATTAAACAGCTTTTTTCTGATTAAAAAACTTCCTGGATAAGAATAATCTTTTTGAATTAGGTTCTTGTTTTACAATTGAGATAATTTGTAGTATTACATATAAAAATGAACCTCTTTTATATGCGATATATCTCGGACTCCACTCTGTCGCAAACTTCGCTTTATAATTTCTTAATCCTTTGAAATTATAAAACCTACACCCATTTAAAAAGGCATAACGAGCTACTTTCTCCTTTAACGATGCGTTTTCTTCTACTCCCACATTTGATAAAGGTGATAAACCAAGACTACATGAAGAGTAACCTGAATTTTTTGCCCATATGAATGTTGAAATAAATACCATATCCATCGCACCAGCAGGGCTATCATTTGTATACCTCATAAGGTCAATGCTTAAAGTAGCGTTTTCTTGATAGTTTGATGGAAGACTCGCAAATGCGATTAGCCTTTTGTTTGTGTCTCTTAATAAAGATACAGGAAAAAGGGAAATATATTCCTCCGAAAAAGAACTAACCGAAAAACTTTTCTCCTTCCTTCCATTAAGCCACTCATCAGAAACTTTTCTTAATTCTTGTAATAACTCTTTACTAAATGGCGGAGAAACCACTTCAAAGTGATATCCCTCACGATTAAATTTATTTAGAGTTGTTCTAAATTTGCCTGATTTCTTTCCTTCAATTGTAAATTGATCTAAACTTACTTTTGCTTCTTCACCTATTTTAAAAAGTTTGTATCCTTTTTCTGTAAATGTAGATAAAAACTTCTCAGTTACTTGATAAAATACCGGAGTTTTCCCTTCTGTTTTAGCAAACAATAAAAATTCATCAAGCCCATTTTTAAGTTTGTTTTCTGAACCAATAGGATCTCCTAAAACATAAAGGCGGCTTCCTTTTTGTCTATATGAAAGAAGTACTGATTTATTATTAGCGATAAATAATTGTTTATCTTGAAGAAACGTAAGATGTGATAAAGTGTTTCCTCCAAATCTTTTTAATAACCATAATACAAAAGAAACATTGAAACTGTTTTCCTCTTCTTGTTTATACAAATACAAATAGGTTATTAAGGTGAATAAAATTAAAACAAATAAAAATAAGAAAATAATTGCATTTAACAATAATCTAAATCCCTCCTTATTTTCCCTCTATAAAAGATAACATAATATATAGTTCTAGAGTATAGTTTTTAATTAGTAGATTTAACTATTTAAGTTCTATACTTGAATAATTTGAACAAAACTTCACAGTTTATACCTTTTAAAAATGATTTTTCATTGACATGTTTTTCATAAAAAAACTTCGTAGTAGACTTCAGTTACAGCCAGGTACATTTCCGGTAGAAAATAAGTTCCTGGGAGAAAAAATTAACCGAGCCCACCTACCACATTTTTAAAAAAACTTTTTTTCTTCTCCGCCTACTTCTCCCCTTTTCATAGCCTTTATGAAAAATATAATTTATGGATAACTCGATGTAAAATGGGTATCTTATGAATAGATCAGTAGTTTGAATAAAAAATCACTACTTGAAAGTGTAACTACAATAAATATCCGTATATCGAAAGGAGAAATAAAATATGAATGTTAATAGAGCAAAGGAAATTGCCCAAATGGGAGAAATGGTAAATGTACAATATGGAGGAGAATCTATATACATACAATCAGTAAACGAGACACAAGAAACAGCAAGGATTTTCCCAATAAATAATCCACAGGCAGAACAAAGCGTCCCAGTAGCTAATTTAATAGAAAGTTAAATAAATTAGATGTAAACTAAGATAGCTCTCACTATTTCCTTGATTAAATTAATGTCTAATCACGCTTGATTTTTAAAAAACTTCAGCAAAGCTGTATTTTTATTAAAAAAGACTAACTATACATATAGTCAGTCTTTTGTATGCTTATTATAATTTCACAACGTCTTCTGCTTGAGGGCCACGGTTTCCTTCAACTATGTTGAATTCAACTTTTTGACCTTCTTCTAACGTTTTAAAACCATCACCTGAAATAGCGCTGAAATGAACAAATACATCGTTTCCTTCTGCAACTTCGATAAATCCGAAACCTTTTTCTGAGTTAAACCATTTTACAGTACCTGTCGTTTTCATAAATGAAACCTCCAAAGATTTTTTAATATGTTACTGCATTTAAAAAATTCACATAATATAGAGAATATCAAGATACGGAGTAGATACTCTTTATAATATGTGAATTATATAGCTCCATATCTGTTAATAGAAAATAAAAACTTATGTTAATCATTTATATTCTACTTCATTTATAATTATATTATTGAAATTGCAAAGCCCAAAACAACGAAAGCCCTACCTCTCTCTCGTCCTTACGGCTCCAAGACCGCGCCAGTGTGAATTGATTGAACGAATCTGTTATGACATAAAATTATATGTTAAACCTACATTTCTATCATCCACAAAGCACTATTAAAAAGTTATATTAAATAAGCACTAATTACAACTATATAGAAATAGTTTACAAAAGTCAACAACAGAATCCTTTTTCTGTAAAAAACTTTACCTTTAGATCATTTTCTTGGATCATTGATTCGCTGAATAAACAATAATAAACTAAATGAAACAATGATGATAGAAAATACCCATAACCATGCAAGACCCATTTTACCACTATCAATTGCAACAAATATAGCAGTTGAAACAGTCTGTGTTTTACCTGGAATGTTTCCCGCAAACATTAACGTCGCACCAAACTCACCTAAGGATCTAGTAAAACTTAAAACAAAACCTGATATTATGTAATTTATTGAAAGTGGTAATGTTATTTTAAAAAATACTGCTATTTCATTAGCTCCATCTACTCTTGCTGCTTCTTCTATATTTATATCTATATGCTTAAACCCTGCTTTCGTCATTTGATACATAAGTGGGAAGGATACAACTATTGCTGCAATTAACCCTGCCCACCAAGTAAATATGACTGTACTATTAAATATAGATTCAATCATTTGACCAATTGGACTATTCGCCCCAAAGATTATAATTAAGATAAAGCCTATTACAGAAGGAGGCAAAACTAAAGGTAAAAGAAGTAATGTTTCAAGAAGCATTTTACCTTTAAATACATTTTTAGCCATATAGTTCGCTATTACAGTACCTATTACCATCACAATAATACTTGCAATACTAGCTATTTTTATTGATAAAAGAATAGGATCCCAAAAATCGTTTATCATATTTACTCCTCATTCATCATATCAAACCCATGCTTTTCAAAAACACCCAATGCTTCTTCTGTTTGTAAAAAATCACTAAACTCTATAGCAGCATCAATTTCTTTTGTTGACTCTGTGACACCAACAGGATAGATAATAGGGGAATGTAAGGAATCATCAAAAGTAAAGATGTTGTTCACCTTATCTGTAATAAAAGCATCTGTTTTATACACTATTCCTGCTTGTACATTCCCTGTCTCAACATAAGATAACACTTGTCTTACATCTTTTGCGTAGATGATACTTCCTGCAATTGATTCCCATTTCCCAAGATTTATTAAAGCTTCTTTTGCATACAAACCTGCTGGGACAGTTTCAGGTAATCCTATCGCAAAAGTATCTGATTTCATTGCTTCAGCAAATGAATCAATATCAGAACTAGAAGATGATATTACCACTAGCTTATTTTTCAATAATGGAACAACTGAGTTTTCTCTAATTTTTTTATTTTTAACTAATTTAGCAAATTCCTCATTATTAGCAGAGAGAAACACATCTACTGGTGCACCTTGCTCAATCTGCTTGCTTAAAGTCCCTGAAGAAGCTAAATTCAATTGTATATCGATATTATTTGTTTCTTCAAACAGAAGTACAACTTCTTCCATTGCATCCTTTAAACTAACTGCAGCTGATACTGTTAGTTCAGTTTTGGTGGTTTCATTATGTGATGGAGAACAACCAGATAATAATGATAGCAAAATTAAAAAAGTAAAAACCTTCAATTTATCCACCGCTTACTGGTGGAATAAACGCCACAACATCTCCAGACGCAACATTATCCTCATCAAGAGCATATTCTTCATTAAGAGCAACCATTACATGAGCTAAAGAACCTAAATTGAATTTCTCACTAACATACTCCTTTATCTCCATAACTGAAATTGAATCTTTTTCAATTACAATCATTTCACTTCCTACTTTTTCTTGCAGATGAGCAAATAATAATACTTTAATCATTCTTTTCCCTCCAAA
Source organism: Metabacillus crassostreae (assembly GCF_016908395.1). Taxonomy (GTDB): domain Bacteria; phylum Bacillota; class Bacilli; order Bacillales; family Bacillaceae; genus Metabacillus; species Metabacillus crassostreae. The sequence continues at coordinate 1,418,566 of NZ_JAFBDU010000001.1, forward strand.
GGAGTTCCGTTTGGATAAGGTGTTTTTTCAAGCTGATCACCTATCCACTCTTGTCCATCCTCCCAAATTTCCTTCTTCCAGATCGGTACAATTTGTTTAATCCTTTCAATCGCATACTCATTTGCTTCATATGCATCTTTTCGATGTGGTGTTGAAACTGCAATGACAACCGCAATTTCACTTATTTCTAATTTTCCTACCCGATGGGAAATCGCTACTTTTGACATCTCCCATCTTTCATTTATCTCTATGCCAATTTGTTCAAGCATTTTCACTGCCATTTTTGTGTAAGCTTGATATTCTAATGATAAAGTTCGTTTACCATGAGTGAATTCTCTTACTGTACCTATAAATGTAGTAACAGCTCCTGCTTCGTTCCTAATAACTTTATTTGCTATTTCCTCTACAGAGATTGGCTTATCAACAATCTCAAACAATGATTTAGTCAATTGTTTCACCTGCTTTTTTCGTTAGTAACCATGTTATACACTCTTTTTGGTTTGTAAACACTTTATAATGATTCGTAAACGTTTGTGGAAGAGTAAAGCTTGCAATTAGACAGTATATATTATCTATCATCATTAGCATAGGTAGATCATCTTCAGATCGTAGTAATACAACCTTTGGAAAAGATTCAAGCTTATACCCTTCGATAATAATGACATCAAGCTCGAAGGACTTATAAATAGCAATTAATTGGGACAAATTTAAATGTAGATTATTAGAGGTTAACATAAGCGTACCATTTCCTTCTACTAAAGAAACACTCGCTCCTGCCCTTCTATGCTTACCCGTATCTTTATGTTCATCATAGTTCAGTAGAGGTGTATTGTGTCCATGATGCTTTATTGTCCCCACTTTAAGGTTATATTTAACAGATTCCTTTATATAATCAACCACAAATGTCGTTTTTCCACTATTTTGATATCCGACTACTTGAAGGACTCTGCCCAAGGTTTATCACTTCCCGTTTGGTCGTCAATAAGCAACACATCTACTTTATCACCTGCTTGATATCCCCTTGTCCCACCTGGCAATGTAATAAGAGAATCTGCTTCTGCAAGAGATGTTACAACATTAGATTTATCCAATCCTACGGGTGATGCCTTTACTTTACCATCACTAAATTCTAGCTTACCTCTTACAAATCTAGTAAATGGATTTGGTTTTAAGAAATCTTTTCCTAATTCTGCTTTTACCATTTGAAGATGAGGACGTTTGGATCTTAAAAAGTGGCGAATAATCGGACGCACTAAAAGTTCAAATCCAACATAACATGCTGATGGGTTACCAGAGAGCCCAAATAACAATTTACCATCAATTTCAGCAACTGTTGTCACACTTCCTGGTCTCATAGCTATTTTATTATATAAAACATTAGCACCTAACCTTTTATAGATTTCAGGTAAATAGTCAAAATCGCCAACAGATACACCTCCTGTAGTGATTAGAAAATCTACTTTATCTAATGATTGTTTAACAGCTTGTAAGCATGATTCTAAATCATCCGGTAGCTTTCCTAAGTATAATGGTTCAGCACCGCTTCTTTTTACTTGAGCCTCAACCATATAAGAATTACTATTTCTAATTTTCCCAGGAACTAGTTGCTCTCCAACATCTAACAACTCACTACCAGTGGCAATAATTCCGACTTTTGGTTTCTTTGAAACTGTAACCAACTCATAGCCAAAGGTAGCTAAAAGGGCTATAATTCCTGGTGTTATTTTTGTTCCTTTTTTCACCAAGATACTACCCTCCTGAGTATCCTCACCTCTAAAAGAAACATTATCACCTTCTTTAAAAGATCTTTTCAACATCATGTATGTTGTACCAGATTTATTTATTACCTTCGCTAACTCAAGCATAACAACTGCATCACTTCCACTTGGCATTTGGGCTCCAGTCATAATTCTCACTGCTTGATTTTCACTCAGCGACTGCTCACTAACACTACCAGCACCAATTTCATCGATGACCTCAAATTCCACAGGGTTTTCTGCACTCGCTAATTTAGTATCTTTAGAACGAACAGCAAAACCATCATATGGTGATCTGTCAAACGGTGGCACAGGATGATCAGCAACTAAATCTTCTGCTAAAAACCTATCTATACTATCATGAATGGATATTTTCTCACATTCACCAATAGTCGAGTATTTCATCACTTCCTCAATAGCCAGCTTTACTGGTAATGGTTTTCTCTTTTCTAACATATAATCACTCCTATCTATAAAAGCTCCACTTTATGTAATGTATTTAATCATTATTTAGAAGTTTATGATAATCACTTTGTGTGTTTATATTACTAAAAACTTCTTGATTTATCATTAAATCTTGTTCATTCACATAGCAAACATCAATTAAATCTAATAAATTCGTTAATTTTAATTGATTTGTTAATAGCTGATTTTCAATTTCCGGAAAAATTGAAATGTGATAAACAGCTACTAATGGTTGGACCCTTCCAGAAATTTTGGGAATAACTGCCTTAATATGATTACTTCTGAACTTTAATAAATTTTCCAAAGTCTTCGACGTTATCTGAGGAATATCACATGATAAAACAATATACCACTCAGCTTGCTCCTTCTTCATCGCTGTATAAATCCCTGCGAGAGGTCCTTTACCTTTAAATACCGATTCATCCTCATATACACTAACACTGTTTTCTCGTTTAAATCGATCAATATATACTGATTGACTTATAATAATATTCGCATCAGTAACTTTCTCTATTGCTTGATAAGAGATTTCCCAAAAATATTGATTTTTATATGTCGCAAATGCTTTAGGTTGACCAAATCTTCTTGATTCTCCACCAGCCAGAAGGACTCCTAATGTATTATACAATTTCGCTACTCCTATCTCTATCATTTAAATTAGTTCTTTGTTTTTTATTCTACTATCCTCTCGTACAAAAAAATAGCGATAAGGATTTTCCCACTAAAAAAGCCAGTTACAAATATTTGTAACTGACTTTTCACGTAAACCTTTTAAAAAAAGGCTGTTTCCGTAAACTTTATTGTTTCTAGAATCTTAAGGGAAGATCTTTTAGTTGCATCAGCTAATATTACACACCATACCTTTATCCAATAAAACAACAGTTCTACCAGATTAAGACGTCAACAATCGATAATTTTTCAAAAAAGCACCTCTAAAATTAAAACATCATTCAGGGTTTTCAAGCTCTGTAAGCACACGGTTTACACGCTTTTCTAGCATCTTCATTCCACTTCCACCTGCTTGAAAATGACGGAGTCTTCCTTCTTTATCAAATACATAATAAGCAGGAACATATTGATTTTCAAAAGCATCTGTAAGCTTATGTTCACTATCTACAAAAATAGCTTGGGTAATATCATGCTCAGCTGCAACCCTTTTAATTTCATCGATGTTTAAATCATCTTCTGAACGAGGCATATGTACAGCAATAACATTTAATTTATCATGATATTGATCACGGAACTCATTTACTTGAGGCATTGCTTCCTTACATAAATGACAACTAATCGACCAAAAGTGGAAAAGGGTTGGTTTTTCACCTATTAACTGTTCTTTTGTCACCTCACTATTTAACCAGTCTGTTGCTCCTGATAACTCTGGCATTTGCTCACGTAGCTTCATATAATAAGACCTCCTTAAAGTAGTTTTATTTTATTAGGAACTAACCAAAACCCTCTATACTTCATTTAGATTAAGTTAATTTTCTTTAAAAATGGCTCTGTTAAACTTTGTTGTTGATTTCCGTTACAGGCATTCGCTTTCCGCGGGCGGTCCGGGAGTCTCCTCGGCGCAAGCGCCTGTGGGGTCTCCCTTTGACACGCTTCTCTAAGCAGGAGTCTCATGCCTTTCACTCCAATCAACAAAGTGTTGAAAATTCAACATTAACCTTTAACATAGCCTTAAAAATTAAAGTGTAGTTTGACCAGGCTTCCAGTTTGCTGGACAAAGTCCACCCGTTTGAAGTGCTTGCAATACACGTAATGTTTCATCAACATCACGACCTATATTGTTATGATTTACAACTGAATATTGTAGCTCTCCTTCTGGATTAATAATAAATAATCCTCGAAGAGCTACCCCTTCTTCCTCAATTAAAACTCCATATTCACGAGATACACTGTGATTGGTATCAGCAGCAAGTGAATAATTCAAATCACCAAGTCCATTATCTTTGCGATCAGTTTTAATCCAAGCTAAATGAGTGTGTATTGTATCTGTTGATACACCAATAACCTCTGCATCTAAATCATCAAATTCCTCATACCGATCAGAAAGAGCAGTAATTTCTGTAGGGCATACGAAAGTGAAATCCATTGGATAGAAAAAAAGAACTGTCCATTTGTCATTTTTCATATTTTCTTCTAAACTTACTTTACCAAATTCTTTATTTGCTAAAACTGCTTCCATTTCAAATCTAGGAGCTTGTTTACCTACCATACGTTCTGCCATAATATATTCCTCCAATTTTAATTTCGAATAATTAGGATTAATTAAGTCTAGATTAAAGAATCATATGTACACATTTAATAGTGAAACATTATAAAATTATAGTAAATCCATGGAAATAAGTTATCAAATTTCAAACATAAGATCCACATCTACTATTTACTATTTATCACAAATTCATTCATGATAAATTCTTACTAAGTAGATAATTATCTATTCATAACCTTCTTTCAGATTATTGCAATTTATAATATATCCTTTCACTATCCATTTTAAAGGATCTTATCTCAAAGATTGTTATTTTTATTCCTTGCATACTTAACAGTTTGTGATTATTGGAAGCAAAGGGTGCGTAACTCCTCCAGGAAAGCCTGGTCCTATAGCAAATTAGTCTCCTAAAACTTTTATATAGCAACAACGTTTGTTGCTAGAGTACCTACTTATCTAGATTTCCCAAAAAACATTTTTAAAACAAATTAAGCTAAAATCCTTCATTTTTGTACAAAATATGTTTAACATTGTGTAAGAAGGGTATAAATATTTTGTTCTTTTCTTTCAAAATCTAGAGCGTAAAAACTTGCATAATTACGTACTTAAGGAAAAGACTCTCTATGTCGAGAAAGGATGTTATGAAATGGAGTTTTTAGAAAATATTAACTGGTCAGCTCTTATGACCAGCGCAGGAATTATCATTTTAAAATTAATTGGAATCATCATCGTGTTTTTAATTGTGAAAGCAGTTGGAAATAAGGTTATTAAGAAAATGTTTGATCGAATCCAACAGAGAGATAATATTTCTCCTGGGAGATCATTAACTTTACAAAGTCTCTCTTTAAATGTATTTTCTTATGTGTTAATTTTCATTTTTGTAGTCATGGTATTTCAAGTTTTTGAGTATGATGCAACTGCTTTATTAGCTGGAGCTGGTGTTATAGGACTAGCAATCGGATTTGGAGCACAAGGACTTGTTAGTGATGTTGTAACTGGTTTTTTCCTCCTTCTTGAAAAACAAATTGACGTTGGAGATTATGTAACAGTCGCTGGATTTGATGGAATAGTCGAGCAGGTGGGTTTACGCACAACTCAAATACGCGGCTTCGATGGTACACTTCATTATGTGCCTAACAGAGAAATTACGAATGTAAGCAATCATTCTCGTGGAAATATGAGAGCACTTGTTGATATTGGTATATCCTACGATGACAATATCGATAAGGCCATTGCGATCTTGCAAAGTGTGTGTGATCAAATTGCAGCTGAAGACGAAAATATTGTTGACGGGCCAAATGTTTTAGGTGTTCAAGCTTTAGGATCCTCTGATGTTGTCATTAGAGTTCTTGCGAAAACTGAGAATATGCAACAATGGGCAGTAGAACGTAAGCTTCGTAAAGCAATGAAAGAAGCATTTGATGCTAATGGAATTGAAATTCCTTTTCCACATCAAGTTTATATTGAAAAGAAATCTGAGTAAAAATAAGTAGCTATAATTCAAACAGTTAAAAAAGAGGCTGGGACATAAATAAAGAAATCATTCAAAAAGACGAATAACCCTAAATTCAGTTAAGTTGAAAGAAACAATTTCGTTCCATTGCGCTGCAGACATAAGATTCGCCGGGGAGGAAGCTAAGCCTCCTCGGCACCCGCAGGAGTCAAATGTCTTCCGCTCCATTACACTAGTTCTTAAAAATAGTATGCAAAATCAAAAAACATTGAAGATTGCAAGTAAAAACCCGAACTATTAGGCGAATGTTTAATTGACATATCACCTATTAATTCGGGTTTTTCATTAGCTTAAATACTTATGTCCCATCCTCTTTTTTGCTTAGATATTAGCGATTAATTCTGTTTTCAACTTGCTCGCATACTTCGTTAGCAGATAAACCACTTGCTTGAATAACAGATCCCGCGGTTACTGCATTCGTAATACCCATTACATTTTGATCTTGTCCTGTAATGACACAGCAATCGCAACCTTTTGCATCACTTTCGTTATTTAACTGGACAACATCGTAGCCTTTTTCTTGTAAAGCAGCTGTTACATCTGATAACGATTGTTCGACACCGATTTTTGGCATTATTCATCCACCTCCTATATGTATTGTGTACAGGGGCAGATAAAATATACTTAAATTTTTGGCACTGCTAAACTTTGTTTTTGATTTATGGCATGGAGATTCAACTTTTGCTTTGGTCTCATATCTTGCACTCAAATAAACAAAGTACTAGAAAACAACTTCATTTAGCGTTATCATAACTAATTATTTGCTTTAAAAGATATATACTTACTCATTGCTTCCACAGCAACCTCGATTGCTGTTTCATCAGGTTGTAGCTTTGCATGATGGAGACCGTATGAAGATTGTACACCTAACCAAAACATAAACCCTGGAATTTGATCAACCATATAACCAAAATCCTCACCTGTCATCGCTTCTCTGCATTCATTTACTTCAAAATTTGTTGAATCACTTACAAAGTTCATAAATTCTACCGTTAAGTCCTCATGATTATAAACTTGATGATACATTGAGCCATAATCTATGATTGCTTTACATGAATAGCCAATTTCAACCCCATGTACTATTGCTTCGATTCTTTCTTTAACTTTATTCATAGATTCAACTGATAAGGTACGAATAGTGCCTTCTAATCTTGCATTCTCAGCAATTATATTTTGAACTGTTCCCCCTGTTATTTTACCAATCGTAATCACAGCACTATCTAATGGATCTACATTGCGCGAAACAATTGATTGTAATTGAGTGACTAAAGAGCAAGCGGCAACAACCATATCATTGGTTGTATGAGGATATGCAGCATGTCCGCCTTTTCCCTTTAAATCAATAAATAACTCAGATGTGTTTGCAAATAACAATCCAGGTTTTGTAGCAATTGTACCTACAGGTAGCTCAGGAGAAATGTGAAGTGCTGTTATCAAATCAGGCTTCCACATCTTAGCTACATCACTATTTAGCATAGGTTCAGCCCCACCAGGTCCTTCTTCTGCAGGCTGGAACAAAAATAAAATATGATCTTGAACAGGATTCAAAACAAAATGTGATAATAAACCTATGGCAATTGTCATATGAAAATCGTGTCCGCACGCATGCATAAAACCCGGATGCTCTGATTGAAAGTTATAATCAGTCTCTTCTATTATAGGCAAACCATCAATATCTGCTCTATAACCGATTGTTTTCTTAGGGCTTGTTCCTTTCACTAAAGCAAAAATCCCAGTCTTCCATGTTTTTACTTCTACACGATCTTCTGGAAACTGTTTAAGTAAATTTAATAAATACTGCTGTGTCTTAAATTCTTGGAAGCCAATCTCTGGAATTCGATGTAGATCCCTTCTAATTTGAATCAAATGATCTCTATCCATTATCCACTCTCCTCTATATATACAAAGACGTGGATTTTCATCCACGCCTTTAAGGTATTATAATTGTCTAAGCTCTTGCATAATTTCTGTTTTAGATTTTGTTTTAGCATCAATGTCTTTGATTTTACGTGCAGGTGCACCCGTTACTACAGTAAAAGGCTCTACATCTTTAGTTACAATTGCCCCAGCTCCAACAACTGCACCTTTTCCTACTGTAACTCCTTCTAAAACAACAACATTTGCTCCAATTACTACATCATCTTCAATAACAACAGGCTTAGCAGAAGGTGGCTCAATTACACCTGCTAGAACTGATCCAGCACCAATATGGCAATTTTTACCTACAGTTGCACGACCACCAAGAACAACATTCATATCTATCATTGTCCCTTCACCGATAACACTACCGATATTAATAGAAGCGCCCATCATAATTACTGCATTATCACCAATTTCCACTTGATCACGGATAATTGCACCCGGCTCAATACGTGCTTTAATACCTTTAAGATCAAGTAATGGAATTGCTGAATTGCGACGGTCATTTTCAACTACATAATCCTCAATTTTTTCTTTATTAGCTTCTAGAGCTTCTGAGATTTCAGACCATTCACCAAACACTACTCCAGTGTTTCCAGTTAGAAATGTTTGTGTTGATTCACCGAAATTCACACCCTCAAGATTACCTTTTACGTATACTTTTACAGGTGTAGATTTTTTACTGTTTTGTATAAATGAGATAATCTCATTTGCATCCATCATTTTCATATGTATTTTCCTCCTAAACTAGAATTATTATAATTTGTCATTCTTTACTCTATCAAAGGATAACAGCGTTGACAAGCGTTCTTGATTATTTTTTTAAATGGTTTTATAAAATAAGACAAAAACCTTATTGATTATATTCCTTAACAACTTCTAAAAAGGCTTTTACTTGTTTTAATTGAAAGGAAGATTCAAAACCTAACAACCATGTATCACGTTCAATTTGATTGCCTTCTTCATCAAGTAATGGAATTTTATAAACATCCTCCTGTTCTTCTTGCAACGTGACGGAAGGTAAAATAGCGTATCCGATTCCATTTAACGCCATTTGTTTGCATGTTTCTATTTGATCCACTACTATCGTTCTTTTAGGTGAAGTTTGAAATTGACGATGCCACCAATCCTGAATTTCTTGATAGTAGGAAGAATCACTTTTGAATTGAATAAAAGGTCTTTCTGTATCGAGCACATCTTCAATTTTTTGGATTTCAGTATCAACTAAATATAGTGTATCTGTTAATAAATGCTGCTTCATTCCCTTCCATTCTGGGTTACCTCTTATAATACCGATATGCACGTGATCTTCATACATGCTTCTTAGTATTTCACTACTCCAGCCAGTTATGAGTGATATTTTTGCATGAGGATACTTTTGTACATATTTTTTCAATACCTCTGGTAACCAGTGTTGCCCAATAATAGAAGCAACAGCAAGTTTTAAGGTTCCATGCACCTCACCTTCAAGCTCTAGTATCTCGTCTTTCACTCTTTCTTCTTTCAGCACTACTTCCTTAGCATATGTTATTACTTTTTCACCAGCTGGAGTTAACGTTAGACCTTTTTGAGAACGAAGAAATATTGGAAAACCCCAAGATTTCTCAATTGTTTGCAGTCTTTGAGATAATGCAGGCTGTGAAACGAATAAACGTTCCGCAGCTCTTCTCATATTCATTTCCTCTGATAACACAACCAAAATACGAAGTTCAGATGTTTGCATAATATACCACCTATAAGTTTTCCTTATGATATGTTAATAAATATTAATAATTTAATTATGACCTCTATAATTGTATGATAAAGATGTCATAGATATTTGTAAAGATATAATGGTTATCTGTCAAAGTAGGAGTTGATAAAATGAGTATTGAAATTATCAGGCTAGATCATATTCAAATATGTATACCTATAGGTAAAGAAGAGCTGGCACGAAAATTTTATCTTAATCTTCTTAATTTTATAGAAATAGAAAAACCAGAAAGCTTAAAAAGAAATGGTGGTTTTTGGTGTCAGTCAAAAGAAGTTACATTGCATATAGGTGTGGAAGACATCAAAGAAACTAAAAGCAAGCGCCATGTGGCATTTATTGTTCATGATATTACACAAGCGAGAAAAGCTTTAGAGAAAAATGGAATATTGATCCGTGATGAAATTCCAATTCCAGGCATAGATCGTTTTTCTTGCTTTGACCCTTTTCATAATAAAATAGAATTTCTAGAAAGAGTTGGTACTTCTACAACAATGAGAGAAAGCTGACAAACTTACTCAGTCAGCTTTCTCCCCTTTAGGTAAAAATAAAATCAAAATGAAACTGATTATCGCAAACAGAAACACAACCCAATATACACTATTCAATGCAAAACTTAGCCCATCTTGTATAAGTACTTGTCCTTCTTCAGATAAATGATTTCGTTGACTTTGATCTAACAACATTGCTGTTGAGTCTAAGCTTAATGTATCTTCTACTCCATGTTTTGAAAAAAAGTTAATAAGTTGGGTATTTAGTATTCCACCTAGTAGTGCTGCTCCAATTGTACTCCCTACATTTCTCATAAACATATTTGTAGCTGTTGCAACACCACGCTTATTCCAATTCACATTACTTTGAATAGAAACAATAAATGCTGTAGTAGTAAGTCCCATACCAATACCGATTAAAAATGAGCCTGTTGCAGCAAAAAGTGGACTGTCATTACTTTTTAGAATGATAAAAATAATACTTCCTAAAATAAGAGAAATTCCACCAATAATAGAAGTTGTTCGATATCCAATTTTTAAAATTGATTTACCAGCTAAGGTTGCCGCAATGGGCCATCCTATTGACATGGTTGTTAATGTTAATCCAGCAATAATAGCCGGTTCTTCCATAACTCCTTGTACAAAAGTAGGCAAAAAGGTAGAAAGACCAATAAGAATAACGCCTGTAGTTAAAGATGTTAAATTTGCAATCAAGATTGAACGTTTTTTCCAAAGATCAAATGGCATCATTGGGTCTTTTGCCTTACGCTCAACATAAATAAATATAAGGAAAGCAAATATTGAAAAAACAAGGAGCGCTATAGTAGGTAATGAAATCCATTTCCACCTTACTCCTCCTTCGACAAGGACAAACATAAAGGAAGTTACTGATAAAGTCAGTAGAATGGCTCCCACAAAATCAATTGATTGTTTTTTCTTTTCTATGGTCTCATGGAGAAATAAATACAATCCTATTATTGCTAAAATTCCTAGAGGAACATTTAACCAAAAAACAAACCTCCAACTAACAAATTCTACAAGCAAACCTCCAAGTGCCGGTCCCATAATAGCTGAAATTCCCCACACACTTGATAAATAACCTTGTATTTTAGCCCGTTCCTCTTTTGTATAGATATCTCCTACGATCGTTGATGCTATAGGCATAACCGCGCCAGCACCAAAGCCTTGTATAAAACGAAAGAAAATAAGCCACTCCATCGAAGGAGCAAAGCCACATAATATTGAACCAATTAAAAAAACAACAATTCCAAAGGTTAGAACAGGTTTTCTACCATATAAATCTGATAATTTCCCATAAATTAAAACTGTCACTGCATTCATCAGTAAATATGAGGAAAATACCCAGCTATATAAAGAGAAATCTCCTAACTCTGCAACAATGGCAGGCATTGCTGTTGCTACAATTGTCGCCTCTATTGCAGCCATAAACATGGCAAGCATAACAGTAACCAACACATAGGCCCTTTTTGTAGTATTAGATTTTCTTAGCCTCAATTTAAAGTGTTCCACAAAATGTACCGCCTTAACATAAGTGTTTTATGTAAATTCAACATATGAATTGAAGAAAAGAAAACGATGTAATAAATTTATACATCGTTTCCATAAAGTAGCTATTTTTTTTGATTTAACAAATCTAATTGTTTTTTTAACTGCTTCAAGATTGCTCTTCTTGTAAATATACCTTCGAATACATGATCATTGTTTTGTACACATATAAAGGGATGGTTAATCACAAGATCTAACCCTTTATCTAGAGTATCATTTAAATTTAACCTTGGGATTGTTGTGTTCATTACTTCTTCGACTTTCATATTTTCTAGTTTTTCAAATTCGATTCGTTCAAGACCAAAGATATTGTCCATAATTAAATTCATTCCTATTAATCCATGCAACTTAAAGGTAGGATCTAGAACAGGCAATGCGGTATATCCAGTTTTCGTTAACACAAGTAATGCATGCTCTAAATTATTACCAACTTGTACATGTGCCACTATGTCCGCGGGTATCATAAGATCTTTTATTTTAATATCTATTAACTTATCTGTATCATTACTAAACATCGTTGTTCTTCCTCTCTAGATAACTATGTCTATTCTACTTAAGATTATATAGAGGTTAATTCCCTTTTCTATCATATCATAATTAAATTAGATAGAGTATTGGCAGGAGTACTAAAAGCTTGTCAATTTTATGGGGTTTTATTAAAGAAAGAAAATGATATAAATCTACAATAATTGAGGACAAAAAGGAGTGTAGTTTAACTGTTGTATTGATCTCTAAAACAAGTATGAAGCATTTAACATCTTACTTCATATTTATTGTATATTTATCGGGAAATTTTAATTATCTTACTTTGTATATCTATTTGCGTAACTAAACGCAGCATATGAATTGGGCTTAATTTTCGCCTCAATGCCCATCGATTCTATTCTACCAGTCATTTCCTGAATGAGCTCCTTTGTCATTCCATTTCTTCCTATATCCAAATGAATTTCAAATAATAAATCTCCTCCATCATCAGCAAATGGAATAAGTAAATCTAATAATTCATTTAAATATTGTGATGTAAAGTAAGAAGCTATCTCAATGCTAAGTGCAGTTTCCATTGAAATTTTTTCACGGACACTATTTATAGGACGTTTAATATGATAGTTTCTTAAACATCCCCATGCTCCTTTTCCAACTCTGTGTATGTGGATAGCTGTTATAAATCTCGTTTCATTTTGATGGACTTGTGAATCAGATCCTATTGATAAAACATAACATGATCGTGGGTCTTTTAGGATAAAATCCTTCAAACGATTTATAACAGATTCAAACGTCATTTGTTTTTCAGACACATTATAAAAGGTAAAGGATTCGTTCATGTCACAACTCCTTTTTATATTTAAGCTATTCAAACTCATTCGCTAATATAAGCAATACGGGAATCAAAAAAAAGGAACGTAGAATGTAATTACCGACTAGTAAAGATTTTAAATCTCAAGATTAATCACCCTTTATAAACGGTTAATTTCACCTTATTTATATATATGTATGAAACAAACTAATATTGTATACGAATTTCCATTACAAGGTTAATTATTGGTACGCAAATTCTTTTATCTCAAACAATACATTTAAACATAATAGAGGGCTACTTTTGTATAATTAAGTAAAACAGTTTAAGAAAAACAGCCACAAAAAAAGCCAAACCCATTGGGTCTGACTAATTTCCTTTACTTGTTTCAATATTTTTGATTGTCTCATGGCAATGAGAACAAGTAAAAATAACATTTTGATTTGATTGTGCAGTTAATGAGTTTGAAAGCATATCTTGCTCACGACAAAGCGGACAAATAACAATAGGCTCTTTTCTCATGCTGACTCCTTTACTTCCATATTTACTGAAGTAGGTCGAAAATTTCCATAGCAATCATATCAATATTATCAAACTGATAAGATTGAGGCTTATCACCTTTTTGGTAAACCTCTAATTCAAATGTGCTATTTTTATCAAAGTACTTTACACTACAGCGTTTCTCACCTTCAACTTCAAAAAAACGTTGAAGTGGTTCTCCTGAACCTGAATTCTCTTGTAAGTTTTGAAGCCTTGTAATAATGCCTAATAATTGTGACATTTCATATCCCCCTTCCGGAAGAGTTAACGTATAACTAATTCCTCTTTTTATTATTTTACTCTACCATACATTATATCCACAAAACAACGATCCGATAAATACTGTCTTTACTTTGTGCCAAATCAATTTTACACTATGTATGAAAGGATTACCAAGGAAATCCCTTTTCATTCTTGTTCTTTTAAAATAACGAATTGTATCAATCAAACTGACTTGAACCGGAATGTACGTTTAAGGAGAGTAATGCATGGCCACAAAAGCTTTCTTTGTAAAGACTTCATAGTACTTCTTATTAGAATCACATTTAAAAAGCAATAAAAAATCTAGTGGCAATTGTTTCTTTAATTAAGATACCACATATAATAGCATTAAATATTTAGTATCACTTTTTAAGAAAAGTGTCCTTACAAATTAGCCTATGTTATTGTAACACATTTTTTATAAAATCATCCTAGTTTTAAAAATTTGTATAACTGACTTTCCTAATAACTAAAAGAAGATAGAACTACATAGCCAATAAATGTGTATCTAAAGTAAAAAGTTTAATGAAAATGAAGTTTTACAGATTTCCTAATTACATAATAATAAAACAGTACTATTATAAAAGAAATAGTATGTCTGGAGGAAAATATCTACATGAAACATGTCATTGTCTATTCACAACCAAATTGCCCGCCATGTCAAGTTGTTAAGCAATTTTTAGAGCATCATCAAATAGAATTCATTGAAAAGGACGTAAGTCAAGATCATGCTGCCAGAGAAAAATTAATCAATGAATTACATTCTACTTCTACACCGACAGTTACTATTAATCAAGATATTGTAACAGGATTTGATTTAAAAAGGTTAGAGGAACTTTTGGATATTAATTCTAAATAAAAAACTCAAAAGTCAACAGGTTTAAATTCAATAGTTGTTAAAAATATGCAAATAAAAAAGCTTGGTGACCAGCCAAGCTTTTTTTCCGTTCTATTTATTAAAAGGGGTTTGGGGAAAATTGAGAGTTTAATGACTAATCAAGTACCTACATAGATGAATGACCAATTCATCTTTGCTTTGTCTAAACTAGCTTCACCTCCTAAATATTATCTTATGTAAATCAAAGTTGATTATCTTTCTTAATTACAATGATAATGATTATCATTGTCGTTGTCAACAACATTTTTCAAAAATATTAATACAAAATATTTATTACCATACTATGCGGGCTAGTAACACACACTTTTGAAATGAAAAATAGAATTGTGCAGAAGAAAATTAAATGCTTCTTGGAGACGATGAAAGGTTTAAGTCCCACAGAAGAAGCCAATGATGCCTAGAACTGAAATCTTTAAAAGTAGAAATCATTAATAAGATTTTTTGATAAAAGATATGTAGATAAAAAAGATATTCCTTGTGTCGCATTAGTTAAGTTAAAGTGATTAAATTCAATAGCCTCACTTGTCGATAACCCATTTACCACATTTGTATCAATCAAATCTTGGGTAACCATATTACTTTGAACCGGTTTATTATTTAGAAACGGTTTATTTACGTCATCTTCAATACTGCTTATTTTCCAATTATTATTTGTCTTTTTCAAAAAGACAACTTCATAATGATCCTCATATGATACAGGACCTTCGTTATTAGCTTCAAAATATTCATATATCATTGCCTGTTCATCAACAATTTCAATAACTGTCTCTTCGCTATATTGAAAAAATGGAATTGTATTTTTAGGGAAATCTGTACCATATACTATGTATTGGTTATTTACTGACTCTACATTTTCCTTTAAATATACTTTAATGAAGGAATCAAAGAAGTATTCTTCTAAAATCCTTTCTATTTCTTCCTTAGATCTAGGTTCTTCTGTTAGTGAAACTTGAGCTTCAAACGCATTTTGGACATGTGATAAAATATCTGATTGAAGCTTTTCATTAGGTTCCTCAGCTGCTACATGTTGAGAAAGTGAAAATAAGAAGATAAAAAACATAAATAGAACTTTCATTCGAACTTGTCCCAACCATACTCATCCCTTTCAACATAATCATTTTTTTAATAAACTAAATAGTGTATACCTCTATCTTAACAACTCTAATACCTATTTTGATGAATTATAATTCGTAAAATTGCTTTAAAAAGCGACAATATTTCTTATAATATTTACCCCTATTTACATAATACAAACCATATAAGATGCTATACTTGAAAAATGGTTAAATTAGACACAAAAAAAGTGGACAATTAGTGTCCACTTTTATCACCAGGATATTGTAAAGGCTAAATAAAAGATATAAGCCAATGAAAGAATACCTGCAATTATATAGGCTAGAAAAATCGGATTTCGCATATAAGGATGTTCTTGAACTTTTTCATTTATTTGAGTATCATAGGTTGATTTTCGCTCACTTACAAGTTTCCCAACTTTAAATGTATAAATTAAACTAACAGCTAAAATCAAAAGCGCTATTACACCGAGTACCATTGTTAAGTAAGTCATCTACTTAAGTCACCCCTTTTAAAAATAGGATAACTCAACACAAACAAAAATATGCTACCTTATAACAGTCCCTCTTCTTCAAATAAATATTCGTATGATAAATCTACAAATAAATAATGGTTATGATTTAAAGGATATGAGAATGTTCTAATGAGCTCCCCTGTTTCAATATCACTATAAACATCACTTAAAAAACCCTTCTTCTCATATCGCATTTTTATAATATTGGCCAAAAAATATGGACGCCAACTCCAATTCTTCATATGATATTCTGGTTGTACAATCCAATTATCTTTTTTAAAAATATTAACCGATTGTTGAAAGCCATCTTCATCACAAATATAAATACGAAAACAGCAATCATCTAAATCAACTGATAATTTGTTAAGTAACAATTCATAATTATCGTTTTCTTTATCATGTTTTAAAAGACTTTGCTGTATTCTTTTATGAAATTGTTCTGTAAAATTGTAGAGATTTTCAAGCTTCTTTTTCTCGGTAGAAATAAATCTCTGGAATTCATGCTTTAATCTTATCTTTGAAGCATCCCTCTGTGTGAATTCTCTCTTAGGTTTATCAAGATAGTAACCTTGATAATAACGACCGCCATTTTTCCAAGCATATTGTAGCTGAAAATTCACCTCAACATCCTCATATAAAAGAGTGGCACCTATTTTTCTTGCTAATAGCGAAATTGAATACAACACATCATAATAAGACTGCAAAGGTGATGTTAATCTTAACGGGTGTAAATCAATTTTAAGAATGTCTGGTGACAGCAATCCTATCCGATCTAAATTGCTACTTGATTTACCGATATTATCTATAGCAATTTTTATTCCGTATGTTCTATAGTAAGTTAACAAATGATAAAGCTGTTCCATGTCACCAAGAAAATTATGTTCTGTAATTTCCAGAACTAGTTGATTTAAATTTAATCCATCCTCTTTCTTTTCAAGCAAAGATTCTAAAAAGCTTTCGCCATGATCAAGCATAAGTAAATTTGCATCCCTGTTAATAAAAAGAAGGATTTCGCTATCATTAAGATCTATAAATTCATTTAGGGCTTTATGTAAAATATAATCATCAACTTCTATTCGGTATTCATCAGGAATATTTTCATCATGGAAAAAAAACCCTAAGCTCTCAACATCATGATTAACCTGAATTCTCCCCAAAACCTCATAACCCACTACCCGCTGTTCATCAGCACTAAATATTGCTTGATAGTATGGAATAACCTTTTCAAGATTTGTTAACACATCTAACGGATCCAATACAATCCCCTCACCTATATCTATCTAAAGTATTAAAATTATACCATAAAGTGAGGCTTCCTTCACTTATAGTGTACTTTACGAACAAGAGGTGTTTTACTGAGCTAGCTTATAAGATGTTTAACACTTGAAAGCAAAAGGAAGGCAATATTATTAAAGGACAAAGGAGAAACAAAACCAGGATTGAAGATGTAGTTAGTTAAGCTTTTACTTTGGTCGGAATTTTGATCATCACCATAAGTTAAGTCTATACAGATAAGAATAAAAACTCCTAGAATATCACCTAGGAGCTTTCTTCGTTTTCTCTTTTTGCGAGCAGTCAATTGTCTTGAGCTCCAGTAAACTAACACTATAAAAATATATAGGTAAATAACCTTTCCAACACAGGTAAAACAAATTATTATAGACGATCTTCTGATTTCATTTCTAACATGAGTTACAGAGATGTTACCAACTTAAAAAGGATATTGGTTTAGCCACTGTCCTCCGTCTAATGTTATACACTCGCCATTCATATATGCTGCATCATCAGATAATATAAAAGCAGCTAAAGCAGCAATTTCTTCTGGTGTCCCTAAACGGTTTAGCGGTACACTATTTAATGTTCTTTTGGCTGCTTCTTCTGATTCCCATAATTTATCTGCTCCACCTGTCCTTTCTATTGGACCAGGAGCAATTGCGTTAACCCTTATACTATATTTTCTACCCCATTCAACAGCCAATGTTCTAGTCATCGATAGAACACCAGATTTTGCAGCAGCTGAATGAATAACACCTGGACCAGCATTCCATGCATAAGTAGCAACCATATTTAATATTGCACCTTTTGATTGCTTCTCTATCCAGTACTTACCTATTGCGGAACTACAATAGAATGTTCCATTTAACACTATATCAATGACAGACTTCCATCCATTTACAGACAGATTCTCAGCAGGACAAAGGAAATTACCAGCTGCGTTATTCACAAGAGCATCAATTCTACCAAATCTTTCATCTACCATATTGATCATATCAAAAACCATTGTTGAATCTCTAACATCCAATTGAATCGGATAAACTTGGTCTTCGAATGTCTCTATTTCTTTTTTCGTATTTTCAAGCTTTTCTAGTGTTCTACCAATAATGACTACATTTGCACCATCCTTCGCAAATCGTTTCGCCATTGCTTTTCCCATCCCATTTGAACCACCAGTTACAATAACTACTTTACCCTTCATACATATTACCCCCTATAAAAATGAATGTTCATTCATTTTTATTTTACCATAAAAAACACAGTTTTTTTTCTATTGTAAATTTTTTTAGAAATAAAACTTCACTTTTAAGACTTATAATTGTAATAGAACTCTTAATTTAAACCATGATATACTTAGACTATTCAGTATGTTCTTGAAGATGCGAAACTTATGAACATATATACTTATTAGATTAATATGGAAGAATAATTATAAAATTAGGGATTGATAGATAGCATGACAAAACAATATTCTAGAAGATCTTTTTTAAAAGGTCTTCTTTCCTTTTCTTTCGGTAGCTTATTATTAGCTTCAAGCGGTTATACATATGCGAGATATTTTGAGCCAACAATGCTTGGGGTAGAAAAACTAAAGATGATCGATCCTAAAATTCCAATATCATTTGAGGGTTTTACAATTGTTCAATTTAGCGATACTCATTTAAGTGAGTATTTTACATTAAAACAGTTGGAGACGTTAGTAAATAAAATAAATAGCCTTTCACCAGATCTTATTCTATTTACAGGTGATTTAATGGATGAGCCTAATAACTATACACATATTAATGAAATTGTTCCTGTTTTAGAAAAGCTTAAAGCCCCATTTGGTAAATATGCTGTATATGGAAACCACGATCATGGTGGATATGGAACAGATATTTATAAAAATGTTATTGAAATGTCTGGATTTACACTTTTACTTAACGAAGCAACAAATATATCAAAGGCAGATGGTAGTAAAATAGTGATTGCTGGGATCGATGATTTGATGCTAGGTAAACCAAGCTATGAGGGAGCTTTAGGAAACTTAAATAAAGAATTTTATAATATTTTATTAGCTCATGAACCAGATGCTGCACTTGAAACAAAAAACTATTTTGTTGATTTGCAGTTATCAGGTCACAGTCATGGAGGTCAAATACAACTGCCTTTTTATGGCCCTCTCATAACTCCTCCTTATGCTATGCATTATTTTGAGGGTATGTATGAGGTCGATTCAATGAAGTTGTATGTGAATCGGGGAATAGGTACTACTAGGCTTCCTTTCAGGTTTTTATCACCGCCTGAAATTACTCATTTCACTCTTTCTCCAAAATAAAACGTGAAGAAGGAATCTGTATGTGTCGATTCCTTCTTCACGTTAATCACCCATTTATTCAAAAAACTTTGTAATTTGTTCAGCAGGAATAGGTCTACTAAATAGATAGCCTTGTCCTTTATGACACTTTAAATTGCTTAAAAAATCTAATTGTTCATCTGTTTCAATACCTTCAGCAACAACAGTGAGTCCTAAATGTTCAGCTAGATGTAAAATCGTTGTTACGATCGCTTCATCTTTTTTATCAAGCAAAACATCTTTAATAAACGATTGGTCAATTTTTAAAGTATCAATTGGAAACTGTTTTAAGTACATTAATGAAGAAAAACCAGTACCGAAGTCATCAACTGAAATCATTACTCCCAGTTTCTTCAGCCTTGTAATCATCTTGAGTGCTTCCTCAGCATCTTGTAAGGAACCCTCAGTAATTTCAAATTCGATATGTTTCGGACTTATTTTATACGTTTTAAATAAGGATTCGATCATATCGATTAAATGTGGCTGTTGAAATTGTTTAGCTGAAAGATTAATAGCAATAGTAGTTTCTGGGTATCCTTCTTCTTGCCAAGAAAGTATTTGTTTGCATGCTTCCTCTATAACCCACTCTCCAATAGGTATAATCAAACCCGATTCCTCAGCAATTGGAATAAAAACGCCTGGAGAAACGTTTCCAAGCTTGGGATGATTCCATCTTAATAATGCTTCAAAGCTAACTACTTTATTTGAAGACAAATCAATTTGGGGCTGATAAAATAGAGTTAATTCCTCATGCTCAATAGCCCTTCTTAGCCCAGTTTCAATTTCAAGTAACTCGTTGGTATTTTTATCCATCTCGTTATCATAGAAAAGGTATTGAGCACGATTCCTTTGCTTTACGACAAACAAAGCTTTGTCGGCTTTAGTTATAAGAGAATCATCGTCATTACAATCTTCCGGAAACATACTTATCCCGATACTTAAGGAAATGAAATATAGTATTTCATCTAAATAAAAGGGTTCCTTGAACTTTTGAATTAATTGATCTGCAACTAATTTTGCCTTTTTTCGATCAGTGTCAGGTAAAACAATGATGAATTCATCCCCTCCATGTCGATAAACAGAATACAGAGGTCCAACTAGGTCGGAGAGTCTTTTACTTACTTCAATCAAGAGTAGGTCGCCACTATTATGACCTAGAATATCATTTAGCATTTTAAACCGATCTAAATCGATATACATAACTGCAACAGATTGCTTATTATTAAATTGTAAGATATGTTTCAAATCGCTTTTTAAGGCACTTCGATTTAATAAGCCTGTAAGAGGGTCATGATAAGCCATATGCTCAATCATTTCTGATTGTTTTGTTTTTTCAGTTATATCTCGAAGGATAAAAAAGATTCCATTCACTTTTCCATTGATAATAATAGGAACTGTTTTATAATGGACATTTAATTTTTTATTTTTATAAAGTAGTATTGCTTCTCCTTCAACTGAGTTACCGTCAATTGTCTGGTGAAAAGCATTTCTTAAAGGTTTAACATCCTGTGCTTCAAATAAATCAAAAATACTATTTCCTTCAATAGCATTCTGATTACTGTTTAATAGTCTCAATACAGAAGGATTCACCGTTAATATTTCACTAGATAAGTTAATAGAAAATACTGCATCCATATTATGATCAACCAATGATTTATACATTTCTTGACTTTCTAGTAACATTCTTTGTTCTATTACACGATCTGTAATGTCCCTCGTAACCGCAATTATGTATATTACTTTGCCCTGATCATTTTTAATTGGAGTCAAGATTGTTTCACCATATGAGAATAATTTCTCATTGATTTGCACCTTATCTTGGTAAGAAAATGTTTTTTTTGATTCAACTGCCTTCAAATACTTTTCATGCAAATGGTCAGCTATTTCACTACGAACAAAATCATAAAAGGTTTTGCCAACATAATCTTGCCCTAATTTAGCATGAATCTTCCCAATATCATTTGCAAACAAATATGTAAAAGAATTATCGCTTTCAACTTTCATAATAAATATTAAATCTTGAACATGTTTTAAAATTATATCAAAAATAAATGGTTCGATTTCAGTATATCGCTCATCATTTTCAAGATCTTTTTTAATTAAATTTAAAAAATAGTTGTTCACTAGTCATCATCCTGTACATTTCTATTTATATTGCTGCTGTTAAACATTGTGTTGATTTTTGTAACAGGCATTCGCTTTCCCGGGAATATCCTCTGCAGGAGTCTCATGGACCCTTCACTCCAATCAACAAAATGCTAAAAATCAACATTAAGCTATAACATAGCCATTATAGTAGAAATAGTTAAAATTCAAAGTATATTTTAATAGTACCACAATGTCTTATGATGTGATATATCAATAAAATGCCCACATGATTAATGCTTTATGAATTGATTTGTTAAACTTTGTTGTTGATTTCCGTTACAGGCATTCGCTTTCCCGGGGGAAAAAAGAGAAAGTGCTAATAATAAGAGAATTTGCCACTAACTGTATAAATTAAAGTTTTTCCTACAAATGACAAATGGAACAGAATTTTAATGAACAAATAAATGTTAAAAATATTCTATATACAAAAAAAGATAGTGCTCATAAAATAAGCGCTACCCCTTTTGTTATGTAATATTTATTGTTTCTTTATTCTTCATCTTCCATCACTTGATAAGCTTTACTGAACAATAATAACTGACTATCTACAATTGGTTCATCTAGTTTACGTTCTACATAATGATAGATTCCGAACTCATCTTGTTCTCTAGCCTTCACATTATCAGCTAATGCACTATCTAAGATTGCATTAATACGCATCTTAATGTCTCCGTCATAAATTGGGAATAAAATCTCCACTCTTTTTTCCATATTTCTAGTCATCATATCCGCAGATGATAAAAATGTTTTACCTTCACCATTATGATGGAAAAAATAAATCCTGCTGTGTTCTAAAAATCTTCCCACAATACTTCTAACTCTAATATTTTCACTAACTCCTTTAATACCAGTTCTTAAACAACATGTACCTCTAACGATTAAGTCGATTTTCACACCAGCATTTGATGCCTCATAAAGCTTTGTAATGACTACTTTATCAGTTAAAGAATTCATTTTAGAAATGATTCTTCCGTTACCAAATCTTTTATGAAAGTGAATTTCTTCTTCTATTAAGTTTATAAAGTCCTTTCGAATATCAAAAGGTGCAACAGATAAATGATGAAAATCAGGTTTCTCAGTATAACCACTTAAATAATTAAAAAAGTTCGTAGCATCAATTCCAAACTTCCTTTTTGATGTTATTAGTCCCATATCTGTATAAATTTTAGCTGTTTGATCATTATAATTTCCAGTACCTAAGTGAACGAATCTCTCTATTCTGTTATTCTTTCTTCTAACAACGAGAGTAATTTTGCTATGGGTTTTTAAGTACGTCATTCCATAAATAACATGACACCCTGATTTTTCTAATTCTTTTGCCCACTGTACATTATTTTCTTCATCAAATCTAGCTTTTAGCTCCACTAACACCGTTACCTGTTTACCTTTCTCAGCAGCACGTTTTAATGCTTCAATAACAGGTGAATCACCACTAACCCGATATAATGTTTGTTTAATAGCTAATACATCTGGGTCTTCCGCAGCTTCAGTAACAAACTCAATAACAGGCTCGAACGACTCATAAGGATGATGAAGAAACACATCCTGTTCGGAAATCTTTTCAAAAATATCTTCATCTGAAGATATATCACGCGGTGGTTGCGGAATTAGTGTCTGAAAAACTAAATCTTCACGGGTTTTGGCCATATTTTTATAAAATCCAAATAATATTGTAAGATCAATTGGACCATCTATTTCGTATACATCTTTTTCATGAACTTCTAATACTTCAGTCAAATAACGTAAAATATTTAAATCAAAGCGATCCTTCTGTATTTCAAGTCTAACCGCAGCTCCCCACTTACGTTTCTTTAGTTCCTTTTCAATTTCCTTTAATAAATCTCTTGCACCTTCTTCGTGAATCGTTAAATCTGCATTTCTAGTAATACGAAAAATTGAAACAGATACAACATTATAGCCCTTAAATAATTTGTATATAAAATGGCTAATAATTTCTTCTAATAAAATGAACTGAGTTTTTTCACCAGATGTGTGAAGGGATACGAAACGGTCCAACACTGCTGGTACTTGAACTATAGCCGTTTTGAAACGATTTTCCTGGTATTCATCATTATCCTCAATCACAATAGCCAGATTTAGACTTTTATTTAAAAGCATTGGGAATGGACGGTATGCATCAACTGCCATTGGAGTAAGAACAGGAAAAATATTCTCATCAAAGTACTCTTCCAAATTCCTTCTTTGTTCAGAAGTAACATCAGCCATCTGAACCATTTCAATACTTTCTTCTTCTAATTTTGGAATAAGAACCTTGTTATAAGCCTCGTATTGTAGCTCAACAAGACTATGTGTTTTTTTCGCAATTTGATTTAATTGCTGCTTTGGCGTCATACCTGCTTTATTTTCAGGTTTATTAAACCCTGCTTTTACTTGATCTTTCAGTCCTGCTACACGGACCATAAAAAATTCATCTAAGTTGGAACTAAATATCGCTAAGAATTTAAGACGTTCTAATAAAGGATTTTTCTCATCAAGAGATTCTTCTAATACACGTTCATTAAAAGCCAACCAGCTAAGTTCTCTATTGTTATAATAAAGTGGACTTTGAAGTTTTATCATATTTTTATCTATTGTATTCATTTCTACTCCACCCCTTATTTCGACATTTATATACAATTCCATGATAGCATTAAGATAACAATTCAATTGTAAATTATATGTAAAATTTTTGTATTTTTTTCGTAAATACCGATAATTTATTTCACACAATATAAAATTTAGCTTTGGATTATTATAAACCACTAGGGAAAGGCAATTAACTAGAGTGAAGATGATAAGAAATGTCGTAATTTCATGATAATAAAAGACTTTTTTTCGTAAATTATAGTCCTAATTCTCTATTCACTTTGAAAGTGAACAGTTATAGATTTTTTTAATAATTTCTCAAGATGTTTCTTCTGTTTTTCAACTTGATATTGTTCAGGTTTCCAATCTTTATAACAAGTAATATCAAATACAAGCTCATCTTTTTCATTTTTGATACTAATATTTTTAATAATATTTCTTCTTGTTGCATTTAAGCTATTAGCTAATTTCACAATTGCTCCCAAAAGTCTATATTTTGCTAACTCATCTTTGGTGAACCAATCTAAATATGGATTTACATATCTTTTAAAGCCCGCTTTACTTGTATATGAAGCAATTAGAGCTATAATAAGTCGATCTTTATGTAATAAACCATCAATCGTCCGGTTGGCTAATAAATAAAATGTATGTTGGCTACTTGCTTCAGTATCGATATAAGAGCCGACATTATAAACAAAAGCGGCACGTTTAAGTAAAAATGAATCTTCTCGATTTATTGAAGCAAGTCCAATTTCATTTAATAATTGTGATATATTCAAAGCACAATTTGACACATGAAAAACATGGTTTAAGTCAATCGTATAATCTGTTGCTAATTCATAGAAGCTTTCTTCTATTACATTTGGAAAAATTGAAATTCCGATGTCTTTAGTTAATTCTTCAAAGAAGACTCCATCTCTCAAGCCTTTTCTACTCAATGCAAATTGGTCAGTATTCACAATGTTCATTACATTTTTAAAAACCTCGATCGCAGGTATAATGATATCTGCCCTGTCCTTTGATAACCCTTCTACTCTTTGCAATTCGGAAAATGATAATGTATGTAAGTACTGATCCACATTAGATATATCCTGATAGCTCATCATGTACTGATGTACACCTGCGATTGGATATCCTATATATTCTTGGTGAATTTGAACAAGATTTCGTGCACTTCCTCCAATTGCAATAATAGGCATTTTTTTATTTTTCAGCCATTCAAGAGTTTGAAATTGTTTTAATAGAAATGCTTTTAGTTCCTCTAGTTCTTCATCTGTTGGAATATCACCACGAATAAACTGTTTTTTCAAAGAAAGTGCTCCAAATGGAAAACTATGATAATTCAAAAGCTCCCGCTTTGCAAAATAAGTTACTTCAGTACTTCCTCCTCCAATATCTATCGTAATGCCACTATCAAATGGAGTTGTATTCACAACCGCTAAATACCCAAAATATGCTTCCTCATACTCTGATAAAACCCGAATTATTAATCCAGATTCTTTTTCTACCTTTTTAACAATTTCATCCTTATTTTTAGCTTGGCGAACTGTTGCAGTTGCTACACACTTTACATCTTCCAAATTATGATGTTTTGTTACTTCGCTGAAGCTTTGCAATGTTTCAATTAATATTTCGATTCCTTTGTCTGTTAGTATTTCAACATCTGATAGGTAATTACGTAGGCGTGCAACCACTTTTACATTTTCAATTTCTTTTAATCTCCCACTATTTTCTCGTAAATAAATGACTAATCTCATCGTATTTGAGCCAATATCAATGATTGCATATTTTTCTTGATTCACATCCAACACCCTTACCTATTTAATGGAATTTATATATATTTTAAGTGCTGTACTCAAACATTTGCTTCTGTAATATTATATTTTACTGCTCTGTTACATCACATAAAATAAACCCTAATAGAAATCTATTTTATCATTCTAAACAATTCATTTTTCATATTTAAGCTTTTTTAAGCCACAGAGTATAGACGCTTTATAAGCCTTGAGACAATTTTTTTCTCTAAATAAATTAAACTTTCAACAAGATAAATTATAACATATTAAAACATTTGGTATATTCAGTATTTCCTGAAATATTTTATACAAAACAATATCTACACTAATAAAATCCTTGAGGTGAGTAACATGATTCATATTGTTAAATCTAGTGAAACGTTAAACTCAATTGCATTGGACTATCGCACTTCAATCACTAATTTAATTACAGCTAACAATATCACGAATCCAAACAAAATCTACATAGGACAACAAATTCTTATTCCAAATATTCCTGACCCAAACACTATTCCCTATAAAATTTCCATATCATTAACACAAAAACGTTTAACACTTCTAAAGGAAGGACAAGTTAGTAAGATCTATCCTATTGCTGTTGGAAGCATAGCGACTTCTACTCCAACTGGGGAATATGTTATTGTAAATCGCCAGCCTAATCCTGGGGGTGTCTTTGGAGCAATGTGGTTGAGTTTATCTAAAGTCCATTACGGGATACACGGTACAAACAACCCAAATTCTATTGGTAAAGCTGTTTCTCTAGGTTGCATTCGAATGCATAACAAAGATGTACTTGAGCTTTCATCAATTGTACCTAATGGAACAAAAGTAATAATTTCACCTTAAGAAATTATTAAGTTTTCTTTAATTTCATATTCAAACGGTAATTATTCCCTTATAATGACAATTAGAGCAATGGACGAAGCAATTTAAGGAGCGTATTCATGAAAATATTTCGCAATCCAAATTTTGTTAAACTATTTTATGCAGCACTTTTTTCTCAGATGGGAACAACAATAGGAAATATGGCTTTCGCCTTTTATTTATTAGATCATTTTAGTCATCAGCCTTCTTATGCAACACTAGCTGAACTTATGTATTCTTTACCAACAATACTTGTCTTTTTTATTGTTGGTGTTGTAGCTGATCGGTTTGATCGTAAAAAAGTTGCAGAGAACTGTGATTGGATACGTGCGTTTTTAACAGTGGTTTTATTTGGCGCACTATTTACCGGTTCAATTCCTTTTATATTTTTTGTTTTATTCTTACGGAGTGCCGTAACTAAATTTTTCTTCCCAGCAGAAAACAGCCTTGTCCAAGGTATTCTTAGCAAAGAACAATATGCACAAGCAGCTGGGCTTAATCAAATGCTATTTAGTATTTTTATGGTATTTGGAGTAGGTATAGGAGCAGCTATTTATAAAACAGTAGGAATTCATGGAGCTATCATTGTGGATTTTATTAGCTTTGTTATTTCAGCTTTATTAATAAGATCCTGTCACATCCCTTTTGCTGCTAGGCTTCCAAATGGAAAAGTTAAATGGAAAGATTTAAGTATTAAATCATCTGTTAGTGATTTTAAAGAGGGAATTAGTTATATAATTAAAAATAAGTTATTAGCTTCTCTAATATTTGGTTTTTTCATTTTTGGCTTGTTCAATGGTGCTTTTGCAATTTTACCGATGTTCACTATGAAATATGAACTGTCACCTGATAATTATGAATGGTATGCTTCGATAATTGCTATTTCACTTGGACTCGGGCTTTTAACAGGAAGTGGTATTGGTACACTTATTTCGTCAAAATTTAAACCACATCAGCTTATGGTTATTCCTATCTTTGTAACTGGATTACTGATATTTCTATTAGGCTTTACCGATAGAATTTCGATTTTTCTTGGTATTGTTTTCATAATTGGTACATGTTTAGGCCCTATTAATATTGCTATAGGTGGCTGGATGCCTAAAATTGTTCATCCAAAGTTAATGGGAAGAGTTAGTGGATGGATTGATCCTCTTATGATGCTAGCACAGTCTATGACACTAGGTATTATTGCTGTGATTTTCCCAAAAGTAATTGAAACAATTGATTATCTTTACTACGGAATAGCAATTATTATTCTCATTGTTGCACTTTTTTACGCATTAACTTTACCTAAGCTTAGTCGAGCCCTTGAAGAAAAAGAAAGAAATCTAGATCGAAAACAGAAAACAAAAAATACAAAACCTAATATACGTACAATTTAATGTTCAGATCTACAATTAGAAAAGTGTGTGTTTCTTTAAATAATAGAGAAGCACACACTTTTTTATTATAGTTTTCTTAAGTATTTTGTTTATAAACCGATATAATGAAAGAATTATTATTTAAAATTTAGTAAGGTTGTGAACAAATGGTCCAACAAACATATAAGCAATTTATTATCATCCTGTTGAGAAACTATATATTCGGATCCTTTGTGGCAGTGTTTGGAATTGGTGCATTGTTTATGTTTACAACATTAAACATTAATTTCAAAGAATCCTTTGTTTTATTTTTGATTCTTATAATTTCTCTCTTTATCATGTTAATACTAGAGAGTATTGTATTTTCCAAACATATATCGCCAATTAAGAAGGTTTTTCTAGAACAAAATTCTTCATTAGAAGATTTAAAAGCTGCTTATCGTCAGACACACCGTCTACCTATATTAACCGTTTATCGAATTTTTGGACCTCATTTGTTTGGTCTCTCTTTACCAGCAATGCTTATCAGCTATATATGTATAAAGATGGATTTAATTCAATTACCACTTTACTACATAGGCATCGCTTTTGGAGCTTCTGTTTTAGTCGCGGGGATGCATAGTATTATTGAGTTTTACTTAGCTACTAAAGCCTTAAAACCGATATTAATAACAATTCGCAAAAAAACTTTAACACAATATAAATTTGACTTTTCACACCATTCACATTTATACATTTCAATTCAAAGCAAAGTTTTGTACAGTGCCATTTTCATTGGTGTTTTTCCTATATTACTATTTAGCTTGGCAACTCATGCACGTTTTGCAGAAGCATCCATTCCACTTCTTACAGAATATTGGAGTTGGGCAATAATTGTTATTATCGTTTCAATTCTTTTTGCTTTTTATGGTGCTTATTTACTTTTTAATAATATTTCCGAACCCATTCAAATACTTGAGGATGGGATGCGTCAAATCCAGCTTGGTAAACTTGTCTATCAAAACGATGTTTATTCTGATGAATTTTCAAAACTCATTTCAGGTTACAACCAAATGGTTAGTGGACTTATAAGAAGAGATTCGGTTAATAAACAACTGTTAGACAGTCTCTTTACAACATTGGCATTAGCATTAGATGCCAGAGATGCCTACACAGCTGGTCACTCAGTGAGAGTCGCTCAGTACTCAGTACTCATTGGCGAACAAGCAAACTTAGATGATGAAACTCTCGATTTATTGCGTAAATCAGCTTTACTACATGATATTGGTAAAATAGGAATAAGAGATAGTATATTACTCAAAGACGGAAGGCTAACAGAAGAAGAGTTTACCGAAATCAAAACACATCCAGTTATTGGAGCAACTATACTCTCACAGGTTCAACCAAAAGAAGAGATGGAATCATTAATCCCAGGTGTAAAATACCATCATGAAAGATTTGACGGGCTTGGTTATCCTGAAGGATTAAAAGGAGATAGCATACCTTTATTCGGAAGAATTATGGCTGTTGCAGATGCCTATGATGCGATGACATCTGATCGTCCTTACCGGAAAGGAATGCCTAAACAGAAGGCTTTATCTATTATTGAAGAAGGAAAAGGGACACAATGGGACCCATATTTCGCACAACTTTTCATTGATTATATGAAGAAAAATGTTGAAGAAACAAATGATAATCGTGACAAGCAAAGTGTATAACTTGAATGAAACCAGATAAATCTTGACTACTAGGGGTGGTTTAAAAGACTACCCCTACGCGGCTAGTATTTGGAATGTTTTATTATTATTAAAAAATTCTATTAAGAAAGTTACAAAACAGTCTATAAAAATAGAGATTAATTGATTTTAAAGAATTTTCGCAATAAAAAAATCATTAAAGCTTGCAATTTATTATTCGCTAAGTATAATTTAAATAAGAATGACTTAAACTTAATGTGTACAATAAAGGAGAGAAACGATGGACGACCATAAACGACTCGATCCTACCAAACAATCAACAACAGAAAACCTCGCTCGAGCTATTTACGTAGTTAACCGTCATGCAAAAACTGCACCTAATCCCAAATTTCTATATTTATTAAAAAAGAATGCATTAATTAAACTTCTACAAGAGGGAAAGGCGCAAAAAAAAGGTCTGCATTTTTCAAATAATCCAAAATTTAGTCAACAGCAATCCGATGTATTAGTTTCTGCTGGAGAGTATTACTTTCACATGCCTCCTACAAAGGATGACTTCGATAAACTTCCACATTTAGGAACCTTAAATCAAACATACCGTAACCCTAAGGCGAATATGTCTTTAACAAAAGCAAAAATCCTATTACAAAATTATGTTGGTATAAAAGAAGACCAAAGCACACCTCAAACTATTCATTCTAACAAATCCCGTACATACCAAAAGCCGGTATTTAAAAGATTAGGTGAAAGCTACAGATAGATAATTATTTTATACCTCAATAATATAAAAACGACAAAGAATTTTTCTTTGTCGTTTTTATATTTTACTTAGTCGCAGTGACCAAATAAGTCTTCGACATTCTTTTTAAGTGTATTGAAAAATTCAGGTACTTGATCTTTTAACACCCCATAGAATATCGAATTAACCATTTCGTTATAATACCAAAATTGCTGATTATAACCTCTATTAAAGTGTTTCCATACCTTTTCACCATATTGTCGATAATATATGAGTAAATCTTCACTATTATCTAGTTTGTCTGCAGCTATAAGAGCTTTCGATTCTAAGCTGAGTGTTTTTACTTTATTAATTGTTTCCTGTTTTCTCTCTTCCCAGCTTAAATTCTTATTTTCAGTGTTATCTAAAACATACTGCAGAACATCCTTTCCAAAGAGTTGTAGTATTTCTTGTTCAGTTACATTTGTATCCTCAATTACATCATGAAGATACCCTGCAATGACAACTTCCCTAGAAAATCCTGCTTTTTGCAATGTATTTGCTACAGAATCAACATGTGCATAATATGGCTCTGAGCTAATTTTACGAACTTGATCAGCGTGTGCAATTTTCGCAAAATTTTTTGCATACTCTAAAAGATCCATAAAACCTCCTATTAGTGGTGAAAAATAAAAAAATCTCAAATCAGAAGTCACATCATCATCAACTACTTCTATTTACACTGGGTGTTTGTGAATAGAGCTTTTCAAACTAAAAAAGGTTGCATGTCCAAGATTTGTCCAAACAACCTTTTAAGTTTGATTTTATAAAATGAATTCATCTACCTTTTGAACTAATTCACTTATTTCAGGCTTACTGATTTGTGCACTAGCACCTACCATTTGACCTTTATGTCGCAAATCATTTGTAATTAGCGAAGAGAAAATGACAACAGGGAGAATACTCAATTGTTGATCTTCTTTAATCCTCTTAGTTAAATGATGACCATCCATTTGAGGCATTTCGACGTCAGTTATTACCAACTGGACTACATCTTCAATTGCTTTTCCTGATTTTGCAATGGCTTGAAGATATAAAAGTGCATCTTTACCATTTTCAAAGAAATCTAAATCTTCAAATCCAGCTTCATTTAATGTTTCTTGTAATAGTTTACGCAACAGAGGTGAATCCTCAGCAACAACCAGTTTTTTTGTAGAGCGATCTCTCTTACCTAATTTTTTTACTTGATCTACATTTATACCAGATTCTGGATTAATATCTAAAACAATTTTTTCAAAATCGAGCATTAAAACCATCTCGTCTTGAATCTTTACAACACCGGTAATTTGACTTTCAAATCCTTGATACATTCCAGAAGGTTTTTCAATTTTCTCCCATGAAATGCGATGAATCTGTGATACTGAATGTACGTGAAAAACAACCTTCGTTTTATTAAATTCAGTAACAATATATTTTTCATCTCTTTGGTTATCACTAGGTCCAAAACCTAAAACCTTTGCAACATCTACAACTGGTAATATTTCTCCCCTAATATCAATTATGCCTTCTATATTTGGATGAGAATGTGGAATTTTAGTAACTTGTAAAGGCTGAATTATCTCTTTTACTTTTATAACATTAATTCCAAACTTATTATTACCTACACTAAATTCCACAATCTCAAGTTCATTTGTTCCACTTTCAAGCAAAATACCTTTTTGTTGATCCATACTATTCATTCATCCTTCCATGAGAACTACACTGTAATCATTATATCGGCTATTGTTAGGAAAATGTAAAGAGGATATTTCATTTTGAAAGAAAATTATAGTAATAATAATAAAAAATTAAGAGCTTGTCCTAATTCCTCCTAAAAGCTTGGATATCTTCCAAGCTTAATATAAATAATTCATTACCTTTTCATCAGCAAGGTTTGTGTCGATAGGACATTTTTTTGCATCACGCCCATATTGCCACAACCATACCTTGGCTTTACAATCTGGTGAAACAGGATGAAACCTCGGAGCTTTCCTCTCTGATGTTGTTCCTACATCAGGTTCGGCACTCCATAGTATTGACTGAACAGCCACTTCCTTATTTTCATGAACTGCTTGGCAATATGCTTCAGTAAAACCTCCTTCAAGTGGATCATTATAGATGCCAGATTTGTACCCTGAAGGTATTAGTGTTTCCACCCAGCCCCTTATCCAAGCAGAATCAACATTAAAAAACATTTCTACTTTTGCAAAAATAATAGTATCTGTTGGTATTCCAAGTCTTCTTGCATGGAAGACTGCATTTCTTGCAGCTAATTGAGCTTCTTCATATCCGATAGCTTCTCTAACCAAATTATATATAGGCATAATCTTAATGTTCTTACTTTTAATAAACCCTATTTCAGATTTTGTTAGTCCATTTGATACATTTTGTAATTCTGTTAGAGATCTACCCCAATATTTTGGTATTCCAAAATGTTTTTTCACACAATCATATAGCTCCTGGTTCACAGGATTAGCTGAATCAACTCCCCAGATTTTCCGTGCCATAAAAAATACACAACCCTTCTGTAATAGCTCTTACCATATATATGTAAAGTAAGGGTTGTCTAAATCATAAAGTTTAGCTCTTCTACCTCAAATACATGTCTATTTTGTTAAAAAGCCATGATATACCTGAAGACCTTTAACCTATTAATCTGATCACTTAATTTTTTGTATATATTAGAATAAATAAAATTAATGCAATTCTGTTACTCTCTTGTTATAATCTCCTTGTAAATCGTTTATTCGATTAAACGGGATGGGTTGAGGGTTACACTTGAGGAAGGTATACATTGGATAGATTTTTTAAATTAAAAGAAAATAGTACAACTTTTAAAACAGAAATTCTTGCAGGAACAGTTTCATTTTTCACCATTGTTTATATTGTAGTGGTGAATGCATCTATTTTATCAGATGCTGGAATTCCGTTAGAAGCTGGCATCATTGCCACTGTTTTAACTTCTATTGCCGGATGCTTTATTATGGGATTATGGGGTAATACGCCTATTATCCTAGTTCCAGGTATGGGTGTGAATGCCTTGTTCACTTATACAATCGTCCTTGGAATGGATTTAACATGGCAAGAGGGTTTAGCTGTTGTCTTTGTGTCTGGTATTTTATTTACAATTATTGCATTTACAAAGCTTGCAACAATCATATCAGAGTCGATTCCACATTCATTGAAGGAAGCAATCACAGTCGGAATTGGATTTTTCCTCACCTTTATTGGTCTCCAAAAAGGTGGAATAGTTGTATTAAGTGAAGATACATATGTTGCATTAGGTGATTTTAGTGAAACAAGTGTTTTATTAACAATCATTACATTGCTCATAACTGTAGCATTATTCGCGAAGCAAATTCCGGGAAACTTCCTGATTAGTATCATTTTAGGTACTCTTCTTGCTGCAATGTTTGGTGGTGTTTCGTTTGATTCAACTACAAACACAATTGATGCATTTCATTCCTATTTTGATGTCTTAGGAGCGATGTCGTTTGAGCGCTTGATTGATTTAACTTTTTGGACTGCTACCTTTTCATTAACAATGGTAATAGTTTTTGAAAATATAGGGTTAGTGTTTGGTCAAGTTCATATGATAAATCGACCTAAAACGTATAAAAGATCACTACAAGCAAATGCTTTATCAACAATAACATCTGGTGTTTTTGGATCAAGTCCAACTGTAAGTACAGTGGAAACAGCTGCAGGTATAACGGCTGGAGGCCGTACAGGATTAACTTCTATCGCAACTGGTACACTTTTTTTAACTTCGTTGTTATTTTTACCGTTTATCAAAGTGATACCAGATAGTGCAATTGCTCCAATATTAATTTTAATAGGAAGTTTGATGATCCAAAACATAAAGCATATAGATCTGGACGATTTCAGTGAAAGCTTCCCAGCTTTTTTAATCATTGCGTTAATCCCATTAACTTATAGTATTGTTGACGGAATGGCTTTTGGGTTTATTATGTATCCATTACTTAAAATTATCTTAAAAAGAACACATGAAGTAAAAATGCCACTTTATTTTATTGCATTATTATTTTTATTAAATTTCATTTTCCATTCATTGCATTAATTATTTTGGCTTTTACCACCATTTTCTAAAAGTAAATGGGTTTATCCTAACAAATCTGTTAGGATAAACCCATTTTTTGTTGACTTTTA
The DNA here is from genome assembly GCF_016908395.1 of Metabacillus crassostreae. Classification (GTDB taxonomy): domain Bacteria; phylum Bacillota; class Bacilli; order Bacillales; family Bacillaceae; genus Metabacillus; species Metabacillus crassostreae. The sequence continues at coordinate 1,453,792 of NZ_JAFBDU010000001.1, forward strand.
TTCAAAATAAGAGAACGTAACTGTATTTAGTTTAGTTCTTCTATTCTTCCCGATAGTACCTTTTATCGATCAGTAAAGCTTTAAAATAATATACTTTTCATTAACATCCTTTGTATAAAAATCAATAATAAACTTCACAATATAAAGAGATATGAGCATTATCTCTAAAAAATTATTAATTTGTGAGGTGAATTATGAGACATACTATCTTATTAATTGCTCTATTATCATTAACAGCTTGTAATAATGATAACCAAGGAGCAAATAATGTTACTAATCAAGGAACTAATAATAATGAATTTGAAATACTTGAAACTCGAAACAATCAAGCAAATAGTAATGATGAAATGTTAGTTAAGTCAAGAGATATCATTGAATTAGAAGAAAATACGAATGAATCCATAAGACAGTCATTAGCTGAAAACTTAGTCAAAGAAAAAATTGACAGAGATGAAAATTTAGTTGTTCAGTATGATCATAAAGAAGAAAACCACTACATTATACATGTTTATTCAGTTAATAATGTAAAGGAAAATAGCGAGCAATGGTATATGGTAGATTTAGGTTCTAAGCAAGTTGAACCTTTGAAACAATAAGTAGGAAAAAAAACAATGAAAGAGTTACTGAAAAAGCTGACAAATTGTCAGCTTTTTTTTGAGACAAGTTGAAAAGTTATTGTTACTGTTGTCCCTTTTCCTAATTCACTTTCATAATTAATTGTTCCGCCTATTTGTCTGATCAGTCGATTAGTAATCATGCTTCCTAATCCGGTCCCCTTTGTCTTAGTGGTATAAAAAGGTAACCCAATTTGTTTTAGTTCGTCTTTTGTCATGCCTTTTCCATTGTCCTTAATAATAATGGTGACGACTTCATTTTGATAATCAACTAAATTTAAAATCTTGACAACGCCTCTTTTATCGATCGATTCAATTGCATTCTTTATAACATTCAGTAATGATTGTTTGATATGCTGGGTATCACCCTTTACATAACAATTCTCAGCATTATCATATTCAAGTGTTACATTTGAAAAGTTTCCTAAAGGTCTTAATAATTCAATTGAATCCATTAATACCTTGTCAATATTCACATTAGAAAGTTCATATGGTTCAGGCTTTGCTAATTTAAGATAATTTGTAATGATCATATTCGTTCGATCAAGTTCTTCTAGGATAAGCGGTGAAAACTGCTTAAGTTTTTCATCACTTGTGTCCTGTTGCATAAATTGAATAAATCCTCTAACAGTTGTAATAGGGTTACGAATTTCATGAGCAATTGAAGCAGCCATTTGACCTGTTGTTGTTAGCTTATCCATATAAACCATTTCATCAAATTGCTTATTAAATTTAATTAGCGTTTCAATTATATATATGATTGAAATAAATGTTACAAAAAAAGCAATGAAATACACAATATAGAAGTTCAGTTCAAGAAAGGAAACAACAAAATAAATAATGATAATATAGATTATTAAGTAAATAAGAGCAATATAAGAAGCCTTTAGAATACGTAAAGTCGATGAATGAAACCATCTTCTAAATATTAAGGCAATGATAAAAGCTGTAACTGAAACAAGTATACCAATATGCAAAAATGTTCCACCTATTATTATCCTTATTATTGAAACGATAATAACAGTAATTAAGCCAGGAACCCACCCTGCATATAGTGTTACAACTAATATTGCAATCATTCTTAAATCAAAATTTGTTTCACCTAAAGTTTCTATTGGATATGCCATACAAAGTGTTGCTCCAAAAGCACTTATATACCCTATAAGGCATTTTGTTTGAAGGATAAATGAGAGTTTTTCTGAAACGGTAAAAATAAATTAGCATTAAAAGTAAGTGAAAATAAAATTGTAACGTTAACAATTAGTGGTTTAATGATTGAAATGATAACAAGTTTACCTCCAAAGAACTCAATTTTTAAGAATTTCTTATAATTCTGCTAGTATTCACTATTTGCACCATATCAACAAAAGGTACACATTTTACTTGCTGAAAAGATAAATATAGAATACCAATTTTTTATGTAGCGACGCAAACCAGTAAATTGTAAAACCTAATAATTTTTAAGGATTAGCATAAACACAAAAATCATTACCCTTTAACTAGTACAATAAACCGAATGTTTCAAGTGTTTTTTATAAGTAAAAAGATCTATAAATGCTCCACGATTCTCCTTTATTATAAAATTTACAGTTTCTTAACAAAATTTCGGAAATCAATATAGTAAAATAGGAGTAAGTATTAAGCCTAAGTATATTGGAGTCGTTGAAGATGTTAAGTATAGGAGATATATCAGAAAACGTACCTGTTGTTACTTTGAAAACGAAAAGCTCAGACGTAAATATTATTTTTGAAGAACAACCTAATCTTGAAGGAATTGTAGTTGCCAAAGATAATAAACCTATAGGTCTTGTTATGAAAGCTCAATTTTACAAAAAAATCTCTGTAAAGTATGGATTTGATTTGTTTATGGGAAGACCCATTGAATTGGTCATGGACACTAAACCATTACTTGTTGACTATTTTGATCCAATTACAAAGGTAAGCTCTTTAGCTATGGATCGTGAACAAGCTAACTTATATGATTATGTTGTTGTAACAAAGAATGGTAACCTACAAGGAATTGTCAGTATAAAAAACTTACTCATTAAACTTGCAGAAGAGCAAGTAAATCAAGCAATGTATACAAATCCTTTATCTGGATTACCTGGTAATGTTTTGATCGAGGAAAAAATCTCGGAGTATCTGATTAATAGAGATAGGGAATTTTCTCTTTTATATATCGATCTGGATCACTTCAAGGAATATAATGATACATATGGTTTTAAAAAGGGTGATCTGCTATTAAAGGAGATCTCAAATTTATTAAGTAAGAACGTCTTATTAAACAACTATGACTCCTCTTTTGTAGGGCATATAGGTGGCGATGATTTTGTTGCTATATTGCCTCACTTTTATTATCAGCAAATTTCTCAGTTACTAATAACAGAATTCGATATTCGTTTAAAACAATATTATAATGAAATTGATTGGAAAAATAAATTTGTGTACACCAAAAGTAGAAACGGGCAATTTAGTAACGTTCCCTTAGTCTCTCTTTCAATTGCAGTTGTGACAAATAAGCAAAATGTGTTTCATTCAATAGAAGATATAAGTAAAATAGCTGCAGAAGTAAAAACAAAATGCAAAGAAATAGATGGGAGCTGCTATATTTGTTACTAAATATTAGCATTCTAAATCAATTCTTCCCACAAGTGACACATCTGATAGTCTCTCAGTAATTAGACAAACTTATAATTAATAAACTCCTCTAACTGATTGGAAACGCTTGACTTTCAAAGCCAAAAGCTTTTTGAGAAGCGAAGTTGCTCTGTTTGGTTAAGGAGCACAACCTGAGCAAGGTTTGTAACGAAGAAAGCGAGCGTTTGTAAAACTGTCTAAGAGCCCAATGTGATGGGCTCTTTTTTAATCTTCATTCTTTCTTCAAAAGGACATTCACCTATAAATAAAAACTGCATAATGTAAATTTGAAAGTAATGAGGGGAGAGAATTTAATATGTATCCAAATAACAATCTTTTTTCAGGGCAATATTATGGTTCCCAGCCAATCAACAATCAAGGTATGTATCCACAAGAATCTATTGAATCGGTAGAATTCAGTAATGATCACGCTAGATTTCCTGGCCAAGGTGATTATAATCCAGGGTTCGGGCAAGGACCTGGCCAAGGGGGCTTTAACCCAGGGTTTGGGCAAGGACCTGGTCTAGGGGGCTTTAACCCAGGATTCGGGTATGGACCTGGTCTAGGGGGCTTTAACCCAGGATTCGGGTATGGACCTGGCCAAGGGGGCTTTAACCCAGGATTTGGGCAAGGACCTGGCCAAGGGGGCTTTAACCCAGGATTTGGGCAAGGACCTGGTCAAGGCGATTTTGATCCAGGATTCGGGCAAGGACCTCCACAAGGACCACCGCCTAGTGACATACCACCAGCACAACAAAATCAGTTTGAAGCTTTTGCAGTTGATCCTGGTGGAATACGTGGTTGTCTTTATCGTTTCACCTATATACGCCTAAACAATGGTCGTGGTTTTTGGTTTTATCCTACTTTTGTTGGGAGAAACTCTGTTGCAGGATACCGTTGGCGTCGAAGACAATACCGTTGGGATTACTTTGGAATTGATTTAGACCGTATCCGTTCTTTTAGTTGTAGATAAAAATATAGTTTTTTTCTTTGAGGAATCGAATTCACTTCGGTTCTTTTTTGATAAGTTCAGTAAATAAAGATATGCCTTTATCTTCCTACGATAAATTATCATCGATTTTCTGTTGGCTACGTTTTTTCTCTATTCTCACTTTTACTCAGTATGTAGAGTAATTACCATAGAGCTTAAGCCTTTCTTATTGGTAGCAATTTCAAAAATAAAAGCAACTGGAAAAGTAAATAATATTTTTGCATCAAAAAACTCGCTTGGAGGTTTTTACACATGACCAAACGTAATCGAAAAACAAAGTCTGGGTTACAAACAGCAAAGTCTATTACAGACCCTGAAATTGCAAAAGAGCTTTCTCCAACTAATAAAAAAGCAGAAAAAACTCATCCAAGAACAAAATAATAAACGAGCACAACTTACATGGAGGCTCCCGGACCTAGGAAGAATTATCCTTTTAAAAAGCCAGCAATTGGGATTTTTCATTATTCTCCCCTAGGAAAAAAGGTACTTTTTTCCCAGGAAAGCGAATGCCTGTAACGGAAATCAACAACAAAGTTTAACAGAGCCTTAAATAAAAAGGATTTACTTAGGGAGATATATAAGAGCAATAATTAGTGCTCTATAATTTCTAAGTAAATCCTTCATTAATTTCTTATACATTTAAAATACTTTTATGCTCGTTAACTAATAAATTTCGCCTTTTAGCATGATTCATAATTGTTTGTATTTCATTTTTATAAAAGCGAATTTGGTTAATTGTTAAAGCATAAAACATTTCTGTTTCAAGCTTATTAATCAATTTACGTTCTTGATCTGTTAACAATGTTTGATCTATCAATGTTACTCACCTCGGATATATAAATCATGAATAGAAGCTGATTATATGATACGTTTGATTTATAAATTTTGAGTCGGTACTATAACTTTGTTCCTTTGTGGAATCGAAACCAGCCCATTTTGAAAAAAAACCATATCATCCCAAGGGCTATTAATACCATTAAGCCGAGAACGATAAAATAGCTATATTCCCCTGCTAATTCAGGCATATATTGAAAATTCATTCCATATACCCCCGCAATGAAAGTTAAAGGAAGAAATATAGATGACATGACAGTTAAAGTCATCATCACTCGATTCATCCGATCTGAGCTAATTGAAAGATAACTGTCTCTAATATCAGATGATAATTCTCGATTTGCATCAATCATTTCTACTAGTTTTAATAAATGATCATAAATATCTTGAAAATAAATATGCTTTTCCTTTATAGAGTTAAGTCTTGAAGATGAAATAATTCTATATAATAAATCTCTCATTGGAACAATGGTTCTTCTTAATTTATTTAATTCTGAACGTATATCAAAAACTTGTTCCATTAATTCACTAATTGTTTGATCACTTGTGTTATCTTCAACCTGGTTAACTAAATCTTCTAATTTATAAACTGGAGGAAAATACTCATCAACTATTTTATCAATAACTTGGTACATAATTTGCATCGGATTATCTTGAAGCGTTTTCTCTTTACCAACCTGCTGCAAAATATTTTTCAGATCTCTAACAGGCTTTTTATGGAACGTAACAATAAACTTATCTGAAACGAATATATCTACTTCATCAGCATCAAGTGTATCCTGATTTATTGAATGAATGACAACAAAAAAATAGTTATCATAAAAATCGAGCTTGGGTCGTTGAACAAACTCTAAGCAATCTTCAATAGCTAAAGGATGAAAATGAAAAAAACTTGTTAGTAGCTGTATTTCATTTTCATTAGGCTCTTGAAAATCAACCCAATACCATTTTATATTTTCACCTTTTAACTTCTCCATGGAAATATCATAGATTATTTCCCCGTTAGTTGTGATGGCAACTGTTTGGATCAAAATACTCACTACTCTCTCTTAAACAATCTCTTATTAATATACCCGTGGTATATACTACTTAAACTTTTACTAGTATTTCTGTTTTTCAAAAATATGTTTGTTACTATAGTTATCAGAAAAAAGATGACATGTCTTAGGAAAATGGTAAAATAACACCTATACATTCAACATCGTAAAAAAGTATTTATTGATATAACTTAATATATATTAGGAGGTAAGATTAGAGATGGAGCACTTAGTAAATTCAAAGGTGAAAAACATAGAGTTATCAGGTATAAGAAAATTTTTTAATATGGTAGCAGAGTATGATGATGTTATTTCATTAACGATTGGTCAACCTGACTTTACTACCCCTGAACATATTAAAGAAGCAGGCTTACAAGCGATCAGGGACAATTTCACTACATATACGCAAAATGCTGGATATATTGAACTTCGAAAAGCAGCGAGTCATTATGTAAAAGAAAAATATCAGCTTACATATTCACCAGATCATGAAGTTATCGTTACAGTTGGAGCTAGTCAGGCAATAGATTGTACGTTTAGAACCTTATTGGAAGAAGGCAGTGAAGTCATACTACCAAGTCCTGTTTATCCTGGATATGAACCTTTAATTAAACTAGCTGGAGGCATTCCTGTTTATGTTGATACAACGAAAAGTGATTTCAAACTAACAGCAGATCTTATAAAGCCACACCTTACCCAACAAACGAGATGTATTGTTCTTCCATACCCATCGAATCCGACAGGTGTTACATTGGAAGAAGCTGAATTAAAGGAAATCGCAGAGCTTGTGAGAGAGAAAAATATATTTATTTTATCAGATGAAATTTATAGTGAGCTAGTTTATGGGAAAGCTCATCATTCTATTGCAAAGGTTCTCCGCGATCAGACAGTTGTGATAAATGGTCTTTCTAAATCTCATAGTATGACAGGATGGCGTATCGGGCTTTTATTTGCACCTGAGGCAGTGGCAAAGCATATTCTTAAAGTTCATCAATATAATGTTTCATGCGCCACATCTATTGCTCAAAAAGCTGCACTTGAAGCACTCACAGTAGGTATTGATGATGCCAGTGATATGAAAAAAGCTTATAACGAAAGATTAGATTATGTTTATAATAGATTAGTCAATATGGGATTTGAAGTAGTTAAGCCTGATGGAGCCTTTTACTTATTTCCTAGTATTCAAAAATTCAATAAATCTTCTTTTAATTTTGCCCTTTCACTTGTTAAAGAAGCAGGAGTTGCATTAGTTCCCGGCAGTGCCTTTTCACCATATGGAGAAGGATACGTCCGATTATCCTATGCTTATTCAATGGATCAACTAGTTAAAGCAATGGATCGCATTGAGAATTATTTAAAAGGCTATGTTAAAGCTTAATGTTGGTTTTTAACACTTTGTTGATTGGAGGTGAATATATGAGACTCCTGCTTAGAGAAGCGTGTCAAAGGGAGACCCCACAGGTGCGCAGCTTACGAGGAGGCTCCCGGACCGCCCGCGGAAAGCGAATGCCTGTAACGGAAATCCACAACAAAGTTTAACAGAGCCATTTAAAAAAGAATGACAATTAAATAAAGCTTAATAAACAAAAACAACGGCCGTTTAGCCGTTGTTTTTGTTTATTTCAGTCAAGCTATGTCACATGGTAATTCAACAATAAAGGTCGTTCCCATCCCAATTTCACTATCCACTAAAATATTACCCTTATGATCCTCTATAATTTTATATGTAATCATTAAACCTAGTCCATTACCATTTTCCTTTGTTGTTAAAAATGGCTCTCCTATTCGTTCTATTAAATCTGATGAAATTCCTTCACCTTCATCTTTAACAGATACAACCACTTTATCTCTTTCTCTTTTTGTAGAAACAGAAACCTTACCACCACTAGTCATAGCATCAATTGCATTCTTAAATAAATTTATAAATACCTGTTTTAACTGGTTTTCATCACAATATACTGATAACGTAGATTCGGTATGTTGTTCTTCTATAAATACGCTATTCATATTTGCCTGAGTTTCTAGAAGCATCGCTACCTCTTGAAGCAGTGTCACTATGTTTGTCTTTTTAAATTGAGTTTCTTGTGGCTTAGCAAGCATTAATAACTCACTTAAAATTAATTCAATTCTATTTAGTTCCGAAAAAATGATCTGATAATATTGGCTATGTTGTTCCATATCTGGCTTCATTATTTGCAGAAATCCTTTTATTGCTGTAAGAGGATTTCTTATTTCATGAGCTATACCTGCTGCAAGCTGACCAGCTATAGATAGTTTTTCTGAGCGCAACATTAACTCTTCTGTTTTTTTTCGATCGGAAATATCTCTTAAAATCACCTGAACTGCTTGTTCCCCAAAGTATGTGGTTGGAATACAAACCATTTCAGTAAAAATTTTTTTCTTGCTATCTACTAACCAAGATTGGTTTGAAATATGTACTTCCATCTTTCGATCAAGTATAGATTTAAGAGCAGCCTTCATTGTGTAATGGTCTTCAGGATGTAGGTCTCTATAAATATTTCTACCTAACATTTCCTGATAATCTCCGGCCTGGAACAGCTTAATACCTGCTTCATTTACAAACACCCATTTGTCTTGATGGATCACAGCAATCATATCGATTGAATTATCGATCAACCGTTGATATCGCTCCCTACTTTTTTGAAGGATCTTTTGAAAATTTCTTTTAGATGAAATATCTGTTAATATAATTAACTCCGCATTTTTGCCCTCATGTTCAGTGAGACGAGCAAGTACCTCGACATTAACAGTCGATCCATCCGTTCTATTCCATAATTGTTCAATAATACCAACTTGTTCGCCATTATGTAATCGTTGAATCCGATTTTTAACAATATCATGAAAACTATGCTCGATAAAATCATAGATATAGTTTCCAATAAATTTTTCCTTTGAATCTGAACCCAAAAGCTCTTGGAAAGCTCTATTTACATAACAAACCTTCCCTTGTGTGGCTAATATTAGTGGACTTGGTAAATCCTCTATCAATAAATTACCATTAATATCGTCCAATTCATTTATTACATCTTGCTTCTTGTAAACATTCTTATTTGAAGCAACATTATTTGTGTTTAGTGCCTTCATCTTAAGAATAACTTCTTTTCCTTCATTCTTGATGGAACTTCTTATAAAGTCGACACATGCTTCAAACCAAATATAGGTCCCATTTTTACAAAGGAAACGAAATGAACAAGGATATAGATGATGCTCATTATGAAAGTAGCTTTCTATTAGGAATAAATCTTCAATGTGGATAAATTCTTTCATATATTTATTAACTACTTCATCATTTTTGAAACCAATTAATTCATATGAATTGGAAGAAATGTATTGGAAGCGCCCACTTGAAGATACAATAGCGTATATCTCAATATTCTGATTGGTTGTTTCTCTATATGCAGATTGTTGATCCATGGCTTCCTCCCCTTAAAGCTTTACCATAAATTTATCTCTGATTTTGGATAAGTAATATATAACGAACGATATTAAAACAAACGGTATTAAAAATCTTACGGTATGTATGTATTTATATATTATTCTATCATTTTCATCAAAATCCTTTTTTTATCAAAGCTCTTTTCTGAAGATTGTTGCTATGTAACCAAAATATACATTAGGAACAGTGTAATTTCGCATAAAAAACAACTATTTTAAGAAGAATAGATGCCAATAGACTTACAACTGTACTAATTTCACAAGTATTTAAAAGTAAAAAAGTTTGCGAAAACAGCCTTTATCAAAACTTTCATCGATTATCAACTCATTCAGCAATCAATGATAAGAAAGCACCCTTAATTTTAAGGATGCTGAACCACAATAATACGAATGTATTCATATCTTTAATACTAATCAAGGAATGAGAACTAACTTCCCCTTTGTTTGCCTTGCTTGAAGTAAACGATGTACTTCTGCTGCACTTGTCAATGGAAATATTCCACCAATCGTTAGTTTTAATTTTCCTTCACCAACAAAAGTAAGTAACTCCATTAAGCTACTACGATATAACTCTTGCTTTTTCATAATACCCGGCAAAAAGAAGCCAATTACTGATTTATTTTCTGCCATTAATGTTGATGGATAAAGGCGTGCTTGCTCACCACTTGCTACACCATATATAACCAATCGACCAAACGGTGCTAAACAATCTAGTGATTTACTGAATATATCACCACCTGCCATTTCAAGAACAACATCGACTCCTACGCCACCTGTGGATTCATGAACATGCTTCTCCCAGCCCTCTTCTGTATAGTTAATACAAACATCGGCACCCAGTTCCTTTGCTAAAGATAATTTTTCTTCATTACTTGCTGTTGCAATTACCTTCCCAGCTCCGAATAGCTTTGCAAGCTGAATAGCGATCGTACCCACACCACCAGCCGCTGCATGAACTAAAACGGTCTCACCTTTTTCAAGCCTTCCCATTGTTTTTAAGATATGATAAGCACTTAATCCTTGTAAAGGTAGAGCGACTGCAGAATTCATATCAACACTTTCAGGAATTGGAATAAGTGAACTTGAGTTTGCTACAGTATATTCTGCATATCCTGTGGCTCTTTTTGAATTAAACAACGTTACAACTCGATCTCCAACACATACATCTTTTACATTACTTCCTATCTCTATAACTGTACCGGCAACTTCTGAACCTGGGACATATGGTAAGGGTGTATTAACTACATACTGCCCTTCTCTTCTAGCGGTGTCAGCATAATTAACTCCGATTGCTTCAATTTTAATGAGCACTTCAAAGTCTCTCGGTTTTGGCTTCTCTAATTCAATATAATTAAGTACCTCTGGTCCACCATACTGTGTAAATTGAATCGCCTTCATTTTCTTCCTCCATTCTTTTCCCTTATGCAACTTTATTACAAAGACATCGAATAGTAGATTAATATTGAATTAAACACAGCTCTATAAATAATAAGTTAAGTTGATGTATATTGCTCAGCTTCTATTTGAGCTTCTGCTATTTTACGTTTCTCAAATGAAGTGATGACTACATCAAGTGATTGTAAGTGATAGGTTACAAGATGAACTAATTGCATTCTTTTCTTTTTATCAGTTATTGACTCATTTATAAGTTGTCTTGAGAGAAATTCAGTTTCATAAATAGCTTTCTCTACAATAGCCCTCGCTAGAAGGTTAGTTAATTGACTGTCATTTTTCATTGCTCTTGCAAGTGAAGATTCTGCAGCAAATAATTCAATTGCCATATTAGATAACTTGATCATAGCTTCTTGTTGGTCAAAAATCTTCTGCTCATACTCTTGATAAATAGTGCCGATACATACAAGAAATACATTTCGAATGGCCAATATCGCTGCTTTTTCACTTGAAAATACTTCTTCATTAATAGCATGACTTGTAGATAAATTTTCTACTGCTTTACCAACAATACTTTTTATGTCTATTACACCTTTTACTACATTTTTAAATAGAAGTGTTGGTAATAGTAAACGATTAATCTCATTCGTACCTTCAAAAATCCGATTAATTCTAGAATCTCGGTAAACTTGTTCAATTTTGTATTCTTTTATATAGCCCGCTCCACCGTGAAGCTGAAGTGCTTCATCACTTATCTTGTCTAAGGTTTCAGATCCATACACTTTACAGATAGCACATTCTGTTGCGTATTCCATAAGACTTGAGGCAATTTTTGATGTGTCCTCTGAAAGATATAAGTCACTTAACTTATCTTCAAGTAATCCTGCTGTTCGGAATTGAATCGATTCTGAAGCATAGATTTTTGCTGCCATCAAAGCTAGCTTTTCTTTTGTTGCATTGAACCCTGATATAGGCTTACCAAATTGATAACGTTGATTTGTATACTTTAATGCAAGCTCTAATGCATATTTAGCTCCACCTACACAAGCTGATCCTAAATTAAATCTACCTAAATTCAGTACATTTAAAGCAATCACGTGCCCTTTACCCACTTCTCCTAATAAATTTTCCTTAGGAACAAGACAATCCTCAAAAATAACAGATCTTGTTGAAGAACCCTTTATCCCCATCTTATTTTCCTCTGGTCCTAATACTAAACCTGGAAAATCTTTTTCAACAATAAAGGCTGTAAACTTTTCACCATCTATTTTTGCATAGACAATAAAAGTATCAGAAAAAGCAGCATTTGTAATATAAAGTTTTGTACCATTTAATACATAATGAGTATTTTCATCGTTTAATTTTGCTGTTGTTTGTGCTGCAAGAGCATCTGAACCTGCATTTGGCTCAGTTAAACAATAAGCACCAATAAATTCACCATTAGCAAGCTTCGGTAAATACTTTTCCTTTTGTTGTTTTGTACCAAAGTACGTGATTGGTAATGTAGCAATACAGGTATGATTAGAGTGTGCCACACCGTATCCACCAGCTCTACCTACCTCTTCACCAACAAGGCTTTTGCTTATTTTATCAAGTCCAAGTCCTCCATATTTCTCTGGAACACTATGAGCTAAAAGACCAAGATCACCAGCTTTTTTTAATAACTCGACAACTTTATTAAAATCCTGGTTTTCAATTTGTTCTCTACAGGGTTCAACTTCTAATCTTATAAAATGAGCTGCTGTTTTCTGAATCAAGGTATGCTCAATAGTTAAGTCTTCTGGAGTGAAAATATTTTGTGGTAGCTCATACTCATATAGAAAACTACCACCTTTTACAGGTTTCGTTCGACTCACCTTCAAATTAACCCCTCCATTTACTATCTAACTTTATTAGGCTGTTGGCATACTGCTGTTGCATGTTGAATAAGTGTTTTCACGTACAAATGAAAGTTTTTGAAACGTGGATCTGTTGTCTGCCCTTTATGATAACGAAAGTAGATTTGTTGGCAAATAACAGCTAATTTAAAATAAGCAAAAGTAAGGTAATAGTGGATTTGACTAACATCTCGACCACTTTTCTTTGCATAACTTTCAATAAACTGTTTTCTTGTAAAAAAGCCCTCTCTTACTGTAATGGGTGGTTTACCTAACCCATTCTTTAACAAATATGGATCATCAGCTTGACACCAATAACTTAAGGCTGCTCCCACATCAGCTAATGGATCACCAACTGTTGACATTTCCCAGTCAAACAAACCTGATAGTTCATCTAAATCACTTGTAAATAAAGTGTTATTAAATTTAAAATCATAATGGATAATTGTTGATGCTTTACTCTGAGGAATGTTCTTTACTAACCAATTAGTGATATCATCAGCTTCTTTAATTTCTTCTGTTTTTGATCGTTCATATCGCTTAATCCATCCAAAAACCTGACGTTCCATAAAACCTTTAGGATTACTCAATTCTTCAAGAACAGTTCCTTTGTAGGGTAGCTCATGAAGCTGAACAAGGGTATTTACCATCTGCTCACTTAACTGCTTTCCAAGTTCCTTCGATTCTTTAATATTAGGTGGAAATTCTGTGTCTACTAGCACCCCATGTTTTCTTTCCATTATAAAAAAAGGACTTCCTACGATAGAATGGTCATCACTAAATATATAAGGCTTAGGAGCAATCGGAAACATCGGATGTAATGTTTTTAAAACTAAATATTCACGTTCCATATCATGTGCCTTTGGTGCAACAGGACCAAGAGGTGGTTTTCTTAAAACAGCTTCCCATTTCCCTATTGTTAATTCATAGGTTAAATTAGAAGCACCTACTCCAAATTGACGTATTGAAAGTGGGATATCCCTTGGAATTTCAGGCAGACTTTTTAACAAAAAGGTATGAACTTTCTCAATATTTAGTTCTTCACCAGAACGAACTGGGATGATATCATTCATTTATAGGACTCTCCTTTTCAAAAAGACTATGTTAATGCTCTATAGTGTTCTTCTAGAGCACTTTTTAAATCAGAAGACAAAGGCATACTTTTTTGAAGCTCAAAATTAAAATACACAATAATCGCTTCTCCTCTTGCAACAAGCTCCACTGTATCTTTATTGTGTATTGAGTGAGAAAGATGAAAGCTTTTTGTTCCAATTTTGCTAACTTCAGTTGTTATTATTAGTTTTTGATTAAAAAATGCCTGCCCTATAAAATCACATTTTGTCGATGCTAAAATAAACTGCCACTCATTCGTATTCATTTCGTAACCAATTTCCTCAAAAAATTGTACCCTTGCTTCTTCCAGATAAATAAAATAGCTTGTGTTATTCACATGTCCAAGTGCATCTGTTTCACAAAATCGTACATTAACAGTTGTTTGATGCTCCATGATTTTATCGCTCCTTACTTTGAGAAATTTTCGTAATCTTTTTAAAGCAATTTAATTGAAACAGAATTGTATAGAATCTATCAGGATCCTTTCTTAATTAATAAATACTTAATATTCTATATAAATTTTTCTAGCTTAACTGAAGGTCAAATTGAAAACAGCTTTTAATTTCTTACCTCTTCTTTGTTATAGAGATACCAGCCTTTACCTGTTTTCCTTCCTAAATGTCCTTGTTCTACCTTTTCCTCTATACACCTAGAAGGCTTATCTATTAGATCACCAGTTTCTGCAAAGCGTTGTTGCATCACATAATACCCAACATCAATTCCTGATAAATCCATTAATTCAAAAGGACCAATTGGATGATGCAATGCTTTTTTACATATTAGATCAATATCCTTGAAATCTGCATAGCCATTTTCATAAAGATAAACTGCTTCACGCTGCAGGGCACCAAGTATACGATTAGCTATAAACCCTGAGATTTCTTTTTGTAAAAGAACAGCCGTACGATTCATTTTCTTACTTACATCCAATGTAAGTTGAACTGTTTTTTCTGATGTTCGTTCACTCTTCACAACTTCAATACAATCCATAACAAGTGGTGGAAAGAAAAAGTGCATATTAATAACTTTATCAGGGCGATTTGTCACTTCTGCAAGTAACGAATTGACAATTGTAGAGCTATTAGAAGCTAAAATAGTAGTAGGCTTTGCATATTCATCAAGTGTTTTAAAGAGTTCCTGCTTTGCATCTAATTTTTCAACAATAGCTTCAATGATAAAATCCGCTTCAGAAGCTGATGTTTTTATGTTGGTTGAAAATGTAAGATTATTAAAAGCTGTAGCTTTAAAATCCTCAGTTATTTTGCCTTTAGCTACCCATTTTTCCATAATTGTTTGCAAATTTGTTTTTGCTTTATCCAGAGCTGCTTCATTTAAATCCTGTAATATTGTTTTAAATCCTGCTAAAGCAGATAACATCGCAATTTGATGTCCCATCTGTCCAGCACCTACAACACAAACTGTTTGAATGGACATAAAATTCCCCCTCTTTTTTAACTAACCGGTTAGTATGTATGTGAATTAATAGAAATTCACATGCCCATCACTTATCAAGAGCCAAGATTTCGATTTAATGAAAGCTTGACTCCTTAGCCTTTTCTACTTTTCTAAACCTTCTAATAATACTTTAATAAAAACATCTGAAACCTCTTGATCTGTTCTACGTCCATTAGGATCGAACCAAAAGTAACTCCAATTGGTCATTCCTAGAATACTAAAAGTAACTATATCAGTTGGTAAATCACTCCTAATTTCATTAGTAGTAATTCCTTCATCAAGTACTTTTTGAATATTAAGACGGAATAGATCTCGTTTTGGAACTATAAGGGCAAGATGCTGTTCGTTTAGATTTCTCATTTCTCTAAAAAACACCTTTGCACTTAATCCTTCCTTCTTAATATCATGGATGAGGAGATAAACAATTTTATATAATTTTTCTTTACAATTTATATTTTTGTCATTAATAATAGCTTCCTGTTTACTTAATAATTCATCGATATACTTAAGATGAATATCCATCAAAAGCTGTTCTTTTGATGTAAAGTAATAATAAAATGTGCCTTTTGTTACATTAAGAGCATCCACAATATCTTGTATGGATGTTTCTTTAAATCCTTTCGTTGCAAATAACTGGATGCTAAGCTCTCTTATCTTCTCTTTCATCTTGTATTCCTCTCAATCTATTCTACTTTTATCAGATTATACCATAGTGATAAAAGGAAACAGATTTGAAAATTTGTTCTATCTTCTCTTTTTTCGGTAGAAAAATTTAGCTACCACTATTTAATACTTCTTCTCTTAAAGCACGTCGTAAAATCTTCCCTACATTTGTTTTTGGCAATTCATTTCTAAATTCCACTTGGGTAGGAACTTTATATGAAGCTATGTGTGCACGACAATAATCAAACATTTCTTCTTTTGTAACTGATTTCTCTGATTTCAATACAATGAATGCCTTGACTGTTTCTCCTCGGTATTGATCAGGTACACCAATAACAACTGCTTCTTGAACACATGGATGTTCATATAAAATTTCTTCAATATCTCGTGGGTAGATATTGTAACCGCTTGCAATTATTAGATCCTTCTTCCGATCTACAATCGATACATAACCATCTTCATCCATTCTGGCAATATCACCTGTAAATAACCAACCATCTCGTAATGTAACAGCTGTTTCCTCTGGCATATTCCAATATCCCTTCATAACCTGAGGACCACTTATAATGATCTCTCCAAGCTCACCGACTGGTACCTCGATAGTGCCTGTAGCCACATCGACAATTTTATAAGCTGTATTTGGTAGCCCTAATCCAACAGTTCCTGGTTTCCGATCTGCAAACGCTGGATTACAATGTGTAACTGGTGATGCTTCTGACAATCCGTATCCTTCTAATATTTTGGCACCTGTTTTACGTTCAAACTCTTTTAAAAGCTCAACAGGCATAGGTGCACTACCACTATTACAAATTCTAATAGATTCAATATGATAATCTTCAGCATTAGGATGGTTTGTGATGGCAACATACATCGTCGGTACACCTGGGAATAATGTTGGCTGTTCACGTTTAATTGTTTGTAATACTTCCTCAAGATCAAATCTAGGAAGCATAATCATTGAATTCCCAAAAAGAATCGTTAAGTTCATACAACTGGACATACCAAAAACATGGAAAAGAGGAATAACAGTTAAGCATTTTTCTTTACCAGCCTGTATTTCATTTTTGAAAAATTCACCTGATTGATAAGCATTCGCCACAATATTACGATGTGAAAGCATTGCCCCTTTCGAACGTCCAGTTGTTCCACCCGTATATTGTAAAACTGCGATATCATCTTCTGGCATAATTTCAATAGGTAATACCTGACCGTTTTGTTTGCCTAGAAAACTCTCAAATGTATAATCTTCTACTTGAGCTGTTTCAGTTGGCTCAAGACTTACAGTGATGATATTTTTTAAATTAGTTTTAAGCTGTACTAGCTTAACTAAAGGATAAAATGCATTGAAAACAATAATCGTTTCTGCACCTGAATCATTAAGGATATATTCTAATTCTCTTTCAACTAGCATTGGATTGATTTGTGTCACAATTGCACCTGCTGATAAAGCACCATAATAAGACACAACGTATTGAGGACAGTTTGGTAGCATTATTGCTACTCGATCACCTTTTTGTACATTTGACTGCTGCAGTGAGGAAGTAAAAGCATAAACCATTTTTGCTAGTTCATTATAAGTAAAGGTTTTACCATAAAAGGAGATTGCTTCATGATTACCATAAGATCGAACCGTTTGTTGAAGCATTTCTGGAACAGATAGTAGAGGTATATCTATTTCATTTGGAACAGATTCAGGATATTTAGAAAACCACTTTTTCATATTTTCCATTACATTTTCCTCCTTAAAACTATTTAACTAATAAACAGCTTTCAACATCACATTATATGCATTCCACCATCAACTACTAATACATCACCTGTTATATAATCTGAAGCTGCTGTGGCTAAAAAAACAGCTGCTCCTTTTAAATCTTGATTAGAGCCGTAACGTTTAAGCGGTGTTCGATTCATAAAATAATCATTACCATTTTCAATGATGGCCTTTGACATTTTTGTAGGGAAAAAACCCGGTGCAATAGAATTCACATTAATATTATACCTTCCCCATTTTGCAGCTAAATCCTTTGTGAAAGTAATAACAGCTCCTTTACTTGTGTTATATCCAATCGTGTCCATAAACATCGGGTCTGTTCCACCTAAACCAGCTATAGAAGAAATGTTAATAATTTTCCCGCTATTTTGTTTCATCATATGCTTACCAACTTCTTGACTCATTAAAAAAGTACCAGTTACATTCACATTCATTACCTTTTCCCATGCTGTAACCGGCATATCTACAGCAGGTGACCCCCAGGTTGCACCACTGTTATTAACTAAAATATCAATTCTCCCAAACTTATTTATTGTTTCTTCAACTACATTTTTTATGTCCTCTTGACTTGTTACATCACACTTTAAACCGATCGCTTCACCTGCACCACTTTCTGATAGGCGACTTGCTACTTCATCACATGCCTCTTTCTTTCTAGAACATAGCACGATATTAGCCCCAGCTTCTGCGAAACCTTCTGCGATTTGTTCTCCTAAGCCTCTACCACCTCCCGTAATGATGGCTGTTTTCCCGGTTAAGTCAAATAAATCTTTGATATGCATTATTTTCCCTCCTGCACAAATGTATTTAATTGTTTTTTTAACTCTAATTTAGCTACCTGTGCTCGGTGTACTTCATCAGGTCCATCTGCAATTCTTAGAGTTCTAGCATTTGCCCATTGTGCTGCTAGAGGGAAATCATCACTAACACCTGCACCACCAAAACCTTGTATTGCACGATCTAAAACTTTTAAAGCCATTGATGGAGCGACAACCTTTATCATCGCAATCTCAGACTTTGCTTTTTTGTTTCCTACCGTGTCCATCATGTATGCTGCTTTTAAAGTTAACAATCTAGCCTGCTCAATTTCTATTCTTGAATCTGCAATCCACTCATTTATAACTCCCTGCTGAGAAAGTGTTCTACCAAAAGCTTCGCGTTCATGAACGCGCTTACATAAAAATTCAAGAGCACGTTCGGCAGCTCCAATTAACCGCATGCAATGATGTATTCTTCCTGGGCCTAATCTTCCTTGGGCAATTGCAAAACCTTTTCCTTCTCCTAAAATCATATTTGAAACAGGAACACGTACAGAATCAAATGTGATTTCAGCATGACCATGTGGTGCATGGTCGTAGCCAAAAACCGGAAGCATTCTTTCAATCTTTACACCTGGTGTATCAAGTGGCACCAAAATCATTGATTGTTGTTCATGCTTTGGAGAATTGGGATTTGATTTTCCCATAACAATCGCAATTTTACACCTAGGATCACCAGCACCAGATGACCACCACTTCGTTCCATTAATAATGTAATGGTTACCATCTTTCTTTATTGTAGCACTAATATTTGTTGCATCTGCAGAGGCTACATCAGGCTCTGTCATTGAAAAACATGAGCGTATGTCACCATCTAATAAAGGTCTTAACCATTGTTGCTTTTGATCTTCTGTACCATATCTCTCAAGTACTTCCATGTTACCGGTATCAGGTGCATTACAATTAAATACCTCTGGAGCAATTAGAGAACGACCCATTATTTCACAAAGTGGCGCATATTCTATATTTGATAAGCCTGCACCATATTCACTGCTTGGCAAAAATAAATTCCATAAACCTTCAGCCTTTGCTTTTGATTTTAACTGTTCAATAATTGGTGGGACATTGCTCCATCTAGATTTCTGTTGCTGTAGCTGCTGCTCATACAAATATTCATTTGGATAAATATATTCCTCCATAAATGAATGTATTCTCTCTTGAAGATCAATTACCTTCTTTGAATAGGAAAAATTCAATTACTCTCACTTCCTCCCACAACTTACTAACCGGTTGGTATGTACCTATCATATTATGAAATTAGCTTACTATTCAACTATTATTTTCATTTATTTAAAGACCAAAAGACAAAAAAAGAGGCAATAGCCTCTTTTTACCCTTTATACTTCCCATCATTTTTCGGTGCTTTTTCTTTCTTTGCTTTATCTTTATGAATTTTATTTGTATCAGTACTTCCAACTTCATGACTAAATTCAGAATCAATTACACTTGAATCAAAGCCTTTTTTGTTCTTTTGCTGTGGATCATTTTTCTTTGTTCGCTTTGCCATGTTAATCACTCCTTTAAAGAAATTTAATCAGCTGATATTCAGTTTGTGGAATGAGAGAAACCACCTGTTTATTATTTCAAAAGAGATTAAGTTTTATGTCCTAATGAATAAAAAAAGAAGAAGAGATCACTCCTCTTCTTCCTGCTTCGTATATTCAATTTCAGTAGTTGTTACATATTTCTTCTGTAGTTTAATGTATGCTTCAACAATACGATTTGTAATATCTTTATTTATGGAGGTTTTGTCATTGCTTGCCCATGGGACAACAACACTGAAAGAAATCTCTGGATTGCCTGATGGATAATAACCAACAAAATTCAGGTTATTTGTTTCTCTTCCCCAATATTCACGTTTTGGACCGTAGTACAAGGTTTGAGAAGTTCCAGTTTTCCCTGCAACATCGTATATAATACTTTTTCCAGTTCCTGAAGGTGATACTACTTGTTTAAAGCCTTGTTGAACTCGTTCAATTTCTTCAGGAGTATTGTTAACTCTATTCAGGACATTTGGTGCTTTATCGACTACGATTGGACCTAATTCAGCTTCATCAACAGGTGCATGAATACTTGTAACAATTCGTGGCTGAACTCGAGAGCCACCATTCGCAATAACTGATACATATTGTGCTAATTGTAGAGGTGTGTAAGTATCAAACTGACCAATTGAGATATCTAATAATTTACCAGGGTTATCTGGTGTGCTCATCAACCCTGAAGATTCCTGTGGCAGATCAACACCTGTTGGTACTCCTAAACCAAATTGAGCAAAATAATTGCGTAATGTTTGAAAATCTTCTGTTGAAGCATTTAATGGACCATTTGGGACATAATCTACACCAGCTATATGCAATGCAACAAAAAACATATATACATTTGATGAAAGTTTTAATGCACTTAAGTCATTCATCGGACCTAACGTTTTGTAAGAACTTTTTGGTGGTGTTCCTTTGAAGTTCAATGTACGATCTCTATAAGGCTTATTAATTGGTAAACCGTGCTGATACCCCGAAAGTACTGTTGCACCCTTCACAGTAGATCCTGCTTCATATTGTGTAGCAAACGTTCCATAAGCAAAATCTAACATATCACCAGATCTATCTTTAGGATTTAATTGCTTACCAACCATTGATAATACATCACCTTGATATGGGTCCATCATGACAACAAATGCACGATCCATTAAATGGTGACTGGCACTTGCTTTTCGTAATTCTTCTTCAACAATTTTTTCCACTTCAATCTGTAATTCCATATCAAATGAAAGCTTTAAATCATAGCCTCTTTGACCTTCATCAACTACTTTTTGAGTAACTATATTTCCGCTTTTATCAGAAACATACTCAACTTTCGCTTTACGTGGATTTAAATAATCTTCATATTCATATTCAAGATAGCTTTTACCTACTCGTTCATTTCGTGCATATCCTCTTGCTTTATAATAATCAGCACGTGATTCAAGTATACCTTGTTCAGGTGACGTTACTCCTCCAAAAATTGTTGAAAGGTATTCCCCATATGGGTTTTCACGATCCCAATCTGTAATAACATCTACACCTGGAAGCTGTTCTAGGTTTTCCGCTACACTTGATACTTCCTTATCTGTTAAATTTAATGATTTCACAACCTGTGGCTCATATTGGTAGCCAGAAGAAAAGCGAGTGTACATATAAGCAAGCTCTTGTTCTTCTTGATTTGCTTTTATAGCCTCAATTTCTTTTTCAGAAACACGTTCTACTTGAAGCTTGTATGTTTCAGAGGGCTTTAGTTTTAATTCCTCTTCTGATAGTAAAGCTTTTGCTTCCTCAGGGT
This sequence comes from Metabacillus crassostreae, assembly GCF_016908395.1. Classification (GTDB taxonomy): domain Bacteria; phylum Bacillota; class Bacilli; order Bacillales; family Bacillaceae; genus Metabacillus; species Metabacillus crassostreae. The sequence goes on from NZ_JAFBDU010000001.1 coordinate 1,475,765, forward strand.
TAGCGGCTAACCAATAATCACGTATATCTCGATCCTTAAGTTCTTCTGCTAAATATTCTGGCTCATAGCTAATAAATTGTGAAAGCTTTTTTGCCGTATCAATTTTATCTTGTGTTTTCGTTGTTTTGTCTACAGTATAAGTTATTGCTGGTACACTTTTATTATCAACAACAACTCGATCATAACGATCGTACATTTTCCCACGAGGTGCTGGTAAACGTGCATAATCTGATTCTGTTCTAGATACCTCTTTAGAGAATTCTTCTCCTTGTACAATTTGAACAACACCTAAACGAACAACAAGAGCAACAAATAAAATAAACACTAGAAAAAAGAAAACATTAATCCGGACATATCTAGATTTTCTTAATTTCCGCTGCTCTGATGCATTTGTATTTTGATCTGTCAACGTTGATCCTCCTCTAAAATAATTATAATTAATAACCTGCTTTGGTTCTTCTTACTTTTAAGTGTACGAAAACACTATTCTATATTAAGTTTAGTGGTATCCCTGTAACGCGTATATGATCGACCACTGTTATCTTTGCTTCAATTGTGCTATGTGTAACAACATCCCATAAAAAGAACCTTTAATAGTGGTTATTATTTAGGTTTACTCTTTATTTTATCATAACCTTCGTGAAGATATCTTGTACATTATGAATTAAATGTGAAACAAACCATGTAAGCTGTTTTTTTACAATACAAAAAACAATGCAAGCAGATTACATTGTTTTTTGTCATAATATTAGACGTTTTCAACAGTAAAAAGTTTCAAATTTCACTATATTATCCTATTATTTTTTTTAGCATAACCATATCTAGACACGGAATACCATTTTCAACAATCAAGTCAGTGTAATTTTCCAAAAAATAATTTCTTTTTACATAGTCAATCCGAAAGCCACATTTTTGATAGAGGGCTAATTGATTAATACTTGAATTACCTGTTCCAACAATAATAAACTTTTTACCCTTTTTTCTAGAGTAATCACAAGCAGAGTTAATAAGTTGTTTTGCCAAGCCCTTACCTCTGTACTTTTCTTGAATAGCTAAATTTACAATCTCGTTTTCATATTGACTTACTTCAGTTATGATCACTACACCTACGATATCTTCTTTATACACCATCACAAAGCAGCTACCTTTCAAAAGGTAATTATCTACTATTTCCTTTGAAGGATCTGCTTCTAACAATAGCTTGTATGGCACATCATCATTTTTTAATAAAGGCCTTATTATGATTTCCATAGCTTTAATAGAGCTTGTGTTCCTTTATTTTCATCTCCATTCTTTGCTAACTCATTGTATAGCTTGTGAGCTAGCTCTAAACCAGGTGCATCCATTTGCATATGGTTTGTCTCCTCTAACGCAATTCCCATATCCTTAATAAAATGCTTCACAAAGAAACCTGGCTCGAAATCTTCCTTAAGCATTCTTGGTGCCAAATTGCTTAAAGACCAGCTTCCTGCCGCTCCAGTTGAAATACTTTTTAGGACAGTTTCAGGATCTAAGCCTGACTTTTCTGCATATACTATAGCTTCACAAACACCGATCATCCCCGAAGCGATTGCAATTTGATTACACATCTTTGTATGTTGTCCTGAACCAGCTTCACCTTGGTATACGATGTTTTGCCCCATAACTTCAAATAATGGTAAACAATCTTCATAGGCAGCACGATCACCACCAACCATAATCGCAAGACGTGCTTCTTTTGCACCAATATCACCACCTGAAACAGGTGCATCCAATGCTTTAATATCTCTAATTTTTGCGTTTTCGTATATCGTTTTAGCCAATGAAGGCTGAGAGGTTGTCATATCAATAAGAATTGTTTTAGGTCTTGCAGATTGAACGAGACCATTATCACCTAAATAAATTTGTTCAACATCTTGTGGATAGCCAATGATCGTAATAATAACATCACTTTCTTCCGCTAGCTCTTTAACTGTATTCTTCCATACAGCTCCTCTCTTTAATAAGTCATCTGCTTTTTCTTTTGTTCTTGTAAAAACGTTTAGGTGATAACCAGCTTGTAAAATATGATTTGCCATACTTCTACCCATAACACCTAAGCCAATAAAACCAATTGTTTGTTTCATTATTATCAATCCCTTCTCTATCAAACTACCTAGAAACACTTATCTTGAATATGAACAAGAAAAGAAACTAAGCAAAAAACTGTACAACAGTACCTTTACCATCTTGAACTTCAATTTCGGCTATTGCTCCGTTAATTAATGTAACTTGTGGTGGAACATGACCACAATCTATATCATAGATAATAGGCACGTTTAATTCTTGTGCCAATTCTTGATAAACATCAAGGACATCATATTGATTTACTGGTTGGTTTGCAGCACTTCTACCAAACATGATGCCAGAGCAGTTTTTAAACCAACCGGCTAATTTTAATTGAACTAGTGATCTTCGTAAATCTGTTGTAGATAATTCACAGTTTTCAAAATACCAAATAATCATTTCATCAGGTTTCATATGGTTTTCATAAAACTTTTCTACATTTCCAAAAGGAGTCCCAACTAAATGGCGAATAATATCAATACAACCACCAAGTAATCGTCCTCTTACGGAAGCTTTCTTGTTATCAGATGTTTTCCAGGTAGTTTTCTCTGTTAAATGAAAAATTTGTGGAGTTGGGTTATTATGATCCCATTTCTCTTGAAATTTTTCTGAAGATAGTTGTAGGATTGATTCTCCTGGTTTAGTATGTAAGACATTTCCCCACATAGCTGTTGTTGGATCAGAATCTTCTCCTCGAATATCCACTAAATTTGTACCGTGTGCAGTGGCAATACCTGTCTTTAAAGTAATAGCTAGTAACAGTGCACTAGTATCAGAATAACCTAAAATCCACTTAGGCGTCATTTTCTCAAATTCTATATACTCAAGGATTTCAATAAGTAGTTCTCCTCCCCATGGTGGAAAAATAAGCTTAACATCTTCATCCTGAAGTAAATCATTTAATTCTTGCGCACGCACATTAGACCCTGCTGATTTTGCTTTATATTGAGTCCAAACAGTTTCTTTACAAATAACTTTATATTGTTTTTCTTCCAGTCTCATTAAAGCTTTTCGAAACATACTATGTAACTCTAATGGAACACCAGATGAAGGGGCTGTCACGCCAACTACATTTTGTTTTTCTAGTGAAGGGTATCTAATCATCTCTTCTCCTACTCCTTACAAAATCTAACGTTAGGGATTTATTATTTCTTTCATTAACATTAAGGAAAATAAGATTCCTATCTAGATTGATTTAACCATACCTCCATCTACTAAAAATGTTTGTCCAGTCATATAACTATTTATATCTGATAAAAGAAAACTAACGTAATTTGCAAATTCTTCTGGATTACCATACCGACCTAATGGAATGGTGTTTCTTACTTTATTTTGAATTTCCTCTATTGCCATCCCCTGCTTTTTTGCAGCATTTTCATCTAAGAAGGCAACTCGATCGGTTGATATTCTTCCAGGTGCAACCGTATTGATTACTATTTGGTAGCTTGCAAGCTCCGATGCAAGTGTTTTGGTTAATCCAACTATGCCAGTTCTAAATGTATTTGATAAAATTAAACCGGGTATAGGCTCCTTAACAGAGGAAGAAGCAATATTGACTATTTTGCCACCACCATTTTCTTTCATATGTGGTAACACTTCTCTGATCATTCTTATATAGCTTAATAGATTTAATTCAAATGCATGCTGCCAATCTTCATCAGTCATCTCTTCAAAAGTCCCAGCAGGAGGGCCACCAGCATTATTGACTAATAAGTCGATAGATCCCAACTCGTTTATTGTTGTAGCTACTAGCTCTTGTATTTCATTTTTATTTTTTATGTCACAAACTTTGCAGATGATTTTCCCATTATTCAACTCTAAAAGTTCTTTTTTCACATTTTCTAATTTACTTTGATCTCTGCTTGAGATCATCACATTTACACCTTGTTCGGCTAACTTCTTTGCAATAGCTTTACCTAAACCTTGACTTGAAGCAATAATGAGAGCATTTTTGCCTTTTAAACCTAATTCCATTTTCAAATCACCCCTTATGTAGCTTATACACATATTTTAACATGTTATTTCCAGAAAAAATCACAAAAACACTCACATATAATGATATGAGAGCTTTGTGATTTTTTTAAAAGAAAACACAATATAGAGTTTTTTATGTGAAATATTCTACTTTGGCACTAGGGAAATAATGATCAACATAATCTTCAAGCGTTTCTCTTAATTCTTGCTCTTGATCTTTTTGATAAATATATTTTCCAATTCCATATCTTCCCCACTTGTAACGTCTTTCTTCTTCATTTAGTTCAAGCTTCGTTTTCGGGTAATTCTTTTGGATTACTCTTTTTGCAGGCTTAGTAAATCGATGCTGAATCATTTCAAAGGTTATATCGTTTCTTAGATCAGAAGGAATTGAAGCATCTAGCTTTTCAAAAAGGTTTTTGTATCCTTCTTGCCAGTTGTCATGGATATAAATTGGAGCAACAATGAAACCTAAAGGATAGCCTGCTTTTGCTACTTTAACTGCTGCCTCAATTCTTTGATCAAGGGCAGATGTTCCTGGTTCAAAGTTTTTAATAACGAAATCTGCATTAATACTAAAACGAAAACGAGTTTTTCCATTATGCTTTGCATCTAATAGATGATCGACATGATGGAATTTCGTTACAAATCTTAATCTTCCCATATCGGTTTGCCCAAAAAATTCGATAGCTGATTTTAAAGAGTGTGTTAAATGATCAATCCCTACGATATCTGATGTACAAGATGCTTCAAATCTTGTAACTTGAGGTGAACGTTCTTCCATGTATGTTTGCGCCTGCTCCAATATTTCATCAACATTTACATATGTTCGTATATAAGGTTTACTACCCATTGTTGTTTGGAGGTAACAATAATGACAATGCCCCATACAACCTGTTGCAAGTGGTATCGCATACTCTGCTGAAGGTTTAGATGTATCAAACTCTAATGTTTTTCTTACACCAACTACAAGTGTAGATTTTGCTGTACGATATTGCTGAAGATGGTTTTTACCTGGTATATTCCGCACTTGATTGTGTGAGGTTGTTTCTCTAATTTCCAAACCCATCTTTTCAAATTTTTCTTTTAATTCGATACCTCGTGGGTATTCAAGTGCTCTAGGCTCAATATAAACTAATTGTGGTACAAATGGTTTAATCATTTTTTACCTTCTTTCTATATATAATAAAGGATTTATACATGATTAACCTTTGCTAAAGTGATTATTGATAACCTGAAAAAATATTTCCTTTTATTTATCAAGGCTTATTTGTAAACATAGTTGTTTTTAGAATGATGATGAAACAACTATGTTAAAGTCTAGTGGCATCTTTTCTTCTACAAATCGCACCTTTAATGCGATACCACACTGGTTGTAATAATGACGTATAAAAGCAACAATCTTTCAGAAAAGAGACTTGGTCAAAAATAAAAAAAGAAGCTAATTTGCTTCTTTTTAATCATATTGTTCATAATCAAATATCTCGTTATACAATTCCTCAGCTTCTTCAAAACTAGAAAACACAGCATCATCTTCAGCAAGTGGATGGTAAGCATCATGAAGAAATATTGCCAACTCTTGAGGATTTTTTGGATGTTCTACAACTTCAGCTTTCTCAATGTTCGCAACAACTGCAGCATGTGGGTTTCTGTATATTACGTATACTTCTTCTCCAACACGAAAATTTCCCATTTAGATATCTCCTCCTATGTACTGTTATCTTCTATAGGTTCGTTCTAAATGGTCTGAAGTATGTAAGTTAAATAGTAAAATTTATGTTTTGCTCTTCGCAAAGGCCAATTTTTGTTACAAATTATTACATGCAAAAGAGACAGGCATTCAGACCTGTCTCTTTACTTATTATTGAACATTAAATTTCTCTTTTACTAAAGCGACAACTTCTTCAGTTGTAGTCATTGATAAAACAGTTTCTTTAATGCTTTGTGCTTGTTCTTTAGAAAGACCTTTAATTTGAGTTCTAGCCGGTAAAATAGATGTAGCACTCATTGAGAATTCATCTAAACCTAATCCAAGTAACAATGGAATAGCAATTGGATCTCCTGCCATTTCTCCACACATACCTGCCCATTTCCCTTCTTTATGCGCTGCATCAATAACCATAGAGATTAAGCGTAAAATAGCTGGGTTATAAGGCTGATATAAATATGAAACACGTTCATTCATTCGATCTGCTGCCATTGTGTATTGAATTAAATCATTAGTTCCTATGCTAAAGAAATCTACTTCTTTTGCAAAAGTATCAGCCATAACAGCTGTTGAAGGAATTTCTACCATGATTCCAATTTCAATAGAATCTGATACCTTCGTACCATTTGCAACAAGCTTTTCTTTCTCTTCTAATAGAATTGCTTTTGCTTCTCTAAATTCAGTCACTGTTGCAATCATAGGGAACATAATTTTCAAATTCCCAAAGCTACTAGCACGTAATAAAGCGCGAAGCTGTGTACGGAAAATATCTTGTTCTTCTAGACATAAACGAATTGCTCTAAATCCAAGAAAAGGGTTCATTTCTTTAGGAAGATTTAAATATGGTAATTCTTTATCTCCACCTATATCTAAAGTACGAACAACAACTGGCTTTCCTTCCATTCTTTCAAGAACAGTTTTGTAAGCATCAAATTGCTCGTCTTCAGTTGGTAATTGATCTCTTCCCATATATAAGAATTCTGTACGATATAATCCAACCGCTTCTCCGCCATTTTCCAGAACACCTTTTACATCATTAGGTGTACCGATATTAGCCGCAAGCTCTACATGGTGACCATCTTTAGAAACAGTTGGTTCATTTACTAATTTTGCCCACTCTGCTTTTTGTGATTCGTATTTAGCTTTTTTATCTTCGTAATGAGCAATTTCTTCTGAAGTTGGATTGATAATCACATCACCATCAAGTCCATCAACAATAACCATTACATCATTTTCAATTTTTTCTGTAGCATGCTTTGTACCAACTACTGCAGGAATCTCCATTGAACGTGCCATAATAGCTGAATGAGAAGTACGCCCACCAATATCAGTAGTAAATCCTAAAACAAATTGTCGATTTAATTGAGCAGTATCAGATGGTGTTAAATCTTCAGCAATAATAACAACCTCTTCAGAAATTAAGCTAGGATTAGGAATTTGTACACCAAGTAAATGTGCTATAACTCGCTTAGTTACATCACGTATATCTGCAGCACGTTCCTTCATATATTCATTATCCATTGATTCAAACATCGTTACAAACATGTCTGCTGTTTCTTTCATAGCAAATTCTGCATTAACTGATTCAGTATTGATGCGATCTATTACTGGATTCAGCAGTTCAGGGTCACTTAGTACTAATAAGTGAGCAGCAAAAATCTCTGCTTTATCTTTACCAAGCTCACGATTAGCATGTTCTTTAATTTTCTCAAGCTCTGATTTAGATTTTTCAATCGCTTGCTCAAAGCGAGCTTTTTCAGCTTCTTTATCTGCAACATCAGTTTTTTCAATCTTTAGTTCAGGCTCTTCAAGACGGTACGCTTTAGCGATTGCAATACCTGCAGAAGCACCTATTCCTTTTAGAAGGTTACTCATATTATTCGCCAAGCCCCTCGTTTTTCAACGTTTGACCGATACCTTCAACTGCTTCATCAGCATCTGAACCTGCAGCAATAATTTTAATTTGTGAACCTTGAGGTATACCTAAAGACATTACACCCATGATAGATTTAAGGTTAACTGTTTTACCATTATATTCTAAGTTTACATCAGCATCATATTTACTTGCAGTTTGTACTAAAACTGTTGCTGGACGTGCATGAATTCCTGTTTCTGCTGTTACTGTAAAAGTTTTTTCTGCCATTTTTCATCAATCTCCTTTAAAATCATTCATTTATCTACAAGATATTATTTTATCAGGCACACCCAAAAATACAAGTGTGCCATATTATTTTTCAGTTCCTAGCCTTCAATCGTGATGATATCAGAATCTTTTGCCTTAACATTGCCTTGTGCTTTAATAGCTATTGTTTGACCTTCTTTAAGATTCGTAAAAACAATTGGTGTCATGACTGATGGTGCATTTTGTTTTACATAATCTAGGTTAACTTCAAGTAGCTTTTGCCCTTGTTCTACAACATCACCTTCTTGAACAAATGCTTCAAAGCCTTCACCCTTAAGGTTAACTGTATCAATTCCAAAATGAATTAGGATTTCTTTTCCACCTTCAGATTGGATACCAATTGCGTGTTTTGTAGGGAAAACATTTAGTATTTTACCGTTTACTGGTGAAACAACTGTCCCACTAGTAGGTAAAATAGCAAATCCATCACCCATCATTTTTCCAGAGAAAACTTGATCTGGAACCTCAGTTATTGATTTTAATTCACCAGTAAGAGGTGCTACAAATGTTTCATCTTTAATATCGTTCTTCAATCCGTCTGCAACTACATCCTCAACTTGTTCTTGTACTTCTTTTTCTTGAGAATGAGTTTTCGTTACTTTCGGACGTTTACCTGACATTACATCCTGCATTTGAGTTTTTAGATTATCAGACTTAGGTCCAAAGATCGCTTGAATATTGTTTCCAACTTCAAGAACTCCAGATGCACCAAGTTTTTTCAAACGATTTTTATCTACTTCTTTACTATCATTAACTGTAACACGTAGACGTGTAATACAAGCATCAAGGTGCTTAATATTTTCTGCTCCGCCAAATGATTCTAAGATTTGATATGGCAGGTCACCAGCAGTAGTTTTAGTATCTTCTTCATCAGACGTCTCTATGTCTGCATCTTCACGTCCAGGTGTTGCAAGATTCCATTTGCGAATAGCAAAACGGAAACCAAAGTAATAAATAACTGCAAACACTAAACCTACAGGAATAACCAACCACCAATTTGTTTGAGAGTTTAATACACCAAACAATAGGAAGTCAATTAACCCACCAGAGAATGTCATACCTATTTTTACATCGAGCATGTGCATAACCATAAATGATAGCCCTGCAAAAATAGCATGAATACCAAACAGTACAGGTGCTACGAATAAGAATGAAAATTCAAGTGGCTCAGTAATACCTGTTAAGAAAGAAGTTAAAGCAGCTGAACCCATTAAACCTGCAACAACCTTTTTATTTTCAGGTCTTGATTCATGATAAATTGCTAATGCCGCAGCTGGTAAACCAAACATCATAAATGGGAATTTACCTGTCATAAATGTACCAGCAGTTAGATCTTGAACATTATCTTTAATTTGATTAAAGAATATTGTTTGGTCTCCACGAACTGTATCTCCTGCTGCATTTACATAGCTTCCAAATTCAAACCAGAAAGGTGAATAGAAAATATGATGTAAACCAAATGGAATAAGAGAACGTTCGATAACACCGAATATAAAAGCAGCTAATGTTCTGTTAGCATCAAGTAAATTAGTTGAGAATGCATTTAATCCAGTTTGGATTGGTGGCCAAACAAAGTACATGACAATACCAAGTAACACAGCAGAAGCAGCAGTTACAATTGGTACAAAACGTTTTCCTGCAAAGAACCCTAAGTATTGAGGTAATTCAATTGTAAAGAATCGATTGTACATGGCAGCAGCAATAATACCAACAATGATCCCACCAAATACCCCGGTCTGTAATGTTGGAATACCTAGCACATTTCCATATGCTGCACTATTATTTGTTAAAAACTCTGTTAACTCTACACCACCACCTGGTAGTGTACCAACACCTTTTAAGATACTGCTCATTGTTACGTTCATAATTAAGTAACCAATTAAAGCAGCAATCCCAGCAACACCATCACCATTGGCTAATCCTATAGCGACACCAACAGCAAATAGCACTGGTAAGTTAGAAAAGACAATATTCCCTGCGTTTTCCATAACACTTGCAATTAAAATAACCCAATCACTTGTTAAGAATGGTGCCAAATTTGTCAGTGTTTCGTTTTGTAAAGCATTTCCTAATGCAAGTAAAAGACCTGCAGCAGGTAATAATGCAACTGGTAACATTAAGGCGCGTCCAACTTTTTGAAGAACACCAAATGCATTTTTAAACATATTTCTACCTCCCATATTGAATCTTATTAATAAAAGTCATGTGTGAAGCGTAAGACAATCCAAGCTTATAAACCGGTTACAATTAGACAATTTATTTTCCATAGGAACTTTATTTACGTTCAACTATAAAAAATTTAATTGCCTATAAACGCACAAAAAAGGCATGGTGAACACGTTTTTAAGCTACTAGTAGGTATACTTCCCTAAAAGAGCAAATAAAAACATTTTGTTCACTCATGCCTGATCGAATCAGTAACACGTGATTAAAATATCGGTTACATTTATTTATTTGTCAGTCGATATAAGTGCATTGTTAAATAAACTGCTTCTGCTTCATAAACAGGCTTTCGTAAAACCTGTTGCATAACTTTTATCATTTTCCATGATGTATTGTAGCATAGTGGATATTCTCTTTTCAAGAGTAAAGATAATTTTTCTGGTTCCGCAACTGATTCCCCAAGGTTAATTCGCTCAATTGTAGAGCGAATATGGCGAATTAACCTTAGATAATTCACACTTTCACGATCCACTTTAATCTTTAATGATTCTTCAATAACTTCAGTTAAGCCACTAATTAACTGAGAATATTGATTTACCTCTGAAAGTGGTTTATCTGAAATAGAGCTATGAATATGTAAGGCAATAAATCCAATCTCACCTTCAGGCAATTGAACCTCTAATTTATTATTTATAAGTTCAATAACATTTTGTGCAAGATTATATTCAAATGGATATAAAGACTTGGTCTCTAATAAAAATGGATTTTTTATGTCCATCCCTTGTTGTAACCGCTTTAAAGCAAATGCAATATGATCTGTTAAAGCAATATGGATATGTTCATTAAGTGGGTGGTCAACCATTTCTGAGATATAATGAATAGCTTCTTGGACAACTTCCAAACTTTCTTCATCAATATCAGAAAGGAGCATTTTATATTGTTCCTGCTCTTTTTGGTTTTTTAGCACAAACATTTTATCATAATCATCATCTTCGACTATGTCACCATTTTTTTTGCCAAATCCAATTCCTTTACCTATTAAAACAACCTCACCATATGAATGGTGATTAACGATTAATACATTATTATTTAATGCTTTTTTTATTTCAAAGGACTCCTTCACGAAATCCACAGCTCCTTTGTTATTGAATCTTACATATAGTACAGGAGTTATTTGTGAACGTCAATGAATTTGTCGATTCCAACAAATAAATCTCTTCGTTAATAATTTTAATTCCTTGGTAGATTCAATTAATTTTCAAATTCATTAGGTATATATTGATCTTTTTCAAATTGTTTTGAAGTTCCTACATAAAAGTATTCAGTTGTTTCCCCACCAAGCTCCATTCCGCTAGATGAACCATGAACCATTTTTCCTGGAAGAAGTTTCGTTCGGTTCCCATCTTGATTTATATAATAATAGTTATTTGTAGCCCAACCCTCATGAATATGTTGATCTGGTGTCTTCACAATACCTTCAGAACTTACTTTATATTCTTGTGATGAAGTTGATGTCTGTGTAACTTGAGGTGTTCCTGCCTCATTATATTCTATTTTTACCCAACCAGTATATCCATCAGGTATTAAAAATGTCCTAGGTGAAACTTGATCATCCTGTTTACATCCTAGTAGAAAGAGAAAGCAAGAAAGCACAATTATTATTCTCTGCATCTTAAAAAATCACCTCCTATTATCTAGGATGGCAATTTTCGCTAAATATATTAGATCAAAAATAAAATTAAACTTTAGCTATTGGGTATACTTAGACGGAGGTGATAAACATGAAGAAGCTGTTATCTGTTTTTCCAATGTTAATATTTACTACCTTTTTGTTGAACACTCAATTATTTCAGGCAGAGGAACCTACTATAAAAGTTCTGGAATTAAAAACAAATAAAATAATTACAGAAGCTCAAGCTTCCACTGATTTTGATAAATATGGCAAAAAAGCAATAAAATCAATTAATAATGTAACGGTAGAAGCTAACCCCTTACCTACAGAAGGATTTTTAATCAAAATGAGCTTAACAAAACCTCTATTAGTTAAGAATAAATGGTTTAATGATTTAGTTAATGAAGTCATCCTTATTTATCAACCAAAATATCCAACAAACGGAAAAGTGGTTTTATATACAGACGAAAATACTCCAATGTTCTTTGATATTTCATATGATTTAAAAGAACTCTCAGAAGAACTAGAAATAGAATAACTTTATCAAAAAATCATTTTTATTTCTTTGGCTATTAGATTAGATCAAAGGCAAGCTTTGTCGTGTCATAAAATAAATACTCTTAGCTATTTATAAGAATTGAACATTTAGATAAGTAGCATTCTTATTTCTTTAGCTTTATAAAATTTTCATTCATACTTTTCTTTATGATATAATAAGTATTAATGACCGTGGATGTTACCGCATCCACAGCCTGCAGTCTTAACTTAATCAAATGTACTTATAGACCTTATAAAATTGGGTCTATTTTTTTTGCGAAAATGCTAAAATTGCAACAATTAAAGAAGCGAACGTTAACATTACAATTAGACTTTCAAATATTGTCAACAAATACCACCCCCTTTCAAAAAGGGGCTTGTTTGAGCCCTAAGACTGCAAAATCATTGTATCATAAAGAGTAATATTTTACGAACACTTGTTCCTTTTTAGTTATTTTATCCTAACTAAAAGAAAAAAAAGAGGCTCAACACCTCTTTTAGCATCAAGTATTAAACTCTTTTTATTACTATTGAAGGTTTTTTAGACTGTTCTATTGTATTATAGGCGATTTTCACTTTGGATAGTGTTCCTTTAAGTATTTCATCATGATCTGTTTGAGGAGATAAGTACATAACGGAAAAATCACACATAGCTCTTGCAAGTAACTCGATTGACTTTTCCTGTTCACTCATGACCCTATCTTGTTTGTCTTTTACCGACAATTTTATAATATCTTCTGATATCTTTTTTATTAATTCCACTTTCCTATTTTCCGTCAAAAGCATGATCCCCTTTCTTCCTTTCAATCTTAAATCTCATACAATTATACGTATGCTACATAAGAAATATGGTAAAAAGGTAAAAAACTCTTTATCTTTCAGTAATTTTTCAAAACATTTTTAAAGAGAAGCTTTTGCTTTTTTAAATAAATGGATACTAGTCCATACCTTAAAGAACGAAAATATGTTCGTTTTTTTATAGACTAAAGAACACGTGTTCGCATATAATAAATACAAACATATCTGAAAGGTAGAGGATTAAGTGATGAAATACTTGTTAAATTGGAGTTTACAAAAAAACATGCCTATAACAATAATTTATCTCTCAGGTAATGGACACATTTCTCAAAGAGAAGTTGTTGTAAAGAAGCTAAATAATCAAAAGTTGTTCGCATACTGTTATCTCCGAAAGCAGATTCGCACATTTTCTTTAACTAATATTTTATCAGCTGACCACATTGTAAAATCTTCTGCTGTATGATTGATTTCCACTCTAAATATGTCTGAGATAGCTATACACTAAATTTTTTAAAATATATTCTCTAAAATATCAATTGAGTATAAAAATACACTTTACTTTTTGCGGATAAACCTGCTAATTATTCGCAGAAAGTGGATTTATATGTAAATCTTATTGACTACCTCATTAATTCTGCACATAAACAGCTCCTATAACATATACATACTTAGTTCTGTAAAAACAATTGAATAAACTGCTTGGACTCAGGTTTTTACAGCTATCGATATGGGTAATACATAAGTAGAGCGCTACTACTATGACACCTTTAGAAATCCATGATGACGCTTAAATAACAAGTGGCGCGGCCTAGGAGCCGCAACGATATAAGAGAGGCAGGGCTTATATCTGCGTCAAGAAAAAGGATTTATTATCGTATAAAAACAAAATCATGTTCTTAAGACAATAAAGCACTTTTAGATTACATACTTAGGTTGAGAAACGACTCTAAATTACCGTTTCCTAACTTAGCGATAAGTAAAAGAGGCTGACTCAAGTAATGAGTCAGCCTCAATCTATTTAACAGATGTTATTAAATCGATAATTCCTGTGATAATTTATAAACACCTTCTGGTAACGGATCTTTTTGCTTTAAAACTTCAATGATATCATGATCTACGATTTGCTGTTTTTGCATGCCGATTGCTCGTCCAGATTTTCCCTCCTGAAGAAGTTCGACAGCTCTTGCACCAAGACGAGATGCTAATACTCTATCAAAGCCTGTTGGGGAGCCACCTCGTTGCATATGCCCTAAAACAGAAATTCGAGTTTCAAGAGAATATTTTTCTTTCATTTTTTGAGCCAGTTCATTTGCTGAACAAACACCTTCAGCTAAAACGATAATTGAGTGCTTCTTTCCTCTTTCAATTCCCTGATTTAGTTTTTTCACAACTGAATCGAGCTCATATTCTCTTTCTGGAATTAAGATTGTTTCTGCACCCACTGATAACCCTGCAAAAAGGGCAATATCTCCTGCATGGCGCCCCATAACCTCAATAATAAATGTGCGGTCATGAGAAGTTGCGGTATCACGGATTTTATCAATACTTTCAATAACTGTATTAAGAGCAGTATCAAAACCTATTGTATAATCTGTTCCTGGAATATCATTATCAATCGTACCTGGTAAGCCAATACATGGAAAGCCTTTTTCCGTTAGCTTGGCTGCTCCACGGTAAGAACCATCTCCACCTATTACAACTAGTCCTTCTATTCCTAAATCCCTCAAATTTTTTATCGCTTTATGTTGTGATTCATCTTTCTTAAATTCTTCAGATCTTGCAGTATATAAAATCGTACCACCACGATGAATAATATCACCTACAGAACCCAGTTCAAGCTTTTTAATATTACCTTCCATTAATCCAGCATACCCTTGGTAGATACCATAAACTTCAATACCGTCGTGAATACCTTTACGAACAACAGCTCGCACTGCTGCATTCATTCCTGGAGAATCTCCTCCACTTGTTAAAACGGCAATTTTCTTCATAAAAAAATATCCTCCTCTATAATTTATTAATAACTCCTACAAACACACAGCTATAAATATCTTTCTAAAATTAACTTTTAAAATTTTTTAACTATTTTAATCTATTAACCCTAATAAATCTGTATATTCAGCATCTGTTGTAACACCTAAACAATCAAAAATTACGTTTTGACGATTAATCCATGCTGTATTAAAGCCGAAATTTTTAGCACCAGCAATATCCCATGTATTCGAAGAAACAAATAAAACTTCCTCACGCCTTACACTTAACTGCTTTAGAACAATTTGATAAGACATTGGTGTTGGTTTATACACCTTTGCTTCATCAACTGAAATTACTTTTATATTGATATCTTTTAGTGGTGATTCATTGATCAATGGCTTTAACATATCTAATGAACCATTTGAAAATACTGCTAATTGTTTATCTTCTAATGATTTCAAAACATCTTCAACTTCTTTATAGAGTTTCAAATGTAAATAACCATTGAGCAGATTCTCAATTTTCTGGTCATTGTATGTAAGCTCCAATTGCCTACACGAATATGTTAAGGCATTTCTTGTTATTGTATAAAATGGTTCATATGTACCCATAAGCTGTCTTAGGAAGGAATACTCTAATTGCTTTCTTCTCCATAGCTCACAAAGTTCCCTTCCCTTACCTGGAAATAGCTTCTCACAATGCTGTTCTACAGAGTATACGTTAAATAGTGTACCATATACATCAAAAACAATAACCTTAATACGGCTCTCTATCATAATCACTCCTTTATTATCTTTACCTATACATTCTTTTCTAAACTAGATAATACCTTTTACCCTTATAAATAGTAATAAAAACTTTAGCTCTATTTAACGACCTAGACATTGCAGACTACTTACCTATATTAAGGTGTATTACCATAGAATAAAACTACATTAATATAATAAGTTTATTACGTTAAAGGACATTTATGTTTAACTTTTGTATAATCTTTGATAAAATATACTTAACATTAAATAAAGAAATGAGGAATAAGATTGGACCAATTATGTAGATCTTGTTTTCAACCTCTTACTATACATAAATGTGGATACTTTTCAATTTACAATGATAGTGATGAAAAGCTAACAGAGGTCTTATTAAAATTATACTTTGAGGAAATCAGCCCTTCACACTTCAAAAAATCGTATGAAACAAAAGCTGAATTAAAAGAGTACCTATCTTTTATTAATACAGAAATTGGGGATACATCAAAAATCACAGGCTCAATTCATCATATGGAACAACCAAGCCAATTTGAAATTTATTCATTCAATACATTATATGAGCATACTTTTCATGAAAAATATGTGCACTTAATAAAAAACGGGAATTTCACTAGCTTCCTTCAACCAATCGTAAAAATGAAGAATGATGAACTTTTTGGTTATGAATCCTTATTAAGATCTAAAGATCAGTCTTTTTATCCTAGTCAGCTTTTTGAAATTGCAAGAAAAACAGAAATGCATTCTATATTAGATAAAAAAGCACGTGAAGTAGCAATAAAAGCAAGAACTAACAAGATTCCAACAGGTATCAAAAGCTTTATAAATTTTTTACCATCAACAATCTATAACCCAGAACACTGTTTAAAGCATACATTTAAGATAGTAGAAAAGTATAATGTAGATCCTAATGATCTTGTATTTGAAGTTGTTGAAACAGAAAAAATTCATGATGTTGACCACTTAAAATCAATATTAGACACATATCGTAATCACGGAATGAAGGTGGCATTAGATGATGTTGGAGCAGGTTACTCGACATTAGATATGTTGTCAAAGCTTCAACCTGATTATATTAAGATTGATAGACAATATATACAAGATTGTCATATTAATAAGGAAAATCAAGTATTTTTACAGAAGGTATTATACCTCTCTACACAATTAAATATTGTTGTGTTAGCTGAAGGAATTGAACTTAAAGAGGAATATGAGTATTTAAAAAGTATTGATGTAACTTTAGCACAAGGCTATTATATCGGGAAACCAAGTCCTAATCCTGTCCTTTTACCAGAAACCCTTTGCTAAATCCTTTCAATTTTTTGTTCGATAAATGAAACCTCTCTTTTCAATGATTCGGACGCTGTTTTATGGTAAGAAATTTTAATATAAAGTGACCCATTAGTACTCAATATTACGATAATAAAAGAATCCATCTAAAGATATAGATGGATTCTTCTATTATAGGGCTTAAAAAACACTATACCAATGAGTCACTTTTTTAGCTTCCCTTTGTTGCTTATATTGAGCCAATTCGTTTAGATATTATAAATTTCTCTAAAGGAATAACCTAAGTTAAAACTAAAATAATAATGAAACATTACCTTCTTATCGCACGATAACCAGCAGCTTCTGCTTCCTGCTTTGAACAAAACATTTCCTCCGGCTTGGTTACCTTATAAGATGGAGATGCTTCCGTATGATAAATCTTCTCACCCTTAGAATTAATATTCCCTTTTATCATACACTCCATAGAATGAGCTAACTCATTCTCCACAGTGGAACTACTTGCTTCATTACGATTAAATCCTTTATCTGTTGCGTAATTCTCAATGCTCCAAATTCCGATTGCTTTATTTTGAGCTTGTTTTTGTATTTCATAAAACTCATCAACATATTTTGTATTTGGTTCAAAAACGTACGCGACTCTCGCTAGCCCCTTTTCAAGTAATAATTTATTAACCATTTTTTCTTCAAAATAAATATAGGCAAGCAATCTACCGTATTTATCTCTTTCACCTACATCAAGCTCTATGTCCACTTTATTTCCTGTTAAAAGTTCCTTCATATAAGTACTAGCCTCTGGCCCAAAAGGCTCCACTGGTTTGGTAGGGTGAACAGTTTCAGGAGTATCTACTAGCAAAAGACGAACTGTTTCCTCTTTACCATCTATACTTACATTTAGGGTATCACCATCAACAACTCTATTCACTTCAGCATTGATGAAATTAGAATTAGTATTTTCTGTTGAACATCCAGTTAATAAGAATAAAACGACTGTTATAATTAATTTTATAGTGGTATTATAAACAGTCATTATGAAACTACAGTGAATTCCTTATTTGTCTTCGTTAGAATTTCGTGTCCGTTTTTGGTTATTAAAATATCATCTTCAATTCTAACACCTCCTATTGAAGGCAAATAGATTCCTGGCTCTATCGTATATACCATTCCTTCTTTTAGAACATCATTATTGATATGACTCATTGATGGGAATTCATGAACATTAATACCTAATCCATGTCCAAGACGGTGTGGAAAATACTCTCCATAGCCTGCATCAGTAATAACCTTTCTTGCAATTACATCTAAGTCACCTATTCGAACACCAGGCTTACTAGATTCTATTGAAGCTTGTTGAGCTTGTAAAACAGTTTCATATATTTCTTTTTGTTTCTCATTATATGATTTATAAACAAAGGTTCTCGTAATATCAGAGCAATACCCATCAAGTACTACACCTAAATCGAATAAAACAAAGTCACCTTCAGTTAACTTCTTCAAGCCCGGATTACCATGGGGATCACCAGATTTATCTCCGAATAATACCATTGTAGAAAAGGACATTTCACGTATTCCTTTTTTCTTTAATTCAAATTCTATTTTTGCCAAAACCTCCATTTCAGTTATTCCTTCTTTTAAAGCTTCAATTCCCACCTGAACTCCATAATCTGCAAGTTTTGCCGCTTCTCGTAAGACCTTTATTTCATTATCGTCTTTAATGACTCTAAAACTATTTAACATTTCTTCAGCAGGTACTATTTCTGCTCCTTGTACTAGTTTTTGAATTGATTCCACACGACTATAAGAAATCTCTTCTTTTTCTACGGCTATATTTTTAAACGATTTTACATTATGTTTTTGTAGGCTGTCATCAATTAAATCCCATGGATTTTCATGATCACTATATCCAATTATGTCATAGCTCCATCCGGCAGCTTTCATCTGATTTATTTCCATTTTAGGACAAACAAACATTGGTTCATTATGTTTAAAAAGAAAGAGGCCCATTAACCTTTCATGAGGATCTGTATAAAAATTCGTTAAATAAAATACATTTTCCTTTGTTTGAATAAAGCACATATCAATATCTTGTTCTTGTAACATTTCTCTTACTTTCTCTAGACGAATTTGCATTGTTTCACTACCCTTCAAATATTCATTCTCTCATCATAGCAAGCATGGCAAAAAAGTACAATTAACAGACCGTTCAGCTTTATTCTCACAATAAATTGCAAATGCAATGAGTTTGAATTTAGATATTATGGGCAAAATAAAAAGTTGAAAAGAAGAAAGAATTGTTAAACCTGTTTTTAGATTATCTGTCTTGGTGAGAGTCGTTCCTTATAAAACAACTTATGTATATTTGGTTATCTTTATTAATTAGTAGGAAACAGCAATATCTGATGTTTACAGAATTAAACTTATTTATTTTTTGGGAGGTAAGTAATTTGAAAAAGAAAATAGTCATAATTGGTGGTGGACTTGGTGGTATGTCTGCTGCAATAAGACTTTCAGCAGATAATTATGACGTAACCATTTTAGAAAAAAGTGAACGCCTAGGTGGAAAACTAAACAAACGAGGTAGAAAAGGATATTCTTTTGATACTGGTCCTTCAATTCTGACAATGCCATGGGTGCTTGAGCAGCTCTTTCAAAATGCCAATAGAAAACTATCAGATTATGTAACAATTAAGAGAATTGAACCACAATGGAAAACTTTTTTCGAAGATGGTACAACGATAGAACTAACAAGTGACTTACCAAATTTACTTAAACAATTAGAAAATATTTCTAAAGAGGATGCAAGTGAGCTCTATAACTACTTAAATTATTCCAGCAAAATGTATGATTATTGCATGAAAAGTGTTTATAAAAAAAGTATTTCTGGACTACATGATCTACGCTCAATGCACAGTGTAAAAGAACTTCTATCTATGGATCCAATGAAAACAATGAATCAAGGAACAAAAAAATTCTTTAAGAATAAAAAAATTCAACAATTATTTAATTTTTTAATTATGTATCTTGGATCTTCTCCATATCATGCACCTGCTGTTTTATCACAATTAGCACATGTTCAACTTGGGCTAGGAATTTATTATGTAGAGGGTGGAATGTATAAAATTGCAGATGCGATGTCTAAAGTACTTCATGAATTTCAAGTAAAGGTACATCTTAACACAGAGGTAAAAAGAATCACTTCGAATGGTTCAAAAGCAACAGGAGTAGAAATAGAAAATGGCAGAACAATTGATGCTGATATTGTTATTTCCAACTTAGAAGCAATTCCAACATACAATACATTACTTCTAGATCACACTTTACCACCTCATACAAAGCAAGAATTGGAAAAATTCCCACCAACTGTATCAGGACTAGTATTATTACTTGGTGTGAAGAAAACATATGAAAACCTATCACATCATAACTTTTTCTTTTCATCTTCCCCCGAGAAAGAATTTGATCATATTTTTAATCAAGGGAAAATAGCTGAAGATCCAACGATATATGTTGGAATATCTTCAAAATCAGATTCGACACAAGCTCCTAAAGGAAAAGAGAATTTCTTTGTCTTAACACATGTACCTCCTTTAAAACATGGCGAAACATGGGAAAATAAAAAGGATGCATATACAGAAATTATTCTTGATAAGCTTGAGAGTATGGGTATTGAAAACCTAAAAAATAATATCGAATTCCAATATACATTTACTCCAAACGATCTTCAAGATTTATATGGAGCTAACGGAGGATCAATCTACGGTGTTATGACAGATCGGAAGAAAAACGGTGGATTTAAAATACCAAGTAAATGTTCAATAATAGATAACTTATATTTTGTAGGCGGTTCAACACACCCTGGTGGCGGTGTGCCTATGGTGACACTATCGGGACAATTAACTGCAGATTTAATTTTAGAGCAGGACATTAAATTCCAAAGCGAAATTGGTTAGTTCTCCTTTGCTAAAGATCTTTTCTGAAGGATTGTTGCTAAAAATTCCATTATCTGTTGTAACCACTGTGATATCGCATAATAGGTGCTTTTTTTTGAAGAAAAGTTAACACTAGACTTTATACAATACAGAGTTGTTTTCATCATGATTCTAAAAACAACAAAGGTGTACGAAAACAGCCTTATTTAAAAAGAAACGTACCTTTTGAAACTAACTAGTTACTAAGAGCAATTACGAAACAGTTAACTATAAAAAAGAGTCTTTTCGTGTGAAGTAAGGTAAAAAGATGTAAGATGATTGTAGATATAGATTCTACGGGGGCTTCTACTATGCTTATTTACAATATAATTTTGTTTATTTTTTTAATTTGGACCATGATTAATTCACTATTTATACCAAAGCTACATCGTAAAACGGTATCAAATTCTAAGAAATTCGTCTCTATACTAATACCTGTACGAAATGAAGAAAACAATATTAAGCCTTTAATAAATTCATTAAAAAACCTAAACTATAAAAATTATGAAGTTATCCTACTCAACGATCAATCAACAGATCTAACTAAAGAATATATTTTATCATCTATAAAAGATGATGATCGTTTTATCCTAATAGATGGAGATGCTTTACCTACAGGGTGGACTGGTAAGGTTTATGCATGTCATCAACTCAGTAAAAAAGCTCGAGGTGAACTGCTTTTATTTTTAGATGCTGATATTCGTTTACATCAAAACACACTTCAATCAGCTATACATACGCTCCAAAGTAGATCAGGAAAACTTCTGACTGGATTCCCGCGTTTTCCGGTAGCTTATTTATTAGAAAAGTGGCTCGTTCCCATGCAGCATTTTTTAATTTATTTTCACTTACCATTATTTTTTGCAAATTATACAAAGCTACAATCTGCTACAGCTGCACATGGATCATTTATGCTCTTTGACAAAGAATCATATATGAAAATTGGCGGGCACGAGTCCATCAAGCATTCACTGTTAGATGATGTTCACCTTGCTAGGTTAATGAAAAAACATCATCATAAAGTGTTATTAACAAACATTACATCATATGTAACCTGTTATATGTATACGAGTAACAAAGAGGTCTGGAATGGCTTTAAAAAGAATATATTTATAGGTATTGGACGTTCTGTTTCTTTAGCTATCCTGCTTACAATGTTTTATTTATTCTTTTTCATCTTGCCTGGCATTTTATTACTATATGGAATTGGTCAAATCATTTTATTTCATACGGTTACATGGCTATTATTATTTCCATATATAATTATTGCATTGCAAAAGTTTATTATTGATTGGCAAACAAAACAAAAAACATCGATTTGCTTTGCCATGCCTTTAATTGCATTTACATTCATTACACTGTTAAATGCCTCAATGATTACGTCACTAACAAAGAACGGATATAATTGGAAAGGCAGGACTTATCTATAAAAATACCTTTAGAAATTTGTAATATTTATTTAATATTACAATGATACTTTTCATTATTTTTTCTTGTATAATGTTTCTATATACATCTTTCTTCCTACTAAGGGGTTGGTCATTTTGCTTCAATTGGTTAGACGTCATCTTGTTGCCATTCTTTGTTTAATAGGAGCATTAGCACCATTTATTGGTATGTTATTAATTGATTTATTTTATTATAGTACAATTTGTGGATGGATTTTAGGATTCTGCTGTTTTGTCATTTCCTATATTATTGTGAGCAAACGCCCTGATGAGGAAGATGCAACAAATTCTCCTACAAATAAGCCAATCTATAAGGCTATAAAATAAGACTTCTATTAGCAAAATGAAAATTGTCATTTCTGCTTTAATTTTTCATTACTTATTTAATAAGTATCATAAGCTATAGGTAAAGTGAAAAAAGAGGCAAGTACATTAAATATTTAAGCTAAAGATAAACCAGAATTATTAGGTGAGGTTAAGTTAAACTTCCTAATAGTTCTGGTCTTTATTTGCTGTCTCCGATAGTTTTTTTGATTTTTGCTTACTATTTTTAAGAACTAGTGGAATGGAGCGAAGACACTAAGGCTCCTAGAGGAATTGAGGAAAGGCTGAGACCTAAGTAGGCGTAGCCGAGAGACGTTCAGCTCCCCACAGAACGCCTGTGTCTGCAGCCACTAGAAAAAATATGTTCCACTCATTATAACGATTGGCATAAATACAACTACGTTTAAACTTTTGTCTGACCTCTAAATAAAGAAATTTATTAATTTCCTTTTAACAGACGTAAACCATTTAAAATAACTAAAATCGTACTGCCCTCATGTCCTATAACTCCTAAAGGAAGATCTAGTACTTGAAAGAAGTTTGAACAAATTAGTAAAGCAATTACCGACATTGAAAAAACAATATTTTGCTTAATAATTCGATTCATTTTATTTGAAAGTGTTACAGCATTTGATAGTTTTAATAATTCATTTTTCATCAAAATAATATCAGCCGTTTCTAATGCAACATCTGTTCCTTCACCCATTGCAATTCCCACATCGGAAGTGGCTAAAGCTGGGGCGTCATTGATACCATCACCGATCATAGTAACAGTTCCATATTTCTCTTTTAGTTTCTTAATTTCTTGTACTTTTCCTTCTGGTAAACACTCACCTTTAAACATATCAATATTCAGTTCCTTTGCAATAACTTCTGCTGTGGACTGACTGTCTCCAGTAAGCATAACCGTTTTGATCCCTATTTTCCTTAGCTTATCAATTACTTCCTTCGCTTCTTTTCTCACTACATCCTTCAAAGCTATTAACCCGACAATCTCACTTTCTCTTACTATATAAACAATTGTCTTTCCTTCTTTTGAAAGCTTCTCACTTACCTCATCTTGAAATACCTTTGCTTTTTCTTTTCCAACAAAATCAGCTTTTCCAATCTTCCAGGTAATATCATCGATAACTGCAGAAACTCCAAAACCTGACTTTTCGTCCACAGATACCATTTCAGCAGTACCTACTGGGAATTCATTATGAATTTTAGCCACAATTGCCTTTGCCAAGGGGTGTGTTGACTGATTTTCGATAGCTAAAACCGCTTTATAAAATTCATTTTGATCAATTGTATCTATCGAAAGAATATCTGTTACACTTGGTTCACCTTTTGTTAGTGTGCCAGTTTTATCGAAGACTACAACATCTGTTTTGTTTAATTTCTCTAAATGGATACCACCTTTGAATAATAAACCATTTTTTGCTCCATTTGAAATTGCAGACAATGTCGCTGGCATAATAGATGCTACTAATGCACAAGGAGAAGCTACAACCATTAAAACAAGTGCACGATAAATAGTTTCATTCCAGCTCCACCCTAATGCAAAGTGAGGAACTACCATCATTAAGCCAACAAGTATTAATACTGCTTTTACATATGTGCCCTCAAATTTTTCAATAAATTGTTGTGATGGAGATTTTTCTGATTGTGCTGATTGAACCAACTCTAAAATTTTATGAAACATCGTTTCAGTACTTTTTTTCATAACAGAGATTGTAATAGATCCATTACCATTTACAGTGCCTGCAAAGACCTCATCACTTTTATTTTTTTCTACAGGCATTGATTCTCCTGTTATAGCAGATTGATCAATATTTGTCTTCCCAGATAAAATCACACCATCCGTAGGAATTCTTTCACCAGGTTTGACTAAAATTGTATCACCAATATTCAATGTTGAGACATGAACTTTCTTTTCCTCACCATTTACAAGAATCATTGCTTCCTCAGGCTGTAAACTCATTAGAGCTAAGATTTCACGCTGACTTTTGTTCATTGTATACGTTTCGAGTGCGCCACTTAATGCAAAGATAAATATAAGTATAGCCCCTTCTTCCCAATACCCTATTAGAGCAGAACCGATTGCAGCAAATACCATTAATAATTCAACATTTAATTTTTTATCTGCAATCGTTTCTTCTAACCCTTCTTTGGCTTTCGCGTAACCACCAATCACAAATGCCAATATAAATATAGGTATAGCAATAGCTTCATTTCCATTAGAATTATAAAACCATCCAAATCCAATAAGAATTCCTGCTATTAATGCATTTACTAATTCAATATGCTCTATCCATTTATTAAAAAATTCATGATTTTGTGAAGATCTTGTTTCAGATATTTTCTCTGCACTGTTAAGTTCCACTATTACCGCTCCTTATAATTGAGAATAAAAATCAAACTCATTCATTTGTTTTTCTTTTAAAATAGTGTATTTTCGAGGTTTTCCATCCATACTCTTAATAATAATTATTATAAACAAAGAGTTGAAATATAGCAATAATTAATTAATATTATTACTATTTAATAATTATTATTGATAGCAATAAGCATTCTCAATTACTAAAAAAAGAAAGAGATGTAATTAAACAACGAACAAAACAGAACGTAAAAAAGAACAGTCAGAATAATATCCAACTGTTCCAGAATTCGATTTATAGCTGCGAAATGGCATTGTGTAACATTTCATTTGTTACTGGTCCCAACAATTTATTTCTAATTATTCCTTTCTGATCAATAATTATAGTTGTTGGAATACCCATTAAATGATAATCTTTTGATACCTTTCCTGTTAAATCAAGTCCAATTGGAAAGGAAAGGTTAAACTGTTTTGCAAAGTGACTTACAACATTCTTACTATTTTCTGAAGAAGTAACATTAACACCAATCAATACTATATTTTGTGCTTTATTTTCATTAGTGAATTTATTTAGATCTGTCATTTCTTCCTGGCAATAATTACACCAAGTGGTCCAAAAATTCACTATAACAATTTGACCCCTAAAATCAGATAAACTTATTGCTTCATCAGATAAAGAAGGTATAGTAAAATCACTAGCTTTCTCCATGGGTTGATTCTTCGCTTTAATTTCATCTGAACAAGTAATACATAAAGCGAATAATAGGAAGAAAAAGAAAAGCTTTTGTTTCATATATAAAGCTCCACCTTTTATTAGTCGATACTATACTTTTCCCAGTTTTATATCTATTTTATTCAAGGAAATCTTAATCCGTTTTTCAAATCATTATGGCTAGCTAAATAGTTAATTCACCTACATGAAAATAAAGAAGATTTAGTAAACACCCTTAGCATTTTCCTATGGAATATAAGTATTTTAAGCTCATGATAACCCAAATTTCCAGGTGATATTTCGATTAATCATTTGCCTAATAATTCGGATTTTTATTTGTCTTCATAAATATATTTTTTGATTTTCTGCAGCGCAATGGAATGAACTTGTTTCTTTCTGCTTAACTGTATTTAGATTTATTCGTCTTTTTGTATGACTTCTTTAATTATGTCCCAGCCCTACTATAAGCTCCACTTTCTTACAGTATTGTTTAATAAACAACGCGTCTTTTCATGAAATAGACACTAACATTTAGCTTATGACATATCGTCACATAGTGCATAAGCATAAGAAGAACTGCTCCCATATTCATCCCAAGAATAATACCTTTCATGTTTAACATCTCCATTGAACCTAGCATATACATCATTCCAAATGAAATAGCATGTGACCAGATTGTGTGAAACAATGCATCCTTTACGAGTCCCAGACCTATAAGGTAAGCTTGCATCGGGATAATAAAGAAGTGAAAAAGGAAATAGGGCCAAAGCAACTTTAAATAAAATGATGCTGAAGAAGAATGAAAGAATAAATGTGTTAATGGATCAGCAAAAATGTACATGACAATAACAGAGATTGTTCCGTAAAAAAATGTAATAATCATCGCTTGTTTTAATAACCGAACCAATTTGTTATTATCATGATTCGCATATGCCTCAGATACATTTGGTATTAACATAATCATTAAAGCATGCCCTATAAAGGCTGGAAAAAAACCGATTGACATCGCAACACCAGCTAACATCCCATAGTGCTCTGTAGCCATTACACTAGAAAAGCCTGCACCCATTAAAGCCCATTTCACTAAGAATGGTTGAATTGCATGTGTAAAAGAATGAAATAATCTCAAGCCTGTTGTAGGAAAGGAAACAGAGAAAAGAGCTTTCCGTACTTTTCTACCTTTAATAGGTTGATTTTTTTCCTTGCTTAATACCTGATATTCAATCATATATGCTGTAATTAAATAGGCACTAACAATTAACTCACTACCAATTAAAGTTGCAAGAGAAATCATTAAAGCTTTTTCCAAATCAAATTGAAATGTCTGAAATACCCAAAATAAGATAATAAGCTGTACGAC
This sequence comes from Metabacillus crassostreae, assembly GCF_016908395.1. Classification (GTDB taxonomy): domain Bacteria; phylum Bacillota; class Bacilli; order Bacillales; family Bacillaceae; genus Metabacillus; species Metabacillus crassostreae. Next base: position 1,503,083 of record NZ_JAFBDU010000001.1, read on the forward strand.
TTTTTTTAAGAAATTTGAAATAGCTATTTTCCCCATATGTTGTACACCCATAAAATATCCTCTTGCAATTGATGAGAAGGATACAATTGGAATTAAGAGAATAATAAGCCATTTCACGTAAGGGTGATACCTTTGAAAAACAGGGAGGCTTGGCAATACAAACAGTGCAATGACTGTAAAACCAATCGTAAACAATATTGTTAACATTATCGTGTGTTTAAGCATATGGTAATGTGTTTCTCGTTGCTTTTCTGCAATAAATTTAGAGATTGATATTGGTAATTCAAGGCTCGCAATAATCACAATAAAAAAAACAATCGGAAGAATGGACATATACAAACCCATACCTTCCTCACCAAGCTCTCTTGCTAAAATAATATTAATAAAAAACTCTAGACATTCACCAAAAAAAGCTGCGACTACCAGAATTAATGTTCCTTTAACAAATGCATTCATGTTGTAAGTCCCTTCTTATTAAACTAGTCCATAGTTTAACAATATGAGAACAAATACAATATTAAAACAAGCTAATGTAAAATCATCAAAAAAACTTTATTATAAATGCCCTACTCTATAATTAGAACGCTTAAACCATTTATTCAACAAGTACTATTCTATAACGCCTGACTCAGAAATGATAACCTCTGGTATAACATCAACCGTTAATTCTGGAATTCTATCACGCCAATTTTCAATATTGAACTCTCGAGATTGAGATCTAATTTGATCACCAATCCCAACAGGATCAATTTTTAATTCTTTAAAATAAGTAAAAAGTGAATTTATTTCATTTTTCATTTTCTCCTCAAAAACCCGTTCAACGTCTTTTATAACTTCAGGTGTTATTCTTTTACCTGTGTATTCATGAATATATCCTTCTACCTTCACCTTTACTTCAACTTTAAGAGGTTCCAATGATTTCACTTTTAATTCTCTTGATGAAGCAATACTTTTAATTCCCGCTGAATGATTTTCCTTCGCTAGCTCCAATGTATAAGATCCTTTTGTATACTGATCAGCCAGTGTTTTAAAAAATAATAGTTGATCATTAGGGATACTACCTACAACCTTTTTGTCATCAAAAAGTGCTAAACCATCAATTTCTACTCCTCCTGTTTGTTCATTTTTTTTGATAAATGGAAGATAGGGATCCTGACCCTTAGAATAGAATTGATATAAAAATAGATGTAAATTTGATCTAGGTAAATCTCGATTTAACTTATTATGTTGAATTATATTAGAGATAAAATTTGATGCTCCTTGATTCTCAAATTTGGAATCCAGGACAGTTTTTGATTCTCCTCTTGCAACTGCAAGTTGTAACCTTTCACCAATTGATGCATCACGCTGTAAAGTATCAACTAAATCACTAATATCTTTTTTGGCTAAATCTTCGCCAAATAGCACAATTTCAATTTTGCCTAGTACTAATTGATCGGGAGATTGCTTTTGCATGTTATCAAGGATATCACGACTTAGCTTAGATTCATCCGTTATCACATAATCATTGACAGGTTGATCTTTAATATATGTATTTATTACTGCAGATCCTCTGATCGATTCTTTATCTATTAAATCAAAACCTATACTAGTAATAAGATTCACATCATCTAATATCTCCTTCTCAACACACCCACTTAAAATCAACATTGTAAGAAACATTGATAAGCACTTTTTCATGCTTTTTTCTCCTTTATTTTACGACTAATCATAGAAACCAAGAAAAGCATTGGTATATAACCTACTACTAAATAAAAACCCACTTGGCCGACAAAATCACTCAAAAAACTAATTTGTTCTCTCGTTTTTGAAAGAGAATTTGTAAAAAAAGCAATAAGCAAAATAGTGATTAATGTGTATTTTTGATTAAATTTAAATGAATCCTTTAAACATCTGCTAGCACTCCAAAGTGTTAAACATACATTTGGCAATATAATTAAACACCAATTCGCAATTCCTATATATTCGAAACGTTCCACAAAAGGTATCTCAACAATTTTCCAAATTGTTAATGTTGCCCATACGTTTTTTTGTAATTGTTCCTCACTAAAATATACAAGTGTAATCATCATAATTAGTGTATAAATAAGTGTACTTGTTGCAACAGCCATATGTGCCCACTTTTTAGATTTATCAACATTTTTAATAAAAGGATAATATACAAGTAATGCTTCAAAACCAATAACAGTTAGCGACATGCTTTTTGTCGAAACAGCCAAGTCTTTTACAGAATGATTAAAAACAGGCAATAAGTTACGCAAGTCTGAAAACTGTAATGGAAAAAGAAAAGTAAGAAATAGATAAACTGGAAGTATTATGCCAAAGAAACTAATACCAGTAACAATCCTAAATCCTCCACTAATGATATAGTAAACTAACAATAGAAAAACAAAACTAAAAAGCCATACATTTATATCAGGAAACATCCAAACTTCAATTATTTCAATATACGTCCTCAACACAGTAATGGCTAATAAAGTAAAATAACAAGCCAATATAGCACTTATCGTGTTACCCACCCATTTCCCAAAGACTGCTTTATGTACTGTCATGACGTTTCCATTAGAATTTTGTAGAATTTTATAAATCATCCATAAAGAAATATGCACAATGAACCCTGATAAAATAACAGCGATCCAAGCATCTCTTCCTGATTTTTCAGCAACAATTCTTTGAAAACCTAATACCCCTACTCCAAATTGAAGTGAATGAATTAAATAAAACACTAAGAAATGAGACACTTGGAATCTTTCTGCTATTTTAATCATCTTTATTTCACCTCATTCATTCGTCAATGTCTTTATTCATTTTTGCTTTTACGGCTGAAAATCGTTTAGGCTTATTTGTACGCAAATGCTCCGGTCTTTTTGATAATAACGAAAAGGGAAGTCTTATAATAGCATCCTTCATATCTACAGTTCTTGGTGGATAAATTGGTTCTAAGAATGGTCTTCCAAGTGAAGTTAACCTTAGTAAGTGTGTCAATAAAAAGCAGAAACACAATACAATTCCTAGTAACCCAAGCCACTCTGCAAAAAGCAGAAATGGAAATCGGAGCATACGAATCGTGTTACCCATTGCATAAATTGGAGTTGTAAAAGATGCCAATGCAGATAAAGCTACTATAATGAGTAAAACATTACTAGTTAAACCAGCTTCAACAGATGCTGTTCCAATTACAATACCTCCTACGATACCGATTGTTTGCCCAACCTTTGTAGGTAATCGCGCTCCAGCTTCTCGTAAAAGCTCAATTGTTAACTCCAGGAATAATGCTTCTAAAATTGGTGGTAATGGTACTTCTCTTCTAGATGAAATCAGTGTGTTAAGCAAATCGCTTGGAATTAACTCATAATGATAAGTTAAAGTCGCAACATATATAGGTGTGACTAGTATTGAGAAAGAAACAGCAAATAAACGAACTAATCGAAAGAAAGATGCATTAATCCAATTATAAAAATAATCATCAAATGCAGAGAAAAATTCAACTAAAGTTGTTGGTCCAACTAATACATGTGGAGAACCATCAACAATTATTCCCACCTTTCCTTCAGCTAATATTGATGACACACGATCAGGTCTTTCCGTATCTAATATTTGTGGAAATGGGGAATTATGATTATCAGAAATCATTTGACTAATAAAAGAGCTGTCACTTATTTGGTCAAATTGAATGTCTTTAATTCTTTGAATGACTGTATGAACATTTTCTTCATCACATACACCTTCAACATATAAAACAGCAAGCTTTGTTTTAGAAAGATCACCTACATTCATTTCGAAAATTCTTAAATTCTCATTATTAATTCTTTTTCTTATCAAATTAATATTGGATTCTAATGATTCTACAAACGCTTCCTTAGGTCCGACTACACTAAACTCAACTTCAGGTAATGAAACATCACGTGCTTTGTTTAAAGTTGCTTTAATTAAAGCACTCGGAAGACCGTATTCTGTTAAACTGACAAGAATATATCCATCAAGTAACTTTTCTTTAATCACATCTGTATCAATTGTTAAGATAATATTTTCAATCGGTATTTCTTTTTTTAATTCTTCAAGAGTTTTCCATCTATCACTTTTTACTATAGGCATAATACTCTGTTGCAGTGTTTGCATATCTACTAATGTTCTGATATAAGAAATCCAATATTTAACTTCATTTGTTTCTGCTTCATATTGTAAAAAGTCTGAGGAAGTCCTAAACCGAGCAATAAGTTGGACTAATGAGGGCTTTTCTTTACCACTTTCATATGTCATTTTCTCCATTTTGCTTCACCTCGGTTCAACATTCAGTCTTTTTTATAGAATGCCTTCATTGTTTGGAATTATGCACCAATTTGGTCTGTTAATTAGCTAAAATAATTCGTTTCATTACTGTGTTTAGGTACTTCCTGAAACTTATTTGAAGTATTAAATCATTTATTTGGTACTTTAATAGATTTATTTGACGTTTTCTCCACTTTATTTGTTTGTTCGGTCATTTTATTTGCTGTAATTAATGATATATTTGACTTTCGACAAAAACCCCCTTTTACTAAACAGAAAAAGAGCGGAAAGCTATTTATAGCTTTCCGCTCCCATTTATATGATTATTTAGCAAAACGATGATTTCCAATAACAGTTGTTACTTCACGAGATGTAATCCATGTACTTTTAGCCGTTTTCGGATTATAAAAGTATAGAGATCCTTTTCCCATTCCACGGAATGCTAATGCTTCTTTAACTGCTGTTTTAGCCGAATTATCTGCTGGTTGGTTAATTGCACCGTTTTTCACAGGTGAAAATGCATAGTATCCTTGATCTTTTTGATTGATAACTCCATTAACAGTATTAGGAAATAATGAACTATCTACACGATTCAATACAACAGTAGCTACAGCTACCTTCCCTGCATATGGTTCACCTTTTGCTTCTGCATGAACAAGACGTGCTAACAAATCCATTTCTTTTGATGTAATCGTTTGGGGAATCACAAGTTTTTCACCTACAAACAAAACATGTGAAGATTTTCGGTTTGCTGACATTAATGTATTTACTGAGATACCGTGTTTTTTTCCTATAAGCCATAGCGTATCACCAGATTGTACTTGATGTGTTGTTGCAGCACTAGCTTTTGATTGTGGTGTAGAAATCGCAACGAGCGATAAAGCTAATGTTGAAACAGCAACAAGTTTCAATATTAATTTTTTCATAAATTCGTAACCTCCTAGGTTCGTAATTGTTTTTGCTACAAAAACAAGATTAACAGGTTTATATCTTTAAGACACCCCTCAATATATGGTAGGTTACCCAATAGTTTATTAACAGATGACGGTCATAAAATTATTTGGTCACAAATCATAGCTCCCGTTAACCCTTGTAATAAAGGAATATTTCTCCTAATAAAACAACACTAACGAAAAAAAGCCAAGAAGTTTTAACTTCTTGGCTCTTCTAAATAACGGTAAATGATACTTCCACCTTGTTGAGCAATCCCACGAAAATGCTTAAAATCATCGCGATTAACTAATACAGTACGAAAAGGAAGAAATTGATCTTTTGATACATGGTATTCGTGTAACTCACCATTTCTAAGTTGATCCAATAGTTCATTTATTGTTCGTTCATCCATTAACTTGTCCTCACTTTTCATAACGTAAATACTCAATTTGAATTTTACTTATACCTACCTAATATGTCTATTACTTCTTTTATAAAAAAATATTTGACCTAACTAAATAAGGAGAGTGATGAGTTTACTCAAATATCGCTATCTACAATCAATGAATATATTTTAAAGCCTCAATTGGTTCTTTTTCACCCTCAGTAATTTCGAATGTCTCATTTTTTGTTTCCATCATCGTTAAGCTATTTATAAGAACATTTGCTACAGCTTTACGAGGAATTGTCTTACTTTTATCATCTAGAGAAACACTAGCTTTTATTGTTAAATTGTTATCTTCATCAGATAAGCTAGTAGGTCTAACAATTGTATATGGGATACCTGATCTTCTTAAATGTTCATCAGCATTAGCTTTTGCTGTTAAATAGTTCCTCATATTATCAGGTGCCATCTCTGGAACATCAGCACCTACTGAACTTAACATAACGAAATGTTTAATAGAATGCTTTTGTGCTTCATCAATTATTTTTTTAGCACCTTCTTGATCAATTGCTATTGTTTTCTCAGGACCTGTGCCAGAACCTGAACCTGCTGCAAAAATAATTGCTTCTACATCCTCAAAAACATGATCAATATCTCCCTCAAGATCACCAATAACATAATCATCTGCACCTAATTCTATTAAACGATTTGCTTGATTTTCATCTCGAATCAATGCAATGGCTTTATGCTCTTTTTCTTGATTAATTTGATGAATTATATGTCTTCCAGTATGTCCATTTGCTCCAATAATTAGTACATTCATTAAAATCACCCTTTAATTTTAGTCTAGTATTATTAGGTTTCCCTTAATGACTTGTTCGTAAACTATTATTATTTTACTATACTAGAATCCCGCTAGCATTCTAACCAGCTTTTCAAATCCAAAAAACTTCTTTTTGCATCGTTTATTCCTAACAAGTATAATTCCTCAAGTTTTTTCGGATTTCTTTCAATTCTACCTACCTTGAGTTTCTTGCTAGGACGCAGAACAAATATATTTCCATTTCTTTCTTGTTCTGAAATATGCTCCAATGTTTTGTTATACATCTCATATCGAGACAAAACAGCCTCCACTAGTTTTGGGTATTGACTATAATAGCGATTTAGCATCCATTTAATATTTGACTTTTTCTTTTTATAAAAATCATTTTTCGTTAAAATTACAATATTTCGCTTAAAACCATCTGTTTCTGCTTTCTTAATTGGAATAGAGTCAGATATCCCTCCATCTAAGAGAAGCCTACCTCCGAATTCAACTATTGGTGAGATAAACGGCAAAGAACTTGAGGCTCTAATAACTGTCAAAACATCCTGCTCATAATCTGCTTTTTTATAATAAACAGGTAAACCTGTTTGACAATCTGTAGTTGTGATAACAAATTCCTCTGGGCTTGAATGAAAGGTTTGAAAATCATATGGAACAATTTTATTGGGTATTTCATCAAACAGAAAATCCATTCCGAATAATTGCCTATGTTTGATAAAGTTTTTATATGATAAATATTTAGGGTGTGTTATGTAATCGATATTAACTTTTTTATTTCTCCCCTTCTGACGCGAAAGATAGGATGCTCCAAAACAAGCTCCTGCTGAAACACCAATTACATAAGGAAGATATAAATTCTGTTCCATAAAATATTCTAAAACTCCAGCTGTATAAATACCTCTCATACCTCCACCTTCTAGTACAAGTCCAGCATTAACCATATAACAACCGCTCCTTATTTAAAATTGTTTTATAAATATACCATATTCTCTATCATTTAATTGCCATATTCTATGAAAATTAAAAACATAATACCTCCAACATTTATGTTCACATTTAGTAATAAAAACAAGCTTATAAAGATCTAATCCCATGATCTGTAATTTTTTCTTTAAATTTAATTGAAACGCTTTACTTACATAGAAAAATAGTGTTAAATAATGCTAATAGAGTTTTTCAAATAATAAAATTAACAGTAAATTAGGCTGATTAGCCAACAAAAACTTAGTTTGTATGAAATAAAATGCAAGAGGTTTTGCTCGTCTAATGAATATGTAAAGGAGCGAGGCAATGAAGATCGCTAAAGTTGGAAGTATCATTGAATTTAGAGACGGTTTATCAGGTGTTGTTGAAAAAGTAAATGAAAATTCTGTAATTGTTGATTTAACATATATGGAAAACTTCAGAGACTTAGATCTTGATAGACGAACAGTCGTTAATCACAAAAACTATAAAATTGTTAAAGATTCATTCTCTTAATATAACAAATATAAAACATGAAGATGAAGATTCTTCGTGTTTTTTATATACTCATTAAATTTAAATTTGGTTAATGAACAATCAACTATAACTCCTGTCAGAATGAATGAAAATTAAAGAGGCTGGGATATCATTCTTACGTCCCAGCCTCTTTAGCTTCTTATCGTTAAAATTCTTAAGGTTAAACAGAAACTACAAAAAAACTACTAGACCAGTTAATTCATGAGCCCTTCATCTATGTATACTTCCATTCCCTCTTCCTCAAGGCAATCACCAAAATATTTAACTTCTTTCTTATAATCGTAGTTGATGATATTTAAGTCTTGATCATCGGCGTCATACACAGCAACTACTGCATCATTTGCATAGAGGTTTATATAATCATCTGTTCCTTTTAATTGTGCCTTCACACTAAATTTCTCGCCTTTGATTAATTTTTTATTATCTTTTAATGCTTTTGATAGTAAAGCTTTAATTTCATCCATATACTTTGCCTCCTATAAATTCAACTTCTTATAGGTTGTATCATATTGTAGAGTGTATATACAAGTTCTTTCATCTTTTTAAAAAAAGTTCCATGTATCACCACTTATTATTTATAGGAAAATTGTTAAGGAGATACGTCTATCTTACTTCCATATGATTGAACAAAAATTAATTAAACTCTTAATTTTATCCAGAATAAAAAGACAATCCAATATTAGATTGTCTTTTATAAATGCAATTTATCAATAGAAAACTTTGAATTATGATATCAATTTCTCAAGAATTTATAATGATATTATCGATTATCAATCGTCTCAGGATATAAATCATGATTCATTAAACGAAAATTTGCCATTTCCTCATATTTCGTACCTGGTTTGCCATAGTTTGTGTAAGGATCAATAGAAATTCCTCCACGCGGAGTGAATTTGCCCCATACTTCAATATAACGAGGATCCATTAATTCAATTAAATCATTCATGATGATATTCATACAATCTTCGTGGAAATCTCCATGATTTCTAAAGCTGAATAAGTAAAGTTTTAATGATTTGCTTTCCACCATTTTCACATCAGGTATATAACTAATATAAATTGTGGCAAAATCAGGTTGCCCAGTTTTTGGACAAAGACTAGTAAATTCTGGACAATTGAATTTCACGAAATAATCTCGATTAGGATGTTTATTATCAAATGCTTCTAAAATTTGTGGAGAATACTCAAATAAATAGTTCGTTCCCTGATTACCTAGTAGTGTTACATCTTGTAGTTCTTCATCTTTTCTTCCTGACATGTTCTTTCCTCTTTTCATAAACTAGTTTTATCTTAATAGTCAATCATAATAATAATTTAATTTAATAGAAGAAACTTTATACACCTCGTTTATTACCCCAGACCAATGTATGTAGCTGTGGTAATACGCGGACATCGTTCAAGTCTCTATCTTCAATAACTTGGTCTATTAACCATTCATATTTTGTTAATAATGTTTGAACTAGCTGATTTGTTTCAGCTTTAGATACATCTTCATTTCCTACTTGTAGATAAAATGGAATTGAAGGATAACGAAGATGAACCTTTTTTGCATAAGTAAGATCTTCTAAATCGAATACTACTACCTTTAAACTGATTGAGTTCTGCTGGTATTCTACCGAAACTTTTTCAATGATTTCATCAAGCTTATCAAAATCTGTTTTCATCCCAGAGCTTGGTGGTTTAGGAGATATTGTTAAATCATCAATATCCTTTAACCACTCCTGGTACTTACTTCCTTGTGTCTCAATAGCAATCTTTTTACCATTTTGCTTTAGAAATGAAACAAGTTCAACTAGATTTGTTAGAAGTGCAGGGTTACCTCCTGAGATTGTTACATGTGAAAAACGATCTCCACCTAATTGAACCAATTCTGACCATATGTCGTCTGCTGTCAGTTGTCGAATATCATCTTTAGCAGAGCCATCCCAAGTGAAAGCTGAATCACACCAACTGCAAGAATAATCACATCCTGCTGTTCGAACAAACATCGTTTTTTGTCCGATAACCATTCCTTCTCCCTGAATTGTCGGACCGAATATTTCTAAAACAGGAATTTTTTTCATTCCTGTCCCTCCTTCTTCTTAGGACGGAACACAACATAGCTTGTAGGTGTTTCTCTTACGAAAACTTGAACACATTTTGGCTTATTGTCTTTTGTATCAAGATCACTTTGCGCCAATTCCCAAATTGCTCTAGCAACGCCTTCAGTTGTAGGAAAGTAATTAGGATCCACTTCTGAAAATACATCACTATGATCATTAAGGATAGAGTGATCAAAACGATTGTGAATCAGTTTTTTTAATGAAGCAAAATTAACAAGAAAGCCAGAATCATCTAACTCGTCACCCGCAATTGTTACATTGACAAAATAAGTATGACCATGGACCTTCTGACACTTCCCAGCATCTTCATGAGGGATATAATGTGCTGCTGAAATATGCATATCCTTATTTAATTCAAATTGATAATTATGCTGTACTTGTGGATAGATTTGTTGAATCATTGTCCATCAACACCTTTTTCTAGTAGATAGTCATTAAGACCCTTTTTTCTCAATTCACATGCAGGACATTCTCCACATCCTTCGGCAATGATCCCGTTGTAGCAAGTTAACGTTTTTTGACGAACAAAATCAAGGACTCCAAGATCATCTGCAAGTTTCCATGTTTCAGCTTTATTAATCCACATTAAAGGAGTATGAATAACAAATGATTTGTCTAACGCAAGGTTTAATGTCACATTACACGATTTCACGAAAGCGTCTCGACAATCTGGATAACCGCTAAAATCTGTTTCACATACTCCTGTTACAATATGCTTTGCTCCAATTTGGTTAGCCAAAATCGTTGCAAATGACAAAAATAATAAGTTTCTACCTGGAACAAAGGTTGAAGGTAGCTCACCATCTTTTTGTTCTATTTCAATATCCGATCTTGTTAAGGCATTTGGTGCCAGTTGATTTAAAAGTGACATATCTAACACATGGTGCTGCACACCTAGTTCTTTTGCAATTGACTCAGCAACCTCAATTTCTAAACTGTGTCTCTGATTGTAATTAAATGTCACAGCAACTACTTCTTTAAATTGCTTAAGAGCCCAAAATAAACAAGTTGTACTATCTTGACCACCACTAAAAACCACTACTGCTTTTTCATTTTTCATAAATAAAACGTTCCCTTCTTACCTATATAAATGCATAACCAAATTTATATTACGCAACCTATTAAATATCTTTTTACTTGCTTATGTTGGATATTTTGTTAATTTCTCAATACGACCTATAGCTGTGCTTATCCACAGAACTACTTTATTCCGTCACAACCCTAAACAACAAAAAACACCTTCGAAAGATTCGAGGTGTCCAGCATTTATCATATAAAAAAACGCATATCAAAGATATTGTCGTAGTTTTTTATAGAGGGTTGTGCTAGAACCTCTCCCGATTCATTTATTTGTAATTGAATGCGGATTGGCTATTAAATTTTCAACTTAAAAAATATATCACGAAAATCTCTAACTTGCAATGAAATTGTAACAGGAGTGGTCATCATGTCATTTAAGCAAATAATCATTCGTATCCGAAATAGCTTTTGGTATTTGCCAACAGTTTACGGAGTATTAGCATTTATTTTAGCTATTTTAAGCATGTTATTAGATCGTTATTTAATTCAGAACTCCTATTATAAAGTAATTCCAGATGTTTTTTTATCGGATATGGATCTAGCTCAAACAATATTGAGTTCTTTGTCTACATCATTATTAACCATGACAACCATTACCTTTTCTTCCATACTTGTTGTATTAACAACTTATCTATCACAATTTTCGCCAAGAACACTTCAGAATTTCATTACAGATCACCATACTCAAAGAGTTCTCGGTATATTTATTGGGGGATTTATTTATACCGTTATTTTATTACTCTTAGTTCGTAAAAATGATATAAGTACACTATTCATTGTACCTACACTTGCGATCATCGTATCAATTATTTGCTTAGGAATGTTTGTTTTCTTCATTCATCATGTGACTACATGGATAAAAGTCAGTAATTTAATATTTAATATTACATCAAAGACGATATCTTCCATTCATAAGCATTTTGTAGATGAGCAGGAATTTATAAAAATTTCACCTTGGGAGGACTGGGAGTACGAGGAGATCAACACAATCCAACCATTTCAACTAAAAAGTAAACGCTCAGGATATATCGAATACATTGAATTAGAAAAAATAATCCTACAAGCTACAAGAGATAATGTTATTGTAAGAATTGAGCAAAGCTTAGGTAAATATGTTGATGAGGATACAACAATCTTCTCAATATGGTATTTAAAAGATGTGAAATTAGCTTCCAAATTTTTATCATTTATAACGATTTCAACAGACCAAGAGCCTGTTCAAGATGTTAATTTTGGACTTCAAAAATTAGTTGAAATAGCTTTAAGAGCAGTTTCACCAGGAATAAATGACCCATATACAGCAATCAATAGCATAAATCATTTAGCAAAGATTCTTTCTCTTCTTGGTAAAAAGCACTTGGAAACACCCTTCCATTTTGATAACTACCATCAATTAAGAGTGATCTTTGAAAAGCCTACTTTCGATGATTATCTTTACGAGACATTCTACCAAATTCGCCATTATGCAAAAGAAGATGTTTCTGTTATGGCATCTATTTTAAAAGCTTTAGCTTTTATTTGCGAAGGTAATTCGAAATATATTAAGAAAAGTGTTTGGGAATTTTCTTTTTATATATCTGAAGGATTAAACCAAGAAAAATGGCTTTCGAAAGATCGTGATTTCTTAAATAAAATGTTGCGCAAAATTGCACTAAACTGTGATAAACAAAAAAAAGAAAATGAAATATTTATTAAAAAAGCTCCTGATTAAACAGGTGGGGATGAACCACCTGTTTTCCCGATTAACTATCTTTCTTTTTCCCGCCTTCTTCAGCAAGCTGATCAAAAGATTTCACTTTACCGTGTGGATTTTGGGATTGCTTACGAACTGTCCATTGACGTTCCTGCTGTGATTTTGATTGTGTCATTTTCAAACTCCCTCTGTTCGCATTTTGCTTCATACTTTGAAGTCTCTTTTATTTTTTCCTGTAACTCTAATTTCATTCTTAGATATCTTTTAGCCTCCGATTAGTTCTAGCAAAAATGAGAAAGAGACGTACAATAATTAATAGTGCCTGTCAAACAAAAAGCAAACACAATAAATGTAAACAGATTTTGTATAATAAAAACAAAACTTAATCCAGATAAAATAAAAATTAGTATAAGTAATCCAAACTCTCGTCCACCAAAAAAAACATAGCTCGAACAAGCAATTGCAACTGCAAAGATATAACCAGGCCATGTATATTCTAAAAAATGCCAATATGTCTTTCTTCAAACATAAATAGCATACTTAATACAAAGAGAATACCATCTGGAGCTAATAAACCTCTTGTACCATGAAAACAACCCCATTGATTTCCATATTTCTCCTTACTAAAACTTGTTTTTTTAAAACTCGATGGAAACATATCACATAAAGCTTAGAAGGCTTACCGAAAAAACAAAAAGACCAAATCATCACTATATAGACAATCGGTCTTTTTACTATGAATTATTTATATTCAGTATTGCTTTCAAGTTAACTTCCACGGTATGTTTGATAGCTCCAAGGAGATACTAGAAGTGGAACATGATAATGCCCTTTTCCTAGTTCAACTCCAAATCGAATCGGCACAGAATCTAAAAACCTTGGTTCACCAAGCATTTCATTCACCTTAAAATATTCACCTACATAAAAAACTAATTCATAAATCCCTGCAGCTTTTAACTCCTGAGGAGACACACGACCATCAGAATTGGTCACCATTTTCGCTAAGAATAATCGATCATCATCATTAAGCTTCCACAATTCAACTGTCATTTCCTTTGCCGGTATTCCTTTTGCAGTATTCAGTACATGTGTTGATAAAGTAATTGTCATCCTTGCGCGATCTCCTCAATACCTTTATTTAATTTCTCATGGTTAAGATCTTCTCTTGTAATTGTAAAGCCTTGGAATCCAAACGGCGGTTGTGGCTCTGTATATACTTTACTTGATGAGTTTGACTCTTCAATTTGATCAACAACTGTAAGCCATGTTCGATTCTGTGATTGAAATGTAACCTTAGAAAGCTGTGGAAAACGAGCTAAAATTCTTAAACCGATTTGATATATTAAATGTTGGATCGATTTTGTTTCCAAATGATGAAAAACAGACGTTACAATATCCTTTACTTGTTCAGCTGCTACATATTTCTCTGGTAATTCACCATAAGAATCTTGCATATTAACGTAATTCCAATTAATGTTTAAATAGATAAACAATGGACGGTTATTTGATTCAGGAAGTGTTGTATATTCATCTTGAATATAACCAGAAAAAGAATTACCACTAATTTTTATAAGCTGTAAATCCTTTATACCACTAAAAGCATTTATCACATCTATACTGTCTTGTTCATCTTTTCTAGTATGATGATATGATGTTGCTTGCTCATTCCTAGAGCGATTAAAAACCAAACTACTTACTTTATTTTCTTGGTTTTCTAACACAACAGTTGGAAGAAAAGGCACCTCTTCTGCTGAAAGTTTTATTGTTTCTATATGAGCATAAGTCTGTAGAAACCGTTCAGAAACAAATTTCAAAAATCCTTCAATCGTATTTCCTTGATAATACGCTAAATGCTTTTGTATAAAGTTTTTCATAGAGTCAGTTGCAACAACAAGCTCATTTTCACCTTCTGAGAACGATGAAAACAATTCTTTTCCACCGACTTCCATTTTGATATTCCAACCAAAAACATCGTTATTTATCTCTGTTATTAATGATTCAGGTATTTTTTTTAAACCTATTACTGGTTGAAGTTTCGTTCGATAAACAAAGACATCTCCCTTACCATAATACATCACTCTATTTTCCATTGAATAACCTCCTTCATTGCAAACAATATCTCTTAATCTAAAAAACGAAATTTTATAGATTTCCTTTAAAGCAGTTTGGAACTCTTCATTATCACTATTTTTCATTCTTCTTTTCATTGCATCAAAAATTGAATATTTGTTGTGACCACGTACCGCTAAAACAAAAGGAAAACCAAATTTTTTCACATACTTATTATTTAAAGCATTAAATTTTTTATATTCTCTTGGGTTTAATTGATCAAGCCCCGCTTGCTTTTGTTCCATTTGAGAAGGAGCTGAAAGTTTTAATTTTGAACCCAAATCTGGATGACTTTGAATTAATGCAAGTTTTTTCTCCTTTTCAGCTATCTCAACAACCTTAACCATAGACCGATGCAATTGTTGTACAGAATGAAAAGGTGCAAATTCCCATGACTGTTCAGCGATCCAAGGAGTATGCTCAAATACCCAACCCACTTTATGACTAAATTCCTCTTTTGTGAATGTGTTCACCTCATAAATTGATAGCAAATTATCACCCTCTTCATCATTTTTATTATAATTAGTGACAACTTATGTTATATTTATTAACATAATAAACGTTTTTTACATATATTCCATTAGCTACAAACACCAAATCGCAATAAAAATTCTAGTTATTATAACTAATTCATAGAATGATAAACTCATTTTTTTAACAAATCAAAATATAATGTAATATTATCTAACAAACATGGAGGGATTTCTATGAAAATGAGTGAGTTACTAAATATTCCTATATTCAGTCACTCAAAGGTGGTTGCAGGTTTTAACGGTATTGAAAGAACCGTCCAAACTGTCAACATGATGGATGCACCAGACATTATCAATTTCTTAAAACCACACGAATTATTAGTCACAACAGCTTACTTCATTCATGATAATCCAGATGAGTTAATGAAATTGGTTAAATATATGGCAAATCATAATTGCTCTGGGCTCGGCATAAAAACTAGACGCTTTATCCAGGATATCCCTACAGCAGTAATAGAACTAGCGAATCAGGTTAACCTTCCAATTATCGAGCTAACAAATCACCATACCTTAGGTGAAATTGTAAACGATTCTTTAAGTTATATTCTAAAAAAGCAAGCAAAAGAATTACAATTTGCTATGCAAACTCACAGAGAATTTACTAAGCTCGTTCACAGAGGTGAACAACTTTCCAAACTAATCGATCGACTATCAAATATATTAGATAAGCCAATCTTATTAATTAATCATATGAATCACACCATTGTTGAAACCCATCATTTTAGAGGTAATAAAATGAAGACTTTAGCGAAGCAAATCATCCAGCATCTTGAAGGTAATAATGTCTATGGTAATGATCAAAGCCTGTGTTTCTCAATCTTTAGCCCTGAGTCCTTAAGAGGGCAGCTTGTTTATTTCTTCCCAATTGAAACATACTTAAAGAAAAGTTATTTAGTTATTATCGGATTAGACTTTCCGATCGATACATATACACTGTTGTCAGTAGAACAGGTTGCAAACGTCATATCATTTGAGCTCCTTAAACAGCATGCATTATCTGAAAGAAGTCTCCATATCAAAAATAACTTCTTTAAAAATTTGTTAGACGGAGATATCCCAGAACAAGAAATACTTAAACATGGGAAACAATACGGCTTAAAAAAGGATCATTATTACCACATTGTGACCTGCAAAGTAGATGATGATAAAAAAGATTTGTCTAGTTCTTTATTTTTTTCTAATACCTTTCAAGCTGAAAGCTATCATTACACCATCTATGAACATATCCAAACAAAGCTTGCAAAGGTTAAAGATGAATGTATTATTTTTATCAACAAAGATATTATTGTTATATTATTAGCTTATGATATGACCGAGAAACAAACAGAGCAGCAGCTTTTCCAAGTGGTACAATCATTACAGCAAGAAATGATACTACAAGCAAATATACAAGTTTCTTTTGGAATAAGTAGCACTCGGGATAGTCTACAAAACTTGCAAAAAGGCTATCTACATGCAATGGATGCACTAGAGACAGGATTTAAGAAAGGAAAGTGCCCGTTTATTCAAATTTATCACACAAAAAATATGACTGAGCTTCTTCAAATGATCCCCACAGAAAGCCTAACTGAATTTTATGTAAATGCACTAAAAGGCTTGGCTTTTACAACAAATAAAGATTCACTAAGTTTAATCCACACGATGAGTGTATTCTTAGAGAATCATTGTCAAATTGCTGATACAGCTAAACAATTATTTGTTCACCGGAATACTGTCATTTACAGAATTGAAAAATGTGAAGGTATATTAGGGGTCTCAATAAAACAACCTGATGAAACATTAAAACTAAGAATCGCATTATTAATCAGAGAGTTTATATTAGAAAAGAATCACCCATAAAATTTCTTAATACTAAATATTCACACATCATACTTTAAGGTCAAAAAAGCCGTTCAAAACTAACAATTTTAGTAGATGAACGGCCTTTTATATTATTAAGAGTTTGTTTCTTCTGAACATTGCTTTTTATACTTTTCAACCGCACGTAGAATACCATTATACCCCGTACACCGACATAAATTTCCAGACAAATGGTTCTTCACTTCCTCTTCAGTTGGATTTCCACCTTGATCAAGCAATGACATTAAACTAATAACCATCCCAGGAGTACAATAACCACATTGCAAGGCACCCTCTTCTAGAAAAGCCACTTGCAATGGATGTAATTGCTCTGAAGAAACACTCTCAATTGTTTCTATTGATGTGTTATTTACTTGATAAGCCATTACCAAACAAGATGTAACCACATTTCCATTCAACAAAACCGAACACGCTCCACATCTACCGATCTCACAAGAAACTTTCGTACCAGTTAGATTTAAATTTTTTCTTAGAATGTCAATTAATCGATATGCTGGAGGCACTTTCAGATGTCTTACTTCTCCATTAATCGTTACAGTTACATCAACCACATTTTGCTTTAATCGTTCTATCGTTTCATCTATTTCACTTGTTTCCATCTCAACTCCTCCAAACTTCAATTCTAACGTTTCTCTAAAAAAAACTTTTTGGTTAGTCAGATAATACATTTGAAGCAGCATGAAAATGATCTAGCATTTTTTCTGGTGAAATCGGTAATTTATTCACCCAAACTCCAGTAGCATTAAAAACAGCTGAAGTTATAGAAGGAGCGATAGCAACAGTACCTATTTCCCCCACTCCCCTTGGTCCAAATACATCACCTTTAGACAACATCTCATCCACTTCTACATTTGATGAATTTGGAATATCCTTAATAGTTGGAAGAAGATACGAATCAAAATTCTCGGTATGATACCTTCCGTTTTCCATTAAAGAATCTTCAAGTATGGTAAAACCCAGCCCCATAATCGCACCACCTTCAATTTGCCCCAAGTAGCCCATAGGATTAACAACAGGACCCGCGGATATTGCATGATCAAATTTCGTGACCCTTACTTTACCAGTTAACATATCTACCTCAACCTCAGTAGCAACAGCAGCAAAAGTATACAAATAATGTCCCCCTACTACCGGATCAGGAGTAGTTGGAAAATGAAATTGAGTGTGAAATACAGGCAATTCACCCTTTAATAGCTTCGCTACTTCTTTGTATGACAAAACAAGTTGATCCTCAGTACCTTCTTTCCATATACCATTTTCTCCTATTTTCAAACAAGACATTGAAATACCTGTAAACCGAGAGACTATTTCTAGTAATTTCATTTCCCATGGCTTTTTCAGTTTATTAATACCTTGCCAAATCATATTAGTAGATCGTGATGCTGTCGATGATCCTGAGACCGGAACCAGATCAGTATCACCAATCACGATTTTTAAGTCTTCCTTGTCACAATAAAGCATTTCAACCATCATAATTTCAATTGAAGCGAGAAGCCCTTGGCCACACTCTTCAAACCCAAAAGCAATTTCAATTTTCCCTTCCTTCGTTAATGATAATCTAGCACCAGATGGATCAGGTCTTCCATACCCAAGCCCTCCACCATGCATCGTTATCGCTACACCCCTACCTCTCATAATCCATTCATCATTCTCTTTAAGTGGTGTTGATAATATAGATGATTTCTCTATCATTTCCAGCACTTTCTTTGCTCCATCATTTTGAACTACCCTTTGCCCAAGAGGACCTAAATCATTTTCTTTCCTTACATTGTTGTAACGAAAGGTAAGTGGATCTATATTCAGTTTCTCAGCAAGCCGATCCATTTGCGATTCTAGCGCAAACGTCACCTGGTTACCCCCAAAACCTCTAAATTCTCCTGCTACTCCGTTGTTTGTAAAGACAGAAAAACCCTCAACATCTACATACGGTATACTATACGGCCCTGTTGAGTGCTCTACAGCAAAATCCAAAACAGCTGGCCCCAAGGTAGCATAAGCCCCTGTATCAGCAATTATTTCAACAGAATGACCTACTAACAACCCATTTTCATCAGCACCCGTTGTCATTTTAATTTTCATAGGATGTCTTTTAATTCCAGCTTTTACAGATTCATTTCTTTTATTATGGATTTTAACTGGTCTTTGTGTTACCAACGCTAATATTGCTGCATAAGGTTGAATGTTTAACTCATCTTTTCCACCAAACGATCCTCCAATAGGACTTGAAACGACCCGGATATCTTCTTCTGGCATAGCCAAAATTCTTGAAAGCTGTAATCGATCCTTAAATCCATGCTGTGTTGCAGCATAAACTGTGATTTTCCCATTCTCTTCAGGTACAACAACCCCACCTTCTGTTTCCATGTATCCATGCATTTGCCTCGGAGTTTCATAGATTTCTTCTACAACAAACGGACATTTGTTTATCTTCTCCAATACTTCGCTACCTTTTTTATAAGAGGCTTTGTGTAGGATATTTCCATTCTGATGCAATTTAACAGCATCCTCTTTCATCGCTTGTTCAGGATCATCAATAACAGCAAGTGGCTCAAAATCCACTTCAATTAATTGAAGTGCTTTGCTAGCAATTTCTTCACTAGTAGCAGCAACACAAGCAACTGCATCTCCTACATATCTCACAATATCTTTACACAAAACCGGTTGATCTTGAAAAATAAGCCCAAACCCATTTAAACCTGGAACATCTTTATGCGTAATAACAGCAACCACTCCATCTAACTCTTCTGCCACTTCAGTATTGATTGAGTTTATCTTCGCATGAGGAAATGAACTTCTTAGAACTTTCGCATAAAGCATTCCAGGAAACGAATAATCAGTTAAGTATTTTAACGAACCTGTTACCTTACCAATTCCATCAGGTCTAATTTTCCATCTATCCTGAAACGTTCGTTGCTCTAATTTCATTGTTTCGCCTCACTTTTTTTAAATAAACTTCTTTAAAAGTCACATTAGTAAACTTTATAACTTTTTTAATCAAATGAACTTTTCTCCTCAAAAGCATACCTTTATGCGATAAATATACTATTAAGATCAAATCACGAGGTCAATTAGCAGCACTAAAAGTAAAGAACATATATAAAAGAACGGCGGTAGTCTTGTTGAGATATCACTACACACTTTGTTAACACCTGAGGAATATAGAAGTTCGAGAGTTTATGAAGGAAATGATGGTCTTTTCTTCTCAATATATAAATTGCTTTTTTAATTCAGATATAATAAGATTCGCAGCAACTTTTTTTCGATATTGATCATTAAAAAAAGAATCTGAATAAGAATTAAATTCATTTATTATTTTTGAAAAAACAAGCTCTGAAGAATATTCACATCCATCTTTTTTCAGTAATTCCTCAACTTGATATAACCTAACCGGCTCATGACTCCCCCCTCCAACAGCTAATCGAACGTCCAAAAGCTCACCTTTCTCAAACCTCCACATTCCACTTACAGATACAATCGCAGGTGTAAAAGCTTCACGCCTTCCAACTTTTTTATAATAATAACTAAACTGCTTCTCTTTATAAGGGATCCTGATATCAATCAATAAAAATGAAGAATCTCGACTTTCTTTAAGCCACTCACTAATTTTCTTTGTCTTTTTTTCGCCATTTATTAAACAAGTTATTTCAGCATCCAATACGAGCAGCACCGGTAAAGAATCTCCTATTCTACTAGCCACATTACCTCCTAAAGTGGCTAGATTACGAACCGCTGGAGCAGCTATATTTTGGCATGCAGTTACAAATAACGGACAGTACTTAGTCATAATACTAGAATGTAAACATTCATTAATCGTCGTTAAGGCCCCTATTTTAACAAAGTGTTTCTGACCCTCTTTTATAACTTCAATATCTTTTAGTTCTGTTAAATTATTTAAACTAATTATTTGTTTTGACATTGCTTCATTAGCTTCCCAATTCAGCTGCAGTAATGTGCCTCCTGCAACATAAACCCCTTCTTTAAGTTGTAGCTTGGATTGTTGTGCATCTACTAAAGTAACAGGAATAGAAACTGATATATCCGATCTTGATACCATATCACTCTTCGCACTAACCATTACTAACACCTACCTTTTAGCCAATAAGGTCTTTTTCGCATAATCATAGTTTTCTATTGTATCAATATCATAAAGTTGTTTTTTATCAACATCTATGATTTTTCCTGATAAAGCATTCGTTTTTAACAGAGAACGCGCACCCATATCTCCTTCAATCTCCAATAATCTTTCTAGAACAGTATCTCGAAATAAGATAGGTGGCTTCATAACCCCATCCTCACTTGAAGCTACATACTCTATTTCATTATTAAATGTCATGATAAGTTCATTAATCGTTTCCTTCTTAATAAAAGGCTGATCAGCAAGTAATACAATAACAGCATGAGCCTTTAACTGCTCAGCCATTGTTATCCCAACTCGCAAGGAATATGATTGACCTTTATTTGAATCTTCACTTAAAACAATTTCCCACTTATCAGGAAACAATTGTAACGCACCAGAGCTTTCAAACCACAGTATCTCTCCTTTTTCTTTTGTGATAATCAATAAATAATCTATTTTGGAGGCTAAAATTTCAGCTAAAGCAAAGGACCCTAAAGGTTTTCCTCCTAAAGGTAATGACAACTTGCACGTTCCCATTCGATTACTATTTCCAGCTGCAAGATATATCCCGATTATCTTCTTCATCTCCCAAGTTCCTTTCCTACAGGAGTTCATACTATTCCTCAGCCTTTTTGACTAGATGATGCTGATCGAATATCAATTCAGCAATAAGCTTTAACAGAGTCTTTTCTCAAACTGATGATTTCAGCTATTATACTTACCGCTATCTCATTAGGTCCCTCCGCGCCAATTGGTAAACCGATCGGAAAACGAAACGTAGGAGGAATCTCTACTCCTGCCAATAACCTTTTTGCCCGAGCTTTTGAACCTAGTATGCCAACATAATTCAGTCGCTTTAACTGAAGCAGATCAATTAATTGTTTATCTTTTTCATAGCTATGTGTCATTAAGACGAATGAATCAGCTTCACGCAAACATAGTTTCTTTTCTAATTCTTGAGGAAAAGCTACTATTCTATCATCTGCATACGGAAAATATTCTTCACTACAATAGCTAGGCCTCCAATCAATAACTATCGTTTCATAGCCCAATTGTTTTGCAAGTATTGCAAGCGGTATAGAATCTGGTCCTGCACCATATATAATAAATCTTGGTCTTGCTCGAATCGTTTTAAAAAACAAAAAATCATCACTTGTGTCATCTTCACTTAATTTATCTTCTTGCAAGAAACCCAAATTAGGAATATCTCCTTTCCATTCACCAAAATATATTTTGTTATCTAAGGAGAATAAATATTCCAGAACCTTACCTGTTTTTGAAATCCTCCTAATATATTTCACATCTTGCCCTTCGTTAACAAAACTTCTCACTTTACCAAAATCAGTGATAAGCTTTGGCGAAAGAGACTCAATTAACACTTTCACCACACCATTACATCCAGTTCCTTGTCCCCATGAAAGATCATCCTCACCAGACATGTCGTATGTCACAAATTGCGAACGAGGCTTGTAATGACTCTCCGAAATCCTCGCCCTCAAATCAGCTTCTAAACACCCTCCACTCAACAAACCTACTTGATTATCATTTTCTTGAAATAGCATTACGGCCCCCTCTTTTCGATAAGCCGAACCCTCAACCTCAACAATTGTGGCAAGAACATTATTATAATCAGAAGATGATAAAACATCCAAAATTTCAAAAATGTCAGTTCTCACAGCACTCCCCTCCCCTTATGAATTTTGTTTTAAGGTTATAAGTTTGTAAGAGGTTTTCATATATTTATCTATTAATTTGGTTATTGATTTTCAATTTAAACTAAAAAAATGTTCATGGTTTACATCATAAATATTACATCGCTAGTGTTTGGCTGCTTATCTTGCTTAATAATCTTTTAATTGAGCTATTAGCTTCTTTCAGCACAATTGATTTATCTATTGTCTTCATGATTTTATTTTCCATTATAATTTTCCCATTAATAATTGATGTTTCAACATTACCTCTAGTTGCGGAATAAACAATTCTTGAAATAGGGTCCACGTCGACTGATGGATATGTGTGAAAATCGTTTAAATCTAAAATAACAAGATCTGCTTTTTTACCTACCTCTAAACTTCCTATCTCATCCTCTAAGCCCATCGCTTGTGCACCGCCCATCGTAGCCATTTTGAAGACTTTGTGCGCATCCATTGAAGTTGGACCATGTTTCGGCTTTTGAATCAGTGCAGTTAGCCTCATCTCATTAAACATATCTAAATTATTGTTACAAGGTGCTCCGTCTGCTCCAATACTTAAAAACACATCATTTTCAAGCATTTCTGGTGTCGAGGCAACACCTGAAGCCAATTTTAAATTAGAACCTGGACAATGACTGACTTTAATCCCTTTTTCCTTTATGATCTTTTTTTCTTGGTCATCTAACCAAATACAGTGAGCCAAAATGAGTCTAGGATTAGCTAGACCGATGTGATCTAAATAAACAATATTTCTCATTCCTCGTTCCTGTTCCACAATCTCAATTTCTTTTAAATTCTCTGATGCATGTGTATGCACCTTCACATTATAATAAGCAGACAAGTCTCTAACTTCTGTTAATAATTTCTCTGTACAAGAAATAACAAACCTCGGCGAAAAAGCGTATTGAAGCCGTCCACCATCATATCCATTCCATTTTTCGAGAAGATCAACACTTTCTATTAGAGATTGGTCAGTTTTCTCAAGAAGGTTTTTCGGTACACCTTCACCTTTATCCATCATTACTTTTCCAGCAATTGCTCTAATTCCACTCTCTGCCATCGCTTGAAAAGCAAAATCTGTATGTTTAACTGTTTCCATATCAATAATTGAAGTTGTGCCACTTTGTATTAACTCACCTAGACCTAGTAAAGCCGAGTAATAAATAGAATCTTCATCATGCGCTGCTTCTAATGGCCAAATTTTCTTTGCT
The DNA here is from genome assembly GCF_016908395.1 of Metabacillus crassostreae. Taxonomy (GTDB): domain Bacteria; phylum Bacillota; class Bacilli; order Bacillales; family Bacillaceae; genus Metabacillus; species Metabacillus crassostreae. The sequence goes on from NZ_JAFBDU010000001.1 coordinate 1,527,395, forward strand.
AACCAATCCATAAGCTCTAAATCATCTGCTTGGCCTCTAAATAACGTTTGGCAAAGGTGAATATGACTTTGTATTAAACCAGGAATCACTGTTTTCCCTGAAGCATCTATGATCTTTTCAACCATTACACCTTCGATAGATTTAGCCATTTGAGTTATTCGATTACCTTCAATGAGTACGTCACCCACAAAAATATCATTTGTTTTATTACCAGTTACGATTTCTGCATTTTTTATTAATATACTCAACGAAACTCCCCCTCTATGACAAAAAACAACACTATCAAAAACTATATATGTTATATAACGTTACATTATGTGTTATACATATATTTATAATAATCAGATTAACATAATATGTCATTGTACAGATTAACTAAATCACAATAATCAAATCAGTTATCTTAGCTAAACTTTTAGATAATTCAGATGAATTATGTTAGGTTTTATTACAAGTTTTATATTAGATTTCCGTAGTATTTCAGCTGAAATGTTATTGAGGTGTAAAGAAGAAGGTCCAATTCAAATAAAAATCAGAAAAAAAAGAACTTACATTTGTAAGTTCTTTCAGACTGTAGACAAACTAGCGAAAATCTAGTTTGTTTACAGTCTTTTTTTCATTTAAAATAATAGTAATAATAATTCTGAGGTGATTTTTGATGCTTACGAAACATAACTCTACTCAACGTGATCAAATTGAAATGGTGGCTTTAGATC
>NZ_JAFBDU010000002.1 GCF_016908395.1 Metabacillus crassostreae
TTGTACTAACTGATTTAACATAAGGGTTACCAGAAAGTGCTTTAATCTCTTTCTCTGTAAATATCTTTTTACTCATTCTGTTTTTCCCCAATCCCTATTTTTTCTCTTAATTATACAAAAAAGTACCCCATAGGTAGACTTTTTATAAGTGTCTACTCTATAGGGTACATTTTATATATAATAACCCACTCGGTTTTATTATTCCCAAGGATAAGGATATACTTATGTTAATTATAGTTGTAGAAATCAAAAAGGAGTGTTACGGATGAGATCTCCAAAAGTATTACTTATTGGATCAGTCATAACTGACATAGCTATCATTATATATTTACTAACATTAATTGATGAGATGGGTATCGGTCTTGTTATTTTATTGTCTGCTTTATTACTCGGGGCAACTTTTTTCACATATAGAATCATGTCCAAAATATAATGTAACAGAATTATCTACAATGAACACCTAATTTAAATATGGTGTTCATTGTGTTCAATACCATTCTCCTTTAGCTATATTCACTACCTTTCCACCAACATGAATGGCGTATTCTTCATTAACCATCTCAGCTTTTATATGTATGAGAGATTCCCTTTGAATTTCATAGCCTTGCTCTACCTTTATATCTATCTTCTTATTCTTTAAATAATCGTGTTTTAATAGATAGCCCGCTAAACATCCATTTGCACTTCCTGTTGCAGGATCTTCAGGTATCCCGAATATATCGACAAAAACACGAGCATTTAGATGATGTTCTTCATTATATGTATCACGACTAAATACAAGAATTGCTTTAGCTCTTGTATTTTGCGTTAGTGAAACTAATTTCTCTTGATTAACCTTTGCTTTTTTTACAGCTTCTAGGTTTTTTAAAGGTACGATAATAAATGGCAATCCTGTTGATACATCTTGAATCGGATAGTTAGAATCAAAGTCACCTTCCTCTAATTGTAGAACTTGACTAACTTCCCCCCATGAAAACTCTTCCGCAAAATCTGGTTGATTTTGCTTCATCCAAATAATAGAATCATCAAATGTAACTGGAATATCTCCTACCTTTAACTTTAATGTTACACGATCCTGCGATTTCTTCATTAATTCTTTTCTTATAATGTAAGAAGTACCCAAAGTTGGATGACCAGCAAATGGCACCTCTTCATTAGGAGTAAAGATTCTTACATGATAACCTCCATCTTTATCTACCCCACTAATAAAGGTTGTTTCAGAAAAATTTGTTTCCTTTGCAATTTGCTGCATTTCTTCGCTTGTCAAATCACCAATTTCATTGAAGACAGCTAATTGATTTCCTTTATATTTTTCTTCAGCAAATACGTCTACGATATAGTAAATCATAAGTAATCCTCCTTAAATATAAATAATTTCATACTAGAAAAATAATCTATTACTATAATCAAAAATTCAAAATACAACCAACTATATATTTGTATCTATTTTAATTTAATCATGTGGTACAGAATGAAAGGTGTCTGTGTTAAATCATATTCTATATCTCCATTTCTTTTTCCTCTTTTAATTCGTTTACAGAAATACAATAGTTCAAATCAAAATTTATACTATCTCTTTCTAAAAATGGATTCCACTTAAAACCTCTCTAACTTCACCAAAGAGTTGATATAACAAATAATAAAACAAAATAGGATGAAAAGATGAGTAAATCTTTCCAAAATGTACAAAATAACCATACTAAACTTTAAAAATGGATTTGATTTCAATTGAAAAAAACACCGAGACCACTTATTCCGCTAAGCAAGTGGAAGTCAAATGAAAAAGATAATAAAAATCATGCAAATCAAAAAAGCGAAAAATCTCAACTCCTTTCAGAATCGATGGAAAAAATCAAAAAAGATATTGGACATAGTCCAGATATTATTATAAGAGAATTCAAAATTGGTACAGTTGAAATCGTTCATGCAGCTGTAATATATGTTGATGGCTTAGCGGACAAAGACCTAATTCATCACACAATATTACAAAATCTCATGATCGATCTTCGTGAAACAAGATTACAGGAAGAAATAACATCTCAGATAATTATTCAACAAATTAAAGAGTTTTCATTATCAGCTGGAGAATTAGAAATTATTAAGGATTATCAAACAGATTACGAAAAAGTGTATGAAACGATTTTATCTGGTGATTCGGTTATCTTAATTGATGGTTCATCAGAAGCATACAAAATCGGCACGAAAGGCTGGGAAGGAAGAGGTGTTGAGGAACCTACCTCAGAACAGCTTGTTCGGGGACCTAAAGATGGATTCACAGAAAATATCCGAACTAATACATCATTAATTAGGCGACGAATTAATGATATTAATCTTGTATTTGAACCAATCAAAGTAGGAAAAAGATCTAAAACAGAAATTGCGATTACATATATAAAAGAGGTAGCCAATGACAAGATCGTAGAAGAAGTTCGTGAGAGATTAGAAAGAATTGATATTGATGCCATATTGGAAAGTGGCTATGTGGAAAGTTTAATCCAAGATGAAACTTATACTCCTTTTCCAACTGTATACAATACCGAAAGACCTGATTCTGTTGTTGGGGGACTTTTAGAAGGAAGAGTCGCAATATTAGTTGATGGTACGCCTTTTGTTTTAGTTGTACCAGCTTTATTTATCCACTTTATGCAATCTAGTGAAGACTACTACCAACGAGCCGATATCTCTACATTGATTAGACTCCTAAGAGTTGGAGCATTCTTACTCTCTCTATTAACGCCAGCTGCTTATATTGCAGTGACAACGTATCACCAGGAAATGCTACCAACCACATTATTGGTGAGTCTTACTGCTCAAAGAGAAGGAGTACCCTTCCCTGCATTTATAGAAGCTGTTTTTATGGAATTAACATTCGAAATCTTACGTGAAGCAGGAATTCGAATGCCAAGAGCTGTTGGAGCAGCTATTTCCATTGTTGGAGCACTAGTTTTAGGACAAGCAGCTGTTGAAGCTGGATTAGTGTCTGCTACAATGGTCATTGTTGTTTCTTTAACAGCGATAGCTAGCTTTGTTACCCCTAAATTCAATATGGCCATATCCGTTAGAATGCTTCGTTTTGGTTTCATGATTTTAGCTGCGACCTTTGGTTTATTCGGAATTATTCTCGGCTTAATCATCTTAATTGCTCATTTATGTAGCTTACGATCATTCGGAGTTCCCTACCTCCTGCCATTTGCACCATTTGTTCTGAAAGATCAAAAGGACGGAATTATTCGTTTATCACTTTGGGGAATGAAGACCAGACCTAAATTAATTAGTGGAAAAGATAAAGTTAGAGAAAACACTCCTAAACCATCACCTTAAACCAACAAAATGGAGGGAAAACACTTGTTCAAAAAATATATGTTTATTGCTCTAATTTTCTCTCTATTATCTGGTTGTTGGAGTGCTAAAGAATTAACTGAATTAGCAATTGTATCTGCAATGGGAATTGAAAAATCTGGTGATGAGTATGAAGTGACAGTTCAAATCATAAACCCAGGAGATATTGCAGGGAAAACACAAACAACTAGGGTTGCTGTTTCTACATATTCTATTAAAGGCAGATCTATTTTTGAAGCAATTAGAAAACTATCAAAGCATGCACCTAGAAAATTATATTTTGCTCACTTACGTCTTGTTGTAATTGGTGAGGAATTAGCCAAAGAAGGAATAAGCAAAGCATTAGAATTTATGTCAAGAGATCATGAATTTCGTACTGACTTTTATCTTGTAGTTTCTACAAAAAACTCACCATCGGAAATACTAAATGTTTTGACACCCATTGAAAAAAATCCATCAAACAAAGTTTTTAATACAATTGAAGTTTCTTATAAAAACTGGGCTCCTACAGCAAGAGTAAATTTAGATGAACTCATTAATAAGCTAACCTCTACCGGAAATAACCCAGTTTTAACAGGAATCATTATTGAAGGTAACGAAAATATCTCTGGTTCACTTGAAAATGTTGAAAGTATTCCCTCTCCTGCTAATCTGATTCTTGAGAATATTGCGATCTTTCAAGATGAAAAATTAGTTGGCTGGCTAGATCAAGAAGAAAGCAAAGGCTATAACTATATTACAGATAATGTCATCAATACAGTAGCAGTTCTTGATTGGCAAGATGGAAATATCACTCTTGAATTTACAAATTCCTCCACAAAAGTAACAGCTATCACCAGTGGAAACAATAGACCAAAAATAAAGGTAGATGTATTTCCTGAAGGTCAGATCGGAGAGGTTCAAGCAGATATCGATTTAACTAATGAAAAAGATATGAAAGAACTCGAAAAAATAACGAACGAAAGAGGAAATAAAGTTTTAACTGATGTTATTAAAAAGGCACAGAAATTGGAAACTGACATATTCGGCTTTGGTGAAGCCATCCACCGAGAAGATCCCAAAACATGGAGTAAAATAGAGGATAAATGGAATGAAGAGGTTTTTCCAGAATTAGAAGTAGAAATAAATTTTCAAACTACAATACGTAGATTAGGAACAACAAACGAATCCTTTCTTAATGAGATGGAGGGTAAGTAGTGGCAATTAAAATAATTTTTTATCTATTTATTGTCTCAGGATTAAGCTATTGGGAAGCCGGAAAAATGAGGAAAAATAAACAAATGAAAGAAATGTATACCTATTTGGTCATCATTGGAATAACTAGTATCATCTATATCACTCACATATTAAAATTTCCTATCCCTAACCCTTTAGAAGGAATTAAGTTTATATATGAGCCGGTTGGTCAATTTGTCGATCAAATTCTTGGAGGTGGTGCAACTTGAAAAAAGAAGTTGTTCTTTCTTCCTCTCAATTTAGTATCTTAATTATTTTATTCGTAATGGGTAGCTCTGTTTTATTTTTGCCGGCTATGCTTACAGGTATCGCTAAACAAGATGCTAGTTTTTCTGTGATAATTGGATCCATTTCTGGCGTATTAGTAGCATACTTCTATGCTCATTTTGGCAGATACTTTCACAATAAAAGTTATATTGAAGCTATAAAAGATACATTCGGTTCTAAAATCGCAGTATTTTTTGTTCTCTTTACCTTTTCCTACTTAATATTTCTTTGTTCCATTCTTATATGGGATATTGGTGATTTTATCATAACTCAGATTCTACCTGGAACACCCATTCAATCAATTTATATTTTATTTCTAATTGTTGTGGTCTATGTAACTAGATTAGGAATTGAAACTCTAGCAAGAACAGCTGAAATTTTTCTGCCATGGGTTTTTTTATTATTCTTAATCTTAATTATCCTTCTTTTCCCTGAGCTTGAATGGACCAATGCGTTACCGATCTTTGAGAATGGCATAAAACCATCTTTATATGGTGCTTACTACATGATTGGTTTTCCTTTTCTTGAATTATTTACTTTGTTAATGTTTACTCCTTATATAAAAAGTAAAGATAAACTATCTAAAGCTTTCTTAATAGGCGTAACAATTGGATCAGTTGCTTTAATCATTTTAACCGTTTATTGTGTGCTTATTTTAGGTCCGGGAATTACAACTAGACAAGAATACCCTATTTATGTTCTTGGGAAAAAAATCAGTTTGGGCAATTTTCTTGAACGATTAGAAATAATTGTAGCGATTATGTGGTTTATTAGCATTTTTTTTAAACTCACGCTTACTTTCTATGCGCTATGTCTCGGTATATCACAATTTTTAAACTTAAAAAGTTATAAGGTAGTGACAATTCCATCTGCCATTTTCTTCTTTGTCATAACCCTTATTTTGATACCAGATTCTGTTTATATTAAAGAGTATTCCAAATATACGAACACACCATATATCATAACAGTCGGGTTAATAATACCAGCCTTGGTTTACATAACTGCTCTTCTTAAGAAGAAGTTCAAGAGTCCATAATATATAATAACGGTGCTTTTCTATCGACGTTATAAAAAAAATTAAAGAGGCAGGGACATAATTAAGTATCATACAAAAAGAAAATAGACCTAAATTCAGTTAAGCTAAAAAGAAACGAGTTTGTTCCATTGCGCTGCAGACACTGTGCCTCCCTTCAGCTACGCCTGCTTAGTTCTCAGCCTTTCCTCTATTTCCGTAGTTGACCTAGTATCTTCCGTTCCATTCCACTATTACTTAAAAAATTGTATACAATATCTAATATCTATTGCAGGCAGTAAAAGACCCGAACTCTTAGGCGAAAGATTGATTGAAATATCACCTAATAGATCGGGTTTTTCATTAGTTTAAATATTTATGTCCCAGCATCTTCTTTTCGTACTTTTACGTTGTCATCTCAGATTGAACATAATAGTAAAGCAAGTTAGCTGTATGTTCAAGTGAAGTGTAGTGTGTCCGTTCAAATGCATGTGAAGCATCAATACCAGGTCCTATTAAGCCGTGAACTAAATCGTGTCCAGAGCGAATAGCAGCAGAGGCATCTGAGCCATAGTATGGATATATATCTACTTTGTACGCGATGTTATTTTGCTTAGCAAGTTCAATTAGTTTTTTTCGCAAACCATAATGATAAGGACCACTTGAATCCTTAGCACAAATTGACACCGTAAACTCATCTGTTCTTTGACCATCACCAATAGCACCCATATCAACAGCTAAATATTCAACTGTTTCAGGAGGAATATTTGAGTTGCCTCCATACCCAATTTCCTCGTTATTTGAGATTAGAAAATGCGTTGTGTATGGGAGGCTTATCTGTTCTATTGTTATTTTTTTAATTAAATTTAATAATAATGCCACACTAGCTTTATCATCCAAATGACGTGACTTGATAAAACCACTTTTTGTTATCTCAGCTCTAGGGTTAAAGGATATAAAATCACCAACCTCAATTCCAAGCTTTCTTACATCATCTGCATTATGTACCTTTTCATCAATTCTTACTTCAATATTTTTTTGATTTCTTTCTAATTTTCCCGCATCTTTATAAACATGGACAGATGTTTGATGCATAAGAATTGTTCCAGAATAAACTTCTCCATTAATGGTCTCAATTTGGCAATACTCTCCCTCAATTGAGTTATAAGTAAATCCACCTATTAAATCAATCATTAGTCTTCCAGTTGATTTGATTTCCTTCACAATCGCCCCTAAGGTATCAACATGTGCAGTTAACATTCTATGTTGATTTTTGTTTTCTCCAGGAATGGTTACGAGTAAGCCACCTTTATGGTTTCTCTTCATATCAACATGAAAATCTTTTAAATATTTTTCTACAAATGAGATAATTTCAGTCGTATGACCTGAAGGACTAGGGATTTCCACTAATTCTTTTATAAGCTGCATTGTTTCTGATGTCATTGATTTCATAAGATCTCCTTAACAATTTTTTGATTTGTAGTTCTCTCATATTGTAGCTTACATAAAAGAGATTTAAAAACATTAATCCAATGTATAGAGTTACTAAATACTATAAATGAATAGGATAAACTCAAATTAATAGTTACATGTTTTCCTCTTATGTATTATGTTCTTAATTAAGGTTCTTTAAATTCTTTCCAATTGATCTAGTTATGTGATAAATGTATTGCATTCTCTAAAGTAATATCATCAAGTTTTATAATTTGTCATAATAAATAATTCCTAAGGAGACAGTAAGATGAATAAAAAGGGTGTTTCTAGAAGATATGATTTAGACTGGTTAAAAGTCATCGCTACTCTGTTTGTTTTTTTGTACCATTGTTCCATGTATTTCAATCCCTTTACTTGGCATGTCAAAAATAATCAACTTGATAACGGCATTATTTTAACTATTTCTTTATTAATAGGAATTTGGATTATGCCGCTTTTCTTTGTATTATCAGGAATTAGTACATCGTATTCCTTGAGTAAAAGAAATGCTAAATCATATTTACTTGAACGATTTATTCGATTAGGTATCCCCTTACTTTTTGGGATATTTATTCTTTCACCACCACAAGTATATATTGAGCGGCTAGATCACAGTCAATTTTCAGACTCATTTTTAGCATTTATTCCACATTATTTTAACGGATTTTATTTAGAAATTGGAGGTAGTGGGAATTTCGCTTTCGTTGGATTACATCTATGGTATCTTTTGGCACTATTAATCTTCTCTATTATAACAATGCCATTATTACTTAAATTTCAACCTATAAAGCAAGTATCATTTTACCAGTTTATATTTATTCCTATAGCATTTACCCTTGTTTCTATATTTAGTATGACTGTAAATCTTGGGGGCTGGGATTTATTAGTTTACCTGATTTTATTTTTAGTAGGATACTTCTTTTTTTCTAGCAATTCTATTTTACGCTTAATTCAGCAAAAATTAAGCTATCTGTTAATTATAACGATCATTTCATTATCAACTTATATCATATGGTTTCATTTAGGCGTTCCAGAGAAATCGAATAATAGTTATTTTATTTTTGTGTTTTTATCCGTGATTAGCAGTTGGAACCTTATTCTTAGTTTTTATTATCTGACTTTTAAGTATTTATCTTTCACCAATACTACCCTTAAATATTGTAGTGAAGCAGCTATGCCTTTTTATGTTCTTCATCAACCTATCATTGTGTTGATTGGGTTTATGATTAAAGATCTTCAATGGCCAATTTTAATAAAGTTTCCTGTTCTTATATTTGTTTCATTTATTTTAATTGGAACTATTTATCATTTTGTTATACGTCATTTTAACGTGTTAAGAATACTATTTGGAATGAAAGGGAAAGGAAATCCGAATAAAACAGTAAAAAGAAACAGTATATTAGCATAAATAGGTTAAGGTTAGGTTTGCAGAATTAATATACTGCTATACATAAACACTTGTTAATTGAAGTGAGTTAAATAGCCTCGTAAAAAAAGCGTTTAAAAGCATTACAGACGCTTTTTTCACGAGGAGGCTTCCATGTTCTATAAAAATTGCTTTCAACAGAATTAAACTAAACCAGTCACTTAAATGCTCCTTTAACAGTTAATGCAATCTATTAGGAACAATCTTTCAGAAAAGAGCCTTACTTTATATGCAGAAACACTGTTTCTTCCTTTTATATGATACCAACATCTCTCTTAAAAACTCATTATCCCCCAAAGAAAAGATCTAAAATATTCGAAGTAGTTGAAGCTTTTTTATTATAAAACTCGGAATAACCACAAGAATTACAATAGACAACGATAAATTGGTTGTTTTGAACATCAAACATCTTTGATAACCCTGTACCTGTCATTGCCACTTCCTTTTTCCCGGCATCATGACTACCACATTTTATACATCCGTTAGCTTTCATTACCTTCACTCCCTCAAACTTTACTTATCTATTTTACGGATGACTACTTCCAAACGTTTCATTATTCTCCATCAATGTATGTATTACATTACGTCTAAAAGGTATCAAGAGGACAAGTACCACTATATACATTGTTTAATAGCAAAAATAGTAAAAAAACAAAAGGCCGCAAGCGACCTTTTGTTTAATTTGAGTCTTTATCCTAAATAAGCAGCTCCAACGATAATTAAAAGAATGAACAATACAACGATTAACGCGAAGCCTCTACCTGCACCTGCTACTGGTGCAGCATATCCAGCACCGTAACCTGCGCCACAGCCGTAACCACCATAACCGTATCCACCAAATCCGTAACCCATTATAACTCCTCCTTTATTTTTAATAAAAAAAATCCTTTACTTTTTTAGTAACCAACGAAAGCCGAACCTACAATAATTAGTAGGATGAATAAAACAACGATTAACGCAAATCCACCGCCATATCCTGGAGTTGCAACGCTCATCAACAACACCTCCCTTTCGTTGTAATACTACAATATGAAACTGGGGACTTGTCTGTAAGGGCATTCGCACAGTTATCAAAAAAAACTTTTAAATTCGTCGTGACAGGCACGCCCCGAGTTTTGTCGATACTTGGACACACCTGTTTGCAAAATTGTAAGATTTGGTTTTGTTATTATGGGAGAATAAAATGTTACAATGACAATAATGAATGGAAAGACTACAAAGGATCAGGTGATATAATGAAGAAGTTTGTATTTTTTTTAATGTGTCTTTTATGCATGATACCAACAATATCTTTTGCACATACAACGATTACGAATTCTACACCTAGTGAAGGTGCAGTGGTTACAAGTGATTTGTCTGAGTTATCAGTTGAATTTGCTGAAGAAATCGAAAACCAAAGTACATTGTTATTAACTAATGAAAATGGAGAAGATATACCTCTTGATTCCATTACCGTAAATGATAATATCGTTACTGGAAATTTGAGCACACCTTTAGAGAATGGAAATTACACAATAACATGGAAAATAGCTGCAAAGGATGGTCATGCGATTAGCGGGGAAATACCATTTACTGTTGAAGCTATTACAAAAGAAGACTCAGTTGAGGAAATTCCAAAACAAACTGAAAATGTCCAAACTGAGCAAGAAAACAAAGATGACAGCTCCACTAATACGGAAAGCTCTAGTACGGAAGAATTAAGTGAAGACTCAGAGTTAACTGAAGCAAATGAAAGTGAAAATGTTCAAGAAAATAAGGCTTCATTACTACCAACAATTTCAGTTATTGTTTTAGTTGTATTATTAGGTGCTGGAATATTAATGTTAATGCGTAAAAAGAGGTAAGTATGCAGCAAATCATTCCATTAACACAATATGTAACATATATGCTTTTTTCTTATTTAGTTGGATATATTGTTTTACAATATGTACCTGAATCAATGAAACCGAGCATTAAAATCTCAAAACCAAGTCTTTTACTAGCAGTTTTAGGAATTATCATATTAACTTTTTTACCAGTCGTTGAAGTTATTTTATTTTTTTCAACTGAAGGACTTTTTAGCTTAACAGCGTATTCAATCTTAACCGAGTTTCAAGTTGGCATCGCTTGGTTATACGGAAGCTTTTTTGCTGTATTATTATGGATGACCATATATGTTTCAGGATCAAAATATTTACAATCTATATTTTTGCTCTTGATGATTTTATCTATTGGTTATTCAAGTCACGCATCAACACTAAACTTATGGTCTGGTTTATTTTCACACTCCATTCATTTTCTTGTTGTTACGATGTGGGTGGGCGTTCTAATACATGTTAGCTGGATTGCAAAGGGTAATGAAAATTGGTCTAATTTCTTAAAATGGTTTACTCCATTTACAATTGGATTATTTTTAATTACAACAATCTCCGGAATATTTTTAATGCTTTTTGTTGTTCAGCCAGGAGATTATTTTAATTCCTGGGTTCTGCCTTATGGACAAATGATTTTATTAAAACATATAAGTATCATTCCAATCTTAGCTTTTGCATTAATCAATGGATTTCTTGCTAAAAAAGCAGGACAGGATCCCCATTTTAACCCTATTAAATGGGTGCAAGCAGAAACCTTAATACTAATGCTCGTCTTTTTTATTACAGGTGTTCTAGGAACTTTACCACCTCCTCATCAAGTGAACGCGACTGTAATCCAGGAAGGACCAGCTTTTTGGTTGGAAAGTATTCTCAATTATGAAATTGTTGCTCCATTAACTGTTCAGTTTTCACCAGTTTTTGAAGGAATTTCATTACTTTTCATCGCCTTTATTTTTTTAGGTATGATTATTCTAAGCTTTTATAAAAGACTTTCACCATTCATAGCATTAGGATTTGCTTTAACATTTATTGTAGCAACATATTTAGGACTTATGTTTTCAATTTTAATTAAGTAAGACACAAGGAAATTTTGTAGTAGATTTACTATCTAGTTTTTTCCGAGAAAAAAGGATGAATCAATTTAACAGGAGTACTTCCCTTAAAATTGATTCATCCTTTTTATTATAGTCTGGATGTTGCTAATAAAACTTTAAGAATACAGTTCAGTTTTATAGCCCTCATATATCTTTTCTTCAAGTATCAAGTCACTTTATGCTATAAACAATTTTTACACCACTTAGCCTGTATAACCTTTCAAAAAAACAGTTATTAACCTACTATTTTCTTTTGCTCTGACCTAGCAACAGTTATGCCAGTTGATTCTTCAAAATTATAAAGGCTAGTTGGTAAATCTGTAAATCGTTCTAGTTCATTATAAGCAGGTATTCCATGATATGACATATCAAGACCTTCTTCTTCCTCCTCTTCTGTTGCTCTTAAACCAACAGTGATATCAGCTATTTTTGCAATAGCTATACCTCCGGCTAATCCCCAAACTGCAACTACTAATGCTCCAAGCACCTGTATTCCAAGCAGAGAAATAGATCCAGTTGTAAATAAACCCTCTGTTGAATCAAATAATCCTACTGCAATCGTTCCAAAAATCCCATTAAATCCATGAACAGCAACTGCTCCTACAGGATCATCAATTTTCATATTATCTATTAACAAAGTTGCATAGATAACAATAATTCCACTTATAGCGCCAATTATAATGGCACTCCCTTGATCAACAAATGCACAGCCAGCTGTTATAGCTACTAAACCTGAAAGTACTCCATTAATCGTCATACTTGGATCTGCTTTACCAAACTTATTCATTGTTAAAAGTAACGTCACAGTTCCTCCACTTGCACCAGCAAGCATTGTATTGATTGCTATTGAAGCTAAAGATGCATCAGAAGCATCTAATGTACTACCACTATTAAAAGCGAACCAACCAAACCACAAAATAAAAGCTCCACTCGATGCTAATGGTATATTACTAGGTGCAAAAACATTCACACTGCCATCATTGTTAAATCTACCTTTTCTAGCACCTAGTAATTTTGCTATGGCTAATGCGGCAAATCCTCCAACAGCATGAATAGCTGCTGATCCTGCAAAATCCTTCATTCCTAATTGCGCCAACCATCCGTCACTATTCCAAATCCAATGACCTGATATTGGATAAATAAGTAATGTGATAAGTGCGGCTGCAATAATATAAGCTTTAAAATTCATTCGTTCTGCGACTGCTCCAGAAACAATTGATACACAAGCAATAGCAAAACCCATTTGAAATAACACAAATGCTTCACTTGGCAACTCAAGTCCAAGATTAATATTTTCAGGGCTTCCAAAGAGGCTTGTACCGATTAAACCGAATGCATCTTCTCCAAACATAATCCCAAAGCCTATTAACCAAAATGCTAATGCTCCGATAGTTAAATCCACAAAAATCTTCATCGTAACATTTACAGCATTTTTCGTTCGAACTAGACCTGCCTCTAATAAACTGAAGCCACCCTCCATGAATAATACCATCGCAGCTGCTATGACAATCCACACAGTATTTAAATGAATAAGTTCCATCTTTAGAAGCCTCCCTTCATTGTTAGATCGTCAATCGTTATATCCGGCTCACCAGTTCGAATATTATATGCTTCAAGAATTGGGTAAACATAGATCTTTCCGTCTCCATCTTCGCCTGTTTGTGCTGAATCAATAATTGTCTTAATTGTTAAATCAATCATGTGATCTGATAATACAATTTCTAGTTTTATTTTTGGATGTAGCGTTACATTGTAGTTTTTCCCTCTATATACACCTTTTGTATCCTTTTGCTTTCCTCTTCCAACTACTTGAGAAACAGTAAAGCCTGTAATCCCTATACTCTTTAACCCCTTTATCGTTTCGGTAATTTTTTGAGGTCTTATAATCGCTTCTATTTTCTTCAATTTTACCACCTTTTGTTTGTTAGGTTTTCTAACATTATTATGTTAAGTATTATAACACCACCAACAAAAGAGTCAATACTTTAACAGGTAAAAGTTTTCAGAAAAAATAGAATAAATATTTAGGAGCCTTATCAATACAATAATTTTATAAGAAAAGATCAATAAAACAAAAAAGTGTTCACAGGAATATCGCTTCCTTGTGAACACCTACTGCTAAAATATTATTATCTTATTTGACCATTACCACTCATTAAAAACTTAACTGTTGTTAATGCAGGTAATCCCATTGGACCACGAGCATGTAATTTTTGTGTAGATATACCAATTTCTGCACCAAATCCTAATGCACCACCATCAGTAAAGCGTGTAGAAGCATTATGATATAAAGCTGACGCATCTACTAAACTCATAAATAATTTTGCAGTTGCTTTGTTCTCCGTTACAATTGCTTCAGAATGCTTCGTACCATATGATTCAATATGGTCAATAGCTTCTTCAACATTATTTACTGTTTTAACAGCAAGATCTAAGCTTAGATATTCATTTGCCCAGTCTTCTTCATTTGCTAAAACAGAGTTTGGAATATACTTCAAAGCAGTTTCGTCACCATGAACAGAAATCCCATGCTCTTTAAGTGTTTGAATTAATTTTGCACTGTTTTTCTCCAGCCATTCTTTATGAATGATCGCTGTTTCAAGTGCGTTACACACTGCTGGACGGTCCGTTTTTGCATTGACAAGAATGTTTAATGCTTTTTCAACATCTGCTTCAACATCAATATATAAATGACAATTCCCAACACCTGTTTCAAGCACAGGTACTGTTGCATTGTTTACAACTGCACTAATAAGTGATCCTCCACCCCTTGGAATTAACACATCAATATGCTCTTTCATTGTAAAAAGCTGTTGTGTAGCTTCACGGTCAGTGCTTGCAATAAATTGCACCGCATCTTTTGGGATTTTAGTATTACCTAGTGCTTCATGCATAACTTGCACGATCGCTTTGTTTGATGATAAAGCAGATGATCCGCCTTTTAATACGATGGCATTTCCTGATTTAAGCGCAAGTCCTGTAGCATCTACAGTAACATTAGGACGTGCTTCATAAATCATACCAATAACTCCTAGAGGTACTGTTACCTTTTCAACAAGCAAGCCATTTTCAAGCGTCCAATTCGAGATTGTTTTACCTGTAGGATCCTCTAAAGTAGCAACTTGACGAAGACCATCAGCAAAGTCTGTTATTCGTTCTTTAGATAATGAAAGTCGATCCATATAAGCCTCTTCATATCCCTTTTCTCGACCAGCCTGAAGATCCTTTTCATTTTCATCTAAAATATATTGAAATTTTTGCTCTAATTGATCTGCTAAAACATGTAGTGCTTCATTTTTCTCTTCTGTTGATAATAAACTAACCTTTTTCGCTGCTTTTTTAGCTGCTATTGCTTGTGCTTCAACGTTTGTTTGTTCTTTTGTTACAGACATGCAATTCCTCCTTTTTATACTCCAACAGGTAATGATAATTCAAGCTCACAAACAAGATCATCAAAGTGTACAACTTCTTGTTTCTTAGCGTCTTCACCAGTTGTATTCCTAATTTCTTCTAATTCTTCATTCGAATAATTGACAACTCCAAGACCAATTCTTTCACCTTCATGATCAAGAATACGGATTACTGAACCTTTTTCGAATTGTCCATTTACTTGTTCTATATCTGAAGAGTAAATACTGTGCTTATGATCTGCAATTGACATCTTCACATGTTGATTAATCACAAGTTCACCTTCTGGACCCGAATGGAAGGCAATCCATTGCTTCTTCTGATTTAAGTTAACTGTTTCATTAGTTACTTCAAAATAAGTTCCTCTCGCGTCACCATTAACAGCATCACCTAAAATATTTGATACAGTAGCTTTACCTAAGAATGTCGATATACCTGAAGCCATTGCAATCTTTACAGCATCAATTTTCGATTTCATTCCCCCTGTACCAACATTACTTCCGGATTCTCCAGCTCCCTCTTCTATCTCAGGTGTAATTTCATATACCTTTTCAAGCAGCTTTGCTTCATCATTTTTACGAGGATCTGAATCATATAAACCATCTATATCTGATAAAATGATCAATTGATCAGCTTCTACTAATCCTGCAACTTTTGCTGATAAAGTATCATTATCACCAAACTTCAAGCGATCTACTGTTACTGTGTCATTTTCATTTACAATTGGTATAATTCCACGCTCTAATAAAACATTTAATGTGTTTCTTACATTGTTATAGCGATATTCGTCAGAAAAGTCACTACGAGTAATTAAGATTTGTGACGCCACATAGCCATGCGATAAAAAGATTTCTGAATATGCTTCAATTAATAACCCTTGACCAATCGAAGCTGCAGCTTGCTTTTCTGGTAATGACGTTGGTCGATCAATACAACCTAGCTTTCGATATCCTGCGGCAACTGCTCCAGAAGATACGAATACAATTTCATGACCTTCATCTTTTAACAATGCTATTTCATCTGCTAATTTCTCTAGTTTACGTCGACTTATTTCACCGTGTCGACTTGTTAATGAACTGCTTCCTACTTTTATTACAACCCGTTTTTTCTCATTGTCTAGGGCCGTCATTCTATCACTCCTGAGTTGTTTTTGTCTCTTTATCATTAAAAATTCCGTTTAAACTTATAAACTATTTATTTGCAGTAACCAATAAGCTTTCCTGTATTTGCTCACTAATTTCCTTTGAGCGTATTGCTGCATGTTCAACAGCTTTAGAGATTGCTAGACCTCCACCATTATCATCAAGTGCTTTTAATCCTGCAGCTGTTGTACCATTAGGAGACGTTACCTTCTCCCTAAGAACAGTTGGAGTTACATCTTGCTCTTGAATCATTTTAGCAGCACCTACTATCGTTTGAGCGATGATTTGTCTTGTTGTTTCAACATCAAAACCTGCTTCTGAACCTTGCTTCTCCATATGCTCCATTAAATAGTAAAAGTATGCTGGACCACTTCCTGCAAGACCTGTGAAGATATCCATATCCTTTTCTTTAATCGTATAGACTTCACCTATGCACCCTAGTAATTCTTGAGTTAAAATAATATTCTCATTTGATGTTGCATGACCTGGGGAAATTGCTGTAGCTGATTCTCCGATTGTACTTGACGTATTCGGCATGACTCTCACTACCTGTTGGCCATTATGAAGGTTTTGTTCAAGATATGTTGTTGTGATACCTGCTAGAACAGATAGTACGAGTTGATTTGCTCTGATTTGACCAATTAAGTTATTTAAAGCTTTTTCCACATCTTTTGGTTTCATAGCTAAGATAAAAACATCTATTTGATCAAACTGTAACTGATCTAGTTTGATTCCTTTTATTCCATGTTTAGCTTCTAAAGCAGCTAGTCGTTCACCATTTGAACGATTTGTTGCTATAATTTGATGTGCTGGTATCTTCTTAGAATTTACTAAACCAGATATCATTGCTTCAGCCATCGAACCTGCACCTATAAACGCAACTGTCTTTTCGTGTAGCATCTCATCTCTCCAATATCGTTCGTATTTTTGTTCGTATTTTTGCTCACGACTTAATACTAACACGCTCAATTTTATTATCAAGGTATAAGCGATATGTTGTGAGTATTTCTTCCAATTAGTGAGTGTAAGCGTTACCATCTATACATATTTACTTCAAAAAGCGTCTCAGACCTGATAAACGCTTCTCAACCCTTATTTTAAGGAATTACTTAATTCAAATATTGAAAATGTTTATGATATTCAACTAAATTTAGCAAACATGATTTCAATCAAATGTTTTTTAGGACAAGTTATCTCCTTTTTATCTTTTGATTTATCGAAAACAAGATCAAGCTTAAACCACTGTACTCAAATTTATTTTTAAGCATCCTCTACCTTCAAATAAGTGCAACCAACACATTTACCAGTAAAATTAACAATTTCATAACTATTATTGATTTCAGAAGCTCATTTCCCTAATGTTTGATCATCCCAATTTACATAAGGAACGCAATTTCTTATTTCACTTTTTCCTCTCGTTAAAATAACAGTCATATAACATCTTTCTTTTAGATAAGTAGAAAGTTTATCACCTGAAAACCGGGAATCACCTGCAAGTATAATTTTTTTATCTTAATCTCTCCTTACACTACTAAAAGATAAAAGCTTCAAAAAGGTTCAATGAAAATCAGGCATCGAATAAACAACATTAAATTCTAACCTATCAAATAAAGAAACATGTTTCTTCCTATCTATCATGTTAGTTCTATCAAATATGTATAATGTACATCCCTAGTTAATTTGATTTATTTTCCTGTTTCTTGTATTATTAGCTTTTAATATTGCTTCAATTGTTATACAATTCCAATTATGTACGCTTACATATATTGAGTCTTTTTAGATCTTGAAAGGGGAAAGAAAATGAAAAAATTATTACTAACACTATTTATATCTCTATTAGCTCTATCTCTTGCTGCATGTAACAATGATGAAGAGAAAAAGGCAGATGAGGCTAAAACGACGGAAAAAGCAGAGGAAACAGAAGAAGCTGCTGTTGACCAGGAGGAAATGCAAAAAAAGCTGGATGAACAAAAGGTTGAGGCTGATAGTGTTGTGGCAATTGTAAATGGACAAGAAATCAAAGGAACAGAATTTAATGATGCCCTTTCACTATTTCAATCAAACGCAATGAGTCAAGGACAAGATGTAACAAATGATGAGTTAGCAAAACAATTGAAAGATAGCTCGCTTGATTTTATTGTTGGACAAACCTTAATCATGCAAGAAGTTGATAAAAAAGGTTATACAGCTTCGCAGGAAGAAATTGATAAAGCGCTAGAAGCTGAAAAAGCACGTTTTAAAACAGAAGAAGAATTTGAAACAGCTTTAAAAGAAAGTGAGTTAACAGTAGAGGATCTTAAATCTCAAATCTCTGATAATGTTAAAATCACTCAATACCTAGATAAAGACGTTAAAGTTGAAAAAGTAACAGATGATGAAGTAAAGAAGTATTATGATTCCCTTGTCTCAGCTAATGGCGAATCAGAAGAAACACCAAAATTCGAAGACGTTAAAGAAACATTAAAAGCGAATCTAGAACAACAGAAATCACAGCAAGAAATTAGTGCTAAAATTGAAGAGCTACGTAAGGGCGCTGACATAGAGTTAAAAATATAATGCTACTATCTTAAAGGCTGTGTGTTTTTCACACAGCCTTTTACATGTTGATTTATAAAGTGGATTCACTGTAAAATCAAACTTTCGATACAGGAATAACGTGCTTATCCTTATAATCAACGACAACTACCTATCCCGATAGATTTAAAAAGTATAAAATACCATACATAAAAAGTAACCTAGTTGTTCATACTATCACTAAGGACTTGTAGCTCAACGTTTAGAGCAGTCAGTAGTAAAAGCACCTTTATTGCTGTACTTCTTGTGGGTTTAAATCCCACCAAGTCCTTACATTCTCATAAAAGTTTCTTTAAACAAAAGAACGTGCTCCGATGTAAGAAGCACGAATTTTACCGATTACTATTCAACTATATTAACAAAAATTTCATTAACAACTGGTTCTTTTTCAATTAATTCTGCTTCCTTCATCCAGCTTATTGTTTCTTCCCATTGTTTCTTATCTTGGCTACCAAAACCTGATTCAGACTTCATTAAAGGTAATAAAATCTCCAAGCTTTGAACCTCAACTTCCTCAACTAGGGGAAAATTTGCTTCATCTTGATTGCTTAATAAAATCTCTAATGCTTCCTCTGGATTTTCAGCAGTAAATTTATATCCTTTAGTTGCTGCTTTCCAGAATGCTTTAATTTCCTCTTGCTCTTCTTCCCATGTTTGATCACTTGTTACAGCAACAAGTTCATAGTAGCTTGGAATACCAAATTCTGTTGGGTTAATATTTCGAGTTTCGTGACCCTCGTGCTTTAATACTGGTACTTCATGATTAATATACGCTCCAATTACAGCATCTACATTTTTACTCACAATTGATGAACCCAGTTCAAAACCAACATCAATCATTTCAACATTTTCAGGATTACCACCATCATTTTTAACCATTGATTGAATAAGTGATTCATTTAACGGAATACCAGGGAAGCCTACTTTTTTACCTTCTAAGTCTTTTGGAGACTGTATTTCACTATCTTCCATAAATATAACTCTATTTAGAGGAGAACGAACGATGGCTCCTACTGATTTTATTTTAACATCTTGGTTTGCACGTGCTATTATAACATCTGGTTGATAAGAGATACCAAGTGTTACCTTTCCGGCTGCTGCTAAATTAATTGGATCTGTTGGATTTGCTGGAAATTGAATATCAACATTCAGTCCTTCTTCTTCAAAATATCCTTTTTCTTTAGCGATGTATAAATAACTATGAACAGCATTTGGATACCAATCCAGCATTATACTAACATCTTTTAACTGTTTCTTTTCTTCTCCACCTGTACTACTTTTTCCAGCACATGCAGTTAACAACCCTACTACTATACATAACATCATTATCAATACTTTTTTCATTCTGTTTTCCTCCATTTTAATATTCTTTTTTCCACTGCACCAACAATCACAAAAAGTAAAATTCCAATTGCTGATAAAATAACGATTGGTGCGAAAACGCCTGCACCATCAAATTGAGTCATCATCCGTCTACTAAAATAACCTAATCCTGCTTGTGCACCAATCCACTCACCTATTGCCGCTCCAATTACACTGAGTGTGACAGCTACCTTCAGTCCAGAAAAAAAGTTTGGAGCACTACCTGGAACTTGTAGCTTAAAGAAAATATCTTTCTTTCTTGCACCCATTGTTAATAATAAATCTTTATATTCCTTATTCGTCGCACGTAATCCATCAAAGGTATTAACGGTAATTGGAAAAAACGTGATCAAAACGGTTACGATAACCTTGCTCCAAATTGAATATCCAAACCAAAGCACAAAAATTGGTGCTAATGCAATTATTGGAATTGTTTGAGATGAGATGAGTAGCGGATAAAATGTCTTTTCCACTGTTTTATTCACACTCATCCAAACTGCAAGTCCTAATCCAATAACAATTGATATAAAAAGTCCGATTAGTATTACCAAAGCTGTTGCTGGTAAGTGATTAAGAAACAAAGGCTCTCTTAACTCCCAAAGCTTTAGTAAAATTTCAATAGGTGTCGGTAAAATAAAGCCTAAATTAACAATACGAGCTCCAATTTCCCAAATACATAGAAGAATTACAACGAGTAAACACGAAGCTCCGTATTTTTGTATATATGTCATAAATTCACCTTCGCTCGTAACTCATCTAGCAACATTTCTTTTAACTCAATCATTTTGGGTTGATTTAAATCCTTTAAAGTTCTTGGTCTTCCTAGTGGAACGTTAACCTCCTTTAACTCTGTTACAGGCTTTTCCGTAAAAATAAAGATTCGATCTGATAAAAATAATGCTTCATTTACGTCATGAGTTATAAATAAGATCGTATTTTTACGTTTCTGCCATTGAGTCACAAGCCATTCTTGTAAAGATAATCTCGTAATCGCATCAAGAGCACTAAAAGGCTCATCTAAAAGGAGGATTTGTGCACCACTTAAAATAGACCTTAAAAAAGATACACGCTGCCTCATTCCCCCTGATAATTCACTTGGAAATTTATCTTCTACCCCAGCTAAACCAAACTCTTCAAGTAAATTAACCACTTGAGTATATGCTGTTCTTTTTTTGATGCCTTTAATTTCTAGCGGAAGTAATGCATTTTCAACAATCGTTCTCCAAGGCAACAACAAATCCTGTTGTGGCATATAACCTACTTGACCAAGTCGATTAGAAACAGATTTATTTTGTAATAAAATGGAACCTGAGGTTTGTTGTTCTAATCCTGTTACAAGCTTAAATAACGTACTTTTCCCTGAGCCACTAGGACCGATAACACTAACAAATTCACCTTTATTAATTTGTAAATCTAAGTTCTTTATTATTGGAATCGGCTCATTTTCATACTGAAAAGTAACATTTTTAAACTGTAAAGCTTGATCATTCATCTGTAGGCCACATCTTTTCGTCAAATGCCATATCCCAAAACATATACTCAAAGCGAGTTGTATTTAAAAATATTTCCTCTAGTTTTGCTAACTCTACTTCTGGTTTACCTTCTGTTAGTTCATCCATTAAATCAATACACCATGTTGCAAGCTGACCAAATTCTTCTGAAGCGTACATACTAATCCACTCTCCATAAAATTCGTGCTCACTTGCTCCTGTACGACTATTTAAATCCTTACCTATTTCCCAATAGCTCCACATACAAGGTAAAAGTGCTGCAACAAGTTCTGCAAGTGTCCCATTTTGACTAACATGTAGCATGTAGTGAGTATAAGCCAAGGTTGTTGGTGATGGTTTTGCTGCTTCAAGCTCCTCAAGCGTAACGGAAAATTTCTTCGCATATTGACGATGAAGCTCCATCTCTTCATTTAATGTTGAATCCAATAATGCGGCAAACTTCCCCATTGTTTTAAGGTCTGTTGCCTTAACAGCTCCTAATGCAAAAACCTTTGCATATTCTATTAAATACAAATAATCCTGAATCATATAAAAGCGAAATTTATTTTTATCTAATGTCCCATCACCCATTCCTTGTACAAATGGATGTGCATGATTTTTTTGCCAAATGGGGAGTACATTTTCATAGAGTCTTTCACTGAACTTCATTTCGATTTACCTCCTCATTATCATTGAAATAAGCATGTTGCTAACTATCAATCTATGCTTCTCGTTTTGTATGACACCAATCATAAATAAACATTAATATAACCTTGGTATATTCTATAAGCTGATCAATTGATAGCTGTTCATTTACTGCATGAGCATGCTCTAGCTTACCAGGACCGTAGATAGCCGTCGGAATACCTACCTCACCTAACCAACCGCCATCAGTAACAGTTGGTGATACATCCACGATAGCTTCTTTATGCAAAACAGTATAATGTGCTTTAGCTAAATTCTTAACAGCAGAATGTTCTGAGTCTACCTCAAGTGAGGGGAAAATTTCACCTCTATCTACAATCATCGACTTACCACCCCAAATAAAAGTTGGTGGGTTTTCTTTTAACCACGGATCAGCTTTAGCTACAGATAAAATATGATCTTCAATTTCTTTTATAATTTGTTCATGTGACTCATTTGGATAATAGTGGACAGTTACCCATAGACGACATTCGTCTGCAACAAATGCTGCATGTCTTCCACCCTCAATAACAGCTGGATTTATTGTATTTGTTCCAGGTAAGAAACCTTTATAACTCTTTGTAATTGCCCAGTGACGTTCAAGCTCTTGCAGACCGTGGATAATTTTCACCATCTTTTCAATAGCACTTGCAGCAAATAAATCTCCACCAGCATGAATCATTTGTCTTCTTGTTGCATCATGATATGTCTGATTACTCTTTACAGTAATCCAACCCGTTATAACGCCACCTTGCCCTTGAATATGTAAATCACTTGTATCCACCACAACTGCAAAATCTGCTTTATAGCCTCTCTTACAGCATTCTAGTGTTCCTGCTTCTCCTACTTCTTCTCCAATGACAGATTGTAAAATTAAATCACCAGGTAATTCAATACCTGCTTCATGAAGTAGCTGGATGGCAAAAAGTGCACCTGCCAAGCCACCTTTCATATCTGCAGCACCACGGCCGATAATCATTCCATTTTTGACGATTGGAATAAAAGGATCTACTTCCCACTGTTCACTCTCATTTACTTCTGCAACATCAATATGACCATTAACGATCAGGCTTTTATAGGTTTCTGCCTGTGTTCCCTTTAACACTCCAACTACATTAGGATCATTGTGATAAACATCCCACATATCAATCGAAAAACCTTTTTCTTCTAGAAAATCGGCTATGAATTTCTGTGCATCAGCTGTATTTCTAGCAGGAGGTGCTGGTGTTTTATATTCGATTAATGTTTTTAGTAACTCAATTAATTCATTCTTCCGTTCATCGATTTGATCAATAATATGTTGTATTTTATGCTGCAAAAAAATTACCTCCTCATATTTTTTAAGGCTGCTTTCACAAACCTTGTTGCTTTTAAATACTTGAGAAATTAGCACAGTAGTAAGTCTAGTGGCATCTATTCTTCATAAAATGGTAGCTTTAAATGCGAAAATACACTGTTACTACTGTATATTTTGGTTACATAGCAACAAGCCTTGAGAAAAGCTGTTTTTATAACTTTGTTGCCTCGTATGAAAAAAACATCAAAAAAACCACTTCAAGAAAGAAGTGGTTTGAATGTACATGTTGATAACAATTCGCTTAAAAATAAATAATAGCGGAGTATTCGTTATTTCACGTATATAGTCAAACACCTCTTCCCTACGCTAGTATTATCTAGATCAGGTAATAAGGGTCAAGGCATAATGCCTCTCTCAGCTAAAAGAAAGCTCCCCTAGTGGTGAAAAGATTTATATTTAGTTTGTGATTGATAGATTACATTATTTTTAACATATAATTCTATTTTTAGCAAACAAAATTAATAACTGCTCACATACACTCCCCTAAAGAGGTGTTG
Organism: Metabacillus crassostreae; assembly: GCF_016908395.1. Taxonomy (GTDB): domain Bacteria; phylum Bacillota; class Bacilli; order Bacillales; family Bacillaceae; genus Metabacillus; species Metabacillus crassostreae. The sequence continues at coordinate 24,215 of NZ_JAFBDU010000002.1, forward strand.
ATAAATGATTTACTTTATGGATTTGTTCTTTGTCAAAACGCATAAATAACATCCCAAAAATAGAGGCTAGAACTTGTTGAAACAACATACCAATAACAACAGGTACTGCAACTGCTGGAGGGAAATATTGAACAGCAATCACTGCTCCTGCACTAATATTTCTCATACCGCCAGTGAACATCATCGCAATTTTTGTTTCTCGATCTTTCTTTATCAGACAGCCAAACATCCACGCTAAAAAATATCCTATAGAAGCTAAAACAAAAACAGTCAAACTAATCAATAATAGTTCTAGATTTACCTTTTTAATAAAAGGCGCCACAACTGCACCGTTAATCATAACAACTGATGATAAAGCCAATTTGGAAAATGGAGCTAATTTCTTAGAAGTTTGAACACTTTTTCCTTTTGTTAAATAATGAATAAGCATCCCTAAGAATGAAGGAATAACAACCATTAATAATAGACCATACATGATACTATATGCATCAATTTCCACATTTCTTCCCACAAGAAAAGATAACATGGATGGCACCAGAAAAGGTGATAATATTGTATCTATTAATATAATAGAAAGTGCTAAAGCAATACTTCCTTTATATATGTTTACCCAGATAAAACTAGTTATTCCTGTAGGAATGACAGTAGCTAACACTAGCCCAGTTATTGTTAAATCATCTTCAAAAAATAAATGACCAACAGACCAAGCAATGAGAGGCATGATTAGATGTAATAAAATTAAAATCAAAATAAAAGACAATGGTTTTTGTACTGCTCCCTTTAATGCATGAAAACTGGAGCTTAAACTACCTGAAAACGTCATAAAAGCAAATATAAAAGGAATTAAAAATGCGAAAGGTAAAAGATGCTCTGCTAGTACAATCCCTATGATCACACTAATTGGTGTTAAAACTGGCATTAATTTTTCTAAAAGTCCATTAAAAGCTTCAAGCATGAAACATTCTCCTAATCTTGTATTCTAGATATATATACTACATAGTTCTATCTTTCATACATTGCAGTAGGAAAAGAAGGATATTTTAAAGCAAATAGCTAAGAGAATGCAGCATTGATATGAAATTATCGTTTAAAGCAGAGCCATAAAGATAAAATTGCTATGAACTTTCCTACTTTTGATCAAGCACATTTTGAATGCTTTTCACAATGTTTTCTATATAATTTTTTTCATGTGGTACGAAGTTTTGTTTAGTAATCATTTTGTTAACAAACATCTTTTCTCGATCTTCATTCTCTATAAAACCATCACTTTTCATTTCTAGTAGTTGATCATTCCATAGACTATAAAAGTCATGTAACTTTGCTCTATATATTCCAGAAACCTCTTCCTGTTGTAAGAAAAATGAATCGAATGAATGCGGTATTTCATATAAAAAAACATGACATAGCTCATTATCTAACAGTACTTCATCATTTAATTGTTCTTTGATGATTCCCAAAGATATTAGATCATTTAAAGAAAGATCAATTCCTATCTCCTCCTTCAATTCTCTTACACCATCTTCAACAGTTTCATTTGCTAGTAAATGACCAGCAGCTGTTATATCAAGCAGGTTAGGATAATCCTTTTTTTGCTCACATCTTAATTGGAAATACAAATAAACCTCTCCTTTATGGAGACTGATTAACCAACAATGAAATGTTTCATGCCATAGTCCCTTTTCATGAACTTCTTTTCTAGTGGCAATACCTTTTGGATTACCTTCTTGATCAAAAATTTTCAGTACTTCTTCACTCATTTTAAATAAACTCCTCATCATTCAATATCGAAGGCACTTAACCTATGAATTAAAACCTAATTATGCAGCAGAAAAAGCTAGTAATCCAAGAAAAAATGTAAACTATAAACAGTTCTGTAAAAAATACAAGGTATACGAATTAGCTTTACCGAAAGACCAATGATGGTACATCAAAGATATTCCAACGAACTAAAATATAAAAAATTGACAGAGCCCACGAGATAACTGGTCTAAAATGGTGAATCGCCAAAATTGAAAACATAACGAGAACGACCACCATTCGTTCCATCCATTATAGTGCTTAATACAACCTAAGGCATGTGTAATAAATTCATTAGTTGCCTATATCATAACCCACATAGCTATATAAATGAACCGTTTAGAAAGCCTACCTGTCGGAAAATCCCCCAAGTAGATCAGAATTGTGCAGGGGTATTTAATACACATAATTAATAATGAAATATGAACACCTGTTAAGCCCAATTGTTTATCCTTAGGAACAGGCTCAAACTTCCATAAAGGGAAATAATCATAGAAGATTAAATGATAGAATAAATCACTTAAATAAAAAACAAAATTGTAGGATAGTATACCCTCCAATTTTTCCAATCTCCCCATTTCCAAGCAGCGAATATATAGAGAAATCCATAAATAAAATTCATTTTGTCACCCTTATTTTCAATTATACATTTAATAACTGCCAGCATTTTACACTATTATAATGTCCAAAATTTCATAAAATAGTTTAAGGCAGATGTTCATCTAAGTTGGAATTGATCACGAAAAAAGTGGAGATGACAATATTCATGAAAATTACTGTACTGACTTTAGTAACACTAGTCACATTTATGTATAATACTGCACTTTCTTATGCTACTTCACAGCAATACTTTGATTTTGAACTTTCGTTACAGAAGTGGTCAGAAGTTAATGAGATGATTCCGCGCCTCTCTACTTTTACTGTCATTGATATTGAAACAGCTAAATCCTTTAATGTTGAAAGAAGAGCCGGTAGTGGTCATGCAGATGTGCAGCCATTGACTAAAAGTGACACAAAAGTCATGAAAGAAATTTACGATGGAAGCTGGAGCTGGCACCGTCGAGCCATTTTAATAGTTGTAAACAATATGTTAATTCCCGCTTCTATGCATGGAATGCCACATGGTGCAGGAGCGATAAAGAATGGCTTTCCAGGTCACTTTTGTATTCATTTTAATGAAAGTACTACACATCGCTCAGGGAAATATGATATATCACACCATATTATGATTTTAAAAGCAGCTGGAAAATATGAAGAATACATTAAAGAACTAACTGCAGAACAAGCGTTAAATGTACTTTTAGTTACAATCAAAAACAATGATAAAGATTTAGCAAAGGAAATAGCATTAAGTAATAAAGATCTTGAACGTGATCTTGAAGTTATCAGTGAGATAGAAGCGTTGCGTTGGTCAATAGATCACCCTATCTATTCTGATGATTTACTTTCCACTATCCCAGTTGAACTTAAAGTATATTTGAAGAACATTGGATCTATAAAAGTAAAAACAAATTTCACAATGATAAGATCCTCACCAATATCCTCTTGGAAAGTGAATATAGATCCTTTGATACAACTGATAAATGAAAATAAATAATTGTCCTACAACAAAGAGGAGAAAATGATGCAAATATTACTTTCGATAATTCTCACATTTCAATTTATACAACCTGTAGATTTATCCGGAAATATTTCGATTTCCTATAAAGAAAATGAAATTAAATCTGTAAGCCGGAGTGATTTAGTTCTCCATCCTATCTTGAATCTTATTGACGAACAAAAGCTAGATGATTTAACTGAATACATCGACACAGCAGTCTATAAAGCGCCTGTTGATGCTTTCATAAATGATCAAAATCAGTTAATTAGTGAAGAAAAAGGATTTAAACTGGATGAAGTCAAATTCACTAAACAATTTTATAAATATTTTTATAGTAAAGGTTACACAACTCTTGATGTTCCAGTTCAAACCATATATCCCCGTGTTGATAGCGAATTACTTTCAAGTATTAAGGTGAAACAAATTAGCCATTATATAACCTTTTTCAATAATAGAAACAAACAGCGCTCTCAAAATATACATTTAGCATCTGAAGCAATTAATAACCATGTTGTTTTTCCTGGAGAGGTTTTCTCTTTTAATTCTGTTGTAGGTAATCGAACGACTGAAAAAGGGTACTTACCTGCTCCTATTATAGTAAGAGGTGAGTTATCAGAGGGAGTTGGAGGAGGAATTTGCCAGGTTTCCTCCACACTTTTTAATGCGGTTGATCGTGCAGGTGTTAAAATAATTGAACGTTATTCACATAGCAGAAAGGTACCTTATGTACCACCAAATCGTGATGCAACTGTAAGCTGGTACGGCCCAGACTTCACATTTAAGAATCAACATAACCAGCCGTTACTTATCAGGTCTAAAGTCTCTGGAGGACAGCTGATAATCAATATTTTCTCCTCAGAAGCAATTGAAATAAATAAAAAAACTATCCCTGACGCACCCAAAAAGCTCCCACTTGAAGTTACTGATTTTTAGATCTTTTTGGTAGGGTTCTGACCTCATTTTTCATTTAAACATGTTTAATCCCTCTTTATTTGTGATACATCATTGGTAAAGGAGGAATTTAAAATGAAACAACTGCTTATAACCATTTTCTCAGTAGGAATACTGGTTGGGTGTAATCAGGTTGAAGAAGCTACAGATGAGATTGAAAATGAGGCAGAAAACGTTGAACAAGAAGTTGAGCAATCTCTAAATAATAGTGAAGAGGAAATTACCAATCTTGTGAATGATTTAAACAACGAAATAGAAGAAGAAATTAATGAGGTTGATCCATCTATTGTTACTGAAGGTGATACTGCTGTCATTAATACACCTTTATTATTCCCATTTAATGAAGAAGATTATGATGAATTATATGGGTTAATTGAACAATCAAACTATGAAAGAATTAATGAGATGACTGAAAATGGTGATGTGATCATTGTGGACGAAAATACAGAGGTTGAAGTTGTTGATATGGGAATTAGACAAGCTAAAGTAGAAATCCTCTCATCAGGAGAGCAAGGGTATATACCAGCCAAATATTTAGCAGTAAATGAAACCTCATAAGGATATGTATCTAAAAGAACCTATTCAATGAAAAATCCGGCTCTCGTTTGAGAGCCGGATTAATAATTGTTATAAGAGCCGCGATTGCCGCATCATAAATTATAGAGTTTTAAACCACCACTCCTACAAGTGGGTGTTCGCAGAAGCTTTCATACCTTCCTCTACATATTGAAGGCTTGGTATTCCGACCTCAATGTAAAACTCCCTATTTCAGCTTAAAGGTTAAAACTTTATAAAAAATGCGTACAGCGCAGCTTGTATAGTTATAATACTAAAATATATAGGTGAATGCAATAGGAGATTTTTCCAAAACCAATTAGTTTGTTATAACATTCACGAATCTTTGTAATAACTCCGCAGCCGTTAATAATTTATCTCCGCCGCCTTGAACAAACGATGGTTTTCCACCACCTTTACCATTAATAGCAGGTAGCACTTCATTTAATAATAACTGTAAATTCAAATTAACATCTTCACTTCTAGCAATCACAAGCTGTAATTTATCTTGATTATCACTTATCAAAATAACAATATGATCATTTTCCTTTGCTACAATTTCTCTAGCTATATTTTGTAGCTCTTTTATCGATCTATGATTATAGATAGTAGAAATGAGTTTTACCCCATTAATATGTTGTCCTTCTAAACTCAAACTTTTTGCTTCATACTGTATAAGCTGACTTGTTAGCTCCTCAATTTTACTATGAAGTTCTTTATTGTTTTCAAGTAGACGATCTGCTGCTTCAATCATTTTTTCTTGAGGTGCATTTAATTTACTTGTTAATACCATAATCACTTTATTTTTATCATGCAACAAACCAAGAACACGATTTCCGCATACAAATTGAATACGGATGTGACTTTTATGTTTTTCCCAGCTTATTATTTTCAAAGAACTAACTTCACCTGTTGATTTTGGATGAGTACCACCACAGCCGTTGTAATCAAAATCCGGAATGATCACAAGTCGAATATGCTCTCTTACTGAAAGTTTTTTTCTAAGGGTATATTCAGATAATTCTTCCTCTGTTATCCATTTCGTCATTATAGGTTTGTTTCCGCGTATGACAGCATTACATTCTGCTTCTATTTGATTAAGCTCAATTTCTTTGATATCAGATATCTCCAAATCAATCGTACAAATATCTTTTCCTAAATGAAAGCTTATCGTTTTATAACCAAAGGTATTCTCAAAAGCCGCTGATAAAATATGCTGACCAGCATGCTGTTGCATATGATCAAAACGCCGTTCCCAGTTTATGCAGCAAAAAGCTTTATTCTCATGAAGTGGTAAAGACTCAACATAGTGACGAAGCTCGCCTTCTACCTCTACTACATCCAAAACATTGATATCATTAATTTTACCTGTATCATGAGGCTGACCACCACCGGTTGGATAAAAAGCCGTTTCATTTAATAACACATAAGGCCTGTGAGACTCATCATAATCTTTTTTAATAATTGTCGTCTCAAAGGAGGTTAAATACACATCTTTATAAAATAATTTAACTGTCATAATTCCACTCACTTTTGTTGATTTTTTATCCAACTATAGCATATTGTGGAGGTTTTCGTCATTATTCTCCTATATTGTTTTCAAACCATTCCTGTAACTCTTGAACTGATGTAAATGTATAGATTTCTTCTCCATTTTGTCCATTATCACTCCCGGCATTTCCTCTAAGTGTAACTTGACCCTCTTCTTCAGATACTAGAATCGCATAAGGATGTTCAACATTAATATACCTTGCATCATAGTCTGTATCAGTCCATCTTTTACTTTTCAAAAAATCATGACAATGCTCCATCTTAATGCTCCTTTTCCACATGTGCTTTTTTCTGCAAAATAATTGTTTTATCTTAAAAACCAAATTTAAATTGATGAAAATACATACTGGATCTATAACTAAGTTTAAGAATCATTTCCATAAACCAAAATAATAAAAAATAGTACACACTTATTGTTTACATGAAATTAGTAAAACAAACAAAAGATAAAAGAAATAGGTTCAAGAACAAAGATTCAACTATGAAAAATTAAGGAGACATCTATGAGTAAAAACAAGAAAATTCTTTACCCAGAGGCAAAAAAAAGTGTTGATCAATTAAAAGCACAATTGGCAAATGCACCAACTCCTGAAAAAGCAAAATATGAAGTAGCCAAAGAATTAGGAATACCTTTAAATGAAAAAAACAATGGCAGTTTATTATCAAAAGATGCGGGTAAAATTGGCGGCAAGCTCGGAGGAAATATGGTAAGAGAAATGATTAAAATGGCAGAGCAACAATTGGAGAATAGAAAATAAAAAAATTTAATCCACACTCTACAAAGTCTTCAAAATTAATATAATTTATAGGATAACTTTGCAAATTTTGGTTAATTATAAACAAATCAAAGGTGACATTAAAAGGCCGTTTTCAACATGATACATACATATATATTTATTAGGCTATGTTAAAAGTTAATGTTGATTTTTAGCATATTGTTGATTGAGTGAATATATGAGACTCCTGCTTAGAGAAGCGTGTCAAAGGGAGACCCCACAGGCGCGCAGCTTACGAGGAGGCTCCCGGACCGTCCGCGGAAAGCGAATGCCTGTAACGGAAATCAACAACAAAGTTTAACAGTGCCATTTATTAAAAAAAGTTAGGAGGCAAAAAAAACAGTGACATCTATTTTTGAATCTGTGAAGGACTTCTTACAAATTAGCTTAGATGATGAACCTAAAAACCCTCTTCATGTAGGAGAAGTAATGAGTTGCTGGATGTACTTAGCTTTAATGGACGAAGCTACAATTTACATCCAAATGGGGTTAAACTCAACTAATGATGATGAAGTAAAAGGACTATTAACTCAAAGCTTAAAGCAGTGTGATGTACAAGGAGAGCGATTTAAGCAATTTATGAAAACAGAAGGAATACATTTGCCACCTACAAGTGAGCAAAGACCAAACTCTGATCCGAATAGCGTTCCATTAGGGGTAAAACTAACTGATGAAGAAATCGTTAATGGGTTGAGTATTAAAACAGCTGCTGCAGTTTCTCATTGCGCGGTATCTTCTTCACAATGTATTCGCAACGATGTTGGTGCATTATTTACTCAATGTATGCTCGAAAAAATGAAATTCGGTACTTCATTAAAGGACGCTATGAGAAAAAGAGGGTGGATTAAAGTACCACCTTACTACTATCCTCCTGGAATGCCAAAACAGCAATAAAAATAGGAAGAGAAGGCATTATAACCCTTTCTCTTCCTATTTATTATTCCAACTTCATTTTAACTTCTCCTTCAATCCAGCTAGGATAAAACGACAATTCTAATTCAATAGGATTGGAATAATTATTGTTAGCCATTGTCACGCCAATTTTTTGAGTATACCCATCAACATCAATATCATGAGAGAATCCACTATCACTTTCTACCTCTTTACCTTTAGCATCTTTAATAGAGGAAAAAATAAAATAATTAAATTCCTTATCCGTTTCTAAATTAAACGTAATATCCTGTCCTTCAACTTGTAAATTTGATAGATTATTTCCTTTTGGCTGTTGAATTATCATTTGTTTTTCAGTATCAATAATGACTGCTGCCTCTGCTTTATCTACTGCTTGAATTTTGCTAAACACCAAATACAATTCCTCAGGAGTTTTAAAATAATTACTTTGCAGATACACAATTTGCTCATGAGCACTAATCTTAGATGATGTAATGCCATTTGCAATTTTTGACCATGCTTCACCATGCTGATCAACAAGTCTAATATCTTGAAACTCTAAAATCTGCTTTGAATTATTAGGATCCATCTCCAAGTGAACAGCTATACGAAGTGGATCTACTTTTACTTTTTTCACCTTTATTTTTTGATCTTCTATATTTACTGTTTTATTTAGATCAAACTCTTTGGATTTATTTTCTTGTTGCTTAACAGTAATTGGTAGTGTAAAACTCGTGATTTCGCTATCATTTTTCACCTTAATTGTCAGTTGTAGCTCTTGATCCTTTAAAGGCTTTGAGAAATAATATTCTAAAACATCTGTATATGTTTTTGCTTTGTCATCTGCTGGATTTCCAAAAGAAAGGGAGTCATAATTTATTTTAGTACCCTCCTTTGTTTGTAGTTCAACATTTTCAATTTGAAAATGTTGCAGCTCTTCATTTGCTTTAATTGAATAAAAAATGACCATCCCTGTATCATCTTTTATAAGAGCATCAATTGTAACGTTCATACCATTTTTTTCTTGAGATACCCCTATTTCTTGTGCATATTCATTATCTATTGCTGCAAGCAAACCTTTATTATTACTGATAAGTTCAACAATTTTCTCCATTCCAGGAACTGTTGAAAGGTATTCTGCAAAAGTGGGAGATACTCGAATTGTTGTTACAAAACCTATTAGGAGAACAGCAGCAGCAATACTTGGCCATATCCAGGTTTTCCTTTTCTTTTTAGTTGGTATTTTGCCATTTTTATATCCTGCATCTATCGCTTTATTTATCTTCTCTAATGGAATGTTAATAGAATCATATTGCTCTTTCCATTCTGTTAATTTCGCTTCTTCCTTATCAAACATTTTTCTTCTCTCCTTTCTCTTCCAGGATATATCTAAGTGATCCTAGAGCTTTATATAATCTCGTTTTCACCGTTCCTTCTGGACAATTCCACATCGCAGCGATTTCTTTTATTTTGATATCTTGAAAATATTTCAAATGTAACAGTTGTCTTTGATCATCATCTAGCATTGACATAGCGTCTTCAATTTCAATGTAGTTGTAGTCCTCATTTTTTCCAAGCTTTAAAAGGATTTGTTCATCAAAAATAAGTCGATTATTCTTTTTAAGTAAGTCATTACAATAATTAATCATGATACGAATTAACCATGTTTTAATATAAGTAGGTTCTCGTAAGTCATGTATGCTACGATATGCACGATATGTTACCTCTTGAATAGCCTCAATTGCTTCTTCTTGATTTCTTAAGTAAGATAATGCCGTTTTATATAAATCTACCTTATAAGCATGAATAATTGCTAAAAAAGCTTCATCATCTCCATTTATTGCCATCTTAACCTTATTAACCTCCACTGCTGCTCCTCCCTCCTGGTGCTTCTTCTATATATTAGACAGTTTAGAGTGAAAAAAGTTTTATGAAAATTTTTTTGTATGTTAAAGAACATATAAAAAAGAGCAACAATGAAGTAGCTCTTTTTTAACCTAATTGATTTTTATAGAATGAATCGCTCTTGGTTGTTGGGATTTATACCATTGTAAGCATAGAGTAAAGATAAGTAAACCATCAATAATATCGCCACCATAGTACATCAAAAGTCCCCCTACTTCAGCATGATTAGATGAAACTCCATATGGAGGATAAGCATAAATATATTTTGATAAAATCCCATGACATGCTAAAGCAAGAACTAAAGTAACGGAACGATAACCGATACTCCTTTTATGTGGCGTTGGATCAATATAAATGATTGAAGCAGTAAACATGTATCCTGCTAGGAACACATGAAAATGGACAAAGATATGTAAAAATATATTACCATGCAAACTCGAATATAACTCAGTTGTATAGAGAAGCCATAAGCCCCCTACATTTAAAATTGATGCAATAATAGGATCTGAAAAAAATCTAATCCACTGACTTTTCAATATTGATGATAATATTCTTGCATATTGAACCTTGAGTGTTCGTAATACAAGTGTCATCGGCGCAGCCATTACTAAAAGAAATGGTGCAAGCATACCTAATAGCAAATGCCCAGTCATATGTGCTATAAAATCATGATGTGCACGATCTGCAATTGGACCTATAATTGATGAAGCAACAAATAAGACACCTAGTATCCAAAAAACAGTTCGATAAGTTGGCCATTTTTTATATTTACGATTTGAGCTTATTGTTGCAAATACATACAATAATATGGATAGAACAGTCATTATTATCAAAATCGCCTCTATAACGTTTTCACTGTACATCCAAGACTTCTCCTTTAAACCTATGGGATTCCTTTTTTGTACTATAAATGAAAAAGATGCCGATTAAGATCAAAATGACCGCTGTGATGTTCCATATCAAATCGTATATGAATATATTTTCAACATAACGAATTTGATGAATTCTCATCATTTTGTGTTGAATGATACCATCATATAATTGAAAACCTCCACTACCTAAAAACACTCCACCCCACCACCTCTTTAGCCAGAAAGAGTGTTTATGTCGGAGATCAGCTAAGATGAATAAACTAGATATTGTCGCAAACCAGCTAAATGCATGAAATAGCCCATCTGAAACAAGTCCAATTGTTGTTGTCGATTTATCATAAAAATGATGCCAATGAAGAAGTTGATGAAAAACTGTTTCATCGATAAATGCAGCCAAACCCAGACCAAAAAACAAGCCTGATAATAAATTTCTACTTAGGTAGGTATGACGTTTTGAATGAGAAAACTGACTAATTTCTTTTTCCATGCGTTATTTAGTAACCTCCATAATTATCTTTTGAACTTAGCACCTATTTTGCCCAAATATAACAAGTGTTAACAAATATTTACTTTCCCAAAATAGAGACTAGACATAGTAAAAGAAATTATTTTTAAATTATAACTATTCAGTACTGTGTTCTAATGCTAGATAAACAAGTCGTTCCATTGCGCTGCAAACACTCGCTTTCTACTAGTTCTCAATTAATAGTTTTCAATTCAAAGAAAATATTGAAGACAGCACAAAAAGACCGAATTATTAGGGAAAAGATCAATTGTACGATCACCTAATAATTCGGGCTCATCATTAGCTAATATGCTATTATCCCAGCCTTTTTAAAGCTTGTATATCGTATTTTAGCTACAAATTTAAATTTCTACTGAAATATGTTTAAAAACACTCATATCGAACAACCCTTTATCTGTAAGCTTAACTTCTGGTATGACAGGTAAAGTTAAAAAGGATAACGTTAAAAACGGATTAAATCCAGGATCAAAGCCATTTTCTTTAAGTGCATGTTTGAAAGTAATAAGTTCTTCATTAACTTTAGTATAATCTCGGTCAGAAAACAGGCCTGCTATAGAAAGAGTGAGGGCAGCCTTTATTTCTCCTTCTACTACATAAACTAATCCTCCTTGCATATCTCTTAATGCATGAACAGCCATTATCATATCCTCATCATTTGTTCCTGCCACAACTAGATTATGAGAGTCATGAGCAATTGTTGTTGCAATCGCTCCATTTTTCAATTGCAAACCTTTGACAATTCCTAAACCAATATTACCTGTATAATGATGTCGTTCAAACACGGCCATTTTAAGTAAATCTTTTTCAATTAAAGCGGAAAATTCAGCTGTGGTCTCTTCTAAAGTAACCTCTAACTTTTTAGTTACTAAACTATTTGGAATTACCCCAATGACATTCACCTTGTTTGACTTTAGAGGGATAAATAAATCTTCTTTCTTCACTTCACCTATACGAACAGTTTCGTTCAATCCAATTGACGAGCTGCCATAACCTAGAGTCTCTCCTACATATTCTCCAGTTTGACCAACAAGATTACCGGCTTTATAGACAGAAGTAATCATTAGTTCTTCTAAGCTTTCTGCAAAAAAGAAATCTGCTTCAAAACCAGGCGCAATAGCACCTTTTGTTTTCATCCCATAACAGATTGCTGGATTAAGTGAGGCCATTGTTATAGCAGAGATAGGATCCATTCCTTCTTTAATAGCGAGTCGAACATTATGATCAATACTACCTTCTTTTATTAAATCATCTAAATGCTTATCATCTGTACAAAACATACAACGAGACATATTATGTGGCTTCACTACAGGGAGTAATGCTTTTAAATCCTTTGCAACAGATCCTTCTCTAATAAGAAGATACATACCACGCTGAAGTCGTTCTTTTGCTTCTTTTACAGTTGTTGCTTCATGATCTGTTTGAATACCTGCTGCTCTGTAAATATTTAAACCATCCTTATCAAGCCCAGCTCCATGTCCATCAATTTGTGAAGTTAATTTTAGCTTCTCTATCATATGATGATCGCAGTTTTTCACCGCCGGAAAATCCATCACTTCTGCTAAACCTAGTACACGAGTATCTTTTAAGAAAGGACGGAGATCATCAGCAGTAAGCGTTGCTCCGTTGTTTTCAAATGAAGTGGCCGGAACACTAGAAGGAAGCATAAAAAACACATCAAGAGGAATTCCTTCAGAATTATCGATCATATACTGAATCCCCTTCGCCCCAGATACATTTGCTATTTCATGAGGATCAGTAACAATGGATGTGACACCATGAGGAATTACTACCTGAGCAAATTGTGTAGGTGATACAAGAGAGGATTCAATATGAACATGGGCATCAATAAATCCTGGACAAATATATTGACCTTTAGCATCAATGATCACTTTTCCCTCATACTTGCCAACACCTACGATCATTCCTTGGTGAACCGCCACATCTTGCTCTATAATCTCACCATTAAATACATCAACAATTTTCCCATTTTTAATAACAATATCGGCAAGAATGTGCTTTCCTGCAGCTGCTATATAATTCTCAATTTTTTCAATATTATTCAATATAACCTCTCCTTTTGATACTATATTGTGCCAAGTGACTATAAAATTACCACTCTACTAATAGGCAAATCAATTTGATTGCGAAAAAAATCCGTCCTATATATATGATTGACCGTAAAGTATATTGTTCAACATTTTATCCACTACTGATATGTATGTCAATCATATTGTTAGCTTATCAGACTCACAAAATTCGTTATTTATAATATCGGTTTTATAGTAATCAGATCAGCTGGAAAAATCAGTTTGTTCCATTTCGCTGCAGACACTCGCGTTCCACGAGGAGGAAGCTGAGCCTCCTCTATTCCCGTAGGTGCCCTATTGTTTTGCCCTCCATTCCACTGGTTCTTAAAAATAGTATATTAAATCAAAAATCTATTGAAGACATCACATAAAAACCCGAACTATTAGGCTAAATTAATTGAAATATCGCCTAAAAGTTCGGGTTTATTAGCTATATACTTAGGTTCCAGCATTATCACTTTACTTAAATCAACTTCTTACCTGATTTAATTCAAATACCTTTCTAACTTCTTTACAATCTTGTGATAAAACATCCATCACGTTAGGTCCAAACCATTCTAACGAAGCATGAACATCATTAAACATTGGCATCACTTCTGTTAAAAATTCTTGATAGTTTACAACTCCATCAAACAAGGATACCATTCCTTTTCTAGAGCCTGATGCTGCATACACATTATCTGGTGCAAAAACATTAAGATACTTTTCTGACGAAATATTTTTCAAATGAAAGTGTGAAACAAATGGTTGAAGTTCTTTTATCGCTTTTATTGGTTGTATTCCAGATTCCCATATATGCAACACATCAAAATTTATTTGAAGTGCAGGATGGTTTGTGTGTTCAAGTAATTCTAATGTAGAAGAAAGCTGATCTGTTAGTGTATTCGGATGTGTTTCAACGACTAAATACTGTCCTTGTGAATACAGATAATCACAGATCATACGAAGTTTATTTACTATGTCTTTCTTTTCACAATCACTAGTATGTTTACTTCCTTGTTTTCCGGCAAATGTCCTTATTTTATTTGTTCCCCAGTGTTTAGCAAGTGCAGAAACTTTCATTGTTTCAGCCATTAAATCAGGAACCGATGCCTCTAGCGGTAAATAGTCACTTAGCATACTTATCTCTAAGTCAAAGGCACTCAGCCATTCTTTATTATAGTGGGGTTGTGCTGCGAGATTTTTTGCATGAATTCCCCAAAGCTCAATTCCTTGAAAATGGTGAGTTTGTGCCCAATATGCGATTTGATCAATTGAATGGAGGTAATGTCTAAAAGAAATCGTACAAATGGAGAGATTCATTACATAAACACCTTCTCTTCCTTTATGTATTGGTTACGAACCCATTTATCAAAATAGTGCTGCAACCCTTTCTTTATTTTAAACTCTAATATGTTTTGTTGAGCTAACTTTGACTCTATCTCTTGTAATAGGGATAGATCTTTAGTAATTGCAAGCTTCATTGCACGGTATTGTATTGTTGTAAAACCCTTTACTAATCGTTCTATTTCATCACACCAATATTCAAATTCCCTATCATTTTCTCCCAGACACTCAAAAAAATAAGCAAATGCATGTTCATAGGCATATTTCCTAATTGCTAGTACAGGTAATTGTTTCAAAGCTATAGATAGCTCTGAAATATCATCTCTCTTTTCCCCAGCTGTATAGAGTTTAATTATTTCTGAAACAGCATTTATTATAGGATTACAGGTATGCTTTATACAGGTGTTAAAATATGCCTCAATTGTCTCAGAATTCGGTGGAATCAAGGATTCAGAATTGAACATGTACCCACCTTTTACTGAAGGATCTTGTATTGCATGTAGAATTCTATCCTTTGGCAAACTACCCTCCCAGCGAAAATCAGGATCATACATAAACCATTCATCATCATTTGCTGTCTTTTCAATCATAACGTAATGAGGAAATGGCTTTTGATTAAACTTATTTTCCCTTTCAGGAAGCATAGACAAATCAAGCATAACCATAACATGATCATTTTGTGATTTCTTTTCTATTAATTCAAGCAGTATATCTATGTTTTCTTGTTTTGATTTATTTTCGTCATACCATTTATTAAGCTTAATACCATATAGCATTTCATACCATAGTTGAAAAAAATCATGATCAATATCGTTTGAATGATAAGTTAATATCCCTTCTTGAATATCAAAGTCAGCATCCCATACCCCAAAGTAATAAGGTCTATGATCAACACCTTGTTTTTTCTTAATCACTTCACAAACACAACTAACAAAACAATGCACTTTAATCATTTAATCCCTCCACCAAAGCCTGCTTCTTTTGGCGCTCTATAAAATCTGTTAATTTTCCTATCGTACTAAAATCTGTTGGAATTAGCGCTTCATCAGGTACATCAATTCCAAGATTCAGCTCTAAATATAATATAAGTTCTAGAATCATAACTGAGTCCATATAAAGGTCTTCATTTAATCTTGCATCTTCATGAAATGAACTAATTGTAGACAGCTCTATTTGGTTTTTTAGAATGTTATAAATGATATTCATTATTTCAGCTCTATTCATATTAGTAACTCCGCTAACTTCTTTCTACTAACTTTTCCGTTTGCCAGCTTTTCAATAGTTGAAACATGGTTAAATTCCATCGGTATTTGGTGTGGAGCAAGGTATTTTCTACACCATTCCCTTAGCTCTACTTCTTCAATTTCTTCTTTAGAAACAAATTGAACACATACACGTTCTCCAGTTAATTTATTGTATTTCTTATATACGACTGCTTCCTTTATTCTAGGTTCGTTCATTAAAACATTCTCTACTTCTTGAGGGTAAACGTTTAATCCAGCCACATTAATGGTATCATCCATTCTCGATAGAAAGGAAAGAACTCCATTTTGGATAAATCCAAGATCCTTTGTATAAATTGACTTTGTTTTGGTGTGAATAATAATTTCACTCGGCATATTTTCATCACCGGCTTCTATCTTCAAATGTTGAAGTGGGTATCCCATTACTTGAGAGTGAACTAAATTTTGATGAATTGTCACACAGCCTGTTTCAGAGCATCCGTACTGCTGAAGCACCTTTTGTGAGACACCTCTTAATACAGAAAGCCACGAAGAAGGCATAACAGTTCCTGAAGTCATAACATAATTAAAAAGCTGTTCATTTTTCATTAATCTACTTAAGGTATGAAGTAATGCCGGAGCTGCATAAAATATATGTTTCGGAAATTCCCCAAGTTTTCTTATGATGTATTTTGGATTCAAATTTGTTAGAATAACTGGTTCTGCTCCCCTTTTTAAACATGCTAAAAACCCACTTATTAATCCATAGGAATGTGTGATTGGGCAAGCAATGATTGACTTTGATGAAGCATCAACAGGTAAAGACGCAGTATAGCTTTCTACCTCTTCTTCAACAGATAACCAAGTTCGTTCAATACACTTAGGTGCTCCTGTGGTTCCAGAGCTCATTTGAATAAGGAAACCCTCTTGCACACTTTTATCGTTTGAAAGTTCAATCATGGTGTCTATTGTTCCAAAGAACAATAAATGACTAGAAGCTTGATTAGCCATTCTTATAGCTCCATCCCTTGGAGTTTGTGAATGGATCGGAAAAACAGAGCCTCCCTTTTGACGAACAAATAAGCATAAAGAAATCATTTGGAAAGCATTTGAGAAACAAATAGCAATTCTAAGATTTTCACACTCATTAATTGGTTTTATTTTTTCATATATTTTAAATTGCTGCTCTAAATCCTGAGTTGAATAGTATTGATCATCCACATAAAACATAACTATTTCTCCTTTGTGTGTCTGGATTCTGCAAATATATTTCGAACAGAATGACGAAAAGCTTCACTTTCATTTTTCTTAAATAGCTTTTTAGTTAATAGGGATTCAACATTTATTTGAGCACTTGCATGCTTTACTTGTTTATGACGATTTCTTAATTCAGGAAATCTATTTAAGTGTGCTGTAATCATTGATTCTACATGCTGCCAAAATTCATCTTCTTTATATCCATAAAGCTTTTCTAGTAAATAAGATAAGTCACTTAAATGAAAAACGAATAATGTATCCATGATTAACTCTCTTAAATCCTCTACAGAAGACATCCAATAAAATAGATTGACAGGAGCATCTTTAAATTTTCTATGTATCATTTCAAAGTCAGGACAATGATTTTCCTTAGCAAGATAATCTTTTGTAAACTCCACACTTTCATGAAAATCTCTTAAAACGATTCTTGAAGGCCATCCATTTTTATGAAGTAAAATTAAATTTTGGGCATGAGCTTCTACAGCAATACCATGTGCTATTAAGAGATGCCAAATCGGAACTACACTCACCTCAAATAATCGTTTTAGCCAAGTCTCTACTCCATATTTTTCAAGCCAAGGATCAATAAATGGATCTCCATCTCTTTCTATCATCATTAAAGCAGTAAAAGGAACTGCTTTTTCATCTTCCTCTATATAAGTGTTTATACTTTCTCTCCAAATGGCACCAAGCTGACCAGCCAAATTAAACATGTTATCCTCTGGCTCATAAGTAATTCCTGCATATTCTTTAAGAACAACTAAGGAAGCCTCATATTTTAAATAGGAATCTGATTCAATCATGCTTTCCAGCCAAGCAGAAATAATTGGAGCTGCACAAATAGAATGTGAATCTAGTGTTCTCAAAGATGATGTGTTAACCATATTCATAGATAACTTAATATACGCCTTTTCTGGATGTGTTATATTCCATAAAGTACGAACAGATTGTGTTGCTCTATAGAGATCTCCTTCAACATCTAATAAAATAATTTCTCTTGATTGAATTCTTTCTTGTAACAAATGTTGTATTGACTTAAATTGCCAAGGATGAATTGGAAGAAAAACATATTCTTGAAAGGTTCCTCCCTGTAACTTTAGCTCCCCTACCAATCTTTCGAAAAGAAATTGTCCAAGCTCTCTTCTCCAAAAATCCTCTTCTTTTTCTAAAAGAGAAATATGCATATGTTCTCTTCTGATGGCTGTCCATTTTAATGGAAATGATTGTTTTGCCTCAGGTCCATACCTTTGGTGATCTCCTATAGAAAACCCTGTTCGAGATTTATAGCAAGGATGATATGGATGTCCTTCAATAATTTCAGACTCTAATTCTTCATAACATGATTCTCTTCTTGAAGAAGTGTGCAAAAGATTGGCCTCATTCCATTCACAAAATTTAACCGTTTGCAATAGTTCACTTAAGATCGTCTGCTTAGATTTCAAATCAATCACCAAATCGTCTAATAGCTTTTGAATAGGAGCTTCTATTATATGTTGATCATTAAGCTTCAAATAAATGCTGTCCTCTAAGCGAATGCGATCGAATGCAGTTTTTCTACCTTTACAAATAAATGTATATTTTCTTCCGTATAGATAGAATAAAGAGTCAACTCCATCTAAATTCTCAACTATTTTATAGTGAATCAGCTCCTCAAAGATTAATGCTTCAGCCAATTGTTTTCTTACTCGCGTAAAAGATTTGTTAGTAGGTAAGGGATATTGCTTGATCATATTCTTCCTCCTTTTTATAAAGTAAAAAGGGGTTTGACACCTTCGTATAAATCGCTTGTTCAAGGTCTGCTGATAATTCATCAACATCATGAAATCTAGTTAATAAATTTGCCTTGTACGCAAGCTTTTCTTTACTCAGGATGTTATTGATAAATTCTTTTCCTATTCCTCTTAATTCAGTTTCTAGCTTTCTCAATTTGTTAACAACAAGTCTTATTAGCTTCTCTTCCTCTATTAGCTGATCCGATCCAAATCGATAGATAACCGAAAACAGTTGATTCATAAATAAATAATATGTGAATCGGTCTTCGATAATTGAGTTATCATAAAACAGCTCTGGAGTAGATGAGAGAGAAGGTTCTATGAAACGAAGTTCTTTTTCATATGATTTAGATAAATAATACCCTTGGTTATCTCGGTAATAGTACCCTTCTGGATAACTCTTTGATATATCTAAAATACTATTTTGCTGATGTGCTTCAAGTGCTATTCCATATTCATCATAAAGTCTAATTAAAGGATCAATAGCACAGTTCCAATACTTTTCAAACCAATCTAGTGACACAAGTTCGATTGACCTCGATTCTGAGAGAGCTATTTTGAAAATTAAGTTAGCTAGGCGTGAATTCTGATTTGGCAAAGGATCTTGTACAATGGATGCAATTGAACTAATTCCTTGGTTTTTACCACTAGTGAATAAGTTCGACCGAATAATTACCTCAAAGCCTGATTCCTTATGATCGGGAAAATCTACTGTAATATAAGCAGGGTCTTCTATAATCTTAAATAATGGATACTCACCTAGAAATGGTATATTCCTAAATAATTTAGCCATGATTACCCCTGCTTTTAGCTCACTTATCTTATTCATTCGCAAAGAATTCGTCACTTTGACAGGTATTGAAAATTTGTACATAATATTCATTTCCTCGTTATAAACAGTTCGTAGAGAAGAAGTTGCTGTATAATGAGGGCCCCTCGCACCTAGATATGTGATCGATTTATCATCAATTGCCCTTTTAACATGATCTTGTTGTAATAACCATTGTGACTGAAGAGGATGCATGGGTATGATGCAACTACCTTTTTCAATTCGTAGTTGTGGGTCAACCTCTTGCAAAGACTGAATAATCAATTCACTTGCACTAAGATTAAGAATAGATGACTCACTTACAAAATTATTGGCTACTTGAAAATAGTGAAGTTGAAACATTCCATTTAGCTCTGGTGCATAGCTATGATGCTGCCAACTAGCCATACCTTGTCTGCTCTTTGGTGTGGGATGAAGCCAATGACCAAATAACAGTGATTGCTCTGTTCCAATAAAAGAACAATTCTCTTCATTTAGACTTTCTTTCTTCATTTCATGTTCAATATAAGTTGTCATCATATGATAACTTTCAATTAGACGTACTATCAGTTCGTCATAATGTGAAACAACAATATCAGGACAATCTTTATCCATCACTATTAAATGTAATTCTTGTATGAAAGAAATCATAACGGTTACTCGATCTTCCTTATTCCATTGGTTGCTAATTGGACAATATTTAAGTGGCAGCTTTAATACTTGCCTTCCTATGATTGATTTGTATTCAACCTCAATCACATAGCTGATATTTTGCAGAGGTAACTCAATTACGATTAAATATTCTCCTTCAAGAGTCACTGAAGTGCGATGATCCTTCAGCCACTCCTCTCTTTCAATCCAAGTCACAGAACAATCTATTTCTCGAATATAACTATTAACAAAAGCCTGAAACGTTGCATTTTTTGCTATAAGTTTGGCTGACTGATTCATTTCCCCACCCTTTCACCATGTCTTTAGACCTACTAATTGATAACCGTTCTCAATAGGTGTGAAAAAAATAGTCCTTCTTATTCAGAAAGACTACTAAAAAAGCTTAGTTTTTTAGCTTTTTTAGATTCACCATTGAATTCCCATTACCTCTAAGATCTCTTTTCGGAACAAAAGATCTACTAAACAAAAACATTAAGAAGTAATTGCTATATGAGCATTTCTGTCTCAGAAATTATTCTCCTAATAATAACTTCTCTATTTCTTTTAACCCTTTTTGACGTTCGATTGGATCCCAGAAGCCCCAAGTTGTGGAAAGAGTATGTACTTTTCCATTTTTAACTGCGTTTAAGTTATTCCATACCTCACCTTGCGTTACAGAGTCATAATATTCACCGCTGTTAAAGTAAGATACATCTAAAATATGATCTGGGTTATACTTCACTAGGCCTTCAATTGAAATATTTTCTCCAAAATCTTCTGGTAAATTTTCAGCAGGTGTTAATTTTAAATCATCAAATAATAAAGAGTTTGTAGCATGATTTGTTTTACCATATACACGAATATCCTTCTTATTAATTGCTACTGCCATAAATGTTTCTTCGCCTACTTTTTCACGGATACGATTTCCGATATCTTCAGCTTGTTTTTTCATATCTTCTATTACTTTTTGTCCTTCTTCTAACTTTCCAGCTGCTTCAGCTACTTTTAAATGATCTTCTTTCCAATCGCCACCAACCTCCACAACAACTGTTGGAATTGTCTCAGATAATTGATCATATAAAGGTTTGTAACGATCACTGATAATAAGTAAATCAGGATTTAGCTTTACTATTTCCTCTGAATTAATTTCATCTGCATAAGGTAAAGCTGTTACTCCTGCTAGCTCTTCTGTTAAATGTGGTGGGAATTCATTATCATATGCCATGACAGCATGTGGCTTTACTCCAACTGATACAAGTGAGCCTTCCCAAGAAACATGTGATAAAAGAACAATTTTCTCAGGATTTATAGGTACTTCTGCTTTTCCATATAAATGCTCTACAGTTCTAGTCTCTTTTACTTCTTCTTTAACTTCTTTTTCATTCTCTTGCTCTGTTTCTTTATTTGCATCTGCTTCACCAGCAGTTTTTTCTCCACCTGAACAAGCAGTTAATACCAACAACATCAGTATTAATACCATACTCCAAGATGTTATTAATTTCTTCATTTCTTTCTCCCCCTAAACAATAATGAATTTCATTATCAATGATAACAATTATCATTTGTAGATAACATGGATTTTTTTCACTTTTTACATGGACAAACTGAACAGCTATTTAAGCTTTAATAGGCATTAAGACATTAATTTTGAATTTTGTAGTGATGAAGCAAAATTAATTAACATATTTTTTCTACCTATAGGTCCCCACGGATCCCATTCAAAACTATTAGGATAGTAAACTTGCCTATTTTCTACCGCTCTAATCATTTTCCATTCTTTTATTTTTACTACTCTCGAAACATCTTTTTCATGACTCCAGAGAATAAGTAGCTTGTCAGCATTTAAGTCAACAAGCTCTTTCACAGTAACAATCTGATAGCCTACTGTTGGTATATCAGGATGTGCTTCAAACCCTAACTTTTGATAAATCAAATCTAAACACGCATGGTCTCTCCAACCATAAAGTCGTATTTCATTTCCTCTAATCCAAATAACTGCCCATTTCCCCTTTCTAGTGAAGGGACAAATCTCGTCTCTAACCTTTAATTCAAGAGTAGCTATTTCCTTTTCAATGCGATCAACTTTATTTTCTTGTCCAAGTAGGCTAGCAATTTCACGAAGATACTCATTCCATTGTGTTTTTAGGGAAATATTCCGAACCCTCTGTTGATGTGAAAGTATAACCGACTGAATTTCTCCATTATGTAGAGGTGTTTTTATAATATGGTCTGGCTGTGTGTTTAAAATCTCTTCTGGTTGAAACATATTTTCTGCATTTAGCAATACTGTCCCTTCAAGCTGTTTTTCTAAATAACTTGGTAAACCGTTGCTAGAAGGATAGATTGTAGGGTAAGAAGGTGCAGCTACAGGCTGGATTCCCAATGAAAGTAAATGATCCTGTAAAAAAATCTGACTCACTACAGCTATGCGCTCTTTTGATCTTTTCATAAATACAGACGGGGGAACGCCTACTTTTTGTTTAAACAAGCGACTAAAATAAAATTCATCCTGAATTCCTACTTTCATTGAAACATCTTTTGTTGTTATACCTTTTGTTTGAAGCATAAGTAGCTTTGCAGACTTAATTCTTTCCTCAATCAAATACTCCTTTGGAGACATTCCAACTCTTTTTTTGAATGCTCTTGTAAAAGAAGCAGGATTCATTTTGGCTTTATCGGCTAATTTTGTAATTGAATAAGGATTTGATAAGTGATTTCTTATGATTTTTTTCGTTTCCTCAATTCCATCAACCTCTGTGTGATCTGTTAAAAAAGATAAAATGCTCCAAATCACACTTTGTAATTTACAAATTTCTGTGAAAGAGATATCCTTTTTTTGTATTCTAAGTGCTTCGTCCCATAAAGGAACAAGTTTTGAAGATTGTTGATCAGCAAGGGGAATTGATTGTAAAAAAGCAAGATCATTCCAATCTTTTTCCCATGATATTGTATAAACAGTTAGCAGGTTAGCTGAAGTTGACATAATCATGCACTCTTTAGTAATGATGTAACTCTTTCCTTCGACGATTGAAAGCTGTTGTCCATCTTTAACTATATATCCACCTCCAGTTGCAACATAAATTAGATATGTATAACAATTTGATTTGTTTATATTTTCTGACTGACCTTCTCGTATTCTTGTTGAAGAAACTTTAAAGAAATTGGTTTGTTTTATATGTATCAATGTTAACAACTCCTAGTTAATGATTTGTTCATGAATTGATGTCGCTTAAGTAGATAGTAAAACTAGTTGATAACAATTCATTCTATAACTTTATGAAAGAGACTCTTAGAAAAGTAATTGACAAATATTATGAAATAATAGTAGATTAATAAACAATAATAACATAATTGATAATGAAGATCATTTTCATTTGTGTAATTTTAAAAAGGGAATGATTAAAATGATAAAGTCATCCATATCCTCTCTGCCACGTGAGCTACATACACCATTACAAACATCAAAACACAAGGCTTTAAAATGGGGTGTTTTAGGAATTATATTAGTTCTTCTTAGTTTTGTAATATCAATTGGAACAGGTGCAGTATGGATTAAGCCATCAGTAATCATTGATTCATTCATTTCTTTTCAAAAAGAAAATATTGAACACCAACTTATTAAAGAAGTACGAATTCCTCGGGCTTTAACCGGTGCTTTAATTGGTGCTGCCTCTGCTGTTGCTGGAACAATTATGCAAGGTATTACTAGAAACCCTTTAGCAGATCCATCAATCATTGGTATCACTCACGGCTCAGGCCTTGCTATTGCCATTTCTTTAGCTTTTATCGGTGCTGGATCTTATTGGAATCTACTTATTTGGTCTTTTGCCGGATCAGCAATTGGGGCGATCTTAGTATTATCTTTTTCTATGATCTCAAAAGAACGAATTTCTCCTGTTACATTAACATTGGCAGGTGCAGCCTTAAGTACATTGTTTAGTGCATTGTCAACTGGTATTGCCCTTTACTTCCAAGTAGCCCAGGATCTTAGTTTTTGGTTTGCAGGTGGTCTTTCAGGAACAAAATGGTTACACGTATATCTACTATTACCAACATTACTCATCGGTCTTTTTCTTGCCATGTGGATTAGTCGTTCTTTAACAATATTAGCCATGGGTGAGGAAGTTGCAGCTGGACTTGGACAGTCATTTCGCCAAGTGCGTTGGATCGGCATTATAACCGTTGTTTTATTATCAGGTGCTGCTGTATCTATAGCAGGAGCTATCGGCTTTATCGGTCTGATTATTCCTCACATTGTGCGATTACTTGTAGGTCCTGATTATCGCTGGCTATTACCATTAAGTGCAGTTGCAGGTGCTTTGCTTCTTACGATTGCCGATATTGGAGCACGTATGATCAACCCACCCTTCGAAACACCTGTTAGTGCAGTAACAGCACTTATAGGCGTACCATTTTTCCTTTATCTTTCTCGACAGAAAAGAGGGTATATGTAATGGATTGGAAAGAAGCTTTAGTTCGATCAAAAATTTGGTTAATATTATTTTCATTTCTCATTCTCGTTACCTTTGTTCTTAGTCTTTCAACAGGTGCTTTACCAATTACAATAAAAGAGATGCTTGTCACCTTTTCAGGAGCAGGAACGGCTCAACAAGAGCTTGTTTTATATCAGCTTAGATTACCGAGAATGATCATTGCGATGTTAATCGGGGCAGGACTCGCTCTTTCAGGAGCCATTTTGCAAGGATTATCTCGTAATTCATTAGCGGATCCTGGAATATTAGGTATAAATGCTGGGGCAGGACTTGCTGCTGTATTTTGTATTTATTTGTTTAGCAAAGCCAATAGCACCTTATTTTCTTCGCCATTTTTACTACCTGTTTTTGCTTTTATTGGTGCTTTAATCATTGCACTTTTGATTTATAGCTTTTCATGGAAGGGCGGAATTGAACCAGGAAGACTCCTGCTTATGGGTCTTGGTTTTAATGCTTTATGTGGTGCATTATTAATTATTTTACAATTAAAAATGGATCCTAAAGATTTTCAACAAGCTACTATATGGTTAACAGGTAGTATTTGGGGCACACAGTGGCCTTATGTATGGGCTTTGTTACCCTGGATTGTATTGCTTATACCAATTTCTTTTCTAAAAGCCAGATCGATGAACCTTCTACAATTTAGTGAAACAGTTCCACATGTACTTGGTTTAAAAGTAGAGTCAGAACGTAGAATTCTTTTAGTTCTTTCTGCGGCACTTGCTGGATCATGTGTTGCCGTTGGAGGAGGAATTGCTTTCATAGGACTACTTGCTCCACATCTTGCCAGACGACTTTGTGGGGCTAATTTCTTTAGCTTATTACCATTATCAGCCCTCATCGGTTCTTTTTTATTACTAGTTGCAGATATGATCGGAAAGAATCTACTAGCACCAGCTGATATTCCTGTAGGAATTGTTATTTCTGTTATCGGTGCTCCCTATTTAATTTACATGCTACTTACAAGAAAAGGTGTAGGTATGAATAATTAATATATGTCAAGGCGATTTAAGCCGTATAGGAATAGAAGGTGCTTTTTACCTTCTATTCCTATTTTCAACTTATGACCAAGAAAAAAAGGGTGTTGTTTTTCCACACTCGAGCCGATAGCTCCTGGAGCTAGACACTAAAGCTATGTACAATTTTTACACTTTAAATACTTAGAACATCTTCTATATATCAAAAAGTAGGTGTTCCAAGAATACTCAAGCTTCCTTTGGATGTGTAAATTCTTTCTGACCTAAAACATGATAAGTATCTTGTCGGCTATTGATAATAAAAGAAGGAGAAGGCTTTCCTCGATTAGCTTTATGACCTGCAAGATGAACTTCACTTGTTTCCCATGCTTTCCATGAGCTTTCAGAATCCCAACGAATCATAATTAATACTTCTTCATCTCCTTTTCTTTGTTTTTTCTTTAAAACACTTAAATCTATAAAACCAGGTTGTTGTTCAATGATCCCTTCTCCAGCAAATCGCTCGACCATCTTTTCAGCATTTCCCTCGGTTACAGTGACTGTCTTTAATTGAATAAACAAACAACATTCACTCCTTCCATAAATTAGTATCATTTATCATTATAATCGATAATGATTATCACTATCAATATAAAATATTAAGAATAAAACTTATTACCTATATTATTTTCTTCTTTTAACACACTGTTAGCGTTAATTATCACGATTTTGCTTAATATGGCTGCTCATGGTTAACAGCTGTATTGAGAGCAAATAAAGCTAAGTTAAAGCTTACTTAAGTTCCTCTTGTCATTTTTAGGCACTATACAATTATGAAACAAAAAAACCTTCATTTCTCAGAAGGTTTTTTGTTCAATAATTAATTTTCAAACATCACTCTATCCTTTCCATTACGTTTTGCCTTATATAGAAGAGCATCCGCATGCTGGAAAAAATGGAGCTTACTAAGTCCCTTGTTAAAGTTCTTTAAACCAATACTAACTGTTACTTTCACAGCTTTCATTTCTTCATGGTTTATTTGAGAAATATGTAATCGAATATCTTCTATAAGTTGATAAGTTTCTTCAAGACTTTTGTTAGTTAGTAAAAGAGCAAACTCCTCACCACCATAACGAGCAACAATATCATTTTCAGTTACTTTATCAACAATTGCGTTTGCCAGACGCTTTAATACTAAATCACCAACACTGTGTCCGTAGGTATCATTAATTGTTTTAAAGTTATCAATATCTAGGATTGCTAGCTGTAGAGGCATTTCATATTTTAAGCTTTGTTCAACAAATTGATCTAAATATTCTTGAAAGGTCTTATGATTATATAAATTTGTAAGTGCATCTATTTTCGTCAATCTTTCCATCATCGTACTTTTAACAAGTAATTCCTTTTCCTTCTCAGAAGCTTTCTTGACAATTTGTAGTACTTCATTTCCTCTTTCAAGTATGGCTAAATAAATAAAATAACCTGCGAATAAAGAAAGTAAATAAGAGAAAAATTCGTATTGAGATACAGATTCTCTTATAGCTGGAAATATATAAATAACCGATAAAGCAACCATATTAACAACCAAACTAAAAAGCAGCTTACTTTTGTCAAAATAAATTAAAGCCACTGACATTGGCAATAACAACATAACCTGTAATCCAGGAACATCAGGATGCGTCAAAATAATAACAAGAGCTACCAAAGTACCAGAAATGGTCAAAAACTTAGAGCTATATATCTTCTTTATTTTTATTATATAAACACAAATCAGCATAATTAGTAGCTGTACACTTGTTGGTAGAATTATTTTATATACAAGAAATTCACTTACCCAATCTGGGTAGTTGAGATAGGTAATAAATAACCCTACACATTGTCCTAATACAGAAATGATCACCATTAACCAATAAAATCCGAGGATTTTCTCAAACCATTGTTTATAATCCATTCTTGATAGATTATGATATTTCTCCATTGAAAATCCCTTCCTTCAACATAGCTATCTACTAACTGTTTTATTGTCCATTATACACCTAAAATAGGTCTATACACCCAATAATATGAAAATATCAATTCTGACTTTTTCGACAAAAAAATTACTTTTCCTTTCTTCAAGTAGATATTAAGAGTCAAATTACCCATGAAATTCTCGTCAACTATATTATTCAAATAGTGAAACATTTAATTCTTTATTACAGCAATGAACAAGCATAGCATGTAGCTGTCCTCTATGATGATAAAGATGTGCTAAAATCTCTAAAAGCCATTCATACCTTGTATAAGAAACACCCCAATATGATGTTACTTTCTCTGAAAGATCTACCCCTGACAAACTTAAATAATGCTTTTTTAATTGAAGAAAGTTACGATTTATAGCTATTTTCATTTCACCTATTGAAATATATGAAGCACTAGTATAATAGTGTTTCATTTCTCTTTCTGACACAGAGTTCCCAATCATTAAATCCGCCTCACAAATATTTGTTAGATGTTCTAATAGCTCACCTATTGATGCTTTGTTTGAAGTTGGTCTAATAGTAAGGTCAGAATTGTCTAACTCATCCATAATTTGTATCAATGTTTCTATTGCAACTTCAATCTGATGTAAAACACTTTGAACGTAATTATTCATTTCAGCCAACTCCGTTTAAGTTTAGGATAAAATCTATTAAGTTGTTCACAGAAAGTAAGACTACTTGTTTTTATAGAATACTCAAATTAAAAACAATTAATTAGATAAATATATTAAGATTTTACAGAAATTTGTCGATATATAGGAATATAACACCAAATCTTTTGTATTGAGGAGATTCAAAAATGATCGTTAAAATTTTTAGAAATATCAAAATAGGCTGGAAGTATAGTGTAGCATTAATTTTTTCAATAGCTCTATTTGGAATATCGGCATTGATTATTTTCGGACAAATGCAAAATGTAAGCGATGAGCTTAATGCATTGGAAAGACGAAGTGAAAGAGCAGTTAAAACAGAGGAAATGTCCGCTCTCTTTTCTAGTAAAGATATTAGAATTGCAGATTATATCAATAACCGAAATGATAACTATATTAAAGAATTCGAAGATAGAAGAACCGAGTTCAATACCTTACAAGAAGAACTTCAAAAATCTATTGATACAAAAAAAGAAGAAGAATTATTTAATTTAATCGCAAAAAATGACCAAAAAGTAAACGACATTTTCTTGAATGAAATCGTACCTGCAGTTAGTAGCGGAAATACAGCTGCTGTGTTATCAAACAGAGAACATACACAAATTTTAAGAAGTGCTTCAGTTAGATTATTAGATGATTTAAGAGAGCTTATTAATGAACAACGTGATGCTGCAATGGCTAATACTAAAAATAGTATACAACAATCAATCTATACGTTAATCATTTGTATTTCTATTTCTATCATTGTGGGAATTGTTATCGTACTTATTGTTAATCGTATTGTACAAAAAGGATTAAATTCAGTAATTGATATGGCTAAAGAGATTTCTGAAGGCAATTTATCAATTGAAGAAAATACGTATTCTGGAAAAGATGAAATTGCTCAACTTAGTACAGCGATGAATGAAATGCTTGTTAACTTGAGGGGTATGGTAAATCAAATATCTAATGTGTCAGAAGTAGTATCTAGTCAAAGTGAGGAATTAACTCAGTCTGCAAATGAGGTAAAAGATGGAAGTAATCAAGTGGCGGCAACTATGCAAGAACTTTCCGCTGGTTCGGAGTCACAAGCAAACGCTTCAACAGATCTAGCTGAAACGATGATCTCATTTATTGGCAAAATACAAGAATCTAATTCTTACGGTGAAAACATTGTCACATCTTCTCATGCTGTTTTAGGATTAACTGAAGAAGGAAGTACTTTAATGAGTTCTTCTATAAATCAAATGCAAAATATCAATCATATAGTCAAGAGTTCTGTAGAGAAGGTGAAACAGCTTGATACGAAATCAAAAGAAATCTCTAATTTAGTAGGTGTTATTCAATCTATTGCTGAGCAAACAAATTTACTTGCACTTAATGCAGCAATCGAAGCCGCTCGAGCAGGTGAACATGGAAAAGGCTTTGCTGTTGTTGCTGATGAAGTAAGGAAATTAGCTGTAGAAGTATCAGATTCAGTAGCGAATATTACCGGAATTGTTGAGAGTATTCAAGTTGAATCCAATAACGTTGTATCAACTTTAGAATCTGGATACGAAGAGGTGGAAAAAGGAACGTCTTCTATCCAAACAACAGGTAAAACCTTCGAGGATATTAAAGCTGCTATATCAGCTGTTGTCAATCAAGTCCAAGATGTATCAAATCGATTAAAAGAAATTGATCAAGATTGTGGAAATATGAGCCATTCTATTGATAATATCGCATCTATTTCTGAAGAATCAGCAGCAGGAATTGAACAAACATCTGCTTCTATTCAACAAACAAGCAGCTCAATGGAAGAAATATCCTTTAGCGCAGAGCATCTGTCAAAATTAGCAGAAGACCTTAACGGATTAGTGAGAAAGTTTAGATCGTAATATTAAATAAATGTAGATGACTCAAAGCAAACATTTTATCGCTATTGAGTCATCTTTTATTATGTAGAGAAAGACCTTACAAGAATAATTCCCTTAACACAGTTTAAAAAGCATAATGATATAATCCATAATATAATGGACCTATAAGTATCACTAACATTAGAAATGATAAAACGATCCTGACAGCCTTTGGTATATCCTCAAAATCTTCATCTTCATAATGATCTTGTATAAACAGTCCAAAAAAGATGTCCCAAGCAATCCCTCCAAAGAAGACTATTTTCCATACAAGGGGTGTTAATATTTGTATATTCGTAACAAACCCAAATAACCCAATCCATGTGATAATTGAAATAACAAAATCAACCTTCGTTAATGTTGTTTTATACATACCTTTAATAAGAAAAAAGATTGCAGTTGTCCCTAAAAGCCCTAAATATATAATCCATAAAATATTCCCATTCATTTTTTCTTCCTCTTTCTATCTAATATTTACTAAACTTACTAAAACTAGAAATTAATTCTTAAAAAAAAGAAGATTTCTCAAAAAAGACATAAGTAAAAAAGACTATTTAATTTATTTATCTCATATAACTAGTATAATAGATATAGTACTATATAAGACAACATACATGGGGGAAAAATAATGACTACAACAATGACTATACACGATAAAGGAAAAGCTCAGGATGATCGACATCTACTTGACTCAATTATTATGGTTATTCCAATTATTCATTCAATGCTTCCACACATCGCTATCGGTGTGACAAATACTGAAGAATGGATTGCATATTATCCTGGTAAAAAGATCGATATTGGAGCAAGACCCGGTCATAAAATTAATCCTAGAGAACCTCTAGCAGATTGTATTAAAAACAGGAAAATCATTCGAACAGAAGTAGATCCTGAATTTTTCGGATTTCCATTTACAGGTTTAGCAACACCAATCATCGAAGGAAATAAAGTTGTTGGAGCTATTGCTATTCAAATCCAAGAACAAAATGAGAAAGAATTACGTCGAATTTCAGATCAAATAGTTATCTCTATTACTCAAGCAAATAACCGTGTAACAACAATTGCAGAGGGAGCTGACGATCTCTCTCAAACGAGCAACACCCTTCTCTCTCAATCTAAAAAAGCAAAGGAAGAAGTTAAGAACACAGATGATGTTTTAACTTTCATTAAAAGAATTGCTGATCAAACAAACCTATTAGGATTAAACGCATCAATTGAGGCTGCACGTGCAGGTGATATGGGTAGAGGTTTTGGAGTTGTAGCAAATGAAATTAGAAAGCTTTCAAATGAGACAGTTTCCTCAACAGAAAAAATCCGTACAACACTAACAAACATACAAACGTCAATGGATGAAATATCAGCCTCCATTGAAAAAGTTGTAGCTGTAGGCAAAAACCAAGCCGCATCAACAGAAGATATTTCAACCTTCATCGATGAAATCGAAAAAATGAGTAAAGACTTAAATAAATATGCATCAGAGTTAGGCTAATCATTTTCATACACTAAAGGAGCAGAGATATCTATGCTCCTTCTTTTATATAATAAAAAGGCTTTCCCATTTATCAACAAAATTAGAATTTATTAATTTTGTAAACCATTACGGTTTTGGAAGGAGAAAATACAACCTCCCCTTCTATAGAAAGCTCTGTTGCTAACTCTTGAGTTAATTTTTCACCATTCGCATTATGAATGGCTTCCATTTCTGTAGCATTTGGCATCAAAGTATCTGTTGACCAATCAATCCATTTTCCATATTGGCTAATCCAATCCATTAGTTTTTCCTCCAGGTTTTTTGATATCTTAAAATCCTCTATATCTAAATTGTAACCACACTGATTACACCAAATTGGATCTGCCCCAATATCTGCTTCGACCTTAAATTCATGTACTTTATTTACTCCACATCCACATTCCATATTAATACCCACCTTTTAAAGTTTATGTATATCAGTATACAGTTTCACACCAATTACCTCAGTCAATAATTGATCATTCTGTTCATTACTTATTAACGTTTTTTCTGTGTATTGTTTTCTTCAAGTTACGATGGAGATCATAGTCTACGAAAAACTCTATTAAAAAACCACTCACAAATTGAGTGGTTTTCATACTTATTATAATCTAAATTTACTAACAACTGATTTTAATTCTTCTGCCATTTGCGTTCGGCCTATAAACTACAAATGGTAGTTAATTACTCCCTGCTATTTTTTTATCCAAAAAGTCATTATAACTTTCAACATAATAAGGTGTTTTATCTTTCTCAAGAATAATAAAACCAGTACTATCATTAAATCTCATTTTCTCATGAGCTTTTCTGAAAGAATCATCAACCTTATAATAAATTGTGAGACCGCTAACTGACTGATCTTCCTTAAATTCATCAATACTCTTCTTAAAATAAGTTGTAGTATTTTTTTCATCTTCATATCCTACAACGTAATATTCATTTTCACTTTCTGGTATAAAATCAATGAATTCCTTCGGTATTGTATTTGCGCTTGTACAGCCAGTTAAAATAAGTAAAAAAATTAGGAATATTAATTTGCATCTCATATTTAATTCCACCTTATTTCTTCTGTAATAAATCTAATAGCTTATATTGAAACTCTTGAAACCAAATCGTGAAATAGGTCATCTGATCAAAATATAGTAAAATACCAAGAATAATCATGACAAATCCACCAATTTTCATAAACATTCGTGAGTACTTCAAGATGAATTTCGTTTTGCTAATAAAAAAAGCCATAATAATGAAAGGTAAACAAAAACCAAGCGAATAGCCAGTAATATTGATCATCGCTTGTGAAGGATTCAAAGCACTCGTATACATAATAACACCAAATATTGGACCGATACATGGAGTCCAACCAGCTGCAAAACCTAGACCAATAAAGAAGGAATTTATATAACCAATCTTCCTTTTTTTCTGTGATCGAGTATCCTTCAGCATAAATTTCGGCTGAAAAACTTCCAGCATAAACAAACCCATTAAAACAATAAATATACCACCTAACATTCTAATTAAATCTTGGTACTCTTTGAAAATAGCACCAACACTACTCATCGAAAATCCTAATATATAATAAATAACAGAAAATCCGATCGAAAAGAATACAGAATGTGTAAGAATCGTTTTTCTATGTAAATTGGACTTCTCACCCTTTAACTCACTTACTGACATACCAGTAATATATGAAATAAACGATGGATAAAGCGGTAAACAACAGGGTGAAATAAACGCCAACAACCCTCCACTAAAAGCTAATAAAAAAGTCATATTTTCCATATAATCCCTCCTAACACCCATTATAAAGAAAAACTAAGCAAAAAAAGGCTAAAAAGATGAACGTTTTATAACGAATGGATTTGGGGTGTTGTTAATAGCTGTTACAAACATTCTATTTCTAGACAAAGGCCTTAAATTGTAAATGTACACCTAGATTGTCTTCTCCTCCATTACAAGTATCATGGTGTAAAAAATAATTTTTAAATAGAAAATGGTTGAAGGTTATAATTTTTATAATGAAATGACAAATATTGAAGTTAACAGAAGAAAAAGAAGAAATAAATATTATGTTTTGACGTGGATTAAATGACAGATATGCATTAGGAAACCTAACAGGTGCTGCTAATGAAAAATATTGATTTTTCTTCATTTTATAATTCCCAGTTGAATAAGAAATGATTATTAATGCGACACCACAAACTGCATAAACGATTGCGAAACTAATTAAAATTCTTCTATTGACAGTGTGATGATCAAAAAATTAAAGACCTACTCTAAAGATATTGTTTTAGTGGAGACTATTTAGGTTGATTGGAGCGGAAGGTGCGAGACTCCTGCGGGTGCAGCGGGACAGGTGAGATCCCACAGGCGCTGTGCGCCGAGGAAGCTCACCGCCCGCCCCGCGGAAAGCGAGCATCCTGTAGCAGAAATCAACTATCACAATACTTATATTTACCCCTACGTCCTATCTACTATACTCTTTATATGCTTTTCTATCTTTATAAAAATCTAAACAGCCCAAAAACTCATTAGCTAATATCTCCATTTTCTCCAAATCATTTCTAGTCACAACAGAATCGGCTGGATCCCACCTCACCGTTCTAACAAAATAATAATTTTTTATCGGTGCAAAAATAACTTTTGAAAAAGGATAGTCATCAAACATAAATTCAATAGTACCTCGTCTTTTATAGGAATGATTGATAATTTTCATGAATAACTTTCCACACCTTTTATCTTGTTGGTTTAGTTAACCCTGCTTATTTAAAAAAGAGATAGCTGCATATCTCCATCTTCATGATCGTTACTATCTTCTACATTTTCCTTACCTATGGGTTCAGGTTCCTGAAGCACCTTTGACACAACCTCATATCTACAATCATTTTGATCTTTCTCCAATGATTTCAATACTTCACTCTTCATTAATTTCTCTAGGTAAAGAACAACCTCAACATATAGCTTAGGTCTGCCTGTAGAATATTGTTTATCAGAAAAACCATAGTTTTCGATTAGCTCATTACATAATGTCATAGCGGAAATTTGGTCATGCTTTTCTATATAGCTTGCAATATCTAAATATAACTTTTGCTTATTCATATGGCCCACCTTTTATCGTTCTTCCTTTATTATACCGTACTCTTTATCCAACAAAAATAAGCAGGTTTATACATTTTCACTTACTGTATTATCTTCAACCTTCTGAGGTGTTGAGTTTAATAAATAAATGCCAGCTATAACAAGAGATAGCCCTAACATCTTGTATAAATTAAAGCTTTCTTGAAAAAGTATAACACCTATTAATGCTGTAAGAGCAGTGCCTAAGCCTGACCATGTTGCATAAGCTGATGACAAAGGTATTGTTTTAAGAGCATAACTTAAAGCGAAGAATGCTAGTGAAAATCCAACAATTACACCAATTGAAGGTATGAAATTTGTAAAACCATTTGATAGTTTTAACATTGTTGATCCAAAAACCTCTGATAGCACAGCGATCATTAAAAATAGTATCCCCTTCATATTTTCTCCTTCCTTTCTTAATTACTCATATTCATTAGTACTAAACCAACAACTAGTAAACCTATACCTACAAACCCTTTTTTACTGATTTTTTCCTTAAAAAGAAAAACACCTATACAAACTGTGAAAATAGTTCCAATACCACTCCATGTAGCATAAACGATACCTAAGGGTAGTGTTTTCAATGTAATGGAGAGTAAATAAAATGCCAATCCATAACCGATAACAACACATAGTACAGGAATTAATTTTTTAAATCCATCAGAAAGTTTTAACATAGTTGAACCAAATACCTCAAGTAGGATTGAACAAAATAATAATAGATAGGCCATTAACTATACCTCTTCAAGCTTTCCCAGTAAATATTTGATAAGATGAACAGCTTCTTCTTTTTCAATAACATCTAGTTGAAACATGCTTGAAAACCATAGTCCATCACAAACAAATCGTATAGTTAATACTTCTTCTCGTTTTACCTTTTCTCTCTTGAAATCAAGTTCCCATTGTTCATATTGCTTTTTCCAAAGTGTTAAGGCTTCTATATTATTTGCCAATGAAGCTAATAAACTTGAGTTTAGTAATATATGATTTGAATCTCTAAGTTCATTTAGTGTTGCCAATGCATAAGCTCTTAAAAATCTCCCGTTTTCTTCTTTTATATTTACCATTTCTAAATCAATCTTCTTTTTGAACTCCTCTAAAGCATAAACATTGAGTGCTGTTAATAACTCTTCTTTGTTAGGAAAATGATAAAGTAATCCGCCCTTACTAATTCCTGCTTCTTTTGCGACCATTTCTAATGTTAATTTATTTAACCCAAGATTAACAATAACTCTAGAAGCCGCTTCTAAAATCTCTGATTGTCTACTCATGACCAGCACCTCACTTCAACTGTACCGTCTGGACGGTTTTGTAACTAGTTTACAGTCTTACATTGCCTATGGTCAATCGTTTATCTAAGCTGCTGGCATCCTCTTTTATTCATATTCATTATTAATAAATAAGGCAAAATAACATGTCAAAATAGTTTTTTTAGTATCTTCTATTGAAATGTTCTACATAATGACATTATAATAATGAATTCGTCAAAAAATTATATCTATTTTTCTTAATCAAGATCTAGAGTAATATATTTAAATATATCGGAAATATTTTTTTATTGCTGCAAATATATTTTGCAGGTTTCTTACATCAAATTAAGGTATATAACCAACTTGTCACTTGGCACAAAACTTGCTTATTAATTTTTATATATTATGACTATTCAAAAAAGGGAAGGGGCTTAAATATGATTAAACACACTACTACAACAAGGGGTGGTATTCAATGGATAAACGCTTAAAAAAGGAAGAAGTATATACAACCGGAGACTATTTAAAATTTATCCTACCATCGTTAATAGGAATTTTCCTTTTTGTTATCCCTTTGTCAATCAATGGGGAGTTTACAATATCAGTTGCATTAATGGCTGGATTTGTCCAAACTGCTTTTGGAGAAGCGCTTCCTTATATCGCAACTATTCTTATTACCATTGCTGCTCTTTTATCTCTTTTTACAAAGATAATTCAGCCCAGCTTAATCATTAATAGATCGTTTTTAAATAAATTATTCAATGTTTCTTGGATTTGGCAAATAACAAGATTATTAGGAATGATTTTCTCCATCATCGCCTTGTTTAAAATAGGTCCTAACTCTGTATGGAGTGAAGCAACAGGTGGGCTATTATTGTTCGATTTGATACCAGTTCTATTTTCAGTATTTCTGTTTGCAGGATTATTTCTGCCCCTGCTTTTAAACTTTGGCTTACTAGAATTATGTGGGGCATTATTTACGAAAATCATGCGCCCTTTATTCACCTTACCAGGACGATCTTCGATAGATTGTTTAGCATCTTGGTTAGGAGATGGAACGATCGGGGTTCTTTTAACAAATAAGCAATATGAAGATGGTTATTATACCAAACGTGAAGCAGCAGTTATCGGTACAACTTTTTCAGTTGTATCGATAACCTTCACAATTGTCATTATGTCATATCTTGACCTTGAAAAATATTTTTTTTCATTCTATTTAACAATTGTTATAGCAGGGCTTGCATGTGCTTTTATTAGCCCAAGAATTCCACCTTTATCTCGTAAATCTAACACACTTTATAATGAAACTGAAAAAATCGATGAAACAATTCCTTCTGATATTTCTTCAATTAAGTGGGGTTTGCAACATGCTATCAAGCAAGCTAGAGGAAATAAATTCACCACTAATCTTAAAGGAGGAATTGAGAACGTACTAGACATGTGGCTTGGTGTTCTTCCTATTGTTATGGCAATTGGGACACTGGCTTTGATCATAGCAGAATATACACCTTTATTTAAAATACTAGGATATCCGTTTATTCCAGTATTAGAGCTCATGCAAATCCCTGAAGCTTCAGAGGCTTCACAAACAATGCTAATTGGTTTTGCTGATATGTTTTTACCGGCTATTATCGGAAGCGGAATTGAAAGTGAGATGACACGATTTGTAATCGGCTGTTTATCTATCACACAATTGATCTACATGTCAGAGGTTGGTGGGCTTCTTCTTGGTTCAAAATTACCTGTTTCATTTTTAGATTTAGTTCTTATTTTCTTACAACGAACGATTATTTCTTTACCGATTATTGTTGTAATTGCTCATATCATTTTTTAGATTTACAGCATAAAAAAAGAGGATGGGACATAAGTATTTAAGCTAAATAAAAACCCGAATTATTAGGTGATATGTCAATTAAACATTTGCCTAATAGTTCGGGTTTTTATTTGCAGTCTTCAATGTTTTTTGATTTTGCATACTATTTTTAAGAACTGGTGTAATGGAGCGGAAGACATTTGACTCCTGCGGGTACAGAGGAAAGGCTGAGACCCCACAGGCGCGCAGCTTACGAGGAGGCTTAGCTTCCTCCCCGGCGAATCTTATGTCTGCAGCGCAATGAAACGAACTTGTTTCTTTCAACTTAACTGAATTTAGGTTTATTCGTCTTTTTGAATGATTTCTTTAATTATGTCTTAGTATGTTTTATATTTAGATTTTACTTTTATTCATTAAGCTAATACGTTTTTAATTCGTTCGATCGCCCAATCTAATTCTTCTTCTGTTATAACAAGTGGTGGTGCAAAGCGAATAACAGTGTCATGTGTTTCTTTACATAATAATCCCTGTTCCTTAAGTTTTTCACAATAACTTCTTGCTGGTTCTGTTAATTCTACTCCGATAAACAATCCTCTTCCACGAATTTCTTTAATTAGTGGATTGTCTATTTCTTTTAAGCGTTTAACAAAATAGTTTCCTAATTTTAAAGATTGTTCTACTAGGTTCTCTTCTTCTATTACATCTAAGGCAGCAATTGAAACAGCACATGCTAATGGATTACCACCAAATGTTGATCCGTGTGAGCCTGGATTAAACACTCCTAAAACATCACGATTTGCTACAACACAAGAAATCGGAAAAACTCCTCCACCTAATGCTTTTCCTAAGATATACATATCAGGTACAACATCTTCCCAATCACAAGCAAACATTTTACCTGAGCGTCCAAGACCGGCTTGAATTTCATCTGCAACAAATAGTACATTATTTTCTTTACATACACGTGATGCTTCTTTTAGAAAACCGTCTTCTGGTATATTGATACCAGCTTCACCTTGAATAGGTTCAAAAATAAATCCTGCAGTTTCAGGTGTAATCGCTGATTTTAAAGCCTCAACATCTCCATATGGAATTAATTTAATTCCTGGTAACATCGGTCCAAATCCTCTGCGATATTCTTCTTCAGAAGATAATGATACAGCTGACATTGTACGGCCATGAAAGTTACCTTCACATGCAATAATCTCAGCTTTGTTATCAGTTATTCCCTTCACTTCATAACCCCAACGTCTAATCGCTTTAATTGCAGTCTCCACTGCTTCTGCACCTGTATTCATTGGTAGGGCCATTTCTTTTTTAGTTATTCGCGAAATCCTTTCATACCAAGGCCCTAACTGATCATTATGAAAAGCACGAGATGTTAGTGTTACCCGATCTGCTTGATTTTTCAATGCGTCAATAATTTTAGGATGTCTATGACCTTGATTCACTGCAGAATATGCACTTAACATATCTAAATATTTATTACCCTCTGGATCTTCTACCCATATTCCATCAGCTTTTGATATAACGATTGGTAAAGGATTATAATTATTGGCTCCAAATTGTTCGGTTTGCTTAATAACATGTTCTGATACAGTTTTCATTCTAATATTCCTCCTATTTTAATTGGGATTTTTTTGAATAGCTATATAGTAATAAGCAAATTTCATGCCATCATTTTAATGCTTTTGCAGTGAAACTTAAGTAATAAAACCATTAATAAAGAATGTCAGTTAGTAGTTCTATCAGCTTTCGTGCAAAATAATTATCGGTAATTTGAACTCTCTTTTTAAAAGTGCATATTTTCATTGCATTCATATCAACTATCATCTACCCTTGAAGTAGAAATTTTTACTATGGAGGTTAAAGACATTGGAATTAGAGAATATGCTTAAATTGGATGATCTTCAAGCTATATTACATACATTAGTAAATAATATTGATACTGGAATACACATCATTAATCAAGATGGATTAACGATTTTATATAATAAAAAAATGGCTGAAATTGAAGGCATGAATCATAGTGATGTACTCGGAAAAAACATTCCTGAATTATTCAACTTTCAAAAGGAATCTGAAAGTACATTAATGTCTGCATTGCAAACTGGAGCTGTTACTAAATCTTCAAAACAAACCTATTTTAACCAAAAAGGACAAGAAATCACCACCATTAATGATACATTTCCCATATATAATTCTAATAAACAAATAATTGGAGCAATCGAAGTGGCAAAGGATATTACAAACCTAGAACAAATCATACGTGACAATATATTAAATAAAGGTGATACAAAGTTCACGTTCGATTCTATAATAGGTAAATCTGCTAATTTTCAAGAAGTAATTGAAACTAGTAAGCGTGCAACTAGAACAGCTTCGTCTATATTAATAGTCGGTGAAACAGGCACAGGAAAAGAATTATTTGCACAAAGCATTCATAATGGTAGCAAACGCTCTTCAGGCCCATTTATCAGTCAAAACTGTGCTGCCTTGCCAGATAGTCTAATAGAAGGCATATTGTTCGGAACTAAAAAAGGAGCTTTTACAGGATCAATAGAAAGACCTGGATTATTTGAACAAGCCGAAGGCGGCACCATTTTACTAGATGAAATTAATTCATTACATCCTAGCTTACAAGCAAAGCTATTACGAGCTCTACAAGAAAAAACAATTCGACGAGTAGGTGATACAAAGGATAAAAAAGTTGATGTGCGAATCATTGCTACAATAAACCAAGACCCTATTGATGCGATTGCGAATGATCAATTGCGAAAAGACCTTTACTATCGTCTAAGTGTTGTTTCACTATTTATTCCACCACTTCGTGAAAGAAAGTGTGATATACCTGAACTTTCTAAGTTCTTCATTCAAAAATTTAATATCCTGTTTGATTTGAATATCAGAGGAATAAGTAATCATGTTTTTTCACTATTTGATGCTTATGATTGGCCTGGTAACGTACGTGAACTTGAACATATTATTGAAGGAGCAATGAATTTAATTGAACCTGAAGAGGAAATAATCGACTTTCCTCATTTACCTTTACCCTTCAGACAAAAAACAAATTCACTTGAGCCATCTATATCAGAAGCAATGATTTCTGACATGTTTAAAGGTATTGATGATGATAACCTTTCTCTTGAAGACTATATGGTGAATACAGAGAAAAAATATTTGGTAAAAATACTCGAAGACCATGATTACAATATCTCAAAAGCAGCAAAAACATTGGATATAAGTAGACAAAGCCTGCAATATCGATTACGAAAATTCAACTTAAAATAAAATCATAATGTTTTAACAAATGAAAGATCGTCTTTCCCCACCTTTACAACCGGTGGGGTCTGACCCCATTATAGTAATTTTTCGCCGAATAAAGATCCCATTAATGCTACAGCAACTGTAGCTGTGCTGTTACCGTGATCTAAAATTGGATTTACTTCAACGAATTCAGCTGATGTAATTATTTTTGATTCCTCTAAAATTTCCATTGCTAAATGACTTTCACGATAACTAATTCCACCTAATACAGGTGTGCCAACTCCTGGTGCATCACTTGGATCTAATCCATCTAAATCTAGTGATAAATGAACACCATCTGTTTTGTTCTTTAAGTAATCAATTGCTTCTTCCATCACCTTTGTCATTCCTAGGCGATCGATTTCATGCATGGTATAAACCTTTATACCTTTTTCACGAATAAGTACTCTTTCTCCTTCATCAAGGGAACGTGCTCCGATAATCACAATATTTTCAGGCTTTACTTTAGGCATATAACCTGCAATATTAGTTAAAGTTGGATGACCAATACCTAAACTAACAGCTAAAGGCATTCCATGAATATTTCCAGATGGAGATGTATCAGCGGTATTTAGATCTCCATGTGCGTCATACCAAATAACACCTAAATTCTTGTAATGCTTTGAAACTCCTGCTAATGTTCCAATGGCAATACTATGGTCACCGCCAAATACAAGTGGAAAAGACCCTTCCTCAATTACTTCATCAACAGCTGAAGCTAGCTTTTCACTCGCCTTTGATACAGCGCTTAAAAATTTAAGATTTCCGTCAGAAGCCAAAACATGTTCATCCTTACCAGGTCTACCAATCTCGATATCTCCTCTATCATGAATCTCGTACTCTAGCTCTTCTAATCGTTCGACAACTCCAGCATAACGAATTGCGCTCGGACCCATATCCACACCACGTCTAGATTGCCCTAAATCCATTGGTACACCGATAATTGATATATGTTTTTTCACGTTAATCTCCCCCTTACCAGCAATTGTATCGTAGGCTTCATCAATGACTCAACTCAACAACTCCATGTATTTTTATGCGCGTATATACAAAAAATACTATTTTAAAAAACTTATTTTAAGTTAATTTTATTGTTTTAACAGCTCATAATAAAAATTAAATATATTTTAATAAAATAAATGAAAAACAAAAATGGACCAATTTCTAGCTTAATAGTCGGAAAACTTTTTTTACTAACTAGTTTTGTTTGTGATAATCATCACGTTTAAATTTCTCTTTTTAAAGTAAGATAATAAAAAAGAGATGCACAGCTTGGAGTGTGAATGGAATTGGAACAAGAAGCCTTATTGCTTGTAGAGGAACTATCAAATAAGAAGAAAAAAATTTATGATCAAAGTCCATTAAGATACATACTACGATCAATACTCGCTAGTATGTTTATTGGCTTTGGTGTTATCGTTGCATTTAAAGCTGGAAATTTTTTTTACATCGAACATTCACCATTAGCTTATCCGATTGCCGCTCTAACTTTTGGTGCTGCGATCATCTTAATTGCATATGGAGGAGGAGATTTATTTACTGGTAACACTTTTTATTATTCATATACCGCTCTCCGAAAAAAACTAACATGGAAAATGGCATTCAAGCTATGGATCACTAGCTATGTTGGAAATATAATTGGTGCTTGTTTTTTTGCTTTTTTCATCTATGCAACTGGTTTATTTTCCGGTGAATCAACTACTGGGTTTTTATTAAGTGTTGCTGATAAAAAGGTTCACCTTCCAACATCCGAACTATTTTTTAGAGGCATACTATGTAACTGGCTCGTTTGTCTTGCTTTCTTTATACCAATGAGATTAAAAGGAGATGGAGCTAAGCTTTTTACAATGATGCTATTTGTCTTTTGTTTTTTCATTTCAGGCTATGAACACAGTATTGCCAATATGTGTACTTTTGCTATTGCATTTGTTTCAAATCCACCTGATAGCTTTACAATGCAAGGTGTTATCCATAACCTTGTACCAGTTACACTTGGGAACTTTATAGGTGGTGCAGTGTTAATGGGCTGGATGTATCATTTTGTTAATAAACCTTTTATAGAGACAAAAAAAGCTGATTGATTTTATCAGCTTTTTTATGTTATAAGGTTTTTCTTAGTCACTCATACTTGAAAGGTACATTGTTATGGGCTCAAATATAGCCACGCTCGTTTTTTTTATTTACTAATCGTACTATTTGTTTTTTTAGGAAAGATCGTATAACTGAAACTTATAATAAAATCTATCACTAATACAAGTAACCAAATATAGATAACATTATATATTTCCTGTGTTCTTTCCTTATCATCTACAATTAAAACGATTGAAAATAGTAATACATTTCCTATGCCCCATCCTAATAGATGACGAATCCACCCTTTTCTTTCTATACGTGCTCGTTCAATTCCATATCTCGGTTTTCCTTGTGGTTTTGGTCCATTTGCAAATTTGTAAGCAAAACGTTGATCAGCCCACCGTATCATTTGATGACCAAATGCTACAGTCATTCCTATATAATAAGCAGCAATACCATGAAAGAAAGTGGCTTGTTGACCATTTTTCAAGTCAATAATCGAAGCAACAATTAAAATAAGGTCAATAACTGGTGTACATAACAGGAAAGCAGCTCCTAATTTATTCTTCTTAAAAACATACCTTGTTATTAAACCAGCAAGTACAAAAATCCAAAAACCTATTTCACAAAATATAATTAACCAACCAATGTTAGTCATTCTAAAACCCCTTTTTAATACAACTATATTAAAAACAATATAGCACGATTGTATTAAAATCACTAAAACTAATTGAATCTTCTTACCATTGAAAAAGGAGACTAACAACTTGATTAGTCTCCTTACTACTAGCTTTTAAAAATAGCGAATGGTTTTCCGACTGGTAAAATTACTTTTCCAAACTGATTATTTAAAACAACTGCCGCAGATCCATAGAAGGATAATAATGCGATTAGAAGCTCTGCAATCGCTGCTATCATATGAGTAGTTTCAGGCATGATCCCAAGTGTACTTAAAGATAAGCCGATAAATAAGAAATCAATAAATACAAAAATAAAGAATAACACCTTGTGTGTTGCCATTGCTCCAACAGTCATAAAAACACTGAAAATCAAATAGCCGATAAATGCTACACCAAGCTGCTTTGAATCAGCATTAGCAGCTAACTCTTCACCAAATGCACCTAATTGAATTAACCAAGTCATACCAACACCAAACCAAAACAAACCAAATGCACCAAAAGCTGTTGTACCAAATGTATTGTTATGCTTAGAATCAAGGACACTTGCAAATAGTTGAGCTAGTCCACCCAAGAAAAATGCCCATGGTAATATTAATGATGTTCCATCTGTTAACCCTAATTTCTGTGAAGAT
The DNA here is from genome assembly GCF_016908395.1 of Metabacillus crassostreae. Classification (GTDB taxonomy): domain Bacteria; phylum Bacillota; class Bacilli; order Bacillales; family Bacillaceae; genus Metabacillus; species Metabacillus crassostreae. Next base: position 69,138 of record NZ_JAFBDU010000002.1, read on the forward strand.
GCAACAAGAGTGACCATCGCTAGTCCAAATAAACCTAGTGCCGAGGGATCAGCTGTTACAATTTTCACCTGCTGTGTATTTTGCTTACTCATAATTTCCTCCTAATAAAAACATACTTACATAAGATACATAAGTTAGAATCGACTGTCAATCACTTTTATAGAAGTCTAATTATTGCAAAAAAGCCTTTAAATTAGGGATTATTGCTACTGTTGGTATGTAATCGCAATCATTTATTATTCCTTAAAAAAGAAGTTTTCTTGTAGAAAAGAAATATGAGCCACAATAATACTGATTAGATAAATTCCATGATATTATTCTTCTGTTTTGCTATTATATTCCTACTCCATACTCATTGTTTTTCCGTTATTTGCTTTATGTGCAAATATATTTGCTGTTTGGCTCTATTTATTTGCTGATTCACTTCATTTATTTGCTGTTTCATTGATTTTATTTGCTCTTTTCCACAGAATATTAGTTTTTCGACACATTTCGCAACCCGCTCCACAATAAAAGACGGAGCACAAAGCCCCATCCCATCTCTCTTATCTTTGAAATTGTACACGATGCAAATTCGCAAAAATTCCACCCTGTTGGATTAATTGATCATGATTTCCTTGTTCAGCAATACCCTCTTCTGTGACAACAATAATTTTATCAGCATTACGAATTGTTGCTAATCGATGAGCAATAACAAGTGTTGTTCGATCTTTAGCAAGCTCTGTTAATGCTCTTTGGATAATCATTTCTGTTTCAGTATCCAAAGCAGATGTTGCTTCATCTAAAATTAAAATCGGTGGATTTTTTAAGAACATTCTAGCAATAGCTATTCTTTGCTTTTGGCCACCAGATAGCTTCAAGCCTCTTTCACCTATCTGAGTATCATAACCAAATGGAAGTGATTCGATAAAGCTTTCCAAATGAGCTCTTTTTGCTGCTTCCTCAATCTCCTCTTGTGATGCATCAAGTTTTCCATATGCAATATTTTCTCTAAGTGTACCTGTAAATAAGAATACATCTTGTTGCACTATACCTATATGTGATCGAAGCGATTGCTTGGCCATATCTCGTATATCGATACCGTCAATTTTTATTGAGCCGTCATCAACATCATAAAAGCGTGGAATAAGCGAACAAATTGTTGTTTTTCCAGCACCTGATGGACCTACAAAGGCAATTGTTTCACCAGAAGTAATATCTAAATTAATCCCTTTAAGAACCTGTTTATGCTCATCATAACCAAAAGATACATTTGAGAAAGTAATATCACCTTTAAGTGACTGAACCTCAACAGCATCCTTTACATCGACAACATCTGGATCCATATCTAACAATTCTGTAAAACGCTTGAATCCAGCCATACCTTTTGGATACAGCTCCATTAAAGCACTAATTTTATCAATTGGCTTAAATAATACATTAATATATAAAACAAAGCCCACTAGCTCTCCATAAGACAGCTGCCCTGTGTAGCTTAACCAAGCACCAAAAACTAGAACCGCTAATGTGACAAACCTTGTCATCATATAAATGCCTGATAAGCTAAATGACATTACCTTATATCCACCAAGCTTAGCTTTTCTAAATTTTAAATTATTTACAGAAAATCGATTGTTTTCAAACTCTTCATTTGTAAATGATTGTACAACGCGAACTCCTGAAACACTGTCCTCTACTCTCGCATTAACATCTGCTATTTCAGTAAACATCTTCTTCCAAGCCTTATTCATTTTCAAGTTACTAACAATCATAAGCAATGCTAAAAATGGTAAAACAATCAACGCAACTAATGCAAGCTTTGCATTAACTGTGAACATAATCCAAAATGCACCAATAAAGGTCATAATCGAAATAAACAAATCTTCTGGTCCATGATGAGCGAGTTCACCAATATCCATCAAGTCATTTGTTATTCTGCTCATAATATTACCAGTTTTTGTGTTATCAAAAAACTTAAAAGATTGCTTTTGAACATGTTGAAATAGCTGCTTCCTCATATCTGTTTCTATATTAATCCCTAACTTATGTCCCCAATAATTGACAACAAATTGTAAAAAAGTACTTATAAAATAAAGTACAAGAAGGCCAATACTTACAGATACAATCGCTGACCAATTCTCACTAGGAAGTAAAGAATCTATAAACCACTGAACAGCAAGTGGAAAAGCTAGCTCTAAAATAGCAACAATAATGGCACTGCTAAAATCGAAAACAAATAGCTTTTTATGTGGTATGTAATACGAAAAAAAACGTTTTAACATCTCTCTTCTCCTTTTATCGATATCTCTGTTGTTACGTTTTACTTTTAGTCATTCTACCATGCAAGATACTGATAGAATTTAGTCACGGCACGATTACGTATAGTTACTAATAGCAGCAAAATTAACAAAAAAAACCTTAATTATCATAAATACTATTATATTCGTAAATGATAGTAAATTGATAGCTTAAATTATTGGTGACTACTGTTAACAAACGCTATAATGGAAAATAGAACATGCTGAAAGGAGTTTTTTATATGCCAAAATTAATCGGGTACATTGGTACATATACAAAAGGTGACAGTAAAGGTGTTTACAGCTTTACCTTAGACACCGAAACAAAAAGGCTTGGAGATGTTAAAGCAGTAGCTGAGTTAGATAATCCTACATACGTAAATCTTAGCGAAGATAATAAATCTCTTTATGCTGTTGTAAAGGATGGCGATAAGGGTGGTGTTGCTGCTTATAAGATTAACCATCAAACAGGAGATTTAACTGAAATAAATCGAGAGCTTCTTGATGGTTCATCACCATGTCATGTTAGTGTCGATTCTACTAATAGCCAAGTTGTAACAGCTAACTATCATTTAGGAACAATTGTGTCACATAAAATAAACGAAGATCATCGTATTTCACCAGCATTATCAGTTATGCAGCATGAAGGTAAAGGTCCCCACGAGAGACAGGAAAAACCACATGCTCACTATTCTGGCTTTACACCTGATGAAAAATATGTTGTTGCAGTTGATTTAGGAATTGATAAAATTGTGACGTACAAAATTTCTGATGGAGAGCTCGAGGAAGCGCACAGCTTATTGGTTAAGGCTGGTAGTGGTCCTAGACATATTACGTTCCATCCAAATGGAAAATTTGCTTATGTCATGACAGAATTAAGTAATGAAGTCATAACGTTAAGTTATAATTCAGAAACTGGAATTTTCACTGAACTTCAATACATACCTGCAATTCCGGCAGACTTTACAGAAAATAGTCAAGGAAGTGCTATTCATATTTCCTCTGATGGACGTTTTGTATATGCAGGAAATCGCGGACATGATAGTATCGCAATATATAGTGTAAATGAAGAAAACGGTGAATTATCATTTGTTGAACATACATCAACAGAAGGAAACTGGCCACGTGATTTCGTTTTAGATCCAACAGAACAATTCTTAATTGCTTCAAATCAAGAAAGCAGTAATCTTGTCTTATTCTCAAGAGATACTAATACAGGAAAACTGACTTTATTACAATCTGATGTAACAGTCCCTGACCCAGTTTGTGTGAAGTTTTTGAATGTTTAAAGATATGATAAAAAGGCTAAAGACATAATTATTTTAGTTAATGATAAACCCGAATTATTAGGTGATACTTCAATTAATCTTTCGCCTAATAATTCGGGTATTTATTTGCTGCCTTCAATAGTTTTTATTTTGCATAATATATAAGAAATAGTGAAAAGCGAGTGTCTGTAAGCACAATAGAACGAGCTTGTTTTTCAAGATAAACTGATTAATAGAAAACAGTATAATATAGTGAATATTTTAGATCTAACTTATTTTAACTGGCAAACCTTCTTTAGCTGATCTTAATGCTGCAACAGTTATTTCTTGAGTTTTATAAGCATCTTCATAAGTTGATAATATTTTCGATGTATCTCCTGTTCGAACTGCATGTAGAAAGGCTTCGTTTTCTTTAACATAAGGATCAGTAGTGTCTTCCTTTACTATTATTTCCCCTTTTTTTGAAGTCTTTAATGTATCAAACCCTAATTGGAGGATTCCTTTATCAGTGTAATAATCTAATCCATTCTTTGAATCACCTTCTGGTAATATACATGTATTTGAAAGGTTGGCAATAACCCCATTTGTAAATTTCAATGTAACAGTTCCAATATCTGATACTGTTACATCTTCATAACGACTTGGTAAAGATCTACTTCCATAAGCGGCGTAGACTTCCCTCACTTCTCCTACAGTATAGCGAAGCAGATCAACTAAATGAGTTGTTTGTTCAATAAATTGACCACCTGAAGTTTCTTGATTTCTCCACCAGTAAACACCTGGCATCGAACCCATCCAACTCCCAGTTATCATTCCGATTGTACTTAGGTTAAGTTCATTTTTTAATGTATCAATAGATTCACGATATCTAAAATGATAGCCAACAGAGGTTATTACTGGTTGATCTTTTAGCTTTCTTAAGATCTCATCAGGAATATCAAGATCAACACTTAATGGTTTTTCCACTAAAAATGGAATTCCCCTATTTATTAGCTCTAACTCTATTTCACCATGCGCAAAGGGTGGAATACATATGTAGACAGCATCGAGATTTTCACGATCTAGCATCTCTTTTACATCACCATATCCAGTAGCATTAGGATAATTACTAGCATATTTCTCTGCTTTTTCTTTACTTGAACCACAAATCCCCATAATATGAACGTCTTCCATCTTATTAAGAATATTTGCATGAACGCCACTAAACCAACCGGTACCAATTATTCCTATTTTCAGCATCTACTCATCTCCTTTTTGTCCTTTACAACTTTATTATTTCACCTACTTAATGTAACCACTTACAATCATACTCTTTATTACACTTAAAATAAAAGCTATTAATTTATCAAGTGACAAGTTGCTTACACAAAAAATCTAATGGACGAATCTATCTTCCAAAACAGAACCTATTTTATCTTAGCCAACACCATATTTATTTTCGCTCTACTCCTCGATAAACCTCTATCATTTCTTAACAATTTCTAGAATTTCATCAGGTTCTTTTACCATATAATCAGGCTCAGCAGATTTAATTACTTCTAACCCATCATATCCCCATTCTACCCAAACAATTTTCACATTACTTTTCTTACATGCAATGATATCTCTGATTTCATCACCAATATAGATCATTTCTGATGCTTGCAATTTTTTAATTTTTAAAAACTGATCTATCGTTTTATCTTTACCAAAAATTCTTTTAGCACTTATAACATCTGTTATTAAATGATCCGCATGATTTCTTTTTAAAGCATTCTTAATATTTTCCTCTGAATTCGAAGAAATGATCGCGATTTTATAGCCTTTTTTTTTCAACTTTTCTAATAAACTCTTAACACCAGGGAACAATGTAATATCCACTATGGAATCTTTATATAGTTTAATAAGCTCAGGCATGACAAAAGGAATTTTGTACAAAGGAAAATTCAATAAAGCACTGCGTTCTTTCATATTCAGCTTTTTTATTGTTTCTATTTGTTCTAATTTAATTTTCTTATAACGATATTTGTCAGCCAGCTTATTCCATGCATACATGAATGCTTCACTAGTATCTGCTAGTGTTCCATCAAAATCAAATACTACATATCTTATTGTCACATTAATCTCCCCTAAAAAATTAATTTTCTCGAAATCTTGTTGAAAATGTAGTTTATAATACTATGTCTTACTCTATTCTAATCTTACAATAAATAACATTCTAGGTTTTTATACATATTATATTAACCTCTTCCATTATGTATAAAAATGATTAACATTAGTGGTATTAGCTCCAAATCAAAAGAAACACATCTCTCCATGAAATGTGTTTGATCTTAACTATGCTGTATGCTTAGCTCTAAGCGTCCAAATTTGATACACCATGTGTAGTGTAGCAAAAATAGTTAAATAGGTTAATAATGTCCAGCCTATTGTGATGTATGATTGTGTTGCCAATTGAACACCTAGACTTGTTAAATAATCTCGGTAATAAACACAAAAGCCTATACCAATCATGATGATAATTATAGCCATTAAAATCCCCTGGACAATTCGACTACTTGTTTTGCCACTTTCAGCGTTATATTGGTTTGCCCATCCATCTTTTTGGGTAGCTGAAAAACGATCTAACCAAACATGAATAAAGGTTATTAAATTCACCCATAAATAAATTTCCGGGCTAATAAGTAAGGCTGCCAAAATAACGTCAATTGGTCTGTTCATAGGGGTTTTCACTGCAAGAATTGTATTTAAAATAGATGCGATAATTATAGGGGTAATCCAAATCCATGACCATTGGAATTGATCTGTGACTATTGAAACGACCAATAAAGCTAAAAATAAAGCACGTATGATCAAATTGATAAAAGCTTTTATTTGTGAACGCCAAATTTTCCCAGTATGTTTTGTTTTAACATCTATATCACTGTTTGTTAGTAACCCTACTGTTCCTGATTGCCATTTATTTCGTTGTTGTCTAAATGTATGATAATTTCTCATTGCATCAACAAAGCAACGGGCTTTTGGGCTAATGAGGGTCTTCCATTTTGATTTTTGTAATTGCCATGTTAGAAGCATATCCTCTACATCACTTTCATCTTGCCATGGTCCATCTAATTTATTTTCATCAACAATGTTTTGAAGTGCCTCAGGACGAAATAGCGTTGCTTGACCACCTAGTACATAGGTACTTCCCCCATGATATTGAAGATCAAGTAACCAGCTAGCTATATCTTGTTTTTGTTGATGTGTCCACCATCTTGTAATAGGTCCGCCATATTCACCACTAGCAAGCTTTTCTTCATAATGAACATCATCCTTCGAAAGTGAGCTTTTCTTTTTAGGCATCCTCATTGTATATTTTGCCATTACACCCCCGATATTTCTTGCGCTCATTAAGCCTTCCCACATATATATAAGTGCATGTGGAGCAAGGCGACTATCAGCATCCATACCAAGAATTCCTTTTATTGATTGCTTATAAATTTTTTGATATGGAGTTAACTCCTTAAAATAGATATCGAGGTGATCTCCATATATATTTTTCCAAGCGTGGTTTAAAGCACCAACCTTTCTTTGTTTATTATTTTTTGTTTTTAATACATATAAATTCAACCTAAATTCATCACCAGCATCCAATGCTCTTTCTTCTGTTCGATCAGTACAATTATCAGCAATAACAAATACATCTAGCTCAACTCCAGACGGTAATTCTTGATCTCCTAATCCTGCTAGACAATCTCTAATCGATTTCTCTTCATTATGAGCAGGGATAAACACCACAATTCTTGGTCTCATATAAGTATTTTTTACGCCTGGAGAATTTGTAATGCTCGCAGTTAACATCTTATTCTGGTGATGCCAGTCAGGTTGTCGATTATTATCTTCAAGACTCATTAAATATCTCCTTTCAAAAACATGAAAGCTACTTTCAACAAAGCTCACAAAAAAACCTTAATAAGAAACAAGAGATAATAGCATACTTTTATTTATGAGTCTTTTTACACATTTATGTTCTATATATTGTTTTTTTACCCTTCAAAAGAATGATAATAAAATCACTTTTACGGTTTCTTCTAGTATATTAGTCTATAAAATAAGGATAACTCTTAGTGAAATCTTGCTCCACTGAGTTATCCTTATTGTTCAAAAGCATTATTCTTTTAGTGTTTTCTGCCCTACATTAAATTCAATTAAATTAAAATCAGGATCATTACAAAAAATCTGAGCAAAACCACTTTTACTATTTGGCTTTTCACTAACCTCAAGGTTTTTTTCTTTTAAATATGCTAAAGTTTGGTCATAATCTTTTACACGAATTGCAAAATGTCCATCTCTTGAATTCAATTCATTACTTTTTCGTAATGTTTTAGAATCTTTGTGTTGGATCAAGTGAAGCTGTTGATTTCCGACTTGGTACCACGCTCCTGGAAAGTCAAAGTTAGGACGCTGTAGTTCTTGAAAACCTAGAATATGACCATAAAAATGTTTTGATTTCTCTAAATCTGTTATCGATAAGCTTACATGATGGATATTTTCTATATGTAGCATAAATACATCTCCCTCAGCTATGAATGTTTTATTCGATAGATAATCGAAGCAATGATATTTGCAAGTAAAAATAGTGGGTTACCTTGAGCATTTTGATGAAGTAGTGATTTCCCTGGATTCATTTTTTCATACATTTCTCCTTGGTTTTCCCCATTTGCTTTTGACTTTGCTTCCTCTTCTTTTAAAGTAACTAGAAAACGGTATTGCATAGGCAATATGGTTAATGAAATAAGTAAATAAATAGAAATAACAATTAATATAGAACTTACAATCATTTCCGATCTACCTCTATTTTATTTATTTGGCTAAATTTATGTTTAACTTCCTCAGTTTAATAAAATTTACCTAACTAGATTTTCATAAGTTATGGAATATAGATGGAGTAGTTAGCTTCTTCTTGCTTATCATTATTTAGCTTTGGTTTTACCCAAAGCTGACGAAAATCAGGCATTCCATATCCTGAAACTGTAATTCCATTTAAAGCTTTGTGATAATTTTGTTCTTCTAATGTATGATAAGTTTGAACAACAACAGCTTCATCTTTTAGCCACTTTTCAATAAAATAAAACTGATCAATCCTATTTTGTAGTTTTTTCTCAAGAGTGATCATCTTTAATTTTTTATCAATTTCAGTTTGGTATTCAGTATTAAGTGTTCTACGAAGTATACTATGTTCACTTGAATATAGCATATACAAACTTAATTCTTCATTTTCTTCAAATGTTTCTCCGGTATAGATCAAATCATAGCAATCAAACCGATCGTTTTGATAGATGTCTGTAGAATGTATTGTTGATATTTCTATATTCAATCCTATCTGATCACATCGTTTCTTGAGCCAAACCATGTCCTCTATAGCTTCTTTAAAATCAAATGTAGCAAGCTTTAATACTTCACCTTTGTACATACTCGATTGAATAAGTAGCTGTTTCGCTCTAGTTAATGAATTTTCTATACAATGTTCTTGACTGCTTCTTTTGTAGATAAAGCTATAAGCAGGCATTCTTCTTGGGAAACCTAAATCTTCAACAAGCTCTATTGAATTTATAAGCTGCTGAAATGCTAAGCGAACACACTGATCTTGATGTGGACCTTGCTTCTTCATATTAAACATAAAGAAAAAACTACCAAGCTCTTGAAATGTTTTTAAGTTATGTTCGGTAATAGTAATAGGTTCATTTTGTTTTTTTATTTCGTTGTTTATAGACATGGGCAGATTCCAAATTTCAATTGTGTCTAAAAATGCTCTTCCTTGAAAATAGTATGGAAATACTTCAAGAACTAGAAGGTGATCATCATGTTTATCTACCTTATAAGGTCCAGTACCAATAGGTTTTACTGGATTTATTTCACAATCATGAGGAAGTATTGATGAAAAAAAGCTACTCATAATATCTAAAAACATGTAATTTACATCATCTAGAATAAATTTAACTGTAATTTCATCGATAATCTCTATCTTTTTGATACCATTAAATAAAGAATGATAAGGAATTTCTTTGTTATTTAAGATTCGTTGAATTGTGTATTGTACATCTTTAGCCTCTACTAATCGTCCATGATGAAATAATATACCTTTTCGTAAGTAAAATGTCCATTCTTTTCCACCTTCTGTTTCCTCCCAAGAGAGTGCGATTCCTGGAGAATAAGATTTACTGTTTTTATCATAGCGAATAAGTGAATCAAAAATATGATAAGCAATATGTGCTTCATGAACAATTCCAATACGTGCTGGATCAAGTGTGTGTATTTTCGTTTCCTGAGGTATTTTTAGAGTATCTTTTCTACCATTTGAAAGTGATACAGATTGGAGACCAAATTCACTTTGAATTCCACTAAGCAGGGTATCTTTTATAAATTGAGAAAATCCGGCTTCTATTATATATGTATATGCCTCTTCAAAGCTTCTTTCTTTTAGCAGGCGTTTTACATTTAACGAAGCTGCAGCAAGTAAAGGTAGGTGGAAAATTAGTGATGACTTCCTCCCTCTTCCTTTTTGTGGGATCCAGCTCAAAAAGCCTTTCTCACTCATCTTATTAATTAAATGGTTAGTGTTTCTCATTGTGCATGAAAGAAAATCAGAAATAGTAGCTGTAGTAGTTTTGATTATTTCTTCCTCTTCAGTTCCCTTAAATGCCAACCGCAAATTAATGTAATGCTCAATAACGTTCATTCTGCCTCCTAAAATACGAAATTTCCATAATCTGATTTACGGTTTTTCTTCTCGTTTTATTTATTATAATAAAAGTATCAGAAAGAAGGTAGGAAACAAATGAGATTTCGTGATTTACATCCAACAATAAAAATTAGAATTATGACAGATTTTTTTACTGATATCACTCAAATGTCGATTATTCCATTTATGGCAATCTATTTTAGTAGTCATGTGGGAGCAGGAATGGCAGGAGTATTGTTAATGATGAATATAGTCATTTCAATCATTATAGGGCTGTATTCCGGCTATTTATCAGATCGCATAGGACGTAAGAAAATGCTAGTCATTGCACAAATAATACAAGTGATTGCTTTAACTGTAATGACGATCGTAAACTCACCATTGATTACGTCAGTATGGATTACGTATTTGATGTTTATTTTTAGTAATGTGAGCTCTAGTTTAATAGGACCTGCAGCGAGTGCAATGATTATTGATGTTAGTTCTGAAAAAGAACGTCCTTATATTTATGGACTGGGTTATTGGACTGGAAACATTGCAATAGCACTTGGAGCAACACTAGGCGGATTATTTTTTGAGGAGCATAAGTTTCTATTATTTTTGATGTTTTTACTTGTAAGTATTGCAACATTGATTATCATCGTATTTTTTATAAAAGAATCATTAACAGAGGTTGATATTGATCATCATGAACAGCCAATAAAACTCGGAATTTTTAAAAACTATCTAAATGTATTAAGAGACCGAAGCTTTATGTTATTTGTATTTGCAACAGTATGCATTATGTCACTTGAATTCCAGCTTGATAAATATGTAGCCGTAAGATTAAAAGAACAATTTCATACCGACTTTTTCTCGTTTGAAATAACCGGTGTCAAAATGTTTAGTATTATTATGTTAATAAATACTGTAACAATTGTTCTTGCAACACTTCAACTTTCCAAGTGGCTGGGAAAATTTAATGCAAAAGCTGTTCTAACATTGGGGCTTGCTATTTACTCTGTTAGTTTTACAACATTCGCATATAGTAACTCATTTTTATTATTAATAGTAGCTGCTCTATTATTCACATTAGGTGAGTTAATGTATTCTCCTATTAGACAAACAATCTTAGCCGGAATAGTGAACGAGAAATCACGCGCTTCATATATGGCTATTGATAACTTATCTTATAACGTGGCCATGTTAATAGGAAGTTTTGGTTTAACATTAGGGGCATGGCTTCCTTCGAGTGTGATGAGTATCATTTATTTTGGATTAGGGATAAGCGGACTTATTTGTTACCGAAAAGCAATAGATCTAAAGCAGAAATCAACTAATTCACCAAAACATGAACTTTTACAAGTAAATTGATTTTGACCAAGTATTAGTTAGAATATCACAAGAAACACCATCATATAAACGTAAGGCCCCGATATTATTCAGGGGCCTTTGATAAGAACAATTTTTATATCATGCTTCTTATATACTCAAATTCTCTTTTTCTATATATCCAATAATACGTTTTATGTTCTCATAGTTTTTTCCATAATCTACTAATGTCGTTGGAACAACTGGTCTACTCTGAATGAATACTCGCGTATGATTAGCATCTATATCTTCTACAACAATTTCTATAATATCTCCCCAAGTTTTCCAATTGATTCCAGTCCTTATTATTAGCAACCCTTTTTGTTGGTTTTCATGCCTTACCTTAGCACCCTTTAAAACTGATCCTGCATCTCTACATAACTTAAAAACCTCATCTTCAGGAAGCGGCACTTCAATCGTACCTTTTTTATGTACCCCATTACTTTTTCCTTCTCCAATTGACTTTTTAGACTGAAAATCTAAGATTGTCATAAATAATGACATAAATAAACCAAACACAAGCCCTATTACAATATATAAAGCGATACTTGGCTCAGCATTATTAAATATCAATGCTTGTATATACATGAAGAAGCCAAAAGGAATGGAAGTAAATATGAATATTTTGGTGAATGTTTTTATGATTGTGTTCATGGTTGATAAAAATCTCCTTATGATTAAATATAATTCCAGTAACATTTTACCATATTTCCTCTTACTAAAAATTGGTTTTTTATAAGTATTATTTCTATCGACAACTAACTGTTTGAATTGCAACTAATCCTTAAAACATCTTGACATCTGAAGACTTTTTACTCAATTTTTTTATAATTGATTCTATTATTCAGATTTTATGAAATGTGTATGAATTTCCCTTTGTTGATTAAAACTAACTGAAGGAGGTTTTTCATATGAAGCAATCGACGATTCTATTAATTAAATTTATAACTTGTGTTATTGCTTTTGGACTTGGACTTGATTTATTTTTTGAAGCAACAATTATCGATATTTTATCTTTTAGTTTGTTTGTTACTGTTACATCGTATATTGTTGGAGAGTTAATTGTTTTACCCCAGTTAGGAAGAAAAGCTGCAACTGCTGTTGACTTTCTATTATCATACTTAAGTGTGTGGATTTTCGGCAGCATTTTATTTGAAAGCTATTTACAGATTGCATGGGGTAGTATTATTTCAGCACTAATAATAACTGGTGTTGAAGTTTTTATTCATTTGTTAGTTGGAGAACGTGGACCAGCTGCTCAATATTTTGAAAAACGTGGAGCTAATGTTAAGCCAAACCTGGCATATGAATTTGCTGAAGAGGAAAATCTCTCTGACCTTACAAAAAAAACTCAGAAAAAATTAGAAGAGGAATGAAGGTTAATCAAGGCTCCATAACTATTTATTTAACGAATAAGTGTTGATATACATTGTGGTTGATGATTTTCAGTTACAGGCGTTCTTTTCATGAATATATGAAGTTCACTTTTTTATAGGAGAGCCCATCCCCCAGGAATCTCTGCCTTTCACTGCAATCAACAAAGTGCTCAAAAATCAACATTAACTAAAATTTTAATAATGCTATTGACTTGTGATGGTGTGAATTAACATTCATTAAAAAGATCAGTCAATACTCAAAAGGAATCCACCTAGATAATGGATTCCTTTTTGACTTTTATTTCACTTCTACAACAAATGGAAATGCTGTCACTTTTCCATTAACCTTAAATTCTGCCCATATTTTATAGATACCAGCATCAGAAAATTCAGTTTCAAACACTGGTTCATTTTCATTTTGCGGATGCACATGTAAATACTCCTGCGCTTTTTCATCTAATATCACTACATGTCCCATTGCCCCTAAATAAGGCTCTAGTTCAACGCCATGAACATCAAACGATAATGTCACCGGCTCACCTACTACTAAATCCGTAGCTGAAAGTTTTACACTATTTTCATCCACTGTTTTTTCTAGGTTTTTATCAACTTCTAATGAAGGGTGATTATGTTCAATTGTTGAAGGGTTTCCCACTTTAAATGGTATTGGATCCACTTTATAAGCTAAATCACCTAATTTTATATCTACAAATGCTTTATAATGACCCTCATTTAATTGACTTTTCACTTTAAACTGCCCAGCTGCTATTTCTTCTGGGTGTAAATGGTAATATTGATCAAGGTGTTCATCAACAACTATAAGATGCATTAACTTCTCATGGTTAATTTCTAAATTTTTAAGAGGATTACCTAAAAAGTCTTTTAGTGTAATCATAATATGTCCATTTTCTTCTTGTACTTGGATTTTTATTTGATTTTCAGTATTTTCTTCATTTTTATGTTCATGATGATCATCTGATGTCTCATTTGAAGTATTATCATGTGTTCCATGATCTTCTGCTGCACTATGATCTGATACCTTTTGCTCAACTTTACCCTTCATAGAAATCGAATCATATACAATATAGGCAAATATGACAATGATTACATAGGTAACAGCTGAGAATATCCATTTTTTCATATCGTTTTAATCCTTTCTATAATTTTACTCTCTGTAATCTCAATGCATTTAAGACAACAGATACGGAACTAAATGCCATGGCTGCTCCAGCTAACCACGGTGCAAGAAAGCCTAATGCAGCTACTGGGATTCCAAGTGTGTTATATGCAAAGGCCCAAAATAAATTTTGTTTAATATTTCGGATTGTTTTTTTACTCATATAAATCGCATCTACAATACTGTTTAAATCACCGCGCATTAACGTAATGTCTGCTGCTTCCATTGCTACGTCTGTACCAGTTCCAATTGCCATACCAATATCAGCTGTTGCAAGCGCTGGTGCATCATTGATTCCATCCCCAACCATTGCAACAATTTTTCCTTGTTTTTGCAATTTCTTCACTTCTTCGGCTTTTCCTTCTGGTAAAACCTCTGCTATAACTCTGGTAATACCCGCTTCTTTAGCAATTGCTTGTGCCGTTAATTTATTGTCGCCAGTAATCATCACTACTTCAAGACCCATATCCTTTAAACGTTTAACAGCTGTCCTTGAAGTTACTTTCATTGTATCTGCGACTGCAACTACTCCCGCATATTTATGATCGATAGCAATAAGCATAGCTGTTTTACCATTTGTCTCAAGCTGCTCCATTGTTTCTTCAGCTTCCTCGACTATGACACCATATTTTTTCATAAGCTTCCTTGTACCAGCTAAAACAACTTGATTTCCCACCTTAGCTCTAATACCATAGCCAGGTATTGCCTCGAACTCCTCTACATTAACAAGTTCTATTCCTTTTTCTTTTATACCATCAACTATTGCTTGTGCTAGTGGATGCTCTGATTGCATTTCCGCTGTACCTACTAATGTTAAAAACTCTTCTTCATTAAACTCTTTTTCAATTAATAAATCTGTTAAAACTGGCTCACCATTTGTAACAGTACCTGTTTTATCTAACAATATTGTTGTTAAACGGTGTGTTCCCTCGAGATGCTCTCCTCCTTTGAAAAGAATCCCAAACTCAGCTGCTCTGCCAGAACCAGCCATAATAGATGTTGGTGTCGCAAGACCCAATGCACATGGACATGCTATAACTAACACGGCGATTAATTTTTCTAACGCTTCAGCAAAGTCACCTGGATCGACGATGAAGAACCAGACTAAAAATGTGATAAAAGCAATTCCTACAACAATCGGTACGAAAATACCAGAAATTTGATCAGCCAAACGCTGAATTGGTGCCTTTGATCCTTGTGCTTCTTCTACTACTTTAATGATTTGTGATAAAGCTGTGTCACGCCCTACTTTTGTTGCTTCAACTTTTAAGAATCCATTTTTATTAATTGTTGCTCCTATGATAGAATCTCCCACCGTTTTATCAACAGGTACACTCTCACCAGTTATCATTGATTCATCTAAAGCTGAACGACCATCAATAATAACTCCATCTACCGGGACTTTTTCACCTGGTTTTACATATACAATATCTCCAACCAATACATCCTCAAGAGCTACTTCAATCTCAGCACCATTTCTCTCAACAACTGCTGTTTTTGCTTGAAGTCCCATTAGTTTTTTTATAGCTTCTGAGGAACGCCCTTTTGCTCTAACTTCAAATAACTTTCCTAAAATAATTAGTGTAATTAAAACTGCACTTGTTTCATAATAAAGCTCCACCATATGTGAATTGCTACCAATAGAAATAATTGATAAATATAAGCTATAGAAATACGCAGCAGAGGTCCCTAAAGCAACGAGAACGTCCATATTTGCACTTTTATTTCTTAACGCTTTATAAGCTCCTACATAAAATTGTTTTCCTACA
This sequence comes from Metabacillus crassostreae, assembly GCF_016908395.1. GTDB lineage: Bacteria > Bacillota > Bacilli > Bacillales > Bacillaceae > Metabacillus > Metabacillus crassostreae. Next base: position 85,057 of record NZ_JAFBDU010000002.1, read on the forward strand.
ATAAATTGGACAGGCGTAGCTAACGCTAATTGGACCCAAGGATTCATAAACATTTCAGGCAGATAAATAAATGATGTGAAGCTAAAATGGCTCACCATTGCCCATAATAAGGGCAGAGATAAAATAAGTGAAAAGAAAAATTTCCCTTTTTGTGTTTCTAATTCCTTTGCTTTATAATCTGTGATATCTTCTATTTGCTCATTTTTTTTGTTTGCTTGATAACCTAACTTTTCGACTTTTTGAATGATTTGTGATACATCTGTTTGTTTAGGATCGTACGCTATGGTAGCACTTTCTACCGCTAAATTTACCGAAGCTTTTAAAACACCATCAAGCTTGTTTAATCCCTTTTCAATTCTTGTTGAGCAAGCCGCACAGGTCATACCTGTAATATTCAACTCAATCTTTTCCTCTATTACCTCAAATCCTAAATGTCTTATCTTTTTTTTCATCAGATCTATATTTGCTATATTTGGATCATATTTAATTGAGGTTTTTTCAAGAGCAAAGTTTACTGTTGCTTCTTCCACTCCCTCTATCTTATTAAGTCCCTTTTCAATCCTTACAGCACATGACGCACAAGTCATTCCTGCAATTGGCAGTGTAGCTTCCTTTATTGTTTGTGCCATTGTAAAACCCTCCTTATACCTAATAGAGGTATATAAAAATACTTCATATTAATTTTGAGACACGTACGTAATATACCCTACTTTACATCATAGCCTTGTTCTTCAATTACATCCTTTATTTCAGCTGATGAAACAGTATTGTAATCATATTCTACATTAACTTTACCTTCACTTAAAATTACCTCTACATGAATTACTCCAGTTAATTTTTCAACACTGTTCTTAATTGACTTAACACAGTGACCACATGACATTCCATTAACATCAAATATCTTCTTCATTTTTTATTTTCTCCTTTGAAGTGCATTTTTTTGATAAGTTCATTACCTTATAAGTACCATATTTCAATCGATGAGGTTGAAATTGGTGTGTAATTTTTTACATTTATCATGTTTCCTTGAATTAAGTATACTATACCCCCCCAACCTATGTAAAGTGTTATAAAGAAATATTATCCAATTTTTTCTGTAGATAGAAAAGCAGCTAGCAAATTATGCCTTCATAAAAACCTCTGAAAAAACTAAGCAAAATGTAACAGGGATTTATTATGCTAATCATGATAAAAGATATTTAATCATTAGATTAAAAAAGATATCTCAGGGGATCACTCACCTTCAAGATATCTCTTTCCTTTTTCTATTCACTTTGTTTTCATAAATCCAAAACAAATGGTATTATAGGATTGATTAAAAATTGTAATCTTTCATTAAGGCTCTTTACTGAAAGATTGTTGCTATGTAACCAAAATATCCGTAAAAACAGTGCGTTTTTGCATATAAGGATAACATTTTATGAAGAAAAGATGCCACTAGACTTATTACTGTGCTGATTTCTTAGGGCATATATAAAAGCAACGAAGTTTGGGAGAACAGCCTTCATTAATAATGCTTACTGTTTCTACCTGTCCCATTATTAATATTATTTAAGGAGTGTTATTATTGAAGTTTATCGTCAAATATGAGAAATTAGTCTATTTTGGGATTGTTTTATTAATGATTTTTACTAGTCTAACCTTAAAAAATCCTGAACTTAAAACTACTTTAAGTGCTATTTTCTTTTCTCTAGTTTTTATTATCAGGATAGCAGTTTATAAATACTCGAAAAAAGAAAAACGTGAATCAAATTGAGTTCTAGCTAAAACAAATGTTTCAAGTAATGTGTTTCGTAGCGTAGCACTCATTGACTTTCCTAATTACAATTGATCAGTCGTTAGCCTACTTCTGTATCTTCTATAAAACGATCCTTAACATATTGAAAAGCGTATAAAAGAAGTGATTTGATCAAGAACAATAATGATAAATTAAGTCTTTTTAACCGTACCAAAGACCCTAGCCCTAATTTTTGAAAAACATTCATTAAATAATAGGTGAAAAATGAATCAATTAATAAATTAAAAACAATAAATTCTTTGAATTTTCCATACGTTAATTTTAATATCCACAATGACCCAACAAAGAATGGACCAATAATTAACGGAGTCTCTCTACTTAATTTTGGATGAAGTTCCTCGTAAAACCACCACCATTTTCGTTTCTTGGCAATATAACATTCAATTTTCACAACTAAAGAAATGAATAAACTTGCTGGCAGAAATCTTTTGAATGCTTTTTTTCCAAAGAAAGCTAACGAAAACCATGGAACTATCATCATTAATGTTAGTATTATTTTAGGATACTTATACATCACAAAATTCCTCCCATTCAGGATTACTATCTCCATAAGAGAGAAATATTATGAAATTTATTATATTTTTCTAAAATAGACCTTAAGTAAGTAAGTTCGTTATTATTTTTGATTCACTAAACGTTTCTTTCTGTCTTTCAATGATCTTTGATCTAATTCAGGGAATGAATGAATATCTGCTTTTTCAAGAATATATTCACTAAATTGAACTGTTTTTTCGATAATCTCTTTTGTATTAGACGTTGATATTTCCAATAAAGCATCAAAGATTGCTTCTAAAATCGAGATATCCTTTTGTCCATAATGACAAATTTGGTAAAAGCAGGATCTGAGCACTTCTTCAAAAGGTCTTTGTGGTATTGAGAGTACAGCTGTATTATCTTTATAATAAACTAGGGAATTACCATCAAGGCTACTTACCTTTTTTAAACATAAACCTAAATGTCGTATACAATCAATCGCAGTATTAGGATCATTAATTCCCGGAGAAATCGCCCTTAAAGCAACCTCCGTTAATTTTTGCAAGCCAAAATCTATATCTTGCATTGTAGTTCGTTCATTTCCAAGTGTGATTCCTTCTAACTCTTTATTTTCAGCTACTCCGTTGTGATGAATTGTCATAACTAATTTATCAGGCGGTAGGAAACTTCCTATTGAATGATGAATTTCTATGAAATAATCATCTTCACATGCTTGTTTATATAGGTTTTCTTCATCAATTAATTGAATATAACCAAAATCGTTATTTGTTATCTCGATTTTCTTTGAGAATTTATACTCACTAGGAGTGCTTGTTACTAATATGACATGATCATTTTTCTCTACTTTACTAATTTTATTATGTATTGATTTAAGTACATCATTTGAAAGTTGCTCAATCAATTTACTTACTCTAACGGAAGAAGCTACATGATGAATAAAATAAGCAAATACCCCAACACATATTGAAGCAATAATAACACTAATTGTTACTGCTAAAACATAACTTTCTGACTGTTGTTTCATAAATAGCAGAGAAAAAATAGAATAAACAAATCCTCCAATAAATATTCCCAGTACTCTCATTGTTACCATATCACGTATGAAATTTTGAAGAGTTCTTGGTGAAAATTGAGAAGAATATGTTGTCAAAACAACCATTATTGTTGAAAATGTAATTGTTGTCATTGTTAAAAGAGATCCTGCAATTGTTGATAATATTGTCTGAGCAAGGTCTCGATCAATTGTAAGGAAATCTTTTATAATTTTAGTATTATTCAGATTTATGAACTGATCTAAAAAAGCTACCAATACTGCTAAGAAAAATGAACCTATAGAAAAAATAGTTGGCAAAAGCCACACTCTACTTTTTATAAATAAGAAAAGTTTATTAAACACGAGTTTCCTCCAAAACATATTTAGTGTTTGAATAATACCCTGTTATAGACTTATTTAAACACTAGCTATGTTTTCAGCGCTTTGTTGATTGTAATGAATATAAGAATGCTATGGGATAAGGTTTCAACTGGAAACCCACAGTCGAGCAGCTACCGATGGTGCTCCTGGACTTAGGAAGATGCAAATGCCTGAAACGGAAATCAACAACAAGGTATAACAGCGCCTAAATAATAGTAAAAAGCAGACGAAAATCCTGAGAATCGTCTGCTAATTGATCATTAACATTAATTTACTTTTTTACTTATTTTCTTTTAGTTGGAGATTATATTTATACGTTTCTTGATCGGAAGATATTTTGTATCCTAATTGTGGACTGTAATCTAAAAATATATTCTCATCAAGATATTTTTGGCTTTCCTTTGATATAACAACTGGTATATCTTCAACCATAAAAATATCGTCATCATCTTGTTTTATATCAACTAGAAGACTATGTTCAGCATATATTGTGCAGCTACCTACAAAAGTTGCTTCTATCCTAATCCCTTCATTTTCCTGAAATTCCCTACCTTTTAATTTATTTACTGCTTCTGGTTTTATGACTATATTCATCTGTAACACACTCCCTTAATTTTTATATACCTTAAATAGGTAAAATTAAATCATATTTTTAGGATTCTATTTGTGTACAGTTAGATACAACACTTATCACAGTTAAATATAACGGTCTCTCTTATTATTTATTTTTTTTCAATATATTGATCAATTATTTCCTCGATCTGATCATGTTCAGGAAATTCACCATTAAAAACAAACTTTATTTCTTCAATAAATTTACCCTTTTCATAAACATGGATCGCACCATTTTGATGAATAACACTAAATTCCGGTTCAAAACGATAGCCATTTCTTTCAACTGCTCCCACCTTACATCAACTCCTTTAAATACAGAACTTGATATTATTATGTCCTATGTACAATATTAATCATTCTATTTCTCTATTGTGAATAATGCTATGTAATTAATAATTAGGTAGAGAGCTTGAAAATTAGTACTAAAAAAGTGTACTCAATTAATGGAGTACACTTTTTTAGTACGCGCCTTAGAGGATTCGAACCTCTGACCGACGGCTTAGAAGGCCGTTGCTCTATCCTGCTGAGCTAAAGGCGCAAAATTTAATTTTAGTTTTTTTAGCATTATTGAATAGATGGCTCCGCAGGTAGGACTCGAACCTACGACCGATCGGTTAACAGCCGATAGCTCTACCACTGAGCTACTGCGGAAAAATATGTAAGGTGGTCCTAAATGGACTCGAATCATCGACCTCACGCTTATCAGGCGTGCGCTCTAACCATCTGAGCTATAGGTCCATTTGTAGTTTTTGGAGCGGGTGAAGGGAATCGAACCCTCATCATCAGCTTGGAAGGCTGAGGTTTTACCACTAAACTACACCCGCATTTTTATTGGAGGCACCACCCGGATTTGAACCGGGGATAAAGGTTTTGCAGACCTCTGCCTTACCACTTGGCTATGATGCCTTATGTTTTGGCTGGGCTAGCTGGATTTGAACCAACGCATGTCGCAGTCAAAGTGCGATGCCTTACCGCTTGGCTATAGCCCATTGAATATTCGACAGAATCCTCATCGCAAGAGGATATTCTGGGGTATTTCTGAAGGAAATATCACTGAAAATCGTCAACAACTAAGTGCTTTTTGCATTTTAAATTACTAAGTAACCCTGTCTGATTATATAATTGGGGCGACTGATGGGAATCGAACCCACGAATGTCGGAACCACAATCCGATGCGTTAACCACTTCGCCACAATCGCCATTTTGAAAGTCGGTATATTTTTTGGCAGGGGCAGTAGGAATCGAACCCACACCAAAGGTTTTGGAGACCTCTATTCTACCGTTAAACTATGCCCCTAAATCAAATGATGAATGTTATTTCTAATGGTGAAGACCAGCATGTTGTTTGTTATTTTCGCTTCGCAGTTAAACCATATTGTTTGTTATTTTCGCTTCGCGAAAAAACATTGGTGGAGGGGGGCAGATTCGAACTGCCGAACCCTAAGGAGCGGATTTACAGTCCGCCGCGTTTAGCCACTTCGCTACCCCTCCATATTTTGTTTTGTCCATTAATGGCGGTCCGGACGGAATAACTAGAAAGTTGGTTGCGGGGACAGGATTTGAACCTGCGACCTTCGGGTTATGAGCCCGACGAGCTACCGAACTGCTCCACCCCGCGATAATAAAAAAACTCTCTCTGTTAAGAGGTCCTGTAATATACAGTATATAAACCATTATATACTTCGTGAACACTTTTATGATCGTTTTTTATGGAGGAGGAAGGGGGATTCGAACCCCCGCGGGTTTTGACACCCCTGTCGGTTTTCAAGACCGATCCCTTCAGCCGGACTTGGGTATTCCTCCGTAAATTAATGGACCCTGTAGGACTCGAACCTACGACCGGACGGTTATGAGCCGTCTGCTCTAACCAACTGAGCTAAGGGTCCAATAGTCATTTAACTTGGATAGCGGTGGAGGGAGTCGAACCCACGACCTCACGGGTATGAACCGTACGCTCTAGCCAGCTGAGCTAAGGCCCCATATGGTTAATTATTTTCTATCGTTATTTTCACCGCGCCAGGTTAAGTTCGTTATTTTCGCTGCGCGAGTTAAGGTTCGTTATTTTCGCTGCGCGAAAAAACGTTGGTGGAGGATGACGGGATCGAACCGCCGACCCTCTGCTTGTAAGGCAGATGCTCTCCCAGCTGAGCTAATCCTCCATTAAATCAATATTATATAAGATCGTATAAATATGTTCATGAAATAGTCTGTCAACGTCCTACTCTCATAGAGGAACCCTCCAACTACTATCGACACTGTAGCGCTTTACTTCCGTGTTCGGCATGAAAACGAGTGTAGCCTCTTCGCCATCATTACTAGACATGTATATTTAGTGACAAATAATATTATAATTTGTTCTTAGAATAAATCAAGTATTTCTCCGAAAAAAATCTCTTTGAAAGCGTATAGTTTTTTCACTGATAAACTATATCTTATCACCTCTTCATTCTTAATAAAAGTCCTTTTAAAATGGTTGTTAAACTATGATGTAGATTTATTAAGGCTCTTTTAAATCTTGTTGTTTTTAGAATCATAATGGAAACAGCTCTATATAAAGTCTAGTGGCATCTTTTCTCCTACAAATGCGATAACACACTGGTTACAATAGGTAATGAATTCTATTAGCAACAATCTTGCAGAAATGAACCCTTTTTTAAAAGCCATTCGATTTCCTTCTAAAAGCTTATTAAGCATCTTTATATGATTTTCTTGATTCATTTAATTTACCCTTTTAAAGACAGCTCTTTAAAACTTTTTGCTCCATTTAATTTATACAATAATTAAAATACCTTCAGTAGGGAAAAATACAATTAACTTAGGAGGTTGATAACATGATAAACGATCAAGAAAGAGATTTTATAGTAGTAGAAGATGAACAAGGCCATGAAAAACAATATATTGTCGAGGCTTTATTTGATATAGAAGATGAAACCTTTGCTCTTCTTCAAGAAAGTGAAGATCATACAAATACAATTATCATGCAAGTTGAAGATGAACAAGACGGACAATATCTTGTAAATATAGATGACCACAAAAAGAAAAATATGATTCTAGATGCATATGAAATCGCCGTTCATGCTAATCCAGCTGATTGAGTAAGGTGTAGGAGGATTCATGAAAAACAATGTAAATAAAGTGATTGACGTGATGGATGAAAACCTAAAAAAACAAATAGAGAATGAAATAAAAGGAATGACTTTTACTAAAAATTTCAGATCGCCCACTGCTGAAGAGTGGTATGTGTTTTTACCAAGCTATAAAGATCCTTTAACAGGTGGTGCGCCTGGGAAAGCTATTATTCATTACAACCTTTTTGATACAAAACATATTTTTATTAACACAACAATTATATTTGATGATCCAGAACTACATAAAAGTAAACTACATCATCTTGTTTACTCGATTTCTGATGAAATCGTAAATAGACTTGTTGGATATGCTGATACGCTTTTATCGGTTCATTCTGGTGAAAACTCATACAGTGCTCAATATAAACAATAAATAAGTTAGGAGATAATCATGAAACAACTAATTCAATCTATAAAAGATTATGCTATACCGTTAAGAACAGCTAATGATTATGATTTTCTATTAAATACAGTTAACGAACAAAGTCTAGTATTACTAGGGGAATCATCACATGGAACATCAGAATACTACAAAGAAAGAGCCGAGATTTCAAAAAAACTAATTACTGAAAAAGGCTTCACGTTTTTAGCAGTAGAAGGTGACTGGCCAGCATGTCAAAAAGTAAACAGATATATAAAAGGCTTTGACGAAAAGTTCAAAGATGCTCGTGAAGTATTAAAATCATTTAATCGCTGGCCTACTTGGATGTGGGCAAATGAAGAAATGATCGAACTCATTGAGTGGTTGAAAGAGCATAATATGAAGCAGCTAAAAGAAAAACAAGTTGGATTTTACGGTATAGATATATACTCACTCTGGGAGTCAATGGATGAAATTATTTCTTACTTAGAAAAAACAAATTCTTCCCTTGTCGAAGAAGCAAAACAAACCTTTTCATGCTTCGATCCATTTAACCGCAAACCTGAGAAATATGGTATTTCAGCAGCTTTTTATTCTGAAGGATGCCATGAAGAGGTAACAAAACTTTTAACAGAAATTTCTTTAAATAAGCATACTTTTAAAGATAATGAAGAAAGCAGTTTAAACATAGAAATTAATGCACTTATTACAGCAAACGCTGAAAATTACTATCGAACAATGGTGCTAGACGATAACCAATCCTGGAATATTCGTGATCAACATATGGTAGAAGTAATTCACAAAATTGAACAATTTCATGGTGAAAAAGCAAAAGGAATTGTTTGGGAACATAATACTCATGTTGGAGATGCACGTGCAACAGATATGGCAAATCAAGGTGTTGTGAATGTTGGCCAGCTACTTCGTGAACAAAAAGGCAATAATAAGGTGCTAATTGTTGGTTTCGGTACTCATCGAGGGACAGTAATAGCAGCTGATCAATGGGGAGTTAATCTTGAAAACATGATTACTCCTCCCGCTCAGGAAGGCAGCTGGGAAGATGCTATGCATAAAGCAGGTCCATCCAATAAACTACTGTTGTTTACTCAAGAAAATCGGTATCTTTTCAGCCAGCCAATTGGGCACAGGGCAATTGGGGTTGTCTATAATCCTCAATATGAACAGTACGGCAACTATGTACCATCTGTTATGTCAGACCGTTATGACGCATTTGTTTACATCAATAATTCAAAAGCTCTTCAACCATTAGATGTTAAGGAGGTATTTTTATAAAATAAAATATACCATTCTACTCCCAAAATTTTTAAAAGTAAAGTCTAGAAATAAAATCTCACCTTGTTATAATGCTTAATAGGATATATAACACTTAAAGCTAAAAGGTGGGCACTTATGGGAAACACATGTAGGTATGTTGTAAATGCTATTGGAAAATGTGGAGAAACATACTATACTCAAATTGATTCTAAAAGAGAATTACAAAATTGGATAGAAGATCATAAAGAAAAACTAATACTGGATGAATTGAAAGTTGTGGATCGTAAAGTACCACCGTTTGTAAATTGGCTGCTACGTGTTAGAGGATAATAAAGATTTTGTGATAGATATAAGTATTTAAATTAAAAGATAAACCCGAATTTTTAGGTGATAGTTCAATTAATCTTTCACCTATTTGTTCGGGTCTTTATTTGCTGTCTTTAATAGAATTTTAGGTTTTGTTGCTATTAAATGGATGATTTCTTAAATTTTGTACAAGCCTCCTTTTTTCGATTAGACTAACAATAGACTGCGACAAGGCAAACAATTTAAACTTATACATCAACTCTTCTAAAATAGACAAATGAGCTAATAAATCCTACGAGCGAAGTAAGCGTAATTATGATATATGAAACAGCCGGATCATATGTTGGTAGCAGAGTATGATTAGAAATATCTCCTGCAGCTGCCCACGGAAATAACCCTCTATGCTCTGAACTTCCGCCCATTACATTTAACATTGTGATCACAATTGTAAAAATAATTGTTGGTACATAACTTTTTGATACTAAAGTGACAAATATAATCGGTGATGAGAGGACAAACAACAAGCCAGCACCAATACTAAATTGTTTAATTGACTGCAAGAGTAATTCAGAGTTTAAACCTTTAAATTGGAAAATCAACCCTAGAACTACCGCTAAGCTCCATGCTACAAATGTTAACAAACAAATCCATAAAAACAACAAAGTAATTTTACTTAACAAAAAGCTAGAACGAGATACTGGAATTGTTAAAAGATTTTTCAGCGTATCCTCTGTATACTCTCTGGTTATAAGATAAGCTGTTACAACACCATATAATGGTACGCCTAGTACCAATACAGTATACAAGTTGGTTTGATAAAACAACTCATCAAATGCTACATATACATTTGCTTTTGTATGCATGTGTATATAGGAGGCAACAACAACCATAAATGGCGCTACTGCAGCACCAATAATACTTATTAAAAACATCCTTGATCTTTTTAGCTTTAATACTTCTGTTACTAATAAATTAACCAATTGTGCCACCTCCAACTAACTTTGTGAAATATTCTTCTAGTCGATCTTCACTCATTGTTAATCTTGTAACTTCTATCTGATGCTCGATTAGCATTTTATTTAAATTGCCTTGCATCCCTATATGTGAATAAATGCGGATAATTCCATCATCATGTACTTCATAATCTGTTATATCAAAATGTTTTTCAAGAAGCATCGTTGCTTTATTTTCATCGTTTACTTGAAATTCAAGGTATTTACGATTTCTTTTTCTAAGCTGATCAAAAGAAATCTCTTCAAGGAGCTTACCTTCATGAATAATTCCCAACTGATCAACTAACTGTTCAACTTCTGATAAAATATGACTAGAAATAAAGATGGTCATATTCCTCTCCATTGCTAATGTTTTAATAAGCTTACGCATTTCCTTAATACCAATTGGATCTAAGCCATTTGTTGGTTCATCTAAGATTAAAAGTTCAGGATAATGCAAGAGTGCCCTTGCAATGCCTAATCTTTGTTTCATTCCTAAAGAATAATTGCCAACTAGCTTTTTCGGTTCCTTGTGTAAGCTGACAATTTCTAGGGCATCTTCTATCGCATTCTTTTTATGAACACCCATAATTTTTGCATTAATTAGTAAGTTCTCTTTTGCTGTCAGATTTTCATAAAAACCTGGCACTTCAACAATTGATCCAATTCTGCGTAATATTTGTTTCTTATTATTTTCTAATTTTTCTCCAAAAAGCTCAATCTCCCCTAATGAAGGCTTTATTAATCCAAGAAGCATACGAATGGTTGTTGTTTTTCCAGCTCCATTACGCCCAAGAAATCCATAAATATCTCCCTTTTTAACTGTTAAATTGAGGGAATCAACAGATTTTTGTTTACCATATTCCTTAGTTAAATCTATTGTTTTTATAATTGTTTCCATACCAATCACCTGCTTTCTATTAGCTTATGATCTTAGTATAAGCAGGAGTTTTTAACTGCCCTTTAACTAATTCTTAACTATTTCTTAATTGGATAACTTTCACTCTTAGGTAGTGCTATAGTAAAGCTCGTTAAAAAGAATGGCGTGCTTTTCACCCATATCCTCCCGTTATTTTTTTCAGTTAAGCTCTTTGCAATCGCAAGTCCTAAACCACTTCCACCAGATGAAAGATTCCTTGAAGAATCAACACGGTACATCTTTTCAAATACATATTCCAAGTCTTCTTTTGATAAGCCTGGACCTTTATCCCATACTGTCAACTGATATTCACAATCAACATCAAGAAGTGTCACCCCTAACACTTTTCCTTGCAGTCCATATTGAATAGCGTTTTTAATGAGATTTTCTAAAATTCTTACAACACTAAATTGATCTGCTGTAATAGTACAAGCAGAATCAGGAATTTCTACCTCTATCTTTATTCCTGAACTTTTTAGTTGCGGAAGAAACTCAATCAATATTTCTCTAGTTATTTCTGCAAAATCTACTTGTTTGAAATTCATTGGTAATTCATCAGCATCTAACTTTGCTAAATTAAATAACTCCTCGATTAAAATTTTTAATTGAATTGACTTTTTTGAAACGATTTCTATATATTCTTCCTTTTCTGTTTGTGTTGCCGCAATATCATCCTTAATTGCGTCAATATAACCGATAATAGATGTAAGAGGAGTACGAATATCATGAGATATACTTGATAAAAGACTCTTCCTTGCCGCTTCAGATTTGATTTTATCAGACTGTAGATTCTCCAATTGTTCTATAAGCTCATTTAATGAAAAAATTATATCGTTAACAAGATGATCATCGTTCGCTAATAGTCTGGAATGGAAATGACCTTTTCTAGCTCGCGTTAATTCAACATTCAGTTCACTTAATCTTTTTCGAAATTTCAAATGGATATTCAGTAGCGTGAATGAAATAACACTTACGACTAAAAATAGTAAAATGGTGTATGCTTTAACATCTTTAAACATAATAAAAAGGACCGTCATTACGATCCACTGAAAGCTTAACAATATTGTTACTTTATCGAACTTCATCTTTTTCACCTACAAACTTATAACCTATACCCCAGACTGTTTGAATATATTTAGGATTTGATGGATCATCCTCAATTTTTTTACGGAGTTTACGAATATGGACCATTACCGTATTATCATCTTCTATATAATTGTTATCCCATACCTGACGGAACAGTTGTGATTTTGTAAAAACCTGTTCTGGATGTGTCATAAATAGCTTTAGTAAATCCAGTTCTTTTGCAGTTAAGGATATTTCCTGATTATTAACACAAACTGTATACTTCTTCAAATCAATCGACAATCCTTTAAAATGTACGATGCTAGAAGCTTCCTGTTTAGTCAATTCACTACCTAGAACTAGAAATCTCCTCATTAATGCTTTTATTCTTGCGACAACCTCATTTATACTAAATGGCTTTGTTATATAATCATCGGCTCCAATAGTTAGCCCAATAATTTTATCAATTTCATCATCTTTAGCCGTTAACATTAGTATAGGTACATTCGAGCTACTTCTAATTTTTTGACATACTTGGATACCATCAATTTTAGGCATCATCACATCTAAAATTAGTAAATTGTATGTAGCTTGATTAAATAAAGTTAGTGCTTCTTCCCCGTTACAAGCAACATCAACATCGTAAAATTCCCTCTCAAGATAAGCCTTCAGTAAATCTCTAATTTCTTTTTCATCATCAGCAATAAGCACACGTATATAAGACATCTCTCCACCTGTTTCTACTAACTTATATTATCTATTACCTTCTTATTTTACCGTAATTTGTAAATGAATTAAGAGCTTAAATATTCGACAAATTTCGATACTCGTATTAATCTCATCGTCTAAATTAATATTTTAAAGCATATGATAGCTTGCAGTATTGATGAATATTGACTGAATTATTCTGCAGCTCAAGTCAAATCCGCTGAATTTACAATAATTAGTACTTCCACTCTATAATTATCCCTTTTATAATGACTGAATGGAGGTGAAGCGGATGGCAGGTATAAAATATTTTGTGTTTTTCGATTTTGAAATGATATGTTCTGATTAAGGAATGCCATATGAAAAAATGGAAGCCATTCGTTTAGGTGCAGTAAAATATGATCTTGAAACAAAGAAAATGGATTTCTTCGATCAATTTATTAAACCAAAAAATTCAGATCCTCTTTCCGAATTTTGCAAAACGTTAACAGGTATCCATGATGAACAATTAGCTAATGCACATGATTTCAAGAGTGTGTTTGATCACTTTATACATTGGATTGGTGGGGTAAAAAAAGCTCGCTACTTTTCTTGGTCTACAAGTGACTTATCAAGATTAAAATTCGATTCTATACTTCATGCAATTCCTCCACGTACTGTAAGAAAAATAGAAAATAACTATATAGACTTCCAAGCTACGTTTAAAAAGAGAGTAGCAAAAAGGAATGTAAGTGTTGAAGATGCATTATCACTTTATTATTTACCATTTATCGGAGAAGCTCACAACCCGATGTACGATGCGTATAACACGTTACGTATTTATTTAGCATTCTTAAATCAGTCAATTGAATCTGACATAATTATGCTAAAACAGTTTATCTTTAATGATGAAAATGATCTTAGTTTATATAACTTAAAAGACCTTAATTTCTTTCTAGCACAGGAATTGGTGAAAGATTCTTCTATTTTAAGTGAGCAATTAAGAGATTTATATCGACTGAAAGATGTAAAAAAATTAGTAAAGCCTTTAAAAAGAATGGCTGAAAAATATCAAAATATCGTTGTGAATCGAAGCGGACTGTTTACTGAAGAAAACATAGTTAGCGCGGAGATTATTATTACTTTATATGGCGAAATTCTTTCTCAATATGAAGAACATTTACTGTATCAATCTAAAATTGTGATGTTCCATGATCATCTCCTAAAACCACTTAAACAAATGATAGGAGAACCAACACTATAATAAAAAAAGAAGGCTGAGTACATAAGCAGCCTTCAGTTAATTTTTTCTGATAATGCATCATAAAATCCTTGTGGGTCATCAGGACGAAGATGAACTTTTGTTACCTTTTTCTTAAAACCATACATGAATTTTGCTTCAATCGGTGTATATAGCTCAATTTCAAATGCAGGTTTTTCTTTCGTTAAATCAGGAAGAACAGCATCAAAAACTTCTTTAGTTTCTATTGTAGATAAAACTTCAGGTCCTTCGTAAGGAGTAATCGATTTAATACATTCAAGTGGAATTGAGAGTCCTTTCCCTAAACCTACTTGCAAATAAAGGTGTTTTTTTGATAGTACAATGGGATTCAAACGGACTGCTTGGATTTCCCCTAAAATAAAAATTAGAGTATAAATATTAAGAGCGAGTGAAATATAAGCAATTATTTCATTCCAATTGTGCAATAAAAAGTGTAAACCAATAGTTTCAATAACAAGGGCATGTATGAGCATTATATATAAAGCGATCACACTTGTTTTTTGATGAAAAGTAAATATTTGCTGATGTTCTTTTGGTGTAACTCGTTTAGCTTTCCAAGAAAATAAACTATAATAAAACATCGAAATTTCTGACGCTATAATATCTACTAAACGTGATGATGATTTTAAATGTCTTGATAAGGATTGTGATATCTGGTTTTGAAAGAATGGTAGATCAAGTTTTTTCATATATCTTATGATTGAGGGTAAATTCTTCAACAATTTGACAACAATATAAAATTCGACTAATAGAAATGCTCCTTCACCAGCGATTACTATATATTTTACAAATGAGTATGAAGACAAAAAGCCATTAGGAATAATTAGTAACGCTACACCATAGCCGGCAAACGCCAATGGAAGCATATATTTTAATGAACACTTCTTTTTCATTAAGAAGAAATAAATAAGAAGTGGGATCACAACCATAAGATCTATTAATGAACCTAATGCCACTTCTTTTGGTAGCGGTTGCATAAAATCCAAACGATAAATAAGAAAATTAGAAATAACAATTAGTGCTAGTAGAAAACCAACTAATAACAAGTTCTTTCTTCGTAAAGCAAACATGTAGAACTCCTCCTTGCTTAATCATCTATATATCTAAAGTATACCTTAGGTTCGTTGCTAAAAATTGAAGGAGTATGGGAAATTTTTTACAAAATTATGTCTATTTATAGTAGGCTATATTTTTGTGAACTTTTTGCTTTGATTTTTTAAAATTTAAAAATTGTATAGAGTTAAGTCTATTAACATTTTTTATAGACAAAACTGTTTATAAAAAATGTTATTCTTGTTAAACAATACATTTACCCATGGTTAGTTACAATCTCGAACCTCTGTAAATGCTTCATTAAGGATAGATACAACCCTCTGTATTTCATCAAAATTAATGATTAGTGGTGGTGCTAACACAATAGTGTCCTGTCCATCAAACGTAACTGATCTACATATAAGACCTTTTTGTTGTGCTTTTTCTACAATTAATGATGATAAGGAGCTATTACTTCTAGACTTACATTCGATCGCCACCATTAACCCTAACCCTCTTACCTCTGAAATATTGTTATGGTTAGCTTTTAACTTTATTAATCCGTTTAAAAGATGAGCACCCATTCCTTTAGCGTTATCTATAAGTTGTTCTTCCTCAATTAATTCAATGTTTTTCAAAGCAACTGCACAAGCCATGGGGTGACCACTGTAGGTGTATCCATGTAATAAAGTTCCTGATGACTTCTCCTTAAACGCTTGAAACATATCTTTAGAAATCATAACACCACCGAGCTGAGCATAGCCGCTAGTTATTCCTTTCGCAAAGCACATCATATCAGGGACAACTCCATAATGGTTAATTGCAAACCATTTCCCTGTTCTTCCGAATCCTGTAATCACTTCATCTGTAATAAATAAAACACCGTACTGTGCACAAATTTTCTTTATTTCTCTAAAGTAAATTTCCTCAGCAATGTGGACTCCTCCAGCTCCTTGAACAGGTTCTGCAATAAATGCTGCAATTGTTTCAGGTCCTTCTTTTTCTATTAATTCTTTTAATGCTTCTGATTTTGAAGAATCCACATGGCAGAAATCAGTTGCTAAAGAATTCGTGAAATCACGAAAAGGTTTTAAACCAGTCGCACTTGTAGCACCTAAAGTAACCCCGTGATAGGACCTTGTTCTTGAAATAATTTTCTTTCTTTCTGGCTCCCCTTTAAGGATCCAATAATGTCGAGCTAGCTTATAGGCAGTATCATTCGCCTCAGAGCCTCCTGATGTAAAGAAGGTAGCAGTTAAATCTCCAGGTGATATTTCTGCAAGTTTAGCTGCCAGTCGTATGGCTGGTTCATGGCTGAAGGTAGCAAAACAGGAGCTATAAGCAAGTTTCATCATTTGTTGCTTTGCAACCTCTCCAAGCTCTAACCTTCCATGTCCAACATTCACATTCCATAATGATGACATTCCATCTATCAATCTATTACCTTTAAGATCTTCAAGATAAATACCATTTCCTTTTTTAAAGATAAAGGTAGGCCCAAATGTTTGCTGCTGCTCAATCGATGATGTTGGATGTAAAAAATGCTTCTTATCTAACTCCTCAAGCTCTCGAATTTCATCCATTGTTTCATCACTCTTTCTTTATTGTATTAAGTCATAGATCCCTTCGACATTTATCTACAAAAAGCAGGGCGTGACAGGCACCACACCATTCCACAACAGTTAAAGCTATAATTTCCGCTGCTTCAAATAGTTTATCTAATTCGATGTATTCATCTGGATGATGAGCTTTTTCTGTTTTTCCCGGACCAAAGACGATGGTTGGTGTTGCTGCGACATTTGTTAGTAAGCCACCGTCTGTACCCCAGGGAGAGGCCTCAATTATGGCTTGTTCTCCTGTAACATCAATAAAGCTACTTGATAAACATTTCATTAATTTATGATCTAAATCGATTGTTCCAGGAACCCATCTTGCCCCAAACCATTCTATTTCTACCGGGTTATTGTCGAACCAGGAATTTTTCATGGGTAGAGTTTTTAACCAGTTAGTCATTTCGTTCTTAGCTTCCTCAATTGTTTCATCAGGAGAGATTCCCATTCTACCTTCTAATTTCACTAAATCAGCTACTGATGATGGCCAATCTCCACCTTCAATTTTTCCGATATTAATAGGAATTGGGATCGGAATATTTTTATAAAGATTATCTTTAATTCTATTATTTCTATGTTTCTCTAACTCTCCAATGTGTTTAACTACATCAAAGGCATTTTCAATCGCACTTACCCCCTCATAACGTGTACCACCATGGGCTGAACGACCATGAACTGATATTCTAAACCATATTGAGCCTTGTTGCTTCGGGAATATTTTCATATTTGTAGGCTCAGGAATAATAGCTGCATCAGCTACATATCCTCTCTCTATTGCAGCTAATGTACCAAGCCCACCACTCTCTTCTTCTATAACACTTTGAAAAATAACATCTCCCTTTAATTGAATACCTAGTTCACGAATAACAGTAATCGCTAATAATAATGCTACGTTTCCTCCTTTCATATCAGTTGATCCTCGACCATAAAGCTTCCCCTCAACGACTTTTCCACTGAATGGATCATCTGCCCATTGACTAACATCTCCTGCTGGCACAACATCTATATGACCATTTAAAATGATAGACCTTCCCCCACCAGATCCTTTTAAGATGCCAACAACATTTGGACTTTCTTTAAATTCATTTCTATCACAAGCAAAAAAGGGATGTGTTTGCAATTGCATTCCGTCTGGTTCCCATATATCTATTTCCAAGCCTATTTTTTTAATTGTCTCAATCACGATCTCTTGAGCGACTTTTTCATTTTTTTGAGTACTACTAGCCTGCACTAACTTTCTTAATAGATTAATACCATCTTCACGATTACTTGATAGCCACTTGTGTATTTCTTCTTTTACCAATTTTCTTTGTTGATCCAATTGACTACACTCCTTTTTTGTAAGCTAGTGTATCGTTCTAATATTCTCTGAGATGAGTAAAGGAGCATTTGTATTTATCATAACTTCCTCTAATGTATTTGGACTCATTACCTCTTTTAAAAGCAATCCATGCTTTGTAACTTCTATAACAGCCTTATCTGTCATAATCATATTTACACATTTCTTTGCTGTTAAAGGTAATGTACATGTTTCTACAATTTTTGATTCGCCATTTTTATTACAATGATTCATAACAACGATTACTTTTTTTGCTTTTTGTGCTAATTCCATTGCCCCGCCAATCCCCGGAACTCTTTTACCTGGAACGATCCAATTTGCTAAATCACCCTTCTCACTAACCTCTAGTCCACCAAGAATTGTGAGATCTAAATACCCTGAACGAATCATGCCAAATGCAGTGGAGCTATCAAAGTAGGAAACTCCAGGAATTGTCGTTACAGGAAATCCTCCTGCATTACATAACATCGGGTCCTCCTTACCTTGTTTTGGAGATTTACCAATTCCTAAGATCCCATTTTCCGCATGAAACATTACATGTAAAGAATTTGGTAGATGATCTGGAACGAGTGATGGTATTCCTATCCCTAAATTCACAATCATCCCATCCTGAATTTCCTCAGCTGCACGCTTTGCTATTCGATTTCTTATATCAATTTTTGAATCCATATCTTTTTCTCGACCTCCTTGCCATCAGCTATTATTCGACAAAACCCGGGAAGTGACAGGCACCACAATTACTCCCATGCCCACTTCCAATCAATTCCTTTGCTTTGAATAACAAGGTCTACATAAACACCAGGTGTGATGATTGCTTCTGGGTCGAGTTCACCTACTTCTACAATTTCTTCAACTTCTGCAATTGTATAGCTTCCTGCCATTGCAACAAGAGGATTTGTGTTTCTAGCACTAGTTTCATAGATAAGGTTTCCAAAGGTATCAGCTTTTTTCGCGTATACTATCGAAACATCTGCAGTTAAAGCTGTTTCGACTAAATATTCTTGCTCATTTATTATTGTTTTTTGTTTTCCCTGTTCCACCATGCTACCTACACCTATATCTGTTAAGATCCCTGCTATTCCAACACCACCTGCTCGAATTCTTTCAGCTAATGTTCCTTGTGGACTAAATTCCACCATTAGCTTATCTTCGAGCATTAATTTTCCAGCAATAGGATTTGAGCCAATATGTGAAACAATTAATTTCTTAGCACGCCCCTGACTAACAAGTTTGCCTATACCAATGTTAGGAAATCCTGCATCATTTCCGATTAATGTTAAATTCTTTACACCCTTTTCTAACAGCCCATTGATGATTGTTGGCGGATTACCAATTCCTCCAAATCCACCAAACATGACTGAACAATGATCATTTATTGAGGCTAGTGCTCCATCTAAATCACCTACCTTACTTTTCCCTTTCATCTGAATAGACTCTCTCACATTAATCCCTCCTTATTAGGACAGTTCACTTTCTACCTCTAAAACAGCTTCTATAAAAAGCTTAACAAGCTGATCTATTTCATGTTTTACAATAATAAATGGAGGAGAGATAATAACCGCATCTCCATAAGCTCCCTCTTTTCCTGCTGAAGAAGGATAAATGAGAAGTCCCTTTTCTTTGGCTTTTTGTACAACATAATTAGTTATTGAAATATCTTTACTAAAAGGCATCCTAGTATCTTTATTTGAAACAAATTCAACACCAATTAGAAGTCCTTTTCCTCTAACCTCTCCAATTATGTCTATTGATTTTGAAGCATTTCTTAGTTCATCAAGCAAATATTCTCCATTTATTTTCACTAAATCCAGTAAAGAATGTTCTTCTATATACGTAAGAACCGCTAAAGCTGAAGCAGCTGATTGAGGATTTGCACTATACGTATGACCACTCATTATAGAATTAGATCCTTCTAATATAGGAGTCATTACTTTTTCACTTACTAATGTTGCAGCTATAGGTGCATAGCCGGCACTCATCCCTTTACCAAGCGCAATAATATCTGCTTTAACATTCCAATGATCCAACCCGAGCATTTTTCCTGTTCGACCCATTCCTGTCATCACTTCATCAGAAATAAACAGAATTTGATTACGATCACAAATTTCTTTTATCTGCTCATAATAGCCTTGTGGAGGAATAATAACTCCTCCTGCTGCACCTACAATTGGTTCTGCAATAAAGGCTGCAATGTTTTCAGCACCTTCTCTTAAAATTGCGGTTTCTAATTCTTTTGCACATGCCAATTGACATGTGGGATGAATTAATTGTAAAGAGCATTGATAACAATATGGAGCAGTTACTGTCGGGTAATCCTCTAACAATGCTACAAAACGTTCACGTCTACTCACATGTCCTGACATCGATAAAGCACCTATCGTTATGCCATGATAGCTAACCCAGCGAGAAAGGATCTTTTGCTTTTTGTTTTTCCCCTGCTCCTGCCAATATTGAAGAGCTACCTTAAGTGCTGTTTCTGTAGCTTCAGATCCACTATTTACAAAAAAAGACCAATAATCCTCTTTAGCACAAACAAGCTGATTAAGTTTTGAAGCTAGCTTTTCTGCAGGATCTGAAGTGAATTGAGATCGATAAACAAAAGAAACATGCTTAGCTTGAGAATGCATCGCGTCAATTATTTCTGGAATTGCATGACCAATACTAGCGGTGACCGCACCAGAAGATCCGTCTATATACTGTTTGCCTGTATCATCATATAGATAAATTCCTTTACCATGTGTAACTAAAGGATAGCTTTCGGTCAAGTTAGGCTTAATCAAATATGATTTCATATACCAAACCACCTCATGTACTTACTTAAAATTTGAAATAATTACGTTTTAATAATTTTGGTTGAAGCATAAGTTTTTCATATGAAATGACTTTATCTATCTTAGAGGTATCAATTAATAATAGATGATCTTCAAGCTCTTCAATTCTTTCTTCAGTTTGATACTCCATCCCACATAAGCTGCAACTTATTGCCGGAGTATTTGTTATTTCAATTGCTCGAGTACCATCAGGAAGCTCCCAATAAACTGTATTTTCCGATTCCTTCACATCTGATTTGCCACACCACTCACATTTCATCCTTAATCGCCCCCTTTTTCTTAGCTAAGACTTTCAATCATCATCTTTGTTTTGCTTTTTTAATTGAGCTTGATATTTCTTTTCTTTTAACTCATCACGTTTTTCTCGCTTATCCTTTAAGGAGGAATACGTTGAACTTTCCTGAAAGCTTTGTCTGCGATCATAGCGTTCAAGTGAATTCGGTACAAGATTCAGTTTTTGGTCATTTAGTAAAGAACTTATTCCAGTTTGTGACAAACTCATATCTTGATTTTGATAAATTTGTTGGAAATATTCATCACCACGACCTGCCACATAATTTTCCGGTTCAGGATAAGTAGTGATAACACCTTCAAAATTGCGGAGAACTGTTTTAGTTGGGCTTTGCGAAATTAGATAATTTGGCTGTAGAGTGATTTTCCCTCCACCACCAGGAGCATCAACAACAAATGTAGGTACTGCATAGCCACTTGTATGACCTCTTAACCCTTCAATAATTTCTAAACCTTTTGAAATTGGGGCTCTAAAATGCCCAATTCCTTCAGATAAATCACATTGATAAATATAATAAGGGCGCACCCGAATTTTCACTAAATCATGCATGAGCTTTTTCATAATTGCTACACTATCATTGATTCCAGCTAAGATGACTGCTTGATTACCAACAGGCACACCAGCATCTACAAGCATTTCACACGCACGCTTTGATTCCTCGGTTATTTCAATTGATGTATTAAAATGCGTATTAAGCCATACTGGATGATACTTTTTTAATATATTGCATAGGTTTTCTGTAATTCTCTGTGGAAAAACAACTGGAGCTCTTGTTCCAATTCGAATAATTTCAACATGAGGGATTTCACGTAAATTCTTTAAAATATACTCAAGGATATTGTCATTAATTAATAATCCATCACCACCTGATAAAAGCACATCACGTACTTCTGGTGTGTTTCTTATATATTCAATTGCTCCGTCCAATTGTTTTTTGGGCACACCCATACCAATTTGCCCTGAAAATCGTCGGCGAGTACAGTAACGACAATACATTGAGCATTGATTTGTAACTAGAAATAACACGCGATCAGGATAACGATGGGTTAACCCAGCTACTGGCGAATCTTCATCCTCCTCTAAAGGATCTTCTAAATCATATTTTGTTTTATGAATTTCCTCACCAATTGGCACAGATTGCATTCGAATGGGACATCTTGTATCATCGGGATTCATTAACGCTGCGTAGTATGGAGTAATATTTAGTGGTATAGTTTTCGTAGAAATTCGTACCCCTTCTTCTTCTTCAGGAGTTAAATTGATGACCTTTTTTAAATCATCAAGAGTACGAATTGTATTAGTTAATTGCCAGATCCAATCATTCCATTTGTCATCTGGTACATCCTTCCATAATTCAATTTCCTTCCAATGACGATTTGGTTTATATAAATCCTGCCACATATTACATTCCTCCCTAAATTATGTTGGTCAGCTTATATTAAGCAAGTTTCATGCCAACACAAACAGTGGAGGTGAATTTCAGTCAAACTAAAACTACTTTTAAATATGCAACAACACTAAAGAAAGATATCAATGATGTTGTATTGCAGATAACTATCATAAATATGTCATAAATAAACTTAACAAATGAAGGACTACTATTTATATGAACTCTGATCATCATGAAAAAACAAAATATCGCCGAATATTAGGCACTACTTTGTTATTACTATGTTTAACAAAAAACCTCAAAACTGATTTTTAATTGAATTTTTTCCTTCTTTCAGCTCTATTTAACAATTTGCTCAACATTCGGCATTCATCAAAACTCGGCAGATCTTGAATAACCTGAAACTATTTTAAAGAAAGATCTTTTACCCATACATTCATATTTTCTAATTGATTAAAAATATAGCAGTTGTTTGTGAGTCTTCCGTTGTATTTGTAATTTAATTGATAAAAAACAGCATTCATTCCATAAGATTGTGCTCTTGCAATAGAATAAACATGATAAATTCCTTCATTTTTTAAATCACCTTCTAAAAATATTAGCAGCTTCTTCATAAGTCCGTACTTCCTATGTTCTGCTAATGTGGCACAATCTGTTAATTCTGCATTATGAAATATGACGTTTTTTTCAGCTGATGCTGCACTTACAATCTCATTCTTTGCCTCAACAACATAAAATATAGTTCCGTTACAAATCATCTTTTTAATATATTGGGGATCATTCATAGGCGTTGGATATATAGCAAATACATGTTTATATAATTTTGCAAGATTTTCTGCATCTTCAGAAATAGCTTTTCTAAAATGATATTGACACGGTGGATCTGTTACTTTATCAGTTGATTTCTGATTTGTTATGATTCTATTAATAATCTGGTCTTCTTCGATCCACGTACTACTTTCTCTTCTATTTACCTTTTTATAATAAGTTAAAATATAATTGTCTGTACCATTAAAGTAGCCATCTATTATTGCCTCTAATTCAAAGCCTAATGGTAGCAATTTCCTCCAGTGATCCTGTCGACAATAAAAAATAATTTTTGAGAATTTATCTGGTTCAGCTAACTCATTTATTTTCTGTACAATACTTGTCATATTTCCCCGGTAATTATCGACTCGAATTCGTTCATTAAAATAATCAAGGTACACTTCTAGATAATAATCTTCACCCTTGATAATTTTCGTTTCAGCTGTATGGTTCATCATCATACCCCTTCCTCAAATATCTTTTCTTAAAGATGCTTCCTAATTTGGTTTAATATCCATTGGCTCTGTTAAACATTCTTGTTGATTTCCCGTTACAGGCATTTCATTGGACAGGCTCCTCACGCAGAAATTTCATGCCTTTCACTCAATCAACCTTTATATTTTTAGTACTATATCTTCAAGCAAAGGCAATTTATACGTCATACTTTTTGATTTTATATTGCAAAGTTTGTCTAGGGAGCTCTAACATCTTTGAAGCTTTTTGAACATTACCTTTGGTTTCCAATAAAGCTTGTTGAATTAATTTTTTCTCTGTTTCTTCAATTAATAATTTAAATGGTTTTCCACTCCCCTTTCCCATTTTTTTCATTACAATAAGATTATCTGGAAGATGCTGAAGTTTTATTTCATCATCATCTTCTTCAATTATATTCATGGCAAATTCTATACAATGTTCAAGCTCACGAATATTACCAGGCCATTGGTAAATTTTTAACTGCTCTATTGCTTTGGGCTCAATTTTTAGAACTAGCTTATTAAATTGATAATTATATTTTTTTATAAAATGATGAATCAAAAGTATAATATCTTCTTCCCTTTCTCTAAGAGGTGGCAGTTCAACAAAAAATACATTTAAACGATAATATAAATCTGAACGAAGGATTTTTTTCTTCATACACAATAAGGGGTGCTCATTCATAGCAACAATTACTCTAACATCAACCATATACGACTCAATACCACCTACTCTTCGAATAACTCCATCTTCGAGTACTCTTAATAATTTTGTTTGGAATTCTAAAGGCATTGTATGAATTTCATCGAGAAAGAGCGTTCCACCGTGAGCAAGCTCAAACAAACCAGCTCGATCAATTGCACCAGTAAAGCTACCTTTTTTTGTTCCAAATAAAATACTTTCAAGCAGAGATTCTGGTAAAGAAGAACAGTTTTGAGCAATAAAAGGTCCTTTATTACGTGGGGAAGCATTGTGAATAGATTGAACAAGTAGTTCCTTTCCTGTTCCTGTTTCACCGTAAACCATAACTGGTGAAGAGCTTTTAGCTGCCTTTCTACCAAGTTCAATCACTTTATCCATACTTTTACTACCTGAAATAATGTCATTCCAGTTATATTTTGCCCCCATAATTGAAGTAGGTTTACTTTTTTGATTATTTACTTTCGCCTGAAGCTCTAATAATTTCTGTGCTAATTCTTTAATCTTTGTTAAATCCTTTGCAATCTCTACAGCACCTACAACTTGTTCATTCACAACGATCGGTAACGTTGTATTTACTGTATCAATTAATTGCCCATTAGAGTTTTTGTACGTTTGTGCTTGCTGATAGATCGGCTTACCTGTCTCAATTACTTTCAAAAGTGTACTTGTTTGCTTATTTAAAGATGGAAATACATCGAGTACATGCTTTCCTAAGACTTCTTCGATCTCTATTCCATCATGCTGTGCTGCGACACTATTATAAAAAATCGTTATGCCCTCTGAATTTACCGCATGAATAGCTTCGTCAATACTACCTAAAATAGCTTCTAACATCTGTTTTGTTTCAAATGATTTTAATATCAACTATATAACACCTCTTTAGTTTCCTCTATAAAACATTTTATAAATATTTACATATATAGATTTTTATGGTTGAATATAAGAGAACTAGTGTTCCTTTTATTAATAGGGGGTGTTTGTATATGCGGCCAGAACTAAGTACAAAAATGACTATACTAGAATTCACAAACTACTATTGGTTAAAAAAAGAACTGCAGGAGTTTTGTAGAACCCATGAATTAAGCACAAGTGGCTCAAAGCTTGACTTGACAAAACGAATAGAATTATTTTTAACAACAGGAAAAAAACAAGCTCCAACAAGGAAAAAAAATAAACTATTAAAAAAAGCTGACTTTGAAAAATTAAGTCTTGATACAGTCATTTCAGTTGATATAAAATTCAGTCAAGATCTTCGAGTTTTTTTCAAAACAGTACTACCTAACTTCCACTTTTCTACATATATACAGGAATACATGAAAAGTAATACTGGCAAAACATACCGAGATGTTGTTCATGCATGGAAACAAGAAGAAAAACGTAAAAAAGAGCCTGGTTACAAGCGGGAGATTGGACCACAATTTGAATATAATCAGTTCACCCGAGACTTTTTTAATGATCCTATTAACAAAGGGAAGTCAAGAAATGATGCTATAAAGGCATGGAAAACAATTAAATCGCTTCCCGGAGATAATGTTTATGCGAAAAATAAATGTAAACTAAAAGAAGGTCCTTCATCATTATATTCAGAAAGCTAAAGCAACAGAATTTAACATTCGGAAAAAATAATAAGAAAGAAATCTATAATAAATGGAAGGAGAAACACGATGTTCGGAATTACTAATTTTGAGGTTTTTCTACTTGCAGCTATTTTACTAAACTTAACTCCAGGTACAGATACAATGTATATTGTAAGTAGAAGTGTTTCCCAAGGAAGAACCGCAGGTATTATTTCAGCAATAGGTATAATAGCTGGATTAGTCATACATACTTTACTTGCTGCATTTGGACTTTCGTTAATTTTGGCTCAATCAGCTTTTCTCTTTAACACAATCAAAATCATTGGAGCTATTTATTTAGCATATTTAGGTATAAAGATGATTATTGAAAAAAAATCCGAGAATAAAAACACTTCTTTACCCAAGCAAAATAATCAGAAAATATTTCTCCAAGGAATGCTTACAAATGTTCTAAATCCTAAAGTAGCACTTTTTTTTCTAGCATTTTTGCCGCAATTTATAAAAACTAGCTCAGACGTGACAAGCCCAATACCATTTATTATTTTAGGACTAACATTCACATTTACTGGAGGACTATGGAGTATAATTACTGCTTATTTTACCTCAATGGCCACAATAAAATTAAGAAAAAACCTAAAAGCTGAATTAATATTGAATCGCCTAACTGGCATAGTATTTATTGCAATGGGACTTAAGCTGTTAAATGCGAAAGCTAACTAATATTTGTTATTTCTTAAAGCTCTTTTCTGAAAGATAGTAACTTTAGACGTAATTACTTTTAGCAATCAGTGTGTTATCTCATAAAAGGTGCGATTTGTAGAAGAAAAGATAGCATTAGACTTTGTACAGAGTTAATTCCACCAGTATTCTAAAAAAACAAAGTTTACGAAAACAGCCTTTTAGGACTTAACAAAGATAGTTTTCAACATATAGATGCCACCTTTAAATAGCCTAATCTATAGGATGAAATAAAAAATCCATGTTAAATATTACACCTCATTTATGAACTATCTATTTAAGGGCATGATATAAATACTTAAATAAATTGAGAGGTGTATTTTTTATGACAAAAAAAAACAAAGAGCAGGATCAAGTAAGTACTGACGATGCAATTATACTTATGTTTCTAGATTTAGTTGAGCAAGATGGAATCGAGTTAGATTTGACCCTCTGTATAAATGGAGTGGTTATATCAGGTACTTTAATAAGTGCAACGAACTATTATGAAGGAGTTACTGAATCCTCCAAAAACCTTAAAGATAGTACAATGTCTAAAATTATCGCAAAAAAATTCAGTGATTTAAAAGGGGATTATGCTAAACAGAAAGAAGAGGAAGAAGAATCAGAGAGTACTCCATTAACTTTTATTCACTTGAAAAATGCTGTCTATTTAAATAATGAAAATTCTCCTAGTCATTACGGAACATGGTGGCGCGGAAGGATTTCTTCAATTGACGGATTCTCAGTTAATGATCTTAAGTAAAAGAATCAAACACAAAAAGAGGCTGGGACATAAGTATTTAAACTAATGATAAACCCGAAATATTAGGAGATATTTCAATTAATTATTCGCCTAATATTTCGGGTTTTTAATTGCTGTCTTCAATAGACTTTTTGATTTTGCATACTATTTTTAAGAACTAGTGGAATGGAGCGGAAGAGATTTGACTCCTGCGGGTGCAGAGGAAAGGCTGAGACCCCACAGGCGCTTGCGCCGAGGAGGCTTAGCTTCCTCCCCGGCGAATCTTATGTCTGCAGCGCAATGGAACGAACTTGTTTCTTTCAACTTAATTGAATTTAGATTTATTCGTCTTTATGTATGACATCTTTAATTATGTCCCAGCCTCCTTTTTAGATTGCTTTAATTTATTTGAACTTTTATCTTTTCCTTCGCTGATTTTAAACAAGCATCTAAAACCTTCATATTTAAAATAGCGTCTTCTACTTCAAATGCTAATGGTGTTCTTTGACGAACACTGTTAGCAAAATCATTAAGTTGTAATGTATATTGATTTACTGGTGGAAAATGCTCTAGTCTTTCTTCCCCTTTTTTTGTTACTGAGAAACTTGATTTTTCTTCAGATGAACAAACAAAAGAGGACGGGATGTAAATCGTTCCATCAGTCCCAACAATTTGCAGTGTATTTTGAAACTCTGCCCACATTCCACACATGAAGGTTACTCCAATAGAATCTGGAAATTCAAGTAAGCCTGATGCCATCATATCAACATTACCATGCTCTTCTGAGAAAAACCCGTGTACAGTAGCCGCTTCTGGTTCTTTTTCCAAAATTAGTCTAGCTGAATTTATTACATAACAACCTATATCATATAAAGATCCTCCACCCCAATCAGAGCGATATCTTATATTTCCTTTATCGTTGGCATTATTAAATGTAAAGGTTCCATGTATACCTCTAATTGTACCAAGTTCACCTGAATTAACTATCTCCTTTATTCGATCAAATCGTGGGTGATGACGATACATAAATGCCTCACCTAATAATAAATCTCTTTCATGAAAGAAAGATGCTAATTCCTCTGCTTCTCCTGCATTCAAGGCAATAGGCTTTTCACAAAGCACATGCTTGCCTGCTACAGCTGCTTTCATTGACCATTCCTTATGTAAATGATTTGGAAGAGGTATATACACTGCTTCAATTTCTGGATCCTGTAATAGCTCTTCATAGCTTCCATATGCACATGGGATATTGTTATCACGTGCTGTTTCTTGAGCCTTTTCAATCCTCCTACTTGATATCGCTTTCAGTTCATTAAATTTTGATTGACGTATTGCAGGTATGAATGCATTCACCGCAATGTCAGCACAGCCAAGTATTCCCCAAGTAAGCTTATTCAATATTTTTCCTCCTCTAATTAATTGGTATATTTACTTTGTTTGATCCTGTTTTTTTCTCTTTTAAGTAAAACAAGATAAAACCTATAAAACCTATAAATGAAGATATAGCTAATAAAAGATAAAGTAGTTTGCCACCATAATTTTCAAATACAACACCACCTATTGATGAACCAACAATCCCTGTAATTCCAAAAGTGATACCTACAAACACCATATGACCTGTTGCTTGTAATTCTTCTGGAATTGCTTTATATAAATATTCAAGTGCTCCTAAAAACACAATCGCAAAACAGATGCCATGCAATACCTGAATCATTAATAGCGTTGTTGGATCTTGTGCAAAAGCTGTCAAAACCCATCTTATACAATAAAGAAATGATGCGATAATAATATAAAATATCGGACTTGAAGCTCTAAACCATTTTGCACTTAGGAAAAACAATAATGCTTCACTAGATACCCCAATAAACCAGATCCATCCAACTAGCATTTCGTTTCCGCCTATTTCAAATAAATACAAGCTGATAAACGAATCACTTGTTCTGTGTGTTAGTAACACAAGCGCCGTAAGGAAAAAGAAAACAAGCAAAGTTGGGTCCTTAAACAAGACTCCAATATCCTTATAATTCACTTTTTTAGTACCAGCCTTTGTATCAGATAAAAGCAAGGCTAAGAAACATGTAATAACCGTAAAAACAGTGACTGGTATGACTAAGAAACCAATTCCAAACTCTGTAAGTAGAAATCCACTTACTAAAGACACAATCGCAAAACCTATTGAACCCCACATCCTAATGGATCCAAATGTAACAGAATGAATTTGTGCCTGTCTTTTTGCGAGATTATCAGCCAAAGGATGTAATGGTGAGAAAAAGAAGAAGAAAAAGATTCCTGCGGTTATAATCCACAAAAATGAATCGATTTGAAAAATCCAAATAACACTTAGTAAAAAGCCGACTAAACAAGCAAATAAAACCCTTTTGACAGTTTTATATTTATCACTTGCATATCCCCATAAAGGCTGTGCAATTAACCCTACAAATGGACCTATTGCTAAAAACCAACCTATTTGTGAGCTTAAAAATCCTTTATGTTGAAAATATATTGGTAGAAAACTTACAACCATTGATCCAATTGCACTTACAAAAAACATGAACATTCTTAAAGATAGTAATTGATTTTGTATGATCATAAATTATTCCTTTATTATGTATTTGCAAGATGTAATAAACAATTCAACACTCTTACAGTTTAAGTATGCTTTATATAACCTCCATTTTGTTATTTTTGTTATTAGGTTGTTATTATATTATAAAACATAAAATCTATGATTGTAAGTTATAAATATAACTTTTGTTAAAATGTAAAGGGGATATCCTCATTTATATAGAATACTTACTTAAAGAATATATGTTAGATGTATAAACTTGTATGTTACTTTTTGGAGTGTGATAGTATGATCTTGGAAGCTGTAATGCTTCATGTTAAAAAGGGATTAGAAGCTGAATATGAAGAGGCCTTTCGACAGGCTTCTGGAATAATTCGTACAATGAAGGGCTATTGTAGCCACGAGCTCCAGCGCTGTTTGGAAGTTGAGGGGAAATATCTTCTTTTAGTTACTTGGGAAACACTCGAAGACCACACAGACGGTTTTAGAAGATCTCCTGAATATTTACAGTGGAAAGAGCTTTTACATCGTTTTTATGAACCATTTCCTACTGTTGAACATTTCGAAAAGGTTGAACTTAACTAAGTGATGTTTTACAAAATGGTTTTAGCATGTTGTTTACCTTCTTAAATATCACAGTAGAGACCACTTTAATTATCGAACTAAAGTGGTCTTTTCCATGAGCAACTATTTTTTATTATGGAACACGATTGTTTGCTTTCCCTTTATATCATTACCTATATCCTTGTTAAAGTCTTCCATAAAATTTTCATTTTCAACCTGATCCTGATAATTTTCTTCATCACCAGTATAATCTGCTGGTGTATCACTTGTTCCATATCTAGCTACTTCAGCAAAGCTGTCTTCATGATCTTTAATTTCATCACTTCTCTTTTCATTATTAAAAGTAGGGGTTAATACTTCCTCTTCAATAGGACGAGATTGATGAGCTCCAGATTGTTTGGTGTGATCAATACAGTATAATGTGGTTGGTACAGCTTCTAGACGCTCAAACGGGATAGAATTTCCGCATTCTTTACAGTTCCCGTAAGTTTCCTCTTTCATCGCCTGTATTGCTTTTTCAATTTTTTTCAACTCTTCTTTTACATGATCATTAATTGCGAGATCTGATTCTTTTTCATATAGCTCTGATCCCATGTCTGCAGGATGATTATCATAGCTAGATAACTCCCCAGTAGATTGTTTTTCCTTTGTATGACGAATTGTGGATTTTAGTTTATGTTTTTCTTCTTCTAATTTATTCCTCAATATAGTTAATTGTTGTGAAGAAATCATTTAATAACACTCCTATAGCTTGATTAATGTGTTATTGTACAATTCCCTTTTTAGAAGAATTCAAACAATGGCAATCTTCTTGATAAAAATTAATACAAAACAAAAAAGCCTTATGCTAGGCTTTTTCATCATCTGTTTTTATTGAAGAGCTACTTTCTTTCAAATAACGAAGATAGTTTGTTTTATCCTCAAGCTCTCTTTCAAGATAGCCTATGTAAGAAAAAAGCAGATTAATGTCTTTAGTGAAATCATTTTTCTCTGACATATATTTTTGCTTTATTTTTTTGACTTCTTTTTTTACAATCCATTGCTCAGTTTGGTTCTCTTGTTCAACGATATCAAAGCATTTCACTTTATCTGTAGGAATGAGTTCAATTCCCATAAATCGTTTTATCGGATTTTCAGCATTTATGGAAATCATATAGACAAATTTTTCATTCTCAAGCTCTTCCAGTGCGTCTGGATGGATGTTCATCTTTTTAGGAATAACATCTTGTTCTACAATAAACGCTTTTAATTGATCGACAACTTTCATACCTTTTCCTCCTCATTACATGTATTTCAAAAGGAATACATAGTACAACCTATTCTTATAGGTGTAGAAAAAGTACAATCAAGTTATAAAAAAGAAAATAACAAAAGTACAAGCTTCCTTGAATCGATCTAAATCTGGATGAATTTCAACTGTGATAAAAGAATCACGTTCAGCGAAGAGAGCTGTGGTTGACTAATTATGGGGAGATGACCTGA
Organism: Metabacillus crassostreae; assembly: GCF_016908395.1. Classification (GTDB taxonomy): domain Bacteria; phylum Bacillota; class Bacilli; order Bacillales; family Bacillaceae; genus Metabacillus; species Metabacillus crassostreae. The sequence goes on from NZ_JAFBDU010000002.1 coordinate 117,522, forward strand.
AGTTATAAAACAAAACCAAAGGGCCTGTCCCTCAGTTACAAAATAGCGGTTCTCACTATGTATGTTTTGTAACTGGGTCAGACCCTTTTGACTCATACGATATATGGTTTTTGTCTGGTTTTATATTTTTTGAACGTTAGCAGCTTGTGGTCCTCTATTTCCTTCTTCGATATCGAAAGAAACTTCTTGACCTTCTTCTAAGCTTTTGTAACCTTCACCTTGAATTGAAGAAAAATGAACAAATACGTCATCTCCACCTTCAACTTCAATAAATCCAAAACCTTTTTCTGAGTTAAACCATTTTACTTTACCTTGTGCCATTAATCTTTTCCTCCTAAATCAATCAAACAATTTTATTACATTTTCGCTTATTATTATTACCGCTATAAAAAAATTTAAACCTCTTTTTAAAAAGTTTTTTTAAAAACCTACAAAAAAGATTCTATATATCTAATTGTGATAAAATAATTATAAATCACAAACTCATTTATGATTATCTTAAAAATGTTATACAGGAGCTGACAAATGAAAAATTATCAACTGTTATTCTTAGACATTGATGGAACAATTTTAAAGCCGGATGACACAATTGAAGAATCAACAAAGGAAGCAATTGGAGTAGCCAAAAGTAAGGGTATTACTGTATTTTTAGCTACCGGTCGTCCATTACATGAAATTTCTACTATTGCAAATGAATTAAACATAACTTCGCTTATTGGTTATAATGGCGCATATGCGATTCATAATGGTAAGGATATTTTTAAAACGCCAATGAATAAATCTACCGTAGAGGATTTTGTTAAAATAGCTAATGATAACGATCATGAGTTTGTTTTATATACACATGACAAAAACGTATTTTCTAATATAGAAGCCTCTCTTGTAAAAGAATTTATTCAAGCTTTTCATTTACATAAAAACAATGGCTTTTCAGAAGAATTTCTATCACAAATTCTTGGTATAACATTAATTAATCTAAAAGAAAATGAACATAAGCTATATGAAACAAAAGAACCTTCCATCCATTTATCACAAGTGAATGTTGATGGTTTACGTCATTGCTATGATGTTATACGTGATAATGTAAATAAAGGCATAGCTGTTCAGCATATCCTTGATCTTCTTAACATTAATAAAGAAAATGCGGTAGCTTTTGGTGATGGTATGAATGATAAAGAAATGTTATCCATTGTTGGAGAAGGCTTTGCAATGGGAAATGCACATCCTGATTTAATACAATACGCAAAACATCAAACAACTTCTGTTTCTGACTCTGGTATCTATAATGGACTGAAAAAAATTGGGGTTATCTCTTAAGGAGGTGTTCACATTTGTATGAACTGAAAACAAAACAGAATGATCATAATGTGATGGATTTCATTGAACAAGTAGAGAACCCGAAAAAACGTGAAGATGCTTATAAATTGCTAGATATTTTCTCAGAAACAACAGGCTTTGAAGCAAAAATGTGGGGATCAAGTATTATTGGATTCGGAAGATATCATTACAAATATCAAACAGGACATGAAGGTGATGCACCATTAGTTGGCTTTTCCCCACGTAAAGCTAACTTCAGTTTGTATTTTGCAACAGGTGATACTAAAAGAGATCAATTACTCGAAAGATTTGGCAAACACAAATCAGGTAAGGCTTGTGTGTATATTAATAAAGTCGCTGATATTGATATAGAGGTCTTAAAAGAATTAATCACTCAATCTGTTCATTTTTTACAAAAAACATATCCAGAGTAACAAAATTCTCTTGAGCATTATCTAGAAAAAGAGGCTGGGACATATCTTAAGGAATTAACAAGAATTCTGAACTAAGTAATATATACGTTGATTTTTGTTGGATAAAAAGTAACAACTAGACCCTACAGTGCTTAGCAATGGGAGGCTTGCCAGCTTCCCACAGAAAGCAGAATTTACTTCAAGGTCGCACTGCACCTACAACCATTGTTCGGTTTCTTTTTTGTTAAGGGCTGTTTTCGCAAACTTTGATGCTTTTAAATACTCGAAGCAATCAGCACTGTATTACGTCTAGGGGCATCTTTTCTTCATAAAAGAGTTTACTTATAGTGGAAACACTGTTTTCACTCCAAATTTTGGTTAAAAAGTCGATTCGCATTCTAACTATTGGTTATATATAAAACGTAAGTATAGTATATTCAATAATGAGAAACCGATTTCTTATTTTGAAGATAAATCTGTTGATTATTGCTATATTAGTAGGTATAATCGTTAAAGCAAATAGATTATACCTACTTTTCATTTCTTTTTTCATTCATTTACGAAATCGGTTTCCTTAAAGAACAACGACTTTACCATTCCTCAATTTATATTTTTGAAAGGCTTGTGACAAACATCTATGAAAACAACACCATTAAAATTATTTTTATTTTTCATCCAAGCAATTGGTTTTATATGTACTTCTTATTTACCAATCTACTTATTACATAAAGGCTACTCTGCTACTGAGGTTGGAATGCTACTAGCAATTGGACCTTTTGCTTCTTTACTTTCTGAACCTATCGGCGGGTACGTTAGCGACAAAATTAGAAGTATAAAAAAAGTCTTGTTATTTTGTATAGCTGGTATGCTTTTTTCAGGATTTGTATTTTTTCAGCTTGATAGCTTTACAGCAATGGCTATTTTAATATATTGCTTATTCTTTTTCTTAGCTCCAACTGGCGGATTGAGTGATAGTCTTTCTCAAAAAACAGCTGATAAAATGAATATAAGTTTTGGAAGTATTCGCATGTGGGGCTCACTCGGTTACGGAATTTCAAGTATTACGATAGGTTATTTATTAAGTTATCTTGGTGTAGACAATATTGTTATACCATTTATGTTCTTCTGTGTTAGCGTTTTTATCATCGGGATTTTCCTAACTGACATAAAAGTAACAGGTGGTTCTGATAGTAAAGTCAATTTTAAGGATGCTTTCCTTCTCTTAAAAAGCATACGATTTACAGTCTTTTTAATTATCGTTTTATTTATTACTTTAGGTCATAGAGCAAACGATCTTTATCTTAGTGTGTTTATACAAAAAGTTGGTGGGACGGAAACGACAATTGGCTGGGCTTTCTTTTGGGGTGTTGCAACCGAAGTGCTCGTGTTTTTCACAAGTGGTTATTGGTACAGAAAATATAAAGATCTAACTTTTATCATCTTTGCTGCGCTATTATATGGTATCCGTTTTATTGGTATGTCATTTGCTTCAAGCTCAGTTGAATTAATTTTTTATCAATTGCTTCACGGTGTTACATTTGGTGTATTTTTTACAGTTGCCCTTTCCTATGTAACAAAAATTGTTCCTGCACGACTACAATCAACAGGACATGTTTTATTGATTTCCGTATTCTTTGGCTACTCTGGTATGATAAGTGCCTTGATAGGTGGTAAATTTATTGATACCTACAGCGTATTCTCATTGTATTTATTAATTGGCTGTGCTGCAATATTCGGTGCAGTACTTCTAATGATTTATAGTAAATTCGTTAGTGTAGAAAAGCAAACGAATCGTATTACATCATCTTTATAAAGTAAAGAACAGGCCTCGTATACATTGGCCTGTTTTTTATTTTAGTAACGACAATAAGGCTATAATTTTTTATTTAACATCAAATCAAGATATAACTGACACTTTTGATTGAAATCTGAAAAATCGATTGAGGTTAGCTCTGTTATTTGTTTCAATCGATAATTAAGTGTGTTAAGGTGAATAAACATTTGCTCAGCAGTAGGTTTAAGCTTACAATTATTAACTAAATAGTATTCAAGTGTTTTCACTAATTCAGTTTGACTTTCACGATCTTTTGCTTGAAGAATTTGTAGGTTTTTATTTTGATAGTTGTTTTTGTTATTCTTATTCTTTATCACATCAAGATATCGGAATATACCCATTTTATCATATTCATATGGAACGTTTTCCTGTGTACCAATTTCTTCTGCAATATTCACTACTTCTAACGCTTCCTCATAGCTATTTTGTAAAGATAAAATAGTTTGATATTCATTACCAACACCTATATATATGTTTGAATAACGATTTTCATCAAAGTTTGTTAGTAGATTTTCAATAATTTGCAAAGATGTAGCTACTGGTGAATATTTAAGTGAATAGCAGCCAACAATAATCACAATATTTGTCTGATTAACTAAAACATGACTTGTATTATCCTTCAAATTTAAATAAGAGCGAATCGTTTCCTTTAATTCTTCTACAAGCTCTTCCTCAGCTTCAATTGCATTAACAACCATTATATTAAAAATTGAAGGTAAAATAATGTCTAACTGAGAAGCCTCCCATCTAAGCTCTTTTTCATTTTTAAAACTGAAATTTATAGCCTTTCTAAAAAAATTCTCAATTTCTTCTGCTTTCTGTTGTTTGATTTTGTTTTTTCTATAAATGATTTTCCCAACATGAAAGGATACTTTATGTAAGAATTCCAATTCTTCTTCCGTTAGTTCCTCTTCAATCTCCTGAACCCAAATATAGCCCATAATAGTATCCTTATACGTTGCACTAGTCACAACTCGCTTATTTAGCCCTATATCATTCATTTCACTTATTCGAAAGGGCTTTTCTGTTGTTTTCAGCTGATCAATTATACCCGTCTCAACAAACTTTTCAAATATATGTAAAGGGCATTTTTTAGAGAAAATAGTTTTCTGATTTGCAATATCAAAATGTTCAACATAGTAAGAGTTATACGCCAATAGAAAAAAATGGTCACTTTCTAAGATAACTGGTTTTTTTAAACCATTACTAACATAATCGATGACTTCATTAATATCTGATAAAGATAAAATCTGTTCTAATAGCTCGTCCATATATCTAGCTCCTACATCGGTTATATTTACCATTTATCATACTGTGCAAAAGCAAAAATGTATAGCATCTTTGTGAGAAAATATTACAACGTTTTTATCTTTTCCTTTTATGAAGGATTCAATGACAATTAAAAAAGATGCCTCTAAACTGTATACAATGCAGTCTCTTAAAGTTACTTAAAGCAACAACGTTATAGGAATCAGCCTTTATAAAAAAGCAATGTTACCGATATCATCAATTCTTCTAGATTAATATCCTTCAAAAATACTTCATGAAAAAAGGAAGACATCAAAGTGTCTCCCTTTTTACAGTAATGCTCTACTTTTCATTTTCATTTACATCTCCATCTATATACTCATTATCAATTTTCGCTGCTTCATTAACAGTAATATGGTTTGAAGTTTTATTTGTTCGATCAGCATATGATTTTAACAAGGCACCCATATCAATTCCTGTCATTTCCTTTAAAGGCTCTTGAATATCAACCATTGTCTTGGTAATACTTTTACCAAAGTTCGGTAAACCTTGACCATTTCCAGAATCAATAATTTTGACAGAATCAATATTGTTAAGTGGTTGAGCAATTTTCTCTGCAAAAACAGGTAGCATTTCAATTAGCTTTTCAGTAATAATAACATCACCGTGTTTTTCCATAGCTTCAGCTAAAAGCTTACGAGCTTCAGCTTCTGCCTTACCGCGTTCACGAATAACGTCTGCTTCTGCAGATCCTTCTTCTCTGCGAATTTTTGCTTTTGCTTCTCCATCAATTTCTGCTTTCCGAGCCTCTGCTTCTGCTTTTCTTGTTGTTTCATAATATTCAGCATCTGCTTTTGTTTTACGAACCTTTGTTTCTTCTTCCTCTAATTTAACAGCACGCTCTCTCTCAAGGAATTTTAATGTTAATTCTTCTTCCTTTACCTCTTTAGATAATTTAGCTTTTTCTAATTCATAAGATTGTTCTGATTTTGCTCTAGCACGCTCTGTTTCTTCCTTAAATGCTGCATCTTTAATATCCTTCTCTTTTTTAGATTCTGCCACGGCAATTTGTCGCTTATATTCTTCTTCTTTTGCTTCTTGATCAGTTTGTGCTCTATGAATTCGTGTTTCACGCTCACTATTTGCTTCAGCAATTTCAGCTAATTTGCGTACCTCTGCAATCCTTGGACGCCCTAGATTTTCTAAGTATCCATTCTCTTCATCTGCATCACGTAAATCAGTTAAACCTAATGAGGTAATTTTAAAGCCCATTAAATCTAATTGCTTTTGTGCAACCTCTGATACATCATGATTGAATTTTTCTCGATCACTATTAATATCTTCAACTGTCATTTTAGAAAGAATAGCACGGAGGTTGCTTCCAAGAACCTCAATAATTTCTGATTCGATTTCATCCTGTTCTTTGCCTAAAAATTGCTCGGCATAATTAGCTATTCCATTTAAAGTATCAGCAACCTTTACCATCGCAACTGCATCAGCAACAATTGGAACACCACCATTTGTATATACCCTAGGTGTTGATAGTTTTAATTGAAAAGACGTTAAATTAACAGGTGTTGAAGTTTGAAAGCGTCTTAAGCGATAGCCGCCACCTCTTATAATCTTCATAGAACGACCTTCAAGATCAGTGAAGATATTAGTTTCTTTTTCAGGATCACCTAGCTTTGGACCTGTAATTATTAAAGCCTGATTAGATCGTGCTGTTCGATAACGAATTTTCACCCAGAAAAAGTAACCAATCCCAGCAATTGCACCGATTATTAAAATTGGAATTACAATCATAAAAAAGCCTATTGTAGTAAACATGTAATCTTCCTCCTTAATATGTATTTATTAAAATATTTAGCTTCAAAAGGAATCATAATAGCTATTAATTATCCACAATATGTAATACGAAGAGATAGCTGGAAAGTTTCAAAATATTAAAAACTTATAAGAAAATGTCAGGTACTCGCCAGCCTCTGACAAATAAGCTAACTAAATCTAATATCTTACCTTTGAACTCCTACGAAATATAAAAAAGGTGCTTCCTCTCTCATTAGAAGAAGCACCTTTTTTATATTTTATTTTTTACGATATTGGAAATAAAAGATTGACTATAACAATCTATTTCAAAACAGTCAATTGATCATCCTGTTTATACCTAGACTTGAAGCCTATTGATAAATCTAATAAGCCATTTCCTTGATAACGTCTACTAACATCTAACTCAACTGTTCTTTTAATAATTTGTGCATAGCTTTCGGATTCTGTAAGAAAGCGTTCAAATTCTTGTTCACATTGTTGGATGATTAGAGCTGCTGCTGCAGAAATATGTGGTGTTGCCATTGAGGTTCCTGATAATACGGCAAATTCATTGTTCAGATATGTTGAGAGGATTTCTTCACCTGGTGCAACAAGATCAACTTCAGTATTCGTATTACTAAATACAGATATCTGCTTCTGTAAATTTACTGAGCCAACTTGTACAACTTCTGGATATGCTCCTGGATATGCAAATTCGTTCGTTTCGTGATTTCCGTCTCCTTCATTACCAGCTGCGCAAATAACAAGAATATTACTATTTATTGCTTTTTGTATTATTTTGTGAAGCTCTATACTATCTTCACTGCTTCCTAGTGACATGGAAATAATTCTGACTTTTTCACCCTTTGGACCACGCCAATTCATAGCATATCTTATACCTTCTATCACCCATTTTGTTTCTCCATACCCCTTTTCATTTAAAACCTTAATAACCAAAAGTTTAGCATTTGGTGCTACCCCAACTACACCACTTTCATTTCTAGCTGCACAAATTGTTCCACATACATGTGTTCCATGACCATTGTAATCCTCAAAATTAGTTGAATCACCTTGATCATCTGTTGTAAAATTTTTTCCATCAATAATTTGTTCTCTTAATTCAGAATGATTTGATTCACATCCAGTATCTAAAACAGCAATCACGACACCCTCACCTTTGTATCCGTGATCCCAAGAAAAAGGTGCATTAATTAACTGAATTCCGGGCGGTATTTCTTTCGTGCTTTTTATAATAGATTGGACTGTGTACGGAATTAAATGAACATAGCTCATAAATAAGCCTCCCTTTAATTATGATGAAGACAATATTCCATAAATTCCATTCGCACCTAAACACCTAATCATTAATTTGCTATAATATAAATGAAAAATTGTTATTCCTAACGCCTTCCTTATAGGAGGCGCTTTTTCTTTTTTTTACGCTTTAAATCATTTAAATTTTTCATCCCTAGTGTGATGGAAGAGAACAATGTGGCAGCAGCAACTAACACTTTGAGAAGCAGCTCTAACCACTCCAACACAATTAACACCCCCTTTTTTAGACAAAAATAACCCTACACAGTGACAAATATGACTGGTAGAGTGAGCTAAGGTTATGATCATGACTAGACTCCTAGGTACTATTAGAGGTTGTTCAAAAAGTTGAAAAACTTATGCTAACGCTTTCCGATTTTGGAACAATCTAATAAGGATAATTATGGAATATTTGTCACTATGATTGTACCACTTTTCATGGTGATTAACATCATTTTACTGAATTTTCGTACAATTATACTGGGTAAAACCATCTCATATCTACCTAAATTCCTACTCTCATTTAAGATTATTCATGAAAGAAGGATAATTGGTATATAAAGAGGGCTATGCCATATTGCCTTGTTACCTAAGTATTTCTTATCGATTACCCTAGAGCAAGATCATTTCCCTTCAATTTTTCTGGGTATTGCTTTTGTAAAGAAACATTACTCTTTCTCGACTAGTAAATAGGAAAAAGCCTGCAATCTCTTCTAGAAGCAGGCTTTTTTCATAATGCAACTACCTGTTACATTGATTTTGTAAATTCATCAAATTTCGCTACCTCATGTATAGAGGGCTTTGATGTAAATATACTTACAAGATAGATAGCTAACAAACTAGCCGCAAATCCTGGAACGATTTCATACATGATTTCAGATAAACCTAAGTTTGACCAAATGATAACAGTTAAAGCTCCCATAACCATTCCAGCCAGTGCTCCCCATTTTGTCATTCTTACCCAATAAAGACTTAAGATTATCACAGGTCCAAAGGCTGCACCAAAGCCCGCCCATGCATAACTAACAAGACCTAATATTGTATTATTTTGTTCCCATGCAAGCCATAGTGCTAAAATGGAAACAGCTAATACTGAAAGTCGTCCAACAAATACGAGTTCTTTATCTGTTGCTGATCTACGGAAAAATGTTTTATATAAATCCTCTGTTAGTGAGCTTGATGTGACAAGAAGCTGTGAAGAAATTGTACTCATAACTGCTGCCAATATTGCTGAAATTAAAAATCCAGTGATGATAGGATGAAACAAGATATTTCCTAGCTCAATAAAGATTGTTTCCGGATCACTGATTTCTAGACCCTGTTTTGAGTAGTAGGCAATTCCAAGAAAACCAGTTAACATGGCACCTATGCTTGAAAAAATCATCCAGCTCATACCAATTCGTCTAGCTTTTTTAATTTCCTTTACTGATGAAATAGCCATAAAACGAACAATGATATGTGGTTGACCGAAATATCCAAGACCCCAGGCAAATAAAGAAATAATTCCAAGTAAACTTGTTCCCTTAAAAATATCTAATAAAGCAAAATCGATCGAACGAATTTCCGATATAGCATCTGAAGGATTACCAATATGAAAGATTGTCACGATTGGCACTAAAACTAACGCAATAATCATTATGATTCCTTGCACAAAGTCAGTCCAGCTAACTGCAAGAAAGCCACCAAATAATGTGTAAGCTACAACAACACCTGTTATGATCCATAATCCTGTATGGTATTCTAAGTTTAAAATACTGTTAAATAATACCCCACCTGAAACCATCCCAGAGGAAACATAGAAGGTAAAGAAAATTAAGATAATTACACCTGAAAATAACCGGAGAATTTTCGTAGAATCATTAAATCTATTTTCCAGGAAAGCAGGAATTGTGATAGAATCATTCGCAAACTCTGTATATGTACGTAATCTTGGTGCAACATAAAGCCAATTTGCCCATGCACCTAATGTAAGACCTATCACGATCCATGCAGAACTCAATCCTGTTGCAAACATTGCACCAGGTAAACCCATTAATAGCCAACCACTCATATCAGAAGCACCAGCACTTAACGCTGTAACAGCTGGTCCAAGTGATCGCCCACCTAGCATATAATCTGTTAGATTTGAAGTTCGTTTATAAGCATAATAACCGATAAAGAGCATCCCAACCATGTAAACAATAACCGAAATAATTAACTGTAAGTTAACCATCCTATCCCCCGCCATCCAACTACTAGTATATTTATATAAAAACTACCATTGTAGGAATCATTTCCACAATGGTTAGTTATTAATTTTAAGTTATTAATTTCTTCAAAAATACATTAATCTATCATTCATCAGCTATGAATAGTTGCGTATTTTCTCTCTTTCTATTAATATCACTGTATAAATATACTATATAATGAATATAATAGAAAGCAGTTTTTTACTGCTTTCTATTATATTTCAATACTTTTTACAGCATTTCACTTATTGTTTTAGCTTGCATGTGTAGAGCTAAATAATCTGGACCGCCAGCTTTTGAGTCTGTACCTGACATTTTGAATCCACCAAATGGGTGATAGCCAACGATTGCTCCTGTACAATTTCGATTGAAATATAAATTTCCTACATGGAATTCTTGTTTTGCACGTTCAATATGCTTTCTATTTCTAGTAATAACAGCACCTGTTAAACCATATTCTGTGTTGTTTGCAATTTTAAGAGCTTCATCAAAATCAGCTGCTTTTGAAAAGCCAACAACAGGACCAAAGATTTCTTCCTGCATTAAACGAGATTTTGGATCAAGATCAGCGAAGATTGTTGGTTGAATAAAGTAACCTTTTGAATCATCACCTTTACCACCAGTCATTAAGCGTCCTTCTTCATTACCTACACGAACATAATCCATAATTTTATCAAATGAAGCTTGATCAATAACTGGCCCCATATAAGTGTCAGCATTTTCAGGATTACCTACTATTTTTTCTTCAGTAATTTCTACTACTCTTTGAAGAACTTGATCATATACATCTTCATGAACAACAGCACGTGAGCCTGCAGAGCATTTCTGACCTGAAAAACCGAATGCAGAAGTAAAGATAGATTGAGCCGCAAGCTCTATATCACAGTCTTTATCAACAACAACAGTATCTTTACCACCCATTTCTACAATGACACGTTTTAAATGCATTTGTCCTTCTTGAACCTTAGCAGCACGTTCAAAAATACGGGTACCTACTTCACGTGAACCTGTGAATGTAATAAGACTTGTTTTTGGATGATCAACTAAATAGTCACCAACTTCAGCTCCACTACCAGGAACAAAGTTTACTACACCTTTTGGTAAGCCAGCTTCCTCAAGTACTTCAACAAATAGTGCTGCAATAACTGGTGTTGTACTAGCAGGTTTTAAAACAACTGTATTACCTGTGACAATTGGAGCAGCAACAGTTCCAGCCATAATTGCAAACAAGAAGTTCCATGGTGAGATAACAACTGTTACACCTGTTGGCGTATATACATATTGGTTGATTTCACCTTCACGGCTATTGATCGGCTTACCTTTTGCTAATTCAATCATTTGTCTTCCATAATACTCTAAAAAATCGATTGCTTCAGCCGTATCAGCATCTGCCTCTTTCCAAGGCTTTCCACCTTCTTTTACTAATAGTGCCGAAAAGTCGTGCTTTTTCCGACGAATAATTGCTGCTGCTCTAAATAAAATATTTGCTCTTTCCTCTGGATTCCAATATCTCCAATCTTCAAACGCTTCAGATGCTGCTTGAATCGCTTGTTCAGCATGTTCTTTATTTGCTTTTGAAACTTTTCCAACAACCTCTTCTTTATTTGCAGGGTTGTAAGAAACAATCGCATCATCTGTTGTAACTCTTTCACCATTAATGACTAGTGGATATTCTTTTCCCATCATTTCATTCACATTAGCTAATGCTTGTTGAAATAAATTACGGTTTTCCTCATTGTTAAAATCTGTGAATGGTTCATGTTTGTAAGCTGTTGTCATGCAAATCGACTCTCCTTTGTTGTTATTATTAGTTTCTATTTTTTCTAATAGATTTATAAAGTTATTTTTTCGTCATTCCCTTAAGTACGAAAGCAAGATTCGCTGGGCGTTCAGCTAAGCGTCTCATAAAATATCCATACCAGTCTTGACCATATGGAATATAAACTCGCATGTTATATCCATCTTTCACCAATTCCTTTTGAGTTGTTGTTCTCATGCCATATAGCATTTGAAACTCAAACTGGTTTTTAGGAATATTATGTTTATCTACTAAGCTTTTTGTATATTCAATAATTTCATCATCATGTGTCGCAATTGCAGTGAAATTTCCATTTAACAAATGCATGTTAATTATTTTCTTGAAATTATCATCAACATCTGACTTTTCAGGAAATGCTACATCTGCTGATTCCTTATATGCACCTTTTACCAATCTCAGTGAAGGATGATATTCATTTAAATCATCAATATCTTTTGCTGTGCGATAAAGATACGCTTGTAAAACTGTACTAATATAATTGTAGCTTTGCTTAAAATCTTTAAATATATCAAGTGTTTTCTGACAACGTTGTTCATCTTCCATATCAATTGTGACCATTATTTGATGCTTTTCAGCAGTATCTAGAATTTTAGTCATATTCTCATAAACTAATTGATCATTAATATCTAAGCCTAAAGAAGTTAGCTTTAGAGAAACTTGAGAATTAATTTTTTGAGCAGCTATTGTTTCTATAGTTTGAATACATTCCTCTGTTCGTTCTTTTGCAACAGATTCACTTGTAACAAACTCTCCTAAATGATCTACTGTAACTGAAAGTCCTTCTTCATTTAACTCTTTGATGAATTTTACAGAGCTAGGAAAATCAATTCCACCCACAATTTTACCGGAGGCTATACCACCACCCCAACTTTGAGCGGCACGGTTCAACGTTTTATTTTTTGATAGAAAAAGGAAAAAATCTCTTGAATTGACCTGCACTATAAACACCTCCATAAAAGAAACAGAATATGAATTTCATATTGTTTTCTTAAATATATTTTACATTTGTGCATCAACTGTAACAATGTATCAAAAATACAAAGATTTTGACTTTCCCTTGTGTGTAGAACACAATAACTTGTAAAGAAGCGCTTCTTCTGTTTATTTCAAGTACTTGAACTACTCAATGAGTATGTTATATAAATACCATTCCACACTTATTAATCTGTTAAACCTCGACATTTTTCTTCATTCAACATTAGCTACTGTATATCAGCATTGTGGAGGGAGTTTTAAACATCTTTTGAAAGATTCATAATTGTTCAGTTAACTAGTATAATAGAAATAACTTCAAAGATAGGCTAAAATATTGTTGACCTCTTCTTTAAGTAAGATCATTCATTAACTCATTAAAATTAAATTTGAAAATTCTTGTATAAAAGGAGTAACTTATGAAAATACTTATGATGTTAGTTGTTGTAATTGGTGTTCTAGCTTTGTTAGGAACCGTTTTATTGGGTGGCAAAGGTGATAATAACTATGATGAGAAAACAAAAGGAAACATCTCAAGACTTTCACTTATCTATATCATTCTTGCTATTTCAATTATCATTGCTTTTGCCATATATTTATTTTAGTGAAGAATCCTTCACTAAAACCCATTTATGAAAACGCATTCACAAATTGTTCATATTTTTTTGAAAGCACTTACACAAATCATCTTCAATTTATTTTATAATGTAACTATCTTAAAAAAATTAAACATTACTATGACAAAAAAATAAAAGAACATCTTAGGAGGAGCAACAAATGAAGCACTTTGTTTTTTTAATTGATAATGGAAATGAAACGACAGAACAGAAAATCAGTGCATCTGGTATGACAGAAGCTGTAAAAAGAATAAAAGAACTAAAGAAGAAATCATTAAGAGATAAACAAACTACATTTAAAATCACATTTAAAGGTGTGATTTATGAAAACGCTTACTAATAAAAAGATATATAATAAGCAAAAGCAACCATCTATCTGTATTGAATGGTTGCTTTTTACTTATTTTCATTGAGTTGTTACTATAAATAATATAAAAATTTGACTAGCAAGAGAGGAGAATATATTTTGTCGCCAAATGAGATTAATCAAAAAATTGATGAATTAAAAATGGAGTATATTAAAGTCCAAGGAAATATTGAGAAACTAGAGTCTACTGGCCACTCAACAGAACAACTTGAGTTGAAATTAAATGAAATTGAAGAAGAAATTAAAAAATATAGAATGACTTTAAATAGCAAATAAATTAAAAAAGAGGCTGGAACATAAGTAAAGGAGTCTTACAAATAGACGATAAATATAAATTCAGTTAAGCAGAAAGAAACAAGTTCGTTCCATTGCGCTACAGACACTCGCGTTCGCTGGGGAAGAAGCTGAGCCTCCTCAGCCACGCCTGCTTAGGTCTCAGCCTTTCCTCTATTCCCGTATGTGCCCTAGTGTCTTTCGCTCCATTCTACTAGTTCTTAAAAATAGTATGCAAAATAATAAATCTATTGAAGAGGGCAAATTAAAACCCGGACTATTAGGCGAATGTTTAATTGAAATATCACCTAATAATTCGGGTTTTTCATTAACTTAAATACTTATGTCCCAGCCTCTTTAGTTTTAATAGCTAGTTAGATTTTACATCTTAAAATGTCTTTGCTAAATCCTTTGCACGAGCAATTCCATTAGCTTTAATTTCTTCTGCCTTATCTGGCATTGCAGCATGTCCTTCAATGAATAATCCTTCAAATGATGGCACACCAAAGAAATTCATAATAACATTTAAATAGCGATGACCCATCTCTAACTCAGCTGCTGGTCCTTCAGAATAAATTCCACCACGCGCTTGAATATGAAGTGCTTTTTTATCTGTTAATAATCCTACTGGTCCTTGCTCAGTATATTTGAATGTTTTACCTGAAACAGCCACTGAGTCGATATATGCTTTCATTACTGGAGGAAATGAGAAGTTCCACAAAGGTGTTACAAATACATATTTATCTCCAGAAATAAATTGCTCACATAATTCGCTTAGTCGGCTCACCTTTGCTTTTTCTTCATCTGATAATTCATCAAAAGCATTTCCAGTTTGTAGCTTACCCCACCCACTAAATACATCAACATCAATATGTGGAATATCCTCTTTATACAAATCAATGTGAACAATTTCATCACTAGAATTTGCTTCTTTATATGAATCAATAAAAGCTTTTCCTGCTGCCATACTAAATGATTGTGCTTCATCATGCGGATGTGCTGTAATGTATAATATTTTTGCCATTAGTCATTCTCCTTTTATTTTGTCGACTTATTTTTAATCAAAAATAAATAAAAAATACATATTTATATTATTTTTATTTAAAGTATTTTTAACTCGAGATAATTTTATTAAAGATGTTTCTGAATGTCAAATGTTTTATTATCTTAAAAATAATTTCTAACATATGAGATTTATCTTTTACTTTGAAAGAATGTATACAACACAAAATGTAAATAAAGAAGGGATTTGTCTAAAAAGACATATCCCTTAATGAATTTCATTCAGCAACATTAGCATTGTAAGGATTTACAGCAATATTCTTTCGCATTTCATCTGTTAGTTCAAATGCTTCTTGGGTTTCATTGCTAGCATTGTAATCAGCATCATTAGCTTGTACACTACCATCATTGATGTAATGGGTTTTGCTCCAATTCTTCACCTCCTAAAATTCCCTTTTATGATACTATTTTACTATTTATACACATTGAAAGCGGTATTATTTTTGTAAAGCCCAAAAATAATATTACTATGTAGCATGTTTATTTTGGTTTAAATTCTATATTATATGCTCATTATCGTATTTAAATTTATAAGTTATCTCCCAATGGTCTACATAGATGATTTTGATTATACGACTGTATATAAACACATTTTTAAAAATTATTTATCATTGAAATGACGTAAGATTTACTTACACATTTCTGTTCATATACATACTGATTTTTTATAATAGAGAGACATGACAAAATCAAGTATAGGATTATAGTTTTTCATACTTTTTTAAATGACCAATTTGTTTTCAAGAAACAAAAAAAGACTATCGATAGTAATCGATAGTCCCTAAAAAATATAAAATCAACCAGTATTTCTTAAACCTGCAGCAATACCGCTAATAGTTAATAATACTTCTGTTAGTAACTCATCATTAGGTTCTTCTTGTTCACGAAGCTCTTTAATCAGTTCAACTTGTAAGAAGTTTAACGGATCCACATAAGGATTACGTCTGTGAACAGATTCTTTAATATTTGGTGTATGATCTAATAGTTCCTCATCACCGGAAATTTGGAGTAGAATTGTTTTCGTTTTATTATATTCTTCAACAATATTCCCAAAAATACGGTCTGCAATTGCTTTATCTTTAACAAGTGAAGTGTACTCAGTTGCTGTTGTAATGTCTGCTTTCATTAACGCCATTTGTAAGTTATCAATTGTCGAACGGAAAAATGTCCATTCACTATACATGCGTTGTAATAATTTTAAGTTTTCTTCACCTTTTGATGCAAAGCTTTCTAAACCTGAACCTGCTGCATACCAAGCTGGTAAAAGCTGACGACTTTGAGTCCATGCAAATACCCATGGAATTGCTCGCAGATCTTCAAAACGATTTCGGTTTTTACGTTTCATTGGACGTGAACCAATATTTAGTTCAGCTAATTCATTTAATGGAGTCGCTTCTGTAAAGTATGTTAAAAAGTCAGGATCATTAAATACTAATGATTGATACTTTTTAAGAGAAACATTTGAAATCTCTTCCATCGCATTTTCCCAAGCTTGTTCACGTAAATGTTTTTGCTCAGATCCCTCTGATAAATTAACAGATGCTTCTAGCAATGTAGATGTTGCTTGTTCTAAACTACGATATGCAATATCCTCACTTAAATAACGTGAAGATAACACTTCACCCTGCTCTGTGATTTTCACTCCATCACCTAATGTTTCAGCTGGCTGTGAAAGAATGCTGCGATTTAACGGACCGCCTCCACGTCCTAATGACCCACCACGTCCGTGGAAGAACTTTAAGCCGATATTATGACGTTTTGCCATATCATGAATTTCTAATTGCGCTTTATATAGCTTCCAGTTAGCAGTAATTGTTCCACCATCTTTACTACCATCTGAATAACCAAGCATAATTTCTTGTGAATCACCATGAATTGTCAAATGATTTCGGTAAACATCCATTGTAAATAATGTTTCCATAATTTTTGGACCTGCAATTAAATCATCAACAGTTTCAAGAAGAGGAGCTACATTTAAATCACTCTCTACACTACCATCAACATGTAATCTGTAAATTCCAGCTTCTTTAGCAAGTACCAATACCTCAAGTAAATCACTTGCAGATTGTGTCATACTAACAAGATATACAAGAATTGAGTTCTTCCCAAAAGTATCATGCGCTTTTTTAATCATCGTAAATACTTTAATCATTTCTTGCGTTTCTTTCGAATAATCTTCATTTAATAGAAGAACTGGACGTGGATCTTTTAAAACATTTTCTAAGGTTTTTAGTTTTTCTTCCTCTGAAAGTGTTGAATAATCATCTGCAACTTTAACTTTTCTTAAAATTTCCGTTATAGCAGCTTCATGCTCACCACTATGGTTACGAATATCTAATGTAGCTAAATGGAATCCAAATAATTGAACTTGACGTATTAATTTTTTCAGCATTTTCAACTCACGTTGTGCTGGTTGGTGCTTATTCACACTTCTTTGAATTAGATATAGATCTTCTAATAGCTCATCTGAAGATTTATAACCTAATTCAGTTTTACCTACTTCTTCTAGGCGCACTAAAACGACAGCAAGTTTACGACGGTAAACTTCCGTTTCTACTGGCCATTGTTTTCCACTTTGTAAATAAACTTGCTCTTCTTCTTCCACATTAGCAAATAACTCTTCACTAACTTCAACACGAGTAATCGAGTGACTAAAGCGCTTCATTAATTCAGTTAAAGATTCTTTATACTTCTTAACTGCTAATTCTCTGTGACTTTCTAACGTTTCCCATGAAACTTCTGGAGTTACATTAGGATTACCATCTCGGTCTCCGCCAATCCATGATCCAAATCTAAGGAAGTTAGGAACATTCCATTTATGATCAGGAAATTGTTCTCCTAAACCTTCTTCTAAATCTTGGTGGATATCTGGTAACACATCAAAAAACGTTTGGTCAAAATAATATAAACCATTGCGTACTTCATCCATTACAGTTGGCTTACGATGACGTAATTCATCTGTTTGCCAAAGAATTGTTACTTCATTAAGTAAGCTATCTTCTAACTTTTTGCGTTCTTTCTTTGTTAAAATTGGGTTATCTAGACTTTTTAAGATCATGCCAATACGCTTTTGAATATCTATAACAGAGCGTTTAGTTGCTTCTGTTGGATGTGCAGTTATAATAAGTTCTAATGATAACGTATTCAGTACATTTTGAATTGTAGCCTCATCAATTTCATTTTCCTTTAATGATAAAAGTGCACTCTCAATTGAGGCAGATTGTACAACATGATCATCTTGAAGCTGATATTCACGACGTCTGCGAATTCGATGATTAGATTCTGCAGCATTAATTAAATGGAAATAGATTGAAAATGCTCGAATAACTTGTTTTCTCATTGGTGGATCTAAATTTACTATTTCATTTTTCATTTCATCATATATTTTTTTATCAAAGTTATTTCGAAGATCTTTCGCCATCATTCTTAGTTTTTCTACTTTTTCAAGTAGCTCGGTACCACCATGATGTACAATGATCTCACCTAATATATGTCCTAGTGCTTTTACATCCTTACGTAGCGGTAAACTACTATCATTTATTTCGACTCTTGATGTCATCGTGTCACCTTCCTCTAAATATTTGTTAGTCTATGAAATTTTAAGATAATTCTATCATATCATCTTTTGAAAAAAATTTCATCCTTAAATCTATAAATCTATACTAAAATAAGATCATTTAAAGAATTCCCATCTAATAAATGCATTAATTAGTTGAAACTATACTCAATTACTATTTCACACCTCGGATAAAAACCATATTATTACAATTATTAATAGTTATGCGTTTTTTCTTGTTGATGTTGTACTAAGAATTCTTCATATATATCTTTAAAGCAATTAGGTCGATATAAGTTTGCGGCATGACCAGCATATTTTATTTCTCTATAAATCACATGGGGAATGTCCTTGTTTAATTCTTTTAAGGATGATTTATATAAATAGTCATGTTCCCCCATAACCCATAAAATAGGCACTTCCAATTTTTGAAGATCACTACGCAAATCATACAATAATCTATGTTCAATCGCTCGTTGCAAAATGGTCTCTTCTAACTCAAGTCCAAACTTATAATAAATTTTCTGTGAAAGGGTTGAATAATGATCAAATACATTCCCTTTTGGGTAGATCGCATTTGTATATTTCTTTAACCATGTTGAATAATCCTCATCACGATTATGCCAATAGTGCATGAACACCTCTAATAATCGTGAAGGGAAATTGTAGTGTCCACCAATAAAGCATAAACTACTCACTTTATATTTCCATTTTGTTGTAAAAATTGTACCAGGATAACAGCCATAGCTAAGTGCACAAAGATGAGCTACATCAATTCCTTTATTTTCATAAAACTCTTCTAATTGTTGTACTAATTTATCCAATGAAAAATCAACCCGTTTTCCTCTATCATCGCCATGTCCTAGTAAATTATAAGAATATGTATTATATTTACCTTTAAAATAATTCATTTGTTTATTAAATGCACGCTGATTGCCAGTTAATCCATGAATAAATATAATATTTTCTTTCATTACTCCTCCATAGAAAGATGTGTGATAAATTAATATTCAATACAATTTTAGAGAAAAAATGTAAAGGGATTATATATAACTCGTTAAGTTTATGTAATTAAAATCATAAAAGGGGTCAGACCCCTGTCTGACCCCTAACATAAAAATTTATTCTTCTATTTTATTCAGCAAAATTGTTACTTTATATAAGTCCCCATCCACATCAATATTAAGTTGACCTTCATGGAGATCTATGATTGACTTAGCTATCGCTAGACCTAATCCTGATCCTTCCGTTTGCCGTGATTTATCTCCTCTTTTGAACCTTTCAAATAATTCTTCAACATCATCGTTCAGTTCATATTTCGATATATTCTTAAATGTAATACATACTTGATTATTTTCTTCCTTCACTTGGATATAAGCTCTTGTATGCTCTAGTGAATATTTAAGAATATTGCCAATTAAATTATCAAAAACTCGCCATAGTTTCTGACCATCTACATATGAAAAAACAGAGCCTTCTGGTTTCATCACTCTAAATTGTATTGTTGACTCCTGAATACTTTCGTTATACTCAGCAAGAGCTTGCTGTAGTAGCTGAACAACATCTACTTTTGCTTTTGACAGTTCAATATTTCCACTAGCCATTTTTGACGCTTCAAATAAATCATCAATCAGACTTTTTAATCTTTTTGATTTACGATCAATAATTTCAATATATGTTTTCCGTTCATCTTCTTCTAAATTAGGATTCTTTAAAAGCTCAGAATATGTGATGATTGATGTTAATGGAGTCCGTAAATCATGACTAACATTTGTAATCAATTCTGTTTTTAAACGCTCACTTTTTACTTGTTCTTTTTGAGACCTTTTCACACCATGTTTCATGCTATTTATATCTTCAGCAAGCTTTGCCAACACAGATTTTCCAGTTATTTTTAAATCCGGCTCAAAGTGACCTTTTGCTAAAGCATTTGTATTACTTGTTATCTCATTAAAATATGCAGTTCTTTTCACAATTAGTAAGAAAATAGGTAAACCTAAAACGATAAATACAGGTATATAAACAAGTAAAAGCTCTGGTTCATAAAGTACGAGACCAAATCCTGCTCCAAACACAAAAACAATTGTTAATAAGATAGACACTTGCCAACCTACACCTTTTTTCACAAAGGCCAATTGAACCATATTAATGAATTTACTTGTAAGTGTATTTTCTAGGTTTTCTTTTTGAGAAAAAACATTCATAACTCTAGGATATAAATAGATTCCTTGAACAAGAGATAAACCAACAAATAATGATAACCATCCTAGTTCAAAGATAAACCACATAAAGTCAGAATATATAGAATGTAATGAGTTAAAAAATAATAAGCAAACAAGTGTTGTAAATCCAAAAAAGAGACATGCAACATCTATGGGTAGTTTCTCGGCAATTACCTTTAAACGACTTGATTGGATTCGATTCATGATACTTAGTTTCTTTCCAATAAAAACACTTATAAACAAAGCTATAATTGCAGCGATTACTTTTCCCCAAAACAGCTTCTGCTGGTTTTTGAATTCATCATAATTAGCTAAAATAAAGTTAGTGCTTTCTGATTTTTTCACAGCTATTGTACCTTCATAAAGATCATCTAAGTTCAAATTAACTTCATTGGGTATTCCCTCATCTAGATAAAGTACATAGTTATTATTCAATGACAAATATGTGTTAGATTTTGAAGGGTATTTATTGATAAAGTGTGTTGTTTCTTCATTAATATATTTGTCAATTTCTTTACTATCTGAAATAGGTAAATTTGTATAAACTTCTCCAGTTGCTGTGTTTCTTAAATAATAGAAAAATGCTTCCTTGTATGACTGATATTCACTTTTATAGGTTTCAAGTTCTTCAAAATACACATCAATTTCTTGCTCTCTTTCAATGATGATTTTTTCTTTAATATGCTCATCACTTTCAAAGTTTTTTGTAATGTCCTCTATCTTCTTATCTCTTTCAGTTCGATATAATTCAGCCACTTGTTCAGACTGAGCTTCTTCAATTCTTGATTCATATTGATCTTCAATGCTCATTATTTGATCTTGTAAATCCCCATACCGATATCGGTGCTCTTCAATTTCTTCATTCGTTACTGTAATTGATTTTTTTATTTCTTCTTTAGGCACATTTGATATTTCAAATGTATTTACATATGTAAGCAGCTCATCTATTGTATGTTCAAATTGTGAGGTTTTAAAATAACTTTGTTTCTCAAAATCATAATTATTATTAAGAACCGAAAGAACACCACTTATTCCATATGTAAATAAAACTAGCCATAAAATTAGTAGAGATCTATTTTTCCATCTTGTATCCAATTCCCCATACCACCTTCAAATATCTTGGATTTTTAGGGTCAATTTCTATTTTTTCGCGAATTTTACGTATATGCACGGCAACTGTATTTTCAGCATTATAGCAAGGTTCCTTCCATACTCTTTCATAAATTTCAGAGATAGAAAAAACATGCCCTGCATTAACCATAAGCAGTTCAACAATTTTATATTCAATCGGAGTTAACTTTACCGGTTCACCACCAACAGCAACCTCTTTAGCAGCCTGATCGATTGTTAGTCCATTAAGATCAATCGATTTATTTCTTCCTTCAAAAGGTCCTAATGTTACATATCTTCTTAACTGTGATTTAACTCTTGCAATTAGTTCTAAAGGATTAAATGGCTTTGTAATATAATCATCTGCACCAACCTGTAGTCCTAAAATCTTGTCTGTATCTTCACTTTTTGCACTAAGCATAATGATTGGGATGTTTTTTTGTTCTCTAATTTTAAATGTAGTTGATATACCATCCATTCGGGGCATCATGATATCTAACAAAATCAAATGAACTTCTTGTTCATTTAAACGTTCAATTGCCTCAATACCATCTTGTGCGGTAATAACTGTCATACCTTCATTTCTTAAATATATCTCAATCGCTTCGCGAATTTCTTTATCATCGTCTACTACTAAAACGGTATAATTATTCATCTTTTCATCCTCCTTTCCAAAGTATACCATGAGTTATATTTGTTGAGATTGTTCTTAGTATAAACAAGAGTTCTTAACAGAAGGGTAGGGAAATATTGAAGAAATTCTTAAGAATAGACATTCTCTTATTTGAGTGTTTTTTAACGTATATTTTTATTAAAAAAAGAGAAAAAGTGAGCCAAGAGGACTCACTTTTTTATTTGGTGCCTATAATACAGGGATTTCATTTACCTTCACTACCTTTTTTGTCTGATTAGCTTCAAGTGCTGCTAAAATTACTTCAAGTGATTTTTTACCTTCTTCCCCAGTGACCAGTGGTGTTTTTTTATTTATGATAGATTCAATAAAGTGATCAATAACATGTGTATTCGTTTGACCGCCTTCATCATTTGTTTGGATTTTGTCTAATTGATACTTCACAACCTCCCCAGTCTTATATTGGACAATTAGTGAATGATCTGGGTCATCTTCTAATCTTAAAACAGCATTTTCAGCGTATATAATAGTAGAGTTGTCTCCACCGGATACATATGACCAACTAGCTGCTAATGTTCCAATTACACCAGACTCCATTTTCAAAATCACCACTGCGTTATCGTCTACCTTTGTATCTTCCTTTGAGGATGTCTCAACAAATGCACTAACCTCCGCTACATCTCCCAATAAATAACGAATTAAATCTGATTTATGGACACCTAAATCACCTAATGCACCAATGAATGCCTGTTCTTTTTCAAAGAACCAGCTATTTCTCCCATCAATGCTCCACCTCTCTGGTCCAGGATGACCAAATGTTGTTCGAAAACTATAAATCTTTCCTATCTCACCGCTTTCTATTATTTGTTTTGCTTTCTGGTGAGATGATACAAAGCGTTGATTATGCGCTATCATTAATATTTTGTCATTTTGTTTAGCTGCTTCTATCATTTTTTCTGCTTCTTCTCTTGAAGTTGCCATAGGTTTCTCACAAAGAACATGTTTCCCGGCATTTAAAGCAGCAATTGAAACTGGAGCATGAAGATTATTAGGTAAACAAACACTTATCACATCTACTTCTGCAAGTTTAATAACTTCTTCGTATTGTTCAAATCCATTTGCACCATATTTTTCAGCCATTTCAATTGCACGTGACTTCACAACATCACACACTGCTACTATATCTACATTCTCATTTTTTGCATACTCAATTAAATGACGTCTTCTTGCGATACTTCCACAGCCAATAACTCCAACCTTGATTTTTGTCATCATTACCTACCTCCATTTTTTGTTTTATCCTTTTACGGCCCCACCTGCTAAACCTTTTACAACTTTCTCTTGAGAGAAAAGATAAACAACAAGAATAGGCAAGCTTGCTAATGTTAAGGCGGCCATAAGTCCTGGTATATTTACTGAGAATTCTCCTTTAAAGTCTTGTAATCCTAAAGGTAATGTCATGTTTTCTGGGCTTGAAATTAAAACAAGTGCAAAAATAAATTCGTTCCAAAGATGGATAAAGTTATAGATCAACACCGTCATTAAAGCTGGTGTTAACATAGGGAGAATCACTCTCCAGAAAATCCCGAAGTGGTTACAACCATCCATTTTTGCTGCCTCTTCTAATGATTTAGGAATTTCCTGCATAAATTGAGTTAAAATAAAAATTGAGATAGGGAGACTAAATGCAATATAAGGTCCCAATAATGCCCATATCGTATCAAATACTCCCATGCTTTGTGTAAGTTTAAAGATCGGAATAAGCGTGGCATGAATAGGTAGCATCATTCCTGATATAAATAGTAGGAATAGAACTTTGTTTAATTTGAATTTCATCCTACTTAAAGGGTAGCTTGCCAATGCAGCTACAAACATGACAATAATCACAGCTATAATTGATACAAAAATACTATTTATGAAGTATCGGGTTAATCCCATTTCAAAAACTGATGTGAAGTTTTCTAAACTAAACGATGAAAATAACGCAAATGGTTCCTCAAAAAAATGACTACGTGATTTGAGAGAAGTTGAAATCATGTAAATGAAAGGAAAACCCGTGAAAATTAACAACATAAAAGCAATCATATAAAGGGGTAGTTTCTTTAACCTCATTATCATATTCCGTAGGCTCCTTTCTTTTTGCGAAAATGATCCATAACCTGAATAATAATAGTAACGAATAGAGCTAAAAAGAACATAATAAAAGCAATTGCACTTGCATAGCCCATGTTAAAGTTAATAAATGCTTGCTTAAACATATATGTTCCCAGTAATTCCGTTCCGTGATTAGGACCTCCACCTGTCATAATATAGAAAATATCAAATGCTTTTAATGATCCTACAATAGCTAAAATAGAGGAGCTTACGATCGTTGGCATTAGAAGTGGTAATGTAATGTTAAAAAACTTTTGAAAAGAACTAGCACCATCAATTTCAGCTGCTTCATATAATTCGCCAGGTATTCCAACAATCGCAGCTTTAAAAAGAATCATATAAAATGGGGAGAATTGCCAAACAATAACTAATAACACAGCAAATAATGCGGTATTCGTTTCACTTAGCCATGAAACGTTTTCAAATCCAAATACATTTATTATGCTATTAATTACCCCATTTAACGGATCAAACATTAGTACCCATAACAATCCGATGGCTACAGTTGACATGAGAAATGGAAAGAAATAAACACTACTAAAGAATTTTATACCTTTAATAGGTGCAAATAACATTAATGCCATGATTAAACCAAGAGGAATTTGAGCAAAAACTGAAGTTAATACTACCCATGTATTATTTGTAAGAGATTTCCAAAAAACAGCATCTTTGAATAGATCAAGATAATTCTGCAAACCTACAAATACTCCTACACCCATTCCATCCCATTCATAAAAGCTATACATAAGAGTGGACATAATAGGAAATAAAACATAAACAGCATATATAATAATCGCTGGTGCAACAAATGCGCTAATCGTTAATGCACTTCTGATTTTTTTATACTTTGTAACTGTATTAAGCTCAACTACTTCATGTCTATCAGCTATTTTTACAGGTGTATTCATTAGCAGTCACTCCTTTTCTAAAACAGGAGGGGACAACCCCCTCCTATTTTTTATTACTTTAAAACTTCTTTAGCCTTTTCTTCCATTTTTTTTGCTGCTTCTTCAGGTGTCATGTCTAGCCCAAAAATCGCTTGAGTTGTATCTTTGTGTAATTCTGCTAATTCAGGAGGAAGTGTTTGGTCATAAGGCATTTGTAAATGAGTTGCTTGTTGTACCACATCATAAAATCTTTTTGTGAATTCATCTGCTGGAACAACGTCTTTAATTGCTGTTAGAGAGCCTGTTCTATCTGTATAATTTTGAGCTGTTTCTGCACTAGTTAATTCTTTAACAAGTTCAGAAGCTAAATCGTGATTTTCACTGTTTTGTGCTACTGACCATACAGGTCCAGTTGCTGCTCCCACATGTGTTTGATCTCCTTTACCATTAGGAAGTGTTGGGAATAAGAAGAAATCTAATTTCTCTTTAAATTCCGGAGCTTCTTGTTTTACATTATTTAAAAATGAGATAGTCATATCCATCATTGCAGCCTGACCAGTATACATTAACTGACGACCTTGACCTTCATCATATGGAACACCGTTAAATCCAGGATTGAAGGCATCTCTTTCTACTAACTCTTGAATATATTTTCCAGCCTCAACATAAGCAGGATCATCAAAACCTTTTCCTTCTCTATTGAAAGCACTCTCAAACAGTTCAGGACCGGCAATTCTGCTTGCAAAATTCATTAGATAATAAGCACCTGGCCATTTTGTTTGGTTTGTTAAAGCAATAGGGATAATTTCGTTTTTGTTTAACGTATCAATAACATTAAGCCACTCATCATATGTTTTCGGTGCTTTTAATCCGTATTTATCAAATATCTCCTTGTTATAAAAAACAACATCAATCGAAAGGCTTAAAGGCATACCATATACCTTACCATCAAAAGTGGCATTGTTTAGCGCAAGTTCATTAAAGTGAGATTTATCCGTTTCTTCTGTGATATCGTACACTTTTCCTTGATCAACAAAGTTCTTTAACCAGCCGCCTCCCCAACTATGAAATACGTCTGGGGCATCATTACCAGACATAGCAACTGATAACTTTTGTTTGTAAGCATCATTAGGAATTTGTAGGATCTTTACTTCAACATCTGGATGCTTTTCTTTGAATCTCTCAACTGCTTCTTCATAAACTAACTCTTTTTCCCCTGTGTCAATATGCCAGAATTCTAATGTCTTTTTCTCATCATTTGTTTTACTTGAATCTGCATCTGATGTAGTCTCCGCTGTTGACCCACCCCCGTTAAGTCCACAAGCAGTTAGTAGTAATACAGCCATAATTGTTAAAATGGAAAGTAATTTCTTCAATTCTTCCATCCCCTTTGTTTTCGTTATTAGACTTTAAAAAGTGATTAATTTCTTACTTTTCAGATAATTCATGCTAATTTCTATGCTATCTAGAGGTAAGATTCTTGATCTGTCCTGCTCAACAATAAACCACTCTACTTTCGATTGTTCCCCTTGCTTAAGTACACCATCTAGATTTACACCACCAGTTCCTAACTCAGCAAAAAATTCTTCTCCATCTGTTGTCATATCCTTTATGTGAACAAGCGGTGTTCTTCCTTCATATCGTTTTAACCACAGAACTGGATCTTCTCCGGCTTTAGTTAACCAATAAACATCAAACTCTGCCTTAACCCATTCAGAATTTGTTTCCTCTAATATGAGTTCTAGAGGCATTTTCCCATTATCTAACTTCACTAATTCAAAGTCATGATTATGATAAGAAAGAGTTATTCCTGCTTCATGACACTTTCGTCCAATTTCATTTAAGATTGGAATGAGCTCAAAGTAAGCCTCTTTTGATCTTCTTTCAGTTGGCAGTACAGGACATACAACATGTTGACTACCAATTATTTGCTGATATTCAATGACTTGGTCTAATTCGCTTTCAAGCAATGATAGTTGCACATGGCTAGAACTTGCTTTCAGTCCTAGTCGGTCAAGTTCCTTTCTCATTTGATATGCTCTTATTCCCCCATATCCAGCAAACTCGACCCCTTGATAACCAAGCTTTGCTACCTTTTCCAATGTACCTATAAAATCTTTTACAGTCTCTTCACGTAAAGTGTATAACTGTAAACTGAATTGAATATTTGCCAAAATGAATCCCCCTTTCCAACAGTTAATTGTAACCGGTTACATTTATATTTATTATTACTAATGACTTTCAGCTACTCACCCCCTTAAAATTGTAACCGATTACATTTTATGTGCTAATTTCCTCATTCATTACCTTTTCTTTTATTTTTCCACCACATGAATCTCTAACAATTAAATCACAGTCTAATATATATTGTGACTTAAGCATTGGCTTTCCTTGAATTTGCTGTAATAGTAATTTCATAGACTTTTGACCCATTTCAAAAAGTGGTTGCGCTACTGTCGTTATGGCTGGATCAAATTTAGATGAAAATGTTATATTATCGAATCCTACAACGGCTATATCTCGAGGAACATCAAACCGAAGCTCTTTTGCAGCTTTTACTGCCCCCATAGCCATTTCATCATTTGCTGCAAATATAGCAGTTGGTGCTTTCTCAATTGCCAATAATTTCATCATTTGGTTATAGCCAGATTCAAAAGTGAAATCCCCCTCTTGAACTAGCATATTCCGAACTTCAATATTATTTTGCATCAACGCTTGTCGATAACCATTATAACGACCTTTAGAAATCGCAAATTGCAAGGGTCCAGTTATATGGGCAATTTCTCTGTGACCAAGTCTAATAAGATGTTCAACAGCTTCTCGACTACTACTAACATTATCGATTGATACAGATGGAACCTTTAATCCCTCAATATAAGCTGTAGCTAGAACTAGAGGATATTCTTCACTTAAAGACTTAATATAGTTGGGATCCATCCTTTCAGATAACAGAATCATACCGTCTGTTTGCCTTTTTTTTAGCAAATCAACTAAGTTATATTCGTTTTCAACTTTTCTATTTGTATTCCCTAGTAACACCCGATATCCATGATTTGCTGCTTCATATTCTATCCCTTCTATGATTCCAGAGAATACGGTATTTGTAATACTTGGTACAACTACGAGAATTATATTAGTTTCATTTCTACGAAACTGTCGAGCTAGCATGTTAGGCTTATAATTTAACTCATCAATTACACTTAATACTTTATTTCTCGTTGCCTCCTTTACAGTTTCTGGATTATGTAGAACCCTAGAAACTGTTGCAACTGAAACATTTGATAATTTTGCTACATCACGCATTTTCACCATATACCATTCTCCTTGCGGATAACTTATCCTTCTATGTTTGTTTCAGCTTTAAATTTTGTAAACGATTACATTTTTGATTATAAATCCTACCAAACTATGTTTCAACATCATTTTCCAAAACAGGTAATAAAGCCCATAAAGGAACCTCCACACAAAGTATGAAGGTTCCTCAAGTTTTTCATATAGAAAGTATCAGGGGGGATACTGTCTTTAGGAATATACCCTAATAAAAATATCTTAAACATAAAAATTTTTTTATATTTAATTTTTATTTTTCATTGACATTCCATCTAGAAACAGAGAAAATGAACGCGTGTACATAATTGTTATAGGGGGTGAATAAATTAGCTAGTAGAAAAGATGTTGCCAGATTAGCAGGAGTCTCCGAAGCTACTGTTTCTAGGGTATTCAACAATATCTCGCCTTTGCGAGAGCAGACAAAACAAAAAGTATTACAAGCAGCGAAAGAGCTAAATTATCATCCTAATGTCATTGCACAAAACTTTGCTAAAGGAAAAAGCAATAACATAGGTGTGATCGTTCCTTATCTCCCAAAAGTAAACTTACTGTCTACTCATTATTTTTCAGAGCTAGTTAGTGGGATTGGCGCACGACTTGGTGAATTAGGTTATGGTTTATTGTTAATATTTCATCAAACACCTGATGAACGAAAAGATTATGTTCAGCTTTTTCATTCACAAAGAGTAGACGGCTGTATCATCTTAGGTGCCAGACATAACCAAAATGAACTAAAGGCACTTGAAAAACTTCATCAATTGAAATTGCCCTACTGTCTTATTAATCAAACCTTTTCTAAGCAGCCCTTTCATTTTATTGATGCAGATCATTTGGATGGTAGCTATCAAGCAACAATGTCTTTATTAGAAAAAGGATTTCAACAGATCCTCTTCTTAAATGGTCCACTTGAATTTTCTAATAGTCTAGACAGACTTCAAGGATATAAAAAGGCCCTAAGTCAAAAGGGAATACTCTTTAACGAGAAGTTAATTTTCGAAGGGAATTATAGTCGAAAAAGTGGATATAAAGCTGCGGATCAAATCTCTTCTTTATTAGCTAAATCGAAAGCTATTATTTCAGCGAATGACCGAATGGCTATTGGCCTTATGCAAAGGCTTAATGAATTAGGTTTTTATGCTGGTAAGGATTATGCGATTATCGGCTATGATAACTCTGAAATCGCAAAAATGACCACTCCATCATTAAGTTCTGTAAATGTTCCACTTTATGAAATGGGACAATTAGCAGCTGAGAAGGTTCTTCAATCCATCACACATGATATAAATGAGCAAATTATGATTAAACTACCCGTTTCATTAATTGAAAGAGAATCTTCATTACATGTGCATTAATATTGTGCTAATAATCGGCATTAATACTTATTTTAGATTTTTTTGTTTATAAAATACTTTCTATCAAACTTTGAAAAGAGGAAATATTATGGACAAAATAAATATTGGAATGATTGGTTACAAGTTTATGGGGAAAGCTCACAGTCATGCTTATCGTGATTTACCTCTTTTTTTCCCAAACACAGTTCGACCTGAAATGAAGGTAATTTGTGGTCGGAATGCCAAAGGAGTTGCAGAAGCAGCGAAACAATTTGGCTGGGAGGAATATACAACAGATTGGAAAGTCCTTATCAAGCGAGAAGATATTGATTTAATTGACATTAATGCACCAAGTGATGTACATAAAGAAATTACAATTGCCGCAGCTAAAGCAGGTAAGCATGTTTTCTGCGAAAAACCGTTAGCGCTTACATTAAAGGATTCACGTGAAATGCTAGAGGTTGTTGAAGCAGCAGGTGTGAAACATATGGTTGGCTTTAATTATCGCTTTGCTCCTGCTGTTATGTTAGCAAAAAAATTAATTGAACAAGGAAAATTAGGAGATATTTATCATTATCGTGCATGGTTTTTACAGGATTGGCTAGTGGACCCTAACTTCCCTCTTGCTTGGAGACTTCAAAAGGAAATTGCAGGCTCTGGTTCTCATGGTGATTTAGGAGCACATTTAATTGATTTAGCACACTATTTGATCGGTGATATGACAGAAGTTATTGGGATGAGTGAAACATTCATTAAAGAACGACCTATCGCAACGAATACAACTGGGTTATCAGCAAACAGTAGCAATGCTCAAGCTGAAAAAGGTAAGGTTACTGTTGATGATGCCACTCTATTTATGACTCGATTTGCTAACGGTGCGTTAGGAAGCTTTGAAGCTACCCGTTATGGAACTGGACATCGTTGTACGAATTCATTCGAAATTAACGGAAGCAAAGGCAGTGTCATTTTTGACTTTGAACGTATGAATGAGTTACAAGTGTACTTCACAGATGACCATGAAGATGTGCAAGGTTTCCGCCGTGTGTTAGCAACTGATCCAGCACATGCTTTTGCTGAAAATTGGTGGCCACCAGGACATACAATCGGTTATGAGCACACCTTTATTCATGAAGTGGTTGAACTAATGGAAGCATTTAAAGAAAATCGACAACCTGTACCGAATTTCCATGATGGTGTTAAATGTCAACAAGTGTTAGAAGCAGTTGATCAATCGATCGAAAAACGTCAATGGGTTTCTATTTCAGAAGTTTAATAGAATAAAGGAGTGGTTGAAATGAAAAAAAGCGCACTAATTGTATGGGGTGGCTGGGATGGTCATGAACCAGAACAAATTTCACAAATCTTTAAAAACATGTTAGAAGAAGAAAATTTCAATGTGGAGGTTTCTTCTTCATTAGATGTGTATGCTGATGCTGAAAAACTGCAATCGTTAGACTTAATTGTTCCACATTGGACTATGGGAGAGATACCCAAGAAATATGTTCTCAATATTTCTGAGGCCGTCATAAACGGTGTAGGATTGGCAGGCTGTCATGGTGGAATGTGTGATTCTTTTCGAAACAATGTTGACTGGCAATTTATGACGGGTGGAAACTGGGTGGCACACCCAGGAAATGATGGTGTGGAATATATGGTCAACATGAAGAATACGACAAATCCTCTATTAGAAGGTCTCTCTGATTTTAAGGTTGTAAGTGAGCAATACTATCTTCATGTGGACCCAGCTGTTGAAGTATTAGCGACGACTCGTTTTCCTGTTGTGGATGGACCACATGCAACAAATAAACCTGTCGATATGCCAGTAGTTTGGACAAAACATTGGGGACATGGCCATGTCTTTTATAACTCATTAGGTCATAAAGCAAATATTGTTGCCATGCCAGAAGTTTCACTTATAATGCGTAGAGGATTTTTATGGGCTGCTGAAGGCAAAAAACGCACTACAGGGTTAGCCACTTCAACAAATGGGCGTTTCTATACTGGAATGGGAGATAGCCAATAATCTCTTACGTTATTAATTTAATAATCTTTATAAAAATAATGGAGGGTTCAATATGAATAAACTCAAAATAGGTATTATCGGCTGTGGAAACATAAGCTCTATCTACATGGAAAATTGTCAAAAATTTGATCATCTTGATCTGGTAGCTTGTGCTGATTTAGATGAACAGCGTGCGCAATCACAAGCAGCTAGATTCGGTGTTCCTAATGCATACTCTGTTGAAGAATTACTCGCTGATCCTGAAATTCAATTAATTATTAACTTAACCATTCCAAAAGCTCATGCCACAGTTTGTATTCAAGCTCTTGAAGCTGGTAAACATATTTATACAGAAAAGCCCCTTGCAGTGACTAGAGAAGAAGGAAGACACATTTTAGAAACAGCTAAAAAGTTCAATCTCATGGTAGGCAGTGCACCAGATACTTTTTTAGGTGCTGGAATACAAACGGCTATTCATTTAATTGAGAAAGGAGAAATCGGCACTCCAATAGGAGCTTCTGCTTTCATGATCGGTCGTGGCACTGAGCATTGGCATCCAGACCCTTCCTTTTTCTATGAAATAGGTGGTGGCCCAATGTTTGATATGGGACCGTATTATTTAACAGCTCTAGTAGCACTATTAGGACCAATTGAAAAAATATCTGGATCAACTCGTATTAGTTATCAAAATCGAACAGTGACGAGCGAACCAAAAGCTGGAACAATAATCAACGTTCAAACTCCTACTCATATCTCTGGAGTAATTGATTTTGCATCAGGTGCAATCGGAACGATCACAACTAGTTTTGATGCTATGGGTGGATCTTCTCTTCCTCCTATCGAAATTTATGGCAGTGAAGGAACTCTACTCGTTCCAGATCCAAACACATTTGGTGGACCAGTTCGTATTAGGAAAAAAGATGAAAAAGAGTTTATAGAAATTCCATTATCAAAAGGCTATGCTCAAAACAGCAGAGGACTTGGTGTAGCAGATATGGCCAAATCCATTTTAAATGGAGAAAAATACCGCGCAAATGGTGAATTAGCTTACCATGTATTAGAAGCCATGCATGCATTCCATGACTCATCTTACAATGGTACACACTATCGAATGGAAAGTACATGTGAAAAACCAGAACCTCTAGTTTAAGTTTCATCATATGAATTATAGGTTGGGACATAATTAAAAAAGTCATACAAAAAGACGAATAAATCTAAATTCAGTTAATCTGAAAGAAACAAGTTCGTTCCATTGCGCTGCAGACACTCGCTTTCCACGGGGAGGAAGCTGAGTCTCCTCGACATGCCTGCGGGGTCTCAGCCTTTCCTCTATTCTAAGTAGGTGCCCTAGGTCTTCCGCTCCATTCCACTAGTTCTTAGAATTAGTATGCAAAATCTATTGGTGACAGCAAATAAAAATCTCAACTATTAGGCGAATGATGATAAATCACCTAATAATTCGGGTTTATCATTAGCTTAAATACTTATATCCAACCTCTTCTATATTGATAAAAATCCCAATGAGAATACTTAAATCGTGAAAAAAACTTCACTTCAAATAAGCGAAGTACAATGTGCTAATCTGTCTTATACCTAGGGAAAAAGGCTCTTAATTTTCCTAGGAAGGCGAGGCTTTAACGGAAATCAACAGCAAAGTTAACAAAGTCTAACAAAAAAAGAGAAACCTACATGGCTTCTCCCACTCAAAACTCATTTACTTCTTCTGATCTAGCTTCTCTAGATAATCAACGGCTTCACTCAATGTAGCTACAGGTACAACCCGAATATCATATCCATTTTCTTTTACCTCAGCCACGACATCCTTTTGATTTCGATCATAGTTTGTTAGATCTTTAGGTGTAAAGAAAATCTCAACATTTTCTTTGAATGCAGCTGTGATTTTATGTGTAATTCCACCAATTTGACCTACCTTTCCAGTATGATCAATGGTACCTGTTCCGGCAATTTTGTAGCCCTTTGTTAAGTCCTCTGCAGTTAATTGATTGAGGATTTCTAGTGAAAACATAAGACCGGCAGAAGGTCCACCTATATCTTCACTATTAATTTTTACATCCTTTGATACTGTAGCAGTAAATTCCTCGTCTGGTACTATTCCTATTCCAACTTTATCTGAAGATGAATCTAAGGAAATCATTTCAACAGATTCCACAAGCTCTTTTTTACCTCTTAAGATTGAAAGTTCTGCAAAATCACCAGCTTCTTTGTTTTCTTCGATATAGGAGATGAAACTTGGTACATCACTCAGTTTTTTTCCATCTATAGCTGTAATAATATCTCCTACTTCAAGAATCTCTTTTGCTGGAGAATTTGATAAGATTGAACTAACAAAAATTCCATTGTAATTGATATCAACTTCTTCTCCTGCTTCTGTAAATCCTGCAACTAGAGCATTTTGTTTTGAATCCTGCATCATGAAATCTAATAAGTTTGTATATTCTTTATCTGTTAAGTTACCTTTTACATCTTCTTCTTTCTTAATATCAGTGTGTGGTGCAATTAACCCGTATGCTAATATATAAGGATTAAATGCCTTTACAGATAAAATTGTAGTTAAATTAAAACTTCCTTGTTCATCTTTATTCGCCCCCTCTATTGTAATCTTAGGTTCTAGATCCTCTATCGTCCCAGGCTGATAAAGATAATATGGTGTTGGAATAAAAGCAATAATGACTAGAATTAAAAGAAGTATTAACAATCTATTTATATAACGTTTATTCACTTTTTTCATATGTACTTTCTCCTGTCAGTCTCATATTTTTTATTCCATTATACTCCTTTAAACTAAAAAATGGTTTAATTCATAAATGATAAATATTTTTTACACAAAGGGCGAATGCCTATAACGTAATTTAACAAGTAATATAGCACTAAAAAAGAGGCTGTTTCATACGTGATCTATATCTATCACATAAGACACAAGCCTCATTTAATATTAAAAACTACGACTATATCCTCTTTTCGCCTGTAGCATAAATTCCTGCTGCAACAAGTTTACCTCAAATAATTTTAATGGATCATAAAAAACTTCTGGACTTTCTTTCATTCTATCTAACTCATTTTGACCATTTTCAATATTGTCTTTTGTCTCATCAATAATATTTTCTACTTCCTGTATAGAGCTAGTAAAGAATGTCATTATGTCTTGCTCTAAACCTTTTTCAAATAATTCAAGAGGTAAGAACAATTTATTACTAATTGTTTTTGCTACTTCCTCATATGATTCATTTTCAACATATTTTTTATATTGATTATATAGCACCGTATTATTTTGATTCATTGCTCCAAAAATCTTTCCGACTCCTTTTAGAAGGATTTGAGCTGGTTTATTTTTAAGCATAATGTTCTCATTTTCATAGAAGATTCTTGCCATCATTCGGTCAATATCTCGACGCCAATCATATAAAATTGAAAAATCACATTTTAATAAAAGCTTTTCTTCTTGGTAAATATCATTAAAAGTTTCACTCATTTCAACTAAATAAGTCTGACTTTCATGTAGTTCATCATGTGATGCCAATACCCAGGTTTCGAGTTGATGACTAATTGTCGGTAGTAGCTTCTCCTCTACATAATCCTTAACTTTTTTATTCATGTGATCATTAAGCTCAACATGAATTTGTTTAAAATCGCTATCTTCTTTGATAAATTCTGCGCTCTCCTTAAGCAAACTCGGTATAGCTTCTTGTAATTCAACTTTAACATTAGTAATTAATGAACTATAAGCAGTAATTAGAGATTTTACTTTTTCATGCTGCATATCTGTTAATTTATTATTAAATCCCTTTAAACGACCTAATATATCTTCATTCCATTGTATAGAATGGGCAAACCCCTTTTCCATATCAACTCGTTTTTGCAGTAAATGTGCTAGAACTTTTCTAATCACTGTTAAGATTTTTGCCGTTCGCTTTTCTTCTACTTGCTGTATATCTACAGGAAAATGTGTATCTAGAAACCTGTTTAACTTACTTATTTGCTGACTAAACGGATATAAGGATGAATAAGGTAAGATTTCTGCATTTGGATAGATGGAATGTACTTTAGATTTGATTTCACTGATAATTTGTTCTGTATCTGCATCACTGGCAACTAAATCAACCTTATTTAAGATAAAATTCACCTTGATGTCAGGTGCAAAATTTTTCATCTGGAATAACATATCATATTCTCTATCTGGTAATGGAGTAGTTCCATCAATAACAAAGAGAACTCCATCAGATAGCAACACAGATTCAAAAAGTTCATCTCTTACCTGTGCACTGCTATTAATTGGTGGTGTATCTATTAATGCACATTGTTGTTCGTGTAATGTAATACAAGGTCTTTTCACTTGATACAGAGCAGCTGGATTTTTTTCCATCTGATAAAG
The DNA here is from genome assembly GCF_016908395.1 of Metabacillus crassostreae. Taxonomy (GTDB): domain Bacteria; phylum Bacillota; class Bacilli; order Bacillales; family Bacillaceae; genus Metabacillus; species Metabacillus crassostreae. The sequence goes on from NZ_JAFBDU010000002.1 coordinate 154,405, forward strand.
TAATTCTGTATTATTATGTAACTCTTGATCTCCATGTTCAGTTATTTGAATGATGTTTAATTCTTCATGATCACGAAATACGACAAAAGATGGTGTAGATCCAGTATATAGCTTATCACCTAATAAAGAGTGAATAAATGTTGTCTTACCACTACCGTGATTACCTAAAAGAAGAAGATGCTGCTTTACACTTCTATCGATGAATTCTTCAGTCCACCATCTGAGTTTATAATCAATATCAAGCGTATGACTTCTTGCCCAACTATTTATAGTGTTAAAGAGCTGTAGTGCTTCACTTAAGCTTTTTCTATTATTATCTGCATCAAAGATAATTGTTTCTGCCTTAGATATTGCATCTTGAATCATTGTTGAAGGAAAAATCTCATTCCAAGCTAATGCGATAGCTGATGGAAAAAGAGCATTTGTTTTTGTTGAGAGCTTTAACCAGCTAGCAACTAACTGTGGGATAACAGATTTGATGTTCTCTAATAAATATGTACCTTCTGTTAGTTCAATAAATGTTTCCTCAAATAATGGAATCAGTTGATCCCAATAATAGTCCTCCTCCGTTTCTATTGATAATAGCAACTCATTTAACACGTTAAGCCAGCTTATATAATTTTCTTTTTCTCTATAGCTCTGCCATAAGGCTTTTATCATATCCACAAAAATGCTCTTGCTTTTAGCAAACATAATTAACAACGTATCATTAAAATATTCCGGAGAGAAATCCTTTGATTGACCTGCTTTGACATAAGCTATTAAGATAGAAAACCATTCACTACTTCCTGTACGTAGCGATTCCGAAACAGCCAGCATGACTAATTGCTGATCATCTTGATTTTCCTCATAAAACTCTCTAGCAAGCTTGGTGACTTCTGGATAATCTGGATTTAGACTTACAGCATGCTGGATAATTTCATAGGCATTTTCTATTTTCTTCCTTTCTTTATAAAGCGAAAATAACTTCAAAGCAACCTCACTGTTTAAAGTCGTATCATCTGTCACAATTGAGTTGTACATATCTTCAGCAGCAGAAAGTAATCCTAATTTATAGTAGGCATCACCAATATTCATTTTAGCCCATTGCTCTAACTCATTTTTTATATTTTCCCATTTAAATATTGCAGTTTCATAATCTAGATATTGAAAATAAATTTCACCTTGAGCAAAACGAATATATGACAGGTCATAGCTTTCTTCACTATTTTGTTCTTGAAAATATGCTTCCCCAAGTATCTCTACCGGAATTCTTCTATCATCATTTGATAAAAATGATTCATAAGAAGTTTTATGAATTAATTGTTTTTCATTTATCATGTTAACCTCCTGCAAACACATTATTTTAATGTAGAATTTTTTGTTTGCATATTTATTCTTTATGATTTTACTCTATTGAATTCCAAAAAGAATTAATAATTGAATAATCTTTCTATGGTTTATTTTAACAAATAGTAATCTTCAAAGGATGGTTTCACTATAATTTCTTTTGTAAAATGCTAATTTTTAATATTTTGCTTAGTTTAAGTATTATGTAGCTTCTAGGTGCATGTGAAAATAAAAAAAATAAAACCAATACCTTCATAAATAATACGCTAGAAGGATTAGTTTTATTAGGGGTTTATTTTTGTCCAATGTTTAAATTTCCTCAATCCTAAAAAAATTAGGCGCTTTTCTTAAACTTAATCAGCTTCATAATAGTAAATCCAATTATTAGTCCTGGTATAAGTGCAAGAATTGGTACCCAGATGGGACCTAATAGAAAGTCATTTACCTTAACTATAGGTGAATACATTAAACCGACAGTGACTGTATAAGCACTGCAAACAAATGGCAGATAAGAAAAAGGAGCCACATCACCATTTGCATCTTTAAACGCATCCCACATCGCAAACATATATACACATGGATAAAACATTAACCATTGAAAATTGACCACTTGAAATGCCTGATCAATCTGACCTAAAAAGCTTGCCATTATTGCTTTATTAAAATTACTGTTAATATTAATTAAAAATTCCAGAAAAATGAAAACTGTACCCTTTAAAATTTTCCCATTTAAAAACTGTGCAAATCCCGGTAATGCAATGCTCCATAAAATCGCTTCTGTCTTGGATGTTTTTGTCATAAAAATGCTTCCTATCATCTTTTTTAGAAGGGCTTTAAATGTAAATGGTGTGGACTATCTTCATATATCTTTGCCTTTTTAACATTTACAATGACTTCCAAATTTATACTAGCTTATGTGAAATACCAAAATTCACCTTTGTCAATTTTGAATGCTATGAAACCTTTTTTGTTTACCTTCGTAGTGATAGTAAGGAGTGTGATGTTTATGCAAAATAAAAAGGTGCGAATCGCGTGGATCATTCCCAATGTATTTTGTTACTTAATGTCAATAGTAGTGCTACTTTTTATTATCTCTAATACAGAAGGATTAATAGAGATAAATCGCTTATCTATATGGGTGTTAATGATGCTTATTCTTTTCTTTGTTTCTGTTTTGGGGAGTTTTCGGATGATGAGCTGGATTAAACAAGGAAAAATTTAATGTAGTCAATGTATAACAGGAAAAATAAAATTAAAGTTAGTTAGGAGATTGAGTATGCAGATTCTTGTTGTATTTCTAGTAATTATTTTGTCTGTCATTATTGATATTTATTGGCTAGATACAGAAGGGAAAAGATGGGGCTGGATAAGATCATGGTCAGCTCAGGGGAAAATAATATTTTGCATAGGCTTTGTGATTGTATCTGGTTTCATTTATTTAGGATTAAGTGGTAAATATCTATAAGTTTTAGTTGCTATGAAGACTGATGAGCTTGTATTTAATTATACTCTCTTCACACAAACTTGCGAGTCAAAGAGTTCCTTTGACTCGCAAGACTATTGCCAAAAAGTCCGCTTTCTTCGCTAACCACCTTGCTGCGTCGCTCATAACCAAACAGGGAAACTCCGCTCCTTTCAGGGCTTTTCACCTCAAAAGTTATGCGTTTTTAATCAGTTTGATAAGCTTGAAAATATTAATTTAAATGGAATATAGAACAATTAATATGTTAAAGATGCAGCAATAATTAAACCAATCGATACTGATAAAAACAATAAAAATAATCCAACTGCTTGATTGTCTTCATCAATAGCTTTAGTTATATCGAACTTTGGTGTTAGTAGCTCAGCAAGATAAAATATGATAATTTGCATGAAAATCGCGATGCTTCCCCAAATAATCATATCTAAAATATTTACCGAGTTTGCTATTGAAGAATATAACACAATTGCCAATCCTAAAATCCGCCCCCCGAATGCGTACACTGCTGCTTTATTACCATTTTTAATAAGTTCAAATTCTTTATTTTTAGTTGTAACCTCAAAAAGAATGATTCCAATTAACAATAATAAAGTTGCTAATCCTATATAAGATAAGGTAGATAAAAATAATTCCGTAAATGTCATACTCTTGAGTCCCTTCTTTCCTTTTTTATACCTACTGGTAAAAAGTACGCATTATTGTCTGTGATTTGACTTCCTGCACGTAAGCCAATTCCACAAGCTTTCCCATTAATTAAAAAGCTTCCTATTAATATTTTTGCTTCCTTTACTCCAGTCACCGTTCTAATTTCTAGTGAAGGTAATTCAACATATTTCTGATAAACAGGTAGTGATTGCTCATATGTATGATGCTGATCTTCTACAAGTTTTTTTGTTCCTTGAAAGATGGATACAGTGTCTCCTTCTCTTCCATAGCTTGGTTTTTTCACATACTTCCAACCTTTTGTCAAAAATAAATCTTCTTCTAAATAGGTTGGAAGAAAATAATCATGTATCCATTGTTTTTCTTCCGTAGAGAAATACGGTGAATCTATCTCTTTCATCCCCCAGATGACTGATTGAACAGCTTTAGATTGTAAAAGGAATGCAGAAATTGGATTTAACATAATTAACTTATTCGTAAAAACAAGTTCAATCAGCTGAACACCAATGTGATCTCCTGTTTCAGCGGAAACATCTTCTAGTAAATGCTCTAAAGGATATGTTTGTCGATAAAGAACATCAATTCTATTTCCTTCATCATCATACAACCCTTCACTTTTCTTTATTGTCAACTTGTGTAGAGGTACATATTTTGCTGAAACATTTGATGTGTCCATTAAAAATTGAGTTGTAAGTTTATCTTCTTCATTCTGGTCATGTGAAGTAAACACGATATTCGGGTGATTAGAGAATTGTGTTCGATGAAGAGCTTCACCTAAAGCTTTTCTCATTTCCATACCTAATATAGCTGCTAAGCCCTCATTTGGATCAACTACATCAAACTCCTGACAAAGATAGTTATTCACATGAAAAACTTCCTTTTCAAAAGTAGGGGTATCACTATTTAGTTCTAATACCTTTAATCCTTCTTTTGTTTTAACAAGATCAACACGAGCTATTATTGTTTCAACAGGTAATGCTTTATGCCGTATAAAAGGAAGGACACTTTGTGGAATATCTAGCTGTAAAAGTGTTTCATCTGGTGAATTACGTAATAAATTCGCCGTTTTAAAGAATACTTTTCCAACTCGTTCAGTTACTAATTGTATATCTTTGATATCTTGTTCTGATAAAAATGCCATATCATATAACCCATATTCACTATCATTCAAATCATGCCAGAAAGAGTTGATTTCATTATAGGTTTTGGCACGTTTTTTTGTGTGTTCATGTTCATTAAATTCTTGTTCCATTATCCACCGAAACCTCCGCTAGAGCCTGATCCAAATCCAGAGCTGGACTTTGATACTGATCCTCCACCTTTAAATGAACTACTCGACTTATAGCTTTTATAAGCAGAGCTAGATCTTAAGCTGTTTTTCGATGCAAACCAGCTACCAGCATAAAAATAATGACCTCGATGTGAGGAAGCATCATCATCACACTCCCAAACTCCTTCATCAGCTTCCCATTCCCAATCACCACAATCTGTTCCTTCTGGAACTGGTGGAAGCTCTTCATCATTTCCACAGCCTGCAGCAGCAATCATTGTCGCAGAAATTACTCCAGTTAATAGCTGTTTTGTTTTCTTCTGTTTCATTCAACAACCCTCCCTTCATCTTTCTTTATTATATATTCATGCTTGAGAATAGGTCATTATAAACATTATCTACCACTAAATACATCATCCAGCTTAGAAAAATTATGCTTCATTAACCCATCTTATATAGTATAGTAAAAATAACCAACTCTTTGGAGGTAAATATGAAAAAAAGTTATAAATTGGAATATCGAACGAATGATGAGCGCAATAATTATCCTGCCTTATACCATTATGATTTTGCAGATCCATTTGAAATTTATTGCCGTAGATACTGTGATTTTTTTATTAAAGAAAAACAAGTTTATAAACAAACCTCATCAAGTCTTGAAGAAGAGTACTATGTCATATACGTAGAAAAAGAGACAGAAGAATATATTTTTGAAGATGCTGAAAACTACTCGCATGTTACCCTTGAGGTTCGTGATTACAAAGAATACAATGTTTCACCTTTAATTTTCACATATGATTTATATTCACACGAAGAAGTTCTATCACTAATAGGTAATGATTATTTATGGATCGAAAACGAAGAATACGAAAAAATCTCCGCCGAAATTGACGAAGATCGCTCAACTTATGTTCTTTATATGACGAAAACGTAAATGGGGGTCTGACCCCTTTTACAAACTTTTAACAATAACTTTATTTTCAATTAGTGCTTTATGAATGTCTTTGGCAAATCGAGCGGCGTTTTCTCCATCACCATGAATACAAATTGTGTCTGCCACAATGGGTATTTCAGTTCCATTTGTTGTAATAACTTTTTGCTGTTTGACCAGCTTGAGAACTTGAAGTATTGCATCTTTTTCATTTTTGATTAATGCACCACCTAAGGATCGAGATGTTAAGGTACCATCTTCTTGATAAGTACGATCTGCAAATACTTCATTTGCCGTTCGCAATCCAATCCTCTTTCCCGCTTCAATTAACTCACTTCCTGAAAGCCCATATAAAATCATCTCTGAATTTACTTTATAAACAGCTTCTGCTATCACTTCTGCCATTCCTTTATTTATAGCCGCCATGTTATATAAAGCTCCATGGGGTTTTACATGATTAAGCACTCCACCTTCTGACGTAACGAAACCGTTTAGAGCACCTATTTGATAGACCATTAAATCATATATCTCTTGAAGTGAAAGTGACATATTTCTCCTACCAAATCCAACCAAATCATCAAAACCAGGGTGTGCACCAATACTTACAGAATGATTCATAGCTAATTTAACCGTTTTTCTCATAGTTGTAGGATCACCTGCATGAAATCCACATGCTATATTTGCTGAAGTGATCGCTGTAATGATTTTATCATCTGCCCCAATCTGATATGTACCAAAGCTCTCTCCCATATCGCAATTCAAATCAACCTGCATCATGCTCCATCCATCCTCCTAATGGCTAAAAGCAAGCCGATTTTCAATTCTTTAACTAGCTTTTCTCGATCAATTAATAATTTCTGTGCTTTTTCAAGCGATATTTCTTCAAAGGATAGCTTCTCACCAGGTATAACCTGAGAAAGAATTGGTAAATCAATGGTTGCTACATAGCCAATTTTAGGATATCCACCAACTGTTTGGCGATCTGCCATTAATATGATTGGCTGCCCATCAGGTGGAACTTGAATTGTTCCCATAGTTACTGCCTCTGATAAAAGATCTATATTTTGTTTTAACTCTAGCTTAAATGACTTCAAGCGATACCCCATTCGATCTGAATTTGTCCGCACTTGAAAAGACTCTTTTTTAAAGCATTCCAAAGATTCTTCAGTAAAATCAAAGTATTGTGGACCTTTTATAAAACGAATTGGTGATTTTTGACTATACATTTCTATGAGCCTAGTACTAACTGTCCAAGGTACATAACTAAAAGCTTCTGCAGCAGTAATATGTGATTTGAAATATTTTAAAAGTATTTGTGAAAACTCACTGATTGCTTCTTTTTTATGTAACACATCATCTTTTTTTAATAGTCGCCCATTATAGCCACCAATTTCCCCCCTACTATATGTACTACTACTGTTCATAACAACAGGAACATCCAATCCTCCAGCAATAGCTAAATAACTACGACACCCTTTGATTGGTCGACCAAACGTTAAAGTACTACCTTCTTTTATATAAATTGGTTTCCATAGAGGAATGGTTACATCATTGATTTTTGCAGATAAATCAGCTCCACATAGTGAAATAATAGCTTCATTACGAAAAGTCAACGTTGGACCAATTAAAGTAACTTCTAAAAGAGGCTCATGATCATCATTCCCCACTAAAGCATTGGCCATAATTGCTGCATGTTCATCCATTACACCACTAACAACAACTCCATATTCCTGAAAACCATATCTACCTGTATCTTGAACTGTCGTAGATAACCCAGGTTCGATAACATCAATTGTCATCAACTCACCTCCCAGTTCTCATATTGCTCTTGGGTAATAGGGGTGAATTTCACAACATCACCCGCTTTTAAAAGACTTGGTTGATCTTTTTCTACATCAAAAAGCTTGATTGGGGTTCGACCAATTAACTGCCATCCTCCAGGGCTTTCTATTGGATATATTCCTGTTTGTGCCCCACCGATTCCAATGCTTCCAATAGGAATCAAGTTTCTTGGTGTCGACTTTCTCGGTGTGGCAATTTTTTCTGACATCCCACCTAAATAAGGAAAGCCTGGGGCAAAACCAATCATATAAACAAGATAATCCTGATTAGCATGTATTTCTATTACCTGTTGTTCTGTAAGTTGATGAATTTTTGCTACCTCCGCTAAGTCAGGTCCATATTTGCCACCATAACATACTGGAATCAAGATTGTTTTTGTTTGAGCTGTGTTTTCAGTTAGATTAATAGATGAGATAATTGTTGACAAAATCCTTACAACTTCACTATAAGGAGACTCGTTAATCGAATTTAATACAATATCTGTCGGTTCATAGAAAACGGTAACAGTGGTATAGCTTGGTGTTACCTCAATCATTCCAGTAAAAGGATTTGATTTTAAATGGTCACAAAGAAGTTTTACCTTTTTATGTGTAGTAAAGTTGATCTCTTTACCCAATTTTATCGTTACTGCTCGATCTCCCTGTGGGAAAAACGTAAATGCATCCATAATTCCCCTCCTCTTATTTTCAAACAATGATTTAAGCTCGTTGGTTCATTTGACAATACCAACGATTGTAAAAACAGCTCAAGTATACTATTGTTTGCATGCTTCCTTAACACTTGAAGTATACAAAATGAATTAATTACCTTTATTTTAACATTTTCTAATGTGTTTTCTCTAATCCAGGACAATTGCTAATAGGAGTTTCTACTATTCTTTCCCGTTGTCAGCCGAGCAACCTTTAGAGAAAATCACCCTTCACCACAAATGTTATAAAAATAGATACAAAAAAAGAAGAAGGTCACTTTTTATCAAAGGACTAATTTCTTCTCATCATAGGCTTTATTCAGCTTTCACAAATAACTTTACAAACGAGTTTGACCTGTTCCATAAACAAAGAATTTACTAGAAGTAAGGGCAGGTAATCCCATTGGACCTCTAGCATGAAGTTTTTGCGTGCTAATACCGATCTCTGCACCATAACCAAACTCTGATCCATCAGTAAAGCGTGTTGAAGCATTATGATAGACAGCTGCAGCATCTACTTTGTTAAGAAATTTCTTTGCATTAAGTTCGTCTTCTGTCACGATCGCCTCAGAATGATTTGTTCCATATTTATTAATATGATAAATCGCTTCATCTACACCAGTTATTACCTTGATACTAACTGTTAGTGCTAAATACTCTGTATACCAATCTTCTTCAGTTGCCAATTTCGCTGCACCAAATACGCTACTCACAACATCGTCACCATATATTTCTACTTCTTGACTGTTTAACGCATCTAATAAATCTTTTCCATATTGTGCAAACCATTTCTCTTCAACTAAAATGGTTTCAACGGAATTACACACAGATGGGCGCTGAACCTTTCCATTTAACACAATATTTTCGGCCATTTTATAGTCAGCCGATTGATCAATAAATACATGACAATTTCCCGCTCCTGTTTCAAGCACAGGGACTGTTGATTCTCTTACAACAGTATCAATCAAATTCTTGCCTCCACGAGGAATTAGTACGTCAAGATATTCTTTTAAATGAAAAAGCTCTTTTGCTGTTTCTCGACTTGTATCTTCTATAAGTTGAACTGCATCCTCTGGTAAATTGCTTCTTTGTAACGATTTATGAATGGATTTCACAAGAGCTTTATTAGAAAAACTCGCTGAAGAACTACCTCTTAAAATAACAGCATTCCCTGTTTTTAGTGCTAGTGTTGCAGCATCAACTGTTACATTAGGTCTTGCTTCATAAATCATCCCTATTACACCAAGTGGAACTCGCTTTTTCTTAACAAGCAAGCCATTTTCTTTTTCAATTGTTTCTAGTACTTCGCCAACAGGATCTTCTAATTTGATAAGCATCCTTATAGCGTCTGCTATATCGTGGATTCTTTTTTCATTTAACATGATTCTATCAAGCACACTATCTGTTAAACCATTGCGTTTTCCTGCTTCTAAATCTTTTTCATTTTCACATATAATAAATTCTTTATCATCGATCAATTGATTTGCTATTAACGCTAATGCATTGTTCTTATCTTCTGTTGAAATATCAACCATAACAAAACTAGCTTCCTTGGCAGCTTTTCCTTTTGCTAACACTTCACTCATCTTTAGAGCCCTCCTTCTGCTTTTACCCATTTATTTCGATGAATAACAACAATAGATGAAACAACTTCTTTTAATTCATCACTTCTTTTCCCCATCAGTTCATGTAATTCTTCTGATGAAAACAAAACCTCACCTTTCCCAAGTAAACCATTAGGACCTCTCACCTCGACAACATCACATTGTGAAAAGCTCCCATTAAAATCAATTACTCCTGCAGGCAAAAGACTTTTCCCTTTATATAAAAGCGCATCTTCGGCACCTTGATCAACATGAATAGTACCTGATACCTCGGAATGAAAGGCAATCCATTGGCGACTATTATTTATTGATGATAATCCTTCTTTGCCAATATAAGTTCCATTCCCATCACCTTGAAGAATCTCTATTAATTTTTGTTTTCCTTTACCTAGACCAATAAAGACTTGTACACCTAGATTTAAAGCAGTTTTAGCAGCCATGAGCTTTGATTTCATTCCTCCAGTTCCTACTTTAGATCCAGATCCCTGAGCAGCTTGTAACATGTCATCAGTAACTTCAGATAAAAAATCAATTTTTCGAGCTAAAGGGTTTGAACGTGGATTAGAATCATACAAGCCATTTATATCCGTTAAGATTATTAATTGATCAGCATGAATAAGTCCACTAACAAGAGCTGATAACATATCATTGTCACCAAATGTTAACTCTTCAACTGAAACAGTATCATTTTCATTTATAATTGGTAAAATTCCTCTTTCTAAAAGCTCTGTTATCGTAGCATAAGCATTTTTATATCTTTCCTGCTTTGAAAAGTCATTGCGAGTTAATAAAATTTGTGCTGGCTTTATATCAAATTGATTTAATTTTTCAAGATAGGATTGAACTAATAAGCCCTGACCAACAGCTGCGGCAGCTTGCTTCCCTTTTAAAGTAATTGGTCTTGTTGGATATCCTAGATGTGTAAAACCAGCTGCAACAGCACCTGATGAAACGAGTAAAACCTCATGTCCAAATTCACGAAGTCCAGCAACAGCTTGAACATGATCAGATAATTTTTCTTGATCGATTTGTCCTTTTGCATTCGTGAGCGAACTACTACCTATTTTTACAACAATTCGCTTTTTATCCATTTTTGTTCCTCCGCTACTGTTTTCCTTTTTAATTGCTTAATTTGTTCCCAAAAAGCCCATATCAAAATTCCACATACAAAAAGCCCCAATCATCCTAAAAATAAGGACGAAAGGAGCTCTGCTTCCGTGGTACCACCTTGATTGGACTCTATTATTTACACTTTTCGCAAATAACAAATCCCACTTAATCCTACTAACGCTAGGAACACGCTTATGTTTTCACAAGACTCAAAAGGTAGGTTCTGTGGCTTATACATTATGAAGTCTCTCAGCTAATAAACTTCACTCTCTGAAATGAAAAGGTCCACATACTAGTCCTTTTTTATAACGTTCTATATAAAATTTGCGTTGAATTTTTAATTTATACACAACAACTACAGCTAAGTTTTACATTATTATGGCGATTATTTTTGTCACTGTCAAGTAGACAAAATTAAATTTTTGAAAATTTAAACATTAACTATCACTTGCTTCATTTATAGCGTCATTTTTATCCCATTTTCCAAATTTATAATAACCAAATGCAATAACACTGCTCAAAATAAAACTAATGCCCATTCCCAAGGCAATACCATTTTCACCAAACCATTGTGAACAGAGATATGATAAAGGATAACGTAATAACCAAAATGAAAGAATATTTAATAAAAGCACTTGGAACATGGCACCAGCAGCTCGTACAATTCCGTTTAGAATAAAGTTAATACCTAAAAACGGGTAAAAAAAAGCTATTAATTGCAAATAAGATGTTCCAAAAAGAAGTGGTTCTTTATCATCCATAAATAGTTTAATAGCTGAATCAGCAAAGAAAAAGACAAATGTACTAATAACAAATATAATAATAAAATTAAACAGTACACCATATTTAGCAATTTGATGAACACGGTCCCATTTGTTTGCTCCGATATTTTGACCTGCCATACTATTAACCGCAGTACCTAAAGCCATTGCTGGTAGCATAATAAGACTATCTAGCCTTTGAGCTGCCCCAAATCCTGCAACAACATCGTCTCCAAATGAGTTAACAACACTCATAATAGCCATAACACCAGCTGAAATGACCATCATTTGAAGTCCTGAAGGTATTCCTAATGTCATGATTGTCTTCACTTCAATCAATTTGGGAGGCCTAGGAAAAATAAATGGCACCAAATTGCGTTTTAACGTATCAAAGATACCATATAGAAATGCAATTCCTTGAGAAAGAATTGTTGCATATGCTGCCCCTTCTATTCCAAGTTTAAAGACATATAGAAATAACGGATCAAAACCTGCATTCAAAATGACAGCAATTACTACATATTTAACAGGCGATTTGCTATCACCTAACGACCTTAACACTGTACTGATAAAGTTATAACCAAATAAAAAGAGTATCCCGATAAAGTTGATTTGGAGATATGCTGTTGCATCAGCTATCATTGATTGTGGAGTGCTGAGTAAGATTAATATCTTTTCAGATAAGAAGAAGCCTATTATACCCAATAAACATGATAGTAATGATAAAAGAACAACAAATGCATTAATATAACTTTCTAAGCCTTGACCATTTCCTTTTCCTTTTTGCTGTGACAAAATGGTTAACGCTGCATTATTAACACCAATAATAAATGATAAAATTGTAAAGATAACTGTTCCAGAAACAGCAATAGCACCAAGTGCATTAGCACCTAGTAAATGCCCAACCCATAAGCTATCAATAAATTGAAATGATATTTGAAGCAGATTTGTCAGCATGATTGGCAATGAAAAAATCCAAATTTGCTTTATAATATTTCCACTTGTAAAATCATGTTGAATCATGCTTGACATCCTCTCATTTTTATCTCTTCATGTTATCACAGCTTATTTATTCATTGCACAATAGTTGCTCTTAATAGAACTAATTGATTGAATATAAAAATGAAGAAGTTCTGCATCAGGAAAATTTATCATCACAGGATCTCTATCAATTTCGATAATAACTAATTGCTCAATACTTCTAAAAAGTTAAATTGTCATTACTTCTCACCTTTGTTGTCCTTCATTTTATGAATACCAGCTATATAACTCTCTATTAAAAGATAAAGGCTTTTATCAAGATCGAGCGGCAACCCAAATGCCCCTTTTTGCTCTAGAGAAGAAAATCCATGTAATATACTTCTTAAACCTCGAACAGCGTGGATCACTTCTTGTTCCTCTAAATCATAAGCACTTAAAATCTGAACAGTAAGATCAACAATTTTCTTTCCTGCTAACTCGATTTCTGTTTCTTCAGGCTTTGGTGCTGATAATGTTAACTCGTATAAACCTGGATGAGATCGTGCAAATGAAAAATATGCCATAGAAACAGCATGAACAGCTTCGTCCTTCGAGAGACCAATAGCAGCATTAGCTAACAGATTATACAATTCCTCTAATCCAAGAAGAGCTAATTTTTTTTTCAATCCTGTTAAACCATCGATATGATTATATAGTGATGGAGGCTTGATTGTTAATTTTTTTGCTAGTGTAGCAAGTGTTACAGAATCGATTCCTTGTTCATCTGCGAGTTCTGTTGCTGCCTTTAAAATAGTTTGTAAGTCAAGACCCATTCTAGGAGACATCTTATCTCTACCTTTCTTTTCGTTATTTTTTATTTCATTTCCTATCTACTAAGGTTTTTCTCTGCTTTTTCAATTGCTATTTGCAATTGAATATCTGGATCACTCAGCAAATCTCCGTGTCCTACCGCCAATAAACTAGGCGAGTATTGCTTTATTTTTTTTACACTTCCAAGAGATTTTTCTTTATTCCATGTAGCCATTGCTGGAAATGGAAACATAGGGCGGATTTGTCCACTTACAGCTATTCCTCCTCTAGTCTGTAACGCATCACCTACTATAATAGCTTTGCTTCTAGTATCAAAGAAGCTTATTGAACCAGGGGTATGTCCAGGCGTTAACACAACTCGTAATGAGCCAACACTATCATCCTCTTTCAACAGCTTATCAGGTATTAAGCTGATATCTTTAGGGATTCCTCCTTTTATGGGTGTTTGTGGTTCATCTTGATCTAATGATGTATCTCCTTTTAATAACCGACTATCACGTGCTGATATTGACAGTGGAACACTAGGAAATTTTTCTTTCAATCGGTTTAAAGATCCTACATGATCACCATGTGCATGTGTAAGTAAAATATTTGTTAGTGGTTTTCCTAATTTTTCAATTACATCTACAATTCCCTTATAGCTACTTGGTATTCCAGTATCAATTAATGTAAGTCCATGATTATCTTCAACAATATAACAGTTCACAGGAAAAAAGCCTGGTAAAAAAGTTAATTGAATTAAATCTCCAATTCTCGTTACCTTCATTCATTTCATCTCCCTAAATGTTATCAACAAAAAACTAACACCATTAGTTTCAGTATAAACTAATGGTGTTAGTTTTACAATTAATATTTTATTGATGTTTATAGTTACAGACTATTGCTTTTTAATAAGGCTGTTAAATTGTTACTGAATTCGTTACAGCTATACGCTATTACGCAGGTGTATCATTATTCACCTTTGATAGACAAAGAGGTAACAATCAAATTATTTAACATAGACTTAAAAATGATGAAACCCCTACTACTTTGAAGAAAGCTAAGAACATAAAAAACACCAAGATATACTTCCATCTTGGTGTCTAATTACTTTAAATTCGATATACTCTTGTTTCAAATGGTTTTAATGTTAATATACTTATTGAATCATGGTTTCCTACTTCATAGTTAGCTAGAAGAAGTTGATTTGATTCAAAAGCAATACTAAGATCTTCCTCCCATGTAACTGTATCAGCTGTCAGATTTGAAAAAACAACAATTTTTTCATCATCTAATGAACGTGTGTACGCATAAATAGCGGGATGTTCATCAAGAATTAGTTCATAAGCTCCGTATGTGAAAATATCATTGCTTTTTTTAAGCTTAATCATTTTTTTATAAAAATGTAAAACAGAAGATTCGTCTTGTTGCTGTTTCTCGACATTAATATCTCGGTAATTCTCATTCACACCTATCCACGGTGTTCCAGTTGTAAATCCAGCATTAGGTTCATTTGACCATTGCATAGGAGTTCTTGAATTATCTCGACTTGTCGCCCAGATCACTTCCATGATCTCATCATGTGAAACCCCTTCTTCGCGTTTAAAACGATACATGTTCTTTGTAGCTACATCATTATATTCTTCAATCGAATCAAATTTAACATTTGTCATACCAATTTCTTGACCCTGATAAATAAAAGGTGTTCCTTGCATTAAGAAGTACATTGTAGCTAAAGAAGTAGCACTTTCAAACCAGTATTCTTGATCATCACCCCAAGTGGAAACAACACGTGCTTTATCATGATTTTCTATAAATAAAGCATTCCATCCTTTATTTTCAAGAGCTTTCTGCCAATTTGTTAATACTCTTTTTAAACCTAGTATATCCAAGCCATTTTGAGATTCTGCATCCCATAATGCTAAATGTTCAAATTGAAAGACCATATTAAATTTCCCTTTTTCTTCACTAACCCACAGCTCTAAATCTTCAGTATTATCAACCTTTACTCCATTCGCCTCGCCAACAGTCATAATATCGTATTTAGAGAAGGTTTCTTCCTTTAATTCATCAAGATATGTGTGGATCCCCTCCACATTCATATGCTTATCAAAAGAAGAAACATATCTTTGGCCTTCTGGATTTGGCATATCAAGTAAGCCTTCTTCTTTATTAATATGACTTATTGCATCAACACGGAATCCATCAATTCCTTTATCAAGCCACCAATTGATCATATCGTACAACGCAGTACGCACCTCTTTATTTCTCCAATTAAGGTCAGGCTGCTTTGTTGAAAAGATATGAAGATAATATTGGTTTGTTTTTTCATCTAACTGCCATGCAGATCCACTAAAAATACTTTCCCAGTTATTTGGCTCATTACCATCTTTACCATCTCGCCAAATATACCAATCACGCTTAGGATTATTTTCTGAAGACCGTGATTCTATAAACCAAGGATGCTCATCACTTGTGTGATTGATTACTAGATCAATAATCAATTTCATTCCACGTTTATGAACTTCTTCTAAAAGAAGATCAAAATCTCCCATTGTACCGAAATCATCCATAATATCTTGATAATCACTAATATCATATCCATTATCATCATTAGGAGATTTGTACATAGGACAAATCCATATTACGTCAATTCCAAGATCTTTTAAATAATCTAGCTTTGAAATCATCCCTTGAAGATCTCCAATGCCATCTCCATTAGAATCCATAAAGCTTCTCGGATATACCTGATAGGCTACTGCCTCTTTCCACCATAATTTATTCATTAATCTGCCTCACAATCAACATTGACTTATTTTCAAACACTTTATTAATTATTAAATAATCAAATAAAACTCTACTATTATGACCAATAATAATAATAAGCAAAAGTTTAAGGTCTAAAAAAAGGAAGAGGATAATTGATAAAATGTACGTATCATCACATTTTCATCACTCATCCTCAAGAAAGTTTAAGATATAGTTATTTCTTTTGTTCACATGACTTCCGCTCAATGAACTTTGTAGGAATCGTAATCCTTTTAGGTAATGTATCTGGTACACTTATTTTTTCAAGTAAACATTTAGTTGCCTCAAAACCAAGCTGATAAATACAAATATCGACAGATGTTAATGGGGGCTTTGAATGTTCAGATAGCATTAAATTATTAAAGCTTACAATTGAAATATCGTCTGGAACACGAATATTCATATCCTCAAGATGACTTATCATTTCATATGCAATTAAATCATCTTGTGTTACAAGTGCTGTAGGGGGATCACTTAAATTCATTAGTGATGCAATTGCTTCCCTACCATTCTCCTTAATAAAGTCTTCATGAACTAAATAGTCCTCATTAAATGGAATACCAGCATCTTGTAATGCGAGCTTATAACCGTTTAATCGATCTATTGTTACAACAAAGTTAGTACTGCCTCCGACAAAAGCAATATTTTTATGTCCAAGTTCAATAAGGTAATTTGTAACTTGTTTTGTTATATGAATATTATCGTTATCAACATATGATACACGTTCTTCATTTTCATCTGGCCTTCCTACAACAACAAAAGGAAAATCAGATTGTTGTAAAAACCGCATTGTTTTATCATTAATACGAGAATAAAGGAGAATAACTCCATCAACCCTTCTACCTAATACCATTGATGTTACTTCATGATAGATTTCATCTTCTGTTGACCCAGTAGAAAGGTAAATTCCATATTTATTATCGTGTGAACTAGTACTTATTCCTCTAAGTACTTCAGGGAAAAAGGGATTTTGAAATGCATAATAAGCTGAATTAGGCATAATTACACCTATTGCTTGTGTGCTTTTTGCCGCTAAGCTTCTTGCCTGTAAATTAGGATGATAACCTAATTCCTCCATCACTTCTCGAACTCTTTTTTTTGTTTGCTCACTTATGCGAGAACTATTAGCAATAACCCTCGAAACTGTTGAAGGTGCAACGTTTGCCAGTTTTGCTACATCTTTAATTGTAACCATTGGTGCCTCCTTACCAAATGCAGGGTGATAACAAATGTGATATCTATTTGATTCCCTATTTGTTACACCCTTTCCTGCTTGAAAAGAAAAATAAACTGTCGAGAAGGATATGGGAACGATTTCTCATTCCTTATAGTTGATATTATTTAACTGCACCTTCAGATATACCTTTTATAATTTCACGTTGAGCGAAGAAATATACAATAATTACCGGTATAATTGCAATTGTTAAACCTGCAAGTGCTAAATGCCACTGCTTTGTATACTCACCAAAGAAGAAGAACATTTTAAGTGGAATTGTTTGCAATCCTTCTTGGTTAATGACTAATGATGGTAATAAATAATCATTCCAAATATAAATAATGTTTAAAATCGCAACTGTTACAGTAATTGGTTTTAAGATTGGGAAGATGATGTGCCAAAATACTTGGAATTTGCTACATCCATCAATTGTTGCTGCTTCATCTAATGATTTAGAAATACCATTTAAAGTACCGTGGTATAAGAAGATTGATAAACTGCTTCCGAATCCTAAATACATAAAGATTAGACCTACACGATTTAACATTTCTACCTGTCCAAATACTGTTATAAGTGGAATCATAACTGATTGGAAAGGAATTAACATGGCTGCAACAAATACCATAAATAAAAATGTACTGATTTTACTTTTATTACGAGATAAAGCGTAAGCTGCCATAGATGAAAAAATGATAATAATCAATACACTCGTAACTGTAATAATCACTGAATTAAAGAATGTTTGGATAAAATCAAGTTCTTCAAAGGCCTGAATATAGTTATCAAATGTAAATTCTTCAGGTAAACGAATAACATCTGAAAATATTTCTCTTTTTGTTTTAAGAGAGTTAACGATCATTAAATAGAAAGGTGAAAGCCATAAAAGCCCTAATAAGATTCCTAATATCTCAAGTGAAAATGGATATTTGCTTCTCATTACATTTCAACCTCCCTTTTCTTATTAATATAAACTTGAGTTAAAGCTATTACTGCAACTATGATAAAGAAAACAACAGCTTTTGCTTGTGCATATGCCATATCTCTCTCTCCAAATGCAGTTTTAAAGATTTCCATTGCCACCATTTGTGTGGAATTATATGGTCCACCTGCTGTTAGTGAAAGGTTTTGATCATATAACTTAAATGAGTTTGATAAAGTTAAGAACATACTAACCGTAAATGCCGGTGCAACTAGAGGGAATATAATATATCTTAAGCGTTGGAAAGGACCAGCTCCATCAATTTCAGAAGCTTCTAACAACTCACTAGGAAGTCCTTCTAAATACGCGATATAAATGATCATAATATAACCTGACATCTGCCAGCTCATCAAGATAACTAGCCCCCAAAAGCCTGTTTCAGTTGTAGATAACCAACCCTTCAGACTCTCGATCCCAAACATATCTCCAAAACCAGAAAATACTTTGATGAAAATAAACTGCCAGATAAATCCTAAAATCAGTCCACCAATTAAGTTTGGCATAAAGAAAACCGTTCTTAAAAATTTACTAGATTTAATTTTAGTTGTAACAATTAATGCTAAACCGAGCCCAATTATATTCGTTAGAAAAACCGACACAACTGAGAATTTAGTTGTAAACCAAAGAGAGTTTAAAAACTCTTCGTCTTTAAAGGCATCGATATAATTCTCGAAACCTAGGAATGAACCAGTTTTTATTCCATTCCAATCAGTAAATGAATAGTATACCCCTATTAATAAAGGTAAAATAATAACCAATGTTAATGCTAATAGGACCGGCGCTAAAAACAACCAATATGATAGATCCTTTGTACGCATCATGTTTTATCCCTCCAACATATGATAGCTTTTTAATGTTTTACCTTTGTTTAACTAACAAAGATTTATATAACGTCCTTTTCATGGTGTGCTATAAGACGCTTCATAATAGAAGGTGACACTACCTTCTATTATGAAGTGCCTTATACAATAATGGTAAATTAGTAGATTAAATGTATGAGCAAACGAAGTAGCAAATATCGCTACCTCGTTTGCTCACTTTCTTACTATCTATTAACTATTCTGCTCTCGCTTCTTCCCAAGCAGCTTTTGAATCGTTAATTACTTCTTCCCATGTAGCTGCATCGCTCAGATATTTTTGGATGTTAACACCAAGTTCATTTTGAGCCCAGTTTAGTGGGTATCCACTGAATGTCCAACCAATTGTTTTTCCTGCTTCTGCATACTCATAAATTGATTTTGAAAGTGGATCTGTAATTTTTGAAGCATCATAACCTTCATAAGCTGGGATGAATTTAAAGTCACTAACAACAGCTTCTTTACCTTCATCAGAAGTATATAACCAGTCTAGGAATTTCTTAGACTCTTCTACTACTTTTTCATCTTTGTTCTTATTTACTGCCCAGTACATTGGAACACCTACAGGAATTGAATCCTCTTTATATCCTGGAACTGGTATTGGTAAAATACCAACTTTGTTATTAGCTAACTCTTCGTCAATACCTGCGATAGATCCGTATACCCAGTTACCTTGTTGAATAATAGCAACCTTACCTGTAGAGAATAATTCTTCTACTTGTTGTGAATAATCAAGACTTACAACAGGTTGAACTGAGAATTTGTTTTGTAAATCGATAAAGTTTTTCATTGCATCTGCATATTCAAAAGCAATTGTGTCAGCTTCATAAGCCTTAGTTACATTACCGTCAAATTCTGGAGCGATAAATGCATTTGCTAAATGTTGACCTGTTACCCAAGTCTCTTTAGCTGGGAAAGCAAATACTGCATCTAAGCCTAAGTCACCTTTTTTTCCATCTAATGTTGCAACAGCTTCTTCTAATGAAGCCATATCTTTAATTGTTGTAGGATCAATTCCCGCTTTTTCGAAAATTTCAGTGTTGTAAATTAAACCATAACCTTCTTGGTTAAATGGTAATCCATATGCTTTATCTTCTTTAGTAACTCCGTCAAGAGTTCCTTCAAGCGCAACTCCTGCTGCTTGAGTATCTGTTAAATCAGCTAAGCTATCTTCCCAGTCAATAACATCAGTAGGACCACCGATGTTGAAAATTGCTGGCTCATCACCTGAAGCAAATTTAGATCTTAATGCTGCACCATAATCTTCTCCGCCACCAACAGTTTGAATGTTGATTTTAACGCCTGGATTTGCTTCTTGATATTGTTTGGCAACAGCTTCAAATTGATCTTTAAATTCTACTTTAAATTGGAAAATATCTAATGTAACTTCTTCTCCTCCTGCATCATTACCACCAGATTCTGTACCTTCTGTTTCATCAGAACCGCCAGAACAACCAGCAAGTACAACGCTTACAAGAAACATAATAGAGAAAAGCCCCAAGAATAATTTTTTGCTACTCATTGTTTTTACCCCCATTTTTTATTTATGCGCTTTCAGTTAGAAAAACGTTTGCACAATTAGTTTTAAAAAAACATAGTTACTTTTAAAACAGATTAACATAAATACACTTAAGTCTTTGTTATTCTATTTTAATTATATGTAATCTATGTGCACTTAATTGCGAAATCGTTTGCACTAACCTTGCAATAAAAATATAACACACATATTTATTCCGCACAATATTTTTTTGAAAATTTTTTAATAGATTACTATTACCTAAAAAAACCACTTCAATCAGCAGATCAAAGTGGACTTCATTTCTATCTTTTATTTTTACTCATTTTCATTATTAGCCCAACTAACAATACCACGATAATCGCTCCAATTAATGCTGGGATTATCGCTATATTGGCTAGTTTTGGACCAAAATCACCAAATATCTCTCCTCCAAGCCATGCTCCAATGATTCCTAATATAATATTTCCAATTACTCCACCTGGAATATCTCTTCCTACTATTAAACCAGCTAACCATCCAAGCAGTCCTCCAACTATTAGATAAAGAAGAAAGCCCATCACTAACACTCCCTTTGTTCTTTAGTTTATCTTTACACTCTTTATTCCCAGTTTACGATCAAAGAAAACCACTATATAATACGACGTAGGATAACTATATTAAAACTTCAATGAAAAGACCTATACTATTCTTTAGGATAATCTCTTTTCAATATATGAAAGGACGTTATATACAATGGGTACAATGGACAAGCTATACAATGTAGCTGAGTGGATTATGAGACTTTGTATTGTAAATTTATTATGGTTTTTATTCACACTATGTGGATTGGTTGTTTTTGGACTTTTTCCAGCTACAGCTGCTATGTTCACTATCACGAGAAAATGGACGTTAGGAGATTATGATGTTCCTCTATTTAAAACATTTTGGTCGACCTTTAAAAAAGAATTTCTTCAAGCTAATGTATTAGGGATTATTTTTTATCTTATTGCAGGTTTACTTTATATTAATTACTTGTACACAAAATCACTCACTGATGGAGCTTCAATTCTTATGATTGGTGGATTTTTCTCACTTTGCTTATTTTTTGTGATACTGATGATTCACATTTTCCCACTTTTTGTACATTATAGATTAACAACTTTTCAATATATAAAACGTGCTTTCCTTATTGGTATGATTAAACCTCTAAACACTTTGTTAATGATTGTAGGTTCATATGCGATCTTTTACATGCTTTCTTCAATACCAGGTCTGAATTTTTTCTTTCTTTTTAGCTCAATAAGCTTTTACTTATCTTGGATGTCACTACGAACTTACAAGAAGTTTGAGCAACAAGAAGCTGAAAGCACCTTATAAATTTTTTGAATTTAGGTTGTTGCTAACATGATAAAAATAGGCTACCTGTTCTTCACAGAATTGGTAGCCTATTTTTATGAACATATGGTAAAAGTTCAAAGTCATGTATCATCTCATCATCGTTTTTCCCTCCTAAAGTATCATTTGAAAGTAACTACCTTATAATGCATAATTCATACCTTTGTCTATATATTGTGAATAATATTTGATGATTAAGTGCTAATAGTTTACAAGATTATTCTTTGCGTTATGATAGAAGAAATAAGATATTTAAAATTGATTTATTCATAATGAGGTATGCTACATGAAAATTATATGTTTTGGTGACAGTCTCACAAGAGGCGTCTCTATCGTAAAAGGAAGATTAAGAATTTTAAAGGAAAGTTACCCAACTTCTTTACAAGAATTATTCTCGAGCAATAAAAATGATGTTACAGTTGTAAATAAGGGTGTATTTAATGATAACTCTGACTTATTATTGGAAAGACTTGAAAAGGATGTTATTCATGAAAAACCAGATTATGTGATTGTAGGTGTTGGAGGAAACGACTGTAATTTTAAATGGGAAGAAGTTGCTAATAATCCATTAAAAGAACACAAAGCAATTGTGCCGCTAGATCGTTACTTACACAATATTAAAACAATGATTAACCAAATATCTCAAAGTGGTATTACACCCGTAATTTCTACACTTCCACCTTTAGATCCAGTTCGATATTATAAGAATATTTCAGAAAAATATAGTCCTTCAATTAGTCATTGGATTAGTCAAGTTGGAGGAATAGACTATTGGCATGGAGTTTATAATCATCATTTAAATCAATTAGCTGAAGAGTTAAATATAATGAAAATCGATGTGAGAACAGGAATTAAAAAAGCAGGAAACTTAGTTGACTTAATAAGTGATGATGGTATTCATCTTACAGCTGAAGGATATAAAGCTTTGAGTGCAGAAATACATCGCAACCTACTAAGCACCATAGCTTTACAGAATAAAAAGCTTTGTTAAAGGAATACTTTTGATTTCTTTAACAGAACCATAAAAAAAACTCTTTTATGGCACACTTATCCAAGCAGTAGTCACATGTCTATTAACACAATACAATAAGGTACTAAACATTAAGCTTTAACATAACTGCTGAAGTAATAAACTATTTTAAAGAGGCTGGGACATAAGTATTTAAGCAATGATAAACCCGAAATATTAGGTGATATTTCGGGTTATCATTGCTGTCTTCAATAGTTTTTTTGATTTTGCATACTATTATAAGAACTAGTGGAATGGAGCGGAAGACATTTGACTCCTGCGGGTGCAGAGGAAAGGCTGAGACCCCACAGGCGCGCAGCTTACGAGGAGGCTTAGCTTCCTCCCCGGCGAATCTTATGTCTGCAGCGTAATGGAGCGAATTTGTCTCTTTCAACTTAACTGAATTTAGATTTATTCGTCTTTTTCGTTGATTTCTCTCATTATGTCAGCCTCTTTTTCTCATATCACATAGTGCCATAAGACACATTACTCATTTTCGTTTTAAGTAATTAAAACTTCTTTCAATACTTTCAAACACTGGACGACGACAAACATCTTGCTCTACAATCCACCATTCAACGTTAAGTTCATTCCCTAGTTCAAGAATTGCATCAATTTCCACTCCACCTGTTCCAAGCTCAGCAAAAAATTTCTCATCATCAGTTGTCATATCTTTTAAATGAACGAGAGGTGTACGTCCTTTATATCTATTTAACCACTCTATAGGATCTTCTTCAACTTTTGTGAGCCAATAAACATCTAGCTCTGTATGAAGGTTTTCTGCATTCGTATCATTAAAAATCGACTCTAAAGCTGTTCTTCCATCCTGTAATTTCTGAAGTTCAAAATCATGGTTATGATAGCAAAGAGTTATTCCTTCTGCTTTTAGCTTTTCACCAGTTTCATCTAAAAAGGAAATAAGTGATTGATAATCTTCTTCACTTCTCTGATCCTCTGCTAAATAAGGACAAACAACATACTTGCTGCCGATGATTTTTTGGTCATTAATCACTTGAGTTAAATTATTTTTAAGTTCTTCTAGTGAGATATGGCTTGATGCTGCTTTTAAGTTGTTACGATCTAACAACTTCTTAACCTCTTGAGCACTTAGACCCTCAAAACCTGCAAATTCTACACCATCAAATCCAATTTCAGCTACACGCTGTAGTGTACCAGCAAAATCTTTTTTTGTTTCCTCACGTAATGTATATAATTGAATAGCAATTGGAATATTTGTCATAACTTTTAACCTCTTTCATTTATTATTTTCTGCGTTCCATATAACAAAAAAATACGAATAGTTTCGTTCAATCATTTATATCTTATTTACCTTTAGCTTAAACGATAAATTACTATTTGCAAATGAATGATATAATTAAAACATATACTATCTTCCTATTTTTATTTAAGACTTACCATAAACTTTGTTGCTTAAATAACCGAAGCAATCAGAACTGTATTGAGTCTAGTACATCTTTTCTTCATAAAATGGTACCATATATTGAAAAAATTGATTTACAATCCATATTTTGATACATAGCAATAGTCGTTTTAAAAAGAGACTTTTTCAAAGGAGTTTAGAGAAATATGATTGATATCGTGTTTTGCAGTTTTTCCTATCATACTAGAAAGTTTCATTCTATTGATCATGCTGGATTTGATGATTATTTATTTCGTTTACAAACAGAAGGATCTTGTCAAATAACTGTAAATAATAAAAAATATACGATTGAAAAAGGAGATCTTCTTCTTCTAAACCCAAAAGAACAATATGAATTAAACATAGAGGAGGGACAAAACAGTGGAGACTACTATATTTTTTGTCGTGGAAGCTGGATCGATAATTGGTGGCATCGTTCAAAGAAACCAACAATATCGCGCATTAAGTTAGACGATAAAATTTTGAATTTATGGAGATATCTCATCATTGAAGAACAACGACCGTCTACTGAGCAGGATAAAAGTCTTAATGACCATTTAATGAAAGCTCTGTGTTTATTATTGGAAAGATACGTAAATGAAACAACTATTGTTTTCAACCGCCCACCTGCTGTTACACGAATGATGCGTTATATTGAAGAAAGAGCATTATCACCATTAAAAATAGAAGAAGTCGCCAAACATGTTGAGCTTAGTGTTTCGAGAGCATCCTTTTTATTCAAGAATAGTGTTGGGAAAACAATGATTAAATATACACAAGAAATTCGCTTATCTTCAGCTCTTGACCAAATGAAATATACATCAAAATCACTTGAACAAATTGCCTTGAACTGTGGCTTTGGCAGTTATCCTTATTTTCATAAGGTATTTAAGAAAACATATGGTGTATCACCTGGTATATATAGACGTGAAGAATAGATTTATGAAGAAATAAAGCTAATTAAAAATGGAGACTTGTATTAAATTGAATACTTTAGTCTCCACTTTTGCAAGCCCCAATTATTTAGTTGTTTTTTCAGAATCACTTTTATCCATTGAAAGAAGATACGCTAAAACACCAGATAAAAGTGATCCACCAAATGAAATTAATATGCGGTAATGTAGTGGAACTGCAGAGTGATCTTTTGCTAATATCCATAAGGAAAGAATCCCAACAAAAATCATTGTTACTATAATAGTAGTAAATCTCTTATTCATTTTAAACTCCTTATCTCTTCAATCTTCTATCTCTATAATATCATACAACATATACATATTATCATAGTGAATAAGAGCTTAATAAAAATAGAAGAGGCTGGAACATAAGTAAAGAAGTTATAAAAAAAGACGAATAAATCTAAATTCAGTTAAGCTGAAAGAAACAAGTTCGTTCCATTGCGCTGCAGACACTCGCTTTCCACTAGTTCTTAAAATAATATACAAAATCAAAAATTCTATTGAAGACTGCAAATAAAAACCCGAACTTAGGCGAATGATTAATTGAAATATCACCTAATAATTCGAGTTTTCATTAACTTAAATACTTATGTTATGTCACAGCCTCTTCGCGTTAATCTAATTGCATAATTTCTTAATTCTAAATGAATTTACCACCTAGCTGTATGCGGACTCGGACATCGCTTAGTTGTAAATTTTGCACGATATTCTACAAGACAGCCACTATGTGAACATGTTGATCCATAAACAAGTGATGGACATGTTTTACATGCACTCATTCGTTCCTCAAAAACCTCATTTGAGACAATAATATTTTCAGAAACTTTGTGATTGGAAAGAATTCGATCAACTTCTTGTTTTTTAAGGATGACATTTCTCGTACAGCTTTTACAAACATTTGTTGCCATGTGATCATCCCTACCTTTTTCTTTTTAAATCGTAAGTAACACAACTGACATTGGTGGTAATGTAACTACTAGTTGTTCATTTTCAATCTTAAATTCTGTAAATTCAGTTGTTGTTACTAAGTCAGGTTGTTCAAATGTATTGTGAGCATCAATTGTATCAGCTGTAAGGATGGTACCAGTAATACCTGAAATCTCTTCCTTCAATCCACGAAGCTGAAGTGTGAGTGTTGATGATTCTTTATTGTCGATATTATATAAACTAATATTAACTTTTCCTGCTTTATCTTTAGATGCTGAAACAGAAACTTGCTCAACTTCTTGATCATTGTATTTGTATGTTCCTACAGTTGCATCAACAGAAAGTAATGTTGCATCTTGGTGTACCTTATACATATCAAATACATGATATGTTGGAGTTAAAATCATTTTCTCTCCTTCAGTTAACACCATTGCTTGAAGAACATTCACCGTTTGAGCGATATTTGTCATTTGTACACGATCACAATGCTTATGGAAAATATGGAAATGAACAGCTGCAACTAATGCATCGCGTATTGTATTTTGCTGATAAAGGAACCCTGGATTTGTCCCAGGCTCAACATCAAACCATGTTCCCCACTCATCAATAATCATGCCTACACGTTTTTCTGGATCATATTTGTCCATAATTGTACCGTGCTTTGTAATCAACTCATCCATATGTAAAGCTTTCTGCATTGTAATGAACCATTCATCTTCAGGGAAATTGGTTGCAGATCCTTTACCTAACCAGAAATCACCAGGAATTGTATAATAGTGTAGACTTAAGCCATCCATTAAATTTCCTGCTTCGCGCATTAATACTTCTGTCCAATTATAGTCATCTACATTTGCTCCACCAGCAATTTTGTATAGTTTGTTGTCACCATAATTTCTTACATATGTTTGATAACGACGATATAAATCTGCATAATATTCAGGGCGCATGTTTCCACCACAACCCCAGTTTTCGTTACCAACACCAAAATATTTTAAGTCCCATGGTTGTTGTCTTCCATTTTCTTGGCGCCAGTTTGCCATTGGTGATTCACCATCAAATGTCATATATTCAACCCACTCAGACATTTCTTGTACAGTTCCGCTACCTACGTTTCCACAAATATAAGGCTCAGTATTTAACAAATCACATAGTAACATAAACTCATGTGTTCCAAAATGGTTGTTTTCCACTACCCCACCCCAATGAGTGTTAACCATACGCTTACGTTCACTTCTTGGACCGATTCCATCCTTCCAGTGATATTCATCAGCAAAACAACCACCAGGCCAACGAAGCACAGGTATTTTAATTTGCTTTAAAGCTGCTAATACATCGTTTCTAATTCCCTGAGTGTTAGGAATCGGTGAATCTTCTCCAACCCAAATTCCTTCGTAAATACAACGCCCTAAATGTTCAGCAAAATGTCCATATATATTACGATTAATTGTTCCTTTGTTTACATCTGTATTAATTACAACTGTGTTTGACATCTATTAACCCTACTTTCATTTTTAATTTGGTTATTAAGTAAAGGCTGTTGCTTCTTTTAAACTAAAATCAGCAATATTGTAAAAAGGAGCCTATAGTTAAAAAACGAGGTAACTCATCAAATTGAAGTATGATCGTTATCCTCGTTTTCACAGTAATTATTATTTAAACACTACGTCATTCCAACGTAATTCGTTTTTGAAAGCATGTTTATTTGTATCATTATTAATTAGAACACATTCAATTCCTACTAGTTCTGACCAGTCTCTTAGCTGATCAACTGTTACTTTATATGAGTACACTGTATGATGAGCTCCACCAGCAACAATCCAGTTTTCTGCACCTTCACTTAATGATGGTTGTGGAGTCCATAGAACTCTTGCAACAGGTAGATTTGGCAGATCTATCTCAGGTTGAATTGCATCAACTTCATTTACAACAAGACGGAAACGATGTCCAAGATCAATAATTGAAGCATTTAATGCTGATCCACCTTTTCCATCAAAAATCATACGTGCTGGATCTTCTTTTCCACCTATACCTAATGGGTAAACAGCAATTTTTGGTTTTGTTGCTGCTATTGTTGGACAAATTTCTAGCATATGAGATCCTAATACTAGTTCATTACCAGGCTCAAAGTGGTACGTATAATCTTCCATGAATGAAGTATCTTCATTATTTGCAATGATCTTTAGAATACGAAGCAGTGCTGCTGTTTTCCAATCACCTTCACCAGCAAATCCGTATCCTTGTGCCATTAAACGTTGAACAGCAAGACCTGGTAACTGCTTCATACCATGTAAATCTTCAAAAGTTGTTGTGAATGCTGTGTATCCGCCTTCTTCTAAAAATGCTTTCATACCTAATTCAATTCTTGCTTGATAGCGAATTGATTCACGTACTGGACCATCTTCTTGACCTTCAGCTACAATATCATATTCACGAGCATACTCTTCCATTAATGAATCTACTTCTTGTTCTGAAATATCATTCATGCGTTGAACTAAATCACCAACACCATAACCATTTACAGTCCAACCTAATTTAATTTGTGCTTCAACTTTATCACCTTCAGTTACAGCTACTCTTCGCATGTTATCACCAAAACGTGCAACCTTTAAGTGCTGTCCTTCAGAGAATGCTGCAGCTGTTCTCATCCAGCTACCAATCGTATTTCTAACTTCACTATTCTCCCAATGTCCAACAACAACTTTTCTTTTCACATTAAGTCTGCTAGCCATAAAACCAAACTCACGATCACCATGAGCAGATTGGTTTGTGTTCATAAAATCCATATCAATGCTATCCCAAGGAATATCACGATTAAATTGTGTATGAAGGTGCAGCATTGGTTTTTGTAATGATGATAATCCAGCAATCCACATTTTTGCAGGTGAAAATGTATGCATCCAAGTAATGATACCTGCACAATTTTCGTCAGCATTTGCTTCTAAACATAATCTACGAATAGAATCTGCTTCCTTAAGCACTGATTTAAATACAAGCTTATAAGTAAGAGTCGGATCTTGGTCAAGACCTTCTGTAATCACTTTTGAATTTGCTTCAACTTCTCTTACTGTTTCTTCTCCGTATAGATCTTGACTTCCTGTTACGAACCAGAATTCATATGGTTTTGCTGTTAACATTTAAATTTCCCCCTAGTCAGATAATTACTGTTTCACTTCTTTAGATTTTTGGCCATAATAAGCATTTGCTCCATGCTTACGTAAATAATGTTTATCTAATAAAAATTGATCAATTGAATTTACTTCTGGATTTAACTGATACGTATGCAAAGCCATTTTAGCTACTTCTTCTAACACTACTGCATTATGCACTGCTTGATTTGCGTCCTTTCCCCAACAGAAGGGTGCATGACCTGACACTAAAACTCCCGGGACAGCTACAGGATCTATTTCACCTTTTTCAAACGTTTCAATAATGACATTACCTGTTTCTAATTCATATCCACTAGTAATTTCATCCTCAGTAAGTGTTCTTGTACAAGGAATTTCTCCATAATAATAATCTGCATGTGTTGTGCCTAATGCAGGAATAGATCGTCCTGCTTGTGCCCAGCTTGTCGCCCATGGTGAATGTGTATGAACAACACCACCTATAGTAGGAAAAGCTTTATAAAGCGCTAAATGTGTTGCAGTATCTGAGGAAGGACGTAAGTCTCCTTCAACAATTTCGCCTTCAAGATTTATTACAACTAAATCCTCGAGCTTTAATTCCTCATAAGGAACTCCACTAGGTTTAATAACGACTAGTCCTTGTTCACGATCAATGCCACTTACGTTTCCCCATGTAAACGTCACCATATTGTATTTTGGCAATAGAAGATTTGCATCAAGAACTTGTTTCTTTAATGATTCAAGCATAGTCATCTCTCCTCTTTTTAACATCACTTGGCTTTATTTAGTGACTTTTGTTCTTGTTTTAAGTTGTTGGCTTGTTTAATTTCCTTTAGGTTTTTCATAACATTATTTTCACCATTACCAAAATAGTCATATAGCCTTGAATACTCAATGTATAACTGCTCATATACTTTTGAGTTATCTTGAATAGGTTGGTATTTATAATCTTTTAATCTAGCCATTTTCTGTGCTGCAGCTTTAATGTCATCATAACCACCGCGCTCCTTACCAGCCGCAACAGCTCCAAACATTGCTGAACCTAGAGCTGGTGTTTGTGAAGTAACTGATATGCGGATATCCATGTTTATAACATCAGAGTAAATCTGCATCATAAGTTCATTTTTCTCTGCAATACCACCACAAGCATACACTTCATTTATTGGCACACCACTATTTCTAAATGCTTCAATAATTTTACGTGTACCATATGCAGTTGCTTCAATTAATGCACGAT
Source organism: Metabacillus crassostreae (assembly GCF_016908395.1). GTDB lineage: Bacteria > Bacillota > Bacilli > Bacillales > Bacillaceae > Metabacillus > Metabacillus crassostreae. The sequence goes on from NZ_JAFBDU010000002.1 coordinate 185,280, forward strand.
AAATTTCCTCAGGCTTAGTTAATAACGTAGCACCTAGTAGAACACCTGTTAGATCTGCATCATTAAGTGTTGAGCGATTGCCGTTCCACCAATCCAGTGCTAGTAAACCGCTTTCACCAACATTAAGTTTTGCTGCTTTATCTGTTAATAATTGATGTATTTCTATGCCTTTTACTTTCGCTTCTGCATGGTAGGCTTCTGGAACACAGTTTTCAGTAAACCATTCAAAATGATCACCAACACATGATTGACCAGCTTCATAACCCATTAATCCTGGAATTACACCATCTTCAACAACTCCACAAATACCTGGTACAATTTTCTCTTCATCACCTAGTAAAATATGACAGGTAGATGTTCCCATAATCATTAATAGTTTACCTGGTTCAGTTATCCCTACTGCTGGTAACGCAACATGAGCATCTACATTTGCAATAGCTACTGCTGTTCCTGGATTTAAGCCAACTAATTCTGCAGCACGTTTTGTTAATTCACCAGCTTTTGAGCCAATTGGAAATATATCATGTGAAAGTTTCTCTTCAACAATATTTTCCAGACGAGGATCTAATGCTTTAAAAAATTCCTTTGAAGGATATCCTTCTTTTTTATGCCACATTGCTTTATAACCAGCTGTACAACTATTTCGTTTTAGTTCACCTGTTAGCTGGTAGATAACCCAATCAGTTGCTTCAACGAATTGATCTGCTGCTTCATATAGTTCAGGTGCTTCATTTAAAACTTGCCATAGCTTAGGAAATAGAGATTCTGAGGAAATTTTCCCTCCATATCTTTTTAGGAACTTTTCTCCTCTTGCTCCTGCTATTTCATTTAATTTATTAGCTTCTTTTTGTGCAGCATGATGTTTCCAAAGCTTTACATAACTATGTGGTTGATCTTTATATTCTTCTAATTGACATAACGGTGTCCCATATTTATTTATTGGCAAAACCGTACAAGCTGTGAAATCTATTCCAATACCAATTACATCATTTGCTGAAACATTAGCTTGTTTTAAAACATTAGGAATGGTAGTTTCTAATACTTCTATATAATCTGTTGGATGTTGTAAAGCCCAATCACTATTTAATTTTATACACCCATAAGGTAAAAACTCATCCATTACTCCATGTGTATAAGGTTTAACAGCAGTTGCAATTATTCTCCCTGTATCTATTTCAACAAGTACTGCTCTACCAGATTGTGTACCATAGTCAACACCAACTGAATACTTAGTTATCTTCATCCCCCCAAATCCTCAACACTCAGTAATACCTTTTTAAGTTCCATATCTAAGAAATTAATGAGCTTAACAATTATACGTACAAGTAAATCATTCTAGCTCCCTACTTTCACCAAAAAAACAGAAATACTAGAAACATAAAGTACATCACAACTTATACGTATGACCTTAAATAAATTTTAGCACTTGTTAGATATTTTTCAATACAATTTTTAAATATTTTCTTAATTTCTTCAAAAAATCTACTAAAACCTTATAAAAATAGCATTAACTTATCCTTACAAGTTGTAAAACACTCACTCTTTCATTTTTTTTCCTATAAGAACATTTCCTTCTTTGTCTTTTCCTGTAAAAACCAATGTAGAATTCCATCTACTCCAGTCCCAGGCAGGTAGTGCATACAAAGTAAATATTTTCTCCTCAAAACCCAGCTCAAATTGATTATCATCTTTATATATCCAATGTCCGTTATGAATATGTTCTATTTTTCCTTCTGATAAAAGATGCATTGGTTTAGAAACAAGTTGATTATTATCGTTCCGGTCCATTTCTATTACTTCCCATAAGCCTGTTAACTGACTAGGGTTGATCGTTTGTTCTTTTTCACCTGCATAACGCTCAGGTGATACAAGTGGCCATCCATCATTTGTCCATACAATTTTTCGGATATGTAATGCATGATGTTTTTTTGTTTTCTCACCTCTAGCATGATGACAAACAAAATAATCGTTTCCATCTTTTAATACCGAATTATGTCCAGGACCTATCCAGCCCTCAGCATCACCAAATTTATAGCCTCCAAGTATTTTCAATCCTGTATCATTTGGAGAAATCTCGATATTCGTCATATCATTTCCATTGAAGTCTACATAAGGTCCTTCAATTTTATCTGCTCGAGCAACCCGAATATTGTAATCTCTAAACAAAGAGTCATAAGAAACAAACAGATAGTACTTTTTAAATTCTGGATGATACACAATATATGGACCTTCTACTGCCGCTTCAACACTATGTGGTCTTTTTGAGATTAAGATTCCATCATTTTGTTCTATTAATTTCCCAGTGGAAGGGTCAACTTTTGCAACAAATATACCGCCAAAAAATGATCCGTATACCATCCAAGGATTTCCTTCTTCATCAAAAGTGATATTAGGATCAATGGCATTTGGGATACTTTCACCATGCTTAGTTTTAATAACCTCACCCTGATCTACCCAGGGCCCTTCAATATTATTACTTGTTGCAACGCCAATAAATGATTGATTTTTCCCAAATTGAGAAGCTGCATAATACAAGTAATAAGTATCACCATATTTTGTTACATCAGGAGCCCATAATCCTTTTGCACCTGTCCACTCATGTGCTTCTGTTGGAATTTCTTCAAATGCATGTCCAACCCACTCCCAATGAATTAAGTCTTTAGATTTTCTTACTTGAATTCCACCTGTTGGTTCGCCACCAACCTTGGCATCAGTAGAAAAAACATAGTAAGTGTCACCATCTTTATATAGAGCAGGATCATGAACATTGTGAATTGTCCATAATGATTCGTCATTTGCTATTGCTTGATCATACAAATCATATTTAATTGGTGCTTTTGGAAACATCATCTTTTGAATTCCCTCACTTTCCAATCTCATTTGATATTTTCTTACCCCATACAGCTGTACCTTCTTCATTTAAACCAGTAAATACTAGAGTCGGTTTCCAATTTTCCCAATCCCATTGGGGAAGAACAGTAACCGTATCGACCCAATAGTTATCAGGTGCCTCGTTATCATGCCAGTATAATTTAATTGTATTTGAGCTAGATCGTTCCCAGTAATCTTTACCGTCTTTTTCATTTATCTTGCCATTTTCAAATAATGTGAGATTAGTAGAAGTAGCCATCGCATCATCAATACGACTTAATGTAAGGTACTCCCATTCTCCAATAATATTCTTGTCAGTTACTTCTTCAGTTGACTTCTCAGGATTACCTGCATACCTTTCTGGTGAAACAACAGGCCATCCATCCTCTGTCCAGATTATTTCTCTTACATGAAGATGTGACCAATATAAATCCTCACCAGCTCTTGCATTATGAGTTATATAATATTTGTCACCATCCTGAATCAAGCCATTATGACCTGTACCTAACCAACCAGTATCATTATTAAAGGCATAGGCTCCAACAATTTTTGTTCCTGTGTCAAACGATCCTTCTGTAAGATCAATCATATTTTTGTCATTATAATCTAAATAAGGTCCTTCAATATTAGCTGATCTGGCAACCCGAACATTATAGCTATCTTCAAGAAAGCCATATGAAAGTGTTAAATAATACATTTCCGTATCAGGGTTATACATGATTGCTGGTCCTTCGATCTCATAATCATTGTTTTTACGTTGAGCGATTAAAGTTCCTTCTTCTTCAGGTGTTTTTAATTTTCCAGTGTTTCTATCTAGCTCGACGATAAAAATACCACCAAAATACGAACCATAAGTCATCCATGGAGTTCCTTTTTGATCCATGATAATTCCTGGATCAATAGCATTTACAGTCTTATTATCTCCTACCTGTGTTTTCACTACTGCACCTTGGTCCTCCCAAGGTCCTTCTATGGAATCACTTGTCGCTAAACCAATATAGGAATTTCTCGTGCCAAAACTAGATACAGAGTAATAAAGGTAAAATGTTCCATCCATTTCAATAACATCTGGTGCCCAAAAAGTATTACCACCCTTAGTCCACTCAGCAGCCTCCATTGATACAGAATTAAACACTCTGCCCACAAATGACCAATTTACCATATCTTTTGATTTTCTTATTTGAATACCTGGACTCGGAGTACCTGCCACCATATAATCAGTTGAAAAAGTGTAATACCAATCATCAACCTTTATAATTTCAGCATCATGAGTATTATTAGTTGTCCATTCTGAATCTGAGTTTATAATATCGGGATTAATTTTTTCATTAAGTGTTTTTGGTGGAGGAGACGGATATTGATTTTCATTTAGCGCAACTCCATTTTGATTACTGTTCGTAAGAAAAAGAGTTAATCCGCCAAAAATTAAAATAGAGATCGTAACAATAATTGAAATAACTACTTTTCTTCTCAGCATATTGAACACCTTCCTTTGCTATTCTGTTAGCTTCCTAGTAGTTAGAATGCGTGACAATAGAGAGAGTTTTCTTATCAATCTATTGAAAGAAATTATGTTTAAATTATGAAATGACACTGTCGTAAAAAACATGATCATTCCTGATAATTGTCTTCTGCCTTTCGAGGAAACGCAATTAAGCAAATGTTTTGTAGCTTAATAGAGATTTAATCGAATAAAAAAGGCTGACTATATATATCAGCCTTTTTTATAACTCATTATTTGCTGTCTGGAACAGGAATTCCAAAGTTCGGTGTACCATCTTCATTCCACTCTAAAACTTGTACACGAGTATGTCTGTTAGGGTCGTATAGTGGGTCACCTTCAATTTCTTTATAGTTTCTAGCATGGTAAACAAGGATATCCTGTGAGCCATCTTCAGAAACTGTAAAACTATTGTGACCAGGACCATATTGACCAGTTTCTTCATTTGTTACAAAAACAGGTTCAGGCGTTTTATGCCATGATGCTGGATCTAATAGATCACTATTTTCATCAGCAGTTAAATAACCCATGCAATAATTGAAATCTGTTGCACTTGCTGAAAACGAAATGAAGATTTTACCGTTTCGTTTTAAAACAGCAGCTCCTTCGTTAACTAAAAATCCAATCTTCTCCCAGTCATATTCAGGTGTTGTAATACATACTTGTTCACCTTTTAATGTCCATGGATTCTCCATTTCTGAAATATATAAGTTAGAATTCCCAAAGATTTCAGGGTCTTTTTGAGCCCATACTAAATACCGAACTCCATTATGCTCAAAAGAAGTCGCATCTAGTGCGAAAGATTCCCACTTTGTGATAATTTGGCCTTTTTCAACAAACTCACCTTCTAATGGATTATCTGATGAGTTTTCAAGAACAAACATACGATGATCAAACAAGCCATCTTTTGTTTCAGATGTTCTTGCAGCAGCAAAATAGATGTACCATTTTCCATCAATAAAATGAATTTCTGGCGCCCAAATATTTGCACTCATTTTTCCACTTTCATGCTTTACCCAAACAGTTTTCGTCTCAGCATTTGTTAATCCTTGAATTGTTTCAGAACGACGAAGTTCAATTCTGTCATATGCAGGTACAGAACCTGTGAAATAATAAAAGCCATCAGTATGCTTATAGATCCAAGGATCTGCTCGTTGTTCGATTAGTGGATTATTAACTTTAAATTCTGCCATGTTAGACAACTCCTATATTTTAATTTATGGGTTCATACCATTTTTTATATTATCTAATTTTTATAATTTAGTTTCACATTGTAGACGGATCATATTCCATGACATTTTAGGCAGCTTTAGTTCTAGCTGTTCGCCCGCTTCATTTGAGATGTCATTCTTTCTTGGTTTTACATTTTCAGGTGAGTCAAAATTATTAGTTGCATAAAGATCAGGTCCATCCATAACAAGGTGATCAATGATTTTAACTGAACCAAATGAACGGAATTGAGCATCTAGTAAAAGATCGTCATCTTCTGAACAATTTAAAGCAAAGATACTTAATGTATTGTCTTCGGGATTATATGTTGTCGATGATTGAACTAATGGAATTTCTCCATGTTTATTCGTTTCCATTGTTGGCGCATCAACTAAAGTGTTAAGTACCACACCTCTTCCATAATTTGATACTTGGAAGAAAGGATAGAAAATTGTCTGCTTGAAGGCTGGGCCGCCTTTTTGAGTGAAAATAGGTGCAATAACATTTACTAATTGTGCTAGTGACGCCATTTTTACGCGATCAACGTGTTGCAATAATGTACACATCAACCCACCAAAAACAAGTGCATCTAATAATGAGTAATTATCTTCAAGAATTGGTGGAGCAATCTCCCAATCTTTTAATTCAACCTTTTTCTGATACCAAACATTCCATTCATCAAATGAAATGTACATCTTCTTTTTACTTCTATTTTTTGCCTGTACATAATCTGCTGTACTTGCAATTGTTTTAATAAAATTATCCATGTCAGCAAATGATCCCAAGAAATCATTAACATTCCCAAGGTTTTCATAATATCTATGACATGAAATATAATCAACATGTTCATACAAGTGTTCTAATACAACTCGATCCCATTCTGGAAATGTAGGCATTTCTGCAGATGAACTACCACAAGCAACTAATTTAATCGTTGGATCTACCCATTTCATAATTTTTGCTGCTTCTCTTGCTTTTTTTCCATAATCCTCTGCACTTAATTGTCCAATTTGCCATGGACCATCCATTTCATTACCAAGACACCACACCTTTACATTATGTGGGTCTTTGTGACCGTTTTCGATACGTAAATCACTCCAATATGTATTAGCTGGATGATTACAATATTCAACTAGATTCCCAGCTTCCTTAGGAGTTCCAGTACCTAGATTAACAGCTAACATCGGTTCGATATTGGACTTATTTGCCCACTTCATAAACTCATCTATTCCTACTTCATTTGGTTCTGTTGTTCTCCATGCAAGATCAAGTCTTGTTGGTCTTTTTTCGACCGGTCCAATTCCATCAGTCCAATCATACCCAGATAGGAAATTACCTCCTGGATATCGAACTATTGGAACATTTAATTCTTTCACCAATTCCATTACATCTTTACGAAATCCATCTTCATCAGCTAGTGGATGTTCAGGCTCATAAATACCTGTATAAACGGCACGCCCCAAATGCTCTATAAAGGACCCGAATAAGTTTGGATCTACCTCTCCAACTTTGTAGTTTTTATCAGCAAAATAAGTAACACGCTTCATTTATTTTCCCTCCCTTGCTTTTATAAAGGAAAAGTGGCCATTACATGGTAACTAGCCAGCCTAATCTAATCTAAATCAAGTTAAAGTAGATTAGGCTAGCTAGTTTATCCCATTTAGCCACTATAGTAGAATATTGGACATATATAACTTGCTAGAATACTAGCGATATATATGTCCATAATTTAAGCTGCCTTATCCTTTAACACCAGAAATTGCAACAGATTCGATAATCTGTTTTTGGAAGAAAATAAAGACAATTAACATAGGTAATAACGACACAACTGATGCTGCCATAATTAACGGATAATCACTTTGTATTGCATAAGTAGAGTTAAAGTTTGCAATAACAAGTTGTAATGTTTGTTTCTCAGGTGAGTTTAAATAAAGAATAGGACCTAGATAATCATTCCAAATCGTCATAAACCATAATATTAGCTGTGCAGCAACTGCTGGACGAACTAAAGGGAAAATGATTTTATAGAAGATTTTAAAATAAGAGCATCCATCAATCTTTGCTGCTTCAATAATTGAGTTTGGAACACTTGTTAAATATTGTCTTAAGAAAAACACCATGATGATATTCCCGAATAATCCTGGAACGATAAGCGGTAAAAGAGTATCTACCCAGCCAATTTGTGAAAAGATAATAAATTGTGGGATCATAACAACCGGATATGGAATCATCATCGCTGTTAATAATAGTAGAAATATTGCATTTTTATAAGGAAAATTCATTTTACCAAATGCAAATGCTGCTAAACTAGAAGTGAACGTACCAACAACAGTAACGGACACAGCTACAATTAAACTATTTATTATACCTTGTAATAAAGGTCCTTTTTCCCAAATCTCTACATATTTTACAAAATCAAAGGATTCTGGGATCCATACAGGTGGTAGTGCATACACTTCTTCAATTTCTTTAAATGAAGTTGCCACCATCCACAAAAGAGGCGCGACCATGAAAATTGCTCCAACTGATAACAAGCAGAAAACAATGATATTAGTTATTCTTGTTGTTTTCTTTTCAGATTGATATTTCACTTTAGGCTCCGGTTTTTTATCTAATACAGTATCCATCATTTCCACTCCCTTTTACTCTGACTGACATGATTAATCAAGCTCATAAGATGATTTCTCATTAACCTTAAATTGTATATAGGTAACAAGGAAAATACCAATACCTAAAACAACTGCCATTGCAGAGCCATAACCCATTTCAAAGTTACCAAATGCTTTCTGCCAAATATAGAATACAACTGTTGCTGATGAATACTCAGGACCACCAGTTGGTGTCATTACGTTAATTTCAGTAAAAATTTGTGCTCCACCAATGATTGATGTAACAACAATAAAGAAAGTAACTGGCTTAACCATCGGTAATGTTATGTTTTTAAACATTTGGAACCCATTAGCTCCATCTAATTTTGCTGCTTCATAATACGTTTTTGGTACACTCTGTAATGCAGCTAAATATAACAACATGCTATAACCTAAGCCCTTCCAGACTGTCATAAGAATTAAAGCTGGCTTAACAGTGTGCTTATTCATTAACCAACTTGGTCCTTCTATTCCAAAGATAGCTAAAAATTGGTTAACTAAACCATAATCACCATTGTAAGCCCACTGCCAAAGGATCGAGATAGCAGCAATTGAAGAAATTACTGGTACATAGTATAAAACTCGGAAAACTTGAGTTCCAAAGATCGCTCTGTTTAAACCTAAAGCTAATAATAGAGCTAATATTAATCCTAATGGAATACCAAGCATCATGAAGACCGTATTGTAAAGGGCTTTATGGAAAGATTCATCGGTTAGTAGAAAAACATAATTTTGTAAACCAATAAAGTCCATTTGCCCTAAACCATTCCAACTTGTAAATGAACCATAAACTGAATAAATAGTTGGCGCTAAAATAAATACTAAGTAGCCTAATATTGGTAATGCTACGAACATATATGCATTTCTTCGCTCACTTTTATAAAGTTTTGACGTTTTGTTTTTCATATTTTTCTCCCCATTTCTTTTAAAAGGGCTTTAACCTTAATCTACTATCAGAGAGTTAGTAAAAAGTGCAAGCGCCTTGATTTGCCTAGGAAAAATAAGGCAATTTGGAACAGAAGGCTTTCTTTGCCTTCAATTCCAAATTGCCTTATAACCCAGGAAATGTTTTCCTTCGAAGGCACGGAGCTGTAGACACAGAATTTAAGTACATATTTTTATTCTTCCAATACTTTAAGATAAATGGTGCTAGAATATTGCCCCAGCACCATATTATCTATGTTTGTTATATTAGTTTTTAGCCTTTTCTTCTTGTTCAATTGCTTTATCAAGAAGTTTTTGCATTTTTGGTTGTGCTTCTTTTACATATTCTTCAGCCGTTTTCTTACCATCAATTACTGGTTGAATATTTTTGAAGAATTCATCATACCATTCACCTGTATAAGTGAAGTTTGTTGGTAAATCACGACCGTGTGTTTCAATAATTTGTAAGAATTCTTCTTTATTTGCAGGCTTAATTGAATCATCTGCAGCCCACTCAGCAGCAACATCTGTATTATTTGGTAATTGAACTTGTTGATCTACTAATGCCTGTTGTCCTTCTTCATCAGCAGATAAGTATAATGCTAGTTCAGCAGCTAATTCAGCATGCTTTGTTTTTTCAGATACACCAATTCCTAAAGAACCGATCCAAGCTTTTGTTTCTCCTGTAGAACCAACAGGCCAAGGTAATAAATCATATTCGAATTTCAAATCTTTGTATGCTCCCATATCCCAAGGACCTACTGGGAAGAAACCGATTTGGCCTTGCATCCATCTTTGGTACGTATCAAGTGTTTGACCTTCTGCAACAGATGGTGTTACTTTATGAACATTTTGTAAATCTGCAAAATATTGTAATGCTTCAGCAAATTTAGGATCATCAACTGTAACCTTTGTATTTGTTTCATCTAACCAATCTGCTCCATTACTCCATACAAATGGTTGTAATGACCAGTTAACATTAAGTCCAGTACCCCATTGATCTAGTTTGCCATCACCATCTTTATCCTTTGTTAACTGTTTGTTAACTTCTAAGAATTCTTCTAGTGTATAAGGCTTGTCTGGATCCGGAAGAGGCACACCAGCTTCTTCAAACATTGTTTTGTTATAACCGAAAGCGAAAGGTCCTAAATCTTTAGGTAAACCGTAGATTGCGCCTTGACCAGCAACTTCACCATCATAACGATATTTATTTATACCAGTTTCCCAAATCTTAGTTAAATCTACACCTTCAGCATTTTCAACTAATTCTGTAATATCCTTTAAAACTCCAGCGTTTACATAAGCTTTTAAATTACCAGGATTATAGAAGAAAACATCAGGAACGCTGTTACCAGCAATTGCAGCTTGTAGTTTCGTATCATATTGATCTCCAGCTGTTACTACTGTTTTTACTTTAACATCCGGATTATCTTCTTCGAATTTTTTAACTACATTTTTAAAAGCTGTTTGTTCTTGAGGCTGACCGCTAAACATGAAAGTTAAATTTACTTTACCACCACTATCACCGCCAGAACCTTCACTGCTACAAGCGCCTAAAACTCCTCCTACAACGACTACCAACATCGAGATTAACAAAAACCTACTTAGTTTATTTTTAGACTTCTTAAACAACTTAATCCCCCCTAAAGCTATTTTAATATAAAAGGAGACTTACAGAACAAAGGTGGCTTAATCTTTTTTATTTGTTTGAATATTTTATCTTTGTTATGTAAGCGCTTCTTTAATTATATATTATTACACCTGTTCGTACATGTCAACGTGTTTTTATAAAAAAATTGTATTATTTTGTTTTTTATTACTTCATAGGTACGTACGTGTGTTTATTCATCCTAAAAATCCCATGATATCAGCCTTTCTATAATCTTTGTAAACTTATTTTACATAATATTGAACATATGGAGAAACTTATATGTTTATTTTCTAGTAATTTCCATTAGTTATTCTACTAATTTACAGTAAATTCCCAAGTCGAATTACTTTGTTTTATTTTTTTACTCTACTTTATTTTTTGCTCTTCTTAATTCTAAATCTATTTGTACGAACAAGATAGTTAAATTAAAGATTATATTTTATATAAAATCTTATGTTTAAAATATAATAAGCAAAGACAATAGTACCTGATTAATTCCATAGTAAAGAGACGCTGATTATACATACTTACATTACAGGAGATTAGAGTTAGATTCTTAAACGATTAAAGATTTAAATCTTCTGATTTCTAATTTTATAAAAAAAGTCAGAGTTTCTATTATAGAACTCTGACCCATCTGTTTATTTTTCTTGCATTTCTTGCACCTTACTAAATTTTTGATTAAATATGTAATAAGATAGAAATGCGATAGTCGATCCTGTGAAAAAGGGTAATAAAAAAGTATAGCTTGTCAGACTAAGGTATAAAATAATCAAGTTGATGATCGCTATCACCAAGCTGTTAAATGGTTTTATTAATGTAAAGCTTAGTGCATTCCTTAGCGCTGACTTGAAGCTAATTGAAAAATGAACATTGATCGCAAAGAGATTTGTTGTATATATAAATAGGAAAATTAACATAAATATAAGAATAATACTTACAATTAAGTTTAGTTGGAAAAAGTAGTATATATCTAACACACATATAATCCAAATCGGGACAAGTAAAGCCCCACTAGCTAAACTCCTTTTGTAATTCTCACGATAATAGCCCCAGTATGAGCGGATTACAGATAAATCACGCTCTCCTAATATCCATTTTCTAACAACAGCATACATAGCTGTCGTTGCTGGGAAAAAGAAGAACGGCGCCAAGAGTGCAATAATAAACCAAGTTGTCACAATAACTGCCACTTGATTGGTTAGAGCTAAAGAAATGACAAGAATACTTATTGGTAAATTAAATATTACCCAAAGTAAATTTAAAACAGCAAATCGTGCAAACCATTCTAATACACGATTTATGCCTTCAAATACGCTAAAATTCTGCTGCATATAAACAAACTCCTTAATTTACTCTTTACTAACATATTACAAAAGTCTATATCATGAAATTCTTATAATCTTCAATTACTTTATTAGGTGAATGACATGTTTCAGAATCTCTATTTCTATAGTTGAACCAAATGGTTTTCCAGCCAGCCTCAATAGGAGCAGCGATGTCATTTTCCCAATTATCACCAATATAGCAGCATTGGTGTGAGTCCACTGCTAATTGTTCTTGAACAAACTGAAAAATCCTCTTGTCAGGTTTGGCAATCCCGATTTCATCAGAAATAAAGATTTTATTTCTAGGTATTAACAGATGCAATTCCAATGCACTAATCTTATTTAGTTGATGTTCGACTGGCCCATTTGTAATAATACCAACCAATTTATTATTCTTTTGCAAATTTATGATTAATGATTTCACACCTGAAAAGGGTTTAATAGAATTCTGTTGTTCTTCATATGCTGTTTGTATTAAACTTGCCTTCTCTTTGGATAAGTCTAAATTAAAATCATTACATGAACGTATAAGTCTTTCTGTTCTTAACTCATCTAAATCTATCTTACCATTTGTATAGCTTTTCCAGAGCAAATCACTATAAAAACGTACCTTCTTAAATACTGGTTCAATTAATGATGATTCTATGGTGATATTTTCTGACTGTAGAGCTAAACTGAAAGGTTCGAGTTGATCATATAATGTTTCATCAAGATCAAAACATACAACCTTTACATCTTCTAATTCTTTACACATATTGATGTTCACCTATATGCTCGTTCCAAAATTTCAACAATGTATAGCGATTTCTTAATTCATGAGCTTTATTTAAACTGTCTTGAACAAGTGCTGGCTCTATTCCTATATCACAAGGAGTAACAGGCCCTTCTAACATCGATAACATATTTGCAATTTCTTTCGGTTTAGGTAATAGTTCTACTATTGTGATGATTTCATGCTGTTTATCAAGAATCACCTTTGCTTCAGCTGTAGAGAAATTCTTTAATTGGTCTTGGTTACCTATTAGATCTAGCACATTGTTTTTATAAAGATCTAGAATAATTTGAGTAGAAACCCCTACTTTAGCTCCATGGAGGACCTGTGGTTTTTTCTCTTTTATAAAGTCCATTTCCCAAAAATGCGATAAATGATGTTCACCACCAGATGCAGGTGAAGAATAACCAACTAGAAGCATTGCTAACCCTGATTGTATAAGAGATTCGATTAATATTTTTATACCTTCTTTTTCACCGTTTACAATTTCTTTTAAAGCATTTACAGATTTATTTAGTGCTTCTTTTGTAAGCTGTGCGGATAAAGTACAATATGGTTCTTTTCCAATAAGATGAGAGAACTTCCAATCTGCTAAAGATGTGTATTTTCCAATCATATCGCCAAAGCCTGCAGCAATCATCTGTTTTGGTGCCTTTTGCAAAATATTAATATCTGCAAAAACTGCGATGGGTGACTGCATTTGATATGTTGTTTTTATACCTTTAATGACAACTGGAGCTCCCATGGAATTAAATCCATCAACTGAAGGGGCTGTTGGAATTGAAATAAACGGTTTAGCCATCTTAAAGCTAGCAAATCTAGCAATATCATGAATCGTACCTGCACCTACAGCAATAATACTATCAGCATCTTGTGGTATACCTAACATCGCTTCAATCAATGCCACTTCATCAGCTATAACATCACCTTGTTTGTTTGCACGAATAAGTGTAGTACAATAATCTATTTTTCTATCACTTAGTAACTCAGAGACTCTTTGACCAGCAACTTCAAATGTATTTTGATCAGCAATTAAGACTACTTTTTTAAATTTACTTTTTTCTATGTACTTTACCGCTTTAACTAATGCATCTTCACTTATGACAATTTCATCTATTAAAATATCATTATGATGATTTCCACATGTGCATGTGTTTGCTAAATTAGTAAGTTCATTTAAAGAAATCAATTATCTTCCTCCTCATTCATGCATTTTAAGCAAATAAATACGAAACAACACTTTAATATCACACTTATAATGATAAATAAAATACACTGAATGCACTTCATTTTAGATAAATGCACTCAGCAACCTTAAATTAATTGTCTTTTTTCCATACACATTTTATATGAAAGATAATAGACCTTAAATGATAATCTTACTATCATCTACTTTATCCAATGAACTAGTTGAGTTTCTTATCTTTAGTTCAGGTTCATAAACTTTTTGTCTACTTGTATTATCCTTGTTTTCTCTTCCTTCTACTTCAGCAACAATCCACTTTGCTGCCTCAATTCCCATATCCATTTTCGGATGATTAACAGAAGTAAGCTTTGTTTCTGTTGCGTTAGCCAGATAAGAATTATCATATCCTATTATGGAAAGATCGTTAGGAACTTTTATATCGTATTCTCTTAAGACATTTAAAACTTGAATTGCAATTTCATCATTATAACAAACAATAGCTGTTGGTCTATTTGTAGAATCTTTTAGTACTTCCTTTAATTTAGTGAGATAATCTCTCTCTTTTGTAGTAAAAGTAATAAACATTTCTGGGAAAAATGGGATATTATTTTCTCTGAAGGCACGTATAAAGCCTTCCATCCGGTTTAGTCCCTGTAAATCATCACTTTTAAATAACCCTATAATTTTCTTATGTCCTAATTTGATCAAATGATCTGTTGCAATAAATCCTCCTTTTTCATCATCTATGATAATGTATGGTGGATTTAATTGAGGGTAAAATTGATTTATCATTAAAAAGGGCGTATTATTTTGCTCCATCTCTAAATAATAATGAAGGTTTGGATTATAGCTGCTACTTCTTGTCGGCTCTACGATTAGACCATCTATATTTGAATTAATCATTGTTTCTAAACACTGCTTTTCCTTTTCTGGATCATTATCCGTACAAGCAAATGTTAAAGAATAGCCGTGAGAAGTTAGGTATGATTCGATTCCTTTAATAATTGATGGAAAAATATAATCAGAAATATACGTTGTAATCACACCAATATTTTTGCCTGTTGAATTAACACTTTGAGCTTGAGCTTGAATTGAGCGATTTGAACAAAACGTTCCGGCACCTTGCTCTCGATATAACCAGCCTTCATGAACAAGATCTCCAACAGCTTGTCGGACTGTATGTCTACTTACCTCAAACATTTTAACAAGTTCATTTTCCGAATAAATTTTATCTCCTGGTAATACCTTACCATCTATGATCCACTCTTTAATTTTTTCTTTAACCATACTAACTTTAGTTTGTTGTGCCATTTGTTCCACCACTTTCAACTTGTATGTTTCTAATAACTACTTATTCGTACAACTGATTTTATTATACACTAAAAAGTTTAAAAAAGAATAAATATGTATTTTTTACTTAAGCTATTTCTTTCATAATTTCAATATTTAGGTTTCCATCACAGTTTAAATCTATTCGTTTTAAGGAGAACCTACATGGAAGAGCTTTTGAAATTAATATATCGATAACTCCGGATAGGTCTATTCGGGTGTAAATCGACATTTTTTTCAAAAAAATCTAAAAAAAGTGTAATTTTTACTAGTAATGCCTTTTTTTAAGATGTAATATGAAGGAGAATATTTTATTACTACCAAGTGATTTGGTAGGGTGGTTTTGGCTTAATCGGGGGAGGTCACCGTGTTTAACCAAAATGAGCAAAAAGAAAAAGCTCCAAAGAAACAAAAACAGATTAAATTAAAGAAAAAAGATTTAAACAAGCCTGGAGCCGATAAGAAACAAATAGGTATTTTCTCCTATATAAACACCATTCGCGGAAAATTAATTATATCTTTTGGTTTATTATCAATTGTCCTACTTATATCCGCTACAACTTCTTACACAAACATCAACAAGCTAGATAAAGAAATTGATTATTTAATTCAACATGACTTGGAAATAAACACAAGTACACAGGATTTATCAAGAATATTACTTAGTATGGAGACAAGCCAAAGAGGATTTGTTATTACAGGGCTTACAGATTTTATTTATCCATTTGAGAATGGTAAAAATGACATTCCTACAGAACTTGAACATTTAAGAAACCTTTTCAAAGGTAATGATAGTCAACTAGCAAAGCTATCAAGCATTGAGGAAGCCTTTAACAGCTGGGTTGCTTATTCTGATAGCCTTGTAAATACTCGTAAAACTGTAGGCTTAGATGAAGCTGCGACTATTGTGGAAGCTGGAGAAGGCACAGAGTATATGAATTCAATACAAACTGATGTTGAATTGATTGTTGCTGATCAACAAAAAAATCAACAAAGTAGAATAAATGACTTAAATGGACAAGTATCACTTTTTAAAGTCATAACAATTAGTTTAACCCTATTCTCTATTTTATTATCTATATTCTTTGCACTTAGCTTAACTAGAGGGTTAAAACTAAACTTAAATAAAATTAGCACCTCTATTCTTGAGATTGCGAATGCTGGTGGTAACTTAACAAAACGAATTCAGGTGAATTCAAAAGATGAACTCGCCGATTTAGCAAATGACACAAATCAATTAATTGATGGAATCAGCACTTTAGTACAGCAAGTTTCAAAAATGGCCCAAAATGTAACCGCAACCACAAAAAATTTACTGACTTCAACAGAGGAAACCACAACAGTGATCAATTCTATTGCGAATGCTTCTAGTGAGATTGCCTCTGGAAGTGAAAAAACCGAAACAAAAATGAAGATATCATTTGATATCATGCAAAGTCTTGAAAAAGCTGCAATTTCTTTAAGTGAACAAGCAGAAACAGTGAAGACTAACTCTATTAAAATGCAACAGGTAGCTCAAAATGGTGGGGATTCTGTTAAAGCCTCTTCTGAAAAAATGCTATCAATTGAAGAAACCATGTCGAACACAAATAAAACTGTTGAAGCACTAGGTAAGAAATCTACCGAAATCACTTCAATCATTAGCACAATAACTGACATTGCTGAACAAACAAATTTATTAGCACTTAATGCTGCTATTGAAGCTGCACGTGCAGGTGAGCAAGGTAAGGGATTTGCTGTTGTTGCAGCAGAAGTCAGAAGATTAGCAGAGCAATCTCAGGATGCCGCACGTGGTGTAAAACAAATTATTAGCTCTATTCAAGATGAGGTAAAGGTCATCATCAATCAAAATGATGAAGGAGTAAAAGAAGTTATCTCTGGAGTAGAGCTAACAAAGCAAACGAATAGCTCTTTCGAAGATATTGTGAAACAAACACAAATGACAACAACTGTCGTCAATACAATGGTTGATTATATCCAGCAAACGATGAATCTTAGTAAAGAAGTGTCAGATGCTTTTAATCAAGTGATCGAAATTTCATCTACTAATGCATCACATACGGAAACAACAGCTGCCGCATCTCAACAAGGCTCTGCAGCAATGCAGGAGATTGCTGCATCAACTTCAATGCTTTCTAAACAAGCTGATGATTTAATGAAGGTTATCGGGAATTTTAAGATCTAATAGTTTTAGTTTAAAATAACAAACTAAAGGTTGGAACATAATTAAAACGAGGCTGGGACATAAGTATTTAAGCTAAAAATAAACCCGAGATATTAGGTGATATTTCAATAAATTATTCGCCTAATATCTCAGGTTTTTATTTGCTGTCTTCAATAGGTTTTTTTGATTTTGCATACTTTTTTTAAGAACTAGTGGAATGGAGCGGAAGACATTTGACTCCTGCGGGTGCAGAGGAAAGGCTGAGACCCCACAGGCGCGCAGCTTACGAGGAGGCTTAGCTTCCTCCCCGGCGAATCTTATGTCTGCAGCGCAATGGAACGAACTTATTTCTTTCAACTTAACTGAATTTAGAGATTTATTCGCCTTTTGTATGACATCTTTAATTATGTCCCAGCCTCATTGATTGACTATTTATTATCATTTATAAAACATCATTCAGAATTCTAACTCCATACACACCACCAGCTATTTTACCTTCAGTTGATACAAATTTAACTTCTATTTTTTCTCTGTTTTCCGTTAGATTGCCTGGAATAGAGTAAACAACACTAAATAATTTGTCAGACATATCTCCATTTAATACTTGGTTTGCGATTACAGTATCGTTAATAGCAATTTGGAAATCTCGTTCATAAGCTATACCATCTAAATGTAAAATTTGATCACCACTAAAGTAGGTTACGTGTAAATACATATCTTTTTTCGGATCTACCTTCATTTCATAGCTGAAAAATCCATCATTTCGACTATCACGCCAGCCTTCATGAACTACATTCAAATATCCTGAATTTGAGTTCTCTGTTTTTAAATTATGTTCAACTTCAGGTTGTTGTTCATATGGCTGCACATGATCAACTGTAATAGATGCTAATTTTTCTGATTCGCTTTGTTCTTTCGATAAGAATTTCTCATATTCTTCTTTATCCATTACATTCCAATACAATGTGTAGCGTTGATGATGCAGTGCATAAAATGGTATAAGAGTTACCTTCACATTTCCTGGTTGACCTATTGATTCTGTTTCAAATGTTAAGGCACTTCTTTCCACTGGCTTAATCCAATTAGTTAGATCTGACTCTGCTGTTACAAGTGTTGGTACACTGATTAAAGGATAGTTGTTTAATTTTAGATGATCATCCAATATATCGGTTTCCGGAAAATTTTCTGTACCTAAAGCTCCAGCAAGGACGATTGGTCCGTACATAAATGAAACATGTGAAGAATCATCTTTAGCTTGATAAGTATGTAGCTCCATTGGTAGCTTAATATCAATTACATCCCCGTTTTGCCATTGTTTGCTTATTGTCAAATAACCATTTTCACTACTTGCAGCGGTTTGTTTATTATTAACTTCTACCACTACTTCTTTTGACACCCAATATGGTACACGAATATGAATGTTTAAAAACGCACCTTCGTTAGCTTCTATTGTTAATTTAGTTGAACCAACTTCAGGGAATAACGTTTCTTGTTTAATTTTCATATCCTTTTTATGCAAATTAATTTCAGATGCAATAAATAAATTCACGAACAGATTGTCTTCTTCTTGATGATAGATACTCCGTGTATAACGTGCAGGATTTTCCATACCGGTTCCTGTGCAGCACCAAAAAGAATCATCTGCAGAGCAATATACTTTAAAATGTCCAGGCTGTGTTGATACAAAATATGTTTTCATTCCTGTATCTGGATCCTGTGAAGCAAGTATATGATTATATAAAGCTCTTTCATAATAATCCATATATTCAGCTTTATGTGTCCATCTAAACAAATGCTCAGTAAGCTTCATCATATTATAGGTATTACATGTTTCAGTTGTGGTAATTCCTAACTCCTCTGATTTTTCAATTCCAAAATGTTCATTTTTAGAATTCCCACCTATTACATATGAACGGTTTTTGGTAACGATATCCCAAAAAAATACCGCTGCATCTCGATAATATTTCTCACCAGTAATTTCAAAAAGCTTTGCAGCACCTACTAATTTAGGAATTTGAGTGTTAGCATGCTTACCTTCTAGCTCATCAATTCCTTGTGATAATGGATCTAACACAGCTTTATGACAAAATCTAATTGCAAGATCAAGATAATCTCGGTTACCTGTAATTAAGTAAAGATCAGCCATAGCTTCATTCATTCCACCATGCTCACAGAATAGCATTCTTTGAAATTCTTCGTCTGTCAATCGATTTGTACCTTCCTTTGCCCAATCAGCAAGCTTTATCACAACTTCAAGGGCTTTTTCATTATGACAAATCTTATAAGCATCAATTAATCCAGCATAAATTTTATGAATGCTATACCATGGTACCCATGAGTCTCCCAAACTAAAATGAGAAACTTCAAAGTCTCCACCTGAAAACACTTTATCATAACAATCTCTTGGAAATCCGCTTACATATCCATATGGATCAAATGATTGAACATGTGCTAATTCATCAATTGCATAATCTAGTTTTTCCTTTAATTTCTCATCCTTCGTTACTGAATACATAGTGGCTGCAGCAGAAAGCCAGTGTCCTATAGAATGTCCACTAATACCTCGTGTTTCCCATCCACCATACCGTGGTTTTTTGGGTGTTTGTGAAGCTGCATCATAACAGCTAGCTACAAGACGATCCACATCTAAATACAGTAAATATTCTTTCCCTATTTGCTCTGAATCTTTAAAAATACCATCTAATAGCATTACATTCTTCATTATTAGTCACCTGCTTTTCATATTGTATACTACTATTATGAATGCAAAATTTAGTAACTGGAATTCACTAAACAATAGATTACATATCTTTTTTTTAGATATTTATGTTATTCTAAAATTGATAGAAAACATACGGTAAAGGTGATAACTATGAATAGCATAAAGTTAAACTCATATTCTCTTCCATTAATAAGAGACATAGGTTATATTCATGATAGCATAGGTATATTTCGTCATCCTGATCGAAAAATGAAAAAAATTAATGTTTTTATATATGTCGTTGAAGGCTCTATACATGTTATTGAAGAGGGATCAGAATATCGTATAAATAAAGGATCATATCTATTTCTCAGAAAAAATAAATCTCATTGGGGTGGAGACTTATATAAGCCTGGTACTAAATGGTTCTATATTCATTTTTATGACTCACCACCAAGTGAATCGTTGATAGAAGAAGTAGAATACAAGTATTATCCTCAGTCCTCTTTAATAAATGAAGATACCTATCATACTTCATTAAGTCTTCCAAAGCACGGAACAGTCACAAACGATAATTATACTGAATCAAAACTAAAAAACCTTGTTGCTTTATACGACAACCCTCATCCATTGCGCCCTTTACAGCTGTCAGTACAAACTTATCAATTCTTTATTGATTTATTTTCAAATCATATAGAAGATCAGCAAGAATCAAAAAACAATTATATAGTCAATCAGATGATCAAAATATTGAGAACCTCGGAAAATAAATTAACTGGAGAAGCAGTTGCAACCTCCCTTGGTATGAATTACGCCTATCTATCAACAATATTTAAAAAACAAACCGGTAGAAGTGTAAACGTATACCAAAATGAATTGCTTATTGAAAAGGCAATTGAAATGTTTAAAAAGAATGAAGGAAATGTTTCCGAAGTGAGTGATGCTTTAGGATTTTCTAACCCTTTTTATTTCAGCAGAGTATTTAAAAGAATTACTGGTGTTGCTCCGACAACCTATATTAATGAGAATTATCGATATCAATAATAAGAAAAGCTCAAGCGCCTTGTTCAACCCCGACTAGCATAAGATGATTAGGAAAAAAGAGATTATTTTCCCCTCGAGATGCTAGGAGAAAACAAAGCCCGAAGCTTTCTTATTACATAAGAAAGCAGTGTCAAATAAATAACACTGCTGTTGACCTGTAGCTAAAAACTATTTTACAACTAAAATAGATTACTATAAATCTATTTTCAATAGCATTGATGAGTGTGGAGATAATTCATAGCTAATCTCACTGTTTACGGAATCGAATTGTTGCTGTTTCCATAAATTCCTGATTGGAACATTTACTGAATTATTTAATCCTAATTTTTCAAGCTGTACAGATACTACCTGCTTTTCGTCTGCTATATTAAATAATGCCACATAAATTTCACTTTCACTATCACCTTTAGCTGTCCAAACCACTTTATCATTTTCCCGGTAAACTTGTCGGGCACTATGACTATTTTTGTGCATATCAAGGACTTCTTGATTAGTAAGTAAAGATAATGTCCACTCATCATTATCTCTTAATTCCCCACCAAACATTAATGGTGAACGAAAGATTGACCACAACGTCATCATTGTTACTTGCTCATCTTTAGTGAATCTTGTGTAACGATCACTTGCTCCTCCATCAACTGAACGAATTCCAATATGTCCTAAAGGCAGCATGTCAGCATCTGGCCAATAACCTGGTCCTATATTTTTACTCCATTTATAACAACGATCAAACATGTTATAAAGCAATTCCCACAGATCCCAGAAGTCATCAGTCATGCGCCACATATTAGCATTTTCTTCTAGTAAGCTCGCTTGTTCTAAAGGAGCAGGCCCTGGTGAAAGACTTAAGACCATTGGACGACCACATTGATCTAATGCCTTTCTAATCATTTGAATTTCATCTATATGTGGACCATAAAGCTTTGAATCTGCAATATCATCGACTTTAACGAAATCAACTTCCCATTCTGCATAAAGCTTAAATAGAGAATTATAGTAGTCTTGGGCACCATCCTTTGAAACATCCACACCATACATATCTGTATTCCATGGACAAATTGAATTAGGTTTAGCTATGTCTCTTGCAGTAATATTTGTGCCAAGGATAGGTGTATTTTGGTGGACAGCTTGACGTGGAATTCCTCTCATAATGTGAATACCAAATTTTAATCCAAGATTATGTATATAATCAGCTAATGGCTTGAAACCTTTTCCACCCTTTGCTGATGGAAAACGATTTTCGGCTGGTATTAATCGAGAGTATTCATCCATTTCTAGAGGAACAAATGGACGATATGCAGAAGAAACAGCCCCAGACTCTGACCACTGTATATCAACAACAACATACTCCCAACCATATTGCTTTAAATGAGTTGCCATATAATCTGCATTTCCTTTTACTTCATCTTCTCTGACAGTAGCACCATAGCAATCCCAACTATTCCACCCCATCGGAGGTGTTAATGCATATTGATGATGGTTCATTTTTTTACTCTACCTCCCAAGAAAAGTAATCGTTTACAAAATTGTTTAACTTATTGAAAATAGTTCAAGACAACAAGTTGAACGAATGTATTTTTTCCTATATTATTATTTGTACGTACATTAAGATTAAGATTTTAATAGATATTTGTCAAGGTATAAGTAAGGCTAAAAACCCTTATCAAAATTGAATTTTATAAAGAAATTAGATTTGCATTTACTATAATTCTCACACCCCTTCACGCTCGACTGTAAGATAAATTATGTAGAAATACCGAGGAGGACCAAAATTGTACGAACAACAAGCATTCAAAGAATATACTTTCATACCGGATAAGACATTTCCCCTGAACATATTCAAGGTTTCTCCCCCTAACGGAACAGGGATTCCTTTGCATTGCCAGGAACATTTGGAATTTATTTTAATCCGAAAAGGGATGTTTAAAGTTCAAATACAGGATCAGCTAACAGAATTGAACGAAGGAGATCTGTTATTCATAAATGCAAATGAAATTCATGGTGCCTATTCCTTATCAGAAGGATCTGAATTGATATCAATTGTCTTCAATGATGCTTTAATCCGTAATCTATCACTTGATAGTACAGAAAAGAAATATGTTCTCCCGATTATTAATCATGAATTAACTCTTCCAAGTATCATAAGAGCTAAAAATCCAGTAGCCGAACCGCTAACTAAGCGACTAGAGGATCTGTATATTGAATTTAGAGAAAAGAAAAAGGGGTTTGAACTTTTCATTAAAGCGAATCTTATCCATTCAATTGCATTAATTTATAGATTATCTGAGGAAAAACTTGATATTAGTCAAAATAAACGGGAAGACACATCGATTCAAAATATACTAATACACCTTAGTGAAAATTTTCAAAATCCAATTTCTATCACTAAAGCAGCAACTATTTGTAATCTAAGTCCTAATTATTTTTGTTATGTGTTTAAAAAAACAACGGGCAAAACGTTTGTAGAATATGTAAATATGTTACGTGTTCATGAAGCAGATCGATTATTAAGGGAGGGCTATCACTCTATTAGTGAAGTAGCTTATAAGGTTGGTTATTCGAATCTTACATATTTCGGAAGAGTCTTTAAACAGTATAAAACCTGCAGACCAAGTGATGTTGTTAAGGAAGTAAAAGAAGCAATGGAAAGCGTTAATACTTAAATAGCAACGACATTTAAATATAACTAAAAAAGCTTTCTCAACAGTTTTCAAAAGAAACTGTTCAAGAAAGCTTTTTTGTTATTTTCCTAAAGCTTGTATTCGGACATTTAGTTGATTGTTTAATAGATTATTAAATAAAATAGATTCGTTTCTTTTCGCTCCAATCCACTATAGAAAGGATCAACTTCTTAGAGCTAAATAAAATCTTATTTAGCCATGCTATTCTTTCTTCTTTGCAAGAAAAAGAATCCTCCACCTATGGCTAAGATCATAATTCCCATTGCTAAAAAGTTGAATGTTGAAGTAGCAGTGTTAGGTAGCTCATAGCTTTCTGTTGAAGCGCTTGCTAACTCTGATACTTCTTCATCATTTTCAATTTCTACAACTGAATAGATACTCAAGTGATCTGTTTGTACAGTCACTTTACCATTTTTGTATACTGCACCTTCAACAATTTCCCATTTCTTTGAGTCTTCATTGAAATATACCACTCTTAGGTTATCAGTGTTTTTTACTTTTTTCATATCTACTTCAAAAGATAACTCAAGTGGCATTTGGAATGAATGTAGAGTCACATCTCCTACTTTAATCGTAAAGTCATAGATTCCACTAACAAATCTTGAATCATTTGTATTCTTTAGACGTTTAATTTCAACATCTGCTCCTGATTCAATCATCTCTAGAGGAATGCTGATACTAGATCCTAAATCTTTAGGAGATAAAAGGACCTTTTCAATACCTTTTTCTTTTAGCAACTCAATGTTTTCTTTTGTTAAAGAAAGCATAGCATTTGTTGACTTACTATTCTTGAATTCAATGATAAGTTGACCATTGTTTTCCTTGATTTTCTCTAGATCTCTATTGTCAATTACTGCTTTTCCATTTTTTACTTTAGGTGATACAGTTGCTGGTTTTTGATTTTTCTTTGGTTTCTCTGTTTCAGGGGTTGGTGTTGTTGGTGTTTCTCCTCCATCACCTTCACCTGGTTGTTCTGGTGTTGTTGGCGTTTCTCCTTCATCACCTTCGCCTGGTTGTTCTGGTGTTGTTGGCGTTTCTCCTTCATCACCTTCGCCTGGAGGTGTTGGTTGTGTCTTACCTGGTACTTCTCCAGTTTGATAATAAGCCAAAATTTCTTCTTCCGTTAGTGACATATTATCATAAATTAATAACTCATCCATTAGACCTTTGAATGGTGTATCCCAGAAGTTAACTCCTAAGCCAAATACTCCGTCAGTTGTTGTAAATACATCTCCGAAATTTTCTCCTGAATACGTATTTACTCCGTTAATATAAATGTTTAGTGTCCCATTGTTAACTGTAAAAGCAACATGTGCCCATTCATTTGTGTTTAAAGCTAAATTAGTGTTTGCATCAACCCAGTTACCATCACTTGTTGACCAAATCATTGTGTTATGTTGTACCCAATCACCGCCTTGCGGAACAAAGCTTAACCAGTTATCCTCATTTCTAGCTCCAAAGAAAGCTGTTGTAAAGTTTGTTTTTTCTTCTGGATTTAACCAAAATGAAACAGTATATTCATTACTTGAAATAATACCATTTGGTAAACGAATACCTGATGATCCGTCAAATATAGCAGCTTGTCCTACTTTACCAGCTCCATACGTATTTGTTCCATCAGTACTTTCTATAGTAGCACCAGTCACTGTTCCTTCTTCAACATTTCCTGTGCTGTCTTCGATATTATCCTCGAAAGCATAGTGAGCTACTAATTTACCTTCTTTTTGATGTAAAACAACTACTGTGAATTCTTTTGTTGTAGTAAATCCACCTTTTGTAATTGTTGCTGTTAATGTAACCGTAGCATCAGCATCATTTGGACGTATAACTGCTCCATCCTCTGAAACGATCTCTGGATGAGTTGATTGCCATTTAATTTCAGTATTACGATAACCTTCTGTTGGAAGAGTTAAGTTACTAATTACCTTACTTGTATCACCAAGGTCTAAGTTATTCTTCACTTGTTCTACAAGCTCTTCATCTGTTTGAGTGATTGCTTTACTACCCCATATTGCTATACCTTCAGAAGATAAAGTAGTAAAAGTCATTAAATAACTCTGCGTAGTTGGATCCCATTGACGAACAAATACCCCATCATAAGTTTGCCCATCTACTTGTAACTGAACTTTATTATCACCAATTAACTCCCATGTACCTGTCACTTCACCAGTGACTGTTCCATCATTATTTAAGCCTACAAGAACAGACTTTTTAATTTCAGCAGTAATATCTTTGCCATGATTAATAAGTTTATATTCTCCAACAACATCTGCTTCTGTAACAGTTTCTAATGATTCTCCTGCATACTGATAAGGAGATACAACAGGCCAGCCATTTGAATTCGTATACATTTTATGTACGCGAATTTCATGCTGTTCTCCTCTTTCAGGAAAACGAGTATGGAAAATTAAAAATTGTTCACCAGTTGCTTCATCATAGTAAACAGAGTTATGACCAGGTGAAACATATCCAGTACCAATCCCAGTTCCTGGCTCTCCAACTTTTCGATCAAATAAGAAGTTACCCATTAATTTCACACCGAAAGGTTCTATTGATGCATCATCAAATATCGGAAGATCAGGATTAGCCTTCACATCAATCATGTCATTTCCTTCTGCATCAAGATAAGGGCCATCTGGATTTTCTGAACGCACAACACGCATATTATACCCACCAATTGCATCAAGTCCACCAAATGATAGGTACATATAGTAATAACCAGTCTCTGGAACATATTGAATATAAGAAGCTTCTATTCTACTATGGTTTCCTCCAAGTAGTTTTTTACCATATCCTTGACCAGGTAATTGCTTACCCGTTGTAGGGTTCATCTCTAATATAAAAATTCCACCAGAATACGAACCATATGTCATCCAAAGCTTTCCTTCAGCATCAAAAAATGTATCAGGATCTACTGCATTTGGATGGATTCTTGCATCATAAATTTCCCCATCTTCACTAATTTCATCCCACATACCAGATTTTAGAATAATTCCTTGGTCTTCATAAGGTCCTTCTACTTGATCTGCAACAGCAACTCCAAGTGCAGAACGTGGAGAGTCACCTTTACATGCATTGTAGTACATATAAAACTTTCCATCTTCAAGTTGAATAACATCTGCTGCCCATAACGTATCAGTTTGAGCCCATTCAAATGTTTCTTTTAAATTCTCTCTTACATCATCAAATAACGGATTATTTGCATCAACTTCAGATGCAAACTTATCCCATTTCATTAAATCTGGAGATTTTGCAGCTGCCAAGTGTGATCCGAATACATAAAACATGTCATCAACCTTGATAACAGAAGGATCATGTACAGAAGCATTTTGAAAAACAGGTACCTCTGCTGCTTGAACCTTAGGTACATGTTTAAATGCTGAACTTGGAATAGCAATGACGAATACAAATAATAAAATCAAAAACTTTTGCAACAACTGTTTCTTCATTTTCTCCTTCACCTCTTCTTTTATGACGAAGCTACTTTCAGGCTTCATCAAAATAGTTTCTAAGGAATAAAACCCTTACAAAACTGAATTTTCAATTTGTAAGCGCTTTTCCCTTTACGGAATTTATCGTATTATACACATACGTACATGTCAATATATTTTTAACTTATGTAAGTATAACTTTCCATAAAATTATTGTTAATTGTACGAACATATTTTATAATTATTTTAATCACACCTAGTGTTTCATACATAACGTAAAAATGATAACGCTTACAGAAGTGGATATCAATCTAGTAAAATCACGAAAGGAGGTTTCCTAGTAGGTATAAAAAAACAAAATTACGGAGGGATACTTTTGTTTAAACAAAAAGGCTGGAAAGTAAAAGGAAAGTTTATTCTTTTAACTGTTTTAATGGTTTTTACACTTACTCAAACTGTTTCTGCTTCATTTTGGAATGTATCAGGAGATGTGATGCTGCACGATCCTTCAATCATTAAAGAAGGCAACACCTGGTGGGCTTTTGGCACAGGTGAAGTTGATAAAAATGGATTGCGTGTTTTAAGATCTGATAATGGAACTAATTGGTCTGCAACACCTGTTATTTTTCCACAGCCTTTATCATGGTGGAGTAACTATGTTCCTGGCCATACAAGTGCTCAATGGGCGCCAGATGTTAATTACTATAATGGTAGATACTGGGTTTACTATTCTGTATCTAAATTCGGGACAAATACATCTATGATCGGTTTAACCTCTACAGAAAGTATCAATTCTGGTAACTGGAGAGATGATGGATTGGTGATAAGATCCACTTCTACAAATGATTATAATGCAATTGATGGTGATCTGGTTATTGATAAAAATGGAGAGCCTTGGCTTTCTTTTGGTTCTTTCTGGAGTGGAATTAAATTAACTAAATTAGATAAAAACACGATGAAACCAACTGGTCAGCTTTATTCAATTGCCGCTAGACCAAATCATCCAGAGCATGCTATTGAGGCACCTAATATTACCTATAAGGATGGGTATTACTATCTATTTGTTTCTTTTGATAAATGCTGCCAAGGTCTAGATAGCACTTATAAAATTGCTTATGGACGATCAGAGAATATCACAGGTCCATATGTGGACAAAAATGGTGTAAACATGATGAATGGCGGTGGTACAATTCTTGATGCTGGTAATGATCAATGGATCGGACCAGGTCATCAGGATGTTTATAACAACAATATCATTGTTCGTCACGCATACGATGCGCAAAATAACGGATTGCCTAGATTGCTGATAAATGACCTTTATTGGGATATAAACGGTTGGCCTACTTATGATAGTAATGCAGCAGGTATTCTCACAGGATCAAAGTATAAATTAATCAACCGCGGAACTGGTAAAGTAGCTGAAGTTAACGCAAAAAGCATAGCTGATGGTGCCGATGTGATTCAATGGACTGATAGTGGTGGCACACATCAGCAATGGACAATTACCAATCTCGAAAACGGCTACTATAAATTAAACAATGTTAACAGCAGTAAAGCTATGGAGATCTATGGTTGGGACACAAATAATAATGGTGATGCTGTCCAATACTCAGATCTTGGTGGAAACAACCAACAATGGAGCTTTGTGCCACTTGGTAATGGGTACTATAAAATCATTAACCGTCATTCTGGTAAAGCACTAGATGCTTTTGGATCTTCAAATGGCTCTGATATTATTCAATATGATTACCACGGTGGAAATAATCAGCAATGGCAATTAGTAAAGGTGAATTAAGTTTAGTCTTGATAAACTTAATAACTTAGAAAAATCTTAATTTAAAAAGAGGCTCTGACATAATTAAAGAAATCATATAAAAAGACGAATAAATCTCAATCAGTTAAGTTGAAAGAAACAAGTTCGTTTCATTGCGCTGCAGACACTCGCTTTCCACGGGGAGGAAGCTAAGCCTCCTCGGCGCAAGCGCCTGTGGGGTCTTAGCCTTTCCTCTATTCCCGTAGGAGTCAAGTGTCTTCCGCTCCATTCCACTAGTTCTTAAAAATAGTATACAAAATCAAAAAATCTATTGAAAACAGCAAATAAAAACCCGAACTATTAGGCGAATTATTAATTAAAATATCACCTTATAATTCGGGTTTATCATTAGCTTAAATACTTATGTCCCAGCCTCTCTCTTCTATACCTCATATTTTATCTTTGAGAAAGAACATCCTTCTCATATTTCTTCACATCTTCCAGCCAAGCTTCCTTCACAGGCACGCCCATTTGTTCACAATAATAATCCCAAATTGCACCAAATGGATATGTTTTGAATTCTTCTATTAAAGCTAATCTTTCTGTAAAGTTTCCTTCTTCTTGTAATTTTTTTAAATGCTCGTTTGGTACAAGCATGGCATTTAGTAAAGATTTAATCATGTTACGAGTTCCAATTGTCCAAGCCGCTACACGATTTATACTTGCATCAAAGAAATCTAGTCCGATCATTAC
This sequence comes from Metabacillus crassostreae, assembly GCF_016908395.1. Classification (GTDB taxonomy): domain Bacteria; phylum Bacillota; class Bacilli; order Bacillales; family Bacillaceae; genus Metabacillus; species Metabacillus crassostreae. The sequence goes on from NZ_JAFBDU010000002.1 coordinate 215,226, forward strand.
TTTATCTAGTGCATCATTACGTACGATTTCAAGAGATATTTCTTTTAGCTCATCATCAAGTGTCACAACATGGTCGCTATCCCAACGAACTGGTCTTGATACATGTAATGCTAATTTATCACTATATAACAGCATGGAAGAAATCTTATTTGAAACCATTTCTGTTGGATGATAGTGTCCTGTATCTAGTAAACAAAGCTTATTATTTTTCAAAGCATAACCTAAATAAAATTCATGTGAACCGACAACATATGATTCAGATCCGATGCCAAATAATTTACTTTCCACGGCATCGATATTGTATTGCTCATCTATTTTCTCATTAAAAATTTTATCTAATGACTCTTTTAAACGAACTCTTGGTGTTAATCGATCACTTGGTACATCTTTATAACCATCAGGAATCCAGATATTTGTTAAAGTTGGAGTTCCTAGCTCTTTACCGAAGTATTCGGCAATTTTACGACTAGCAATACAGTGATTAATCCAAAACTCACGAATTTCTGGTTTTGGATGTGATAATGTTAAACCATCCGAAGCTTTTTCATGAGAAAATAATGTCGGATTAAAATCAAGTCCTAATCCATGTTCTTTTGCCCAATTCACCCAGTTCTCAAAGTGTTTAGGCTCCAATTGATCACGCTCTACCACTTCACCGTTTGTTTCAGCATAAATAGCATGCAGATTGACACGGTGTTTCCCTGGGATTAATGATAACGCCTTTTCTAAATCACTTCTTAATTCGTCTGGTGTTCTTGCTTTACCAGGATAATTTCCTGTAACATCAATCCCTCCAGATAATTCACCTTTATTAACTTCAAAGCCACTAACATCATCACCTTGCCAGCAGTGGATTGATATTGGAACTTGCTTTAGCTGCTTCAGTACTTCTTCTACATTGATTCCCCATTTTTCATATTGCTTTTTCGCTAATTCATAGCTTTCTTTTACTGACATATTTATCATCCTTTCACGTATTGGTGTATATATGATTTCACTTCAAATGAATGCTTTATTAATTCTCTAGCTTGTTGAATATCTTCTACTTCTCTTAGAGCCATAAGCTGTGCCATAATATTTCCAATCGCTGTTGCTTCAATTGGCCCTGCACAAACTTCTTTATGCGTGACATTCGCAATCATTTGGTTGAGCATTTCATTTTGACAACCTCCACCAATAACATTTATTCTAGGAAAACTTTTTTCAAAGATTTCCTCAATTTCATTGATTGCACGTTTATAGCTATTTGCTAAACTATCATAAACGCATTTTGCTATTTGTCCTGGTGTTTGAGGAATTTGCTGATTTGTTTCCTCACAATATAGTTGAATTTCTTTTACCATATTTTCAGGTTTTAAGAAACGATCTTCATCTACATTAACTATTGAATGAAAGTTATCTTCTTTTTCAGCGAGTGTAACAAGCTCAGCAAATGAATATTTGTTACGATAATTTCTCTTTACTTCTTGTATCATCCAAAGTCCCATGATATTTTTCAAAAAACGAAAACGATAATCCAAACCACCTTCATTTGTGAAATTATACTCAAGGGCTTTTGGAACACAAATTGGGAAATGGTTTTCTACACCTATTAATGACCATGTTCCAGAGCTAAGATAAATGGTTTCTTCTAGTTCAGGAACAGAAATCACAGCTGAACCTGTGTCATGTGTAGCAGGTAAAACCACCTTCATATCAAAGCCAAATTCTGAAACAAGCTCCTCTGATAAAGTACCCACAATTGATTTTGGTGGCTGTATTTCGTGAAACATTTCCTTATTTATCCCTAACTTTTCCAACAGTTCAATGTCCCATTGTTTTGTAAATGCATTAACAAGCTGTGTAGATGTTGCGTTTGTATACTCATTTGCTTTTTTGCCTGTTAATAAAAAATTCAAATATTCTGGAATCATTAAAAATGTTTTTGCTTGATCAAGAACAGCTGGCGATTTCTTTTTTAATGCAAATAATTGATAAATTGTATTAAACTTTTGAAATTGAATACCTGTCTCAAAATACAGCTTTTCCTTTGATATAATCTCAAATACTTCTTCCATAATTCCATCTGTTCTTGGATCTCGATATGCTACTGCATCAGTTAATAAATTGTCATTTTCATCAAGTAATACAAAATCTACTGCCCACGTATCAATACCAATACTTTCTGGTTTTAAATCAAGCTCATTACACTTATTTATTCCTACTTTAATTTCTTGAAATAAAGCTTCAATATCCCAACAAAAGTGTTCATTTCGTTTTACTATATTATTATCAAAACGATGAATTTCGTTTAATTGTAGCTTCCCACTTTCTACATGGCCAAGAATTAATCTTCCACTTGAAGCCCCAATATCTACGGCTAAGCTATATTTAGTCATGATTACCACCCTTTTCTGGAGGCTCTTTCTGTTAAAAATAGTGTTTTTATTGCTATTCTAAGAGAAGAAGAAGCCACTAGACTTTATTCAGTTTTGTTTTCTTCAAGTATCTAAAAGTGACGAAGTTTATGAAAATAACCCTTGCCGAAAACGCTTACTTAATTACATTTTAAGATATTAAGATTCCATTTACTATAACTTAATTAAACTCTTTTATTGTCCTTATTTGCCATTATAGTACTTAAGAATGTTCTGTTAAAAAACTCTGGATAATTTCGTTAAAAATATTAGTTTTCCAATGGTAGCTCTTAATTTTTCATTATAAGCTTGCTCATTAGTAAGCTCCCATCGTAAGGAAATCATATCTTTCACAACAATCAACAAACTCCATTTATGCACTTAATAACCTAAAATAAAATAGCCATATCCTCTACTTGTCTAAGTAGTGATATGACTATTTCTTCAATATTTCATCTCTATAATTTTTAGGAGTATAACCGTATTTGCTCTTAAATACACGGTAAAAGTAACTTATATTTTCATATCCAACCTCTTCTACAATTGCAGTAATCGGTAAAGATGTATTAACCAATAATTCTCTTGCTACACTTAGCCTTTTCTCCTGAACAAGTTCCTTAAATGTAAATTTTGTTGCTTTTTTAATTTCTTTGCTTAATGTGTAATGTGGAAGATTTAATTTAACAGCCAATTCATACAATGTTGCATTCTTAAATTTTTCGTCAATGTACTTTAGTGACTCAACAATTGTTTGCTGCTTATGGTTCTCTTCTTTATATTTAACTTTATCAGAGTTCTTAATAAGCTCAACCATTAGTAAACCCATATATAACTTTATAGTTGACTCTGACATCATTGAAGGATTCATAATTTCAATAATCATTTTTTCGATAAGCTCTTGAACACTTTTAATTTCTGATACAGCGAAATAAAGATATTCTCCATTTGGTGCTTCATTAAAAATACTACTTATTAAAAAATTTGAAATCATATTCTCCGTTGTTAAATATGAAAAGATAAACGAAAAAAACTCTGGTTTAATGATGAAGTTAATAATAATATCCTCTTCTGCACATGCTTCAAGTTCATGTTCAATATGTTGATTAAGGAAAAGAATATCTCCCTTTTTCAAGTCAAGCTTCTCATTTCCCACTGTTTGTTTAAGTGTTCCATTATAAACATAGTTAACTTCAATATAATTGTGCTTATGTTTAGGAAATGGAACAAATCTCGTATGCTTTCGCACCATGATCATTCTATTATTTAAGAATTTTTCACCTTCAACAATAAAACTTTCCTGACTCGTATAAATCTCTTTTTGCACTTCTCTTTTTTGTTCAAGAACTAATTTTTCTTCTTCATTTAAAACTAATAATTCTTGGAAAAGATTATGTTTCATTAATATCCCTCTTTTATTTCAAACATAATATTTTATTTCCCTTTATTGTAAAATTCAGCCCAAATTTTACTTATAAGAAAAACGGCATAGACTAAGCTATACCGTTATCTCGTATGTTTTTATATCTTAACTATTTGAAGCTGCACACCTTTTTCTTCCAGTGCTCGAGAATACGAATCAGCAATGCTATCATCGGTAATAACACGTCCAATATTTTGTATCTCTTTAATTTGGGCGAAAGTTCGTACTCCGAACTTAGTAGAATCAGCCAATAATATCGTTTGATCTGCGATAAACATCATTTGCTTTTTCAACAATGCTTGCCATTCATTTGAATCACTTAAACCCGCATCAATATGAACGCCCTTGCACGATATAAAAGCCTTATTCACATGATACATATTAAGTGATCTCTCCGCTAGTGGTCCAACATATGAAAGTGATTTAGGCTGTAGCATTCCACCAGTAGAAATAACTCGAACTTGCTCTTTTTTACTTAGCTCTACTGCTACTTTTATTGAATTTGTTAAAACGGTTAGTGGTAAGTCTGGCATTTCCTTTGCCATATACCAAGCAGTTGTACTAGCATCAAGAACAATTTGATCTCCTGGTTCAATAAGTTTAACTGCCTCAATAGCAATAGCTCTCTTTTGTGCTGCATTTGTAATTTCTCTTTCTGTATAAGAAACTTCTGTTTGTTCATCTTGTATACTAACAGCGCCACCATGACTACGGCGTAATAGATTTTCTTTTTCTAGTTTTTCTAAATCTCGTCTTATTGTTTCTTCCGTTACCTTAAAAATCTTACTTAGTTCTGTTACTCTAACACTTAATTTTTCATTAACAACATCGACAATTTTCCGGTGTCTTTCTGCTACAAGCATTTGTGTGTGCCTCCTAGTTCTCACAATGAGAAAATAAATTATGAGATTGAGCTTACTTGCCAAAAGAGTCAGCTCTTATGCTTGTAGGCTCTAGATATTATTATGACATAGTATAAACTGAAACGCATTGTTTTTAGTGCTTATCCACTCTCATACTTATAGGTACAAAACAAGGTGTAATAGAATTCTCATCTTTTACACCTTATTTGTATCCTTATTATTATCTAGTAAATGCAGCTGGAACTCCACCATCAACGGTTATCATACATCCAGTTGTTCTATCTGATTTTGACGAAGCAAAGAAAAGAATAGATTGGGCAATATCTTTAGGATAAATATTCACTAATAATGTCGTACGTTTACGGTAGTGTTCTTCTAATTGATCTGGATGAATACCATATGCTGCTGCACGTTCTTCTCTCCAGCTTGATCCCCAAATAGCTGATCCTTGAAGAACTGCATCTGGAAGAACAGAGTTTACACGAATACCAAATTCTCCACCTTCTGCTGCAATACATCTAGCAAGATGAGTTTCCATCGCTTTTACAGAGCTATATGCTGCTGCGTTCTTTCCTGCGTATACAGAGTTTTTTGAACCGATGAACACCATATTTCCACCAGTGCCCTGTGTTTTCATTTGCTTGAACGCTTCACGAGCAACTAAGAAATAACCCGTTCCAAGAACATTCATGTTTAAATTCCACTCTTTTAATGATGTTTCATCAAAAGGACTTGAAGTTGCAAGACCTGCATTATTTACAATTGTGTCGACTCCACCATAAGTTAAAGCTGTTTGTTTGAATGCTTCTTGAACAGCTTCTTCACTTGTTACGTCCATTTTTACAGCGAATGCACGTTTTTCACCATATTTTTCATTAATTTCTGCTGCTACCTTTTCTGCACCTTCCAAGTTAAGGTCAGCAATCACAACATGTGCACCTTCTGCAACAAATTGACGACAAGTTTCACTTCCGATTCCACCAGCACCACCTGTAACAAATGCTACTTGTCTTGAAAATTCAGCTTCTGCTGGAGCTAATGATAATTTATAAAGCTCTAATGGCCAATATTCAACATTGAATGACTCATTTTCATTTAAAGAAACAAAGCTTCCTAGTGTAGTAGATCCTTTCATAACAGCAATTGCACGGTGGTAAAGAGCACCACTTACATTAGCCATAGGAATATTTTTGCCGCTATTAACCATACCAATACCAGGAATTAAAATAACTCGTGGTGCTGTTTCAGAAATTTTGTCACCTTCGTTTTTATTTCTTTCAAAGTATGCTTTGTATTCTTCTTTAAAAGCTTCAATTCCAGCTTTTACTTTTTCTACTAAACTAGCAACATCTTCTGATTGTGGATTCCAATCAATGAATAAAGGTGTCATTTTTGTATGAACTAGATGATCAGGACAAGCTGCTCCAACCTGTGATAATTTTGCTGCATCATTGCTATTTACAAATTGCAGTACATCTTGTGCATCATCATATGTTAATAGCATTTTCTTTTCTTCGCTAACAGCACCGCGGATAACTGGCATCACTTGCGCTAAAACATTTTTACGATCTTCTTCTGCAAGTGCTTCATATTTTTGTCCACCAAATACATTTTCTTCAACATGTTTTGATTGGATATATTGCTCAGCTTCATTGATAACAGAAATTGTTTTTTCATAGCTTTCTTCAGCCGTTTCACCCCAAACAACAAGACCGTGCTTTTCCATCAATACTAATTCAGCGTTCGGGTTATTTTTCACACCTTCTGCAATCATTTTTGATAAAGTGAATCCTGGACGAACATATGGTACCCATACAAATCGGTCACCATAAATTTCTTCAGCAATTTGTCTACCATTGTCTGCACAACAAACGCTAATAATCGCATCTGGATGTGTGTGATCAACATGTTTAAATGGTAAAAATGCATGTAAAAGAGTTTCAATTGAAGCACGTGGATGCTTACTGTCGATCATACAATGTGCAAGATATGCAACCATCTCTTCATCAGGCATTTCATTACGTTCAATTAAAGGACGAATATCTTCCATCTTTAATCCTGTAAAGTTATGAGCCTTCATTGTTGCTAAATCAGATCCACTTCCTTTTACATACATAACCTCTACATCACGGCCACGGAAATCTTTTTCGATTGTTTTCATTGATGTGTTACCGCCACCCCAGTTACATACAGAACGATCTGTTCCAATTAAGTTAGAGCGGTAAACTAATTCTTCAACACCTTGAGATAATGAAGCTGCTTTTTCTTTGTTCCATAAACTTTGTACCATTTTGTTTCCTCCTCTATTGTTTGCATCTGTTTTTGTTTGATTGTCTGTTTTTAATTATAAACTATGTTTGTTTATTTTTGAATATATTTTTGTTTGTTTTTGAAATTATTTATCATTCACAAGAATATAGGTTGCTTTTATAGGTCCGTGAACACCTACAATTAAGTTTAATTCAATGTCAGCACTATTACTTGGACCTGTAATAAAATCAATACAGGAAGAAATGTTTCTACCCTCTTGAACTTGTTTATTTATATAAGCAGTTGCTTGAGTCATTCTTGGTACTAATGTACTTTTGGGGATAATGGCAATATAGGTTTTCGGTAATAAACTAACAGATCTACCTTTGTTTTCACTACTAAATAAAACAACTGTTCCAGATTCAGCTAAAGTCATATCACTAAATGTAATTCCGACATCTGCTTTTTCTGCAGCTTGAATATTTTTCTCTTTTAGAGATGGGTCCCAAATATGAACATCGATATTCTCTTCTGGTAATTCCTTCAATAACTCATCTTCTAACCCGAACTGTTTATACCGCACATCTTTCCAAGTTACGACACTTTCAACTTCATACTGTTTGAAAACATTTCGGATTTGTTTCGTAAGATTCTCTGAATTTGTCTCGATAAATTGAGTATGAATTACTTCACAATGTTTTTTTAGGACTTCCACCAACTCATCTTTTGTTGCGTCTTTTAAAACGTCATATTGTGGAGTTGTTGTCCACTCTGGTTTTGTTACATTCTTTCTTCTTTGTCTTCCTAGTTTTTCAGCAAGATTATTAAGAAATGAATCTTGATTGTGAATTTGTCCTTCTGCCATTATTCATTCGCCTCCTTTGTTCCTCTTTTTATACCAGTCTCTAAATCTCTCTTTATTAGGAGCAGGAAAATCACGCACGTCAGTCCAAGGCTTCATTGGTCCTGGCCCTTTTTGAATACTATTATCTTGCGTAAAGGGTGCCATTACAGATGAAGCTGATTTAGTACCAGCTTTATAAAGACTTGGCGAACTTGCTGCTAATTGATAGCCTTTCATTGCAAGCTTTTCAGCAAAAGGTGACTTTTTCTCATCTTCTACAATTTTTCTACGATGCTTTATTAATAGTTCATGTAGAGGTATTTTTACAGGACATGCATCTGTACATGCAGCGCATAAAGATGATGCATATGGAAGCTCTTTATAATCTTCGTATCCACCAAGTAATGGTGTTAAAACTGCACCAATTGGTCCGGCATAAATTGATCCATAAGAATGGCCACCAATATGGCGATAAACTGGACACACATTCACACACGCAGCACAACGAATGCAGTTGAGTGCACTTTGGAATTCTGTGCCTAATATATTTGAACGCCCATTATCAACAATCACAAGGTGAAATTCTTCTGGTCCATCAACATCTCCCTCACCTTTTGGTCCTGTTAATCCAGTAATATAGCTAGTTAGTTTTTGACCTACTGAGCTTCGACATAATAGACTTACTAAAACATCTAGCTCTTCCCAAGTTGGCACAATTCTTTCCATTCCCATTACTGTAATTTGCGTTTTAGGTAAAGCGGTTACAAGTCCAGCATTTCCTTCATTTGTGACAAGACTAATAGAGCCTGATTCCGCCACAGCAAAATTGCAGCCTGTAATACCAAGATCAGCACTTAAAAATTCTTGACGAAGCTGTTCTCTTGCAAAAAGTGCGAGCTCCTCAGGTATTTCTGATTTATCATAGCCGCGTTTTTCTTTAAACGTATCACGAATTTGTTCTTTATTTTTATGAAGAGCAGGTACAACGATGTGTGAAGGTGGATCATGATCATCAAGCTGTAGTATATATTCCCCTAAATCCGTTTCAATCACTTCACAGCCAGCTTTTTCTAATGCACTATTTAAATGAATTTCTTCTGTAACCATTGATTTTGATTTAACAACTTTCTTTGCATTTTTCTTTCTTGCTACTTTTGAAATATACTCATTAGCCTCTTCCTTTGTAGAAGCAAAAAAAACATGTCCACCACGTTTTTTAACATTTTCACTCAATTGCTCTAAATAGTAGTCAAGGTTTTCAAGAGTATGTGTCCGAATTTCTTCACCAAGCTTACGCCATTCTTCCCAGTTTCCAATCTCTTCTGTCGCTAACAGACGCTTACCCTGCATTCTCTCTTGAGCTGACACAACAGCGTTTCTCATGAACGTATTATTTACTCCTTTATCAACACGCTCAAAAAATTTCTCATCACCAATCTTCATCGCCATTTTACTTCACCTCACTATTTAATACTTCTGCAATATGCATAACCTTAATTGATTTACCTTTTCGATTAATTCTTCCGCCTATATTCATTAAACAGCCACAATCAGCACCAATTAATACTTCCGCCCCGGTTTCTTCAATATGCTTAACTTTTTCATCAACCATCTGCTCTGAAATTGGAACCATTTTCACTGAAAAAGTTCCACCAAAGCCACAGCAATCATGACTATTCGGAAGTGGTTTTACATCTAATCCTTCCACTTGATCTAATAACGTACCAGGAGCATCTTTTACACCTAGTAAACGTGTCATATGACAGGATTTATGATAAGTCGCACATGCTGGTAGACTAGCATTCACGTTTTCTACTTTTAATACATCGACAATAAACTGTGTTAATTCATATGACTTATTTGCTAGCTTTTTAGCTCTTTCCTTCCAAGCAGGATCTTGCTCAAATAAGTGACCATATTCCTTAAGCATCGCCACACATGAACCCGATGGACCAACAACATAATCCGATTTCTCAAACGTACGAATCATATGTTTTGCCACTTCTTTTGTTTCTTTATGATAACCACTATTATAAGCAGGCTGACCACAGCATGTTTGTTGTTCAGGAAAATCCACTTCACAACCAAGCTTTTCTAAAAGTTCAACTGTATGTTGACCAACATTTGAATAAAATACATCTGCTAGGCATGTAATAAATAAAGATACTTTCATTTCCATTACCTCCCGTTACTAATAAAAGACTGATCTTGTTTTTATTATACTATCTTTCTATTATAATAACACCCGTTTTTGTTTGTTTATATTTATTTATTATTGTATTATCGTTTGTTTTTCTTTTTTTGTTTGTATTTTTTGAAAAGTTACGCTCTGTTAAACTTGTGATAATTATGTATATGCACAGTAATTAGTTATTCTGATTTTTTTTGCATAAGATGTTTTTGTCGAAAAATGTCTAATCGAAGATAAATTTGCAGAATCGAAGATATTTCGAAAAATCGAAGATAAATCCCAAAAATCGAAGATAAAATTTATTTATGCTTCTCAACAAGCTTTAAAAAGCCCTAATCCTCTTCAGATTAGGGCTTTTTTCGATCTATTTATTAACTATTCATTTTTAAATATTTACGTTGTCTCCATACAAATACAGATCCAATAACAATTAAAAGCAATCCAATGATCAGATTATTGTATGTTTTTGTTGCTGTATTTGGTAACTCATAGCTTTCTGTTGAAGCACTTGCAAGCTCTGTTACATCTTCTTCATTTTCAATTTCTACTACAGAATAGATACTAAGGTGATCTGTTTGGACAGTTACTTGACCATCATTGTATACTACACCTTTAACAATTTCCCATTTCTTTGTATTTTCATTAAAGTAAACAACTCGAAGGTTATCTGTATTTTTCACTTTACTATTATCCACTTTGAATGTTAGCTCAAGTGGTACACGAAATGAATGAAGTGTCGCTTCTCCAACTTTAATTGTAAAATCATAAATTCCACTAACAAATCTTGAGTCTGTCGTATTTTTCAGACGTTTAATTTCAACATTTGCGCCTTCCTCAATCATCTCAAGTGGAATGCTAATGCTTGTTCCAACACCTTTTGGAGATAACATGATCTTTTCTATCCCCTTTTCTTTTAACAAAGCAATATTTTCTTTTGTTAAAGTAACAGGTGCTTTTGTACTCTCGAAATTAACAATCAATAGACCATTGTTTTCCTTAATCTTTTCTATTTCTTTGTTATCAATTATTACTTTACCATCTATTAATTTTAGCTTAATAGTCGCAGGTTTTTTATCTTTTTTTACTTTTTCGGGTTTTGGTAATGTTGGTTTTTCTTTTTCCCTACCATTATTACCTGGTTCCGGTGTTGTTGGTTCCCCTTCACCTGTCCCTGGTTCTTCCAACTCTGGAATTGGATCAACTTCTGGCTCGTCAACTACATAATCACCTGTTCGTTGTAAGTAAAAGTTATCTAAAGTACCCCATGCGCCTGGATTTGCCTTAATTTTTGCTCCAATAGTCAACGTACCATCTAATACAAGTATTTCTTTGATTTCAGGGTTACTCCAATTCACCCAACCATTCACAGAAGTATTCTGTTTATATTCTTGATCTTCTGTTGTTGCATAAAGATACATTTCAGATTCGTCTGCATCTCCACCTTGCAAAAACATTGATAAACTATAATAACCTGGCTCTAAACCTGTGATTGTTTGTGTAACATCAAAGTCAATTTGTTCACCTGAATAATAATGTAATGAATATTCACCAGATTTTGCATCTGATGCTTTTTGTTGGAAAGTAGCGTATCCAGATGTTTCACTATCATAAGTAATTTTCCACATACTTCTATCATCATTTTCAAAACTAGCATTAAATACATAATTTTTTGCATTGATTTGTAGATGTGCCTTAACAGCACCGTCACCTTCAACCGTACCGTCAATTTCATATGACCCTTCTCCAGCTTTAATAGCTGCTGCTAATGCCGATTGATCCCAAGCAACATTTACAGATCCCTCACTACCATCATTGTAAATAACAGTAACTATCGTAGGTAATGAAATATCTTCACCTACATTTGCACTTACAGATATATCTTTTATTTCATCAATTTCTAAAGGTGCAACTGCTCCTGTATCAACATATTTGAATACATTTAAGGAAGAAAGAGGTTGTCCCTTAAAATCAAATAATGCTTGATTATCTACAGCACTTCCGCCAAACCATTGTCCTGCATCATGTGGATCATATTCTGTAGCATAACTAGTAGCCCAACCTGAGCCGTATTCTTCCCAAATTGATTTGTTTTGTTCTAAATCTGACCCTACTGGAAGCCATGCCGGTTCCCAATAAAACACACCAATACCCGCATCTCCTACATTTGCAACTGCTTCAATAACATCTCTTACAGAATTAGCTTGACCTTGAACAGTAATTGGATAATTTAATGTTTGACCCGAATTCTTTGGTGCTGTATTACCATGACCATCACCATCTTCAGCAGTATAAGCATAAGATGTTTCAGCAACCATCACTTTTTTACCGTACGTATCAGCTACATTTTTCAAAACTGTTGTTAAATTATCCAACGTTCCATGCCAAAATGGATAATAGGAGCTAGCAAAAACATCATAATCAACTTGATGATCATCTAGAGTTTTAGCAATGGAACTATATCTTCCAGCTGTTTCTGGGTTGGTAAAATGTAATGCTACTAAGATGTTTGGATCAATTTCTCTAATTGCTTTACTACCTTCATTAAATAATGCACTCATTTTTGACCAATCAGATTCTCCAGCAATCGCACCATTTGTTTCATTACCAACTTGAACCATACCAACATCAATACCTTCATCTAATAAGGTTTGAAGGCTTTCTTTTGTATAGTTGTAAACTGCTGTTTTTTTATCTTCAAAGCTTAAATCCTGCCAAGCCTTTGGTGCTTGTTGTTTTGCAGGATCCGCCCAGAAATCTGAGTAATGGAAATCTACTAACAACTTCATGCCATTTGCTGTTGATCTTTTTCCAATCTCAATTGCCTTTTCTAAATCATTATTTCCGCCACCATATCCATTACCTTCTGAATCATATGGATCATTCCAAATACGTACACGACTATAATTAACTCCTGCTTCCTTCATCGTTGTAAAAATATCTTGTACTTCCCCAGCTTCGTTATAAAAATCTACACCACTGTTTTCTAAAGAAATAATACTTGAAACATCTACACCTTTAATAAATTCGTTATCTATTCCTGCTACTTTCTCTACGAAAATATCAGCTTCAACTTGCTGTGAACTATTATCCTTTGAAACTAGATTAAAGCTATCTATAAAACCATAAGAATTAGGGGCACCTGTAATTGTAGCTCCTACTTCAAGATCAGTCGCTTCTTCTGTTAAATCAAATGAAAAGGTAACCGTGTCCCAATTATTGTAGCCCTCAGTCATAACTGGATCCAACTTATTTTCTCCAGCAAACAGAGTGACATGTCCTGCTTCAGCAGCTTCTCCCCCCATCGAATTAACCGATAATTGATAACTTCCAGCAGGAAGGCTCTCTACTGTTTGTTTTATTGTGAATAACTGATTTTCAGTTGAAGTATCTTTCACCCAATATTTGAAAGCATGTTCTCCTTCCTGAGGAGTTATCCACTCGTCACTTGCATAATTAAAATACTGTAAATCAACACCATCCCAGTTCTCAGTTTCAACAGCCCATGAACCATCTTCCCAAAAATCTGTTTCAAATCCACTATTCACAAAAAGATTATCTACTGAATCTGCAGCATAACTTACATTAGTTTGTTCAAGAAATGAGCTCAATAGCAAAATTAATGCTAAAAACATTGATACGATTATTCTACTATTCTTTCTTTTACACATATTTTTACCACCCTTCGATTTTTTCATTTTTAAAATAGGCTATGTTAAAGCTTAATGTTGATTTTTAGCACTTTGTTGATTGGAAGTGAATATATGAGACTCCTGCTTAGAGAAGCGTGTCAAAGGGAGACCCCTCAGGTGCTTGCGCAGAGGAGGCTCCCGGACCGCCCGCGAAAAGCGAATGCCTGTAACGGAAATCAACAACAAAGTTTAACAGAGCCAAAAAGTAAATATTTTAAGCTATTTGATTTCTTGTCGCATCACTTCAATTAAAGTAAGCGGTTACTTTTATGTACAAAGGAATTTGTTTCAAAACAAGTAAAGAGACATCCAATCTACATTAGAATGGACGCTCTTACTATAAGAATTTACTAGCTGTTTGTTTTCTCAATTATTTTTACTTCATACCTATCTAGCATTATGTCTCCACTAATTACATCTCCAGAAACCATATCTTTTCCTTGGAAATCAAAGCTAATAGGTTGTTTTTCTTCTGTAAAGTTCATGATGAAAATATAATCACTATTTTCTGCCTGTCTGACTTGAACAGAAACACCTTGTTCATGTTTAATATCACAAACAGCTCCAAGACTTAATTCGTCTATTAATTCACTATAAAAGTCTCTGTGAAATTGTTCATCTAACCGTGCACCAATATAATATGATTTTCCTTTTCCATATTGATGACTAGTTACTGCAGGTGTATTTTCATAAAAATCCTCTTGATAGACTCCTTCTACATTAGCAGAATTAAGAGCAATTACTGTTGCATAATCTTTCATTTCATATGACTTGTTTTTGTAAGTCACATAATTTCTATCCTTTGGATACAAAGTATCTGTTTCAAGAGGCTTCATACCAAAAATCTCTTGAAGGTCTTTATGCCAGCCACCCATATAAGTTAAATCATGTTCATTCACAAGACCACTGATATAAGTCATAACTAATTTACCGCCATTTGCAACAAATGCTTTTAATCTTGAAATTGTTTCCTCACTAACTAAATAAAGCATTGGCACAATAAGTAATTTATAATCAGAAAAATCCTGCTCTTTTGTAATAACATCTACTGGGATATCTTGTTCCCAGAAAGTGCGGTAATGCTGTTGTAACGTTTGTGGATAAAGCTTCGTTTTAAGTCCAAAGCCTTGAGCATCATTTATTGCCCAGTTATTTTCCCAATCATAGAAAACCGCTACCTCAGATGGACGATTTGTTCCAACTACATCTGATAGCTTTTCTAATGTTTGACCAACCTGTGCAACCTCTTTAAATACTCGATTTTCTGAACTATTATCATGATCAACAACAGCTCCATGGAACTTTTCAGACGATCCACGTGATTTTCTCCATTGAAAATACAAAACACTATCAGAGCCATGTGAAACCATTTGCATAGAAGAAAGCAAATGCATACCTGGTCTTTTTGCCTTATTTACTTCATGCCAGTTTACTCCACTCGGTGTTGATTCCATTAATAAGAACGGCTGCTGTTTAAGGCTTCTATATAAATCGTTAATAAAGCCAACTTTCATTGCTAACTCAGCAGTGCTTTCCCAATCATTGTGCCAAGCAGGATATGCATCCCAGCTAACAACATCAAGATGCTTTGCAAACTTGCTGTAATCTAAGGCTTGAAATGGAATTAAGTCAAATGTGTCTGCCATAAAATTTGTCGTAATTGGGATGTTAGGTGTTAATTCTCTTAATGGCACAATTTCATTTTCATAAAAGTTTATTGTTTGATCTGTAACAAATCGACGCCAATCCAAGTTTAATCCATGAACGGCACTCTCACCTATCGGAGAAGGAGATTCAATTTGTGACCAATCATTATAAGTATGACTCCAGAAAGGACCCCACCATGCATCATTTAAAGACTCCAAACTATTATTATATTTTTCTTTTAACCAATCTCTGAATGCATGCTGACATGAATCACAATGACATTCCCCACCATATTCATTGGAAATATGCCACATTAATAAACTTGAATGTTGACCATATCTCTCTGCTAATAGTCTGTTCATTTCCTGCGTTTTTTCACGATAAACTTTTGAAGTAAAGCAATGGTTATGACGACCACCATGTAACTGCTTTAATCTGTTTCCGTTTACCCTTAATACTTCAGGATATTTTTGAGACATCCACGCAGGGCGAGCACCACTCGGTGTAGCTAAAATAACTCGACCACCAATACTAGTGATATTTTCAAAAATTTCATCTAACCACTCGAAGTTATATACACCTTCTTCAGGTTCAAGTGCACTCCAAGCAAAGATTCCTACTGAAAATGTATTTGTGTGTGCAAGCTTCATAAGCTTTATGTCATCCTCTAAAATGTCAGGACGATCTAACCATTGATCAGGATTGTAGTCTCCTCCATGAAGCATGAAATTTGCTTTTGATGTATATGTTTTATTACTCTTAGACATAATTCTCTCCTTTTAATACAATATTTCTTTAACCCTTTGTGCCACCTGCTGTTAACCCTGAAACAAAGTTCTTTTGCAAAAGGATAAAAATAAGAGCAATTGGAATACTTATTAAGATCGCCCCTGCAGCAAAGGTTGTATAACTTGCACCCATTACATCGTTTACTAAGTTAAATAGCCCAATTGGCAATGTATAGTACTCAGCTGATCTTAAAATCGTTGATGATAAGATGAAATCGCCAAGAGGTCCTGTGAATCCTAGCATGGCAACTACAGCAACCATTGGTCTTGAAAGTGGCATTATAATTTGTAAAAAGATTCGTGTATTGCTCGCTCCATCAATCCTTGCGCTTTCATCAAGATCAATTGGAATCGAATCCATATAGCCCTTCATAAGGTACGTATTCATTGGAATAAGACCACCTATATAAAGCAGAATTAATAACCAATGATTATTCATCATTCCTAGAATTTGCGCTAAAACAAATAGAGCAATTAAAGCTGAAAACTGAGGAATCATTTGTAATAATAGAAATAACGTTAAAGCATTTTTTCTCCCTTTAAAACGGAATCGAGAAAAGGCATAGGCTGTAAAACAAACACTAGCAACAGTCCCTATCATGGTAAACACACTAATTTTTAATGAGTTTAAATACCATTGACCGTATTGTAAGCTTTCTTTACCAGCAAACAATTCTCTATAATGATCCAAAGTTGGATTTTTCGGTATGATCGATGTACTAATTAAACTATTACCTGGGTTAAAGCTTGCGCCTACAGTCCAAATTAACGGATAAATGATGATAACAGACGTAAAAATTAAGATTGCATAAGAAATTAGGAGACTTATAAATTTTCTCGTCTTTGTATTTGACAGCATTTTTTAAACCTCCTCTTTAAACGATTTCGTCCGTCTGAATTGCCATAATGCGATCACAATAACAAATACAGAAAGTAAAATAGTTAATGCTGCTGCAAGAGAATACTGACTCGATTGCATCGTTAATTTATAAATCCAAGATACTAAAATATCAGTTCCACCAGCATTTGACCCAGGTACAGCTGGACCACCACCATTAAATAGATAGATAATATTAAAATTATTAAAGTTAAACGTATATTGTGTTATAAGTATTGGAGCCATTGCTATTAAAATCATTGGCATAGTAATATTTTTAAATTTAGCAAACATCGACGCACCATCAATTGTAGCTGCCTCATAAAGATCTTCAGGAATTGATTGAAGGACACCAGTTGTAACTAAGAAAATATATGGAAAGCCTAACCACCCCTGCATGAGGATAAGTGCTAATTTTGACCAATTTTGATCTGTTAACCAAGGAATCGGATCAATGCCAAATGCTGCTAAAATATCATTGTTAATTGCACCAAAACTGTCGTTGAATAAACCTGCGAAAATTAATATCGTTACAAAACCAGGTACTGCCCAAGGTAAAACTAAAATTGTTCGAAATAATCTCTTAAAGCGAATTGCTTTTTGATTTACCAAAACAGCGAGGAAAATACCAATACTAATTTGAAGTGTTGATGCTACTAGAGTCCAAATAACAGTCCAAGATAAAACATCAAAGAACGTAGAACGCCAAATATCAACGGTGAAAATCTCTGCAAATGTTTGTAATCCAACCCAATCAGCTAGATTAGCAGGAGGAGAATGATATAAATCATAATTTGTAAATGCTAAAGCAAAGCTAAATAGAATAGGAAAAATAACGGCAAAGATTAGGATGAATAGAGATGGACCACTAATCACATATGGGTAACCATGAGCCATTAAATTCTGGTATTGTTCCTTCAGTGAACTTAATTCTTTATTCTCATCTCGTAACTTCCCATTATTGTATGCGTCTCTTAAATTCAAATAATAAATCCCTAGACCAAAACAGGTAACAATAACAGCAATAATACCTTCTGCTAGAAGAAAAACAGAGTTATCACGTGGTACTTCTGTTCCTAAGGTAAATAGACCCCAAAAGCCCATATTTAATAAATCTTTAAATACAGCAATGAAAGATACGCCTAAAATTAAATAGATAAGCCCCTTAATCCACTGCTTGTTATAAAATTGTCCAAGACCTGGAATCACAGATAATAATAAGGCATTTCTACGATGTTGCATTTTCTTCACCTCTCTATATAGACAGGAAATCAAATCATTCCGTCTGTTCTTTAAAACTTATAATAAATGGTGTCAAACGAAGAGTAACGTTTGACACCATTATTCAAACCTTAATTATTTACCTGAATGTTTTGCTTCAATTTGCCCTTTAATTGTTTCAACAGCTTGATCTAACGCTGCTTGTGGCTCAGCTTTACCTGTAGCAATTGTTTGTAGAGCTGAATCAGTTGGTGTCCACACTTCATTCATTTCTGGAATGTTTGGTGTTAATTCAGCAAATTGTGATTGCTCTGCCACTGCTTGCGCTGATACATCTTCTGCAACAACTGGGTCATTTGCTAGAGATGCTACAGCTGGAACTTCTTTTGTAATTTCAAATCTTTTTCTAGAATTTTCTTCATTTGCAAGAAATACAACTAACTCTTGTGCAAGCTCAGCATTTTTTGAATAGCCACTTACGTTATAGCTTTTCACTCCAACGAATGAGCTCATATTGTCACCATTTGATAATTCTGGTAATTTTACAACTCCATAGTTAATACCTGCTTTTGCATATGGCTCAGTATTCCAAGGACCAGAAATAACAGCTGCCGCTTTTCCTTCTGTAAATAATGTATCTAAGACATTAATTCCTTGTTCCCCAATGATACCTGCTGGAAATAAGCCTTCTTTATAAAATTTTTGAATATATTGTGCTCCCTCAACAGCGCCTTCATTGTTTAAGCCAATATCAGTAGGATCATAATTTCCTTTATCGTCTTTCCCAAAGATATATCCTCCATAACCACTCATAATACTTTGTGCATAATAAATTTGATCAAACAATGCTAAGAAACCAAACTTCTCACCGTCAGTCATTTCTTTAGACAAGTCATACCATCCATCTAATGTTGTTGGTAATTGATCTTCAGAAACTAAATCTTTGTTATAGAAGAGTACTGTTGTTTCAACAGCTTTTGGTAAACCATAAACTTTACCTTCTACTGTTTGTGACTGCATTGCAACATCTGTATAAATTGATTGAACATCTTCTCCAACAGTTAATTCCTTTACTAAACCTTCAGTTACAGCTGTTCCAATTTGATCACCAGGCATAGTTAATACATCTGGACCAGTTCCAGCTGGACCATCTAAACGTAAATCTTCAATTTGTTGAGCATATGTTTTTTCAACCACTTTAACTTTTACATCATGTTCTTCTTCAAAGGCAGCAACAGCATCTGCAATTCCAGCAGCTTTATCTTGATCTTCCCAAACTAATAATTCTGTCGTTCCATTAGAAGCATCTTTTTCTGGGCTTGTCTCTCCACTACCACTTTCCTGTGGTCCGCAGCCCACTAAAGCTAAACTTAAAGCTATACCACTCATAAGCCCTAAAAACTTTTTATTTTTCTTCACTATATTGTCCCCCTTTAGTAAGATCAGCAATTTCTTTCAATGGAAACGCTTTACTAAAACTAATATATCATGAGGTAAAAAATAAGTAAACAAATATTTTACTATAATCGGTAAAATTATTTACGAAATTAATAGATCGATATTTTGTAGTGTTTCTCCTATGCTTCCGATACTTCCATAGAAGGCTCGAACAAAGGATTGGCACAAGGTGAAACAAGAGTTGATAAGATCTTTACTTCATTAATATGTACTAAAACTAAACGTTTCTAAAAAACAAAAAAGTGTTGAATCTTAGCTCAAATAGCTAAGATTCAACACTTTTTTAATGAAATATAAATACCCATTATTTAATTTGTACTTTTTCTCACAACTAAATTGGATCCTATATACAATGTTTTAACAAGCTTACGCTTTTCAAGTACTTGTTCGAGCAATAATTCAATCGCATTTTTACACAATTCCTGAATATCAATATGATACGTTGTTAATGGAGGAGAAACATATTTTGCCACACTTATATTATTGATACTAACAATACTCACTCGATTCGGTATCGCTATCCCCATTTCATTTAATGCCTGCAGACAACCTACTGCAATAGCATCTGATGCAATGAAAAATGCTGTAGGTAATTGATCTCCCAGATTATCTACTGCATTTTTCATTAAATAATAACCATTATCTACAGAAAATCCTCTATGACAAAATATATATTCTTCCTTAAGTAAACCTTTTTCTACCATATATTGTCGAAATATTCGTTCTCGAAAATCCATCTCATCTTGATCATTGTTCGGATTATGATAAGTCCCACCTATAAACCCTATTTCTGTATGTCCTTTTTCTATAAAAAGATCAACCGTTTTAGTTACGACCTGAGCTAAATCTGGTTTAACTGAATCAAAATGGCTTGGATCAGGTGTTGAATCTATAAAAACTCCATTAGAAGTTAAGCTTCTAAGATGAGCTAACTCTTTATCAGAAAACGTACCTACTGCAATAAAACCTTCAATATTATCAGGTATGATGCTAATACCATCAGTTATTTTATAGGTTGTTAATTCTACATTGAATTTTTTGGCCAGCTTTTCAATTTCAAGTCTCATTGTTTTAAAATATACATCCTCTAGTTCCTCTTTATCAGTTAGCCAGTAGAGAAAAGCTATATTTTTCACTAATAATCTTACTTTATTTTTCTTATAATTTAACTTTTCTGCAACATCATAAATTTTTTCTCTCGTTTCATCCGGAACAGAAAGGCTTTGGTCATTGTTTAGAACACGAGATACTGTTGAAATAGAATACCCCGCTTCTTTCGCAATATCTTTAATTGTAGCCATTCTCTTCACCTCCAAATCATCTTCCCTTTACCTAACAAAACCCCAAGTCTTCGTTAGTAAAATATTTTACTTTATTTTACTACATTTTACGAATATGTAAAGTATTAAAATTCTAAACCCTTTTACTCAATTAATAATATGTAAACATAACTTCCAATTTTTATGTTACGATAAAATTAACATGTTTAAGTAATTCAAAGCTTATAAGAATTTCAATAAATAATGGTGATGGTGGTTTTTCATGAATAATATTAAAAGGATTTATTTCATTGGTTATTTTATCTTATATCCAATCATTTTTTTGATAAGTTTTTTTATATGGATGTATTTTATCAAGGATTATAAGTTATTTACCGTTATACAAGACTGTTTAGCTATTTTAGGAATTTACTATATAATCACGAGCTTTCTTTTTTTACGATACTTACCAAAACAAAATAAAGAGAACAAATAATAGCGAAACGTCTTAAATAAGTTTTATTCCCAGTAGTACAATAAATCAGCACAAATACTGGCTCAAATTATTCTCTAACAATGTTCCTTAGCTCTTATTATTTTCGATAAATGTATTAACCCTTCTTCTATTTCTTGTAATGAAGCATATGAGTACGACAGTCTAAGATGTTTCCGGTCATTTTTATCATACACACTACCAGGATTTAAAAGAATACCTTCCTTCAGAGATACCTCAAATAAACTTCTAATAGAAATATCTATTTTAAATTGAAGCCATATAAAGAAACCACCTTTTGGTATTTCCCAAATTGCAATATCTGAATAATAACTATTTAGCACATCTAACATAAAATCGCGCTTTTTCTTTAATTCCTTTCTTACATGTGCTAAATACTCATCATACATACCACTGACCATCCATTTTTGAACCATATGTTGCGAGATCGAGCTTGAGCCATAATCTGTTTGCATTTTTATATCTGCTAACCTATCAATGACAGGTTCTGGTCCAACAAGCCATCCAATTCTAAGTCCAGGACTCAATGATTTAGAAACACTTCCAATATAAAGCACATTCCCATTATGATCATTGGCTTTAATCGGCTTTGGTGGAGGGTAATCAAACCATAACTCTCCATATACATCATCTTCAATAATAGGAAGTGATTCCTGCTGACACATGTCTAATACTTGTTTTCTTCTATTTTCAGACATAAGTATACTTGTTGGATTATGATAGGACGGTATTGTGTAAAGTAATGCACCATGATGTTGCTTTTTTAGCACACCAATTTCTTCATGATTAATTCCTTCATGATCAATTGAAACCCCAAATAAATTCATACCTGCAGATTGAAACACATGAACAGAATTTAAGTATGATGGTGTTTCATGGAAAATAACCGAGCCTCGTTTTAATAATCCTATTGATATGAGCTGTAAGGCTTGTAAAGCTCCAGAAACGATTAAAATTGAAGCAGGTGAAACATCTATACCTTTTCTTTTTAAGTTTTCACAAATCGTTTTCCTTAAAGTTAGACTACCTTTTGGTTCTTCATATCCTAAAAAAAGAGTTTCAGTTTCATTTATTTGCATTAGCCGCTTCATATCTTCAACAGGTAACAATTCAGGAGCCAGCTCACCTGTACCAAGCCGGATCATTTTTGAATCTGCTTCAGCTTCATTAATTTTTTGAATCATCGTTATATTTGGTTCATGAATACCAGATTTTACATAACTAACCCAATCGGGTGGGGGTGAAGACGCAATTAAGCTCCACGTGTTATTAACAACGTTAGTGCCACTTCCAACCTTTGATTGAAGAAATCCATCTGCTACTAATTCCTCAAGTGCACTGACAATTGTACTTCGATTTACATCAAATTGTTTCGCCATCTTTCTTTGCGATGGTAACTTCATACCAATTGTCCACTCTCCATTTAGTATTTTCTTTTTCATATATGTAACAATTTGAAAAGTTAATGATTGTCGGGAATTTCTTTTGGGTTTCCATTCTATTTCAGACATGCTTTCCCTCGGTTCCTTTTATATTTAAAAATATTGATTTTTACGTATTCACTCCAGCACTATACCTTAGTAGTTTTAATGTCCTAGAGTTTCTTTAATCAATAGTGTAATTGAATATAGATAGTATTTCAATCGATTGGTTGGGTTAATTCCCATCCAATTGGTTGGAGACATCATGAACCTTTTTCGTTATTCTATTATGAGAGAAAGGGAGGGATGATTTTGGAACCATTACTTCACGGAGTGTTTTTAGCTTTTGGTCTTATTTTACCTTTAGGGGTTCAAAATATTTTTGTATTCACACAAGGAGCAACTCATAAAAAATTCACAAACGCCTTACCCGCGATTGTTACTGCTGCAATTTGTGATACGTTCTTAATTTCACTAGCTGTTACTGGTATTTCACTTATTGTTTTTAACTTTATTTGGTTAAAAACTATTATCTTTATAATTGGCTTTGTATTCTTAATTTATATGGGGTGGATTATGTGGCGGGATTCTTCTCAAGTAATAAAACAGGAAGATCTAAATCAGTTTTCACCAAAAAAACAGATAACTTTTGCAACTTCTGTGTCACTTTTAAATCCCCATGCGATTATGGATACAATTGGAGTGATTGGCACTAGTTCATTAACTTATAGCGGACCAGATAAATGGCTTTTTGCATTGGCGTGTATTGCCATTTCTTGGCTTTGGTTCTTAGCCCTAGCTATTACAGGTAGAAAAATCGGACAGCTAGATACAAATGGGAAGTACTTAAGGTACATAAATCAATTTTCAGCCATTATTATTTGGATTATGGCGATTTATATTATTAGTCAGTTATTTTAGTAGTGATATACAAAAGAGCATACACTTAAAACTAAATACATACAAAGAGGCTTGCACATAATTAAAGAAGTCATACAAAAAAGACGAATAAATCTAAAATCAATTAAGCTGAAAGAAACAGGTTCGTACCATTGCGCTGCAGACACTCGCTTTCCACTAGCTCCTAAAAATAGTATGCAAAGTCAAAAAATCTATTGAAGAAGACATATAAAAACCCGAACTATTAGGCGAATGATTAATTGAAATATCTCCTAATAATTCGGGTTTATCATTAGCTTATATACTTTTGTCCCACCCTCTTTTTGTATATAAGTATTCAATTGTTAAAAATACTAAACTGATATTATGATAATTTAGCCAGTATTTCTCGTATAAAAGCAGGTTCATCGGCTGGAGTACGAGATGTTACTATATTTTCACCAACAACCACCTCTTCATCTTTATAAATGGCACCTGCTAGTTTGATATCATCACGAATACCGATATAGCTTGTTGCTTCTTTTCCTTTTAATACATCCGCACTAATCATAACTTGAGGGCCGTGACATATACCTGAGATTACCTTATGTTGTTCATTTAGTTCTTTAACAAAACGAACAACATCCTCATTTACACGTAAAGCCTCGGGAGCCCCACCACCAGGAATAACCACTCCGGCAAAATCACTTCCGTTTGCATCTGCTGCCCCTAATTCTGCTGTATAAGAAACTGTCCCTTGCTTACCTGGACATTCCACACCCTTTTCCAAGCCAATAATCACTGCCTCATGACCTGCCTCTTTAATTGCTTCATAGGGATTGATCATCTCTGAATCTTCAAAACCACCTGCTAATAAAAATGCTACTTTAGCCATTTAACTTCCTCCTAATTCATAGAATAATGATTTAATAGTTACGATTTTAAGATAAGTTTTTAGTACAAAACAATAATTTTTTCGATCATGAAAACTTAAAAAATAAATTTGTACGCACATCTAGATTAATAGGGAAACTCTTTATTTGTCAAGGTTTACATAATGAATTGCAGTGATACTATATATTGAAATTTAAACTTAGTTTCAATAGTTATACGGATAATTATTTACTGATTGATTTTATAGTTAACAGAATTCTTAAATAGAAAAGCTACCCTAAAATAGAAAGTCTTATAATCTATTCTAAGGTAGCTATTAAATTGGTTATCTCCCTTAACGTTCCTTTATATTCATTATTATACTCTCAGCCTTAGCTGTTAATATTGATTTTGCATTTTCGCTAACTTCTTTTTTCTTCTGTTTTTGATCTAATTGTTTAATGAATTTTTCTAAAAAGAAAATCCCCTTTTTATCAGAGCCTTTATCCATATGATGTTGAGCTTGTTTTAACGTATTTTCAAGTTTACGTATAATTGAGCCTTTCAGCTCTCCATTTTCTTCATATATGTCGACTAGATTTGCTAAAGAAGTTAACTCACCAGGCATTATCATATCTGGTTGTGAAACACTTTTCCAATTTGTATCAGAAGCAAAGTAATAGCTTGGATATGCTGGTTGATTATAACCGACGTTTTGCCAAGCAATACCTGTTCTATATTGTGCATCATGCATTAAAGTATATAATTTACGGTCTGTCACTTCTGTGCTTAAATAAATTCTAATTGATTGACTATCATCAGTTCGAACAAGCAATTCCTCACGCCAATCTCCAAAAATATCAGCAACTAATGAAGGATTTCCTTTTGTACCATTATTCGTTTTCGTATTTGAAGCAGTTAGAACTGTTCCTTTTTTCCAATCATCAATTGTTGGTGTTTTATCTCCTGATCCATTCACAATCTGTGTTGTCATATCACCCGACCATTTTATATTCATATTCGTTCCCGGTGAGCGTGTATCAAGCTTCGTTCCATTAGCTGTCCACAATCCAACAGCCCATGTTTCTAGCCCACTTTGATCAGGATCAATATCACCTACCATTCCTCTACCAGTATCCCTACCAGTATAGCCACCATAAATGACTTCTCCTGTTGCAGCATCTCTAAGTGCATAGCCATATGGAGCCCAGCGTCCACCTTCATGAACCATAAATATTTCTAAGCCTTCTCTATTAGGGTCGATATCTGCAACATGTAATGCATCACCATGACCTAACCCAGCCGTTACACCTGGTGTTGCACTTTCAGGTGGCATCACATCACTTGAGCTATATAGCAAAGAACCATCATGGTCAATTGTGGAAGATCCATAAATCACTTCCTGCTTACCATCTCCATCAACATCAGCTGTACTTAAGGAGTGTGCGCCTTGAGTTGTAAGTGAACCAAATTCTTCACTTGTGCCAAGTCTTCCATGTGGTCCATCATTAAAAGGATTTGTCATTGGTGTCCAGCCACTATCAACGTCCCACTCTTCTTTAAGTTGTTTACCATCCCAACTATATGAAACTAGTGTTGCTCTTGTATAATAGCCTCGTGAAAAAATAGCAGATGGTTTCTTACCATCTAAATAAGCTACACCAGCTAAAAAGCGATCGACTCGATTACCAGGCTCAATTCGTGACATCGCGTAATCTCCCCACATTAATCCGTCATCATGACGTTCATGTTTATAACGAATAGTTTCCATTTCAGAGCCAGTTTCTCCATTAAAAACAGTTAAATACTCAGGACCTTTCACAATAAATCCTTCAAAATCTCTTAAATTATTACGGCTACTTCTGCTTGGAGCATATTCATCAATAAAATAATCTGCTAAACTTTCAGCATCTTCAGTTGATAACGGGTATTCATATTTCTTTTCAATTCCGAAGGCTTCTTCAAGTGATTCTGGCCAATTACCATTTACAACTTCCTCATGATTATGCCAATTCTTAAACATATCAACAACATGGTTATAATAATCTTCACTACTCATTCGATAATCATCTTGATGACTATATCCTTCTTTTTTATCTTCTTTGAGCATTGTAATAAATTCTTCAGATTTAACGTTTCCTTTTGCATCAAACTTTATTACTTTTGTACCTGGTGCTGTTTTAAACATTAATTCAGACTTTCCATCTCCATCAAAATCATATACTAAAAATTGTGTATAATGAGCACCTGAACGGATATTAACTCCAAGGTCAATCCTATACAGCAATGTCCCATCAAATGTATAGCAATCAATATACGTATTTCCTGTATAACCTTTTTGTGATACATCCTTTGAATTTGTTGGATCCCATTTCACAAAAAACTCATACTTGCCATCTCCATCAACATCCCCAACACTCATATCATTAGCTGTATAAGAATAAGCTTCACCACTTGGTGTAACACCATCAGAAGGCTTTTTCAACTTTAAATCAACATATGTATCTTCCAATGGTGTTGTTTCTGAGCTCTGATCAATTTCCTTACCATTTTCAACAGCAGCTACATAATATTTAGATGTACCTGTACCATTACTATCTAAAAAGTTCGTACTATCCTCAACTGTTCCAATCTTTTTACCATCACGATAAACATTGAAGTTAACACCAGTTAAACCAGTTTCTGAATAACCTGACACTTCATCAGCCAAAAGTCTCCAACTTAAAAATGTCCCTTCTGAAGTACTTGCAGCTACAAGACCTCTATCTAAATATTCGAGCTGAACAGAACTACCTTGGATGGCATGCTTATTTGTTTGAGATGATCCTGCTAAAGCACTACCTTGCAAACCTGTAAAAAGAAGTGGAGCTGCTAAAGATAAAGTAACTAGTTTTTTAGTAATAGATTGTTTCCTCAAAATTGATTCATCACCCTTCATTAATAGTAGATAAAGTGTCAAAATGCAGTGAGGCCAATATTACTTGAAATTCTATTTGATCTTAACTAGATTGGTTAGTATATTCATTGCTAGCTATTTAATAAAGTAACTTTCTTAAATAAATTCAAGTACACCAATTGAAACAAGCTCTCCCGTGGTTATACGTAGGCTCCCTTCTTTACTAGTTTTACTTTTGTAAGCCCTTTCATTAATTAGTGTGATCAAGAACTCATTTCAATTATAAGTAATTCATTATCTTAGATACATATAAAAAACCGTTACTTTATATTAAAAATCAGTGTTGTTTTAATAGACTTTTAGTTGCTGGAAAGTTATTGGAAAAAGAAGGTTTTTCTTTGGATTGTGATTAAGTATAACGACTTTTGACTTGGCTTTCCTCTCGTTTTTGTCCTTCATCGGCTCTATGACGGACTTTTGCTCGGGGCTTCCTCTCGTTCTTGTCCTTCATTAGCTCTATGACGACCTTAACTCATGAATAAAGCGATGCAAAAAAAGTCTTTAACACAAAATAAAACAAGGCTCCTTAACAGAGCCTTGTTCCTACCCCTAAACAAAACTATATATCCCAGCCAGCCAAATAACTTTTCGTATTTTCCAGCATCTCATTAAACATTTCCTCTGCGTCTTCCCTACTTATCGTTGCCAATAGTGGCTCATTAACAAATGTATTAAACGCTAGTTGTTTATCTTTAGTTAATGATGCTTTTAAAATTGATTCTTGATTTATAACATGTCTACTAACCATATTATGAATGTCTAATGGTAGTTTCCCTGCAAATACTGGTTGAACAGAGTCGTATTTGAATAAAGCATTTGTTTCAACAATTGTTCCAAGCGGCAAGCCTTCAATTTGACCTTTATTTGGATAATTCACATTTGTTACTAAGTCCTCTAAACCTAGAAGGGCGAGAATAATGTTTACTCCTTCTTCACTTGAATGGACAAGAGTAAGCTCTCTTCTACCTTCTATTAATGCTTCATTATGATTCACTTTTTCTTTTAAATCTTTTTTTCTGAAATCCACATGTGTTAGATGAAATTTCCAATCAGCTACTGTTTCTGGATTTTTCAAATATGTTGGTGGCATGAATTCAGCTAAATGGCGATCACCAGCAGCAGCTATTAAGCTATATTTTTTATATAAGTCGAACTTGACTTTATTGCACGATGAGAAAACACTATTTTTCCATTCTCCTTCTTCTTTTTCAAAGCCAGTTTCGTCATATTTTTCTACAAATTGTTTATAGTAAGGCATTAAATCATTGTTTTGGTAGCTAGCTTTATTTATCCATGTGAAATGGTTAATACCTAAAACATTCACTTTAATGTCAGAGCGATGCTGCACTTCTTTATCTAGAAATTCTTTTACAACTTCAGCTAGCAAATTCTGTGTTTCAAATACCTCATGACAGCAGCCAAAGGCTTTGATTTCTGGGAATACCTCATAAAGTGTTCGAGTGCAAAGTGACATTGGGTTTGTATAATTAATAACCCATGCCTTTGGTGCATGTCTTTTAATTGCTTGGGCTATTTCCACAAACATTGGAATTGTTCTAAGCGCTCTGACAAGACCGCCGGGACCAACTGTATCACCTACAGATTGATACACTCCATATTTTTCAGGTGTATGAACATCAGAGGCCATTTCCTCAAACGTACCTGGTAAAATAGAAATGATGACAAAATCGCTGTTTGATAATGCTTCTTCCATCGTTGTGACAGCTTCATATTTCCAATTACTTTTTGCTTCTTCATGATTTGATATTCTATTTCCTATTTGTGCATTGCGCTTGGCAGCTTCATAATTAATATCATATAAAGCAACAGTTCCTGAAATTCTACTTTCTAATGCGAGATCATTCATTAAACTTTTTGCCCATCCCTTTGATCCCCCACCAATATAGGCAATTTTAAGTGATTGTAAATTAGTCATGCAGATCCCCCATGTTCTTCATTAATTTTTTTGAAAAGAAACCACCTTATGTTCATAAGCATTAGCTTCATATATTCCTTTTGGAATGAATTCACCAGTAATTCCATCAACAGCATCATGAGGAATTGTAACCGAGCCTCCGTTTCCATCCATATTAACGATTATCCACACAACCTCATTGGATCCTTGCCTTGGAACAACGATTGTACCTTCTGTAACATCTGTTTTTATTAATACATTCGCTTCTTCAGCATAATGATTTAGACAATTTATTAGGAGCTTTTCACCAGATTCTGCGGTTGGTAGTGACCCAAGCATGACAACTTTTCCTTTACCTACAGAGTGTTCTGTCATGAATGTCTTACCTTTAGATATCCCTTCACTGATAATACCGACTGCTTTAGCTTCTTTGGGCTCGAAAATAGCACTCCATAAACTCAGTGGTGCAGCTTTCCCCATGAATTCTCCAGTAGATTCAGTTCCATCCATTGGGTATGTAAATAATGTTTCAACACCAGCTAGTTGGTCCAACTCGCCTAAAGCTGCGTCTGTATGGATTGTATGATGTTCCGTTCTTCCACCTGTTATAGGACCAACAATCCATATTCCACCGCCCTTAACAAAATCCTCTGCTCTTTTTCGATAGTCTTGTGTTACGTTATGAATAAATGGAGTAAATAATAATTTATATCCCTGTAAGTCTGCTCCTTCTGGAAGAAGATCACGATGGTAACCAGCTTTCACTACTTTTTCGTAAAATTCTACGACTAGTGAACGATAATCTAAGTTTCGATGTGGTTCTGTTTTCATGAATGCTTTAGCAATGTCTGAATAGGTTATTGCTACTTCAGCCTGTAATGGTTTTGTCGATAGAATGATAGACTCTATATCTATTCTTGCAGCTTCGACTTCCTTTACATTTTCAAAACCAACTGTTGGTTTACCCCATGCACTAATTACCGATCCGTGTGGCTGTTCACAGCCTGTTCGCTGCTGTCTCCAAAGCCAATAACAAAATGCTTCTCCCCCTAATGCATAGGCAGCAACAGCCTCAGCTTTTAGATAACCATTTGGATGTGGTGCAGCATGACTTTCAAGTGAAGCACTATATGATGGGCTC
The DNA here is from genome assembly GCF_016908395.1 of Metabacillus crassostreae. Taxonomy (GTDB): domain Bacteria; phylum Bacillota; class Bacilli; order Bacillales; family Bacillaceae; genus Metabacillus; species Metabacillus crassostreae. The sequence continues at coordinate 245,828 of NZ_JAFBDU010000002.1, forward strand.
GTCTCCATGATCCAAAAATCTCTGTTCTTTTTAAAATTTCTCCATAAATCACAATTGAATAAATAAGCTGCAAAATTGCTTTGTTCTGCGTATGTATCAAATGAAGCAAAATCTAAATTTTTATATAATCTCTCATTATCAACATGAAAAAAGGTTGTGCTATTGTGAGTAATAGGTGCAGTAGAATATTTTCGAATAATTTCAGCCTGCTCATCAGCAAATTCAGCTATTTTTTCATATGAGAAAAGCTGATACATTGTTTTTAAGGATGAATTATGAAGAAATGGAGTTGAAATAGGCTGGGGAATTTGATCAAAGCTATGGTAATATTGACTCCAAATATGAGTACCCCAGGCTTCATTCAATCTGTCAATTGATTCATATCGGTTTTCTAACCATTCATGCCATAAAGTCTTACAGGTTTCACACATGCATTCACTAACATGACATTTAAATTCATTATCTAGCTGCCACCCAATTACACTTGGATGATCTCCTACTGCTTTAGCAATTTCTTCGGTAATAATTGCTGCCTTTTCTCGAAAATATTGATTATTCGTACATATATGTTGTCTTGAGCCATGAATCATTGTCTTTCCATCTTCATTAACATACATCCGCTCTGGATGGTTATGTGTTAACCAAATTGGAGGTGTGGGAGTTGGTGTACACATGACCGTTTCAATTGACTGTTCACTCAATTTCTTGATCATATCTATAAAAAAGGTAACATCAATTTCCCCTTCTTCTTTTTCAATGATTGACCAGGCAAACTCACCCATCCTTACTACATTGATGCCAGCTTCAATCATGTATTTTATATCTTCTTCAATTGCTTCCTCATTCCATAATTCAGGATAGTACGCAGCTCCATGATATAACTTTTTACTCATATGAAGGTATCTCCTATTATTAGTTTTTAGTGAGTGTCACTAAGCATTGCAACGGAATATTGCTATCAACAGAGTGACCTTACTAGATTAAGTCGATAAATACGTAACAAGCGGTAAGTCTAATTCTTTCATTCCTTCCACCACTAATTTTCCTATTTCCCTTGCACCTGTTTCTGAAAAATGCGTGTTATCTTCAATTCCATCAGGATAATTCGGATGAGTATTAGGCTCTAGAATTGTAAACAATTTCTTTGAGCCTTCTATGCCAAGCTCTTCATAAAGAGCTCTTGTTTTTGTCCATAAATCAATGATTGGAACTTCTAGCTTCTCTGCCAATTGAATCATTGCATAAGGATATTCGCCTAATGTATTTTCAAGACTACCGGATTGATCAAATTTCCTTCTATGAACAGATGTTAATAAAACAGGATTTGCTCCTTTGTCACGAGCTCCTTTAATATACTCGCTTAAAGAAGATTGATAAGTCGTATAAGGATCTGTACCATAGGATTTTTGATCGTTATGTCCAAACTGGATAAACAAATAATCATTTGAATTAATACGGTCTAAAATAGATTGGAGTCTTCCTTCTTCTATAAAACTATTTGAGCTTCTACCACCCATTGCTTCATTATGAATCCTCACATGGTTATCAAAGAAATGATGGAAAAATTGTCCCCATCCTGCCATAGGAGATTCATGAGATGGGCAATTAGCTGCAGTGGAATCTCCTGCTATATAAATCGTATGTTGATTCTGAATCAAAACTTCTCCTCCTACCAATCAATATTTTTTATCATGGCATTTAGTAGAATATTAGTTATATACTTTTTTATTACTTTTTATTAATTCAGCTAGAAATACAAGTGTTAAACCCTGTCCCCACCCCTGTATACGTTTGTATGGTACGTTTTTATATCCGTCAGCATCATTCATTACGGCTGTTCCTGCTGAAACCTTTGATACTTTTCCATCCTCTTCAATTTCTCTTAAAATACCATCAATTGATTTTTGGATATATTTATTATACAGAGAACCTCTTGTAAGCAATGCAGCTGCAATCGCTGATGTTCCTGAAATTTCACCATAAGAAGACGGATCATCTACAATTGTATGCCATAAACCATCTTCACCTTGCAGCCTAACTAAGGCACTTAATTGATCTCGTAATGAGCAATCAATAATCATATAAGAAGGGTCCTGTACTTCAACCAAACTTAATGCTTTTGCCATTGTTAATGCAGCCCATCCATTTCCTCTTGCCCAATAAATTGATGACATATGGTTTTTCGCAATATTATCCCACCCATGATAATAAAGATTTGTCACTGGATCCTGCAGAAAATCCTCATGACCATGATATTGTTTAAGTCCATCTCTGAAATAATCCTCACGATCTAGTAATCTCCCAACTCTTAAAAGAAACAAGCCGGCCATCATCATCGTATCTACCCATGCCTGTTCAGGAAAAACATCTTTTACTGAATTCACTGTATGTTGAAAAATTCCATCAGCAAAACGTGGTGCATCATTTTTAAGATATTCTGCCATCTCTTTAATAACATTCAAGTACTTTTCATCCTCTGTCACAGAGTAAAGTGTGATTAATGTATGCCCTATTGAAACACCATTAATAGACAACTTTGGTAGACCATCCTCAAGCCATTCATCTACCCATGTTTTTAATAAATCAATATATTCTTGTTTTTCTGTTGCTTCATAAGCTGCTGCTATTCCATAAAAAGCAACACCACCAGGCCAATCCCAATTAAAATCCATTTCGAATGTTCTTTTCACCACTTTATCTAGTACTTCCTGAATTTCTAATTCATCAAATTGAAGTTTTGGCATGTCATTTCCCTCCATTTTTGTTTTAACCATTTTTTAATATCTCATCTGCTTTTTCCCTAAATTTTCTTGCACCTTCTTCAGGAGTTATTTTCTTAAATAATATTTGATCGGAAATATCCTTTAATATTTTCATAACCTGAGAACTTCCAACTGGATCAGGGGGATAAAATTCTTCTGTTATCCCTTTTGCTCTTTCAACATAATTAAGTATTTTTACCTCTCCGTCAGTAAGTAAGGGTTTGATAGCTTCTGACACCTCTGATGAAACAGGTACTCCACGCTCACCCTTCATTAATTGGTTAGCTTCTACATTGTTAACGAAAAAGTCAATAAACTTTGCGGCTTCTTCCTTTTGTTTTGAGCTTTTAGGTATGGAAAAAAGCATACTCGGCTTTAAAAATAAAGCTTTGTTTTCATGATTCTCTGGAGGTAGATTCAACGTTAATGACGCTTCTGTTAATTGATCAAATCCTAAATATTGATTTGAATAGTTCCACGTAATTGCAGAACTTCCTTTTACAATAAAGTCACTTTCCATCCCTCTCACTGCAGTAACCTCATCTGGTGTTGGAAATGCACCTTCTTCAATTAAACGTAATTGCATATTAAAGTAATCAATGAATAATCCATCATCTTTATAAGCAATACCTGTTCCTGCATCATTATAAAATTGCTCACCTTTCGTTCGTAAATAATAGGGGAAGAAAATATCTGGAGGATGCATTCCGTTTGATCCATAAACACCAGCTGTTTTCTTAATATCAACAGTAAGCTGCTCCATTTCTTCCCATGTCCAAGTATCGTCATTGATTTCTACACCTGTCATATCCAACAAAATATCGTTTGAGATCACAGAGAGCACATTTATTCCTATTGTAAATCCGTAAATTTGTTCTCCAACCTTACCACTGTTTACAACATTTTCATCAATTGTTGAGATATCGATCGTACCTTTTTGTATATATGGTGAGAGATCTTCAAGTAAACCCTTTTTGCCATATTGAGAGATATACGCCATATCCATTTGGATAACATCAGGTAACTGATTTCCGGCTGCCATTGGAGGCAGGTTCTTCCAATAATCGTCCCAATTAGCAAACTCTGGCTCGATGTTTACGTTCGGATTTTGCTTCTCATATAATTCAATAATCTTTGTTGTGTATTCATGTCTTGCTTGACTTCCCCACCATGCCACTTTAATCGTAATAACTTCATCCATTTCACTTCTTCTAGGTTCACTTTCCTGACTGCAAGAAGTGGTAAACAATAGCAATAAAATGAGTGCTAAAGGTAAAAACTTATTCACAAAGACCACCCTTTTGTAAGTGTTTACATATTTAAGTTTAATAGGTTTTAGCTTGTAGTTTAATAAATATAATAGACAAAACTGTATAAAAAACAGGGATAATAGCTTAAACCTAAATTAATTGTAAGTATTTACATTCAGTTGGTCTACTTAAAATCACTCATTTAACAGATCTTTTTCATTTAAATTTTCAGTTATGTCCATTTCTCTTTTTTTACTTATTGCATTAAAAGCATTAATTGCTGGTTTTGTCATAACTAATGCAAATATATTACCACTGCATACTATTAGTAAAGGTGGTCCAAAAGATAATAAAATAGCTAATCCTACACTACTTACAAAGATCATGATTGTTGAAAAAGGTCTCATAATCATAATAAAAAAAGAATTCTTAAACACCTGTGAGATCTTCAACTCATAATGAACATACATTGGAAAAATATAAAATAGAACACAAATAAAGAGTATTGAAATGATTAAAAAAGGAACGGATAATAGATTTTGAATTTGTGGTGAAGCTTGCTGCAGGAAGTAATAGTCAATAACTAATACCGTTCCTGCCATTACGATAACCGCTCCTAGAATGTTACTTTTAATAAACTCTTTTTTGTATGATCTCCAAAAAACCTCCGTTATAGAAATGTCCATTTCTCCCATTGCCCACCTTCTGACCACAGCAAACATTGCTACTGTTGCAGGGAAGAATCCTAAAATAATGAAACCAAGTAATGAAAAGAAGATCCATAGAATATTTAAAAGTACTAATCTTGTAATCCATTCAAGAACGTTATTTACACCACCCATAACTCCATGTGTTTCCATCATATATGCCCCATTCCTTTTTCAATAATTTCTATCTTTTTCTTTATTTTTTCTAGATAAAAGATATAGAGGGTTAGCCTAGCTTAGCTAAGCTTAACCCTTTAATCCACTTGTACTAATTCCTTCAACTACATGCCTTTGGAATAAGAAGAAGATAACGAAAACAGGTACTAACGTAACAATTGACATCGCAAACATTGCACCCCAATTTGATACAGTTTCATTACTTAGAAACATATTTAGTGCCATTGAAACAGTGTATTTATCAGGACTATTTAAATATAGTACTGGTCCTAATAAGTTATCCCATGTCCAATAAAATGAGAATATTGCAGCAGTAGCCAATGCTGGTCTAATTAAAGGAAGAATTATTTTATAAAAAATCTTAAATGTATTACATCCATCAATAGTAGCTGCTTCATCTAGCTCTCTTGGAATTGTTCGAATAAATTGAACAAGTAGGAATATAAAAAACGGATGTCCGAAATATGCAGGTACTGCGATTGGTTTTATTGAATCTAGCCACCCTAGCTTTGCGAAAATGATATACTGTGGAATCATTACGACTTCATATGGTAGCATTAACGTCACCATCATGATTGCGAACCAAAAGCTTTTTCCGAAAAATTCCAGCCTTGCAAACCCAAATGCAATAACAGCTGAAGATATGACTTGACCTACCATTGTGAAAAACACTAGGACAACTGTATTTTTAATAAATACCCCGAAGGAGTTCCCTCCGATTCCTTCCCAGCCTTGTGCAAAGTTAACAAAAGTCCATGGATCAGGAATAAGTGATTGTGCAGTAACAAATATTGTTTCACTAGGCTTAAATGAACTCATTAATAGCCAAATTACTGGATAAAGCATGAGTATTGCAAAACCACCAACAAGAATGTGATAAACCCACCATTTAGGTTTTTTCATTTTTCGAACTTTCAATCCTGCTGTACTAGGATCCTGTTTTAATTTCGTTTCTGTTTGCATTGTTATTTCCCCCCTTCAGATTCATAATGAACCCAATACTTCGATGAGAAGAATATGATTGCAGTGAGGATACCGACAATGATTAACATCACCCATGCCATTGCTGATGCATATCCCATATTAAAGAATTCAAAACCTTGAATGAACAAATATAGTGAATAAAGAAGTGTACCATCTAAAGGTCCACCTGTACCCTTTGAAATGATAAATGCAGGCACAAATGTCATAAATGCTGCAATTGTTTGCATGATTGTGTTAAATAAAATAACAGGACTTAACATTGGTAGCGTGATTTTCGTGAACTTCTGCCAAAAAGTAGCACCATCAACACTAGCTGCTTCATAATAAGTAACTGGTATGCTTTTTAATCCAGCTAAGAAAATTAACATGGAGGAACCAAATTGCCAAACAGATAGAAGGATTAACATCCAAAGTGCTGCTGTAGGATCTCCAAACCAGCGAACATCTGGTAAACCGAATACTCCTAATAATAGATTGATAATTCCTTCATCACCAAAAATATTTCTCCACATAATTGCAACTGCTACACTTCCACCAATTAAAGATGGTAGATAGAATAATGATCGATAAAGACCTACTGCTCTAGATGCTGTGTTTAAAATCATCGCTATAATAAGAGCAAAGCCTAATCTTAATGGAACACCAGCAAACACGTAAATGAGTGTAACTTTAAGAGATTGCCAGTATCTTGGATCTTCGGTGAACATTTTTTTATAGTTTTCTAAGCCTATCCACTGAGGAGCTCCAAATAGGTTATATTTAGTAAAAGAAAAATATAAGGAGGCTAGTATTGGGATAAAAGTAAAGGCCAGAAATCCTATTATAAAGGGGCTAATAAATAAGTAGCCTCTTACATTTTGCCTGATAGCTCGTGTACTCATACAATCATTCCTTTCAACGGAACTTTATTTAAGATAAGGCTGTTTTCGTAAAATTTGTTGCTCTAACAATATTGAAGGAAACAGCACTTTATTAAGTCTAGTGGCATTTTTTCTTTCTGCTAGAAAAGGACCATTTATTCGATAAAAAGACTGTTTTCAACAGATAATTAAGGAAATTAGCAACAATCTTTCTTTCAGAAAAGAGCCTAAGATAAAGTCTGATAGCTGATCGAATATGATCAGCTATCAGTCTCTACTCTTTATTTATTTTGAGACAAGATACTTTCTGCTTGTTGTCTAAATTGTTTTGCAGCATCTTCGACTTTAAGTTGACCGTAATTCATTTGTTCAGATAAACTATCAAGCATTTCGATGATTTCACCAGCACCAATCGGATCTGGACCATCAAATGCTGAACTGTTTTCCTCAGCCCACTCAACACTATCAAACACTTGAACTTGTTCAGGAGTAAGAACTGGCTTTAAAGCATCCTTCACAGCTGATGAACCTGGGATACCACGATCACCTAAGATTAATTTATTTGCTTCTTCATTATTAACAAAGAAGTTGATAAACTTAGCTGCTTCTTCTTTATGCTCTGAATTATTCGCTACTGACCAGAACATACTAGGTTTTAAATATAAGCCATCACTTGTGTTAGGTCCTGGCATGTTTTGAATTTTTAATGGTCTGTTAGCTACTTGCTGTAACCCAACAAATTGGTTAGACCATTGCCAAATACCAACTGCTTTTTCTTTCACAACAGGGTCATCTTCAATACCTTTAACTTGAGCTAAATAATCTGGAGTTGGAGCAGCACCATCTTTAACTAATCCAGATGTCATTTCGAAGAAATCAACAAACAATTGATCATCCTCATAGCCTAAAGTTGTACCATCTTTGCTATATAATGTTTTTCCTTGTGTTCTTAAGTAATAGTTGAAAAATACATCTGCTTTCATACCAGTATCAGCAAAAATTCCTGCATCTTTAGCTTTTTTTGCCATTTCTTTATAATCATCCCAAGTCCAATCCTCTTTAAGAGAATCAATACCAGCTTTCTTTAACAATGCTTCATCATAATGAAAACCAACAACATTTACCCCTAAGTTAAAGCCATATAGCTTATCATCTATTTTTCCACCATTAACGTAGTTATCAGTGAAATTTGTTACATCAATTTGATCTCCAATATATGGTGTCATATCAGCTAACTGACCATTTTCTGCATATTGTGAGAAGTAAGAAAGATCCATTTGGATAATATCAGGCAATTTTTGAGCAGATGCCTGTGGTGCAAGTTTCTTCCAATAATCGTCCCAGCTTGCATATTCAGCTTGGATTTTCACACCTGGATTTTCTTTTTCATACATTTCGATAACTTTCAGTGTGTAATCATGTCTTGGTTCAGATCCCCACCATGCAATACGAACGGTTACTTCCTCTTCCTTTTTGTCTCCTGAATCTCCCGAATCTGAAGTAGATTCACCAGATGTACTGTTACCACTACATGCTGCTAGAGAAAATACCATGAAAACCGATAAAAACAACATCAACCATTTTTTCATTTTTTTATCCCCCTTGTTAAGAACTTTTTTGTTACCGCTTACAAACCTTATTTTATAGGGTTTATTAAACTATTAAAATGTAAAAAACAGTTAACAGTGTTCAAAAAACAGTGTATTGTGATTTATATGTCAGATAAAAGAGAAAGTCCATCCAACAAAAATGAGGCAGGGACATAAATTTTTAAGCTAATGAAAAACCCGAATTATTAAGTGATATGTCAATTAAACATTCGACCTAATAGTTCGGGTTTTTATTTGCACTCTTCAATGTTTTTAGATTTTGCATACTATTTTTAAGAACAAGTGTAATGGAGCGGAAGACATTTGACTCCTGCGGGTGCAGAGGAAAGGCTGAGACCCCACAGGCGCGCAGCTTACGAGGAGGCTTAGCTTCCTCCCCGCGGAAAGCAAATGTCTGCAGCGCAATGGAACGAACTTGTTTCTTTCAACTGAACTGAATTTAGGGATTATTCGTCTTTTTGAATGATTTCTTTAATTATGTCCCAGCCTCTATCTTTTTGCTGTAAATGGGTACCTGTAGAACCTTATTAATTAATTAATTCACTTTTTTATATTCTGATGGAGAATAACCAGTTATTTTCTTAAATACCTGACTGAAATATTGAGGGTTATCTCCAAATCCAATCGTCTCGGCTATAGTAAATACCTTAACATCATCCATTGATTGAATTTGTTCGATTGCTTTATTAATTCTAACTTCTGTCACATAGTTTGAAAATTTCTTACCTGTTTCTTGTTTAAATAATTTCCCTAAATAATCTGCGTTCATAAAAACTTTATTAGCTACCCATTTTAATGAAAGATCTGCATTACCAAGATTGTCTTTTACAAGATCAATCATTTTTTTGATAATTGCAGAATGATTTGACTTGTGTCTGTCATAATGAATTTGTGTGATTTCAGTTGCTGTTATGACAAAGAACTCCTTCATTTGTTGAATAGTGTCCATCTCAACTAAAGAAGACATCTTTCCCATATATTCCTGAAGATTACTTGTATCTGCGTTTTGAAGCATCATAAGGAATATTTGCATAACATAAGAACGAACTAAACTAATAGACAACCTACTTTTTGTTAAATCATTAAAGAAACGTGTAATCTCGCTTTCTACCTTTTCTAAATTTCCTGATTTGATAAATAAGCACAGACTTTGACCATCATACTCGTACCCAGCTATTTTATTTTCTTGATGTATATCGCTTTTTGTAATTATGCTTCCCTCACCTAAATAAAACCTATGATTCAAGCATTCAAGTGCTTCAAGATAAAGTCTTCTTACTTGAGTAATACAATCAACATCACTTATTGCAACAGTCATATCCATTTCATAAATATCGTAAAAATGATCTCTCAATTGTTCAATCTTAGATTGCAAGTTCGTAAACTCATGATCACTTACAAGAAATAAAACATATTCTCCTATACTTGTTGATAAAACTGATTGCGAGAATAAATCTTCTCCAAGATTTTCGATAACAAACATGTGTTCATAATGATAATCACCTTCTATTCGAAAAATCAGCAATCGAATGTATTCATCTTGAAAATTAACTTTTAGCAAACCTTCATAAAATTGAATACCTCTGTTACTATCAGGTTTACTTGAAATAAACTCTTTTAATAGCTGCTTCTTAACATAAGGCTGTACTTGATCTAAACGACTTTTAGTTTCTATTAAAAATTGAGATTTTTTTGCTTCACGATCCAGCTCCCCAATTACTTTATTTAACGCATCAGCAATACTTGATTCGTTACATGGCTTTAATAAATACTGTTTAACACCAAATTCCATAGCTTGCTTTGCATAATTAAAATCATTGAAGCCTGATAAAATAATAAATTTTATGGCTGGAAGCTCACTTGAGATTAATTCAACTAATTGTAAGCCGTTCATCCCTGGCATTTTAATATCACATATGACAATATCAGGCTGCTGTTTTTGAATAAAATCATAAGCTTCAAGGCCATTTCTTGCGGTACCAATTAATGCTGTACCTAAATCTTTCCAATTGATAATTCTTGAAATCCCTTCTAAAATAATCCTTTCATCATCAACAAGTAAAACTTTATACATAATCCCACCTCATCTGATATGGAATAACTATGAGTACCTGTGTTCCTTTACCAAGTTCACTATCAATTTGTAGTCCATATTCCTGACCGAAAACAAATTTAATTCTCGCATCGATATTTTGTAATCCAATGCCATTACCTCTAGTCTTCATATCACCATTTTTAACTTGTGCAAGCTGCTGTTTATCCATCCCTGGTCCATTATCTTCAACTAGTAAGTGAAGATAATCTTCTTCTTTAGAAGCAGTAACCCTGATCTCGCAGGGCTCTACCATCATCTCTAATGCATAATGAATGGCATTTTCAACAAGAGGTTGTAGCACTAGCTTTGGGATCATACAATCCTTTACTTTTTCATCAATACATAATGAAAATTCCAGCCGCTCTTCAAATCGAAATTTCTGTATGGTCACATAGTGTTCAACCATTTCCATTTCTTCTCTTACAGTGATAACATCATCTTTTATACTTATTGCATTTCTTAATAAATAGCCGAGTGATTCTACCATTTTTGATATCTGTTGTTGCTGATTTACCTTTGCTAACCAATTAATAGATTCGAGTGTGTTATAAAGAAAGTGTGGGTTTATTTGAGATTGTAATGCTTTAAATTCTGTATCTTTAATTAAAAGCTGTTTTTCATAATTCTCTTTAATCAAGTCATTTATCTGCTCAATCATGATGAAAAAATTCCGATGGAGAATGCCAACTTCATCGTGATATTGTGAAGGTGTAAAGCTTTCTGCTACTTTAAAGTCTCCCTTTTGAACAAACTTCATAGCTGAAACTAAATTTCCTATTGGGTTTGTAATTCTTTCTGAAAATCGGATAATTAATAAAATGGCTGAAATAGAAATGGTTAAAAACAAAAAGATTACCAAAAACTTGATCATTGTTACTTTCGCAAACATTGTTCCAAAAGGTAACACATTCCAGTATGTCCAGTTAGCATAGGGAGACTTAGAATAAGTAACAAAAAAGCTTCTTCCATATATGCTTTGAATTTGATAACCCTGCTTGCTATTTGTAGTTAATTGAAGTTTATCAAAATTTGCTAGCGTGGTATCTTCAGCAAAAAATATATACTCACCCTTAGAAATAGCAATAAATCCCTCACCTTCCCACTCTCTCGGAAGCTCTTTCACAATATCTTTCAATTTCACTTCTACAATCAATGTTCCTAAATTTTCTAAGCTTAGATTTTCATATGATTTAACCTGTCTTGCTGAAAAAATGGTATCTTCGTCATCTTCCAAGGATATCCAACTATTGCTTCCATTTTCATCTTCTGCTTTTTTCATAACATATTCTTTTTGATCATATAAAATCATTGAGGAAACTCCTCCAGCTCGAAATTCCTTTCCACTATGATCAAAAAGATGAATTGATTGGATATACCTTTCTGCACCTATATAACTAGTTAGTTTTTCCCAAACCTCTTGTTCAATTTGATATTTTTCATATTTTGATAAATTCTTTTTAGACCTTGTTAATGCGTGTTGAATAACATCATCAGTCAAGATTTTGTAAGTTACTTCCTCGATATTCTTAAGTTCATCCTCAATTCGGTTAGAAGACATAATTAAAACTTGTGAAGACTGGCGATATATTTGTTCATCATAGCTATTAAAAGCATATTGAAAACCCATGATTATAAAGGACAAACAAACGATTAATAAAATCGAGATAAATAAAATTAACTTGTATTTAATTTTTAAATTTTTATATTTATTTGAAATCAAAACTTTTAAGTTCTTCATCGTTTAGAACTCCAATGTAGTAATTTACTGAATCATGGTTAGGTAGATTTCAGTAATTCAGTAACCGCTTTCAAATTAAAAATCACAACTTCTCTCCCTTCTTGAGTAAAGAGAGCAGCCTCATTCTTGATCACAGTAAACAAATTCTGTAAACCTATTTAAGTGGGTATGCCATAGTCGACATTAATGCTAATTGAGGCTGTGTAGAATCTAACCGGCTATATTGAACAATAATTGGAGAATCACTTTCTACTTCAATAGAATACGGAACACCTAATGGTATAAAATCACCATTTAATTCTAAGGATGAAGTTCGTAAATGATTACTTCTTTTTCCTAGTACTTTTACTGGTATTTTTTCAATTGGTTCTCTGTCTTCAAAATAGATTGAGATTAAGAGCTTTGCTTCACTTTCATTTAGATTTACAATACAAATTGACTCATGACTAAGCTGTTCACCAGAACTTAGTGGTGGGATAAATCCGTCTGGGATAATCCAATGTAATTCACCTTTTTTCGTATTCATTATAATACCCTCCTAAACTACTTTTATATGTTAACGCATTTTGACATAATATTTCGATATTTTAAGATGCATCTGTTTCTATTCCTCGTCTACCTAATGCCATTTGGCGCCATTTCCCTTGTCGCCATCGCCAAAGCATGAGTAAACCTCTTAACCATTCATCAACAATAAAGGCTATCCAAATGCCTATTAATCCTAACTCTAAATGAATTCCCAATATATATGCTAAAGGAACGCTTACTCCCCACATGGAAAGGATCCCAATGAATACAGGAAATTGACATCACCTGCAGCACGTAACGAACTAATGACCACAGCATTAAATGCACGTCCAGGCTCAACAAATGCAGTTAATAGTAGAAGAATACTTCCTGTTACAATAATATCATGATTATTTGTAAAAAGACGGAAAATTTGGTAACTAAAAAGATAAAGTATTATTCCAATAATCGCTGATACAATAATTGCAATGATAAGACTATTTATACAGCGCTTATAAGCTTCATCAAATTTCTTGGCACCAACTTGATGTCCGATCATAATTTGCGTCCCTTGACCAATGGCTAAAGAAAAAAGCAGAACAAACATACCTATATTCTGTGCATAAACCTTTGTTGTTATTGCCTCTGTCCCGAGTAAAACGATAAAAGAGGTAATCACTAGCTGTGACCCATTAAAGGATAAATGCTCGCCAGCTGATGGAACTCCTATTTTTAGTATATTCCTTAGCTCAACATGTGGAATTTTTTTAAAAACATATGAAAATGGTAAACTCGGTTTCACTTTCTTAAATAAAATGAAAAACATCACGACTATTCCTATTAATCTACAGCAAATTGTTGAAATTGCCACACCCGTAATACCCAATACTGGAAAGCCAAATAACCCAAATATAAACATTGCATTTCCAACTATATTAATCAAATTCATAGCAACAGTAACGTACATAGCATCTCTGGTGAAACGATAACTTCGTAAAATAGCTCCCATCGTCATTAAACCAGATTGAAAACAAATACATCCTCCAACAATTTGCAGATAAAGTGTAGCATCAGCAATAAGTGTGTGTGAAACCCCCATCATGATAATAATCTTTGATGCGAAAAAAATAAGTGTAAGACCAATAATTAAACCGAAGAGAATGTTAGTTACAATTGATACTACCGCTATTCGACTAGCTTCCTTTAAAGAACCTGCTCCTAGATTTTGTGCAACCAGTACACTCGTTCCTGTTGCAACAAACCCAAACATCACGACGATGGCAGATAGAATTTGGTTCGATATTCCAACCGCTGCCACTGCATCATCTGAATATTGACTAAGCATAATTGTATCAGCGTTTCCCATCAGTAAATGTAATGATGTTTCAATAAATATTGGCCAGGTTATCGCAAATAATGAAAGCTTCTGAACAGATTTCTCTTTCGATTTCATGTTGTTATCACATCCGTGACAAGTTTAAAATATAAGCTACAATCTAATAATAGAACGCTTTCATTTAAGTCCTTACTGCAAATTTAATTACTATTATAATCAAGTAACTACAAATAAGACATATAAAATTCAGACTTCATGTATTAGAAAACAGTGCAATACTATTAATTAAGATAAGGAAGTTTATGAACCTTAAAAACTACTAATACCTCAGTAACATTTCTGAAATCCTAGCAATTCATGTTTACTTGCACACTGGCATTTCGATCACAAATAAGCTTTCCATCAAGTATATCTAGCTTTGCAATCTGAAGTGAAGTTCGCTTACTTTCGTAGGATTCCACTGATATTCCTTCTTTTCGACCCGGATGTGTAAAATAAAAAATAAATGCTTCTTGTTCATGAATATGAACATCAGCATGATAGCCAAAAGAACCATCATCATAGCGAGTTCCTGGAATATGTAGAATGGTATTGTTATAGTTCCAGCTTTTACAATCTTTTGATACATAAACAGCTTGACCAGCCCATTTATCAACAACCATCCAATAGTAATCCTTAAAATAGAATACATTAGGGCCTTCATGAGGAAATTCTGTAATCACTGGTCCAACAACTTCCCACTGATATAAATCAGTACTATCTGCTGCATATGTATAAGAGTTATGCTCCTCATCTTTGTACCACATTCTATTGCCACCATTAGGTAAGGTATGAACACAAGCATCAATAACATAATCAGAACTTAATTTGAGGATTGATTCAAATGTCCAGTCCCAAAGATTAGTACTTGTATAATGAATAATTTGTCTCTTATGTCCTTCCCATCGATTAGGTACTCCTTGTATATAACTTACATACATATGATAAACACCTTCATGATAAATAATCTCTGGTGCCCAATATGTATTTCTCCCTCTTTCAAAATCAAGACCTTGAAGGGTTCCTCTGTATTTCCACGTTTGCCCTCCATCAGATGATGAGGCAATACCAATGTCTGTTCCGTGAACCCAAGAAACACCGTCACAATGAACATTTGCACGTCGACTTGTGTAAAGTATCCACCATTGCTTTTCTTCGTGATTCCATATAATAGTTGGATCAGCAGCACCATCAAAAATAGGGTCACGAAATAATGGTGAATTCGTTGTGTTAGCTCTGGTCAATATTCTCCCTCCTACATAGTTATTTTCGAATTTTCAAACAAAGATATTTTATCTATTAAAAATTGTTACTTTTTATAGGAGATGGTTGATTGAGCTCCAGGTTGCTCGCTTTCCGCAGGGCGGTCGGCGAGCCTCCTCGTCGCTAAGCTCCTGTGGGGTCTCACCTGTACCGCACTTCCTGCAGGAGTCTCACACCTTCCGCTCAATCAACCATTGTTAAAGTACTTAGTCTTCAAGGAAACAACAATTTATAAAGCTTGTGTTATCTTTTTTCTTAGACTAGTACCTTTTATCCGATAAAACACTGTTTTCTCAAGAATTATTATTGGTTTAAAAACAATATAGTGTAATGTAGCGGAAGACACTTGACTCCTGCGGGTGTAGAGGAAAGGTCAAGACCCCGCAGGCAAAGCCGAGGAGGCTTGACTTCCTCCCCGGCGAATCTTGTGTCTGGAGCGAAATGAAACGAACTCATTAGTTTGCTAAAAATTAATATCAACACATTTTTCCAAGTATAATCAATTATTATTAAAGCCTTCCTTCTAAAAAAGACTTGCATAAAAAGAGTGCCATCACTCCTTACTACGAAGTCTAGTAAAGTGAATGGCACTCTTTAATTGATGAGATTATTTCAGATCCTCCATCTTAACAGCATCCATGTCTGTGAATGTATAATTTTCTCCTGCCATTGCCCAGATAAACGTGTAGTTGCTTGTTCCTACTCCTGAATGAATAGACCATGGTGGTGAAAGAACAGCTTGCTCATTTTGGACAACTAAATGACGAGTTTCCCCTGGCTCACCCATGTAGTGGAATACTCTTGATTTTTCATCCATATCAAAATAAAGATAAACTTCCATACGACGATCATGAAGATGTGCTGGCATTGTGTTCCACATATTGTTAGGTTCTAGTAAAGTCATTCCCATCATTAATTGACAGCTTTGAATTCCATCTGCATGAATATATTTATAAATTGTACGTTTATTTGATTCACTGTCAGATCCTAAATGTGTTGGTTCAGCATCTTCAATTGGAGCTTTTTTCGTTGGATATTGCTTATGTGCTGTTGTAGAGACAATATAAAATTTAGCAGGATCCGAAGCATTACTGCTTTCAAATAAAACTTCTTTATTTCCTAAGCCCACATATAAGCAATCTCTTTTATTTAATGTATAACTCTGACCGTCAACTAAAACTGTACCTTCTGCACCAATATTGATGATACCAACCTCGCGTCTTTCTAAGAAATAATCAGTTTTTAATGTTTCTTGATCTTCTAGTTTTAGAGATTGAGATGTTGGAATGGCTCCTCCAGTTACAACACGATCATAGTGTGAGTAGGTCATATTGATTTCACCTTGAACAAAAAGTGATTCAATTAAAAAGTCGCTTCTTAATCTTTCCGTTGTATATGTTTTAAAATCTGTTGGATTTGTTGCATGTCTGATTTCCATTATTTTTTTCCCCTTTCAAATTTGAGAATTAAGTTATTTCTTTAGACTTTGGCTACTTTCATATACATTGTTGCTATATAACTAGTGGAGTGGAGGCTGATTTTCGCTACAATCAACCTAACAAAGTTCCAAATCTTTCAGAAAAAGAGCCTTTATTTAAGAGCTCATCCAACCGCCATCAACACATAAAATATGACCATTAACATAACGCGAAGCATCTGATGCTAAAAAGACAACTGCACCTTTTAAATCATCAGGTGTGCCCCAACGACCTTGGGGAATTCTTGACGTAATATATTCATTACGCTCCTGATTAGCACGAAGCTGTGCTGTATTATCTGTTTCCATGTAACCAGGTGCGATAGCGTTTACATTTATTCCTCTACTTGACCATTCATTTGCTAGAGATTTTGTTAATCCAGCAACAGCATGTTTACTAGCTGTGTATGCAGGTACTCTTAGGCCACCTTGATAGGAAAGCATAGAAGCTATATTTACTATTTTCCCTGATCCATTTTCAAGCATATGTTTACCTACTTCTCGACATAGCTGAAAAACAGAATGCTGATTTACTTTGATCACTTCATACCAATCATCATCTGAAAATTCTTCAGCATTTGATCGACGAATAATACCCGCATTATTAACTAAGATATCAATATTTTTTGTTATTGCTAAAGCGTCATTGACTAGTTGTTCGGCTGCATGATCTTGTGATAAATCAATGGTAAGTTCATGGAATGTTCCACCAAGTGCTTCGATTTTACTTCGTGTTTCTGACATATTACTCATCCCAGCACCAATTACTGTTGCACCAGCCTCCGCAAGACCAACTGCCATGCCTTGACCTAGTCCTCTGCTAGCTCCAGTTAATAAAGCCACTTTACCTTTTAAAGAAAAAAGTGATTCCATTTCAATACCTCCCCTTGTGTAAATTTGTATTAAATTGTTCGTTTATGTTCACTATAGTTTGATTATAACATAAATAAAAGAGATGACAACGATTAATTGACCGTTTATCATCTCTTTTTGTTGTTTTTATATTTCTGCAAAATGTAAGTTTATTTCTCTATCTCTTAAGTTTTCTTTTATTGTTTCGTCCAGATTTGTATCTGTCACGATTTCATTTACATCTTGAATGGAAGCAAATTGAATTAATGCTACTTTTTCAAACTTCGTGGAATCAGCTAACAAGGTAATATGATCAGCACATGCGATAATTTGTTTTTTCCAATCAGCATGAATACTATTAAATACTGTTAAACCGTGTTCAATCGAAACACCTGTTGTTCCGAAAAATAGCCGATTCACCCTCATTTTACTTAGCATCTCTGTTGCTTGTGCCCCCATCAAAGATGATGATGAATCAATTCTTGTACCACCTAGTACCATCAAACGAACATTATGCTTTGACAGAAGCACATTCGCAATTTTCAAATCGTTCGTAATAACTGTTATAGGAAAAGCCCCTAATAGCTTTGCAATAGCAATTGTGGTGCTTCCTCCATCCATTAAGATTGTATCATTTGGTTGAATGAGCTTTACTGCCTCTCTTGCAATTGCCTCCTTTACATCACTATGACCTAATTGACGTTCAGCAATTGGGAGCATTCTTCCCTCATCTTCTACTAATACTGCCCCACCATGTATCCTTTTCAATAGTCCACGCTTCTCTAAGATTTCTAAATCGCCACGAATTGTTTTCTCTGTAACATCTAAGAGCTTACTCAATTCAGAAACTTTAATGATTTTATTTTTATCTAATTGCTCTAGTATTCTTTCATGCCGTTCAACAGCAAGCATTATTAGTCCCCCGATACTTCAAAACCATTCTATTTTAATGATACTATTATAGGCTACTATCATACAAAATCAAACGTATAAAACTATATTACTTTTTCCTTGCATCCTGAACAGCTTTTATAAATGCAGATGCTGTTTCTGTTATTTCACTTAAATACTGTTCAGAAAGCTCTTTTTTTGTATTCACTAAAGAACTTCCTACTCCTACTCCAGAAGCTCCTGCCTTAATGTATTCTCCAACATTAGCAACAGATATTCCCCCAGTTGTGATCAGTGGAATTTGTGGTAGCGGTCCATGAATATCCTTAATATAAGATGGTCCAAATACATTAGCTGGAAATACTTTGACAAGATCAGCACCATTTTCATAGGCTGAGAGAATTTCAGTTGGTGTTAAAGCACCTGGAATACTAACGACACCATATCTTTTAGCCATTTCAATTGTTTTACTATTGATCGTTGGTGAAAAAATAAACTTCGCTCCTGACATAATAGCAGTTCTAGCTGTTTCAGGATCTAAAACAGTTCCGGCTCCAACCAATACATCGTTCAGCTCTAAAGATGCTTTTTCGATGGCTGCACATGCTCCTGGTGTTTCAACTGTGATTTCTAAAACCTTTACTCCACCTTTACTTAGTGCTTCACCAATAACCGCAATATTATCTACTGTAGCCCCACGAATAACAGCAGCAACTCCAGTTTGCTTTATAATCTCAATATGTCCCATTTCTGCTTCCCCCTTAACGTATAACATCTTCACGATTATTTGATAAAAGCTGCTCTACTTCATCTCGTTCAGGTAAGCCGTCAACATCGCCATTTACCATTGTCACAAGTGCTCCAACTGCATTTGCACGTTCTACTGCTTTCCCAAGATCAAGTCCTTCTAGTAACCCAGACAAAAAGCCTGCAGCAAAACCATCTCCTGCACCTATCGGATCCACCACTTGCTTAACTGGAAATCCAGGAATTAAACCGCTTTCTTTTTCAGTGAAATAAAAAGCACCTTCTGCCCCAATCTTCAACACAACGATTGATGCACCATGGTTTAAAAATAATTGCCCTAATTTATGTGGATCACTTTCACCAAAAAGAAATTCTCCCTCAGCAACACCGGGTAAAATAATATCTGCTTCTGCAGCAATTTCTAGTAATGTTTTTCTCGCTTCTACTTCACCCCAAAGCTTTGTTCGTAAATTAGGATCAAAGACAATTGTCTTTCCTTCATTTTTAGCCAGCTTAATTGCTTCAAAGATTGTTTCTTTACAGCTATCACTAAGTGCCGGAGTAATTCCTGTAATATGAAGATATTTTGCTTTTGCTAAATACTCTTTATCTAGGTTTTCTGGTGATAGTTTACTTGCGGCAGAGCCTTTTCGATAATAATAAACTCTCGTATTATGCTGCCTTCTCGGTTCTTTAAAGTAAATTCCTGTTGGTGCATCTTGATCAAAGGTTACTTGACTTACATCAACATTTTCAGCCTTTAAAAAACCAAGAATTGCTTTCCCGAATTCATCATCTCCAAGCTTACTTATCCAACCTGACTTATGACCTAATCTTGCTAAACCAACAGCAACATTTGATTCCGCTCCACCAATCCTGTTTGTAAACTGTGTAGCATTTCTCATAAAACCCTCACTCGTTGGAGTAAATACCACCATTGATTCCCCTATTGTAATAACATCCATCTCACAATATCCCCCTTTTGTGTGCAATTAAGTTCGTTAACTACTTTTATTGTTCGTTTATGTTTATTAAGTATATAATGTTCTGACGATTTTCTCTATACTTTTATTGATATATTGAAAATTATGATGAGAATTTAATCTAGATGTTCAAACCTTATAAGCTCTCATCACTTTCTCCCTTTATAAAATTAAATAGTTCAAAAAATGTACAGGTAGCTTGCACACAAGTTATCAAAAAAATAAAGACTTATAATTTCATTTCATTTTATATAGCATTAGTGTTGGTAATAAACAAAGTAGGGGTGTAGCATGGGTAAAAATATAAAAATTGATTCTCCAAAAATCGCAGGAGAATTAGAAAAAGGAAATTTCCAGGATATTTATTATGAAGAAGATCCACAATTAATGAATTGTATGGTTAGTAGTGCACAAGTTGATAATGAGGAAATTAATCGAGTAATCTTTTCAAAGGTTATTTTTAGAAATGTAACGTTTTTGAACTCTTCCTTTTTTAACATCGATATGACTGATGTTATATTTGAAAATTGTAATCTATCTAATGCACGGTTTTGTGATGGTATTATTCATAGAGTCACATTTAAGGATTGCAAGCTTGTTGGTTTGGATTTTTCAAATGCTAATTTGGGCAATGTTACTATTGATAATTGCGATCTTAACCTTAGTAGTTTTGCAGAAGCTCGTCTTAAACAAGTCGGATTTATTGAATCTTTATTAAGTCATACCAACTTTTATGATTGTAAACTGAACAAGGTGAGTCTAAAAAGCTGTGATCTTAATGAAGCTGATTTTACTGAAACTTCTCTAAAAGGAATTGATATTAGTACATGTTCATTTGAGCAACTAACTGTGTCATTTGAGAATTTAAATGGTTGTGAGGTTTCACCAAATCAAGCCATAGGATTTTCGAGATTGCTTGGGTTGAAGATTGTAGAATAATTAAAGTAGAGGTTATGTTTAATACATAAAAAGGAACCATCACTCATTAATGAGCAATGGTTCCTTTTTCAAGTTTTCAGATTTAGATTTTCTTAGAAAACACAAATTATATTTGATAATCCAAAACATGTGGATTTGCAACATCTGGTTTCTCTATATTAATACCTTTCGATTTTAACAGCTGCTCTAATGTTAAATGATTACTTTGTTCTGTATATTTCCCATTCCATTTAGCTTTATCAACTGTATCTCGAATGGAGCCCTTCATGCTCGCAAATAAAACAGTTATCTTCTTGTTATCACAAAACTCAATTAGATCCTCTAATGTATCAATTGATATTGTATCAACATCATTAACACCTGACATATCAATAATGAGCCATTTTACCTTTTTATACTTTTTAAGATAATACCTTATCTTTTCCTCAATATAGGAAATGTTCGCAAAATGGAGACTAGAATCAACTCTCAATATTAAGACTTCATCAGAAGTTATTGCTTCAGGATATCGTTCTACATTGCGAAATGTTTTTTCATTTTTCACGTAGCCCATTTGGACAATTGATGGGTGTGAACTTTTATTTACTAACAAAAACAAAGTAAATATTGCACCAATAATAATTCCCCACTGAATTCCTATAAATAAAGTAACAAGAAAAGTTGTAATCCAAATCCATCCTTCAAATCGTTTGACTTGAAAAAGATGCTTTAGCTCTTTTATATCGACTAATTTATAAACGGCAACTAAAATAATCGCAGCTAAAACAGCGTTTGGTAGATAATAAAAAGATGATGTGAAAAACAACAACGTTAAGATGACAAGGAATCCAGTTATAACTGAAGTGATTTGAGTGGCGCCACCTGATTGGTGATTAACAGCTGTTCTAGAAAAACTACCGTTTACCGGAAAAGATTGAAACCAAGATCCAATAATATTTGATAATCCCAATGCCACTAATTCCTGGTTTGGATTAATCTTATATTTTTCTTTTTTAGCTACTACTTTTCCTATTGCAAGCGACTCCATAAAGCCTAAAAGAGCAATTGTGATTGCCATAGGAAGTAAAAGTTGAATCAACTCTGTTGATATAGAAGGAAATAAAAATTGCGGGAAACCTCCTGGTACACTTCCTACAATCTTCACACCATTTTGATCTAAATTAAGTGATGAAACAAAAGCAATTGATATAATAACAATTAAAAGGGCACTAGGTAATTTTGGAGCAGCCTTTTTCATAACAACTAAGGAAATGATGCTTATTACGCCTATTACAAATGTAATAATATTAATCTCTTTTATTTCTTGAATGATTTCTATTAAAATAAGATGAATCTGTAGGTGGTTTCCAATTTCAATCCCAAATACGTGTTTAATTTGACTAAGACCAATTGTAATGGCAGCTGCTGATGTATAACCATTCATAACCGAGTGGGGAATGAATTTGACGATAAATCCTAATTTACTAAGACCTAACAGAAGCTGAATCATACCAACCATTAAAGCTAATAAAAGTACAAGCGATATATATGATTCTGCTCCTGGAGCTTCAATTGTGGATACTCCTGAAAAAACAAGTAATGATGTAATGGCCGTTGGTCCAATAGATAAATGTTTTGATGAAGCAAAAATTGCGTAAATAAATAAAGGCACTGTAGCAGCATATAACCCCATAACTGCTGGAAGTCCAGCAACCATTGCATAAGCCATTCCTTGAGGTATTAGCATAATAAATAAAGTGATTCCTGCTAATAAATCCCTTTTAAAAAGCACTTTATTATAAGTTAATAAAAAATCTAATCGTTTCCACTTAGGCAATAAAGTCTCTCTCCTTCCTCTGAAGGCTATTTCATTATTTAAATGTTTTCGTTCAATTTCACTTCACTACATTATTTATATTTAAACTCTTTATAAAGAAAATATTATACAACTTAAGTATAGATAAAGAAACAAATAAAATCCAACCCCTAAAAAAGCGAGATTGGATTCAATAACATTATATTTTATTTCCAAAAGAATTTCAGTTTAAGAACGTCCTTCATAAATTCATCAATTGATGCAAAGCTTCTCTGGTTATACCATCTTTGAACTGTTTCCATTAACCAAAAAGGGATTGCCTTTCCATCAATTTTGTCGTAATACGCATCATATCCTTTTCGCAAATGCTCCCAGCGATGGTCATCTCCACTTTTACAATATTCGGATACATCAATTACTTTTGCTCTTCCATTCTGTAGTAATATATTTTTCAAATGAATATCTCGTGGATTTAATTTTTGTTTTACTACATAATTCCTTGCATCTTCTACATCCTTGATCACTTGATAAGGAATATGAACTCCCTGTAGTAAGCAATCATAAAGAGTGATTCCTGATTCAAAGCTCAGAACTAAATATCGATCATAAGCTGCAAAACACGTTGGAAAGTATGGTGATTTCTTTAATTTATCATAGACTTTTGCTTCTAATTGAATTTTATCTTGTTTATCGTCTGCGAATAATTTAAACGCATAATTTGGTAAATTTATATATTGAAAAACAGCTGCATCTGTTCCAATACCAATGCATCTCAAATCATTTGTACTACCAGTAATTGTTACAGGCTTATTGCTCGGGTTGGACTTTATTTTTATTTCAGATAAAAGTTTATCAACGATTAACCATTGCTCTTCCATAATTTCCACCTATCCTCTTGGAGTACTATCGTTTAGAAAAATCTTACTTAAGTTTGTATATTATTTATATATGCTTCATCTAAGAAACTAGGTCCATCCAATGAAGCTGCTTGTTTTCCATTAATCTACAGCACCCAATCAGCTGTGCATTTGTTATTAGCCTACCCCTAAATACTGTAGGAACGCATCACATTTCCTATCCTATTTATAATAAAAAATGACCTTTACATTCAAGTAAAGGTCTAAAAAAACCTTTACCAATCCATAGAATTGGCAAAGGTCTCGCTAGCAATAAAATTGCCAACAAAGCCGGGGTGTTTTAACCCGTAATGACGACTTTGTTTAACAGCTACTCCCCTTTGGAGTAATCACGTTCATTCAGTTAAATTAATCTTAGCAAAGATCTAGTAAATGGTCAATTTATATCAACTACATAACTGATTCATTTATAAGCCAAAAACGGACAAAAGCTTTTGCCAAAAAGAAGTAGCCTCCGCTTGGCTTACTGTTGCACTAGAATTTCCTTCGTTACCCAAGGCATGAGCATTATCTTTATTACTTATTGAGGGTGTTTGATTAGTTGTTTCATTTGATTTATCCTTATCTTAACGTTAGAACTTGGATCTTGCTTGACTTCTTCCTTCTTTTGTCTTAATACAGTCACATTATATGTTTGTGTATTTCCATTCTCTGCTGCTACAGTAATTGAACTATCAGATGGTGAATTTTTTATAAAATAAGACTGCCCCATTACTAGGACAGCCTTATTTTATGGTAAGTACTTAATTTTTTCTTCGATTGATGTTCTATCTTTTGGAGTACTAATTTCTTCTGGGTAGCCTACTCCAAAAACTCCAATTACATCATATCCATCAGGAACACCGAGAATGTCACGGTTTTTCTGAGCATTTCCTACAGAAGACCAGAATGTACCGACTCCTTCTTCCCAAGCTATCAGATTAAAATTTTGTACAAAGCAAGCAGTAGCTAGGGCGTTCTCTGCCTTTTCAACTTCTGTACTACCATGCTTTGATAAAACTGCCATTACAACAGGAGCATTGAAAAAATTGGCTTTATGATTTAAAGCTGCTCTTGTCTCAGGCCCCACCAAATACACTTCCCAAGGCTCAGTCATTTTGTGATTTGGCGCCATAGTGCTTGCTTGTAGCCATTTACTAATTTGCTCCATAGAGATTGGATCAGCTTTGAAGCTTTTAATCGTTCGTCGTGAATAAATGATATCAGTGATAGTCAAGTCATGTTCCTCCTTAAAAATATAAAATCCTCATAATTGTAAATTGAACCCTATAAGTATTAAGGAGTTCAGTTTCACAATAAGAGAATGGTTTGTAACTAGGTTAAGATATTAGTTGTTAATTTGATTATAACAGGAAAATAAGTATAACCATATATTCTAGTTTAGCAATTTTCCTTTGACTAAGTTGCTCCCTGATTTTATTATTAGGTAGGGTTGTTTTGGAATTCTATTTATTTCAATAGGTTTTCCACATGACTTACTACTACATAAATCGAAACCTGAATTCTACAGAAGTTAATTTACTGGGCTTCTTTACTGAAAAATCTAACTGATACAACTCTTCTCTCTTCCCAAAATGATTTATAAATTCATTTTTTCGAATAATTAATTCTAATTGCTCACGATCAAAATGCACTTTTATTTTCTCAGCCCCTTCCAAAATCACTCCTGTAGAATCTTCAATGACCTTCATGACAGGTGTAATAAATCGTTCCACGATTGAAGTTGGGTTTTCTGTAAAATGAAATGTATCAAATAGAACCAGTTCTGGTGTATGACTTTTTTGCCATTGAAATTTCCTTACTAAATGTTGTAAACTTTTCATGTTATATGCTTTTTTAAGATCCATTTCAATCAAATCTTCTGCTTGACTGGAATAATCTATAATCGTTGCTTTGTGAGCGTACCCTTCAGCTTGAAATTGATTGTTGATGACTGGTACCGAATGTCCTTGAGATCCATTACATAAAAATGTATAACGTTTTTTGTTAAAATAATCCTCACAATACATTCCACTTCCTAAATCCATTAAAAAAGATTCTCCTTTTGCTTGTAAAATAAAATGACCAATATCATTATGATTATGTGGCTCATCATTATGTCCACCTTTACAAGCAAATACATACCCATCATGTCTTGAAATGAACCATTGTGAATCTTTAAGATAATACGTTTCGTTACGCCAAGGATTACCACTAATCTTATCATCTAACCAAAGTAAATTTCTAAAAGCTGGTGCCCATCTACTACAATGATCTTCACAATAAGATGAACGTAGCTCTACTTCAGGAGCTTCCATATCTGGAAAAATAGTTTTTAAATAATGACTAAGACCTAAGAATATAGCTCCTCTTTCTGTTGAGTCAGAAAAGTTTACAACCTGATTTTTATAGATAAAACATTTTTGCTGAAAAAGAGCTATTTGATGAACTTTTTGAATATGAAACAAGTTCATTTCACCAGATGTTTTTTTCTTGAGTAAATCTGCAAAATAGACAAAAAAACCAAAACCGTACTGCCAGTACCCATATCCCTCCATACAAGCACCATCATTGTTAAATCCTTTTAAGTAATATGAAATAGCTTTTAACACTTTCTCTAGAATTGAAGCTAATTGTTTATCATCCTTTATTAAATGTAATGCCGCTGATCCGATTGCGCCTGCACAGACCGCTGACCAATTATGAGTTGAGGTCTCCCAATCAAATGATTGTTTTTGGAAGGGAACAAGTACGCGACGAAATACCTCATTCACAACTCTTTTTTGAATGAGTGGATCAATGATATGCTCCGTTAATTTCAGTATTTCACTAAGTGTAAATGCGGTTTCAGCAGCAAACAAATCAATAGTGTAAAAAGGATCCTCCAAGTGCTGAAACTGTTCATTCAATTTTGTATCCATCTCAGGACTATTTTTTAAGTGGGCTGGTAAACACCATGTGTACTCATTGCAAATAGACCAAATGGCTTCATGAAGTTCCTTCAAATAAATAGGTTCATCCGGTTCTATCAACGTCATTAAAGCAAATGTATTTAAACGTCTTCTTTTTGCAAAGTAGCTTCTCTCATACGCAAGTCTTGATCCAGTTTCTCTAAAGATAGTAAACTCATAAAATGTGAGCTCTTGAAGGGGTGTTTCGAGTAGCTTTGTTGCATCATCTTTTATTTCAAGTAATAGAGATTGATAAACTATTTTCTCCTTTATTTCTTTAAACCAATTATCTTGTTCTTGCTTTGATGAAAATAAAAGAGAGAACTTGTTCTTTTTAATCAAATCATGTATTTGCTCATATTTTAAAAGCAAATAAATTTCACCTCACAATATAGAGAAGCATAATTATACTCCTCTATTTAAATTGGAATAAACACTGCTTCTTCATCGAAAAATTGAACAATGATTTTCCCCTTTTCTATTTCTACACTAGGAACTTCTCCCCAACTATCTTCATCAGTATTAGTTGCTCCATACACAGCATTAACTAGGAAATGGGTTCCTGGCATAATTCTCTTCTGAATCGTCGGAATAACAGTACGAGAATGCAGAATGTTTGTATTTGAATTCGGATAAACTAAGTCAGCTCTACCTCCACCATCAATACTTTTCATTCCGCTTGCTCCCGATGACATTTGAGCAAAACATTCAAGATTCATTTGATCCGTTTTTAATGCAGCTTCTCTCTTTTCACTTTCAATACCTAATGCAAAGCCACCATCAGCTGTATCTAGTGTTCTGCTTGTTTTTATACAATGTATTCGAATATGCCAAGGTGTGCCTGGCACAATCCATGTTTGCACCTCTACGTCATTCCAAGGCTTCCATTTCGTATAGATATAATTCTTTTCAACTTTAGTATCTTCACATTCTCTTTTCACTCGATAAATATTATCTCCTTCACTCAAAGCTAACATTGAATCAAATGCTCCTTGTGAAAGCCCCCATTCTGCTCGTGGTACACTAAAACCAAAAGTAGTAGAATAAACAAACTTTTCATATTTTGCTGAGGTGTGAGTATGTTCGTTTGTTGATAGATGTCCTGAATTGAAAGCAAGAACATGATCTTTGTTTTTATTTCTACAAATGATCATATGTGGTTCGTTCTGAATACTTTTTTCCATTAATAGAGGGAGGGGCTCCTCTTCTGCTTGCCAGAAGGGATGATCAGCATCAAGCGCTAAAGGTAAAAAAGATTTTAGAGCCCAATATGGTGAACCTGGTGAATTATAATTCTCAGCTACAATCAAATTAGGATAAGAATATCCTATTGTTAAAATGCCATTATCGTTAAAGATAGGTTGCTTAAACCACCATCTCAAGTTTCTAAGAATAATACCTTTCATTACTCCTAATGAAAAAGGCTCAATACCTGCATAAACTGCTGCTCCCCAAAATGAAGACATGGCAAATCGATACGTTAAGCTTCGACCATAAGGAACAGATGAGCCATCTGTTGAAAACCAATAAATAAACTCTTTTGCAAACACCTCTGCGCGCTCTTTATATTTTTTTGAACGGATAGGATCTTCTTTTTCCATAAACTTAGAATAGATAAGGCCATAAAAATGAAGAGCAAAAGGTACATAATAATCTGAATGACCCTCATTACCATCCGAATACCAGCCATTAGATACATAAAATTGATCAATTCTTTCTAGATTTTCTTCAACTTTACACCGATCATATTGTTGTCCGACATTTTTCAAACCTAAGTTAACAAGAACAGCAAAGAATAACCAATTACAATCATGTGCTTTACATTGATTAATTTGAGATAGCCATTTTGTTACATTTTCTTTTTCTTGTAGATTAAGAGGATCCCATATCTTGTTTGGAATTAGTAATAAAGATAAACCAAAAGCGGCCATTTCAACTATTTTTTGATCAAAGTGAGTTATTTCGCCCCAATATTCCTCATGATCAGGGTTTGTTCCATTCTTTATACCTTGCAGGTGCATTTTCCACATATCAAATTCTTTCTCTTCACAAGCAAGTAAGGGTGCTAACCCCCATAATAATCTTGAAAAGGCCTCAAATTCAGATGTGGAATCAGAGTATGCTGCACTTGTATTTCCCAGTTTTAACCTGGTAAACCCTTTACTATAATAAGATTTTAATGGATTAAAAATTTGTTTTAGTGCCTCGGATACATCTTCCCTAGATTTAAGAGGGTTTGTTTGAATCGACTCAATTTTAGTCAGCATGAAATCGTGGTCCCCTTTCAATTTAAATGCCAAAATAAACCTACAATCAGCTATCTTTAATCTAGTAGAACCAATTTCTACAAAAATCCTTATATTAAAAAGGACGTAATCAATTCCTCTTTAAACGCTTACAAAATAAAAGGTGAATTAATTCCTTACCGCTTTTCTCCTCTATATTCAATAGGAGTGACACCAACGTAGTTTTTAAACACTTTAATAAAGTAGCTCTGATTGTCATACCCTAATCTTTCACATATTTTCCCAACAGAATCTACAGTTTGTTCGAGTAATTCTTTTGCTCTGTTCATTTTGGCTCTTGTCACATATTCAACAAAAGTACCACCAACTTCTTTTTTGAAAAGTCTGCTAAAATAACTAGGATTCAAATAAAGAATGTTCGCAACTTCATCAAGTGTTATTTTCTTTTCTAAATTCACTTCAACATATTTACAAGCCTCGAGGACTTCTTTTCGTCTGGATTTTGAACTAGTACTGTTAACTGCAGACAGAAGCATTTCAAAATAATGAATTAACCAGGTTCTTAGCTCTATTAAAGAATCAATTCCAATCACTTCTTCATGAAGAACTTCATTTGATGTATTAGTACCAAAAAACTGTAAAGCCTTCATCTTAACCTTAAGATCAAGTAAAAGTTTAAGAATCCAGTCTTTCACAATTTCTGCTGAATATTCTTTTTCCTTAAAGATATCCATCCATTTACATATAAGTGGTCTAATCTCTGAAACATCTTTATTTAAAATAAGTTGTCTGATTTCATTTGAAGCCTTGTCATACCATTCAAATAAGCTTTCATTTGTTTTTGTTTCTAGTTCTTTTTTTTCTATTCTACATGTTTCCATATAAAATCGTTGATTCGAACTATCGAGCAAATGATGCAGTGATGTTTTAAAAGAATGATAGGAATCAAATGGTTTATCTACTATAAAAGAGAGGGAAATATTTAAAGAACTAAAAACGTTTCTCTGAATTTTCTCAAGACATTTTGTTGTTACTCCGTAACTATCTGACTTTAACGTTGAACTATATGGAAAGAACAAAAAAGATTCCTTCTCACTAAACGTAAAAGAAATGGCTATGTGATCATCATCATTTAATACTTCATTAATGACATTTTGGATCGAGAATAATAATGTATCTTCAGAATGATAAGATATCTTGGCAGAGCGATAATCTTGTATGAAGCATAGTACAGGAATAAACATTCTATTCGTTAAATCCAACCCATAGGATCGTGCTTCATCGTAAATACCTTTATTTTCAAAGCTACTTTGATCAATTGTTTTACGTAGAAAATCTCTTTTCATTGATTCTCTGTTTCGTTCAACAATACTCTTTAACTTGAATTCTTTTATTTTTTTCTGATCTTCTCTTTCTTTATTTTGCTTTAATTTTTTTAGTACTTCAGTTAAATCTTTCGGATTAAGTGTATCTTTTAAAAGATAATCTTGTACATTGAGCTTTAAAGCCTGATGTGCATAATCAAACTCATTGTGGCACGTTAACATGCAAACCTGTATATTAGGATTTATTTCTTTTAATCTCTTGGTTAATTCTAAACCATTCATTTTAGGCATACCGATATCAGTTATTAATATGTCTGGCATTTCATTTAAGGCATGGGTTAGAGCATTAGCTCCATTTTCATGAGTACTTTGAAGATTTAATCCTAATTGGTTCCAGTTGATTGTCTCAATTAATAGCTCTAGAACTGGATAATCATCATCTACTAGCATTACGTTATACATTCATCATTCAACCTCCCCTTAAAACAGACAGTACCACTTTTGTACCTTTTCCGACTTCACTATATACTTCCATATTGAATGCATCACCAAAAGTCATACACATTCTTTCATATACATTTGTTATACCAATACTTGAGAACCCCATCTTATTTTGCACATTACTAAAGCCTGCATCTCTAGTTAGTCTTTTTCGTAGATTTAATAGTGACTGTTCACTCATTCCCTCACCATTATCTTCAATAATAATGAAGAAATCATTCCTTTTTAAAAAGGCTTCTACAGTAATTTTTCCAGCACTTTGATTTAATCCATGGATAATAGAGTTTTCAATAATTGGTTGTAAAATAAAACGTGGTATCATTTCTAAATATGCAGTATCTGATACATTAACCTCAAATTGAACTGCTTCTCTTTGACGCATATTCATTAAACGTACATAATCTGTTACGATACCTACTTCATCTCTAAATGTGATCATGCCTTTGTCTTGATCAATGGTCATTCGTAACAATTTAGATAATGAGCTAATCATTTCAGCACTATCATAATCACCCTTTTTCATCACTTTCATTCGAATGGAATTTAATACATTAAATAAGAAATGTGGATTAATTTGAGCCTGAAGCATTGATAGCTCGGCTTTTCGTTTTCTTATTTGAGTTTCTGTAATTTCACTGATCATTTCATTTACTCGATCAAGCATTAAATTAAAAGAATTAGAGAGTTTACCTATTTCATCCTTATTTTGAACGTTAGAACGAACCTTTAAGTTACCACTTTGTACAGTTTCTGCCACATTACTTAAATGCACTAATGGCTTTGTGATTGTCTGTAATATATAGGCTAATAATAGGAAAAAGATAATAAATGAAATCAATTGAACAAGAAATACCTTTTGGAAAATTGAATTAATTTTAAAGATAGCTTGTTTGTATGGATTAACTGATACGAGCTTCCATCCCATATTCATTATTTGATGATCTGCATAAAGGAAATTCTCCTTCTGCGCAGTTATGATATTTGTAAAATTCGGATCTTGAATTTCCTTTATATAAGGAAATTTGTCCCCGATTTTTTCATTGTCTCGATGAGATAAAATTTTAAATGAAGAATCTACAAGCATCATTTCTTCTTTACCAGGCAAACTTTCAAATGCTTGCTTCACTTTATTCTCCATTATAGTTACAATGACATATCCATAGATTTTCAGATTAGAATCTCTTAAAGTTCTAGCAACTGAAATCTGATAAGGATTACTTTTTTGTTCCGATTTGAAAACTGTTGGCTGACTTCCGATCCAAACGGCTTCATATCCAAAAACTCCATCTAGTTCTTTAAACCAAGGTTCACTAAATAGGTTTTCTGGATTATAATCACTTACAGGATAATTGGTGTAGTGCTTTCCGTTTTTTAGAAGTATCGTTACATATGATTTTTCTCCAAGTAGTGTTACATTTTCAATCGTTTTAGACACTTTACTATACTCTACAAAGCTTTCATATGCTTCTTCTTGTTCTATAGTATGATCATTTATTTTGGCATTTTTCTTTAAAATAGTGTTAATTTCAGAATCAAGTTGAACAAAATTTGCAGCATATAACATATCCTCAAAGATTTTATTCAGGTATTCTCCTGCTAATTTCAATTCTCGATTAGCATTTGACAATGCCTGTTCCTTCATAGCATCCTTTGTTAAATAGTTATTAATAAAGAGCGTAATAATAGCAGGTATAACAATACAAATGATGGAAGTTAAAATAACTTTGTAGCGAAAAGAATGGGGTGGTAACTTCTTTTGTATCTGACTCCACATAACTTACCTCCTCATGTAAAGGATAAGATTTCGGGATTAACTATTTTCCCTCTACTTATTATCTTATCAAAAGTTACTGAAGAGAAGATTTTTTCTTGTGCCTTGTTTGGATACTATAAAGGAAACATGGCATTAAGTACTCTGTTCGTTTAAATTCATGCAATAATTTCAAAACAACTGATTATTTCCCTTTAATTTAGCTAGACCTTCAACAAAATAGTAATCTCCATAAATAAGCGGTACATCAATATTCTTCCCTTCAGGATAGTGACTAGTTCCACTGAGAATCAAGCCTTCTTCATTATGGTTATCCCAAGCACCATAGTTCTCGTAAAGGGATTTAAGTATTCTAGCACCAGCATTCCTATAAATTGCAGATTCTGTTGAATTTACTTGATCAGCCAATAACAGTAAACCTGATGCTGCAATTGCACCAGCTGAAGAATCACGATATTTGGTAATGTGATCAGGAAGCCTAAAATCCCAATATGGAACATAATCTTCTGGTAAATTGGCAATAAAGAAGTGTGAAACATTTTTTGCTGCTTGTAGATATTTATCATCCTTTGTATATTTAAAAAGTAATGAGAGACCATAAATTGCCCATCCTGCTCCTCTAGACCATGCTGAATCAGGACCAAAGCCTTGACCACCAATAGCTTCAACTCTTTCCCCAGTTTCAGGATCAAATCGAACAATATGATGTACAGAACCATCTTTTCGTATAAAATGATCTAAAACAGTTTCTCCATGCTTTTTAGCAACAATACTATATCTAGGATCTCCCGTTACATCTGTTGCCCAAAATAATAATGGTAGATTCATCAAGCAATCAATAATTGCCCAGCCTGAATTATTTTCACCTTCATACCATGGATTCCAAGCACGAATATAGTTTCCTGAAGCATTAAACCTACCCATTAATAAATTTGCTACTAATAGCCCTCGTCTTTTAGAGTCTTCTTCATTTAAAAGTTTATATCTTGCAACACTTGTTAACGTCCACATAAAGCCCATATCATGATCTAACTTATAATAATCTGTGATAACAGTATCCAATTTCTTTTCACATTGTTCCGCTAATTCTTTAAAGGAATCATTTTTTGTATCCTGATAAAGCAGCCAAAGTAATCCAGGCCAAAATCCTGCTGTCCACCATGAAGGAGCTTCCAATTGGTACGTCCCTTCAACACTTGCATGTGGAAAATTCGACCCTATTTTCTCACTCGTTCTTTCAACCTTAGTATTTACTTTCAGCCATGCTTCCTCAACCCATCCTAAACTGCTATTCATCATATCACCTTTCCTATTTTTCAG
This sequence comes from Metabacillus crassostreae, assembly GCF_016908395.1. Lineage (GTDB taxonomy): Bacteria > Bacillota > Bacilli > Bacillales > Bacillaceae > Metabacillus > Metabacillus crassostreae. The sequence goes on from NZ_JAFBDU010000002.1 coordinate 279,850, forward strand.
TTTTCATCAGACATAAAATAACGAAAAGAAAAAGGCGTCAGCTTTTGCTGCATCCATTTCCTTGCCTCCCAATTAAATAGGTTGGGAGGAAGGGAAATGGCATTTACGCCTAATACATATGCATTTATCAACAATTATTTATTATTATCAATAATTTCTTGTGCTCTCTCTTGTGTTGCCTTTAATGTTTGCTCAATTTCTTGTTCACCTAAAATTAATTTTTCATACTCTTCATTTACAACCTTGTATAGCTCTGCTTGATAAGGAACAGGCGGGATAATTTTAGACGATTTTGCTCCCTTTAATACGTTCACTAATGATTCTCGATCTACTTTTTCAGGTGTTACAGTATCTGCTAAGATTCCATCGATAATAGATCCTAGTTCTTCTTCACTAACACCATTCCAAGAAGGAATATTTTTCCCTTGAACAATTTGACCTTCAGAGGTGTACCAACGAATAAATGTATAAGCTTCCTTCTTATGCTTTGAGTTTGCAGCCACAGACATAAAATCTGTAGTTACAGGAGTATAGCCACCAGCATCTCCAGCTTCGTTCTTAGGGTATGGAGCTACAGCTACATTAAAGTCTAGTGGAAATTGTTCTGTTCCACCTAATTCTGTATTCATCCAGCTACCTATTAACACCATGCTTGCGTCCTGACCAAAAAACTGATTACGATAATGAAGCTTCTGTGAAATAATGTCTGTATATGGTGTTGCAGATTTATCTACCTTTTCCATTTGAACACGCATTTCTAATGTCTTCTTAAACAGGGGACTATCAAAATTAGATGTACCATCTGCTTTAATAAATTCGGTATTATCTTCTTCACTAGCAAGAGCCAATTTCATGAACTCCAACCAGCCTCCACCTTGTGGACCGTGGAAATATGTTCCATAATGATCATCAGTTGTAAGCTTTTTCGCATAATCCATATATTCATCCCAGGTCCAATCCGTTGGCACTTCTAGTCCTGCTTCGTCTAAATGAGTCTTATTTACTAATACATACCATGGATTGAATTTTCCCGGAAGAGCATAATAGTTATCATTAAGCTTTGTATCCACTTTATATTCTTCATTTAATGTATATCCTTCTTCTTCAATAAATTCATCTATTGGCGCTACCATGCCTAATGCAACACGCTGTGCGTAACTAGCAGGATCACTAAACATTAAAACATCTAGTTGTTCTCCAGAAGCTGCTGCCAAATCTAACTTTTGTGTTGCTTCTTGTGTATCTCCTTTTTCACTAAGAATGACAAGATCAACATCTATTTTTGGATACTCTTCCTCAAAAGCTGCAATTGTTTTTTCCCAATTATAGCTTGCTTCATTTCCGTGTGTATGGAACTTAATTGTAACTGCTTCATCAGATGCCTTATTATCCTTACTATCTTCTGTTCCAGAGGTATTTTCTCCTCCACCTGTACAACCTGCTAGCACCCCAACTAACATCGTAGAAGCAGCTATTGTAGACCAAAACTTCTTCTTCATCATATTTCTCCCCCTTATTAAGTTCTTCTATAATGAAAGCCCTTACACGAAAAAGTATAGCAAAGGCTTTAACCATTAATATAATAATTATTTTACTCATATCGGAAAATATTTGACTTTTCAAAATTACTTCCTGCTACATATTGTTTTTTATTACCCCTTTACTCCACCCAATGCTATTCCTTCAATTACTTGCTTTTGCCCGATCATAAATACAATCAGTAATGGTAGAATAGCAGAAACTGCTGCAGCCATAATTAATGAATAAAACTCTCCATTAATTGTTGTAAACTTTTGCATTGCCAGTTGAATTGTATAAAGAGCATCTGATCGTAAGAAAATTAAAGGGTTTTGATAATCATTCCAAGTCCAAATGAACCTTAAGATTGCATATGTTGCAACTGCAGGGCGCACGATAGGTAAAGCAATTGACCAAAAAATCCTCCAATGACCTGCACCATCAATTTTTGCAGCATCAATGTACTCGTTATGAATTCCCATAAAAAATTGTCGGAGCATAAAAGTTCCTAATACACTAAAGCTACCTAATAATATTAGCCCTAAGTGACTATCAAACAACCCAATATTTCGATAAAGAATAAATTGTGGAACTAAGCTAGCCTGTGGAGGAACCATATAAGTTGCTAAAACTATGATAAATAACCATTTACCTGTAGGAAATTTCACTTTAGAAAAACCATAAGCTGCTAAAGCTGAAACTGTACAAGAAACGACTGTCGTGAGTACTGCAACTTTAATTGAATTCCAGTAATAGAGATAAAAAGGAAACTCTCCAAACCAAACTTGATGATAATTATTAAAACCATTCCATCTCTCAGGTATCCATTGTATAGGGAACTTAAATACATCAGCTTCTATTTTAAAAGAAGTTGAAAGCATCCATACGAATGGTAATAAAAACAAAATACTAACTAAAAATACTACTATTGTAAATATGAGCTTTTGAATATTTAGTTTCTTACTCATAAGGTTCCCTCCTTTAATAATTAACCCATTTCTTTTGTCCAATCCATTGTAATATTGTGATTAAGAAGACAATAAAGAATAAGATAACTGCCATTGCAGATGAATATCCAATATCTAAATTAACGAAAGCTGTGTCATATAGGTGCCATACAAGCATGCTTGTTGAATGCAAAGGGCCACCTTTTGTTAAAACTGCGATTAAATCGAACACCTTAAATGTTGAAATAATACCTGTGATTAGTAAGAAAAATGACGTAGGAGAAACCATTGGGAAAGTAATATGACGAAACTTCACCCAAGAATTTGCTCCATCCATATCTGCTGCTTCATATAATTCTTTAGGAATCGATTGTAGACCAGCAATATAGATAATTAAATTAAAGCCAACCGAAATCCATATTTGAATTAACATAACAGATATTAATGCAAAATTCGGATCAGCAATCCATAATGGTGGGTTCTCAATACCTAATGACATTAATGTTTGATTAATTGGTCCTGAAGATGGATGAAACAATACTTGCCAAACAACCGCGATCGCAACAACACTTGATATATATGGCATAAAAAACGCAACTTTAAAGTAGCTTTTCATGTAAACGCTTTTATCTATAACCACAGCTAAAAACAAAGAAAATGCCATACAGATTGGTACTGTAAATAAGAAGATCCCATTATTTAATAATGATTTTACAAACACTTTATCTTCAATTAGATCTTTAAAATTACTAAACCCTACCCATTTTAATTGATCAATTCCTTGAATAAACTTCCAATCTGAAAAACTTAAAATAAATGTAGCAAAAATCGGCAGTAGAACTAATACAGAAACTCCAATAAGCATCGGAGATACAAATAGAAAACCCGCTAAATTTTCACTTCTTTCTGACTTTACTTTATTTCTATTGATTTTCACTTTTGAGGATGTAGTTATTTCTGGCTTCGAACTCATCTGATTTCACCTCTCTTTTAATATATCTTCATTATAAAAAAAGTAGAGTTTCAATACTTAACAGTATTTTGATAGATATTGCAATAATTTTTACCTCTTTATAAAAAGTATTAAAAATTTACAAATAACCTCAGCCCATTCTTAAATCAATTCTGGATAAATAACAAAGGCTGTTTTCGTAAACTTTTTTGCTTTTAATAACTACAAGTAAACAACACTGTATAAAGCATGGTGGCATCTTTTCTTCATAAATTAGTACCTATTTTGCTATAACAACAATGTTTTTACTACATAGATAGGACAATTAGCAACAATCATTCTGAAAAGAGCCATAACAAAAAAGAACACCGATATACTTGCTTTGTGAAAAATGGCAGATATATCGCTGTTTAAGAATTAATGAAACTATGAATTTATGCTAAGATTCATACTCGAAAAAATTGAGTATGATAAGTACATTAAAACAAAAGATATGCCACTACCAAAAAACAATAATGCTACTCCTGGAAAAATCAAACTTATTAACACACCTGTTCCAACTGCAAGAATCATTGTGAATGTACGAAATGGAAAAGAGGTACCTAAGAGAATAGCTGATTTATAATATTGAAGGATGGAGCCTTCGAGATGTACATACACCGGGAAAATATAAATAAGGACAATAACTAATATAAAAGTCATAATAACAAAGCAAGTTAAAAAAATGTAGTGAAGTATTCCTTGCATAGAATTAATTAAAACCAAATCAATATACATGAAACCTATGATACCTACCAATGTTCCAAACAGTAAATTTGCCTTTTTAAACTCAGTTTTATAAACATCCCAAAAGGTAGAAAAAATTGAGATGTTATGCTCTCCCATTATCCATTTGCGTACAATAGAAAATAAAGCTACAGTTGATGGAGCAATTCCAAACATGATAAAACCTACTAATGTAAAAAACATCCACAAGAGATTGATATAGGCAAATTTACTAATCCAATCACATATTCGTAAAACCCCTGAAGTCCAACCTGCTGATTCCAAAATGTTTCCCTCCTTCTAGCGGTTATTAACTTAATCATAATTTTTATGTTTTTACATAAATATCACTTTTTTTACTACTTTCAGAAAAATTTTTACTTCATTCATTTATTTGGCTTTAAACAAAATAAATAAAATAAAAGAGAGCATAGTACATAGAACTCATAAGTTAGATAGTGTTAGAGACTTTACCATTAAGTCGACCATTTCGTTGGAAACCAATCCTTCTTTATTATGTGTAGGTGTTAAACAAACAACTCTTCCCAAACCATAAGCATGAGTCCAGCCTGCAACAGTATTGCCTTTATCTGAAACTGCTCTAAGAAAAACATCTGTGTTGCTTTCATCACACGTAACAAAATAATGTTCATCAACAATCCTAAATTGGTTTCGTATGGTTGTTATTTTTCCTGTTGGTTGATAACTAACAAGCTCGTGTTCACTTGGATGAAAATCAAATTTCCCACGAACCATTTCATAATATTTTTCACATTTTTCATATGAAGATAATCCCGAATGCCAGGCAAGCCAACTGTCACCTCCGTGAACATAATGGCAAATTTCGTCCTCAAGTTCTTCACACATCCAAAATTTAGCCTTTTCTTCAGTTGGGTTTAGTCTATTTGCTTTTGATAGAACGACTACATTAGGTTGTTTCTGTAACTTTTCAGATAATTGATCTGTTTTTATATATTCTATTTCAACCTGTTCTCCTTCTTCTGTTAACTTTAATAAAGCCCCATTAAGAGCACTTGAAATGTTAACTTCCTGATGATAATAATCACCTACTAGTGCAATAATTTTTTTCATCATAACCCTCCAGAATCATTTTGAATATTTAAATCACCTACTATCTTTTATTCAAAGTAGAGAAAATGTCTAAACAAAAAAAGACTAACTCAAAAGGTAATAAACCTTTTCCCTACACACTCTTTATAGGTATATACACTATAATCTGTTTCGTAGGGAAAAACCTAAAGAGCCAGCCTCTTTAACATTTTTAAAAATTAACCTAGGGTAAAAGAATAGTAAGATTCTCCAAGTTAAAACAACTTACTCATTTTTTTCAATTAAACCTTCGACAGCATTCTGCAGGGAAACTCTTGCAGCAACTACTTTATCTGTTGTAGTTTGTGGATTCTTTAGTACCGATTTTGCTTTCATTAGTGCTTTATGGAAGTCTTTCCAACTGTCTTTTGTATAGCTTTTATGATTTTTCTTAACATGATCATCGTATAGCTTTTGTAATGTCTCTTTATTTACTTCTACTTTGTTTTTTCCATTAATAACATCAATACCATCTAAAACAAATGTTCCACCTTTAATTACCACTTTAGCTGTATGCTTCTTATCTTTAAATCCTCGTATATGATAAGATGTTTGCCTATCACCTTTAGCGTATATCCTAAAGTTCTCATCAACTAATTGATCATCAACATACACATCAATTAAGGCATCAGGAGTGGCACCAAATAAGTTGAATCCTGATCCTTCAAATTCAAAAACCATCATACTACTACTAGGATTATCTGTATTAGGTTTGCTATAGATATTTACTCCACGATAATCCATGAATGTTTCTAGCTTTTCATTATCTTTTAGTGAAACTTTAAGAGTGTGTGGTTTTTCTTCAAGACCTCGTACAGAGTATCTTACACCCGTACTTGAATCTACCCCAAAATTCCCCACATCAACTCCATCAAGCTCAAAATTATAGAGTGTTTTTTCTTCATTCCCAGCTAGATAATCTATACCTGAACCAGTAAAGTTTATTAAAAGATATGGATCATCATTAAAATTAGCCCATGCATTTGTATTATTGGAACCCCAAGAAGCATTTTTTCTAAATGCGTAAACTGTGTTTTCTTCGTTTCCAACAAGCGACTCATCAGAAATTTTAACAATATCATTAGCACCTAATTTTTTAACAGCTAAAATAGGATCAGTGGTTTCAATTTCTGCTTTACTAAAGCTGATATACTTTTCTTTTGCAACCACTTTAAGTGTATGTTCTTTGTCTTCAAGATTTTTTGAAGACCATACAATCTGGTTTATTTGACTATTATTAAGATAATTCGCTTCACCGACTAATTTTCCATCTAAATATACATCGCCTGTACCATTTGAAGGATTTGTGACACCGAACAACCTAATTTCGGTTCCCTTAAATTTGATCTCAAAAGAACCTCCTACAGAGCTCCAAGCATTTGAACTATTGGAAGACCAGTTGCCCGAATAAAATACTTTATTTAATGTCCCTTGCGTTGTTGCAGAATCACCATGAGCTACCGTTACTCCGTTCCAAACAGGTATATCTGTTGCTGCTGTCATTTGAGTGCGGTTAAAGTGTGCATAACCCACTTGTGTATAATTCCATTTACCAATGTAGCTAATTGGATTAAATAAGTTAGTATTGTTTTGAGCTTCTTCTTCAGTTTTGTATAGATTTCCTTGTGCACTATCTATCTTCTCTGACTCATAGGTATATCCCTTAATTGGATCTACACGTAAATTATCAATAAGCGTTTCATAGTATCCAGATCCGAGGACAACTCTTCCAGACATTACTGTTGAATCTTCATCTGTATACTGATCAATCTCTTTTCCATCAAGGTAAAGTGTGAACACATTTTCCTTTGCTTCAAGAGCTAAATTATGCCAAAGCTTGTTATCGAATTGACCAATATCTCCGCTCTTTACAACTTTACCCAATTTAAGAATTTCGTACTTGCCATCTGAATACACTCGGGCATTATATGGTGCATGTGAATCTAAACCACCGGCTTTCATTTGTCGTACTCCAATTAAAGCATAATTGCTTCTTCCCTCTACTTCTGGAGTATGAGTGTCTAATAAAAAGTCATAAGAAACCTTATAATTCACCCATCGATGATCACCAAGTGTTGTATTTGGATTACTAGTTGATTCTGAGCCATCTTTCCCACCCCATACAGACCATTCTGATGCGATAATATCAGGATTTATTTTCTGCTGTAGCATATTTCCATGCTTTTTGGCATCAGGAATCGTTAACTCAATACGTTCTACACTTCCACTAGAAGCAGGCTTAGTCGCTTTTTTCACAACTTCAAAAGCACCTATTTGGTCAGTTGTATAACGTGGAGTTCCTCCTCTTCTTTCAACATAATCTCTCCCTTTTTCATCATCTCGATATTGTTTATATTCAAAATCATCTTTATAAGGTAAAGGTAGAATTTTGTCTTCAGATAAATCCACTGGCTGTGATTCATATTCAAAGCCTTCTACTTCTGACTCTTTATCTAATGTAGAAATCGTTACAATTGAGTAAGGTTTCACTTCAATTTCATATTCTCCATTTTGCGGTGATATAACGTTAATGTTTTTAAACCAATTTGCATCATAAGCTTGTCCTTCATCTGCACCACGTGTTTCCCATACATAGATTGGTGCATTTTCTTTGCCATTTAAGTTTTTTGTATTTATTTTATATTTTCTAGTATTCTTTGTATTATTTGCAAAAACAGTTGTATAGTCATCTGTTTCTGGATCTTTTAATGTCAGGTAGTTATGAGTACTTGTATCCACATCAACACCACCATCAAAGAAATTCCCATCACTGTATGTTGCATCTTTTACATACATCCAGCGCTCATTTTCGGGTGTGGTGTGATCATCATATCCAACAAAATTCATCACATGACGCACACCTTGCACTCCACCATCTACTTCATAAAAACCAGACCACGGATCAAAGGCACTAATTAAATGCTTCGGATTGTAGGCTGATCCTTCATAAAAGGCTGCAACTGATGGCTGGAAATCAAATGAAACAGCATTAAGTGGATTACTTGCTGCACCTGTCCATGAATAAACAGAAATGATACGTGAGGTAACATCAATAATTCCTGCTTTACCTCCAAGTCCTTGATAATTTGGCTCCATATTTTCGCGATAACGTGCATTGATCATCGGTGCAATACCTTCTGATACCCAAACTTCTTTAGGCTTTTTACCTACTTCTATTAATTTGTTTTGTAATTCGGTAAGCTCATTTGAACCAGTGAGCCCATAATGAGAGCTAATAACATCAATTTCATCCATTAAATCTGGATGATCAAGCAAAGTCCTACTTATTGTTTTTGTATCTCGATACCCATCAGAAGCAACTAGTTTAATATCTTTATAGTCTGTTTCATAATTTGGTTCTTTTTTAATAGAAGTAGTAAAATATTTAAGCCAATCAAGTTCATTTTTACCATTGTTTTGTGCTCTTTCATTCTGAGAAATCCCAATGTAATCTAGTTTAAATCCATATTCATCTTTTACCGCGTCCATTGTCTTTTTGTACCATTGATATCTATTTTCATAATCATTGGTAGCAGCACCCGTCCATGTAAACCTAGGTTCACCCCAACGCAAAATCTCAGTCGTGATATCAGGGTTAATTGATTTTGCATCAGCTGCAAACTGGAACCCAGCTCCTCTTAATACATTTGCTGGCTCATCAACATAACGCATTGTTGCCGGCTCAGTTCCAGAAGAGGAATTCACATCAGCTCCTAATTCTACTTTCACATGTGTTAAACCAGCTCCTGTATCTTTATTAAATAATAGATTCATAATCTCCCAATATTTTTTGGGATGTTCTTCCTTATAATCTAACATCAAGCGAGACGTATTATTTGCTGTAACTGTTCCAAAACCTTTAAATCTGTTATATTCATCTACATTTTCCCCATCAATTGTAATGTTTTTTGTGATTACTTCAGCTTTAGATTCTTTTGGACTTACTGTAATAACTGACCCAACTAATAAAGTAGTAATTGCCACTGAACCGATTAGTTTCTTCATTTTCTTTTTACTGAGCATTATTTTACCATCCCCTCACTTTGATTATTCAATTAACTAAATCAAATACTAAAAATGGAAAAACTAGTGTTTCATTATTGCTTTTTCTAATGATTACCTCACCTCCTTTACAGAATTAAGATATATTAACTACCTCAGGTTTATCGTTTTAGAAAGCTATTGACTATTCGTTTGATTTTTTAAATTTTGTAGAAACTAGAAGTAATATTTGTCTATTAATATTTCACGAAGAAAATACAAGGTGAATTTCGGAAGTGATGTCATTATAATAAAAATGGTAGCGTTTACATTATTTCATATAATTTCTTTCTCTCTATACTATTTTATTGACTAAATATGCTAATTTTTTTACATCTTCAGTTGTTAATTCTTCTAAGGCATATAAAAAGCTTTAATCCCAATCGAGGAACTAAAGCTTCTCATATTATGAAGATTCAAGAGGCATTTGAAAACTAATAGTATAGTTTTCTTGCAAATACTTTAAAACCTTCAACTCATTAATTAAAGTACCTTCTCCAACCATCTAAGAGCAAGATGCGGCCAAATTGCAATACCTTCATCAGGCTGACGTTGCGAAAAATTCTTTACCCCTTGAATAATAGAATCTTTTAAACTCATTTCTTTTGAAATTTCTTCTATGTTTTTTAAGGAAGGAGGTAGTTCAATGTTATTTTTAACACAGAACTCTATTGTTTCTATATATTGCTGCAGGGTGTAGTATCCATTATAATTCCCAGATGCCCAATCTTTGTTTGCTAAAGACAAACCATGCTCGCCATTACCAAACACATGAAGCTCAAATGATACGCCCTGTGCTTTACATGCATCAGCAAATAAATAGCTATTTTCTACAGGTACATGTTGGTCTGTAGCTGTATGCCAAAGAAATGTTGGAGGTGTATGTTCTGACACATGTTTTTCTAATGACATGTATTCTAATTCTTCCTTTGTTGTATCTTCGCCTAATAAAGCTAAAAAAGAATCTTTATGTACAAATGAGGTAGATGAAATAACTGGGTAGGATAAGATCACAGCATCTGGTCGATTACTGATATTTTCATATTCACCGCCGATTTTTAGTTCCTTTGCATCATAATGGGCAGCAAGGCTAGCACTTAAATGGCCACCAGCTGAAAACCCACATACTGTTAATTTATCTGGTATGATTTTAAATATTTCCGCATTTTTGCGAAGAAACATAACTGCTTTGGATAAGTCCATTAAAGGTTGGAGCTTTAATGGACTTTGCTCTAGCAAATTTGTCGTATATGTTACTACAAAAGAATTAAATCCTTCGTTATAAAACTTCTTAGCCACAAGTTCTCCTTCAGCTGGAGACACTCTTTTATAACCTCCACCAGGAACGACTACCATTGCTGGTCTTGTCTTCTCATCTTCATCGTGGATATAAGTGACAATATTCGGTAAAAAACATCCAGTGGCAGGGTATGAATAGTTCGTTTTTGTCCATAGGTGATACGTATTAGTAAGCAAATTAATCCTCCTTTTATCTACGGAAAACTTGTTCACAATGAGAAAAGATTACCTTCAATTTTCCTTACTACTAGACTTAGATAATACTAAACTTTTTACGAAATGCCTTTAGGGATGTTAATTTTAGTAAAATTCATATAAAAATTCAGATAAACTTAAAACTGCTAACGATTGACCATATGGCATTGTTGTCGTTTTAATTTCCTTATAAAAATCTAACGTATCACCCATACCAGTACCTACTGATACTTTTTGTAAAGCGCCATCTTCGTTAATTTCTTCTACAATTCCCTGAATGGCTTTATAAGCAGTTTCTGTATATTCTTGACCAATATAACGTTTATGAATAGATTTCAAGATCCCATAAGCAAACCCTGCAGATGCAGACGCCTCCAAATATGAGGTTTTATCATTGATTAGTGTATGCCATAATCCACTTTCATCTTGAAATTTAGCTAATGTTTCAATTTGTCTTTTTAATGTATCAATAAGGAATTCTCTTAAAAAATCTCCTTCTTTTAGGTCTAATATTTCGATAAATTCCGGTATAGCTATCGTAATCCAGCAATTACCTCTGCCCCATAAAGCTTCTGCATAATTGTGATTTTCTTCAAATGTCCAGCCATGATACCATAATCCTGTTTTACGATCACTTAGATACTTGATATGAATTAAAAATTGTTTTTTTGCTTCTTCAATATATTCTTGTTTATGAAACAGTCTCCCGATTTTAGCTAAAGGAAGGACTGTCATCATCAACGTATCATCCCATAGCTGATTTTTATTTTCTGGTCCGTAAGTCATATGTTGAAGACCATCTTCTTTTGTACGTGGCATATCATGCATAACCCATTCTGCCCAGTTTTCTAAGTAAGGAACAAATGTCTGGTCCTTCGTTTCCTCATATAAAAATGCTAACGTTAATAACGGAGCCATTGTATTTACATTTTTTGGTGGAACACCTTCTTCAAATCTAGCTTTAAACCATTCTGTGATAATGTCTAAAGCTTTTTGACTGTTTGTTAGTTTCCAATATTTAAAGATTCCGTATAATCCAACACCTTGAGGCCAGTTCCAAACATTCCAACTCTTATCATCAACAACTAAACCATCAAAATTCAATAAAAATTCACCCGTGTTATCTTTAATTTGTGATAGGTTATCCATTAACACATCTATATAGTTGGTGACTTCGTTTTTATCTAGAGTAGCTTGTTTTTGAACCATAATATACCTCCTAATAATTTTAATCATAGCTTTTAATCTACAAATCTTAAAATAAAGCGCTCTCAAATTAATCTTATAATTTCTAATCACTTTGGATTACTTTTGCTTTACTGTCATTACTTGTTTATTTTTCACCATTTTTGTTTGTTTGTTTCCACTTTAATTATAGAAAATTAAATCTCTATGGTCAATAGCATTATTCGCTTTGTTTTTACCGTCACATCTTAAGGAAGCGTTTGGTACTATCTCACTAGGAATAAACTTTTGTAACAGTTAAGCGATGGGATACTCCTCATCGCTTACTTTATTACTTAGTGATACCTATTAAACTAACCTAAGTTCATTAGCATTTAATAAAATAAGTACTCATGTCCTTCATCAGCTCTATGACGACCTTTTTCTCCGGCTCTCCCCTCGCTTAAGGCTGACTACAGCGAGAAGAAACAGTTTAGGTAGAAATAGACAATAAAAAAGACTGTAAACAAACTTAATTTTAATCAAGTTTGTCTACAGTCTGAAAGAAAAGATAGCTAGTCGATTCTAGATTCTAACTACCTTTTCCCTGTTACTTATTCTTTTAAATCCTCAATTGAGTCAATATCCATATATGCTGGTACAACTAACCCAAGCTTAGTTCCTGTAAGATTTGCACCTAGATCCTCAAATTCCCCTTCGTATTCAGCATAATAATCTGCGTGTGTTGTTGGTAACCATGCACCAACCATTGCATCACCACTGCCGTCTGCAACACCAGCCCACATTGGACCAGCATCTACTTGAATTAATTCTACTTCATATCCAACACTTTCTAGTACATTTCCAGCAACATGTGTACCTGCAATTACGTCATCCCATGCTACATAAAGAAGCTTAAGCTCTTCACCTTCAACCTCGTTAACACCTTCAGTCCATGTGCTAACTAACTCTTCATTTTCACTTACCCATTGTTCTGCTGCTTCAGCCGGTTCATTACCTTCTTGAATTAAATTCATAACTGTTTCAATATGCTCTGGTTCCCAGTTAAATTGATCAAGAAGCTTATAAGCGTCAGGATGATCTTCCTTTAATCCTTGACGAGCAATCGTGTTAACGTCTTCTGCTCCACCATAGATACCTTTTGGATCTTCAAGGTATTTTAAGTCATAGCTTGCAAACTTCCAGTGTGGACTCCAGCCTGTTACAATGATTGGCTCCTCTTTGTCATATGCCTTTTTCAAAGCTGCGGCCATCGCAGCACTTGAACCTTCTACTACATCCCAGTCATCTAATCCGTATTCTGGTAAGACTTCATCAATTGTTAACTTCATTAATCCTGCACCAGGATCAATTCCTACTATTTCATAATCAAGCTGTTCTCCAACAGATGCAGTTGATCCTTCTGATTCTGAAGACGTTGATCCGCTTGTTTCATTTCCTCCACACGCGGCTAAGCCTACTGTTAGTGTTAATGCTGATGTAATACCTACTAATTTTTTTAACATTATACTGTTCCCCCTTGTTTTTTCTTACCTATATTTTGTGTGATGCGGTCTAGTAAAATAGCAATTACAACTATTGCTAGACCAGCTTCAAACCCAACACCAGTTTTAATTTGTGTTACAGCACGATAAACCTCTGTACCTAGTCCTGGAGCTCCTACCATAGATGCAATAACAACCATTGATAAAGCTAGCATGATACTTTGATTAATTCCTGCCATAATCGTTGGCATAGCTAGTGGCAGTTGCACCTTTAAGAGCTTTTGCTTTGTTGTAGAACCAAATGCTTCCGTTGCCTCAATTAAATCTGCTGGTACCTGCTTAATTCCAAGTACAGTTAAGCGAATTGTCGGTGGCATGGCAAAAATAACAGATGCAATAACTCCAGGTACCACACCAATACTGAAGAAAAAGATCGCTGGTAGTAAATAAACGAATGCTGGCATCGTTTGCATCAAATCAAGTATAGGTGTTACTACTTTTCTTACTCTTTCACTTTGTGATGCCCAAATACCAACTGGAATCCCAATCACAATGGAAATCAACACGGCAGTTAACACCAGTGCCAAAGTTTCTAACATATCTTCCCAATAACCTAAATTATCAATAAGAAATAAACCTATTAATGCAAATAAAGCAATTCTTATATTACAAACCTTCCAAGATAGTAAACTTATAAGAATGATTAATAGAATAGAAGGTATAAAGCCTAAACCAGATACGATTCCTTCAACAAAAAATTCAACACTAGTAGATATACCATCAAACAATCCATCAAAAGTATTCGTCATCCAGTCAACTAAAGCATCTATCCAGTCTGCTAAGGGAAGCTTCGGTAAAAATCCTTCCATCTTACATCACCTCCTTAGTTTCTGGTGCTTCAGATTCAGTTTCATTTATATATTGTTCATTTCCAGTAAGTGCACCAATAACAGCACCTTTAATTAGAATTCCTTTTAATCGGTTATTTTCGTCTGTAACCGCAACAGGAATAGTTGCTGCTGACACTTTTTCAAATAAATCTATCAATAACGTTTCCGTTCCAACGACAGTAGTATCTTTTTCTAGGAAGTACTCTATCGTCTGATTTTCTTCAGCTGCTTGTGAAGCATCTTTTGCCGTAATAACACCAAGAAGCTTCTGATGTTTATCCACAACATATATAGATGAAATTCCTAAGTTTTTCATTAATTTAAGAGCAACACGTGGACCTTTATCAATTTGTACAGTCTCAGCACGCTTCATAACATGTTGTGCAGTTAGTACCTTTGAAAGATCAACGTCTTCTACGAATCTCTCAACATATTCATTAGAAGGACTCATTAATATTTCTTCAGGTGTTCCTATCTGGACAATATTACCATCCTTCATAAGGGCGATTCGGTCACCAATACGAAGAGCTTCATCTAAATCATGGGTAATAAAGACAATGGTCTTCTCCATATTAGATTGTAATTCTAGCAACTCATCCTGCATGTCTTTTCTAATCAATGGATCCAATGCGCTAAAAGCTTCATCCATTAAAAGTACATCAGGATCATTTGCCAGTGCTCTCGCTAATCCAACACGCTGCTGCATTCCACCACTTAATTGACTTGGGTATTGATTTTCATAGCCCTTTAATCCAACTAACTCTAATGCTTCTAATGCTTTTTTACTTCTTTCTTCCTTTACTACACCTTGAATTTCTAATCCATATTCCGTGTTTTCAAGGACTGTTTTATGTGGAAACAGAGCAAATTTTTGAAAGACCATACTTATTTTCTTTCTTCTTACTTCTCTTAGCTCTTCTTTGTTCATTTTCACAACATCTTTACCATCTATTTGAACCTGCCCTAATGTTGGTTCAATAAGACGATTAAGTAATCGAACTAAAGTAGATTTACCACTACCAGATAAACCCATAATTACAAATATTTCTCCAGCCTTTACTTCAAAGGATGCTCGGTTAACTCCAACAGTTGAGCCTGTTTCCTTTAAAATTTGTTCCTTTGTTTTCCCTTCCCTAACTAACTGTAAGGCCTTTTTTGATGATTTCCCAAAGATCTTGGTAACATCATTGACCTTAATCTTTATATGGTTTTCTTCCATTCTTTCACCTCATTATATTAGCCTCTTAGGACTTCTTAATTATAAACCTAAAACTAATTGTAGTTCAAACAGTACATATCGTTACTATCGTTCATATAGTACGTACAGAAATAACTGTACGTACTATATGAACGTTTTACTTAGAAATGCTCCTTATTACTCCTTTTACTTTAATAAAGCAGACCTTTACATTTCTTTCATAAATATGTAGTGTAGAATTTAAATAATAAGTATTATTTTAGGATGTGAAATAATTGAAGAACAATGAAATCTTAGACAGAACCAGGACAATGGTTATAGATTCAATTGCTCAAAATATGAATTTATATGGAATCGCCCCTTCAGCAGGACGGTTATACGGACTTCTTTTCTATTCCGATAAACCGCTTACTCTTGATGAAATGAAAGAAGAACTCGGGATGAGTAAAACAAGTATGAGTAACTCGGTTAGAAGCTTACTTGATTTAAATATGGTTGAAAAGGTTTGGGTAAAGGGTGAAAGGAAGGATTTATATACAATAAAAGAAGATTGGTATCAGTGCTTTTTTGACTTTTTTACAATCAAATGGAGATCAGCGATCACGACCAATAGCTCGACAATGGAAAAATCAATAGCTCAATTAAAGGAACTTATTGCGGATCCAATGACTCCTGAAGAAACCCGTGAGTCTGCCTTACAAGATATTCAAAAGCTAGAAGACAGAATTGATTATTATGATTGGCAAAATCGACTCATTGACAGTTTTGAAACAAAGGACATTCTAAACTTTATACCGATTGAGAAGAAGGAAGAATAGGAAACTTCTATCTAATACAACTTTATAACCCCCATAAAAAGGTAAATAGAAAGTACCCTGTAGAGTTGACTTTATTATTGTCTACTCTACAGGGTATTTTTTTTATATTACCATATCTCTTTATTAATCTTTTATTAATCTTTTGCTATTATTAATGGTATTTTTCGATAACTTATTTTTTGCTTTTATTAATGAAAAAGAAACAGTACTGTACAACGTCTACTACATTTAAAGAATTTGGAAAATTTCCACCTTAGTTTCGCACTTTATCTACTATATTTAATCCCTTCTCTAATAGATTTCAAAGTAACTTCATTGGACCATTCAGGTTTATCAAGATAAGCAAATACAGAATTGGTTACAATTCCATCGAAATTCATTTCTCTTAATTTACGATAAAGTGCATCAAAATTTATTTCCCCTTCACCAGGGTTCAAATGCTAATGAATGGTTACATTCGCATTGGGAGGGTTAACTGGGTTATTAGGTACAACAACATCACTTCTTCTTATCGGAATCTTTTCACAAACACTTGAAGGTACTACTGCTCTTCCATACGTTGTACTTTCATTAACGGTTACGTTTCTAGCTTTCCAACAGGGTTCTATTTCACCAGTAACATGGTTAATGTTATCTGAAATTTTCCCAACACGTTTGAGAGGTCTTGGAATGGGTGTTACAGTATTCTGTCTATGGATCATCAACTTCTTAATTAGTCTTGTTTTCCCAGTACTTCTAGGATCAGTTGGTTTATCTACAATCTTCTTCGTATTCGTCGTCTTTGGTATATTAGCAATGACATTTGTAATGAAATTCTTACCAGAAACAAAAGGTCTTTCTCTTGAACAATTGGAGCAATATTTCCGAAATTACGGGAAGGGTCATACAACAGACAAACATTTGAGTAAGGTTGCTAAATAGATAGATTAAAGCGCTTTAATTTGCAGAAAATGCTTCTGAAATAGTTACATTTCAAAAGCATTTTTAATTTTAAATCATAGTGGTAACAATGTTAATTAAGCAGCATCATCAGTTATCACTCACGATTCTAAATTTTGCAACCTGTTTTTGTAGACTTTCGGCTGATTTGGCTAATCGCTCGGAACTTGCGGCCACTTGTTCCATAGAGCTGCTCGTTTGTTGCACTGAGGCAGCTGTTTCTTCAATTCCTGCTGCAGCGGTTTCTGACACTACTGCAATTTCTTCAATAGACTTATTGATTTCATCACTATTGTTCTCTATTGTGCTTAAATTTCCTGAAATCAGTTCCACACCTTTTGCCATGTCTAATAAGGCTTGATTTATCTTCTCGAATGTCTCTCCAGTTGCTTTAATTTGATTTGTACCATTTTCAACTTCCACATAACCCGATTGTAGTGACTTTGTCACAAGAGTAGAGTCAGCTTGTATGCTCCCTACAATAGAAGTAATATCCGTTACAGAGAAGGATACTTGTGCAGCTAGTTTTCTAACTTCATCAGCAACGACCGCAAAGCCCTTTCCATGATCTCCAGCTCTAGCCGCTTCAATAGCAGCATTTAAGGCCAGTAGGTTCGTTTGGTCTGCAATGGATTGTATAACTCCGACAAGTTGAGAAATTTCTTCTGATTGCTTTTCTAACGTTTTCACCTTTTCTACTGCATCTTCAACGATCGTATGAATTGCGGACATCTGTTGGATAGAAGAAAACATTAAATCGCTTCCTCTTTCTGTTAATTCAATCACATGCTGAGAAGATTGATAGACTTCTTTACCGCTTTTACTCGCTTCGTATACTTTATTGGAAAAAACCTTCATAGAAGCTGCTAATTCATTCGTTGAATTTGCTTGTGTTTCTGAATCTGAAGACAGCTCTTGTATCGTTAAGGCAACCTGACTACTTCCCTCTGTTACTTCACTTGCAGATTGCGTTAATTCTTCACTTTGAGCTGATACTGATTCTGAGACTGTACTGATTTCTCCTAGCAATCCTCTGATGTTTTCACTCATTTGGTTCGTTGCTTCAAATAATCGTCCAATTTCATCAGAGGATTTAGTCATGATCGGTTGCTGACTTAAGTCTCCTTTAGCAAGCAATCCCATTCTTTTTGTAACAATCTGAATAGGTTTTGAAATGAGTGATGACATATATAGAGCAATAACAAATCCAATAACAGCAACTACAACACTTACCGTTAATCCCATGGTAATATTGGATTCGTTATTAACAAGTAGGTTATTTCCAGCTCCTTCTATCATTTTTTCACGATTATTAATTAAATATCTATAACCGTTCATTATTTCATTTGCAGCTAGTCGCACAGAGCCTTCAAGATTCTCCTTTGCTAGCTCCTCATTTCCACTTTTGTATACAGCAAAGACTTCATCTTGCACAAGCTTTTCCCATTCTAGGTTTGAAGCGACTAGCTGTTTAAGATCCTCAGATTCACTTATTTTTAAAGCAGATTCTTCTACTTTTCTGCTTTTTTCTGAATACGTATGAAACTGGTCTATATATTCTTGTTTTCCTGTTAACACATATCCCCTTGCAAGCCCAATCCGTTCTGCCATGTTTTGTCCTAATGTTTCATCAGCTATTAATAAAGGAATTTGGTGGTTTATGATATTCTTCGCATCTGAGTTAATAGATTTAGAAGCAATAAAATTATAAGCTCCAAAAGCAATAGTTAACAAAATGACTATTGAAAAACCAAGTAGTATCTTTGTTCTGATTGACTTTAACTTCATTTTTTTAAAAAGCTTACTTTTCATCCTATATCCTCATTTCTATAGATACAAAAATGCCCCCTTGCCCTCATGGACAAGGGGGCATTCCCCATCGAATTATTAAGCTCTTTGTTTACGTGTCATTACGTCAAAGATTACAGCTAGCGCAAGTACTCCACCACGAATCATATATTGAGGAGCAATTCCTACACCCAATAAGTTCATTCCATTTGTTAAAGTAGCCATAACAATGGCACCAATAACAGCTCCTGTTACTTTACCAACACCACCGGCAGCAGAAACCCCACCAACAAAGGCTGCAGCAATCGCATCAAGCTCGAATAATGTACCAGCAGTTGTTGTAGCAGATTGTAAACGTGCAGTAAATAAAATACCAGATAATGCAGAAAGCATACCCATTGAACCAAATACTAAGAAGGTAATTTTACTTACGTTAATACCAGTAAGGTGTGCCGCTTCTGGGTTACTACCTACTGAATAAATGTGACGACCAATTACTGTCTTCGTTGTAATAAAATGATATACAAGAACAACAAGTAGAATAATCATAACAGTCCAAGAAAAACCATTGTAGCCAGCCAATAACCAAGTAATATAGCCCATAATACCTGATACAAATAGTAGCTGTAGAACAAAAATAGGTTTTGAAACAACATCAAATTCATATTTAATCTTATTTTTACGATTTTTTATTGCACTATAAATATAGAATAAAATACCAGTTAATCCAACAAGTAAAGTAAGTAAATGAAACCCACCAACCTCAGCAATTGAAGGAATATATCCGTTACCAATAGCATTAAACGCATCATTATCAACGATGATTGTACCTGTTTTTTCTGTTGCTAATAAAATAGCACCACGATAGATTAACCAACCAGCCAAGGTAGCTACGAACGCTGGAATTCCAACTTTAGCTACTAGAAAACCTGTAGCAGAGCCAGCACAAATACCAAGAATAAGAATGATTGGAATAACAATGAATACAGGCATATTAAACTGCATTAACAGAATTGCTGCTACTGCTCCAAGAAAGCCTGCCAAAAACCCGATTGATAAATCAATATGGCGAATGACGATAACCAGCATAACGCCGACAGCTAGAACAGCAATATAACCTGCTGAATCTAGTAAATTACTAATATTTCGAGAAGACATGAAAAGTCCATTAGTTAGTATTTGAAAAGTAATCATAATAACAATTAATGCTATATACATACCATAATCACGTATATTATGTTTTAATAGTCCTTTTAACTCGTTAATATATTTCATCTGTATACCTCCTATTGCGTCGCAAGTTCCATGATCTTTTCCTGACTGGCTTGTTCTGATGATAATTCACCTTTGATTTCGCCTTCAGCCATTACATACACACGATCGCTCATTCCAAGAACTTCACCAAGCTCTGATGAAATCATAATAATACTCATACCTTTATTAATCAGTTCGTTCATAACTGTATAAATTTCAAATTTAGCACCAACATCAATCCCACGTGTTGGTTCATCTAAAATTAATAATTTCGGTCCAACAAATAACCATTTCCCTAAAGATACCTTCTGCTGGTTACCACCACTTAAATTACCAACAAGCTGCTGTAGTGATGGTGTCTTTATTCCTAAAGATTCCCTATAGCCTTGTGCAATGACAATTTCCTCGTTTTCATTCACAAATCCATTAGGTGAGATATTTTTCAAGTTACCAATTGAAATGTTGCTTTTAATATCCTGTTGCAAAAACAATCCGTCACCTTTTCTATCTTCTGTCACATAAGCAATTCCTGCTTTGATTGCTACACTCGGATGTTTAAACTTACCAGATTGACCTTCTAATAGTAAATCTCCTTGGATTTTATATTTAGCCGCATTACCAAAGATACTTAAAGCTAGTTCAGTACGTCCTGAACCCATTAACCCAGCAATGCCTACAATTTCGCCCTGCTTCACTTCTAGGTTCACATTACTAACTACATTACGACCAAGGAGGGGATCATAAGCTGTCCAGTTAGATAACTCAAGGACATTGGCACCAAAATCTTTCTTTGGACGTTTCGGATAAATATCTTCAATTTCACGGCCAACCATGTTTTTAATAATAGACTCTTCGGTAATTTCTCCCTTTGAGCCATCTAATGTACAAATTGTTTCACCGTCACGTAATACTGTTGCTTTATCTGCAATAGCAGTTACCTCTTTTAATTTGTGAGAAATCATAATTGATGTGATTCCTTGCTTTTTTAACTCTAGTAGTAGTTGTAGCAGGTTCTCACTATCATCCTCATTTAGTGCTGCAGTTGGTTCATCCAAGATCAATAGTTTAACTTCTTTGCTTAGTGCTTTCGCAATTTCTACTAATTGCTGTTTACCTACACCTAAATCTTTAATGAATGTTTCCGGATTAACTTTTAAGCCTACTTTTGTTAGCATTTTCTTCGCTTCTACAATGGCTTTATTCCAGTCTAAAATACCACCCTTTTGAATCTCATTACCTACGAATATATTTTCATAAACAGTTAAGTCAGGGAACAATGCAAGCTCTTGATAAATAATCGCAATACCGACATCAACACTATCGCTTATTTTGTTAAATTGTTGAACTTCATTATTAAAAACGATATCACCTGAGTAGTTTCCGAACGGATAAACTCCACTAAGCACCTTCATAAGGGTAGATTTTCCAGCACCATTTTCTCCTACTAAAAAGTGGATTTCTCCTCTTTCAACTTTAAAATTGACATTAGAGAGCGCCTTCACACCTGTAAATTCTTTTGATATTCCATTCATTTCTAAAATATAATCGCTCATCTTTTTGCCTCCTTAACAAGACAACTTTAAATTTAGGAATGAGTGTTAGACAGTAAGTCTAACACTCATTCCTTGAACTTCTATTTTTCTATTACTCTAGTCCTGTGAATTCACTTGCATCATAGTAACCAGAGTCGATTAATTCAGCCTTTACATTATCTTTGTTAACTACAATAACGTCTGTTTGTTTTGCATTTACATCAACACTACCGTTGTTATAAGTTCCAGTTGTTTCTGGAGTATTTCCATCAAGGATTGTAACTGCCATACCCATTGCATCTTCAACAAGTGTACGAACATCCTTGAATACTGTCATAGATTGTTTATCATCAATTACGTATTGAATAGAAGCTTTTTCAGCATCTTGACCAGTTATTGTATAGCTAGAAACTGCACTGTCTGAAGCAAATACATCAGCGATTGAACGAGCAGTACCATCATTCGGAGCTAAAATTGCAATGTCACCTTTAAGGTCAGCACCAGCAGCTGTTAAGTTTGTTTGTGCTTTATTTTTAGCTTCGTTTGGATCCCAGTTCGTTGTAACCTGACCTAATACTTTACCTAACTCATCACGAGTAAGAGTTGCTTTATCTTTTAACGCTTCTGCTTCACTAGAGTTAGCGATTACAAAAGTACCATCAGCAATTTTAGGTTGAAGAACTTTCCAAGCACCTTCGAAGAATAAAAATGCGTTGTTATCAGATGAAGCACCAGCATATAAGTAAAGTGGTACACCAGTTCCTTTTACATTATCAACTAAATATTGCCCTTGTGCTTCACCTACAGCAACACTGTCAAATGTCACATAATAATCAACTGCATCTGTATCAGTGATTAAACGATCGTAAGAAATAACTTTAATTCCTTCTTTTTTAGCCGCTTCAACTGCAGAACCAGCTGCTGGACCATCATGTGGAGCAATAATTAATACATCTATTCCTTTACTAATTAACGTTTCA
Source organism: Metabacillus crassostreae (assembly GCF_016908395.1). GTDB lineage: Bacteria > Bacillota > Bacilli > Bacillales > Bacillaceae > Metabacillus > Metabacillus crassostreae. The sequence goes on from NZ_JAFBDU010000002.1 coordinate 302,745, forward strand.
ACGTTTTCTTTTTCTTTTGCAGAAGAACCTTGGCTGAATAAAATTTCAGTTGTATATTCAGAGTCTGCTAGAGCTGCTTTAAATCTTTCTTCATCTTGAACCCATCTTGGCTCATCTTTAGTTGGTAATACGATACCTACGCTTACTTCACTGCTTCCGCTTCCCCCAGTGCTGCCACTGCTACAAGCTGTTACAAATGTTAATAAAATACCTACTAATAAGACCGAAAGTAATTTAAATCCTTTTTTCATTCTATTTTTCCCCCTCTAATTTGTTGTAAGTGCTTACAAATAAAATATACCATCTAAATCAGGAAATAAGAGCGCTTACTTATAGTACTATTTTATTATTCATCTGTACTTTTTTAACATTGAACATGGACAAAGTATCAGGACTAAGAAAGCGTTCGCATTTTTCTGATACAGTAATTAACCTCTACTTCTATTTGCTCATAAAATAGGGAAATGCGATTTAGAGATCTACTAGATCATTAAAAAAATGGAGCTCGAATACACTCGATGCTCCATTCTCTATTGATCTACTATTAAAATTTATTAAATGCCATGACGAAAAACTAATCAGATTTATCTTTCTGCAAATAAATCTCATTCCTTGTATGGAAGTCGTCAGCAATAATTGTTTCCTCTATATTTGTTTGGGTAACAGTAGTTGGTGAAAGAAGGATTGATGGTACTTCCATTTGCCCATTATTTATTTTTACTACATCTCTAATCTCTCCAACATCCTCGTCCTTTGCTAGCTTGATTGCAAGTTCGGCAGCTAGATCAGTCAGCTCTTTAATTGGCTTATAAATTGTCATTGTTTGTGTTCCTTTAATAATACGTTGAATAGCTGCTAAATCAGCATCTTGACCAGCAACTGGGATTTCTCCTGCAAGTCCTCTGCTCTCAAGTACCTCGATCACTGCGCCAGCCGTTGCATCATTAGCAGCAATAACCGCGTCAATGTTATTATTATTTGCTTTTAATGCAAGCTCAATATTTTCTTTTGCATTTGCAGGCTCCCAATCTTTTGTCCACTGATCAAATACAACAGTAATATCTCCTTTATCAATATGTGGCTGTAAAACTTCAAATACACCTTTTTTAGCCATATGTGCATTATTATCCGTTTCAGCTCCCCCAATATAAACATACCTTCCTTTTGGAACAATTTCTAAAATAGCTTGTGCTTGAAGTGCACCAACCTGTTCATTATCATAAGATAGATACATATCTACCTCTGCATTTTTCACAAGACGATCATATGATAACACTTTAATTCCTGCTGAATGTGCTTTCTCTACAATAGCTGCCGTTGATTCTGCGTTATGTGGAACAATGACTAATAAATCGATTCCCTTGCTAATCATCGTTTCTGCTTGCCATATTTGCAAAGCATCATCGCCATGTGAAGCCATGATCTCAACCTCTGCACCCAATTCTTCAACAGACATTCTAAAAAAGTCTCTGTCCTTTAACCAACGTTCTTCAGTTAATGTATCCATCGCAAAGCCAATTTTAATCGTTTCCTCTACCTGCTGTTGCTCGTTCGGCTTAAAGCTTTCCGTATTTGATTGTACTTCAGTGTCATTGTTTCTATTATCGTGCTTTTCACACCCAAGAAGAAATAAGAATAATATGAGTACCAACAATCCTGGATTTCTTAGAGAAAATAACTGTTTAATTTTAATCGCTCCTATACAATGGTTTTATTCAGCTTTAGAAAGCAACTTTTTACGGTACTCTTTTGGAGAAGAATGACAGATCTTTTTAAATACCTTGCTAAAATAATTTGGATCATGGTAACCCACCTCGAATGTTATTTCTTTTAAGCTTTTTGATGGATCTCTCATCAATTTCTTTGCTTTTTCAATACGACACTCAGTTAAAAAGTGAATATAATTGATCCCTAGTTGTTCTTTGAAAATTTTACTAATGTAAATAGGACTTAATCCAACCTCTCTACCTATAGCTTCTAATGAGATGTCTTTATGTGCATGATCAATAATATATTGTTTAATATGTTGTATGATATCAGCTTCCATTGCTGCATGATTTTCTTCGTGTGATTTTCTCAATCTTTGTAACAAGTGGCTAGTTTCTGCTCGAAGCTGTCTATAATCAGTTGATTTAAAGGAATATAGCTGTACATCAGATTCGATTCCCATCTCACTTAATACACGAGAAGCAATCCAAAACAGTTCCATTACTTTTTGTTGAGTTTGCTTTAACATTGTACCTTCTTGCTCTAAACGATCAATAATCTCAGAAACTTTGCAGGAAATCTCGTCCCATTCTCCATTACGAATGTGTTCAAAATATTGCTGTTCATTTTGCTTTGTTGTTTGCTCATCAAAGCCAGATACGAGTGCGGGCAATTCATCGTAAAATTGATAATTCCTTGGAATTGATGTATCTCTCGTTGCAATTAACGACTCTTGATAAGATTGTCTGATTTGATCTAATGAGTTATAAACAGTTCCGATTCCAACAAAGAGTTTTGTAGCTTCAGTAGATTTACTTATTTTCAAAATCTCTTTAGATAGCATTGTCGCTTGAGTACGGTATGATTGATCTTTTTTGCGGAATACAATAATAGGAAGCTGACGTCCATATAGAGCACCAACCCAAGCACTTCCTGTATGACTGACTTTTTCTCTAACCACGGAATAGCAGTCTTCAAAGCCATCTGGCACGATAACACTTAATACAAACTTTTCTGCTGTTGTTTGTATGTCTAGCATCTCTACTAATTCTTCTAAATGAATCTCATGCACATGATCAAATAACAGCTGTGTTACAACATCAGTTTGAAACAATGACATCGCTTTTTGCAGCGTATATTGCTGCTTTTTATTTACTTCAAGTCTTTTTTGTTCAGCCCTAATCTGCTCAAGCACTTTCTCAACTGTATCAACAATTTCCTTCACTCGACTAGGCTTGACCAAATAATCAACAACACCAAGTTTCATCGCTTCTTTTGCATAATCAAAAGTGGCATAAGCAGTCACTAAAATAAATTTCAAGTCGGGATTGGAGGATTTGATTGTTTCAATTGCCTCAATACCAGTCATACCAGGCATTTGAATATCCATAAATACTAAATCAGGTTGAAATTCTGATACTAATTCAATCGCTAATCTTCCATTTTTAGCTTGTCGAATTGTAATATCGTTAAAATTCTTCTTCAGAATGGTTTCTAATCCATCACGTTCAACTTGTTCATCGTCTACGAGTAATATTTTAATCATTTCTCATCTCTCCTTTCTTTCAATAGCTTAATAGTTACTTTTGTCCTAAAACCGAGACTGCTTTCAATCTCCATTACATCTTCCATACCATTGAAAAGACGAAGACGCTTCATTACATTACTTAAGCCAATTCCAGTGGAATGTCCATTTGCTGTATACACCTTTTCTTCTAGAATTTCTTGAATTTTCTCTTCTGTCATTCCAGGGCCATTATCTTCCACTTCAATTGTAACGAGATCATCATCATCCTTAATCCGAAACCAAATCGTACCTCCTTCTTCATTTGGCTCAACCGCATAAATAACAGCATTCTCAACAAGTGGCTGCAAGGTAAGACCTGGTATCTTACTATCAAGACAGGATTCATCGATCTCCATATGAAAATTTAGTCTGTCTGTATATCTTGTTTTTTGAATATCAATGTATTGCTGCATCACATAAACTTCATCATAAAGAGTCATAGGCTTATCCAAATGCTTTAAATTATAACGTAATAAACCTGCGACACTAACTAATAAGTCACTTGTTTCTTCAGATCCTTCCATATAAGCTTTTTTAGAAAGTGTATTTAATGTGTTAAACAAAAAATGAGGATTAATTTGACTTTGAAGATTGCGCAGCTGACTTTCTTTTAGTAGAAGCCTATTCTGCTGTAGCTCATTTTCTAACTGTGCATTATGATGAATATCTGAGATTAAATTGTTAATATTCACACGCATGCGATCAAACGTCTTTGCTAAAAAGGCAATTTCATCACTTGAATTCACTTCCACTTTTAAATCAAATCTTCCTTTTGACAGCTCATTTGCTGCAAGTGTCAGCTTTTCCACTGGTTTCGTGATTCGTTGGGAAAACCAATACGTAAAAAGCAACAGACCTAACGTAATTAGCAATAGTAACCAGGTTCCTAATTGCTTAAGCTCTTCTGACTGATTAATAATACCTCGATAAAACAAATCATATGTTTGTAGCTCAAGATCAATTAACGTTAGTGCCATTTCGGAAATATAATTGGAAATATGCGTTGCTTCATTAAATGCTGTCATCGAGTACTCGGTTTCTGCCTCTGACTGAAAAGATAGAGCTAAATCAACCTTCTCACCCAAACTATCAATTAAATTAATATAATTTGTTAAAGCCAATTCATTCTCAACATTTTTAAATGTAGCAACTTCATTTTTCATACTTTGAATATCTTTTTTATTTTGTGTAACCGCTTCTAAATTGTCATTAGAAGGAAGTAGTAAAAAGTTATTCAATGCAGTTACAGTATCTTCACTTTTTCTCGATATTTCATTCAACACTAGGTATCGTTCAAGGATGTCGTTATATTGATCGAGCATTTTTTGGTTATAGGATATGAGCGAAACCCATGTTGTCGCCATAATCAAAAGAACGATTAACACAAGTCCCCATATTTTCTTCTGTATACTGTTCATTTCAAATCCATCTGTTTCACCATTCGAATATCAGTAAGATAACCGTCTAAATTTAGTGGCAAAACCTCTTTGTTTAACCACTTCATCATAAACTCCACACTAAGACTCCCCATTTTTGAAGGAGACTGCTCTATCATGCCATCTATTTTCCCTTGCTCCAATAGAGATAGAGATGTAGGGTCATCGTCAAAAGAATAAATATAAAACGTTTCCGCGTTGGAGCGTCTATCAATTTCCTCTACCAGCTTATCAGCAAATTTAGCGTTTAACGTGATAAAAGCATCCACATCTGGTGATCTATTTAACAAATCCTTAGTAGTCGCAATTACTTGCTCTCTTGTATCTTCTGTTACTGCTTCAAGTAGTTCAATATCACGGTAACTGTGGAGAAATTCTTTAATACCCTCTAGTCTTTGAGTTTGATAATATTCCTGTCTTTCATCTAGCATCAGGGCCACTTTTCCTGATTCACCCATATCCTTTACCAGTTGTTCTGCAATCATTTCACCTGCTAAAAATTGATCAGAACCTACATATGTCCTACGCAGACTTTCAGCCATCGGTACATCATTAGCTATCGTAATAACCGGTACACCATATGAAGACGCTTTCACTTTTGTTAATTCCTTAAATTCCTCTGTATCTAATCCCTGGACAATAATTCCATCTACTTGCGAATAGATTGCAATTTCAATCTGTTTTAGGAAATCTTCCTGGTTATTTCCATAACTTCCCCAAATCTCAAGCCTTGCTCCATTCTTCTCGGCCTGTTGCTTCGCTCCAGCACTTACTTGATCCCAAAAAGGTGTATCTAACTCCTGAGTAATCAAAACAATTCGCTTGTCAGTAAGCTCCTCAGTTAATTCCTCTGGTAACTGCCAATTCGTATCAAATATTTCCACTGCCGAATCTACCGTATAATAAAAAAGGATGAGACAAGTGATCACGCTTACAATTTTAATGATCTTTCTCATGACTGTAACTCCTCTAGGTTAATAAACTGATTTTCATTATACCAGACAATTAAATTAGTGCTATATATTTATCTAACAAATTTAGATGACTACTGTTGTATTGTTGAGGTAAAAAAACTAGTGATTTTAATCTGGTAATCACTGTTTTTTTGCTTAAAATCTTCTAATTAGAGCTTTTAACGGAGGTGGGATTTTTTGTCGAAAGTTGTCTAATCGCTGATAAATTCGGATAATCGCTGATAAATCTGGAAAATCGCCGATAAATTCAGATAATCGCTGATAAATAGAAAAAACCGCTGATAAATTTTATCAGCAGTAAATTACTAACGTTTACAAAGGGAGAAGTTCATTTATTTTATTATTATTACTTATCTTATTGAGTTTGATGGCTTTTTGTAAGCTTTTTTTAAAGAAGATTGTATCTATTTTAGCTAATTACAGGTTAAAAACACGTAATTATTGTGTAAAAAGCAAACACTTCTAAGAAGTTAGATTCTACTAGACTTATGTAATGCTATTTTCTTCACGTTAAAAGCAAGTAGCTTTAATGTAAAACATAAGGGAGTCAGCCGCTCGATAAAAATCAAGCAATTGACTCCCTTTTCAGTACGATACTGACATAAACATATAAACTTATTAAGTTAACTTACTATTGGATTATGTGATTGTTCTTTTTTCTTCTTTTCTTTTTGTCTTTTTTCAGTTTCGTAATGGGCTGCTTTATAAAAGGAAACACCCATCAGGATCATGACAACGGAAAACGGCAGGGCGGCAATAATCAGCATATTTTGTAATCCCTGTGTTCCCCCAAAATATACGATGATAGCAGCCATTGCAGACATAGTGAGACCCCATGTCATTTTAACCGTGTTTGGAGGGTTTATCGATCCACCTGTACTCAGCATACCTAGAACAAACGTTGCAGAATCTGCTGACGTGATAAAAAAGATAGCAATCACAACGATTGTTAACAATGCCATAAAATCTCCGAGTGGATAATGCTGGAGAACTCCAAAGGTAGTTGTTTCAAGAGTGTATTTGGAGATAGCATCAATTCCGTTTTGCTCGATATTCAAGGCGGAAACGCCAAACACAGCAAAAAAGATAAAGCAAACAATTGACGGAACAATAAGAACTCCTAGTAAAAACTCCTTGATTGTCCTACCCTTGGACACACGCGCTATAAAGATCCCTACGAATGGTGCCCAGGAAACCCACCATGCCCAATAAAAAATCGTCCAATTGTCAATCCATGTTCGACCATCTTCATTTAATGGAGAAAGTCGGAAGCTCATATCAAAGAAATTGGTAATATAACCACCAAGTGTTGTTGTAAACATATTCAAAATATATAATGTAGGTCCAACAATAAATAAAATCAACAATAGTACGAATCCAAGACCCATGTTAATATTACTTAAATACTTTATCCCTTTTCCAATTCCAGACCAAGCTGAGAAAATAAACAGTACGGTTGAAGTGGCAAGAATTAATAACTGCATCCCATAATTGCTTGGCGTATTAAAAAGGTAGTTTAAACCACCATTAATTTGAGCTGAACCGAAGCCAAGAGTGGAGGCTACACCTACAACTGTAGCAAAGACAGCCAAAGTATCAATTAACTTCCCTGGCATTCCCCGCATACTTTTTTCGCCAAATATAGGTATTAGTGTTGCACTTAATAATCCAGGATATCCTTTGCGAAACTTAAAATAAGCTAAAACTAAAGCAACTACGCCATATACTGCCCAGGCATGAATTCCCCAATGAAAAAAAGAGTATTGGAGAGATTGTTTAATTGCCTCATCTGAACCCGGTTCTAATCTTGGTGGATTTTTAAAAGCATGGGCAATAGGTTCTGCTGTTGTCCAAAAAACCAATCCCATCCCCATACCTGCACTAAATAACATGGCAAACCATGTTGGTGTACTAAATTCCGGTTTTTCATCATCTTTACCTAATTTAATTTTTCCTAACCTGGAAAACATTAAATAGATACAGAACGCTAGCAACAACATGATTAGCAGTAAATAGTACCAACCAAATGCTTCTGAAATGTATGACGTTAGATTTGACGTCAAGCTCTGTAACTGCTCTGGAGCAACTGCACCCCAAATAACGAGTACAACACAAATAGCAAGTGCGTACCAAAAAACTGAACTAACTTTGTTCACAAATTTTCACCTCATATGATATTTTCAAATATTAATTAGTTAATAGCTTAAGAAATTTCGCAAATGTATATAAAGCAAGAGCTTTATAATTACTTATTAGATAGTATGATTATTCTATAATAATGTTGAACATAGGTTATATACATACAAACGAAGATATTTGGGGTATATTCATACAAAATCAAATAAACTTTCTAATCATGGTTGAATCGCTTATTTTTGATAAAATATTGATATTTTCATAAGGCCTCAATAACCATACCCCTTCTTACGACTTTACAAACTATATATGTAAAAAATGTGATAGAGATAGCGTTTTTTTACAAGAAAAGAATTTTAAAGGTGAGATTACAGATCCCCAGTTTTTTCCTATCCAATATAAAATACACCTCTCTATAACGATTAGTTGTATTACTTCGTTTCTATTGTTATTCACTATATTTTATGACCAGTACCGTCAATAGTGCTATTGTCTTCTATAGTTAAGATAAAAACTATTTAATAAATGATAAATGCAACTATAAGGCCAAATATTTAGAAGAGCTTCAGTAAAAATACAGTCCCCCACAGCTCTCCCATCACATTTATTTTTGATGAATAAATTAACTGGTAAAAAAGGAACCACTACAAAGGAAATATTCGAATAAGGATCTATATTTTCTTATGATCCATCCAATATATACTGTGTCCAAACTAATAAATATTAATATCAAAAAGATAATACCTTCCACTAAATGTGATTCGAAAGGACAAACATCATTTTTGGGTAGCTCCACAAGTTCTTTAAAAGTAATCTTCTTCATCAATCTCCCCTTTAGCATAAGTGATGAAAAATTAATACACTTTAATTTTAAGATCTTTATCGTAAATGTATAACAGTCTAGAAAAAGGTGGATAATATTCGATAACAATACAATGGGGGATTATTACATGTCAGAGAAAAACAATATGAGGTTAACGTCTTCTGAGATTGCAGTCGTTTGGAGTACCTATCAAAACAACAGTTTTTCTATTTGTATTCTAAAGTATTTTTTAGCAAATGTAGATGATCATGAAATAAAGTCTGTATTACAATTTGCTCTAGAAGTATCAAGTAAAAATTTGGAATATAGTAAAAATATTCTTAATGAGGACAATCAACCACTACCAATTGGATTTACTGATGCAGATGTTAGTCCTAATGCCCCACGCTTATTTTCTGATTCGTTTTATCTATACTACCTTAAAAACATGTCTAAAGTTGGATTATCTGTTTATGGTGTAGCTTTAGCAACCAGTGCACACTCTGATGTTCGTGCTTTTCTAAGTCAAGCAATACAAACTTCAACAGATTTATATAATAAAACAGCAGAAACATTATTATCAAAAGGGTTATTTGTAAGACCACCTTATGTAACAACACCCGATCATGTTGACTTTGTTGATGAAAAGAGTTATCTAGGAGGAATACTAAATCTAACTAACAAAAATAGACCTTTAAATGTGATAGAAATTACTCATATAGAAGCAAATGTTGAAACGAACTCCTTAGGTAAAGCTCTTATGACAGGCTTGGCTCAGGTTGCTAAGTCTAAAAAAGTTCGTACCTATTGTTTGAAAGGAAAGGAAATCGCGACAAAACATGTGCAAGTTTTTTCAACTATGTTGACAGAAAATGACCTTCCCTCACCAATGCCCTGGGATTTAGAAGTAACCGCTTCAACAGTAACACCATTTTCTGATAAATTAATTATGTTTCATACTTCTTTAATCATTGCATCAAGTATATCCAATTATGCAACTGCTTCAGCAGCATCCTTACGAACAGATATTGCAACTTCCTATATTCGTCTAACAACAGAAACTGCTCAATTTGCCAAAAACGGTGTTGATATCATGATTAAAAATGCATGGTTAGAACAACCTCCACAAATCCCAGATCATAAAAGGTTAGCAAAAGGTTAATGTGTATCACTTTATAATCTAGTACGAACGATAACCAGATAGAAAAGATATTAGGTCCATTGGAATAGAAAGATTTGCTTAACTCTTAAATAGCAAATATAAATAGCGATTTTATTGATAGTAATGTAGAAGGTATTGAAATGTTATATCGAACTTCAATTTAGCGATTTTATATGGATTTCATGAAGATATTTTAACCGCTATTAAAAAAATCAATTATCAATGCCTTATGTATTGTCCTTACTTTAAAGTATGTTACTTAATCTGCCCTGTTTGCGGAAGAAGAGTAAGTGGTAAGGATTTAGTCTTTCATCCTCCAAGATGTGTTAATTACGCTTATCTTTTAGTTCCAAAACTAATAAAAAAACGTCTCAAATCCATTACTATCAGGGTTTCGAGACGTTTTAACTATTTTTATTTAGTTGTGTTAATAAATATTTTATACAAATTTATTCAGATTTCTGTTTTGAATGCTGCTTCACTATTTTGTCCAAAAAATAACTCTTAAAACTAAATTTTTATTGCATAATTTTTAAAATTAATGCATTTATACTTGTTTATGGGAAAAGGTCTACATATGTCCAACGTTTTCCTTGATATCTATTAATACTTCTTCTTCCAAATTACCATCTTTAATTATAATTTTCCCTGTCGAGGAAAAATCACTAGGCATTAAACCATTAAGAGGGATGTTAAATGATGCAATTCCTAACGTCTTATATGTTTCTCCTACTAATCTACTACATGTATAGTCAATATTTTTGGATGCTATAGATAAATATCTTCCTTCGATTACCTCCTCTATCATTTTCCATTCAGTAGGGTTAGGAATTCCATGTACTTCCTTTATATAATCAAATAGCTTTTGTTGATCTATTTTATGATTTAGGTTTAATGAACGAAGTGCATATTGAGGAGCTTCATAAGGAGTGACATCTTGCCCATATGATTTAAGTCGATCTAAAAGTTTCACGACTTTTGGTCCTGTCTTATTATCATGAAACCATTCATCTTGTAAATTAGTTAATGCTGTTGACTCAAAAAAATAAACTTCTCCCTCTGGTTCTGGACGTATCACCATTCCAACGTGTGACCACATACTTTTTTCAAGTCTTTCTACTAATTTACTTATAGAGTATTTACCACTAAAAAGGATTAAATCCCCCGTTTTGAACGTTGGCAATAGATTGTTAAATGACTGTGAATTCATATGATCCTCCAAATATTATTCGTTTTAATCCGAATTGCTCATGATATAATTATACAATAATTCTTGCAATAAGGAGTCAAACCTCATGAAAATGGCTTTTAAGAAGATACTATTAATTATTTTTATTCTCTTTTTCACATTTATTCTTACAGACAGGAACGTTATTTTTGCATCTCCAAAAAATATTATTATTAATAACGAATTTGAAAAGGTGAATATAAAAGATTCCTGGGAGGTATACGTTGATCAAAATAATATCTCAGAAAACGAGATTCTTAAAAAGCAAGACAAATTTCTTCCTATAAGTAAGGTGGATATAGACGGAGACATTGCAAATTCTACCTACTGGATAAAAATAAATATCTTAAATACTAGTGATTCTCCAAAAGATATATTACTAGAATTAAAAAAGCCACATTTAAGTTTAGTTTCATTATATTCGGTTAGTCTTCAAAAGCTTGAACTAAAGGAAACAATCGGCTACAGTATACCTTTTAATGAGAGAAGTATAAGACATCGTAATCTAATTTTCCCTCTTGAACTACAACCTTCAGAGAAAGCAAGTACATATTATCTAAAGATTAAAACCGATAGCTTTTTTCAAGCGCCCATCACAATTTGGGACCCTGTTGTATTTTCAATAGAAAATTCTAATGCACAAATGATGTACGGGCTATTTTATGGCACAATGATTGGATTAATTTTATATAATAGTTTCTTATTCTTTTCACTTAGAGAAAAAACCTATTTTTATTACATTCTATTTATTACTGGATTTACAACGATGCAATCGATATGGGATGGATATGCATTTCAATGGCTATGGGGAGATTATCCTTGGTGGGCATTAAGATCAAATTCATTCTTTATTCTTTGGACAGCATTATTTGCATTACAGTTCGCTAAACACTTTTTACAATTAAAAAGTAAAGCACCTATTTTATATAAAATGGTCAATATTTTTAATACAGTGTGTGCAATAGCTTTGATACTTCCTTTTACACTTAGTATAAGTATCTCAACAATGACGAGTACCCTTATTGCAACGATCTTTGTTCTGTTTATAATATTGATTGCAATAAAAGTTAGGTTAAAAACAAGGGAAGCAAAATTTTTTATTGCTGCATGGGTCTTTCTTTTAATAGGAGTCTTATTAAATATTTTGGCTGCATATAAGCTTGTTCCACTTACTCCTATAACCTTATTTGCTCCAAAGATCGGATCTCTTGTGGAAGTATTGGTTTTATCATTGGGATTAGCTGATAGGATTAAAAGGATTACTTTAGAAAAAGAGTTGGAATCAAAGAAATATTACATGCAAACACTTATACAAAGCTCTTTTAAACAAATGTCAGGTATGAAGGAAATAACAGAGTTAGCGGATAGTGGTCTTAATACAATAATGATTCTGACAAAGTTTGAAAATGGGTATTACCTTTCTAAAAATAAATCAGGTTGGTCTTTATTAACTCAAAAAGGTGAAAATTTAGTTAATCATACATTTAATATAGATCAACAATATTTTAAAAAACTGACTTATGCAAATGATGTAGATCTAAGTATATTAGGTATTCACAAGCAATTCGGATCATACCTTTCAATACCAATAGTTTGTAAGGGACATGAAGCCCTTCTTATTGCTTATAGTCAGGAGAACCTTAAAATAGATACATACGAAATAGAGAATGTTATTCCCTATTTCAAGGAGCAATATATGGTTTTAATAGACAATATAATCAACTATCAATCGTTACAAAAATCAGCAATGTATGATCACCTAACGAATGTATTAAATCGAAAATACTTTTTAGATAAAGCAAACAATTTAATGAAAGAATCTATTGAATTAAATCAAAATGTAACAATCATTTTAATAGATATTGATCATTTCAAACAGGTTAACGATACTTATGGTCATAACACAGGTGACAAAGCTATTATCTTCGTTGCGGGTCAAATAAAAGAGATAATTAAAGATATAGGTGTTGTTGGACGGTATGGTGGTGAAGAATTTATAGCGCTACTGAACAATGTTGGTGAGAAAAAGGCGTTGGAGATATCTGAGTTGTTAATTAAGACTCTCCATATACACCCTTTTTCAGTAGAAGATGGAGAAAGCCTATTTTTAACTGTTAGTATTGGAGTTTGTAGTAATACTAACAATAAAAACTTATCAATAAATAACATGATTCAGCTAGCAGATGAGTCCTTATATAAAGCTAAAAATATGGGAAGAGATCAGGTGGTTATCTATAATGATTATATAGAGATAAAATAATGAATAGGAGCTTGGTTTAAAATAACAAATTCCTATTTTATATACTCTCACTTAATACTAATTAAAAGAATAATTTCGTATTATTTTAAATGTGTTAAGAACACTTATCTTTTAGTTACTGATCTTATAAAAAGACGTCTCAACTCCAGTACTACAAGGATTCGAGACGTTTTACCTATTTTTATTTAGTTGTGTTAATAAATATTTTACACGAAGTTGAGACTTTAAAAATATAGGTATTTTCCTCCCTATCTGTTCATTATTATATACAACTGGACAAGTATTTAAGTTAGTTTAGTTAGTTAAATTGTAAAATTAGATCTAATTGAACTTCCTTTTCTCTATTCATATGGTTACGAATTAAACGGATTTGACCACGATGATTTAGTTCATCTTCAAATACATGAAACCAACGGAAATAGTTGTTAGCTTTATGGTTTGGTCCGAAAGACGAAACTTCATCTAACCATTTATCCTCCATTTCCTCAAACCATTCAAGTGTGCGTTCCCGGACTAATTTTAACTTCTCTTTATAGAATTCAATTCCTTTATCAGTGATTTCTTTATGTGCATTTTCACCAAGTTTCAATCCTATATCAAGCTTTTGTCGTTCTTCTTTAGTAGGTTCCTTGTCCTCAAATGTCATAAGGGGTATAACCTGATTTTTCATTAACAATAAATCTATTATCTTTTAATGTTCTCATTTTTATCACCTTTCTTATTTCATAAGAGAATACTGTTCTTAGTTTATCTAATGACAATATTTCTATAAAATTTAATACGCGCACTCTTATATAAACGCGCTTCTATTGTTGGAAATCATTAATTCAAACTATCCTTGTACTGCGTAACAATTAGATCTATCCTACAGTACCCTCTTTAACTATTTTCCTATTAAAAATAAAGCCCCTACAGCTAAGTAAAGTTAATCTACCTACTTTATTTTGTGACATTTACGATTATTTTTATGAATGAAAAAAGTCTCGATGATTAAATGATCATCGGGACTCCATATTACTATTCTATAATATTTATTGCAGGAGATTCCTTTTTCAGCGAAAAGTCATAGTTGGTTTCATTTTCAAACATTGGATCCAAATAACTGGATTGTGAATCAGTGGTTGAGGCAAGCTTGAAATCTTGAAAAGAAGTGAATTCTTCTTCATTCCATATCCAAAGACCTATTTTTCCCTTTTCTTTATGAAAAACATTTCTTCGTAGTTCATTATCTTGATTCATTGTAAAAAAGTTGGCGATAAAAATACGAGATGACCCAGCGGTTAAGATATTTCTTTCTATAATATTATTTTTGATATCATGCTGTAATAGCAGCTGTCCCCCTGCTAGCCCTTTCGTATCGTTTCGATAGATAATGTTTTTGGTAATGGAAGAGTTTATCGTTCCTCCCCGATTATCATCATATCCACCAATCGAAATTCCTGTATAATGGTTGTTATACACGATGTTGTCTGTTATTTCAATGTTATCAGCATATTGTTTTGCGTGCTCAGAGGTTGCCTCAATTCCGATATCACAATTATAAATAGTATTCTTTTCAATCGTTATACTTTTCCCACCATCGACATAAATCCCACCGGCATTATATTCTTCTCCATATGCTGGATTACCGTACGAGGATATTTCATACACTTCATTGTTTTTAACGATACCATTACGAACGTAGTCAGCTTTTGGATCATTTGATATTCCTTCATGACCAATTAGATCGATCCCAATATTATCATTTCTGCGAACTACGTTATTTTCAACACTAAAACCATCGATATTCCCATTAAGAACGAGTGATTCACTCCACCCGAGTTTTAAATCCTCTATTGTATTATTTATAATATAAATATCATTCATAGGGTCAGTTCCGTATATTGCAATTCCATGGGCATTCCCATCTTCTGCATGAGTTTCTATCTTTCGTACAACATTATGTTCTAACGTAATATGGCTGCTTGAGCCTGTTACATACATCCCTATTACAGTTTCATTCGTTAAGTTAGTAGTTAAATCTTGAATAATGAGCCCACTAATCGTGATATAATTTTTATTGTCTATGTTAACAAGGGACGTATCTCCTTCTACATTCTTTACGGCCTCACCAGTAATAACAACCTTGTCTTGATTGTACGCTCTAAACGTAATTGGTTTTATTTTTGTTCCACTATACTTAACAATTAGCCTTTCTTTATAGATGCCTTCTTTTATGTAGACAATCGTCCCCGCTCTTGCTTCTGAAGCAGCTTTCTTTAGAGTACGAAATGGTTTTGATTTAGTCCCATCATTTTTATCACTTCCATTTGTAGCAACGTATATAGCCTTATCATGTGTTGACTCTGTTGTATTAAAAGCATAAACAATTAAAATAGCTACTGCTGCTGCAACGAGGTAAAGGATTGTCTTTTTCATTTCATCATTCCTTTATAATAGTTCGTAATTTTCACTTCATACTAAAGCATAAAAATAACCGTTTAGACAATATTACTAAAGGGCTATCTAATTTCTCTCTCGCCACCACCATAACGGAGCTCTAATGGATATATTTAAGGTATTGTTTCACAAATTGACTTGGAAATAAAATAAGTCTTTTTGCTGCGTAGTATACGTCAATACCACACAAAAAACGCCTTCTAATTATTAAACAAAGGCGCTTCGATTCTTAGAGATGGTTATTGTAGGGGGTAGGTTTCTTATTATTTAAAATCAATATCCATTATCGTTTCTTCATTAAATCAACTAGTCTTCTTAAAGCCACAGTGAACAATAAAAAAGATAAACCTAATATTGTTATTACAGCTAAGACCACTATAAAGGTTTCCATCTATATCTACCTCTTTTAAGTACTACATAAACATGTCTAATAAATACAATTTCCCCCACTACAATTCCTTCCTAATTTTAGCATAGTCATTTATATTATTGATAAGAAATCTTGTCCAATACTTAAATAAGCTCATTTACTTGTTCCAGAAAAGCACTTTGATTATTGAAGAGCTAAATCAATTTTTAGAGATTATTAATTTTTCTTTCTTCCAATTAGAACACCAATTAATAGACATCCAATACCTATTATATTCCTAGTAATATTACTTTTACTCAAGATAAGCGCTTTGATTGCTGAAGAGTGCAATTGAACTGACGCACCCCGTTACTTTAATAAGCCGTATTGGCATAAGAACTTCTTTCTAAAGCATTATTTTTTTAGAGCAGTATTTACTGCTTCACTTGCATGAATAACTGTTGTATCAAATAATGGAACTTCTGAATCTTCTGGTTTAACTAAAAATCCTATTTCTGTACATCCCAAAATGATTCCTTCAGCTCCTTCAGCCACTAAATGTTGAATAACAGACTTATAAAAATCCTTCGATGATTGCTTAATTTGTCCTAAACACAACTCTTCATAAATAACTTTATTGACATTGTTTCGTTCTTCTTTATCTGGAACTAACACGTTAATTCCATTTGATTTGATACGAGATTTATAAAAATCTTGCTCCATTGTATATTTAGTTCCAAGTAAGCCAACTGTTTTTATATTGGAACTTTGGATTTGATTCGCTGTTGCATCAGCAATATGTAATACAGGAATGTTTATCCTCGCCTCTATATTATCAATTACTTTATGCATTGTATTTGTACAAATTACTATGAATTCTGCACCTGCTTTTTCTAAAGATGATGCAACTTCTCCTAATGCTTTACCCGCACTTTCCCAATCACCTTCAGCTTGATAGCGTTCAATCTCGTCAAAGTCAACACTATACAGCAGACATTTCGCTGAATGTAATCCACCTAATTTTTCTTTTACCATTTCGTTGATTAGTCGATAATACTCTACTGAAGACTCCCAACTCATTCCACCTATAAGCCCAATAGTTTTCATCACTTCTCCCCCTATTTGAATTAACTATTATCAAATTTCACTCATCTTATATTCAATACTTCCAACCATCAACCAATAATTTAACATTTTAAAAATTTATTTATTATTTTGTACTGAACCAATTAGATAAGCGTAATTGCTTGTTCCAGTTCCGCACCCGTTAACAACTCCGTTCGTTTAAGTGACAAACTTCACAATATTACATATCTTCTAACTAAATCATAACAGAAGATAACGAATTGGTGTTTACACTCCCCTAAATTATAGCAATAGTTGTTGCATAATATCTTGTCTACTATGCAATGAAAATGAGTTTCTCTCGTATTAATAACACTTTTCTTTTATTCCTAATAAAAAAACGTCTAATCCTTTAATTTTCAAGGAATTAGACGTTTTTGAATCTAGTTTTGTTTGTGTTGATAAATATTTTATACAGCTAAGATTCGAGTGTTGTTATAGGGAATTCCCCACTCTTTTTTATCACTTTCACTATTATATCCAAATGTTAAAGTACTAGGCAGATATATGGTTTAGAGAATCTTCAACTATTGTTCAAAGGTTAAGTGGCTAAAACTCATTTTCATTTTATAGAATTTCTATCTAGTTTTTAATAGGATGGCCAGCCTTGAGAATCCCAGTTTAAATCATTGATTAATAAAGTAGGCATCCCATTGTTTTCAGCATCATACGCATGTCGAACGATAACATTATTATTATAGACATCTTGGTGACCAGGTCCTTTCCAACGATTATTACCAGCATCTAAAATCGTTCCGCCACCGTTCATCATGCTTACTCCATTTTTATCCAAATATGGTCCCGTTATATTCTTTGATCTTCCATAAGCGATCTTGTACGTACTATTCACACCTTGGCAACAGCTATCAAATGATACAAATAAATAATAGTAACCATCTTTATAGGTAATACTAGGAGCCTCTATGGGATTGTTTGGTGAGTTGGGTCTTGTTGCAATAGAATAGACACTTCCAGTTGGCTTCATTGTGTTTTTATCTAATCTAGTTAGTTTAATTCCACTCCAAAATGAACCATATGACAACCACGGATTACCATCCTTATCAATGACAAGGTCTCCATCAATTGCATTAAAATTACTTGAGCTTGTTGAACGTACAACTAAACCATCATCTCTCCACTGACCAGAAGTTATACTAGGTGTAGATAAAAGTCCGATAAGTGAATTATTTGAACCAAAACTAGAAACTGAATAATAAAGCCAATATCGACCATTGTAATATTGGATATCAGGAGCCCACTGATTTGTTTCATGGTTCGGTACATATGTTTTCCACCAAGATGGTGCAGTAGGAAAAATGACAGGTGTTGTGTACCAGTTTGTTCCATTATCAGATCTTAAAACTCTAATTCCATTTTTCCCAGTTTCACCAGTCCCAAAAACATACCAGGAGTTTCCTTCTTTAATAATTGAAGGGTCATGTATCATTTTTTCACCTGTTACATTCCAGAATGCAGCACTTGCAGTTACTTGAATGTTTAATAGACACACGATAACAAATAACATAAAAAGCTTCTTCATATTCTTCATCAAACTAATCTCCTTCTAACATATTTTTATTAAAATTTAGACGTTATAAATCTATTGATCACCTCCTTAATGCACACTTAATTTTTCATAAAAAAAGATATACGATATTAGGATGGTTTTCTTTCTCCTAAATCGTATATCTTATGTATTAAACATGATGTATAAAAAAAGTTACCATTTAACTGACTAAAGATGAATTTGGACATTACTTTTAACGAAAAATAATTAATTTTTAAAGAATGGTTACATTTCTTGTAAGCGCTTTAACTAATATTTATTATATTCTCCATGTTCGTACATGTCAACAAAATATATTTTATATGTATGTACAAGTTTACTGGTTAAATTTTAATAGAAAGTTCAGCTATCAAACCTAATATAGAAATAAAACTAGGATACTTCTTTTTTTGTATGTATAGGATTCCAAGAAAAACTTGAAGGTGAAATAAATAACTCTATATTTAGATTAGTAACGATAGTCATACAAATCCCACTTGGCTAATCAATATCAAATGTTCCCATCTTATCTACTAATAAAAATCAAGTTCTCCAATAATAAGTTACCCCCTCCTATTAACCCAATTCTTTATCTATGACTTTGCCTGACTCACTATAATCTACCTATAAAAATTGTAGATACTTTCTTTTTATATGTATTTTCTCCTGTTTATTGATTGTAAAGCACTTTTTAACAAAACTAATTAATATTCTTTACAATACGATGTTAATTTTAAAATGTGTTAAATGGGCTCTAAAAAATGAAAATGTTAATTAACAATTCTTTTTTCATTAAAAAAGAGCCTACCAATAAAAAGTGGGAGGACCTTCATGAAAAAATTGAGAAAATTTAGTGTTGTTGTCACATTTGTTTTAGTCTTACTCGTATCTTTGTTTTCATTTGACTCATCAAAAGCAGCAAGTTTATTGACTATTTCACAGGCGACTCAAACTCAGAATAACTCCATACAAAGTGTTGAAGGTTATATTGTCGGAGAACCGATTTCTACGTCCAATGTATTAAAAAGTAATTTCACAAATGATTATGCTTTAGCACTTGCAGTTAGTAACAATGAATCGAACTTATCAAAAATGTTATATGTTCAAATACCTTTACAATACCGTTCATATTTTGGTCTGAAAAGTAACCCTAGCATAATGGGTAAGAAAATAAAGGTAACAGGTACTTTGACCGCTTATCATTCACATCCAGGATTAAAAAACCCATCTGAAATGGCTCTCATGACTAGTGAAGGCTCGGGTAGTACTACATTAGATAGCTATTATAATAATGCGTTAGGTAAGTCAGGTTCAAGCTTAAAAGCTGCATTACATAATATCATTGATGATCACATTGAAATTTCATATTCAAATGTATGGGAGGCGTTAAGAAATACAGATGAAGATCCTAATAATCCAAATAATGTTATTCTACTTTATACAGGCCGTTCCCAAAGTAAAACATCAAATGGAACATCAATCGATTCTTGGAATCGCGAACATGTGTGGGCAAAATCGCATGGTGATTTCGGAACGACAATGGGAGCTGGGACTGACCTGCACCATTTACGACCGACCGATGTAACTGTTAATAGCTCTCGTGGTAACAAAGATTTTGATAATGGTGGTATAGCCCACAATGAAGCTCCTGACACCTATGCTGATAGTAATTCTTGGGAACCCCGTGATGAAGTAAAAGGTGACGTTGCAAGAATGATATTTTATATGGCTGTGCGTTATGAAGGTGATAATGGGGAGTTAGATTTAGAGGTAACAGAAACTGTAAGTAATGGATCCTCTCCATTACATGGTAAGCTATCAACCTTAATACAGTGGCATAAGCAAGATCCTGTTAATGACCTTGAACGTAAACGTAATGACGTTATCTTTTACAAATACCAAAATAATAGAAACCCATTTATTGATCACCCAGAATGGATCGAAGCAATTTGGTAATTATTTTAAAAATTCTATTTAATAAGTATACTAGTTTGACGTTACCAAAGTTTTTTGTATAGATTACTTATGAAAACAACTAATTTAAATAAGCAAATGAGCACTTCTATATCTATATGAGTAACCTCTTACAAAAAATATAATTCATTGTAGAGTTATGTTGGAACCAAGTACTTTTAATAACATTTATCGTTTCATAAAAAACGTCTAAAACCCTAACTAGGTTGGTGGTTACCCCAAAAAGTTAGAGTTTTATTATGCAGCTGATTGGCTGGATTGAGTTCGGTATTCAATTGGACTCAATCCATCTAATTTTTCTTTTGATCGTTCATTGTTATACCAGTGGATATAATCTTCTATTCGACTTTTTAATTCTTCATAGCTTACTAGTTTTTCCCCATAATACATTTCTTGCTTTAAAATGCCAAAGAAATTCTCCATCGAAGCGTTGTCTGCACAGGTAGCTTTACGTGACATGCTTTGGAATATTTTGTTTTTCTTTAACGCCCTGACCCATTGGTTGTGTTGATAATGCCACCCTTGATCGGAATGGATAGTGGCGCGATAGGTCGCATGTTTCTTTAATATTTCTATTATTTCCGTTAAAGGTTTCATGACAAGATCTAACGTTGGACGTTTCCTAATTTCAAACGCAACAATTTCTCCGTTATAAAGATCAAGAATCGGATTTAAATATAACTTTTCCTCGCCTACACATTTGAATTCTGTAATGTCAGTTACTAATTTTTGAAGAGGTATAGGTGTGGAAAAACGGCGTGATAAACGGTTTTTCGCTACCTTCCCAACCTTCCCCTTATAGGAATTGTATTTACGTGATTTCCGCATAAATTTTACACATTTTAATCCTATTTCTCGCATAAGTCGATACACTTTTTTATGGTTAACACGGTGTCCTAATTTCTTTAATTCTTTCGTGATCCGTTTATAACCGTAACGTTCATGAAACTTCTTAAACAGGTCGATAATGAGCTCTTTCAACTCTTTGTTCGTATCTGTATTCCCAAAGTTTTTTACATGATAGTGATAGGTTGCCTCAGGAATACCGATCAAATGGAAAATATCCTTTAATCGGTATCCTTCTTCTTTGAGTTCGAATGCCAATTTTGCTTGTGCTTTTCGAGGAGGACATTCGGATTTTCCTGAAAAGCTCTCAGCTTTTTTAGGTATGCATTTTCTAGCCTTAGTAGTTCATTCTCCCGTTCCAACTCTTCTTCACGTGTTAGCTTTTTTTCTTCCTTTTTCTGTTGTTTAGTGGGTTTCTTAGACATAGAAGGCCGCCCCTTTGATTTAAGTTTCAGGCCTTCAATCCCATGTTCTCGAAATGTCTTCTTCCAGCGTTTAATTAAGGAAGGGTTGTTCAATTTAAATTGAACAGCCGTTTCTAAATAAGAAGCACCTGTATTTAACATAAATTGTATCGTATCTAACTTAAATTGAACAGAATACTCATTCTTGGTCTTTCTTCGTCTTAATCCTCCTATCCCCTGAGATTTATAGTTTTTCACCCATTCAACTATTGGTGTCTGGCTACCCATATTATATTTTTTTGCTAATGACCCATATCCAATGTTGCCATCTAAATACTCAGTAACAAGCTTTATTTTGAACTCTTCACTATATTTAGCCATAAAAACACCCCCGAAAGTTAGATTTTTTTACTCTAACTTTCGGGGGTCGGTACCGTTTCAGACGTTTTTTTATGACTCTGATTTAGTTATGTTACTAGTTAATTTACACGAAGTTAAGACTTAAGTAAAAATAGGAAGTTTCCTCCCTCATCATTTAAAGCTATTAACTATTATATCTATATGGATAGTTGTTTAACATATTTTATTAGAAGTAGTCCAATACTATATCTTTAACCACACGGTCTTCTATTATAAAGGACGTTTTTCAATACCCACTATGTTATCCATATAAAAAAAACAGACAATTAAATTAATACTAGTTAACTTTGTAAGGATTTACAATATATGTTGAATCAGATCCAATATTGTATGAATCATTAAAGTATTTTGCTGGATCATTAAAATAAAGCTTCTGCCAAGGTGGATTCCCCCCTGAACGCTCATCTCTTCCGTTAAAAAGGTTATAAGCTTCATAAGTACTTGTAGCATTCGGTGAAGAATCAATATCCCATCTTCGTTCCCATAATTCATTAATATCTAGAAGTTTATATTTGTAGGATTTTTCAAATATACCACTACTATCAATAGGAGTTTCAGCTACATCTCCAACATTATAGATTACGGAATCTCCACCTACCCACTTATTATGCTTTTTTGGATTATAAGCACTAATTGAGTGGCCACGAGCACCTATATCATAAGAACTATTAATTACATCTCCATTTGAAGAGATGAAGATTTTAGGATGTTTTCCATTTGTTTGATCAAATAACGTTTGGCTTGGCGTGTACTGATTCATATCCCCATGACTATTTGCGATCATCATCACAAATTCACCATATCCCCCATTTTTTTTAATTACTAGATAGACATCCTCTAGATCATTTTCATGTCTGTCAGATGGAATCAAAGCATCATCAATTGCATGATAATATTGATATCCTAGAAAATAGTGAGTGGATGTTTCAACGAATGAAGTATATGCGTATGCAGGTAATGCTCCATACTTATCCTGCTCATCACGAATTCGATCCCAGCTATTACCTAAGTCCCAATCATTATCAAAATTTGCTTTTGTAATATGATCACCTGCAACATGATATTTGTAACCTAATACACGATCCTGTCTGACATCCTGAAAAACCTGAGGTGCCCAATAATTAAGAAGGTCCCATTTAGATATACTTACAGCTTCTACTCGGTGTGCTACTATAAAAGTATTAACAAGAATAATAGTTAATAATAAGACAGCTAGTAAATTCTTTTTTATCATTTTCTCCACATCCTTATAATTTCTTAATGATCTTACTTATTACTTTGACTGCAGTTATTATTAATATATTCAAATTTCGTATTAATCCTACGATTCAAAATCGCAAAGAGTTTTGAATATTCTTTTCCAATTCCACCTCACTTTCTATTTATAAGAGTAATTAGTTTGTATTGAGGTCTTATTACTTAGAAGTTAACAATTTGTTAAATAACACATAAATTGTTAATAATATGTAAATAGATTTTAGAGACTAAAAAACTAAATTATTGTCAGATCCTCTATTAAAAACCAAGAATAAATCGAAAATAATATTAAATAATATATATGTTGAGAGAATAGATAGATAAGTGTACTAATATATGAATACTCAACATCCGCTATTCGTTATGATCATATGTATTAGAGATAACATATACACACTGTTGTGTATTGAAGACACTATTTCGACTTTTCATTTTTTCTTTTTTTAGAGTCATGACTTATTGGTCCTATACTTTAGTATTTTAACTAGTTCTAATCCTAGATTCTTCTTTGCTGTTCATACAATCTGTTCTGTTTGACGAAGAATCTGAAAGGATCTAATTTAGAATTTATTTCCACAAGACGTGTTAATAACACTTATCGTTATTTCCTGTAATAAAACAAAACGCCTCATTCCATTGTTTCCAATGGTTTAAGACGTTTTTATCTAATCAGATTTAGTTGTGTTAATTATTATTTTACACGAAGTTAAGAATTTAAGAATAATAGGCATTAGTTTCCTCCCCCTCTTCCAAACAGTTATTATATCCAACGGAAAAGCATCTAACTTAGTTTAGTTAGAAATAATGTGAATTAGATCTTCGGCACTCGCGTTTCGACTTTTGAATAATCTTATTCGTACAGAATACTATCGTTGTACTGCGTAAAAAAATAAAATTAACTGCCTTGTAAATTAATTAAATAAAGGTGAGTCTTTAGTTCAATAGCAATTTTCAAAAGGTTATCGAATAAGCTGAATAAATATATGAACCAAGAGTAACACTACACATAAAAACTAATGTGGGGTATTACTAACATGAAACAAATTATTCTTTGGTCACTTTTGATATTGCCCTGGGCATCCTTGTTTTTCTTGAAAGCGGATACTGTACGCAGGTATATGCCTGTCGCTCTTTTTATGACTGTTATTCATACATTGGCATATCAAGCAGCTTACCATTATGGATGGTGGGAAGAGTCAGGTTCCAGCCTGTTCGGGTGGGATAAAGTCGTGCCGATTCCTTGGGTGTATGGAGCTTATTTAGTTATCGTTATCTGGGTATTCCACTTTACTTTCAGAAGATTTTGGATATATTTGACTGTTAATATACTTTTGGACGGGTTATTTATGTACATCTTATACCCAATAGGGCAAAGGATGGGTCTTGTTTCGAGTGAATCGACTTTGCCTACAATAGCTATTGTTGCTATGATGGTCGCTTTTGCATTAATTATCTATATGTATCAATTATGGCAGGATGAAATATTCGAACTATCTAAAGAGAAAATATAAGTGACCAAGAAGTGGATTTAATGTCCCCTTCATTGTGAAGGAAAGCAAGGTAACCGAAAACATGGATTTTCGGATCGAATTCTTACCTTAGTTGCTTTACAATAGCGATAACATTGCTCTACTGCAGCACGAAACAGTAGTTCCCCTAATATTTCAATGATGCTTTGCACCTTGGCACGCCTTTTTTTTCGAAATAATTCAGTGTATTATGTATTATTACAAAGATTCTTTCTCTTAATAAAACGATACTCCATGCCTAAAGTCTCTATTTATATTACTGTTCCCTTTTGGATATCCATATGTTTGTTTTAACTACTAACATTCATTAATTTTCTGTATCTTTTTTCTACACTTATTGGAGTTCTCTCTAGAATTTGACCTATTTCTCTAAATTTCAATCCCTGTTTACGTAGGTCAAATAATTTCTTCTCTTCAGCAGTAGACCAATGTCTATAATCTCTAGTGTTACTCAATTGCTAATTACCTCCTAAGTTCATGTAACTGGTCTATAATATATACAGTTTTTCAAGCGTAAATAAAACTAAACTACTTTAATACAAAACACTATGATAATGTATGATGAATGGGTCAGTTAAAATGAAAAAATCCACCAAAAAGATGGTGGATTAAAATTAATATTGG
Source organism: Metabacillus crassostreae (assembly GCF_016908395.1). Classification (GTDB taxonomy): domain Bacteria; phylum Bacillota; class Bacilli; order Bacillales; family Bacillaceae; genus Metabacillus; species Metabacillus crassostreae. Next base: position 328,530 of record NZ_JAFBDU010000002.1, read on the forward strand.
CTTCTATATATAACCAATCAACTGTTCATCACAAAACTTTTTTGGCAACCCGACTATCATAGTTCATTGAACCTTAGACCCGTAGCTTTGCGTCCTTACCTTTCGATAAGTTTGCCTTTATCTATTTTTTTAATTAATTTATATCATAAACCCATCGCTCTTAACTTTCAACAAATTTCGCAACCTTTCTACATCACACAACTCATAGTAGTAACTTGTCTATCATAATAATGTTCATATAAATGTTTCTTCTCACATAACTGGTTCTATTTTTCTGCCAATTAATTTTATGGTAGTTCATACTTGTATCAATATTTATTGCTACTTCCACTATCTGCTCCTGCCTTTAACTTAATAAATCTCATAAAAAAAGAGCGCTTTTTCTTCTTGAAGAAATATGCTCCTATTGTTAAAGACCATTATATACCTAAAGCTATCCAGTTCTTGAAGAATATCTTTTATTTTAAATCTCTTCTACGTGTAGAATATCATCTCCCCCATTTGCATCATCTAAATCTTACATTCTCACTTCAACAGTAGAATTGATTTGGTAGAATTGGCGTTCCATTCCCAAAGACGTATTAATAACACATTCATTAGTTAACAATATCATAAAAAAACGTCTAAAGACCTCATATCATGGGGTGGTGGTTTAGACGTTTTTATTCAGTCTGGTTTAGTTATGTTAAACGATACATCTTTAATATTTATATTTTTTAATTAAATTCTGCAATTCTTCAGCCATTGTAGAAAGAGATTTTGCAGAGGTTGAGATTTCTTCCATTGAAGCCAATTGCTCTTCAGTCGATGCAGCTACTTCCTCTGCTGTTGCTGCATTCCCTTTTGCTGCATCTGCAATTTCATTTGTCGTTTCTCCAACCTCTTGAATACCTGCTGACATTTGTTGTGCTGTGGCAGATATAGATTCCATTTGTGGTGAAATTTCTCTCATACTAATAAGAATTTCTCGAAACTTTTGAATAGCTTCCTCTGATATCGAAAGTCCACCTTTCACATCATTTGTGACTGTTGTCATGATATTTACTGTATTCTCAGTGTCATTTTGAATAGCATTAATTAACAATGTTATTTGTTTAGCTGATTCATGTGATTGTTCTGCTAATTTTCTTACTTCATCAGCAACAACTGCAAATCCTTTTCCTGCTTCTCCAGCTCTCGCTGCTTCAATTGCTGCATTTAATGCCAAGAGATTTGTTTGATCTGATATTCCTGTAATTACCTCAACAATTGATCCTATTTCTTTTGAGCGATCTGATAGAGAGGTAATCATTTTATTTGAGGTATTAACAGATTCATAGATTGAATTCATTTGCTCTACCGTTTTATTAACAGAATCTCCACCCTCTTCAGCTTTAGCAGTAGTGGATTTTGTTAAATCAGTAATAGCTAATGAATTATCAGCAATGATTGAAGACCCTTGTGCTATTTCATTTAAAGCAAGTACATTTTTATCAATATTATTTGTTTGTTTTTCAGCACTGCCAGCCACTTCAACAATTGCAGTTGAAACTTGCTCTGTTGCTTGACTGGTTTGTTCTGAACTTGCAGTTAACTCTTCAGCTGATGCAGCAAGCTGTGTCGAATTATCTTCAAGTGTTCTTAACAGATCACGTAAACTACCTTGCATCTCAGAAAATGAAACAGCTAATAGACCAATCTCATCTTTTGACTGAATATTGATTATTTCTGTTAAATCACCTTCACTTATCTTCTTCGCTTTGTTTTGTAAATCTTTCAATCTTCGTGTAATTGAAAGTACGATAAAAGTGACAACTACTGATCCAAGAACAATAGAAATCCCTATAACAAGCACCGTTGTATTTAATATGGGGTGAGATGCGTCACTTATTTCTTTAGTGAAGTATGTTCCAGCAATCTTCCATCCAGTTAAATCATTTGTTAAAAAATACATTTCTTTATCATCTTGATTTAGTTTATAGCTAAAATGACCAGACTCGTTTTTGTATAGATTATCATAAAACCCATTTTCTGCAGGATCACCTGTTTTAGCGATAGGACTTATGATAAAGTTCTGTTTTGTATCAAGTAAAATAGCGTATCCTTTTTTACCAATAAGTACTTCTTCAACTGTTTCCTTTAAATTGTTCATTTTGAGATCGATTCCAATCACACCAGAACCATCTTCTAATGATTTTGTAATTGTCACAACCATATCACCTGAACTAGCATCTTCATAAGGACTAGTAATGGCTACTTCTCCCTTTTTTTGATCTGCTTCTTGATACCATGGTCGATCCCTTGGATCATAATCATCAGGTAATTCTAACTTTGGAGAAGTAATCATTCTACCATCTGTAGTACCAACATAAATTGCTTGTACCTCAGGATGTAAACCAATATATTGATCGAGCTTTTGACCTATTTCAGAATTTTCACTTCCATCACCAAAAAGATCAGAAGTGAGCTTCCCAGAGAAAAAGTCAGCATCATGTACTTTTGGAGCAATTGTACTGTTAATATTAGAATTTAATAGAGAAATGCTGTCCTTTGAATTCTCCAATATATTACTTTTTAATTCTACTTTTGCACTATTATAAGCTAAAACTCCAACAATAGAAGTGGGAATAATCAATATAACTGCAAAAGCAATAAATAATTTTGCGCGTAAACTTATGTTCATCTCTGATGTCTCCTTTGGATACAGTAATCTCATCATGTATATTAGTGTATATATCGACACTACTAAAATAAAGTTTAGTTGGGGGTCTATTCCATAATTCTCAATCCAATAGACACAAAGGTTTTAAGGACTAAATAGAAGTATTATCAAAGACGTGTTAAGGTTAAGAACACTTAATTCGACAAGACTTTATGTCGACTCACGTAGAAAATATGACATTTATTTTTATGTATGATAATATCATTTTGTAATACATAATTTGGAGGGTATTTTTATGAATAAAACTGAACTAATTAATGAAGTAGTTGGCAGATCAGAGTTGTCTAAAAAAGATGTAACAAAAGCAATAGATTCTGTGTTAGATGTACTTCTTAATACTCTTAAAGAGGGAGATAAAGTTCAATTAATAGGCTTCGGTAATTTTGAAGTTAAAGAACGTGCTGCTCGTAAAGGACGTAACCCTCAGACTGGTGAAGAAATAGAAATTGCAGCGTCTAAAGTACCTTCTTTCAGTCCAGGTAAGTCATTAAAAGATGCTGTTAATAATAGATAATTTATATGGTAAAGGAGAATCCATAAAGATAAATGGATTCTCCTTTTTATGATAGGACGAAATTTTCGAAACTAGCACTTCTCATTAATCCTTTTTTGATAAACACTGGTATTTAACTTTGAATTTAACTAAAGACTCAAGATATATAAATTCATGATTTTGGATTGAACTAGCTGTTTCGATATATGATAAAATGCCTTTCTTTCACCAGGAGGTACATCCAAGACGTGTTAATAACACTTTTCGTTAGTTCCTGTAATAAAACAAAACGCCTCAATCCATTGTTACCAATGGTTTAAGACGTTTTTATCTAATCAGATTTAGTTGTGTTAATTATTATTAACGCAAAGTTGATCTTCGAAAATATAAGGGAGTTTCCTCCCTTTCTTTTAAAACTGGTCGCTATCATAAGTGAAAATACTGAAATCTTTAAAACCCCTTATATATCAATAATTGTTGAAATACACAGTATCATTAAACGTCATTCCAAAATGACTATATTCTATATGAACATTATTTATTTCTTCATTATGAATTACACTAACCCCATAAATTTCATCGTCTTTTGATGCAGCTCCATTATCTAATTCTTCATAATTGGAAGAAGGTAAAGTTCCTGTTTTAATGGCTATCTCATCTATATCGGTAAAGCCGAATTTTTTCCCTTTTTCACTTTTATAATCATCCGTTATGATAAAACCTTGTAACGCATTACTAACTTGTAACCTTGTTTCTAAAGGCTTTTCATTATTATTTACCGAAACATCTAGGATTTGTACTTCACGAAAGCCATTATTACCAATACCAATTACAACTGATTTATTATCCTCGCTTGAAGCAATAGTGCCAATCTCCAATGGTGGATTAAACTTCAATAAAAGATAAATACCACCAACAACTATTAAGAGAATAAGTATTCCTGTACCTCTCCATCCTAATCCACCGAATAAATCAGCGAGATTACTTCCGTGTATACTGCTAGAAGGATTTTTTAATTCTTCTTGCCTCATTTTCTCTCTTCTTATTTCAGGAGTTTCCTTATCGTTGTCCATTTCAATCCCCCCCTATAATTTAAACCTTATTAAACTCTACTGCCACGTTAGTGAAAAAGCGAGTGTTCTTATTGAACATTCGCCACCCGTTACTTTAAGTATATTTCTTCACAAATTATCTCTTTAAAAAGTACTATTTATTTATAATTATTGATAATTTATAGTTCACATGCTTATTCAAACTTACTAAGAACTCATCTAATTCTTTAGTGGAGGGGAATTTACATTCTAAAAGGTAGCAACTATCCCCACTAATTTTATAGTTATTTATTACATATTCTATTTGTGCATTTAAGAATGTCAGATAAGGTTCGTGATACGAGCTATTTGTAATAATACTTATCATTGCGTGAATTGAATAGCCCAACTTTCCTTGATTAATTTTAATGGTATATCCTTCAATGATTCCGCTATCCTCTAACTTTGCCACTCTAGCTGAAGTAGCTGGTCCAGTCAAGTGGACTTTCTCACCTAACTCTTTCATTGTTATACGACTGTTCTTGGATAGTTCATCTAGGATAAGCAGATCCGTGTTATCTAACATCTATCTAATTCCTTTCATAAATAAAGTCAAACAACCAAAACACTTTATTTAATCCATGTATCGGTCATTAACCATAGTATAGAATATAAATTGTTCGAAGGAAATTATTTTACAAAAGGAGATAATAAACATGAATATACATCAAATTCGTAATGCAACAATCGTTGTGGAATACGCAGGGAAAAAGTTTTTAATCGATCCAATGTTAACGGAAAAAGGTACCTACCCACCTTTCCCAAATTCGCCAAGGCAAGATCAAAACAATCCTTTAGTAAGCTTACCAACATCCATTGACAATATTATAAAAGATATAGATGCAGTTATTGTTACTCATTTGCACTATGATCATTGGGATGATGCTGCTAAAGAAGCTTTACCAAAACAGACCAAAATATTTGCCCAAAATGAAGAAGATGCGACAGAGATTCGAAACGCTGGTTTCCAAAATGTAGAGGTTTTACAAGACGATACAAAGTTTGAAGGTATCCAATTAGTGAAAACAAAAGGCGAGCATGGAAGAGGCGAAATCTTAAAACTTGCTGGTCTTGTATGTGGCGTTATATTTAAACACCAAACGGAGAAAACATTATATGTTGCAGGAGATACTGTATGGTATGAAGAAGTCCAAAAAGTAATTGAGACGAACAAACCAGAAGTAATTGTTGTAAATGCTGGGGATAATCAATTCTTCCAGGGTGGTTCTCTAGTCATGGGGAAACATGATGTCTATGAAGTGAACAAAGCTGCTCCAGAAGCAAAAATCATTTGTGTTCACATGGAAGCTGTTAACCACTGGGGACTATCTAAAGAGGAACTGAAGAGCTTTACTAAAGAAAAAGAAATCGCCTCTAATGTATTAGTACCAAATGACGGTGAATCATATACATTTTAAATAATATTGGAAGATTATGAAGGAGTGATAGTTGTGTCGGTTGAGGCAAACAAGGAATTGGTCCGTCGCTTTTATGAAACCATCGAACAAGAAAATTATGAGGCACTTAAAGATTATTGCCATGAGAACTTTGTATTCTATCCACAACTGGATACACCTTTTCCTGGTTTAGAAGGACTTGTAGAATCAGAGAAAAAAAACTTTGATGCATTCCCTGGCTTTAAAATGCCTATTCAATCCATAATAGCTGAAGGTGATCAAGTAGCAGCATATCTCATCTTTGAAGGAACTCATACAGGTATCCCGTTGTTGGGTGTTCCTGCTACTGGAAAAACCGTTAGATTCTCTCTTATGATGAAGTTACGAATTGAAGATGGTAAAATCATTGAGAAAAGATCACATGTTGATGTAAATGATGTTCTTCGACAGCTTAAAGATTAATTTTTTTATTAAATCAAATGTATCAGTATCAAATTGACCCTTTTTGGGTCTTTTTTAATTTTTTTCTCATCTAAGTTCCCCTAATGTTAAATCACCATATTCAGAATCCTTATTAATACAGATAGGTAAGGGTTTGAAGTTATCGCTCCCTTTTCCCCCTGTTCACACCTGTACGTGCGACTTTCACCGCATACGGCGTTCCAACTAAACCAATTTATTCTTTCTATGTATCAATGCAAACGAGTACTATTTTTCCAGTATTAGATAATTTCATTTTGACATTTTAATCGTAGTTTATTTACTTTTTCTTTCTGCTTACTATTAAGCTTTAAAGATTGTAAAAGATTTTCTATTTTTACTTTGTCTTTTAAATGTATCAACTGATGAATTGCTTTATGAACAATAATCAAATTTGAATAATTATCATCTTTCGACAGGTAATAGGGGTTTATATGATGGCAATGCCATTCATGAATCCCTAACTCCTCACCTAATATTGCACACTTTCCATATTGGGCAATAAACTTACTAATCCTGTTGTCATTATACTCAATTGATCTGTTTGGAATGTAGTTTCTCATGATGTAAGAAAGCATTGTTTTATCAATAGCTTTTAGACTATTGTGTATTTTAGCTCTACCTTCGGTAGTAAAGTTACAAATTGTGTGTGAGAAACACAGTGTAGTTGTCCACCGTTGGGCATGTATAGGGACAAATACCATTTGTTTTACCTTAAACAGTCTTGCCTTATAGCCCTTGTATCTTTTCTGTAAGGTTTTAGTCATATCATGAAAACTTCCCTCGGTTCTAAGGTTCTTTAATTGATTATATAACGATTTTCGCAGGTGAGCGTTTAACTCATTCAGATTGATAGTGATGTTAGTGGCGAAAGAGTAATAGTTTTGGATTCCCATGACGACAGTATTGAAATTCCAAACAGTTTGAATGCAAGGTTTTCTTTTAACTACTTTTATAGCTTTCTTAATCTTTTGGAAGGCATTTTCTTTAGCCTTCCTCGACATATCCGACCTTGCTACATAACCAAATCTTGTTTTTCCTTTCCTAACAGCCTTTATTGAGAATCCAAGAAACTCGGAAGAGTTTTTCTTTAAATTTATTACCCTCGATTTCTCTTCGCTTGTTTCCAAATGAAGTCTTTTTCTCAAGAAAACTCTCAATGCATAATTCATTTTTATTGCCTGTGACCTAGTTCTGCACATTACCTTAAAATCGTCCGCATAACGGACGATGAAGCACTCTTTTAAAGCCGTTTTCTTTAAATGCTGATATTTACTTCCATTTGTGGAATAAGTATATCTGCTTTCAAATGTTTCCCATTGGTTACTTATCCACCAATCCAATTCATTCAATATAATATTTGAAAGCAAAGGTGATAGGATTCCTCCTTGCGGAGTACCTCTTGTAGGAATACCTTCTCCTTCAATCTCTGCTTTTAATAGCTTAGATATAATAGAAAGAAGTGATTTATCCCTTATTCCTAATGACCACATTTGTTTAAGAAGTTTGCCATGATTCACATTATCAAAGAAACCTTTAATATCCACATCAACACAATGATGGAGCCCAGTTTGATTGATAAGGAATTCAAGTCTAGCTTTAGCGTGATGAGTGCTGCGGTTCGGTCTAAATCCGTAACTATGTTTATGGAATTTTGCTTCACAAATTGGCTCTAAGATTTGAAGTATGCATTGTTGAAAGACTCTATCCCAAATCGTCGGAATTCCCAAAGGTCTGGTTTTCCCTTTTCCTTTTGGGATGAAGACACGCCTTACTGATTGTGGTTCATACCTATTGAACATGGATTGAACCTTTGCGATTACATCTTCAACTGTTAAGTGTAAGATATCGTTAATAGTTAATTTATCTGTTCCCGCAGTTTTGCTACCTGTGTTTCTTTTGATGTTCCGGTATGCAAGTCGTATATTATCTTCAGAACACATTAATTCTGTTAAGTCATAGAAGTGATGACCACTGACACTTTGAGCATATAGTGAATCCAAACAATCTTGCATACTATAATACTCACTGTGTCTCAGTTTCTTCCGTTTCAATAAGTTGGTGACCCCTTTCGGAGTTAAACCTCTATTAGTCTCACGAGAACCTTATTAATCGATAAAGAACTGCCTTACTTGGTTGAATAAATCTTTATTAGCCTAGTGGCTATCCCTCCATGTGGATTAAACATTTCATTGGTACTGTGCCACCACTTTCACTGATATAAAGGTAAGTTATACAACAACTAATCTCATTGTTGTTTTCCCTCCCGACGATTCATTGGAAGTAAGTCCTCCACGTTATCAGTTTACAACGTTGAATTATATCTATTATAGAATGAACTTAGGTGCTTCCTTTTAGCCTGTTAACATCCATACGCCTAAAACGTATCATGGATTTTCATATTAGTTATTTTTACTCATCCACATCTAACATCACAATTTGGTGATATACACATTTCTATGTATTGCAGGTATAGACCAGTACATTCAGAAGTTTGTCAGCTTAACCTTTTATTGTAGGTTTCTTCGCATACTCACCATATTCAATCAACTCAAGCATCATGATTTACACCACCCCATCGGGTAGGCTTTCGACAGCTATATTACGCTATTACGGTAAATTCTTACGCCTTTTCACCGAGCTCTTAACACTATCATTCTTACTAAATCAAGTGCTAATCGGCTAAGAGAGAACCCTTCCGAGCGTTACCTCATCATTTGATTCTTCGATATAACCCTTCAGTTCCGAAAGGAACTGCCTAACCTTTACCAGAGAAATGTAACCATCCTCCATTTAAGCTAGGAACATTTCGCACAACTATCCTGCACCGTTAGTTTAGGTGAAAACCTTCACAATATCACTTATATTCTAATTATATCTTATCAGAAGATATTAAATTATTGTTCTTTTTTCCACATTTTAGTAAATTATACTGTGTAGTATATGTCTACTAGGCATTAAATGGGTTATGCTAAATCCTGATTTTGTTGCCGAAAAATAGTTATAGATTCTGGTGTTTCTCCCCCAAGACGTGTTAATAACACTTTTCGTTAGTACCTGTAATAAAACAAAACGTCTTAAACCATTGCTACCAATGGTTTAAGACGTTTGTATAATCAGATTTAGTTGTGTTAATTATTATTTTAACGCAAAGTTGATCTTCAAGAATGTTAGGGAGTTTCCTCCCTTTCTTTTTAAACTGGTCGCTATCATATCCAACCTTTCTAAAAAAACGCATCCTTTAATTGAATATATCTTTTAGATAGGTTACTAAGTTATGACCAGCGAAATACATAGTGTTAGCCAATTGAACATTCATTTCTATTAAAAAGGTCAATCCGTACGTAAACACTATTACTGCAATTATAAATGTTATAAAAATCAAAAACGGGCGACTCACATAAACACCACCATTATCTAATTCTCAAGTATTTTACAATTTGAAAGTAATAATTAAACTGCCTCAATACTTCAATAAAAAAAGAGCAATGCCTTCTTCTTTAAGGATTGCACCCGTTAGTTGAACAACAGAAAAGTTTTTAAGTCTTGTAGATAATAACTAATTTATAAATTATAAACCCTACCAAAAGCCCAGGTACTAAAGAGAGCATAGGTAAAAAAACAGGACCAATTATCACACCAAATATTTTTAATGAGGTTGAATATATTAAGCCTATTGTAATAAAGAACGCTCCAAATACAAAAGGTATGTAGGAAAAGGAATTCACTTCTCCATCTGCATTACGGTATGCATCCCAAATGGCAAACATATATAAACAAGGGTAAAACATAAGCCATTGAAGGTTTGTAACGTCAATGGCTTTTTGTATTTCTCCTTGAAATGAATAAAGAATCGCTAAATTGAACTTGCTTAAAACATTAACAAGAATCTCCAAAAAAATGAATACGCTTCCTTTAAATAAACTACCATTTAGAAACTGACCGAACCCTGGTAAAGCTATACTCCATAATAAAGTCTCATGTTTTTTAGGCTTTCTAAAATCCTTCACCCAGTATCACTCAATTCAACATTTGATTGCGTTCTTCCATTTGAGGTGGTTCTTCCATCCAACCATTTTTAATCATTAATTTTGCACCTTTATGAGCATATTCAAATATATCTTTCATAAAAATAGTCATTTTAGCTGGTAAATCATTTCGTAAACTAAAGGCGGTACCTAGTGAGCCACTTCCCATAGAAAAACTGCAAAAAAGACTTGTACAATACATCATCAATTTATCAGAAAATGGTGCTATTGTTGAACGGGTTGCATTACCACCTGATGTTTGAGGAGTTTGTATACCGCCTTGAAGTAAGGTTTCACTTAATTCCTTTACAATACTTTTAGCAAGTTCAGCTCCATCATTAAAGTAATTTTTAACCTCTGCTTCATTTGCACATTGAGCAAAACCTGTAATCATTTGAAGGCCCGAGACATTTGATTCAACTGAATGATGAAGTTGAGCCACTTCCACTGTATTTAATGAACGTTTTTCGCTAAACGGATTAATGGAGAGTCCACCCAAGTAGCTGTTATCTTTAACAAATTCAACTGACTTTGGCATTGAAACATGAGGAGATTTAACAAGCAACCCCTTTTCAAGCAAATATTGTGTGCAAAGGTTGTAATACTTTTGAGTAATGGAAGTTAGATCTTTAAAAATCAGTACAATATCTTCTCGATAACTCATAGTTATATTTAATGAGTGAAGCCCCATACTAATTTCTTTCAGTAGGCGAACAAACATGATGTCAAAACCATTATCATATAACTTTGGCACCTCTTTGTTAACATCTTGAGCAGTAAATCCAACTGGTATAAAAGCACCTTCATTTTGTAAAGTTTCTGTGATTTTACCAACATAGTTGTCAATCTCCACGTATAAATTAGTCATAATCTCCTTGGCTTTTTCATCATCAGCTTTCACTATTAAGTATTCTAATATTCGTAAAATCATTGTCTTTTCTTGATATGTAAGCCATAATACACCTAATTCAGATGAAGTAATTGCTGATCTTTCTGGCATATAAATCTCCTCCTAAAATTAACTCATTTTAGCTTTGGCGTAATATGGTAAATTTATTCGATATTTGTAATTTTTCACTCATTCTTATTGGTATGCACACAACACGATACGGTGTGATTATGGTTGCAGTGGATAATCGATAACTACCTCCCCTTCTAAGAAGGTATTAAAATATTATTATGCTGCGCAGTAATAGTCTACTATGCAATAAATAGGAAACCCTACATTCTGGTATTGTTGCCGAAAAGGATAGAATCTGGTGTTTCTCTCCCAAGACGTGTTAATAACACTTAACTTTTAGTTCATCTAATAAAAAAACGTTTCAACTCCAGTACTATCAAGGAATTAAGACGTATTAACTACTCAAATTTAGTTGTGTTAATAGATATTTTACACGAAGTTGAGACTTTAAGAATAAGAGTGAGTTTCCTCCCTCTATTCCTAACCGTTATTATATCCAACGGAAAAGCAACTAACATAGTATAGTTAAAAATAATATGATTAACTCTTCAACACTTGCATTTGATTTTTTAATAAATAAAAATCCCCTATAGTTTTCACTTAACCAAAAATAGTTTTTAATAGTAAAAGGGTGCATATATACGTGTTCTTACTACACTCCTTGCAAAACTACTTGTCTAGGAGTGGAAGTATGTTCGGATTAGGCTAAAAATGCAGTAGGTTTGGAAAATGGATTGATAAGAAGGGTTTGACTCAAAATGATATTGCGAATAAAGCTAATGTAGGAAGCATAACTGTATCAAATATGTGTAGTGATCCAGAGTATAGTTCGAGGATTGAAACATGGACTAAAATTAGTAGAGCTTTGAAAAGTTTTGGTTATGAAGTGGATAGAAGAGATTTCTTTGATATGTGAATAAATAAATCCTTTAAATCCACACTAATCAAACATCATGAATTCCCCCATTTAAAAGCCCCTCCAATTATGAAAGGGCTATTTCTAATTTCTTGAATTAAGTATACTTTGAAGAAAACTTACTGACTCTTTTTTACAAAATACTTATTGGCTACTAAAGCAACTTGTTCTCTTTCAGCTAACAGTTGAGGATTAAAACTGTTAGAGGACTCACCAATCATTAATCCTAGGTCATCAGCATCAGCCGCTGAGTTTGTCCACTCTAAAATTTCATCATGATCAGCAGATGTTAACTTGTCTCCATAACCAGTCACGTCAGCTCCTAATGCTTGTACTAAAATAGTTGCCATGTCTTTACGAGTTAGATTTGCGTCAATTCCAAAATTACCTTCCCCAGTTCCACTTATCAAGCCAGCTTTTACAGCAGCCTCTACATACGAATAAGAAAAGTGGTCAACTGGTACATCTGAAAACGTAGTAGTAACTGACGAATTTGAAGAGTCTAATTCAAGTGATTTTGCTAGGACAATAGCAAAGTCTTGTCTCGTTATCTTACTTGTTGGATTATAATCTCCATTTGCATCCCTTGTAATAATGCCTTTTTCAACTAATTCCAATATTGCATCTTTAGCATAAGATTCTTCAATATCTGTAGATGCGGAAACAGAGTTAAAAGAAAACAGCAAGATAAATCCTGTTAAAAACAATGACTTCATGAAATAACTTCTCATACAATCCCCCTACTTTTTTACTATTTCAATAATAAGAAAATTGTATCACTACATTTTTCCTTTGTATACACCTTTTGGCATGTAGCACAACTACAATTTGTGTCGTAATCTTTTACTACTACTCAATATTAGAGTTACTCCACAAACCGGCCAGAATGCGGAAGAGAGATATATGTTAACCTTAGGTTTTACCTTTACCCTCTAGACGTGTTAATAACACTTATCTTTTAGTTCCCGAGCTAATAAAAAACGTCTCACCCCCAGTAATATCAAGGATTCGAGACGTTTTAACTACTTTTATTTAGTTGTGTTAATAGATATTGTGTGCAATTGTCTGTCTTATATTTCTTCCCTTACCCCATGTATTCACCTTAAGAAACCTACCAATATTCTTAGTAGGTTGGGTTTACCACGTTCGAAAAATGCTGATGTTTTTGTATTCAAATTATAATCTATGAAACTTCCTCAATATTCGGAATTGCAGCAATTGCTCCTACTTTCATACAAACCATTGCACCCACTTTATTACTAAAAGTAATGACTTGTTTAAGATGTTCAAAGTCTTCTAAAATATTTTTAGGATCTCTTGATTTAGCCAACTGATAAAGTGTTGCTCCTACAAATGCATCACCAGCACCAGTGGAATCAATTGAGTTTACTTTGATACTCGGAACAACTTCAGTATTTTTTCCATTAGAGATAAATGTTCCCTCTTTTCCAAGTGTTACGGCAATTACTTTTGTTCCCAAGTTATGAAGATATAAAATTCCTTGTTTTACATCATTCATTCCTGTTATAATCCTCAACTCATCTTCACTTACCTTTACAAAATCTGCTAAGGCTATTCCCTCTTTAGCTAAATCAATAAATGTTTGTATTCTATCTGGCCACAGGTCTTTTCTAAAGTTAGGATCAAAAGAAATAAATTTATCTCCTTCTTTTGCTGTTCTCATTGCATTTAAATAAGTAGATTGAAAGGGATCCTCTAAGAGAGCAGTAGCTGATCCGAAATGTAAAATGTTACTTTCCTCCAGTTTCTTTTTACCCAGTTCATCTTCAGATAAAAATGCATCAGCTCCACGATTAAACACAAAATCCCTTTCTCCGTCTGCTTTTAGTGATACAAAGGCTAGTGTTGTTGGATGTTCCTTATCTAATACGATCATAGAAGTATCAACATTTAGATCATCTAATGTTTTCTTTAAAAAGTGCCCAAACGGATCATTGCCTACTTTCCCACAGAATTTTGCATTACCACCAAGTTTCACAATCGTGGCACACACATTTGCAGGCGCTCCCCCTGCATGTTTTTCAAAATTCTGGCCATCAACTAAATCTATGTTTACATCTGTACAAAAAAAATCAATTAATAGCTCACCAATGCAAATGACTGTTGAACTCATTCAAATTCCACCTTCCTTTTGCGATTCTTTGCAAAATAAAGCTCTAACCACTTACCTGATTAGAGCTTTCTAAATATTTTTTAAATTACTTCCAAATTGATTCTAGTTCAGTTATTTTTAATGTTGAGACATTTGTACTTCCCCCATTTGAGACCAATGTGAGACCTTTGCCAATCTCACTCGGGAAAATTAAGCTAGTCATGGCAATCTTACCATCATTTGCAAATAATTCGATTGATGAGGTATCAATAAACAGTTGAAGCTTTACTTTATTATTTTTCATTTTTAAGGGTGCTTCTTGTACTGCTGGGAATGATGCTGAGAAACTATTTTCCCCTGAATTCCTTCGATCTACTAGTAGTGAACTATTCCTAACGTCATAACTAATAATGGTTTTTTCATTCTCTGAATGCTCAATGAGTAAATCAAATTTCTTTGAATTTATTTGTTCCAATTCAATTTCAATCTCTATTAACTTATTGTTCAAGTCAAAACAAAAAGAATTGTTAGAGTCAATGGTGAACTCTTTATGAATATTCGTCTTTTTTCTTATTGTATTAATTTCTGATACAGGTTTTTGAGCTAAGCGAACTCCTTCTTCGGTAGAAATCAATGACAACTCTCTTGGAACTGTCATTGCGCTTCTCCACTCATTCGTTGGTACTTGATTCGCATAACGCCAGTTGCTCATCCACCCAATATAAATTCTTCTTTCGTCTGGTGAATCAGACCAGGTAACACCAGCATAATTATCTCTTCCATAATCTAACCAAAGGATTGTATCATCGTCATTGTCATTTACAAAGGTTGTACCATCAAATTGACCAATGAAATATTGTGTTCTAGAACCTTCTATAAATTCCGGGTTATCTCCAATACTTACCAACATAGCCCATTTATGATTGCTATTTTCATTATCAATAGGTAATTGAAATAGGTCGGGGCACTCCCAAACTCCCTCATGTGAACCAGCTTTATTTCCGAATTCACTTGCAAACTCCCAATTTTTTAAGTTTAAAGATGTGTAAATCGTGATAGATTGTTCAGTAGCTAATACCATAACCCATTTATTGGTATCATGATGCCAAAATACCTTAGGATCACGATAATCCGTTATATTCACATCTGAAAGTACTGGATTCCCTTCATATTTCACCCAAGTTCTTCCATTATCCTTACTATAAGCTAAACTTTGTCTTTGACGAGGTCGATCAGAATCCGGATAGTTATCAGCACTCGTATAAATAGCTACCAGTCCAGGTTGATCATCGAAAAATCCAGAAGTATTATTCCAATCAACTATTGCACTACCAGAAAAAATCGCTCCATGTTCGTCTGGAAATAATGCTATCGGAAGGTGGTCCCAATGAATTAAATCTTTACTAACTGCATGGCCCCAATGCATAGGGCCCCAAGTTGTGCCAAATGGATGGTGTTGATAAAACAAGTGATACTCATCATTGAAAAATACCATACCGTTAGGGTCATTCATCCATTTCTCTTCTGGTGTGAAATGGAATTGAGGACGATACTGCTCTTGATATTTTTGTACAACTTTATTAGATTGCATTGTCATAGTTTTCACCTTTTCTTAAATTAATTTTCTACTATTATCCGAATAGATGTACCATGCCACAGCATCGTCCATCCACCTAGTCATTAATCTAATCTATTATTGCTGATTTCGATCATATCCTGCTTGTTTAATTTCTAACCATTCTTGTAACCCAAGTCGGTCTAACTCTGCTAAATGACCATCCCACTCTTCTTCAACTTTTCCATTTGTGATCCATTCTGCTTTTTTCCTTTCAATATAAGGAAATAAATCCGCTTCTATTGTTGAAAGTTTATCTAATTCTTCGATTGAGAAAAACACTTTTGGATAAATGTTTTCTGCTTTCATATCTGGTACCATAACATCTTTCATTAATCCTAATCTCCATGCTGCATCGTCTGGTTTAGTCGTAACATTTCCATAATATTCATCCAGAATCGCTAATGGCCCACCGATAGATGTTTTCTCTCTTAATTCAACAGGAGCTGCACCCTTTAATGGAAGGTGCTTTAGCATATTAGCGCTTTCATCCAATTCAAAAATGTTTTGCTGTGTTTCATCTCCATACGTACCCCAGTTGTTTTGAACAGATTGAAGTGGATCATAGAGTTCGTCGATCCATTTTGCTGTTAATTCTAAGTTTTTGTTTGCACTTGTAATAACCATTCTACCTCTATCGAAGCCCATTCCATTTGTTCTTGCTACATTTTCATGTCCATCTGAACCTTCTAGTGCAGGCATTAAATCATATTTATCATTCATCCCAGTGATATTTGCTTTATCCCATGTGAAATATAATCCATAGCGCTCTTCTTTTCCTTTTGCAAGATACGTATTCCAATCCTGCTCAAATGCCTCAATGTCAATTAAACCTTCATCATATAGTTCATTGAAAAATTCGATCGCTTCCTTATATCCCTCGTCTGCAGCTGTTAGTTTTACTTCGCCCTCATTCGTTACAACAGTATGATCCCAGTTTTCCCCTAGACCAAATGAACCAAATAAGAATGATAGATCCTCGCCACCATGATTAATGATGAAAGACAATGGAATTTCATCTGCTTCCCCGTTACCATTTGGATCTTGAGTTTTAAAAGCAATTAATACTTCTTTTAATTCCTCAGTAGTCGTTGGCATTTTCAAACTTAAATTATTCAACCATTCAACGTTAATCCAAGGAAAATCGTCCACTGAATGAATACTTTCTTTCCCTGATCCTAGTTCCTCAATCCAAGGAAACGAATAAATATGCCCATCAGGTGCAGTCATCATTGCTTTATACTCAGGTGCAGCATCAAGCACTTTTTGTAAGTTTGGCATATGTTGTTCGATTAATTCTTCAACTGGAACAATTGCTCCATCTTTTGCTAGTTTTAATAATTCATAGTCACTATAACCTGCATTCAATATTGCATCCGGCAGCGCTCCGCTAGCAATGGCTAAATTTCTTTTTTCAACAAATGTATCCGATGTATAGTTCGTCCAATCAATATGAACCCCTGTTTCATCTTCTAATCTTTGATAAATGAGTTTTTCATTTGGATCATTTGGTGCTAATGGGGAACTTTGTGTCAACATTTTTAATGTAACCTTCTCTTCTAATGGAAATGAAATCTCTTTAATTTCAAAAGCCTCAGATGAAGCACTTTCATTACTTTTATTACTACATCCCGTAGCAACTAACGCTCCGGAGAGTACCAATGCAGAAATAGTTTTATACATTTTTTTCATAGTAAACCCCCACTTTTTTTTATTATTTTAAAGATCCAACCATAACACCTTTTTCAAAATATTTCTGGAAGAATGGATACATAACAATTAATGGTAAGCTGGCAATGACAATCGATGAATACTTAATCATTTCTGAAATCTTTTGCAACTCAGCTCTTGCAAGTTGATCACTAATCATTCCAGGCTGTACCTCGTTTTGAATTAATATAGAACGTAATACCAATTGCAATGGATAGAGATCTCGATCTTCAAGATAAATCATCGCATCAAAATAAGCATTCCATTGACCGATAAAAGCATATAAAGCTAGAACAAAAATAATTGGTTTAGACAAAGGGAAGACTATTTTTAGGAATATCTTGAATTCTGATGCACCATCTATTCTTGCTGCTTCCTTTAACTCTTTTGGAATCGATTTAAAATAGGTTCGAGCTAAAATAATAAACCATACATTAATAGCATTTGGAACAATTATCGACCAAATTGTATTAAGCATCCCTAAATCTCGGACAACTAAATAGGTTGGGATTAATCCCCCATTAAAAAACATTGTAATGAGAAAGAATACCATAATTATTTTTCTACCAACTAAACCATCTGTGGATAACGTATATCCCGCAAGGATACAAACTATTACTGTTACAATTGTAAATCCAGTTGAATAGAGAATTGAATTTATGAACCCTTTCACAATGGTACCATCAGTAAAAATTCTCTTGTAGCCTTCAAAGGTCCAATCAGATGTATTTATCTTAAATCCTTTGCTAAGTAGCGCATTAGGTTCTAGAAAAGAAGCGAGCAATACATATAAGAGTGGCAAAACAACAATCATGACAATGACACTTAACAGAACTTTATTAATAAGAAGTATTAATTTATCAGTTTTTGAATTATTCATTCATTTTCCTCCTTTCTATAAAAGACCTTCACCTTCATTTAGCTTTTTCACCACTTGATTGACAAAGACGAGTAAAATCACATTAATAACTGCGTTAAATAATCCAACTGCAGTTGCAAATGAATAGTCGCCTGCTTGTAAACCTCGTTTATATACATAGGTTGGAATAATTTCCGAGGATGGCAGGTTCATTGATGTTTGTAATAGGTAAGCCTTCTCAAAACCGATAGCCATAATGCCTCCAGCAGCTAGAATAAATAGCACTGCCATAACCGGTTTCAATGTGGGAAGGTCAATATGCCAAATTCGTTGTAAGAGTGATGCCCCATCAACTGTTGCTGCATCATGAAGTTGCGGATCCACATTCGCAAGTGCTGCAACGTAAATAATCGATGCCCATCCAGCTCCTTGCCATACTCCAGACCAGATGTAGATCGTTCTAAATGCTTCTGGATCAGACATAAATGATATAGGCTTATCCATGAAAATAGATAATATAGTATTAATTGGACCAGTCGGTGATAAAAATAAGAAAACCATTCCTGAAACAACTACTACTGAAATAAAATGTGGTGCATAAAGAAATAATTGAACATTCTTTTTTATTTTTGTTCTTCGCACCTGATTTAACATGAGAGCTAATATGACGGGAATCGGAAATCCAATGAGAAGTTCAAAAGAACTTAATTTAAGCGTATTCATAAAAATTTCCATGAAATTAGGTGATGTTAAAAAGTTCGTGAAATGCTTAAAACCAACCCATTCACTGCCCGTGATTCCCTTAATTGGACTAAAATCTTTAAATGCAATGGTTGCCCCATACATTGGTACATACTTAAAAATGATTGTAAGGATAACAGCAGGAGCAAGGAGTAAATAAAGAATGTAGTTCTGTTTAATATACTCAAATTGACTCTTTATTTTAGATGCAACTTTGATTTGTTTTGCTGGTCCTTTGTTAGCCTTTACTAATTCTTGCAATATATTAACCTCCTTATTTGAAAGTAACCACTATTGATAACGATTTCATTTTTACGTGTGAATAATTTGCAATGTATGCTCGTTCATTAGTTTTCCCCTCTCGTTGTTTAGTTCTCTCTCTGTGATTTCTACTATAACAAAATCGAAACTTATAATATTTCAAATTTTTTGGTTGTGAATATTAAATTTCTTTGGTTCTTATTTTATTCCAGAAAAAATCCCCTAGCTTAAAAACTAGAGGATTAGAAGTCTTTTGGATTTTTAATATCATTTAAACTATTATTAATTTTCTCCACAGCTTCTTTTGCGGAAGCCTCTACATTTTCCCCGCCTATACCAACATCCTCAAATAATGTCTTAATCGCTTCACTTACAGCAGGATAGACAGGTGTAACTGGGCGGTTCTTAGAGTATTTTTGAGTTTGTTGTATAAATATGTTTTTCGGGTATTCATTAAGTTCAGGAAATGCATTAACTACTGAGTATCTCGCAGATAAATCACCTGTCATTTCAACATATTTTTTTGAGCCTTCAAAACTTGTAGCATATTTAATAAATTCCCACGCTTCTTCAGGATATTTAGATTTTGCTGAGATCCCAAGAGCCCAACCACCTTTTGGTGTAACTTGATTATTCATCTTTGGTAACGGCGCAACTCCAAAATCTTCCCCTAATTTAAAGTCAGGATAATTCTTTTCAAGGTCTGCAAATACCCATGAGCCCATAACTGTCATTGCAAGCTTTCCCGTCTCAAACGGATTAGGTGGTAATTCAACCGCAGCAACTTTATGTTTGTGATAGAGATCTTGATAAAATTGTAATGCCTTTAAAGCTTCATCCGAATTTAAGTAGCCCTCTGCTGATGTAGCATTAGGGTTAAGAACTTCAGCACCAAACTGCCATAGAAGTGGAAGTTTAAAGTAAGCAGGAGCTTCCCCCGCACCAAATCCCTGTGCTGGATCAATTCCATACACACCATTCACAGAATTCGTTATTTTTTTTGTAGCCTCTAATACCTCATCCCAAGTCATCGGTTTATTAGGATCTTTAGATGGGAATGGCACCCCCGCCTCCTTAAATAGGTGCATATTATAAAATAAGGCTACACCAGATTCTACCATTGGTGAAAGGTAAATTTCATCTTCATACGTTAATCCCTTCAATGTAGTAGGAGGTATATCTTCAATATCACCTTCGGCTTTCATATATTGATCAATAGATAAAAGAGATCCTGAATTTGCATAAAGAGCTAAGTATGGGGTATCAATTGCCATAATATCAGGTGGATTTCCTGCAGCGATTTCTGTTCGCAACCTTAATTCATAGTCTGCATATGGAATAGATACCATCTTAATTTTGATGGAAGGGTGTGACGCCTCAAAAGTTGAAATTAAAGCTTCATAAGCTTTATTCTCTGATGTAGTCCCATTATTTCGCCAAAATGTGAGGTAAATCTTATCTTTTTCATCAATTTGATTCTTCCATTGTCCTTTTTGGTCATTTGAGTAGTTATAAAAAAAAGACAAAGTATAACAAGCTAGTATCATGAAAATAATTATAATAGTAATAACTGCTACTTTCTTTATCATACGGTTCCCTTCTTTGTTACGAATTTATCTATTCAAATGTTGCGATTTACGGAATTCAACTGGAGTTTGACCAAAGTGTTTTTTAAATACAGTACTAAAATAACCTGAATTTGAAAAACCCACTAAGTGAGCTACGTCAATTATTTTTAGTTGTTTATCTTTTAAAAATGCTTTAGCATGATCCATTCGTAAGGTGATTAAATAATCACTAAAGTTTTGACCAATGTTGTGTTTAAAAATTTCAGACAAATAAGTACTATTAATATGGAACTTATCTGCCAAAGTAGTAAGTGAAATTTCATTTGCATAATGCTGATCTAAATAGCGACGAACATTTTCTACGATTGCTACCCCATTTGAGGAGCAACGGTCTTCATGTACCTTTTCAATGATAGAGTGCGCCAAATGAATGAGTTGTTCTATGACCCTGTTTTGAGAGTTAAGCTCCCATATCCTCTGTTGGCAATTCCATATCGTATTATTTATTTCAATCGTATCAATATCATACTTTTTTGCTAAAAAACCTAACATAAATAGCACTCTATTGGCAACAAACGAAAAGGACATAATCGATTGGTTATTCATTTCTCCCAAAATTGAATATATAGTTTTCTTAAAGTCCTCATGATTTTCAGTTTCAATCGTGTTAATTAATTTCTTTTCAACATCAGCTGTAAACTCAAATACCTCCTTATTCGTAGTCTCCTCGATCACCTGCGATTGTGAGCCTAATTGGCTTTGACTCCAAGAAAGCAATGCTGATATATATCCATTCTTACATTCTGTCAGACCAGTAACAACCTTTCCAATACCTATCACTGTTTCTATGTTCATGAATTCCTTTACATGTCGTTGAATTTTTCTAATCAATGGAGATTTAGAATTTAACTGGCTGGAATCTACTCGATTGATAAAGTGAATCATATTTGCATAACTTGCATCATAGAAAGAATAAGTTCCATCGTGTTCTTTAGCTATTTCCCTGCATAGCATTCTAAAAGGAAGCCACAGTTCCTTTATATTAAATGCCTGTTCTGTACCTCTTACCTCCACCGTTACAAACTGAAAATGTACGTCTTCATTCGCAAAATCATTTAACTGCAATTGCTTAAGCCTCTCACTTGTAACTGTAAGTTCTGACCATTCTTCCTTAACCAAATGGAGCAAATATTGTTCCCGCATTTCTTCCACTTGGTTGTGAACCATCCTTTTAATTTGATCTGATTCGAGTTGTCTTTTCTTTTCTTTCTCTATTTCCGATCTAATTCGTCTCAAAGCTTCTACTAATTCATCGGGAGCGACTGGTTTTAAAAGGTAATCTTTCACACCTTCTATCATCGATGATCTTACATACTCAAAATCGGAATAACCTGATAAGACGATTACTTTAACATTCAGATGTTCACGATGACATTGTTTCACAAATTGAATACCATCCATGATTGGCATCCTTACATCTGTTATGACAACATCTACCTTCATCTTTTTTAACAAGTCCAGTGATTCTTGTCCATTCGAAGCTTCTTCAACGATTTGAAAACCTTCCTCTTCCCACTCTACTTTCATTCGTAACCCTTTTCGAATTTGTATTTCATCATCTGCAATGATTACCTTTAACATGTATATCCCCCCAATAACTTGATTGCTTGTTGAAATATCCATTTTAAACTTAAGTGGTTTATGATAAGTGATAAAATATGCTTTCCCGAAAAAAGCCTGATAGTTTCTCTAACCATATGAAGAAGAGAAATCCACCTTACTAATGGGAGTTTCTTTTTATACAAGGCTCTTTTCTGAAAGATTCTTGCTAATTGACCTAATTATGCAGTGGAAACATTGTTGTTATGGCAAAATAGGTACTATCCTATGAAGAAAAGATGCCACTATGCTTTATATAGTGCTGTTTACTTGGAGTTGTTAAAGCAACAAGTTTACGAAAACAGCCTTATACAAAGAGTAATTTTGGTACCCTTATCCTTTTCAGATTGAATGTTATATGAGAAGTTTTCACCATAGTATAACTTCAAACGGCCTAATACATTTTCAAGACCAATACTGCTACCTTTGCTTTTTAACACATTGCTTGATTCATTATTTAATTCTGTATCCAGTAAGTTTGTAACGACCTCTTCAGTCATCCCTATTCCATAATCTTCAACGATAATAAATATTTCATCTCCACAGTTCTCTGTTTTTATTTTTAGCTGGGCAAACTGTTTATTTATAAAACTATATTTTACTGCGTTTTCAACAAGAGGCTGTATAATAAATTTAATAATTGGCACAAATTTTGTTTCTGGATCTTCTTCAATTTCTACAGTAATCGCATCTTCATACCGAAGCTTTAATATATCAGTAAAATCTCGTATATAAGCAATTTCCTCACCTAATTTTACGATATCACTTTGAGTATTTAAGGAATACCTCATCATTCGGCCTAAATGAATGCTTACATTCATAACCTCTTTGTTTTTACCCTGGGCCGCTAATCCACCAATAATTTCAAGAGTATTGTTTAAAAAATGAGGATTAATTTGTAATAATAAAGCTTTGTATTCCGCATCCTTTCTGCGAATGTTTGCTTCATATTCAGTTCTAATTAAAAAATTTAATTTGTCAATTGTATGATCAAATACTTTTATAGCATATCCTACTTCGTCGTTATATGATTTAATTCTCAGCATAAAATCTTTAGCTCTAGAAAAGTCTCCTCGTTCAACAAATTTCATTGCTTTCGTAAGCTTTCCTAATGGTCTTACAATTGTCGAGGAAAGAAAATAAGAAGCAATAATTGTTAAGAAAAAAATGAGAACACTTGTTAACAACAAATTTTTCTGCAAGGTATTAATCTTTGAAAACAACTCAGACTTTGTAATCTCACTGACTAAAACCCAATCACCGATTTTTAACTTTTGGTAAAACACAAGGTATTCATCACCATTATAATTAGTTTCTATTAATCCTTTATTTTGTTTATCATTCCATATTTCTTCTAGGCTTTTATTTAATACATATTCCGGAGTCTGTACTTCCCCAGATAACACGTTATCTCCCGAACTATCCACTAAATAAACACGACCATTTTCTCCAAGCTTAATTTTACTTAGTGCTGTTTCAAGCAGTGAAGATGGAAAATTAACTTTAATCACTCCAGATAAATCAAGCGTATACAAATCAAACAGCGGAAGAAGATAACTATTCACATTTGCTGCAATCGCTTCATCATGGGTTTTAACCCACCGCTGATCATTTTCAGTAAAATTTTTGAACCACTCTGTTTCCTGTATTGTTGGAAGATCCTCCCATGTTCCAGTACCATCAATAAGAAAAACAGATATAGACATGGATTTAGAATTGTTAATCATCATGGAAGAGAGCTGCATTTTAAGCTGATTTTTTAATAAATCCTGAGCACTTTTTATTTCTGTATTATCCTTTTCTGATTTCAACCATTGTTGAGTTGCTTGATTAACCAAAACCTGTTTTCCAAGATCCTCTGCTTGTGAAGTGATTGAATCAATATAAAGTGAATACTGGTCCATCATTTCGACAGTTGAATTCTTCGTTTGTTCTTCAAAAATTGAAGTAAACCAATTTGGAATGATAATGGATAAAACCAGAAAGGGGATCGTTAGTAGTAGAGTGAAAATAATAAATAAACGATTTCGCAATGAAAAAAACATATTACCTCCTAGATGGTTAAAGACCCTTTCGAATTACAAATCATACAAGTGAAAAACTCTATTTTCAATATAGTTATATAAAATACAATTTCATTTTGCGGATTCTCTTTTTTCACAAATTTTCATAGCCATAAAAATCTTTCCCTGATAAATGTTTTAATTTTCTATATGAGATACTCGATGACTTTGATTTGGCTAATCCTAAAAAGAGCGACTGTATATAGTCGCTCTCTAAATTTGAAAGTACACTTCTCTTAAATACTACTTCTTCTAAATCTGTATTTTTCTAATCTTTATATATAGAACTGTTAAGTTTCTTACATTTTAACTAGGATATTTTTCTGAAAATGTTTGTTATAAAACAATGATATGCTAATTTTTACTTCATTACAAAATGTTCATGATAGGTTTTATACTAACCGTCAGAATTTGAAGTTGGTTGTGTTTGTATTATTTTTCACTAAATGTACCAAAATAAACACTCAGTTTATTCTAAAATTTTCGGACTTTACCTTTTAAAATTTTTGGTTTTTTCTTATACTTATTTAGTTCAATATGACATTACTGTTTATCTAGAGAATTTCTGTTATCAAATAAATCAACTAGAATACTATAAGAAAAAATGTATTTAGACATTCGTGTTTCATTCCTTAGAATTTTGTGTTTTCAATCTTCGAGAGTAGTCAATCGAACCGTCAAGACGTGTTAATAACAATTATCAACCATTCCTGATAGCATATAAAAACGTCTAAATCCCTAAATATCAAGAGTTTTAGACGTTTTTATTTGATGTTACAACTTCTTCACACTATTTATATAATCATTCCTTCTCACTATTCTTGCCCTTCTCATTCTCTTTTTCAATGCTTGGACTTTCTGGATTTCTTTCAATTCTTTGATTTTTATTCTCCTCAGTTTCTCCACTCTCTTTTACATTAGGAGGCTGTTTTATTTTTTGTTTTTCTTCAACTCTTTCCTCTGCTTTGGGTGGTTTCGGTTCTTCTTTCTGAGGGTTATCTATTTTCGGTGGTTCCTTTTTAACTCCTTTATTTTCTTGCTCATTTACTGACTTTTGTTTGTCTCCACTATTGTCTATTTTCTTTGGTGCTTTTTCTTTAGATTCAGCTTCTTTTGGATTTTGACTTCTACTTTTTTCACTAGTATTTTGATCAACATTTTCTTTGATATGATCGTTAGGGACTTGTTCTTTTGTAGGTTGTTTTTCAGTAACCTTTGATTTTGCTTCCACTTGATCAGTATCATTTGGTATCAATTGAGCTTCCTTATCCTCTTCCTCTATTTCCTTATTAGGTTGAGACGCCATAGATTTTAATTCTACCATTGTTTTTCCTTTAATATCATTAAGATCTTCTACGAGTTCCTTTTCTATAAGAACTTGATATTGTTGATAATAATTTACTGATAGATTTAGTTTTTTAGCTTCTTTATATTCAACCAGAGCTGCTTCTTTAACCTCGACTTCAACGTGTTCTCCTTGAACATAAGACGTTAAAGCATCATTAATTTCTTTAACATGCAATGTTATATCATCTTCTTCAAGTGAAATTAAGCTTGTTGTAATTATAGGATTTTTCGCTAGATATCCTTTTTTCTTAGCATCCTTTACGATTGAATCAATCATATGCAACACATTACGATCATAATCTTCTATAGAAGAAACAATTTTTTCTCCATCTTCATTTAAAGCTCTTAAATCAATCACTTCCCCTTTGTCACTAACTTCCAGCTCGAGACTTGGGTTAATATCTATTACTAATAAATATGAAGGCTTAACTGATTGGAAAATCGAATATGAGATAAATGATAAAAATAAGAGGGCAGCTACAGAAATATAGGGTACCCAACTCAAGGAAGAAGCTTTTTCAACATAGCTGATAGATTGTCCTAAAAGTGGAACCTGTTTAATAGCATTTTTCGGGACATTTTTATATCTACCATTATCTTGAAGTATGACGAGGTGAAGATCTGTTATCTTCACGACAATTCCTTTATATGTTGAATATTTCATAAGTCTTCCTCCTTTCCTTGAAAATCGATTATATATGCAGATAACTGCACCCACTGTGGATTAAATTTAAGCAGAATAAGTGAGATAAAATATTTTCGATGCTTTTCCAATGTCTTTTTAGAAAAGCCTGTCTTTTTGCTAAACAAGGACACCGGTAATCTCTTTTTTAAGAAAAAGTGATGTTTACACTCAGCATCTAAAATAAACACATCTGAGAGTTGATATAATTTTTTCCTAGTATCCTTATGCTTTGGCGAATGCTTTTCAAGCTCCTCAAAAGAAACCTTGAATTCACTTAAGGCATGATCAAACTCAATAATTTCATCAACTAGCTCATTTGATGTCAGCGAACGACGATAGCTATCTACAGATTTTTCTATCTCAAACATATTGTTACTTTGTTCAGAATCTACAAAAGTAATGGACAGGTGTTGTTCACTTTTTTCTCTTTTATAAAAATCGATTAAGTCACGTTGTATTAAAAGATAGGCATAATTAAGAAATGTCCTACCACTGTATTGCTCAAACGTATCAATAGCCCTATTAAAGGCAATCAAACCTATACTAGACTCCTCATCACTCCAGCTTATATACCGCTTACAAATGTGAGACGCAGTATTGAGAATATATGGGCGATAATGTTGAATTAGTTGCTCTCTAGACAACTGATCACCATTTTTGCAATTTGTAATAACCAAGATAAGCTCATCGATGTTCATCCTATCACCCGCTTACATAGCTTTTTTCAATACTGTACATGATATGATAGTTGAGGTAAAGGCGAAATGAAAGAAACAACTACCAAAAAGAGTGGTAGTTGTTTCCAAGATAATTAAGGTCTTTCTGTTTCTTTTCCTTGTTCAGCTTTCTTACCTGCTTCTTTTGCTTTTTCAGCACGTTTTTCTGCTGCTTCTTTTTCTCTTTCAGCTCGTTTTTCTGCTGCTTCTCTTTCTTTTTCAGCTCGTTTTTCTGCTGCTTCTCTTTCTTTCTCAGCTCGTTTTTCTGCTGCTTCTCTTTCTTTCTCAGCACGTTTTTCTGCTGCTTCTCTTTCTTTTTCAGCTTGTTTTTCTGCTACTTCTCTTTCTTTTTCAGCTTTTTCTTCTGCTGCTTCTCTTTCTTTTTCAGCTTGTTCTTCTGCTGCTTCTTCAGCGTCTTCTACTTCTTCAGCTTGCTTGTCCGAATCCACTTCGTCTTTATCTTCTACTTCTGCTACTTCAGTTTCCTTTTCATCATCTTCTTCATTTTGTTTTGCTTTTTCTTTTGCTGCAGTTGCTTTTTCAAAAGCTTTCTTCTGGTTATCTAAAGCTTTAGCAATTCCAGCTTTTGCTGATTCAGGTAGGTCTTCTCTCTCTAATAGAGCAAGTAAATTATCGCTTCTTTTTTCAGCATTTTCTTCAACAATTGTAATTACTTCTGAAACATCTTCACCATTTTCTTCTGCTTCTTCAATTGTTTCTTCAATAATATCAACATGTTCTTCATAGTCTTCGATTAATTCTTCTGCTGTTTCCTCGTCACCGTTATCTAGTTGTTCCTCCGCCTCTAATAAACGATCCTCAGCATAGTCATCTTGAAGTAATACTTTTTCTTCGATATCCTCTGTTAACTCAAATTCTGCTTCTTCTATTAAACTAACTGTTTCGTATAATTCAGAATCTGCACTAACAATCTCTTGCTTCTCTTCTGCAAACGCCGAAGTTGCCATTAATAATGTCCCTAATGTAAAACCTGATATAACAAATTTTTTCATCATTCTTTCTTCCTCTCCTAGTTAAATTGAATATGTTCTTTGAACTCTACAATTTTTGGTCGATTCATTTCATCATCGTCTACTTTACCTACAAACGTTACAATATTCATTTTCTCACCAACTTGAAAAATGAATATATCTGTTTGAATACTTTCTTTACGATTTGATTGAAAAGATAACGTTTTATCTGTTTCTTCAATTATGGTGATATCCCCAGCACCCACTATTAAATCTCTTTTGATTGACTTTATATCCTGTTTGTTAGGTAAAATAGTTATGATTGCTTGTAAATTTTCATTTTGAAAAACAACATTTGAATCTTGTTCTTTACTTAATTTCCAGTGTTTTATATCACCAACACGAATACCTTTTTCTTCATTTTCATATAATAACGATTTAACCTGTGTCTGCTCCTCTTTTGAAGGTGAAGTAGCAGATGTCGACTCTACCGTTTCTTCCTTCCCACATCCTACTGTAAAAAGGGTTAACGATAAGATGATAAATAGCTTCTTCATTAAATTCACCTCTTGTTTTATGAGCTTTTCTTCTAGGTACCGCATGGCAGCTGGCAAACATAGATCAATTCGATCTTTAGTCCCTATAGCTTTGCGTCACCACCTTTCAGTAGTTTTGCCTTTACTATTTATTTAGTTTTCTATATATCTATACTGAAACTTGTCGAATTTTCGGAGGGTTTTTTAATAAATTTATTATTTTTATAAAAAAGTTTTTTATCAATATAAATAAGGTTTCGGATCTACTTAACATTACAATATGATATAGGAAGAAGTTCTTTATTATTTGTAAAGTCAACTAAGCGAAACACGGGAAAAATATTGAAATGCAAAAAAACACCAGAAACAGTATTAATACTATATCTAGCTTTCTCACATGATCCGAGAGGAGTTTGAATCTCCTGCCACTACCCTCTCAAAATTGGGTTGGGAAGAAATGAGGATTAAATTAACAAAGTTGAGTTAAATAAGTATTAAGAAATTAACGTTCTTGTCTTGTGTTGTAAATAAGAAACAATGAATTAAATTAAGTTTGTACAATTTTTGTGTATTTTGAAAGCTTGCTTGTAGCACAAAAAGGAGGACGCTAATTCTCGTCCTCCTCCCATGCTAATTATTCGTGACTTTCTCTCTTGCAGCTTTCCAATCTGCATTTAAATCATTCATAATATCATCAAAGCTTTCTTTTGTATTACCAATTCCAGATTCAATAATACGTTGTTTAAATTCAGGTTGGAATAGACCAATTTCTCCTTCTTGATCAATAGCATCTATCCAGCCATCTTCCCCCTCTTTAGCTGGTGAATTTGATAATAATTCCACACCAAGTTCTTGGAATGAGCTTAATGTCGTTGGAAAATCATCACCAATTACCGGAGAAATCCCTCCATTTTCAATAGCATAGTTTGATTCATTAAGAAACCAATCTACCCAAGCTTTAGCTGCTTCTATGTTTTCGCTATTTTTGTTAATTCCAATTTTATAATCTCCACTTGTTTCAGAATAAAGCTTTCCATCATGGTTATATGGGAATGGCATGTAACCAATATCATCTTGATTTTCAGCTAGAGCTTGAACTTGTGTAATTGCCCATGAACCTAGAATCATCGAAGCAATTTCACCTTTTGCCATCATTTCTTTTGAGCTTTCCCAATCAGTTGTTAATGGATCTGGTTCAATTAGTCCTTCCTTTGCAATATCATGCATTAGCTTATAAAGAATATAATGTGGTTTACCTTCTGCAAATGGATCATCCATGTTAGGCATTTGCACATTAACATAATCTTCCACGCCAGCAATCGATAAACGATTAGGTTCCCATTGTGTTAATGGCCAACCCGCAGCATAGTTCGTGTAATAAGGTATGGCATCTGTGTTTTCTTTAACTTTCTTTAAAGCCTCGATGAAAGCTTCTGGTGTTGTAGGTATTTCAGTCACTCCTGCTTCTTCAAATACCTTTTTGTTGTACACTACACCCTGTGCATTAACAGTTACAGGTATACCGTAACTAGTTCCGTCAAAAGCATCTTCATCAACGTGTAGATACTTCCCACTTAACTCTTCAACTGATCCAAGAGGCTCGAAGAAATTACTTAATTCGTTAACAGGCACATCATTTGGTATAAGCAAAGCATCACCGTATTCCGTTGAATTCATACGGATTTTCACTTGACCCTCATAATCAGTAATTGCTTCAAAGTTCACTTTCACATCCGGATATTTCTCGTTAAATTTTGCGGCATAGTCTTTAAATACTGTATCAACAATATCTGTTCTGTTTGTTAATACTAAGATTTCACCTGATGGACCTGATTTCTCTGTCTTTTCTCCACCACTGTTTTCATTTGTAGAGCTGCTTTCTTTTTGTGAGCAGCCCACTAACATTCCAACTGCTAAAATA
Source organism: Metabacillus crassostreae (assembly GCF_016908395.1). Lineage (GTDB taxonomy): Bacteria > Bacillota > Bacilli > Bacillales > Bacillaceae > Metabacillus > Metabacillus crassostreae. The sequence continues at coordinate 359,362 of NZ_JAFBDU010000002.1, forward strand.
CTAAACACAAGAAATTTAAGTAACACTTTCATTTCTTCTCCCCCTTTAATTAAGTAATCGTTTAAGTTACAAAATAATTTTATAATGAAAACGCTTACCTGTCAATCAAATAAAAAATTGTCGTCACGTATGCCACAAAATCAATATTAAAAAGGCTTGAATCCCTATTTAGGATTCAAGCCTTTTAGTCATTTTAAAAATGAATTATATCGCATCATCTATATTTATATCACCATTGATTTTATGAACAGAATCTCTAAAAACGATCTTACCTTTTACCGAAACCTGTTCCCATTTATTTTGTTTACTTTTTAATTTAGAAATGATTAACTTAACAGCTGTTTTTGACATTTCTTCAATATCAACTTCAACTGTTGTTAATTTTGGTTCTGATATCTGTGAGTAAATATCATTATCAAAACCTACTACTGAACAATCTTCAGGTACTTTGTAACCTAAAGAATTAAGTTTTTCTATTAAGTTATAAGCTACTCGATCACAGTTACACACAAAGGCAGTAGGAAGCTTTTCTGGTAGCTCAATATCTATAAATTTTCCACGTTTATCTCGATCATTTATTATATAATCTTGATTTAACACAATATGATGCTCTAGTAATGATTTGTAATAGCCTAAAAAGCGATCTTGAATACTACTAGTTGAGTAGATATTTCCAACAAATCCAATATCTCTGTGACCATTTTTAATCAAATGATTGGTTATTTCATATACGCCATTAAAGTTATCTGTTATCACTGTGTCTGCTTCAGCATCTTCGTTATAAAAATCAATATAAACGACTGGAATATCTACTTTATTAAGTAATGTTATATAATCATTGCTAATTTGACCTAATATAAGAAGACCATCAACCTTCTTATCATAGTAGATTCTAGGCAGGGCAAGCTGATCTTCATCATCAGCACTTAATATATGAAGTATTCCGCTATATTGTTGTTGATCAAGAACTTTTGCAATATGCTGGTAAAATCGCAAATAAAATGACTGAATTTCACCCGTAAATCGCTCAGGAATAATTACACCTATATTATAAGCTTGCCCATCCTTCATAGACTTAGCTAATGTATTAAAGCGATAACCCATTTCATCAGCAACTTCTTTAATCTTTTGCTTTAGCTCATCACTTACTCCATCTTTATCGTTCAACGCTTTTGATATTGTTACACTACTTACTCCTAGTCGTGCTGCTATATCTCGCATTGTTACATTATTACTCACTAAAGCCACCTCCAATACACTTTTTATTACTTTATTTTAAATAAATTCGTCTCTGGTATGTCTATTTGTCGTTTTTTTAGATTGGAAAACTGCTCCCTACAATATTCACAACAATACCATTTGACCAGAGCAAATATAATAGACATCCTGTGTAATATTATTTTCAACAGTATATACCATATATTATAATCTAAACCGTTTACAAGTGCTCTACTATGTTTAGAAAACTATTTAATAGTATACCATGATCATTTTTTCCTGTAACCTTTTTTAAGTAATTCCATAAATTTGTTAAGTAACTAAGAGATGAGTGAATTTCCAATTAATTAAGAATTTAATAATTCAATTTCATATCGTTATATTATCCTACTTCACACTCTTTTTTCCATTACATTAATACTAGAAGAATTTAGTTTTTTAATACTTTCTAATTATTTTTCGAACTTTTCTGTCATTTTAGTTGTCAAACATGCCTCTTTAAATTACAATCCAAAGTATCAATTAAGTTAACGTTTAAGTAAAATTTTGTGTGTACAAATAAAAGTTAAAAGTAAGCAACTGCTTAACTTGTTTTTGTCTCTCTAAAACTTTATGAAAAGAGGCTTAACCATTAAGTTTTGAGAGTTCAAAATATATTATTCCCATGAGGTGATTAAATGTTAATTTTACGTAAAAGTACAACATTATTTTTAGCTGTTCTTCTATTAATCTCTACATCATTGCTTTTCTCACCCGCTCCAGTAAAAGCTGCCAACGGATTTTATGTAAGCGGAAACATTTTGTATGATGCAACTGGTACGCCCTTTGTTATGCGTGGTATAAATCATGCACATTCTTGGTTTAAAAGTGATTCTACAACTGCTATTATAGCAATCGCAGCAACAGGAGCTAACACAGTAAGAATTGTTCTCTCAGATGGTAGTCAGTACACAAAAGATGATATAACCACGGTAAGAAATCTCATTTCCTTAGCCGAACAAAATAATCTTATTGCTGTATTAGAGGTTCATGATACTACTGGTAAAGATGATACAGCCTCTTTAAATAGTGCAGTAGATTATTGGATTAGTATAAAAGATGCTCTTATCGGTAAAGAAGATAAGGTCATCATCAACATTGCTAATGAGTGGTATGGGACATGGAATGGATCAAATTGGGCTGATGCATATAAGCAGGCAATTCCTAAATTACGAAATGCAGGCTTAACACACACATTAATCGTTGATTCAGCTGGATGGGGACAATATCCTGCATCGATTCATGATTATGGAAAATCTGTATTTAATGCAGATCCGCTTAAAAACACGATGTTCTCTATTCACATGTACGAATATGCTGGTGGAGATGCTGCAACAGTCAAATCAAATATTGATGGTGTTATAAACCAAGGTCTTGCCTTAATCATTGGTGAATTTGGTTATAAACATACTGATGGTGATGTTGATGAAGCAACAATCATGAGCTACTCACAACAAAAAGGTGTAGGTTGGTTAGCATGGTCTTGGAAAGGAAATGGTTCTGAGTGGAGCTATCTTGATCTGACTAGTGACTGGGCTGGAAACAGTTTAACATCTTGGGGTGATACAATTGTAAATGGTTCTAACGGCATAAAAGCAACTTCTGTACCTAGTCCCGTGTTTGGGGGTAGCTCAGGTGGTGGAACTGGCGGATCCGATAGTACAGCTACAACACTATATGATTTTGAAGATAACACTCAAAATTGGTTAGGTATAAATGTATCAGGTGGTCCGTGGTCTGTAACAGACTGGGCTACTAGTGGAAGTAAATCTCTTAAAGCAGATGCACAATTAGGAAATGGCTCTCAACACTATTTATTTTTATCAAGCAACCAAAACTTAACCGGTAAATCAACTCTGAAGGCTACTGTTAAACATGCAAACTGGGGATCTATTGGTAATGGAATCACGGCAAAATTATACATTAAAGCTGGATCAAGTTGGACTTGGTATGATGGTGGTCCTGTTCAAATTAATTCAAGTGGTACAATCCTATCCCTTAATTTATCTGCTATCCCTGATTTAAGTAATGTACAAGAGATCGGTGTTCAGTTCACAGGTGCATCAAATAGTAGCGGTCAAACTGCATTATTCCTAGATAATGTAACAGTACATTAAAACCTAAGAAGCTCTAGTCGTTGAAATGACTTAGTTAAATTAAAAACATCTAAAACAACTATACTTCAAGTAAAAATTAACAACTTATAATGAATTTATAATTGACTTAACTGGAAATTCAGCTCCGAATTTTGAGACTTATATAGATAATAATTAGCTAAATTCCTTAGGCTGCCCTTCCTAAAAATTCTTCAATGCTAGGCAGCCTATTTTTAAGGCTACTATTGTGTAAAGAAAATATTCCACTAGACTTAATACAATGCTGAATGCTTCGGGTATTTATAAGCAACAAAGTCTGTGAAAACAGCCAACATTAAACACATAAAGCACTCCTTACTATCTACCTTTTAAAATATATACAGTTATGCTTGCATCTGTTTAAGTTGATAAAACTCCCCTTCGTTTGCCATTAGTTCTTCATATGTCCCAACTTCTTCACATCGACCATCTTTCATCACCACAATTCTGTCTGCATCTCTAATTGTTGATAACCGATGGGCAACGATGAACGTTGTACGACCATGAATTAATTCTTTTAAAGCTTGCTGTACCTGCAATTCAGATTTATTATCCAGCGCAGAAGTTGCCTCGTCTAAAAGTATTATCTTTGGGTCTCGAATAAGTGCACGAGCAATTGCAATTCGTTGTCTTTGCCCTCCTGATAACCTTCCTCCATGCTCTCCTACTAAAGTTTCAAGACCGTTTGGCATATCTGCTATAACATCATTTAAATTAGCCATTTCTATTACTTTATTTAATTTATTTTCAGATATATTTGTTAATCCATAGGTAATGTTTTCTCTTATTGAGCCGGAAAAAAGTATTGTGTTTTGGGGAACTACAGCAAGATTTTTCCGATATTCTTTCATATTTATTTCATCGAAAGGAATACCATCTAAAGAGATATTTCCACTAGTTGGTTTATAAAACCCAACAATCATGTTAAGGACAGTCGATTTACCGGCTCCAGATTCCCCTACAAATGCAATGCATTCACCAGACTTTACTTCTAATTGAAAATCATTTAATACATGTTTATTCGTATCTCGATAATGAAAATGAACTTGTTCAAATGTTAATGTTCCTTTAATCTCATTTAGATTTCTTTTCCCTTGGTATTCCTCTTGTTCTTCTGAAAATAAGATTTCAGACACAGAAACAATTGATTCATATCCTTTTGCTAACTGTGGGTATACTGTTATGATTTGGTTAACCGACATTAAAATAGATGTAAAATACGCTTGATACATCACAATATCACCTACTTGTATTTCTCCACGGTAAGCAAGGATTGCTGTAAAAACTAAACAAAACATTTGGAAAAGCTGAAACACAACCCAGCCCATTGATCCAAAAAGAGCCTCTGCCAGATCAAGTTTATACCCTTTCCCCTTTAACTTATACAAAGTTGAATCAGTCTTTTTAATTTCTAGGTCTTCTAAGCCGTGAGCTCTTGTAACTGGTATCATTGTGACAGTCTCTGCAACCTGCCCTGACATGTGTTCTATTTCGGTTCTAAATTCACGATTTCTTCTTTGGAGTCTTTTTCTAAAAACAGACACAAACACCAAAGCTACTGGAATCACCAAGATAAAAAAGATAGCTATATAAAAATTTTTGTATGCTGTGACAGCAATGGCAACAACAACATTTGTAATGGCTGCAGCAAAGGTAAACATAATCTGTTTTGAAAGTATTTCTATATTTTCTACGTCTCTTAATATCTTTGCTTGAAGTTTTCCAGAACGCAATTCACCATGATAGGAAATAGATAAATGCTGTAACTTCCTTATTAAAGTACTTCTTAATCCTGCTTCAACATGTCTGGATGCTTTACTAAGATAACTCATGTGTAGCATTTGGGATGGGATATTCTGAATAATAACAATACATATAACGAGTAGATTTATCCAAAGTCCTGATAGATTATGTTTTGATGGTTCACTAGCAATATTGATCATATTCGCAGTTGTAACCGGAATAACCCAAACAGGTGAATGTTTTATAAGAAAAAAGAAAAAGGATAAAAATATATTTCTTGATTGACCTTTGTAAAGTAAGAAGAGCGTATGAAGGGCCTTTTCCTTTTTATTATTTCCTTTAAATAATAAAGGTTGAAAATCTAATTCTTCTTTAAGGCCACTCTTTTCCATCCTTATTCACTTCCTTATTCATAGATGTAGTTTTACCTATTCTTCACCACTTTTGATTAAGTGAAGAATTTGACTTCTTATGCTTTTTTAAAATAAACAGTGGCCAATACATAATTTTCTTGGCACACAGTTTTCAATTTATCTATTAAACTCACTCGTAAAATCAGAACAAAGTTTACTCAAATACGAACCAATTATTAGAAATCGTTTTCTTATACCAATGAAAACTATCCTTTTTAATACGCTCCTGTGTTAAATAGTCAACAAATACCATTCCAAACCGTTTACTATATCCCTCAGCCCATTCAAAATTATCTAATAATGACCACGCCATATAGCCTTTGATATTAACACCTGAATCAATACTTCTACTTAAAGCGGTTAAATGTTGTTTTAGATATTTGGTACGTTTTTCATCTTTTACACGCCCATTAACTGGTTCATCATTGTAACAAGAACCATTTTCTGTGATGTAAATTGGAACATTTCCATATCTTTCAGTAATGTGTGTTAATACTTTGTAAAATCCATCAGGATATACTGGCCAATCTATATCTGTTCGCTCATAACCGATCTCAACATATTCCCAATCAAAGAGACCTTCATTTTCCTTATATCGTGCGATATGTCCTGTATAATAGTTTATTCCTAGGAAATCGATCGGCTGTTGAATTATTTCAAGATCACCAACATCAATTTTCATTTCAACACCTTTTTTCTTAAACCAATCCACCATAAATTGAGGGTATTCTCCTTTAAATACAGGATCCATAAACCACTCAATAAAATAAGCATTTTCTCTACGACATGCTTCAATATCTTCTTTAGAATTACTATATGGCTCTAACCATGTTGTATTAGGAGCAAAGCCAATTTCTCCCTCTATCTTTAATTCTCTAAATTTCTTGACCGCTTTTCCATGGGCAACTAATAAATGATGGGAGATTTGTGTAGCAAGCTGTAAATCTGTATTTCCTGGAGCATGCGCACCAATATAATTTGATAAAAAAGAAATACACCAAGGCTCGTTTAAAGTAATCCAATATTTAATCTTTCCTTCAAATTCATTAAACATTGTCTCTGCATATGAAGCAAACGCATCAATTGTCTCTCGATTCCCCCAACCACCCTGATCTTGTAAAGCTTGAGGGAGATCCCAGTGGTAAAGTGTACATATTGGCTCAATCCCATTCTCAAGTAATTTATCAACAAAACGATGATAAAATTCCAATCCTTTTTGGTTAACTTCACCTGTTCCGCTTGGATAAATACGTGGCCATGCTACAGAAAAACGGTAAACATCAATTCCTAAATCCTTCATTATTTCAATATCTAAGCTGTTGCTGTTCCCCATTTCATATCTTTTGGAAAATTAACAATTGCCATTTTGATACCTCCTATATCTTCTCATTTATCAAATTTTTACATGATTAATCCAAGTGACAGCCATTAACATATTTCCAGCTGAATTCATATGAACACCATCTGTCGTTAATTTATAGTTATTTTTTGCTTTTAAACATGTTAGAAACGATTGGTGAGTTGGAACTAAAGTTGCTTCAAATTGATCTGCTAGTTTATGAATAATATCTATATATGCCTTTAGCTTTTGATTACCTTCTGCTTCAAGCTTCTCTTCAATAATCGTTGGTTCCATTAGTACAATTTTAGCTTTTGTTTTTTCTTTTAGACTTTTTAATAGTTTAAAGTAAATTTTTTCGAATTCTTCAGGGTAAACCTGATCTTGATCCTCACTATCTAACTGTCTCCAAACATCATTTATACCAATTGAAATGGAGACTATATCTGGATTGATATGGATGACATCATGCTCCCATCTTGCTTCCAAATCTACAATTCGATCACCACCGACACCTTGATTGATAACCTTGAAATTTTGAATTGGATGTGAGGTTTTATAATAGTCATGAATGAGTCGAACATACCCTGATCCAATTCCTTCCGCATCTTCATGTCTACCCCATTCAGTAATACTGTCACCAATAAATAAAACGTTCATAGCGACTACCTCCATCTTCGCTTTTTAGTCGAAGCTCTTTTTTGAATTCATTTAAGATCATCTAACAAGCATCGCTGCTCCAATTACACCTGCTTGACCCCCAAGAGCAGTTGGAACTATTTTTATTGAAGACGCCAGTTGAGGATAAACAAACTCCTTCACCTTATCCTTAAGTGGAGTGAGAATAAATTGTTTTGATTCCATAACCCCTCCACCGACTACAAATAGATCTGGATTCACAACATGTGTAATATTCGCTATACCAATTGCTAAGAATTTAACGGTTTCATCTATTATCAATTGAGCCTCTTTATTTCCTTGTTTCGCTAGATGAAATACCTGTTTTGCTCCACCTTCTATACCAAACTCCTCATAAGCTCTTCTTCCTATAGAAGTTCCACTTGCAAGACCTTCTAATGCACCTCGATTTAGATTGTTATGTTTATAGCCGTCTGGCTCAATAATCATATTTCCAATTTCACCAGCATATCCATTTGCTCCATTAAATAATTGTTTATTTATAATTAGGGCACCCCCAATTCCTGTGCTTACCGTCATGTAATAAACACTTTCATGACCAGCACCACTCCCAGCATTGGCTTCAGCTAATCCTGCAACATTAGCATCATTGTTTAAAAATACTTCTACCTCAAAGTGTTCTTCGAATATCTTTACAAGCGGTATTTCATCCCATCCTGGAAGATTTGGAGGACTTAAGATTACTCCATTTTTAATATCTAACGGTCCTGGTGCACCAATTCCAATTCCTTTTACTTTGTTTCCTTTTACTAGACTTTCGATCATTTGCTTCATTTTATTAATTGTATGTATATGACCTTTTTCAGCTTCTGTAGGCTCTTGAATAATTTCTAATATTGTTCCTTTTTCATCAACAAGACCTACTCTTACATTCGTTCCACCCAAATCAATTCCTAATCGTAAACTCATTTTATTTACCCTCCTATTTTAAATTGTTACATTATAAGACATTAATAGATTTATAAATTATTAAATTCATCCCTAACTGTCCAATCATTAAATAATCAACCATGTTGAGTGAAGATATAAGGAGAGTTTGAATGCTATAGGAATCGCTAGGCCAATCATACTTTTGTAAAAATATTGTTGTTCTTTTAAGCGACTAAATATGATGCTAATCTCCTTTAAGAATCTAAATTTATGCACTTCCTTGTACGAAATAAACCTATGACAGTTGTCTTGTCAGTCAGATTATAAAAATAGAAATCTTTTAAATGCTTTATCCGATAAATGTGGTAAATGTTCATGTGCGTATTCATGGTATAAAATAATTTCCTTCTTAGTTTGAATTTTATTGTATGCTGCAAACTGAGATGAAGGTGGACAAACAGCATCAATCATTCCTGTTACCCAAAGGGTTCTCGCATTAATTTTTTCAGAGAAATTCTGAATATCGATATAACCTAGTTTGTTAAAGATCTCATCTTCTCGTTCATGAGTGGGATCAAAGTTACGGAAATATTCTGCGATTTCAGCGTATGCTGAGTTATTCATATCCATGTCCCAAACTCGCTTATAATCTGATAAGAATGGATATACGGCTACGAGTTCCTTTATTCTAGGCTCAAGAGCAGCACAAGCTGTTGCAAGTGCACCACCTTGCGATATTCCAAATACCCCTACCCTATCTGAGTCTACACTATCCATAGACATAAGAATTCTTGCAGTTTGGACTGTATCTAAAAACACTTGACGATAGTAAAGGTTATCTGGATTAGGATCATCTATTCCTCTAATGATATGACCTCTTAGCGTTGAACCTTTTACAGTTAAGGTATCTTCAGACTTTCCTCCTTGCCCCCGACAATCAAGAGCTATAACGGTAATTCCATTGGATGCATAAGCAATTTTATCTAGCCAGTCTCCACTATCAACAGAATATCCATGAAACATGACGACACCAGGGCCATTTTTCGGTGCATTTTTAGGCCGAACAAGTTTACAGTGAATCTTCGCACCACCAACTCCTGTAAAATACAAATGAAAACATTCAACTCTGTCTGTTTGTATATCTGCAAACACCAATTCATAATCTAGAGATAAGTTACCAACATCACTTAAACCTCTGTTCCAATATTCATTAAAATCTTCAGGCTTGGGACTACTTCCCATATATGTTTTCAATTCTGACAACGGCATATCAATATTCATTGTTTCTATCTCCTATGTTTAAACTATATAAATCATGAAAAAAGAGACTATTAGTTCATCAATATTTCATCTATCAAATCTAGTATCTTCTTGATAAAAAGTTATGTTATCTAATGTTCTAACATTTTCTACAATTTGTTCAATACAACTTGCTCCTATTAGAGCAGAAACAACATCATCACCTCTAAGAGAGAGGCCAAGCGATTGCCAATTGAGCAACAGTTTGATCTCGCTCATCAATCAGAAACTGATTTTAGTTTTTCTCTCCTATATACATTGCTTCATTTCATTTATCTCTTTTTGATAAATTGAACGATTGATTCATTGCATTAAAACTGAGAAACCAGAAGAAAAGAAAATTCCTTCCGAACATTACCTTATCCCACCTAATATCCTCTCTCAAGGTTAAAAGAGGATATTAGACAAGTCTACTGCTACAAGCTTTTTGACTAAGCTTGAATTGTTGTTTCAATTAAGCTTAGAAGCTACTAGGGTGACATCATTTAAGCTAGTCATACTTATGCAATATCAAATACACTTCGGATTTTTAACTGATTTTTAAATAATTCTAGATTAAGACTCTCACTCAAACTTTTTTTCTTGACTGTTATTGTCCTTGTTTCACCTGCTGATAAATCAAAATAATTGTCATTATACTTACAATCTGCACTTTTCAAGTCCAACTCAATATATTTAGCAAAGGCTTTAGATGAAATATTTATATCAAACGTATCTGCTGTTTCATTTACATCAAGAGTTAGCTCAGGATTTAGGAAGCTAAAATGCTTTGGTTTAACAAACAACAAAGTTGTTACCGTTATTTGTTCACCATTTATAAACAACGTACACTCTAGATACGTATTTCTTTTATCTTCTTCTGTTAAAAATCCTCCTAAAGATAGTCTTTCACATCTCTTTGCCGTAAGATTATTAACCTCAGTTTGAACAACTCCTTGAGTCAGGATTTCAGAGTTGTTTTTACGTAATTTCCATTCAATTCGTGCATCAACCACTGATAAGGAATCATTTGTTAAATGGATTTCAATGTCTGATCCTTCTTCTCTAAGCGACATTAATATAGGTGAGTAAAATTTCTTCGCAAAGTAATGAAGAGCCTTCCATCTTCCAAAATAATCAAGACTTGACCATGAGGCTACTGGCCAGCAATCATTTAACTGCCAATAGAGAGATCCCATACATCGTCCTCGATTTCGTCTCCAATGCTCTACTCCATACTTTATAGCTTCAGCTTGAAGTAGTTGTGAAGCATATAATAAAGAATCAAAATCCTTTGGATAAAGGAAATTCTCAGAAAGATAAAATAGAATTTTTCCATTTGCGGCCCCATTTTTTTGGTGCTTTTCCATAACATATGAAAAAATATTACGATCCTCTGGTTCTGTAAAGGAATTAATTGTCTTCATAGACGGAAATGACTGAAAACCAAATTCAGAACAAAAACGGAAATGAAATTTTTCATATTCTGAAAAAGGCTTCAAGCCATGCCATACTTCCCAATAGTGCATATCTCCTTCATTAGGATTCCTCGGTTCATTAAAACCCCCACCTGATGATGGAGAAGAAGACCAATAAAATGTCTGTGGATCTAGTTCTTTTGCAAGCTCTGGAATAATAAATTCAAATAGCTTAATATAATCAGCCTTATACTTATAACCATCACCCGGTATTCCCCAATATACCCAAGCCTCTTCAACTTCATTGTTACCACACCAAAGTCCTAAGCTAGCATGGTGCCTTATTCGTTTCATATTATCAATTACTTCTTGTTCAACATTCTTCCTAAAGTCATCATTTAAATCATATACACTACAAGCGAACATAAAATCTTGCCAAACAATGATTCCTTTTTGATCACACAACTCAAAGAAGTAGTCTTCTGGATAAATACCTCCACCCCAAACACGAATCATGTTAAAATTTGCTTCAACACAATCACTAATAAGCTGCTCTGTTCGTTTCTTTGAATTACGAGCAAGTATACTATCTTCTGGTATGTAGTTTGCACCCATAGCAAAAATTGATCGACCATTCACTTCAAACTCAAAAGATTTTCCCCATTGATCTGGTTCATGTTTAACCTTTATTGTACGAAGCCCTATATTTAAAGCTTTCTCATCCAAGATTCCTGTTTCATTTGATGTAATAATTTCTACTTTATATAAAGGTTGGTCACCATAATTGTTCGGCCACCATAATTGTGGATTTTTGACACTAATAGTTACATTTTCTTCTGCTTGCGCGTCTACAATTTGGAAGAATTCTTCTTCACCTGATGGATCTATAAGTTTCACTTTAAGTGTAACTGGTTCTTTTGAGTGCGTTTCTACTTTAACCCTTACATTAACTTCTACTTTTGTTTCTCCATGTTCTTGAGTTATATACACATCCTCGATACGACCAGAATTCCAAGCAAAGAGCGTTACATCTCGCCATATCCCTAAATCAGGTATTTGTGGTCCCCAGTCCCACCCAAACATACTATGACCTTTTCGAATATGAGGGTATCCTTCAATTGCATCTACAACTCCCCATAGTTTTTCTTCATTTTGCTTTTTTGAAATATATTCAATAGGAGAGAAAAGAGTGACTTCTAACTTATTTGTACCTGAATTCAAATATGGTTTTACATTATACTCATATACTCTGTGCATATTCTTTGTCTTCGCAATGCTCTTTCCATTGAGTTTAATTTCTGTAAGTGTATCCAAACCATCAAAACGCAAAATAAGTTTTTGATAATTTAATAGCTCTTCTTGAATGATAAATTCACGAGTATAAATATAATCCTTAGATGCAATCTCATAGGCAAAACGTTCATTATCCCTGTAAAAAGGATCTCCTATTTCTCCTTGTCTTAATAGATCATTCATAACTGAGCCAGGGACCGATCCATCGAGGCATTTTGAGTGATCGGATGAACTCTTCATTAACCAAGTGCCATTTAAATCAATCTTTATCATTATCTTTTCCTCCATTTTGTTAGTTTTGTTCTCATACTTTTATCTAATATCAATTTCTAATAAAAACACAAAACGTCAGCTTTACCCCACAAAAAAGGTAGTACTCTTTTTTCTATAAAGACCACTACCTTTTTTTGAACTCTACCTATCATTTAGAAGCATAAAAGTTTTTGATAACTTTCTCCGCAGGCTTTCCAAATACAGCATAATCATCATTTAACTCTGCTTCTTTTTCATCATGAAGTAGCGCTTTCCAATCCCAAAGCCCAAAACCTAATACCCAGTCTCTTGTGCTAGTTTTCTCAAACATGACCCGAAAGTAATCTTCCTGAGCGTTCATGTCTATTTCACCTTCTAGATTCCAATCATTCGGAACATACGGAGAGTTTGAACGACTCGGACAGCCAGCCTCAGCAAAGAAGAATGGTTTATTATATGGCTTTATAATTTCTTGAATTCTATCTAACTGATTATCCCAATCATCTATTGGGTAATAACCACTTGAGGAGATGATATCTACCGCATCCCACCATTTCACATTGCCCTCTTGATACTTATCCGTATTATAAGTAATTGGACCGCTATATACAGATCTCACACCTTGAATCAATTTACGCCATTCTTTGTCTTTTCTTTCGGTTTGTACCATTTCACACCCAATAATAAACATGTCACATTTCGTCTTTTGGGCAATTTTCGCGTAATGCATTTGGTACTCAGTATAACTTTTAAACCAATCACTCCATTTAGGTTCACAAGGCACATCTAGATCGAAGAAATTAATATGAGCTCTCCATGTACCATCTTTACAATTTACAGTCGGCTTTAGAATGACTTTTAAACCAAGTGACTGTGCATATTCAATCATTTCTACTAATTCTTCGTCCGCAACCATATGATCGCCAGTATAATCAACTTCAGTTGTATGTGCACCATCTTGAAGTGCAGCCATAGTGATAATAGCGTAATCTGAATTAGTTCTCTCCTTTAATAGCCTCATCGATTCTTTTGCTTCAGGTTTAGTAAAATCACCTTTCATGCTCATCCATCCATAAGTAAAACCTTTTATAAAATCCAAAAAACTCTCCTCCTTACATGATTGTTCCCGCTGTCTCAAAGTAGATTAAGAGGAATTTCTTAATAGAATACCAGTGTCTTCACTAAATATTCTTATCTGTTATTACACTTTACACATAGCAGCTCCTAGAACTTACTTTTCTACTTAACAGATCCAGCCATCCCGTTGTAAATGTGTTTTTGCAATGTTATGAAAGCAATGAGTGTAGGGATGATCGCAATGATAATTCCTGCACAAATAACTTCCCATTGGGATCCGTAAGGACCTTTGAATTTAAACAATGCGGTTGATATAACGTGAAGATCTGTTTTCGGCATATACAGAAAGGCTGTATAGAAATCGTTATAAACATTAACTCCCTTAACGATAATAACTGTTACAATCGCAGGTTTTAATAAAGGCAAAATAATTTTGCGGAAAATCGTCACATATGAAGCTCCATCTAACATTGCTGATTCATCTAACGAAACTGAAATCGAATCCATAAACTGCAAAAAGATATATACAGCAATAATATCTGTACTCATATAAAGAATAATCGCTGCCCATCTTGTATTAAATAGACCAAGCTCATTAATAATTTGGAACGTCGCAACTTGTGTTGTTACAGCAGGAATTAAGGTAGCCAATAAGAATGCTCCCATCAACAACTTACTTCCCTTAAAGTTAAAACGATGTAAAACAAACGCAATCATTGATCCTGTTAATGTTGCTCCAATTATGGATAGAATAAGGATGAACGCTGTATTTACAAATCCAGTTAACATATTTCCTTCAACAAAAGCTCTTGTATAGTTTTCAAAGTTCAACCAGTTTTGAGGAGGTGTAAGCGGACCTGTACTTGTATACTCTTCTCCTGTTTTGAACGATGCAAAAAATACAACTGCAATTGGAAGCAAGGCAATAATAGCACCTATAATTAACGAAGCATATTTCGCTACATTTCCTAATGCATATTTAAGTTGATACATTTTAGCCACGCTCCTTAAATATCACTTTTTGGAGAACAGTTACAATAATAACGATGAATAATAAAACAACAGCCATCGCTGAACCTAAGCCGACTTTACCGTACTTAAACGCAATGTCGACAGTTTGAATAACAAACGTTTTACTCCCATTTGATCCACCAGTCATAATATATGGAATTTCAAACGCTGAAAGAGCTCCACTTATCGCTAAGATTAAATTCAACTCGATGATCCTTCTAATACTAGGAAGAATAATATATCTAAACTGATGCCATCTATTAGCACCATCAATTTCCGCAGCTTCATAAACTTCTTTCGGGATAGACGAAATCGCTCCCAAGAAAATAATAAAGTTAAAACCCATGTATCTCCATACTGAAGTACCAGCAAGAGAAATATTTATGATATCTGGATTACCTAACCATTGTGTAATAAGACCAGTTAATCCGATTGCATTTAATACTGTATCTAACGTGCCCTCTGGTCGAAAGAAGAACAAAAACATAAATCCAATTGCAACACCATTTAGAAGGTATGGAAAGAATAATACCCCTTTGAAAAAATTCTTCATTCTTACATTAAAGCTGAGAATCGTTGCAAAATATAAAGCAACACCCATTTGAACAAACGTAGCCACAAAATAATACAAACTTACTTTAAACACAACAAAATACTCAGGATCTGTAAAGATCGTAACGTAGTTTTCTAAACCAACTAACTCTTTATCACTAAAACCATTCCAATCAGTAAAACTATAGTAGAACATATTAGCTACCGGTAAATAAGCAAAAGTGATAAGTAACGCTACGGGTACAAGTGAAAAAAGGATAATAATAACCCGTCTTTGAGCATCGTATGAAAGATTTGAGAATTTAAACAAGTGCTACACCTCCCGGTAGGAATTTAGAAACACCAAGAGATCAAAGAAACCTCTAGTTTTTCTTTTAAGATTTAAATCTATTAAACCTAAAAAATATCAACCCAATAAAATGATTAAAGGACAAGAAAAGCGCATTTTTTGCACTTTTCTTGTTTTCAACAAATTCTTAAATTACTCACCAACAACTTTATCGTACGCTTCGTTCCAATCAGCATTAAGTTCAGTCATAATATCTTCAAATGATTCATCGCGGTTGCCAATTGCAGCTTCAACAATACGCTTAGGTTTGTCTTCTAACCATAAACCTACTTCTGCTTCTTTATCAATTTTATCAAGTAAACCTTCTTCACCAGCTTTAGCAGGAGTTAATAATTCGAATGTAACACCTTGTTCTTCATAATTCTTTAAATCTTCTGGTAGCGGAACATCTTTTGCAGCACTAATTCCACCAGCTTGTTCTACTGAGTAGCCAGACTCATGAATGAACCAGTCAACCCATGCTAAAGCTGCATCTTTACTTTCACTATGTTTGTTTACACCCATTTGGAAATCAGCACCTAATGGAAAAATTACTTCATCTGCATTAGTAGGAAATGGCATATAACCAATATCATCTGGATTTTCTGCTACAGATTTAATTTGATCAATTGCCCAAGAACCTAATACCATCGTTGCAATTTCACCTTTACCCATCATTGCTTTAGAAGATTCCCAATCAGTTGTTAATGGATCTTTTTCAATTAAGCCTTTGTTTGCTACATCATACATAAGCTTCCATAATTCATATTGTGGCTTACCTTCTGTTAACTGATCCTTTTCACTCACCATTGTTTGATTGTAGTAAGCAGGATCACCAGCTACAGTTGTAAAGGCACCTTCCCATTGAGTTAAAGGCCAACCAGCTGCATAATTTGTATATAATGGAACAGCGTCAGTATTTTCTTTAATTTTTTCAAGAGCAGCAATAAACTCATCCATTGTTCTTGGAGTTTCAGTCACACCAGCTTCTTCATATACTTTTTTGTTATAAACTACGCCAGTGTAGGTAATTGCAATTGGTATACCGTATACTGTTCCATCAACCGCTCTTTCTTCCACACCCATGTATTTTTCTTCCATCTCTTCAAGTGTTCCAAGTGGTTCAAAGAAGTTTGGTAAATCAGCAATTGGCACTTGTGTCGGAAGTAATAATACATCTCCATATTGCTCTGTATTCATACGTGGAGTAATTTGACCACCGTAATCTGTTAACGCTTCAAAGTTCACTTCAACATTAGGATATTTCTTTTGAAATTCTTTTTCATACTCAGGAAATACTGTGTCAACTATATCTGTCCTTTGGGAAATGAAGGTAATTTCCCCTTTAATTTCCTCTGGATCTTTATCTTTCCAGCTTACATTAGCATCTTCGCCACCCTCAACCTTTTCAGATCCTTCAGATGAACAACCAGTGAGAGCCGCAAGAACAACTAGTACCATAACCATAAGTAAACTCATTAGCTTGCTATTCTTCATTTTCTTTCCCCCTATTTTTAAGTTACCGTGAAGCTTACAAGTTAATTCTATATTGATAACGCTTTCCTGTCAACATTTTTTAAGTAATTTACCTTAATAAAAAACCTAAATAATTTTAATTATTAAGTAATAATTAAGTTATAGTTAAAGTAAATTGAGTTAACAATTGTTTGCTAATCACCTAAAACAAAAAAGATCACCAGCAAGTAGAGACTGGTGATCTTAGAGCTTCAATGTTGTATCAATTTATAGAGTGATAGAAGAATACCTAAACCCATTAGAAATGGACCAAACGCAACAAAAAAGGCAAAATTAAGTCCAATACTTAAATAAAGAAAAACAATAATTACAATAATCGCTATTGTATTTACTGGGTATTTAAAAACAGATAAAAACCCATGAATCATTCCATTCTTTGTATCCATCCCCTTAAACGTAATATACACTGTAAAATAGATCAATATCAATAAAGTCATAAGTAATAAATATATAACTAGTATAATAGGTAAAAGAAAAACTTCCCCTACAACTTTATTTAAAAAATAGAGACACGTGTAACAGAGTATTAAGCTGATCATAAAACTAAATGAAACAAATTTATAGTTTTTATACCGGGCAAAGTATATGTTATAAAGTTCTTTCACCGTTATATTTTGTTCATCATCTGCACCTGAATTGATGTCTCTCAAAACTAAATATAATGCACAGATTGCCGGTATTAAACTATAAACGAAAAGTCCTTTTACTAGATTTAACCAGAAATAGAAACTTGTTAGAAAATATTTATACATGAACTGAAAAAACATCATGATTTTGCTGTTCATTTCACACCTCTATTCCTTACAAATAATATTTGATAATTTCAAAATCATTCAACCACGCAAGAAATGATTTATATTTTGGTTAAAAGAAAAACAAGGTATAAAATTACACCTTGTTCTAAATTTTAGTAACAGAATTTCTATATATAATTTTCCCCTTCACTAAAACCCGTCCAAATGTTTTAGATTGATCTTTTATTTTTTCAAGTACAAAATTAACGGCATTAATTGCCATCTGTTCGATATCTACTTCTACTGTAGTTAACGCAGGATCCGTAATTGTTGCATAAATATCATTATCAAAGCCTACTACAGAACAATCTTGAGGTACTTGATAACCTTCCACTTTTAGCTTTTGTACTAGGTTGTGAGCTACTTGATCACAATTACATACAAATGCTGTTGGAAGAGTTTCTGGTAACACAATATCTATATAAGAACCATTTTCATCACGATCATTAATAATATAATCTTGTTTTAACAAGCGACCATGTTCAAGTAAAGATTTATAATACCCTAAATAACGATCCTGTATACTACTCGTAGAATATAAATTTCCCACATACGCAATTTCTTTATGCCCATTACGAAAAAGGTAGTTTGTTAATTCATATGCTGCATAAAAATTATCTGTCGTAACAGAATCGATTTCTGCATGCTCATCATAAAAATCTAAGAACACTTTCGGTATTTCTATTCTTTGTATTTCCTCTATATATCCTTTACTAACCTGCCCGAGGATAATGAAGCCATCAACCTTGTTTTCATTATAAATCCTTGGAAGTCTTAGGTGTTTTTCATCAACATGACTTAAAATATGAAGTATCCCATAATAACCTTGATCCTCTAATATTCTAGTGATGCTCTTATAGACATTTAAATAAAAGGAAGATTGTTCTGTTCCAGCAAAACGCTCTGGTATGATAACGCCAATGTTATAGGATAACCCTTCTTTCATAGACTTTGCCATTACATTATATCGATATCCCATTTCTTCTGCGAGAGCTTTTATTTTTAATTTTAGCTCTTCTCCGACACCCTCTTTATCATTAAGCGCCTTTGAAACAGTTACACTACTTACACCTAATTTATTTGCTATATCTCTCATCGTTATATTACTTTTCATGTTTCCCTCCCATCCAATCGCTTTTAAATTTCAGCTATTTACATACTACATGATTAAACAAAAACTTTGCACCTAATTTCTTATCGGATCATCCAAAAGTTTTATTGGATAATATTATTGCTGACTAACTCTAATCAACTTCATGTTTTCTTCAATTAAGTTTTTACGTTGTGCAGCAGACTCTAACGAGCGGAATGGATCTTCTGGGGTATTGAATGTATAATCCATTAGCTTTTCTATTGTTGTTGTTGCAACATGAATCCTAGTATCACTTGATGCATAGTAAATAAACACTTCATTTTTCTCATTCACTACCGCACCATTACAGAAAATCACATTTGAGACGTCACCGGTACGTTCTTCATCATAAGGAGCAATAAAATGACCTCCTGGAGTTGCGATAACCTTTGAAGGATCCTCCAAACTTGTTGCAATTGTATAAAGAACATACCGAAGACCAGCTGCAGTATTCCTAACACCATGCGCGATATGAATCCAACCTTTATCTGTTTTAATTGGTGCTGGCCCTTGACCATTTTTAACTTCATAAATAGTATGATATTTCTTTTCATGCATAACTGTCTCTTCGCCGATAATTGGATTTAATATATCATCGCAAAGAGCAAAGGCGATACCACCACCAGATCCTGTTGAAATAAATCCATCCTGTGGTCGAGTATAAAATGCATATTGACCTTCGACAAACTCTGGATGTAATACAACATTTCTTTGCTGTGGTGAAGGTGTTTTTATATTTGGAAGACGCTGCCATTCTTTTAAATCCTTTGTCCGCACCAAACCTGCCTGAGCAATTGCACTAGATGTATCAAATTCTGCAGATTTTGGATCCTTACTTTCCGAACAATAAATTCCATATATCCAACCATCTTCATGTTGAACAAGGCGCATATCATATATATTTGTTTCTTTTTCATCAATATCTTTCCATGTAAGCGGTGTATCAATAAATCGAAAATTATCAATACCGTTATCACTTTCTACTAATGCAAAAATTGATTTTCGATCCAGACCTTCCATTCGCACGACTAAATAATACTTACTGTTTAGATAAATAGCTCCTGGATTAAATGTAGCATTTACCCCCAGTCTTTCCATAAAGTGTGGATTTGTTTCTTTATTTAAGTCAAAACGCCAATGTAACGGTACGTGGTGCCTTGTTATGACAGGATTTTGATATCGATCATAAATCCCATTATAAAAATCTAACTTTTTATCATTTTTTCTTCCTAGTAAATTGATTTGCTTATTTAATAGCTCGAAATATTTTTCATGAATCATTTTTCTTCCATCCTTTCCATCATTTCTAAGCAAAATCTTGAATTATGATATGGTGTTTTCCACGGCTCCCCAATAGCTCTTTCTGTTGGACGGCCGTCTGCTTCTATTGACCAGTACCATTCTCCACCTTCACGTCGATCAACTATATTTTTATTAATATAATTCCATAAACCCTCTACTATTCTTAAAAACTTCTCATCATTTGTTCGTTCATAAGCATTATAAAAACCTACGATTGCTTCAGCTTGTACCCACCAAACACGTGTATAATCAATTTCTTCGTTATGTTGTTCATTTACAAGGGAACCATCTTCCAAAATTGCATTAGCAATATTATAGGCAATATTAATAACCATGTTATTATAGCGCTCATCATCTAAATTTAATGCTTTCAAAGAATCATCTATTAACCAGCTCGCCTCGATATCATGTCCGAACGATTTTAAGTTCAGTAAAGAATTCCAATCTTTATCAAAGAAAACATCTAAATAGTAAGTTTCCTTGTTATAAATTTTTTCAAAGAACAACTCAATCAAATTCGTTAACCTTTCTCTAACTTTATCAGAGTTAGATGCCCTCAACAGATTTGTATATGCCTCAAGTACATGAAGATGTGTATTAGTGGTTATATCCGCAGTAACTCCATTTTCACTCAACTTGTCGTTTGGAACCTCGTTCCATTGTCGATCAAATTCTTCTTTATAAGAATTATTCTTCTCATCAAACCCTTGATTTTCTATTAGGTTGAAAATTTCATAGGCATATTCTAATGCCTCATGATGTTGTGTAGCTCGATAATATTCACTCAATGCATAAATCCCAAACGATTGTGTATAGACATGCTTTTGATCTTCAACAGGCTGACCTTTGAAATCAACTTGCCAAAATAACCCTCTATACTCATGATCATAAACTTTTTCAATTAAAAATTGATAAGCATGGTGTGCATATTCTAGATACTCCGGTTTCTTTGTTATTCGATATGCTGCAGAAAAAGACCACAAAAATCTAGATGCTGCAATCCCACCTTTTTCTGCTTCCTTATCTATTGTTAGGTCAAAGTTAACTTTGCCGAAGAATCCACCATGTTCTTTATCTTTTAATTTCATCCAAAAAGGTAAAATATGAGTATATAAGTGCTCCTCAATTTGTTTTCTAATACTAGACATTGACATAACCCCCAAGATTGTAGTTTACCGATAACTTAATTAAAATGGTACTTGCTAACTTTATTTTTGTCAATTATTTTAAAGTAAATTAGTTAAAGTTAACTAAGAAGATAGCCTTTAACTTATTTATATACAAAAAAAACATTCAAAGGAATATCTTCCAATGAATGTTTTAATGAAGCTTTAAAATCTGCCCACAACTCTATTTTTCCTATGGATGAGAAACAATTAACTCTATATTCCCTTTAAGTTTGAAATTACCTAAACCGTATGGAAGAATAAAATGTTGACCTTTTTCAATGTGATATACATTTTCGTCTATACAAAGCTCACCTGAACCCTTTATTACACTGCATATAAAAAATGACTTGCTATGTGTAAATGAAGAAGCTGTATGAATCTCCCATTTATAAACAGAAAAATATTCCTCATTAACGAATGTTGTAATTCTACCACCTTCAATTTCCTTTGGTACTGAGTTATTATTTTGTATTTCATGAGGGACTCTTATCACATCCAATGATTTATTGATATGTAGCTCTCGTTTCAGTCCATTTTGATCTACTCGATCATAGTCATAAACACGGTATGTTGTATCTGAACTTTGTTGCGTTTCCAGTATTAATACCCCTGAACATAATGCATGAATCGTTCCACTAGGTACGTAAAAGAAATCTCCTGGTTTTACTTTTACTCTTTTTAGTAATTGGATCCATTCTCCAAGTTCAATCATTTCTTTTAATTCTTCATGTGATTGTGCAGTATGACCAAATATAATTTCTGCACTCTCTTCACAGTCTATTACATACCAGCACTCAGTTTTTCCTAGTTCACCACTTTCATGTTTCTTTGCATATTCATCATTAGGGTGAACTTGAATAGAAAGATCTTTATTTGCATCTAGAATCTTTGTTAATAATGGAAAAACATCTCCTTCAATATTTCCGAACAACTCACGGTTATTCTCCCAAAGCTGACCTAAAGACAAATTCTTATATGGTCCGTTACTTCCAATACATTGTCCATTTGGATGTGCAGACACCGCCCAGCATTCACCTGTAAAATCTGATTCTATATCATATCCAAATTCCGTACGTAATTTCGTTCCTCCCCAAATCCTTTCTTTGAAAACCGGAGCTAAAAATATTGGTTCCTTCACATTATTCACGTCTCCTTCCGAAAATTAACTAATTAATTAAGAGAAATTACCTAACAAAATTGAAAAATATCAAGTTATTAAATAACTATAAGCCCTAACATTTATATATGTCTAATGTTTTTTTACCAAAAAGTACTTTTGAACTTTCCAGTTAAGTTAGAAGCATTCTTTAATAAATCTTTTTTAAATTAAGATATAATAAGAAATATCCCTAAATTAATTTATTAATATTTGTGCGCATTATGCTATAATAAGATTATAAAAAATAGTTATCGATAACTTAATTACCAGTAAGTGATAACTAGGCTTGTTTGAGGAGTAATTGCCCTAATTCTTGTATATATATATGCTTTCGACCCTATCAAATAAAGCAAATAAAAATGAGGTGATTTCTAGTGCCAATTAATGTAAACGCAAACACAGAAACAAAAGAATTTCATTTATTTAATCAAAATGTTAGTTATATTTTTAGAGTTTTAGAGAAAAGTCATTATTTGGAGAATTTGTATTACGGAAGTCGAGTAAAACATCGAGAAAGTTTTCACCATTTAATTGAGCGGGAAGTAAGGCCATCTAGTAATCTATTTGAAGGTGATCATACGTCCTCATTAGAACATATTAGACAAGAATACCCAAGCTATGGTACAACAGATTTTCGTTATCCTGCGTATATGGTTACTGATCAGGTAAACGCTCATATAACTGATTTTCAATTTGAGGATTACAAGTTAATCAAAGGAAAACCAACATTAGAAAAATTACCGGCGACCTATGTTGAAGATCCTAACGAAGCAGATACTCTTGAAATTACTTTATATGATGCAGTGACACAAACAAAACTCATCCTTAGTTACACCATCTACGCAAATCGTAATGTAATCACCAGAAATACAAAGTTCGTTAATGAAGGTACAACCGCTGTTTATATAAACAATGCAATGAGTGCAAGTGTTGACTTTCCAGATGATCAATACGAGATGATTCACCTTTATGGTGCTTGGGCTAGAGAAACACATATGGAAACAAGAACATTATCAAAAGGCATTCAATCTATATCCAGTGCTAGAGGGGCAAGTAGTCATGTCCACAATCCATTTCTCGCTCTAAAAAGGTTTGATACAACTGAACATTCTGGTGAAGTTTTTGGCTTTAGTTTGGTTTATAGCGGTAATTTCCTTGGACAGGTTGAGGTAGATTCTTATAATGTTACTCGAGTGACGATGGGCATTAACCCTTTTCAATTTAAATGGAAATTAAATCCAAATGAGTACTTCCAAACACCAGAGTGTGTTATGGTTTATTCAAATAAAGGATTAAATGAAATGAGCCAAACATTTCATCAACTTTATCACAGTCGATTAGTACGTGGTTATTGGAGAGATAAAGTACGTCCTATCTTAATCAATAATTGGGAAGCAACCTATTTTGATTTTGACGAAGAAAAGATTCTTAACATTGTTAAGTCTTCAAAAGAATTAGGAATTGAATTATTCGTGCTTGATGATGGATGGTTTGGAAAACGAGATGATGATTCGAGTTCATTAGGTGATTGGTTTGAATACGAAGAAAAACTTCCAAATGGAATTGATGGTTTATCGGAAAAAGTAGAAGCATTAGGCATGAAGTTTGGACTTTGGTTTGAACCTGAAATGGTTAGTAAAGGAACGAAATTATTTGAAGAACATCCTGACTGGATCATTTCAACCCCTAACCGTCGTGCATCACATGGCAGAAACCAATTTGTTCTTGATTTTTCACGTAAAGAAGTTGTCGATCATATCTTCATACTGATGGACAACATCATTAAAAAATCGAAAATTTCTTATATTAAATGGGATATGAACCGCTACATTACGGAAGCATATTCTAAAGTATTGGAAAGCGACCAACAAGGAGAAGTGTTTCACCGTTATATCTTAGGTGTTTATGAACTGTATGAAAGATTAATACATAAATATCCACATATTCTATTTGAATCATGTGCTGGTGGTGGCGCCCGTTTTGATCCGGGGATGCTTTATTATGCTCCGCAAACATGGACTAGTGATGATACAGATGCCGTTGAGCGACTTAAAATTCAGTATGGAACATCAATGGTGTATCCACTAAGTTCTATTGGAAGTCATGTTTCAGCTGTACCTAATCACCAAGTTGGACGTATCACACCATTATACACAAGAGCAAATGTAGCTTTCTTTGGTACCTTTGGATACGAATTAGATGTAACTAAATTAACTGACGGTGAAAAAGACCAAGTAAAGCAACAGGTGGCCTTCTTTAAAGAAAATAGAGAGCTGATTAGCAACGGAACGTTCTACAGACTCTCCAATCCATTTACTTCAAACGAGACGTCATGGATGGTTGTGTCAACAGATAAAAAAGAGGCAATTGTCGGCTATTATAAAGTTCTTGCGAAACCTAATGATTCATATAGCCGTATAAAAGTAAAAGGTTTGGATCCAGAGAGGTTATATACAATAAATAATAGTACCATCACACATTACGGTGATGAATTAATGAATATTGGTATAATCTTAGCTGAAAACTATACAGACCGAGCTTCAGAATATTGGTCTAGAGAACATCCACATGATTATTATTCAAAAATATTTGTGATTAAGGAATGCACAGGTAGTTAATTCATGTTATGTTCTCAAAAATTACACACTTAGTATAACAGTTTATTTTTAAGTTGAAGTTTAATAGAATAAGACTGTCACAACCCTTATTAATAAGAGTGTGACAGTCTTATTTTTTATCATATTGAAGGCAAACGTACAATATGATTATTTTAATTTGGTAACTACACTCGTAAAAAAAGCAAAGTCAAACCTACTCAAATAAGACAATACGGTTTACCTATAGTTCATCAAACTGATTGAGTCTTTTTTTAGTTATTATTATTAGCTTACCTTATTTCTTCTCCTATTTATTAAGATTACAGAATAGCCTCCAGCTATAGCAAATATGCCCAGTAGCAACCAGTTAAATTGATTAGTTGCGGTTTCAGGTAATTTGTTTTCGCTTTTTTCTACTGTACTATCTTTTGAAACTGGAACGATAGGCTTCGGTTCATTTGGGTCAGAAACGGGATCAGGATTATTAGGTTCCTGTTCAGGATTTCCAGTATCAGGATCTTGAGTTCCCGGTTTCTCTCCCTCTGGATTCTGAGGATCTACTGGCCCTGGATTGCCACAGCTTTGATCTATTTCACTGTTAACTACTACTACCTCTGATAAAGTTAACACTTCTGTTGCTGCTACTGTAACTCCAGAGTTTGTTATTAAAAATGCATCTGCTGTTTCAACTGCTCCGTTTGTCAACGATACATTATCAATATACACAGATGCGTTCCCCTCACCACTCGTAGGAATAATTTCAACACCAATCGCTTTGACATCATGTAGGTTTTCAATATCTGCTAATGGAAGTATAATTGTAGTAAATCCATTGCTATCAATAGAAACTACACCACTATCTGCCCACCCCCATGAAGGCTGTACAAATAATTTAGCATCTGCAGTTCCACTTGATAATTTCACATTTACACTTAAGTATTCTTCTCCTGTTAAGTCTCTTGTTACTTCATCTCTTAAACCTAACTTACCACCAGTTAGATTAACTGTTGTCGTTAAAGATTTCATCCCCTCTGCTGCCTCGACATCTGTAATTTCAACAACAGGTGGAGGAGTTAAGTTTTCGTTATAACCAAATTTCCAACCTTGCACACCATCTTCGAAATGATAAAGAGTTGGATTTGTTTCAGGATCAGGCTCAACATCACCAATTAACTCAATGTTATCAACAAACGCTCTAGCTTTACCTGATCCAGAAGTTGGTTCAATTTTTATACCAATCGCATTTACACTATTACGATTCTCTACACTTGCTAAATCAATTGTTAGTGTTTTAAATTCTGTGTTGTCAACTTCAACAACACCGCTATCTATCCAAGCCCAGTCAGCACCTGTTTTTATATAAAGACGAGCATTAGCAGTCCCTTCTGATAACTTTACTTTGGCTGTTAATGCGTCTACTGCAGATAAGTCAATTGTTTGTACTTTCGAAAACTCAAAGCCTAGAGTACCTTCTAAATCAAATTCTGAAGATAATGATTTAACACCTTTTTCAGCAGCTTCTTCTGTCACTTCTGCATTTGTTGCATTCGCATTATTCTGCTCAATTACCCAGCCTTGCTTATCATCTTCAAAATCATACAGCGTTCCTGGTTGTTCTGGCATACTTCCTGGACCTGATCCACCATTTGGAACACCACCAGTTCCATCGTTACCAACTCTAATATCATCAAAATAAAGTAAACCATTTAACTCACTGGCTATATCATCTTGTGCATTAATGTAAATTGAAAACTTAGAAACATCTTTAAGATACTCTTTTGTAATAACTTTACCTGCATTAGCTGTATCCCATGGAGCAGGTGTAAATTCACTAAATGGAACTTTAACTACTCCCGCTTCTGTTGATTCTAATGATGGATATGCCTCAAATGAAATACCATCAATCTGAATTTGAATGACAAGCTTTTGCGCCTTTCCATCAGGCTTTAACCAGAATTGAAGGTGGTTAGAATCAGACCAATCAAGATTATTTAATGTTTTTGTAATTCCTGTGTAACCTCCAGGAGTTAGCGTATAATCATATTTTAAGCCATAAGTGCCATCATTTTTGTTTACCCCATCAAGACTAATAGACACATTTCCATTTGCAGCAACGAAATCTGTCGCTAACGCCGCGTCACTACCTAGATATGACTCAAAATCATCAACTAATGAAGGATCATTTGGAGCTTCAGCAAACACACTAAGGAGCTGAATATTATCCACATAAATATTTCCATCTAAATTAAGTTCTTTACTGATAAGGGATAAGGCAAGACCTGTTGCTTCCTCTGATATTGCCGGATTATTTAAATCAATCGATGCAGAGAATTTAACATATTCAACTCCATCAATTGTAACTCTTTCAAGATCGCTAAATTGTTTAGTTGTTGTTGATTCTCCATACTTTGTATCCCAGTCTGGTGGAAGCATAGCAACACTAAGTAAACTCGCATTTGTTGTTCCAGCTGAAGCAGGAACCAGTGCATCGAATTTAACGCGTTTCACCGATGATAAATTAACATCATCTAAATCAGTTAATTCTAGTTTTAACTCCTGCCAAGATTGACTTTGCTCTAAACCATCGGCTTGTATTTTCAGCTTTCCATCTCCAGCTAACTTTTCATGCTCAAAACTTGAATTGATAGTTTCTGGGTAAGCACCATTACTTTTCACACCTTCAGTATCATCATCAAACGTGTATGTTTTAATATCAATTTCAGATACCTTCACAATAACAGTACTTGTTTCTTCAAGAATTGTACATCTGTCAGAAAGGAGTGCTTTAACAGTAATATTGGCAGTTCCTCCATTTAATGAGGCCGGAGGTAGCCAGTCTGCTGTATAATACATACCTTCCTCATCTAGCGTCATTAAAACTTCATTATCAGAACCTTCTACTGTATAAATTACTTGCTCTGGTGTATCATTTATCACTTTCACTCGAATTTGTGCTGGTGAAGCTTTTACTTCACTATTTAATGTTGGTGTAACAATATGCATAAACGGCTTTTCTTCTGTAGTCGTAAGATCTTTAATACCATAAGCATCACCAACTTCATTTAAAAAGCCAGAGTAAGGATCTTTATAAAATTCTGTAAAGTCTGGTAATAATTCGTGATCCTCCCCACCCTCTGGAGCATTTTTATATCCTTTATAAGGCACGAATAGGTTACCACCTAGAGCAAAGTTAGCCCATGTTTGCATATATGAGACTTTCTTCGCATCAGGATCAGACTTAATAGCATTTAAAATTTTAGTAAACCATTCAAGATCTCCATTTCCAGTTGTTTTCATCCCTTGAGGACTGTAACCGTATTCAGTAAATGCTGAAATCTTATTCTTTTCCTCGGCTAATTGTGAAACCATCGCTAGATCATTAACAAGCTTGCTTATAAAACTTTCTGAACCAGGGTTACTTTGGTTATCATATTGGTCTAATCCAATGATATCAACATATTGATCTCCTGGGTATGTAGTAAGATAATCATCTGGATTTCCATCAAACGGTCCATTCGGTGAAAAAGCATATAAGAAATTACTTACATTCTTCTTATCTCTTAAATATTCCACTGTGTATCGATAGAGCTCTTTGTATTGGCTAGTAGTTGTCGTTTGCGCACCCCACCAGAACCAACCACCATTCTGCTCATGAAAAGGTCGAAAAATAACTGGTATTAACTCACCTTTATCATCCTTTAAACCTTGAGCAAATAATGCTAAATTATCTAACCATGCATTAAATGTGGCATTCGCAGGACCTCCAGGAAGAATATCTGCAACAGCATCTTTACTACTTGTATCATTATAGCGGCCACCTGTTGCAAAATTTGGTGGATGCATACTTAATGCAACAATACCGCCTAAATCATGTGCAACCTTCATTGAAGCAATTAAGTTTTGTCTATTTTGCTCATCAGTATTTTCAGTTGAACCTGGCTTTTCATCTCCATCTAAACTTAACGTATCCCAACCAAAGATCGCCGGATAATCTCCAACTGAATTTTTTACCTCTGATTGAGTAGACCCAGCACGTGTGCCACTACCAGTAATGGTTAATCCCTCGTCTGTTGCATGCTGATGCCCAAACAATACTTGTTCTCCACCAATATCTTGTAAGTATGCAAACAATGACTTAGTTTTGTCTGACGCATTTGAATCAACTAAATCAAGTACCCGCTTACCTGACTCAGAAGCGGCAAATACAGATGGAAAACTTGAAAAAACTAGAGTCAGAGCCAACAATGCTGATAGTACTTTTTTTGACTTCTTCATTTTTTTCCTCCCCTTTAATTAAATAATACATACATAAAGCTAGCAAACTTCCATTTATTGAAATTAAAAGCTAATATCGAATGAAAGCGCTCTCTTTATAGAGTATTATACTAGCATTAACTTAATATTTAAAGTATTATTTTTATATTTTAAACTTAACGATTACTTTATATTTATTTTTTCCACAAGATCTTATGGATATATACAACAAAAGATAATGTAGATCTTTTCTAGTTGGGGTATTTATTAAAAAGCATGAATTTTTGGATTGATGAATTGCAATCTCAAATTAATCGATTAAGTAACAAAATAGAAACTATAACTAATGTACTATCATTGTTTGCTACTATTAGCTAATAATCTTTACGGCAAGAAAATTATTCACCTCTTAAATATTGCCATAAAATTATTACGAGTCTTTACAAACTTATAACACTACTACTTTTTAGTGAATCACCACTATAATATTGAGAGTCACCTACTTGTAATATTTATAACTTCGTTAAGTTCAATCTATTATTCTACTTTTATAACGTGGCTCTATTCTAAGATGTAAAATTTGTACAACAGAAAAACCTCCAATTTCTTATCTAAAAGAAATTGGAGGTTTACACTGAGTTGATCCGATAGGAGCTGGAATCCCCTCTCCTGTATATAACTTGAACTAGTATTTCAATTTTTTTAATTCTTTATAAACATCGAATCAGTTTATCGGAAGAGAGCATTAATGATTTATAAGCACCAAACAGTGCTCAATTAAAGTGTAACAGTAAAGCTTTCAACATCTTTTTCTGGTAAAAGTTTAATTCCTAGTTCGGTTGATTCGATATTTGCATTAGTAGATTTGTTGATTTCTAAAATACCACGTAATAATAGAGACCATGACTTCCCAACTGTTTTAATAATCTTAACTGTAAGTACACTATTAGTCATTGTTACTGAAACTGCAAGTTCAACTTCTGATTTGGAATTACGAACGGTAGCTATTGCTGTTTTACCTTCTTCAAGTTGGAAGAGATGTAAAACTACATCGTTTGCAAAGTCATAATCAGCTTCGTATTCATTTGAACCTACAGCAATGATAGAATTAGGGCGAGCATATAGTGGAAGACTTAAATATCCATGATTTTCATTTCTCCATACTCCTCCATCAATCACTTCATTCGTAAATAAATGTGTCCATTTTCCTTTTGGAAGATAAAATGATACATCTCCTTCCTCGTTCAATATCGGTGCTACAAGTAATGAATCACCAAACATATATTGTCTTTCCAATGTTTCGACAGCTGGATCGTCTTGAAACTCAAGAAGCATTGCTCTCATCATTGGAAGCCCTAGTTTGGCTGAATCATTCGCTGAATTAAAGATATATGGCATTAATTTTGATTTTAACTTTGTAAAAAATCTCGTTACTTCAACAGCTTCTTCATCATATGCCCAAGGAACACGGTATGATTTACTTCCATGTAACCGGCTATGACTTGAGAGAAGTCCAAATGCTACCCAACGTTTAAACAAATCCGCAGGAGCTGTACTTTCAAATCCACCGATATCATGACTCCAGAATCCAAATCCAGTTAAACCAAGTGATAATCCTCCTCTGATACTTTCTGCCATTGATTCGTAAGTAGCATCACAATCACCACCCCAGTGTACTGGAAATTGTTGACCGCCGGCGGTTGCTGAACGCGCAAATAAAGTAACCTCACCTTCGCCAAGCTTATCTTTTAATACTTCAAATACAACCTTGTTATATAAGAATGTATAGTAATTATGCATTTTGTCAGGATCAGAGCCGTCAAAGTAAACTACATCTGTTGGAATTCTTTCCCCGAAATCGGTTTTAAAAGAATCAACCCCCATATCTACTAATCTTCTAAGATGATTAGCATACCATTCACATGCTGCAGGATTTGTAAAATCAACAATCCCCATTCCAGGCTGCCATTTATCCCATTGCCAAACATCTCCATTAGGTCGTTTAATTAAGTAGCCATTTTGAACTGCCTCGTCAAAAAGCTTTGACTCTTGCGCAATATAAGGATTTATCCAAACACAAATTTTCAATCCTTTTTCTTTCATGCGTTTTAACATCCCATCAGGATCTGGGAACATGTTTCTATCCCATTCAAAATCGGTCCAATTTAATGCTTCCATCCAGAAACAATCATAATGAAAAACAGATAATGGAATATCTCTTTCACGCATTCCCTCTACGAAACTATTCACCGTTTCTTCATCATAGTTTGTTGTAAAAGAAGTTGATAACCATAAACCAAACGACCATGCAGGGGGCATAGCAGGTTTACCTGTTAAAGTCGTGTAGTTTGAGATAACCTCTTTTAATGTATCTCCACCAAAAATCATGTAATCCAACGATTCACCTTTCACACTGAATTGAACCTTAGATACTTTTTCAGAAGCAACTTCAAGAGATACATTTTCTGGTTGATTGATAAAGACCCCATACCCTTTATTTGATACATAGAAAGGAATGTTTTTATAAGATTGCTGTGATGCCGTACCTCCATCTTGATTCCATATCTCGATTTCTTGTCCGTTCTTTACAAATGAAGTAAACCTTTCACCAAGACCATAGATATTTTCACCAACTCCTAAATTTAGTTCTTCACGAACATAGGTAGTCTTAGTTGTTGTTTCAGTAATATGAGACATTGACTTATGACCACTGCCAGTTATTTTTTTACCATCATAAAGGTATTGGACTCCCCATGGTCCCTTTTTATTAATAACTGCACTTGTTTTTCCACTGATAAATGTGATTTTGTCTTCTGTTTCTTCTATAGAAACAGGTGCTTGCTCGTGATCATAAAGCTGAAATTCTGGACCACGCTTTTTTGTTCCCTTATGATGAATGATTTTTACTCGAATTATATCTTCCATTGGAGATGAAAACTCCACTGTTAATAACGGTGTATCGAGTTGATATCCTCGGTTTGAAATATCCTTCGGTGCCACTAGTACTTTTAGTGCGTTTTCTGTAGAAGTAGCATTAAAGAATTGTACTCCAGAAATTAATTCTAATCCTTCTCTTATAAGCCAATATCCATCTGTAAATTTCATGATTACACTCCTTCATTTCATTAAGTCTATCAACCAAAAGAATGTTTCTTAGATTGACGAACTTTCATTTTTTAAGGCTCTGTTAAACTTTGTTGTTGATTTCCGTTACAGGCATTCGCTTTCCGCGGGCGGTCCGGGAGCCTCCTCGTAAGCTGCGCGCCTGTGGGGTCGTGGGGTCTCCCTTTGACACGCTTCTCTAAGCAGGCGTCTCATATATTCAACTCCAATCAACAAAGTGCTAAAAATCAACATTAAACTTTAACATATCCTTTTCAAATAATATTTGAAGCACTTTGACATGTTTAATATCTTTAAAAAAGACCCAAAAGTGAATTCGGGTCTCTTTTATAATTGTCTTAAAAACGACTTCAAGGTTAATATTAGTTATTCCAAAGTTCTACTCTTTCTTTAATTAAATCAGTTCTCATTGCTTCAGCTTCTTTTGCACCAGCTTCATCAATTTCTTTCAAGAAATTATCATAAAGCTTATCAAAGTCAGATGGTTTTGCTAGAATTGCTTCAGGTATACGTTTCTTCACGATATCTAGTACCTTTTGTTCAATAAGCACTAATTCTGAATCACCTGGAACTTGAATATTAAAGGATACACCCCAAGGTTTTACAGGGAACTCATCTTCCTGTGGATATAATTCCTTCCACATTTCAACACCATAGTTTGATAAAACCTCTTTTTCTATATCTGTATAAGCATCTTTTATTTGTTGTGGAGAAGCAATTGTATATGTTTGACCATTAGAATCAACGACACCATCTCCATATGCAGGCGCAAAACCTTTTAATACACCTATACCAGTTTCTTTTACATAGTTAGCATTGTTGTTTCTTTTATTCATTTCTTCATCAGAGATAACACGTTTACCATCTTCAATTGTGTAGTGTTCTCCTTCAATTCCCCAGTTTTGAAGAATTTGACCTTCGTCAGAAGCTAGATAATCTAAGAATTTAATTGCTGCTACCGGATCTTCACAATCAGTGGTAATACCAATACCCCAGCCAGCTAAATAACCAGTACTTTGAAAGTTCGCATGCTTCATACCTTTTTCCAATGTTGCAGGATATAATCCATACATTCTCTCTTGCTGACCTTGTTCACGTAATGCACGTTGTGCTTCATCGAATTCCCAATCATCATCAATAATCCCTAAAACGCGTCCTGAAGATAATTTAGCTAAATATTGATCGTATTTTTGAACAAAGCTTTCTGGATCAAGTAATCCTTCGTCATTCATATGGTTTAACCAACGGAAGTACTCTTTCTCTTCTGGACGCTTGTAATGGAATATTGCTTCATACGTTTCTGGGTCAATATAGTATTCTCCATCATCAGATACACCAGTTGACCAGAAAGCTGGATTTGTCGTCGAAATCATAATGCGCCAGTCATCTGCTAATAGTGATAAACCGATTGTAGATTGCCCATTTACTTCTGGAACCTTTTCTTTATATTCTTTAATAGCGCTTTCAAAATCCTTTAACGTATTAATTTCAGGATATCCAAGTTCTTTTACAACTGCATGCTGTAATCCCACACCATGGCTAGGCTTAAAATACTCTGTATCTA
Organism: Metabacillus crassostreae; assembly: GCF_016908395.1. Classification (GTDB taxonomy): domain Bacteria; phylum Bacillota; class Bacilli; order Bacillales; family Bacillaceae; genus Metabacillus; species Metabacillus crassostreae. The sequence goes on from NZ_JAFBDU010000002.1 coordinate 393,657, forward strand.
CAGGAGATGTAGGTAAAATGAAAATTGACTCTTCCTCACTGCTCCACTTTAGACGATTCATGTAATCACCATATACTTTTTTCAAGTTAGGAGCATGTTCTTCAATTAGATCGGTGAGATCAATAAGTGCACCTGCTTCAACTAATTTCCCTGCCTCAGCTTTTGGAGCAACAAGATCAGGATATTCTCCACTTGCAATCATTAAAGCAATTTTTTGAGTTCCACCATTTACATCAAACTCAGGATTCAACGTAACACCTGTTTTTTCTTTCACAACCTTACTTACAGGACTTTCCATATTATCCCATTGTGTATGTGGATCTGCACTAAATAGAGTAAGCTCTGTAAGTCCATCTTTATTCTTTTCAGCTTCATTTCCTGTCTTATTGCTACAACCTGATATGATTAGAACAAAACTTAATGCCATAAACAAAATAATTTTGCTAACATTCTTTTTCATGTTTTAATCCCCCTTGTTTAAAATTCTTTACATAGAACAGAAATCAAATCTACTAATCTCCCACCTAGTTAGTTGGATCACCTCCTACAATTTTAATAAATGTGACCACAACTAATTAACTTTTAACAGCTCCAAGTGTCATTCCTTGAACAAAATATTTTTGAACAAATGGATAGACGACTAAAATTGGAACAATCGTTACAACTGATATAGCCATTTTAATTGATTCGGGAGAAACAAAGGTTTTTAATTGGTCTGCTGTCATTCCCTTCATTGCATTTGGATCTGTACTACCCACTGATGTATTTTGCAGAATTTTCATTAACTCATATTGTAGTGTTGTTAAATTTTCGTTCATGCTGTTATATAAATAGGTATCAAACCAAGAATTCCAGTGCATAACAGCAACAAAAAGTGCAATCGTCGCGAGAACTGGTTTACATAGAGGCATGATAATTTTCCAAAAAATCATAAAGTCATTTGCTCCATCAATTTTCGCTGACTCTTGGAGTGCATATGGAATTCCATCAATAAACGAACGTACAATAATAATATTAAACGCATTTACAAGGCCTGGAAGAATGTAAACCATATAGCTATTTATTAATCCCAAATCTCTTATTAACATGTATCCAGGAATTAATCCACCTGAGAAATACATAGTTAGTACAATGATCGTTGAGAATAATTTCCGACCTTGAAAATCAGCTCTACTAAGCGTGTATGCTACCATTGCTGACGAGATAACACCTAGGATTGTTCCAATAATGGTTCGGGTAGTCGAGTTTATAAAACCTGTGATCAGGTTATCATATTTGAATATTTCTATATAATTGTCTAACGTAAATGATCTTGGCCAAATATGAATACCACCTCTTACTGTATCAATAGATTCATTGAATGAAATGGCTAATACGTTTAAAAAGGGATACAGAGTAACGATCGAGATAAGGATTAAATAAATATAGATAAACCAATCAAATAGGCGATCTGTTCCATTTGTTTTACTAAGTGACTTGTTTCTTCGCATTTTTATCAGTCCTCCTTACATTACACTGGAGTTGGAATATTTCTTGAAAATTCCATTTGCCACAAAAAGTAGAATAATACTTACTACTGAATTAAATATGCCAATCGCTGTACCGTATGAGAAACGACCTAACCCAATTCCGTAATTCAATGCATATAAATCTAGTACTTCTGCATAATCAACAACTAAGTTATTTCCGAGTAGCAATTGCTTCTCAAAACCAATGCTTGTTAAGTGTCCAATATTTAAGATTAATAGAACGAGAATGGTTGGTCGTATTCCTGGTAATGTGATATGCCATATCTGCCTTATCCGGCCAGCACCGTCTACCTTAGCGGCTTCATAGAGCTGTGAATCAATGCCTGACATAGCTGCAAGGAAAATGATTGCATTCCATCCCATCTCTTTCCAAATATCAGATGCTACAACAATTCCCCAGAAATATGATCCTTCTGCCATGAATTGGAAGGGTTTGTCTACTACACCCATTCCTACTAACAAATCATTGATTACTCCACCGTCTGTTGAGAGCATTTTTGTCACGATACCGGCAACGACAACCCAAGATACAAAATGGGGTAGATATGTTATTGTCTGAACTGTTCGTTTAAACAAATTTACTCGCACTTCATTTAAGAGGACAGCAAAAATAATTGGCATCACAAAACCGATGGTTAGTCCAAGAAGACTCATCGCTAATGTATTTCTTAGTGCCCGATAAAACCGATCATCTGAAAATAATTCAATAAAATGCTCAAATCCAACCCATTCTTGCTGAAAAAGGGATAGACCCGGCTTATAATTTTGAAATGCCATTGTCCATCCCCATAATGGGAGATAATTAAAAACAATGACTAAGATGACAAAAGGAACAGCCATCATATATAAGTATTTTTGTTGAACTAAGGTTTTCCAAAAGCTTCTTTTCTGAGTTTGAATAATTACAGCTTCTTTTTTACTGCTAGTAACTGTTTTAATGATGATCCCCCCTTCTTACTTATAAGCTAATGATAGCGCATACATAAGATATAAAATACCTAATAAATTAACACAAAAATCATATAAATTTTTCATATATTAGATCTTTCATCAAGGCTGTTTTCTAAAAGGATTGTTGCTAATTAACCTAATTTCCTTTTAGTAACAATGTTTCAACATATATAAGGTACTATTCAAAGAAGAAAAGACCACTAGACTTTATACAGTTCCTTTGACTAAAAGCAACAAAGTTTACGAAAACAACGCTAATCATCATGCATAAAAAACGTACAACGAAAAAATCGTGTACGTTAAGGTGTTTTTCTTCTGAACTTACTTGGAGACATACCAACATATTTTTTAAATTTATTATGAAAATAATCGACATTAGAATAGCCAACCTTTTCTGCTACCTGATAAACCTTCATACCATCAGTTAATAATTTTTTTGCATTTTCCATACGGACCTTATCTAGATAAGTATTAAAATATTCGCCAGTATGATTTTTGAAAATTTTCCCTAAATATGCACTATTATAATCAAATATCTTTGCTAGAGTCTCTAACTTTAATGTTTCATGATAGTTGCGATGGATAAAATCCACAAGCTTTACTAATTGACCTTCTTGGTCACCAATATTTTGACTTGATATTACTTTTAAAAGTAAGTCATAAATATAATCTAATAGTACACCTATAGAAGTCTTGTCATTTATTTTATGAAGATCTGCTGTTATATCTGAGACCGTCTCACTTAGCTCTTGTTTATTCACTAAGCATTTATTAAGTACCATTGATAGTAAGCGAATAAAACTTGTTTTTATTTGCTCCTCCGAATAGTTTCTATCAATCATTGTTTGAGCAGCTTCCATTAAAACACTCTTAAGTGCCTGATCATTAAATGCCTCAAGAGCAAAATATATCCTTTCAGTAAAAGAATGGATTGAAAACTCATGTGATTGTGTTTCATAGTTTGGTAGATTGTTAGGGATAAGAAATCGCTCTGAATCTGATCTAAGAAATTTAGAATCTTTATAATAAAATTGATCATCAAGTATCTTTTTGGTTTTCCTAAATTCATTACCTAACTCACTAATTACTGTAAAAACTTTACTTACAGACATCACGATATTAATATTCTTCACATGATTTTTTACTAAATCATACAACTCGTTATAATGAACAAGGTTAGGTCTTATGTCTTTTAATACAATACAAAGATATTGGTCTCTACTGAACAAATATCCCCAAGTTTCTTCAATTTCTTGTGATAAGAGTAATCTAATCTCTTCAAGATCTAAATTTGTATGATCTAAAAATTTCATCAGCACTAACTGATAATTATTTGCTTGTAAATCTAGTTTAATTATATCTTCATTTAAATTATGAACTGTGTCATTTTCACAAGTTTCAATCATTTCCTTAAAGAAGGCATGTCTATCTTCTTGCAAGCTTTTATCTTTTTGTTCGTTAAAAGTTTGTTTTTGATCTAGATTTTTCTTGATTCCTTTTACATATCGAATCAATTCATCTTCTTCAACTGGTTTTAATAAATAACCAGTCACATTTTGCCTGATTGCCTTTTGTGCATAGGAAAAATCGGCATAACCACTTAACACAAGGAATTGTACATGATCATCATCTTGTCTAATGGTTTCAATAAGTGTTATACCATCCATTCTCGGCATTCGAATATCCGCAAGTATTAAATGAATTTCATTTTTCTTATATTTTTCCCAACCCTCTTGACCATCTTTTGCTGTATCTACTATCTGGTAACCCAAATCTTCCCAAGGAATTAATGTTCTTAAACCTTCTCGAATCATCGGTTCATCATCAATAATTAATACGTTATACATGTTCACTCCCCCTTACTGGTATGACAAATGCAACCTCTGTCCCAATATTAGGTTGGCTTTTTATTGTTAAGCCACTTTGTTTCCCAAACGTAAGTATAAGTCTTTGATGAACATTGACTAACCCAATTCTATTTGCTCTATTATCTTCTATATTTTCTAATGCATTATTTATGGATCGTAACTTTTCCTCAGCAATGCCATTTCCATTATCAGACACGCACACATGTAATTCATCATCAATAACCTTTGTTATAATTTCTACTCGTCCCTCAAGTGATTTATCTTCGAGACCATGAAGAACACTATTTTCTACAAGAGGTTGAATGATAAGAGGATGAATATAAATCCCCTCAGACAAAGGATCAATAGTTAATGAGTAAGATAAACGATTACCATAACGGAATTTTTGAATTTCTAAATAACACGTAACCAATTCAATTTCACTTTGTAGCGTGACCATTTCACCTGTAACCGAAATGCTTTTTCTCATCAATTTCCCTAGCAACTTAACAACACCTGCGATTTCTTTTTCACCCTTCATATGAGCTTTCATTCTGATAGATTCTAACGCATTAAAAAGAAAATGCGGGTTAATTTGACTCGCCATCATTTTCAACTTAATTTCCTGTTGACGCTTTTCAAGGATATTATTTCTTCTGTGAGCCTTATCTACTTCGTCTATTAACTCTTTAATATTTTTAACCATGTAATTTAATTGATAAGATAATAGTCCGATCTCATCCTCCCCATCAACTTGTATGTATACGTTTAAATTTCCTTCAGACACAATATCAATCTGTTCCCCTAATTTAAGAATTCTTTTTGATAGAAGTTTTGAGAAAAAAGAGATTAATAGGATCGCAATAATTAAACTAATGACAATGACAATCAATCCTAGACCGAGAAATTTATTCGCATCCTCCATAATAACTTTCTGAGGTATAACAGAGACAAATCTAAGTTTATTTGAACTAATTTCAGGCAATAAAATGTCAACTAGAACCTCAGATTCCTCTCCATCAACCATCCCAGTAATAGAACCTGACCATTCATTAGGAGGGAGATCAATATTTACAACTTCATTTAACTTTTTGCCAATAAATTCTTTACGGTTTGAAACAGCAATATAGTTATTATCATCGATAATCATAACCGGTGTTCGTTCTTGACTGAGCATATCGTATAGGTGATTATTGTTCACATTAATTACTAAAAGAGCATTGAGTTTATAATCGGTATAATTTATATTTCTAACTAGACTTAAGTATTTTTCATTATATTTAGTTTCATCTTGTATATAATACCAGCCTATCAATCCATTAGTATTTTTGGCTGAGTGATACCAAAATTTATCTTCTATAAATATCTCCGGAATAAATCTCCAATTATTTAACATTGTTTCATTCTTTGTGTAAACACGTATATTTGAAATTTCACTAAATGTATCAAGATACTCTTCAAATTTATGATAGCTATTATATGTAGAAACAACTTCTTGAATCGTTTTATATTCCGTATTTAGGATTTCTTTAAGTTCATGATCTAATGTTAAATTATTTGATACATATATCGCCTTCTCTAACGTCTCGGCAGTACGCTTTTTTACTCTTTCTAAATCAGAAGATACTTGCTCTTTTGCATCGGTGAGGGCATTTGATCTTAATTCATGGGTTAAAAAGCTTCCAACTATTAACAGTGGAATAATAACGGCTATTACAAAGGAAAATACTAGCTTTGAATGAAGCTTCATATTATTAAAATAATTTTTTATACGATTCATAAAATACCACCGCCAAGATCCACAATGTAAACGCTTTAATTTTTGTTTGTCATTTAATATTTAGGAATAACGATAACAAGATTGGGAGATAAAGAGGCTGTAAAAAGTTAGCCTCTTTATAGTCAGTTCCTCTGCTCGATAATTGCTACATCATAAGAAGCTAATTCAATTGTTTGAATAACCTCTTCTCCGGTTAACAAATTTAAACCAGTTACAGAAGGAAGTTCAATATGAACAGCATCACTATTATGATTTAAAACAAATACGTAGGTTTTATCGCCTTTTATACGTTTTGTTATTTCAACACCAGGCTCATTCCCTGAGAAATCATTTCTTATTTCTTTTTCGTTAATCATTTCGTTTATTAGTCCTTGTAAAAAAGCATCATCAGGACTTGATGCAACATACCATGCTTGCCCTTTACCAAAATTATTCTTCGTTACAACTGGTCGGCCCTGATAAAAATCCTCTCCATAGGTGGCAATGACCTCTGCACCCTCTGAGTGAATAAGATCGAATAATAAAGAGCAAGTATACAATTCCTTTAAAAGTCCATATTCTTTTTTCATGACAATTGTATTTGTATGCTCTGGAGCAAGTGCATCGATTTCCTCTGACCATATTCCAAGTACATGACGCAATTCACCAGGATAACCGCCCAAAGTGACCAGATCATTTTCATCCACAATTCCGCTAAGGAAAGTGGTTAAAAATGTACCACCTTTTTCTACAAAATCTTCAATCTTCTTTGAATATCCTGGCTTAACCATGTATAAAACAGGGGCGATTACAACTTCATACTGACTTAGATCCTCTTCAACACCGATCATATCTACCTGAATATTTTGATCAAACAAGGCCTTATAGTATTTATGAACTTCATCTACATATTTCAAAGATATGGATGGACCTGACGAGTATTCAACCGCCCACCAGTTATCCCAATCAAACACAATCGCTACTTTTGATTGCACTCTTGAATTTAATAGAGTATCAGATAATTGGTCAAGTTCTTCTCCAAGCTCCGCTACTTCTTTGAAAACTCTTGTATGTTCATGGCCAACATGATCAATAACCGCACCATGGAATTTTTCACACGCTCCCCTTGAACGTCTCATTTGAAAAAACAATACTGTATCAGCGCCATGGGCAACTGCTTGATAGCTCCACAAACGCATGACACCAGGACGTTTTAAGGCATTATATGGCTGCCAATTTTGCTGACTTGGTGTTTGCTCCATTAACATAAACGGTTCTCCATTTTTCAAACCTCGCATCAAGTCATGCATCATCGCTGTATAGCTAGTAGGTGTTTCAATAGAAGGATAATTATCCCATGCGATGACATCCATATATGGGGCCCACTTTTGATAGTCTAGTGGTTTATAAGCACCCATTATATTTGTTGTTACAATTGTATCTGGTATAGATTTCTTAATGATATCATACTCCATTTTATGGCATTGTAACATACTATCAGAATTAAACCGTGCATAATCTAATGAAATTCCTTGGAACATTGTGTGTCTTTCACCAAAATGCTCACTAAGAAGGTTTGGTGTGACAATCTCGTCCCAATCATAAAACGTATGTCCCCAAAACGTTGTATTCCAAGCTTTATTCACATGATCTAATGTACGGTATTTTTCTTTAAGCCAAACACGGAAGGCTTTCTCACAATTTTCACAATAGCAAGCGCCACCCCATTCATTTGAAATATTCCAAAGAAGTACAGCAGGGTGCTTTTGATAGCGTTCAACAAGTTTCTTCACAAATAATGAAGCATATTTTTGATAGGTAAGACTATTTGGACATGAATTATGTCTTCCTCCAAATTTCCGTTTCTTTCCGTCAAATTCAGTACGAAGAATATCAGGATACTTCTTTGCAAGCCATGCTGGATGAGCAGCTGTACCTGTTCCAATTCCAACTTTGATTCCATTTTCATATAACGTATCAATTACTAAATCTAGCCATTGAAAATCATAAGAAACTTCATCCTTCTGAGACTTTGCCCATGCAAAAATATTCACTCGGACAAAATCAATTTTTGCGCTTTTAAACATTCTCATATCTTCATTCATCGTTTCACGGTCATATTGTTCTGGATTATAATCTCCACCATAAATCATTTTCGGTATTTTTGTACTAATCATTCTATTTCCTCCTATTCACTTTTATTTTATTCATCAACTAATGAAACTTTTATTTTTGAATTACTTTCTACTTTTACTTGATTTGTCGTAACAAAGGTTACTTCTTGCGTTTCAATCTTTAATAATTTATTTTTATAGGAAACCCTTACATTGTTTTGTTTAGTAGACATTATTTCAGCTATTTTTAGTTTCCCATCAGCCCATTCAATATTTACTTCAAACCCTCCTCTTGCTTTTAATCCGCTTACCCTGCCATTTTTCCAAGCAGCAGGTAATGCAGGTAGTAATTCAATTTCACCTAAATGGCTTTGAACCAACATTTCAGCCATTCCAGATGTCCCACCAAAATTACCATCAATTTGGAAAGGTGGATGATCACCAAATAAATTAGGATGAGTTGATCGTGCTAATAGAGTTTGCAAATAGAAATGTGCATTATGTTCATCCTGAAGGCGAGCAAATAAATTGATGAGCCATGCACAGCTCCAACCTGTGTGTCCTCCACCATGTTCTAAGCGATATGTTAAGGAATTTCTTGCAGCTTCAACTAAGTTTGGAGTTTGATTGCTATTAATTTGATTGCCTGGGTAAAGTCCATATAAATGTGATACATGTCGATGACCAGGTTCATGCTCCGCGAAATTCTCTATCCATTCTTGCAATCGTCCATCTTTGTTTATTTTGAATGGTACTAAACGTTCTATAGCACCTGACAGTTCTTCAAGGAAGTCATCTTCAATAGTTAATTGTTTGCAACTCTGTATGCAATTTTGAAATAACTCTTTAATTAACGTCATATCCATTGTGGAAGCATAAGATACAGCTGTTGGTTGATCATCATCGGTGAGAAATTTATTTTCCGGTGATGTGGAAGGGTTTGTTACTAGATATCCATCAGGTCCTTCTATTAACCAATCCAAGCAAAATTGAGCAGCATCTTTCATTAATGGATAAGCTTTTTCTTCTAAGAATGCATGATCGAGTGTAAACAGATAATGCTCCCATAAATGACTTGCCAGCCATACTCCTGCCATTGGCCAAAAAGCCCAAGAAGCCTGACCTGAAGATGGTGTAGACATCCTCCATAAATCAACATTATGGTGAATGGCAAAGCCTCTCGCACCATATAATTCTTTTGCAGTACTTTTACCTGTAATGCTCAAATCTTCTATTAAATCAAAAAGAGGATCGTGGCATTCTGTTAAGTTACAAACTTCTGCTATCCAATAATTCATTTCCGTATTTATATTCGTTGTATAATCACTATTCCATGGAGGCTGAATAAACGGATTCCAAATTCCTTGAAGATTTGCTGCCTGAGTGCCAGGTCTTGATGAGGAAATTAATAAATAACGACCATATTGAAAATACAATGCTTCAAGTGAAAAATCATCTTGTCTGTTTTTATAGTTTTCTAGCCTTTCATTTGTAGGAAGTTCTTCATAGTCTGGCTCAGTATCTAATGAGAGAGAAACTCGATTAAACAAACTCTGGTAATCATTAATATGGAAATTTTTTAATTTTTCATATCCCTTATTTTTTGCGTTGAAAAGGATATTCTGGCATAGAGTTTCAATAGATGATAAATCCGATTGTGGCACCTCATTAAAGTTTGTAAAATTCGTTTTCGCTGTTAGTAGTAACATCACTTCATTTTCACCGGATATCTCAAGAGCCCCATCTGAAATAGACCATTCACCATTTTGCGACTGCCCTTGTATATGAACTTGAAATTTTAAGCCACGATGATCATCATATAAGATTTCACCAGGATTTTTTACGGAAATAGGACTTTTCCCACTCAAAATGAGAGACTTATCTTTCCCTTCTTTAATCACATGAGGATGTAATGAATTCAGGTGAATTTTTAAACGAATAGGAAAGGATTCTTGACCCAAGGCCTTTAACCTTACTACTAGAACCTGGTCTGGGTGACTAACAAAGGTTTCTCTTCTATAGGCAACACCACTTATCTTATATTCCGTTCGTGCAACAGCTGTTTGTAAATCTAGTTCACGCCGGAAATTTTTCACATCTCCTTCGTTTATATGTTCAATAATTACATCACCTAGAGGCTGATAAGCTTCACAATCTTCTCCAACCATCTTCTTTTCTATTAGCTGTTCAGCTTCAACATTTTTCCCTTTAAAGATAAGCTCTCTTGCTTTTTCTAAAGTATGTTTAGCCTCTTTATTGATTTTTTGACCTGGTTCCCCTGACCACAATGTATCTTCATTCAATTGAATTTTTTCATACTTTGCATCTCCAAAAATCATTGCTCCTAATCGACCATTTCCTAAAGGCAGTGCTTCCTCCCACTTTGCTGCAGGAACTTTATACCATAATTTCAAATCCTTTTTATTAGGATTCCCCATCATTTCACCCCATTTTTCCAAAGGCTCTTTTCTGAAAGATTATTGCTAATTGATCTCAATCTACTAGCAATAGTGTTTTTTTTCTCATAAAAGGAACGATTCTAGAAGAAAAGATGCCACTAGACTTATATAGTGTTGTTTACTTCAGTGCTAAAAAACAACGTAGTTTACGATAATAGCTCTTCGAAAAAAAGGTCAGTTAGCACCAACTGCCAGCCTGACCTTTTCAAGTTATACAAAACACCCTTACTATGACTACGCAATGAAACGGAAATAACTTATTAATACTTCACCCTTACAAACAAAATAAACCTTAGTATGTTCAATAGATTCTTTGAGTTGAACAGCTCCCGTTACGGTATGCCAATTTTGTCTGTCTCCTGTATTACTAACAACAATTTCACCGATTTTTCCCCCTTGAGGATGTTCAAGATGGATATCAATCTTAGTTTGTTCTGAGTTATTTGATACACGAGCTTCAATAGATTGTATGCCTTTACTAAAATCTACATCGCTGTACATCATCCAAGATCCGTCTTTTGTTTGAACTGAATGCCCACCTTCTTTGCACTCGTTGATCACTATATCCTGATAATCATCATAGTTTTCTGCTTGTGTATTGATATACAAATTACGTGGAGGAATAACCTCACCATTAACCTTAAGTGTTTCTTGTAACTGGATATCCGCTGATGATTGACCAATCATCAACACATATTCTCCAGTTTCAACACAATACTTATCTCTAGTAACATCCCAAACTGCTAATTCACTTGCTTTTACTTCCAGTTCTACTTCTTTTGTTTCTCCTGCTTCAATAAAGATTCGTTTAAAGCCAATTAGTTGTTTATGTGGTCTTTTGAATCGAGATTGTAATGAACGGAAGTATAGCTGGACAACCTCATCACCTGCATATGTGCTATTGTTTTTCAGCTTTACTGTTACAGTTATCTCATCATGCTCATTAATTTCATTTTCACTAACTCTAAAATCGCTATATTCAAAATTGGCATAAGATTTCCCGTGACCAAATGGGTATAATTCTTCACCTTCAAAATACATATACGTTCGTTTGCCTTTAATAATATCGTAGTCAAATATATTAGGTAATTGATCTACAGAGCGGTACCATGTCATATTTAAACGACCGGCAGGATTATAGTCTCCAAATAAAACATCACTTATCGCATTTCCTAACTCTTGACCTGCATGTGAGGTATAGATAATGCCAGGAATATTCTCATCTACCCAATTAATTGCAAATGGATAGCTTCCAATAACGACTACAATTGTATTTGGATTCACTTTATATACTTCTTTAATAAGTTGTTCCTGTGCTTCAGCTAAAGAAATATCTGGGCGATCCATTTCTTCCTTGCCATTAACAACAGGATTATTTCCGACAAATACAATGGCTACATCAGATTCCTTTGCCGCTTTAATGGCTTCTTCCATTCCATTTTCAATTATTTCTTTTTCAAGTAAAACAGAATTAGTAACATCTGTGTCTTCAGATATCTTTAGATTTCCATCTTCGTCTTCAACAACTGCTTGATTATTCCAAGTTGATAGTTTAAATTTGTTTTGGCCTTCTGGTTGTAAGTGGAGAACTTCTTTTACAAACCACCCATATATTTCATCAGCAGAAGCCGCTATGGTTTTATCATCTGCACTTGTTACGTACTTACCATTATCTAGTGAACGGACTGTATGACTTCCCCATCCCCAATCTGAAAGCTCAAACCTTGCTGCATGTTCTTTCTTCAGCTTATTTGCTAGTAGAGGATTATTTTCATCCATTCCTAAACCAATAAATTTACTAGCTTTCCTTAAAATAACCTTATCATTTCCACTATGGAATGTTACCTGTTTACCTTCTAGCTTATTTTTTATACCATCATAAGGTGTAATAGAATATGGGAAATCTCCTGAATACCAATCTCGATAGACAATATTTCCTAACGGTCCTATGACTGATACCTTGTTTAACTTTTCCTTATTTAAAGGCAATATATTGTTTTCATTTTTTAATAGTACAATAGATTCCTTAGCTGCTTGAGATGAAACCTCAGCGTGTTTTGGATCACAAATAATTGATTCAGGTATAGCTGAGTATGGGTTATTTTCAATTGGATCAAATTCTCCTAAACGAAAACGAACCCTGAATGTATTTCGTAATGCTTGATCTAAATCATTTTCATTTATTAAATTCTTTTCTAACGCTTCAAAAATTGCTTTGGTTGTTTCATCAAAATCATCTGTCATGCTGTCAATTCCATTTTTAATTGCATCAGCCACCGATTGAGAATGGTGTTCATAATACTCATGATCACGTACAACTCCTAATAAATCTGCTGCATCACTTACAACAAATCCATTCATTCCCCATTGCTCTTTAACGATTTCCTTTACATAAGGGTGAAGAATAGCTGGCGTACCATTGATAGAATTATATGCTGTCATCATAGAGTTGGCACCACCTTCTTTAAAAGGCAGTTCAAAAGCTTTCAAATAATATTCATACATATTTCTCGGATCAATACTAGCTGAACAGCTTCCACGATCAATTTCATTATTGTTTGCTAAGAAGTGCTTTAATGTTGCGACAGCTTTGAAGAAAAACGGATGGTCACCCTGAATACCTTTAACAAGAGATGATGTTAGCTTCCCTGTTAAATAGGGATCCTCGCCATAAGCTTCTTCCGTTCTTCCCCACCGCGGATCTCTTTCCATATCAACTGTAGGTGCCCATAAAGTTAATCCATTTATCTCTGGATTTTTCTTATAAAAAGCTCTAGCCTCAGTACTTATGACATCTCCAATTTCTTTCATTAATTCCTGATTCCATGTGCAAGCTAATCCGATTGTCTGCGGAAAAGTTGTTGCTTTACCTAACCAAGCCATGCCATGAGCAGCTTCAGTACCTTGTTTATGAGCATTTATTTCCAAGCGTTCAATAGCCGGCTGATATTGACACATTAAATGAACCTTTTCTTCTAATGTGAATCTTGAGGTAAGATCATTAACTCTTGTTTCTAATGGTAGATTGGGATTTTGAAAAGGAAATTTGCAACTCTTTTTTTCGGCTATTTTTTCCATATAATTCTCATCCTCACTATGTATTTATTATTTAATACCTATTTATGAAGCAATTACACAACTCTAATGTAAACGCTCTCTTAACTTTATCATTCTTTCCTTCCCCTTAAACACCCTAATTATTATAGAAATAATCCATTCTAATTTAGAGATAATCAATGACTTTAAATCAGCTTTGACACCTGTAATGTTTCTACTTTATTATGATATAATAGCTCCATTTAATTGGAATTATTATGAAAATAGTTTTTCTATGGCGACCGACACTTTAATCTCTTTATAAAGAGCTGTTTTCGTAAACTTTATTTCTTATAGTCATATGAAGAAAACTGTACTGTATAACGTCTTGTGGATCTTTTCTTCTTAGAATATGACCTTATATATGATAAAAACATTGCTACTAACCAAAAAATTAGGTTAATTAGCAACATTCCTTCAGAAAAGAGTCTTATAAAAAAGCAGAAATAATAGAGGAGTTGAAGTAATTGAATAATTTTCTCGGAAGATTACAACCCGTTTTTGAATGGATTATTAATTTAGCCACACTAAATCTAACATGGCTAGTTTTTATTTTACCTATTGCGTATTTGAGTTTACTTCTAGTTCTTGTTGAAGATTTTAGTCAGATGATGCTGTTACTAATCTCAATTATTGTCTTATCTCCGGCTTTGTTATTTCCAGCTACGACAGCTTTATTTGGAGTTGTTAGGAAATGGTTCATGAAAGAAGATATAAAAATCATTCGTTCCTTTTGGAAGTTTTACAAAGAAAATTATAAACGGAGTTTTTCAGGCGGACTCTTTATCTCTTTTCTATGGCTAATAGGGAGTGTTGACTATCTTTACTTTAAGAATACTTCACCTTTTATAAATTTTTTATTTTTATTCATATTAGCTCTCTTGCTTCTTTATACACTATACTTTTTTTCTGATACTGTTCATACAGAATCTAAACTATCTCAGAGTTTAAAGAACGTACTAATTATCAGCATCACAAACCCAGTATTTTCCTTCGGAATCATCATTCTATGTATTTTTATTATTTATATAAGTTTCACATACTTTCCATTTTTACTCCTACTCTTTACTGGTGTCTTTGTCGCAATCCTTAGTTACTATGGCTATCATAAAATATTTACGACAATAGCGCGTATGAACAACAAATAGACTATCTTTGTTCTTACATTAAGACATTCATGAAAGTTTTTATTTTCATGAATGTCTATTTTTGTGCGCCAACCCGCATTTTCCCGATCATCAAATGCATTTTATCGACCATACTCCTCTTCTTTTCGACCATTCTTCCACTTTTGCGCGTCAACCAGTTTTTTCCCGACTATCAAATGCATTTTATCGACCATACTCCTCTTCTTTTCTACCATTCTTTCATTTTTCCTCATTCTTTTTCTCTCGCTCATGTCCTTCATCGGCTATATGTATCTTTTCAAAAACCTTCATATCTAGGCAAAATTTTTTATTATTAATAATCAAATAATTCTATGAAAATACATCTAATTTTCCATGTATTAACACTTAAATTATTTTGATAACATAAAATTGTAAACGTTTACAATCAATCTATTAAAAAATGAAAAGAGGTGAATAGCTTCTCTTTACCACCTTAATTAATCTACTAAAATTGGAGGCGAGTTAAATGAGATACTTAAAGCTATTATTAACCGTTTTTTTGTTAATTGGATTAACCATCCCTACGATTGGTTTTGCTAAAGAAACAGAAAAGGCAATATCACCAACAGAAACCCCAACCTATGACATTGTTCAATACGCAAATGATATGCAGCCTGGTTGGAACTTAGGAAATACGTTTGATGGCTTTGATACGAATAAGGTTGTGCTTGATGAAACTGCATGGGGAAACCCCGAGGTGACAAAAGACCTTATAACAAAGATTAAGAATCAAGGCTTTAATAGTATCCGAATCCCAATAACATTTGATACTAGATTAGGAGACGCCCCAGACTATACGATTAATCCTGAGTTTCTAAGTAGAGTCGACAAAGTGGTTAAATGGGCACTAGAAGCAGACTTAAAAGTCATGATTAACATTCACCATGATTCATGGAGCTGGGTTGCCAATGGCATGCCTTCAGATCATGAAACTACCTTATTGAAATTCAATTCAATTTGGACACAATTATCTACACACTTTAAAGATTATCCATCAAATTTAATGTTTGAAAGTTTAAATGAACCACAATTTTGGGGAGACGGTGGAGACGTTCAAGGTCAACAATTTTTAAATGAACTCAATGATTCATTTTACGAAATTGTGAGAAATTCGGGAGGAACAAACGAAACTCGTGCACTTGTTATACCTACTTATTATACTAATTTCGAAAACCAGGTACATGTAGATAACCTATATAACTGGATTATTGAAAAAGAAGATCCATATATCATCTCAACTGTTCATTATTATGGGTATTGGCCTTTTAGTGTGAACATTGCTGGAACTTCTACTTTTGATGAACAATCAATAAATCATATTAATGAAAATTTCAATCGGATTTATGACAAGTTTACTTCAAATGGAATTCCTGTAGTTGTTGGAGAGTTTGGCTTGTTAGGATTTGATCAAAATACTGGTACAATTCAACAAGGTGAGAAATTAAAATTTTTCGAGTATATGATTTCTTATGCTGAACAAAAAGGAATCATCCATATACTTTGGGATAATGGACAGCATTTTAACAGATCCACTCTAGAATGGAATGATCCACAATTATATGACATGATGAAAGCAAGCTGGGAAGGTCGTTCTTCAACAGCTGACACTGACTTTGTTTTCATTAAACGAGGTCAAGAAATAACAGACGTTACAAGAACATTCAACTTAAATGGAAACCAATTCGTTTCTCTAAAGAATGGTGCTAAAACTTTAGTTGCCGGAGAAGACTATGTCTTAGAAGGTGACAAGCTCACCCTAAAAGCAAGCTTGCTTTCCCAATTTTCTTCAGATGAATTTGGAGAAACATCCGTATTAACTGCAACATTCAATAAAGGAGCAAATTGGTATTTCACCATTTATAATCATGATACTCCTATTGTGACAGACTCATCAGGCTCGATAAGCGATTTTTCCATACCAATGCAATTTAATGGAAATTTACTAAAAACAATGGAAGCTATATATGTAGATGATAAAAGTGTAGCTGGACCACAGAGCTGGACATCTTATAAAGAATTTGGATATGCGTTTGCTCCAAGTTATGAGGATAATGTAATAATTTTTCCTTATGGAAATGATCGATTCTTCAAAGAAATTGATGAAAAACGTTCCGTAAAACTTACATTCCATTTTTGGAGTGGCGAAAAAGTAGAATACTTAATTGAAAAAGATGGAGACACGGTCGTTGGATCTACTGTAAAACCACCTGGGGAAGATGATAACAGTGATACACCAGTTGATGATGATAACACAAATGACCCAGGGGATGACAATAATCATGATACACCTGATGACGATAATACCAGTGTTCCAGATGAGAATAATACAAATATCCCTAAGAAAAATAATGACCAAAAACTGGGCGATGATAATGCCGGTAATTCTGAGAAAGATGGTAACATCCCCCCTAGTGTAAATGACGATACAGCCAATCAGGATAAAAATAAAGATAATACTAGTGAAGAAGATCTAAAAGGGAAAACCCTCCCGAAAACGGCAACTTCTGATTATAATTCACTAATTATTGGTATTATATTTTTAATTTCGGGCTCCATAATTGCTTATTTTGCAAATAGGAAAAAAGTTCATTATATATCTGATTAGGAGGCGTCAAAAGTTGCCGTCCTTTTCATATCCAGGAAACGTAGCTTGCAATTTACTGTGTTTGAGTTTTATTAATTTTATTTATAGAAGTAATTTCAATTTACTAAAATAGGAAAAACTTCAATCCATTGTGTACTAAGGAATTGAAGCTTCTCTTTCAGTTGATCAGATAGGGAAATCGAACCCCTGAACTCTGACCCTTACCCTATCAAAATTGATGAGAATAAGATGGAATAAACTAATGAAATAAAGTGAAGTAAGTATGGAAACACTCTCTCCTTACAGATTTCATGATGTAATAGGCTGCTTTAAATGTGGGGAGAGAGTGCGTCTTAATGCCTTACAAAAGATACATTCAATACAAATATTATCTAACATTAAACCTATTCATATCATTTTTAAGCTCAATAGCCACTTTACTTAGTAGTTCTGCAGAAGATGCAAGTTCTTCATTAGATGCCGATTGTTCTTCTACGGATGCTGCGACATTTTGTACACTAGATGAAACTTGTTCTGTCCCACTAGTAATAACGCCAATAATTTCTCTAGTTGTTTTGGCTTTATCATTCACTGCTAGTGACCTACTATTGACTTCTTTGGACTGATCACTAATCTGATGAACATAATCTACAATAATGGTAAAGGCTTCACCACTTTTATCCATCATTTGAGTGCCTTCTGCAACTACTGTTGTTCCAGTTTTAATTGAGCTAACAGCATTAACCGTTTCCTTCTGAATTTCCGTTATTAGCTTACTAATGCTACCAGCCGCTTGTCCTGACTCTTCAGCCAACTTTCGAACCTCCTCAGCTACGACAGAAAAACCTTTGCCTGCTTCACCAGCACGTGCAGCTTCAATAGACGCATTTAGAGCAAGAAGATTGGTTTGTTCAGCAATCGATGTAATAAGAGATACAATATGACTAATTTCTTTGGATTTATCTCCGAGCGAATTAATAATTTCCGATGATTCATTAACAGCTGTCTGTATGATAGCCATTTTAGAGATCGTTTTCTCAATTAACTCAATTCCGGAATTTGCTTGATCATTTGTTTCATTTGCCAGTTGATTAACGGATTGAATGGAACCTGAAACATTGTCCATTTCACTCACAACTAATTGTGCCAATTGTTCTAAGTCTGTTAGTTTATTCACTTGTTCTTCTGAGCTTGAGGCAATCTCTTGGACGGCAATGGAAATTTGATCAACTGCTTCACTTGATTGTTCCGTACTACTTTTTAACTCCTCAGAGTGTGACGAAACATGTGTAGCTGTATCATTTGCTTTTTTAATGACTGAATGTAAGTTGCTTGTCATTGTGTTAAAATCGTTGATTAAATTTCCTATTTCGTCTTTTGAATGGTTATCAACTCGTACAGTTAAATCCCCTTTTGATGCTTTTTGGAATGCTACTGATAATTTACTAATTCTTTTAACCACTAAAATCCTTATAACTAAAACAATAACGAGGGTAGTAAAAGCAAAAGAAACAAGATTACTTACAATAAGCCCAGCAATACCGTTTATAAAACTGGGTAAAAAAACTTTAATGAATACCTCGGAGATTAGTGAAGTGATCATTAAACTAAAGACTACTCCAAAAACAACTTTTACAATTAAACTACTTCGAAAATTGAAATTCTTCGTTATTTTCTCATTATCCATCTGTTAACCCCATTTTTGTATTTATTTTTTTGTCTATTTATCGGCTACTTATTCATAAAAAATTCAGCAAAATGACAATAGTTTCATGGTATAAGCTTTCTAAAAAAACTCTTACACCAAAAACATTTATGCTTTTGGTGAAGAGTTTTACCGTTTCCTTGTTATCTTATCGATTAATCCATCGTAAAAGTTGCTCAACATTCTTTTTACTAACTTTCCCACCCGAAAAGCGGTCAATTTGTCTAAATGGCATGTTGATAACAAAGTATACATTATTGGCCGTTAACGGTTTTCCAATTCTTTTATAGTAATGATGGAAAAACATAATAGATTTATATAGCAGTTTGCCAAGCCAGTTTTTATACTGTGCTTGATTAATCGTATCATTCATTCCTAAATCTTTATGATGATCCCAACTTTTAGGTGGAAGCTTTCTACCTAATATTTTTTCAAATTCTGAATCAGGAATATGCTTCGCATTTGCCTGAGCGTAGTGTGGATATTCATCCTTTAAGAAAACAGTTGGAGAAACACCCTCCATTTCAATCGTTTCCTCCAAATGAATTTCTTGAATTGAGCTACCTACTTGAATCTTATACAATCCTGATTCGATTTCCCAATCCTTTATTTCAGGATTATAGTATGAGAAATCTCGTTTTGTTAACGTTAGTGTCACTCGCTTCGTTTCACCAGGTTCCAAGTAGACCTTATCAAAGCCTTTTAATTCTTTTTGCGAACGGAAAATCTTTGAATCTACCTTTTCAATATACAATTGAGCAATTTCTGCTCCAGCAACTTCACCAGTATTTGTCAAATCAAAACTAACATTTAAGCCGTCTTCAAGAATATTACTATATTCAAAAGTAGTATAAGATAGCCCATATCCAAATGGGTAAAGTACTGGTACATTTGCAGTCTCAAAGTATCTATAACCGATGAATAGCCCCTCTTTATGCTCACTTGTTGCTTGCTGACCAGGGTAGTATGCTGAGGAAGCTACATCATTATACTGAATTGGGAATGTTTCACTTAATTTACCGCTTGGATTGTGTTTGCCAAGTAATATATCAACTATAGCTTCACCCCCACCTTGTCCAGAAAGATATGTGTGTACAATCCCTTGAACATCATCTGCAAATGGTAATTCAATTGCTCCACCACCAGATAAAACAACGATAACTTTCTCACTTACCTTAGTTAAAGCTTCAACAAGTTCTAACTGATTTTGATCTAGCTTTAAATCTTCTCTATCTATACCTTCTGCTTCTCTGCTTTCATCAAGACCAATAAATAAAAGCACTGCTTCAGCAGATTCTGCGAGGCTTGTTGCTTCTTTCAACAATTTACTACTCTTTCCACCCAGTCGCTTAAAGCCTTGTGCATAGCCTGCAATATTTAGAGAGGAATTTTGTAAACTATCAAGTGGATTACTTAACTTATAGGGATTAATTAATGAACTCCCTGCTCCTTGATATCTTGGATTTTTTGCAAAATCACCAATAACCGCTACTTTTGTTTCCTCTTTAAGTGGAAGAATACTATTTTCATTTTTAAGGAGTACAATAGACTGACGAGCAGCTTCAACAGCCTTTTTGTAGTGCTCTTCATAATCTACTTTTACAGCTTCTTTATCATCTAAACGTACTTTAAATACTAGAGATAGTAATTGATCTACCGCTTCATCTAAGATTGATTCATCTAATGTTCCTGCTTTTATTGCATCGACAATCTCTTTATCTGTAATTCCGTTAGTAGATGGCATTTCTAACTGATTATGAGCTTTTAACCCAGCAATACGGTCATTATTTCCACCCCAGTCAGTTACAATAACACCGTCAAATCCCCATTCAGAATACAAAATGTCATTCGCTAAATGTTGATTTTCATTTGCAAACTCACCATTTACCTTATTATAAGAAGACATCATCGTAAGAGGATTACTCTCTTTTACAACTTTTTCAAATCCTGTTAAATAAATTTCTCTAAGTGAACGTTCATCAACAATTTCATCAATTGTCATTCGCATATGCTCCTGACTATTTACAGCATAATGCTTAGGACAAGCTGAAATGCCATTGTACTGAATTCCTTTTACCATTTCACTAGCTAGTTCACCAGTTAGAAATGGGTCTTCTGAAAAATATTCGAAATTACGTCCACATAACGGATTTCTTTTAATATTTAGCCCCGGTCCAAGTAATACACTGACTCCCTCACTACGAGCTTCCTTCCCAATATCTTGTCCCACATCATATATCAGTGACTTATCCCAGCTATTTGCTAACGTTGCCGCTGTTGGATAACAAGTTGCTGGTAAGCTTTTATTTAATCCAAGGTGATCTGCTTTCCCGCCTTGTTTGCGCAGTCCATGTGGTCCATCAGTTAACATAATGGACGGAATTCCAAGTCGTTCAATTGCTTTCGTATTCCAAAAGTTTTGCCCAGACATAAGGGAAGCTTTTTCTTCCAAAGTCATTTGTTTAATTAAATTTTCATGTTTCATTCTACACACCGCCTAAGAAGTTGTTAATTGGTAAGAAGGCGGACATAGTCCGCCTTCTTACTCTAGCAAGTAATATTTTTAGTTAAAAATGTACGTCTTCAGTGTTGCATATAGTGAATTATGCATACTATTTCGTAGTCCTGCTGTCATCGCTTCTGGATGCTCATCATATGCTTCTTCTAAAAGTTTTTTATTCTTTGTAACCGATAAAATATCTAACATTAAATCATTACCAGATGTAATGGCTTTTTGTGGCTCCATGAAACCGAACACCGCATCGGAAGATACGACACCTTCAAAGCCCCACTCATCTCTTAGCATTCCATTTAATAATTCTGAATTTGCCCATTTACCATCAATGTAAGTGAAACTAGACATTGCACCGGTTACACCAGCCTCTTTTACTGTCATTTCGAAAGGACGTAGGTGTAATTCACGCATAGCTTGTTCATTTGACCATACTAGAATCCCAGAGCGTGCATTTGTTTCTTGCTCATTCATGATAAAGTGTTTCATAAACACTGTAACACCTTGGTCACCTGCACCTTTCGACATACTACCACCAATCATACCGTTTAATACAGGATCTTCTGACATATACTCAAAGTTTCTTCCGCCTAGTGGTGAACGGTGAATATTAAGAGCTGGAGCGTACCATCCGTGAACTCCATATGCTTTAGCTTCTTTTCCAATTGATTCACCCATTTTGTAGGCTAAATCTTTATTCCACGTTGATGCAATAACAATTTCAGTTGGGTATGCTCCAGCTTCGAACTTCTTAAAGAAGAAATTAAGCCCAGCAGGTCCATCTAATAAAACTGTATTCGGAATTCCATGTTCTTCAATTTCTATAGTGTGATAAGCAGCTTCTGACACATAATCGATCATTTGATCCACAGTTAATTGGTCTAAGAATTTATCCCACTTAGCATCGTCATAGTCTAATCCTTTTAAATCTTCTAATTGTAGTCCATTGTCAGCACCTGTTATAGGCATGTCCACATCGTTATTAAATTCGTGTCCTTGAACTCTTTCAATAACGAG
The DNA here is from genome assembly GCF_016908395.1 of Metabacillus crassostreae. Classification (GTDB taxonomy): domain Bacteria; phylum Bacillota; class Bacilli; order Bacillales; family Bacillaceae; genus Metabacillus; species Metabacillus crassostreae. Next base: position 416,399 of record NZ_JAFBDU010000002.1, read on the forward strand.
ATCTGATGCAACTTTTGAATCATCTTGATCTGATGGATATGTTCCTTTCCAATCATTACGAGAAAGAACTGTTAATTCGTTTTCTGATTGAGTAAAACGATTTTTATACTCTGTTCCTGTATCAGCGTCTGTGTTATACACAATTTCTTCAAGTAATTCATAGCTCAATGAACTTTCAATGTCATGAACATTTTTAGCAAGTTTAATTTCGTATGTTCCTTTTTCTAGAACATAGTTCTCATTTGCCATATCATATGAAGCCATATCCCTTGTATCATACGTAATTGTTAAAGTTTCAGACTCTCCTGGATTTAGAGACTTTGTTTTTGCAAAGGTTGCTAAGTTAATAGCAGACTTTTCAATTCCACCTGGTGTATACGGAGCAGAGTAGTAAACTTGAACAACATCTTTCCCTGAGACTTTACCAGTATTTTTTACTTCTACTTTTAACTCGATCGATTCATTATTTAATTGTTGACTAACGACATTCCAATCAAATGTTGTATAACTTAAACCAGAACCAAAAGGATATTGAACTGCTTGTTTGTATCCCTCTTCATTTCCTTTATAGTAGGTTTCATAAAATCTGTATCCTACATAAATTCCTTCTTCATAATTAAGGTAAGCTTTATCTAAATTCTCATATTTATAATCTCCGAAATTCTCACTCGCTGGTGAAGATTCAAGATCATAAACATACGTATCAGTAATACGTCCGGAAGGATTTATTTCTCCTGATAGAACTTTAGCAAGTGAATTTGTTCCAAATGGTCCAGGAGTCCCAACCCAAAGTATGGATTGAATACTTGGAAACTCCTCAACAAATCCTAATTCAAAAGTATTACCAGCATTTACGATGATTGTCACATTGGTAAAGTTACTAGCTACTTTTTCAATTAATGCACGCATATCATCTGTTAGCTGTAATTGATCCGCACTTACATCTGACGCCTCTACCGCATTACTTTGAACAATAATCATTGCATTATCAGAGAATTCTTTCGCCTTAGCTAGTGCAGCAGCTGTAACTTCTGGCTCACCAGATTCCTCGTCACCACCACCAAGCAATCCTTTAACTACTTGAACCGCACCAGTTTCACCCTTACCTGTTGCTTCTTCTAATTCTGGCAATCCCGCATAGTAATCATATAGTTCCTTATTGTACTCAATTCCTGCATTGTTAAGCGCATCAAATAAATTGACAGCACGAGATAAGTCTGATGCACCAGAACCACCACCTGCATATTTAAAGCCAAATGCCGTAGAACCAAATACATTGATTTTTTTATCTACTAGAGGTAGTGAATTGTTTTCATTTTTTAATAAAACTAATCCTTCATCCGAAATTTCTTCGGCAATAACATCGGCAGCTTCTCTTGCTTTAACTGCTTCTTCACTTGTTGTATCAATTGTAATGTGTTTACCAGACATGTTCCCAAGTATACTTGAAACAGTCGGCCCTACCGTTACTACAGCAAATAATACCACCGCACCAACAACCGACCAGCCGGCGATTCGTATTGGTCTATTTTTTATTTTTTTGTACTTTTTTGCTTCTTTTTTCGCTGCTCTTCTTTCTTTACGGCTTAAAGATCTCAATTCTACTTTTCTTTGTTGTTTCTGTTCTTTCCACAATTGTTTATCGCTTACAATTGCTGCCTTTCTATCAGCCTCTGGCATAGCAGCAATTTCCTGCTTTCTTTCTTTACGCTTTGCTTTATCTTCTTTCACTCGTTGCACTATTTCTTGTTTCTTAGCTTTTCTCTTTTTAAAGTATTCAGACATGATGATCCCCTCCAACATTCACTTCTATTTTTAAATACAATATTATCCTGCAACTACTCTGTCTTTCCTCTTTTGAAAGATTCTTTCTATCTATCTTTGATTTCTTTACACATTATTTAATCCAACCTGCAGGAATAGTACCAAATGAACATTATTTATATGATTGCGCTTTCTTCCTGCGAAACTGTTAAATCTACTATAAATTTATTTTTCATTTACTACATTCCAATAACATAGAAATACTATTCCGATTTTTGACTACATAAAAAAACCAAGCCATTCACCTTGTCAAAAAAGGGAATACCTTGGTTTTGTTTCATTTGATATGAATTTTGTTAATATTAGCTTTGAAATTAGTACCTTTTTTTTAGTTCAATTAGCTGTATTTCGTGTGGATGAAGAACTGTTTGCAAATTGAATTCATTATGAATGTTGATCTTCTGAATTTGAATGCCTGGTTCAGCCCTCCCTTTAAGAAATCTCATCGTGTCTTGGTCAATGCTACCTGGCGCTCCAATGTCTACCCAAGCGTCAAAAGAAGAGCCTTGTTTTCTATTCACATATTGTTTTTTTAACGTATATTCTCCCTGGATACCATTTAAATTTAAATTGTAGGATTTTTTCGAGTCATTCTCAAATACCGTGTAGCGATTAATTAAAGACAGCTGTGAAAAATCAAATGAACTATAAAGTTTATTTGGATGAGAATAATTAAAAATTAAAATCTGGTAGTCTTCTCCTCTTTTCGTAACAATTGTATCTTCTTTTTTAAAAACAAGTTCATCTCCAAGCTTACTTAAAAAATAATAAGCATGGTAACTAGCTTTTTTTATTCCATTGTATGTCATCAAGCCAAAGCCCCCGTGAAACAAAGGCTGTTCAAAATTAAATTCTTCAAAAATATCCGTAAATGTCCAAAATCCCATTCCTTTTACTTTCCAAAAGTTTTCAATGACATTCTTGACAATAAAAGAAGCCATATAGCATGTATCATGTATTAAATCTCTACTATTAACACTAGCGTTCCATTCAGTTATCCATAGCTCCTTATTCAGCTGAGGATAACCTTTAATTATGCTTTTGATATTGTCAATTCTACGTGTAAAATTATGTTCATCACCAAACTTAATATTCTCTGTCTCTTCAAGCTTTTTAATAATATCACCTGTGAGATACACATCACCAAAATCATTAATAGGATCGTTTTTTTCCGGTGATTCCTTTGAAAGATTGTAAACATGGAAAGAGAAGAAATCCAGTTCGACCTTCTCCTTTTCCAAGTACTTACTAAAATCCTCTAACCAAGTCATATCAGATAAAAAATCAATATTACCAAAGCCACCTATTCTTAGCTCAGGATCGATTTTTTTTATACATCTATAGCTTTTTGCAAACAATGTTATGAATTCTTCTCTTGTTCCAGACCAGAAATACTTAACTTCTGGTTCATTCCAAAATTCAAAATACCAAGTTCTTACTTCCTTTAGTCCATAACGATTAATTAAATGCCTGATGAATGCTTCTAACATTTCTAACCAGCGATTGACATTTTTAGGTGGAGAAACATAAGCATTCCACCTGAAAATTGTATCTGAAGTACTAGCTAAATCCTTTGGCATAAACCCTATCTCTATAAATGGTTTTATCTTATTCATCAGTAGAGAATCTAGTAAAGAGTCTATATGGTTAAAATTTAAAAAATATGTGCCATCAACTTGCTCATTGTATACAAGTAGTTCGTCTGAAAAAATCCCATGAAATCTAATATATTCAAAATCAATTTCTTTTTGTACAACCTGAAGCTGCTCATAAAATTCTTTTCTCAACGCATGTGGAGCATAACCAAAGGTTGTTAATTTTTTAAAGGAATGACTTATAGTCTCTGTGTTTCGAGAGAGATTAATATCATATTTCTTATCTACAGTAATTTCATCTTGATTTTTCTGTTTACGTTCTAAATGTTTAAATAAATTCTTTAGTGATTCTCGACTATTAATACTTAAATAATCCTTCGGAATATTTTGCTCAACTTCTATCAAGTATTGTTCACGAAACTGAGAAGGAGTTATTCCCATCACTTCTTTAAAAACCCGATAATAGGCTTTACTATCTGGAAACCCATATTTAAAAGCGATATCGGTAACCGTTTCGTCTGTTGTTTGTAATGACATTAAAGATTTGTTCAAGCGCATGCTGTCTAATTTCTTTTTTAAAGACATACCTACTTTTGCTTTAAAATATCGAGATAAGTATTGTGGATTTAACGAAAATTCTTTTGCTATCCCCTGTAAACCAAAGTCTGTTTCTGTACAATGGTTATTCATGTACTTCAATATTTCTAATAGTCTTTGATCATTATCTATATCTTGACGTTCTTTTTCTAGTAGTGGAACTTCAAAATGCTCCATTAGAATAACAACTAGATCAAGTAAGAGTTTTTCTACCTTTAAATAATACAATTTTTTCCTATTCAGAATCAAATCCATCATATTTGCAAGAATATACTTCATTTCATTCACAATACTTAAATTTACCGTCCCAACTTCACTTGAGTTTAGATAGAACCTTTTGTTCTCAGTATGAATACGGTGCTTTTTTAAGTATTCACTTTCTATTTGAAGAGCCAACACCTGAGTTTTTCCAAAAGCTGTTCTTGCGTTAATAAAATGAAGTTCATTACTATTTACAAGGAATAGTTCACCCTCTTCTAACTGATAGCTGTCTCGACCAACTCTTATTTCCAATGCACCTTTTAATACAAATAGAATCTCAATATCCTCATGCCAATGATATGGAAACCGTTCTAAAGTATGCGTGAAAATATTAATTGGTAAATCCACTTGATAGTCTATTTGTTCATAATCATAACGCATGACTCTTCCTCCACACATACATAGTAAGTTACACTTTATCAAAAAATGAAGTGAGAGGAAAGGGGACCTTTCTTTAGTTAGTAGTTAACCTAAGAGGATATTCAATACATAGCAGAGACACTACATTTCTACTATCTAAGACAAGACCAATTATGTGATTAGGTTCAGTAGCTATATAAATCAAGAGATTATAAGAGTGGTGAGAAGTAATTGAATCATTTTACTACAAAACAGGCTGCCCCATAAACTTCTTCAGGGCAGCCTTCGTTATGATTTCATATTCACCATTTATTATAATTATAGTATTAGAAACATTTGTAGTTATTTAAGCTGTATTTTATTTAGTAATTGTTTTGATATTTACTTGATACTCACTTAAAGTAGATCTTAAGAAAATGACTAGGATGACCGCTCCAATCCACAATAGTGAGAAATTTGAGTTATATCTCATCTAAAAAAATCGCTTTATGTTTTCTTTATTAACCTTTTTCGAATAAATAAAAATCCTGCAACTATTACGATCACTACGAGGGTGACATAAATTACATTTGAATAAATATCCATTATACTAACGATATCTTCCCAAGAAGCTCCAACTGTTGCTCCTAAATATACAAGTACAACGTTCCAAATTAATGTACCTAATGTAGTAAGAATAAAAAAGATTCCTAATTTCATATTGGACATCCCTGCTGGTATTGAAATTAAACTCCGGATTAAAGGGATAAACCGACAAAAGAATACTGTAAATGGACCGTATTTATCAAACCAAGCATCTGCTCTATGTATATCTTTCTTTGTCAATCGAAGAACTTTTCCCCATTTATCAATAATTTTCTCTAATCTGCTTACATCAAGTTGCAGGCCTATAAAATAGAGGATACCAGCCCCTAATACAGAGCCTATAGTAGAAGAAATAACAACTCCTAATATAGACAAGTTTGTTTTAGTTGTCATAAATCCTGAAAAAGTTAAGATTACTTCTGATGGAATGGGCGGAAAGATGTTCTCTATCGCTATTAATAGCATTACACCAACATAACCATACTCTTCAATAAATGTTGTTAAAAAATTTTCCATACTTACTCCCTTGAAATTTATTTAAACTAATCTTTGCATTTAAATTATTAGAGCAAAATTAACCAGAAGAATATAGCTTTTAGTTAATCCTTTTATTACATCATTTGTTTATCGAGGCGTGAGATATAGGAAAGATATCCATCCCTATGTCTATAGTTACCACTCTGTTAGACATCATCATCTCTAAAATCCTTAGTAGATGGTCTTATCTAACAAAAAAACATTCTTTTCTTTCCTTCCCACCGTTTAAATGATTAGATTTCAATATTCTATAGTTTATGTATGTTTAAGATTTGATAGCAAACTCATTCATTAGGACGGAAATGGATAGTTTGTGTATTATCTTCTATTTTATCTAGTTTTTCCTACTGTTGAAAAGTAATTATTTAAAAGTTTTTCCAACTTATGATTTCCCTCCAATTTTAGATTCTATCATTTTCGTAATAAACACCAAATTGCTTTCGGCACTCATCCATTATTTCCATTATTTCTAAACTATCTTTATGCTGCACTTCTTCACTTTCTAATTTTCCTAGCCTAATATCCTGAGCTACCTTATTAAATTGATAGGTATAACTACTACGACCTGTTTTATAAACAAACTTTTTTCCATTCGATGTTATAACTGCTTTGTTACCAGAGAAGAAATTAGGTACCTTGATTTTCCCTTTAGTTCCTATTATGTTTGCCTGTATCATACTATATTTAAAGATGGAAGTAGAAATATTACTTACTGAATCATTTTTATTTAATAGTTTAATTTTATCATCACCATCCACACCAAATCTGTTTAATGTCGTTTTGGCATCAATAGCTGCTGGTTTTCCTAATAACATATGACTATAGGTTATAGGGTAAACTCCTAAATCAAGTAAAGCTCCCCCTCCTAACTCAGGTCTATTAACCCTATCTCTTCTTGGAGACCAAACACAGAAGCTAGCATCCAACTCTAAAATATCACCTATATTCCCAGCTTTAACATTTTCGTTTATAAATTTAGCTAATGGATTGAATTTCATCCACATAGCTTCCCCTATATACAAGCTGTGTTTAGATCCGTATTCGAATAGTATCTTTAATTCTTTTGAGTTTACTGTAATTGGTTTTTCAATTAAAACAGGCTTTTGGCATTTTAATGCTAGCAAGGCATTATTAAAATGCGCTGTGTGTGGTGTCGCTATGTAAACCCCTTCTACCTCTGGTGCTTGTATAGCATCCTCCATCTTTTCAAATGCTAAACAATTATATTTTCTTGCGAATTTATCTGCATTTTCTTTACGATTAGACCAGACTGATATGATCTTATGGTCACCAGTAGAAAGTATTTGCTTAGCGGTTTTTTGCGCTATACTTCCACTTCCAATATATGCCCAGCCAAATGGTTTATCCAAGTTAAAGCGCCTCCTTTTTAATAGCAACTTAAATTAACTCCCGTTGTTACAACTAAGTATAGACTACCTCCTTGAATTCATGAAGTAGTCTATACTTTAGTAAGATATTATTCACATTGTTGCCGAAAAAAGATAAAGAATCTGGTGTCTCTCCCAAGACGTGTTAATAACAATTATCACTATAAAAAAAAGCTCCAATTCCACATACCTACCAGGAATTAAAGCTTCACGCTATGATGATCCGAGAGGGATTCGAACCCCCGACCCCTACCCTGTCAAGGTAGAAAAAAGAATACCTTCCTGTGTTAATTGGTTGTCGTTACTCCCTATAAATCCCTTTCTTAAAGGATTTATAGGGTATTATATTTTAATTAACCTTAATGAGTAAATTTAAGTGTTAATTAGTTTGTTACCAAAATTGTTACCAATTTAAAAGGTTTTATATAAGCAGATAGAGCAAAAACAGAAAGGATAAACTTTAAATTAAGAATAGTACAAGCTAATTTTTAATATATTAAAAACCTATCTTGTGCTATTTTTTAAAATTGCTTTCTTTACCTTTGCAGTCGCGTTTTATTCAAAAGTTTTTTAAAATTATCACAACATATATCAATATCTTAGTTCAACAAATGCACTCTGGGTAGGGTATATACTATACCCTACCCACCTAATTGTTAAATTAGCAATAATCTCTATATTATTCTTCTAATGTTTATTTATTATAAAAATTTATCCGAAATTTTTATCCTCCATAGTTTCATAAATAACATCTAATATCTCCATAACGGAATTACACAGAGTTTCTGCTACACTTTTAGAATAAAAATAACCAATGTCATGCGAAAAGTCATTGGCTAACCTTATAACATTATTTGTAAAATATTCTTTCAAAACTTTATCATTGTTGTTTTTCAAGTGAGTATGTATCTTCCCTAGCATATTTTTCCCATAATCATCGGCTGGAAGCAAATAAGCTTCATATATACAGTAGTACTTTAGAATCGATTCTAAAATACTTCTAGCTGTATTACCTACACTATGTATTTCATCAAAGTCATCATTGTCAGCTCTTTTCAGTTTTTCAATCGCTTTATTCAACCTTACTTTTGAGTAGTCTAACGTCTCAATCATTAACACTAATTTAGAAAATCCAACTCCAATACTATTTTCTTTGGGTTGAATCAAAAAGCTAAAAAAAGGCAAGTTATGTAGAATACAATTATATATTTGGTTATTCTTCACATAAGTAATAGCTGTGTATAGTTCTTCTAAATTATCTTCAACAATAATTTCTTTTTTTTCAATGAGTTTACTAATACCCAAGAAATTTTTTACTTCTTTTAACTTCGAAACGTTTGGCATAAAAATAATATAAATATGTCCATCAACCAATACAAACCTTATTTTTCTTATTCTACATAGTGTATACATATATGTATAGTTGCCAAAAATCTGTCTAGTAAAATCATCAGTAGGGAATTTTTCAAAGTCTTTCCAATATATAAATAAATAATTATCGGTTAATTCTATACGTGAAATATGGTCATAGTTCTTGTATGAAAAATGGTCAACAATAACTAGACCTTCCGTTTTCTCATTTAGCTCCTTTAGAAACTCAAATATAACTTCCTTTTCAATAATCTCTTCTGGTTGACCATATTTAATCCATATATCTATAAAGAGTTGCTCACTCATTTTATACTCCATGTTTAACCCCCTACTAGTGTACAATTACTATTCCAATAACTTGTACAAATTCTCCTTTAACCACTATCAATTCAATAATCATATTTTATATTAATTAAATGCAAATTACCCTTATGTATGTAATTTCAGTTTTTATCATGCAGAAAATATTTTATTACCATATGTAAAAAGACACTAACTAAAAATATTATTAATAAACTATACATAAATATTTTAGAAGCCATTAATTCAAAAATATATCCTAGAAGAAAGAATACGTATATTGATATAAAAAGAAGGTTATCCAAATTCGATAATATCCCCTTAAGGGTATATGATTCCTTAAGACTTCTAATGAAGAGAAAAAGCCTTTTAAAAAAATTATATAAAAGTATTATTAGAATTAAGAAAACAATAACCAATTTTCTATCTCCGTTGAAGAAAGTTGTTGCTAAGATGTCGAAAAATGAACTCACTAGATTTGTAATAAATTTTTCAATTTTTATTTGGTGAATACTAAATAGTTTATTTATCAAAGCAAAAATATAATACACCAATATTGGAAATACAAATAAAAAGAAGATTATTCTCAATTTCTGTCCTTTTTTCCATACCTCTTTTATTTCCAAATAAACCCCTTTGGTTTCACCGAACTTACTGTTAATAGTTTCAAAAAATCTTTTATAATTGTAATTTGGTTCTAACTCATCCCAAAATGCAAAAATTTTATTTTTATTTTTTTCATAATATTTTTCAAAAAAATCCCTTGCTTTATCCATAATTAGAGAGAAATTAAAAATAAGACCCATTAACAATAACATTAAATTTATCATTGATTTTTCGTTCAATGATTGAAAAGTCTTAGGTATACTTAGAAAAGTTAATATTGATAGTAAAACAAATAATAATAACCATAATATAAATTGTCTTTCAGACCTTTTCTCCTTATCTGGTGTTGCTTCACAATATAGTAAAACAGTAAAAATAAAAAGTATAAAAGAAAATAATAAAATTAAGAAGGTATTATCAGGAAAAAGAAAATTTGCTATTGTAAAAAAAACACTTAATAATAAAAAATAAGTACCCAAAATAAACCAGAGAGAGGTTATTACAATCCCTTTAAAATTTATGTCTTTTAATATAATAAAACTATTTAATACGTATCTTGGTAAACAGAAATTTTTAATATTAAAGTTCAATAATACTATACTAGCTAATGATATTGTAATAAATCCAGCAATGCTGATTGTCAAATATATTAAACTTACATCATAATGACTTCTAAACATTAATATAAAAAATGACCCAAAAAAGCTAACTGGAATTACAACAACAAAAACATATATTAAGTGTAGAAAAAAGTATAAATATCTCTTCTGTTCATAACTTTTTAAAATTGAATCAAAAAAAACTGAAATAATAACTATGTAATTTTTCATCATACTAAAAGGTGTCATTTAATCCCCCTACTATTAATCCCTGGATATATTTCTATTTTATTACTATGATTAAATTTGACTAATATCCTAATACAATAAGTTAAATTACTTTTTCTTAAAAGGCAGTTAATATGAAACATGTTCATTTACTAGATAAAAGTTCTCTTTTATTTACAATCCTATTATTAACATTATCAATATAGTTCTTAGAAGGTACAGAGTAAATCATCTCTGTACCTTTAATTATTTACTCTATAAATGTAAACTACCGATAATATAGTATGAAGTAACTAAAGGGAGAAATTGACCTAAGAAAATGAAGTACATCACGTATATTACAATTATTGAAATTGTAGCTTTCTGTGCTGTCAAATTTTTAGACTACCTAGAAAGCCAAAGAAAGAAATGACAGAATAGAAAGGTTAGATAGTGAAATTTGTCAGTTAGAAAGAGAGATTGAACTTCTTGAAGATTACCTTGATGTAATAGAGTAGTAATATTCTCTGAAATAACACACAGGGATTGTTCCCTGCGTGTTTACTATATTACAAAAGTAGCCAAAATCTATTCATTCTCTATTATGAAATTGTATTTTTTATTTATTCTAGACGCAATTTCCCCTAAGAAACTGTTGACTGTCATACTCTCTACTTTGTTTGTATACCATGCAAGTTTAGCCCCCTTATTAACTCCTTTATACTCAACTTCCAATGGCATATAATTATTCATAGAATATGTATAGTCAAATTTTATATATAATTTATTTCCATTTGGACACTCAAGAAGTACCTTATATAATGGGTTCTTATACTCTGGTTCAAACTTCACCTTTTTTATTTTTGTTAACACTTTAATCCTCCTTTTACACTTTTTAACACTATTCTTGTTCTTTTACTTATTTAGATTAATAACATGTTTACTTAAATACTCTTCTATTTGCATATATCTTAATATTGGTGATTGCAATGCTTTCGTTTCTTTTCTCGAATACTCCCTTAGTGCCTTTAAACAATCTTGATAACTTTCATTTATAACAAGTTCAAGGTTTATCCCATATTTTTCATAAATCATTTCCTTTACTACACTAAGTTGATATATTTGGCTATTTTCACGTGTTGTTTTATTATCCTTTACAATTGGCGACCACAACATATAATGTTTTTGATAGTCTGGTAGATACTTATCTGCATATTCAATATCCTTACTAAATTTATCAAACAGCTTTTGTATATTATTGTTTTTATTATCTTTACCTACATATAGTAATCCTGTAGTTAAGTGAGTTGTAGATTCACAGACATATGCTTCATTTGTTTTTAGATTAATACCCACAACATCAATTTCACCTTGAACATCTTTTGTATAGAGATTTCTTTGAACAAAATCACATTCTTTTATATATTCTAAATAAGACGCAACAATTTCTTCACCTATATTCATCATTACCTCCATACAATATTCAATCAATTACAATAATACCAAAATATTCATTCGGATAGTTGATATAATTAGGTGTAGTTCTTGATGTGCTATAGGGTATTATCCTTTTTGAATTTTTGTCAAAAATGTAATGTCCCCCCCTCTTCATTTACGGAAAAACAAAAAGGCAACACTTATCGTGCTACCTTTCTCTTATGCCTAATTAACGTGCTTTTTGATATTCCTGTTAAATCCTCTACCTGTTTATATGAATTGGTCTCTAACAGCTTTAAAGCGTGTTCTAACTGTTTTTTTGAATATTTTTTTGGTCTACCTTCTCGAAAATCTTCACGTTGCTTTGCTATCATTTTCCCTTCTTGCGTACGTTCAACAATCATATCCCTCTCAAACTCAGCAAATGCACTCATAACGCTAAATACAAGCCTTCCTGTTGGCGTATTCTCCACTAATCCCATGTTTAGTATATGAACCTTAACACCTCTTTCAAACAGCTCTTTGACTGTACTAATAGCGTCTACAGTCGAACGAGCAAAACGATCTAACTTTGTGACAACCAAAGTGTCACCTTCTTTTAACTTTGAAAGAAGTTCATTAAATTTTGGTCTATCGGCTTTAGTTCCTGTAAATTTTTCAGAATATATTTCGTTACAACATTCTTTTTCTAGTGCTTGTAATTGCGTCTCTAAATCTTGATTAACTGTTGATACCCTTGCATAACCAAATTTCATATGTGTAATCCTCTTTTTCCATGTGTGTTTATGACACTAAGTTACGACACCTTCTAATACCTTGATTCTACTAGTCCAGGAAAATGGTGTCAATACTTTTAAGTTATGACACTACTTAAGATGAAAAACAACATTAAAAAACAAACTTTCTTTTAAATTGAATAATTTGAAAAGATTCTACTCATCTTCTCGATTAAATGCAACTTGTTCTCTCGCACTGACTAATTCTTCTGATGTAACTAATAATTGCAAAACATCACTATATAGAGTTTTCAAGTGATGGTCTGAGATATCTAAAATTGGTTCAAACATGAAAGAATTTAAATGAATATTCTCAGGTGTCATAATATTTACTTTCTCTAAAATTTCTATGCTATTTTTTTTATCTAAAAAGAGTTCTTTAAACTTACCGAAAAGAATACCTGTTTGGTTCTTACTAATTGTTGAAAGGAACTCTGGGTCATTAATCTCATTAATCATATACTTTTCAGCGTTTAACCTTATTGCTATAGATAAAACTACTTTATTTTCAAGGTTAGCTACTGAATCGGACTCTGAATTTATTATATGGTCAGCTACATCAAAAATAATATCATAGAGTTTTTTGTCACCATTTTCCAATTCTAATTCATTTAAATCTTTAAAAATACATTTGTAAATTTCTTGCAATTCTCTTTTTGTTAAAGTTGTAGTAGCTTCTTTCATATGTAATATTGAAGTTAACTTGTTAAAATTTTCATTGTCTCCTATATATTCTGCAATATTTCTAGCAAATGTTACCGATGCAATCAACTTTGTATTATCAGTTAAGTTACTTTTCCAATTCTTAAGTGGGTTACTTATATATCTATACTTAAGGTTTTCTAACTTTATATAATCCCTCTCTTTCATTGCCATGTATGACCCCATATATTTACTATTGCCACTTATCCTTTCTTGAACTGTTCTAAAGAAGTCAAAATTATGAGTCAATATAATTGAACAGAAACTGTTATGGTCAGCTACATCCTTTAAGTATTCAATAATTGCGTACTTATTCTTATAGTCAAATGAATCAGCAATATCATCTATAATAAAAAGAGTGTTTATTCCTTGCTTTTTCCTAGATTCTATTTCAAAGATTATATTTAATAAATATAATGTTCTTCTCTCTCCCTGACTTAAAACCCTTACTAGTAATTCTTCATCTACATCTTCAGAACGTTCGTTAAAATAGTAATTTATACTTGGTGCTTCATCTTTTAAGATTGAATCTTCCTTATTTTTCATCCCTAATCTGTAAGGAACATAAAATCTCCTATTAAATATTTCTATTACATTTTCCCAATCTGTTTGCTCACTTTTTGCTTTTTCAATAATTTCTTTTATTTTATTTTGTCCTTTTTTAAATTCATCTACTAAATTTATAAACTCTTCCTTATTTTCTTTCATATATGAAATCCATAACTGTTGTTTAAATTTATTTAAGTCAGCCAATTCTTTCAATATCTCTTGATTTTCAAACAAATATTCTCTAAATTCCCTTAACTGTGCATTAGAAATCTTTTTATCAATATTTTCAAAAATAGTTTGTAAGGACTTGTCATTTAAAATCGAATCTTTTGCATCCTTAATTATTCTTAGGAACTCTTTTTGGTCGGATATTTCTTGTTTCTTTCCATTTACATTTAGATTTATAGAATGTTCAGCTTTAAAAAATCCGTTATCTTTAAGGTTCTTATGCACAGTTGTTGCATGATAGTGATTAAAATCCTTTTTTAAAATTGGTGAATTACTTATTAACTCATCATATTTTTCAATATATTCTTTAATTTGGTTTTTAAAATCACCAGTTTCAAGAAAGTCTATAACTTTCTCATTAAAAACTTTACTATATACTATATAACTATATACCGAACTGTTCCCGTCATTTACCTTATCTTCAATTTTACTTAGTAATACTAGTAGGTTATTATTATCTTCATCAAAAGAGTCACACAATGCATCTTCGATGCCTTTTTTTAATCCTGAGTATGGTTTAAGAACCTCTACTAGTTTTTCTTTCTGAATATCTATGTTTTCATGAATTTTATCATACTGCTTCCTTAATTCTTCATTAACAAGTAATGTAGATATTTTATTTGATTTAAAAGATTTTTCATAAGGTCTAATTACAAATATTGATTCAGGAGAAGCATCTTCTTCACCATTAACTATAATGCTACTAATAGATTCTTTCATTGGAAATAATAAATCTTTAGAACTATTCCCATTACAATAATCGTCAAAAACATTTGCAAATGATGTTTTCATTATGCCATTGGGAGCATAGATAATTTGAGTAGATTTTCCATTGGTAAAATCAAACTCATTTTCTAAAGAATTTATACCATAACAGTTTTGAATTTTCACTTTTACTCTGTCCATAACTTCCTCCTTTTATTGTTATTAAAGAATACAGCTCTACCTAATTCGACAAATCCAACAAATATCCTGTTATAATTTGTGAAATCATCCAATTTTTTGAATCAATAGTAATTACAACTACTTGAAAAATCACTTTAATATTTCTTTATCGGTTCTAATCGGTTTTCCGATAAATTAAAAAAAAGCCCTTTGTTATAAGGCTTTTTTTTCTCAATCGGTATCGGTATTATTAACAGAGGTCTGTGTTCTTAACTAAATACCCTACTCAAAATTCCTTTTGAATTTATCACAGGCAAGTTGCTAAGCAACTCGCCATTGTCAGTTCACGCTAACGCGTGACTGAACTTTTACATACTTTGTCTTTCGCATTTCTATTTTCTACCGATATAAATGTTAAATAATCAATAAATATAAGGTTTATAGCACTAAGTCGTATATGTTCTCATATAAAAGAAAAGAAATACTACTAGATAGATGAAAAAGAAAAATAAGCATTTTAAAGCGTCAGCTTTAAAAGAAATGCAAAACTTGTTTTGCTATCAACATCATTAGTAGTCTGGATAAAGTCTTTTAATACTCTTTTGTTTAATTTCAATCAACCCTTCTTTTATAAGTGATTTTACTTCATCGCTCTTAAGATATTTAGAAAAGTTGGATTTATCAATATCAACTTTTGAGCTAATTTCTTTCTTGGGATACTCCCCTTGTGAAAGTGACAATAAATAACGAACTAATTCCTCTGTTTTTGATGTTTTTGCAGGTCTAGATATACTCTCTGATTCAACCTCTAATTCTACAGGGGAATTTACCTTAACACCTTTTAATTCATTTATTACACGTTCAATTACATCACCATCTGAATTTATAACAAATACTGCTGCTTCGTGTGAATTGTCTCTGTTAATCCTTTTAATTGCTTGATATATTTCGCCTGCTAAATATCCCTGCCTTATCTCTTCAAATTCACTTTTAACAAAAGCCATTTTACCTTTTTTTGCATAGTAATCCATTCTAAACCGATTATGAAATTCTTGCCCCGTTGCCATAGACCACATTATAGTATAATGTTCCATCGGTAAATGTGGGGTAGCTAAAATCCAGACCTTATTAAATTCTCTCCATTCGTTTTTACCAACAATATTACCAAAATATGAAACTTCCACTTTCCCCAGAATATCATACTCTGATAATTCCCTCTCGAGTTTATCCTTTAGTTTAAGGTTAGTAACAATTAATGTTTTATCTTCGTCCTTTTGTGAACTAGAAATTAACTCTGCAATCTTTTTATTATATTTTCCATTTGTCTTTTTTATATTATAAGTAGAAGTATTAAAAATAATTTGTGTAAAATTTGTTGTTGAGTGGTCAATAATTTTTGTTTGTCTATTAACCTCTATTTTAGGGTCATACTCATAACGCTTATCAAGCATACCATTTGCGTCAAGAATTATATTGTTAGCTAGTCCCCATCGAGTTAATCCTCTGTCATATGTTGATATACGATTGTTGTTAAAAATACAAGTATTTGCATAAAACAATTCCAGACCTCTTACAAAATCTTTGACATCTTCTCTCTTCTGAGTTTCAAGTATTCCTTCCTTTTCCAAAAATTTTATTTTAAATTCTGCTAACTCACCTTTGTCTAATTTCGGTTTAAATACCATAATCTCATGTGACCGTTTTTTTGCCTTTAATAGTGATTTATTAATTGTTAAATAATGAAATAAACCTTCACATGCTTTTACAAAAAGTGGATGCAATGAAAAAGGTAATAAATTCAAAATTTCTAGATACTTTTTTTCCGTGAAACTATAAATAGGCATATGGAGGGCTTCATCTATTACCATTGTATGTCTGTCTTTAGTGAAAAACTGTCTATCATGAATGTCTTCACCAGCTAACCTTACATACCTACTATGGCTAATTATAAGAACAGTATATTTTAACAGTACTTTAGGGTTTTGTTTCAATATCTTCCAATTTTCAGATGTGATTGCTAAAGCAATACTGTCACCCAAAATTGAGTTACTATTAATGTGATTAGCTGTAGCAATTGCTTCATTATTAAATCTTTTTACAATAAGGAATTTTCTATTACCTAAATTGTTAAGATACTCACTTATAATCATGTCTGTTTTTCTACTTTTACCTATACCAGCTTCAAAAGGAATAACCTTGTATTTACCAGAGCCTGTCTCTCCTTCTATAAGTACCTTACTTAAATATTTGACTTTATCAGTGTATTTTTTTCCGTGAGTTTTATAAAATGTGTCTTCCTTTATCAATTCTTCTATATTTTCAAGTTGCATATAGTCACCCATTATTGAGATTAAAATTTATAAATAGTCTGCCTAAGACTGTAATAACCGTTCATTTAGTTTATTTTTTTATGAACTTCTATAATACTTATTACTCATAAGTTAAGTTCTTCAAAATATTAACTCCATTTTATTTTATTTCGTTACTATTAAGCCAATTTACAAAAGGTTCTTTTGGTATAAGAATAGTTCTACCAATTTTCTTTATCGGAAATAGGTTTGAGTTAGCTAATTCATAAGCCTTATTTCGTCCAACCCCCAATATTTCACACGTGTCTGTAACTTTAAGAACGTCTGGATATTCATTTAATGATTTATTCATATGTTTACCATCCTCACTTACTGTTTCGGTTTAGTCGTAGTTTTATCCAATAAAATGTACCTTTATTCAAAAATAATAAAATTATTATTATTGTCGCTTGTCACGAGAAATATACATTCAAACAAATACTTTTTTTATAAAAAAGTATAAATAGACTTATGCTTGTAGATAACTTATTCATAAAAAATAAATCATTTCCCTGTGTTATAATGTCTCTATTCGACAATCAGTTAAATCATAGGGAGGGAATTTAAAAGGAGATTATTTTAAATGCCAGTTTATAAAGATAAAAACAATAAGTATTATTATGTAACTGATATCTATATTAATGGAAAACGTAAGCAGAAAAAGAAAAGAGGTTTTAATACACAGAAAGAAGCAAAACAAGCATTAACTGAAGTGCAAGACAAGATTAATAAAGGAACTTACGTAGAACCCTCTAACATGTTCTTAAAGGATTTTTTAGAAGAGTGGTTTAGAAGTAAAAGGAACGAGATTGGAATACAAACGCAGGGAATCTATCAAATCTACCTAAATAACTATATCATTCCAAACATTGGAGATTTAAAACTCTCATCATTAGAAACTATTAAATTGCAAACTTTTATAAATGATTTATCGGAAAATGGCTATTCAGCAGGAACAATAAAGAAGGTTTATAATATTCTAAGTAATTCTCTTAGTCACGCTCATGATTTAGAGCTAATACCTAAAAACTATGCACAAAAAGTGAAAATACCTAGAGTAAACAATAAAAAAGAAATAACAATATGGAATAGTAAACAAATAAGCACTTTCCTAAATATAGCAAAGAGTGAAAATATGTTCTTGATATTTCATCTCGCTCTAACTACAGGTATGAGACAAGGCGAAATATTGGGTCTTAGATGGAAAGATGTTAACTTTGAAAAAGGGTTTCTTAAAGTGTCTCAAACACTTAGTCATGATGGTAAAACCTTTATCGAGGGTGCGAAGAGTAAAACAAGTATTAGAACAATACCTTTATCACGTAACACTCTTGAATTATTAAAACAACATAAGTCATTCTTAGAAAATATAAAAAATGAATATAACGGTGTTTTTAATCCAAATAATTTAGTCAATTTTTCACAAGTCGGTACAGCTATTAATCCTGCAAATGTTAGAAGAACATTTAATAGAATAATTAAAAATGCTAATCTTCCCAAAATTCGATTCCATGATTTAAGACATACTCATGCTACGTTATTACTTTCTGAAGGTATTAACCCAAAGGTTATTTCAGAAAGACTTGGTCATTCGAATATTAAAATAACTCTTGATATATATTCTCATGTTCTACCGACAATGCAGGAGGAAGCAGTCAATATCATAGATAAAATTATAAAATAGTTGTTTTGGTTAAAGTTGTTACCATATCTGTTACCATTTAATTAATTTTGTGTTAAATAGTAGTCTGAAAATAATAAAAAGCCCTTAATATTAAGGACTTTTCCCTGATGATCCGAGAGGGATTCGAACCCCCGACCCCTACCCTGTCAAGGTAGTGTTCTCCCACTGAACTATCGGATCGCTATATAAACTTGTAAACTCTTAAAGATACATATTCTATTATATTCAGAAGAAGAATTGAAGTCAATAAATCTTGCTGAAGTATCCTTTGAAACACTATCCATTCCCCACCTCACTTTTCGACTTATTTCCCGGAAAATAACTTGAATCATGTCAAATAAGGCTGTATTAGCCCTTATCTGACATGATCCTCGATAGAATTAAGCCTTAAGCGACATTCCTTTATCTCTTCTATTAAAGAATACTTGGCTGGCA
This sequence comes from Metabacillus crassostreae, assembly GCF_016908395.1. GTDB lineage: Bacteria > Bacillota > Bacilli > Bacillales > Bacillaceae > Metabacillus > Metabacillus crassostreae. Next base: position 435,673 of record NZ_JAFBDU010000002.1, read on the forward strand.
AATACTCCTAAGAAGATGATTAATCCAACTGTGTCTGATATTCCTTCTGGATAGATTAGTAGTAACCCACCGATTAGGGAAATAGCTCGTTCAAGTATGTTTAATTTTCTCATCCAGAAACCGATAATACTTGCACCGATTGCAATCATTCCTGATAGTGCAGTAGCAATGACCCATAATAATTCAGTCCATGTTGTATCAATCATTAATAGCTGTGGTGAAAGAACAAAGATATATGGAATAATAAAAGCTGCAATGGCCAGCTTTGCCGAATTGATTCCGGTTCGCAATGGTTCTCCACCAGCGACACCTGCTGCTGCGAATGCTGCAAGGGCTACAGGTGGTGTAATATCTGCGATGATGCCAAAATAGAAAACAAATAAATGTGCTGATAAGTCTGGAACACCTAATAAAATTATAGCAGGTGCAGCAATGGTTGATGTGATCACATAGTTTGCTGTTGTCGGTGAGCCCATCCCTAGTACGATTGCTGCGACCATTGTTAGCATCAGTGTTGGAATTAAATAACCACCAGCTAAATCAATTAACCCATTTGCCAATTTTAATCCTAACCCTGTTTTTGTAACAATACCAACGATAATACCTGCTGCAGCGGTTGCTGCTGCCACACCTAGAGCTGATCGCGCTCCATCAACTAAAGCAAGAACAAATTTCTTTGGTCCCATTCTTGTGTCTTTGTTAATAAAACCGACAATGATCGCTAGTAAAATTGCATATAAAGCAGCATGTGTTACGATCACGCCTGACATAAGTAAAACGATTACGGCTAGAATAGGTGATAGTAAATAGAGCTTTTTGAGTACTTCTTTTTTGTTAGGCATTTCTTCTTTTGTTAATCCCCTTAAACCAATTCGCTTCGCTTCAAAATGTGTCATAATCCATATCCCTGTGAAATAGAGTAATGCTGGTATTGCTGCTGCTTTAGCAATATCCCAATAGGTGATGCCGTTACCGATGAATTCTACCATTAAAAATGCTGCTGCCCCCATGATGGGTGGCATTAACTGTCCACCAGTAGATGCTGCTGCTTCTACTGCTCCTGCAAATTCCCGTTTATAGCCTAGTTTTTTCATCATTGGAATAGTGAATGATCCTGAAGTCACAACATTAGCAACAGAGCTGCCACTAATAGTCCCTTGTAGGGCACTTGAAAAAATTGCTACTTTTGCAGGTCCACCTGTGCTTCGTCCAGCTATAGAAACCGCTAAATCATTAAAATATTGACCAACACCTGTTTTAACTAAGAAGGCACCAAATAATAGAAATAAGAAAATAAATGTGGACGAGACGGCGAGCGGTGTTCCAAGTATTCCTTCAGTTGTAAAAAACATTGTTTGTACTAATCTTTCTAAAGATAAGCCACGGTGTGAAAGAAATCCTGGCATATAAGGTCCAAAATAACCGTATAAAAGAAACACAATAGCGATAATCGTAATTGGTAAGCCTACAGCACGTCTTGTTGCTTCTAATACAAGTAAAATAGCAATGAGACCAACAATGAAGTCCAAAGTTGTTAATCGACCAACACTCATCACTAGTTTTTCAAAAAAGATCGGCCAATATAACCCAACACCAACACTTAGTAAAGCAAGTAAGCCGTCATACCAAGTAACTTGGAGTTTATGGGTTTTCTTACTTTTACGATTTGCCGGGAATAAAAGAAAAATTAATGTGAGGGCAAACCCTAAGTGAATTGTTCGTTGAATTTGTGCAGTAAAGATGCCAAAAATCGCTGTATAAAGCTGAAACAATGAAAAAGCTAATAAGCCGATAAAAACAATTTTGCCAACAATACCAGTAAGTTTACGAGTACCTGCTTCTGGATCATATTTTTCAAGAAGTCTCTGCTGTTCTTCTGCTGATAATGTATTAGATTGATTACTTTCCACTTATTTTCACTCCTTTCAGTTGCTGCCAAATCGACAGCTTTTGAATCGACAATCTTACCCACTCACCAGGTTTTATAAAATCTGTTAATCTATATGAATTTGTATCTTGAAGTATCCTATGATTTGCCCTCACTTGTCCTACTCGCAGATCAAAGAAAGGAAATACTCTCTTCATATTTGATATAAAATAAGTACCATCCTTTACTTTGAAGACTTCATCTCCTTTAGCATTTGCAGGCATACCTACTGCAAAATCTTCGTAGGAGAGCTCATTCAGAATGATGTTATTTTCTTTCACGCTGTATGTTTCAATCACATCTGATAGATGAATAGAATGTGTGTATTGAATCTTAAATGTTTTAGATTTTGTTATAGGAAGATAAGCTAACATTTCATCATTATCTTGATAGCTAATTGAAAGAACTTGTTGATAGGGAATAAACAGAATGGAGAATAAAAGCAGGATTCCGCCTACTCCAAGGAGATATGTGTGTTTTTTCATAGCCAATCACCTAACAATACAAACATAGGGGTCAGACCCCTATGTTTGCTTTTTATTGTAGACCTTTTTCTTCATAGTATTTCGCTGCACCAGGATGAATTTCTAAGTCTCCAATTCCCTCTAATGCTGATTCAGGTGTGATTAGTTCACCTTTAGCGTGTGTAATTTTATCTGTGTTTTCGAACATTGCCTTTGTCATTTCATACACTAAGTCTTCACTTTGATCATCTGTAACAACTAGCATTGCTTTTACAGCAACTGTATTCACATCTGCTTCAATACCATAAGTTCCAGATACAATTGTATCTTTTGCATAATAAGGATATTTTTCAATTAACGCTGAAACCATATCCTCTTCAAGTGAAACAATTACAAGGTCTTCTTGAGCTGATAATGCCTCAACAGCTCCTGTTGGTGTACCAGCAGTAATAAATGCCGCATCTATTGTACCTGCTTGGATACCATCTGTTGATTCGTCAAATGATAAATTTTGAGGTTTAATGTCTTTATCTGTTAATCCATGAACCTCAAGAACCTGCATAGCATTAATGTAAGCACCTGAACCAGGGGCACCAACTGAAACAGCTTTACCTTTTAAATCTTCAACACTTTCAATTCCGCTATCTTTAGTTGTTACCAACTGAATTGTTTCAGGATATAACGAACCAATTGCTTGAATATTATCTATTGGATTTCCATCAAACATCTCTTTTCCATCAATTGCATATGCCGCAATATCTGTTTGTGTAAACGCAAGCTCTGCCTCACCTGCACGAAGTGTTTCCATGTTTTCTGCAGATGCACCAGAAGTTTGAGGAGTAATATTCGCATTTGTATTATCTGTCATAACCTTTCCAATTTGCCCACCAAGTGGATAATATGTACCTCCAGTTCCACCTGTTAATAAACTTAGGTCTTGAGTTTCCTCGGTGTTTTCTGTTTCATTTGTTCCTTCATTTTCCTCACTTGTACTTCCTGTATCAGATCCACCACCACAAGCTGCAATCACCATAACAAATGCAAGCATCATGATAAACAACATACTATTACGCATTTTTTTCATCTCTATTCCCCCTTGTAAAATTGTGTAAAAGCTATAGCTTACTTTTTTATATATGATAGAAACATACTGTACATGCATATAAATATCATTAAAACGCTTACTCACAGAAAAAAGGCCTATCCAAAATTTTTCTGAATAGGCCTTTTAAATATTGACTATGTTAAAGCTTAATGCTTTGCTTTTGCACTCGGTTGATTGAAGTGAAAGGCCATGAGACCCCTGCGGTAGAGCGTGTCAAAGGTAGACCTCACAGACGCGCAGCTTAAGAGGAGGCTTCCAGACCCGCCCGCGGAAAGCGAATGCCTGTAACGGAAATCAACAACAAAGTTTAACAGGGCCTAAATATCAAGAACTAATTAAGCAAAACGATAGTAAATAAGCAATATCGTACTTAACACAAAGATAAAATTCAAGGAAACAAAGATCATTTGATCAAGTCTTGTTTTATGAATTCTAATAGGTGGCTTGTAGAATGAAACACCTTCAATGATAAAAATAAGTAAAACAAAATGTATCATCGCATGTCCTACAACCTCTGTGTATCCGAAAATCGTCGTTGTCAAAATAAATAATACTGTCACAACAACGGATAACACACGATTCAGAATTCCTACTACTAATAAGTAACCAACAACAAATTCAATAAATGCCGATAATAAGACAAAAATATCAGCTGGAAAACCAAATGTCGGAACATGATGATGCTGAATTATTTCTGTTGTCATCACTGGATAAACCCATTTCTCAACAGCAACCCAACATAAACTTAAACCTGTTCCTAGATATAAAAATGGAAAACCAATTGTTTCAAACTTTGTACGCCCTACTAGCAATACCCCTATAACCGCTAAATAAAAGCCATAATCCAGCATATGAAACCAGCCTGCTTGCCCCCACACATTGACGAATAATCCTAACATAAAGAGTGCAGCAATTTTAGTGGAATAATGATGTGGTATTAATAGGAAGATAATGATGAGCCACATCACAATCGTTTGCCACAAATCAGTTATTTCAAATTCTGGAGCAAACATCGTTCCATAAGATACCTGAAGAATAAACGATAAAGCTGTTCCATATTTTAAAAGATGTCTTGAATATTTTCGAAAACCATCCAATGTGATATCCAGTTTAGCCGCTAACGGAATATCCATCAACTTTCCCATCACCTGAGACAGCACAGCTAATATTACCGCACAAAGTAAGGTAATCGTAATGAACAACGGAGATAGTATTTTTTCAATACTAACCTTCTCAGGATCAACAGTAGCAAACCACTTTACATGTGCATGAGTAATAGCTGGAAGAATAAGACCTGTAAAAATGAGTAAAAACAAAATACCCTTTTTCAATTTAAAAACCCCTTGAATACGATTTACATGTAGTGTGTTAGTTTCTTGGTGAAATTATGTATTGTACAAGCTTAGTATATAATTGTAGGTATTGTCTAATAATTTTGAATTCTCGAGTCGAAATCTAAGTGATACACTCGACCTTTGTTTTTACCTGTGAAATTTACCTTTAGAGTAGTGAGAATTTTGTTGGCCATATAAATGGAGGGGATTTTGAGGAACATTCTTATTTGAGCATTTGTAATATCATTACTTATTAACAAGGAATAGTCTTCTATGGCTGCAAGATGAGCATTTTTTGAGATGAAGTGACAGTAATTACAAATCCATTGACCTCTTATAATATCCATTGGTAATTTTGTACATTGGGAGCAAATCACTCCCTTTTGTAGCTCATCACCTGAAATATTATAAAACGTAAGAAAGTCAGTATTTCCCGGTGTATGTTTTTCGCTTATAAGTTTACTTAACTTGTTTAATTGATTTTCTGTGAGAAGGTTTTTCTCCTGAGATTCTTCGAAATATTTTATCTTAAAAGGAAGTTTTGCACTGTGAATCACCTTTTGATGAATTTTTTCATTATTAGGAAAAGTATCAAGTATCGTACGTGGAGAGCTTATAACAATAAAGTCTTTTATTTGGAGGTTTTTGAATTTGTGAAGTTTTAACCATTTGTTTAGCTGATTACATTGCCGTTCCACCTGTATTAACGGATCAGGAAAAGCTTCTTTAGTATTATTTTGTGTTCTTATTAATTGATTAAACTGATTATCAAAAAATAGTGTGCCGGTAATATTTTTCACTTCTACTAGATAGATGAACTTCCTTGATAAAATCAATGTATCGATTTGAAAATAGTGCTTACCATCAAATAGCCTTACATCATGGATGATATGGAATGTTTTTTCGTCCAGAAAACTCAAATGATAATCCAAACTTTGCTCTCCTTTATATCCTGACACTCTTTTCGCTATATTTTCACTTATAATCTCATATTTCGGATGACTTTGTGCGAGACGACCTTGAATGGCTTTCAATTTTTTAATAGCGATGGGGAATTTGCGGGGTTTTATAATCATATCATCATTCCTTTTCTTGTTTTATCACAATTTCGTCATCCCCCTTTCATATTCCTCTTATTCTAAAAATGAGTTATTTGCTGAAATCTGCATTTTATTTGCTGTTTTGCATGAGATATTTGCTTTTTCCAGGAACATATTTGCTGTTTTGCTGATTTTATTTGCCAAAAATTGAATTATATTAGTTTTTCGACACAAATCGACACCTCCCCTCACACTCCCCGCTAGCCCAATCTACTATCACTACCCCATAATAAAAAAAGCTGACTCCTAAGAGTCAGCTTTTTACAGTCACAGCAGGTAATTTCGCAAATGCCGCTTCAAAATCCGCAATTAAGTCTTCAGCTTTTTCCAAGCCTACACTTAATCTTAACAGGCCATCAGAAATGCCACGTTTTTCTCGTTCCTCTGCAGGCATTGCTGCATGAGACATTTTTGCCGGATAAGAAAGTATCGATTCCACAGCACCTAAACTTACTGCAAACACTGGTAATTTCACGTGTTCCACTAACAGCTTAACAGCTTCGAAATCAGCTACTTTAAAGGATAAAACAGCTCCAGGGCCTTTGGCTTGATATCGATGTGTGTCATGACCTGGATGATAGCTTAATCCTGGATAATAAACAGCTTCTACTTTAGGATGATCAGCTAAGTAGGCAGCAATTTTTTCAGCAGATTCTTGTGATTGCTTTAATCGTACGTGAAGAGTTTTCAATCCTCTTAGTACTAACCATGAATCCTGAGCACCAAGTACAGCACCAAAGGCGTTTTGTAGTTTGTATAAACGATTACCTAATTCTTCGTCTTTTACAACAGCAAGACCTGCTAACACATCACTATGTCCTGCTAAAAACTTCGTTGCACTGTGAAGAACAACATCAACACCTAATTCAAGTGGTTGCTGAAGCTCTGGAGTTAAAAATGTATTATCTAAAAATGTAAGACAATTATTAGCTTTGGCCAAATTAACAATCCCTTTAATATCAGTTACCTTTAATAAAGGATTAGATGGTGTTTCCATATAAATTACTTTTGTATTAGGACGAATTTCTGAAGCAACTTGATGCAAATCTGTCATATCTACAAAAGTATGCTCTATACCGAATCTTGTTAAAACATCTGTGATAATACGGAAAGTTCCTCCATACACATCTTCTGTCACAAGCACATGATCACCTTGAGAAAGTAGTAAGAAGGAAGTTGAAATTGCTGCCATTCCTGATGAAAAAGCCAAGCCTCTTGCTCCACCTTCTAGCTCAGCGATTGCCTGCTCTAATGCCTCACGCGTTGGATTTCCAGAGCGTGCGTAATCATATTTACCAAATTCCTCAACATCAAATTGATGAAATGTTGAGGAATGATGGAGAGGAACACTTACCGCACCTGTTCCTTTGTCAACCTTTGATTCATTATGCAACAGCTTTGTTTGAAAAGACCAATCATGATTGCTCAACTGCTTCAGCCCCCTTCATTTGTTTAAATGCTTGTGCTAAATCTGACGTAATATCTTCTGAATGTTCAATTCCTACTGAAAAGCGTAAAAGCTTATTACAGACACCATTTGCGATTCTAATTTCTTCTGGGATATCCATATGAGTTTGTGTGGCAGGATATGTGATAAAGCTTTCAATACCACCAAGACTTTCAGCAAATGTAACCATTTTTAGATTTTTTAAGAAAGGATTGATCCAAGCTTCGTCCTTTAACCTGAAGGAAAGCATTCCACCTTTTCCTGGGTATAACACATCTTGAACATCTTCATGATTACCTAAAAATTCCGCAACCTGCCTAGCATTTTGTTCATGCTGCTTCATACGTAGAGATAATGTTTTCATCCCTCTCATTAACAGCCATGAATCAAATGGAGCCAAAACTGCTCCGATTGCATTTTGATGCATGAAAAACTCTTCACTAAGCTTCTCACCTTTTGTCACAACAAGACCTGCTAAAACATCATTATGTCCGCCCAAGTATTTCGTTGCACTATGGATGACAATGTCAGCTCCATCTAAAATTGATGTTTGTATCACTGGAGTATAAAACGTATTATCAACAATCACTAAGATGTTATGTTTTTTTGCGACTGCAGCAAGTGCTTTTATGTCTGCTTCTTGCATTAATGGATTTGTTGGTGTTTCAATAAATAATGCTTTCGTATTTTCGTTTATTAGCTTTTCTGTTTCAGCCGGTTTTGTAAAATCATCATATTGGAAATTTAGCCCGTACTTTCTCCATTCTCTTTCAAAAAGACGGTAAGTTCCACCATATAAATCCGAGGACACAATCAATTCATCTCCACCTTGGAATAATGCCATGATTGTTTGAATGGCAGCCATTCCAGAGCTAAAAGCAAAACCTCTATCTCCATGCTCTAAATCTGCGATTGCATTTTCAACTAGTAATCTAGTTGGATTACCTGTTCGGATATAATCAAAGCCAGTTGACTCACCGATACCTGCATGGCGATAAGCCGTAGAAAAATAGACAGGCGGATTAACCGTCCCCGTTACATTTTCACTTCTGTTTCCAATTTGCGCTAATTTCGTTTCAATACGTTGATTCATTATCTTCACCATCCTAATTAGAAAAGTATGTAAGTGAGAGGAAGGATTATGTTGGTTAAACACAAAATAAAAAGTCTCCCTCGTTAAGAAGAAGACTGTGATTATAAGTGTGCTCCTTCTTATCTCTCAAGCATAAAAATGCTGATGTTGGCTTGCTGGATTTAGCACCTTGGCACTCGTGGAAGTTTTTGTTTGGTGTTGGAGATTTGTTGATACTATGTTTTGTTTCGGAATCATTTAAATTAGTATTGTGTTAGTTTTTTCAGCAAGCAAGCTATCGCTTGCTAACGGCTTGCTTTGCAAGCCTTCGACTGATAATGAAAAATGCTTCGAACAAACAAAATCGATTTGTTCGCTTCATGTTTCATTATCAGTCGTGCTGTAAAAAACTTACTAATTTTAACTTTTCCGAACTTAGCAATATCAACGGTACCAAATCTTCACTCGTTTTGAACCGGTTGCTGAGGCTTCATAGGGCCAGTCCCTCTGCCTCTCTTGATAAGAAAATATATGAAATTGTTAAAGTACTATTTCACTACTTTACCTTATTGTAGTAAAGATTGCAATGAATTATTTCAATAGTTTGATATCTTTGATTATTTTTTCATATGGTACCTCTGATACAGCATCATATTGTTCAAGTATTTTATTACCTTTCATAAGGTAGATAGATGTACTGTGAACAAATTGATTCGATCCTTCCAATTTTGCTGCAGGAGCAATATAGCTTTTATTTGTGAAGGATTCGATTTCAGGTTGACTATATCCCGTTAAAAAGCTCCAATTACGATAATCTGCACCAAATTGATCTCCAAAAGCTTTTAACACTTCTGGGGAATCATGATCTGGATCAATTGTGAAACTAACAAGTTTTGCATCGAGTTTTTCGTCTTGCAATTGCTTTTGCAATGTGGCAATATGTGCGGTCATTGGTGAACAAACTGTATCACAATTGGTAAAAATAAACGTAGAGAGCCAAACCTGATCTTTATAATCTTCTATAAGTTCAACAGCTTCACCATCCTGATTTACTGCTTTGAGTGGCTCAACTGTTCCATTTAATGAAAAATGCTCTTCTAGATTGATAGACTGTGAACAGCCTATCAATGCTAGAACAGCAATGATCATGATAAGTGATTTTTTTATCATTCTTAAAACCTATTTCGTTAAGAATTGAGTGTCGATAAGATCACTGAATTCTGGTTTTTCTTTAAGGAATTTTAATTCAAAAGATGAATTTGCAAATTCTTGAACAACATCAGCATTCACTTCTGTTGTATAGCTTACACGTTCCCATGCACTTTCAACAATTTTTGGATCTAAATCTTGATCTGTAATATCTTTGATTGAGTTGATTGCAATTTCACGAGCTTCTTCTGGATTTTCATTTATAAATGAAACTGATTTTTCATGAGCTTTCACTATATCTGCAATTAATTCTTTATTTTCATCAATTAATTTACCACTTGTAACTAAAACTGTATTAGGAAGAGTTGTTCCATAAGAAATTTCATCTGTATCGACAATGATCTTTGCACCATCGTTTACAAGCTGTGATGCCCAAGGCTCTGGAACAGCTGCAAGATCAACTTTCCCTGATTCAAACATAGCACCATACTGAGCTGGATTACCTGTTACATGCTTTAACGTCCCACCGATACGTGCTGAAGTAATACCTAATTCTTGAAGAAATGTTTCCATTTGAACATCATGTGTGCAGCCTACTCCAGGCGTAATAAATGTTCTTCCCGTTAAATCATTAACAGACTGAATACCACTTTTTTCAGATGCTACGACAACTGTTCCACCTGAAGATGCTCCAGCAATAATTTTCACATCTGCACCATTTGCAAAATTATTCATTACCGGTCCTGGACCTACAAGACCAGCATGGATATCACCTGTTTTTAATGCTGTCATAAAAGCAGCACCGTCTGGAAATGTTTTATAAGTTACTTTTACGTTTTCTCCTAATACTTCTTCAAAATATCCTTTTTCCTTTGCAATCATTGCAGGAACGTGATCAATATTTGGGAAGTAGCCGATAACTATCTCTTCTTTACCACCAGTTCCATTAGATCCTGCTGATTCCTTTGTACCACATGCTGCTAAAATTCCTACAAATAGTATTGATATTAAGCTTAATAATAAACCTTTTTTCATCTGTAAAACCCTCCGTTGTTAGGTATCTAAACCCCATTTTTTCATTACATTTCTCTCAATTCGTTGGAAAAATAATAAATCCACAATAACTCCAATAACCATAATCATCATCATAATGGCGATAACTAAGCTCATATCTCCAAAGTCTGAGGCAAATTTCAGCTTATATCCAAGTCCTGGTCCGGTACTTAATAGTTCACCAGCCATTAAAGCTCTCCAAGCAAATGCCCAAGCAAGTCTTGTTCCAGTTACTATATAAGGAATTGATGCTGGAAACATTACCTTCCAAAATAAACGTAATCCTTTATAATCCATTGTTTGGGCTGCTTTTATAAAAAGAGGTGGTACATTTTTCATACCTGTTCTTACATTAATCGTCATAACTAATGTAGCACCTAAAACAACAATGAACGTAACCGCTGCCTCATTTAAACCAAACCACATAATCGCAAGTGGCAACCACACAATACTCGGAACAGATTGCAACGCAATGATTAATGATCCTATTGTTTCATCAGCAGTTTTTGATTTTGCTAAAAAGACACCTAAAATAAGTCCTAAAACTAATGCAATTAATAAACCAATTACCAATCGTTTAAAGCTGGCAACTAAATCATAAACAAGTGTTAAATCAAGAAATCCAGTATATAGTGATGAAAAAACATCTGTTGGAGCAGGCAGTAAAGATACTGAAACATCAAGTACTGTTACAGCAACCTGCCAAACAGCTAGCAGAATTCCATAAAAAAGTATTCGTTTAACGACGGGTTGCATACTGTTTCTCCTTTTCTATTACTTTATCGATCTCTGTTTTTAATAAAGCTTTAATTCTTTCTTCATATACTAAAAGTTCTTCACGAGCTTTTTCACGTGGTCTTGGAAAATTCAATTCGATAATATCGACAATTCTTCCAGGCTGAGTTCCCATCACAACAATTCGATCAGATAACTTCAAAGCTTCATGAATACTATGTGTAACAAACAAAATTGTTTTTTTCGTTTCTAAAAAGACATCCTCTAACACTTCATGTAATCTTGAACGTGTTTGTTCATCTAAAGCACCAAATGGTTCGTCCATTAATAATAATGCAGGGTCCATAGCGAGTGCTCTGGCAATTGATACACGCTGCTGCATTCCTCCTGATAATTCATGTGGAGAATGCTTTGTATAAGGACTTAATTGCACAAGAGATAAATATTTACTCGCTCTTTCTTGTGCTTCTTTTTTTGAAAGCTCTTTGCGTAGTGGAAACATGACATTTTCTTCAACACTTAACCAAGGAAACAAAGCTGCTTGTTGAAAAACCATTCCCCGTTCTTTTCCTGGACCTTTTAGTGTTTTGCCTTGTAGTACAAGCTCTCCCGATGTTTGTGGTGTTAAACCTGCAACAATGGAAAGTAATGTAGATTTCCCACAACCTGATGGTCCTAAGATGGACACAAACTCTCCTTCTTTTACCTGTAAATCTATATTGGTTAAAACCGTTTCTTCTTTGTTATCACGGTTTTTAAATTGTTTCGTTACATTGTTAATAGATAAAAACATTGCTCTCACCCGCTTCAGTATAATTCATATCTTTTTTATCGGATTAATATGATTATTATATAAAGTATTAGAAAAAAGTCAATGCTTTTGTTTATTGTTTGAATATTCATTAAGGATTTATTTGATCATAAAAACAACGCTCAGAGAATCTCTGAGCGTCTTTAATGAGAAATTTATATATTGCTTATTATCAGTTAAAATTCATGATTATTTTTCTTTTTCGTCATAATAATTTACTGCAAATGCTGCACCCTCTGAAACCATTTTATTATCTTCAATATCATGGGGGTGTGGATGTCCTGCTTTTTCTAATACCTCTTGGTCTCTGTCTCGGAACATATTTTGAACTTTGTTTCTTACTGCTTTCAATGTGTCTACTAGTTTATCTTTTCTTGATTGATCTTTAAGTACGTATGAAGTAACACCTATCGTTGATAAAGCAACTCCGGATGCAACCACTTTCTTTTTAGTAGTTTGTTTCATTTGTGATTCTCCTCTCACTTTTTAATAGGTTTACTAGACTATTCCCTTTTTCTACTCTATTAAAACGTTTAAGATAATGATTGATTTTTCTGTCTATTAATATAGACAGTTCCTCTTTGTAGGTAGTATCGAGTCCGTTTCATTTCGCTCCAGAAACTTGCTTTCCGCGGGGAGGAAGTCGAGCCTCCTCGGCTACGCCTGTGGGGTCTCGACCTTTCCTCTGCACCCGCAGGAGTCAAGTTTCTTGCGCTCCATTCCACTAAGGTGGAATCAATTAGCATACCTTTTTAAAATTCAAATGTCGAAACCCGTAAACCAAATTTTGTATCAATAATTTTTAAGAAAAGGATATAAATTCAAAAAGTCTTTTTACAGGCTCTTTTCTGAAGGATTGATGATAATTGACTTAAATATCTGTTGTAAACATTTTTTTATCGCATAAAAGGTACTATTATAGCAGTAAAGATGTCCTTTTAATGAAATAACCGCGTATGGTTTTACTGTCAGTTGATAATCGGATAAAATAGAAAGGGATTTCATTTTAGTTATGATATCCACTGCATTGGCGCTTACTTCTAAGGAGGTTTATCATGAGCAAACAAACAGGTATTGTAAAAGAGCATACTTTTTATTCGAATTCATTACAGGAAGAGTTAACATTGCTTGTTTATCTTCCAGAGAATTATTCTCCTCTATATAAATACAGTTTGCTTATCGCACAGGATGGGCAGGATTATTTCCGCCTTGGACGTGTTGGCAGGCAGGTTGAGGCATTAATGAAGAATGAAGAAATTGAAGATGTGATTGTCGTTGGTATACCTTATAATGATGTAAATGATCGTCGTGACAAATACCATCCGGATGGAGCAAAGTTTTCTAAGTACGTTAGATTTTTAGCACATGAACTTGTTCCTTATCTTGATAAAGAATTTCCTACATATCAAATCGGCTATGGTCGTGCTCTCATAGGTGATTCACTTGGAGCAACAGTTTCTCTTCTTACCGGTTTAGCTTATCCAAATACATTTGGAAAACTGATTTTACAATCTCCATATGTTAATGAAGATGTTTTACAAGCTGTGAAAAACTTCTCTTCAGCATCTCGACCGAGCATTTATCATCAAATAGGTAAACAAGAAACTAATGTTAAAACAACTGATGGCGAAGTTTTAGATTTTATTTCACCAAATAGAACATTAAATGATGTACTTTCAACAAAGGGTTTTTCATATATTTATGAGGAATTTGATGGTGATCATACTTGGAAGTATTGGCAGCCTGCTCTAACTCCAATTTTAAAAGAAATGTTTGAATAGACAATTCCCTAAAATTTTATTGATTCATCTGCTTTAAATATGTTTATTTTATAAAATTTGATATACTAACATTATATGAAATGTCTAGGAGGGAATGGCATGAAATACGGAATTGCCCTTTTTCCATCGAAGAAATTACAAGATTTAGTCAACTCTTATCGTAAAAGATATGATCCGCATTATGCATTAGTTTCACCACATGTTACATTAAAGTCAACATTTGATGCAGAAGAAGGAGATCTAGAACAAATTACAAAAGAGCTCCGTCAAACAGCTAAAACATCAAAACCGTTACATCTTGAAATTAAAAAAGTAAGCTCTTTTTCACCTGTTAATAATGTTATTTACTTAAAAGTTGAGCCTACAAATGAAATGCAAGAGCTACATGAACGCCTTCATACTGGTGCATTAAGCAGTGAACCAGAATATGCGTTTGTCCCACATATTACAATAGGACAAAATCTATCAGATGATGAGCATTCTGACGTACTTGGTAGTATTAAGATGCTAGATATTCATCATGAGGAAGTAATTGACCGCTTCCACCTTCTCTATCAACTAGATAACGGTTCTTGGACCGTTCATGAGACATTTTTACTTGGAAAGGAAAGCGAATAATTGGAAATAAAACAAGTTACAACAAACGAACAACTAGAAGATGCATACTTTGTAAGAAAAACAGTTTTTGTAGATGAACAACAAGTTCCTCTAGAAGAAGAAATTGATCAACATGAGGATGAAGCAACACATGTTGTTTTATATGATGATCATCAACCTTCTGGAGCAGGACGCGTTAGAATTGTCGATGGTTACGGTAAAATTGAAAGAATTTGTGTAATGAAATCAGCACGTAAAAAAGGTGTTGGTAAAGTCATCGTCACTAAATTAGAAGAGCTTGCAACAAAGCAAGGTGTTAAAAAGCTTAAGTTAAATGCTCAAACACATGCTATCCTATTTTACAACAAACTGGGTTATGAAGTTGTTTCAGAAGAATTTATGGATGCTGGCATCCCTCATGTTACGATGGTTAAACATTGTAATTAAACAAAAAAGCTAACCTTGCGTTAGCTTTTTTTTGTTGGCAATAAACCATTTGCTGATTTCAGTAAAGACAATGTTTTTACGTAACTTCGGCGCAAGAGTCCGTAATCTCCTCTTACACACCTCTCTAAAAAGATCCTCAAATATTCACTCTAACCAATAAAATGCTAATGATATTTAGCATCAAAATAGTTAATGACTACATACCCAGCTAAAATATCAGTATAAAAAACCGGACATTGGAAAATCATAAATGCATGGTAAACAATACGGAGGGTTTTAGATGGAATATGGTCAAATCACAATCGAATTGATTATCGGTTTTTGTGCACTTTTTGTCATAACAAGAGTATTAGGAAAAACTCAAATTACACAAATCACAACATTTGATTTTATTTCTGCTCTAGTGCTAGGTGAACTTGTTGGAAATGCAATATTTGATGATGAAACTGGCATAGCCAGAATCTTATATGCTGTTTTTATTTGGGGACTGCTCATTTTCACATTAGAAATAATCACACAAAAATGGAGCAAAACGAGAGGGTTTTTAGAAGGAAAGCCGACAATAATTATTCAAAAGGGAAAAATACTTAGAGAAAGCTTGAAGAAAAGTAAATTGGATATTAATCAGCTCCAGCATTTAATAAGATCAAAAAGTGTCTTCTCTATTCGAGAGCTTGAATATGCAGTACTTGAAACAGATGGAACTGTTAGCGTATTAAAGAAAGCAAAGTATGAAACACCTACAAAAGATGACTTAAATATCAATCAAAAAGAAGTATATATCCCTATTACTCTTATTACAGATGGAAATGTATTAAATGAAAATTTAACAGATGCTGGTTTTAATTTTGATTGGTTAGAAAAACAGCTGCAACAGCAAAAAATTAAAGATACAAAGGATGTTTTCTATGCTGAATGGCTTGAGGGAGAAGGGTTATTTATTCAAACCTTTCAATGAGTAGCCAATTAGGAGGGTTTGAAACCCTCACTTTTATTTTGATTTAATCCGCAATTTATTATTACTAATAAACAATTCAACTTTTTCTTCTGAAACAAGGTATGTGACATATGAAGTAATAGCTGTTCTAAATAACATCCACATTGAAATATTCTTCAATTCTACTAACCACTTTTCACATACTAAACTTATTACGTTTTCGTGTGAAATACCTTCTTCTTTTTGTTCATCAATTATAGATTGAATAGAATCTAGGATTTCAAGATGATATGTAATATTTGCTTCTACTGTTTCTTGAAATGCTGTTTCATACTGACCATGTCCTGGTAAAGCCCCAACACACTCTATCGTTTTTATAAGATTCAATGAGTTTAATGTAGCTTTAGCATCGATAATAAAAGGAATTTTATGCTTATGTAGCTGTTCTTCACTAAAGTAGGCATCTGCTGCATATAAAACTTCATCTATTATTACACCAAACTGATTTATACTGTGACCAGGTAATGCAATACATTGAAATTTTTTATCACCGAACGCATGATACCCTTCTGCAACCTCTTCATCAACAACAATTGGTTCTCCCTCTAAAAACTTATTTCTCATTTCTGGTAATGGCATGTTTCCTTGAAACAAATATAAAGGTTCCAATAGTGGATTTCTTAGTATTGCTGCTTCAATGGCTGGTGCAAATGTATAAATATTCTCTGTATTTTGCAAATAAGCTGCTCCACCATAATGATCAGCATGTGCATGTGTGATAAATAAATACGTAACTGGTAACTCATTCTCTTTCAATATTTTTAGTACCTTTTTCATTGTTGCTTTATCAATTCCAGCATCAATTAATAGACCATTTTCTCCACTATTAACATAACCAATGTTTACTGCACCTTGAAAATAATAACAACAATTATTTATTGAATTTATGATCATTTTACAACCTCATTTAGTAGGAAATTACTTCTGAATTATACATATTCGTTAAAAAGATTTCCTTTTCCTGTATAAGGTGCAATGTTTTGTGAGGTTTTCATTTTCTCATGTAAAATTTCTTTAAAATTAGACTTACTTTCTCTTGTCTCTTCTTCTTCATGATCTGTCGTTTTCTGTACAGCAGTTGTTGGTAATATATGAGAATAATGATTTTGTACAGAAACAGTTCGATTCACGTATTGAGTATACGTATCATTCTGGATCGGTAAGATATAACCCATAAAAATCACCTCTTAATTTTATATACCCCTTTTTTTGGAGAGTTAACCATCATAATTTTATCTTTTCGATCATCATTGATTCTGTTAAGATAGAATTTGTCGCTTAATCAATGTGATAAGAATATCGTTACTTTCTTATCTATACATATACGTTAATTATTTCTATTTTATGGGAGGTGAAGCTTTTGAATTCTGCATTTTTTAATGGTCAAATTATTTCTTTGCTACATTTACCTCGTGAAGATTATCAAAGAGTATATGAAGCAAGTTTAAAAGATGATATAGCATGCGCAGTGTGCAAGCAACCAATAAAAATGTATTTAGGGATCAACAAATCACCTCATTTCTATCATTCTAATATGGATCTCAATAAAAAGTGTCAAGAACAACTCATTGAAAAACCTTCTAAAGCTAAAGAAATGACTGAAACAGAAATCAGTAATGATTACTACAATGAAAATGGCTTCCGAATTCCTAAAGCGAGAAGCATTGGCACTGTTGAAAAGACAAAGGAACCAACGTGGCAGAAACCTGTAATGATAAAAGGTCGAGCACCAGTTTCTTTAAAAATAAAAACACCATCACAGCTTCTTGGGATTCCACTTGATCACGAACAAAAAGAAGCTGTTACAACGATAGATGGACCTTTGCTTGTTTTAGCTGGAGCAGGTAGTGGGAAAACACGTGTACTTACAACTAGAGCATTATATATGATGCAGGAAAAAGAAATTGATCCTAAATCAATTATGCTTGTTACTTTTACAGCAAAAGCTGCGCGAGAAATGAAGGATCGTTTAACACAAAACAGCAAAAACTCAAACACTGAACTCAATCAGCTAGTGATTGGTACTTTTCATAGTATTTTTTATAAAATGCTTATTCACCACAATAGTGATAAATGGAATGGGAAAAATTTATTAAAATGGGACTGGCAAAAGGAAAATTATTTAAAACAAGCATGTCGAGAATTAAGCATTGATGAAAAGGATTTTCCTTTTGATCAAGCTATTCAACAAATAGGGTATTGGAAAAATACTATGAAAACCCCTGATGAGATAAAGCCTGCTGATGATTGGGAAGAGACCGCTTTAACGTTATTTAAGGAATATGAGGAGCAAAAGCGGAAACACAGGCAATTTGATTTTGATGATATGCTTGTTCAATGCTATGACATGTTAAAAGAAAATAACACATTATTAGAAGCCTATCAGAAGAGATTTCACTATTTTTTAATCGATGAATTTCAAGATATTAATCCTGTACAATACAATTTAATGAAGCTGTTGTCACGTCATACAAACAATCTTTGTGGAGTCGGAGATGATGATCAAACGATTTATAGCTTCAGAGGAAGTGAGCCCTCTTTTATTCTTAATTTCAAAGAAGAATTTCCTGATGCTAAAATTATCTCACTTTCTTCAAACTATCGATCTGATCACCATATTGTGTCTACAGCTAATGAAGTGATCTCAAAAAACAAAAAAAGATTAAGTAAAAAAATGATTGCTCAGTATCAGTCAGATACATCACCTATTTGTTTTTTTCCTTATGATGAAGAAGAAGAAGCAACTTTAATCATAAATGATATGAAAGAAAAAATTGAACTTGGTGCAAATCCTGATGAATTTGCTGTGCTTTATCGAACACATACAGGTGGACGAGCAGTATTCGAGAGAATTGTTACATCAAGTCTTCCTTTTACAATTGAAAAAGGTCAGAACTCTTTTTATGAACGCAAAATGGTTCGTGGTGTTCTTGCTTATTTACGCTTAAGTGTAAATCCAGATGATACAGATGCCATCACAGAATTTATTAGAGCCCTCTTTTTAAAGCAAAGCACGTTAAATGATGTGAAAGCTTTATCGATCTTACATGATTGCTCTCTTCTTGATGCTTTATTACATGTAAATGGTATTCCTGCATTTCAAATATCTAAAATTAAAAAAATCATTCCTCGAATGAGCTCTTTAAAAACTGAAAAACCTGCTATCGCAATAGCTATTATCGAAAAAGAATTAGGTTTTAATGACTATTTAAAGAAACAAGGTAATGAAGGGAACTCAATGGATAAGGGTTCAGATGATTTAAATGATTTAAAAGTTGTAGCTAAGAAGTTTCTTAGCGTCGAGGAATTCCTCCAACACATAGATCATATGATTTCCACACAACGTGCTTTAAAGGGTGGTTCGTATGAAACAGGAGTCCAATTGATGACGGTTCACCGAGCAAAGGGTCTTGAATACAAATATGTCTATATCGTTGGGGCAGTTGATGGTTCACTTCCACATGATTTTTCATTAGAATCTGCAAGAAAAGGAAACTATGAATTTTTGGAAGAAGAAAGACGTTTACTTTATGTTGCCATGACTAGAGCAAAAGAACATTTATATATTTCTTGTCCTTTAAATAGACGAGGCAGAAAAGCAACAGCTTCTCGTTTTCTAAGGCCATTACTTTAGATCAATATCAAAATGGTGTTAACTCAACTGAGTTAACACCATTTTTCCTACTTTATAGATATGAAACTATGAAAATAAGTTTGATATCTTATTTTTTATTCATCATTTTTGAAATTGTATTAAAATCTAATTTTTCTTTACCATTTACAATTGAATTAACAATTTTGTCTTCCATTTCTTTTGAAACTGGTTTGTTAGCAATTTGAGATACTCGTTGAATAACTCCACGTACTGTTTTTTCATCTTGAAAGTTTGCACCTTGTAAAGAGTTAGCTAAAGATAAAACATCATTCATATTAACACCAGTTTTGCCTTCAAGGTTTTTAAAGAATTTGCTATCCATTTTCCCGCCTCCTTAATTCATGATATATACTATGAACTCCTATAAAAAATGTGATTATAAATTTTTTAAGTTGAAGAGATACTTCATGTAAATCCATCTCCATCAAGGATAATCAACAATAATTCCCCAATATTTTCATAACAGAATGTATAAAAAACGAAAATACGGACAAATTAGGTCCGCATTTTCATTTTGAAATTTAGCTATAGTAAGAAGCACCAACGATGATCAAAAGAATGAACAATACAACGATTAATACGAAGCTGTTACCATAATAACCGCCACCTGCGTATCCTGCTCCTGCGTAACCGTAACCCATGTGCTAAGCACCTCCTATGCATATCATCACTATACATTATGATAAAAAAGGTTTTATGGTTTGGACAGATTACCTATCGAATAAGAAAATAAACAACAAGTGGAAAACTTAATGCCTGTAATTGAAATTAACAATGTTTTTTAATTACTTATCTAGTTGATTTTTTATTAACCATTTCTCCATTTCACTTGCAGTAAATTCCATGTTCTCTTCAAAGGATTTCGCTGTTGAATCGATACTTTCCAGCTCAAAATCTTTAATCTTTAGTTTTTGATCTTCATTTCCTTGTAATCTTTCATGCTGACGATAAATATTTTGGATCCAACCATTAAATAACAGCTCAATTTTCTCCATTTTCCTTCTCCTTCTTAATTTCTAAATGGTCGTGATAATAATCTAAAAATATTCCACCAGAAGAATCAATTTGACCTAAAAAAACATCTTTCACATCTTTTTTTCTTGATTGCAGATTTTCTCTTACCCAGTCAAGACTATAGCCAGCCTCGTAAATGGTATTTTCCAAAAATGTCCCATCCGAAATAATTGTTATTGGTCTTTCATAGAATTTAACTTTTTTATTAAACATATCTTCCCATTTAACCGGTTGTTTTTCTTTTTTTAATAAAACACTTAGTTCACCATTCGTTTCAAATATAGCGAAATCTACATCTGATACTTGAAATATATCCTTTTTTCTCAGTTGCTCAAGAAGTTCATCTGCACTATACTTTTCTTTTTTCATATTTCCTTCCAATATCTTGCCATCTTGAATAAATGTTGTCGCTTTTCCTTCTACAATATCTCGGAAGCCTTTACTTTTTAACGAAAAAATTGAAATAATGAGTGGAAAAAGAGACCATATCAAAATTGAAGAAATTCCATTTACTAAATTTAATTCAATATCCATTGAAAGAGTTCCAGCAATATCCCCAACAGTTATACCAGTAATATATTCAAAAAAAGATAACTTCGATAATTGCTTTTTTCCTAAAAGCTTTGTTATTAAAAATAATCCAAAAATAATTGAGATTGATCTTATAATAACTTCAACCCACTCTGGCATCATCAACTTACTCCTTATATAGCAAATTCAAATATTTTTTAGTATACACATCACTTGTAAAATTATGTTATTTTCTTATTCTAGTGCATTTGCCTTTACCTATTGTCTATTTCTTCCATAGAGTATATTAATCGTTTATAAAGGAGGTTTATCGATGGACTATTTTAAATGGGATGAACACCCATATGCTGGTGAACGGCATGCTCCAAGAAATGGAGAAGCACCACATGCAGGCTCTTGGGTTCCATTTTTTCTAAAAAACAATGAAGATGGTACATTCTCAGATCCAAATAATCGTAAGATACGCTTGAATATCACTCATCCAGATAAAATCAATTGGGAAAAGCAATTAGTAAAGGTTGAAGACGTTCTTGAAAACATCACAAACAAGGAAATAGACATTGCTAAATACTATGGAACAGGTGTCGCAACAAAGCAATGGACACCAGTAATTGATCGACTAATAGATTCATACGGTGTGTCTGCTCCTCATGCAGCTAGAATATTAGCTATTACTGAAGCAGCAATTAACGATGCTTTCATTGTTGCCTGGGATTTAAAGTACAAATGGCTTGTTGCAAGACCAAATCAATATAACCCAAATTTAGAAACAATTCTTTGTACTCCACGTCATCCAACTTATCCTTCAGGTCATGCAACAATTGCTGGCTGTGCAGAGGAAGTCCTAAGTTACTTCTTCCCAGGAGCAAAAGGTAAAATTCATACCGTAGCTAAAACAAATGCAAAATCAAGGTTGTATGGCGGGGTTCATTTTCCTGTAGATAATGATGAAGGGCTTAAACTTGGAAGACAGCTTGGCCGTATCATAGCAAATCATGTTGGCAAGCAAGTTGATAATCGTAACCTTCCAATTGACCGTCATTATTCACGAACTAACCAAGTTGATATCAATCCACCATCAGATTATCAGCAAGTTATTCCTTATGAATTTTCTGAAGAATGTCAATCATTAGTGAAGAATGTGAATAGAA
Source organism: Metabacillus crassostreae (assembly GCF_016908395.1). Classification (GTDB taxonomy): domain Bacteria; phylum Bacillota; class Bacilli; order Bacillales; family Bacillaceae; genus Metabacillus; species Metabacillus crassostreae. Next base: position 458,043 of record NZ_JAFBDU010000002.1, read on the forward strand.
CTAAGGAAATCCTGAAAAAACCAAAATTATATATATAGCTTTTTATAACACTAAAAGGACTGATCTGTTATGATCAGTCCTTTCATATAGTCTTTAGTGCTAGAAGCTAAAATAGCATTTATGACATTAAGAACGTTTCTTTTTTTTCCCGCATCCACAGCCACTTTTTTTGACTTTTTTTGGCCTTGATACAGAAACTGATTGGTTCGTGTCAGTCGTTTTAACGGAAGGATTCAAGCGAGCCTTATTCATCAAACATCCCACCTTCCTTTTCTTATATATTGATAAATCTTACCAAACTAGAGGACATTTCATTTAAGATCGTCTGTAAAGTAGGCTTTAGATATTCTGGTAGCTTAAGAGTATTGATAATTTCAGCTTCTATATCCCATTTTATGTAGCAGGGATTAATTGTTTCTAAGGTAATGGCCTAATCTATCAACTTTTTTGTTAGTGATTCAATGAGACCAGCAAATCCTGCTATAGCCAGAATCATGATAAGAATCTCTGTACCCTGTGGCCAAACCATCCATAATCCATATAAAAAAGCTGAACACCATACACCCGTACACCAGTAGCAGCTTAGTAGTTCACCAATCCATGCTTTAAGTCCTGTTCCTTTAATTTCTATATAAGTTTCAACCTCTCCTTCCTCATTCACTTCCTCAATTTCATCATGAAAAGGTTTACGTAAGAACAAGGTTATCTGATCAAACACAATAAGCCGCGTTAAACGAAAAGTAGCAAACCCAAAAAGAATAAATTGAAATCCTGTTACCATAACTTCCCACCCTTCCTTTTAGGAACTCTATATACTTATGAAAAACGAAATCACTTAAGAATATAAGACTAGCTTCTTATTTAACTTTTATGAGTTCGTCCATCAGCATTTATATGAAAAATGGGTGCTAACCTGTATGTTTGCCCCAAACAAAAGCTAGGGAATTTGCATTAACTACAAGTAAAAGGTTAGCACAAAACAAATCAGCATTTTTTCAGATACCTTTTCATGAGGATAAAAATGTTCTGTGCTTGTGCTATCCTTTTTATCTCTAATCAATGAAAGGAGTGAATGTTCATGACTACAAAAAGATGGTCAGCATTAGAAGATTGTAAGAAAGAGGAATCAACACAAGATGCTGTACAAATAAACGAAACCGTTCAAGCTTCAGAGGAGTATATATTCATTAAGGATTCTTGCAATATTGATGTCACTTCAACTGATACGCAAATTGCTGTTTCATTGCAAGCAGCGGTTCAAGTTGCAATTGCTTTAGTTATTAACCTAACAATTGCCGATAGTAATCGTGCTGAGCAAGTTACTCAACAGCTTTTACAAAGTTCAGTTATTAAACAAGTAAATAAACAAAAACTTATTATCGAAAACTCTCGCGATGTTACGATCACAACAACAGATACTGATGTAGCAATTTCTTTACAAGTGTTAATTCAAATCTTATTAGCATTGTTAGTACAAATTGACATTCTTTAAACAATAACAAGCTTATTTGAATAGACTATTTATCGCACTAGAAGGTTTTTGTTTCTGGTTCAAATGAAATGTGAGGTGAAAAAAATGTCTAATGAAAAATTAAATTTACAAGAAATCTCTTCTACAATGATGCAACTTTTCGTTCAAGATGTTTTTAACAAAAATAACATTACTGAAGAAAAGAAGAATAAATTATCTGACGAACAAAAAGCACAGCTACGTAAAGTAGTCGAAGATCTTCAAGCACAAGTTGATGAATTTGTTAAAGGATCTAAACAAAAGCAGGAAAAGGAAGAGCCTGTTGAAGAAACATCGAAAAATACAACATTACGTGACATGATTAAAAAGAAAAAGGAAGACAAATAAACCAAAAATGGTCAAAATCACCAAGACAGGTGACTTATACAAAAATGAATTTTGATCATTTAATAAAAGTAAACCGAAAGGAGGAATTAAACAATGGAAGCAAGACCATATGAATGGGTAGCCTTAGATCGTAATTCTTGTCATCCAACTGATTGTTATTCAAAAGATGAGGTGGCTGCTGTTGGAAATAACGTCAACTTCTTCAACGACGATGCAACAGTAAGTCAATCAGCTGACCAGGTTAATGAAACTGATCAAATCTCTTCTGAAACAATTATTGTTAGAGATTCTTGTGACATCACAGTTAACTCTACTGACACTCAAGTAGCTGTATCACTACAAGTAGCATTACAAGTAGCAATTGCATTAGTTATTAACTTAACAATCGCTGACAGCAACCGCGCTGAGCAAGTTACTCAACAATTATTACAACAAACTGACACAACTCAATTAAACAAACAAAAATTAATCATCGAAAACTCTCGTGATGTAAATGTGACAACAACTGATACAGATGTTGCAATTTCACTGCAAGTTTTACTACAAATCTTAATTGCATTAGTTGTAAATATCGACATCCTTTAATTAACTTAAGAAGCAGGGTATCACCCTGCTTTTTTTGTTTTCAAATACTTTGTATTGTTTTAGTTTTAAATTGTTATTTCTTTCTAAAAGATAAAGGTTTTTAGAACTACCACCCCAAAAAAACAGCCCACTTTTCTATATCTGATAGCAAATCCATCCCCTTATTCACTAGGAAAACCAGCACTCACCTAATTTCTTCCCAATGATTCTATAAGAATCTAGACGATAACCCACACACACTAGTCATTTTCCACATAGTCTGTTAAGGACTAAAGTCAAATATTTATTAAATAAGGAGATGGCTAATAATGGGTTGCAAAGATAGAAAAGACTTCGATAACAATTGTGTATGTGAAGCTGTAGAACAAATTTTAGCGGAACAAGAAGCGGTAGAAGATATCTCTTGTCCGACTAGCTGCTTCAGTAATTTATTGAATCCTGTAGCAGGTACTAAAGATACAATTCCTTTTATCTTGTTTGACAAAAAAGGTGGATTATTCAAAGCATTCGGTAATGTTGGTGGCTTCCTAGATGATATGACTTGCTTCCAATCAATCTTCTTCCGTGTTGAAGCGGTAAAAGATTGCTGTGCAACATTATCAATTCTACGTCCAGTAGACGTTGATGGAAACACAGAAAGCGTATGTAGTCCTTGTGATGAAGGATTCTTCGGTCTTGAAAAAACTGACTTCTGTATTGAAGTAGATCTTGACTGCTTCTGTGCTATTCAATGTTTATCACCAGAGCTAGTTGACCGTGTAGCTGACAATAAACACTGTCGTTAATATAACAATTTAAGACTGCTGATTAGATTCAGCAGTCTTCTCTTTTTATATTATGTGAGCAATCTTTAATTCTAAAAATACTTAAGAAAAATATCAACCTAGAATCTCCATTTATAAATTTTATTGGCACATATATCAATTCCACTAAAATAGGCTACTACCTAACACCATTTTAATAGTAATTTCTTATACTAATAGCAAGAACGTTAGTAGGAGGGAAAAATATGAAAGAAAAAGACTTGAATTGTGTATGTAGTGCTGTTGAAGATATTCTAGATCAACAAGAAGCGGTTAGTGAAAAATGCCCTACGAGTTGTTACAGTAATCTTCTTAATCCAGTGAAAACTTTAGGAGATACAATTCCCTTTATTTTGTTAACTGATAAAGGAGATCATTTTCATGCATTTGGAAATGTAGGATCAAAAAAATGCTTTAAAACAAGTTTCTTTAGAGTAGAAAACATCAATGACTGTTGTGCAACATTACGCCTATTACTACCATTAGATTGTCATGGTCATCATGCAGAAAAAATTTGTGATGTAGAAGAATTAGTAAAAACACAAAATTGTATTGAAGTTGATCTTACTTGCTTCTGTGCAATTCAATGCTTATCACCTTTGTTAGTAAGACAATAGCATCCACTGAATGAATTTTTCAGCTAGTAAAAAAAGTTAGGCACAAGAAATAGTGCCTAACTTTTTTAGTTATCACTTTCGCATACTTTTGTTGTAAGGTCGTTAATTTAAGCGGTAGCATTAAAAAAACATCAATATCCTCAAAAAAGAGCCTAGAAAAAAGACTCCTTTTAAAATCCTAATAAATTTATCGATTTAATGTTTTCAAATGGTACATCAATTGGTTTAGCATGCGTTAAAGATCTGATTGTAACAATTCGATCTTTTTCTGTCATAATAACGCCACGGTAAGTATCTTCGGTTGTTTCAATTTGACACAATGTTCTAGGCATATTTTTAGGAAGGTTTGTAAAGAACTCAATCTTTTCAGCAATATTCATTTGAGTAATAGGTTTTCTTTGTTTACGATATTGTTTAACAGTTTGCTCTTGATCTTGCTCTTCTTCACCTTGTAAGCTATTAGTTTCATTTAGTGCATTCACTTCAACATCATTTTCTTCCTCAGTTTCTGCTTCATTGTTGAGTATACTCATTTCTTCTTTGAAGGGCTCTTTTTCTAAGGTTCTAACCTGTGAATCCCCTTCAACCTGATTCGTGTCAATAACTGCTTTTGATTTTGATTTCTTAACTACAAAAGATTGCATATTCACATTAATATCTTGATTATCCGGCTGGACAATATACATTAGTGGCTTCATCTTATAATCTTTATTCTTCTGATTATTTCTCATCTCACTACCTCCAATGATAAAGATGTTCGCACACAGTATGTTATGCAGTAAAACTGGGTAATGTGCCTATTTTTTATAAGTTTCTTCTCTATAATACTTGTACTACTTTGTAGTCTGATTTTACTCAACATAATTTCGAAATAAGCTCACACATATTTGATGGCTAGTACAAAGCTAGTAATAGAATAATAAAAACTAAAATTTAACAATTAATTTACGCTACCTTAACAATTAATTGTTATTGTCGAATTACGCAGATTATTTAAGGAGATATATATGAACAATGTTAGTAGTGAACACAACAATTTAGATGCTCAATTACAAAAAGAATTCTTGAGCATACTTCATAATAGACACCTTTCCATTTACTTTCAGCCAATTGTTCATTTTCATAGCAAAAACGCAGTCTTCGGTTTTGAAGCTTTATCGAGAGGACCTGTTGATAGCTATTTTCATAGCCCCACTCGTTTGTTTCCATTTGCAGAAAATGAAGGCTTATTATACTCTCTAGAAAAGCTTGCTAGAGAACGTACCTTTGAGGAAAGTAAAGGAATACTAGAAGATAAGAAATTATTTATTAATCTAAACTCACAAGTTATTTACGATGATAAATTTAACCCTGGTCATACAATTTCTCTGTTAAAGCAATATGGACTCGATCCTAATAATGTAGTGTTTGAAATTACAGAACGGAATGCGATAAGTGACTTCGCTGCTTTTCGCAATGTGTTGCACCACTATCGTGAACAAGGATTCCAAATTGCGGTTGATGATGCTGGTGCTGGCTACTCTTCATTACAATCAATATCAGAATTGATGCCTGATTACATTAAAGTTGATCGATCTCTTGTAAGTGGAATCGATAACAATCCAGTTAAAGCCAATATATTAGAAGCATTTGTATCATTCGCCAAGAAAATGAATAGTAAAATTATTGCTGAAGGTATCGAAACAGAGGCTGAATTGAAGAAGGTCATGGATTTAGGTATTGAATATGGACAAGGCTTTTTTATTGCACGACCAAATAATCCGATTCCAACTATTAATGAAGTGGCAAAACAATGCATGAAATTAGTAAATTTAAAGCAAAGCCATAAATCAATTGTAGCTGATATTAATGATGAGATTATTATTACGCAAAATGGAATTGTCATTAGTCGTCAGCCTGCAAGCAAGTTCGTTAAAGTAAAAAAAGTACCCTTTCAATCACCAATATGTAAATGAAGGTAATATGATTTAATAAGGTAATGCTGACAGCCAAAATAAAAAGAGCGCTCGTTTTCACGTGATTTTCTAAACCACATGAAATGAGCGCTCGTTCAATTAAAAAGATTCAAGTAAAACTCATTATGCTAAAATATGATAACCAGAATCAACGTGAAGGTTTTCCCCTGTCATTCCTCTAGATAGATCACTAAATAGGAATAAAGCAGTATCTCCTACTTCTTCTGGTGTTGTTGTACGACGAAGTGGTGAGCGCTCTTCAATTTCTTTTAGAATTGAATTGAAATCACTAATACCCTTCGCTGAAAGTGTACGAATTGGACCTGCAGAAATAGAATTCACTCGGATACCGTCTTTACCAAGATCACTTGCCAAGTATCTTACACTTGCATCTAGTGAAGCTTTTGCAACACCCATAACATTGTAATTAGGTAATACACGCTCTCCACCAAGATATGTTAAGGTAACAATGCTTCCACCCTCAGTCATTAGAGATCTTGCTTCTTTAGCTACAGCTGTTAATGAGTATGAGCTAATATTATGCGCTAATAAAAAGCCATCACGTGTTGTGTTTAAATACTCTCCTTGAAGCTCTTCTTTATGAGCAAATGCGATACAATGAGCTATGCCATGTATAACACCTACTTCTTCTTTAATCTTCGTAAAGCATGTTTTAACTTCCTCATCATTTGTTACATCACAAGGTAAAACAAGTGAATCGTTTCGCTCTAGAGATTCCGCTAAATCACGAACAGATTTTTCTAATCGTTCTCCAGCATAAGTAAAGATTAACTTTGCTCCTGCATTATGTAAAGAACGTGCAATTCCCCATGCAATGCTACGTTTGTTTGCTACACCCATGACCACTATATTACGTCCACTAAGTGATAAATTCATATACAGCCTCCTAAAATTAATACATGTTATTAGTACCTGGTTATAATTATATCACTAAAAATCAAAAATCGCTATTTAGTTTATGGTACAGTTAATATTCCTTGTTTTCTCATTAATGCTAGGTACAGTGCTGTGAGTTCAATATCCATAATTGCCTTTAAATGGGTTCATATACTTAGTCTTAATATTAAATTTCAAAAAGAGGTTTTCGTTAATTTTGCTATTAAAATTTGAAGAAAAAACACAGATAAAGTCTGAAAAATTAATTATTTTAAAGTAATAAGTTCGTTTCATTTCGCTGCAGACAATTGCTTTTTTTCCGCGGGGAGGAAGTCAATTGTCTTCCGCTCCATTCCACTATAATGTATTCAATAGAGATTCCACTAAAGAAAGAAGTAAAAAAAGACTCCAATCCTTACAAATGAGGTTATGAGAAGATGCTGTCTTCTACCTATAACATTTGCACCTAGGATCAAGAGTCAGTATTATACTAGTTTAGTTTAAGTTTATTAATAATGCCCGAGAGTTACAAAGATAATTTTTTATTATATGCCCAATGATTTGTTGGGCCATGTCCATTGCCGATGCCTAATTGATCTTCAATTGCTGCTTGGATAAATGCTTTAGCTGTTGAAACAGCTTCTGATACTGATCTACCTTTACTTATTTCAGCAGTGATCGCAGCAGCATAGGTACAGCCTGTTCCATGTGTATGTTTTGTATCTTTTCTTGATCCTATAAACTCTTCAAAGTACTGCCCATCAAAAAGTAAATCAACAACTGTTTCTCTAGAAGAATCATGACCACCTTTAATGATGACATTTTTAGCACCAAGTGTATGGAGCTTTTTGGCAGCTGCTTTCCTTTGATCTAATGTCACGATCTCCATACTTGTTAAAACCTCTGCCTCAGGTATATTCGGAGTAATCACCTTAGCTAATGGTAATAATGAGGTAATTAACGCTTCTACCGCTTCTTCAAGTAGCAGAGACTGACCACCTTTAGCAACCATAACTGGATCAACGATAAGATTTTCCCAGTTATATTCTCTAACTTGCTCTGAAACTAACTGAATCATCTCTGCATTAAAAAGCATTCCTGTTTTGATTGCATGTGGATTTAAGTCTGTTGCGATTGATTGAATTTGGGTTTTTAAGGCTTCCACAGATAATGGATACACCCCTTGAACTCCTAGTGTATTTTGTGCTGTTACAGCAGTGATCGCTGTCATGCCAAATACACCAAGTTCCTGGAATGTCTTTAAATCGGCTTGAATACCTGCTCCCCCACCTGAATCAGATCCTGCTATTGTTAGTGCACGAGATACAGTCATTTATATTCCCTTCTTTCCTACCCTATATAACGATGATAAATTTTCTTTGCTTCCGCAATATCCTTTGTTCCATGAATTAATGCGCGACCATCCTTAAATAACACAATTCTATGCTCACCAAACGTAAACGACATTAAAAAAGGATTTTCTAAAAATGCGTCTGCTAGTGGCTTAACTCTTTCAGAAATTTTTTCAAAGGATATATTTTTGTTCTCACTTGGTCTAATTTGAACTGTATCTCTTCCACATAATACAGCTGCTTTTGTGCCCTTTTCAGCTGTTAAATAAGGATAAACAGGATCAGAGCCACAGGTTGGACATGCGTTATTTTTTAAACGTGTCATATTAATTGAAGAATATTGATTTTTCCATAAATCAAATGAAACAAGCTTACTTCTTCTATTTTCTTCATCACCTACAAGTAGCTTTAATACTTCTGTTGTTTGGTGTGAAGCAACCATGCTTACGATTGGCGAAATAACGCCAACTGTATCACATGTCATTCCATCAAATGGAATATGTTTCAGTAAGCAGTGTAGACAGGGTGTTTCATTTGGAATCACAGTGAAGGAAAGACCATAGCTACCAACGCAGCCACCATATATCCAAGGAATTTTATTTTTTAATGAAATATCATTTATTAGTAATCTTGTTTCAAAATTATCTGTTGCATCCACAATGACATCCACTTCTTGAACAAAATCTTCTATGTTTGTGGAAGTAACGTCTTCAACATATGCCTGTACTTCTACTTCTGAATTAATTTTTTGTAAATGTAGCTTAGCAGCAATCGCTTTTGGCATACGATTTTCTGCATCTTTTTCTATATATAGCTGTTGTCTTTGTAGGTTGCTCCATTCGACATAATCACGATCAACAAGCGTTAATTTACCAATACCTGCTCTTGCAATCATTTCTGCATTTGCTGTTCCTAATGCCCCTGCACCAACAACTAATACATGACTAGCTTTTATGTTATTTTGCCCATTTTCTCCGATTGGCGAAAAGAGCATTTGTCTTGAATAACGTTCCATTAAGTAGTAATCATTCCCTCTGTAGGACTGCTAGCAATTGCATAATCCTTTTTAGCTATTCTACCAGCTTCATAACCCATTCTTCCAGCTTCAATAGCTGTCTTCATCGCTATAGCCATTTTAACTGGATCATTTGCAGCAGAAACAGCTGTATTTAATAACACTCCATCTGCACCAAGCTCCATTGCAAGTGCGGCATCAGAAGGTGAGCCAATTCCAGCATCAATAATAACAGGTACCTTAGATTGTTCAATAATAAATGATAAGTTCAGCGGATTTAAAATGCCTTGGCCAGAACCAATTGGTGAAGCACCAGGCATTATCGCATGTACACCTAATTCTTCTAGCTTTCTAGCAAGTACTACATCATCAGAAGTATATGGCAAGACGATAAAGCCTTCTTCAAGTAGCATTTCACTTGCTTTTAGTGTTTCCACAGGATCAGGTAAGAGTGAGCGATCACAGCCAATCACCTCTACCTTTATCATGTCACACAAACCCGATGCTTTGGCAAGCTTAGCAATTCTTACTGCTTCCTCAGCTGTTTTAGCACCAGCAGTATTAGGCAGAAGCGTATATTTTGAAACATCTAGCTGTTCAAGGAAATTCGGTTGTGATTCCTCAAAAATATTCATTCGTCTTACAGCAAATGTTAGAATTTCAGATTCTGATTTTGCCACAGCTTCCTTTTGAATTTCAAATGATGGGTATTTACCTGTACCTAATAATAATCTAGACTGAAAAGTTTTGTTCGCAATTTTTAACATTGTTATCCTCCTCCTACAAAATGAACTAGCTCTATTTCATCACCATTGTTAATGATTGTTTCTTGGTATTGATCTTTTAAAATAATGTCTCGATTAAGTTCAACAATAACTAGTCGATCTTCTAGCTTGTAATAAGCTAAAAGCTGTTGAATTGTATTTACATCTGTTAATTCGATTGATTCACCATTTAATTTTATGGTCATGTTATCACCTCACTACCTTTGCTAGATTACGTGTGATGGAAAAAGCTTCTACATAGTCTTCATTTAGTTTTCTTTTTAAGATTAAATCTCTAACCAATGTCCCTGTTTTTGGTGCAAGTAAAATACCATTTCGATAATGCCCTGTTGCAAAATAAATATTTTCTCCATTTGGATGCTGACCAATATAAGGTTTACCATCATCCGTTTGTGGTCTTAATCCTGCCCATGTTTCAAGTAGCTTTGCAGATTTAATAGTTGGTAGAATCGGAGTTGTTTTTTCGATCAGCGACTGAATACCTCCAAGTGTTGGTGTTGTACTCCAATCATTTTCGACCATTGTAGCACCAACCACTAATCGACCATCACCTTTAGGAACAATATAGCAATGATCATAGAAAATCGTTTTTTCCAGACTAATATTTTCGCTAGATACAGCAAGACATTCTCCTTTAACAGGCTTGATCTTTATCTCTAAAGCAAGCTTTTTAAAGAAATAATCACTCCATACACCATTTGCAATCACAATATGACTACAATTATAAGTGCTTTGTGTTGTAGAAAGAATATACTCTTCTACACCAATTTTTTTTATCGAATGAACGGGAGAGTTTTCAACTATCACAGCACCTAGTAAACTAGCAGATTTTGAAAAAGCCGCACATACATGTTTTGGGGAAACGTGACCATCTTCTGGTATATAAAGTCCTCCCACAATTTCCTGAGAAAGATTAGGCTCCATAGCTAATACCTGCTGTTTTGAATGCCATTCTAGTGAATGATGTTCTTTATAAGCCGCTTTCAACTCATCGGCTTCTATCTCTGTAAAAGCAAGCTTATACATTCCTTTGTCAACATGCTGGATATTAATTTGTGATAAGTTAGTAAGTTCATCACTTAAGGCTTTATATTGCTGTTGACTTTCTTTAGCAAATTGAAAGAAAGCATCATTGCTTTCAAGCTCAGAATTTGCTCCTAACATACCAGCTGCAGCACTTGTTGCACCTGCTCCAACTTTATTACCTTCTAATACAACAACTGAGATATTTTCCTTAGCTAGCTGATAAGCAATAGATTGACCAATTATTCCTCCACCAATAATCCCAACATCAAATTTCGCATTCATTATGAATCACCCCTTTGCGATCGATTTTCTCAATTTCTTTAAAGCAGTATTTGGGTCATCGCTTTGCATAACATAAGACATAACTGCAATTCCCTTTAGCTTTAACCCTTTAAGTTCACTTATATTTGAAGGATCAATTCCTCCAATTGCAATAACAGGAATTTCAATTTTCTCAAGTATTTCACGTAATTGTTTTACACCTCTAGGCGCAAGATTTTGTTTTGAATTTGTCTCAAAAATATGACCAAAGATAACATAATCAGCACCAGCTTTTTCACAAATCAGAGCTTCTTCTACAGAATGAACAGAACTACCTACTCTTAATGTTGAATTAAATCTTTTCACATCCTCTATTGAGAAACTATGACCAGGTAAATGAACATTAGGGGTGTGATTTAGTATAGCAACATCAAGTCTATCATTTATGACTAATTTTTCTTTTGGAACACCTAGTGTGATTAATTTAGAAACAATATCCATCAGCTCTGATGCTGTTTTGTTTCTTTCTCGAATATGGATATAATCCACTTTTTCATGACAAATCATAATTCTCTTTACTAAATCATCGATTGATTGTTTGCCATCAGTTATTACATGTATTTCCATGATGCTCACCTAATTTATTTTATTTCAATATCTCAGCTCAAAAAACATAAACTAGTTTTAAAGCTAATAACAACATTCTTTTAGAAAAGAGTTAAGTTTTATAAATAAATGCAAAAAACCACTTTCATTGTAAGAAAGTGGTTTACATACATAAGTAATATGCCGTAATCCACTTCCCTACGCTGGTATAATCCAGATCAGGTTATGAGGGTCTTAAAGTAACACTTTAATCTCAGCCCTTGAAAATTAGGGCACCCCTAGCGGTTATCTTTATAATATTTAATTCTATCATACCAAATGATTTTTATCTTTCAAGGAAAAAGATAATTCTACAAGAAATATTATGGTTCTAATTTCAATTTTTGGTGAAAATAGCCTATAAATGTGTAGAATAAAATAATACTTTTAGTAGATATTTAACCTTTTAGCTTACAAAGCGAATGGGCGATTCAGAATCAAGTGTTTATCGTACTTTTTGTTTTTTGTCTTCATGTGCTCGTACAACTAGAAACAAAAAGCATTCGAAAAACCTTACAGATTAGTCGTTATTTAAGCGCTGCGTTATGGAAGCCATCGAATAACTGGCTTAGGAAGATTGAAGGGAAAGTCATCCCATAATGAGTAAACTGTCAATGTCATACTAGTCTAATTGTAAATTATTTTTTCTAAATGGATAGAGCCACTTTAGTTGAACATTTACTTTTTTGGCTCAAAACGTAGCAATAATTAAAACTGAAAATTCTGTAATTATTTATGCAACACTAGTGGCAAATAATACATTTATAATTTCATCTTCTTGATCTTCTATATGTTTTTCAACCCATTCTAGATTCCTAATAAGCGGTGACCAATTACCACTAGAGGTAAACCAACCCCATAGTTCTCTCACCTTTAAAGTTTCAGTTTGTGTTCTCATGGATCCAGCTGACTAAAACAAGTACTCCTCCAGATATGTTTTTTCCTTTTTAAATATAACCAAAATTATTTCTTCATAAAATAACTAATTATCTCATGTAAACTCACCCATTTAACTTATTAGCCCTGTCAGGTATGTTTTAAAAGCATATTCTATTTGTAGTGAAAGGAGTTGATAATTTTGAAAATTACTGAAAATAACTTCGGGAAAATAGGATGCTGTCCAAATTTTTCGAAAAAGAAAAAATCCTGCGATTGCCCTCCAGGACCACGAGGACCACGAGGACCACAGGGAGACATCGGACCTGCTGGGCCACGCGGGCCACGAGGAGCAAGGGGGGAAACGGGAGCTACTGGACCTCAAGGGCCTGTTGGACCTCAAGGGGAAACAGGGGCTACTGGACCTCAAGGACCTGCTGGACCTCAAGGGGAAACAGGGGCTACTGGACCTCAAGGGCCTGTTGGACCTCAAGGGGAAACAGGGGCTACTGGACCTCAAGGGCCTGTTGGACCTCAAGGGGAAACAGGGGCTACTGGACCTCAAGGGCCTGTTGGACCTCAAGGACCTGCTGGACCTCAAGGGGAAACAGGGGCTACTGGACCTCAAGGGCCTGTTGGACCTCAAGGGGAAACGGGGGCTACTGGACCTCAAGGGCCTGCTGGAGGAGTATTAGCGTTTGCAGATTTTTATGCTTTGATGCCTCCAGATAATGTAGCAACAGTTGCTATCGGTGGAGATGTAGATTTTCCGCAAGATGGACCTATTAGTGCTAATGGACTAATTGCCCGCGCTAGTGCTGATACATTTAACTTGGCTGAAATTGGCACTTATCAGGTTTTGTTTCAAGTAAGTGTCACCGAAGCTGGTCAGTTGGTCTTAACTATCAATGATGTTGAACTACCCTATACGGTGGTCGGGCGTGCAACTGGAACTTCTCAGATAGTTGGAATAGCTCTTGTGACAACTTCAACCATCAATTCAATACTAACTGTCCGAAATCCTGCTGACAATTCCACAGCACTAACCATCACTCCTCTCGCTGGAGGAACAGAGCCTGTTTCAGCACACCTTGTTATCACGCGACTCGAATAAAAATAACATGATGTAGTAGCGGGGTTATTTTGAGACCCCTAAGAAGTCTTTACCCTCGGAATAAATAAATACAATTTTGCTTTGCTTATTTTGTTCATATCCACACTTTCGCTTATAACATAGTTTATTTGTTAATTATATGTAATAGGCATTGAAAAAGGATCTTCATATTCGAAGATCCCCTCTTTTATTGATTATTAAATTGACGCACCCGTAATATATAACACGACAAAGAATTTAACCCTTTACATACACAGTGCAAAAGTAGTAGTGAAACAAAGCAGGATAAATGATAAAATACTTGATCCAGAATGGGTAAGATTGTTTTTAGATGTTATAATCATCTGAAACTGAATAATGACAGGTCTTTTTTATTACAAGTTTCCTTAGATTACGCAGCAAAGTATCTTTTAATTTCTTCGACAATTCCAAGAACATTCTCGACAATGTACACTTCCGGTTGTGCTAAAGCTACATGTCTAGAGAAGTGTAGGAATAAACATCACCTGTTCTTGTGCCAGAAATATCAGCAATACGACTGTATTTATTTCAAGGGAAAGTGCCGATATAAACATCTGCATCTTGTTGATCTAGCATAGTGATCTTTGTAATATCAGTTTCATCCACTTTATGGTTAAAGTTCATCCTTAACGTTTCCCATCCGACTTTATCTATTTCGAGGGATTCAAGAACATCTATCCCTGACTCGTTCATTCCTAGATCCATTCCTCCAGCACCACTAAGATAACTTTTTGCTGTTATCATTTTCCCTTCTCCTGTCTAACTCTTTCTGGGCGTATTCTTTTTCCCAATCACTGTATTTTTCTTTATAATTACCCATTGCAGCTGAGAATCATCCATAACAATTAGATTCTGAAGAAAAAGTTTACTGAGTCTGTCTTGCATCTTTTCCTCCTCCAGTTTTTAAGGAACTATGTATCAACTTCTAAACAATGATCACAACATCATTCGCAATAAAGCCAAACTTCATGATCAAATAAAAATACTTCTTTTCCACACCTACCACAGTTTCCTGTTCTGTGTTTTATTAATACTTCAGCGAATGAGGTATTATAAATAATCATAGCCATGCATTTTCACTCCTTCGTAATTTCCATCAATTCTATATATTCTTAAGTCAGAAATAAGCAACTTTCATTGTTCCAGAAAAACGCCCGATTACGGAAGATCCACTCTCTATTGAATAGTATTCTTGAAATACGACATAAACAGAGAATAATTTCTCCGAGATTAGGTAACATATTATTAACTTAAATAAGATTATCGGAAGGACAATTTATGAATAAATTTGAAAAATATACGCTTAGATTTTTGTTGATATTTGGTTTAGTTTCTTTTTTTAATTTAATGAGAAAAACTCCAGTTAAAGACTGGATGCTTATTTTTTTATTTAAAGGATATCTCTCCTCAATTCTAGATCAGTTACTTGCAAAAAAAGGCTATATTTCTTATCCAGTTAAGTTATTCAAGTTGTTTGATATTAGTTTTATATTCGATTACTTGCTCTACCCTATCGCCTGCGTATATTATAATCAAGTAACAAAATCATCCAATTTACTTGCAGTTTTTATGAAGTCACTTTACTTTAGTGTACCAATGACTTTAGTGGAACATTTTTTTGAAACTAGAACAAGTTTGATAAAATTTAAAAAAGGCTGGAGTTCCTTTACTAGTTTTTATACGATAACAATTACATTTTTGATATCTAGAACTTTTATAGCCATTATTAGAAAATCCCCGAATACACAAGTTCCTGAAAATAAATAGGAACTTGTTTTATGTCGTAATTATTGTCTACTACGTCATAAAAAAGTTACTCCACAATCACCTGTTTGTTGAATAAAAAAAATCCTGCATTTCAATGCAGGATTTTTAATTAATTTCACTTGAAACAATCAAACTACGTTCAAAATGACTTACTGTATATAAAAACAAATTCACTAATACTTTTAGTGCTAAGGTATATGTCAACACTAAAAATTTAATAATTAAACTCTAGCTCTTGGCGTAACTCATTCACATATTCTCTTGAACCTGTCACAATCAAACGATCCCCAAGCTTCAAGTCTGTGTCTCCATGTGGTACAAGTGAATCTTTCCCTCTAAAGATACGTACAAAGATAATATCTCCAGTAAACGGGAAATTACGTAATAGGATATTATCATATTTCGCATTATTTAAATTAATTTGGTAAAGTGTTGTTTCTTGATTTGTTAAAATTCTCATAACACTTGGTGCTTCAATGAGTGCGCGTAGCATTGTTTTTGTCGAAAGCAGTGTGGAGAAAATATCAATACCCTTATCCTTAAGCTTTGCTCCCAAATCTGGAGAAGCTACACTTGCAATCACGCGTTCAACTTCCTGCTCTTTAGCAAACAATGCAATCTCTGCATTTCTATCTTCATTTCCAGTCGCAACGACAATTAAATCTACATCAAATGCATTTTGTTCTTTTAAAGTATCTAAATTAAAGTCTATAACTTCTCGGATATCAAAAAGCGATTGTGATATTTGCTTATCTATTTTATCTTGATGTACATGATAAACTGTTGTTTCATAAAGCTCTGGATTTAACTCTCTTGTAACTGGTAATGACATTTGGTTTGCGCCAATAAAGGAAACCTTGATCTTCGTTTGCTCTGATTCACTTTTTGGAAAAAGCTTTTTAAAGAAGATTGGCGTGACTATACTTGTAATTACAGCTACTAAAATGAGCGCTCCTGACATTTCTGATGTAATAATCTCCATTCTTTCACCAATAGTCGCAGCAGCAATAACCAATGAAAGAGTCGAAGTTAGAAGGAAACCAGAAGCTAATGTTGTTTTTAAGTCATACCATCTTCTTAGATATAAGATTGGTACTATTTTCGAAATTAATAATGCTATAAATAATAACGGAATTAACAAGAAGATATTTGGGTCTTTAAACAATGCCCAAATGTCTAGCTCTACCCCTACCATTACAAAGAATATCGGAATAAGAAAACCATAACCGAAAGAATCAAGCTTCTGAACCATTTCTTTATTTGGTGATAATAATGAAACAAGTACACCTGCTAAGAAAGCACCTAGAATATTCTCTGCTCCAATTGTTTCAGAAATGGCTACTAAGAGGATGATTAATGTAAATACTGCTCTTGTACCGATTTGAATCGTTCCTTTAGACATCGTTTCAATAAAGGATCGATTTTTAAAGGTTTTACCTAAGAAGTACAGCGCTACACCAGCTCCAAAGAGAATTAATAATAGCCATGTATTATTATCTCCCCCGCCATATATCGATGCAAAAACGGCTAAAAGAATCATTGTTACTAAATCTGCTACTACCGCAACAAGTAAAATAATTTGCCCAATATTAGATTTCATTATTTGGGCATCTTTTAAGGTTGGTACAACAACACCTAGTGAAATTGTTGAAATGATTAGTGTCATTAAAAAGGCATTATCCATTAAACCTATCCAAACAAACCCATATGAAAGTAATAATGATAATGCAAATATGCCACTAAATACTACGAGAGATACTACAAACGCATTAGGGACATCTTTCCCTGAAGGCAGTTTTTCCTTCTTTTTACCTCCTGCAAATGCAGTAAAATCAATTTCTAATCCACTTAAAAACATAAGAAAAATAAATCCTAGTAGTGAAAGTGTTTCTAGCCACATATCTTGATGAACAACATCGAAACCACTTTTACCAATTATAAGTCCTACAATTATTTCAGCCACAACCACCGGCATAAAATTCATTTTCAAGCGGTGCAGTAAAATGGGTGTTAAAAATGCAGCTAAAATGACTATAACTAATGAAGTAACGGATGCTCCGTGCATCATATCCCTCCTTTATATAAATAAGTATTGATTATATTCATTTGTTTATTGATTTAGCTCTTGAGTATGCATAATCTATACAATAAGCATATATAAAATGCTTTGAATTTTGTATTTATATGCTTCAATATTGTCTATAATTTCTACATAAGTCAAATAGGATGTATTGTTTAAATTAAATATTGCATAAATAAAGTAGCTAAACCAAAATAAATTA
The DNA here is from genome assembly GCF_016908395.1 of Metabacillus crassostreae. Classification (GTDB taxonomy): domain Bacteria; phylum Bacillota; class Bacilli; order Bacillales; family Bacillaceae; genus Metabacillus; species Metabacillus crassostreae. The sequence continues at coordinate 475,902 of NZ_JAFBDU010000002.1, forward strand.
AGATACTGAGAATATCATTGATTGTTGTGATAAATGGTCCAGAAGCAACAGCAGGGTCAACCTTTAAACGATGCATAATTAGTGGGATGAAGGCACCAGCTATTGTTGCTACGATTAATGTCGCTAGAATCGATATCCCAACAAGAGTACCTAAGAAAATATCTCCTTGCCATATAAACACAACTAAGGTTACGACAAACCCACAAATAGTTCCAGTAATTACCCCTGTTCCAGCTTCTCGAATAATTAACTTCCCTAGAGTTTGATCTTGCGTATCACCAACAGATATTCTTCTAACCGCTACTGCTAAAGCCTGTGTACCCGTATTTCCAGCCATACCAGCTATTAATGGAATAAAGACGGCAAGCATCGCAACCTTGTCTAATGTCTCTTCAAATCTTCCAATTAAACTCGCAGTGAACATCCCTAAAAATAACAAAATGATTAACCAAGGTAATCTAGATTTTGCTGCAGAAAATGGTCCACGATCCTGTGAATCGACATCTGAAACAGCCGCAAGCCTTGAGTAATCTTCACTTGCTTCTTCATCGATAACATCAACTATATCATCGACAGTAATAATTCCAAGTAAGTGATCTCTAAAATCAACAACAGGAAGTGCTAAGAAATTATAGTCCTTCATCTTTCTAGCTACTTCTTCTTGATCAACAGCAACAGTAACTGAATATACACGCTCGTTCATTATTTCGGAAATCATTGTATCAGGTTCATTTATGATTAAATCTCTCAATGATATGACCCCAACAAGTTTTTTATCCTCATCTATTACAAAAACATAATAAATGGTTTCTGCATTTGGAGCTTCATTCTTTAGAATTTGCATAGCAGAATGAACAGTTTGATTCGCATGTATTGCGATATACTCCGTCGTCATGATACTACCGGCAGTATATTCCTCATAATGAAGCAGCTCTCGGATTTCTTCAGCTGCATCATCGTCCATGATGGTTAAGTAATTAGCAACTTGATCTTTATCTAGTTCATTTAAAACATCAACAGCATCATCGGCATACATCTGTGCCAACATTTGTGCAGCAAAAGTGGGATCCATTTCAGATAAATATGTCTCATATTGATCATCTTCATCTTCAATATTCTCAAATACAGCAGCCATTTCTTCTGGAGATAAAAAATGATATACTATTAAGCGATCGTGATCTTCTAATCTCACAAAGAACTTTGCTTGGTCATATGGATGCTGTTCTAAAAAGATTTCCCGAAATTGATCCATATTATTTTCGGAAATTGCGGTTAATAATGTTCCTTCTTCAAGTTCAAGTTTTTCTCTCTCCTCTGACATGATAGCTCCTCCTCTCAGGTGCCATTTTAGTGAATAACCCAGACAATTCTATATATGTTTCGCCAATTTTATCTATAATTCATCATATTGTGCTACTTATCACAAATACTATAATATTCTATAAGTAATGAATGAAGCAATAAAATCGAAAGTGTTCTTCAAGAAAATTTCTTCTATATTCTTTGCAAATCGTTCACAATAAATTAAGATGGTTAATGATACAATGAGTTAGTACAAAATTTCAAGTTTCTAGATTAGAAAGGGATCTCCAATGACAAACGAAAAATCCCCTCAGCAGCAAATAGATTATACGTTAATATTCATCTTATTTTTATTGGCAATTGTTAGTACACTTGCTATAAATAGTGCAGAATCTACACTTCCTGAAGTGTTACAAGGTATTAACTTTTCAATGAAACAAATACAATGGTATATCATCGGTTCAATGGCCGTTGTTGTAACAATGCTAATTGATTATGATCGCTTTAGACAATTATCATGGTACTTATATGGCTTCGGATTGCTCTTATTATTAGGACTAGAAGTATTACCTGAAGGTATTGTTCAAACCATTAAAGGTGCAACAAGTTGGTATAGACTTGGACCACTTGGTAACTTCCAACCTTCAGAGTTAATGAAGATTATTATGATCATTGTGTTGAGTAAGGTTATTGCTGACCATCGTGAAAAGTATCCTAATAATACTGTTGGTGATGACTTTTTACTTATAGGTAAATTGGCTGCTACTGCTGCACCACCGGTACTTTTATTAGTGAGACAGCCAGATATGGGAATGACGATGGTGATATGTGCGATTATGGCCTCACTCATCTTAATATCTGGAATAAAATGGAAAATTATTTTACCAGCCCTTTTTACTGCATTGTTTTCTGTTGGCGCCTTTCTGCTTATCTTTTTCAAATTCCCTGACTTTTTCCTTAAATATATTTTACGAGGTGAAGTCTACCAGTTAAACAGATTTTACGGCTGGCTAAACCCCTATGAATATTCAGGAGAGCAAGGGTTTCAACTAGTAAAATCACTTATGGCAATTGGATCAGGGCAGCTCGATGGTAAAGGTTATCAAAACCTTGAGGTATATTTACCAGAAGCACACACTGATTTTATCTTTGCTGTTATCTCAGAACAATTCGGTTTTATCGGGGGAAGTGTTGTAATCTCACTTTTCTTCTTATTAATATACAGAATGATTCATATTGCATTAGAAAGCAATGATCCATTTGGTAGCTACTTATGTACAGGAGTTATTGGAATGATCACGTTTCAGGTGTTCCAAAATGTCGGTATGACAATTGGACTCCTACCTATTACTGGTTTACCACTACCATTTGTAAGCTATGGCGGGAGTTCATTGGCAACCTATATGGTCGCTATTGCTATTGTTCTTAATGTTCGATCACGAACACGAAAATATATGTTTGATTAAAAATGGTAATGCTTAAGTAAATAGAGATACAACAGTACTTGATCAAACAACATGCAGGAAAGAGTGAAATTTAACCGAATTGTGCTTAAATTTATACTTTGTCATTACAATGGGTACCTTATTTAAAATAGGGTACTTTTTTTGTTAATCTTTTTAAACCAATAATTACGGTCAGATTTACATAAACTATAAAGCTTCTTCATGATAGATAATCAACTATATAAGAAAAAATGAATATCAGACTTAAACAGTGTCTTATATCGTCAGTTTACTAACTGTAAAATAGCTAAAAACAAACCTTATAATAAGAGGTGAAAAAAATGAAAGTCGATGTGATAGGAGATATTCATGGTTGTTTTGATGAATTTGAAGAGTTAACACTGCAATTAGGATATGATTGGTCAACAGGGATCCCTTTGCACCCTAAAAATCGTATGCTTTCCTTTGTCGGTGATTTAACAGATCGTGGACCTAATTCTATAAAAGTAATTGAAATAGTTTGTCGTCTTATTAAAGAGAATAAAGCATTTTATTCTCCAGGAAACCATTGTAATAAGCTTTATCGTTACTTTCTTGGTAATAAGGTACAGATCACACATGGACTTGAAACAACTGTTGCTGAATTTGAACAGCTTCCTACTGATAAGCAAAAAGAGATCAAATCTGGATTTATTGCTCTTTATGAAAATTCTCCTTTGTATCAAAATCTAGATACTGGGAAGTTAATTGTTGCACATGCGGGGATTCGAGATGATTATATCGGGAAAAACAGTAATTCTGTTAAAACATTTGTTCTTTATGGTGATATTACTGGCGAGAAAAATCCTGATGGTACTCCGGAAAGACGTGATTGGGCTAAGCATTATAAAGGAAAAGCAATGATTGTTTATGGTCACACACCCGTTAAAACTCCAAAACGAACGAATAAAACAATTAATATTGATACAGGTGCTGTATTTGGAAACAAGCTTACAGCCTATCGCTATCCTGAGGATGAAGTTATATCTGTTGAATCTACATTACCTTATGTTACTGAGAGAATAAAGTAAAAAGGTACAAATAACGTAGCCTGCCTTTCAAGTTTTTTTTCATATGAACGTCAGGCTACATTTATTTTCTTTAGTAAATGTATCGCAAATCACTTTAAAAGTTGCTTCATATCATAAGGCATTTCTGAATGAAAGTCTAAGCTTTTTTCTAAGATAGGATGCCAAAAAGTAAGCTGTGAGCTATGAAGTGCTTGTCTATTTATTTCTGTATCATTTCCCCTATATAGTGTATCTCCACATAAAGGATGACCAATAGATGAAAGGTGAACACGAATTTGATGGGTTCTCCCTGTATCAAGAACTAATTGAATATGAGTTTTATCATTCATTGATTTTAGTATATGAAAATGTGTAATAGCTTCTTGACCTAATTCAGTAACTTCTCTTTCAATAATACTATCTTTTTTTCGACCAATGCGGCTTGATATTGTCCCTTGGTGCTCTGTCATAACTCCTTCTACAACAGCTTCATATGTACGGTGAATTTCCTTCTTCTTTTGCTGCTCTGAAAATAATGAATGAGCATATCTATGCTTTGCTACTAGCATTAATCCTGAAGTGTCTTTATCTAATCGATTCACAATATGTATCGTTGATAATATCTCCCTTTTTTCGTAGTAATGAATCAATCCATTTGCAAGAGTTCCTCTCTCAAGGTTTCTTGAAGGAATAGAGGGAACATGTGGTGGCTTATTTATAACAAGACAATGTTCATCTTCATAAACAATTGTAAAAGGAACTTGATCATCAGGCTCTAAGCCATGACCCTTTATTTCCTCTGGAAAAATAACAATCAGCTTGTCATGTTCTTTTAATTTATATCTAACGGTAATATGTTCGGAATTAACCAAAATATCACCACCATTAAATTTAATATCTGTTAATGCCCTTTTAGAAATTTTCTTTTCTTTTAAAAAATCCGATACAGCTATTCCTTCAAACTGCTTACCTATTTTCCACTCAAGTTGAAATGGTGACATGTTCTTTACCTACCTGTTTTAGCTTTTGTTATTTTTAATGTTCTATAATTTTTAGGGGTTACTTTGAGTTATTAGCAGGATCTAAAACTCAAGTCGAAGCAGTGGTGGATTCATTTCATCACTATGGTGTTTCTATGAACATAGGAGGATATCTTCATGTGCACTGAGGACGATTTGTTTTACATTGAAAAAATGATCCTAGAGCGGTAATGAACCGCTCACAGCACCATTTCTAAGATCCATAAGACCAACACAAGATTAAACACTAATTTAAATTGCTTTTTCTCATTATTGTGATAAATCACTCTATATCTTTTACATATCTCCGACAAAAGAATCACGTACTCTTTTCCAAAATGGAAAAGGCTTAAAGCGAGCAAAGCGAACATTTTCATTCGCGACACGACATTGAATGGATTTTACATCTTTATGCAAAAGAGTTAAATGGTCGATCGTTATTTGAAAATCAACATCATTTACTGGCTTCAGCATACATGTGTGATGCTCTGGCAAAATAAGTGGTGATCCTATTGTACGAAAAACTCGATTATTAATCGATGCCATTTCCGCCAGCTGAACCGCACGTAAAGAAGGATGTAATATCGCCCCACCTAATGCTTTGTTATATGCAGTACTTCCAGATGGGGTTGAAATACATAAGCCATCTCCACGAAATGTTTCAAACGCCTGTCCTTTAATTTCAACATCCATCACAAGAGTACCTTCAATACTTTTTACCGTACATTCATTTAATGCTAAATATCTTGCTTCTCTTCCACCATCATTATGGCGAATAATCACTTCTAATATTGGGTATTCAACAACTTGATAAGGTGTTTTTGCAATGGCAATAACAAGCTTCTCAATTTCATCAGGAACCCAATCCGCATAAAAACCCAGATGCCCAGTATGAACCCCTATAAAAGCAGTTTTATCTAACCTGCTTCTATATCGATGAAAAGCATATAAAAGGGTACCGTCACCTCCAACAGAAATGACAATATCTGGACAATCCTCATCATAATCTAGTTGAAAATCCAACAAATAGGTTTTCATTTTTTGCATTATAGAATTTGAAACTGGATCACCCTTTGATGAAATTGCGAATTTCATACAATATTACCCCTTTATAAAAGATTTCGTTCATGTTTAATTTGGATAATTACATTATATACGAAATTAAGGACGATTTTTATCTGTTTTTCTTGAAAAAATCACATGTGCTTCTTGGATCTCACCACGAATTTGAGACATTTCCTCATCCAAAGAATATGCTGCCTCTGCTGCACGTTTTAAACGGACCTTAATATTATCTGGTATTTTTCCACTATATTTGTAATTTAATGAATGTTCAATAGTTGCCCAGAAATTCATTGATAATGTTCTAATTTGTATCTCCACTAAAAGCTTTTGTTCACCTTTAATTGTTTGAACAGGATATTTTACAACAAGATGATATGACCGATAGCCACTATCTTTTTTGCTTGTGATATAATCACGTTCTTCAATTATTTCCAGGTCATTTCTGCTTCTCAGCATATCTACTACGACCTTTATATCGTCAACAAATTGACACATCATTCTTATTCCAGCAATATCCTGCATTTCTTCATCGATGGAATTCATGTTGATATTTTTTCTTTTAGCTTTATCTAAAATACTTGCTATCGGCTTAACACGACCTGTCACAAACTCAATTGGTGAGTGTGAGTGCTCTAATTCATACTGTGATCGTATTCCTCTTAATTTTACTTTTAATTCCTCTACAGCTTGATTATATGGAGCTAAAAATGATTTCCATTGTTCACTTTGCATTTACATCCCCCTTAAAAACCGTTAAGTAGGTATATTGACTAAAAAATGGAGGCAGGTAAAAACATTTTGAAAATTTCTTTTGAAAATAAAGGATTCTCACTGTTTTCAAAAGGCTTGCTTTTATTATTGGTCCAGTTTGAACAATAATTAACTCGCTGCATCCTAGTAAATTCACCTACGATTTACTTATGCTAGAAACTTGCTAAGATCATCTTCCAGCGGTAAAAGAATTATTTCTAGAATAAATTATGTTAATAGAAATGCCTCAACAACCTTATTTTCCATTTCTTCACCATAGTTTGCATTATCTTTTATATTGCCTAAAAGGTATGTTAATTCATCCGACAATTCAACTAGCTCTAATTCTTGATCACCAATTTTTGCTATAACAGGAAGGTTGTCTTCCTTAGCTGTTCTTAATTCTGACCATATCGAATGTGGTAAGCTTGCATAAACAAATGCATCACTCGAGTCGAGTATATAAATGAATGCTAAATGATCAGAATCAACAAGCATTTGACCTTTAGCTTTTAATTCACCAAATTCACTATGAGTACTTTCAGGTTCTAATACTAATGTTTTGTTGTTAATGTTTGCCTTTGTAAGTTCAATTCTTTTATTCATAGTAATCTCCTTCCATTACAGTCCATGATTATTTTACCATATTAAAAAGTTACTTGATAATATTGCGAGATATTAAAATAAAAGAGATAATAGAAAGAACGATTATACTAACTATGTGAGGTCTTAACTATGTCACAAGAAATTGAAATAGAGTTTAAAAATTTACTAACTCAAGAGGAATTTTTAAAAATAAGAGACTTTTTTAATATAAAAGAACATGAGTTTTTCTTTCAAGAAAATCATTATTTTGATACACCACAATTTTCATTAAAAGAATTGGGCTCTGCTCTCCGAATAAGAAAGAAGCAAGATAAGTATTGTTTAACATTGAAAGAGCCTGCTGCAATAGGCTTATTAGAAACACATCAATTCATTACAGAAGAAGTTGCTAATGAGATGATTCATTCAGGTCAGTTAATAGAAGGACAAATTGCAGAACGATTAAACGGACATGACATTGATTATAAAACCATTACGTATTTTGGGACACTGTCTACCACAAGAGCTGAAAAAGAATATAAAAATGGACTTATCGTTTTAGATCATAGTCAATATTTATCAGTTGAAGACTACGAACTAGAATATGAAGTCCAAGATGAAAACGAAGGTAAAGTGTTTTTTTCTGATTTATTGGATGAACTGAATATACCCATTCGTCATACTAAAAATAAAATTCGTCGCTTTTATGAGCAAAAATATAAAGAGATGGGGTAAATACCTTGGATATAAATATGAAATACTATAAAACAATGATGGAGCTTCAAGCATTACAGAGCTTTAATAACACATCAAAAAGCATGAGCAATCCTGGGTTCGATACAAATTTTCAGGATTTATTAAAGGCATTTATTGGTCAATCCGGGGGTACTACTGTTCCTGAAAAAACGACAGTCTCTTTATCATCTTTACCAAGCATGATGCTAAAAACTTCATCTCAACTACCTATAAACACTAGTCATACATCACCAATAAGTTCAGGATCAGGTACAATCGATGATATCATTGCCAAAGCATCAGCTAAATATGGAGTAGATGAAAAATTAATCCGAGCTGTTATTCAACAAGAATCAGGATTCAAGACAAATGCAAAAAGCCATGCTGGAGCAATGGGTCTTATGCAATTAATGCCTGCTACCGCACGTTCTCTTGGTGTAGATAACCCATTTGATGCGTCTCAAAACGTAGAGGGCGGTACAAAATATTTAAAGAAAATGCTTTCTAAATATAATGGAGATGTGTCACTAGCACTAGCTGCTTATAATGCAGGACCAGGAAACGTAGACAAATATGGTGGCATTCCCCCATTTAAAGAAACGCAAAACTATGTTCGCAAAATCACGTCTACCTATCAAGTATAATATGATTAATCACACACCTACTATTTTAGTAGGTGTTCTATTTTTATCATCGATTTTTTAAAAATAGCAACATGCAGAAATAAAAGGGCCTTTTACAATCATCTTCGAGCGATTTGTTTGAGATATATAAACTCACTTGATAAAATATAAATACGTCATAAAGACGTTGAATTACTTTCTTAATAAAAAAATGGATTTTATACAGCACAGTTTACAGACTCATGGTATCTTTTCTTAATAGGATAGGACCTTATAACTCCTTGTTTTAAGTCAATTAGCAATATGTCCCTAGAAAAGAGCCAATGTAAATGATTACTTTTTAAGGCTCAAGTTAAGATTTAAACATTGTTGATTAAAATTTCCGATAAGATCTGATCCTAACAAATATGGAAATCGACAACTAAATTAGGCCGAGTCCAAGGTTAAATAAATAGCAAACGTTAAAGGAGCTATCAACATGACAGATCAACAATTAACACCATATGAGGCGATTGGAGAGCAAACACTTTCGCAGCTTGTTGATTCCTTTTATGGAAATGTCCAAAATCACCCACTGCTAGCACCAATTTTCCCAGATGATTTAACTGAAACAGCTCGGAAACAAAAGCAGTTCCTTACACAATATTTAGGTGGTCCACAAATTTACACAGAAGAACATGGTCACCCTATGCTAAGAGCTAGACATCTTCCTTTTGAAATCACACCCTCTCGTGCAAATGCATGGATCTCATGTATGGAGAAAGCTATGAATGAGATTGAATTAGAAGAAAATGTGAAGGAATTTTTATTGCATCGTCTCACCCTTACTGCACATCATATGGTAAATAGTGCAGATAATGAAGATGACAATGTTCAGAAAGAGGTTAATAAAAATGAAGGGCAATCATGAGAAAAAAGATGTCTCCCTCTTTTTCTCTCAGTGTAGTGGGCATCCTGATAAACCTTTAGAAATTTATATGTTTGTAGATCCTTTATGTCCAGAATGCTGGGCTTTAGAACCGATTATAAAAAAGCTACAGATTGAGTACGGACGTCTGTTTACTTTAAAATATATAATAAGTGGACGACTAGCTACATTGAATGTTTCAAAGAGAATGAGACCTGAAAAATTAGCTGAAGCATGGGAGAAAACGGCAAGTCGAACCGGTATGTCATGCGACGGAAATGTATGGCTTGATAACCCACTTTCAAGTCCGTATATTGCATCACTCGCAATTAAATCGGCCGAGCTTCAAGGGAAAAAAGCTGGACTTCGTTATTTACGAAAGTTACGAGAACAATTATTCATTCAAAGTAAAAATGTTTCTGATGAGAGCCTTTTAGTTGAAATTGCTGACTATGTTGGTTTAGACGTTGATGAATTTCAAAAAGATTTACATTCTCAAAGCACCGCAAAAGCTTTACAATGTGATTTGAAAATCACATCAGAAATGGATGTCCAAGAAATACCTACACTTGCTTTTTTCAGTGAAGATGTTGATGAGGAAGGTTTAAAAATAACTGGCATTTATTCATACGATATGTATGTGCAAGTTCTTAAAGAAATGATTGGTGATGTAATCAAGCCTTCACATACACCACCATTAGAAGTCTTTTTACAGTACTATCAATTTGTGGCATCAGCAGAAATTGCTACCGTATACGATATGACATTAGCAGAAGTAGAAAAGGAATTAAAAAAACTTGTACTTTCTCAAAAAGTTGAAAAAGTTCAAGCTAAATACGGAACATTTTGGAAATACAATGATACTAATTAAAATAATAATAGAAATGACTCCAATAAATCAGTACTCACTTCTTTCTAGTGAGACCTGATCCATTGGGGTTATTTTTTTATGCCTTATCTAATAAAAGCTTTTTCTTCTGAGGACAGCGCATCCTCCAGCCACTTTGGATGCATTGTTACAAGGCCTTTGGGCAACTTATTAACTGGAAAGAATGCCACATCCAGTGATTCCACAGGATCTATACTAAGATGACCACCAGTAATCTTAGCAAGAAAATACGTTGTAATAAAATGAACCACTTTTCCATTTGGATAATGAAATATTTGTGAAGTAGGATCAGAATAGACTCCAATTAGTCTTTCAATGCTAATATCATAACCTGTTTCTTCAAACACTTCTCGTTTGGCCGCCTGTTCAACTGTCTCCCCCGGCTCAACATGTCCTGAAGGAATTCCCCATAACCCAACATCCGTTCTTTTTTGCAATAAAACTCTCCCATCTTCATCAAATATAATAACAGCTACACCTGGGTGTATTATTTTACATTCCACTGCACTTCCCCACCTTTTTCTTAAACAAATGACGTGAACTAGTGATCTATTATTTATAGCATAGCAAATAAGGGATAATATATGGGAGTTTACATTCTCTGATAGAGGTTTTATAGATAATCAATGACTTTCATTCTCTTATTCTAGGTAAAAAGAGGATAAATAAAAAACCCTATACAAGTATAGGGTCTTTTTTTATGTCTTAACGACAACAAAGGGGATGGGAGAAATTTTCACGGTCAAACAAAGGGGTAAATGTTTGTTTGTGATTAATTTCACATCTATAATATATCAAAAATTGTCGACAAATGACAAGTGCCGAGTTATCATTTCACAAAAATGTCACATAAGAGTAATAAGTTTAAGTAATTGATTTACTTCTAGACGTGTTGTTGAAGTGATATTCTGTTGACCTATAGTCTTGTTTTTCCATGGCTAAGGGACTCATCCACTACATTATGAACTGAACTTTTGCATCAGAAGGTATAAATGAACCTTTGACAACCCTTAGATTCACCTTTCCACCTGCTAATGTTCCTCACCCACTCTATGACGAACTTTAGCTTCATCTTTCCTCTAGCTAATGGCCCTCATCCACTCTATGACGACCTTTTAGCTTCATCTTTCCACAGGCTAATCTACTAAAAGTATCTAATTCACTGCAAAGCAAAAAATCATCTACACTTGCTTGTCTAAAAAATCACCTCAAATAAGGATAAAGACATCAGTAACATCATATAGAATATAAATAAGCACTGTTATAGGGAGGGCTATTATGAAGGTTACTGGATTAATTCTAGGAACAATTGTATTTATCGGATTATTATTTTTAAACGTATTAGGACTAATGAATCTTTTACCTTTGTATATTACTTCGCCTTTATTGTTTATTGCGATATTCATTATCCTTTATATAGTAAACCATCGAAAAACATTTAAAGGCTTTTAGCAGCCATCACACCTAAAAGGATACATAAAAGGGAATGCGATAGTAACTCCGCATTCCCTTTTACATTATGCATTTATTTTAGATAGCAATTCTTCCATTTCATTTAACTTTTCTTCAAATACTTTGCAAGCTTCTTCGATTGGTGTTGAAGATGTCATATCAACCCCAGCCTTCTTCAACACTTCGATTGGGTAGTCAGAGCTACCTGCTTTTAAGAATTCAAGATAACGATCAACAGCTGGTTGACCTTCTTCTAATATTTGATTACTTAGTGCTGTTGCTGCACTATAACCTGTTGCATATTGATAAACATAATAGTTGTAATAGAAATGAGGTATTCTTGCCCATTCTAGACCGATTTCTTCGTCTACAACAATATCTTCACCAAAATACTTCTTGTTTAAGTCATAATACGTTTTGGTTAATAACTCAGGTGTCAGAGGTTCACCGTCTTGTGCTTTTTGATGAATGATGTGCTCAAATTCAGCAAACATTGTTTGACGGAAAACTGTTCCTCTGAAGCCTTCAAGGAAATGATTTAAAAGATATAGGCGTTTTTTCTCATCTTCAATTGTATTCAATAAGTAGTGGTTTAATAGAGCTTCATTACAAGTTGAAGCTACTTCAGCCACAAATATTGAATAATTGCCATAAGGATATGGTTGTTCTTTACGTGTATAGTAGCTATGAACGGAATGACCGAATTCATGTGCTAATGTAAATAAATTATTCACATTATCCTGCCAGTTCATAAGGATATATGGATTTGTACCATAAGTACCAGATGAGTAGGCACCACTTCGTTTTCCTTTATTCTCATGAACATCTACCCAGCGATTTTCAAAGCCTTCTTTTAAAATGGAAATATAATCATCACCTAAAGGTTCGAGACCTTTTAAGATATAGTCTTTTGCTTCATCATAAGATACTTCCATTTTCACATCTTTAATTAGTGGAGTGTACAGATCATACATATGAACTTCATCAAGCTTTAAAACTTCTTTGCGAAGCTTTACATAACGTTGTAATAAATCAAGATTATCATGAACCGTACTGATTAGATTATCATAAACAGCTTCAGGGATATTATCACTACTTAGTGCTGCTTGTCTTGCAGAGTCATAATTACGTACCTTTGCACTGAAATTGTCTTTTTTAACAGTTCCACTTAGTGTACTTGCAAATGTATTTTTAAAGCTGCCATATTTGTCGTATACAGCTTTAAATGCTTCTTCACGCACTCTGCGATCTTCACTTTCTAAAAAGCGAACATAGCGGCCATGTGTGATTTCTACTTCTTCCCCATTTTCATCTTTTATTGTCGGAAATGTTAAGTCAGCATTATTCAGCATGCCAAATGTATTACTAGATGAACCTAGTACTTCTGAAGCTTCCGCTAGCAGCTCTTCTTTTTCTGCAGAAAGTACATGTGGTCTTTGACGGTTAATTTCATCAAGCGCATGCTCATAGAGCTTTAATCCTTCGTTTTCTTCTACGAAATTTTTAATCTTCGTTTCATCAATTGCTAAGATTTCTGGAACAATATATGAACTTAAGCTCGCTGCTTGGGTATATAAGTTTCTTGCACGATCATTTAATGCCTGATATGTAGAATTAGTTGTGTCTTGATCATATCTCATATGTGCATACGTATATAATTTGCCTAAACGCTCCATCACTTCATCTTGATAAGTAAGTGCGTCTAACAATGTGTTCGCACTTTCACCAAGCTTTCCTTTGTATTCAGCTAATTTAGGTAAAGAAGCTTTCACTTCTTCATATTCTTTCTCCCATGCTTCATCTGTTGAAAAAATATCTTCTAATCTCCAAGTATCCTCGGTTTTAATTTCATTTCTAGAAGGTAATTTTTTCACAGCAGTTTGTTCTGACATTTCTCTTCCCCCTTTTGAAATATTTGCAAATGCGGAGCTCGAATTCATTGATTGAAAAATTGTAAATACTGTGATGAGTAATAGAATTTTTTTGTTCTTCATATCCTTCCTCCTTGATTTCTTTCTCCGCATGAACATTAGAAATCTTGCTCGGTAAAATCAAATGGATTGATTGAAGGATATGAACTTTCATCACTACCTCTATCTTCACCCTGCACAGCTTCTTTTGTCAAATAGTAAGCAGTAGCACCTACGCCTAACATGGATGCAGTCAAAAGCAGAGTATTACGTTTACGTTTCTTATTAAACATATGATCACCTCTTGTTGTTAATATCTCCCTATTAATTTGTTCAAAAAAACATTTGTTATTCATTTGTCTATAACAACTTGAATTTAGACAATAATTCCTGATCACTTTTTAAAAGCTCTTCGGTTTTACTTTTCCAGACCATATGTTTTTCCTTAATAAATGTATTTGTTTCACTTCTTTTGATGATAGACATTTGACATAGCTTCAATAAATAGCTTTTGATCACATAGGAGTAATGAAGATTTTTATGCAGTAGACGTCTAATCGTTATTAGCCCTGCTTTAATTTTAGTATCGATAAAATAATACACATCGCGAAAGCTAAAATGAGCTCCTAACCTAAGTTGATCAATAAAAATCAATATCCAGCTCTGCCAAATAAAAACGGGTGACTCTATCAAGTAGTTTGTTGGCAGTGGAAGAAATGCCAGCGTTGGTAAAGAGGAAAGCGGGAGCTGCTTTGTTTTATACAAAAAGATATTTAATGCATTTGTTTGCTTTGTTTTAAGTTGTGAGGAGTGAAGACGGAAGCTCTTTATTTTATTAACCCATGCTTGGATAAGCTGTTCAGTAGGATACATGTCACGAAATAGCTGGGATAAAGAGAGTGAATACAGTGGAGTGTGTGTTGCTTGTGCAATGATTGATCTTTGGGAGAATGGGATAATATTTTGTAGCATAATAAGCATTTTCTGTTCAGAACAATATGCAATAATAGTAGGTGGTTTGTTTTGCTTATGAATATGTAGAAATAGCCACTGAAAGCCTGTTAATTGAAATGAGAGAGGTCCTGATCTTTTAATAGAACTGGCTCCTAGTATCCATAAATCATCAATCCCTGCTTTTTGAAATTCTCTTGATCTTTTTGTAATAACCTGATGATCTATTTTGGCACATTGAAATTCTATAGCCATTTGCTTTTGTTGATGTATGATCAAAAGATCTGGCCTTTGTTTTATGCTCTCTATAAAGTATTCTAGCTTAACTGAAGATATAGAGTCTTGTTTATCTAACCAATGAAACAAATCATATTTACCTTTACGGTGATACTCACTTTCAGCACCACCTTCCAATAAAGAACAACCAGTTAATTTCTTATGCGCAAAATGTGATGTGATCACCGTACCAATTTTTAAATCTAATTCACTAGAACATACTGGGCAAATAAACCGAGATCTTTCCCTCAGCTGTTTTAATATAGCATGTGACCATCTTTTCTCAGCAAGATTCACTTTGTTACCATCTTGATCGAGTGCAATAAACACATAATCTCCTCCCTTCATTTCTTTTATTATCTTGATTTTTTTCAATTAATCAAAACATTAAAAATGAAAGTTGAGCTGACTAAATTAAATTATAGTAAATAAAATCATTTCCTTTTTGAAAATCCATAAATGCAAATACCCCAACAAATGATATGTTGGGGTTACCACTCTCTTCTACAGCATTGGAGACATTAACCGGGCAGTTGATTCAAATAGCTTCTTCATTATTGACCTTTTGGAAAACTCATCCATAATTATTTCCCTAGATTCATCAATGTCCTTTATATACTCATTTACCAATGTTTGTGTACTTCCTGTTCGATACAGAAAAGCATTCACCTCGAAATTCAAATGAAAGCTTCTCATATCCATATTAGCGGTACCGATTGAAGCTAGCTCATAGTCTACAATTACAATTTTACTATGCATAAATCCCTTTTCATATTCATATACCTTTGCACCAGCATCAAGCAGCTCTGGAAAATATGATCTTGAAGCATAGTACACAATCTTTTTATCAGGTCTTTTTGGCACCATTAATCGAACATCGATTCCACTAAGTGCCGCAACCTTTAGTGCACTTAAGATATCTTCATCAGGAACAAAATAGGGAGATGCAATCCAGACTGACTCTTTAGCGGAAACAATCATTGAAAAGAATAAATTCTTAATCACATCCCACTTATTATCTGGACCTCCAGCAATTAGCTGAACACCTCCAGTTTCTTCTATTTCTACAGCTGGTGAAGATAAATATGTATCAGATAAAAGCTTCTTATCAGTCATATAGTACCAATCTTGTAAAAAGATCATTTGAAGAGTTCTTACTGCCTCACCTTTTACTAGTAAGTGGGTATCACGCCAATAACCAAAATAACTGTCCTTACCAAGATACTCATCACCAACATTTAAGCCGCCTACAAAGCCAACTGCCCCATCAATAACAATAATCTTCCGATGATTACGAAAGTTAATTTTATTATTTAAAAACGGGATTTTCACAGGTAAAAAAGATACTGTTTCAATTCCAGCATTTTTCATATCTTTTATAAAATCTTTAGAAAGCTTCCAACATCCAACAGCATCATATAAAAATCTAACCTCAACTCCGGCTTTTGCTTTTTCAATTAAGAGATTCTTCAGTTCTTGGCCAACTTCATCATTTCTAACAATGTAATATTCAAGATGAATATGCTGCTTCGCTCTCTTTAATTCCTGAAAAATATGCTCAAAAGTCTCATTCCCATCAGTGAGTGCTTTTGTTTTTGTAGCAAATGATATTGGACTATGTCCTAACCGATGTGCTAGCTTAAATAATAATTGCTGGTGGTTACCCATATGATTTATTTTATCTTGATATGAGCTTTGATTACCTTCAATTTCTAAAAAAGCTTTTTCATCTGTTAATGCTTTCTTTTCAAATAATCTTCTCTTCTTAATGTTTCTCCCAAAAAATAAATAAAAGAAAAAACCTACCAATGGAAATCCACCAAGTACAACCAACCATGTAATTGTATGTGAGGGATGACGATTTTCAAGAAAGATAACGATACAGATAAAGATAATAGACAGTGTGAAAAGCACACTGAATGTACCAACAATCCAATCTCCCCATAGGTTTTTTGTTATTAAAATAATGGAAGCAATTACTGTAATAAATAATAGTAAACGGAATGTATACCTCATACTTTTTCACCTTACTTTATTTTTAGTCTTACTTCCCTTTTTATCTCTTCCTTAAACTTTGTCGCATTTAACACATCAAAGTAGACAGCACGGTATAAAGCATGGTGATATTCTTTTTTCACATTCTTGGACAATTTATTCTAAATTTATTTTTTCCATCACATTAAGATTAGAAGTTAGATCTTTATTTATAAAAATTTGTCCTCAGATAGTAAATAACAATAACATCTCCCATGTTCAAAAAAAAATACCGATCCATTTAGAAATCGGCTATAGTATAAAGTATATTTATTTTAGTGAAAACGTTTCTCGTTTTTTAAATACTTTGTAAAAGTCTCACAAAGATATTATGAAAAATGCTTCTTAATTACGGTTAGTGCATGATCTTTTGCGATTAAATTACCATACTCCTCAAGACGGTGAATCGTTACTCTTGATTCCTGTCCGTATTCAAGGATTATACTTAATGTATTTTCAATTTCCTCATCACTAACTTCATCTTCAAACTCTACATAAACATAGTAGTTTTTATCTAGAGAATATAAATGATTCGTCATACCTGCTAACAACGAATATTTAGCTAGAGAAATAACATTTTCGAAATCATTAAATTTAATAACAAATTGAAGCTGCTGCTCTAACTCTTCTATTTGTTCATCCTTTGAATCACTGGACTTATTAAAATGGTGATCTAACAAGGATTCAATATTCTCATCTACTGGAAGCTCTTTCAACTTTTCATCTGAAATTGGAAGCTCGAGCTTTTGGCCATCCTTTGAAACCTGTGCCTTTGTTACAATAACTTCAAGACCTTTATCTAGTGCTTGAACTTGAATCCAGAGTGGACCTTCAACCATGAATTCTTCCTCTTCATGTACTTCATCCATCATTTCCCAGAAAAGTTCTTCACTACGATCTCGATTGTACCAAATTTCCTCACGATCAAATCCACGCTCTTCTATATCCATATACGAAATATAAAACTTTACAGTATTATCGTTAATACGTTCGATTTCCATTTCTCAACCTTCCCTTCTGTATAAGATGTTGAAGGGACAACCCCCCTCTAAAAGGTAGTTGTACTTTACTACACTTTACCCAATCATGTAAAGATTTAATCAATGGTAAAGTGAGTTTCAGCATCCCTAAATAGTAGATCATCTGCTGAGCTATAAAAAAACCTTCAAGTATGAAGCAATCTTGTACTCCTATTTTATGATAAAAAGGTCGTAAATGAAATAAAAAAACTCTGAATTTATAAAAACAGTTGTTTTACCTATATGATTTCTCCATCATAATTTATGATTACTCTCATATAATTGTACGAGCAGTGAAAAAGCTGAAAGAGGGTATAACTTTATGGAACAAGATTTTTTACTATCACTATTGGTTATAATAGGAATTGATCTCGTACTTGGCGCAGATAATGCAGTTGTAATCGCAATGGCATGTCGAAACTTACCTGTTATTCAGCGGAACAAAGCGATTATATTTGGTACTGTACTGGCAATTGTTATAAGAATACTCATTACTTTAATTGCTGTGTATTTATTAAATGTACCATTTCTACAGTTAATTGGAGGAATTTTCCTTCTATATATTGCTTTCCATCTCATTGTAGGAAAAGACGATGATTCTAATAAAATAAAAAGTCACTCTTCTTTATGGAAAGCTGTACAAACCATTGTTGTAGCAGATTTATTAATGGGCTTTGATAACGTAGTTGCCGTAGCTGGAGCTGCACAGGGGCACATGTTACTTGTTGCTATAGGTTTATTCATCTCAATTCCAATTATTATTTGGGGAAGTAAATTGATCCTTGTATTATTAACAAGATATTCTATTCTGATATATGTCGGAGGAGGATTATTATCATTTACTGCTGGAAAGATGATGGTAGGTGAGCATAAACTACAATCATTATTTATGACACATCAATACTTAGCATATAGTTTACCATTTTTAACAACAGCATTTGTGCTTTTTGCAGGTATCCTATATCAACAACTAATAAATCTACAAGCAACTAATAAATAAACACATATTACTTATTGACAATAGCCCTTTTCCCATTAAGAAACTATATAAAATATGAAAAAGGCAGACTCTTTTATAAGAATTTGCCTTTTCTACTAGTTAATTCACTAAACGTTGAGCTTCTCTTAATTGATAAGTACGAACACGACGTGGTAGGAAACGACGAATCTCATCTTCATTATATCCTACTTGTAGTCTTTTCTCGTCGATAATAATTGGACGACGTAGAAGACCAGGATTTTCTTGAATTAAGTTATATAAATCTTGTAAAGGTAATGTTTCTAAGTTTATATTTAACTTTTGGAAAATTTTTGAACGAGTCGAGATAATTTCATCTGTTCCATCTTCAGTCATTCTCAAAATTTCTTTTATTTCTTGAATTGTTAAAGGTTCAGAGAAGATATTTCGCTCAATATATGGAATGTCGTGTTCTTCTAACCAAGCTTTAGCTTTTCTACATGAAGTACAACTTGGTGACGTATATAGTGTAACCATTATCCTTCACTCCTCTAATTATAGAATGAGTTTTCATAAAGAAAAGTATATAAAATTGAAATTACTTTAAATAAGAAATCTCTAAATTGATTATACTATAAAAAAGTAAGTATGCATATAGATTTTATGTTAAAAGTATGACAAATCGATTACAATACTAATTCACTTAAGTAAATCAACGTTTGACTACATAGTCATTTTTTTGTCTTTTTAGTCAAAATTAAGGAAAATAGATCAAATTTTGTCTTTCCATTGTCAATTACCATCACATTTTCTCAATTAACTTAATCCTTTAAATAGGTCATTATTATCATTCTTAGAGTCAGTATTAATTGTTAATACATCATCAACTGGCTGATATGAATCGCCGTAAAGCTCTTTATCCTTAAAGGTATGGATGAGTTTATATGTTTGTTTCATTGCATCATAAACCTGTTCTTCTGATTCATTATTTGGGGCCCAATAAAGAATTTCCATTTTATTTACTTCATTTGTTGCAAGAGATCGACGTTCATAGCCTATCGAAGTAGCATGCTTAAAGCCTTCTCTTTGATAAAACTTCAATCGTTTTTCTGAGTCAGTATCTTCATAATTAACTGGTTCTACTTCTAAAATAATTGGCTTTCTCTTTTTCTTGAGCTTATCAATTAATTTGTTTCCTAGCCCTTCTCCACGTGCGTCTTTTGAGACAAAAATATAATCAATAAACACAAAGTCATCAAGTTCTACATACATCATTACATGATGCTTACCTTCATCTTTATGGTATATATCTCCCTTTTCCTTAAGTAAAACCTCTAAGTGTTCCTTAGACTTCATTTCTTCTATGGGAAAATACTGATTGAGTTTTTCATACCAATTCATTGATCTACTCCCTTTTTTGAATTTACACTACTAAGTTCTCCCACAATTATGTATACCCTGCTTTTTTAAGAATTAAACTTGGTAAATTTTTATTTTGGCTCTGTTTTATTGTGGTCAAGATTTTCATTACTGACATTACCATCCTATTTGACTAAGTAGGATAAACCTTTGTATATAATATTCTTCTATATAATTTTTGACACTAAGTCATATTAATTCTAAACACCAAGAAATGAAGATAAAAATAAAACGCTTGGGCTTTGAACGACCCAAACGCGTATATATATTCTTACTATTTATTTTTAATTAACTGGTGTGTAATCAACTCCAGCTGAATAGGTATTTCCTGCATTCCATAGTAAAAATTCTTTAATACCATGTTCATTCAAAGCCCTAATTTGATCTTGTACCTCTTCCTTGCCATATGACTGATAATTACCACTGCCTAAATATGATGCAGTAAAGTCTTGCAACCATGGTCTTGAGGTTGGTTTGTTTTTGAGTTCATTTAGCTTTTGATTTTCTAATTTTGCGTACTCGCTAACAAGTTTATATGGCTCTAGATCGGGCTTTGCAATACCAAAATATGAAGTCCAATGACTAGGATAAATCATTGAAGAAATAACATCAACATGCTCTGATATTTTTGAAAAATTTTGTCCAATCCCTGGTGCTTCCTTTAACGTTGCTGTATATCCAAATATATCTACAGACACTTCTACTCCATAAGGCTCTAATTTTTCCTTAGCATATGAAACAAAATCAGTCACAGCTGTTACACGTTTTTGTACATTATCTTGCTTATCGTCACCATATTTCCCTTTACTATAAACAAGCTTATCATCACGTCGTTCAAATCCCTCAGGAAACCGCACATAATCAAATTGAATTTCTTCAAAACCAAGTTTAGCTGCTTCAATCGCCATGTTAACGTTATAATCCCAGACTTCCTTCATAAAAGGATTGACGAATGATTCTCCTCTCCCATTCTTCCAAACTTCCGTTCCTTCTTTAAATGACCATTCTGGCTTTTGATTCGCCAACACTGTATCTTTAAATACAACAATCCTTGCTATAGGATAAATTTCTTCTTTTTCCATTTCCTTTAATAGCTCTTGCGGATCCTTTATGTAGTTTTTACCAATATTGTAGTAAGGTGAGGTTTTCTCAGGTAAATAGGTAAGGTTTCCATGATCATCTTTTACATCAATCACCATCGCATTAAGCTCTGTGCTCTTTATAAGCTTTTTAAGTTTTTGAAATTTCTCTCCGCCTGCAGAGTGTCCTGTCACATATATTCCTCTAACTGCATCTGGATAAGTAAAGGTATAACCCGAATCAAACACAAATCTAGGCATTGACTCCGGAATGCTTTTTATTTGTAGTCCTACTTTATTTTCCACATGATTTTTGCTATTAATTTCTTCTTTCGTATTTGCTTCAACATCAGTAGAAATAAATAGTATAGTCATTAGAAAAATAATGCTTAAAACAATATGTCGACTATGAAACCGCTGCATCTAATCTCCCCCATTATTATTATTGATATATTAAGTATAAAGAAAGAACACATGTGTTAAAACTGCAAATTTCGAGGCTATCCGCTACAGATATCTATTTTATATAGTATATGCAACATTCCCTTCGGAGATTAGGACAAAACATTATATATATTTGGAATATGGTAAAATACATGAAAAGCTGGTTAAATGCAAATGAGTTCACATAAAAAAAAGACCAAATCAAAATTGATTTGGTCTTTTTAAGCTATTAATTTGAGTATTGTTTTTTATATTGTTCAAACTCAGATAATGAGCACATAACAAAATGCCCTGGTTTTACTTCTCTGAAATCAACATCTTCATTTGGTTGGTAATTATGTTGACTAGGATCATATGTTTTTCTTACACGAGTACGCTCATAATCTGGATCTGGAAGTGGAATTGCTGATAATAATGACTGTGTATAAGGGTGAATAGGGTTATTATACAGTTCATTAGCATCTGCTAACTCAACTAACCTTCCAAAATACATAACACCGATACGATCACTAATATATTTAACCATCGAAAGGTCATGGGCAATAAATAAATATGTTAACCCTTTTTCCTTTTGAAGCTTTTTCATTAAGTTAACAACCTGTGCTTGAATAGATACGTCAAGTGCTGAAATTGGTTCATCAGCAATGATGAATTCAGGTTCTACTGCAAGTGCTCGTGCAATACCGATACGTTGACGTTGTCCACCACTAAATTCATGTGGGTAACGGTTAGCATGCTCACGGTTTAGACCTACTGTTTCTAATAATTCATACACTTTTTCTAGACGCTCTTTTTTCGTTTTTGCCAATCCATGTATATCAATTCCTTCTGCAATAACATCAGAAATTTTCATACGCGGATTTAAAGAAGCATAAGGATCTTGGAAGATCATTTGCATTTTGCGGTTAAATGCTTTTAAATCAGACTTAGATTTTTTTCCGTGTACATTGACGCCATCATAAATGACATCACCACCTGTAGCATCATATAACCTAATGATTGTACGTCCAGTTGTCGATTTACCACAACCTGACTCACCTACAAGTCCAAGTGTTTCACCTTTATAAATGTCAAATGAAATGTTGTCAACAGCCTTCACTTCATTAGGTTTACCAATATTAAAATGCTGCTTTAGGTTTTTTATTTCTAGTAATTTCTCTTTAGCCATAATTATTTCCCCTCCTTATTTTCAGGGAATTGACGTCTACGACGCTTTACAGCTTCTGGTGGCTCTACCTTTGGCGCATCAGGATGTAATAACCAAGTAGCTGCATAATGTGTATCAGAAACTTTATACATAGGTGGTTGCTTTTCATGATCTATTTTCATAGCAAATTCATTACGAGCAGCAAATGCATCACCAGCTGGTGGATTCAATAAATCTGGTGGTGTACCTGGGATTGCATATAACTCAATATCATCTGATTCTAAATCAGGCATTGAACTAATTAATCCCCAAGTATATGGATGTTGCGGATTGTAAAATACTTCATCAACAGTTCCGATTTCAACAATTTTACCACCATACATAACAGCTACACGATCAGCTACATTAGCCACAACCCCAAGGTCATGAGTAATGAAAATAATTGAGGTATCAATTTTCTTTTGCAAATCCTTCATTAATTCAAGAATTTGGGCTTGAATTGTAACATCCAAAGCAGTTGTTGGTTCATCTGCTATTAAGACCTTTGGATTACATGCAAGTGCAATCGCAATAACAACCCTTTGTCTCATACCACCAGAAAACTGGTGAGGATATTGATTGAAGCGTGCTTCAGGTTGTGGAATACCAACTAAACGTAATAAATCAATTGCACGATCTTTTGCAGCTGATTTACTTAAGTTTTGATGTTTCACAATTGGTTCCATAATTTGCTTACCAATTTTCATTGTTGGGTTTAAAGATGTCATTGGATCCTGAAAGATCATTGAAATATCTTTCCCACGAATTTTCTGCATAGCCTTATTATTTAGCTGTGCGAGATTTTTATCATCAAATAGGATTTCTCCTGCCTTAATTTCTGAATTAGATTCAGGTAAAAGGCGCATAATTGATTTAGTTGTTACAGATTTACCAGATCCTGACTCACCAACAATAGCAAGTGTTTCTCCTTTGTATAAGTCAAAGTTTACGCCACGGATAGCCTGTACTTCTCCTCCAAAAGTATGAAACGAAATGTGTAAATCCTTCACTTCTAATATTTTTTCCATGATCTATTCACCTACCTTTTTAGTCGCGCATTTTCGGATCTAGTGCATCACGAAGTCCATCAGCTATCATATTAAAACAAATCATAATTGTACTGATTATAATTGCTGGGAAAATCATTTGATAAGGATATAATCTCAGTGTTTTAAAACCATCATCAATTAATGTACCTAAAGATGCTAATGGATCTTGTAGACCTAAACCAATAAAGCTTAAAAACGCTTCGAAGAAGATAGCACTAGGTATTGTAAACATTGTATTGATTATGATTACACCTACTAAGTTAGGTAATAAATGTTTTATAATTATTTTTCGATCATTTGCACCAAGTGTTCTTGATGCTAATACGAATTCTTGGTTTTTATATTTAAGAACCTGACCACGTACAACCCTTGCCATACCAACCCATCCGGTAATTGTTAAGGCTATCGTGATCGATATAATACCAGGCTTTAATATGATAATCATTAATATAACAACAACCAAGTTTGGTATACCAACTAATATCTCAATGATACGTTGCATGATCGTATCAACACGACCTCCGTAATAACCGGAAATTGCACCATATGCTACACCGATAATCATATCAATAAAAGCTGCTAGTAGAGCAATATATAATGATACTTGTGTACCTTTCCAAACACGTGTAAAGATATCACGTCCTAAACTATCTGTCCCAAACCAATAGTAAGCATCAGATGCACCTTTCAGTTCATAAGCATCATATACTTCTCCATTTTTCTTCGTTAAAGTACCATCAAATGGAAGCCATGAAATATCTTGTAGCGCTTCAACCCTTGGTGGAAGATTTGAGTGCTTTGCATTTTGCTCTTTATAATCGTAATCGTTTAGAAATGGTCCAGCTATCGCAAGAATTGCTAAAAGAAATAAAACTACAATACTTACAATTGCCGCTTTGTTTTTCTTTACACGTAACCATGCATCTTGCCAGTAATTTAAGCTTGGCTTTGAAATTTTTTCACTTACTGAAGAATCTAAATCAGCGGGTTGAAACAAGTCTTTTGAGATTTTCTCCTCTTGCTGTGACATTATTTTTTACCTCCCGCTAAACGAATTCTTGGATCTATTAATCCATATAACAAGTCAACAACTAAAACAACAAATATAAATAGAGCTGCAAATAAAATAGTTGTTCCCATAATTACTGGATAATCATTAACATTTATTGACTTTACGAACTGTTCGCCAAGTCCTGGAATACCAAAGATTTTTTCAATAACTAGTGAACCAGTCATTAAACTAACTGTTAGTGGCCCTAATACTGTGATAACTGGGATTAATGCATTACGTAGTGCATGTTTGAATGCAACTTCAAATGAGCTAGCACCCTTTGCTCTTGCTAATGTAATGTAATCAGAACCCAACACTTCAATCATTTCTGTTCTCATAAAACGAGCTGCAATAGAGATAGGGAACATCGCTAGTGCAATAGTAGGCAGGATTGTATACTCTGGTCCTCTCCAGAAGGCAACTGGTAACCAACCTAATTTTACTCCAACATAATATTGAAGAAGTCCAGCAAATACAAAGGAAGGAATTGATTTACCGATAACAGCTATAAAGGTTGTCGAATAATCAACCCATGTATTTTGCCTCAGTGCACCAATTACGCCTAATATAATTCCTAGAATTGTTCCAAAGAACATTGCTTGGAATCCCAGTACTGCCGAAGGACCGATACGATCCATAAGGATGTCTGTTACACTTGCGTTATTAAACTGAAAGGATACCCCTAAATCTCCTTTAGCTAAGTTAACCATATAAGTTAAATATTGAATCGGTACTGGCTCATCCAATCCATACTTGTCTTTCATAATGGTTACCTGTTCTGGTGACAGCTTACTTATGTTAGTGAAAGGAGTACCAGGGATTAATTTCATGAGGAAAAAAGTAAATGTGGCTATTAATATTAAGGTAAGTAGCATATAAACGATACGTTGAGATATATACTTAACCATATGAAACGCACCTCCTAAAAAACTAAATTTTCTCCATTGTTCGACAATTCTGTTACAAGGGAAAAAGAGAGTATATCTCCTATACTCTCTTCAACCGGTTCAATTATACCGACTTTTGGTCAATCCGTAAACTATAAAGACTACCTATCATCAATGGTAAAACAAACCAAGATAATAGGTAATCTACATAACTAGACAATACAAGTTGTCAGGTAATGATGGATTAATTATTTAATTGTAACCCATTTATAGCTGTACTCAGGACCAATGAAGTGATATGTGAAGCCTTCTACTTTATCAGCAACCAATACGTTAGATGAACGTTGGTAAACTGGTGCTAAAGCAGCATCTTCTTCAAGTAGAATTTTTTCTGCTTGTTGTAATGCTTCAAAACGCTTAGCATTATCATCAGCATAAGTGTACTGAGCATCTTCTAACAATTTGTCATATTGCTCGTTAGAATATGCCATTTTGTTGTTTCCACCGTCTGTGATCCAAAGATCAGAGAAAGAGATTGGATCTTGGTAATCAGGACCCCAACCAGCGAATTGTAAATCATAATCCATTTTAACGTCACGATCTAAACGAACGCTGAATGGTACAGATTGTACATCGATAGTTAATCCTTCAAGATTTGTTTCTAATTGGTTTTTAATGTAAGAATCAGTTTTCTTAGAAGTTTCAGTGTCTCCACCAAGGTATACTAATTCAACAGAATCTGTACCTAATTCTTTAAGTCCAGCTTCCCAGAACTTTTTAGCTTCTTCTAAGTTATACTCTAACATATCTCCGTTAGCTTCACGGAAGTCTTTACCACTTGGATCAGTTACGAAGTTTTTCGGTACTGAGTAGTTAGCAGGAACAGATCCGTTATTTAAGATGCTGTCTGTTAAATCTTGTTTATTAAATGCAGTTGCAAGTGCGCGACGAATGTTTTCGTTAGCTAATGCTTCGTTTTGTTGATTCATTTTAATCCAGAAAATTGTAGGCTCTAACCATTTAACCATGTTAGGGTCACCTTCATATTGTGGAACGATATCAGATGCAAGTTTACCAGTGATATCTGCTTCACCAGTTTCGTATGCATTTGCTGCTGCTTGTGGATCTTTAAGTACGTTAAATTGGATGTTTTCTAAAGCTACAGCTTCAGCATCCCAATACTCAGTGTTTTTCTCCATAGTCCATTCAGTTGCAGTGTTGCCATCCCAAGTTGAAAGAACAAATGGTCCGTTATAAACTAAGTTTTCTGCAGATGATGCATATTTGTCGCCTTTTTCCTCAACAAACTTTTTGTTTTGAGGGTAGAAAGTTCCAAATGCCATTAATGATTCAAAATATGGAATTGGTTTTTCTAATGTAATTTCTAAAGTCTTTTCATCTTTAGCAACAACACCTAAAGTGTTAAGATCATATTCTTTCTTTTCAGAAGCCAATTTAGTGATTTCTTTTGCTCCTTTGATTTTACCTTCCATCATGTAAGGACCATAAGGAGAAGCTGTTGCTGGGTCAATCGCACGTTGCCATGCAAATACGAAGTCTTCTGCTGTTACAGTGTCTCCGTTAGACCATTTAGCATCTTTCAATTTCACAGTATATACTAAACCATCTTCGCTTACTTGAGGTTCTCCATCAGCCATACCAGGAACTGCTTCTTGGTTTTGGTCTAAACGGTATAAACCTTCCATTACGTTAGCTAATGCTGTAAAACTTGCTGAATCTTGCGCCATAACGCTATCCATAGATGGAATTTCAGATGTTTCTAATACTTTTAATTCTTGTGGTACTGATTCTGCAGCAGTATCGCCACCTTCGTCAGTTGTAGCGTCATCACCACCGCCATTACATGCTGCTAAGAACATGCTAAGCACTAATGATAAAGCTAAAAGTAGAAATAATTTCGACTTTTTCACAAGTAGACCTCCCTTTTTTTATACATGTTGTTTTTCTTACAAGGATTATTATACAAGTATTCAAACAATTGTGCATTTATTTTTTTAATAAAGTTTACACAAATGCAATAATATTAAAGAAATTCTCACATAAAATAGTTCTAAAGACCTATATATTTCGTTAGAATTTTCTTATAATTTTTGCCATATTTTTAGACATATGCTTTAACGCGTTGACTTGTAAAGGGTTACATAATCTAACATCCTTTTTTTCTTATTAATTAACATACACCCATTTTTTTGTATAAAACAACTAATTTTTTAGTTAAAATAATATTTTTAGAATAACTTTATACCTATTTTTAGCTCCTCCTTTCTTCTGCTATAATAAAATTTATGAACTTTTAGAAAAGAGTGATGAAACTTTTGCGTAATAAAAAGTCGTTTACGTTGTTTATTGTGTCTCTAATTGCTGTAATCTTACTCTCTTTTTTTATTTACCAAAAATTAACTTTGTTATCTTTTATTAATATTTCGTTCTACTTTGGAATCACCTTATTATTTATTGCTGCTTTTACGATGACGATAAAAGGTGGATTTTTTGACGGAATTACATACGGATTTCGAAGACTATTCGAATCTAAAGGAAAAGAACTTTCAAAGAAGGAAGTAGATGAAATGATTCCTGTTTCAGAATTATTGGATTTCGATCATACTCCCTTTTTACTTTCTGGACTAATGGTGACAGGTGTCATGTTAATAGCACTTTTCATTTACTACCTATAAACAGTTTGCAAATCAACTCCATCTTTTCTATAATAAGAAAAAAATAGTCGGCTATGATAAAGAGTAGTACATGTTAGTAGCATTTAAAGAGAGCCTGTGTTTGCTGTGAACAGGTAATGTCTAATGTGGAATGGACTTTTGAGCTTCTGTGCAGAATTTAGTATGTGCAGACGTGTTCTTGCGTTAAAGAATAAAGTTGATTTCTACTATTAGAAATAAGTAGGGTGGTACCGCGGTCCATCGCCCCTATATTTGGGGGCGTGTGGGCTATTTTTTATGGATTTTTTTAGATCATAGTGGCAATTTAATACTTATAATGGAGGAATTATGATGAAAACAATCTTTTCAGGCATACAGCCAAGTGGGTCAGTAACGTTAGGAAATTATATAGGAGCGTTAAAACAGTTTGTTGATTTACAGGATGAATACAATTGCTATTTTTGCATTGTAGATCAGCACGCAATAACGGTTTCTCAAGATCGTCTTGCTCTTCGTCAGAATATAAGAAGTCTTGCAGCCATGTATCTTGCAGTTGGAATTGATCCTGAGAAAGTAACACTTTTCATACAATCTGAAGTACCAGCACACGCTCAAGCTGGATGGATGTTACAATGTGTAGCATATATCGGTGAGCTAGAGAGAATGACACAGTTTAAAGATAAATCACATGGTAAAGAAGCAGTATCAGCAGGGTTACTTACCTACCCTCCTTTAATGGCTGGAGACATTCTTCTTTACAGTACAGATCTTGTTCCTGTTGGTGAAGACCAAAAGCAGCACTTGGAATTAACAAGAGATTTGGCAGAACGATTTAATAAAAAATACAATGACATCTTTACCATTCCAGAAGTACGAATCCCTAAGGTCGGTGCAAGAATTATGTCGCTTGCAGAGCCTACAAAAAAAATGAGTAAATCTGATGCAAACCAAAAAGCATTTATTACTCTCTTAGATGATCCTAAACAAATCGAGAAAAAGATTAAAAGTGCGGTGACCGACTCAGAAGGTATTGTGAGATACGATAAAGAAAATAAACCCGGTATTTCTAATCTATTATCCATTTATTCAATTCTTACTGGTGAAGCTATTGAGCAAATTGAAGCTAGGTATGAAGGAAAAGGCTATGGTGATTTCAAACAAGATGTCGCTGACGTACTGATAGAAACCCTATCACCTATACAAGAAAAATATCATCATCTTATGGCCTCAGATGAATTAGACAAGATTTTAGATCACGGAGCTAAAAAAGCAAATGCTGTAGCCCAAAAAATGCTTAAAAAAATGGAAAACGCGATGGGACTTGGTCGTAAGAGAAAATGATAAGTAAAAGGGTCAGACCCCTCTCAAAATTGAGTGGGGTCTGACCCTATCCTTTAATTTACTTTAGATTCATGCTCCATATCCCATAGCTTTTCAAAAAAGGGTTGTCCCTTTATAAGACGTTCACATAATTGAATATGCTTTGGAGACCATCCATATAAGGTTTCCTCATATAATTGATTCCAAACCTCGTTAAATTCTCTTTGCTGGATATCCTCATATTTCGTTGGATTCCACTCAGTGTACCAATATTTAACTTCGGCTGCATTTTTAGTAGCTTGTAATTGATCAAGAGCCATAAATAATAGCTGTTTTAATTGTCTTTCTTTTCTTGTTAATCCCCTCATATGCTCTGGAGATAAAGACAAGATATGGTATTCCTTTGCTGCTGATTCATCTTTCATGATTTCAGTAGAATATTCTTCAGGCTCAATATCCTTTACCATTTCAAACACTAATTGTTCCTGACGAGGTATAATTCTACTTTTACGTATTGGAATGGTATAGCCAATTGTATCTACGGCAATTATTCCAGTTCCATCAGTCACAACAAAACAATAGTCTAATTGAATTCTTTCATGGTTTTTTCTAATATAAGATTTTTGAAAAATATCCTTCATTAGACCAGGTGGTAACTCAGCTAAGTTATTTTCTATGTAGTCAAAAAGCAATGAATTAACCTTTAATAGTGGAACCTGATCAAGGAGTTCGACGCTGTCATCTTTTCTCCATTCATGGAAATGACATACATTGTACCCATTCTCTTCACCTTCAAACCAATTTACCCAAACATCATGAAGAAATAACATTTTTTTATCCCTCACTTCAGTACCATTTGTCAAACAGTATAGGCAAAAAATAGAAAGTCTATTCGCTTGAGACTATATAATCTAGTATTTTTTTTATCATTGAATACTTGTCCATATCTCATTTTATGTGGAATAAGAGTGAAATATTCAATGTATTAGTTGTATCTCTCTATTTAACATAATTGAATACCCCTTACTCTTTATTCCATAAAAGCTATGACAAAAATTCATCAGCATCAACTGCAAGTAGCTGTTTAGTATTCTTGTTTGTATGATCCATGTATTTTTTCACTAAATAATAACCCACTGAGTAACCCAACATAGAAGGATAAAGTCCTGTACCAAACATTAGCTGTGTAATCTTTGGGTTATCTCGAGTGATTTCTTTATTAGGGAGTATGATTCTATCTAAAAATCTCTCACATTGTTGATCTGTATATCGTTTTGTCCAGGACGCTAAAGCTTCTACATCACCAAGTTTCTCTCTTACAGCATTTTCTGCTAATCCCTCCATAATCATCGTATCAATAATTGTAAAGCTATTTTCTTTTTTTGATACAGCTGCTAATCGACTAACATGATGATATTCATGTATCAGAAGAGATTTTATATGAGTCTTTTTTACGTCCTTTGATAAAAACAGAAATAACTTGTTATGAAAAGCTAAACCTGTTCTACCATAATATTCGAATTCAATTTTGCGATTAGTTTGCTCACAAGGAAAAATGAAAATAGGCACATCAGGCCCTCCCCATTCTTCTTTCAATGTTTTCTCCAGCTGTTTAACATATCTTAAAATATGATCCTTCTCAACTCGTTCAATCCATTTATCAATATTGATGGAATGTTTATACATACCAAAAGTTTGTAAGTATTTAGCGATTTCACCCTCTGTCATGTTTGTGAAATATCGAGCTAGTTTTTTATAAATATCTTGATGAGACGATGCCTTTTTCAACCACTCTACTGTATCAATTACACTCATTATCAGCGCCCCTTCCACAGATATTGTATGAACTGATTTATATAGTTGTGTTGCTTAATTTTTAATGTGGAATTGTGATGAGCTTTTTGATGGGTGTTGATTGTTTTCTTGAATTATTCATTCGTTTGATGACGAACTTTAGAGTTCCTATTTCTAGTCACTTATGGGCTTCATTCGCTCGGTGGCGGACTTTAATGGTACATTTTCTCTTAAGGACGTCATTCCTTAAATGCCCCCTTTAGTACCCACTTTTCCTCGCACAAAAAAAGCATGAATTCACTAATTGAATTCATGCTTTTTTGAAATCTTTAAGCTTCAAACTTTTTAAATATAATCGTAGCGTTATGTCCACCAAATCCTAATGAGTTACTTAGAGCAGAATTAATTTCTCTTTTTCTAGCCTCATTTGGTACATAATCTAGATCACAATCTGGGTCAGGTGTTTCTAAATTAATAGTTGGTGGAATGATTCCTTCTTTTATTGCTAAAATACTTAGGATTGCTTCAACACCACCTGCAGCACCTAATAAATGACCAGTCATCGATTTTGTGGAACTGATCGCAAGGTTTTGTGCATGCTCGCCAAACACTTCTTTTATAGCAAGTGTTTCAAATTTATCATTATAAGGAGTACTTGTTCCATGAGCATTAATATAATCAATGTCAGCCGCTTTTAGTCCACTGCCATCAATGGCTTGTTTCATGGCTCTTGCTCCACCTTCACCATTTGGTGCTGGTGCTGTAATGTGGTGGGCGTCACCTGTAGCTCCGTATCCAACAATTTCAGCATAAATTTTCGCACCTCGAGCTAATGCATGTTCAAGCTCTTCTAAAACGATAATTCCCGCTCCTTCTCCCATAACAAATCCATCACGATTTTGATCAAATGGGCGGCTAGCTGTTTTCGGATCAGGATTTGTTGATAATGCCTTATTAGCTGAAAACCCTGCAAAAGACATTTCTGTTAAAGGTGCCTCTGCACCACCTGTTACCATCACAT
Source organism: Metabacillus crassostreae (assembly GCF_016908395.1). Classification (GTDB taxonomy): domain Bacteria; phylum Bacillota; class Bacilli; order Bacillales; family Bacillaceae; genus Metabacillus; species Metabacillus crassostreae. The sequence goes on from NZ_JAFBDU010000002.1 coordinate 508,796, forward strand.
CTGCTTCACCGCGTTCAATAACTCGATATGCATCACCAATTGAATTTGTTCCTGTTGCACATGCTGTAACAGTACAAGAGTTAAACCCTTTAGCTCCTAAAGCAATTGATACTTGTCCTGTTGCCATATCTGGAATAAGCATAGGCACAAAGAATGGACTAACACGTCTTGGACCTTTTTCAAGTAATAATTTATATTGTTGTTCAAAGGTCTCCATTCCACCTATACCTGATCCAATCCATACTCCAACACGAGGAGCGTTTTCTTCTGTAATTTCTAAATTTGCATCCTTAGCAGCCATTAAAGCAGCTACAACAGCATATTGTGTAAAGCGATCCATTTTTCTCGCATCTTTTTTATCCATATATTGCTCAATATTAAAATCTTTAAGCTCTGCTGCTACTTTTGCTGGATATTGCTCAGCATCAACTCTTGTTAATGGACCAACACCTGATATACCTTTTATAGCATTTTCCCAAGTAGTTTGCACATCATTACCAATGGGAGTTAATGCACCTAATCCTGTAACGACAACTCGTTTTTTTTCCATGAATGACACCTCACCTTAAAGTTAGTTTCTCCTGCTTTAATAGCAACAGGGTTTCTACTCATTAGAATCAATTTTTATATAAAATAATTTATATTAGCGTCCCCAACGTAACGCAATAGCACCCCAAGTTAAGCCTCCGCCAAAACCTACCATTACAATTAGGTCGTCATCTTTAATCTTTCCTGCCTCTACCTCTTCTACTAAAGAAATCGGTATAGATGCGGCAGATGTATTTCCATATTTATGAACTGTTTTAGACATTTTTTCTACCGGTAAATCCAACCGTTCTCTAGAAGCTTCCATAATACGAATATTTGCTTGATGAGGTATTAAAAAGTCAACATCCTCTTTACTTAAACCCGCTTTTTCTAGAACATTTAAACTTGATTCACCCATTTGTCTTACCGCAAACTTAAAAACTTCTCGACCATTCATAATAATGTACTCATCTTGATAAAGATGTTTGCCACCTGTTCCATCAGCACCTAATTCAAATGAAAGAATTCCTCTTCCCTCACTAACTGGGCCGATTACAGCTGCGCCGGCTCCATCACCAAATAAAACAGCTGTGTTACGATCATTCCAATCTGTAACTTTTGATAACTTCTCAACGCCAATTACCAACACATTTTTGTAGGCACCAGTTTCAATGAATTGTTTTGCTGTTACAACTCCATACATAAACCCAGCACATGCTGCACTGATATCCATAGCTGCAGCCTTTGTAGCACCTAATTTCTCCTGAAGCATACAAGCAATCGATGGAAACGGTTGATCAGGTGTAACAGTTGCAACTAAAATCATATCTAATTCGTCAGCTGAAATTCCTGAATCAATAAGTGCTTTTTCTGCAGCAAAAAATGCCATATCTGAAGTATCGATTGAATCATCTGCAATGCGTCTTTCTTCAATTCCTGTTCTTGTTCTAATCCATTCATCTGAAGTGTCCATTACTTTTTCTAAATCTGCATTTGTTACAATTTTTTCAGGTGTGTATCGTCCAATACCAATAAATCCTGCATTCATATGTGCAACCCCTTTATTTATTCTCTATTTTTAAATGAAATATCTATAACAACATATAAGGCTAATTAATATCAATTATTATGACTTGGTACTAATATTATCCTATTCAAATATTTTTTTCAATATTAATGTTTTTGTACTATCGACTAGAACTAGAAATTATTTAAAACATAAGCTATATCAAAAAGAACTTTAGTAAGGAGGAACGATTATGGAGCCAGATGAGTTAAGTATCAATTCTAATGAAGATAATATAACTGAAGAAGAAGTGGTTGTTGAACAAGAAACAAATTCTTCGTCAAAGCCTGTTGACCGCTTTTCACAATTAATGTTCGGTTCAAGACGTGCTTCTCAAAATCCCAAGCAAGAGGAAATACAACCTAACCCGAGTGATAAACAACAAGAAATAAATTACTTTACTTTAATGGAGCAAATTGATGATATTATGTTATCAGTTGAAAACCTTAAACCTATGCTAAAACAATTCGCACCAATATTAGACTATATTAAAAAGAAATGATTTCTCTAATTTTCATCAAATGCAGCCGAAAAAAAAGCTGCCAATGGCAGCTTTTAGAAACCTTATGCGTCTTTTTTTCCTAACTCGTATGCTTCACCCATTACCTTAGTGAATAGCTCCATCATAGGCTGTAGCGTTTCCATAGACAATTCAATTCCTGATCCTTCAAGTTTTTCTTTCGCCTCAGGTAAATATTTCATTGCAATTTGCATAAACTCCATTGTTTTTGGATGCTGTTCCATAAAAACCACTCCATTTCATTATATATTTCTTTATCTTCATCATAAATAATATTTTGATTTTTTACAATTGATTAGGAAGTAAGCCGCTCTCGATATACTCTTCAATATCTTTTTCAATCTTTAGACGAAAATCATCTTCTACTAAAGGGCTAAATTTCCCTAATGAAATAACACCATCTTGAAAGTCATAATATAATTCACCACTTTCTAGATTTCCTTCATCAAAAGATCTTGCGACAACCTCATATAGTGTATCTACATGCTGAACAGTACTAGTCAAAACAGTACCTTTGCCTAAATCTGATTGATCTGATACGAAACCAATTGCATAAAGTCCTTCTTCTTTTAATTTCTCAATTACAGGGATATTATATCCATCACCGGCAACATATACGATATCATTTTCATTATCGATGAGTATATCGAGAAGGGTTAATGCGGTATTGGTATCATTCCAGTTCTGAACATATTGAATATCTACATGGACATTTTCATTTTGAAAATATGCTCCTTCAAAAAATCCATCAACTTCTGGTTGCCATTCAAAAGCAGCAAGAACAGCGACTTTATTTGTTTTAGTCATCTCTCCAGCAACCATCCCGCCGAAAAAGCCCATGGCATGTGCTTCAAAGTTCAAGCTAGTAACATTTTCTCCTACTGCTTTCCCATTAAATAAAACAAAGTGAATGTCAGGAAATTCCTTACTAACAGTATTGAAATAATTTGCATACTCACTGCCATGTCCAAAAATGAGATTCACATCTTCTTCTTGAAACTCTTCTATTGCGGAACGAATTTCTTCATCTTCATTCATTCCTTCTTTATAAAAAACATCAACCCCAAATTCTGATTGAATCTTCAACAGACCTTTGTATCCTTTAGATCCCCATACCTTATCATCAATTGTTTCAGGTACAAGTAATCCTACCTTTTGAAGATTTCCCGATGCTGCAGGTTGTCCACAACCAAAAAGCGCTAAAAGAATTATGAGGACAACACCTAGCTTTATATTCATGGGTAATCATTCCCTTGCATTTTTATCATTATATCTATATTTTATCTCTACAGTATTTATTTGTACAAGTATTTCCTACTAATCCTCATTCTTCTTTAAATAGGAAATCTGTTTTAGTAACCCTTCTTCTATTGAAACACTTGATTCTACCTCAATAGTACAAATTCCTTTTATTTTCTTTTTCAGATTTTCCTTATCTTCTACAAATCTTATTGGCAGGCTATTTTCAGGATTCAAACCTTTTTTCATGGAAAAAGTATAAAACTTCCTCTCAAGATTTTCCAATAAATTATAAGTAGCTTCAACTGCATCTATTATAGATAAAACATGATCCTCAATCACAATTTCTTGCTTCTCATTCTTCAGGTATTGAATTAATGCTTTATTTATCCTATTTGAACTTGATAGACTAGCTCCGTATATGGTTGGGAGAATAAGCATTGAATGTTCATTTAGGATTGCCACTAGTTCTTGATATCCATTATGTACATGGTGAGAGTTTATATAGAGAAAGCGGGAATTAAGAAGATTGGCAGTGTTAATGGAATCTTGAAGTAGTTCAAATTCATCTTGGTGTTCTTCTTCACCACAATATATAACGAGATCCGCTTCCCTATCTTCTTCTGATTCTCTGTAATAAGAATCATTAATTTCTAGTAATGCATTCCTACCAATGTATAATAACCGATCTTCAACTAAAGCTCTCGTTTCTGATATTTCCCGATCAAATAAAACAACCTTAACCTCAATTCCTTCTTCTAGTAACCGCTCACATAGACAAATACCAAAATATGTTTGTGCTCCAAAGATAATAACACGTTCTATCATCTTATACCTCCTAATCCTGACTGTTAGTTATTGTATACTATGCAAACACGATCTAGATTAGTCCTTATAAGAATGGTCTATGTAACAAGCTCAATCAAAATGAAGTGACATTTCAAACCATTAAACTTACTTTTTAGAAACAACCATATTATCTCATTAAATGATGTTCTTGAATGAATAAATTTGCGTACATATAACAAGAGGAAATTATAGAGCAAAGGGATCCATCGACTATCCCTTTGCTTATAAAAATCCCTGCCTAATTATCTCTGCACATCAATAATTTATAAAATTTTTTCAAATTCTCTATAAAACTTAATAACAGATTGATTTATTCTATAAGGATTTTCACCTAAGTGATAAATTAATTGGATTGGATGTTCTGAATGTTTTCTTAGTGCTTCAAATTTTTTCCCATGATCTTCTGGATCATATACGGTTCCATTCATTTTCTGCCAAATCCTAACAGGAAGTTCAGTTGCGTTTTTATGAGTTAAAGTCGGTAAAGCTAACGATAATATCTTTTTAGGTTCAATAAGATACGCTTCTGAAATTTCTTTTCTAAGCCTTTTATAAAAAAACTTATGCTCTTTTTCCTTTTCTAGATGTGCTTTTAGGTCAAGGCAAGGATTCAGCATTGCAACAGAGCGTATTTTTTCTGGTATTTCCTGCATCATTTGTAATGCTGTTAAACCACCCATTCCATCAACCAAAAGATGAATTCTAGGATTGAGAATTTCCTTCTTCATAGCTAGATGGTATAGCTGTTTAGCCATTGTTACCGCTCTAGGACTTCCCCAGTTATTTCCATATAAATTCGAATGCATTAAAGTGTAACCGTTATCGATTAGATCTTGCATTAGTTGATACCTTCCATAATGCTGATGCCAAAAGCTTGAAGAACTATCAACAAAGTCTGATCTGTCCCCAAGTATAAAGACTGCAAAGCCATTTGGTTTTGGCGGTATTTGTATGACATTCCATTCTGTTTCAATCTGAAAAAATCGCTCCATTATTTTCATCACTTGCCCACCACCTTTCTTTACTGAGACATTTCTTCTATATAATGTATGTACGCATATTAAAAAAGAATGGGAGCGTGTCACTATTTCGTTAAATATAGACGCCTTCACACTTTGTCAGTTATATGAAATCCATTGGTTTTATCATACAATGCAGTTTTAGTGTAGTTTATGAATGTTTTTAAGACTCTTTTAAAAAATGAATATGGATATCCGATGCAGTCAATAACTTCTCCGAAAAATATCAAATCAAGCATAAGCATAAATTAGGTACTGCTAATCAATTTCGCACTTTATTTATAAGGTATAAGTCCGATTCTGTAGAATTATCCTACCTATAACGTGATTAAGGCTCGAGTTACTGCCACATAATAAGGTGTCTTTTTATGGCGAAAAGATGCATCTTTCATTACTGCTTTTCTTTCGTTTTTTTATTCATTTAAGTTTACGAAAACAGCCTTTATAAAACAAAAAGTTTGTGATAATATATATTATAAGAACTCGTCTGGATAGAGGTGAATGCATTGCGTTTTTTATGGACATTTTTTTGGGGATTTTTATTAATACATATGGCATCATATGTTGTTAATTCTATGACAGGCGGCCACTATGACTTTATGGTAGCTTCAACAGTTGCTGTCATTGCAATCGTTGTCATTTTCTTAATAGCTGAAGTAATTCCAAATGAGCCTATGGCAAAACACGACCAACATTAAGCTTGTTATGTAAAGCCATAATAAATGATTCGATATAAAAAGAAAAAACCCTACACAAAAGTGGGTTTTTTCTTTTTTTATTTGATTAATTAAGGTTTTCTTTTATATGTCCACTGGCGATTATGGTTAGCTGTCTCAGGGAAACGATCTCCGGCTTTTAATCGAATTTGACCAGGGTTTTTAACATTATCCCCAGTTTCACCTATCTCTACATACATACCATTATTTGGTGCTTTTTGACCTGTTCGAAAACGATGTTGTTGACCCATTTTATTCCCTCCTCTCTACCTTATCTTTATTATCTCCAGACAGGCTTTTTTCATGAGTAACTATAAAGTTCTTTACAGAGTTCCAAACCTGTAGTTAAATGGAAAAGGATTGTAAAATTTTCAAGCGGAGGATACGTATATTGGATATTTTATTAATATTGAAATATTTACTTTTAGGGCTTTTTCAAGGATTTACTGAACCAATTCCTATTTCTTCTAGTGGACATTTAGTTTTTGCACAACATTTTCTTGGACTTAAAATTGAAGGACTTTCCTTTGAATTACTTGTTAATGCTGCTTCATTAATTGCCGTATTAATTATTTATCGAGAGGATTTAATTCGCTTAATTGTTAACGGGATAAAATACATAACAACAAAAGATGAAAGTGCAAAAAGTGATTTTCGCTTTATTGTTTATCTAATTGTAGCTACGATTCCAGCAGGTGTTATTGGTGTTTTATTTAATGACGTTATTTCAGAACATTTGAAGTATATTCAAGTAACAGCTATCACTCTTATTATTACTGGAATTGCTTTATGGACAATTCGAAATTTACGTGGTCGTAAAAATGATGGAGATTTATCAATGAAAGATGCAATCATTATCGGCCTTGCACAGGCTGTTGCCTTAATACCTGGAATTAGCCGTTCCGGAGCAACGATCGTTGCTGCTATGGCCCTTGGAATGAAACAGGAAACTGCATTAAAGTTTTCATTTCTGATGTTTATTCCTGTGAGCTTTGGTGGGATGATTTTAAGTGTAACCGACTTGATTGATGATCCTAATTTAGATACTTTCCTTATCCCATACATTGTTGCATTTATTGCAGCACTCATTACCTCTTATTTTTCTTTAAAATGGTTTATGAATATTATGGCTAAAGGAAATTTAAAATATTTCTCCTATTATTGCTTTATCGTTGGTATAGCTGTATTGGTATTTGTGTAAAGAAAGTTCATTTAGAACTAGCTGGTTTGGATAATAGAGGATTACTGGTCTTTTAACGGAGTAATCTTAAGAGCTGTTTCTTAAAAAGTCTGCTACAAAATTAATAAAAATAGCCTTAGCATAAAAAGAGCAGATCCTGACAATTACCAGTATCTGCTCTTTTCTTTAGGCTCTATTCTCAAAGATTGTTGTTTTACATTTTTTACATTGTGTTAAATTAGTGCAATGGAGCGGAAGAAACTTGACTCCTGCGGGTGTAGAGGGAAGGTCAAGACCCCACAGGCGAAGCCGAGGAGGCTTGACTTCCTCCCCGCGGAAAGCAAGTTTCTAGAGCGAAATGGAACATTTATTGTTACCTAACAATTTATTTAAAAGAATAAAAGTAATTACCAGTATCTGCACTTTTCTTTGGGCTCAATTCTCGAAGATCGTTGTTTTACATTTTTACATTGTGTTAAATATAGTGCAATGGAGCGGAAGAAACTTGACTCCTGCGGGTGTAGAGGAAAGGTCAAGACCCCACAGGCGGAGCCAAGGAGGCTTGACTTCCTCCCAGCGGAAAGCAAGTTTCTGAAGCGAAATGGAACGTTTATTGTTACCGAACAATTATTTATATCATTTAACAACAACAATCGTTGAGAAAGAGCCTATCCTAACAACTTTTTAAGTAACGCCTTCTGAACATGTAAGCGATTCTCCGCTTGCTCGAATACAGCCGAATGCTCTCCATCTATTATCGATGCTGTTACTTCTTCTTCACGATGTGCTGGTAAACAATGTAGGAAATGATAATCAGCTTTTGCGTGACTAGCTAATTCATCGTTAACTTGAAAATCCTTAAAAGCAATCAATCTTTGCTGTTGTTCACTTTCTTGCCCCATACTTGCCCAAACATCTGTATATATGATATCCGCATTTTGCACAGCTTCAATTGGATCATTTGTAATAACGATATTCGCTCCTGTTTCTTCAGCAAGTTTCTTTGCTTCTTCTACAATACTTGCATCAGGCTCATAGCCTACAGGACATCCTAATGAAAAATCCATGCCCACTTTAGCAGCCGCAATCATTAGTGAGTGAGCTACATTATTTCCATCACCTAAGTATGCTGTTTTCACACCGTTGAATTTCTCTTTTAGACGATAAATTGTTTTTAAATCAGCTAAAGCTTGGCATGGGTGAAATAAATCAGTTAAGCCATTTATAACAGGAATGCTCGCATGTTTTGCTAATTCTTCAATTTTATCATGACCAAACGTACGAATCATGATTGCATCAACATAACCTGACAATACTTTTGCAGTATCTGATACAGGTTCACCTCTACCTAGTTGAAGATCCTGACTGCTTAAAAATAAAGCATGACCTCCAAGATGAAGCATTCCGGTTTCAAAGGATACACGAGTTCTTGTCGATGATTTCTCAAAAATCATTGCTAGTGTTTTTCCCTTTAAAACAGGTTGAATTGGATTTTCTTCTAAAGCAAAAGCTTCATCAATCAGTTGAATAATTTCCTCTTTGCTATAATCAAGTAGTGTTAGAAAGTCTCTTTTTTCTACTTTTTCTTGTTTTTTAACTTTCACATTAATCATTGCTTGACCACTTCCTTTCCCGTTAACTGCTGTATCGACTCAACTGAATCATCAGAAGCTGTTATTCCTTGTAAACACGCATAATACGTATGAAGATTTGTAAAAAGAAGCATACCTTTTTCCAGGGCAAGCTGTCTTTGTAGTTTCGCTTCATCACTATCGTTTATTGAGACAAAAATTCCTTTATCTCCTTCAACCCATAACTGAAAATCACCTGCTATCACCTTAAGACCCGCTTCTTCAGTAGCTTTATTTGCTTCAACGTTTTCACAATCAAAGAAAATACTTGTTACATTTTCAAGATCTTTAGCAAATATTTTGCGGTAAACACTGTGTAAATTTGTTCCTACACACATACCTTCACCTGTTGCTTTCATTTCAGGACCTAACGTTATATCTACATCATGTAAAGCATGACTTGAGAAAACCGGATATTTAACTGCCACCATCCCATTATCAGGAAACGGTTTAATTGTCAGTTCACTTAGCGTTTTACCACAAAGTAAATAGGTTGCATGCTTAATGACAGGAATTCCAGTTACTTTACTTATCACTGGTGCTGTTCTACTTGCACGTGGATTAACTTCCACAACAAATATGTTATTAGCGTTAATAAGGAATTGAATATTCATAATGCCACGGTAATTCAATTTATTCACTAATTTATTTGCATATTCAGCGATTAGTGATTTCTGATTATCTGTTATATTTTGTGACGGTAAAATAGCTAAGCTATCACCAGAATGAACTCCTGCTGGTTCAACATGTTCAATAAATGTCGGAATAAACGCTTCTTTTCCATCAGATACAAGATCAATTTCACCTTCAAGTCCTTGTACAAATTGGTCAATTAATACCGGGTAAATCATATTTGTGCTACCAGATAATAATGATGTTAAATTCTCTTCATTTTGAACAACAACCATCCCTTTTCCACCAATAACATAAGATGGTCTTAATAAAACGGGATAACCAATTTCATTTGCTCCAGCAATTGCATCACTTGCATTATTAGCAGTTAAACCAACCGCATGTGGAATCGAAAGCTCATCTAATAAGTGATAAAATTTGTCACGATCCTCTAACCAATCTAATGTTTCTGTGTCTGTACCTAATAAAGACACACCAGCCGTTTCTAATTGCTCTGCAAGGTTAATCGCTGTTTGACCACCATACTGAACAATAACAGCATCAATATTTTCAGATTCAACTACATTTAACACATATTCAAGTGTAATTGGCTCAAAATATAGTCGATCTGCTGTTTCAAAATCAGTACTCACTGTTTCAGGGTTGTTATTAATCATGATCGCTTCATACCCTAATTCTTTTAATGCCTTAATTCCATGTACTGCACTATAATCAAATTCAATTCCTTGGCCAATTCGTATTGGTCCAGAACCGATAATAAGAATTTTTTTCTTATCATTTAATGGGGGTTGTTCATTTTCACCAAAATATGTTGAGTAAAAATAATTAGTACGAGCTTCAAATTCTGCTGCACATGTGTCAACATATTTATAAGACGCTTTAACCCCAACTTCAAGTCGAGCTTTTCGTACATTTTCTTCTGCTGCTTGAAGTAGGAATGCTATAGTTCGATCTGAAAAGCCTTTTTCCTTTGCCGTTACAATTAATTCCTCATCTAATGATGCAACTGATTGTTGCTTTAACTGATTTTCGAGATCAATAATATGTTTAAAACAAGCTAAGAAGTAATAATCCATTTCAGTTATTGCATGAATTTCTTCTATTCCCATACCTCTTCTAATAAGCTCCATAACAGCAAAAAAGCGGCGGTCATCTGTTTTCTTCATTAACTCTATAAGCTCCGCAGAAGTAGAACTTGTTAGCTCTGGTAAGTGTGTTCCTATGTTATCTAACTCTAGTGATTCACAAGCTTTTTGAAGAGCGGCCTCTAAATTACGTTCGATAGCCATAACCTCACCAGTAGCTTTCATTTTTGTACCTAGTTTACGATCTGCTTTATTAAACTTGTCAAAAGGCCATCTAGGAAACTTTACTACAACATAGTCAAGGGCAGGCTCAAAGCTTGCATATGTGCTCATTGTTAATGGATTTTTCAACTCTTCTAATGTATAACCAACAGATAATTTTGCAGCAATTTTAGCAATTGGATAGCCAGTTGCTTTTGATGCTAATGCAGATGATCTACTGACCCGTGGATTTACTTCAATAATATAATATTGTTTGCTTTTTGGATCTAAAGCTAATTGAATGTTACATCCACCGACCACCCCAAGAGCCGAGACAATTTTAACAGCTGCTGTTCTGAGCATATGATACTCTTGATCAGAAAGTGTTTGTGAAGGGGCAACAACAATCGAATCACCTGTATGCACTCCAACTGGATCAATATTTTCCATATTACACACTGAAATACATGTACCTTTATGATCACGAATCATCTCATATTCTATTTCCTTAAAGCCTGCAATATTTTTTTCAATTAAACATTGAGTAATAGGACTTGCTTGTAAACCACTTTTTACAAACTTTTTAAATTCCTCTTCATTAGTAGCAATTCCTCCACCTTTACCACCAAGTGTGTAAGCTGGACGAATAATAATGGGAAAACCAATCTTATTCGAAAATTCGATTGCTTCTTCTAATGTTGTTACTATTGAGCTTTCTGGAATAGGCTCATTTAGGTCGTACATCAATTGACGAAATTCATTCCGATCCTCCCCCTTACGAATCGAATCGATTGATGTTCCTAATATTTGTACTCCATACTTTTCTAATATTCCTGCTTCATGAAGCTCCATCGCAAGGTTTAGTCCTGTTTGACCACCTAATGATGCGAGCAGACCATCAGGCTTTTCCTTTTCGATGATTTTAGCTAAGCTTTCAACTGTTAATGGTTCAAAATACAAAACATCTGAATATTCTTCATCAGTCATAATTGTTGCCGGATTATTGTTTACAAGAACAACTGTATAGCCTTCTTCCTTTAATGCTAAACATCCTTGTGTACCAGCATAATCGAACTCTGCTGCTTGACCTATAACAATAGGACCAGAACCAATCACAACGATTTTTTTTATAGATTCGTTTTTAGACATAAAGCATATCTCCTTTTGCAGCCTTGACTAATTCTAAAAATTCATCAAACATCCATTCACTATCAGATGGTCCTGGATGTGCTTCTGGATGAAATTGTGCTGTTATTAATGGTAATGTTGCATGTGATAATCCCTCGATCGATCCATCGTTGATATGGTAAAAGCGAACACTTAAGTCTGTATCCTTAAGACTATCTCCGATAACAACATAGCTATGATTTTGAGACGTCATAAAAACCTTCTTTGTTTTGTTATCAAAAACAGGCTGATTAGCACCTCTATGTCCGAATAATAGTTTTTTTGTTTTTGCACCAAATGCTAAAGAAATTAATTGGTGACCTAAGCAAATTCCAAATGTCGGATATTTTACAACCAATTGTTTAATTTGTGAGAAATAAGCTGATAATTGTTCAGGATCTCCTGGACCATTTGATAATAATATTCCATCTGGATTCAGTTCATTTACCTGATCCATCATTTTAAAAGGAACAGTTGTTACTTTACAGCCTAATCTTAATAATGCAGTTAAAATTGATTTTTTAAATCCGAAATCAATTAAAGCAATATGTTTATCTCCATCACCAAATGTTTCAACTGATGATGAAGCAACTTCAAATACACCATTCTCAAATATTTCACAAGGCTGTTCTTCTTTATGTTCAATAGGAGAAATCGTTGCAGCCATTGAACCATGATTACGAATTTTCTTAACAACAGCACGTGTATCAATATGATGAATAATAGGAATATTCCACTTCTCTAAATATTCCTTCATGCTGTACTTTGCTTCAAAATGAGAATAATTCGATGTACATTCATATAAAACAACAGCCTTAACCTGTGGCTTCTTGCTTTCATCATCAGTTATATTAATGCCATAGTTTCCAATTAAAGGATACGTAAATACAACAATTTGATTCTTATATGAAGGATCTGTTAACACCTCTTGATATCCTGTCATTCCTGTAAAAAACACAACTTCTCCGTTAACATCCTCAGTAGTTCCATTTTCAAGCTTTCCTTTAAATACCGAACCATCTTCTAAATGGAGATATCCTTTCATCTGTTTACACCTCGTTTGTAGTCATTCTTATATCATTTGAATCCATAGCCTGCAGTAGGTTGATTATGAATATTTATTATAATTATAGTATTTTTATTCATTTAATAGTAAAAAAAATTCACTTTAAAGGGTATTCACTGACTGCTTTTGCTGTGCAAAGGATCTATTTATTTTTTCGATAGCTAAGTCTAATTCATCGTATGAAACTGTTAGCGGTGGAATGATTCGTATTACGTTAGGACCTGCTGCGATAACTAATAAGTTATTTTCTCGTAGCTCAGTAATAATGCTTCCAGCTTGTTCGCCACAATCAATTCCAATTAATAAGCCTTTTCCACGAATTTCGTTAACAATCGAATGTTGCCCAACTGTTTCTTGCAATTTAGTAAACAGATATTCACTTTTCTTTTCTACTTCTATTAAAAAGTCCTGCGGTAATATTTTTGTAAGTGTTGCCTTAGCCGCAGCCATTGCAACCGGGTTTCCACCAAAGGTTGAACCATGACTTCCAGCTTGAAAGCTATCAATAAGGAATTCTTTCCCAATCATTGCTCCAACAGGAATGCCATTTCCTAACCCTTTAGCAGATGTAACAATATCAGGTGACAAACCAAAATGCTGATAAGCAAACGGCTTTCCTGTACGCCCAATTCCAGTTTGTACTTCATCTATAATTAGTAAAGCACCAATTCGTTGACAAGTTTCATTTACTTTATTTAAAAATTCTTGGTTAGCCGGAACAACCCCACCCTCACCTTGAATAACTTCTAACATAATTGCGCAAACATCACTACCTAATTCCTCTAATGCTTCTAAGTCATTGTATGGAAGATATTCAAATGTCTCAAGAAGAGGACCAAATCCTTGTTGAATCTTCTCCTGACCAGTTGCTGACATTGTCGCAAATGTTCTGCCATGAAATGATTGTAAGAACGTAACTATTTTTGTTTTTCCTGTATACTTACGTGCTAGTTTGATAGCAGCTTCATTTGCCTCTGCTCCACTATTACAGAAAAATACCGCATCTCCATCACTAGATTCAACAAGTAGCTTTGCAACATCCTCTTGAATTGGTTGATGAAACAAGTTACACATATGCCAATATTCTTTAAGCTGTTCTTGAATTGAAGCTAATACATCTTCATCTGCGTGTCCTAAGTTACATACAGCAATTCCAGATACAAAGTCTAAATATTTTTTTCCATTAATATCTGTAACCCATGATCCCTTTGCTTCTTTCACAGTGATATCCCATTTTGCGTAAGTTGGAAATTGATAGCTCATGTCGATAATACCTTCCTTTCTTTCACGATTTTAGTGCCTTTAAATTCGTTATCTTTAAGAAAAGCTTCCTGACCACTTACAATAATGACTTCCTGACAAATATCTGAAAGAGTTGCAACAGCAGATTGAACCTTAGGAATCATTCCACCTGTTATCACATCACAATCAATCAGTTGTTGAATTTCAGCTGGTGTAATGTCTGTAATCAAATTTTTATCTTGATCTAAAATACCAGGAACATCTGTTACAAATAAAAATTTTGTCGCTTCTACAGCATGTGCAATTGCTGCAGCTGCAAGGTCAGCATTTACATTTAACGTATCATGTGAAACTGTTCGTGCTAGCGGTGCTACAACAGGTATATATCCATTTCCCATTAATAATCCAACAGCCTCAGTATCAACAGCATTTACTTTCCCTACTAACCCGAGATGTTCTTTATCAAGATAATCTGCTTTTAATAAGCCTGCATCACTGCCTGATAAACCTATTGATTTTAACCCTTTTTGCTGTAACAAATTAGATAGCTGTTTATTAATTTTTCCTGCTAAAATCATTTCAGCAACCTCTAAAACAGCTTCTGTTGTTTTTCTTTGACCATTAAAGAATTCTGTTTCTATGTTTAATGCTTGAAGCATTTTCGTAATATCAGGTCCGCCACCATGTACAATCAGTAGCTGCCAATTTTGATCAATCAAAGCTTTTAAACTATGAAAAAATGACTCTGACAACTGATGAACTGTGCTTCCACCACATTTTAATACAACTGTTTTTGTCATACCATTCTCCTTATGTTCTATAGCTTGCATTGATTTTCACATAATCGTAAGTTAAATCACAACCCCATGCTTTACCTGCTTCTTCACCAACACCAAGATTCACCTTAATTTTTACTTGATCTTGTTTTAAGTATTCAGAAGCTATTTCCTCTGAAAAAGCTTGAGGGCTATTTGCTGTAAACAAGCATATATCTTCTAAATAAATATCTATTTTCTCAGGCTGCACTGAAGCCTCACTATAACCAACTGCACAAATAATTCTACCCCAGTTAGCATCTGCCCCATATACAGCCGTTTTCACTAAGCTTGATCCTACAATTTTTTTAGCAACAACATTTGCTTCTTGCTTTGTTTTAGCACCTGTTACTTCTACTTCAATCAGCTTTGTTGCACCTTCCCCATCTTTTGCAATTTGCTTTGCAAGCTCTTCACTTACTTCTTTAAATGCTGCCTTGAATTCATTCCATTGGGGGTGAGTTTCCTTGAGCTGCTCATTACCTGCTTGACCGTTTGCCATCACCAGTACCATATCATTTGTTGACGTATCGCCATCAACGGTAATTTGATTGTATGTTTTATCTGTTACATCACTTAATAATGATTGAAGTGATGCTGAATCTATATTTGCGTCAGTTGTTACAAATGATAGCATTGTTGCCATATTTGGATGAATCATGCCTGACCCTTTAGCTGCTCCACCAATTACTACTTTTTTTCCGTCAATTTCCACTTCATAACATGATGTTTTCATAACTAAGTCTGTTGTTAGAATCGCATTTTGAAAAGCATTAGCTGAGTCACTTGTTGCTTTTGGTTGTAGCTGTTCAATACCAGTACGAATTTTATCCATTTTTAAAAATTCACCGATTACTCCAGTTGAAGCAACTGCTACATAATGTTCCTGGATATTAAATAGGTTTGCACATTTTTCTCTCATTTCATATGCATCTTTAACCCCTTGCTCACCAGTACATGCGTTAGCATTTGCACTATTAACAATAATTGCTTGTAAAAGGCCTTCTTTTCCGATACTTTCTTGAGTTACTTTTAAAGGAGCTGCTTGAAAATGACTTTGAGTATAGACAGCTGCACAATTAGCAGGTACTTCACTGTATATTACACCTAAATCATTTTTGTTATATCTAAGACCTGCGTGAACACCATCAGCAGAAAATCCTTTTGGTGTAACGATCGATCCATCATTAATTTTTGTAATAGCAGATGTTTCTTTTATTTCTAACACTGCATTTCCCTCCCTAGTTGTCATGTGAATGGCTCTTTTTAATGACTATCATCACGCTTTAAATACATATAAGCTACCATTCTATGATGGCCGTTTCGAAAACAGCCTTATGGATAAATAGGGGCAAAGTACAATCCGGTTGTTTCTTCAAAGCCGTTCATAATGTTGAAGTTTTGTACCGCTTGACCTGCTGCACCTTTCATTAAGTTATCAATAACTGCAACAATTGTTATTCTTCCTGTACGCTCATCAACCTTTAATCCTATGTCACAAAAATTAGATCCATACACCTCTCTAGTTGAGGGAAACTCATTATCTTTACGAATTCGCACAAACGGAGAATCCGAATAAAAGTCATTATATAAATCTAGTAATTTTTCAGTTGTTGTGGACTCTGTTAGACTTGCATAAATTGTTGCCATAATACCTCTAGTCATTGGCATTAAGTGTGTATTAAATGAAATAACTGAGATTGACTGATTTAAATTATGTAGCGCTTGTTCAATCTCAGGAATATGTTGATGTTCATGAACTTTATAGATTTTCACATTTTCATTTACCTCAGAATAATGTGTTGCTTGAGATGCATTTCGCCCAGCACCTGATACACCGGTTTTAGCATCAACAATAATTGATTTCTCATCTATTAGTTTTTGTTTAACAACTGGTGCCAAACCTAATATTGTTGCTGTTGGAAAGCATCCTGGATTTGCAAGTAGTTGAGCATTTGCAATGTCTACTTTATTCAACTCAGAAAGTCCATATACTGCACCTTCAAGAATTTCTTCTTCAACACATTCACGTTTATACCATTGTTCATAAACACTTTTTTGCTTCAATCTGAGGTCACCAGATAAATCAATGATTTTTACATTTGATCCAATAAATTGTGGTGATAATTTACTTGATACACCTGGTGGCGTAGCAAGAAATAAAACATCCACATTCTTTTTTATTTCTTCAACTTCTATATTTTTCAATCTATGATCGCTTAAGTTATTTAAATGTGGAAAAGAATGTGTGTAAGGTACATCCATTTCTGAAGATGAATAAAGTATACATTCGTCGACATGTGGATGATTGGATAATATCCGATACAATTCGACTCCGCCATAACCAGTTGCCCCAACAATTCCGACTTTCACCAAATCACCTTCTCCTTAACAAGTTCATTTTCTGAATTTATTACTCAATTATAAATATGTATAAAAATAAAATCAAGTGTATAAATAATATTTTTTTACTAATTTTTCTGATAAAATTATTCTTATTTAATCATAGAATTATCTTTAAAGGATACAAATCAATATTATAGATATACATAAAGTTGCATATTAAAGCATCTTCTATTGCTATCGCCAGATCCTTTCTCTATAAATCAAGAGTTCTTCATTCAATCCTATCAACTTAAAGCTTTAACAAGTAACAGGCATTCGCTTTTAAGGAAGATTATTAATATAGCCAAATTGTCGACTTTTTTTAAAACATTTTCCTAAAGATGTCCTAGAGCTTATTAAGGATTTTGATTTACTTTAACCTATTTTAAAATTCCCAATTTGTTTATCACCTTTTACTTTTAATAATTAGTTTCATTGAAAAAAAGCTTTGTCCCCTAATAAAGACAAAGCTCTTTTATTCAACTAACTTCAATAATAAGGATATTGATACGGTGGATAGAACGGATACGGTGTGTAGTAAGGATACGGATATAGAGGTCTTGGAGTTAATAAGGCTCCCGCTGCTAATCCTGTTAAAAACGGAAATCCAAATCCGAATCCACCAAAACCAAAGCCTGGGCGACCAAAGCCTGGGCGACCAAAACCAAAGCCTGGGCGAATTCTTTCATCTGAACGGTACACATTATAAATATTATCATTATAGTAATAATTCATTTTCAAATACACTCCTTGTTATTTATTTACTATCATCCTATTCACTAGTCATATGTCTATAAACTTGTACCTAATAAATGTGTGTTTGCCTAGCAATTGTTATTGAATGAAAGGTTATTCTTCTGAAGGAATAATGAATAATAGAGACTATATATGGGATATCACCAAATATAAAGAATAAAGAGGAAAAACAATAAAAAACTGAAGAGTCACAATTGACTCTTCAGTTTCCAGTATTGAAATAAATTGAAGACTTTTTTTATTTAGGAATAGCAAGATGATAAAAATAGCTCACCCATATCTATGAGTGCTATTAAGGGAGATATTTACTACACTATTTTTAACCTATTTTCTTTAGAAATATTGTTATTCCAATGCTACGATTTACTGTACTAAAAATAATTGGATCCTTAAATAACTGTTATTTAGTTTATTCAACAGTAATTATCATTAGCTAACCTATTAGAACCATTACTAATTCTGTATATATCATTGAACTCCTAAAGCTATTTTAGCAAATCGGGACATTTTGTCTTTTGTCCATGGTGGACTCCAAACAATATTCACCTCAGTGCTTTTAACTTCTGGAATGTCGTAAAGTGCTTCCTTCACTTTTTCTACGATTGTTCCAGCAAGTGGACAGCCCATTGAAGTTAATGTCATCGTTACCTCTGTTTGACCATTTTCGTCCATGTCCACATCATATACAAGACCTAAATTAACAATATCTACCCCAAGTTCTGGATCTTCAACTGTTTCTAACGCACCGTAAATGTTTTCTTTAAGTGATTCATCCATATTAAAACTCCTTTCTGACTTTTATTGAATGGTAGTACTTATTCTAATCTCGCTTATATCAATTCCCACACAAGTATAGTAAAGAGAACTTAAGAATAAAAGAATTTTGCTTAACTTCATTTATTCTTTCTATTATAAATACTTCTCAAACCATTCAACTAATGCTAGCACACCTTCACGTGATACCTTATGATCCGCTAATGGGTCAGCAATAAATTTAAGCTTATTCGGTTCTTGCTCATACATCGGAATAATTTCTTTATAAAATTGATACGTAGGAGCAAATGGCACAACATCATCTCGTTCACCATGCCAGAATAACAATGGCCGATTATTTAGTTTCTCCCGTTGTAAGCTTAAATCATATTTTTCTAAAAATAAAATTTGCTTCTCTATTTCTTCATTAGAAAGGGGAATCTCCATACCATTTTGACGCAATGAATAAAGTTGTCCTTTTAATAAAGTTGTATAGCAAGGGCTCCCCATCAAGCTTACCGCTGCTTTAATCCATTCATACTTTGTTAGTGCTCCTAAGGTTGTGATTCCACCCATTGATGTACCAGCTACACCAATTCTATTTGAATCAATTAGTTCCTGCTCTTCAAAGTACTCTTTTAACGTGTTCAATTCTTCTATTTCATTTACAACAATTTCCCAAAAATGCATACTTAATTCTGTAGAATCAAATTGTTTGCTTCTCTCACCGTGAAAAAGTGCTTCAGGTAAAATGACTCTAATTCCTTTTTCCGCCAGATAATAAGCATAGTGCAAATTATTTTCTTTTGCACTTGTAAATCCATGGATAAACATAACCAATGGAGTTTTATTATTTTTATCAGTTTGGTTTACAATATGTAATAGTGGAATGTTTGCTACATTCATTTTTTCAACAATAACCAAAAATAACGCGCCTCCCTAACTATTCTTCCTCAAATTAATTGTAACATGTAGACATAAAACTTGGAAAAAAGATACACTAATAATGAGTCAAGTATATTTATGGGATGTTAATAGGCTATTTATGATTTGGAATAGGATTGCACTGTGAGTTTGAAACTAATGTTAATAAAAAGGAGATATTATGGAGAAAAAACCTTTCTTAATTGCTCTAGATCTAGATGGTACTCTTTTAAAAGATGATAAAACAATTTCAACATACTCAAAGGAGATTATAAAAAAAGCAAAGGATGATGGCCATATTGTCTGTATAGCAACAGGCAGACCATTTCGTTCTAGCTCTATCTATTATGAAGAATTACAGCTAAATACACCCATTGTTAATTTTAATGGAGCTTATATCCATCATCCACAGAATGATCAATGGGGTACATATCATACAACGTTAGACTTAAATGTTGTTAAACAGATTGTTGAAGTTGCGGAAAAACATGATATACATAATATGCTAGCTGAAATTATTGATGATGTTTATTTTCATTATCATGATGAGAAGCTCCTTGACGTGTTCAGTATGGGCAATCCTGAAATAACAATCGGGGATTTAAGAAATAATTTAGGTAATGATGTAACAAGTGTACTTATTCATGCGCCTGAAGATAATGTAGAAAAGATAAGAAGTTACCTATCAGATGTCCATGCAGAGGTTGTTGATCATAGAAGGTGGGCTGCTCCATGGCATGTCATAGAAATCATTAAAGCCGGAACGAATAAAGCACTTGGACTCCAAAAAATTTCTTCTTATTATAATATACCTTCTGAACGAATTATTGCTTTTGGTGATGAAGATAACGATTTAGAAATGCTTGAATATGCCGGACATGGTGTCGCGATGGGCAATGCAATTGATAAAGTTAAAGCTGTTGCAAATAAAGAAACACGATCAAATGAAGAGGATGGGATTGCTCATTATTTAAAGGATGTTTTAGGACTTTAAGTTTTTCAAATTCTAGAGAAAACCTTATATATTACCATTTATATAATTCCTTTGTTCGTACACAATAGTAGTGACGTTATTTAGCGTCACAATTTCAAAGGGGGGCTTTTTCAATGGGTAAACGTAACAAATCTAAACGTTTTGTTCAGCAAGGCAAAGATACAGTTGCTAAGCACGATGAGAGGTTCCCTTACCATTCAACATTATCACAAGTAGAAGAAGCTAACAAAGACGAAGATACCTCACGTGGAGGGATATAAGTGACAAACCCATTATTTCAACAAGCTCGTGAAGCAGTAGCATATGCTAATTCAATTGCAAATGGAATCGAACAAGGTGATAAACAGGAAGCAGTGATGAAAGCAAAAAATGCTTTATCTTCTGCTTATGCCAATTGCACTGATGCTGAAAGAGCACAACTAAGTGAATTTCAACAAACTCTTCAGTCAATTTAAAAAATATTAGGCGAACTCTCTATAAAGAGTTCGCCTATTTTTTCACAAAATGCATTTTTAGTATTTCATAGATTCAATCTCGTTCGACTTCTGCTAATTTCTTTGAATTCTAACAGTAACTTGTGACTGTAGCGAAAAGCAACGGTCTAGGTAGTGATGTGATGTAATTTAATCCTTTCTAAAAAAGCCGTATATTCCTGTTGTTTGAACAACATTTGTGAATGCATTAGGATCTACTTCTTTAATTACCTTTTCCAAATCATATAATTCGTATCTTGTAATAACGATGATCATCATATCCTTAGGTTCATTAGTGAAGCCACCCTTTGCAGGAATAGTTGTAATTCCTCTTACCAGTTTGGAATGAATCGCCTTTTTCAAATCATCAGCTTTCTTAGTAATAACCATAGCTGTAAGTTTTTCATGCCTTGTATGGATCGCATCAATTACCCTTGTTGATACATATAATGTGACTAGTGTATAAAGAGCCTTTTCCCAGCCGTATAGTAAACCTGCAGTTAAGATTATAATTGAATTGAGCATAAAGAAATAAGTTCCAACAGGTCTATCTTTCATTCGAGATAAAATCATGGCAATTATATCAAGTCCACCTGTTGAGGCACCATATTTTAATGTCATTCCAACACCGATCGCGGCAATAACTCCACCGAATACCGCATTTAACAAGATATCCTCTGAAAGAGAGTGTAGGGGAATAATACCTAAGAAAAAGGTTGTTGCTGCTACACTTAGAAAGCTATAAAGTGTAAATGATTTCCCTACTTTTTTCCAACCTAATATAGTAACCGGAATATTTAGTAATAACAATAAAATACCTGTGGAAACATAAAAAGGAGTGTATTCTTCAATGACACTAGAAAGAAGCTGGGAAACACCCGTAAACCCACTTGCATACACACTTGCAGGAATTAAAAATAAGTTTAATGAAATTGCATTAAGTAAGGCACCAATTATCACAACTAATGTCTTTTTTATCTCAGAACTAATATTCAACATAAAACCTCCCCTGTTATTTTATTATCGTATACTTGGTTTTCCCCTTTTATTAAGAAATGAATACAAAGATTGTATTTTAATTGAAGGATGGTAAACTTAAAGTATTAATATATCCATACATAACAAAAATGAGGTGTTACAATGAATGTTCACATTTTAGCCGACAGTGCCTGTGATTTACCTATAGAATATTTTGAAGATCACTCAATCTCCTTTCTACCTCTAAGCGTTGATTTAGATGGTAAACAACTAACAGATCAGCAAGAGGCAAGCCCTAAGAAAATATATGATGCAATGCGAAACGGTGCTATTGTAAAGACGTCTCAAGTTTCACCTTTGTTATTTAAAGAAGTTTTTACTGATTTAGCTAAAAAAGGTACACCTAGTATATATGTTGCTTTCTCATCTGAACTTTCAGGAACATATCAAACAGCAATGATGATTCGGAATGAAGTTTTAGAGGAATTTCCTAACTTTGAATTAGCCATCATTGACTCAAAATGTGCTTCACTAGGATACGGTCTAGCCGTAATGTATGCAGTTGGTCTTGCAGAAGATAATCAATCCTTTACACAAATAGAAGCGGCTGTAAAAAATTACTGTCCAAAAATCGAACATATATTCACTGTAGATAATCTTGAATATTTAGCCCGTGGCGGTAGAATTAGCAAAGCTTCTGCCTTTGTTGGAGGCTTGCTAAATATTAAACCTTTATTACATGTTGAAGAAGGTAAGTTAATACCGCTTGAAAAAATTAGAGGACGTAAAAAAGTTCTAAAACGAATTATTGAGGTCATGAAAGAACGTGGTGTTAATTTACAAAATCAGACAATTGCTATTAGTCATGGCGACGATATAGAAGTAGCAAATGAAATGAAAGCAATTATCCTAGAGGAGTTTTCACCTAAAGAGGTTTATATTAACTTTGTTGGAGCAGTTATTGGTGCCCATTCCGGTCCTGGAACGTTAGCGATTTTCTTTTTAAATGATGAAATCTAAGTGCTTTTAGTCATACATAGTCAGCTCGTGAAGTGGGAATGATAAGCTTATACTTCTTTGAAAGGAGCTTCTTCATGCCACATACTAGTGATAATGATAAAAAAGCCAAAGATAATAATGCAAAGCGCCATGAAAAAAACATGATGCGTGAAAAAAATCGTGAGCGTGGCGAGCGCCAATACTCTAAAAAAACGGATCATCTTTAAAAAGATCGTTTGATTATAAAGATACGACAAAAAGGACGTTCAAAATTATCATAATTTGAACGTCCTTTTCCTTATCCTACTTTAATTTAAATGTTCCAACTGTTGAATTTAAATCATCTGTTAATTCTCGTAATGTAACTACCTTGCCAACAATTTTCTCAAAGGCAATTAATTGTTCAGATGTTGATGCTGAGATTTCTTCATTTCCTGCAGCTGATTCTTCAACAACTGCACTAATACTCTCAATTGTATTTAATACTTGTTCACCAAATACCTTTGAATTTTGAGTACCTTCTAATAAGGATGTTAGGCGCTCTTTCATTTCCTCAACTCTTGTTTCTATATCGCCAAATGAATTTGTCGTTTGATCCATTGACAATTGTTGCTCCTGTGCAATTAACACACCCTTTTGAACTGAATCTGAAATTCCTGAAATTCCTTCTTTTATTTTTGAAACCATCTCAAAGATATGTTTAGTAGATTGTGTTGCTTCCTCTGCAAGCTTTCTTACTTCATCCGCAACAACAGCAAAGCCCTTACCAGCTTCACCTGCACGAGCAGCCTCAATTGCTGCATTAAGAGCTAATAAATTTGTTTGATCAGCAATACCTGAAACGGCTTGAGCCATATTTTCAATTTCCGATGCATAATTAGCAAACGTTTTTGTTGCATGATCTATTGTGTGACTTGTTTTTTGGTTTTCTACAATTAAATCGCGCTGTGTTTTAATTGCTTCTTGACCAGAGTGAATGGCTGAAACAGCTTCAATCGCAAACGATACTGATTCCTTTGAACTTGAAACATTTTGTTTCGTTTCAAGTTCCATTTTTTCTATTAATGTAACTGCGTCTTGTAGGTCATTTGAAATTGATTGTGAACCGATCGCCATCTCGTTTGTTGAAACGGCAACCTGATTTGTGATTTCAGTAAGTCCCTTGTTCTCTGTTTCAAGCTCCTTAGCAAAACCTTCAACATCTTTACTCACTGTATCAATTGAAAATATTAGTTTCTTGAGTTGATTCACCATACTAGTAAATGATGTATTTAATGCACCAAGCTCATCTTTTCCTTTATAGTTAATATCTTCAACAAGTAGATTTCCTGAAGCAATTTGTTCAGCATTGAGTGATAATTTCTTTAATGGACGTGTAATTGAGTTCGTCATTCTGATTGCAAATAACAACGATAGTACAACTAAAAGAATACTTCCAATAATTGCTGAAACAATAATAAATGAAATTTTCTTTTCTAAATTATTTTGTAAGATTGTATAGTTTTCATTGGCATACTCATTTAATAAATGCACATCATTCATAATACCTGATAAGCGAATAGATTGGCGTTTAGCTTCAGCATTATTCTTACTATCTAAAGCAGCTGTTGCCTCTCCTTTCCACTGATCATACTTTTCAACCGCACTTTTTAAAGCTCCTGAGCTATTTTCATCAGATATACTTTTGTTTAACGAACTGTATAACTCTTCAGTTTCCTTTATACTAGCTAGTACTTCTGCCTTTTGAGCATCAGTTGGCGTCACAGAAAAATTATTTAATCCTTGTTTCGTACTTGTTAACTCTCCTTGGAGCTGCTTAATATTAAGTAAGCTTCCCACTTTATCCTGGCTTGAGGACTGTATAGATAGCATATTATAAATAATAAATGCGATCATTAAGATTGCTAATGATAATACACTTATTGAGTTTATTAGTAGTTTATTTTTGATTGTCATGGTGTCCTCCTAGCTTCCGTTTGATAGCTTCTCTTTCCAATCTTCTATTTGCTTTCTCTCTTCATTTGTAAAATGATTCACTCTAAGAGGTGCTAGGTCAATTCCATCTTCCGCTATTCCAAGCTCAACATGACCAGTTTGTACATTGCCGTCATCAGTTAGCTGCTTAGCCATTTGATACATTGCTACATCAACATTTTTTAACATTGATGTTATAACAGCTTTTTCTGCATAAAAGTATTGATCACTATCTACACCAATTGCAAACACTTTCTTTGCTTGAGCTTCCTTTAACATACCTACACCTGTAAAACCGGCTGCTGCATATAATACATCAGCACCATTATCAATCATTTCACGTGCTAAACTTGCCCCAAGTTGGTCATTACCAAAATCACCTGCATATTTCACATCAACAGTGATAGCAGGGTCAATAGATTTTGCACCTTCTACAAAGCCTTGCTCAAATTTATTAATTAGTGGAACATCATCTCCACCTATAAAGCCTAATTTATTCGTTTTTGTTGTGAGAGCCGCAGTAACTCCTGCTAAAAAGCTTCCTTGATCTTCCTTGAAGGTAATAGATGTTACATTTTCAAGCTCTGAAACGGCATCTATTAATATAAAACGTTGTTCTGGAAACTTTTTTGCTACTTTTTCAAGATCTTCCTGAACCATGAATCCCAAGCCAACAACAACATCATGATTATCATTAACTAGCTCTGTTAATCCTTTTTCATATGTCTCTGATTCCTTAAGCTCTCGATAATCAAAAATTATTCCTAATTCATCTCTTGCTCTTTCAAGTCCTGCAAATGCTGAATCACTAAAAGATTGATCTCCTAGACCAACATCAGATAGCATGATCCCTATTTTCACTTTATTATCTACCATATTAGATGTTTCTTGCTGAGAACACCCAGAAAGTATAATCATGATCGTCATTAACAAAGCTGCAACATTCTTGGTAATAGTCATTTCTGTACCTCTCTTTTATTATCTTTTTTTAATACCTTCTTTTTATCGACAATTTCCTGCATATATTTATGTTTTTAGACATTTTTCTATCATTATCCAAATCTTTATTGCTTTACTCCATAAGAAAAGGCTTTCACTACTCATCAGTAGTGAAAGCCTCTAAAATTCAGCTTATTTTTTTAATTCTTTAAAGTAAGTCCAACCTTCTTCTTGGTAAACTCGATCATTTTTCATTAAATGCCCCATCGCTCGTTTAAATGCTGCTTTACTCAGATTAAAACGTTCCTTGATATCATCAGGATCACTTTTATCTGTAAAAGGCATTGCACCTCCGCGTTCTTGCATATATGCGTAAATTCTTTCAGCATCTCCACTTAATGCCTCATGCTTTCTAGGAAGTAAAGAAACATTAATTGTTCCATCTTCTTTAACATCGATGACACGTCCTGTCACAGTTTCACCTAGACGCGGCTCTACTTGTCTTTGTGAGGAATGAATAAAGCCTTTATATCCTTCTTCGGTTATGATAAATGAACCAGCTATTATCATTCGGTAGACTGTTCCAGTTACTTCTTTATTAAATACAGATCTGTCAGCATCTTTAAATAAAGGCTCAACTATTTCCTCTGTTGCTAATCGAACAAAGAACTTACCATTATGTGAAACCTTTAAGGTGCAATATAGCTTGTCCCCTACATTTGGCCATACTTCTCTTAAAAATGGAAGGTGATCTTCAGTTACTAATGCATCTTTGCTT
This sequence comes from Metabacillus crassostreae, assembly GCF_016908395.1. Taxonomy (GTDB): domain Bacteria; phylum Bacillota; class Bacilli; order Bacillales; family Bacillaceae; genus Metabacillus; species Metabacillus crassostreae. The sequence continues at coordinate 535,706 of NZ_JAFBDU010000002.1, forward strand.
AATCCTATGTAAACAAATGCCCCCATATCTTCGACTACGTCAACAACATCTACCCAACCGTATGTACCTTCAGTTATTATCGGTTTTTTCATAGTAGCATATAATCGATCCTGAGAATCTACACCAAAGAAGACCTCAATTTCTTCTCCTACTTCAATTTCTTCTGTTACTTCATTATTATGTAACAGTACACGATCATTTCCGTCTGTTAAAAAATAGCCAAAATCCACTTTCTCGTCTACTGTTAATGTTTCAAATGTACCTGGTATCATTCTTTTTTTCATATCCTTTCGTATTTGAACTATCAACTATACATTTAAGGTTGTTTTTTATTAGAAGTTACTCCTTATTTTATACTAGTAGCAAGAATACAATTCCTATCACAATCCATTACCCTCTTAAACACATTTGGTTTATTTATCAAGGCTGTTTTCGTAAATTGTGTTGTTTTTATAATCATGTTGGAAATAACTCTGTATAAATTCTAGTGACATCTATTCTTTACAAATCGCACCTTTATGCGATAACACACTGGTTACAACAGAGACTGACGTCTATTAGCATCAATCCTTCAGAAAGGAGCCTTTATCAAAGGAAAGAAGTAAAGATTCTTATCTAAAAGAAAAGGGATCTTCGCTTCAAAATAACTTTAAATTTCGTAATAGTTGTGATGCTTGTTTTATTTTACTATAATCAACCTATATTATATACGTTATGGAGGATTATTATGGCTAAAGATAATTCATTTGATATTGTATCAAAAATTGAATTCCCAGAAGTAACAAATGCAATTAATATTGCAATGAAAGAAATAGCTACTCGTTATGACTTTAAAGGTAGCAAAAGTACCATTTCATTAGAAAAAGAAGAATTGGTGTTAGTTTCCGATGATGAATATAAGCTTGAACAACTTAAGGATGTATTAATCTCAAAGCTAATTAAACGAGATGTTCCAATCAAAAATATTTCATATAAGAAATTAGAAAATGCCTCTGGTGGTACTGTTCGCCAAAAAGCTGAATTAGTTTCAGGAATTGATAAAGACAACGCAAAAAAAATTAACAGCATCATTAAGGATAAAGGTCTGAAAGTTAAAACACAAATTCAAGATGACCAAATCCGTGTAACAGGTAAAAGCAGAGATGACCTACAATCTGTTATATCTGCAATTCGAGAAGCAGACCTACCAATTGATGTTCAATTCATCAATTATCGCTAATAATTAGCTAAAATTAAATATGTTGGGGTCAGACCCCTTATCAAAGTCTGACCCTATCCACTATTCTCCTCAATAAAAAACCACATATATCTCATAAATTATCATTTTACTATTGATATTTTTCTGATTATTAGATAAATTAGTTGTAATGCTTTTTATTGCATTAAAGTAAATATGTAATTTCATATCTTATCAAGAGAAGCTGAGGGACTGGCCCATTGAAGCTTCAGCAACCGGTTCAAACGAGTGAAGATCTAGTTAGCTTAATTTAGAAAGATTAATAAAGTAAATAACTTTGTTAGTCACATCTTTTTAAATTCATCTCTACCTATGATTCCCATCTGAGTGCCAAGGTGCTAATTCCAGATAAGCATGTAAAATGCTTGTAAGATAAGGGGAAGCTTATGATCATTCAGTCTTCTTCTTAAGAAGGCTTTTTTTATTTATCAAGGCCTCTTCGATTATATAACATGTAAAAGCCATTTATTTTAATAATTTTATATATCTATTCATTAATAGATCGGAGGATATTTCAGTGGCAAATAAATTTTTGGAAGATTTAAAGAATAAGATTTTGATTGGTGATGGCGCTATGGGAACAATGCTTTATTCTCATGGTGTTGATCGATGTTTCGAAGAATTAAATATCTCAAAGCCTGATGATGTTCAACGTGTTCATGAAGCATATATTTCTGCTGGTGCCGACCTTATCCAAACAAATACGTACGGTGCAAATGATATTAAACTTTCACGTTATGGTCTTGAGGATGATATTAGACAGATTAATAAACAAGCTGTTTCAATTGCAAAAAAAGCAGCAGCTAACAGAGCTTACGTGTTCGGAACAATTGGTGGAGTTCGCTCTTTCAAAAAAAGTGCTCACTCAAATGATGAAATCAAACGTAACTTCAGAGAGCAGCTTTTTATCCTTCTAAATGAAGATGTTGATGGGATTTTACTAGAAACTTATTATGATTTGGAAGAAATGAAAGCAGTCCTTCAAATTGCTCGCAAGGAAACAACAAAACCAATTATTGCAAATGTTTCCCTTCATGAAGCCGGTGTATTACAGGATGGAACTTCCTTAAAGGATGGCTTTTTAACATTAGAAGATCTTGGTGCCAATGTAGTTGGCTTGAACTGTCGTTTAGGTCCTTATCACATGATTCAATCACTAGAAGAAGTGCCAATTCCAACAGAATCCTATCTTTCTGTATTCCCAAATAGCAGCTTACCTGCTATGAACGAAGGTCGTCTTGTTTATGAATCTGATGAAAGTTATTTTAGAGAAAGTGCACTCAAATTCAGAGAGCAAGGTGTTCGTTTAATTGGAGGTTGCTGTGGAACTACACCTAACCATATTAAAGCAATGTCAGAAGCTGTAGCCGATCTTGCTCCTATTACAGATAAACAAGTACGTGTACCAAATAATGTGATCACTGTATCCTCAGACCACTCTGATGATCTGCCGCCATTACAGGATGTTGTAAAGCAAAAACGCTCAGTAATTGTTGAATTAGATCCTCCAAAAAAATTAGGAATGACTAAATTTCTTGATGGTGCACAAGCATTACATGATGCTGGAATTGATGCTTTAACTCTTGCAGATAACTCTCTAGCATCACCACGAGTTAGCAATTTGGCAGCTGGAATTCTAGCAAAAGAAAAAACAGGTGCACGAACATTAATTCATATTACATGCCGAGATCGTAATCTAATTGGCTTACAATCCCACTTAATGGGCTTACATTCACTTGGAATGCAAGATGTATTAGCAATTACAGGTGATCCATCTAAAATAGGTGATTTTCCTGGTGCAACCTCTGTATATGATGTTTCATCGTTTGACTTAATAAGCTTAATCAAACAATTTAATGAAGGTGTCTCCTATTCTGGTAAACCATTAGGTGATAAAACGAATTTTTCTGTAGCTGCTGCATTTAATCCTAATGTGCGACACTTAGATAAAGCTGTAGTAAGACTTGAGAAGAAAATTGCTCATGGTGCGGATTATTTTATTTCACAGCCTCTTTATTCGAATCAACAAATTATTGATGTATATGAAGAAACGAGAAATTTAAAAGCACCAATTTATATCGGTATTATGCCTTTAACATCAAGTCGTAATGCTGAATTTATTCATAATGAAATACCTGGAATCAAATTATCTGAGTCTATTCGCGAAACAATGGCTGCTGCTGGAACAGACAAAGAGCAAGCTCGTCTAGAAGGTTTAGCTATTGCAAAAGATTTAATTGACACGGCTTTTGATTTATTTAATGGTATTTATTTAATAACACCATTTTTACAATATGACCTTACAGTGGAATTAACAAATTACATCCATGAAAAGGAAAAACAGCGTGCTGAGAGGAAGATTACACATGTGTAGCATCAAAAAAGAACTAGAAAAAAGAATCCTTGTACTCGATGGAGCAATGGGGACAATGATTCAAGCTGCAGACCTTACAGCAGAAGACTTTGATGGAGAAGATTATGAAGGGTGTAATGAATATTTAACACGTACAGCCCCTAATGTTATCGAATCTATCCATGAAGCATATTTAGAAGCTGGCTCTGACATTATATCCACTAATACATTTGGTGCAACTAGTATTGTTCTAGATGAATATGATCTCGGGCCAATGGCATTAGAGTTAAATATCGAATCTGCTCAAATTGCTAAAAGAGCAGCACTAAAATATTCAACACCAGAAAAGCCAAGATATGTAGCCGGAGCAATGGGTCCTACTACAAAAACACTTTCTGTTACTGGTGGAACAACATTTGATATTTTGATAGATAACTATGAAGAACAAGCAAGAGGCTTAATTATTGGTGGAGCAGATTTATTACTTCTTGAAACAAGTCAAGATATGTTGAATGTTAAAGCTGGGTTTCTAGGCATTAAAAAAGCCTTTGAAACGACAGGTAAGGAACTTCCATTAATGATCTCAGGTACGATTGAGCCAATGGGTACAACATTGGCTGGTCAGGATATTGAAGCATTTTATGTTTCACTTGAACATATGAAGCCTCTTTCTGTTGGTCTAAACTGTGCAACAGGTCCAGAATTTATGACTGACCATATTCGTACATTATCTGGCTTAGCAAATACAGCGGTAAGCTGCTACCCTAATGCAGGTTTACCTGATGAAGAAGGAAACTATCATGAATCACCCGATTCACTTGCGAAAAAATTAGTTGCCTTTGCAAAACAAGGCTGGCTTAATTTAATTGGCGGCTGCTGTGGTACAACACCAGAGCATATTAAAGCATTAACTGAAGCTGTTGCTACAATATCACCTCGAAAAATGGAGGAAGTATCAAGTGGACATACAGTTTCTGGAATCGATGCCCTGTTGTATGAAGAGGGAATGCGTCCATTATTTGTTGGTGAACGAACAAACGTTATTGGCTCACGTAAATTTAAGAGATTAATTGCTGAAGGTAAATTTGAAGAAGCATCTGAAATTGCCAGAGCACAAGTAAAAAACGGTGCACATGTTATTGATATTTGCTTAGCAGATCCAGACCGAGATGAGCTAGAGGATATGGAAGCATTTATTCCTGAGGTTGTGAAAAAAGTAAAAGCTCCTCTTGTTATTGATTCAACTGATGAGCTTGTAATTGAAAGAGCATTAAAATATTCACAAGGAAAGGCCATCATCAACTCGATCAACCTTGAAGATGGTGAAGAACGTTTTGATGCAATTGTCCCTCTTGTTAAGAAATATGGAGGATCATTAGTTGTTGGAACTATTGATGAAATTGGTATGGCATTAACAGCGGAAAAGAAGCTTGAGGTTGCCATTCGCTCACATGATCTACTAGTTAAGAAACATGGACTAAAAGCTAGTGACCTTATTTTTGATCCTCTTGTGTTCCCTGTAGGTACAGGGGATGAGCAATATATTGGATCTGCAAATGAAACAGTTCGTGGCATTCAATTAATAAAAGAACACTTACCAGAGTGTTTAACAATATTAGGTGTTAGTAATGTTTCTTTTGGCCTTCCACCTGTTGGTCGTGAGGTTTTAAATGCAGTTTACCTTTATCACTGTACGCAAGCAGGTCTTGATTATGCGATTGTTAACACTGAAAAATTAGAACGTTTTGCTTCGATCCCAAAAGAAGAAATTGAAATGGCAGAAAAACTGTTATTTAAAACAACAGACGAATCGCTTGCCACTTTTACAAACTTTTATCGTGGTAAGAAAAAAGAAGATAAAAAGCCTGTTAAAAATCTTCCGCTTGAAGAAAGACTTGCTCAATACATTATTGAAGGCACAAAAGAAGGTCTTCTTCCTGATCTAGAACTAGCTCTAAAAAAATTCGAAGCTCCATTAGATATTATAAACGGACCACTTATGACTGGAATGGCCGAGGTTGGTGTTTTATTTAACGAGAACCAGCTTATTGTAGCAGAAGTTCTTCAAAGTGCAGAGGTCATGAAAGCATCTGTGTCATATCTTGAGCAATTTATGGAAAAGAAAGATGATAGTGGTAAGGGCAAAATCCTTTTAGCAACAGTAAAGGGTGATGTACATGATATCGGGAAAAACCTTGTAGACATTATTCTAAGTAATAATGGCTTTAAAGTTATTGATCTTGGTATAAAAGTTACTCCACAAACATTGATTCAAGCTGTTAAAGACGAAAATCCAGACCTTATCGGGCTTTCCGGTTTATTAGTAAAATCGGCACAGCAAATGGTTATAACGGCTAAAGATTTACAGGATGCAAACTGCAACCTTCCAATTTTAGTTGGTGGAGCAGCTCTTTCGCGAAAATTCACAAGAATGAAAATTGCTCCACAATATAAAGGTCCTGTTGTTTATGCAAAAGACGCAATGGACGGCTTATCTCTAGCAAATCAGTTACGTACATCACCAGAGTCATTTGCTATTCATGATGAAGCTGCTGTGACAGAAGAAGCAAAGACCAAAGCACCACAATCAAAGGCAGTTACTGATTTATTAGAAAAACGAGGTCAACTAACAGATGCGCCAATTTTCCAGCCGAATGATACTAAGCGTCATATTCTGAGAAACATTGAATTAACGCAAATTATCCCTTACGTGAATATGCAAATGTTAATTGGTCATCATCTTGGGTTAAAAGGAAAAATTAAAGAACTCATTAAAAAGAAGGATCCTAAAACAATGGAGCTATATGAGCTTATTCAAGAGCTTTTAAAAGATGGAGCAAAAAATAAATGGTTCAAGCCAGCGGCTACGTATCAATTTTTCCCATCTTATAGTGAAGAAAATAAACTCCATATTTTAGATCCAAACAACACAGATGTTATTTTACAAACATTCGATTTTCCAAGACAGGATAAATTACCATATCGCTGTATTTCAGACTATGTTCGTCCTAAGCAGTCTGAAGGCTTTGATTATGTTGCTATGTTTGCTGTTACTGCTGGTAGTGAAATACGTGAGCTTGCACAAGGATTTAAAGAGCAAGGTGACTATTTAAAAAGTCATGCTGTTCAAGCCTTTGCATTAGAGTTAGCTGAAGGTTTGGCAGAACGAACACATCAGTTGATTCGTGATCGTTGGGGCTTCCCTGATGCACCTGATTTTACAATGGATCAACGTTTTTCTGCAAAATATCAAGGTCAAAGATACTCATTTGGATATCCGGCTTGTCCTGACCTAGAAGATCAAGAAAAATTATTTAATTTATTAAGACCAGAAGATATTGGTATTGAATTAACAGAAGGATTTATGATGTCTCCTGAAGCATCAGTAACAGCAATTGTTGTTGCCCATCCTGACGCAAAATACTTCAATGTTATGTAAGACTTCATAGAGAAGATGAACAGCCCTGAACAAGAAAGTTCAGGGCTGTTTTTTATTATCATCCCTCCTCTATTATTACTAAACCACGTGAAAATATCATTCTCTGGTACAAATCTGTTTATTAACAAACCAAAGTGGGAATATCAATACCAATCCTATAAACATACTTTCAGAGCTTTTCTCACATAATACTTTACAGTAATAAAAATTTGAGGAGGAATCAATAATGAGTAACCAACAAAATCAACCACAAACAATGCCAGCTCAACATCAAGATGTACAACCTGGTCATGAGGATTTAATGAATCCACAACCCACATTTGATGATACTTCATATACTGGTAGTGGCAAACTTAAGAATAAAGTAGCGATTATTACAGGTGGAGATAGTGGAATTGGACGAGCTGTAGCTGTCTTTTTTGCAAAAGAAGGAGCAAATGTTGTTATTTCTTATTTAGATGAAGAGAAAGATGCGGAAGAAACAAAAAAGCATGTTGAAAAACAAGGACAGAAGTGTTTATTAATTCCTGGTGATATCGGTGATGAAAAAGTGTGCCAAGACATTGTTTCTAAAACAGTTGATACCTTTGGAAGTCTTGATATTTTAGTAAACAATGCAGCTGAACAGCATCCTCAAAAAGGTATTGAAGATATTACAAGTGAGCAGCTAGAAAGAACATTTAGAACAAATATCTTTTCATTCTTTTATTTAACAAAAGCAGCACTACCTCACTTAAAGAAAGGTAGTACTATAGTTAACACATCATCTGTTACAGCTTATGCTGGAAATGAACAACTATTAGACTATTCAGCAACAAAAGGCGCAATCACAACCTTCACTAGATCTCTTGCTCTTTCACTTGCTGGAAAAGGAATTCGTGTAAACGGAGTTGCACCAGGTCCAATCTGGACACCACTTATTCCATCAACCTTCCCGCCTGACCAAGTAGCTACATTTGGAGCCAATACTCCAATGAAGCGCCCTGGACAACCTGAAGAGCTTGCACCTGCTTATGTATTTTTAGCAAGCGATGATTCTTCTTACATGTCAGGACAAATGATTCATGTGAACGGTGGTAAGATTGTAAATAGTTAAGTTTGAGAAACATGAAAAAATAAGCCGCTTTGGATTCTAAAATCCAAGCGGCTTATTTTTCACCATATCCCTATCTCACTTCTTTTGACCACGTCTTTTAGCTAAAATTAAAAAGCCAATAAATAAAGTCGGAACAATAAGAAATACACTAATAAAAGGTATATTTAACCCTGTCTTTTCTTGGATTTCGTATACTTCTGCTAGTTCACGATCAATAATAAATTCATAGTTACCATTTTCTTCTTGAAACACATCTCCAGTTAACAAGCCTTGTAGCTTCTTATCTTCAGCGATTTCATTTGCTGGGATGATCACTTTTTGTGTCTTAGAGGAATTATTAATAGCAACAATAACTGAATCTTCTTGATAACTACGTTTAAAAATGATCATTCCATCTTTTTCATATAAAAGCTGATAATCACCTTTTGTTAATGGTGGAAAATTATTTCTGACTTTCGCTAATTTGCCCATGTAGTCAATTAGTTCTTCATCTGATTGAAAGTTCATTAATGGACGATTTAAAGGAGGTTCTCCTCCATCTACAGCAATTTCAGAACCATAATACACAAATGGTGTTCCCGGTAAGGTGTACATGTAAGAGTATGCAATTTTAAATCGATTACCAGGATGCTGATTATTCTCGATTGAATATCGTGTAAATCGAACAGTATTATGGCTATCTAGAAAGTTTGTTAAATTTTCAGGAGCTTCTTCAACAACACTTGATGCTGGTTCAATGTTATTGTCAACATTAGCAAATGCAAGTGAAGCAGCTTCTTGGAAAGGTGCATTTAATATCGAATCAAATCCTGCTTCAATATAACGAGTTGCTTTGGAATCATCATACTCTTGTAAAGTACCAACTAAATAATTATCTACTAGACCTTCATTAAAATCCTTCCAAAAGTCCGCTGATATAACATCTGGATAATTAATAAAATACCCATCAATATCAACATCCGTTATCCAGCTTGCCCCTGAGTCAATTAACTGCGCTTGATCTTCAGCAGTGAACGGCGAACCAGTATTTAAATCTAGTTCTAGTAACACATTAATATCTAACTTATGTGACTGAGACACTAGGTTCTGCAGTTCCTCTTTTGTCCCATAATGCTCGTCTATATTTTGAGCAATGTTGTTACCTTCTTGAAGAAAAATCGATGACAACACAATTGTGGAAAATCCCATTTTTTTTATATATTCAAGCTTTCTTACAATCCCTTCAAAATCACCACCATGATATGCTAAAGGATCTTCAGGATTAAATTCAGCTCCATCATTTTGTGGATCTCCATTATTAAAACGATCTACCTCAATAAAATAAACAAGTTCATTTTGCCAGGCTTCTTCAAGTGTTCCCTCAGCATTTACATGTATAGATGAGTTGAAAAGCAAAAACGAAATAGCTAATAATTTTATTACGTTCTTATACATAGATGTGTATGTTCCTCCTATGATTTCCGATTTAAATATCTGCTTTTTTAGAGTATCTCTTTCTCCTATAAAACGTCAATTTTTTTATTGTTAATCAGCTATCTTTTTGTTAATTGATAATGAATTAGTTTTCACCAATAATATGAATATCATCATCTTCTTATGAAAAAGCTTAGTAGTACAAAATATTAGTTGGAAAAGGAGTAAATATGTTAAAGGAAGCTATTTATCATCGCCCTAAAAATCAATTTGCCTATTCTTGTCATGATGGAACAGTTCAAATTATGCTTCGGACAAAGCATTTGGATTTAAATTCTGTTACTCTTTTTTATGGTGATCCTTTTCAATTTGTTGATAATAGATGGGTAAAAACTTCTGTTAGTATGAAGATTAGTGGCCATGATGAGCTTTTGGATTATTGGCTTGTTCGTATCCAACCACCTCAAAAACGTCTAAGATACGCTTTTGAATTAATACATAATGAAGAAAAATTATTTTTTACGGAAAAAGGATTCTGTGATTTTGTACATGATGATTTTTCTGCATATTTTTGTTTTCCCTTTTATCATAAATCAGACAGCTTCACAGCACCAAATTGGGTGAAGGAAACAGTATGGTATCAAATTTTTCCTGATCGTTTTTCAAATGGCACAACAACAAATGATCCAGTCGCAACTTTACCTTGGAATAGTACTGAACCTACAGTAGCCACAATATTTGGTGGTGATTTAAAGGGTGTGCTCAAAAAGCTTGATTATTTAGTAGATCTTGGAATAACAGGGATTTACTTTACACCAATATTTAAGGCAAATTCAAATCATAAATACGACACAATTGATTATTTCGAAATCGATCCTCAGTTTGGAGATAAACAAACCTTTAAAAAACTCGTGGAAGAATGCCATAAAAAAGGAATCAGAATTATGCTTGATGCTGTATTTAATCATTGTGGAGAGAACTTCCCACCATTTCAAGATGCTATTTTGAATCGTAATGGATCACCTTATAAGGATTGGTTCCATTTTACTGAGAATCAAATGAGAGAGCTTCACTATGAAACATTTTCTTTTGAAAAGTCGATGCCAAAATTAAATACGACAAATCCTGAAGTGAAACAGTATTTAATAGATGTTGGACAATATTGGATAAAAGAATTTAATATTGATGGCTGGAGATTGGATGTTGCCAATGAAATTGATCATCAATTTTGGAGAGAATTTCGACAAGCTGTTAAATCTGTTAAGAAAGATGTTTTTCTTGTAGGAGAGGTGTGGCATGATGCGCTACCATGGCTTGAAGGGGAGCAATTTGATTCTGTGATGAATTATCCTCTAACAAATATGCTTCACCGCTTCTTTGCTTATGATGAGATCAATGCGAAACAATTCGGAGATGAGCTTCAGTCATACATGCATCAATATCCAAAGCCTCAATATGAAATGCTTTTTAATATAGTTGGTAGTCATGATACACCTAGAATTATCAACATAGCTCAAATGAATAAAAAAAGAGTAAAGTTAATAAAAGCCTTTCAATTTAGCTTTTTAGGATCTCCCTCAATCTATTATGGTGATGAAATTGGCTTAACTGGTGACCAAGATCCAGGCTGTAGAAAGTGTATGGTTTGGGAGAAAGAAGGCCAAGATCAAGAAATGCTCACATTTATGAAGAAATTAATTCATCTTAGAAAAAAATACCCTATCATGGCCAATGAAGGAGATTTCAAATTACTAGCTACAGATGCAAATACAAATTATCTTTGTTATAGCAGAAAAACAAAGAATCAACTTCTACTTGTTGTAATGAACAAAAGTGCCGAAAAGCAATCAATCTCACTTCCTATTGATATAAAAAATAAAACGATTCTTGATCTCTGGAAGTCAGAGGAGTTTGCTGCAAACTCAAGCAGTATCGATGTCACACTTGAACCATATGACTTTTCGTTTTTGTTAATAAGGCATCCCTGTGAAACTTAACATTTACTTAGATACAGGCATTAATGGTAAATATTAATCAAATTAACTTGATATCGTTTTTTTACCAACTTTATAATGGAAATGAAGCGTAAAACACTTAACTCCTGCGGGTGTAGAGGAAAGGTCGAGATCTTATAGGCGAAGCAGATGAGACTCGACTTCCTCCCCGGGAATTCTAGTGTTTGGAGCGAAATGGAACATTTTTTTTATTACTACTAGAGTAAAAATGGTATTTCATTTAGCATAAAAAAATAAATACTGTAAACCAAGGTCACCAACAAATTTTGAACTATTCATTTAAGTAAAGATCTCTTTGTAACAATTAATATGAAAAAATCTTCAATCTCTTCCTTGACGCCTGTTAATAACCTTTCGATATTCTATAGGACTCATTCCCTCCAACCTTTTAAAAAGCTTTGAAAAATAAGTAGAATCCTCTATTCCAACTTCCTTAGAGATATTCGCGATCTTGTTATTTGTTGTGGCTAACAATTTCTTCGCTTGATTCATTCTAAATTTATTTAAATATAAATTTGGAGTTATTCCAGTTATTTTTTGCATACAGCGCGTAATATAATCTGGGTGAAAATGAAGATTTTTTGAAATGTCCTCCATTTTCACTTCTGTTTTATAATGATTTTGAATATATGCTACTGTTAATTCAACTACTTTTTCTGCTGCTGTTGGTATCTTACATGCTTCTTTTTGTAAATGTAAAAGAAATTCCTGAAAATATAATTGCTGTCTTAGCTGATAATCAGGAGCTTGGTGATCTATACCTAAAATGTTTTCAAATATATTTTCTACAAAATGATTATGTTCAATTTCCCCGTAACATGGAATTCTTAATTTATATAAAGGAGGCTTCACATGATCACCTTGAACGATATGAATATCTCCCCAATTTTCAAGTCCCTTTTCAACAAGGTCATAATCAGTTGGAATAAGAAAATGAAACCAATAATACTCTGTTTTCACAGGACTGCCCTTATGTCCGTAATGTTCAAATCCTGGAACTAAAATAATATATTGCCCTTTCGTAACAGTGAAACTCTTTTCGTCTTCTGTCAGATATAGCTCCCCTGTTTTTACGTAAATTAAATCAAACACAGAAAACACACGACGAAAATGCTTTGTTCCCTTTTCAAAAACAGCATATCCTTCTGTAATTAAAGTTGGAAAAGGTGGTGTATTAAATTCAAGATATGACATAAAAGATCCATCCCTGTAGTCGTATTTTTCCAAAAGTTATCGATTTCCTCTCTTTCTATTATACAACAATCTCTGTAAACTAAATAAGGATTGTTGACGTTTAATAAAGGGAGTTGATCATCATGTCGTTAACAAAACAAGATCGGAAAATAACATTATTTGCGCTTACATGGCCAATATTTATTGAAGTACTACTCCATATGTTAATGGGTAATGCAGATACACTTATGCTTAGTCAATATTCAGATCAGTCTGTAGCTGCTGTTGGTGTTTCAAATCAAATATTATTTTTGCTGATTGTTATGTTCGGTTTTATTGCAACAGGAACTACCATTTTAGTGGCCCAATATTTAGGTGCAAAACAATATAAAGATGCAAAAGATATCTCTTCTGTCTCTATATCTGCAAATCTATTAATCGGATTATTAATCAGTGTGATTATTTATATCGCAAGTGAAGATATTCTGCACTTAATGAATATTCCAGAAGAGCTTTTAGCAGAAGCAACCTTCTATCTAAAGCTAGTAGGAGGGTTTTCATTTGTTCAGGCTTTAATTATGACAGCTGGTGCTATTCTTAAAAGTTATGGTTACACGAAAGACACCATGTATTTAACAATTGGCATGAACATTTTGAATATTATCGGAAACTACTTTTTCATTTTTGGTCCCTTTGGATTTCCGATATTAGGTGTTCAAGGTGTTGCCATCTCAACTGTCGTTTCAAGAATTATTGGATTAGTTGTTATTTTGTATATACTAAAACAACGAGTACATTTTACAATTAATATAAAAGAAATCTTTGCACTTCCTGTTCATCACCTAAAAAACTTACTACGCATCGGGGTTCCAACAGCTGGTGAGCAATTTTCCTATAATACTTCACAAATGATTATTACTGTTTTTATAACAATGATAGGAACAGAGGCATTAACAACAAAAATATATACACAAAATTTAATGATGTTGATTTTATTGTTTAGCCTTGCTGTTAGTCAGGGCACCCAAATCTTAATCGGATATTTAATTGGTGCTAAAGATTATGAAGGAGCATATAAGCGTTGCTTACAAAGCTTATATGCTGGTGTAGCCATTTCAACTATTATGGCGATTATCTTCTCAATTTTCTCGGATACATTACTTGGTATCTTCACAAATAATGAAGATATTCTCAAAACCGGTGGTATCCTCATTCTATTAACAATCATACTCGAGCCTGGTAGAGCGTTTAATATGATCATCATTAGCTCCTTACGAGCAGTTGGTGATATTCGCTTCCCTACCTATATGGCCATTGTTTCAATGTGGGGAGTAGCTGTTCCAATTGCCTACATCCTTGGCATTCATTTTGAGCTAGGTCTTGTTGGTGTGTGGATTGCCTTTATTACGGATGAGTGGTTAAGAGGTATCGTAATGCTTCATAGATGGAAATCACGAGCTTGGGAATCAAAACAATTCATTACAAGAGCTGCCGCAAATTAATTTATATAAGCTATAGAAGCTGGGACATAAGTATTTAAGTTAATGATAAACCCGAATTATTAGGTGATATTCCAATTAATCATTCGCCTAATAGTTCGGGTTTTATTTGCTGTCTTCATAGATTTTTGATTTTGTATACTATTTTTAAGAACTAGTGGAATGGAGCGGAAGGCACTCGACTCCTACGGGAATAGAGGAAAGGCTGAGACCCCACAAGCGTAGCTGAGGAGGCTTAGCTTCCTCCCCGTGGAAAGCGAGTGTCTGCAGCGCAATGGAACGAACTTGTTTCTTTCAGCTTAGCAGAAATTAGATTTATTCGTCTTTTTGTATGATTTCTATAATTATGTACCAGCCTTTTTTTACGATTTTCAAAAAATCAATGTTTTAATTAAGCCTCTTCTTTAAAAGGTTGTTAAAGTTAACCAAATTATCTTTAGAATCATATTATGCTAACTTCCTCTGCATCTTAAACTAGGACAAAGCATACTATTATTGTACAAACAATGTGCAATCTACTATAATCTTGGATAGAAATGAGGGTTTGATTTGAAGATTGATGAATTAACATTTAAGCTGTTTCTCATTTGGTATTTTGTTGGAATTATTCTTTTAACCTTTGATCTTATTCCACCTGCTCTTGAATGGGCTAACGTCGTATTTTTAATTCTCTCAGGCTTAATCGGTGGCATTTATTTTATTAAGTCATTTGGTCTTAATTTAGGTTTGAGCTTAAGTCTAATTATTGTTTTCTTTTCGATTTTTGCTGAACATATCGGTGTTGAGTATGGACTTCTTTTTGGAGATTACTATTATACAAGTGATTTTGGTCCAAAACTCATTGGAGTTCCAATTGCCATTGGATTTGCATGGCTAATGGTAATAGCTGGTTCACACGCCATTTCATCGGTGATAACAAAAAAACAACAGTTTATACCTTACACTATTATCGCTTCTCTACTTGCTGTTTTAATTGATCTTGTTATAGATCCTGTAGCATATGTAGTGAAAAACTATTGGGTATGGAACGCAGAAAGCTTTTACTACAACATCCCCATGTCTAATTTTATCGGCTGGTTTATTGTCGCTTTTATTCTGCATTCTGTGATTTACATACTATCTCTTAAAGCGAAACGAACTATCACTATTTGGCACTCCCGTATTGTGACTGTCTTTTTTCTCGTATTAGCAATGTTTTTATTACTTTCACTCTTCAATGGGCTATGGCTAGCTGTTTTTATAACAGGGTTTTTCTCTCTGATCACAATCTTTACTTATTTAAGAAATCGTCATCACTTATTTGACTGATATGAAATGAGGATTTTTAATGATTGAAGCAAATAAGAAGGCTTGGTTTGAAGCTGTATTTAGTATTTATAATCGCCAGCTTTTAAAAAGATACTTTAAGGATATTTATCTCCAGTTAGATCAACCATTACCTTCTCAAGCAATTTTCACAATAAATCATAGCTCTTGGTGGGACGCACTTGTTTTATTTCATTTAAATCGTCATGCTCTAAAGCATGATTTGTTTGTAATGATGCATGAAAAAGGATTAAAGGACTACCCTTTCTTCGGAAAATTAGGAGCATTCTCAGTAAATCGACTGAGTCTAAAGGGTATTGTGAAAGCACTAAACTATAGTGGTACTCTTTTAAAAGAAGGCAAATCAGTTGGTCTTTTTCCTCAAGGTGATGAGTTTCATTTAGAAAAAAGACCTTTGTCATTTTTACCAGGCACTATTGCCATAATGGAAAAAAATCAAGAAATCCCACTTATCCCAATAGCCTTCTATTATAGCTTTGGACACACAAAAAAACAGGAAATATACATTAAAGTTGGTGATCCAATTTATTATCACTCACTTAATGGCTCTTCTCGTAAAGAAAGAAATTCTTCACTTGAGCAGCTTTTCACTAAACAGCTAGATTCATTGAAACAAAATGTTGTAGATGAACATAGAGATTCATTTCGAGCAATTCTCTAAATAAGGACTGAGAATAATATGAAGAAAATCGCGATAATAGGTGCAGGTCTTGGTGGATTAACGGCTGCGATATCATTAGCTTCTCAAGGGTATCAAGTAGACATATTCGAGAAAAATAATCATTGTGGTGGTAAATTAATGCCGTATGAACTTGGTACACATAAATTTGATTTTGGACCTAACACCATCACAATGCCACATATTTTCAAACAGGTTTTTGAGATCGCTGGAGAAAAGGCTGAAGATTATATCCAATTTATAAAATTACCGATCCATACAAGAAATATCTTTTCTAATGGAACAGAATTTGATTTTACAAATGATTTCGTATATATGAAAAAACAGCTAGAACAATTAGATTCATATGGCAGAACTCAATTTGATTCTTTTATTAAGGAGATCACAAGACTTTACAACTTATCTGAGAAACACTTCTTTTTTAAAACCTTTGAAAACCTAAGTGATTACTTAGCTCCAAAGCTAGGGATGGCATTGCTGCAGGTTAGGCCTAATGAATCTTTACATCATTTCTTTTCACGGTATTTTCAAACGAAGGAAGTCATTGAAGCATTTTCTCGTTATGCAACATATATCGGCTCATCTCCATATGTGAGTCCTGCAACTTTTAGCTTGATTGCTTATTTGGAGCTTGTTCAAGGTGTTTACTATATCAAAGGTGGAAACGTTCAGCTTGCTCAAGCATATGAGCAGCTTGCTAAAAAACTAAATGTAAACATTCATCTGAATACAAAGGTGACCAATATTCATGTTGAAAATAAAAAAGTGAAACATATCGAATTTGAGAATCGTGAAAACTATTTACCAGATGAAGTAATTATGAATGCTGATTTGTTAAAAGCTTATCCTGAATTAGTAAATGAGGCGAATCGTCCACACTTTACAACAAAAAAACGTGATCGTTATCAACCATCCATTTCCGCATTTGTAATACTGGCTGGATTAAATGTACGCAATGACCAATTGCTTCATCATAACGTGTATTTTTCTAATGATTATCAACAAGAATTCAAGGATCTATTTACTCACCATAGATATAGTGATAATCCTACGATTTATATTAGTAATAGCTCTTATACGGATAAGACGCAATCTCCTGATGGAGACAATTTGTTTATTTTAGTAAACGCTCCTCCGTTACAAAAAGATGGTAAGCTCGGAATAGATTCTGAGGAATATAAAAAGAGAATATATCAGCTTTTAGAGGATAAAGGTTTATCAATACGAAAGCATTTAGTACATGAAAAAATCATCACTCCACAATATATCGCTGAGAAGTTTGGTGCATATAGAGGAGCGTTGTACGGGCTTTCTAGTAATAATAAGCTAGATGCATTCTTAAGGCCGAGCAATTTTTCAAGAGATATTAGTAATTTATCATTTGTAGGAGGCAGTACACATCCTGGTGGAGGCTCACCTATGGTCGTTATTAGTGGATTAAATGTTGCTACTGTTTTGTCTAAACGTAAATGAAAAATGCTAAACAACAATACAATAAACCTTACGCATAACTCGTCATAGTAAGAGCTTTTATGCGTAAGGGTTTTTCATCCAGATATCTTTGAGAGAATAATTGTTTTTTCTTCATTACTAACGTATTGCTTTTCATTAAATACTTTATATTGTTTCTTCCTAATCTTCGTTAATATTTCTCCATAAAATAAAGCTGAAGCCTTAACAGGAGTTCGTGATGATAATGGATATTCATTCATTGTTTTGAGAGCTTTTTGATAGTGTAGCTCAGCTTCATTCGCAAGATGTTCCCATATCTTAACAAATGATGAATTAACTAGGCCTCTTCGTAGATCTTCTTCACTATATTGATAATAATCCATTAATTCCTTCGGTAAATAAATTCGATTCCGTCCTAAATCATCACCTATATCGCGTAAAATATTTGTTAATTGCATTCCAAGTCCAAGTGAAATAGCACCTTCACGTAGAGCTTCGATTTTTTGTGGTGCCAGTATAGGTAAAAGCATTAATCCAACTGAGCTTGCTACATGATAGGAATAAGTAAGAACTTCATCAGTTGTATTATAGCGTGTTTTCACAAGATCCATTCGCTGCCCTGTAATCATATCTAAAAATGCATCTTTTTGAAGATTATAATGAATAGACACATCATGCAATGCGAGCCACATAAAATGATATTCTCCCTGTGGAATTGTACCGCTTAAAAACAAATGAAAATCTTCTTCAAAAAGTGCTAATTCCTTTTGAGGTGAAGAGCCTTCATCAACGATGTCATCAACAATTCGACAAAACGCATAAACAGCCCAAACCGCTTTCTTTTTCTTCTCTGGCAATAAGGAAAATGCCTTATAAAAAGTTTTAGAGTGATGTTTTATTACCCTTTCACATTGCATATATGCATTTTCTATATTAGCCATTTTTCCGCCTCCTGTTTATGATCATTTTGTACAGCATCAACCATTATTTTTGCTCCTTGCATGACAATTGGAATTCCACCACCGGGATGAACAGATGCACCTACTGCATATACATTTTTGTAAGAAGATGGTTTAGCCTGAGGACGAAAAACACCGGATTGAAATAAAATTGGTGCAATTCCAAAGCTTCCGCCTTGAAATAGTCCCTCTTTTTCAGCCATATTAGGTTTTTTAACCTTTTTCCAAACAATATGATTTCTTAAATTTGGAAAGCCTCTTTCCTCTAACTCATCAATAATTTTCTCAATAAAGTCTTCTTGATTTGACCAGTTAATATGAGTACCCGATGGTACTGGGACAAGAGTATATAAGACTCCTTTCCCATCTGGCGCAAGACTTGAATCAATAACAGATGGATGGAATGAGTAAAACGATGGATCTGATGGTACAACCTTTTTCTCAAAAACTTCCTTCATGTGGTTTGCAAAATCACCACTCATGAAAAATTGATGAACAGGAGTATTTTCATAGACTTTATCTAATCCAAAATAAAGCAATACACAGCTTGATGAAGGTGTATATTTATCTTCTGGCGGTTTCTTTGTATCTAGCAGTTTAGACATAACAGGAAAATCCCCATTTAAAATGATCTGGTCGGCACTTACATACTCGTCATTTACATAAAGACCTGTTGCTTTGTCACCTTCGGTAGAGAGTGATGTTACTTTTGAATTTAATTGTACCTTAATACCTCTTCTATCAAGCTCTTCTTTCAAAACATCTACTAAGTGAGCATAACCACCTTTAAGATAATAGATTCCATGTTTATGCTCACTATATGAAATCAGAGAATATAAAGCAGGGGATTCATAGGGATTACCACCTATATAAAGAGATTGAAGTGAGTATGCTAAGCGCATATTTTCTTCTTGAAAATATGTTTTTAATGATTGATAGACTGTCCGATATGCCTTAAGTTTTACTAATGTTTTAATATTTTTCTTTGTCCAAAAATCTCTTTTGCTAGAAAAGGACCTTTTAATAAATGATGACATTCCCTGCTCGAACCGAATATCCATATCACTCATAAATTTTATAAATCCTTGCTTTTCATTAGGATAAAGTCGCTCTAGCTCATTAAGCTGTTTTGAACGATCAGTGTATTTTTCATATGTTGATCCATCTTTAAAATGGATTGAATATAACGGATCAATTTGTATGAGCTCATACTTCTCAGGCGGTACACCTGCTTCTTGTAAAATACTTGTAAGCATGTGTGGTAAAAGCACAATTGTTGGACCTTCATCAATTTTAAAATCATCTTGTTCAACATAAGAAAGTCTGCCACCTAATCTATCTCGTTGTTCTAATATTGTAACATCATAACCCTTTTTATTTAAAAGGAGAGCTGACACTAATCCACCAATCCCTCCACCAACAACAACTGATCTCATTTCGCATCCCTCAAATCCACGTGCATATTCACATGCTTTATATTATGATTAGCTTGCTTTTCAATTGCATTTGTAGTGATTCGTGCTGATTCTAAAATCGTGGGAAGACCACTACCTGGATGTGTTCCACCACCAACTAACCAACAGCGTTTTAGTTCCTCAAATTCATTATGCGGCCTTAGCACCATCATTTGTGTTAGCTGATGACCTAGATTAAATGTAGCTCCTTCGTAAACAAAAATATCTTCTTCCCAATTTCTTGGTGTTATTATTTTTTCTACTTTAATATGACTCTCAATATCTTTAAACTCAGTTTTTTCTTGAATTGTTTTTAACACTAATTCTCTAAAACTATCCTTATGAGCTTCCCAATCTATCTGACTTAAATTGCTAGGAACAGGAGCTAAAATATATAAAGCTGAATGACCTTTTGGTGCTAAAGTTTGATCTGTTACACTGGCATTCTGAATATATACAGAAGGGTCTTTTGGCATCGTAAACGTTTTTGTTATTTCCTCAACATTCTTTTTATAGTCTTCTGCAAACACTATTGTGTGATGTGGAAGATCATATTGTTTATCTAAACCCAAATAAATCATAAATGTTGAACATGAATATTTTTTCTTTTTCAGCTTTTTCTTAGAGTATTTTCTTAAAACACCATCATCAACAAGATTTGTCATAACATGTGCAAAGTCACCATTAATAATAACTTCATCCGCTTTAATTTTTTCGCCATTTTCAAGCTCGATCCCAGTAACTGTTTTACCTTTAAGTAATAGCTTTTTCACACCTTTATTTAAATGTATTTTCCCTCCAAGCTCTTCAAAAGCTTTTGCCATTGCTTTAGATAGCTGATTCACTCCGCCTTTAGGATGATAAATTCCATATTCATGCTCCATATAAGAAAGGATTGAAAATGCTCCTGGACATTCCCATGGTGACATTCCTAAATATTTCGATTGAAATGTAAAAGCAAGCTTCATTCTTTCATCTTTAAAATATCTCGATAACACTTCATATAAACTTTTCGAAATTGTTAATTGAGGTAATGCTTTAATAACTTTCCATCTAAAATAATCATAAAAATGATCCATTTTACTTTGTAATATAGGAGTTAGGGCATTCATTTTCTTTCTTGTATCATCCATAAATCGTTTATAGCCATCACCTTCACCTGGAGCTATATGATTTAATCTTTGTATCATCTCTCGTTCATTTCTTGTCATATTAATGGTAGCATCATCAAATATCAGTTGGTACATCTCTTCAAGTTCAATAAGATCTACATAATCATGCAAGTTCTTACCCGTAGAGTGGAAAATTTCCTCAGCGATATGAACCATACTTAAAAAGGTAGGACCCATATCAAATGTATAGCCCTGTTCTTCAATAGAAGCGTTTCGGCCACCTATGTATGATTGTTTTTCAAATAGATCTACATCGTACCCTTTACTAGCTAACATCATCGCAGCTGCTAACCCTCCAGGTCCAGCTCCAATCACAACCATTTTTTTCATGATGAATGCCCTCCAATAAGTGTACATATATTATACAAACATTATACATAGTAACTATAGAAAACTCAAACATTAATAACCTGTTAATACGCTAGCTTCTACTATAAATAATTTTACTTATGTCCTTATATGTAAAAAGTACAAGTTTTATGAATTTTTTAGGCATATAGTTTAAGTAATTCCCTCAAGTTCTTATGAAAACAAAAAGAACCGCTCCTTTAAAGAGCAGTTCTTTTTGTGATCTATTTTATCTTTCATCTAAATTAATAGAATAACTATCAAACCAAACATGAATTTGTGCAAGATGAGCAAGTAGCTGTGGTCCTGACATTAATTGTCCAAACCATGGTACTTGAAAAGCTTTTCCTTCTGATTGGATAATATCGTTTAGCTTTTGTTCATTTAATAAGACATGCAGTATTGAATCCTTTTTACTCACAAGTGATTGTAACCATTCTTTTACTAGTCTTGTATACTCAGGATTATGTGTTTTAGGATACGGACTCTTCTTTCGGTATAATACTTCGTCCGGTAGGATACCTTCTAACGCTTTTCTTAAGATTCCTTTTTCACGGTTTCCATGCATCTTCATATCCCACGGGATATTCCATGCATATTCGACAAGTCGATGATCAGCAAATGGTACACGAACCTCAAGACTTGCTCCCATACTCATTCGATCTTTTCGATCAAGTAAATTAGTCATAAACCAATGCATATTTAAATAGAAAAGTTGACGTCTTTGCGTTTCTAATTTTGATTCACCTTCAAGAATAGGTGTTTCATTGACTGTATCTTGATAACGAGCTTGAACATACTCATTTAGCTTTAATTTTTCCTGCCATTCTGGTTTTAACAAGCTATTTCTTTCATCCGTTGATCGCATCCATGGAAATGCTTTGTTTGCAAGATCCTCTGGTCGATGAAACCAAGGATATCCTCCAAATATTTCATCAGCACACTCACCTGATAAACCAACAACGAATTCCTTTTTAATTTCTCTACAGAACCATAGAAGAGAAGAATCAACATCTGCCATACCCGGTAAATCACGAACAGACGTTGCCTCAATTAAGTGATCAACAAGTTCTTGTTGCTTTATTACGCTACTATGATGGACAGTATTAAATGTATCACTCATTTTTTTGATCCATGGACCATCAGAATTTGGTTGGAATTCGTTTGCCTTAAAGAATTGCTCATTATCCTCATAATCTATTGAATAGGTATGAAGTCTTCCCTTACCCTCATTTTTATAATGCTCAGCAGCAATTGCAGTTATTGCACTAGAATCAACACCACCGGAAAGGAATGTACATAAAGGTACATCTGATACTAGTTGTCGCTTTACTGCATCAGTAAATAAATAACGTACCTTTTCTGCTGTTTCATCAACATTTTCTTCATGTGGCTTACTCTCTACATCCCAATATCTCCACTTCTTCAGTCCATCCTTTGTATAAATTAAAGCATGTGCTGGACGTAGTTCATCAATTCCTTTAAACACTCCAACTCCAGGAGTTCTTGAAGGACCTACACCGAAGATTTCTGATAATCCATTTTTATCGATCACTGCTGAAACTGAAGGATGCGCTAATATTGCCTTCAACTCTGAACCAAATATTAAAGAACCATTTTCTTCTTTATAAAATAATGGTTTCACTCCTAAACGGTCTCTTCCAATAAACAATTTCTCTTTGGTTGAATCCCAAACAGCAAATGCAAAAATACCATTCAAGTGGTGAACACATTCCTCTTCCCATTCAATATAAGCTTGTAATAAAACCTCAGTATCAGAATGACCTTTAAATGTATATCCACGTGACAGCAGCTCTTTACGAATATCTTCTGTATTATAAAGCTCACCATTGTAGCAAATTGTATAAGTATGACCATCCTTTGAACGAGTCATAGGCTGAACTCCACCAGAAGGATCCACAACTACTAGGCGTTTATGTCCAAACAATACATGATTTTCTCCCCAAATGTTTGTATCGTCAGGACCTCTTTTTGCTAAAGTTTCTGCCATTTTTTTGATTGTACTTTGTTCTCCACTTATATTTCCTTTAAAATTAATCCAACCTGTAATTCCACACATGTAAGCATCATCTCCCTAGCATAAATTTTCCTTCTATACTTACCTATCCGCCTATGTCCTTTAACAGATGTAGGTATCTTATGCCCACTTTTACAGAATGTTGAATTGTCCAATATCATTTTTTATGCATATTTTTCTCTTGTTTTGTCTAAAACGGATGATAGCGCATTTTTTACACATATATTCACTTTCAACTGGAGGGTAATTGCATGAGTCCATATAAACGAACAGATCTATTATTAAATCAAGAACGTTCGTACTTAACTGGACTGATTGAAGTAACGAACAATCAGTACGTCATTTATGATGATATGAGTGATGAGCTTCATTTATTAGAAGAAATTAAAGAGCCACATCTAGAGATACTTAGTCCAATTGGCTGGAAATCCTGTAAATGGTTAGGTTTAGGTAAGGTAAAAACGGAGGCGGGGGTTTTCTCAATAAGCTGCGGAGATACTGTTCGTATAAAAAAAAGTCTTCCGTTTGCATTAGATGAAATGCTTAAGGAGCTTCAAGATGAAACATTTATAAAACTACTAAAACATCTTAATTCAAAAGGTTTTTCACCCTTCGACTGTATCTATTCTTACAACCAGTTATTATTTTTAGATAATCAAGTACATAAAAAAGGCGTATCTTTTTATCAATTTGATAATGAAGAAGAAATTTGTGCCGTTCAGCACCATTTTACAAGAGGTGTTCATTCTTCCGATCGCTTTGAAATCACCACAAGCTTAGGCAAAAGAAGTATAATTAGTGGATTATTTTGATTTAGCCATGAACGTTTCTGGCTAACATTTTAAACTTTCTGCTTCCTTAAATTTATGGCTATTTACCAAGTGTGCTACATCGTTGAATTCCGCTTCAGTTGCTCGCTTTCCGTGGGGCTTGAGGTGAGCCTTCTCGGCGCAAACGCCTGTGGGGTCTCACCTTCCCGCTGCTCCCACAGGAGTCTCACACTTCCGCTCCATTCAACCTAAAGTAGTTTTCTTTCAAGAAATCTTTATAACAACACGATATTCTAATGAAAAATTATATGATCTTTTAATCACCTTTCTTGGCCCTTAAAGTTGAATCTTATCTTAATGAATATTGTATTTAACATATTTATTTGGAAGAAACTCTATTTTTATCTAATAAAAAGTACTTTTTCAGAAGAAAATATCATAATGCTTAGCACCATGGTGATTCATTAAAGTTACTTATCAACAATTTACTGTCCAAATAAAAAAATGCCTTCTCTACATAGCTAGAGCAGGCATTTTTGTTAACTAGAAATACCTTTAGAAATGGAAAATCCCTAATGGAAGTCTCATTCCTAATAGTATTGTTAGTACAAGAACGACAACAAATTGAATCCAATAAATTCTTGTTGGCTTCCCTTTTTTCGATTTGACTAAGACCATTTCCATAGTAGCAATTGTCCATATTCCTAAAATAATTTTAGCAATATACTCACCATTCAATTGATAAACACCTGAAACGATAACAATTCCCGTAATAAGGATCAATACATAGAATAATCGTAAAACCATGTGAATAATTTTAAATGGCTTTTCTTTCCCAGACTTAAAGAATGAGAATGCTACAAAGAACAGTATAATTCCTAGTACCCATGTAGTAATATGTGCATGTATCAAATTTTCTTCCTCCTTCATTCTCTTAACCAACCCTATTTTAGCATGATTTTATAAGAAATTTAAAGAAAGTGTAATAAAATGCTTTGTTGTTGTGTCTATTTTGTTGAAAATTACAATAGGATTAGCTACTCTTCATTAGAAAAAAGAAAACTCAGCCTAAAAGCTCTAGTATTAACACTGGATCCAGCATTCCTAAAACACACTTTTTAAAGTGCTGTTTAAGTTGATTTCATTTCACTTCTCGTAATTCATTTTCCATAAAGATACGAAAAGAAAAACAAAACCAAATCCAAACAAAACGAGACCATCAAGGATGACATCCTTAAATCCTAACCCTCTTACTAAAATATCCTGATACCCCGTTAGTGCCCATGCGTGAGGCGTGATTAGAGCGATATTCTGCATCATATCAGGCATTATGAATAAAGGAACCATCGTCCCACCTAATGCTGCTAGGGTTAGAGCAAGTAAGACAGACCAACCAGATATTTGAGAATCTGTTTTAAATATCGCTGCAATTAACATTCCTAAGCAGGAGCTTGCCCATACAAGAGCTAATGTTATCAAAATTAACCCTGAAAATGATGAACCTAGTGACATACCAAATACAAAGTGTCCAAACGCAAAAAGCACGACAACTTGAAGTATTCCAATAAAATAGTTTGGAATCATTTTTCCAATAAATAGTTGCCAATGATCTACAGGCGCTGATAAAACTCTTCTAAAAGTTCCATCATTTCTTTCATTTAAAAATGATCGTCCTGCATACATAATAATGAAAAAAGCATACATAACTGTATAGCCTGGTACATTTTGTTGAAAAGCGTCTGGGCGTTCCACTACATCTCCTTCTGAAGCAGAATATGTTCCAATTGTCACTCTCGGATCATTTAAAGAAAGTTTAGCCGTGTTAACTAGCTCTTCTTTTAAAAGAGTTAGATCAGGTTCACCACCTTCCTGTGCATCTACTTCAATTGAAATAGGTTCAAATTGATTGTTTGTAAGAGCGTTTAGTTGATTGGTAAGGTTAGCTATATATTTCTTATATCCATCTTCTACTTTACTAATTTCATTTGTTACATTTTCTTTAATTTTTGTAACCTGATTTTCAACCATTCGAGTGACAATGTATTCAACTTCAAAGGCTTGAGCAACACCTTCAATTGCTCTTCCTATAATAGAAGTCATATTTGCTTGAGCAGGATCTTCATAAGATATCAACTCGATTTTTTCTCCAGCTTTAATTTTCTCTCCAAATTCGTTTGGAATAACTAAAGCAAAGGGATACTCTCCATCACTAACCAATTTTCTCACTTGTTTTTCTGTAAAATCTCCCTCATTATTTTCTGTTTCAAGCCTGATGCCTTCTGTATCTTCTAATAATTTGATAAACTTTATAGAATCCTCTGTTTGATCTTGATCAACAATTGGTAAAGCTATTGCTTCGTCACCACCACCACCTTGAAAAACTGGCATTAAAGCAAAGCTCATAATTGTAATTAGCATTAGGGGTAGCATAAACAACACAACAATTGCACCAGGATCCTTTAACATGATCCTTATATCTTTTTTAGCGATTGCCCACCATTGCATAGTAGAAAAATCTCCTTTTTCTATAATTTAACTAAGTTATTAATCTCTTAGCTTTTTACCTGTTTTATATAAAAACAATGTCTCTAAGGAAGGATGCATCATATTAATAATCTTTATACTGCTGTCATTCTTATTAAGAGCTTCAAGCATTTCCGCAACATTCTTATTTATGTCTTCCACAACCATTTCAATCTTACTACCTGATAATCTAATATCTTTTGTAAAGGACTCTTTTTGAAAAATATCAACAAATTTTCTAACTTCTTCTTGATTATCTCCTGATAATTCAACAACTCCACCATAAACATCTGAAACAAGCTCTTCGACTTTTCCTAAGGCAATAATACTTCCATCATCTATTATAGCTACTCGATCACATAGTGCTGTTGCTTCTTCCATGTAATGTGTTGTATAGACAATCGTAATTCCTTGGCTTTTAAGAAGTTTAATTAAGTCAAAAATCTGGTTTCTTGATTGTGGATCTATACCTACTGTTGGTTCATCCATAAACACAACTAATGGCTGATGTATTAATGCAGCTGCGATATTAATTCTTCTTTTCATACCACCAGAATAGTTTTTTATTGGTTCCTTTGCTCGCTCTGCCAGACCTACTAAAGAAAGTAATTCATTTACCCTATCCTTTAGTGTCTGCCCTTTTATACCATATAGCTCACCGAAAAATTTCAAATTATCAATCGCATTCAACATTGGGTAAAGAGCAATATCCTGCGGAACGATTCCAACAATCTTTTTGATTTCTTTTCTTTTTGTTATACCATCCAAATCATTTATTTTAATTGTTCCATTACTCGGTAATATTTGTGAGGTCATCATTGAGATTGATGTTGTTTTCCCAGCTCCGTTTGGACCTAATAATCCGAAAATTTCTCCTTTGTTTATCGTCAAATCCAAATCCTTTACTACATGTTTGTTTTCATAGTGTTTATTCACTTTGTCACATAAAATCATCGCCATATATTTTTACTTCCTCCGTTTTATTCTATTTTCATTCTTTATTTTAAGATTTTTGCAAACAGTCATTTTTATTACTAGCATATGAATTTATCTTGAGGAGCATATCATTATGATAGAGCTGTTTTTACTGTAAGCAGCCCTTATTATTAGATGATGTGTATATGAATTCTTTCTAGGAGCCCTTGTTCAAAAATGATAGTCTAAAGAGGTAGAGTGTTATGAAGAAAGAGAAAAGTTTTATAATAGATTTTTCCAAATACCACCATATTAAAAACTAACACAATAATTTTTCTTCGTAAAGAATATTTAGTGAATTTAGACATTAATTAGGTTTTAGTTTATTTTTTTCAAATACTTTAGTTTAATAGCTCCAAAAAAAAGGACCAAAAAAAAGGACCAAAAAATCAGTCCTTTCTTAAACCATTATTTTATTTTTTAAAATACCAATTTCCTCAATCTCAATTTCCACTATATCTCCAGGGGTTAGAAACTTCGGCGGATTAAAGCCTTTTCCAACTCCAGATGGTGTGCCTGTTGCAATAATATCACCAGGCTCTAAAGTTGTTCCCTGTGATATTGTCGAAATAATATGTTCAATAGAAAATATCATATCCTTCGTGTTACCATTTTGTCTTATTTCATCATTTACCTTCGTTTTAATTGAAAGCTGATATGGATTTTTGATCGTAGATTTATGAACAAGATATGGCCCCATCGGACAAGAAGTATCTAAGCTTTTCCCTAATAAAAATTGCTTGTGCTGTGCTTGTAAATTCCTTGCTGTCACGTCATTAACAATTGTATATCCAAAAACATAATCCATTGCATCTTCTTCCCTAATACGCTTCCCTTTCTTGCCTATTACAACAGCAAGCTCTCCTTCATAATCAAGTTCATTTGTTATATGTAGATGTGGGTCAATTTCCTCATCATGACCAATGATGGTTGTAGGTGCTTTTGAAAACAACATAACATGTTTAGGGATATCCTCTACACTCCCCATTTCAATGACATGTTCTTGATAGTTTTTTCCTACACAATATATATTTTTTGTGGGCTTTGTTATTGGGGCATTAATTTTTATATCCTGCAATGGATAAAGATAACCCTCTGATCCATCTTCTTTAATTTTATCAACTATTTGTTGAACATCCTGGATAAATTTATCGCCTAATGCAACACACTCAAAAAGTGTCTCAGGAAAAGATGTTATTTCAAATATATCTTTTTCGGCTTTGTGTAAATCAATGACCTTATTTTCATATAGCAAGCCAATAAATGACTCATTATGAATTGTTGCTGATACAAATTTCATATGAGACCCTCCTTATTTTTTGGTTCAGTAATAAAGCTCTAACATATTAGATTATTAAAAAGAGAAAGTAACACTTTTAATTATGAATAGTTAGATAGATAGCAGCTCTTATTTGATTACATATAGCTGTTCAGTATTTTTAAGGATATTTTCCCCTAATTCTTCTCTCGGGGTAGATAGTATATTCGATAAACAGGTTATGATATCCTCTAAAAACAATGGAGTTGTTTGCCTCCCCATGAACCTTTCATTAAACTGCCAAGGTCCATCTGTTTCTATTAGCAGTTGATCTAATGGAATTATTTGGACCAATTTTTGATCACGCTTCCGGTAGCAAACCTCAGGTGTAACAGAAACATAATATCCACAACAAATTATTTCATTAGCTGTCTTTTGTGATGATTTCAACCAATGAAAATGAGCTTTTCTTATATAATTCTTTTTTAGAAGAGTAAGCACCTTTTCAGACTCTTCATGTACAGCATGCAGTACAACTGGTAGTTCTTCTGTTTTGGCAAGCTGTAAAAACTGCTCTATTGTTTCTATAAATACCTCTTCATGATAAAGTTCATACAATTCTTTTTTACTATATGTAGGTAATCCAATCTCACCTATAGCTGATAATAGGTGCTTTTCCTTCTTTATTAGATGCAGTAATTCATGTAAATCTCCTTGCAATGGTGGAGCACCTTCTGGATGATGTCCAATAGCTGCCCGAATAAATGTTGGATACTTTTGCTTTAGCTTTAAAGTTTTATAGCTAGATTTCAGGCTTGTTGATACAGCTACAACACTTTGCACCCCACTCTCTATCCAAGAATGAATGTATCTTTCTACAAGTTCTTCTGAATATTGATCAAGATGAATATGAGCATCAATCATCATGTTTCTCTACCCCACAAATCGAATATATAAATACCATTTCCATTATTTATATTTATTATTTATTTTATAATCTTGCTCATCATATCTCAAAAGTGGATATTATTTATAAAGATAATATCACTTTTATCTCTATTGGATACTGTTTTTGATTGTCTATATAATTCCTTTCAAACATATCTCATTGTCTTCAGCTACATTACACTAGTGTTTTCAAATGCTAATATTCTCAAAAAATCTCTGATGAAAAACATTGAATTTTGTAGTATTTTGTTATTATTTTAGTTATTTTAGCGAATGTAAGATTTTGTTTAAATTCCATTGTATAATAGGCTTGTTTACTTTAATTTAGACAGATAAATTTATATAATTTAACTTTTTTATATTCTACCTCAAGTAAAGCATAGTTCTTGAAAAATTTCCTCGACGATGAATAAAATGGACAATAACAACCAACATGTTGAAGTAATTAACAATTTAAAAACTGAATATTAAAACTTTAGGTTATAGGCATTAGCAAATTGATTAGGTTCCATATTCCAAGATAGTTAACTTTAAAAATTGAGAGAAGGATTGCGATGATTGTCAATGAAATTGAACAAAAACGAAAAACATTATTAAGAATGGCAAAAAGATATGGACTTAACTCAAAGGAAACTGTTCGCTGTAGTCAGGAGCTAGATGTTTTACTACTCAAGCAAATTAAAAAAATAAATGCTAAAAAATGACTAGATTGATTGAACATTTAGCTTTTGCCCTACTATAAAGTAAAATAGCCCTTTCCTTACTCTCAGCATGTTTTTTTATTCACTTAATTTTCTCGATTAACTTCATAAACCACTCCAACTTTCAGCAATTATCACACATATTCACTTTAATTTCATAAAATACAATAAAAGTGCTTTAAATCCAAAAACAAAAGGATGTTTTACATGCCAGCTATCGTCGGTGCTTTTAAGGTTAATTCTGTCGGAACAAGTAGCATTGTTCATGTTGGAGATGTTATTACAATATCTCCTTACAGTGAGGTTAAAACATTCGCAGGTGCAGGTTCTTTTAACACTGGTGACGGTCTAAACATATATAATCAAAATTCTGTAACAAATACGTATGATAATGATGTTGTTGATCAACCTATGGCAGGCAATTTATAACCTATTTATTGCTGAATCTTTTACCCAGGGTACACTTTAATTTTTAAAAATGGCACATTGAGTTGATACAGTGCTATTTATCTAGCTTATAAACAAAATCTTTTTGAAATAGCTTATGCTAGTATTGTTTCGACCATTAAGCCCTTTTGATGGAATAAGGGAGTGTTATTTGATGAATTTCTATATTAATCAATCAATTTGTATTAACTATTTAAGAGTTGGATCAGTTAATAACTCTTCTGTTTTACAGATAGGCAGCGCAGGAATGATTAAACCTCTTTCAAATTTGTATAATACAGGAGGCTTTATTCAAGCAGCTCCTCAAATTGAATCAGAAACACCAACAGGCGTAGTCACTGAAGCCACCGAAGACCCTCTGGTGCCTCTTGCTGCTCCTACAGCTTAAGTCATGGGCATTCACCCATCTGTTTTTTCTGCATATTATGAAATAAAGTAAATTGAGCGAGGAATAAAGGTGGGTGAATAATATGTACTATAATGCTGATACATTGCAATATATTCAACAGCTTCATCAACATGTTCAGCATCAGGATAAAAAAATCCAACAATTAACGAACATCATACAAGAATTACGCACTGATGTAGAGCGGATCAAAAATAAACCCGTCACTAATATTGAACGAATTGAATATAAATTTGATCAATTAAAAGTCGAACAGCTGGACGGAACATTAAATATAGGTTTAAATCCAACCGATCCAGAACAAATCGATAATTTTGATGTTCAGCAAAAAGGAATAAATGTTAATGGAGTTCAACAACAACTAAGAGATCAACTATTCAAGCAATGTAGTCAAGATGTTAATCAATTCTTAAATCAAGATTGTGCTGGATTTATTCAACAAGCGGAAAAACATTATGGTTTAAGCTTAGACGATCCACATCGTAAACATATTATTGAGGATATTAGAAAACAGATAGATAGCCGTATCCAATATTACATTAACGGTCAACCACTTACAGAACAAGATTCATTACTAGAGAAAAAACAGGAAATCCTTTCTAAAGTAAAACAAGATGTTGAAAATTCCATTCAACACTTTTTACAACACTTTCCTAAGGATACAAAATAAAACTTTTCTACAAGGGTGATATACGTGAATTTCACAGTTGTAAATAAGGATATTCAAGTAGGTGCTATTCGAGTAACTGGGGTATCTAGTTCATCGGTTTTTTTAATTGGTGATACAAATACAATTTCGCTTTCCTCTGTATTTGATACACCACCTGAATCCCTAATCATTGGTCCTTTGGTACCGTTGGCACCGCAATGATCAGCCGATACTCACAAGTAGCATCTGCATATGTTAATTCGATCGGAATTAGTTCTGTTTTTAATATAGGGGATTCACAGCAGATTACTCCAACTGCAAAGGTTTTAGCCATACAACGTGAGGAAGAACGCTTTTTGGGAGACGAAGGAGATCTTTCTGAGTATCCAATCTTTGAGGAGGAAATTCCACAACCTCAATTCTATGAAGAAGTTGTGACGAACTTTTTTCATGAAAATCCACGAATAAGCGTGTCTAATGTAAAGGTAATCGCCATATCAAGTTCCGCTGTTTTTCAAATTGGGTCAACAAAGGATATTATTTGTGAAACACGGGTAAAAAATATACGTCAGCTAAAAAAGTGACCATATTTATGAAATTTATATGGATTGTCTATTTTCCTATAAATGACGAACAATCATAAATTACTTCGCATAAAGTAAAGTACTAGAGAAATAAAAAGGATGTTTTTTATGCCAGCTATTGTAGGTCCAATAAAAATTAACAGTGTAGGTGGAGGCGTCGTTAATTTTGGAGATACCTTTTATTTATCTCCGAAAAGTCAATCGAAAAGTGCCTCAGGCTCTGGTGGTGGAAGCACAGGAGACTTCCATATTATTAACAACGGTGTTAGTGCAACAAATTTGGTCGATCCTGATGTAACAGATCAAAATATGATCGCAAATAATTAAAACAGTAACAAGAGGATGGCACATAAGTATTTAAGCTAATGAAAAACCCGAATTATTATGTGATATGTCAATTAAACATTCGCCTAATAGTTTGGGTTTTTATTTGCAGTTTTTTGATTTTACATACTATTTTTAAGAACTAGTGTAATGGAGCGGAAGACACTCGGGCACCTACGGGAATTGAGGAAAGGCTGAGACCCCGCAGGCTCGCCGAGGAGGCTCAGCTTCCTCCCCGGCGAATGGAGTGTCTGCAGCGCAATGGAACGAACTTGTTTCTTTCAGCTTTACTCAATTTAGATTTATTCGTCTTTTTGAATGATTTCTTTAATTATGTCCCAGCCTCTTGTTTTTCTTTTTAGTTAGTTCAAAAACCAATCCATATTACTCTATTCACAAAATGCATCAAGCAATTTACCCTATGATCTGAGTTTTAGTCAATTCCTAATGCATCCATAGGCATTAAGTGTCTTGTTCTACACTTTAAACATAAACAGCACTCATAATGAATCACACTAAAGTTATTACACATATCAAAAAACCAATTTATCGACCTCTTTGTTTTCGCTCTTTAGATTTCCTGATTTGAACCAATTTACTTGAGGGCTGCTTGCGAATCCATTTCACAAAGCTTTTAAGTTTTTCATCTTGTTTTAACTCATCGATAGTGGACAGTCTTGCAGCTAATTCGTCATTCATATATAAGGCATGAATTTGTTTATGACAAGGAATACATAGCTTGGCAGTTGGTAAAAATGCCCCACCCATTTCTTTTGGTGTTAGGTGATGGATTGTTGTTTCAACTTCCTCTCTACCACAAAGCTCACATCTACCGATTTGTTTTTTTGACATTGTGACAATCCTCTAGTTTGTTATATAGTACCTTACAGGTTTCTTTTTAAGTGTTTCTGTTACTTAACTATTCAGAAATCATGCTATTACAAGGATTCTAAGTAAACAGATGATCCTTTTCCTGATGGCTCAGCTGGTTCAACAATTAATTTTCTTTGTAATCTTGCTCTTAATTCTTGAACATGACTGATGATTCCTACAGATAGATTTTGTGCCTGAAGCTTCTCAAGAGCAGTGATCACTGTGTCCAGCAATTCCACATCCAACGTTCCAAAACCTTCGTCTAAGAAGAAAAATTGAAGTGGATATTCGCCACGAAGTTGGATTTGTGTTGATAAAGACAATGCTAATGCAAGTGATGTTAAAAATGTCTCTCCACCTGACAATGAAGAAACAGGTCTTCTAACACCTCCGTTTGCATCATCTCTCATAATAAATCCGCCTTGTGAGTCAACTTCTATCGCATATCTTCCTCTTGTTAATAAGCTTAAACGTTCTGAAGCATCTCTGCTCACCTGCTGTAGCTGTTCTTCTGCTACATATTCAACAAAACTATTACCTTTAAAGACCGTTGTTAATTTTTCTAATTTTTGCAGCATATCATCTAATTCTTTTTGTGCTGTTTCAATCGCAGTGAAGCGTTCATGCTTATCTAACAGCTCTTGTAATGCGTTAGTAGCAGCACCTTTATTTGCAACAGCTTCCTCAACCATTGTTTTAGCTTCAGACTTAACTTGCTGGATTATATTCCAAGCTTCTAATGTGACCTCTTTATTAGACAGCTTTTCCATTATACGATTTAAGTCTGTGTTAAGCTGCTTCATTTTATCCAGATATGTTTCAATCTCAGCTTTCATTTGTTGCCTATTAGTTTCTGTTAAAAGAGAGGTTAATGTTTCTTCAATCGTATTAAAAGATGTTTTTTCACAGAATGTTGTCCACTTTTGTTCAGCTTCTAAAGTCTTACTAGTTGCTCGTTCATATGTTTTTTCATTTGTTGCAAGATCACTTTGAACATGATGTAGCATATTAGTGATCTTCTGCATTTCCTGATACAGATTATTTTCACGATCTGTTAAGTTTTTAATCTTTGTATTAATAAACTCAATCAGCGTAGATATTGAGGTGTTAGCATTATCTGTTATAAATTCTTTAAGCTTTTCATGTTTTTCGTTTATTAAAAGCTTCCGGTTATCAATCGTTGTTTTTAACCCGATTTGTTCTTCTGAAAGCTGTTGACCCGATTTTTCTTGAGCTTTAACCATTGCTTGTTGCTCTTCTATAAACGCAAAGCTTTTTTGAATTCGTTCATTTAATTGTTCATATTCTTCATCTTTCGTTATGATTTCCTTTTGGTACTGCTCAAGGTTATCAATTGGAATTGAAGAAAAATGTTCTTCATAGTACGTCTTGGATTGTTCATATTTTTGTTTATTTTGTTTTTGTTTATCAGTCCACTCGTTAACATCAACACTAGCTGTAGAAATGAAATTACTGATTTTTAACTCTTCCTGTTTTAATTCTCTTAACTGCTTAACATCTCTTTCAGTAGCTGCCTTAATTTCAAGAAAGTCTTGAGTCATTGCTTTAAATTCAGACTTAAAAATCTGATAGACCGCAATAATTGTGATATCATTGTCATTTGACACAAGCTCTTTAACATGAATTTCCTCTTGCTGTATGTTCTCTACAAAAGTAAAGTCAGATACAAGCTGCTGTGATAAGCTTTCTGCCTTCAATTGAATTGTTTGTGTTTCATTACTCATGCTTTGTAGTTGTTCTAATTGTTGCTTAAGTTGTGAAGCTGTTACTTCATTAGTATTCTGTTCTTGTGCGTCAAAATGAATAGGACTAGGATGATCGCATGATCCACAAACTGGACATGGTGCCCCATCCTCTAGCTGCTTCACAAGCTCAAAAGCAAGTTTTTTACTTTTTTCAATCTCCTCCTTTTCTACAGCTTCTTCAATTCGTTGTTTTGCAAAAGCAATATATTGCTTATACTGTTTTTCATATTCTGCAACTTGAAAGTAAAGATTATTTAACCTTTTATATTCAAGTTTAAGCTGATTTTGGCTTTTTATTAGTTCGGCTTCAATAAGCTGTTTTTTATGTTTTTCGTTATCCAATGTTTTTGATTTTGAGTGTAAAAATTCTGTTGTTTCATTATATTGTTGTTTACTTTGAAACACATTTTGCTTCGCTTCAATTGCAGCACGTAACTGTTCACGTTCTTTTGCTGTTACAAGCTTTGTTTTTTGTTCTTCTTGTAGTAGCTGCTGCTTGCTTACTGCTTTTTCAACAAACTGCTCTGCCTTCTTTAATAAAGATTGACTTTCTTCACGCTTTTTTTGTAAAAGGTAATGTTTATTTTGAAGCTCCTCTAGCAGCTTCTGATCATTTTGCAGATCTAACTCCACCTTTTTCAATGAAACAAGCTTCTCTCGCTTTGCTACTAAATTTGGCTCTTGCTCAGCTTTTTCTTTACGTACCTTTTCATAATCTTGGCTTATTTGATCATATTGCTGTTTTATTTCACTATATTTCTTCTTTACGACCTCAAGATTAACCTCAGCTTCTTGTTTTTCTTTTCTAAGCTCTTGTAATGCTTCAGCATAAGGTCGTAATGTTTCTGCTTCATCTGCCTTTTTTAGCTGCTTTTGTAAATCTTCAATTCTATCTTCTTCTTTTATTAAATTCACTTTTTCCTTTTCAAATTCTACCTTTTGCTGCTGGAGCTCCCATAACGCTTTCTTATCTTCGAATTCCTTTGTTACACTCTCAAATTCTTTATTACGTTTTTGTAATAACACTTCTGCATCATTTAATTGTTTCTTTGCCTCCTCTACCGCTGTAGAAGATGCATTTCCTAAACCTGTTTTTTCAGCTTCAAGCTCATTACGAGCAATTCTTGTTACTGTAACTCGCTTCTTTAACTTTTTCATAAGCTGATCACCATATTGCTCTAAATGAAATAATCTTTGAAGCATTTGTCTTCTTTCTGCACCTTTTAATGAAAGAAACTCTGCAAATTTACCTTGTGGAAGCACAACAGCACGTGTGAAATCATCAATTGTTAAGCCAAGGAGTCCGTATACCTTTTCATTAACGTCAACAGCTTTATCCGCTAATACGACATGTTCTTCTCCAGCTTCTATTAACCTACATATCGCAGTTTTCACACGTACATCATCTGTCCTTTTGAACACTCGTTCAACAACGTATCTTTTTTTAGCTGAAGCATTTTCAAGTTCAAATGAAAATGAAACGGTGAGCTGGTCTTCTGCATGGTTTAAAATGCCATGTGTATTATTCATCGCTCGCTCCACTTTTCCATATAAAGCAAGAGTCATAGCATCTAAAATTGATGACTTTCCACTTCCAGTAGGTCCAAAGATCCCAAAAATCCCACCATCACAAAGAGAGTCAAAATCGATTGTCTGCTTCTCTCTAAAGCTATGCAAACCAGATACAGTTAACTGGATTGGCTTCATCCCTCATCACCTTCCTCTGACTCTTCATCCTGTTGAACAAGCTCTAAAAATAATTTCACTAGCTCATCCTCAGGCTTTGCGCCACCTGTTTGCTTTTCATAAAATTGCGAGAATAATTGATCAATAGGTAAATTAGCTTGTCGTGTAGCAGCTACCTCTAACTCTTTTTGAAAAACAGGACGAATGTGAATAAAACCTGAATGCCACTTACGTAAGCGATGAATTTCCTCAATTGACAGTGTTGAGGTTAAATGAATTTCTAAGTCAATCCATGCAGATGCATCTCTTCCTTCATCAAGCCAGCTATGAACTTGACTTATCCCTTCTGTTGCCTTCCACTTCACAAGAGGTTTACCAGATGATAACGGTATTTCTTTCATTTCAACTGGCTTACTTGGCTCAGCATCGAGAATTGTGACAGACTTTGCGTAGCCAATCTCTGAAAAGCTATAAGCAAGAGGTGATCCAGAATATCGTGTTAGGGTTTTCGCACGGTTAATATTTTGTGGTCGATGTAAATGCCCTAATGCTACATACTGTGCTGCTTCTGGCATACTTGTTGCTGCAACTGTATATGCACCACCTACTTCAATAGGTCTCTCTGAATCTGTTGAACTCCCTCCTGCCACATGAATATGACTCATTGCAATATTCACAGTGTCAGACCTGAATTGCTTACTCATCATCGTAAAAAGCTCTCGAATTTTTTCATCATATTTATTTCTTAATAAGATCTCATCATGCTCTTCTGATAAAACTTGTTCAAGCCTCGCTTCTGAAGGATAAGCAAGTGCGGCTACCTTCATTTGTTGGCCAAGTCTTGGAATATCTACCTTTATCGTATCAATTATTGGGTAACCAATTAAATGGATAGAATGATTACCAGCTAGAGGAGATGCTGCTGAAAGGCGATCTGGATTATCATGATTTCCTGCAATCACGACAATCGGTCGTTTTCCATGATCAGATAACCGTGAAAGCCCTTCATAAAATAATTGTTCAGCTGCAGCAGGTGGATTCACCGTATCAAACGCATCACCAGCCATTAAGATTGCATCAACTTTTTCTTCTTCTACTATTTTAACAAGTTCATCTATAAATTGAGCTTGCTCTGCCAAACGACTACGTCCCTCTAGAGATCTACCAAGGTGCCAATCAGCTGTATGCAATATTCGCATGTTATCGACTTCCTTTCAAACTGAATCTTTGTTGCCCATTTAGTGACTTTTGGTTATTTATTAATCTTTTTTGTACAAATTTTATTTTATGGAACCTTAATAAAATAAGGGAAGCTCACAAACATAGTGGCTATGTCTTGCTCACTTCCCTTGAATCTTTCTTTCTACATTTCCACTAAATGACCACCATCAAAGAAAAATAAGTATTTCTCATGCAGTGGTTTTTGAATAATATCTTCTATCGCCTTACTGTATAAATCAATTTGGACTCTATAGCGATTTTTCAAAGTGATTTCTGCTTCTGTAAAGTTAGCAAATTTGCCTTTAATAGTATCTGTTTTATAATCTAGTAACACAATACCTAAGTCATCTTCAAACAAGAGGTCAATAACACCTTGTACTAATATTGGCTCACCATTGAATTTATCATTATTTTGCTCATCATAAGCATAACTAAATGGTACTTCACGATACACATTTTTAGCTTTTAACAATCTTTCTCCAAGAGGTGTAGCAAAAAA
This sequence comes from Metabacillus crassostreae, assembly GCF_016908395.1. Classification (GTDB taxonomy): domain Bacteria; phylum Bacillota; class Bacilli; order Bacillales; family Bacillaceae; genus Metabacillus; species Metabacillus crassostreae. The sequence continues at coordinate 574,989 of NZ_JAFBDU010000002.1, forward strand.
GTTAATAATTTGCTCAATATTTATTACGTCTGCTAGTTCTTTTGATAAAATTTCTCTTTTTACAAGCTCGTCTATTAAGCCTTTTACACTAGTTTCTGTTAGTGAATTTTCTAAATCAATATGCTGCATAACCGTATGCATGGCTGTTCCTCGCTCAGCAGCAGTAACAGACTTACTTTGCATAAAGCTCGGACGATTATATAAAAAGGATTGTGATAACTGCTGCTTTATCAGCTGTTGATCACTATATTCATCTTGAATCTCCCGCTGACGTTTAAGCTCTGTCACTGATTGTTTTGACCGTTTTATTGTTTCATCCATAAATGGATACATCCATGAAAGATACTCAATAACAGATTGCTTTTGTTCACTTTCAATTGAAACAGCTTCTCCACCACTAATGGATGCCAGAAGTTCAGCATTTAATTCTTGTTCTTCCTTAAATGGCTCTACAAGTTCTTCACCTTTTACCTTTTCGATGATCCACCTTGATGGATGCTGGGCAATTTCTTCTTGGTGAGAAATCTGACCTTCTGTTAAAATTGTGCAATCCTGATGACGAATTAATGCTGGTCCAACCCAATCTAAATAGCTTTTCGCCTTAGCACGTTCAAAGTCTGGTAAAAGCCAGTCAGTATGTGTAAGGTGATTTTGCCAATCTGTTATCGTTTTCTCCGCATCCTTTAATGTTCCGATGAGATATAGCTTTTCTTTTGCACGTGTTAGGGCTACATATAACACACGCATTTCTTCAGCAAGAAGCTCCATCCTCATTTTCTTCTTTAAAGCAATATAAGCTAATGTTGGATAGCTTACTCGTAAGTTAGGATTGATAAGTTTTGTACCAAATCCTAATTCCTTATCAAGTAAGTATTTTTTATTAAGATCCATCATATTAAACTGTTTAGAAAGTCCTGCTACAAAAACAACTGGAAATTCTAATCCTTTACTACTATGAATTGTCATTAATCTTACAACATCCTCTTGCTCTCCCAATGCACGTGCAGCACCTAAATCATCTCCACGATCCTGCATTCGTTCAATAAAGCGTAGAAAACGGAATAATCCCCTAAAAGATGTTGCTTCATATTGACGTGCTCTGTCATATAGAGCTCTTAGATTGGCTTGTCTTTGCTTTCCACCTGGCATACCTCCAACAAAGTCAAAAAACTTTGTATCACGATAAAGCTGCCAAATTAAATCTGAAACAGATCCTTGTCTGGCAAGATCACGCCATTGTTGTAACAGGAACACAAATGGCTCTAGTTTTTTATATAACTCCTGATGATTATCATTAGAAGACATCATAAATGCTTTTACTGCATCGTAAAATGTTCCTTTTCGATCGAACGTACGAATTATAGAAAGTTCATTTTCATTTAACCCAACTATCGGTGATCGAAGTACAGCCGCTAATGGTATATCCTGAAACGGATTATCAATAATCCTGAGCAACGACATCATAATCGCTACCTCTGTTGCTTCAAAATATCCATTTGATAAATTGGCATAGACAGGTATTCCTGCCTGTTTAAATTCCTCCATAATTTGTGGAGCCCATGGCATAGAACGGAGGAGGATAACAACATCACGGTACGTAATTGGCCGAGTATCATCAATACCTCTGTCATAAATTTGAAACTGCTGATCGATTAATTCTTTTATCTTTTTCGCCATTAATCTAGCTTCTAATTGAACAGTTTCTAGCTCCTGCTCATCAAAAACACCTTCTGGCTCTGCTTCACCATAATCAGATTCTTGACCCTTACCTCCGCGTTCAACTAATAAAAGCTCAGTTTTCATTAGTTCACTGTTGGGATAAGAAGCGCCAAGCTTTAATTCTGCATCATGATCATACTCAATTTCTCCAACCTTTTCCCCCATAATTTGCTTAAACAAATAGTTTGTTCCGTCTAATACCTCTGAACGGCTTCTGAAGTTTTTGGACAAATCAATTCGCATTCCAGTTTGATCTGCGGATTGGTTAAATCGCTTATATTTACTTAGGAAAAGAAAAGGCTCTGCTAATCTGAATCGATAAATCGATTGCTTTACATCACCAACCATAAATAGGTTACCAGTTGCTTCATTATCCTTTGTGACAAGTTTTAAGATCGATTCCTGAACAAGGTTTGTATCCTGATATTCGTCAACAAGTACTTCAACAAACTGTTGTTTATAATAAGAAGCTGCTTCACTAGGCTCTTGATTTTCTGTACTAAGAATTTGTAAGCAATAATGCTCTAAATCAGCAAAATCAACAATTCCCTTGTCCTTTTTCATTCCTTCATATCGTTCAGCAAATTGCTTCACTAAATCTACAAGCTTTGAAACGACTGGATTTAAATGGGTAAAATCCTGCAAATAATTGTCCAAGGAACGGGAAAATAACTCATCTCTAAGCTGCTCAACTTGTTTCTTAGCTGCATTACGTAATGCTGTAACTTGATCAGTTAAAGCTTTATCATACTGGTCACCTTTAACAATCTTCGCTCTAGTTAGTTTGAATTTTTTCAGTTGCTCTCCCAATAGATCCCATGAATGCTTACTTGCAATAATTTCTGACATTTGTTTTAAATCATCTTCCAAATTTTCAGCTCTGGGAGCAGGACCAGCTGGAAGCTTTGTAAGCTCCATAGCCTGTAAAAGCTGATCTCGAGCGCCCATTAGTTGCATCTCGATATCTTCAAGAAGAAAGGAAACAAATGGTAGGGAGTCGATATCTCTTCCTTCATGATTTTGATACATCGTTACTAACTCATCAAGCCAAACTGTCGGTGTCGGGTGTGATCTTGAAAAGAAATACAACTCACGAATTAATGTTTGAAGCTCCAAATCACTTCGATCAGATGTATAACGATCAACTAAATCAAAAAATTCTTCATTGTTTTCAAGACTATATTCTTCTTCAAACATGTCATCTAATACTTCATCAATTAATAGCTGTCCTTCTGTTTGATCCGCAATTCGAAATCTTGGATCAATATTGATTAAATAATAATATTTTCTTACAACCTGAAGACAAAAAGAATGTAAAGTTGAAATTGATGCTTTGTTGAGTAATGTAAGCTGCCTACGCAAATGCAAAGAAGAAGGATTTTCCTTTAACGCCTTTTCAAGCGCCTCTCCAACACGATTTCTCATCTCTGCAGCTGAAGCATTTGTAAACGTCACAACAAGCAATGAATCAACATCAACTGGATTTTCCCTTGAAAGGATTTTTCTAATGATTCGCTCAACAAGTACAGCAGTTTTTCCTGAACCAGCTGCAGCCGCTACTAAAATGTCTTGTCCACTTGCAACAATTGCTTTCCACTGATCATCAGTCCACTGACTATTCTCTGGCTTAGCGATTATTTCACTCATATCCTTTTCCCTCCTCTCTCATTCGCTTTAACACAGCATCATTTTTTTCGCTTTTTAATACGCGATAATTATTTTCTTCTAAAGAATCGTCAAATTGACAAACTGATTTATATTCACAATATGTGCAAGGCATCTTATCTTTAAGCTTATAAGGACTAATATCGATAACACCATCTGTAATATTCGTCCCGATTTTCTCAAAGGTAGTACGAACATGATTTCTTAACAGCTGAAATTCTTCTTCACTTGCAATTGAAGATGTAGAACGGAAGCCACCTTCTTTTTTCAATCCAGCTGCAATAATATTTGATGAGCTACCTTCTGTTAAGGAATTGTCCATTAAGCGAACAGCTTCTTCATCTCCAAGTAATAAGCCCTTCATTTTAAATTTCTTAAAAATTTCATCATCTAATTTATCCTCTGATAACATTGTTGAGGCTTGGATCATTGGGTCGTGTACATGGAAATATAAAACTCCAGCTGGAGTTGCTTGTACACCTAACCACTTAGTAGAATTTGAGATAATAACATCTAAATAAGTAAGCATTTGTAAAGCTAAACCATAATAAACCTCAGATAATTGCACATTTTTTTCACTAGATTTATAGTCAACAATTCTGAGCAACACACCATTTTTCCCAGTAGCTTTATCAACACGATCTATTCGACCTGCAACCTCCATCGTACAGCCATTAGGCAATGTAAAACGAATTGGTGGCAGCTCACCACCCTTACCAAATCCAAGCTCCAAACCGATTGGTGCAAATCCACTTGCTTTCGCATGCTCACTTAAGATGGAAGAAGCACGTGTAAGGATTTTCTGTAGCTTTCGCTTTATATAATGATAGCGATTTGAGCTTAGTAAGATCTCTTTTTGTAACCGTGGTGCTAGCTTTTCAACAGCATCATTTGATAATCGTTCACACTGATCTTTCGTTAGCTCCTGCCAATCCATGTTCAATTGCTGTAATCGATCTGAGATTAACTTAAGTGCTGAATGAAACATTTGTCCGATATCAGGTGCCTCAAGCTTAAAGAATTGTCGTTCTTTTAATTTCAATCCATGTGAAGCAAAATGTGAAAATGGACAGCTATTAAATTGCTCCATTCGGGACACACTTCCCTGAATATGATCACTATATAACTCGCGACTCACTGCCGTATCAAGCTTTTTCGGTTTATTTTCATAAGATAAGCTGCTCAAAACTCTTTGAGTAATGTTTTTCTCTGTTGCTATGAAATGATTATAGGCATCCCACCATATCGGCTGAATTGGGTAGCCTCTTTTCCAAGCTTGAAGCTGTGAGGTGATATAAGCTAATGTAACATTCTGATTAACCATAAAGCTTAGCTGTTCTTCAAGAGCTAACTGTTCTGGTTCATTCATCAAACGTCGTTTACTAACAAGCGGAAACATCTCCTCAATTCTCTTCAAAATAACGGAAGGAAGCAATGATTTTCCCTCTTCATCAGCCATTGGATATGATAAATACAGTTTATCTGATGGACTTGACAACGACATATAGATAATAAAGTTCTCATCCAATAACTGCTGTCTAGCTGTTGCCGCTAAATCAATTCCTTGATAATGAAGAGCCTCTCTTTCATCCTCTGTTAGTATTCCTTCTTCTTTAGGTCTTGCTGGGATAACTCCATCATTTACTCCTACGATAAAAGAACATTTCACATTAAAAAATCTCGACTTTTCAAGGTCTGCTATTAAAACCTGATCAATAGCTGGGGGTACAAGAGAAAATTTCATCGATTCTAACCCTGTTTCAAGCATCTCTGAAAATAGCTTTAAGGTAATATCTTCATCTGCCAGCATTTCTACAAATTCATCTAATAAATTGATAACTGCCTGCCAAACCTGAGCATGCTCTCTTGCTTCTAATAGTTGCCCTTTTTCTTCTGCTTCAATACGTAGCTTTTCTATTTTCTCTGGAATTTGCAACTCTTCTAAATACATATACAAAGCTTCAGCAAGTGCTCTTCCTGTTTTACTTCGCTTAAATCTCTTCTGCAGATTTAAAATCGGCTTTGTGACAATATCACGAAGGAAATTTAGCTTTTCCTCCATTTGCTTTTCCTCGTCTGTTACAACAAACTCATCATCCAATGAATAAAAGCGGCGGTATCTCCAGCGCTCATCCTTTGTCCAACGTGATCCCTGAATACCATATGAAAGGACATAGTTTTCTAATAAATCCATATCCTCGCGCATTACACGTTTATCCATATCTATAGGAAATAGCATTTCTGTTTTTATACCTCTAAAAACAGCTTCATATCTCCAGTAACCATTAATCATCTCTAATGTTGAACGAATTAATTCCACTAAAGGATGGTTTAACATCGAACGTTTTTGATCGATGAAAAATGGGATTTCATAATCTCTAAAAACTTGCTGAATCACATCTTGATAATCATTAGCATTTCTAATAAGTAAAGCCATATCACGATAACGATACTGTGAATTCCTGATAAGATCCTGAATTTCTCTTGCAATTCCTTCTATTTCAGAGCGGCGGTTTGATGCTTGAAATAAGGTTATATTTGTTTTCTTTCCATACACACTAGTTGGTCGTGCATCATAATTTGCTTCCAAGTGACTTAATGAGGGACTTCTGGCAAATCGATGCTGTTCATTGAGCAGGATTGGCTGCTCCAATTCTTTGCCCATCTCACCGGCAAGCTGAAGAATTTTATGATACGTTCTTCCTGTCATTTGATAGAGATGTAGCTCATGAGGAAGATATTCTTCATATGCCTTATCAGCAGTAAGAGCAATTTTCACATTTTTAGTATGCTTCATTAATGATGCTATCACTTCATACTCCTGTGGTGTGAAGCTATGAAAACCATCAATATAAATATCTGCTGATTGTAAAAAGCGCGACTCCTCAACCTTTTCAGCTAATAATTTTAAATAGTCCTCTGAATCTACATATTTATGACTTAAATGTATTTCAAGCTGTTTATAAAGTATTGCCATATCATGCAATTTATCTGTTAAAGTTTTTTCATCATGCTCTGTAGTAGCACTTGCTAAATAATCCTCAAGCTCTTGTGGAGACAAACAATAGCGTTTAAATTCAGTAAGCATTGCTTCCAGCTGTTCAATAAATCCGTTTTTATCACTTGCTTTAGCAAAAACCTTGAATTCTTGTTTATATTGCTCAACTAATTTTCTTAGCATCATCTGAATGCCCGTACTTGAAAGATGATGACGAGTCATACCACCTGTTTCCTGTAATACACGCCAAGCTAAGCGACTAAAGCTAAACGTTTGAGCTCGAATCATACCTCCTAAATTCGGAGTGCGAATAAGCTCATACTCTGCACCAAACGTCATTTGATCAGGAACTAGATAAATAATTGGTTTGCCAATAGGCTCTTGTTTAAGTCTATCTCTAATTTCATTTAATATCGTCTCAGTTTTACCACTACCTGAGCGACCTAGAATAAATTGAATGCTCATGTTTATTCCTCACTATCGTTAAGGTTTTTCATCCTTTAAATCAATGTTTCTCTTTATCTATAAAAAATTGAGGTTATTTGCTTGTAGAGGCTCCCGATCTTCTGTGGATTATAATGTCTATGCACGAAAAATCATTAAGCGAGCCAAAAATAAATACCACTCTAAAATAGCGTGGTAATAAAATCCTATCATGATATTTTAAAAAGAAAGTTGCATATTGTCGTTATTTGAATCTCTCTCTATTTTACTTTACTTTACAAGCAAATTCCATTTTTCATCACTACCAACTTTACCCTAGAATTTCTACTAGCTATACATCACAGATGGATTAGAAATTTCATAATTATAAATAAGGGGTGAAAAGATGAGGAAGCATATAATTGCCGTTTTTATGTGGATTACTGCCGTTTGTGTTGCGAGTAATATTTATTTACTAATTCCGATTTACTCTGCACTTGCTGATGGATTATCGATTACATATGATGATGCTGTATTTTCTAGTACATTATTTATTTTTTGCTATGCCTTAGGACTTTTAAGCTTTGGACCAATTTCAGAGAAATTCAACAAGAAGTATGTATTAGTTTTCGGTATGATCATTTCTTGCCTCGTTACACTATGTCTCTCCTTATCTTCATCGGTAATAAGCTTTTACACATTAAGAGGTTTACAAGGATTTGTTTTAGGTAGCTTTGCACCTGTAGCATATGCTTATTGCTTTGATTTGTTTCAGCCAAGAATGCGCACCTTTATAATTGCTGTAATTAATACAGGATTTCTAATGGCAGGAATTATTGGACAATTACTCAGCTCTTCACTTGTATCAATATATAATTGGAAAGCAGTTTTTTATTTCTTTGGTGCTATGTACTTTCTCCTATCACTTTTTTCTTTGTTTATTCTTCCTAATGTACCTAAAAATAGAATGAAGTCCTCACGTCAACTTTCAACACAAACTAAGAAGCTCCTACAGCCACAAATAATAATTGGTTTATTTCTTACCTTTTTCACATTAATGTCGTTTGTAGCATTTTACGAGGAGCTGGCTCAGCAATTCGTTAATCAAGAGACAGTGCTTTTTTTAGCCGATGTATTGGCTTAATTGGAACACCTCTCTCACTTTTCAGTGGAAGGTGGTTAAAAAAACATTCTCCTTTAAATATCATCCTATTATGTTTGTTCCTTATAATTTGCTCTTTCGCTTTGATGCTTTTTTCAAAACAACTTTTTTTCATTACAGGTTTATCTATTATACTTGTATCAGCCATTGCTGTTTTGATACCAAGCTTGATCACTTTTATCGGTGAAGCAGCTAGCGAAAAGCGGGCAACAGCTATTTCATTATATTCTTTCACCTTGTTAACTGGTGCAAGTGTGGGTCCTGTCTTTGCAAGCCTTTTATCCTTTCAAGGTATTCTATATCTATTCATCACAATCTTCTTGGTAAGCTTTTCTTTACTTATTTATCAAAAAAGAGGCTGGGACATAAGTATTTAAGCTAATGATAAACCCAAATTATTAGGTAATATATCAATTAATCATTCACCTAATAGTTCGGGTTTTTATTTGCTGTCATAAATTGATTTTTTGATTTTGTATACTAATTCTAAGAACTTGTGGAATGGAGCGGAAGACAATCGACTCCTACGGGAATGGAGGAAAGGCTGAGACCCCGCAGGCTTGCCGAGGAGGCTCAGCTTCCTCCCCGTGGAAAGCGAGTGTCTGCAGCGCAATGGAACGAACTTGTTTCTTCCAGCTTTACTGAATGTAGATTTATTCGTCTTTTTGTATGACTTCTTTAATTATGTCCCGGCCTCATATTTATAATATGATTACATTTCTAAAAATAAAGCTACACCAATACCTCCACCAACACACAATGTTGCTAAACCTTTACTAGCATTTTTCCGTTTCATTTCATGTAAAAGACTAACAACAATACGCGAACCTGTACAGCCTATTGGGTGACCTAAGCTTATGCCACTTCCATTAACATTCACCTTATCTCGATTTAACTCAAGTTGTTTTTCAACTGCTAAATATTGTGCTGCAAAAGCCTCGTTAATCTCCACAACATCTATATCGTTTATCGACCAATTCAAAGCAGCTAACCCCTTTTCCACTGCTGGAACTGGTCCTATCCCCATCACCAATGGATTTACACCGGCAACTGAATAATGAGAAATTTTTGCCAAAATAGGTAAGCCCCTCTGTTCCGCTTCTTCTCTTGACATCAATACTAGTGCAGCTGCTCCATCATTTAATGATGAGGCATTCCCCGCTGTTACTGATCCATCTTCTCTAAAAATAGGTGCTAATGAAGCTAACTTATCACTTGTAACCTGTCTTGGTCCTTCATCTTGAGATACCGTTGTTTCTCCCTTTCTTGTTACTACGTTTATTGGAATAATTTCTTCAGTAAACTTCCCACTCTCAATTGCAGCTAAAGCACGAGTATGACTTGATAACGCAAGCTCATCTTGTTCTTCACGTGAGATATTATATTGTTGTGCAACATTCTCCGCTGTTTCCCCCATCATAATATGATGAATTGGATCCTCTAATATCTCCCAAACACTATCTGTTACCTCACTGTGCTGAAGACGGCTCCCCCAGCGATGCTGCTTAAGTAAGTAAGGACTTGAACTCATTGTCTCAACTCCACCAGCAATAACGATGTTAGAGTGACCTGTTTGAATTTGCATAGCAGCAGATATGATTGCCTGCATTCCCGACGCACATTGTCTCTGTATTGTATAACCAGTTGTTATATCAGGAAATCCAGCTAATAACGCAGATGTTCTTGCTGTATTTGGTTCATCTGTTCTTTGAATACAGTGCCCTAGAATTATCTCTTCTACATCTTGTTTTTCTAACTTACTTCTTTTCACAACCTCATTCAACACAGGTACAGCTAGCTGTGTAGGCAAAAGATCCTTGAAAGCGCCTCCAAAAGATCCGATAGGTGTTCTTACAGCAGCTGTGATAACAACCTCACGCATTTCCCATCCCCCTTAGTTAGTAAACTCGTAAAATAGTTATTTATACTGGGTATATCCCCATGTTTTATTATAATATAGATTTTTATCATTTTATAAAACTTTCTTGATTTTGTTTGGCACCTTTTGACTGAGGCTTTGGCTCGATTATGGGCTTCATTCACCTGTTGACGACCTTTTGACTGGGGCTCCTGCTCGATTTTGTCCTTCATTCGTCTGATGACAACCTTTAGACTGGAATACGATACGACTCGATTTTGTCCTTCATTCGCCTATTGACGACCTTTAGATATGACCTCCCATTCTGATCATGACATTCAAATAACCTTTGATCATCATTTAAATGAAAACAAACCTTTCCTATGTCCTCGCCTTGTATATTAAAAATAAAAAATGCTAACTCTTCAAGGAATCTTTACACCTAGAAAGTTAGCATCAATCTTTGTTTTTTACCGTTCCAATAACATCTACAATTTTGACAAGTCCAAAATGACGACTATCACGACTTTGAATGCGATTGTCTCCAATGACAAAAATATGCCCTTTTGGAATTCTTGTTTTATTTGTAATTTCTTCTAATGTGAAATTACCCGTTTGCTTGTTCACCTTATCTTTTTCATCATCTAAAAATGGTTCATTAACCTTTTTACCATTTATAAATAGTTGATCATCTTGATAGTGAATTTCATCACCTGGTAATCCAATGACCCTTTTCACATAAATTTCTTCCGTACCTGCTAATTGAAAAAGTACAACATCAAATCTTTTGAGTGATTCAAAATACATTCCTAATTTATTAATTGAAAGCAGCCGTCCTTCTTCATAAGTAGGCTGCATAGAAACTCCTTCTACTTTGTATTCAACAAAAATATAAGATTTAACAAATATCGTAACAAAGCAAATACCAACTGCTGAAAAAGCAATTCCTCTTTTTTTCATACAACACACCTGCCTCAATGGTCTCTGTTTTTAACAGTTACCGTCCTATTTAAGCGATGTTCAACCTTTTTACCAATATACCATAACAAAAAGATAACTACCCCTGCTATGATTGAGCGGATAGGCTGAGTAATAAGTGCCTGAAGATCCTGTCCCACAAAGCTTACCATAAAAATCATCACAAACTTACCGGAAAGTACTGCTAAGATAAATTGCCAGTAACTTATTCGCGAAAGTCCTGCAACAACATTTATTGCCGCAGAAGGCGTAAATGGAAAACACAGTATAAGAAAAAGTGGACTAAATCCTCTACGTTCAATCCAGGTAAGTAATTTTCTAATTCCCTTTTTCTCCCGAAGTTTTTTAAAGATCGTAAATTGACCAAGTTTTCTCATAATAAAAAATACAAGAATACTTCCTAAAGAAGCTCCAATCCATGATAGGAAAAACCCCATCCATAACCCAAAGGAATTCACATTTGCAACAATAAGAACAACAAGAGGTAAAAAAGGTAAAAAAGCTTCTAATAATGGCAATAATATAGCAAAAAAAGGACCAAATGAACGATATGTTTCAAATAGCTCCATTAATTGATCGATTGTGAATAGTTCCTGTAATGTCTCCAAATTCATCTTATGCTCCTCAAAATAGTACCTTTACTATCTATTTTACACATTTGTATCAAAACTTTAAAGAAAACAATACGTAATAATTTTGCTTGCTTAGCTGAAGGCATTCATTTATAATAAAATAAGAACAAGTGTTCTGTTTCGAAAGGGGCATTTATCATGACTAGGATTCCAAGCGATATCCGTGACATCATTGAACAATCTATTTATATACCCATGGCTGTTGCCATCTTCAACCGTGACTTAACAGTTATTGAGAACAGTCCTTTTAAGCTTCATCGTCCATATCTTACAGTAGTAGAAGAAGCATTAAAGCTCGCACAAAAGGACTTAGCTGATGTAAAACGCCACTTGCAAAAACATAATATTAAAGTACATCAAGTTGAACGAGATGAAGCTTTTACTCTCTATTCTTTTATTTATAATGGATATGAAGAAAAACACAACTACTTTAACCCGAGAATTCGTAATAAAGTTGCAGAGCTTATGGAAATGTATCTTTTTAAATTAAGAAAATAAACAAATTTAAACTTTAATACTTATAAGATCGGTTAAAAAAGACATTTCTTTAGAGCATTTTTACGTACAAATAAAATTCATGTCCAATCAAAGATCCTCACTAAGAACCTTATTAAATACCACATTAATCTAAATGGTAAGAAGATCAATTCAGGGATGTAAACGGCAATATCAATAACACCGTCAATAAAATTATAACGCTCTTGATTGGTCTTTCTATACTTTTTTCTTCTTTTCCTTTTCATCATAGCTCATGCTCCTTATCTATTTCTAAAAGATGAAAACACTCTTTAATTAAGGCTCTTTTCTGAAAAGTTGTTGCTATTTGCCCTAATTTTGCAGCAGCACCATTGTTTTTACTGCATAATAAGGAACTAATCTTTGAAAAATAGATGCCTCTATGCTTGATACAGTGTTGTTTAATTGGAATTGCAAAAACAACAAAGTTTATGAAAACAGCCTTAATTAAATATACGATTGCATTTAAGTAAAGTTTCAAATCATCTTTTCTTAATCTAGGTAAGGATAAAATTTAAATTCTAGCTGATAAAGTCATATTCTAATTTAACCTTTGCTTTGGAGCATCAATGTATTCCAACTACATAGATGAACTATAAACCCGTTTTTAAAACGTAAGTCAATAAGAGAACTCCACAAACGTACCTGAAACAAAGGAGCACCCCTATTGACCACTTAAAGTAATCTATTCTGATTCAAAGTCATTTTGCAAGTTTACTAGTATGTGAATGTAAACATTAATTATATCGGTTTAATTCCCTAATTATCTGCTCATAAAATGTATTAACTTCTCCCTGACCTTTTGGAAATAATAGCATGTTCATCTTTTTTTGTTCTTGTTCAATTCTAGAAGACATAATTGTTCGAAGCTGTGCTGTTCGGAAAAGCTGATTTTCAAATGACCCTATCGAAATACAAAGAATAACTGCTTTATCGTTAGTAAATGTCACTTTTGTATTATCATGTTCTGCTTCTGAATAGCTCTTTACATAGCTATGTGATAGCCATGCACATTGCGGCCTTGTTGAGGATGTCGTGGGGAAAAAATATAAGGAGTTCGTTGGGTCAATAGCAATCGGTGGTTTATGTGTTACACCCATCACATCTCTTGTTCCGTCCTTCCTACCCATATAACTACTACCATAGTATGAGCAACTGCCACTGATTAGTTCCATTGGCCGTTTTTCTACTACAAGATTCTCCTCAATCTCGAGTACTTCTGAGAACATCTTATTTGAGCTATCTGGCAAAATCGCCATTGTAAAACGATTAATAGTATAATCCTCTACCCTGTTTATTTTTTTATTCACTCCACTACACCTCTCACTTTTTTTAGGTAATAACTCCCATAAACAATCTAGCATGTAAAAGCCGAAATTTCTATATATTTACAAAAAAACAACAAAAAAGTGACTTCTTTTACAATTAAGTAAAAGAAGTCACTCGTCATCAATTTCTTTTTCACCTTCTTCATTTACAAAATTTAGTTCCTCATTGATTTCCAACCCAACTAGAGGATTTAAAGCTGTCGGTGAAATTTCAATTTCCCTTTCCTTTTCCATTTTCATTCACATCCTTTGCACTAGCTTTTCCAACAACTCCTATTTCATACAGCTTAAAAATATTCCTGTTAATTTTTTTAAAAATTTTTAATATTTAGTTGATTTTAACACTCAAATTCCATACAATATAAAAAAGGCATCAGGGGTGATCTTTCATGAAAAATAAAAAGTCGTCTTACACTGAGATCATGAAGTCCCGTAACACAATGAAAAACGTTCCATCAGAACATCCTGTATTAGACATGTATATTCAAATGGTTGTCGATGAAGCTTTGTTTAAAAGAAAAAAAGCATTGCTAGAAGAACGTATTAATGATGCACTTGACACAAAAAACAAAACAGTATTTATGACATTATCTAAAGAATACAGCGTATTGCGTAAGTTAGGATAAGTAGATTTATCTAAAAAAGATCCAGCATCCTCGGATATAGAATGAAGGTCATTAGCATTTCGATCTTTCTCTTTAAAAGAGATTACTGGATCTTTTTTTGTATTCTAAGTTAAAGAATAAAGAGGCTGGGGGAATATTTAAAGAATCCGTTCCATTGGACTGCAGAAGATTCGCTGGGCGGAGGCTACGCCTGTTTATGTGTCAGTACTTCTCCTAGGAGTCGAATGCCTTCCGCTCTATTTCACTTTTTTAAAATAGTATGCAAAATCAAAAATCCATAGTAAAAAGACCCGAACTATCAGGCAAAAGATCAAATAAATGATCACCTAATAATTCGGGTTTATTAGCCTAAATACTTATGTTCGAGTCACTTTTCACCTTAATATAGAGCTTCTACCTCTTCTTTAAGCTTTTGTAAATTGCTCTGCTTCAGTTGAGCCCCTCAATGCTGTTGTTGATGATGTTCCACTAGAAATTGTTTGGGCAACTTCATCGAAGTACCCCGTTCCAACCTCGCGCTGGTGTCTAGTAGCTGTATAGCCATGTACCTCACTACCAAATTCTGCTTGTTGTAGCTCAGAATATGCTGCCATCCCACGATCACGGTAGCCTCGTGCAAGCTCAAACATACTATGATTAAGTGCGTGGAAGCCAGCTAAGGTAACAAATTGGAATTTGTAGCCCATTTTTGCAATTTCTTTTTGGAAATTAGCGATTGTCTCATCATCAAGTTTCTTTTTCCAATTAAATGAAGGTGAACAATTGTACGCTAATAATTTTCCTGGAAACTTCTCATGTATTGCATCAGCAAATTTTTGTGCTTGCTCTAAATTTGGCTCAGATGTTTCACACCAAATTAAATCAGCATATGGTGCATACGAAAGTCCTCTACTAATTGCTTGATCTATACCAGAACGAGTACGGAAAAATCCTTCAACTGTTCGTACTCCTGTAATAAATTCGTGATCAGCAGGATCAATATCACTTGTGATTAAATCTGCTGCATCTGCATCAGTTCGAGCAATGATAATTGTAGGCGTTCCCATTACATCTGCTGCTAAACGAGCAGAAATAAGATTTTTCACAGCAGTTTGTGTAGGTAATAATACTTTTCCTCCAAGATGACCACATTTTTTCTCTGAAGATAATTGATCCTCAAAATGAACACCTGATGCACCTGATTCGATCATTGATTTCATAAGCTCAAAAACATTTAATTGTCCTCCAAACCCTGCTTCTGCATCTGCCACAATTGGAGCAAACCAATCAATATTACCCTCATCCTCCAGATGCTGAATTTGATCTGCTCTTTGTAAGGCTTGATTAATTCGCTTTACAACATTTGGTACACTGTTTGCAGGATACAAGCTTTGATCAGGATACATGTTTCCTGAAAGATTAGCATCTGCCGCTACCTGCCAACCACTTAGGTAGATTGCCTTTAATCCAGCTTTAACTTGTTGAACAGCTTGATTGCCTGTTAGTGCGCCTAAAGCATGAATATACTCTTCTGTTTGAAGGTAATTCCACAGCTTTTCTGCTCCTCTTCTTGCAAGAGTGTGTTCAATATCAATTGAACCTCTTAAACGAATAACTTCTTCAGCACTGTAAGGACGAGTAATACCTTCCCAGCGTTTATCTAAGCTCCAGCTATTTTGTAGTGACTCAACTCTTTGATTATTCATTTCCCATTCCCCCATTTTGTTGTATGGTATATACCATTATTCACATACGAAAAATCAGATTTGTATTTACAGATCTCCTATTTGAAAATCTATAATTACTTTCTATAGTTTTTCATAGCTAGGAATTGTTAGAAACTCAGTAAAATCATCTTGCTTTACAAGTTCATCAAATACTAAAATTGCTTCTTCAAAATACCCCTTTTTAAATGCAATTTCACCAATTGTTTCTTTAATGTTACTAATCTCTTCATCTCTTAATTGGTCATAAAGGTTGAAAGTTAGCTTTCTTCCATCCTCTAAAATTCCACGTGGATGACGAATCCATTGCCATACTTGTGCTCTTGAGATTTCAGCTGTTGCAGCATCCTCCATTAAATTGTGTATTGGAGCAGCACCTCTTCCACTAAGCCAAGAAGCTAGGTACCTTATTCCTACATCAATATTTGTTCTTACACCCTCTTCTGTAATCGTTCCATCAGGGACCTCTAGAAGATCCTTAGCAGTTACGGCTACATCCACTCGTTTTCGGTGAATTTGGTTTGGAGTTTTCATATGCTGGTCAAAAACTTCTTTTGCCACCTGTACGAGTGCTGGATGTGCTACCCATGTTCCATCATGACCATCAGTTGCTTCTCTTTCTTTATCAGCGCGTACCTTATGAAATGCCTTCTCATTTTCTACATGGTTATTCTTTATCGGAATTTGTGCTGCCATTCCTCCCATTGCATGTGCATTTCGCTTATGACATGTTTTGATAGCAAGTAGTGAATATGATCTCATAAAGTGAACAGTCATTGTTACTTGTGCACGATCTGGAAGAATAACAGCTTCACAATTTCTAAGTTTCTTTAGATAGCTAAATATATAATCCCACCTTCCACAATTTAAGCCAGCAGAATGTTCTTTTAACTCATACAGAATTTCATCCATTTCAAATGCAGCCATTATTGTTTCAATAAGAACTGTTGCCTTTATTGTACCCCTAGCAATATTTAACTCTTCCTGAGCAAAAATAAATACATCATTCCAAAGTCTTGCCTCAAGATGATTTTCTATTTTTGGTAAGTAAAAATATGGACCACTTCCTCTTTTAACAAGCTCATGGGCATTGTGATAGAAAAATAGTCCGAAGTCTACCAAACTTGCAGACATCCGTTTACCATCTAGTTCGATATGCTTTTCCTCAAGATGCCAACCTCTTGGTCTTACCTTCAACGTCGCTATATTATCATTCAACTGATATACTTTACCGCTTTCATTTTGAAATGAAATAGATCTACGAACAGCATCCCGAAGATTAATTTGACCATTCATCGCATTTTCAAAGCTAGGAGATGTAGCATCTTCAAAGTCTGCCATAAATACTTTTGCACCTGAATTTAAAGCATTAATAACCATTTTTCGATCAACAGGACCTGTTATTTCAACACGGCGATCCATCAGATCTTCTGGAATTGGGGCTACAGTCCAATTTCCATTTCTAATTTCCTCTGTTTCTTTCAAAAAGTCTGGAAGCTTACCTGAATCAAGCTCTTGTTGCCTTTTCTTTCTTTGCTGTAACAGCTCTTGTCTTTGGTTACCAAACTTTCTTTCTAGCTTTTCAAGAAAATCTAATGCCTCTTGTGTTAGTACTTGATGAAATGATTCTTGCATCTCTCCAACAATTTTACATCCTGTCATTTGGGTTGCCATCGTAGAAAGAACACCTCACTTTTTATTGTTATAATACAGATTGTTATAACTAAAACTAATATATAACAGATTCATTAAAAATGGAACAATTTTCTTTTAAAAAAGTAAAAAAATAAAATTTGGCTATATAGGGACTGTATTTAGCTCATAAAAAATACCTAGTGCGAAATACACTAGGTCTAAAAAAATCTGTTATAACACAGGTTAAACATTCATGGAAAATGTAAGATACACTTTTGAACTAATAATCAGTATCTACTCTTTATGCTTATTTACATTTCCTTTTCCATGCTCCTCAAGGTAGATAATACGTTCAAGCATTGTTGGATGTGTATAACGGAAAATTTTTATTAATGTCGGTGGATTTACCTGACTTAAGCCAGCTTTTGATAGTTCCTGAAAAGAGCTTATTGCTGCTTCATGATTGTTTGTCATCTCAATTGCATACATATCAGCTGATTTTTCCTGATATCTGCCAACTGTGTTTGACAAAGGATTAGAAGCAAACGTTAATACGCCAAGCAAAAGTAAAAACAATGGAAAGGCTGTTAATTCCTTCATTGAACGAATTTTAAGCAATGAGCCAAAACGATTGATACAGAATTTCATGAGCAAATGTATAAAAAATAGACCGAATAAACTTAACAGTAAATACCCTGCAATTCCAACATAAATATGTTTTTTAACATAATGAGCCATTTCATGAGCCATGATGAATAAGACTTCATCATCATTTAGTCGATTTAATGTTGTATCCCATAACACGATCCTAGAATTTGACCCTATTCCAGTGACATAAGCATTTAGTGCATTTGTTTTTTCAGACATATTGACTTCATATACATGCTCAGCCGGAATGTCTGCTTTATCAGCAAGCTCTAAGATCTTCGTCTCTAATTCTTTGTTTTTTAAAGGTGTAAAATCATTGTATAGAGGATCAATTAAAACTGGTTGTACAAACATTAAAAACATTGAAAATGGAATAGATAAAAACCAAGCATAAAGCCACCACTTTTTCTCAAACCGTCTAATTAACCAAAATACTACAATAACAATCGTAGCCATTAGCAGATAATTAACCCAGAAATCAATAAGCTGATCCTTCATCCATGCAGGAAAGGTTTGGGTTGTAATATGATAGGTTGTAGAAATTTTATAACTTATTAAATTTACTGGTAATGACAAGAATGAGATAAATAACGATAACCAAAAGAAATAAACTGCTGATTGTAAGAATGAAAATCTTGAAGTAGCTTGTGACCACTCTTGTGTTTTTCTAGACAAACCTGTAATCAAAAACACAAACAATAAAAACCATTCAAATGGGACTGTCACTAAATAAAGAAAGCTTCTTATTGTTGAATATTCCTCTGATAACAGCTGTTCTCTTCCTGACATAAAGGTCCCTGGATCTGCTGGAGTTCCTATGTAAGGAGCTGGTATTCCAGTATCAGAAAACACAAACAGATACCAATAAACGAGTAACCCATAAATAAAATAAGCAAATATCGATCGTGTTAGCCATTTTCTCAAGTAGTCATTCCCCCTCGAACAAGCTCTTATTATAGTTTAGTAAGTACTGAATTACTTTAGAACTTGAAAAGGTCTATAATTGTTATCGTGCCCTAGAAGAACATGCTATATAAAACCAGTGTCCCGATTGACCCCATAACCACAACAATCACATTTGCACCTGTAAAAGCAATTAGTGTTGCAGCAAGTGCCCCAATAATTCCAAACACTATATCATCACTTATAAGAAATATACCAGGTACGATTAATGCACCTAATGTTGCATAAGGTACATTCTTTAATACATTTTGGACAAATAATGGTAGTTTTAACGAACTTAATGCAACAAGTGGAATCATTCTTGGAATATATGTGACAATTCCCATTCCGATAATCATCATTAGGATTGTATTATCCATTGTGATTCACCTCTTTACTTTCAACCTTCAGATAAAAAAGCTCAACAAGAACGGCAGACACGATCGTTGATAAAACAATTGCCCAGCCCGTTGAGATTGCTTGTGATGCATAGCATAACGAGTTTAAGATTGCCGCTAGAACTGCTAAGAATAGGACTTTACGATGCTTTTTTAAAGATGGAATGAGTAAGCCAATAAACATAGCGTAAAGAGCAATTCCCATACTCTCTTGAACAGTTGTCGGAAGACTGGCGCCTATTACATAACCAATTCCTGAATTTACAACCCAGCTAGCATAAGAAATAAGCATTAATCCAAATAAATAACTCGCGTTTACAGTTCCCTCCTTTGTAGAAGCAACTGTAAATGTTTCATCTGTTAATCCGAAAGAATATAGAGCTTTTTTCCACAATGGATCATCCTCCACTTTTTCACTTAAAGATGCTGACATTAAAAAATGACGGATGTTCACAATAAATGTTGTGAATATAATTTCAATTACTCCGGTTCCAACAGCTATTAAACTTAGAGATATGTATTGTGAAGCACCAGCAAAAACAATTAAACTCATCATGACTGTTTCAGAGAGAGATAAACCAGTCGATTTTGCTAGAAGTCCAAATGTTAATGCAACTGGTAAATACCCAATCGCAATACTTAAACCTCCTTGTGTACCTTGAAGGAAGCTAGATTGTTTCTTTCCTAAGGAAGTGATTGTTGCCATCTTCATTTACTCCTTTTCTAGAAAACTGATATAACTATTGATAGAAACAACTCAAGCATAATAAATTAATAAATAACAACTTGTTTTTCTATCTGTAAAATTTGCATATGTGTGGGTTTGAGTTGCCTCAAATTTCATTGAATCTCCCTTTTTCATAACATATTCCACTCCTTGTATGACCACAGTTGCTTCTCCATCACAAACTAGAACATACTCCTCAACACTTCCATGATGACGATCAGATGTATGAACACAGCCAGGCATAATCTCCATAAAATAGATTTCAAACTTTTTTGAGGAATCAAAAGGGAAATAAGGATATACTTGTAACAGTTCATTATTTTCTGTTACAGCTGTTTTTTCTGACAGTCTTACAACCGATACAGTCGGTTCTTTTTCTTCGACTAATGATGAAAAAGACACCTGCAATCCATTTGCTATTTTCCATAAAGTATTAACAGTTGGACTTGACTCTCCTTTTTCAATTTGCGAAAGCATCCCTTTGCTTACACCTGTTATCTGTGCGAGCTGATCATAGCTATAACCTCTAAGTTTCCGAATATTTTTTAAGTTCTCTGCAATTTGTGATTGAATTGATTTCATATAATCTCCCATAATTTGTTATCGTATAGTATATTATACGTTTGTATTTTATAATAAACAACATTTATTATTAAATTGGTTTCTAAATCTTACTTATTTCCTACAAATCTATATTTAAGCTATCTACTAACTATTTTGAAGGTGATGACAATGCTAACAGCTTACTTTGAAGAGATACAAAAAAAATTACAATTTGTTCTAAATAAAGAAAAAGAGAAAATGGAATTTGTTTCAAATAAAGTAGTTGAAACGATTCAAAATGATGGGATTATCCAGCTCTTCGGATGTGGTCACTCTCATATCCTCACTGAGGAGGTGTTTTATCGAGCAGGAGGGCTAGCCCCAATTAAACCTATTTTAATTGAGCCCTTAATGCTACATGAAGGTGCTATTAGATCCTCGCAATTAGAAAGACAAAACGACTATGCAGAAGAATTTATGAAAAAACAAGACATTCAAAAGCATGATCTAGTTATTGTAATTTCTACATCAGGGATTAATCCGGTGCCAATTGATGTTGCCATCCACGCCAAAAAGGCAGGTGCATATATAGTTGGATTGAGTTCGTTTGAGTATCATAAAAGTCAATCATCTCGACATAACAGTGGACAATATCTTGCTGATGTTGTTGACCTACCACTCAACAATCATTCAAAACTTGGTGATGGCACATTACATTATAAAGACTTTGAAGTAGCCTTTGGTCCTACATCTACTGTCATAGGTGCTGCCATATTAAACGGAATATTAGCTGAGGCAATAAAGCTTATGATTAATAAGGGAATGAAACCACCTGTTTTTATTAGTGGCAATGTTGCTGGAGCTGATGATCATAATAAAACACTACTAAACAAGTATAGCGATCGCATCGATTTACTAAGGTTTAACAACAATACTCTATAATATAAAATTAATCCCCTTTCAAGTAGATCTAAGCATGCCTACTTGAAAGGGGACTATTTTTATTATTCAAGGATAAAACACCATATCATTTCCGCTCAATCCCTATTTTAAACTTATATCGATCTGCACGATAAGAAGACTTTACTATTTCTAATGGCGTTCCATTTTCTAAGTAGGTTTCCCTCTGTATGAGTAAAATAGGGACTCCTTTATTGACCTTTAAATGCTTACTATCTTCTTCATTCACAATAGCTGCCTCAACAGTTTGTGTTGCGTGCCCAATACTTAAATTTAGGTTGTTTTCGATATATGTGTATAAAGATTTATCTAGGATATCAGGGGTTACACCAGGTACAAGCTTTACAGGGAGGTAACTAGTTTCAATAGCAATTGGTTCCTCATTAGCTAGTCGTAGTCTTTTGATTTTATAAATAAGTTCATCATCCTGTAGACTTAGATTCTCTTTAATGTCATTATCAGCAGGATATATTTCAAAATGCAGTAATTTACTTCCTGGCTTTAAGTTTCGTGCCAGCATGTCTTCTGTAAAGCTTGTAAGGCCTTGTAAACTTTGTTCAAATTTTTGACTAGATACAAAGGTTCCTTTTCCTTTTTCTCTGAAAAGGTAGCCTTTATTCACTAGGTTTGTTATCGCCTGCCTTACTGTCATACGGCTTATTTGATAATTCTCTGAAAGCTCACGTTCTGATGGCAAAGCATCTCCTGGAACTAACTCTTTAGATTCTATCGTTTTTTTTATTTGCTCTTCTAACTGAAAATACAAAGGAAGAGGAGAATGTTTGTCAATCACATAAAAATCTCCTTTCAACATCACTATTCATTATTATATTAATACTAGTAGCATTTTACAATTATAAAGAAAGGATATATTCACACATATGGTAACCTTTACAATACTATTCATTCAGATTCTTTACTGTTAAACGTAGAAGCTATGATACCATTCACAAAGCAGATCATTTCTTAAAAGAAAAAACTACCTGCATAAATTCACAGGTAGTCTAGCTAGTCTGTCTATTTTCTTAATTTTTCAATCTCATCAGCAACAAATTGTACCTGTGTTCCGACAATAACTTGGATACTTTGTTGACCAACAATATTTATTCCAGGTATTCCTGTTGATTTGATTTTGTTTTGATCAACAGCATCCATGTTTTTCACTTCAATTCTTAAGCGAGTTACACAATTATCAACAGATGAAACATTTTCATCTCCGCCTAATCCTTCATAAATTGTTTTCGCCATATTCTCAAACTTATTTTCAGAAGTCGATGTGTTATCATGAACTTCTTCAACAGATTCTTCAGTATCTGCTTCTCTACCTGGAGTAGCTAAATTGAATTTTGTAATCAAGAAACGGAATAGAATATAGTAGATTACTGCGAAAAATAAACCTTGTATTAATAACATATATGGTTGATTTGCCAGTGGTAATCTTGAACTTAAGACAAAGTCTACAAAGCCTGCACTAAAACCAAACCCTGCTGTCCAATTAAATAATGAAGCAATTGCCAATGACAATCCTGTTAATGCTGCATGAACAACATATAAAGCAGGAGCTAAGAACATAAATGAAAATTCAAGTGGCTCTGTTACGCCTGTGAAAAATGATGCAAATCCTGCAGCTATCATTAGTGAAGCAGCTTGTTTCTTCCTTTTTGTTTTGGCAGTATGATACATAGCTAGTGCAGCTGCTGGTAAGCCAAACATCATAATTGGGAAGAATCCAGCTTGATACATTCCTGTTACACCTTTTGTTCCAGTACCTGCCCAGAAGTTACCAATATCATTTATACCTGCAACATCAAACCAAAATACTGAATTTAGAGCATGATGTAAGCCTGTTGGAATCAGTAATCGATTAAAGAAACCGTATAAACCAGCTCCAATGAAATCCAACTTACTAATAGCTGTACCAAAAGATACTAAACCTGTGAAAATAACAGGCCATGCAAAGAACAATACTAATGATGCAATTAACATTGAAACAGCAGTCATTATTGGCACTAGACGCTTTCCACTAAAAAATGCTAGTGCAGCTGGTAATTGAACTTCACTAAAACGATTGTACATAATCGCAGCAACAATTCCTGATAAAATTCCTACGAATTGGTTTCCTATTTTAGCAAACGCTGGATTAACTGCTTCTGGATCAATTCCTTGAAGCATTGCGACTGAATTAGTTGATAGTAAAGTTGTTATAACTAGATAAGCAACTAACCCACTTAATGCAGCAGATCCATCTTTATTTTTCGACATCCCTAATGCAACACCGACTGCGAATAAAATCGACATATTATCAATAATTGAAGATCCTGCTTTAATCAAAAAGGCTGCAATCGGACTTCCAGCACCCCAGCCAGTAGGATCGATCCAGTAGCCTATCCCCATTAAGATCGCGGCTGCTGGTAAAACTGCTACTGGTAACATTAGAGACCGACCAATCTTTTGTAAATAATTCATCATAGAATTCTCCTCCTATCAGATAAAAAAAGTAAAAAGGTAAGAAATTAAATAACTTTAAATAGTTCTGTTATCCCTTAAAATATTCACCAACATCTAATCGTATAGATGAAAGCGTTTTACAAAACTATATTAACACCTATTTATCTAGATGTCTATACCAATTTTATATAATAAATAGAGTTATTTGTCATTATTTTTGTTATATAATCATACATACTTTTAACTGGTATAGACAACTAAAAATTGAAATGTTATTCTAAATACAAGAATATGTAAAACAAAGGAGTAATCTCTATGCATTCTTATTTACCAAAAATAATAGTTATAAATGGAACGATTTACTCTGAAGATAAAGTTATAGATAATGGATTTCTTAAGATAGATGATGACAAAATCAGTTCTATAGGCACTATTGATAGGCTTCCGAAATCAGAAGATTATCATGTGATTAATTTACCTAGTAATTATAGAATCATTCCGGGTATGATCGACATTCATATTCACGGAGCTAATGGTGCAGATACTATGGATGCTACAAAAGAGAGCCTTGATGTTATAGCTTCAACACTTCCGAAAGAAGGAACAACAAGTTTTTTGGCTACGACAATAACAGAACATTCAATTGCTATTGAGAAGGCTTTACACAATACGGGGACATATATCCAAAACTCTCAGACTCAAGGCTTTGCAGAGGTGTTAGGTATTCATTTAGAAGGTCCTTTTATTCATGAAAATAAAGCTGGTGCTCAGCCTGTTAAACATATATTGCCTCCTAATATCTCAACATTTAAACGATGGCAAGAAATATCTAACAATCAAATTAAACTTGTTTCACTTGCACCTGAGCTTACTGGTGGAATAGATTTAATAAAATATTTAAACCAACAGGATATTATATCTTCTATCGCACACTCACAAGCAACATATGATGAAGTCGTTCATGCAATACAACATGGTACTTCACATGTTACTCACTTATTTAATCAAATGACCGGTCTTCATCATCGAGAGCCTGGAATTGTTGGAGCTGCATTTTTAAGAGATGAATTAATGGTTGAGATAATTTCAGATGGAATTCATATTCGTCCAGAAATTGTTAAGCTTGCTTACAAACAATTATCAGATGAAAGAATGATCTTAATAACAGATTCTATGAGAGCTAAATGGCTTGAGAATGGAAAATATGATTTAGGTGGACAATTAGTAACAGTAACAGATGGAAAAGCGTTATTAGAAGAAGATACATTAGCAGGTAGTGTTTTAAAAATGATTGATGCGTTTAAAAATATACAACTCTACACCGGATGTTCAATTATAAGTGCGATTAAAATGACTTCAGAAAATCCAGCAAAACAATTAAATATGTTTGATCGTAAAGGAAGTATTTCAACAGGTAAAGATGCAGATCTTGTTATCCTTGATGAGAAGATGGATGTTTTTATGACAATTTGTAAAGGAAAGATTGCTTATACAAAACAAGAGGAAAATGAATAAAATCTATAAGTAAATCAATACTGCTATTACTAATTATGAGATAGCTTGAGGAGATGAATCTATTGAAAATCATTGAAGTGAAAAACTATCATGAAATGAGCCGAAGAGCCGCTGAGTATATCATAAATAAAGTAAAAATAAAGCCTAAACTATATCTTGGTTTAGCTACAGGTGGTACCCCAAAAGGTGTGTATCAAAACATAATAGAAGATCACAAACAGAATCATACTTCCTACGAACATGTGACAACATTTAATTTGGACGAATATATTGGTCTTAAGCAAGAAAATCCAAATAGCTATTATCAGTATATGTATGAAAATTTATTTAAGCATATAAATATCTCTTTAAATCATACTAATATTCCTTCAGGTTTAAATGAAAACAATCAAGCCGAATGCACTCAATACGAAAGGAAAATTGTTGACGCAGGTGGAATTGATTTACAGCTTCTAGGTATAGGAAGCAATGGTCATATTGGTTTCAACGAACCAGGAACCTCCTTTAAAACGGGAACACATGTCGTTGATCTAGCTTCTTCAACTAAGAAAGCAAATGCACGATTTTTTAATAATCTGAATGAAGTTCCTTCACAAGCAATCACAATGGGAATTCAAACAATTATGGAAAGCAAAGAAATTCTTCTTATCGTTTCAGGAAAAGCCAAACAAGAAGCAATGGTTAAATTACTAAGTGGTGTTGTGACAGAAGACTTTCCAGCGTCCATTTTAAATCATCACCATAACACAACAGTCATTGCTGACGAAGAAGCAATGGAACTTGTTAAAAATATGAGTTATGTACGCTAATTGAAAGAACTGCAAACTGAAATTTCACAGTTAACTTAGAATTTAGGCTGTTTTCGTAAATTAATGTTGCTGTTAATAACTTGAAGGAAACAGCAATGATATAAAGGTTATTAGCTACCTTTCTTTATAGACTAGTATCTATTATACCTGAAAACACATTAGGTACTAGGTGCTAGATACTAATGTTATATCAATAATCTTTCTTAAGAAAGCCTTTCTTTAAGATCAGAGTTTTAAAACTACATTTATAACATTATAGTGAAATGTAGCGGAAGACACTTGACTCCTGCGGGTGCAGAGGAAAGGTCGAGACCCCACAGGCGAAGCCGAGGAGGCTTGACTTCCTCCCCGCGGAAAGCAAGTGTCTGCAGCGAAATGAAACGAACTAGTTACTACCCATCAACTTATTTAAAACCACAAAATACACTCATCTGTAAAATAGCCTGTAGCCCCACAGCCTACAATAAAAAAGGTACATGTCCCTCAACCAATGTGGGACATGCACCTTTTTAAATTAGTAATGCTTTATCAGATAATGAACTATCCGATTTAATTTTTGAGAACTCCTCAAGTAATGAACTTACTGTTAAGCCCTCTTTCTGTTTTCCTTCAGCTTGGAAAACAATATTACCACTATCCATCATAATCAATCGGTTTCCTAAATCAACAGCTTGTTGCATATTATGTGTAATCATCAAAGTCGTTAGATTACCTTTTTCAACAAGTTTTTTAGTTAAATTAGTTATCAGCTCTGCTCGAGATGGATCAAGTGCTGCAGTATGCTCATCTAATAGCAAAATATCAGGCTTAGTGAATGTTGCCATCAATAGCGACAACGCTTGACGTTCTCCTCCAGAAAGTAAGCCTACTTTAGCAGATAATCTGTTTTCTAAGCCTAATCCTAGCATTTCTAGCTGTTCTTTAAAAAACAATCTGCGTTTTGAAGTCACACCAGGCTTTAACGTCCGTTTATGAACACGAGAATATGCAATAGCAAGATTTTCTTCAATTGTTAACGTTGGAGATGTACCAGCCATTGGATCTTGAAACACTCGGCCAATATAGCGGGAACGTTTATACTCTTGAACATCAATCATTGATTTCTCTTTAATAAGCACATCACCGTCATCAGGAGTGATTCGTCCAGCTATGACATTTAATAATGTCGATTTTCCAGCACCATTACTACCAATGACAGTGACAAAATCTCCTTCATTTAAAGACAAATTCAATGAGTTTAACGCTATTTTTTCATCAACAGATCCTTCATTAAACACTTTATATATTTGGTCTAATTGTAGCATCGCCTACACCTCGCTTTCTGCGTAAGCCTTTTTTTCGCTTATCCTTTTGTTTATCAATAATTTGTGGAATAACAAGAGCCCCAATGACAATACATGCAGTAATCAGCTTCATATCACCAGTTTCAAAGAAGTTCACTCTGAGTGCCATCGCAACGATAATACGATACAAAATCGCACCGATAATAACGGCAATTGTTGCTTTTACAATCGTTTTTGTACCAACTATTGCTTCTCCAATAATAACTGATGCTAGGCCAATAATGATCATTCCGATCCCCATACCAACATCACTAAATCCATTGTATTGAGCAATAAATGCACCAGAGAATGCTACAAGAGCATTTGATAATCCTAAGCCGACAATTTTAAGCATATCTGTGTTAGCAGAAAAGCTTGTAATCATATTTTGATTATCACCAACAGCTCTAATTGCAAGTCCCATCTCAGTTTTCAAGAAATAATCTAAAATATATTTAATAACAAAGATTAAAATTAGCATGATAATAACAACAGACCATGTTTTAGGAACAAATCCTTCGAGTCCAATTGAAATGAAAAGCTGTTGGATGGCAGCGTCAATACCAAGCTTATTCCATCCCTCCAAAAGCTGAGTAAAAACCGTTTCTTCTTGTAATAATGGTACGTTTGATTTCCCCATAATTCTAAGGTTAATAGAATATAGTGCAATCATCATCAAAATTCCTGATAGAAGTGGATTAATGTTTCCTTTTGTATGCAGTACCCCTGTGATACAGCCAGCCAAGAAGCCCACGATTAATGCGACTAAAGTGGCAAGGAAAGGATTAACACCATTAACAATTAAAACAGCACTTACTGCTGCACCAGTAACAAAGCTACCGTCAACTGTTAAATCTGGGAAGTCTAATATTCGAAATGATAGGTATACTCCAAGAGCCATTATCGCATAAATTAATCCTGACTCTACTGATCCAAATAGGGCTGTAAACATCTTTCATCACCTTTATTCTAAAATTTCTGCTTCTTCTTTCCATTCTTCTTTTACTTCAATTCCCATATCCTCTGCAGCTTTTGCATTAATTTGTAGCTTAAGCTTTTGTGGATATTGAACAGGAATTTCGCTTGCTTTTTTCTCACCATTTAAAATACTAACAGCCATTTCACCAGCTTCAAAGCCGATATCATAGTAATCAAAACCATAAGCAGCAAATCCACCGCGTTCAACTGAATCTAATTCTCCAACAAATAATGGGATATCAGAATCACTAGCTACTCCAATAACACTTTCAAGAGCTGAAACAACTGTGTTGTCTGTAATTACATATAAAGAATCAACTTTTCCTATTAATGATTCTGTCGCTTGCTTTACTTCTGCAGATGTTGATACTGATGCTTCAACAACCTCTAAGTCTGTTCCTTCCATTGCTTTTTTCACTAATTCAATTTGAGCAACAGAGTTTTGTTCACCAGAATTATAAATCATTCCGACTTTATTTCCATCTATATTTTCATCAATGAATTTCACAGTATTAGGTATCGCATCTGGATGTGTGTCAGTTGTACCTGTAATATTTGCTCCTGGCTCTTCAAAGCTAGTTACCAGTCCGCCACCAATAGGATCTGTTACAGATGTAAAAATGATTGGTATATCAGTTGTTGCATTTAAAGCACTTTGTGCACTAGGTGTTGAGTTAGCAAATATTAAATCTACTTTATCACCAACGAAATTATTAGCAATCGTTTGGCTATTATTTTGATCTCCTTGAGCAATTTGCACATCATACTCTACTTCTAAGCCCTTTTCTTTTAAAG
This sequence comes from Metabacillus crassostreae, assembly GCF_016908395.1. GTDB lineage: Bacteria > Bacillota > Bacilli > Bacillales > Bacillaceae > Metabacillus > Metabacillus crassostreae. The sequence goes on from NZ_JAFBDU010000002.1 coordinate 604,317, forward strand.
CAGCTTTAAATCCTTCTAATGCCGCATCAAGTGATGGATGCTCAACAATTTGGTTAACACCAATTGTGTATGTTTTTGCTCCTTCTGCAGAGCCACTTCCTTCATTTTTACCTTCAGATGATGATTCACTTGAACCACAGCCTGCTAATGCTAAAAAACTAGCTAACATTAGACCTGAACCAATTTTCCAACCTTTATTCATGTTAAACTCCCCTTTTTTACGTTTCTATTTTTTAAATAATCCCTTTTATGCTTTTATGCTTTCATTGATTAAATTATACAGAAAAAGAGAAATAGTTCAATATTTTTTGAATATTTTCATAAATTTTCTTTCATTTTCAAAGATTATTGGTAGAAACTATCAAAAAAGCAGTCTATAAAATGTTATCCGGAGAAAGCTTTAGGATTTTACTCATAGTCATTCATATACAAAAAAACACAAATATCTGCACGATATTTGTGTCTAGCATCTTACTTTATTGTATTCTTCTAAAGTATCATTTTTGGAGAACTTGATCTTTTAATGCTCTTCTTAAAATCTTTCCTGTTGTATTCTTAGGTAATTCTTCTAAGAATTCAATAGAATTTGGAATTTTATATTTAGCGATACGCTCTTTACAATAATCAAGAAGTATCTCTTCAGTTATTTGGTTATTTTTTACGACAACAAAGCATTTCACTGCTTCACCAAAATTTGGATCTGGAATTCCAAGAACAGCCACTTCGACCACATCTTCATGATTATATAGAACTTCCTCAACTTCACGTGGATAAACATTATAGCCACCTACAATAATCATATCTTTTTTTCGATCTACAATATAAAAATAACCATCTTCATCTTTTTTTGCTAAATCACCAGTATAAAGCCAACCATCTCGGATCGTAGCTGCCGTTTCTTCTGGCATCTTATAATATCCTTTCATTACATTAGGTCCTTTAACAATTAATTCACCTACTTGATTTGGTGGTAACTCTTCACCTAATTCGTTTACGACTTTATTCTCTACATTTACAATGCTTGTTCCGATTGAACCCGCCTTTCTTGGGCGATCAAGAGGATTAAAGCACGTAACCGGTGAAGCCTCTGAAAGACCGTATCCTTCTGAAACCATCACATCAAATTTTTGCTCAAATCCATTTAAAAGCGCAACAGGCATTGATGCTCCACCAGAAATGCAAATTCTTAAAGACTTTAAGTCAGCCTTGTTCGCTTGATCAAATTGAAGTAAAAAATTATACATAGTCGGTACTCCAGCAAAAACAGTTGCTTCATATTTTTTTACTAAATTGAATATAATCTCAGGACTAAATCGAGGTACAACAAGTAATGTCGCTCCATTCATTAATGGTGCATTTAATGAAACTGTTAAACAGAATACATGAAACATAGGTAATGTTGTCACAACAATATCATTGTTAGTTATTTCTAAATAATTTGCTGTGTCAATTGCATTACTATAAAGATTTTTATGTGTGAGCATGGCACCCTTAGGCTTACCAGTTGTACCAGATGTATATAAAATAACAGCGACATCATAATCATTCAGCACAGGACCATCAAATTGTGCTCTGCCAACAGAAAGCATTTTTGTAAACGATTTCAATTTTGTGTAGATATTTAGCTTAGTAATATCAAGTTCTGCTTTGTTTTCATTTGGTGGAGTTTCACAGGTTATTATATGACCTACTGTAGGTAATATCGCCTCCATTTTTTCAAATAGTGGAAGTAGTAGATCCAATGTAACAACAGCCTTAACGTCTCCATTGTTAATAATATAAGCAATCTCATCTGGAGTATAAATAGGATTTATCGGAATAACCGTTGCTCCTGCACGAATAGCCCCGTAAAGAGAGATAATGAAGTATGGTGAATTTCCTAATACAACTGCAACATGATCTCCCTTGGAAATTCCTAATTCATTTAAGCTACTTGCAAACTTATTAATTGCCCCTTCAAGCTGTAAATAGGTTGTTTCAGTGCCTTCAAAAATAATTGCTGGCTTATTACCATATTCCTTTACTGTTTGTGATAACTGTAAAGATAAATTCATTCTCCCACCCCTTAGTAGTAAAAATGAATGAATAACCATTCATTTTTTAGTCATAAAAAATATGCAATTGCATAACAGTTTTCTCAGATGCACTTCTACTTCTAATAGAATATTGATTTTATAAAAACACAACTTAACGTAGCTTCTTACCCCTTAGCTATTCTTCCATTATTCATTGCTTTACATTTATACTGCGTTAAGCATAAAAAATATTCTACCTATATTATATTGAAAGAATTCATAATATTCAATGACCTGGAATTGATTCCACATGTAAAAGTTTGAAAATATAATGTTATTTATCAAGTGTTTAGTATGTTATATATAAATCTCAATTGATATATATTTGACATTAATAAAATAAGCACACCAAACCATTGCAAGATTTAGTATGCTTATCCTTATTTCATATAGGCTCTTTTTTGAGAAACTGTTGCTATTTTCCTTAATTTTGCAATAGAAGCATTGTTTTATTGCATAATAAGGGACTAACCTATGAAGAATAGATGCCACTATGCTTGATACAGTATTGTTTACTTAGGATTGCAAAACAACTACGAAAACATCCTTCACATAGTAAAAACTCTTAAGTGAATTAATTAATAAATTAAATTGATAAATTCTTCTTTATCAATTTTTCCAAAATATTTTTTTACATCAATATCACTCAAAGCTGTTTCAATGGCTGCTCGTTCATATTTTATGTCAGTTAGAGAATGTTCAACTTCTTCCACATCTCCTACTCCAAAAAAGTCACCGTAGATCTTACAATTCTTGATGATCCCCTTTTGAACCTCAAAACGAACATCAATTGATCCAACAGGAAAACGGTGTGAATGCTGATAGTTGAATTTTGGCGATTTTCCATAATTCCAATTCCAATTTTGATAACGATTTTGAGAAATTTCGTTTATTTTCTTCCAATCATCTTCTGTTAGTACATATTGTGGGATCGTATCATAATCACCAAAAATTTGGTGAAGCAACAGCTCTCTAAACTGCTTTATTGACACTTTCTCATCCAAATATTCACTTATATTTGCAACCCTGCTTCTAATAGATTTTATCCCTTTAGATTCAATTTTATCTTTTTTAACCTTCAGTGCTGATACGACATTTTCAATTTCAGAATCAAATAATAATGTACCATGTGAAAACATTCTTCCCTTTGTTGAAAACTGAGCATTTCCAGAGATCTTTCGTCCATCATTAGCGATAATATCATTTCTACCGCTTAGCTCTGCTTTAACACCCATTTTTCCTAAAGCTTGAACCACAGGCTCTGTAAACTTTTTAAAATTATGAAAGCTTTCACCATCATCTTTAGTAATAAAACTAAAGTTTAAATTTCCTTCATCATGGTAAACAGCACCACCACCAGAAAGTCTTCTAACAACATGGATAGAATGATCTTCGACATACGTGGTATTAATTTCTTCAATTGTGTTCTGATTTTTACCAATTATGATTGATGGTTCATTTATGTAAAATAATAAATAGGATTCTTTAGGATTTAAATGTTTAACCGCGTATTCTTCTATTGCTAAATTAATTTTTGGATCTGTAATTCCTTGATTATCAATAAATAACATTCATTTTCCTCCTTTAATTGCTACTCCATGTAAAGCCAGTTTTTGCAAGAGAAATTTCACCTTTATATTCATTTCTAGCTTCTTTAATAAGATCTTGATGATCACCAAAATGAGGTAAATGTGTTAATAAGAGTTTCTTAACATTTGCTAAATGGGCTATTCTACCAACCTCTGTACTGTTCATATGACCAGCTGCTGTTCCATCCTGATTTCCATATAAGCTACACTCTGCGATAAGCAAATCTGCCGAAGATGAAAATGATATAAATTCGTCTTGATAGCTTGAATCTGCAGTATATACTAGGCTTGAGTTTCCATCAGATATTTTCATAGCAAAGCAAGGTGCAGGATGAATCGTTGGTAAAAAAGATATTGTAAAAGGACCAACTACTATTTGTTGTGTATGATCATATTCGATTCCTTTAGTTGCTTGCTTATAAGTTAATTTTTTATAAGCCTCCTGATCTAAAGCATGTGCATAAATTGGTAATGTTTTATCTTTATTATGAATGAGAGATGTGACATAACATGCATATTGCAATGGTCCTATATCTGCTATGTGATCATGATGGTAATGAGATAATACAACAGCATCTAATTGATCAATTGAAATACTTTCTTGTAGCTTTGATAATACAGCACTGCCACAATCGATTAATAAGTTAAAACCATTTGATTCAATTAAATATCCAGAGGTTGCTTCATTTGCTTCTGGATATCCACCCCAATAGCCAATAACCTTTAATTTCATGAAACATCATCCTCCTATTTCTCCCTATCATTATACAAGCTTGTTAGCTATTCTTCACGTATTCCCCATTATGAGTCAATAATCAAGAAAATATCTGGTTAATAGCCCTTTTTTCAATGAATTAACATTGATATATCAATATTTAGCACAATTCGCAATAAGTTGTTACAAAACAGTTGTTGACACTTTATTAACTGTTATAATACAATGACAGTAACAAATGACATGGAGGGATTACAAATGATGATGAAATTAACTGAATTTTTCAGAAACTTACCGAGAAAACAATGCAAGGAATGTGGAAATGAAATTGAAGAACAGCATGAATGTTATGGTAATACATGTAATGAGTGTCTTCATGTAAGCGATTTATAATTCTACAGTTAATGTACTAAAGATCTCATATTAATAGTGCATCGATTTTATTACTTCAATTAAAATCTGTTAATATAGTTATTTGCCCCTAGTCTCACTAAATAAGCCAATTGAATTCTCAAAGTCTTCACTGCTAGAAACATTGCAATCTAGAAGAGAAGTATTCTCTTAAAATTTGCATGGGTATCAAAAAATTGCTTTAAAAAAAGAAAAGGATGCGATTGTATTTAATCGGCATCCTTTTCTTTTATGATGTCGCAACTAGATTTCTACGAAACATTGTGGAATCTCGTAAAGCTAGCTTTGAGGCAAACTCATGTTTTTCAAAAGAACGAAATTGTTTTTTATGTATTTTTTCATAAATTACATCCATAGCTTTCGATGCCATTTCTTCAACTGGCAATATAACTGTTGTAACCATAGGCTCGATAATTTCGGTTAATTCCATATTGTCATAACCTACAATTGCTAAATCATCTGGTAATCTCCATCCAGCCTTCTTCGCCTCAGAAATGATTCCAGCTGCAACAGCATCACTTCCAGTGAAAATAGCAGTTGGACATATGTTCAAATTCTCCATTTCTCGGAATATGTGTCTTCCATCATTAACTGTGGAAACCCTTTCAAAATGAAGTTTACTTTGAAAATGAATACCTGCCTCAGCTAGCGCTTTTATAAAGCCTTCTTTTCTAGCAGTCATTCCCTCGCTTATATATCCATTTGAACAATAAGCTATATGTTTATGTCCTCTTTCAAGTAGATGTTTCGCTATCATATATCCACTTTTTGTTTGATTAATAAACACCATCGGAATCTCAGCTTGCTCTACAACCTCATTACAAAGAACAATTGGACCATAATTCAAATAAGAATCAATGATTGCCCAATCGTTTTCAATAGATGTCATGATAACCCCATCAACCTGTTTCGTTTTGAGTAGGTTTAAATAACTTCTCTCTTTCTGTTTTGAGAATTGAGTTTGACAAATAATCAGCTGGTAGCCCTTTGCAGAAGCTGCCATTTCTAATATTTCTATGAGCTGACTAAAAAAGGGTGTTGATATCTTTGGAATCAATACAGCAATAATCTGAGACTTTTGATTTCTTAAGCTTCTAGCAGCCGAATTCGGAACATACCCCAAATGTTCCATTGCCTGCTGAACAAGCTTTTTCTTTTCATCAGAAACATATGGATGGTCATTTAATACTCTTGATACTGTTGTTCTCGATAAACCGGCTAACCTTGCGACATCTTCAATGGTAGACAAAATTTCTCCCTCCCCATAGGCTCTATGTTGCCCACCTTGCTTGACACTTGGAAACGTTTTCATACTTCATTATATGAAAATATCATTTTAATTTCAATGTTTTTTTACATCAAATGTTAATTTATTGTAAAGCCCATTTTAAAAATAACTATTTTCACTCCAATTTACATCCTAAAGAAACACCTTTTGATAATCAAAACAAATAAAAAGAGGCTGGGACATATTTAAAGAAATAATCCAAAAAGACGAATAAATCTAAATTCAGTTAGGTTGAAAAAACAAGTTCGTTCCATTACGCTGCAGACACTCGCGTTCCACGGGGAGGAAGCTATGCCTCCTCAGCTTCACCTGCTTAGGTCTCAGCTCTTCCTCTATTTCCGTAGGTGCCCTAGTGTCTTCCGCTCCATTTCACTAAGTTTTTAAAATAGAATCCAAAATCAAGAAATCTATTGAAGACGGCAGATAAAAACCCGTATTATTAGGCGAATGATAATTGAAATATCACCTAATAATTCGGGTTTAACATTAGCTTAACTACTTATGTCCCTGCCTCCATACTATCAGTACATACACGATAAAACCACTGTTACTAAGCATGAATGAATTTGATCAATTAACACAATAAGAGTGTTTAATAAACCTTATCTCCATTGAAAATTGAGTTTTTAACAACTACATAATCAACATGGCGAATGGCTTCTAAATGTGTTCCACCTGCATATGAAATAGATGATTGTAAGTCCTGTTCCATTTCAGTTAATGTGTCCTGCAAGGATCCCTTATGCTCAACAAACATTTTTTTACCTTCTACATTTTTCTTTTCACCTTTTTGGAACTCTGAAGCAGAGCCGAAATATTCTTTATATAGCTTGCCATCTTTTTCAGTTGTTTGACCTGGAGATTCCTCATGTCCAGCAAATAAAGAACCAATCATAACCATAGAGGCACCAAAACGAATGGATTTAGCAATATCTCCATGTGTACGAATACCACCATCTGCAATAATAGGTTTGCTTGCTGCTTTTGCACACCAGCGAAGTGCTGCAAGCTGCCAGCCACCAGTACCAAAACCCGTTTTTATTTTTGTAATGCAAACCTTTCCTGGTCCAATTCCAACCTTTGTTGCATCAGCACCAGCATGCTCTAGCTCTCTTACCGCTTCAGGCGTTCCTACATTTCCAGCTATTACAAAGCTCTGTGGTAAGTGCTTTTTGATATGCTGAATCATTTCGATAACTGCTTTGGAATGTCCATGTGCAATATCTATTGTAATAAATTCAGGTGTAAGTTGTTTCTCTGATAATTGCTCGACAAATCCATATTCTTCTTCTTTAACACCAACACTTATTGAAGCGATTAAACCACGAGCATTCATATCTTTAATAAATTCTTCTCTCTTTTCAGGTTCAAAACGATGCATTACATAGAAATAACCATTTTCCGCTAAGTAAATGGCGATCTTCTCATCTATTATAGTCTGCATATTAGCAGGCACTACTGGTAGTTTAAATTTATGTCCACCAAGGGTAATACTTGTATCACATTCCGATCGACTGTTCACAACACATTTTGCCGGAATTAATTGAATATCTTCATAATCAAATACATTTTCCATATTTAGCACTCCTAAAAACGAATATTTAAAAGGTTGTTATTATATATTGTTCGTACATTAGGTAATTTACATTATTTCTTACCTTATGTCAAAGGTTTTACATTGGCTATTTTGTTAAAGCTTATGAAATTCTTATTTAATACCAATTAGACTTTAAACAATCTGATCTTGATATTATTTCTTTCTTTTATAGTTATAAATCATTCTTTTTCTGCAAAACTAAAAAATACTTTCGATTTTGATCTTACTAATAATATTGGTTTTACTTTTTACAGATCTTAGAAAATGAACTTAATAATGAACCTTATCTTTAAATCAAAAAAACTGTTCCTCATGTCAACTCAAGGAACAGCTAAGCGAAAGATTTAATTTACAAGAATAATCTCAGTGTTTTCTTCATATTTGTTTAATTGAGTCGCAGGTTCACTATTTGTAATAATTTTCACCTCATCCAATTCTGCAAATTTAGAAAATGACACTTCCCCAAATTTACTACTATCAGCAAGAATAAAGGCTTCTCGTGATAATGATATAGCCCTCTCTTTTATTTGAGCTTCTTCAGGATCTGGGGTTGTTAAACCAAGATCATGATGAACTGCGTTTGTTCCCATGAAGCACTTATCAAAACGGTAATTCTTAATACTTGTGTATGCATCACGACCAATTGTTGCTTTCGTTACTTTTTTCACATAACCACCGATAAAATAAGTAACAATATCCTTTTCAAGCAATGCTTCTAGATGGTCAACACCGTTGGTTACAACAACAATATCTTTTTGGTTCAAATAGGTGATTACCTGATAAGTAGTTGTTCCTGCATCCAAATAAATACAATCTCCATCTTGAATTAAATTTGCCGCATATTTAGCAATGATTCCTTTCTCATCAAAGTTTTTAGTCGTTTTTTCGTTAACACTTGGTTCTTCTCGTTTACTTTGAATTAATGAAGCTCCTCCATGAACTCTTTTTAAATAGTTTTGTTTCTCTAATTGATCAAGATCACGTCTTAACGTTGATTCAGATGTATTCGTTAAATCCACTAATTCCTGGAGCTTTACATTTTTTTTCTCTTTTAATAGGTTTAATATAATTTGATGCCTTTCAGTTATAAGCATAATCTAACCTCCAAAACACAATGTATGGCTTATTTAGTTCTAATCTTCATTCTAATAGTTTATATGAGAAAATACACAGTAAGTTTTTTAATTAATGGCTCTTTCTCAGGTTTAGGTCGTTATCTCCTTGATATCGACCTTTAGCTCTGCTTTTCCTCTGCCTTTTGGTTTTCATTCCCTTTATGACGACCTATTTCTCAAACTACCATCCGTCTTAAATCTTCATCTAATCATCCATACAAAAAACTGATCACCCTAATTAAAAGATGACCAGCTTTTAAAATCTTTATCCTATAATTTTGGTGCTACTCTATGTTTTGTTCCTTGCTCATAGGAATAAGCTATCTCAATCAATGCTGGCTCACTAAAAGCTAAACCTGAAAACGTTATTCCGACTGGCTCTCCCTCATTCGTGTAGCCAGCAGGTACAGTTATTGACGGATATCCCGCTACTGCAGGTAGAAGTGCACCTATATTATTTGGAAAGACAATAGCATCTAATTGATGTTGTTCCATAACAGCATCAATACCTTGCTTTCTAGCCAAGTAATAATCCTTCTCTAGACTATTAAGATAGTTTGGATCCGTTAAAGTTCCACTTGTTTTGTTTGAATCAAGAAAGAGCTTTTGACCATATTTCAATGCACTCTCACCAATTTGTTCATTCCGTTGTATTACATCTGAAAGTGTACGAACTCCTAAGGTAGAATCTACATTTTTTAAATATGCCTCTAAATCTGCCTTAAACTCATATAAAAGAACATTTATATCCCAATCTTCATTTGTTGAAGGAATAACAATTGAATCAATCACCTCTGCTCCAAGCTCAGTTAGCTTTTCAATTGCTGTATTCATAACAGTAAGCTGTGATTCGTTTAACTCATCAAAATACGTATCACGAGCTATACCAATCTTTTTACCTTTTAATCCTTCTGATTTAAGGAACTCTGTGAAATCTACAGAAAGAAGCTCATTACTAAGAGTAATCGGATCTTTATCGTCTGTTCCTTGTAAAGCATTAAGAAGAATCGCTGCATCTTCTACTGTTCTAGCCATTGGACCTGCTGTATCCTGAGTATGAGAAATTGGTATAATACCTGTTCTGCTAATTAAACCAACAGTAGGCTTAATTCCCACAATAGAGTTTTGACTTGCAGGACTTAAAATTGAACCACAGGTTTCCGTTCCTACTGAAACAGTCGCTAAATTTGCTGCAATTGCTGCTCCTGAACCTGCACTTGATCCACCAACAATAAACTTTTGCCCATAAGGATTTAATGTTTGTCCACCTCTTGAGCTATAACCTGTAGGCATATCTTCAGCAATGAAATTAGCCCACTCTGTTAAGTTTGTTTTCCCTAAAATAATTGCACCTGCTTCACGCAACTTTTTTACAACAGCCCCATCTTCTTGCGCGTATGAGTCTGCTAAAACAAGAGAACCTGCACTTGTATGCATTTTATCTCCTGTATCAATATTATCCTTGATTACTACAGGAATTCCATGTAAAGACCCACGGCTACCCTTCGTTTTTCTTTCATAATCAAGTGCTGCTGCAATTTGTAGTGCTTCTGGGTTAACTTCTATAATTGAGTTAATAGAAGGACCTGATTGGTCGATTTCTGATATTCTGGATAAATAGATAAGCACTAACTCTTTTGATGTAATTTCTTTATTTTCTAGTTTTTCTTGAATTTCACTAATCGTAGCCTCAACTATCCATTCATTCTTAAGTTGCTCCAACTGTTCATCCTTCATCGGTAGTACCCCCTATTTTAACTAACATTGACTTTCATTTAGAATACATTATTTCGGTAGCCGAATAAAGTATATTAGTACCATATTTTATAATTAAAAGTTTCATGTATGATCATTTGTTACTAATTGACCTTATTAGTAACAAAAAAGCTCTCCATCAATTAGATGTTGTTATAGTACCTTTAAATCTAGCTCTATTACAATAATATAGCCTGGTAGCATGTTTATATTAGTTAAGGTAAATAATATATATATCCAAAAGGTAAATGAGCTATCTAGAATAAAAAACTTCATTAGAGGAATTATAGTTGTAAAATAAAGGAACGATAATAAGGTGACGATAAATGAATAATTATACAAATAGCAACACCGCTAGACGCTACAAAGCTCACGTTAGCATTCTCGGAACTACTCAAATTCATTTAAGAAACCCTTTTATTATAGCTTGGTGGAGTGCAGCTTTTCCTGGGTTTGGTCACTTACTACTGTCCAAGTATATTCGCGGGTTTGTACTATTTATATGGGAAGTTGTTGTGAATGTTAAAGCAAATATTAATTTAGCAATGGTTTATTCATTTCAAGGGGAAATTGATAGAGCTAAAGAAATATTGGACACAAGATGGCTGTTAATATATATTCCAGTTTATTTGTTTGGAATATGGGATAGTTACCGTACAACCGTAGACTTGAATAATGTCTATATATTATCTGAGAGGGAAGAACATCCTTTTAATACTTTTAGTATAGGTGCACTTGAAATTAACTATCTTGACAAAAGAAACCCAATACTGGCTTTAATTTGGTCATTGTTTGTTCCTGGTCTTGGTCAACTATACATACACAGAATTGTGACAGCGTTCTTTGTTATTATTTGGGTTGTTCTTTTTAGTTATTATTCTCACAGCCTTGAAGCAATATCACTTTTATTTTTAGGTCATGTACAAGAAGCAACATCTGTTTTAAAACCAGAATGGTTCTTATTTTTCCCTTCTATTTATGGTTTTTCAGTTTTTGACTCTTACATGAATACAGTTGAAAATAACAATCTTTATGATAAAGAACAACGTAAGTATTTAAAAGAAAACTACCAAACACCTGCTTTTAAATTAATAAAAGCACAAAAAGTGAAGTGAAAAGAAAATGCAACTGTTCTCAACATTTGAATGTAACACTTTTCTAGAAATGGCGATTTCAATGTTAGAAAAAAAGGGTATCGCAAAAGATAGAATCTATGCTATTCCCCTTGATAATCGTATGGAAGAACGAAAAATTTTTGATACGATTCACCGATCTGACGGCACCTCTCTTATCGATATTGGAATGGTACTTGCAACAGCTTTTTCGGTTATTTGTGCTAGTATAGGTTTCAAGTTAACATGGGGGCCAATATACTGGGGATTAATTGGTGCATTTCTTGGATTTATGGTGGGATTTGCTATACGTTTATATACTGAGAAGATTCTAAAAAAGAAAAGAAGATTATTAAAGGGTAAGCAGTCAGAAGTCATTTTAATTATTGATTGTGAGGAAACACAAGCAGAAATGGTAGAAAATATTTTATGGAGACATTATGCATTAGGTGTAGCAAAGGTTAAGTGATTATAATAAAAAATAACCCTATATTTTATCTTATACTTTTAATCAAAAAAGGCATGGATTTCAACATAATCCATGCCTTTTTTATTCTATAGTATAAGATTTTATTTATGTTCCTTTAAATGCTTCAACACAACGGTTGAAAGACAATCGATAAATTCGGGCTTAGCGTTTGGCATTTCTGGGCGATAATAGCTAGCACTTAGTTCATCTGTGATCACTTTACACTCATAATCATTATCGAAAAGTACTTCTAAGTGATCAGCTACAAAGCCTACAGGAATGTAAACAAACGTTCTATATCCTTCTTCAAACAGGTCTCGTGTTAAATCTTGTACATCAGGACCTAACCAAGGCTCAGGTGTATTTCCTGCACTTTGCCATCCTGTTACATATTTTTTTACACCTGCCGCTTCAGCAATTAAATCAGCTGTTTCTTGAAGCTGCTGTGGATAAGGATCTCCATTTGCAATGATCTTCTCAGGTAAACTGTGCGCTGATACAACAAGAATGGCTGAATCTTTTTCTTGCTGAGTCATTTTTCCAAATGTCTCTTTTAAGCGGTCTGCCCAATAGGCAATGAACTTTGGCTCAGTATACCAGCTTTCAACTGAAGTGATTGTTAAGCCTCCAAGTTTTTCAGCCTCTTCCTTTGCTCGTCCATTATAAGATTTCACACTAAAGGTTGAAAAATGTGGAGCTAGTACTATACTAACTGCCTCTGTGATCCCATCTTCATGCATCTGTTTAACAGCATCTTCCACAAATGGTTCAATATGCTTTAAACCTAAATACATTTTAAATTCAATATCATCTTGAATGTCATTTAGATGCTTTTCAAGGTTTTCTGCTTGATCTAATGTGATTTTTGCTAATGGAGAAATCCCCCCAATAGCTTCATAACGGTCTTTTAAATCTTGTAGTGCTTCTGGTGCTGGCTTACGACCGTGGCGGATATGTGTATAATAACGCTCAATATCTTCTTCTTTATATGGTGTACCATAAGCCATAACTAATAGACCCATTTTTTTCTTACTCACGTCATTCACCTCTAATTCAATTCGTCAGCTTATTTTCTCATTATTTATCGATACCATCCATTTTGGATGTGTTTAAGAATTATTTGTTACTTACTTTTAACCTGCTTAGAATAATCATGAACAAAAGCTGTTAATTTCTTTAAAGATTCTGGATTTACCTGTGGGAATACACCATGACCTAAATTAAAAATATAACCATCCTGCTGCATACCTTGATCTAATATAGCTTTAGCTCTTTCTTCAATTACTTCCCAAGGAGAAAGTAAAATAGCTGGGTCAAGATTTCCTTGAAGAGTTTTCGTTAATCCCATACCTCGAGCTTCTTGAACTTGAAGTCTCCAATCAAGACCTACAACATCTAATGGGAGATCATGCCATTCACGTGCTAAATGACTTGCACCAACACCAAACATAATTAAAGGTACATTTTCTTCTCTTAATTCACTGAAAATGCGTTCCATTGTCGGCTTTATATAATAACGATAGTCTGCCACATTAAGTGCTCCTACCCAAGAATCAAAAACTTGAATTGCTTTAGCTCCAGCCTTGATTTGTGCTTTTACATACACAATACTCATCTCTGCTAATTTATCCATTAATGCAAACCAAGCTTTCGGCTCAGAGTACATAAATGCTTTTGTTTTGTTATAACTCTTCGATGGTCCTCCTTCAATCATATAACTTGCTAATGTAAAAGGAGCACCTGTAAAGCCAATAAGCGGAACATCTAACTGTTCTTGTGTAAGTAATTTAATTGTATCTAATACATAAGGAACATCACTCTCAGGATCAATTTCTCCCAATTTTTCTACATCACTTAGTGAACGAATTGGATCATCAATCACTGGACCTATTCCTGATTTAATTTCTACGTCTACTCCAATAGCAGGAAGTGGCGTCATAATGTCTTTATAAAGAATGGCAGCATCTACACCATATTGTTCAACAGGCAGCCTTGTTACATAAGCACATAGCTCCGGCTGATGTGTTATTTCAAAAAGACTATATTTTTCTTTAATTGCACGGTATTCAGGCTGTGAGCGACCCGCCTGCCTCATATACCAAACCGGCACATGATCTGTTTTTTCTCCTCGACACGCCTTTAAAAACGTATCATTGAATCTCTTTTCTGCCATTCTAAAAAGGCCACCTTTCTATGTAAAAGGGGAAAACCCCTTTATTAAATAATACTTATTATAATCTAATACTTATTCTATATTATTCTCTCTGCCCTTTCAACTATAACGGTTTCATTTCATGTTGTATAGCTTTGATATACAAATGTCAAAAAATAGACGAATAAATCAATGAAACTGTTTTTATTACTTATTCATTTGAACTGAAAAGACTAGGTTTGATCGATTTTGTGAGCATGCCTTCTTTATTTGTTTGTACATTATAAGGGGCTACAGAATAAGTACTTTCTGAAAACACATTAATATAAGGAATCTCATAATGCCCTTTACCTTTAACTGTACCAACAAGCTTTGTAGTACCAGTTTTTGTTTTCTCATAAACTCGGTACTCAACACGATCATCCTGCTGAGCATCCCATTCAAGTGTTAATGTAATTAATCCCAGTGGTTTAAATGTATATCTAGCATCAACCCGGTTGATTTCCTGTATTCGAATAGGGCTATCTAGATCATCCACACCATCCGGAACTGAAAAAGCAACGTTTTGATCCCAGCTAGCATCTGTTAGGATATCTTTAAACAGCTTAGTAGGATATGAGCTACCATGCTTTAAGTAATGGTTTTCATCTGTTTTATCATATCCCATCCAAAGTGCACCAACAACATTCTCTGTATACCCAACAAACCAAGCATCTTTTGAAGCACCATCAACATTCGGATAAGAAGTTGTACCAGTTTTCCCGGCAAGTTCGCCTTTGAATTCTCCACTTTTCGCTGTTCCTTCACTAACAACATGCTGTAGCATTCTAGTCATATCCCAGGAAGTTTGTGGAGAAAAAACCTGTTGTAATTCACTATAATGTTCAGCTATTACCTTCCCATCATCACTTTTTATTTCATTAATAAGATGGTGGTCACTATAACTTCCACCTTTTGCAAAAGTTCGATATGCATTGGCCATTTGAATAGGAGTAACTCCTTCAGATAATCCACCTAGAGCAATAGCTAATCCATCATCTTTAATTCCTATACCAAGGCTTTGTAAATATTTTTTGCTTTCTTTAATTCCTAATTCAGATAATGTCCAGACTGCCGCAGCATTTTTTGATGATATAATAGCATCAAACATTGATACTTCTCCTGAATATTGTTTATCATAATTCTCAGGAGAATAATCACCATATGTTTCCTTTTCATCCTTTAATAACGAATAAGGATTAAATAAACCTTTCTCAAGAACAGGTCCGTATACCGCAACAGGTTTAAACGTGGAGCCTGGTTGTCTTTGAATCTTGATTCTATTTAATCCTTTTGGAACATAATCACGGCCACCAACAGCTGCTAATACCCCTCCTGTATCGTTATCTAACAATATAAATGCCCCTTGTGCTTGATCATCGGTACCAGGAAAATACTCATTTTTTTGAAACAGATCATAAGCTGATTTTTGTAATGTTGATTGAAGTGGAACAGTTATTGTATAACCACCTCTTAACAACTCTTCATTAGAAATTGCATATTTTTCCTCCGCTTCATCAAATACCATATCAATATATGTGGTTAGCCAAGGACTTTCATGTTTTTCACTAACTTGGAGCTTCACAGTTTTCCCTTGTGTTCTAACAACCTCATCATAAGAAATATACTCTTGATCTCCCATTAAACTTAAAATAATATCTCTACGCTCTTTGCTTTTAGCAAGATTATTAATCGGAGAATAATTAGTAGGTGCCTTAGGTATACCAGCTAGAACTGCACCTTCTTCTAATGTTAGCTCTGAAACATCTTTACTAAAATAAAATTCAGCTGCAGATTTTATTCCATAAGCACCATGTCCAAAATAAACTTGGTTTAAATACATTTCTAATAATTTTTTCTTGCTATAACGTCTTTCAAGATTGATTGCAATTATCGCTTCCTTCGTTTTTCGAAGAAGTGTTTTATCATTTGTTAAAAAAATGTTTTTCGCTAGTTGTTGGGTAATTGTACTACCACCTTCAACCTTCCCACCAGCTAATATATCTTTATAAAGTGCGCGACCAATAGATCTCATATCAATTCCATGATGCTCATAAAACCTTTGATCTTCTACAGCAACAAAGGATTGCTGTACATACTCAGGCACCTCAGATATATCGACCAATTCTCTATTCTCTAAAAAAAGCTTTGTTATTTCATTACCTTCCATATCGACTAATTTCGATGCTGTATTCATAACTAGCTTTTCTTCATCTATTACATAATTCCCCATAAATATAATGAATAAATAGCCTAACAAAGCAATAATGAACGTCATTGCGATTGAGAGACCAGTTAGAAGAAGTTTCTTTTTCATTCAAAATCACCCCTTATATTTCTTAGTATTGTTAAAAATAGGTAGGTATATGTGTAAAACACTAAAATTGGAAAAAATCAATATATAGTTGTTATAATGATACTAGTACTATTGATCATAAACTAATTAATGAGGTGAAGAAATAATGAATCTATACATAACTTACGGAACAAATGACTATTTGGCAAAAATAAAAAAAGATCATCCTGACAAGAACCTGCTTCATATGGAAAACGCTGATACAACTGTACTTTTTCATGAAACAACCGAACAATCCATTTTTAATGAGCCTAAAAAGTATGAAGTGTTAGATTCATCAGGAGAGCTAAGCAATGGCTTATATGCTGTCCTAAACAATATCCCTGTTACAGAAGAGGGAAAACCACTTTTTGAAAAACGTTTTAGCGAAAGAGCTCGATTAATTGAAAATGAACCAGGCTTCTCTGCAATTCGAGTATTACGACCTAAAAATGGTGATACATATATTATTTTAACATTATGGGAAAACGAACAATACTTCAAAGCTTGGCAGGAGTCAAAAGCATATGAAAATGCCCATAAAAAAAGAGGAACAAGTGAGGGAGTCGATAAACATTCCATATTCCCGCGCCCTTCTTATGTAACCACATACTCACTTATAAATAACGAAGAATAAAAACATACTAACATAATTTTAAAAATTATCCATAAAGACAATAAATCTAAATATATTTATAATACTGTTTTCTATTAATCAGTAACTGTAAAACAATTGTGTACCATTGCACCACAGACACAAAGAGTAGCCGTGGAGGTAGCTGAGCCTCCACGGCTACTCTTGCTCAATCAATAATTAAATAAAAGGCTAGGACATAAGTATTTAAGCTAAAATTAAACCCAATATTAGGTGATCGCTCAATTGATATTTCGCCTAATCTTTCGGATCTTTATTTGTTGATAGGAATCAGAACCTATTTTTATTTTCTAACATTTTCTGCACTTATGACAATATTTCCTTGGAAATGACAATATCTTTCTACATAAGATTACCCTATTTTTCTACAATAGATCTTTCATTCTCTCTGGGTATCATTATTGAATCATCAAACTATCATATTCTCATGACATCTATTTGAGTTAAAATTGGAATTATTAAGAGTAGTTTGGACTGTTTCACAATAATACCCCACATATTGGATTTGGGTACACTTACTGAAGAGGCAAATTAAATATAGTTAATTCTTAGAGAAACTTACGAAATTATATATAAAATATCCTAAACTAACCACGTTAACTACTTACAAATTAGACTTAGTCTATTGATCGAAATTTATCTCCTTATGTATAAAAATAAGCATTGCTCAAATAAAAAGCCAATGCTTATTAGTATTTTTGTATGAGCATGATATAAACAAGATTGTTATTGAATGTTCTGGTAGTGCACACCTTTCACCAGTATGCCAGGTTATTCAATTCCTAAAGGATCTATAATTCCCTTTCATCTCTAACTCTTTCTATAAACTTTTACAAAATCAACAATCATCTTCTGTGGGAATACAGTCGTCTTGTCAGGATTTCCTGGCCAGTCACCACCTACAGCTAAGTTTAACTGAAGATAAAATTCACGATTAAATGGCGCATGACGATCATCTCCTTCTCCATCTTCACTCTTTGTAAACCATTCTGACTGTTTTGCAAAGAGAACGTCATTAACATACCACCTAATTTCTTCAGGTTCCCATTCAAGTGTATATACATGAAAGTCATCAGAAAAATTTTCACCATTAGGTAGCTTATATGATTCTCCTGTGTATGTATGAGGATTTCCATAATGAATTGTTCCATGTACAGTGTCAGGCTCATGACCAACAATTTCCATGATGTCAATTTCTCCACAAGATGGCCAGCCTGAATATATACTCATATCAGCTGGCATCATCCAAATCGCTGGCCAAATTCCTTTTCCTTGTGGTAGTTTTGCTTTTATAGAAAAACGACCATATGTCCAATTAGCCTTGTCTTTAGTAGTTAGCTTAGCTGAAGTATAGGAATTATCCTGGTAGTTCTCTTCATGAGCTTCAAGTATTAACTGATTTCCTTCAATTCTTGCATTCTTTTCTCTATTTGTGTAGCATTGTAATTCGTTGTTCCCATATCCCCCACCACCAATAATATAATTCCATTTTGTATCATCTATATGAGAATTAGAAAAAGTATCTTCCCAAACCTTAATCCAGCTAATAGACTCCAACTCACCTTCTGTAAGCGTAATCATCTTAATGCTCACAATATAATTCTTCTCATCTACAACAAATAAAGCTATGTATTTATTTATAACTAAATCTACACCAGAAATATCACTTCCAGAAGCGTAAGGATTCGTGACGGTTCGATCTGTAGGGACTAAATCTCCAATCTGTATGTCTAAAGGTATAGAGGAAACCTTAACAGCAAGGTGATGATTATCATTAACAGTTGCATAAATTTTTACTGTTCCTGCTCTTTCACCTTTCATTACCTTACATTCAAGGAGAGATATAGATTCATTTCCCAATTTATTTTCTTTTTCCAAAATTTCCACTTCCCTTTCTCCATTTTCATTATTCCTTGTTATTTAATTGTAACTTCATCACCTTCGTTGCATAAGATTGTAATTTTTGTATTCGGTTACAAAATTTTAGAAAGGTTCAAAAGTGCATCCTTCTATAGAATGTTGATATGGCTTTGAAAATAACAGAAATTTCACCTCAAACATTTAGAAACTACAGATCTCTTAAAGCTAAAAGAGTATGTATATTTCAAAAAATAGCTAAGAAAAAACACTTATCACATTTGATAGGTGTTTCCTTAGACTATTTTCACATACTATATTGGTTTTAACAGAATAACACTCGTCTTAGCTTCATGTTTGAACTTACCCTTACTATACAACCCAGAGGAGTCGAGTTTTGTTCCTCATGCACAACAATGAAACCAAACTATAATCTTCAATCTAAAATATTTACTACTTTAATATAGTATCTATCATTTCTAACTCTTCTTGACTAAATGAAAGATTGTTTAGTGCAGCAATATTTTCTTCAATTTGACTAACTTTACTTGCTCCAATTAAAGCCGAGGTTACTTTACCTTCTCTTAATACCCATGCTAATGCCATTTGAGCTAGTGACTGCTCTCTTTCTTGAGCAACAGCATTTAATTTCTGAACCTTTTGAATGACATTTTCTGTTACATCATCTTTATTTAAAAAGCTTTTGGATTTCATTGCTCTTGAATCACTTGGAATTCCATCTAAATACCGATTAGTCAATAACCCCTGTGCAAGTGGAACAAATGCCATGCAACCTACTCCATTATCATGTAACAAATCTGTTAATCCATCTTCTATGGAACGATTAAACATTGAATAAGCAACCTGATTAATAACAAGTGGCGTTCCAAGGGCTTTTAAAATGGAAATAGCTCTATTAGATTCTTCTGTTCCGTAATTGGATACTCCAACATAAAGAGCTTTTCCTTGCCTTACAATAGAATCTAACGCCATCATAGTCTCCTCAAGAGGAGTTTCTGGATCTGGACGATGGTGATAAAAAATATCTACATAATCAAGTCCCATCCTTTTTAAGCTTTGATCCAAACTAGAAATTAAATATTTCCTAGAACCCCAGTCCCCATATGGTCCTGGCCACATATTATAGCCGGCCTTTGTAGAAATAATCATTTCGTCACGATAACCTATAAAATCCTTTTGAAGAATTTTACCAAATGTTTCTTCAGCAGAACCAGGAGGTGGACCATAATTATTTGCAAGATCAAAATGTGTGATTCCAACATCAAAAGCTTTTTGGATTAATAATCTGCCATTTTCTAATGTATCTTCACCACCAAAATTATGCCAAAGTCCTAAAGATAAAGCAGGTAATTTCAGACCGGATTTTCCACAACGGTTATATTGCATTCCTTCATAACGTTGTTGATAGGGTTGATAAGTCATGTTTTTTCCTCCATTTTAATACTAAGTATTTTTTCTTAGCTACGAAACTCCTTTGGAGATACACCTTCTATCTCTCTAAATACCCTTGTAAATTGTTTAGGGTTTTTATAGCCTACCATCTCACTTATTTCCAAAACTTTGAGCTCAGTTTCAACAAGTAGTTTTTTTGCTTCGTTTATACGAATTTTCTTTAAATAATCAACAAAATTAAGTCCTGTGTATTCCTTAAATGTATGACTAAAATACGAATAATTCAAAGATATATAATTTGATACAACGGCAAGGTTTAAATCTTTATTGTAATTTTCATTTATATAACCCAATGCTTTCTCCATATACTTTTGTTCAGAGTAGACAGACTTAATTTGCTTTACATATTCATGAAGTTTCATAACAAGTTCCTCAACTACATTGAAATACTCAAAAAAATTTTCATAGTTATAAATGTTGCCTACATCTTTATAAAATTTAAAAATTTCAAATGACTCTTTTCCCAACTTATTGAAGTAATAGTCAAATACATTCGAGTTAAAATCTTCACTTAAAGACTCCATATAGCTTATTGATAATTGAGATATTTTTTCAAAGTCAAAAATCGTTAACAAACTAACTTTTAACTCTTTTTCTCGATCTGTTCCAATCATATTTGAAATTTTATGAATTGTATTAATGGGAATCTCTTCATCTGCAGGTTTACTACTTATATTCTCAAAAAATATTAGACTAGATCTTGGAAAAAGAAAATGATACTTACAGGCAATAAGTGCTTGGTTATAAGCAACTTTTATATTCTTTAGTTCATTTTGTTTCTCACTAACCGATAACAAGTACTTTATATATTTCTCTTCAGCGAATGTGTCCTTTAAACAATCAAACACTTCAGTGGTTGGAGAAATTAAGACAACATTTTCATCTTTATCGCAAAAAATAATAAATCTCTTAATATCATCACAATATTGTTTCTCTATAATATGTTTTATGGAATTATGACATTCTTTCCCTCCCACTGCAGTTTTACTCTTAATTAACCCGATATAATATCCATTTGGAAACTCAGTAATATTTACCTTTCGACAGTTACTCTCAATTTCCTCCTCACCTATTTTAGGATTCAATAATATATTATTTAATTGAGTAGCCCTGTAGTCATCATGATGACCATATTCAATTTTAGTATCTGACTCTATTTCTTCTACTACCTTTGTTAATGTTTGAAAAAGTTCTTTACGATTAATGGGTTTTAATAAGTAATCTTTAACCTTCCATTTTATCGCTTCCCTGGCATATTCAAAATCATCATAGCCACTTAATATAATAAGAGCAGGGTTTTTCCCATCCTCTTTAATATGTTGGATTAGAGCAATTCCGTTCATACCTGGCATCTTTATATCCGTTATTAAAATATCAATCTCGTTGTCTTTCATCATATTTAAAGCATCTTGACCATCTGATGCTACTAGGGTAGAGAATAAATCCGTAAACTCTCTGTTAATCATCGCTTGGATACCTAGACGAATATTTTTCTCATCATCAACTATTAATAATTTATACAAATTTACTCCCTCCCCTTTATGATTAAATAAGGCATTAATACAACAACTTTTGTATAATGATCAGGTTTACTTTCTACAGTTAACCCGTAATCATTACCATAATGCAACTGTATACGATCATTAACATTCCGTAATCCGATTCCACCACTTTGCTTTTGCATGTAGTCTTGCTCTGGCTCGACTCCAACACGAATGTTTTTATTTAACCTCATTAACAACTCATTACTCATACCAATTCCATTATCAATTATTTCCAGTACAACAAACCCATGATCTATAGAGACATTTATTTCAATCACTCCATTGCCAATTGATACTCTAGGAGTTATACCATGTTTAACGGCATTCTCCACAATTGGTTGAAGCGACATCTTTAATATTTTCTGGGACATTAACTTTTCTGGAACATTAATAACTAAACTAAGACAATTATCTAATCGAAGGTTCATAATGTCGATATAATTCTGTATATGTGTTAATTCTTCGCGTAACTCAACGAAATCCTTTTTCCACCTCAAGTTATATCTCATCATTTCACCTAATGATGTTAATGAATCTGATATATCATACTTACCTTCTATTTCAGCCATCATCTTAATATTTTCTAATGTATTGTAGAGAAAATGTGAATCTATTTGTGTTTTTAATGCTTTAAGTTCAGCTTCTTTAGTAGCAGCTTGTTTATTTACCGTTTCTGCAATCAGACCATTAATTTTGCTGAGCATTTCTTGAAAATGATAAGCAAGCACTGCAAATTCTCCTTGTCCATTAATTTCCACTGTTAGGGAAAGATCTCCGTCTTTAACCCGTTTCATTGAATGAATTAATTTATACATTCTTTTTAACAATAAGGAAATAAGGAAATAAGTAATTACAGACAGAATAATAACTAAGATAAAAGTTCCTGTCACAATAAGATTTCTAGTTTGTTTCATATCTGCATATATATTCTCGAGGGAAATTACATTTAACATATGAGCATCTATCTCTTCTATATAAGTAGAAACAATTAAATAAGGAATATTTTTGTATTTAAATTGAAAAGTACCAGATTCCTTTCTAAATTTTGATAACTGATCCTTTATCACGGAAGCGTTGATTTGTTGACTTTTCAAAAAATTATTTTGTGTGTTTTGAAATACATTCATTTCAGAATCAAACAATATCATTTCGGATTGTTCATCTTGAATTCCACTATACATTTTAGGAAAAAAGTTACTTAATAGCATGCTTATTTCAACAATACCTAAATGAATGTCTTTAGGATATTCTACTTCTCTTAATAATGAAATTCTTGGGCTATTACTTGTATATAAATTTCTTTCTAGTAAATCCTCGCCTTTTTCATTAAATGCCCAGAATTCTATTCCATTTCGATTGTTCACATCGTTGTACCATGGCATATGAGAAATACGTTTCTCTTTTAAAACAAGTGGCCACATTTCAGTTACATAAGGATTATTCGTAAATAGATGGATATCTTCAATTGTAGGATTGTTTTGTTGAAGCTTCGCGACATTTGAAAACGCATTCATTTTAAAATCTATTAATTCGTTAATATTTGTTTCGTTTCTTGTTTTAATATACTCGATAAATTCATGATCTGAAGCTACTAGTTGGGCTGTTCTCCTCATTGATTCTATATTATTTTTAATATGTATTTCCTCTATCTTAAGGAGATACTCATTTTTATTCTTAATATCCTTAATCGAGCTTTCATATAATTGATCCGAATAGTATAAGGTAAAAGATATGGCTGGTATCATAAAGATGAAAATATACAAAGAGATTAACTTATTTTGTAAAGATAGTTGTTCAAACCTCTGTTTCAATATTAAGAAAATTTTCTTTATCTTTCGCAACATAACCCACATCCAGTTTTATTTGCTCATGTCTCTAGTGTATACTATTATGATACGTAGTTGAAAAACCCAGAATATTTTTCTGGGTTTTTCTGTGACTTTATTTAATTTGAGGCTGCCTCAAGTTTAGCTTTGTTCGTCTCATAAACATTTTGCTGGTGTTCTTCAACTTTTTCAAATCCTAACTTATCACGCTTTTCTATGAAGTCTTTAAATGCTTTATCAAATTCTTTCTCAGATTTAGCTAACAAGAGTTGAGGTAAAGTTTTCCCCCATTCTTGAGCAATTTTACTTGCTGCAACACCTTCTTCTGATGTACCTGTTGGATTAATACCATCAAATTCTGCAAAACTCTTTGTTTTACCTTTTGTCCAATCTTCCATTTGTTTAAATGCATCTGCTGTTGGTGGTACCCATTCTAGATTCATATTTGTATCCATTAACATCCAATATTTATAAGAAGCACCGTATTTTTGATCAAATGCTGCACGGTCTTCATTTAACAAATCTAATACTTCTGGCTTAAATGTAGGTTTTCCATCAACAATATCATATGTTAAACCTTCTTTACCTAGGTATAAATCCTTTTGTCCTTCCTCACTAATTAAGTAGCTTAGGAATCTGATCGCTCTTTCTTTATCTTTTACATCTTTTGATATTAACGTAACTGTCCAACCTGAAATACTATCCCCAGCAAGTGTCGGTTCATCTTGATTTGAATTTGCTGGACCATCTACAGCAATATACACTTTATTAGGGTCTTTAGCATATAAAGCTTGTTGTTGAGCTGCAAAATCACTTCGTTGATATAGCATTGCAAAATAACGACCTTGTGCTATTTTTTCCTCCATCTGTGGACGTTTATCAATAAAGATATCTTTTGCTAACAAGCCTTTTTCGTTTGCATCTCTAAAAGTTTTTAACCATGTTAAATACTCTGGATCTGTTGTTCTATCATATACCTTACCTTCCTTCTCCATTGGAAGTGCTAAGAAATTTTGTAGATAACCTTCTAACGAAGCATTACCAACATCAGTGAATTCATTTAACCCAAAAGGAATTAGTGGTGCACCATTTACTTCCGGAAACTTTTCTTTTGCAGCCTCTAATGCATTTAAGAATCCTTCTGGTGTAGACATATCAGGGCTACCGATAGCTTCATATATATCTTTTCTTACTAAAAACGTTTGGTTAGAGGGCTTTAAATCTTTGTATTTATCAAAATCTTTTGGTGACGATGATGCGTTTGGATAGCCATAAACATTACCATTTTCCTGCTTATACCATTCTAATTTAACAGGGTCAGTCACCTTAAAAAAGTATGGATCATAATTTTCAGCAAGCTCATTCAAAGGTAAT
The DNA here is from genome assembly GCF_016908395.1 of Metabacillus crassostreae. Taxonomy (GTDB): domain Bacteria; phylum Bacillota; class Bacilli; order Bacillales; family Bacillaceae; genus Metabacillus; species Metabacillus crassostreae. The sequence goes on from NZ_JAFBDU010000002.1 coordinate 629,698, forward strand.
ACTAATTCTCCTTCAACCATTTTCTTTACTGCGTCTTCCCACCAACCTATTGTAATAAAATCAGGTAGTTTACCTGATGCAATCATTGTGTTCATTTTTTCAGCTTCATTTCCAGCAGGAGATATAAAGTTAATTGAAACACCTGTTTTATCAGTAACATATTTTGAAACCTCATCTTCTCCCCACTTACTAGCAAACCATGAGAAGTTTACATACCAATCAAATGTAATTGGAGAAGTATCTACCTTCCATCCTGGTTCATCAGCAGATAGCTTAGTTTTCGGTTTTTCCTCCTCCGAGGAAGCGGTTTCATTTTTTGCCGTATTTGTACATCCTGCAAATATCACTAAAAACATTGAAGCAATTAAAACTAAAGCAAAGCTTTTTGTAACTAATTTCTTACCCATAAATTTTACCCCTTTCTTTTCCCCTAGTAACTCTGTTAAATTTTAGGATAAAATTTTTCTCATGTAGTTTATCATTCATTTAAGAAGATTAAAAGACAAAGTCCAATAAAATTCACTATCTAGTAAACCTACAATCGTCCCTTTGTATTTAACAGAGTTTTTATTTGAAAATTCCTCTAAGAAGAATTTTTCAATAAATTGATTTTTATTATCCTTTTACAGATCCAATGAGCATTCCTTTAACAAAATACTTTTGCAGGAATGGATATACAAGCACAATTGGTAATGTTGTAACAACCATTGTAGCTAGTTTAATAGATTGAGAAGTTACTGTTTTTGTTGTAATACCACCTGGTGCATTTAACATCATTTGATTAGAACTTGATTCAGCCACAACTTTATAGAGATAAGTTTGGATTGGTTGTAACTCAGGGTTATTGATAAAAATCACTCCAGCGAAATAATCATTCCATTGATAAACCCCTTGAAATAGAGCAATCGTTGCAATCACTGGCATTGACAAAGGAATAATAACTTTCACAAAAATCATCAGATCATTTGCTCCATCCATCTTCGCAGCTTCTTCAAGTGATTTAGGTAATTCTCTAAAGAAAGAAACAAAGATGATCAAATGGAAGAAGTTAAATAATGTCGGAATAACATAAACTAGAAAGTTATCAAAAAGCCCAAGATCTCGTATTAGAAGAAAATATGGAATAAGTCCCCCACTGAAAAACATTGTAATAATCCCAAAGACCATATAGATATTTCTTCCATATAGCTCTTTCCTAGATAAGGCATAAGCCACCATCGCTGTAAAGAAAACATGAGTTAACGTACCTATTATCGTCTTTGCTATGGTGACTCCAAATGAGGTAACAATCCCTGGATTGGCAAATACTGCTTTGTAGTTCTCCAAAGTAAACTCCCTTGGCCACCAATATATTCCACCCTTCATTGCATCAATTCCGTCATTTAGTGAATTCACCAACACATACCAAATTGGGTAAAGAGTAATAAAACAAATAATTAACATAAATAACATATTGAGATTATCAAATATATACTCGCCTTTTGTCCTTCTATTTAATTTGAAAAGCTTGAACATTAATTCTCCACCTCCTAGAACAATGAGTTTCCATTTAATTTTTTTACGATTTTGTTTGCAGAAAGTAATAATATGAATGCAATCACTGCTTTTAGTAAGCCGACAGCTGTTGCATACGAGTATCTAGCATTTTGAATTCCAACTTGATAAACATAGATATCAATTACATTGCTAGCGCTTTCATTTAATGCATTTCGAAGGATTAATATTTGATCAAAGTTTGAATTTAACACACCACTTACTGCTAATATAAAAAGAATTGCAATGGTTGGACGAATGGAAGGAAGTGTTACATTCCACATTTTTTGGAATCGGTTTGCTCCATCAATGGTCGCTGCTTCGTACAACTCAGTTGATACCCCTGCTATAGCAGCTAAGTAAATAATTGCTGACCACCCTAGCTCCTTCCAAATATCAGAGAGAATAACAATCCCCCAGAAGTATTGTGGATCTGCTAAGAAATTTGTTTTCTCACTAATAACACCAAGTCCTAATAAAATTTCATTAATAATTCCAATGTCAGCAAGCCAAGTTGTTAATATTCCTCCCAAAACTACCCAGGATAAAAAGTGAGGTAAATAAGAGATTGTTTGTACCATTTTTTTGAACTTTAAAGAAGTAAGCTCGTTAAGTAATAAAGCAAAAATAATTGGTAACGGAAATCCAATAAATAATTTAATTAATGAAATACCTAACGTATTCTTTAAAACTAGCCAGAAGTTTTCATCTTCAAAAAATTCTCTAAACTGCATGAATCCAACCCATGGTGCTTCAGCAATAGTTTTAATAATGCTGTATTCTTTAAATGCTATGATCAACCCATACATAGGGATGTAATTAAAAATAAACATCCATATAACACCAAGTAAAGCCATGACCTGTAAGTATTTCTGCTGAGATAGCTTTCTTAAATTACGTTTGAACTTCTCCTTTTTACTAACGTTAACTATCTGTAATTCTTTGTCTGTTGATACCTTTGTGTCCATGCTTTACCACCTCCACAATGTGTATTTCGTTAACTTAATAGTAAAAAAATAGCAGCAAAAATGTAAGGGCTTTAATTTCACATTTGGTAGCAATTTTTTAGGTTTAAGGTGAATTAAATTAAAAAAATCCAACATGTCTGTTGGATTTCACTAAACTAATATAGTTAACACTTTTACCGACTAAACTTCTCCAAAAATCGAGTTGGATACTCACTAGGTAGCTGACTGATTTCATCTAGCTTATTCCAGTGATCCTCACTTAACTTCCAACCTACACTTCCCATATTTTCTTCGAATTGTTGCATATTGCTTGCACCAAAAATTGGTGACGTAATTTCTTCTTTATTATGTAACCAATTTAAAGCAACTTGTGCAGGAGTTTTATCAATAGCATGAGCAATCTCTTGGACTGTATGTAGGATTTCAAAGTTCTTAGCATTTGCTCTATTTTCCCAGCTAGATTCCCCAATACCTTTGGATAGTCTACCACTTGAAGGTGTCTCACTTTGCTTGTACTTTCCAGTTAAGAATCCCCCACCTATTGGTGCCCATGGTATAACACCGACATTTTCCGCTTTACACAATGGTAGAATTTCTCGATCCATTTCACGATTTATTAAGCTATATTGTGGTTGAATAGATATGAAACGAGCCATATTATTGAAATCACTGTAAGATAGTGCCTTCATCATTTGCCATGCTAAAAAGTTTGAGCATCCTATATATCTTACTTTACCTGAACTTATCAAATCATCTAAAGTCCTAATTGTTTCTTCTATTGGTGTGATATTATCCCACACATGAAGCTGATATAGATCTATATAATCTGTATTTAACCGTTTTAAGCTTTGATCTACTCCTTCTAAAATTCTTCTTCTAGAGTAACCAAAATCATTTGGATGTGGACCTACTCGCATTCTAACCTTTGTTGCTAACACAACCTCAGATCTGCGTTCTTTAATTGCTTTCCCAACAATTTTTTCTGATTCTCCACCAACATACACATCAGCTGTATCTATGAAATTTCCACCTTGATCAAGAAATCTGTGAATCATATCTATTGATTGAGCTTCATTAACTTCATTACCGAACGTCATCGCCCCTAAACAAACCTCTGAAACTAATAAACCACTTCTACCTAATGTTTTATATTCCATATTCTCTCTCCCATCGTTCATCTTAAAATTTACATCTAATTAAGCTATTCGTTAATAATTTATTTATTCCTTTAAATAAAGGTAATCATTACATAGAATCCTAGTAATTAGAAATATTTTACATCTGTTAGCTCAAATAGGAAATAGTATAAAGAAGGAGGTGAAAAAATGCCAAATCCTTTTGAGGCTGTATGGAATACATTAAAAATTGCGTTAGATAATGGTGATGAACCTAAATCTCCAATCCATGTTATTGAAGTAGGTGATTTGTGGAAATATCTCACAATGATTGAGGAATTTACTCGATATGATGAAATAGCTTTAAACACTTCCTCAGATGATGAAGTGTTAGAAATGCTAAATGATGCTATAAAACTATGTGAAGCACAGGTGAAAAAACTGAGTCAATTTATGAAGAAGGAAGGAATTCCCTTGCCGGATGTAACTTCTTCCAAACCAAATTCAGATTCAAAAGAAATCCCACTAGGTGTAAAGCTAACAGATGATGAAATTACCAATGGAATAGCATTCAAGTTAGTTGTTTGTATGCAAGCATGTGTCAAAGGACAAGCTGATGCAATCCGAAATGATGTAGGCTTAATCTGGCTTCAATTTTACACAGATTGGGTTGTTTTTGGAACTACTTTAAAAACATTAATGAGAAAACGTGGATGGATTAAAGTTCCACCATATTATTACCCACCTGGCTTTCCAAACCAAAAATTAAAATAGTCTTTTTTAAGGTTCTTTTCTGAAAGATTGTTGCTTTTAGACATCTTTATCTGTTGCAACCAGTGTGTTATCGAATAATTGGTGCAATTTGTAGAAGAAAAGATGCCACTAGACAGAGTTGTTTTCATCATGATTTTAAAAACAACAATGTTTACGAAAACAGCCTTTTTAAAAAAATACTGTTTTAAACGTAACAATTATAGTCAAGTTTTGAACTGATATCAGAGATTAACGCTTTGGAAGTAAAAAAAGCTGGTTCAAAAAACCAACTCTTAGCGCTGGAGTTGGTTTTTCCTATTACTTTTATGAATTAGTCGTTTTCCATTTCTCTAATTAACATAAATTAAAGATTCACTCGGATCGTGAATTTTAACGTTTTTAGGTACCTTCACATAGATAACACTTTCTCCTCTTGCATCAAAATCATCGTTCATAGTATCAAATAGGCCACCTTCACCTGTAAACTGCGTTATCGTAAATTCTTTGGCAAACTTTCCGACTTGAATATCTAATGGTTCAGGATACATAATCGATAATGTATTTTCATTAAGTTCAATTATATATGGTTTTATTACTTCTGTTACTTCAATATTACCTAAAATTGCTCTTGTATAATATTGAGTAACATTTATTTTCTGATCATTCGTAGATTTCCTTTCAACTAAAACAATATTACTACCATGTTGCTCTTCAGCATATATTTCAAGCTCATTTTGTTCAAAGGGGATATTCAGTTCTTCTCTCGTTAAAACTCCCTTTAGATTTTCTTCCCTTATTTTCTTTCCTTCAAGAGCAGCAGTCAATAATGCATCACTCTCGTTTTGCGCATTAAGAATTTCTTGTTTATTATCCACAACATTTTTTGAACCTATATCAAAAGGAAATAGGTAAAATAGACAAACTGATAAAATCAAAACGACAGCATATAAACCCAGCAACCATTTCAGGTTCAACTTTTCATAAATACCTGTGTTACTTATTACTTTATTTAATTGGAACGCTACAAATATAAAGAATAAGATGATAACGATCGGTAGAAATGATATAAACATCATTTTCTCACCTCCATTTTATTCGAAAGAATGACTGAAAAGAAAAACAAAATACTTGATGTAAAAATAACTTTTGCAAAAAATAAGAGTAAAGATGATTCTTGGGCAAAAAATCTAAACACTTCCGCAACTAAAAACTCTTCTTTACCTTGATTGGCACTTACAATGGAATTACCAATGAGTAGTGTGGGAATTAAAATGCTGAACCACTTACTTATTTGAATAACCATTCCGACAAAATAACCAATTGCAGCAAATAGAATAATATATAAAAAACTAACAAACATACCTAAAAGCAATTCTTGAAAACTAATTAATGTACCTAACGTGTAATCATTCTTTAAAACAAATAACAAAATCACCTTTAGTAATATTCCAGATAATATAGAGGTAACACCCCCAACAATGCTTGCTAAAATAAGAAAAAGTATATTAGAGAGATTGCTACTTAAACGATTTGATATAAAGATAAAATCATCATTTCTATAGGCTTTTGTTGTTATAATAATCGCGCTTATAAAAGCCCATATGATCGTAAATATGATAATAAGATCACCTGTTAGAAAACTGATATTTATTGAATCGCCATTAAAGCCCATACTAGTATTTCCACTTCCATTTGTTGAAAGCAGGATTCCTACAACTTGAATGAGTAATAGTGAGCTAAAAACACTTAAATTGGCATTTAACTTATAATGTGTTTGCTTTTTTACAATATCCCACAGCTTAACCTCTGTTAAAAACATCATCAATCCCTCCGATCGATTTATTTGTTAAGTAAGAACAAACATCATCAGAAGGCACAGCACTTAATTCGATATTGCTTAAAACAGTCTGTTCTTTTTCTCTTAGCGACAAATCATTTTTCACTACAACGTAAAGTTGATTTATTCCGATCTTTTTTTCATAAAGAATCTCTCTATTTGATGTGATTTCTCTTACTTTCTCTTCATCACCATTAAGAGCAATAGCATATTCCTTCAATTCCTCAAGAGATACATGAAGGCATTTTTCTCCGTTTTTAATAAGTAGAATATCTTCTAGCAGGTCTTCAATTTCATTTAATAAATGACTAGATAAAATGATTGTTCTAGGAAAATTTAGATACTCTTTTAATAATGATCGATAAAAATCCTTTCTAACAGATGAATCCATCCCTGTTGTTGGTTCATCAAATATCGTTAAGGGGCATCTTGCAGCCAAGCCAATTATGCTGTTAAATGTACTTTTCATTCCTTTTGATAAATGATGATGTCTCTGCTTTAGGTTGAAAGAATAATAGGAAACAAGACGCTCTGCTAAGTCATTATCCCAATTGTGATAAAAGCTAGCCGCCGTTCTAAGAATATCCTTTAATGTTAATGAATGAGGAAAAATCATTTGATCATCTATAAATATTCTGTTAGCTGATACGTTTAAATTATTAAATGGTCTTTCACCAAAAACAAAAGTCTCGCCCTCTGTTTCATGAATAAAACCAGCAATTATTTTTAAAAGGGTTGTTTTTCCAGCTCCGTTTCTACCAATTAAACCTGTAATCTTATTTTCTTCAATTGAAAATGATAGGTTACTAAGTGCCTGTTTCTGTTGATAAATCTTTGAAACATCTCTACATTCAATTACTTTCATTCAACATCCCCCTCATCATTTTTTATTGCGAGTTTAATCATTTTTAGTAGCTCTGCCTCACTAACATGTAAACGCTCTGCTTCAATTACAAGATCATTGACTAGTTTCTTTAATATTTGGTTTTTTCTTTTCGTCAAAATAATTTGTTCAGCTTCTTTAGCTACAAACATCCCTAGCCCTCGTTTTTTATATAAAATTTCCTCATCAGCAAGAATATTTAGTCCCTTAGCAGCCGTAGCGGGATTAATATTAAACATATCTGCCAGCTGATATTGAGAATAAATCTTTTCATCCTGCTTATGATTTCCTCTTAAAATTTCAGTTTCTAACCATTCGGCTATTTGAATGTATATTGGTATTGATTGATTTCCATCAAATTTCAAGCACAGACCTCCTTACACACTAAAAACATAGTGCATTACTGTTGTAATGTACTATATATTATTTTCCATAATTTATCAAGTCAGAAATATTTAAAAAGGGTCAGTCTCCTCATCGGAAACTGACCCTAAAACTGTTATTGCATCATATTTTCAATTTGTCCATCTGATTTATATACATAGTACCATCCTAATGTTGCTGTATGAGAATGATTGTCTTGTTTGACAACTTCGTAAACATGTACAACATATTTATCCTGATCCTGATGATCTACTTTCACGTTCATTGTATTATTTCCATTTAGATTAAGATGATCACGAACTAGTGCTATTGCATCTTTTTTACTGATAGATTCTAGATTGTTTTTACTATCAATTTGGGGCTTCGTATTGCTTTCCACTTTTTTTGTTTGAATATCATCGACTATCCATCTAGTATTACTGAATATTATTTTATATGTTACATTCACATGTCCTAATAATTCATTATTTCGTTCTTGAATCACTTTATATTCTTTTTCATTTAATTTCTCGACTTCGAAGGTTTGACTTGGATCTAACCAAGTTGGGGAATCCATCGCTTTCATATAAACTCCATCACTTTCTACGCGAAAATACGTGTTAGCATATGATGAAGCAAGGTCTTTTGACATGTTTTGTTGTAGATAAGACATTAACTGCTCTTGTGTTTGAATAGATGTTAGCTTACCATCATTCTCAGTTTCTTGTACTAAGCTCAAGAAGGCTGTTTTATACTCGTTCATGATTTCTTCTGCATTAAATTCCGACTTTTCACTATTTTCATTATCATCTTGTAGTTGTTCATCATCAGGTTCTACTGTTTGGTTTGGGTTTTCTTCTTTCAAAGGTTCATCATTTTCTTGTTGTGCTTCAGATTGTTCACTTTCTTGTCTATTATCATCACTAGCAGTATTTGAACAAGCAACAACTAAGAAGCTAAGAAAAAGTATTAGCATGATTCCATGAAGGTTTTTCAATTTTTCATTCACTCCTTTCTTATTGTTTTCACTACTAATGACTTTACTAAACATAAGTATCGGATTGTTTAAGCTTTATATTGAATGGTTTTCTCTTTTCCAATTATAAACCTACTATGGATAAAATGATCGATTGAAATCAACACTACTAATAGTGTTCCACCTGCTAAATAGCCTCCAATCACATCTGTGAAATAATGCTCACCTTCTAATAATCGACTAAATCCAATTAAGAAAAGCAAGATACAAGTAAATAGTATTGTCCATTTCTTCTTTAAGACTGTTATATTACTTTGAATTAGATAGTAGGCTATCAAGCCATATAAGATTACCCCAACCATTACGTGACCACTTGGAAAGCTATAACCTTCCTCCAAATGACCAGTGAAGCTAGGACGATCTCTTGCAATAATTGCTTTTACAAGTTTATTTAGGATGTTCCCTACTAAAACTGAAGTAAATAGCATAACAGCCGCAATAAACTTTTTTCCTCTAATAATAAAAAAGATCATACTTATAAACAAGATTGCCACAATTCCACCTGTAGAAGCTAACATACCAACCCAGTGAATAACGTTAAACAATGTCATCTCAGAGAAAGCGTAAATGCTCTCACCTATTTTTCTCTCCAAGCGAATCATTGACTCCAGTTTCGTTAGGATCACTAATGTAGAAAATAAAATCACTAATATCAAGACTACAGCTATTCTTTTCATCAAACTCTTTCCTCCAAAAATAATTCTTGTAATTTTCAAAATTTTTAACTACAATCGATCTAACCTACTAGGTTCTTACGGACAACTACTTAGATTAAACTTCTATCTATTTTAATACATTTGATATATCAAACATATGCTTTTACACAGACTTTCTTGAAAGTAGCTTTTTAAAATAATTTATAACTAATCTTAAGGAGGAAAAATATGCTTGATCAGCTATGGTCAAATTTAGACCAATATTTTAACGAAATGATCGATATTCGTCGATATCTACATATGCATCCAGAGATATCCTTTCAAGAAGTGAAAACAGCAGCTTTTATAAAAAAATATTATCAAGATCTTGGAATTGAAATTCGAGAGAATGTTGGTGGAAATGGGCTTGTAGCAAAAATCATAGGTGAACTTCCTGGTCCTACCGTTGCGTTACGTGCTGATTTTGATGCTCTACCTATTCAAGATGAAAAAGATGTAGCGTATAAATCAACTGTACCTGGGGTTATGCATGCTTGTGGCCATGACGGTCATACAGCAACATTACTAGTTTTAGCAAAGGTTCTTAATCAACACAGGCACTTATTAAATGGAAATGTTGTGCTTATTCATCAGCATGCAGAAGAGTATGCTCCAGGTGGTGCTTTGTCTATGATTAATGACGGCTGCCTAGAAGGTGTTGATGTGATATTTGGAACTCATCTTTGGGCAAGTGAGCCAGTTGGCAAAATTCAATATCGTTCAGGTCCAATCATGGCTGCTGCAGATCGATTTGAAATTAGAGTCCATGGTGAAGGTGGACATGGGGCACAGCCACATAAAACAAAAGATGCTATATTAATTGGTTCGCAAATTGTCACAAATCTACAGCAAATTATTAGCCGTAAAGTAGATCCTGTTTCTTCTGCAGTTGTATCCGTAGGTTCGTTTGTTGCCGAAAATGCTTTTAATATTATCGCTAATTCAGCAAAACTAATTGGCACTGTTCGCACCTTTGATGAAGACATTCGGACTCAAATAGAAAAAGAAATTGACAATGTTATTAAAGGGACTTGTTTAATGAACAATGCTGAATACGAATATGATTTCTTTAGAGGCTATCCAGCAGTTGTAAATCATCATGATGAAACAGAATTTCTTAGAGAAAATGCATCACAGGTACCTGGTGTGTACGAAGTAGAAGAAACTCCACTTCAAATGGGTGGTGAGGATTTTGCTTATTATTTGCAGCATGTAAAAGGTACCTTCTTTTTTACAGGAGCTAAACCAGCTCATTCAGAAGATGTTTACCCTCATCATCATCCTAAATTTGATATTGATGAAAAAGGAATGTTAATAGCTGCAAAAACATTATGCAAAGCAACAATTCAGTATCAGCTTGATTATCGTGAATCACATGAACTTAATCTAAATAAATAAAAGCAGGTGCTCCTTATATATAGGAGCACCCGTTTTTTTCACTATTACTGTTTAGAAAATAACCTTAAACGATAACAATTCATTGCACATTCCCCTAATTGGTTTAACAGCTGGTAGTTAGCCACCCCACCAACAACTGCTCCAATACCAGGTAGTACCTGCATTAGCTTAACTAAATCAATATAGTCTCGATACTCTTGTTGAAATACACGCCAATCTAAATCCTTTATTTCATGTTTTTTCATTTCCCAGTTTTCTATTATTTCTAGTACATTTTCTTTATGTGTATCACTAGAGAAGGCTAGTTGAAAAACATATAAAAGAAATAACCGTTCTTCATATTCCTTTGTACTGTAGCCATAAATACTTGCTACTTCAAATAAAAATTTCATTTTGATTCCGAGCAATAACGGAAAATCTGCAAGCCCTAGAAAGATCCCTCCAGCACCTGTAGAAGCACCTTCTATTGCAGCTGTTTTCTTGAAAGTCCCAATAGATTTTTCAACTAATTTTTCTCGCTCTTCAAAGGTTAAATTTTCAATCTTTTTCGGAAAAGTAGTCATATTTGATCCAACAAGAGTTGCTTCTACCATTTTTTTAATACTTTCTGTTATCGTCAGATGAACTTTTTCAGGAATAAATGTATTCATCTTACTTTGTGCTTTTTTTGAAGTTCGTTCAAAAAGTGAAGGTCTTTTTAAAAGCTTATGTTTCCATAGTCTAGCTTCTTCAGCCATTTGAGTTTCATATCCCATCATAATCCAACCTTTTCTTTCTGTTTTATACGGTTACTCATATAAACAAAAACAAAAATTGCCACAAATGCTAAACCAAACAGAAGTGTTATAGCAAATGTCACTAAGTTCGCAGTGAATAATGTTACTAGTGAATACACACATATTTGAATAAGTAACATTCTAAACATTATTTTTAAAAAGCTCGCAAGTTTCCGCTTTTCTGCTTTAGGATATAGATTAGGTAGCTCTAGAAGCTCATAATGCTTGTAAAGACTCATAATTTGAATACCTGTTAAAAAGATAAAGAAAATCGCTATCATCGCAATTCCATATAGCTGATTCTCTATAAACGTTATAATGATACTCCCGATTAACGTTAACCTTACAAAGATTCCTAAATAATCTCCAGATCGCAAAAATGCTCGAAGAAATAAATATTCATAAACATTTTCCTGACGATATGCTATCTGCTTAACAAACCAATCTAAATACTTCCTTCTTTTTGCCTGTTTTTTGAGCTTTGGTACATCAGTAAACAAGTTTGCTATCTTATAAAAGGATTGCTTTTTGCTATCTTCTTTTTGGATTAACTGCTCCCACTTTATTGCTTTCTTAGAAATAATTTTAGAAAAGTAAAAATCGTATGCAAACATTATAATAAGAACAATGCCTACAAAAATATACTGCTGCGAAATTAGGAAAAAGATTGCAAGTACATTAATGGCAAACCTTACAATAAGATCATTCCATTTGGCTGAAGACTCGGTAAAGTACCCCATTTTCCAGCTTATTCGCAAATTCCAAAACTTTATAACTAAAAGAAGCACAATGCTAAGCAAGAGTACTCTTCCATTAGCGTTTGTTGCTTTTAAATATAATGGCGCAAATAAAATCATAGATACAATCACTATAAAAGATTGCGATATCATACTATAAGAAAATGCCTTTTTAAAATAGGAGTCAAGCTTATGCTCCATCGGCAGTAAAAAGACAATATCTGCTTCTTTTAACAATGTTCGAACACTTGATGTTAATAGAATAAACGCAAACGTTAGCGTCATAATTAATACAGCTGGAAAATCAGGTGGTAATACTTCAAGCCACTTAGAATACGTTAAAGCGCCACCTGCTCCTAAAAAGATAAATACAAATAACAGATGATCATTTAACATGTATTTCAAATAAGCTCTCGTCTCATTTATATGATGATTTATTCTTGTACTCCAAATTTCCTCAATGCTCTTCATCTTGATCTTCCTTTGTTAACTGAATATAAAGATCATCTAAAGTAGCATCATTCATACCAAACTGTTTTCTTAATTGAAGTAGCGTTCCTTTTGCGCGAATTTCTCCATTATGTAAAATAACAAATGAATCACAATATCGTTCAGCAGTTGCTAATATATGTGTAGACATCAATATTCCTGATCCTTGATTTTTTGCTTTCTCCATCATTTCTAGCAATGAGTTTATCGCAAGTGGATCTAACCCAACGAATGGTTCATCTATAATATAGAGCGATGGTTCAATTAAAAAGGCACACATAATCATGACCTTTTGCTTCATACCTTTAGAAAAATGTGCTGGGAACCATTTTAAGCGTTTTTCCATGCGAAATTCTTTTAATAATGGCCCAAGTCGCTTATTAAAGGTGTCTTTATCAAGTCCATATGCCATTGCTGTTAATTCAAGGTGTTCATGTAAAGTAAGTTCTTCATATAAAATAGGTGTTTCAGGTATAAAACTAAATTGCGAACGATAGCTTGCTGCATCTTCGGCAAAGGAATTTCCATTGATCAAGATTTCCCCTTTATGTGCCTCCATTATTCCGATAATATGTTTAATCGTAGTACTTTTACCCGCCCCGTTTAAACCAATTAACCCAACAATTTGTCCTTTGTTCACTTCAAAGGATATTTCTTTTAAAACGGGATTACGTGTATAGCCACCCGTTAATTTTTCTACTTTAAGCAATGTCATTTAGCGGATCTCCTTTTTCTTTAGAATTCATGTATTTTATCAATTAACTTAGAAGATATAATATTTATTTAATCCAGATGATCTCCTAGCCTTTTCCCTGAAAAAATCACTTCTTATTTTATTTGAGATCATGTATTAAAAGTCCTTCTTTCATAGTATCAAAATCCCGATAACATGTCCTAATTAAGAAATAGATTTTCTCGTATAATCTTTTGATCTTCGGACATCATAATTAGTGAGGAAGGGTTACTTGTCAAAACGAAAACTTCTAAATGAGGTGTTTGTTCCAGACATTCTTTTTTAACTCAAGGGATTTAGTTCTTTTCCATTGAATTAACACTTTTCGAAATGAGGTGTCTACGGGCCGTAATTCTGCTGAATTAGAAGCTCGCATATAACATCATTTTGTAATTGAGGTGTTTGTCAAAGACAGTTCTCTCGTTTGTTATTGATTGTATAAACAACTAACAAGGGGATGGTTGTATTGAACAATGGTGATTTCACATTCAGATAGCATTTAAATAAATGTTAAATGAGGTGTTTATCAAAGATAATGAGCTTTCATTATAAACCATTGATAGTAAACACAAAATTTCGAAATGAGGTGTCTACGGGCCATAATTCTTTTGAATTTGAAGCTCGCATTAACATCATTTTGTAAATGAGGTGTTTGTCAAAATACAGTTCAAACTCCGTTAGCTTTTGTTTTATCAATTAACAAGGGGATGGTTGCATTGAACAATGGTGAATATCACATCAACTAACATTTAAATAAAATGTTAAATGAGGTGTTTGTCAAAGATAACTTCCCATTTATTGAGTAAAAAATACCCTTTCTCGAGGAACAGGATGATCATTCGATTCATCCTGTTCTTTTTGATTTGATTTTCATACCAGACGTCTTGTACTTTTCTATATTAGGTAAAATAATGTTCCAAAGCTTGTAGCTAAACATTTTATCCCTTAGAATAAGATTTAAAGTAACATACATACATGAAGAATGCTGTTGAAACTTGTTGACTTAGAATATTTTTTTAAAGGAAGTGTACGTACAATGAGTGAGTGTATTTTTTGTAAAATCGTTAATGGAGAAATTCCTTGTGCAAAAGTTTTTGAAAATGACCATGTTGTTGCATTTCTTGATATTAGCCAAGTAACGAAGGGGCACACCCTTGTTATTCCAAAAGTACATAAAGAAAACATCTATGAATTAACTCCTGAGATAGCAAGCAAAGTTTTTGAAGTTGTCCCTCAGATCTCTAACGCCATTAAAAAGCAATTTAAACCTGTTGGATTGAACTTATTGAACAACAATGGAGAACAAGCAGGACAATCTGTTTTCCATTATCATATGCATATTGTGCCTAGATATGGCAAAGGTGATGGTTTTGGTGCCGTATGGAAATCACATGCTGATCAATATTCACCAGAGCAACTACAAGAAATCGCTTCATCTATTAAAAGTGAACTTTCATAATTAATAACAACAAAGCAATCGAAAATAGTTTATTATTAATACCAAAATTGCGACGATTAGATAACGCAATTTTGGTATTTTTGATTATTAGATTTTTATTAATAAATCAAGTAAAAACAACATCATTTATAGTTAATATAAAATGACAAAATACATGAACTAGCCTTTGACTGGTTATCTCATCAATACGAAAAAATAAATTTTACTCACACATACACTAGTTAAAATTCTATAAACCACAAATAAAAACGCTTACTTGATAAAATTTCATAAAGATACAAATATTCAGTCTACATTTCCTGCTCTTTTCATGATAGGATATGAGTATTATTTTACGTACTATCTTAGGAGGGCAAAAGATTGAGAGCTTATAATTTTAATGCAGGACCAGCAGCTATACCTTTACCAGTATTAGAACGTGCACAAAAAGAATTGGTTAATTTCAGCAACACAGGTATGTCAGTTATGGAGCTTAGTCATCGTAGTAAAGATTATGAAGAAGTCCATAACAAAGCAAACTCTTTGTTAAGAGAATTACTAGGAATTCCTGATACTTATGAAGTTTTATTTTTACAAGGTGGAGCTAGTTTACAATTTTCAATGATTCCTATGAATTTTTTACAAGAAAATAAGACAGCACACTTTATTATGTCAGGTGCTTGGTCTGAAAAAGCACTAAAAGAAGCAAAAATGTTTGGAGAAACTCGAATACTTGCTTCTAGTAAAGAAGAAAATTATACACATATCCCGAAAGACTATTCTTTAGCTGATACTGAAGACGGTGCTTATCTTCATATTACATCTAATAACACTATTTATGGTACACAGTGGAATGAGTACCCAACAAGCTCTATTCCATTAATTGCTGATATGTCTAGTGATATTTTATGTAAAGAAATTGATGTTGAGAAGTTTTCACTTATTTATGCTGGAGCACAGAAAAACCTTGGACCTTCAGGTGTAACCGTTGTGATTGCTAAAAAGGATTTCCTTGAAACAGCAAATGAAAATGTTCCAACCATTTTAAACTATTCTACACATGTAAAAAACAATTCTTTATACAATACACCACCTACATTTGCTATTTATATGCTTTCTTTAGTGTTGGAATGGGTAAAAGAACAAGGTGGAGTTAAAAAGGTACAACAGATTAATGAAGAAAAAGCTGGTGCTATTTATTCTGCTATTGATCATAGTGACGGATTCTATAAAGCACATGCAACAGATGATAGTCGTTCTTTAATGAACATTACATTCACACTTCCAAATGAAGAGCTAACAAAAAAATTCCTTCAAGAAGCTAAGGAACGTAACTTTATTGGTCTCGCAGGCCATCGCTCTGTTGGTGGCTGCCGAGCTTCTACTTACAATGCTGTACCAAAAGAAGCATGTGAGGCACTAGCTTCTTTCATGAATGAGTTTAGAGATAATAATAAGTAAACATTCATTCTAAGGTGCTGAGACATATTTATTTAAGCTAATGATAAACCCGAATTATTTGGCGATCGTTCGATTGATCTTCGCCCAATAGTTCGGGTTTTTATTTTTTGTCTTGGCTCTGTTAAACTTTGTTGTTGATTTCCATTACAGACATTCATTTTCACGGGAAAAAACAGGTCCCTTTTTTCCTAGGTCCGGGAGCCTCCTCATAAGCTGCGCGCCTGTGAGGTCTCCTTTGACACGCTTCTCTAAGCAGTAGTCTCATATATTCACCTCCAATCAACAATGTGCTATAAATCAACATTAAGCTTTAACCATAGCCATTTATTAAAGAAATAAAATAACTGTACGTAAAAAACATTTCTTGCTATAATAATTCATAACTTCTCTCGCAATAGGAAATGAGTTCACTATTGGGGAGAAACATCTAATAAGAGATTAGAAGAGGAGAGATGAGAAATGAATACTAGAGTATTAGTTACACTATCTTTATTTTCTGCAATTGGGGCTGTACTAAATATGGTAATGCCTCCGTTTTACCAAGGAATGAAACCAGATATGATGTTAATCATGATGTTTATCGGAATTATCTTTTTTCCAAGTGTGAAAAATGTTACTTTGCTAGGAATTGTTACAGGAATTCTATCTGCTTTGACAACAACTTTCCCAGGTGGACAAATTCCAAATATTCTTGATAAATTCATCACAGCATTCGTGTTTTACGGTTTGTTCTTACTCGTAAAGAAATTTGCACAAAAGGTAGCAGTAGCAACAGTACTGACTGTTATTGGTACAATTGTGTCAGGAACAATCTTTTTAGCATCTGCTTTAGTTATTGTAGGTTTACCAGGAGGAGCAGCATTTTCAGTTTTATTCGTAGGTGTAGTTCTGCCAGCTACTATATTTAATGCAGTATCAATGATTGTTGTTTTACCAATTATCCAAGCGATTTTCAAACGCTCAAATTTAGCAATTGTATAAGTTTTTCATTTTAAACATGTTTAAGAGGTTGACCGTCATTGGTCAACCTCTTTTTAGGTCAATGTAGCTTTGTTGGTTTTCCATGAATAGAAACTCAACGAATGATGAAAAAGAGAAGAACAAAGCCTAATTAATGACAATCAAACCCTAACTACATTATTCCTATTGAAAATAAATTAACATAATTCCTATTAAAAGCGTGATAACTCCAGCTGAAGCTAATACATTCACCTTTTGCTTAACTATTTTTTTAGGTGGATAAGATGCTGATTGCTGCAATAATTTGAAATAATGAAAAGCTCCGATAAAAAGTAATAAACTAATAACAAAAAATAAGAAAATAACACCTGACATGCTCATCCCCCCTTCTCTAAAAGTCAAAGAACTCAAGTCTTATATACAAGTAAATAAAAGTACTCATATATTCACCTAGTAAGAACAAAAATGAGCAAAGCATTTATAGCTCTTTTCCATCTTCCAGCCTAAATGAGCCTACATATAAAAAATAATTCAAAAAGTACTTATAAATATTTATGCTAACAAGCCTCTAACTATGTATAATGTTTAATAAAGACACACCTTTGGGTAAATTGTTAAAGAATGGATTAACTAGATAAATTAATACATATCCATCATTTTTGGAGGGATGATTTATGTCAAAAAATAATGCATTATTTTATGGTCTTGTTGTAGGTGGAATAATTGGTGGAATCACAACATTACTTTCTACTCCTTCTTCCGGAAAAGAACTACGTGGGAAGATTAACCTAAGCCGTGAACAAATAGAGGACATTTTACAGCAATTAGAAATTGAGAGCAAAGCTCTTAAAGAACAAATCGTTAAAACAACTCAAGAAGGTACGGAAATTGTCAAAGAAGTATCTGCTGATTTAAAAAAATCAATCCATCAATTCCAACATGATATAGAGCCACATAAAAAAGACTTACAAAAGGAAATAGAAGAAATCGAAAAGAAAATTAAACAGCTTGAAAATACACTTCAATAATATTGTTTTTTAGCTCATATTTAAAAAAGTTACTTTACGTAAGAAACTTTTCTTTTACAAGTAAATTATTTTTCTCTTATTTTAAAAAGTGTGTAGGACAAGTATTGTCTACACACTTTTTTTCGGCTAAAATCATTGATATATAAGGGTTTATTAAAATTTTTAAAAATTTCGTAAATTTATATCTTTATTAATCTTTATTTTATTGGCATAATAGAGAATAATACATTGAGAGTCAGGGGTGACCGGTGATGAATCATAATGAAAAGGAATATACAATAAAAGAAGCCTTGTTATTTAGTCAACGAGTTGCGCAACTTAGTAAAGCATTATGGAAATCAATTGAAAAGGATTGGCAGCAGTGGATCAAGCCATACGATTTGAATATCAATGAACACCATATTCTGTGGATTGCTGATCATTTAAATGGAGCCTCTATTTCAGAGATTGCTAAATTCGGAGTTATGCATGTATCTACTGCCTTCAATTTCTCCAAAAAACTTGAGGAGAGAGGTTACTTAGAATTTTCTAAGAAAGCTGATGATAAGCGTAACACATATATTAAGCTTACTGCTCAAGGAGAAGAAGTTCTGTCTAAACTGTTAGAAGATTTTAGTCCTGAAAGAAACTCTGTTTTAAAGGGAGCACTTCCTCTACAAAATTTATACGGAAAGTTCCCTGAAATGATGGAGATGATGTGTATTATCCGCAATATTTATGGAGACGATTTTATGGAGATCTTTGAACAATCATTTCATAATATTGAGGATACCTACAATGATGAAGATGGAACTTTAACAAAAAAGAATTCTCAAGATGGGCAACTTATATCTAGCTAAAAAATTAATATGAGGATTTTATTAACTCAACCAAATCACTCATTAAAATAGGATATAAATTTTGTCTATATAGTGCTTGAATTGTTTCATTTACATCCAGCTTAGAATTTAACTGTCCAGCAAATTGCGTAAGGAGATCTGTAAAGATTACTAATCCTTGCGTTTTTTGTTCTTCATGAATTGCTTCTAACCCATTAAGAAGCTGATATATTTCTTCGATTTCAGATTTACTCAATCCCTTTTCCATAACCAACTGATAAAAAGGAAATCGATTTGTATCCACCATTTGTAATAATAGCGCTTGATAATACTCCAGTCTTTCCAAACGCTCCTCAATAAAATCCATCCTGTACCCTCTTTCTATTCATACATTATTGTCCTTTATTGTATAGTATTCCCGTTATTTTAGGAAGTTTAAATCCTTTATTGTTCATGTAATTAAGAAAAGCACAAGCAGCTTATTGAACACGTAATTACTATAAACACTATTCCCTTAATATCTGCCAAAAAACTATTTTTTGCAAATTCTTATCCAAATACTTATTTCGTATTGATTTTTTCCTCTCACCGTCGTACAGTATGGTAGTACTTAACATAAGTTTGGACGGTGAGACGATGAACTGTTGGAAAACCATAAACCTTTCTAAGGATGTTGGTCTGCACAAAATATCATTTATTTCGATGTTAACGATGGTATGTGTTTTTATTTTAACCTATTTGCCTATTAATTTATTTTTTTCAAAAGTTCATCTAAAAGACGGACATTTTTTAATGTTTATATTGTTGATGGTTAGCATGATTCCAGTTCATAAGATACTGCATGCACTTCCACTTCT
This sequence comes from Metabacillus crassostreae, assembly GCF_016908395.1. Classification (GTDB taxonomy): domain Bacteria; phylum Bacillota; class Bacilli; order Bacillales; family Bacillaceae; genus Metabacillus; species Metabacillus crassostreae. Next base: position 649,576 of record NZ_JAFBDU010000002.1, read on the forward strand.
ATTATGTGGGTGTCGTGTGGAGATGAAAATAAAATTTTATTATATGTTCCCTTCTTTTCAACTAAAAGCATGTAATGGAATTAAAAAACATAATATGCTTATATCTCTTTTGACACCATTTATTGTTTTCACAACAGTTTTTCTATATGGGAGTATCCTCTTTCCAGCGTATATGCATTATTTTAGTATTGCAATGGCTTTTCATATAGGTCTTTGTGTACCAGATTTTATTTTTATTAAACATCTGTTACTAGCTCCAAGATCCTGCTTTGTTGAAGAGTTCGATGATGGATTTGAAGTACTTGTCCAAAAATAGTGAATAAGAAAATGAGTAAATTAATATAGATATAGTAGTAATGCCGTTTGAACGAGGAATTTACGCATATGTAAATAGTCTAAAGTGATGTCATATTTTACATCACTTTTTTAACTTGTTATTAGTAGTCAATGCTATCTTTTTCATAAATAGTTTGGTAATCTAATATGTATATGAAAGAGAAGGGGGATCTCATATGGTCATTTTCTTCATCTTGTTTGCAGTCTTTATCTTGTTTTATATAAACAAGCTTACAAACACTCTATGTTTAGTACGCGAGATTCCTGAAGACCGTCAAACAAAAGTTTTTAGAACAATAAATGTTCTTATTACGATTTTGTTAATCTCATCATACATTGAAAATTTGTATACGTAGAGCTTCGTTTATACGATCGTAAATCAAAAGAAATACTTCCATGTTTACCTTCATTCTATAGGCAGGTAAGTGCTCTTATATTGAATAAATTATCCGCCTATAGAAAAGCAAGGATACATAGTTTGTAAGAAGCACAGATAAAGGACACATTAATGAGGCTGACTCAATTGAGTCAGCCTCTCTTTTATCTTATAGCCACGCTGCACCAACGATGATTAACAAGATGAATAATACAACGATTAACGCAAATCCACCTGAATATGCTCCGCTCATTATTACACCTCCCATTCTTAATAAAGATCATTATTCAAAGCAAAATCTAATCAGTTTTAGACATTTGCCCATTAAAATAGAGAGTTTATTAAAGGTAAGAAGCACCAATGATAATTAACAAAATGAACAATACAACGATTAACGCAAAGTTATTTGTGTAACCATGACTCATAACTTATTACCTCCTTTATCTTTTCACTTTATCTTATGGTCATTTGCTCTATTGTGATTGGACGTTTGCCCAATTTAGGTCTTTTTCTTTATTAAAGTTTTTTCTGCTTTACTGTTTCAATGTTGTAAACACCCTTATAAATAACACAATATAATCTTCTATCTATAGAAATAACTTATAGATATGAAGCACCAATGATGATTAACAAAATGAACAATACAACAAGTAACGCGAAGTTGCTTGATAAACCATGACTCATAACTTATTACCTCCTTTATCTTTTCACTTTATTCTATGGTCATTTGCTCTAATGTGATTGGGTGTTTGCCCAAGAAATCTAAGTTAAAGATTGTTTTGCTGGGTAATCATTAAAGATAAGAAGCTCCGATGATAATTAACAAAATGAACAATACGACAAGTAATGCAAAATTGTTGGATGAACCAAAGCTCATATTGAAATACCTCCTTTATCTTTCTCTATATCCTATTAATTTTCTTTAGCTTCGTTTGGACGTTTGCCTAATTTTTATGAATTTGTTATATTCAACTATTGCAAAGCTGTAATAATAGCTTCTAGACTATACCAGACATATTTTATTACCTATTTTGGATGATTTGAATGTTTAAGTATGAAGGGTTTTTCTCTCAAAAGACTGTTAAGCGGATATCAACAGAGAATTTCACTTTAACAGCCTCATAGAAAATAATTACCTGTATAGCGATCTAAGAACACTGTTTAGCAAAGTAAAAATCATAAAAAACTTTTTGAACTTGTCACATTATGGTATAGTATTTCTTGTACTGTCAGATTTGGACTTCTAACAAGGATTATTTTTAAAAAATGATTATTACTTACAATCTATAAGCAACTTTAAATTTTCCAAGTAAAAGAAACCAATCAATATTCGCCGTTAAAACATGGCACTTAGCCACGTTTTTTCTAATAAAGAATTTCTAAATATTATACTAGGAGTTGTATTAGAAGATGAAAAAGGTAGCAATAGCAATAGCAGCCGCAACAAGCTTATTTGCACTTAGTGCTTGTAACAATGCTGATTCTGAATCAGAAGTTGTTGTGGAAACAAAGGCTGGTAACATTACAAAAGATGAATTTTACGAAGCAATGAAGAATCGTTTCGGAGGAGACGTTTTAACAGAGCTTGTTCATGAAAAAGTATTAAGTGAAAAATACGAGGTTTCTGAGAAAGATATAGAAGCTGAATTTGAAAACTTAAAAACACAATTTGGTGCTCAATTTGAAAGTGTTATCCAAATGCAAGGCGAAGATGTTGTAAAACAAATGGTTAAAGTTGATTTATTAAGAAAGAAAGCTGCTGCAGAAGAAGTTGAAGTAACTGATGAAGAAATAAAAGCTTATTATGATACATTAGAAGGACAAGTAAAAGCTAGCCATATATTAGTTGCTGATGAAGCTAAGGCTAAAGAAGTTAAAGAAAAGCTTGAAGCAGGAGAAAAATTTGAAGATCTTGCAAAAGAATATTCAACTGACCCTGGTTCTGCTCAAAATGGTGGAGATTTAGGTTGGTTTGGTGAAGGTGCAATGGTTAAGGAATTCCAAGATGCAGCTTTCAAACTAAAAGAGGGCGAAGTTAGTGAGCCAGTTAAATCTGAGTTTGGTTATCATATTATTAAAGTAACTGAAACTGTTAAACCTTTCGAAGAAATGAAAGAGGATTTAAAAGAGGAAGTTCGTAAACAAAAGATTCAACAGCCTGATACAATTCAACAAGCACTTGATAATGCAATTAAGGATTCTAATGTAGAAGTTAAAGAAGAAGACTTAAAAGATCTATTTAAAGCACCAGCAAAAGAATAAGAGCATCATTAACAAAAAAATCGGTGAAATTCACCGATTTTTTTAATAATCATTAACTTACAGACTGTTCCTCTTGAATCTCCTGTTGCTGACTAACAAGTGCTTGCTTTTTCTGCCGTTCTTGCTCAATTCTTTCTATATAAACCTGCCCCTCTTTTTCAATAAACTCATCATCAATTTCCTTATCCTGCTGATGTGTCTTAAAGGCCATATATCCGCTTATGAGAATTCCAATAATACATACATATATCCACCATGGCAATACTAACATCCATGCTCCCCCTTTTAAAACCTTGTCCATTTGAACAAGCTATTTACTTAAGCATATGTTAGGGAGCTAAAAGTTAGAACACTTTGTTTATATTAACCAACCATGAGCTTACTTCGCCTTAAAAAATTATTATTTATGAAATGTTGGTTTGTAAAAGGATCTGTTATCTAATGCAAATATTCTTTCTGTATACTCACCAGGTTTAACACGCTCAAGGCCACGATCTAGCATATTCATTTTAGCATCAAGGTTATCAATATAATGCAGAATTTCCGCTTCTTTGATCATAGGAGGTTTTGGACTACCCCACTCAGCTTTACCGTGATGGCTAAGAACTAAATGCTGAAGGATAACAACTTCCTCACCCTCAATCTGTAAATGCTCTGCAGCCTTTGCAATTTCATTTACCATGATAGAAATATGACCTAATAAATTTCCTTCAACAGTGTAAGTTGTACTAATTGGACCTGACAGTTCAATTACCTTACCTAAGTCATGTAAAATCACCCCAGAATATAGAAGATCTGTATCAAGACTTGGATATAAATTTGAGATCGCCTTTGCTAAATCCAACATTGATACAACATGGTAAGCTAAGCCTGAAACAAATTCATGATGATTTTTTGTTGCTGCTGGATATTCAATAAAAGCTGCTCCATGCTTTTTTAGTAAATGGCGTGTAATACGCTGGATATTTGGATTTTTCATTTCGAATATATATTGAGTAATTTTATCATTCATTACATCCTTAGAAATAGGGGCTGTTTCTAATAAATCTGAGATGTTAATTTTTTCATCATCATGTTTAGGTCGAATTTTACGAATCTTTAATTGATTTCGTCCACGGTAATGATGGATGTCTCCTAATATTTTTACAATGCTTTGAGGAGAATATATCCCTTCATCCTCTTGAGATGCATCCCAAAGCTTTGCCTCAATTTCCCCAGACGTATCTTGTAAAATTAACGTTAAAAATGCTTTACCATTACTTGCAATTCCTTTTACAGATGATTTTATAAGTAAATGGACCTCTACTTGATCCCCAACATCGTAGTGTAGAATGCCTTTAGCCATAAATATGCTCCTCCATTTTATGTGATCTCTTTAAGAGTAATAAATAGTAAAAAATCTTTATATTTTGTATCGTAAGTATAGCATAGTTAGATCAAAATCGGCTTTAGAAAAGTCTTTAAATCACCTGAACTGCAGACAAATCAATGATATTTTCAGAAGGATAAGTTACCGAAATATGTTTGTGACATGTAAAATAAATCACTTGATTATCTTGTTTAAGCTCCTCCATCAATCGTAAAATATTTGATGTTCTTTGTTTATCAAAATGAACAAAGCTATCATCAATCATAATTGGCAGATGAAGCTGATTATTGATATTCTTCACTAATGCTAAGCGAATAGACAAATATAATTGTTCTGCTGTTGCCTGACTTAATTCTTCAGCTAAAAACTTCAATCCGTCATAACGCTCTACGATAAATGATTGCTTCCCTACTGGCAAGATTACCTTTTTATATGAATTTGACGTTAGCTTTGCAAAAAAGTAACTAATGGAACCAATTAGTGCAGGAAGCTTTTCCTCACGATGTCTTTCAATCGTTTTATTTAATAAATCATTCGCAATGGCTTTTACTACCCATTGAGCTGCTGTTTCTCTAATTGCAGCCTTTTCATTTTCAAAGGAATGTCTAAGTGCTGAATAAGTACCGTTTTGCTCAATTTCTTGAATTTTAACAACAACTTCTGAATATCTTTGTCTTGTTTCTTTTTCAGATTGTTCTAATACATCTAATTGCTTTGCTACAAGAGTTAATTCCTCTGTTAAATCAATTTTAGACTTTAGCTGACTATGATCTATTATTGTATCCTTTTCACTTGCTAGCTGTTTTTCAATCCATAAATTTTGTTTCAATAACTCTTCTCTTTCTTGATGTATTTTCGCTAACTTTCGAAAATCATCTTCATCTGCACATCTGCTCTTACTTATTAGCTCTTCCTTTTGTTCAGATAAATACTTGATTTTTTCTTGAAGTTCACCAATTGCATCTTCTGCTTCAGATTTTTTTTCAATAAGTTTAAGAAGTAATTCTTTTTTCTCAACTTCACTTTGACATCTTCTTGAAAGCTCATATAAGCTATATTCACTTGATCCCTCGACTTGGAACCTGTCTATTACTTCTGAAATATTATTATTAAAGTGTGTGACTTGATTTTGCAGATCAACATATTCTTTCTCATTCTGTTTTTTCTCCAAAATTAACTGTTGAAGCTTCTGTATGATCTCAAAGGCTTCTAATAATGTTTCTGATGTGAAATTATGGTCTAATTGTAACTTTGCTATTAAATTAGATAATGTGACTGCACTTTGAAATTGTTCTTCTTCCCATTCCTCATATTGTTTAACTATTTTCTCATAGTACTTTTCATACTGTTTATATAAAAGTTGTTCATGATGAAGTGCAAGTCTCATTTGATTATCTTGCTCTACTAACAACATCGCTTCTGGTAATGATGATGAACCTAACTGTAATGAATTAGCTTCATTTAAGGTTTCCTCTATATTACTTAATTTTGTTGATAGATGGTGAAGAAAAGGATCTTGATAATCTGCAGACTTTTTTAAATAAATTAGTGCCAAAAACAAAACAACTATTAACACTACAGCGATTATCCAACTTTTTTCTATCAAGAAGAAAAGTGAGCCTGTGAATAGCAAGAAAGATAATAACGATAGAATAATTGTCCGTTGTTTTTTATCCTGCTTAAATTGCATTTTTCTGTTAGATATCTCGGATATTAGTTGTTGTTTTTCGCCTTGTAATTGTTTGATATTTAAATTCCCTTGAGTTTTCACCTGTTCTTCTAACTTCACTCTCTCGTCATCAGGCAGAATTTTTTCTTTGAGATTACTTAACTTCCATTCTGCTTCTTCAAGATCATGTTTTGTTCGATCGAATTGCTCATCAAGCATTTGCTTTCGATGCTTAAGCTTTTGATCTAATGTGATAGACTTTTTTATTGATTCTTTAATTTGGATGGTGGTACTGATTTTCAATAATTCATCGTCATTCATTGTTGGAAGAACTCTTTGTTTATATAAAGTAATCTCATGTTCCAGCTTACTAGTGCTTTGCTGAATTTGTATCATTCTTTTTTGCTTTTCTTCAAAAACTGGAAGCTGCTCTCGTAGATGTTGAACTGTAGGTACTATGTTGATAAGATCTTCATCTAGCACAAGTGCTTCTTCTTCAAGCTGTATTTCTTCTTTTTTTCGATTCAATGAATAAAGCTGTGCCTCCATTGGCTGCAGAGTACTAACCAATTGATCAAGCTGTTTAAGACCTTCTTCTGGAAAATCCTCAGTATTTTGTAAAGAAGCTAATTGATTTCTACACCATTGTCTATCATTAAGAAGTGGCAATATGGATAATACCTTTTCAAGCTCTTTATGCTTGTTGATATTTTCCTTCTTATTCAGCGTTAAAGTTGTTAACTCTTCATTAAGCTCTTCCTTCAATTCTAGAAGCTGTTGATATTCATTGTTTTGTCTCTTTGCATCCATCAACTGATTATGACTGTTTTTTAGCTGGACTAGCCCTTCATTAAGTTCAGGCTTTTTACCACTAGGTTTATACAGTAAGTCTTGTTGTTTAATTAGCTTATCTTCTATTGAAAAAAAGGTGTCAGCTCCGTAGATGCTTGAAAGAAATAAATATTTTCCGATTTGATCAGAGTTGATTTTCTGTATTTGCTGAAGACCATGAACATCAAAAGAAAAAATAGATCGATATGTTTCCTTATCGATTCCACTCATCAATGTTTGCAGGTATTCTTCTCCTTTACTTGTGCCATCATCTAACTCTATCGTGACATTTCCTCCATTTTTACCTGGTAGACGCTCAATTCTGACCAGCTGGTGATTATCTTCTACAACAAGGTAGCCTCCATATGCTGCTCCTTGTTTAGGCTCATACCTATTCTCAGCTTGTTGTTTTGTGGGAAACCCAAATAAAATACTATGTATAAAAGACATGATCGTTGATTTACCAGCTTCGTTTTCTCCATATATAACTTGCAAAGTATCTTCATGAAATTCAAAGAACTTGTTTTCAAATTTTCCATATCCATATATCATTAGCTGTTTAATTTTCAATTCTTATCACCTCACTTCAATTCATTATTTTGTAAAAGCTCTCTATGTAATAGCTGTTCGGCGTCTTTTAATAATTGTTTTCTTTCATCAAGTGTATATCCTTCTATATATTGCCTGAACACTGGGTGTTTTGATAGTGGTTCTATTATTTCATCAAATGATTGATAATTTTCAACTGTTTTGTGTAAATCAGTCAAAAAAGCTTCAAGCTTAGGATTGTTTTCTCTTGGCTGGCTTGTTTGATTAATTAGCTTTACCACCCAAACAAAATACTCATTTTCTTTTGCTTGGTCATTTAAAATATCGACTAAATCTTCTTGAACATCTTGTCCATAAATTGTGGTTGAAAAAGAGTCAATCCCTGTTAAAACGAATGTTAAACAAGTTGATTTATTTGTCTGTTTCATGGCAAAAATTACTTGCTCACATTTCTGTATTAACTCTGAGATCGTAGTTATTCCCTCGATTGAAACTTCTACCTCTTTCCAAATAATTTCTTCTGTTGAAATAAACTCAGTTCTCACTTCATGGTCTTCCAGTTCTACAACATAAAAGCCCTTCTCCCCTGTTTCCTTTCGATGCCTTCCTTGAATATTACCCGGATAAGCAATCATTGGGTTAGCGTGATGTAAGACATGTCGTTTATGGATATGACCTAAAGCCCAATAATCAAAATCTTTAGAAATAAGCTCACTTACTTTAAAAGGTGAATAAACATCGTGTTCTTTATTTCCTTCAACTGATCCATGAAGCATACCAATGTGATAAACAGAAGGATTGTCTTTGCGAACATAATGTTTTGTCATATTTTCCATAACAGCTCTAGTAGGATAGCTATATCCATAAAGATAAGCTAATAAAGAGCCATTCTTCATAAATTCCTTGCATTCGACCTTCTCGCTAGAAAAGACATGAACATTATCAGGCCATTCAATGTTAATCCACTTTCCGGACATATGATCATGATTACCATGAATAATATAAACTTCTATCCCAACTTTAGCTAACCTTGCAAACTCCGTTTTTAATTTCAATTGTGCCTTTAAGCTTCGATCTTCTCCATCATACAAATCACCAGCTATTAAAACAAAATCAATTTTTTCCTTAATCGCAAATGTAACAAGTTTTGTAAAAGCCTGAAATGTGCTTTCTCTAATTTTCTCAAACAGATGTGATGGCATATGCTTTAAGCCAACAAATGGACTATCCAAATGGAGATCTGCTGTATGTATAAATTTAATATGTTTCATCAATTATTCATTCCTTTTAAATACCATTATTATTGTTTATTTTTCTCCTTTCATTTTACCACCACTAAAATACGAATGCACGTTCTTATCTAAACAGTTGTTTTAAATTGTTATTTATTAATCTTAACTAAAAAAGAAAATCCAACTATAACAGAGCTGGGCATATTAAAGAAAGCATCACCTAAAGAAGAAAAATCTAAATTATTCTAAAATATTCAATATATAATACTGTTGCTATCAATCAGTTAAGCTGCAAAAACAATTTCGTTCCATTATGCTGCAGACATTCGCTTTCCACTAGTTCTTAAAAAAAGTTTATAAAATCAAAAAATCTAATAGAAGACAGTAAAAAGACCCGATCTATTAGGTGATAGATTAATTGAAATATCACCTAATAGATCGGGTTTATCATTAACTTAAAAACTTATGTCCCAGCCCCCAGCTTTTAGGGCACAATATACCTTTATCTTTAATGCCCTTCAGACTGATTATGTTACTTATCCTTTGACATCATAAGTGCTCGTTTTAAATCTTTAAAAGATGATGATTTTCCGTATATTAAAACTCCACCTTTATATACTCTCGCTCCAAATATTGCTAATGCTGTAATAGAAAAAAGTAAAATCGCTATGGATAATGCAATTTCCCAAAATGGAATATTTAACATCCCTACACGTAGAAACATAATCATCGGTGTAAAGAATGGAATATACGAGCTGATTGTTATAAATGGTGTTTCTGGATTTCCAAGGCCAAACATCGCAATCATAAATGCTCCGACAATGATAAAAATCATTGGTGAAATTAATTGCTGTACATCTTCAATTCTACTAACAAGTGAACCAAGAAATGCTGCAAGGGTAGCAAATAAGAAATACCCTAAAATAAAGTAAATTCCTGCATAAACGAAAGTTGATGTTGGAATATCTGAAAAACCTAATAATCCACCAGTCATCGTATTCAATTCATCAATTTTCGATTGAATGGAAGCATAACCAACCACAAGGATTATAAACATTTGCGTTAAGCTTAGAAGTCCGATTCCAATTAATTTTGCAAACATTTGCTTCACCGGAGATACACTTGAAATAAGAATCTCCATTACGCGGGATGACTTTTCTGTAGCTACCTCTGTTGCAATCATACTTGCATAAAAGATAACAGAAAAATAGATAACGAATAATAATACATATACAAGACCTCTTGCCTGATTTAACTCTTCCTCCGTTTTTGCATTATCCTCAAGTGCCACCTTATTTATTTCAACAGGTGTAAATAATACATTTAAATCACTTGAATCAAGACCAAGCTGCACTCGACCTATTTCTTGTTTCGTTTGTTGTAAAACCTGTTCAATTTGGGCAAATATTTGACTATCTGTCATCGACAACGTTTTTACAGTTGCTGAAGGTAAGTCATTTTGATCTTTCGTAATTATGATCATGCCGTCATATTCTTCTTCTAGTACTTTTTTATCTAATTCAGTTTCAGATAATGTAGATTTTTCTATTTCAAATGGATTTCCTAATGTCTCTACATTGTCTTCAAATAGAGCAAAATATGTATTCGTTTGATCTAGAACAACAAATGTTTTTGCTTCTTCATCTTTTTCAAACGCTTGAATGATGGTTGATATATTTGATAAACCAAACAAAATCAATATAGTGAGTAAAGTAGTAATAATAAATGATTTCGTTTTTACCTTGTTGAAATAAGTATGACCTACTATGATCCAAAATTTATTCATAAGAAGCACCTACCTTTTCAATGAAAATATCATTTAGTGAAGGCTCTTCAAGTGCAAATTTTCGAACAAACCCTTTATTTTGTAGCTCGTTAAAAATCACCTTTGCTACTTCTTCATTTTCGATTTGAAGCTCTACACCTTCAGACAGTTTCTTGCATTTTACTACACCAGGTATCGAAGTTAAAAAGTCCATATCAAAATCGCCTTGTATAAAAACATTCTTTTTGCCGAAAGATCTTTTTATATCTCTTAATGATCCATGAACAACAGGCTTTCCTTTATGCATGATACATAGGTGCTGACACAATTCCTCAACATGCTCCATTCTATGACTCGCAAAGACGATCGAGGTTCCAGCTTCTTTAAGGTCAACAACTGCTTTTTTTAGTAATTCAACATTTACCGGATCTAACCCACTAAATGGCTCGTCTAAAATAAGCAGTTTAGGTTTATGTAAAACAGCTGCGATAAATTGTATTTTTTGTTGATTCCCTTTTGAGAGCTCTTCAATTTTCTTATTCTCGTATTCTGTAACATTAAATCTTTTAAGCCAGCTCTGTAGCTCGTTTACCACTTCTTGCTTGGTCATGCCTTTTAATCTACCTAAATAAATCAATTGTTCTTTTACCTTTAATTTTGGATATAACCCTCTTTCTTCTGGTAAATACCCAATAGAATCACTAACATTATATGAAATCCTTTTACCATCCCATGAGATCTCCCCATCAGATGGGTTTAATAACCCTAAAATCATTCGGAATGTAGTTGTTTTACCAGCACCATTCGCACCTAGAAATCCAAATATCTCCCTCTCAGGTATTGTAATCGATAACTGATCAACTGCTGTATGAGTTCCAAAGCGCTTTGTTACATTATCAATAGTAAGACTCATTATATCCCTCCTCTTTACTATTCTACGAAATTGGTAAAAGAAGGTTTCACTTTTTTGCAGGATTATCATTATAAAAGTAAGAATTATATAATGAAAGGTATTTACAGTACAACAAGGGGGTAAAAAGGTTGGAGACATATTATTTAACTGTATTCGAAAAAAATGGAGAAAAGCTTTTAGATGAAAGCTTTCAAGCACCAACAGAAAAAGAAGCAAAAGATATAGCAGAGAAAAAACTAGCTGAAAAAGATTTAACAAATAAAACACATCGCTGTACATCTTCATCAGGAAAACTTGTTGTTTTTGGTAGATAAGGAAAATTGCTCTTTGAAATAGCTGGCTCTTGAGCTATTTCTTTATAGCTTCACCCTGCATATGACATTTTTGCAAAAGAATCATAATGCTGGTGCTAGACATGTAAACAAAGTGTAAGTTTTACTTTATAAAAAAAGATGACTTTTGGGAAATCTAAACTGTGATCCAAAGTCATCTTTTTACCTTTATTGTCCTGTAAATTGTGCAACTCTTTTTTCTAGAAACGCTGCAACTCCCTCACTATGATCACTTGTTCTTCTCATGTTAAGCTGATTTTCTGTTTCTGCATTAAGTGTTTCTATTAATAAAGATTTCTCTTGGCTGCTAAAAATTGTTTTCGTTGCGATCATCGCTTGTAATGGTCGCGCTTCCATTTTTGTTTTCCATAACAGCATTTGTTCTTCAGTATCACCCTCATATACTGAATCAATCATCCCTGTTTTTAATGCATCCTCTGCATTTAACGTTTTGCCTTCCCAAATTACTTGCTTTGCGGCATGCTCTCCTAATCTTTTCTTTAAAAAGAAATGTCCGCCACCATCTGGAACCAAACCGATATTAATAAAGTTCATTGCGACTTTTGCCTGCTTTTCGGCTAATACAATATCACTTGCTAATGCAAAGCTTAACCCTAAGCCTGCTGCTGCTCCATTTATAAAGCTAACTGTTACAGCAGGTAATGTATATAGTGTAATAATCATTTCTTTGATTGTTTCCATAACAGGTTGAAATTGTGACTCATCATTACTAGATAACATTGTCTTCACATCACCACCAGCCGAAAAGGCACGTCCTCTTCCTGTTATAAACAATAACAAAATATTTGAACCTGCAATTTCTTTTAAGCAACTTGTTAGTTCTTCAAGCATTTTTACATCCATTGCATTCATTGATTGTACTCTATTCAAGTATAATGTTGCTGTCTTCCCCGCTTGTATTAGCTCTACCGTTTGATATTTCATTTTCATCCCCCTTAATGTATATATCAATATATCATTTCGGATTAATATAGTAGAATTCCTTCTTTTTAAGAACTCTTTTTTAAAGGGTGTTTTTATTACACATTGTTGATGTGTCTTTTATTATTTTTTTTGTTAACTTTGTTGCTTTAAGTAGCATGGAGATACGACCTTATAATTTATTTAGACTCTGTTAAACTTTGTTGTTGATTTCCGTTACAGGCATTCGCTTTCCCAGGAAAAAAGCACCTTTTTTCAATAAGCGAGAGGAAAGCCCTATCAAAAGTCCGTCATAAAGCTGATGAAGGAAATGAGTACCTATTTTATTAAATGTTAATTCAAATAGAAAAAAGCAGGAGGTTACCATACATTCCTCACTGCTTAAACATTTTGCAAACTTATTTCGTTGTTTGAAAAAACAATTGTTCTAAGATCTTAATTTTTTCCTCTGTATAATGCTTGAAGCCATCATTATAAGATTTAGGATCTTTTGGATTTGCAAATTGAGTAATCCTTCTCGTTATGGGATCAACAAATTTACTAGCAGCACCACAACCAATTCCTATGATTGTTTGCTGCTCCTCCATGATCATAATATTATAAATACTGTCCTGACCTTTTAAGGCATAACCAACGTTTTCTAGATTACCTAATATGTTTTTTTGTCGATATAAGTAATACGGTGCATAGCCATTTTCATTTGTCCATGAAACAGCATGATCCATCATCGTACCTATTTCTTCACGACTTGCAACCTTATACTTATGTTTATTTTTTGTCATTTCAGATGCTCTTTTAAAAGAAAGAGTATGAACTGTTATAGATTCTGGCATTAGTTTTGCAGATTCTGATAATGTATAATCAAATTCTTTAACACCTTCACCAGGTAATCCTATAATCAAATCCATGTTGATATTATTCATTCCCATACTTCGTGCTAAATGGAATTTATCGATTGTTTCTTCTACAGTATGATGTCGACCAATTGCCTTTAATGTATCTTGAATATATGATTGAGGATTAATACTAATCCGATCTATATTATACTTATTTAAAACATCTAGCTTTTCCTTTGTAATTGTATCAGGTCTTCCTGCTTCAACAGTTATCTCTCTTATGTTTTTAACATCTGGGAAAGAAGTGATCATTTCCTCATAAAGCATATCCATCTCTTCAGCAGTAATACTAGTTGGAGTTCCTCCACCATAATATACTGTAGTGATTTTTATGCCTTTCTCTGTTAACCAACGTCCTATTTCCTTCATCTCAAAATGAAGACCACCTAAGAAGGAGGTAACAGAGCCTTGTCGATTGTTTATTGCATATGCCGGAAATGTGCAGTACGCACATTTTGTTGGACAAAAAGGAATACCAATATAGATACTTACTTCATTAGCTAGTGTATCTAAGTCTGGGATCACCTCTAGCTGACGTTGCACAATTTGCTTCATCAATTCAATTTTCTCTTCCGAAAGCAAATACTCATCTTTAAACATACGATGAATCTCAGCTTCAGTTAAACCCTCTTGACGTTTTTTATGATAAAGCTTTGTTGGTCGAATTCCAGTTAAAATCCCCCATTTTTGAATGATGCCTGTATATTCCTGTAGCATTGTTAAATAGACATACGACAGGGTGTTCTTCATCTGTCTTAATCGATCTTTTCCCTCTAAATGTTCAGGTATTTCTTTTTCTTTCTTCGCTTCGTATTGTTTACCATCCTCTGATCTAAGAGAACCTCTTATTGAAACACTGCTTGATTCTTCGTCAATGAAAAACTCTGCTTCAAGGGTTGAATCACCTTTAGTAAAGCAGAGTTCCGTTTCTTCAAAAAACAAATTCCCAATCAATGTTAAAGGACGGTGAAATCGCTCATCATCTATGCCTTTAATATATATCTTCATATTATCACCTTATCTTTTCAAGAACTTCTTTAAGCTTTAACATAGCCTTAAGTTTACAAAAATACTGCTTGATGAGTCAATGTTAGATACTAGAAGTGTTAGACAGTGGTTAAGACGAACCCCTTCTTTTTCATTAAGTATCTAAGTGCAGCTGGAAAACTTGCAAATGACTCTGCTTTTATTTGCACTCCAGAGGTTACAATCTTTTTTATAAGCTGTGGTGAAAGACCAACATAATAGGGCTCAACACCCATGAGAATAATTGCTTCTGTTAGTTGATGGATTTCTCTCCCTAGCTCTTCAATTTCCATTTGTTCGATTTTTTCAAGTGTAATGTCTGTTAAATCGATAATAGCTGATTCAATTGGATTACTTTGTATGTACATTAAAATCTTAATTCTAATTTTCTCGAATCGTTCTTCAATTAATATACCCGTAATAGGTACTAATATTGTATTAGGAATAATAGACGGAATAATTGGTGCAGACATATCTAATATAACTTCCTCATATTCATTGATCTTTTTTTCTAGCTTTTCAATATATTCCTGGTTCATATACTGTTCCTCGTTTCTATCTAAATTCTAGGCTTTCTTCTCATGCAAGCTGCTTACGCAATCATTGTTTCTCAAAAAAATAATAGTAACCAATTTATATATAAAATTTAGTAATATCTTTTTTTCATCCAATATTACACTTTATACAACTTACATCCCATATGAGGAGCGTTAGCAACAATCTTTTTAGAAAAAGCTGATTATCAACTCTATTACAATAGTAACAATTTACTATTACCTCTAACAAGTAAAGTTTATTCTAGATATACTCTAGGATACGCCTTTCATTCTAATTATAAATAATGTTAATATTTTTACCTATTAAAATCATACAATGTTTATAACTATATCATTAGGAGGCTTTATTGTGAAAATTTTTCTCCCTTTCTTCCTTGTTGCAGTTGTTTTAGTAATTGGATATTTAGAATCCCCTCTTTTCAGTGAAAAAGAAGATGTTGTTACAAGCCTTCCTTTACCGGTAGAAGAAACAACTTCAGCAAGCTCGCAGGAAGATGAACAAGTAGAATTAACAGCAGAGTTAGAAAATAAGTTTGTTGAAGTAACAGAAGAAGATGGATATACCGTTGAGGTTTATCAAGAGTATGAGATTTATAAAGATGCAGAAGGTAATGTCCTTGAAAGTGTACCAACGTCTAATTATCACTATTTGCGTTATAAGCAATAAGAAGCTACTTTTAAAATTTGAAAGGATAATCCCGAATTAGAAGGTGATCGTTCAATTAATCTTTCTCCTAATAATTCGGTTCTTTATTTACTGTCATCAGTAGATTTTTTCTTTAATTATGTCCCAGTTAGACTTTCTTCTAGAAAAAGTACCTATTATCGGATAAAATATTGTTTCCACCAGAAAATGAGATCAATAATAGCAACACTGTCAAAAAAGGGCTTTACATAAAATCATAGAAATATCTAATAACATGGAAAAATACCGGTGATGTATATGTTAAGCTATCAACACGATTAATATAGCTTTCTTTAAGCGTCTCTATTTTCTCCTGATCACCAATTAACAAATCACGCTTTAATACTGAGATTGTTAAACTTCCAAAAAATCCACTTAAACTAATGAGAATACCAGATAAAATCCCAAACTTCATATCAAGTGGTGTTAAATATGGATAGATAAAGTAGGAAACTATAGTTGTAACAATGGCTGCACATATAAATCCTTCCCATGTAATCGTTGGGTTTGCTGAGGGTACTACTTTTCTCTTACCAATGTATAGTGAAATCAAGTAATGAACAATATCGTTTACTTGTGTTAGCAAAACAAGAAATAACACAAGATTTGCTCCATATTCAGGTGTAGCAAATTGATAATACGCAAGATGACTTAATCCAAACACCATTAACATTAAGCCCCACTGTGTTGAACTTACTGATCTAAGAAAACCACTTGTACCTTTTCCTAGCAATCTTGGTAATGGAAGAAATAAAAAAACATAAACAGGAATAAAAACGATAAACATTCCATACCATCCGATCATTATCCAATAAAACTGAACCGGAATAGCCAAATATGCCCAAAGGAACAAACGTCTGTCGGCTTTTCTAGTTTTCATCATCGAGAAGTACTCTTTTAATGCAAAAAAACAAAGCACCATTAAAGACAATAAAGACACAATAGGATTGAATAATGTTGCCATACAAAAAACAACAAACATTCCCCACCATGTTTTCACTCTAACAAACACCTGTGAAAAATCCTTGTCAGTTTGCTGTTTACTCATAAAAATAAATACTAGATTTACAGTAATTAAGCCAATAAAAATGATCGTCAAAGTCCACAAAGTTGTACTCAATTTTCCACCTACTCAAATTTAAAATTCCACTACAACTCAACTGTTTCCGGCAAACATGTTTCTTTAAATAAGGAGAAAGTAGCTCCTTATGAAATCTGGTCGCATCTTTCCTTCATAAAATGGTACCCTTATAAGACAAAACACTTTCAACAAACTATTTTAGTCATTTAGCATCCATAATTTTAAAAAAGATCTTATAATAAAGTATAGAATAAATTAGAAATTTCCAAAAGAGGGAAAAATATATGAAATCTACCACATATGTATATATTTTGCTAACTGATACAGGTACCTTATTTACAAAATCAATAAAA
Organism: Metabacillus crassostreae; assembly: GCF_016908395.1. Taxonomy (GTDB): domain Bacteria; phylum Bacillota; class Bacilli; order Bacillales; family Bacillaceae; genus Metabacillus; species Metabacillus crassostreae. Next base: position 666,750 of record NZ_JAFBDU010000002.1, read on the forward strand.
AAATACACCAGGGCTCCTTATAATCATGCCTCTATCGCATTTAACCATGAATTGACTGAAATGTATAGTTTCGGAAGGAAAAATCCAAGTAACCCAATTAATGGTGGCTTTGTCAAAGAAGATCTGTTCACTGGAACTTATAGTAAATACCCTAAAACAACATGTGTTATTTACAGACTAGAAGTTTCAGAACGTGAAGTAGAAAAGATGCGTCGAGTTCTTAATGTTTTTATAAAAAACAAAAAGAAATTTCTCTATAATCTCGCCGGTGTCTTGGGAGTTTCATTAAATGAACCTATTGAATTTAGCAATTCTTATTTTTGTTCACAATTTGTTGCTGAGGTGCTACACAGAGCAGGAATAAAACTCTGGGATAAGCTACCAGCCCTTGTTACTCCTGATGATTTTAGACAACAAAAACAACTTGAGCTTATATACGAAGGAAAGCTGTTTGATTATCCTGCAATTAAGAAAAAATGATTGAAGCTGAGGCACAACACGACAGAAAACAGGGACTATTTTGAGTCCCTGTTCAGATCGTTTATCTATCAAATAGTTTAATTATATTATCTATCTATCTTAATTTTACGCAAAAATTCTTGTCTTTGCTGTTTACGAAAATGCTCTTTAACCATATATCCTACACCCTCGTGGTTATTTGACCTAGTTACCCAGTCAGCAGCATGCTTTACTTCAAAGGGTGCATTCCACATAGCTACTCCTAGCCCAGCTGATGTGATCATTCCCTTATCATCTTCCGCATCACCAATTGCCACAGTTTCTTCTAACGAAATCTTTAAATGCTTTGCTAACATTCTTAATCCATATTCCTTTGATAAACCCTTTTGAATGATTTCCAGCTTCTTTGGTTGAGTCGCTTTCACTTCTACTCCATTAAACGCTTCGATGATTAATTGCTCTGCCTCTTCTTTTTCATCTTCCTTTGAAAAATGGACATCAATCTTTGTTGCAGACACAGGCTCGTCACGAAGAGTATCACCTAATGAATCAACAAACTGCACAGGATAAAACATCGAATCTGATGTATTGAGAATAGATTTACTAAGTAAGTTTGAAGCAATTCTTTTTCTATTTCCAATTGAATATCTTTCATGAGTTAGACGAATATTACACTTGAAATTTTCAAGTACTTGAACAAGATTAAACGTCATTTCCTCTGAGATTCTCTTCTCAAATAACGGTTCATCAAGATTATCAGCTATAAATGCTCCACCATGTGTAATAATGTATGAATCTAGCTTTAATGCTTTTGCAAGCTTTTTCGCAGATTGAAAATGCCTGTTCGTCACAAGTGTTACATAAACACCTTTATCTTTCACATACTCGATCGCTTCTTTCGTGGACGGCTGGAGGCGACCATTTGAACGAAGCAAAGTACCATCTACATTAAGTGCCAGTAATTTATAATTAGTCATTGCGGGTCCCCCTTCTACAGATGTCAAAAACCTATTATGAGGTTATGTCCCTTTTAGTAAAAATAGAACAATCAGTATTTACGAAAGGCTGTTTTCGTAAAGTTTGTTGTTTTTAGAATCATGATGGAAACAATTCTGTATAAAGACTAGTGGCATCTTTTCTACTACAAATCGCACCTTCTATGCAATATCACACTGGTTACAACAGATAATGACGTCTTTTTGCAACAAATCTTTCAGAAAAGAGCCTTAAGAAAAGTGGAAACGCCTTGTTGAATAAGACAACCTTGTAAAAGACTTCCCAGAAAAATGAATGCGTGTAACAGAAATCAGCCTCAATGTTTATAAATCCTAATAAAAAAACAGAATGGAAAAATCCATTCTGTCATTTTTATGTACTTATTATTGCTCCATGCTTCCGTACAATTCTTCTAGCGGCTTCATGATAATTTTATTTAGCTCTGTAACTACCATGCTTAAACGTTGTTCAGCTGCCATTAATTGTGAGATCGTTTCATGCTGCTGAACAAGTTGAACTGATTTTTGTGCTTGTTCAATTTCTTCTTCAGAAATTTCTTGTCCAGACATTTGTTTTTGTTGAAGACCCAATTGAATGTTACGGAAGTTCTCAAACATCTTACTAGCTGATTCATCCGCGTTTACTTGATCATAAAGCTTACGTAAAGCTTTGAATTCATCACTTTCTCGTAAAGCTTTTTCTAAATTGTATGCAACATCATATAAGTTTTCAGGCATATGATGAGCCTCCTTTCTAGTTTTGACCCATGTAGGCTCTCCCCTACACTATAACAAACTATTTGAAAAATATCATATTATGCATGTGAAAAGAGGAATATTTCAAAAAAAGTTCTCTATTGAAATTTCAATAAACACTATAAAAGAGGAATACACGTTCATGTACAGTGCCTCTTCTTTCTTTTAAAATTAAAACAACATAACAATAATTGCTTGAAAACCACCGATAATTCCACCAAGTAGAGCACCTAAATACGTAATCATTTTAAATTCTTTGCGAGATATTGAGAGGATCATATCTTCTAAGCGATCAACAGCAAATGTTTCTACTTGTTCTTTGACAACATCCTCTAGTTTCAGCCTTTTCATCATCTCTTCCAAATGAGATACAAGATAATTTGTTGTTAATTCAATAGCTTTAGGCAGCCATTTGTTAATTAATATTTCCTCATTTGGCTTTAAATACGTTGAAAGGGGCTTTGTTAATAAATCATTAGCATTTACTATCTCAACAATACGATCAATAAGGCCTGATCCCTTTTCAATAACTCCCCATTTTGCATCAATCTCTTCAAGTGTCATTTCTTTAATAGTCGTCCACTCACGCGCTATTAGTGTTGTTAAAAGATTTTTCGTTTCTTGATTTTTTAGGAACTTGACGACTTCAGGTTGAACTTTATCAACTAGACTATCATTTCCAAGAAACATCCCAATCATATTACCCAGCATTCCTCTTGTTGATAAAAAGTCTTCAATCATCTTTTTAAGCTTCTGTTTTCCTTCAGTACTTTCAAAGTATGTTATTCCTTTTTCAGTAATGAACGAAGCAACCTTTGGAATTGCTATATATAGTTCATCTTCCACATGATCTGGCACAATTTCTTGCAGGGATTTCTTCTTATTTTCACTTATCAATTCATTATATTTACTTTGGGCAAACTCCTTTACCTTACTATTAATAAGATCGTTGGAATTTTCAATAGATAAAGCTGTCATTATTTGCTCTGGTGTTTTGTCTGACTGTGTAAGCTTTTTAACTTGAATTTCTCCCCAAGATTTTATTTGCTCTTGAAATTGTGATTGAAGAAATTTCCGTTTAATACCTTCTGCTGTCAATAGGTGCTCAACGACCATTTTTCCAAGCTGATTAGCAAGCTCCTGTCTTCTTTTTGGAATAAGTCCTGGTGTAAACGGTACTCGTTTTCCAAAAACAAAAATAGGTTTATAAGGTCGAAAAAGCATCTTAATTGCTAATGAGTTTGTTACTCCTCCAATTGCTGCACCAATACTAATCATGATTAATACTAAAAATAAATCTTTCATCACCATCTACCTTCCACCACTTCACCGATTTTGATTCCTTTTCATACGATGTCTTATAAACTTCAGCCTATACACATTATAGAGCTTGTCTTAACACCGAGCAAATGAGGGATTTGCACATGAAACAAGAATTGATTGAACTATCACCATTATTAACAACTTCCAGACCTTATATTTGTGAAATCACTGAGGGACTTCGCAAGCATCTAGGTTTGTCTAAATACCTTCAATCCTTGAAAATTAACTGTGGAATGCATACTGTTACATGTCCAGTCGTATTAATAAATGAGGATCATTTAAGTTTGTCTCTCACTGATAATATTCTAGATGAACTACATTTGCCGAAACAATCTCTTAAGCTACAAGCAAAACAGATTGACTCTGCTCAAATTAGACTTGGACCAATTATTGGTGTGTTAACAGAGATTTCAACAAAGCAAGGATTGAATTTTGGGTCTATTCATGATTTTTGTCATGAACTTGCCCGTTATTGTCATGCTAATGGATGCTTACTATATATTTTTTCTCTAAAAATGTACAACAAAGATCATATGGCAGGCTACTGCCTTACTGACAACAAATGGGTCAAAACATCTGTACCATATCCAGATGTCGTCCACAACCGAATTCATTCTAGAAAACTAGAAAAATCTAAAACATTTTTATCCGTTACATCTGATTTTATTGAAAATAAGACTCCTTATTTTAATGATCGTTTTTTAAATAAATGGGAGGTACATCAAATTTTATCAGCAAGTGAGCATCTCGTTCCTTATTTACCCGATAGTAAGTTACTCGAATCTAAAGCTATATTAGAACAAATGCTTCACGACAAGAAGGATGTTTTTATAAAGCCTATTAACGGAAGTCAAGGTAAGCGAATTTTCCGAGTGATTGAACAAGAAGATACCTCTTACTTATTAGATTTCACTACCTTTTCTGGAGAAATAAACAAAAAATATGATAGTTTTTATCAACTTTTCACTTCTCTTTATCCTAGATTAAAAAGAGAGGGTTTCTTAGTACAGGAAACAATCAATCTAAAAAAATATAATAATCACACATTAGATTTCAGATTTTTATGTCATAAAAAAGATCAGCAAAATTGGAAAGTTTCCTCAAGCGTTGCGCGAATTTCCGGTGATAACCAATTTGTTGCAAATCTTGCAAGAGGTGGGAGTATTCATCAAATCAAAAGTTTATTAGATGAGCTTTATGGTGAGAGAGAGAGCTTGCATTTACGAAAATTATTAGCGGAATTATCACTTGAGATTGTTGAAGTAATCTGCATCCAAGCTGGTGGTGAGTTTGGTGAATTTGGGATTGACCTTGCATTAGATGAAGAAGGAAAACCATGGATTATTGAGGTGAATACTAAGCCTTCTAAGTCAGAGGATGATCCTAAAAAGGGCAAGGTTCGTCCTTCCGCACGAGCGATCATAAACTACTGCCTTTTTTTGTATAACAAAAATTAGTTTTCTTTCTTATTTAGATGGAAAAAGAAGGAACGAAGGGAATGACGTAAATGCAAAAGCAAACATTAGGATTTTTGGTTATTAATAAAAAGCATGAAAACACGTATATCACTGAGATTGCAAAAAGAAGTGAGTATTTTAATATAGAATGTGTACGATTTGAACCTATGTCAATTGATCCTGCTTCTTTACTTATTAACGGAGAGAAATTCGATCCACCATCACAGCAGTGGATAAGTTCATCCTTTCCAATTCCCTCTTTTATTTATGACAGATGCTTTTATAATAGTCATCAAGCATCAAAAAAAGGCAAACCAATTGTTGAATGGCTTAAGAAGAATCCTACTACCACTTTTTTAGGATTTGGTTTACCCGATAAATGGCAGGTTTATACTTCGTTAAGAGGTCAACAAATAATAGATTCCTATCTTCCACAAACAGAGCTCTTAAATGATCCAATTCAAGTGATCAAGCATTTAAAAGTAGCAGGACCTTGTATTCTTAAACCTATAAATGGCTCAAGAGGTGTAGGAATTATTGCTATTAAGCAAACCTCAGAAAACATTACGATTACTTATCATAAAGGTCATGATAAAAAAATGAAGAATTTTTCAACACTAAAGGATTTATCAAAATGGTGTGAAAAGCTTATCTCTCAGCAAGCTTATTTGCTACAACCCTTACTTCCATTAACAGATGCTAACAATTACCCTTTTGATATCAGGTTATTTCTGCAAAAAAATCAAACTGGAGAATGGAATTTAATTGAAAAAGGAATTCGCAAAGGATATCACGGATCATTTTTATCAAATTTAAATAGTGGAGGAGATCCTTTAAGCTTTGCTGATTGGTCTCAATCATTAACATATAAGCAAAAATATCTACTTGAAGATGAACTAGCAACAATTATCGATTACTTACCTCTATTACTGGAAAAGCAATTTAAACAGCTGTTTGAAATCGGTGTTGACATTGGCTATGCACAAGATGGTTCTATTTGGATACTTGATATCAATTCAAAGCCTGGTAGAAAAACATTTACCAAAACAAACCCTAAATTAAAAGAGAAGCTTTATAATGCCCCATTAAAGTATTGTCAGTTTCTTAGTAACGATCCAACCGCTAAAGGAGTCGAGATAAATGACTGATATTTATTCTATCAATACATCAAACTCCGAAGATTTTATTGTATATCTCCCATTAATATCAAAAAAACATGGTGAGATTAACACAATATCGTTTGGCACAATAAATATTTCGTGTGAAGTTCAATATCTGCCTGAGCTTCAAGATTCAATTGTTATCTCAGAGCAGCTCTGCAAAGAACTTCAGCTTCCGAAAGATGGAAAAACTCACTTGATTTTTCATGAACAAAATCTCCACCTTGGACCATTAATTGGGATTTTCACAGCCGGTTTTACTGATTCACCTCTAAGACCTATTGGAGAACGTTCATTATTTTTTGCTAAGTTTTTATCTCTTGATCAGTCAATTGGGTTATTCACTTTTGTCTTTGGAGCTCATCATATTGATTGGGAAAATGGAACTGTTGAAGGGTTCACACATGGTAAAGACGGCTGGAAAAAATGTAGCTTTCCCTTTCCAAATGTAGTCTATGATCGATTACCCAATAGAAGAATTGAAAACCATCAAGCTCTTAAATTAGTAAAAAAACGGTTAACCGAAGAATACTGTATTCCATGGTATAATCCAGGATTTTTCAATAAATGGTCTGTGCACCAGCTACTTATTAAAGATATGAAAGTCGCAAAATATCTTCCTGAAACTATTCAACAACCTACAATTAGCCAAATGGAAGAATTGCTTTCTATTTATCAAAATATCTATTTAAAGCCTGAGAACGGAAGCTTAGGTCTTGGTGTTTTTCAATTAATGTATTCCCGTGAAGAGAATACATATTATTCACGATATCGAGATGACAACGAAATAAATCGTTTAAGAAAGTACCCATCAATTGAACATTTTTTAAAAGTAGCTTTTAAAGACCGACTTTTATCAAATTATTTAGCACAACAAGGAATTAAGCTCATTCGCTTAGATGGAAAATCCATCGATTTTAGAATTCATACAAATAAAAATGAGCATGGAGATTGGAAGATCACTGCTCTTGCTGCAAAGGTAGCAGGAAAAGGCAGTGTAACAACTCACTTAAACAATGGTGGTGTTGTTAAAACATTAGAAGAAATCTACGATGACCCCACAGAACGCTTAAAAGCATTTCATGACTTAACTGAAGCTGCTATCCTTTTAAGTGAAAGTATCGATCATTCAATTCCTGGTTTTATAGGAGAAATTGGATTTGATTTCGGAATAGATCAAGAAGGAAGAGTATGGATGTTTGAAGCAAACTCAAAGCCTGGAAGATCCATTTTTACACATCCAGAACTAAAAGATGCAGACCTCTTATCAAGAAAGAGCTCTCTGCAATACGGATATTATCTGACAAAAAAAGCGATTTTTTCCCCAGAGGATATTATAAATGAAGAAGTCTAATCTTTTTCCGCTAGTTGGAATTCTAGCTAGTAAAGGTAGAAAAAGTAATAGCTTCTGTGGTGATGCTGTCATGTTTAAAGCGATACAAAAGGAGCTTATGAATAAAGGTGGTCTTTCCTTTGTCTTTACAACAGATGATCTACATGATAACAGGATAACAGGTTATGTATTTTCAGAAAAAAATCAAAAATGGGGAAAGACATCTTTCCCTTTTCCACCTATCATCTACAATAAAATTTCATCTAGAATGGACGAAAAAACAACTGACTTTATAAAATTAAAACAAGCCTATCAACAAAAAAATAAGACCTTTTTTAATCCTTGCTTTTTTAACAAATGGCAATGTTATCAGGCTTTAACAAAAGAACAAAAACTTCAAACATATCTTCCAAAAACATGGCTTCATTCAAACAGCTCATTTATCCTGGACTTACTTAAGTTTGGTGCAATTTATGTAAAGCCTATAAAAGGACGTAAAGGTAAAGGGATTTATAAGCTAAGCGAACAAGATAATACGTACTATATCTTTACTAAAGATACCTTCAAAACTTATCATAAAAGGTCCTTCTTGGATGAACTTGAAGACATTATCCATAAAGATTATATTTTGCAACAGGAAATTAAAACAGATACTGTAGAAGGCTGTAAATATGATTTGAGAATTCATTGTCTATATTCTTCTGGTTCCTATCAGATAACAGGTATTGGTGTAAGAAAGGCAGCAAAAAATTCAATTATCACTCATGTTCCAAATGGAGGAGAAATCATTTCATTGGCTAATGTAGAGGATAAAGTTTCCATTAACGAGCTGAATCACCTTACAGACCTTGTGGGTAATTCCCTTAGTAAAAGGTTTGGATTTGTTGGTGAATTTTCAATGGATATCGGAATCTCGCCACATGGTAAACCTTACATATTTGAAGTGAATTCAAAACCTATGTTATTTGATGAAAAAAACATCCAGAAAAAAAGAATAACTTACCTTACTGAGCTTTTTATTGAACTTGCAAATAAAAAACAATAATTACCAAAAGGGATTTCTCCTTTTCATGCCGTATATTTTATATAGCTAGGAAAGGAGCGAGAAAATTGATTACACATTTTCAATATAAACCTTTATTTAAACAAGCAAATTTACCAGGCTGGAGAATCTCCTTTTATTTTCGAGGTACTCAATACGATGGAATTTATCATAAAAATGGGCAAATTGAATGGGGAACTATTCAACCTCCAAAGGAAGAAGAATTAGCGATTCATACACAAATTCATGAATTAATGCTTTTTCATGTATATGAATGATACAAACTCCTAACGTACAAAATACTTTGTATGAGGAGGCATAAAAAATGACTGACAAACATGATGATGTAAAACAAGATGTGAATTATGAAGGAAAGAACAAAGCCTATCTAGATATTGATCGAATGATTAACGAAGGCCTTTCTGGTGGCTCTGTTCATATGAGAGAGGAAACAACTAATATTGAAGAAGCTAGAGATCTAAAAAAAGAGGATCCACCTTTTGAAGCGGAATGATTAAAAGCAAGTAAAAATCCCCCTTATTATATATGACTAACTTGTCCTTAAACCAATAAGGGGGATGGCTTTTTATTGAAACTCTCACTTCTTCAATGTAATAAGATACCAGCCTGCTTCTTTCACAAGAGGTGAAAATGATGTTACCCCTAGGTCTGCATTTCCAGCAATTTTCTTAATCTCTTTTTTTGTAGGCAAAGGATAAAGGTTTTCATAAGCAGAGAAAAAACTATTAAAAATACTCGAAAATTGCTTTCCATGCTTCCCATTTTTGATCGGAGTTATGATCGATATTATACCTCCTTCAGATAGCCACTCCCCTATATGTGTAAAAAGCTTCTGTCGTTCTTCTTTTGATAAATAATGTAGTAAATTATGAACCAAAACCAAGTCAGCTTCATTGTCAGGAATCCAGTCAAAAACATTTTTACATTCAATGTTTACTTTATCTAATGAATCAGACCTAGCTTGGGCTTCCAACGCAACTTCTTCGTTCACTTCTAACCCATGCATATTTATTTGTGGATATTTATCTGCTAGTCTTTGTAAATACCCACCATGTCCACAGCCTACATCAACAATTTCTTGTATCTTATTTTTCCTCACTAATTTTGATATTTTCCTTAAAGCTATTTGCTCCAACATTGAGGAGGTTTGCGCCACTACCGTTCCATGTAATTCCTCGTTAAAGACATGTTTCTTATTCGTTTTCATCATTGAAGGGTAACTTAAAAGGGTAGGAATATGTAATTCCATCATTTCTTTTAAAATGGCCCCAGTTGAGCGTGAATTTTTCTTTGGTGCTGGTAACATCATTTTCTTTATCGTTTGGAATCTTCCTTTTGATCCTTTTTTTATATAAGAAATAGCTACACCAACATCAATCCATCTTTGTAGGAGATCTTCTTGTAAGCTATATTGTTCTGCTACTTGAGAAACTGTTTTCGGCTTTTTAAATGCTGTATATAAATTTAATTCATACCCTATGTACGCATGCCAGCTGTATAAAAATGGTATGTTTCGTTTCATCCAACCTCTAGCTTTGATTATTCGAATATACTCAGTAATCATTTGCAACTCCTCCTTTATATCTCCATGGATAATCCTCTTTCATTGTGAACAAATGATCAGATTGAAGCATTTGTTCCTTCTGATAAGAACGCGCTGGTAATAAACCAAGTTGAATAAATCTTTCATATAAAGACTCTTTCCACATTCCTAATCCTGAAATATTTAGCATTTGCTTGTAATGAAGCATATGATCTTTTTCCATCTGTTTAAACCCTCGACCACGTATTTTTGTAAAATAACGAAAGGGCTTTGAGTAAGCAAGTGCTGCTAAATGACTAAGGTTTAATAAATGATCAACTCTAGGTTTTCTTACTTTTTCGAACAAGCTAAGATGCTTTTCGGAATAATCATTTTGTTCATCCATCCAGCAAATTAAATCACCTAAAGCATCACCATCTTGAATTGCTAAATTCATCCCTTCACCAGCCATTGGATGTACAGTATGTGCTGCATCACCGATGATCACCTTGTTGTGTTTAGAATAATCTTTTGCATGATATTGAAAGGGAATCATTAATTGAATTTGCTTCCAGGAAGGAATTTGATTAACATAAGTATCTAGCTCAGGACAAAGAGAAATAACTCTATCAAAAAAGTCTTCAATCCCCTTCTCCTTAATTTCCTTATATTGTCCTGAAGGTATCAAATAAACGGACCTTACCTTATTATCAGGTAAAGGAAATAAGCCTAAAAATGTATCTTTGGTGGAAATCATTTTTCCTTCTGTTAAATCACTCGGTCTAGGAAAAGTTACAGTTAAGAAATGATGATCGTACATTTGCTCTTTGATATCATTTCCAATGTACTGTCTTACTTTTGATCTCCTTCCCTCTGCCCCGACAAACATCTTTGCATTTATTTGTAGAGTTGACCCATTATAATTAATTAAGGCTTTACCTTCATCAACAAATTCTGTAAACCTTGCAGGTTGATAATAATGAAACGTAGTATATTTCATCGCATTATCCAATATAATTTTCTTTAACTCTTCATGAGGAATCATTAATCCATAGTTATACGGCGTACTGATCACGCGATAATCCATCTTTGATTTTCCTCTTTGCTGATAATAGCCTGATTTATTTTTCTTTTCTACAACTGAAATGGTGTGAAGTGGATGTCCATTCTTTCTAATTTCTTCTACTATATTTAATCTTCGAAATATTTCTAAGCTCTTCGGCTGTAACAGTTCCCCCTTATAAGTATGGGAGCTTCCCTTTTGCTGCTCAACTACAGTCACATCGATTCCACACATCGCTAGCCTTAAAGCAACAGTTAGACCACCAACTCCTCCACCAATAATCAAAACATCTGTATTCACCTACTCACCTCTTTAATCGTTTGTTTTATATTGATTACCCCTGCTAAAAACTCAACGAAACATCCAAACTCTCTACTAATGATTTCTCTTAAGACATAAAAAGACTGACATTTGTCAGTCTTCATCACATGATTGTTTTCCTAATTTAAATTGATCTAAAAACTCGTTATATCCTTCTATCTTTCCTTCTATCTTCGCAATTGTAATCTCGTCTAAATTTTCCTCATCTAGCTTTTGACAATTTTCCTTTATCATTGTTTTACATAAGATGCTATTGCCGTCTCATTAAATGTTTCTAGCATATTAAAGCCTCCCTATTATTCGCTTTATTCTTCTTTACCCTTTTTAAAAAAAGAATAACTTGTGACAATCATTCAATTTCCTTTTAAGCGATCCATTTCTTTTCTATAATGTTTATAAGACTTATTGCGCGAAATGAGGAGATTTTATGCTAGAAAAATTAATGCAACATTATAAACATGCTTTGACAACAAGTTATTCTCCTAATGATTCAACATATGAATGGTTTCAAACTGAACTTGGACAAACCTTTGGAATTCTAAAGTCTTCTCTATCAGTAACTGAAAAAAAATTACTAGTCACTCTTTTTCACCAAATCCAAACAACTAATGAAGACAACTTTTCAGTTAGTCAGCAAAAATGGTACGACTTTTTGTTTTCAGAAAAACCAATGGATAATCCTCCATTAGCTGCTGAACAAAGTAATGTTCGTTTTTACTATTTTTATTTAACAAAACCAATTGATGATAAGCAAAGCTTTGAGGAGGCAGTTCAAGGTATATTAAATTCAGATCTTATTATTTGGTTGAACACCTCTCAAGGTATCATAATTGAAGAAAAACCCACTGCTATTTTAGAAATGGATTCCTTAAAGAATTTAAGTGATACATTAACAAGTGACTTTTATGTGGAGCCATTCTTATACATTGGACAACTTCAAAAAAATGACTCTTATCTTAGAGAGAAGTTCAAGCAAGAGCAAAACTGCTTTCAAACTGTACATCATACTTCAAACCGTGAAAGAGTGATAAGCTTTTATGAAGCGCTTCCCTTACTTGTGCTCAAGTCACCTTCAAAAATTAGTGAAAAATTACTATCAAATCATTTAGTAGAGGCTCTTGAGGATAATGAACTTATTCATACAATAGAAGCATTTCTTCAATCAAACTTAAACGCATCGTCAACAGCAAAAAGATTATTTATTCATCGAAATAGTCTACAATATCGTTTAGAAAAACTATTGGAAAAAACAGGTATAGATATTAGGATTTTTTCAAATGCAGCGTTTATATTTTTAGCAATAATGGTTGCTCGCTTAGAAGATTAATCATTACTATTTTCATTAAATTACAAGTTGCACAAAAAGGCTGATATTTTTTCGTGCAACTTGTACGTTTACTTTATTCTTTGAAATCCCTTACAATGAAGTCAAGTTAAAACGCTTTCAGAAATAAGGAGGAATAGAAAATGGCAGAGATTCAATTAAACAATATTTATAAAATTTATGATAATAAAGTAACAGCAGTAGAGGATTTCAACCTTCACATTCAAGATAAAGAATTTATCGTATTCGTTGGTCCATCTGGTTGTGGTAAATCAACTACACTTCGTATGGTTGCAGGATTAGAAGAAATTTCTAAAGGAGATTTCTTCATCGATGGAAAACGTATGAATGATGTTGCACCAAAAGATCGTGATATCGCAATGGTATTCCAAAACTACGCTTTATATCCACATATGAATGTTTATGACAATATGGCATTTGGATTAAAGCTTCGTAAATTACCTAAAGACGAGATTGAGCGTCGTGTAACAGAAGCAGCAAAAATCCTTGGTCTTGAGCAATATTTACAACGTAAACCAAAAGCTCTATCTGGTGGACAACGTCAACGTGTTGCACTTGGTCGTGCAATCGTTCGTGATGCAAAAGTATTCTTAATGGATGAGCCTTTATCTAACCTTGATGCTAAGCTTCGTGTAGCGATGCGTGCTGAAATCACGAAACTACACCAACGTTTACAAACAACTACAATTTATGTAACACATGACCAAACAGAAGCAATGACAATGGCTACACGCCTTGTTGTATTAAAAGATGGTGTAATTCAACAAGTTGGTTCACCTAAAGAAGTTTATGACAAGCCTGAAAACTCATTCGTTGGTGGATTCATCGGATCACCTGCAATGAACTTCTTCAAAGGTACACTTGGAGATGGTAAATTCACAATGGGATCTACAATTGTAGATGTTCCAGAAGGTAAAATGAAATATCTTCGTGAGCAAGGATATGTAAACAAAGAAATCCTTATGGGAGTTCGTCCAGAAGAAATTCATGATGAGCCAGTATTCATTGACTCTTCTCAAGGATCAAAAATCACAGCGAAAATTGAAGTAGCTGAATTAATGGGTGCTGAAACAATGCTTTACTCTGAAATCGATGGGCAAACTTTCGTAGCACGTGTTGACTCTCGTACAGATGTTAAACCTGGTCAAGAGCTAGAACTAGCTTTAGATATGAATAAAGCTCACTTCTTCGATATTGAATCAGATTTAAGAATTCGTCCAGCTGGAGAAAAATAATTAGATAAACAAAAGCCATGCTCTACTTGAACATGGCTTTTTTCTTGGTTTATTCACCTATAGATTTAGTTTCTTGATGCTGACAACCAAGACAATAAAAGTAATGGATACACTCGTGATTTTCTAAAGACTTTTCATAACCATCAAATAATTTCATTATATCTATATCCATATATGCACTATAATCATCAAAATAATCTATAACCTTTCCTTGATCTTCCATTAAACTTTGACAATTAGGACATTGAAATGACTTCGTCTCAAATCCATTACATAAAGGACATAACCCCATCCTTTCATCTCCTTTAACTCTAACTCTTCATACAATTAGATTCTCTCAATATTGGCTCAATTATGTAATGTTCAAAAGCTGATGCATTAGTAACCTCTGTTAATACTTTTATTTAGAATAAAAATATTAATGTCACTCTACTGCTCCATTCCACTATACTGAATTCACATCAATAAATTATCTTTAATAAATCTACGTTACTCAAGCTTTTTTATTTAGTTCAAATTGATAAGAATTAAAGCCTTTCATTACTGTGGTTACAACATCGGAGATATAATGAGATTCTTTATTTTTTTATATGAGAAAAATTTACCAAAAGAAATGTGTATATAAATTAAAAAATCATCCATAATACTTAGTAACAACAAAGCAACACACATTATTAACTAAAAGCAAATTAACTCGATGGGTTACGCTGAGTTAGGCGGTGAAGGACAACACTTCATAAGTTTGGTGCAAATCCAACTAACCCAACCATTAAAAAACTATTATGAGGAGATGAATGACAGATGGCACAAAACAGTTCAAACAACAGCAATTCGTCTAACCAACTAGTAGTACCAGGAGCTTCTCAAGCAATTGATCAAATGAAATATGAGATCGCTTCTGAATTCGGCGTTAACCTTGGTGGAGAAACTACTTCTAGAGCTAACGGTTCTGTAGGTGGAGAAATCACTAAGCGTTTAGTATCAATGGCTCAACAATCTATGAGCGGTTATACTCAACAATAACAATTAAATATATTTGGCTAAGAGGCTGGCACTTTGTGTCAGCCTCTTCTTTTTGTGGATTTTTTCACGGTAATAAGTATCAAACAAGTTGTGAAAACCATATAGTATAAAAACATCCATTCTTCCTTTTTAACTATCGATATTCGATCAACTAGGAAATCATAAAAAAGGAGCGGATAATTATGCTCGACTCTGTAGATTGGAAGCAAGTTGCTTTTGTTGGATATACTTTATTTCATGAATATGTTGTTTATATACGATTTCCCCAGGTTTATTACTGGGAAGAAGCTAAAAAGAAGCTATAATTTAATTTTAAGGGCTGACAGTTTTTATGTCGGTCTCTTTTTTATTAACCCCATATTAAGATGCCTATAATTTTTATGACCATACAAATATTTTTTATTTTTCTCTAAATAAAGTATGATCTTAATAAGAAGTTTTTTCTGACACATAAATTGGTTTAGAGGTGAAATAAATGAAAGTTGCATTATTAGGGGCTACAGGTCGGGTAGGTAATGAAATTTTATCTTTTCTTTTAAATGATAAATATGAGGTTTCAACTTTAACTCGTTCACCAGAAAAAATACATACTTCTTCTCCATTTCTATCTGTAATAAAAGGAGATGCAAAAAATTACGAAGATATCCAAAATGTTATCGATGGTAGCGATCTTGTAATTAGTGCTTTAAACACTGACGGCAGTGATACTCTTTCAATCGCTACCCCACATCTTATAAAAGCGATGGAGAAAAAAGGTCACAATCGCATCATTACGATTGGAACAGCTGGGATTTTACAGTCACGAATAGAACCAGAAGTCTTTCGATTTCAATCAAGTGAATCCCGCAGAAAAACAACTAGAGCAGCCGAACAGCATTTAACAGCATTTCAGCAGCTCAATGCCAGCTCACTAAATTGGACAATCGTCTGCCCAACATATCTACCAGATGGTAAATTAACAAAAAGATATCGCTATGAAGCTGATTTCCTACCTGAAGCTGGAAGCGAAATCTCAGTACAAGATACTGCGCATTTTGCATTTAAACAAATAGAAAATCAGGAGTTTGTAAAAAAGCGAGTAGGTATTTGTTATTGATTTTTGAGCAATCTTTCGCATGATTGAAGTCCTTTTCTCTCGTTTATTTATTTACTAGAGCTCATTATTTGCTCGATGTTGCCCTTTACATACATTCATCCACTGGCTTATGTCATAGAGCTCATAAAGGACATAAGCGAGAGGTAAGCCTGAGTATATGGTTGTCATAAAGCTGATGAAGGACATGAGCGAGAGGTAAGCCTGAGTATATGGTTGTCATAAAGCCGATGAAGGACATGAGCGAGAGGTAAGCTCGAGGAAATGGTCGTCATAGAGCTGATGAAGGACTTGACTGGTAAGCCCGATGAAATGGTCGTCATAGAGCTGATGAAGGACATGAGTACCAATTTTATTAAAAGTTATTTTTGTACATTCATAAATAATCAAAATTGGACATCGTTAGCTTGGCATTTACACTTAGGTCTTCATCCACTCAATGATGACCTTTCACTCACCTATTCGCCTTACTTATAGCGACTCAAAAAAGATAACTTCACATTTTAAATATGATTTCCCACCATTAATAGCTTAAAAAAAGAGGTGAAATCCTAGTTGGATTTCACCTCTTTCTTCAACATACATCTCAACAATCACATCGATCATTCTTCTATTGTAACAGCTGTACCATAAGCAATTATTTCTGATGCATTTTGCATAACAGCAGACGATTCTAATCTCATACAAACAATTGCATTTGCACCTTTTGCCTTTGCATCATCAACCATTCGACCAATTGCTTTTTGTCTAGCTTCTTCCATCATTTCTGTGTATTCCTTTAATTCTCCACCGACAATGGTTTTTAACCCAGCCATTATATCTTTACCTATATGTTTTGATTGAACTGTGCTTCCTCTAACAAACCCCTTATATTCTTTTGTTACTTTACCTGGTACTGTTTCAGTAGTTACGATAATCACTTTCATCATCCTCCTTTTTTTCATCCAGCCTAAGCTTAATAAATGCAACAAGTAAGACAGCCAATGATAGGAAATAAACAAGAAACAATCCAATTGCAATAGTTATATTAATAAACAAAAATATAATGCCAATAATCTGGGTGAAGACTGCAGTAATCATACTTATGTATTTTACTTTTTCCATCTTCATCTTCCTTTCTTAACACTACTTTAACTATACCTTTATTTAGCAAATTATTGAATTTTTTTTATTATTTTATTAACTACTTTTTTATACAATCAACTAGGACTTTTTTATCATTTTATTTTGTAAGTGTTTTTATTTTATGAAGTAGAGGTATTTAACGACTAACAACAAATTACAGAAACTTTAAAATGGAGGTTTTTGAAATGAACAAGCAATTATCTTTTAACTTGCAAATAGAAAATCAATTACGTATAGATCAAGTTATTAAAATCAATCAGCTCGCCAAATCATATAACGGTAAAATTTATTTACTAACTAAAAATAAAAGTGAAATAAACGCTGGTAGTCTCCCAACTTTAATTACATACCTTTTAACAGTAAAAAGTGGACAGGTCCTTAATGTAGTAATTGATGGTCCCTATCCTCAGCTTAAATTAAATGACTTAAGACAGATTTGTTCTTCAACAGTTATAAAGAAAAGTCAGAAGGTGTTACAGCCAGCATTGAAAATGAAAATTTAAATTAGTTTGTCTAATACCTATTTACAAGGTGGTGAGATTTAATGTTACGAACGATTTTTATGATTGTCGGTGCCATTGTCGTAATTAGCTTTTTAATTGGTTTAATCTTTTAACATCAAATTCAATGATTAGATTTATGGATATAGGGAAATTAACTAGTATCCCATAAGAAAGGATGATAGAACTTGAAAAAATTTCAACATTTAGTTGTTGCATATGATGGAACTGACGATAGTAGAGAAGCACTAGACCTTGGAATTGATATGAGCAAACAATTACAATCATCTCTTTCGGTTGTTAACATTCAAAAAGAAACAACTTTTACTGAAGTGACAAACAGTGACAGATCTGGCGTGCTCCCACCTTCTAGTACACCTCCAGTTGGTGGCTTGAATCATTATCCAGTTGTACCAGTTCCAATAGAAGAACCAGATACGAGAGAACGTGAGTATTCAGAAAAAGAAGCAGCTTTAAAAAGTGAAGCACAGCGAATATTAGATGATCATAATGTTGATGGAGAAGTTAAGGTGGCATATGGTGAACCTTCAGATGAAATCGTCAATTATGCTAAAAACAATGATGGCGATTTGATTATCATCGGCAGTAGAGACATAAGTGGATTGAAGCGACTTATATTCGGTAGTGTAAGTGAAAAAGTATCCCACAGTTCAACAATTCCCGTGTTAATTGCTAAATGAAGTAGAGACTAAAATCTCTGCTTCTTTTTTATTGTAGGCATTAAAATAATCTTTTTCTTAAATAATAGAATCAAATTCTATAGCAACAATATTTAGAAAAAAACATCTATTTACAGAATCCCCTAAAAATATCTAAAAATCAACCGATATACCTAGTAAAGACAATAAAGAATACTTGGGTAAAGGGGATTAATATATGGGGATTCTTCCATTTAAAAAGGATAAAAAGATCGCAGCTTCTACTTTAGAGAATAATAATAGTGAGCTAATGTCACAGGTTTCATTAAGAATTAGTGAACAAGAACTACGTAAACAATTAGATATGACAGGATTAACAAAGGATGATCTTTATCTAGCACTTACGTTAAAGCCTTATATCCAAGAAAATATTGATCATATTGTAACTGCTTTTTATTCTTCATTTGAAGCTAATGAAGGTCTAATAGAAATAATAAATAATTATAGCTCCGTCGATAAATTAAAAGGCACTCTTAAAGAGCATATTTTAAAGATATTTAATGGTCGTTTAGATGATGAAGACGTGATTCGTATGAGAAGGATTGCTCACATACATGTAAAAATAGGTCTTGAAGCAAAATGGTATATGGCCGCATTTCAACAGCTTTTCGCTTCAGTTATTAATACAGTTGAATCTAAGCTTGCAACGAAGGAAGATGTGATTTCTACTGTTCACAGCTTAAGTAAATTATTTAACTTTGAGCAACAAATTGTATTAGAAGCCTATGATAATGAGTATGCGAAACTTCAAGCTGAAATTGATTCACAAAAGGAACAAATTCGTACAAATGTTAATGCACTAGCTGAACAGCTTGCTGATTCTAGTGAAGAAACTAATGCATTTATTCAAGAAATTCTTGCTCAATCAAAGGAAATTGCATCCTATTCAATTGATCGTTTTGAAGTTGCAGCAACAGCTGAGGGGCAAGCACATAATGGTAAAAAAGATTTAGAAAAACAAAATGAATTAATGACATTCATTGAAAAAAGTACAGAAGACATCATTCAGCAAATGAAATCCTTAGAGCAAACATCTGAAAAAATAAATAATGTAGTTGGAATCGTTACATCAATTGCCGAACAAACAAACTTATTAGCATTAAATGCTGCAATTGAATCTGCACGTGCTGGTGAATATGGTAAAGGATTTGCTGTTGTTGCAAGTGAGGTTAGGAAGCTTGCTGAAGAAACAAAGAATTCAGTACAGGGTGTATCAAGCTTAATTACAAATATTCATACTCAAATAGATAGCATGTCAAGCTCTATAAACAATGTTGCTGACCTTACAACGAAAGGCACAACACAAATGAATGAAATGAATTCATTCTTTGATTCAATTGTTGAAATTATGAACAATAATAAACAACAAAGTGAGCAAGCAAAAACAGATTTAACAAACTTCACTAATATCATTAATGATGTATCAAACTCTATCTCTCAAATAGCTAATACTTCTGATAGCTTAAAGCAAATGGCTAAAACAATGTAATTTTTTAGGCTATTTAGGATTTGAAAAGGTAAATTCCAATAAGCTTTTGCGTGAATTCACATATGAATTCACGCTTTTTATTTTTGGTGAATAAGTAGTATTCTTAAGATTTTTTATTACATATCTAAGAAAAAGGAGCGATTAAATGTTCGTGAAGAATACTTACACTGTCAAAAATAACCTTGTTTTAAATTGTTACATACTTAAAGGAACACTTTCAATTATATTAGTTCTTCGTTTTTATTTTATAATTTTCAAAATAATTGGTATATTAAAAAACCAATATACTTCTAAAATTCATGAAATTGCCATACATTAAATAATGTAATTGACTTAATTTATTAGATTGATATAATACTTTTATACAAGAAAGCAAAAAAGCGTTGAAGCTATAAAGGAGTATCCATCATGAATCAACACAAGAGATTATTTAACTTTAAAGAGGCTATTTTTATTTTATTTTTAATTTTAGGTATTATTTATACAAGCTTATTTATCTGGAAAACAGAGCCACATATTTCATTACTTATTTGTTTAGTTGTTGTTGGTTTTTTAGCTTTACTAAAAGGTTATAAGTGGAAAGAACTAGAAGTAGGGCTTGTAAAAGGAATTCAAAATGGTGTCCAGCCTATACTTGTTCTCTCTTTAATTGGTATTTTAATTGGGGCATGGATGAGCAGTGGAACCATACCAACTGTAATGGCATATGCCTTAACTATTATTAATCCTAATTATCTTTTAATTACTTCATTATTTTCTTGCATGATCATCTCAAGTCTTGTTGGTAGTTCCTTTACCACTGTAAGTACTGTTGGAGTTGCCTTAATGGGAGCAGGAATGGCACTCGGCTTGCCAATAGAATGGGTTGCAGGTGCAGTAATTTCTGGTGCTTGCTTTGGTGATAAAATGTCGCCAATGTCAGACACAACGAATTTTGCGTCAGGTGTTTCGTCTGTAAAATTATTTACCCATATTCGTCATATGACCCACACAACAATTCCAAGTATTATCATTACAACCTTGATTTTTTTCATTCTCGGACGATTAGCAGTAATTGACACTGCTTCAATGGATGAGACTACAAATATGGTAAATTTAATAAAAGAACATGTATCCATTAGTAGTATTACATTATTATCCCCTATCTTAGTAATTATTCTAGCTATTAAAAAGGTGCCGGTTATTCCTGCATTAGTTGTTGGTGTTTTAACTGGCGGGATGACAGCCATTGGTTTCCAAGGGGTTGATTTCGGTGAATTCCTTCAAGTTCTCCAAAATGGTACTGCATTTCCTATCGATCATCAAGTTGTTAGCAATATGTTAAATCGCGGTGGTTTACAATCGATGATGTGGTCTATTTCCCTTATCTTGATTGCATTTGCATTTGGAGGTCTTTTAGATTCGTTAAAAATCATTTCTACCTTATTAAATGGAATCATAGATAAAATTAAAACCAAAGGACAGCTTATCTCCTCTACTGCTGCTTCTTCTGTTGGTGTAAATCTACTAACTGGTGAACAATATTTATCCATTCTAATTCCTGGTCAATCGTTTAAAGACTTATATGACAAATTAGAAATTGATCGGAAATATATGTCTCGTACATTAGAGGATGCTGGAACTTTAATTAACCCTTTAATTCCATGGGGTGTTAGTGGTGCTTTCTTTGCTCAAACTCTTGGCGTACCAGTTGTAGAGTTTCTACCTTTTGCCTTTTTCTTATATCTATCTTTTTTCTTTACACTTGGATTTGGATTTAAAACAAAAAACCGGGCTTAAAGCTTGGTTTTTTTTCATTGAAAACTTTTTACTTAGTCAGGTTTTCCTAAAGACTCTATTACTTTCTTTCATTGTTCCATCAAAAAAATCCTTATGATGCACTTCTCCATTATTCTATCAATCACGATAATTTTCGACATTTAGAAAGTATTTGTTGATAAATTTACCAAGGTGCTTTATTATGTAATATAGAAGAATAATTCACTATATATTGACGGATATACCAAAAAAATAACTATATATTGTATAAACTGAGTTTTAGGCGCCTATGAGGCTGAAATGGGAATCTGGTGAAAATCCAGAGCTGTCCCCGCAACTGTAAATGTGACGAACTGAGAAAACCACTGTACATATGTATGGGAAGGACTCAAAGTAGGATGAGCATAAGTCAGGAGACCTACCTACTACTTATGAATGTTTCAATTTCTTCGGGGACTGAGAGGATGGGACGATAGTAAGTAACTATGGGTATGTCTACCCTTCTCTTCCTTATCTGTCGTTTTATCTTGTCTGTCCTTAAAAGAAAGATTAATACGAACTGATGGAGGAATACTAATGACTACTGTAACAACCCCAACAATCATCGATCAACTAAATGGTGATGAAGCTTTTGATATGGACAAGCTTGCATCATTTATACACAATATACAGCAACAATTCCCCTCTCTTGAAATAGAGCATTATTTAAATCGAATTCAAAATACAATTTCCCAAAGAGATTCTTATACTTCTGATCAGCTAACAAACCTACTTATCTTAGAAGGTTTATCTCAAATCAATGAACAAGATCCCGATTGGACGTATTTCTGTGCTCAAATTTATTTATCAAAGCTATATAAAGACGCTGCATCCAATAGAGGCTATAACAAAGAAGACAAATATGGTAGCTTATATCATTTAATTTCTACACTAGTTGAAAAAGGTCTTTATCATCCAAAATTACTTAAGGAATATAGTAAAGAAGAAATTGAACAAATTGGATCTTACATTAAACCAGAACGAGATCAATTATTTACATATATCGGAATTCGAACATTGGCAGATCGTTACTTAACACGTGACTTTTCTAAGAGTTTATACGAACTACCACAAGAGCGCTTTATCATTATTGCCATGACTCTTATGGCCAATGAAAGTAAAGAAAGACGCTTAGAGCTTATTAATCAAGCTTATTGGGCAATGAGTAATCTTTATATGACTGTTGCTACCCCTACTCTATCAAACGCTGGTAAACCTATTGGACAGCTTTCTAGTTGTTTTATAGATACGATTGATGATAGTTTACAAGGGATTTTTGATAGCAATACAGACATTGCAAACTTATCAAAATCAGGTGGAGGAATTGGCGCTTATTTCGGTAAAATACGTTCACGTGGCAGTGATATTAAAGGCTTTAAAGGTGTTTCATCAGGTGTTATTCCTTGGATGAAGCAACTGAATAACACAGCTGTAAGTGTTGATCAACTAGGCCAAAGAAAAGGTGCAATCGCTGTTTATTTAGATGTATGGCATAAAGATATCTTCTCATTCCTAGATTCAAAGCTTAATAATGGTGATGAGCGCATGAGAACACATGACTTATTTACAGGTGTTTGTATTCCAGATTTATTTATGGAACAAGTTGAAGCTCGTGCTGATTGGTACTTATTTGATCCACATGAAGTCCGTCAAGTAATGGGATTTAGTATAGAAGATTACTATGATGAAGAAAAAGGAAACGGTAGCTTCCGCGATAAATACTGGGAATGTGTAGAAAATGAGCAGCTTTCTAAAGAGAAATTACCAGCTATTGATATTATGAAACGAATTATGATTAGTCAATTAGAAGCTGGAACTCCATATATGTTTTACCGTGATGAAGTTAATAGAAAGAACGCCAACTCACATGTAGGAATGATTTATTGCAGCAATCTTTGTACAGAAATTACACAAAATCAAAGTGCAACAACAGTTGAAGAGCAGTTCACTGAGGATGGAAAAATTATCACTGTAAAAACACCAGGTGATTTTGTTGTATGTAACCTATCCTCTATTAACCTTGCAAAAGCAGTGACTAATGATGCTTTAGAGAAGCTAATACCAATACAGGTCAGAATGCTAGACAACGTTATTGATTTAAATACAATTCCTGTTCTTCAAGCAAAGCTAACAAATGCAAAATACCGAGCTATTGGGCTAGGAACTTTTGGATGGCATCATTTATTGGCTCTAAAAGAATTGAGATGGGAAAATGATGAAGCTGTTAACTACGCTGATGAATTATATGAAAAGATCTCTTATCTAACAATTCGAGCAAGTATGGAGCTTTCTAAGGAAAAGGGTTCTTATTCAGTATTCAAAGGCTCTGACTGGGAAACTGGTCGTTATTTTGATAAAAGAGAATATACATCAAATACTAGTAAATTAGATTGGGATGGTTTACGTCAAGAAGTGATGGAGCACGGTGTACGAAATGGCTATCTAATGGCTGTAGCACCTAATGCATCAACATCTATTATCGCAGGAAGTACAGCTAGTATCGATCCTATCTTCCAAAAGGTCTATTCGGAAGAAAAGAAAGACTATAAAATTCCAGTGACTGTTCCTGACTTAAATTCAACAACAACATGGTACTACAAATCTGCTTATTTTATTGATCAGCAATGGAGCATCAAACAAAATGCAGCTAGACAACGCCATATTGATCAAGCGATCTCTTTTAATCTTTATGTACAAAATACAATTAAAGCAAAAGAATTATTGGATTTACATTTAGCAGCCTGGAATAATGGCTTAAAAACAACGTATTATTTACGTTCAACATCAAGTGAAATTGAAGAATGTGACTCATGTGCTAGTTAAAAACTCAGCACATGAGTTTTTACCAATGTAGTAATACAAAAATCAACAACATAAAAGGTGTGATATAGTGAAACATACTATCTTAGAAAAGCGTAAAATTGTTGATGCGGATGCTCCAAACCGTTCAACAGGAATTATCAATGGCTCAAGCTCAAATATTTTAAACTGGGATGATGTTGCGTTTCCATGGGCATACCCGAGATATAAGAAAATGCTAGGGAATTTTTGGACTCCTTTCGAAATAAATATGGCACAAGATATCAAGCAATACCCAAGCTTAACAGATGGGGAAAAAGAAGCATTTCTAAAAATCATTGGTTTATTAGCACTTCTTGATAGCATTCAAACTGATTATGCTGGTAAAGTTGCTGACTATGTTACAGATTCAAGTATAAATGCGTTAATGATCATTCTTGCTCAGCAAGAGGTTATTCACAACCACTCTTATTCTTATGTTTTATCAAGCATTGTTCCAAAACAAAAGCAAGATGAAGTTTTTGAATATTGGAGAAACGAACCCATTTTGCGAAAACGTAATGAATTTGTTACGAACGGATATCAAGCATTTGCAGAAGAACCTACTGTTGAAAACTTACTAAAGTCAATTGTTTATGATGTTATTTTAGAAGGTCTATTCTTCTATTCAGGATTTGCATTCTTTTACAACCTTGCACGTAATCAAAAAATGGTTGGTACAAGCACAATGATTAACTACATAAATCGAGATGAACAAATTCATGTAGATTTATTTGTACAAATTTTCAAAGAAGTTTTAAAACAATATCCTGAATATGATACAAAAGAACTCGCTACATTTGTTCAAGAAACCTTCATTCAAGCAGCAGAACTTGAGATTGAATGGGGAAGATTTATTATTGGCAACAAAATGGATGGTCTGAACATGCAGGATGTTGAAGATTATATTAAATTTTATACAAATGTTCGTTGCAATCAGCTTGGTTATGAGCGTCCTTTTGAAGGCTACCGAACAAACCCTCTCAAATGGATTAAAGCCTATGAAGAAGTAGACTTAGGGAAATCAGATTTCTTTGAACAAAAATCAAGACAATATACAAAGGTTAACCATGCTGATAATGGTTTTGACGACCTATAATAAAGTGTTTTCCTAAAAAATAACCTATTTAGAAAAGTTAAACAAACGTTTAATTAACTATTTAGGAGTTATTTCTGTCTAACATCAACCATTATAAAAAGGAGAACGATCACCATCGTTCTCCTTTGTTTGTTTTCTATTTAATTTTCATCTTCTTCTAAACGTGTAGCCTCAAAAATCTCTTCATCTGTTTCTACCTTAATACGTTCTTCCACTCGGATTCTACCTTTTCCCATTAAGATATCCCTCCTTTTGAAAGCTTACTTATATTTTAATAGATTTGTGCTGACAATGAAACATATCAAAAGTACCAATCTGTTTATAAGTAAAATTTCTCGCATAATTTCTACAATTTCTACAATTTCTTACACAGTTTTTGTTTAGAGTTCTATGATTCGTGGTATAAGATTAATAGATTATGCTTAGCTAGGTGATCGTTAATTGCTAAATTAATATCAAGGAGAAAAAGGTGGTCTTAAATTGAGATTTTTCAAATTATCAGACAAGACACTGTTACATAGTTTTGAAGAAGCTAGTAGATTACAGATGAATCCTGAATTTATCAAGATGCTTGAAAAAGAGATAACTGAAAGAGGTTTACATTTACCAAACACTCTTATGAAGCAATTAAAAAGAGTTAATTGAATGTTTAATACGGCTGCCCTAAAGTGATTACTTCTTTTGATTAGGTCAGCCTTTTTGTTGTTACTTTAGGCTCTTTTCTGAAAGATTGTTGCTATGTAACTAAATATGCAGTAGAAACAGTGTATATTCGCATATAAGGCTACCTTTTATGAAGAAAAGATGCCACTAGACTTCATACTCTGCTGATTTCTTAGGGCATTTAAATGCAACAAAGTTTGCGAGAACAACCTTATTTTACAATCATAACCGGACATTCTACACGTTTAGCCACCTTATGACTAACACTTCCTAGCACCATTTCTTGTAAAGCATTTAAACCTCTACTTCCTACAATCACTAGATCAAACTCTTCTTTGTTCGCATATTTAACAATTTCTGGACCTGGTTCACCTTTTAGCATCTTTATTTTAAATGCAATGTTTTCTTTTTCAAGTAATTGTTCTGTCGGTCTAAGCTTACGTGTTCGCTTTTCATTAATTGCTACTTTATCTCCAGCTGATAAAACATCTGATTTTGATGTTGTACCATCCACAACATATACTACTGTAATCATGGTATCTGATGTTAATTTAGCCATATCAGCTGCTTTGATTGCCGCCCGTAAAGCATGATCTGATCCATCAGTTGCTAATAATATCTTTTTAAACATCTATATCCCCTCCATCATCTTTTCTATTATTTTACATGATAAGACACTTTAATATTTATAGTCTAGCAATTATTAATAGAAGATCATTTTTATAAATCTACTATTAATGAGAATTATTGATAAATAGGAGCGCGAAGCCTTGTGAAGATTGAAACTCCCTTTGTTGGTATTAAGGATAGCAAAGATTGGAACCGAAAACTTGTCAACAGTATGAACACAAGCTAATTATTACTGATTAGATTGTGTATTATCACTCACTATATCAAGAATCTCTATCAAATCATCGATCATATAATCAGCAGCAACATACTCATATTGATTGGACTTTTTCCAAATTGTTTTTAGTCCAAGCTTACTTGGTGCATAAATATCATTTTCAGGATGATCACCAACAAAAATACTTTCATGTGGAGATACATTTAAAAGTGACAATCCTTGTAAAAAGATGTTTGGATTTGGTTTCTTAATTCCCACATTCTCAGAAATTATAATACTATCAAAATAAGTCTCTATCTTTAAAGCTTTAATATTGTCCATTTGAAAAGTTCCAAATCCATTTGAAATGATTCCTAGTTTATAATTCTCATTCCTAAGATTTTCTAACAACTCATGTAAATGCTCAAAACCTATACAATGAAATTGAAAATATGTAAGATAATCGTCTAAAAGTTCTTCTGCAGTTATTCCTTCAATACTAAACTCTTCGACAATTTGTTTATATACTTTATCCTTCCACACATATCCATGATCATCTAACTGAATAAATCGTTTAACATAATCATCTATATGTATATCACTTAAATATGTAGACAAGCGCATGTGTTGATCATATATAAATTGTTTTACTGATTCATCACGATTCAATAATGTTCCATCCAAATCAAAGAAAATTGCTTTTATCATTTATCCAGCCTCCTTTTATATTTAGTCAATTTTACCATAAAGTTCCTTTATTATATCTAAAATCAAAAAAACGTTCAGTTTCTTCTGAACGTCTCCACGCTATTTATTCTGATGTTTCTTCAGTAGTTGTCATATCTTCATTTGATAGCAAATGAAATGATTGATTAAGAATTAGTGCCGAACTATTTTCTTCTTTTGGATGCTGAACAACCTCCGCTTGTGCAAAGACTTCATTATTGTAAAATTCTTGATCTTTATCGCCCATTATTGTCATCCTTTCATATTCGAAATATATTCAATGCTATTTTCCCCGTCTTATTCTCGCTTTATGTAGAGCTTCTTTCAGAATACAACTTATCTATGCCTCATTGCATGCCATGTTTTCCTTTTTATCGACCATCATCATTATCTTTCACGCTATTCGCAGCAATGCATGTCATTCTCTCTACTTTATCGACCATATTCTCTTGTTTATCGACCATCATTATTACCTTTCACGCCATTCGCAAAAATACATGTCATTCTCTCTACTTTGCCGATCATATTCTCTTATTTATCGACCATCATCATTACCTTTCACGCCATTCCTGATAATGCATGTCATTCCCTCTACTTTGTCGATCATATTCTCTTATTTATCGACCATTATCATTAACTTTCACGCCATTCGCGATAATGCATGTCATTTCCTTTACTTTGTCTACCATATACTCATTTTTATCGACCATCATCACTACCTTTCACGCCAATTGCAAAATTGCATGTCATTCTCTCTACTTTGTCGACCATATACTCTTGTTTATCGCATCATCACTAATATTCACGCCATTCGCAGTAATTCATGTCATTCTCTCTACTTTGCCGACCACATCCTCATTTTATCGACCATCATCATTATCTTTCACGTTATTCGCAGCAATGCATGTCATTCTCTCTACTTTAGCGACCATCACCATCACCTTTCACACCAACCGCAAATACACTAGTCCACCCAACACTTTAATAACACAAAAAAAAGAGAGCATCTGCCCTCTTTCTAAACTGGTTGCTTCGTCAATTTTACTTGCTTCGTTTCTGTTTTATCTGGTTCATTAACTGGGTCGCTAGAGCTTCTTAACGGGATTTCTTTTAAGAAGAATGTTAATAAAACGGCAACAACCATGATTAATGTTGCTGTCATAAATACTCCTGATAAAGCAAAGCTTAGAGAATCTTGAAGCAGGTTAATAATTTCCCCAAAGAATGTGGTCATACTTTCAGGTAGACTTTCCTGAATTTCAGTCAATTTTTCATGATCTAATAGTAATTGTGGATTTTGTAAGGCTGTTAATTTTTCTTGCATTTCTGCTGGTGCAGCAGCTGCCTGTTCACTTACAGTCTTAAATGATTCAGTCATTTTGGTTTCCATTCTTTGATTTAACACGGTTCCCATTATTGCGACACCAACAGTACCTCCAATTGAACGGAACAGCTGTGATGTAGCTGTTGCTACTCCCAAGTAACTTTGTTCAACTGCATTTTGAACAGTTAATGTAAATACTGTCATACCAACACCAAGACCAAGTCCAACTAGCACTAAATATAAAACTAAAAGCCATTGAGATGTTTGAGCATTCATTGTTGTAAATAAGAACATTCCGACAGTTGTGATTAATAACCCAATAATAGCTTGAGTTTTATATTTACCTGTTTTTGTAATAATCTGTCCACCAATTGCACTTGCGATAACTAACCCTAGTGTCATTGTCATTGTGATAAAACTTGAATGTGTTGCAGAAAATCCTAATACACCTTGAACAAAATAAGGAATGTACATAACACCGCCAAACATTGCTACACCGATTGCAAATGCAATGATATTTGAGATTGTAAAAATGCTATTTTTAAACAAATTCAATGGCATAATTGGACTTTTTGCCTTCTTTTCAGCTGCTATGAACAAAATCAGTGAAACAATCGCTCCTGAAAATAATGCAATAATTTGTGCAGAGTTCCAATCATATTTTGTTCCTGCCCATGAAAACGCTAATAATGCAGGTACAATTGTGGTTGTTAAGAAAATAGAACCAAGATAGTCTACAGTTTCGCCAGCCTTTTTCTCTGCTTTCGGGAAAAGCTTCCAAATTAAGCCTGCAGCAACAATTCCTAAAGGTAGAAAAACCCAGAAAACCCATTTCCACTCTAGATTATCAACAATATATCCCCCTAGTGTTGGACCAAATACACTGGAAATACCAAATACTGAAGCCATTGCCCCTTGCCAACGTCCTCTTTCACGTGGAGCAAATAGATCTCCTACAGCTGTAAATGCTGTTGACATGATCATACCAGCACCTAACCCTTGAATACCTCGATATGTGATCAATTGTATAATGTCTTGTGATAAACCTGATAAAAATGCACCAACCATAAAAATGAAGATACCAATTAATATAAATGGTCTTCTTCCATAAATATCAGAAAGCTTACCTACAAGTATCGTTGTAATTGCAGATGTTAACATATAGATGGTAAATACCCAGCTATAATAATCCAGTCCACCTAAATCAGCGATTATTTTTGGTAAGGCATTTCCAACAATTGTTTGATTTACAGCTGCAAAAAACATAGCACCAATAACTGCAATCATAATGGCTACTTTTTCTTTTTGACTTAAATGTTCCATCTATCTCACCTCAAATTAATATATATAATTAATAGTTAACTTAGTTAACTATATAACCATTTAAAAAGTGGCTTTTAATTTACCACTGATTTTATTCCTGATATATAGTTAACTTTCTTAATATTTTTCTTTGTTAACATTATGTTATTATATTCTCTTCTTTTTATAAATGCAATGAGAAATATTTCATATCACAATACTACTTTCAAAGTCTTTTATTCATTATTATTATCATCCACTAATTGTTAAAACTAAAAAAACTAACCAAACTGGCTAGCTTTTCTTATGTATTCTTCATTTGAAATCTCTTCGTTAAAAAGTAAGCAACAAACATTAAGCAGGAAATACTGATTAAAGGAATTAAAAATGGTTTAGCTGCTTCTTTTATATACATCCAGTTGCTTCCTAACTCCATCCCTAAAAATATAAAGAAAATAGTCCAAGGGATCATGGCCGCAACAGTGTAAATCGTGAATTTCCATATAGACATCTTAGCTATTCCTGCTGGAATACTTATTGCATGCCTTACGACAGGAATAAACCTTGCTCCGAAAATCACACCTGACCCATATTTTTCAAACCATTTTTCAGATAAATCAATATGATGATTCTTAATTAATAAAAACTTACCATACTTCTTAAGAAAAGGACGCCCACCTATACTCCCGATCCAATACAGTATTAATTGGGCAACAGTTCCACCGATAACCCCTGCAACAATTGCACCGATAAATCCAATTTTACCAAGAACTATCATATATCCACCATAGCCTAATACAATTTCGCTAGGAATAACCTCAAGCATTAAACCAATTGCTATCCCTAGATAACCAAGGTTTGTTAACCATTCCAATACATCTACAATTATTGCTTCCATTAAACTTCACACCCTTAAGAAAAATGTACAATCTTGTCCATCTTCTATATGAATATGAGAAAGGTAGCAATAATATTAACCAATTTCTTAGAACCTTTCTATAAAACTTAACGAGATTCATTATAAGTGAAAAATCTCTATTCTCTCAGCTGCTGTAAATTCTAAAGAAAAGAAAGTGTCTGAACCTACGTAGGAAAGTTATGCGAACACGACCTATTATAGAAAAAAACTCTGTGTTCATTTCCACAGAGTTTGTAAATTAATGAATATCTTTTTTCTTGAATCTCCCGCCCCTTACTTCTGCAATATTTGCTACTGCCAAGAAAGCTGATGTGTCGAGATCCTCTACGATTGATTTTAGCTTAGCTTCTTCTAAACGAGTGATCACACAGAAGATGACTTTTTTGTTATCACCGGTATAAGCACCTTCTCCGTTTAAATAGGTTACACCTCTTCCAAGTCGCGCGATAATCGCATCACCGATTTCTTGATATTGCTCACTGATGATCCATGCTGATTTTGATTCATCAAGACCTTCTATAACAATATCTATCGTTTTAAAAGCAACAAAATAAGCAATTAGTGAATACATCGCTCTATTCCATCCAAAAACAAAGCCAGCACTACCCAAAATAAAAATATTGAAAAACATAATAATTTCACCAACTGAAAAAGGCAGCTTTTTATTGGCAAGTATAGCTAGTATCTCAGTACCATCTAAGGAACCACCGTATCTAATAACAATTCCAACACCAATACCTAAAGTAATTCCACCAAAAACAGTAGCTAACAAAACATCCTCAGTAAATGCTGGTACAGGATGCAATAAAACTGTTGCTATTGATAAAATTGAAATGCCAAATAAAGTTGATAAAGCAAATGTTTTACCTATTTGCTTGTACCCTATAAAGAAAAATGGAATGTTAAGTAGAAAAATAAACAAACCAAGCTTCCAACCAAGCAAGTGAGAAAGGATGATCGATATACCAACAATTCCTCCATCGATAACTTGATTAGGTACCAAAAAGATTTCAAGACCAACTGCCATTAATACAGCGCCTATAAAAATGAATAGAACTCTTTTTAGAATTTTAGATTTAGGCATACCTTGATGTTTTTTAATTTGCTTTTTCATTTCCTGTTGAACCTCTAACGGAACCTCAGTCATAAAACTCCCCCTTTTTTTATGAAGCTCTCTATAGTTATCTTTGTTCTAGCGTACATGAAGTCTAATACATATGTAAAAATTCAATTCTCACCTTGATTACCCTATATCCCTTTAAATTTGTAAATTCATCTCTATTTATTATAACTCACTTTTTTTCAATAGTTGATTAATACGAATTTCCCTTTTCAGGACATGCTTTTTTGTAGTATGATTAACACTTCATTTTGAATATGCAGCTTTTTTAGGACCAACAAGTAATAGAGAAATTATGATAAAATATAATTATTCTGACTCAATTAATGAAGCCTTTGTGAAATTGTATAACTAGAGGTGATAACATGGCTTGGGAAGTTGAAGAATTTGCTCGTTTTCTTCTTAATGGTGATGAAGATTCTGCCTGGGATATCGCAATCTCAAATGTGAACCGTGATGAAGGTAGGACCGAATTATTCGAAGAATTAATAACGAAGTCCTTGCAACTTATAGGATATTTATGGGAAACCGATCAAATTACTGTTGCAGATGAACATCTTGCAACTTCAACCTGTGAATATATTTTAGCGAGATTTCATAATTATATGAAAAGAGAACAAAAAATACGACAATTCTCAGAAAAGAAAGCCTTGTTTTTATGCTTAGAAAATGAGCAACATGATATTGGTCTTAAAATGGCTTCACAGCTTTTTGAAGAATATGGTTGGAAAACACGACTCTTAGGTGCAAATTTACCTCTAGAATACGCTCTAAAGTCAGCTCGACATTGGAAACCACATGTGATTGGTCTTTCCTTTTCGATCTGGTACCATGCAGAGATTCTAGCAAACTATATACAAGAACTTGAAGAGCTTCCTCATAAACCAATAGTAATAGTAGGTGGAAGGTTATTATCAAACTATGATTTTTCCACATACTGTTCTGACAAAACCCGCTTGTTTCCATCTCTTATTGAACTTAAAGCTTGGCTAATGGAACATTCAGTACAAGGAGTGTAATTCAAATGTCAGCAGTTAAATATATCCCTATGAATTATTTTCTACTTAATACAGAGCTTACTATTATTGAGTATTCAGATCTTGCAATTGAGACCTTTGGGGTTGGTACATGTTTCTTAGATTTAATTGATCGGGAAAGTAAGGATAAAGCAGAACGCATCCTTACTTCAAACGAAACGAAAACAACAGAATTAGTGATGAAAACATTCAGTTCACCTTATTCCCTTTTTAAAGTGAAAATTAATTGGGCAAACTCAGTTGGACATGTTTTGTATTGAACAGGATCAGCGTATTCAAGAGCTAATCGATGCTGTAGACAAGCATCGATTACGTCTAGCAGAGACAAATTTTGAATTGCTTGAGAAAAAAGAGCAGCTTGAGCTCTCACTTACACTAATTAGTGAATTATCTGCCCCTTATATTTCGATTACAAATCGAATTGTCCTAGTCCCACTTTTCGGTCATTTAACTAAGGAATTAATTGATCATAATAGTCTTCGAATTTTACAGCAAATTAATAATAGTGAAATTGAGCGAATTTTATTTGATTTTCATGGAATTGGAAATGTAGCAACTGAAGGAATATTAGCATTACGAAATTTACTAACTGAAATATCACTTATGGGAGTTCTCCCCTATATCATCGGCTTACATCCAGATCATGCGAAACTCATACATAAGAGTGGAATAAAAACAGATTCCTATTTTATGAAGAATCTTAATGATGCAATACGTAATTTTATTAGCTGATTTTTTTCTTTAACCTAAAAACAAACTGGATTTTCAAAAAGAGGAACTTTGAAAGCAATTTACCACATTCCTCTTTTTTCTAAGGTTGTAGAAATTCTTTTGCGTAAAATACTTTATGTATTCGTTATTCCTCTGTATTCGAATTAGGTGCTTCTTTCGAGAGCTTTTTCCGATCGGCAGCCCTGGGCGGTTCTTCAAGCCAGCCATTTCCAATGATTAGATTTACTCCATCATTTGCATACTTTGCAATATCTGCTGTAAGAATAGCCATATTTGCATGTAAATCATGTCTCATCATTTTAGAAACCGCTAATCCATAATTTGAAATCCCGATAGTGTTTGCAAGTGAAGCATGATACAGCATTAGCTTATCTGAAAAAGGTGCTGATGTAGAATCACTAACATGAGCGTCCATAGAAGAAGGAACAGGTAAATTATCACTCATCAAAAACTTAGCCAATTGTTTAATTTGTGTATCAGCAACCTTTGCTCCTTGCTGAAAGTACTTACGTAATTTCTCAGATGATGCTACCTGACTAAACCCAAGCATCAATGCTTTACCTAATATATTTGAATTAATATTGATTTGTAAATGTTTGATTTCTAATGCTGTAAGAGGTCTAAATTTACCAGCAATCAACGAAATAAATGAATCTTTTTCAATAAAATTCACTTTTTTTGGATAAGGAATTGTAGGTGGAGTCAAATTTATCCCCTTAAGAAGCATTAAATGTAATCCTTTTTCAAATATAATTACCGTGTCATCTAAACACATCTTAAAGTAGCCCAGAATGTCTTGTCTATATGAACTAGAAAGTGCATTACCATATGTAACTAGAGCTGCTCGTGACATCTCTACAACATAAAAAATCATAAAAATATCACTAAACAATCTTGGAGCACCTTTTCTCACATCTTGTTCTCCAAAACCAACAGGAACAACGATATGTTCTTTCTCAAAAAGCTCTTCCATCTCACTTAAATGTTTTTTGGAGGTTTCCAATGCAAATTCAAGATATTCTTTTGCTTCATCATCTTTAACTACTTGAAGATGGTGCTCGAAAACACAACAAGATAAAGAATCTCCCATATAGTTAGCAAATAAATCGCCTAGTTCTGATGAAAGTAACTTTTGATTTTGTTGATATTCTCTTACTCTTTCCATAACTTCTTTATCTCTATTTGATGATGTGTTTGATTCCATTAATTAATATCCTCCCAGTGAAGCTTTGGAAGTAGTATTGGGTTAATTTCTAAAAAATATGTTAAATATGGATATTTTTTAGAAATTAACCTAATTTAATGAAATTCGCACCAAACATGTACCATTCATTAAGAAAAAGTAATACTGACCACTAGCGCTGTTACTATACTTGCTATATAGGTAATAAAACAGCCTTATAAAATGTTAAAGGACGAAATCAACAAGATTTCGTCCTTTACTAAAGCAACTATACATTATCTTTTAGAACTGTATAAACAACTAATCGTTCTTCATGTGTTCCTTTTTCTCTATTAAATGATCCTGTGCACGTAATAAGGTTTAGCTGACTTCGATAAGAAAATCCAAAAACCTTATCTACCGGAGCAGATTCTGTTACATAGCTTTTCTTATCATATACAACAAAGGTGAGAGACTTCCCATCTCTATCTGCTACAATAATTTCATCACCTTTAGCAAGCTTTTCTAAGTAATAAAAAATAGCAGGACCTGTTTTGCTGTCAACATGGCCAGCTAGAACTGCATTACCTTGCTCTCCAGGCATTACACCTTCTTTAAACCAACCAACTTGATTAATGTCCTCTGGTACGCCCATTTGACCATTATCAAGTAATCCTACTTCTTCAATTTGAGCTTTTACATTAATTGCAGGAATCGTAATCTCAGCTGGTTTTATCTTTTCCCTTATATCCTTAATAATTGGTTCATCATTTTTCACTTGAGTATTTTCAGTCTTCACTACCGAAGAGGTTGGATCCTCTGTCGTTTCAGCTTCATGCAAAACAGTCGAATCTTCCATCTTGGATTCTTTGATAGAATCATTTTGCTGACACTCAGTAAAAACTACCAAGAAAACCAATGCATAGATTACACGCCACATTTGCATTTCACCTCATTAGTTTTGTTGAAGTTTTTTACGTATGACTAAGCCCATACTAGCGAAAATAGCCATAATTAACCCAAAGACAATATAATTCCCCATCATACTATCAGCTGTGCCACCCATACCAGTTTTCGGCATTTCGTCAGGCATCATTGATGTGAACTTTTCTGGGAATTGATCAACAAATGCTCCTGATAATCCTTTTGCAGGATTTAACATATGTCCGTATGCTTCTCTAATAGAATCATATGCTTTTTCATAATCACCTGCAACATAGAAGTCAAAAGCCGCAATTAGCTGCTCAACATGCATTTGTAAACCATCTGCAAGAGCATCAGATTTTAAGCGCCCATCTGTTGCCGTTTCAAGGAATGTTGAGAATTCTGCACGATAGCCATCTAGATTCTCTAATGCCTCTTTCTTTGCATTTTCATCATTTGCTCCTGTTGCTTTTACATAATCAACGAAGAAGCCGATGTGATTTGACCACATTGTTTTAAATTGTTCGCCAGCTTCATCTCCATACACAGAAGCAATTGCTGCAGTTAAATCCTCTGTATTAGCATTTAATGCACCTGCTGCAGCTTCAAAATCCTCTGCACCATCAGCACCTTGTTGCATAGCTACGACAGCTAGCCCTGCATGCTCTGTTAATAGATGATTTAATGTAGCTCTCAAATCTACAGCTGGTGTTACTGCTTTTGTTGACTCAAATTTCTCTGGAAACTGATCAGTAATTGCGTTAGATAGTCCTTTTGCTACCATATGCATATGGTGGATTGCTTCTCTTTCATATTCATAAGCTTTTTCAAAGTCCTTTGCCAAATAGCTATCAAATGCACCTACTAATTGATTTACATGCATTTGTAATCCTTCAGCAAGACCACTTGCTTCTAACCGCTTACCTGTTGCCGTTTCTAAGAATTGTGAAAATTTCTCACGATAAGTATCTAAATTATTCAGTGCTTCTTCCTTTTTCGTTTCATCATTTTCTGCTGTTGCTGTTACATAATCAACGAAAAATCCGATATGTTCCTCCCACATTTGTTTAAATTGTTGTCCGGCTTCATCACCATAAACAGATGTAATTGCGTTTGATAAGTCGACTGTATTTTCATTTAATGCCCCAACAGATGCTTCAAAGTCCTTTGCACCTAATGCTCCGTTTCTCATTACCTCTACAGCTAAGTATGCATGCTCACTAAGTAAATGACCTAATGTTGAGCGAAGTTCTGCAGCAGGAGTAGCTACTGCCTCACTACCACTCATTTTAGTATGGTTTACATGATCATGTGCAAAAGCTCCTTGAACTGGTACTAGTAACGATAAGCTTAATGGAATTGCTAATAAAGATTTGTTAAGTTTCATTTTAATTTCCCCTTTCACGTTTTCTATTAAGCTAACGAACTAGTTTTTCGTTTGGATCACTTTTTTCTAAAAAGTTTTAAAAAATTTATTTTTCGAGATAAAAAAGCTTGAGTTTGCCTCATTACAGAGACCACCTCAAGCTTCTTTCACTTACTATTTATTTACCCTTTTTTTCATTATGCTTTCTTTCTGCTAAATCATTTCCGAAATCTTTATCGGTATTAATTGCGTCACTTGCTTTTTTCATTTTTAATTGTTGATTTTTATGACTATCTCTTTGAGCCATTTAAAAAACCTCTTTTCTTTTGATTATTCTTCTTCAAGAACTTATTTTGTACAATAAGAAGAATATCATTCTCGAGAAAGGTATTTTTATATTCCACCCGCTAGAACAACTTTTCCTTCTGGTAACGGTAAATTTTCTTCTTTTTCAACAGTGATCGCTACTGTATCCCAATTACCTTCTAACTCTTTTAATGAATAAGATAACGTTCCCTGACCAGATTCATTCGGTTCAAAAGCACCAGCAGGATAAGGCTGTTCTCCTTCAATCACCCAAACCTGATATACCTCTTCATCACTTAGCATAGGTAAATTGGATGCTTGTAGTAAAAGAGATTCTTCATTGTTAGTAGTTAAAAGTGAGACAATTGCAACAGCTTCGTTACTTTCATCAACAGGTAATAAAGTTACTTGTGAAGAAGGCTTTATTTCAGTTATCCCAGATTGAGTTTGTTGATTTTCTTTATTCTCATTATATAAATAGGCATTTGTTATAAGAGAAAGTATTAATGCTGCAGCAAGTGAAGGTAATACAAATCTTGGTATTTTTCGTTTATTTGGTTGAGTCATCCCTATTTGTTGAGTAATTCCACTTTCATTATGCTGAGGTACATCTTCTTTCTCTTCTTGGAAAATCTCATCAAATATTCGTGCTTTCATATCCTTTGGTACATCAACGGCTTCAGAAAGGTAAGGTAAATCTTCCGTTAAACTAGTTAGCTCTTCTAATTCAAGTTGACACTCTGCACAAGTCTGTAAATGGAGTTCAAAAAGTGCCATTTCCTCATCTGTAAGTGTTGAATTAAAATAGTCAATTAGCTCATAACACTTTTCGTTACTCATGTGATGTCCCCCCTTCCTGATCTAACATTTTCCGTAAATGCTTTAATGCAATTCGAATTCTGCCCTTTACTGTTCCTAAAGGTAATTCACATTGATTTGCGATCTTTTGTTGGCTCAAGCCCTTGAAATAAAAGAGATTAATTATTTGTTGTTGATCTTCCTTAAGGTTGCTCATTGCACGTTGTATGTTAATTTTTTGTTCATTCCATTCTATTTTTTCTTCAACTGAAGCTTCATCCTGAACAAGTGAATCTTTATCAATTATTTCTTCGTGAGTATGTCGTTTCCTTTTTCGTATCTCATCTATTGCTTTATTTCTTGTAATCGTTAATAGCCATGAAGAAAATTTACCTTTACTTTCCTCATAGACATTTGTACCATTCCAAAGCTTCAGAAAAACATCCTGTATAACTTCCTCTGTTAAAGAAGCATCATTTGTTAGACGATAAGCAAAGGAATAAAGTAGCTTTTCATAACGATCATACAAAGTTTCAAAAGCAATGCGATCTTTATTTATAGCTTTCCTATATAATGACGCATCATCATTTTGGATCATATGAATCTCCTTTATCTTAATATTTTCTCTAAGAATATCACATTACCAAAAGATGATAATAGATTTAACTGTTTTCTGGTTAATAAGTATACGAATTAAACGTTCATTTAGATCATCCTAGAAAAAGAAACCATCTGTATAATCTTTCCTATTTTAGTGAATAAATGTATCTGTTGATTTATTTTGAATAAGGAGGCAATACATTGGACAAGGATCGATCTAATAATGAAGAATTTGGAACATCTATTGAAGGTGTTGGTGACTCATTGGATAACCGGATGGGTAGTAATGAAAGTGATGACACATTAACTAATAGACAGGGACATCCAGTAACAGACAATCAAAATGTGCGTACTGTTGGTAATCGTGGTCCTACAACATTAGAGAATTATGATTTTTTAGAAAAAATTAGTCATTTTGATCGTGAACGAATTCCTGAACGCGTTGTACATGCTCGTGGTGCTGGTGCACATGGTTATTTCGAAGCTTATGGATCTTTTGGTGAAGAAGCTATCTCAAAATATACTCGTGCTAAGCTTTTCCAGGAAAAAGGTAAGCAGACTCCTGTATTTGTCCGTTTTTCTTCTGTGATCCATGGTGGTCACTCACCTGAAACTTTACGTGATCCACGTGGTTTTGCTGTTAAATTTTACACAGAAGACGGTAATTGGGACTTAGTTGGTAACAATCTGAAAATTTTCTTTATTCGTGATCCACTAAAATTTCCTGATCTTGTTCATGCATTTAAGCCTGATCCTGTAACAAATATACAAGATAGCGAAAGAATCTTTGACTTTATAAGTCAAACTCCTGAAGCAATGCATATGATAACATTTCTATTCTCACCTTGGGGTATTCCAGCCAATTATCGTGAGATGCAGGGATCTGGTGTTAATACATACAAATGGGTTAATAAAGATGGAGAAGCTGTTCTTGTTAAGTATCACTTTGAACCAAAGCAAGGTATTAAAAACTTATTACAAAAAGAAGCTGATGAAATTCAAGGAAAGAATTTTAATCATGGTACACAGGATTTGTATGAAGCAATTGAGCGCGGAGATTATCCTGAGTGGGAGATGTTTGTCCAAATTTTAAGTGATGATGATCATCCTGAACTTGATTTTGATCCATTAGATCCTACTAAAATCTGGCCAAAGGATCAGATACCTTGGGTACCTGTGGGTAAGATGGTATTAGATAAAAATCCAACGAATTATTTTGCTGAAGTAGAGCAAGCTGCTTTTGGTACTGGTGTATTAGTTGATGGCTTAGACTTCTCAGATGATAAGCTATTACAAGGAAGAACCTATTCTTATTCAGATACTCAGAGATATCGTGTAGGTTCAAATTATCTGCAACTACCTATTAATTCACCGAAAAAACATGTGGCTACAAATCAACGTGATGGTCAAATGGAATATAAAGTAGATATGGGTAAACAACAAAATCCCCATGTAAATTATGAGCCATCAATTCTTGGTGGGCTAAAAGAAGCTAAACAAGATGGAAAAGATCATCAACCACATGTTGAAGGCAAACTAGTTCGTCAAAAAATCGATCGTGAAAATAACTTTAAACAAGCTGGTGAAACATACCGTGAATTCTCTGATTTAGAGCGTGACGAGCTGATTATGAACATAGTTGAAAATTTAAAAAATTGCCAACAGGAAATCAAAGAAACAATGGTAGACATGTTCTACAAATGTGATGAAGATTACGGCAAAAGAGTAGAACAAGGCCTTAAAAACGCAAAAATGACTGACACAAAAGCTGAATCAGCAGTACAACAAGCTGAAAATGAAGGTCACTCAACAGATTCTTATTAAACAAAGGGTCAGTCCCTCACCACTTTAAAGTGGTGAGGGACTGACCCCAATTTTATTTATCTGCTGGATAATGCAACCCAATTTGCTTTCGAGTTGTTTCTAGTATATTTGCTGTTATAAGTGTGTTTTTATGTGAATTTTGTTTTGATTGCAGTTTTTTAGCTTTGATGAGCTCTATAAATTCTTGTGCTTCATAATACATGCTTTCAGAATCCTGGTCTCTTGAAATATCTTCAATTGTTCCATCTTTATAATGAATTTTGACACTTTCAGGAGTATGTATTTTATCAATTATGATACTTCCGTCTTCTCCTTGAATTTCAGAAGGAACATACGAATTTGTAATTTTTGAATACATAATGATTGCGTCCATTTCTTCATATGTAAGCAATATACTACCTTCACCATCAACACCTGATTCAAGCATATAGCTTGATGCCTGAATTTCTTTAGGCTCGCCAAACAATGTAACAGCTGGGTAGACACAGTATATACCAATATCCATTAATGAGCCGTTTGAAAACTCCGGTTTAAAAGCATTCAATACAGTTCCTTGCTTATATTTATCATAGCGAGAAGAATATTGACAATAGCTTGCAAAGTAGCGTCTTATCTTCCCTATTTTATGAAGATTTTCTTGAATTGCTAGGAAATTAGGCAACAACGTAGACTTAATAGCTTCCATTAACACAACTGAATTTTCTTCAGCAATCTTAATCATTTCTTTTACTTCTTTTGTATTAGAAGCAATCGGTTTTTCGCAAATCACATGCTTTCCATTTTTCATGCATAAAATTGCCTGTGAAGCATGAAGTGAATTTGGACTTGCAAGATAAACCGCATCAAATTCATTACTTTTAACAAACTCATCTAAATCTGTATATGTAAGTTGTACATCATATTTATTTGCAAACTCTTCTGCTTTATCACTCGTTCTTGAATAAACAGCAGTAAGTTCAAAATCTTCAAGCTTACCTGCTGCACTTAAGAAACTTTCTGTAATCCAGTTCGTCCCAATCACACCAAAACGGATCATATATTAAACCTCCTACTTAGTACTTGTTTCTTAGCAAGTATATCTTTTTTTCATTGAAATCAAAAGTCATCAATAAAAATCACTAAAACATTTCAGGCTGTTTTCGTAAACTTTGATGCTATTAGTAACGTAAAGGAAACAGCATTGTATAAAGATTAGTGGCATCTTTTCTTATTTAATTAGAAAGTTATATTTATTTAAATAACTTTTTTTAAAAACATGAAATTAGTTTCATTAGCAATAATCTTTCAGAAAAGAGCCTTAATTAATTCATTTTTCTCAATAAATTTTTAAAAATATGTCATAATAGATAATTAAGTTCTTCATTTCTTACATACATAAAAACAATTCAAATGAAATATAAAGGAGAAACTAAAATGAAAAAATTAATCGCCATTGATCTTGACGGGACCCTTTTATCTTCAAACATTGATATTTCAAAGGAAAATATTGAAGCAATACAAGCAGCACAAGAAGCTGGACATATTGTCATGATTTGCTCAGGACGTGCTCCTGAAGATATTAAAACAGTGATTGGTCAAACTCCACTTCAATGCCCAGTTGGTGGAAGCAACGGGACAATGGTCATTGCAGATGGAAAGTTATTAAGTGAAGTTTCAATCAACAAAGAAACTGCAAAACATGTTGCAACGACGTTAAATGAAAATAAATTCCCTTTTAAAGTATATACAAATAAAGGGATATATGTGGCTTCAACATGGTCTGAACGTATGTTAGTCTTCTTAGAAAAAAATCCTGATATTGCCTCAGGACTAACAGAAAAAGAATATAAATTTATGACAGAGCAACCAAAAGAAACCGACACTATTAAGATATTTACCACAATAGATGATGTACTTAACAACCAGGATTTATCTATCCAGAAATTCTTTGTTCCTACACTTTCAGGAAAAGATGAATTAATCGCAAAACTTAAGGATACTGAAAATATCTCAATCACAACTTCTGGTCCATTCAACATTGAAATTATGGATACAAACGGTCATAAAGGAAACGGTGTTAAAGTAATGGCCGAATACTTCAATATCCCAATTGAAGATACAGTGGCAATTGGTGATAACTTTAATGATGTTCCAATGCTTGAGGTTGCAGGCCTTTCAGTTGCTATGGGAAATGCAGATCCAACAGTAAAGAAAATGGCAGATGTTGTAACATTAACAAATAATGAAAATGGTGTTGCTCACGCTATTAACAAATATGTTCTAACTCAGTAATTATTAAGCTAAAAAAAACGACCTTAAAGTAATTAGAATCCCATTAATAGGATTCTGTCTACTCTACGCAGGTCGTTTTTTTGTTGCTATAGACACTTTATTTCTTCCACTTTTCTTTGATAGATATAAAGCTTCATCCGCAAGCTCCACTAATTCATTACCATTATTTGAAATCGAAGGGAAATGTGAAATACCAATCGAGATTGTTACAAATATCACTTTCCCATTAGTAAGCTTAAAAGGATGTAATTCAACTGTTCTACGAATTCGTTCAGCAATTTCTTGTGCTTTCGTTAATGAACTACTAGGCAGGATAATACTGAACTCCTCACCGCCTTTACGATAACAGCTGTCTATCGGTCTTACATGACTTACCATAATATTGCTAATTTGCTTTAATACTTCATCCCCTTCGTTATGACCATATGTATCATTTACCTTCTTAAAGTGGTCAATATCTAAGTATAAAAGTGAATGTTCCTTTACATGTTCATCTTCATATATTGACATTAGCTTCTCATTAAAATAGCGAACATTCCTTAAACCAGTTAAAAAGTCTTTTGTCGATTGTGCCTTATAATGTTGAAATAACTTGTGCGTTTTCCGTAAATGTTCAGAAAAATAATATCCTATCAATCCACCAACAATAGAAAGTATCCAGAAAATCGGTACCAAAGTTTTTAACACATTCCACTCAGGTACTAAATAACTGATAACAAACGAAAAGATAATATTTGCATAAATTAACATCCAAAAAACCTTAGACACTCTTTTCATCTTAAGATTTCGTATAAAATAGAAGCCAACTGTTACAGCTACTACATATAAAAGTGCAACAATAGAAGATAAATTAAAGCCAATAAAAAAACGAGCAATAATAATAACAATTGCACTAACAATAGCAGGAATGGTACCACTGTATATCATTGAAAGTAAAATAGGAACATGTCGCAAATCGACAATTGTATCTGGTGTTACTTGAATAGAAAATAGCATTAAAATAACACCTAATATACCACTTGCCACTCCCCCTGCTATCCTCCTAGTAATGGGTGTTAAGCTCCGAAAGATTTTCCTATCAATTAACTGACTATAAACAAAAACTAGTGCTACTAGGATATTAATATTAATAAATAAATCTCGAACAATATGCATTTTACTTCATCCTAATTTACGATATTTTATAGTACTATTTTATCATGATATATATACCATTTTATAGATGGTTATGTAGAAAACAGGACAATTTTATTTACATTACTATGTGATTGTAAT
Organism: Metabacillus crassostreae; assembly: GCF_016908395.1. GTDB lineage: Bacteria > Bacillota > Bacilli > Bacillales > Bacillaceae > Metabacillus > Metabacillus crassostreae. Next base: position 711,640 of record NZ_JAFBDU010000002.1, read on the forward strand.
AAATAAACGATATTTTTAAAATGCTACTTTATATACACTAACTGAAATGGGTATTTAAACAAAAAACAAAGAGACACGAGCTAATAATAGACGCGTGCCTCTTTGTGCCTTTATTCATTTAGAATATGAAGGTAATGCTGTAGTGTCTTTAATTGTTCCTTTTCTGTTGCTTTTGGTGTATAGTCACTGTTAGTTTTCTGAACGATGTTATTATATAATCCTTGAAGCTTAACTTGCTGATCAGCCATTTTAAAATGCACATACTTTGTATTGGCATCCTTCATCCTAAGAGCAGAGGTAAAGTTATTACTAGCCATTGACATGGAGGTTGATCTTGCTTCTAAGGCTATATGTTTCTCTTGTTCTGATAAATTATGATAAACAAACTTTTCTTGATTAATAGGAATTTGTGCCAAATGAACAGGACTATGCTGTTGTGGATCAATAAGAGCTAACATTACTCGTACATGATCTCTCATAATAGTAATTGAAGTATAAAGAACCTGTTTTAATGCTGGATTCTGTATCACTAAATAATCTCTTTTCAATTTATTAATTATTCCTTCATGTGCAGCAAGATGCTCTGCCATCAAACCTAAATCTGAAGCTGGTAACCTCAAAACCATATCCCCCTCCTCATAATCGCATTTTCTAGATTATATGAGAAACAAGTTTGATTTAAGAACAAGGTTAGTTACTAATTAAGATTTTCAATAGGATCATTTTAAATAAAAAAACTAAGTTACAATTAACCTGATAATTTATAGGTTCATTAACTTAGTCGTTTATTCCTCATTTAATTTTTTCTAGACTTCTGGAGTAGGAGTAGGCGTTGAATATCCTTCTTTATACATTTCATCAATTTTCGAACGAATATCTTTTACTGATTTTCCTTCTTGAAAATCAACTATAGATTGAGCTGCAATTTCTAAACACACTCCACATTTTGTTCCATGATCATCCCAAATAATATTTCCGTCCTCTTTATTTTCAAACACAAAGCAATCATAACTACTTTTATGATTTGCACTCTCACCACAGCCACAATAACAAGGGATTTTTTCTAAAAGATCTTTATGCTGAGAAGCTGCTTGATAAATAACTTGCATGTTTTCAGGTTTGTCATTTAAAAAAGTTGGTAAAATATCTATTCCAGTCGTTTCTTCTCTAATATCATTTATCACATGATCCTGATGTTCAGCATGATCAGTATGCTCATTAGTATCATTAGAACCACTAGTGTTTGAACAGCCACTAACAATAGCAACAGCTGTAAACACGACAATTACTTTTTTCTTGTAATTCACATCATTCACCTCACTACAATTATTCTAAGCCCTACACTTCATAACCACAATACATGTAACATAATTGCCATAATAAAACAGGGATATCTCAACAATCTCAATTGGGGTCTGACCCCCAATTGAGATATGTGTGAGATATCCCTATTATAAGTATTAAATTGGTAATCTTTTAAAGTAAGTAATTTATTTTAGTTTTTCTGCAATTGATATTGTTCGTTTGGCTTGATGTTTTACTGCAGCTTGAACATCTTCAACCATTTCGCCGTCTTGATTAACTGACACACTTGTTCCGTAAGGATTTCCACCTGCAGCAAATGTAACTGGATCTGTGTATCCAGGTGCTGCAACAATAGCTCCCCAATGATACATTGTTGTATAAAGTGCTAATAAAGTCGATTCTTGACCACCATGTGGGTTTTGTGCTGAAGTCATAGCACTTACTGTCTTATTAACAAGTTTTCCATTAAACCATAACCCACCGGTAGTATCTAAGAATGCTTTCATTTGTGATGGCATATTACCAAACCTAGTTGGTACACTAAAAATAATTGCATCTGCCCATTCCAAATCATCTAAAGTAACTTCTGGGACATCTTTTGTAGCTTCATAATGTGCTTTCCATGCAGGATTAGATTCAATAGCTTCTTGAGGTGCTGTTTCTGGTACCTTTAACAGCTTCACATCTGCACCAGCTTCTTTTCCACCAGCCTCTGCCCATTGAGCTAGCTGATAATTAGTACCTGTGGAGCTGTAATAAATAACGGCTAATTTAACTTTCGTCATGAATTTATATCTCCTTTTTTAAAAGTTTTCATTCCTTCCCTACTACTTAAACTTTACCCATTTTAAGTATTGTTAAATCATATATCTCAGTTTTAAATTATAGTAATTCAAATCTTATTGTTAATCTTTTTGGAAAATAGATATAATAAGGAATAATTGAATGTAATAAATCTTTACCATAAACCTACAATTATTTATATTAAGCTGATGTTTAAATAAAATTCCTTATAATAAACGGAGGGCTATAATGAAACTCTCTATGGACGATTATATAAGTATATTCATTCATAAAACAGATCTTACTTTAACAAGTTATGTAAAAAATAAATTAGCTCCTTTTAATCTTGCTCCAGAACAAAATCTGATTATGATGCTTCTCTGGGAAAAGGATGGAATGACACAAAACGAGGTAGCTGAGATGCTTGTTAAGGATAAAACAAACATTGCTCGAATGGTCTCTAATTTAGAAAGTAAGGGATTTATAAAAAGAATTATTAGCCAAAGTGATCGTCGCTCTTTACAGTTGCACCTAACTGATAAAGGAAAAGAGCTCGGAGCTACTATAACACCCATTACTGAGGATTTTAATAAATTGGTATGCCAGGGTGTTTCAAAAGAAGAAATATGTGAATTAAAAAGGATTCTAACTAAAATGCGTGATAATGTATTATAAATTTTACATTATCAATACTTATTAGTTGCTACAACAACTAATTGATGCTACGATAAACATTGTTCAAATTCAACTACGGTTAAATGTTGCTATAGCAACATTTAAAACACATGATATATGGAGGTATTTTTAAATGACAAATGTTTTATTCATTAAAGCAAACTCTAGACCAATAGAACAGGCTGTTAGTGTTCAACTTTATCAGGCATTTTTAGATAGTTACAAGGAATCTAATCCAAATGATCAAATAACTGAACTAGATTTATTTGAAGAAAACTTACCTTATTTTAGCACTGATATGATTAACGGTATGTTTAAACTAGGTAAAGGTCTTGAATTAACATCTGACGAAAAGAAAGCAACAGACCTAGTAAACAAATACCTTGAGCAGTTCCTTGCAGTAGATAAAGTAGTATTTGCATTCCCATTATGGAATTTCTCTGTTCCAGCTGTATTACACACTTACTTAGATTATCTAGGTCAAGCAGGAAAAACATTCCGTTACACTGCTGAAGGCCCAATTGGTCTTCAAGGTGACAAAAAAGTTGCTTTGTTAAATGCTAGAGGTGGAGTTTATTCTGAAGGTCCTGCACAAGCAGCAGAGATGTCAGTAAACTACGTGAAAACAGTTTTAAATTTCTGGGGTGTAACTGATACAACTGAAGTTATTATTGAAGGTCATAATCAATATCCTGATCGTGCAAAAGAAATCATTGAAGAAGGCTTAAGCAAAGCTGCTACAGCGGCAAGCACTTTTTAATTTAGCATTTATTTCATAAAGGAATTTGCATAAATAAATAATAAAAACGCTGTTGATTTTGAAATCAACAGCGTTTTAAATATATATTTTTTTAAAACCTGTTGCCTTATAATAAGTATTGCGATGGTTGATTTCCGCTACAGGGATCTTGAAACGCAGATTTCAAGACTGTTGCTCGCTTTCCGCCGGGAAAAATATATCAAAATCCCAACTACCGGCTTTTGGTATAAACAATTTTTCCTAGGGCGGGCGGTGAGCTTCCTCGACGCACAGCGCTTGCGGGATCTCACCTGTCCCGCTGCTCCCGCAGGAGTCTCTCACCTTCCGCTCCAATCAACCTTAAATAGTTTGTCTTTAAAAACTTTTTAAAAAAAACCACAAACTCTGAAATGCCAAGAAAAATCAAAACTTTAACATATTTTATGAATTCGTGCTAATATATCATTGTGTTTTACTATTTAACACCTCTAAGCCTACATACTCACTATTTTATCGTAGTTCTCACTACTTATAAAATATAACTTTAGTTACTATTTTCCCGCTCTATTATTAATCCCATTTTGAAGATAAATCATTTCCTCAACCAATCTATCTATCCGGTTTTTAATATCCATGTTGTTAATTTCGTTATCTTTACTAAAATCACTGTTATGGATGAAAATATTTCCTACTGGAACAACACCCTTTAAGTAATTTATAATTGGTCTCAATTGATATTCTGTTACAAGAAAATGTTTTTCAGTTCCTCCTGTTGTGACAATTCCTGTTACTTTAGACTTTAAAGCATCAATCGGAAGATGATCAAACAGATTTTTTAACACCCCTGGAATTGAGGCCTGATATATTGGTGTTCCAATCAAAAGAATATCTGCTGAGAGAATGGTAGTTACAACCTTAATCGTATCATCGTTATAATCATTCAATGGTTGACCATTAACAAACTCAACCTCATAATCTTTTAGATTAATCAATTCTGTTATCAAACTTGCATCCTTTGCTTTTGCTGTTTGTAACACCTCGTGAACAGCTTTTGTTGTTTTAGAACCTATTATTGAACCAGAAATACCAACGAGCTTCATGTTTTATCCCCCCTATTTAAATACACTTGTACTATGAAGTGGTTGAACTCTTGAAGTTGGATCAATATATTTCTTTATATTATTAATGGCAATAGGTGCTTCTCCTAAACCAACTGCAATGAGTTTTACTTTGCCATCATAAGTTGCAATATCTCCAGCAGCATAAATGCCCTCAATATTTGTTTCCATTTTTGTATTCACAACAATTGAATTTTTCTCCATATCTAAGCCCCAGCTTTTTATTGGGCCAAGTGAAGAGATATTCCCATAATTAACAATCACTGAATCCACTTCTATTGTTTCTTCATTATTTTCTTTATCAACAATAACGACTTTGCTAATTTTCTCTTGATCTCCAATTAGCTCCTTAATTACATAGGGAATCTTAATCTTGATATCAGATTGATATAATTGCTCTACACTGCTTTCATGTGCTTTGAATTCTCCTCGTCGATGGCATAAAGTAACTGTTTCCGCAATTTTGTTTAACATCAACGACCAATCAAGAGCCGAATCTCCACCACCACAAACTAGAACTTTAGTATCCTTAAATTCTTGCAAATCTTTTACAGAATAGTGAAGATTTTTCCCTTCATAATAAGAAGCAGATTCAAGAGGTAATTTTCTTGGTTCAAAAGCTCCTAATCCACCAGTGATCAAAATTGCCTTTGTATAATGTTTCCCCTTATTTGTTTTTAATGTAAAAACATCATCATGCTTTTGAAGATCAAGTACTGTTTCATTCAAGCAAATCTCAGGTGAGGCATAATTAGCTTGGTTGATTAAATTTTCGACAAAGTCTTTTCCTAATACTTTTGGAAAACCACCTATATCATATATATATTTGTCAGGATAAAGCTCTGCCACCTGTCCTCCTAATTGACCTAAGCTATCAATAATTTTCACTGACATCTTTCTCATTCCAGCATAAAAGGCTGAAAATAAACCTGTGGGACCGCCACCTATTATCGTAATATCAACTATTTGCTCATTCATATATATTACCCCTTTTTAATCTCTACATTTAACGAAGGAATAAGGTGCCTAAATGGCACCTTATTCCTTCGTAGGATAGATATTAGATATTTTGCTCGTATTTCTCAGATACAACATTCCAATTGATTATATTAAAAAAGCTTGAGATATATTCTGGTCTTCTATTTTGATAATTTAGGTAATAAGCATGCTCCCAAACATCTAAGCCTAAAATAGCTTGGTTTCCTTCCATTATTGGATGATCTTGATTAGCTGTACTTGTTACCTTTAGCTTTCCATCTTCATTAATAATCAACCAAGCCCACCCAGAACCAAAACGTGTTGTTGCTGCTGCAGTAAATTCTTTTTGAAAACTTTCAAAGCTCCCAAAAGACTCATGAATCGCTTTTTCTAAGTTTGCTGATATTGTGTTTTGACCTGAAGCTGGAGCGATTACCTCCCAAAATAAAGAGTGGTTAAGATGACCTCCACCATTGTTTCTTACAGCTGTTCTTATTTCCTCTGGTACATCATCTAAATTTTTCACTAATTCTTCTAATGACTTTGCTTGTAATTCTTCTTTCCCTTCTAGAGCAGCATTCAAATTATTCACATATGTTTGATGATGTTTACCGTAGTGAATCTCCATTGTTTGTTGATCGATATGAGGTTCTAATGCGTTAAAATCATAGTTTAATGCTGGTAAAGTGTATTTTGTCATTTTATATTCCTCCAAATTTTGTTTTTATACTTTATAGTATAATAAGTATAAATATATGGTAAATCAAATTTTCAATATGATCAATTTATTTGCTTATGAAAATATAAAGCATTCAATTTGTTTCAACATTTTATACCATATGGTATAATAAAGTTTAACTATTTTTAAAGCTTTATTCTAAATTTCTACCTACTCCTAACTGTAACTAAAGGAGGTTTTATAATGACAGTTGCACAAAAAAGTACAAAAGATAAAATTCTTAATTTGATAAAAAAAGAAGGCTCTTTAACTGTAAATGAATTAACATCACATCTAAATATTACGCATATGGCTGTAAGAAAGCATTTGGGAAGCCTCGAAAAAGATGGCTTTATATTGTCATCTGAACTGAAGCAGCCGATGGGTAGGCCACTCCAAATTTACTCTTTATCACAAAAAGCAGCAGAGTATTTTCCAAAAAACTATGAGGGAATAAGTGTTGATTTTCTTAACGATATTAAAGAGCTACATGGAGAAGAAACGATTGATCTTCTATTTAAAAATAGAGAAGAAAGACTAAGCACAGAATATAGGACTCGAATGCAACATAAACATCATTCAGTCGAAAAGCTTAATGAAATGGTCAACATCCAAAATGAAAAAGGCTATATGGCAGAGCTTTTGAAAATAGATAATAACACATACGAACTAACAGAATATAATTGTCCAATTCTATCTGTAGCTAAAGAGTACAAGGTAGCATGTCGTTGTGAAACAGCTATGTTTAAAGAAGTCATTGGCACAGAAAATATTAATAGAACACTTTGCCAAACTGAAGGAGATCGTCATTGTAAGTTTTTAATAAAGATTTCCTAATAATCAAACACATTCTTAAGAAAGAGCAAAACGTATTACGTTTTGCTCCTTTTATTTTAGTTGCTATAGCAACATTTTATCCTGTAGCTTTAACAATGATGTTTTACATTTTTAATTATCAACAAGTCTACTCCATTCAAAAATCAACTCTAATATATAGTAATTGGCATAATGACCGCTTTATTATGAATGCTAGTATTGTTGTTTACTATATAATTAGAGTTAATTTCTTTTTACTAATCCTCCTCTGGATCTTCTCCTATCCATGTGGTCACTTCAGAAAATGGCTTTCTCTTTCCTTCTGGTAAAGATCTTTTTGGATACCCAAAATAAAGAAAGCCTAATACATCTCCTTTATCTGATAAACCAAAAAACCTTTTCATTAAGGGATCATACGTAGGTTCGCCTGTTCTCCAGAAACCCGCTAACCCTAAACTATGTGCAGCCAATAACATATTTTGAATACTTGAGTATACTGCGCCATACTCTTCCTTGGAAATTGCTTTTGGATTATCACTTGGTTCAACAGCAACTGTTATAATAACAGGAGCCCTAAATGGTTTTTCAGCAACCTTCACAAGCTTTTTTTGATTCGCTTCACTCAACGGATCATCCAGCTTCTGTTGGGCAATATTCACAAGAACTTCGCCTAACTTCTTTCTGCCTTCACCTCTTAATACAAAAAATCGCCAAGGCTCAGTTCTGAAATGGCTAGGAGCCCAAGTCCCCGCTTCTAAAATTTGTTCAATAATGTCCTTGGGGATTGCCTCATCAGTCACAAGTCCATTACTTCTGCGTGATTTAATCACTTCAAAAATATCCAATACAAACACCTCAACTTATTTTAAAATTTGAGTCTAAAATATTGATGAAAAGTTTAATTTCAGACTGCAGGAGGACCAAACTTTCCATTATGAAAGTCACGATATGCATCTTTAATTTCGTCCATTGTATTCATTACAAAAGGACCATAAGGAACGATCTCTTCTTTGATTGGAGTACCTGAATAAATCAAAACCTTCGAGCGCCTGCTGTTTGCTTTGATTACAAACTCACTCATCATTTCTTTATTACCACTCTCATTAAAACTTAATGTAGCAACTCCATGTTTTGTCAGGTTCACTTCATTTTCTCCAAAATCCATATCACCTGATAATACATATAAAAATGCATTATGCGTTTCTGGTAGCTTGTGTGTGTATGTTGCTCCTTCATTTAATGAGATTTCTGATAATGTAAAAGGAACAGCAGATTCCATCGGACCTTTAACTCCTGCTATATCGCCAGAAAATACTTTGACAGTACCACCTGTAAAATCAACTGTTGGTGCATCTTCACTATAAATATTTTGGTAGCTAGTATCTGTTTTCTTTAAATGTTTTGGAAGGTTCAACCAAAGCTGTAGGGTGTGAGCAATATCATCTCCTACACCTTCCTCTCCATGTCTTGCAGCCCAACCAGCATTCATATACTGAACATCACCTGGCTCAAGAATATCGCGTCCACCTGCATTATCTATATGCTCTAGTCTCCCATCAATAACATATGTTACTGTTTGAAAGCCTCTATGAGGATGGTCCGAAAAAGTGCCTCTTTTAAACCAATCCTCTGCCATTAATATAAACGGATCAAAATCAGCCCAGCGTTCAACAGGTAAAACCCACCCCTTTTGAATAGATGGAAAGCCGACTTCCTCATATTTTACATACCAATGATCTTTTACTGATCTTTTTACGTTATCTTTGTGTTCGTTAGACAAATGAACCACTCCTTAAATATATTATGAGATAAGTAAATTTATTAGCATGTTGGTGAACTACCATTTTTAGTTGCTATATCAACTATTTTGCACCAATCACTTTTTATACTAATTAATATAAAAAGTTTCTTCTTTAATTAGAACATATTGATTTTTTGTTTTCAAGAAATACGTCTGTAATAAAATGAGGTATATAAAAAAACTACAAAAATGGAGTTACTATCAGGGAGAATTTTAAATGTGGTAAAAGTATTTGTTTTAATTAGGTGTAATCCACTTTTAAAGAAGCTTACACCTAATTAAATTGTGTGAACTATAAGATCAGATACAGATATTTGCTATTTTACGGCGTTTATTTGCTCTTTTCTCGTTATATTTGCTGTTTTATTAAATTTATTTGCTATTTAGAACAATATATTTGCTAAAACTCAAGATATATTAATTTTTCGACAAAAAACAACACCGCTAATAGCCAACCACTCAACCTTTTCTTAACAGCAGTTACTCGCACCTAATAAAACCAAGCCCGCTCCATTTGAGTCTTCTTCTATATCTAATGTTAAATCATCCATATCTGTAATTTGTATATCAATAGCTACAGTGATTCCATTAATTATGTCAACTTTATCTGATTTCATCGGTGCCTCTAAAGTAATTGTGAATTGTGGTCCACAGCAACCAGCTACAGATGTTAATCGAATACCTTCAGCACCTTTTTCAGTTAGGAATTGCATCAGTACCTCTTTTGCATCATTGGTAATTTTCATTTCTAATTCCTCCAAGTTTTACGCATTTGGATAGATTCTTTTTAATGTTTCTTTCATTTCAGGTTTCACTTTGATTTTTGGACGTGCACTTTTAGCAATTTCTTCAGCTTCTTCAATTGTCTCAGCTTGTCCTAGTGCTAAAAGAGTGCCAATTGCTACAGTGCCTGTACGATTACTGCCACCCTGACAATGAAAATAAACATTTTCTCCCTCGTTATATGCGGTAACAACAGAGTCGATTGAATTTTTCACTGATTCATCTTGTTTGTCAGCATCATCAACAATTGGGCTATGAACACGATTATATTCTGAGTCTTCATGTGATGCCTCAGCTCTTAAATCAAAAGCAACATCGATCTTTTCATTTTTCATCACTTCATCGATATCATCAGCACCACCGATATAGATACGGTTCTTCACTAGTTCGTTGTAATTTTTCGTTGTCATATATTTATCCTCCAAGTCTTTTTTAGGACCGTAATGATCCTAAAGCTCTACATACTCTTTTATTTTTTCATAACCAATTTTCTCTTCAGCTATCCAAGGAATGATTGCAGATTGTGCAGCTAATTCATTTTTCACTTTATCTATCCAGGCTTTTTCTGCATTAGCTCGTCCTAGTAGAATCTGATCTTTTGTTTTAGTTGCATATAGACTTTGATTAATAACCCACCATTTTGGCTCTATGTTAGCTCGTTTTAAATCTTCTTGAAGTCTTGCAGCTTCTAAGACAGGTGTTGCTTCTGCTAAAGTAACAATCACAACACTTGTTTCATTTTGATTTCTCAATCTAGGAAGTAATGATTTCACACTGTGAGGCACATCACCAGTAGATCGAGCAAGCTCCTTATGATAGTTTTGTGCAGAATCTAATAGTAATAATGTGTGTCCTGTAGGTGCAGTATCAATCACAACAATTTCATCTTCTGACTTTGCAACAACTTCAGCGAATGCTCTGAAAACAGCAATTTCATCAGTACAAGGAGAATTTAGATCTTCTTGTAAATAAGCTATCTCTTCATCATCAAGCTCATCACTTACCTTTGATAGAACTTCCCTTTTATACTGTTCAACAACCTCTACTGGATTAATCTCACTTATTGTTAAATTATTATTATAATTTTCTTCTGTAAACATATTCTGAATATGTGATGCAGGATCTGTTGTTGTTAAATGAACTTTATGACCTTTCTCTACAAGTCCAACAGCAAGTACTGATGCAACCGTAGTTTTTCCTACACCACCTTTGCCCATCGTGAATATGATCCTTTTGTTTGTCGTCGATAGATCATTAATTACGTCATTTAATTTTTGCATTGAAATTTCTTTATGAATATCATTTACTTCGTCTTCCACAATGAATTCATTAGAAAATAAATAACGAAGATTTTCAATACCTGTTAATGAGTAAGAAACAAAAGGTACTTCGAATATCGGCAGCTGTTTTAGCTCCTTAGGAATATGTTTTAATGCTGCTTGTTGACGCTGAAAAAATGAGGAAGATACAGCATCATCTGAAACTGATGTTTGCAATACACCGTTCATAATCAGAATTTGATTATTTATCCCAATTCCCCGTAACTCTGTAGATGCACGATTTGCTTCATTTATTGAGGAAATCTCTGGCCTTGATACTAAACATAATGTTGTTTGTTTTGTATCTGATAGCACTTTAACTGTTCTTAAATATAAATCCTTTTTCTCTCCTAAACCTGATAAAGGTCCTAAGCACGAAGCTCCGTGTGTACTTTCTTCCAAAAATCCAGTCCATGCAGTTGGGAGTTGTAGTAACCTTAAAGTGTGCCCTGTTGGCGCCGTATCAAAAATGATTGTGTCATAATCACTTATAGTTGAGGAGTCAGCTAAAAGATTTGTAAATTCATTGAAAGCGGCTATTTCAACTGTACATGCTCCAGAAAGTTGTTCTTCCATTGTAGCGACAACTGCATCAGGTAGTTTCCCACGATATGGTCCAACAACATTTTCTCGATATTTTCTCGCAGCTTCTTCCGGATCTAAATTACATGCATAAAGATTCTCTACTGATTTCACTTGTTTAGGTGTATTTGTTAAAGTCATCTCTAACACATCTTGTAAATTAGAGGCGGGATCTGTACTTACTAATAACACCTTTTTGCCTTCATCAGCTAAAGCAACAGCAGAAGCACATGCAGTAGAGGTTTTTCCTACTCCACCTTTTCCTGTAAAAAATAAAAATGGTGTTTTAATATAATTGGTTGGATTATAGGATGTAAACATTGTTATCCCTTCTTCCTAATTCAGAAAATATCGTGCACTCTTCTTTATCTACAATTGCTTTAAATCAATTGTTAATCGTACCGTTGGCTTTTGCTGTAATTCTTCTGATTTTACCCCAAACCATTCTGATAGCTCTTTGTTAGTTGGATATGTACCGCTTTTTTTTATTTCATCATTAACCAAAACAACCGGTAGGGCATCTGGACCTTTTTCAGTAAGAATTTTTGTTATTTCACTATTATTGGTAAAAGCATCTGGTTCACTTGTAAGATTATATCTTTTAATATTAAAGCCCTTTTTTCCAAGTGAATATACCGCAGAAGCTACACGTGTTAATTCTGGATCAACGCTTGGTCCGCAAACACCAGTTGAACAACACATTGCAGGATCAAATATCTCTACTTTCATATGTTACAGCTCCTTACGAAATAAATTTGTTTGTTATAAAGTAGTTGCTTAAACATTGTTGTTTTTTAAGATTCTACTGAAGCTTTTAGAAAAAAACACTATATAAAGAGAAAGCCGAGAGAATTTCTCACGGCATGATTGTGACTTATTTATTATCTATTGCTTAAACTATGATACTCACTCGCCAGTTTTAGCAAAACGTTCAATTCTCTCTCCAATTTCATCACGTACTCTTTGGAAGAATGCCCACTTTTCTTCTTCTGAACCTTCAGCTTTTGCTGGGTCATCAAAGCCCCAGTGTACTCTTTTAATGTGAGCAGGTGTTACTGGGCAATTGTCTGCTGCGTGGCCACATAAAGTCACAATTAAATCTGCATTGTTAAGAATTTCTTGATCAATCACATCTGAAGTTTGGTTTGAAATATCAATTCCTGTTTCGTTCATTGCTTTTACTGCATTAGGATTTAACCCATGTGCTTCAAGTCCTGCACTTTTCACTTCCCATTCGTTACCTAAATGCTTTTTAGCCCAACCCTCTGCCATTTGGCTTCTGCAAGAATTTCCAGTACAAAGAAAATAAATTGTTTTTTTAGACATGATAATTGCTCCTTTTAAATTAAATTAATGAATTATAAGTAACCAAATATATAAACCAACAAGTGTAATAAACAAAGTCGGAATGGTTAAAACAAGACCTGTTTTAAAATAAGTACCCCATGAGATTTTAACACCTTTCAATGAGAGTACATGCAGCCATAATAATGTTGCAAGTGATCCAATTGGAGTGATTTTCGGTCCCAAATCAGAACCAATTACATTAGCATAAATCAGTGCTTCTCTTATGACTCCTGATGTATTTGTATCAGAGATGGCAAGTGCATCAATCATAACTGTTGGCATATTGTTCATCACTGATGAAAGAATGGCCGCAATAAATCCCATACCAATTGTTGCTGCAAATAGACCTTGATCTGCTGTAGCTTGGATAACATCTGCTAAAACATCTGTTAATCCTACATTTCGCAAGCTATAAACAACTACATACATACCTATTGAGAAAAAGACAATTGCCCAAGGTGCACCCTTTATGACAGTTTTCGTGTTAACTGCAGAACTTCTCTTCGCCATAAATAAGAAGAAAATTGCAACTATACCTGCAATAATTGAAACAGGAATTCCAATAAATTCACTAGCAAAATAACCGATAAGCAATATCCCTAAAACAAACCAAGATAATTTAAACATCTTTTCATCACGAATTGCTTCTACTGGTTTCTTTAGCTGTGATAAATCATAATTTTTTGGAATACTTTTACGGAAAAAGAGCAGTAGAACTAAAATACTTGCTCCTAATGAGAAAAAGTTAGGAATAATCATTCTTGATGCAAATTCAACAAAACCTATACCAAAAAAGTCAGCAGAAACGATGTTAACAAGGTTACTAACAACTAATGGTAGTGATGTTGTATCGGCAATAAATCCACTTGCAATAATGAATGGGAATACCATTTTTTCACTAAAGTTAAGATTTCTTACCATTGCCAATACAATCGGTGTAAGAATTAAAGCTGCACCATCATTTGCAAAAAATGCTGCCACAACCGCTCCTAAAAGACTTACATAAATAAACATCTTAACTCCATTACCTTTTGCCGCTCGTGCCATGTGTAAAGCAGACCATTCAAAAAAACCAATTTCATCTAGTATTAGTGAAATAATAATAATGGCAATAAAAGCTAGTGTTGCGTTCCAAACGATTGATGTTACATCAATCACATCATTAAAATCTACTACACCTACAAGAAGAGCTACTATTGCTCCTCCACATGCAGACCAACCGATCGACAACCCTTTAGGCTGCCAAATCACTAGTGTAAGTGTGAGTAAGAAGATAACAGATGCTAGTATTACTGATGTCATGTTATACCCTCCATTTATTCACACGAAATACGTAAACCTTGAGCTTCCAATTCCTTAATTCGATAATCTTGATTAGGAAGATGCTGTAATAAATTTTGTACAAGTGGATAATAGTCACTATTTTTATTCAGCGAGTAGATAATCCATTGTCCTCTTCTTGTTTCTTTTACAATTCCTGCATCTTTTAATTTTCTAATATGCTGACTAATGGCGGGCTGACTTGCTTTAAAAACCTCAACAAATTCACACACACAACAATCATTAGAATCTAGCATCTTCACCATGGTTAATCTTGTTTTATCTCCTAAGAGCTTTAAAATTGTTGCAGCTTTTTCTATCTCTATTAGTGCTCCAGACATTTGTTCCCCCCCTTTTATTTATCTGTAAATCACTATATAACAATATACTTATATATTCAATGCTATTATATTCATTTATCTTTTATTTATTTTCCCCCACTAATTTGAATTCTATCCGAGACTCTATCAAACTCTAACTTAATTCTGTTATACATTCGTTTTGGTCTTCTTCACACCATATATACTTTTTCACCTCAAAAGGATTCATTTGAAAAACATTGGCTAAACGTTCAATAAAATCATCACTAGGATGAAGCTGACCATTTTCAAGCTTCTCTATCATACGAAGCTCTGTTTCTGTTAGTAGAGATAATTCTTCTAGTGTAATACTCATCTTTTCTCTATACTCTTTCATTTTATTTTCATATCCTACACAAGGTTTTTTTGACATTAGAATCTCCCTCACTTAAGTAAACTTATATATAACCATTTGCTTATATATTAATTTACTTATATGCAGTTTACAAGAACATTTATGTAAAGATTATGTAAAAATTCTTTTGAATTTCCCCTCATGCGAAAAATAAATAAAAGATCGATGAACATCAATCACCAATCCCTTATTTACAATAGTTCAACTACAGCATGAATTATTATTAATTTCTTTCGGGTTAATTTGTACACAGCTAATTGATTCAGATGATTCAACACTTTTAGTTGTTGTACAACTTTCATTTCGGTTATTTACTGTCTCTTCGCCACAGCAATCGACTAACCCAACACTACACACACCTGTTTTCGGAAGCTCTAATTTCACATCTACTGCACCTTGAAAATCTCCAGTGAGATACGCAACAACTGAACGAACCTGCTCATATCCTGTTGCCAGTAGAAAAGTTGGTGCACGTCCATAGCTTTTCATTCCAACAATGTAAAAGTTTTTTTCAAAATGTCTTAGTTCTTTTTCGCCATGAGGTCGCACTGTTCCACAGCTGTGGATATTTGGATCAATTAATGGTGCAAGCTCATAAGAACTTTCAATAGCAGAGTCTATGTTCAAACGTACTTCTCTCAAAAAAGAGAAATCTGGTCTTGATCCCGTAGCAGAAATCACTTTATCAATACCTTCAATCACTACTATCTTATCTTTTACTACTCCCTTAACATTGACTTTTTCATTATGTTTGTGTAAATCAATAATTTGATAATCAGTAAAAGTAGAAATAGTATTCGTGTTAATTAATTTTTCAACCCTACTCCCTAACTTCCCTCTTGCAGCTAATTGATCATTCTCTTTACCTCCATATACCTCTTCCACATTTGCTTTTCGAATAGCCCAAAGAATTTCTGTTTGTGGATGTTCTTCTTTTAGTTTCGCTAACTCAAGAAGAATATTTATAGAAGAATGACCACTTCCAACAACTAAAACTTTCTTACCTGCATACCTTTCTTTTTCTCTTTTCAATTCAGGTATACCATAATAAATATGCTCCCTTGCATTTATTTCATTTTTTGTAAAAATTCCATTTGAAGCAACTGGATTAGGATTGGACCACGTTCCAGTAGCATCAATCACTGCTTTAACTTCATAGTTTGATATATATTCTTCACTTTCCACATAAATAATAAATGGTACATTTTCTCTGTTTGAAGATTTTACTTTATCCAATCCTTTTTTACCTACACCAATTACCTTTGCATTTAAAATCAAGCTCTTGTTTATTTCGGGGATATCACTTAAAGGTGTTAAATAGTTTTCCACCAATTCTCTTCCTGTTGGTAATTGAGTTAAATCAGGTGCTATCCAACCACTCTTCTTCAACAGCTTTTCCGCTTCTTTATCTATATTGTATTGCCAAGGAGAAAACATTTTAACGCTTCCCCACTTTAGTACACTGTGACCAACAGAATTGCCTGCTTCAAAAAGGAGTACCTTTTCACCTTTTCTAATAAGATGCGCCGCTGCAGCTAAACCTACTGGCCCTGCGCCAATAATAGCAACAGGCAGTTTATTTTGATCTTTTTCAAATGTAATTTCCATCATAAATCCCTCCAATTGTTTATCTATCTAGGCTCTTTTCTGAAAGATTGTTGCTAACTTGTCTAATTACATGTTAAAAACAGTGTTTTTACCGAATAAAATTCTCTAGCACAATAGAAAAGATGCCACTAGACTGTATACATTGCTGTCTCTTAAAGTTACTAAAAGCAAGCAACAAAGTTTACAAAAACAGCTCTTATCTATTAAGACTTCTTTTTTTCTAAAAGGACGCAAAAAATTCTAAAATAAAAACAGATTCGATATAATGAAATAAAATACACGATTTGTCATATAGGGAGAAAATTATGATGGAGCAAAATTTGATTTGGTCTCAATTCAATGACTCATTATTTCGATTTATTTCAGGAAAAGTCGCTACCACACAAGATGCGGAAGACATACTCCAAAACGTCTTCATCAAAATCCATACACAGCTATCGAGTGTGAAAGATGAAGAAAAAATTCAAGCATGGATCTTTAAAGTTGCTCGAAATGAAATTGTAGATTTTTATAAAAAAAGAGAAAAAGACATTCGTGAAAACCCGAATGCCCTTTTAGAATTTTCGCGAAACACAGATAATTCTACTCTCGATTACGATGAAAACCTAAATCAGCTTGTATCGTCATGGCTGTTGGAAATGACAGAGTCCCTCCCAAATCATTATAAAGAAGCATTACTTTATACCGATTTTTACAATCATACTCAAAAAGAGCTCGCAGAAAAACTAGGCATCTCATTATCAGGAGCTAAATCACGAGTTCAACGAGGACGAGCAAAATTAAAAGATATTTTATTAGAATGCTGTACGATTGAATTAGATAAAACAGGAAATGTGATAAACTATACAAAAAACCTAAGAGATTGTTCATGTGAATCCTAGAAAAAGCGCAAGACACCTTGAGCTATACACCAAAACTAAGTGCAGTTTTTTTGCTTTAGTGGCCACTTTAGTTATCGTTTCTCTTTTGTTTTGTATATATTGAAAGGATACAACATGCACACGATCAAAAACGTTCTTAAAAATCAGATACACGTACATTTATTGTTATACATGATCAAATGGACTATATTAGCTGGATTTGTAGGTATTCTAGCTGGATCTGCTTCAGCTCTTTTCCTAGTTAGTTTAGAATGGGCAGCCCAAACAAGAGAAGCTTATTCATGGTTGTTATTTTTACTTCCAATTGGTGGGATGCTTGTTAGCTTTCTTTATTGGAAATATGGATTAAACTCCGCAAAAGGAAATAACTTAATCATTGAACAAGCAACTGGTGCAAAGGAAAGCATTCCATTTCGTATGGCACCATTAGTATTATTTGGCACAATTGTCACACACTTATTTGGTGGATCTGCTGGGCGAGAAGGTACAGCAGTTCAAATGGGTGGAGCATTTTCTGAATTAGTTGGGAAGCTATTTAAATTAGATGCAGTTGACCGGAAAATAATCATTATCTGTGGAATCAGCAGTGGCTTTGGCTCTGTCTTCGGTACACCTTTAGCAGGCACTGTATTCGGATTAGAAGTATTAGCTTTAGGGTTGATTAAGCATGAAGCTATTTTCCCTGCCTTTGTCGCAGCTTTTGTTGGAGATTTTGTCACAACAGCATGGGGAGTTGGTCATCACCATTATGACATCGGGGCTATTCCTACACTATCCATTCTTTTGCTATTAAAAATAATCCTTGCCAGCATTCTTTTCGGCTTAACAAGTACATTATTTTCACAGCTAACACATTGGTTAAAAAAGCAATACACTAAAATTTTCCCAAACCCTATGATTAAAAGCTTTGTTGGTGGACTTGTTATTATAGCCCTCGTCTACCTAATTGGCACTCGTAAATATCTTGGCTTAGGGCTTCCACTTATTGATGATGCATTCGAAGGGAATGTTTCGCCTTTAACTTTTATCACAAAGCTACTTTTCACCTCGCTAACTCTTGGTGCGGGATATCAGGGTGGTGAAGTAACCCCTTTATTTGCTATAGGTTCCACACTTGGAAGTGTCCTTGGTGAGTACCTGCATGTATCAATTCCCTTTTTAGCGGCCTTAGGCTTTATCGGTGTTTTTTGTGGAGCCACAAACACGCCAATAGCATGCTTTATTATGGGAATCGAGCTTTTTGGTTCTGAAGCAAGTCTCTATTTATTTCTTGTTTGTATTATTAGCTATTTATTTTCAGGACACACAGGAATTTATACTTCTCAACAAATAGGTGTTTCAAAAGGAAAGCTACCGCACAACTCACCCTGAGAAAATCACAAGGTTAACTAATATTAAATGAGTACTACCTTCAAAATTTTGTTGAAGGTAGTTTTTTTTCTTTAATCTTTTTTCGTAACCATCTAGTATGTTATAAATTTCACGGATCGGGTAAATTAGCTAGTAAATGAAATAAAGGAGTTTTAAACAATGCCAGATTACAAGAAAAACAGTATATCACTTATTGGAGCTGTAGGGCTTGGGACTGGTGTAATGATAAGTGCGGGTATTTTTGCGCTTCTTGGACAAGTCGCAGAGCTGGCAGGCTCTTGGTTTCCCCTCATTTTCATTATAGGAAGTATTGTGACAGCTTTTAGCGCTTATTCTTATGTGAAGATGAGTCAGGAATATCCTTCAGCAGGTGGAATTGGAATGTTTCTAGTTAAAGCATATGGAAAAGGTACAATCACTGCATCTGCAGCTTTAATGATGGCTATATCTATGATCATTAATCAAAGTCTTGTCGCAAGGACATTTGGTACATACACACTACAATTATTTGATGGTACACAGACGCAGTGGCTAGTCCCTTTACTTGGTGTAGGGTTAATCGTTATTTCATTTCTCATCAATATATCTGGAAACACTTTTATTCAAACATTCACCTCAATTGCCTCATTGATTAAAATTATTGGATTATCTAGTATGGCAATTGCGGGAATTATGGTTGCCGATTTTGCATTCACAATTCCTAATAAAGGTAGTAACCCTCCTGATATAGGAATTGCCAGCTCAATTGCAGCCATTGCATTAACCATCCTTGCCTTTAAGGGATTTACTACAATTACTAATAGTGGGGAAGAGATTACGAAGCCGAAGAAAAATGTTGGACGTGCTATTACAATCTCTATTTTAATCAGTCTTTCTGTTTATCTATTACTTGCATGGGCCGTATCAAGTAATTTAACATTATCTGAAATTATTAATGCTAAAGATTATGCACTCGCTGAAGCTGCAAGACCAGCCTTTGGAGATTTTGGAGTGTGGTTTACTGTGATTCTTGCTATTATCGCAACGATCACAGGAATAATTGCAAGTGTATTTGCTGTTTCACGAATGCTTGCGATGCTAACTGAAATGAAGCTAATACCACACAAGCATTTTCATATGCCAGGCTCTATTCAAAAGCATACTCTTGTTTATACAGTTGTATTAGCTATAGTCTTAACTGTATCCTTTAACTTAACTCGAATTGCTTCAATAGGTGCAATTCTCTATCTTGTTATGGATATCATGATTCACTGGGGAGTTTTTAAACACCTAAGAAACAAGGTCAATGCAAATCCCTTTATAGTCGTCTCAGCGATGGTCTTAGATCTTATCGTTCTCAGTGCTTTTCTTTGGGTGAAAGTTCAATCAGATATTGTTGTTGTAGTTGTAGCAATCCTTATGATTACTTTCATTTTTATTGGAGAATATGCTTTTTTGAAAAAAACCTCTGACTAACTTGGGTCTTAAGTAAAATCCAAAGACAACAATAATTCTCAGCATTTACTAAGATTATAGCTGGGCAGAAAACCAATTTCAGTTTAACTAGGCATTTGTACTGTCAATTTTCCATTTCCTTAATACTCTATTATTAATCCTACAAAAGAAAGGAGAATTATTTATGGGTTTAGGATATGGTAACTTTGGTGGTTATGGTGCAGGATTCGGTGGCTATGGTGCAGGTGGCTATGGCGCTGGTGTAGGCGGTTATGGCGCTGGTGGATCATTCGCGTTGATCGTCGTTTTATTCATTTTACTAATTATTGTCGGAGCAGCATTTGTTTAATGTCTAGCTTCTAACAATTTATTATTACTTTTAGCTGACTTGGTAGTGGGCTTCGATAGACCACTATCAAATCAGCTTTTTGTTTAATTTTAAAAAGCCACTGATATTCAGTGACCTCTCCGCACTATAAATATTTTCTAGAAACACTTTTTCCATCATATGAAAATAAAACAGCTTTATCCTCCAATACACTTTCCATGTGTACAGGTCTCCCCCAAAGCTGATACAAATAAGGAAGAACCTTTTCTAAATATTTAAGATCAAGCTCAATGTCCTCGAACCAATGCTTTAAATAAAGTTCATTGTTCTTTAAGTAATCTCCATCATTTACAGTAATATAAGGAAAACCACCGTTTACCCTCATACTAACAAGCTGATCTCGAACATTTTCCCATTCTTTATCTACTACTTTATAATCTCTTCCTTGTTTTTGGAATAAATACATATCTTCTCTCATTACAAGGTCTTTTGTTAAATAATTTCGAATGAAGGAGATATCAGATTCAACCTCACGAACCTCAAACATTTTCTCTCGACCAGATCCTGGTGTTGCTCCAAACATTTTCATTTCTTCAGTTGGGTTATTATATCGTTCTTCAATGTCCTCGAAGATTTTTAAACCTAAATAATAAGGATTAATACTTGTTTTCGAAGGCTGTACAACACCAGCATTAAGCTTAGCAAATTCAATGGATTCATCTGATGTTAAGTCAAGCTCACGAAGAATTCGTTGATGCCAGTACGAAGCCCAGCCTTCGTTCATGATTTTCGTTTCTAGCTGTGGCCAGAAATATAACATCTCTTCACGCATCATTGTTAAAATATCACGTTGCCAATCTTCTAGTTCACGACTATATTCTTCAATAAACAAAAGAATATCCTTTTCTGGTGTTGGTGGAAAATTACGTTTCTTCTTTTTAACTGTGTGCTGTGGTTTTTGTTTATCATCCAGCTTCCAAAGATCATCATAAGGAGTACTTGTTTTTTCTTCCATTTCCTCAAATTCAATATCATCAATTGTCCAAGAAAGCTTTGGGCGAACCAAGGACGGATCAATATGTTCTTGTATGGCAAGTACGGCATCTAAAAATGTCTCAACTTCCTGTCTGCCATATTGGATTTCATATTGTTTTATTCGTTCAGCAGTAGCTGACATGCTTTCAACCATTTCACGCTTTGTATTTCCAAATCGCGCATTATTCTTAAAGAAGTCACAGTGAGCTAAAACGTGGGCGACAATCAATTTATTTTGAATAAGAGAATTCGTATCAAGAAGAAATGCGTAGCAGGGATCTGAATTAATAACAAGTTCATATATTTTACTTAAACCTAAATCATATTGCAGCTTCATCTTATGAAATTGCTTCCCAAAACTCCAGTGTGAAAATCTTGTTGGCATCCCATAAGCACCAAATGTATAGATAATATCTGCAGGACAAATTTCATATCTCATAGGATAAAAATCAAGTCCAAAGCCAGTAGCAACCTCTGTTATTTCAGCAATTGCATATTCAAGAGCCTTTTGTTCAGATTCTTTCATGCTCTCCCCCCTAAGCTATTGTTATCCTAAATGTATGTGCTTAGGAGAGAAAAGATGAAAGGGTTTGTTTATATTTATTAAATTGCTAAATAAATTGTTAACTATTTTGTGTTTCTTTTAAATTTATTGAAGGTCCAAAAAATTCATAACGAATCGCTTCTTCGCTTACACCTAATGATTCTAATTGATCAATCATATTTTTCATAAATGGTGCTGGTCCGCAAATATAAAATGAATTTTCTTTATGGGCTATTTCGTTCTTAAACTTATTAAGATCTATTCTACCTTCAAAAATAGTTTCTTCTAGATCAGTATCAACTTGATCGTAATAGAAATACTGCCTACCATTTAACAATTTATTCAGTGTTTCTCCAACTTCTTGTTTAAAAGCATGAACGTTTGCACTTTTTGCTGCATGGATAAACGTTACAGGTCGCTTTGGCTGTTTCTCAGCAATATCGTTTAACATACTTACCATAGGAGTAATACCAACACCACCACTAATAAGATAAACTGGATTTTCATTGTTACTGTCTAAAACAAAGTCACCCGCTGGAGCTGTCAATTCAATTGTATCTCCTATATTCAATTGATCATGAAGAAAATTCGAGACAATACCTTCCTCGACAAGATCTTCACCACTTTCACGTTTAACAGAAATTCTTAGATAATCTTTACCTGGTGCATCTGATAAACTGTATTGGCGGTTTAATAAGTACGTTTCCCCTGTCATATTTAGACGAACTGTCACATACTGTCCTGGTTGATAGTATGGGATACTTGTTCCATCTTGAGCTTCTAGATAAAATGAAGTTATAATTGCACTTTCTTTTTCTTTTTTTACAATTTTAAAGTTTTTAAAACCTTCCCATGCAACCTCCTTAGTTGTTTCATACATCTCCTCTTCAACATCTATAAATACCTGTGCGATCACTCCATATGCCTCTCCCCATGCCTCTATAATCTCTGGAGTCGCAGCATCTCCCAATACATCTTTAATTGCTTTAAGTAGAAATTCCCCCACAATAGGATAATGTTCTTTTTTCACGTTTAAACTTCTATGCTTATGTGCAATTTGTTTGACAGCAGGAAGCAAGACCTCTAATTGATCTATGTGGGTTGCTGCTGCATAAACAGTATTGGCTAATGCAGTTTGTTGTCGACCTTTTTTCTGATTTACAGAATTAAAAATATTTAATAATTCAGGATGTGCTTCGAACATCGCTTTGTAAAAATACGTTGTGATTTCTGTTCCTCGTTCTGCTAAAACAGGTGCAGTTGATTTAACGATATCAATTGTTTTTTGAGAAAGCATTGGATCATCTCCTAAAGATGTATTTTAAATATATCTTTATAATAGAGTATGTGACAAATTAAAAGCAATATATAAAATACATCTTTAAAAAGTTGTCACATTTGATAACAGAAATTAAGATTTTAAAATAATATATGTTAAAATTAAGTGAAATTATCGTAAACTATGTTGCTAACCAGTTTTTATTAGAAGTCATTACTATGTGAGGTCCTATATATGCGTCTAACTTTATATACAGATTACTCTCTACGAGTTTTAGTTTTTTTGGCTACAAAACCAACAGAAGAGCTATCAAATATTAAAGAAATTGCCGAAACTTATAATATATCCAAAAACCATTTGATGAAAGTTACATATGAATTGGGAAAGATGAATATTATTGAAACTGTCAGAGGTCGAAATGGTGGCATTCGCTTAGCAATAACACCAGATAATATTAATATCGGTGAAGTTGTTCGACAAACTGAAGAAGATTTTCATATTGTGGAGTGTTTTGATGAAGAGCAAAACCAATGTATCATTTCTCCCGCTTGCGGACTAAAGCATGTTCTAAATAAAGCTCTACAAGCTTATTTAGCTGTATTAGATGAATATACATTAGCTGATTTAGTGAAAAACCAGTCTGCTTTATTATCCTACTTTTCAATCAATCAAGTGACTGAAAAGTAAAGAAAGCGAAACGCATAGGTCATCAACTGCCAAACTGGAGTAGATCGACTTGGTAAGCCAAGCCTTAACGAAAGTATATGTTCTGAAGTTTGATGTAGGGTAGATCTCAAGCTAAACAACTTTCAAAAAAAAGCAATAAGCTATGCCCTTTTACTAGCAGCTAGCTTATTGCTCTAAAAATCTCGCTCATTTCCCTCAGTCATTTTCACAGTAATGAGTTTTCCTGTTTTTGGATTAAATACCACACCAACACTTACTACAAAGATTTCTCCCTGTTTACTGGCTTTAATATGAAAAATATCCTTTGCCTCTTGCTCATTAACTTCCTCGCGTTTCACATATTTATAATCAACAAGCTCTGATTCTGGGTACTTTTCTTGTACTGATGAGATAGCAATTTTACTCCATTTTTTGTAATCTATATCATCACCATTATGTTCTCCATATGCTTTTATCCCCACTGATAAAATAAGAACAAAAGCAATACATGTGAAAATCAACTTAGATAGTGAGTTCAGCTTCATATAATCCTCCATTACCTTTTGCTATGGGTTTTTCATCTGATAATGACGTTTGTATAATCGGTCCTCAAAAATAGGATAAACGTATATGTCTACTTTTTGTTATTGATTATAACTTGCCCAACATTACGAGGCTTATCCTAATTATCCACATGTTTTTTTGCATACTCTGCTAAAATAAGACCTATTGTTTTATTTCTGTTCCATTCTTCATTAAAGATAGATAAGGGTGGATTTGTCTCCTTAACCAAGTAACTTAACTCAATTGTCATGGCAGGTTTCTGGTAGCATTGAATAAACCAATCTGTATATCCTCCTCCTACAGCATCGCTAGGAGGATAAGATATTTTATAGCCTGTCACGTCTGATACCATTTCAGCTAGTTGATAATCACGGTGTAGGTTTTCTACCTGATTATAGTAGTACCAGAAAATCTCACGGCCTGATGTATGATAAGCAATAGATGCTAAAGGCATTATTTCCTCTGTAAAAGTTAATAGTGATTTGGTCTCTTTTGCACTAAATGGATTTTCACCTTTATAGTGGGAATAAGAAGCATAATTTGAATCTCCTTTGATTGCTTCCCAGCCTGCTGGATATTGTCGATTAAGATCAACACCTACTCCATTAGCTTTCCATCTTTTAAAGTTGCTTTCACCATTATTCATAACCACATAAACTTCCTGTAATCCTAATGGCAAATGTTTTACACCTTTTTGCTGTATTGTCACTCCATCTGGATTCACCATAGGAACAAACCAAATGGAAACATGATCTAATATATTCAAGCTATGTCCATATAATGAATACTTCTTGTTATAAGCAGAGGCATACTCTTTTATCATTTCCATGATGATATGTGTTGTTAGCCATTCTCTTCCATGATGACTACCTGTGATTAGGACATTCTTTTTTCCCTTCCCTATTTTCACTGCAAAAATTTCACGACCTAGCTCAGATTGACCTATTGACTTCATTTCTAAATCATGTTTGTCTGAAAGCATGACCAAGTGATCCTTCATTTTTTCATATGTAAACATATCTGTTGTAGCTTTACTACATGTTGGATGATTTAAAAAAACCATGTACAAAACAATAAGAATTACCGGAATTTTTTTCATATTAGAAAATCCTTTTTTGTTTTTAGGTTTCCATTAAGACTAATTTTTATAAGGGTAAACACTTCCAAGCCTTTTATATCAACAAAACCAAGTTTTTCACAGTAAGATCAGGAACATTTCACACACACTAAGCATATCTCCTTAAGAAGGAGGGATTTTAATGGATAGCAGTGTGGATTATGACAAAGCTTTATATTACACTCATCGATCTCAGTGGGATAACCTACTCATATTAATGGTTCGCACAAAAGACGATTTCCTTTCAAAAAAAATTGAACAATTTCTTCATGCATATAACTTTGAGCATGACTATCAAGAGGTAGAAAAACAACTTTACTCCTTGTTACGATATATTGATCATGCTGTTGAACACCCAGAAATGGAGTATGTCCAACAAATATAAAAGTCTCAATAAAAAAGACTGACAATGGCTTAAAACCTTGTCAGTCTTTTCTTAGTTATGATTAATCTTCTGAAGTGCTTCTGAATAAATTGCTAGCTCTTCAACTAATTGATCGATAAGTAAGGCTGGATCCTCTAATACTTCTTTCTTATCATAGTCAAAACAATGTGGATCAAGAATTAATTGCTTTGCAATAGTATTTGCGTAAACACCACGCATAACCGTTCTCATATTGTTAAGAGCATTTATACCACCTTTACCTCCACCAGCAATAGCAATTAATCCTACTGGTTTATGTGCAAATTGATCACTACTTAAAAAATCTAATGCATTTTTTAAGGCACCGCTCATAGCATTATGATATTCAGGTGATAATAAGATGACAGAATCTGACTCACTAACCAACCTTTTTAATTCTTTAACATCCTTTAACTCACTTTGGCCTTCTTCACCATTGAACAGAGGAACTTCTCTTGTACTCAAATCAAACATTTCTGCATGATGCTTTTTGGCAATAAATGAAGCTGCCATTCTTGTTCTTCCTGTTTTTCGTGGACTTCCATTAATAACTAAAGTTTTCATAAAATATCTACTCCTTAGGTTCATTCTCGGTATATCCATTTTTCACTGCAAACAATGCTGCTTGTGTTCGATCTGAAAGCTGCAGCTTAGAAAGGATATTAGAAACATGGGTTTTCACTGTCTTTTCTGTAATAAATAGCGCAGCTGCTATCTCTTTATTGCTTTTCCCTTTGGCAAGCTCGTTTAAAACTTCTTTTTCACGCTTTGTCAAATCACTTAGCTTTGTGGTTTCTTGTTTTGAACCTAAAGAAAGATGTGTCATAACATGTGCAGTTACCTTCGGATGTAGTTTACTTTCTCCCTTTAAAACGTCTCGAATAGTTTGAACTAATTCATCTGGTTCAATATCTTTTAGTTGGTATCCAGAAGCACCGGCTCTAATAGCTGGGATAACATGATCTTGATCAGCATAACTCGTTAGAATAATGATTTTCACCTTATTATCTAGTTCTCGTATTGCCTTAGTAGCTTCAACACCATCCATTTTCGGCATAGATAAATCCATTAGTACTACATCAGGGTTTAATTCTGTTACCAAAGTTACTGCTTCCTGGCCATTTGTTGCTTCACCAACAATTTCGATATCTTTCTGCGTGTTTAAAAAGAATAGTAAGCCTCTTCGAACAACATGATGATCATCTGCAATTAGCACCTTTATCTTTGTCATGCTATCTACACTTCTTTCTGTAATGGAATGGTGATTGAAATAATTGTACCTGATCCAAGGCTGCTGCTAAGATTAAAGCTTCCATTAATCTTCTTTACACGCTCTTTCATACCTCTTAGACCCATTGAAGGCAGGTGTTTTTTTTCATCATAATGAAAGCCAATCCCCCCATCCTCAATAACCATTATGACGGTATAATTTTTACGAGAAATAGAAAGAAAAACCTCAGTCGTTTCAGCATGCTTTTTGCAGTTATTTAATGCTTCCTGGCCGATTCTCCACAGCTCTTCTTCAATATGACAGGGAAGTGTACATACTCCTTTTATATTTAACTCAGCTTTCAATCCAAGTACATTTGCATAATTTAATAACGCCGTGCCAATGCCATTTTCCAAGCCCTGTGGTCTAAGCTGCCAGATGAGTCCTTTCATTTCTGTTAGTGCCTCTTGTGAAAGCTCCTGAATATAAGAAAGCATATCTTTCACTTCATTTTCTATTGTCAATTCCTTAGTACCTCTTGCGGTTAACATGATTGAAAACAACAATTGATTAACAGAATCATGCAAATCTTGAGCAAGTCTATTTCTTTCTTCTATTAATGCATGTTTACGAGCTTTTTCTACAAGTTGAATTCTGTTAATAGCTGTTCCAATTTGAAATGCGACAGATTCTAATAAAGCAAGCTCTTCATCAGAGAAATGCTTTTTATTTGGGGAGGCAATATTTAGCAAACCAAACTTCTCATTGCCAGCTTGTAAAGGAACAGTAGCATGATGTGTAATTCCATTTGTTTCTCCCCAATTATTCTTAATGGCAGCTTCTATTCTTTTGCAATTTATAATATTTGCTGCTCTATTTAATCGATCATCATGATAACGATCAATACACCAGCATCCACCTTTACACATAACTATTTTTTTATTCCAAGAGAGACCAGCTGGCAAATTATATGCAGCAGCTAATTCATACTCACCTTGTTTATCGATTAAGAATACCCAGCCTGTGTGAAGCTCAGTAAGCTTCAATAATTCACACAAAACATCCTTAAGCATTTCTTTTACATCTGTTGCTTCATTTAATTTCTCTGCAATCACTTTAAGTGTAGTTAATTCATGAATCCGGTTATCTTTCATCATTATTCCATTCCCCTACAATAGCTTTATCCATATTATAACAAGTATATGCTTGATAAAGCCTTCTCTATCTGAATGAAATTTCCTACGACTTATGGAGTAGATTTTCTTTTTAGAGACAATTGAGGTCTTTAAAATCAATCGTATGACAAAATAAAAAACACTTCTAAGAAATAAGTGTTTTTTCTAACAAGCTATAACTTAAGTAGATCTACCATTACTTAACAACTTTATTATTAATGTAACCTGTAACTAATAAATACAATGACAATATCAATTAAAAATAGATAAAATTGATTCATTCCTTTATCAAAGCTTAATAAACCTAGATAATCTTCTATAGAGGCAAAGCCAAATGCAAAGATTGCACTAAGTACCAATGTATACAAATAAAAATTTTTGTTACGATTTGTACAATATTGATACATAAGTAGAAATCCAACAGGTAAAGCAGATGCCGTCATACTAAGTGCATAGGGAAATATCGGGGTCAGAAAATATGTATGTACAAATAAGCCAAGCCTTTCTAGTGCAATTTCAAAATACGTCCATAGTATATGAACTGTGTACCCAAAGAAAAAAAGTTCAAATATTCTTTTTCTATCCACTAAAAAATAAAGAATAATTAACGGAAAAAGCAATAATGCAACAACCGTCCAAAACTGCCAGGTTCCCATATGTGAATAACTATCCCAGTAAGAAGAAATTAATGAATTTAGTTCTTCCTTTTTAGAATCTATCTTATCCCAATATTCACTGTATTCAATAAAGACGTCCTCCTAAAATGTTCGACATCGTTACAGTTAGTATTTCCAGTAACAGCATTACAATACAAATTCCACAAGAGCTTAACGTTGCTGTCTAGAGCCTTTGATCCATTGAAAGGCTCTTACTAAATACAAAAAAGCCGAACAAATTGATTTGTTCGACCTCGACATAGCTTTGTTTTTTTACATTTACTTGCTTAAAGCTGCAATTAGTTCATTTACTTTATCCATTACACCAGCTTCT
Organism: Metabacillus crassostreae; assembly: GCF_016908395.1. Classification (GTDB taxonomy): domain Bacteria; phylum Bacillota; class Bacilli; order Bacillales; family Bacillaceae; genus Metabacillus; species Metabacillus crassostreae. The sequence goes on from NZ_JAFBDU010000002.1 coordinate 741,243, forward strand.
AATGCTGCTAATTGTTCTTCACTTTGCTGTAACGTATCGCTGTTAACTCCAAAGTAGAATTTTGCTTTAGGTTCTGTACCAGATGGACGTACACAGAACCATGAATGATCTTCAAGAATATATTTTAAAACATTTGATCCTGGTAAATCGATTGTTTCTTTCGTTCCAGCAACAATATCTTGACGTTCACTAGTGTGATAATCTTCAATGGCTACGATTTTTTTACCGGCTATATCTGTCGGCGGATTACTTCTAAAAGATTGAAGAATGCTTTGTATCTGTTCTGCACCTTCTTTTCCTTTTAAAGTTAAAGATTGTAAGCCTTCTTTGTAATAGCCATATTCTTTAAAAATTTCTAGCAAGCCCTGATACAAAGTAAGTCCCTTACTTTTATAATAAGCTGCAACCTCAACTGATAATAAAGCTGCTTGTACAGCATCCTTATCACGAGCAAAATCACCAATCAAGTAACCATAGCTTTCTTCATAACCAAATTGGAATTCGTATTGACCAGTTCTTTCGTACTCATTGATTTTTTCTCCAATGAACTTAAATCCTGTTAAAGTATCGATCGTATCTAGGTCAAATGAGCTTGCAATATCTCTACCAATTTCCGATGTAACAATTGTTTTGAGTACTACACCATTATTAGGTAGTGTTCCTTTTGCTTTCTTCTCAGAAAGAATGTAATGAAGAAGTAATGCACCTGTTTGATTACCTGTTAACACTACATATTCTCCATCATTATTCTTCACAGCCACACCAAGACGATCTGCATCAGGATCTGTTCCAATTAGCACATCGGCATCGATTTCTTTGCCATCGCGTATCGCTAAAGTAAAGGCATCATGCTCCTCAGGGTTAGGTGATTTGACTGTAGAAAAATTTGGATCTGGAAGCTCCTGTTCTTTAACAACTGTTATATTTTTATAACCAAGTGCATCTAAGCCTAAACGTACAGGCTTGTTAGCTGTTCCATGTAAAGGTGTGAAAACAACCTTAATGTCTACCTCATTTGATAGATTAGGGTTCACTGAAATTGTTTTTAGCTTTTCAGTATATGCCTTGTCAATTTCTTCACCAATGATTTTAATTAAACCTTTTTCTTTTAATGAAGCTTCGTCTTCAACTTCTATTAGCAGCTCGTCTTCAACCTTGCCTACGTATGAAATAACAGTATCAGCTGCTGCAGGAGGCAATTGCCCTCCATCTTCTCCATATACTTTATAACCGTTATATTCCGGTGGATTATGACTTGCTGTTATGACAATCCCTGAAAAACCATTTAAGTGACGGACAGCAAATGAAAGCTCTGGTGTTGGACGAAGCTCTTCAAATACATATGTCTGAATTCCATGGGAAGCAATTGTTTTTGCTGCTTCCATCGCAAATTCCGGTGATTTATGACGTGAATCATAAGCAATAACAACTCCACGTTTTTTCGCTTCTTCACCGAAAGAATCTATGTATGAAGCCAATCCTTCTGAAGCTTTACGAACAGTGTATGTATTCATTCGGTTTGTACCTGGTCCTATTTCTCCACGCATACCACCTGTACCGAATTCTAATTCTTTATAAAAGCAATCTTCGAGTAATTTTTCATTACCTTCCATTTCATCTAGCAAACCTTTTAATTCTTGATCTAATTCCTTTTCATTAATCCAACGTTGATAGCTTTTTTTCCAGCTCATATTTACCTCCAAGGAGTGATTTTTCAGCAAATTTCTATAATAAATACCACCCTTATTTTAGCATATATTAGGTTCTACCACAGTAATGATTTTCTACAAAATAAGCTAAGGCTGATGCAAGGTAATACATAATTCTCATGCAATGTTATTTTACAACAATATTTATTAAACATACTCATATGATGTATTGAATTGATAGTAAAGGACTATTTTTTTAATATATTTCATGATTCGACTTTGGATGTGAAGGTGTTATGACTTTTTTTAAAAAAGCTCTGTTAATTTTGTTGTTAATTTTCCGTTACAGGCATTCGCTTTCCCGGGAAAAAAGTACCTTTTTTCCTAGGTCCGGGAGCCTCCTCGTAAGCTGCGCGCCTGCGGGGTCTCCCTTTGACACGCTTCTCTAAGCAGGAGTCTCATGCCTTTCACTTCAATCACAAAGTACAAAAAATTAACATTAAGCTTTAACATAGCCATAAAAACAAAAAAGCTGACTCTTAACTCCAAGTCAGCTTTTGATCTATTACTGTTCCTTTTTATATCTAATAGAGTAGATATCTCTTCTACGATCCTTCAATTGATTCACTGTACCAGATTGACGTTGACGTCTTAGTATTTCTAAATCAACATCTCCAATAATCACCATTTCAATGTTAGGATTACACTCTCCTACGATTCCATCTCTTGCAAACTCAAAATCAGATGGAGCAAAGATAGCAGATTGAGCATATTGAATATCCATATTTTCTGTTTGCGGTAAATTACCAACTGTTCCAGCTATAACTGTATAAATTTGATTTTCAACTGCACGGGCTTGAGCACAGTAACGAACACGTAAGTAGCCTTGACGATCTTCTGTACAAAATGGTGTAAAGATAATTTTAGCACCTTTGTCTGTAGCTATACGTGCAAGCTCAGGAAATTCAATATCATAACAAATTTGGATGGCTATCTTTCCACAATCTGTATTAAATACCTTTACTTGATCACCACGGCTAATTCCCCACCATTTTCTTTCATTTGGTGTGATATGAAGCTTATATTGCTTTTCAATTGTTCCATCTCTTCGGAATAAGTAAGCAATATTATAAATTTGCCCCTCTTCCTCAACAACATGTGATCCACCAATAATGTTAACATTGTAACGTACTGCTAGCTCTGTAAATAATTCGATATAATCCTCAGTGAACTCTGTTAAGCGCTGAATAGCTTTACTTGGGACCTTTTCATCGAGAAATGACATAAGCTGAGTTGTGAAAATTTCGGGAAATACAGCAAAGTCAGAGCCCGCATCAGAAGCAACATCAGTATAGTACTCCACCTGTTTAGCGAATTCTTCAAACGAAGAAATCTGCTTCATCATATACTGAACAACACAAATACGAACAGGGTAAGATGTTTTGTAAAAACGTTTTGTATTAGGTTGGTAATCTACATTATTCCATTCCATAAGTGTTGCATATTGATATGATGCCATATCATCAGATAAATAATTTGGGTTAATTCTCATTAAAGTGAACTCATTAAGTAGCTGGAAGGAAAGAACCGGATCATATACTTTATGTAATGAAACCTGTTGTACATATTCTCTAGGAGATAATTCATCTGCATATTTATAATAGTTAGGAATACGACCTCCAATGATAATACTTTTCAAATTCATTCTTCTAGCAAAATCTTTCCTCGCTTCATATAAACGGTGGCCAATTTTCATTCGACGATAATTTGGATGTACCATAACCTCAATACCGTACATATTATAACCATCTGGATCATGGTTAGTGATGTAACCATTGTCGGTAATATCATCCCAAGTATGACGATCATCATATTCATCGAAATTAACTAAAAGACTAGAACATGAACCAATAATCTTTCCTTCAAACTCTGCACAAAATTGCCCTTCTGGAAAATGCTCTAAGTGACTTTCCAAGTGGTCACGCTTCCACGGTGTCATTCCCGGAAAGCATTTTAATTGTAGCTTCAAAATCTCGTCAATATCTTTTTCTTGGATATTACGGATAATCATTTTCTTCTCAAATTTCGATAAGTCCAGTTTTTCAGACATTTTTACTAACTCCTTTAATCTAGATAGTTAAAGCTTCTTTTCTGAAAGATGTTGTCAAATCATTTAATTAGTTCTCTTGAGCAGTTTTTTCACTAAAAGATAACCTTTTAGTGAATAAGTGACTATAGATATATAGCACCTTATTTCAAGGTAGTTTATGCAAAGACAGCTATTAGTTAAAAAGGTATAATACCCTTTATTATTTATTTAAAACCATAACTAACTCCTTTAAATCCATATGAGCCATTGTTTCTAGTCGGTGCTCAACTTCACAAAAATCTAAATTCTTAGTTACTGAGTTAGGTACAATCACACATTTCATTCCTGCTCGTTTTGCCGCCAATGCCCCATTTGCTGAATCTTCGAATGCAATACATTCCTCAGGCTCAACATTCAAGCATTTTGCTGCTTCTACATAAAGTGCAGGATCCGGTTTTACTTGCTCCACATGATCTGAAGTACGAATGCATTCAAACTCATCTAACAAATTTAATCGTTTTAAATGTGTGGAAACCCATTTATAGCTAGAGCTGGATGCCAAACCTACTTTTAATCCTAGCTCTTTAGCCGTCATAATATAATCTATTACTCCCGGTCTTGCTTCTTCAAGATGAATTCGTTTTGTAAACCTTTCTTCTAGTTGTTTCTTAATACTGCTATGGTCAATTACTTTATTTGCTTGTTCTTCTAAATATGTATAAGGACTAAAATCAGACTTTGTTCCAATTACTTTTCCCCAAACACTTAATGGCAACTCACAATCATGCTCTTTAAAAATTTCTGATAACACTTCATATTCATGTGTTTCGGTATCTAAAATTAACCCATCAAAATCAAAGATAATAGCCTTGATCATTGTATACCATCTCCTCTTCCTACATTATACAAAACACGATCTTCTTTTTCACGTTTCCACCTTTGAAATCAAAAAGAGGTATGACATAATGTCACACCTCAAATGAGATATTTGCTCTTTGTTATCGTTTATTTGCTGTTTCTCATCATATATTTGCTGCTAAAGTTAATATATTTACTGTTTTCATTACTTTATTTGCTAATACCAGCAATATATTAGTTTTTCGACATTAAATGACAAAATCCAAAAACCTGCTTAAGAAGTTTTATTCGGTTCAGAAATGTTTGTTAATGCTACTCCTGCAGCATGATCGCTCATTTCATTAGTTGCTAAGTCTCCTAACGCAACAATACCTACTAATTGATTATTTTCAACAATTGGTAGACGACGAATTTGATGCTGTGCCATTATTTTCGCAGCTTCTTCAACTGACATAGACGTATGACCTGATACAAGATTTGTTGACATAACCTGTGATACAGGAGTTGAATTTTCTAACCCCTTTGCAGTTGTACGAAGAGTAATGTCTCTGTCTGTAATAATTCCTCTTAGCTGACCATTATCAACAACAGGAATTGAACCCACATTTGATTGCTCCATCAATGTCGCAGCTTCTTTAATTGTTTGTTGTGAAGATACTGTTGCAACATTAGTTGTCATACATTCTTGAATTGAATTCAATATAATCCTCTCCTTTCATAGTTAGTATGAACAGTTAAGGAAACTTTATAGATGTAATATTTCAAGCATTTGGTTTAAAAATTACCAAACACTTTATCAGTATTTCAGCCAAGTTTTAACTAAAAATAATTATAATGAAAAATCATCACAAGCTTGTCACAATCTATCTATTTTACAGGAGATTCAGGAAGGCTTATAATTTAAGGAAAATAATATGAGTGAGAGGTATACTATGTCGGTCTCTTTTAATAAAAGGGTAGAAAATTTACTATCCATTGGTTGGGTTGCTTCATTTATCGCAACATTAGGAAGCCTATATTTTTCTGAGGTAATGAAATTTACTCCATGTGATTTATGCTGGTACCAAAGAATTTTTATGTATCCTCTTGTGATTATCTTAGGGATAGGAGTTTTCAAAAAAGATGCTTCTATTGCGCTGTATACATTAATTCTTTCAGGAATTGGTGGGTGTATTTCACTTTACCACTATGGAGTTCAAAAGATAGATTTCGTAGAAGAAAACTCTATTTCTTGTGGGATTGTGCCATGTTCAGGTGAATATATCAATTGGCTTGGGTTTATTACAATACCTTTCTTAGCATTAACAGGATTCATTATTGTATTTGTAACAAGTTTATTAATTCTTAAGAAAGCAGGTAAATAATTTGAAAAAAATCTTACTATTTGGTGCAGTTATTTTAATTTTATTCGGAGGTCTTGCGTTCGTTACTACGTATCAAAATAAACAAAAAGCTGAAGGAAATGTTTATGGAAAAGCTAATCTGGATTCTGCTACAATTGCTCAATTAGATGATCCAAATTATCAAAACATCATTCTTCCAGATCAGCTTGAAACAAAGCTTGAAAATAAAGAAGACACGATCGTTTATTTCTTTAGCCCACGTTGTGAGCATTGTGTTGCAACAACACCTGTTTTAATGCCAATCGCTGAAGACGTTGGTGTTGAGATTAACCAATTAAACTTATTAGAATTTGAAGATGCATGGAATGAGTATAAAATTACTGGTACCCCTACTCTTGTTCATTATCAAGATGGAAAAGAAGTTGATCGTGTTGAAGGATCTAGTACAGAGGAAGCGTATCGTACATTATTAGAGGAATGGAAACAATAATAGTAAAGCAAATCAAAAAAACGCGAAAATCCGCGTTTTTTTTGATTTCGTTTAAATTATACTAACCATGTGTTAGCCGGTTTTATAAATTGACTAAATTCTCCGACTTGACTTTCCGCTTCTCTAAATTGTGTAAAAGAAAACGGAAAGAAATATCCATATTCATTTAATGTTTGACAATTACGTTCGAACATTTCTTGATACTCTTTTTCATGTCTGCAATCCTCAATTAAATCTAACACAGCAATAACTGCCTGTAAGCTTGATATGATATGGAAGGCATCCTTCAAAGTACCATTATAAAATTGATCAGTTTCTTGTGGCTGAAGTACTTTTTGTTCTTTTAGCTCCATGATTTTATCATCTGGAAAGAATTTCGGGAAAATTTCAGTAAAAATCTGATCTACTAACTCTGCAATATGGTTTTCTTGCTCTTCTGTAGAGGCAACAACAACCTTCAAATAAATCACCCTTTTTTCACCTATTAAAACTACTAATATATTTAACTTCATTAAGCATACCATTCGATTATTAAACTTGGTAGAGGTAAGTCTTACCGGAACTAGATTGTACATCCATTCAGAGTTAGGTATACTTTCTATACGATAAAATTAGTGTGTAAAGGATTGATATTCTTGAAACGAAATGGTGAATGGCTCGAAATAATGATACCTACTGATTGGGCGAACCAAACTGTTTTTCATACATTAACAACTCAATTAGGAGTTTCAAAAGCAACAATACAGAAATGGAATTCAGCTACAGCCATTAAAAGAAACAATGAAAAAGCTGATGTGAATCATAGAGTTCAACCTGGTGACTGCCTCTCTCTACACTTATTTAAAAAAGAGGGATACGGAGTATTACCAGAGAAAAAAACTCTTTCGATTCTTTATGAAGATGATCATTTGTTAATTGTAAACAAGCCTGCTGGAATTGATACACACCCAAATCAGGAAAATCAGCTAGGTACACTAGCAAATATTGTCGCTTATCATTATCAGCAACATAATATACATATACGAGTAAGACATATTCATCGTCTTGATAAAGATACATCAGGAGCGATCATTTTTGCTAAACATGATCTTTCTCATTCTCTTTTAGATCAAGCTCTTCAAGCAAAAAAAATCAAACGAACTTATTTAGCACTTGCTGAAGGAAATGTGAGCCCATCAAAAGGGACAATTAATAAAGCCATTGGAAAAGATCGACATCATGCTACACGACGAAGGGTTTCGCCTAATGGACAACAAGCTATAACTCATTACCAGGTTGAAGAATACAAACCAAATACCAACTTATCAACGATTTCACTTCAATTAGAAACAGGTCGAACACACCAGATAAGAGTTCATTTAAGCTTCATTGGTCATCCTCTTGCTGGTGATTTATTATATGGAGGAAAGACGAATAAAATTAAAAGACAAGCTTTACATTCCTCCAAGGTTTCACTTGATCATCCGCTCTCAAATGAGAAATTGACTGTTGAAGCACCATTGCCTAAGGATATGCTAATACTTATGTAATTTCCGATATAAGAGAAAGTAAAGAGGTGATCGTCTAATTGATCACCTCTTCTAGTTTTAAATATTAAACTTCCTTTTTCTTCGCATAAATTATATATCGCTGTGGTGCATTTCCAACATAGCTAAAAGGATAACATGTTGTTAATAGTAACTCTTCTTTTTCATTTTGAAGAGTAATGATGCTGAGATCATCAGCTTCTACAATTTTCGTATCAATTATTTCATATTCAAAGCTACCATATGGTAAAACCATTTCAAGGGAATCACCTATTTCAAGTTCACCAGCATTTCTAAAAACTGTATCTCTATGTCCAGATAAAACGATTTGTCCGTTTTCCTCAGGATAATAGCTACCTTTATAATGGCCAACACCTTTTTCAAGATCATCAGGATCTGTGCCTTCAACAATTGGCAGATCTGCCTTCAGCCGTGGGATTTGTAAAATACCTATAGCTTCTCCCATAGGAGGCTTAAATGTACCATCCTCTTCCTTGTATACATCCTTACTTGGTGGTGCCTCTACAATAGCTTTTGCTTCATTTAATGAGTTCGTTGTTTGCATTTTCGTATCAGCTATTTCCCATACTGCATATCCGACAATACAAAGTCCTACAACAATTAATAAATATGATAGTTTCTTCATTAATCTACTACCACTCTTTCCCCAAGGTTAATACATTCATTATAACATAGAGGAAATTTATATTTTACTATTGATCTTGATAAAAACACCTAACAATTGTAAAAATTTCGTAAAGATTTGGCAGTACTCAACAACAAAGTTTAACACCGACTATTAATTTAAATGGACAAAAAAATCCACCTCGACTAATAAAGTGTGACTATAAAATATCAACTATTCCATTTACTTCTTTTAACATAACTTCCCTAGCTTCTTTATTAATATGCTGTACAGAAAAAAAGAACTTATGTGTGATTACATCAAGACCACAATAATCTAAAATTCCAACATCAACTACTGTCTCCATTGATGATACTAGCTGATTAGGTTTCATTATATCCTCTTGTTGACCTGTTGTTTGAAAAACAACTACTTTCTTTTCTTTAAGAAGACCTTCGGATTCGCCTTTAGTAAATCTAAAGGCAAAACCATTTGTAAACACTCGATCAATATAACCTTTTAGTATGGCAGGCATCCCATTCCACCAAGTTGGAAAGATCATAACTAGATTTTCAGCCCAAGTAATATAATCCTGCTCTTCCTTTATGTCTTTTGGAAGTTCGGTTTGATAAAAGCTCGAATAATTATCTTCCTTTAAAACTGGATCAAACTTCAATTTATATAAATCACGAATTTTCACTTCATGTTTTTTAAACTCTAAATGCTGTTTTACTTCATCACAGATTGCTCTATTAAAACTATCCTCACATGGGTGTGCTAGAATAATGAGTGTTTTCATTATTTCCTCCATAACGACATTTTCACTTACAACTCAAACTGTGAACTTCATTAACATCATTTACTGTTGAGCATATTGATCTTGATTTAATTAGTATACCTAGAAAAAATGTCGTTATTCACTTAAACAAACGTTTAATTAAATCCCTACAATACTTAGTTCTTAAAGATCCATAGATAAAACATAGGAATTAAGGATATCATCAGTTTGAGTATTCTTATTAGCAAAGTAAAGAAAATCATGATATGTTTAAACAAGAATAGAGCTGAGATATCCTTAATTTGCAAGTATTATATAGATGAAGTTTAGTAGATATTTAGTATAATAGGTACTAGATTAAGTTAGAAAGGAATGAAATCAGTTGACTGATTTAACAAAAAAGTTTGCTCATTTCCTCTTACTTGGTGATACTGCTAGTTCCTATAAGTTAGTAGAAAAGTTACTTTTAGATGGATATTCTTCTTTATATATTTATGAAAAAATCATAAAAGATGCATTATATTATATAGGTTATCTTTGGGAAATTGATGAGATAGGTATTGCAGATGAACATTTAGCAACTGGAACTGCTGATTTTATTATTACTAAGCTTCAGTTATTATTTAAAGAACATGATAACCATCAGCAAAAACAAGCTATGTTATTTTGTCTTGAGGGTGAAGAGCATTATATTGGAATCAAAATGGCGGCTAACATTTTCAAAGAACATAATTGGAATGTAAAATATTTAGGACCTAATTTACCACTTCAGCATGCTATTTATTTTGCAAACAAATCGAAACCTGATGTTGTTTGTCTTTCACTTACGATGTCCAATCAATTAAAGAATTTATCACATTATATTACTTCTCTAGCAGAACTGGATCATAAACCTACAATTATTGTAGGCAGTAGACTTTCCGTAAAATATGATCTTACGAATTTCATACCCAAAAATGCAATAGTTATTTCAAATTTAGAGAAACTATCAAGCTGGATAACAGAGCAAAAGGTTCTTGAAAAGGCATATTAATATTTCATTACAATCATATAACTTAAAAAAGGTGTGGTGAACAAAATGTTCTCACTTGAAAATGTACCAGTTCCAGTTTTTATACTTAATTCACAACTTGATATTTTACAAACTTCGTCTGTAGTGAGAAAGCTATTTCCAAACCAAGAGAATTTCCTCCACCTAGTGGATATTGATAGTAAGAATAAAGTTTCCTATTTTCTTCAATCGAACGAAAAAGAAAAGTTTGAGGCCAACCTGATAACTTGTGATAATGAGATTGAGCTCTTTGAGTTATACCAAACAAAAACGAATGATGAAAATTTATATATTGTTTGTATTCCTTTAAAGGACAACCTAAAAAAAGTCAGCCACCAAGTTCATATGCTACGTGAGCAACTCATGGTGACTGACAAGGACAAGCTCGAATATCATCATCGAAAGGAAATTCTTTCTTTGTTTCAGCCTTTCTTAAATGATACTGACTTATATCACTTAACAAGCTCTTCAGATAATTTAAAAGCTCTTCCCAATAAGCTCGAGAAAATTGAAGATCTTTTAAGCCTAATTCGGCCTGATATTATTGAAAGCGGAAAAAGTGATCATTATGAAGTGATTATTGATGAACTAAACGATTTACGTTCTTCAATTGATTTCTACCTTACATTAATACCTCTTTTAGACCGCTTTGATTGAGCTAGATAAAGGTAAAGTTATTTCAACTGTTGTGCCTTTATTTAGTTCACTCAAGAAGATAATTTCCCCATTATGACTTTCTATGATTTTTAAGCTAACCATTAACCCTAATCCTGTTCCCTTTTCTTTTGTTGTATAAAAAGGTTCTCCCATTTTTTCCAACTGTTCCTTTGGTATTCCCTTTCCTTGGTCTTGAAAACGAATTAACACTTTATCGTTTTCAATTTGTCGGGTTTCAATTGATAGTATCCCTGCTGAACCTTCCATAGATTCTATTCCGTTCTTAACGATATTTATAAAAACCTGCTTCAATTCATTTTCAATACCATTTACTGTAAAAAGAACCGGTTCAATTTTCGTTTTTATTGATACATTATTAAGGATAGCCTGAGTTTCCCAAATCTTCGAAACATCCTTAATAATCTTGTTAACATTCACTTCATGATATGTTACTGACTTTGATCTAGAAAGAACAAGGAATTCATTAATAATTTCTTCTAGTCTTAAAAACTCTGACATCATGACCTCAGCGTATTCCTCACTATAAGACTTGGTTTGTGTCATTAGCTGCAAGAAACCTTTTAGTGATGTTAGTGGATTTCTGATTTCATGTGCTATTCCTGCAGCAAGCTGACCAACTGCTGAAAGCATTTCAGATTTAATTAACATTTGTTCAGAGCTCTTTCTCTTCGTGATATCTTCACCAACACGTAGAATCTGAACAACTTCATTTTCCTCATTTTCAACGGGAATTAGCGTTAAATTCTCCCAGAATTGTTCACCGTTTTTCCCAAAATAAGAGAGTTCTCCAGACCATTCTTCCCCTGCTCTTACCTTCTTCCAATATGCTTCAAACTCACTACCCTTGAAATATTCTGCATAAATATCCTTTAGTTTTTTTCCGATAACCTCGTGTGATTTAATGCCAAGCTGTTCAGCAAATCTACTATTAGCATACTCGATCTTTCCTTGGAAGTCTGTAACAACCGTATTCGCTGGGCTTAGTTCAATTGCTTGTTTACTTAGCTGAAGTTCACGATTTACTTTTCTAATGGCCGAAATATCTACGAACGTTATAACAATACCTTCTATTAAATTATGATTTGTTCGATAAGGCATTATTTTGATATGAAACCATTCCCCATCTTTTGAAGGTAATTCTTTATCAATTGTTTTGGCTGTTACTAATACATCCTGAATATCATTCATTAAATATTCATAATCTAAACGATGTGAAATATGATGAACCGGACGTCCAATATCACGCTCAATAAGATGGAAAATTTTCGTGGACTCTGGCGTATATAGCTTAATATTTAACATTTTATCTAAAAATATGGTTGCTATATTAGTGTTGATTAATAAATTATCCATATCATTATTTAGATTTGTCAGCTCTGCTATTTTTTTCTCATATTCAGTGTTAACCGTAATTAATTCTTCATTAACAGACTGCATTTCTTCATTTGTGCTTTGAAGCTCTTCATTTGCTGCTATTAATTCTTCATTTGTACTTTGAAGCTCTTCATTAGAGGTTTCTAATTCCTCTATTGTTGTCTGCAAGCCTTGCTTTGTATAATAAAGCTCCTGCTCTAAGTCAAAGATCCGTTGATTATATGCTGTATCATGATCAAATAAAATAGAGTCATTTTTAAATTTAATTGTAGATTCTGGTCGATGTTCTTCTATAAATAAAGCAATATAATCCTTTTTTACATTAGATAACGGTTTAACAACCAATTGGACCTGTTTGCTTTCACTTTTATTAAGTAAAAGGTTTTCGTATTTAATTTCTTTTCCATCTTGACGTGCTCTTTTAATCGCAGTACCAATGGCAACAGATAAATTGGTAGGAAGCATATTAAATATATTATAGTTAAGTTTTCCTTTTGGAAGATTTAAATATGCTCCAGCATTTCCTGATGAAATGACGACTTCATTATGTTCATTTATAATAATTGATGGTGGCAATAGTTCGTCCATCAATGAATTGAAAAGTTCATCAGCATAATGATAATGTTGATTATCTCTATATGTTTCAATAGTTAACTTATCTCTGCTATTGTCACGCTGTGAATTCTTTGTTGAAAGTAATGCATGTGGTAAATGCTGATTTTGTTCCATTAAATTATTAGAAAAAATCTTCCATTTACCGTTCACTGGACCAAACAAGCTTGATAGCTTTCCTATTGTTTCACTAGGTCCTAAAAATAAATAACCCTTTTCCTTTAGTGCAAAATGAAACAATGATAATACCTTTTGCTGTAGCTCTGTTTGAAAATAAATCATGACATTTCGACAACTTATCATATCAATATTAACAAAAGGAGAATCTTTAATCATATTATGTGGGGCAAATACAATCTTCTGCCTTATTTCTCGTATTACTTGATAATCACTACCATCTCTATCAAAATACTTTAACAAAAGATCTTGAGGAATTGTTGTAACAATTTGCTCTGAATAACAGCCTTGGCTAGCAAATTTTACAGAATCACGGTCAATATCTGTTGCAAATAATTGCAAATCCATATCTAATTTTCTTTTCTCAATTTCTTCATTAAATAGGATAACTAATGAATAAGCTTCTTGTCCTGTTGAACAACCTGCCACCCATATCCTCATTTTTTTGCGACCCTTAACCAAATTATCATCAACCATTGTAGGTATTAATGTTTGTTTTAAATAGGTAAAAGCCTCAGTATCCCTAAAAAAGTGAGTTACTCCAATTAATAAATCTTCTTGTAGATACCTAATTTCCCGCGGATTTTCCAAGAGATAGTTTTTATAATCCTCTAGTGTTTCAAAAGACTGTTCATTGAGAGACATCCTTCTCTCAATACGACGAATAACGCTATTCCTTTTATACATTGAAAAGTCAATACCACTTTTCTTCTGTATCATCACTAAAACCTGATTTAAAGTGGATTCATTAAAACTTACTGGTTTCGCGTCAATATAATTAATAATATGCTCTGGCATTTCTGATGGACTTATGACGAAATCTGCAATTCCTGATTTTATAGCACTTTCAGGCATATCAGAATATTTAGCTGTCTTATTTTGAATAAGACATAAACCACTTTTTTCATGAATATCATTCATGCCTTTCGTCCCATCGGATCCTTTACCAGAAAAAATAACTCCTATTGCCCGTTCTTCAGCATATGATGCTAAAGAAGTAAGAAAACCATTGATCGGGTAATTAATCGCTTTATCTTTATCGTATTTTTCTAGTTGAAAAACACCCTCATTTTTAATATAAATATAGTGATTAGGTGGACATAAATAAACTGTGCGAGCTTTTAAAACCATTCCTTCTTCTGCTTGAATTACCTTCATGTCGGTATGCTTTTTCAATAACTCTGGCATAAAGCTTTTATACTGTGATGATAAATGTTGAACAATAACAAACGCAGCATCTATATTAGTTTTAATTGATTGAAAAAACTGCTCAATAGGTTCAAGCCCTCCTGCTGATGCACCAATTCCAACGATATAAGGAACAAGGTGGTTAGCTTTATTATCATGTTCTATAATCCCTTGCCCTTCTGTTACATTTGACATACTATATCCTCCTTTACAATCTCTCTATCTCATTGATATTAGAAAGATATTCACAATAAAAAATGTTAATTGATTCATATTTTAAAATTTGAAGTAAACTTCAATAGGATCGATATATCAAAATGTATGTAATAATTCTACAAAACAAGCACTTAATTCTTTTCTATTGTAACTTATTAAACTATTTAACTGAATCTCTTATAGGCTTATTTGAAAAAAATTCAAATATGTGTTTTCAATCTCTATAAGTCTCACTCAAAATCAGATTCGTTATTAGAAAATTACAGGAACCCAAAAGGGCCTAGACCTTTAAGTTAGAGGTCTGACCCTATGTTGTTAAGCTCTACGAAATTGGTAATAAGATCTTTACGCTTGTACCAATATCTAATTGACTTTTAAAATGAATTTGTCCTTGATGATTTTGAATAATACGATAACTTATCATTAATCCTAACCCACTACCTTTTTCTTTATTTGAATAATAAGGTTCACCAAGCTTGGCAATTCGATCTTCTGGAATCCCTACACCACTGTCGCTAATGATTATATAGATATATTCAGAGTTTTCCAATCCAAAATCTATATTCACAATCCCACCAGCTGGCATCGCTTCAATTGCATTGCTCATAACATGCTGTAAAGCCTGTTTAATTTGCTGCTCATTACTATTAATTGGTTGTAAGTTTTCATCTCCATTTAACGAAAATTCAATATTTAGATGTTCTGTTGAATTTCTTAGTAAATTTATTACATCCATTATAAGGTGATGGATTTTATTTTTTTCACGCTTCGTTTCTATATGTGAATTAGCAAGGATTAGTATTTCATTAATGAATTCTTCAATTTGATTAAACTCTGATAAAATCAATTCCTGGTATGGCATTTGATTCTCTTGTAATAGCTGAAAAAAACCTTTGATACTTGTTAATGGGTTTCTTACTTCATGTGCTATACTTGCTGCAATTTGACCAACCGCTGCAAGCTTATCAGATTTTCGCAGCAGATCACGACTTAACTTTGCTTCTGTTATATCCTCTGCTACACCAACTAAACGATATTTCTTCCCAGCTTCATTATAGATAGGAACTATTCGACTTCGTATCCAACGAACTTGTCCATCACCCTTAATGATTCTAAAATCATATTCAATACTATTTGTTAGATTTTTTATTTGATTTTGAACATATTCTCTATCTTCTGGGTGAATTAAATCATACCATGCATGAAGGGAATTGAATTCTTCATCTCTCAAGCCTGAAATTTCAGACATAACTTTACTACTATATAATAATCTCATTTCATCTAGATCATAAATCCAAAAAGCTTCATTAATATTGTTTGCTATTTGTTGAAACCTTTCTTGGCTTTCTTTGAGGTTTTTTTCTGTTTGCAATCTTTCAAGCTCATTTCCAACCCATTGTGTGATCAATTGGATAAATTCGAGATCTGATGTGTTTATTTTACTAATAACATCTTCTTCCGTAAAAAAACAAAATGTTCCATAAAGCTTTTTGTTTACAAATATAGGTGCCCCTACATATTCCTTTATTCCAACAAAATTACTTTTCTTCAAATAATCTTGTTTGAGGTGTATTGGCTTTAATTCTTCAACAACTTTTATTGCACAAATTTCGTTTAATGCAAAAATCTCTCCAGCATATCGTGAGACTCCCGTTTTTGATTTCTCTTTTATTACCTTATAATTATTATCATCAACACGAGAAATTAAACCATTTGGGAGCTTAAACCGTTCACAACCCAAAGTTAGTAATTGATCTAATTTCTCTTGAAATGTATATTTATTACTACTCGTAATTTCATACAGTGAACTAATCGACTTTTCATTTAATGTTCTTTCCATTAAATCTGTTCGAAGTTCTATTTCGGTAACTATCCACTTACTTAAGTCTATTAAGATAGCAAGTTCTTCACTACTTATATCCCTTGGCTTATAATCCAATATACAAAGTGAGCCTAATACATTATTATTTTTCGTAATAATTGGTGCTCCAGCATAAAAACGAAACCCTTTTTCTTTTACGAATCTATTATTTTTAAATCGTTCATCTAATAATGTATCATTCACAACTAGGGGTTCTTTATCTACAACTACATAGTGACAAAATGCGGCACTTCGCTCTGTTGATCTTTCTTCTTTTAGGTCATCAGAAATACCAACACAAGACTTAAACCACTGCTTTTCTTCTGTTATCAATGTAAAAAGTGCAATAGGTGCTTGAAACAGTCTACTTGTTAAGTTTGTTATTCGATCGAAGGAATCTTCAGTTGGAGTATATATAAGATTGAGTTTATATAGTTCTTTTAATCTTCTTTTTTCTCTTTCAATAAAAGAAGAGCTGTATTCTTTAAACAATTCATCTACGTTAATAATTAATAATCACTCCTTATTAGGCTCATCCTAATGTCAGATAGTTTACAAAATTATCGTAACACAAAAATGCCAAAAATAGAGTGATTATCTCTCTAAAATCAAGGCTATTTTCTCTGTCTATATGTATAAACAGCTCCCATGTAACCTAATTACACACACTATGAAAAATAGATAAATAAAAAAAGCAAACCAACTAAATCGAAATTTAGTCAGCTTACTTTTCATATTGTAATTATTGTAATCCTGCTTCTATTTCTTTAGCCATTTCTGCTACAGATACTAATCCGCCACCTGATAAATACCATATAGCAGGATCTAAGTAAACAATATTATCATTTTTATATGCTTTTGTACCTTGAATTAATTCATTTTCTAACGCTTCTTCAGCAGATGTTTCTCCACCAACTACAGCAGTGCGGTCTACTACAAATAAGTAATCAGGATCTTTTTCAACAATATACTCAAATGTTACTTTTTGACCATGAGTTGAAGCTTCAATGTTTTCATCAACTGCAGGAACACCCATTACATCATGAATAATACCAAAACGTGAACCAGAGCCATATGCACTAATAGAACCATCATTTAAAAGAACTACAAGAGCTTTTTTATCAGCTGCAGCTTCACCTACAGAAGAGATTGTTTCTTTTATAGATGCAATTTCTGTTTCAACTTCTTCTTGCTTATTAAAGATTTTACCTAATGTATTCATATTCTCTTCAAATGATTCCATATAATTAGTCGTATCAACACCCATGAAGATTGTCGGAGCAATTTCTGATAATTCTTTGTAGAAATCTCCTTGTCTACCAGAAATAATAATTAAGTCAGGTGCAACTTCGCTTAGTTTTTCATAATCAATTTCTTTTAAGCTACCAACACTTGTATATTCGTCACCTTCATACTTTGATAAGTAATCTGGAATATTTTCTTGTGGAAGACCAGTAACATTTACACCTAATTTATCTAAAGAATCAAGAATACCAAAATCAAAAACAACGACTTTTTCAGGATTTGTCATTAATGTTGTTTCACCTAATTGGTGTGTAATCGTGATTTCTTCACTTTTTGCTTCTGCACCTTCTGTTGTTTCTTCTGATGCTGTTTCAGTTGCTGGTTCTTCTTTTGCCTTTGGCTCTTCACTAGTTGTTTCTGCACCACAAGCTGCAACCACAAATACAAATAATGCTACCATTAATAATGAAAATAATTTTTTCATCTAATTCACCCCATATAATTTTTTTATAATAGATTTTGTTTCTGTAGTTTTAATAATGGCACTGTTAAACTTTGTTGTTGATTTCCGTTACAGGCATTCGCTTTCCGCGGGCGGTCCGGGAGCCTCCTCGTAAGCTGCGCGCCTGTGGGGTCTCCCTTTGGCACGCTTCTCCCGCAGGAGTCTCATGCCTTTCACTCCAATCAACAATGTGCTAAAAATCAGCATTAAGCTTTAACATAGTTTTAATAATAATAATCATTATCAATGACATCTTTAAAATAAAGGGGTTCCCCCCCTACAGATCAAAATCGTTATTACCATTAAGTAAAATACACACAAATCTTTTGTCCATTAATTGTTTGAACTGGAATATCCATATCATAAATTTCTTTCAAAACATGGGTTTCCATCATTTCATCTTTTGTACCCTCTCGCACAACCCTGCCATCTTTCAATCCAACAATATAGTCAGAATAACAGGAAGCAAAGTTGATATCATGTAGAACAATAATGACTGTCTTACCGAGATCCTCAACTAGCTTACGCAAGTTTTTCATAATCTGGACAGAATGTTTCATATCTAAATTGTTAAGTGGTTCATCCAATAAGACATACTCTGTATTTTGTGCGATGACCATCGCAATATAAGCTCTTTGTCTCTGCCCTCCACTTAAATGATCTAAAAACCTTTCCTGAAGGTCCTTAAGTCCCATATAAGCAATAGCTTCATCGACTGCTTGCCAATCTTCATCATTTAAGCGCCCTTGCGAGTATGGAAATCGCCCAAAGCTCACTAACTCTCTAACTGTTAAACGTAGATTAATAGAATTTGTTTGCTTTAATATTGATATCTGTTTGGCAAGCTCATTTGTTTTTGTTTTCTGTATATTTTGGTCACCAATATATATTTCTCCTTCATCCATTGAAATCAAGCGACTGATACCTGATAGTACTGTACTTTTCCCAGCACCATTCGGACCAATGAATGAAGTGATACTACCTTTTTTAATGTGTAGTGAGACATCATCTACTACTAATTTTTGTCCATATTTTTTGGTTATTTTTTTTACCTCTACCATGATCGATTCTCCTTTAATAGTAGATAGATAAAATAAACGCCTCCCACAAAATTTACAATAACACTAACCGTTGTTGAAAACGTAAAGATCTTTTCTACAATGAATTGACCACCAACTAAAGCTAAAACACTAATTAAGATGGAGCCAACAATTAAATGCTTATGTTTATACGTTTTATAAAATTCATGAGTTACATTTACAACAAGTAATCCTAGAAACGTAATCGGTCCAACTAATGCAGTTGAAACAGCAATTAAGATTGATACAACAATTAATAGCTTTTTTACAACTAAATCATAATCTACACCTAAGTTGATTGCATGTTCTCTGCCAAGTGAGAGCACATCTAAATACTTATGATTTGGCCAATAAAATATGAGTGCAACTCCTATTAATAATAAAGAAATCAATAATAAATCTGTTTGAATGTTATTAAAGCTAGCAAACATTCTTGCTTGAACCATTAAAAATTCATTTGGATCAATTAATATTTGCATGAATGTAGACAAACTTCCAAATAATGTACCAACAATAATTCCAATTAATAATAGAAAATAAATATTCTGTTCTCTCTTAAATAAGAAACCGAACAGCAATGTTGAAAAGATAACCATTAACGCGACGCCAAGTAAGAAATTCACATAATCATTTAAAATGAAAAATGACATCGATCCAGCAACAAAGATAATAATTGTTTGTAGCAGAATATATAAGGCATCAAGTCCAATAATACTTGGTGTTAATATTCTATTATTTGTTATCGTCTGGAAGATAACAGTTGCAAAGGCAATCGCTGCACCTGTAACAATAATCGCTGCAACCTTTGTTATTCTTCTAGGAAGGACATAATCTATATTTGGTCCGATATCGTAAAAAATAAAGCACGCTACTGCGATCATGACCATTCCTAGTAGTATTAGAGATTTCCTACGCATATGCCCTTCTCCTCATTAACAAGTACACAAAAATCACACTTCCAATTACTCCAACAATGACACTAACTGATATTTCGTAAGGGAATATAATGATTCGGCCGATAATATCACATAGTAGAACAAATACTGCTCCTAACAGTGCTGTTTCAGGCAAGCTCTTTCTCAGGTGATCACCTCGATAGATACTAACAATATTCGGAATGATTAATCCGAGAAAAGGAATGACTCCTACAGTTAGAACAACACTTGTTGTAATAAGAGCAACAATGACAAGACCAATATTCACAATTTTACGATAGTGGAGACCCAAATTTTTCGAAAAATCTTCACCCATTCCAGCAACTGTGAATTTATTAGCAAATACATAGGCTAAAATGACAAATGGAATCGTTATGTATAATAGTTCATATCTCCCTTTCATAATAAGAGAGAAATCTCCATGCAACCAAGATCCAATATTTTGAATTAAGTCATATCTGTACGCAAAGAAAGTTGTAATTGAGCCAATAATGCTACCAAACATAAGTCCAACAAGTGGGATGAAGATTGTATCCTTGAATTTAATTTTGTCTAGTATCTTCATAAAAATAAATGTGCCTGCTAGTGCAAATATAAAGGCTACAATCATTTTCTCGATTGGACTTGCAGAGGTAAATACTAACATAGATACTAAGATACCTAATCTAGCAGAATCCATTGTTCCTGCAGTTGTAGGTGAAACAAACTTATTCCTTGTAAGCTGCTGCATGATAAGACCACATATACTCATGCTTACACCTGCGATAATAAGACTGATTAATCTAGGTATTCGACTTAACAAAAGAATTTGTGTTTTTTCATCAGTTAATTGAAATAAATCCTTTGGTGTTAAATCTAAGACACCTATAAAAATCGAGCAGCATGATAGAAGAATCAAAGCGATGCTTAAAATTAATTTTGCCATTTCTATCCTAACTTCCCTTAAAATAGGTTATGTAATTAATTTTGATAATCATTATCAATAGTGACCAAAAAAAATAACTTGTAAATTACTCAAGCTTTTCCTTTTCGCTATTAGTGAGACTGATTATCAACTACAGTATTTAATGTAACACATAAAATAAAATGTGAAAAGGTTTATTTTCAGATTTTTTTATCAAATATGTACTTTTCACATAAAATACACATTTTTACTAATCTGCAAAAGATAGATATACAGCTATCTTTATATCTACCTTTGATAGAAAACACCGAATAAGGTGATTAGTTAATTTCCTTAGGATTAATAAATGTATCCTTCATTCTTTCAACACATGTTATGAAGATATCAGTGATTTCTGGATCAAATTGTATTCCTCTGTTTTTCTTTAATTCTTCTATAACATAGATCATTTCTTTTCTATCTCTATAAACACGTTTGGAAATCATCGCATCAAAGGCATCGGCTACAGCAGTTATCCTTGCTAAATATGGGATATTCTCACCCTTTAGTCCTTTAGGATATCCAGTGCCATCGTACCTCTCATGATGATATAAAACGATATCTAGCACCCCTGTTTTCATCATACTCGGGATATCTTTAATGATAGAATAACCTGTTGTAGGATGTTGTTTAACAATTTCATATTCAACTTGAGTTAATTTTGCAGGCTTATTTAAGATTGCTTCAGGTATCGAAATTTTCCCAATATCATGTAAGAGGCCTCCCAAGTAAATTGTCTCACAGGTTTGTTTCGGTAATTTCAATTCCTCTGCAATCATTCGTGAATATTTTGCTACATTTTCTGAATGTAAAGCTGTATATTTATCTCTAGAATCTAACAGCTTTGAAAAACTTACTGTTAAATCCAAATTTATCTTCTTTTGACTTATATTATTACTGACTAATATTGATACAACTAACCCTGTTACAAAATATGTTAAACAGAGAATGATAAAAGATTCTATGTAAGGAACACTTTCAGGATCAAAAATAAATCTAGCTGTTGTTACTAAAGCACTTTGCATAAGTAATATGATTTTACTTTTATAAATAAGACCTAATAAAAGCATAACTAAGGTATAAACAACAACTAAGCTTCTATGACAATGGAAAAATCCTCCTATTAATATAACAATAACTGCTAACATATAGAACAACCATCTGAATTTAATAAAAAACTTAATCCAAGGATCTGACTGATGTACATCGTGATAAATATTCATAGTTACTCCTATTATTAATTTTTAAAAAATTGTAACATAGGAATCGTTTTTTGTCATAAATTGCCGATTGTTTCTTTAGTAGAAATATGTTAATAGAATAGTAAATCATTCGCCACTACAGTTTAACAATAAAACTATCATAATTTCTTGATCATATCTCTAATTGCTTCTGAAACTTCTAAATTATGCTCCTTACAAAAAGTAGTAAGTGTTGAATATGTACTATCATCTAATCTAACATGAATCGTATGATTATATTTTTCTGACTCTGGTTTTTTGGGGCGACCTCTGCCTACTTTTCGCTTTCCAACCTCATCTTTCCAAACATTAATCACAACATAGCCTTGCTTTTCTATCGCTGCATCACACTCATTTTCCTGCCACATTTTGTTTGATTTATCACTAAATTCTTTGACAAAATTTGAGAGCTCCTCATCTTGTAATTCCTTCATTACAGCCTTTTCCATTGCTTTGTGCTCAATAAACTGCTGAAACTGTTTGTATGATTTAAATTTCAATTCTTTCATATCATTCTACCTTCCCTGAAATTATTAGTAGGATTTATGTTATGTATCATTGATGTTATAAATGTAGCAAGCTATAATACAAATTTTTCTAAACGTCGTTACCCCATGTAATTATAAATTATATATAGCTCTGTTTAAACAAGATTTATGTTTTGGTAAGGATGTTTCAGTGAATTTTTGTTGTTAATGGAAACAATTCTTGTGAAATTTTAGCAGGACTTTTTCTTCTAAAAAATACTGTTTTGCAATAAAATATTGTTTTTCATCCGATAAATAGATTATTACCAACACTTTTTTTAGTAGGGAAATTTTAACAAAGATTGATGCTGTTGTTGATTTTTTATATTGTCATGTAGATGAAGACACTTGACTTCCGCCCCGGCGAAATATGTCCTTCAGCGAAAGCAAACGGATTTGTTGCAACCTAACAATTCATTAATTACGTATCTCGTTTTGTCTATTTCTTCATATAACAATAATTATAGACAGCAAAAATAATTAACTAATATTAAGAGTTGTATTTTTTCAAGGTTTATACCTTTATGAAGCACACTATAGTGGAATGGAGCGGAAGACACTTGACTCCTGCGGGAATAGAGGAAAGGCTGAGACCCCGCAAGCATAGCGAGGAGGCTCAGCTTCCTCCCCGTGGAAAGCGAGTGTCTGCAGCGAAATGGAACGAACTTGTTTCTCCAGTTAAACTGATTAATTGTAGATTTGTCTTTATGAACGATTTCTTTAAGCATCTAAATGAAATCTCACCATCAAGGCAAGTCACTTAAATCGATCGTTTTAACTCCCATTTTTTCAATGAACTAATCTCGATTTCTTCATCAGAAAAAAAGCTGATTTTATTACTATTGATACTAGGATAAATCCTCCCAGTCATCACCTGTTCACCTTCATTAATAAACACTTCAATAGATGATTTATCAATAAAAATTCTTAAATGTAATTTGTTCTCTTCTAGTATAATCTTCGTTTTGCGAACTCCACCAGGACCTTTTCCTGACTCATTACGATCAAACTCTAAAATACCCTTTTGACCGTAATAAGTTAAAACTGTTTCTTCACCTAAGAAATCATCAACACGAAGCCTTACTCCAAATGTTGCTGGCTGCTTCATTTCGAAGGTAACATCAAGCTCTATGCAATCCCCTTCGACAGCAGTTAAAGACATTTCATTCATTAATTTAAGCTGCTCATATGAAACTTCATTTGTTCTTAGCTGTTCAATTTCTTTAACAGGACTTGTAATAAGCTTGTTGTTTTTTAGTTCTAATACACGAGGTAGAGTCATTGCTCCTGAGTAACCATGCTCTTGTGTTGGCATTTCGCTTTCCCACATATCCATCCATGCTATGACTATTCTTCTATCCTGGTTATCAAGCATTGTCTGAGGTGCATAATAATCAAATCCATAGTCAAGTAATTCGAATTCACCATATGTAAGTTTACCTTTAACATAATCCAGTTCTCCGACAACATATCCTGCTTGATGTAGGTTTTGATATAAATTTCCTTCAGGCTTTACACCTTGTGGTGACATAATCAGAATATCCTTACCATTTAACTTAATTAGATCTGGACATTCCCACATATAGCCGGAATTCCCTTCACCTTTAGCAAGAATGTTTATAAACTCCCAATTCAATAAATCCTTTGAACAATATAATAAAACCTGTCCAATATTATCATTTGTTTTGGAGCCTAAAACACAATAATAGTTTTCTTCATGCTTCCAGACCTTCGGATCACGAAAGTGAAATGGATGAATATCTTCTCCCTTAGGAGCCTCTGAAATAACAGGATTTTCTGCCAGTTTTTCAAACCGGACAGCATCCTCACTTACAGCAAGTGCTTGAACTTGTTTTAGATCTTCGTCATAATTCTCACCAGTCCATACATTCCCTGTATACATTAAGTAGAGCTTCCCATCCTTTTCAATTGCACTCCCAGAAAAACAACCATCTTTATCATATGATTCTCCTGGAGCTAAAGCAGGAGGAAGGTGTTCCCAGTTAACCAGATCCTTACTTTTCACATGTCCCCAGTACATTGAATCCCATTTAGGCTTATAAGGATGATGCTGATAAAACAAGTGATATTCACCTTTAAAAAAGCAAAAACCGTTTGGATCGTTCATCCAATTTGCAATTGGTGCAACATGATACTGTAAACGCCATTCATGATCATGAACTCTTTGCTTGAGCTTATTTAACTCTCGTTCAGCAGCACGTAGTCTGTTTTCTTCAACCATACATTAAACACACCCATCATCTCTTTATAAATTTTTCTGTGATCTCAATATACGATAGCTCAGCTGTTGTTTGATAAACAATATCTGCTGACGGAAAATGATTCTTCGGTCCAATCGCAACCGCAAACATCCCTGCAGACTTTATCGATTCCACTCCAGCAATAGCGTCTTCAACACCGATACAATTATCTGGTTGAACATTTAGTAACTCTGCTGCTTTTAAGAATATTTCAGGATCAGGTTTACCTTTCTTTAACACATTCACATTTACTATGATATCAAAATTCTTCTTTAAATTAAGTGATTCTAGAACTGCTGTAGCATTTTTACTAGCAGAAGCTAACCCTAAGCCTAAACCAGCAGACTTGATTTCAAAAAGAAGCTTCTCAATTCCTGGTAAAATATCAGCCGGTGAGATTTTCTTTATTAGTTGTACATAATGCTCATTTTTTTTCTTAGCGAGCTCTTCTTTTTCTTCATTAGTAAACTCAGCAGGCTTATTCCCAAACTCAAGGATTTTTTCAAGAGAATCTATCCTCGATACACCTTTTAACTCCTCATTTAATTCTCTAGTAAAAGTAATCCCTAATTCATCAGCAAGTGTTTTCCAAGCCAAATAATGATATTCTGCAGAATCTGTAATAACACCATCCAAATCAAAAATAAATGCTTTAAAAGTATTCATCACTACCCCCTAATTTGATATTTTTATTGTTTTGTTTTTTCCCTTATTTAACAAAAGCTCATTATTAAAAAGTTTTACCTTTAGATCTTGTCCTTCAAGAAGTATCAATGTAACATCTTCCTTATTTATCTTTACAGAAATTTTTCTTTGTAAATAAAGCAGTGTAAATTCATAGTGTGACCACTGAGCAGGCAACGATGGACTTAATGACAATCCTGTTTCCTTGATTCTCACTCCTCCAAAGCCATGGATAATTGACATCCACGTTCCACCCATATTGGCCATGTGCAAACCATCCTTTGTATTACCGTGAGTATTATCTAGGTCAAGTCTGGCAGATTCCATAAAGTAATCATATGCTTTCTCTTTATATCCTACCTTCGCTGCCATAATACTAAAGATTGCAGATGATAGTGATGAGTCATGTGTTGTTATGTTTTCATAATAATCATACGAATTTTTAATTGTGTCGTATGATTGTTCATCCTCTAAAAGAAAGTGACCAAGAACTGTATCTGCTTGCTTACACACTTGATAGCGATACAAAGTTAAAGGGTGATAATGTAGTAATAATGGAAACTTATCTTTCGGTGTATTGTTTAGATCCCATACATCCTTTTGTAAAAATGTATCATCCTGTGGATTAATTCCTAATTCATTATCAAAGGGAAGATACATCTTTTCTGCTGCCTGCTTCCATTGGTCTGGTTCAGTATCCAACACATTGATACGTTCCTTCAATTCTTCTAGTACAGCTTTATCTTTTTCTTTAACAAGATTCCAGGCAATTTCCGCCCATTTTAAATTATGCTTTGCCATAACATTTGTATAGTAGTTATTATTAACAAGACATGTGTACTCATCAGGACCTGTGACATCATCAATTCGAAATGTATCATGATAATAATGTCCAGTATCAATCCAAAGTCTTGCGGTTTCAATTAATAGCTCTGCACCGTACTCAATCATAAAGTGCTCATCATGTGTAGCTAAATAATATTGAATAGTGCTGTAAGCAATATCAGCACTTATGTGATATTGTGCTGTTCCTGCGGGAAAATAAGCAGAGCATTCTGATCCAGAGATTGTTCTCCATGGAAATAGTGCTCCTTTTTTATGACCCATTTCTTTTGCACGCTCTCTTGCACCATCAAGAATCGAATAACGATAAAGAATCAAGCTTTTCGCTAAATCAGGTTTCGTTAATAAAAAAACAGGTATCATGTAAATTTCAGTATCCCAGAAGAAATGCCCTTCATAACCTTCACCAGAAAGACCTTTAGCAGCGATATTACTATATTTATCTCTTCCTGCTGATTGCAATAAATGATAAAGATTAAACCTAATTCCTTCTTGAAGCTTCTCTTCTCCACCAATTTTTATGTCTGCAACCTGCCAGTATTCATCAAGATATTGCTTTTGCTCATCAATTAATGTATTAAAATCTATTGTTGCTAGGTTCTCATGAATAGCTTTTCCTTTTTTTATTAAGTCATTTTCATGTCTTAATGTATCTGTATATACATTGTACTTAGTTAAAGTGATAGATTCTGTCAGCTCAAATGAGTATATAACTTCAATAGATTTTTCCTTTACATCAACTTCCTCAACAACCTTATTTGATCCAATTGATAGTTGGTGTTTTGTTGTACAAGCTGTTTCTAAATTAGATGTTCCTGTTTTATCTACTACAAACATCATACTTTCATCATGCCCTACTTTTTCAACAGACAATAACTTGGCATGTCCTTCAGAAACACGTGGGTCATTCCGGCTAACATAATTTGATACATCACCATCTACTTTAGAGACAATCTTAACTGTACCTGTAAAATCTACAGGCTCAATCAATAATTCAATGGCAAACAGCTCTCTTATGTAAAAAGATACAAGACGTCTAAAACGTAATTTAACTTGCTGTCCTTTTTTTGTTTTATAAGTAATCACTCTTTCTGTATAGCCTTTGTCCAAATAAAGAAAACGCTCAAAAGAAATTACTTCTCCTTCAAAAAGGGAGAAACGTTCTTCTTCAAAGTAGATTTCGATAGTTTGGGAATCAATATTATTAACCAACTTTTGCTGAGTTTCAGGAAAAGCGTACAACTTTTCACCATAATTAATTTCAGTAATATCATGAAACGCGTTTAAATATGTTCCACGAATGGAATTCATCTCACTACCATAACCTTCTTCAAAATTGCCACGAACACCGATATAGCCATTTGCTAATGAAAATAAGCTCTCTAAATTCAAAAGCTCTTGCTGAGACAACTCATTTCTACTAATTGTCCATGTCACTTCATTCAGCTCCTCTACGTGAAAACGAATAACGATATCAATTATTGTAATGTTAATTATTTTAAAACCTCTAAAATAAACAGTCCTTATTATAGCTTTTACACTTGATATAAAATGCAGATATTAACATCAATAGTTTTAGAGAAACGACTCATTTTATTCATTAAATTAAATTCTTAGAAAAGTTGAGCTTAAAAATACTTAAACAAACGTTTAATTAAATTGATTTATGCACTATTCCCGTGCATTTACTTACATTTTGAAAAAGATAAAGAAGAGGACCGACTCAATTGAGCCGATCCTCTTTTAACTTATTACTTGCCTACTAAATAAAAGACTTCAGATTGATAATCTCCTCCGCGTTTTGCAAATGACCCATTTGCTCCATTAAATTCCGTCGGTAAAGGCAATCCGCGATACATTAATTCATCGCCATAGAAGCTCTCTTTTTCTCCATTTATTTCATAAAGTAAGTTCTTTTCTAGTCCTTTTAAAAGAAGTACTTGTTCTTTCTTTGGATTTGCATCTGCAAGTACTTTGTACCACCCAACCAATGCCTCTTTTTTATCCTTTGAAGTAATCATCCACGCAGTTTCATTGTTTTCAAACGGACTTTTTAGTCTAATGAAATCTCCATCTCTAATCAGTTTTCGATGCTTCTTATAAAATTGAACTTGCTTCTTAATGACACTTCTTTCTTCATCACTTAATTCGAGAGGATTTAATTCATAACCAAATGTTCCGAAGTATGCTGTATTCGCTCTTGTCTCAATTGGAGTGTTGCGTAATGTTTGATGGCTTGGTACAGCTGAAACATGTGAACCCATACTATAGATTGGATACACTAATGAAGTTCCATACTGGATTTTTAATCGTTCAACTGCATCTGTATCATCACTTGTCCAGGCTTGTGGTGCATAATAGAACATACCTGGATCAAAACGACCACCACCACCTGCACATGATTCAAATAGAACATCTGGGAATTCCTCAGTTAGCTTCTCATATAGAGAATACACCCCTAAAATATAACGATGGAAAAACTCTCCTTGTTGATCTTGACTAAGTGCTTGTGAAAAAGCATCCGTAATGTTTCGGTTCATATCCCACTTTATATAAGAGAGCTTTGTTTTTTTAATAATACCAGCCATCTTTTCATATATAAAATCTACTACTTCATGTCTAGAAAAATCTAAAACTAATTGATTTCGACCAAGAGTCAAATGCTCTCCTTGTCTACCAACAACCCAGTCAGGATGATCATTATATAATTGACTAATTGGATTAATCATTTCAGGCTCAAACCACAAACCGAATTTCATATTTAGTAAATCAATTTTATCTGATAATGATTCTAGTCCATTTGGTAATTTAGCTTTGTTTTCAAACCAATCACCAAGTGATGAGGTATCATCATTTCTAGTTCCAAACCAGCCATCATCTAATACAAATAACTCAATTCCTAACTCTTTAGCACTTTTTGCTATATTCACTAGCTTTTCTTCATCAAAATCAAAGTAAGTTGCTTCCCAGTTATTTATTAAAACAGGTCTTTCCTCAGTTTTCCACGGATCGCGAATTAAGTGATTTCGATATAAATCATGGAATGCTTTACTCATTCCATTTAACCCTTTATCTGAATACACCATTACTACTTCAGGAGCTTGAAAGCTCTCTTGCTCTGAAAGCTTCCATTTGAATTGATGTGGATGTATTCCCATCATCACTCTTGATGTTTGATAATGATCAACCTGGACTTGAGCTAAAAAGTTGCTACTATAAACAAAATTAAATCCATACACTTCATTTTCATGCTCTGTTGTTTGTTTTCCTTTTAATGCAATAAACGGATTATCATGATGTGAACTTGCTCCTCTAATACTAGAAATCGATTGAATTCCTTGAACGAGCTGACGTTCTTTAATATGTCGCTCCCTTGACCAAGTTCCTGATAAATGAATCATAGAATAATCATCATCAGGTAAATCAATAGAGGCACTCATTAACTTTTTAATAAAGATTTGGTCATCACCGATATTTTGCATTTTCACATTTCTTGTTATTACTGGATAGTGATGAAAAATTGTATATGATAAATAAACCTTCGTCATTATCGTTTTATCTACTAATGTTATTGTCAGAGTTGTTGCTTCTTCTTCATTAGCATAAGTTGCTGGAAGTCCCTTCAATTTAGGCTTCCCATTCGTCACTTCATACCCTTGGTAGATAAATTCATTTCCAATTCGACCATCACGTGTTTCAACTTCAATTGCAGCTTCTCGAAAATCTCCTTTTCCTGCAACAGGAAACTCTTGTCTTGTTGTTTCTAGTGAAAATGCCGGATCTTCTTTGTAATAATGACAACTAGCTGGAGTTGGAATATGGTTAACCTGAAAATGAGAAAAATCCTCTCGATGTCTAATTGCCTTACCATAATATAACTGACCTAAGCTGCCATTTTTCAAAACATGAAACAGATAACTTATTTCTCCATTTGTTAAATGAAATTGTTTCTTTTCTTCATTAATATATAAATACACTTTATCCAGCTCCTTTGACGATCTGTTTCTTTCACTAACAAAAAATAAAGAGCTTGAACAAACCAAGCTCTTTTTTGAATTTGACAAACTTTTTAAATAATTAACAATTAACACGTTGGATTAAAAACTCAAACTCCATGTCCTCATTCGCTTTAAGCAAATGCTCATCATGTACTGGTGCACCCCAGCTATCATCGCCACCAACACCCATTTGCTTTCCTGCTACAGTTATTACTGTGTAATGAACATTTGGTAACTCATAATGATGAGTAGCATTTTCTAATTCAAAGGCTGTGTAAGGTGAAACATTACACTCAACTGGATCTCCAACAGATGATACTTTAATTCCATCTCCATACTTGCTTGTAACACTTAATTGACGGACACCTGTACGATTTCCTGATTCTTGTGGATTCAAGTAGCTCGATAGGTTATCTTCGACAGTATTCTTAAAGATACCAAGACGCGCTCCCATCGAACGATCAGAATAATTTTCTTCAGGTCCCATTGCATACCACTCTAGCTGATCATATTTTGCTGGAACTTTAAAGGATAGCGCAAAGATCGGTAATTGTGGTAACTCTTCTGCACCATAATAAGATGATTTAACATGTATGCTTCCATCAGAGGTAACTGTATAATTCGTTTTCACCTCTAATTTTGCAGATATAGAAAATTTATAGGTAAATATAACCTGTACTTTATTTCCTTCTTGCTTTAATTCAATATTTGTACATTTTCTAGCTAAACTTGCAGCATACCAGCTTCCTGAGTTAAAAGTTTGAGCATAGCCACGATCATTATCAGTCGTTGCTCTCCAAAATAGTGGTGCAGGTGGATATGCGATCATTTCTTTGCCTGAATAGTTAACAGAAACTAAGCTACCTACTTGCTTTGAAAACATAATCGTAAAGTCTCTACCATGTACTCCAATGTTTACATCACCTTCAACAACTCTAAATTGTTCACTAGATGAAGTGATAGGATTTTCTTCTTTTTGTTTTTCCATAATAAACTGACCGAAAGCAACCTCATGTCCAGATTGTGCCCATAGAGTATTTTCCTGCAATTTAAGTGCAGCATGTAAGCAAAATTCACCAGAGTTTTGTAATACCTTTTCTGGTAATTCAAATTCAACTCTCTCTTTACATTGAGGCTTAACAACGACATTACTTCTATTTTGATAAATTTCTTTTCCATCAAGCAACAATTTATACTCTAAATAATAATCTGATGTATCAATAAAAAGATTATCATTGGTTATCGTCACACCAGTTTGATCTACATTAAGCTTTACATTTTGATATAAGTATTTCACTTCCTGCATTTTTGGCGAAACCTCTCGATTCGCATAAACAATTCCATTCGTACAGAAGCCATAATCTGTTGGTCGATCCTCAAAATCTCCACCATATGCTAGAAACTCTTTACCATAACGATCTTCTTTTATAAGTGATTGATCAATATAATCCCAAATAAATCCACCTTGATACATTGGGTATTTATCTTCAAGTTCAGTGTAATAATTCATTCCACCTAAAGAGTTCCCCATTGCATGCATATATTCACAACTTAAATAAGGCTTTTCAGGATTTTCAGTTAAGTACTTTTCTATATCAGCCGGCTTAGCATACATTCTACTTTCCATGTCACTTGTGTCATTATAGTTTCGGTCATAAAACACTCCTTCATAATGCACAAGGCGACTATCATCAACTGATTTAAAGTACTTTGTCACATTCAAAATTACTTCTCCAGCATATGATTCATTTCCACAAGACCATATCAAAATAGATGGATGGTTTTTATCTCTTTCAAACATAGATATAGCACGATCTAGAACAATATCCTGCCACTCTGGCTTATTACCTGGAATATTCCAAGAAGGCTCAACAGCACCCATCTTTTGCCATGAACCATGTGTTTCTAGGTTCATTTCATCTATCACATAAACTCCATATTCATCACATAATTCATACCAATAGCTTTGATTTGGATAATGTGATGTACGAACAGCATTAATATTGTTTTGCTTCAATGTTTTAATATCCCATAGCATATCTTCTCTAGAAATCGTACGTCCGCTTCGATAATTGAATTCATGACGATTGACACCTTTGAAAACAATACGTTTACCGTTTAATTTCATGATCTTATCTACCATTTCAAATCTTCTGAAACCAACCTTTTGTGGAATAACCTCTACTAATTCACCAGATTCATTGAATAATTGGATATATAATTGATAAAGTGTAGGCTCTTCTGCACTCCAAAGCTTTGGTTTGTTAACTGTCATAGAGAAGCTAGATTCTTCCCCTTCAATTGAAGCTGTTGCAGATTCTATCAACTTTCCTTTATGATCAAATAATTCTGCAACCACTTTAGATCCACTATTTGCTAACAATAATTTCAGATCAGCTTTAAGTGTCCCATTCGTAAATGTTTCATCTAATGTTGCTTTTACATTCGCATCATATACGTGAATCTCTGGAACAGTATATAGGTATACATCTCTAAAAATCCCTGAAAAACGCCAGAAATCTTGATCCTCAAGCCAGCTGCCTGTGCTTCTTTGATACACTTCCACCGCTAATTTATTTTCTCCTTCCTTTAGAAAAGGAGTAAGCTCAAACTCTGCTGGTGTAAAGCTATCCTCACTATAGCCAATAAATTGACCATTTAGCCAAACATAAAATGCTGATTCAACACCTTGAAAAGATATAAAAACAGGCTTTTCCTTCATATTTTCAGGAACGTTGAAATACTTTACATAACTTCCAACAGGATTATGATCAGTAGGAATTTCAGGTGGACGGATATCATTATGACCATCCCAAGGATACATAGTATTCGCATATTGTGGTTTGCCATGACCCTGTAATTGAATATGTCCAGGAACACGAATATCACCCCAGCCAGCACAATTAAAGTCTTCTTGATAAAAAGACTCTGGTCGATTTGCAGGATTAATCGCATAATTAAATTTCCATTGTCCATTCAAGTCATATCGCATTTTCATAGAAGAAGCTGACTTTGCCTCCGCTAAAGTTTCATAATAAAAGTGATCTGAATGTGCAGGAAGACGGTTTACTGCAAACACATTCACGTCTGTTAGCCAATCAGTAGTTGGATTAAGGTTAGTTGTCATCAAGATCACGCTTCCTCTCATTTTGTTCTGGGTTAATAAATTTTAAAATCAAGTTCGTAATTCCTTATTAATTGAAGAAACGAGGACCTACAGTTTTTAGATACCTTTGTCGTGTAAATGTATCTTTCAGGCTGATGATCCTCAGATTATGGTTTTACTATTTTATAAAATCCTATTATATTTATTACTTCACTGATCCCATCATTCCTGCAACGAAATGCTTTTGCATAATGAAGAAAATAATAGCTGCTGGTAAAGTAGCAATAACGATCGCAGTCATAATAATTCCAAAATCAGGTGCATAGCTTGACCCTAGATTTGAAATAAGCAACGGAATCGTTTGATTTTCTGGAGATTGTAATACAACTAAAGGCCATAAATAATTGTTCCAGCTAGCCATAAAAGTAATAATAGCTGCTGCTGCATACGTTGTTTTCATTGTAGGTACATAAATTCTAAAGAATACTCCTAATTCACTTAACCCATCAATTCTCCCAGCTTCAAGAATATCCTTTGGAAACATCTTTGTACTTTGACGGAAGAAAAAGATAAGAAATGCTGTTGTTAATGTTGGTAAAACTGCAGATGTTAACGTATCTATTCCAATGAATGGAGCAACAGCTGAGATTTTCCCAAACATACGGAATAAAGGTACCATAAGTGCTGCAAAAGGAATCATCATTGAAATTAACAAAATGTTAAATACAACATCTTTCGCTTTACTTCTAAATACTTCAAATCCATAGCCTGCTAATGAAGCAATTAATAATGATAAAACTGTAGTAGATATAGAAATTTTTGCTGAATTTATTAAAGCTGGAACGATATCAACAGTATCTAAAAGATTATTAAAGTTCTCTAAAAAATGACTTCCTGGTAGCAATCTACCCTTCGTTACATCTACTGATTTATTCGTTGCCGATATAATCATCCATAAAAACGGAAAGATAGATATAATGCTAGCAATTATCAATACAGCATAAGCAAATATTCGTCTCACTTTATGCATTTTTATCACCTGCCACTTTAAACTGAATAATTGAGAAGATAACAATCATAATTACGATTGCATAAGAAACCGTCGCCGCATAACCAAAGTCTGGTGTGTATTTAAATGAAAGATTATAAATATATTGTGAAATCGTCATTGTTGAATTACCAGGACCACCTTTGGTTATATTCATTACCTCATCAAATAGCTGTAATGTACCAATTGTTGAAGTAATCGATGTAAAGAGGATGATAGGTTTTAACATCGGAATTGTAATTTTAAAGAATTGTTGAAAAGCAGATGCCCCATCAATTTTCGCAGCTTCATATATAGAGTGATCGATATTTTGAAGAGAAGATAGATAGAAAATCATATTATAACCAGTCCAGCGCCATGTAATTGCAATAACAATCGTCATTTTTGCCCAAAATGGATCTGTTAACCATTGAACTGGCTCTGCAATAAATGCAAACTTCATTAACATCATATTCACAATTCCGTCAGTTCCAAATAAATATTTGAATATAACAGAATAAGCAACTAGTGATGTTACACAAGGTAAAAAGATAGCTGTACGGAAAAAACCTTTAAATTTCAATCGTTTATCATTTAGTAAAACAGATAAAAATAATGCCAAAAGTATCATTACAGGAACTTGAATCATTAAATAAATGACAGTATTTTTAACTGCTGTAATAAATGTAGGATCTTTAAATAAACGAGCATAGTTATCTAGTCCAGTAAACGTTAAGTTTGTTCCAGTACCAGATTGAAAGGACATAATAAGTGCCTGTATCATCGGATAAAAATAAAATAAACAAATCATGATCGTTGCGATTGTAATGAAAGACCAACCAATAATTACGTTTGCATTTATTTTCTTTCTTGGCTTTTGTTGCGGTATATGGTCATTTGTTTTTGCCTGGATCAAATCAAGTCAACTCCTTAACTTGTCAATATAATGTAAGAGCCTCAGAAAACCTCACCATGCTTCGGATTAAAAATCCATATAACAGAAGCAGGAGAGTTTCCGAGGCTTTTACTTTCATATCATTTTCTAAAAAAGATATGAATAGTATAAATCGAAGATATTATTTAATTTGTGCTTCAGCTTGCGCTTGTGCATCTTCTAGCACTTGATCAATTTCTTTACCTTGAAGGTAGTTCTGCATTTCAACTACTAAAATATCTTCAACTGCGTACGTATGCAGACCATAGTTTACTTGAGGTATTTCTTCAGTCCATTTCGAGAAGTCAGAAATGATTGTTTGACCTCCAAAAAATTCATCTGCAGCTTTATATGCTTCACCTTCAGCAGCTGGGATATAAGTTCCAATTGCTCCAATTTCCGTTACTAAATCTTGATAGAAATCAGCGTTAGAGCCATAAGTTTTTGCTAAGAAATCAACTGCTAATTCTTTACCTGGTACATTTAATACATACCAAGAACTACCACCTAAGTTTGATGCATTAACTGAGTTTTCGATTCCTGGAAGTGTTGGTTGTGAAACAACTGACCATTTGCCAGATTGAGAAGCTTCAGCTTTAACAGAAGGAGTAATCCAGTTACCAGTAGGAACTGTCGCTACATCACCACTATTGAATCCTTCTAGATATTGACTCCAATCAGAATGCGCTTTAAGAATATCTGCGTCTAGCATTTCTTTATAAACTTCAAATGCCTTTTTAAGAGCTTCATTTCCAGCGATATTTGGTGTTACACCATCTTCTTTCAAGTACCAAGAACCACTTGATTGAATCATTGTACGAATAATTCCAAGATCATTAGGATCAAGTGATAACATGTGTTTGCCTGTTGCTTCTTTTACTTTTTTACCAATCTCGATATATTTATCCCAATCAGCGTTGTGAAGATCTTCAGCTGAATAGCCAGCTTCTTCTAAATAATCTGTTCTTACGTATAAACCTGTTACACCAGTGTCAAATGGTAAACCATAATTTTCTCCATCTAAACTAGTTGGAGCGATTTTATATGAAGCAAAATCTTCTGTGTTAAAAGAACCTGTTAACTTTTCAAAAGAATCTGGATATGCTTGAAGAAAGCTTTGTGCTCTATAATCTTCAATTAAAACAATATTTGGTAACCCTTTTGTTGTACCAGAGCTTAAACTTGTATTTAATTTTTGAATAATATCAGCTTGTGCATTTTCTACTATCTTGATTTCAGCATCAGGATTTTCAGCTTGATATACATCCTTTGCCATGTTCATTGCTTTAATATTGAAGTTTGGATCCCATGCCCAAATTGTGATTGAATCTGATTCAGATGAACTGCTGCTTTTTTCTCCAGTTTCTTTTGTATCTCCACCAGATGAACATGCAGCCAACAGCATAATGCTAGCTAAAAACAACACTAAAAGCTTTTTCATACGTAAACCCCCATTTGTTTTTTATATTCTTGTAAGCGTTATCTCTCTTACAACTTCTATGATAGCACCTCTAAAGCAGGTGCTGTTATGACGATATTTTCATAAACTTGTGTTTTCTTCGCATGATGTATACGCTTTCTTTTAATCAAATTTGTACTTTTTTCAGAAACTAGTATTTATTTATGATTAAATTCCTAGAGAGTATTGTTTTAATGCTCTTTTCTTAAGATTTTTAAAACAACAAGTTTACGAAAATAACCTTCACGCCTATTATGTTCTAAAAATAATAACAGCATACCAAATCTATATAGATTTGGTATGCTGATTATTGGTATTTGTATGATTACATATTTTTCAAACATCATTCTTATTTATTTGTAATTGGAAGGGTGATTTTCACTCTTGTCCCCTCACCTTTAGTACTATTAATTGTAACTCCATACTGGTTTCCATAAATCAATTGAATACGTTCATGAACGTTTTTCACACCAATACCTGTAAAATGCTGTCGTTTACTTTTAATTTTAGGTAGCTCGCTAGTCGACGACATCTCCATACCATCACCATTATCCATCACTTCACAAATTAGCGTATTATTCTCCTGCCACACAAGAACATTAATGAATCCTTCACTTTTATGATTAAAACCATGAAAAAAGGAGTTTTCGATAAATGGCTGAAGAATTAATTTTGGCACATGATATTCCATACATCCTGGTCCAATTAAATAATTCACCTTAATTCTGTCTCCATAACGTTTTTGATTAATAAGCACATAATTTTTCAAATTATTAATTTCTTGTTCAACAGAAATGGTTTCACTAACATTACCAATCGTATTTTGGAGTAGGGCAATCAATGAATTGATAATTTCTTCCGCTTCATCCTTACTTCCCTGTTGAACCATGAACTTAATAGAAGTTAAAGTATTGTATAAGAAATGTGGATTAATCTGCTGCTGAAGTGCAGCAAGCTCTGCATTTCGTTTTTGCTTTTGATATAAAACAAGCTTTTCTAAATAATCATGTAATTCATCTAACATTGAATTGAATGCTTCACCAATTCTCCTTGTTTCATAAGTACCTGTAACTGAAACGTATTTATCGAAGTCGAACTTTGAAGCATCAGCTATTTGCTTAACTAGATGTGATAAGGAATTAGTGATTCTTCTTGAAATGAAAAATACAATAATAAGTGCTATGACTACAATCCCCATAGAAATGAGAACTATTTGCTTTTTATTAATCAAATCCCCAATTGCTGTTTTCCTATCAATAAGATTAAATAAATACATGTCAAGTGAAGGAAGATACTCCATAAATATAATTTGATCTGTACCCATGAACTTTTCAATAAGATAATCGCTGCGATTGCCTTCATTCTCTAACGCATAGGACAATAGCTCATCAGCTTTTTGTCCAATCATTTTTGTTTGATTACTAGAAACAATCAATCCATTATTATCTAAAATATATACATTATTCCCTTCACTTGTATAGCTGCTATAAAATTTCCGAAATTCACTTTCTTGAATAGAAAAATACATTGCCCCATAAATATCACCTGAAATTCTCTCCATTAAAGCCTTTGATGCAACAATAAAATGATTATCACCAATTTGGTAATCACGTTGATCAAAATGATACATTAGCTTCTTAGGTTCATCCATAGTATTCTTTGTAATAGTGTGCTGAATCAATTCATCATCAGGAATTGGCCAATACGGTCGATTGGTTGCATAATTCATCCCATTAATCCCTGTAATAATAATTTCTGTTTCATATGCATCGACATTAGATTTAACCCGCTTCATTTGTTGATACATCTCATAAAAAGCTCTCATCTGCTGCTCGTTAGACTGCTCTTCAGTAAGATTTTTTCGGATGGTACCACTTTGAAGAATATTATTTGATGCTAATACAACAGAATAATTATAAGATTCTATACTATCCTTCACCTGGGTCATGACTCGTCCATTTGTAATACTAAATTTATCAATAAAAAATTCCTCTGACATACGAAAGGTTGTCCAAGTAATAATAACTGAGACAGAAACAATACTTATCACACTAATTAGAAACATAATCGTAAACAATCCATTATACCTAAAATGCTTTTGCAAAAATTTCATGCTGTATCACATCACTTAATTCAATTTTTGACTTCTTCTATATTGACTCGGTGAAACACCCTTGAGCTTTTTAAACACCTTACAAAAATAGCTGTGATCTGAATACCCGACAAGACCACTGATTTCTGAAATAGGCGTCGCTTTATTCACTAATAGCTTAGCAGCTTCTTCAATCCGAATTTTATTTAAATATTCATTAAAGCCTTCTCTATTATGTGATGCAAAGTAACTGGATAAATACGTAGGATTAAAATGAAAATGATGTGCAACTCCTGTTAAACTAAGAGGTTCGGCAAAATGTTCCTCAATATATTCCAAAATCATTGTTATATTTGAATGACCTGTTTGACTGGACTTTGCTGCGATACATTTCTTTGCTTCTAATATAAAAATATTCAATTGCTCTATAACTTCATTAGCAGAAGTTGCTTCATCAATACAGTTAAAAAAAGTGAATTTTTTGTTTTCTAATTCATTCACTTCGAAGTTCATATTTCCTAAAAGTATTGTTATATTAAAGATGATATTTCCAAAAAACGACTTATACTCAAACATATCAGTAGTATAGTTATTTGATAATGCTTTTACATAATCCTCTAAATAACTAAATGCTAAATCAAATCTTTCATGTTTAAAATCATTTGTGAATTTATCCAAATTAAATGAAATAGGAACACATACATTAGTAGGCAATTCTTTTTCAGTCATTAATTTCAATTCAGGGAAATAAAAACGATACTGTAGCATTTTTTTTATAACTTCATTAAACTTCATACCTAAATCAGACAAGTTATTAAATGAATTAGTTATAAGAATACCAAAGTTAAGGTCTCCGTTTAATAATTCATCGGTGAATTCTAAATTTTCTTCTTCCTTTATATTCAGTAGGTATCCGCTTACATTATTTCCCTCTGTAAAACTATGATAATGCATTCCTTTTGAATCAAGTTCTTTTTCTATTCTGCTTTTTATTTGTGTTACATTTTCTGGATTCTTGAGATTTCTACTATCTACTATGAACAAGGAAAAATAAGGATGTGGAAATGCCTGTGAAAGAGCTTTACTATCATAATCTGTTTCAATCTCATATCCTGCTATTAATTTATCGATGATATTCCCTATATTTAATGCAAAGCTATCTTCTTTCTCAATCGATTTTAGTGATGGAATTCGATTTGCAGCAGTTGTTAATACTTTCAGAAGCGTTTCTGAATCGAGCTTCGGTTTTAATATATAATCAACAGCACCACTTTGAAAAGTTGATCTAACATAATCAAATTCTCCATAACTACTTAAAATAATAATCTCAATTTGAGGATATTTACTTTTAACAACTCTTGTTAATTCCTCACCGTCCATAATTGGCATAACAATGTCAGTAAGAATAATATGTGGCTTTGTTTTTTCAATCATCTCAAGAGCTTCTTTACCATTAGATGCTTCACCAACAATCTGAAAACCCACCTGCTCCCACTGAAGGTAATGCTTTATACCTTGTCTTATTAATTGCTCATCATCCACTATTAGTATTCTACATAATTCACCAGTTTTCAAAGAAATCCCTCCTAGGTGTGTAGATATCAATTGTTAAAATTATATTTCATTATACACATCAATTGTCAAATAAGCAGTTAATTTTTATTAACATAACTAAATTAAGAATCCTGATTAGTTACTATATCCAACAAAAGCGTTTGTTAAATAAATTAAAGGGAATTAAATAGAGAAACATCAAAAACGAGGTGGGCAAAATGAGTAAAAGGAAAAATACGATGGTGCGTGATATGAAAGATTTAAAGAAGCAATCTAAGATTATGGAGAATATGAAAACAAATAAACAAGTCAAGCAAGGTGGGAAATTACCCGATCCAATTCAATATAAACATACTAAGAGCAAGTAAAGCAAACTTGTTTTTTGAAAAAGACCACATAGACATATACTTCTTTCATTACGAAATAGTCCTTAAACATAAACAGAGGCGGGACAAAATTAAAGAAATCATTCAAAAAGACGAATAAACCTAAATTCAGTTAAGTTGAAAGAAACAAGTTCGTTTCATTTCGCTGCAGACATTTGCTTTCCGCGGGGAGGAAGCTAAGCCTCCTCGGCGCAAGCGCCTGTGGGGTCTTAGCCTTTCCTCTGCACCCGCAGGAGTCAAATGTCTTCCACTCCATTACACTAGTTCTTAAAAATAGTAAGCAAAATCTAAAAACATTGAAGTCTGCAAATAAAAACCCGAACTATTAGGCGAATGTTTAATTGACATATCACCTAATAGTTCGGGTTTTTCATTAGCTTAAATACTTATGTCCCATCCTCTGTAAGATAAGCACTTAGTTTTACTCTCCACGAATCAAGAGATTGCTTCTTCGATTTCTAATATATTTTAAATCATACTTACCTAAAAAAAGCCTTTCTTCATCAAACACACCTGCAAGTAACTTGTCTCATTTTTAACAATTCCACGATAATTTTCTAAATTATTTGTCAATAAAACAAAACTGTCGCATAGGATAAAGTAATCCACAGAATTTCAAACAGTTCTTGGTCCCAATTTATTCATCCACGTTAATGTATGCGTGAAGGTCATGAAATGTGACAGTTTTTTTTCATTTAGGAAATATTTTTTTGATTTAATTGATAAAGCTATTGAAACTAACTAAAATTTGGAGGGGGAATTTTAATATGACGGGTAAAGAACAAACAAATTTTGTTATTTCACAAGAAGATTGGACCCTCCATCGTAAAGGCCAGGATGATCAAACAAGACACCAAGAAAAAGTTCAGGAAGCTATTCGCAACAATCTTCCAGATCTTATAACAGAAGAAAGTATCGTTATGTCAAATGGAAAAGATGTTGTGAAAATACCAATTCGTTCACTTGACGAATACAAAATTCGCTATAACTATGATAAAAACAAACATGTTGGCCAAGGTGATGGAGAAAGTGAAGTCGGAGATGTTGTTGCACGAGACGGATCTCAGGCTGATGCAAAAGGACCAGGTAAAGGTCAAGGAGCCGGGGATCAAGCTGGTGAAGACTATTATGAAGCAGAGGTATCCATATTAGAGCTTGAAGCAGCCCTTTTCAAAGAATTAGAACTACCTAATTTAAAACAAAAAGAGCGCGACGATATTGTGATTGACCATATCGAATTTAATGATATAAGAAGAACTGGATTGATGGGTAATGTAGATAAAAAAAGAACGATGCTTTCCGCTTACAAACGTAACGCAATGGCAGGAAAATCAAAGTTCCATCCAATCTATCCAGAGGATTTAAAATTCAAAACCTGGAATGATACAGTGAAACCCGATTCAAAAGCAGTTGTGATCGCGATGATGGATACTAGTGGCTCAATGGGCCTCTGGGAAAAGTACATGGCTCGCAGCTTCTTCTTCTGGATGACAAGATTTCTAAGAACCAAATACGAAAAAGTTGAAATTGAATTTATTGCACACCACACAGAAGCAAAAATTGTCACAGAGGAAGACTTTTTTTCAAAAGGAGAAAGTGGTGGAACAATCTGTTCATCAGCTTATCGTAAAGCCTTAGAAGTAATTGATGGCAAATACAACCCTTCACGATATAATATCTATCCTTTCCATTTCTCAGACGGTGATAACTTAACCTCAGATAATCCAAGATGTGTTAAACTAGTCGACGAGCTTATGAAAGTCTCAAATATCTTCGGCTACGGTGAAGTCAACCAGTATAACCGACATTCAACCTTAATGTCCGCTTATAAAAATATCAATGATGAAAAATTCCGCCATTATATCCTCAAGCAAAAATCAGATGTTTTCCAAGCAATGAAGAGCTTCTTTAGAAAAGAAGAAGAAAATAAGATGTATGCTTAACTAGGAGAGGGAAAGATTTCCTCTCTCTTTTACATATTAATCACTTTGCACGTCATTCTCTCATCTTTGCGAGTCATCGTCACACTTTTACCGACCATTCTCCACTATTTTCAAGCCATTCACCACTTTATCGATCATCAATCTCACTTTGCACGCCATTCTCTCTTCTTTGAGAGTCATCCTCACACTTTTATCGACCATTCTCCACTATTTTCAAGCCATTCACCACTTTATCGATCATCAATCTCACTTTGCACGCCATTCACCACTTTATCGACCATCAATCTCACTTTGCATGCCATTCTCTCATCTTTACGAGTCATCCTCACACTTTTATCGACCATCTGCCACCATTTCCACGTTACACGCTCCTAAACAAGCTGACCTCTTCTTCCACCTAAAAAAAACAAAAAAAGCTGACAAAATTTCCGCCAGCTCCCATTCCCTGATACTTTATCTATTTAACAAGCTTCCTACATATCTTAATAATTCATTAGCAGATGATGAATTATAGCCATGCTCATCGATTAAGCGTGCAACAACCTCGTTCACCTTCTTAAGCTGTTGCTCGTCTGGAGTTTTTGATGATGTTGTGATTTTGACAACATCCTTCAGATCCGCAAATAGCTTTTTCTGGATAGCTTCACGAAGACGTTCGTGTGAATTGTAATCAAATCGCTTCCCTTTACGTGCATATGCAGAAATACGAATTAAGATTTCTTCACGGAACGCTTTTTTCGCATTTTCCGAAATTCCGATTTGCTCTTCGATTGAACGCATTA
The DNA here is from genome assembly GCF_016908395.1 of Metabacillus crassostreae. Taxonomy (GTDB): domain Bacteria; phylum Bacillota; class Bacilli; order Bacillales; family Bacillaceae; genus Metabacillus; species Metabacillus crassostreae. Next base: position 785,299 of record NZ_JAFBDU010000002.1, read on the forward strand.
ACTTTTCATCTGGATTCATTTCTTCTCCTGTTAATGGATCACGAAGCTTGTTTTTATTACAATAAGCTTCAACATTATCAAGATAATTATCCATAAGTGTTTTAGCAGATTCCTCATAAGAGTATACAAATGCTTTTTGAACTTCTTTCTTTGCCATATCATCATAAAGCTTACGCGCAACAGAAATGAAATTTAAGTATTTTTCACGATCTTCGTTTGAGATCGATGCATGTTGATCCAGTCCTTCTTTTAATGCACGTAATACATCTAGTGCATTGATTGACGGAACTTCCTTACGGATAATTGTTGATGAAATACGGTTAATCACATAACGTGGATCAATTCCTGCCATACCTTCATCATTATATTCTTTTTGTAATTCATTTACATCAACAGAGTTAAAGCCTTCAACATTTTCACCATCATATAATCTCATTTTCTTCACAAGATCAATGTCACCGCGTTTTGGTTCTTTAAGACGAGTTAAAATTGTGAACATTGCTGCAACCTTTAACGTATGTGGAGCAATATGAACATCTGAAACATCGCTTTCACCAATCATTTTTTCATAAATTCGTTCTTCTTCAGTTACTTTCAAGTTATAAGGAACAGGCATTACGATAATTCGAGAATGGAGGGCTTCATTTTTTTTGTTGGAGATAAATGAACGATATTCGGTTTCATTTGTATGTGCGACAATCAGTTCATCTGCAGAAATAAGTGCGAAACGACCGGCTTTAAAATTACCTTCTTGGGTTAATGAAAGCAAATGCCATAAAAATTTCTCATCACATTTTAACATTTCTTGGAATTCCATCATTCCACGATTTGCTTTATTTAATTCACCATCAAAACGATATGCACGAGGATCTGATTCTGATCCATATTCTGCAATAGTTGAAAAGTCAATACTTCCAGTTAGATCCGCAATATCTTGTGATTTTGGATCAGATGGACTAAATGTTCCGATACCAGCACGTTTATCTTCTGATAAGAAAATTCGTTCTACTCGAACATCCTCAATACGTCCACCATATTCCTGCTCCAACCTCATTACATTTAATGGAGATAGATTTCCTTCAATTCGAATACCATATTCATCATAAAAATCTTCTCGTAAATGATGCGGAATTAAATGTAATGGATCTTCATGCATTGGACAGCCCTTTATCGCATAAACTGCACCGCGATCTGTTAATGAGTATGCCTCAAGGCCTCTTTTTAACATTGTCACAAGTGTAGATTTACCACCACTTACTGGACCCATCAGTAACAGAATTCGTTTTCTTACATCTAAACGTTTTGCAGCAGGATGGAAATACTCCTCTACTAATCTTTCTAATGCATCTTCTAATCCATATAACTGGTGATCAAAAAACTTATAACGTCTTTTGCCATCCACCTCTTCAATCCCTGCATCTTTGATCATATTGTAAACCCGCGAATGGGCTGATTGGGCAACCCAAGGTTTTTCCTTAACAATATCCAAATACTCTACGAAGGTACCTTCCCACTTTAAGCGTTGCTCATCTTCCCTGTACTTTTCAATTTTTTTTAAGATATCCATAAGGACCTCCTTCATCTTTGGTCGTACTATAAACTGCACTTGCAGATTAATACACTTTATGCGAGGATGTCCTTTAACATTCGTTTTACATAACAAAAAGCAGATAAACAACAAAAATTTTCTTTGGAAAATATGTTGCACATTCACATCACATATGGTTTAAGGTATAATAAAACTAGTTATTAATGGGATGCTATACATACAGTGAGACTCTTCTCACAACTGCTTAAGAGATAGCTCCTTATGTACTTGAATAGATTTATTTTAAGGAGGTACAGCAATGAACTTTTTATTAATTTTAGGTGTGAGTTTAGCGTTCATAACTGCAATCTTCACTGCAGGATATGATAGTAAGCCAGGTGTAAAAAAATAATAAGTCCAAACATCCTTACTACTATATAAGGATACAACGGATAAGAGGGTCAAACATTGTATACATCACAATGTTTGACCCTCTTTTATTTGAACTATTTTCCAGTTAGTAAAACATCACAAAAGTTTATCATTTTATATAGGTTTATAAAAAGCAACAATAGTAGCCCTTTTTTATGATAATCCCGGATAATTCTGTTGTCTTAATGCTTCATATATCAATATTGCTGCTGTGTTTGATAAATTTAATGAGCGAACATGCTCAGTCATTGGTAAACGTAAGCACTTATCCATATTTGCTGAAATTAGGTCTTTCGGAAGTCCAGTCGTTTCTCGACCAAAAACAAAAAAGTAGTCTTTTTCCACATTACTATAATCAAATGTAGTATGTGGTTGTTGACCAAATTTCGTTAGGTAGAAAAACTCTCCTGTTGAATATGTTTCAAATAACTCCTCTAAAGAATCATGATAAATAACATTAACATGCTCCCAATAGTCCAAGCCCGCTCTTTTTAACATCTTATCATCCGTAGAAAATCCTAATGGACGTATTAAGTGAAGAGTTGTATTTGTTGCTGCACAAGAACGTGCAATATTCCCAGTATTTGCAGGGATTTCTGGTTGATATAATACTACGTGTAAAGCCATAATAGTCACCTCATCTATTTCTATAAAAAACGAAGCAATAATGCCCGTTCACTATATTTGGGCTATTCACCCACTTTGCTACAAAACATTATACCATTGTTATTTTGAACTGGTATCATCTAAAATTCGAAAAAATGCATACTTAATGTTCGGAGTGTATGCTGATGAATCTTCATACGCCCAATATCTCATCCGACTATTATAAGTTTGTGCATTTACCAAGGGCATATTCTCAGGATCCTTTGCCACAACAAAGGTTGTATGATCAAACCGGCCATCACCTTGAAAATCATAGCAAATAACATCGCCAGGCTTTAATTGCTCAGCGTCTTCTACCCTCTTAGCGCGTAATCCAATTTTGGAGTTCTTAAGAAAGCTTGTCATCGCATTTGCTACTGACCAACTAAAGCTCCAATTATTATTTTGCATCCACCAACCATTCGAGCGATTTGGGTATCCGCGCATTTTGGCATTTCCAGCATGTAAGCATTGAGAAACAAAATTTGTACAATTCACATCAAAATTTTTAAATTTAGGATTTTCATCATTCCACCATCTCTCAGCATATTGAACAGCTGCAAGTCGGTCATAGCTAAATCCCTCCTTAGCTCTGAAATCATGATCAATTTCTTCGCTTAATAATGAATGAGGTTCCTCCTCTGTATTAAAGTTTTCGATTAATTGGTCATCAATAAGCTCATCATGGTAAAAGATAGCTTTACGATGATCCATTCTTTCTTCTAGATACAAAGAATCTTTTTGTTTATTCAGCCACTTATAGTGACAAATATACAGGACTTCTTGTAAATTTTCTGACGTTGTCTCAACACTTGAGACCTTCACCTCAGCACTGCCTTTAACTATTTCAGCTTTTCGCTTTTCATTCGAAAGATATCTTCGTTCAAGTGCATGTAACTCTTGATTATTACGAGTATTTTTAATAAGCTTCTTATTTACAAGCATTTCTAATTTTGCTCGATTTAATTCTGACAAAATACGCTTCAATTTCATTCACCACCATCATGTATTACTACAAGATATATGACTATTATTGAGAAATAGTCGTTAATGTCTTAAGAAGTGGGATATATTATAACGTTTTTTGGAACACAAAAAAGGTAGCGATCTAATTAAATAGAAGCTACCTAAATCAAGTGGTTTCATGAAGCAATGCTAATCCTTTTTGTATTTCCTCTCTAACCTGCTCATCCTTCTCTTTTTCAAATGCCTTTAAAAGCTCAGCTTCTACAGAAGCTTCTCCAATTTTACCAAGAGCCCATGCAGCTGTACCGCGAATTACAGGTCTTGGATCTTGATGAACCAACATTATTAAGTCTTGCGTAGCAGTTTTATCTTTAAAATGTGCTAAAGCTAGTATTGCATTTCTTTGAAGTGGTTTTTTTCCTCGCCATGAACCAGAAATATGTCCATATTTCTCTTTGAATTCACGGTTACTAATCGTTAAAAGAGGCTTCAATTTTGGCTTTGCTATTTCAGGATCAGGCTCCATTTCTTCATGAAAATGAAAATCCTTTCCTTTGTTAATTGGACAAACAGTTTGACATGTATCACAGCCATAAATTCTGTTACCAATTTTCGTTCGATATTCATCAGCTAAAAAGCCCTTCGTTTGTGTTAAAAAGGCAATACATTTTGATGAATCAAGCTGACCTGGTTGAACTAGAGCACCAGTCGGACAAACGTCGATACATTTGCGGCAGCTTCCACATTGATCTTCCATAGGTTGATCAGGTGGGAAAGGAAAATTTGTTATCATTTCTCCTAAGTAAACATAAGAACCAAACTCAGGTGTTATAATCGAACAGTTTTTCCCACTCCAACCAATACCAGCTCGTTCTGCAACTGCACGATCTGATAATTCTCCTGTATCTACCATTGATTTTAGTTGAATATCAGGTATTCTTTCTTTTAAAAACTCCTCTAGCTTCTTTAGCCGATCACGTAAAACGGTATGATAATCTTGTCCCCATGAAGCTCTACAAAAAATTCCACGTCGATCTTCTTTAGTGCTTTTAGGTGCATCTTTAAGCTTAGAAGGATATGCAAGAGCTATTGAAATGATCGAACTTGCTTTTGGCAAAAGCTTCACAGGTGTAACTCTTTTTTCGATATCTGCTTCTTCAAATCCTGATTGATAGCCAAGCTCTTGTTGAGCTATTAACCGCTGCTTTAGCTCCTCAAACAAACCAGCACTTGTAAAACCTATTTTATCTATACCAATTTCTTTACTGTATTCAATTACTTCTTGTTTAAATTGTTCAATGTTCATACTAGTACCTCCCTTCTTTTTAAATTGACGTGTTACTTTTAGTAATTGAAAAGAACGCACTGTATTAAGCTTCGTCACAGCTCTTTTCAACAAGAACAACGTTACCTATAAGCAATAAGCTCACATCAGAACATTCTTTTTAGAAGCTAGACGAAGCTCAGGTGACGAAATACCACTTCTATTATGGTAAAATAACACCACTATAGTTGTGGAGGTTTAAATAATGGAAATTATAATCGATCATATATTAAAGGAATTAAGTCCAGACTTTAAGGTTGGTGTTGTCCATTATAAAGATATTCAAGTATCGGATTCACCACAAATGCTTAAAGGAAGACTTCAGTTGTTTCAGGAATCCCTCTATTTTGATTATGTTGATAAAAAAGTCACTGAAATCCCAGCAATAGATGAATGGAGAAAATTATTTAAATTAGTAGGAACTGATCCAAGTCGTTATCGACCTTCTAGTGAAGCTTTATATCGTCGAGTACAAAAACAGCAATTTCTTAGTAATGTCAATTCAGCAGTTGATCTGAATAATTTTCTATCTCTTCAATATCAGATTCCTCTTGGAATTTATGATTATGATAAACTGTCAGGCGATACGATTTCAATTAAAGTTGGGACAAGCAGCGATTCCTATACCGCCATTAATGAACGTGATATAGCGTTATCTAATAAAATACTTACTCAAGACCAAGGTGGACCATTTGGAAGTCCATATCTCGATTCTAAACGAACTGCTGTAACATCAAGCACTGTCAATGCAATTCATTTTATATATTTTCAGCCTTCATTTCACAGTGAAGAAGCTAATCAATTATTACAAAGTTTATCAAAAATGTTCACTCAAATCCATGGAGGAGATAGCAATTATAGCGTTATTACTTAAGAGTGAAGGACTGATTCTATGATTGTCGATTTCCTCCATACAGGAATTTGTTATGCACAAGCTTTACAAAGAAGACTTCTGGTGCATGTGCATGTGCATGTGCCTGTGGAGTATCCCAGTTACAAGTAATGGTCAGTATTCAATTTTGAAAATATATGGTTTGAAAATTAAAAAACGCAATGCCTCGTTTATCTAAGAAACGAAACACTGCGTTGTAACCATATGTATGGAGCGGGTGAAGGGAATCGAACCCTCATCATCAGCTTGGAAGGCTGAGGTTTTACCACTAAACTACACCCGCATAGGATATGTATTTGATTATAACAAGGCTTCTGAGAAGAAGCAAGATAAAAAAGGAATTTTGTCGTTTTTTGTCGAGAAACCTAAAAAAATTACTTCCTTAGTATATTACTCTTCTAATAGATAATCAATAGCTTTCTTCATATTTATTATAAATTAGTAAATTGAATTCCTAGTTTCAACTATTTACAAAACTTTAACATAAGAAGGTTCTTTTTAATTTCGTAATATCTATGGACATTAGCCCATTCTGCAAAAACTCATTCCCATTTCAATAGGTATATACATATAGTACAGTGAAACATTAACATTTGGGAGGATGAATGACTAATGACATATAGAACATCTAGAGCACCCTTTGGATATGGCGGCGGTTTTGGAGGATACCCAGGTGGTCCTGGAGTAAGTCCTTTTGGTGGATATAATTATGGTGCTGGCTATGGTGGCTACCCTGGAGCTGGTTACGGTGGTGGATATGGTTATCCCGGAACTGGCTTTGGTGGTGGATACGGTTATCCTGGAGCTGGATACGGAACTGGTTATGGACCTGGCTATGGAGCAGGATACGGTTCCCCTGGATTTGGTGGCTATGGTGGTGGCGTAGGACCACTAACAACTGGATTATTAGGTCTAGGTGCAGGATTACTAGGTGGAGCAGCTTTAGATGATGGTCCATTTAATCGTGGCTACTATTATAGATAATAATTAATAAACAAAAGGGGCTACTTTCTGGCCCCTTTTCTACTATAATATAATCGTTTAAATACCATGATAAATGTGAAAATTTTTCCAAGACTTTCACCTTTTAAAAAGCACCTTTTAAAAAAAGCGAAGAATACCTACAACAACCGCTGTCATACTAATCCCTGTTCCAACAATCCACTTCGTTAGCTGTAGCTGACTTTCATATATTTTTTTGTCCATTTCTTTTTTTGTCACATATTCTTTTTCTGTTAATATCTTATCAACAAGTGCCCTCACATCATTTTCATCTAAGGTATTTGAATGATGATCTTCGAAGTTCTCAAGCTGATATTCTAACTCTTTTACTGTAAGCTCTAATTCTTTGAGGCCAACTTCGAATTCTTTTTCCTTCATAATTTCGCCTCCTTATACTAACCCTTGTTCTATCATATTCATGAGTGAGTGTTTGTGATATGACTTGTAATAACTATTCAAAAAAGTGATTATCTAACCTAGTAAATGTAAAATTGTGTAGCGTATAATATTAATTAGTTTAGAGCCATCATTACTGCTAAAATAAGGAGTCTTTAAATGACTATTAACGTTTCAGACGAGAATGAACTCGAACAACTTAAAAAAGAGAACGACTTACTTCGCAGATCACTTGAACAGATTAAAGGCACTTTTACATATCATGACCAACAGCTCGGTTTAAGTGTTAAGAAAGACGAAAATCATAACATCGAAATAACAAGGATGGACAACCATCCTCTAAACGATTATGGTGACCTAAATGAGAGTGAAGGTTTTTTGCCGGCTATACTTGATTTTGTTCCACATCATATTGTCTTTGTCGATGCTAAAGGAATCATAACTTTTTGTATCAGCAAGCTGCAAAGGATTTGAATGTTGAGAGAGATCAAATAATCGGAAAGCATATTCGGGAGTTACTCAAAATACCTGATGAACAAATTGCTGTACTTGAATCAATTAAATCAGGAACAGAATTAATAAATAAAGAAGTATTGGATATGAATTATGGAATAATAAACACAAGAATTTTATGGAATCCTGATGGCTCTATAAAAAGAGTGATTGGCACATTTTATTTCTTAAATGTGATTAAAGAAGCTGAAAAACAAGCTTTAGCAGGAAGAATTGCTGCTGGAATTGCCCATGAAATTAGAAATCCCTTAACAACAGTAAGAGGTTACTTACAGTTTCTAAGTGAAAGTGATGATAACGAGCATACAAAACTATTTTTAAATTTACTTATCCCTGAACTGGATCGTGCAAATAAGATAATTAGTGATTTTTTAAGTATTTCAAAACCAGCCCACACTACAACGAAAGAGCTAAATATCTTTGAATTTTTGACAGAGTATCTAGGAAAATTCCTTAAAAGTGAAGCATTACTGTATAATGCCAAGTTACACTATGAGCTGGATCCTTTAACAATGAATCTCTCAATAAAAGGTCATCAAGATGAATTGCTTCAAGTATTTATGAATTTACTACGTAATTCAATGCAAGCAATAGATCAAGCACCTTTAGAGATCACAATTAAAACTACTGTTAGAGCTCAATATATTCTAATACAATTCATTGATAATGGAATTGGAATTCATTCGTCAATTTTATCTCATGTATTTGATCCTTTCTTCTCAACAAAGGATGAAGGAACAGGATTAGGGTTATCAGTATCTAGAAAAATTATTGAAAATCATGGAGGAATAATGACTGTAGAAAGTGATGTTAATGGAACACAGTTTTCTATTAATCTACCTATTTATAATGATTAATACCATAAAAATATAAATGAGGCTGGGACATAAGTATTTAAGCTAATGATAAACCCGAAATATTAGGAGATATTTCAATTAATTAATCACCTAATGTTTCGGGTTTTTATTTGCTATCTTCAATAGATTTTTTGATTTTGCATCCTATTTTTAAGAACTAGTGAAATGGAGCGGAAGACATTTGACTCCTGCGGGTGCAGAGGAAAGGCTCTAGACCCCACAGGCGCGCAGCTTACGAGAGGCTTAGCTCCCTCCCAGGCGAATCTTATGTCTGCAGCGCAATGGAACGAACTTGTTTCTTTCAACTTAACATTTATTCGTCTTTTTGTATGACATCTTTAATTATGTCCCAGTCTCATTTACTAGGGCATCATCATTGACTAATCTAATAAATTACACTAAAATAACGTTTGGATACTTTCGAGTTCTTAAAGTAACTACTGAGTTTCCCTCGCAAGGATGTGATTTTTTTGGACGCTAAAAGAAAACTTATTATTGAAACAGCAACCGCTTTTTTTGCTGAGAAAGGCTACCATACAACTTCTGTTCAGGAAATCGCTGAAAAATGCTCGATGTCTAAAGCTTCTCTATATAAGCTTTTCACATCAAAGGAAGATCTGTTTATTGCCGTATTTGAATACCATCAAAACATCATGTTTGAAAAAGCTGCAACCTACTCTTTTGATCCTTCGTTAACACCTAAGGAGCTTTTAATTAAGCAACTTTGTACTCAGATCGAAGACTTTATTGATCGCAAGGATTTTATCATGATGCAAATAAAGGAAATTCCAGTAACTGAAAACAACAAACTTAAGGATATCTTGATAAAGGTAAGATCTCGTATTGTATTGTGGCAAAAAAACATGCTCATCCATGCATATGGAGATGAAATTAAGCCTTATATCTGGGATTTAACCATAACATTACATGGAATCTTAAAAGAATATATCTTACATGCTAGTGAACATAAGCATGTTGATCATCATGCAGCTCTTGATATTGCCACTTATATAGTTGACCGTTTAGATATTATTTCAAAAGACTTAATTAAATCAAAGCCTAAACCTTTATTTAAAGAGGAAATGCTGAAATCTTTCCCTTCTCATTCAGATCACATTTATAATCACCTGAATAAAATTGCTAAATACATTCAAACCTTAGAAGATCAAACACATCGTGAAAAATTAGCTAGCTCTTTGGAGATGTTAAAAAAGGAACTGACTGCAACCCAACATAGGGTTTTTCTTATTGAGGCTTTATTACAATATTTTAGAAAAGAAGAGCAGTTAACAATGACTATTATTGAACTTGAGTCACTGATATTAGGAGGGTAAAACATGTATCATTTAGAACATAAACAAAAGGTCATGATTATGGTTGCTATCATGTCAGCCATGTTCTTTGCAGCTGTTAACATGACTATTGTTGGAACAGCTTTACCTAAAATTGTTTCGACAATTGGCGGAATGGAGTATTTTGACTGGGTTTTCACCGTCTACATGCTAACATCAACAATTACAGCAATGTTAGTTGGTAAATTATCCGATATTTATGGACGAAAAATCTTTATCTTAATCGGTATTGGGATATTTATGCTTGGTGCATTTTTAAGTGGTACATCTAATGACATTATTCAGTTAATTTTGTATCGTGGTTTACAAGGATTTGGCGGCGGAATGATCATGTCCAGTGCCTTTACAACAGTAGGAGATTTATTTACTCCTCGTGAGCGTGGAAAATGGCAAGGCTTGCTAGGTGGTGTTTTCGGACTTTCAAGCTTATTCGGACCAACACTTGGTGGTTATATTGTTGATAACTTTGATTGGCATTGGATTTTCTGGGTTTTCTTACCGATTGGATTCTTCGCTTTTGCTTTAATTCTGCGATTATATCCATCTCAAAAGGCAAAAGAAAAAGAACCAATAGATTTTCTCGGTTCGATTACATTAACAATCGCTATTATCAGCCTTTTACTTGGCTTCACTTGGGCAGGAGATAAGTATGATTGGCTCTCTTTAGAAATTATCGGCTTATTTTCTATAACCATTCTTTCAATTGTAGGATTTATCTTTATCGAACTTAAAGCTAAAAGTCCAGTTTTACCTCTCTTCCTATTTAAAAACAGTGTTTTCTCTGTATCAAATATAGCTGGGATGCTCTTAGGAATGGGAATGTTCGGCACAATTATGTACGTACCATTTTATGTTCAAGGGGTACAGGGCGAATCTGCTACTGTATCAGGATTAGTTGAAATGGTCATGACAGTTTCAATGGTCACATCTAGCATCATTGTTGGAAACTTAATCACTAAAACAGGTAAATACAAAATCTTTGCTTTACTTGGCTTAGTCATTATGGCGATAGGTCTTATCCTTAATTCAACATTAGAAGTAGACTCTTCACTAACACGGTTAATTCTGCAATTGATTGTAGTGGGTATTGGTATTGGAGTGAATATGCCAGTATTTAATATTACCGTTCAAAATGCTGTGAGCCATAAATATTTAGGTGTTGCAACAGCTTCTATGCAAACATTTAGACAAATAGGTGGAACAGTAGGAGTTGCGTTACTTGGATCTGTTATGGGGAATAAAATGATGAATGAATTAGCAGATAATCAAGCAGAGAGTATTCCTACACCTCCACCAGAAATGGCTGAAACAATGGAAAAGCTACAAAATCCACAAATATTAATGGATACAGAACAACTAGAGGCAATACGTGCAGATCTTCCACCTGATATGTCACAAGTGTTTGATCAATTTATCAACGTTCTTAAAGAAGCACTAAATACATCATTAACAGTGGTTTTCTTAGTTAGTGCTGGCATTATCGCACTTGCTTTTATCGTAACATTGTTTTTAAAAGAAATACCTCTCCGAACAACAAATGATAATGAAGAAGAAACCGATAAAGAAAAAGAAAAAGTTCAAAGTGTTAGCCAATAAACAGTGCCAAAAGAGGCTGTGACATAATTTTTTAAGCTTTTTAATAGACCCGAGTTATTAGGTGATAGTTCAATCTTTCACCTAATAACTCGGGTCTTTTTTTGCTGTTCAATAGAATCTTAGATTTTGCATACTATTTTTAAGAACTAGTGGAATGGAGCGGCAGACACTAGGGACCTACAGGAATTGAGGAAAGGCTGAGACCTAAGCAGGCATAGCCGAAATGGCTTAGCTTCCTCCCTTTTAAAAGTGAGTGTCTGCAGCAATGGAACTAACTTGCTTTTCCAGATAAACTGATTAATACAGTAGTATACGTTGAATACTTCTTTATGGATGATTTCTTTAGTTAAGTCCCAGCCTTTTATTATTCATCTCAAACCTGTGATCTATATTCATTCGGAGTAAGTCCGACAGACTTTTTAAACACCTTACTAAAATATTTCTCATTTTGGTAACCGACCTTAAACGAGATTTCATATACCTTTAAATGTGGATTATTCAATAATTCCTTCGCTTTTTCTATTCTTATCGCTGTTAAATAATTCGTTACTGTTTCATGATACTCTTGTTTAAAGCGCCTTGATATATACTCTCTGCTTAAATAAAATCGATCAGCAATCTCCTGCAGTGTAATATCCTTATCATAATTTTTCCGCAGGTAGCTTTCGATTTCTTGAATACTGCTTTTCTCTTTTTGATATTTTGCTGTATCAAGAATCTCAATAAGCTCATGAAATTCCTTACGTTTTTCACTTATAAATTTAGTATAAGAAAATGATCCGTCTTTCTCCCAATAATTTGAACCTTTATAAAAGGATATTTGCTTACTCACATTATATTCTTTTAACCAATTCTTCCTTAATATTTTGAAGTGATCTTCCCACAGCATGATTTGTTCATAAGAAATACAATAATCGGATTTTAACTTGTTAAATATCCCATCAAGTACTTTATCAAGCTTTTCTATACGTCCACTTTGTAATGTCCACATAATCTCTTCCATGTAATCTAATAAATGAAAAAGAGGACCAACTGATGTTTCTTGATACTTAATTAACTCGTTTTTATCTGTTGTTAGGAGATCAAAGGTTAACATTGTTTGTAGTGCTGTATGATAAGTCATATCAAGCTGTTGAGATGTCTTGCCTATTGCAATAATAATATTGGATTTAGAAATCTGTTGAAGAGCACTCTTAATTTTTTTATTCATTTTCTCTATTTCATCTTGTTTCCATAATAGAACAACCACTTCATCATCTTTATTAATATTCCTGAAGCAAACTCCTGATTTATTTATTTGAGTAATTTCATTACATATATTTAACACAGTGAAAAAAGCTAGATCTCGATCTCCCTTAAAAACACTAGATAGCAAACATCTTACAGAAAATAATGAAATCGTATATTGTTGTGTTAATGTTAAATCAACCTTAAATTCCTGATGAATCTTCACCTTCGTATCATTTGAAATAAAGGCTTTATCTAATAAACCTGTAAAAAGATGATCCCAATATACTGATCTTGCTTCATTCATTACTTTATTATTTTGCACAGATGATTTTCTTTTTGTTTCTTGTTTATGCCATTCATTTACGGCACGTTCTAATGTTTCATTTAATATCTCTGGTTCGATTGGCTTTAATATATAATCAAAGCTTCCATAAGCTATGGCATTTCTCATATAATTGAAATCATCATAGCCACTCACCACAATTGTTTTACTAGTAAAATCTGAAGTATGAATCCACTTTAAAAGATCAATTCCATCAATCTTAGGCATGTTCATGTCTGTAAAGATAATTTCTGGATGATGCTTCAAGATCATTGATTTTGCTTCTTCACCATCTTTTGCCTCATATATATCTGTTATTCCAAATTGATCCCAATTTGCTAACAGCATGATTCCTTCTCTTACATGCTTTTCATCATCAATTATGATCGCTTTCAGCTTCTTCACCCCCCATTAAAGGCAGACTTATAGTGACGCATATTCCTGTGTCTTGATTATTTTCTAATTTGAAATTTGCACTCTCCCCATAATAGAGCTTTAAACGTAAAAAGATGTTTTTCAATCCGATATTTAAATCACCAGGTGCACTACTATTGTCCATTTGAAAGGTTTCATTGATTTCATTTAGTCTATCTTGACTAATCCCTTTTCCGTTATCCTTTATTGTGATAAGTAAATGCTCTTGTTGCTTTTTACCGACAATTGTCAAATTGCCCAATGACTCATCATTACTTTCGAAGCCATGTTTAAAATAGTTCTCAATAACTGGCTGTAATATCATTTTTGGAACAGGGATATACAATGTTTCTTCATCAAACTTCAGTGTATAATCAAATTGATCTCCAAATCTTTCTTTTTGTAATAATAGAAATGCCTTCGTATAATCTAGCTCCTTCATTAAAGGAACCATATCTTCATTCATATTCATACTGTATCTCATAATTTTAGAAAGATGTGTGACAAGAGTATAAACCTGTGGAACATTATTTTTCAGAGCTAAAGTTCCAATAGATTGTAATGCATTGTATAAAAAATGCGGATTAACCTGAGATTGCAGGACCTTTAGTTGATTTGTCTTATTCTCAATCTCAAGCTTATATTCCCTATTAATCAGTCTATTTATTTTTCCTACCATTTCTTTAAATCGATCACCTAATACACCTATTTCATCATTACCTAAAGAGTCGAAATCAACATTCATATTTCCCTTTTCAACCTGCTTAATATTCTGTAATAAAATTCGAATTGGAGAAGTAATCTTAAATGATACAAATAGTGTTGCTAAAATAACTAAAATTAAACCTATTATCCCAAAAACTATATTTATCTTTGCTACACCTAAAGCACTTTCAAATACAGTAATATAAGGAATTCTTTTAGCTAAAATCCACCCACCAGATGAATCTGCAACTTTTTCATAAATCATTAACCCTTTAAAAGAATCTGAATCTATCTCTATAGTTCCACTAGGACTTTCCGTATTTAATAATGTTGATACCCAATCCTCTTTAAGTGATATCTCCTCAGATTGGTAAATGGTTTCTCCTCCTGGTGAAAAAATAAAAAATTCTTCTCTATCTTCATCAAAAAGCTTTCGACTAATACCTAGAATTTTATCTGGTGTAATGTCTAGTGAAATAAATCCTAAGATTCTATCTGATGGTACATCTATTATTGTTCTATGGAATGTAAAAACATCTCTACTATTAACCCCCTGGCTATCCATTGGTTCTATATAAATATTGTAGGGACTATTTTTAGCTTTTTGATAATACTTTCTATTTAAATTATCAGGAATACTGGAATACAGGACAATCGTACGTTTAGAAACAGAAATATTTCGGTTTCCATCAACTAAAGCAATATTTACCTTTTTAATATTTTCTTCTGAATATAAAATGGTTTGAATAACATCATTAACTGTTCCTTTTGTCATATAATCTTCATTTAAATAGGAATATCTTAAATAATTCATAAAATCAATATTATTGTAAAATGGCATTGTTAAATTTTTTAATTCATCTATATATTCTTCTAAGTTCACTTTCCCCTGATATAAGAGATTAACATTTTCTTGCACAAATTGATCCTTTAAAGATTCCTTAGTATATAAATAGGTAACAACAATGGAAGTTCCAAATGGGACAATTGTTATTAGAAGTAATAAAACAATTAGTTTATTTCTTATACTCATTTTTACACGCATATTTGGAACCTCCCTTTCCTGCTTATTTAATAGTATAAATGAAATGTTAATGAAACGGGAATTCATTCCCTATTTACTTTCCAGTGATGACTATATAGTTACTAAAAAGACCAAATCACTATGGATTTGGTCTGCTAATTGATGTGTTATTTCTTATTTCATATTATCCCATGATGCTTGCATTTGCTCTAACATTGTATCATATTCAATTTTCCCAGCAGAATATGCTTGAATTGATGCTGCAAACTCTTTATTTGCTCCATCTGGCCATCTGAACCAAGTCCAAGGAATTGTTTTCTCTGCCTTAGAGTACTCAAGAATTGATTGACCTAAATCACCTAAGCCTGCTGCATCGATATTGTCAAATGCAGGAATAAATGCAAACTCTTCAGTGATGTAACGTTTACCTGTTTCAGAAGAAACCATCCAGTTTAAGAATGTTTTTGCTTCTTCAAGATGTTCAGAATCTTTGTTTAATACCCAGTTATTTGGTACACCTACTGGTAAAACATCAGCATCAGCTTCATCATTTAATGGAATTGGTAAGAATCCCATGTTCATGTCAGGATTGATTTCATAAATCATATTTTCAGTCCAGTTACCTTGTTGAACCATAGCTGTTTCACCTGAAGCGAATAATGTTACTTGTGTATTGTAATCTGTTGTAATCGGGTTTTCATTACCGTATTTTAATTCTGTATCGATTACTTCTTTGAATTGTTTGAATTGCTCATTACCTACAATTGATGTAGATCCATCATATAATCCAGCAATAAATGCTTCTGGATCATCTTGTTGTGCAAAAGGAATGTTTAATAAATGCTGTCCAATTACCCACCATTCAGCATAACCAGCTGAGAATGGAGTAATATCAGCAGCTTTTAATTTTTCTGCAGCTGCTTTTAATTCAGTTAACGTTTTTGGTGGTTCTGTAATACCAGCTTTTTCGAATAAATCTTTATTATAGATAAATCCATAACCTTCAAGGTTTACCGGCATACCGTATAACTTACCATCTTCATCAGTTGTTGGAACTTTACCGATTGGAAGAACATGCTCTGCCCATGGCTCATTTGAAAGATCTGCTAAATGCTCTTTCCAAAGGGCAAGCTCTTTGAATCCACCATTGTTAAAGATATCTGGCTCTTCACCTGAAGCAAATTTAGCTTTTAATGCAGCACCGTAATCTGCTCCACCACCAACAGTTTCAAGTTTAACCTTAATATTTGGATGCTCTGCTTCAAATTCTTTAATCATTTCTTGAAGCTGATCAGCGATTTCAACTTTAAATTGGAACATATCTAACGTTACAACTTCTTCAGATCCTTCCTTGTTAGCATCTGATTCTCCACCTTCATTGCCTTCAGTATTATTGTTAGCACATCCAGCAATAATCCCAAGAACTAATAGCATTGACATAAATAAAAGTAAGCCTTTTTTCATTACTAATTTACCCCCTTAGTATCTTTGTTTTTTATTATATAAATGATTGCAGCAAGATTTTTCAAGCTGCAAATCATTATATAGCGAAGTTAATGAGCTATATTACTTAATAGACCCTGCTGCAATTCCTTTAATAATATGCTTTTGAAGGAATAAGAAAAATACAATTACAGGTGTAATACCAAGCACTAGTGCTGCTAGACCCATATCCCATTGCTTTGTATATTGAGCAAAGAATGAGCTAGTAGCTAAAGGTATTGTTCTTAACGCTGAATCTTGTAACACTAGAAGTGGTAATAAATAATCATTCCAAATCCAAAGTGTATTTAAAATAATAACTGTTACAGTAATCGGTTTCAAAAGTGGAAATACAATTCTCCAAAATACTCCAAACTGACTACAACCATCGACTCTAGCTGACTCTTCAATTTCTGCAGGAATTGTTTTAACAAATCCGTGGAAGAGGAAGAGCGATAGTGATACACCAAAACCAAAGTACATAATGACAATACCTGGGATGCTATTCATAATTCCAAGTGTTCCCCCCAATTTCATAAGTGGGATCATCACAGTTTGGAACGGGATAACCATTGCTGACACAAAGAAGATAAACAGGAACTTACTAAGCTTTCCAGGTGTTCGAACCATTTTCCATGCAGCCATTGAGCTTATAACAACAATACCTGCAATACTGAATACAGTTATGATCAATGAGTTAAGAAAAGCATCCTGGAAATTTAAGATTTCCCAAACTTTAGCATAGTTACTAAATAAAATTTCCTTTGGTAATGCAGCTGCATCAATTAAGATTTCTGCAAACCCTTTAACCGAATTAACTAGTACAAAGTAAAAGGGAATGAGGAATATGATTCCTAAAAGAATCCCAAAGATCTCAAGCACAAATGTACGTGCTGTATATCCTTTGTTCATTATGCTTCGACCTCCCTTTTCTTCGTAAACATAACTTGGAATGTTGTAAATACTGCTACAATCAAGAAGAATAGGATTGATTTCGCCGTTCCTAAACCATATCTATTATTCTGGAATGCCTCTTGATAAATATTAATGGCAACAGATTCTGTTGAATTAAATGGTCCTCCACCTGTTAGAGAGATATTAAGATCAAAAATCTTAAATGCCATAGAAATTGTTAAGAAGAAGCAAATTGTAAATGCTGGTAAAATTAATGGAACAATAATCTTTGTTAACATATCTAAGCTTGAAGCTCCATCCATTCTAGCTGCTTCTAATAAAGAAGTATCAAGCCCTTGAAGTGCAGCTACATAGATTACCATCATATAACCACTAATTTGCCATGCAAACACAATAACAATTCCCCAAAATGCAGTTGTTTCATCACCTAACCAAGGTTGTTTGAAAAAGCCGATTCCAGTCATATTCCCTAATGAAGCAAAACCTTTTACGAAAATGAACTGCCAAATGAATCCTAGTAATAAACCACCAATTACATTTGGTATAAAGAATACTGTACGCAAGATATTTTTCGTTTTTAATGCTGCATTTAGTAATAATGCTAATCCGAAACCAATGATATTACTAATTAAAACTGCTGCAAGCATAAATTTTGTTGTAAACATAAAAGAGTTGAAGAATTTCTTATCATCCGTAAAGATCTTAATATAATTATCTAAGCCTACCCATTCCACAACAGAGCTTACTCCGTTCCATGATGTAAAGGAATAATAAACCCCCATAAAGAATGGGATAATTTGGATTAAGATAAAGAATAAAAGTGCTGGACCAACGAAAGCTGCATAAGATAGAAATTTATTTCGTTTTGCCCTTTTCTTAGCCTCTGAGTGTACATTTAAAGTATTTTCTTGTGAATCTGAATTTTTGCTCATTGTCCTTCACCGCCTTACTAACAATATTGTAAACGCTTTCTAATACTTATTATAGATCTTCACCTAAGCTATTACGATCAACAAAATTGACTAATAAGGTGCACTTTTGTGACCTTTAAAAACTAGAATGGGTCAAAAATAGTGACCATATGAAAAGCCTAAGTGCCTTGATCATACAGGTTAGACTTGGTTCACACAGCAGGAAAACACGTTCTTTGCCCTAGAATCCTGAATGGTTAATAACTACATGGTAAGGATAAAACTCTTTCTCTAAACGTCATTTTGTTGTTAGTAAACTCCAAAGATTATGTACTTTCTTCCTAAAAAATGCAAAACCATCATCAAGCTCATCATGACATATTAGGGGCCCCGAGGAAAAATAACCTCTTTTTTTCTAAGTCATAAATCGCTAATTAGGAACTGAAGGAAAATGAACACCTTCTAATTCAACTTCTATTATGCTTTTCAGGCTCAGTATTGCATCTCACTTTTGTAACTTATCTACCTTAGGAGGACATTTGCTAGGGAAATACTTTTAGTCAAAAGTATATTTTCCATTTCATTTTCGTTCTATGCACAGAAATTAAATTCTCCTTATATTTTCCATCAAGCTCTATATTTTATAATGAGTGTAGACATAAAAAAACGTCCCTTTTTAAGGAACGTTTTTTATGTAGGCTGTTTTCGTAAACCTTGTAGTTTTTAAAATCAAGTTTGAAACAACTCAATATAAAGTCTTGTGGCATCTTTTCTTCTACAAATCGTATATGCGATAAACTGGTTATAACCAATAATGACGTTATTAGCAACAATTTTTCAAAAAAGAACCTTTATTTATATTACCTACTCACTCTATAATGTTTAATACCCAACTCTGATAATGCCTGCTTCATATTTGCCCTAGTGGTAATCCCACCAAAATCCACACCTAGATTTACGATTGTTTGAGCAATTTCAGGCCTGATTCCAGTAATACTAACCTCGACTCCTGTTAACCTTAAGGCGGACACGATTTGAAACAGTTGATTTGCAACCATTGTATCAATAATAGGAACTCCTGATACATCAAAAATAAGGTTTGTTAATTTTAAATTTCCTGATTCATGAAGAGTTATGTCCATTATTAATTTTGCACGGTGAGTATCTATTCCCCCTACAAGTGGAACAACAGCAACTCCTTCAACAATTGGCACAACTGGGACTGATAATTCTTCAAGTGCTGTATATGCTATTTGCATTAATTTATGATTATGCTTTTCATATTCTTCACCAATAATGCCACAAACAGTATCCAATAATGGATCAATGATTTTTGACACATCAAGCATTGTCACAGGTGCAAACTCCCTCTTCTTTAACTCCTCTGTAAATAGGTCCCAAATAACCGTTCGATATGCATGAATACCTCTCAATGTACTACTTAGTGAGATATGGTCATTAATAGCAATTTCTGCAGCTCTTATTGCCCATGCTGTTACTTTATCTGATATTATATCAAAATCTTCATATAAGGCTTCGCCAAAATAGCCAATTAATTTAGCTCGATAATCGATCCTCTCGGTCATAGGCATACTTGATCGGATAATTTGTTCATTTAATAAAGAATCCTTATGAAAGACCACCTTTTTAGCAAGCTCTAAAGAATTGTCCACAATCTTCTTACCTATATAACTTAGTTCATCTTTCATAAAATGATGTCCCCTTGTTCTATTTTATTTCATTTCCTAGAAGCAAAAAAACTCAATACTTTATTTAACTAAAGTATTGAGCTTACTTAATTTAAGCATATATTATCATTGATATGGCTACTTTACCCTAAATTATACAATTTTTACTATAGGAACTATTATTCATTTTCATCTGAACCATCAGAATCATCAGCAAGCTCTGCCTTAAGTTCTGCTTCTGTCTTAACACTTTGATCCTCTTTTTCACCGAATACACTAACCCAATCAGTTACGGGATTAAAATTCTCTCTACCATTTGAATTGAACTTCTCTAATTCATAATCATTTAATTGAACATTTAATTCGTATAGTGTTTTATGGATAGTATATATATTTCTTTGACTTTCCTTAGAGCTTGTTGCTGTGTTAATTGTTATTAAGACTTGCATTAACTTTTGTGAATTGGGATCATTCTCGTTCAATTCCTCTGGAAGTAATTGATGAATTTCCAAAGCACGCTTATATAGTTCTTCTTTGATTTGTTCTGTTAACCATCCATCTGAAAGATTATCTGAAGATTGACTAATTCTAGATTGATAAAAAAAGTCACCATTTACTATTGAATCAAAATACTCAAACTGACTAGCAACAAGCTTCTTTACATCTTCTTCATATTCTTTCTGCTTCTTTTGCTCAAGAGTTTCCTCTTGTGTAGCTTCAGAATTCACATTTTTAGATGATAAAGATCTATTGAGCGCTTCTTGTTCCTTTTTTTCACTTGAAATATGGTTTACTACAAAAAATGAAATAAATATGATGACAATAGCAGATACACTGATAAGAACCTTCTTCTTCACTGTTGACTTCCTTCCTTCATTTCATATCTGATTAAAATGAGTTTAAAGTAAAAAAAGATACAGATACACCTTCAGATCATACTACAATAAAATAATATGAAACTAGTGCTTATTGCATCTCTGTTTATAAGTATATATAAATTATAAATTGCAGTATGCATTTTATTATACAGGAGAAATCGTAATAGTGGGTCTGTATTTACTTATTATGTATATAATTTAATTCATTACTAATCTCTAAAAACAAATTCTAATTCTATCTATTCTTAGCATAATATAAAAAATAGTCTTAAAGAAGGAGGAATACATATGACGTTTTACTCAGGTTTATTGACTATTCATCTAATTGCAGCAGTCGTTGGTCTTGGCGCTACCTTTGGTTTGCCTGTTTTATTAGGAAATGTTAAAAACACATCACAAGCAAGGTTCGCCCATAAAGTATCTCAAGGCATCGAAAAGTATGCAAAGATTGGGAGCATTACCCTTTTACTAACAGGCATTATTATGGGAATTATCCAGCCATATTTATTCAAGGAAATATGGTATATTGCATCCCTCATCATTTTTGTTGCAGTTCAACCAATTGCTGCAGGCTTACTTCCCAAAAATGCTAAACTTCAAATGGAGGTGCTTGAACACCATAATGACAATGAACTACCAGAGGATTATTTGAACCTTGCTAAGAAGGCTGCTCCTCTTCATAACATTTTAAGTGCTTCGGCAATTGTACTAATTATTTTAATGACATTGAAGCCATTTTAACTATAAATAAGGCACTACCACTTAATTTGGTAATGCCTTATCTATAATTTAATGGAGCTGTATGAATGACTTTTTCCTCTCCCTTTTATCACTATACATATTCTTATCAGCTTGAGAAAATAAACGTGACATTTCTCCCTGTGATGTCGGTGTATAAGCATAGCCAATTGATAGCATTATTTCAAACTCTGAAAATTCATTATGTAGTTCTAGCTTTTCTTTAAGAGTTGTTATTAACACGTGAATTTCACTATCATTTTTATCTTCTACAAATAAAATGAATTCATCTCCACCAATTCTTGCTACGGTGATAGTATCAGAAGAGAATTCATTTAATAGCTGAGCAGTATCTTTTATTATGGTATCTCCCTGTTTATGACCATAATGATCGTTAATAAACTTTAAATCATCTAAATCACACAAAATGATGGCAACAGGCATATTCATTTCTTCATTATATTTAGTAAAAATCAATTCAAAATAAGCTCTATTATGTATATCAGTTAACGCATCATGATATAACTGATAATGGAGTTTTTCCTGTAAAACAATTCTTTCATCAATATTTCTTAACACACCTTGAAGAGCAACTAGCTTCCCCTTTTTATAAATGGGTGTGGCATATTCCTCAAAGCACCTATAATGACCATCTTTATCTTTCCACCTTTGGATAATTGGTTTACTATAATCAAGCTCACCATTTATTTTTTTCATAAGTATCTCATAATCCTCCGGGTGAATATCTTTAAAAGCAACTTCCGAACTTATATATGCATCAGCATTAGACCCTTCTCCAAAAAAGTTTTCAGCTGATGGGCTTAGATATTCAAACTTCACCTCTGGATGCACTCGGGCATAATAGATAAAGTCATTAGGTGTTTCTACTAAATGTACAAATCGCTGATGATTTTCTGTTAATAACGTTCTTTGCACTTTCCATTTCTGTACTAAAATAATATTTATCAATAATCCTATTAATAATGCGATTAAAAACCCTGTTAAAAATTGAAAAGTGATCATCTTTTTCTTTTCGTCATCTCCTTTGTTGCTCATTATCCCATTTTACTTCGATTGGTTATTACTTACAATCATTAAGGTGTTATATATTCCATCTAGGTTATTAACGAAGCAGCCTAAATACAAAAAACCGCTGTTGATTGACCATCAATAGCGGTTTTCATATATTTCAAATGATTTTCATACTTTTAACTCAATACATTACCCTTTCACTGATCCAGCTGCAATTCCTTCGACAATCTTATCACTAAGAATGAAGTAAGCAATTAATACTGGAATAATACTAATCATAAGTGTTGCACCAATAGCTCCCCAATCGGTTAGATATTGACCAACAAAGTTATTTACACCAACAGTGATTGTCTTCCACTTGTCAGAGCTCATAAACGTATTGACGAAAACAAACTCATTCCAATTATAAATCATGTTTATAATAACGGTTGTTGAAAGCACTGGTACTGTCATTGGAAGTGTAATTCGAAAGAAAATCGTATGAATTGAACAGCCATCCATGACAGCTGCTTCTTCAACTTCCCTTGGTAATGATCGATAAAATCCACTTAAAATCATTATGGTTATCGGTAAATTGAATGCTACATAAGATAAGATAATCGAAATAGGATTATCGATTAAATTAACCGATTTGAAGAAATTGAATAACGGAATTAATGTTGAATGAAGTGGTATCATATACCCTGCCATAAACAAACCAAGAACAACTCCACTTAATTTCCAATACATTCTTGTGATCGCAAATGTTACAAAGCTGGCAAGGATAACTGTTAGTACTACAGAGACTACTGTGTACAAAACACTGTTAAAAAAGTAAACATCAATATTACCTGCTGTCCATGCTTTAACATAGTTGCCCCACTGAGGATCTTGTGGAAATGAAAACGGGGACATTCCGAATACCTCTTGATTGGTTTTTAAAGAAAATAGAAATAACCATACCAGCGGATAGACTTGAATGATTGCAATAGCACCTAATACTAAGTACAGAAGTGCAAATCCAACTCTTGTGCCAAGTGATTTATTTGTTTTATGAGAAGGTGGTAGGGTCGTATTTTTTTGTGTTTCATATTCAACCTTAGTCAACTTTTTCACTCCCCTTTATTAATTTCCCACTTCTTCTTTAGAAGAAAGTAATTTTTGAATAAGCCAAGTCATTCCCAGACAGATAACTAATAATCCAAATCCAATCGCACTACCATAACCAAAATTATATTTACTAAATGCTTCAGAATACATATAAGATGCCATAACCTCACTCGCATGGTTAGGACCGCCACCAGTTAAAACAAAGATCAAGTCAAAATATTTTAATGAACCAACAATTGCTAAAATAACCATTACTTTTATTACATCTGAAATAAGTGGAACCTTTATTTTATAAGCAATCTGTATTGGAGTGGCACCATCAATTTTCGCTGCTTCAATTAGCTCCTCGGGAACATTTTTTAATGCTGCGTAAAAAATAATGATATAGAAGCCTGCATATTGCCACACAATTGGTATAAAGATGGCAAATAAGACAATATCAGCATCTGCTAACCATAAAGGAGGATTCTCAACGCCTAACATGGTTAATAATCTGTTTATCATTCCATTCGTAGGATCAAAGATTTTTGCCCATAGCTGTCCAATAGCAACAGATGACAATAACATTGGAATTAAATATATTTTTCTTAAAAAATTTGCTCCCTTTATTTTGCTTGCTAGGATAAGAGATAAAATTAAATAACCTATTAAGCTAGCAGTAGAAAAGATTCCAAGTAATAGGGAGTGCCATGTACTTTGCCAAAATAGTTTATCCTGGACTAATTCAATGTAATTATCTAATCCGATAAACTTCATGTCGCCAATTCCGTTCCAATCCATTAAACCGTAATAACCTGTTAAAACTATAGGGATATATATGAGTAGTAGAATGAGAATTAAAGCAGGAAGTACATAAAGGGTGATTACTAATTTGTTTGACATTACACTTTTCATTTTCTATACTCCCTTCAAAATATATGAAGATTTTCGCAAAGTTAAAGTACCAAACCCCACAACCCTATTTAGGTATGATGAGTGAGGTCTGGTACTTATTATTCAACCTCTCCAGTAAGTGAAACTAATTCACTGTTTGACGACTATTCCTCTTTTGCCAGTTCATCAACATGCTGTTTAACGAACTCTTCTGGAGTAACTTGCTTTCCAAATAATGCCGTAACTAAATTGTGGTGAAGCTCTGATACAGCAGGACTTGATTGAGTATCAAAATAAGTTGTAACATTAGATGCTTCACTTAAATCTTTTAAAATATCAATATACATTGGAGCAAGATCTAAGCTAGATGTATCTACTTTCGTTGCTGGAATTACTCCTGCTTCAGTTACTGATTTTTCTCCCCATTTTTCAACTAAATATCCAACAAAATCTTTTGCTTCATCTTGAACTTTAGAGTCTTTAGCAACAAATAATCCAACACCAGGTCCACCAACATAACTATTGATATCAGTGCCTTTTCCACCTTCATATGTTGGGAATTTAAAATAACCAATTTTATCTTTAAATTCCTGTGTTACATCAGGGCTTGTTGTGTAATTTGGTAATTCCCATGTAGCTGTAAGGAACATAGCTGCTTGTTCATTCATAAAGTAACCTTTTGCATCTTCATTTGATAAAGCACTTGCACCTTTAACAAAACCACCCATATCTACAAGGTTTTGAACTTCTTCAGCAGCTTTAACAATAGATGGATCATCCATTTTTGCTTTTCCTTGAATAACATCTGTTAAGATAGTAGATCCACCAATACGGTCTGCCATATACATAAACCAGAATGATGCTGGCCAACCATCTTTAGCACCAACAGTTGCTGGTACAACGCCGTTATCTGCTAATGTTTTTACAACATTTTTGTATTCACTAAATGTTTGAGGTACTTCTAGGTTATATTTTTCAAAAATTTCCTTATTATAAAATACATATGAAATATTTAATTCTAGCGGAAGACCATATGTTTTCCCATCAACAGCATATGATTCTTTTACACCAGGGATAAATGCATCCTTAAGATTTCCTTCAACCACATCATCTAAAGGAGCTAACATATCACCTTCAACATAAGGCTTAATAAATCCATCTGACCAAGTCATCCCGATATCAGGTAATTCATTTGAAGAAGCTAAAATTTTCAGTTTCTCTCTGTACTGATCAGGACTTAGAATTTCTGTTTCAATTTTTATTCCTTCATTTTCCTTCTCATAATCACTTATAATGTTCTTAACAATTGAGAACTGTGCATTTGAACTGCCTTCAGGCCACAAATGCATGAACTTGATTACCTTTTCATCGCCTGTGCTGCCTTCATCAGAGCTACTTGAAGAAGAAGAACAACCTACAAGAGCTAAAGATACCAGCATAAGTATAGACATGAACACTGCAACCGCTTTCTTTTTAAACAAAATAATTACCCCCTATGACCTTTTTTGATTTCCTTCTTACATTTATAGTGTAGCATCACGATTGTTTCTAAAATAGGTCACAGTGATTAGAAGAAATACTACTATTTTTAGAAAGCCCTTTCATTGTTGTTTTTTCTATATGCACTTGGTGTCACTCCCTCCATTTCTTTGAATATCTTGATGAAATACTTAGCCGTTTTATAACCTGATTCTTCCGCAATATCATAGATTGGAAGATTTGTAGTAATCAATAGTTCTTTTGCTCTTTGGATTCTTCGTCTTGTTACATATTCGCTAAAAGTTAGCTTTACATGCTCCTTAAATAGCACACTTAAATAGCTGGGGTTTAAATGAACATGATCTGCCACTTCTTTTTGAGTGATTTCATTTTTTAAAGAATTATTAATGTATTCAATGGCCTCTCTTATCGGTTCTGGATTAGAAGGATTTTTTGAATACAAATCAACAAGCTTTTTATCTACCACTTTTTCAATCATTCCAGCCTGCTCTTGTTTAGCAACAGAGTGTTCAGCACTCTCGACTGCCTCAATTAATACTTTTTTACTTATTGGCTTTAGTAAATAATTGGTAACACCTAACCGAAGAGCTTCTTGTGCATATTCAAACTCTGAGTATGCCGAAATAACGATGATAACTGGATTAATATCTTGTTCTTTTGCTGCTTTTAGTAATTGTAAACCAGTAATCTCAGGCATCCTAATATCAGTGATTAAGATATGCACTTTTTGCTTTTGCATAAATTCAATGGCTTCTTCACCATTAGCAGCTGTATAAATGTCATATTTCCCATTTGACCATGTATCTAAAGTCTTTTTTAACCCCTGCCGTGTTCTTGGTTCATCATCTACTATTAGCATTGTCTTTGTATTCACCATCGTTTTCTTCCTCCCCATTCACAGGTATCACAAAAGAAACAACTGTTCCTTTGCCTTCATCACTAATTATGGTAAGTCCCTTATTTAAGCGATCTTTATAGTATAATTCTAGGCGTTTGTGTACATTCGAAATGGCCATACCATTGCCTTTGTTTATTGACGTGATTCCTCCTGATTGTATCGAGTTTCTAATAGATTCTAGCTTTTCTTTAGGAATTCCAGGACCATCGTCTTCCACAAGTATTTGCAAATACTCGGTATCTATTTGTTCTATGGAAACAGTAACCATACAAGGCTTTAATGTGTTACCTGCACCATGTAGAACAGCATTTTCAACAATTGGTTGAATCAATAATTTCGGTATCTTAACATTCTCTAACTCTGATAAAACCCTAAGATTCCACTGTAAATGGTCACCAAATCTCATTTTCATAATCTCCATGTAATTCTCGATATGGTGAATTTCTTCTTTAATTGTTACCCAATCACCATCACTTTGCTTTGTGATGGTATAGCGGAATAAATCAGACATTGCAATAACAAACTCTGCTAGCTCTTCTTCATCTTTATCTTCTAATGCCCATTTTAAAGCATCTAATGTATTAAAGAGGAAATGAGGATTAATCTGAGCTTGAAGTGCTTTTAGTTCACTACGGCTTCGAGTAATTTCCTTTTGATAGACCATTTGTATTAAATGATTCGTTTCTTTAACAAGCTGATTATACGTACTATTTAATTCGTTTATTTCATTAATGGTTGTCACACTGGGATTCATAGATAAAGAACCTGTGCTAGCTTGTTGCATGGTTCTAGTTAATTTCAGGATTGGACTTGTAATAAAGGTTGATAAAAAGAGTGAACAGATCGAGAAGATAATAAATCCGATAATACCAGAGATAATAATCCCAGCCTTCAACACACTAACTCCTTCTGTAAGTGCTTTGATTGGAGTTAAAATCATAATTGTCCAACCAGTTTCATTCGATGTTTGATTTGTCACCATATATTCTTCATTGTCTAATGTAACAGTTGGTGAAGTATTACTAATGATTGGTTGAATAGATTCTTGATAGTTTGATAAGATTGGCTTTTGGTTATTATCTAACAAAATAGAATATTGATTATAATTGTTTTCTTCTGTTTCATCTGCAAATTCAAAATAACTTCGATATATACTAATTAGAAGATATCCACCATTAGCATAGCCATGACTCATAAGATTCACCCGTCTCAGTGCCAATATGTTATCTGAATTACGTGGATCATCACCTATCCAAACCAATCCACCATTTTCTCTATTAGCCTGACGAATCCATTTACTATCAATTCTGGAAAACAAGCTTGCATTATCTAGTGGTAGTAAACGATTCAAATCATCTGTATATAACTCAAATGAAAATATTCCATCTGTATTGGCCTGAATTGTGTTAACAATTCCATCTATTTGTTGTCGCTCAGAGAAGCTTATTTCTTCTCCCTCATACCCCTTTGTTAAAACTCGTTGAATATTATAATTGGTCATCACTAGTTTAGAGGCTGTGCTAATTTGTTTATATAAAGATTCTAATCTGCCATTTGCTTCAACTGCTGTTTGATTTATTTGTTTATCTGCGTTATCTTTTAGCAGCGTTGATACTTTATTAAAAGTTAGTAAGCTTACTATTAATAACACTACTGCCATAACAACTAAAAAAACGACTAGGATTTGGTTTCTTAGTGTGTTCCATCTTTGGAGTTTTTTGAGCATGTTTGAAACACCCTTCTTATTTAGAAATAGCGATTGGAAACGTTGTCATTTATTGAATGATATCGGTTTTAGGACTCCTTCTACTATTATATTGCTAGTAGGATTTTTTTCTACTGTCTTTGTATAGTAAGTAAACGATTAAACCTTTTACTTTGTTGAGAATATCTTAGTGTAAGGCTTTAATACAATTATACGTTAAATTTAGTTCGTTTCATTGCGCTCCAGACACTTGCTTTCCGCGGGGAGGAAGTCGAGCCTCCTCGGCTTCGCCTGTGGGGTCTAGACCTTTCCTCTACACCCGCAGGAGTCAAGTGTCTTCCGCTTCATTCCACTATGGTTTTTAAACCTAGTTTAATAATAACAACCTCTTGAAGGGCTCTTTATGAAAGAGTTCTTACTACTAAAATAGTAATTTTTTTAGAAAATAGTCTTATCTTAAAACTTATAGAAGTCTATTCTAAGTAAACAAGTTAATAGGTTGTATACCTTAAATCCTTCAATAAATACAGCTAATTTACTATAGTAGCCAATGCAAATGAAAGTGTAAGCATGAGAAGTGGATGATATTAAATATAGATATTGCTCTATAATTGGAGGATTTTAATTCAAATCTAGCTGAGAGCACTTAAATAGGGTTTTTAGAAAGTTTTAATAGTTCACTTACAGTTACAAATTGATAGCCTTGTAGGGTTAATTCTGAAACTAGTTTACTTACTGCTTCGATTGTTTGTGAGCGGTCTCCATAGCCATCATGGAAAATTAAGATGCTACCGTTCTTCACACATTCTCTGGATTTTGCAAGAATATGATCAATACCAGGTTGTTCCCAGTCTCGAGCTTCTAAATTTAAGGCACCTATCATAGGAGGATATCCCTTATTAGAGATGCTTGATATTGTATCTTCGTTATAATCAAGGTAAGGTGGACGAAAAACAACGGGTTTTTGACGGATAACTTTCTCAATACTTTTCTCGTTTAACTCAATTTCCTCTAAACATTTTGCAGTACTTAGCATTGATAGGTTAGGGTGAGAAAATGTGTGATTTCCGATATCATGCCCTTGTTCTGCAACTTTTCTTACAATCTCAGGATATTTAACTACTTCTTCACCAATCATGAAGAATGTTGCTTTACCTCTTACACTATGAAAAATCTCTAGTAATTGAGTTGTATAAATAGGATCAGGTCCATCATCAAATGTAAAAGCTATAACCTTTTCCACCGTTGGGATTTCGTTAATTATCATATTTTCATTCAACTGGCTATCCCCCACTTCTTTATGTAGAGCTCTTTTCTGATGAATTGTTGTTTATGATACTCTAAGGAATCTAGCTTCAAGACACTTATCTTCTAAAACAAGTGTCTTGATTGTAACTCATGTTAAGAGCGATTCCAGTTAAAACCAATTTCTTTTAAAAATGCTCTAGTTAAAACCATATGTCCAGCAGCAGTTGGGTGAACTCGGTCCCATGCCAACGTTGCTGAATAAAGCTCTTTTAAAACGACATTAAATGCAGCCTGAGTATCGACAAATAAACAGTTGGTTTCTTCTGCAATTTTCTTGACCACTTGTCCATATTGATCCATTTTCTGACGCATTTTATCCTGCTCATTGCTTTCCAGATAAAATGGAGTCATTAACACCATTTCTTTCACCTGTGGCTTTGTTTCCACAACAAGCTTTCTAAGAGTAACTTCATATTCGTCAATTAACACATGCCAATCTTTTATGAAAGGTGTATCAAATTGGCGCCACACATCATTAATACCAATCATTACTACTAACCAATCAGGCTTTTGATTCACCACATCTTCCTGCCATCTGTTTTCTAGATCTCGAACAGTATGACCACCAATCCCTTTATTCACAACTCTGATACCGAATTCAGGATAAACGGCTTGCAAAAGTGCATCGATATATGAAACATACCCTTTGCCAAGAGCTTGAAATAAGCCCTCTCCTTCTGGTTTAGCTCTTTCACAATCTGTTATTGAGTCTCCAATGAACAACAATTTCTGTCCTTGCTCAAGCTTCATCTTTTTACCCCCTGAACTTTCGCCAAAATGTATAGATATTGGAAGCCCAAAAGTATAGACAACTTGTTTGGCTTCCAATTCATTATTATTAATCTTTTGGCATCCATATTTTAAAGTGACCACTTAAAGCTAGTATACTAAAAAAATAGAGACAATTATCATAATATCTTCTGTTTCCCGTACGCATTGGAGTGTTCCATAGTAGTTCTACCCATTTTAACCGGTTTGGACCATCTGCTGCTAACGAAGCCATGGCGTTTGTTGCAAGTAAACCCACAGGATGCAGAGATTTTTCATCAAATGGTTCACCATTAACCTTATAACGACGATAATCTTCAGGCTCTTTATCTGCAAAGAAATTTTGAAGTTTATTCGCTATTTCTGTTTCAGAGGTATCTCCTCTAAACCATTCAAAATCAAGACCAATATTCACCGCAACACGATAGGAATCACTATAAAAATGCCCAAAACCATTTTCATCATTCGGCGTTCCATCATAATAAGCATATTCAGGAGCAAGACCTGTTTGTGGATGGCAGCTAATTTTTATATAGTTTCGGCTAGCAGCACTTGCTTCTTTCCAAAACTCTCGATCTTCCTCATAAGCCCACAATGCAAATAATTCATAGAAATGTGGTAAATGATACGATGGATCTGTGAACTCACAATCTGGAATAAACTTAATTAACTTATTGTCTCTATTCCACATAGAATAGCCGTTTCCATCTTCTCCTTTATGAATACAAGTTCTGAGAATATCTTTGGCTTGTGTTTTGTAGTTAAAGGGCTCAGCACCATCTCCCCATCGATGTGAGGCAAAAAATAAAGCTAATGCAAAATACTCTTCACCATCTGGAGCTGGTCCATATGCATTTTTTGTTCCATCAGGCTGACATGACCAAGCAAAATACCCAGCGTGCTCTCCTTCTGTCATATACATATTTTTCATTGTCCAGTTCCATAAGCAATCAAAAATATCTTTTTGGTTCATTTGTACAGCCATCATCATTCCATATGACATTCCTTCTGTTCGAACATCAAGATTACCTGTATCAAGCATATAGCCAAAGTCATCATCAACTTGATGATAAATTCGAGTACTTTTGTTTCCGCTAAATAACTCTTCCCAATTAGCGTTAATTCTTCTAGTAATCTCCCCATCTGTTAATCCAATTTCTTTAAATAGATTTCGATATTTCCCTGTAAAAAAAGACCCCTCATTTGTTTTCGCTACTTCTTTCATCAGCCACCTCCGCTAAAAAATCCCAACTACTTTCTATATTCTCTTAACTGATCATTTAACTCTTTTGTTTGCGTATATACTTGCTGATAAATTTTAAATAGTTTTTTATATGCTTCAACATTTTCCTTAATAGGATAATAGGTTTTGGATGTTTGAATAAATTCTTGTGCACAATCCTTAAGTGAAGGATACCAGCCACAGCCATATGCCGCTAACATTGCCGCTCCCATTCCAGGTCCTTGTTCGCTTGCAAGCTTCTCTACTTTTGCGTTGAAAATATCTGCCTGCATTTGTAGCCACGTTTCATTTTTAGCACCGCCACCGATCGAGATAATAGAATCGATTGTTTTACCACTATTTCTAAAAATCTCAATAGACTCATTTAATGAAAAAGTGATTCCCTCAAGAACAGAACGATCAAAGTGCTTTCGCTCATGAGCAGCATCAATGCCAATAAAGCTTCCACGTATCGATGAATCAGCATAAGGTGTTCTTTCTCCAACTATATAAGGTGTATATAATAACCCATTACTACCAGCCGCTACTTCATCAACACCCTCTAAAAATTGATCAAAATCTTCTTCTTTTGCTTTTGCAAATGTATCTTTAAACCAGCTTAAGCTATAACCAGCAGCAAGTGTAACTCCCATTGTATAGTAAGCATTTTCTTCACCATGATTAAAGTAGTGAACCTTTCCTTCAAAATCAAGGTCATTTCGCTCTTCATAAGAAAGTACAACACCAGATGTTCCGATACTACATAGTGTTTTCCCTTCATTTAAAATACCAGAGCCAATAGCACCACATGCATTGTCTGCACCACCAGCAAACACTTTTGTTTTATTAGATAACCCTGTTTCTTTTGCAAAATTGTCCGTAACCGTCCCAACAAAATCATGTGATTCTACTAATGGAGGGCAAAATCCAGTTGAAAGATCAAATAAATTTAAAATTTCTTGACTCCATTCACGCTTAGCGATATCCAATAACAATGTTCCTGCAGCATCTGAATATTCCATATGAATATGTCCTGTTATCCGATAACGAAGATAATCCTTTGGTAACATAAACAAGCTAGAACGTTCAAGAATTTCTGGCTCGTGCTTCTTCACCCAAAGAATTTTTGGTAAAGTAAAGCCTTCTAATGCAGGGTTTTTTGTTATCTCTAATAAACGTTGTTTACCAACAACATCATAAATCTCCTCGCATTGCGGTGTTGTTCGTGTGTCATTCCACAAAATAGCATTTCTAACAACTTGACCTTCATGATCAACTAAAACTAATCCATGCATTTGTCCTGAAAAACTAATGCCCTCGATGTCACTCACATCACCGTCAAAAACATCCATTAATTCAGCTAATCCAACAGTTGTTTTTTCCACCCATTCCTCTGGATTTTGTTCACTATAGCCTGATCTTTCAATAATTAACGGATATGATTTTGACACTTCATGGCAAACCTCACCATTTTGATTTACAAGCAATATTTTGACCGCACTCGTTCCTAGATCAACACCTATTACGTATTTCATCTATCATTCTCCTTTTCTATGAAAATATGCTGGAGTAAAATACATCCAGCATACTTTGTATTATTTAAATGGTTAAGCAATATTAAAGCTTTATGTTGATTATTAGAACTTTGTTGATTGTAGTGAAAGGCATGAGACTCCTGCGGGAGGAGCGAGTCCAGAGGAGACCCCACAGGCGCTCAGCTTACGAGGAGGCTACCGGACCGCCCGCGGAAAGCGAATGCCTGTAACGGAAATCAACAACAATGTTTAACAGCCGCAAATGATTAAACTCTTGCACCTGAAAGAGTTTCTAATAAGTATTGATTTACTAATCCTTTAAGACGTTCAGTTCTACCAGATTGATTTTTGATTTCTGTTAATTGAAGAGCATATGCTTCTAGCTCGCGGAAATTCGTTTTTCCTTCAACAATATCTAATCCAATACCATTTGTATAGCTGCTATAGCGTTCCTCGATGAAGCCATCAAGAACTTTATCTTCAATTAATTTGTTTGCTACTTTTAATCCAATAGCAAATGCATCCATTCCAGCAATATGTGCATGGAAAAGATCTTCTGCGTCAAATGATCCTCTTCTTACTTTTGCATCGAAATTCAAGCCACCTTTACCTAGGCCACCATTTTTCAAAATTTCATACATAGCTAAAGTGTTTGTGTATAAATCAGTTGGGAATTCATCTGTATCCCATCCAAGCAATGTGTCACCTTGGTTCGCATCAACTGAACCAAGCATTCCATTAATACGTGCTGTTCTTAATTCATGCTCAAATGTATGACCTGCTAATGTTGCATGGTTAGCTTCAATATTAAACTTAAAGTGATCCGTAAGATCATATTTTTGTAGGAATGCAAGACCTGTTGCTACATCAAAATCATATTGGTGTTTAGTTGGCTCTTTTGGCTTTGGCTCAATTAAGAAAGGAACATTCAAGCCAATTTCCTTAGCATAATCTACTGCCATGTGGAAAAAGCGTGCTAAGTTATCTTGTTCAAGCTTCATATCTGTGTTTAGTAAAGTTTCATAACCTTCACGTCCACCCCAGAATACATAGTTCTCAGCACCAAGATCTTTAGCTACTTCTAGTGCTTTTTTAACCTTTGCTGCAGAATAAGCAAATACATCTGCGTTTGAAGAAGTTGCTGCACCGTGTACATATCTTTGATTTGTAAACATATTGGCTGTATTCCAAAGCAATTTAACTTTGCTAGTTTTCATGTATTCTTTAATCATACCAACAATAACATCCTGATTTTCATTTGTTTCTTTTAAAGTACTTCCTTCTGGAGCAATATCAACATCATGAAACGCGAAGAATGGGACATTTAACTTTTCAAATAATTCAAATGCTGCTTCAACACGTGCTTTTGCTAGATCTAAACCTGATAAATGATTCCATGGACGAATTGCTGTACCAGCACCAAATGGATCAGAGCCATCTGCAGTGAATGTGTGCCAATAAGCAACTGAAAAACGTAAAAGCTCTTCCATTGTTTTACCGTTTATTTTTTCTTCAGGATTATAATATTTAAATGCAAAAGGATTTGTAGATGAAGCACCCTCGAAATTAATTTTATTTACTGTTTCAAAATATGCCATTGTTATTCCTCCAATTAGTAAGTTATTAGTTTAATATATCAATAATGTAACTGCTTACAATACTATTATTTAATCAGATTATAGCACCGTTCACTTAGTTTGTCTATCCAATAAACTAAGTTATTTTGTGTTTTTTATTTTTACACTTTAGCATATATATATAATTAATTACCTAACCCTCACAATAATGTGGGTTACGTTCAGGTTAGGCATCTTCATAGATAACCTCTTAAACTTTTATCACACATTTTGTGAAGTTGTAACTAAGTTAGACAACGTCTTACTTTCTTCTAACCATAAGATACTCGTAACTCCACGTGGATAATACTTACTACCAGCTATTTCACCTGAGATAATTTGATCACTCCAGCTCCACACAGATAATGTTGGGTGAGTAAGCCATGCAACATGTGCTGCGTCTGCCTTAGCTCCTTGTTCTTCCCACTTCATATCTAAGATCTCACGAGCAATAAATTGACTAAGATAAATTTTGCTTAACCAAGAGTTATTACTAGTAGACGAAATCTTCCAGCCACCATCCTCAAACAAACAGACACCTTCAACTAATACAGTTTTTAAATGTGTACTCAATGCTTGCATATAAGCTCCATAACGACCATTGAGATCTAATGCTTCAAGGTTATTTGTATAGTAAGGGAAAATTAATCCTTCAATTGCTGGAATGA
The DNA here is from genome assembly GCF_016908395.1 of Metabacillus crassostreae. Taxonomy (GTDB): domain Bacteria; phylum Bacillota; class Bacilli; order Bacillales; family Bacillaceae; genus Metabacillus; species Metabacillus crassostreae. Next base: position 821,323 of record NZ_JAFBDU010000002.1, read on the forward strand.
TTTTAGAATCATTTCCTTCTTTAATAACAGCAGGTATATAGCCATCAGAAGTCACATAAGAAGCAATTGTTTCTGCACATTTTTCAGCTTGAAGACCAGCTTGCTTCGATAAATCAACGTAATCATTTTCTTTAAAAAGCTTTTCTAATGCTACATATGATGCCCAAGTTTTTCCTGCAAGGTAAATATTATTTCTTGCCTGCCCAAGAGATACATCCAAACTATCATATGTTGTAATTTCCGCTCCACCCATTACTCGAGTTGAATCTAGCCCCATAATTCCATCACGTTTATCTGCTTCAGGATGATCACGATTTAACATACTTTCAAAGCAACGAACAAAAATATCTAAATTTGCTTTTAACCAATCTTGATCTCCCGTTTGCTCCACATATACTGACGCACATAGTACCCAGTTCACTAACTGCTCATAAGTCATATGTGAAAAACATCCATCTAAACCATAAAGCTCATATGATGAATATTGTGGTCTTGAAATCGTATTTGCCACACCCATATCATGTGTAAAACTAATACCACCAGGATATTCAGTTTCATCACCTGGAAAGCGAACTTTATCTTCATAGCTAAAACGACTAACAAACATATCTAATTCATTTTTAACAGTCCATGGATTCATTTTTAATTCAAAGAAAATTTGGTCTACTGTTAAATCAAATGTATTCATCATGCGGTATTCCCCTTCATTAACAACCCAGAAAGGCTCACCATCAGCATCAAGTAATTGCGTACATCCATAATAACTGCGAATTGAATGGATCATCATGAATTTTTGGTCATCAGATAAATCAGATTCACTTATCAATTTATTTGCTTGTACAGCTCTACTTGTAAATTCTTTAAAATTATCCAGAGCATAAGCTGCTACAGATTCAATATTCGGGAAATATTTTGTGTAATAATAAGATGTATCCATTCCAGCAGTTACATATCCTGAACGGTGGAAACATACTGAAAATTTATATGTTCGTTTTTCTCCTGCAGGTACATCCATTATAAGAGCGCCAACAGGTCCTAACCCAAATGCCCAATTCTCTTCAAAAGGAGTTGTTAAAATATTCTCCAAGCTAAAATGCAAAGCTGATTTTACTTCAGAATCATTTGAAGTAATAGCAGTTAAACGTCCTTGACCAACACCTGCAATTTTGTCACATGTATCATCTAAACGACGCATTGAGCTATATTGATCACTTCCTTGATATCCAAAAAATGCCCGGCGATTTTTTAATCCTTTTGTGTTATCAATCGTAAGCTCTGCCCAAACTGCTGGTATTAATGCTTTTTTCAACTCTTCATCAGAAGCAAAAGCTGGATCTGGTACAGATTGTGCTTGTGAATAAATAGTGAAAGTTAAATCCCCTGCACTCCAGGAGTCTGTTCCTAATTGAAAGTCTCTTTCTATTTCATCCTTAGAATATGGTAGAACTATTTTTGGTTTATCTTGATCAGGATCCATATTCTCAATATCATAACGCTTACTTTCGTCATCTTCCATTTCAAAAAAAGGAAGTGCATGATACATGCCTTCTTGCTCTATCGATTCAACACCAACATAAACATTTTTCCTTGGAGATCGACCAAGCTCTAAATCCAATCCTCCCCCATTACCATAAAATCCTAGAGTGAAACTAGAAAACGCACCAATTGGTGAATGATGTGCATTGAAAAACATATTTTTTGTCATATCTTTACTCACTCTCCTATCATTAATATAGAAAGCAATATAAATACTATTGCTATGTAAAGTATTTAGAATAATCATGTAAACGGATTCATTTATCTTATTTTTTAAGCACCTTGTTTTGGATTTTTATCGATTAAAGTGGAGAAAAGTATCTTACCTCCTTTGTTGAAGTATAAACTTACTGCCTAACTATTTGTCATTATAACACCACACATTAAGTTTGTATATCCATTAAACTAAGTTTATGATAAAATATAATTACTAACAAATGAGGAGTTTTAGAAGTGGCGTCTATTACCTGGAATCAACAAGTTGTGAAGAAAAACAATAAAGCACTTGTATTACAATTAATTATCGAAAAAGAACCTATCTCAAGAGCTGACATTGCTCAAGTATCTGGTTTAAATAAAGCAACCGTTTCATCTTTAGTTAATGAATTATTAGAAGAAGAACTTATATTTGAATCAGGACCGGGAGAATCAAGTGGTGGTAGACGACCTGTTATTCTCCATTTTAATAAAGCTTCTGGTTATGCCGTTGGTATTGATATCGGAGTTAATTATGTACTATGTGTTTTAACAGATTTAAAGGGCAATATCATCATTGAGAAAAATCAAATGGTCAAAGAAACTCCTTACCATGCCATTATGAATATCGTTCAGAACATGATCCATTCACTAATTGATGAAATGCCTAGTAGTAAGTATGGAATTGTCGGTATTGGTATAGGTGTTCCTGGAATTGTAAACAAAGAAGGTTCAGTCCTTCTTGCACCTAACTTAGGCTGGAAAAACATCATGTTGAAAAATAACCTTGAGGATTTATTTCAAATACCAGTTATCATCGAAAATGAAGCAAATGCTGGGGCCTTTGGAGAACAACAGTTTGGAGCAGGTCAGGATTATCAAAACATTATTTACATCAGTGCTGGAATCGGAATTGGTGTTGGAATTATATTAAACAAGGAACTATACCAAGGGAAAGATGGATTTTCAGGTGAAATGGGACATATGATTATTGATGTTAATGGCAAGCTCTGTAACTGTGGCAGTAAAGGCTGCTGGGAAGCATACGCATCAGAAAATGCTTTATTAGAGATGGCTGGTGAAACGTCAGAATCATTAGAATCATTAATAGAATTAGCAGAAAATCAAAACAAAAATGCCGAAGAGCTATTTGAAAAAATCGGTCAATACTTAGGATTTGGGATTAATAATATTATTAACACGTTTAATCCTGATCAAGTTATCATTGGAAATAGATTAGCATTGGCAAAAGAATGGATTGAGCAACCCATTTTGACGACAATAAAGAATCATACATTGTCACACCATCAACAAAAACTTCAGCTACATTTCTCGAAGCTTGAAAAGCATTCAACTGCTTTGGGTGTATCTGCGTTTGTAGTTGAAAGTTTTATTAAGGGAGAAGCTAAAAATCAGTAAAAATTCTGCACTAAGATAACTCCTGCTATTAATATGAATAGCAGGGTTTTTCATTTGAAGACGTAAACTGGGACATAATTAAAACACAAAAATACCAATAAATCTAAATTCAGTAAGCTGAAAGAAACAAGTTCGTTCCATTGCGCTACAGACACTCCATTCGCCGGGGAGGAAGCTGAGCCTCCTCGACGCAAGCGCCTGCGGGGTCTCAGCCTTTCCTCTATTCCCGTAGGAGCCCTAGTGTCTTCCGCTCCATTCCACTAGTTTTTAAAAATAGTATACAAAATAATAAAATCTATTAAAAACGGCAAATAAAACCCAAATTATCAGGAGAATGATTGATTGTAATTTCACCTAATAATTCGGGTTTATCATTAGCTTATATACTTATGTCCAGCCTCTTTTCATTAGCAAACACTGGTGTAAAAGCTAATTATTTAGTTAAGATTTCCAACTGCCGCTCTTTCAATACCAAGTCCTTTTTTGTAACGTTCCATAAATTTCTCGAAGCCTTCAACATCTTTAGGATCAGGAGACATTGTCTTTCCTTCTTGACCTGCGAAGACCTTTTCGTTTAAGTACTCTTCTAGTGTTTGGTTATCTTCTTTGTTATTCATATACGATGCAAGAAGTGCAATTCCCCATGCTCCACCTTCTCCTGCTGTTGTCATAACAGAAACAGGAGTATTGAAAGCTGCAGCTAAAATGCTTTGTCCTACACCCTCAGTTTTAAAGATACCACCATGACCTAGAATCTCATCTAGTTCTACTTTTTCTTCTTTAATAAGAATATCCATGCCGATCTTCATTGCACCAAATGCCGTAAATAAATGTGTACGCATGAAATTCGCTAGATTGAAATTACTTCCTGTAGAACGAACAAACAATGGACGACCTTCTTCAAAGTGAGTCATATGCTCTCCAGAAAGATAGCCATAAGATAACAGACCGCCAGCATCAGCATCACCTTCAAGTGCTTTCTTAAATAACGTTTCAAACAATTTATTTTTATCTACATCTATTCCCAACGCTGTAGTAAATTCTTCAAATAATCCTACCCATGCATTTAAGTCAGAAGAACAATTATTAGAATGAGCCATTGCTACAAGATTACCTGTTGGTGTTGTCACAAGATCAATCTCAGGATATACCTTCGACAAATCCTTCTCCAATACAACCATCGCAAATGCAGAGGTACCTGCAGATACATTTCCAGTTCGCTTTGCTACACTATTTGTCGCAACCATACCAGTTCCTGCATCACCCTCAGGCGGACATAGCTCTATCCCAGCTTGAAGCTCACCTGAGACATCAAGAAGCTTTGCTCCTTCTTCTGTAAGAACACCAGCTTTTGCTCCCGCTACTAAAACCTGAGGAAGAATATCCTCTAGCTTCCAAGGTAATTTATCTGGTTCAACCAACTCATTAAATTGAGTAATCATAGTTTGGTTATAATTCTTCGTATTTAAGTCAATTGGAAATACACCAGATGCTTCCCCAACTCCAAGAACTTTCTCACCTGTTAATTTCCAGTGAATATAACCAGCTAATGTTGTTTGAAAATTAATGCTTGCAACATGTTCTTCTTGATTTAAGATTGCTTGATACAAGTGAGCAATACTCCATCTTTGCGGAATATTATAATTAAATAATTCTGTTAAAGCTTTTGAAGATTGTTCAGTTATATTATTTCTCCATGTACGAAAAGGTACAAGAAGCTCTCCATCTTGATCAAAAGCCATATATCCATGCATCATTGCACTAAATCCAATTGATCCAACTGTTTTCAATGTCACACCATATTGCTGTTTGACATCGCTGGCCATTTTTTGATAACTATCTTGTAATCCTCTCCAAATATCTTCAACACTATATGTCCACACATTATTTTCATAGCTATTTTCCCAATCATGGCTACCAGAAGCAATTGGCGTATTATCTTCTCCAACAAGAACTGCTTTAATTCTAGTTGAACCAAGTTCAATACCAAGTGCTGTTTTACCACTTTCAATCGAATGCTTTACATCATAACTCATTTGGTTTCCCCCTGATAACTTCATATTAGTAACCGTTTACAAATATAATGGGCTAAAAGTCTAGATCACATGAGAACACCCTGTCTCACGATCTTAACTTTATGTACTCCTTTACGAAACGTATGTCCGTAACTATTAACCTACATATCTACTTTTTGTAAATTTGTACGCATGTATCTTGTCGTAATTCTATAATACTTTAAATTGTACGTACAATCAAGATCATGTTTCGTTATTTTATTGCTTTTATTGTGCTAAGTTATTTACTTAAAACAAAAAAAGACTACCATACTTTGGATGGAGTCCCACTGAAATTATAAGCTTTTAAATTTCTATAACTTAATATGATTATGATGTTGTTCCGCTATATTTCTCTGTATACATACGTTTGTCTGCTACACTATAAAGCTGATCCATTGTCATACCATCTTTAGGAAAAGAACTAACGCCAATACTTGCGGAAAGATGTAGTTGATTTTGACTAGATAACGTTAAAGGTATAGTTAGCTGCTGCTTAATTTTGTTTATCATTTCCTCTGTTTCATCAATACTTAGTAACATAACAAATTCATCTCCACCTAATCTTGCTGCATGATGTTTATCTGTCACAAGCTCCTGTAAAATATTTGCTATATGTTTTATAGCATAATCGCCAGCTTGATGACCAAACGTATCATTGATTTTCTTTAATTTATTTAAATCCATCAGTAACAGATTAAACATCTCTTTCTTATTCAAAAGCTCTGAAATTTGCTTTTCAAACGCTGCACGATTAGATAACCCTGTTAATATATCGTGGTAAGCTAAATACCTCACTTTATCCTCTTTTATTTTAGCTTCCGTTATATCCTTTAACATTAAAAACTGAAGTGATTTTCCTTCTATTAAAATAAACTCAGAATCAACCAATAACGTTTTTTGTTCATCTAATTTATTTACAAACGTTAACTCGAAGTTTTCAATTTTTGTTTTTTCCTTAAATATCTTTTGGTGCTTGGTGATAAATGTTTGCTTGTCTACTCCACCTAAAAACGAAAGGATAGACTTGTTAACTAGTTCTTCCCTTTCAACACCAAGGTATTGAGAGATTTGCGGACTTGCCTCGAGAACTTTTGCTTCTATATCCATAATAAGTATTCCTTGAGGGGAGCGTTGAAATAAGATCTTATAACGCTTCTCATAAGATGATAAATAGTCAAATCTTGACATACTAAGAAAAATTGCAAAAGCCCAAAATAGAGATCCATGAGGAATAAAGTAAACAAAGAAGTAAAGATTAGTATCTTGTAAAATTAAAGCTGCTACTAACATTGAGAACGTCCAGATAAAATATAATAATATCCCTTTGTACCATAATTTAGCAGCGTTATTTCCCTTTTTCATTTCAATTATAGTTAACACAAGATTAATCGTAAGATATGTGAAATCAACGATCCATAATAAATATAAACCAGGTCCTGGGATGAGTATTGGCTCTAACGTATTTCCATCACTTCTTAACATCCATGAATCAATTGGAAACGTCAATAGCATAAATACACCTGGAACAAATAGAAGCTTGAGATATTTCCCTTTCTCCTTTGCGTACATATTAGCATTCATTAACCAAAGATGTAGTGCTAATAAAGATGCTATAGATATAGCTCCATTCACCCAATAAATCGTAAGCACATCAAAATATTCTGGATAAGTAATAAAAGTAGTAAATACTCCTAAAAACCACATCGATGTGAACACATATAATAAACTGCACGTTATATGCTTAGCACTATGGCGGTTTCGGCTATAAACCATCCCTGCCATATAAATAAAGATACACGCTGGAATCAGGTACAAGATGCAATAAGATACTAACTTCAAAAAACTCACCTTCCAACTATGTATTAATGATAAAACAATAACAAAAAAACTGCTTTTCACAGCAGTTTCATTCGTGTATTCTGTAACCCGGCTGTCATACTGTGTTTAGACCCGTGGCTTTGCGTCCTATGCTTTCACATAGTTTGCCCAATCTATTAAGTTACTATTATTATAGTACATTTTTACTATTTTTTAAACAGTTTTTGTTAAATTTATCATCTCGTATCTAAATTTACCACTTCCAAACTACAGAACATTATGCTCCAAATATTATGTTAAATATCACTAAACATTGATCATGAATCCTTAGTCATTCAATTACAGTTTTATTTTAAATTCTTGTTACATGGATTTATTTAGTACTTTTGTAATATTGACACCCATGGGAATTTCCTCCATTATTAAAAAGATTGGATAAAAATAGAAAAACTATTCACAAACTATTAATAACTGAATTGAAAATATCCTTTAATATTAACTTAGTGATGATAGAGACATAATTCATACAAATCAATCTAGCTGAACATGTTTATTAATATACATATACAATTCTAAAGGTATAGGAGTGGATTAAATGGCAATGAGAATGAGATTAATCTTTAGAATACTCGCATTTGTGGTAGGAATAACTCTATTTCTAATCAGTATCATATCTTTTATTGCGATTTCTAGTGATTTAAAAAGTGAAGGCTATGGGCTCATTATTATAATGTACATTTTTTTTGGTATTTTGCCAGGTTTAGGAGGCTTTTTCCTATGCAAATGGTCAATAAAAGCAGAAAAAGTCAAACGATCGAAATACGAAGAATTAGAGAATACTATTTTTAAAGTAGCAGAAAACAGGGGAGGTTGCTTAACTCCCATCGAACTAGCAATGGACACAGATCTAACATTAGAAGAAGCAAAAGCTTTGCTTGAAAAATGGGCGCTAAACGGATATGTAACCATAAAAGTTAGTGAAGGTGGTGCATTAATATATGACTTCAAAGGAATTACAACAGAAACAGAAAAGCAAACCGCAAAAGGCGTATCAGAATTATAAAAAACAACAGCAGAATGTAGTAAAAGCTGGACCTGGTCAATCATACTCACACAAAACATACTTTATCTTACTTTTTTCTGTGTTTTTTTCTATCATTGCTGTCATTCCTATTGCAATGTCAGTAGAAAACTTCTTTTCTCCTAATGAACCCTTTAATGTAACAATTTTTATCATTGGTTTGATTTTGGAAACTATTAGTATAACGATCGTGGTACATTATACCAGGCAGAATTCTCGAAATCATGACAACTTATTAGAGGACATCGTATTAAAACGGGCTTTTAATAATAAAGGAATAGTGAAAGATAATGACTTTTATGTATCGCCACTTTCAAGATGGAGAAGTAACCGAACCATCAAGAGATTCCTTAAAAATGGCACTATAGAAATAAAAGAACATAAAGATGAAGGCACAATTTACTTTTTTCCACATATTATTTCTGCTAAAGAGAAACAAATGGCTAAAGGTGTTTTTGATTTTGAATAATAACGTAACAAATGAACGATCCTTTAAAAAGTGATCGTTCATTTTCTTTTTAATCATGACTGTAAAATCGTTACTCCACGTACTTTTTATATTTAATAAATAGTCGTTAACTAATGTTTTAATTGAAAATCTGGCAGCTGTAATAGAAGTCAAAAAAAATGGGGTCAGTCCCCCTAAATGCACAGCTTCATTTAGAGTTTCTGACCCCAATTCATAAATAGCGCTACTTTCCTGTTGTTTCCTGCACAGCATAATCATTGGTTATTTCTTTATTAAAATCGATTGCCTGCTTGTTTTTTAGCTTCCAGATTTGACCGATTTCTTCGAGCGTTTTATTTTTCGTTTCCGGAACAATTGTCATAACAAATGTAAAGCATACCGCGTTTATTACTGCGAACATCCAGAACGTGAATGCTCCACCCATGTTATTGATAAGAATTGGCGTGAACTGTCCAATTGCCCAGTTAGCTCCCCAAAGGAACATAGTCGCAATTCCAACAGCTTTCCCACGTAAATGGTTCGGAAAGATTTCAGGAATCATAATCCAAGGAATCGGTCCCATCGATACACAGAACGCTGCAGTAAAACCAGCTACGAATATTACTAGTAATGGACCACTATTTGCCGGTTCAAAGTAGAATACGCTTCCAATCAGTACCATAAAGATCGCCATCAAGCTAGAACCTACTGCCATAAGCTTCTTTCTACCTAGTTTATCAATTAACAGAAGTGCAACAATCGTAAACACTACCTGCACACTACCAATAATACTTGTTGCCAAAAACTCTGTGTTATTTTCAAAGCCAACACTACGGAAAATATCTGGACCATAGTATGTGACAGCATTCATTCCAATCACTTGGTTAAATAGTGCAAGGAATATTCCTACTCCCATAGCCATTCGCAGTCCAGGCTTAAGTAACTGTTTAATAGACGTATTTTTTTCTGTTTCAATCGATAATTTAATTTCCTTCGCTTCTTGCTTTGCAACCTTTTCCCCATTAATTCGTTCAAGTGTTAGATACGCTTCTTTTTCTCTACCTTTTTGCATTAAGAATCTTGGACTCTCTGGTATGAAAAATAATAGGATGAAAAAGATTATTCCGGGAAACACTCCATAACCTAACATCCAGCGCCAGCCTTCGTCTAAAGCCCAAGCATGTGAACCACTGTTTGCTACCCCATAGTTGATGTAAAAAGTAGCACAAATACCAAAGATCGTAAATAATTGATAAAGTGAACCAAGTCTACCACGGATAGCCGGTGGTGCACACTCACTAATATAGGTAACAGATAATGCAGATGCGAAACCAATTCCGAATCCGCCGATAATTCTAGCAATAACTAACATCGTAACATCTGTTGCCAATGCAGATCCAAGTGCCGATATGATAAAAAGAACTGCTGATAAAAACATAATGTTTTTTCGACCGTACTTATCACTTAAGAAACCGGATATTGCGACACCAAGAACTCCACCGATCATAACACAGGAAATGACCCAACCTTGCATAGCTGGTGACAGTTCGTATCTTTCCGCAAGAAAGCCAATCGCCCCTGAAATTACAGCTGTATCAAAACCATACATCAGTCCGGCAACACCTGCCGCAACTGCGATTAAAATAACATACCAAGATGAATGTTTCTTTACCATGTTGATCCTCCTCATACCTTTTGTAGGATATATACCATCAATGAAGCATTGATGATTCCGTTTCCATTTTTCATTTCATTATCTTTAAAACATTTACAGTAAATTTATCATAAAACCGCTTTCTCAAAAGACCTATTGTCTTCACATTCTTGTTAAAACCTAGACTATCTTGTGAAAACGTTTTAAATGATTGGATCCATAGATTGCAAAGAAAAATAAAATGGATGTAACCTAATGAAAGCAAAAACACCGCTTAGCGAAGCGACTATCATGAGCATAAATCAACATAGCAGTTTTTAAGTCCGACATCCATCAACACTGAAGATAAATAAAAAATCAACGATCATAAAAAGACCGTTGATTTACCGTTGATATTTATTTCTATATTCACGTGGACTAAGTCCCGTTTCCTTTTTAAAAACCCTACTAAAATAGTTCGGATCTTTATAACCGATATCCATTGCAATTTCTTTTAATGGGGTTTTCCCATCCAATAATGAATTTTTGGCTCGTTGTAATCGAGTATTTGTTAGATAATCAATAAAGGTTACTTGAAACTTTTCTTTAAATAACTTACTCAAATAATAAGAACTAAGCCCTATGTTTTCTGCAACTTCTTCCAGCATGATTTGCTTATGATAATTAGTATTAATGTATTCTTTAGCTTGTAACAGTAAGCTTTCCACACCGCTTGCACGCCATTCACTTAAACGCTCCATAATCACCATTAAATGAGTTTTAGCACGTTCTTTTATCTGCATAGATGTTTCTAAATGATCGAAGCTCATCTGAACATCTATATCAAATCCAAACTCTTTTATCGAACGTGTTAATACGATAAAGAAGTTTTCCATCGCTTTTTTGACCCAATCCAATCTAGAATCCGATGCTTGCAGAATTAATTGGAAATAGCTATCAAATAGTTGTGAGCCTTTTTGAATATCCCCTTTTTTAACTGAATGGATTAGCTCTTTTTCCACTTCAAATGGAATTAGCTCTGTTCTTTTTTCATCCATCTGACTGTTGTACGCCATATAGGAAGCACTTGAATGATTATAAACTAATTCTAAAGCATAGATAGCTTCTTCATAGGAGCGAGAAAATTCATTAACATCGAAAACAACTGTTCCAATTCCTGCAAATACGGTACAATCTTTTAATTGATTTTGAGACTTATGAATAACCGTACGTACGAAATTTTGCCTGTCTTCCAGATTTACTTCTGCTTTCGTATCAAGTAATACAAATGCTGGAACTTGAAAAGCTGTTAAGGGCCCAACAAAGACCGGATGACTCTCTTCATGTAACGTCTGCTTTAATACCTTATACCATTCACTTTTTGCATGTCTGTCCGGTTGAAGTTGGTCGGACTCGAATGAAAAAACAACAACAAACCCTTGTTTCTGATCAAGGTTAAACCATTCCTTCCAATCCTCTTGGTCAAATTCATGAATATGGTCAAGTAATAACGAAACAATAAACTCCATTTCAATAAAGGAACTAAGTCTCTCCAATCGTTGATTCATTTCCAGCATTTCATTTCCATATTTTCTTCCTGCTTCTATATCTGCTACTGTTCGGTCAAAAGCCTCTAATACTTCTGACACTTTACTCGGCTTTAATAAATACTCTTTAATGCCAAATTTCATCGCTTGTCGAGCATAATCAAACATATCAAAAGCTGATACCATAATACATTTTGTGTTCGGATGAACATCTAGAATTTTTTCGATTGCTTGTAGTCCATCTAACTGAGGCATTTTAATATCCATAAAAATGAGGTCAGGAACAAGCTCTAAGGCGAAATCTATAGCCTCTAAACCATTTTCGGCCTCTGCAACAACTTCAAATCCTGAACGATTTTTCGATAGCATTAGTTGAAGTCCTTCTCTTTCCAATGGCTCATCATCTACAAGCATAATTTTTATCATATTATTTCACCCCTTTACGGTTTGTTAAGTGAATAGTTACAGTTGTACCTTTACCAAGCTCAGAATCAATGTCAATGTGACTTTCCTTATCAAACAACTTTAAACGAGTAATCACGTTTCTCATCCCTATCCCCGTTGAATGCCCAGAGCTTTTTTGGGACAAAGAAACCTCTTCTTCACTACTTGTATCCAATAACCGATCTACTGTTTGTTGATCCATTCCTATCCCATTATCCTTTACTACAATACAAACCCTTTCGTCTTTTTGATAAATGGTTAAAGAAATGGTTGCACCTTTAGCCATGTCTTCTATTCCATGCATAAAGGCATTTTCAATAATCGGCTGAAGTGTTAAACAAGGAAGAGGAGTAGATAAGCATGCAGATTCTACTTGTTTTTCAAAGCTTACTCGGTTTCTGAATCTTGTTTTTTGTATAAAAAAATACTCTTTTACAATGGCAACTTCATCTTTGAGGGTTGTCTCCCGCTCCAGGTTACCGATATTATAACGTAGCAATGCAGAAACAGAAGAGATTAGATCAGTCGTTCGCTCAGCTCCTTCAATGTAAGAAGTCTTAGAAATCGTATTTAGCGTATTAAATAGAAAATGCGGATTGATCTGATTTTGTAAACTTTTTAATTCCATTTCTTTTAAAAGTTGAGAAAGCCTTGCTTTTTCTTCAATTTCACTGACTGATTGCTTAATATTTCTCTTCATTTCATTGAACGTCTTTGTTAAAAACCAAAGTTCATCTTTTCTAGAAACCACCACATCATCACCGGAGTAATGACCCACAGAAATCTTCTGAGCCGCCCTTGTTAGTCGTCCAATGGTTTTTGTAATTCCATTGGAAAACCATAGTGCAAATAAGATGCTAAGAATTATAATCGATATAATGATAGCTGTACCCATATTTTTCGTATTAGTAATTCTTTTTTCTATTAGTAAAGATAATTCCTTGTAATCTGTCAGTTGATTATTAATTAATTCCAGTGTCTTCTCATGAATATAACTGGATGTTTTCTCCGCTTCGTTTAAATACATGGAGTATTGCTGAATATCTTGACTATTCACACCCTCAACTGTTTGATCAGATAGTTCAACGAAACTACTCAGCATATTAAGATAGTTTTTCTTTTGAATTTCTTCTGTTTCCATAGCAGAAAATTCCCGCTGCAACTGTCTAAGTTTTTGCTTGCCTTCCTCATAAGAAGATAAATTGTTTGGCAAAGGTTCTAGTACATATATTTGTAATGATTGATACGTTTGCGCTGTCATATTCGTTATTTCATTTAAAAGAAAAAGATGGTCAGCATTCTCGTCATATAGATCTCTCACTTTTTGATTACTTTGTTGTTGAACAAAGAAGACGGTGACAATTAATAATAAAGTGGCAACAAAATAGATTAATAGCTTGGTGCGAATTTTAATCATGAGGGTTCATCCTTTGACTTTTCCATAGATCTAGGTTGGAAACACGTATAATCGATGCATCAGTATGGTAAGTATCTTGAACTGATTTTTCATTAATTATATCTAGCATCAGTTCAATGCTTTTGTATCCCATTTCGAAGGGCTGTTGCTCAACAATCGCATCTAAGTCACCTTTTTCTAGTAATTGAATGTTTTCTGTTAATGGATCAAAACCTATCACATAAAGAGAATCCAGCTTATTCAATGATTTGGCTGCAGCAACGATACCAACCCCATCGTAAGAACTTGTTCCATAAAAGGCTGTAATATTGTCATGCTCGTTTAGTATCTCATATGCTTTTTCCTCTGCTTCCACTTTCGTAATGTTTGATTCTTCCACAGCGACAATTTCAATTCCCTCGACTTTCTCTACAGCATCTTTAAATCCTTTCACACGCAATTGGTGATGAGCATTAGTAAAGCTTCCTGTGATAATTCCTACAGTAGCTTGTCCATTCATGCTTTCTACTAATGCTTCTCCAGCTAATTGGCCTGCCAGATAATTGTCCGTCCCAATATAGGCATTTCGTAAACTTTCAGATGCATCTGTATCAATTGTTAAGATGGGAATACCTTCTTTTACTGCCTTATTAATGATGGGTGTAAACTCATCACTGAGTGCTTGAACAATGATCCCATCAACTTTTGATTTAATAGCAATATCTAAAAGCTTTAACTGTTCTTCAGGATTGGAACGCTGAGGTCCCACATATTCAACAAAAACATCATATTTTAACTCAATCTCTTTGGCACCTTCTCCTACTAAGCGCCAGTAATCATGATTCATTTCCTCACCAATTAACACAAAATGATATCGCGGTAAATCTTCTTTAGCTGATATACCCCTAGTTATCTGTCGATCAAATTGCTGTGATTGCTTATAAAAATAAAAAGAGAAGCCTAAAGCCGTTATAAATAACGAGACCAAAATAATATAAATAATAGGCGTACGCTTCATGTTGTCCCCCTAAGTAGGTAAATTGTAAACTATTTTTAGATTGGTTTATTTTCATATATTCATTCATTAAAAACAACTTATCTTTTATTTTATAGCACGCTTCTTACTAACTCAATTATCTAACTTATGTTGTATTTTCTCTTGTTTCTTGTTCCTCTTAGTATGTTCAAAAAGAAATGTAACCTCATAGGCGCTTTTGTAACTTTATTAAGAAATCTATTATTGGAAAAGGTATGTAGTAAGAAGAAGCCTTGAATCTTTAGCAATGAAGTATATTTTAATCTCAACACGATTAGGTAAACCCCATTAGGACGTTAAAACACAAAAAAACCAATACTTTGTGAATGTCTCAAAGTATTGGTTTAATACGTTTTTGATTAATTATGATACCAGTGGTCGGGGTCGAACCGACACTCCCGAAGGAACACGATTTTGAGTCGTGCGCGTCTGCCAATTCCGCCACACTGGCAAAGATAATAAGCTATTTTTGCTAAGGTAAAATAACTTTGATGCCGAGGACCGGAATCGAACCGGTACGGTAGTCACCTACCGCAGGATTTTAAGTCCTGTGCGTCTGCCAGTTCCGCCACCCCGGCAAGGGTGTTTTAAATGGAGGCGGCAACCGGATTTGAACCGGTGATAAAGGTTTTGCAGACCTCTGCCTTACCACTTGGCTATGCCGCCATTAAAATATTATTGGAGCGGAAGACGGGATTCGAACCCGCGACCCCCACCTTGGCAAGGTGGTGTTCTACCACTGAACTACTTCCGCAATCATAATATTAGTTATTATATAGTATAGCCTATGCAAAAAGACTAAAAATGTGAAAGAAAATGGCTGGGCTAGCTGGATTCGAACCAACGCATGTCGCAGTCAAAGTGCGATGCCTTACCGCTTGGCTATAGCCCATTGAAAATCTTATAATTTATAATATAAAAATGGGGCGACTGATGGGAATCGAACCCACGAATGCCTGAACCACAATCAGGTGCGTTAACCACTTCGCCACAACCGCCACAATATATTAATGTTTAATTGGCAGGGGCAGTAGGAATCGAACCCACACCAAAGGTTTTGGAGACCTCTATTCTACCGTTAAACTATGCCCCTAGAGTAAATTATTTCTTTAGTAATGAATGTTATTTTCGCTTTGCGAAAAAACAATGGTGGAGGGGGGCAGATTCGAACTGCCGAACCCTAAGGAGCGGATTTACAGTCCGCCGCGTTTAGCCACTTCGCTACCCCTCCATATTGTGAAACAGTGCCGGCGAGAGGACTTGAACCCCCAACCTACTGATTACAAGTCAGTTGCTCTACCAGTTGAGCTACACCGGCTAAAAAATCAAACAAAAATGGTGGCTCAGGACGGAATCGAACCGCCGACACATGGATTTTCAGTCCATTGCTCTACCAACTGAGCTACTGAGCCAATAAGGTTTACGGCTTCCACTAAACTTCGAATCTCTTCATCAGCTTCATCACTCACATCCTCACGTATTGACATACGCTCCGGTGTTCGCTCAGTCGCTTCTTCGACCTTCTCGTTTATTGAAACCCTATTACACTATACAAAGATAGTAGTGTACATTACTCTTCTAAAAATTAAATGGCGGTCCGGACGGGACTCGAACCCGCGACCTCCTGCGTGACAGGCAGGCATTCTAACCAACTGAACTACCGGACCAAGTTTT
>NZ_JAFBDU010000003.1 GCF_016908395.1 Metabacillus crassostreae
GAGATCTGTCCACGCTCATTTTAGATAATTTATAAAGAAAATCGCAAAAGGGGTTCGGAATGAAACCATTCCGAACCCCTTTTGTCGACGATCTGGAACCGTGGAATAATCCACGGTTCTTTTTTAAAGATTTTATGATAATTGTTTTAATACTACAGCCTTCGCATAAATCTTCTCTAATTCTATAAATAACTGCTCTAATTGTATAAAAGCATGATATTGTGTTGGTTTTTTTAATATAAAGGTTAATCGTTCTTCACAATTCACTGGTTTTCTCAGAAGCTTATCAATTTCCATACCTTTTATATCTAAGCTTTTCACAGGTTGTTTATTTAGCCAAAATAAACTAATAATAAATAATGAAAGCAGTTTGATTAACAAATCCTTATTAGGTTTTCTAGATCTAAACCCCTCTTTAATTTGATTCATCAAGCTATGTTGCAACTCAAATATCTCTTGTAGTACAAATGTGGGAGTTTTCCATGGTTTATAAGATGAAGCTTGGTTTATATTAAAAAGAATATCATAATAAAATGGTTCACGCTGAAGGACTTCAACTAATTGAGTTGTTTCATTGAAAGTTATAAATCCTCCACAATTCTTATCAAAAGGAGGAAATAAAAACGCAGCAGGTATTTTCTGTAGCTTATTTGGCATTTGCTACTTTCACCTTTTTCATACGTTTTTGACCTTCCCTACATAAGTGAAGTAGTGGGCAGCTATTACAATTAGGTGATTGTGCTTTACAATGATATCTACCAAAAAAGATTAATCGATGATGTGTATCAGACCACTCTTCCTTTGGAATTTTTCTCATAAGTGTTTTCTCAACCTCGAGAACAGAATCCTTCCATTTGCATATGGCTAGACGCTTACTAACTCTTTCAACATGTGTATCAACAGCAATGGCTGGCACGCCAAATGCTACTGACATTACTACATTAGCTGTTTTCCTGCCAACACCAGCTAGTTTTGTAAGCTCTGTGTGATCATTTGGAACCACACCATTATAATGTTCTAACAATGTTTCACACAGTTTTCGAATATTTTTTGCTTTATTTCTAAATAAACCTATTGATTTTATATCATTTTGTAACTCCTCTAATGATACAGCCAAGTAGTCTTCAGGTTTTTTATATTTTAGAAATAAATTCTTAGTTACCTTATTTACTAAAGCATCGGTACATTGTGCAGATAAAGCTACAGCAATAACGAGTTCAAAAGGATTTTCGTGAACTAGTTCACAATGTGCATCTGGAAACATTTCTGTCATTGTGTCTAAGCACTCACGGATTTGTATTTTGGTTAACATTTTTTCACCTGCTTATCTAGTTAGACTAATTAATTTAAATTGTTTAATACATTTACAAATTCATCCTCTTTTGTTCCACATGGAAAAATTGTGTGGTTTAGCTTTCTAACCAGTTATAAAAAGGTACTTTTCGTTGATAATCTTCATTATTATCAGATTGCTTTTGAATGTTACTTCCTTGGTTTTGACGAAACTTTTTTGAATGATTTCTTGCTTGATCAATAGTTCTAATACCATTCTTTTTCCATTCAAATAAAATTCTATCTATATAACGGAAATTTAATTTACCAGACATAACAGCTTCTCGCAACGCTGCTTTAATAATTACTGGATCATAATCATCTTGATCAATCCATATTGCCAATGATTCACATTCGAAAGGAGACAGTGGTCGTCCAAACTCATTTTCGAAGACACTATACAAGCTCATATCTTCTTCATTGTTTTGCTCCTGCTCTTTTTCTATATTTTCTTTCATCAAATAAGTATATAATTTATCCCAAAGTGGTTTTAAAGAATAGTATTCACAAAGTAACCTGTTTTCTTCGCTTTCTTCTATTATTAAAAATCCTTTTTGAATTAAGGTTCTTAAAATGGATGTACATGTAGATGTAGATATTGTCATATGATCGGATATTTCAGTAGGAGTTGGAAATTGATTTCCTGTTTGTTTGAATTTAATTACTTGGAGTATAACCATGAATTCTTCTTCATTAATACCTAATTTTGCATAATAATTAAACAAAATCACTGGAATAGATACATGTCCAGTTTCTTGAAGATAAATAAATTGTTCTTTGTTCATAAAAACACCTCGCTTTTTAGTATACCATGATGAGCTATTTCTTTGTATTAAATAGATTTATGTTGTTATTGCCAATTTAAAGCTTATTTTTGAATTCCATTATTGGCATTTGCTTGTATCCGGGAAGAAATAAGTATCTTTTTACTTATCCCGCATGACTTCCAATTTTATATTAATCAACGTTGATCTTAGCCCTACCATTCGGGAAATAATCGAAAAACAGCCAAATAAAAAACCGACTCTTAAAAATTACAAGAGTCAGTTTTAGCTATAAGTTAAGGATAAAGCCTATTTAATAGACGTGGGAATGGAATTGTTTCTCTTACATGCTCAACGCCGCTTAACCAAGCAACGGTTCGCTCAAGTCCTAAACCAAATCCAGAGTGTGGGACTGAACCAAATTTTCTAAGCTGTAAATACCAATCATAGGCAGCTTCATCTAGCTCATGTTCACTCAAACGTTGCTTAAGTAGTTCAGCATCATGTATACGCTCTGAACCACCTATAATTTCCCCATAACCTTCTGGTGCAATTAAGTCAGCACATAGAACAACATCTTCTCTATTTGCATCGGGCTGCATATAGAAAGGTTTTAGGCTAGTCGGATAATGAGTGATAAATACCGGCATTTCATAGCTTTCTGCAATTGCTGTTTCATGAGGTGCACCGAAATCGTCTCCCCATTTAATTTCATCAAAGCCTTTTTCATGAAGGAATTTTATCGCATCATCATATGTGATACGTGGGAACGGAGCTTGAATTTTCTCCAATTTAGAAAGATCTCTACCTAATGTATTTAATTCTAATTTGCAATTCTCCAAGACACTTTTAATGATATAAGAAACATAATTTTCTTGAACCTGTAAATTATCTTCAAATTCATAAAAAGCCATTTCTGGCTCAATCATCCAAAACTCAATTAAATGACGTCTTGTTTTTGATTTTTCAGCTCTAAATGTTGGTCCAAATGAGAACACTTTCCCAAGTGCCATTGCTGCTGCTTCCATGTAAAGTTGTCCACTTTGAGAAAGATAAGCATCTTCATCAAAATACTTTGTGTGGAATAGCTCTGATGTCCCTTCTGGAGCACTACCAGTTAAAATAGGTGGATCCACCTTTACAAAGCCTTCTTTATTAAAAAATTCATACGTTGAACGAATGATTTCATTTCTAATTTTCATAACGGCATGCTGACGTTTTGAACGTAACCAAAGGTGACGATGATCCATTAAAAATTCTGTACCATGTTCTTTCGGTGTAATAGGATAATCCACTGATTCTGATATAACACGAATATTTGTAATACCTAGCTCATACCCAAAAGGTGAACGCTCATCTTCTTTTACAATACCGGAAACATATATAGAAGTTTCTTGAGTAATTGATTTTGCTTTTAGAAAAATTTCCTCTTCAACTTCAGCTTTAACAACTACACCTTGAATAAAACCCGTTCCATCTCTTAGTTGTAAAAAAGCAATCTTTCCACTTGATCTCTTATTTGCCAACCATGCACCTATTGTTACTTCTTGTCCTACAAACTTACCTACTTCAGCTATCGTTGTTTTCACGTAATAATTCCCTCCAAAAAGCTACGATGTCTATCTAATTTATGTTTTATGTACGTTACATTATCCTATTATACTTATTTTAAAGTTGTGTAGCAATGAAGTGTACTAAAGCATAAAAATGTCAGACTTTTCTAATAGTGACACAGCAGATACATCACTTAAATTTATCATTTTTCACTGCCATATGTTTAATAATTTCTCCGTTACTAAAATGGACATAATCAAATGTATAGCGATCAGATTGGTCCTTGTATTTAACTTCCCATATTGGAATATCTTCATCCATTCCAAGTTTAACATTAATAAGTTTCTTTACATTATATTCACTTTTTACTGCCTGGATTGCTTCTTCCTTTGTAATTCCTGATGATTGCTTTTTAATGACAACCTCATCCAAATCATTTTTGTCCTTTTTTTGTTCTTTAGTTAATAGTGGTATCCAGGCATATACAGGTTCTTTGTTTACATTTTCCCCTGAAATAATATGGTATTTAATATTACCATTGTAAGTATCAATGGTATCTATTGATGTTAGTTTTCCTTTCTCTAATGCAATTTCTTTTGAATGTTGATGACCTTCATTATATTGGCTTCTCGCTGTATTATAAATTGATGCAAATAACCAAATACTAGTAATGATAACAAGCAATATAATGATTAGTGCAATGATTGTTTTTTTCCCCATCTATGTCACTTCCTTTATGTACGATAAATGGTAAATACAGCTTTTGTTTGATCATCTTGGTCAAGTGCTAATCCAAACATTAAATCTTCTCTTTTTAATGTACGATTTAACACATCCACAACCTTGTAGAGATCATCAGAATGATCAATCGTAACAGTTGATAAAATTTCAATTTTACTTTCCATGACAAATTCCTCCTACATCAAACAAATATTGTTACTTATATGTCTGTTCCTACTGGATACAATAACATTACAACAACATATCTATTGTTGTACCATGATCTATTATAACAGTTGAACACACACTTTAGCGCAAAATAAATTTCTCCTAACCCACACCATTTAACGGCCGATTCTGATGAATCGGCCAATTTTTTTAGTTAATCCATTCCTCAATTAAATGGGTGAGTTCGTGCATTGGTTTTTTCTCAATATCTAGATCTGGTAAAGATAGTAAAAACTGTTTTCCGTATTTCGTTGAAACGATACGATTATCTAAAATGAATAGTATTCCTTTGTCATTTTCATTCCTAATTAGCCGTCCAAATCCTTGTTTGAAACGTAATATTGCTTCTGGAAGTGAAAAATCATAAAAAGAATTCTTTCCTTGTTGTTCAAGTAATTTACTTTTCGCAGAAACAGTTGGCTCGTCAGGTGAAGCAAATGGTAATCTGACAATCATCAATGCCTTTAAGTCATCTCCTGGAAAATCTACACCTTCCCAGAAACTATTTGTGCCAAGTAAAATTGCTCGTTCATACTGTCTAAAGTTTTTTGTGATCCGAGAAGGACTTCCACTTCCCGTGCCTTGCCCCATAATTACAAAGTCCACTAAAGTAATATCTTCTTTTAATAGGTAATATGTTTTTCTAAGCATCTCAAACGAGGTAAATAAGACAAGAATCTTACCATCTGTAATTTGAGCCACACTTCCTATATTTGCTGCAATTGCTTCTGAGTACTCATCAGTTGTAACTTCATTTACCATGGGCATATCACTTGGAATAAATAATTTAACTTGTTTCTTATATGGAAAAGAGGACTTAAGTTGAACTTCTTTTGGAAATAAATCATTTAACCCAAGTGTTTCAATCATATATGAAAAAGAATTTTTAATTGTCAAAGTAGCAGATGTTAAAATGACACTTTGTTTCTGAGCAAAAAATTCATCAGCTAAATAATCTGCAACCTGTATAGGTTGTGCATAAACAGAAACTGCATTTTTTGCTCCTTTTGAATCAATTTCAATCCACTTAACAATTGATTCATCTTTCTCAAAAAACAGATATTCAATTGCGTCCTTATATTGTTTAATAAGTAACTGATGTTGATTAAATTCCTCTAGTATAAGATTATTCCTTATCGATAATTCTTCTTTATTAATACTGTCTAGGTGATTAAACCATTTTTGTAGAAGCATTTGATAATCATTCATTAAAAATTGAATTCTTTTTACAAGTTCAAGAAGCGAATTCCAACTACGATTATTTTCTAGATCAGGATCGTATTTATAGGAAGAACGGTTTAAGACAGGATCATTTCGTCTTTTGTATACATATGCATGTAATCCAGAGAAAAATAAATGGCTCTCCTCTTGTAATTGTACAAATACACTATCTAATTTTTGTGGAATTGACATTTTCTCTTTTAAACATTTTTCTTGAAGTTGTTTGAATTTATTTATTAAACCATTTGAAGTCGAAAGTCCTAAACGATTTAACATAGTATGTATATCTAAATAACTTAGTCGTAATCCAAATTGTTCACTTGCTACTCGATGTAAATGATGTGCTTCATCAATTATGATTTCATCGTACTTTGGCAAGGTTTGATCTTTTCTCTGAATGTCAGATAAGACCATTGCATGGTTAGTAATGATTACATTAGCTTCTTGAGCTTTTTTCTTTGCACGCTGGTAAAAGCAATAAGAGTAAAATGGGTTATTTTGAAAAGATGATCGATCAACATGTAGTTGCTCCCATAGCGCTCTACCACCTGAAGGAAGATTTAATTCATCTAAGTCTCCAGTTTCTGTTTCAGTTAACCAAATCAGTAATTGTGCCTTACTCAATATAAAATCATAATTATCCTCTTGTTCATGTAATGATTGCTCAAATTTTTGCAAACAAAGGTAGTGACTTTGACCTTTTAAAATTGCAGCAGATATATGAAAAGGCAGGACCTTTTGTAAAAAAGGAATATCTCTCTCAATCATTTGTGTTTGTAAAGTAGTTGTATACGTACTAACAACCACACTTTTATTTTCTTGCTTAGAAAACAGTAAAGCAGGGACTAAATAACCTATAGTTTTCCCACTACCTGTAGGAGCCTCTATTAAACTGTGCTGATGTGAACAAAGAGCATGATCAACCTCACTCATCATTTTCATTTGTTCAGGACGAACATGATAATCTTCAATAACGTCTGTCATTTGACCATCATGATTCTCAAACAATGTTGCTATTTGTTCAAAGCTATATTCTGATTCTGATTTATCATAATCAACACTAGTTTCTTCTATTTTCTTTATTGCTAAAGATCTTACTGTTTCAAGATCAGATCTTTCAAATCCACTTAACTTAACTAATTTCTCAGCAATTATATCATCTAGTTCTTCCTCAAAATCACTAATAAAAGATCTAGATAATTTAATTAACTGTTTAAGCGTAAGCAAAGGTAAGCATTTTATTTTATTGTATATGCGGATAAATAACAAAGCAGTTGCTTCTGCATCACTATCTGCTCGATGTGGATTTTCATGAATCATATTAAACTTTACACTGAGGTCAGATAATTTATAGCTATTTTCTGTTGGAAACACTAATCTAGCCAATTCAACTGTATCTAAAACTGGCCCTGAAAATTGATATCCACATTTTTTTAGTTCTTCTTGTAAAAAAGACAAATCAAAATATACATTATGAGCTACAAAAAAAGAATCATCCAGTAGCTTTATAATCTCTTCAGCAATCTCTTCAAACGTAGGCGCATTTTCAACCATTAAATTAGTAATTCCGGTTAATTGTTCTATAAAGACAGGGATTTTTTGCAGTGGATTCACAAAGCTCATGTAACGATCAACTATTTGTCCATTTTCAATGACAACGGCAGCGATCTGTATTATTTTATCACCCTTTTTAGGTGCATTTCCTGTTGTTTCTAAATCTAATACAACGTATCGTTGTTCATTCATAAATAACACCTCAATCATTATCTAAAACAATTAATATTGAAGTTATTTTGTACCTCCATGCTTTTTTAGTACATAAACGACCATTCTTTTATATGTTTCGTAAACATATCCTTATCAAGTTAAGGATATGTCACATTATATTGATTTCCATTAAAGGCATTTCATCCTTTAGGAATTATTATTCCCTCAGTCTGAATGCCTACTCGCATGTTACACACCTAATGGGCAGCTAGAAGATGACTGCTTTTTTAGTATGGAGTACAATATCATATTTTTAAATAATTAACATCGTGGAATATTAACATAGAGCTTTAACATAACCTAATAAAAAAAGTTTAAACTATCTTAATTTAACTATATCATATGACACAAAAAAAGGACTGACTATAAGTAAAGTATATCAGTCATGTTTTATAAACAAACATCCCAATATACAATTAAAAGTCAGATCCTAATGTATGATTACATTATAGTTGCTGCTGGTTCGTGTCCAAGCATTTCAACTATATTATTTTTTTCGTCCATTATAGCAATTTTCGGTTTATGATTTGCTAGTTTATCTTCTGAAACTAACGTGTAAGTTAAGATTATGACAACATCATTTTTTTGAACGAGTCGGGCTGCAGCACCATTTAAGCAAACAACTCCACTACCTCTTTCACCAGCTATAATATAAGTTTCAAAACGAGCACCATTATTATTATTAACTATTTGGACCTTTTCATTTGCTACCATTCCAACAGCATCTATTATATTCTCATCTATAGTGATACTTCCAACATAGTCTAGATTTGCTTCTGTTACACGAGCACGATGTATTTTAGCATTTAACATTGTACGAAACAATTTGCTCTCCCCCAAGTTCATTCATCTATTTATACTTATTTAAGGCTTTCTTCCAATCTTTTAGAGGAAAAGCCCTAATTAAAAAGTGATATTCTTAAACTTCAATCGTTATATTATCAATTAGCCTTGCATTTGTAAACTTAACAGCTAGGGCAATAATTACCTTACCAGAAATTACCGATATTTCTTTTAATTCAGGGTAAGAAAGAACCTCAACGTAATCTATTTTACCAGTAGTTTTATTTGTAAGGATTTGTGAAACCATTTCTTTAATAGAACTAACATCTCGTTCTCCATCTCTAATTGCATCTGCTGCACTCAATATACTTTTATATAATGTTGGAGCTTCCTTGCGCTCAACATCATTAAGATAAACGTTTCTTGAACTTTTTGCAAGACCATCTTCTTCTCGAATTGTTGCAACAGGAACAATTTCTAACGGGAAATGAAATTCGCTTATTAAACCTTCAATTACTGCAACCTGCTGAGCATCCTTCATCCCAAAATATGCTTTATCAGGGGTAATTAGATTAAACAGCTTAGTTAACACTGTTGCAACACCATTAAAATGGCCTTCTCTTGATTTGCCACACAGCACGTCAACACGATCACTCACATTAACTGTATAAGAAGGAACACCTGGATACATTTCATCTATATGAGGACTAAAAATCAAATCAACACCAGCTTCTAGTGCAAGCTGTTCATCTCTTTTCATATCTCTAGGATAAGAATCAAAGTCTTCAGTAGGACCAAACTGAAGTGGATTAACAAAGATACTTAGTACAACTATTTGATTTTCTTTTTTTGCTTCTTCAATTAGCTTCAAGTGACCTTCATGGAGAAACCCCATAGTTGGGACAAAACCAATCGTTTTGCTGTTTGTTTTATATTTTTCTATCTCATGTCTTAACTCACATTTTGTTTCAACTATTTTCACTTTACTATCCCTCCATATAGACTATGGAGCTCTTCTTTTTTCATATTAAACGCATGTTTTTCTTCAGGAAATGTTCTTGTTTTCACTTCATTAATATATTCACTAATAGCTTTATCAATTGTTTCTGAGAGAGTAGCATATTTCTTAACAAATTTTGGAACGTGTCCCAAACCATATCCTAATAGATCATGATAGACCAATACTTGACCATCTGTCTGACTACCCGCACCAATCCCGATCGTTGGAATTGTTAATACATTAGTCAATTCCTCTGCTAATTGCTGTGGTACACATTCTAGTACCAAAGCTATTGCACCAGCTTCTTGGCATTTTATTGCATCATCAATTAATTTTTTTGCTGCTTCAGCATTTTTTCCTTGTACTTTATAACCACCCAGAACATTCACCAATTGAGGTGTTAAACCTAGATGTGCTATAACTGGGATACCACCAAAAGTAAGCGCTTCAATAACAGGAGTTACACCATCTGCACCTTCAACTTTTACTGCATCAGCGCCACCCTCTTGCATGATTCTTGCAGCATTTTTCATTGCTTCTTCTTTAGATAGATGATAAGACATAAATGGCATGTCAGTTACAACAAATGTTTCTTTTGCACCGCGTTTGACAGCTTTTGTATGATGGATCATATCATCTACTGTAACAGGTATAGTTGAGTCATAGCCAAGAACAACCATACCTAAAGAGTCACCAACTAAAATCATATCTACACCAGATTTCTCCGCTTGCTTCGCACTAGGGAAATCATAAGCAGTAATCATGCTAATTGGCTCTTTGTCTTTTTTCATTTTTATAAAATCAAGTCTTGTTTTCAAAATATTTCCCCTCCTAAATCTAACTAACCATAGGTTGCCTTTGTAAGAGGAGATGAAACACCAAAGGAAATATATTAAATTAAAAAAACCCTCTTTTCGACAAAGAAAGAAGGATTTGTAGTATACACAAATATTGGTTTTCATCCCTCTGTCCTAGTCCTCCATGGATCAAGGCAGATATAAAATTTCAAGATTGTTTCCTCATATATTACTTCATTGTAAAGACATTAACTCAATGATTCATAAGGTGTAGTTCTTTAAAAGATACTACCCAAGGGAAGTATAGCAGAAATATTTGTTAAATACCATAAGTAGTTATCACAACTTTTATAATCAAACTTTTTTTATTGGATCTCAATATCTGCTGAATAAATTTCTTTGATGGAGCCATCAGACAATTCAATCAACAAAACTCCTTGATCATTGATGCCAATTGCTTTTCCTTGAAAAGATCCATTCATGGTTCTAGCTACTATTTCTTTATTTAGACTTATTGCATAAGATTCCCATAATAACTTAATTGGTTTAAATCCTTGCGTCATATAAAGTAAATATAATTTTTCAAACTTTAAAAGCATTGTTTGAATAAATGAAGCACGTTCCCATTGGATACCAGTTTCGATTTTTAACGAAGTTGCAATATTTTGCAACTCTTCTGGAAAGTCTTCAAGTTTCTGGTTCACATTAATCCCAGTTCCAATAATGACTGAATGAACTTGATCAGCTTCAGCTTGTAATTCAGTTAAAATCCCTACTACTTTTTTTCCATTGATCAAAATATCATTCGGCCACTTAATGTCAGGTTTTAGCTTTGTCTCTTCTTCAATTGCTTGAACAACAGCAACTGCTGTTAAAAGTGTTAATTGAGGTGTAGAATGAATTGGTATATTGGGACGAATGATCATACTCATCCAAACACCTGTCCCACTTGGAGAAAACCATGACCTCGACATTCGACCGCGCCCGCTTGTTTGTTGATCTGCGACAACTATTGTTCCTTCTACTGCACCTTCTGTTGCTAAAGATTGTGCAATTTTTTGTGTTGAACTAACGGTTTGTTCAAAATGAATATTTCTACCCATCATCTTTGTTTTTAATCCTAATTGGATTTCGTTGTCACTAACTTTATCTGGCTTTTTTGCAATTCGATATCCTTGTCTTCTTACCGCTTCAAGTTCGTAACCATCTTTTCTTAACTCTTCTACATGTTTCCATACAGCAGTTCTTGAACAACCAATAAGTTCACTAATTTTTTGACCTGAAATAAACTCTCCATCTGCTTCCGAAAAAGCTTTTAGTAACTTTGTTCGAAGTTCTGATTGCAACTTAACAGCCACTCCTTTATCGCCACCCTATTATTTTCGAGTTCATACTTTAGAATAGCTATTTCTATCGCATTGATTGCTTTTGTAACCCATGGTCCAGGTTGTTTATTCATAACTTCGATAATTTCTTTACCTGATATATTCAAATCCTTTTTATCTTTAATTGGAAGGCTCTTATATAGAGACCTTACATTATTAAGATTGACTTCTAAAGATCCACATTCACCAAGTAACGAATGGATTCGTTCTGCAGATAGTGCGGTATCAATCCTCGCCTCATATATCAACAATTCTGTCCAGTTTTGCCCATTTAATAATAACTGGAGATAATTAAGATTTTTTTCTACCGCTTTAATTAATTTTACAGGTAATTTCCAGCTCCTTAAAAATACTTCTACTGAGATTGGTTTAATAAAGTAAGAAATAGTCGTCCAAAGTTCTTCTCTATTTGTAATAAGTGTAAAATCAAATACTAAAAGATTATTTAACTCGTCTTGTTTGTGTACTAGACCAGGTAAAAAACTATACACTTCACACTCTAGTAATAGCTTTAAAGCTTCTTGAAAGTTATCACCGAAGAGAAGCTTCTCAATTTCAATTACTTTTCTTTCCGTTGAAATAGATTCTAATAAATGAGCATGATCTCTTATGGCTATTTGAGTAGTAATGGACAAAGAAAAACTTAACTGGCTTACAAACCTAACGGCTCTTAACATTCTTAAAGCATCCTCTGTAAATCTTTCAGATGCTTTTCCTACCGTTTGAATATGTTTTTTATATAAGTCTTCTTTGCCATTAAAATAATCTATAATTTCACCATCAATATCCATCGCCATTGCATTTATCGTAAAATCTCTTCTTTTTAGATCTTCTTTAAGTGAAGAAATAAATGAAACTGACTTAGGTCTTCTAAAGTCTTCATACTCTGTTTCAGTGCGAAACGTTGTTACTTCATAAGGTGTTTCATTATGTAATACTATAATCGTCCCATGTTCTGCCCCTACATCAATTGTTTTTCGAAAGAGCTTTTTTATTTCATTTGGTTTTGCAGAAGTAGCAATATCTACATCACCGATCTCTCTTTCAAGAAGAAGATCTCTTACAGATCCCCCCACATAAAATGCTTGATAACCTGAACTTATCAGTTTTTCAAGAATGGGCTTAGCCTCAATAAAGGAAGAATTCATATTAACTCCTTTTTATAACAGATCGTAATAAATTGATTCATATTGAGATACGATTTCGTCTGAGTGGAATGTATGTTTCGCTAGGTATGTTGCATTTTTTGCCATTTCCATATGTAACTCTTTATTCATAAGTATTTCGAGAGCCTTGAAAGCAATTGCTTCTATATCTCCCACTTCACAAATATAACCTGTCTCACCTTCTATTATTACTTCTGGAATACCACCAGCGTTTGTTCCAATACACGGAACACCACATGCCATAGCCTCTAATAAAACTAAACCAAAGCTCTCTTTTTCTGATAATAATAGCATTAAATCACTTAATGAATATAACACCTCTAAATTATCTTGTTTGCCTAAGAAAAGGACAGACTCTGATAAACCCAGCTCTCTTACAAGCTTAGTTACATATGACATCTCAGGTCCATCACCAACTAGTAACAACTTTGATTTTAGTTTTCGCTTAATTTTTTGGAACGTGTAGATAACATCCTGAACTCTTTTTACTTTGCGAAAATTAGAAACATGAATAATAACCTTATCATCTTTGTCAATACCAAACTCTTCTTTAAGATTTACTGTATCTTTTTTATAATAAATACGGTCATCTACAAAGTTATATACGGTTGAAATCTCTTTATTCGGTTGAAATAATTCATTTGTTTGTTGAACTAAGGCATTTGAAACAGCTGTAACTTTATCAGATGATTCAATTCCGAATTTGATCAGTTCTGATAAGGATTCATCATAGCCTAGAACAGTTATGTCTGTACCATGAAGTGTTGTAACTATTTTAAGATCATTCCCTACCATTTGTTTAGCTAAAAATGCACAAATGGCATGAGGAATTGCATAGTGTACATGAAGTAAATCAAGTTCTTCTCTTTTCGCAACCTCTGCCATTTTACTAGCTAAAGCCAAATCATAAGGTGGATACTTAAAAACTGAATACTGATTTACCTCAACTTCATGAAAAGTTATATTACAGTAAACTTTATTTAAACGGAAAGGTAAACTTGATGTGATAAAGTGAATTTCATGTCCTTTTTCAGCTAGTAATTTCCCAAGCTCTGTAGCAACAACCCCTGATCCACCTACAGATGGATAACAAGTTATACCTATTTTTAATTTTTTCTTCATACGTTCTCACCTATTAAGTCCTCTGATAGCAAAATTGGTTTCTTCGTTATAAATCCCTCTGCATACATTACACCAACCTCTTTGCCATAAAGTCGTTCTCTACTTTCCACTGCATCTATATAACCATTTGTTAGCGGTGTTTTGGTAGAGCCTTCTGTCATATCAAATTGACTTTTATATGCTTTTAAGCTATCAATTTTATTTTTGATTTCTTTACTGATATCAACAACAAAATCAGGCTTATGAAAGCCATTGATCATATAATAATGAAGATTCCTTACACGGTGAGCGGAATTGTTTCCTTCATCGTGAAACTTTCTAATACCCGCAGAAAACACAGCTTCTTCTACAAGCCTTGCGCAATTTCCATGGTCAGGGTGCCGATCTTCAAAATAAGGAACAAAAACAATTTTAGGTTGATATTCTCTAATGATTGTGACAACCTCTTTAATCGATGATTCTGATAAGAATAATCCTCTGTCTGGTAAAGATAATTGAACTCTCTGTAAAACACCTAAGATACTTGCTGCTTGCATTGCTTCTTTTTGCCTATTATCAACTGTTCCATTTGAAGATAATTCAGCCATAGTTAAGTCACATATTCCAATTTTTAACCCCTTTTTTGAAAACCTAGAAATTGTTCCTCCCATGCCAATTTCAACATCGTCAGGATGGGCACCAAAAGCTAAAATATCAAGTTGTTTACTCATTTCTCTCTCCCGTATCTATAGGGGAAAAACAGAAAATCTAGTAACAAAATTTTTAATTTTATTACTAGCTTCTCCAATCAACTACCCCTTATCGTTTTTACTTATTATCTTGTTCATGTACGACATCTCGCCAATGTAAATCACCACGGTCTAATCCTCTTACTAAAATTTCAGCTGTTCCCATATTAGTTGCTAAAGGAATAGAATATACATCACAAAGTCGAATAAGAGCCGTGATATCAGGCTCATGTGGTTGAGCTGTTAAGGGATCTCTAAAAAAGAGAACCATATCCATTTTGTTTTGCGCGATTAATGCACCAATTTCCTGATCACCACCAAGTGGACCTGAGCGGAACCTGTGAATACTTAAACCTGTTGCTTCTTGAATTCGTAAGCCTGTTGTACCTGTTGCAAATAATTCGTGATCAGTAAAAATTGGTTGATATGCGGTTACAAATTGTACTAAATCTGTTTTCTTTTTATCATGAGCAATTAAGGCAATTTTCATATTTGAACTTCCCCTTTATTCAATAATATTTTCTAGTCCATAAACGAGCAAATCAATTTTCATTACATTTTCAACAGCCAACTTAACACCAGACATGAAGGAAGCACGATTATACGAATCATGACGTAGTTTCAATGTTTGTCCATCTCCACCAAATAATACCTCTTGATGTGCGATTAATCCTGGCAGACGAACACTATGTAAACGAATACCTTTAAAGTTTGCTCCTCGAGCTCCCTCAAGGGTTTCTGCTTCATTTGGATGTCCCTGTTGCTTTTCTTCTCTAACAGCAGAAATCATTTCAGCTGTTTTCAACCCTGTACCTGAAGGTGCATCAAGTTTTTGGTCATGATGTTGTTCTATAATTTCAACATCTTGAAAATATTTAGCAGCCATTTGCGAGAATTTCATCATTAAGATGGCACCAATAGCAAAGTTAGGAGCTATAATTGCACCAATCCCCTTTTCATTTGTTAACTCTTCAAGTTCAGCTAAATCACTTTCTGAAAAACCAGTTGTACCAACAACAGGTCGCACACCATTTTCTAAAGCTTTTTTCGTATGTATCTTTCCAATTTCAGGGGTTGTTAAGTCTATTAATACATCAGGATTTGTTTCAAAAAAGCATTTGTCAATATCTGAATAAATTGGAACATCAACTTCAAAACCAGAAAGCTCCTTCAGACTCATTCCATCATATTTATGATCAACAACTGCAACGAGAGAGAAATGTTCAGTTTCTTCCACTAACTTTACAGCTTCACTTCCCATTCTTCCTCTCGCACCTGCTATAACGATTTTAATTGTTTCCATTTTATTAACTCCTTTATCTTGACTTGGTTAAATTAGCTTTTAGTTCAGCTAACACATGCACTTTTGGTCATATCTTGTATCTCGTCAACTTACTAGGGTCCTTGTTTATGATGGAGGAGTCTAGTCTATTATTTTCACTAAATTAAGAAAGTAACATAAACTCAACTTAAAGAAATACCATTGTTTATTCTTTAATTCTTGTCCAACGGTCTTTGTCTCTTGTGTTGAATTTATCCATCACTAAATTATGTGATTCCTCGAGATCTATATTTAATGAATTAGCTAAACAAATTAAAACAAACATAACATCACCAAGCTCCTCTTCAATTTTCTTTTCCTTTTCTGAAGATTTCTTTGGTTTTTCACCATATGTATGATTAATTTCTCTAGCTAATTCTCCTACTTCTTCTGAGATTCTAGCCATCATGGCTAGAGGTGAGAAATATCCTTCTTTAAATTGACCTATGTATGTATCCACTTCTTTTTGAAGGTCATTCATGCTTTTACGTTCCAATGGTATCACCTCTTCTACTTTTCTATTTCATGTTAGCTAAAACAAGGTAATTTTACAATTATTTCGTCACGTTTTTATCAAAATTTGCACCTTGACTTTTTATCATCTATAATATTTAAGCTATGATTCAATATATGGGGGTGTTTATTATGTTATCTGAAATTCGTTTTAAAAATATTCTTTTTATATTAATTGGTTCAGGGATCTTTGGGTTTGGTCTTGTTCATTTTAATATACAGAACAATTTAGCAGAAGGTGGCTTCACAGGTATTACACTATTGCTGTACTTTCTTTTTAGTATTGATCCATCAATATCAAATTTAGTACTTAACATTCCATTATTTATAATCGGCTGGCGTGTTTTAGGAAGAACCTCTTTCATCTATACAATCATTGGTACGGTGAGCCTTTCCTTATATTTATGGATATTTCAGCAGTATCAAATAAGTATGCCACTAAAGGATGATCTAACACTTGCTGCCCTTTTTGCAGGTCTTTCGATTGGAATTGGATTAGGTATTATTTTTCGTTATGGAGGCACAACAGGTGGAGTCGATATCATCGCTAGACTATCACATCGTTATTTAGGATGGAGTATGGGGAAAACAATGTTCCTATTTGACTTATGTGTAATAACGGTGTCTTGGATTACCTATTTATCCTACAAGGAAGCCATGTACACACTAGTTGCAGTGTTTGTAGGAGCACGTATAATTGATTTCATGCAAGAAGGAGCATATGCAGCAAAAGGAGCAACGATCATTTCACGACATTCAGAAGATATTTCAAAAAGAATCATGGAAGAAATGGATCGTGGGGTAACCATTTTAAAAGGACAAGGCTCTTTTTCTAAGCAGGATCAAAATGTTTTATATTGTGTTGTTGGCAAAAACGAAATCGTTCGTTTAAAAAATGTCATAACATCTATTGATCCACACGCATTTGTTGCTGTAAGTGATGTACACGATGTATTGGGTGAAGGATTTACATTAGATGAAAATAAGAAGCCATTAACAAAGTAATTAGCAGTATTACATAATTTAAGCTGATTAAATGATTTAAGCAACTCGTCAAATCATTCAATCAGCTTTATTATTTAGGACACTAATTCATTTTATTCTTTTTCCGTTTCTCTCTTCGTTTCTTTTTTCTTTTCCTTTTCTCCTAGGTACTTTTTCCACCCTGAATAAGATAGAGCTAATAATATAACACTTCCTGTCGATATCATTACCCATAATAGAGATGGATCTGCTTCATCCTCTTTTATTCTTTCGAAAATTGCTTTTAATTCTTCTTCCATAACATCCAGTTGCTTTGTACGACTTGTAACAGGGATATCTTCAAACAATTTATCTTCTACAACTGAGATATGAACATCCATTCTCTTAATTCTCTCATTATCTAGATCTACTTGAATACTGGGATATATGACTTCATATAAAGCTAAAAACTCATTAAAGTCATGCTGAAATGATTGTTTATCTCCTTCCTGGATATCACTTTTCATTTGTGAAAAGGTAGCCATAATCGAAGATTCCATTGCTCCCCATAGCGGTTGATGCTCTGAGACCATAGCATCTACTACAAGTCTAAACTTTGTTAATGTACGGACTTTCTCTTCGATGCTAATTTGATTATTTAACACTACTTCTTGTGCATTTTTATATGTACTAGTAATTGTCCGGTAATCATCTAGAGATATAAAATTCCGATCAATTGGTATCTCTTCAAACTTAACGGCAAAATAAGATAATAGTTGGGCAGACTCGCTAAAGCGTTCTTGCTTTGCTAGTTGCAATGCTGTGTCAGAGATCTCATTTAGTGATTCCCAATCATAGTTTTCTTCTGCAAATGCTGGTTTTATATGAATCACCAATATTCCTAATATGAGAGCGAATATTATTTTCTTCATCCTTGTCCCCCCTAGAGCTTCTATTAAAAACGTATGATAATTTGGACAAGGATAGACCATTTTTTTTATTAAATTACGTGATTTATTATTCATGGAAAGATTATTTTCTTCATGTTGAATTTATATTATTCTGAAGTATATAGAAACCTTTAAAGCCTATTAAGTAAAGTCATGTGTAGTTGTTTTAAGGTAGATGGGAAAGGCATATGAAGAAACTTCATAGTAAAAAAAGCCTAGCAATTTTAGCTAGACTTAAGGTAGTTGAAGTTGATTTGTTTTCTGTTTTAACACTAAGAAGTATGCAATCAAAAGTGAAATAATACTTAACCAAAATGTCATATAACCTATTTCACTTATATAGTTCATTAAAAGGCTATATTTAGGCATCATTCCAAAAACATAGTCAATTACATCATTGTGAAGAGTCCAAATAGCTGCAATTAATAAATGCCTTAATTTAAATCGGTAATACGGGGAATATAAAAGTCCTTGAATAGCCATACCAAAGTGAGACGCGATTAACATATACCCTTGCCAAGGTAATGTGCCATTAATTTGTAAAACTAGTAAGTTCATTATTACTGCCCAAATACCATATTTAAATAGGGTAACGATTGCTAATGCTTCGATAAGTGGCAAG
Source organism: Metabacillus crassostreae (assembly GCF_016908395.1). Taxonomy (GTDB): domain Bacteria; phylum Bacillota; class Bacilli; order Bacillales; family Bacillaceae; genus Metabacillus; species Metabacillus crassostreae. Next base: position 18,937 of record NZ_JAFBDU010000003.1, read on the forward strand.
TTCTTTTTCATCAGAAAGCCAATTATGACAATTAGAAAAAAAAGACTAGCTGTAGGACTATCTGGTACAAAAATATAAAAATGAGCTGGGGTTTCTTTAAGTTGATCTCCATACCAGTAATATCCATATACAGTTCCAAAGAAATTTATGAATAACATGACAATTAAAATAGGCTTCTGTCCTAATAGATATTGAAACATTTTCATTTTTTCACACACCAGACTTTTCATATGTATTTTATGTAGGTTGATTTAGTGAATCCATTGTAAAACTATCTTTCAAAAAGGCTGTATTCGTAATGTTTTTTGCTTTTAGTCATATAAAAAAACAGCACCGAATAAAGTCTAGTGGCATCTTTTCTTCTTAGAATAGTACTTTTTAATGATAAAACCATGTTACTAACAGGAAATTAGGTTAATTAGCAACAATTCTTCAAAAAAGAGTCTTACAAAAAAAAGCTGACAAATGTCAGCTTTTATTTCGAAGTAACACCAGAAATGAATTCTGATAATACTTTTAACTCTTCATCAGTGCCTTTAAACATACCAGCAGGCATATTCCCCTGCCCATTCTTAGCAATGTCAGCAATTTTATCAGGCTCTAACCCATTATCAACAAGGGCTTTACCAGCTGCTCCACCTTCAAGATTATCACCGTGACAAGAAATACATCCTTGTTCTTGGTAAATTGCATATCCTTCAGACTCTTTATCAATATCAGCTTCTACTTGGATTTTCCCTTGCTCAGCAGCTGCTTCCCAGTCATGTGTAACAACTGATTCCCAAGTTAGATAAAAAGTTGCAGCAACACCTAGTATCATCATACCAACAGCAACAGGACGTTTAGCAGGACGACGTTCAGAACCGCGATCTAAAAATGGTGCAAGCATTAATGCACCGAATGCAAGACCCGGTATAACAATTGCTCCCATAACTGTATAAGAACCAGCAGCAAATTCATACTTTAGTAATTGGTATAAAAATAAGAAATACCAGTCTGGTAGTGGAATATATCCAGCATCAGTAGGATCAGCCACACGCTCTAGTGGTGATGGATGGGCTACTGTTAAACATAAAAATCCGATTAAAAAAACAGCACCTACTAACCATTCCTTTAGAAGGAAGTTTGGCCAGAATGCTTCTGTCTTCCCTGGGAATTCCGAGTAATCTTTCGGAATATTTGGCTTTCTCTCAGCAGGAACACGAGAGTCGCCAACAAATTTCATACCTTTTCCGCGATGCATAATTTCCCCTCCTTACTAAGGTGGTTTACGAAACTAATAATAAGTTCATAAAAATTGATTTTCACTAAACTCTTATAGTGGACCAGAAATACCTTGTTTACGAATCATTACAAAGTGAGCTGCCATTAAACCAAATAATGCAGCAGGTAAGAAAAAGACATGGATTGCAAAGAATCTAGTAAGTGTTTGTGCACCTACGATTTCTGGGTGTCCAGATAACAATGTCTTAATAGTAGGTCCAATGAATGGAACGGATTCCGCAATTTGCAATGTAACTTTTGTAGCAAACAAAGCTTTCATATCCCAAGGTAATAGATAACCTGTTAAACCTAAACCAAGCATGATGAAGAAAATTAGTACTCCAACAACCCAGTTTAACTCACGTGGCTTTTTATAAGCACCTTGGAAGAATACACGCAATGTATGTAAAAACATCATAACGATAACTAAACTAGCTCCCCAGTGGTGCATTCCTCGAACAATTTGACCAAAGGCTACTTCATTTTGCAAATAGAATACTGATTCCCAAGCATTCTTAATATCTGGTACATAGTACATTGTTAAAAACATACCAGAAAGAATTTGTATAACTGTAACAAAGAATGTTAATCCGCCAAAACAATAAACGAAAGCGGAAAAATGGTGTGCAGGGTTAACGTGTTCAGGAACTTCATGGTCAGCAATATCGCGCCACATCGGCGTAATATCTAAACGTTCATCAACCCAATCATAAATTTTGTTTAGCAATAGATTACGCCTCCCCTCGTGGTTTTGCTTTACCTAAGAATAAATAGCCGTCCTTAACTGCATGTTGATATACATCAAGCGGTGCAATTGGAGGTGTTCCTTTAACATTAGTCCCATCTTTTTCGTATCTTCCATAGTGACATGGACAGAAAAATTGGTTCGGGTTAGCCGGGTCATTATTCCAGCCAACTGTACATCCAAGATGTTTACAGACTGGTGATAACGCAGTGATTTTGTCTCCACTTTTAAAAACCCAAGCTGACCTTGTTTCTTCTGATTCATACCAAGCGTCTTTTTGTTTGATTTTAAAGTCAAAGCGTTGAGGTTCTTCTGTTATTTCGTCAACACTAACTACTTGCACTAGGTCTGTTTCCTCTGCTGGTCGGAGCACAGGGTCAAGTGCGAAGCGAACCATAGGCATTAGCATACCTGCAGCCATGAAACCGCCTACACCAGTAAGCGTGTAGTTTAAGAATTGACGTCTAGAAACTCGATGTTTTTTCTCGCTCATCATTTTCCCCCCTCTATCTTAAGCTCAGTCCGTTTAGGACATACGGAAATGATATATAAAACTAGGACATACTCATGATATATCAATCTGGGAGTGAGGTCAATAAAATCCTGATTTTGAATTCTGGAAATGAAAAGGTTTTTATTATTTATTCCAAGATTGTAATAAAATGTTCAAAATTTGTTCGACTTGATCCTGTAAAAGCTTTCGTTTCAATTGTTCGTCCATGTGCTCAAAGGGAACAGTTGGTAACCACATAACGTGATCAGCTATCATATCAGACTTTTTTTCTTTAATCGATTCATCACTAGTAAGGAAAATGATATACTTAAATTCTTTTTGTATCTCATTTTTCCATTCTTCCAACTTATTAATAACTTGATTGTCATTCTTTAAATAAGAAAACTCAGGAAAAAGAAAAACCCTTCCTTTTAATTGTCTTTCTAATTCTGTACTAACAAAATGAATAAACTCTCCTTTAGCAACAGTGCTTTTAAAATTAGAATCTAAAGATATAGGAATTAACGGCACAATAGCTGTATCTACATACTCCTTAGATTGACTATATTTATCTACATCACTTGAAACCCACTTCATTATTTCCACTCCCTATATAATTTAATAATAAATCCATTATATAGGTTGTTTGATTATTTGTTAAATATAACAATGTCTATGCATAACTATACTTACCAAAAGACTATAGATATATTTGATATTTCTTTTACGCGAATTCTCCTTTACAGGAGCAGAAGTCTCCTGAGCTTGTTTGAAGAAGAGCTCAGGAGGTTTTACAATAATTAGCCTTATATATGACAGAAGTCATAATAAAGAGGCTGACATATGAGTCAGCCTCTTTATTAAATAACATTGCATACTAATTATTATTAAGCGTGATTAACTGTTCAGTTAACTTTTTAAAACTTTCTTTATCTTGCTTATCTAGCGCCTCATCGATTAACTGAAGAAGCTTTTCCTTTTGAAAGCTTTGGATGGAATGCTCTAGTACTTTTTCTGCTACTTCACGATCTTTTTCATTTTCATGAAGATGCTCTGGCATAAAAGGATTAGATTCGAGAACTGCTGCATATTGTGGTGATTGATAAGAAGACCTGAAATTTAATTGAATAAAGAGTTCCTCCTCTTTATTTAAACGGATGTCATGAAAAGATTTTTCTGCGTCTGTTGTCATAACATTCTCTTTATAAAAGCGAAACGGCACTTCTTCAACACAATGAGTAGACATAATAATTCCTCTCGGACAGTATTGTGCTTGTTCAACAAAATGAACATTTTCCATCAAGGTATCATGACTCATTAAATAATTTAAGATCCACACACATTCTCTTCTTTTCAGTTGATAATGATTTAAGAACCACCTGATGAAATCTTTCTTTTCATGGACAGATACAGGGGCCACCATACAATTCCCTCCTCTGCAGTTCATTGTTTCTTACTTTGATAATTCCACAAAGTGAAAATGAAATCCTTCTTATATCACTTAAAACTCATCTTCTAATTGTAACAAAATCTCACCTATTTCGACATTCGAAGGATCTTGCTTAATGATTTGTTCAAAGATACTCTTCGCTTCTTGCCTCTTTCCTTCTTCCAACAGGAAATATCCGTATTCATGTAGAAATTCTTGTTGTTCCTTGAAAAAATTATATGCAACATGGTAATGATTTAATGCCTGTGTATAATCTTCTTTTTGATGAAAAGCTCGTGCTAAGTTCCATTCAAACTGAGGATCTTCTTCACCATATTGTTTACTAATACTGATTAAATCAATTACATCATCATATCTTTCTTGTTGTAAAAAGATATGTGTTAGTGTTATTGCCGCCTCAATATGACCTGGATCAATCGCAAGAGATTCCCTAAGTAGACCCTCAGCATCATCCATCTGCCCGAGCTTAATGGCTATTTTACCTCCAAAAAGAAACAACTCTTTATTATATTCATCAACTTTTATTCCTTCTTGTACTGTACCAAGACTCTCTTCTAAAAGGCCTTCATGTTCATATGACTTGGCCAAATACAAGTATAAGGACGAGAATTGAGGATCTGCTTCTTTTAGCTTTATAAATTGTTGAATAGCCGTTTTATAAAAACCACCTTGAAATGCTGTAAAACTGTAGCCAAAAAGACTATGAGCATCTTCATGTTCTGTTATTCCTTGCTCATAATATTCCAAAGCTTCTTCAAATTGACCAACTGCACTTAAACATTCAGCTAGTCTTAACTTAATATGTACACCAGATATCAACTGATGTTCAACCACCGTGTTTTGATAAAAAGGAATTGCATGCATATACTTGCCCTGGTGGAAATAAAATTCACCTAAAGCAAAATCAATAATCCGATCGTCGGGTAGTAAATCCTTTGCCTCTTTTAATTTTTGCTCACTTACCTCAGCCAGTCCTTGCATCTGATATAGATCTGCTAAAAGTAACAGCGCCTGAGGATACGCTTCATGATCTACAGTGATCATATTTAATAGATCTATCGCTTCTTCCTCTTTTTCCATATCTAAATTGATTTCCGCTAAAAACAATGTAATTTGTGTTTCGTCAGGATAAAGAAAGTGTAGTTCTTCAATCATATTATGAGCTTTGTCTATAATTCCCCATTGATAATATTGATCTGCTAAATGCAGTTTTTCTTCATCATGAAGAGTAGGTTCAATATTCTCTAGCAGGTTTAGTCCTGTTTCTGTTTCACCCTTGTTTACAAGATTGATTGCTTCGTTTAGTACTGAGTTCAACATACATAATCCCTTTCTTATACAGAAAAATAGTTTGTTACTAGAACAGAAAATTTTTTATGTAGATTAAAAATCCAAAAAGATACATAAAAGGTGCTATCATGATAGAAAAATGACATTAGACATTATAACGTGCATGATTATCTTAGTAAAAGGTATACACAAAACATTCTATAATGACATTCACTATACTTTATCATACATCAAAGAGAGATTTGATGTGATATAAAACGACCTGAAATCGGTATAAAACATTCTTCACCTATACCTGGATTAAATGTAATTTCTCCATTTATATTTATTAACTTTCCTTGATGAATAGTAAACATAGGAAGTATGCTACTATTCATTATTGGTTGCCCGTCAGTATGGTATTTTATATCATCTAGATTATACAAGTTATAATTAACTTGTCCACCTATTCTAATATCACCCTTTTCAGGATATATACCTATTGTCATTAACTCATCTCTCGTTAATGTTTCTCCTTCTGTTAATTGATATGTCAGAGAAGAAATTCGATTTTCTTTCATATGCTTAACCCAATTTTTCAATATTTTTTGGTTTACATTACTTTTATACAGTCCTTCTTCTATGCTAGGAATCAGTGTAATTGGGTTTGAAAACATCGCATCTCTTATCCACCCCCATGATTTTCCATCTAAACAATCATCCTCACTCAGTTCAACAAATACAACTGATATATTATGCTGTCTTAACTTTCTAAGTAATGAGGGCTTTAAAAGTTTAAAAGGAATCTTTACACCTATATAGTAGTCAATCGGTGAATTAATCATAAGCTGTCTTCTTTGTTTTAGTTTTGGTAGCAGATCTTGTTCTTTTTCTAATGAGGTTACTGTTAATAATGTTGTACATCCTTTTTTAACATATTTCTCGATCATATGTTGTTTGAATTCTTGAAAGTGAAGTAAAGATTGAAGAGAAAAATCAAGCATAACATATCCTGGGGTTAATAAATATGAACTCATGTCCATTCTTATAAAACGGTAATTATTTAAAGATGACTTCATAAACTCTATTTTGTTTTCCTTTATTAATAACGATGTCTTAGTTGTACCATTTGATTTTAACAGTGTTGCATGTTCAATGATATAACTCATTCCTTTTGCCCCCTTTCATCCTCTTAAGACAAGCTATGAAAGAAGGTATTCATTTATGCTTAGTTTAGAACTCACTTAGAATATTTAGATCTTTTAATAGAAGGCTATGTAAAACTTTGTTGTTGATTTTCGTTACAGGCATTCGCTTTCCCGGGAAAAAAGTACCTTTTTTCCTAGGTCCGTGAGCCTCCTCGTAAGCTGCGCGCCTGTGGGGTCTCCCTTTGACACGTTCTCTAAGCAGGAGTCTCATATATTCATCTCCAATCAACAATGTGCTAAAAATCAACATCAACCTTTAACAGAGCCTAATAGAAAAAAGCCTAAGCATTAATCATGGTGATCCCAATGAATAGTGCTTAAGCTGTAAACTAGTATTATTTAGAAAGTAAAGACAGATGTTCAAAGAAATTTGGATATGATACATCAATTGCTCCAGCATCTTCAAGTTGAACAGGTTCATTTGTTATACAAGAAGCTATAGCAAGCATCATCCCTATTCGATGATCTCCATGACTAGATACAACAGCATTACCTACTAATGCAGTCTTACCTGTTATAATCATTCCATCGTCTGTTGCTTTGATAGCTGCTCCTATTTTAGATAATTCTCCTACAACAGTATCAATACGATTTGTTTCTTTCACTTTAAGTTCACTTGCATCTTTGATAATTGTTTGACCTTCTGCTTGAGTTGCAAGTAAAGCAATTACAGGAATTTCATCTATTAGTTTTGGTATTAAATCTCCATCAATAATTGTTCCTTTTAAGGTTGATGTTTTTATAATGATATCTGCAATTGGTTCAAATGACTGTTCTTTATGTGGAATAATCTCAATTGAAGCTCCCATCATTTTTAACACATCAAGAATTCCCGTTCTAGTCGGATTTATTCCTACGTTTTTCAGGACTATTTCACTGTTTGGAACAATAGCTCCAGCAACAAGGAAAAATGCTGCTGATGAAATATCACCTGGTACAAATATATTAGTCGCTTGCAGGCTTTGTCCACCAACTATAGAAGCAGATTTGTCATCCTCTTCTACTTTAACCCCGAAAGCCCTTAGCATTCTCTCTGTATGATCTCTGGACTTATGAGGTTCAGTCACAATTGTTTCTTCACCACTTGTCTGCAAACCGGCTAGTAAGATAGCGGATTTGACTTGTGCACTAGCAACAGGAGAAGAATATTGTATCCCTTTCAAGTCACCACCACGAATTGATAATGGCGTGTATTGTCCATTTTCCCGTCCATCTATGTTAGCACCCATCATCTTTAATGGATTTGTTACCCTAGACATAGGTCTTCTAGCTATAGATTCATCACCAATTACACAGGAATGAAACGATGCCCCTGCTAATATTCCCATCATTAATCTAGTAGTTGTTCCTGAATTACCAACATCTAAAATATCAGTTGGTTCTACTAAACCTGCTAAACCCTTACCATCAACCGAAACTTGTCCTTCTTCAATATTGATTGTTACACCCATTTTTCTAAAACAGGAAACAGTACTTAAACAGTCCGCTCCCATTAAAAAGTTTGATATAAGCGTTTGACCAGTTGCTATTGATCCAAACATCACAGCTCTATGAGAGATTGATTTGTCACCTGGTATATCTATTTCCCCTACTAAACGCTCGACTTTTACTAAATTTTTGACCTCAGACATTTATTCCACCTCATTAATAATTTGGCATTAATATGAATGACTAACAAGCAATAATTTTAATTTTTAAATTCTCCAAGTATTAAGCATTGCTTATATGATAAATGTTTCATATGAAGAATATTTGCTAATACAATTTATAGCGAGCTCACGATCATGCTCTGTTTGGAAGCTTAGTCTCAAAACCCCATAAATTTCTTCACGCGTTTCGATTATTCGTATATTTGTTAAACTAATCTTTTCTTGAGCTAAGAAACCAGTGACCTCAGAAATAATTCCTGGATAATCAGGTACATCTACATATAAGTCATAGAATGAAGGAATTGCTCCTTTTTGCTTTTCAGGAAGACCATCTCGATAATGCTTTGCATGTTCAAAATAATCATACAGATTTTCTGCCTCCTCATTTTCAACAAAGCCCTTTACACGTTCCATTTCTGAAATCCAATCATCAAATAAATGTAATAGTGGACCTTTATTATGAAGAAGGATATCACGCCACATATAGGGATTACTAGACGCGATTCTAGTAATATCTCGAAATCCTCCAGCGGCTAATCTCTTTACTAAAGGAAATTGCTCTTCATGATTTTTTGCTTGATATACTAAACTAGCAGCAACTATATGAGGAAAATGGCTAATAACACCAGTCACTCTATCATGCTCCTGAGGAGACATTTCAATAAAATTGGCTTTTGTTCCTTCTAGAATATATTTTAGTTGCTCTAGATCCTCTGAAGTAACGTATTTTGAAGGAGTTAAAATATAAAATGCATTTTCAAATAAGTGTGGTTTTGCAGCTAAAATACCAGACTTATGTGAACCCGCCATCGGGTGACCTCCAACAAACTTAATTCTACCATTCAAATATTTATTAGCACATTCTACTATTTTCACTTTGGTACTTCCAACATCAGTGATAATGACATTTTTTTTCAATTCTACATCTTTAAGATCTTTTATTATATTTATCGTTTGCTCAACTGGAGTTGAAATGAAAATGATATCTACAGAAGAAATGTCACTCGGGAAAATCTCATAAGAAACTTCGTCTATTGCTCCCAGCTTCTTTGCGAGAGCTGCTTGGTCATTGTTAATATCGAACCCTAATATATGTATTGATGGATCGTTATGCTTAATTGATAACGCAATAGAGCCCCCAATTAACCCAAGACCTATTAAATATATTTTCTTTGCCATATTTTTGATCACCTTTTTTGGCCTTATCTTAGAGGCTTATTCGTCAAAATTTACATAGAAAAATGAATTTTTAGTTTTTTTAAGAGAAAAAGAGAGATTAACCAAGCAAAATCATACCTTTACCTACTAATGAATAGTAGGCGAATGCTTGTATTCATCCCTCTTTTTTATAAGAACTTATTGATTTGCTGCTCATAGAGAGTATATCTTCATACACTTTTTGATTAGACACATGAATCAATATTATTAAATCATTATTTATTTTGATTTATGAATACTAGCTTATTGAACAAAATCCTTTAAGATCTCAATGATTTCATTATTTTGAATCTCAGATCCTACTGTAATACGTAAATGTGTTGGAAAACCTAATGCATTACCTGAACGAACAATATAGCCTTTTTCAAGCAATGCCTGGAATACCTCATCAGAATCGCGGTTAAAATCTATTAAAATAAAATTACCCTCAGATGGATAGTAATCTAAATTTAAGTTTTCACAAAACTCATAAAATTGCTTTAATCCTTTTTTATTCTTTTCACGACAATCTTCTACAAATTCAGGATCATCTAAAGAAGCGATTGCAGCAGCTTGTGCTACCCGACTTGTATTAAAGGGTTCACGGGCTGGTTCAATTTTACGAATAAGCTCTGCATTCGCAACTCCAAACCCGATTCGCAATGAAGCTAATCCGTATGCTTTTGAAAAAGTACGGAGAATCATCAGATTTGAATATTCCTTTAATAATGATACAGTATCAGGATAATCCTCAGCCATAACGTATTCATAATAAGCTTCATCCACAACAACTAAAACGTGCTTTGGCACTTTAGATAAAAAATGAAGTAAGCTATCACTTGTGACATACGTGCCTGTTGGATTATTTGGTGTACACACCCAAACAACCGTGGTGTTTTCATCAATTTCCCCAAGCATTTCATTTAAATTATGATCACCATTAACGAGCGGTACCTCTCGTACTTCAGATCCTTCGATGACTGCATTATGCTTATACTGTGGAAATGTAGGTGTTGCCATAACCGTATTTTTCTCAGGATTTAATAAAGCACGACAAATAATTTGCACAACTTCATCAGAACCATTTCCGAAAATTAATTCCTCTTCATTTACATTTACATGTTTTGCTACTCTTGTACGTAAACTAGCGCTATATCCATCCGGATAAATAGCTAGTTGATCTAATTCATCCATTATGGCTTGTTTCGCTTTTGGGGAACAACCATAAGGATTCTCATTTGAAGCAAGTTTTACAACCTTTGTCAAATTAAATTGTTTTTTTACTTCTTCAATTGGTTTACCTGGTTGATACGGTTTTAGACCTAATAATTGTTTTTTTACTTGCAATTAAAACACCTCTCCTATATGAAAAAGATCATACCTTACCTTTAACATAGCTCTTTCATTATTATGTTTTCTATCATAAATTCAACTTAATCATTTTGCAATTTTATATGATAATCTTTCAAGCTTAATCTTAGTTCATTTAGAAACTGATTAATTGAATTTATCACCTTTTGTTATCTCGTTCATTATGTAGAAGGTATTGTTAAAGCTTTGTAGTTAATACCAACAATAAGCAATAACAAAACCAAAAGATAATACCAATTTGTTTAAGAGGCAAAGTTACTTGCAAAAGCTTTAAATTCATCAAGTGCTTCTTGACGAGTATTCTCATTAACGAGAGATTCTCCAAGGCGTTCGATTTCGCGTACTAATGCACTACCAACAACTACACCATCACAGATGGAAGCAAGTTCCTCTACTTGTTCTTTTGAGGAAACTCCGAAGCCTACAACTACTGGAACTTTACTGTACCTTTTCACTTCATCCAAAAAGTTTACGATGGATTTATCAAAGTTTTTTCTTTCTCCAGTAACACCCAAAGAGGAAACACAATAAACAAAGCCTTCTGCATTTTCCGCTATCATTTTTATTCTATTTGAAGACGTTGGCGCAATAAGAGAAATAAATGAGATAGAATGTTCCTGACATTTTTCTCTAAGCTCTTCACTTTCTTCAAATGGTATATCAGGTATTAGTAGTCCATCTACCGTATTTTCTCGCAGTAAAGCGAAAAAGGATTCTTGATCTAATTGTAACACAGGATTGTAATACGTAAATAATATAATTGGAATTTTTAAACCTTTTTTACGCATTTCAGGTACAAGCTTGATCGCTTTTACGATATTCATCCCACTTTGCAAAGCACGACTTGATGCTCTTTGAATAACTGGTCCGTCTGCAACTGGATCTGAATAGGGGATACCTAATTCTATTGCTGATGCTCCTGCATCTTGAAGAGCAATAGCTAAATCAATCGTACAGTCTGAATATGGATCACCGGCTGTAATAAAAGGAATAAATAAATTATTTTGAATTGATTGTTTGAAGAGAGTTGTCATGATTTTCTACCTCCTGATAATACGACATTAATGTATGAACATCTTTATCTCCTCTACCAGAAAGGCAAATAAGAATAGTATCTGATTTTTTCATTAGCTTCGCATGTTCAAATGCAGATGAAAGAGCATGTGCTGATTCAATTGCAGCTAAAAGACCTTCTTCTTTCGCCAAAAGTTCCAATGCATCTAATGCCTGTTTGTCTGTTACACTCTCATATTTAACACGTCCTGATGAAGCAAGATGTGCATGCTCTGGACCAATTCCAGGATAATCTAAACCAGCTGAAATAGAATACGGTTCAGTGATTTGACCATATTCATCCTGTAATAGATATGTTAATGAACCATGAAGGACACCCTTTGTACCTTTTGTAATTGTAGCAGCATGCATATCTGTATCAACACCCTTACCAGCTGCTTCTGTAGCAACAAGTTCAACATCATCATTTAAGAAAGCTGCAAACATGCCAATTGCATTGCTTCCACCACCAACGCAGGCCATAACTTTTGTAGGCAAACTTCCTTCTAATTGGAGAAATTGAGCTCGTGCTTCGTCACCGATAACTCGTTGAAATTCTCTCACAATGTACGGATATGGATGAGGTCCAACAACTGATCCAATAATGTAAAAATGATCTTCACAATGTTGAACCCAATAACGCATTGCTTCATTAGTAGCATCTTTTAATGTCTTATTTCCACTGGTTACAGGAATAACCTCCGCTCCAAGCAATTGCATACGAAATACATTTAATTCCTGCCTTCTAACATCTTCTTCACCCATAAAGACTTGACATTTCATTCCAAATTTTGCTGCAACAGTAGCAGTAGCTACACCGTGCTGACCTGCCCCAGTTTCTGCTATAATCTTGGTTTTACCCATCCTTTTGGCTAGTAATACTTGACCAATTGCATTATTAATTTTATGTGCACCTGTATGGTTTAAATCTTCACGTTTTAAATAAATCTTTGCTCCACCTAATTTTTCTGTTAAATTACCTGCGAAGGTAACTGTCGTAGGTCTACCTGAATATTCTTTTAGCAAATGATGATATTCTTCCATAAATAAAGGATCATCCATGGCTTCTTTATGCGCTTTTTCAATTTCAGCTAATGGACTCATTAAAGTTTCTGGTACAAACCGTCCACCAAAATCTCCATATCTCCCTTTTTCATCTGGATAAGTTGACATATTGTAACATCCTTTCTTCTATCTGCTGAATTTTGGCCTTATTTTTTTTCTCATCCTCTTCTATACCACTTGAAAGATCGATTCCTTGAGGCTGTAATTCTAGTAATCTACTAATATTTTTTTCATTAATACCACCAGCTATAAAGCAATCTTTGTTTTGTAACATTGCATAATTGATGTATTGGGGAGCTGCTTTCCAATCAAAGCTAACTCCTGTCCCACCCCATGCACCTTTTATTCTAGAATCAATAACAAATCCATCTACAGTATCTATGAATTCTTCCATTTGCTTTAAAGTGTTTTCGTGATGATGAAGAGCTTTCCAAATAACAAGACCTCCAAATTGTTTTTGCACCTTTTTAATTTGCTCTAAAGATTCATTACCATGAAATTGAATAACATCTACTGGAATTTTTTTTATAACCTCTTGTAATTCCTCACTAGTAGGATTAACAACAACAGCAACTAGCATTTTATCCTTTACATCAACATCTTCAAGCCATTTTTTCACTTCAGCTGGTTTAACCTTACGTTTACTTTCAGCAAATATAAATCCTATATAATTCGCTTGAGACTGTGAAACAAGTTTTAAGTCATCAATATTTCTAACTCCACAGTATTTTAATTTTGGATTATCCATGAATGATTTCTCCAAACAATTGTTTAATTGCAAGTGTTTGATCTTCTTTTCTCATCAACGATTCTCCAACTAAAACTACATTCGCTCCATATCGTTGTACAAGCTGCAAATCCTTGTTCGTATGAATACCGCTCTCACTCACAAGTATAGTATCTTTTGGAACAGTTTCAGCCATTGCTTCTAGTTGGTGTATATTCGTTTCAAACGTTTTCAAATTACGATTGTTCACTCCTAATATTTTTGGAGTAATTACTTTTAATACACGATCTAATGTATCTTGATCATGTACCTCAACTAGAACATCTAACGAAAGCTCTGTTGCATACTGATACAGCTCACTTAATAAGGTTGGCTCAAGTGCTTCCCCTATTAAGAGAATCGCATCTGCTCCGATTCTTTGGGCTTCATCTATTTGTATTGTATCGATAATAAAATCCTTCCTTAAAATTGGAAGATTAACCGCTTTTTTAACCTGTATTAAATATTCTCGTTTTCCTTGAAAATAAGGAGAATCAGTTAGAACAGATAAACAATCTGCTCCACCTCTCTCATAAGCCTTTGCAATCTCAACAGGATGGAATTCTTCTTTTATTAACCCTTTAGATGGTGATGCCTTTTTCACTTCAGCAATAAGTGCTACGTCTCTTTGTGGATTTAATAAAGCGTTTAGAAACGAAACTCGAGGTAGTTTTTCATCTTCAGGTAATATAAGATTTTTTATTTCTTCTTTTTTTGTTTCTATGATTTGATCAAGCATAATTTTCCTCCCGTTGATGCCTTAACATTTGTAATTGCTTTAGAGCTACTCCATTACGAATTGCTTCTTTTGCTAAAATCACACCTAAATCCAATGTTTTCACATGGTTCGCTACATAAAGAGCAGCACCTGCATTAATTGCTACTATATTTTCTGCACTGACAGGTCCTTCGCCTCTAAATATTTGTTCAATGAGTTTAGCACTTTCCTCTGCATTACTGACCTTAAGCTCATCATTATTACCTACGATTAGACCTACATCTTTAGGATGAAGAACATACCGAGAAATCTCACCGTTCTTTAGCTCAACAACATCAGTTTCAGTTGAGATAGAAATCTCATCCAAACCATCTCTACCAGTTACTAGTAATACATGCTCTGCTCCAAGTCTCTTTAATGCCTTTGCCATTTTTTCAGCATAATCAGTTGAGAAAACACCAATTATTTGTCTTTTTGCATTTGCTGGATTAGACAATGGACCTAACAAATTAAAAACTGTTCTAAAGCCAATCTCTTTACGTGGATTTACAGCATGTTTCATTGAGGAATGAAACATAGGTGCAAACAAAAAGCTCATGTTTTGTTCATTTAAGCTTTCCACCGCTTCTTCAAGTGATGTTTGTATATTTACCCCTAATTTCTCTAGAACATCAGCACTTCCACTTTTAGAGGAAATAGCTCTATTTCCATGCTTTGCTACCTTTACTTTTAGAGATGATACAACAATTGCAGCAGCTGTTGATATATTAAAGGTTGAGGTACCATCTCCTCCAGTTCCACAAGTATCAACAACATCACTATCATATTGTATTGACGTCATATGCTGCTTCATCGATTTTGTAAACCCTACTAGTTCATCTACTGTTTCTCCTCTAAGACGCATGATTGAAACAAGACTAGCAATTTGACTAGGTGTTGCATTGCCAGTCATGATTGAGTTCATTACCTGTTCAGCTTGCTCCTCTGAAAGAGTGTTACCTTCAATACAGTGTGCTAGAAGTTTTTTCATCTTTGTGTACCTCCTCAGAAAAGACTTTTTCTGCTAATTGAATGGCTTTTAACATTGCGCTTGCTTTATTACATGTTTCTTTCCACTCAAGCTCAGGTACACTATCCACAACAATACCTGCACCTGCCTGAACGTATGCAGTATTATTTTTAACTGTAATAGTTCTTATTGTTATACAAGAATCAATATTTCCATCAAAACCAACGTAAGCTACACATCCTGCATAACTCCCTCTAGCATTTGGTTCTAACTCATTGATAATTTGCATTGCACGAATTTTTGGTGCTCCTGAGACAGTACCTGCAGGGAAGGATGATAAAAGTGCGTCCATTGGGTGAACTTCTTCTTTTAATTTCGCAGTCACCTTTGAAATAAGATGCATAACATGTGAAAAACGGCCAACTTCCATCAATGTAGGAGTTGTAACAGAGCCATATTCTGCTACTCTTCCTAAGTCATTTCTTGCTAAGTCAACAAGCATATAATGTTCTGCTTTTTCCTTTTCATCATGCTTTAATTCTTCTTCAAAATATTGATCTTCTTCAACCGTTTTTCCTCGTCTTCTTGTACCGGCAATTGGATGAATTTCTAGATGCTTATTTTGAATATAAATTAATCTCTCTGGAGAGCTACCGACTAGTTCGGTATCATTTATCCTTATATAAAATAAATATGGTGATGGATTGATAATTCGTAAGATTCTATATAAAGAAAAACCGTCTGTTTTTAATGGAATCTCAAATCGTTGCGATAATACACCTTGGAATATATCTCCTGCTCGGATATACTCTTTCACCTTTTCCACATCTTCTAAAAATTTACTTTTCTCATAATTAGACTTAATATGATCAAAATTAACATCAAAGGAGTTCGATATAGCTAATGGCAATTGTTCTGGTTGTGTTTTCTGATTTAACATACTCACATATTTATTTAGTTTAGCTTCTGCAAGCATATAGGTCGCTTTTAGATTTCCTTCTTCTTCATCACCGTTCACACGAACATAATGGATGAAATAAAGCTGTTTTTCGTGATGATCAAATGCAATGATTGTTTCACAAACGAAAAACATACAATTTTGTTGATTCAGATCATTGGTTTTATGTTTTTCAACTTTTTCGAAAATTGAAACTGCATCATATCCAATATAACCAACAGCTCCACCAACAAAAGGTATATCGATATCTGGTAATTTTATAGCCAAATGATTTTGTAACTGCTTAAACGTACTCGTTATTGAATTTGATTTTGATAAGGTTTTTCTTTGCTCATTTAAAATCGAAAATTCACCAAAACTTTCTTCTATAAACAAGAATGGATTAAGGCCAATAAATGAGTATCTTGACCAATTTGATTCAGCATCTTTACTTTCCAATAGATAAACAGCTTCATCTTTAAAAAGTTGAAACAATTGAATTGGTGTAATGGTATCTACCATATACTTTTCTACAATGGGGATTGTTCGATAATGTTTGCTATCTTCACTAAAAGTGGTAAAAGAAGAAAAATTCAAAATAACTCACTCCTCCAATATTTTTTGGAGAATGAGATTTTAGGAGGTTATAAAATTATTGAAGATTATTGTTAACACAATTAATTAAACGGACATTAGGGCTATGTACAATATTGTTTCTAATTCTTAATATATTGTACATTATAAACCCTATATGCTATAAAATTAAAACCCAAAAACACGTTTGTTTTTGGGTAGATTTGTGCCATCATAATATACCTCAGCTAAACTCACTCATTCTCGGCTACCCTATACTCTTATACTCTACTCAACTATTATTTAATCTTCTTTATCATGGTAATATAATTCACTAAAAAATGTCAAGAATACATCCACTGTTTCAATAATCATCATTTTATTAGATCTTAACACCTTTTTTTCTTAGGTTATCATCTATTTTATTAAATCTGGTCTAAGAACTACAGCATTTCTTGCGTAAACATGTTGAATTTGATTTTGTTCAATTTTTGTCTGAACTGTCATCATTATTCTAATACATTTCTCTAAACTTCCTGGAACAGGTATTTCTTGCATACACATAACAGGAACATAAGTCCAGCCTTCTATTTCTCTTAGTGCTTTTGCCGGAAAAGCAGCATCAAGATCTTCTGTTACTGTAATGATAACATGTGCCACATCCGCTGCTTCTATGTTATTCTTTACTATCAGTTCTTTAAGAAGCTCACCTGTTGCTATAACAATCTCATAAGCATCATTGTCATCAACTGTAATAGCGCCTCGAATCCCCCTAATCAAATTTTCTCCCCCCGATCTATACCTCGCCACTCTTCAAGTAAAGAATGAAGTTCATCCTTAGTAAATGTGTCAGAAGTTGTAGCACCAATTTCTTTCAGCAAAATCATTTTAATTTGATTAGACTTTGTTTTCTTATCTTTTGTCATTTTATTAACTAGTTCCTCTGTACTTTGTTCCGCTGGTATAGACGTTGGAAAACCGATTTTTTCAAACCATATCTTGATTTCTTCATATGATAATTTATTAACTTGAAATTTATTACTTAACCATATTGCAAAAAGCATACCTATTGCAACACAATCACCGTGTGATATTTTCCCATAACCAGCTTCTGCTTCTATTGCATGTCCTAACGTATGACCAAAATTCAAAATTTCACGAAGTCCCAATTCTCTTTCATCTTGTGAAACAACATCCGCTTTAATTTTAATTCCTTCTAGGATCATTGTTTCTAGCTTTTCAGATGAAAGATCTCTTAAGTCAGAAACTTCATTATAAAGAAAATGATAAAAAGGCTCACTACGAATGAGGGAGTGCTTAATAACCTCAGCAAATCCTGAACGTAACTCTTCATGCGGTAAACTATTTAAGAATTCACTATCATAAACGACAGCTTTGGGTTGATAAAAAGCACCAATCATATTCTTACCTTCTGGATGATTAATTGCTACTTTTCCACCAACAGCACTATCATGCGCAAGTAATGTTGTCGGTATTTGTATGTAAGGGACACCTCTCATAAAGGTTGCAGCTACAAAGCCTGTTAAGTCACCTACAACTCCACCACCAAAAGCAAGGATAACTGACTTCCTATCTAACCCCTGCTGAAGTGCAAATGATTGTAATTCATAAAACAATTCAAATGACTTTGAAGACTCACCATTCTTCACAACAAACTTACATGTTGGAAATTGTTTACTAACTATTTTAACCAAATCACTACCATAACGTTCATTTACATTATTATCTGTTACAATAAGCACTTTAGAAGGATTTAGTTCTAATAATAATGGAGATAATTCTTGTATAGCATTGTCCCCAACATAAACTGGATAGATCGAGTCAGTCGTTTCCACCAAAATTGATTTCATTTAAAATTCCCTCGAGTAAGTATGCATCTTCTGAATATTTTCTTTAATTAAATCCATTCGATCTAATCCAAATTGCTCCACAATAGCATTTGCTATTTCCCAAGCAACAACTGACTCTGCCACAACACTTGCTGCAGGAACTGCACAACTATCTGATCGCTCAATACTTGCACTAAACGGTTCTTTTGAATCTATGTCAACACTTTGTAATGGTTTATATAATGTTGGAATTGGCTTCATTACACCTCTAACAACAACGGGCATACCAGTTGTCATTCCACCTTCAAATCCTCCCAGACGATTTGATTTACGAGTATAACCATCCTCAGATGACCATTGGATCTCATCATGTACTTGGCTACCAAATTTTCTAGCAGCTTCAAAGCCTATACCAAATTCCACGCCTTTAAATGCATTAATACTAACAATTGCACCTGCGATTTTACTATCTAATTTACGGTCGTAGTGTACATAACTACCAATTCCAGCAGGTAAACCTTCCACAACTACTTCAACAATTCCACCGATAGAATCACCATTTTCTTTTGCTTGATCAATGGCTTCCATCATTTTCACTTCTGCATTACGATCATAACATCTTACAGGTGATTCCTCTGTAACTGCTAATAAGTCATCAATGTTTTTGTAATTAGTATTTTCTGCTCTTACTCCACCGATTTCTAGTACATGACCAACTACCTTAATGTTTAATTCTGCTAATATTTGTTTTGCTAATGCACCTACAGCTACACGAACAGTCGTTTCACGTGCCGATGAACGCTCAAGCACATTCCTCATATCACGATGTCCATATTTCATTGCACCAACCAAATCAGCGTGTCCTGGGCGAGGACGTGTGATTTGGCGCTTCACTTCTTGTTCTTCTTCATCTGTAATAGGTTCAATACCCATTATTTTAGTCCAGTGCTTCCAATCTCTATTTTCAACAACAAGTGATATTGGTGAGCCTAATGCTTTACCATGTCTTACTCCACCAAGAATTTGTACTTGGTCTTTCTCTATTTGCATTCTTCTACCACGACCATATCCCTTTTGTCTTCTTGCTAAATCAGAATTTATTGTTTCTGCTGTTAAATTAAGTCCAGATGGTACACCTTCAACAATTGCAGTTAATTGAGGCCCATGTGATTCACCAGCTGTTAAATACCTCATTCTACTCTCTCCCTTCAACGCACTAACGCTTTTAAGTAAAA
Source organism: Metabacillus crassostreae (assembly GCF_016908395.1). Taxonomy (GTDB): domain Bacteria; phylum Bacillota; class Bacilli; order Bacillales; family Bacillaceae; genus Metabacillus; species Metabacillus crassostreae. Next base: position 38,788 of record NZ_JAFBDU010000003.1, read on the forward strand.
ATATAACATAACTTTTTCTAAAAAAATAGAAAATTCTTATCTCTTTTGATAAAAAAATGTATCTACAGATGAAAGATCGAAACGTTCAGCATTAAAAATTTGCTCTGTACTGCCCACAAAAAATACACCTTGCCTTTTTAAAGCACCACTAAACTTACTATATAATACCTCTTTAGCTTCCTCGGTAAAGTATATTAATACATTTCGACACACAATCAAATCAAATTGTGAATCAAAGGGATCTGATAATAAGTTTTGCTTTTTAAATGTAACAGTTTTCATGATTTCATCACTGACTTTGTAATTTGTACCTTCTTTTTTAAAGTATTTCTTTTTCATATCATCAGGTACTTCATTTAGAGATCTTTCTGGATAAAGACCTAATTTAGCACGGGCAATGACATTATCATCTATATCTGTTGCTAAAACCTTTACTTTTGACAACGGCATCAGCTTTGAGAGAATCATGGCAATAGTGTATGGTTCTTCACCTGTAGAGCAAGCAGCACTCCACACTTTCAAATTGCTATTTTTCTCAAGTAAACTTGGTAATATCTTTTCTTCAAGCACTTCCCACCTCTTATAGTTACGATAAAATTCAGATACATTAATTGTCATACGATCTAAAAATTCATAATAAAGCTCTCTTTGTTTATTCAAGCCAGAATAAAATTCTGTGAAGTTTGAAAATCCTCTTTTTTCATATAAAGAAGTTAGTCTTCTTTTCATTTGTGCTTCTTTGTAAAGTGATAAGTCAATACCGGTTTTAGATTTTATATTTTTTATAAAATGTTCATAATCTTGATCTATCATGACAGCTCTCCTATTGCATTCTCATGTAGTAATTTATATTTATCGAATGTCTGCGACTTAAATAATTCCCTAAGGAATAATTAATTTATAGTATATCTTATATCTGTAGAAATTTGCGATATTTTTGAAGAAAATAACGAATCTTCTGAATCTGATTTTACCACTTATTTTATGAATTCATTGATAATTGTTGTTATCAAGAGCAATAATTATTCTAATCAAATAAAAAAAGCTAGCAAAAAGCTAGCTATTTTTAATATATCCAATTATTTATTAACTTTTCATATTCAACAATTTCATTTTCATTAAAAAACAATCCAATTTCTCGAGCTGCACTTTCGGGTGAGTCAGAGCCATGGATGATATTCTTACTAACATACATGCTATAATCTCCACGAATAGTTCCTGGTTCAGCATCTTTTGGATTTGTCTTCCCCATCATTTTACGAGTTAGTTCAATGACATTTTCACCTTGCCAAACCATCGCAAAAACAGGTCCTGAAGTAATAAAACCGACTAGCGAGTCATAAAATGGTTTACCCTTATGCTCTCCATAATGTTTCTCAGCCAACTCTGCTGGGATTAACATTAGTTTAGCCCCAACTAATTGTAAGCCCTTACTTTCGAATCTACTAACAATCTCCCCAATTAGTTGACGCTGTACCCCATCAGGTTTAACCATTAAAAATGTTTTTTCCATAATATTCTCCACCCCGTAAAAAATTATGTATAGGCTTTACCCCATGAAAATAATACCATGATTTGGGATACATTTGCAATCTAAGGTGTGGAGAAATTCTGGAAATAATTAAAATTTTCTTTTTCCAATATATTTTGCAATACTATGCAACGTAGATCTTGCACGATTTCTTGGAAGAGTTTCTAAAATATCAAATGCTTTCTTAAGATATTGATCACTTACTTTAGCAGATTGTTCTATAACATCTGAAGCTAAAATCATCTCTAACACCGGCTCTATTTCATTAGGTGTTGTTTCATTTGTAATTTTTACAATTTCTCTTTTAATCTCCGGTATTTCCAGAGCAAATAAAACAGGCAAAGTGATATTGCCTTGTAGAAGGTCACTACCTACTGGCTTACCTAAGTCTTTCTCAGTAGAAGTAAAATCTAATATATCATCAGTAATTTGAAATGACATCCCTACAAAATAGCCAAACCAGTATAATTTTTGATGTATCTCTTTTGACGCTCCAGATGAGACCGCACCTAACTGACAGCTTACAGCTATTAAAAGAGCTGTTTTTCTTTTTATTCGTTTTAAATATGTACGAAATGATTGATCAAAACGATACTTATCTTTTATTTGCTCTATTTCACCTAAACATACTTCTACAATTGCCTTAGATAAAATCTTATGGGCAAGTGGATCATCTATGTTAGTCATCACCTCTAGTGAACGAGCAAGTAAGTAATCTCCTGTATACATGGCAATCCGATTATCCCATCTGGATTTAACAGTTGGCTTTCCTCTTCGCATTTCTGCGTCATCAATTACATCATCATGAACCAATGATGCCATGTGAATAGTTTCTAATGCTACAGCAACGTATTTAACTTTATTGATGTTATATTCTCCAAACATAGATGACAGTAAGACGAATACTGGACGAATTCGTTTCCCACCTGCTTGAAGTAATTCTAAGTTAGCTTCCTTAAGTAAGGAATACTCTGAAACTGATGTTTTTTCTAGTTCTTGTTCAATAATAGAAAGATCACTATTTAAAAAAGAATACAATGCTTTATATTTCATATAAATTCACCTTAATACATCTTTTTGTGGTACTAGTATATTCTATATATTACCTATAAGCTTTTAAAATTAGGTTTTGTTCGGGAGCCGTAAGTTACAACACCTATGTGGTCTTCTATTTACAAGCTTCCCTTAGCAGGAGCCTCATTTATCCACTCCGAATCGACATGTAAAAAAATGCATCAACTTACTTTAACATAGCCTAAAATTAAAAAACCACCGTTGTAAGAAGCAAGCTTTTTCAGAATTCTTTACCTTCTTATAACAAAGTGGTCTGAGTAAAACCTCATCATTATACTTTTTCTTTTACTCCTAGATGCATAGCTGCAACTCCACCTGTATATGGCTTAATTTCAACTTTGTCAAATCCTGCATCTTTAAACATAGAAGCTAATTCTTTCATACCTGGAAAATCGCGAGCAGATTCCTGCAACCAAGAATATTCCTTATAGCTTTTAGCAAACACCTTACCAAAAAGAGGCATTACATAACGAAAATAGAGTGAGAAGAATTGTTTAAAAACAGGTAGTGTTGGTTGAGATGTTTCTAGGCAAACTGCTTTTCCACCTGGTTTTAGCACTCTATGCATTTCTTTAAGAACCTGTAGATAATCTGGAACATTTCTTAACCCAAACCCTATTGTTACGAAATCAAATGATTGGTCTTCGAATGGTAACTTCATTGCATTACCATGAATAAGCTCTAAATTATTTATTTTCAATTGTTTAACTTTTTCATGACCAATTTGCAGCATATTCTGGCTAAAATCTAAACCTATTACTTTTCCAGTTGGACCAACTGCATCAGCAAGGGCAATACTCCAATCAGCCGTTCCACAGCATACATCAAGTGCCTTTTGACCCGGCTGTACATTCATACGCTTCATCGTGTCTTTACGCCAAGCTTTATGTCTCTGAAAGCTAATGACTGAATTCATTTGATCATAATTTTTATATATTTTTTCAAAAACACCATGGACTCTTTCTTCCTTAGACTGATCCATTTTTATTAACCTTCTTCCACTATCTTATTATCATGTAATGCTCCATTAAAATGAGAGGATTGAATACGCGAAAGTAGCATCTCTTTTAACATAGATTTATGAGAGAAACCTTTGTTTATTAACGATACTGTTTCTTCGAATAAATGATTACATGCTTTAGTTAAATTCAGTATAGACAATTTACTTTCAGTATTTGTATGAAATTTTTCATGAGAGAGTCTCTTATAGGTAAGATATTTAGTTGTAACTAATTTAAGGAAATCAAGGTTATAATGCTCAGTTATTTTCTGAAACAGTGCTGTTTCTACAACAATAACACTATCCAAAGTTTGTGTCTCACTTGCTTCACTATCGTGATATAGCCTGATTTTATGTTCATTAATTTCCCTAATAGCAACAGCCAATGTACGGACCATGTTTATATCCTTCACATTAGAAAGCAACAAATAATATAAACCGCTAAAATAGTCCCCGGCAAGAACTGTTAATTGTCTTTGAACAAATTGCTCAGAGCTTATCGTATTTGTTGTTGTAACATCGTCATGTGTATCAAGGGCAATTTGAACCAGCATTGCTGTTAGGATATAATTTGTTTTTAGTTCAACTGCAAGATCTATCTCATCAAAAATTGCATATAGGAGAAGCAGCTTGTCTTCATCTATAACAGGAGAAGGTAAATGTTTTACCAAAAATGGATGTGTTAGTTTTTCTATTAGAGCCTCTTTAATTTCCGCTAACTGTACATCTATGTACTGCAAATAAATCACCCTTGTCCCCAAATTAACATTTTATCTCTCTTTTTTTACTAGTTTGTTAAAGAGAAATTACTTACTAGCAAAAAGGTAATGTTTATTGTGAAAAAAGGGGACGGAATTCCACTAGCTAAAGTGTTCTCGTATTCCTTTACTCCACATAATAATTAACCTATCCTAAAAGGATATACATTTTTCTTTAGGCAGTGTTCCCAAACATTGTTAATTGCCATACCTTGTATTGATATCCTTTACTAACAAAAAATACTTATTTTCACTGGGTATTTAAGTTTATTTAGAAACATCTCTTCAGAAAAGACTTTTTATCAGACAAAATTAATTATAACATATCTGAGTTCTATTTTCTGTTCATAATGCCTATAACCTGATAAATGAGAACAAAAGTAAATAAAGCAGGACAACCTGCTTATTTTCTAGAATCACTTTCTAGTTCACCAATACCTGTTTGGATCTGTGCTTTTCCTCTGATTTTAATTGCAGAAGTATGCTCTGTAAATTGAGCAATCATTACTTCACCTTTGTCCAATTTTTCAGAGTGATGAAACCTTGTATCTGTACCTCTAGTAAGTCCAATTACATTTACACCATCTTCAATAGCTTTTATTACAACAAAGTCATTTTTTTGACTCATGTCAGCACCTGCCTGTAAAGTTTATCTTTCTATTTTATCACTATCATACCATTTAGTAGATGATAACACTCACATATATCTTTAAAAAAGTTTTAACCTTTTATTAATGACAATACCTCAGATCTAGAAGCTTCATCCTTACGAAATATCCCTCTTACTGCAGATGTGATTGTTTTAGAACCAGGTTTCTTGATACCTCTCATCGTCATACACATATGTTCTGCTTCAACTACTACCATTACACCGTGTGGCTCTAGTGATTTATTTATACTATCAGCTATTGTTGAAGTAATTCTCTCTTGCAATTGTGGTCTTTTAGCAACCGCATCAACCGCACGAGCTAATTTACTTAATCCAGTCACCTTACCACCTTTTGGTATATAAGCAACATGCGCTTTACCATAGAACGGCACAAGATGATGCTCACACATTGAGTAAAACGGAATATCTTTTACTAATACTAACTCCTCATGATCTTCTCCAAATATGGTTTGGAAATGCTCTGAAGGGTCTTCATTTAATCCACTAAATACTTCAGCATACATTTTCGCAACTCTTTTTGGAGTATCAAGGAGACCTTCACGTGTTGGATCCTCACCAATTGCTTCTAGTATTAACTTAATCGCTTCTTCAATTTTTTTATGATTTACTTGTGCCATGTCCGTCCTCCAGATCGTATTTGATTCAGATTCTAGCATAAGACTGGGGATAAAAGCAAAATATAGTATGTAATTTATGTGGATTATAAACAAATGAAAAGCCCCTTTAAAAGGGGCTTTGTGAAGAAGCTTGTATGTAATGGTTATTACATGACATATTAACTTATTTACCTGCTACTGCATCTTTAAGTGCTTTACCTGGTTTGAAAGCAGGCACCTTGCTAGCAGCAATTTCAATTTCTTCACCAGTTTGTGGGTTACGACCTTTACGAGCCGCACGTTCACGAACTTCAAAGTTACCAAAACCGATAAGTTGTACTTTATCACCATTTTTTAGTGCATCTAAAATTGTATCGAAAACAGCATCAACTGCTTTAGTTGCATCTTTTTTAGATAATTCACTAGCTTCTGCTACTGCATTGATTAGTTCTGTTTTATTCATGCCTTTCACCTCCTCCCAAAGGGGATGGATTCTTATTAGTCTTCATTTCTTCACAATTTTGATCAATACTATACATGTGAATGTGATATTACTATCAACACGCTTATCTTATATGATTTTTCTACATATTTCAATGTTTTTCATCATTAATATTGGTTTTTTAGGAAGAATCGACCAATAAAGAAAAGAAATTCTTTAAAAAGATTAACATAATAAAACGGTTGAAGCAAGGCATATCCTAATAAAAGTCTAATAATATCAAGGTTTCACACTATATATAAGAACATACGCTCTTTTTTTGTAACTATTAAGGAGCATTTAACGATTATCGGCTGAAAACTACCACGTCTTAAGGTAATAAATAAAAAGCTATTTATACAAAGAAATTTTTTTCAATGAACTCCCAACTTGCTAGCTAACATGTTTTTCACTCTAAATTTATACGATATATCTTTGAAACAAAACACATAGCTAAAAATAACCAAAGAAAAAGACCTCTAATTTAGAGGTCAAAAAAATTATAAAATGATAGCTATTAATCCACCGGAGCCTTCGTTAATTATTCTCTCCAATGTTTCTTTTAGCTTATAGCGTGCATTTTCAGGCATAAGAGATAGTTTGGCTTGGATACCCTCGCGAACAATTGAACTTAGGCTTCTTCCAAAAATATCTGAATTCCAAATTGATAATGGATTATCCTCAAAGTCCTGCATTAAATAACGTACAAGTTCTTCAGATTGCTTCTCCGTCCCAATAATAGGAGCGAATTCAGATTCAACGTCTACCTTGATCATATGGATTGAAGGAGCAACTGCCTTGAGTCTTACACCAAATCTTGAACCTTGACGAATAATTTCAGGCTCATCTAAGCTCATATCTGCTAAAGCTGGCGCGGCAATACCATAACCAGTTTGTTTTACCATTTTTATTGCATCTGCTACTTGATCATATTCAGTTTTTGCATAGGCAAAATCTTGCATTAATTGTAGTAAGTGGTCTTTGCCACGTATTTCTACTCCTACAACTTCTTTTAAGATCTGATCGTATAGATCATCTGGAGCATATAAATCAATTTCAGCAATTCCCTGACCCATTTCAATACCTGCAAGACTCGCTTTATTAATGAAATCATATTCACTAAATTGACCCACTACACGGTCAACATCACGTAGTCTTTTGATATCCTTTACAGTATCCTTTACAGCTTCTTGATAGCTTTGTCTTAACCAATGATTCTCTCTTAACACCATCACCCAGCTTGGCAGGTTTACATTAACCTCTAAGACTGGAAATTCATATAATGACTCTCTTAAAACATTCATTACATCTGATTCTCTCATACTCTCAACACTCATAGCTAAAACTGGAATATCATATTTCTCATTTAACTGCTGACGAAGGGCTTCTGTTTCAGGGTGGTGTGGATGAACCGTATTAATAATCATAATAAACGGTTTACCAACCTCTTTTAATTCATCAATTACTCTAGCTTCTGCCTCTAGGTAATCATGACGAGGTATATCGCCAATTGATCCATCTGTCGTAATTACACAGCCTAATGTTGAATGCTCTTGAATAACCTTACGTGTTCCAATTTCTGCCGCTTCATGAAATGGTATTGGCTCTTCATACCAAGGAGTGTTAATCATGCGAGGGCCATTTTCATCTTCATAGCCTTTCGCACCAGGTACAGTGTAACCTACACAGTCTACTAATCTAATATTGACATCAAGTCCCTCATCAACATGGATGGAAACTGCTTGATTCGGAACAAATTTCGGCTCAGTTGTCATAATTGTTTTACCAGCTGCACTTTGTGGTAATTCATCTTGAGCTCTAGCTTTGTCAGATTCATTGTCAATGTTAGGTAATACGACTAGTTCCATAAACTTTTTAATAAAAGTAGATTTACCTGTTCTTACTGCACCAACTACTCCTAAATATATATCGCCACCAGTTCGTTCAGCGATATCCTTGAAAATATCTACTTTTTCCAAGTGATCCCCTCCCGATCATACAATATTGGGATAATGCTTATCCGTCTTCTTATAGGACATTATATATGTATGACGTTGTCCTACTTATTTATGACTTAGTTTCTAAATTTTTTTCATTATCGCTCAAATCTTTGTTCATTCTCGTAAAAAAGCGAAAAAGAAAACCCTTCTTTTAGAGTTTATTCTCTAATGAAGGGTTCATGACATATTTTTTAAATTTTTTTTTAAATATAACGCTTAGTAATTTACTTTTCTGATTTAAAGATCGGTTCACCTTTATCATCTATTGTATAAGGAAGTGAATAGGCTGGTACAAAGGGATTATCCTTCACTAGTAAATCGAGTATATCGTCTCCTTGTTTATAGGAGTGTTCTTTTTCTTGTAAAGCCATATTAAGGTCGATTCGATAATCCACATACACCACAGCTTCTTTATCAATAACAAGAGGTAAATATTCTCCAGTAAAAGGACTCTGAACCGTAGGTGGTTCTTTATAGCCCAGCTTTTCATAATCTAACGTAAAAACATCGCTCGTAATAAGATCTTTGAATGGTGGATAACCATTTGCCTGACGATAAATATTAAGCTTAATTGAAAGCTCATGAATTTCTTCAGCTATTCTTAAATCAAGTAGCTTTACTGTAGGATCTTTCTCTACATCAACTAAAACATATTGATATACCCCTCCACTTTCATAAGCTGTACCAGGTGGTTCAGCCATATACCTTGGTGTTAGCATAGAAAAGTCTATAGGGTATTTTTGATAAATAGGTGTTGTCATATCTCTAGTTTTTATCGGCAATAGTCCTGTTGAATCTTTTTGATACTGATCTACTGAGCTTTGAACTGCAGCAATTTGATCATTATAAGGGATTGAATTTTTCTGAAGTTTTTCTTCAGGATACAAACATCCACTTAAAAGAATACAACCAAGTACAATAAAAAAAATCTTATAAAGTTTCATTCTTAATGACTTCCTTTTAAAGTATTTATTCTGAAACTGGTCCACTTAAAACAACAAATAAAATAATAATTCCTGCTAGAATCATAAAAATATAGGCTAAAATGGTCACAATGACTTTTAAAATACCCTTTAATTTAAATCGGCTAAGATAGATAAAAATAATTGAAATAAACATAAATCCCATGGATGCAAAAGAAATCCACATTTTCATAAGGGCTGTACTCATCAATCATTCCTCCTTTTAAAAGAAGAACATACGCTTCTTGTATAAAGTTTTTTATGTTAAGTATAAAAAAATGGTTAGAACTCCATGAACGATTATAATACAGTTTATAAAGCTTGTCCAAATAAGTTTATTTTCAAAGAGAAGACGGTGATTAGCATCTTCATTTAAATATTGTGTTTGAATAGAGATATATTAACATTTAGAAAAGAGGGTGCTACATAGGTTAAAGGTACCTATCAATGGTGATCTTTTTGAAGTACAAGCTCTGACTCCTAATAGCTTAGCACGTCAAGAGAGAAATACCATGCAGGTGTTAAGGTGATAAGAATTACCGGGAAGGCTTTCAGGTATAGCAGAAATTGCTGTTTGGTGGAGATCACAACGAAGTTTTACTGAACAAAAAAAACTGAAGTAAAGAGGGGACGAACTTTACTTCAGCAAATTAAGCGACTAAATATTACCCAACTATAGAAACAACTCTTATTTTACTTTCGTTGCATATTATGCGGAAGTAAATGTTTTTGTATCCTCTAATGCCTATATACGCCAAGTATTATTCGTATAAGTTATTGTACTGACGATTTAGCAAGGTTGAAGATTAATGACATAAGATTCCGCTGCTGCAAAATGTAAACCCTTATAGGATATTGTTCCCTTTGATTTAATTCTTGTTATAATATGCAATAAATTCACGTTTGTCACCTGATCACTAACGTTTCTCCATAATATTTACCAAGTCTTCCATCTCATGTGTTTTCACACGGGCCATTAATGAGTCCACAGCTTCTTTCGGAGCTTTATTATTAAATAATACATCATATAAAGCTTCTGTTATTGGCATCTTCACCTCATATTTTTGTGCTAGCTGATAAGCAGCCTTTGTTGTTCGGACACCTTCAACCACCATTCCCATATTCGCAAGAACTTCATCTAGATTTTGTCCTTTTCCGAGTAAATTACCAGCTCTCCAGTTCCTAGAATGAATACTCGTACATGTCACAATTAAGTCACCTATTCCAGTTAAACCAGAAAAAGTTAATGGATTGCCGCCCATTTTGCTTCCTAGTCTTGCAATTTCTGCTAAACCACGAGTAATCAGTGCAGCTTTTGCATTATCTCCATATCCTAATCCATCAGTGATACCAGCAGCTAGTGCAATAATATTCTTTAAAGCCCCACCAATTTCCACACCTATTATATCTGGATTTGTATAAACTCTAAAATGCTGATTGATAAATAAGTCTTGTATATACTCAGCAGCACTCATCGTTTTCGACGACGATGTTACAGTTGTAATATGTCTTTGACTCACTTCCTCGGCATGGCTAGGCCCTGATAAAACAACAACATCTTTTAGTAAATGTGCTGGCATTTCTACTTCAATAATTTCAGAAATTCGTAATAATGTATCAGGCTCAATTCCCTTACTTACATGAACAATTGTAAGCTGATTCTTAACAATTTTTTTCACTTCACTTAAGACATCCCGAATTGCTTTTGTTGGAACAGCTAGAATAATTGTATGTACACCTTCTAAACTGTCTCCTAGACTTGATGTACCTATAATATTTTCTGGAAGTTCCACTCCAGGTAGGTATTTTTTGTTTTGCTTAGTTGTATTAATTTCATCTATTAAGGATTGGCGATGTCCCCAAAGCTTGACTTTATGTCCATTGTCAGCAAGAACAATCGCTAAAGCTGTACCCCAGCTCCCTGCACCTAATACTGTAATTTGTTCCATCTAAACACATCCTTCACAATAAACAAATCAAAACACATTTATGGTCAAATTTTTTACTTTCTCTCTCTTGTGAAAATCTTAATAGGAGTTCCTTCGAATTCAAATGCTGCTCTTATTTTATTTTCTAAAAATCGCTCATATGAAAAGTGCATTAACTCTGGATCATTTACAAAAACAACAAAAGTTGGAGGTTTTACAGCAACTTGTGAAGTATAGAATATTTTTAAACGTTTCCCTTTATGTGTTGGTGTTGGATTCATCGCAACCGCATCCATAATTACATCATTAAGTACGTTTGTCTGAACTCTTCTAGAATGATTCTCACTAGCTAAAAGAATTCTAGGCATAAGGGTATGAATTCTCTTTTTCGTTATAGCCGATAGAAATGCGATTGGTGCATAATCTAAAAACTTAAAGTGATCACGTATATTCTCTTCAAATTCTTTCATGGTTTTTTCATCTTTATCAACTGCATCCCATTTATTCACAACAATAACAACAGCTTTTCCAGCTTCATGAGCATAACCAGCTATATGTTTATCTTGTTCAATAATACCTTCTTCAGCATTGATAACAACTAAAATAACATCAGAACGGTCGATTGCCTTTAACGCTCGAAGTACACTATACTTTTCTGTTGTTTCATATACTTTACCTTTTTTCCTCATACCTGCTGTATCAATAATTACAAATTCTTGACCTTCATATTTATAAACAGTATCAATTGCATCACGAGTCGTACCTGCAACATCACTTACGATAACACGGTCTTCACCTAAAATCGCATTCACAAGAGAAGATTTCCCTACATTTGGTCTGCCAATTAGCGAGAATTTTATCGTAGATTCATCATAATCTTCTGTTCCAATATTTTTAAAATGCTTAGCCACTTCATCTAACAAGTCTCCTAGTCCAAGACCATGCGATCCTGAGATAGGAAATGGCTCACCAAAACCTAAAGAATAAAAGTCATAAATAGATGCTCTCATTTCAGGGTTGTCTACCTTATTTACCGCTAGCACAACAGGTTTATTCGAGCGGAATAGAATTTTAGCAACTTCTTCATCTGCAGCTGTAACACCTTCTCGTGAATTTGTTAGAAAAATAATAACATCAGCTTCATCTATTGCAATCTCTGCTTGATGACGAATTTGAGCTAAAAACGGCTCGTCTCCAATATCTATACCACCTGTATCAATGATATTAAAGTTATAAGTTAACCATTCACCAGAACTATAAATACGATCTCTCGTAACTCCAGGGATATCTTCTACTATTGATACACGCTCTCCTACAATTCTGTTAAAGATTGTAGATTTACCAACATTAGGCCTTCCAACTATTGCTATTACTGGTTTTGCCATTTTTTACACCCTTCCTAAACAAAAAAATTTTACTAAATCCTCATTTTTTAAAGTTGAAAAATAGTAAGTGAGTTACAGCCGTACTTTTTTCAGACTATAAAAAGAATGTTAGATTTACATTTATTTTTCTATACATCACTTCATTCAATCGCAAACAAATATGTAATTTATTAAAATTAATGTAGAATAAGTTTTATTCCTTAAATACCTAACATTCTCATATAAAAATAGGCTGACTCATATAAACGGGTCTACCCCTCAATAAAACAACAAAAACATCCTAGCTATAGGACTTTTCATCGTAGAATCACGGGTGGGGTCAGACCCCCATGAGTCAACCTCCATAACTTTTATATATTAGCAGAGATTTTATAAATTCACAACTTAGTGTTTGACAATAACATACATGTCATCTCCAATTCCATGAGCTATTCCATCCAAAATAGCTTCAAGGTTTCTAGCGTAAAAATGCATTTCCTCTTGTGTTTTACAAACAAAAATAGCAGTGCCACCTGCTGCTTTTGTTTGATCAGTTGTAATAATAGCGAGAATATATTTTTCTAATGCGCTCATTTTACCCCTCCTCGACGATTTGCTTTTGCTTCAGTTGGCATTCTGATTGCATTTTCAAGTGTTGGTACTTCACCTATTACACGGATTGCTCGTTCCACATCACGCTCTTGTGGTAATACAAATACACCAAGTCGACCATCATCTAGATCTCGTTTTGCAAGAGGGACAAGAGCTGGTTCTCCAGAATCTCGAAATACACCTAATGCTGTTGAAACATCATGAAGAATTGCTTGTCGTTGACCAAGATTTGCAATGGTCATTTTTGAATTTGAATTCTTAGGTGTTAAAATAAACCCCATCCCATAATTTAAAATAGCTTTTTGTTTTTCTGGAATACCTATATTCATAATATAAATATTATCTACGTATAACCCAGCACCCTCAAATCTTATTTCAGCATGCTCAATCTCAACAAGATCTTTAATTCTGCTTCCAGACATTAACTTTCTTGAAATAAGATAACAAATTACCCCAACAACTAGGGCAACATATATATTTACTACTAAGTAAGCAAAGGTAGTAAATAGGGATGTGAAAATAACTAAATAATTCCTACTTTCAAATGCAATAGCTATACCCTCTATATATGTTTTACCTCTTGGAACAAGTTCGTAATCATCTAATACAGTTAGTGTATTTCTCTCCATATTTCGAACATCACGAAATTGAGAGGCAGCTAGAGTTAAAAAAGTAATTGCTGTAAAATCTTCTTCCATTATAGACGGAACAGCTACTGTGCCTAGCCCCGCTGCTATAAATCCTAATGCAACATGAATTATTTTCCCGTGAAGATATGTTGGATATTGACGATAGTCAGTTTTAAGCATATGAAGCCTTGTGAGAACACCTACGATGACACCAAATAGCACTGGCATTGTATATTCATTCATATTATCCCTGCTTCTCCTTTGCTGTTTTTTGTAACTTTTGTAGCTTTTGTACATTATGTTCAAAAAAGATAATGAATTGATGAAACATTGACCATATGTAAATAGAGAAGCAGCCAATTACGACCATATCTAAAAATGCTGGATTTCCAATACTAATCCCATTATGAAATTTAGACATAACCAACCAGTACAAAAATTCACCATGACAAGTTGACATAATAAATAATGCATATCTTTGGACATTACTTTTCCCTAAGAAAATTGCAATTATACTAACAATCAAACTCACGATAAGTCGATAGTCTATAATAAACCAAACAGGATCATAAATACTGAATAACATGATACCTGCGTAGGCAAACGTTATTGTTGTAGATGAAAAATAAAATAGTATTATATTTGTCTTTTTTTGTTTTACTGTAAGATAGTAACTAAACATCATCATTAATAAAAAAGGAAAAGATAGTTGATAATGATCTATAGTCACGGCACCTTTACTTGAAAATATGGTTAACAAAATAAGAACAGATAGTTTATCTCTGTGATGATTTTTCTCCATTATAAATGTTGTATAAATCCAAGCTATCCACATAAACCAATAAAAGATAATTCCTTCCACTAAATCAACCCCTCCTACTATTCCCATTATGTCTGTTTCCAATTAGCTTTAATCGAAAATAAACAAAAAATAGTACTAATGATTTTTAACTACTTAGCAAAAAATGAATATATCGACAAATAAGGAGGTATGACAAATGGGTAAAGACCGTCAAGAGAAGAAGCTGAGAGAAAGCGGACGAGTTGAATCTGATCGAGATCAATCACTTGATTATCCAGGTGCTACAAGGATGGAAGGTCCTGAAGCTGCTAGGGAACGTAATAAAAAATAAATAGTACGCATGAAAGACACAATTCCTCAAAAATAAATTTCACATTTGGTTCTAAAAAACCCCCAAAGGCCAGTTGAATTAAATCAACTGGCCTTTGGGGGTTATTAAATCTTTATGATCTAGTACTAAAACTCTTTGTGTTAATTCCTCTTTCAGTTAACCAATGATGTGTTGAACCACTAATTACTAAAGGCGCCTTCTGGAGATCACTTATAGTTCTTGCTCCTAAAGCCGTCATAATAAAAGTTAGATCCTCTAACATGTTTTTTATTTCCAAAACTAGCTCATCATAGCCATTTTCTATGAATATTTTCAATAAGTAACCTGCTACACCTGCAGCAGAAGCACCAAGAGCAATCGATTTAGCGAGATCAAGTGAACTTTGTATTCCACCTGAACCAATTATGGAAACCTTATTTCCAATGCTACTTACCTCAGCAATAGAAGCCGCTGTTGTTATGCCCCATTGATCGAAATAACCTAACACCTGATTACGCCTTTTATTTTCTATTTTTGAAAAGTTGGTACCACCAAAGCCTCCAACATCTATTGCACTAACACCAATATCCATTAGTTGCCTAGCTACCTCACGATTCATACCAAATCCAACTTCTTTAACAATCACAGGTACTTGTACACCTTTTACAACTCTTTCAATTCTTGTTAATGCATCGGTAAAATCTCTATCACCTTCTGGCATAACAAGCTCTTGTACTACATTTAAATGTATTTGAATGGCATTTGCTTCAATCATATCAATCGCAGTATTTGCTTGATCCACCGTTGCTTCACTACCTAAATTAGCAAAGATTACTCCATTTTTATTAACTTTTCTCATCACTTCATATGAAGGACGTTCTTTATTATCTTTTATAGCTGACATTTGTGATCCAACCGCTACAGCAATGTTTGTTTCACTAGCCGCGTTAGATAAAGCTTCATTAATAATTACCGTATCTTCACCGCCGCCACCTGTCATTGCATTTATAAAAAGAGGCGAACTTAATGTAAGTTCGCCAACTTTAGTTGATAAATCTATATTCGAAATAGACAGATTAGGTAAGCTTTGGTGAACAAAGGTTACGTCACTAAATCCATTTGTGCGCTGTTGTCCTGTAGACAATGCGTGTTGGATATGTTCTATTTTTCTTTCTGCTCTTTTGTTCACACTATCACCATTACTTTAGTTTTTTTAATTGATCACCAATCATTTCGCCTAATTGGAAGCCAGAAGAAGATTCTTCTTGCGCTTGGTAGTTACTTACATCCTCTGCAGTGGCATTTGGTGATTCCTCTAATTCACGGATACTTAATGATATTCTTTGTTCAGATTCATTCACATCTAAAACCTTAACTTTCACTGTTTGATTCACATCAAGTACTTCCTGCGGAGTAGCTATATGTTTATGAGAAATTTGCGAAATATGCACAAGACCTTCAACACCAGGGAAAATCTCTACAAAAGCACCGAAAGAAACTAAACGTTTAACAGCACCTTCTAATACATCACCAGGTTTTACTTTATCAGTAATATTTGCCCATGGTCCTGGTAAAGTTTCTTTAATAGATAAAGATATTCTTTCATTGTCACGATCAACAGCTAAGACCTTGACTGAAACTTTTTGTCCTTCTTCAACAACATCTGATGGTTTCTCAATATGATTATGTGATAATTGAGAGATATGAACTAATCCATCAATACCGCCTATATCAACAAAAGCACCGAAATCCGTTAACCTTTGAACAGTTCCTTCAATCGTTGTACCAACTTTAACAGATTCTAGCAAAACCGATTTTTTTTGAGTTTGTTGTTGTTCAATAACAGCACGATGCGAAAGAATAACTCTATTTTTCTCACGATCTAACTCTACAACAATAAGAGAAAGAGTTTTGTTCATATAATCTGAGAAATCTTCAACATAATGTGCTTCTACCAAAGATGCAGGAATAAATCCTCTAACACCTAAATCTACAACAAGTCCGCCTTTTACAACGTCCTTGACTTCGGCATCAAATACTTCTTTTGATTCGAATTTTTTCTCTAAAGCATCCCATGCCTTTTCAGCATCAACAGCTCTTTTTGAAAGAACTAATGCTTCATCTTCAACTTTAAGTACTTTTAATTCTAGTTGATCATTTTCACTTGTCACATCAGAAGCTTTTTCAACATGAAGGCTTGAAAGCTCACTAATCGGTATTATACCAGTATGCTTACAGTTCTCGATCTCGACAATAACCTGTTTCTCTTCCACCTTTGTAACAATTCCCTTTAAAATATCTCCTACTTCAGGTGTTTCAACATGAACATTATTTAATTCTTCTACCATCTCAATTACCTCCTTGTCAAAACCTGCGCGACTTTTGATTAACTATATGTATGATTTCATTTTATCACAGATATGGAACAGCATAAATAAAATGAAAAATACCTCTATTATTAAACTTCTAATAAATGGGTCAATTTGTCAAGTAAATACTCTCCAATTTAATATTTCATTGCTCTGCTTCTTCCAAGGTTTTTTTATATCTTTTAGCACTCAGTAAAGTCTATAAATAGTCCTTACTATCACCTATTTTTTTATAAGATTTCCTATTTCACTCATGATAATATTCGTCATTTCTTCAGGAGTAATTTTCTCTTGACGATATTTTTCCATATTTATTGGTTTCCCGTATACAACTCTTAATGTTTTTAATGACTTGTAAGGCCCAATAATTGCACAAGGCACAACCGCTGCATCTGATCGAAGTGCAAAAAAACCGGCGCCTGGCAAACCCTTGCCTAGCTCACCATTTTTACTTCTTGTACCTTCAGGGAACAATCCTAAAACATTCCCTTCCTTTAAAACCTTTAAACCAGCTCTAAGTGCTTCACGATCACCACCGCCACGTTTGACAGGGAATGTTCCGAAGTTCTTAAGAAGACCGTTTAAAACCGGGACATTGAATAGCTCTGCTTTAGCCATAAAAAGAACTTTTCTTGGTGAAGTAACTCCTACAACAGGAGGATCTAGGTTGCTAATATGATTGGTACAAAGTAAAACAGCACCTTCTTTTGGAAAATGCTCTAATCCTTCAACCTTAATTCGATAGGTAGGTTTAAGCAGACCTGCAACAACAGATCTAGCAAATGGGTATAATGACACGTTATCAAAGCCTTTCTTCTATATATTCTTCGATTTTTGCAACAACGTCTTGTATTGACAAAGCAGTTGTGTCTAATTCAATTGCATCATCTGCTTTTTTAAGTGGGGCAATCTCTCTTTCTGAATCTAATTTATCTCGATTTGCTATTTCTATTTTTAATTTCTCTAAATCTGCTGTAAATCCTTTTTTTATATTTTCTTCATAACGTCTTTTTGCTCTCTCTTCTACAGATGCTTTTAAAAATATTTTCACTTCGGCATTAGGCAGTACATGCGTTCCAATATCTCTTCCATCCATAACAACTCCACCGTCTATAGCTAAGTCTCGTTGTCTACGTAACATTTCTTCTCTAACCTTTGAATGCATTGCTACGAATGATACATTATTTGTTACTTCGTCCGTTCTAATCAATTCTGCTACATCTTCTTTATTAACCAATACAATTTGACCTTTTTCTGACGGATTAAGATCTATTCTAATCGACGATAAAACATCTGCTACTTTATCCTCATCTTTTAGATCCACTTTAGCATCTAATGCTTTATAAGTTAGTGCTCTATACATAGCACCTGTATCTATATATATGTATGAATAATGCTCAGCAATTATTTTAGCAACTGTACTTTTGCCTGCAGCTGCTGGTCCATCTATTGCTATTGATAATTTTTGTTTCATTGTTTCCTCCAAATAGGTTTTTAGTCTAGTAGATTTTCATATAAGTAAATAAATGTGATAGGATAACTATTTGGACTTTTTTAAAGGCTTTTTTCTAAAAAGTGGATTAATTATCCTAAAAAAACGGTGCTGTATCATAAAAAGTTCTATTCTGTAAAAACAATAAATATTATTCAGAACAGAACTATAATAATATAGATGTACACCACAGAAATCACTAATTAGATATAACTTTCTAACATGCAAAATTCATCCTCTAATAGCATCTCATTCACTTTGACTGAACGTCTCTAACCATTCTGTTATCGTAATTTTGTTAACACCTTCATATTGAACAACTCTAGAAAGATATGGTTGAATGTTGTTTTGTTGAACTAAAATTTGTGCACATATTAATATAATAAATTGTATGACAATTAGCTTTATTAAAATACGATCAAGTCTTTTCATTACAACGTCATCTCCGGTATTTTTTTACTAGTATGCTTAAAAATACCTAATTTTATTCTGTAATGAGTCCTTTTCTACGCATAAGTATTTGCTGTTCAAAGCAAAAACGAATAATTGTTTGGCGTTTAAATTCATCAAACTCAATAAATTGTATCGGTGCTTTCACAAAATTCTCATGCTCTACATCTATAAAACGAATAATCTTAGCTTTCATCTTAAGATATTCAATTTTTTCAGTTTGAAAAGGTAAGGAAAACCAAATAAATATTTCTTGATTAGGCCTTAATTTTGTAGACTTAGGCACTATAATTGCTGCACCACCTGCACTAATATCCGAAGTAACAGCAGTGAAAGGTTGAAACTCCTTATTAATAGGGTGAATTGCAATATCCAATGTCGTATCTATTCTTACATATTCTCTTCTTTGAATCCGAGTTAAATGCTCATCTCCTGGATAAGTAACAGAAATCATTGGTATATTCTCTTTAACTCTTCCAGTAACCTCAGTATGGAAGCGATAGACACTCTCATTATTTACAAAGGAAGCAATTAGTTCTGTACCCAGCATTAAATAAGCGGTTCTACCTGTTTCACTGTTTACTGGATAGTCAAAATATAATATGTTTCCCTTTCGCTCAACTAGTTTGCATTTTAATCTTTCTAATACTGATCCCTTTGTCTCTAAGTTAATGACATCCCCAATTTTTATCACATTATCACTCTCTCTAATTGCTCTCTTTCTTATTAAAGCATGGACGAATCCGATGTGCAAGAGAACATTCAATGTATACATATTACCTATTACATAATAATCATTTTAAATAATTCCCTTTCAATTACCTTGCAATATAAAACAATCATTTATCATTAATAAAACACGAACAACCCATAAAAGGAGGATACCCAATAAATATATTGAGATATCCTCCTTAGATAAATATAAAGGCTAATTTCGCAAACTTTGTTGCTTATAAATACCAGAAGAAATCAGCATTGTATATAGTATAGAGGCATCTTTTCTTCATAATATAGTCACCTTTATGCGAAAATACACTGTTCCTACATAGCAACAATCTTTCAGAAAAGAGCCAATATAAATTATACTTCCTGAAAAATCGGCTCAGGATTCTTTAATTTTTCAATCTTTTCTTCTGTACCATTTTCAGCATCGATGAATATTCTGTAAGTATCATTGTCAATTGTCCCTAAAAACTCATAACACAGTATTTCTTCACCAAATTCATTCATTATAATCGACAATCTTTCTTCTTGAACCTCTAATCTAGGATTTAACATTTTAGCTGCTTCATCACGGGACACTTTCGGCTTCGGAATATCTCGTTTTTTGTGTGCAGCTAAATAATCTCTTGCGGTAAAACCAATTACCTTTCCATCATCTAGTGCAACTTTCATTCGAAGTGCGTCTGGATAGATTCTAACACCATTTTCTATAGTGACAAATGAAAACACACCGATATTATCATATTGCGCACTTTCAAAAAGATCTAAATTTTCAAAGCCGTGATCTTTAAGAAATTTTCTTGCATTTTCTGTCGCTTCATTTAGTCCAATCTTTTTTTCTTTAATATCCCTATTTTGTACTAAGAAAATTGGATATCCGCCTTTTTTTGTTATATCCATGTTGATATCAGCACTGCTTTTTTTATCATGCATGGAGATGCTATAAAAACCATAGTTTGCACCATCACCATTTTCTGTCACTTTTATATCGGACACTTCATTCTCAACAAATTCTTTTGCAACTTTCCGTGCTTCTTCCTCACTTATTTTATTACCCTTTAAGTTTTCAAAACCTTCACCCATATTCTTCTTCATTGATGTAAGGCTTGCACCAAATTCTGTTTCTGAATATGACTTTACATTTTCCTCAACAGTTTCAAAGCCATCGATGATCGTATTATCCATTTGTTTTTGACCAGATGCGAGTGCAAGCTCTACGTCCATCCATCTTAAGTTATTTTCAAGAACCAGATTTTGCACTTTTCTTAGCTCTTGTTGAATATCTGCAGCTTGAGTGTACATTGATTTTAGTGTTTCATATTCCTTTTCTGTTAAAGGATCCTTTTCTAAATCACGAACAGCAGTACGATAACTAAAGTCACTTATACCTGCTAAAAATTCCTCTGTTTTATTAAAAGGAAGTAGAGTTAAAGGTAATTGACCAACATCAGATTGTGCTTCAGATGTAATTCTCCAAACATCTGCTAACGCTGGTGACAATGATTTTCTCGTATTCATTGCAAGCGTACTTCCAATTTGATCATGTAATTGATCTACTCGGTATGTTAAATCATGAAAAGCACGTTGGTAATTATTTTCAGCTTGAACTAAAATCGCATTTTTTTCTTGATGTTCCTTATAACCCCAAAAGCTTGTTCCAATAACCGCAATCGATAAGATTCCAATAAATATTCCACGTATCATGCGTTATCACCCTTTCTATTCACAGAAAATATGCTTTCCGATACGTTTTATTTGTGGTCTTCCCCAAATCCAAGAGCTTGTAGCAGTATCTGGGTTAAAATAATATAATGCTTCTCCAGTAGGATCAAAGCCATTTAAAGCATCTAAAACAGCTTTTTTCGCAGAATCATTAGGTGTAAGCCAAATTTGCCCATCAGCAACTGCTGTAAAAGCACGTGGCTCAAAGATCACACCGGAAACTGTATTAGGAAAAGTTGCGCTATTTAAGCGGTTGACTATAACTGCCGCTACAGCAACTTGTCCAATATAAGGCTCACCGCGCGCTTCTCCGTATACTGCATTTGCCATAAGCTTTATGTCATTTTGTGAAAACCCTGCAGGAATGTTCACTGCTGTTGAATCTTTTTGGTTATTTTCATTTTGTTCATTTTGATTTTGTTGTTCTTGGTTTTGCTGCTCCTGCTGTTGTTGTTGATTTTGTTGTTCTTGGTTTTGCTGCTCCTGTTGCTGTTGTTGATTTTGTTGTTTTTGGTTTTGCTGCTCCTGTTGCTGTTGTTGATTTTGTTGTTTTTGGTTTTGCTGCTCCTGTTGTTGTTGCTGATTTTGTTGCTCTTGATTTTGCTGCTCCTGTTGCTGTTGTTGATTTTGTTGTTTTTGGTTTTGCTGCTCCTGTTGCTGTTTGTTTTGTTGTGCTTGTTTTTGCTGCTCCTGCTGTTTATTTTGTTGTGCTTGTTTTTGTTGTGCTTGCTGTTGTTGATTTCCTTGTGCTTTATAGTTTTTTTCTTGTTGTTGCTTTCTTTGTTCAGCTGCTTGTCTTGCTTTTTGAATTTGTTGTTCTGAAGGTGCTGATTGGATACTAAGTGGCACACCTCCATAGTGGGTGAATCTTCTTCCTTTATTTATTTGTTCATACACAAAATCTTTATAAAATTTAGTAGACTTTACGAGCATATCCTTCGTTTTCTGACCAACTAAACCATCAACCTCTTCTAACCCGAACATGTTTTGAAAATTTCTAACCGCCCAATAGGTGCTCCATCCGTAGACACCATCAATTGTCCCGTGGTAATAGCCGTTATATTGAAGCCTTGCTTGTAATTCAATAACATCACTACCCGTCGCACCTCTTTGGATAGTTTGTTGTGAAAAAGCATGTGCTTCAGGTACATTTTGTGAAAGAAATTGAAATGTGAAGGATGTTATCGTCAATACTGCAACCATCAACATTATGCGCATCTTTTTCATGTTGCTGCCTCCTCAAGTAGATGTAATTGCTTAAACGTATTTTTTGTAGTCTTTGGTATTTTATTCATAACAAATTAAAAGACATCCAAATTAAACAATTCATGGTAGCACGAATGTTTGTTTTGAATGTCTTTTTTAGATGATATTTTATTTTTATAGTTCTACTAATCCTTACAGACGATTTCACAGAAAATAGATCAGGCGAAGTAATATATAGTATCGAAACAAATTTTTTAAGGCAATTTTGTATCAAAAATTTTAATTCTAGCTTTTTTTGCTTTATGTAAAGCAAACCACCATAGTAATAACATAAATGGAACCATTATATATTTCCAATTCATATAACTTAATAAAATAGTATCGTAAACTGAATGTAACAATATTGGAACAGACCAAGAAACTAGAATCCATTTCTTACGATTACTACCTTCAGAGAATTTACCCTTTCCTAAATAGTATCCCATGATAACCCCAAATAACGCATGACTTGATACAGGTAATATCGCACGACCTAATGCATATTCAACACCATTTGCAAATAAATACAATATATTTTCCAATGTAGCAAAACCTAAAGAAACCGCAACACCATAAACAATTCCATCATAATGTTCATTAAATTCTACATGTTGATAAATAGTAAAAAACAACACAAACCACTTAAAAAATTCCTCTAGAAATCCAACTGCAACAAAAGTATATAATGTTTCTGATGTAAAAACACCTTCAACTTCTAAAACATATTGGACAAACATAATAGGGAAAACAAGCAAAGCACCAAATATAAAAGATCTCAGCACTAAAATAACTGGTTCGGATTCGTACTGATCTCTTAAATAGAAATAACTTAATAAAGCAAGACCTGGGGCAATGCCCGCAGAAATAATCGCAATCATTCACAGGCCTCTTTTCTTATTGTATCTATCCCCCCCCTAGTTCCTCACTAGAAGGCGTTTCTTCCGTTTACCATCCCTACTCTTAGATTTCTATATCTAAAAATGGAAGTTTTTCTTTCATTATCGTATCATGTTATCGTAAAATTGAAAATGTCTACTGTCGTAATTTCGTAGATTTTAGCAGAAACAAGGAGGTTCAAAAAAATGAAGGCAAAAAATATTCTTTTAATCCACACAGGTGGAACAATCTCAATGCAAGAAAATGAATCAGGTGAAGTGAAACCAGGAGATAAAAACCCCCTTGTTGATCATATTAAAGAGATTCCAAATATTAACCTTATAACATCGGAGTTATTTCATTTACCGTCACCTCATATTACTCCATTAAATATGTTAGACATAAAAAATCATATAGAAGCAACACTAACATCTCAACAGTTAAATGGTGTTGTTATCACACATGGAACAGATACGTTAGAGGAAACAGCTTATTTCCTGGATGTTACCTTATCACTTGATATTCCAGTTGTATTAACAGGAGCAATGAGGTCAAGTAATGAATTAGGTTCAGATGGTCTTTATAATTTACTATCAGCTATAAAAGTCGCATCATCAGAGCATGCAAAGTCTATGGGAGTTTTAGTTGTAATGAATGATGAAATTCATACAGCAAAAAATGTAACTAAAACACATACAAGTAATGTAGCAACTTTTCAAAGTCCACAGTATGGTCCAATTGGAATTGTCAATAAAGGTGGAGTATCTTTCCATCATAAACCTGTTTTACATCGTTCTTTAAAAGTTAAAAACTTAAATAAAAATGTATTCCTTATAAAAGCATATGCAGGAATGGATGACCAAATTATAAATGCATTAGATCAATTAAATTTAAATGGGCTTGTTATTGAGGCATTAGGACAAGGTAATTTACCACCTATGATGCTCCCTAGCTTACGAAAGATTGTTAAAAAGGGTATACCAATTGTCCTCGTATCCCGTTGCTTTAATGGAATTGTTCAAGATGTTTACGGATATGAAGGTGGAGGAAGACATTTAAAAGAACTAGGGTTCATTTTTAGCAATGGCTTAAATGGTCAAAAAGCACGAATTAAATTAATGATTGCCTTGGAAACAACAACAGCTCTTGATGAAATTGAAGAAATATTTGCTCTGTAGAATTCAGGTTAGTGGATTTTAAAACTTTTTTTAGCATTAAACAAAATAAAAAAAGTAACGTTTAAATCTTTGGAGGATACAGCATTGAGCTGTATCCTCTTTTTGGCTTTATCTATTTTTTATGATTTCATCACAAATTAACTGACCATGAAAACGACCATTTTCAATAAATATTTCATTTGCATTGTTTCCTGCTGCAATGACTCCGGCAATAAAGATTCCCTTGATGTTTGTCTCCATCGTATCAGGGTTATAGATCGGTCGACCAGTTTCAGCGTCAATTTCAACTCCCATTTTCCTCAGAAAACTATGATCAGGATGGTAACCTGTCATGGCAAAAACAAAATCATTTTTAATTTCTATTATTTCATTTTTCACTTTATATCGAACTGTTTCTGTATCAATTTTAAGCAAATGTGAATTAAATTCCATTGAGATTGTACCATTTCGAACAAGTGCTTCAAACTCTGGTAATATCCAAGGCTTTATACTTTGAGAATACTCTTCCCCTCTATAAATAACTGTTACTCTTGCTCCGGAATTCACAAGTTCTAACGCTGCATCAACACTTGAGTTCTTCCCTCCAACAACTAATACATCTTTATCAAAATACGGATGACCTTCCTTAAAATAATGAAAAACTTTTGGTAATTCCTCACCAGGAATATTCATGTAGTTTGGATGATCATAGTAACCTGTTGCTATAACAACATTATTGGCTTCATATTTTTGTTTATTTGAATATACAATAAATTTCATGTCTCGTTTTTCGATTTTTTCTACTTTCTCAAAGGCATTAACACGGATCTCTTTCCTTTTCACTACTTCACGATAATAGGCCAAAGCTTGAATACGGTATGGTTTTCGATTTTCAGTGATAAAAGGTACTTCTCCGATTTCTAATTTTTCACTTGAACTAAAAAAAGTTTGATGTGTTGGATAATGATAAATCGCATTTACGATATTACCTTTTTCAATGACTAGTGGTCTTTTACCTGTCTTTTCTAAAGCAATAGCTGTTGATAATCCGCAAGGACCACCACCAACAATAATTGTATCCTCTTTTATCACGGTCTCCAACTCCTGTTGATTTTTTATTATAAAATGTTGTTTATCACTTATATAGGGTTCAATTTTGAAATGCTGTATATTTGATACTTCTATTTCTTATAGATGTTTATTTAAAAATCTATTTAAGTATAGCCTCTAAGCCTCTAAATAGTATGCCTATTTGTTTAAGTGAAAAAATATGTTTTACAAGAAACACAAAAATCCCCTATCACAAATGATAGGAGATTTTCAATTTGTTTGCAAACAATAAACTTAAATCCATCCTCTAAATCTAGATGCTTCAGCCATTTTACGTACACCAACCATATAAGCAGCTAGACGCATATCCACACGTCGGTTTTGACTTGTTTCATAAATATTATTAAATGATTTAACCATTACTTTTTCAAGTTTTTCTTCGACTTCTTCTTCTGTCCAATAGTATCCCTGGTTATTTTGAACCCATTCAAAATAAGATACAGTTACTCCACCTGCGCTCGCTAATACATCTGGAACTAATAAGATTCCTCTTTCAGAGAGGATTCTTGTTGCTTCAAGTGTAGTAGGACCATTTGCTGCTTCTACTACAATACTAGCACGAATTTTATCCGCATTTTGCTCAGTAATTTGATTTTCAATTGCTGCAGGAACTAAAATGTCACAGTCTAATTCAAGAAGCTCTTGATTTGTAATTGTATCATTGAATAATTTCGTAACAGTGCCAAAACTATCACGACGATCTAATAAATAATCTATATCTAATCCTTCAGGATCATAAAGGCCACCGTAAGCATCTGAAATACCTACAATAATTGCTCCTGCATCATGCATAAACTTCGAAAGAAAACTCCCTGCGTTCCCAAATCCCTGCACAACGACTCTTGCACCTTCAAGCTTAATTCCTTTTTTCATAGCTGCTTCACGAATACAAATGGTTACACCTTTTGCTGTCGCAGATTCTCGCCCATGTGAACCACCTAAAACTAATGGTTTACCTGTAATAAAGCCTGGAGAATTAAATTCATCAATACGACTGTACTCATCCATCATCCAAGCCATTATTTGAGAATTTGTAAAAACATCAGGTGCTGGAATGTCTTTTGTCGGTCCAACAATCTGGCTGATCGCTCTCACATATCCTCGGCTGAGGCGCTCTAGTTCTCTAAAAGACATGTCTCTTGGATCACAAACAATGCCACCTTTACCCCCACCATACGGTAAATCAACAATTCCACATTTTAAACTCATCCAAATCGAAAGTGCTTTCACTTCTTTTTCAGTAACATTAGGATGAAATCTAATTCCACCTTTAGTTGGACCAACTGCGTCATTATGTTGAGCGCGGTAACCAGTAAATATCTTTACTGAGCCATCGTCCATCCTAACAGGAATTTTAACAGTCATCAATCTAATTGGTTCTTTCAATAATTCATATACTTCTTCAGGATACCCTAGCTTATCAAGGGCATTATGTATCACCGTTTGTGTTGATTTTAACACATCTAATTTATCATTTTGTGCATCGGTGTTTTTCTCGGCTACCATTAAAAGTTAACCTCCTAAATCTAATCAGTGAATGAAAGAATGTCCACCTTTCAGACATTAGTATACACTTTCATATGAGTTATGCAAAGAAGAAAAAGCATCTTTTTAAAGTTTTTTACATCGCATTCACGATCATTTATTTCTTATCATCCTTCTATAACACCACGAAAATACCTTTTTTCAATATTACTAAAACATACTTTGGAGAATCCATAAAAACATTAAACACGTTTAGTAAACCTAGCTAACTAAGATTCCTTTTACATTTTTGAGGAATGTCTAAAACGGCTGTGAAGAAAATATCTTTTACAGAAGATACAACTTGTAAATTTTTATGTAAGAAAAGCAATCGATTACTTCGATTGCTTCGTATATAGTATCTCTTATCAATCGTGAAAATATGAATATAAGTGATAAAAGCAAAAAGAAGTTTACCAAAAATGATGATGAATTTCTTCAATTGCTTTCTGTTCAATAATCACTTTTCCATATTCTTTTAATCTATGGACAGTTAGTGTTGATGGATTGCCATACTCAGCTAAAATTGCTACTAAATCATCAATATCGAATGGTTGGTCATCGGTTAAAAGTAAATAATACTTTTCTGAATAGAAAATGATCATTCCATCTTGGACTTTTTTTCTAAAAAGATAGTTTGACACCTGAATGATATCTTCAAACGAACTAAATTCGTATATAATATCAAAGTTCTCATCTAGTTTAACTTGCATTTCAATATATTCGTCAGAAAAATCATCATCTAATTCTGTTGCTTCTTCACTATGAGAAACAATAATAACCATCCCTTGAGCATGAAGTGAATATACTTCAACAGCTATCGGTCCATGCGCCTCAAAGCCCAATTCAACACTTGCTTCATCCATCATATCTCTAAATAGTTGTTGAACCTTTAATGAATCTTTCCAGAGGTCTTCTTTTGTTAATCCTCTATCTCTTAAATCATCTGTGGTTAAGAATATTTTAATTTTATCATAGTTAAGTCGCTCTAGCCGCATCCCATACCCTCCTGCCGTGAGACCGCTCTATATATAATCATAGTATGATTTTTATACGAGATGGTTCTAATATTTTTTACAGTTTACACTTTAGGACAAATTTAGACAAGTTAAAAGCATTAATTATTCCATTCCTATTTTTCCCTTAAGCCATTCTCCCCATTGATCTTTATTTCCACCTAAAATATGTGCTTCGTAAGGTAAAAGGCTTTCTTCTGATATCTTAGAAAAACCTTTACCACCAAGACCTATTTTAAGTCGCTCGTATTTAGATGAGAGATGATCAACAAGTTCAAATGTTTTCTTTACATTCTTCACTAACGTACACGATAAAAAGAGAAATTCTGGTTTTACTTCTTCAATAACAATATCAATATCGCCCTCTGCAATACTTGCACCTAAATAAATGACTTCAAACCCTTTACGTCTTAAGAATAGAGTAAATATTAATAAACCTAACTCATGAGTTTCATCTGGTCCACAAACTGCAATAACTTTTGGCAATAACCCATCCACTGGTAATGTATGCAAAATCATCCCAATGCGCGAGCGTAAAAAAGAAGAAGCAAAATGTTCATGCGCAGAAGTAATTTTTCCTACTTCCCACATATCACCGATCTTAACCAGTAACGTCCCGAGGATCTCGATGACTACTTTATCAACAGAATAAAGGCTAAAAGCTCTATTTAATAATTCATGTGCTGAATTCTCATCAAAGGTTAGAAGTGAATGTAATAGCTCGTCCATTAAATCAAGTGAGTGGTCTTGTTCAGTAGGCTTTATTTTCAATTCGGATTGCTCATTTAACGACAACGGATTCGTTTCAAGTAAGTTAACAGCTTGACTGATTGTAAATCCTTTATTAACTTTATGAATAAGCCACCTTAAAATTTTTATGTGATTTTCTGAATATAATCTGTGCCCTGATTCATTTCTTACCGGTGCGATCATATTATATCTACGTTCCCAAGCTCTTAAGGTTCCTGCTTGAATTCCTAGCATCTTGGAAACTGCTTTTATATTATATTTGCCTTCTTGAATCGACATTAAAAATCCCCCATTAGAAAAACTCTGTAAGAAAATTATATCTAATTGTTACCCTTGTGTAAACTTTGTATAACAAATGAATAACCATGCTTAACAAAAGCATGGCCTACCTTCATGATAATTCCTTATTTAGTTCCTTTTATTTTAATATAGTGTGCTTCAGCTGGCGCACCTAATCGTAACGGAATTAAGGTTGTTCCATATCCATTACTTATTAACATTGTTGCCTTTTCCAAGTAGTGTAAACAGCCTTTTTGATACATACCCAGACCAAAAATTCGAATTTGTCCACCATGAGTATGACCACTTAAGATAAGTGATATTTGGTCATCACTTGAAATTTTATCGTATATATCTGGGTTATGACTCACTAATATTTTAAATCCTTCAGAACTCTGACCTAATGCACGCTCCAACCTATCTCTTTCTTCACTTAGGTCTTCGACTCCGAGTAAAATAATATGATCTCCTTTATGAGAAGTGAATGTTGTAGCAGTATTATTGAGGAGGAAAACTCCACTTTCATTCAGCACCTTCTCAAGGTTTTCTTTTCCTACTTCATAATCATTGTTACCGAATACAAAATAAATAGGTGCGATATCACGCAATGCTTTAATATTTTGTCTAACTCTTGTTAAAGGAACTCCAGATTCCACTAAATCTCCGCCAATAATTATTACATCAACTTTACCAGGTATTTTTCCGATTAATTTATTTGATATAATTCTTCTATGAATATCTGAAATAAAAAAAACATGCAAGTCATCAAAACTATCTGGATATGATTCAAACTCCATTACATTTGTTGTTAAATTATTTTCATTACCCTTTATAAACATAAACAAAATAATAAGTCCACTAACTAATATAAAAATAAGACCGCTCCATATAATCAAAAAATCACCTCAAATTAGAAATCAGTAACACTAGGAAGTTAAAGGTAAAAAGCTTATGTTATTATATAACAAAAAAGCCAATCATTTCTATAAAGATGAAATGATTGGCTTTTTTCATATAAAAATAAGCTTTATTGCTTTTAGACGTCATTAACTGTTGGAACCAATATGTTATCGCATAAAAAAGTGCGATTTTTAGAAGAAAAAATGCTACTAGTCTTTATACAGAGTTTTTTCATCAGATTCTAAAACAACAAATTTAACGGAAAGGCCCTTTTATAAGAAGAATTTATTTACTTTCATGAAATAAGTTAATATCATATTCATGCTTCATCATTGTAAAAACTTCATGACGATTTTTCCATGGAGTTGGTTGTGGCCATAATTCTGCACTTTTTCTAATAACTTCACATCTCAGATTATGGTATTCCTTCTCAGCTTTATCTTCCTTCTTTTTGTAAAATTGGGCAGTTGCATACCCACTAACAATCAATAATATAACAAAAACATGAAATTCCTCATCAAAAATCGAACGAAGAATAACTTCAATTTGTCCTCCTGCTGGCTTTATTAAAAAAGCATATAAATAAACGACAAACCCCATCAGTAAGAGGAAAGTGATAAATTGAGCTTTAAAGCATTTCTTTTTATAAGCATCAAATTTCCTTTTTCGATCTACTAAATTTTCCAACATTTTTTTCGTAGGAGCATCCGTATGATCCTTTAATAACTGAATTCTTGTTTCAATCTCAATCACTTCCCTTCATACCACTTTCAATATTACTTGTTACATTGTATGAAGTTGTCCTATTAGATATGATGTTCTTTTTTCTTTTAGAACAAATAAAAAAACTCCCACTGTTTGAGGTTTTATACACAGTGGAAGTTATGATTCTCATTATTTTAATGGAATCTTAAGGATTTGTCCTTCGTAAATGTCGTTTCCATTTAGATTATTATACTGACGAATAATGTCCTCGCCAGTTCGACTATTATAGTATTTTATAGCAATTTTAAAAAGTGTTTCACCAGCACCTACTTTGTGCGTGATTATATCTCGATATTCCTGCTCATTTGAATTTGTTGATGTAGATTCAGTGTCAGTTTCCGTTGTATTAGGTATCTCACTTTTCTCAGGCTGGTTTTCAGCTTTTTCTTGTTTTTCATCTATCTTTTCTACTTCTTCAGTAGTTACTTGTTCTTCAGCTTGAGATTCAGCTTCTATAGATTCATCAGGTTCATTTGAAACAGCTTCTTCTGCCTCGATCGTCGTTTCATCAGTTAATGTTGAATCATTATTATTATTTTTTTTCGGGATATAGATCGTATCGTTGCCAACTGTTTCTTCATTATCTTTAGAAGTTCTGCTATCGTCATTATAATAGAGATAAAATGAAAAAATCAAAACAGGAACTAAGCAAAAAAACAAAGCTAGTAAACTAATAATCGGATATTTCAATTTTAGTTTTGACTTTTTTTCCTTGTTTTTGTGAACTTCACCACGTGGTGGATAATCACCATGCTGCTCTTTATAATCATCAATCATCTTTGTACGTAAATTTTCTGCTTGATCGGTTCGTTGCTTTCCCGTCTCACTCATCATGTTTCACCTCATTTACATATTGAAGTCTAATTTGTATAGCAAAAACTAAATCGATTAAAAAGTGAGCGATTA
The DNA here is from genome assembly GCF_016908395.1 of Metabacillus crassostreae. Taxonomy (GTDB): domain Bacteria; phylum Bacillota; class Bacilli; order Bacillales; family Bacillaceae; genus Metabacillus; species Metabacillus crassostreae. Next base: position 70,789 of record NZ_JAFBDU010000003.1, read on the forward strand.
TTGTTGTATATAAGCTATCTGTAATGTCGTACACAACACCTAATAAGAAACTGATCGTCACAACCATAATAAACAATAACCATTTAGAGAGATAGCGAAAATGTAATATAGCAAAGATAATACTAGCTATCCAAATCCCTAAATTGGTTTGAAGAACACCTCTAAACAACAGTTCTTCTGAAAATGCTATAAGTGCAGTTAAAAAAATGATGTGAAGAATAGATCTTTTACTAAAAATCTTTTCATTAATTCCTCCATCATCAACTAAATCACTTGGAGATACCTTAAAAATAATAAAATCTACAATAATGACAAGTAACGCAACTCCTATTCCATAATAGATAAATGTAAGGTTTTTGTACTCAAATAGCTCAAAAAAACTTTGCGGACTATTAAAGAGAAAAACACTTAATACTAAAGAAAGAACTAGTAATAACAATTGCGTAAAGTAAAGATTTTGAACGATTTGTTTGTCTGTTAAATGTTTAATGATTTCATTCTGCTTTTTAAACAAATTTTACTCACTCACCCTACGAAAAATCTCATCCAGCTCTGCTACCCAATTTATAACAGTGGCTTGGTAAGAGTTTTTTTCACTACTTATGAACAAATCGTAGGAAACCCCACAACAATCACAGCAATTATCTTGAACAGCTTCTAAATTTTCGTCAAAATAAGCTAATAACTGTTTTCTTCTACAGTCCGTTGTGGAAATCCATTTGGTCATTGTATTTAATTTATCATGTTTAATTAGCACTCTTTTTTCAATTTCATTCCATATAAACGAAATCATTTTTTCTGGGTCAAGCGAATAATTATGATAAATATTTTCGATATATCTGCATTGGGTTTCAGATAAACCACACATTTCAATAATCCTATCACTAGTAAGAGATATATGTTTATTTTCTTCTAAAAAGTAAACTGTTTGATACAATTTTTCGTAAGAAGGAAATTCTGATTCAACAAGCAATTTTGGAATTTCATAATCATTATCAGTTACTAATGTAATAGCAATACTTGGTAATCCATCACGACCAGCTCTACCTATCTCTTGCATATAAGATTCAATTTGTGATGGAAAATGAAAATGGATAACATATCTTATATTTTGCTTATTAACGCCCATTCCAAATGCATTTGTACAACAAACAATTTTCAATTGATTATATAGAAACTGCTGCTGAATCAAAATACGCTGTTCTTGATCCATTCCTCCGTGATAATACCCTACATCTCCAACACCAGAATCCATTAGGATTTGTGCTAATTTCTCCGTCCATAATCTACTTGAGCAATATATAATTCCAGGTCCTTTTAGGTTTTGAACTAACTCCACGATTCGTGTTATTTTCTCATTCATAGTAGAAAGCTTTTCAACGGATAAAGAAATATTTGACCTATTTATTGAATATATATATTCCCTATGTTCACTGCTGAATTGTAAAATTTCTTTTATATCTAGAATTACCTCTTTTGTTGCTGTAGCAGTTAATGCCAAGCAGGGAGGGTTTTTCAATTCAACTCTTAGTTCGCCCAATTTAGCGTAATCTGGACGAAAATCATGTCCCCATTGTGAAATACAATGTGCTTCATCTACAACGAATAAAGAGATATTAGCTTCTTTCAACGCATGTCTCACATAATCGATTTGAAGTATTTCTGGTGATGCATAGATGTAACGATATTGTTGAATGCTTTCAAGATGCAATCTTCTTTTATAAATAGGGGTTGTACTGTTCAGTGCGATAACACTTTTTTCGCCTCTTTGTTTTATTTGTTCAACCTGATCTTCCATTAATGATAAAAGTGGGGAAACAATTAATATTGGTCCTTCTAAAAAATACCCTGGCAACTGATAACATAATGATTTACCACCTCCAGTAGGAAGCATAGCAATGACATCTTTTCTAGCTAAAATATTCTCAATAATTTCTAACTGACCATTCCTAAATTCTGTTAGATTGAAATTTGTTTGCAGAGCTTTTTCTAACAAATGTCTCATTCTTTCCTCCCCATCAGTGCAAATACAAGCCTTATTTGAAAATAACTAAAGTTGCTACCTAAAGCTTCTCTAACCCTTTTCAATTGATGAGTATTTAATTTAGCAATCGTTTGCTTTATAACAAGATAGTCTTTTTCACTTAAAAAATCCCAAGGCAGAAAATGTTTATCATGAAGTGTGATTTCGACTATATGGTCTTCTATTGTACTTTCTTTTAATCTACGTATACTCGATATTTCAGAAATACTTTTACCTTGTAACAGATAGTTTTTGGTTTTTTTGCTTGAAGAAGTTAAAAACTCCGTTTGAAATTTATCTTTTATGATTTCATTAAACAAAGGGAATTGATCCACTTTTAATTGTTGAAGCTCAATGCACGAATGAATAATACCCCAAAACAAAAGATAAATGTATTGTGAATCCTCTTTTTCCTTTACTGCAATCTGTTCAAAAGTCAGACCGATTTTTTTACTGGCCGTTAGTTTTTGTACAAAGATTACTGCTCCCTTTTCAGATTGCTCTTGAAGAGCTTTATAGATCTCGTTATAGAGGCTTTTATTTAATTCTGTTTTCGACATCTTCATATGTCTTAAGAACATTTTTACCCAATCCAAATCTTCTTGATTTTTTGTAACAGGTAAATAATCCTTTCTTTCATAAGCAACATTTGAAACAACTTGAACAAGTAAAGAAAGCCTTCTCCAGAAAAGTCTCCCAATATCACCATAATTCCAGCCATGTATATTATTAGGAAAAGGACATTGCTCTAATCTTGTTTCCAACTCTAGCCTTCCCTTTTCGGTTACAATCAATTGGTTCTCAGGTATTCGTACGATTAACCCTTCCTGAACCATATCTTGCCAAGCAGCATTTGTTTGCACACGTGAAAGCCAAGGAAATATACTAAACATATGAGAAACATTAAAAAGTTTCCCATCTTGAATTGTTTGTGAAGATTTTTTCCCTTTAAGTAAATGATAAATAGCGGAGGCAGATCTTTCTCCATTAAATTGATTTAAGCAATAGAGCAAAACGATATGGAAATAACTTAGTTTCATTATACCACCCTACAATGTTTGACAATATTCGATCATTTATTATATTTTAACAAATTTATGGACAACGATATATAATTAATCCGTTTTATCCATTGTTTTCTTCACTCTTTGTAAAAAGTGATATTTCGAAAGGATCTTTGGTAATTAGAATTGATTAATACAGCTATAAATGTAATTTTTTCTAGAACATCTTTTGACCAATTATCAATAACTTACCTGCAAAAAACTTTCACAAACATTACAAACCCAGGTGTGATAAGGATTCTCAATAGAGTTTTTTATTGAAATGTCCTAAAAACCGATTTACAATACTAAATAGGAGACAATATTAGTGAATGATATCTTTTAGGTAAGGAATCACTCAATTAACCATTTCTACCATATAATGATATGGTATTATACATTCAGGAGGTTTGTTTAATGGCAAAATATACAATAGTAGACAAGGACACGTGCATAGCTTGTGGCGCTTGTGGAGCAGCTGCACCTGATATCTATGATTATGATGATGAGGGTATCGCATTTGTAACTCTAGATGACAACCAAGGAATTGTTGAAATTCCTGATGCACTTGAAGAAGATATGATGGATGCATTTGAAGGCTGTCCAACAGACTCAATAAAAATTGCAGACGAAAAATTTGACGGTGACGCACTAAAGTTTGAATAGTCTCTAATAAAACCCCCTCTTTTATAGAGGGGGTTTATTATTTGAGGCTAAGACATATTTAAAGAAGTCATATAATAAGACGAATAAACCTAATTTCATTTAAGCTGAAAGAAACAAGTTCGTTCCATTGCCCTCCGAGACACTCGTGTTCCACAGGTCCTAAAAAAATAGTATGCAAAATAAAAATAATTATTGAAGTCAGCAAAGACCCCGAACTATTAAGCGAATGATTAATTGAATCACCTAAAAATTCGGGTCTATTATTAGCTTAAATTCTTATGTCCCAGCCTCTTATCATTTCTGATTGAATATCTTCTTAATTACTCTCATTAATAATTAAAACTTGTTCAGGATAAATTGTCTCATTATTCAATTGATTAACTGTTTTTATTGATTCTGGGCTTACACTAAATTCCTCTGCAATAGAAAAGATTGTATCTCCTGATTGAACGACATAGCTTTGGTCATTAGTTATGTGCACAGTGAGTTGTTGTTCAGGATAGATTGTATTACTATTTAAATTGTTCCATTTCTTCAAAGAATTAATAGGTATATTATGAGCAAGAGATATAGCCCATAATGTGTCACCTCTTTCAACTGTTATCAATTTTGTTTCGTTTTCATCATGAAGATGGCTAACAGGCTTTTCTGGAGCAAAAGTTGGAATTTGCTCTTCTGCTTTATTTACAAGTGAATCATTCGCTGATTCTCCTTTTGACTGAACAACTGTATCACTTTGCAATCCAAATACAAACAATGGATCTAACGCATGTTCCTTGTCATATGTCCATTCACCTTTATGTAGTTCAAAATGCAAGTGAGTTCCTGTTGAAATCCCTGTATTGCCGATAATGCCTATTATTTGACCTTTTTTTACTTGGTCTCCTTCTTCTACCAAACGCTTATGTAAATGAGCATATACTGTCTCATATCCTTCAGGGTGATTAATAAAAACAACATGACCATATGTATCTGAATAATAGGATTTTGTTACTTTTCCTTCTGAAACAGACACAATTTCCTCTCCTTCAGGAGCAGCAATGTCAATTCCTTTATGCTTCCCTTTACGAGTACCAAATGTGTCAGTAATCTTACCATCTACTGGCATAACCCATTGATCTTCTAGTTCTTCTATGTATGTTTGTGCACTTGCACTTTGCGTGCTTAATAAAATGACTCCAGTAAAGAGTCCTAATATAAAAATCCCTATTATTTGTATGATTTTAGCTTGCATTTTTCTCCCCCTACTTCATTTTTGGACTATTTTCTAGTTAACCCTGCCTATACAATACTTTAAGATTAAGGTTATAACGTACTATCCATCTTGTACAAAAACCTCTCATTGTATGCTTAATTCAGGCAAATCTATACGACAGTTCTGCTAAACATGCTAAAGATAGGTGATACATAAGCAAGTCTTTCTTTTTACCACATCGTCAGTCTATGTATGTCTCTCTTAAAAAAGAACAACAATAGTTTAGTACATTATCTTCCAAACTATACACAAAAAGAGACTCAACAATTGAGTCTCTTTTAGTTTATATGAATTGGATTAGGTGAAAATGGGACTTCTACTGGTTTGGTTACATCCATATTTCCAATCTTATTTATGCCAATGCCATTGAACTTGACTTCCTTAAACCCAAATTCTTTTGCTGTTAATAAAATTGCTTCAAGCATTAGTATATATTGCTCATTATTTTGAAAAGAATCACCATTACTAAATTCTATTTGTATTTGTGTATCATTTTCGGTGATCAAGATATTTGACAGTTGTTCCACAACAGAAGGATATAGTTTCTTGTCAGGTATACCTGTCATCATGATCTCTATTGCGTCATCTATCGTTAAAAAAGATTCTGGTGAAGGAACAAGTAATTTGGATGTGTTTTCACTATATTGATATATTAAATAAGCCTTTTGTCGTTTTTCTTGAATAGTCATTTCATACTGTTTTCCTGAATTACCAAATTCTATTCCTGCATTACTATTTGTCTGAAATTTGACTGTATTAACTCCTATCCAGCGAAATGTTTCTTGGATTGCTTCTATATAAATAGTTTCTGACATCGAACTTGACAGTATTGGTTTCCCAGTATAATCAAGAATAATTTCTTCTGGATTTTCCTGTGGTAAAATCTCTGTGTTTTGTAGTTCGAAGCTAACAGGTCCAATCTTTTCAATTAAATTCTCTACTAAAATCTGCTGTATTTGTTGTGGCTGATTAAGATGTTCTTTACTCACACTTATTGGAATAATGTAATCTGCATTTGCTGCTGTTAAACCGATCGTTATTGTCTGACTTCCATCTTCGAAGGGAGTGACAAATGTTTCTTGTATATTATTTTCAAGGTCCGCAAGCTTTACCTCAGCATTGTCATTTTCTTGCACCATAATACTTGACTCTCGCTTTGACTCATCTTCTTGATTATTAAGTGAAATTTCCTCTTCTCCACTTGAGCTTGATGTTGCTTTATCCATACTACTTTCTTGATTAGAAGAAGTAATTTCTTGAAACAAATATGGAGAAAACAAAATGAAAATAAACATTGCTGCCACAGTTGCGAAAGTTGGAGCAATCCATGTTTTTAACTTTTTACGGTTTTGCTGTTTAGTTAAAATTCTTTGATAAATATCTTCGGAACTCCTTTTATCTTGAACTTGGGGTAACTGTCTTAAGATCTGTTCGAGCTTTTCATCATTCCACTCCTGTCTTTTCAATAGGAAACCCCTCCTTTTCAGAAATACTCACTATATGTTTTTGTAGCTGCTTTATAGCACGATGCTGAGTTGTTTTCACTTTACTTACTGACCAACCAAGAACATCTGCTGTTTCAGAAATAGATAATTCTTGAACATAGCGCAATATAATGACAGTCCGCTGATCTATTGTACAACCATTAAGTGCTTTATAAATCCATTGAACCTGTTCATTTTGGAGCAAGACTTCATCAGGAAGTGGTTGATGGTCATCTTCAATTTGTTGTTTTTCCCAATCAAATTTTTCGAAAATTCTTTGTCTAACTGTTTTTTGTTTACGAAACCAGTCTATTGCCACATGTCTTGCAATAGAAATTAACCACGTTTTTTCACTGCTGCGACCTTCGAATTTATCATAGGATTTTAATACTCGTATATAAACCTCTTGCACTAGGTCTTCTGCCTGTTCACGACTTTTGACCATATAGAACAAAAATTGAAAAAGATCTTGATGATATTTTTCATATATTCTTTGAAAGGTATCCTCCATGAATGCCCCTCCATTCTCTTATTTAGTCGTACAATGAAAAGTAAGGTTACATTAATTAAGCTCTTTTCTGAAACAATGTGGCTTTGTAACCAAAATATGAAGTAGAAACAGTGTATCTTCACATAAAGGCTCCTATTTTATAAAGAAAAGATGCCACTAGACTATTACAATGCTGAATTCTTCAGGTTTTTATAAACAACAAAGTTTTCGAAAACAGCTTTAAGTAATAAAGAAATGAATCTGTAACAACTATGTAATAATATGTAATATCCTATTTTACTTTACCATATAAACTACTAAACTCGTACACCTATTTTATTCAATACCTAATACTGTTTTGCATTAATCAGTTAAGTTTTAAAAAACAAGTTCGTTGCGCTCCAGACCAGGGTTCGCTGGGAAGAAAGCTAAACCTAGGACTCAAGTAACATCCGCTTTCATTCCATTAACTATTAAAAATAAAATTCTACTGAATACAACAAAAAGACCCGTACAATTAGGGAGATATTAACCTGAAATATCACCTAATCATTCGGGGTTATCAAACGCTTCAATACTTTATTTCATTGTGTTATCTCTTAAAATATACATGTAACAATTGTTCAGGTAATAAAACACACCATATGTTCTTCATCATAATAGTGATCATTTATTTTTAATGCTTTTCTTTCTAAAGCATATACTTGAAATCCTAATAATTCATATAAACTTTTAGCAGTGTGGTTTTCTGTTACGACTGTTAAATAAATTTGTTCAATTGTCTTTAAATTTCTTGCTTTTTCTAACGCATTTACCATTAATGACTTACCGATACCTTTTTGTCTACTTTCTTGGGAAACATACATTGCAAAAATTGTGGCACGATGCTGAAGTTTTCGTTTACTTTCTTTAACTAATGTAACTGTACCAACAAGTCTATTATCTGAAAATGCTCCAAATATATAGGTCTCAGTAGATTGAAGACGTTTTTCATAAACAGAAAGAGGCAGAACAACTTCTTCTTCATAGCTTGATGAAAAAGCCTCTGGATTATTTTTTAAAGCTTCAAGCCTTAATGAGCGATATATGTCGGCATGTTCAATCGTTAAAATTTTTATTTCACTCACTTTTCACCTTCTGCTTTTGAGGATTTGTTTTTAAAAACTAATGCACTTCGCTCATACTCAACATCATTTACTCCTAATCGATAATTAATAACACGTGACACTGCAAAGAAATAATCAGATAATCGATTTAAATAAGTGAGAACAATGTTATTAATTTCAGCTTCTTTTTGTAATGTAACTGTACACCTTTCTGCTCTTCGTGTAACAGTTCTTGCAAGATGGATGGCTGCTGCTGCTGGACTTCCTCCTGGCAAAATAAAACGTTCAAGTGTAGGAGCTTCTTTTACATAATGATCTATTCTCTCCTCAAGGAAAGCAACCATATTTTCTGTTGTTTTATACGGATATTTTTCTTTAACAACTGCAAGATCTCCACCACAATCAAATAATTCATGTTGAATTCTTTCAAGCTCATTATAAATATCTTCAAACTTAGAATCTGTAAGTAATGTCATTGCCTGGCCAACAAAGCTGTTTGCTTCGTCAATTGTTCCATAAGCTTCAACTCGTAAATGATCTTTATCAACTCTCCCACCAATAATACTTGTTTTTCCGCTATCACCAGTTCTTGTATATAAATTCAATCTATTCACACTCCTTCTTTACTATCTTTATTAAACCATGACGACCAAAAGAGGTAAAACATTTAATGTTACTTTGCTTGAAATTAAAAATCATTAAAAAAAGCTTATAGAGCGAAATTCCTTAAAGGTAAGATCGTCTATAAGCTTAACAATGTTTCTTATGAAACAAGATTGTTCGGCAAATTCTATTCGGATGTTGGCATATTTCGGGGTAAAAAGAAACTAAATGTCGTACCTTCATCTATTTTGCTATGAACCTGGATTTTCCCTTTATGTGCTTCAATAATATTTTTTACAATTGCCAGTCCAAGTCCTGTACCAGCTCTTCCTCTTGTTCTTGCTTTATCTGCCTTATAAAAACGCTCAAATACAAAAGGTAAGTCTTCTTGAGGAATTCCACTTCCAGAATCTTGTACACTTATTGTAAGACCATTATCAAGCTCCTCAACTTCAATCGTTACTGTTCCATCTTCAGTTGTATGTCTTATAGCATTATCAATTAAATTCGTTAATACTTGTTCTATTCGATCTGGATCAAGTAAAACATTAGGTTTACTTATACTCACATCTGCAGCTAACTTAATTTTTTTATCTTTAGCAAGACCTTGAAATTTCCGATTAATCTTATCTATAAATTCTGTTATCGAAATATCCTCTAGATTTAGAGAAATATGACCTGCTTCCATTCTCGCTAAGTCTAATAAGTCATTCACTAATCGTCCCATTCTAAGTGACTCATCATGAATAACCTGAGCTATTTCTTTCTTTTCATCATCTGTGCTTGCAATATCATCTACAATGGCCTCACTATAGCCTTGAAGCATTGATATAGGTGTACGCAATTCATGGCTTACATTCGCAATAAAGTCTTTACGAAGCTTATCTAGACGTCTTTCCTCTGTCATATCTCTTAGAACGGCAACTGCACCTCGAACATGAGACTGATTATACAAAGGACTCATTAATATAACCCAACTTCTACCTTGAATCATAATCTCAATTACTTGCTCTTTCTCTGTATTTACAACTCTTTGAAAAAGCTCTTGTGCTTCTGGTGGTAGTTCCTTGCCAAGTTCAATCTTCATTTCCTGCTCATAATACCATGCTTGTAAAAACCTCTCTGCTGGAGGATTCGTTACTAGTATAGTTCCATCAATATTTAAAGTAATAACACCATCTGCCATACTACTTAATATATTGGTCAAATGCTCTTTTTCTTGTCTTAGAGCATTAATATGAAATTTTAATTGTTTCCCCATTTGATTAAAGGCGATTCCAAGCTCTCCAATTTCATCGTTTGACATGATTGGTACCTTCGTATCAAATTTCCCTTTTGCTAGCTCCTGCGCTACCTCTCTCATCTTTCTAAGAGGGTATGTAATCCTTGTGGATAAGAAAAACGCAAATATCGTTGTTAAAATAATTGCAATTCCTGCTGCTAATATTATAAATTTTGTTGTATGTTTAGTTGTATCATGAACAGCAAGTAAAGACTGAGAAATGAAAACAGCACCATTTTTTGTATCTGAAACTTTGTATGGCACTCCAACTATAAGAACCTCATCTTCACCATTTACATACTGCTCACCAGAATCTAGATTTGTCCGTTTACTTACCTTTTTCTGATTTTCTAATATTTTATAAAGATCTGGATCATTTTTGATGTCTTTAAAATCGAGATGTGCTATTTCATCTGTTTTAATTGGAGATTTCCAGTAATTTGTATCATCTTCAATAATTATAATATCAGTCAATTCATCAGTTAATTCCCATGATATTGACATGGCAAGATCTTGATCTTCATGACTCTCTATTATTGCCGAAACTTTAGTAGCAAGCTGTGTTAATTCTCGTTCAGCTTCATCAACATGATAATTCTCAATAAACTCCAGCATTAATATTGTAAGTACAAACAAAACAAAGGAAACGAGTAAAAGAATCGTTCCCCAAAGTTTACCAACTACACTTCTCCACAGAATCATGTATTGCTTACCTCAAATTTATAGCCTACTCCCCAAACAGTAACAATCATTTTGGCTGCTTCAGGTGAAACCTTACTTAATTTTTCTCTCAATCTTTTAACATGTGTATCAACTGTTCGCAAATCTCCAAAAAATTCGTATTGCCATACTTCTTTAAGTAATTTCTCTCGATCATATACTTTATCCGGAGTTTTTGCTAAAAAGTAAAGTAACTCATATTCCTTCGGTGTTAAACTTACTTCAGTACCATCTGCTGTTACACGATGAGCATCATGGTCAATAGAAAGATGAGGGAACACAATAATATTCTTTGTTTTAGTATCAGTTTTTAAATAAGATGTTTGGGATGATCTACGAAGCAATGCCTTTACTCTTAACACTACTTCTCTTGGACTAAAAGGCTTTACAATATAATCATCTGTTCCTACTTCAAAACCTTGTACACGATTTGTTTCCTCACCTTTTGCAGTAAGCATAATAATTGGAGTTGCCTTTTTTTCACGTAGTTGACGACAAACTTCAATCCCATCTATACCAGGCATCATTACATCTAACATAATCAAATCATATTCATTATTTAAAGCCATTTCTAATGCTTGATGACCATCCTCAGCTTCCTCAATTTCATAATTTTCTCGTTCAAGGTACATTTTTATAAGACGTCTGATCCGATCTTCATCATCAACCACTAAAATTTTTGCATATTGGTTCTCTTCCATTAAGAACACTCCTTATGTATGGGATAAATAATATCTTTCTCTTTTTACCCTACTATTTCTCGCTATTACACCTATCTTATCAAATTAATAAGGTTCATATAAATAAAGGCTCTTTTCACAAACTTTATTGCTTATAGATACCAGAAGAAATCAGCATTTTATTAAGAATAGTGGCATCTTTTCTTCATAAAATAGTAGCCTTTATGCTAAAACACACTGTTTCTATTGCATATTTTGGTTATATAGCAACAATCTTTCAGAAAAGAGCCTAAATAAAAGCCTTCACTGCAAGAGTGAAGGCTTTTATAGCAGTGTTATTACTATTAATATGCTACTTACAGAAATATTCAACTAGTTCTATTATTACAACTTATTATGCATAAGAATGCAAGCCAGCAATAACTAAGTTTACAAATATAAAATTAAACATAATTATAGCAAAACCAATAACTGCAAGCCAAGCTGATTTCTCGCCATGCCAACCTTTAGAAAGACGAAGGTGTAAATATGCTGCATAAAACAAGAACGTGATGAGTGCCCATACCTCTTTAGGATCCCAGCCCCAAAAACGTGTCCATGCGATTTGCGCCCAAATCATAGCAAATATTAACGCTCCTAGAGTAAAAATAGGGAAACCAATTGCAACTGAACGATACCCAATTTCATCAACAAGCTCCAAATTTACATTTTTGGTAAGAGGTTGAATTAATGCAGAAATACGCTTTCTAAAAATCAGTCTAAATAATCCATAAAGAATTGTACCAACTGCTACTGACCATAAAACCGTGTTTAATTTGACAGCTGAAATAATTGCAGGAAGCTCAATGATTGGTTGGAATCTACCTTCTGTTATTAATTCCCCTTCATTAGGACCGACTAAAGCAGGCATATTGAAGATCATAACAGATTCCTGATCTTTCTTATCAATCCAATTAAATTCAGCGGAATAATCAAGTCCTTTGAATGTACTTGTTACAAGAATGAAACCTAGTGTAATAACAAGAACATACATAATAGCTTCAAGCCAGAAAGTCTTTTTTGATGACTTTTTTTGATCTACTACTGTTACAAGATGAATAATACCTGCTACAGCACTAATTGATAGTATTGCTTGTCCCAACGCAGCAGTTGTCACATGAATGTATAGCCAATGACTTTGCAACGATGGAATAAGTGGACTTATATCAGTAGGAAACATACTTCCATAAGCAATAATTAAAACAACAATTGGTAATGTGAATAGTCCTAATATAGCAACTTTGTATATAAAGAATAAGATAATGAAAGCAAGAACAAGCATCATTCCAAATGCTGTCGCAAATTCAAATAAATTACTCACTGGTGCATGTCCTGATGCAATCCATCTAGTAATAAAATAACCTAATTGTGAAACAAAGCCAAGAATAGTAGTTGCAACCGCAATAATCGTCCATTTGCTCATTTTATCTGATTTAGAACGTTTATCACGGATCGAACCACCAAATAAAAAGATTGCTACTAAATATATGACAAAAGCAATCTCTAAAAAGTTACTACTAAGCGAAGCCATGTTTTCCCCTCCCTAAAACATTATTGTTTTTCATTTTGATCTTGTGGGATGTTTAATGGCGAGTCGTCCAATATTTTCTTCAATTCCTGTGACAAGCCATACCAATTTTTATTTGTATGTCCTGCTACAAGCACATGACCATCTTGGTTTTTTATCCATATACGACGATGATTCCAGTACATACCTTGAATAACGCCAATCATAAAGATTGCCCCACCAATACCTAAGAACCACAATGTCATATCTTTTCTAACAGTTAATGCCGTTAAATCCTTAGTTTCTACACCTTGAAAGATCATCTTATATTGGTTTTGCCCTGAAGGCTCTATGTTTTGTTGAATAGCAACAAAACTTGATTCTCCTTCTGGTGTTTCAGGTGTAAACATTTTAAAAACAAAGGCAGGATTATTAGGTATTCTGGTTTTTGTATCTGGGACACCATCTTCATCAAAATAAAAATCAGGAAGATATGTTGCGAGTTGTACTCTATACCCATTCCCAAGATCATATTCCTTTGCTGGGTCTAATAAATCTACTGTTAAATCACCAAAGCTTTCTTCAGTTTCTTTATCTATTAAACTGAATTTCATTTTGTTTAACTCATTAAGCTTATAATCTACTTGGTAAAGTGAAAATGCGTCAAACTTCAATGGCTCATTAACTCTAATTTCTTCTTTTTTTACTTCTTTTAATTCAGGTTCAGCTCCATGAACAATTTCACCTGTTCTTTTGTATAACACTACATTAGATTGGAAGTTTTTTACAACAGAACCATCTCCAACCCTGTTAATTGCATCCTCAAACACTTCGTTTTCTTTATCTTTCTCGTAAACTTCCATAATGAATTCTTTATTTTCTAAGTAATACTGACCTTCAGTCCCTGGAATAACAGCTGTTTCCCCTTCTCTTACCCAGAGAACTTCGTCAACATACATACCAGGAACGAAACGAAGCATTGCACCAAATAAAAAGATAATTAGTCCACAATGATTAACATATGGACCCCATCTTGAAAATCGTCCTTTTTCTGCTAAGAGGTTACCATTTTCTTCTCTTACACGATAACGACGAGCTTCAAGCTGTTCTTTTATTTTTAGTGAATCATATTCGTTCGTTTGTGTAGAGCTATAAAGTCTTTGACGCTTCATAAACGATTCATGTCTAGTTACACCTTGTTTTTTTAAAGCACGATAAAGTGGAATAAAGCGGTCTAGACTTGCAATCACAAGTGATATACCAATTGAAGCTACTAGTATCATATACCACCAAGAGCCATATAAATTATGAAAACCTAATTCATAATAAAGCTGACCTAAGAACCCATATTCATCTTTATAAAATTGTGATGCTGTAGATGTTGGTGGAATATACATCTCTTGTGGAAACACTGTTCCTAAAGCTGACGCCAAAAGTGTTAGAACAATTAACCAGACCCCAACTTTAACCGATGAAAAAAAGTTCCATATCTTATCAACCATCGTTTTTTTGTAAGTTTGCGAGCGTCTAGCAGATCCTTCATACTTCATATCAAGTAATTTTTTAGGTTCATTTATCTCTTTCTCACCTATTGGATTCCCACATGATTCACATATAAGAGTTCCTTCTGGATTTGCATGACCACACTCACACATAACATTGTTCATGCTGAAAACTCCCCATTTTAAGGTTTAATCTGTTCCATATAATCTCTAATCATTCGTTCAGATAAAGTTCCTGAGGTAATATCAACTACTTTTCCTTCAGGATTAATTAAGAAGGTTGTTGGTAAAGGGCCAACACCATATGCATTTAGTACTTGTCTATCTTTATCTAGAATAACTGGAAATGATAGATGGTGTTTATCGATAAATGTCTGTACAGCTATATTTGACTCAGCAATATTAACAGCTAGCACTTCAACACCTTGATCTTTATAATAAGAATATTGATTATCCATATAAGGCATTTCACGCTCACATGGCTCACACCAAGTACCCCAGAAATTGAGAAAAACTCCCTTTCCTTTGTAATCTGATAATTGATGTTCATTTCCATCTAAATCCTTTAACACAAAGTCAGGTGCTTCACTTCCTACCTTAACTCTTTCCTTACTAACAAAAAAGTTTGAATATAATGTGTATCCTAATGCACCAATTAATATAATTAATATAACAGAGCGCATGAGTAAGCGGTTTTTTTTCATTTCTTCATACTCTCCTACTCCTTAGACATTCTAAGTAATTATACCATTAACGTTCAATTTGCTTGTCTAGATTTTTTGAAGTTTATGTGAAAATTACTTTAGCTTATTTCCATGCTGAGCAAGAGATCGTAATTGTTTCACTTCATGTGGAGTTAACTCTCTAGAATCACCAGTAGTAAGTCCATGTAAATTAAGAAACGCAAACTTCTCACGTTTTAATTTTTGTACAGGATGTTCTATTGCTTCAAACATACGTCTCACTTGTCGATTACGTCCCTCATGAATAACAATTTCAATAATACTTGTATTTTTCTTTTTATCTACCGACAATACCTTCACATGTGCAGGTGCTGTCTTTCCATCCTCTAGCATAACGCCTCTTTCAAGCTGTTTAATTTTTTCACGAGTAGGAATTCCCTTTACTTTAGCAACATAAGACTTATCAACCTCATAGCGGGGATGCATAAGAATATTAGCAAAGTCACCATCATTTGTTAATAAAAGAATACCTGATGTGTCATAATCTAATCTTCCAACAGGATATATTCGTTGTTTTATGTATGGGAAAAAGTCTGTAACAACCTTCCTGCCTTTATCATCCTTAACAGCAGAAATCACACCGCTTGGTTTATATAAAATAACATAGATAGGCTCTTCACGTTCTAATGGAATTCCTTCTACCTCAACGCGATCATTGTCTGATACCTTTGTACCCAACTCTTTAATAACTTTTCCATTTACTTTTACTTTGCCTTCTAGTATTAATTCCTCAGCTTTTCTTCTTGATGCAACACCAGCATGAGCAATTACTTTTTGTAAGCGTTCCATATCTTTCACCTCGATAATATATTACTGTTTTCATTTTATTTTCACAAGTTTCGACAATTTAGTATAGAAAACAGTTTTATTAGCTCTATATCAAAAAGACACATATCTCTTATGTACCTGTCCTGTTTTCTAAAATATCTTATATCAATTTTTAAAAGAAGCTGAAGTTGTCAAAATGTGCTTTCCTATCATAACATAATTAATCATTAAAGTACTATCTCTCGTAATAGTTAGTGATACTAAACAGTTCAACTCTAGTCAATTTATTTCCTTAACTCTTTGACAGCATTTCACTACACAACAAAAAACTTGGCTAAAGTACCAGCCAAGTTTTTAATTTATTTATTCATTTATTTTATAGACATTTATTTAGAAAAGGCAGCTGTCAAAAGTCTGACTTATGAAAACATTAATGTGACAACAACAATAGCAGCAATAATTCCTACAATATCTGCTAACAATCCAACTTTTAACGCGTCACCCATTCTTCTTATTCCTACAGCTCCAAAATAAACTGTTAGTACATATAAAGTCGTATCTGTACTTCCTTGCATTGTTGCAGCTAACATACCAATAAATGAATCTGGGCCATACGTTGATATGATATCAGAAGTTAAGCCTAATGCTGCTGTACCTGAGATTGGCCGAATGAAAGCTAAAGGAACAATTTCAGCAGGAATATTTAAAACCTCAAGAGCTGGTTTCATAAAATTCATTAAAAATTCTAATGCACCAGAGGCTCTAAAAACTGAAATAGCCACAAGCATTCCAACTAAATAAGGAATAATGGAAAATGAGATATTTATCCCTTCTTTTCCACCTTCAACAAATGACTCATATGTTGGTACTTTTTTTAGTGTTCCATAAATCAATATAAATCCAATTATAACAGGTATGATCCATAAAGATATTACACCAATGACACCCATGTTCTATCACCCTTTTCTCTTTCTCCTATAATAAAAGTAACGATCGATCATAATAGCCCCTGTTGTAGATAGTAGTGTTGCAATTAATGTTGGTCCAACAATACTAGTAGGTGAGGAAGAGCCATAGGTCATCATAATTGCAATTACTGTAGTAGGAATAAGTGTTAAGCTTGATGTATTAATTGCTAAAAATGTAATCATTGACCTGCTAGCTTTATCTGAATTTCCATTTAACACTTTTAATTGTTCCATTGCTTTTATTCCTAGTGGAGTTGCAGCATTTCCTAATCCAAATAAATTTGCCATCATATTTGAAAGCATATAACCCATTGCCGGGTGCTCAGGTGGAACTTCTGGAAAAAGTCTTGTTACAATCGGCTTAAATAAATTACCTAATTTCTCTAGTAAACCTGCATTCTCTGCAACTTTCATTAATCCAAGCCAAAAAACTAATACACTGATAAACCCAATTGAAATGGTAACTGCTTCTTTGCCACCTTTAAAAATAGCTTCATTTACTTCTTCCATTGTTCCATTAAACATCGCAAACACTATTCCAATAACAGTTAACATCACCCAAATAATATTAACCATTTTACTTCACACCTGAAACAGCAAAAAACAGATTTCTAAACATCTCCCAAAATGAGCCTTTAGGCTTTTCAACCTTGCCATTATCAAAATAAATAGGTACTTCTGCTATTTTTCTTTCATCTATTTTAACTAGGAGATTTCCTACAACATTTGGTACTACTTCCTCCCTTTCCCACTCTTCATCTGGCTTTTGTAATTTCACATTAATATTCACTTTGTCCTGCTCTTCTTTTGTTAGAGGATAGATAACATCTCTTTCAAGAAAAATTTTATTATGATAAAAATCCTCTTCTATTCCTTTAAGAGTACCTTTATCTTTTAATTTCACTAACTCAAAATGGCTGTAAGCATAGTTATGAAGATTCATATGATCCTTCCAGTCGTTAGGATCATTTAATGTAACAACAATGGTATCAAAACCATCTTTAGTAGCCGTTGATACTAAAGTTCTTTTTGCCCGAACAGTATAACCGGTCTTTCCACCAGTACTGTATTCATATAGCTGTGTTAATAATTTGTTTTTGTTATGCCATACTCTGTCCCACTTTTCATTTGGGTTTGGCGCACGGTGTGTTTCAGTACCAGATATCTTTTGGTACGTTTCGTTTTTCATAGCGTATTGTGTCAAAATCGCCATATCATAGGCTGTTGAAAAATGATTTTCATGATCATCAAGTCCATGTGGATTTGCAAATTCAGTGTTCGTCATACCAATTTCTGCAGCTTTTTGATTCATCATGATGACAAACCCTTCTAAACTCCCACCAACATGCTCAGCAATTGCCACTGCCGAATCATTTCCTGAGCGTAGCATTAAGCCATAAACTAAATCTTCTAATTTAATTTTCTCACCTTTTTGTAAGTAAATAGAAGACCCTTCAGCTTTAAGAACTCTATCACTTACAGTAACCATTTCTTCTAGTTTTCCTGATTCAATAGCTAAAATCGCAGTCATAATTTTCGTTATACTAGCAATCCTCATTTTTTTGTGAGCATCTTTTTCAAACAAAACTCTACCAGATTCCTGATCTATTAAAATGGCAGTTTGAGCACTTACGCCAACAGCTGAAGTCTGGTGTGGGAGTAATGTGATTAGAAGTAAAATGATGATTATTCCTGTTGTCATTTTCTTA
This sequence comes from Metabacillus crassostreae, assembly GCF_016908395.1. GTDB lineage: Bacteria > Bacillota > Bacilli > Bacillales > Bacillaceae > Metabacillus > Metabacillus crassostreae. The sequence goes on from NZ_JAFBDU010000003.1 coordinate 89,377, forward strand.
ATTTGCAACATAATGCATCCACGTCCCCTTACTTGTTTTGTACAAGTTTATGCAGTGGGACAAAGCTTATGATAAAAACTTCAACTTCTGTAAATTGTTTTTCATTATAAGTATCTTAAAAAATAATAAAAAAAGACTGTTAAGAATAATGGTTTTAAAAACCATAACCTTACCAGTCTTTAACTAGGGATTATTTTAACTCTTCTAATGTTTCATTAAACTTTTCAAAAAATAAATCTGCTTCTTCCTGTTCAAATTCATCGTCCGTTTTCTCTGGAAGTGGAGGTAATTCTTTAATTGATTTTAACCCAAAATATTCAAGGAATTCTCTTGTCGTTCCATATAAAATAGCACGACCTGTTCCTTCTGCTCTTCCAACTTCTTTAATTAAAACTTTTGATACAAGAGTTTGAAGTGGTCTTTCTGTTTTTACACCGCGAACTTCTTCAATCTCTGCCCTTGTTATAGGCTGCCTATATGCTACAATAGCTAACGTTTCTAGTGCTGCTTGTGACAGAGAACTATTAACAGGAGATTCAACCAATTTTTTAATATATGAAGAATGAATTTTCTTAGTTGTCAGTTGATAGTGTCCCGCAACTTCCACCAATTCAATTCCTCGTTTTTTCTCTTTATAACTTGAAGACACTTCACTTAAAATATCCATTACTTCTTGCTCTTCTAATTCTAATACTGTCATTAATTGTTTGAGAGAAAGCCCTTCATCTCCCGAAGCAAATAAAAGAGCCTCAACAATTGAATTCCACTCAATAACACCTAAGGACATGATCCTACTCACTCCCCATTATAAAAATATCTGCAAAATTGTTTTCTTGTTCAATAAGGATTGAATGTGTTTTCATTAGCTCTAATATAGCCAAAAAAGTTACAACTAAATGATCTTTATGATCAGATGTAAATAAGTCTGTGAATTTGCGTCTACCTGGATTTGTTCTAAGGTCCAATAAAATTTCTTCCATTCTTCTCTCAATCGGTATTTCTTGTCTTGAGATAGTTGTTTGCATCGGTTTTTTAATTTTTTTCCGACGAAGCATTTTTTGGAAAGCACCTAACATATCATAAATTGAAACATTTAAAGAGTCCATTTGATTCGATGATTCGATTATATATTCGCTTAAATCACTTGGAGCCTTTGTATAGACCTGCAAACGATCTTCTTCAAGAGTTCGTAAATCCTCTGCTGCTTCTTTATATTTACGATACTCAATAAGTCTTTGCATTAACTCATCACGAGGATCCTCTTCTGGTTCATTACCAAATTCATCCTCAAAAAGATCTTCCTCTTGTTTTGGTAATAACATTCTACTTTTTATTGACAATAAAGTCGCTGCCATCACTAAGTATTCTGAAGCTATATCAAGATGCATCTCCTGCATTGTGTGAATATATAGCATATATTGCTCCGTTATCTCAGACACAGGTATATCATATATATCAATTTCTAAACGATTGATTAAATGTAGTAAAAGATCTAAGGGTCCTTCAAATGCATCTATTTTCACATGATATTTCATTCTTTATCCCACCATTCTTACAACTAGCCAACATATAGTATAGAGGAAAACTTACTCATGTCCAATATTTATTTAAAAACAAGTTGCTCGAAGGTTACTTGTTGATCATATTGGAGATTATTTTTGGATTATCGACTTAAAGTATTTTTAGATGAAGGATTACATTGGTGTAACCCATACTCTACGTAACATTTAACGCTTTCACCATATTAATCCTTTTCAGAGTCAAGTTTAAGAATTTATTTTCACATTTCTTCAGACTTATCCTCGATTAGACATCTTGCAAAACTCTAAAAAAATAAGTGAAAATAGTCACTTGCCTATACAACTCAGCTTTTTCCTCATATATTACCAATGTAACAGCTAAACAAAAGGGAGGTATTTTAAAAATGGGTGAAGCAGTAGTTGGTTACGGCGGAGGATTTGCGTTAATTGTTGTATTGTTTATTTTATTAATTATCGTTGGTGCTGCTTGGGTATATTAATCAATATAGCTGCTGAGGTATCAGCAGCTCTTTATACTTACGTGGAATTTCATTTTAATTACATATTGTTCAGTTAGCTATTGGGTTGCATTAAAAATTGGTTATTTCACTAACTTGAAAATAATATGATACACTTATTTTAAATAGCTTTTTATCAAGGGGGACATGCTATAAATATGTTTGATCAAGCTTATATTGATTATCTTATTTACTTTCATTGTGAACGAGATTATTTTGAATGTCATGAGGTGCTTGAGGAGCATTGGAAAAAAGACCCACCAAAGGAACGAAAAAAATATTGGGTTGGTCTTATACAAATTGCTGTAGGTCTTTATCATCAAAGGAGAGGTAACTATCCTGGTGCTTACAGAATGATATCTAATGCAATCAACCTACTAGTACACGAGAAAGACATACTCAACCTACTAGGGTTACATAGTGATGAATTATTAAATCAACTAAAATATAGAAAACTAGAAATCTTCAACAAGCAACCTTATCATAGTTTTAACCTTCCAATTGTTGATAAAAAGTTAAAATCGATATGTAATAACCGATGTTTACATGAAAATCTTACTTGGGGGAAACATAGTGACTTAAGTAATGAATACTTATTACATAAACATATAAAACGTGACCGATCAGAGGTTATTACAGAACGAGAGCTTCAACTCAAAAAGCGGCACTCTAAATAAATGAATGTCCAAACCTTTTCATTTCCATAAAAAAACAAGCCAGAATTCAGCGAATAACTGGCTTGTTTTTTTATTCACAATCTTGAGTTGAATCATTCGAACATTTTTCAAAGAATGCCTTAGTATCTTCATTTGGTACTACGGCTTTATTTTTATAAAGATCTGTAACTGCATTGAGCATAGATTTCCCAACACCTTGATGGCGGTGAGAGGGATTAACAGTGATATGCTGTACTTCTACAGTATCTTCTCCTTTGAAAATAACACCAATTGCACCAATTATATCTTCCTCATGCTTCCATAAAAACAGCTGCCAGTTATCGTCAACTTCATACTGCTTTATTGTTTGCTGCAATTGCTTTATTTCCTTTTCAGCCGGCATAAATGACAATAAACCCATGGCAATCTTTTCAAAGCTTTTTTTATAACGAATTAACATATATACCCCTCATTAACGAAATAGCTTCCTTTTATCAGAAAGCAAAGTACTACCAAAAAAGCACAAATTAAGTCCAGTTAAGTTCCTACTAGTATCTAATGTTATGCTTTTTTGGTTTTTGACTGACGCATATTCCTTGCCATTAACCGCTGTTGAATATGCGGGTAAACTAAAGTGGCATTGAGTATCTGTTATTATATAGTTCTTCTCAAGATATTATATACAGTTTTCTACCTTTTTTAAACACTTTTACGTAAATTATTCAAAAGTGTTAAGTAAATTAGCCATTTCAATTGCAGTTACTGCAGCTTCATAGCCTTTATTTCCTGCTTTTGTACCAGCTCTTTCTACTGCCTGTTCAATTGTCTCTGTTGTTAAAACTCCAAAAATAACTGGCACTCCAGTTGTTAATGATGCTTGTGAAACACCTTTCGCTGCTTCGTTACAAACATAATCATAGTGAGTAGTAGCTCCACGAATAACAGTACCTAAAGTGATAACTGCATCGTATTTACCTGATTCCGCTAATTTTTTCGCTACTAATGGTAATTCAAATGCACCTGGTACCCACGCAACTGTTACATTTTCATTTTCAACTCCATGTCTTCTTAAGCCATCCTCAGCTCCACCAAGAAGCTTAGATGTAATAAATTCATTAAAACGAGCTACCACTATTGCAACTTTTAAACCACTACCAATTAAATGTCCTTCATATGTTTTCATATTTATTCCTCCAAATTTTATTAGAAATTTATAAGTATAAACTACTGTATTAAGGTTGAATGACATCTTTTCTTTATCAAAATGCCATCCTTTGTACGAGATGTCTCCATATTGAAGATATTTTAGAAATGTAAGAAATGACCTAGCTTTTCATACTTTGTACGTAAGTATTGTTTGTTTTCTTCTCGTTCTGGCATTTGAATAGGAACACGATCAACAACTGTTAATCCATATCCTTCTAACCCAGCAATTTTACGAGGGTTATTAGTCAATAACTTCATTTTTTGTATACCTAGATCTCTGATTATTTGAGCACCAATTCCATAATCTCTAAGATCAGGAGCAAAGCCTAGCTTTTCATTTGCTGCAACTGTGTCATATCCTTCTTCTTGAAGCTTATAGGCTCTCATTTTATTAAGTAAACCTATACCTCTTCCTTCTTGACGCATATAAAGCAGTACACCTTTACCTGCTTTTTCAATTTGTGTTAATGCAGCATGAAGCTGAGGACCACAATCACATCTAAAAGAACCAAACACATCTCCAGTTAAACATTCGGAATGAACTCGTACTATAATGTCTTCACTAGAATCAATATCACCTTTTACAAAAGCAACATGCTCTTTATCATCTAAAGTGTTTGAATATCCAATTGCTTTAAAAGATCCAAACTCTGTTGGTAGGTCTATTTCTACTTCGCGTTTCACTAGTTTTTCGGTTGTGTTTCGATACTTAATTAAATCTTTTATAGTGATAATCTTTAAATTTAATTTCTCTGAAAGTACTAATAAATCCGGTACTCTCGCCATTGTGCCATCTTCTTTAATAATTTCACAAATAACTCCACCTGGTTTAGCTCCACTTAGCAAAGATAAATCAACTGCAGCTTCAGTATGACCTGCACGTCTTAGAACACCACCTGTTTTTGCAATTAAAGGAAAGGTATGTCCTGGTCGTTTAAAGTCAGCTGACTTCACATCCTCTGATAAAAGAGCTTTAACAGTGTCCGCACGTTCAAAAGCACTGATCCCTGTTGTGTTAGTTTTGTAATCTACACTCACTGTAAAAGCTGTACCATGCGGATCAGTATTTTGAGATACCATTGGTGTTAAATCTAATTTTTCAGCTTGTTCTTCTGTTATAGGAACACAAACTAGTCCTCTACCATGCTTAATCATAAAGTTGATTGTTTCAGGTGTAACTCGATCAGCTAATGATACAAAATCACCTTCATTTTCACGATCCTCATCATCCACCACTATGACAACTTTACCTTCCTTTAGATCTTCTATCGCTTCGTCTATTGTATGAAACATCTAAAAACCCCCTATCAAATTAAGTCTACATTCTAATTAAGCATATCCATTTTCTTCTAAAAACGATTTGCTTAGTGAAGAGTTTTTTGGAGTTATTTGTTGGTTGACGAACTTCCTAATATACTTACCCACCATATCACACTCAATATTTACAATATCCCCTACATCCTTTGATCCTAATATTGTTTCACTCAATGTATGTGGGATAATTGAAATCGTCACTTTTTCTTTTTCTAGCCCAAAGATTGTTAAGCTAATTCCATCGATTGTAATAGATCCTTTATGAATAAGTGTATCTGTTAAATGCTCCGAAATTTTCAAATCGTAATAAACAGCATTTGAGAACCTCTGTTTTTTTATAATTTGAGCTGTTCCATCAACATGTCCTGATACAAAATGACCACCAAATCTACCATTAGCTGCCATTGCTCTTTCTAAATTCACTTTAGAGCCTTGCTTTAATTGTGACAAAGAAGTACTTTTAACTGTTTCCGGCATCACATCAACTGAAAATGAAGATTCATTATATTCAGTTACTGTTAAACAAACACCATTAACCGCAATACTGTCACCTAAATTTATATCATGTAAAATTTTTGTCGCTTCAATTGAAAATACAATCGCTTCTCTAGAGCTTTGTAGTTTTTTTATTGATCCTATTTCTTCAATAATTCCTGTAAACAAATAAATCCCTCACTTTACAATATGCTTGGTCCTAATTATACCTCCCCTGGATTTTGCCATATTATCGTTTACATAAAGTATTTAGGACTATTCATGGGTGGTAAACATGTAAAGTATGCATATAAACCACTTATATTTTACCTGCTTAAAAAGACACAAAGTAAAAAGCCCAAAGTCATAGACTTAGGGCTTAAATAGTTAAGTAATTGATATTTGAGTATGTCAAATAAGAGTATTGTAATCCTTTTTTTAAAAGTGTTGTAAACTTGTTATATTTAAGTTAAAGGTATTATCAACTTCTCCCTATGGAGCGCATACCCCTGTACATAATGAACATAGTTAAACACAAAAAGAAATTCAATACACCGCAAAAAAATTGCGCAATTCTTCTCCCATCCAGACTTTAACTGTCGGCCCTAGAGTTTCACTAGATCCACCGCTAACATGTTGTTAACGGGTCACGGACTTAGAAGTTACTATATTGTAACTCATCACCGCCGGTAGGGAATTTCACCCTGCCCCGAAGAATGTATAAAACGAAATATGAAATTGTAAGTTACTTGTAAAACAACAAATAATTTATTGCCTTAGAGAATAACTATAATTTATTTTATCTGTATAATGACCTACATGCAATAAATAAGAACTTATTATTTAAATATTTTTTCAAACTGCTTTGTTTTTCATAGAATTTCTACATAAATATTAAAAAGCTGTACCTAATAAGGCACAGCTTTTCACGATCATTCTTCTGTGATTTTTACTTCTTTCATAACATCATTTGGTTTGATGTTATAAATGGCATCTAAATTATCTGTTACTTTTCCAAAAACAGTGTGAACACCATTTAAATGTGGTTGCGGCTCATGTACGATGAAGAATTGACTACCACCTGTGTCTTTTCCTGCATGTGCCATTGAAAGTGATCCAGCCTCATGTTTATGAGGATTTCCTTGTGTTTCACATTTGATTGTATATCCTGGTCCACCTGTACCTGTTCCGTTAGGACATCCACCTTGAGCTACAAAGCCAGGGATAACACGGTGAAACGTTAAACCGTTGTAATATCCTTCATTTGCTAATTTCTCAAAATTTGCAACAGTTCCAGGTGCTTCGTTTGGATATAACTCAATACCAATTGTATCTCCATTTTCCATTGTAATTTGCGCTTTTTTCATATGTATGAAACCTCCAGTAAGTATTATACGTCTAATAGACATGAACACCTATCTATTCTACTATAACTAAGATGCAAACACCAAATAGATCAGCCTATAAAAACATAAAAAGATTTAAAAATCATGTTCATTTACACTTCTTAACAAAAATAGGGTATTGACTATTGATAAAAAGCACTATAATAGATGTGATAGAATTAGTTTTGCAAAAACACGGAGGTATTTCACTTGAAAAAAATTATTCTAACCTTAATGGCTATTCTTTTGTTTGCTTTTCCAACTTTAAGTTTTGCTGATGCAGTTGTCGGAGATATGATTATTACACTTGGAGAAAATTTATCTGAACAGCAAAAACAAGCTCTTTTAAACGAAATGAATGCAACTGGAGAAGATGAAATCATCACGGTTTCTAATAAAGAAGAGCATCAATATTTAGGAGCTTATATTCCTAAAGCTACGATAGGAACAAAAGCAATTTCTTCAACTAGTATCACAATTGAAAAAGCTGGATCTGGTTTAGAGGTCTCTACTAAAAATATAAACTGGGTAACTGATGAAATGTATTTAAATGCTCTCATGACTGCTGGTTTAAAGGATGCATCAATCTATGTAACAGCACCTTTTGAAGTGTCTGGAACCGCTGCATTAACAGGTTTAATTAAGGCCTATGAAATTTCATCAGATAAAGTGATTCCAGAAGATGTAAAACAAGTAGCAAATGAAGAGTTAGTAACGACAGCTAAACTTGGTGATGAAGTTGGAGCGGAAAATGCAGCAGCATTAATGGCCAAGATCAAAGACGAAATCGCAAAGAATGGTGTACCTGAAACAGAGGCAGACTTGCGAGCTCTTATTGAAAATGCAGCAAATGAACTTGGTATCACATTAACTGAAGAAGATATAAACAATTTAATTAATTTATTTAATAAAATGAAAGAACTAAATATTGACTGGAATCAAGTTGGTCAACAGCTTGAACAAGCAAAAGATCAGATTTCAAATTTCTTAAATTCTGAGGAAGGTCAATCATTTTTACAGCAAGTGCAAGAATTCTTTATCGCATTATGGGATGCTATCATTTCAATCTTTACAAACAGTGAACAAAATGCGGCTTAAGAGTTAAATATTCTACAAACTCATCTACTAACTTCAATTCTAACAAAGTAAACACAAAAGAACCTGCAGATTCGTCTACAGGTTCTTTTGCATTGAGTTAAAAGAGTATTCTTTTAAACGAGCTACTTTTATAGTTAATTCCTTAATTTTGAATAACTTTTGATTTAAGCGGCAAGTCATTTACTATAAGATCTTCAAAGCTTTCCCTTTTGATGACAAGCTGTTCTTCTCCATTTTCAACGAATACAACTGCAGGGCGAGGAATTCTATTATAATTATTTGCCATCGAGTAGCCATATGCTCCCGTACAAAATACAGCAAGGATGTCACTAGGGTTCACTTCTGGTAAAGGTAGGTCCCAAATTAACATATCTCCACTTTCACAGCACTTACCCGCTATTGAAACAGGCTGTTCATGTTTTTCATTTACGCGGTTTGCTAGTACGGCCTCGTATTTTGCTTGATATAGTGCAGGACGAATATTATCACTCATTCCTCCATCGATTGCAACATATTCTCTTATATTAGGTACTGTTTTTTGTGAGCCGATAGTATACAGAGTAGTTCCTGCATCTCCTACTAGTGAACGCCCTGGTTCAATCCAGATTTCCGGCATTTTTATACCCATTTCATTTACTTGTTTCTTTACTGCTTCTACAATTTGTTCAACATAATATGTTGCTGGAAGTGGTTCATCTTCCTCGGTATATCTAATCCCAAAGCCTCCGCCTAAATTGACAACCTCTGGAACGAATGAAAATTCACTTTTCCATTCTTCAATTTTTGCAAAAACGCGTTCTGCAGCAAGCACAAAACCTGCTGTATCAAATATTTGAGAGCCAATATGACAGTGTATACCTAATAAATGAATTCCCTCAATTTTCAATACACGATCAATCGCTTGCTCTATTTGTCCATTTAACAAACCAAAACCAAATTTCGAGTCTTCTTGACCAGTTGTAATATAATCATGTGTATGTGCTTCAACACCTGGTGTGACTCGAAGTAGAACTGGGACTTTTGTTGAATACTCTTGTGTAAGCTCTGCTAATAGTTCGATTTCATAGAAGTTATCAACAACAATACACCCGACTTTTTGCTCTAAAGCCATTTTTAATTCTGCTCTACTTTTGTTATTACCGTGTAAATGGATTCTTGATGCCGGAAAGCCAGAAGCAATCGCTGTATATAGCTCCCCACCAGAAACAACATCTAATGATAAACCTTCCTCATCAATTAACTGAAACATAGCAATTGAAGAGAAGGCTTTACTTGCATATGCCACCTGTGCGCGGACATTCATTTTTTCAAAGGCTTCTTTAAAACTACGGGCACGTTCTCTTATTAAAGCAACATCATAAATATAAAGTGGTGTTCCATATTTACTTGCTAGATTTACAGTATCTACTCCACCTATCTCCAAATGACCTTTTTCATTAATTCTACTAGTACCATGTAAGAACAACTTGCTTCCCCTCTTTCTACAGCTAGGCTCTTTAAAAGATCTAAAGTTACATGTGAATTCATCTCGTCAATTCTTAACATCTATCAAACAAGCTTCGTTTCTATTTGTAAGGACTCTTTTCTGAAGGATGGTTGTTAATAATTTAGCTAATAACATGTTAAAAGTGCTATTAACGAATAATAAGGTTCTATTATCATAAGAAAAGACGCCACTATACGTATACATTGCTGTTTACTAACCTTAAGAAAAAAGACAGTTAACACCAGTGGCATTAACTGTCTGTTATAAAAGCGAATCAACATTAAATTAAAGCTACAATATCATAAAAGAGGGGTTCTTTCAATGTCACTTTACCTAATTCGACTGTTTTTTTATATTTTGGGGATGTACAATACTAGGTCTTAGCTTTGCACCTGGTACAGATGTACGGATGATGATCTGCCACAATGCCTTAGCATTAAAAGGTAGAAATGGCCATAAGTAAGGAGTGTTTAATGATCTGATACTCGCAAGTAGTAAAACAAAAACTGTACTACCAACTACAAATCCTTCTAATTGAAACATTGCAACAGAAGTTAATAGCAGTAATCTAGCTATTTTATTTGCTCCACTAAGCTCATAGCTTGGTGTCGCAAATGTTCCGATTGCAGCAACTGCTACATATAAGATAACTTCAGGTACGAAAAGACCAACATCAATAGCTATTTGACCAATTAATGCAGCAGCAATTAGTCCCATTGCAGTTGATAATGAGGTTGGTGTGTGTATGGCTGCCATTCTTAAAAATTCAATACCAAAATCGGCGAGAAATATTTGAATAACAATTGGTATATTCTTCTCCTCATTTGGTCCTATAAACGCTATTTCTTTTGGTAGCAAAGATGGCTCAGATACATATAAAAACCATAACGGCAGTAGAAATATGGATGCGATAATGCCTAAAAAACGTACCCATCTTAGCAATGTTCCAACAGCTGGTGCTTGGCGATATTCCTCAGCATGCTGCACGTGATGAAACATTGTTGTTGGTGTTATAATCACACTCGGTGATGTATCAACCATAATTAAAACATGACCTTCTAATAAATGATTTGCAGCTACATCTGGTCTCTCCGTATAACGTACTAGAGGGTATGGATTAAAACCCTGCTTCACTAAAAACTCTTCGACAGATTTATCCGCCATTGTTATCCCATCAATTTCAATAGCTTCTAATTCTTTTTTTATAATTTTAATTAATTCAGGATTCGCAACATCTTTTACATACGCAACACAAACATCTGTTTTCGAACGTTCTCCTACTTTTAACATTTCATATCGCAATCGTTCATCTCTTATTCTTCGTCTAATAAGCCCTGTGTTTACGATAATATTTTCAACAAACCCATCTCTAGCACCACGAACGATTTTTTCTGTATCAGGTTCCTGTGGCTGTCTTCCTGGATAGCTTCTAACATCCACTACTATTCCATAATCACTGCCTTCAATCAAAAACACTATTAAACCAGATAGTAATTGATCAACTACTTCATCCAATGTTCTAATTTTCTCAACTGATTGATTGACAATACGATTTTCTAAGATTTCCTTGAACTTGACATGATCAACTTCATCATCACTTATAGCGGTAATTTTGTTTAAAATTTGCACAATGTAAGCTGTATCACATAAACCGTTTAAAAAATACATATTTACTTGATAGTCCATAATATATAATTTTCTTATACCCAAATCAAAACTAGTGTTTAATCCAACATGTTCTTTAAAAAATTTCTCATTCTCTGCTAAATTACCTGAAATGGGGTATTTATTTTTGGTTGTCATGATATCCGCTCCTTTCTAAAATTAATTCAACAGCTTTTAAGGTGATTGGACATCCATTTTTCACACTATCTTTTCTTGCCATTTTTCCGATATCACCTATTCCGACAATAATAGGAACATCCAGTTGATCAAGACAATAAACCGTGTCACCGCTTATCCTTCCTAATTCAAGGTCCTTTAATCCACTTTTATCTACTCCGTACTCCGTTAATTCTCCAAAGCGATCGATACTAACATCTACTTTAGCCCACTCTGTTTGGTGAGTCTTTGATGCAACTGCAATAATTCCTAAAACCTCAATCTCAGCGTGCTCTGCAACATATTTTAAAGCAATCTCTCCAGCTCCTTCACCAAGTAAGCCACAATCATCAAACATTACAAAAACAGGATCATTTTTGGCTTTGAGGATGAGCTGAACAATTTGTGATCCTGTTAATGTAGTTGGATTTCCCTGTGATTGTGAAATAGCTCTTCCACCTATATTAGCCGCTACATATTGAATTGTTCGGGCAGCATACTCATCACCATCTGTTACTAGAATGACCCTTCTTTTTTTTGTCAATGTTTATCCTATCCTTTCGGCTTAAATATAATAGCCATAATAAAAGCGAATAAAATTGCTGATGAAATTCCCGCAGAAGTTAATTCAAATATCCCAATACCAATACCTATAAAACCATGTTCATTTGCTTGTTCCATTGCTCCATGCAAAAGAGAATGACCAAAACTTGTTATTGGAACTGTTGCTCCTGCACCAGCAAATTCAATCAATTTATCATAAAGGCCAAAGCCATCTAAAATAGCTCCAGTTACAACAAAGGAACTCATAACATGTGCAGGAGTTAGCTTAAATATATCTAAGAGCAATTGACCTATTACACAAATTGCTCCTCCAACTACAAAAGCTAATAAATATTCCATCAGCTATCAGCTCCTCTATCTGTTCTTTCAAATACAACTCCATGAGCAATAGTAGGAATTGTTTCTTTCTGCTGTATCATTGTTGGACTTAGAAGAGCACCTGTTGCAACAACTAACACTCTTGTAAGATTACCGCTTTTTAGCTCATTAAAGATATGAGAGTAAGTGACAACAGCCGAACATGCACAGCCACTTCCTCCAGCAAATACCTTTTGATCTGGTCGGTAAATCATTAATCCACAATCATTATGTTTGTTATGAACATCGTATCCTTCTTGCTTCAATAATTCCTTAACAATCGGACTACCAACACCTGACAAATCTCCTGTTATGATCATGTCATAATCATCTGGAGTCCGATTTAAATCCTTAAAATGCTGTGTGATCGTATCAGCTGCAGCAGGAGCCATTGCAGAACCCATATCAAATGGATCTGAAATACCTAAATCTGCTACTTGACCTATTGTTGCAGATGTAATTTTTATATTACTTACTTCTTTGTTAATAAGAACCGCACCTGAACCGGAAACTGTAAAGGTTGCTGTATCTGGCTTTTGACCTCCATATTCAGTAGGAAAACGAAACTGTCTTTCAGCTGTAGCATTATGGCTACTTGTTGATGCTAATACAGTATTTGCAAATCCACCGTCTACTAATGCAGATCCAAGGGCAACGGTTTCCATTGAAGTTGAACAAGCACCAAACATGCATAAAAATGGAACTTGTAAGTGTCTTGCAACATAGTTGGATGTTACATTTTGATTTAAGAGATCTCCTGCAAGAAAAAGGTCTATATCATCTGACGTCTTGTTCCCCTTTTTCAAGCATTGCTCAATAGCTTGTTCCATTAATCTTCTTTCAGCTAATTCCCAACTATCCTCACCACAATGTAATTCTTTATGTTTTATATCAAAAAACTGGCCCAAGGGTCCTTCCGCTTCTTTTGGTCCAACAGCCGTACCACTAGAATGAACGAACAACGGATTTTCAAATTTCCACGTTTGTTTGCCTGTTAATTTCATGTTGATTCCTCCTTACTAAAATGCTAGTCCATATAAATAGCGAATAATTCCTACAACATAAGCTGCTACAACCCCAAATACAATTACACTTCCTGCAAGTTTAAACATATTTGTAGCAACTCCAAGAACAATCCCTTCACTTCTATGTTCCATTGCTGCACTTGTCATTGAATTAGCAAATCCAGTAATAGGAACCGCTGAACCTGCACCTGCAAATTGACCTAATTTATCGTAAATCCCAAATCCGGTCAGTATAGCTGATAGAAGTATTAATGTAGCAGCAGTTGGATTACCAGCATCTTTTTCCGAGAAGTTGAATACTTCAATATAAAAGTTTTGTACACCTTGACCGACCATACAAATAAACCCACCAATCAAAAATGCCTTAAGGCAATTCAAGAGATACGGTGGTTTTGGTTGAAAATCTTTGATTTGATTTTTGTAATCATCCTTCATCTTTGACTTCGCCATTTGATTACCTCCCTTACTGATTTACAAAATAAATCCAATGGAATAAAGATCCAGATATTTTCCCGAGCACAATAGCCATTAGTAATATGACGATTTTTTCACCGAACCCTATACGTTTAGCTAGGATCGGAAAAACATTCAATACTTCTGTAAGTGCTGCAGCCAGCATTCCAATAAAAACACCACATAATAGTCCAATTGGAATAAGCCATAAATCTGATTGGAAAAGCTCTGTGTTTCTTAAACTCATCCAACCTACGATAACTGCACCTAAAATGATTGCCCATTCATACACGTGGATAAAACGATATGTTTTTGTCAGTTGAGTGAGCCTTGGGATAATCCCTAACACAGCTAAAAATGCAACAAATCCAGAACCTACAACAAGTCCCCCTGATAGGCCGACAATCATTAAAATAATGCTACTTAAGATCGTCATCAACACTATTTAAATTCTCCTTGTTTTCATTCATTGCAACATATTGATCTAAATCTAACTGATAATTAAAGATTTCAACTTCTAAGGGACTTGGTTCTTCGTTGATACGCTTTTTGAATAAATGATTAAAAAATAAAACCATACCTAATCCCAAGCCTATAGAGTATGGAATTTGCAAAATTAGTGGTTGATCATTTTTCTTACCCGTGACAATTTTATAAATACGTTGATGAACTTCCTGCATGCTTACATCTTCATGAAAATTCATGATTGCAAGACCAGCTCCAATAAAGAGTAAAAGCCATACCGCTCCAAATAACAGTGGTGAAACCTTCTTTTTTTCATATAAAATTTCTACGATTGTTTGAGTTGACCCAATTATTTGAACATCTAGTTGGTGGTCAAACTTATGTATTGCTTTAAGTACATGCATCACATCTATTACCACCATATTTTTATCATTCGGATGAATTTGGTGTAACTTAATTTCTCTAAGCTTTTCGGTCAACTCCTTTTCACCGACAATAAGAGCAATCTTGTCAATTGAAATAACATCGTTAGGATGTACTTGAATGCGATGACGAAGTCTTAAATAAACCGTCTTTTCCACCAAGAATCACTTCCTATCGATTAAATTAGAAGCACAAAAATAACAATATAAAGCAGTCTAAATTAATTTGTTTGTACCTGTAGTATGCATTGGCTTAATTTCAATCATACAAAGCTTTAAGTAAGTCCATTAATTACCATTGATCTAGAAGCAAAAAAGAGGCTAACTTACAAGTGTATGATACACATTGTAAGTTAGCCTCTCTTTGGTTTTATTGATTCATTCTATCTTTCATTTGCTGCAAAATCTTTTTCTCGAGTCTTGATACTTGAACTTGAGAAATTCCTAAACGATCTGCAACCTCAGATTGAGTCTGATCTTTATAATATCTGAGAAAAACGATAAGCCTTTCTCGTTCATCTAAATCACGGATTGCATCCTTTAATACGATTTTATCAAACCACTTTGTTTCTGTATTATCTGCAATTTGATCTAATAATGTAATAGGATCTCCGTCATTTTCATATACTGTTTCATGAATAGATGATGGAGCTCTAATCGCTTCTTGTGCGAGAACAACTTCCTCTGGGGAAATTTCTAAGTAATTTGCAATTTCTGCAACTGTTGGTACTTTCCCCATTGTTTTTGATAACTCATCTCTTGCACGACGAATTTTATTACCTAACTCTTTTAATGATCTACTTACTTTCACTGTGCCATCATCACGAATAAACCTTTGAATTTCCCCAATTATCATTGGTACTGCATAAGTTGAAAATCTTACATCATAAGATAAATCAAATTTATCTACAGATTTTAACAAACCAATACTTCCAATTTGGAACAAGTCATCCGGTTCGTAGCCGCGGTTCAAGAAACGCTGAACAACAGACCAAACTAGTCTCATATTTCTTTGGATAATTAAATCACGAGCATCTTGGTCCCCTTCTTGACTACGACGAATCAATTCCTTGACTTCATGATCTTTTAACTGCGTATTTGTCTGATCGTTCTTGACCTCCACATCCATAGCAAGTCTCCCTTTAATTGCATAAAGCTTTACTTTTAGATAAGTGTTTAGTTAACTTAACTGTTGTACCGCTTGTAGCCGTTGAGTCTACTGTAATTTCATCCATAAAGTTTTCCATAATTGTAAAGCCCATTCCTGATCTTTCGAGCTCTGGTTTTGTCGTATATAGAGGCTGTCTAGCTTCCTCTATATCAAATATACCAATGCCTTCATCCCGAATTGTCATATGGATCACTTCATTCTCTAGTGTGACCGAAATATAAACAATGCCATTGGGATCATTTTCATATCCGTGAATAATTGCATTAGTAACAGCTTCAGATACGACTGTTTTTATTTCAGTTAATTCATCCATTGTTGGATCTAATTGTGCAATAAAAGATGCAACAGTAACCCTAGCAAAGGATTCATTTTGACTTAATGCAGAAAATTGTAGGTTCATTTCATTTCTCATGATGCCACCCCCAATGTCTGGAGTGCTTTCATTTCGTTTTCTTCTAAACGAATGATTTTAAATAAACCTGACATATCAAATAAACGTTTAACAGCTGGTGAAATAGCACAAACGACCATTTCCCCACCCATTGCTTTAATTTGTTTATATCTACCTAGAATTACGCCCAAACCAGAACTATCCATGAACGCTAAATTTTCTAGATTTAATACAATATGCTTGGATTGATTTGCAGCTAACACTTCCGTAACCTTCGTACGTAGTTCTTCAGCCGCATGATGATCAAGCTCACCTGAGAGTCGGATACATAATACAGATTTTTTTACATCAAGTTCAATTGCAAGACTCAAGGTTTTACCCCTCCTTAATTTCTGGATAAAGAGTCTTTCTTGATTGAACTTTTAATTTCCTGCATGATGACAAAACTAGTGTAAATTCGTCAACATTAGCTAGACTTTGTGAAGCTTCCCATGACACGTTTAAATAATTGCCACCAGCTAGCTTCTTCTACATCTTTTTCAGCAACAATCTTACTTTCTGCAATGACCTTGTCTTCTTTAACTAATTGAAGAGAACCTAATTCGTCTCCTTTTTTCACAGGAGCCTGTATATCCTCTTTTAATACAATCTCTTGCTTTACATCATCAACCTTTTCACCTTTTTTCGTTAAAACTGAAATTGGTTCTGATGTCATGAGGTTTACTTCTTTTTCACTACCTTTACTCACCTTTGTCTTTGTTAATACTTCATCCTTTTTAAATAGAGGGTGAGTTTGATATTGACTAAAAGCATAATCTAACATTTTCGTGACCTGTGCATTTCGATCCTTCGGAGATTCTGCACCAAACACAACTGCAATAACACGCATATTATCTTTTTTAGCCGTAGCAGTTAAACAATATTTTGCTTCATTCGTAAATCCAGTTTTCACTCCGTCTACACCAGGGTAAAATTTAACTAATCGATTTGTATTCACTAGCCAGAATTTTTCCTCTGTACCTTCTCTTAAGTAATCTTCATATTTACCTGTGAAGTTTGTAATTTCTTCATACTTTAATAATTCTTTTGCCATTAATGCCATATCATGGGCAGAGCTATAGTGATCTGACTCTGGTAGCCCTGTCGGATTTTTGAATTGAGTATTTTTTAACCCCAATTCCTCAACCTTTTTATTCATCATGTTGACAAACTCTTCAGCAGATCCTGCGATTTTTTCAGCCATAGCAACAGATGCATCATTACCAGATCCAATTGCAATTCCTTTGAGCATTTCCTCAACTGTCATCTCTTCGCCAGGCTCTAAAAATATCTGCGATCCGCCCATTGAAGCAGCATATTCACTTGTTCTAACTTTTTCATCCCACTTGATTTGATTTTTATCTAGTGCCTCCATAATAAGCAGCATTGTCATTATCTTTGTCATACTTGCTGGAGGAAGCTTTTCATCACTATTTTTATCGTACAAGATCGTACCTGTATCTCGTTCAATTAAAACAGCAGACTTTGCTTTATCTGCAAGCTCAACAGTTTTTGTATCTTCTTTGGCTAAAGCCATTGGTGTAACAGAGACAAGCATTGCTATAAGTGTTAAACACGAAATTATTCGTTTCATTTCATAAGCCCTCCATTCTTTATACATCCCATTTTTTCCAGAAGGAGGGAAAATATACTATGCTTGGAAAGATTTTTATATATTTCGTTTTAATAAATTGTAAGAAGTAGATTTACCATGACCAATTTGAGGTAATTTCATTGAGGTTAATATTTTATAAGTTGTGGAGGGTGAGGTAATTTGTAGAAAATCTCTAGTTTGTTTATTCGTTATAGTAGTACCGAATAATAATTTATAATCATTAAGTGCATCTAAATGGGCAGTTTTAGAGGAAAAGGAGCATACACTACAATACCATGTCCCTCTTTTTCTTTGTAATGGATAACAATCACACTTTGTGCAAAACACTCCTTTACATATTTCATTTGGATCTAGTTCAAACATATGAATAACATCATATTCAGAGTGTGTATGATCCTTCAGCAAACTCTTGGCTAATTTACGTAGATCCTTCATCGTAAAAATTGGAGCTTTATACTTTTGTTTATAATACTCAACCTTAGTTATAAGCTCACTACTTCTCATAATGGTATCTAAGTATTTCCTACAATTATTTTGATTTTGTAATAGTGCTGAATTGTTCGTCATAACTACATGTGCTTCAATTGGTATATTTGCGATTTTATTTTTTTTCAAATATCTTATTAATTGGTATTTTTGATGATTAACTTGAAGGACAGGGTCAGGAAATACTTCTTCAACATCATTGATTTGTCTAATTAGCTGATGAAACGTTTCATCAAATGTAATTTTCCCAGAAATGTTTTTAACTTCTAAAATCAAAATAAAGTACTGAGATAAAATTAGTATATCTATTTGGAAGTAATTTCTGTTGTCTAGTGTTAATCGTAAATCGTGTAATATCATATATTCTTCTTCAGGAAGAAAACTCAAATAATATAAAAGAGATTTTTCACCTTTATATCCTGCTATATTTTTAGCTAATTCTTTCTCAATTTCTTTCATCTTCACATGGGTTGGGAATAGACGTTTCTTTAGTACTTCAAGCTTTTGTATCTTTATCGGTTCCTCTAGTGGTTTTATGATCAAGTATTTTCTCTCCTCTATTATTTAGTCTAGATAGTTTTCTCCCATATTTAGTGCTATTCCTTTTTTGGCACTTTGTAAAGCTAACTGTAAAACTTTAATGTAAAGAGCGTAAAATGAGTTTCTTCTAAGTATAATTTTTAATTATGTGGTGTTATCCAAGTTAAGATAGCTTCGAAATATCTATTTTACATTTCTTTAATATATCTTTAGTTTGCACATCGATGTTCATGATTTTCTGCAGTCATTAAATGCATTATATCGATCATCAAACACAATTTCTCGGCTATCCTCCTGCACTTGTCGATTATCTTTTCACTTTTGCACGCCAACCATATTTTTCTCGACCACCCTCCTTCACTTGTCGATCATCTTTGCACTTTTGCACGCCAACCGCTTTTTCCCGACCACCACCTCTCAACTTAAGCCGTTACAAGATGCTAGTCATGTCCACGTCCAACCAAACTAGATTTCAACCTTTCTAGATCGGCCGTCCCTTTTGCACAAGCCCTCACACATAAAACATCTAAAAAAACCACAGTCCAAAGACTGTGGTTTTTTCAAGCTATACATTATTCAACTGTAGCGTAAATTAATGTAGGTTCTTCTACTTCACTATTCTTAATAAAAATACTACTATATAGCTTGTTCTTTACGTTTTCTATATCTTCCTGGTTACTATGAATTGTAACTAATGACTCACCTTTATTTACTTTATCACCAATTTTTTTATTTAAAACTAATCCGACAGCTAAATCAATGACTGAATCTTTTGTTGCACGACCTGCTCCTAATAGCATGGCAGCTGTTCCAACAGAGTCCGCAATAATTTCTGATACATAGCCATCTTCTTTTGCTTCTAGTTCAAATTGATATTTTGCTTGAGGAAGGGTTTCAGGATGATCAACAACTGAGCCATCTCCACCTTGTGCCTCAAGAAAAACTTTCAATGTTTGCAGTGCTTGACCATTTTTTATAACATCCTCTAACATTGAGCGTGCTTCTTCAAGTGAAGCTGCTTTTTCAGCTAAAAGAACCATATAGCTTCCTAATACTAGACAAAGCTCTTCTAAATCTTTTGGCCCTTTGCCACTTAATGTATCAATTGCTTCTTTTACCTCAAGAGCATTACCAATGGCATATCCTAATGGTTGACTCATATCTGAGATAACAGCCATTGTTCTTCGACCAACAAGATTACCGATATCTACCATGGCTTTAGCTAGTTTCTTTGATTCGTCTAAATCCTTCATAAAGGCACCAGCACCTGTTTTTACATCTAAAACGATTGCATCTGCACCTGCAGCTATCTTTTTACTCATAATTGAACTTGCGATAAGCGGAATGCTGTTTACAGTCGCTGTAACATCTCTTAATCCATATAAGCTTTTATCTGCTGGGGTAAGGTTTCCACTTTGTCCTATTACAGCAATCTTATTTTTATTAACAAGTTCGATAAATTGCTTATTTTCTATTTCAACATGAAAGCCTGGAACAGCTTCTAATTTATCGATTGTTCCACCTGTATGTCCCAAACCACGGCCTGACATTTTCGCAACTGGTACACCAACTGCAGCTACTAATGGACCCAGCACAAGAGTCGTTGTATCACCTACACCACCAGTGCTATGTTTATCAACCTTTATACCTTCAATTTCACTTAAGTCAATTGTATCTCCAGAATGAACCATAGCCATTGTCAATTCAGCGCGCTCTTGATCAGCCATTCCTTGAAAATAAATGGCCATTGTTAAAGCACTCATTTGATAATCTGGAATATCACCTTTTGTATATCCATCAACAATAAAATGAATCTCTTCTTTTGTTAATTCATGACCGTCTCTTTTTTTCTCTATTAAATCAACCATTCTCATCGTGTATCTCACCTTTTTTCTTTATTTTGACGAATGTAAGTTCTCAACAATATTTTTAACTAAATTCAAGAAGTTTGTTTTTACCTTTTCAGTTGTTTCGATTACTTCATCATGTGACAATGGTTGGTCTAGAATTCCTGCAGCCATATTTGAGATACAAGAAATCCCTAATACTCCTAAACCAGCATGCTTGGCAACAATAACTTCAGGAACTGTTGACATACCTACCGCATCTCCGCCCATTACTCGAAGCATACGTATTTCAGACGGTGTTTCATATGATGGACCTGTGTTACCAACATAAACACCTTCTTGAAGCTTTATATTCAACTTTGATGCAACATCCTTCGCTAATTGTCTAAACTTTTTATCGTAGCTTTCAGACATATCAGGAAAACGGACGCCAATTTCTGAATCATTAGGACCAATTAACGGATTAGTTCCCATATTATTTATATGATCAGTAATTAACATTAAATCGCCAGCTTCAAATGACTCGTTAATTCCACCTGCAGCATTTGTTACAATCAATGTTTCAACACCAATTTCTTTCATAACACGAACAGGCGCTGTTACTTTATCCATGCTATATCCTTCATAAAAATGAAAACGCCCTTGCATAGCAACAACTTGTGCTCCTTTTAATGTTCCAAAAACAAGCTGACCTGCATGACCCTCAACTGTTGAAACAGGAAAATTAGGTATTTCACTATATGGTATTTTCACAGGATTTTCAATTTCTTCAGCTAAAACTCCAAGACCTGATCCTAGTATTAAACCGATCTTTGGAATTTCTTGATATTTTTCTTTTAGATAATGAGCTGCTTCTTTAATTTTTTCGTAATTCATTATGTAATCCTCCTATTTTAAATCAGATAAAAAGCTTTTTCCGTTAGCTGGCATTTTCACATTAAAATTATCGGCAATCGTTGCCCCTACATCAGCAAAAGTATTTCTAATGTCTAGCTCACTTCCTGCACCTAATCGTGGGCTATAAACTAGGAGCGGAACATATTCTCTTGTGTGATCTGTTCCATGGTGTATCGGATCATTACCATGATCAGCTGTAATAATTAATAAATCTTGTTCAGTTAATGTTTCAAGAACCTGTGTTAATCTAACATCATATTCTTCTAAAGCTTTTCCATATCCAGCAGGATCTCGTCGATGACCAAATAACGCATCAAAATCTACTAGATTAAGAAAACTCATACCAGTGAAATCCATTGTGATGGTTTCATTTAATTTATCCATACCATCCATATTAGAGACTGTTCGTAAAGATTTTGTAATTCCTTCACCGTCAAAAATATCTGATATTTTACCAATTGAAATAACATCATAGCCACTGTCTTGCAGCTCGTTCATAACTGTTCGTTCAAAAGGCTTTAATGCATAATCATGACGATTAGATGTTCTAGTAAAGTTTCCAGCTGTACCTAGGAATGGTCGTGCAATAACACGCCCAACCATATACTTTTCATCTAAGGTCATTTCACGAGCGATTTCACAAATTTTATATAGCTCCTCTATTGGAACAATTTCTTCATGTGCTGCAATTTGCAAAACAGAATCTGCTGATGTATAGACGATTAAAGCACCTGTATTCAAGTGTTCTTCTCCTAGTTCGTCTAGTATTTCTGTTCCTGAAGCTGGTTTGTTTCCAATCACTTTACGACCTGTCTTTTCTTCTAGAGCGTTAATTAATTCCGGTGGAAAGCCATCTGGAAATACTCGAAACGGCTGTTCAATATGCAACCCCATAATCTCCCAATGTCCCGTCATTGTATCTTTTCCATTTGAAGCTTCTTGCATTTTTGTATAGTATGCTAACGGTTTTTCTTGAACCGGTATTCCTTTAATTTCATTTATATTACTTAAACCTAGTTTAGCCATATTAGGCATTTTAAGACCACCCATATGATCTGCTATATGACCTAACGTATTTGAACCAATATCATTGAATTTGTCAGCATCAGGTGCTTCACCAATACCAACTGAATCAAGAACAACTAGAAACACACGTTTATATGTATAATTTGACATTAATATCCTCCTTTTTTATTACCTTCACTTAATGTTCCATAAAGTATTATATTCCATTCGAAACATCAAACTTGTCGGAAGTCTGACAACTACTTCCTACCTCCATTATAAACCCCTTTCAAGCTCATTTACAACTTTAAATAAAACTATTTATACTAATGTCTTGATCACGCTAAAAAAGCATCTCCACAATTTTGTGTGATGCTTTTAGGCTCTTGGATGAAACTGATTATACACATCTTTCAATCTAGCTTTTGTCACATGTGTATAGATTTGTGTTGTTGATATGTCTGCATGTCCTAGCATTTCTTGTACCGCTCTTAAGTCTGCACCATTTTCAAGTAAATGAGTAGCAAAGGAATGCCTTAAAGTATGTGGTGTTAATTCATTTTGTATATTCGCTTCTATAGCGACTTGCTTTAAGTTCTTCCAAAAACCCTGCCTTGAGATCCGTTTACCATGGTGATTAACAAATAATGCTTCTGTTGGCTCTTTGCTATTAAGCAGCTTCGGTCTAGCTTTTTCTATATAATTCATTAACGCTTCTGCTGCAGTCTTTCCTATAGGTACAATTCGCTCTTTATTTCCTTTACCATAACAACGAATGAATCCCATTGTTAAGTGAGCATCTGTTAAATTTAAGTCAATCATTTCACTTACTCTAATGCCTGTTGCATATAACAGCTCAAGCATTGCTTTATCTCGGTATCCAAATGGTGTTGTAAGCTTTGGAGTTTCTAATAATTTCTCTACCTCTTGTAAAGATAGGATTTTTGGAAGACTTCTCTCCAATTGTGGCGATTCAATTAATACTGAAGGATCCTGGTCAGCTTGTTTTTCTCTTAATAAAAACTGGTGAAGACTTCGTATTGAGGCTGTATGTCTTGCTAATGTTTTACTTGATTTTCCAGACTCTTTAAGAAACTTTAAAAATTGAATAATATGAAAACGTGTGACATCATTAAAAGAAACAATTTGTTGCTTTTCAACTAAATGCTTTTGATAGCTTTTCAAATCACGTTCATAAGAGATAATTGTATTATTTGATAGACCTCTTTCTACGATTAAGTAGTGTATAAAATCTTTAATTTGATCTTTCAAGTTTTTCTACTCCCCATTGTCAATAAAAAAAATAAACCTGTTTAACCAGCTATCATCTTCATTATTGACCATATTGGTTACCTTTAAAGCAGCACCTTCTGGTTGGTCATAACGATGAATTTCTTGGTACTCTAAGTTCACCCAAATGATAGCATAATAGAATAAAATCGTAAATCCAGTGAATAAAATAAACACCTTCATCATATCTCTAAATGTTCTAAACCATCTAATCATTAAGTAACCTCCAAAATCAAGTTATATCATATATTGGATAAAGGGATGATTATTAGAAGATATGCCAAAAAGGACAAACTTTATACATGGTTTTTAATGAATTTTCGTATTTATTTCTACAGGGGAACCTAGATTGTCAAATAGCCCAAAAGCAAAAAGCCTAACCTTTATAAGCTAGACTTCGTTTTATCCGTTATCATCATTATTTGATTCATCTTCAACCTTATCTTGACATTTCGTACATATACCATGAAATGTTAGACGGTGATCTTTAATTTTAAATTTAAAGTCTCTTTCGACGATCTCTTCTACATCTTCAAGTAGATCATCCTCTATTTCAGCGACAGATCCACATTCGATACATACTAGATGATGATGAAAATGAGCTGCTCCTTCTTTACGAAGATCGTATCTAGAAACCCCATCTCCAAAATTTATCTTATCAACAACTTTTAATTCAGTTAAAAGTTCTAGCGTTCTATAAACTGTTGCAAGTCCAATTTCAGGTGCTTTTTCCTTGACAAGAAGATAAACATCTTCTGCACTTAAATGGTCTTCCTCATTTTCCAATAGCACTCGAACAGTTGCTTCACGCTGTGGTGTTAACTTATAGCTAGCAGAATGCAACTGCTTCTTAATCCGATCAATGCGGTTTTCCATAACTACTTTTCCTCCCTCGCCGCGTTCCCAAAACTATTATATATCAAATAAGAGGAAAGTGTCCAACTAAAATGATTATAATCTAATAAAGATAAAGGTTATTATTTAATAATTATTATTATTTACTAACAAACTCAACAACATTTTTCATTAAGAAAGGTGATGCATATGCCTCAAACCCAGAAGCAACAATAGCAAGAACACCAATAAATAAAAATACTGAAGCATATCTCATAAATAATGAGAAAGGAGCTTCCATATTATTGGTTTTCTTCACAAACAGCTGCCTAATTATTTTTAGTGTAAACGATATTGCAACAGCTGACATTAATATAAATGCTGGTATAAGTAAGATATTTTGTGGCAGAACAGTAACAAAAGATAATAAAAACCCTTTGAGTCCTAATTGGTTAACTAAAAAACCTACCGTAAATCCTACTACCATACCTTTAATAAATAACATAACTAATATTACGGGTAATCCTATGATCGAAATTCCTAATATCCACATAAGTCCTAAATATTTCAAATTATGAAAGAAGCTCTGTTGAAACATATCTGCTGAGCTTGCTACCTTTCCTTCGGCTACTTGTCCAAAAAATCTGTTTAAATAGTAATATAAATCCTCTTTCTGACTCAAATTCATACTATTTACAATTATGGCTCCAAAAATAACCCCCATTAAAAATAACACAAATACAAATAAATATATGGACGAATGCTCCTTAAGGTGCTGCTTCATCATTGCACTTAATGGCAGTTGTTTACGCATAATCATTTCCTCCCGTCATTCACTTACTAGAGTATATGAGAGGACTAGCATTCTATGACTCAAAATTGGTTTTCTTTTCTAGTTACCCTAGTTTATACTAATTAAAAATGTAAGGGTGTGATTTGATGAATCCTATATTACTAGATTTCCCTTCAGAGTTTACAACTAAACGACTTTTCCTTAGAGCTCCACAATATGGAGATGGTATAGCAGTGAATGCTGCTATTTGTGCATCAATTAAAGAATTAAAACCATGGATGCCATTTGCGCAACAACTTCCAAAGGTGGAGGAAACTGAAAGTAATATTCGAGAAGCGATGGCAAAGTTTATATTAAGAGAAGATTTGCGTTTCCTTATTTTCGACCGTTTCACAGATGAGTTTATTGGTAGTACCGGTTTACATCGGATAAAATGGAATGTCCCTACTTGTGAAATTGGATATTGGATTGATTCAAGATTTAGTGGAAAAGGATATATAACTGAAGCTGTTGAAGGCTTAATCCATTTCGCAGTTAATGAACTAAAAACAAAACGAATTGAAATTAGATGTGATACTAATAATGATAGAAGTAAAAAAATCCCCGAGAAGCTTGATTTCACACTAGAAGGGACATTTCGCCAAAATAATTTGTCAGCAGATGGTGAGTATGTGCGAGATACATATGTTTTCGCTAAGGTGTTTTCGTGATCTTATTCCTTGATACTTAAAAAATGATCATTCAAAGGAGAATTACAACAAGTAATTCTCCTCATCTAAACTCCAGTAACCTTTCCATATGTTCCTCCACCACCTGATGATACTTGAAGTTTTCCTTCTCTTGCTGCAATGATAAATTCTACAAGCTTGTTTGGTACAACTTTTTGAAGCTCTTCTTTTGGAACGTGATGTAGGATATTCATTTCAGTACCAAACAGGTCCTTTAATTTATCTAATGTCTTCGGTCCAACACCAGGTATAAATTGTAATGGCACTTGATGTATATATGGAGGACGATTTTTATTATTTTCACGATTACCGGCTAACTCCTGTATTCGCTTTGAAACACCTTTAGTAAATCGAATACTTCCGCAATGGCTACATTCTACTTCATTTAACTCTGGCTTTAAGCCGCATTTTTCACAAGTAGTTTCATAATATTTACCTAAGTAAGGATTTAACCCGTAATTCGCTTGAACAGCTCTGCCCTCTTTAGAATGCAAAGCTTTTTGTAACTCGAGGAAGCTTGGCTCCTTTAAAAGTAGCTTTTGGTATTCACGAGCAATTTTCGGTAATGAATGTGCATCTGAATTTGTTAAAAAAGTAAACTGATGTAATTCTTCTATTTTGTCAGCCATTAATGTATCTGAGCTTAACCCTAATTCAACAGCATCAATTAATGAAGGAGAAAATATTTCTGTTAATGAAACACTCACTCCACTGCCATATAAGCTTTTGTGAGGTGTGAAAATATGCGCAGGTATAAATAGCCCGCCTAATTCTTTTGCATATTTCTGAAGATTTTCTCCTGTTTCATATATTCTCTGTGAGCTAAGTGTAATATTCTTAAGTCTTGATGAAATCCATATAGAAAATTGCTTCATTTTTTCTAGTGTTGGCATAAAAACTAAAACATGTACAGGTCCTTTACAGGTATTATCATAAAGTTCAAGCTCACTGCCGAGAATTAATGTTGTATTTTGAAACCTAATACCTCCATCATCTAATTCATAACACTCACCTTCCTCAATAAGCTTAGTTAATGTTAGCAATACCTCTGGAACATGACAATCGATTATCCCGATGATATCAATTCCTTTATGGTCACTTGCTTCAACTAATATATTTTCAAGTGTTAATGAACGTGACGCTGTTATTTTCACTGGTTTTCCAGACTTTGTTTGTCCGATATGAATATGTAAATCAGCAAAATAGCTATTCATCTCTTGAATAGAACACCCTCCTTTAAATAGCTTTTACTATCTTTGTTCTCTTTTTTGCAAAAGCTGTAAGTATTGAACTGCATAAGCTGTTTTTGCATCAAAAATTTGTTGAGTGACGATCATTTCCTGCGCTTCTTCTAGCGTGATTTCCAGTACTTCTACAAATTCATCTTCATCTAACTCTGCTTTATTTGTTAGTTTTTCCAAATTCTTTGCAATAAATAAATGGACAAGTTCATCAGCAAAACCAGGTGATGTGTAAAAAGAGATTAATGGCTCTAATTCTTCACATGTATACCCTGTTTCCTCCTCCAGCTCTCTTTTAGCCGTTGTTATTGGTTCTTCCCCTTTTTCAAGCTTTCCTGCTGGTATTTCAACAATTGTTCGTCCAAGTGGCTTACGATATTGCTCGACCATCACAATTTTATGATCATTAGTAAGCGCTAATACCGCTACTGCACCTGGGTGTTTGACAATTTCTCTTGTACTTGTTTTCCCATTTGGCAATTCGACTTCTTCTACATATAAATCAATAACTCTTCCTTTAAAAATCTCTTTCGAAGATATTGTTGTTTCTTTTAAGTTTTCCACATGATCCACTCCTGTTCTACATACTTTTTGATCTTCATATATTCTATCATACCTTACTGGAAGGGAATGGATATGAAAGTGAAAATCTATCGAAACGATAAAGGCATCGTCTTAATAGGAAAACCCCATGAAATTCAAGCTAAATTAAAGGAGTATGTTAAATTATACGAAACATTAGATCAACTGATTCAAAGTAAGAATACGAGAAAAGGGAGAGTTCTTCTTTCTCCAACCTACAAGCTTAGTGATTGATTCTTATCATTTGATTTTCCCATCGCTTTATACTACCCTCAACATAAAGACTCTAGAGGAGTGATAAGCTTTGCGAAAAAGACAGCTTGGGAATTCAGATTTATATGTAAGTGAAATTGGATTAGGCTGCATGTCACTAGGAGATAATGAACAGCACGCTCTCTCTTTAATTGACAAAGCAATTGATGTAGGAATTAATTATCTAGATACAGCTGATTTATATGATTTCGGAAAAAATGAAGAATTAGTTGGAAAAGCAATTAGAAATCATCGACATGATATCGTATTGGCAACAAAAGCAGGTAATCGCTGGAAAGAAGATAAATCTGGCTGGACTTGGGACCCTTCAAAAAAATACATAAAAAAAGCTGTTAAGCATAGCTTAAAGCGCCTACAAACAGATTATATTGATTTGTATCAACTCCATGGTGGAACAATTGAAGATAATATCGATGAAACAATCGAAGCCTTTGAGGAATTAAAACAAGAAGGACTTATCCGTTACTATGGTATTTCATCTATTCGCCCAAATGTGATTAAAGATTATCTAAATAAATCAAACATTGTATCCATTATGATGCAATATAGCCTGCTAGATCGACGTCCTGAAGAGCTGTTTCACCTTATAAATGAGCATAATGTAAGTGTAATAGCTCGCGGCCCACTTGCAAAAGGGCTTTTAACAGAAAAACCTTTGTCCTCTAAATTACAAACTGAAAACTATCTTTCCTACTCAAAGGATGAGCTAAAAACACTACTTAGTGAACTTGAAGCAATAGATTCTCCACTAACAATGACAGAGCTTGCCCTTCAATATTGTCTTTATGAAGAAACGGTTGGTGCTGTTATTCCTGGAGCTAGTAAACTTCAACAATTACTTGAAAATGCAGCTGCTGGAGATGCCAGTCCCTTAAATGCTGACACTTATCATAAGCTCCAGCAAATTGCTAAACAAGATAAGTATGAGCAACACCGATAGATAGTAACTACAATATTCAAATAGAAGAGCTTAGTAGAATTTTCACTTCTCTAAGCTCTATTTTAACGCATTTTCACTTATACTCTTTCCATGATAACGAGCTTTCGTTTAATAATTCTTCAAAGCTTTTGTTTTTTTCTTTCTGTTTTCGCTCTTCTATTTTTTTCTTCTCAAGCTCAGCCTCTTTTTCTTCTTGCTCCTTTGTTAAACCTTTTTTCACTGCTTTTAATTGCTCTAATAAATCGCTATTTAAATGATCTGAAACAGATACGTTTTTATCATCTTTTTGCTTTTTCGATTTTCTCATCTTTGCTACCCCTCTTTTCTAAACTTTTCTTAAAATTATAGGTATAACATTGTATAAATATCAAGCATTAGACATTGATCTTCTAAAATTTCAACCATGAATAAATACAAGAATACTGCCAAAAGGATAAATGTATCTTATTGAAACGACATCTTAAACACCCTGTATATTTTATTACCATTACTGACATTTTATATGGTAGGAAGGAGTGATTAATCATGGCAAAACAACAGAGTCAAAAAGGGAAACCTAATGCTGATACATCTAAAAAGATGATGGCTGCTGAAGAGATGGAAAAGGCTATTCATCCTACTAAGAGACAAAATTCTGAGCAATAACCCAAAAGGAACCATTCTGTTGGTTCCTTTTTTAGTAGATAAGATAGTATATAATGTTTTAATGCCAAACTCCAGGTACATTGACTCTAGCGGAAAAATAACACCCATTCATATCACGTTTACTACCTAATTTATGATATTATTCGTATAGATGAACGAATCAATAAGGTAAGGAGTTAATTTTCATGAAAAAACTTGTAATTGGTCTACTCATCTTTTTTTCTTATGTTTTTATCATCGGATTTTTCTTTACGAATAAAATGATGTATATCAAGAAGAAAACAGATAAAGAACTAATTGATCGTGATACAAATTTCGGACTATTTAATCAACGTGAGTATGAAGAATTAGAAAAGCGACATTTTTCAATTCCATCCAAATTCGGTTATAACATTAAAGGATCACTTATTGCTCCCTATCAACACAATCGGTATATGATTATATGTCATGGAGTGACTGTTAACAGACTTAATTCTGTTAAATACATGAATCTTTTTTTACAAAAAGGTTGGAATGTTGTGATTTATGATCATCGAAGACATGGAGAAAGCGGTGGTAAAACAACTAGCTATGGTCATTACGAAAAGTTTGATCTGCAATCTGTTGTTCATTGGCTAAAAACAGAAGTTGACGACTCCATTTTATTAGGTATTCATGGTGAATCAATGGGTGCTGTTACAACTTTGCTTTATGCAGGTATGGTTGAGGATGGTGCTGATTTTTATATAGCTGACTGCCCCTTTTCTGAGCTAGAGGCTCAGCTTCTATTTCGCCTAAAAGTTGAATTTAAGATCCCTAGTGTGTTTATTATGCCCATTGCGAAGCCTTTTGTGAAACTTCGTGATCGTTACACTATTCAAGAGGTATCTCCATTGAACGCTGTACAAAATATTACAAATCCTGTTCTTTTTATTCATAGTAAAGACGATGATTATATACCTGCTGAAATGTCCAAACAGCTATATCAACAAAAAAAGGGAGCTAAAAAGCTCTTCATTGCAGAAAACGGATCTCATGCTATGTCATACACCACCAACCGCGAGGAATATTCTAATGTTGTGGATGAATTTCTTAAAGAAATTGGTTTGTAGAATTTAACCGGTACTATTCCGCCCTTAGTATCGTGCCTTTGTATCTTACATAACAAATACCTTAACTGAAAGGAGAAACAGTCCAGTGTAAATTTAATCCCACCTTACCTAGCTAAACAAATAAATCATTAATTATTTAGGGCGGGATTTTTATGTTTAAAAAGTCATTTCATTTTTTATGGATCGGTCAAGCATGTGCAAATAGTGGTGATGTTTTCTACATTATTGGAATTATTAGCTTAATATACCAACTCACTGGCTCAGCTTTTTATACTGCTTTACTACCTTTTACAATTACATTGGCACGATTTTTTGGGAGTTTCGTTGCTCCTTGGGTATTGGATCGGATGTTATTAAAGCATGTGTTAGTAGGTTCACAAGGTGTAAAGACCTTATTGCTTATGATTACAACTTTTCTTTTTATTTCAGACTATATAACAGCTACCACAGTCATATTCATTTTTCCACTTGTCAGTTTTATCGCCTTTTTAGATGGATGGGCTGTACCAGCACGGCAAGCTCTTATTGTTAAAATACTTGATCGAAAACAACTTTTAAAAGGTAATAGCTTTCTTTCAGTTGTTGATCAAACCATTAACCTAGGATGTTGGCCTTTAGGAGCCATCATCACATCATTAGTAGGCGGGCAAGGATTACTTCTTGTGACAGGTATTTTATTTTCAATTTCCACTTTTCTTATGTTGTTTATTATGGATAACAAAAGGAACTCTTCTTCATCAACACAAAGTAAGAGTGGATCCTTTCTTGATGGTTGGAGGATGATTTGGAGCTCACCTTCTATCAGAACTATAGCAATGATCGATGTCTTAGAGTCTTTAGCAAGTGTCGTTTGGATTGCTGCTATTTTATACATCTATGTTGAGGAAATTCTTCAGAAGCCTGAAGCTTGGTGGGGGTATATTAATTCAACATTTTTTGCAGGCTTGTTAGTAGGTGGCTTTATTACTTTAAAATGTCAGCGTTTGTTTGCAACCCATGTACACAAAACAATGCTTATAAGCTCTATTCTTATTTCTTTACTTACCATTCTATTTGGCTTTACTTCAATCGGATCGGTCGCACTCATCCTTTCTGCTGCTGTTGGTATGTTCAGTCAATTTAAATTAATACTTTCAACAACAATTTACCAAACGGTAGCAACAGAACATGTGCTTGCAAAAGTATTTTCAGCTCGTGATGCTATTCTGACAGGGTCCTTTGCAGTAGGAACTCTTCTTTTCGGAATCATGGCAGACTTTTTTCATGTGACATTACTTTTTATAATCTCTGCTGCTTTTATTTTCGTTTCTTCAATCATCATTTTACTAAGTAAACGTTTTTTATCGATCCACAATTTGATGGGAAAATAGGCAGATAAAAGGGCTGACTTCTTCATAAGTCAGCCCCTTTTTATCTTAAGGATTGTTTTGTGCTTTTTTCCGTAAACAGATGTAAAAATCACTAATAAGTCTAGGGCATTTTTCTTGTTAGAAAAGTACTTATCACGTTTTAACGTTTAATTATGTCGATTAGTAACTATCATTTGAAAAGAACTATCCTAACACATCTGAAATATGCTCCATATGTTCTTCCATCCACTTTATCGCCTCATCTATAGTAGGGAATTCCTGTGCTTCAAAGGACATTTCATCCTGAAGCAACCAAACGTCCTTTGTATCTTCATGAACACCTCCAATAGACCAATGGAGGAGACTATATGGATGGTTATCATTTAAAAATGACACCCACGTTTTATTTAGTGCAACATTTTTTATTGAGTTTAATCGATCCTTCACTTATCTTTCCCTCACTTTACAAGCAAGCTCATGCGTGGATTTAGAATTTGTGAAGGGCTTTTTAACATATAACAGTTTGCTGTTTTATTATATGAAACAGTAAGCTCTTCATCTAGAAACACCATTTTTGTTTTCTCCACAAATAATGGCACAGAATTTGTTTCAATTTTCACATCATCATCATCTAACTTCTCTACTAACCACAAAGCTGTAACTCCGCTCATAACACATCCACAGCCTTCTGTATCATATTTCATTTTCAAATAACGCCCTTCATTTCTTTCAATAACAGGTGTTAGGTGATCAATTGCTTCCTTTGTCATTGTTATCTTCATGATAAATCTCCTTCACAGTTGTTCTAATAATAGTTTATCATACAGATTTCTATCCTGCATGATTCTGCTACGATAGCATCATTGATTTCCTTCTTGTTTTGGTTTGTCTACATGTTATTTCTAGAGGGGTAGATTAATATGTACGGAGATAAGGGTCTAATGTAAATTAAAGATACTGAAGTAGAATTGTTGTTAATGGCCATTCAGCAGATCTGAATAATGTAGTGTTACGTTACTGCAATAGAAATAGTAGAGGATTATTTTAAGTTTGAAGGATGAGGTTTTACTCACCCTTATTGTTATAATTACTTTCTCTTGACATCAATTACATCTGTCAGTGGTAACTGTAAGCGCGTGTTTGTTTGTTCATCCACAATCCGAAGTGTTTGCTGTATCGGATCCATATAGTGAACATAACCTGAACATGTATGAAAAAGGTGGTTTTTATAATACGTAAAAATAAGTGCTACATGTTCTTCCATCGCATGGAAAATCATCTCATTAAATTGCTCCAACTGTTGTTCATCAAGTTCAGGCTTTTCTTGATACATATCTGTCTCAGACCAGGCTCTTAATAATTTAACATGCTCTGGTAGCATCATTGATGTCCATTTAATATTTCCTCTATCGCGTATCAACTATGTCACCACCTAAATAAACCATTGTATTAGTTAAACAGCAGGATAGCCTAATTCACTCAATGTTTCGGCAATCATTTTATATCCTAAGTTATTAGGATGAATACGATCTCTTGATAAAAGCTCATCTTGCCTGCCTTGAAAAGCAGAATATAGATCAGCTACTAAAATGGTTTTACCATTATGAAAGCTATTTAAATGCTGATTAAATAGTTTTACCCATTTATCAGCAAGTTGAATTTGTGGTAGTGGATTATAGAGGTTAAGTAAATAAACACGATACGGGATACCACATTGCTGTTTTAACCTGTGAATTGTCCCCATAATTCTTACCATATTACTGTGACAATCCTTCACAGATTGAACAAGCTCAGCTGTTTCTCCAGATTCAATAAAGTCCTTACTTGCTTGAATCAAATCATTTCCTCCAGCTGAAATTGTAATAATATTCGCACGCTCAATTTTACTATGCAGCGCTTGACTCTCGACAATGTCTAATACTCCATCTGTTTCAATCCCAGATCTCGCGTAAATGCTAGTACACACATTTACATGTTTTTCTTTCTCTATTAACCTCACATATTGGCCTACAAATCCTGGTGCTAGAAATGATGCACCAACTCCAACCGTTAAAGAATCTCCCAAAGCTACATATGTGATAAATGATTGGTGATCTACTTCCACATAACACCCTCCCAAAAAATAAATAAAGTATAACTTATCCGGATTCTCACAGATACCTTGTTGTATGCGATAGCTTTTTAGAGTGCTTGTGTATCAAAAGGATAAGATCTTTATACTTTATTCTTAAATAGAAGTGTTGTGCTTTTCCTTAATAAAATGGTCAGTAAAATGCGGGTAGCTACTTGTCATGCTTTATGACCACCTACTAGTTTTGCACGGTGCTTCGCTGTCCCAGCTGTTGTGTATGACACCGCACGAAGAAGAGCATCTGATCCATATTTATGTCGAATCGAATCCATCACATATCCTAGTGTCCGCTCCTTCGTTCGATTTGGTCGAAATAAATCAAGCTGCATATCACAATCTTCTTCAATATTTGATAGCGCAATCGAAATCTTCCTTACTGTTTTATTGGCATAAAATTTTTCAAATAGTTGTAAACAAGCTTCATAAATGTCCATTGTAATGTTTGTTGGCTGTTCAATTGTTACAGAGCGATGAAAACCACCCCCAAATTCATCACGGCTATAACCAATCCCAAGGCTAATTGTGCGCCCCACCTTTTTATGTTGTCTTGCTCTTCGGGCAACTTCTTCACTTATCTCTAAAATGACATGCTTTACTTCCTCTGGATCTGGATAGTCACGAAGTAAGATCTGACTTTTGCCAAAGCTGATTTGCCCCTGCATAATCGGCGCACCAATCTCAGATAAATCTACTCCCCACGCGTGATAATAAAGCTGATTTCCCATTACTCCAAATTTCTTTTCAAGCAGTTCAAGTGGATAATTAGCAAGTTGACCAACATTGAAGATCCCCATTCGATTCAAGGTTTTTTGAACTTTTGAGCCTATTCCCCACATTTCACTAAGTGGCTCAAGCTTCCAAAGCTTTCTTTCCACATCATCATATGTCCATTCTGCAATACCAGTTTTTTTTGCTTCTGTATCTAAACAAATCTTGGCTAAAAGCATATTTGGACCAATACCAATTGCACTTGGAAGTTGAAATTCTCTCTCCATATCATCACGAATTTTTTCAGCAATCGTTCGTGCATCACCCCAAATATGCTCTACCCCATCCACTTCAATAAAGCTTTCATCAACGCTATACGTATGAATGGCCTCTTTTGGTACATAGCGATGAAATAGCTTTGTTAGCTCAGTAGAAATGCGAATATACATTGCCATCTTTGGATTTACAATTGTAATGCGAGGGTCATTAGGAACTTCAAAAAACCTCGAACCTGTTTTAATGCCAAATTCCTTTTTTAATCGTGGAGAAGCCGCTAACACAATACTGCCTTGCCGCTCTGTATCACCAACAACAGCCAAATAGCATGTTAATGGATCCAACCCAAGTAAAACCGCAGCACAGCTTGCATAAAAGCTCTTTATATCGATACAAAGAATTTTTCTTTTTGGCAATTGATCGTAATTTTCAATCATAGCCAATTCCTCCAAAATAGAATATATGTTCGTATTTAAGTATATACTTTATCTTAAGGGAATATACGTTCGATTTCAATGGTAGTTTTCACCAAGATTAAGACATGGATAGAGCGACATATAAGAAATGAAGGGTTCCTTACGACACCTTTAGGATAAATAAGTTATAATTCTTGCTTCATAAATAAAGGCTGTTTTCGCAAACTTTGTTGCTTTTAAATACACGAGAAATCAGCACAGTAGTAAGTCTAGTGGCATCTTTTCTTTATAAAATGGTAGCCTTTTATGCGAAAATACACTATTTCCACTGTATATTTTGGTTACATAGCAACAATCTTTCAGAAAAGAGCCTAAATAAAAGAAAAGTCTGATACTATCAAATAGTGAGGTGTATGATGGAAGAAAAGTTTCTATTAAAAATGCTAAGGAAAAGTTTTTTACAATATGGAAGAGACTTGAATGAAAATCCTCTTTCCAAAGAAGATACTGAAGGTTTATTAAAACAACTAAGAAAGTCAAAAACAGAAGATACAGAATGGTATGAAATCATTGAGGATATCGTATATAGTTATTTAACGAATTAAATAGAGGATAAAAATGACAAAATTCAATTTCTACTTTACAACTTGATTACTTGCTACTTTAGCGTATAATCAATAATAATCAATCACGAAATTCCTCATGGTAGCTTACACCATAAACAAAATATTTTTAAAAAATTGTCTAGAGAAATCAGCTCCTAATTTTAATCCAACTATTCAAGAAAACAGCTTGTTAAACATTCAACATAGATAGAAATCACTTAATTTTCCTAGGGGTGTCAAAATGGAGAGATTTTTTACCAAAGCAGAGCAATGGCAACAAGACAATATCCTTTTACGCGTAACTTACTCTAAAGCAAGAGTTGGCACAATCACTTTCTCCGGACGTGTGCTTCAAATATCACCTGATCATAAACAGCTCTTATTTTATAATGATGATACGAAATCTGTCTTAAATCTAGAACTAAATGCAATAGATGACGTTCTACCTTTTGAAAATTAATAAGTCCCTTACTGTTGGGGGAAACTGCATTATTACAAGGCTCTATTCCATCAAAAAAGATGCGACTAAACTATACTCATCACTGCTTTCTTCCAAGAAGTAAAAGCAACGAAATTTACGGAAAATAGCCTCAAGTAGATAACACAAGTAAACGCAGTCCTTAGATGAAACTGCGTTTTACTATATAAAGACCTATTCACAAACAATAACCTCTCTAGTAAATGTGCCCTTTTTTGCCACACAACGATCTCTTATGTTAAAACCAGCCTCTCGAAGGGGAGAATCAATAGGTTCAATTGTGATCACGACAACTTTCTTTGCGATCCTTCTTGCACTTAATAGCATATCAAGCTTTTCTTCAAAAGGAAGTACTGAACAGAGATTATAGGGCATATCAATAATCGCTACATCATAGGTATCTTTTATTTGCCTTATCTCTCTCAAAATCACTTCTCCTTCAAAGCCAAAAAATGCAATATTCTCTCTTGCTCCAGTTGTAACAAGCGGATTACGATCACTGCCAACAATATTAATATTCATTGAAAGTGCTTCAATTAAAACCGTACCTATCCCACAACAAGGATCAATCGCAGTTACCCCATCAATAGAAGGAATAGCTATATTAACCACAGCTCTTGCAACACGCGTACTTAGAGCAGTTGAATAGTTTTGTGGTTTATTTTGATGATATAACCAAACAGAATCACTTTTAGAATACTCTCCAAACATCCACTCCCCATCAACTTCCATTATGGCAAACTGGATCTGTGGAGCAAGTAAATCAACATTTCCTTTTAGTTGTAAACCAACCTTTCTTTCAATAAAGCGCCTTTCTTTAAAACCGAGTTTATTGGAATGATTTTCAAGACAAAGCACCTTAAATGTTTCTTCACCTATCTCTAGGCCTTCCACATGATGTATTAGTCCATCTAAGCTATCAGATTTATAAAGCACTTCAATTCTTTCTTTAATAAACGGACTTCGAGTTGGATTAATTCGTTTTGTACTCTTCAAATATGATTTTTGAGAATCATATCCAAAGAGAGAACGCATTTCTAACTGACAAAGTGACTTTTCATCTTCATGAAAAGCGTAGGTGTATATGTAATACAAGGGATCATTTAATATAGACAAGCTTTTTCCACCTTTTTTTGCTAAATCGTTTTATCTCTATCGTCTTGTTCAAGCCATTCAGGTTTTAGTATACTCATTTCCCAAAGACTCCAATAGCCTTGACCAACTTTCCGACAGTCTCTTAATAAACCTTCCTTTTTAAAGCCAGCTTTTTCATAGCAAGCAATCGCAGAAGCATTAAAGTCAAACACTCCTAAACTTACACGATGAAGATGGAGGTCATTGAATGCAATCTTCAATAGTTCAACAATCATTAAATAGCCGATTCCTTTTCCTCTTACACTTTCATCGCCAACTAATACTTTACCAATTCTAGCTGAGTTATTTTCTCTATCAATAGTAGATAAAGATATATGTCCAATAACATTACCAGTGTCTTTTAAGATCACACAATAAATAAGGCAATCAGAGTTATCTGTGTTAGAATTTTCCATATAATCCTCTAGTTGCTTTAAATCTAAAGGAAAGTGAAAAGCAGGTCCTCCCCATTGTATGAGAAACTCGGGTGTTTTAACCCAATTTATAAGCTGGTCCATATGAGAACGATCAAAATATCGCAATTCAATCATATACATACTCCTTTAGTAACTTAAAATAGTAACTTTATATTACTACTGAACAAAAGAAAGGACAATTTTGATGATATTGATTCTTTAATCTACCCCTTATGAGTCATGTTTCCTAAGTGCATAACCCTATTATAAATTTAAAAAGGCTGTTTTCATAAACTTTGTTGCTTTTAGGAAATTGGAGGAAACAGCACTGTATATTGTCTAGTGGCATCTTTTCTTCTTAGAAATCGTACTTCGATAAAACACTGTTGTTAACAGATAATAAAATCATTTAGCAACAATCTTTCAGAAAAGAGCCTTTAAAAACAACAAAAAACACCATGCAAAAAAAGCATCGTGTTATGGCGTAAAAGTTATTTCTTATAAAAAGCTCTTCCAGCTATTCGTTCAAATAATCTTGGCATAACTTGGTATAACGTACTCCCAGCGTTCATCCAACCAGGTAAATTAATTTCCCGTTTAGGTGTTAACATCGAAGCAACTATTATTCGTGCTACCTTATTAGGATCAAGCATCCAGCGTTCAACATTTTTGACATAATCACCTTTTTCATCAGCAATGTTGAAAAAATTAGTTTTAATAGGTCCTGGATTAACAGAAGTTACATAAATGTTACTAGGCTTAACTTCAAAACGAAGACTGTTTGTAAATCCTAATACAGCATGCTTACTAGCTGAATAAAGACTTGATTTTGGTGTGGCAATTTTACCAGCCTGTGAAGCAATATTGATTATATGACCTTTTTTCCTTTTAATCATCTGAGGTAACACCATTTTAGTACTAGCAATTAAACCATATACATTAACCTCAAACATACTCTTCATTTCATCAAAAGTTGAATCAAGTACATCGTTAAAAATACCAAAACCTGCATTATTAACAAGAATATCAATTTGTCCAACTTCTGATTCAATTTTTGAAAAGACCGATTGAATAGACTCCAGCTTCTGAACGTCTAGAGGATAGTAGTAACACGAAACACCATAATCTTTAGAAATTCGATCAGCAAGTGTAGCTAATAATTCTTCTCTTCTCGCAAGTAAAATCACATGTGCCCCTTGTTTCGCACACTCTATAGCAATTTTCTCACCTATTCCACCAGAAGCACCTGTTATTGCAACATAACATCCTTGTATTCGCGTATTCATATTTTCCACCTCTATTTATGTAACAAAATACATATGTTGATTCTTTGATATATCCACTCTAATTTGACCGATTTCTTGTAAATAGTCAAGTTGACCGACTGTTTCTGACATCGTAAGCATTAGCTGTTTATGATAAATAGTTGGAAATAAAACTTTGCTAACCTCAAAAGCAGTTAAAGGTTTTTCAGCAATGAATTTACGAACTTGTTCAGCTCTTTCAGCCTGTTTCTTTAATCTGTAAGTAATTAAATCGTTCACTTCTACAATATTTTCACCATGACCAGAATAAACAAGAGAGATTGGCAACTCTAGCAATTTAGCGAGAGATTCATTTAACTGAAGCTGTGGTTTAGGTCGATCATTCACACCTTCGATCATTGAAGGCTCTAGTAACGGGTTTGGTGAAATATGTTTAAGTAACAAATCACCACCTATTAACACTCTTGATTTTTCATCGTATAATACGATATGACTTTGAGCATGACCAGGCGTTTCTAGTACACGCCAGTTATCCAGACCATCAATCTTATCTCCTTCTTTAAGAACACCTGTTAACTCTCTGTGACAGGAATAAACTAACATATCATTTAATCTTTTCACATATGGCATAAACCTCTGATCAACACCAAACTCAACTAAAATTCGTTCGAAAAATTGAGCTTGCTTACTCATAAATTGTTGATCCTGTACTAACCATGGACTATTAAAGACGTGACCATAAACAGGAATATCTTTACTAAAAAAGTCCAGCATTCCAACATGATCAGGATGGTGATGTGTAATAATAATCTGTTCAATATCCTCAGGCTTATAGCCAACTTCATTTAATTGTTGTAAAAACGAATGCCAGGCTTCTTCTGTTTTTGGACCAGCATCAACAAGTGTTAAACGTTCACCCTTAATCAAATAAACATTCACATCTCCAACTGGGAATGGTGTTGGCAATTCGAATTTGTAAACTTGTTCAGAATCTGTAATTGGCATCATACTCTCCGCCCCATTTATTATTTTTAAATAAAGCTATCTTTAATCATTTTTTCGTAAAATTAATGTTATATAGCTATTGTAACTTGTTAAAACACTAGTGTCATTATATTCAAATAATTCAACTATCATTCTCCTAACAGTACTCATGAGCATAACTCGATAAAAGCTTGACAAAGTACTAATTCAACAGTCATAATGAATAAAAATTCAGAACATTGTATGTTTAAGTGAAATCAATATGATCAATGTGTTGACTAGGAATAGTAAATAGAATAGCAGCAGCAGAGAGTGAGACTCACGGCTGAAAGGTCCCATTGCAAGTTAATCTATTGAACCTGCCCTATGAGCAGTCAGGAAAAAACTGACCGTATATCTGCGATAAAGATGAAAAGTTGGGAATGTTTTTTCCAAATAAGGTGGTACCGCGGAGTCAATTTCGTCCTTTTTAATGGGGATAGAAGTGGCTTTTTTTCTTGTGAAAATTAACATATATTGTGATCGTATAAAATAGCGTTATCCAAAGAGTTCTTAAAATAAGCTATTGATAGAGTTCATAAACAAAAGGAGAATCGATTATGGGTAGTATTGGATTTATTGGCGCTGGTTCTATGGCAGAAGCAATGGTGGCAGGATTATTAAAAGGAAAAGTATACAAACCAGAGGAAGTCACGGTTGCCAACCGCTCGAATTCCGCTCGCCTTGAGCAGTTATCTAAAATGTATGGAATAAAAACAACACATGATAAAGAAAGACTGGTAAAAGAATCATCCATCATCGTTTTGGCAATGAAACCAAAAGATATACAAGCAGGTATTGATGGAATTCAAGAGTTAATAGAAAATCAATTAATCGTTTCTGTATTAGCAGGAATCTCATTTGAAACAATAACGAATATTCTTGGGAAACAAACTGCAATCGTACGTGCCATGCCTAACACATCAGCAGCAATCGGAAAATCAGCAACAGCTATAGCTGCTAGTAAAGATGTAACGAACGAGCAAATTGAAACTTGCAAATCGTTATTTGAGGCAATTGGTATATGTAAGCTTGTAGAAGAAAATCAACTTGATGCAGTGACAGGCCTTTCCGGTAGTGGTCCAGCTTACATTTATTATCTAGTAGAAGCGATGGAAAAGGCGGCTATTGAGGTAGGATTGGAATCAGCAGTTGCAAGAGATTTAATTGTACAAACTCTTCTTGGAGCTTCTGAAATGATTGCAATATCAGAAAAGCATCCCTCACAGCTTAGAAAAGAAGTCACAAGCCCTAACGGAACAACTGAAGCAGGCATAACAATTCTCAAGGAAAGAGGATTTGAAGACTCACTTGTTTCCTGTATTAAGCGAGCAACTGAACGTGCTACAGAATTAAAAGAAATGTTTGAAGATGAACTTATTACAATAGAAAAAAGTGACTAATGGAGTGAGTAAATCACTCCATTTTTTTAATAATCAGGTTAATAAAAGCAAGACGATTAAAATGTGCACTCAAACACATTAAATGACTCTCCCTCTCCATAACCATTTATCACTTCATGATATACCACATGCTGAAATCCATGGAAATAGAGTAATTCTTCAAATTCTGTCCTTTCATAAAGGCGAATGCAAAAATCCATCAGTTCAGATTTTATGATATCTTCGTTTTGAATTAACTCATACTTCAGGTGGAATTTAACAAAGAAGTTTCTTTGTTAAATTCCACCTTTCTGTATTCAATAATAACTTCTTGATCACATTGAATTCTATTTGTTTCTTTCCAGTTTATAATTTCATTGATCGTATCGCTTTTAGTCACAATCGTTAATAAAATTTTTCCATCTTCTTTTAATGCTAGTTTCAAATTAGTAAGACTATCGGCAACTAGTTCATCTGACAAAAGAGAAAACGAACCAAATGGAATGATAATTAAGTCATATAATTGATCAGCTTTAAAGTTTTCTATTTTCCCAGTAAACACATTAGGACTTAAGTTTAATTTTCTAGCTTTCATTTGACATACCTTAAGCATATGTTCAGAAAGATCAAAACCATCGATATGTATTCCCTCTAGCATAAATGGAATGAGCATCCTCCCATTCCCACACATCGGCTCTAACACTTTCATATTTTTATCTTTAACA
This sequence comes from Metabacillus crassostreae, assembly GCF_016908395.1. Taxonomy (GTDB): domain Bacteria; phylum Bacillota; class Bacilli; order Bacillales; family Bacillaceae; genus Metabacillus; species Metabacillus crassostreae. The sequence continues at coordinate 132,457 of NZ_JAFBDU010000003.1, forward strand.
AATGATAAATAAAAATCTACCTCTTTATTTCTAGCCAATGATTTGTCACTTTCATAAACTTTTGTACATAGATCCCCATAATACGTGTTCATTTTTTGTCTCCTACACTTTAATCTTGCTAAATATATATAGCAGTTTATTTCATACAACACTTCCTATTTTACCTCTACCTCTGGTCATATCAATCTATCAGCTTATCTTAAAAGCGATTTAATCGCATATTCAAGAATAGAAGGTAATGTATCAAATGCATATGGAATATGTAGCCGCTCTGTCCATTTATGAGGGTCTCGCCCCACAGGTCCAATGTTTAAAGCAGGTATATTCAGACTCTTCATTTCCTGAAATGGCAAGTGAAAATGCTTTCCATACAAAGGCATACTTGTTGTAAGTTTAGCAATTGATTCCTTACTTTCATTTAATTGAACAAAACTTAAGTCAGAGAGCCCTGGAAAATAATGCTGATGATTTAATGTAATACCATACTGATCTTGAGTGTATGAGATCACTTTTTGTATCGTTTTCTGAATAAGTCGATCATTACTAGATGAAACTGCTGGGTAAAATGGTGGACTATAAAAAAGAACAATCATAGGACTGTATTCCTTACAAAGCCCTGCTAGTTCAGAAACCATCCTAGTTGAGAAATCTCGATCTCCTTGGGCACCTCTGTTTGCTGCTAAATAATTTAGTCTTCTACGTACTTCACTTTCACCAGATTTAGCAACTGCTTTTTCAAGTAGTTCTTCGTAAGTAAAAACATTGACATTTAAATCAAGCGGAGTAAATGCAACAAATTGTTGATAATTTGTTGCTCGTTCTTTATAAAATTCCTCTACATTAATAGCCGCTATTTTCGCAACAGACAAAAGCTTTTCATGAATGTCATTAATAGCTTGATTGAACATAAGAATATTATACATCGATACTGATGTGTGTGGAATTTGAACAGAATATTCTTGCTTTAAATCTCTCATCATTAAACCTGTTGGTGGAGGTGTCACTTCATTTCCTATCTGTTCACAGAAAGAATCATTTAGCTCCATGTTACGGTTGATTTCTGAAATTAATGTAGTTGCATTAAGACCGGAAAATGGTTCTCCCACATGGGTTTCTATTCCTGAGCAATAAAAACTAGCGAGCATCTTACCAATAGATCCCGAATAAATGTATTGATTTTCATCATAAGGGTACTTTGCAAACATCGGCTCTGAATTGATACATGCTTTGTATGTTAAATCATACTTTTTTCTGATATCCTCTAATATAGCTACTGCACTTAACATTCCTGCAGAATTAACTTCTTCATCAGGAACAGTTACTAATAAGATATTTCCCTGAAATTCCCCGCTAATTGCTTTTTCTAGCATAGATAACTGAACAGAAAGACCAGCTTTCATATCCATAGTTCCTCTTCCAAATAACCATTCATCAGATTCCAAATCTTTTAACACTTCTTTAGATAGCTGAGATTTTCTGTTTTTCAACTCATTTGTTAGCTGTATTGGTTGAAAAGCTAAATTCTTTAAGTCTCCATAATCCTTCACATCGACCACATCAAAATGACTTAAAAGAACAATTGTCTCTTTGTGATCTCCCTGTCTAACTAAAGCTGTAACAAATGATCTTCCATCATGAACAGGATGCAAACCTAGATATTCTCTATTTTGTTGAAAATATTTCTTTCCCTTTAGTAGATAATATATATATTCTGATAAAGCTACTTCTTCCTGTGAACCCGTTATACTAGCTCGTTCAACAAGACTTATTAAAAGCTCCAATAACTGTTCTTTTGAATTCCATTGATGTTCCAATCACCTTCACCCACCCTTTTATCATCTTTTCATCATTGTATTAAAATTCCGAATAATTAGAAAGGAGAATTCTGCTTTGAGCAGGAAAGATGACGATTCAAAAAATATATTGTTATAATTTTTTTAGACAAATTCGATTTGGAGGAATCATAGATGAAAGCAAAGCTTTTTGAACCATTCAAAATAAAGGACATCACATTAAAAAATAGGATTGTTATGTCTCCAATGTGTATGTATTCTTCAACTGAAGAAAAAGGTTATGTAGAAGATTTTCATTTAACACATTATATTAGTCGTGCAGTAGGTCAGGTTGGCTTGATCATGGTTGAAGCAACTGCAGTCACTCCTCAAGGAAGAATTTCAGCAAAAGATCTTGGTATTTGGAGTGATGAACATATACCAAAGCTTACTCAACTAGTTGATGGTATTAAAAAGTATGGTTCAGCAACCTCTATCCAGCTTGCACATGCAGGTCGTAAAGCAACCGTTGATGGAGATATTTATGCACCTTCAGCAATTCGTTTTGATGATAAATATAAGCTTCCCACTGCAATGTCGAAAGAGGAAATAAAAGAGACAATCAAAGCTTTTAAAGAAGGTGCAGCAAGAGCAAAAAAAGCCGGCTTTGATATTATTGAAATTCATGGTGCTCACGGCTATTTAATAAATGAATTTCTTTCTCCACTTTCTAACAAACGCGATGATGAATATGGCGGGTCAAAAGAAAATCGCTATCGCTTTTTACAAGAAGTTATCGAGGCTGTTAAAGAGGTGTGGAATGGTCCATTATTCGTAAGGATTTCCGCGTCAGATTATCATCCTGAAGGATTAAGTGTTGATGATTATATTGAGTATTCTTCAAGAATGAAAGAACAAGGTGTAGATCTAATCGATGTGAGCTCAGGAGCAGTTGTACCAGCAAAAATCAATGTTTATCCTGGCTACCAAGTTAAATTTGCTGAAAAAATTAAGGAGCAAGCTAGCATACCAACCGGCTCAGTTGGCTTGATTACAAACGGCTTACAAGCAGAAGAAATCCTACAAAACGAACGTGCCGATCTAATTTTTATCGCCAGAGAATTGCTACGTGACCCATATTTTCCAAGAACCGCTGCTGCTCAACTAGGAGAGGAAATTTCAGCACCAGTTCAGTATGATCGTGGTTGGTAAATCAAATGCATGAGAGATAATCAATAAGAGAGGCCGGGACATAAGCATTTTAAGCTACTGATAAACCCGAAATATTAGGAGATATTTCAATTGATTATTCGCCTAATATTTCGGGTTTTTATTTGTTGTCTTCAATAGATTTATTGATTTTGCACACTATTTTTAAGAACTAGTGGTATGGAGCGGAAGACATTTGACTCCTGCGGGTGCAGAGGAAAGGCTCTAGACCCCATAGGCGCGCAGCTTACGAGGAGGCTTAGCTGCCTCCCCGGGAATCTTATTCTACAGCATAATGGAACGAACTTGTTTCTTCCAACTTAACTGAATTTAGATTTATTCGTCTTTTTGTATGACATCTTTAATTATGTCCCAGCATCTTTTTTACTTTTAAGATATTGCTAAAGCTACAAATAAACAAACCGTAAGCCTTTGAAAGCCCAACTTAATAACTTCTGATTTTAATTTTATAGAGTTAGCTTCGATTCGGATTTTTGCAATTTGTCTTTGATTTTTCTAATTTATCTTAAATTAGACACCTTGCGACAAAACCCTCCTCCATTAACTAACAATCTAAAAAATAAAAGGACCTCCCTAAGTTTGAAAAAATCAAGAAAGTCCAATAAGAAAATTATATTTATCGTTTCTTTATCAACTATTCACCATCAACAAAAGTGAAAAAATCATTTTTGTTCGCGTTTCTTCGGAATTTCCATCTGCATAAAATCCGAAGCAATGAAAGAGCTTGGGAATATCGCTTGTGCTTCTTTTACTAGTGTCCCAAGGTCCTCCTCTGTTTGATATCTCGAACTAATATGTGTGAGAATAAGCTTTCTGGCATTAGATTGTAAAGCAATTTTAGCAGCTTGCTTTGTTGTAGAATGAAAATAATCATATGCAAGTTTTTCATCTTCTTCTGAAAAGGTTGCTTCATGAATTAATATATCAGCATCTCTAGCAAGCTCTAAACTTTTTTCAGTATATCTTGTGTCACCTAGTATTGAGACAATTCTCCCTTTTTGAGATGGACCAATAAATTCAGCACCATTTATGATTGTGCCATCTTCTAGTGTGATGGTTTCTCCACGCTTAATTTTTTGATAAATTGGACCAGGGTTAATCCCAATATCCTCAAGCTTATCAACCAATAATGTTCCCTGTAGATCTTTTTCCATTACTCGATAGCCATAAGAATCAATACCATGCTCTAGCTTCTTAGCACTTACTTGAAACAAATGATCTTCAAAAACGATACCCTCTTTAATTTCAATAAACTCCAAAGAATATGTAAGGTAAGTAGAACTAACTGATAAAGCGGTTCTTACAAACTCCTCAATTCCCTTTGGACCATATATTGTTAATAGGCCTTCTCCACCCTGAAAGGAGCGACTGCTTATTAAGCCTGGTAAACCGTATATATGATCACCATGCAAATGTGTAATAAATATCTTTTCAATTTTTCTAGGCTTTATTGTTGTATGTAAAATTTGATGCTGTGTTGCTTCACCACAATCAAATAACCACACAGCATTTCTCTCTTCTAATAATTGTAAAGCAATACTTGTTACATTACGGGATTTTGCTGGAATTCCAGCACCCGTACCAAGAAACATAACATTCACTTACAGTTCCTCCTATTAAAAATGGCTTCTTTCAATAACTTTGTTTTTTAAAGTAAATTGAAGAAAAAAGCTATGTATATAGTCTAGTTAAAGATAGTCCTTTTATCAAAATAAACAACTCTGTCACAAAGATCATTAGAATTGTACAATCGATCAGAAGAAAATATAATAAATCACTATCACTACTTTAAGAATACACGAAAGTGAAAAATAGAGAAACAAAACACATGATGATTCTATAAATCTTCCTGCTTAGGAGGTTATACTTTCAATACTATAGTTTATTTATCGGTTTAAGCGGATAAATCTAAGTCAGAATACTTGACCAAACTGATATTATTTACTAGAATAGACTGAATTATATAAACATTTTATTAATTTAGGTGCATATAAGACGATAATTTTTCAACTATCGTTTATAATAAGTAAAGAACCAACTTTTAAAGGTTTATGGTTTGATTTACTTTACAATTACCTTTAAAATTAAGTATTTGTATAGGAGTATTTTACGATCAGTGGTCAAATATTGCGATTACATATATAGAAACTAGCTTTTTTAAGTCAAAATACGTATCGTTTCTGTATTTTTTTCACTGATAAAATAAATAAATGCATTTGACAAAGTGAGGTACGAACGTGATTACACAAGAACAACCAAAATCAGTTATTGTCATTTTCGGAGCAACAGGTGATCTAGCTAAAAGAAAGCTGTTTCCATCTATTTATCGCCTTGTACAAAACAATAAAATTGGCGAAAATTTTGCTGTTGTAGGTGTTGCTAGAAGACCATGGACAAATGAAGAATTTCGCAGTAATGTTACCGATTCAATTCAAACATCAATAAAAGATTCAAAAGATCTGGATGAGTTCACATCTCATTTCCATTATCATCCTTTTGATGTAACAAACCCTTCTTCTTATTTAGAGCTTAATGATTTATTAAATAAGCTAGATGGAACGTATCAAACTGAAGGAAATCGAATTTTCTATTTAGCGATGGCACCAGAGTTTTTTGGAACAATTGCACAAAACCTTAAAAAAGAGGGATTAACTGCAACTGATGGCTGGAGCAGACTTGTTATAGAAAAACCATTTGGACATGATTTACCATCTGCTCAAAAGCTTAATCAGGAAATTAGAGAAGCTTTTAACGAAGATCAAATTTATCGTATTGATCATTATTTAGGCAAAGAAATGGTTCAAAATATTGAGGTTATTCGATTTGCAAATGCCTTATTTGAACCACTTTGGAATAATCGATACATATCAAACATTCAAGTGACTTCTAGTGAAGTGTTAGGTGTGGAAGACCGCGGACGTTATTATGAGAAATCAGGTGCACTTCGCGACATGGTTCAAAACCATATGCTTCAAATGGTCGCATTACTTGCTATGGAGCCACCGATTAAATTAACAACCGATGAAATTAGAAGTGAAAAAGTAAAAGTATTAAGAGCTCTTAGATCAGTAAAAGATGAAGATGTTTCGAAATACTTCATCAGAGGACAATATGCAGGTGGAAAATTAGGAGACAAACAACTAATTGGATATCGTGAAGAAAACAATGTAGAAGATACATCTCAAACTGAAACATATGTTGCTGGGAAGCTTCTTATTGACAACTTTAGATGGGCTGGCGTTCCTTTCTACATCAGAACAGGAAAAAGAATGGCCGCAAAATCAACTAAAATTGTTGTTCAGTTTAAAGATATCCCAATGAATCTTTACTATAATAAAGGTGAAACAGTTCCTCCAAACTTACTTGTTATTCATATTCAACCAGAAGAGGGAATCACACTTCAATTAAATGCTAAAAAAGATGATGAAGCTGATTACTCTAAGCCAGTTAATTTAGATCTTTCTAATAACTTCCTAGAAGGTATAAATACACCAGAAGCATATGAAAAGCTTCTCTATGATTGTATGCGCGGTGATGCAACGAATTTCACGCATTGGGATGAAGTTGCCCTATCTTGGAGCTATGTAGATCCAATTTCAGATGCTTGGAAAAAAGGATTAGCTGAACTTACTACTTACCCATCAGGCTCTTCAGGTCCTGACGAAGCTGATAACATGCTTAAAAAAGATGGATTCCACTGGTGGCCACTAGGATAATAGTTGTAAACATTAATTCCTAATAGTAACAATGTGGAATCGATATCAAACATAAACCAACATTAAAAAAGCCGATCAAGAATTTTTAAAATCTCTGATCGGCTTTTTTATAATGAGAAACATAAGTTCCTTATCATTCATTATTCTTTGAAGAATAGTAACCACATTATAAAAAATGTGCGGATTAGCCTGTCTATTTGCCTCATGCATTCAATTTAATGAAGCATATAATAAGAATGTAAGAGGCAACCCTAAGTAAGCTCCTTAATTAAGCTATCACCTATGTGATAGCTCCTTTTTTAGCTTTAAGCTGTTTTTATAGTATGTTATTAGTTTAATCCTTATTTATTGATCTGACCTAAAATGAGAGCCAAGGAATGGATAGATAAGAATCAAAAAAAACGAACAAACCATTTAGCTGGTTTGCCCGTTTTTTATTTTTATTATTTTTCCATCCATTCTGTATGGAAGACACCTTCTTTATCAACACGTTGGTATGTGTGAGCACCAAAGTAGTCACGTTGAGCTTGTAGTAGGTTCGCTGGAAGTGTTTCAGTACGGTAGCTGTCATAGTATGCAAGTGCAGACGAGAAGCAAGGTACTGGAACTCCATTTTCGATAGCAACAGATAAGATTGTACGAAGTGCTCCTTGGTAGCCTTCAACAATGTCTTTAAAGTAATCATCAAGTAAAAGGTTTGCTAATTGTGGTTCCTTGTCATATGCATCTTTAATTTTCTGAAGGAATGCAGCACGGATGATACAGCCTCCACGGAAAATCATTGCAATATCACCGTATTTTAAATCCCAGTTATATTCTTCAGAAGCAGCTCTCATTTGAGCAAATCCTTGAGCATATGAAACAATTTTGCTCATGTATAATGCTTTACGTACAGCTTCAATTAACTCCTCTTTATTGCCTTCAAAAGGCTTTACAGATGGACCTGAAAGAATTTTGCTTGCTTTTTGACGCTCGTCCTTCATTGCTGAGATAAAACGTGCAAAAACTGATTCTGTAATGATTGGAAGTGGTACACCTAAATCAAGTGCACTTTTACTTGTCCATTTACCTGTACCTTTTTGACCAGCAGTATCTAAAATCACATCTACTAGAGGTTTACCAGTTTCTTCATCCTTTTTCGTGAAGATATCAGCTGTGATTTCAATAAGATAGCTATCAAGCTCACCTTTATTCCATTCAGCAAACACTTCATGAAGCTCGTCAGCTGTTAACCCTAGTACATTTTTCAATATGAAATATGCTTCAGAAATTAATTGCATATCACCATATTCAATTCCGTTATGTACCATTTTAACGTAGTGACCTGCTCCATCTGGACCAATATACGTACAGCATGGATCTCCACCTACTTTTGCAGAAATAGCTTCTAAAATAGGTTGTACTAGATCAAATGCCTCTTTTTGTCCACCCGGCATGATTGAAGGACCTTTAAGTGCTCCTTCTTCTCCACCTGAAACACCAGTACCTATGAAATGGATTCCACTTTCAGCTAGATCTTTATTTCGACGTTGTGTATCTGTATAAAGCGTATTTCCGCCATCAATTAAGATATCGCCTTTATCAAGATGTGGTAAAAGCTGTTCAATTGTAGCATCTGTAGGAACACCAGCTTTAACCATTAATAAAATTTTACGTGGTGTTTCTAAAGATTGTACAAACTCTTCAATACTGTATGTACCTACTACATTTTTTTCTTTTGCTTCTGATAAAAATTCTTCTGTTTTCTCTGCAGAGCGATTGAAAACAGATACTGAAAATCCACGACTTTCAATATTTAATGCTAAGTTTTTGCCCATTACTGCTAAACCAATTACACCAATTTGTTGTTTCGACATATGTTTACGTCCCTTCTAATCCTTAATAGTATGTAAAACTAAACGAGAAAAGTTTAGTTTCCCGACACTTCTTTAAATTGACACATAATTCGAATTATTTATTATAACTACAACTTTGAAAATAACACATTTTCAAGATACATTTCAAGTAACATATCTTATGAAATCGCTTACTCCCTTAAAAAATCTTTATTAAAGCTAGTTCCAGATGAAATGTCCTGTTTCTTTTCTCCCTTTACCCCACGTTTAATAAGCTGATTTCCATACTTGGAATTAATTTTATCAATGACAGATAATAGTGGCTCATCTTTGGCATCTTTTTCAAAGGAAAACAAATCTAGCTGCTTAATAGCATCATTTTTTTCAATTAACTCTTGGCCAGTAATACCTAATAATCGTATCGGCTCTTCCTCCCAGTGTGAAAAAAACATTTGTCTAGCTACAGTATATATATCTGCTTCTTCATCAATAGGATTCTCTAATTTCTTGCTTCTAGTAATTGTTTTTAAATTTCCATAACGAATCGTGATAAAGATTTTACTTGCTAGTACATCTTTCCGTTTCATTCTGATAGAAACCGAATGGGCAAGCTTGTGTAAAACTTCATTGATTTCTGATTCATTTGTTGTATTTTTAGAGAGGGTAGTAGAATTTCCGATGCTTTTAAAATCATAAATCGAATCAGGATCCACTTCTCTTTCATCGATTCCATTTGCACGTTCCTTTAAACGTTCTCCATTGATCCCAAGCAGTGCTTTTAATTTGACAGAATCAGCGTGGGCAACATCAAAAATTGTATTTATATTTATTGTTCTAAGTTTTTCTGCTGTTTTTTCACCTATTCCATGCATCTCACTAGCAGGAAGTGGCCAAAGTTTAACTGGCAGATCTCGCTTTCTTAAGATTGAGATTCCAAGAGGCTTCTTCATATTCGAAGCCATTTTAGCTAAAAATTTATTAGGAGCTATTCCAATACTGCACGGTAGCAAAAGTTCGTCAAGAAGGCGCTCTTGAATGGATTTTGCCATATCTAATGGCTTAGCACCATCAAATTCGCTAAAATCTACATAACCTTCATCAATTGACACTGGTTCGACGCGATCAGTAAATTCTCGGAGCAAATCGAACATTGCTCTAGATGCAGAGCGATAGCGGTCAAAGTTCGGTTTTTTAATGATAAGCTCTGGACATAACTTTTTAGCTTGCCAAAGTGGCATCGTCGTTTTTACTCCCTTAGAGCGAGCTTCATAGCTACAGGTAACAATGATCCCTTTTCTCTCCTCAACATTTCCTGCTATCGCAAGTGGTTTGCCTTTAAGTGAAGGGTCATAAGCCATTTCAACAGAAGCATAAAAGCTATTCATATCAACATGTAAAATTACTCTTCTATTAGACGTTTGCCTCATACTCCTTCACCACACATAATTTTCTTCTTACTATTTTACCATGATTACGAATTAAATGTTTTCACATTCGCTTACTATACTAGAAAATCAATTAAAACAAATAAAGTCACCAATATTTATTGGTGACTTACAATCTCTTCTTTCACGATGGCAATGCCTTCAAGCCCTGCTATTAATAAGTTAGGATCAATGATTGTAATAAGACGATCTTCAATGCTTGCAACAGCAGTAAAGTATTTAGTAGCTTGAAAAGCACCCACTGAAATTGACTTTAATTGTTCCTCTTGGATATCAAGGATTTCTTTTGCTTCTTTTACAATAAGTGCTGCAGATAATTCATCAGAGTGAACAACAATCAGTTTTGTTGTTTGTTCATCAATAATACTGTCTTGATGATAGAGAATTCTATTTGTATCAAGCACAGGAATTAATTCTCCTCTTACCTTAACTACACCCTTCATATAATACGGCATATTAGGGATTACGTTTATATCTTCTAGTTTTTCAATAGAAATAACATGTTGAATCGGCAAACCATATTCTTCATTTCCTTCACGAAAAACAACTACTTTTGATAATTCCATGATAATCTCCTCTCGGATACAGCTTGTACTCGATATATCTATGACTATCATACTATGAAAGTAGGAGTTTTGGAAGGTCTTATCTTTCTATATCAGTTCAAGTAGTCTAAAAATCACACAAATTAATAATGGAAATTAATCCGCTATTTTACTAGTGAGTATCTTTAATTTTTTCGCCAATTGATTTGCTCAGTATTGTACAATTTTTCATGAAGAATTTTTTCACATTTGGAAAAAATTGATTCTATAGCGGGAGTATCACAAGCTAAGATCCTTATCACAAGCCCTTTCACATTTAATTCACTAATACCAACACGAACATCTGCAATATCTTTTAGAGTATGTCTTAATTCTTGAAGAAGATTATCATTTACTTCTTTATGAATGATAAAAAGTGTGCCAATATGACTATATCCTTCAAGCTGCATGATATTCTCCAACTGATTACAAGGCTGCAGAAGCTGATGATCGAAAATTTCCAGCCTTCCATCTACGTAGACTTTCATTTTCATCGCTAGTTTTTTATATTGAAAAAGCAAACCATCAGCTGACCAACCAGGCGTTACAATTTCAGTATAATAAAAGACCGAAGATGATTTCATATATACATTAGTATATTGCCTAAAATCTGCATTTTTATATAAAATTAGTGAATCTTGTTTAAGAAACAATTCACTTTCATTACCCAAGAAATAATCCATTTCCTGTGAAACACCATGCTTTAAACATTTATAAACCTTTGTAGAGGCTTGTGTTGTTAATGCAAATTTTGCACCATCACCTATTGTTACCTCTGTTTTATAACGATCTCCGTCCACATAACCTCCACCTACATGAATAAGAGTAAGTAATGGTAAGCCATCTGGAAGATAAGTAGGACGAGTGATTTTGAAAACTCCATCAAAATAACTATTTGAAATAACAGACCGATCATGTTTTTTGCCTACCTCAAGTTGCAGGTAGCCTGTATACGTCATGCTTCTAATCCAACTAAAAATGCTTCCTTACGAATCCAATCCACCACATCTTTAACTCCTGATCCATCTTTAAGATTCGTAAATATAAACGGTCTGTCCCCACGAGAAACTAGTGTATCTTTCCGCATAATTTCAAGATCAGCTCCAACATATGGTGCTAAATCAGTTTTATTTATAATAAATAAATCCGATTTAATCATTCCCTGACCACCTTTACGAGGGATTTTTTCCCCCTGTGCAACGTCAATGATGTAAATTGAAAAATCCACTAATTCCGGACTAAACGTAGCTGCAAGATTATCTCCGCCACTTTCAACAAAAATTAAATCTAGGTTTGGGTGACGTTCATTTAATTCATCAATTGCATCAAAATTCATTGACGCATCTTCACGAATGGCTGTATGAGGACAACCGCCTGTTTCAACACCAATAATTCGATCTTCAGGAAGAGCACCATTTTTTATTAAGAATTGTGCATCTTCTTTTGTATAAATATCATTAGTAATAACGCCAATTTCCAGTTCATTCATTAACTCTCTCGTTAATTTATCTACTAATAATGTCTTCCCCGCACCTACAGGTCCTCCAACTCCAATTCGTATTGGTTCACTCATGTATAATTACATCCCTTCAGAAATATTTTTAGCTGTTTTCATAAACCTAGTTGCTTTAACAATTCCAAGTAAACAGCACTATAAAAAGCATAGTGGCATCTTTTTTCATAGGATAGTACCTATTTTTCCATGACAACAATGTTTCCACTGCATATTAGGTCAATTAGCAACAATCTTTCAAAAAAGAGCCTTATTTTATGACATAAATAATCGAACTGACAGCTCTTCATGTAGCATTTGAGCAATCTCTAAGCCTTGAGCACCAGCACCAAAATCAGCTTCATCAAGTGATAGTATTTCTTCAACAATATCATTTAAATATGGTTGAATCTCGATCAAAAGTTTCTGACCATCCGTTTGTCCTAGAGGAATACCTCGAACTGCATTTTGGACTAATGAAGAAGTAGTCGCAAACAAATAGGTTTCTAGTGTTGTTTTTAAATCAACTTCTAACCCTAAGCAGACCATCGCAAAAACTATAGAGCTATGTCCATGAACTTGTTTTTTTATAAGCTTTTCACGATATTCAATAAGAAAATCATTCACATATAATTCGTTCATTACCTTTGCTAGCTGTCTTCCTATCCTTCTATTTCCTTCACGAGTTTCCTTTGCCAATGCTAGAGCAAACAATTCATGATCTACTTGCCACACCTTTTCAAGGACATTATCTATCATATATTCATAGGATATCCGGCAAGCCATTCCGTCCGTATAGACGAACTGCGTTTTAATAAACTCCTTCAAAGCTACTAAAAAACTATCCTTGTTATATACTTTGTTTTCTTGGATATATGTTTCAAGTCCAAAAGAATGAGAAAATGCACCTGAAGGAAAGTTAGAATCACAGATTTGTAGCAAGTGAAACAATTGATTAGTCATGAGAATGTCCGATATGTTTAAATGCTTTGTTCATTCTCCTGTTTTCTCTCACAAACGGAACTTCCAATTCTTTCAGTAATTTCTCTACTAAATAATCGTATTGAACAACCATCTCACTGTTCTCAAATTGAGCCGGGAGATGACGATTTCCAAGTTGGTGTGCAATTTCCCCCATCTGTAAGATACTCGTAGGCTTTATGACTATTACATCATCTTCAACAACACTAATAATGATTGAGTTTTTTTCATCTTGATATAAGATATCTCCATCCATTAATTCCTTAACATCTTTCAGACGGATACCAAGTTCTTTACCATGATCTGTTTTTACTCTTTGAATCTTTTTCACTAAATCATCACTTCTTAAATAAACACGTTCAACATGATGTGGAGGTTTTTCTAATTCTTTTACATTTCCAACTATTTTCTCGATAATCATTTTTTCACCTCAAAATAAGAAATATCGTTGCGCTAAAGCAACTTTTTCATCTGGCTCACAGGTTATTAGCTCACCATCTACCTTTACTTCATACGTTTGTGGATCTACATCTATTTCAGGTGTTTCCCCATTTAATTTCATATCCGATTTTTGTAGCTGACGTATATTCTTTACAACAGCAATTTTCTTTTCTAGACCAAGTTCTTCATGAACTTTTTGTTCATATGCAGCTTTAGATATAAAAGTCATAGAGGTTGAATATTTGGCTTTACCAAAGCTAGCAAACATCGGACGGTATAATGCTGGTTGTGGGGTTGGTATTGAAGCATTAGGATCACCCATTACACTCCAGGCAATCATTCCACCTTTTACAATAAGCTCTGGCTTCACACCAAAAAATCCAGGGTCCCATAAGACGATATCAGCTACTTTCCCTACTTCAATTGAACCAACATAATCTGATATTCCATGTGTTAGTGCAGGGTTTATGGTATATTTCGCAATATATCTTTTTGCTCTAGAATTATCATTTTGTTCACCCGCAACAAGTTCGCCTCGTTGTCGCTTCATTTTATCTGCCGTTTGCCATGTTCTAGAAATGACTTCTCCAACTCTTCCCATTGCTTGAGAATCAGAGCTGATCATACTAAACACTCCTAGATCATGGAGAATATCTTCAGCTGCGATTGTTTCCTTTCGTATTCTTGAATCAGCAAATGCTAAGTCTTCAGGAACGGAAGGATCTAAATGATGACAAACCATAAGCATATCTAAATGCTCTGCAATTGTATTTACAGTATATGGTCTTGTTGGATTAGTGGAAGAAGGAAGAATATTCGGATATGAAGCCGCTTTAATTATATCAGGCGCATGACCGCCACCAGCTCCTTCTGTATGATACGTGTGAATAACACGACCATTAATTGCTTTTATTGTATCTTCCACAAATCCACCTTCATTTAACGTATCACTATGAATAGCAACCTGAATATCGTATTTATCTGCAACTGTTAACGCTTTATCAATGTTTGATGAAGTTGTTCCCCAATCTTCATGAAGCTTAAGTCCAATTGCTCCTGCTTCTATCTGTTCGATTAACGCCTCTTCATTTGATGCATTTCCTTTGCCAAGAAACCCAATATTCATTGGAAATTCCTCAGCAGCTTTTAGCATATTTTGAATATTCCACTTACCAGGTGTACATGTTGTTGCATTCGTTCCAGTCGCTGGACCTGTACCCCCACCAATCATTGTCGTTACACCTGACTCTATTGCTGTTTGGATTTGTTGTGGACAAATAAAGTGAATATGTGCATCAATGCCACCAGCTGTAACAATCATCCCTTCAGCTGCAATGACCTCTGTAGATGCACCTATGACAATGTCAACAGAATCCATTAATAAGGGATTGCCAGCTTTACCAATCGAAGTAATAATACCGTCTTTAACACCAATATCAGCTTTATAAATTCCCGTGTAATCCAGAATTAAAGCATTCGTAATCACAAGGTCAACAACATCTTTTCTTGTTGCTAACGGATGTTGACCCATTCCATCACGAATAACCTTACCTCCACCAAACTTTACTTCATCACCATATGTTGTGTAATCCTTTTCTACTTCAATAAATAGTTCAGTGTCTCCCAACCTTACCTGATCACCTACTGTTGGACCGAACATATCGGCATATTGGTGTCTTGACATCTGAAAGCTCATATTTACACTCCTTTACCGTAACACGTCATTTGTTAAATTATTTAAGCCATAGACCTTTCTTTCTCCTGAGAAAGTTATAAGCTCTACTTCTTTTTTATCTCCTGGTTCAAAACGAACTGCGGTACCGGCAGCAATATTTAATCTTTTACCAAATGAATCTACTCTATTAAACTCAAGCGAGGTATTTACCTCAAAAAAATGAAAATGAGAGCCTACCTGAATAGGTCGGTCACCAATGTTAACAACCTCAACATTAGTTACTTCCTTATTTTCATTACATAAGATAGGAGTATTCTTTAACCTATATTGACCTGGAATCACGTTCATCACCTCCTACTTTTATTTATTAAGGCTCTTTTTTGGAAAGATTATTGCTATTTGATTCCTTTATCTGTTGTAGCCAGTGTTTTATCGCATAAAGAAAAGGGCCATTTGTAGAGAAAAAGTTTCTAGAACATATATAATGCTAGTTATTTAGAGATATCAAATGCAGGAATGTTTAGAAAACAACTCTAGTAAATTCACCTTAATGGATCGGTTCATGAACTGTAACTAGCTTCGTTCCATCAGGAAATGTCGCTTCTACCTGAATGTCATGAATCATTTCTGGAATACCTTCCATTACATCTTCTCGAGATAAAATATGACGACCTTCCTGCATTAATTGAGATACTGATTTCCCATCCCTTGCCCCCTCCATTACTTCATAAGTTAAAATGGCTATAGCTTCGGGATAATTTAATTTCAAACCTCTTTTTTGTCGCCTTCTCGCTAAATCAGCTGCAACGACAATCATGAGCTTTTCTTGCTCACGAGATGTAAGCTTCATTGATATTTCCTCCTTAAACCGCTAAGTGCTTATATAGTTCATCCTCATTAACATTATCACATTTCCCACTCATTACCATATAACCACGATCAAGAATATAATAATGATCCGCACATGATAAAACAGCATCTAAGTTATGTTCAACTAATATAATCGACATTTCTTTCTCTTTTGCTATTTTCACTAAAACATCTTGAATCAATTGAACAATAGAAGGTTGTATTCCTTCCATCGGCTCATCTAAAAGAAGAAGCTTTGGGTTTGAAATTAACGCTCTGGCAATTGCTAGCTGTTGCTGTTGACCACCACTCAGATCTCCACCCCGACGATCAATCATTTCCTTCAATACAGGAAACCATTGAAATATTTCCTCAGGTATTGTTTTTGAACGTTGTGATTTCGGTAGTGCTTCCATCCCTATAAGAAGATTCTCTTTTATTGTTAAATCTGAGAATATCTCTCTACCTTGTGGAACATATGCAATCCCTGCACGTGCTCGATGCTCAGGCTTTTCCTTTTTTAAGGATTTCCCATCAAATACAACTTGACCGTTAACTGTAGGTATTAGTCCCATCAACACTTTTACTAAAGTTGTCTTTCCCACACCATTTCTACCTAAAAGCCCTACAATTTTCCCCTTTTGAATCTCAAATTCAACATTTCGTAATATCATTGTTTCGTTATACCCAGCTTGTAGCTCTGACACATGAAGCATTTAACCACTCCTTCCTAAGTAAACATTCTTCACTTCTTCATTTTCTTGAATATCCTTCATCGAGCCTTGACATAGTACTTTCCCCTCATGCATGACAACGACTTTACTAGAGAAATTACGGACAAACTCCATGTCATGTTCTACAACGACAACTGTACAATCTTTTGCTATTTCTTTAATTAGTTCACCAGTTTTTGTTCTTTCGTCACCTGACATACCAGCAATAGGTTCATCTAATAATAGTAAAGTAGGTTCTTGAATAAGCTGCATACCAATTTCAAGCCACTGCTTTTGACCATGTGATAATGATCCTGCTAAAATATGACGACATTCAAACAAGCCAACCTTTTTTAGAATCGCCTCAATTTTCTCTTGCTGAACTCGTGTCATTTTTGCTAATAAAATGGATAGTAAGCTTTTCTTCTGCTTCATCGCAATTTCTAAGTTCTCAAAAGGTGTTAAATGAAGGAAAATGGAGGGTGCCTGAAACTTCCGAGCAATTCCTTCTTGAACGATCTTCTGTTCTGGAAGTTTTGACAACTCTATTTTATCTTCAAAAAGAATTTGCCCATTACTTGCTCTAGTTTTTCCACAAATACAATCTAGTAAAGTGGTTTTCCCAGCTCCATTTGGACCAATTAAAAAGAGCACCTCTTTATTCTGCACATCTAGATCAACACCTTGAAGGGCTTTAAATCCAGAGAAATCAACCATAACATTACGACACGAGAGAATCGGCTTCACGTTGTTTTACCTCCTTTTTTCCATTATTAGAGCTAAAACGAGCTTTAATTTGTTCAACTAAACCTGCTAAACCATTTGGTAAATATAGAACAACTAGTAGGAATAATCCTCCAAGGAAAATCGTCCAGAAGTCTGGATATGTTTCACTTAAAAAGCTTTTTGCGCCATTCGTTAAAATAGCTCCTATTGCAGCACCTAAAATAGAATATCTTCCACCAATAGCAACCCAAAGCACCATTTCAATTGAAGGAATAATTCCCATCATCTCCGGTGAAATAATACCAACTTGAAGAACAAACAACGCACCTGCAATTCCAGCAAAAGCAGCTGATAAAGCATAGATAAAGACTTTAAAAATAGCTGGATTATACCCTAGAAAACGCAATCTATTTTCACCATCTCGTATCGCAATTAATAAACGACCAAAACGTGATTTTGTTAATAGGAGGGAAATACCCATAATCACCGCTAGTAATGCAACAGTTATAAAATATAATATTTGTTTTGTTCCAGGATCAGATAGTGGTACTTGGAAAACAGTAAAAAAGTTAGTTAATCCACTAGTTCCACCCGTAATATGCTGACTACCAATAAATAAAGTTACTGTTACTACAACAACCGCTTGAGAAATAAGCGAGAAAAACACTCCTTTAATACGATTTTTGAACGTAAAGTAACCGATAATCCAAGCAACACAAAAGGGAAGTAGAACAGCTGCTGCTATAGCAAAAAAAGGATTTTTAAAAAGGGTCCATATAAAAGGAAGCTCTGTAATACCGTTCCATTCCATAAAATCTGGTAACCCACTTGGTGATGCCTCAAGTTTTAAATACATCGCCATACAATAAGCTCCTAAACCGAAGAAAACACCATGACCTAAACTTAAAATACCGGTAAAACCCCAAATTAGGCTTAAGCCGACAGCAATAATAGCGAAACATAAGAACTTAGCTAGCAGCCCCATCCTAAAATCGGTAAGCAGCAATGGGGCGATTATTAATATCAGGAAAAAAACACCGTAATAGGCTCCTTGACTATATTTTTTCAACATAATTGCACCTCCGTTAATCTAATGCTCGCACTCTAACATTGACAAGACCAGTTGGTTTCCATTGTAAGAAAATAATAATAAAGGCAAATACAATCACTTTTGCAATCGTTGCGCTTGTTGATAGTTCTACAAACGTACTTAAGATACCTAGCATTAATGCAGCCAATACTGTACCTTTTAGCTTTCCTACTCCACCTAAAATTACAATCATAAATGCATCAACAATATAGGTTGTTCCCAGTGTTGGACCAATCGAACCAATTAAAGTTAAAGAACACCCCGCAATACCTGCAAAGCCACTTCCTAAAGCAAAAGCTGTACTATCTACTTTTCTAGTAGAAACACCTAAGCAAGAAGCCATATCACGATTTAATGTAACAGCCTTCATTCTTCTTCCTGAAGGTGTTTTATATAAGTAAAGAAATAACAAGAAGATACTCACACCAACTAAAGCAATAATAAATAATCGCTTATAAGGGAATGTCATACTTCCAATCGTCAATGCACCGCTTAACCAATCTGGTGCTACAACAGCAACATTAGGTGCTCCAAAGATTGATCTAGCTACTTGTTGTAAAATCAAACTAACTCCCCAAGTCGCTAGTAAGCTATCGAGTGGACGTTCATATAAAAACCTTACAATTGATTTCTCCATTAAAAATCCAATAAATGCCGCAATCACAAAGGATAGTGGAATCGCTAGAATAAAATATAAACCAAAGATGGATTCTGGAAGATATTGAATGAATGCTTGCTGGAGAACATACGTAGTATAAGCTCCAATCATAATGAACTCACCATGAGCCATATTGATAATGTTCATAAGACCAAATGTTATCGCAAGACCTAAAGCGATCAATAATAGAATTGATCCCAGACTCAAACCATTAAATAATTGAGAAATGATAATTGACAAGGATTATTCCTCCTTTATATGAAGTGAAAAGACAAGCAAGATCAAATAGTAAGAATCTATATTATAGGGGGAATAGAACTACAAATAATTGATTCTGCTTGGCTTTTCATTCATTTTTCAATAAAATATTTTAAGATTGTTTCTCGTAAAACAAACATAGACTAACATTTTGTAAAAACAGTTTCTAAAAAACCCATTTTGCAAAGAGTAAGTCGAGTCTTCCAAGCTTCACCTGTAGGGTCTCGACCTATCCTAGTGCATCCGCAGGATTCAAGTGTCTTCTGCTACATTCCACTAAAGTGATTACAGTGCAATAAATTCCTAAGAAAACATCATGCTATTATTCACTTAAACTCGTTGCCCAATCATATGATTTTAAATATGGATCAGGTTTTACTTGTTCACCTGAATTCCAAACCTCTTTAAATTGACCATCAGTTTGAACTTCTCCGATTCGTACCGTTTTATAAATATGCTGAGTTTCTCCATCGATTTTAACAACCCCGCCAGGGCCATTAAATTCAATACCATCAGATGCTACTTTCACTTTATCAACTTCAAACGAACCAGCCTTCTCTACAGCTGCTTTCCATAAATAAACGGCAATATAAGCTGCTTCTATAGGATCACCAGTAACTCGATCATCACCATATTTTGCTTTGTAATTTGCAACAAATTCTTTATTTTCAGGAGTATCCGTTGTTTGGTAATAGTTCCAAGCAGCAAAGTGACCCGCTAATACATCTGTTCCAATACCACGAATTTCTTCTTCTGCTACACTAACTGACATAACAGGAATATCCTCTGCGGTAATTCCTGCATCTTCTAGTTGTTTAAAAAACGCTACATTACTGTCACCATTCAATGTATTAAAAATTGCATCTGGTTTTGAAGATTTGATTTTGCTAATAATTGTGTTGTAATCTGTATGACCAAGTGGTGTGTATTCTTCTGCAACAACTGTTCCACCTTTTGCTTTTAGTTGCGCGTTAACAATTTTGTTTGCAGTACGCGGGAATACATAATCAGATCCTACTAAGAAGATATTTTTACCTTGATTCTCAATCATCCAATCAATTGCAGGAACAATTTGTTGATTTGTTGTTGCACCTGTATAGAAGATATTTGGAGATTGTTCCATACCTTCATATTGAACTGGATACCAAAGTAATCCATTGTTTTGTTCTACAACAGGCAGCATTGCTTTACGACTAGCAGAAGTCCAACCACCAAAAATTGTTGCTACTTTATCTTGTTGAAGTAATTTTCTTGCCTTTTCAGCAAATGTCGGCCAATCAGATGCTCCATCTTCAATGATCGGTTCAATTTGCTTTCCAAGAACTCCTCCAGCTGCATTTATCTCTTCAATTGCCATTAATTCTGCATCACGTAAGGAAACCTCACTTATCGCCATCGTACCGCTTAATGAGTGCAGTATCCCTACTTCAACTGTGTCACCATCAACAGTAGCTTTAGTGTCACTTCCTGTAGTTGTTGCTTCAGGCTCACTTGTTTGAGATGAACAAGCACCCAGCATAACTATTGTTGACATCATTAATGCTAAAAACCTCTTTTTCACTTTCATGAATGAACAGCCCCTTTTAATTAATGGAATCTTCTAACAGTAATGTTACTAAACATAACTTTCTATGTAACAAAACATAACATCACTTTATATTTCACATTATACAGAGTTTTAATTGATATACAATGAATTTTTTAAATTTTTTTAATATTTTATTATGTAAACGTTAACAAAATAGACTTTTTCTGATTTAACATTCGGATTAAAAGGAAAACTATTTACTGATAAAACCTCACTCATTAATTCCGACAAATTCCTTGTTATACTTTCTTACATAGATATTGTGATGTTGAATTTGTAACTTTAATGGTGTAAATTACGACAATGTAAGTAAGAAGACATAAAAAGAAAGGAAGATAATCTTGAAGATGTTGATAAAAAACTGGTTTATTTTATTGATCATGATAATACTAGCAGGGTGTGGAACAGGAAATGCAAATAGTAATACTGAAACGGAAGGAAGTAAAAATGGTGAAGATAATCAAATTATCGCTGGAGAAATGGTAGCCAGTTTAACAGAATCTAGTCCTTTACATTACACCTATAAAGTTAAGAACCAAACAGAAGAAGTTGTAAAACTGGAGTTTACAAGCTCACAACGAGTTGATTATCAAGTAATAACAAAAGAAGGAGAGGAAATTTTTCTATTCTCGAGTACAGCATCATTTCTTGCAGCATTAGGTAGTGAAGAAATAAAACAAGGTGAAGAATTTACTTATGACATTAATTTGTCTGAATTAAATCTTTCAAGTGGAGAATATGAGCTTTCAGTATGGATGACACCTAAAGAGGGTAAAAAATACGAAGTGAGTAAGAAGTTCACAGTGAACTAACTTTCAATTTCAATTACTTCTTCTATAAAAATTATACAGGCTGGGACATAAGTATTTAAGCTAATGATAAACCCGAATAATTAGGTGATACTTTAATTAATCATTCGCCTAATAGTTCGGGTTTTTATTTGCTGTCTTCAATAGATTTTTTGATTTTATATAATATTTTTAAGAACTAGTGGAATGTAGCGGAAGACATTTGACACCTGCGGGTGCAGAGGAAAGGCTCTAGACCCCACAGGCGCGCAGCTTACGAGGAGGCTTAGCTTCCTCCCCGGCGAATCTTATGTCTGCAGCGCAATGGAACGAACTTGTTTTTTCAACTTAACTGAATTAAGATTTGTTCGTCTTTTTGTATGACATCTTTAATTATGTCCCAGCCTCTATTAATCTGAAAAAAAGTAATCTCTTTTCTTTAATGATACATTAAGAACTAAACCAATCCCCATCATACTTGCCAAAACAGAGCTCCCTCCATAACTCATAAGCAATAAAGGAATTCCTGTGATCGGTAACAGACCTGTTACCATTCCGATATTTTGAAAGCTATGGAAGGTAAAGAGTGCCACCATTCCAATACATATGTAAAACTCAAAAATTTCCTTCCTCACATACATTGCAATTCCTAGTATTCTATAAATAATAAAGAAATATAGAGCAATGACTATTGATCCACCTAAAAAGCCAAATTCTTCTGCTACAATAGTAAAAATAAAATCTGAGTGTGCTTCTGGTGTATAAACATTACTATTTTGAAAACCTTTCCCTTCAACCATTCCAGACCCTATAGCATGAAGCGATTGATTTAATTGGTAACCTATACCTTTAGCGTGTTGTTCTGGATCTAACCATGAATAAATTCTGTTTAACTGGTATGTCCCAAAAACCTCCAAAAGAATGTCTGGATTTGTTATAAAGAGATACACGAGTATCCCAACCATTCCTAGTAGAACAAACACGATAAAGCTAATTATCCTCCAATCTATACCAGATAAGAAGATGATTGAAATCGTAATAACAAGGATGACTAACGAAGAACCAAAATCATTTTGCATCAAAATTAATAGCATAGGCAAAAATGACGTTACACCTATTTTAATTAATAAATATAAATCTTGTTTAAACGTTCTTCGATAATCGTCTCTATAATGACTTTGTGTTATTTTAGCAAGCATTAAAATTAAAAATATTTTCATATATTCAGAGGGTTGTATCGAACCAAATCCAGGTATAATAAACCATGACTTTGCACCATTACGAACTGGTGCAATTGAATCAGGCGCAATTAATATCCCTATTAATAAGAGGACTCCAATTCCATAAAAAAATGGCGCTAGCTTACTTATTTGTTCAAAATCAAAGAGAAAAATCAATCCTGCAACAACAATACCTAAAACAAACCAAATAATCTGCTTCATTACAAAATTTTCATCATATTGAGCATACTTTTGAGCACTAAGAATACTCACACAGCTACAGATCATTAGTAAAAATAAAAAAAAGATAAGTGAAACGTCAAAATAAGCGTATTTTTTGGATGTCAAAGAAATCACCATTTCTACTATTTAATTTTTTGGAGTGTAAAATAAAGAAAATCCACCTCTTATTTATTAAGTTACCATAAATGAGGTGGATATTATACAAATATTAGGTTATTTTACTAAAATTTGATTATCTTCCAACAAACATCTGTGTCCAATGGTGACCATTTTTATCATATCCTACACCGATATGAGTAAAGTCCTTACTCAAGATATTTTTGCGGTGACCTTCACTATTCATCCAAGCTTCAACAACTTGCTGTGGGGTTTGTTGTCCTTGGGCAATATTCTCACCTGCTGTTTTATAAGTTACGCCAAAATCACGCATCATATCAAATGGTGATCCATAAGTCGGACTTGTATGTGAGAAATAATTATTTTGTCTCATATCTTCTGATTTCTTTTGAGCAACTCCATTTATTTGAGTATCTGCTTGTAAATCAGGAAGACCATTTTTTCGTCTTTGTTGATTGGTTAATTCAATAACCTGTTGAACTGCTTCATTCATGTTTTGTGCAGGCTGTTGTGTTTCAGGTTGTTTTTCTGCTTGATTTTGCTCTTGCTTAGGAGCAGGTGCTGGCGCTTGCTGTTCTTGCTTTGGTTGAGCCGGTTCTTGTGCTTGTTGAGTTGGTGCTTGTTGCTCATTTGCCTTAGCCTGTTGTTTTGCTTCTTGTTGTTCTTGTTTATTTTGTTGTGCTTTCTCTTGAATTTGCATTTGTGATTTTTGATGTTGTTGAGCTAATTGTTGTGCTCGTTGAGTGCCTTGTTGTTTTTGTTGTTCAATAAATTGGTTTGCACGCTGTTTTGCATCACCAGCATTATTGGCAACAAACTTATATTTTGCTTCTTGAACGACTATCGCCTTTGTATGTGGGTAATTTTTACTCGACAAATCTGTTTTGGAACTAGAAATTGTCATGCCATCTAAATCACCATTTGTTAATGAATCATCAGGAACAAAATCTAAGTTGTTATCATCGTTAATTGTTCCAAAACGACGATCATCGTCAAGCCCATTAGGCATTGTCTCTCTCGTATCAATTTGACGAGCAAACGGCCCATAGGTATGATTACCGTTGTCATTTACATTTTGAACATCTCTTGTGCTTAATCTATTTTCATCAAAGGCTCCGTCATTATTATTACAACCAACAAGCCCTACAACTAAAGCACTTGCAGCGATAAAACCTACTTTTTTCTTTATCAAACATAACGCCCCCTTTTACATTGAAAATACTTACCATCCTATTTTCCTTCATTTTGATGAAAATATAGGTGGTAATTTTATTTTCAATTGGAGGCTTTGAACTCATTTTGTTAAAAAAACCATAAAAAAATACTCAGACCATTGATCTAAGTATTTTTCATTAAAACTTATTTAGACACTTCTTGAATAATAGAAACCACTAATTCTGCCGTTTTTTCTAATTCTTCTATAGGCATTTTTTCATTTTTTGTGTGGATGTCTTCATATCCCACTGCCAAATTGACTGTCGGAATTCCATTTCCCGCTATAACATTGGCATCACTTCCGCCACCACTTGTTTGTAGTTCACTAGTGCGCCCAATGTTAGCAGAAGCCCGCTTAGCTACCTCTACAACATGATCTTCATCTGCAAATTTAAAGCCAGGGTACATAACCTCTACCTCTACTTCTGCACGACCTCCCATTTCAGCAGCAACAGTTTCAAAGGCCTCTTTCATAGCAGCCACTTGTTTTTCCATTTTTTCTGGAATTAATGATCTTGCTTCTGCCAAAATATGTACTAAATCACAAACAATATTTGTTTGTGTTCCTCCTTCAAAACGACCAATGTTAGCGGTTGTTTCATGATCAATTCTTCCTAAAGGCATTTTCGAAATTGCTTTAGCAGCTATAGTGATAGCTGACACACCTTTTTCTGGTGCAACACCTGCATGTGCCGTTTTTCCGTAGATTGTAGCCCTTACCTTAGCTTGTGTTGGAGCAGCTACAATAATAGTACCTACTTTTCCATCACTATCTAAAGCATAACCAAATTTTGCAGTCATCAAGGACGGATCTAAAGCCTTTGCACCAACTAAACCAGATTCCTCGCCAACTGTAATAACAAATTCAATCTTCCCATGCTTAATTGATTGTTCTTTTATTGTCTTTATTGCTTCAAGCATTGCAGCTAATCCTGCTTTGTCATCTGCACCAAGAATTGTCGTACCATCTGTAAAGACATAACCATCTTTAACACTTGGTTTAATACCATTTCCTGGTACAACCGTATCCATATGTGAAGTGAAGTAGATTGTATCTATACCATCCTTCGTCGCTGGTAATGTACATACTAAATTACCTGCACCATGTCCTGTAATAGACATAGTATCATCTTCTACAACGTCTAAGCCTAAAGCAGAAAACTTTTCCTTTAGCACTTTAGCTATTGCTGCTTCATGTTTTGTTTCTGAGTCAACTTGGACAAGTTCTAAAAATTCATCTAATAATCTTTTTTTGTTAATCAATTTATGTACCTCCTACAATTAAAGGGGAATATTCCCATGCTTTTTTATTGGTCGAACTTCTTTTTTTGTTCTTAACATCTCAAGAGCTTGAATGAGCTTTAACCTAGTATCTCTTGGGTCAATAACATCATCAACCATCCCTTGGCTAGCCGCAACATATGGATTAGCAAATTTTTTTCGATATTCCTCGATTTTCTCTGCTCTGGTTTTGTCAGGATCTTCACTATTTTGGATTTCTTTTGCAAAAATAATATTAGCCGCCCCTTGAGGACCCATTACGGCAATTTCTGCGTTTGGCCAAGCATACACAAGATCTGCACCTATTGATTTACTATTCAAGGCTACATATGCTCCACCGTAAGCTTTTCTTAAAATGACTGTTAATTTAGGTACAGTCGCTTCAGAATAAGCAAATAAGATTTTAGCTCCATGTCTAATAATTCCTCCATGCTCCTGCTTAACACCTGGGAAAAATCCTGTAACATCCTCAAACGTTATTAGAGGTATTTGAAAGGAATCACAAAAACGAATAAATCTTGCCGCCTTATCTGATGAATCAATATCTAAACCACCAGCCATAACTTTTGGCTGATTACAAACTAGCCCAACTACCTCACCTTTTATCCTCGCTAGACCAATAACAATATTTTTCGCAAAACCTTTTTGTACTTCCATAAATGAATTCTTATCAACAACTTGATCGATGACAATTCTAACATCATAAGGCCTTATAGAATCAAATGGAATTAAATCAGTTAGTTCAGGTCGATCATGTGTTTCTTCTTCAAAAGAAGATCTTGGTGGTTTTTCTTCATTATTTTGTGGCAGGTAACTTAACAGCCTTCGAACTTGAAGCAATACTTCTTCCTCTGTAGAACCAGCAAAATGAGCATTACCACTAATTGTATTATGTACAGCTGCTCCACCTAAATCTTCAGAGCTAATTTTTTCTCCTGTAACTGTCTCAATGACCTTTGGACCTGTAATAAACATTTGACTTGTTTGTTCTACCATAAAAACAAAATCAGTAATAGCAGGAGAATAAACTGCTCCACCTGCACATGGACCTAAAATGACAGATAGCTGAGGAATAACACCAGAATAGATCGTATTGCGATAAAAAATTTGTCCATAACCATCTAATGATAACACACCTTCTTGAATCCTCGCACCGCCTGAATCATTTAAGCCTATAAAAGGCGTTCCATTTTGAGCAGCTAAATCCATGACTGCAGCTATTTTCTTCGCATGCATCTCACCTAGGGCTCCACCAAAAACTGTGAAATCCTGTGAAAATAGATATATTGGTCTGCCATTGACTTTTCCATAACCTGTGACAACACCTTCACCAGGTCCCTTTGTATCTTTTAATCCAAAATCATTGCAGCGATGCTCCATAAAAGGATTGATTTCTACAAATGTACCATCATCTATCAATAAATCAATTCGTTCTCTTGCTGTTAGTTTACCCTTTTCATGCTGTTTATCAATCCTTTCATCTCCACCTCCCAATTCAATCTTTCTTCTCCGCTCATATAATTCATTTATTTCCCCATAGATATCCTTTTGCATTTACCTTTCCCCCCGCTTTTTTTCACAGAACTCAATCAATACATTATTAACTGCCTTTGGATGGATAAAAGCAATCTCCATATCTGCTGCACCCTGTCTCGGCTTTTCATCAATAAGAGGTAATCCTATCTCTTTGATTTCTTGTATTCGAGATTCAATATTCTCAACCCCAAATGCAATATGATGGATACCTTCTCCCTTTTTAGCAAGGAACTTTGCAATTGGACTATCTTGTGATGTTGGCTCTAATAATTCAAGCTTTGTATTTCCTGCATGTAAAAAAGCAACCTTTACTTGCTGTGTTTTGACTTCTTCAAAGCCTAATAAATCAAGCTTTAACACATCTATATAAAACGACAACGCCTTTTCTATAGATTGTACTGCAATTCCGATATGATCTACTTTATTTTTCATTTAGACATCCAACCCCTTTGTTGAAAACGCTACCATTACAGATAAATTCTCTTTTTGAATAGAATTCTCCTTCTTATTCGTCGAATTTCTTTCACATTTTACATGTTGTCCTAATTCCTTATTCACGATAAAATAATACGTACAAGGAGTGAAGTATAATGTCACGTAAAACACAAAAAATCGTTGTATATTTAATGATAGGTGTAATGCTAATTACAACCTTACTTGCTGGTGTTTCTGTTTGGTTTTAATCTCTTTATATTTAAAGTACTGATATATCATTACTTTTACATTTTATTATCTTTCAAACATAAAAATGAGTCTAAGGGCAAAAGAAAACTTTCGCCACAATAGACTCATTTTTTTAATGCACCATATTCTATTCCTAGCTGTTCAAAACTTTCTTGAGAATTAATTATTAAAACATTTGTTCCTACAGGGACTTTCTCATATAACTTTTCTACATTTTCATTTTGGAGCCTTACACAACCTTGAGTAACATAATGACCAATCGATTCTTTTTTATTCGTTCCATGGATACCATAAATTCGACCATCTGTATCTTTTGCATTAAAGCCTATCCACCTAGTGCCTAAAGGATTATTAGCATCTCCACCTGGTATATCTTTTTTTCGATAATAAGGATTTATTGCTTTTACTGTTATCGTAAACTTCCCTTCTGGAGTATGTTCTTCTGTCACTCCAGTAGCAACGTGAAAAATATCTTTTATGTCATTTTCATTTATATATGCAAGTTCATTCGTTTGTTTATTTATAATGATAAACGGATCTCCGACGATCGGGTTTTGTCCTAAAGGCCAAATTGGTGAAGATATGATAAAAAATAAAAGAAGCATTGTTTTCATTCCATCAACGTCCTTTTATTCTTAATATGTTCAAGGAATATGAAATAAATACTACTCGTTTGCTTTCATCCCCTTAAATTGACTTTTAATAACTAAGTAGTTCTCCATTTCCCTTAGAAAGTGAAATAGAGCAGCTCTCACCTCAAATTCCTCTCGTGTGTCTGGTAAATCCATTTCCTCTATTTCTTGTCTCATTTTAAATAATTGCATAAGAAATCTATTTGCTGTATTTCCCGGATGAATATTTAATCTTAATTCATGTATAAAATCAGCTATCATTCTACTTTGATCTATTGCGATATGTATCGAAGTGATAATTGGTATGACTCTTTCAATGATTTCAAATTGTTTTTCTCTCATTTTGAAGTAATGATAGTATGTATTTTCATGTCGTAAAAAATGGTTTTCAACATCACGAAAAGCAAGGGTTTTGGCTTCATCAATTAAAATCGCAGTTTTGGTAATTTCCTTGCCATCCCATTTCCGATCTTTTTCAAGTAAATACAGCTCAATTTCTTTAAAGATATTAGCAATATTATCCTCAATTTCTTCCTGATAATTCTTCAGCTTTCTTTCTACACTTGGCATATACAAGTTCATGATTAGGGCCATCCCAATACCAATCGTTACTAATAAAAGTTCATTACCTATCAATCCAAATGTTATCTTTTCCGCACTATATAAATGAAAAATAACAACTGTGCTTGTAACAATCCCTTCAGTCGCTTTAACAATAACAGTCGTTGGAATAAAGAATAATAGTAATAAACCAATAACTATAGGATGATAGGTAATTCCTTCAAAAAAGACGAATGAAAATACCATAGCAATAGAACAGGCAAGAAATCGTGCCCAGGAACTTTTTAATGATTTCTTTTTTGTTACTTGTATACATAATATCGTTATAATTCCTGCTGATGTATAATTTTGAAGTTGTAGAAACTCAGCAAGCATAATAGCAATTGTTGTTCCTAAAGCAGTCTTTGCTGTTCGATACCCAATTTTAAACATTAAGCTTCTC
Source organism: Metabacillus crassostreae (assembly GCF_016908395.1). Taxonomy (GTDB): domain Bacteria; phylum Bacillota; class Bacilli; order Bacillales; family Bacillaceae; genus Metabacillus; species Metabacillus crassostreae. The sequence continues at coordinate 162,229 of NZ_JAFBDU010000003.1, forward strand.
CCCATTTTCTGCTAAAAAGTTCTTAAATCCATATAATTAACTTATGGGCCATTATAGGCTATTTCTAATAACTCTCAAATAAGGTTAACTGTTCGTATTTATGATACATAGTTTACACTAAATAAAGCAAAGACATAGCTTTCTTCTTCAAATTCTCAACTATTTTAAGATGAGAAAAAGAATCTGGGATTAACTAAAGAAGTCATACAAAAAGACGAATAAATCTAAATTCAGTTAAGCTTAGAGAAACAAGTTCGTTCCATTTCGCTCCACTAGTTCTTATAATAGTATGCAAAATCAAAAAATCTAATGAAGACGGCAAATAAAAACCCGAATTATTAGGCGACTGAATAATTGAAGTATCACCTAATAATTCGGGTTTATCATTAGCTTAAATACATATGTCCCAGCCTCTTTTGTGAATTATAACATTTTTTCTAAAAATAGCTGAGCACGCTTTGTTTTAGGATTGGAGAAAAATTCAGTTGGTGGAGCATCCTCAACAAGCTTTCCTTCATCAAGAAATAGAACTCGATCTGCTACTTCTTTTGCAAACCCCATCTCATGAGTAACAATAGCCATCGTCATACCTGTCATTGCCAAGTTTTTCATAACATCTAACACTTCTTTTACCATCTCAGGATCAAGCGCAGATGTAGGCTCATCAAAAAGCATCACTTCAGGTTGCATCGCAAGAGCTCTTGCAATGGCAACTCTTTGCTTTTGGCCCCCTGATAATCGATTTGGAAATTCAGAAGCTTTTTCAAGCAAACCAACTTTATCCAATAATTCTTTTGCTTGTTTTTCCGCTTCTTGCTTTGATAAACCCTTAACTGTAATTGGTGCATACGTTAAGTTATCAAGTACAGATTTATGTGGAAATAGATGAAAGTGCTGAAAAACCATCCCCACATTTTGCCTAAACTTAGCTATATCGGTTTTTGCATTTGTAATCTCTTGATTATCAAACAAAATCTTCCCTGAAGTTGGTTGCTCTAATAAATTTAAACACCTTAAAAAGGTAGACTTGCCTGAACCAGAAGGTCCTATTATAGCGATCACTTCACCTGAAGCAATATTTGTAGATATACCTTTTAACACATTTAATTTACCAAACGATTTATGCAAATCTTCAACTTTAATCACTACGTCTCATTCTCCCTTCAATACCCTTACCTAGGAGTGTTAACACCATAACTAATAGATAATAAACTAAACCTGCAAATAATAATGGTGCAAAATAATTGTAAGAATCTGCTCCAACTTGGTATGCACGTCTCATGATATCCTGAACACCAATAACTGTCACAATCGCTGACTCTTTTGTTAATGTTATAAATTCATTCATTAATGCTGGTAAAATATTTTTAAAAGCCTGTGGTAAAATAATATCCTTCATCATCTTTGAATAAGGAATACCTAATGCCATCGCAGCCTCTTGTTGTCCTTTATCAATTGCATTTATACCTGCTCGTATAATTTCCGATATATAGGCACCAGAGTTCAAAGTAAATGCTGCAACTGCTGCTGGATATGGATCTATTGGAAAACCAAGAATTTGTGGAAGTCCAAAATAAATAATAAGTAGCTGTAGTACTAAAGGTGTTCCTCTAAAAATAGACGTATAGGCATCCGCAAACCACATTAAAGGTTTTATTCGACTAATTTTACATAACGCTAAAATGATTCCCCAGGCAAACCCAAGTAATAAGGATAATACAACAATTTTTAATGTAACCCATACCCCTTCTAAGATAAATGGAAGGGATGGAACGATTGATGAGAAATTCAATATATCCACTTTTATCTAATTCCTTTCATATATAAACATTAAAAAGGCTGACAAGTATTATTGTCAGACCCTTTTATATAATCTGTTATTTTTGATCTCCGAACCATTTAACGATTAATTTATCAAGTTCGCCATTTTCTTTCATTTCTTTTAATGCAGCATCAAATTCTTCAGTATATTGACTTTCTTTTTGGAATGCAATTGCTGAACCAGCTTCTTCAGATGAATCAAGCGTAAAACCTGCTAACTGGTCGTCTTTTGCGAAATAACCATTAGCTACTGTATCTTCAATAATTGCCGCATCAATTCTTCCAGCCTTTAATTCTTGAACAAGCTCTGAAATCTTATTACGATTTTCAACTTTGATTGTTACTTCTTCAGAAATTTCAGCAGCTTTTTCTTCTTGAATAGAACCAAGCTGAACACCAATTGTTTTACCTTTTAACTCTTCGATACTTTTTACTTCATTATCCTTTAAAGAAACAATCATGTGATTCGCTGTATAATAAATATCTGTAAAATCTACATTTTCAGCACGTTCTGGTGTTGGAGTCATCCCAGCTAATACTAAATCTATTTGTTTTGCTTGAAGAGCTGGGATCAAGCTATTAAAATCCATATCTTGTACTTCTACTTTGTAACCAGTTTTTTCTGCTAAAGCATTTACTAGATCAATGTCAAACCCGATAATTTCGCTTCCTTTTGCTGTATCAATATATTCAAATGGTGGATAATCAGCAGAGGTAGCCATTTTTAATACTTTTTGCTCACCAGATTCAGCACCAGTGTTTTGTTCACTTTCATTTTTTGCCGTACCACATGCTGATACTAACGCAACAACTAATATACTTATAATGAATAACGATATTTTCTTCATAATAGTTTCCCCCTATAATTTCTAATGTGTATGTTTTCTATGCATAAAAAACTAATATTTATTCGATATTTTGTATTTTAACACATACTAATAATTATGCAATATGTATTTATAAAAATGTAATTATCTATGTTTTTTGTATATTTTAAGTTTTCTGAAATAGTTTTCGATATAATAGAACATTATATATAATTATCCATTTCGGATATTTTCTATAGAGGATAAGAGGAGAAAATAAAAAATAGAGCTGTTTTTACGTCAATAGAAATAGACCAAATCATGTTGATTTGGTCTATTTCTATTGATCACATTTAAAGATTAAGTTTGATATAACCTAATTTTTTAAACTTCTTCGCAATATTCATCAAATGCTGCTTGTAGTTTTGCAACAACTGACATTGGATCATGTCCTTCAATTTCATGACGCTCTACCATTGTCATAAGCTGTCCGTCTTTTAGCAATGCAAAAGAAGGAGAAGACGGTGGATACCCTATAAACATTTCACGTGCACTAGCTGTAGCGTCTTTGTCTTGTCCAGCAAATACTGTAACTAATTGATCTGGGCGCTTGTCAAAGTGAACAGCATGAGCAGCTGCTGGTCTTGCAATTCCACCTGCACATCCACAAACACTATTAACCATTACTAGAGTTGTTCCTTTTTTATTAAGTGTTTCATTTACATCCTCTGGAGTTTTTAACTCTGTATATCCTGCAGCAACTATTTCTTTACGTGCTTGTTGTACTACATCATTCATAAATAAATTAAAATCCATACTCAATGAAATCTCTCCTTTTAACATCAGTAATACTATTTTACCAACAAGTTAATGTATTGAGCAAATTGTTAGCTTAATAATCTATTTCCACTTAATAATATTTTGCTTTTTTAAAAAAAGCTTCTAATAAGTTAACAGCACTTGCAGAAACAGTTTTTTCTCCCTTTACAATTGCTTCTTCTAAAATAGGAAGCTTTTGTTTAATGGAAGGATGGTCATAAAATACTTTATAAAGCTCCTGCTCTACTAATGTATAAAGCCATTTCCGCTGTTGCTCACTTCTTACTTGATCAAAGACAGAGCTTGTTTTTGTTGTAATTTCAAAGTCTTGGATCACTTTCCAAATCTCATCTATACCTGTTTCTTGTATTGCTGATGCAGTTAACGCTGTTGTTGTCCATCCTTCTGTATAAGAATGTAGAAAATGAAGAATTGTATTATAATCTCTTTTCGCCATATTAGCTTTGTGTAGATTATCTCCATCTGCTTTATTAACGACAACTAAGTCTGGCAATTCCATAATGCCTTTTTTCAATGTTTGTAACTCATCACCTGCACCTGTTAGCACTAGAAGTAAAAAGAAGTCTACCATGTCTCTAACAACAAATTCTCCTTGACCGACACCCAGCGTCTCAACAAGTATCACATTATAGCCTGCAGCTTCACACAAGATAATTGTTTCTCGTGTTTTGCGACTTACTCCTCCTAGATTTCCACCAGATGGAGAGGGTCTAATAAATGCATTAGGATCTTTTGATAAACGTTCCATTCTTGTTTTATCACCCATAATACTTCCTTTTGAAACCTGGCTACTTGGATCAACAGCTAACACCGCTACTTTATATCCGTTATTTGTTAAGTATGTGCCGAAAGCATCAATAAATGTGCTTTTACCCGCACCTGGCACACCAGTAATTCCAATTCTAATAGATGTGTTTTTCTTTTGTAAAAGATCCTCTATTATTTTTTGCGCTTTTTCAAAATGACGTGGTGCATTACTTTCTGCTAGCGTAATCGCTTGAGCTAACATCACCCTATTACCATTTACGATTCCCTCAACAAGGTCATCAACCGTAACCTCGGGATTCTTTTTAATATATTTGGTCATTCTGCAACTTCCTCATAGCCCAAACGTTCAAGAATCTTATCCAAAACCTTTGTCGCAGCTACAGGTATAACAGTACCAGGTCCAAATATTTCGGACGCTCCTTTTTCCTTTAATTCAGCATAGTCCTGAAAAGGAATAACACCACCAATTATCACAACAATGTCTTCTCTACCTAATTTTTTTAGCTCAGAAATTAACTGTGGAAGCAAGGTATTATGTCCTGCAGCGAGAGAGCTTATTCCAACAACATGAACATCATTTTCTACAGCTTGAACAGCCGTTTCCTCAGGCGTTTGAAATAGTGGTCCAATATCAACATCAAATCCTAAATCCGCAAAAGCTGTTGAAATAACCTTCGCTCCTCGATCATGACCATCTTGACCCATTTTCGCAATTAAAATTCTTGGTCGTCTACCTTCCAGTTCATAAAATTGGTCTGTTTTTCCCCTTACTTTTTTTATTTCTTCTTCATTTGAATATTCTGCGCTATAAACACCACTAACAGATTTGATCATTGCTTGATGACGTTTACTCACTTTTTCAATTGCATAAGATATTTCTCCCAAGGTTGCTCTAGCTCGTGCTGCCTCTACTGCTAATTCCAATAAATTTCCTTCATTGGTTGCACTAGCATCGGTTAATGCTTGGAGTGCTTCACTAACAGACTTTTCATTTCGATTTTTCTTTAGGTTGTGAAGACGCTCTATTTGTTTGTTTCTAACTACAGAATTGTCTATTGATAAAATATCAAGTGGATCTTCTTCCTCTAACCTGAATTTATTCACACCAATAATCGCTTCTTTACCAGAATCAATTTTCGCTTGTCTTCTGGCAGCAGCTTCCTCAATTTTCATTTTTGGAAGACCTGTTTCAATCGCTTTTGTCATGCCACCAAGCTGTTCTACTTCTTCTAAGTGTTCTTTTGCTCGCTGAATTAAACTATTTGTTAGAGATTCTACATAATAAGAACCACCCCAAGGATCAATTACATCACAAATACCAGTTTCATTTTGCAGGTACAATTGAGTGTTTCGGGCGATTCGAGCCGAGAAATCAGTTGGTAGAGCGATTGCTTCGTCTAAAGCGTTTGTATGAAGAGATTGTGTATGACCCATTGCTGCAGCATGTGCTTCAAGACAAGTCCTAACGACATTATTGTAAGGATCCTGCTCTGTTAAACTCCAACCAGATGTTTGCGAGTGAGTGCGTAGCACGAGTGATTTAGGATTACCAGGATTAAATTGCTGCATCATTTCTGACCACATAAAACGAGCAGCTCTCATTTTTGCAACTTCCATAAAGTAATTCATACCAATCGCCCAAAAAAATGATAACCTTGGGGCAAACTGATCAATATCTAAACCAGCTTTTAAACCTGTTCTAATGTATTCGAGTCCATCTGCTAACGTATAGGCCAACTCAAGATCTGCAGGTGCGCCAGCTTCTTGCATATGATAACCTGAGATGCTGATACTATTAAACTTTGGCATATGTTGTGCTGTGTACTTAAAGATATCACCAATAATTCTCATTGACATCTCAGGTGGATAAATATACGTATTACGTACCATATATTCTTTTAAAATATCATTTTGAATCGTTCCTGACAGTTTCTCCTTAGCCACTCCCTGCTCTTCAGCCGTTACAATATAAAAAGCCATTATTGGTAATACGGCTCCATTCATCGTCATTGAAACAGACATCTCGTCTAAAGGAATACCCTCGAATAATATCTTCATGTCCAGGATCGAATCTATCGCTACCCCTGCTTTCCCAACATCACCTTCTACACGCGGATGATCTGAGTCATATCCTCTGTGTGTTGCTAAATCAAATGCAACACTTAAGCCTTTTTGCCCCATTTCCAGGTTACGTCGATAAAAAGCATTACTCTCCTCTGCTGTCGAAAAACCAGCATATTGACGAATTGTCCAAGGACGATTTTTATACATCGTCGCATATGGTCCACGCAGAAATGGTTTCACTCCAGGATAAGTATCTAGATGTTTTACATCCAATAAATCTTGACTTGTATAATGATTTTTTAACTGTATTTGCTCATTCGTAATATATGTTTCTACTGAAGAGTTCACATGATGATCGATATTTATAAGCGGTGCAGATGTAATAGATCGCCTTTTCATCATATACCTACCTCCATAACGTTATGAATATTGAGTAAAAACTCATACACATTTATGTCCGAAGAGATAGTTCCACTCAATCCATATTTATTCACCTTGTCTAAAGCATTATTTCCTAGCAAATAAATCTCTTCAATGTTGCTATCAGATTTTAATTTTTTAAGGTCTTCCACTTGAATAGCATCATAAGTTTTGTCTGTCCCACAGACTATAACAATTTTACTATCACTCTTAAGATCATTGAGTTTGTCATATGAAATCACATCACTATAAATGCCACCTGCAGTTAAAAGGCCAATGATAAAATCAAGCCGGGGTTTATAATCTTTTAATGTTCCGACCGTTACAATCTGTACCTTAGGGATAATTCCTGTTTGTTCTTTATAATTTATTGCATTCAACCTAAGCTTTTCAAAATGCTCCACCAAACGCTGTGTTTTTAAAGGTTCTATTTTTATCTCATCAATATTTCTACTAACTATTCCAGGTACCTTCTTTTCTACCTCTACATAATTCATTGCTTCTTCAAACGTATATACTTGTATGTTGGTTTCTTGTTTATTTTTCAGTTCAGCTTCATAGCTTACATCTAAGTGATCATTCGAATTAGCATAAACATTTGTTCCAATCACATGCAATTTTCTAGTATTTACATCATTAATTTTCTGTTTATGCATTGAGGTAATATCTTTTTGGAGTTCTCCCTTCTTTAATGTTTCTAGAAACCCACCACGTTCATCTATCTTCTTTATTTCACTCCAAGCGATTTCTGCTAACTGATTCGTTAATGCTTCCACATAGTAAGAACCATTTGTAGGATCAAATACGCCTGCTAGAAAACTTTCTTCTTTAAAAATAAATTGCATGTTTCTAGCAATTCTTTCTCCTAATTTACTAGTATTGTTAAATACAGAATCAAATGCGTCAATCGTCATTTCATCAACACCAGCCACAGCAGCTGCAAATCCTTCTGTTGTTGTTCGAAGTAAATTTACATAGATATCATTTTTTGTTTTATTATAGATCGCTGTTTTTGTATGTAAATAGATTTTTTGAGATTCCTCATTGCCGCCTAGAGCTGAAATAAGTGAAGCCCATATTTGCTTAGCAGCTCTTAGCTTTGCTATTTCCATAAAAAAATTGCCACCAATAGCAAAAGAAAAGATCATATTACGTGCAATTGTATCAATTGAAATGTTTCGATTTAATAATTCATTAATTACTTCTAAAGCGTGACTAAAAGCATAAATTAACTCCTGAACAGAATTTGCTCCAGCTTCATGATAAACATTCCCTTTAATAAGTATTGCTTTTGTCGAAAAGTGACTTTCGTCCTTCCACCTCATAATATCTGCAAGATAATCCAGCTTCGTTTCTAAACCTATAGTTTGAGAACCTGTTATTACTAGTTCTTCATATGGATCAAAAGCTATGACACCTGTGAATTTTTTTATCGTTTGTTGATCTTGAAAATGATAAAATAGCAAGCTAGCAAATCCTATGTTTTCTCCGATGTCAAAAAAGAGAGAATCATTTTCCCAATCTATTTCTTGTAGAGCAAACGTTACATCATCACTATTTTTTATAAAATCAAATTTGTTAATAAAAAAAGAGTTCTGACCACGTTTTTTCGCTTCTTGTATTTTTACTGTAAAATCTATTTGACTTTCACCAGCTATTTCCTGACTTATTTTCCAGCCACTCTTTGAGGAAATAGCTCGTTGCTTTGTTGCTTTTGTTATATTTTCTATATCACTTGAATCGTATAATGGCTTTAATTTTATTCCTTCATATGTTGAAGTGTATAAACTTTCAAACGCTTTACCCCTTAACGCTCTCTCAGCCTCTTCTTTCCATTCATTCAAACTACCGCTATTTGTAACAATTTGTTTGTCGCCCATAATATGCGCCTCCTACACAAGAGTAGGAAGCCCACCCCCTTTGACTCAAATGAATTTCTTCAACTTGGTACAGTTTATGCGGTGTTACTTCAATATAATTTAATATGAAACAATATTATTTAAATTGAATACGTTTACATTTCTAATTAAAATGTAAACCTCCCCAATTTTATTTTATTATAATTTAAATCAACTAGCAACGTAGTTTCCATTTATGGGTAAAAGTTAACATGTTTACTTATGTAATAATTTATAGAATTGCTTTTTGTACCTCTAATAATATTTAAAAACGCACTTTACGAAATTGATTTAATTTTTAAAAAAGCTTATAGAGAAATAAGGCATAATTTTCTCTACAAGCTTTTTTTGTTTTAATTTTATTGACTAACTAACTACAAAATTCAGAAGATTGAATATTAATAAATTGAAGTTGTTTCTTTAGATGTTTGTTCTAAAATTTCCTTCACTCTTGCTAAAAAGCGCCCACATATTAAACCATCTAAAACACGATGGTCCAGTGACATACATAAATTCACCATATCACGAACAGCGATCATACCATTTATGACAACTGGTCGTTTGACAATCGATTCTACCTGGACGATTGCGGCTTGAGGATAATTAATAATGCCCATAGACTGAACAGAACCAAATGATCCTGTATTATTTACAGTAAAGGTTCCACCTTGCATCTCTGAAGAAGTTAACTTACCATTTCTAACTTTATTGGCTAACTCTGTAATCTCTCTCGCAATACCTTTAATCGTTTTTTCATCTGCCGCTTTAATAACAGGTACATACAATGAATCCTCTGTTGCGACAGCGATTGAAATATTAATATCTTTTTTCTGAATAATCTTATCTCCTGCCCACATTGAATTAATTTCAGGGAATTCCTTCAATGCTTGTGCTATAGCTTTTACAAAGAAAGCAAAAAACGTTAAATTAAAGCCTTCTTTTTTCTTAAATTCATTTTTAATTGAATGACGGTATTCAACAAGATTTGTTACATCCACTTCCATCATCATCCATGCATGAGGTGCTTCATGTTTGCTTCGTACCATATTTGCAGCAATTGCTTTCCTCACACCTGAAACTGGAATTTCTATATCACCAGGTGTTACTGTGTGAGAAGCCGCAGGTGATGTTTTATTAACAGCTTCTTGCTCAGCTAACATCCTTGAATCTTCTTTATTTACTATTTCTTGTTTGTGATCTTGTTTCACAGGAATTGACCCATTAGCAATAATAGTTTGCAGATCTTTTCTCGTTATTCTCCCACCTGCACCGGTTCCGTCAACTAACGTCAAATCAATGTCATTTTCTTGTGCAAGTCTTAATACTGCTGGAGAATAACGTGCTTTATTTGGAGCATCTGTTTTGTTTTCTATAGTAGATTTATCGTTTGTTATAGAAACATTTTGATAATTTTCTTCATCAGTTATGCTTTTTGTAGTAGATGAAGTTTCTCCACCTTCAACCTCAACAGTACAAATGACTTCACCAATCGCTAAAGTTTCATCTTCTTTTGCGATCAGTTCCTTTATAACTCCTGTGAATGAAGATGGAACCTCTGCATTCACTTTGTCAGTCATAACCTCAGCAATAGGATCATATTTATTTACCTTATCACCAACTGCTATTAACCATTTGCTTATTGTACCTTCTGTTACACTCTCACCTAACTGAGGCATTTTAATTTCTTCTATCGCCACTTGACTACCTCCTTTTAAAGGCTATTCTTGTAAAATACGATATTAAAATTCAGCAAGCTTTCTTAATGCTTCTTCTACTTTATCTGGGTTAAGCATAAAAAACTTCTCCATCGTTGGTGCATAAGGCATAGCTGGAACATCTGGACCTCCAAGCCTCATAATAGGTGCATCCAAGTCAAATAAGCAGTTCTCAGCTATAATCGCAGAAACTTCTCCGATAATACTTCCTTCTTTAGTATCCTCAGTTACAAGTAACACCTTCCCTGTTTTAGAAGCCGCTTCGATTATTGCTTCCTTATCTAGGGGATAAATCGTTCTTAGATCTAACACATGAACGGATATTCCATCCTGAGCTAATCTTTCTGCTGCTTGTAAAGCAAAGTGAACACATAGCCCATAAGTTATGACAGTGATGTCTTCTCCTTCACGCTTTACATCGGCTTTTCCTATTGGCAGTACATAGTCATCATCAGGAACTTCTCCTTTAATTAGACGGTAGGCGCGTTTGTGTTCAAAATATAAAACTGGATCTTCATCACGTATAGCTGCTTTAAGTAAACCTTTTGCATCATAAGGTGTAGACGGAATAACAATTTTCAAGCCTGGTTGATTTGCGAATATTGCTTCCACAGATTGGGAATGGTACAAAGCTCCATGCACTCCACCGCCAAATGGAGCACGAATCGTAATTGGACAGCTCCAATCATTATTTGAGCGGTACCTTATTTTAGCCGCTTCTGAAATTATTTGATTTATTGCAGGCATAATAAAATCAGCGAATTGCATTTCTGCTATAGGTCTCATCCCATACATAGCTGCGCCAATACCAACTCCAGCAATTGCTGACTCTGCTAGTGGTGTATCTATTACTCGTTCTTCCCCGAATCTATCATATAAGCCTGCAGTAGCTTTAAAAACTCCACCTTTTCTACCAACATCTTCTCCAAGCACAAAGACTTTCTCGTCTCTTTCCATTTCTTCTCTCATCGCCATTGTAATAGCGTCAATATATGAAATTATCGGCATTATAGTTCCCCCTTACTCTGCATAGACATATTTTAAGGCATGCTCTGGATCGGCATACGGTGCCGCTTCGGCATATTCTGTTGCTTCATTTACCAGCTTCACAATTCGTTCAACAATCTCTTTTTCTATCTCATCTGTCAGAATATCTAAATCTTTTAGATAACTAGCAAATTTAAGGATAGGATCATTTTTCTTCGCTTCAGCTACCTCTTCTTGTTCACGATAGCTACGATCATCATCATCACTAGAATGTGGTGTTAATCGGTAGGAAATCGCTTCAATTAATGTTGGTCCTTCTCCACGGCGACCTCGATCTCTAGCAGCTTTCACAGCACGATACACTTCAAGCGGATCATTCCCATCAACTGTTTCACCTGGCATGCCATATCCAATAGCTCGATCAGAAATCTTCTCACAAGCTACCTGCATATCATAGGGAACAGAAATTGCATACTTGTTATTTTCACACATAAAAATAACTGGAAGCTTATGAACTGCGGCAAAATTTGCACCTTCATGAAAGTCACCTTGATTTGAAGAACCTTCTCCAAACGTAACAAAGGTAACAAGATCCTTTTTCTGCATTCTACCAGCTAAAGCAATCCCTACTGCATGTGGTACTTGAGTTGTAACAGGTGAAGAGCCTGTTACGATTCTATTTTTCCTCTGTCCGAAATGTCCCGGCATTTGACGCCCACCTGAATTAGGGTCCTCCGCTTTGGCAAAAGCTGATAGCATTAACTCTTTTGCTGTCATTCCAAATGCTAACACAACACCCATATCACGGTAATAAGGAAGCACATAATCTTCTTTACGATCTAAAGCAAAGGCAGCTCCAACTTGTGCTGCTTCCTGTCCTTGACATGAAATAACAAATGGGATCTTTCCTGAACGATTTAACAACCACATACGCTCATCTATTTTCCTAGCCAACAACATTGTTTCATACATGCCAAGCACATCTTCATTTGTTAAATTTAGTGAAATATGACGATTCTCTGTCATGCTAATCCCTCCTTAATAAGAAAAGCGCAAGCTCCTTGTTTAACCTAAAGCTAGACACTAAATATAAATTTTTAATTTTATTTACTAGCATTGATCTAAACGATTTAATAATGAATCGCTTTCCCATATACCGCAAGTGCTGCTTCACCAATTGCCTCAGATAATGTAGGATGTGGATGAATAGTATGTGAAATCTCCCAAGGTGTTGCATCTAAGACTTTGGCAAGACCTGCTTCTGAAATCATATCAGTTACATGAGGACCAATCATATGAACTCCTAATACATCATCTGTGTTTTCATCTACGACAATTTTTACAAATCCATCTGCTTCTCCAAAAACAAGAGCCTTACCGATTGCACTAAATGGGAATTTACCAACTTTCACCTTAAAGTTTTTCTCCTTAGCTTCTTCCTCTGTGTAACCTACACTTGCAATTTCAGGTGAACTGTAGATACATTTTGAAATTAGAGTCTCATCAATCGGAAGGGGATTTTGATTTGCTATATGCTCCACTGCTACAATTCCCTCATGTGAAGCTACATGGGCCAGTTGTAATCCGCCAATTACATCGCCAATTGCGTAAATATGTGATTCTTTTGTTTGGTAATATTTATTTGTATCAATATAGCCCTTTTCTATTTTGATATCAGTGTTTTCAATACCAATACCTTCTATATTAGGTAAACGTCCAACAGAAACTAAAATTCGGTCTGCAGAGAAAGATGCTTTCTCATTATTCAATTCTGCTTGAATCGTTACTGTATTTTCATGTTTGACAAGAGTTTCAGGTAATACCTTAGCATCTGTAATAATCTTAATACCTTTTTTTGTCATTAATTTCTTCATTTCATTTGCGATCTCTTTATCTTCTGTAGGAAGAATTCGATCAGAATATTCTAATACGGTTACTTCTACATCAAAATCAGATAACATAGATGCCCACTCAATTCCAATAACACCACCACCAACGATAATAACTGATTTTGGCAGACTTTCTAATTCTAGTGCTTCATCGGAAGTTAGGACCAATTCTCCATCAATATCTAGTCCAGGAAGACTTCGGGGACGTGAACCAGTTGCAACAATTACATTTTTCGGAATCAGCATCTCGTTTTCTTCTCCATTATTCATTTCAACAGAAATCGTACCTGGCATTGGAGAGAAGATTGAAGGACCTAAGATCCGGCCAATTCCCTCATAAATATCAATACTGCCTTTCTTCATTAAGTGTTGCACACCATTATGTAATTGTTCGATAATTGATTGTTTTCGTTGTTGAACTTTAAGAAAATTAAGCTTTACTTCAGCAGTTTCAACACCAAATTCTTCACTTTTTTTAGTTGTTGCAAAAACCTCAGCACTTCTCAGTAACGCCTTACTTGGGATGCACCCCTTATGAAGGCATGTTCCACCTAACTTACTTTTTTCTACTACTGCTGTTTTAAGTCCTAGCTGTGATGCACGAATAGCCGCTACATACCCACCAGTTCCTCCACCAAGAATAACGAGATCGTATTCAGTAGCCATTTTCGAACGCCTCCTTTAACCGAATCTTCAACATTAATTAAGCTGTTTTCGTAAACTTTGTTGCTTTTAGACATATGAAGAAAACAGCACTGTATAAAGTCTAGTGGCATCTTTTCTTCTCAAAATAAGTACCTTATATATGATAAAACCATTGTTACTACTCGAAATTAGGTAATTAGCAACAATGCTTCAGAAAAGAGCCTTAATTAAAGATTTTTGAAGTCATCTTTTCATTAGGATAATCTTTTGCTTTTTCCTCTCCTAATAAAACGCGTAAAGCACCTTCTGCTAATGCTTGAAGTTCATTTTCACCAGGAAATACTAATACATCAGCTATCCAATCTATATAAGAAGAAATTTCTTTTACAAATTTCTTACCGTAAGCTAAACCACCAGTTAAGACGATTGCATCTACTTTACCTTTTAAAACAGCACTAGCAGATCCTATTTCCTTCGCAATTTGATAAGCCATTGCAGAATAGATGAGTGTCGCTTCTGGATTTCCCGCCTCTACCATCTTTTCTACTTTAACTGCATCATTCGTTCCTAAGTAGCCAACAAGACCACCTTGACCTACAAGCTTCTTCATCATTTCTTCACGGAAGAAATCACCTGAGTAACACATTGACACCAAATCACCAGCAGGAACTGTACCTGCACGCTCTGGGCTAAATGGTCCATCACCATGAAGACCATTATTTACATCAATTACACGCCCCTGCTTATGAGCTCCTACAGTTATACCTCCACCCATATGTGTAATAATAAGGTTCATTTCTTCATATTTACGATGATGATCTGCAGCAACTCGTCGCGCAACTGCCTTTTGGTTTAACGCATGAAAGATACTTCTTCTTTCAATTGCTGGAACTCCTGATACTTTTGCTATTTCATGCATTTCATCAACCACAACTGGATCCACTATATAAGCAGGAATGTTTAATCCATTTGCAATCTCAAAAGCAATAATTCCACCTAAATTTGATGCATGCTGTCCAGCAAATCCGTTTCTTAAGTCTTCTAGCATTTGATCATTTACCGTATACGTGCCACCTTCTATTGGACGTAATAACCCCCCACGTCCACAAACAGCATTTAATTTGGAGATATTAATGCCTTCTTCATCAAGTGTTTCAAGAATCGTTTGCTTTCTAAATTCATATTGATCAATAATGCTTGGAAACGTATTAATCTTCTCTGCATCATGTCTAAGTGTTTTCTCAAACATAGATCTCTCATTATCAAAAACACCTATTTTCGTTGATGTGGATCCTGGATTAATAACAAGGATTCGATATTCATTAACCTGCAACGTTTAAACCTCCGTATAGTGAGATATCCTTTCCCATTTAGGGTTTATCACCCTTATCTATCTTAATGTGAAATTGGAGTTAAGAGATTCCTCCTCCTAACTCCAGTAACTGCGTAAATAGTCCTTATGACTTACGACTTAAAATATGATGACCATTCTGAAGGAACTGACTTCTTGAATTTCTCATTCGAGCAATTCTTTCTTCAGCTAAACGATCAGCAGCCACATATGTTGGAATATTGTCACGTTTTGCAATCTCAATAACACGCTCAATATTACTATAAATTCCTTCTACCTTTTTCAAAGCTCTCTCACTATTATAGCCATATAATTCGTCTGCAACATTTATAACTCCACCAGCATTTATCACATAATCAGGAGCATAAACAATCCCCATTTCATGAATTAGATCTCCATGCTGTGTATCTTTTAGTTGATTATTAGCAGCACCAGCAATAACACTTGCTTTCAGTTGTGGAATTGTCACATCGTTTATTGTTGCTCCAAGTGCACAAGGAGCATAAATATCACATTCGACTGAATAGATATCATTAGGTTCTACAGCTTTTGCATCAAAGTCTTCAACCGCACGACGAACTGCATCTTTATTAATATCAGTAACAATTAATTGTGCTCCTTCTTCATGAAGATGTTTACACAAGTTGTATGCAACATTTCCAACACCTTGAACAGCTACAACTTTCCCTTCAAGCGAATCTGTGCCAAATGCCTCTTTTGCCGCAGCTTTCATTCCACGATATACACCATAAGCTGTAACTGGTGACGGGTTACCAGATGAACCAAACGCAGGTGAAATCCCTGTAACATAATCTGTTTCTTCATGAATTAAATCCATATCTGCAACAGTTGTGCCAACATCCTCAGCTGTTATGTAACGTCCATTTAATCCTTGAATATATCGTCCAAAAGCACGGAATAACTCTTCATTTTTATCTTTTCTAGGGTCTCCAATAATAACTGTTTTACCACCACCAAGATTTAAACCTGCCGCTGCATTTTTATAAGTCATTCCACGAGCTAAACGAAGAGCATCTTCAATTGCTTCTTCTTCTGAATTGTATGTCCACATACGAGTTCCACCTAATGCAGGTCCTAGTGTTGTGTCATGAATGGCAATAATCGCCTTTAACCCTGATTGTTTATCTTGACAAAAAACTAGTTGCTCATAATCATACTTCTCCATATATTTGAAGATTTCCATGTTGTATTTCCTCCTAATTTTCTCACTTTTCAGTAGAGCATAAAGCTAATGCTAAAGAATATAATTTACTTTCTGAAGTATCTGATCGACTTGTTAAAACTATTGGAGCTTTAGCCCCAGCAATAACCGCTCCTACTTTTGCTTTGGCAAAATAGATGAGTGATTTATATAGAACATTACCTGTTTCGATAGAAGGAACAAATAAAATATCTGCTTGACCTGCCACAGGACTGCTAATTCCTTTTAATTCAGCTGCATCTAAAGAAATTGCATTATCAAGCGCCAACGGTCCATCAATAAGGCAATTTTTAATTTGACCTCTTTTATTCATAATTGTTAAGGCAGCAGCATCAATTGTTGCTTGCATTGATTGATTAATGGTCTCAACAGCAGTAATAACAGCAACCTTAGGCTGAGCAATGCCAATCGCTCTTGCAACTTCAACCGAGTTGTTTATAATTTGCTCTTTTTGACTTAGATCTGGAGCGATATTCATAGCAGCATCTGTCACTATTGTTAATTTTGAGAAGTTAGCTACTTCAAAAACTGCAACATGAGATAACACTTTTCCCATTCTAAGTCCATATTCCTTATTTAATACAGCTTTTAATAAGGTTGAGGTCGGAACATGACCTTTCATTAAAACTGATGCTTCATTTTCAAAAACAGCTTTAACGGCCTGTTGAGATGCTTGTTCCTTAGATCTTGTGTGAATAACTTTAACATAGTCCTTGTTACAGCCCTTTTTCACTAATAACTCTTCAATTTCATCTTTATTTCCAAAAAGCAAGAATTGAGCTAAGTCTCGATTAATAGCTTCAGCCACAGCTTCTATTACTTCTTCATCCTCTGCAGAAGCAACTGCTACAGTATTACCTCTTAATTTAGCAGCTTCTATTAGCAGATCATCTAAATTCATTTAAGCTTCAAATCCTTCCACTAATGTTTTCATCTGCATCTACTATCTTTAATGCAAGAATCGTGCCAACAAATCTTTTTTCGAAATATTTTTTTCGATATATCTAACTTGTCCTTTTTCCTTATGTTTTAAGGCGGTCTTTCTGCACATTTTAAGAATTATGTATTAAGAGCACACTATTAGTTTTTTAGAAGTTCTTTTATATCATATACCGATCATGCACCTTTTTGCAAACTATGAATTTTATTGCATGCTATTATTTGCAAGGTTATACTTTTCCATCTTATAATATAAACTCCTTAAAGAAATTCCTAGTGCTTTTGCAGTTTTTGTTCGATTATATTCATGAAGCTCTAATGAGTTTTTAACTACTTCTGCTTCCACTCTTTCAACAACCTCAGAAAGTGTCTCTTCATTATTATGAACAAAACGGCCAGTTTCTTGTGCTTTTCTTTCTTTAGCCGAAAGCTGCAGCATCGGAATATGCTTTCCATCAATTTCAATTTCATGATGTTCCATAAATATAATAGCCCTTCCAAGGATGTTCTCAAGCTCACGAACATTACCTGGCCAATCATATTGTAGTAAAAGTTTAAGTGCTTTAGCATTTACACACTCAATATTTCTTCCATAATCTTGATTTAACTTCCCGACTAACCTTTCACATAAAGCAGGAATATCTCCTTTACGATCTCTTAAAGGAGGTATTGAAATTGGGTATCTATTCAAACGATAGTAAAGATCTTCTCTAAAATCTCCTTCAGACATAGCTTTTTCAATATTGACATTTGTAGCAGCAATTACTCGAACATTTACAGCAATTGGCTTTGTTCCTCCAACTCTTACAATTTCATTTTCTTGCAGAACTCTTAATAGCTTCGCTTGCATGTTAGCCGATAATTCACCAATTTCATCTAAAAAAATACTACCATTATTTGCTTCTTCAAAAAATCCTCGTTTCCCTCCGCGCTTCGCTCCAGAAAAAGCTCCTTCCTCGTAACCAAACAGCTCACTTTCAAGTAAATTTTCTGAGATCGCAGCACAATTAACTCGTATAAATTTGTTATACTTTCGATCACTTGCATTATGTATAGCATGAGCAAAAAGCTCTTTACCTGTCCCAGATTCACCTCTTAATAAAACAGTAGCAGGTGTTTTTGCTCCAAGTTTTGCTTGCTCTATAGACATTTTAATTTCATCGCTTACACCTATAATATCCTCAAAGGTATATTTCGCTTCTAAAGTACGAATAATTTGCCTAGCTCGATTAAGCTCGGTTGTTAATGTTTGAATTTCAGACATATCATGTATAACACCAACACTACCTTTTAGCTTCCCATCCACAATTACTGGAGCCACATTAACAATCACATCTTTTTTCGAAGGACCAACCTTCATTCTAGCTCCTCTGACAGCACGCCTTGTTTTCAGTACCTGCATATGCATACTTTCACCTTCAGATATATCTGCAGTCGCCGGCTTTCCAATAACCTGTTCCTCTGTTAATCCGGTCATCTTTGTATAAGCTCGATTAATAAGAATTCCATGACCTTCTTCATCAACTACAGAAATTGCTTCCTCTGAGGATTGAATAATTGCCTCAAGCATAACTTGAATTTCCTTTAAATTCGTCACTTCTTCTGCTAAGTTAACAACTTCAGTTATATCCTTAAACAAAGATAATGCTCCAAGTAGATTACCCGATTCATCAATCATCGGAATTCTTGTTGTAATGATCTTTAAACCATTTTCTAAAACTTGTTCTTGATTTGTTTCAAGCTCTCTTGTTTTTAATGTCCTTGAAAGCATGCTGGAGGGTATCACATCATTAATATTCATACCTAGCGCAGCTTTTCTGGAAAAACCCGTGATTTTCTCTGCTGTTTTATTGAAAAGAATGATTTTTTCGTTCGTATCAATAACAATCATTCCATCATTTGTTGAATTCAATATTGTTTGTTGCTTATATGCTTCTTCTTTAAGTCTTGCAATTAATACTTCTTTTTCATCAACTAGTTCAGAAATAATATAAGCTACTGAACCTGGTATAATTACCACGCCTTGAGCTACATCTCTATGCAACTCTTGCATAACCTCTTCACTACCTGTCGCTTCAATAATAATACTTATCTTCTCATTGATCATCGTTTTCCAATTAGAACCTATGTTTATACCTAATTTTCTCGCATATTCTAATCCAGGCGCTCTCTCATTTATATCAACAACAGCAATAACATGCATAATGTTAGTTTCTACAATTCTTTTTAATAGTGCTGTTCCACCTTTACCTGCTCCTACAATCATTACTTGTTGCATATTCTCATATCCCCTTCTAAATAAACTTGTTACTTTCCACCCCATTGTTAGACACTGCAATTTTTTGCATACCTATATCATAGCCTATCGAATAACACTTGACAAACAGGTAATAGAAACAGACAATTAATATGTATGATGGCTATTTTCATAAACTTTGTTGTTTTTCAAACTTATTGGAAACAAATCTAAATAAAGACTAGTGGCTTCTTTTCTTCTACAGATTGTACTCTTAATCGAATAGAAAACTGATTCTAACAGATAAAGATGTCAATAAGTAACAATCTTTCAGCAAAGAGCCTTGATGATATAGAAAGGACTATTTGTATGTCTAGAATAATTGCATTAATCATTATGGTGATTCCCGGAATTTTAGCTGTTTATGGAATTAAGCTTATGCGTGATATGACATTTGGCTTACTTCAGCCCCCTATACCGTTTTTATGGCTACAGTTTATAATAGGTCTTTTATTATTTTTAGGAGGCTTGAGTTTTGTAGCTGGCTTTATTTTCTATCGTGATCGTAAAAGAAATAAGGTACAAAAAAGATTCGCGAAAAAATAAATTCTTTATAGTAAAATTTTCACTAACATCTACAAATATAATCACAAAAAAAGAGTGAGCTATAAATTAATTGCTCACTCTTTTTTATATTCGTTATACAATTTCAACGCACGCTCAGGATAGTCAGTTATAATAGCCGCTACTTGATCACTAAACATTTGTCTCATCACTGAGGGATCATTTACCGTAAAAGGTCTTACATCGATGCCAAAAGACTGCGCTTCTTTAATCAATGAACTTTTAGCAGCATAAAAATATGGGTGTAAACCTTGAGCTCCAATATTTTGAGCATATTCCCACGGCTTATATAAGCCCTCCATAAACAAAATAGCTGTTTTGATTTCATCTGAAATAGACCTACATTTCACTAAGCTATAATGATTAAAAGATGAAAGAATCACTTTATCTTCTAGCTTGTATTTCGTAACTAATTTTATCGTTTTTTCTTCCAATTCAGGATACTCAACAATCCCATTTTTTAATTCAATATTCACCAATATAGATGGATTCGCCACTGACCATTCTAAAACTTCTTCAAGTGTAGGTATGCGAACTTTACCACTAAACTGCAAAAAAGAATGACTTGCGTCTAACATTGTTATTTCTTTATAATCCAAATCTTTAATAAACCCTTTGCCATTAGTTGTGCGATCGACTGTTTCATCATGAATGACAACAATCACGCCATCCTTTGTCATCTGCACATCTAACTCAATTCCATGAGCCCCTGCTTGAATTGCCTCATCAAATGAAAGCATTGTATTCTCTGGAAACGATCCAGCAGCACCTCTATGACCAAAAATTAATGTCATTCTTGTATGCACCTTCTTTTCGTGTAAAATAGAATTAGGAGGAATGTCAAATGAGACCACTACAAATTTCTGCTGATACAGCACAAAAGCTTGCAAAATCACTAAACGTCCCACTAGAACAGGTCATGCATATGCCTCAGCATATATTACTTGCCAAACTAGCTGAACTTAACACAAAGGAAGAAAACGACAAGAAGGACTGAATACAGTTCTTCTTTTTCTTTTATGAAAACATTTCTGTCATTTAAAACAATCATCTTTTTAAATTATTCGCCCTTTTCATTATATTACTTTTCTATAGCAGTAAAACATATTTAATTGGATATATATCAATTTTTTATAAAAACCAGTCTTCTTTATTACGATAGTTTTCCCTCTTTCAGAGTTTTGTTTTTGAAGAATGAACAATCAAACTGTCAATATCTTTTAATTATGATAAAAATTCTCCACTTTTAGTACCAGATACTAGGGTTAGATGTTATTATTAGGTTATAAAAAATAAGAGGTGTTCATACATGAATTCAAAAGCTCGTATTACCGCTATAGGAAGTTATGTTCCAAATAATGTAATGACTAATGATGACCTTGAAGCACTTGTAAACACAAACGATGAATGGATCACTAAAAGAACGGGTATTAAAGAGCGAAGAATTGCAGGTGTTGATGAATACTCAAGTGACTTGTCTTTAAAAGCAATTAATGATTTAACAGAGCGTTATAATAAAACTATAAGTGATGTTGACATGATTATTGTTACAACACTAACACCTGACTACCAAACACCAAGTGTAGCTTCATATATTCAAGGTAAACTAGGTATAAAAAATGCTGGAGCTATCGATCTTAATGCAGCATGTGCAGGATTTACATATGGATTACATATGGCGAATAGCTTAATTACTAGTGGATTACATCGAAAGATCCTTGTCATAGGTACCGAAACATTATCAAAAATTATTGATTTCACAGATAGAGCAACTTGTATTTTATTCGGAGATGGAGCTGGAGCCGTTCTTGTTGAATACAGTGAAAAAGGAGGGTTTCTATCTTCACTCGTTACTTCTGAAGGAGAAAAGGCACATCATTTATACGGAACAAATTTATCTGATACCATGTTTGATCAAGAACTTCAACACAAGCGACAACTTGTTCAAAATGGCCGAGAAGTATATAAATGGGCTGTTTCAACTGTCCCTAAAGGCATGATGTCAGTTTTGGATAAGACACCATATACATTAGAAGATGTAGACTGGTTTATTCCCCATAGCGCAAATCTAAGAATGGTTGAATCAATTTGCACAAAAGCAAAATACAGTATGGACAAAACGTTATATAGTATGGAAAAGTTCGGTAACACATCGGCAGCTTCTATCCCCTTAGCTCTAGATCTTGGAATTAAAGACGGAAAGGTAAAAGCGGGAGATCGTTTGTTATTATACGGATTTGGTGGAGGTCTTACACAATGTGGACATTTAATTGAATGGGGATAAGTTAAATCAAATTCTTTACATTAACATTTTTTTGCAGTTTGACCTTTGTAACGACAAAAATTTGGATCTATGCTCTTTTATAAGTTTATTTTTTCTTGTGAAGTCTCTTATTATTTTTATTGTTACATATTCAGTTAGCTATAGGAAACACTAGATAATAATTGTATTTTTCTACAGGAGTTGAAATATGTGAACAAAATACACCTAGCTTCTATTCTGTTCCTTGTGTTTGCTTTTTCTACCATAAACGAAGCCTATGCAAAAACCCCAGATTTTTATGGGGCAAGTGGTGTTCTTAAAGAGCACCACCTATCACTAGTCAAAGCACTAACTTATTCACTGGAAGACGAATATTTATCTCAAGCAAACTATGATGTATATATTGAAGAATTCGGTGCTATTCGTCCTTTTGTACAGAATAAGGTTGCGGAGAAACACCATATTAATAAACTCCTATCACTATTCAAAAAATACAATATTGATGTACCAACGGATATAGCTAAAAAATTTACAACTAAACCCAAAACTATCGACAAAGCATTTTCTCAAGCAACAAAGAAAGAATTGGATACTATCTCGATGTATAGCAAGCTTCAGTCAATAAAAGTATTTCCTGAGGATATACTAACAACATTTTCTGAATTAAAAATGGATTCTTATCATCACTTAAAAAAGTTAGAATATAAAGAAACAAACTCTCTACATTAAATATAGAGAGTTTGTTTCTTTATATTTCAATTATTCCATACGAAGTTATAAGTTAACAAGTCAATTGAGCTTTAAAGGAACTCTAAATTTCACACCCTCAAATTCCATTACTAATGTATTTTTGTTATTCTTAATTTCTTCTTCACTAAAAGAAAACAATAGGTTACCTTCTAATGTACCGGTAGATGATTTATTAAAATTAATCACTCTATCTTTTTCAAGATATTCAAAGTCCTCATTCGATGGTAAAGCTTCATAAGGAGTTATATCAGCTTCTGCTTCACTTTCTATTGAAAAATTTGTATGATCAAGTTCAATATCTCCAGTATGTAATGATGTATCTATTAATATAGCTTTATGTCCTTCTTCAAATGTTAAATCCATTTCTTCACCATTTTCAACTATAACTAGTTTATCCCTTATTTCTGTTCCGTTTACCGTTAACCAACTTTCATCATATTCTAATTTCTCACTGACTTCTCCAGTAACTACTTCTGCGGAATTTTGACATCCAGCAATCAGTATAGAGATTAATAATATTAAAATTACATTAGCTCTGTTCATTTCCTTCTAACCTCTTTTTCAATTTATAAATCACATATATCTCCTTGAATAATATATCAATAAATACAAATCCTTACAATAGCGAATTCGATAGATAGTGAATTTAAAACATGAAAAACCTCTAAGTTTAATTGTTCATCTAAACTTAGAGGTTTTTTTAATTAGTCAGTCACTAACTTGTATTCGCCGGTCACTGATGAAGTGATCCAAAAAATACAAGTTAGCGCCAATTTCTTAATCGATCATACCTAGTCTATTCAGCTAGCTTTATGTTCTAAACGAAGTTTATCTGCCACCATCGCAATAAACTCACTGTTTGTTGGTTTTGCTTTTGTCATGCTCACTGTATAGCCGAATAATGTTGAGATTGAATCGATATTTCCACGACTCCATGCAACTTCAATTGCATGACGGATTGCACGTTCTACACGTGATGCCGTTGTATTATATTTTTTTGCAATGTCTGGGTATAACACTTTTGTAATAGAACCTAATAATTCTATATCGTTGTATACCATAGAAATCGCTTCACGTAAGTATAAATATCCTTTGATATGAGCCGGAACTCCAATTTCATGAATAATACTAGTAATATTAGCGTCAAGATTTCTTCCTTTAGTTGGTGTTTCATTTGTTCTCATACTTGAGTTAGCTCTTTTAATGATAGGTGCTGCATTTCCACTAACTTGACGAATATGACTTGCTAGGCCTTCCATATCAAACGGCTTAAGAATGAAATAAGCAGCTCCAAGATCAACCGCCTTTTTTGTTACATCTTCTTGTCCGAACGCAGTTAACATAATAACATTTGGCTGAGGACGATCGATTTGTCTTATTTTTTCTAAAACTCCTAAACCATCAAGATGCGGCATAATAATATCCAAGACTAAAACGTCTGGATCTTTTTCCTTTAACATAGTTAAGCATTCTTGCCCATTATATGCTACACCAAGAACTTCCATATCATCTTGACTTGATAAGTACTCCTCAAGTAAACCTACGAGTTCTCGATTATCATCTACAATACAAACTTTAATTTTATTCACAAAAATTTCCTCCTCTGTCCTGATTAGCACGTATGCATTTATATATCTATTATATATACGATTACGTTAACAATTTCGACATTTCTTCAAAAATTCCTTTAAATTTTTAAAAAAACTTTGAAAAATGGAGGAAAAGATAGTTTTTCTCCATTTTACTCCTAAATTCGACTAAATACTCCATTTGACATTTATATTAAAACCGTTTTGTCGAAAAATCTTTTCTTTCTTTTATTGTACCTAACAGATCATTAAATGGAAAGCTAAAAATAATAAAAACTGTCAAGAAAACAGAATTTTCTTGACAGTTTTTATTTTAACTTACTTTTTGTTGTTGTTTAGAGTAGATATCGATTCCAGCTTCATTTAGCATCCATTCGATATGAACACCATATCCTGAAGTAGGATCATTAACAAAAACATGTGTGACTGCACCGATTACTTTTCCGTTTTGAATAATTGGGCTTCCACTCATTCCTTGGACAATTCCACCTGTTTTATCCAAGAGTCTTTTATCAGTAATCTTTATAACCATTCCTTTAGTTGCAGGAAACTTTTGTGGAACCGAGCTTACAACTTCCACTTCAAATTCTTCTACCTTATCATTATCAACAACAGTTAAAATTTTAGCTGGTCCTTCTTTTACTTCATTCGATAAAGCGATCGGCATGGCTTTGTCCATTACACCATTATTCATATCCTGATTAAGCTCACCGAAAATACCAAAAGCACTATTTCTAGTTATATTACCAATAATTTTTCTGTCTCCAGAAAATCGAGCTAATTTCTCACCAGGATTTCCGTTACTCCCTTTTTCAATTGAGGTTACTGTTGATCTGACAATTTGCCCATCCTCAACTACTATCGGCTTTTTTGTGTCCATATCAGATATAACATGACCTAAAGCACCATATTTCTTTGATTTAGGATCATAAAAAGTCATCGTCCCAATACCGGCTGCTGAATCCCGAATATACAAACCGATTCTAAAGGATCGATCATTTTCATCTTTTAAAGGATATAGCTTTGTTTTAATTTCTTCATCTTCTCTTTTTAGTACTAAATCAAGTGGCTTTCCTGTTTTTCCAGCATCTTGAATGTACGGTGTCACATCACTCATTTGTTCAATCTTCGTTCCATTAATGTTTGTGATGATATCACCAACTTCAACACCTGCAATTTCTCCTGGTGACTTCTTACCTTCTGCTGTATTGATTTGGTGGTGTCCTACCACCAATACGCCAAGACTATTCAATTTTACACCAATCGATTGTCCACCTGGAATTACTTTAAAATCAGGTAAAACATTAACACCAACTTTTTTCACTGGAAAACCTGCAAGGTCGAAAACCACTTCTCCTTCGCCTGCTTTTTTTCCTTTTACATCAAGAGTTTGACCATCACTATTTTTTTGAACTGTAAATGCTTCTGCTGAATCTTGTGAAGCATTTACCGGAAATGAACTTTGTACAGTTACATTTTGCGTTTCAAATACTTTTAATTGATTTGGTATTTGAACGTATTCCCTAACTTCTTTAACAAAACCTAAACTTGTAAATAAAACAAGGAGAAGTACACCAATAATTTTTCTCATTTTATCTGTCTGCAAAAACCTTCACTCTCCTCGCTCCTACCCACACCATATGTTTATATATGGCTACAGTTTTAATGTAGCCTTTTCGGTGCTTATTTATAACTTGAATAAGGAGAAATTTAAAGGATTTGTTGTAAGAATTAGGAGACATGAATGAGAAATCAATAAAGTTAGTTTATCCATAAGACACTGACTAAAAATATTGTTTAAAAAAAAATGAAGTTTTCGCTATATGTTTTATAGAATTCAAAAAAGTCATCCATAAAAATAGATGACTTTTTTGATTTAGAACCTGACAATTGAAAATTTATCCTTTTGATGTATGAGCAAGTGATAATAATTCTTTAGCATGTTGTTTAGATAACTCTGTAACTTCTACACCTGCTATCATACGACCTATTTCTCTGATTTTTTCTTCTTCTTTTAATGGCTTTACACTTGTTTTTGTGCGTCCAGATGTGGTTTCCTTCGCAATATATAAGTGAGTATCAGCCATTGCAGCAACTTGTGGTAAATGAGTGATACAAAGTACCTGTGAGCCATTTGAAACACGATAAATTTTTTCGGCAATTGCTTGAGCAACACGTCCACTTACCCCAGTATCAACTTCATCAAAAATAATTGAGGTTATCCCTTGATGCTGAGAAAAGATACTTTTCATAGCAAGCATGATACGAGAAAGCTCTCCACCTGATGCTGTTTTACTTAAAGATTTCAAAGGTTCCCCTGGATTTGTTGATATGAAAAATTCTACATCATCTGTACCATTTGCTGTATATTTAACATTTTGTCCAGAAGTTTGTTTCAATGATACATTCACATCAAAAGTAGTTTTTTCCATATAAAGCTCTTTTAATTCTTGATGAATTTCATCAATTAAGACCTTCGCAAAATTTTTGCGAATACTTGTTACATTTTTCGCCTCAATCGATAAATCTTCAAGAATAGAGTCTAATTCTTTTTGAAGCTTATATAAATGACTATCTTTATTTTTAATCGTATCAATTTCTTCTTCTATTTTTGCTGAATACGTTAAAATTTCTTCTACAGATTGTCCATATTTACGTTTTAAAGTGTTAATTTCGTTCAATCTGCTTTCAACAAAATTTAGGCGTTCAGGATCAAACTCTAACGACTCCAGTTCATTTCTTACCTGATATGAAAGGTCTTCAAGCATATAATATGCATTAGAAATTGTTTCTGAGAGATCTTGTAATGTTTTATTAATACTACCAACATTCTCAAGATTACTCATAGCATGTCCTACCCAATCTAACCCTCTTTGCTCACCATGTAAGGCACTATAACTATTTTGCAATGAATCATAGACTTTTTCATAATTAGAAATCTGATTTTTTTCTTCTATCAGCAATTCATCTTCTTTTGGTTGTAATTCCGCACCCTCAATTTCTTCTAGCTGAAATTGTAATAGATCTAATCGATGAGCCATTTCTTGTTCATTTTCTGATAGCTGTATGATTTTCTTTTGTAATGTATCATAATTGCGATAAACATCAAAATAATTTTCAAGAGCAGCTTTTATTTTTTTACCACCGTATTGATCAAGAAGATTTATGTGGTTTTCCTCATTCATTAATTCCTGGTTATCATGCTGACCGTGAACATCAACTAAATATTGTCCAACCTCACGCAAAATAGCAATAGTAACTAATTTGCCATTAATGCGACAAATACTTTTTCCAGTTGCCGATAAATCTCGACGCAAAATAATCATACCATCACTAACATCAATACCAAATTCGTCACACTTATTATAAACAGGATGCCTGTCATCCTCCATTAAGAAAAGTGCTTCTAGTTCAGCACGCTTTTCCCCAAAGCGCACAAACTCTGATGATCCTCTGGCCCCAGCTAAAAGATGGACTGCGTCAATAATAATTGATTTACCTGCACCAGTTTCTCCCGTTAATACTGTTAATCCCTTTTCAAACGAAACAGTTAATGACTCAATAATCGCAAAATTTTTAATTGATAATTCCGCTAACAAACAGAATCACACCTCTTATATATTTTTATATGCAAAGTAATTTTACATTTGCATATAAATTAGTTCTACTTCATTTTTTTAGAATCCTATATATCTGCTTAAAGCATGTCTAAAAATCGCTGTGTTATGGAATCAGTATCATTCGATGTACGACAAATAATTAAAATCGTATCATCTCCACAAATTGTTCCGAGTACTTCATCCCAATCTAAGTTATCGATTAAAGCACCAATAGCATTTGCGTTACCAGGAAGTGTTTTCATTACTAGCATATGACCAGCAGAATCTATTTTAACAAAGGCATCCATTAACGCACGTTTTAGCTTTTGTAGTGGATTGAAGCGCTGATCAGCTGGTAAGCTATATTTATACCTTCCATCAATCATCGGAACTTTCACTAAATGTAATTCCTTGATATCTCTAGAAACAGTGGCTTGTGTTACATTAAAGCCCATTCCCTTTAATAAATCAACTAATTCATCTTGAGTTTCAATATCATTATTAGTAATAATTTCACGGATTTTTATATGTCTTTGTCCTTTATTCACTTTAAGCACCCCTTTTGCAATGATGCATTACAATCAATCTTTGCATGTTTATACCTTACATCTTATATGAAAACCCTTAAAAAGTACAGTTTTATTGAAAAAAACTCCCTTGAAACTGCATAAAAACTATAAAAAAGCAACTAAGATATAGCATATTATAAATAGGGTAAATAATTCATTTGCATGAATATACAGATTATTCTGTGAAAAATAAAAAAACAAGAACTGTTTTACTTCTACAGTTCTTGTTTTTCAATTAATTTATTTTCCTTTAATTGTGTGTGTGCTTCTTCCACAATATTTTTAGCCGTTTTTGAAAAGTTATTAGCTCCCATTTCTATTGGACCATTCCATCGTAGATGAAGAAGAAATTCAATATTTCCGTCTCCTCCTGTGATAGGTGAGTAGGAAAGATTTTCAATATGATAGCCTTCCTTTAAAACAAAATCAATCATTTCTTTTAACACATACTCATGTACTTCAGGATCGCGAACTATTCCTTTTTTCCCGACAAAATCTCGACCAGCTTCAAATTGCGGCTTAACTAGAGCAATAATATCACTATTAGGTACTAAAATTGTTTTTAACACAGGAAAAATCAATTTTAGTGAAATAAATGATACATCAATAGTAGCAAATTCTGGCATGCCTTTCTCAAAATCCTCAGGTTTCACATAACGGAAATTTGTTCGTTCCATCACAACTACTCTTTCATCCTGTCGCAATTTCCAAGCAAGCTGATTATAGCCAACATCTAAAGCATAAGAAAGCTTAGCTCCGTTTTGCAAAGCACAATCGGTAAAACCACCTGTAGATGAACCGATATCAATCATAACTTTTCCATCAACAGATAAATCAAATTCTTTCAAGGCCTTTTCTAATTTTAATCCTCCACGGCTTACATATTGTAACGTCTTGCCTTTTACCGTTAAATGGAGGTCACGTGAAACCTTTTCACCTGGCTTATCTAACCTTTCTTCATTTCCATAAATTTGACCAGCCATGATAGCCCTTTTAGCTTTTTCACGTGTTTCAAATAGGCCGTTTTCAACCAAAAGTATATCTAGCCTTTCTTTTTTACCACTCATGACCTCATAACCTTTTTCTCTTGTTCTGGCATCATGTCTTTTAATTCCTTTACAACGTTTTCTGTTGTCATACCTATTTCTTCTAAAAGTTTTGAGACACTACCATGTTCAATAAAACGATCGGGAATACCGATACGGGAAATTGTTGACGTTGCCTGCTGCTGTTGAGCAAACTCTAGCACTGCACTTCCAAATCCACCTTGTAACACAGCTTCTTCAATTGTCAATATAGGAATACCTT
The DNA here is from genome assembly GCF_016908395.1 of Metabacillus crassostreae. Taxonomy (GTDB): domain Bacteria; phylum Bacillota; class Bacilli; order Bacillales; family Bacillaceae; genus Metabacillus; species Metabacillus crassostreae. The sequence goes on from NZ_JAFBDU010000003.1 coordinate 192,532, forward strand.
CAGCAAAAATATTTCTTAGCATATCTTCATCTAAAGGTTTTATAAATCTTGCATTTACAACTCTAATCGATTTACCTTGTTCAGATAATAAATCGGCCGCTTCCATTGCCATCTCTATTGTTGTTCCAAATGTTAAAATGACTGCATCATTACCCTCTTTTAACACTTCCCATGTGCCTATCGGAATCACTTTTAGGTCTTCGTCCATATTTACTCCGATACCATTACCGCGTGCATATCTAAGAGCAATTGGTCCATTATCATATTTTAATGCCGTATTCACAAGATGCTGTCCTTCATTTTCATCTTTTGCCATCATAATGACCATATTAGGAATATGTCTTAAAAATGCAATATCAAAAACACCTTGATGTGTTTCTCCATCTGCACCAACTAATCCTGATCGATCTATTCCTATAAAAACATTTAAGTTTTGTCGACAGATATCATGTACAACTTGATCATACGCTCGCTGCAAAAATGTCGAATAAATCGCTAAAAACGGCTTCATATCCTGTGTAGCAAGACCAGCCGCTACAGTTGTTGCATGCTGCTCAGCAATTCCTACATCAAACATCCGATCAGGAAATTCCTGGGCAAAGCCTTCTAGCTTAGAGCCCACAGGCATAGCAGGTGTAATTGCTACAATACGCTCATCCGTTCTTGCAAGCGTTCGAACAGTTTCACTGACAACCTTACTCCAAGCTGGTCCTACTACAGTAGGCTTTACAAAATCGCCTGTTTCAATTTTATAAGGACCTGTTCCATGCCACGTTCCAATTGTATCAGTTTCAGCAGGTTGATAGCCTTTACCTTTTTTTGTGATTACATGTAGTAATACAGGACCTGGCGTTTTTTTAGCATATTGGAGATTTTCAAATAAATCATCATAATCATGACCATCTACAGGTCCAAGGTACGTAAATCCAAGTTCCTCAAAAAACACACCTGACACTAATAGATATTTCAAACTGTCTTTAACACGTTCAGCGGTTGAAGCAAGCTTTCCACCAACTGCAGGGATACGCTTCAGTAAATATTCAAGCTCATCTTTAACCCAATGATACTTTCCTGCTGTACGTAAGCGCCCAAGAACATTATGAAGTGCCCCAACATTAGGTGCAATTGACATTTCATTGTCATTTAACACAACAATAACATCTTTCTTTTCACTACCAATATGATTAAGTGCCTCAAGTGCCATTCCACCAGTTAAAGCACCATCTCCGATAATTGGTATAACATGCTCCTTTGATTTTTTCAAATCTCTGGCAATAGCCATACCCATAGCAGCAGATAACGATGTAGAGCTATGACCTGTTTCCCATACATCATGCTCACTTTCACAACGCTTAGGAAAACCACATAAGCCTTGGTATTGACGTAAAGTATCAAATTGACCAGCACGACCTGTTAAAATTTTATGAACATATGACTGATGTCCTACATCCCAAAGGAACTTATCTTTTGGACTATCAAATACTTTATGAAGTGCAATCGTTAATTCAACAACACCTAAATTTGGACCAATATGTCCTCCAGTGTCAGCTAGCTTCTCAATTAAAAATTGACGAATTTCAGCACTTAGCTTTTCTAATTCATGGTTTGATAATTTTTTTAAAAAACTCGGGTCTTTAATGGATAGAAGATCCAAATGGATCACTCACTTTCGATTCAGTTTGTTTCATATAGTCAATTGTTTGTAAGTAATTTATAGGCTCTATAGCCATTTAGCATTAATTTGTGTTATTTATCTATTTTAACGTAAAATCCCATTATTTGAAAACGTTTTAGGATACAAGCTATATTTTTGCCAGTATTGATGTTAAAAAAGCTTTATAAATTTGCGAGCTATAAAGTAGTTATCAGATTATTATCTAATAAAAATACCTATTATAAACCGATGATCAAGCAAAGAAAATTTACCATAAAATTGTTCTAATTACAATGTTTTATGTCACTATAAAAATTATAGTAAGATAAATAACTCAATGGAAGTTTCTAATTTTTATTACTTTGAAACAATAGCTTTAATTAATAAAACTTATATTTAACAAATTACTTTTATTTCATCATGCTCTTTGCACACTTTGTTTCTTTTAATTATTTTTAGATTATTAAGGAATTTGTTTCAATTGCCTTTTGCCATAGAGTATTCTATATAAAACGAAATTGATGACGAAAAACACCTGAATAAAACAGTAAAAAACCGTTACCTATGGAAACGGTTTACATCATTTCGCAATTTGCTTTTTAGTGATCTCTATTTGCGATTAATTCACAGATTTGAACAAGAATGGATGATTGAACAGATAAATCGTCTATTAATTCTTTTGCTTGCTTTATATGCTCATCTAGCTTTGCCTTAGCGCCTTGCATCGTTAAAATTTTCGGATATGTTGTTTTTTCATTTAAAGTATCAGAGCCAACAGGTTTTCCGATAATTTGTTCGTTTCCTTCAATATCTAATATGTCATCTCGAATTTGAAAGGCAAGTCCAAGATGATACCCAATTTTCCTAAGCTTTTCAATATCATTTTCAGGAGCATCTGCTAAAATAGCACCAGAAATGATACTGTATTGTAGCAATTTACCTGTTTTATTTTCATGTATAGACTGAAGTTCCTCAAGACTTAAGGCTTTCGCTTCACCTTGCATGTCAGCAATTTGCCCTCCAACCATTCCCTGTGCACCTGCTGCATTTACAAGCTCTGAAACAAGTCGAAGCTTATTTTCTAATGAACAATAAGGATCATTGACTATTAAAGAAAAGCTCTGTGTTAATAAACCATCACCCGCTAGCACAGCAACTGCTTCCCCATAAACTTTATGATTGGTTGGCTTTCCTCTTCTTAAATCATCGTCATCCATACACGGTAAGTCATCATGAATTAGTGAATACGTATGAATCATTTCAATCGCACACGCAGTTGCAATCCCTAACTCCTCCCGTTTACCATACGTGTGAAGCAAAGCAAGCACCAAAATTGGTCTTAAACGTTTTCCACCCGCTTTGAGCGAATAAAGCATTGCCTCTTTAATTGTTTCAGGAGCCTTAAGCTCTTTTATATAATCGGGAAGGCGTGTTTCAATGGTTTTCTTTCGAGATTGTAAAAAATCGCTTAATACACTACTCACGATTTTTCTTCCTCCTGTAATTCAAATGGCTTTAATTCACCATCTTCTCGTAAAATAAAATCCATCTGTTTTTCAACATGCTGTAGCTTGTCATGACAAAGCTTTGAGAGAACCATTCCCTTTTGAAAATAATCAATTGCTTTTTCTAAAGGTACGTCCCCTTCTTCAAGCTTCCCAACAATTTCTTCAAGCTGCTGCATAGCATGTTCAAATGAAACTTCTTCCTCTTTTAGTTCCTTATCTTTACTCATTAATTGTACGCTCCTCTATTCCCTTTACTTGACAATCAAGCTGACCGTCTTTAAGTTGTACTTTGAGCATTTGGCCTGATTGTACTTGATTTATACTTTTTATGAGCTGCTTCTCTTGATACACAATACTATATCCTCTATCCATAATTTTCAGTGGACTTAATGCATTAAGTTTATCAATTGTTGCTTTAAATTGCGAGGTTTTATGTGTTAACACAGAAGACATCTCTCGATTCAACTTCTTCAATAAAGACATATATGCTTCGTTTGCTCTTTTCACTTGATCAGAAGGATGTTCATTCCCAAGTCGGTTCTTTAGAGCTACATAGGAGTCTTTTTTATGAGTAATAGCTCTTCGACCTTCCTTTTGTAATCGATCAACAATCGTATCCAATTGCTGCTCTTTTTGTTGATAAAGCTGTTTAGGATATCTAAATGCATAAGAGCCTTGATAGTGGGAAAGTTTGTCTCGATTTGAGGTTATCTTTTCCTGAATAGATCTTTTCAATCTGTTTTTACGATCTGAAATCCGGTCTAATAACTCATTAAAATGAGGAACAGCTAGCTCCGCAGCTCCAGTTGGTGTTGGTGCACGTAAATCTGCCACAAAATCAGCGATAGTAAAATCAGTTTCATGTCCAACTGCGGATATAATAGGTACTTGTGAAGCAAAAATTTCTCTAGCAACAATTTCTTCATTAAAAGCCCAAAGCTCTTCAATTGATCCTCCACCGCGACCGACAATTAATACATCTAGCGTTTCTAATGCATTTGCTGTTTTAATCGCTTTTGCTACAGATGCTCCCGCTTGAACACCTTGAACTAAAGCAGGAATTAATATCACTTTCGCCATTGGAAATCTTCGATTAATGGTTGTTAATATATCGCGAATAGCTGCCCCAGTAGGAGAAGTGATGACACCTATTTGATTAGGGTATTTTGGAATTGGCTTTTTATGGATCGAATCAAATAACCCTTCTTTTTGTAAGTTTTTCTTTAATTCTTCATACGCCAAATACAAGCTGCCAATACCATCTGGTTGCATTTCTTTTACATAAACCTGATATCCACCACTTTGTTCATAAACTGATATTTCTCCGCGTAATAAAACCTTCATACCATTCTCTGGCTTAAATTTTAGAGATTTATTTGCTCCTGCGAACATAACTCCTTGTATTCGTGCTTTTTCATCTTTAAGTGTAAAGTACATATGCCCACGGCTATGTAAATTAAAATTTGATATTTCTCCTTTTATCCATATGTCCGATAAATGTGGGTCAACATCAAATTTTCGCTTTATGTATTTTGTTAAGGCTGTAACAGTTACATATTTTATTTCACTCATTGTACAACCCCCTTTTTATTACATGCATAAGCAAAGGGTCAGACCCCAACAGAACGGTATATAGCTTTTAGGATACAAAAAGCCTATATTTTGTTTTCTGTTGATAAAGTCAAACCCTTTGTATGAAACTCTAATTTAAGTTTTTTGATTGTTTATGTAAAGTGATTTTTATATCAGAAACTGTATTTACTGGGAGTAAGTCGTACCTACTAAGCCTGACTTGCAGAGTGCAGACTTTTACCAGTAAACCCCACAGTAGATTGTCTTCCGCTAAAAACATCACTTTTTCGTAAGAAATTGTTTTGCAGATTGTACTGTGTTATGAGCAAGCATAGTAATTGTCATTGGACCAACTCCACCAGGAACCGGAGTAAGGTAGCTTGCCACTTCCTTAGCTTCATCAAAAACTACATCTCCACAAAGTTTACCTGTATCAAGTCGGTTAACTCCTACGTCTATAACAACAGCTCCAGGTTTAATGTCTTCACCTTTAATAAAATTAGCTCGTCCTACAGCGGCAACTAAAATATCAGCTTCTTTTGTATAAGAAGAAAGATCTTTTGTTTTTGAATGACAATATGTTACAGTCGCATGTTCATTTAGTAGGAGCTGTCCTACAGGTTTACCAACTATATTACTTCTTCCAACAACAACAACATTCTTCCCGGCGATTTCAACACCAACAGATTTGATCATTTCAACGATTCCAGCTGGTGTACAAGGTAAAAACGTTTCTTGGCCAGTCATCATACGTCCAATATTTACTGGGTGGAATCCATCAACATCCTTTAGAGGAGAAATTGTCTCCACAACAGCTGTTTCATCGATATGAGCAGGAAGTGGAAGTTGAACTAAAATTCCATGATACTCATCATTGTTGTTGTAATTTCCAATTACATCAAGCAATTCCTTTTCTGTAAATGATTCTGGGTAGTGCTCTAACTGAAAGCCTACTCCAATCTCTTCTGCAGCCTTTTGTTTTCCTCTAATATAAGATAGTGATGCAGGATTATCTCCTACTAAAATAACAACAAGCTTAGGAAGTAAACCCTTCTCTTTAATTTCTTCTACTTCTTTAGCTAGTTCGTTTCTTTTTGATGTGGATAATTGCTTTCCATCAATTATGATTGCTGCCATTCCTAATTCCTCCTCGATACTAGTGATTAACCCTCTAGGTTTTGTTTAATTTTAGAGAGAACACCGTTGACGAATTTACTAGAATGATCATCCCCGAATGCTTTAGCCAACTCAACCGCTTCATCAATTGTTACATTTTTCGGAATATCTTCTTCGTATTTCAATTCATATGCTGCCATACGTAGAATTGTAATATCAATATTAGCTAACCGATCGATTGTCCAATTTTTTAAATGGGGTGTAATGAGTTCGTCTAATTCTACTTCATGCTCAATAGAACCAAAAACAAGCTTATTCATAAATTCATCTTGATTTCCTTCTTCTAACGCATGTTCGATTGCTTCGTTCGGATCTGTATCACTTACATTCACTTGAAATAACGCCTGTAGTGCCTTTTCTCTCGCTGTTCTTCGCTTCATTCTTTACTTGCTCCTTTAATGTTTAAAAATGTCGAAAATGTCATAAAGTGATCATACCATATCTGTCTTTTAGATTCATGCCGAAAATGGATTGTTTTACATATTTCCCATATGAAAAGGCTTTTATTTTCTTGTTCTCTTTAAACTTAGCTGCTGATCTCCTTAGATGCTTTTGCTTCCTCATGGAAAATAATCTATTTTACTACCCGGGAGCCTTCACGTAAGCTAAGCTCTAGTGATCTCTCATCTCCCTACTAAAACAACTAATCCGTTTCTCCTTTATTCAATAATCTTGGATGTTTAAACAAGTTCTATACCTAATACATGGATAAACCCCAAATAATTTTGATTTCAAGAGCAAATTTAAAACAAATAAAACCAAAGGAGTCTAACCCTCTGGTTTTAATTTGCTTCTATCTCTATTTTAATTAATGTAGAAATAACCTTTTACATTTCTTGATCTATTTCAACATCCTGAGTTTTTGTTTCGAATTGGATTCCTACAACATGAATGTTTACTTCGTTCACTTCTAAAGCAGTCATGTTAAGTAATGCCTGACGGATATTGTCTTGAATTTTTTGTGCAACTGTTGGAATTGAAACACCGAAAATCATCACACAATACACTTCAATAATAATACCTTCTTCTGTAAGATCCACTTTTACACCTTTACCGTGGTTTTTCTTACCAAGTCGTTCAACAACACCTGCAGCAAAATTACCGCGCATTGAAGCAACGCCTTCAATTTCAGAAGCTGCAATACCCGCGATTACTTCAATTACCTCTGGAGCAATTTCCACCTTGCCTAAACCATTGTTTTCTTGATTCATTTCTAATACATTATTTGTATCTTTCAAGGTTTTAGCACCTCCATGTGTTTTTTACGATTCCATTACTTTATATAATTCAAGGAATTTTGTATTAAAATCCCCACTTACAAATTTTTCATGCTCTAATAATTTTAAATGGAACGGAATTGTTGTAGAAATACCTTCTATCACAAATTCACTTAATGCACGCTTCATTCGTGCAATCGCTTCTTCCCTTGTTGCGCCATATGTGATCAATTTTGCGATCATTGAATCATAGTATGGTGGGATTGAATAGCCTGGATATACTGCTGAGTCTACTCTAACACCTAGACCACCTGGCGGCAAGTACATCGCGATTTTCCCTGGTGAAGGCATGAAATTTTTAGCTGGGTTCTCTGCATTAATACGACACTCAATTGACCATCCGTTAAAGGTAACCTCTTCTTGAGTAACAGATAATTTCTCACCAGATGCAACTTTGATTTGTTCCTTAATTAAATCAATTCCTGTCACCATTTCAGTTACGGGATGCTCTACTTGAATTCGTGTATTCATTTCCATGAAATAAAACTTCTTATTTACATGGTCGAAGATGAATTCAACTGTACCTGCACCAGTGTATGCTACTGCTTCAGCAGCCTTTACAGCTGCTTCTCCCATTTGCGCACGTATTTCTTGATCAAGTGCTGGTGATGGAGTTTCTTCAATTAGTTTTTGTAGCCTTCTCTGAATTGAACAATCACGTTCACCTAAATGAATCGTATTACCATGTGTATCTGCCATTACTTGAATTTCAACATGGCGGAAATCCTCAATATATTTCTCAATATAAACACCAGGATTACCAAAGGCTGTTGCAGCTTCTTGTTGTGTAATTTGAATACCTTTGATTAGTGCTTGCTCATCAGCTGCTACACGGATACCTTTTCCACCGCCACCTGCTGTTGCTTTAATTATAACAGGATAGCCCATGTCATTGGCTAATTTTTTTGCGTCTTCAACGTCTTCTATAATTCCTTTTGAACCAGGAACAATTGGAACGCCAGCTTTACGCATTGTTTCCCTTGCCACATCTTTTGTACCCATTTTAGAAATCGCATCTGCACTCGGGCCAACAAAAATGATATTACACTCACTACAAAGCTCTGCAAAATCAGCATTTTCTGCTAAAAATCCATAACCAGGGTGAATGGCATCACTTTCTGTCAATTTTGCGACACTAATAATATTTGTGAAATTTAAATAACTATCTTTTGATAGCTTTGGTCCAATACAATAAGCTTCATCAGCCAGTTGGACATGTAATGCTTCACGATCAGCTTCTGAAAAAACTGCTACAGTTTCTATATCAAGTTCTTTACATGCTCGAATAATTCGAACTGCAATTTCTCCTCTGTTGGCAATAAGTAATTTCTTTATCATTTTATAAGCTCCTTATTCAGGCTTTACAAGGAATAGAGGTTGGCCATACTCGACAAGTTGTCCATTTTGTACAAGTATTTCAACAATCTCACCCTTAACTTCAGCTTCAATTTCGTTAAAGAGTTTCATCGCTTCAACTATACAAACGACTGTTTCATTTGTCACCTTTGATCCAACTTCTACATAGTTACCAACATCTGGTGAAGATGCTGCATAAAAAGTTCCTACCATTGGTGAAGTGATTTTATGTAAATTTGATGTATCAGCACTTGCTTCAACTGTTTCCTCCTGCTTTACCGCTTCAACAACAGGTTGAGCAGCAGGTGCAGGTGCAGATTGTGTAACTGGCTGTGCTTGAATTGTTTCAACAGCAGGTGCAACTGAGTTACGGACAACTGTTTCTACTTCTTGTAATTGTTTTTTCATTTTAATTTTTGTACCATCTTGATCAAATGAAAATTCGTTAATAGAAGATTGATCGATTAATTTAATGATCTCTCTTATTTCTTGTATTTTTAGCATGCTTAGGCACCCCTTCAATCATATAATCATGTATTAAAGTCAAAATACACGATCTCTTTAAAAATTATAATCTAGTACTAAAACTAAGTCTTATATTTCTATCTTACGATATAACCCTAAACAAATTCAACAACAATTGTACCTATTTTATATCTAATCGAAGGAATAACTGTTTTATTTACTCCAAGATCTTTTGAAAATTGGATATAAATTCTAACTTTGTTGTTATAAATAAGTTTTGCTTATGGTTGATTTCCGCTACAGGTTGCTCGCTTTCCGCGGGGCGGGCGGTGAGCTTCCTCGGCGCAAGCGCCTGTGGGATCTCACCTGTCCCGCTGCTCCCGCAGGAGTCTCGCACCTTCCGCTACAATCAACCTAAAAAGTTTTCTCGTAAAATAACAGTAATATAAAACAACTTTTATTAAGGCTTTTTTGTAAAATTTTGTTGCTATAGTTATCTGAAGAAAATAGCACTGTATAAAATTTATTGGCATCTTTTGTTTTAAAATCTTGCCTTCTAAAGGATAATCACCTTGTTGCTAAAGGGAAATTTAATTAATTAGCAACATAGCATTAATCCTTCAGAAAAGAGCCTTTATTAAAGTTTAAAAAGTATAGTGGAGTGTAGCGGAAGACACTTGACTCCTGCGGGTGAAGAGGAAAGGTCAAGACCCTACAGGCGTAGCCGATGAGCCTGACTTCCTCCCCGCGGAAAGGAAGTGTCTGCAGCGAAATGGAACGGATTCTATTCTTCCTAACAATTTTTTTAAGGCAGCAAAGTTGATAAAAACAATGATTTAAAAGAGAAATTCTTAAAGTTATCTAAACACCCTATCGCACAAATGGCCAATCCCAATTATAGGATTGACCATTTGTTATTAATCTATTACTGAGCAGGCTCAAATGTAACAATTACATCTTCCATATTATCCATCTCTTCACTTACAAGAGCCATAATTTTATTAGCAGAAGATTTGTCATGCTCTTTAGCTTTTATAGTAATTTTCACATTGTTACCATCTGCTCTTACTAAAGCATCTTCATAACCTTTTGATTTAATAAGCGTTTCAATAATGCTTTCTTTTTTCGCTGCATCAGTTAATGCTTCCATTTCATCATATGCATCGTTCTTTTCATTTGGAGAAGCATCATTACTTGCTACAATAGCTTGTAATTGCTCTTTTAACTCATTACGTTGATCATCTAATTGTAAACGAAGCTCTGTAAATAATTCATCACTTGCATTTGTTACACTAGAAATAACTGTTCCATCTTCAAATTCTTCTGTTTGAACTTCACCCTCAGCTTCAGCTTCTTCTCCCTTTTCAGTGCCTTCCTCTGTTCCTTCTTCAGCACCCTCTTCTTTTGCCGGTTGTTCTTCTGTTGCTCCTTCAGTTGTTTCTTCCGTTGCTGTAGCATCATTTGCCTGTTCCTCACCAGTCATTGCCATATTACCTGCTCCACCTTCTGGACTTGTCACATAATACACAGATAAAACCACCACTAAACTTAGCATTGTTAATAACCAAACTGTTTGTTTTTTCAACATAATCTATTCATCCTCCTTCATTTTTTTCGAGACTACTGCTACTCGGTGACTTGAAACACCTAATACCCGAGTAACTGATTCGATAATTGTTTTTTTTATATGAATGTTATCAGCCCCAGCAGCAGAAATTAGAACTCCACGAATTTCTGGTTTTTTCGTTTGTATAACAAGTGGAGTCTGTTTCTCACCATCCTGAATGATGACAACTTCTTCATCAATTGATTGATCTTCTACTTCTCTTGTTCCGCCTTCACGGTCGGTTTCTTTCGTTACTTGCGTTTGATTTACCCGGTTTTTCTCGACAATTTTCTGAGCAGTTGCATCAACATTCACCACGACAGAAACATCTCCAACACCAGATATTGTTTCTAACACTTCTTTAAGCTGATTTTCATACTCATCTTCATAATCAGAGATGGAGCCTGAATTACTGCTTTTTTCTTGTTTAAAGACTTCGGTGCTTTCTTCTGTTGCACTTGTTGAAGCTGTAGGTAGAGCTTCTTGAGTTTGATTAGTATCACTAGTAAATAGATTACTAACGAGCATGAAAGCAATACCTAGGATAAAAACAAGAATAAAATAATGATATTTAGATGGTTTTTTAGAATCTGACTGGCCAAGTAAAGATTTCAGCTTTTGCATAAGCGTTTCTTTATTGCTCATCTAATGACTCCTCCCCCCTTTCCACTTGGAGTTTGATGACTTCTACTTCTACTTCCCAAATTTCTGCTAGTGCTGCTGCAATCTTTTCTGCATCCACTTCGTCTCCTGCATCATCCTTTGGTATGACTCTTGATGTATCAATTGAAACCGGCTTAACGGTATCAACATCTCCATTTTCAACTACTTGATCCTGTTGATTCTTTTTTAGAACCACCTGGATCTCTTGCAAATCTTTGTGAGACTGAATGTTTGCAACTTGGTTTGATTCGGAAAGAAGGATCTTATCAATCATGACATCATATTTATCCACCAGCTCCTCGTCTGCCATTGTTTTCATTTGGACAGCCATCTGTTTTAAAATATATGCACGTTGTGAGGCTTGTATTTCTTTTTTTTGAAATTCTATTAAATTTTTTGTGTTTTCGTTTTCAGAGGCTGATGTAATCGTAAATTCTGAGAGTACATCATTCATATCTTTTGAAAATAATTTAAAGATTGGATTAATAATAACGATGATTAATAAGAGACTAATGACCATTTTTGCATACTTTTGCATCGATGAATTAGGTAAAAGAAGATCTATTACCACAGCCAGTAAAATAAATACGATAATATTGGTGATCCATTCAGTTAAAAATGACATAGTAGATTCCCCCTATCGCATCATAATCGTTAAATTACCAGCTGCTATGATGACAGTTAAACTCAAGAAAAACATCAATGAAACAATTGCTAATGCTGCAAAAATATAGATAACGCTTTTACTTATAATGTCCAAACAAGCAATAACTGGTCCACCACCAAGTGGCTGTAAAATGGAAGCAGCAAATTTATAAATGAAAGCTAAAGATAATACCTTTATTGCCGGGAAAGCTGCAATGAATAATAACACCGCCACTCCCAATACACCTACTGTATTTTTCAGTAAAACGGAAGCACTTATCACTGTATCAGTAGCATCTGTAAACATCCTTCCTAACACTGGTACAAAGTTTCCTGTTATAAACTTTGCCGTTCGAATAGTAATGCCATCCGTAATCGCTGCTGACGCTCCTTGAACAGAAATTACTCCGAGAAAAATAGTTAGGAAAGAAGCCAACAAGCCGATGCTTATATTTCTAAGTAATCCAGCAAGCTGGGTTACTTTATATTGATCTGTTAGCGTACTAACGATATATAATAATGCAGATAAGAAAAGCAGAGGTAATACGATATTTTGGATCAGTAATCCACTTGTATTCATAAGGAAAATAATAACTGGATGGAAAAAAGCTGCAGAGGCAATACCACCTGCTGATGCCATTAATGCTAATAAAAGAGGAATTAAAGCCAAGATGAAGTTTGTCATCGCATGAATTGCATCATTTGTATATTCGATTGCTACATGAAAACTATTTAATGCAATAATAATTAATACCATGTAAACAAGAGCGTATGCTACCTTACTTACTGTGCTTTGGTTAAACGCATTTTGTAATAATTGCAATAGCATACTAAAAATTGTTAATAGAATTAATGTGCCTAATAGCTTTCCATTTGCAATTAATTCATGAAACATAAATTTCAATAATGCTTTCATCCATTCTTGAAAGGATAATTCTTTTTCTCCACTTAAAAACTGAAGTAAGCTTCCTTTTTGACTTTCAGGTAAAAACCCACCATACTCTGTCATGACTTTATCCCAGTAGGTTTTAATATCATCAATATCAAGCTGCTCCACTTGATCATTTACAAACGTATTAGGATCAACAGCTTCCGCTCCTTCAGTTTCTGTTTTATCTACCTGCTGAGGTGTTGTTAAAGCTTGTACATCTAATGGGTTTAATAGAAAGATAAAAAGTAGGGCAATGAAAGTAAGCACTTTTTTCAATAAATCACACCTCCAGCTAAACACTTTCTAGTAATCTATCTATTTTTAAGTACCTGGAATCATTTCAAGAACTGTTTCGATAATTACTGTTAAAATTGGTATCGCCATTGTAAGAATTAAGATTTTTCCACCTAATTCAATTTTTGAGGCAATCGCACCTTGTCCAGCATCCTTCGTAATTTGGGCACCAAACTCAGCTATATAGGCAATACCAATAATCTTTAGGATTGTTTCTACATAGATTAAATTCACATTCGCATTTAAGGCTATTCGTTCAACCATTCGAATGATTTCATAAACTTGATCTATTAAAAACAAAAAAATAACACATCCAACAAACACAACAAGCATAAAGGCAAAGGTAGGTTTTTGTTCTTTAACGATTAAGGCTAGAAATGTAGCGATTAATCCTAGGCCAACTATTTGGATAATTTCGATTGAGAGCGCCCCCTTTACCCTTGGAAAAGAAAGACAGATTTAATCTTTTTAAATAAGTCATCTACAATTGATGCCACCATAAACAAAATATAAATAAAGCCAATAAGAGTAACCCATTGTGCATATTCCTTTTTTCCCATTTGATCTAAAATTGTGTGAAGGAATGCAACGACGATTCCTATCCCGGCAATTTGAAAGATCGTGTTAATATCTACGCCCATTGCTAAGACTCCCTTCGACTACTACATCAATAAAATAACTAACAATACTCCTGTTAAAACACCTAAACTTCTAACCATTCGCTCATATCTTGTTTGTCGATCAATTGCATCTGCTTCTTCTCGTTCAAGATGTGTTAATGTTAATTTAATATGCTTTTGTTGCGAAATACGATCATGCTGTCCTAAGGTTTCTCCAAACTGTTTTAAAACCTCGTATTCACCTTGTTTAAATGCTGTAAACTTCCATATATCTTGAAGACTCTCTTCCCATGCCACCTTTACACTTGTATGACCCTTAGTTAATTTTTCAGCAAATTGTTCAAAAAACCACGCTAACGGTTTTGGTGTTTGCTTGGAAATATTTTGTGCTGCGACAATTAAAGAGGTATGTCCATACATTATCTCCGCTTCTAGGGATTGAAGAGCAACCTTTAGCTGCCTAATCTGGCGTGTTCTTTCGCTCAAATGCTTGGCAGCTTCAAACCCAACCCATGTTGTGGCAATGACAATTAAAATCGCACCGACCCACTTAATCATGTTGTTACACTTCTTTCAGTTAATAATTGCTGACCACTTTTATTAAGAATTTGTTGAACAGTACCAGGTCCTTCTTTTCTAGTTAATTCCATATACCGATCAAATACGTGAGCATCGAATAATGGCTTTAAGCTTGGACGATTTCTTAACTCACTCATTTTATATCCATGTACTGTGACAAATAATTGAACACCAGCATGAACAGCCTCTAATACCGATTCAGCATCTTCAATTGTCCCTATTTCATCAACAATCAAAACGTCTGGACTCATAGAACGAATCATCATCATCATCCCTTCCGCTTTAGGACAGGCGTCAAGTACATCGACACGTTCACCAAGCTGATGCTGTGGAACACCTTTTACACAGCCTGCAATTTCAGATCTTTCATCAATAATTCCCACTTTTTTTGAATCAATCTCTTTATAGCCGCTGCTGATTAATCGGGCAAAATCCCTTAGCATAGTCGTTTTCCCAGTTTGTGGAGGACCAATGATTAACGTATTCAACCACCTTTGTTCATAAAGAAAGGGAACATATTTATCTGCGATCCCTATCTTTTGTTTAGCAATTCTTATATTAAAGGACGTCACATCTCGAATTGCTTTAACTCGTCCATTCTCAGTAATGACTCTTCCAGAAAGGCCAACACGATGTCCACCACGAACTGTTATATAGCCCTTTTTCAACTCATCCTCAAGTGTGTAAATTGAATAATGACTTAATTCGTTTAGTAAATTCATTGAATCTTCATATGTCACAACATATGAAAGAAACACAGGATTTCCAACAATTGTAACCTCCACCCTTTTCATCACACGTATTCGTATTTCCTCGATACGCTGTAAACTAGCAGGATGTATTTTTTTTATTTCGTTACTAATTGATTCTGGAAGCATTTCAATTATTTCTTTCATAAAGCTTCCCCCTATTAACCAATTCGTTACTATCAATGTATGCATGCTTGGCCACATTCATGACTTAAATGTCAGGAAGTTTTTCTTATAACCTATTTATAAATTCCAAATAAAATAAAAAACACACCTAGTCCAATAAATAGTAGTTTTGCATATGATAGTTGATCAGCAATATGAAAAATACCAATTGTCATTGTTACGATAAAAATAACTGGTCCAACAATCGCGAGTAAGGAATTAATTGTTACCGCCTTTTTAACATCATTAAATACAAGCATCAAAATTGCTGCTGTTAATTCGATAGATGCAGATAAAATTCGAAGTCCAGCCATAGTTAAAACAGTAGAATCAAAATGTCCGAAAAAACGTTTCATAGTCTCCTCCTTAACGATACAGTTTTTACACCATATGCGTTTGGAAAGGAATTTAGACAAGTATTTGTAAATGAAAGTGTTGAGGGATGAATAATTTATTCTTTGAAGTAGTGATGTTTCTGAAATGGAAAATAACAAGTGAGGAAAAAATTATTATATTGGAGGTGTTTTAAGAGTTTAAGCTGCTTTGATTCAGTTTTTTATATAATATAGTTAAACTTAAAAACTAGTTCGTTTCATTTCGCTGCAGACTCAAGATTCGCCGGGGAGGAAGTCAAGCCTCCTCGCTGCGCCTGTGAGGTCTCGACCTTTCCTTTACCTCCCCCTGGAGTCAAGTGTCTTACGCTCCATTCCACTAATTTCTTTGTACCTTAAATTCCTTATAAATAGGTTATTGGGGTACTTCAAATTCAAATCGATAATTGAAAACTTTTAACTATTTTTTCGACTTTTAATAGACATAGGACGTATGTGTGCACTCAATAATATATATTCATTAGTTAACTGGGCATTTCCATTCATCTTACACAATATGATCACCAACTATTGAATTATCTTATCTTGCTAACTTTAGGTTGTTTTAATTAGTATCAATAAATAACTATAGTTTTCCATTTGTTTTAGCACATAGTTCCATTTGTTCAACAAGCTTTTTCACACTAAGAAACTGTTTGTTAATTACAAATAGGAAATTTTTAAAAATCCCAATACGTTGAATTATCAACAAAAAAAGCGCGAATTCGGATGTGAATTCGCACTTTTTTTGTTGGGATTTACTTTTTTGTAACTCTACTCGGAAACAGTTACGTTTTCCTGGTATCGCTTTTTTCTATCAAAAAATTTAATTACGCACGTGAAACATATGAAGCTTCAGATGTGTTAATAATTAGACGGTCACCTTGGTTGATGAAAAATGGAACTTGAACTGTTAAGCCAGTTTCTACTGTAGCTGGTTTCGTACCACCTGAAGCAGTATCACCTTTGATTCCTGGCTCAGTTTCTGTTACTTCTAATTCAACTGTGTTTGGTAATTCAACTCCTAGAGTTTCTGTACCAAACATAACAATTTGAACTTCCATATTTTCTTTTAAGAATTTTAACTCATACTCAATTTGTGATGAGTTTAATTCGATTTGGTCGTATGTTTCTGTATCCATGAAAGCATGTTGATCACCATTTGCATATAAATACTGCATTCTACGTGTTTCGATTTGAGCTTTTGCTACTTTTTCTCCAGCACGGAATGTTTTTTCTTGAACAGCACCTGTACGTAGGTTACGAAGTTTAGAACGAACAAAAGCTGCCCCTTTACCTGGTTTTACATGTTGGAAATCCATTACTCGCCAAATACCGTTATCTACTTCAATTGTTAATCCTGTACGAAAATCGTTAACTGAAATCATTAAAAAAATCCTCCTAAAAATAGCTGAATAAGAGATTAAGAATTAGTTCTTAAAACCTTAATTTCTTTTTTATATGCCTGCTCTTGTCAACCTTAGAGCTTAAACATATTCTATATGTAAAGAACATGTCTTCCATATTACAAAATTATTAGATCCTTTGGTGAATGTGATAATGACTCATTACCTGTTTCTGTAATGACAGTATCATCTTCAATTCTTACCCCACCAAGGCCTGCTACATATATCCCAGGCTCTACTGTAACAACCATTCCTGTTTCGAGAATAGTGTCTGATTTAAAAGAAAGAGCTGGACCTTCATGTACTTCCATACCTAGTCCATGACCTGTGGAATGACCGAAGTATTCTCCATATCCTTGTTCTTTTATATAATCACGTGTTAATGCATCAGCTTCTTTTCCAGTTATGCCTGGTTTGATCCCATTCATTCCTCGTAATTGTGCTTCTAGCACTGTTGCATATATTTTCTTTAGTTCATCAGATGGATCTCCCACAGCAAATGTACGAGTAATATCAGAGCAATAACCTTTATAGTATGCACCAAAATCCAATGTAACAAAATCACCTTTTTCTATTTCCTTATCACTTGCAACTCCATGTGGTAAAGCAGAGCGATAACCTGATGCTACAATAATGTCAAATGACGAAGAAACTGCACCATTTTTTCTCATGAAAAATTCAAGTTCGTTAGCTACATCGATTTCTTTTATACCAGCTTTAACGAAGGTTAAGATATGCTTAAAAGCAGCATCTGCTATTTCGGTTGCTTCCTTTAATATCTTAATCTCTGCAGGTGACTTAATCAAGCGTAACTTTTCCACAGCACCTGATACAGGAATAAACTCAAGATTTTTCAATGCGTTATAGTATAAAGAATATGACTGATATGTAAGGTGATCTTGCTCAAATCCTAGCTTTTTGATACCCATCTTTTCAACTATTACAGCAGCTTCATCAATAATTGACCCTTTATGCTCAACAATTTCAAATCCGTCAATTTCTTTTGCAGCTTGTTCAGTATAGCGAAAATCTGTAATAAATACAGCACGGTCTTCTGATATAACAGCAATTCCTGCAGTTCCTGTAAAACCTGTCATATATCTTCTATTATAATTGCTTGTAATTAATAATCCATCAACCGATAATTCTTTAAAGCGATTTCGTAGTTTTTCGAGCTTCATCTTATTTTCCTCCTCGTTGTTCTTTTAAAGCTAACATTGCCAGCTCATAGCCCTTAAAGCCTAATCCAACAATTTGGCCTATAGTAACTGGAGCTGTTACTGATGTGTGGCGGAAATCCTCTCTTGCATGAACATTTGATATATGTACTTCTATTGTTGGGATGTGTACACTTGCTATAGCATCACGAATCGCATAACTATAATGAGTAAATGCTCCTGGATTAATGATAATTCCTTCATACTGATCATTAGCTTCGTGAATCGCATCAATCAAGTCTCCTTCATGATTAGACTGAAAACACGAAACATCTATACCTTCTACATCTCCAAAAACCAATAACTGCTGTTCTAGATCTGTTAGTGTTTTTGAGCCATACACACCTGGTTCCCTCACACCTAATCGGTTAAGGTTTGGCCCATTTATTACGATAATTCTCATCAACTTCACACCTCATTTCTAAAACCAATATGTTAATAACCAATTTAGAGCAATTTCTTTTCCATAAGCTATGTTAAAGCTTAATGTTGATTTTTAGCACTTTGTTGATTGGGGGTGAATATATGAGACTCCTGCTTAGAGAAGCGTGTCAAAGGGTGACCCCACAGGCGCGCAGCTTACGAGGAGGCTCCCGGACCTAGGAAAAAACGAACTGCTTTTTTTCCCGGGAAAGCGAATGCCTGTAACGGAAATCAACAACAAAGTTTAACAGAGCCTTTCCATAAAAAAATAGAATGTTCATCACATGAACATTCTATCATAATCCGTCACTGTCATACTACGTTTTCCCTTTAGCTTTCAGTACTTGTTTGAAATTCATTATAATCAAAAGAAATGGAATAACCGACGAAAACACCATATAAAATATAGAAACAGACAGTCGTTACAACTGTACCTCGAGGTAATTCAAAAACAGTATCTAAATTAGGAAATATAGGGTTTAATATGAAGAAGACAAGTGCCCATAGAGCTGCTCCAAACGCAATTCCCACCCACATAGATTGAAACCTTTTCAAAATTGCATAATAAACTAAAGCAACTCCAATTGACACGACTCCAATTAAAACAATGCTAATGATGTTTCCTAGTGTACCTTCCTTCCAATCTCCCAATGCAAAAGGTTGAAGAATAAGATTTGGGCTAACTTCAGTAAAATTCAAAAAATAAGCCAAATATGCTAACGTGCTCCAAAACACGCCTCCGATAAAGCCAATAGAGATGACTTTACCCATAGCTGAGGCGGGCTGCTCCTGTTTGTTTTGCTCAAGTTTAGGGTTATCTTTCGTTTTTGGTTCTTCAGTTTGATCTTTTTTATCCGTCATCTTGTAACACCTCCATTAATTACTATGTCCATTTTTCTAATTGAGCATGTTACGAATGAACTTTTTTATAGCATCTAAATTTAAATGTCTAGTTATTAAAAGCGTGGGCATAATGTAAATAAAGGAATGTTTACCAACCATTTGAAATATCTATATAAGCACCTAATCTTACTTAAATTAACTTAATATTATCAACTTTAAACATCTCTCTAGAGGTTTCTGTCTAAATTCTGTATTATAGAGATAATGGTTAAAATTATTTTTAACGTTAGTTATTTAAAATGAGAATTAGAATAGATAGGTAGGTTGGTGTCAGATGTCAAATCAAAATAAGCCCGCATATGGTGGGCAAGCTGTTATTGAAGGAGTTATGTTTGGTGGCAAACATCATTATGTAACAGCAATTCGCAGAAATGATGAATCCATTGATTATTTTCATGTACCTAGAAAAAAGCAAAATGCATTATCAAAATTAAAGAAGATTCCTTTCTTACGTGGAATTGTTGCAATCATTGAAGCTAGTGCTAATGGATCGAAGCATTTAAATTTCTCAACTGAAAGATTTGAAGTCAATCCAGAAGAAGATGAGCAAATAATAGAAGAAAAAAAGAAAAATGATTCAAAGCTATCAATGTGGTTAGGCATTGCAGCTGTTGGGGTTTTATCATTTTTCTTTGGAAAAGTCATTTTCACACTACTACCTGTTTTTCTAGCAGAATTTTTACGACCTCTAGTACCGTCAGATTTTGGGCAAATCGCAGTCGAAGGCGCTTTCAAACTATTATTATTACTAGCATATATATATGCTATCTCCTTTACACCATTAATTAGACGTGTTTTTCAATATCATGGTGCAGAACATAAAGTAATAAATGCTTATGAAAGTAACTTATCTCTAACTGTCGAAAACGTACAGAGTAGCTCTCGTTTACATTACAGATGTGGCAGTAGCTTTATCCTATTTACTGTTATTGTTGGTGTATTTGTTTATACATTAGTCCCAACTGAACCATTATGGTCAAGGGTTGTTAATCGTTTAGCTTTAATCCCTGTAGTACTCGGAATTTCCTTTGAAGTTTTACAGCTTACGAACAAGGTTCGTGATCTTCCTGTATTACGATTTTTAGGCTATCCTGGATTATGGTTACAATTATTAACAACAAAAGAACCAACGAATGACCAAGTTGAGGTAGCAATCGCTAGCTTTAATGAACTTTTACGTATGGAAAAAGAGACAGAAACAGCATCTTCTGAACAAATTGTTTAACTTCAACATTTGTTGACTGGTATCCTTATTGGAGGTGGTTTTATGAATCGACGTATGAATGGATTTGTCTTGGTTATCATTTCATTAGGTATAATAGGTGTAATTACAACATTAGTATCAGATCCATTATGGCTATTGAAACAAATCGCTATTTATGCAGTTTTAGCTGGTGCTATTTATCTAATTTATCGCCTTTTTATGAAAAAGCGAATGGGAAAAGAAAATACTTCCTATGCGAAAGCAGTTAAACAATCAAAAAAACGCTATGATGATCGTAATACCCGTGGTTCAAATATTAAAAATATTTCACAAGTAAAAAGATCATCAAAAACCTCAACAATTAAGAAGAAGAAACAGCCATCACATTTAACCGTAATCGAAGGAAAAAAAGGCAAAAAGAAAAATCGAGCATTTTTCTAATACGTCCACGTATTTAGAAATTTGTTTGTTCGACTCCTCCCTAGCTCAATTAGAGCTAGTTTTTTTTGTTCGTTCAATTCAAATTCAGTAGTTACAATGTCATCGACTGGAATAAACACAATATCCTTTTCATGACGACTAGATATATGTCTTCCATCATGCGCTTCTTTCATCGTTTCAAATAAAGCTCCATACATATCAATAGCATTTGATATTTTCTTTTTTGTTCGATCTTTTTCACTTGAGCTAAGCTTAATACCAAGCACAGGCCGTGTTCTTTTATAAGACTTTTCAGATTGGTAAAATAGCCAAATAGGAAAATTACTAAGCACACCACCATCACATACTATATTAACACCAGATGAAGTAGTCAGCTTTACCGGCTCAAAAAAATAAGGTAAACTACAGCTCATTCGAATCGCTCTCGCAACCGAAAACGAAGCTGGATTTATACCATAATCCACAAGATCATCTGGTAAAACAATTAACCGTCCATTGGTCAAATCTGAAGCAACGACTCTTAAGCTTCCCGGAGGAATATCTGCAAAAGTAGAAATTCCTTTGTCCTTAAGCTTTGATATAAGCCACTCCTCAAGTTTAACTCCTCGATATAACCCTAAATTCCAATAAAGAGAAATCCATTCAGTAAAAGGGAGCGACAATAAGGATTTACGCTTATCTAAAAATGTTTTTAAATCAATTTCATCCACTAACTCGAGTATTTCATCACTTGTATATCCTGCAATAATAAACGAGGCGACGATTGAACCAGCACTTGTTCCAGCAAGACGTTTAAATGTAAAGCCGCGTTTTTCTATTTCCTTATAAGCACCAATAAGCGCAAAGCCTTTAATTCCACCGCCTGAGAAAACACCATCAATATACATCCATCTCTCCCCCCTCTTATATAGTGTAAGTACTCTAGTTAGAAAATAGACCATTAAGGAGCTATTATAGGATGCTTAAGGCTATTCAAAACGGCACACAATGTAACTGTCATTGCAGGATTTAAACCAAATGTGATTTTAAAAAGAGGCTGTGACATAATTAAAGAAATCATACAAAAAGACGAATAAACCTAACTTCAGTTACGCTGTAAGAAACAAGTTCGTTCCATTTCGCTGCAGACACTCGCTTTCCACTGGGAGGAAGCTGTGCCTCCTCAGCTACGCTTGTGGGGTCTCAGCCTTTCCTCTAGTCCCGTAGGAGTCGAGTGTCTTCCGCTCCATTCCACTAGTTCTTAAAATTGTATGCACAATTAAAAAATCTATCGAAGACAGCAAATAAAAACCCGAAATATTAGGTGAATGATTAATTGAAATATCACCTAATATTTCGGGTTTATCTTTAGCTTAAATACTTATGTCCTAGTGCCTTCATGATTTTTATCACATTCAATATTACTGCTTCATTTTAGGGTCTAAAACATCTCTTAGACCATCTCCCATTAAATTAAATCCTAGCACAGTTAACATAATCGCAAGGCCAGGAAAGAATAGGGTCCATGGAGCTTGAACGAGATATTGTTTTGAATCTGATAGCATTTTTCCCCATTCTGGAGTTGGCGCTTGTGCCCCTAAACCTAAAAATCCAAGTGCTGCCGCTTCAATAATGGCAGTAGCAATCGCTAATGTTGCTTGAACAATAATCGGTGTCATGCTGTTAGGCAAGATATGTCTAAATAATATTCTAGCATCTCTCATCCCTACAGCTCTAGCAGATAATATGTATTCCTCCTGCTTAACACTTAAAACCTTCGAACGAACAAGACGTCCAAAATTTGGAATATTAATAATAGCAATTGCAATCAAAGCATTTTGCAAGGATGGACCAAGTATTGCTACAACTGCTATTGCAAGCAAAATACTAGGAAACGCTAACATAATATCAAATATTCGAGAAATGATCGCATCCACCCATTTGCCATAATATCCTGCGATGATGCCTAGTATTGTTCCAAAAATTGCAGAGCCTAGCACAGAGAAAAATCCTACCCATAGAGATATTCTTGCACCATATAAAATTCTTGATAAGATATCTCGTCCGAAATCATCTGTTCCTAGCCAATGCTCACTTGAAGGAGCTAATAAACGTTTGGATAATTCTTGGTCCTTAAAACCATATGGAGCAATTAAAGGTGCTATAATGGCAAGGATGATAAAAAATATAACAATTCCTAAGCCAACAACAGCTAATTTATTTTTACAAAACGCCTGCCATGCCTCTTTCCATGGTGGTGTAACACTTTCCTCAATTTGCGGAGGCACACTTTGAGTGTTTTTTGCTAACTCAGCCATTTCAATCCCCCCTTATCTACGTTATTGGTGATATTTGATTCTTGGATCTACAACAGCATACAAAAGGTCGACAATTAAATTGATCATTACAAATATGGCTGCAATAATTAAAATACCTGATTGAATAACAGGATAATCACGATATCCAATAGCATCATATAAATATCTTCCAACACCAGGCCATCCAAAGATTGTTTCTGTTAATATCGCTCCACCTAATAACAGCCCTGTCTGCAAGCCAATTACAGTTAATACAGGTATAATGGCATTTTTTAAAGAATGCTTATATACAACCCAAAACATTTTGAGACCTTTTGCTCTAGCCGTACGAATGTAATCAGACTTCATTACTTCTAACATTGTTGATCGAGTCATTCTTGCTATAATAGCCATTGGAATTGTCGCCAAAGCTATGCTTGGTAAAATGATATGTTTTATGACAACCCAAAACTGATCAAATCTTCCTTGAAGCAACGTATCAATTATATATATATTTGTGATGGCTGATACTGGATCTCGTACATCCTCTCTACCTGTCGAAGGTAACCAACCTAATTCTATCGAAAACGCCCATTGCTCCATTAATCCTAACCAAAAAATCGGCATCGATACTCCAACTAATGCAAGAATCATTGCCAGATAATCAAACCAAGAATTAGAAAACCATGCACTTATAATTCCAGCATTTACACCAATAAAGACAGCAATAATCATAGCTACAACAGTTAATTCGATGGTTGCAGCTAGATAAGGCCATATTTCCTCATTAATTGGACCTCTAGTTCTTAATGAAGTTCCTAGATCTCCTGCAAATAACGCTTTAATATAATCACCGTATTGGATATACCAAGGTTTATCTAAACCTAACTCCCTTGTTAATGTAGCAATGGCCTCTTTCGTAGCCTTTTGTCCAAGAATAACCTGTGCTGGATCTCCAGGAATTGCACGTATAATAGCAAAAACAACTAAAGTCATGCCAAATAGAACAGGTATAAGTGAAAAAACACGACGGATCGTATATGAAAACATATTGCTCACCTCTTTTTTAGGCACTGTTATATGATAATTGTTAATCAGAATCTTGAACTTTTATTAAACATGCTAACATTTAAGATCACTACATTATGTGTGCTTGAAACAATTAGTTAGCAATCACTAAAAAGGAATTCAAATCAACATTAAAACTTAACAGAGATTTTTATAAAACTTTTACAATGAATGTTTCGTTAACAAAAGGGGAGTCAAAACTCCCCTCTCTAAAGAATTATTTGAATTCAACATTTGTTAAAGCTTCAGAGCCAGTTGGATGTGGTAAATAATTAATCAGATCACTTGCTCCTGCTAATAACGGTGTTGAGTGAACTAATGGTACCCATGGTGCATCATCATGAATAATTTCTTGAGCTTGCTTGTATAATTCATTTCGTTTAGCTTGATCAGTTTCTGTTTGAGCTTGAATTAAGATATCATGTAACTCGTCACTACTATAGTAAGAATAATTGTTACTACCAATACTATCTTTATCTAATAAAGTATATAAGAAGTTATCTGGATCACCATTGTCACCAGTCCAACCTAACATAAATGCATCAAACTCACCCTTAGATGCTTTATCTAAATAAGTAGCCCAATCAACTGACTGGATTTCCGCCTTAACACCAATTTCACTGAATGATGCTTGAATAACCTCAGCTACTTTCATACCTTCTGGCATATATGGTCGTGCTACTGGCATTGCCCATAAATCCATTTCAAACCCATCTTCGTATCCTGCTTCTGCAAGTAATTCTTTTGCTTTCTCTAAATCATATGGATAATCTTCAATATCATCATTATAGCCTTCAACAGATGGCGGCATTGCATTTTTAGCAGCTTCTGCTTTACCACCATAGAAAGCATCGATGATTGCTTTTTTATCCACAGCATGGTTCAGAGCTTGACGTACAAGCTTATTGTCAAATGGTGGACGATTTGTTGTAAAGCCTAAGTATCCAACATTCATTGATGGACGCTCAATTAATTGAAGCTGATCATTACTTGTAACAGTGGCTTCATCAGAGTTATTTACTCCATCCATCAAATCAATTTCTCCATTTGTTAATGCATTTAATCGAGCAGAGTTTTCAGGGATTACACGGAAGATAACTTGACTTAATTTCGGTAATCCTTCTTGCCAATAATCTCCGTTCTTTTCAAGAACAATTCGATCATTTTGCTTCCATTCTACAAATTTAAATGGACCTGTTCCTACTGGATTTTCTCTAAATTTATCTCCATGCTCCTCAACAGCTGCTGGACTTGCCATTCCAAATGGTGACATAGCTAAATTCTTTAAAAATGGAGCTTGTGGTCTATTAAGGACGAATTTAACTGTGAACTCATCTTCAGCTGTAATAGACTCAATGACATGTCCTTCTTCACCTTTAAAGCCACCAAACATCGTATAATATGGAAAATCATCTGCATTTCCATTCATCCAACGTTCAAAATTAAAGACAACTGCTTCAGCATTAAAGTCTGTTCCATCATGGAATTTAACTCCTTGACGCAGCTTTAATGTGTAAGTTAGCGCATCGTCTGATACTTCCCATGTTTCAGCAAGTCCAGGATGTAATGTTGTATCTTGTTCACCATACTCTACAAGTGTTTCAAAAATATTTTCAGTTACCTTGAAGGTTTCACCTTCAGTTGTCGTGATCGGATCTAAAGATGTTGAATCACCACCACGTCCAAATACAAGTGTATCTTTTTTAGCTTCTTCTTTAGCTGGTTGTTTCTCCCCTTCAGCTTCATTGTTTGTGTTACTACTACAGCCCACTAATAGCATACTGAATGCTAAAAAGGAAACTAGTAACAGCCTGAATGATTTCTTTGTCATCTGTAATTACCCCCAATTTTTTATTTAATTTATCATAATTGCACCATATCAATTTTAGTAAAGATGACATGCTACATAATGACCATCAATGCTTCGATATTCTGGTCGAGTTGTTTTACACATATCCATACATTCAGGGCATCTAGTATGAAAAGCACATCCAGAAGGTGGATTTGATGGACTCGGTATTTCCCCAGAAATATTTATTCTTTCTCGTTTAATCTCAGGATCAGCAATTGGCACTGCAGAAAGCAACGCCTTCGTATAAGGATGAAGTGGGTTATTATAAAGCTCCTCACTATCAGATAATTCTATTAATCTACCTAAATACATAACACCCACACGATCACTTATATGGCGAACAACACCAAGATCATGTGCAATAAATAGATAAGTTAGTTGAAATTCATTTTGAATATCCTTCATTAAATTTAAAACCTGAGCTTGAATTGAAACATCCAAAGCAGATACAGGCTCATCAGCAATTATTAACTTAGGCTTCGTCATCAATGCCTTAGCTATCCCAATTCGTTGACGCTGACCACCACTAAATTGATGAGGATATCGTCTTGCATGGTAGCTACTTAGTCCTACAATTTCGAGCATTTCTTGAACCCTTTTCTTTCGCTCCTCTTTTGTCCCAATGCCATGGACAATAAGAGGCTCCTCAAGAATTTTGCCGATCGAATGTCGTGGATTCAATGACGCATAAGGATCTTGAAAAACCATTTGTATATCTCTACGAGTTTTTCTTAATTCAGATTTTGTCATACTAGTAATCTCTTTATCTTCAAACAAGATCCTTCCATCACTTGCTTCAATTAAGCGCATAAGAAGTCGACCGGTTGTTGATTTCCCACAACCACTTTCACCAACAATTCCAAGAGTCTCTCCTTTTTTCACAAAAAAAGAAATATCATCTACAGCCTTTACTTCCCCCGTCTTTTTACCAAAAATACCACCTGTTATCGGGAAATATTTCTTCAACCCGTTAACTTCAAGAAGTAACTCCGACATTTTCATCAGCCCCCTCTTTCACTTGATGAAGGAAGCATCTTACATGGTGACCCTGTTTTTCCATGTTATATAAATCAGGTGTTTCTTCATAACATGGACCGAAAACTTCCTCACATCTGGCTGCAAATCGGCAGCCTTGTTCAATACTTCCTGGTCTAGGAACATTTCCAGGGATACTATATAATCTTTCTTTCTTACCTCTAATATCAGGAACTGATTTAAGCAAACCTTTTGTATACGGATGCTTTGGATCTTTTAAAATGGTATGTACATCACCTTGTTCAACAATCTGCCCTGAATACATAACAAGGACTCTATCACAGATCTCAGCAACAACTCCTAGATCATGTGTTATAAAGATAATTGATGTATTCATCTTTTCATTTAAATCCTTCATAAGTGTTAAAATTTGTGCTTGAATTGTTACATCTAATGCGGTTGTAGGCTCGTCTGCTATTAAAACTTGTGGATCACAAGCCATAGCCATAGCAATCATCACCCTTTGTCTCATCCCCCCAGATAGCTGATGTGGATATTCATTAATAATTTCTTCTGCCCGCGGTATTCCGACTAATTTAAGTAATGTAACCGTTCGATCTCTAGATTCTTTTTTTGATAGTTTCGTATGTAGCTTTAACGCTTCTATTAATTGATTACCAATCGTAAACAAGGGATTCAGCGATGTCATTGGTTCTTGAAAAATCATAGAAATTTGATTTCCTCTAATTTTTCTCATTTCTTTTTCGTTAAGCTTTGTTAAATCTTTTCCATCAAATAAGATCTCTCCTCGTTCCATTTTTCCAGGTGGACTTGGAATTAATCCCATTGTTGAAAGAGAAGTAACACTTTTACCACTTCCTGATTCTCCAACAATTCCTAATATCTCTCCCTCTCTCAGGTCAAAACTAACTCCATCTACTGCAGGGATTAACTTTTTTTCAGATTGAAACGATACTTTTAAGTCTTTTATTTGGAGCATTTGTTTATTCTTCACCAGATCACCTACCAATTATCGTATAAAAATTTAAAATTATTAAAATATAATGATATTATTCCATATAAAGGTTAATAGTATTGCTATAAATTGTCGAAATAATCAAATAATATTTCGACATAAAAGTCCGAACTCTTTTTTATCACGTTAAAGCAAAACTACTTCAACGCGTTTGTTCATTTTAGTTTCCAACCAGTATAGAAAGATATATATGATTTTGGATATGATAGATCTAAGAACCACTTTATTGAAATAATAATCAGAATAATATTATTATTTACTCTTCTTATTTTAATGCCTCTAAAAATACAAACAACTCGTTTGTTACATTTTATTCCATATTATATTTTTCAGAATAAGATAAGAAAATAAAAAAAGAGCAACAAGTAGTTAAAATTGAACTACTTGTTGCTCTTTTTATTGTTCTTCATTATTTTTTTGAATAGTACGTAATGCATCAACCCTTTGTTGATCTTCTTCGAAAAATTGAACAAGATCACCAATTCGATCAATGGCATTCCAGCTTAAATGATGCTCTATACCTTCTACATCATCATAGATTTTATCCTCATCAACGCCTATTATTTTCAAAAATTGCTCTAGAAGCTCATGACGATATACGAGACGTTTTCCCGTTTTCTTCCCTTTGCTTGTTAAAACAAGTCCACGGTATTTTTCATAAATTAAATATTCGTCTTTATCTAATTTTTGAACCATTTTTGTGACTGAGGAGGGATGCACAGTTAATGCTTCTGCTATATCTGAAACACGAGCATATCCTTTTTCTTCTATTAGTAAATATATTTGTTCAATGTAATCTTCCATACTTGGTGTTGGCATGTGGTCCCCTCCAGAATTGCCGATCTGATTAAACGAAATCATATCAATTTTACATGAGTTTGTATGGCTTTACAAGGGGAATACGGTGGGTGGTGGTTGTCTCTGTACAACTTTTATTGTGCATACTAAGTTAGGTAAACTCTCCAGCTCTAATTTAGTCTATTTTTAGAACTAGTAGCAAAGGATCTGTCATATTGCGTAGAGTGTTCATTTTTAGATGTTAGTTGTATATAGATTACAGATTTTTCTCTTTGGAAACCACAAGAAGATTATCGTAATAAGTTCGTTCCATTGCGCTCCAGACACTCGCTTTCCGCGGGGAGGAAGCTAAGCCTCCTCGGCGCAAGCGCCTGTGGGGTCTCAGCCTTTCCTCTATACCCGCTGGAGTCGAGTGTCCTGCGCTCCATTTCACTAAGTTGATTTAACTTAATTTACAAATGTTACGATACAGATATTTATTTAGTATTGTACATCTTACAATTCAATTCAACATAGGATGTATGTGTTAGATAATTAATTTGTACTTAAATCATCTCGGTTATAATTTAGTTGCACCTATTGCTTTTCAATCCCACGGTATATCAAGACACTCTTCAATAGTTAACAATCTAAACGAAGTCATAGTTACTATTTTTGGTGCATCTACTCTCTTTTAATCTTCAATTACAAAATATCTGCAGTATACGAATTAACCTACTTCACTAGGAAAATATATTTTATTTACAAAACTAATTTTTTTATTATTTCTCTACTTTTGTCAGAGTATCTCTTTGTTCAATTAAACATCGTTCTCTAGGGAACAGTTGTAATGTAGAATTAGAAAAAAATTTAGAAATTTACCTCAAAGTTGATTAAAAGACAAAAGTAAAAGCGTGAATTCATATGTGAATTCACGCTTTTATAGTATAGTAAATTTTTGTTAGATCTTATTAATCTATTTTAAAGACCACATTTTAACTGAGCACCACAGCTTGTACATGTGTTACAGCCGCCTAAATCTTCTACTGTGCCTTCACGACAAACTGGACATTTGTTTCCTACTTCATTTCCGATTGTTACGTCTGTAGAACGAAGGGCATTGATTGTATCAACTAGGACAACTTTTCCTTTTTCCTTTGTTTCTACATTTTCATTTTCACTTTCATCAAACGTGTTTTCTTCTGCTTTTAACGTTAGTACTTGTGTGTCACGGCTTCCATCAACATAAACTGTACCGCCTTTTGCGCCACCTTTGTATAAACGCTCGTACACTTTCTCTACTTGTTCAACTGTATATCCTTTTGGTGCATTAACTGTTTTACTAATTGAGCTGTCAATCCAGCGTTGAATGACACATTGAACATCAGCATGTGCTGATGGAGCTAGCTCCATTGCAGAAACAAACCAAGCTGGCAGATTATTTGCATCAGCTTCAGGATGCTGATCTAAATATTCTTGAACAATATCTGCTTTCACTTCGATAAATTTCCCTAAACGTCCACTTCGGAAGTAAGAGAATGAGAAGTATGGCTCAAGACCTGTTGATACTCCGACCATTGTTCCTGTAGATCCTGTAGGTGCAACAGTTAATAGATGTGAATTACGAATACCATACTCTTTAACACCTTCTAATATATCAGCAGGCATTTTACTCATAAAGCCTGTTTGTGTAAATGCTTCACGAAGACGGTTTGTTTCAGTCTCTCCTTCTCCAACTAAGAATGGGAAGCTACCCTTTTCTATCGCTAGATCAATTGAAGCACGATAAGCAGCTGTTGCTATAGTTTCAAATACTTTATCAACTAAATCATTACCTTTTTCTGAACCGTATTCTGTTTCACAGTATATTAAAAGATCATGTAATCCCATTACTCCAAGACCTACACGGCGTTCACCTAATGCTTGATGCTTGTTCTCCGCTAAGAAGTATGGTGTTGCATCGATAACATTGTCTTGCATTCTTACTCCAATTTCAACAGTTCTTTTCAGCTTATCAAAATCTACTGTTTTTGTTTCTTTGTTTGCCATTTCTGCAAGATTCACGGCTGCAAGATTACAAACAGAATATGGAGCAAGAGGTTGTTCACCACATGGATTTGTCGCAACTACCTGTTGACCATATGCTTTTGCATTTGTCATGTCATTTGCATTATCAATAAAGAAAATTCCAGGCTCAGCCGAGTAAGTTGCACAAATATTAATCAAATTCCAAAGCTCTTTAGCTTTAATTGTACGATACGTACGAACTTTATATCCCTGCTTTTCCCACTCACGCACATCTCCAACTTTATGCCAATTTTCATTGTATGATTTCATGCTTTGCTCATCATAGCTTTCCACATCTGGGAATCGTAAATCATAGTCAGCATCTTGCTCAACTGCATCCATAAAATCTTTTGTTAATGTGACAGAAATATTAGCACCTGTTAAAAACTCTGAATTGTGAACACTGTATGTTCCACCTGTTCGAAGTTTTAACTCAGCATCTCTGATAATTTTTTCACTGAAGCCACCAGTTCCAGCAATTTGCTTGTAATTGACAATTCCTTGATACATATCTACTTCCTGCTGTGTTAATGGTGTGAATTTCAATTTATCTTGTGCATATTTTTTAATACCTTCGTCGTTTGTATTCTCGATTAGATATCGTAAAATTCTTGGGTTTTGCATTTTAGAAATAATAAACTCAATAATGTCAGGGTGCCAATCTGATAGCATAATCATTTGGGCGCCTCTACGACTTCCACCTTGCTCAACAAGATGTGTTAACTTTGCAATATCATCTAACCAAGAAACAGATCCAGATGATTTTCCATTAACACCTTTAGCTAGTGTATTACGCGGGCGTAGAGTTGAACCGTTTGTTCCAACACCACCACCACGGCTCATAATCTCCATAACTTGCTTTCTGTGCTCTGAAATACCTTCACGTGAATCTTGTACAAATGGCATAACATAACAATTAAAATAAGTTACTTCTGTTCCTGCTCCAGCACCATACAACACACGTCCAGCAGGTATAAAGTTCAGATTTACTAACTCTTGATAAAATTTCTCAAACCATTCTGTTCGTTTTTCTACTGTTGTTTCAACCGATGCTAATCCCGTTGCATTTCGTTTTGCAATTTGTTCGTAAAAGATTTCAAGCGGTTTTTCAATGACGTCTAACGAGCGTTTTACAATCCCTGTTTCAACTTCCTCGGGTTTGTCCAAGGAATGACGATATTCCTCGTCAATTAATACACTTGCTGTTTTTGCTTGCCAATCAATTTCTTTAATAAATCCTAGACCACGTGCAGGGAACTTCGGGTCCTCTTTAATCGTCAAGACGACAAAATCACCCTCTGATAAGGTAATTTTTTCTGTATCTTTAAACGTATAGCGATCAAGCATAACAAGTCTTGATACACCTTTATGTGTTAATTTCATATCTTTTGTAATTGGATGAACCTGTGGAAATACAGTGATATCTTTATTAAGCTTTTCTACATCCACACTCATCTTTTGCTCGATTCCAACTGTCATTGTAACAACTCCTAATCAATCTCTCTATTAAATGTCCTGATTTAATTTATCATATCCTACCCCACAATTCAATATATAGTGTTAGTTTTTTTAAACATAATACTACATATAGTTTTATGGTCAATTCATTTCAGATTTGTCAAATTGAAAACTCATTAAAATAGTGAGGAAAAATAAGAGAAAGAAAGATTTCGAAGACTAAACTGCAGTTTTTGAAGTATTTTGTCACTTGCATGTAGTTTTATGTCATAAAACACTGTGAATTCAGCATTCCTTATAATTTTTAGATAAAAAATTAATTTTCGTCAAAATTCTACAAGTCTGACATCAACAATATCCAATGTTTTTTAATCATATTTTTTCATAAGTGATATTATTGTAGCTAATAGCTGAAGCGAACTAAAGGAACGAATTTGAGAACTTAGTAACATCAGAAATCATCTATAGCTTCTCTGAGTAAATATAACTTTCAATGGCAGGAATTATTATGATACATGGTAAAAAGGTCAGAATAACTAACAAAAAGTCACTTAATGGTGGCAGAAATATTGTAATAATACCTATTACAAACAATGGAATTGACCAAAGCATCATCCTTTTTGCACCGTATTTATTAATTTTGTACCAATTTTCATCAGATTCAAATGATTTACTAAATCTTACCCCATATAAATGGTTCATCTTTATTCTTTCTTTATATAAAGGAATGCTTAAACCTACAAATAATAAACCGCAGCTTATATTTAAAATAGCAATAATAATGTTTTCCATTTTAACCTACCTCCCATTTGAACTGACATAAAAATTTCTTTTAAGTTTCTTATATATACTTACGATTTAATATTGAATCAGTTTCACTTTTTATCCATATACGAATAAAAATCCCAATAAAAAAAGCAGTTCAATTTTCACATTCCAAATTGAACTACTTGTTTGCTCCGAACTTTACTACCTGGAAGATATAGAGTATCTGAATTTAAAAAGTGTCTTTACCTTTTAAAATTCCATTCGTCACTTTCATATTTCTTCTTTGCAATATTATTTACATACTCTATTTCATCACTTGTTAACACATATGGCTCTAGATCTATATGTAGTCCTTTTTCAAAGCCCTCTTTAAAAGCCTTTTTTGCTTCTTCAATTGTTACCGGTTTTTCACGAAGGGTATTTGTGGCAACTGCCTTACTTTTGAATGCACGTTGCATTCTTTCCTTTACACGATCATTAGGGTACTTAAATAAATCAAATAGCATATCTTCATCAAGATCTAGTAGAATTGAGCCATGTTGAAGGATCACACCCTTCTGACGTGTTTGTGCACTTCCTGCTACTTTACGTCCTTCGACAACAAGCTCGTACCATGATGGAGCATCAAAGCAAACAGCTGAACGTGGTGATTTCAGTCCTTGCTTCTCTTCATCGGTTCTAGGAATAGCAAAATATGCATCAAGTCCTAGGTTTTTAAATCCCTCTAAAATCCCCTCTGAAATAACCCGATAAGCTTCTGTAACTGTTTTTGGCATTTCAGGGTGCTCTTCAGAAACAATAACACTATAAGTAAGCTCTTGATCATGCAATACACCACGACCACCAGTTGGTCTTCTCACAAAACCAAGACCATATTTTTGAACAGCATCTAAATCGATTTCCTTTTCTACCTTTTGAAAATATCCAATTGAAAGTGTCGCTGGATTCCAGCCATAAAAACGGATTGTTGGAGGTATTTTCCCTTCACTATGCCACTCTAATAACGCCTCATCTAATGCCATATTAAAAGCTGGAGAACAATTTCCAGAATCTATATATCGCCATACTTCTTTTGTCATGCTGCAAACCCTCTTTATCGATAATTTTATTTATTAAGTCTAGCAGAAGTTTCTATAGAAGAAAATAATAATGATCTTACCTAATGACAATTAAGACAAGCTCTTATATAATGATATAAGTCGATATGAGTTCTTGTGAGCTTACCAATTAGAAACAAAACATAAAAGGGGTCGAGCAAATTGACAACAACATGGTTATTAATCATTTTAACAACAGCTATTATCGCATACTCTGCATTCAGCTTCTTTTATCAACGCAAAATTATGAAGCATTTAACAGAAGAAGAGTTTCGTGCGGGTTATCGTAAAGCACAATTAATTGATGTACGTGAACCAAAAGAATATGAAGGCGGTCATATTTTAGGAGCAAGAAATATTCCACTTTCTCAATTACGTCAACGTCATAAAGAAATCCGTCAAGATCAACCAGTTTATTTTTATTGCCAAAACACTGTTCGTAGTGGCCGTGCAGCTCAAATGTTAAAGCGTAAAGGCTATAATGACATTAACTGCCTAAAAGGTGGCTTTAAAGGCTGGACAGGTAAAGTTAAGAAGAAATAACAACCAACACATATATAAGAAGCTGCTTTCACCATACTTTTATATGGTCAGAAAGCTGCTTCTTTTTTTACATAATTTAAATAGTCAACAACCAAGCACGTTATTCTCTCACGACTATTACAACTTAATCAATATACTGATCAACGTCACCTTAAGGGTAAACCAAAGATCAAAGAAGTGTATACTAACAGTTTTAAGTTCTATTAAAGTTGTGTAAAAAAATGAAGTATGGGAAATTTAATTAGTAATAGCTCCTTTTTATTTATTAGTAAGATCTTTAATGATATGATGAAGGGTGAAACAAATTACATTCACTAAGATTTTGGAGGAATATTTAACTTGATAGTCGCCATACTGTTTTTTCTATTTATGTCTTTTTTCTTATCAGGAAGTGAAACAGCGCTAACCGCAGTAAATAAAATGAAGTTAAAAACAAAAGCTGAAAATAATGATAAAAAATCTCAAAAATTGCTTGAATTCGTCTCAAAACCTGATGAATTAATTACAGGCATATTAATTGGAAATAATATCGCAAATATTATGCTCCCAACACTTGTAACGATCCTCGCACTCGAGTATGGAATAAACGTAGGGATCGCAACTGGGGTACTAACTATCGTTTTAATCATTTTTGCAGAAGTACTACCAAAATCAATTGCAGCCACATTTGCCGATAAAATAGCTTTGATCGTATTCCCTGTTATCAGAGTCTTATTGTTTGTATTTAAGCCTTTAATTTTTCTTTTATCAAGATTCACCAGACTCGTGATAAGGTTTTTATCAAAAAATCAAGCTAATACAACATCTATATCAAGAGAAGAATTGATCACAATGGTCAACATTGCAACATCAGAGGGAACTCTTCAAAATGAAGAAAACCAGAGGATAAAAGGTGCGATTGACTTCTATGATCTTGATGTTCGAGATGCTTTAAAAACTCCTAGAACAGAAATACAAGGAATACCTTGTGAATCATCTTTCGAAGAAACTCGTGAGTATGTATTAGATGGTAGTCATACAAGATATCCTGTTTTCAAGGAAAATATGGACCATATTGTTGGTGTGCTTCACTCTAAATCTTTGCTATCTTGGTCGTTAGAGCCTCATAAGAATCTTGAGGATTTCATTGATAATGAACCATTGTTTGTCTTTGAGTTTCATTCGATTGAAAAGGTATTCAAATTGATGTTAAAAAAGCGAAGACATTTAGCCATTGTTTTAGATGAATATGGTGGTACAAAAGGAATCATTAGTCATGAGGATATTATTGAGGCTATGATTGGTCAAGATATTAAAGATGAAACTGATGATGATGAAGAAATATTGATTGACGAATTAACAGATTCACATATTATTTGTAATGGTAAATTAGCGTTAAGGCGTTTAAATGAAGTTTTTAAAACAAAGATTCCAGAGCAAGAAGATATTTTAACAGGCTTTTTATTAAAAGAAATGGGACGCTTCCCTCTTGAAGGCGAAACATATGAGTATCATCATTTACATTTTGATATACAATCTGTTGAAGAAAACAAGCTAAAGAAGATCATGATCACAAAGAAAACTCCACCTGGAGAATAACAAAAAAAGCTAGGCGTTGCTGTAATCGCCTAGCTTTTTCATATTATTTAAATATCACACTCACTTAGCAAAGCCCATTATTTGTTTAATAAAACCCAATCCAAATCTTTGTTCATGCTTAATTCTTTCTTGACGAACTTGGTGCTCCTTTACAAAAGCTAGGAACCGCTCTTCACGTGCATCTGTATGTTTTTGCGCAAGATCTCGTTCAGTTTGAATTTCTTCTTTATATAACTCTCGTTCAAGATGTGATGTTTCTTCTAAGCTTGAAATCATATCTTGTACATCAGAAAATTCAAATCTAGCAACTTCTGTTTGTAGCTTTGCCGTTTCTGTTATCTTGTGGTTAACTGAGTGTACAACATTTTTCTCTAATTGATTTAATTTTTCATTAAGCTGTAAAATTTCTTGAACTTCCTTTGAATCGATAAAATTTGTAATCTTCGTTAATGATTCTTTCATTTCCTCCACAACATCACTACTTACAGATGGATTTGCCTCATCTGCCACTGTTTGCTGATTTGAAAGTAACTGCTTAATTGTTTGTGTATCCATATTACTATCTTTAAACGATTTAATTTTTCGAAGCATTTCGATATTTTCAGGCGTTAAAAGTCTTGCATTTTTATCATCTCTTTTAATATCAATAAACTCAGAAAATTCCTCTTCCCAATTTTTCAAGATGAATACCTTTTCTCCTACAAGTGACGCTGCTTTTGAAATTGTTACATATTTTGCTGCCAATCTACTCCACCAACCTTTGTCTATTTTTTCTTAAGTTACTAGTTCTATATTCGCTCTACCAATTTCCTCCCTATCGACAAAGGTTCTAAAAACTAGTCATAATGTTAGTGGATTTGCAAGATTACTACATTTACGAACAAAAAACTGACTTACTATACAGCAAGTCAGTTTTTTCAACAATTTATCTTTGATATTTTAAAATCGGTTTTCTAGCAGCTGTCGTTTCATCCAGACGTTTAATAACTGTAGTGTGCGGAGCTTCTTGAACAATCTCAGGATTTTCTTCAGCTTCTTTTGCAATTTGAATCATCGCATCAATAAAGGAATCAAGCGTTTCCTTTGATTCTGTTTCTGTTGGTTCAATCATAATACACTCTTCAACATTTAACGGGAAATAGATTGTTGGTGGATGATACCCAAAATCTAGTAGGCGTTTTGCAATATCGAGTGTACGTACACCCAGCTTCTTTTGTCGCTTGCCAGATAGTACAAATTCATGCTTACAATGCTGATCAAATGGAAGATCAAAATATGGAGCAAGACGACGCATCATATAGTTTGCATTTAATACAGCATATTCTGTTACAGCCATTAATCCATCAGGTCCCATTGAGCGGATATATGTGTATGCACGAACATTAATGCCAAAGTTACCATAGAACGGCTTTACACGTCCGATTGATTCAGGACGATTGTAATCAAAATGATAGCCTTCTTCTGTTTTGACAAGCACTGGTTTTGGTAGATAAGGAATTAGATCCTCTTTCACACCAACAGGACCTGATCCTGGACCACCACCACCGTGAGGACCTGTGAATGTCTTATGAAGATTAAGATGAACAACATCAAAGCCCATATCACCTGGACGAGCTTTACTTAATACCGCATTTAAATTAGCTCCATCATAATATAGCTTTCCACCAGCATCATGAACAATTTGTGCCATTTCTAAGATATGTGCTTCAAACAATCCTAGTGTATTAGGATTTGTAAGCATTAGTGCTGCCGTTTCTTCATTAACAACTCGCTTTAAATCCTCTAAATCTACTAAGCCATTTTCATCAGATTTAACTGTTATTGTTTCAAAACCAGCTACTGTTGCTGACGCTGGATTTGTACCATGTGCAGAGTCTGGAACGATAACCTTTGTTCTTTTTGTATCATTATTAGCTTCATGATACGCACGAATCATCATTAATCCAGTCCACTCACCATGAGCACCTGCTGCTGGCTGAAGAGTTACTTCATCCATACCAGTAATTTCTTTTAAATGCTCTTGAAGATCAAATAATAATTCCAT
Source organism: Metabacillus crassostreae (assembly GCF_016908395.1). GTDB lineage: Bacteria > Bacillota > Bacilli > Bacillales > Bacillaceae > Metabacillus > Metabacillus crassostreae. The sequence continues at coordinate 231,296 of NZ_JAFBDU010000003.1, forward strand.
TGCACCTTGAACAGTTTCTTCTTCCTGTAAAGGATGGATATGAGCTAGACCTGCAATACGCGCAACATTTTCATTAATTTTTGGATTATATTTCATTGTACAAGATCCTAAAGGATAGAAACCTGAGTCAACACCATGATTACGTCTTGATAAAGCCGTATAATGTCTCATAATATCTAACTCTGAAACCTCTGGAAGCTCTGCTTGCTCACTACGAATATATGCTGAAGGAATGAGCTCATCCAATGACAATTCTTCAACTTCAAGCTCTGGTAAGCTATAACCTACGCGACCTTCTTTGCTTACTTCAAAAATTAACGTCTGATCTTGATTACTCATTGCCATCCCCCAATTCCTTTACAAGTGTGTCAATTTCCTCTTTTGTACGAAGCTCTGTTACCGCCACTAACATATGGTTTTCAAGCTCCGGATACACTTTACCTAAATCATAGCCACCAATGATTCCTTTTTCTAAAAGCTTTTTGTTCACTTCATAAATTGGTTTTTCTAGCTTTACAACAAATTCATTAAAAATCGGTTGATCAAAAGGAACTTCTAATCCAGCATTTCTACAAGCTTTTTTCGCATAATTGGCTTTTTGGATATTTTGAATCGCCATTTCCTTCACACCCTGCTTACCTAGAGCTGTCATAGCCACAGATGCAGCAAGTGCATTCAACGCCTGATTTGAACAAATATTTGAAGTCGCTTTATCACGACGAATATGCTGCTCACGTGCTTGAAGCGTTAACACAAAACCACGTTTGCCATTTTCATCTGTTGTTTGACCAACAAGACGTCCTGGTACTTTTCGTAATAATTTATTTGTAACAGCAAAATATCCACAATGAGGTCCACCAAAAGCAGTAGGAATACCAAATGGCTGTGCATCACCAGCTACAATATCTGCACCAAATGCTCCAGGAGGTGTTAAAGCTCCTAAAGCTAAAGGATTAGAAGAAACCACAAACATACTTTTCCCAGTATGAGCGATTGGTTCAATATCTTGTAATGGCTCAATATTTCCAAAGAAGTTAGGATATTGCACAAGAACAGCCGCTACATCTTCAGTCATTTCCTGTTGTAATGCCTCAAGATCTGTAACACCATTCTTAACTGGTACTTCGACAACTTCAATGTATTGACCTTTTGCATATGTTTTTACAACATCACGAGTTTCAGGATTAACTGCTTTTGAAATAAGAATTTTCTTCTTTTTTGTTTGTCCAGCCGCTAGCATCGCTGCTTCAGCCAAAGCTGTTCCACCATCATACATTGATGAGTTCGCAACATCCATTCCTGTTAACCCACAAATCATCGTCTGAAATTCAAAAATCGCTTGAAGCTCACCTTGTGAAATTTCAGGCTGATAAGGTGTGTACGCTGTATAAAACTCAGAACGCGAAATAACATGATCAACAATAATAGGCATGTAATGATCATAAACACCCGCACCTAAAAAAGATGCATGACTGCGTAGGTCTTTATTTTTCGCCGCTAATTGTGTTAGCTCATTTAGTAACTCCGTTTCTGATTTTGCTTTTTTGATGTTGTATTCTCCTTGAAAACGAACACTTTCTGGAATATCCTCAAACAATTCATTAACAGATTCTACGCCAATTGCTTGAAGCATTTCCTGTTTATCTTGTTCCGTCATTGGTAAATAACGATGTTTCATTGATGGTGGGCCCCTCTCTATAGTAAAAAGTATTGATGATTAGTTGTTGAAAATTGTCGTTTTTCTAATATATTGTAAGAATTAGCAAATAAGTTGAGTAAACTAGCAAATATAATTCAGATTTCCGCAAATATATTTTGTATAACATCAAATAAATGCTCGAAATCAGCAAATATACTAACTAAACTAGTTTAATAAGCTGACAGAAATGCCTTACTTCTTCGGTCGCTTGTAAAAAGGTGTAGCTACAACAACTGCTTTTAGGCGTTTTTTACGAATTTGTACTTCAATTTCTGTTCCAAGCTCAGTGAATTCTTTCTTTAATAGAGCTAAACCGATATTTTTCTTTAGTGTTGGTGATTGTGTACCAGTTGTCACAACACCAATTTCCTCACCACCCGCAAATACTTCATATCCATGACGAGGAATGCCTTTATCGATTAATTCGATTCCAACTAATTTTCGTTCTGTACCGTTCTCTTTTTGTTCTTTTAAAATTGCTTTTCCATTAAATTCAGCTTCTTTGTTAGGCTTAACAGCAAAACCAATACCAGCTTCAATCGGTGTGATATTTTTTGTTAGCTCTTGACCATATAACGGTAATGTCGCTTCAAAACGTAATGTATCGCGTGCTCCTAAACCACAAGCGACAACACCATCGTTCTCTCCTGCTTCTAATATTTTCTCCCAAAGACTAACAGCATCTTCTGCCGCACAATATAGCTCAAATCCATCTTCACCTGTATAACCAGTTCTAGATACTAACACTTTGGCACCTGCAACATTTACAGGATTGATAAATTTGAAAAATTTGATTGTCGTTAAATCTGTGTTTGTTAGTTTTTGAAGTGTCTTTTCAGCTAATGGACCTTGTAAAGCAAGTAATGCCGTTTCATCTGAGATATTAGTTAGCATTACATCACCAGATAAATTAGACGTTAGCCAGTCGATATCTTTTTCAATGTTAGATGCATTAATCACTAATAAATAATCATTTTCAGCTTTTTTATAAATAAGAAGGTCATCCACTGTGCCACCATCTTCATAGCACATTGCCGTGTATTGAGCTCCCCCAACCTTTAATAAAGAAACATCATTTGTCACAACACGTTGTAAGAAGCTCAAACTATCTGATCCTTTCACTTCTACTTCGCCCATATGGGAAACATCAAATAAACCTGCTTTTGTACGAACAGCTTCATGCTCTTCTTTAATAGAAGAAAATTGAACTGGTAAATCCCATCCACCAAAATCAATTGTTTTTGCACCGTAGTTTTTATACACCTCATATAATGGTGTTCGGTTTAACTGTGTCATATTGATGACTCCCCCCTATTTTGAGTAAACAATTCTCAGGAATGATACACGCCTTTCATAAAAAAAGCATACAAAAAAGGACATAGAACTCCCACCTATTAAAATGGAAGTCCCTGTCCTTTTCACCTGAAAGTTTACCCTATGTAGAAATATTTCTGCCGAATCTAAAAGAATTCAAATTCAGCTAAAATCCATAAGGCTTTCCCCTTTGGTAGTTTGCATGTTACACAAACACTCTCCAGAGCCGCGTCAAATAAGAGTCTTTTTGCCTGAGAGATTCACAGCTGCTTGCTCCTTCGGCGCTATATAAAATACCTATAGTCTCTCCCCTTATTCTCACCCGCACATATTTAGTTACAAAGTTGGTTATACTACTAAAACTAATTATTACGACATTTTGACATTTTTAACATTTTAGAATTCAAGAAGATTGAAAGCGCTAAGCTCACAGAATGATAAGCAAATTAAGAACTTTCTTACTTTCAATATTACCATGATCGTAATTTTACGGCAATAATATTTTTCCTAATAATAAAGTTTTTTCACCGATTAATGTTCGTGTTTTATAACGAATACCTATTATATAGCTTGTTTTATTTATTTTATTACTTAAATAGTGAACATTACTAAATTGCAGTGAAAATGAAAGGACTGTCTTTCTATGAATATCAAAACAAATTTCGATTCTTCCTGGCAGGAAGGCTTTTTCGAAAAATTAGAAAATGATGGACCATGGGCAAACTGGGAATTATATAAGCTTGCTTATGAGGTACAACAACACACGGCTATATCTAGCTTTGAAGGCTTACAGGCCCCTAATCATTTACCACATTTCACTCCACTGCCACATCAATTGGAAGTGGCACAACGTGTAGTTGAAAAGATGAATGGAAAAGCGATTTTAGCTGATGAGGTTGGACTTGGAAAAACAATAGAAGCCGGATTAATATTAAAAGAATATATGATTCGTGGTCTCGTGAAAAAGATACTCATTTTAGTACCAGCATCTCTTGTGTCACAATGGGCTCGTGAATTAAATGAAAAGTTCTTTATTCCCGCAGTTGAGCAGAAGAAAAGCTATGTATGGGAAGCATGTGATGTTGTTGTTTCTTCTATTGATACTGCAAAACGAAATCCACATCGTGATATTGTTTATAACCAATCTTATGACTTAGTGATCATTGATGAAGCACATAAGCTTAAAAATAATAAAACCAAAAACTATGAATTTGTACAAAATTTAAAAAAGAAATATTGTTTACTATTAACAGCAACACCTGTACAAAACAGGGTTGAAGAAATATTTAATCTTGTTTCATTACTAAAGCCAGGTCATCTTGGAAATGAATCTTATTTTACTGAAGCATTTTCTGCCAAAGAACGCTCATTAGACGATCATGAGCATTTAAAAGAGTTAGTCAACAAAGTGATGATTCGTAATCGTCGTGGAGATACTGGCATTGATTGGCCAAAACGCCATGTTGAAACAGTTGCCATTGATTTTTCAGAAACCGAACAACATTTATACAATACGATAACACAGCTAAAATCTCTTTCTGATTATGCAGCAAACACGTTTTCAATCATGACCCTACAAAGAGAAGCATGCAGTAGTCGAGAAGCTGTTTATATGACCTTAAAGAAAATGCTAGACAAGCCTGAAGAAGAAGAAAGAGTGCTACCTAACAACGTGATAAAAGACATTATGATGGCGATTGACGGTGTTACTCAAAACTCAAAGGCTCTTAAAGTAGTCGATTTAATCAAAGAAATAGATGATAAAGTGATTATTTTCACAGAATATCGCGCAACACAGTTTTACTTACAATGGTTTCTTCAGCAAAACGGGATCACCTCTGTTCCATTCCGTGGTGGCTTTAAACGCGGGAAAAAGGATTGGATGAAGGAGCTATTTAAAAATCGTGTACAAGTGTTAATTGCGACTGAAGCAGGTGGAGAAGGGATTAACCTGCAATTTTGCCATAATATTATTAATTATGATTTACCATGGAATCCTATGAGACTAGAACAACGCATCGGTCGTATCCATCGACTTGGTCAAGAACACGATGTTCATATATACAATATGGCCACAAGAAACACGGTTGAAGAGCATATTTTAAAGCTACTTTATGAAAAAATTAATTTATTTGAAAAGGTTATAGGTAATCTTGATGAAATTTTGACAAAGCTGGAAATTAAAAATTTCGATGATACGATCCAGGATATTATGTACAACTCAAAAAGTGATGGTGAAATGAAAATTAAAATGGAGAATTTAACATCTATTTTAGATTATGCTCAGCATTCACAAGAACAAAGAAAAGCTGCTAGTGGTAATGAGTAAGTTTCCTATGCTATAAACGTTGTACACATTATATAGAAGAAAGAAGATTTAATGTGAAAGGTGGCAAACTATGCAACAAGAAAAAATACATCATTATTTAGAAAGCTTCTTCACCGCAAACTCGTGTGACATTGTTGAAAATGAACCAGGATATCTGACAGTTCAATTAACAATAGATATGGATAAAGAATTGATGAACCGCCCTTTTTATTGGCACTATCTCGAAAAAACAAATGGTGTGCCTAACCCTATGAAATTAACATTAATAACAGACCAACATTCGGCACCAAAGGACTTAAAAGGAGAGATCATGCACTTTGGTGCACCTCGCCTTCATCAAATATTCCGCTCTACAACAGGACTAGGAAGTTACATAAGATTATTTGAACAAGCAACAACAGCTGGAGGAAATGTACCTCTTCACCCATGGCTTGGTGTGAATATTATGGTTTCCTACCAATGCGATATGAAAAAAGATCAACTCTATTCAATCGGTTTACATCTAGTCAGCGGGACATTAGTAGAAAACTTTCAAGAAAAGCTTGAAAACTTAGAGCTCACGCCAAAAATACCAGATCTTTGCTTTACAATGACTCCGTTAATAAAACCGCAAAGTGGGATAAAACGAATCGAGCAATTTATCATGCAAGAAATTAATCAGCAAGATACCTCATGGGCAGATTCTGCTAGAGAAAGATGGAGTGCAGATGAAAAGTTGTTAGATCATTTTTATGAAGAACTTGAAGAAAAACCTGACTGCTATCACTTAGAAAAAGAAGCGCTAAAGGAACTTTATGAACCACAAATTAATGTATCGATTCAAAATGGCGGGATTTTTTATCTGACTCCTCAGGGTATTTTTAAATAAGACTTTTTTTGGGAATTAATCACATATATATGATGCTTTTTAATTCAAGGTAACAATGAAAGAAGTACATTCAAAATTTAATCATCTATAGGGGAGCATTTCCCCTATATTTTTGATTTAATCAATTAATTTCTTCTAATAGATCTACAGCTATTTTACTTAAAACTCAAATCATATCACCTTTCCTTCTACAAATTATGCAAAATTTAAAAATCATTCGACAAAATTAAATTTTTGTAGTTAAAGCTTACTTAAAGTTTAGTTAAAGAAAATGCATACAAATGTAAACTTTAGACCTTTAAAAACATACTTTATACCTACTTAATGTTACAAACATGTAAAAATTTACAATTTTCATTAAAATTTTTTCCTGTCGACATAAATCTGCACACTTACTAAAAATTCCTTTTTATAATAAGATTAGTGATATAGATATACATAAAATAGTAGACTAAGGTAACAGACGAGATTTCAAGTTCAGGACAATTTAATCAGTTCAAGGGCAAACCTATTGAAAAATAGGGACGCAAAGTTACAGGTCTTCAGTTCATACTTAAAAATGAATTATGATGGCTGGGCTGCCTGAAATACAGGCGAAGTATTTTAGGAGGGTAAAAAAGTTGAATAGTAAAATTGTTGATAAAATAATGTATGATGGTGAATTGGATCAAGAATGGGTAGAATTAATTTTAGAAGCTCTTGAGGTTGGGATTAGTATTGATGAAATAAAAGATTTTTTCGAGAATAAAAATCACAATATTCAATTAACTTAAACCCTTATTTTGGTAGTTTATTAAGTATGTAAATTTTTTTTGAAAGTTGTTCTTCATATAAAACAAAGCCTTCTTTATATGTTATAATGTGGCTATTAAGGAAGGTGACTTGACGTGATTGGTCCACGAATTAAAAAATACAGAACTCAAAAAAATCTATCCCTATCTGAACTAGCAGAACGAGCAGGAGTTGCAAAATCATACTTAAGTTCGATTGAACGCAATCTCCAGTCAAATCCTTCTGTACAATTTTTAGAAAAAGTTTCATCTGTACTAGGTGTATCTGTTAACACCCTTCTAAACGAACAAAATGAATTAGATCCTAAAGAGCTTGACTACGAATGGACAAAGCTCGTTCAGGATGCCATGAAATCTGGTGTCTCAAAAGAGCAGTTCAAAGAATTTTTAGAGTTTAACAAATGGCGACTTAAGAATGATAATGATAAATGATATGGGCATGGTTGGTGGCTGGTTGGGCTGCTGATTGTGCTTTTTTTATTAGAATATAGAAGAAATAAGGGTTTTTATCTCCTAGCTTCTTAAAGTTAATAAGTTATTCACCTTATGTTTATCCTTCATCATTTTCTCCACATCAAAAACCATCGGAATAAGAGCAGTATTTGGTCCATTAATATCATCGCCTTTTTGTTCTACGGCTAAACTGAAGGAGATCTTTAACATACGAAATAGCTTTTTTTCGATAAGTGCAAGATAGTATTTAGGATTGTACTTTAAACTATGATCGTAGAATACTTTCATAAATATAGGGAAGATTCCCTTACGTTGATACTCTTCATGTATACATAGCTTATCAATTTCCCATATGTGTTGCTGATTAAGCTTTACCTCATCTAACCTTGAAAACTGGTATCTATTTGGTCCCTCCACAGTACTATTAGGGTTTTCAGGATGATAAGGGATGAATTCTATCGTGCCAATCACTTTCTTTCTTTTCAATCCCCATTTTTTTTGTTTTATTAAATTGTAACGAACACCATTACTAGCATAGGGATCATTTAACCAACCATTTTTAGCACACATATATCCCCATATTCTCTCAAATTCTTTTTGTTGCTTAGCTGTGGATACTAACTCATAATCAATAGCATACTTATTCGTATCACTTTTAAAAAAATTCATCTAATTTAGTCTCCTCTATTTAAAAATTTGTTCAAGGACTAAGATGATATTTATATATATTAATAGCCCTAAAGCTAGGGCTACTTGATATGGTATTCTATTTTAGCTTTCTAACCCTGATCCAGGTTCTTCTCCTGGTTCTCCAGGCTGATCCGGCTCTCTAGGTGGCCAGAATTTCATAGTTTCACTAAAATCCAAAACCTCCATCGTTGGTTTGGTCCATTCCTTTTTCATTTATAACACCTCCTCTCACTTTTTTTAATCTGCTTTCTCAAAGGTTATATCCATTTGTCTAGTTAACAAATTTCCAAACAAATTCTTTTTATCGCTCGCTAAGGAACCATACTCACCCTTTTGTATTACTGATCCTTGGTCTAATACAACCACTTGATCCGCATTTCGAATAGTCGATAACCGATGTGCAATAACGATAATTGTCATCTTACCTTGTAATCTTTCAATAGCTTGTTGAATCTTTTCCTCGTTTTCACTATCTAAAGCACTTGTGGCTTCATCTAAAATTAAAATAGAAGGACTTCTTAAAATAGCTCTTGCAAGAACAATACGTTGTCTTTCTCCTCCAGACAACCTAATTCCTCTATCTCCAATAATTGTATCTAATCCTTGTGGAAGTTTTTTTACAAACTCAGAGGCTGAAGAAAACTCTAATGCTTCCCATAGCATCTTGTCTGTAGCTTTTGGCACCACTAATGATAGATTTTCCCTGATACTTGTATTAAATAGAAAAGGATCTTGTGGAACATAGCTCATTGCTTTTCTCAATGAAAATAAGTCACCCCTACTCAATGGTTTTCCATCTACTATGATTTGCCCTTCCTCCGGCTTATTGAGACCCATTAATAAATCAATTAATGTGCTCTTCCCTGCTCCAGATCTTCCTACAATAGCTGTCATTTTATTTGCCGGTATGACTATATTAATATCTTTGAGAGTAAAAGGGCTAGAAGCATTCTTATGATAACGGAAATATACGTTTTGACATTCTAATTCTTTATTCACTTGTAAAGATTTTACCTCTTGGTATTCATTTTCCTGAAACTCTAATGCCTCTTTACTTTCTTTCTGCATTTTTATAACAGCCTTAAAAGATGGAATAGTTGTCGCTATTTGCTCCATTGAACTTTGTATACCGGCAACTCTAGGCCAAAGTCTAGAAAAAATAATTATAATCAACATTAATTGAGCTGCTTGTGCATTAAACATACTTATAGCTATAAAAATAAATAAGGCAATTAAGATTGATGATGCAACTTTATAGTATAATTGTGAGCTCGATTTCATTTTAGTGTATTCGATTTGTTCATCCTTCATTTTGTCTGTTAGTTTGTCATACCAACTTAGTCTAGACTCTTCTAAAGTGTTAGACTTAATATCTTTTATACCGTTAAATTGATCGGTAATTCCGCCAAGAAATTCTTTACCTAATGTATAATTCCGTTTACCTAGAGCCATCGATTTTTTCAAAAATTGACGGTTTAGAAAAATGATAGCTAATCCACAAATTAGTAGAAATATAGTTATACTAGGTGATAATATAAAGGCAAGACCAATTTGGAAACAAGTGAATATTAATGAAGTTAAAAATTGAAGCAGAGCATTGGTACCAGCACTAGAACGATTTACTTCTGTTGTTACTATATTTATAAGATCTGATTTTCTGTTTTTAATAAAAAAATCCCAATCAGCATATATGATGTCTCTATATGTTTTAATACGTAAATACCTTAGAAATCCATGGTGAATTTTTGCATTTTGAATAGTTATGTGACGCTGAAGGTATGCTTGACTAACTACTAATATTACGTATATCCCTAAAATAACTGGTAAAACAAAGCTAGTAGGAATATAATCTATAAAATTAAACAATTGTAAGAATGGTATTGGTTCAGAATTAAAATTGACCAATCCAGTTAAACTAATCAATGGGATAAGCAACAATATCCCTACACCATCTAACACACTAATGATCAAAGATGCTATTAAATTAAAATATAATTTTTTTCCTTTATAAGAATGAATTTGTTTTAAAAAATATACGATATGTACCAAGTATCTTCCCCCTATGATAATGCTTGTTTCCTAGTCCTTTTCCATAACCAAATAAACGGACGCAAGGGAAAGTATAAAAAATGAAGTTTCCTCGGTAACGGTAAAATATCAACATCTTCTGGATAGGGATGTAATATACTTAATAGAAATATTGCTTTTCTTCTAAATGTCATCAATGAAAATAAATGCTGGGAATGATATCGTGAAACATCATCTGGTACAGGATCTGTATGTAAATTCACCCTTCTCTCAAGATAAAAGATTGCATCATTCGCCAAAGTTTTAGAACGGAAATGGTTACTTACTAAACTCATGTCATTTGTTACCTTTGAACCTAATAACTCACTAGTTAATACTAATGCTTGTGCTCCTAAATTGTGAAATTGATATTTTTTCAGTAATGTACTGGTTGTCTGCCAATTAATCTCTAGCTCTAACATTAGATGAATATCATATAGCCACCTTAATCTAGACCATCCATGACGTGCCCCATGTGATACCAGAAATAAGAATAAGTCTTCTGATCCGAGAAAAAATGTCGGAGCATCAAAAAGATTACTATTGGCTTTTCTTCTCCATAATTCCTCAAAACTAGGTTCATTACCGGGACCTGGATTTAATCTCCAGTGAATTTCAAGCTTAATCTTTTTTTCTGGATGAAAGTAAGTAACATGATGATGTCTCCACTTCCAATCATTTAGGACTGTTTTAATATAATCATCCTTTATATAACCTTGATTAGCTAAGAGGGCTTCAGCACTCTCTAATTTAACTAAAGGAATTAAAAAATCAATATCACTAGAGGTACGTAGAGATATATCCCCGTATAAACTGTGCGCTATTATCGGTCCCTTTAAGAAAAGGATTTTTATTTCTGCTTCGTTGAAACATTTATTTATATATTCAATCTCTGCACATAAATGAAGCATATTAAATGTATTTTTCTTATATTCACTGGAAAAATACTTCAAAACATATGAAGGAATTAAATCACTCTTAAACTTCTTTATATTTTTATAAAGTATTGGATAAATTCGATGATGCTTCGACAACTTAATAAACAAATCCCAGTCAATACCTCTGAACAGCTCCGATTTATGGTTATGAATGTAATCATCATTGTTATACTTTAGTATCTCTAGAATAAGCAATAACTCTTTAGGTATATTTGCTAAGTTAAGTGTGGATGTACTATTCATTTTCTGTACCTCCAATTGTTTTAGCGAACTTCCCTACAACTGTAAATTTGTCTTTTCCTTCAAAACCAGTTATAAATAATGACCCACTACGCAACCAAGCATGAGCAATTAATTCTCCTGATTCTTCTTTAGCAGTCCCTAAATAAAGAGTGCACTCTATATTTCTCTTTTCTAGCATTTTCATAGCCGCAATCGCTTGAACAAGACATTGACATTCCCAGAAGGTATAACGACTCATTATTTTTATCGATTGAGAAATTTTCCGTAGAATTTGTTTATCCGCCTTTATATCATATGTGGTTTCTTTCATATGATCACCCAGCATTGGAGCTAGTTTTGAGAATGGTACACTTTTAAGAAAACGACCTACTCCAAGAAAATAATAAGCTTCTAATAAAATCAACTTAGTTTTAAGGTCCATTGATAGGAAAATCTTAAGTTTATTCAAAATCTCACTATCCTTCTCTTTGTATATTACTCCAAACTTATACTTCGACTGCTTCATCAACTTTCACTAAACCTTCTTTATTTAATGAATTAACAAACACTATCACTTGGTCCTCACACTGAGCTGGATCTACTGCGTATTTTTCTAGCAATTGATTGATTAATTGTTCCATTGTTATCGGCTTTTTAATTAGTTCCCAAATAGCTCCCCCTATTTCCCCTAAGTTATAATATTTACCATTTTCAATACTTAACATGACTGTTTCTCCATCCATATCACTGACTATATTCCCCTCATTTTGACAAATCAGATGTTGTCTAGTAATCTCTTTAATTTTATCCATAAACTTTCTCCCCTTTTTTAACTTCATCTAAAATAATATTTGTTAGTTCATGAGCCGTAAATCTAGTTATTGGACGCTGTAATTGATACATTTTTATATGTTTACATAATTTCGTGGAAGTTTTAAAATGCCATTCCATCATTCCCATAGAATCAATAAAAACGTTTCGATATGTATGTCTGTATAATGTTTGCAAACGTTGTAAATTATAAATTTGTTTTATTTCAATTTCTTCATGCTTAGTCTTAACAAGCTCAATAACACCTTCTAAAGGTAATAGCTTAGAGGAAAAGTTTTTTTCTACAGGAATGACGAATTTTTTTTCACGATCGATTATTGGTTTGAGATTTGTAGATTCTATTCCAAATTCATCTAAACTCTCCAACCACAGCTTCTGTTGTGGATAAGCTGGAGTAACTATAGGAAAACCTTCATCATTAAAAGTAACCGGTATAACATCATCACTTACTAACTGGAAACCTTTCATTATGAAAGCAGAAGCAAGCGTTGACTTACCTGCACCTGAATGACCAACGATGGCATATGCCCTACCATCTATTTCAATAGCACTACCATGAAGCGGAAGAATTCTTCTTTGCATGAACAAAACTCCCATACATGTACCAAGGAGGTAGAGACGTATCTGATCTTCACTCGAGTTATGTGTAGGAGAAACAATTATTCTTTCTCCATTTTCGACTAGAAATATTGCAACATCTGGTACATTAAACAGAAACATATTTTCATGCATAAAAAAGTAATTATTTGAACCTGATACTTCTTTCCATCTAATAGATAAATCTTTTTTCTTGATGGTTAAATCTAACATTAGAGTGTCATTTTCCTCTTTGAGCGCTTTAGCCTTAGTGAGTTCAGGAAGTTTAATTTCACTTTGTATATATAAACCAAAAGCATTGTAATAAGTTATTTCCTTCATTTATTCTTATCCTCCGACTTTTTTATACAACCTATTAGCCGTACATAATACACTTTATAACGAACAATTAAACAAAAAAATTATTATCTTTAAAGTCTTTGATTCTCTATAAAGAACGATATATTCAAAATTTATCACCTTAATTACTACTTGTCAAACTAATTTTGTCATTTATTAATCTAGGGAAATTTAGAGAGGATATAATGAAGGTATTATTTTATAGAAGCCCCAATACGCTGTACAGGGGCTTACTAGTATAAAATTAGATTTAGCTCTTACTAAGATAACCATCTTCATCTTCATCTTCAAAAACTAGATCAACATCTCTTATTCCTGGTCCCTGGGCAGTATATTTAATATGCAATTCCTCTAAAACAGGTGTTTCCCATAACTTTTTTCCATTTCTGATCATTTTATCACCTCCTTTAAATCATTTTTAAAAATCGATATACAATCAATGCTCTCATTAATGTTCTATAATCAGGATCAAAAGCAGCATTTGGCAGAACACCATTTTTCGTCTTATTAAATGCAGTCTCTAGAGAAGATCTATTTAAATAAGTCAATACGGCTTCATCTTTCAATAGTTGAGAAATCTCATTAGTAAACCTATTCCAATTTGGAATCATCCTATGAAGCCAATCTGCCCCCTGAATCCCTCTTGTTCGTTGATTTAATCGAACATTATCTGGTAGGTAATTAAGCATTGATTTTCTTATTAGTGCACGATCAAATCCATTGTTTACGCATTTCCCTTCAGGCACTGACAAACAGAAACGTACAATTCTTAAATCATTTGTAGGATCTCGATTCCACAAAGAATACCGTAATGATAGTTTTGTAGCGCTAGTACCCGTTGCATTCCAATGATATAAATGATTAAAGTGGTTTTTTCTAATTTCAAAATTATTTAATTTTTTAGTACCTGTTATATCAAAATCATATTCTTGTACTTTACGATAAATATCTGTTTTTCTCGCAAAATCAGGATTTATTAATGAAGGGAATTGATAACTAGGTTTGTTGTTTACTAAATTTTCAATTGAAGGAAAAGCCTTCTTTGTAACTGCCATCATTACTTTTTTAGGAACTGCATTCTTTCTTTTACTAAATGCATGGATTTCTTTTGTTAGTTTAATTAAACTAACTTGTTTTAAAAGAATTGCGTAATATGCTAAAGCTGGGCCCCATGATATAGTAAAATTTCCTCTTTGACCACTCAGAAGACTTTTGATCCCATCAGTTTTTGCCTGTTCGAAAATCCCTTTAACCCAAAATGAGTTTTCAAAAAATTTATAAGGCATTTCCATCATTTCAAGCCATTCATCTATTTCATCTAAAGGGCTACTTCCATTAAAATCTAAATAGGTATCCGCTATATTACCGACATGATTAACAGTAGACTTAATTAAAGGTCTTTCATCTGCTATTCTATGCTTTGGGGTCCAATCAAGAAAACCTTCTTCAGGAACATAACTATATGTAAATAATTTTTTGTTTTCTTCCTCTAACGATCTAGAAGCAATGCTGGCTACAGAACTAGAATCTAGACCACCACTTAAGTGCGCTCCAACCTTATGTTTAGTTCGAGTACGCGCTTTTACCGCAGATTGAAATACATCTAAAAACGCTTCTTCATATTCATTATCTGATTTTAAAACTAATTTTTTTTCATTACCAATGTTGCTATATCTCTTTAATTTTATTGATTCCTTATTTACAATAATCGAATGCGATGGAGGCAGTTGGAAAATGTCTTTATAGACAGTTGAATTTGTATCTAAAGCATCAATCATATTTGGTATGACGAGAAATTCGGATAACCAATCTTCATTTAATACTTTCTTTACATAAGGCAGTGAAAGAATAGGCTGTATTGTTGTACAAAAAGCTATTTGCTGTTTATTTCTATAATAGTAAAGCGTTCTACTACCTGAAAAATCTCTCGCACCAAAAATTTGTTTCTCTTTCTCATCCCATATAAGGAAGGCAAAATCACCGATTAGATACTTTGGAGCTTCTTCTCCCCATTTTTCATACGATAAAAGGATAAGCTCACTATCAGTTATAATTTGTTGTTTCTTAATCGAGATCTGCAGACTTTCAAATAACTCTAAACGGTTATCAATGATTCCATCGGCAGTTATAGCTAATCTTCTTTCTTCACTATAGAATGGGAGTTTTTCACCTTCTGATTCTGGAGTAATCCATTGGGCATGACAGCCGAGGAAGATCTCTTTATCTTGCCATGTCTGAATATCGTCCGCAGGGAATTTTTCTAACGCTCTCATCATACTTCTACTATGTTCATCTAATACAGTTCCGTGATTAAAATTAAATATTCCAGCTATTGCACTCATCCAATCCTCCTGGAAAATCCTTTATCTCATTTGACTTTTATAAACCCCAATCCCTCTTAGTTGCTCTAAACGTTGACTTATAGCTACATAGTTAATTCTATGATCAATATGAAATGCTCTCTCAAATTGAAGGTCCTTGAGGCAATATGGACATTGCCATCGATCATTTTTTGTGCTGCTATACGATAAATTTACACATCGTGAACATATTTTTTTAAACACATTATTAACTCCTAACATTAAAATCAAATGAAGGTCTCAAATAACCAACCAATGTGAAGAAACATAACTACTGTGTAAAGACAAGCACCAAAAACACCTATTATTTTTATTAATCTAAAGCGTGGTAGTTTATCAAAATAGATAACTAAATATAATAGGGCTGACAACAATAATTTAGTAAATAGAAAGTAGAAAGGACTCATTTCATATAGAGCTCTCATTAGTGGATTAACTTCTTCGATTAAATCAAGTGATAAACCAATAAATGTTAGAAACGCATCAACTAGATTTATTAATGCTAAGTAATGACAAATAAATTTCATAAAGGGTCCCCACTTAGATTATTTCTTTATAACGAACATCAGTTGAAATGTAAATACATCCTGAATTTTTATTGAATATATATTCGTTAATAATTACTAAGATGATTAAAATACATATTAAAAAATTTAATACTATATAAAGAACATTACTATAACTTTATTAAGAACACAATAGTAAATTAAAACTTTCATTTTTATTACGCTGTCATAGTGGACACTTAAAGTGAAAACAATTGATATGAACTTAATTTAAGATTAATTTAGAGCTATATTCAGGTTCTTTCGATTCATAGCCATTTGGGTTTTGTATCTGCCATCTCCAAGAATCTGCACACATTTCAAGAAGATTTTTTTGAGCACTCCAATTTAATTCCTTTTCAGCTTTCGATGAATCAGCATAACTAATAGCAATATCACCTGGTCTTCTTCTAGTAATTTTATATGGAATCAACTTACCTGAAACCTTCTCAAATGTTTGAATCACTTCCAATACACTGTATCCTCGACCTGTGCCAAGATTATAGGCATTAATGCCTGTAGATCTCATTATCTTCTCAAGTGCTTTTAAGTGACCAGAAGCAAGATCTACAACATGAATGTAATCTCTTACACCAGTTCCATCATGGGTGTTATAATCATTACCGTACACTTTCAATTCCGACAATTTCCCAATAGCTACCTGAGAGATATACGGCACCAAATTATTAGGAATGCCATTTGGATCTTCCCCAATTGTTCCACTAGGATGAGCCCCTACTGGATTAAAGTATCGTAATAAGGCAATACTCCAATTTCTATTTGCAATAGTTACATCCCGTAAGATCTCTTCGATCATTAATTTTGTCCTACCATATGGATTTGTTGCCTGTAGAGGTAGATCTTCTGATAATGGGACTTTTTCTTGCGTACCATACACGGTTGCTGAAGAACTAAACACCATCCTATACACACCAAATTTCTCCATAACCTCTAATAGATTTAAAGTTCCAGTAATGTTGTTTTCATAGTAATGTAAAGGAACATTTACTGACTCCCCAACTGCTTTAAGACCAGCAAAATGGATTACAGCATCGATATTGTTTTCAGAAAAAATTGTATGTAAATCTCCTTTATTTAACAAATCTGAATGATAAAACTTTATATCTTTTCCTGTTATTCTTTTAATTCGATCAAGAGAATCTTTCCTACTATTTGATAAATTATCAAGTACGACAATTTCATATCCCGAATTTAATAATTCTACACATGTATGCGATCCTATATAACCTGTTCCTCCGGTAATTAATATAGACATGTTTATCCCCCTCCTGAAAATTAGTGGTTTAGATAAAAGTTCGTACTCATTCAATGGTGTAGGATTGTAGTTAGTTTCTAAGATTTTTTCTTCAGTTTTTAAAAAATCCTTATTAAAGCACATGTTTGTTCTTTATAGTGAACTAAATATCATTTTACACTCATCTCCATTAATTATCAACCCTTTGTTTCTTGCTTGTCATTTTTGAAATATAAAATGAAGTTCCATTCTGTCCAAGCAGATTTAAATAGTTAGAATCTTATATATAAATGAATAATGTCAACTTAATATATAGAAAGGATGGTATTCTACTATGGTTAATTTAAGTGATTCCTACTTTGTAGAACTTCAACGATGGGGAATAAAGAATGATGGTACAGATGCTGCTCAAACAACAAATGGTATTAACAATGCACTTTCCTGGGCGAATGAGAATAATTACTATACTGTTGTATTACCAAAAGGTACGTATAGCGTTGCAAAGAATTCTTCCATACTACTATTTAGCAACACACATTATAAATTTCACAATTGTTTTTTCATTAAAGAACCTAACAACCTTACCGGCTACTCTCTTATTACATGTGATGGTATCAAAAATACTACACTTGAAGGAGCAACAGTAAAAGGTGATAGAGAATTACATGATTTTTCCAGTGGGGGCACACATGAATGGGGGCATGGTATTGAATGCAAGAACTCATGTTATAACATTACAATAAAATCGTGTGAAGCTTTTGAATGTACTGGAGATGGTTTTATTACCGCAATGGACTTTTCTGCAATTGGCGGTGCACAGCATCCTGCACATTTTACAAAAGGTGATATTGATAATCAGGGTAATATTAACAGTTCTTTATCTAACTATACGACCGTTTCTAAATTTTTTGATGTTACTGGGGATTTAGTAAAATCAGTTGGATACTTTTATTATTCAGGAGATGGTTATGGAGGTTATGGTACTGGAAGTAATCTTAACAAGACGATCATAAAAGTACATTTTTACACTGCAGATAATACCTATTTAGGATCTAGAAATACTCGTTCTTATGAATTTATATATTTAGAATCTCTACCAGCTAGTACAAAAAAAGTTAGATTCTCATTTTTACAAAATTATGATTTAATGAATGGAAATTTACATTATGTTATGTGTGCAAAAATACCCCAATATATAAATTTCACAAACTGTAAATCCCATAAAAATAGAAGACTCGGTGCATCTATTAATGGAGGAAGATTCGTTACATTTGATAGCTGTGAAATTTATAATAATAGTAATCCTATGAGTGAGTCATCAGGTACCAACCCCGGTTTTGGAATAGATGTTGAAGATGGTTATATGACAAACCAAAAAATAACGGTTAGAAACTGTAATATATATGATAATAGAGCTGGAGCCTTTGTATGTATCAGTACGAGAGGTGTTCACATAGAAAATAATAAATTTCGAGGAGCATTTATTTTCTCTGGCAGTGGAGATGATTATTTATCATTAAATAATATGTACTATGGTGGTATAAGTGGCAGGTCTATAACTAGTGGTAAAGAAGATGATGGTACATTTTGTACGTTTAGAAATGATTCTGTCTTTGGCCATTCAGTTTCAATATTAGCTGGTAATACCACATTAGATAATTGTGTTTTTTCTAGAACGAGTCTTACCTTAAATGGAGGCACAGCAAAATTATTTAATTGTAAACTAAATATAGATGATCCTGATAAAAGTGAAACTTTTTCTTTATCGAGTAGATTTGTTGAAATTCATAATTCAGTATTTGATATAAGAAGAGCTAAAGGTGGTGCTTCAGCATTTTACAACTCAAGTGAAAAAATATTTTTATCCAACGTGAAATTCCTGACAAAAGATGGGGGGGGAGGTCATTATGTCGGCACAAAAAATTTAATTATCGAAAATTGCGAATTTATCCACATTGGCACCAAAGTCAATTATAGTCGAATGATGGTCTCTGAATCAATGAGAGTGGAAAATTCAATATTTAAAAACCAGTCTCTTAGATTTGATGGTGGTAATATTTATGGTACTGAGAAATTAGCAGCAGACACTGGTTATATTACACATTATTTTAAGAATAATAAAGTTATATGGGATGCCCCTTACTCGACCTATACACATGAAGCAAGAGGACCAGGTATTGCTTTTCTATATATACCAAGGTTAGAAATCTCAGAGAATATTTTTAATGTTATTGATCAAGGTGTACCACTTGGTTCATTGAATACATTAAGGGTATTTACAGAAGATCATTTGAACCTTTCTAATAATACAATTGTAACTACTAAAACGTCGAATACTAATACCAAAGGAACAATTACAATAGATGGTGCTTATAGAGTAAGTGGCTCAACTTTACCAAAACCAAAAACGTCGATTTTTGATCAAAACAATGTAACAATTAATTCAGATATAATATATACCAATAATGTGACTACTCAATTATAATAACTCGAAACTCGATACTATTTAACTTTTAATATACCTTTCTATACAACCAGCGCAGAAAAAATACTTATTCTTTGTATAAGAATAAACGATTTAAAGATGTTACAATCTGAAAAGAATGAGCTTCCTAAAATATCAGTAATTTACTAAATTAAATTTTATAAATCGCCTAACAATAGTAACATCAAAAGCTACAAAAGCTGGATGGCCTGCTTTAGAGTGAAAAAAATCGGTTAGATTTGCAACATGTGGAATAAATCAGATTGCCTGAGAAAAAGATTAAATATTACTATTACAGGTATAGTACATCCTGAATATCAATTACCTAAGATTAAAAAAGGAGTCAATCTGCTCCTTTTTTAATCTATGATACCAATATTTATTTACCTCTTTTATTAGTCAAAGCATATATAATAATCTAGATATACAAAATTCAATACTTTTATTTATGAAATCTTAGAGAGCATATTCATTAATAATTTTTTAGGTTTTTTCTTTTTATACATTTTGAAGCCTATTTTGTATAAGTATTCAATATCTTTATTTTTTATTGCATTTAAATATTCTATCTGGAAATACGAATTAGCGCCTACATTATTTGTAGATTCAATTAAACTATTATTTAAAGCATAAATTTCAATATGTCTTTTAATTTCATTTTGACTAAGCCCACTATTAAAAAGATTATACAAACAAGTTTTAAATGTATTTAATAACATAATACTTATTCCATTATACTCAGTTTCTTTAGTGTCCAAAAAATATTCGTCTATGACTTCCTTTTGAATATTATATCCATTTATTATATCATCAAAGAAATAAGGCATATATTTACTTGTAAATCCACCTGATCTATAATAATACAACGGTTTAACTAGAATTTTCACATGATTTGCTCTTAATAAAATCTCTAAATTATAGTAAAGGTCATCCCCTAAAAAAGAAATGCGTTCTAAATATTTACCACTATTTTGTAGTAACTCTTTTTTGTACAATTTTGCACATAAAGATGGTGGAAATGGATGTCCATGAAAATACGCTACTACTAATTTACTTTTTATTTCTTCTTTATTGTAAGTTCTATTCTCATTGAAATATACACTCTTATTCTTTTGTTTTATTAACTTACTGTTTCCAAGGACCCTGAACATATTACATACAGTTATATCAACTTTATCATTGATAGTACTATCATACAAAGTTTCAATTGTTCTTCTATGAATCCAATCGTCAGCATCTACAAACATTATGTATTCTGCACTTGCAACATCTAACCCTTTCCTTCTAGTTGCACAGGATCCTTCATTATCCTTATTAATTACAATAATTCTTTTGTCTTGTTCTTGATACTTCTTACATATCTTCAAACTATTATCAGTAGAACCATCATTTACTAATATTAATTCAAAATCAAGAAATGTTTGGTTAAGAACAGACCTTATACATTTCTCTATGTTTTTTTCTGCGTTATATATAGGCACTACCACGCTGACTTTACTCATTAAAATTCTCCCCTTATTTTTTTGAAATTATAATTTTCCTATCTCTTACACAATTGAGCGTTCTATCTTTTTATCAATCGCTACAAGCTTTCCTTTATTAATTTTGAATACAATATCACAGTTTTGAATTGTACTTAATCTATGGGCTATAATGATCAAGGTTTTTTCACCTTTTAAGCTATCAATAGCCGTCATAATTCCCTTTTCTGTTTCATTATCTAATGCTGATGTTGCTTCATCCATAAATAAGATTTCTGGATTATGATATAGTGCTCGGGCAATTCCAATTCTTTGCCGTTGACCTCCTGAAAGTCTCACACCGCGTTCTCCTATTATTGTTTCTAATTGATCAGGGAGTGATTCAACATATTCTTTTAGTTGTGCCTGTTCTAGTGCTCTCCAAACTGCCTTTTCATCAATTTGTTTTTTTTCCACACCAAAGGCAACATTAGCAGAAATTGTATCATCCGATAGAAATATAGTTTGTGGAATATACCCTATTTTCTTTTGCCAAATTGATATTTGGCTGTTCAATTTCTTATCATCTATTAAAATATCTCCTTTATCTGGACGTAAAAGACCTAGAATTATATCAACAATAGTTGTTTTTCCAGCACCCGATTCACCAATAAACGCAATTGATTGACCAATTGGAATCGTTAAAGATACATCATTTATAGAATAATTCTTTTCATTAGGATATCGAAAGGAAACATTATTTAATTTAATTGAATCACGAAAAGTTCTGTGTCCGTTATTAAGAACCACTGAATCCATATCATTTATACTATCAAAATTCGAAAGGTTATCCTTATTCATCAACAAATCTTCATAGATTACATTCAACGCAGGTTTACTATATCGAATACTTGATATCATAGCGACTACACGATTAAATGAAGGCATAAGTCGAAAAGCCGCCATTGCGAAAAGTGCCATTGTCGATACAAGGTTTGTAGTATTATTTCCTTGAAAAATAATAATTACCATTGTTGTAAGAACTACAGATACTAATAGAGTCTCAATAAAATACCTTGGTACTTGATCTAACATCTTCATGTATAGACTATTGTTAGCTTTAATTTGACTTTGATTTGTAAAAGAGTTTATAAAGAATCTTTCTTTTCCCGATACTTTTACTTCTTTACTTGCCCCTAACCCTTGATTGATCCATTTAATCATTAATCCACTTACTTTTTGCTGTTCATTCCCAAGATGACTAATTTTTTCACGAAAGAATTTTAAAAATAAAAGAACACTTCCAACTAATAAGATAGAGGATGCTATAGTAGCTATAGGCGACGTTATTAAGAGTAGAACTAATATACAAGTAATTACAAGTAACTCAGTTATTAAATGAAAAGTAGACATGATAATTCCTTGAAATACCTTAGGCACTTCTTCATTTATATTTCGTTGTAAATCTGCAGTATTTCGTTGTAAATGAAAAGTATATGGTTTTGTTAAGTATTCATTAAAAAGATTTCGAGAAAGCTTAACTTGTTGATTTAAAATAATTCTATTCTGTACGTAATTAAATATTAGTAGATATATATTTTTCAAAATAAATATTATTAATAAAAATACAACTAAAAACACAATAAAAGTTGTTGTAGATTGAAAATTAAACAATTTATATATGGAGAATAAAATAGCTTGTTCTTGAATAAGGTTTGGGTTAGTTACGATTCCAACTAATGGTACTATCATTCCTATACCTAGTGTTTCAAACAAGGCAGCTATTACTATCATTAGAAAGAGCATAGTTAGCTTTCTTTTTTCTTTCTTGTTAAAGAGCATTAATATTTTTTTTATAGTCTCTATCAATTTGCTCACACCTTTTTTGATTGTTTCAACTTAAAATAAACTTAATAGTTATTTAATCTCAGTATTATCATCTGAAAAGTCTCCAGATTATTTTTATACTTATACAATAGCGCGCTGTCGTTTTTTGGGGGCTACCGTATATTTCATCTTTATTAAAACGAAGAATAGTACATGTTTCACCATCATTTATTTGCTCTTTTCCCTCAGCTAATGTGACACAATACCCTCCATGCCCAAGTGGTTGAACACTATCATAAAATAGTAGCTATAACTATAATGTCCTGCCCTTTTTGAGTAGTTAACCTTCCAACAGTTAGTATACGTATTCCGTAAAATTCATCTAGATAACTCTCGAATTTCTCAGCCAAAGATTTAAATCTTTCTGCAGCAAGAATATTATATTCAGCAAACATGATAATACCCAATGTTCATCTTTCTAGTAACAATTACAATCTTTTTCTTAATTCATATTCAACAAATTTTTAGAAAATCTTTTTTATACAAGACTAGATAATTTTATTATCTCTCTTCTATTGTCAATTTGCAGATTTTCTAAATTGTTTTTAAACTTTTTTCTTAAATCTTTATTAATTAATAAAGATTTAATTCCTTGGTATATTTCATCTTCATCTACACCAACTATCAATCCGGTCTCTCCATTCTTTATTTGTTCTCTTGCACCAGCAAAATCAGTGGTTACAATAGGTCTAACTAAACACCTAGCCTCAGCTAGAGTTATGCAATAGCCTTCATGTCTTGATGGTTGAACATATATATTACACTGTTGAATAAATGGATAGGGATTCTGAGTTTTACCTAACAATATGAATTTATCTCTAAGACCATAATTTTCAATTAATTTTTCATATTCCCCCCTAGAACTACCCTCTCCGACACAATACCACTTTACTTTAAAGCCTTCATTAATTAATCTTGCTAACACTCTAATTGCAATATCTTGACCTTTCTCAGAGGTTAGCCTACCTACAGTCAGTAATCTTAGGCCGCAATAGTTATCATTAAAACCTTCCCCATTTTCCGCTTCTCTTCTAATTAGTTCTGTTGGAACAATATTTGAAAATACTTGAGCTCTTTTATTAAATTCAGGGACTAAACTAATTAACTTTTCCCTAGACTCATTTGAAACAGCAAAGATCTTATCAAATTTTTTGTAGTTTTTTAATGCAAAATGTTTATCGAACCCTATTTTTGTAACATCAAAATGGATCCATTGTATTTTCTTCTTTGCTTTAATTTTATTTATAATAAAATAGCTTATGAAATCCATTGGTCCAGCATAAGCTACAGCTACATCGTATTCTTTTTCTATTACAGGGTAATCTTTCAAAATATACTTAAAGAAAATGCCTCTGTCTTTATAATGCTTTGATATTAAGTAAGAATTAAGTATATTGAAAGATTTCACAAATTTCCTAATCTTAAAAAAACGAAAAGCAGTTTTATGTGGAGGTTTATTAAGTATATCTTTCAAATTATTATAATTATTTAAAAATTCAATCTTAACTTCCGATGGAATAGAACTTAGATAATCCCCATATTTCTCCAACATTAATATTGTAATTTCATAATTTTCTTTTGGCATCTCTGCAATCATGTTAAGCAAAGCCTTTTCAGTTCCACCCACATTCATATTAATAACCATAAATATGATTTTCTTTTTCATATAATCCCTCTAATATTATTTTGATTTAGAAAAACACTAAGTTTTGAAAACTGATTTTTTGCATCATTTGATACCATTTCTAAGTTAATTTTATTATTAAATGATCTAATAAGCGTATTTTCATCATATTGCAGATAAAGTTCATCCATGTTCACTAAAACTTCTGTAAGACCAATATCCTCAATCATATTAGTGGTTTTTTTGCTATAGATGACCGGCATTACTCCGATTCCAAGTAATAAGGCCAATATATTTGCATGAAATCTAGCTGCTATAAATAAATTAAAAGAAGCTATAAGATTTATAGCTTCTTTTAATTCCCCTTTATATTCGTATACAAATACTTTGTTTATCGCTTCAGAAGGAAGTTTAGACTTGATTTCATTGATTACCTGTAAATCACCCTCTTGATCACAAAAAGACATTAAACAGCATTCATACCCCTTACTTATTAAAGTTTCAATCGACTTTACTGTACTATTAATATAATCATTGTGGAAATTTGATAAATCTTGTTTATGTCTAACATCTATTATTGAAAATCCAACCCTTTTTTTATCTGGAGCATTTTTATAATCATTTATGTCCATTTGAAATACAATATCTGGCGCATATCTTACTTGTGATAAATCGCCAAATAGATTATATGAATATAAATCTCTAAAACAAACATCATCACAAAGTTTAAAGAACTCTTTATAATCATTGAGAAAGGCTTCTGACTTATAAGGTCCAAAATTCGCTCCAAGAACAAATACTGATTTCCCTCTAGACTTAAATTCCTTAACCATTTTCATCCGATCTTCATACAGTGTTTGATGATAATCTTCTTCTCTAAAAATAGAACCACCTATAAATAATAACGCATCATGCTCTTTAGCAACTGTATTATAGTTAGTTATTGAATCAGTGATTTTAAGTCGCTGTCCTATTTTATTTATTAATGAATATTTCCTTCTTTTAACATTATTATATGGAGAAATAAATTGATCATAATTACTTCCTAAATGATTAATTGTAAACTCATTATTTGGGAATTTCTTTGCAAGGATATCTAAAAATAAATCATCACCTAAATTAAATTGTAAATAAATATCTACAAAAACTTTCTTCATCTCTATCACCACTCTTTAATTTTCAATTTTCAATTTTCAATTAAATTGTAAAAATTACTTATCTGATTAACGGAACTATAAGGTTCTGTTGAATCTAGTTTTTTCATAACCTTCTCTTTAAAGCTTTTTTCATCCAGATACTTTTTAACACCGTTATATATGCTCTCTATATCATGATCAACAATTAAACCGTCTACTTCGTTTTGGATAATTTCCTTTGCTGTAGGAAAACTTGTACATACAATCGGCCTTTTTAGAATTTTTGCTTCACTTACTGTAAGACCGAATCCTTCCTTTATTGATGTTTGTACATAGATATCACAATTTCTCATATAAATATATGGGTTAACTTTTTTTCCCAGAAAAATAAAGTAGTCCTGTAATTCATAGTCCTCTATCAATTTTTGAAGCTTTTTTCTTTCAGGTCCTTCTCCAATACTAAACCATTTAAATGTATATCCCTCATGCTTGAGTAATTTTGCTACCTCAATAGCCTTTTCGTAGCCTTTTGCTGTTACTAACCTTCCAACGGTTAAAATAATAACTAATGAATTATCAAATTCCTTAGCATCTTCTTCACGTGACATCTTATCAATCATTTTAGGATCAACTATATCTAAAACCAGATCAACTTTATTCTTATATTCTTCTCTAAGTTGGGACACAGAACTTTTTGTATGTTCAGAAACCGCAATAATTTTGTCTATTTTACTGTATGACTTATAATCAAGTTCTTTATCATACAAAGTATTGGCATAATCAGTATTAATCCATGCTAGTTTTTTTGATGCTTTAACCTTATTTGCTACTAAATATGTAGGCATTCCCTGACTATACGCTATTGCAACATCATACATTTTATTTAATGGGGAAATAATCCTACTTATACTTTTAAATACAACCTGCTCACTATGTAAAACGTTTTTTTTATAATTATTTACTCTTAAATTCAAAGAAGTCTTGATTCTATAGTACAGGTTCTCAAAAGTAAATTTGTTTTCTATTGAACTAAAGTATCTAGGTACTGGTAAAATATTTATATACGACGGAACATATTTTTCTAGATCTCCACCTCTTTTAATTAACAATAAGTCTATTTCGTATATAGAGGAATCAATCAAATTTAATAATGAAATTAAACTTTTTTCTGCTCCGCCAATCGTTAGTGAATCAATTACGAAAAGTAGCTTTTTTTTCATAAACTCACTTGCTTTCTTAATGTTAATTTTCTTTTTAGAGTCTTTAGAAGGTTCAAATAATAAATATATATAATACAAGTTTTATAGAATTTGTTTTTTATAAAAAATAAAAAAGGTTTATAGTAAATACTAGTACTCCTAAATTCACTTTTATATTTCATAATATAAGGTATAGAAAGCATTTCCTTAACATTTTGGTCAACTTTTTTATTTCCTATTTTTTTCACATTTTTACTTTGATACTCTACGATACTTAATACAAAATCTTGAATTCGTTTTACAATTATTTTTTTACTTATTTTTTCATCTAATTTAGCCAAATGAAATATTTCTTCAAGATATTCACAAACCATTATATTATTATGTATATAATTTATTGATATGTTTGAACTAATGCTTCCTTGATTCAGTCTGTTGTAATTATATAAATACTCTTGAATTGCAACAATTACCTTGCAACGAGATACATATTGGAGAACAAAAACTAAGTCCTCAGACATAAATATATTTTTATCCATTTTTAAGTTATTCTTTAAAATTACTTCTCTTTTAAAAATCTTACCCCAAAGAACTCCACCTGTTCCCTTACATACCATTTCCATAAACGTGTGTAGTGAAACATTTTCATTAATATTAAAATCCGTATGATTCTTTATCCCATATTTAGAGTAATCTTTATAACCACAACAGACTAAATCAGCATCTAATCTTATCGTTTCTTTTAATAACAATTCAATATACTGTTTATCAACAGTATCATCTGAATCTATAAAAACTAAATATTCACCTGTTGATGATGAAATACCTTTGTTCCTAGCTACAGAAGGCCCATTATTTTCCTGATATAAATAGATTATACGATTATCTCTTTCTTTATACTCCATAATAATTTGTTCACTTTTATCAATTGAACCGTCATTGACAATAATAATCTCAATTTCTAAATATGTTTGATTTAGTATGCTTTCTATACATGTTGAGATATAATTCTCACAATTATAAACTGGTACTATGACGCTTACTTTCGGTACCATGCTTACCTCCATTGTTAATTAACAATTTGATATAATTTATCTAACTCATTACTATTACAGAAATTTGTATTATTACAGTTGTTAATCAATATTTTTCTTTCTTCTGAATTCTTATACAATCTTTCAATACCTGTCGCTAGTCCCTCAACAGATAACTCCGTAATACATCCATCATGCCCATCTTTAACTTGGCTATGTGCGGTTGTATAATTAGTAATCATTACTGGCTTAGAAAGAATTTGAGCTTCCCCCACCGTTACAGCCTTTCCTTCATACCTTGATGGTTGAACATAAAGATCAGCCTCTTTTATAAACGGATAAGGATTAATTTGCTTCCCTAATAGAAAGAACCTATCTTCTAGTTTAGCTTCTTTAATCATGTCTTTGATGATAGAATCATCCCCACCATATCCCACTACATACCAAGCAAGATCATGAAAACCTTTTTCTTTCAATATCTTTAGAGCCCTTACTGCATTATCTATCCCTTTGGCATGTGAAAGTCTAGCAACTGTTACTATTTTAAACCTATTATCCTTCATCATTGGATGATCAACTTTTTCATTAGCCATCTCCCTAATAAACTCTGGAGATGTTATATTTTCGATTACAATAACCTTATCTTCTAATTCACCGTATTTTTTCAAGAATGCCATTTTACAAGCCTCAGAAACAGCTATTATATAGTCAAACTTCCTCCACAATTTTAAATCCATTTGAATGTTTGTCTCAACAGTTGAAAAATCGGTATGAATCCACGCAATTTTTTTCTTTGCGTTAACCTTCTCAGCAACAAAATAATGTGGCCATAAATAGCTAATCGCAACATCGTAATGTTTCGCTACTTTTGGAAGAAAGGGTAAAGCATACAACCACATTAGCTGCATTTGATAATAGCCTGACTCTTCCATTCTTTTTATTTTTCCTAAAAGATCTGCATTTACCTTAGAAAATATACGTGATACGCCTATTCCATACTGCTTTTCTTTTAAGATTTCTCCTATTGATTTCCTATATGTTGAGTATTGTGGAATTTCGTTTAATAAATTTACTTTATTAGAAACTAAATCTAGAAAATCACCTTGATGTTTGTATAACATTAAATCAACAGCATAATTTTCGTAATCAAAGTTGTTAAGCATGCTAATAAGACTTCTTTCTACCCCGCCAACTTCCATATCAAAAGAAGATATCAATATTTTTTTCATATTTTCTCCTAAACATTTGAAACAATTTTTCTGATCTTAGCCATATTATCTCCACCTATTACCTTAGCTACTACTGATTTTACATTACTTTTAAATCTAGCTTTTGGTGGTAACCAGCTTTTATAGAAGTGATGCATGGCATACGTATTTTCAGTTATAAACTTCCTGCAGTTAATATAATCATATGGTGAGAAGTATGTTTGGGGATAAAAAGTCCCTATGTCTCCTAGTTCTTGATATTGTCCATTCATTTTTAAGCCTCTGCTTTTTAATATCTCAGAAACAATAGCCACATTAGTTAAATCATTGAAACTACCATCTTTGTTGACAAAACACTTTTGGTTATATGAATCTAAAAATAATTGAATTAATTTATTTCTCTTTCTTGAACCAATCGTACTAGTTGCTATATAGTTTTCTTGTTCATATCCCCAAAATGACTCGTGATGTAATAAATCGTCAAATGATTTAAACACCTCTACATCAGTATCTAGGTATATTCCACCAAAATGATAGAGAGCATATACTCTTGCATAATCACTTACAAAAGCAAATTTGCCAAATTCATAAGCTTCTTTTACATATCTATTGCTATTTATATCAAAATTATTTTCATTCCATTCCCTTATTTCGTAACCAGATAATTGAATTTCCCAGCTCGCTATACATTTTTTCACAATATCAGGTTTTTCTTTTCCACCGAACCAACAATAATGTATAATTTTAGGGATTTTATTCGTCTTTTCATTCATTTTTTTATAAACCTTCCCTTCAACCATGTTCATTATATAAAAGAGATCAAAGTGAAACTCTCATTTTTAATAATTCCTTTACACATTTTATGACTCTCATTTGATCTTCTTCCGTCATATTCGAACCTGAAGGAAGGCATAGCCCTGTACTGAACAAATTTTCTGACACACTCATATTTTCACAATGAGAATAGTAGTTAACACCTTCAAATAATGGTTGCATGTGCAGTGGTTTCCAAACAGGACGTGCTTCAATCTTTTCTTCAGATAAAGCCTTTAAAATAGAGGGTACGGAAGTGCCTATAACTCCCTCATCAATTGTTAATGCAGTGAGCCAACGATTTGATATTGTATGTTGTAATTGCGGCATGAAATGAAGCCCTGGAATAGAACATAACTCTTGCTTGTAACGATCAAATAGTAGCCTTCTTGCCTGAACCCTTTCATCCAATACCTCTAATTGTGCTCTACCAATACCAGCAAGGATATTGCTCATTCGATAATTAAAACCAATAGTACTATGTTGATAGTGGAGTGCATGATCCTTCGCTTGAGTTGCTAAAAACCTTGCTTTCTTTAATGCTTCAACATCATTCGATACTAGCATTCCTCCACTAGAGGTTGTAATAATTTTGTTTCCATTAAATGAAAAAATACCAAACTTTCCAAATGATCCACTAGCTTTCCCTTTATAAGTAGATCCGAGAGATTCGGCCGCGTCCTCAATTATTGGTACGTTATATTGATTACATATTGTAACGATTTCATCCATTTTGGCACTTTGTCCGTATAAATTAACAACAATTACTGCTTTAGGAAGATTTCCATTCATACATGCTTCTTTTAAAGCTTTCTCAAGAGCTTGAGGAGACATATTCCACGTTTCAGGCTCTGAATCGATGAAAACTGGCTCTGCTCCCTGGTAAAGAATTGGATTAGCACTCGCAACAAAAGTTAAAGTAGAACAAAATACTTTGTCTCCCTTTTTTACATCTAATAAAGAAAGAGCCAGATGAATTGCTGCAGTACCAGAACTTACGGCAACAGCTTCACTGACTCCTACATAATGGGCTATTTCTTTTTCAAATGCATCAACATTTGGTCCTAACGGAGCAATCCAATTTGTTTCAAATGCATCATGAATATAGTTCATTTCATTTCCACTCATGTGCGGAGCAGAAAGAAATATTCTTTTTTGATCGCTTTTTTGCAGCATATTACACCTCCTCCTTTATTTTTGATTTGGCTGGAATACCAACCGCAGTTGTATTGGATGGAATTGAGTTTATGACAGTTGCACCTGCTCCGATCGTCGACCAATCTCCTACCTTTACATTCGGAATAAGATTCGCACCTGTTCCTATATGTGCCCCCTCCCCTAATGAAACAGAACCTGCTAGCGTTGCATTTGGAGATACATGAGCAAAATCATTTATTCTATTGTCATGTTCCACAATTGAACCTGTATTAACAATAACGTGATTGCCAATAACAGCATCTGCATTTACTACAGTATTTGCCATAACAACTGTTCCTTTTCCAATCCTAGCACTAGGACTTATAACTGCTGAAGGATGGATAAAAGTCATATAATGATGCTCTTCAAGTTTCATTTTATTAACAATCTTTTTCCTACTTTGATTATGTCCAATTGCTATGATAAATTTGGTTTCATCAAATTTATCCATTAGAAATTGATATGCTGATATTGGAGCATAAAATAGTTCGTCTTCAATCCAATAATCTTCAAATTTATCATCTAAATAACCAGCAATATGTATATTCTTATCTGATAAAATAATATCTTTCACTACTTTACTATGACCACCAGTTCCTATAATGACAATATTCATCGTTGGCCCTCTCTTATGTTTGAACCTTTAAACTTCTCGACAGTCACATTTCCTGGTTGATTTATATCTTGTGATTTAATAACCTTATATATAGTTAAATAGAGAATTTTTATGTCTAATATAAATGTCCTATTTGTTACATACCACACATCTAACTTAAATTTTTCTTCCCAAGAAATACTATTGCGACCATTTATTTGTGCCCACCCAGTTATTCCAGGCCTAACTTTATGCCGCTTTGCCTGTTCGGCTGTGTAAAGTGACAGATAGTCCATTAATAAAGGCCTCGGACCTACTAAACTAATATCTCCCTTGATCACATTTATTAACTGTGGGAATTCGTCTAAACTAGTTCTTCTTAAAAACTTACCAAAAGGAGTTAACCTAAATTCATCAGGCAACAACTCACCATTTTCATTCTTTTCATCTGTCATTGTACGAAATTTATAAAAATAAAAAGGCTTACCATGTAAGCCAGGTCGTAGTTGTTTGAAAAAGATTGGTGAGCCTAGTTTCATTCGTATCATAAACGCTACTACAACCATTAGTGGGGAAAGTAAGATAAGTATACTGACAGAAACACCAAAATCAAAAATTCGTTTCATTTTTTCCCCTCTCTCACTTCGTTGTGTATGACAAAAACTGTTGTTTAATATCTTCTATTAATTCCAAAACACTGATATTTTCTGTTTCTTGTCCTTTATTATAAACATTCACTAAAATTTCCTGTAAATGTTGCTCAGTTAACTTCTCATCAGATTTCATTTTCTACCCTCTTAAAAATTTATATATTCACTTCGATAATACAAATTTAACGATATAACTTGTTCATAATAAAAATACAAAAAATAACAAACTAATAAACCATAGTAAACAAACTTCCTACTATTCTCTTTAAAAAGATATATGATCCAAGAAATTAAAATTAAGTTGTATAGACTAAAATAAATATTAAATCTTGCAAATATCCAATTTTGTGTTGCAATAATTGTAAATAATAATCCTATAATTGAAATATTTACGATGATGTCACTTTTAGGCCAAAGCTCTCTTAATTTATGCCTTCCTAAATATGCGATTACAATAGGTACGGCATCAACAAGTACCCTTATCTTATTTGCTCCACCCTCGGCAAAATCACTATAATCTCCGTATTGGGAATTTTCGAGTACAGAAAACAGTAGTTTAGAAAATTGATCAAATCCTAAAACAATTAATATAGCGAGAGTTAATAACAAAAATGTAGTTTTCGTCCAAGCTTCTCTACGAACAATAAAATATATAGGTAATAGGATTAGAGCACTCTCATGAAACGTAGAGGCGAAAAGAACTACTAAAAAATATTGTTTGAATTTCCCATTTAACAAATACTTAGTTGCCCAAAATATAATAGAAGCTGCTAGAAATTGCCGTACACCATTCATCGAAACAATAAACATTCCAGATGTTATGAATACATACAGGCTTAATTCAATCATTTTAGAATATTTATATAATGTAATGACTATTAATATATTTGTAACAAAGGCTGTTATAAATAAGAGAATTTGTGGATCGTTCGATATATTCTTTAAATACATCTGCAAAACACTAAAACCTGGATCTTTATTTCCTAGTGCATATTCCCAAGTGAAGTTAGTTGTTTCAAATGCATGCATATAGAAATAGGTATCTCCAATTGTGTTTCTTAAACCAGAAACTAGTACTAAACATGATACAACAAGAAATATCATTAACTTATTAGGTCTAATTAATATGTAATCATGAGTAGCACCACTTGCTGGAACATACCTTGATATGAAAGCCACAATAAACACGATGAGAAGTAAGTACCAAAGTACAGTCATTTAATTACCCTTTCGATATAACTAATTCAACCTCGTTTTTGTTCTAGACATGATCAAGAAATACAATATAAGTCCTAAAGGCGTTGCCAAGAACGTTAACAGTCTAGAAGGAGATTCTTTAATAAAATTTTTATTCTTTGAAATAAGACTACTAGAGACATAGTGAATTGCTTGCCTATATTTGAATTTCATATCAGCAAATGGTAACTTCATTAACTCTTTACGGTAGAAAGCAAAACCTTTTGGGTTAACTCTATATTGTTTTAACATATTCAATGAAGATCCATCTGGTAAATACTCAACAACACAAAGAATTTCATTCAAAAGAAGCAAAGGGAATTCTTCATCTAACTTATGGTATTTATATGCTAGCCCTACATACTTTTCATTTTCAAATATGGGGTATGAATATTTTTTTGTTAACTCAGATCTATAAACAAGCTTCTTATCTCCCTTTACATCATGTTTATTATAAAGATCAAATAAAGTAGATTCTTTTATAGATGCTGGCATTTTTGTGCCTATAATTTCTCCATTTTTAAATGAATCAAGACCAATCATCCCACTAACTTGATCACTACCATGTTTCTCCCAAAAATCAAGAATTTTTTCAACTGCATCAATCGGCATACAATCATCAGAATCAATACATACATTTAATTCTGTATCAATATTCTCATATGCGGTATTGTGAGCACCGTGCATTCCCTGGTTATCTTGCTTTATATAACGAATTTCAATATCGTCTTCCCTTTTCCACGTTTCAACTAATTCTTCCGTATTATCAGTAGATCCATCATCGATTATTAACCATATAAATTTTTTGTTCGTCTGAGACTTTAAACTTTCATAACAAACATGCAAACAATACGCTCTATTAAAGGTGGGAGTGAATACAGTCAACTTCTTCAACACTTTCACCTCGCATTTTCCATGTAAAAATCATGAATAAAATTGGCAGTATTTTTAATATCATATCCTTTTTGAGATAGTGCTTCATGCGGAATATTGCGACTTTCCTTTTTACTTAAAACCTCAACTATTTCTTCTACCCATACATTTTTCCTATTTATCGGTAAAAATTTCACAAGATTAATCCCCATATCTACTTCTTTCGTAATGTTCTCAGAAATTAAACATGGTAATCCTGCACCCTGTGCTTCTATCAAAGTTACAGGTAACCCTTCATGAAAGGATGGAAAAACGAATAAATCAAAAGCTTGTAATAAGCTATTGATATCACTACGAACCCCAAGAAACTTTACTTTCTCTTCCAAACCTAATCTTTTCACTTTTTCTTCTATGTCAGATCGTAAAGCACCATCCCCAACTAAAACTAAACATGCTTTAGGTTCAATGATATTTAGTTCACTAAAAACATCAATTAAAAATGAATGATTCTTTTGGTGATTGAAGCGTCCAACATTTCCTAAAACTAATCTGTCTTCTACTCCAAGCTCATTACGAATTTTATCTCTTATTTTCTTTGAAAATGTAAATTTCTCAGTATCAATCCCGTTTTTCAACAACTTGGAGGAATTTGCTTTATTTTTAAATAGCCATTTTGCTGCTGAATTTGAACATGCTAAATAGTGAGTTGCTGATTTCCCTATATTGATGCCTGCATATTCTTTATAAAGCTTTGCAGCAAAACCTCCTTCACTCTGTGTATTATGACTATGAGCTATACGAACCTGAATCCCAGCTTTCTTAGCAGCCTCAAGAACAAAACCACTCATTTTATCCATGTGTGAATGGACAATTTGGTAATGTTTATTTGCATTGAAAAATTGGTTTAAATTCTTAATGTAATGAAAATGTCCTCTATCCGTAATGTAAGGGATTGTGTGGAGCTTTCCGCCCAATTCTAAGATCTCCTGATCAAATACTCCTTCTTTACATGTTAAAAAGTCGAATTGTATTTTCGAACGATCAATGTTGCGATATAAATTCATGATGAGGGTTTCGGCTCCACCACGATTCATATTAACGACAACATGCAATACTCTTATTGGGCCATCCATCTTTTCCCCTCCATTTCTTCCATAAATCTCTCATATAGATGACTTTTTTCAATTACTATTATTTTCAAACTATATATCTCTTCAATTCTGTCTCGACCATTCTTACCTAAATTTGTGAGAAGAAGATTCTCATTTGCTAGAAGTATTATTTTATCAGCCATATCATATGTTTTTACAGGATCGATAGTCCAACCATTATATTGATCCACAATCAACTCATTATGTCCCCGATTCTTCGTAGCGATCACAGGCAATCCACACGCCATTGCTTCCATAATATTAACAGGCAAGCCTTCTCGTAAACTTGAAGCAACTGCGATATCACACATTGGAAGAATGTCGACTATATCAGTCCGGTATCCTAAAAAATCAACCATATTTTCAACACCAAGTTCTGTAGCTAACTTTCTACAAGACTTCTGTAGAACACCTTCACCTGCTAAAAGCAACTTTGCATGAGGGACAGTTTCCTTTATTTTTGCTAGTGTTCTTATTAACAACTGCTGATTCTTATTTTTGTTAAATTCCGCAGCGTAAAAGAGCAAAAAATCATCTTTATTGTAACCAAATTTTACTCTTCGTTTGAGTTTATCTACTTCGTTTATCGGCTTAAACCTTTCAGTATCCACCCCAACACCGTTTACATGTTCAACTTCCTTAGACATGAATCGATGGGTGATAGCACGATGGTAATCTTCCTCATTAATTGTGATTAAGCAATCTGTATATCTCGCAAGCATCTTCTCAATCGGATAATAAAGCAGCCAGTTCATCAACGGGGCTCCCTTACAAAAATGAAAACCATGTGCTGTATAAAGCACTTTTGTGCCATTTTTTCGTGTTTGCTTTGCTGCTAGCCTAGTAATAACTCCACCCATCGGAGTGTGACAATGTATGATTTGATAGTCATTCTCGTTAATAATTAACTTTAATTCCTCATAAGCTGCTAGATTTTTATAATTGAAAGGTGACCTCTGAATCGGAATATTAAACTTCTTATCAACATATTGGATTTCCATATCTCCACTAGCTGCAACATGAACCTCCCAGCCTTTTTCCTTAAACCATTTTAAAATAGGAAGATGAAATGCCTTAAAGTGATAGTCAACAGTTGCACAAAATAATACTTTATTTGCCACAATGTATCATCCTTTTTTCAAAAGAAAAAACACCTAGTAATGACTAGGTGTTAAATCTCTGTTACTTCTTTTTCTATAACTTTATTTAAAAAGTTTAGTAGCTCATATCTTAAGTCGTCGCGCTGCAGTGCAAGCTCAATCGTTGTTTGAATAAAGCCCATTTTTTCTCCAACATCATAGCGTTTGCCTTCAAAATTATATGCATAGATTGCTTCATAATTGTTTAGTGTTGCAATAGCATCTGTAAGTTGGATTTCTCCACCAGCACCTGGCTTTTGCTCTGCTAACATTTCAAAGATTTTTGGACTTAAAATATAACGGCCCATTATAGCAAGGTTTGAAGGAGCGTCTTTCAATTGTGGCTTTTCAATCAAATTTTGAACATTATAAAATCGTTCCCCTACTTCAACAGCATCTACAATTCCGTATCGTGATACTTCTTCGTCTTTTACATGTTGAACACCAATGATTGAAGCATTGTAACGTTCATACTGATCAATCATTTGCTTTAAACATGGCTTCTCAGCTCTAACGATATCATCACCTAACAAAACGGCAAAAGGCTCATTCCCAATGAACTTTCTTGCACACCAGATCGCATGACCAAGACCACGTGGTTCCTTTTGACGAATATAATGAATATCAACTAACTTTGATGCTTTTTGAACTTCATTTAAAAGCTCAATTTTTCCTTTTTCAGCTAATGTATGTTCTAACTCAAACGAATGATCAAAATGATCCTCAATCGCACGTTTTCCTTTACCAGTCACAATAATAATATCTTCAATCCCGGATTCTACCGCTTCCTCAACAATGTATTGAATCGTTGGCTTATCAACGATTGGGAGCATTTCCTTTGGCATTGCTTTTGTTGCTGGCAAAAATCTCGTTCCTAATCCTGCAGCTGGGATAATCGCTTTTCTGACCTTCACGGTGACACTCTCCTCTATTAAACTGAGACTAATTTTTTATTATAGACAACTCTTGCATTTGCTAAATCTAGTAATGATTTTCGTAAATGATCACGATCAAGTGATTTAAAATTTTTAATAATGAAATCTATTTCTTCAATATATAACTCAGATGTTTTACCAATGTAGATTTTAGGATAAATTTGCTCTTCGTGAACTTCTTCACTGCCTAGTAGTTCTTCAAAAAGCTTTTCACCTGGTCTCATACCTGTGTATTCAATTCCGATTTCATCTAGATTATTTCCTGATAATTTTATTAGGTTTATTGCTAGATCGACAATTTTTACAGGTTCTCCCATATCTAAGACGAAAATTTCCCCGCCCTTAGCAAGAGCTCCAGCTTGAATCACTAGTCTAGATGCTTCAGGAATTGTCATAAAATAACGAACCATATCAGGGTGAGTAACTGTTACAGGTCCACCACTTTGTATTTGTTTTTTGAAAAGAGGAATAACACTTCCTCTACTACCAAGAACATTACCGAATCGTACAGCTACAAATCTTGTAGGACTAATTTGATCGAAATGCTGAATGATCATCTCTGCTAATCTTTTCGTCGATCCCATTACGCTCGTTGGGTTAACGGCTTTGTCTGTTGAGATCATGACGAAGGTTTCAACTCCATGAATACTTGACGCTTGAGCAATATTTCTTGTTCCTATCATATTGTTTTTTACTGCTTCCTCTGGACTACGTTCCATTAAAGGTACATGTTTATGAGCAGCAGCATGATAAACAACATGTGGTTGGTATTCTTTTATAACATTCGACAATTTGTCATAATCTTGTAAATCCGCAATTTCAGTAATGAAATCGATCCCAGATGTTTTGAATAGATCTTTTAACTCCAATTCAATGGTGTAGATGCTGTTCTCTCCGTGTCCTAATAAAATTAGTGCTTTTGGCTTGAAGCTAGAAATTTGTCTGCAAATTTCAGATCCAATTGATCCCCCTGCACCAGTTACTAGAATTACTTTATTTGTTACATATTCACTTATACTAGTAATATCTAGCTCTATTGTTTCTCGACCAAGAAGATCTTCCACTTGAACATCTCGAAATTGATTTACAGAAACTTTACCTGTCATAAGATCTTCAAGCATAGGAATCATTTGTGTTTTCGCATTTGTTTTTGCACACTCTTTGAATATATGGTTCAATTGCTTTTTATTAAGTGAAGGTATAGCAATGACTATGTTTGCTATATTGAATTCTTTCGTAATTTTCTCAATCTGATCTACACCACCAGCTACAGGAATTCCTAATATATCTAATTTTTGTTTCTTCGTATTATCATCAATAAATGCAACTGGTTGTAACTCTGCATCATGATTTTGGAGTAATTGTCTTGCCACCATTGTTCCGGCAGAACCGGCACCGATAATAAGTGTTCGTTTTTGATTTATTGTGTTTCTTAAATATGTATCACGATATACCCTCCAAACAAATCGTGAGCCTCCAATAAACAGCAAATGGATCATCCAAGTAATGGCCAGGATGCGAAAATCTATTTGACGTAGAACAACTTGCTGTACAATAGCTGTAACGATAATCGTAAGAGTAATAACTTTAAAAATACTAATAAGTTCCCCTACACTTGCATATTCCCATGCTTTTTTATAAAGCTTATAAGTAAAAGAAAAAAGATGATGACTTAGTAATAGTGCAATTGAGCTGATAAAAACAGGAAGAGTTAGTGTTTGCATGTTGGGGTTTATTAAAGCCTGACTAAAGTAAATAGTTGATAATACAATGATTGAATCTAATCCGATTAATAACCAGATTCGACTATGATAGGACAAAGCATCTCACTCCTTTCATTTAATTTTGCGATGTTTTCTTTAATAACATTGTTCTTTTTTGTATGGCAAAATCTAGTTCCCTTTTAAATAACTCAAGCTGTTCTATTGAAGCATCTTGTTTTATGTATCGCACGAGTTTCTTCATTGCTTTTGGAAATTGATCAAATTCCTTCATTTCTTTAGGCTCCTTTTATACTAAAATAATTACGAATAAATCTCGTTTCCAAGATATATGCGTAATTATTTTAATAAAAATGGGCATTTAACCCGCCCTCACACCATACTCTTGACGACAAGCGCCTAAGGTTTCTTTCAACCCACAGTATGACCGAGTACCTCCTTAGATAAAGGCTAGGAGACATCACCTGAATTTTATTCCGACCATATAATTCTTTATAAAGAACAAACGATCAGAAATTACTCCTTTTCATTTAAAATAACTCCTAATACCTTTGCTCTTACTAAATGTAACAAGCGATTTGCTTCTACAGCTTTTTCACGATCTGTTTTTCCACTTTTTAATACCATTATGACTCCATCACACTGTCCAGCTAATAATTTTGTATCAGTTGTTTCTAGTACAGGGGGACAATCAAAGATAACTGTGTCGTATTCCTCTTTTATATCCTTTAAAAAATAACTCATTGCTTTTGAGCCAATTATTTCGGTAGGATTAGGTGGAATGATGCCACTAGTTAGCACTTCTAATTTTCCAATTTGTGTTTGATAGACAGCTTCCTCTAAAGGTAACCTCCCCATTAGTACATCTGTTAAACCAAATGATTCTTTTAAATTAAAGGAAATATGTAATTTAGGCCTTCTTAAATTTGCATCAATTAGTAAAACTCTTTCTCCTTGCTGTGAGATTGATATAGCTAGGTTAATGGCTGATGTAGTTTTTCCTTCACTTGATGATGGTGAGGTAATAATAAGCGTTTTATGCTGAACATCTATTGAAGAGAATTGAATATTTGTTCTTATTGTTCGAAATTGTTCTGCTATCTCAGAACTTGGATTTGAATAGGAAACAAAGTGGCGACTTGTCATCTCCTTTAAAGCCTTTTTTTTATTTATTTTAAGAACCAAGTGACTCACTCCTATTCTCAAATCTAGTTATTCTTTTTTTCTTTTGCATATTTTTCTTTTTCATTTTAGAAACAGTTCCTAAAACAGGTAACCCCAGCATTTCCTCTACTTCATACTCTTTTCTAACACTATTATTAAGTGAATCTAGTAAAAAGGCTAATCCTATTCCGATCACAATTCCACCAATTAATGAAATAATCAGCATTCGATTTTTATCTTGATTTACAGGAATGGGAATTTCCTTCGCTTCTGAAAGTAGCTTTACATCATTAAAGTCTAATATTTTTGGAATTTCTTGTTTATAAGTTTCAGCAACCTCATTAGCTAGAATTGCTGCTTGCTTTGGATCTGAGTCTAAGACTGAGATTGTCACTACCTGAGAGTCAGCAATACTGCTTACCTCAATTTTCCCACTAAGTACTTCAGGAGAATAAGGCAGATCTAGCTTTTGTACAACCTTCTCTAAAACGGTTGAATCTTGAATAATAACCTTTAATGTAGCTATTAAAGAACTATCGGCTCCTATAATTATTCTTGCTGTCGACTTATACAAGGGACTATATGTTGCATTTGAATAGTAGGCTCCAGCTGTTGTTGACATGATTGTTATTAAAATAATGACCCACACATACCTTCTTATTACAATGAACACTTCTGCTAAGTTAATTTCCTTAGATTGTTTATGATCACTTAGTTGATTATTTTCAAGCTTTCGAAAGCTAGACATACTAAATTTCCACCTTCTTTTCTTAATTAAGAACGCTACTTTTTACTTACTTCCATTTTTTTCTCTAGATTCAGAATAGTTCACTATAAAGAACAAGTCAATCCTTTTTTAAGAAAAGTTCCCCATTTTCTTTATGAAGCGACAAGAGTTAATTTTCTGTTATAGATTGTCCCTATTAATCATCTTGTTAATTTATAATATTGGCTGAATTATTCTTTTTATTTATTAATAATACCTTTTCCTCTTATAAATATATGCTATTCTACCTATTCTTAAAAACTCTTAAATTTTGTCATTTTTTCGCTAAAAAGAACGATTTGTTCTATTTTCCTCTCGATAACTCTCTTTATCATATGTTTTTGTTATTTTATTAAGAACGATTTGTTTCATATAATGAATGATGTAAGCTTAAATATTTGTTCGAGAAGATAGGAGACCGCATACATGGTTGGAGAACGCTTAAGGGAGCTGAGGCAGGAGAAGGGATATTCAATTAGTGAATTAGCTGAGTTGGCAGGAGTTTCAAAATCTTACTTAAGTTATATTGAACGAGATGTGCAAAAAAATCCATCTCTACAATTTTTAAGAAAGATTGCTACAACATTGCAAACAGATGTTGAAGATCTATTAGGAAATTCATCTTCGAACGCTAAATCACAGGAATTTGTTCTAGATGAAGAATGGGGACGTTTGTTAAATAAAGCCATTTCAGAAGGTATGAGTAAAAATGATTTTAAGGAATTTCGAGATTATTTGAAGTTTAGAAAGTGGAAGGAAGCTAAGAACACAAATAAACCTTTTCAGGAGGACAAGCCAAAATGAGTGAAATAAAAGACCAACTACAAAACGAACAATTAGATCAGGAATGGCTGGAATTAATACAAGAAGCAAAAAAGATCGGTTTGTCTTTTAATGATATTTCTCAATTTCTTCAAGGTGCAACTTCCACAAAATAGAGAATCACTAATGAGGATTTTTTCAATGATTAAGCTTGGTGCAAATTAGAGTTTAAATTAAATTTCAAATTATGCTTCTAAAAAGCACCAAGTCTTATCAATATAACAATGATCAATTTGCCCCAAAAGCTTCGTTACATGACTTCACATTCCCGTCTTAGTCTCCATAAATATCATACATTTTTGTCTTTATCATACCCTAAAATCATTACACTAAATAACAAATTGCTATGTATGATTCTTTTCATATTGGTAAAAATATGTAGCAAGGAAGGTGTTACTACGTGAAAAAGTGGATATTGTTTACTGCGATCCTTTTTGGTTTAACTACTTCTACAGTTCCTTTTACTCCTGGTGTACAGGCAGTGTCTCAAAAAACATGGGAAGATGTTGCTGTTAAAGAGACGAAAAAACGTTATCCTTTATCACAGGTTTTGTTTTCTCAAAAAATTTGGGATAAGAAGAAAAAGGATATAACTGTAAAGCAGTATCGTTTTACGTTAAGAGAGGGTATGCAGGATTTTTCGGTTTATACAACGATCACTTTTGATTCATCATCAGGTGAAATTAAAAAAGTTCAAGTAATCCCTGAAGCATAATAGGAGCTGTATCGATGGGGTAGAGATTATTACCTTTAAATCCATCGACACAGCTTTTTTATTGTTGTTTTTGGATCGAATAAAAATAACTAATCATTTGAACAATTGGGATGAGCAGAAGAATAATGATGGGATAATAAGGGATGTTTCCTTTAAGCAAAGGATATAAGCTCATAAGTCCTGCTGCAATTGGAACGGCATACCACATCGCGATATATGAACTTCTACAAGCATTTGCTGTAATAAGTTGTTCTCTTTCATCCGCTTCCTCAAGTTCAGGAGGAAGCATCAATGCTTTCCATAGGCTTTTATGCTTCTTTTTACTGATAACCAATAAATAAATTGCAATAGGGATACAAATAACAAAAAATGTTAGGATAGGTATCATATTTATTGATATCTCCCATGGAGGTTCTGGATTCTCCATAACTCTCGCAAATTGTTAATTTGTATTAAAAAGTGTAATTAAAGCCCAGCCAGCTAGGATAACTGTAATTATATTTAATATAGCTGGTTGTAATATTTTTTTCATTTACCTCTCTCCTTCTCCTTCACTTATCCAAAAAACTTCTTCAACATTCACTTGAAACACATCACAAATTTTTATACCTAATAATAATGATGGTGTGTAAGAGCCTTTTTCTATCGCAGCGATTGTTTGTCTTGTTACACAAACTTTTACAGCTAACATCTCTTGTGTTAGGTCGAACCTTGCTCGAAGCTCTTTTACTCGATTCTGAAGCACCATTTTTCACCTACTAAAATTACTTATAAGAATATTGTAAAGTACTTTTAACATAATGTATAGTAAACTTAACATTTTTTTGAGAAATTTAGGTAAATTTAAAAAGAGCAATCCTTTAAATGGACTGCTCTTCTTTCAGTATTCACTTCTTACGCTTTTTCAAAAACAACTT
This sequence comes from Metabacillus crassostreae, assembly GCF_016908395.1. Classification (GTDB taxonomy): domain Bacteria; phylum Bacillota; class Bacilli; order Bacillales; family Bacillaceae; genus Metabacillus; species Metabacillus crassostreae. The sequence goes on from NZ_JAFBDU010000003.1 coordinate 275,321, forward strand.
AAAAGCAAACGGCAATACACCTAACCACCTATTACTATAATAGGTTGTGGAAATTTCATTATTCTTACGTTCTTCTTTTTGTTTTTTACGAGCTTCCTTTGGTGTGTCCATATATTTGACAAGCTGCTGTGTGACATATTTAACATAATCGTTTGTAGACAAGGTAAAACACCTCATTACTCATAAGTTCTTACCCTTCATTATTGCCAAGATTATGCTATTTTAGTCTCTCGCTTATTTCGTTAACAATTTCGTCAATATTTTTATGAGCTGTTTCAACGATAAACGTACAATCTTTATAAAACTCAACTCGAGATTGGTACAAATCAATTAATTCAGCTTTATTTTTCTTACTTGCTATAGGTCTGTTAGGATCTTTATGGACTCTTTCATAAATAGTGTCAAGGTCAGCATTTAATAAGACAACTTGTCCATTTTTTTTCATCCATTCACGATTTTCTGAATTGATGACAATTCCTCCACCAGTCGTAATGATCGTATCTGTTGTTGGCAGTTCTTTTAGTATACATGTTTCTTGATTCCGAAAGTATTGTTCTCCATGCTGCTCAAAGATCTCTCGTATGCTTTTGTTTAATGTTCTTTCAATTTGTTGGTCAGTATCTATGACAGGAAGCTGTAATTGCTTTGCTAACTCTTCTCCAATTGTCGTTTTTCCTGCACCCATAAATCCGGTTAAATAAATAGCCTTCACCATATTGCTCCCCCACGTTTTCTTTATACCATACCATATTTTTTAATTTTCAGACCATACTGTTATCTCATTTTCCAGCAAATTATATTGATAACTGGCTTGATATTTTCTCTTTTCATCTGTTTCACATTTAATCGTAACTTCTGTAAGCTCGCTTGATACCTCACTCATCTTGTACGTGAAGCTTCCATTTAACGTTGTAATTGTTACTGGTTGATCTACTTCTACACGAGTACTTCTAAGGTCTTTTAACGTTTGATTAACTGCTATAGTCATTAAATTTTCAAGTATGTAATTTTGTTCTGTTTCAAAATAGAACTTCTTATCACTAATAAGTGATGTCGAAAGATGTGTGACAACTAATAAGCAAAATAAAACAATAATCATTGTCGTTGGAAAAATAAATCCTTTTTCAGTCTTCATTTTATGGATAAATCCTTATAAGATCGAAATGTGTGGGTATATTCTTTTCCTGCTTGACTACTTACATTCATTTTAATACCTGCTTGCTGTCGTTCAAAATTCAACGTTTCAACTTTCATTAAGAGAATTTCATGGCCCATTCCATAAACCTGACGTCTTATTAACTGATTATATTTACTGATGCTTATTAGCTGTCCTTGTTTATTTTCGAATGAAAGTACGTTATTTTTCACAGTCCAATTTACGGAGCTTTTCATTTCATGTTGGAGCTGAATAATAAACAGCTCCCATTCGTAAGGCCTTAAATCCTTGTCATATTGAGAATTTGTTACTAAAAAGGTAAGAATCATTGTTAGTGATGAAATAATGAGAGCGTATATAACAAATGAGAAAAGTAAATTCAAAAATGTGAATCCTTTCTCATTATGAAACAGAGAGGCAAATCGATTTGTTTTTATGTGTTGAATTTTCCCATGATAAACAAGCTTTATTATAAGGATTTCCCTCCTCCCAAGTTAAATGATAGTCAACACCTTGATGCACTATAATTTCATTATTTTTTTCATTATTATCAAATGTCACCTGCTGTGTTTTCTCATGTAGAATTTTATATGCTGCTAACGATTGCTGGGTGTTCACTCTTTCTTTTGTTAGTAACACAAGTTGCGGTATGATGAGTAAGGTGATTAACACCCATAAACTAAAGGCTGCAATCGTTTCAGCTAGTGAAAATCCTTTAGAGCTTCTCAATTGTAAACCTTCCTTTTCCTAAGTAAAATACAAGACGATACTTGTTATTATGATAATTAATAAACATTGTGCCACTTTTTTGAATTGATCCCTGTCGATTGTAGATTACTCGATTTTCGAGTGTTGCTGCTTCAAAAATAATTTGCTGATGATAACTTCTGCTCAACAAGTCTTCACCTATACCATTAGTCACACGATATTTTTTCTCACCTTCAGAAAAAACAACATAAACAGTGCTTTCATTTACTAATGCAAATTGCTGAGCATACAGTAAGTCTTTTTCTAATGTATTTAAAAACGTATCGATTACTTTTTTATTATAAATTGGATTTAAATTCATCACTAAAACGAAACTCATTATGCTTACTATAACTAGTACAATTAGTGTCTCTAGAAGAGTGAAGCCATTCCCCTTAGCTTCCTGTTGGCTTAGCACCCTTCGTTACCTCTCCATCAGCAGAGATCACAATGCTACTTCCATCAGGACAGGTTTGTGCAGCACGTAAATAGCCATCTGATACTAATTCAGCTTGAGTTGGTGTTTTTTTATTATCAATTTCATAGGCAGACACTTGGGCTTGTACCATGTTAATTAATCCGTCACAGCCTTTTTCTTGGATACTTGCATTATGCTTTGTAACGTTTGGAATTGTGATAAGAAGTAACACAGAGATAACTAGCAGCACAATTAACATTTCAATCAGCGTAAACCCTTTTTCTTTTTTCATTTTATCCTCCTAAATATTTTCCATCATTTTATACATTGGTAAAAGCATTGATAAATAGACAAACAACACAATTATCCCGACAAGGGCATAAATAACTGGTTGAATGATGGTCATTGTTTTAACAGCTTGGTTTTCGAGTTTCTCTAGCACTAATTGACTGTACATATAAAGTTCTCTTGCAAGCTGACCATTCGCTTGTCCATGAAGAATGACTAATGAAAGCTCTGGCTCATAGTATCCTCGATTTTTAATGCTTGTGTGAAGCTGTTCACCTGTTTTTAATTTGCTTATTAGATAATCTGCTTCAGTTTTAAAGAACGGTAAAATGGTTTGTTTTTCAAATATTTTTAAGCTATCAAAGGTTGAAAGGCCTCCTCTTAGTAAATTACTCAGCTGCAAAGCAAAGAAATAACTATGAAGCATACTAACTACTTTTCTTAGAATCGGTATTTTCTGGATTAGTTTCATCTGTTTTTCCACCGATTTTTTTCGGTAGATTAATAAATAATAAATAGTAATAAAGGCTATTGAAATAACACTAGCAATTCCTAACCATTTTAGGGATGCAAAAATAACCAATAAGGTAGTTGAAAAAAATGAGGCTTCAATATTCATAGAATCATAAAGTTGTTCAAATTGAGGTGTAATAACCGCTTGGACAATGGATAAAATAAAGCTGACTGTAAGGATGAGAAAGATGGGATAACGAAGAATTTTTCCGAGCTTTTCAATATGTGTGACCTTCTTAGTGAGAATTTCGCAACACTCTCGTAACGCAAATTCCAGATCACCGTGTTGTTCGGCAAAATATAAATAACTTAACACATCTTTATGAAAATGTAAGTTTGTGAGTGTGTGACGAAAAGAATATCCGGCAGATAGCTGTGAAAGGCAATTTAATAAGTCATCTTTTCTTCGACTGGCTTCATTTACATAAAGAAAGTTGAGAGCTTCGCTTAGTGTATAGCCTTTGTCTAACATACTACTTAACCGCTTTAGGTAAAATGCTTGTTCTTTTAATCCCCATTTTCGTTTAGTCTTCATGCTTAAACACCCAGCGATCATATGAATGAGGATAAAGATAGCCGAGTGCAATGCCTTTTTTTATCACATCTTTTAAAGTGGGATAGTGATAGCTAGCTACTTCTCCTTTTGCTTCTTTTATTACTGCCGTTAGATTTTTTCCATAAAGTAATTCATACACACTCAATCTTCTCTTTTGTCTTAGCTTCTTACAATAAGGAGAACAAATTCCTTCACAAAAGGGACATCTTAGTTGGACAAGACGTTGAGCTGTAACAGCAACAAGAGTTTGTTCTATTTCAGATAAACTTACATCAAATTCAAGCAGTCTATAGATCGCACCTTTCGCATCTCTTGTATGCATGGTTGATAACACAAGATGACCAGTTAAACTAGCTCTTATCGCAATCTGAGCAGTTTCTCTGTCTCTAATTTCGCCAACCATTATAATATCAGGGTCATGACGTAAAATCGCCTTTAATCCGGCTGCATAGGTAATTCCAGCCTTTTCGTTTACTTGAACCTGCATGACTTCTTCACTTTTTGTTTCAACAGGATCTTCAAGTGTAATGATATTGCGGTTAAAGTGCCGCTTTGCATAATGAATAAGAGAATATAGTGTAGTTGTCTTACCCGAGCCTGTCGGGCCTGTGAACACCATCAAACCATGTGAATGATTTAGAATTGATAGTAATTTGTTTGTTGTAGAAGGAAATAGAGATAAATGTGTAATATGTGGTATTTTACCTTGAGGTAGAATTCTGATTACTAAGCTTTCTTCATGAATAGTAGGCAATGTTGATAATCGTAGATGAACATTTATATTTTTGGTCGAGATCGTTAAGGCACCATTTTGAGGCCTTCTTTTTTCACCAATATCCATTGATGCTAAAAACTTCAAGTGTGAAATAACTCTTTCACTAATATCCTTTTTCATCGTATGCTTTTCAATTAAATCATCATCAATTCTAAATTGGATAAGTGTTTCCTGGTCTCTTGGAATAATATGAATATCAGATGCCTTCAAGGCACAGGCTTCTTCAATGATCCTCTCGCTCAAATGTTCAATTGACTGCAAGCTGTTTTTTCAACTCCTTCCTTTGCTTCTGAACATTATTGTACAAGCTTTTTCAAAATATAGCACATCACTAAAGATGAAAATTACTTCATTAAAAAGCGGTTTTCATTAAACCAAAAATTTCTTTTTCGTTCATTTTTTTGTTTTTTTGATTATAAAAAAAGAAAAGTTGTCCATAATAATAAATGTCAAAGAGCAAGAAATACACATTGCCAACTTATTATTATTAATGGTCTATAGCCAAGCGGTAAGGCATCGCACTTTGACTGCGACATGCGTTGGTTCAAATCCAGCTAGCCCAGCTAAAAAGTATAAAGACGTCTACTAATTATTACAGTAGACGTCTTTATTTTTGTACAAGCTATGAAACTGATCGCTGTATTTCATGTTTACGAGCAATCTTACTTAATGCTTGAGGATTGTAACCGACAATTAATTTATTGCCATCAGTAATAATTGGACGACGAAGTAGCTTTGGCTCCTGGATCAATAAGTTAAGCACTTCTGATAAAGTTAATTCATTTATATCAATATTTAAGTCTTTGTATGTTTGACTTCTTGTTGCAAGAATTTCGTCTATTCCTTCTGTTGTTAACTCTAAAATTTGCTTGAGTTCATCAAATGTTGGGGTTTCACGGAAAAGATGTCTTTCTTGAAAGTGAACTTGATGGGCTTTTAACCAATGCTTTGTTTTTCTACAAGATGTACAACTCGGATAACTGTAGAACGTTATTTTATTCACAATACATCCTCCTAGGTAGTTGTTAATGGCTCTTTTCTAAAGTTTTTCTTGTGTGCTATTTTCCTATTTTAACTTTAATAATTAAAGTTTATAAAAACAGCCTCTATAATTGCACCGCTTTCTCGTATAACTTATTGTACACTATTTGTATAACTTATGTACACTAATTTACTTTATTATATTTTGAACATTTTGTTTAAAAATATATTTATCTTTGTTTAGATTGTATCGACTAGTGTGTAAACGCTATTTACAATTATGTAAGGGGTACATTATAATAATTAGAGTGATGACTTGTATGTCAAATTACCTTTTGTCGAAAGCTATCATTATGGAATTATTTTTTCAGTTTTAATTACAACTTTATAGCTTGATTGTTCATAATAACAATAAAAGCTTGAGGCAAAGTCAACAAAGGAGGGATACATATGGATCGTATGTTCCGAGTATTAGGGTTCTGGACAGGAATCTTCGCTGTTATGTTTTATCTTGGTGATATGAAGACTACTTCCTTACTATTTTTCGGACAAACTGGATTTTTTGTCTTCTTATCTTACTTAAAGCTATCCGAGCGCATGTACATCTATATTTTTGGTGCTTACTTAACAATTTTCTTCGTCGGATTTACGTATTGGACGACATTCATGATGATTCCAGGACAAAACATGGGACATTAATTCCCCACAAAAAACAGGCTACCTCATCAAAGTGGTAGCCTGTTTTTTTATGTTCTTCTTAGGCAGTTATCGCAAACTTTGTTGCTATTAAATACCTATGAGAACAGCATATTAGTAAGTCTAGTGGCATCTTTTCTTAAAATCCATTCAAAAAAGGATTGCTTTCCATTTCTTGTTCAATACTTGTTTCATGACCATGTCCAGAGAGCACAATGGTTTCCTCAGGAAGAGTTAATAGCTTATCATGAATACTTTTTATTAACTGATCATGATTTCCTCCAGGAAGATCTGTTCTACCAATGCTTCCGGCAAATAAGGCATCTCCTGAAAAAACAATCCCTTCTTCAGCAGCATAGAACGAAACACTTCCGGGTGAATGGCCAGGAGTTTCAAACACTTGTAATGAAAAATCACCAATCGTCAGATATCCTTCACTTCTTATTAATTCATCTGGTTCTGACACTTTAATAGAACCAGCCATAAAAAATTGTGAACCATTTAATGATGGATCTGTAAGCCAGTTCTTTTCTTTGCTATGTACATATACAGGAATACCCCACTTATTTCGAACTTCATCTACTGCACCTATATGGTCAAAATGTGCGTGTGTTAACAATATCGCCAATGGTTTTAGATGCTGTTGCTGTAAAATTCCTATTAATTTGTTTGCATCTCCACCAGGATCAATGATTAAACACTCTTTGTTACTGTTTGAATATATATAGCAATTTGTTTGTAGCGGACCTAAAGGTAATTGTCTCCATGCCATTTTATATGACTCCCTTCGTTTTAAAAATATTTATTTTATATTACACTATTGTCATTCATAACGATATTTTTTACAAGTTCTGAAAATTGGGTATGATAATAATGAACAGCAATCATAATAGGGCTGTTCATTTTTCATTATATATGAAGCTTTACAAATGATATAAAGTAAATGGAAAAGCGAATTACTTATCGTTGAATACACCTTAAGTAGAAAATAAACTCGACAAACACAATGAAACCGATTAAAATATTAGAAGGACTTGTTTTGTATCTTGTATACCTTATTAATTGATACAATGAAAAATGATCTACATAGAGTAAGGGGGCTTTTATAATGGGCTTAGTAGTTATTTTTGCACTTGTAACCATTCTTGGGATTTTTGGATTTATTCGTTCACTAAAGGACAAAAATCTTCTTGGTGCTTTTTTCGCATTCGGTACATTCGTTGTTTTCGGATGGTTTGCAGTAATGACTGTCATCCATCATGGCTTTCCAACTGCACACTAAATTCAATTTAGAAATAGAAACAGAAGGCCTTTACCAATTCTAATGGTAAGGGCCTTCATTTATTTTTTTAATCGCTAAAAACCCCCTCTTAGTAATAGATGCTAAGAGGGGGTTTATCGTTTCTAACTATCTATCTTCATCTTGAATTTGTTTATGAACACTTTCAAGCTTGCCTTCCATTGTTGATTTCTTGTCACGTCGATCGTCAATTCTTATATTTGTGGCTACTCTTTGCACGCCCTTGTTAAATGGAGCTTCATGAATATTTTGTATTACTTCTAATAAAGTATGTAACTCGCCTTCAATAATCGTATTCATAGGAGTAAGCTGATATTTGATCTTACCTTCTATTTCATAGTTCTTAAGAATATGTTGGATATCTACAACATACTCACTTACACTTGGGGTACTTGTTCCTATTGGAATTACTGTTATGTCTACTATTGCCAATTAACTCATCCCTCTCTACATCTAATTAAACGTGATTAATTCCTCGATACTTACTTTATTTAAGTTAATAATTTTTTCAAATCTTCCTCCATATAATGCATATTCCCCACTTGGAGAGAGTTTAATCGGTAAATTTTCAATTGATTGTATTAAAACATTTTTTTCTTCTGTTTTTGTGGAAAAACTCACCAATGAAAACTCAGTTTTTGCCTCATTTACTTCTAACATATACAAAATATCTTTATTCAGATCCATATCAAGGTATGGCACAGACCAATCAGAATATAGTGATACTAGTCGTGTAGGCATTTCCATTAATTGTTCGTTATTTTCATTATTGTAAAAGCGAACTGCTGCATCACCATTAGCATCCACTAATTCAATAGTTGATAAAAAGCCAGTGAAATTTGTGTTAGCAACTACATGCTCAGCAATTAAAGTCTCTGATTGATTTTCAATATTATAAACAAACAGTGGAGCAGTTAGTGAAGGCTTTTCTTGATCCCATTTTAAATAAGAAACATGCTTTTCATCTAACCATTGTATAAAAGGTTGATGAATTTGATTTTTAGTCATTTTTTGATTATTAACATTCAAAACATATGTATCATAAGTCCAATCCTCTTTAAAGCTCGATATAAAAAGCTGATCACCTTTGAGATGATTCCATATATAATTTAGTTCAAAGGATTCAATTCTTGTTGTATACAATAATTCAGCTTTTTCATTCACAATCACTAATTCAGCTTCGTAATTTGATGGACTTGTATGGATTAAAAACATATCATGATCTTCATTTGCCTCAACCTGCAAAATAGGAAATTCAGATTTATAAAATAGAGATGTTTTTCCTGTATGTATGTTGTATGTATGAACTTCTGAGCTTTGTGCATTATTTAAAATATATAAAATTGTGTTGTTATCTTTCCAATCAGCAACAGAATGAAATAAGGCCTCATTTATTTGTAACGGTGTTAGCACTTCTTCTCCAAAAAATTGAGGTGTAACCTCTTTTTTATCGTTCGGAAGCTCCCTCATAGATGATAGCTCTTTATTATGTTCTTGTTGATGAGATGGAATACAGCCTGTTCCAAGTAATATGACTAACAAAAATAAGAAAATACATTTAGTTAATCTCATCAACGACAATTTCACCCCTTTTCCTTCTTAACCATTATTATCATTAGGAGAATTAAATCATACTAATTATACGAATCAACCACTATAATGTTCCAAGATTTTGAGATTTTATTTATTTAATTATTGGCTCTGTTAAACTTTGTTGTTGATTTCCGTTACAGGCATTCGCTTTCCGCGGGCGGTCCGGGAGCCTCCTCGTAAGCTGCGCGCCTGTGGGGTCTCCCTTTGACACGCTTCTCTAAGCAGGAGTCTCATATATTCACCTCCAATCAACAATGTGCTAAAAATCAACATTAACCTTTAACATAGCCTAATTATTAGGCATTCATGTGCTTTCCATTTTCCATTCTCTCTTTTAAAGCAAGCTCGGACATAAAATTAGCTTTATAAAAATACTATGCCTCATAAAGGGACTAAGGTAAACAATACCAAAGTCCCTAAAGTATGATTACATATATAATGCTGCTAGAAAAATACCTTTGCTTTTACAATAGATATCATCAAATTGATCAAAAGGTAATGGATTTTCACCCATACCTAATTCTATCGTGTATCCTGCTTTTCTCCAATCATTTACAAACCAATCGCGGAACCCTGCATGACTGTCAATATCTCGCACTGCTTTATACCCGCTATGTTTTACAAATTCTCTTACGATAGCCTCAGCTTCTTCAGGTTCTTTTCTGAGATAACCCCAATAAATTTCTTCTCCTTGTGTATGAAAAGCTAACACTCGGTCAAACTGATTGTTTTTAACAAGCTCAGCAAGAGCAACTGCCTCAGGTTCAGTTAATGGTGCATCACCTGGATAATCTCTAGGCGCAGGTGCTTTTGGACGTTTACGTGCTTTTTCAATCTCCCACTTTGCTGGGTACTGATTATTTAAATCGATTCCTCTAATATTTGCCTTCCACTGGGAAAAATCAATGCTTAAGTCATTCATTTGTAAAAGTGATGGCTCATACTCAATAGTATCAGGAAGACCATTTAACACAAGATCCACACCGTCTGGGTTTACCATTGGCACAACTGATAATGTTGTATCATGATAAAGCTCTAAACACGAATGACCTTCTAAATGCTTTCCACCCACGATAGCCTTCAAATAATCCTGTAGCCAATGCATAATTACACTTGTTGTGATCCATTCATTGGCATGAAAAGCTCCATTCATATGAATCTTCTTTTTGCCATGACCAATTGTTAATTCATAAATTGGTTTATTCAAAACACTATATCCAATCACGTTTTTATTTATAAAAGGATACATTAATGTCAGTTTCTCAATATCACGTTCTAATTCATCAGAATCATAAGGCTTTTTAGTCATTATAGCCTGTGATTTTTCCTGACTGTCATCATATTCTATATACAAACTATTTAGAATGTAATCTAGACAAGCATCTGGTAAATAAATAGTTGTATCTTCTTTTATGAAATCATTATTTCGTATATCTGAATTACAATCTACAAGAAGCTGTTCATTAAGCTTAACTTGATTTGCGAGTTCTTCTATAGTGATTGCACTCTTAACGCGAACAAACATCCATTTAACCCCCATTAGCCTATTTACTATTAGCTTATGAAACGTCTGTTAGATTGTTGTTATTTTTATATTGAATTCTACTGAAGTTTTTTCATATGAAAAAAGGCTGACTAGTAAGAAATCCCCCACTGATTGCGGAAGGTTCTTACTTAGTCAGCCTTAATTGCTAATTATTTGTATTTTCAGCTTTCTCGGTTGCTTCTGTTTCAACTTCAGCATTTTTTTCATAAAAACGTAACAAGTCACCGTAAATGATCTCATCTGAGTAATTTAACTCTTGCTTTGCTTTTTCCATATAAGGATCACATATAGCTTGATCTGCAGGTTGACCAGTTTGTTTATCATAACAAATTCCTCTTGTATACACATTGTTTTCTGTAATGAAGCTTCCATCTCTCAGTACTGTAAATGAAAGTTTATCATCAGAAAATACATCTGTACCAAATTGAATTTGTTCACTTGTATCAATTCCAAGTAAACTCATAATCGTTGGACGAATATCAATTTGACCTGAAACTTTAGAGATTGTTTGCGGATCTTGATCTGTTACACCTGGAATATGCACAATAAATGGTACACGTTGTAGTTGAACAACTTCAAATGGTGTAACTTCTTTTCCTAAAAATTTCCCCATTGCTACATTATGATTTTCTGAAATACCATAATGATCACCGTATAAAATAATGATTGAATTTTCATATACATCTGTTTCTTTTAATGATTCTATAAAACGTTTAACACCTTCATCCATATATCGAACTGTTGGAATGTATTGGTTTAACGTTTTGCTATTTGAATCAAATTCATCAATGAAACGATCTTCTTCTCCTAATTCAAATGGGAAATGGTTTGTTAAAGTGATCAGCCTAGTGTAAAAAGGCTGTGGTAAATCATCCATATGTTGAACTGACTGTTCAAAGAAATCAATATCCTTTAAACCCCATCCAATTGAATTTTCTTCTGTTACATTATAGTCATTTACATCAAAAAAGCGATCATATCCAAATGTTTTGTACATTAAATCACGATTCCAGAAGCTTTTGTTGTTCGCATGGAAAACCGTACTATAGTATCCATGATCTTTTAACAATTCTGGTGTTGCATGATATTCATTATTACTGTTTGTAAAGAATACAGCACCACGACCTAGTGGATATAGAGAGTTATCAACGATAAATTCTGAATCAGATGTTTTACCTTGACCAGTTTGGTGGTAGAAATTATCGAAATAATAACTTTCATTTATTAAATCATTTAAATATGGTGTGATTTCTTCACCATTTAATTTTTCGTTAATTACAAAGCTTTGTAATGATTCAAGTGATAATAATATAACATTACGTCCCTCTGCAATACCCTTTAGATCTTCCTCTGAATCCTTACGGTTAGCATTAACGTAGTTTTCAATTTCAGTTAAATTATCACTATCCGCTAATGCACGCTGTGCAGAAGTTTTCGATTGTAAGAATGCATCGTAAATATGAAAGTTGTATACACTGATATTTTTAACTAACATCTCACGATCAAAAGAGCGAGTTAGTAATTGTGGACGCTCTGTTTCTGCTAATCCTAAATTAAAGAAGAATACAGCAGCTACCAATAAGAAATAAGCAGATTTTTCTTTTCTCGTTAGTAATGATGTCGAACGGAAGGTTGGTTTTTTAAGCAACCAATATAAAATTCCTAAGTCAACAAACATTAACAAATCAGTCGGTAAAAATAAACTTGTGATACTGCTTCCTAAATCCCCCATATTGCTTGTCTGAAATAAAACAGGAATTGTTAAGAAGTCATTAAAAAAGCGATAAAAAACCATGTTAGATATTAAAAGAACTGTAACAAAAATACTTGCTCCAAATATATAACGGTTTCGATTTTTTTCCTTCATAAAAAGCCCAATACCAAAAATCAGTAATAAAAAGCTCAATGGGTTTATGAATAAAATAAATTCTTGTGTGAAATTTTCAATTTTTATATCAAAACTAGTTTTATAGACAATATATGTTTTTAGCCATAGTAGTAATGTTGCTATAAGTAAAAACGATATTTTCGAAAAAGATTTCTTACGCATGATTTTACCTCCTCATCCCTTGGGACAAATACGCTTTCCTTTTATCTTTGGTTCTTTTCTCTAAGATTGTTACCAATTGTTCTATATATGCTGTAAGAACATTGGTTTTATATCCATAATAGCTACTAATCTAAAAAGAAGAGATGCCTCAACGCTTTATAAAGTACTGTTTTCTTCAGTTGAAAAAGCAACAAAGCTTACGAAAACAGCCTAGCTGTAAAAATTTCCATTTATTAGGTTGATGTTTGAACAACTAAATCATATCTTAATACTTCTTTTACAAAAAATCAATCATTTTTAATATTCTCCTTACAATAGCCTGGTAGAATTATAATGTTAAGCTTATTCTTTCTTCCCTATTATTAGACGTATGAAACAATAAAAAGTTTCATATTGTTCTAAAGTAAAAATTTTCAGTTTATTTATGAAAATGAAAAAGAGCATTCAATTAGTAGAATGCTCCTTCTCATTATTGATTATTGATTATTCATTAACTTCGTTTTAGCTAACCATGCTCCACCGATGACACCAGCATCATTTCCAAGAGTAGCAATTGTAATTGTTGCTGCAGCTCCCACTCTTGGGAACGCGAATCGTTTAAAATGTTTTTCAACTTTAGAAATAAGTTTGTCTCCTGCTTTAGAGACCCCACCACCGATAACAATTTTTTCTGGGTTTAAACTATTAGACACATTTGCAAGCATTAATCCTAATTGGAATGTTACATAGTCAATTACTTCTTCTGCAAGAGAATCGCCTTGATTAGCTGCATCAAATACATCCTTTGATGATAAATCGGCAAATTCTTTAAGGATACTATCATTGTCTGTTAATTCTAGTTTCTCCTTAGCAATTCTTACAATACCAGTTGCAGAAGCTATAGTTTCAATACATCCTGTTTTTCCACATCCACATAGAGCTCCACCTTCAGGAACAACTGTAATGTGGCCAATTTCGCCACCTGCGCCATTCACACCGTGGATTACATCTCCATTAGATATGAGTCCACCTCCAACACCTGTACCAAGGGTAACACAAATAATATCTTTTGCTCCGTCACCTGCCCCCTTCCACATCTCACCAAGTGCTGCTATATTTGCATCATTATCAACAACAGCAGGTAATCCTGTTTCTAGTTCAAGATGAGCGCGCAACGGATAGTTTACCCAACCTAGATTTGGCGTTTCATAGATAAGCCCATTCTCTAAATCAACAGGACCAGGAGCTCCCATTCCAATTCCTGAAAGCTTAGATTTTTCTAATCCTAGCTCTTCAAGCTTTGAATCAATTGCTTTTGCAATATCTGTTGTAATATGTGTACCAGTCTTATCAGTAGGAATTTCCCACTTCTCAATAATCTCTCCATAATAATTAATAAAAGCCATCTTAATTGTAGTTCCACCTAAATCAATACCTACTAACCATTTTTCGTTCATTAATATCACCTTTTTCTTCTATTATATATACCCTCAAGAAATCGTTTTCATTTCGAACCTAATTACCCTTTAAATTTGGTACGGAGTATTAGCTCTTTAGCTTTTGGACTTCTTGTCTTAAAAGAAGTATTGCCATTTGAAAATCTTTTGGTTCTATGATATTTGACTCATACAGTTGTCTTACTTCTTCTTCCATTAGCTCTAAATCGGCAATTCTATCTCCTATGTAAATGATCGTCCCATATTTCTTTAATAGCTGCTGTACATCATAAATCGACTTCATGTGATCACCTACTTGCCCTTTATCAATTACTTCAAACAACTTTCTTACCTCTACTCTACTATAAAGTATAAAGAAAATGAAAAATGCGTCAAGAAAACGTTTAAAAATTGGTCATTTAACTTAAGAATCAGTATTTCAGTATCTAATATACAATATTTCAATATAGAATTCTAAAAAGTATCAATCAGATAAAATAAGGGTTTATAACATAACTAGTTATCAAAATATCGAATTTGTCAGAATAATTTATTTTTTCTAAAAAATATATTGATTTTTCTTTCCTACCAAGTTTAAAATAGGAATACTTATTAGGAAATATTAGGAGGATCAACTCAATGATATCATTTATTTTATCAGTACTAGCATTAATAGTAGGTTATTTTCTTTATTCAAAAGTTGTAGAACGGATATTTGGAATTGACGATCAACGTATTACCCCTGCTTACTCAAAATCTGATGGGCTAGATTATACACCGATGAGCTGGATTAAAGCTTCTTTAATCCAATTATTGAATATTGCAGGCTTAGGACCTATTTTCGGGGCAATTTTAGGTGCTTTATATGGACCTGTTGCATTTATTTGGATCGTACTTGGATGTTTATTTGCAGGTGCAGTTCATGATTATTTTTCAGGAATGCTTTCAGTTAAACATGGTGGGGAGCAATTTCCTACACTTGTTGGTCGATATTTAGGAAAATACGTAAAATCTGTTATTAATGTGATTTCACTTATTTTAATGATTCTTGTAGCTGCAGCATTTACAGCAGGACCTGCTCAGCTAGTTGAACAGCTTACACCATTAAGCTATTCCGCTTCATTAATCTTAATATTTGTTTATTTTGTTTTAGCTGCAATTCTTCCTATAAATAAACTTATTGGAAAAATATATCCAATCTTTGGTTTAGTACTGATTATAATGGCTGTTTCCATTGGTTTTGCTTTATTCTTTATGGATCACTCTATTCCAAATATCACATTGGAAAATCTTCACCCTGGAGAAATTCCAATTTGGCCTTTATTGATGGTTACTATTTCCTGTGGAGCTATTTCAGGTTTTCATAGTACACAAAGCCCAATTTTAGCAAGAACATTAAAGAAAGAAAGTGATGGTCGAAAAGTATTCTTTGGTGCAATGGTTGCAGAGGGAATTATTGCTCTAATATGGGCAGCAGCAGGTATGACATTCTTTGGTGGTCCAGATGGGCTACAAGGTGCTTTAGCAAATGGGGGAACTGCTGGAGTTGTTAATGAAATAAGCAAAACAACTTTAGGTCAATTTGGTGGTATTCTTGCTATTCTAGGTGTTATTATTCTTCCAATAACTACGGGTGATACTGCATTAAGATCATCAAGAATGATTTTGGTTGAGTTATTGAGTAAGTTTGGCAATTTTGATTCTAAAATGAAAACCATTTTAATGACGATCCCTGTTGTGATTCCAACATATCTATTAACTCAAATGGACTATTCTTTCTTGTGGCGTTATGTTGGTTGGACAAACCAGGTTGTTGCTACTGTGATGCTTTGGACTGCAGCTATGTTTTTATTGCAAAATAAGAAGTTCCATTGGATTTGCAGCTTGCCTGCATTATTTATGACAGCAGTTACAAGCTCATATATTTTCTATGCACCTGAAGGATTTCATTTATCTTATGGAACATCGATGATTTGCGGATCAATCATTTTTGTTTCTGTACTAGCATGGTTTATCTATCAGCTTAAAAGAAATAAAAATACAAACATTCCGCTAGATAATGTGGCTTAACATTAAAGTAATAGACTGTTTTCCATTCATATAAATTGTTAGGTAGTAATTAGTTCGTTCCATTTCGCTCCAGACACTGCTTTCCGCGGGGAGGAAGTCATGCCTCCTCGGCTTCGCCTGTGGGGTCTCGACCTTCCCTAACCACCCGCAGGAGTCAGTGTCTTCAGCTCCATTACACTATAACAATAATCATTGAGAAAACAGTTAGACAAAAAACCAGAGAAAATCATATTATATGAGTTACTCTGGTTTTTTGCTTTAAAATCATCGCTAGTAGTAATTTATTATGGCTCTTTTCTGAAAGATTGTTGCTAATTGCCCTAATTATGCAGTAGAAACATTTTTTTTATAGCAAAATAGGTACGACCCTATGAAGAAAAGATGCCAGCATGCTTTTTTATACAGTGGAGTTGTTAAAAGAAACAATGTTTTCGAAAACAGCCATTATAAAAAACTTATAAAAATCTATTATCTAAACTATCTTCTGATACCATCCTACAAATTGACTTAATTATTTAGAGGATTAAATACTAATCAACTAAATTTCATTATGTTTTGAAGTAAAGATAGCACTAAGACTATTATGATATTGTCCGTCTACTTTACTTTTAAATATAACTAATTTTACAGAAAGCATTTCTGATTTTTACTACTTTTCAAACTAATACTATTTAGGTTGATTGTAACGGAAGGTGTGAGACTCCTGCGGGTGCAGCGGGACAGGTGAGACCCCGGAGGCGCTGTGCGCTGAGGAGGCTCACCGCCCGCCCCGCGGAAAGCGAGCAACCTGGAGTGCAATCAACTCTCCTCAAAACTTGATAATTAGCGTATAAATCTGAAAACAGATTTTTATGGAATTAACTTTAATTAACACAAAAAATATGAATATTAAAGAGGTCAGTAATCTCTCTAAATTAAAGTTGAATAACTAAACAAAAGACCAGTACCATTAATATTAATTAAAGTCCTGGTCTTTTTATTAGTTAACGATCTGGATCTTGTGGGTGTAAAAATGTTGGGCGGCGATTTTTTAAAGGCATTGGCGCTCTGAACAATACGTCGCGCATGCCTCTGTAGTTGAAAGGAATAAACGGATATAGATAAGGAACATTGAATGATTTCATTCTAGCTAGCATAATGATCCATCCTGTAATTCCGACAACAAATCCAATTACACCTAACCATGCGGTAAATAGCAATAATACAATTCGATAAATTCGATTAGCAAGACCTAATTCATAACTTGGTGTTGCAAAGGTTCCAATTGCAGCTATCGCTAGATACAAAATGACTTCGTTTGTTAATAGACCTACCTCTACCGCAACTTGTCCAACCATTAGGGCAGCAACTAAGCCAAGTGCTGTTGCTAAAGAAGAAGGTGTATGGATGGCGGCCATTCTCAGGACATCTATTCCTAGCTCAATAAGTAAAAACTGAATAATTAAAGGAATATGTCCATGATCTTCAATACCAATAAACTCAAGTCCTGGTGGTAAAAGCTCTGGATTTTGCGCTAATAAAAACCACAAAGGTAATAGAAATAGAGATGCCCACACAGCAATGAATCTAACTAAACGCAAATATGCGCCTACAATTGGCTTATTTCGATATTCTTCTGCATGCTGTAGGTGATGCCAAAAAGTTGTTGGTGTTATTAACGCACTTGGTGAACCGTCAACAAAAACAATGACATGACCTTCATATAAATGAGCTGCAGCTGTATCAGGTCTTTCTGTGTACCGAACAGTTGGATAAGGGTTATAATGCTGACCAGATATAAATTCCTCTACCGTTTTCTCACCCATTGGAAGTCCATCGGTATCGATTGCTTCAAGTGATTTTTTTAAATCTGCCACATGTGATAAATCTGCAATATCCTCTAAATAACATACAACAACATCTGTTTTTGAGCGTCGACCAACTTGAAGATATTCCATTCGTAATGATCTGTCTCGAATTCTTCTTCTTGTTAGTGCTGTATTGAATACAATTGTTTCAACATAACCATCCCTAGATCCACGCACAACACGCTCCATATCAGGCTCCTGAGGCCCTCTAACAGGATATGTACGAGCATCTATTAAGATGATTTCATCTATACCATCTATAACAAGTGCAGTTGGACCTGCTAAAACAGTTTGGACAACAACATTTAAGTCATTTGTTTTTTCAATTTCAACATATGGAATATATGTTTTGAGCAATTTTTCTAATGTATTTTCTTCTAATTGCTCAGGAGTAAGCTCTGATAAATATTTCATTAAATAGTGTAGGATATCATCTTTAACAAATCCATCTACCATAAACAGTGCCATGTCTCGTTTTGCATATTCAACATCTAATTGAATAACATCAAAGCTTTTTTTGACACCTAAACGTTCATTTAAGTACGTAATATTTTCCTGGAAATTTTTTGTGACCAGTTTTTTTTCGTTCTTTTCCGCCATAAGATTGCTCCATTTCGCATAACGATTTGGTATTCATCATTGACGTATTTTTGGTAAAACATACCTGTATATTTTTTATATTCACTTTCTATTTTTACCTTCTGTTCATAAATACAAAATTCACATCATAAACTTTAGCAACCTGTCCTATCCCGGAGTTGATAATTAATGAAAAAGAAATGGGTGTTTATCGTAATTTTAGCTTTTTTAACATCAGGAATTTATTATTTTTACCATGGGAATACAGCAAGGGAAAGTATTATCTTCTTTCCGATAGATGAATCTGTTACATTTGAAAAAGCAGTCACTTCATTAGAACTTGTAGGAAACAAAGATGATGACGAATATATCGTGGAATGGGATGTACAATCCTACACAAATAAGGAAATATATTTAAGACAAGACATCTCACTATTGTTTTCGGATGGGAAATTAATCCATACATTATCGGAATGGGAAGATCAAAGTCAAAAGCTAGCTCAATTTACGAAAGTTTCAGGCGAGGATAGCAGTCATTTTGAATCAATCAGTTTACATTATGGAGAAATTCATGTTGATAATGATTTAATACGAAGTACACAATTAATGACAAGTGATCATTTATATGTAATTGACTCTGAATTCACTGAACTATTTTCTTTTAAAAAACCTCAAACGACCGAAGAAGAGGAGTGGAAAAGTATATTAGATAAAGTAACTGAAGAGCATTTAGAATATAGCTGGAATCAATTACTTGATCGTTATAAAATTGATCGTAATGAGTATGAAGCTATTCCGTTAGTTGACTTAATCCATTATAATACAGACCCACTATCAGGCCTTTCAGAGACAAAAACACAAGAAGTAATAGGAAGTCTTTGGGAAGGTTTATATAAGCATTATTTTTTAGGCTTAAAAACAAAAGAAGGCAAAGTGTACCCGGCAAAAGGTAGCACAATGCCACTAGTACTTATTGCAAAAAATTCATCTCATATTATCGTTCTAACACAAACAGAAGATGGGAAACCATTTAAGTTTATTCAAAGAATCCAATTTACTGAATAAGTTGCTCTTTCAGTTTGTTGTATTGATCATTTGTTGAATCATACTGAAGAGCCTTATTTACCTTTTGCAGAGCTAAATCTAAATTCCCCCCTTGCGCATAAAGTACTGCAAGGTTATAGTGTGCTTCGTGAAATGTATCATCAATTTCTGTAATTTGCTCTAAATGTTTTATTGCTTCATCGTACTTGCCTAGCTCTACCTCTACAACAGATAATTGAAATAATATGTTAGGTGAATTATTCACTTCTTTATTTGCGTTTGATAAATAGGTATATGCACTTTCATAATCTTGCGCTTCTATAAATTCCTGAGCTCTCATTAAAGTATATTGCGGTGATTGGCTTTCGGTTTCACTCATTCCAAATTGATATAGTCCATATAACAACCCTAATGTGACAATTACTCCAGCGATACTTAGTAATCGCTGTTTTTTCTGTGGAATTTGGACGATGAGAGCTGCTAAAAATCCACCGATTAGTCCGCCAATATGACCTGCATTATCGATATTAGGAATAACAAAGCCTAGAGCTAAGTTAATACCAATAATGATAAAAAGATTGGAGCCCATCGTTCTAAAAAAAGCTTTTCTATTATAAATACCAATATATAACAATGCACCAAAACAGCCAAAAATGGCACCAGAAGCTCCAGCTGATACAAACGGACTAAACGCAAAGCTTGCAATAGAGCCTGAGATACCGGCCAGAATGTATATAAACAAAAATCTTCCAGATCCATAAGCTCTTTCAACTGCCGGACCAATGTAATATAAAGCAAAGCTGTTCATCAATAAGTGAAAAAATCCAATATGTAAGACGATTGGAGTAACAAATCTCCACCATTCACCTTCATAAATATATGGGTTAAATTTAGCACCAAATTGAATCAAGGTTTCCGTGTTTTCACTTCCACCAGAAAATTCGAGAAGTAAAAACATGAAAATTTGTAGGATGAGAAAAATGTATGTAAAAAAGGGCTTACCATTTTGGAAAAGTTTTCTTTCTTCCTCTCGAAGCTCATTATGATGTGTAACAACTCTATTTCTTATTTCATGAGCATCCTCTAATTCTATTTTGTTCTGTTCTTGTTGATTCTTTAGAGGAACATTTAATATTTCTTCTAGTTTCTTTTTTGTGTCTTCTTCTTTTATTACTAAAGAAGAGCTTATCGTGATAGCACTCTTTTTACCAATGGTATACCCTTTAGTAAAGGCTTCAGGATAATCATCAACCGGTGGCAATGTAGACACATATATGTTCAAAATATGAAGTGGCCCTCTAATACCTTGTTTTAAAAGACTCTGAAATTTCAACCCTGCTTTTTCAATATCAATGGAAAGTGAGTTTCCCCAATCAACATCCATCCTTCTTAGTCGTACAATTGAATATTCTTTATTCCGTACTGGTTCTAATAAGATTTCATTACCATCTTGAGACAAACCTAATATGGTAAATTTCTGATCTATGACAAGCTGCTCTATTAACGACCAATAAAAATAATCCTGTTCATTAACCATATAATCGCTCCGACTCATTTTTATTTAAGCTGTTTTCGTAATTTTGTTAATTATAATAATTGAAGAAAGCAGCACTGAATACAGTCTATTAACATCTTTTCTTAGTTGAAGAGAATCTTTATTTCAATAAACTTTTTTTAAACATTCAATAATCTTTCAGAAAAGAGCCTTTATTTATTATATCAATTAGGGAAAATAAAAAGGAAGAAAAAAGCTTTGTGAAAATGTTTACCTGAAAAAATTAACCAATGGATGTCCATGATCAATAACTTTCGATTAGGAAAGTACTAATGAAAAAAGCTGACAGATTATTGTCAGCTTTTAGAACTTACAACATGGAATTAATGAAATGCTCTGTTCACAAATTTATCTCTTATAAACGGAACCCTCATTGATAATTGGATAAAATATTTACGTAGCTCTGGTTGACCAAGAACATAGTTTACAATTCGGTAACGATATCTGTACAAAGCAAAAGAACCTGCTGCGAGCATGATTAATCGTCTCATTTTCATCCCTCCTACTAATAGTTTTAGTAGGTAAGTGGTTTTTTATCCTTTAAAAAAAGGCTTCATTGTTTCTTTTAATACATTTGCAGAATGAGCAAATTGCTGATTTTCCATTTCATTTAATTTAAGTTCAACCACTTTTTTTATTCCATCACTACCAACAACAGCTGGTACTCCTATAAACACATCACGTTGATCATACTCACCATTAAGGTAGCAAGAAACGGTTAAAATAGAGCTCTCGTTATGCAGTATCGCTTTTGTAAGTCTCACTAAGCCCATTGCGATTCCATAATAAGTTGCACCTTTACGATTAATAATTTGATACGCAGCATCTCTTACATTGACAAAAATTTCATCTAATTTATCCTTATCACTTGCAACAGAATCTAAAATCGGACTTCCTCCAATATCAGCATGACTCCATACTGGTAATTCAGTGTCACCATGTTCACCAATGATATAAGCATGAACATTACGTGTATCTACTCCAAAATGCTCCCCTAACAAATAACGAAATCTAGCTGTATCTAAAATAGTACCCGAACCGATTACTCGACTATGATGTAAGCCAGAATATTTCCAAACAGCATAAGATAAAATATCAACAGGATTTGTAGCTACGATAAATATCCCATCAAATCCTGATACCATCACACGATCTACTATTGATTTGAAGATTTTTAGGTTCTTCGCCACTAAATCCAATCTTGTTTCACCAGGCTTTTGGTTTGCACCTGCACACAAAACGACAACATCAGCATTCTTACAATCTTCATATTCTCCATACCAAATCTTCGTTCTAGTTGGAGCGAAGGCTAAACCATGATTTAGGTCCATCGCATCTCCCTCAGACTTCTCTTTGTTAAGATCAATTAAAACTAGTTCCTCTGTTACTCCTTGGTTCAATAAAGCAAACGAATAACTAGATCCGACAAAACCAGTACCTATAAGTGCAACACGATTAACATGAACAGCC
Organism: Metabacillus crassostreae; assembly: GCF_016908395.1. GTDB lineage: Bacteria > Bacillota > Bacilli > Bacillales > Bacillaceae > Metabacillus > Metabacillus crassostreae. Next base: position 297,920 of record NZ_JAFBDU010000003.1, read on the forward strand.
ATTTCATCTCAACCTTTCTAAAGCTAAAATTTAATTTGTATGGTTAAGCAAATTTATAAGGCTCTTTTCTGAAAGATTGCTGCTATGTAACCAATATATGCAGTAGAAACAATTTACTTTTGCATAAAGGCTACTATTTAATTTTAAAGAAAATATGCCACTAGACTTAATACAATGCTGATTTTTTCTGGTATTTATTAGCAACAAAGTTTGAGAAAGCAGCCAATTATAAAATTAAAATCGATAATAAAGTGGCAAGCATGATTGAAGAGATATTAACAGCATCATTTGTAAGGAAACTATATCTATTTAGTTTTTCCCCTTTTACACGACAATGAACCTGTTTTTCCGTAATTTTATGACAAGCTGAACAACAATATTTGATTTGAATTGTTTGACCAAGTATTGTATCAAAAACATTTCCTAAAAACCCCATAATCATAATAAAAAGGAGGAAGTATGGTGATAAAGAAAAAAGTAAAATAGATACTACACTAATAAACATCGCTCCTAATAAGCCTGCAGATGTACCCAAACTTGATACAGCACCAGACGTTCCCCGTGGTACCGTTTTTAAAGTAAATAGCATCCTAGGATCTCTTTTACTTAATGTGCCGATCTCTGAAGCCCATGTGTCTGAAGTAGCTGCCGCTAGTGATACACAAAAACCAATGAGAAACACATCCTCAAAGTTGGGAAAGAGTATAGTAAGTAGACCAAGACTCGCAGGAATCCCACCATTTGCTAGCACTTGCACAATATCACGTTGATCACCTTTTTCGATAATATCCATTACATTTGATTTTAATTTAGCTTTATATTTGCTAGCATAGCTTGAGCTACCAAAGAAACATCCGAGAAGAACCAAACCTTGCCATGAAAATCCACTATAAATGAAAATGCCAACAAACATGGCTCCAATAGCTCCACTTAATGTTAGTGACTTTGACTTCCACGAAGACAATGAAATAAGTACGATGAAAGAACCTGCAATAATAAGATTAAGCATTACACGTGATAACCCCGTGTTCCATAATAATTTTATCTACAGGTAGATCGTGAGCTTCTTTTGGTATACTATCGACAATTTGACACGAAAAGGCCAAAGATATTGTTTCCTTTTTAAAATTCATTAAATAACGATCATAAAAACCTCCACCATATCCTATACGATAGCCTGATGTATCAAAACAAATACCTGGCACTATAACTACATCAATATCTTCAGCATTAACAGCATTTGTCTCCATTATTTTCGGTTCTAGTAGTCCAAAATAAACCTTTTCTAACTGATCAAATGACTTTATGCTTCGAAACACCATTTCCTTTGTGTTAGGATCGCATTTTGGAATAACTACCGTTTTGTTTTCTTTCCATGCTTGTAGAATGATTCTATTAGTGTCTACTTCTGTTCCTCTAGAAATTGTAAGAGCGATTGTATTCGCTTGTTTCCAGCTTATCGAGGATATCAACCTATCACTTATCTCATCTGATAATTTCTTATAAGTATCTTCACTCATATCTGTGAGTTTATTTTTTATGTATGTCCGTAATTCCTGTTTGGCTTTCAATTATTAAAACCTCCTTTTACACCTATTATATAAGGATTAATAAGATGAATCATTTCATTTTTATGAGTAATATCTAAAACATAACCTTAATTATGGAGATAATTGAAGAAAGTAAAGAATTGATAGAGTAAATAGGAGAGTCACACCCTACCTTGGGGAAGACAGATAATGGATCAAAAAAAAAAACAGTAGGAATAATATCCTACTGCTTACTTTGTTTCACGGTGTACAGTCATTTTTTTATCTCTTGAACAATATTTTTTAAGCTCAAGACGATCTGGGTTGTTACGTTTATTCTTTTTAGAAATATAGTTACGTTCGCCACAATCTGTGCAAGCTAATGTAATATTCACACGCATGTTTCTTTCCCTCCAAACATAAAAAAACTATAAAACAAATCAGACTTTAATATAATATCATTTTAATCCGACAAATTCCACATCTATTTTATTATATTTTTATTTTCCACTATTTCTGTGGAAGCTAACTGTTTTTTTATAGACATTTATAATTTTTAAAATAAGGTTATTCCATTGATACAGTGAGGCTATAGTTTGATGTCCTTTTACGGCAATTTCATTAGCTTTATCTGGGTTATTTAAATAATATCGTAATTGTTCAGCAAGCTTCTCGACTTTTGTACTTTTTACTATTATTCCTCTATTAGGTGCTAAGACGCTCGTTAGCCCCCCTACATCGAATGAAATAATTGGTTTTGAGTATATCATACCCTCTAATGCAATAATCCCAAATGGCTCATAAAGGCTAGGTATAATTAACATGTCACAAAATTTAAGATACACATTCCTTTCACGTTCATGTATGTAGCCTGGAAAAAATACTCTTCCGTCTAAACCTAGAGCAGAAACCTGTTGTTTTAATGACATTTCAGCAGGTCCAGCCCCTGCAATAACAACACTAAATTCTGGAAACTCTTCATAAATTAATGAAAAAGCTTCTAATAAAAGATGAAATCCTTTTTCAGTTACTAACCTTCCCATCGCCAATAAATATGGAGTTGACAATAATGGGTTAGTATCATCTGTTAATGTATATTTTTCAGGAATTAGTCCATTTGGAATTATCTCAATTTTTTCTGATGATGCTTCATATTTAGCTTTCAGTAACTTTTTCATATACTCACTACAGACAATTATTTGGTCAGACTTATTTATTAGTTCGTTTTCATATGAAGTTATTTCTTCAATAAGTAAATTGAAGTCTCCTAGCTTACGTTCTTTTTCAGTAGAATGTATGGTGGTAACCAATGGTATGCCAGTATGATTCCTTAGTGCACAGCCAGCTGTTCCAGTTAGCCAGTCATGTACATGAATGAGGTCAAATGAATATTGAAGTTCTTGAAGAACAAATTGCGAAAAACGAAAATTAACATTCTTTATATATTCTAAAAAGTTCGAAGGGTTCTTTTGCCAAGGTAACAGTCTGTAAATATGAATTCCATTTTCACAACTGTATGTTTCATGATCGGTTGTTGAAAGTGTAACAACTATATAATTTAAATGAAAGTTTGTACCGGTTTCAACTAAATCCGTAACATGCCTCCCTAACCCTCCTATCATATTTTCTCCATATTCTGTTGATAATATCAGTACTGTAAAAAGAGGAACATCATTAAACTGCTTATTCATAAATTGTGTACCCTGAAATATTCGATTGCCAAGAATGTTCCTTTTCTTCAACCTCTAACCATTGATAGTTTGGAGAATCTTCATTTAGTTGGCTTAGCGATCGTTTTACTTCATTAGAACTCTTAACAGTAATGCTCACATTTTGAGAATTAATAGCAATCAATTCACAATAATATAATCCTTCAGAAAGATTGAATAAGCGGATAGCATCTGCATCTTTATTTACAACAAAATCAGTACTACTCGTTTGCCTATCATTTTTACAATAAACAACTACTTTAACAAGCAGATCATTAAATTCTTCTTTAAGAATGTTTTCTAACAATACTTTAGTAGATGGCACAATGCTCCAAGATAACACTAAATAATTTGGATAAGAAATAAGAGATAGTGTATCCACATAAACTGAAGGTTTATTTCGAAATATATATGAGCCTACTTTATTAGTTTGTTTATAATTCATACGACCAACCTCTTCCATCATGCTTCTTTTTATCTTAACACGGCAAAAAATTATGCAGTGGCTAAATTTTGAAAGGAAATTCGTCAAAAAACTACATTTCCTTAAATTATTGCTTCTTTATAAAGTGAATTTATGTTATAAATGTAGAGGGAAATATACTTTAGAAGGTGAAAAAAATGACAATTATGATCATTATTTTATTTATTATAAGCATTGCGCTTATCGGTATATCTTATTTTCAAAGAGATAATGTAAAGGAACTAGAGCAAGAGCTTGATCATTTACAATTATCTGCCATGCAAGAAATATACAAGCTAAAAAAGAAAATGAGAATCGTCGAAGAAGAACTACTACAAAACGATGTTCCATTAAAAGAGGAAACAGACTCCTATGAAGAACAAGAAAATAAATCGAATACATCCCGAGTATTAGCAAAATATCGTCAAGGAATGTCATTAGAAGCAATTGCATTATCAGAGGCTTCTTCTGTTGAAGAAATACGCCTAATTGTTGAACAAAATGAGAGGGTTTTAACATGAGTAAAACAGGATTTCGCACATTTGCAGCTGGTATGATACTTTCTACCTCTGTACTTGGAGGAACATACCTTTTATCTGATAAAGAACAAGCAGCAGCTAAGGTAGAGAAGGAAGTAACTGAGGCTGATATTAAAGCATACTTAACAAATAATAATAAAATGGCTATTGATACAGACGAATATGAAGAATTTTTGGCAACAAAAAATGCAACAGATAAAAAAGAAGACACAAAAGTAGTTGAACAACCTAAAACTGAAGAAGCTCCTAAAGAAGAAGCTCCTAAAGAAGAGGCTCCTAAAGAAGAAGAAGTAGTAAGCTATAACGTCACTATTAAAGATGGTATGACTACTAGTGAAGTATCTGATGCATTAGAGTTAAACGGAATAATTGAATCCTCTAAGGAATTTGATCAATTTCTGATTAGCAAGAATTATCACACAAAAGTTCAGCTAGGCACGTTTGAAGTGAAAAAAGGTATGACTTTCGCACAATTGGCCGATGTTATAACAAGATAAAAAAGAATAAAGAGGCTGGAAAAACGTAAAAAGGCTCTGATCATCCAAATGATGATCAGAGCCTTTTTAGCCTTCTCTAGAAAACTTTTTTGTTTAATGGTAGGAACTCTAAAATGAAATTAGAAAAGACCCCAATAAACAAATTTATGTTTATTTGAGGCCTTTGTCGTTTTAAATATTGTGTATTGTTCAAAAGCTATTTATAGTGATACTATCATATCACTATACTCAAGAATTTAAATCGTATCTCTGACCTTTTACAAGGTACATGATGCTTTCTGATATATTTGTCGCGTGATCAGCTGTTCTTTCAATATAACGACAAACAAACGCTAATTGAGTGAGTTGCTCTAAATACTCAGATTTTGTTTTCATTAGAGTAAGGATATCTCTCATTCCCTCACCGTAAAGATCATCTACTTGATCATCCATATCTGCAACTTTTTTAGCCAAAACAATATCTTCCTCATTAAAGGCTTTTATTGATAATGAAAGCATCTCAGTAGCTATTTTGTGCATATTTCTAATAGTATTAATTGGTTTCACTAAAGGCTCTTGTCCAATTCTTATTGTAGACTTTGCAATATTAACAGCAAAATCAGCCATTCTCTCAATATCACTTGCAATTTTAATGGCTACAATAATTCTCCTTAAATCAGTAGCAACTGGCTGTTGTTTAGCAATTAATAATATGGCTATATCGTTAATTTCCTCATCTAAATCATCTGCTCTGTAATCATCTTCAATAATTTGAAGAGCTAATTCTATATTCTGTTTCTCTAAAGCGTCAATAGACTTATTTAGAGCAACCTCAGTTAAACTACCTAATTCAATTAATTTATCTCTAAGATTTTTTAAGTCAACGTCAAATTTTTCTCTAACACTCATGATAAATAACCTCCCTATCCATAATCCATATATCTATTGTATTCCCTACTTTAACAAATTAATCACTTAGAATATTACCATTTAAAAAAATTAAAGTCGTGTTTATAACACGACTTTAATAAAATATTAACCAAAGCGACCAGTAATGTAATCTTCCGTACGTTTGTCACTTGGATTTGAGAATAAACGATCTGTATCAGTATATTCAATAACTTCTCCGTTTAGGAAGAAAGCTGTACGATCTGAAATACGAGCTGCTTGTTGCATATTATGAGTAACGATAATAATGCTATATGTTTGTTTTAGGTCTTGTATCAATTCTTCAATCTTAAGTGTAGAAATAGGATCAAGGGCAGATGTAGGTTCATCCATTAAAATTACATCTGGTTCAATTGCTAAACAACGAGCAATACATAATCTCTGTTGCTGTCCCCCAGATAGACCATATGCATTTTCTTTTAGTCTATCCTTAACTTCCGTCCAAATTGCTGCACCACGTAAACTTCTCTCAACAATTTCATCAAGGATAGCTTTATTTTTAATCCCATGAATTCTAGGTCCGTAAGCTATATTATCGTATATTGATTTAGGGAATGGATTTGGTTTCTGGAAAACCATTCCTACTTTTGTTCTTAGATCTTCTACTTGATATGTTTTATCTAATATATTTTTTTCTCTATATTTAATATCTCCTGATATACGAACTACTGGGATTAATTCAACCATTCTGTTTAACGTTTTAATAAAAGTCGATTTCCCACAACCAGAAGGTCCAATAATTGCAGTAACTTCATTTTCATAAATAGAAAGGTTAATGTTTTTTAAAGCATGGTCACCACCATACCATAAGTTTAAATCCTTTGTATCATAAACAATACTCTTACTATTCATTGGCTTTTCATCTCTTTCAGTAGTTGTTATAATCTTTTTTTCACTATCGGATAAAACTGCCATATTTAAAAACCCCCAAGAAATTAAAATCTATTTTGAAACTTATTTCTAATTATAATTGCAATTGAATTCATTAAAAATAATACTATTAAGAGCACAACAATTGTAGCAGCAGCAAGGTTTGCATATTCAGCTACAAGGGCAGAGTCAACTGTCCAATAGTATATTTGCATTGGTAACACTGTAAATTTATCAAAGATGCCATCAGGCAGTGGAATTAGCAATGCTGGAATCCCAATTACAACTAGTGGAGCTGTTTCACCAATTGCTCTTGAAAGAGATAATATAAGGCCTGTAGAGATACCTGGTATAGCTGCTGGTAAAACAATATTTTTAATTGTTTGCCATTTAGTAGCTCCCATACCGTAGGATGCTTCTCTTAGGAATTTAGGGACTGCACGAATAGCCTCTTGACTTGCAACTACAACAATTGGAAGAACCAATAATGACATAGTCAAACCACCGGCTAAAACAATATTCCCTAAACCAAAGTTACGTACAAACACAGTCAATCCTAATATTCCAAATACAACTGAAGGAACACCAGCTAAGTTAGAAATATTCGTTTGTATAAAGGATTTTAATTTCCCATTTTTCGCATATTCTTCAAGGTAAATCGCTGTACCTACTCCTAGAAACATTGTTACAGGAGCAACAACAACCATTAACCATAAGGTTCCACTTATTGCACCCATGATTCCTGCTCGTTCTGCAGTTGTTGACAATTTACTCGTTATAAATTGAAAATCAATCCACCCTATACTATCTGTATATACGCGGTAGATTAACGTTAATAATACGACCAGTCCAAACAGAGTTGCTAAAAAGAATAGACCTTTTGCAACTTTATTTGCAAACAAACGTGATCCCATCTTCTTTTGTACTTGTTCTGCATCTACATATTTCATAATTAATACTCCTCCCTATATTTGCGAGAAATATACTGGGCAATAAGGTTCATTATGAGTGTAAATACAAATAATGTCATTGCAACAGCGTATAAACTATAATAAATAGTTGAGCCGGCAGGAGCCTCTCCACCAGTTACTTCAACGATATAAGCAGTCATTGTTTGCATGGATTGTGTAATATCAAAAGTAAAGTTTTTGTTACTACCACTTGCAATTGCGACAATCATTGTTTCCCCAATAGCTCGAGAAATACCTAGTACAAATGAAGCGATAATACCAGATATAGCAGCTGGTACAACAATTTTAAAAGTTACCTCAAGTTTAGTTGAACCTAGAGCAAGAGCGCCTTCACGCATTGAATTAGGTACAGAACTCATAGCATCTTCAGAAAGTGATGCTACCATTGGAATGATCATAATACCCATAACAAGTCCTGGACTTAGAATATTAGTTGGATCTAGTGCTGGAATAAACGATCTTAATAATGGTGTTACAAAAGTAAAGGCAAAGAATCCATAAACGATCGTAGGAATACCCGCAAGAATTTCAAGAATTGGCTTTAAAATTCTACGCACTTTTTCGGAAGCATATTCACTTAGAAAAATAGCAGCCATTAAGCCAATAGGTATAGCTACAAACATCGCGATAATTGTAGAAATAATGGTACCTGTAAGTAAAGGCAAAACACCAAATACTGCATTATCACCTAGTGGATTTAATTCTATCCCTGTGTAGAAATCCAAGAATGGAACATCTCTAAAAAAGTTTATTGTTTCTGTTAAAAGAGTAATAACTATGCCAATAGTTGTGAGAATTGAAATTGTAGCTATTGCTAATAAAAACTTTGGTATAAACTTTTCTGTGACTGAATTTAAATTTGTTGAGTTTCTCTTTTTTTCTATCATGTCACGGACGCTCACTTTATTATCCAAGAACGAAAACCCCTTTCATCCTCCATGCGATATGTGAGGTGAAATTTTATAGTAGATTGTATTAATAGAGGAATACATATATAAGAAGATGAGAAGCTAAACTTCTCATCTTCTAACTGTTAAGAAAGGATAATTAATTATTTTAATCCTTCTAAATAGCTAATTGATTCTTGAACTGCTTCATCTTTTAATGGAGCAAAGCCAGTTTCAGCAGCTACAGTTTGAGCATTTTTCATTGTGAAGATTGCATAATCAAGAACTTGTGGCTTCTCTTTTGCTAATCCAACGTTTAAGTATGTGAATACTGGGCGAGTGAATGGGCTATAAGCAGCTTCTTCATCTAATCCAATTGTTTCTAAGCTTGGAGCAATTGGACCTTTTCCGAAGTCAACATTAACTGCGCTTAATTTTTCTTTGTTGCTATCATAGTAACCATATCCAAAAAATGCAATAGCATTTTTGTCTTTAGAAACAAGATCTACAAGTGTAGAATATTCTTGTTGTAAGTTTACAGTATCAACGAAATCTTTTTCTTCCATAATTGTTTCAAACATAAATTCATTTGTACCATGATTTTCATTAGGACCCATTGGCTTGATTTCTTCAGCTGGCCAGTCTGGATTAATATCAGACCATTTTGTTACTCCACCTTCAGCAAGGAAAATCTTTACAACATCTTCTTGTGTCATTTCAGTTGCCCAATCGTTATCTTTGTTGATTACGAATGTTAAACCATCAAGAGCAACTTGGAATTCTTTAACTTCAATACCTAAATCATCAGCTAAAGCTGTTTCTTCTTCTTTAATTTGACGAGATGCATCGTTAAAATCTGTTCCATTTTCAGCTAAGAATTTTTTGAAACCAGCAGAAGTACCTGCGCGACTTACTTCAACAGAAACTTCTTCATTCTCAGTCATATAATTTTCTGCCATTTTCGCCATGAAAGGATAAACTGTACCAGATCCATCAATTACAACGCTACCTTCTAATGCTGTTTCTTCAGTAGCTTCTCCATCTTTGTCACCAGCGTTTGTTTCTTTAGTAGTTTCTCCGCCACCACAAGCAGCTGCGAATACTACTAGAATTCCCATAACTAAAAGTAATGCAAGGTTTTTCATGCTTTTCATTTGCCAATTTCCCCCTAAAGAGTGTTTTTGTTTTGTTTGTCCTACATGTATTAGAATAACGCTCTAATATTAATAACGTTTTAATACAATGTAAAGGTTTTGTAAATTCATGATAGAGTTTGTCATATTTTGCACTAAAATGGGTATAGGGTTTATTAAAACTTTAATCAAGCCCCTTAGTGCTGAATAAAAAGCTTCATATTCATACATTTAAACCATAAAAGGAAAAGATTACTCTTCAATAACCTATCCACATGAGGTAGGTAAGCTATAAACAATATTCCATCAGTACAAATTAACCACTATTATCACCATCAACAATATTTTCCTTTAATACTGGTTTACGTCCGGTCTGTTCGATGCTTTTTTCACTTTCATCTAATTGAACATTTCGCACAAAGAAGTATATGACGAAGTGACCAGCACCAATAATGGTCAGTAAAATCGGAATACTTTGTTTTTCATCAAAGAAAGAAATAGCAATGATAAACCCTACTACTGAAAGAATTCGTCCCATATTCAGAAAGATTTCTTTTACCACGATGTATTCGATCCTAGCCCTAGCCGCACTCCACGCTTTACCAATAACATCGTACGTTATTGACATATACGGAACAAGTAACATCGGATATCCAATTGCAATAAGTGCTGCATATATAAGTAGTTTCTGATATGTTAAATCAAAAAGGATTAAGAATATTGAAGCATATAGTAAAGTACCTCCAAAGAAAATGAAACGTTTACGCTTCGTTTTCTTTATCACTCTAGATGCAAAATAGTACCCTAGGAAAGCTACTGCGGAATTCACTAAACCAAATGTTCCTAACGCAAGTTCACTTCCTGTCGTAATAAATACAAAAACACCAATTACAAATACAAATGTCCCCTCACGTAATCCCTGAAAGAAATGCGCTCTTGTAATAAGCTTCCAATTCTTATTATTCTTTCGCTCATGAAAAATTCGTTTTAATAAATAATCTCCTTCTGCTTTTCTTCTCTTTATAAAAAAACTCAGTACCACTGCACCTGAGAATAGTAAGAGAGAAATAGTAAAGATAGTTGTATAACCAGTAAAATTCTTTAATTTTGAGATTGCAAAGCCTGCAACTATAGGTCCAACCATTCCCGCTGTGGAATTCATAACACCTAAAAACCCATTGAAGAAATCTCTCGTTTCAGGTTCAGTAATTTCAAATGTTAAAACATTAAATGCTAACCAATAAAAACCGTATCCTATACCTAATGTTCCACCTAATAAGATAAGGAATTTAGAAGCAGATCCTCCTATCATTAGGACAATTAAGAAAAATATAGCTAAAAAAATAACACCAAGTCGTAATACAATCACTCGATCAACTTTCTTGGCAAGTCTTCCCGCAAAAATAAAGGTAAGTGGCTGCATAACCACGATTGATAAATTGTATATAGCTAAGTCAATGAATTCTCCAGATTGCTTCCATAAGTAAACGTTAACAAATGTATTGGAAAGAGCAATACTTAATGAATACAATCCACCAATCACTAATAATAAGATTAAATCCTTACTTACATCTACATCACCAATAATCTTTTTCATTTTTGACATTAAAAATACTCCCCTTCAACTTCTATTACATAGTTTGTCTTATCGATGTGTAGTTATGTATTTATAATGGAATTAGTCAGTATAATGGACATAAAGAAAAGGACTAACAAGTGAATGTTAGTCCTTTTCTTTATGTTTATTATTTTTTATTATTTCCCAGCGCTATAACGTTTAGAAACTTCATCCCAGTTTACTACATTCCAGAAAGAAGCAATGTAATCAGGACGACGATTTTGGTAGTTTAGGTAATATGCATGCTCCCAAACATCTAAGCCTAGGATTGGTGTTTTACCTTCCATTAATGGAGAATCTTGGTTTGGAGTGCTAGTTACTTCTAGCTCACCATTGTTCACAACTAACCAAGCCCAGCCAGAACCGAAACGAGTTGTTGCAGCTTTTGCAAACTCTTCTTTGAAGCTATCATAGCTACCAAATTTAGAGTTAATTGCTTCGCCAAGTTCACCTGTTGGATTACCGCCACCATTAGGAGATAGTATTGACCAGAATAAGCTATGGTTTGCATGTCCACCACCGTTATTGCGTACTGCTGTACGGATAGATTCTGGAACAGCATCTAAGTTAGAAACTAATTCTTCTACACTTTTAGCTGCTAGATCAGCATTTCCTTCTAGAGCAGCATTTACATTTGAGATGTAAGTGTTGTGGTGTTTTGTGTGATGAATATTCATTGTTTCTTTGTCAATATGTGGTTCTAGTGCATCATACGCATAAGGTAATTGTGGTAATTCATAAGCCATTGTTTATTCCTCCTTAAAATATGTACCTATTGTTAAAAAGCCTATCTTAAGCTTCTCAATTCTAAGGTTACCAAAATAGTCCTATACTTTCAATTAATATGAACTACATCACGAATAACAGTTTTCACAAAAAAAAGATTAATATGCAAACTAAAATATTTACTAGAGAATAGTAAGTAAGAAACCATCCTTCACAAAATTTTTAATCTAATTTGAATTGCTTTGATATGTTAGATAATGAATTGGATAGTCCTTTTAATTGTAAGCCAATTTCATGCGTGCTTTCCATCTGATGTATTTGGTTATCACTTGTTGAAAGCATTTGTTCTGTACTAGCTAGTGTTTCTTGTGAGATTGATGCAAAGCTTAAAGTTCCTTCCTCTAAGTCTGGAAGTACCAATTTTAAGCCTTGAAGCTCTCCTTGCATGCCTTGAAGCTTCTTACTTACGGTATCAATTTCTATCATTAGTTCATCAAAGGATGCTTTTGAATCATTTGCAGTTTCTAGATTATGTCTTATTTTCATTAACATATCTCCAAATTCTTTAGTAGCACGAATCGTTACTTCTTCCATTTCAGAAATTGATTTTGAAATATCTACAGTAGCAGAAGAAGATTGGTCTGCTAGTTTCTTTACCTCGTCTGCTACAACAGCAAATCCTTTGCCTGCTTCTCCTGCTCTGGCAGCTTCGATTGTTGCATTAAGTGCTAATAACTTTGTTTGATCTGCGACACCTTTTATTAATCCTACAAGGCTAGTTATTGAAGAAGAGTGATTCCTTACCTGTTGTATTGTTGTGGTCATATGCTCGAAATCCTGCTCAAAGCTATGGATGGTATTAATTAAGTGCATGTTGTTCTTTTCTCCACGTTTAGCGGATGAATTCATATCTTCAGAGCTCTGAAAAACAGTATTCATTCCAGAAATCAACAGTTCGATTTTTTGTTTTATTGATTGAAAACCGGTTACACTTCTCTCTGAGCTACTCACCGTCTGCTCCGCTCCAAGCTTTACAACATTAATTGCTTCAATTAAATGACGACTATACGAAAGCGCATTTTCTGAAGAATCACTCAATTTTTCACCTGTGCATTCAAGCTCTGTTGTTGTTTCATTGATTTCATTAATAACAACCCTCATTTGTTCAATCATCATATTAAAGCTTACTTTCAAAGATTGAAGCTCAGGAATTGTGGTATTAATTAAGGCTTTTTTATTTAAATTACCCTCACGGACCTCTGTCATAACATATCTAAGTTCGTTTAAAGGGTTCGTTAGACTACGAACAAAAAGAATTAAAAGAATCGTTGAGATAACCAAACTCACAACTACTACAAGGATCATAAATTGCGCCATATCATTTACTGGCCCTAGATAAGAATTGGTTGGAACGACTAAAATGTATTTACCATTAACCTCTGGCATTTTTATAACTGATATTGTATAGTCTTCACCTTTAATTGTATGATGGAAAACCTCATTTTCCCCATTAGTAATTTTCTCTTTAAACGATTCATTGAAAGTGATGTTCGATTTATTACTTACCTGAAATGGTTTTATTTCATCGTCTACAAAATAAAACATTTGTGATTGTATTTTGTCCTTTGTTAATTGTTTTTGTTGATCACGAACACTAATCTCTAATTGCTGCATAAAATATAAATCATCACTCACATATAAGAATTTCAAATTTTTTGCGACATAAGCCATAACTTCTGATTCACGACTTATACGATTTTCGATCGTCTCAATTGTAGTATCTTTTGCCTTCAGGTAGGAGCTAATTCCTACTGTAATAATTGAGACAAATAATAAGAAAATAAATAATAGCAATAAACGATTTTTTAGGCTGAATTTTACATACCATTTATCTAAACTACGATTCTGTGCTGGAGGATCCTCCATTTTTGTGTTCTTTATCATTTCATGCTTTTCTTGTTTAGTTTTTTTCTTATGTATTGCTAACTTTTTTAAGGATTTCGTCCTTTTCTGTTCCAAGCCAAAACCTCCCTATCTCGAGTAAATTCGACTAATTATATCATTGGAATGTTAAGCCAATGTTAAGAATAGGAAGGTCGTCAATAAGTCATACTACTTATTTGCTAAATAAATTTTTACCAATTTATGCTACATATTTATTTAATTAGTTAAAGTACACAGAACTAAGATTCTGCTTCTGAAATCGCTTTTTTAGGTATATCTACCCGAGAAGTGATGTTACTTATTAGATAGCTAAAAGCCCTGACACAATAAAAAAGCAAGGGATTACCCCTTGCTTTTCATTTATATTTTATTTAGTTTTTAGTCTCTATGTCCTAAAACAGCTTCAGCAAGATTAACTGAGTGATCTCCAATGCGCTCTAAGTTACTAATAATATCGACAAACACAATTCCAGCTGAACCAGTGCATGCACCTTCATTGATTCTTAGGATATGTTTCTTTCTCAAAGTACGTTCCATCTTATCAATTTGTTCTTCAGATTTAAGTACCTTCATAGCCAATGCTGTGTCTTTATCATCTAAAGCGGTTAGTGCATCTTTTAATGTTTGGATTGTCAAATCAAACATTTCCTCTAAATCTTTTTTAGCTGAATCTGTTAGCTTAACTTTGTTTGTTATTTGGAATCCAACTAATTCAACAACATTTTCAAAATGATCACCTATACGCTCGATATCTCTAACAGTATCCATTAACATACTATGTTCTTCAGATTCTGTTGAAGACATCTCGCTTCTCGAAATCAGTATTAGATAATCTGTTATTTTACGATCCAGATTATTAATTGCATCTTCAAGTTGCATAGCAGTGTCTGCATTTTTTTGAGAAAATGTTTTTTGATATTCACTAGAAGCTTCTAAACCGATAATCGCAAATTTACCCATTCTTAGCACTTCTTCTTTTGCTTGTCCTAAAGCAATTGAAGATGATTGTTCAATAAAAATTGGATCTAGATGTTTTGGTTTGTATTCAATCATAGAATCATCACCTGGTATTAATTTTGTAACAATCCAAGCGAGTAATCCAATTAATGGTAATTGTATAATTGTATTTGTTAAATTAAATGATCCATGAGCAAACGCAATCGTCATTTCTGGATTTAAATTCATAGCGTCTTGCAAAAACTGAACGAAGTTAGTAAATAAAGGTAAGAATATTAAAAATATCCCTGTACCTAGTAGGTTGAAAATTACGTGTGTTAATGCGGCACGTCTTGCAGCAACTGACGCTCCAATAGATGCTAATACAGCTGTAATTGTTGTACCGATATTGTCACCAAATAATACAGGTAAAGCTGCACGAATATCCATAAGACCCTGTCCAAATAGCTCTTGGAGTATCCCTATTGTCGCACTTGAGCTTTGGACAATGACGGTGAAAATGGTTCCTACTAGAACTCCAAGTAAAGGATTTTCACTCATACTAAGAGTTAAATCATGAAACTCTTGTAAGCTACGTAGTGGTTTCATTCCTCCACCCATTAACTCAAGTCCAAAGAATAAAGCTCCGAATCCAAATACAATTTGCCCAAAATTATGTATTCGTTTATTTTTAAAGAAAAACAATAGTACTGCACCAACAGCAATAATTGGTAGGGCATAATCTGATATTTTTATCCCTATAATGAAGGCTGTAACGGTTGTTCCTATATTTGCTCCCATGATGACACCAATAGCTTGTCTAAGTGACATAAACCCAGCACTTACTAAACCTACAGTTATAACTGTTGTTCCGCTGCTAGATTGGATTAAAATAGTTACAATTATACCCGCTAATACACCCATTATAGGATTCGTTGTAAACTTATCTAATATATCTCTAAGTTTATCACCCGCTGAGCGTTGGAGTCCATCGCCCATGTATTTAATCCCAAAAAGAAATATCCCAAGACCACCGATGAATTCAAATATCATCTTTTGGATATCAAGTTCCAAAATTTTCAACCCCTCATTCTTCTTCTTTTTTTCGACAAACATCTACAACCCTTTCAATTATTAACGAAATATTGATTTTTTGTAAAGGTATTTCGATAAAATATTTACAAAAAATTTACGAAAAATTATTAAAACGCTTTCATTAAGTCGATAATTTGTTTATTATAACTTTCCTTGTAATCTCATCACATCACATATAAAATAAAGTCGTATAAAAAAGAAGGATGTGTCTTTAAGCAGATGAATGTATTTAAACAGCTTTTCTCAAGCATATACTCACCTAAAACGATCTCTACATTTCGTTTTCAAGGAATAGGTAAAACAATTCTTTTTGTTTTTCTTCTAGCTTTACTAAGTACAATACCAACAGCTTTTCATTTTACAAATGGATTAGTAGACGGCTTAAAAGGTTTTGATGAAACTTTACGAAATGATTTACCCTCATTTTCAATTGAAGATGGCAAATTAAGTGCAGACACTGATGCGCCAGTAGAAATTAGAAAAGATAATTTTATTATTATCTTAGATGATACAGGAGCTTTTGGTGTTGATGAGCTTGAAGCAAAGCAAAATGCAATTGGTATTTTAGATGACCGATTTGTTTTTGCAGCAAACGGGCAAGCGCAGACATATGAATATAATTTAATGAACATGTCTTTAACTAGTGAAGACTTGATTGAGGTTTCAAGTCAATTTAATGATCTATTGCCTATAATAATCTCCATCCTATTCGTTATTATGTACCTATTTGGAGCATTTGTTAAATTCTTAGAAATCACTTTTTTAGCTTTATTTGGATTAGTCTTTAAAAATAGCTTAAATCGTAAATTGAATTTTAAACAAATATGGGTGCTAGCTGCTTATTCAATTACATTGGCTACAATCTTCTTTGTTATTATGGATAGCCTACAAGTATCTGTTCCAAATGGATTTATTATAAATTGGTTTGTTCATGTGATTGTACTATATCTAGTATTTAAAGAGATACCACAGTCAAAAAAACCAATTAATACTGATAAGCCACAAACCAAAACCTTGGAATAAAACTTCCAAGGTTTTTTGTTTATTACCTTTTAATAATTTCGACTCAAAAGTGATCGTGTCTTTTTATCTAATTATTTTCATATTCTTTTCTTGAATCCCTTTTCACTCTTCATGTTAAATCTTCCCTCATACTTTTTGTATCTACTGTTAAAATTCTTGTGAAGCTTATTAAATACACCCTCTAATTAATAAAATTCAGCTTTCCCCTGACATATTTTATTAGGACAAGCATAGAATATAGTAGTTTATTAAAAGAAATTGGAGGAAATTATCTTGAAGCGACTTTCCCTTTTATTAATTGGTCTATTTCTTTGTTATATCATTTACTATGACTTTCAATTTGGTACTCTTCCTGCAGTCAGCCAAGCTGCTTCAGATAACAAAACAATTCCTGTTATTAACACATCAACATCCGTAAGCACAAATATCGATTATTTTGAGCAGAAGGTGCAACAAGGTGACACAGTCTTAACAATAATTGAAAAACATCACAATATGTTGCCTGCATCTATTGAACAAATAAGCAAGGATTTTGAAGAGCTTAATTCTAATGTAAAAGCAAACTCAATCATAACCGGAAAAATATATCGCTTTCCAGATTATAAACAATAGTTGTTCCTTGTCTTTTAGTAAGCCTCCCTGTAAAATGAGTTTTGGAGTACAAATTTCAAAGCATGTTTAAAGTTCATTTCATTTTTATAGTTTCAAAAAGCAATAAACTTATTTTTAAGGAGCGATTTACACGTGAGTGAAATCATACATCGTACAAAAACCCGTCCAGTAAAAGTGGGAAGCTTAACAATTGGTGGAAATAATGAAGTTATTATACAAAGTATGACGACAACAAAAACACATGATGTCGAAGCTACTGTTGCTGAAATAAACAGATTAGAAGAAGCTGGCTGCCAAATTGTTCGTGTAGCATGTCCTGATGAACGTGCAGCAAATGCTATTGCAGATATAAAAAAACGTATTAATATTCCACTAGTGGTCGATATTCATTTTGATTATAAGCTTGCTCTAAAAGCAATTGAAGGTGGAGCAGATAAAATCAGAATTAATCCAGGTAATATTGGGAGAAAAGAAAAGGTTGAGGCAGTTGTTAAAGCTGCCAAAGAACGTAAAATTCCGATTAGAATCGGTGTTAACGCTGGTTCACTTGAAAAAAGAATTTTAGAGAAGTATGGCTATCCAACAGCTGATGGAATGGTTGAAAGTGCACTTCATCATATAAAAATTCTAGAAGATCTGGATTTCCATGATATTATCGTTTCAATGAAAGCATCTGACGTTAATTTAGCAGTCGAAGCTTATGAAAAAGCAGCTAGAGCTTTTGATTATCCTTTACACTTAGGTATTACTGAGTCAGGTACATTGTTTGCAGGTACTGTAAAAAGTGCTGCTGGATTAGGAGTTATCTTAAACAAAGGAATTGGTAACACTTTACGTATTTCTTTAAGCGCCGATCCAGTCGAGGAAGTAAAAGTGGCTAGAGAATTATTGAAGTCTTTTGGTTTAGCGGCTAATGCAGCTACTTTGATTTCTTGTCCTACATGTGGAAGAATCGAAATTGATTTAATTAGCATTGCAAATGAGGTAGAAGAATATATTTCAAAAATTAAAGCTCCTATTAAAGTTGCTGTGTTAGGTTGTGCAGTTAATGGACCAGGAGAAGCACGTGAAGCTGACATTGGTATTGCAGGAGCACGCGGTGAGGGGCTATTATTCAGAAAAGGTCAAATCGTTCGTAAAGTACCTGAAGAAACAATGGTAGAAGAACTTAAAAAAGAAATTGATAAAATTGCTGAAGAACATTATGCAAAACAAGCAGCTGAAAAAGAGAAACTAAATTCATAAAAAATCATCAAAAAGGGAATCGGTTTAACCGATTCCCTTTTTGTATTACACTCTACACTACACTATTCTTCTTCATGTTCCTCTGGAAGAAGTACTGCCCCTATATTACTATTCATTGATAAAGAAGTATCAATATCATCTTCTAGATGTTTTTCTCCATAGAATTGATTTTGAATGGCCATATTTGCCTCAGTAGCTTCTTTTTCAAAAATGGTTTCTTTTATTCCATTATGAGTATCTATTGCCTTCTTTTCTTTCATACCAATCATCCTCCTCTAAGGAATATACCAAAAATGAGGGATTGACCAGTAATTGGTCAATCCCTTTCATTTAACTCCTACCATTTAAAAGAATGGTGTGATAAAAATTCCAAGGATAATTGACACAGCACCAATACCTATTGCCCATGCACCAGTACCAGTTGCTCCCCTTCTTCTTGCAATAAAGCCAACAATTATACCTGCTGCTCCTAAAATTACAGGTAAAATAAATAATGAGATAATCGATAAAGCTAGAGCTAAAAAGCCCATTCCTCTACCTTCTCCTGCCACTTCATCTGCCTCTGTGTTAACATCAGCATATTCATTTCTCATATTAATTGGAGCCGCGATTTCTGCAGCTGATTCTGTTTCATAATCTGTTTCAATTTCACGATCTAGTGGCGTAAATCCCTTGTAATTAGGGTCATCAAAACGATCACGTTCTTTTTCAGTGAACTTATTTTCGTCTGCCATTAAGATCCCTTCCTTTCTAATGTAAAGGAGCATTTATTATTATGAGCTATAAGTAAAGAACTATAACTGTAAAACTTTTCTGTTCGTTTAAAAAGGCATTATGGTACACTATGTACTAGGATTTAATTAAAGGAGAGACTTACTTATGTTGCGACTTGGAATAGACATTGATGGGACTGTAACTGATCCACAAACTTTTGTGCCTTATTTAAATAAATCATTTAATCAATCACTAACATATCATGATTTAAAACAATATGACCTAACAAAGATCTTAAATATTACTGAAGCTGATTTTTGGAAATGGATGGATGAATTTGAACCTATAATTTACAAGGAAGCACCACTCGCACATCATGCTAAAATTGTACTTGATGAATGGAAAGATCAACATAAGCTTCTATTTATTAGTGCAAGGAGAAAACATTTAGAGGATATAACTTACAATTGGTTTAAAGACAAAGATCTTTATTACCATCACATTGAATTAATCGGAACTCATAATAAGCTTGAAGCTGTTAAAAATAACAACATATCTATCTTTTTTGAAGACAAGCATGATAACGCATGTATGATTAGTGAAGAGCATAATATTCCTGTTATCTTGTTTAATACACCGTACAATCAAGACCCAATTCCCAAGGATGTTATTCGTGTTAATAACTGGTTAGAAGCGAAAAGTTGGGTAAATCAATGGTATGAAGTAAAGGTTTTATAAAGGATAAAAGGCTCTGACACAAGTCAGAGCCCTTTTCATATTCTGTACCACATACATATTCTTAATGACATTGCGGACATTTACCATACACTTCAAACTTATGGCCACTTATATCATAACCTGATAAGTTTCCTTGTAATTGTGACATCGGACAACCAGGAATTTCTTTAGTTTTACCACATTTAAGACAAATAAAATGATGATGATGATGCTTTGAATCACAAGTAAATCTAAAATGTTTTTCTCCGGATAATTCTGTCATTTCAAAAATGCCTAAGTCAGCAAATAGAGATAAGTTTCGATAAATCGTATCAAAGCTTAATCCAGGGTAATCATCTTTTAATGATTCCAAAACATCTTTTGCTGTTAGATATTTATCAAAATCTGCAAATAACTGCAACATTTCTTCTCTTTTACTTGTATATTTATAGCCTTTTTCTTTCAGTAAGTCGAGAGCTTCTTGAACATTCATGAAACTTTCCCCTTTGTAAATTTAGTCCATAAAATTGTTATAACTAAGATTAATACGGATAATATGACAATTGTTCCCCCTGGTGCTAAATCTAAATAATAGGATAGGAATAATCCAATAATAACAGATATTTCACCAAATAGTACAGAAAAGAAGATTGTCTGCTTAAAGCCCTTTGCAATTCTAATACTAGCAGCAACCGGTAAAGTCATTAATGATGATACAAGTAAAATACCAACAATTCTCATAGAACTAGCAATAACTAATGCCACTAGTAAGATAAAAATAAAATGAATCCACTTTGCATTTATACCTGATGCTGTAGCATGCTCTTCATCAAACGATAAAAGAAACAGCTCTTTATATAAAAGGAAAATAATTGCAATAACAATAACAGATACAGCAATAATTACATACAAATCAGTGCGACTTACTGCACTAATACTTCCAAATAAATAACTAAATAAATCTGTATTAAATCCATCTGCAAGAGAAATAAAAATAACACTAATTCCTACTCCACTTGATAAAATAATCGGAATCGCTAGTTCTTGATAATGCTTATAAACCGCTCGTAATTTTTCTACAAGTAATGAACCTGCTACGGAAAAGCCCATACCAAGATAAATTGGATTTAACCCTGCAAATGCTGTGAACTTTTTTTCTAAAAGTAAGCTTGCTGCAATTCCAGCTAGTGTTACATGGCTAAGGGCGTCAGCTATTAATGACATTCTTCTAACAACCACATAAACACCAAGAAGTGGTGCAATTAGACCTATTAATAACCCTGACATAAATGCATTTTGTAAAAATTCATATTCAAAAAGACTGCTAAACATTTTTCATATCCTCCATTAATGGGAGTGTGTTAACACGTGTACAGAGTGGCCATAAAAATCTGACATTTCATTTTCTTTAAGTGATTCAAATTCTTCTGATTTGCCATGAAAATGAAGATGCTTATTAATACAAGCAACATGAGTCACTTTATCTGTTATCGTTCCAACATCATGTGTAACTAAAATCAAAGTAATCCCCATTTGTCTATTTAGCTTCATTAGCATTTCATAAAAGTTTTGAACAGTTTGTGCATCCACACCTACAGTTGGTTCATCTAAAATTAGTAATTTGGGCTCACTTACTATCGCTCTTGCAATAAAGGCTCTTTGCTGTTGACCACCGGAGAGCTCTCCAATATTACGTTTTGTAAATTCCTTTAACCCAACAGCTTCAATGGCATTAAGTACTGTTTGACGATCCTTCTTTCCCAAAAATGTAAATAAACCAAGCTTAGAAGTTAATCCACTTGAAACAACCTCAAAAACTGAAGCTGGAAATCCAGTATTGAAGCTATTTGCTTTTTGCGAAACAAACCCTACTTCATGCCAGTTTTTAAATTTTTGAATTGGTTGACCAAACAGCTTGACCTCGCCATTCTGTGGCTTTAATAGACCTAATAAACATTTCAACAATGTTGTTTTTCCAGATCCATTTGGACCAACCAACCCTAAAAAGCTTCCTTGTTCTACAGTTAGATTAATATTTTCTAACACTTTTGTACGTTCATATGTGAAATTAAGATTATTTATCTCAATAACAGGTTGCTTCATTGAACTTCATCTCCTACAAATTAAGAATCGTTCCGATTTAATGTTTATAAATAACAACTAACTTATAACATAAAAATTATACTCACTTCTTCATATAATGTAAAGAAAAAATTTAGTAATAAAATCTGCACCTTATCAAAGAAACTGCCATACATTGTGTGAGAGGAGGTTTGATAATGGTGTTATTTCAAAAAATAATTAATCAGAAGCTCAACAATATATCAGTAGAGGAACTTATGCAATATGCCAAACAGTTTAATGTTACTATAGATAAAACTCAAGCAGCTCAAGTCGTGAAGTCGATGAATGGGAAAAATATTAATATATTCAATGTTAATGAAAGAAAACAGCTATTAACACAAATTGCAAAGATTACATCTCCACAAACAGCTCAACAAGTTAACCAGATTTTCCAAAAGTTCACAAATTAGGATTAAGATATTTTCTACAACTACTTATCGTTTCATCAAAAATAAAAGTCAGTTCCTGTTAAGAACTGACTTTACCTTTTTATTATTGATTAGCAATCTTCTCCAATAAACCTTCATCAAATGTTTTTTCTTTAAACATGTTAATTTCATATTTATATGGAGCTTTCTTATTTTTTTTATCTTCACCAACAAATGGTGTTTCAAGTATTTTAGGAACATCCATTAGAGCCGGATGGTGAATAATTGAGTTTAGTGCTTCAAAACCAATATGTCCAAATCCAATATTTTCATGACGATCCTTACTAGCACCCATTGGATTCTTACTATCATTGATATGAAGTACCTTTAGACGATCGATTCCAATAATTGAGTCAAACTCTTTTAATACATCATCAAAGCTATTTACAATATCATATCCAGCATCATGTGTATGACACGTGTCAAAGCATATCGATAGATGCTGATTATGTGTAACTCCATCAATAATTTTGGCTAATTCATCAAATGACCGACCACATTCAGAGCCTTTACCAGCCATTGTTTCTAACGCTATTTGAACCTCTTGGTTTTGTTCAAGAACTTCATTTAAGCCTTCAATAATTTTCTGAATACCAACATCAGCTCCGGCACCAACATGGGCACCAGGATGTAAAACAATTTGTTTTGCCCCTAAAGCATGTGTACGCTCAATTTCTGAACGGAGGAAATCAATTCCTAATTGAAATGTTGCAGGATTTGTTGAATTCCCTATATTTATAATATAAGGAGCATGTACAATAATTTCCTCTATTCCATTTTCCTTCATATGAGCTTGTCCTGCTTCAATGTTTAGATCTTCAATCTTCTTTCTTCTCGTGTTTTGAGGTGCACCAGTGTAAATCATAAACGTATTTGATCCATAAGAGACAGCTTCCTCACTAGAGGCTAATAGCATTTTCTTCCCACTCATGGAAACATGTGATCCTATTTTAAGCATAACTCTTCCCCCTATACTTACTTACCTTTTCGATCAAGTCTTCTTTTTCTTTTTTTAATTTGTTCCATTTCACGGCCCATTTTCTTTTTATAGCCCGGTTTTACTTTTTTAGGTTTTTGCACAATACTTTTCGCCAAAGCATCTGCTTCATCTGTTACTCTTTTTCGATTTTGACGTCGTTTGCGATCTTCAAGATCTCTCCATTCCCCACCGACAAGATCTTTATTAACAAATTCAACACCTAATTTTTCTAATTTATTTAAAGCATCTTCATCAGAAGTTTCAAAAAGCGTTACTGCAATTCCTGAACTACCAGCACGTGCTGTTCGACCAACACGATGGATGTAGAAATCGAGTTCTGTTGTTGGAATTTCATAGTTAATGATATGACTTACACCTTTTATATCAATTCCACGAGCTGCTAAATCTGTAGCAACAACATATTGAAATTCCAAATCATTTATCTGTTTCATCATCTTTTTACGATCACGTGGAGATAAATCTCCATGAATACGTCCTACCTTTAAGCCTTTTTCTAATAAATAATCGGCAACTTCATCGGCTTTTTTCTTCGTGTTTGTAAAGACAATCGCTACAAACGGATTAAATGATACAAGAATATCGTGAACTAGCTTCATTTTATCTCGATGTCTGGTAGGTACTAGAACATGTTCTATTTTAGCAGCTGTTGCTTGTTTAGGAGCAACATGTGTAAAACGTGGATTTGCTAAGTATTTTTTCAAGAAAGGCTTTAATTTTTCTGGAATTGTTGCAGAGAATACGAGTATTTGCAGATTCTCTGGCATTTGACCAGCAACCATATCAACTTCTTTAATAAATCCCATATCAAGCATTAAATCTGCTTCATCGACAACAAGGGCTTTTACTTTATTGATAATAAGAGCATTTTCTTGAACTAAATCCTTGATTCTACCAGGTGTACCAACAACAATTTGTGGCTGGTTTCTTAATTTTTCTATAGTACGCTGCTTATCAGTTCCACCAATAAAACATTTAGATGTTATCTCCTCAGTTGAAAAAGGAATAACTTTATTTACTTCATTATAAATTTGAAGGGCCAGTTCTCTAGTTGGGGCTGTAATAACAAGTTGAACTTCTTTTTTCTCAGTATCAATTTTATTGAGTAGTGGAAGCAAGTAAGCATGTGTTTTACCAGTACCTGTTTGAGATTGCCCAATAACACTTTCTCCATTTAAAATTGACGGAATCACTCTCTCCTGTATTTCAGTTGGTTCCGAGAATTTCAATTCCTTTTTTAATGCTTCTATTATAAACGGCTTTAATGCAAACCGTTCGAATTTTGTAGACTCCATCCGTTTCATCTCCTTTAAGATAAGAATCACCTTTTTTTCCCAAGTGTACCTTATCAATCCATCATTACATTATAACCGATACACTGAAAAACTCAAACTAGATTTTACCAGTTCTAACGTATACCTTCATTCTTTTAAAGTAGGCTCTGTTAAACTTTGTTGTTGATTTCCGTTACAGGCATTCGCTTTCCCGAGAGCCTCCTCGTAAGCTGCGCGCCTGTGTGGTCTTCCTTTGACACGCTTCTCTAAGCAGGAGTCTCATATATTCACCTCCAATTAACAAAGTGCTAAAAATCAACATTAACCTTTAACATAGCCTTAGAGTTAAACCGAGCTAAACAATCTTCTTTATTTTTGAGCTTCATACATTAACCCTAATCTTCAATCACACTAAGCTTAAAAATAGCGTAAAGGTAAAGAAGAACCATTAGCTGTTAGAATGCATAGTCTATGTTAGGTATATGTACTTTGAAAGGAGGATTTACATGTTTCAACAAAGACCTATGCCTCCTATGAATTCTAGAGGTTTTCTCCCACAACAGGGTCAATTCCCTATAAGTCAACAACCATTTCAGCGCTCATTTATGGGTGGTGGCCAGCAAATTGGTCAACAAGTAGCTTCAAGAGGTGGTGGAGGAGGATTAAAAGGCATACTCTCTCGTATAATGCCAGGAAGCTCACAAGGTGTTACAGGCGGTGCTGTTAATCCACAAGCATTTACAGGAGCTGCCAATGCAGCAACTAGTGCTTCAAGAGCTACCGGCTCATTACAAGGACTTATGAATCCATCTAATATTTCCGGAATGCTAGGTAATGTACAAAAAATGTTAGGGATGGCACAGCAGGTTACTCCTATGGTTCAGCAGTATGGTCCACTTGTAAAAAATTTGCCAGCTATGATGAAAATTTACCGTGAATTAAATAGTTCAAATGATACCGAACAAACAAAAACAACAGATGAAGATTCAGCAGTCGATCATTCAATTGAAAACAGCTCAGAAACAGAAGATGTTAGCAAAACAACTTCTCAAAAGGTAAAAACGAAGAAAAAATCAAATCCTGCTAAAAGTGTTTCTGATGTAAAAAGTAACTCTGATCAAGCAGAATCAGCAAATAAACCTAAAAAACGTTCTACTTCCTCCAAAAACTCGATGCCTAAAATGTATATCTAATTATTCCTCTTTGTAATCTACCCCAATCTTCGATATAATATTAAGAGATTATGAGAGTAAAGAGCCGTTTTAACGGCTTTTTTTCCATGTACTAAAAACTCTCTATGTGATCTCTTAAGGAGGCAATATAAATGAACGTTATTAAAATCGCACCTCGTGGATATTGTTATGGTGTTGTTGATGCAATGGTAATCGCTAAAAACGCCGCTTTAGATAAAACCTTACCAAGACCAATCTACATTTTAGGAATGATTGTTCATAATAAACATGTTACAGATGCTTTTGAAGAAGATGGTATTATCACTCTAGATGGTAATAACCGTTTAGAGATTCTAGAAAAAGTTGATAAAGGTACAATTGTTTTTACTGCTCATGGAGTTTCTCCAGAGGTTAGGGAAATTGCAAAAGCTAAAGGTCTCATCACACTTGATGCAACATGTCCAGACGTAACAAAAACGCATGATTTAATTCGTGAGAAAGAAGCCCAGGGCTATCACATTATCTACATTGGTAAGAAGAACCATCCAGAGCCTGAGGGTGCCGTAGGTGTTGCACCACATGTGGTGCATCTTGTAGAAACAATTGAGGATGTTGAACAGCTTAATATAGATAGTGAGAAAATCATCGTTACGAATCAAACAACGATGAGTCAGTGGGATGTAGCCGATATAATGGAACTAGTAAAGGAAAAGTTCCCTCATGTTGAAGTTCATCGAGAAATTTGCTTAGCAACACAAGTTCGCCAAGAAGCCGTAGCAGAGCAAGCAGGAGAAGCTGATTTAACAATCGTTGTTGGAGATCCGAAGAGTAACAATTCTAATCGTTTAGCACAAGTATCAGAGCAAATTGCTGGTACAACAGCCTATCGAATTTCTGACTTAAGTGAATTAAAGCTAGAATGGTTAAAAGATGTAAAAACTGTTGCTGTAACAGCAGGTGCTTCCACACCTACACCAATTACAAAAAAAGTCATACAATTTCTTGAACAATATAACCCTGATGATGAAGCCACTTGGGTTTTAAATCATGAAATTCCTTTATCGAAAATATTACCTAAAGTTAAAATTAAAAATTAATAAATAAGAGGATGCCTCATAAAGTTTTGCAAAGAGACCAAACACATTGGTTTGATTTGCTAAAACTTTCTTAATGAGACATCCTCTTTGTATATTTGGTTCTATCTCTGTAAAAACAAAAGAGAGGTTGGGACATAAGTATTTCAGTTAATGAAAAACCCGAATTATTAGGTGATATTTCAATTAATCATTCGCCGAATAGTTCGGGTTTTTATTTGCCGTCTTTAATAGACTTTTTGATTTTGCATACTATTTTTAAGAACTAGTGGAATGGAGCGGAAGACATTCGACTCCTACGGGAATAGAGGAAAGGCTGAGACCCCGCAGGCGTAGCCGAGGAGGGCTCAGATTCCTCCCCGGCGAATGGAGTGTCTGCAGCGCAATGGAACGCACTTGTTCCTTTCAACTTAACTGAATTTAGATTTATTCGTCTTTGTTTATGCCTTCTTTACTTATGTCCCAGCTATATAACAATCAAATAAACTTAAACGGATTTGTATCAATTTCAGATCCAGAAATATTAACATTAAAGTTCTTATCAGTACACATAGAACTAAGTTTAGCTGATACTCCCTTAATCATAACCTTCTCAACATGGTGACCAGGATCAATCACATTCAAATCCATCATAAGTGCATCATGCGCAACATGGAAATACAAATCTCCAGTTACATATACATCTGCTCCCTTAAATTTTGCTTGCTGAATATACTTATTACCATCTCCACCTAAAACAGCCACTTTTTTGATCTTACTATTCGGATCTCCAACCAATCGAACTCGCTCTACGTCAAGAGACTTTTTAACATGCTCTGCAAATTCTGCAAGTGTTAATTCTTCTGGTAAAACGCCTATTCTTCCTAGACCTAGAGTTAACCCTTTTTGATCGAGAGCATAAATATCATAAGCAACCTCTTCATAAGGATGTGATTTTAGCATAGCTTGTATCACTTTCTTTTCTATTGATGTTGGAAAAACTGTCTCAACTCTAGATTCAGATACATATTCTAGATTTCCCTTTTTACCTATATATGGATTAGTTCCATCAAGCGGTAAAAATCCACCTTCACCTTCTGTCGCAAATGTACAATGACTGTAGTTTCCTATATGCCCTGCACCAGCATGTCCTAATGCTTCTCTAAGCTGCTTCTCATGTGTTGAAGGTACAAATACTACTAACTTCTTAAGCTTGTCCTCATAAGTCGGAACAAGTACATCCAGTTGAGATAGGTTTAGAGCTTGCGCTAATAAATCATTCACTCCGCCATTTGCTACATCTAAGTTAGTGTGTGCTGCATAAATAGCAATGTTATGCTTTATACACTTCTCAATCATTTTTCCAAAAGTAGAATCAGTTGTAAGTTTTTTTATCGCTCTAAAAATTGGAGGATGATGAGCAATAATCAAATCAACGCTTTTCTCTATTGCTTCATCAATTACTGATTCAACAACATCTAGGGTAATCATAACATTATGTATTTTCTTATTTAATGTACCAATTTGAAGTCCTATTTTATCTCCCTCTACTGCATAGGCTTTTGGAGAAAATTGTTCAAATAATTGAATGACCTCAAATCCATTTGGTAATTTTTTCAAGATTCTAAAACCTCCTCAACTAGCTTAATTTTCTCGGTTAAGTCTCTATATTTCTCATTATTATTATATGTATGTCCTGATTCCTCAAGCTGTTTAATAATTGCTTTCCAATGATTACTCTCATGGAGCCACTTCTTCTTAAAAACATCTGTTTTTTTAGTAATTAAAATCGGTCCTAATAGAAGACCAGCATGAAAGGATACACCTTTATAAGGTTTTTTTGTATTACCTTTTTCAGCAACAAGTATTTCATAAATTTTGTCATCTTCTTCAATAATTTCTTCATCAACAAGTTCCCAATTGTTTTCTACTAACCATTCTCTTATATAGATGGAGTGTATATTAGGCTGTAATATTAATCTTTTAACAGAAGTAAGCTTTGAACTTCCTTCTTCAAGTATCTTCTTTATTAAACCCCCTCCCATACCAGCAATTGTAATACAATCAACTTGATCATCTTCTTTGATAACTGAAAGACCATCTCCCTGTCTTACAGAAATAACATTTTGAAGTTCGGTTTTTATTACTTGATTTTTTGCAGATTCATAAGGTCCAGAAGTAATTTCCCCGGCAATTGCTAACCTAGCTTTGCCTTGTAAAATTGAAAAGCAGGGAAGATAGGCATGATCAGATCCAATATCTGCCATCACAGCTCTTTCTGGTATAAAACGAGCTACTGTTTCAAGTCTTTTCGATAGATTCATTTCATTCATTATGTCACCAATTTTCTATAAAATATGATATATCTTTAAGGTTTTCATTTTAGCTAAATTATAAACACCATTATTCTTACTATGGTTTTTAGCTAGGTAGGGTGAGTACATGCTATAAAGTATAAAAAAAGTCCTTCACAGATGCAAAGGACTTTTCTTTTATTTACGATAATAAACATTAATTAATAGTAATTGATTTGTGTTCTAAATTAAACGTTAATTATTTAATTTGTGATACCCAATCAGCCATTTCATCCAGTTTCTCATCTGGAACTAGATTAGCTGGCATGATACCTTTACCCTGTTTAAGAATTTGCTTTATTTCGTCTACACTTAAACGATCACCAACACCAACAAGTGCTGGACCTGCGCCACCTTCATAGTTTTGACCATGGCAAGTAATACAGTTTTGCTGGTAAATTTCTTCCGGAGATGCATTTGCAACATCCTCTGTTTTTGGTTCTTCTTCCCCATTTGCTAATTCTTCATGATCGCCAAGACCTTTGAATGATAAAAGAAACATAAGGCCGATTCCTAAGAGTGCGATTAATAAAAATGGAATAAGTGGATTGCGATTCATCATGTAACCTCCCTTATGTAAATGTGAATCTCCCATTAGTCGGCTTAAATTCCAACTAATGTCGCTATTAGAAATCATATTCTGAGTTTTTCTTCTCAGTCATTTGAACTAATAGAGCGTTTTCTTTGTGTAGGTATTAGGTTTACTGCATAGTACTAATAGATAAGTTTCATAAGTACATTTGTTTTTTATAAGAGCTCTTTTCTGAAAAGATTGCTGCTATAATAATAGCTTAAATCGTCAGTAGAAACATTGTTTTCATCACATAATAGTACCATTTAATCAAGAAGAGATGCAACAAGTATCTATACACGGCTATTTCTACAAGTAATCAAAAAGCAACAAAGTTTGCGAAAATAGTCTTTATAAACAACCTCTATTTTACTGTAATTTTATGATAAGTAAAAGACCTATCTTATAACATCTTTATGTTTTTCACACTTTAGACAAAAAGCAGACATTTATGAGCAAACTTTATAAATCCTTATTGACATACTTAACCTACTAAAATTCATTATAATATAATAGCAACAACAAAAACAGCTATACCTAATATACCACTTATAGAAAGGTAAAGAATTCTTAGAATTACACCAAAAGTTAACCAAACTAGACAATTACTAATAATGATCAATCCTAGGATAAAATCATTTCCGCTTGCAAAAAAATCAGATAATGCAATGGAGGAAATTAATAATTGTATAAAAGTTAAGCTTAAAGGCACTTGAAATGATTTGCCTTTTCTAATAAAGTAAGCGGTAACAAGAAAAGATCCTATGAGTAAAAAACTTAGGATAACCATTTGCATTAAATAGGCAATTTCAGTAAAATTAGTAAAAAGAAGAGATGCTATTACTAAGATCATAATAAAAGCATATAAAAAGCCATCAAATGTAGGTAGTCTTTTTTTCTTTTTTTTCACTTCAACTTGTTCATTATTTTCTTGATTACCTTCAGTATAGAGAGCTAACAAAAAGTCACAATATGTTTCAGGTAAAAGTTTATTGTCTTTCCATTGATGAATTTCATTGATTATAATGTTTTTTTTATCTTTATCCATCTTAGCCATCCTTAATCATTGTTACTCTTATTTTAAAGAAGACATGTATGGCTTGTAAATGATAAGTTTTAAGTTGTTTCACATCCAGCGTGTCATCGTGTGTAAGTTAGAGTATGTTATTACAAACTGAAAGACGGACATAAGTCCGCCTTCTATTCTAAAAAGTCTTTTAGACGTTTACTACGGCTAGGGTGACGTAACTTTCTAAGCGCCTTTGCCTCTATTTGACGAATACGCTCACGAGTTACACCGAATACCTTACCAACTTCTTCAAGAGTTCTAGTTCTGCCATCATCTAGGCCAAAACGTAGGCGTAACACATTTTCTTCACGATCTGTTAACGTGTCAAGTACATCCTCTAGCTGTTCTTTCAGCAGTTCGTATGCAGCATGTTCAGAAGGTGAAGTTGCGTCCTGATCTTCTATGAAATCACCTAAGTGTGAATCATCTTCCTCACCAATTGGTGTTTCAAGTGAAACAGGTTCTTGAGCAATCTTAAGGATTTCCCTAACCTTGTCAGGGGTTAGTTCCATGTCTTCTCCAATTTCTTCTGGAGTTGGTTCTCTTCCAAGATCTTGAAGTAACTGACGTTGAACTCTAATTAATTTGTTGATCGTCTCAACCATATGAACTGGAATACGAATTGTACGTGCCTGATCCGCAATAGCACGTGTAATCGCTTGGCGTATCCACCATGTTGCATACGTACTAAATTTATAACCTTTTCGATAATCAA
Source organism: Metabacillus crassostreae (assembly GCF_016908395.1). Lineage (GTDB taxonomy): Bacteria > Bacillota > Bacilli > Bacillales > Bacillaceae > Metabacillus > Metabacillus crassostreae. Next base: position 329,852 of record NZ_JAFBDU010000003.1, read on the forward strand.
ACTTTTCTACAGCTTTCATTAAACCCATATTACCTTCTTGAATTAAATCAAGGAAAAGCATTCCACGACCAACATATCGTTTAGCAATACTTACAACAAGTCTTAGATTTGCTTCTGCAAGTCTTCTCTTTGCTTCATCGTCACCTTCTTCAATACGTTTAGCAAGATTAATTTCTTCGTTTGCAGATAAAAGATCTACACGACCGATCTCTTTTAAGTACATACGTACAGGGTCATTTATTTTAACGCCTGGTGGTACACTCAAATCATTCAAATCAAATTCTTCTTCTTTTGCCAAATCTTGAACATTTGGATCAGCCTCTGTACCTGCTTCACCTAACAATTCAACACCCTGTTCACCTAAAAATTCATAATACTCATCCATCTGGTCTGATTCTATTTCGAAGTTAGCCATACGCTCTGCGATTTCTTCGTATGTTAATACTCCACGTTTTTTCCCGATTTCTGTTAATTGGTCTTTCACCTGTTCAAAGGTTACTTCCGTTTCATGGGTCTGTTTATCAGCCATAGGAACCCCTCCTTCCAAACTTACCAAGTTATAAGATAAGCCACTGGATTACTGTGTAGCGGTATATTTGATATATCTTGAATGTGTTATAGTTAACACACTTATTAATATTTACCTCTTCACTTCAGCTTACTTTTTATGACTTTAAAGCTTGTTTTAATTGAATAATTTCCATTGCTATTTGAGCTGCTTCTTTGAACTGTTTATTTCTTTCAGCTTCATTTTTAACAGCTTCTTTTTCTTTTATCATTAACATTTTTTGATGATTCAACACCTGTTTTATACAATCTGATAACTCTTGTTCACTTACTTCAGTGTTTAATGTAATCATCGCAATGTTGGATACAATATCTTGTAATTCTGCATTTGGTAATCTTGAAAGAAACGAGCTAACATTTTCCTCATTTCCTTCTTCATAAAATCCATACAGATAAGTAACAATAGCTTTATGCTCTTCAATATTAAATTGAAGACCAAGTCGTTCTAATACCTTCTGAGACAGATCCTTACTTCTTAGCATATAGCCAATTAACATTCGTTCTGCAGTGTGAAAGGCGGGTAACAGGCTTTTTCTTGCAATTGGGTTGCGCTTCACCTGTTGTGGAACCTTTTTTACATTTGAAGTATGATCAGATTCTTGTTTAGGCTTCTTCTGGTTAAGCTGTTCTTTTAGAACATCCATTGATAAATCAAACTCTTTAGAAAGCTGCTTCAAATAGATTTCCTTTTCAACTGCACTTTTTAATTGGCTAACCTCACCAAGGATATTCTCAATATATTGGAATCGTTCTCCTTCATTTTGGAGGTTCTTACCTCTTCTGTAATAGCTCATCTTGAACGTCATTAGAGGTACACTTGCCCCTATTACATCGTTTTTAAACTTTTCAGAGCCGTACTTTTTGATGTAGTCATCAGGGTCTAAACCATCTTGAATCATTGCAACGTTTATATGACATCCAACACTTTGTAAGATCTTAGCTGCTCGATTTGTTGCTTCTATTCCTGCAGAATCTGAATCATAACAAATCACAATCTCAGATACATTTCTTCTTAAAATTTTTGCCTGCTCTTCAGTTAGTGAAGTTCCCATTGTTGCTATAGCATTCTCTACACCAGATCTTGAAGAAGATATAACATCAGCAAAGCCTTCAAAAAGAACAGCTTGTTGATTTTTCCGAATATGTACCCTAGCTCGGTGAAAATTATAGAGTATCTTACTCTTATTAAATATTTTTGTTTCAGGGCTGTTCAGATACTTTGGCTTCTCGTCTCCGAGCACTCTCCCTGAGAACGCTATTGTCATACCATGATGATCTGTTATAGGAAACATAATTCTATTTCGAAAGCGATCAAAATAGTCTTCTGAATTATTTTTCTTGACTAATAATCCAGCTTCCTCCATTAAATCAGCACTAAAACCCCTTTTCACCAAGAATTTTGATATAAAGTCCCAAGAATCAAGTGCATAACCAATTTCAAATGTATCAATTGTTTCTCGAGTAAAGCCTCTATTCAATAAATAATCTAATGCTTCTTGACCCTCTTTTGTATTTACCAATAAATGATGGTAAAATTTCTTTAGAAGTTCATGAGCTTCGATCATCTTCTCAGCATCTTTTGGGATGTTGCGCTCCTGATCATTTGCTGTGATTTCAGTAGGTAACTCAATACCAACTTTATCAGCAACGTGTTGGGCAGCTTCTATAAATGAATAATTCTCATGTTGCATTAAGAAGGAAAAAACATTTCCACCTGCACCACATCCAAAGCAGTGAAAAATCTGTTTATCAGCTGAAACTGAAAACGAAGGGGACTTTTCTCCATGAAACGGACATAAGCCAAAATAGTTACGACCTTGTTTCTTCAGTTGAACATATTCACTTATCACATCAACAATGTCAGAAGTTCGTTGGATTTTCTCGATTAATTCTTCGGGAATTCGATTTCCCATACTAACAACTCCGTAATAGAGATATTCAATATTTATTTAAAATCTCCTGCATCTTTCGACAAAATTTTTTCGATTGTTGTGATAAAATTTATTGTATCTTCAGCAGTGAACTTTTTTGGACCTTTAGTGTACTTACCACTACGACGCTCCATAGCTGATAAATATCGAAACTGCAGGGCTGATTCAATATTAGCTTCTGTATATTGTTTACCCCTAGGAGTAACAACAATAACATTTTTCCTTAGCAATAAACCTGCTAAACCAATATCTTGTGAAATAACAATATCATGTTTATTTACATGATTGACTATGTATAAATCTGCTTCTTCTTTACCAGTGTCTACAAACACCCAATTTCCACCATATGTTTTATCAGAACTATGGTTATAGGATGCTACAAAAGTAACGTTTATTTTATACTTCCCTGCAATATCCATTACTTCCTGCTTGACTGGACAAGCATCAGCATCAACATAAATCCCTATATTTTTTTTAGCATAGTTCATTATTCTACATCACTCCGGGATAATCCTTCTTAACAATACTACTGTAAGTTAATATTCTAGAAAAAGAACGAAAATCCTTTTTTGTCGAAAATTATTTCTGTGTATTTCTTGACAGTTTACAATTAATAGTTTATTCCTAGATGTCAAGTTCTAAACCTAAAAAATTACTTTTTATCACAATTTTTTATTATAATACAAAGTTCGTCAAATTTCTATTGTTTTCTTCTCCTAAATTTAAGTATAAGCAACTAATCCCCATTTAAGTACTAAAAAACTTAGAAAAGAGTAAGCGCCAGAACAGTTAAACCTTCATAAGGTAAGCTTTTTCTCAAACAAAGCTTCTTTGAATTGTCATGTTTTCCACCATAAAAATATGGGAGACTTATGATAATTGTTAATTACCAACAAGCCCCCCATGAATTACCTAAAAAGTACCATTTTGCTTATTCATGAAATTTGCAATGATATTTGCTGTTTCTTCAACAGCTTTATTTGAAACATCTACAACCTGACAACCAATTTGATTTACTACTTTATCAAAATAATCTAGTTCTTCTCGTATTCGGTCAATATTTGCATAAAAGGCTTCATCATTCAATCCTAATGATTTCAATCTTTCTTTTCGAATATGATTTAATTTCTCAGGCATAATTCGAAGTCCAATACATTTTTGTGCTGAAACCTTATATAATTCTTCTGGTGGTTCAACTTCTGGTACAATCGGTACATTCGCAACTTTAAAGCGCTTATGAGCAAGATATTGTGACAATGGTGTTTTCGACGTTCTTGAAACACCTATTAATACGATGTCGGCTTTTAGAATACCTCTTGGATCTCGTCCATCATCATATTTGACGGCGAATTCAATCGCCTCCACCTTTTTAAAATAATCATCATCTAGTTTTCTAACACGACCAGGCTCATATTTTGCTGAAATACCATATGAAGTTTCCATTTTATCTATTAAAGGACCGATAATGTCATAATAAACAACACCTTGTTTTGTTGCTTCCTCCATTAAATAATTTCTTAATTCAGGGACAACCATTGTAAAACAAACTATAGCGTGGTCCTGCTTTGCTAATGAAATCACTTCTAATATCGTACCTTTGTCTTCAACATATGGAATTCTTTTAATTTTCGTATTGGCTGAGGCTCCGTTAAATTGGCTTGCAGCTGCCTTAACAACCAGCTCTGCTGTTTCTCCTACTGAATCAGATACAACATAAATTAATCGATAACTCATTAATTATATCCCCATTTCCGTTTGCTAGCTGCTTTTATTCCACTGCAAGGCTAACCAGTATTTTTGTCATATTTGTTTTTGTTACCCTTCCAATAACCTCTAAACCTTTTTCTGTATCCTTTACAACTGGTAACGCATCAATTTGCTTGTCTATTAAAACATGTGCCACATCTAAAATTAAATCTTCGTGTCTACAAACTGTTATATTAGGCATTCTTGTCATTATAATATTAACAGGTATTGTTGTTAATTCTTGTTTGCCAATACTTGTACGTAATAAATCTTTTCGTGATAGCACTCCAACTAAAATGGATTGATCATCAACAACAAACAATGTTCCTACATCCTCTAAAAACATCGTACAAATCGCATCATATACTGAAACATTTACACTCACAACAATTGGAATGGATTGATAGTCCTTAACCTTCAATTTCTTTAGCTCATCTGTTAGAAGCTGATTATTTTTCTTACCAGTGAAATAATAACCCACACGTGGTCTTGCATCTAAGTATCCAGTCATTGTTAATATAGCTAAATCTGGGCGCAATGTTGCTCTCGTTAAATTTAACTGATCTGCTATTTGTTCCCCAGTTATAGGTCCATTTCCTTTTACTATTTCTACGATTTTCTCTTGACGTTTATTAAGCTCTATTTGACTCACCACCTTACTTTTTAAAATTTTTTCCATCATTACATTCACAAATGTAGATTTCATTTTAATTATCATATCTAATTTATTTACTATCTTATATTTTTTCATAAAATTGCAGAAGTAACTGTATATTTATTTAACACACCGTCAAATTTGTATTAGTAAAAGAATATAATCAGTTTGCACAATAGGTTATACTATATAAAATTATTATATACTTTCTAAGGGATTTGAAAAGTAATTTGTTTTAGCATACGAAAAAAAGAACTGACTTATTAGTAGACAGTTCTTTTCTTCGTTTACTGTAGTTTGATTATTTCACTAAAATTACATTCATTTTAGCAAATGACTCAATCAACTCTGAAATAGCCACCATTTGAGCTAAACGATTTTCTTTAATTTTTGCGTCCTCAGCCATGACCATCGTATGATCAAAATAATCATTGATAACTGGCTTTAAGTTGGCTAGCACTTTAAAAATTTCTTCCTCTTGGCCTGCTTCTTTATAACCAGCTATTTTTCCAGATGAAATATTGTACACTTCATATAGCTTTTTTTCATACTCTGATTCAAATAACAACTCATTGATTTCTTGTGCACTACCTTTTTTAGCGATATTCATAACACGTGCTAGTGCTTCAATTGTTTCCTTAAACTCTTGTTGATCTGAAGCATGTTTTAGTAATCTTGCACGTTCAGTTAATGACGTTACTTCAAGGTAAGATGACTCTAGAACAGCATCTATTAAATCATGGCGAATAGAATCCTCCGCTAAAAGGTATTTTAATCGTAGTTTGAAGAATGCTATCATTTCTTTTTTAGTATCTGCTGAGACTTTATCACCAAACAACTCAAGCGCTGAGCTGAATAATTGCGGAAGTTCTAGCTTATAGTTTTTTGAGCGTAATATTTGTACAATTCCACTTGCTTGTCGTCTTAATGCATAAGGATCTTGAGAGCCTGTTGGTATTTTGCCTATCGCAAAAAATCCTGTAATTGTATCAAGTTTATCAGCTAAAGCAACAATAGCACCAATATCTGAAGAAGGTACAGCATCATCTGCATGTCTTGGCATATAATGTTCATTTATGGCAGCAGCAACTGTTTCTTTTTCTCCAGAAATCCTAGCATATTTCTCACCAATTTTACCTTGTAGTTCAGGAAATTCATATACCATATGAGTAACCAAATCAAATTTACAAATAGATGCTGTACGTGTAATATCTTCTTTTACTTCAGAGTTAATTTGTAGCTGATCAGCAAGTGTTTCAGATAGCTTAACAACCCGCTTCACTTTTTCTCCTAAAGTTCCTAATTCTTCATGAAAAACAATTTTATCTAATTTCTGTACTGCATCTTCTATCTTAAGTTTTTTGTCTTCCTTGTAAAAGAAATTAGCATCAGATAATCTAGCTCGTAATACCTTTTCATTTCCTCGAGCTACATTTTCAAGATGATTATGGTCACCATTTCTCACAGTAACAAAGAAAGGCTGTAACTCACCTTCCTGATTTCTAACAGGAAAATATCTTTGATGCTCCTTCATACTAGTAACTAAAACTTCGTCCGGTAATGTTAAATACTCCGATTCAAACTTACCAAATAAAGCAGTAGGGTATTCAACTAAATTATTAACTTCCTCAAGTAAATCCTCATCGATCGGAATAATCCACTTTTGTTCAGCTTCAATTTCTGAAAGCTGAGACGTAATCGCTTGTTTACGTTTAACAGGATCAGCTAAAACAAATTGTTCTAACAAAGCAGCTTCATATAAAGATGGCGAAGCAACTTCCACTTTATTTCCTAGAAAACGATGTCCATACGTATATGAACCTGTCTCAATGCCTGCAATTTCAAATGGTATAACATCATTACCAAATAGGGCTACAATCCATTTAATTGGTCTGATATATCGTAAATCATTGCTTCCCCATCGCATATTTTTAGGGAATGTTAACCCAATAATTAATTGCTTCATTTCAATTAATAAAGTTTTTGTTTCTTGACCTTTTATATGTTTTTGGACATGTGCGTATTCTACCCCATTTATTTCTTTAAAATAAATGTCCTCAACAGATGCACCTTGCCCCTTAGTAAAACCAATTGAAGCTTTAGACCAATTCCCCTCACCATCTTTAGCAATCTTTTTAGCTGGACCTTTTGCTTCCTCTTCAATATCAGGTTGCTTATCAGCCACATCTTTTATTTGGACAGCTAACCTTCTTGGTGTTGAAAATGCTTTTACTTCTCCATGAGATAACTTTTTTTCTTCAAGCCATTTTGTTATTTTATCTTCTAACTGATTCATAGAAGGTGTGACATATTGAGCTGGTAGCTCCTCTAATCCAATTTCTATTAATAAATCTTGCTTACTCATTATGTTCTCCCCCTTTCTCATGTAACATTGGGAATCCTAATTTTTCTCTTTCATCATAAAATGTTTTAGCTACCTTACGCGCTAAGTTTCGCACGCGTCCAATGTATCCTGTTCTCTCAGTAACAGATATAGCTCCTTTTGCATCTAAAAGATTAAAAGTATGTGAGCATTTCAGGACATAATCATATGCTGGATGTACAAGTCCCACGTCCATTTGTCTAATAGCTTCCTTTTCATAAGTAGAAAACAACTGAAATAGCATATCAGTATCAGACGTTTCAAATGTATATTTTGAATGCTCATATTCAGGCATTAAGAAGATATCTCTCACAGTGTAGCCTTTTGTCCATTCTAGATCAAAAACATTTTCCTTGTCTTGTATATATGATGCAAGCCTTTCAATTCCATATGTAATTTCAGCAGAAACTGGTTTACATTCCAAACCACCAACTTGCTGGAAATAAGTAAATTGTGTAATTTCCATTCCATCAAGCCATACTTCCCAACCTAAACCTGCACAGCCTAGGGAAGGATTTTCCCAGTTATCTTCTACAAAACGTATATCATGCTTTAAAGGATCAATACCTAATGCACGTAATGAATCCAAATATAACTCTTGAATGTTATCAGGAGACGGTTTCATAATCACTTGAAATTGGTGATGCTGGTAAAGTCTATTAGGATTCTCTCCATACCGCCCATCAGCAGGTCGTCTTGACGGCTCAACATAAGCAACCTTCCATGGTTCAGGACCTATACTTTTTAAAAAGGTGTATGGACTCATAGTCCCTGCCCCTTTTTCTGTATCATATGCCTGCATCAGCACACAGCCTTGATCTGACCAATGCTTTTGCAGCGTTAAAATCATTTCTTGAATATTCATTCAAAAACACCTCCATTAGTTTTAAATAAAGCAAATTTAGAAATCATAAGAAAAAACATTTTACTCTTTTAACATTCTTGACGTCCTTAGTTTTAGACAGCAATTAATTAGATTGGTGAATGCTCATTGAACAAAATAAGTTGTATAGAGCAAATCCGGCTTTTTAAACAACAAAAAGCCCTCGTCATCTATGCCAAAGAAATGACATAGGGACGAGAGCATACCCGCGGTTCCACCCTATTTGCTTATACAATAAGCCACTTTTAAAAATTCAGCTCCGGAATGCCTTTCATTACGTGCCAATCCTTAGCTTTCACCGTCCTAAGGTCGCTATCACTTGGGGAAACGTAAATACTTCTTTCCTTCAACGCATCATAATTCGTTTAATTATATTTGCATCTTAATCGAAATGATATTAAAAGTCAATTATTAAAGCAGTTTTCGTAAACATTGTTGCTTTAAGTACTAGATTATTATAATTTACCTTTTAATGAATCAAGTTGATCTAAAAACCGCTTTGATTTTATCGTTAGACCAGAAAATTCTTGATAGTAAGCTTGAATAACATTTTTTAGTTCTTTTTTTGTTTCTGGTTTTACAGATATATTACCTAATCGGTTCAAATCAAAATAATAAAATAATCTAAGTAATTTAACAGTCATCGGTGATATAGGTAGTCTATAAGGATCTTTTTGATAACAGAGGTGACAAATAAAGCCACCTTCTCTAATTGAAAAGTGAAAGTTACCATCTTTATTACCACAAACAGTACAACTATCTAGCTGTGGATTTAAGCCTAACACAGACAACATTTTCATTTCAAAAATATTAACTAATATATCAGGATCTACTTCATCATCAAGATAGATAAGTGTTTGTTTTAATAATTCAAAAAGAAATGGATTTCTATCTGTATTTTCAGTACTTTTATCTAATAATTCTGCTATGTAAGAGGCGTAAGCTGTAAGAAAAATATCTTCTCTAATTCCTCTAAGCGAATGAATAATTTCACCCTGCTGTAGACTACCTAATCCATTCGATCTCTGAAACATAAATGTTCCATACGTAAAAAGTTGGGTAATTGACGTAAGGCGACTGTTTGGTTTTTTTGCCCCTCTTGCCATAACCCCAACTTTTCCTAATTCTCTCGTATATATTGTAATAATTTTGTTTGTCTCACCATAATCAGTAGAACGGATTACGATTCCTTCACATTTTTGAAGCAAATTTCCTTCACCTTCCAAAGGTATCAGGCAAGATCAGGAAATTGGAAAATCTATTTCAGCTAGTTCATCCTCTTGATAATCGGGTCCGTCATCATTCTCCTTTTCCATTTCCTTAAAAAGAAGATACGTATCAATGCTACCTGTTTGCGAAAAAACCTTCCAGGTAAAATCCAACATAAAAAACCCCACCTTTCAGTTGTTAAGACTAGCAAGCAATATCCAATTTCATATATTTATCTTGACCTTTTCTTCATCATTTCATGTTAAACAATATTTGTTAATCATTTTTATGAATACTCTAAAATCATGATCTTGTAGAAGGTGCACTTATTTATCTTCTGCTTTTTTAAAATTCAATCAATGTAAATAATAAGTGAACTTCAACTTTTAGTATTCATCGTCTCTAAATCCATAATCACGAAGTTGAGATGCTTTATTTCTCCAGTCTTTTTGAACCTTAACCCATAACTCCAAAAATACTTTTGAACCTAGCAAAGCCTCTATATCAACACGAGCTCTTTTTCCCACTTCTTTTAACATGCTACCTTGTTTTCCAATGACAATACCTTTTTGAGAGTCGCGCTCAACTATAATGGTTGCACCAACATATATAGATTGATTGTGTTCCCGACGTTCCAGGGTATCCATTACTACGGCAATTGAATGCGGGATCTCTTCCCTCGTTAAGTGTAATACCTTTTCTCTTATCAATTCTGTAATAATAAACCGCTCTGGATGATCTGTTACTTGATCAGCTGGATAATATTGCGGTCCTTCTGGAAGAATCATATCAATTTGTTTTAGCAACGTATCGATATTATTTCCTTCGAGTGCAGAAATTGGAACTACTTCTTTAAAAGGGTACATATCTTTATATTGACTAATTAACGGCAGTAGTTGATCAGGATGAATTTGGTCAATTTTGTTGATGATTAGAAATACTGGTGTTTTTGTTTCTTTCAGTCTATCGATGATAAATTCATCACCACGACCAAATCCTTCTTCAGCATTAATCATAAAAAGAATCAAATCAACCTCTTTTAACGTATTCTGAGCGACCTTCATCATAAAGTCTCCAAGTTTATGCTTTGGTTTGTGAATACCAGGAGTGTCTATAAAAATTGTTTGTGAATTATTTGTTGTGTACACACCTTGAATTTTGTTTCGTGTTGTTTGCGGCTTATCACTCATAATAGCAATTTTCTGCCCTATTACACGATTGATGAACGTTGATTTTCCTACGTTTGGTCTTCCAATTATTGAAACAAAACCTGATTTGAATTCATTTTTATTCATGTAAATCCTCCGATGAAAAAGCACCTGGTAATAATTCTGATACTGTTAATTCCTCTATATCACCTTGTAGGTTAGTTAATATAACTCTCATATCTTTCGGGCAAAGCTCTGCAATAACTTGACGACAGGCCCCACATGGTGGAACTGGTCTTTTCGTATCCGCAACTACAGCTATCGCCTTATACTGCTTATCGCCTTCTGAGTAAGCTTTAAAAATAGCTGTACGCTCAGCACAATTACACATACTATATGCAGCATTTTCAATGTTACAGCCTTTATAAATTTTTCCATCATTCGTTATTAAAGCAGCTCCTACTTTAAATTTCGAGTATGGTGTATAAGCTATTTCCCTTGCCGCTTTTGCTTCTTCGATGAGTTGTTCAATGTTCACTAGATTTTCTTCCTTTCTCTTTACCGAATGATGATTCTTCTTATAGTTTACCTAATATCATCATTATTTTCACGTGATTTTGGAAATTGTAATTTAATTGTAAGAATCTTCTGAATTTGTCCGCAATACACTAAATAGTGCCTTTTTTGTTTCATATATGTCTTAATAAAAGAATTACTCCAATTATAACCGATAAAATCGCATATACCAAAACAGCTCCTGCCGCAGCATCTTTTGCTGCTTTGGCAATCGGGTTATAATCCTCAGTAATTAAATCTACAACATGCTCAATTGCAGTGTTCATTAACTCTAAAGCAAGCATTCCACCTATTAAAAACAAAATGACTACCCAATCAAACATGGTAAACTTCAGGTAAAAACCAAGAATGATCATCAGGCTTGAAATGTAAACATGTATCTGAAAATTTCGCTCAGATTTAAAAGTCTGGAAAATTCCGTTCCACGCAAAATTAAAACTTTTATAGAAACGCTTCCATTCAGAGGTCTTGGGATCTTTTAAGTCCATAACTATTTAAGATATCCTTTTGTTTAGTAAACATCTCTTTTTCATCTTGTTCATTCATATGATCATAACCTAATAAGTGGAGAAAACCATGGCAAGCTAGAAAGCCTAGCTCTCTTATAAACGAATGACCATACTCTTCTGCTTGCTCTTTTGCGCGTTGGATCGAAATGATGATGTCCCCTAACATTGGAGGTTGATCTAACCCGATGATTTCCAGCTCTCCTTCACCCATTTCTTCTAAGGCAAAGGAGATAACGTCAGTCGGTTGGTCTTTATCACGAAATTCACGGTTTACTTCTTGTATACGTTCATTTGTAACGAATGTGACTGATACCTCTGCATCTTGTTTTACATTTTCAGCTTCTGCTGCAAACTGCAGAAGATCCTCGACTGTTTTAACCTGTTCTTCTGTTAATTCACTTGTTTCATCTATACTATCGATGATTAGTCTCATCTCTATTTCACCTTCTGTTTTTTTGATAATTCCGGATACTCAATTCTAGAATGGAATATACCTTTAAGTGATTCACAAAATGACTTTGCAATGATATCTAATTCTTTTAATGTTAAATCACACTCATCTAATTGATTATCTTGTAATCTGTCTGCGATGATAGATTTAACAAGCTTTTCTATTTTTTCTGGTGTTGGATTTGACATTGAACGAACAGCCGCCTCTACACTATCAGCAATTGAAATAATAGCAATTTCCTTTGTTTGTGGCTTAGGTCCTGGATAACGAAATTCATCTTCATAAATTGAATCGTTTGATTGTTTTGCTTGATGGTAGAAATATTTTAATAATGTAGTGCCATGATGTTGTTCAGCAATATCAACAAATTCCTTCGGCATTTTATGTTTTCTGAGCATCTCAACACCATCAGTAACATGCGAAATAATAATATTTTTACTTAATTGTGCTGAAAGCTTATTATGCGGATTTTCAATATTCATTTGATTTTCAATAAAATACTGAGGGCGTTTTGTTTTCCCGATATCATGATAATAAGCAGCTACTCTTGCAAGTAACCCATTTGCACCGATTGCTTCACATGCTGATTCTGATAAATTTGCTACCATTACACTATGATGATATGTACCAGGTGTCTCAGTTAAAATTTTACGCAGTAATGGATGATTCGGATTTGAAAGTTCAATTAACTTCATAGTAGATAAAATGCCAAAGCCAGTTTCAAAAAACGGCATAAATCCAATTGTTAGAACTGATGACACAAGACCAGAAACACAAGCCATTACAAAATAGGAGCTAATTTCAACATTTGAATATGATCCATTTCTGATCAGCATAATAGCTGTTAGAACAATAACATTTATTCCACCGACAAACAATCCAGCTTGTAATATTTTCGAACGAAGATTATGTTCACCTAAAAATAACACACCTGCGAGACATCCGAACAAGTAGTATACACCTATTGAAAAATTAAAACTACCTGTTATTCCCTCGTTAAAAATTACACTTCCACACACAGCAAAAATCATACTTGTTAAAATGGCTAATCGCTCATTTATTAATAATTTAATCAACATAACTCCCATAGCCACAGGAACTATATAACCGATATGTGTGTAATCAATTTTCTGAAATAAGCTTACAATTTTCATTAATAAAATTGTAATAGCAAATATTAAACAGTATAAAAGAAGAGAATTATTTCTCTTTGATATCGGACTATCTTTTTTCTCAAAATAATAAATAACCCCAGCCAAAATTAATAATATTAATAAAGCTAAGCCTAAAAATGGTTTATATGATTGCTGATCATCAAGTAAACCGACTAACCCAAGCTTTCGGTGAATTTCTCGATTAATTAATTCATCTTCTTCAACCAAAATTTGCCCTTGCTTTATTTGTGCTACTTTGACTGCATCAACTGATTGCTGCCTTTTTTCTTCCGTAGCTTTTAAATCAAATACATAATTAGGAGTAATGGCAAATTTACCTAAAACAGTTGCTGATTGTAATATCTCTGAGCGGAGAGGAGTATATTGCAATTCTTCATCTACTTGCTTTTTAGCTTCAGATAATTGAACAATTGGAATTTCTTTACTCATAATATTATTAACAGCGGTTACAACTGCGTCTTTTGCCATATTTAAATCTGCATCACTAGCTTTTATAAGTGGTAAAAATGTTTCACCAGGTATTTTATCATTTATGGAAGATGTAAGTTTGCCTTGTAATTTCTTAACCTGTTCCTCTGGTGTTAACGTTGAATCCTCTTTTGTGTCTACCTCTTTCTTTACCTCGATAATGGTATCGAAAATAGAAGATATAAGATCTACCTGTTTATCTGTGATTTCTTTTTTTAACACATATTGATCTTCAACTGCATCATATGCTTCTTGCTGCTTTCTCTCCGTTTCTATTTTATCCTCAACAGTAGTTGGCGCATAAATAGTTTGTTCTGATACTGTAAAAAGCTCGATATCTATTGTCTCTGGTTTAACATTGCTGTATAGAGCTACAAAAAGGATAACAGCTAAAATACCATATAAAAAAATATGAAGAAACTTATGGTCATTAAGTTTCCAAAGCTTATTCGTTTTTTGCTTATCCTTCTTTGGATTCTTCTTCATAGTAAGCACACCACCCTAAACATCTTCATATAATGATAAACAGTATCTATATACATACTATCTTTCATTATTTCCTTTTATCGAAAAATGTTCAACCTTTAAGACAAAATATGACAAAAAAAGTAGAAAAAAATGAGCTTTCCACCTAATATATAGTAGGTAAAAGCTATTATTTCGTATACAATCCTCTCTTATTGCATCCTTATTTTCATAAAAGTAAGAAAAACTATATTCTCCTTCTAATTTCTTTATGTACGTTTTAGTCCTAGAAACTCTAAGAAAAGAAAAGTGACCCGAATTCGGGTCTCCGGGTCACTATCCTTCATTAGTATTTTCATAAGCCGAGATAATTTTGGCTACAAGTGGATGTCTTACAACGTCAGATTGTTCTAGTGTGATAAAGGATATTCCATTAACTTCATTAAGAATGCTTTTGGCTACTGATAAACCTGATTTAACTCCCTTTGGTAAATCAACTTGGGTAATATCACCGGTTATAACCATCTTTGAGCCAAACCCTAGACGTGTAAGAAACATTTTCATTTGTGCTGGTGTTGTATTTTGAGCCTCGTCCAAAATAACAAAAGCATCGTCTAATGTTCTTCCTCGCATATAAGCAAGTGGTGCAATTTCAATTGTTCCTCTTTCAATAAGCCTTTGTGTATGCTCCATTCCTAACACATCGTGTAGAGCATCATATAAAGGTCTTAAATAAGGATCAACTTTTTCCTTAAGATCTCCTGGTAAAAATCCAAGACTTTCCCCAGCTTCTACAGCAGGGCGTGTTAAGATTATTCGTTTAATTGATCCAAGCTTCATTGCATTAACAGCCATCACTACAGCTAAGTAGGTTTTTCCTGTTCCAGCAGGTCCAATTCCAAACACTAGATCCTTGCTTTGAATAGCAGAAACATAGTGGCGTTGTCCCAGTGTTTTAACTCGAATCGATTTCCCCTTAGCAGTTTTAGCTATTTCTTTGACGTATAACTGTTCGAGCTGATCTAAGCTTTGTTCTTTCGCCATGCTAATCGCATAAATTACATCTCGTTCACTTATGTTAATTCCTTTTCGGATGATAACAAGTAGTGATTTTAGAAGATCGTCAACAAGCTTCACATGTTCTGAATCACCTGAAACAAATACTCCTTCACCTCTTGTTACAATTGATACGCTTAATTCTTCTTCAATTCTTTTAAGATGTACATCATTATTCCCAAACAACGCAATAGCTTCATTTGGATTATCTACTGTTTGATTCATTGTCACTAATTCTTCTGGCATTCTTTAGTCTCCCTGAACAATTGGTGTAGTTTTTACAATGTTCTCCAACACTTGGTAAAGAACGGTTAATTTAACTTTACCATTCTCCTTCGTCTCGTGCAAAACTTTTTCTCCAATTACCTTTTCATCTTCTACCAAATTTTCCTCAATATCCTTACGACCTCGATCAAGAGCTGCTTTTTTTGCTTGCTTTGGTGTATATTTTCTTTCGACCTCTTCTTTTTCAAGATATGTTTCTTTCACAAAACCCAATGGTAAAGAAAATCCTAGAAACTTCAGATCGTAAATATCATCCTCTAGCTCGTAGGAAGTAAATCCTGATTTACCAAATCCCCAAATCGGGAGCTTAAATGAACCGAATTTAAGGTAAAACTTATCTTTAGCATTCCCAGTTAACACTTGAAAAGTCGTGTTTAATGGAATTGATATTGTTGATTTATACCAGGTTTCACCGAATATCTCTGCTTTGGCGGCAACTTCCTTTTGATCATCCTCTTTTCCAATTAAACCCGAAACTAAGATTTGCCCTTTATCAACATGTTCATTTAAGGTTGTCATTGGTTGGCCTTGTTCTACAAACATTTTTTTAATAACTGCTTCTTTTTTTGCAACAATATGTCGTGGACTAACAAGTTTTTCTTCTTCCGGTTGATTTTTTTCTACAACCTTCAAATGATAGGTTGTACCTGTTAGTTCTACACCAACCCAAGTGATTTGTTGAATATTATCTGTTAAGGTTTTCTGAATATCATCTGGATTTTCTACAAAAAATTGAAACTTTCCTGATGTAACCCCAATTCGAGAAAGCTCCTTCTTTATTAAATGCTCAGTTTCAGGCGAAGCACCATCCACTTCAATTCCCCAAATCATATTTGATAAAATAAATATTAATAGAAAAAAAGCAAGAAAGCCCATAACAAACCCGTTATTGCGCCAAGAGCGCTTCATTAAAAAAGGGAATCCTAATCTTTTTTCAAATCTACACTTACACTCATTTCGTCTTACTACATCTCTTAAGGCATGTACATCTTGAAGTCGAATAAAAAAACTTAAACCATCGACTTCACTTCTATGCACATTCCAAACAGCTATATTAGACCGTATACAATCATTTAGAAACCTTTCAGTACCTCTTCCCTTGATACTTACTTTTAATATGCCAAATAAGTAACTCGTCCATTGATTTTTCATCATTCATCCCCCTATTAAAAAACGACTGGTAGTAATGGAATGTGTGTCTGCTGTGAAAATTACAGCAGACAATTTTATTCCTACCAAAGGCTACTTTCGCAAAAAAATTGTTTTTTATCACTCATTGTCTTTTACGTATTAGCCTTTTGTTTTAAGCAATTTACCTGATTAAGCTTTATATAACTCCTAATTCCTTTGATAAAATCATTTCGAATTCTTCGTTAAAACAACAATTTTTGAGAAAAGAGCCTAGAAAATTTTTGGAGCACCTTACGTAGCATCCAGATAGAGAACTTGATCTATCTTTCCTTCTAGTAGAATTTCTTCCGGTAGAATCGTCTTTATGACAAAGGCTTCACCTTTAATTAAAAGCTGACCTTGTTTTAACAGAAGACGTAGTTCAGTATCAGTAAACGTAAGAAGTCCTCGATGATTTTCTATGTAAATATGAAGCTGTCCAACCATCGTTATTCTAGGAAGATCCATCATGACATCGGGCGGTAGTTCGATTGTGTTGGTAATCCATCTTGTTAGCTGCTGGCGCCATTTTTTTGCCATAAAAAAAGACCCCCTTTCATCTCATATGTATGAGAGAAAAGTGAGTCTTATAACATCATTATTTGAGAAGTTAAAAATGTCTTCTATTTCGTGTGTAATGAGGATTTTTTGCTCTTGATGGACCGAGTACTTCACTCCAAATAACACCTTGTACTGCTTTTTGCTGATCGATTAAAAGTGTGTTCCTTTTTAGATTACCCTTTGTCTTGGGCGTAGTCTCTTTTACTACACTACGAACCCTTTTTGGTTCTTCCTTAATGATATCAACATGCTCGACCTTATCAAATGATTCTACTTTCATTTTCTCATAAGCCTCTTGAACAGTTTGAAGAGAAGGCTTTTGTTCCCTTTTCCTTGTTTCAACTGTTGTCATTACAGGCTTTGGATTTGATCTTGTAGATGGTCTTGGATTTGGCCTTGGGGTTGGATTTCGCCTTGGACTTGGGCGTGTATGATCATTTTGTCTTGGTTCAATATGTGTTGGACGTTCTTCTGTTGGACTTTCAGGCTTCTTCTTACTTGCATCCTCTTTTCCAGAGGTAAAGATTCTCGAAAATAACCAAGCAAGGAATGCCCATACTATTGGATTTCCAAATATATCTGATATATCCATTTATTTCTCCCTCCTTATAATGAGGAAAAGATGGGTTTGATAAATTGTCATCAAACCCACTTACTTGTCAATAGCTTAATGATTAATATTCCTCGTGATCATTACTATCTTGATTTGTTTTACCAATAGAATCTCTCATATCAGTGTCTGCTGAGATATTCTTTATGTTCATATAATCCATTACACCAATGTTTCCAGAACGAAGCGCTTCAGCCATTGCAAGAGGTACTTTCGCTTCTGCTTCAACAACCTTTGCTTTCATTTCTTGAACACGTGCAAGCATTTCTTGTTCTTGTGCAACAGCCATTGCTCTTCTTTCTTCCGCTTTCGCTTGAGCAATTTTCTTATCTGCTTCAGCTTGCTCTGTTTGTAGTTCTGCTCCAATGTTTTTACCGATATCAACATCCGCAATATCTATCGACAGAATTTCAAATGCTGTACCAGAATCAAGTCCTTTTCCTAAAACAGTTTGAGAAATTAAATCAGGATTTTCTAATACCTTTTTATGATTATCAGATGAACCAATTGTACTTACAATACCCTCACCAACACGCGCGATGATTGTATCTTCACCAGCACCACCAACTAGGCGTTCAATGTTTGCTCTAACTGTGATTCTAGCTTTTGCTTTTACTTCGATCCCGTCCATAGCTACACCGGCAATAAATGGTGTTTCAATGACTTTAGGATTTACACTCATTTGTACAGCTTCTAATACATCACGACCTGCTAGATCAATAGCAGCACAGCGTTCAAATGTTAATTCAATATTTGCTCTCTCAGCAGCAATAAGTGCATTAACTACTCTGTCAACATTACCACCTGCTAGATAGTGACTTTCCAGTTGGTTAGTTGTTACATCTAACCCTGCTTTATGAGCCTTGATTAACGGATTAACTACTCGACTCGGAATAACTCTTCTTAATCTCATTCCAATTAATGTGAAGATACTTACCTTTACTCCTGCTGCTAGTGCAGAGATCCAGAGAGCAATTGGTACAAACGTAAAGAAAACACCTAAAAAGATTAAACCTAATATAACAAGTCCTAATACTAAAATTGCTGAAGCATCCATTGTTTTCCTCCTAATAAGAAATGATAAGCCTGACATGTAAGAAAATTAACTTCTTACATAAGTTTGACAAACCTCTATAATTCTCTCACAACAATACGTGAGCCTTCAACCTTCACTACCTTTACTTTTTGTCCTTTATTAATATAACTACCTTCAGTTACAACATCCAAGCGTTCATCACCTATTATTGCAGTACCTGCTGGTCTTAGTGTAGTCAATGCAACACCTTCGAGATTTATTAATTCATTTCTCGTTTTACTTGAAACATAGCCACTTTCAGTATTTGTTGAGTCACGCAAAATTAATCGTTTAAAAATATTCATACGTTTTCCAAACACCTTTACTAATAAAATAGAAACAAGAACGGACACAGCAAAAGCAATCAATAGTGAGATCGTCATTTGTATGAAATTACCTGATGCAATATAAAGACTTCCGATCACGCTTGCAAAGCCCAATATACCCATTATACCACCAGGTACAAATAATTCAGCTATTATTAAGATGATCCCTAAAATAAATAGGAGTAAAGACTCTAGTCCCGCAAGTCCTGCCACTAAATGTCCATAGAAAAATAGTAATAAAGATGCTAAACCCATAAAACCTGGAATTCCGAAACCAGGTGAATAAAGCTCGACAACAAGCCCAATACTTCCAATCGAAAGTAAAATTGGAACAACAACTGGATTTGTAATAAATCTTGCTACTTTCTCAGCAAAACTTTCCTCTGCCTCTAATATTGTTGCATTGGATAAATTCAGCTGATTTAATAAATCTTTTCTGTTCTCTGCAACTCCTTCAGCATATCCAACCTGTACTGCTTGCTTCGTTTCTAAGGTTAATAAATCACCTTTGCCAGCTCCAAACTCAGGAACATCAACATCTTTATCAACCATTGCTAATGCATATTTAGGATCACGACCATTTCGTTCTGCTGATTCTCTCATTTCAGATAACCATAATGATTGCGCTTTATCATCAGCAGCGTTACCATCACCAGTAATGACAGCTGCAGATCCCATTTGACTACCTGGAACCATATAAATTTGATCTGCATTTAATGCAATATATGCTCCTGCAGAAATTGCTCTTCTGTTTATAAAAGCCGTTATTGGGATATCACTTGCTCTTAAGGTATCCGCAATCTCCATTGCACCATCTACTGCACCGCCTAGTGTATCAATCTCAAGGATGATATGGTCAACACCCTGTTCTTTGGCATCAGTAATATTTCGTTCAATATATTGCGAAAGTCCCTTTTCAACTGTGTCTTCTAAAGGAATAATATACACTTTTTGATCTGAGTCAGCTTTTAATTCATTATTAAAACCAGTAAAAACACTTAAAACCAGACCCATAATTATCATGAGCAGGAAAAAATACTTTCTCATCGTTTACCTCCTTCCTAATCTGCATAATCTTAATACGTATATGATACCTAATTAGTTTCATACTTTTATTATTAATTTTATTTACAAGAGCTATTCTCATATACTTTAGGATTTAGAATTCTAAAGGATACAGCACATATTAAATATAGCGGTAAAATCTATTCTTCAGGAAAACGAACCTTTTAAAAATAATGTGCATTAACATTGTTATTGATTTTTGTTAAAAACATTTAACTAAGTGCGGTAATTCAAAATTAAGCTATAACGTATCCTAAGAAAAGAGCTCTAAAAATAACCTTCCTAGTATTTACTTTGTTATTGAATTCAAGTCTTACTATGTAAGAAAAGATCAAGCTCCCTTGTTGACTTATCGTAGGAGGTGATCTGAAGTTTACTAGACAATAAGCATTGAATTTTCCTAAAAAAGCTTAACCAATTAATAAAAGTTTTTTTATTCTTAAATGTCATAATAAAAAGACATCTTGCATTTTATACAAGATGTCTTAATTATTTATGATAGCTGCTGTAGCACAAGCTTATTTACAAGACTTCCGTCTGCTTTACCTTTAACTTTGGGCATGAGTGCTCCCATAACTTTCCCCATATCCGCCTTAGAAGTTGCATTTACCTCTGAAATCGTTTGTTTAACAATCTCAGAAACTTCTTCTTCGGAAAGCTGTTCAGGCATATAATCAACTAAAATGTCGATCTCTGCTTGTGTTTTTTCAACTAAGTCCAAACGATCAGCATTTTTAAATTCTAGGAGGGAGTCTTTACGTTGTTTAAGTTCGCGAGAAAGAACTGTCAATTCTTCTTCATTAGACAATTCGGCATGACTAGACTTTATTGCTTCATTTTGTAAAGCAGCCTTAACCATACGGATGACAGCTAGTTTGTCTTTTTCTTTGTTTTTCATCGCTTGTTTCATATCTTGATTCAATTGTTCAAGAAGACTCATACGTACACCCTCTTTTAGAATTTGCGCTTTCTAGCTGCTTCAGACTTTTTCTTACGCTTTACGCTAGGCTTTTCATAGAATTCACGCTTTCTAGCTTCTTGTATTGTACCACTTTTAGATACAGTACGTTTAAAACGACGAAGAGCATCTTCAAGCGACTCGTTTTTACGAACGACCGTTTTTGACATTCTCTTTCCCTCCCTCCGAATACAACCAATCGACATCTTTAAATAAAACATGCTATAACAAAACATGTACTTTGCCATTATAATATAAGGTATTATATAGGTCAACTGATATAGCAAAAACTTATTACTTTATTAAGTTATCTAAATAATACATTTATTCTATGTTTAGTGAAGAAAAATGCTTGTGCTTATTACATAGCATTGAACTTAGTAATCTGAATTTGAAACTTCACCCTTACTAATTGCAACACCTGAACTAGCACCAATACGTGTAGCCCCTGCTTTTATTAATGCTTCTGCACCCTCAGTGTCTCTTACTCCACCTGAAGCTTTAACACCTATATCAGGTCCTACAGTTTTTCTCATAAGAGCGATATCCTCAACAGTTGCTCCACCAGTCGAAAATCCTGTTGATGTTTTAACAAAATTTGCACCTGCTTGAACTGCTATTTTACACGCTCTAACTTTTTCTTCTTCATTCAGTAAACTCGTTTCAATAATCACCTTTGATAATGCCTTATTTCCAGCTGCTTTAACAACTGCTTCAATATCACGCTTTACTAAATCATCATTTTTATCCTTTAATGCAGCGATATTAATGACCATATCAACTTCAGTTGCACCATTTTCAATCGCATTTGTTGTTTCAAATGCTTTTGTTTCAGGTGTGTTTGCACCTAATGGAAATCCAATAACCGTACAAACTTTTACATCTGTTCCTTTTAAATGCTCAGCTGCTAAACTAACCCATGTAGGATTAACACAAACAGAAGCAAATTGATATTCCTTAGCTTCTTGACAAAGTGTTTCTATTACATCTCTAGTTGTATCTGCTTTTAAAGCTGTATGATCTATCATGTTTGCTATCTTTGACATATGTATCACATCTCCTTAACCTATAGTTGTCCGACCTCTTACATCTTATCATTTTCCATAAATAAAAACGAGTACAAATTTAATTTGTACTCATAACAATTTTTTTAGTCATTTATAAATGGTAATTCATTCTATTTGCCTCTCACTGTTTAACATAGCTCCATAGAAAAAAAGGATTAGCAGATGCCAATCCTTTTTTCTATTTATATTATGATCACCATTTCAGGCACCAATTTCAATTATTTAAGATGTTAAACGTATATCTCCGCTGATTTCCAATTGTTCGTTCATTACTTTTACAAATTGGCCCTCGTTGTATGGATAGCCTGCTTTTGTTATTTTAACTTTTACAATTTTGCCTATCATCTCTTCATTTGCAGGAAATACTACCTTCAAATAATTATCTGTATAACCAACATATAAATCATTATTTGATTCCTTATTGAATTTCTCTTCAGGAATAACCTCTAGTACTTCATCTTCAAATTGTGATGCATATTGCTTTGCTAATTGATCTGAAAGCTCTATTAAGCGATGAACTCGGTTGTTTTTCACTTCTTCATCTACTTGATCTTCCATACGTGCTGCAGGTGTTCCTGTTCGTTTTGAATATGGAAAAACATGTAGCTCAGAAAACTGATATTTTTTTATAAAATTAAAAGTTTCCATAAACTCTTCTTCCGTTTCTCCAGGGAATCCAACAATAACATCTGAAGTAATGGCTAAACCAGGTAAAGCTTCTTTGAGTCGATCTAATCTCTCTGCAAAGAATTCCATTGTATATTTTCTACGCATACGCTTCAAAACAGTATCAGAACCAGATTGAATTGGAATGTGTAAATGTCTTACTACTTTATCTGATTTTCTCAGAACATCAATAACATCATCTGAAATTTGACTCGCTTCTATTGACGAAATTCGAATCCTCTTCAAACCTTCTACCTGTTCATCAAGATCACGTAAAAGCATCGCTAAATTATAATCTTTTAAGTCTTCACCATATCCACCTGTGTGAATCCCTGTTAATACAATTTCCTTATAACCAGCATTCACAAGCTGCTGTGCTTGTGCCACAACCTCTTTAGGATCTCGAGAACGCATTAACCCTCGTGCCCATGGAATAATACAAAAAGTACAGAAATTATTACAGCCTTCTTGGATCTTTAAAGATGCTCTTGTACGATCTGTAAATGAAGGTACATCCAGTTCTTCATAAACTCGTGTTTTCATAATATTTCTAACACCATTTATTGGTTGGCGCTCTTCTTTAAACTGTTCAATATACTCAAGCATTTTTGTGCGGTCTTGTGTACCTACAACAATATCAACACCCGGAATTGCCATAATCTCTGCTGGTGAGGTTTGAGCATAACAACCTGTTACACAAATAACTCCATCAGGATTTTTACGAATCGCACGACGAATAACCTGTCTACTTTTTTTATCTCCGGTATTTGTAACAGTACATGTATTAATAACGTACACATCTGCAACACGTTCATATTCAGTACGATCATAGCCGGCATCTTTAAACAACTGCCATATTGCTTCTGTTTCATAATGATTTACTTTACAACCTAATGTATGAAATGCAACTGTAGGCATTATACCTCACCTCAATAATTCGAAATAATAAGAAACCGCTGATAATAAATATAATGGAGCAGTTTCAGTTCTTAATATTCTTGGACCAAAACTACATATATAAAAACCATGTTCTTCCAGCTTTTTTACTTCTTGCTCGGTTAATCCGCCTTCAGGTCCGAAAACAGCCAGCAAAGAGTCACCGTCATTTAATTGATCAAATGCCTGAACTAAGTTTTTCTTTTCACCTTGTTTTGCTGATTCTTCATACGCAACTATTTTCACATCATAGCTACTTGAATTCTTTAATAATGAATCAAACGAACTAGGTTCTGAAACGGTTGGAATGAGATTTCGATATGATTGCTCTGAAGCTTCTTTCGCAATTTTCTCCCAACGTTCAACCTTTTTGCCGACCTTTTTTGGCTCTAGTTTTACTATTGAACGAGCAGCATTAAAAGGGATAAATGAAGAAGCACCTAACTCGGTGCCTTTCTGAATAATCCATTCAAGCTTATCCCCTTTAGGCAACCCGCTCGCAATGGTTATAGAAATAGGTAATTCACGATTCACTGTCATCCATTCTAATACAGAACAATTCACCTGGTCATTGGTAAATTCAACTATTTCACAAAGGGCTTCGAAACCATCACTTGTACAACAGACAATTTTGCTTCCAGGCTGCATACGTAAAACACGCATTATATGATGAACATCATCACCTGTAACCATAATATTCGATTCTACATTTGCTTTTTCTTCATTAATAAAATACCTTTGCAACGCAGCCACCTTAGTTCCTGGGGTCAGACCCCTTATTTATTTCTTCTTTGCAATAAACGCTACCCAGTCTTCCATGACCATTGTTTCTTCTATGGTAAATCCAGCATTTATAAGTGCATCTTTCACTTCTTGTTTTTTGTTTTGGATAATACCTGATGTTATAAATGTGCCATCTTTCTTTAGTGCATCATATGCTTGATCTATAAAGCGAACAATAATTTCAGCAAGAATATTAGATACAATTAAATCTACAGGACCTTCCACACCATCTAACAGATTATTTTGTGAAACTGAAACAATGTGCTGTACTTTATTTAATTTACAATTCAAGCGGGCACTATCAACTGCAACCTGATCTAAATCATAGGCTTCGATATGTTTAGCACCGAGTAACCCCGCGGCAATACTTAATACACCTGATCCTGTTCCAACATCAATGACTGTATCATCTTTTTGAACAGTTCTCTCTAATGCCTGTATACATAGAACTGTAGTAGGATGTGTTCCAGTTCCAAATGCCATTCCTGGATCAAGCTCAATAATTAATTCATCAGAACTAACTGGTTCATATATTTCCCAAGTTGGCACAATTGTGAATTTTTCAGAAATTTTTACAGGATGATAGTATTTTTTCCATGCTGTTGCCCATTCTTCTTCATTCACTTCACTGATCGTAATATGATTTTTCCCTAAATCAATATCAAAAACTAACAGATTATTAATTGATGCTTTTATACCATCAACTGTTTCTCCTAAAAAGCTATTCACTGGTAAATAGGCTTTAACAAGAACACCTTCTTCAGGATAATCGGTTGGATCAAGTTGGTAGATTTCACCTAAGGCAGTGCTCCGTTCTTTTATTAAATCGGCAAGATCTTCAATAACCACGCCACTTGCTCCAGCCTCATGCAATATATTTGAAATGGGTTCTACTGCTTCTTGTGTTGTATGAATACTTAATTCTGACCACTTCATATCTACCAACTCCAATCCTTCTATCTTTCATTTGTCCATTAATAAAGAAAAATTATTCTCCTTTAAAAGCACGCTTCACTTTATCAAAAAAGCTTTCTTCATGCTCATCAGGAGTCGTTCCATTGATTTCTGCAAATTCTCTTAATAAATCTTTTTGTTTCTCTGTTAGATTTGTTGGTGTTAATACACGTAATATAACGTATTGATCACCTTGACCGTAACCTCTAACATTTGGTACACCTTTGTTCGTTAGACGGAATTTCTTGCCTGTTTGTGTTCCTGCAGGTACTTTTAGTTTTACTTTGCCATGTAATGTAGGTACTTCTATTTCATCACCAAGTGCAGCTTGAGCAAATGTTAATGGCATTTCACAATAAATGTCATCTCCATCTCTTTCAAAAAACTCATGCTCTCTTACATGGAATACTACATAAAGATCTCCAGGAGGACCACCATTAACACCAGGTTCACCTTGTCCTGATACTCGTAACTGCTGACCATCATCTACACCTGCTGGAATTTTAACTGAAATTGTTTTACGTTTTTTCACTTTTCCAGTTCCACGACAAGTTCCACATTTGTGTTTGATCATCTTACCAGTACCTTCACAATGGTGACATACTCGGCGATTGACAATACGTCCAAACGGACTATTTTGTTCAACACTTAATTGACCGCTTCCTCCACAGTGTGTACATGTTTCTGGCTTCGTTCCTTTTTGAGCCCCAGATCCATCACATGTTTCACATGTTTCTTCACGAGGAATTTCAATTGTTGTATCTTTTCCAAATACTGCTTCTTCAAAATTTAACGTCATCGTGTATTGTAAATCCGCACCTTGTCGTGGTGCATTTGGATCTCGTCTTCTCGTGCCACCGCCAAAGATTGAGCTAAAAATATCTTCAAAGCCAAAGCCTTCGCCACCGAATCCAGCTCCACCGCCAAAGCCTTGGTTAGGATCCGTATGTCCAAATTGATCATAATGAGATTTCTTTTGATCGTCACTTAATGTTTCATAAGCTTCTGTAATCTCTTTAAATTTGTCCACAGCATCTGCTTCTTTATTAATATCAGGATGATATTGTTTAGAAAGCTTTCGATATGCTTTTTTTATCTCATCTTTACCCGCGTTCTTACTTAACCCGAGGACTTCATAGTAATCACGCTTGCTCATAGATTCTCACTCCCGATTTTTCTCACATAAGGTAAATTGTATCACTCTAAAGGAAGGAAAAGCAACATATAGTTGTGCTCCATGTTTAACGAATAACCAGTTTCCCTTTATCAAAAAAAGTCAAAGTCAAGACAAGCCTGACTTTGACTTTCACCTTACTGCGACTTATTTTTTGTCGTCATCTTTAACTTCTTCGAATTCAGCATCTACAACATCATCATCGTTGTTTTTTCCAGCTTCTCCACCTTTTTGTGCCTGAGCTTGCTGTGCTGCTTCTTCATAAAGCTTCATTGAAAGTTCTTGAACAATTGTTTGAAGCTCATCTTTTTTCGCTTTGATTTCTTCTAATTCATTCTTTTCGATCGCAGCTTTTAATGCTTCTTTAGCTTCATTTGCTTTTGTTACTTGCTCTTCGTCAACTTTACCTTCAAGATCTTTTAATGTTTTCTCAGTTTGGAAAACTAATTGATCTGCTTCATTGCGAAGTTCAACTTCTTCCTTACGTTGTTTATCAGCATCAGCATTTTCTTCCGCTTCTTTAACCATACGTTCGATTTCATCATCTGATAAACCAGTGTTTGATTTGATTGTAATAGCTTGTTCTTTGTTTGTGCCTAAATCTTTTGCACGAACATTAACAATACCATTTTTATCAATATCAAATGATACTTCGATTTGAGGTACTCCACGTGGTGCTGGTGGAATATCAGTTAATTGGAAACGTCCTAATGTTTTGTTATCTGCTGACATTGGGCGCTCACCTTGTAATACATGAATATCTACTGCAGTTTGGCTATCTGCTGCTGTAGAGAAAGTTTGAGATTTACTAGTTGGAATTGTTGTGTTTCTTTCAATAAGTTTAGTAAACACTCCACCCATTGTTTCAATTCCTAATGAAAGTGGTGTTACGTCAAGTAATACAACGTCTTTTACATCACCAGTAATAACTCCACCTTGAATTGATGCACCAAGTGCAACAACTTCATCAGGATTTACACCTTTATGTGGCTCTTTGCCAAGTGCTTTTTTAATTGCTTCTTGTACAGCTGGAATACGTGTTGATCCACCAACAAGAATTACTTTATCAATTTCATTAGCTGAAAGATCTGCATCACTTAGTGCTTGACGAACAGGTCCCATTGTTCTTTCAACTAAATCTGATGAAAGCTCATCAAATTTTGCACGAGATAAACTAACTTCTAAGTGAAGTGGGCCTGCTTCTCCAGCTGTGATAAATGGTAATGAAATTTGAGTTGATGTTACGCCTGAAAGATCTTTTTTCGCTTTTTCAGCTGCATCTTTTAAACGTTGTAACGCCATTTTATCTTTAGAAAGATCAATGCCATTTTCTTTTTTAAATTCAGCTACTAAGTAGTCGATAATAACTTGGTCAAAGTCATCTCCACCAAGACGGTTATCACCAGCTGTAGAGCGTACTTCAAATACACCATCACCAAGTTCAAGTACTGATACGTCAAACGTACCGCCACCTAAATCATAAACTAGGATTGTTTGGTCTTCATCAGTTTTGTCTAAACCATAAGCTAAAGCAGCTGCTGTTGGTTCGTTAATAATACGTTCAACTTCTAAACCTGCAATCTTACCTGCATCTTTAGTTGCTTGACGCTCAGCATCATTAAAGTATGCTGGAACTGTAATAACAGCTTTAGTAACAGGCTCTCCTAAATACTCTTCTGCATAAGATTTTAAATGTTGAAGAATAATCGCTGAAATTTCTTGAGGAGTAAAGTTTTTATCCTCTACTTCAACTTTATAGTCAGTACCCATATGGCGTTTAACTGACATAATCGTATTTGGATTAGTAATAGATTGGCGTTTTGCAACCTCACCAACTTGACGTTCGCCGTTTTTGAAAGCAACAACTGAAGGAGTTGTACGATTACCTTCTGGATTTGGGATCACTTTTGGTTCTCCGCCTTCTAATACTGCGACACATGAGTTTGTTGTACCTAAGTCGATACCGATAATTTTACTCATAATATAGAACCTCCTAATATGTAAGATTATTTTTTATTGATTTACTTTCACCATTGCAGGTCGAATAACTCGATCCTTTAATTTGTAACCTTTTTGAAGCTCTTCAACAACCGTATTAGAGTCGAAGTTTTCATCCTCTACTTGCATAACTGCTTGGTGTAGATGAGGATCGAACTCTTCTCCTACTGACTTGATTGTTTCAACACCTTCATTTTGTAAAGCTTGAGCTAATTGATTATAAACCATATTCATACCCTGTAGCAGCGATTTTGTTTGATCGTTATCTGCTTCTATTTGTAACGCTCTTTCGAAATTGTCAAGAGCAGGTAAGATTTCAGACACTAAGCTTTGTGCACGATACTTTTGAGCAGCTTCTTGATCTAAGCGAGTACGTCTTTTGAAATTATCAAAATCTGCTTGAGCACGAAGCATTTTATTTTCAGTTTCATCCAGCTTTGCTTGAAGCTCAGCTATTTTTGCTGTCGATTCATCAACTTCTTCTGACGCATCTTCAACAACAACGTCATCTGCATCAAGTATTTCAGCTTCTACTTCAGTATTGACACTTTCTACTGTTTCCTCTTGTTCTGCAACGTTTTTTTCATTTGACACGATATTCACCTCCCTTAAAGTAAGTAGTATTTATCATTATAGTTAATCTATCATTTAAGCATGGCAATCGGATGGAATATCGCTATCCCATCCATTACAATATAGCCAAGCTTATGATTCATGATACAAATCTGTTAACGTTTTGGACAAATCATTTGTCATTCGGGTTAATAAACTTACTACTCGTGAATACTCCATTCTTGTTGGCCCTAGAACAGCAATTGTCCCTAACTTTTGTGTACCTAATGAATATGTGGCTGTAATTAAGCTACAATTCTCCATTGCCATATTATCATTTTCTTTACCAATTTTAATAGAAATACCCGGATGATTAGATTTTAATAATCCATAAAGCTGATCTTCATGCTCAATCATCGTTAATAATGATCGAATTCGACCAATATCAGCAAACTCTGGCTGACTAAGCATATTTGTTTTACCACCGAAATAAATCTTTTCACTAGCATCCATCGTTAATGAGCCAGCCATCATTTTAAGAAGAATATCATAGTTATCAATATGGTCTTTTAATACAGTTACAACCTCTTTATAGATTTTATCCTGTAAATCAACCAATGGAACTCCTGATAATCTTTCATTTAAAATGTTAACCATTTTCTCAATTTCACTTGGATCAAGTGCACCTGGGAAAGTAATTGTCCGATTTTCAACATGTCCTGTATTGGTAACAATGATAGCTACTGCTGTTTCATAATTAATAGGTACAATTTGAATACGTTTCAAGCGATTCTCATTCACCTTAGGACCTAAAACAATTGATGTATAGTTGGTCAAATCTGACAAGATCTGCGCGGATTTCTGTACAACCTTTTCCAATTCGAATATTTTCTCAGCGTAAATCGACTTAATCTGAGAAACCTCTGTTTTTGTCAAACGTTGTGGTGCTAGCAGATGGTCAACATAATATCTATAGCCCTTTTCTGACGGAACACGGCCTGAAGAGCTATGAGTTTTTTCAATAAATCCTAAATCCTCTAAATCAGCCATATCATTTCTAATTGTAGCAGAACTAAACGTAATTTCGTCTTTTTTTGCTAATGTTCGAGAACCAACTGGCTGTGCTGAATGGATAAAATCATCAATAATTACTTGAAGTATCAATAATTGGCGATCTGTAAGCAACTATTCATCACCTCTGTTAGCACTCTATAGAAGCGAGTGCTAAATATATATAAAAAGTTATCAAAACCGAATTAAAATGTCAATTATAATCTCTTAATATTTTTTCGGATTATTACTATTTTTATATTCGTTTTTAATCTTCCTTGTCTCCTACGATAGGAGAAACTCCTGAAAAACTTCATTACCCAAAAGCTTACCTTTATGTGTTAATTTAATTGCAACACCATCATCTTTTATTAACCCTAGTTCAACTTGCTTCTTAATTTTATCACCAAATTGACATTCTAGTTCGATGGAAAATTTATTGTAGAATTCTTCTTTATTAACACCTGCCGTTTTACGTAAACCTAAAAACATTTCTTCTTCCATCTTCTCATTTAAACTCACTACATGCTCACTATTATAAGCATTACCCTTTTCCTTAACACTGTCTATATATTTTTTAACAGGGCCTATATTCGATGTTCTCACACCATCAACATATCCATGAGCACCTGCACCAAATCCATAATAATCCACGTTATTCCAATAGGTTAGATTATGAAAGCTTTCAAAGCCAGGGATCGCATAATTACTTATTTCATATTGTGCAAATCCATGCTTTTCCATCTCTTCCATTGCTATTTCATACATCTGCGCTTCTAGCTCTTGCGGCGGCAATGACAATCTTCCTTTTTGCATTAGATTATAGAAAACTGTTTTTGGTTCAATAATCAATGAATAAGCAGAAAAGTGTTTTACATTTAAACCAAAACCAATTTCTAAGGATTCTTTAAAATCCTCAACAGTTTGTCCTGGAAGTCCATACATTAAATCAATACTCATATTTTCAAACCCAATTTGCTCTGCTTGATTAATGGTTCTGAACACATCATCTCTTCTGTGGACTCGACCAATTTTATTTAAAAGCTCATCATTAAAGCTCTGCACACCTATACTCAAGCGATTTACTCCAGCGTTTTTTAATACATGCAGCTTTTCACTCGTAAGCTCTCCAGGATTTGCTTCTACTGCAAATTCAATCAGCTCATTTGTTGGAAGAAGCTCTATTGCAATTCCTTCTAATAACCGATCAAGTTGCTTAGCTGTTAAAGCAGTAGGCGTGCCTCCACCGATAAATATTGTTTTTAACATATTCTGCTTTCTTTGAGCTGTCGCATGACGCATCTCATTTATAAGCATTTCAATATATTCATCAACAGGCTGTTGCTTAAAAAACACTTTATTAAAGTCACAATAATGACAAATATGATGACAAAAAGGGATGTGAATGTATGCTGACTGAATCATATTTTCACCTTCTAATTAATAAGCCGCAGACTAAGCTGCGGCTATCAGATTTCTTTGCAGATGCAAATTATATCATGTTGTGAAGTACAAATTAAGAAATCAGCTTTCATCCATGCGAAGTACTGCCATAAACGCTTCCTGTGGCACTTCTACAGATCCAACCATCTTCATTCGTTTTTTACCTTCTTTTTGTTTCTCAAGTAATTTACGTTTACGTGAAATATCTCCACCATAACATTTTGCAAGTACATTCTTACGCATAGCTTTAATTGTAGATCTTGCAACAACCTTTTGTCCGATTGTTGCTTGAATTGGCACCTCAAATTGCTGACGAGGAATTAATTCTTTTAACTTTTCAACAATGATTTTACCTCTGTCATATGCTGAATCACGATGCACAATAAATGATAATGCATCAATTTTTTCTGCATTTAAAAGGATATCCATTTTCACTAAAGTAGATGTTTTATATCCGATCAATTCATAATCAAATGATGCATATCCTTTAGTACTGGACTTTAATTGATCAAAGAAATCATAAACAATTTCTGATAAAGGAATTTCATAATTAATATTGACACGAATGTCATCCAAATATTGCATATCAATGAAATTTCCACGCTTCTTTTGACATAACTCCATTACTGAACCAACATAATCATTCGGAACCATAATTGAAGCTTTTACATAAGGCTCTTCAATACGATCAATTTTTTGTGGATCAGGCATATTAGAAGGATTATCAATACGCAGTGATTCACCATCAGTAAGATGAACATCATATATTACACTTGGAGCAGTAGTAATTAAGTCAATTTTAAATTCACGTTCAATACGTTCTTGTATGATTTCCATGTGTAGCAATCCTAAGAAACCACAACGGAAACCAAATCCTAATGCTTGAGATGTCTCAGGTTCAAATTGAAGAGACGAATCATTTAACTCAAGCTTTTCCAATGCTTCACGTAAGTCATTGTATTTTGACGTATCAATTGGATATAAACCACAGAAAACCATTGGATTTAGTTTACGATAACCAGGTAGCGCTTCTGTAGCACCATTTTTAGCACTCGTAATTGTATCACCAACACGGGTATCTCCAACATTTTTAATAGCTGCACTTAAAAATCCAACATCACCAACATTTAATTCTTTTAGTTGGACGGGTTTAGGTGTGAAGACACCTAATTCTGTTACTTCAAATTCTTTACCCGTTGCCATCATTTTAATTTTTTGTCCAACCTTTACAGTTCCTTCAACAACTCTGATGTACGCAACTACACCTCTATATGCATCATATAAAGAGTCAAAAATAAGTGCTTTTAATGGCCCTTCTGGATCTCCTTCTGGTGCAGGAACTTTTTCTACCACTTGTTCAAGTATTTCTTCAATACCAATACCAGCTTTTGCAGATGCTAAAACAGCTTCAGAAGCATCTAAGCCAATAACATCTTCAATTTCTGTTCGCACACGCTCAGGCTCAGCACTAGGCAAATCAATTTTATTAATAACAGGTAAAATTTCTAATTCGTTATCTAGAGCTAAATACACATTAGCAAGAGTTTGAGCTTCAATACCTTGTGCAGCATCAACAACCAACACCGCACCTTCACAAGCAGCTAAACTACGTGAAACTTCATAGGTAAAATCAACATGTCCTGGTGTATCTATTAAGTGGAAAGTATAGTCTTCTCCATCTTTTGCTCTATATTTTAACTGAACAGCATTTAATTTGATCGTAATTCCGCGTTCTCTCTCTAAATCCATAGAGTCTAACAATTGATTTTTCATCTCACGTTGAGTTAAAGCAGATGTTTTTTCTAAAATACGATCTGCTAAAGTCGATTTTCCGTGATCAATATGGGCAATAATCGAAAAATTACGGATTCTCGACTGCCTTATTAACTTTTCGTCTTTATTCATATTATTTCTTCACTCCTACATAGCTTACGAATACACTATTTCTCATTATATCAATAGGCCTAGCAAGATTCAATGGATAAAAAATAAGTACACAATGTGAGTTAGATAAATACAGAGTACTATCTTCTGTAAACCTTTTGCTAATGTCTTCTTTATGTCTTAGAAAAAGTGTTTCGATTCTTAGAAGAAAATATCCCAATAGACTGTATACAGTGTTCTTCTATAAACAAAAAAGCTGATAGAATAGGTTATCAATCTAACCCCCTATCAGCATTATCGTATCATTCTAAAAATCCATTAATCCATTGTGCAAATAAATCGACCAAAGTCGATATCCCATGACTTACGATATCAGCAAACTGTTTTCCAATATGAGAGAAAAAATTAAATGCTTCAATTTGTTCCAGTTGCTCTTGTTTTTGTTGTAAATCTTGACTTGTCACTTCATTACCAAGGATTGAAGCATCAAACTCTCCAGTTTTTTCACTATCAACTTGAAATGCTCCTTGAAAATCTGGGTCATTATACCCCTTCATCTTAATCATACCTTGATTAGCTTGCTGCATGCCAATTAACACTCCAAAAAGAAGCACCGAGCAAAGTATAAAACTTTTGAGCATAAATTTTATCATCTTGCTTCCCTCACAATGTTCTTACTTTTTTTCCTCAGATGTTTCTGCATTCACTTTCTCGGCTTGCCAATAAAATTCACTAAACACATCAGATATAGCTGCTACTGAATTTTTCAGTTCATCTAAGTTATTATCAACTCCACCAAACTCTAACAGAAGAGCGTTACTCGATAAATCTTGATTGTAAACTCCGTTAACTCCTTTACCAGCTTGTTCAAAAATCCCTCTACTTAAACCAGGATACTTTTTCTCTAGTAAAGCATGAAGCTCTTTCGCGATTTTCTCATTCTTTTCAGCTGTTGGGTTATCTCCACCAATGACAAAAGCAATTTTCGCGTAGGTTTTATCACCGATTTTAATTGTTGTGATATCTTTTCTTTGCGAGTCACGATGAATATCAATAAGGTACTTTAATTCCTGATTACTAGCCATTGCTTCTTGTACAACAGGCCTTGAAGCAGTGTACGATTTTGCGTAATTCCAGCCTTTTTGCTTCAGGCTGGCTTGTACATCTGTTTCCTCGACTTGTGAACCTATCCCTTGATCTTGTAGTGCTTTTCCTAATAACTCACTAACTAATGTGACATTTGCCTTCGAATGTATGGCTCGATTTGGATCTTTCTCACCTTCTAATAAAGGCAGATATGACTCTGTATTATGTGTGTTATAAATATAAACAACCTTCTTATCACCTGTTGTTAGTGCTGGTGGTGCTTTTGGTTCATCATTCGTCTCATTGACTACATCATTTTTATTAATCGATGCTTCTCTTTCTTGTTCAAGCACTTCAGTTGGTGGTGGTGATTCATAGGGCATATTCGTATAATTTGTTCCGTCTCCTGCAACAACAATTTCACTATCGAATAATGAAAAGCCAGGAAGCTCACGGCCTAAAAGACTTCTTGGATCATCTGGATTTATACTTGTCGCAACTGTGAAAATTAGAGAAGATAGTTTTATCGGTTCTGTCTGCTCAGGTAATGCGGATGCAAAATAGCGGTTCTCTGCACCTAAAAGCTGCAAAAAGGATTCTCCATCAATATTAGTTGTTAAATCATTTATTGACGATGATGTTAATCTATATTCTGGTTTCAAGGATGTTAATATTCCCGATAGCAAAAACGTCATAAATAGTAAGATGAAGCAAACAATGAACCCTTTTTTAATGCTTGTCCCATTTAGTGTTACGACCATATTATTTCGACTAGTATGAGCTCGCTTCATTACAGTAATCCTCCTTATGCTTGTCTACTAAATTGTATGACTAAGCATAAGGAAGTAGAACACTGATTTAATGAGTATAAGCACCTGAATTATCTTGATCTACCTGTTGATGAAGAGCCGCATTCAAACCACTAGCAATAACATTAGCCATATCATCAATAAATGTATCAACTTCTTTAGGAGTAACCATTAAGTTATGTCCTAATGGTGATAAAACTTCATGAATTAATTTTCTTTTTTCTTCATCCTCAAGACCACCAACAATACCTAAAAATTGTTGGCGATGCTCTTCGCTAGGTAAATCTTCATCCGTCAAAACTCTACGTTCACCAAAGCTCATTCCGGCTGGAGTTAATGATTTAGAAGGCCTATCTCCTTCACTCATTTCTCGACCAAAGTGTTTTAGAATAAAATCGATTGTATCGCTTGTAATGGATACAGCATCAACAACAGTAGGTATACCAATAGCAATTACAGGAATTCCATATGTTTCCTTACTTAATGCTTTTCGCTTATTTCCGACTCCAGATCCTGGATGAATACCCGTATCTGATATTTGAATAGTTGTATTTACGCGCTCTATTGAACGAGCTGCTAGAGCATCAATTGCTATAACAAAATCTGGCTTAGATTGTTCAATAACGCCAGAAATAATATCACTTGTTTCAATACCTGTTAATCCCATAACACCAGGAGCTAAAGCGCTAACAGGTCTAAATCCCTCTTGAACATTTTCCGGCTGTAGTTTGAATAGATGTCTTGTTATTAGTAAATTTTCAACAGCTAAAGGACCTAGCGCATCAGGTGTAACATTCCAATTCCCAAGTCCAACTACTAAGCAGCTTGCATCTTTAGAAATGCCCAGATTTTCTAAGAAATGATTAAATTGCTTTGAAAATACATCAATTACTTTTTCCTGCAACTCTGTATCTTTTTGTCTAATTCCTTGTACTTCAAGGGTTAAATATTTCCCTGGCTTTTTCCCAACAACATTTGCACCTTCATCATCAATATCAATTGAAGAGATACTAATTCCCTCTTCATCCCATTCTTTTATAACAACTCCAGAAATATGACTTTGATCAACTGCTTCTGTTCCACTCGCAGTTATTTGTTGTTCAAGCGCCATTGCTCTTGCTTCAACAGCCAAATCCGTTCTTACTGAATATGAACTTAAATCTAAAGACTTTCCCATAAAAATACCTCCCAATTAGTTCCTTTTCATATGTTTGCCATATCTGCTAGGAAACATTCCCATGTTTAATGGAATTAAGACTTGAAACCGCAATCTTTTGGCATCTTTAACGAGATTAGTAGAACATTTTTAAAAAAATACGTAAAAAATACCTGTTTCAATGTAATTTCCTTTACATTAGTATTGCAATATACATGTCTGTTTGATAGAATATCTTTTGTTCATGTAAAGGTAATGGTCGAGTAAAATAGATCTCGATTTACTTCTTAGGAGGTGAAATATATGCCAAATATTAAATCTGCAATCAAACGCGTAAAAACTAGCAATGAGCGTAATGCACATAACTCAACAATCAAATCTGCTATGCGTACTGCTATTAAAAAAGTAGATGCATTAGTTTTAACTAACGATGCTGATAACGCAAAAGCTGCACTTGTTGAAGCTAACAAACGAATTGATAAAGCTGCACAAAGTGGATTAGTTCATAAAAACACTGCTGCTCGTTACAAATCACGTTTAGCTAAAAGTGTTAACGGATTAACTGCGTAATTATAAGAAGGACAAACAATGTTTTCGTTCTTATACAAAAAAACGATCCCACTTAGGATCGTTTTTTATTTTTCATTTTTTTATATAGATTTTCAACAATCAATCATAAACCTTCAAGAAATTAGCCTATGTTAATGCCTTTTCATCAAATAGCTTTAATAAAAATAGCTCTAATAAAAGTTGTTTATCTTTTTTACCAGTTTTCATTTCATAATCTGCTTCTGCAAGCTCCATTAAAAGATGAGCTAATTCATCTGTTGAAAACAATCTTGCTTGTTGTAAAGCTAATTTCACTCTAAATGGATGCACTTTTACAGTATTAGCTATTTGCTGCTGTCCGTATCCTATGTTAGATAATTCCTTTACATGTAAAATTAATCTGAATTGCGTTACTAATAAAGAGAGAAT
The DNA here is from genome assembly GCF_016908395.1 of Metabacillus crassostreae. GTDB lineage: Bacteria > Bacillota > Bacilli > Bacillales > Bacillaceae > Metabacillus > Metabacillus crassostreae. The sequence goes on from NZ_JAFBDU010000003.1 coordinate 367,660, forward strand.
TTTAATTGGCTCTTCATTATTTTTTAACAAATCATAGAAAATCTGTAATGCATCTTTACTACGTTTATGAATAACATGTTCAATTAAATCAAAAATGTTTTGCTCTAACGTTCTAGCAACTAATAACTTAACTGTTTTAGATGTAATGACCCCTTCTGCACCTACATAGGTACTAAGCTTTCCTAACTCTTGATGAATCATCATTAAATCCCCTGCTGTAAGCATAATTAACTCTTCCATTGCGTCTTTTTCAAGTGATATTTGTTCTTGTTCTACGATATCCAACATCCAGTTTTTAGTATCGCTATCAGACAAAGAATTCATCTCGATTACTTCAGTTTGTTTTTTTATTAATTTGGTAATTTTTTTTCGCTCGTCCAACTTTTCATACGGAGCCATAAATACAAGCACTGTATAAGGTGCTGGTGAATGTATGTATTGTTCTAGTTTATCGATGTTATGTTCTACTTTTTCCTTTTTCTTTTCACTTGTCAAAAACAAAGGGTTTTTAACTATAACAACTCTTCTTTCACCCATAAATGGCAATGTTTCAGCGTCTTCAATGGCTGTTTCAATCGGAGTTTCTTCCATATCATAAACAGACAAATTAAAATCCTTTTCCTCTTCAAGTACTCCAGCTTCTACTATATATTGAACAGTTTCCTGCATTAAAAAGGATTCTTTACCAATTAATAAATATACTGGTGCTAAATTCTTTTTCTTTATATTCTTCCATATATTAAAGATCATTACTATACTCCCATCATTCTTCTCATTCATTAGCTCAGAGAATAGCCCTGAATAATTCAGGGACATTTAACTATATTCTTATGAGCCTTCATTCATGGTAAAATGAAAACAGCTGTTTGGCAAGTTTCAAAAATGATTTTGTATGGATGAAAAAGAGAATTGACACATAAAAAGGTCAATTCTCTCTTATCTATGTGAACGTTCCGTCTTCAGGTCCTAGGTACCTAAATAGAAACGATACTACGATTTCATCTTATTGTAGCCAATCGAACCATAATTATCGGTTATCAAATATAGTAAAGTTGGTAATAATAGCCTCATTGCTAAATAAGTGTTATCCTACTGTAGATTTTTTAAAATTAATCGCTTATACTAAGTATGATATAGGAGGGGTAACAGTGAACGAATTTGAAAAAAACGTCCAAAGTAAACGTAATGACGCTGTTGATTCTGGAGTAGGTTTTATTGCTTCATTTGGATTCTTCGCGACAATTTTTATCATTGCGACTGTTATTAAATTAATCGGTTCTTAATATCTTGTGTACTCTTACATAGAGGCTGCTTGCTATAAGCAGTCTCTTTTACGTTTTCGTTATTTTACTTCATCATATGGTGGATGTGTTAAAAATGTTCCACTATTTCCATTATAACGAAATAAAACCGCACCATCCAAATCTGTTCTCAGTATATTTATATTTCTGCTAAGTAGCTTTTCAACTACCTCTTTATGAGGATGTTGATATCGATTGTTATAACCTGCTGAGACGATTGCATAAGACGGATCAATTGCATCAAGAAATTTCTCAGAAGTTGAACCTTTACTACCATGATGGCCAACTTTCAAAACATCTGCTTTTAAAGCTGGATATGATTTTATTATTTGTTCTTCACTGTTGATTTCTGCATCACCAGTAAACATCCACCTAAGACCTCCAATTTTTGCCCATAAAACAAGAGAATCATTATTTTTACTTTCTGTGAGTGTTTTTGGAGAAACAACATGAAATGAAAAATCTTTATAATTTAACTGATCGCCACTTTTAACTTTTTTTATGTTTATTCCTTTTTCAAAAGCTTTTTTTATGATATTTTCCTCAAGCTCACCTCGATCAAATCCTACAGGGATAATGATTTGATCGATCCTAATCTCTTCCATAAGTGTTAATACTTCACCTATATGATCAAAATCACCATGTGTTAAAAATAAACCATTTAGTTTTGTTACTCCAATAGATTTCAAATAAGGAACAGTAACAGATTTGGCAATTGAATATGATCTATTAGACTTCTCCCATTCTTCTTTTGGAAATGAAACCTTACCACCAGTATCAATTAAAAATGTCCCACCATTGAATGGCTGCTGTATAAAAATCGAATCACCTTGTCCGACATCTACTGTAAGCACTTGACCGACTGGATTTATTTTTTGAGCAAGAGCTTGGCATACAAAAAGGAATAAAAGAAGCATTGTCGGCAAAATTAACGGTTTCCCATTTTTCGTTTTTTCATATCGTATAAATATTAACAATAATAGGACTATACAAAAAAATAAGAAGATCAGTGAAGGTTTACCTGTTGTAATTGTTAAAGGGATAGTAGAAGTAAAAAGAACAAGTTGATGAGATAGCTCAAGTAGGGATGTAATCAAATACACAAAAAGCGGACCTATGAAAGGGATGGATAAGGTTAAAGTTGATACGATTGCTAATGGTAAAATAATAAAAGAATAAAAAGGTACAAAGATCATATTCATCGGTAAACTTATAAGAGAAAATTCATAAAAATTCGATATCAATAATGGAATGGCACAAAGCTGTGCAATGAGAGAAACGGCTGCTAACTTAAATGTCCAACTAGTGAAATACTGTAGTATTTTCGAAGACAACAATAAACCAAAGCTAACAACAAATGATAATTGAAATCCAATTTGAAATAGATAATAAGGATTAAAAAATAATAAACATAAATATGTAAAACTAATCACATCTAAAGGTGGAATTTTTCGTTTTAAAAGTTGTAAAACAAAATAAATAATAACCATCATAGAAGCTCTTAACACAGATGGTGCTCCTCCTGTCAAAACCATGTAAATTGGTAAAAAAATAATCATAATAACCTTTGATCTTTCATGAGTTAAACCGAAGAAGATCAGTAAAAAATAGATACCACCTACTAAAAGACCTACATGTAACCCTGATATGGCTAATAAATGAACAATACCAAGTTCCTGGTAAGCTTTTTCGATATCTTCCTGAAGTAAATGTCTTTCACCAAATATAAGCGCCTGCACTATTCCAACAGATGTTTTCGAAAAGTTTTTTTCAATCAAACTTAAACCTGATTTCCTTAAATTTACTAGCATGTTCATTACACCACGATTAATGTAGTAACAGTTTTCAATTTCTTTCACTTGATACTTCCAATGAATATGTTGATCATATAAATATTGTTTATAATGAAAAGCATTCGGCATAGTGGGTCGTTTAGGACTCTGTAATTCACCTTTAAATGTACAGCTGTTGCCTGATTCAAGTTTTTCATATAAATGCTTTTCATTTTGTGTTTTTAAAATATACGAGAAAACTAACTTCTCTCCTTGTGGGTTTTGAATTGTTCCAGTTAAAAAATTACCGTCTATCATAGGCACTGTGATCAATTCTCCTACAGAAGTATATTCACCACTCTGTAAGGAAGTTTTATTACTAATTTCAGTAATATAGAAAACTCCGAGATAAGTGATAATAGTCAATAAACTATACATAAAGAGTCGCGATCTGTTTTTCACAAGGAAAAAAACGAGGTAAAAGCATGTAGAGATAATAGCTAGGGGATGGAAATCAAAACGACTTACTATTATAGCTAAGCTGGCAGCTATTGCGATAAATAAAAAATTTCCTTTTATTAGTAAGCACCTCTTATTCAAAGCTTTAATTTAATTTTTTAAAAAAGATATAAAGGCTGGCACTAAAAGCCAGTCCTTTATTTTAAGAGAAGGTTTAGAAATTTAATTGGATTTTGCTGTCTAGCTCCATCGCCTTCCAACTTCAGACTATTTGGCAACAATGTGTTATAATAATTTACTTTCCTTATTGTACGGAGATATCAAGACACTGCTTTTAGCGGAAAAGACGGTCAGCTTCATTTTGTAATGAATCCATTTCATCTTGATCCATATTAGCTTGTGATAATTTGTTTAATAAACTTGTAACAAATTCTTGTTTTTTCTGAGTATTTTGATCGGGATATTCTTTTTCTAATTTAACGTGTTCTACCTTTACACCAGCTTGGGAAAATAACTCAATTGCATATAGATGGTTTTTATAGTCAACCGCATAATATACTGTTTTAATTCCGCTTTGTATGAGAGCTTTACAGCATTGGAGACATGGAAAATGTGTGACATATATTTCTGCACCTTCAGTTGGTACACCAAATTTCGCACACTGTAGTAACGCATTCATTTCAGCATGTATTGTTCTAACACAATGGTTATCAATTACATAGCATCCTTCATCAGAGCAATGAACACCACCTGCAATTGAGCCATTATATCCACCCGCTATAATTCGTTTATCTCTTACAATTGTTGCACCAACAGCTAATCTTGTACAAGTGCTTCTTAAAGCTAATAAATGACTTTGTGTCATATAATATTGATCCCAAGAAATTCGACTCACTTAAAACTCCTCCACTCGACATATTTCTGCTTTTAAGTTTATCGAGAATGCTTATACTTCGTCAATTTATTATTTTTGTATTTTCTGAGGGTGAATTTCCTTTTTGTGATCAAAAGCTATTTTACTAAAATCTCTTCCTTTAATTTCTCATATGATTTTTCGCCAATTCCTGTTACTTCTAGTAAATCCTCAGGAGACTGAAATAATCCATTTTCTTCTCTATATGTCATAATTGCTTCAGCTTTTGCTGGACCAATTCCAGTTAATGTTTGAAGCTCTTCGATCGTTGCTGTATTAATGTTTACCTTCTGTACCTGATCATTATCTAGCCCTGCTTCCTGACTTGTGTAGGGATTTACTTCGGTTTCACCTTTCTTTGGGATATATAGAACCATCCCATCCTGTAGAGGAGCAGCTAAGTTAATTGCAATTTCATCTGCATCACTATTTAACCCTCCAGCTTTTTCTATTAATTGATGCACTCTTGCATCTGCTTCAATTTCATAAACGCCAGGTTTATAAATTGCTCCTTTTATATCTACTATTATTACGTTTGGTTCTTGATCACTAACATCATTCTCCCCCATTTTTTGTTCAAAGGTCTCTTCGTTTTTCTGTGAAATACTATTCAATTCATGGTCTCCATTAATCATTTCAATTTTCTCTGATCGATCTGCAAAAAAGTAATAACCAAAAGTAACCACTATGAATAAGCTAATCAATACAAATATCCATTTTTTGTTATTTTTAATATATTCCATTCTATTTAATCTCCTTTAATAATATAGTTGAAAAAAAGTCAACCTTGGTTTTTTAGTACCAACAATGCACGTTAAAATCTCCTATTTTTTATTCATAAATAGTAAATAACCAACATATCGTGTATGAGAGAATTGCATATTAAGGAGGGGATTTCCATTGAACATTGGATTTATTGGAACAGGTAATATGGGGAGAATTTTAATCGAATCCTTTATAGAGTCGGGAGCAATTAAACCTTCTTTTATTTATATGACAAATAGAACACTTGCTAAGGCTGCTACTATTAAGGAACAATATTCAAATATTCATTTAATGGAAGCTGCAGAAGATGTAGTAAAACGCTCTGATATTGTATTTATTTGTGTAAAGCCGTTGGATATTCACCCCCTTTTAAAGGATCTAGATGACCTGTTAACACCGAACAAATGTATAATCTCTATTACGAGTCCTATTAGTGTTGAACAGCTTGAATCACTTGTTAAATGTCAGGTAGCCAGAGCAATCCCAAGTATTACGAATAGAGCTTTCTCTGGTGTATCACTAATTACCTATGGAAATTCGTGTCATAAGGAAACACAATGTGCGATTGAAGAGATATTTGAGCAGGTCTCAAACCCAGTTCAAATAGAAGATAACGTAACAAGAGTGGCATCAGATATCGTTAGCTGTGGTCCTGCTTTTTTTAGCTTTTTACTTCAACAATTTGTGGATAGTGCAGTAGCTGAAACAGAGATCACTAAAGATCAAGCTGTTTTATTAGCAAGTGAAATGATTGTGGGTATGGGAAAATTACTTGAAACAGAAATCTATACACTTCCTACATTACAGGAAAAAGTATGTGTTAAAGGTGGCGTAACTGGAAAAGGGATTAAAGTGTTAGAAAATGAAATCGGAGACATGTTTAATAAAGTATTTCAGGTAACACATGAGAAATATTATGAAGATATTGAGGAAGTTTCAGTACAATTCAATACAATAACACATAAATAATTCTCTACAATTAACCATAATCCTGCTTTTCCAAAAACTTTTTTAAGCTTTCTTACAAAAATGAACGATCAAGATTACTAATACAAAAAATAAGGAGTTTCTCCTTTTAATGGAGAACTCCTTATTTTTTCCTTGCAATAAAAAAGATTCGCTCAGTTGTTGGTGTAGGGTCTTCATGTAATTGAAAATCACTACATATCTTTACAATTTCAAAGGAAGCAGATTGTAATAATTGTTTGTATTGTTCGATATCAAATGTTCGCTGGTAATGCAGTTCATCATACCGCTCATAGAATTCACCTTGCTTAACAAAAAAAGAAAGATCATGCTCGATACTGTGTTCTTCTTCTCCTAGATACGAACTCCAGATAAAGCTTATATCATCATCTTGATCAGCAAATGTTGCATCTGCAAAAACATTATGAATTTTATAAAGTGAATGAACATCAAAAATAAACAATCCATTATCATTCAATTGATTATAAACAGCTTCAAACGTTGATTGCACGTCCGATATCGTTCTTAAATAATTTAAAGAGTCACAACATATCGTAATCGCATCAGATCGCTCTATGAAGCCTGTGAGCTCACGCATATCTTGTTGCAGGAACAACATATTAACTTTGTTCTTCTCAGCCTTTGCCTGAGCTACAGTGAGCATATCCTCACTTAGATCAACACCAGTGACATTGAATTGTTTTTTTGCCAATCGAACAGCTATCTCACCTGTGCCACAACCAATGTCTAAAACATTCTTTGTGTCCGGATGATACTTAGAAAAAACCTCAAGAATTAATTCTGCCCATTGATCATATGGCGCATCTTTCATAAGCTGATCATAGATATAGGCAAATCCTTGGTAAATCATTGATTTAGTTCACTCACTAAATCCTCAGTTGGTGCATCTCCCCATAGACGTTCAAGGTTGTAATAACCTCTTTCATCTTTATGAAAGACATGTGCAACGACATCCCCTAAATCAATTAAAATCCAACGAGCTTCATCAAAGCCTTCTAAACGTTTTACAAAAATACCTTCCTCAGCAGCCTGCTCTTTAATTTCTCTTGCAATGGCTTGAACTTGTTTATCAGAGTTACCGTGGCAAATTAGGAAATAATCCGCTATTAATGAAATCCCCTTCATATTAAGTGCAATAATATCCTCTGCACGTTTGCTATCTGCTGCTTTTGCTACTGTTGTTAAAATATCTCTTTCTCTCATTAAATAGTTCTTCCTCCTTCTAATACTAACCAATTGTATGTTGAAATCGTGTCTGGATAAACAGCTTGATTTTTCTTCAGTAAAAACATAATAGTATTTTGTAATGATTTTATTAAAGCCTTATCTAAGCTTTCCTCAGCAAGTTCTCTTACTTCTTCTACACCTGGAAAATGTCGACCTGGTTCAATATAGTCTGCCACATATATTATCTTTTCCAGCAAAGACATATGAGGTCGTCCAGATGTATGAAACTTTATGGCGTTTAATATTTCTGTATCACTTATTCCTACTTCCTGTTCAACGAGAAACGCTCCAACTGGTGCATGCCATAATTCACTATTATACTCTAAAAGTAAGGGTGAAAGCTTTTGATCAAGAATTATTTGTTTCATCTCATCTTTAGGTCGAAATTTTGCGTAATCATGAAAAATTGCTGAAAGTTCTGTTTTTTCGAGATTTTCACCATATTTTCCCGCTAAATGAATAGCTGTTTCCATTACTCCAATTGTATGGATGTACCTGTGTTCGGTTAACTGCTTTTCCACAATTTTTAATGCTTTATCTCGTTCCATATAAATGATTCCCCTTAATATATCTTTTCACATCTTCCGGCAAAAGATAAGCAGTACTTTCATTTTTATTTAAACGCTCTCTAAGCATCGTAGAAGAAACATCAAACATTGGGATCTCAATCTCGTTTACTGGATAGTCTGTTACTGTCTTATATCCATGTCTTTTTACACCAATAAATGAAACTATCTTAATGATTTCATCAATTTTATGCCAATGAGGCAGATATTCAATCATATCAGCACCGATAATAAAATGAAAGGAATAATCCGGGTACTGCTCACGCAATATGTGAATTGTATCATATGTATAGGACGGACCCTCACGCTCTAATTCTAACGTATTTATTTTGAAATGATCATTATCCTTTATAGCAAGCTTGAGCATGTTTAGCCTGTGCCTACTATCTGAGAAATGCTTTTCTGATTTATGAGGTGGAATTTGATTAGGAATAAACCAGACTTCTGATAACTGCATTTTATGAAGAATTTCACTTGCAATTAACAGATGCCCAAAATGGGGTGGATCAAATGTTCCGCCCAAAATTCCAATTTTTTTAGTCAATCCCTTCCACCCACTTTCAATTTATTGAGGTAAATTAAGTTTCTTATTTTCCTTTGATTCTTTATATAACACAATTGTATTTCCGATAATTTGTACAAGCTCTGCTTTTGTTCCTTTTACAATTTCTTGTGCAACAGTATCTTTATCTTCTTCACAATTTTGTAGGATTGAAACCTTTAAGAGCTCACGAGCTTCTAAAGCTTCGGAAATTTGATTAACCATATTTTCGTTAACTCCACCTTTACCTACTTGAAAAATTGGGCTTAAGTGGTGTGCTTCTGATCGTAAAAAACGTTTCTGTTTTCCTTTTAACATGTTTTATTACCTCCTAGTTTGTCCATTACTATCGCGGTCATTTTCTCTACAGAAGGTTTTTGTTCTGTCCATAATTCAAATGCTAGTGCTGCCTGATGTACAAACATCCCAACACCTGTATGGACGGTTAAACCTAAAAGTTCTGCTTCTTGAAGTAATGCTGTCTGAATCGGATTATAGATAATATCACTAACAACTGCTGTTGATTTTGCATGTTTTAAACTTATTGGCTTTTGGTCTATGTTAGGATGTAACCCAACTGCTGTTGTTTGGATGATAATATCATAGCTTCCTAATTGTTGTTCAGCTTGGGTTAAGCTTAATGATGTGCTTGTATTTGGAAAAGGACATTGCTGTACCAATTCCTCAGCCTTTGAAACAGTTCGATTACATAAATCAATATGCTGACAGCCTTGATGCGTGAGTGTGAAATAGATACCTCTTGCTGCACCACCGGCACCAATTAGTAGGATCTTTTGTTCACCTAAGGGCTTTCTCACTACATCCTTTAAAGATCTAACATAGCCATTTCCATCAGTGTTATAACCAATTAAGCGCCCATTCTCATGAATAACTGTGTTCACAGCTCCTGCAATTTGTGCTGATTCATGTAGTTCATCTAAAAGTGGAATAATTGATAATTTATGTGGAATTGTTACATTGAATCCTTTAACTCCAAGAGTCTTTAAAGCCTGAACAGATTCTGTTAATCGACCTTGTTCAACATGAAATGCATGATAATATCCATCAAGTTTTCTTTCCTTAAATGCATCATTATGAATGTTTGGTGACATTGAATGTTCAACAGGACATCCGATAAGACCATATAAGTTCCCCATGTATATACTCTCCTCAATTAAATTAACGATTTCCTTAAAGTTACATTAACACCTTTGGGAGCATAAGCTACAATTTTTTTCCCAGGGTTATTTACTGTAACCCATCCTAAACCAGAAAAAACAATGTCTGTTTTTGCTTCTTTGATCGTATATTCATGAGGTATTAGTTTAGGAAATGTATCAACATCTTCTTGTCTAGGTGGAGATAATAATTCTCCAGCATGTTTTTCATATAAGTCATCGGCATTTTCAAGTTTTGTGCGATGTATTTTCAATTCAGTAGGAATATAGCAAACTAATGCTTCCTTTCCTCCTGAAACATAATCAAGACGTGCTAAGCCCCCGAAGTACAATGTTTGTTTTTCATTTAATTGAAAAATCATAGGTTTTATTTCTTTTTTAGGACTTAGTAATTTTAAATCACGCTTGTCTACAAAATGTGCCATTTGATGGTGATTAATTATACCAGGAGTATCGTAAAGAGCTGCTCCATTATCAAGTGGAATCTCAATTAAGTCCAATGTGGTTCCGGGATAATGAGAAGTGGTAATAACATCATTTACTCCAGTGACTTCTTTAATCATTCGATTAATAAATGTCGATTTCCCTACATTTGTACAACCAACAACATAGACATCTTGTCCTTCGCGATATTGATCAATCAATTCTGCAACCTCTCTAATTCCATGCCCCTTTGCAGAGCTGACCAAACAAACATCAATAGGTTTTAATCCTAATTCTTTTGCTTCTCTTTTCATCCAATTAATTAACTTTTGCTTCTTAACTGACTTTGGGAGAATGTCACTTTTATTTCCAACTAACAAAATTGGATTACCTTTTACAAATCGATGGATTCCTTGGAGCCAGCTACCATTAAAATCAAATATATCAACAATTTTAACAATTAATCCTTTTGTTTCACCAATACCATGTAAGATTTTTAAAAAATCATCATCTGTTAATGAAACATCTTGAATCTCATTATAATTTTTTAATCGGAAGCAACGTTGACATATGACCTCTTCCTTCTCTAAAGCACTTTGTGGGGCATAACCTAACATTTCTTCATTTTCAGTTTGAATAGCGACTCCACAGCCTACACATGAAAATTGATCTTCTAACACGCTTTTATTCCTCCCATTGAATCATACCTTTTCGCTTTAAGCTATCCATTATTCTTCGTTCTATTTGTCGGTTTATCCTTGTGAAAAAACCATCTGTGGAAGCAACAGGAACAACCAGTATTGTTTGGAAACCATTTCGATTACCACCAAGAACATCTGTTAATAACTGATCACCGATTACAACAACATCTTCTTTTTTTAAATTCATATCTTTTACTGCTTTTATAAAAGCTTTACCCATAGGTTTTCTCGCTTTATATATAAAAGGGATATTTAAAGGTTCTGAAAATGATTTCACACGCGCTTCTTTGTTATTAGAAACAATTGTGACTTTCATTCCTTGATCTTTTAATTCTTTAAACCATTCTAGTAGTTGGGGTGTAGCATTTGGTCGATCCCATTCAACTAACGTATTATCTAAATCTGTAATAATCCCTTTAATTCCAGTTTCTTTAAGCTTCTTAGGTGAAATATGATAAATACTCTTCACATATTCACCTGGTAAAAATTGTCGTAGCATGAGTTTCAGCACCTCATTATCATTTTTTTGCCATCTTACATCATAACGAATTTAAGTCATAGTTTCAAAACAAACTTATAATATATGCAAAAATGTTTTTAGAAAACACAAAAACTTTTCGACATTTTCCGACCCTCTTCAACAGTTGTGGATAATATTATACACATTATACCCCTTGTAACGATTCGTTTTTTCACTGTTATAAACAACATACCCACAGCTTATCCACTTGCAACTGTGGATAACAGAACGGTTGTTCTATTTATTGATTCATGTTAAATTTAAATCAATAACAATATATAATATATAACAAATTTCACTAACGCAATAAGTTGCGTTACTACCTGTTAGGAGGTGTAGAGCCAAGCAGTTGGCCATCAACCATGCGTAAACTTTCTGACGAATTATTAATTGAATCTTATTATAAAGCAACTGAAATGAAACTACATGATGATTTTATAGAATTAATTACAATGGAAATTAAACGCCGATCTTTAGGACATGTTTTAAAAGCTTCTTCTTAAAAGCTTATTTACATGCCGGTAGACGGCTCTTTTTTTATGTTGTCCATTCCATTAAACCACTACACTAACTAATCTAATATTTATGTATCCACTTCTAACCAAGAATGTTAATTATACCATTAGTTTTCATGCACCTCTAGATCATTTTTATGAAAGAAATAAACTACAAGGGATGACTTTAGAATCTAGTCATCCCTTGTAGTTTATCGATAATAGTTGTAATAATAGTAGCCTCCACCAATAACAAGCAACAGAATTAACAATACAACAATAAAGGCGTACCAATAACCATATCCAACTGCACCTTGTGTTGGATAGTATGGATACGGACCTGGACCATAAGGTGAATAACCCACCATATAAGAAACCTCCCTTAAATACCCATCTATATAAATAGTTATATGTACATTTCTTAGGATAAGTTTAGGCGTAAAACCCAAATCTAGGAAGAAAAAAATATTTTAAACTTTTTAAGCTAAAGACAACATTTTTCGCAGGTGGCATGACTAATCAAACAGTGTAGATCAATTCTTAAAGATAAAGATTTTTAGATCAAAAAGATAACTTCTTTATGTGTACAGACACAAACAAGCTATCTCTCACATACACATAACTTATAGGCATTAGCCTACATAAAGTTTTAGTGGAGGTGGAGGTATGTCAGGGCTCATTACTGCACTAGGTTTTTTTGTTAAAGAATTAGTGTTCTTAGTATCTTATGTGAAAAATAATGCCTTCCCACAACCTTTGTCTGCAACAGACGAAAAGAAATATTTGCAGCGAATGTCAGAGGGAGATGAATATGCAAGAAACCTTTTGATTGAACATAATTTACGCCTCGTTGCTCATATTGTGAAGAAATTTGAAAACACAGGGGAAGACTCCGAAGATTTAATTTCAATCGGCACAATTGGATTGATAAAAGCGATAGAAAGCTATTCACAAGGAAAAGGCACTAAACTGGCAACATATGCTGCTCGATGTATTGAAAATGAAATCCTTATGCATTTACGAGCATTAAAAAAGACGAAAAAAGATGTTTCTTTGCATGATCCGATTGGTCAGGATAAAGAAGGAAACGAGATTAGCTTGATTGATGTCCTGAAATCTGAAAATGAAGACGTTATCGAAACAATACAGTTAAATATGGAATTAGAAAAAGTAAAGGAATACATCGATATTCTAGATGGAAGAGAACGTGAAGTCATTGTAGGAAGATTTGGTTTAGATTTAAAAAAGGAAAAAACCCAACGTGAGATTGCAAAAGAGCTTGGTATTTCAAGGAGTTATGTTTCACGGATTGAGAAACGAGCACTTATGAAAATGTTTCATGAGTTTTATCGAGCTGAAAAGGAGAAAAGAAATCGAAAAAAAGAATAATACACCTTATTTAAAAGAGAAGGACTTAATCCTTCTCTTTTCAGACTGTAGACAAACTAGCGAAAATCTAGTTTGTTTACAGTCTTTTTTCATATAAAATAATAGTAATAATAATTCTGAGGTGATTTTTGATGCT
>NZ_JAFBDU010000004.1 GCF_016908395.1 Metabacillus crassostreae
AAGCCCCCCTCAAGATGAGATTTCCCATAGCGTAAGCTAGTAAGATCCCTGAAAGATGATCAGGTTGATAGGTCTGAGGTGGAAGCGCGGTGACGTGTGGAGCTGACAGATACTAATCGATCGAGGACTTAACCTAAATAGAAAAGCGGAAGAAGCCCGCTTAAATCCATAGGGAATTGGAGCGATCGAGTAGAAGTTGTTCTTTGACTTCGTCCGAGAGAGTGAAATTACCGTAGGATTTGGCTTCTGTAGCTGGACAAAATAAGAGCGAAAACTTAGTTGAATTGAATTGTACAATCGTTATCTAGTTTTGAAGGAATATAATATTCCCGAAGACTCTGTAAAGAGTAAAAGGGTTTCGAGGAACGAACAGTTCAAGGAATCGATAGAGGAGACACCGGAGCGTACTTTTAGTACGTGAGGATGTTGACGAGCATCGATGACGCAGAAATGTGAAGTTCATCGGAAGCCGTAAACCATTTATTTGGTGATGATGGCGAAGAGGTCACACCCGTTCCCATGCCGAACACGGAAGTTAAGCTCTTCAGCGCCGATGGTAGTTGGGGGTTTCCCCCTGTGAGAGTAGGACGTCGCCAAGTAAAGAATGAAAAGAGATCAGTAGAGATACTGGTCTTTTTTTGTGCGTGAAAAAGGTCAAGAGAGATCATACTATTGATTAAGCTAGAACGAGATTATGTATAAAGGTAGAGACTAAAAACATAACATGCCGAAATTCGAGCATGTTATGTGATAAACATGAATGTCATTTCTCTTATTATAGAAAACATCACATATAGAATAGAAAGGTCAGTAGAAATACTGGTCTTTTTTGTTTGTAAAAAAGAATTAATATAGTAAGTTAATAATAATGAATTTATAAAACTATATACTCTATATTTTTCTTCTAGAAAATAACAAACAAAAAAAGTAGGTGCACAGATGAAAGTTAAAGGTATTAATCATTTATTATATTCCGTATCTGATTTAGATAAATCGATCGAATTTTATAAAGAGGTTTTTGATGCAAAGCTATTAGTTAAGGGAGTGTCAACTGCTTATTTTGATTTAAACGGATTATGGCTTGCTCTTAATGAGGAAAGTGATATTCCACGTAATGAGATTAAACATTCTTACACTCATTTAGCATTCACGATTGAAGATAAGGATTTTACAGCTATTTATAACAAATTGGTTGAATTAAAGGTGAATATATTATCAGGTCGTGAGAGAGATAAACGAGATAAGAAATCTATATATTTCACTGATTTAGATGGACATAAGTTTGAGTTTCATACTGGTACTTTACAGGATCGATTAGATTATTATCAAAATGAAAAAACTCATATGCAATTTTATAATTGAGGTTATCGTACAAGGTGCTATACTTCATTATTCCTTCTGTTGCTTGTTAACACTATAGTGGAGCGTAATGAAATGATTTCAATTCTACTAACTTAAAGTATAAAAAACAAGCAACAATCAAATACTAAATTTATTTCGTAGAAAAGCACAAGGGAATTTGTCAGATGTTGTTGATTTTGAGGGTAGTAATTGTTACTCTATATAAACTAAAGTGAAGACAACTATCTACATATTATTAATAGCAAGGGAATTCTATAATGATTTATACATAATCAGGATCAGATAAAGGGAGTAGAAAAGATGACAAGGAAACCAAGTAAGAAGAAATTTATTGTTGAAGAAAATGAAACAATTGATGATTGCTTGCAAAGAATGAGTGATGAGGGCTATTTTCCTGTGAGAAGAACGGAGCAGCCGATTTTCAAGGAAGAAATGAGAGAAAATATGGTAGAACATGTACCGTGTGGTAGAAAGATCGTTTTTGAAGGGAAGTTAGTGTAAAAGACGAACATTAAATTATATATTAAATAAATCGTTCGATTTTACGTTGACATCGAATAGCTTCATTGTTAATATAAAACATGTAAATAATTAATTAACGGTAACCTCATATAAAATTGGGAATATGGCCCAGAAGTTTCTACCCGCTGACCGTAAATCATCGGACTATGAGGGAAAGTGTAAGTATAAACGATTCGGTATTTAGTTAGATCCGAGCCCGATATACTAGCTTTCTCTTTTTTTATGAGAAAGTTAGGTATCGGGCTATTTTTATAGGATGAAGATATGTAAAAGGTGGGGAATAGATTGGATCCGGTTGTTGGAGTTATTATGGGAAGTACATCTGATTGGGAAACAATGAAGCATACTTGTGACATACTTGATGAATTAAATGTTCCTTATGAAAAAAAGGTAGTTTCTGCTCATCGTACTCCTGATTATATGTTTGAATATGCTGAGACTGCTAGAGATAGAGGCTTAAAGGTTATTGTTGCTGGTGCGGGTGGTGCAGCACATTTACCAGGAATGGTTGCAGCAAAAACGACGTTACCAGTTATCGGAATACCTGTTCAGTCAAAAGCATTAAATGGTATGGATTCATTGCTTTCCATTGTTCAGATGCCTGGTGGTGTACCAGTTGCAACTGTAGCAATTGGTAAGGCAGGTGCTACAAATGCAGGCTTGTTAGCAGCACAATTTCTCTCAGCGTTTGATGAGCAATTAGCAGCTGTATTAGATAATAGAAGAAACGAGCTACGTGTAAAGGTACTAGAAAGTAGTGATGAGCTTGAATAAGCAAATTCTACCTGGTCAAACAATAGGAATCATTGGTGGCGGTCAATTAGGCCGGATGATGGCGATTGCTGCTAGACAGCTAGGTTATAAGATTGCTGTGCTAGATCCAACAGAGGATTGTCCTTGTGGTCAACTAGCAGATATAGAGATTACTGCGAGTTACGATGATTTAGCTGCTATAAAAAAATTAGCGAGCGTAAGTGATGTGATCACATACGAATTTGAAAATATAGATTATACAGCACTGAAATGGTTAGAGGAGCATGCATATCTTCCTCAAAAAAGCTCTTTATTATTATTAACTCAGGATCGTGAAACTGAGAAGGCTGCCATCGTAAATGCTGGCTGTGAAGTAGCTCCTTACCGAATTGTTCATAAAGAAGCTGAATTAAATGACGCTGTAGAGCTTCTTCAATACCCAAGTGTGCTTAAAACGTGCAGAGGTGGCTATGATGGTAAAGGTCAAGTTGTTCTCCGTTCAGAGCAAGATTTAGTAGAAGCAAACCAATTACTTAACCAAGGAACGTGTATTTTAGAAAAATGGGTTCCTTTTGAAAAAGAAATTTCAGTTATTGTGACAAGATCTGTTAGTGGTGAGACAAAAACATTTCCGGTAGCTGAAAATATTCATAAAGACAATATTTTATATCAAAGTATTGTACCAGCTCGTGTTGAAGAAGAGGTTATTTCTAACGCTGAAAAGCTAGCAATTAAGCTTTCACATAGCTTTGAATTAGTAGGGACACTAGCAGTTGAAATGTTCTTAACGGAGACTGGGGAGCTTTATATTAATGAATTAGCTCCACGTCCTCATAATTCGGGTCATTATTCGATTGATTTATGTGAAACAGATCAGTTTGAACAGCATGTTCGTGCAATTTGTAATCTACCATTGGGTCATACTACATTAAGAAAAAGTGGTGTGATGGTGAATTTGTTAGGTGACGATTTATCGGTGGTTAATGAACATCTTTACTTATTAGAAAGATCTAAGCTTCATCTTTATGGTAAGAAAGAGCCAATTGCTAAGCGTAAGATGGGGCATATCACGATTATGAGTGACGATATAGAAGAAGAATTAAAACAGATTGATCAAATTTGGGGTTTAAAATAGGACGGAGGCAAATCAATGATTGAGCGTTATACTAGACCAGAAATGGGTGCAATTTGGACAGAAGAAAACAAATTCAAAGCATGGTTAGAGGTTGAAATTCTAGCATGTGAGGCATGGGCAGAGTTAGGTGTTATTCCTAAAGAGGATGTTGCACTTCTTCGTAAAAATGCATCATTTGATGTGGATCGTATTAATGAAATTGAATTAGAAACTCGTCATGATGTTGTTGCATTTACTAGAGCAGTTTCTGAAACTCTTGGAGAAGAGCGTAAATGGGTACATTACGGATTAACGTCAACAGATGTAGTAGACACAGCTCTTTCTTATTTATTAAAGCAAGCAAATGACATTCTATTAAAAGATATTGAGAACTTTGTGCAAATTTTAAAAGAAAAAGCTCAAGAACATAAATATACAGTGATGATGGGCCGTACTCATGGTGTTCATGCAGAGCCTACTACTTTTGGTTTAAAGCTTGGTCTTTGGTATGAAGAAATGAAGCGTAATTTAGATCGTTTCAAGCGTGCAGCAACTGGCGTAGAGTTTGGGAAAATTTCTGGAGCAGTTGGAACATATGCAAACATCGATCCTTTTGTTGAAAAATATGTTTGTGAAAAATTAGGTACACAACCAGCACCAATTTCAACTCAAACATTACAACGTGATCGTCATGCAGAATATATGGCAGCTATCGCATTAGTTGCAACATCTATCGAAAAGTTTGCTGTAGAAATTCGTGGATTGCAAAAAAGTGAAACTCGTGAAGTGGAAGAAGCATTTGCTAAAGGTCAAAAAGGATCTTCTGCAATGCCGCATAAACGGAACCCTATCGGCTCTGAAAACATGACAGGTCTTGCACGTGTGATTCGTGGCTATATGTTAACAGCTTATGAAAATGTTCCATTATGGCATGAAAGAGATATCTCACATTCATCTGCTGAGCGTATTATCTTACCAGATGCTACGATTGCTCTTAACTATATGTTAAATCGTTTTGGAAACATCGTGAAAAACTTAACAGTATTTCCTGAAAATATGAAGCGTAATATGGATCGTACACAAGGGTTGATTTACTCACAACGTGTGTTACTTGCTTTAATCGATACAGGTATGACAAGAGAAGAGGCTTATGATCTTGTTCAACCAAAAGCGATGGAAGCTTGGGAAAAGCAAGTTCCATTCCGTGGACTTGTTGAAGGCGAAGAGAAAATCACTTCTCGCTTATCTGCTGAAAAAATAGAAGATTGCTTTGATTATAACTACCATCTAAAAGGTGTAGACGCAATTTTTGAACGTCTAGGTCTTTAAAACAGAAATAGCAAGGGTCTAAGATAGCCCCTTGCTATCTATTTGATCAAAAAACTTGGTTAGAAAATGTAACAGTATCATCATTTTTACAGTGAATGTTCCCAAAATTCTGTTTAGGAGGGCTTTTATGAACACAGAAAAGCTTGAATTACTATACGAAGGAAAAGCAAAGCGTATTTATAAAACAAATGAGCCTAATATTTTACTAGTTTCTTATAAAGATTCTGCTACAGCGTTTAATGGTGTGAAAAAGGAAGAAATTACTGGTAAGGGTCGTCTAAACAATGAGATTTCGACATTGATTTTTGAAAAGCTTACAGCAAACAATATTGAAAATCACTTTGTAAAAAGATTATCTGAAACAGAGCAGCTTGTGAAATCAGTAACCATTATCCCACTTGAAGTTGTTGTGAGAAATGTTGTAGCAGGAAGTCTTTCTAAACGGACTGGCATTGAAGAGGGAACAGAAATTAAAAACCCACTTGTTGAGTTTTACTATAAAGATGATGAATTAGGTGATCCGTTACTTACTGAGGATCATATTGCACTTTTAGAAGTAGCAACACCTGAGCAAGTAGAAACCTTAAAAACACTTGCTAGAAAAGTAAATGACGTGCTAAAAGCACATTTTCAAGCTTGTGATGTTCGCTTAATTGATTTTAAGCTTGAGTTCGGAATCACTGAGGATGGAACCATTATTTTAGCTGATGAAGTTTCACCAGACACATGTCGTTTATGGGATATCAATACAAACGAAAAATTTGATAAAGATGTTTTTAGAAGAGATATTGGCAGTTTAACAGATGCATATGAAGTTATTTTAACTAGACTTGGAGGACAATCAACATGTACAAAGTAAAAGTTTATGTCACGTTAAGAGAAAGTGTATTAGATCCACAAGGAACAGCTGTTAAGAGTGCTTTACACAGTATGTCTTATAATGAAGTGCAAGACGTTCGTATCGGTAAATATATGGAATTAACGATTGAGAAATCTGATCGTGATTTAGATGTAGCTGTTCGTGAAATGTGTGAAAAACTACTTGCTAATACAGTGATTGAAGACTTTAGCTATGAGGTACAGGAGGTTGTCACAAAGTGAAATTCGCTGTGATCGTTTTCCCTGGGTCTAACTGTGATGTAGATATGTATCATGCGATTAAAGATGAGCTTGGTGAAGAAGTAGAATATGTTTGGCATGATGAAACAGATTTAAGCCAATTTGACGGCATTCTTTTACCAGGTGGATTTTCATATGGAGATTACTTACGCTCTGGAGCTATTGCTCGTTTCTCAAACGTAATGAAGGAAGTAGTTAAAGCAGCTGAAGCTGGTAAGCCAGTTCTTGGTGTGTGTAATGGATTCCAGATTTTATTAGAAGTAGGATTACTTCCGGGTGCTATGAAAAGAAACGAAAATTTAAAGTTTATGTGTAGACCAGTTCATTTAAAGGTTGCAAATAATAACACTGCCTTTACTTCAGCTTATGATAAGGATGAGATCATCTCAGTTCCTATCGCACATGGAGAAGGGAATTATTATTGTGATGAAGAAACACTTCAAACGCTTAAAGAAAACAATCAAATTGTGTTTACGTACGAAGAAAATCCAAATGGCAGTTTAGTAGATATTGCTGGAATTACAAATGAGCGCGGAAATGTATTAGGGATGATGCCACATCCTGAGCGTGCAGTTGATGAATTACTTGGAAGTGCTGACGGATTAAAATTATTTCAATCGATCGTGAAAAACTGGAGGGAATCTCATGTCACTACTGCTTGAACCAACTAACCAGATGATTAAAGATGAAAAAGTTTACAGACAAATGGGTGTAAGTGATGACGAGTTTGCTCTGATTGAAAAAATTATTGGTCGTTTACCAAATTACACAGAAATCGGTATTTTCTCTGTTATGTGGTCTGAGCACTGTAGTTATAAAAACTCTAAGCCTATTTTAAAGAAATTTCCTGTTACAGGTGAAAAGGTTCTACAAGGACCTGGAGAAGGAGCGGGGATTGTCGATATTGGTGACAATCAAGCGGTTGTTTTCAAAATTGAAAGTCACAACCACCCTTCAGCTATTGAGCCATACCAAGGTGCTGCAACTGGTGTTGGTGGGATTATCCGTGATGTATTCTCAATGGGAGCAAGACCTATTGCTATTTTAAATTCTTTACGCTTTGGAGAACTAAAATCTCCACGTGTGAAGTATTTGTTTGAAGAGGTTGTTGCTGGGATTGCTGGGTACGGTAACTGTATCGGAATTCCTACAGTAGGTGGAGAAATTCAATTTGATGATTCTTATGAAGGAAATCCTCTTGTTAACGCTATGTGCGTAGGGTTGATTAATCATGAAGACATTAAAAAAGGCCAAGCAAAAGGTGTTGGCAACACAGTTATGTATGTTGGTGCCAGAACTGGTCGTGATGGAATTCATGGTGCAACATTCTCTTCTGAAGAGTTAACTGACGATTCTGGTGCAGATCGTTCAGCGGTACAGGTTGGAGATCCATTTATGGAGAAGCTTTTATTAGAAGCTTGCTTGGAAGTTATTAAAAATGATGCGTTAGTTGGAATCCAAGACATGGGAGCAGCTGGATTAACAAGTTCATCAGCAGAGATGGCAAGTAAAGCTGGTTCTGGTATAGAAATGGACCTTGATCTTATTCCACAACGTGAATCAGGAATGACTCCTTATGAAATGATGCTTTCTGAATCTCAAGAAAGAATGCTACTTGTTATTGAAAAAGGCAGAGAGCAAGAAATCGTTGACCTTTTCGAGAAATATGATTTAGAAGCAGTATCAGTTGGGAAAGTAACAGACGACAAAATGCTTCGTCTTTTCCATAAAGGTGAAGTAGTATGTGAGCTTCCAGTTGACGCGTTAGCTGAAGAAGCACCTGTTTATCATAAGCCTTCAAAAGTACCTGCGTACTATGAAGAGTTCCAACAAATGAACGTAGCACCTATTTCAGTAGATAACTATAAAGAAACACTTATTAATCTATTAAAGCAACCAACAATTGCAAGTAAAGAATGGGTTTACGATCAGTATGATTATATGGTTCGCACAAACACAGTTGTTGCACCAGGTTCAGATGCTGCCGTTGTTCGTATCCGTGATACAAAGAAAGCTTTAGCTATGACAACTGACTGTAACTCTCGTTATCTTTATTTAGATCCAGAGGTTGGTGGGCAAATTGCTGTAGCAGAGGCTGCTCGTAATATTGTATGTTCAGGTGCAACACCACTTGCGATTACAGATAACTTAAACTTTGGTAATCCTGAAAAGCCTGAAATTTTCTGGCAAATTGAAAAATCAGCAGATGGTATTAGTGAAGCTTGTCGCGTGTTAGATACACCAGTTATTGGTGGAAACGTATCTTTATACAATGAAACAAACGGAACAGCAATTTACCCAACACCTGTAATCGGTATGGTTGGTTTAATTGAAGATACAGATTATATTACAACGCAAGACTTTAAAGAAGCTGGAGATCTTATCTATTTAATCGGTGAAACAAAGCCTGAGTTCGGTGGTAGTGAGCTACAAAAGCTTACGTACGGTAAAATCTTTGGTCAATCTCCAGAGCTTGATTTAGCAAAAGAAAGAAAAACATTAGATCAGCTATTATCAGCGATTCATGCAAAAACTGTAGCATCAGCACATGATGTTTCAGAAGGTGGAGTAGCTGTTGCACTAGCTGAGCCATTATTTGGTGGTAAAAACTTAGGAGCTGAAGTGACACTTACTGGTGATGCAACAGCAGCACTATTCAGTGAATCACAAACTCGTTTTATCATTTCAGTGAAAAAAGAAAACCAACAAGCATTTGAACAATTAGTAGATGCTGTATGTATTGGTGAAGTAACTGATTCTAATAAGCTTGTTATTAAAAACACAAACAATGAAACTCTTGTAGATGCATCTGTAGAAGAACTTAAGGCTGCATGGAAAGGGGCTATCCCGTGCTTACTGAAATCAAAGGATTAAATGAAGAATGTGGTGTCTTCGGAATTTGGGGTCATAAAGACGCTGCTCAAATTACGTATTATGGCTTACACAGTCTACAGCATAGAGGTCAAGAAGGTGCAGGGATTGTTACAACTGATGGTGAAAAATTAACAAGTGCAAAAGGTCTAGGTCTGATTTCAGAGGTTTTCGCTAATGGAAGACTAAATGAATTATCAGGTAAGGCAGCTATTGGTCATGTTCGTTATGCAACGGCAGGTGGGGGCGGTTATGAAAATGTTCAGCCCCTTTTCTTTAAATCACATAGTGGTGGCTTAGCGCTTGCTCATAACGGTAATCTTGTGAATGCAACACAGCTTAAGCATCAGCTTGAGAGCCAGGGAAGTATTTTCCAAACAACTTCAGATACTGAGGTGTTAGCACATCTTATCAGAAGAAGTGGCTATCAAGATATGAAGGAAGCTGTGAAAAGTGCATTAACAGTCATTAAAGGAGCATATGCTTTTTTAATCATGACAGAAACGGAAATGATGGTTGCGCTAGATCCTAATGGACTACGCCCATTGTCTATCGGAGTTTTGGGAGATGCTTATGTGATTGCTTCTGAAACATGTGCATTTGATGTAGTTGGAGCAAAATATGAAAGAGATGTTCAACCAGGTGAATTATTAATTATTAATGACGAAGGAATTCGCTCTGAGCGTTTTTCAATGAATATTAATCGTTCAATTTGTAGTATGGAATACATCTATTTCTCTCGTCCAGATAGCAATATTGATGGAATTAATGTTCATACAGCACGTAAAAACTTAGGCAAACGTTTAGCCGTTGAATCTGAGGTTGCTGCTGATGTTGTGACAGGTGTACCTGATTCAAGTATTTCTGCTGCGATTGGATTTGCTGAATTAACAGGCATTCCATATGAGCTGGGATTAATCAAAAACCGTTATGTTGGCAGAACGTTTATCCAGCCTTCACAAGAATTACGTGAACAAGGTGTGAAAATGAAGCTTTCAGCTGTTCGTGGTGTTGTAGAAGGAAAACGTGTTGTTATGGTTGATGACTCAATTGTCCGTGGAACAACAAGTAAACGAATCGTAACAATGCTTCGCGATGCAGGTGCTAAAGAGGTTCACGTTCGTATTAGTTCACCACCTATTGCAAATCCTTGCTTTTACGGAATTGATACATCAACACATGAAGAATTAATTGCATCAAATCATTCAATAGAAGAAATTCGTGAGCTTATCGGTGCAGACAGTCTTGCCTTTTTAAGTGTAGAGGGATTATTAGAAGGAATTGGTCGTCCATATGAAGGTGAATTCAAAGGACAATGCTTAGCATGCTTCACAGGTCGTTATCCTACTGAAATTTATCCAGATACAGTTTTACCGCACGAAAAAGCTTAAATAGAAAAGCGTAAGCCAAAATGTTTTTACAATAATAAAAAATTGATAGGAATCGATATTTCGATTCCTGTTCTACATTAGATGAGAGTTTGTTCTATTTACTAAGGTTTCTTAAGGAGGAAGCAGGCATGTCTGACGTTTATAAGCAAGCTGGTGTCGACATTGAAGCAGGCTATGAAGCTGTTTCAAGAATGAAGAAGCATGTTGAAAAAACAATGCGTTTAGGTGTAATGGGTGGTCTTGGCGGTTTTGGTGGAATGTTTGATTTAAGTGAGTTAAATTATAAGAAGCCAGTACTTGTGTCTGGTACAGATGGTGTCGGGACGAAGTTAAAGCTTGCTTTTATGGCTGACAAGCATGATTCCATAGGTGTTGATGCTGTTGCTATGTGTGTCAATGATATATTAGCTCAAGGCGCTGAACCATTATTTTTCTTAGATTATTTAGCGTTAGGTAAAGCAATCCCTGAGAAAATTGAGCAAATCGTTAAAGGAATTGCTGATGGTTGTGAGCAATCTGGTTGTGCTTTAGTTGGTGGTGAAACGGCTGAAATGCCTGGGCTATATGAAGAAGATGAATATGATGTGGCAGGATTTTCTGTAGGTGTTGTTGAAAAAGACAATATTGTAACAGGACAAAATATTGAGCCAGGTCATGTATTAATTGGCCTTTCATCAAGTGGTATTCATAGCAATGGTTTCTCATTAGTGCGTAAAGTTTTATTAGAAGATCAAAAGCTTGATTTACAAAAAGTATATGAGCCTTTTACTGAAACGTTAGGTGAAGTGCTACTCACACCAACGAGAATTTATGTTAAACCAGTTCTTGATGTAATTAAAAAATATCAAGTTGATGGTATGGCACATATTACTGGTGGCGGTTTTATTGAAAACATCCCAAGAATGTTACCAGAAGGAACAGGTGCTGAAATCGATTATGGTTCATGGCCAATTCCGAAGATTTTTGATTTCTTAAAAGAACAAGGACAGCTAAAAGGTGAAGATCTATTTAATGTCTTTAATATGGGAATCGGTTTTGTTCTTGCGGTTAAAGAAGAGCTTTTACATGATGTTATTGGACAATTAGAGGAAAATGGTGAGAAGGCTTATATAATTGGCCGTGTGACAAAGGGTACTGGTGTGACATTTGGTGGAGGCTCGATTGCATGAAAAAACTAGCTATTTTTGCATCAGGAAATGGCAGCAATTTTCAAGCAATTTTTGATTCGATAAAGCTTGGTGAAACAGATGCAGAGATTAGTCTTGTTGTTAGTGATAAACCACAGGCTGGTGTGATTGAGAGAGCTCAATCAGTCAATGTTCCTGCATATTGCTTTATTCCTAAAGAATACGAAACAAAAGCAGATTACGAACAGGCAATCTTGTCTGTTTTAGAAAACAACAAGATTGATTTTGTGATTTTAGCTGGGTATATGCGGTTAATTGGTGATACTCTTTTAAACGCCTACGTAAATAGAATTGTCAATATTCATCCTTCCTTATTGCCTGCATTTCCTGGGAAAGATGCTATAGGACAAGCATTTCAAGCTGGTGTAAAGGTAACAGGTGTTACGGTTCATTTTGTTGATGCAGGAATGGACACAGGCCCGATTATTGCCCAAAAAGCAATTGAGATTGAAGCTGAAGATACAATAGAAGCTATAGCTAAGAAGATCCATAAAGTTGAACATATGTTATACCCTAAGGTTATTAAAGAATTGGTGTCAAAATAAAGCTAGAGGTGGAAAAAATATGTCAGTGAAACGTGCGCTTGTTAGTGTGTCTAATAAAGAAAATCTAGTTCCTTTTGTAAAAGAGTTAATCGATTTAGGTGTTGAGGTTATCTCAACTGGTGGGACGAAATCATTACTTGAGGAAAACGGATTAAACGTAATCGGTATTTCTGAAGTAACTGGATTCCCAGAAATTATGGACGGACGTGTGAAAACACTACACCCTAATATTCATGGTGGATTATTAGCTGTTCGTAACAATCCTAGTCATATGGATCAATTAAAAGAAAACAACATTGAAACAATAGACTTGGTTGTTGTGAATCTTTATCCATTTAAAGAAACGATTTCAAAGCCTGATGTTGAGTTCCAGGATGCAATTGAGAACATTGATATCGGTGGGCCTTCAATGCTTCGCTCTGCTGCAAAAAATCATGAAGATGTAACAGTTCTTGTTGATCCTCAAGATTACAGTGCAGTTTTAGAAGAATTAAAAGCTTCTGGAGAAGTTTCATTAACTCAAAAGCAACGTTTAGCAGCAAAGGTATTTAGACATACAGCTGCATATGACGCTTTAATTGCTGAATTTTTAACAAATAAAATTGGTGAAGAAGATCCAGAAACAGTTACATATACGTTTGAGAAAAAGCAATCTCTACGTTATGGTGAAAATCCTCATCAAAAAGCAACGTTCTATCAAAAGCCATTTGTTCCAGTAGCATCAATTGCAAATGCAAAACAGCTTCATGGAAAAGAGCTTTCCTTTAACAATATCAAAGACGCAGATGCTGCATTACAAATTGTTCGTGAATTTAATGAACCAGCAGCAGTTGCTGTTAAGCATATGAATCCATGTGGAGTTGGTGTTGGTACATCAGTATTTGAAGCATTTACTCGTTGTTATGCTGCAGATCCAACGTCTATTTTTGGCGGAATTGTTGCTGTTAATCATGAGGTTGATGCCGAAACAGCTCACAAGCTTCATGAAATTTTCTTAGAAATCGTTATTGCTCCATCATTTAGCCAAGAAGCATTAGGTATTTTAACAAGCAAGAAAAATCTTCGTTTGTTAACAATTGATGTAACGGCAGCTTCTAAGGCAGATATGCAGCTTCAATCAGTTCACGGTGGTTTACTAGTACAAGATGAGGATACACTTTCACTTGATGATGTAGAAGTAACCATTCCAACAAAACGCGAGCCTTCAGAAGATGAGTGGAAGGATCTTAAGCTAGCTTGGAAGGTTGTTAAGCATGTTAAGTCAAATGCAATTGTACTAGCAAAAGATGAAATGACAGTTGGTGTTGGTGCTGGTCAAATGAATCGTGTTGGCGCGGCGAAAATTGCGATTGAGCAAGCTGGTGAAAAAGCACAAGGTAGTGCATTAGGCTCTGACGCATTTTTCCCTATGAGTGATACAGTTGAAGCGGCTGCTAAAGCTGGGGTTACAGCTATTATTCAACCAGGTGGATCAATTCGTGATGAAGATTCTATTCGTATGGCTGATGAATATGGAATTACAATGGTCTTTACAGGAGTACGTCATTTTAAACATTAAGAAGAGGTGTAAAGCATGAAAGTACTGATTATAGGACAGGGCGGACGTGAGCATGCACTTGTTTGGAAAGCCGCACAAAGTAAGCTTGTAGAGGAAGTATTCGTTGCTCCAGGAAATGATGGAATGAATGAATTTGCAACAAGAGTAGACATTAGTGAAAATGATAATGAAGCTTTATTAGCTTTTGCATTGAAAGAAGAAATTGGTTTAACAATCGTCGGACCTGAAGTACCTTTGTTAAACGGGATTGTCAACGACTTTGAAGAAGCTGGCCTTAAAGTATTTGGACCAACAAAAGAGGCTGCTCTTATTGAAGGAAGTAAAAACTTTGCAAAAGAATTAATGATTAAATACAATATCCCAACTGCTGACTACCAAACATTCACAGATGTTGAGCAGGCAAAAGGATATATTAATGAAAAAGGTGCACCAATTGTTATCAAAGCTGACGGATTAGCTGCTGGTAAGGGTGTAACCGTTGCTGAAACTCTTGATGTAGCATTAGAAAGTGTCACAGACATGCTAGAAAATGAAAAATTCGGTGATGCATCAAGCTCAGTTGTTATCGAAGAATTTCTTGCTGGTGAAGAATTTTCATTAATGGCATTTGTTAAAGGTGAAAAAGTCTACCCAATGGTTATAGCGCAAGATCATAAGCGTGCATATGACAATGATGAAGGACCAAACACTGGAGGAATGGGTGCATATTCTCCAGTTCCACAAATTTCTGAGACTGTGGTCCAAACAGCTGTTGAAACCATCTTAAAACCAGCTGCAAAAGCTCTTATCAGTGAAGGACGCTACTTCACAGGCATTTTATATGCGGGTCTTATCTTAACGTCAGAAGGACCAAAGGTTATTGAATTTAATGCAAGATTTGGTGATCCTGAAACACAGGTAGTATTACCAAGACTTGAGTCTGATTTAGTTGAATCACTTTTAGCCATTCTTAATGATCAGCCAGTTGAACTTAAATGGTCTTCAAAAGCTGTTTTAGGTGTTGTTCTAGCTTCACAGGGTTATCCTAATGATTATGAAAAAGGTCAACCAATTGGAAAGTTAACAGAAAAAGCAGACGATGCCGTTATCTTTCATGCTGGAACAAAAAAAGTGAATGATCAGTTTGTTAATAATGGTGGTCGCGTTTTAGTTGTATCAGGATACGGTGAAACAATTAGTGATGCACAAGAACAGGCTTATAAGCTAGTCGATCAAATTGCTTGTCCTGCTCTTTTTTATCGTAAAGATATCGGCAACAAGGCAATTAAGTCCGGCGTTTCTTCTTAATATAAGCAAAGCATAATGCGACAATCCCGCCGATTAGCGCAATAAAAATGAATGACATATCTGTTAAATATTCTAGAAACATAGTAATACCTCCATAATTTGGTTTTGAATTTGTATGGTGTAGGTTGCTAGCCGCTGCAGGATGCTCGCTTTCCGCAGGGTGGGCGGTGAGCCTCCTCGGCGTAAACGCCTGTGGGGTCTCACCTATCCCACTATTCCTGCAGGAGTCTCGCACCTTCCGTTACTAGCAACCTAAAAAGTTTTTTGTTTTTCTAATTAATAAAAATAAGAATTGAATTAAATGATAGTAGATTCTCTACTTTCAATAATATTTATCATTTATAAAGAAAAGGGGCTGGTGTTAACCAGGCCCGTTTTTTTATTGGATAAGAAAGTATGAAATTTCAGTACATAGTGCCTAGCTCCAACTTAAGGGAAAAATAAACAAATAGCTTAGGGAGCCAGCTATTCAAAGAGCGATTTTTCCTGCTTGTCGGGGCTGTTTAAGGTGCTTGTGCTTCTATTATTAAGAAGGATTGTATGACTCTTCAAATTCTTCCTCGTCCTCATCTTCATACTCATCGTCTTCATCTACAAAAAATGTTTCTGTGTTGTTTTCGAATATATATGTGATCGGACAGAAGCGGAGGATTCCTTCGCCAACTTTCATTGCAGCAAGAACGATCACGATGATATATGAATCTCTCCAAGGCTTTTTGCAATACTTGGATGTAGCCCAAGATAGTAGTGAAAGTCCACATGTGATTCTGATTAATGCGTTAACAATTCCAATGTTTGGTCTAATCATTATTACAATCCTCCCAGAAATTTGTCATGAAAATGCAATAAAACGTTAATGCGTTAATAATTTCCATATGTTAACATAGTAATAAGCTACAAACTACAAATGGAGGGTTTACTATGCCCGAAAAAAAATTCAGATGGAAAAACAGTACAATACGAAAACAAATTGATGTTTTAGCAAATAAAATAGCACCAACTGTTGTATTGAAAAACGCAACATATTTGAACTCTTATTTACGACAATGGATTAAAGCAAATATTTGGATCTTAGAAGATCGTATTATTTATGTTGGGAACAATTTGCCTGAAATCACGACGAATACTGAGGTAATAGATTGCTCAACAAAAGTCGTAGTACCAGGATATATTGAACCACATGCTCATCCATTTCAATTATATAATCCCCATACTTTAGCAAGTTATGTGTCACAAACAGGGACAACAACATTAATTAGTGATAATCTTTTTTTACTTTTACAATGCCAGAAAAAGAAAGCGCTTACTTTAATCGATGATTTAGAGAAGCAACATTTCCATTATTATTGGTGGGCACGCTTCGATTTACAAACAGAAGTCCATTCAGAAGAAAAAGTACTTTCCCATGACTTTGTGAAGAAATGGCTAGAACATGACTCTGTTTTACAAGGTGGAGAATTAACAGGATGGCCAAAGCTGGCCGATGGAGATGATTGGCTATTATACTGGTTACAAGAAACAAAGAGAAAGGGAAAAAGAATGGAAGGACATTTCCCTGGAGCTTCAGAGAATACATTAACGAAGATGAAGCTTTTCGGTGTAGATAGTGATCACGAATCAATGACAGGTAAAGATGTGATTAAGCGGTTGAAAATGGGCTATACAGCTGCTTTAAGACATTCCTCTATACGTCCTGATTTAGAAAAATTATTAAAGGAACTTGAGAATGAAGGGTTAGCAACTTATGATTTTTTGTATTACACAACAGATGGAGCAACTCCTTCTTTTTATGAAGAAGGAATGATTAATCGTTGTATAGATATTGCATTAGAATGTAATGTGCCTTCTATAGATGCGTATAATATGAGTTCATTTAACTTGGCAAAATATTATCAAATTGACGACCAAATTGGTGCAATAGCTCCTGGAAAAGTGGCAACACTAAATATTTTATCAAGCATTGATCAACCTGATCCAATAAGTGTTATGTCTAAAGGAGCATGGCTTCGTAAAGATAATGAAAAGATAGAAGTAAAACAAGAAATTAATTGGGGAGATTATGGGCTACAGAAGGCCGATATAAATTGGGAGCTAACAATAGATGATTTACAGTTTTCTATGCCTTTAGGTATGAAAATGAGAAATGCGGTCATCATGGAACCATACTCGATTACAATTGATGGATCTGCAAATGACCTATCGTATCAACATGATGAAAGCTTTTTAGCTCTTATTGATCGAAATGGTGAATGGAGAATCAACACCTTTATTAAAGGCTTTGCCAATAAAGTGCAAGGCTTTGCAAGCTCCTATTCAACAACTGGTGATGTCATTATTATCGGTAAAAATAAAAAGGAAATGGTATCAGCTTTTCGTCGGATGAAAGAAATCGGTGGTGGGATGGTTCTAACTGAAAATGATGAAGTGATCTTTGAAATGCCATTGCATTTAAATGGAAGTGCATCAAATGACAAGCTTACAGATGTGATTCACAAGCAGAAAGAATTGAACGCACTCTTAATTGAACGAGGCTATACATTTGATGATCCGGTTTATTCTTTGTTGTTTTTATCATCAACACATCTACCATATATAAGAATTACACCAAGAGGTATTTTTGATGTGATGAAAAAAACGGTACTCTTTCCATCGATAATGCGTTAAAATATAAAAGTGGAAAAAACGATAAGGTTGTGTTAATTTGTTTAAGGGAAAATTATCATTTATTATTCTTTCTATGCTCATAGTGAGTGCATGTAGTAATGATGAGGAAAAGACCTCCACTAAAGAAAAAGAACCAGTTCAAGTGAAGGAAGAACCGGTAGCAGTTGAAGTTGAAGAAAGCGTTTCATTTCCTCTAACAGGGTTAGAAGCAGAGGAACAAGAGCTGACTCAACGTCCTGTAGCGGTAATGATTAATAATCATCCTAGCGCAAGACCACAATCAGGTTTATACAAAGCTGATATTGTGTATGAAGTTCTTGCAGAGGGTAATATAACAAGATTTTTAGCGGTATTTCAAAGTGAAATACCAGATATTATAGGACCTGTTAGAAGTGCAAGGGATTATTATATTGACTTAAGTAAAGGTTTTAATTCTTTATATGTTAGTCATGGATGGAGCCCAGATGCAAAAGAGATGCTTGAAGCTGGAGAAGCAGACTATATAAATGGTCTGTTTTATGATGGCACTCTGTTTTGGAGAGCAGATCACCGTAAAGCACCACATAATTCATATATTTCAAAAGAAAACATTTTAAAGGGTGCAGATCAATTAGGTTATGAAGTAACTGCAGAAGTTGAGCCTTTTGAGTTTCTTTCTGAAGAAGATGTGGAAAAGGTACAAGGAGAAGCTCTGAACAAGTTTGTCATAAAATATGACAACTCCGCTACATGGCAAGCAACTTACGAGTATAATCAAGCTGAGCAAGCCTATATCCGTTATAGTGGTAATGAACAATCGGTAGATTTGGAAAGTGGAGAACCTGTTACATTAGCAAATGTGTTCGTTGTTGAGATGGAACACAGAATTATAGATGATTATGGTAGAAGAGGACTTAATTTAACTTCTGGAGGAAATGCAATTCTCCTTCAAAATGGAACAAAACAGGAAATACAATGGGAAAACCACGATGGACGAATCGTTCCTGTTAAAGACGGAGAAGTTGTGAAGCTAGCTCCGGGTAGAACGTGGATCAATATTGTTCCTGATTTATCGAAATCATTTATATCACAATCGCAAAATTAAAAGGAGAATGAATATGCAAATAGAAAAGCTACGTGGCAAAGAACTAGATCAGCTTTTTCAATCTGTTTTGTCTTTAAAAGATTTAGAGGAATGCTATCGTTTTTTTGATGATCTTTGTACAGTCAATGAGATTCAATCTTTAGCTCAAAGACTTGAGGTTGCTAGAATGCTGCGTGAAGGGTTTACGTATCATAAAATCGAAACAGAAACAGGTGCTAGTACAGCAACGATTTCTCGTGTGAAGCGTTGTTTGAATTATGGTAATGATGCTTACACAATGGCACTAGAGCGAGTTCATGGGGAAAAGGAAGTTGAAGAAGAATAGAAAGCTCATGTTGGTGTGAGTTTATATAGAGGGAGCAAGGAGCATTAGGTTGATAATGCTTCTTTTTTATTGTTATTTAAAATTTTAAATAACAAGTATTGTATTGGTACAGGGGTTGTGAAACATTTAAAGTGTTAGCAAACTTAATAAGTTGGTATTAGATAGAAATAAATCCGTTTCATTTCGCTGCAGACACTTGCTTTCCTCTGCGCCCGCAGGAGTCAAGTGTCTTCCGCTACATTCCACTATAGTGTACTTTACTAAGTTACAATCTTTGAAGAATAGCTCAAATAAAAGTCAGTTGCATATCTGTTATTTGTAGTTGAGATATTAGAAAGAAAAAGACAAGGTGGATAACAAATGAAAAAGTGTCTTGTTATTTCTTTAATGGTAATAAGCTTAATATTACTTTCACCAATTAGTTTGAAAGCGGAAAATGATAAATATCTACTTCCTGATGCATTTCTTACCACACTAACTACACATATAGACAATGCTGTAGTTGGTTATTATGGAGAACTTACTCAATATGCTCTTTATGATACAGAAATAATTAGCATAGAACGAACACAGACTGGTAGAGTCTTTAGTTTTACAGTAGTTATAAAAATATTCCCCTTTGAGAAAGCACACAACTATATTGGAGAGGATACATTAACTCTAGAAGTTGTACCTTCAGGTGTAAGTGTTACGAGTTATAAACATCAAAAATATAAATAGTTATTAATACCAAGTTGTTACTATTAAAAATTAAGAAAGTAATAGTAATTCTTTTTTCTTGGTTAAACATATGTGCGTCGTTGAATTTGTATCTTATTAACCTCAATACGTTGTAAAAAGTTGTGAATAATTTTATATATTGAATACTTAAAACTCTATCTCAGCACTATGTTGATTGTAGTGGAAGGTGTGAGACTCCTGCGGGAATGCGAGTCAGAGGGAGACCCCGCAAGTGCAAAGCACTGAGGAGGCTCCCGGACCGCCCGCGGAAAGCGAACACCTGCAACGGAAATCAACAGGCAAATTTAAGCGAGCTAAAAAAAGTAAGCCTGCTTTTGGTTGTAAAGTAATAGATTGTTTGCTCATAAAACTTTACCTTCTACTACAATGACCAAACTTAGCAAATTATCCATTTAATACATCTCTATTTAAGTTTTTGTGCCTACTAGTAATTTGCTATAATAAAGATTGGATGTTTTTGAATGGAGGAGTCCAGCAATGTATGATATTAACGAGTGGAAGCATGTCTTTAAACTCGATCCCGATAAAGAAATCAGTGACGAAGACCTAGAAAAAGTATGTGAATCTGGCACAGATGCCATTCTTGTTGGTGGAAGTGACAATATTACAGAAGATAATGTGTTAAACTTAATGGCTAGAATCAGACGCTATCTAATACCTTGTGTTTTAGAGGTTTCAACTGTAGAATCTATTCTTCCAGGCTTTGATTTATACTTTATCCCATCCGTCATGAATAGTAACAGTACAAAATGGCTGATCAATTTACACCAAGAAGCTGTTAAAGAATATGGAGAAATTATGAACTGGGATGAAATTGTAGTTGAAGGCTATTGCATATTAAATCCTGACTGTAAAGCTGCAAAGCTAACAGAAGCCGCAACAGATCTATCAATAGAAGATGTTAAAGCTTATGCCCGTGTCGCAGAAAACATGTTTCATTTACCAATCTTCTATTTAGAATACAGTGGAAAATTAGGAGATTTAGATGTTGTGAAAGAAACTAAAAAGGTATTATCAAATACTAAGCTATTTTATGGTGGAGGAATATCGTCTGCTGATGAAGCAAAAAGCTTTGCAGAGCATGCTGATGTAGTGGTAGTAGGAAATGTAATTTACACGGATTTGAAAGCTGCTTTACAAACCGTAGCAGCTGTAAAATAGAATTTTATGGTAAAACATTGAACATAGATTAGATAAAGGGTAAAATCAATTATAGAACATACGTTTGATTAAGGTGGTGGAGAAGTTGCAATTCCTATCAAATCAATTGCTTTCAGGTTTGAATGACATGCAACAAAAGGCAGTAAAAACAACCGATGGACCATTATTATTAATGGCTGGTGCCGGTAGTGGAAAAACCCGTGTTTTGACACATCGAATTGCTTATTTAATGACAGAAAAACAAGTAGCTCCTTGGAATATCCTTGCGATTACTTTTACAAATAAAGCGGCAAGAGAAATGAAAGAAAGAATTCAGGCTATCCTTGGACCTGGTGCTGATGATATATGGATTTCAACATTTCACTCAATGTGTGTAAGAATATTGCGTCGAGATAGTGACAGAATGGGTATTAATCGTAACTTTTCCATTCTTGATACGACAGATCAATTGTCTGTCATAAAAACAGTACTCAAAGAGAAAAATCTTGATCCTAAAAAATATGATCCTAGAGGTATGCTAGGTTCTATTAGTAGTGCAAAAAACGAACTAATTACACCAGAAGAATATGATAAATCGGCTAGTAGTCATTATGAGCAAATGGTGAGTGATGTTTATAGAGAATACCAAAAAAAGCTTCGTAAAAATCAATCATTAGATTTTGATGATCTTATTATGAAGACAATTCAATTGTTCCAAACTGTTCCTGAAGTCCTTGAATCTTATCAACGAAAATTTCAGTTTATTCATGTTGATGAGTATCAGGATACGAATAGAGCGCAATATATGCTTGTAAAACTATTAGCTGCACGCTTTAAGAATCTATGTGTTGTTGGGGATTCAGATCAGTCAATTTATCGCTGGCGTGGTGCGGATATTGCAAATATTCTTTCGTTTGAGAAGGATTACCCGAACGCTAGTGTAATTTTACTTGAACAAAATTATCGATCAACGAAATTAATTTTACAAGCTGCAAATGAAGTAATAAAAAATAATTCCAATCGTAAGCCGAAGAAGCTTTGGACTGAAAATCAGCAGGGTGCAAAAATTACTTATTATCGAGCTGACAGTGAATCAGCTGAAGGTCAATTTGTTGCAGGTAAAATCAAGCAGCTTGTTGATTCGGGTGAAAAGAAGCTTTCCGAAATTGCGATTCTTTATCGTACGAATGCACAATCTCGTATTATAGAGGAAGTTCTTCTTAAATCTAATTTGAATTATACAATTGTCGGCGGTATTAAGTTCTATGATCGTAAAGAGATTAAGGACTTGCTTGCTTATTTAAGATTAATATCAAATCCAGATGATGACATTAGTTTAACAAGAGTAATCAATGTACCAAAGCGTGGAGTTGGTTCCACTTCTTTTGATAAAATCGCGAACTATGCTATAAATAATGATTTATCTCTTTTCAGTGCATTATATGAAATTGAGCAAATTGGTGTAAGTGCTAAAGTAACAAATGCCATTATTGAGTTTAGAGAAATGATTAATAACTTAGTAAATATGCAGGACTATTTATCAGTAACAGAGCTTGCAGAAGAGATTATTGAAAAGTCAGGCTATCGTGAAATGCTTAAGCAGGAAAAAACACTAGAAGCACAAAGTAGATTAGAGAATATTGATGAGTTCTTGTCTGTGACACAGTCGTTTGAGAAAACAAATGATGACAAAAGTCTAATTGCCTTTTTAACTGACTTAGCACTTGTAGCAGATATAGACAAGCTAGAGGAAGATGATCAAGAGCAAAAGGATTCTGTTGTATTAATGACTCTTCACTCTGCTAAAGGTCTGGAGTTTCCCGTTGTCTTCTTAATTGGGCTTGAGGAGGGTGTTTTCCCTCATAGTCGTTCATTAATGGAAGAAGATGAGATGGAGGAAGAACGTCGTCTTGCTTATGTTGGAATAACTAGAGCTGAAAAAGATCTGTTTATTACAAATGCACAAATGCGTACACTCTTTGGTCGGACAAGCATGAACCCAGAGTCTCGCTTTATTTCTGAAATTCCTAGTGAGTTAATTGAGAATTTAAATGAAAAAGTAAAAGCTGCTGCTAAGCAATCTAGGCAGTCTACCTCATCACCTTTCAGTTCATCACGAACGTCTGAAAAACGTCCGCCTGTTTCAAGACCAATTGCTGCATCAACTGGTGGAGATGAAATTGGTTGGGCAGTTGGCGATAAAGCGGCACACAAAAAATGGGGTACGGGAACAGTTGTAAGTGTTAAAGGAGCTGGAGAAGGTAAAGAGCTAGATATTGCCTTTCCAAGTCCAGTTGGTATAAAGAGACTACTTGCAAAATTTGCTCCAATTTCTAAAGTTTAATAGAACCTAATATAACCATCATTCGTATATAAGAATGGTGGTTATATTGAACCTATGTATAAGCAAAATTAAGCTCAGTAGAAAGGGTTGGACATCTGAATGGATAAACAATCAGCAACAAAAAGAGCAGAAGAACTTCATGAGCTCTTAAATACATACAACTATGAATATCATGTACTAGATAAGCCAAGTGTACCTGATGCTGAATATGACCGTCTTATGCAGGAGCTAATCTCAGTAGAAACGAATTTTCCAGAATTAAAAACGTCTGATTCTCCAACACAAAGGGTTGGTGGCGTAATTCTGGATGCTTTTAATAAGGTTGTTCATAAAACACCGATGTTAAGTCTGGGAAATGCATTCAATGAACAAGATTTACGTGATTTTGATAGACGTGTTATCCAAGCTGTAGGTGAGGATGTTCAATATGTTGTTGAATTAAAAATTGATGGATTAGCTGTATCATTACGATATGAAAATGGCTTATTTGTTCAAGGTGCAACACGTGGTGATGGATCCACTGGTGAAGACATAACGGAGAATTTGAAAACAGTTCGTTCGATTCCTTTAAGACTAAAAAATGAGCTTTCATTTGAAGTTCGTGGTGAAGTATTTATGCCAAAGAAATCATTTGAAAAGTTAAATGAACAACGTGAAGAGCTTGAAGAAGAGCCATTTGCTAATCCACGTAATGCTGCAGCAGGTTCAATTAGACAGCTTGACCCAAAGATTGCAGCAAAGAGAAATTTAGATATTTTTGTTTATAGTATTGCTGATCTTGGTGGTACAGGTATTGAACGCCATAGTGAAGCATTAGATTTGCTTGAAAAAGAAGGCTTTAAGACGAATCCTGAACGAAGAAAATTTGCTTCTATTGAGGAAGTGATTTCTTTTATCGAGGGATTTTTGGAACAAAGATCCAAGCTGTCTTATGATATAGATGGTATAGTGATTAAGGTAGATTCACTAGCACAGCAGGATGAGCTTGGTTTTACAGCAAAAAGTCCGCGTTGGGCAATAGCTTATAAGTTTCCTGCAGAAGAAGTGACAACAAAGCTACTGGATATCGAATTGAGTGTAGGTCGAACAGGGGTTATTACTCCGACTGCGATTTTAGAGCCTGTTCGAGTGGCTGGAACAACAGTTCAGCGTGCTTCACTTCATAATGAAGACTTGATTAAGGAAAAAGACATTAAAATTGGGGATACAGTTGTTGTAAAAAAAGCAGGTGATATTATCCCTGAGGTAGTAAATGTACTTGTTGAGCAACGCACAGGTGATGAAGAAGCCTTTACAATGCCAACACATTGTCCTGCTTGTGAAAGTGAGCTTGTTCGAATTGAAGGTGAGGTAGCTCTTCGCTGCATCAATCCACAATGTCCAGCACAAATCACAGAGGGTCTGATTCACTTTGTTTCAAGAAATGCCATGAATATAGATGGTCTTGGTGAACGTGTTGTGATTCAGTTATTTCAAGAAGGCTTAATTAAGGATGTTGCAGATTTATATCGATTAACAAAAGATCAGCTAATGCAGCTTGAACGAATGGGTGAGAAATCCACAGATAATTTATTAAAAGCCATTGAGCAATCTAAGGATAATTCACTTGAGAGAATGTTGTTTGGGTTAGGTATTCGTCATGTTGGCGCTAAAGCAGCCAAAACATTAGCACAAAATTTTGAAACAATTGAACAGCTTCAACAAGCATCAGTAGAAGAGCTTATTGCGATTAATGAAATTGGCGATAAAATGGCTGATAGTGTTTCTACATATTTTGCTAATCCAGATGTTCAAGAGCTTATTTCTGAGCTTCAGTCACTAGGGGTTAATACGACTTATAAAGGTCCAAAATTAGTTAAAGTTGAAGATAGTGACTCTTATTTTGCTGGTAAAACGGTTGTGTTAACAGGGAAATTAGAGCAGCTTTCAAGAAATGAAGCAAAAGAAAGAATAGAGGCATTTGGTGGTAAGGTAACTGGTAGTGTGAGTAAAAGCACAGATTTAGTTGTCGCAGGGGAAGCTGCTGGAAGTAAGTTGAAAAAAGCCGAAGAGCTAAATATAGAAGTATGGGATGAAGCTAAGCTTGTTGAGGAATTAAATAGATAAGAGGTGTGTAATCACTTGAAAAAAATATCATTTATGGTGCTTGCTAGTATTCTGTTATTATCAGCTTGTGCACCTAATTTTGGAGAGCAAGAAGAAATCGTGCAGGAAACGAATGATGAGTCAAAGGAAAAAGCGATTATCCCAAAGTACAATATTTCTGATTCGTACTATAAGATGATTTTGCCTTTTAAGCCTGGGGAAGCTAGAGGACTTGTGTCAAAGCAATTGAATACAAGGTTAGATATTGATGAATTTGAAACAGGGTTAATGAGAGTCGCTCAAGATACATTTTCACCAGATAATTATGTGTATCAAGAAGGTCAATATATTAAAAGTGATGATATCAGAAGCTGGGTAAGCCGTAAGAAAACGGGTGAAGCTCTAAAAATTGCTCAAGCAGAGGCAAAAAAGGCTGGAAAAGAATACAAAGAGCTTGGGTTAAATCCCGCCTTACCAGAACCTGCTAATGGCGCTGGCTTAGAAGAGCTTAATTCTGAAAATCCAATTTATTTGGCTCATATGTTAGAGCACAATTACTTAATTCGTAAAGATGAAACAGCAGAATTAGGTGGTGTTGTTATCGGTCTAGCTATGAATTCTGTTCATTATTATAAACAGGAAGATGGATATGCGCGGGAGAAAAACATTGATCGCGCAGAGCTTTTGGCTAAAGGTAAGGAAATAGCTCAGGAAGTGATTAACCGTGTGAGAAGCACGCAAGGTTTAGAGAAAGTTCCGATTACGATCGCTATCTTTGAACAAGAAAAGAAATCTTCGATCGTTCCAGGGAATTTTGTTGCTAAAGCAGTTGTAAAAGAAGGTAGTAGAGATCTTGGTAAATGGGTTGATATTGATGAAGAATATTTCTTCTTTCCTTCAAATGACGCAACAAGTGCTTATCGAGATGACGCCCAAATGTTTAATCGATTTAAATCAGATATAGAGGAATTTTTCCCGAATTACACAGGAGTGATCGGTAAAGCCTTTTATAAAAACGGTGAGCTAAGCCATTTAGATATTGAAATCCCAATGCAATTTTATAGTAAAGCCGAGGTTATTGCCTTCACGCAGTTCGTAACAGGAAAGGTAATGGAGTACTTTCCAGATTATATTGATTTAGAAGTGAACGTGATGTCAACAGATAACCAAGAAGCGCTTATTCTAAAAGAACCAAATCAAGAAGAGCCGACTGTTCATATTTATAAATAGAATAAAATCAAAAGGATGACTTAAGCAACTTTGAGTCATCCTTTTTTCAATCCTATTAGAAAATGACACTAAAACACTTTTGCTAATAGATTTCATTGTTTCTAAAAGTTAATCATTTCTAAATAACAATATGCATACGAATGAACCAAGAATGATAAATAGCCAAACCGAAAAGCTTTTTGTCATTTGTAGTTTGATATGTAGGCTTTTTTTGTGTGCTCTCGTTTTGTTTCAAGGTAAAAGATGATTGACTGAGATGGGATCGAAGAGGTTTTTCTCACTATTTACGGGGAGGCGAAGGAAATGGTTGTACCTTACAAACATGAACCGTTTACTGATTTTAAAGTTGAAGAAAACAAGTTGGAATTTGAGAAAGGATTAATGGTGGTCCAATCTTATTTAAATAAAGATTATGATTTAGTGATCGGTGGCGAGCGGATTTCAACAAAGGATAAAATTGTTTCGGTGAATCCAGCAAACAAACAAGAAGTAATTGGTACAGTTTCTAAGGCAACACAAGAGCATGCTGAAAAAGCAATGAACATTGCTGATGAAACCTTTGAAACCTGGAGAAAATCAAAGCCTGAGATGAGAGCAGATATTTTATTTCGTGCGTCTGCTATTGTTCGTCGACGTAAGCATGAATTTTCGGCGCTTTTAGTAAAAGAAGCTGGTAAGCCATGGAATGAAGCTGATGCGGATACAGCTGAGGCAATTGATTTTATGGAATATTACGGGCGCCAAATGTTATCATTAAAGGATGGAGTAAAAATTGAAAGTCGTCCTATTGAGTATAACCGGTTTAATTACATACCGTTAGGCGTCGGTGTGATTATATCGCCTTGGAATTTCGCGTTCGCTATCATGGCTGGTATGACAGCTGCTGCAGTGGTTTCTGGAAATACAGTTCT
The DNA here is from genome assembly GCF_016908395.1 of Metabacillus crassostreae. Taxonomy (GTDB): domain Bacteria; phylum Bacillota; class Bacilli; order Bacillales; family Bacillaceae; genus Metabacillus; species Metabacillus crassostreae. The sequence goes on from NZ_JAFBDU010000004.1 coordinate 27,563, forward strand.
TTTAAAACCAGCTAGTACAACACCAGTGGTTGCGGCTAAGTTTATTGAAGTGCTAGAGGAAGCGGGTTTACCTGCTGGTGTTGTTAATTATGTCCCAGGAAGTGGTGCAGAGGTTGGGGATTATTTAGTTGACCACCCACGAACACGCTTTATAAGCTTTACTGGCTCTCGCGATGTAGGAGTGAGAATTTATGAAAGAGCAGCGAAAGTACATGAAGGTCAAATCTGGTTAAAGCGTGTTATTGCAGAGATGGGTGGAAAAGATACGGTTGTTGTTGATTCATCTGCTGATATAGAATTAGCCGCTCAATCAATTGTTGCGTCAGCGTTTGGTTTTTCCGGTCAAAAATGCTCGGCTTGTTCAAGAGCAGTTATATTAGAGGATGTGTATGAACAGGTGTTAGATCGTGCTGTTCAATTAACGAAAAATTTATCATTGGGTGAAACGATATCTCCATCTGTGTATATGGGACCTGTTATTGATCAAGCAGCATTTGACAAAATCATGAGTTATATTGAAATAGGGAAAAAAGAAGGAGAATTAGTTGCGGGAGGTCATGGTGATAATTCACAGGGATTTTTCATCGAACCAACTATTTTTGCAGATGTGGATGAAAATGCACGGTTAATGAAGGAAGAAATTTTTGGTCCGGTTGTGGCTTTTTGCAAAGCAAAGGATTTTGATCATGCGCTAAAGATAGCCAACAACACAGATTATGGATTAACAGGCGCAGTGCTAACAAACAACCGTGCTCATATTGAGAAAGCAAGAGAAGACTTTCATGTTGGAAATCTTTATTTTAATCGTGGCTGCACAGGAGCAATTGTTGGGTATCAGCCGTTTGGTGGCTTTAATATGTCTGGTACTGACTCTAAAGCAGGCGGACCAGATTATTTATTGCTTCATATGCAAGCAAAAACAACATCTGAGATGCTTTAAAGCTTAACTAAAAAAATCCTTAGTGCACCATGTGATGGGAGTACTAAGGATTTTTTCTTGAAATGTACTAGTTATTTGCTTTTAGTTCATCCATTCCAATACAAACGCTCGTCCTTTTTTTGTTCAGTTTCATCAAGGTCAGAAGTAGAAGTAGAATCAGAGTTTAGTTTAAGGTTATCTGGTTTAGACTGAGGTGCGCTTTTCTCAATGACCTCTTTTGTACTTAACTGCTCAGATAATACTTGTATGAGCTGTGAATTTAGCTCATTATGCTTTTGATATTCGTGTAAAAAGGCGGAAAGAGCAATAATGATACCTCCACCTATTATAAGTGTTAGGTAAGGGCCCATTGAGCCGCTAAGCTGTAGCATCATAAATTCAAGAGATCCACCGTACATTTCCTGCTCTTCTTGAACAGCTTTAAAGGTCATTGATATATGATTAACGATACCGCCTGCTCCAATTAAAACTAATATAGCACCAAAGCTGATTAAAAATTTCTTCATCATATCCACTCCTGATTTTATTAATCTTGTACAAATTTTATCATGTAATCATATTTTCTTCTATAATTTCAAAAAATCCCCATCTTATATTGAGATTATTTTAAGAAATAAGTGGTGCAAAATTTTTAATTTTTTTTAGGTGGATCTGACATGAATCTGCAAAAAAATAATGAATTTTTATGGATTTTGTAAATTTAATTTTATTAATTTTTATGAATAGATATAACTTAAAGTAGGATATTATGCCTAATTAATTCGTTTTTATGTATATTTATTCATTTGGTAAATTTTGAACAAGCCTTTGATTTGTTGTGCTTGTCAAATTGTGTTACGATTATTAAGGGTTATGCCAATGTGGTACTACTAATCTATTTTTTATCATCCATCATTAAATTGCATAAGCTTGCATAGAGATTTGTTGACAGCAATTTTAGGAGGTGACTACTCAATGGATTACGCACTTACAGGAGCAACTTGGTTTTGGTTATTTGTACCAATGTTAGTTTTAGTTGTAATTTCAATCATTACAAATTTTACGGAGAGGAGTGACTAATCAGTGGAAACAGGTGTATTAATTACGTTTATAATTTATTTAGTTGGTATGTTAGGTATCGGTCTCGCTGCCTATAAAATGACTAGTAATCTTTCAGACTATGTATTAGGTGGAAGAAGATTAGGTCCTGGTGTTGCCGCACTAAGTGCTGGTGCATCAGATATGAGTAGTTGGTTATTATTAGGCTTACCTGGTGCAGTATACGCATCTGGTGGTATGAATCAGATTTGGCTTGCAGTCGGTTTAGCTATTGGTGCTTACTTAAACTGGCAATTCGTTGCTAAACGTTTACGTAGCTATACAGAAGTTGCAAACGACTCGATTACAATTCCTGATTTTCTTGAAAATCGTTTTAAAGATGGATCAAAGCTTTTACGTGTTATCTCAGCTTTAGTAATTTTACTATTCTTTACGTTCTATACATCATCAGGTATGGTTGGTGGAGCAAAGTTGTTTGAAGCTTCATTTGGCCTATCTTATACACAAGCATTATGGATTGGTGCAATTGTCATCGTATCCTACACATTCCTTGGAGGTTTCTTAGCAGTAAGTTGGACTGACTTTATTCAAGGGATACTAATGTTCTTAGCATTAATTATTGTTCCAATCGTAGCAGTAAGTAAGCTTGGTGGGTGGAATGATACAGTAAACCGAGTAGGAGAACTTGATCCTATTTACCTTGATGCATTTTCTGGTATGTCAGCTTTAGCGATTATCTCTTTACTTGCATGGGGATTAGGTTACTTTGGTCAACCACATATTCTTACACGTTTTATGGCATTACGTTCTGTTAAAGATGTACCTAAAGCACGTATGATCGGTACAATCTGGATGGTATTTGCATTATTCGGAGCAATTTTCACAGGATTTGCAGGTATTGCTTACTTTGCGGAGAGTCCAATTGCAGATGCAGAGCAAGTATTTATTATTTTCACAGATGTTTTATTTGACCCTTGGGTATCTGGTATTCTATTAGCGGCAATATTAGCTGCAATTATGAGTACAATTGATTCTCAGCTATTAGTTTCTTCAAGTGCTGTAGCAGAGGATTTCTATAAAGCTATTTTAAAGAAAAATGCTTCTGAGAAAGAACTAGTATGGGTTGGTCGTATTTCAGTTGCGGCTATTGCATTAATTGCGATTTTACTAGCTTCAAATCCAGATAGCTCAGTATTAGATTTAGTAAGTTATGCGTGGGCAGGATTCGGCGCTGCATTTGGTCCTGTAATCATTCTCTCTCTTTTCTGGAAACGTATGAATCGTTGGGGAGCTCTGGCAGGAATGATCGTAGGAGCAGTTACAGTAGTAGTATGGAAGCAATTAACGACTTCAGGGGTTATTGAATTCAGCCTTTATGAAATCGTACCAGGATTTATCTTCGCATGGATTGCAGTAATGGTTGTGAGCTTAGTAACAGAAGCTCCATCAAAAGAAATGGAAGAAGAGTTCGAGCAAGCCAAAGCATAATCTTAAATAATAGGAGGGGTCAGACACCTTTATGGGGTCTGACCCCTTTTTTTGAGGCAAAATCCCACTTTCTTCATATTATATAGGAAGTAAGGAAATGAGGAGGATGCGGGATGTCTGATCCAATGAAAATGATGAATGATTTTTTCAAAAAGCGACCTAAGCATACGCTTTTAGATACGATAGATGGTGCTTTTAGGAAGCATGATTATGCTAGTTTTGGGGTTGAGGTTGTAGAAACAGACCATCAATTTAAGGTACTAGCTGAATTACCAGGTGTAGCGAAAGAAAGTATTGATGTGGAAATTCGCGGTGATGAGTTAGTCATTAAAGTGAAAGAGCAGGCAAATCAAACACGGAAAATAGGCGGTGTGCGTAAGGTTCATTTGCCTGATTATGTGATTAAACGCAATATGAAGGCTGTTTATCGTCATGGATTACTTGAGATTACATTAGATAAGAAGAAGCCGACGAAGATCGAGATTGAGTAGAGATAGGAAGTGTAGTGCTCTGCCACTAGCTGAGCTAGCGGTGAGCGTGAAACTAATGTGGTGATGGGTGTTGGTCGGATTGTGTCGAAAAACTAATATATTGCGGGAATGAGCAAATATATCGCTAAAAAGGGCAAATATAGTATGAGAAACAGCAAATATATAAGCTCTAACAGCAAATAATAAATCAGCAAATAAGTCAAAATCCACAATTTAACCTCAACCCAGCTCCTCATTAAATGTAGGCTTTTTATACGAATTGTTGATTAACTATGCACTATTTTGGTATCATCAGAGTATTGTGATTGTACGATTTTTTGGAGGTGAGAGGAAATGTCTAGAATTTCAACAGATCAAGTAAAACACGTAGCAAATTTGGCTCGTTTAGCAATTACTGATGATGAAGCAGTGCTTTTAACACAACAATTAGATGCGATCATTACATTTGCTGAACAGTTAAATGAAGTGGATACAGAAAATGTGAAACCAACATCTCATGTATTAGATATGAAGAACATCATGCGAGAAGATATTCCGAAAAAGGGATTAGATAATGAAGAGGTTGTGAAAAACGCGCCAGATCATGCAGATGGTTATATTCGCGTACCATCAATTTTAGAATAAGGGAGGGACAAGCATGGAGCTTTTTGATCGTAAAATATCTGAATTAAAAGAACTTTTACATAAAAAAGAAATTACTGTTTCTGATTTAGTTGATACTTCTTATAAACGTATTCAAGAGGTTGATGACAAGGTTGGAGCATTTTTAACATTAAATGAAGAAAATGCACGTACATATGCGAAAGAATTAGATGAGGCACTAGATAGTCGTAGTGAATTCGGACTTTTATTTGGAATGCCAATTGGTGTGAAGGATAATATTGTCACGAAAAATCTTCGTACAACTTGTGCGAGTAAAATTCTAGAAAACTTTGATCCTATTTATGATGCAACTGTTGTGAGACATTTGAAAAGTGCTGAAACCGTAACAATCGGTAAATTAAATATGGACGAGTTTGCTATGGGCTCTTCTAATGAAAACTCAGGTTTTAAGCTAACGAGAAATCCTTGGAATCTTGAAACTGTTCCTGGTGGATCTAGTGGTGGTTCAGCAGCAGCAGTTGCAGCAGGAGAAGTACTATTTTCTTTAGGATCTGATACTGGTGGTTCGATTCGTCAGCCTGCATCATTCTGCGGAGTTGTTGGTCTAAAGCCTACATATGGTCGTGTATCTCGCTTTGGTTTAGTAGCGTTTGCATCTTCTTTAGACCAAATTGGACCAATAACACGTAATGTTGAAGACAATGCATTTCTTCTTCAAGCAATTTCAGGTGTTGATGAGATGGATTCCACGTCTGCAAATGTTGATGTACCTGATTTTCTTTCTTCATTAACAGGTGATGTGAAGGGCTTGAAAATTGCTGTACCTAAAGAATATTTAGGTGAAGGTGTTCAAGAAGAAGTGAAGCAATCTGTTTTAGATTCGTTAAAAGTGTTAGAAGGACTTGGTGCAACATGGGAAGAGGTTTCATTACCACACTCAAAATATGCTCTAGCTACCTACTATTTACTTTCTTCATCAGAAGCTTCAGCAAACCTTTCTCGCTTTGATGGTGTTCGTTATGGACATCGCTCAGATAATGCTGAAAACTTAATAGAGTTGTACAAGCAAAGCCGTGCAGAAGGCTTTGGTAACGAAGTGAAGCGTCGTATTATGCTTGGAACATTTGCTTTAAGCTCTGGTTATTATGATGCTTACTATAAAAAAGCACAAAAAGTACGTACATTAATTAAAAAAGATTTCGAAGATGTGTTTGAAAAATATGATGTGATCATCGGGCCTACAACACCAACACCAGCATTTAAAATTGGTGAAAATGTAAAAGATCCATTAACAATGTATGCAAACGATATTTTAACAATTCCAGTAAACTTAGCGGGTGTACCAGGAATTTCAGTACCATGTGGTTTATCAAACGGATTACCACTTGGCTTACAAATTATCGGAAAGCATTTTGACGAAAGCACAATTTACCGCGTTGCACATGCATTTGAGCAAGCAACAGATCATCATAAAGCAAAACCTGAACTGTAAAAGGGGTGAAAAACAATGGAATATGAAACGGTCATCGGACTTGAGGTCCATGTTGAACTAAAAACAGAATCTAAAATATTTTCAAGTGCACCAAACCACTTCGGTGCTGAGCCTAACACAAACACAACAGTTGTTGAGCTAGGTTATCCTGGTGTATTACCTGTTTTAAATAAAAAGGTTGTTGATTTTGCAATGAAGGCTTGTATGGCTTTGAATTGTGAAGTCGCTACAGAAACAAAGTTTGATCGTAAAAATTACTTTTATCCAGATAATCCGAAAGCATATCAAATTTCTCAGTTTGACAAACCGATCGGAGAAAATGGCTGGATTGATATTGAAGTAAACGGTGAAACAAAGCGTATCGGAATTACCCGCATTCATATGGAAGAAGACGCTGGTAAGCTTGTTCACTCTGGTGATGGTTATTCATTAGTTGACTTAAACCGTCAAGGTACTCCACTTGTAGAGATCGTATCTGAGCCAGATATTCGTACACCTGAAGAAGCATATGCTTATTTAGAAAAATTGAAAGCGATCATTCAATACACAGAGGTGTCAGATTGTAAAATGGAAGAAGGCTCACTTCGATGTGATGCAAATATTTCATTACGTCCAGTAGGACAAGAAAAATTCGGTACAAAAACAGAGCTTAAAAACCTAAACTCATTTGCTTTTGTACAAAAAGGTCTTGAGTATGAAGAAAAGCGTCAGGAAAAGGTGCTTCGCTCTGGTGGGGTGATTGATCAAGAAACACGTCGTTATGATGAGGCGACGAAAAAGACAATCCTAATGCGTGTAAAAGAAGGCTCTGACGATTATCGTTATTTCCCAGAACCAGATCTTCTTGAGCTATACATTGATGATGAGTGGAAGGAACGTATTCGTTCTTCAATTCCTGAGCTTCCAGACGCACGCCGCAAGCGTTATATGAATGACCTTGGCTTACCAGAATATGATGCACAGGTATTAACAATGACCAAAGAAATGTCTGATTTCTTTGAACAAACTTTAGCAGCAGGTGCAGAAGCTAAGCAAGCATCGAACTGGATTATGGGTGAAGTGTCAGCGTATTTAAATGCTGAAGGAAAAGAGCTTAAAGATGTTGCATTAACAGCAGAAGGATTAGCAGGCATGATCAAGCTAATCGAAAATGGCACGATTTCATCTAAAATTGCGAAACAGGTTTTCAAAGAACTAATCGAAAACGGTGGAGACGCTGAGAAAATCGTCAAAGAAAAAGGCTTAGTCCAAATCTCTGATGACGAAACGTTACGTAAATTTGTAAACGATGCACTAGACGCAAATCCTCAATCTGTTGATGATTTCAAAAACGGTAAACAAAAAGCAATCGGCTTCCTTGTTGGCCAAATTATGAAAGCAACAAAAGGACAAGCAAACCCTCCGTTGGTGAATAAGCTGTTGATGGAAGAAATTCAAAAAAGATAAGTTAGAAGGGATGAAATCTTAATGATTTCATCCTTTTTGTATGGTGGTGGGCACGTGGAATTGGTGTGGTGGGATGCTGATGCCTGCGTGTCGTTTTTTGTCGAAAAACTAATATATTCCGGAAAACAGCAAATAAAAGAGCCAGAATAGCAAATAAAAAGGAGAAATCAGCAAATAAACGAACCAAATCAGCAAATAAACAGGTGAAAAGAGCAAATATATAGAATCAAGACTACAGCTAGGAACAAAAACCATGCCTAAGTATGAGCATTAGGAGGACAAAATGAATCCAGAAGACAAAAAAGCTGCTTTAAACATACTAAACTTCCTATGCAAAGGAGCAACAATTGAAGGTCTTAATTTCTACGGCCTTAAATTACTACTTTCAGAAACAGAAACAAATTCTGAGAAAATAAATGGTCAGGTATATCTCAATATTGAGAGCGACTTTTGCCTTTATCAATCAATGCCAAAAGAGATCCCTCACCAAAATGAATTGCCGAAGCTAGATCTGCTCGAATCCGCAAAATTACTTTGCGAATTGCGTTTGAAAAAAATAACCGAGGTTTCATTACATGATGAAAGACCACATTTGTTTTTAACGTTTGACTCTGGTGAGGTGCTTTTCATATGGGGACATCATCAAGATTATGAAAGCTGGCAGGTTGGGAGCACTTATGACGAATTAGATGAGGAGACTTGGCTAGTCGTTGCATGTCCGGGGGACGAGCTCGCAGTTTGGGGAGCAGAGGACGTTATTGGACTTTAAAAAATATAAAAAAGAGCTCGGACTAATCCAAGCTCTTAATAATCAATCTGTATCTTTTTCCTCAACTGACTCAACAACTTCCTGCTCCTTCTTCTCCTCAAGAAGCTTCTTTAACGACTGCTTGCTTTTCTTCGAAGTCAGAATGTAGAGGAAATCACCCGGCTTGATTTTTGTGTTACCTGTTGGGGTGATGAGCTGGTCATAACGGATGACTGCATTGACTAAAGCCCCTTCAGGAAACTCGATATCGAGCAATGTTTGGCCGGCGATGACAGAGTCCTCTTCAATTTCGTATTCGATCATTTCTGTGTTTACTTTTCCTAAAGACACAAGTTCGAGTGAATGCATAGGCGTTGTTTTTTTAGGACCTGTTAAGCCCAGCTTGTCTGCAAGGTTTGTGATTGTTGCACCTTGGATAAGACAGCTTGTTAAAACAACGAAGAATACTACGTTGAAGATTAATTGACTACCTTCAATTCCTGCTAGTAATGGGAATGTGGCCAGTACGATTGGTACCGCACCTTTTAACCCTGCCCATGATAGAAAGATGAGCTCTTTATTTGTATATTTCAAATTGATTGTTGAAGCAAATACCGCGATTGGTCTCGCGACAAAAATAAGAATAAATGAAAGTAATAAGCCTTTTAAAATAACATCCCATGTAAATAGATCAGAAGGAAAAACGAGTAATCCTAGTATTACAAACATCGAAATTTGCATCATCCATGCAAAGCCTTCGGAAAAGCGGAAAATAGAATGTCTGTAGGCAATTTCTGAATTACCAATCACGATCGCTAAAATGTAAACAGCAAGTAATCCACTACCATTCATAAATGCGGTTACTCCATAAGTGAGTAGAGCAAAGGCAATTGCAAAAATTGGGTAAAGACCACTAGAATCCAGATTGATACGGTTTAATGCTTTTACGACTAATTTTCCAGCAAGAAAACCAATAATCACACCTAGTCCCATTTGTAAAATAAATGTACCAATTAACGAAATGATACTCGTATCAGGCATTGTGATGAGCTCGATCATAGCAACGGTTAGAAACACAGCCATCGGGTCATTTGAGCCAGATTCTGCTTCTAATGTTGTGCCGATTCGTTCATTAATGTTTTGGTCTTTTAACACCGCAAATACAGCAGCAGCATCTGTTGATCCAACGATCGCACCAAATAATAATGATTCGAGCAAGCCTAAATCTAAAATAAACCAAGCAGCACTAGCAACAATTCCTGATGTTAACAGAACTCCAAATGTTGCTAAAGAAAGTGAAGGCAAAATTACAGGGCGTAATGTTTTCCACTTTGTTTGCAGTCCACCCTCGAACAAGATGATCACAAGAGCAAACACACCAATCATTTGTGCGGTGCTCGCATTATCAAAATGAATAAATCCTAATCCATCACTTCCCATAACCATTCCGATCACGATAAAGAGAACAAGTGCTGGAACACCGAGTCTAGCAGAAAATTTAGTTGTTACAACACCGGCAATTAAGAGGATACTTGTTAATAATACAAATGTGTCTGTGTGAATGATTTCTTCAAACATTTACAACAACTCACTTTTTATAAATTTACATCAAGTCTGATTTCAATAGAAGAATCGTTCATGATCCCAATGTATTGTTTTGTTTCGGAGGGAGATGATTGCTGAAGTCGCTTTTGTATCAATGAAATAGCGATACCCTTTTTATATGCGTGATAACCAAATGTTTTTCTTAATGTATGTGTACCAATTGCTTCAGTAATGCCTGCTTGTTTTGCAGAGTCATTAATAATTCGGTAGGCCTGCTGTCGTGTAATCGGCTCTGATGTTTTTTTTGATTTAAATAAATAATCTTCTGGACGTAGAGAGCCATGTGATATACAAGCAGCAACTGCGTCACGTACTCTTTCATTAAGATAAATAGGAGGGTTTTTATAAATAGAAAAATGCAAAAAATCATTGATTTCATGATCTTTGTTAAGAAACTCACCCACACGTAGGTGTAAGAGATCATAAATTCTAATTCCTGTATTAATGCCTAACAAAAGTAAACAATAATCACGGTGAGAACGAGCTTTTAAATAAGCTTGCATAGAAGCTAGTTGTTCTTCACTTTTTATCGCTTCAACGTTTTTCATAATGAAAACTCCCTTATGTTACATAATATGATTATACAATAGGGTTATGTTACATCAAAGGAATTTGCTTCAATAAAAAACTCAGAGTTCATGGCTCTGAGCTTAAGGATTATAAAATGCGGGAAGATTCTGCATCAATTAGTTTTATATTTATATTATTCGATGATCCACTATGGATATGATTGGGCACATCATATAATTCGAGGTATTCCTTCATTTGAAGTGTCTCTTTATGATTGGCTTCAATCGTAATCATATGTGGTCCATTTACATTCATTAGTGATTCCATTCGCAAATCATCTTCAAAATGATAGGAATCTAAAAATTCCAATTCAAAGGATATCTCTTCATTGCTACGGTTATGTAGAACAAGTTTACATTCCCCATTTAATACGTCATCCTTTACAGAATCAAAATTGCAAGTTCCATTGCCATCATATGAAACGGCTGAAATACCACTAGCCAACGTTTCTTGGTAAATCGATATGAGGAAATTAGGTAAAATTGAGTAAACAATCATAACGAATACAATCGTGCGGAAATGATATTTCTTCAAACCAACAATAAGTAAAATCAAGGAGATTAAAAATAATAGTGCACCAAATATACCAAGGGGCAGATAGCCATCTTGATTTCTGATTGGGAAGGACATGACTGTTTCACGTGCGTCTAATGTTTGGTTGTTAGGAAACGGGAAGTATAAACACATACATACACTGAAAAACACAGCTGAAGCAATGAGGACAGCTTTATTTCTGACCATCTTTGATATCTCCTTAAAAAGTTATCTTTTTTGTTTATAAGGTATACTATCGAAAATCTTGTTAATTAGTAGGTAACTTAAAAATAGACCTAGAAATCCTAAGACAAAGTACCAAATGTTTTTTGGTATAAAAATATCAAGGTAATAAAGAAATGCTACTGTCCATATGAAAATTGTTAAGTATTTAAATGTTGTTCTCAATTCTACCATCCTCTAATGTTAAAAATTGGTTATAATTTATTATTGAATTGAGAAGTTTCTTTGTCAATTTATTTTTAATTCATCAAGCTATCTACCTTTTCATTCTCTTAGCAAATGATGAAGCATCCGATCTTTATCATCAAAAAACTGCTTCATAATTGTGTAGTGATTGGTGTCTTCGAGCTTTGTTTCACGAAGGCCTGATTCTGTTAATTCAATAATTTTTGCCGAAGGGAAGGCCATAATAATTGGTGAGTGTGTAGCGATAATAAATTGAGATTTTTCCTTCACTAGATCTTGAATTCTTGTTAACATGGATAATTGTCTTAGTGGAGAAAGTGCTGCTTCTGGTTCATCTAGGATATATATGCCGTTTCCACGAAATCGATTGTTAAAGGTTGCGAAGAAGGCTTCACCATGTGATTGTTCATGAAGAGAGACTCCGCCAAATGAATCGATCACACGTGGCCCTTGACCAGGTTCACTATCCATTGCTTCAATACTTGAGGCAACATTATAAAAGCTTTCTGCTCGGAGGAAAAAGCCATCTTTAGGTCTAGCGATACCCCTGACGATTTTAAGATAATTCTCAAGGCTTGAGTGTGAGTCATAGGTAGAAAAGTTAAAGTTAAGAGAACCACCTTCTGGATTAAATCCAATAGATAATGCGATTGCCTCTAACAATGTAGATTTTCCCATCCCATTTTCACCGATAATAAATGTTACATCAGGATGTAAAGCTAATTCTGTAAGAGACTTTATACTTGGTAAATGAAATGGATATGTTTGAAATGATGGAACTTCATCTCTTTTTAAATAAATGCTTCTAATGTATTGGGTATTATATTCTCTGTCCATTTACAATCCTCCGCTTAAAAATGCCTAGTTATATTTTAACAAAAGTTCAACTATTTGAGTTTAAAGCTTTACATTTATTTGAAAACATGATGATAATATTAATTGGGAATAAAAAGAAATGAACTGATCGATCTACAAATTGTGAATTTTACATATAGACAAGGGAAAATAAATGTTTCATTGTTTGTAAAATAGGACAAAGTAAGATAGAGATACTTGCGATATTTTTACATAGAGGTATAATTATTGCTTGTTCAGTGTTAGAAATACATTCTTAGATAATAGGATGATGGGGAATGAAAAGAGCTAGAATCATTTATAATCCAACCTCAGGTCGGGAGCTTTTTAAGAAACACCTACCAGAGGTTTTACAAAAATTCGAGCAAGCGGGCTACGAAACGTCTTGCCATGCGACAACATGTGAGGGAGATGCAATTGAGGCAGCAAAGATCGCTGCTGAACGCAACTTTGATTTAATTGTTGCAGCTGGTGGAGATGGTACGATAAATGAAGTGATTAACGGGATTGCTAATTTAGATTACCGACCACAGATTGCTGTTATTCCAGTTGGAACGACAAATGATTTTGCCAGAGCTATTGGCATACCATTAAATAATGTTCTTCAAGCTGTTGAAGTGATTTTGAATGGAGAAGCAAAGAAAATCGATATTGGTAAAGTGAATGATCATTATTTCATTAATATTGCCGGTGGAGGTCGCTTAACAGAATTAACGTATGAAGTGCCAAGTAAGCTGAAAACAGTTGTTGGACAACTTGCTTATTATTTAAAAGGTATGGAAATGCTTCCTTCGATTCGTCCTGCCGAGGTAGAGATTGAATATGATGGCAAGCTGTTTCAAGGAGAAATCATGTTATTCCTCGTTTCGCTTACAAATTCAGTTGGTGGCTTTGAAAAGCTTGCACCTGATTCGAAGCTAAATGATGGGATGTTTGATTTATTAATTTTGAAAAAAGCAAATCTAGCGGAATTCATTCGTGTGGCAAGCTTAGCACTAAGAGGCGAGCATATTAATGATGAGCATGTGATTTATACGAAGGCCAATAGAGTAAAGGTCTCTAATAAGGATAAAATGCAGCTTAACTTAGATGGTGAATATGGCGGTATGCTTCCGGGTGAATTTGTTAATATGTATCAGCATATTGATATTGTTGTGTCATCTGATAAGGCGAGACAAATGGAAGAGTAGGAAACTTGGCTTAGTGATATTGCCAAGTTTTTTTATAGTTATAAACCATTATAGCTTTGGTATAGGGAAGGGTTTATTGTGCTACAGGTTGCTCGCTTTCCGCGGGGCGGGCGGTGAGCTTCCTCGGCGCATAGCGCCTGTGGGATCTCACCTGTCCCGCTGCTCCCGCAGGAGTCTCGCACCTTCCGCACAATAAACCCTTGGTGTCATACCTAGTTATAAAAAACTAAAAGATCTAAATTGCTTATTATTAGATGAACATATCAAGGTGGAAAATGGACAAGTAGTAAGGCTCGATTTAACACATGAGGATGATTGTTGCTAAAAGACTTATAACTAACAGGGGCGAATACACCTTTATCCGAAGATTTTTTTATAGAGATTGAGTATGGTAATATAGATGAAAGAAGTAAGGTAGAAAAGGAAGAACATGATGCCAAAATTACAAGCACCAGTTATGAAGAATGAATATTATGATGTGACTTTTGAGGACCTAACACATGAAGGTGCTGGAGTTGCTAAAATAGAAGGCTTTCCAATTTTTGTTGAAAATGCACTGCCAGATGAAAAGGCGAAAATCAAAGTTATCGGTATTAAGAAGGGTTTTGCTTTTGGTAAATTGATTGAGATCTATGAAGAAAGTAAAAATCGTATTGAAGCTCCTTGTCCGATTTACTCACAATGTGGGGGCTGTCAATTACAGCATGTGAGCTACGAGGGACAGCTTGATTTTAAACGAAAACAAGTAGAGCAGGTTCTAGCTCGTATCGGAAAGCTAGATTTAACGAAGGTAAAGGTTCATCAAACTCTAGGAATGAAGGATCCGTGGAATTACAGAAATAAAGCACAGGTGCCTGTTGGTGAACGTGAAGGTGGACTTGTTGCAGGCTTTTATCAAAAGCGAAGTCATGACATTATTGATATGGAGCGTTGTCTGATTCAGCAAGCTGAAAATGACGAAATCGTGCAATACGTCAAGACGATATGTGAAGAATACGGAATTCGTGCTTATAACGAAGAAAAGCACAAAGGCTGGCTGCGTCATATTATGGTCCGTTATGGATTAGTGACAAAAGAATTAATGGTTGTATTCGTGACTAAAACAACTGACTTTCCACACAAAAATGAAATTCTGTCAAAAATAACAGAGCAATTTCCACAGATTAAATCAGTTGTTCAAAACATAAACAATAAACGAACAAATGTCATTTTCGGTGACGAAACAAAGGTCCTATGGGGCGAGGAATATATTTACGACAAGATCGGTGATATCAAATTCGCCATTTCAGCACGTTCCTTCTACCAAGTGAATCCTGAGCAAACAAAGGTGCTTTATGACAAAGCATTAGAATATGCAAAGCTTACAGGTGAAGAATCAGTGATTGATGCGTATTGTGGAATCGGAACGATTTCGCTATTTCTTGCTCAAAAAGCGAAAAAGGTATTTGGCGTTGAAATTGTTCCAGAAGCAATCGAGGATGCGAAACGTAATGCAGAGCTTAATGGAATTGAGAACGCTGAGTTTGCTGTTGGTGAAGCAGAGGTTGTTATTCCTGAGTGGTACAAGCAAGGTAATACGGCAGATGTGATTGTTGTTGATCCACCGCGCAAGGGCTGTGATGAGGCACTGCTAAAGACGATTTTGGATATGAAGCCAAAGCGTGTTGTGTATGTTTCATGTAATCCAGGGACATTGGCGAGGGATTTGCAGGTGTTGGAGCAGGGTGGATATGAGACGGTTGAGGTTCAGCCTGTTGATATGTTTCCGCATACGACGCATGTCGAGTGCTGTGCGTTGATAGAATTAAAATAGAAAATTTAACAATCTTGAACGGATGGATCAGCTGGTTCTTTAAATCGATAATAAATATTAGCTGTTCCGTCTGTATTAATTTCTATCCTATCAACCAATTTGTGAAGTAACAAGCTGATCTCCTTATCTGATCAAGTTGTTTAAGGGAGAAGTTCTCATTATTTCCTTTGACAGATTGGAAAACATATGTTTATTTAATTTTATCCTTTTTAATATTTTTTGTAAGTCAATTTATAATTATGAAACTTCTACGTATTGAAGATGGAGTAGATCAAATTAAGACTTTTAGTTTATCTGATTTATCTTTTAATTGGTTAAGTGTTTCTCTTTTATACCTTGTATTTACAATACTAACGCCAATAAAGGAAGAAATCATATTTAGGGGAATCCTTTTTAGCTTTTTAAAGGACAGGTATAATTTTTGGATTGGATTTGTAGTATCCTCAGTAATATTTGGATTACTACATAATGGTCATACAATCTCAATAACTATTATTGGTGCTATTTTCCTACTGCTTTATAAGTTAACAAAATCATTAGTTGTCCCTATTCTACTACATATAATTTGGAATGCTATTGCAATTTCCAACTTATTATTAGCAATAAATAGTCAGAGTTAATGAAAATTATTTAAAATGGCATTTGTTATTATTAAATTTGAAACGCTTTAGAAGAGTAATTAAGAAGGTGCGATAATATTATCGCACTCTTTTTTCAATTATAGGATTATTTGATGCTTGTTTTTTGCCTCTTATATAACCAAGGTGAACCGTATCACAATAGTGGTAAAGCGGAAAGTAGAAGTAGCAGTATATTTGAAGGAAGTCTTAAGTTAATCTCTTTTAAAAGATAAATCAACCCCGCTTAATGAGCTTTAAGTTTTAATATTGCACTTGGGCCGAATCCATGTAGCTAAGTATATCTGCTTCAGTATTTTCTGATAGACGTTGGAGTGATGTGATGCTTTCTCGTTCAAGGGTTATTCGAGTTGGTGCATCCATTCCAAAGGAAAATTCAATTTAAGGTACACTTTCTGCCTCACAAATAGGGCAAGTTTGGTGATCAGGTTTTTTTGCATTTTAATGACCACTTTTGCACCGTATCCGCTTTATGATATTGCTGGTAGGCTCCAGCCTCGAATATGGTACAAGTTCGCCCCTAACCATGCGCGGAGGCTCGGCAATTTTAGAATCCTACTTCTTGAGTCGACTAGCTTTTAGATGGAAGAGGTAGAGGAGCTGAAAGAATGTCTTGATCCATTTTCACGTTAGAACGCCGGAGGTGATTTTGCATTATATCCTGAGCTGGGGAGGAGAGGTTGAGGTTTTAAAACCGTAGTCTTTACGCTTCCAGATTCGGGAAGAAGCCAAAAAAAAATAAATATGCTACTGACACTGTCGTCAGTAGCATATTTATATTTTGGAGTGAATCAAGAAGAATGAGGGGTGTGTTTTTATGAGAAGTACTGCTGATGCGTTGCAAGTGTTTGAAAAGAGTGTTGAACGCTATTTATTAGAATTGGGAGATATTACAATGGAACAATTACTTGTAGCACCAAACGATGAGGATTGGTCCATTGGGCAGCTGTTTGTGCATTTGATTCAGTCGGCGCATTATATGCTGCGTAACATTGAGCAATGTTTGGCTGGAGGCGATGATGTAACGGGGGTAACGAAGGGAAAAACGGAGGATGGCAAGGTTTTATTTGAGCTAGGAAGTTTTCCGCCGATTCGGATAAAGGTCCCAGCTTCGTCGTATACAACACCGCAGCCGGAGGGTAAGGAGCAGCTGATAGAAGGACTTCGAGACGTAGTGGAAAGGATGAAACGAATAGAAAGAGCATTGAATCAGGCTCCAGACGGCGATAAAATTATTCATCCAAAATTCGGTGCATTAAATGCTACGGAGTGGTTTTTACTGGTAGAGATGCACTTCAGGCATCATTTCTTGCAGCTTGAACGATTGTTAAATGTCCTAGAAAAATGACAATGTGGAATTTGTATCTGCTTCACATGTCTAGCAAGCTGTAGAGGGTATATCGCGCAGCTCTTTCATGTAGGGTGCTGGACTAGGACCATTTACGTCCATTGGAGAAGTTATGTAATGATAAACCGAAATACAGGAGAATGGCTAATCTGCATTGTTGGTTCATTCTCTTTATTTGTCATTTGTCGGGTTAACACGACTATTTTGTACAGTTTGGTATAATGTATTTTCTCGGGGAGTTAACTGATCCGAAAATGAAGGATTATAGTGGTCTCAATGATGGGTACGACCTGTTTGATTATAGTTAGTTTATGCCCAATTGGTTAAAGAACTATAGTGACAACCTTCTAAATAAGATCTCTCAAAATGAATACATGCGCCCGTATTAAAAATACAAACGATAAGAAGTATCTTGAGATATTTGTGAAGTGTTTCGTATGAGACAATCTTAAAAAATTGCAGTTTGGGCTTTTTTAAAGAAAAGATGTTGAAGTGTAACACCTTGAAGATTTTAGAGCGCTTACCTATTAGGTGGCGCTCTTATATTATCTTTGAACAATAAATTTCGCTCTATAGATGTTATGGTGAACCATATAATGAAGATATAAAACAGTAAAGGCAATGAGTTCTTTTGATGGATTCGTAGCGTGGTAAAAACCAAATCAAATTTATTTATCAAATTAGCTCGATATGATTTGGATACTAGAGTGCTTCTTTAGGAATAGAATAAGAACATCACTTCATTAAATAATAATTAACTCAACTAAACTTTATTAGATAAAGCATCTTAAATCCCTTTTAAAATAGAGCAATTAACAAAAGGTAAGTGTTATTACACGTCTAAATGGATGAAACCTAAGATTCTAAACATATCTCTTTCTTCTGTAAACAGGCCAGATTGTGTAGGATCAGACTTTTATTGGAGTATTTTTTAAGACAATTTAAGGGAATGATTAGTAACTTTTTTTTGAACCTTTTGGAGATTAAATCAATACTCTTTACTTTGTTGCTTTTTAGCGTTAAATGAAAAAATAGAACGTGGCGGAACTTTACTAAATATTACCCAGCCTTAATATATGTGTGTTTTCAATGACATAACAGAGACCATTTTATTTACGAGTTCATAATTACCTATATGAATGAGCATCCTAATAAGAACTTTAATCATAAAAGGATGTTTGTTATGAAACAAAATAAAACCCAGAAGAAGCTCTTACGAATTACACTAATTATAAATTTAGTGATACTCATTCCTCTACTTATCAGAAAGCCTCCAGTAAAAGATTGGATAATCGTTTATTTGTTCAATGCCGTTACCAACGGTTTAATTGATAATATCTTATCAAAGCATAAAATAGTGAAGTATCCTGTACGTTTATTTTCGAAATCATTTGACACTCATATACTGTTTGATTTCTTTCTATACCCAACTTTCACCATTCTTTATAATCAAATGACACAAAAGGACAAAATTCTTCCAATTATTTATAAGCTTATTTTTATTACAATACCACCTTTTTTCATAGAAATCTTGGCGGAGAAAAAGACGGATTTAATTGAATGGAGTAGAAAATGGAAATGGTATTATACCTTTTGTAGTCTAATTTTTAAATCACTATTAACAAGAACGGTAATTGGGATTGTAAGAAAATTAGATAATCAAATTAATTAAAGAAAATGTATTATGGTTGGTCAACTAACGAAATAGCGGTAGCACATAAAGCCCGTCGTAATCCCTTGTATCACTAACGGTAGCCTGCATATTGAATAAATATATGAGGAACACCAGAACAAATTGTTGCGCAGTCCAAGGGCAAAATCCCTTTGTTAAAAGACAAGTGATTCATGTTATAATACAATTTTCATTTATTATTATTGAGGTGTTACTAGTTGAACGAAAAGGAACCACGTTATATCACACTTTCTAAGCAAAAGTGTAAAGAAATAGGGATGGATCCCGATGAGATCGTTCGTCCCATAGTCACTTTATCCAAACAAGAGATTCAAAGGAGACAAGAAATTTATAATGAAATCTTGTCCGTTGTTCGTTTCTTTTCAGAAAAACTAATTCATTCTTTACCAGAAACTAATATATTAGTCGTAATCTCTGATTCTGACGGTTACTTATTAGAATTAGCAGGGGACGAACAAATGAAAACTAATATCGATCATTTAGGTATCACAATAGGAAGTTTGTTTAGACAAGAAGATACTGGAACTAATGTAGTTAGTTTGGCTTTAGAACAGCGACATCCGGTACAGGTGATTGGTGAGAACCATTACCACACGTTTCTACACGAAATTGCATGTTACGGTGCTCCGTTTCATTACAAAGACGAGGATAATTTACTTGGAAGTATAAGTATCATGGTCCCAATTAACTTTCATAACTCCATGTTTATGCCTATGCTTAGTCAACTAGTAGATTCCATTGAACGAGAGTTGCTATTAAGAAAACAAAATCGAAAGCTTAATATATTTAATCAAGTAATGCTTAGTGGAGCTAGAAACGGAATCATTATTACTAATGAAACTGGGATTATTATAGAGTTTACTGACTTTGCGAAGCAAATCTTTTATCATACTTTTACTAATTCTAGTAGTTATGAACTTCCTATTATAGGAAACTATTTCAAATATGTCCTAACTTCTGAAGTAAGTTATGATAGTAAAGAAGTCGTTTTTCATAACTCTACTGGTGATCCCATCATTTGTCTCTTTGATGCCCAACCTATTTATGAGGGTGAAATGGTTATTGGTGCATACGGACAACTACGTGACATGACTGATCGCTATATAATGGAGGAAAAGATTAAGGCAGCTGAAAAGCAAGTACTAGCAGGCCGAATTGCTGCGGGAATTGCGCACGAAATTCGAAATCCACTTACAACTGTTCGTGGGTATCTTCAATATTTTGAAAAAGAAGTGAGGAGAGACATCGGGCAAATGTTTACCGAATTACTAATTCCCGAAATTGATCGTGCAAATAAAATCATTACTGATTTTCTAAGTATTGCAAAGCCTTCAGAGAAAGCGTTTGAGAAAATTCAAGTTAAATGTTTTTTTACAGATTACTTATGGAATTTCCTTAAAAGTGAAGCGCTGCTTTACAATGTAGAATTAGATTTTGATATACCTTCACATGCGGAAAAACACTATATCTTCTGTAATCGTGAAGAACTTCTTCAAGTATTTATTAATTTATTTCAAAATTCATTACAAGCAGAAGGTGATAACCCACTTACTGTAAGAATTTGTACGGACATTAAAGATCACACTATCCAGATTATGTTCAGGGACAATGGGAAGGGTATTCAACCAGCTATCCTTATGAATATTTTTGAACCTTTCTTTTCAACAAAGGACTTAGGCACAGGTTTAGGACTTTCCGTTTCTCAAAAAATCATTGAGAATCATAGTGGTCAAATCACGGCTAAAAGTATTGAAAATACAGGGACAACGTTTGTAATTGAGCTCCCTCTTCACAAGGAAACAAATTAAGATTATCTTAATTTTAAGCTGACACGATGAATAGAGCATAAGATGCTATGGACTATAATGTTAATTTCTAAGGATTCTCCTAACATTGAGCACCTGTTAAATAAAAAAATAACTATTTATCTATGTGCCTGTTGGAATAGTGATAATAGTTACCAGTCAGACCTTGATTTCGTTAAACAATTTTTACGATTTCGGGTCTTTTTCCTGTTATATCCTTGTCAATTCAATTTTCGTTTAAGGCTATTAAGCAAAACTTTATCATACTGAAACAGCGATATGATCGTTAACGGAATGAGCGATTGTGTTTTGATGCATGGGGACAGTTCTACTGCTTCTGAAACAACAGAACCTTTGCCTCTCTGCGTATGAATCAAAGCTTGCGAAATAAAATAAGCAATATTAGGGGAGCATGTCTCAGAGAATTAAGATGTGCTTCCTTTTATTGTAAGCTATAGCTAATTTCAAATCACTTTTTTAATGAACAATATTCTTATGGCTAGTAAAGGGATAATGAGGAAACTTTAGTAAACACAGAAGAAACACTAGAACCGTTCATATGTTATACCTATGTTATAAACTAATGTTGAAATAAGAGAAAAAGGGTACCCCAGTACAATTCAACTGGGATACCCTTAACTTTATTTAAAACACTTATGTAGTCCAATTCTCACAATATCAAATATCAATCGCAATTTCACGATAGAAATCAGGTTCGTGTGATAACGACAAGATACTTTCACGATATGCCTTTAAAGCGCGCTTCAGTTCTTCTTTAGCGTCCACATCTAAGTGATTGGTAGGTTCGTCTAATATTAATAGATGTGTTTCTGTGTTTAAAATTTCGCATAAATGAATTTTGGCTTTTTCGCCAACAGAAAGGACTTCAACTATATTTTCAATATGTTTCGTCGTTAATTCACATTTTGCTAGAGCAGCACGGACTTCAGCATGAGTCATACTTGGGAACTCGCTCCAAATCTCTTCAGTACAAGTGTTATAGTTAGACTGATTAACTTCCTGCTCGAAGTAGCCGATGTGTTGATACTAACTGTGTTCAACTTTACCCGAAATTAGATCAATTAAGCCAAGAATACTTTTTAAAAATAGTAGTAAAAGTAAATCTTCGTTTGATATAGATCACTAGCTATAATTGTTTTGTTAGGTTTGCGGTTTGGGATGGCAAAGGTATGTGAAATGACAATGGTTTCTTTGGTTAGCTGCTTGTGAAATTGTTTTTCTAAACGAGTCATGGCATCAGGATACAAGTAACAAACGATTAAGTGATAATTTGAAAAGTCGGCTTTATAAAAATTTTTTCGCGAAACAATCAGATTGTTTTGAGAGAATAAAAATTTTCTAATGACCATAAATGTGTATGGTATGAGTGAATTTTCAAAAGCTGTAATCGTTGCACTAGGATATTTTTTTGTAAGTTGAAAAGCTAATGTTCCCCATCCCGCACCAAGCTCAGCAATTTGAGTTACAGAATGAGAAGGGAGATTAACAACCAAAACCTTCTTAACTTTTGGTGATGTCGGCATAGGTGAAATCCCATTTTTTATGGTCGAATATACAATGGAAATAAATGCAAAAAACACTATAGAAAAAACAATGATAGAAAGCATAAACATTATAGCCCCTAGTTTTTCTCTCATTGTACCAAATGGTCATGGGAAAGTAATAACATATCAAAAATCCCCCAAAAATTAAGGTGCTGTCGTAGAGGCTAAACCCCATGTTGAAATAAGAGAAAAAGGGTACCCCAGTAAAATTCAACTGGGATACCCCTTAAACTTTATTTAAAACACTTTCGTAGTCCAATCCTCACAATTCCAAATGTCAGTCGCAATTTCACGATAGAAATCAGGTTCGTGTGATACCATCAAGATACTTCCGCGGTATGCCTTTAATGCACGTTTCAGTTCTTCTTTTGCATCTACATCCAAGTGATTGGTAGGTTCGTCTAGAATTAATAAATTCGTTTCTGTGTTTAAAATTTTACATAATCGAACTTTGGCTTTCTCGCCTCCAGAGAGGACTTCGATTTTACTTTCAATATGTTTCGTCGTTAATCCACATTTTGCAAGAGCAGCACGGACTTCAGCCTGATTCAAGCTTGGGAACTCGCTCCAGATCTCTTCAATACAAGTGTTATAGTTGGACTCTTTAACTTCCTGTTCAAAGTATCCGATGTGTTGATACTCACCACGTTCCACTTTACCCGAAATCGGATTAGTCAACCCAAGAATACTTTTTAAAAGGGTAGATTTTCCAATACCGTTTGCCCCAACGAATGCAATTTTTTGTCCACGTTCCATTTTTAAATTCAGTGGGCGAGAAAGTGGTTCGTTGTATCCAATAACAAGATCTTCAGTCTCGAAAATCCAACGACTAGCTGCGCGAGCTTCTTTGAAGTTAAACTCTGGTTTTGGCTTCTCTTTACCTAATTCGATAACTTCCATTTTGTCGAGCTTCTTTTGACGAGACATTGCCATATTACGAGTCGCAACACTTGCCTTGTTACGAGCAACGAAATCTTTCAAATCAGCAATTTCTTGTTGTTGACGCTTGTATGCAGACTCTAGCTGTTGCTTCTTCATTTCATGTATTTTTAAGAAGTTATCATAGTCACCAACATAGCGATTTAACTCTTGGTTTTCCATGTGATAGATCAAGTTCACAACACTGTTTAAGAATGGAATATCATGTGAAATTAAGATAAATGCATTCTCATATTCCTGTAAATATCGCTTCAACCATTCGATATGCTGTTCATCCAAATAGTTTGTAGGCTCGTCTAGTAATAGGATTTCTGGTTTTTCTAGCAAAAGCTTAGCTAGCAAAACTTTCGTACGTTGCCCACCGCTAAGATCATCTATATCTCGATCGAGTCCAACATCGTCTAATCCTAGACCACGAGCAACTTCTTCAACCTTTGCATTAATTTGATAGAAATCATTACTATCTAAAGTTTCTTGCAGCTCTCCAACTTCAGTAAGTAATGCATCGATATCAGCACCTTCATCACCCATTTTTGCATAAAGTTCATTGATCTCTGCTTCAGCATTAAATAAATATTGAAAAGCAGAACTCAAAACGTCACGCATCGTAGTACCTTTCTGCAGTACAGCATGCTGATCTAGATAACCAACACGAACTTTTCGTGACCACTCCACTTTCCCGTCGTCGGGTTGCAACTTACCAGTAATAATATTCATGAAAGTAGACTTACCCTCACCATTTGCCCCAACTAATCCAACGTGTTCGCCTTTTAAAAGTCGAAAAGACACATCATTAAAAATTGCACGATCACCGAATCCATGACTTAAATTTTGTACGTTTAATACGCTCATTTTTTAACCCCTTATCTTCTAATATCTCATGTGGATATCTTACTAGATTTAGACTAGGTTTTCTATCTTGAATTTATTTTTTTGCAAAATGATATTCAATTCACGGGCTAAATTGAAGTCTGCCCCTTCTTTATTATAAGAATAGGTTCACTAAAGCAACTACATATATTATAGATTTTAGAGGGACTCTTTTGATACTAGAAGATAATTACTGCGCATCCTAAATAATTTCTTAAAGTGAAAAGTTGGTTTATTATTTTAGTGTTTACTTGAGCTTAGAATGATAGTTAATGGGATAGATGATTGTTTAGTGAAAACACTCATCCCCGCCACCCCCTCCAATCTGGTAAAAACAAACAACCCCAATCCATTTGATAAAAAGTGCTAAAGCATGGTATAAGTGTAAAAGAAGAAAAATAAGCATAGGCCTTTTTCTGTGTAATTTTGGGACAAGCGTTTGTATTGATATCCCATATTGAGAGGATTTGAATTTAATTATGAAAGAAAATTTCTGGCGTGAATTACCACGACCATTTTTTATATTAGCACCAATGGAGGAAGTGACGGATGTTGTTTTTCGTCATGTAGTGAGTGAGGCTGCGAGACCTGATGTGTTTTTTACAGAGTTTACAAATACGGAGAGCTATTGTCATCCAGAGGGGCGTAAAAGTGTTCGAGGGCGTTTGACTTTTACAGAGGATGAGCAACCGATTGTAGCTCACATATGGGGAGATAAGCCTGAGTTCTTTCGTGAAATGAGTATGGATATGGCGAAGCTTGGGTTTAAGGGAATTGATATTAATATGGGCTGTCCTGTACCTAATGTGACACAGCATGGAAAGGGAAGTGGACTTATCCTTCGTCCTGAGGTTGCAGCAGATTTAATACAAGCTGCAAAAGCAGGAGGATTGCCTGTAAGCGTAAAGACAAGGCTTGGATTCTCAGAAGTAGACGAATGGCGCGACTGGTTAACACATATCTTGAAACAAGATATTGCGAATCTATCTATTCATCTGCGTACTAGAAATGAAATGAGTAAAGTAGATGCTCATTGGGAGCTGATTCCAGAAATTAAGAAGCTTCGTGACGAGGTAGCACCAGATACACTTCTGACAATCAATGGAGATATCCCTGACTATCAAACTGGATTAAAGCTTGCTCAGCAATTTGATATTGATGGAGTTATGATTGGGCGTGGTATTTTCCATAATCCATTTGCTTTTGAAAAAGAGCCGAAGAATCATAGTAGTAATGAATTGCTTGATCTCTTAAGGCTGCATATGGATCTTCATGATAAATACTCAGGCTTAGAGCTACGTAAGTTCACTGCTCTTCATCGCTTTTTTAAGATATATGTCAAAGGATTCCGAGGTGCAGGTGAATTAAGGAATCAGCTAATGAATACTAAATCAACAGATGAAGTCCGTGCATTACTTGATAGCTTTGAGTCAACTAATTTCGATGTAGTGATGGAATCGGAGAAGTAGTTTTCTCATTCAGAGTAATAGCGTAGGCTAGTAACTAGGATATAAAAGAATTAGAGTTTATGTGAATTGGCGGGTGTAAGGACGGTATTGAACTGGACTTATTTTCGTCAATTTTGCTATATAAGTTTGTTATGTAAAAGTTTATACTGTAATGTTTCAGAATATTATAATTATATGAAGATCTTATTACGGTATCCAATAATTCCTATAGCTGTTATATGATAGATTTGTAATCTAAACCGGCCGGTAGAGCTTACAATTTATTTGGAGAGGAATGGGAAAATGAAGAAACTTGTTTCAGTATTTGTTGTTTTAGGTCTACTATTTTCAATGCTAGTCGTAACAGAACCCGCATTTGCAGCAAGCTACGATAATAGTAAAAAGTACAAGCTTGTCAACCGCCAAAGTGGGAAAGCGTTAGAAGTTTATGGTTGGTCAACTGAAAATGGTGGGAATATTGCCCAATACAATGACTGGGGCGGCACAAGCCAACAATGGACAGTCATTGATGTTGGTCAAGGCTATCATAAATTTGTAAACGTATTTAGCGGAAAGGCAATGGAAGTAAGTAACTGGAATAAAGACAATGGTGCAAATGTTGCACAATGGACGGACTGGAATGGTGAAAGTCAACAATGGAAAATTGTTGATGTAGGAAATGGTTACGTTAAAATTATTAATCGTTTTAGCAACAAAGCACTAGAAGTCTATGAGAGGTCTAAGGAAAACGGTGCAAATGTTGTACAATATGATGATTTAGGTGGAGCAAATCAACAATGGAAGCTTGTTGAAGTAAAGCCAAAGGAAACAATTGTAGTGAACAGCACAATCGTAGTAAAAGCCGGTGAAGTATTTGATGGGTCGGGAAATAGGTATGTTGCAAATCCTACAACGGTTGGAGATGGAAGTCAAAAAGAAGGTCAAAAATCGGTTTTCCGATTAGAAGATGGAGCAACATTGAAAAATGTAGTATTAGGTGCACCGGCAGCTGATGGTGTACATACCTATGGTGATGCTTTAATAGAAAATGTGGTTTGGGAAGATATTGGTGAGGACGCAATGACGATTAAAAAAGAAGGACATGTTGTCATTCGAGGTGGTTCTGCTCAACATGGTAGTGACAAAATGTTTCAAATCAATGCGCCTTCACAATTAGATATTATAAACTTTACAGCGAGAGATGCGGGAAAAATGATTCGTCAATTAGGTGGCTCTACTTTCCATACAGAGGTTTATATTGAAGGCTCTGTTATCACGGATATGAACGAGGCAATTTTCCGAACAGATAGCAGTACTAGTAAAGTTAGAATGGTGAATACTCGTTATTCTAATGTAGGGAAAAAATGGTATGGTGTGAAGCATGTATCAGAAAGTGGCAATGTAGAATTCAATTAGTGGTAGTAAGGATGCAGTTCTAAGGGGAGTGATTACCACCTTGGAAGGTAGTAGAATTTTCACCTTACAATGATGAACAACGTGAAGCAAATTCTATTATAATTGAATTATTATTTGAAGAAGCTTTAAAAAAAGGACCGTCAATAATGAGGCGGTCCTTTTCTTTGCGAATATTTCTATGGTTGCCTTTTGTAGAATATTAGCTATAAATACAACAATTGCATTTGGTTGCACCATCACTAGTACCTTGGATTACACTCTGGAATTATATGGATCTTATATTCTGCTATTTTCTCGTATTCAATATGCCGTATATGTTTTTTAATAGGGAGTAAAAAGCAATTGGATCAAAACCTGTTTTCTTTCGCATTATTTAATATAATCGTAATATTCAGACTTATTATTCCGGCATAGCGATTGTGATAAAAGTATGATATATTACCTAAGGCTATATATCTAAATTTAATATAGGCAAACTATTTGAAAAAATGGGACGCAAAACTATAGGGACTAAATACGAGACATAAGAGTATAGGTCAGCCAGTTGCTTTTCAATCAACGACTTTGGGGATTGTTTGACTTCTTTTGGGCTACTTCTTATTGAGGTAGCTCTTTATTTTTAGGCTATGTTAAAGCTTTATGTTGATTTTTCACTTTGCTGATTGTAGTGAAAGGTATGAGACTCTCGGACCGCCGACGGAAGCGATTCCCTTTAGCGAAATCAACAACAAAATTTAACAAAGATTAATTTTAAAAGAGTTAAGTAATTTGATGATATAGCCGATAAAATATTTGTCGACAATGTTTTTGTTATTTCACAATAGATTTTAATAATTTAAGGGAAGTGTACAACAATGAAGAAATGGTATTCAAATATATCATTAAAAACAAAAAGTATTTTATTTAGTATCATCACAACTACTTTAGTTGCTATTTTAATAACTGGGGTAAGTTACTCTGTTAATTCTAAGTTTATGTTAGAGGATCTAGTAACAGATGCTGAACAAATTGTTGAAACATGGTCACAGGATATTGATCCTAAAGATGTAATGGAAGTAATGGAAACAGATGATGAGAATAGTGAAGCTCTTCAACGTTTGGTTAGTCATTTTGATGATTTATCAAACTATCAACCTTCAGTTGCACAAGGTTATATTTTTGGTACTGAGCTAGAAAATGGATCAGAAACGAGTTTAATTGCTTCACCGTCAGAATTATTAGACATACTTAAAACGGAAGCGGATTTAACAATTGGGGATATGTATGGTCAGCCTGATAATATCGTCAAGCTAGTTAAAGAGCTGACGGCTGAAAAGGACATAGTAGTTTCTGATATTTATTCAGATGATTTAGGAACGTGGATTACAGTTGCTAAACCGTATGTGGATGAAAATGGTAAGGTTTATGCTTATTATGGAATGGACTTTAACGCACAGGGCTTTGTAGATAGTCAAAGAAATATTTTAATGACTGTAGGTATGATTCTATTAATTGTAGTTGTAGTTATTGGTGTGCTGGAATATTTCTTATTAGGAAAACTATATAAACCAATCAGTGAGCTTGCTAGTGGGATCGAGTCTGTCACAGCAGGTAATTACGATGTGAGATTAAGAGAGTCGAATGATGAGATAGGTAGGGTAGCCGTTAGCTTTAACGCGATGGTGGATAATATAAGTAGTTTAATTAATTCGATTGGATCTGCTTCGAAGAATACGTCAAGTAACTATGACTCATTATTCACTTCTGTAAGCGCAACTAGTGAAAAAATGGATCGTATTACTACTGACGTGTCAGAAATGTCAGGAAGATTTGAATCTCAAAGTGGATCTGCTTATGAAATTTCCTCTTCATTACAACAATTGTCTGTTGGTGTAGAGACAGTTGCTCGTAATATTTCTAATGTTAGTGAAAGATCAAAAGAGACTGAGAGTCGTGCAATGCAAGGAAGTGACTCAGTTGATCAAGTAGGAAAACAAATGGGATTGATTAATCAATCGTCTCAAAACTCCGAAAAACTTATCCGAAATCTTAATGAACGTTCTAATGAAATTCATTCGATTGTTGGACTGATTACAAGTATTTCCGAGCAAACAAGTCTGTTATCCTTAAATGCTTCCATTGAAGCAGCAAGAGCAGGGGAGCATGGGAAAGGATTTGCAATTGTTGCTGATGAAGTGAAAAAGCTAGCTGAACAATCAAAAGGTTCTGCAGAGCAAATTAAATCATTAATAGATTATATTCAAAAAGAAACAGAAGAAGCTGTTATTTCAATCAATGATGGGGTCAAATACGCGAACGCTGGTGTGTCTCTTGTACAAGAGACAGGAATTCTTTTTGCTGATATTCTTGATTCTGCGCAAAATGTGTCTGCTCAAATGGATGAAATATCTGCAGCAACAGAACAGATGTCTGCAGAAAATCAACAAATTACGGCTACTTTTGAACAGTTTACAGATTTAACAACACAAAATAGCGATACAGTTATTTCATTAACAGATAGTATTAAAGGTCAGAAGGATTCATTTGATAAAATTGTTGATTCGGCACAGGATATGAAAAAAGTAATTGATAGTCTTGAAGAAGCAGTATCAACTTTAAAAGTATAGTACTTAAAATTGCTTTTTATTTACCAGGCCTATAGGGAAAAAGTCTCTATAGGTTTTTGGTGCTAAAACTTTGCAGAGGGATCATATACGAAAACTAAGGATATTTTCAAATAAATGGACAGGATGTGTTTATAGATGCCAACATTAGTCAAACAAAAGCCAGTGAAGGTACTATCAGTTGTGGATGAGAGCTTATGGTCAGAAATTAATCATACAGACCAATTTTTCCATACTAATAAAGGCTTACATGATGTTTTTGTGGAAACAGCTACCATGTATCCAGAGCATATAGCCGTTTCAGATGGTCAAGATAGAACAATTACGTTTAAGGCTTTAGATGAGAAATCGAATATGGTTGCTAATTATCTGATTTCACAAGGAATTCGAATTGGCGATTACATTTCGGTTTTTATGGATCGTAGTATTGAAGCAATTATTGCGATGCTAGGAGTTATGAAGGCTGGGGCAGTGTATGTGCCATTAACGCCCGAAAATCCTGAGGAGCGTAATCAATATATTATTAAGGATTCTACGAGTAAGCTTGTACTAACATCTAAAGAACATAAAGATATTTTAGCTCATTTAATGATAGAATCAGCCGTTCCTTATATATCTATTGAAGATATTTCAGAAGAGAATACTACACCAGCGGTCATTGTTGAAAATCATGACCTTGCTTATATTATATATACTTCAGGATCAACTGGTACACCAAAAGGAGTAAAAATTCGCCATGAAAGCATTGTTAATTTTGGTTACGCATTGAAAAGTGAATTTTCTATTTCTCCATCAGATGTATTGGCACAATTTTTTATGTTGTCTTTTGATGCCTCTTTTATTGAAGTGTGTACAATGATCTATAGTGGCGCAAGGTTACATTTCTTAACAAAAGAGGAACGAGTTGACGTGACTGCATTTGCTGAAACTGTGCAGAAATATGGAATTACCCATGTTATGGCTTTTCCAGTCAGTGCATTAAAACAGTTTTCTATTTATGCAAATGAAGATGATGCGAAAAAAACTCACACCTTAAAAATGATTGGAGTTGGTGGAGAAGCATTAACAGGTGAAGTTGTTCGCTTATTTCATAATAAATTTAAGCATGTTCAGCTTGTTAATTTATATGGACCAACAGAAGCAACTGCTGCTGCCTCTTACTATCGAGTAGATGGTGAAAAAGATAGTAAAGTAGAAAATGTACCGATTGGTAAGCCTTTTTCAAATTATAAGTTTTATGTTGTAAATGATGATTTAGAATTGAATCCAGTTGGAGTTGAAGGAGAGTTGTTAATTGACTCGATTTCTGTTTCAGAAGGATATCTTAATTTACCGGACAAAACGGAAAAAGTATTTGTGAAAGTTCCTTACTCCGATCGAGTTGTTTATCGTACTGGTGATAGAGCGAAATTATTACCATCTGGTCATATTGAGTACTTAGGACGTGTTGATCTACAGGTCAAAATAAGAGGCTATCGCATTGAATTAGGTGAAATTGAGAATAGAATGTTTAGAGCCGATTTTATTGAGGAAGGGGCAGTGGTTCCAAAGGAAGTCAATGGTGATAAAGTTCTTGTTGCTTACTATTCAATAAAAGAAGGTCATCGTGCTACAAAGAAACAAGTTATAGAAATCATTTCTGACGGTCTACCAAGCTATATGATTCCTACATATTTTATTGAATTGCCTATGATTCCATTGTCGCCTACACTTAAAGTCAATCGCAATCAATTAATTGCGTTACCTCTAGAGAATTCAGCTTCATTTGATGAGGAAAAGAAACAACCTTCAAATCATGTAGAAGTTAATCTACTGAAAGTGTGGCAAGAGGTCTTAGGGATAATGAATATAGGGGTTGACGAGAACTTCTTTGAGCTTGGTGGTCATTCCCTTAAGGTATTAGGTGCGTTAACACTTCTGAAGAAAGATTACAAATCATTGAAAATAAATGATTTCTTTACGAATCCTACTATTGAGTCATTATCACAGTATATTCTAACAAATCAAACGAATGAAACGAACGAAAATGAATCTTTACAATTTCATGAAAAAATTAAACTTATTGAGCATCCAATAACTTTATCTACAAATAAACAAGTTCAACTGAAAGAGCAAACAACTACTCTTTTAACTGGAGCTACAGGATATTTGGGGTCTCATATTTTATTAGATTTGTTAAATGCTTCTGCACATGTGATTTATGTATTAGTTAGAGCAGCTAACGAAGAAGAGGGATGGTCTAAGGTTCAATCAGCATTGAATTATTATGCTTCTCCGGGGTCACTGGATGATGAGGATATTCATGAGAGAATAAAGATCCTTGTTGGAGACTTTAGTAAAGAGAATTTAGGGTTGCATGTGACCGATTATGATAAATTGGACCTTATTGACTCCATTATTCACTGTGGTGCAGATGTACGCCACTTTGGAAGTGAAGAATCCTTTACAATGTCCAATGTTGTAGGAACAGAAAATCTACTGCAAATTGCTAAAGATCAGGGATGCCGTTTCCACTATGTTTCAACGATAGGAATTCCGGAAGAACTGGCTTTAGAGGGATATTGGGACAAATTCTTAACTTCTGAAAATATTTCAGATGCACCTGATCTTCCGAATCTTTATACGAACAGTAAACTAAAGTCTGAGAAACTAGTAGAAAAGTATTATCAAGAAGGTATACCAGTGACAATCTATCGACCAGGTAATGTTACTTGTCATTTTGAATCAGGTAAGTTCCAGACAAATATTAATTCTAATGCTGTTTATCGAATGATTAAGAGCTTTATATTATTAGGCAAAGCCCCAAAGGTAGAAGCAAACATGGATTTTGCAATGGTTAATATTGCTAGTAAATCAATTGTTGCGTTAGCTTTAGATGATCAATCGGTTGGAGGTGTTTTCCATATTTGTAATCCTCATAATGTGTCATTTGCGGACATGTTAAACAGTATCAAGTCATTTGGCTATCCTATTGAGCTAGTTGATCTAAACGTCTATGAGGACTGGTTATATAATGATAATCCGAAAAATCAAGAGGGATTAGAGTTGGCGATGGCAGGATTAGAAGGCGATGGAGCAAAAAATTCACCTTTAGTATATGCATGTCCTGCTACAACAAATACGCTAAATGAAAAGGGCATTAACTTTCCTATTCCTGATGAGGATTTCATTCATCGTATGTTAACACATGCGATCGAAGTAGGTTTTTTACCTACTCCAAAAGAGATGGAATAGTATGAGAGATGTAACAAATCCTATAATTTATACGATAGAAGCAACCTATAGTGAGATGATCTTTGTTGAGTTATACCGTCACGCTTCTTTTTATGAAAAGAAGTATCTTGAGAAATATCAGTTTTTCAAGCAAAAATATGATTCTTTATTAGGGATTTCTTTACTTAAAATGATGCAAATAAATGAGTTAGGTAGCTCGTATGCCTTATCACATACAGATAGCGGTAAACCGTATTTTGTAGGATATAGTGGAGAGATCTCGATTTCCCATAGTGACGGTACTGTTGCAGTAGGTCTTTCAACCGGTAAATTTGGCATTGATATTGAAAGTAAATTAGTGAATATTGATGGTAGTTTGTTTTTATCAGAGCATGAGCAAGTATTCATCCAGCAACAAACAGATAAAAATCTGTTAACAAAGCTGTGGGTATTAAAAGAGTCCTATGTAAAAGCGTTAGGCTGTGGCTTCCTTTTAAGTCCAACAATGATTTCATTCTATAGGATAGAGAATGAATGGCATGTTAATGGAAGTAATTTCTCCTTTTCATTGAAAACTTTACCGAATGAAAAAATACTTTCTATTTGTTCAGAGCTTAAAACGGATTATCGAGTTATTGCTATAGATGAAGAAGAGTTATTAAATTGGCACGTAGGGGCAGGTACCTCTATGACCTAGTGAGTAGTTTTTTAGGAGAAGCATGGGAGTATTCTCATGCTTCATTTTGGTGCGCCCGGCATGGGTATAGTCTTTAGGGTGAAAGTCCCGAACTGTGAAGGTAGACTTCTGTGAAGATTATACTTACTAAACTTTAATTTTTATTTAACTTCAACCTAATATGTAAAACAAAAAACAACAAAATTGGAATGCCAAACTGAAAAGGTAAATGAATATACTCAGGAATTACTTTGAGCCCAATATAAAAATGCTGTGGCAAGCTGGACGAGTTAAACACGGCCATTAAAAATAAGATGCTGGCAAATAGTAAGATTAGTTTCGTTTTATCAAATTTAACTAAAGAATGTGCGCTATATAATGCTGCTTTAAAAAAGATAGAAACCTTTATAAAGCCTACAAAAAAGAACGTGAATACAGACAAAATTTCTAAATGCTGGATAAAGTCCCATATGTCAATTTGTTCGATTGATTTCACTAATGGAAATGTATATAATGCTGCTACCTTAGCTCCAAGCATTGCAATTGTGATCTCTGTTAATACAAGGATCAGGAAGGTGACGATTGGAATGGCAATCCATGTTTTTTTTACTAAGGCTTTTTTGTCATTTATTAATGGAAATAGAAGAGTGAAGGCAATTAGTTCTCCATATGGGAAAGTAATCCGCTCTGGGAACATGGATTGAAAAATGGCTCCCCAATTGTTTGAAAAGATAGGAAGTAGGTTACTCAAATCAAAGGGATCGGATAAAATGCTAAATGCAATAATCGTAAGAAGCATTAATATAACTAAGAAAAACAGAATTTCAGACGTTCTAGCTAATGCTTCAATTCCTAAAGAGGAACCGTATGCAACAATGCATATAAATGTGATTGAAATCAGCCAAAATTCTACTTGATAGAATAAGGTTTGAGCAATGAAATAGGTAAAATCTTTTACAACTCTACTCGCAATATATAAAAAATAGAAAATGTATAAAAAGACAAAGAATTTCCCTAAATATTTTCCAAATCCTTTAATGAGTAATTCAGCCAAATTTAGCTCGTACTTTGCAATAAGAAAAATATAAAAAAGTAGAATGAGTATGCCAATTGCAGAAGAAAGTAGAGTCACAATCCATGCATCCTCTTCCACCTCTAATCCTAATCCTAAAACAACCGTGCTTCCAAGGAGAAACAAGCAAAGTAGAGCATTTAGTTGGAAAGGAGTAATCATTTGTTTTTTCATCTCAACCCACCTTATGGAGAAACATTAGACATCGAGTCACCGGTTAACGGAATATTTATATCAACATTTATCTTTATCGTTGATTCTTTATAGGTTTGGTCCCAATTTTTTGCTAATTCATTCCACTTTCTTGGTTTCACTAAGTAGATACTTTTACCAAAGCCAATGAAATCACTATTCATTTCCTTGCTTTTGGAGATAAGCTGCTCTATATCTTTTGTCATTTCATCTTTGTAGCTCTTTTTGATTTTTTCTAAATTAGGATAATCAACAGATTTAGAACACTGACTTTCTCTTATTTCTCCTTCTACTTGTACGTCAACAGAAAATGTTAATGGTTTTTTAGCTTCCTCAAAAGTAATTTTAGAATTTAAATCTGTTACATTTAGACCAACAAATCGATCTTCTTCATCTGGGCATGTAACTGTTAGTAATGTTCTGTTTATTTTCTTTTGAAACATCGAATAAATCCTACTTTCTTTATCATCAAGGAAGCCAATAAGCTTATCTTCTTTGAAGACAGCCATACCATTCAATTTGAAGATGGTTGAAGGGCTGTATTCCTCAATGTTTTCCTTTTTTAATCCCTTTTCAATATCTCCTTGAATGGTGATATAAGGTAATGCCGTTTGTTTAATTTTATTTAATAAATCATTATGCACATTGGATGGATACATTTTAAATGATGTACCTGCATTAAGCTGGTTGTTTGCTAATATTTCTTTAATTCGTAGAGCTGACACTTTTTGCACAGGTGTAACGGTTCTTAATATGGTATTGGCTGTAACATCCTTGCTTACTAGTATTTCTATATTAGTAGAGACGAGTGGATTTAAAATTAAATAGTCAGTAATATCCGTGATTCCCTTCGTTTCTAATAGTTTATCTTGTAAAATCAAAATATCAGTATCGTCGAAAAATAAGGTTCTCGATATTGAGTTATTCAGCTTAAGAAATGCTTCTGTGATTGTTCGTCCTTTTTCTTTATAAACAACCGCACCCAATTCCTCGGATGCACCTTTTTGATCTGAAGAAGGACTTACCACCTGTACACTAATTACATATTGCTCTTCTTCCATGTCTAGTCCTATGGCGGAGACAATGGCTAGTTTATTTATTAACTGACTTTCAACAGTATTACCGATTACAAAGAAGGCGATTATGGCAATAAACATGATAATAAATACGATTTTACTATGCTTCATATCACACCACTTATTTACGTTTTTTTGTTGGTTCTTCTAAAGTGAATTTCTTCGGATTATTCATAATATTATCTAGGTCCATTCTTAGGATATTATCCTTTTGATCTGCCATATTAAACGGAGCGATTGTAGACAAATAGGGAACACCAAATGAACGTAGAGAAGTCAAATGAAGTAAAAGATATAAAATGCCTAGCATGATCCCATATATACCAAGCAAGCCTGATAAAATAATAAATCTTAAAGTTAGTCGATTAGCTACAGGTCTTAGAGAATACACTGGGATAACACTAGCCAATATATAACTCGCACTCATTACGACCAGAGTCGTAGGCTGAACTAATTTAGCATCAACAACAGATTGTCCAAGAATGATCGCTCCAAAAACAGAAACAGTGAGTACAATTGATTGAGGTAAGCGTAAGGAGCTTTCTGTAATTATCTGTATCAAAATGAAAAAAATAAGGACTTCAAGCACGGTTGGAAAAGGGACGATATCGCGTTGAGCGACAATACTGATTAGCAGCTTAGATGGGACAAGACCTGGATGGTGAACTGTAAAGGAAATATATAGTCCCGGAAGTATGATGGATAACGCATAAAAGAGAACACGATAAACGCGTTTAAAGCTGATCCCTTTAGTTAAGGTATAGTAGTCTTCAGGTGATTGGAAAAATTGTGATAGTACTGTTGGAAGAGTAATCACAAAGGGGCTTCCGTCTACAATGATGGAAGCTTTTCCTTCTAGCAGCTCACTACATACCACATCTGGTCGATCGGAAGAAAGAGTAAGTGGAAAATCTGTAAATACCTCACTTGTCATCATTTCCTCTAAATAACTAGAATCTAACAGTACCTCTACTTCTACTTCCTTCATTTTTTTCTTAATTTCTTGTAATACTTCAGGTTGAATTTCCCCTTCAATGTAAAGAAGTGTAACCTGCGTTTTTACTTTTGAAGAACAAACATCTGTCTCTACACGAAGCGTAGGATTACGTAAAATCCTACGTATAAGACCAAGGTTTTGAGAGGTAGACTCATTAAAAGCAACATTTGGTCCTTTTGGAATACGCTGTGCTTGGGGAGTTTCCAAGCTTCTTTCCGGCCATTTTGTCGTATTCGCAATAATACTGCTATCAGCCCCATCTACTAAAATCACAGTATTACCAACTATGAGCTCATCAACAATATCTGTAAGCTTTGATGTGAGCTTAACTGTTTTTGTCTCAACTAACTCTGACAGGAAGCTTATTTGGTTTCTACTATCTGTATGATGATTAGAATTGTTTCTCAATGGTTTGATCACTTGTTCTTCAATGGTCTCTGAGTTGCTGATTCCATCAATGAAAATGAGTGCGTATTTTATTTTTCCATCAGTTGTCTGCTGATGGCGAATTTGGATATCTTGGCTATTACCCAACTGGTTTAAGATAGTTGTTACATTTTCAGTTAATGATTGATTTAACTCGTTTGAACTAGAATTGCTCATAAAACACCAACTTTTCTAGAAGGTTAATCATAGTATGTGCTAGTAATTGTTGGATAATGTATGTTGATTAGGAATATTTGAAATGAGGTTATGTAGCAAACCTTTATTTATTTAAATGAGAGTTTGAGGTAGGTGTTTTAGTAAGATTTTATGTTAACTCCAGAAGAGAGTAACTAACAAAAGTCCTAACTTATCAAAATAAAACGTTCATGGATCTTATCTTTATAAAAAGACACCAAGTTGATCAGAGTTTTGGTGTCTTCAGCTTTGCTTATTAATGGGTAATATCTGATATTAGCTTTCTTTAGGTCGTAAGCAGGCTGTAACAGAAAGAACAAGTAGTAATATT
This sequence comes from Metabacillus crassostreae, assembly GCF_016908395.1. Lineage (GTDB taxonomy): Bacteria > Bacillota > Bacilli > Bacillales > Bacillaceae > Metabacillus > Metabacillus crassostreae. Next base: position 65,308 of record NZ_JAFBDU010000004.1, read on the forward strand.
TCAAATAATAACCAGTATGTCGTAACAGTTTCGGATCCATCAGGTGACCATTGATTTTTATTAATAAAGAAAATGAGGATCATTAATCCTAATACTAAATTGCCTTTTAATAGAAAAATAAATCCTCTTTTCATGGAGAATGGTTTTGGATCTTCTTTCTGTGGAACTGTAACCACTTGTTCTGTAGAAACTGATTGAGAAGATGGCTGATAAAAGAATTCTTGTAAGGTGTCTTCTATTTTAGAAAAGTAATCAGAGAATGAAACAGGAACAAAATATATTTTATTGAGTTTTACTTGTTCATAGTCAACATGCCAAATAAAGTCTTCATTAGGAAGGAAATAGGCAAGCTGATCAGTTTTATGTTTAGCTGAACTTGTTTTTACTATAAAAGAAAATGAATGAAAGGATTTACTATTTCTTTGGAAGTCCTTTAGAAAACTAGTAAGTTGATTATGTAGGTAAGGATCTTTCATCATTTTTTCAATATCTGCTGTTCCTAAAGTATGTAAGGAGTCAAACTCTTTATCGGTTATTTCGATTGTTTGTATTGTTTTAAATTCTTTTTTAGTAGAAGATTGAACATCATAAAAGTGACATAATAACTCAACTAATCCAGATCGTATATGGTGATAACTAAAACTATGCTCACCATCTGAAATCAACTGAATAAGAGATGTATCACTATTATTTTGATGAATGACAAGCTTTTGTAGCTTATTTTCACAAATAAGCATTTTTGAAGAATGAACTAGCGATTCCAGAATCTCTTGTAGCTCAATAGTGAGTTTTGTTTTTCTTCTTGGATTCCAATATCCTTTTGTTTTGAGATTCCCGATTGCTTCATTTGAAAGGCTTGTATCTTTAAAACGATAATCCTTTCTAAGTTTTTTTGCAAAATTGACAAATCCGCATAATTCAAGTGTAACGATAAGTTCTGCTGTTGTTAAAGTAAGTTTTTTATCTATTGTCATCACTGTTCCTCCGGGAATCGTTTTTTCGAGGAGTAAATTGTTTCAACCAACCATTAATTAAATTCATTAATAAATATCTGCAATCATAAATAATTGGAAAAAGATAATCAGAAAAAAGGTGATTGCAAGCAATTTGTTTAGTAGAAATGGTAGTCGGTTTAATACCTTTTGTACATAATAATTGATTCCAGAAAAACCAATTGCAATGTAGCTAAAAACATAGTCAGAAATACTATTTTTTTCTTTGTTAACATTACCTTCATAAATTACTATGGTTGCCTTTTGTAGAATAATGGAAATAAATGCAACAATGGCATTCGTTGTTATCATCAATGCTAGATATGTACTTGGAAACGGAATATCTAAGCCCATAAACACAAAAGACATCAATGTCATGACGACTATAGCAATCATTAAACCAATCGTTTTTTCTTTCATTAGTAGATCTCCTATCGTAATAGTTTAGAAGTATACTATCATTTTTTGAAGAATTCTTTAATAGTACCTTCGATTCTATTTAAGTAAGATCGTTCACTTACTGGAATAATAAGAATCTTTTGATCTACTATTTGCTCATATTCAATATGCCATACATGGTTTTTACTTGGGAGAAAAAAAGCAACCTGATCAAATTCCATTGTATCTTTCACATAATTTGATGTGATGAATGATAGATTATCAAATTCTTGATTATTTTCATAAAAATCCTTTAAAAATGTATGGAATGTTTCGTTCATTTCACTATTATTTTTATAAAAATCATTCAATTTTGTTTCTGTATTGTGAAGTTCATCAAATACGTCAGAGGTTACTTCGAATGGCTGAAGGCCAGAAACTGCGTCACCTTTAGGATTTCCAAGTTGAAAATGATTACTTAAAGATGTGGTATAACCTTCTGTATTCTTAAGAAAAGAAAAAGAATGAACATCACTGGAGATTTCTTGCAGTAGAGAATAATCCTTATTTAGTAAATGAATAAACAGAATATTACTTTTTCTTACACATCTTATTTTTTTGTTGGATTGTACAAGAAGTGTTAATAAATTCTCTAATCCTGAAGCAATTCTTGTTCCTCGATTTTCATCCCAATATCCTTTTTGCTTTAATGACATTTCAGTTTGATCTGAAAACCTCATGATTTCATCTTCATTATTTACAAGATTAAAATTATTTAAAATTTGTCGTGCTAAATGATCATACCCACAAAGTGATAGTGTAGCGACTAATTCACCTGTAGATAGTATAATTTGCTTATTAATGGTATTTTTCATGGTGCACCATCCAGTTATATTATTTAAAGAAACCAGTCACAAAATTTGTTGCATCAGAAAATATCTCTGTAACATTCTCCTTAGAATCCTTTACATAATCAGCTACATCATTTTCAATCCAATGACCAACGGATTCGCCAAAGTCCTTCACTTTATCCTCGATTGCCCAGGAACCTACTATCCCTATTCCAGCTCCAACAGCTCCCCCAATTACAGTGCCTATACCAGGACAAATCAATGTTCCAATAGCTGCCCCTCCAGTAGTTAAACCGGCTATTCCGATATCTAAGCCAATGCCACCAGCAAACCGACCTATTTTCTCGCCATCTGATTTGTATTGATTTTTATCGCTGAAAAATTCTCCGGAATTAGTTGTAATAGAAAACACTATACCAACATAAGGAACTCTCCTACCTAAGGTAGCAAATTTTTTAGCATCAGTAAATTGATCTACAGTTGCTTTTATATCAAATTTCATTCGATAAGATTTTAACTCAGCTTGTGAAAATCTTAATAACGTATTTTGTTCCTCTATTATTTTTCCAAAGCTTATTCTTGTAGTGTTAGAATTAAGACCAATTAGACTTCTTAACAAGCCGCTGGGGGTATTATTATATTTACTGAGGTATTGTTTTATAATATTATTGGAGTTTTTGTCTCCCTTTTTCATAATATTATAGATCGTACTTGCAAGTTTTGATTCATATTTCTTATTCGATCCCATAGTCCAGTTGGGATTGGCAATGACTTTAAAATTACCCTTTCCGTCTCCATTAAGTGCGAGCAATTTTGTTGAAAGAATGCTAACAGCTAGAGCTCCTTTAGCGACATCAAGTGCACCATTACCTTTCCCGAGGAGATCAAGCCAACTTGCGATATCTCCCATAAATGTTGAATCCCCTTGCTTAACCGAAAGGTCTATTGCATCATCTATCATTTTTTGAATTGTGTTTGTGCTCAAAAAGTATTCTTCTATGTCGCGAACGGTTTCTTGACTTAGTGAGATACCTTCATTAGTCCACCCTTTAATTTTTGCAATAAATTGTGAAAGTTGTTTTAGATCTTCAGCAGATGACTGCAAATCTGAAGAACATCTTTCATCAAGTGTGTTTAATTTTTCAATGGTTTCTTTCAAATGTTCTTTCGTATCTATCATTTTAAAATCAAACGTTCCAGTAGTAACGGAAGGTTCATAGACTAAATGACTGACCTCTGCATAATATTGATTAATTTGACTAACGGTATCATGAGTAAGCCTTTCTATCTTTGTAAGTCCCTTTTGAACTGCCACTTCTATGAATTCTTCGCTGATAAGCCCATTGTCAGACTCGTATTCATTAATTTTTTTTCTAGTTTCATTTAATCGAATAATATATTGATCTAAGAATTGATTAAGCAAAAGGATGACAGGAATATGCAGTACTGTGAAATGTTCTCTTATTGCTTCACCAGTTTTTCCTTTAAGGGCTTCATCTAATTCAATTATTTGATTCATGGTGTTTCTAATGGAAAGAATCTGTTCTTTTTCCTTTTCTTTTTTTTGAATAATTTGGTCGATTTCGTCAACAACTTCACTTACCTTTAATATCTTCAACTTCTGTCCTCCTTTACTTCATATTTTTTGCAAGTTGTTGGTCTGTCTCGAAAAGACTCTCAAGGCTGGACCAAGCATCTTTTTCAATTTGAATTAGAACCTGTTTATATGCAGTTAACGATTGCTCATAGTCTTCGTCAATCACTTTTAATTTGTTGATCAGATTTAGTTTAGATTCTGTCATTTGGGAGTTGATTTTACTTGTATCAAGAGCTTGAACCTTAACTCTGAGGTCCTGAAAAACTGGTTCTACATCTGTTTTATTTAGTTTGAGTTCAGGCATTAGGAACACCCTCATTTCTAATTGTCTTTTAATGTGTTTAAATAAATTCGTTTAGAAGAAATTGTACTGGAAATTTGGCTATTTGCATTTTCAAGAGAAGTTATCTTCTCCTCAATATTATCAAGAATGTTGTTTACTTGATTATTTATTTGTGAATAGGCATTTTTTATGCCATCCCTTTTAGAAAGAAAGATATCTGCATGTTTACCTGTCCAACTGGAAGGGGATAATTCTGGGTTAGAAATATGTGTTTTATCATCCATGAATATTTCTTGCTCATTTTCAATATTCGTCTGTGCTTTTTGTAGGAGGAGAATTTTTTCTTGATTTTCATTTATCTGACTTGAGAGTATCGAAATATCAGTTTTTAAGGAATGTATCAAATATTCATTTGTCATTGCATTCCACCCCATTATTTTTTATAAATCACACCACTTATTTTTACATATAATGGTGTTTTATACAATTACTTCATTAATTATTAGGTAAATATAACCAAACTAGTGAATAGGACTTATGTTCAGTGAATTTCTTACCTCAAAAAGTGCGAAAATATAGCTAAAGTATTATTGTTACATAATGTGTCTTCCATCTGCACTCAGTATGTGGAGTGAGTATGTGGCTAATAATAAAGTTCTATAGTCGATATATGTCAGTGAATTTGAAATTATAGAGATAAGAAAATTCTAATAGAGGGTATCAATTACATAGTAGGTTTTTTGTGGGAAAATAATCAATTTAGAAAAGTGGGTATTCATAAACCCTTGAATTTTTCCAAAAGGCAGGTTAATCATATATGAATTCTCATCAAATTATTTTACTTGTTTTTATTGGCTATATTGTATTTGCGATTGATAAGAAAAAAGAAGCGTTTCCTGTTCCTGTGGTGTTACTACTGTTAGGAATCTCTTTTTCGTTTATTCCTTATTTTTCTGATATACAAATAACGAAGGAGATTATATTTGATTGGTTTTTACCTGCTTTATTGTTTGTATCAGCTTATCAATTTCCGATATTAGACTTTAAAAAATATTTTAAAGTGATTACAATACTTGGAACTTTTGGACTTATTGGGATGTTCTTGTTATTAGGGATTAGTCTTTATGCAATTAGTGGATTTTTTACTCAGCTTTCATTTCTCGAAAGCTTACTGCTTGCGATTATTTTAATGCCTACTGACCCTGTTTCCGTTGTTCCTATTTTGAAAAAGTCCTCTAAATCATCTAAAGTAGCTGATGTTGTAGAGGGCGAGTCGATGTTTAATGATGGGACGGGCTTAGTGCTTTTTACTATTGTTTTAGGAATGCTTGTAAACGGTGAGTCTTTTTCATTTATGAACTTTGTGTCGGAATTTTTCCTCGTATCGTTAGGTGGAATTGGAATTGGAGTTATTTTTGGTTGGTTTGTCTTAAAAGGGCTTCATTTAACATCGCATTCACAATACAAAGTGATGGTAAGCATCACACTTGCATACGGAAGCTTTTACATTGCAGAGCATTTTCATTTTTCAGGGGTATTAGCATCAGTAGCCTCAGGAATTATCTTTTCCTGGAAATTAGGACAGTCTGAGGAAGAAACAGAGCTAAGACGTTCATTGGATGGCTTTTGGGAGGTTATTGAACCTACAATTTTATCGATTCTTTTTATTGTCATTGGAATACAAGCAACACAGCATCTAAGCTTGGCATATTGGGAGTTTATATTACTTATATTCGTTTTAACACTTCTCGTAAGATTTGTTGTGCTAACTGTCGTTTTTAAGCCAATATCGTATTTCACACTCAATGAAATTTCTTTAATTACATGCTCAGGATTAAAAGGCACGATGTCTATTGTGTTTATTTTAAGCTTAAAAGCAAACAGTGTAGGCATTAATGATCTATTAATCTCCCTTTCATTTGGTATTGTTGTTCTATCTCTCATCATTCAAAGTGTCTTCATTTATCCATTATCGAAAAAGTTGAAAAGCTGAGTAGTGAAGGCCGGAAGCAAAATTGTTGCTCCGGTCTTTCGTTTGTATTAAAAAATAACAAGCAAACAAATTTTTCCTAATCCTTTATATTTCAATAGGTTACCTTTTTAACGGTGAAAGTATTTTATCGAAATACTAAAAGGAAGATAGATATTTGGCATGCTGCAAGGGATAGGTGTGTAATCGTTTTTAATAATAAGATTATTCTGAATAAATACAATAGTATTGTAATATATCAACAAACTAAATATAATACTATTTATGCAAAAGACATTTGTGCGCTTAAGGTGGACTGTTATAATATTTTGTTCATCTATTGAATAAATCTAGGGGGATATTCTGTGAAAAATATACTAAATACATGGAGTAAATTGAGTTTAGTTAAACAAATAATAATAGGTTTAGTTATTGGGATTATTCTAGCTACAACAATCCCAAATGTAGCACAACCTGTGACTATCTTAGGTTCATTATTTGTAGGTGCATTAAAAGGAATTGCGCCTATTCTAGTACTTTTCTTAGTCATGTCAGCAATTACTCAGCATAAAAAAGGGAAACAGACAAATATGAAGTTTATTGTTGTTCTGTATCTTATGGGAACCTTCTTAGCTGGTTTAACAGCGGTTGTAGCAAGCTTCCTTTTTCCAGTAGGCTTAACACTTGCTAACAGTCCAGAGGGTTTTGTAGCTCCTGGTGGTGTATCAGAGGTTCTTAAAACATTACTATTAAACATTGTTGATAATCCAGTGAATGCTATTGCTAACGCAAACTATATTGGTATTTTAGCTTGGGCGATTCTTCTTGGACTTGCTCTAAGGAGTGCTCCAGATACAACAAAAACGCTCATTTCTAACTTATCTGAAGCGGTATCAAAAATTGTGAAATGGGTCATTAAATTTGCTCCATTAGGTATTATGGGTCTAGTGTTTGAGGCAATATCTACAAACGGAATTGAATCACTACTAAGTTATGGGAAATTACTGGTTGTCTTACTTGGTTGTATGGCTTTTGTTGCTTTTGTTATTAATCCAATACTTGTATTTTTAGCGATCAAACAAAATCCGTATCCACTTGTATTAAAGTGTATAAAAGAAAGTGGGATCACAGCGTTCTTTACGCGAAGTTCTGCGGCAAACATTCCTGTAAATATGAAATTATGTGAAAATCTAGGTTTAAACAAAGATAGTTATTCGATTTCTATCCCGTTAGGTGCAACAATTAATATGGCTGGAGCAGCGGTGACGATTTCTGTGTTAACTTTAGCAGCGGTTCATACACTTGGTATTCAAGTTGATTTCCCTACAGCACTTATTCTTAGTGTGCTTGCAGCTGTATGTGCGTGTGGAGCTTCTGGTGTTGCTGGTGGGTCCTTATTGCTTATTCCTTTAGCATGTAGCTTATTTGGAATTCCAGCAGAAGTTGCGATGCAAGTTGTTGGAGTAGGCTTTATCATCGGTGTATTACAAGATTCGTTTGAAACAGCTCTTAACTCCTCTACAGACGCACTTTTCACAGCAGCAGCTGAATTTAAAGAGTGGCGTAAAGAAGGAAAGAAAATAGAGATTAGTAAAGTAGTATAAAGAATATAAAAAATGCATCTTGGTGTTAGCAATTGCTATCAGTGAGATGCATTTTTTATATTATCAGAAAATATTAAATGTGTGGATAATAGTAAAAGGGAAAATATGGCTTTATCCACTAGGTCTTGGAGATAAGCCAGGTTTTTTTATTTTCGAATGTTATAAAGGTATAAAAGAAAAATAATAATCTTTTATGAAGTTTACAATGTCAAATATATGTAGCATATTGTATTAGATATTAACTGTATATTTGGGTTTATTGATATATTTTTAATTGTTAATTATAGGAAGTTATTCCCTTTTTAATCCTTCCTAACTTTGTTAGCATAAGTATAGAGATAAATGGAAGAAATGTAACACATAGCTTTGTTCTTACTATTAGAATAGTCTTTGGGCTCAATGTTTGCTGTTATATATAAGGAGAAGAAAGTTTATTGTTTGATGTTAATTGACTCTATGATTAGTGATGATAAATTGGAAGAGTCGTTAAAATAATTTTTTCAGTAGAGAATATAGTAAGAATAAAAATTAAATGAAACGGTATTTCTTTCCATCGAAGAAATATAAATATTTCAATCATAAAAAGATTTAGGAATTATGAATGAAAGGCTATTAACTTATGATGAAAAATGTTGGATTTGCGTTGTCTATAGGTGTATGGACTTTAATTGCTTTATTTTTTACAGGAATTGATATTCCTATGCCAAGTTCATATATAGGTTTAATGATTATGACGAATGCTATTTTTGCTTTATTTTCTATTTTTGTTCAGCGCTTAGTTATTACTCTTTATGAAGTAAATGTTTTTGAGGAGTCTAGCAGTATAGCAGATTATTTCTTTAAATATATAGCCGTCTTATCTTCTGGTGTGAATTATTATATTCAAGGTGTATTTAGCGGGCTCCCATTCTTAGTTAATAAAATGGCAGCTATATTCTTTTTTGTTTTTCTTGTTGTGATCGGATTTGGAATGATTAGTATCTTTAACCAATTTTAAAGTTTGGCTAAAAAGGAAAGAGAGTGTGAAATCCGAATTGAAAAGGGGTATCATTTTTTTTGTGAGAAGCAATCTTATTTTATTAATAGCATTACTCTTTTTCTTTATTAACAAGTCAAGTTGGAGTGAGCAAGGTGGATCAGTAGTTTTCCTTTTTATTTTATTATGGGAAATCGTCATTTTAATATGTTCTTTCTTTGCGTGTTTTAAAAACAACCAAGAAAATCCACAAAAAAAGAGAGTAAAGTCAACATGAGTTTCCTTGTTAAATGAATTATGTCCAAAATAACCTAGGGATGCATTAGTACAAACAGAGCTTAAGGCTTTTTACGGAACCTTTAAATAAGCTGGATATGGATTATAACTAAAAACTTGGAGGTGGCTTAAATGGAAAAAGAAGAATTAAAAAAACGAGCGTTATCGATGGTTGAAATTCCTAGTGATTTTCAAGCTATCATAGAAGAATATGCTGAGGGGGAAAACGGAGAAGGTGAGGCTTTGTTTGTATGGATCAAAGAAGAAAGCAATGAGGGAATTACGATAAATCTTGATCTTGATGGTCATTTGAATTCTTTAACGATTGATTTAAATGATAAAGCTTCAAATGAGATTCCGCTGAATATAGAAGAGCGAAGAGAACGAGCGGAACACTTTTTTCTTAGTCATTATCCAGATGCTTTAGAAGAATTAACCTTTTTTGATATGAAGAAAATGAATCATACTTATCGTTTTTATTATGAAAGAATTGTTATGGATTTACCGCTTGAGTCTGCTGGCTGCTTTATTGATGTGGATCCTGTGGGGAAAATCGTTGGATTTTCTTATAAAGCTGTGAAGCAGATACCCGAGATACCTAAAACGCTAATTTCAACAGAAAAGCTGGTTGAACATGTACAAAATAGCCTTGATTTTCAGCTGACGATTAAAAATCTTTATACTATTATATATAATGTTGAAGAAGATGGGTTTCGTCTTGTGTATGAGCCAGAGGATTCTTTCATGAAGTTTAAAGCGGATGTCTTGACCCCAACATTGAGCATTATACATGATGAAGATGTTACAGAGACTTTTGTTCCACTTCCACCTCCTTCGAATACAGACAGTCAAAAAGATTTAACGATTACAGAGGTAGTTGGTGTTACAGAAGAAATGGACATCATTCGAGAAGTCGATATGGGAGAAGAAACGGGCATTGTTTGGCGTGACCGAAACTGGGAGATGGAAGAAGAAGATTTATCTATGGATGGATATTTTAAAAGGCAAACTGAAGACACAGTTAAAGCCTTTATTTCAAAGGAAACTGGTAAAGTTAGAAGCTTTACGTGGTTTAACGAACGAAGCGGCAATCTCCAGCTTAGTTATGAAGAATGTTATCAAAAAGCGATTAACTTTCTTCAAATGATTATTCCAGATTATCATAAGTATTTGCAATTGATTGTTAGGGATAATGAAGAAGCGGAGGAAGAAGATACTAGAACCAAAGCAGTATTTACTTTCCGTATGAATAACACTGATGGTATACCTGTTCAGTCAGAAATAGTAGTAGTGGCAGTTAATAATAAAACAGGACATATTGATCATTATAGCGGACCAAGTTTTGATATGGAAAAATTGAGCCAGATTCCAACGAAGTCAGCAATTTCAAAAAAAGAAGCGAGAGAGATATTTTTAAATCATTTGGACTTTGAATTAGAGTGGGAAACAGATTATGACGTTGATATAGAATCTTATATTCTTGTTTATCAAGCATGTGACAGGTATTCTAGAACGCCAATCAGATACATTGATGCTTTGACTGGGGAAGTTATTTTAGCAAGGGATAAGTAGTAAGGAAGAAAAGATTTAATTAAAAGCAATACTGAGGACATGGGGGTCGTTACTATGTATCTCTTTTAATGCAGAAAGCTGATATCGTTAAATGATTGAAGTTTGGACAGAAACTTGATTTCATAATACTAATCTATAAAGCACCCCTCAGGCCAATTGGTTTGGGGCTTTTTGTTGTGTAAGTAAGACAAATTTTTTTTCTTCCATTTTCCGTTGCTATTAGTAGCTTGAAGGAAACATCACTGTATAAAGTATAGTGGGATCTTTACCTTCTAGTTGTTTTTTTTCCTGCAAAAATATAGTTTCTCACGTAGGTATTTATGTCAAATAACAACATTTACTTAGAAAAGAGCCTGCCCCAACTGTATACAAGGTATAGGGGCAGTTAACGTGCATATATATGAATGGGTTACACCTTAAACTTTTTGGGAAGGTGATTACATGGATAACTCATCAGAAGATAACAAGAAGGAAGATAGAAACAGGAAAGATGAACAGCTAGATAAATTTCGTGTAGAAAATACAGGGAAAAAAATCACGACAAATGAAGGGCTAAAGGTTTCAAATAATGAAAATACCTTAAAAGCTGGAGACCGAGGTCCTGTATTAATGGAGGACTTTCATTTCTTTCAAAAACAGATGCACTTTGATACGGAGCGAATTCCGGAAAGAGTTGTTCATGCTAGAGGATTTGGAGTGCATGGAGAATTTGAGGTATATAAGTCGATGAAAAAGTTTACAAAAGCAGGATTTTTGCAGGAGCCAGGGGCAAAGACACCTGTATTTGTCCGCTTTTCAACGGTCCAGGGAGGTAAAGGATCAATGGATACGGCACGTGATATACGTGGCTTTGCGGTCAAGTTTTATACAGAGGAAGGAAATTATGATTTATTAGGACTTCAATTTCCTGTGTTTGTTATTCATGATGCGTTTAAATTTGTGGATTCACAGCATGCTTTAAAACCGGAACCGCATAACGATATGCCGACTGCCTCGGCTGCACATGATAACTTTTGGGATTTTGTAGCTAATAATCAAGAATCTGCCCATTTTGTGATGTGGGCGATGTCAGATCGAGCGGTTCCAAGAAGTTGGCGGATGATGGAAGGGTTTGGAATCAATATCTTTAGATTTGTCAATGATCAGGGAAAAGCGCACTTTGTTAGGTTTCATTGGAAACCTGTCCTTGGTGTTCATTCCTTACTTAATGAGGAGTCGCTAATTATTGGGGGCGTAGATCCTGATTATCATAGACGAGACCTTAGGGAAGCGATTGAGCGTGGTGATTATCCCGTATATGAATTTGGGGTACAGATGATTGCTGAAGAAGATGAACATAAATTTGATTTTGATGTTATTGATCCGACCAAGCTGTGGCCGGAGGAATTAATCCCAGTCGAAATCATCGGAAAGATGACATTAAATCGAAATGTGGATAATTTCTTTGCTGAAACAGAGCAAGTCGCATTCGATGTAACAAATCTTGTTCCGGGTATTAACTTTAGTAATGATCCGATTTTACAGGGAAGAACATTCACTTATAAAATAACCCAACAACACAGACTTGGAGGGTCGAATTATCCGGATCTGCCAATTAACAAATCTCTATGTCCTTTTCATAATAATCAGCGTGATAGCTTTAATAGATATCGAATTGATGTTGATAGAGTAAACTATTATAAAAACTCAATAGCAAATAATACTCCAGGTCCGACTCCTCCAGAAGAAGGAGGATTTACCCATTACCCAGAACATGTTGAAGGACCAAAGATTAAGGCTAGCAGCGACTCTTTCAAAGACTTTTTCTCCCATGCAAGGTTATTTTGGAATAGTATGTCTTCTATTGAGAAGCAACATATTATTGAAGCATTTAGCTTTGAGCTTGCTAAAGTGGAAAGTGAATCTGTGCGTCAACAGGTAGTTGATATGTTTGTGAACGTTGATAAGCAAATGGCAACGATCATTGCCGATAATGTTGGAGTAAGCCGGCCAATCGGTCAGCATGTTTCTGTTACAGCATCTTCCCCTGCATTAAGTCAACAGAACACACCGCATTATCCTCATACCTTAAAAGTAGGTGTCTTAATTGGAAATGGTTTTAATGGGCAAGAGGTAAGAAACGTTATTGAAACTTTAAGACAGCATGGTATTTTCATTGAATTTATAAGTGAGAATCTTGGTAATGTTACAGGAGATGATGGAACAAAAATAAAAATTAATCAACTATTTGTCTCAACCCATCACGTTCTCTATGACTCAATTTATGTAGTAGGTGGACATACGAGGAATCAATCAGCTTTTCATATAAACGTTGTTGAATTTATTAACGGAACCTACAAATACTATAAGCCAATTGGTGTTGCATCAACTGGACAGTCCTTTATCCAACACTCGGAATACAATAACTTAGCTGGTGTCATTTATGCTACAGAATACGAAGATTTTGGAAGAGAGTTTATTACCGCTATCACTTTAAGGCGTTTTTGGGATAGAAGATAGGGTAAATATTTCATTAGAAAAATAGTAACCTTAATTAGTCTAATGAACACTAGTCAAATTAAGGTTACTATTTTTGTATTTAAAGATTTTGAAGTATAAGTGATTAATCATCGTGAGATTCATCTCATTTGTAAAGTTGGTCTAAGAAAGTAGTGACTATTCAATACCATTTTTAATATCATCTTTATAAGCAAAAGAAAACAATAACGACACCATAATAGCACCACCAATAATATTTCCAATACTTGCAGGAATCAGGTTATATAAAAGGAATTGGTACCAAGTGTATGTATCGTTAGTGAAGATCCCAATACTAAAGTACCCCATGTTTGCTGCACTATGTTGAAAATTTCCAGCAACGAATAAAGTGACGGGGAGTAGTGTACCGATGATTTTACCTGTGATATCACGGGCAGCAGTTGTAAGAAATGCAGCCATACCTATGAGCCAATTGGCAAGAATACCTGAAATGATAATCTGGAAAAACCCCCATGTGCCATCTGCTAAAAAAATCATTTTATTTTGATTAATATAGTGGTTTAAATCTCCATAGAAATCTGGGGAAAGTGATTTTGATAGGACGATAAGTGTTCCAACAAATAAAGCTCCTAAAATATTTCCACAGTAAGTAGCTAACCAAAACTTTAGAATTTTCACGCTCATTATAGAGGGCTTTTGAAATAAATAACTTGGTAATAAAACATTAACCTCAGTAAAGAGAATCGCTCCTGATAGAAACACCATCGCATATCCTGTTGCAAATCCCAAACCTGCCATCAAATGAGAAAGACCTTTTATGTCAATTCCCATGGAAAGTAAGACAGAAAAAGCAGCACCAAAGGCCATAAATGCCCCAGCCTGTAGAGATAAAATAAATTGAGAATTCGTTTTACGATTAAGATGGTCCCGACCCTTTTGGCTAAAATTGTGTACAATTTGGGCAGGGATAAAATATTGTCGCGACGGTTCGTCGATTGCATTTTGATCTAGTTTCTTCGATTTATTTTCATTCATAGTATGTCTCCCTTTTTCAGTCTCTTATTCTTCTATACCCTATAGTGCGTTTATCTTAACTGATTTGTTTTGGTTTTCAATTCAAGAATGAAGAGTCTTAAATTTGAGATGTTCTAAAACACTTATAAAAAATGGTTATGTTAAACGTTGTTGTTGTTGTTGATTTCCGTTACAGGAATTCGTTTTCCTAGGGGAGAATAAGGACAAGCCTTAACATAGCCTAAAAAATAAATGATTGATTCATTTTCTACCATGTTAATCTATTCATACAAACGAAACTTCCTTGTATTTATTTTTAATTTTTGAAACTTTTTCTAAGGATATATACCACTAACAGTTGAAAGGAGTGGAAGAAAAGATGGAGTTAGGGAATGATAAGCTAGTTAAAAAAGCAATCAAGGGTAATAAAAAAGCCTTTGAACAGCTGATCAAGCTTTACTATGATCGAATTTATCGAACTGCATATCTTTATGTGCAAAATGAAGAAGACGCCTTGGATGTAGTTCAAGATGCGACATATCAAGCTTATATTAGTATACGTTCGTTAAAGCAACCAGAATATTTTATGACTTGGTTTACCAAAATCATCATTCGTTGTGCTGGTCAAATCCTAAAAAGAAGAAAAAATGTTGTGCCACTAACAGAAGAAACATTATCTAAGTTATCTGTAACAGATCAGTCAGATCATGACGAAACGATGCATCTTTTGAATGCAATTGGAGAGCTGAAAGAAAATTACCGTACAGCAATTATTTTGTTCTATTACTATGACTATTCTATTAAAACTATTAGTGAAATGATGGAGATTCCTGAAGGAACTGTCAAAACTTATTTGAGTAGGGGAAAAGCTAGTTTAAGAAAATCGTATAAAGAAGAGGGGGACAAATGCCATGGATAATAAGGAAATAAAAGGTGCGATTGATCAAATAAAAGTACCAAAAGAGAAGGTGTTTAACGCCATTGATAAAGGCTTACAAAAGTCTGAGCAGATGAGAAAAATGAAAAAGAAGGTTCTTGTTAGTTCAGTTGCTGTCGCTGCTCTTCTTGGTATAACTGTCGCTTCTGGCTTTTTTAATCCTACGATGAACAAAGTATTAGCAAAAGCCCCCTTAATTGGCGGGATCTTTCAAGAGTTTGATGATTCAATAGGAATGGAACTTGCGAATCAGGATGCAGTGACTAAATTAAATCAATCTTTAACAAAAAATGGAGTGACTGTAAAACTAACAAGCACTTACTTTGATGGAAATGTTGTTTCAATAACCGGATTTGTAGATAAAAGCGTTGAAAAAGGAGATAACGAAATAGGTGAAGTTAGCTTTGATGTAAACTTCGAACATAATAAAGGGGATAACGATCCATGGCTTAATGGATTGTCAACAGACATTAAGGAAGTAGAGCAAGGATATAACTTTCAATGGAAAATGAATTATCCATATAAAACGATAAAGGAGGATGAATTTACTCTTCCTATAACTATTCATTATATAAACGGTATAAAAGGTGAATGGAAGTTTAATATTCCAATTCAACAGGAAAAGACCAGTACAATATCTATTATGAAGGAGAAAGAATACCCAGAGGATGATGTTCAAATTCGAATAAAAGAAATTGATAACGCAAAAGCGTCATCTGCACTTATTTATGAGACTATCCAGAAATACAAGAACGATGATATTTACATACAAAAAGCAGTTGATGATCAAGGAAAGGTATATAGGTTGGGTAATGGAACATCGCTTGAGGAAACGGTACAAGAAGATGAATATCATAGTACCCTGAGAAGTGAGATGACTAAACTTAATTCAGATGTTTCTTCACTAACTTTTTATCCAATGCATTCAGTTGCAGACCAAAAGCAAAAAGTATTGGATGAAAAAACTTTTACGTTAAATAGTGAACGGTTCGATTTAGGATTTCAAGTAAATGATATAACGAAAAAGGGAAAGGAACTTGTAATAGACTATCAATTTAAAGGTCTCTCAAAGAAATTGAGTGAACATGAGCTAGAGGTGTTTGAAAATAACTTACAATATAATTTATTGTTAGTGGATAAAAAGTATATAGATAAAATTAATCCTGAAAATCCAGTGCCACCTAAAAATCATAGCATCAGTCTAAACAAAGTGAAAACTATTAATAAAAAGACAGCCCACTTTCAATCTACATTCAATTTAGACGGAGAAGAAAAAATCATGGACTTTAAACTTGAAAACACAATTCTACAATTCAATTTCTCGAGCTTCTTCCCAGCTAAGGAATTACAACCATTTACTGTTGATCTTCCAGTGGACAATAAATAATCTCTGTAGCATCTCTTTTTGTTGATACCCACACTTTGGAAGTGGAGTACATGGTGTATATAACACTTGAGAAAGCCAATCATAAAACAAAGATTAGGCTCTTTGTCTATCTAAAGGAATGATTTATTTGAACAAAGATATTTTAGATGTGTCAAGAAGAAATATATTAATAGAGTAATAGTTAATAGTACTTTCTATTATTGAGACAGCTATATCCCAATCTCCATATATGTATTAAAGTAGAATAGGAAATATAAATATATACTATCAAATTTGAAGTTGTCTTTAACCGATTTAGTACATTACATCATAAGAAAAGGGAGTCGCATAATTGAATAATTTAACTATTATTTTAATAGGTATGGGATTGGTTTTATTACTTCTTTCTTTAATCCTATTAATATCAAAGATCGTTAAGAAAAACTTAGGAATTTCTAAAGGTATGGTAGCTCTACTGCTAACAGGGTTTGTTTTCATAATTGCTGGTATAGGATTAATGCTACCTAATTTGAAGGAGAAAATAACGAGTGAAGTGCCGAAGGAAGTGTCAGTAGATACTACGATAGAAAATTCAAATCATAATGAAGCAGAAGTAGTTAACAATGAAATCGAGCCACAGAGGATTGCTAGAAACTTGGTCAAAATAGAGATGGCAAAACAAGTTGGACTAAAAAACTGGGAAATTACTGAAAATAGAGTGACATCTGATCAGATTGTCAATAACATTGCTGACTATGATAAGCCTGTAGGAGACAAGAGAATCGTATGGGTTTCAGGTAATGTAAAAGCTACTTCTGAAGATGGTATCACTGGTAACGTTGGCTATGAGCTTGAACTTTATCAAATGAAGGACGACGATAAATGGTATATAGGTAAGCATATGGGAGTGTTAATCGACCTCGAAGTCACAGAGAAACCACTAGTAGAGGAAGATGAGAAATATTTTAGTAATAGTGAGGAGCTTCCGATACCTGAGGAAGCTAGTCAACCTGAAGAAGAGAAATCCATAAATGCAGGCAACGAAGAATTTGAATTTGTAGAGACTGATTTACTAGGAGCTTGGCATTGGGATGATGGTGAAGATTTCTACATGATTCTAAGGGACGATTTCACCTATAGTTATATTGAAGAAAAAGCAGGTTTTGTATCTGAAGGAACTTATACAATAGAGAAGGTTAACAACCAATTTAAGGTTACTGTTCAATATATCACTGGTGAAAATAAGAGCATAATGCTTATTGATCTTATTGATAAAAACCATCTTGAAGGTAATGAAGATGGATACAGTTGGAAGGCCTCGAGGATGAATCCTGAAGAAGCTGAGGGTATCTTAAACAAGATAAAGTAGGTTACTTTTTCTAATCAAGGCTGTTTTCGTAAGTTTTGTTGTTTTTAGAATACTGAAGGCAAGAACTCTGTATAAAGTCTAGTGGCATCTTTTCTTTTACGGATCGCACCTTTTATTCGATAACACACCGGTTCTAACAAATAAAGACGGCAATTAGCAACAATCTTTCAGAAAAGAGCCTTTATCAAACGCTTCTTATGGATAGCTCATGAATAGGCCCATTTAACGGATAGTTGTTATTCTCCATAATAATACAAAAAAAGCTCTGACCTTTAGTTAAGGATTCAGAGTTTTTTTGATACGGAAAGACAGTAGCATGTTCCAGCTTAACGTGAAAAGTTTATCATTCTGGCCGAACTGAAAATGTTGATAGCTGTTTCTCACTTTACTGAAAATTAATCTAGATCACTTGATGCGAAAGTCGATACTGATGTGGTGTTGTTCCTATGGTTTTTTTAAATAAATGGATGAAATAAGACACATTTCCAATCCCTACTTGCTCGCCGATTAATTCAACAGAGTCATTCGTCATTTGTAGTAAGTGACATGCTTGCTTGATTCTACGAACAGTTAAGTATTCTGTTAGGTTACTGCCGGTTTCGCGCTTGAATATCCGAGAAACATAGGCCTTTGATAAATGAAGCTCAGATGATAGCTTCTCCAAGTCAAAGGTTTCCATATAGTGATTTTCGATCCAGCTCATGATTGTTTCCGAATATCGAAGTGAACGTAATTTAGTATGCTGAAGGGAGGGTTCTAGTTCTTGAGTGTTGACACGAATGCAAGAGAGGATTTGCATAAGAAAAAGCTGACCATCCTCCTCCCAGTTATTCGTTGTAATGGATGAATCAAATGCTTTAAACATCTCTGCAACATAATCGAAACGATCTGATAAATCAAATGCTTGTTTTTCATCTATACCATTTTGTAATCGATGAAATAAGGTATGAAGCCCTGGAAATGAGTGTAGATTTTTTCCTTGGGAAATTGGATCAAAATGAAGAATGCTACGTTCATATGGAGTTTGATGTGATACTTCAACATGTACTTTATGTAATTGAAAGGGTTGGAAAAAGAAAAGCATCCCTGGTTTGATATCGTAGGTTTGTTGATTAACAATAACACGTCCTTGTCCACGATGAACAAATAAAAATTCACAGCCTTGATGCCAGTGGTAGAATCCTCTAAAGTTGTGATCTGATATTAGACGATAAATCCAATGAAATGGCTTTATATCATCAAACAAAATTGCTTCAAATAAACGATTCATACTACCCCTCCTAACAGAACAACAGAACTATATTATTAGTTATTATACAACAACTTTTCATGTATGAGCGAAGTTATACTGTAGATATGCCTCTTTTCTGACCGATTGTTGCTATGTAAAATAATTTGGAATGAAAACAGTGTTTTTCCACTATAAGGGTACCATTTTTTGAAGAAAAGATGCCACTAGGCTTAATACAGTGCTGATTGCCTCGGGTATTGAAAAGCAAAAAAGTTTGCTAAAACAGTCTTAGATAGTAACGCGAAATAGGAGGGAAATCATGTATAACTTAAATCAACAAGAACTATTAAAAAAGCTTGAAGCAAAAGTTGAGCGTATGGTTGATCAAATCGGGGATAAATCACCACATGTAGCAAGAACTGACGGAGTGTATGATGATATGCCTCATTCTTGGTGGACATCAGGATTTTGGCCAGGTATGTTGTGGGTTCTTTATGATATGACAGACAATGAAAAATTCAAGAGTGCGGCGATGGATTGGGATGAGAAATTACAAAAGTGCTTTTCTGAGCATTCTATTAAAGTGGACCATGATGTTGGCTTTCAGTTCTTATTAACTGCTGTGTTAAAGCATGAAATCCTTAAAAGCGAGAGTGGACTTGGAATTGGATTGGAAGCATCAAACTATTTAGCGGGTCGTTTTAACCCGGTCGGGAAATTTATTCGTGCTTGGAACGGAGATAAAATAGGTTGGGCAATTATCGATTGTATGATGAATCTTTCTCTATTATTCTGGGCAAGTCGTGTAACTGGAGATCCACGTTATAAACATATTGCTACTCTTCATGCTGATACAATATTACAGCATGGAATTCGAGAAGATGGATCAGTTTGTCATATTTTATCATTTGATCCTGATACAGGTGATTTTATTGAATCTATTGGTGGTCAAGGGCATGGACCTGATTCTGCGTGGAGTAGAGGAAATGCATGGGCGATTTATGGCTTTGCTAATACGTACCGACATACAGGAGATTACCGTTATTTACAAGCTGCCAAAAGAGTTGCACATCATTTTATAGCTGGTCTTCCAGAAGATTATGTTCCGTATTGGGATTTCCGATTAAATTCATTAGAAAATGAACCTAGAGATAGTTCTGCTGCTGCGATTGCCGCTTCTGGATTGCTGGAAATTGCAGATATGGTACCTAGTAATGAAAAACGATTATATGAGGATGCTGCAACAAATATATTAACCTCTTTAACTGAAAATTATGGAACGTGGGATACACCAGAGCATCAAGGAATTTTGGTTGGAGGTACAGGAAATAAGCCAGTTGATGAGAATATAAATGCTTCACTCATATATGGTGATTATTACTATGTTGAAGCTATCGCTAAATTAAATGGTTGGAAACGACGGATTTTTTAATTTCTAAAAAAGAGTTTCATAGAAATCCATAAAATAGTTTGGGGGGATAAGATGGTTTCGTTACAAATTAACGACCGAAAGTTCTGGCTTGATAATATGTTAAAAATAGCAAACCCTGTGTTACTTTATTTGAAAAATAGAACATTAAAACAAGACATGCCAGTAGAAATGAAAGAAGGAACATATCGTGAAAAATTTTCACATCTTGAGGCACTTTCTCGTTTATTAGTCGGAATGGCACCATGGTTAGAAAGAGAAAGTGAAGATCAAGAGGAAGAAAAGCTACGTTTAATGTATTGTGAACTTACTAGAGAAGCAATTGATGCGGGAACAGATCCGAATTCACCGGATTATATGAACTTTATAGATGATTTTCAACCTATCGTTGATACTGCTTTTCTTGCTCATGCAATCTTAAGAGCGCCAAACGAATTGTGGGAAAAACTTGATAATAGGGTTCAACAAAACGTGTTACAAGCGATAAAAGCTACACGTACAAGAAAGCCTGTTTTTTCTAATTGGTTATTGTTTTCTGCAATCATCGAAGCATTTTTATATAAAGTGGGCGAAAAAAGCTGGGACCAGATGAGAATAGATTATGCAATCAACCAGTTTGATCAATGGTACTTAGGAGACGGGATCTACAGTGATGGCCCAGAATATCACCATGATTATTACAACAGCTTTGTTATTCACCCTATGTTAGTGGATTTGATTGAAACAGTGGGAGATGAATATAGAGAGTGGGCAATACTTAAGGATACGATTATCAAAAGATCTCAGAGATATGCTGTTATTCAGGAGCGAACGATTTCACCTGAGGGAACTTTTCCACCAGTCGGCAGATCTCTCGCTTATCGATTTGGAGTATTTCAATCTTTAGCGCAACATGCACTTCGTAAAGACTTGCCAAACGAACTTCCTCCTGCCCAGGTGAGAAGTGCTTTAACAGAAGTGATAAAAAGAACTCTTCAGTCTCCCGGCACGTTTATGGAATCCGGTTGGCTTACGATTGGCTTTTGTGGACATCAACCAGACATAGGTGAAGGATATATATCAACAGGTAGTCTCTATTTATGTACAACAGGATTTTTACCTTTGGGATTACCAGGTTCAGATCCATTTTGGAGTGATCCACCAATGGAATGGACAGCGAAAAGGGCTTGGTCGGGGAAGGACTTTTTAATAGATTCTGCTTATTAGGATCGTTTTTTCTGATTTATGTTTTATATATATTGTTTCAATCAAGCTTAATCTTAACCGGATTGAGCTTTTTTTCTTCCTAAAAAAAATTTTACGAGAATTATATTGTCTTGATATAATTTCTTTAAAAAAGGGATATGATGATGGCAACTAGAAAAAATGATGCTGCTTGGTTAGAAGCAAAAAAGCAGTGTTGGTTAAATCAGAATGATATTCAAATGGCAAAGGAACTCGGTATGTCACCTAAACAGCAATGGAAAGCACCTGTAAAGGATTGGATTCATGATTTATATGAAAAGCTATTTGGAAGTTTTAAAAAGTGATGAGCTCGAAATAACTGCTGAGAAATAATTTAAAAATAACATTGCACGTGAGGTGTTTACTTATGAAAACTGAAGAAAAAACTAGTTTGTCTACAGAGGAAATTAAAGCTATTTTAAGAGCTGCTGATGAAATCATAGCTGAAGGAGGTCGCACACTTCTTGCTAAAATTTTAAAAGGCTCTCGCGAGAAAAAGGTTTTACAATTGAAATTAGATAGAAACCCAAGCTATGGTTTTTTCAAATCTGAAACATTAGATAACGTGATGGAGAAAATTGATTGGATGATTGATTATGATTTCTTAGATATTCATTATCGTGGAAAATTACCAATGATCATTTTTACAGACAGAGGCTGGGAAATCGAGGCTGATCAACGTACGGACGAGCTTTTAACAGAATGGCGAGAATGGTTGAAACAAGATATAACTAGCCCGGATATGAATTATCTAAAAGATAGAAATAGACCAATGATTCTACTATTTCTTGAAAAAGTTAAAGAAACGAGAGATAAAGATTTTATTCCATATTTGAAGCTGTGGAAAGATATTGAATACAAAAAATTAAAAGAGGCAATTAACCATACGATCAATTCATTAGAGATGGATGAACGATTGAATGAGCAAAACATGAAAGATAGAAAGAAATCGATAGATGAGGCTTTAAAAGGTGCTCCACCTGAGGATCTTTTGTTAAAATGCTGGGAATGTGGAGATCGTTTTACGTTTAGTATAGGAGAGCAAAAATTTTATAAACAAAGAAGGTTTGAGTTACCCAAAAGATGTACTAGTTGCCGAGAACAACGGTATGAAGAATATATCATGTGATTAACTTGGAAAATGTTTGTTTAATATCATGCTTAGTATGGGCTATTGCCTAGTATATGTTATTTGAAGTAGGAGCCAGATTAGGTTTCTACTTTTTTAGTTGGAGTAAAATTGGGAGGGGTATTTAAAATCGAAACAACAACCAGGTACGAAAATAAAAGCTGCTATAAAGAATAGAGTAAATGTAATACTTGAGATAATAAGACGTCTACTCTATTCATCTAACTCATTTTTACAGCTTTCTAGCTTTATTGAAAAGTTAACAGGAAATTATAAAGATAATGTTAATTTAATGTAATTTCCTTCATTCTATGGAATATGGTCCTAAATCGAAGGATCAAGGATAAGGCATCCTATTTTAATTAGGGATTTAGTTGCATTTAAGATATGTTTACTAGCTAAAACGGAATCTAGTAAAAAGTAAGAGAGTAAGATGGTCCTAAGGATTTTGTTTAGGAACGACAAAATGACCTATATTAATTATTAATATATTTTTAAAATTGTAAAGATAATGTGAATAGTGTCAATAAAGAAACAAATTTAGGGAAAATACCTTTTCAATGAGAGAAACGGCTTTGTGTATATGATAGAATGCTATTTTGTTTTAATTACTAGTGAGTTACAAAAGTTTGAAAACTATTCATTTTTAATAAAAGAATGATAGGTAGAATGCAGTGCTAGTAACGCTTACGTCCAGTATATTTTAATAGTATTTACCAAGAAATTAGCTAAAGTCATGCTAGTTTGAAAGTAAATTACAAGTAAATATTGTTTACTTAAAATTAACACAAAATGGATCATCCTAAGTTATTTGAAGAAAATAGAAGGAAATTAGAGAAAACGGTCCTTCTGGAAGAATAATTGTCAATTTTTAAGGTTTTCCATGTGATGTGGAAATTTCTATAATGCAGTTGTGGTGTTCTTTGTTGAGAACGTTTAATTCTTTTAAGAGAATTTTTGTCATCAATAGTTTTCTAGATAAAGTGAGAAATCCCTCACTGTTTTCTAGATAAACTAAAGAAATACATATGGAATTAATCAGAGCTGATCGAGTCCTAAGAAAAAGTATTCACAAAAAGATTATGAGGAGGAAAAGAAAATGAGTATTAAGAAACAATTAGGTTTAGGAGTAGCAACAGCTGTGTTAGGGATTGGTTTAATTGGTGGAGGAACGTTTGCCTATTTTAGTGATAAAGCAGAAGCTAGTAGCACTTTTGCTGCAGGGACATTAGATCTTGCAGTAAATCCAGAAGTTATTATTGATGTTGACGACTTAAGTCCAGGAAGCTGGATGATTCGTGCATTTGATTTAGAAAACAATGGATCGTTTGACATAACTAAAGTCCTTTTATCAACAAGCTATCAAGTAGAGGATGCAATGGGAGACAATACAGATGATTTTGGAAAACATATTCGAGTGAACTTTCTTGAAAACAATGATAAGAGTGAAAATGAACCAAATGATATCATTTACTCAACAACATTACATGAATTACAACAGATCACACCAGATGCTGTTGAGAAAAATGTTATTGGATATAACAATGAGATTAGTGGATTACCAGCAGGTACAAAAGATACAATGTATGTCGAATTTGAATTTGTTGATAACGGAGAAGACCAAAACCAATTTCAAGGTGACAAGTTAAAACTTAATTGGTCGTTTGAAGCTAGATAACTATTTTTCCAATAATGAAGAGAGAATAGTGCTTCTCTCTTCTACTATTTTATGAGAAAAATTCTAGAAAACTAGTTTTTCATCATAAGATTAAACTGGTGAAAATCTTATGTATGGAGGAAATAAAATGAGCATTAAGAGAAATCTAGTAATGAGTTTTGCAACAGCGGCTCTGGGCTTGAGTTTAATAGCTGGAGGTACTGTCGCGTATTTTAATGATACAGAGTCAGCAACTAATACGTTTACAACAGGATTATTGGAGCTAGGTATCAATAAAGATGTCATTGTGAAAATTGATGATTTAGTACCAGGTGATACAATGCATGGTAACTTTGTGCTTACCAATGACGGAACAGTCGATATGAAAGAAATTATTCTACATTCTTCATATGAAGTAGTTGATAATGGCAAGTCCAATCATGGTGATGACTTAGGCGATCATATAATTCTAGAATATATATATAACGTATATGATAGGGAAAGAGTTGTCTTTAAGAAATCGTTATCTGAGTTAAGAGATAACCCTCAACAAATAATGGAGAAGTTCCCAGCAGGTGGTAAAGAGGGGAAATTTGCCGTTCAATTCAAATTTATCGATAATGGTGAAGATCAAAATCACTTCCAAACCGATGAATTAACACTTAATTGGAAATTTGAAGCTGTTCAAAGAGATGGAGATCAAGCTCTTCAATAATGTTGAAAGCCAATAGTAAAGCATTAAACGAAGGAGCTGGTCTTCTCCTTCCAACTCTATTTATCTATTCATAAACACATAAAGGATATTATGAATTTATGAATAGATAAATGTTGAAATGAAGAAAGGGTGGAGATCGTTTTGAAGAATAGCCACATGAATAAATATAACTCATCAACTATTTACTATTTCATTATTAATAGTTTGTTTATTTGCTATGTACTAATATTAACTGTTAGTCTTTTTACTACGAATACAGTCGCTTATTATAGCAATCATACGTTGACGAACGGAAGTATGACTATTGGCACTTGGAGTAATGAAGAAAGTGAACGGCAAGGAACAGATAATGAAACGACAGAATTAAATAAAGAAATTGTCAATGTTAATGAAGAAATTAAGTCTGAGCAGAAAGTAAAACCTTTACAAACAAATGAATCCATGAAAGAAACTAGACTAGTTGAGGAAAAAGAAACAGAACCAAAAATACAAACAGAGAACACCAATAAAACGGATAATAAAAAGGGAGGGGAATGAAGTTGAAAAAACGTAGTCTCTTAAAGTTGTTGAATACAATGGTCACAAGTATACTTGTTGTTTTATTAGTGAGTGTAGCTGGAATCGTCATTTCAACAAAACTTACTAATGGTCAACCAGAGTTGTTTGGTTATCAATTGAAGACAGTTTTATCTGGATCAATGGAACCGGGGATTACAACAGGATCAATTATTGCTGTTAAAACAGTTGATAAGAAAGAACAAGTCAACTTTAAGAAGGGTGACGTTATTACTTTTAAAGAAGATAATAGATTAGTTACTCACCGAATTTCAGAGGTTAAAAAAACAAGCAGCAGTGTTCTTTATGTCACAAAGGGAGATAATAATGATACGGTAGATTCAACCCCTGTTTTAGCAGAAAATGTACAAGCAGTGTACAAAGGATTTACTATTCCGCAGCTGGGTTATTTCATTAATTTCTCACAATCTCCTAATGGAAGTATCTTATTCATGATCTTACCTGGAATCCTGATATTAGGATACTCTTTATTTACTATTTGGAGAACGTTGAGACAGTTAGAAGATAAATATAAAAATAATACGCTACCTCGCTAATTATTCTCTGAATAGGAATGTTGATACCAAAGGAGACAATTTTTGTGAAGTAAAAATTTACTAAAGGATAAAAGAGTTCAAGTATGGACATTTAGGTCAAAATCCTTATAATTAGTACATAGAGATAGACTAATAAGATAAAAGAACTATAAAAATGCTAGTATATTCCTATTATGATAAAATAATCCATATCTTTAAGAAAAATGGCAAACCTATCGAAAGGTGGGGACGCAAAGCCACAGGCCTAAAACAGACAATGTTATGGCAGCTGGGTTACCGAATAAGATGGCTTGTGATGATAAGTCCACCTTTTTGGGTGGGCTTTTTTGATAGGATATTTTAAGGTTTTGTATGTTTTTATAAATGGAGAGTGACAAAATGAGGATCGTTGTTAAAAACACCATAGTAATTAGCTTATTAATTACAATATCCATGATTAGTATATCGGCATTTGGCTATATGAAAGCAAAAGAGATTCTTTATGATCGTTTTCAAGCTCAAGCTTATGATCAGCTTAATTCTGTCAAAGCAAATATCGACATTTGGATACAAGGTAAGCAAGAAACAATGAAGTATATGGCTGAGAGTGATGTATTAAAAGCAAGTGATGGAGAAAAGGCAGATGCTCTTGGTGCTAGAATTGCAAGTGCGATGGATAACCCAGATGCTTTCGCCTTTATGGATGCAGAAGGCTTCCTATATTTAAATGGAGCTAAAATTCCTGTTAGTGAATATGAACATTATATAGGGGGTATGGAAGGACAAACAAGAACATATAATCCAGTTCCTTCACAATCTCCAAGCTTAGAAGGAGCTCCGATTGTGTTGTCTTCATCACCAATCTATAATGAGAGCGGAGAAATTGTTGGTGTAGCATCTGGTGGTCATCAGATCGAAAGCTTAATCAATATTATCTCTAATGTCACAATAGGTGAAAGTGGTTTTGTAACGGTTTTTACAAGTGATGGAACGATTGTAGCAGGAAAAAATAAGGAAGATATTAAAAGTATCGCAGACTATAAAAACAGTGATTTAGATAAATTAGTTGAAAATAGTATGAATGGCAAAACAGGTGTTGTCGAAACAGATTTTAACGGTGATAATAGTTTAATTTATTTCAGTAAAGCAGAGGAAATGGATTGGGGTATCATGATATCGGTTCCTACTAGTGAAGCCTTCGCAGATGCAAATTCATTATTAAGCTATTTTTCTATTATTACATTAGTTTTCATTATATTAGGTGCTATCATAAATTATGGTATTAATAAAAGATCTTTAAAGCCTATTAAAGAAGTATCAGATAAAATAGAACAGCTGGCAACAACTGAAGGAGATTTAACGCAAAGATTAACGATTAAGAGTAATGATGAAGTTGGGCATTTATCAAAAAGCTTTAATTCTCTTTTAGATAGTTTACAAGATTTAATCGGTGGAATTCTTCACAAAGGTGAAGCTGTGACAGAAAACACGGCCGTATTGACAGAGCATGCAGAGGAAATGGTTCAATTATCTGGTGTTGTGACAACAAATGTTCACAACTCTGCGGAACTGTCGACTGAGCAAGAAAAAGGAAACAATAAAAATTTAGATTCAATAAATGAAATTACTCACGGAGTATCTGAAATTAAAGATCATTCTCTAATGGTATCTGAAAAAACAAAAACAGCTTACAAAGAAGTTGGGTTAGCAAATGAAGAGGTTATATCGTTGTTAAGGCAAATGTCTAACATACAGCATTCTGTTCGAAATTCAAGCGAGATTGTAAGAAAACTAGGAAGTCGCTCTTCGGAAATTGGCAATATTGTAAATATGATTAGAAATATTACAGAACAAACCAATTTACTTGCATTAAATGCTTCGATTGAGGCAGCTAGAGCAGGTGAGCATGGAAAAGGTTTTGCCGTTGTTGCGAATGAAGTTAGAAAGCTAGCGGAGGAATCAGCACAATCGGCTAAACAAATTTCTGAACTTGTTAATGAGATCCAAAAAGATACTTCAAGTGCAGTAGTAGAAATAGAATCTGTCACAAATCAGTTTGGAACTGGTATGGAGAAATTAGAGGTTGTTAATGGTAGCTTGCAGGATGTATATCATTCATCTAAAGAATCAACAGATGAAGTTGATAAGATCTTTATCGAAATTGAACAGCTGCTTTCCAAGGTAGAAGATGTAGAATCAGTGATAAAGGATAATTCACACAAATCAACCGAATCTACTAAATACATTCGTGAGGTTGCTTCTTCTTCTGAAGAACAGCTATCTTCCATTCAAGATATAACAACCTTAATTGAGGAAACAGCACTACTAGCTGGAGAATTGAGTGGGTTGTTAAAGAGATTTAAACTGTAAAAATATAAAAAAATGTTGAGCAGGATTCCTCAAATAAGAGGTTCCTGCTTTTATTCTATTTATTCTTTTATATACTCTTTAGCAAAAGAAATAAGATCTTTTTTTCCTAGGGTAGCATAAAAGACTAAGTGAATAACTTGTTTTTCTGGTGTCAGATACTCCACATGAAGCTTTCGATAGCCTTTTATGCTACTTTCACCGATAGAAACAAATCCAACAGCTTGATCTGATAAAGAAACTGGATCATAGCCAAAGTAATGACTTTCAATATCATTTGTTGATTCACCTTTGGCTATTGCTGTTTTAATCGTATTATGAAACTGTGCTACATACACTGAGTGCCTTCCTGTTTCAAAAACATCCCAATAAATGAAAGTTGCCGGATAATAGCCTTCGGGAGGATTGTCAGTTGTGACACCAAGTGACTTTTTAAGAGGAAGTACCTCTTTATTTGGTCTAAGAATCTGGAAATCCGCAACAGAATTGGCTTCTTTAAGATCATATGTTTGTTTTCCTTGGTCGATTGATTGCTGCAATATTTCAATAGGTGTGAGTACGTTCTCTCTTACTATTCCTGTTTCATGAGCTTGGTATTTCATTTTATTCCATTGAAATAGATCAGACATTGTAGCTGTTGTAATTCCTCCTGCAAAGAAGAGAACCATTACTGCAGATGCAAGTGCAAACTGTCCTTTGGTCCAATTTCGACGTCTTTTAGGAGCTACACTTTTAAAAATACGTTCTTCAACATGTGGAGAGGGACTGCTATGTAAGGTAGCAAATTTAATCGCATTATGTAATTCTTTTTCTGTATTTTTCATAACCATCATTCTCCTCGCTATTAGTATCGTTTTCTATAAGTACTCTTAATTTTTTCAGTCCTAAAGAGATGCGAGATTTTACTGTGCCTATTGGGATTTTTAGAATTGCTGCTATTTGTTCCTGGGTTAAATCCTGATAATATTTTAAAACTAAAACGGCTTTTAATTTATGAGGTAATTTTTCTACAAAATACAAAATATCTACTGATTGTTCTCCGAGTTCAATTTGGCTATTTGAACGGCCTATATGATAGCTCTCTTCCTTATCATCCTTAAATAAACGCAGCCACTTTTGTTTTCTTAATAGGTTGTTTGCAGTATTAACAACAATACGGTACATCCAAGTTTCAAAAGAATACTCTTCTTTGTATAAGTGATGCTTAGAAAACATCCGAATAAAAGCTTCTTGGGTAATATCATCAGCTAAACTGCGATTATTTGTATAAATCAATGCAATATCATAAACCTTCTTTTTATAAAGATTAAAGATTTCATGAAAGGCCTCCTGATTTCCTTCTCTAAACCTTTTATTCAAATTTTCCATTTCACTCACCTCCTATTAGTAATACACACTGAGCATATCATTTCGTTCATTTTTATTTGGTGCCTGTCACTCCCCGATATTTGTCGAATGTTTTCGACAAATATCGGGCGGTGACAGGCACTAAAAAAGCACGCAACTCCCGATATATATCAAGAGATTGCGTGCTTATTTTATTCTATATCTATATGAGAAAATCTTTTATTTCAGATCAAAACGATCAGCGTTCATTACTTTAACCCATGCATTAATGAAGTCACGAACAAATTTTCCTTTGTTATCGTCTTGTGCGTAAACTTCTGAAACCGCGCGTAGTACTGAGTTTGAACCGAATACTAGGTCAACTCTAGTTGCTGTACGAACTACTTCACCTGTTTTGCGGTCACGTCCTTCGTATACAACTCCGTCTACTGGCTTCCATTCTACTCCGATATCAAGTAAGTTAACAAAGAAGTCATTAGTAAGTGTACCTACACGATCAGTGAATACTCCGTGGTCAGTACCGTTATGGTTTGTACCTAGTACACGCATACCACCAATAAGTGCAGTCATTTCTGGTGCAGTAAGGTTTAGAAGTTGAGCTTTATCTACAAGAAGCTCCTCTGGACTAACACTGTATTGTTTCTTTTGGTAGTTACGGAAACCGTCAGCGATAGGCTCTAAGAATTCAAAGTTTTCTACATCTGTTTGTTCTTGTGTTGCATCTCCACGACCTGGAGCGAAAGGAACTGAAACATCAAAGCCAGCATCTTTTGCAGCTTTTTCTACTGCAGCAGTACCACCAAGTACAATTAAGTCAGCCAAGCTTACTTTCTTCTCAAGGTGACTTTGGATTTCTTCTAGTGCAGAAAGTACTTTTGCAAGCTGTTCAGGCTGGTTCGCTTCCCAATCTTTTTGTGGAGCAAGACGAATACGAGCACCATTTGCTCCTCCGCGATTATCTGATCCACGGAAAGTACTTGCTGAAGCCCAAGCAGTTGTTACTAGCTCACTAATTGTAAGACCTGAGTCTAAAATTAATACTTTAATTTTAGCTACTTCTTCTTCTGTTAATTCATAATCAACAGTTGGAACAGGATCTTGCCAAATTAGTTCTTCAGTTGGAACTTCTGGTCCTAAATATCTTGAAACAGGTCCCATGTCACGGTGAAGAAGTTTGAACCATGCACGTGCAAATGCATCTGCAAATTCTTCTGGATTTTCATGGAAACGACGAGAAATCTTTTCATATGCTGGATCCATACGTAGAGCCATATCTGCAGTAGTCATCATTGTTGGAACACGAACTGATGAATCTTCTGCATCTGGAGCAAGATGTTTTTCGTCAGGATTTATTGCTGCCCATTGGTGTGCGCCTGCAGGACTTTTTGTAAGTTCCCACTCATATCCAAATAGTAAATCAAAGAATCCATTATCCCACTGAGTTGGGTTAGCAGTCCAAGCACCTTCAACACCACTAGTAATTGTGTCGCGGCCTTTACCACTTCCATGTTCGCTTATCCAGCCTAAGCCTTGTGCTTCAATAGGGGCAGCTTCTGGCTCTCTTCCAACAAGAGCAGCGTCACCAGCACCGTGTGCTTTACCGAAAGTATGACCACCTGCGATTAATGCAACTGTTTCTTCATCATTCATTCCCATTCTTCCGAATGTATCGCGAATATCACGTCCACTTGCAATTGGATCTGGATTGCCGTTTGGTCCTTCTGGGTTAACGTAGATAAGACCCATTTGAACAGCAGCTAACGGATTTTCAAGCTCACGATCGCCTGTGTAACGGTTATCACCTAACATTTCAGTTTCAGAACCCCAGTAGATATCTTCCTCTGGATGCCAAATGTCAGCGCGTCCTCCACCAAAACCAAATGTTTTTCCACCCATTGATTCAATTGCAACATTTCCTGTTAAAAGAATTAAATCTGCCCAAGAAATTTTGTTACCATATTTCTGTTTGATCGGCCATAGTAAACGACGTGCTTTATCGATGTTCGCATTATCAGCCCAGCTGTTTAATGGAGCAAAACGCTGACTTCCAGTACCACCGCCTCCACGTCCGTCACCTGTACGATATGTTCCTGCAGAGTGCCATGCCATACGGATAAAGAAACCGCCATAATGACCATAATCAGCAGGCCACCATTCTTGGCTATCTGTCATTAAAGCATGAAGATCTTTCTTAAGTGCATCATAATCTAGCTTTTTAAATTCTTCTGCATAATTAAATTCTTCTCCCATAGGATTAGATTTTTTGTCATGCTGATGAAGAATATTTAAGTTCAATTGGTTTGGCCACCAATCTTTATTCGTTGTACCACTAACTTTTGGGCTAGTCGTGCTGCCATGATTAAATGGGCAAGTGCCGCCTGAATTCGAAGTGTTATACGATTCCATATTTATTAACTCCCCTTTTAGTAAATTAAGTATTAAATAATTACGTCTATAAAACAATAATTATTATTATGTAGTTATTATATTAAACTATTGGAGAAAATGAAAGCTTTAATATTCATTTGGTAATATTTTTTTAGATAAATGATCATTTTGTTTTAAAACTATCAAAATAGACCTCTAGTATTTATTGATAAAATCAGATTTTACTAGATGTGAGAGATTCAAAGAAACTCAATGAATTTAACAGGAATGGACTAATTATATATATGCAATACTTATCATAATAGAAGTTTTATCTTTAACTATTTAATGAATAGTAAGCATAGTAATTGAGAATGGGGATTATAAGAAGAGAATTTAAATTGAGGAAGGGGTTTATCGTAAAAAAACAATTTTGTAGTGTGTTTTTTTGTAAAAGGTAAGAGGAAGTCAAACTCTTGTTTATCATTTAGAAGCTTGATGATGAGAGAAAAGTTATATCAAATTTTTTTTACTTAAAATTAAGGTTATTTACTTATTATAAATAGCGTTATTAAAATTAATAATTTTCTTTTAAATTTTCTCATTCATTAAAATTTTTTTTGCTATTTTCTTAAATTATAGGCTGATTCTTCCCTTTGTTCATCGGTAGGATGTAAGCCCAATGAAGACCAAAAGAGGAGGAGTTGCAGCTATTAAAGGTATTCACTACCAAGATGTTACACCTTAACAAACATTTAATAATTCCATATGATACATAATCACTCATAATCATGTAAACTTAAGAATAAAGTACATTTGTGTACATATTAAATAGTAGGAGGCTACATTATCAAACAGCAGAATTATCAAAATCATAGAAAGATAGATCCGGTTTTTCACGTAGGTATTGCACTTTTTTCACTTGTTATCTTTATTTTAGCGATTACATATTTTTTTCAACATGTATCTAGCCAAGGGTTTTTAAGTACAATCGTTTTACTAATGGCTATTATTATCGTTTTGATGGCTGTAAAACTTAGAGGATATGCTCTTTTGTTACAAGATCGAGTGATTCGAAATGAAGAGAACTTTAGGTATTATCGTTTAACAGGGCAGTTTTTAGATACTCAGCTTTCTTTAAAGCAGTTAATTGCTCTTCGATTTGCAGACGATAATGAGTATCCGAGTTTAGTTGAAAAGACAATATCTGAGAATCTCGCTCCAGATGAAATTAAAAAAGCCGTTCAAAATTGGCGAGCAGATCACCATCGCGTATAATAAAGTTGAAACCTAACAGCTCTTTATCAGGGCTGTTTCTTTTTTGAGCATTTTTCTATATTTTGATAGTGAGTTCGCTACCATTTAGGGGGAGGTTTGTTTATGCAAAATGAAACAATGGTTGATGTACAAGGGCTTGTGAAAAGCTATGGCTCCCATACTGCAGTCAAGGGTGTTCAATTTCAAGTGAAAAAGGGAGAAATATTTGGCTTACTTGGACCAAATGGTGCAGGGAAAACGACCACAATCGAAATGCTTGTTGGTCTTCGGAAACCAGATGAAGGAACAGCAACACTTGCAGGCTTTGATGTTAAAAAAGAGGTAAATAAAGTGAAGGAAGTTATAGGTGTTCAGCTTCAGTCGACTTCATTGTTTGAATTATTAAAGGTAGAAGAAATTTTGCATTTATATGCAAGCTTTTATCCAAGAAATATTAACATAGACACTTTAATAGAAGATATGCTTTTAACTGAAAAGCGCAAAGATAGAATCAAGGGGCTTTCAGGTGGGCAAAAGCAACGATTGGCAATTGCTTTAGCACTTATCCATGATCCTGAGATTGTTTTTCTGGATGAACCAACAACAGGACTTGATCCACAAGCTAGAAGAACGTTGTGGGATATTGTGCTTCGGTTAAAGGAACAAGGCAAAACCATTCTACTTTCCACACATTACATGGATGAAGCACATGTTTTATGTGATCGTATCGGTATTATGGACCAAGGTGAGCTCATTGCTCTTGATACTCCAACGAATTTAGTGAAAAAACTACATTCTACTAGTACAATCGAATTTCATTTGAATAATCCTCCTGAACAAGAGTGGTTTATGAAGATGGAGGCTGTAGAAAAAGTATCCATAAAAGATACCTTTGTACAGCTTTACACAGATAATCTTCAAGAAGCTTTAACATCACTTATACAATTATCTACAGAACATAATTTGAAAATAGAAGACCTCCAAACTCGTTTAGCAACACTTGAGGATGTGTTTATCACGATGACAGGAAGGAGTATAAGAGAATCATGAGAGCATATTGGCAGTTAACTTTAGCGCAATTACGGATTTTCGCTCGTAATAAACAAGTTTTATTTTTCACATTACTTTTCCCGATTATTTTAATGCTTGCACTTGGTTCATTTATTGGTGGGGGAAATTCCATAGATTTAACAATAGGATTAGTTAATGATGACGAAACCGATGCATCTAAGAAGTTAGAGAAGTTATTTTATGAAAACGAAGGAATTGAAATCATTGATTATGAAAAACAAGGTATCGGTAAAGAAGCGATTGAAAATGGCGAAATCCAGCTTCTGATTGAAATTCCTAAAGGTTATGAAGAAAACCTTCAGAAAGCCGATCAACCATTTTCACTTCCTGTTTATTATAATGAAAAAAACCTAACAACCTCAGAGCTTGGTTTAACCGTTGTAAATGGAATTATAGATCAATATAGTAAAGATCTTGTTGATTATCAGCCTTTAGTGGCAGTTGAAAAGATTGGAATTGAAGCATTAAACATACGATATGTTGATTTTCTTGTACCTGGTATTGTGGCAATGATGATTATGAGTAACAATATGAACGGAGTTGCAGGACAAATTTCTGCATGGCGTGAACGAGGAATTTTGCGAAGAATGCAGGGAACACGATTAAAAGCATCAACCTTCATAGCTGCTCAAATAACGGCTAGGTTATTTCTTAATGGCACACAAGCATTGTTAGTTGTATTAATTGCGAACCTTATTTTTAAAATCGATGTTGTAGGCTCATGGCTTGCGTTAATCTTTTTTATTGTGCTTGGCACTCTTGCGTTTATGTCACTAGGCTTTATTATAGCTGGAATAGCCAAAAATCCCGAAAGTGCGGGACCGATCGCTGGCTTTGTTACGTTTCCAATGCTATTTCTCGGAGGAGTCTTTTTCCCGATAAGCAACATGCCAGATTTTATACAGCCTATTGTGAAGGTCTTACCGATTGCGCATTTAAGCTCAGCACTAAGAGAGACGATGAATATTGGCACACCTTTTCTAGAGCTGGGTACAGAAACTCTCATTCTAGGTGCCTGGTTAGTCGGAGGCTTTGCATTGGCTAGCTATGTGTTTAAGTGGGAATAGTTAATTTAAAGAAGGGCTTTGCTTTCTAAAAGTAAAGCCTAATAGTAATAAAAAACAGCAGGTGATAACATGAGACATCATTATTTAGGAAATACATTATATTTTGAAATAAAGTATAAAAATCGGACATCCATTGGCATTTATCTAAAAAACGGCATGATTGAAGTTCAGGCTCCTAGACATACACCAGATGAAAAAGTTATTCAGGTTTTAGAAGAGAAGTGGGATGTTATCCAACAAAAGCTTGGTGAGCTAAATGAGCAAGTGCAAGGACCAAAGGATAAGGTCTATGACCATGGTGAAAATTTCCTTTATTTAGGTAAAGAATATCCTATTATAGTTTCCCAGAATTCAATAATGAATCAAGACAATGTTGTGTTTGATGGTGAAGTTTTACATATTTTTGTGAAGCAACTTGAAGATGAAAAAATAAGACAAGCGCTAAAACGATTTTATTATAAACAATGTAAAGCTTTAGTTGAGAAAAGAATTATTTCTAATCAAAGCTATTTCAAGCAAAAGCCACGATCGGTCCGAATTACTGATAGCAAAACAACATGGGGAACATGTGATTCAAATCAGCAGTTAACGTTCAATTGGAGATTAGCAATGGCACCTATGAAGGTCATTGATTATGTGGTTGTTCATGAAATGTGTCACATGGTTCACCTCAATCATGATCGCTCTTTTTGGCGACTTGTTGGAAAAATAATGCCTGATTATGAAGACCAAGAAAACTGGCTAGCTTATTCGAATTGGAAGATGACGATCTAGTGTTTTGTGTCAATATCTTTTCGTAGAACATCTAAACTATACAATAGGATAAAATTCCTATTATAATATATCTTGAAATCAAAATATCTTAATATAGGAGTTTTTTATGATCACCACTACAAGAAGTAATGTAAGCACTCAGGTTTTAGATGAAACAGCTGTACTATCTGCATTAGAAACAAATCTAGCCATGATCGAATTTAATATTGATAGAAAAGTAATATGGGTGAATGATCATTTTGCAAAAACTATGGGATATAATGCGAATGAAATGATCAATATCCATCATCGAGAATTTTGTACAACAGAATTAAGCAACAGTAAAGAGTACGAAGAGTTATGGGCAAACCTTGAAAAAGGAAATAAATTTCAAGAAAAGATTCAAAGAGTGGGAAAAGCAGGTAATTTACTGTGGCTTGAAGCTACATATATACCTGTACTGGATGCTGAAGGTAAGGTAGAGGCAGTCCTGAAAATTGCTACAGATATAACAGAACGTGAAAACAACACAATCAAAATTATTTCTCAATTAAAGGAAATGCCTGCTGAGCTAGTAAAGATCGTTGTAGAAAATTCTAATGAAAAAATTCAAGCAATAGAATCGCTGAAAAACCAAACTAAATTAATAGAAGAAGTATCTAAAATCATTCGCAATATTTCATCGCAAACAAATATGCTAGCATTAAACGCAGCAATCGAAGCAGCGCGTGTTGGGGAACAAGGACGAGGATTCAAGGTTGTTGCAGATGAAGTACGAAGATTGGCCGGCAATGTAAATGATGCTATAGAAAATGTTAATACAAATGTTGATAATATTACGAAAGAAGTTGAAAAAGTTAATAACATAACAAATGACTTACAAAAGGTAGTAGCAGAGACACAAACTGAATTTAAAAGAACGATTGAGGAATTTGAAAATCATACTAAGTGAAGAAAACATTTGTGATATAAGTTAAGAGATTTATAAGTAAGATCGAAATTCTTGCGCATTTTCTGCAAGTCATTGTATTTGGAGCTTATCAAGTGAAGGTTGTTAAAGATGCTCAGGGTAGATTTAAATAGAGATCCTTTTAAACTATGAATGAAGTAAAAATATAGATAATAAATCCTGACAAATACCAAAGGATAGATTGTTAACTGGATGAGGGAAATCTCATAAAAACAGGAAGTTTGCTATCAACTCAAATGGCGACCTTCCTGTTTTTGTTATGTTTATTGATGTACGTGGAACAATTTGTGAAACAAGAAAAACCGGGTGG
The DNA here is from genome assembly GCF_016908395.1 of Metabacillus crassostreae. GTDB lineage: Bacteria > Bacillota > Bacilli > Bacillales > Bacillaceae > Metabacillus > Metabacillus crassostreae. The sequence continues at coordinate 102,955 of NZ_JAFBDU010000004.1, forward strand.
TGACAGGCACTAAACAAACCTCTGATTACTCCGATATAAACAAGAGATTTTCATGTTGCTTTGTTGAGTAGAAGCATTGAAGTTTCGAGTTCATTTATTGGGAGGATTTTATGTTTAAACAGCTTAGATGGCAAAACACAAAAATAGGCGGGAAGTATTTTTATGTATTTTTAGTTGTGGCAGTTACGTTTCTATTATCAATTGCCATAACGTATTGGTTATTGAATCAAACAAGCAATACGATGAAAAATACACTAGTAAAAAGTGAAATTGCATTACAAAGCTCTGAATTGGTCTCACTTTATTATGAAAAATACAATCAAATACCAGAGTATATTTTACTTTCTGATGATGAACACCTTAATAAGTATTTAGAAGGTAGCTTGAAGTTTGTAGCTATTGCAAAGGAATTAAAACCACAGCTATCTAAAGAACAATTAGAAATTTTTAATCAAATCATTGAAAATAATAATAAGCTTGATGAATACTTTTTCAGCACAATAGTACCTAATGTAAAACAAATTAATACAAATGAGTTTGATCAGCTTCAAAAAGAAGCGTATGCATTAAAAATGAACACAAATGAATTAGGAAATAAATTGAAAAATCTTGCAACAGAATCGAATAGAGAGTCATTAACTGATGCGCAGAATAACATTGAGAGAACGATTATCCTATTGGTTAGCTCTGGGATTATCTCTTTACTTATCTCATTTGCGCTGTTCATTTTCATAACTAAAAAAATAGAAGCGGGCCTTAAAAAGGTCGTGGATACAAGTGAAGAAATAGCAAAAGGACATTTGGATTTCACACCACTCGAAATCTCTGGTGAAGATGAAATTGGACAGCTTTCACAATCAATAAATAACATGGGGAATCGTCTACGTGAAATGATTTTGGAAGTGTCTCATATAGCTTCTGATGTTGATCATCAAAGTACAACCTTTGCTCAAACCTCGATGGAGCTGCAGCAAGGAAGCTCTCAAGTTGCTACCACAATAGAAGAGCTAGCAACAGGAGTCGGATCTCAAGCAAATGATATTTCGGATATTTCAGAGAATATGAGAGAGTTTAGTGAGCGTTTAGTAGAGGTAAATCAGGATGGACAAACACTTGTTACATTTTCAGAAGATGTGTTACAGGTTTCGGTAAATGGTGATGCACAAATGAAGCAATCTCTTCAGCAAATGAATGTAATTCAATCTGTTGTTGAAAATTCTGTTGAAAAAATTAAGAATCTAGAATTAAAGTCACAGTCGATTACAGAAGTTGTTACTGTGATTAAATCAATTGCAGAACAAACTAATTTACTTGCTTTAAATGCCTCAATTGAAGCTGCAAGAGCAGGAGAGAGTGGTAAAGGCTTTGCAGTAGTCGCTTCTGAGGTTAAAAAGTTAGCTAATGAAGTTTCACATTCTGTAGAAAATATATCAACTATTGTAACAAGCATCAAACAAGAAACTGCCATTATTTCGCAAGAATTAGATACAGGCTTTAAACAGGTAAATGAAGGTACAGAACAAATTCAATTAACCGGTCAATATTTTTCAGAAATTAAAGAGAAAGTAACAGACATGACACACAGAGTGAAAAATATTTCTACTATATTTACGCAATTTGAAAAATCAAGTCAGGATATTAATAATTCTGTAGAAAATATCGCATCTATTTCAGAGCAATCTGCTGCTGGATCACAGGAAATATCTGCTGCAGTGCATGAGCAAAGCCAGTCGATTGAAAATATCAACACTAGCGCAAATACCTTGTCAGAAATGGTTGAGCGTATGAATCAATTGATTAGCAGATTTAAGGTATAAAGGAGAGTGAATGATATGGCTAGGAAAATAATTTTTGCTTTACTTGTATTGGTCGTTACAGTATTTGCATCAGCATGCAGCAACACATCTACAGAAATAGTTGCAAAACAAGATAAAGTCAAATTAACAGAAGATGAAAAAATACCGTATATCGGGTTTGTTTTAGATACTTTATCTGACGAACGTTGGTATAAAGATAAAGCTTTATTTGAAGAACAAGTAAAATCATTAGGTGGCAAAGTAAAGACACTTGCAGCAAATGGATTAAATGATGTGCAGTATAAGCAAGCCCAGCTTTTAATTGATGAAGGAGTCGATGTACTAGTAGTTGTGCCTCAAAACGCAGAAGAAGCTAGTAAAATAGTAGAACTAGCTCACGAGCACAATGTAAAAGTTATATCTTATGATCGCCTTATCACAAAAGCAGATGTAGATTACTATATTTCTTTTGACAATGAAAAAGTCGGTGCGCTACAAGCACAGGAAATTGTGAAAACCGTTTCTAAAGGGAATTTTGCTTATATTGGTGGTGCTGAAACAGACAATAATGCAATCCTATTTCGAAAAGGAGCTATGTCTGTGCTACAGCCTTTAATCGATAAAGGTGACATTAAATTGGTTTATGATAAATACACTGACGATTGGAATCCAGATATTGCACAAAGTAATATGCAGGATGCACTGAAAAGTTCTAGTAACAGAATAAATGCTGTTGTTGCAGCAAATGATGGAACTGCTGGTGGTGTTATATCTGCACTATCTTCTGCTGGTTTAGCTGGCAAAGTACCTGTATCAGGACAAGATGCAGAACTAAACGGAGTAAAAAGAATAGTTGCAGGAACACAAACAATGACTGTTTACAAATCGATTAATCTTATTGCACAACAAGCAGCAGAAATGGCCGTTAAAGTTGCAAAAGGTGAAGAAATCGAAACATCAACAACGGTGGATAACAATCAAATCAGCGTACCATCTATTTTGTTAGAACCGATTCCTGTAACTAAAGAAAATATTGAAGATACAATTATTAAAGATGGGTATTTAACGAAAGAGGAAATTTATACCGAGTAGTTTGGCAGCTAAAACTAGATTTCTATTTAGTTTTCACTTCCTCGGATTCGTAAAAACTATAATAATAGCAGAAGGTGTGTCCTGATAATTGGGGCTCACCTTCTCTTTGTGTAATTTCAGACTTTCACCCTCGCGATCATTACTCATGCTTATTTATTTGATGTTATAATAAGTGATAAAAAGTGCCGTGTGGAACAATTTATGAAACAAGAAAAACCGGGTGGTGACAGGCACCAAAAAGGAGACTCCCAATTATGTACAGCTTTAAAAACGATTATAGTGAAGGCGCACATCCAAGAATTCTGCAAGCGCTTATGGAAACAAACCTTATTCAAGAGGATGGGTATGGCGGAGATCAGTTTACACAAAGTGCTGTAAAGTTAATAAAACAGCATATTGGAAACGATGATGTGGATGTTCATTTATTATCAGGTGGTACCCAAACAAATTTGATCGCAATTTCTGCGTTTTTGAAGCCACATGAAGCGGCAATTGCAGCAAGTACTGGACATATATTTACACATGAAACAGGTGCAATTGAAGCAACAGGACATAAAATCATTGCGGTAGATACAAAAGATGGGAAGTTAACTCCTGCTCTTGTAGAACAGGTGCTTAATGAACATCCTGATGAACATATGGTAAAGCCAAAGCTCGTTTACATATCAGATTCAACCGAAATCGGAACAATTTATCAAAAAGAAGAATTGATACAATTAAGTGAAACTTGTAAGAAGAACAATCTTCTATTATTTATGGACGGAGCAAGACTGGGGTCTGCTTTATGTTCAAAGGAAAATGACTTAGAGCTTAGTGAAATTCCTTCATTGGTTGATGCTTTTTACATAGGAGGAACAAAAAACGGAGCACTTCTTGGTGAAGCATTAATTTTGTGTCGGGAAGCATTAAAAGAAGATTTCCGTTATCATATGAAGCAAAAGGGAGCTCTACTTGCGAAAGGTAGACTTCTAGGCATTCAGTTTCAGGAGCTTTTTAAAGATAATCTTTACTTTGAATTAGCATCTCATGCAAATGAAATGGCTGAAGTGCTAAGTAATGAATTGAAAAAAGAAGGTTTTTCGTTTTTAACGAATTCACCATCTAATCAAATTTTCCCAATTCTATCAAATTCATTAATTGAATCGCTACAAACGAAATTTGCGTTTCATGTTTGGGAAAAAGTCGACAAGGAGCATTCAGCAATTCGCCTTGTCACTTCATGGGCAACAAAGGAATCTGAGGTAAGAGCGTTCATTGAGGAGATAAAGAACAGAGCTTTATAACTGAGAAGAGTAAATTATATTGTTGAGCTGGTAATAAGTTTATGTTTAACTCAATTCATAATAGTAAAACACTCACCTTACTATAATTAAATTAAGACCTGTCCAATAGATAAAATAGAGGAGGCAGCACCATGGTTATTTATGGTGCTGCCTCCTAGTTTTTGTTTTAGCTTTTTAAGAAATCTGGTTTTTCGTAGTTAGGGTTAGGATAAGTATAGAAGCCTTCTCCTGTTTCACGACCAAGTTTACCTTTGTCGATATATTCCGTTTTCAGTAAGGAAGCTAATTTCGCATATTCTTCACTACCTGTTGCCTGAGCCCTTGCATTAGAGATGTTATAAGCAGTTGTAATGCCAACAATATCAAGGATAGCAAATGGACCCTTAGGAGAGCCTGTTGCAATCATCCATGTTTTATCAATCGTTTCTGGATCAGAAACTTCTTTCACTAATAGCTTTTGAGCAGCTTCTAATAAAGGAACTAATAGTGAATTTAAAATATAGCCTGGCTGTTCTTTATGTAGTGGTAATGCGACCATACCAATGGCTTTTGCAAATTCTAGTAGCTCGTCAAAAACCTTCATATCTGTTTTAGGATGCTTCATGATTTCTGCTGTATTATTTCTCCAAATTTCATTAGCAAAGTGAAGAGCCAAGAACTTCTCTGGACGACCAGTCGCCTCAGCAAACTGACTTGGTAATAGTGTTGAAGAATTTGTAGCGAAAATTGTTTTATCAGGAGAAACTTCTCCTAATTTCTTATAAAAATCTATCTTAATTTGCACAACCTCAGGAACTGCCTCAATCACAAGATCTGCATTTTCTACAGCCTTTGCTAAATCAGAGAAGTAGGAAATCCGGTTATAAGCAGAATCTAGTTGCTCTTTTGTAGCACCTAAATCTTCTTCATACCGAGGCTTTAACTTCGCAATTCTATCTTTCGTACGTTCTACTGCCTCATCATTAATGTCATAAAGAGATACGTTAAATCCAAAAAAAGCTGATTGAAAGGCAATTTGACTACCTAACACTCCACCACCAGCAACCGTCACATTCTTGTAATTCATTGAACATTCTCCTTTCAAATTCTAGAAACCTATTTACTATATACATCCTCTAGTATAAACCAATTATTTACAAAGATGAATGAAAGTGCTTACATCCACCGTGGAACAATTATGAAACAAGAAAAACCGGGTGGTGACAGGCACCACAAGTCTAATGTTTGAATGAATGTTGCAAAGGGAGTATGATAAATTAAAGAATTTTCAGATTTTGCTAAGAAGTTATAGCTTAGCTGTTAAGACAAAGTAGCACAAAATACATAATCATTTGATCTAACAGAGTGAATTATCAATAACCTATCAGGTGTCTGTTACACCATGATAGTAGTGGAGGTATAACAATGAAAATGTTAGTAACAGGAGCAACAGGGAAGTTAGGATCAAAAATCGTGGAGGCTTTATTGAAAACTGTACCAGTAAGTCAGCTTGCAGTAAGTGTTCGTGATCCGAAGAAAGCAGAGGCACTACATGAACGCGGAGTAGAAGTTCGCCATGGAGATTTTGATTCTCCAGAAACATTAGATGCTGCTTTTAAAGATATTGACCGACTGTTAATCATTTCAGCTGATGGTGATAATGAAACGAGAATTAAGCAGCATGGCAATGCAGTAGCAGCTGCAGAGCGTGCTGGAGTTAAATTTATTGCATATACTAGTATTGCAAATGCAATGGAAAGCAAAAATGTTCTAGCACCAACACATAAAGCAACAGAAGAAGCAATTTTAAAAACAGGAATTGCGTATTCTTTTTTACGAAACAATTGGTACTTGGAAAATGAAAGCTCAAGCATTCAAGGTGTGCTAGCAGGTGCTCCTTGGGTAACAGCTGCTGGCAATGGAAAAGTAGGCTGGGCTTTACAACAGGATTACGCAGAAGCTGCAGCAGCAGTGCTTTCTGGTAAAGGTCATGAAAATACAATTTACGAGCTATCAGGAAAGAATCTTACTCAAGAGGAGCTTGTTTCAATTCTTGGTAATGTAGTAGGAAAGGAAGTAGCATTGCAGCAAGTTGATGATACCACGTATGCAACCATTATGAAGGAAGCGGGTGTACCAGAGTTTCTTATTCCTTTTCTTGTCAACATTCAAGAAGACATTCGAGAAGGTACACTTGAGGTAGAAAGTAATGACTTTGGGAAGTTGCTGGGACGTCCTGCCACACCAATTAGTGAGGGTATAGCACAAATTGTAAAAGGGATCTCATCATAAAAATAGTACAGGCGCAATCTTTTATAAGGTTGCGTCTTTTATTTTAGTATAGCGAATGTTTAAGAAATCAACCTGTTTTTTAATGATAAATATCTGATTTTCACATTAATTATTGTGTGAAAGTTCAATAAAATGGAAAGAAGTACATAATTTTTTGTTAGAAAATGATAGCGTTATCAAAAACGCAGTAAGAAACAATTAAGGAGGGGAAAGATGAGTGAGATTTCACAAGTAATTATTGATCCTAATTGTATAATTTCTGTTCCTAAGAACATCTCAAAGCCTGTGCAGCATGCAGTAGATATGATTGTTAGAGATCATAATAAAGTATTAGGAAAGCAGCCAGTGGTCTTAGTAGATTCTGAGGACAATGCAACAGTTGTAGTAAGGAATGCAGTCAATAGTGATGAATGCCCAAGTAGACCTGAAGCATATGGTTTTCGTTTTGTAAAAACTAACTCAGAATGGTCACTGCATATAATTGGATATGATGATTTGGGAATCGTTTATGGCTTGCTGGAATATAGTCGACAGTTCTTAGGGATAGACCCATTCTGGTATTGGGCTGATTTACCTGTTAAAAAAGAGACGGAAATAGTGATTCCTACAGAAAAAATTGATTCTGTGGAGCAAAAAGTGAAATATCGAGGGTGGTTTGTAAATGATGAGGTGTGCTTAATTGGATGGAAAGAGGAATATCCTCCATCAAGAGAAATATGGTATCCAGTATTTGAAGCTTTATTAAGATGTGGTGGGAATATGGTTATTCCCGGTACAGATCTTCCAAAGCACGGAGTTCATGCCGATTTAGCTTTAGAGATGGGATTATGGGTCACACATCATCATGCTGAGCCTTTGGGTGCGGAAATGTTTTTACGTGCATATCCTGGTAAAAAACCAAGCTACAAGGAAAATCCTGAGTTATTTGAAGCTCTTTGGGAAGAAGCAATTCAGAAACAAAAAAATGAAAAGATTGTTTGGGTGCTTTCATTTAGAGGGCAAGGAGATGCACCATTTTGGCAGTATGATCCAGAATTTGATACTTCTGAAAAAAGAGGTTCGATGATTTCAAAGGTTGTTGCACGACAATATGAAATGGTTTGTCGTTTCGTTGATCAACCTGTTTGTTGCATGGCTCTTTACGGTGAGATAGCTGAGTTATATGAAGAAGGATATATAACCGTACCAGATGATGTGATTAAAATTTGGGCGGATAATGGATATGGCAAAATGGTTTCGCGTAGACAAGAAAATGAGAACTATCGAATATCTTCACTACCTAAAGCGGGTGATACTGGCGAAAATGGGATTTACTATCATATTACTTTTCATGATCTTCAAGCATCAAATCATTTGACGATGTTTCCTTCTCCTCCTGAACTAATTAAAGAAGAAGTAGAAAAAGCTTTTCACGCTAACGCTGCATCATATCTTTTATTAAACAGTGGAAATATCCGTCCACATCTGTATCCATTGGATATTATTAGTCACTTATGGCGTAATGGAAGTATAGATGTTGAGGATCATCAACAAAAATTTATCAGTCGTCTTTACAAAACACATCATGATAAAATAACGAAACTATACAAAGGCTTTTTTGAAAAATCGATTCAGTACGGACCCAATAGTGATGATAAAGCAGGCGAAGAATTTTATCATCATAACGCCCGAAAAATTATTGGACACTGGCTTCAAGGTAAAAGCAATGTTCCAAATGAAAAGCTATTTTGGGCAACAGGTGAAATCCCTTTTATTGATCAAGTGAAATGGTTTTTGGATAGCTGTGAAAAGAGTCTACCAGGCTGGGAGGAATTATTGAGAGAATGCCAGCAGCTTTCTGCTAGTCTATCAAAAGAAGATCAACAAAGATTTTTTGATCAATTTATTCAACAAGTGGAAATCCATGTTTCAGGATGTAAAGGATTTATTTCATTATGTGAATCTTATTTAACTTTCATTAACCATGATCACCCCCGCGCATTTGTTCAGGCTTCACAATCCATATGGTCTTATAAGGTAGGCCAAGGTGCATTAAAGAAAGCTGAACATGGAAAATGGGATAACTTCTACCGAGCAGATTGGTTAACAAACATCGAAAGCACCATCTACTCACTAGAAGCACTAAGAAAATTCCTAAGACTACAAGGAGACAGCCCTCACTTCTTCCTATGGTACAAAGAATACCTAATGCCCGAAACAGAAAAACATATTTACTTAGAAAACACCCATCGTAACCCCTTATCTGATGATGAGCTTGCTAGGTTGTTAGCGGAGATATTTTAAGGTGCCTGTCACCGCCCGGTTTTTCTTGTTTCACAGATTGTTCCACAGCAACTAATATAAAAAGCCTGTTTCATCTCATGCTGATGTCAAACTGACAATTCATGAGATGGAACAGGCTTCTTTAATATAAAACTAACATTACTTTAATTCTCTAAACCAACTTCAATATAGATTTCATCATCCCGATATGCATTCCTTCATGATAGAAACCAAATCTAATAAACTCATGTGGAGTACTTAAAGTGAAACCAGTGGAAGTTGTATATGGCTCTTGCACCTTTTCATCTAGATTACTTGAGTCAATCTCTATATAACGTTTTAACTGATTTTCTAATAATTGAACAATTGTTTCTACACTAGGGACAGCAGAATCCCATTTTGTTGGAGCAGTCCCAGGATTGAAATAGGTATCGATATTATCAGGGAAATGTGGAGAAGTATTCGTTATTCTTGAGTAAAACCTTTCACTGATTACATAAATATGTCCTAGATTCCAATGGATATTATGTGGGAATCCTTCAGGTGTCTTTTCCATTTGCTTCTGTGTTAACTCGTTAGCAATTCGAATCGTAACATTACGAATAAATGTTAATTCAGAAAAAAGTGCCTGGCTCATGTTCGGGCTCCCTTCGAATAGAAAAGCTGAATTTCAGAATATCAATTACCATTATATAGGAATTGTAATATTATAGAAAGTAAGAATACCAGTTTATGAGTTACTTAGAAAAATATCATGTACCCATGTGACGAATAAGTTATAGAGAAAATATCATATTATACTACAAGTATTATTCGAGCTTGTATAAAAGGGGGATTTTTATGAAAAAGGAAAGTAATTATCGCTTTGAAACAAAGTCAATACATGCTGGCTATGAAGCAAAAAATCATAGTGATAGCTTAACTCCACCTATTTATCAAACCTCCACATTTACTTTTTCCTCTATTCAACAAGGTGCTAATCGATTTGCGGGTGTAGAAGATGGCTATATTTATTCCAGGCTTTCAAATCCAACTGTAACAGTACTTGAAGAACGGATGGCACAGCTAGAGGAAGGGGAAGCAGCACTCGCATTTGGATCTGGTATGGCTGCTGTATCAGCTGTGTTAATTGGATTAACAAAAGCTAATGATCATGTTTTATGCTCAAAAGGTCTTTACGGCTGTACCTTCGGCTTGCTACAAATGCTTCAAGAAAAATATTCGATCCTGCATTCCTTATCCGATTTATCAACAGCAGATGAAATTCTAGCGGGTATTCGTGAAAATACAACATGTATTTATATCGAAACTCCAATTAATCCTACAATGAAAATAATCGATCTAGAACTAGTTACAAAAATAGCGAAAGAAAAGGGTATCAAAGTTGTTGTTGATAATACTTTTTTAACACCTTATTTACAAAAACCTTTAGAAATAGGCTGTGATCTTGTGATCCATAGTGCAACAAAATACATCGGAGGCCATGGAGATGTGATCGCAGGAATTGTTGTTGGTGATACAGATACGATCAGTTATTTAAAGAAAACTACGCAAAAAGATATCGGAGGAGTGATTTCTCCATTTGATGCATGGTTATTACTTAGAGGACTGAAAACCTTAGGTGTTAGGATGGATCGCCATTGCAAAAATGCAGAAAAGATCGTTGAAAAGCTGCGAAATCATTCAAAGGTTAAAACAGTGTACTATCCTGGGGATAAAGCACATCCGGATTATCAGATAGTGAAAAAGCAAATGAAAGAAGGTGGTGGCCTTATTTCATTTGAAGTTATTGGCTCATTTGAAGATTCCGTCAAATTTGCTGATCACCTAAAGTTAATTAAGATCGCCGTGAGTCTCGGTGATGCTGAAACTCTTATCCAGCATCCTGCGTCAATGACACATGCTGTTGTTCCTGAAGATACACGTAAAGAAATGGGAATAACAAATGAATTACTTCGACTATCTGTTGGTCTTGAAGCATGGGAGGATATTTGGAAAGACCTGGAGCAGGCATTGGATCAATTGTGAAAGAAAAATCGGGCGGTGACAGGCACCGCCCGATTTTTCTTGTTTCACGAATGTTTCACAGCACAAATACAAAGTGCTAATGCAATGTAATTGCTTTCATTCACTAATAAATATTAATATAGAGTTTAGATAGGAGGAGAATTGATGCAAAATTTCACATTTGATAATAAAACAAAAATTATTTTTGGTAAGGATAAAGAGCAAGTTGTTGGTGAAGAATCTGTTGTTTATGGGAAAAAGCTTCTTTTACATTATGGTGGGGGAAGTATAAAGGAAAGCGGATTATATGATACAGTTTTGAATTCACTAAAGAAGCAAAATGTTGAGGTATATGAGCTAGGTGGAGTAAAGCCAAACCCTAGAGTTAGTTTGGTTCGTGAAGGTGTTACTCTTTGTAAGGAAAATAACATCGACTTCATTTTAGCTGTAGGTGGAGGTAGTGTGATCGATTCAGCGAAAGCTATTGCAGCTGGAGCAAAGTATGATGGTGATGTATGGGACTTCTTTACAGGTAAAGGTGCGGTAACAGAGTGCTTACCAATCGGTGTTGTGTTAACAATTCCTGCTGCTGGTAGTGAATCAAGTGCTGGAACAGTTATCACGAATGAAGATGGTTGGTATAAGAGAGCAACAGGTCATATTTTAATGAGACCACAGTTTGCGATCCTAAATCCTGTGCTTACATATACTTTACCGTCTTATCAAACTGCTTGTGGTGTAACAGATATGATGGCACATATTTTAGAGAGATATTTCACAAATGAAAAAAATGTTGAGCTAACAGATCGTTTATGTGAAGCAACGTTAAAGACAATTATCAATAATGCTCACACAGTTATTGAAGAGCCAACGAATTATGATGCAAGAGCAGAGATTATGTGGGCAGGAACGCTAGCACATAATGATTTATTAGACACTGGTCGAATTGGTGATTGGGCAAGTCATGATATTGAGCATGAAATAAGTGGAATATATGATATTGCCCATGGAGCAGGGTTAGCCATTATCTTCCCAGCTTGGATGAAATATGTGTACAAGCATGATGTTAACCGTTTTGTTCAATTTGCAAACCGTGTTTGGGATGTAGAAATTGATTTAAACAACCCTGAAAAAACAGCTCTAGCTGGAATTAAGAAGCTAGAACGATTTTTCAGCTCCATTGGTATGCCAGTATCATTAAAAGAAGTAGACATCAATGATGAGCACTTTGCAGAAATGGCGAAAAAAGCAACAGAAAGATGGCCACTAGGTAACTTTGTGAAGCTACATGCTGATGATGTAGAGAAGATTTATCAGTTAGCAAGGTAATATGGGATTTTGTATGCAGGAGACTTATCTTAGTGATAGGTCTTCTTTTTTGGGGTGCCTGTCACCACCCGGTTTTTCTTGTTTCACAAAGATGTTCCACGCACACAAACCATCAATCGCCATCCCCAATAAAGTCATATAGCCAACTAGGCATTGTTAGTTCTTTTTGCTTTTCTTCAGATAGCATCTTATTAATCACACTATAAAAGTAGCCTTCAAATGTTGAAGTAATCGAATTCATTTTTTTCCGGAAGATCGTTTGTTTAAAGGCGTTAATAACAAGGTCTATCACCTCATGTAGCTCGCATTTTAGGTTCACTTTGTTATAGGCAATTAAAACACGATTCCATAGCTTATAGATTTCGATTGGATTTAAGAAAGGCTGTGTTGCTTGGACGAATTCTTTATTCACAGAAGCAGGGATAAAGCTTGTATCCATTTTCCAAGCGGTATTAGCTTCGATACTGATATCAAGTTGCTGTGGTTGGGTTGAAGCAGCTTCTCCTGTTGTGGAATCACTATTTTCCGAGTTTATTACGTTATTAGGTTTATTATTATTTTTCTCACAGAGTGAGCTTTGTTTATTTCTTGCTTTAATAGGTGTGACAGGTACAGTGACATCCTGGGGTGACATTTTATTTAATTGATGATCAAGTTCTTCAAATGGTTGAAGAAATAGGATATTCACACCTTGTTTACCATTCATTCTTGCAGTAGGAATTTTCTTTAGTATTCCAAGGTCCTCTAGTTTTCTAACCGCACGAATAACGGTTCTTCTACTAAGCTGTACTGCCTCTGCAATGGTGTCGTGCTTTGCAAATGAAACACCGACTACTTTCACAGAATGTTTCCAAATAAATTTTAGAACATTAAATGTTCCTTCAGAAAGTGCTGCTTTGTTTTTATATAAAAATCCACGAACAGCTTGGTCCATTTCCTCAATTGTACAGAAAGATTGATAGCTTCGAATACTTTCATAATCAAACTTTTCCACGTTAACTCCCCCAATTAATAGATAAGTGAATGACTGGATTGGATTACCCTCAATTCTTATATAGGGAAATGGGGAGTAAGAGTAGCGTGTTATTTAAAAAAATTAAAAATTGGGGACTGTCCCCCAGTTCTTTAAAGCGGCATACTAAAATAAGGATGTTTGCATTCTGGGGAAATTATGCTTCAATAGAGAGGGAGCATTTAGATTCTGTTCTAAGTTGTGAGAGAAGTGAGGATAAAGCAGTTGAAAAAGTTTAAGAAATTTTATGTGGAGATTACGAGTATTTGTAATCTTGCGTGTAGCTTCTGTCCACCGACAGAGCGAGTGAAACAATTTATTTCGATTGAGGATTTTACTAAAAGGTTAGATCAAATTAAACCTCATACAGATTTTATTTATTTGCATGTAAAAGGTGAGCCTTTGCTTCATCCTAAAATAGACAAGTTATTAGATATAGCACATGAAAAAGGTTTTAAAGTTAACATTACGACAAATGGAACGCTAATAAATAAAAATAAGCATAAGTTATTAAATAAGCCCGCACTTAGACAAATGAATTTTTCACTGCATAGCTTTGATGGACATGCAGGTTCAAAGGATAAGCTAGGGTATGTGACAAGTGTGCTTTCGTTTATTAAAGAAGCAACAAGTCAATCAAATTTAATTGTATCGCTAAGATTATGGAACCTTACTGAAGATAATAGTGAGAATGTTGTCAAAGAGCAAAATCGTGAGGTTCTTGAGATTATTGAGAAAGAATTTGATTTAGATTATAAAATTGAAGAAAAAGTTGTTCCTGGTAGTGGAGTGAAGGTTGCAGAACGAATTTTTATTAACCAGGATATCGAGTTTCAATGGCCTGCATTACATGAAGAAGAAGATGATGGAAAAGGATTTTGTTATGGTCTTCGAAATCAAGCTGGTATTCTGGCAAATGGAACAGTTATTCCTTGTTGCTTAGATGGAGAAGGAGTCATTAATCTTGGAAATATTAATGATGCCAATTTTTCAGATATTATTGAGGGAGAACGCGCGAACAAGCTTGTAGAAGGATTTTCACAAAGAGTTGCAGTAGAAGAGCTTTGTCGTAAATGTGGATATCGAAAAAGATTTGGGAAATAAATCAGCAAAAAAGAGAACCTGCACAAAGTTAGAAGATCAATGCCTTCTACTTGCTCAGGTTCTCTTTTTGTATTAAAAGCTGTTTTTATATAGTATATATCTAACAAAAGACTTCTGTGAAACAACAACAACATTATTTCTTCCCAAAATAAAAAATACCTACAATCAACCACACAATCATGATTGCTAAGCAAAGAAAAAGGATTGGTACAGGGCCAAATTCGTAAATAAGTGGAAGAGATGCAGCTGTGAACAGTCCTCCACCAACCAATGGTTCAAACATCAATTGCTTGTAACCAAAGGCTTCAAGTGCTTTGGTTTCTCCTTTTGAATCAGCGATACGGATTAACATTAATCCAGCTGCTGTCATGCCCATTGATTGACCGTAATCACCAATTCCTCTTTCAAACCAATTCTCTGGAATCATCCGTGGTGCTAAAAAGATAAATGCAACAATATTCCATGAAATACCTGTTAAAGCTAAAAGTAAGAATGGTAGGAAGTTTTCTCCGATAACTGTTAGAGATAAAGTAGCAATGGCACTAACGATCAGGAAATCTAGAGCCAATCCTTGTATTCGTAGAATCATTTTTCGGTCTATTAAATTGAACTTTTCGCTTTTATCTATAAAAGTCTGTAAGATAACTCCACCCACCATTGCAAGAGGAAATAATGGGAGATGTGTAAAAATTTCTGTATCTGCTCCCCATGTAATGCTTTCTACATATATCAATGCTTCTAACAAAATCTTACCAACAAAAATAGCTACTCCAATTATGGCAATATGAAGGGCAAGTGGCTCAATTGATTCTGGTTGTGTTGTCATTTTACCGGCTGAAGGTCGATCATCAGGCTTTATGATTCCACGAAGTTTATCTTCCGGTAAATTACTTGGGTCTTTCAGTACATTTGTTTTATTTTTCTTTACAGCAATGTTAATCAAAATAATCCCTGTTACTACTCCTGAAACAACTCCTACAGTCGCAAGACCAATAGCAAGATTTGCTCCATCAGCAAAGCCTAATTGTTGAAACGTTTCACTTAAACCTGCACTTGTTCCGTGTCCACCTTCAAATCCGATTTCAATTAATGCACCTGCCATAGGGTTGATCCCGAAAAAAGGTGTAAGGAGAGTAATGGTTAATAAAAGTCCAAAAACATATTGCCCCCATGCAACAGTTTGTCCAAATGAAACCTGTGGACCAGTTGTAAGCCAAATATCCTTTATGTTCGGTATTTTTTTACCTAAAAAAAGTGTAGCGAATATCACACTTATTAATAAACCAGGAAGTGTTAGCCATGAGCTAAGCACATCTTCTGGAAAAACACCGTTAGAAAGCAAAGAGCTATTTCCTTGAAACTGTCCAATCAATTTTCCAAATACTTCAGGCCCTAAAAGTAGGGCAATAAAACCACCAAGAATTGAGCTTGGTAGAAAATATTTCTGGAAGACTGAAAAGCGTACTCTTATCCACTTCCCTACTAATAATAAAATCCCAATTAAGATAATGCTTAAGCCTACCATCTCAGCACTCATAGTTAACCTCCTTACTTTCTGCAAAAACATCATTAATACTAAACAATTCCCTATATCATTTGGATAAAACAAATCGTTGAACTATGGGTTATAGAAACCGGTTTATTTTTTTCTATAAATTTCTAAAATATATCAATTAATGGATTGTTTTTTGATATACTAAACCTGTTCAAGCATATAATTATAAGTATATCTTTATAGTGGATTGCTAAAGAAAGAGGGGATTATTGTGATAAGAGCGTCAGAAAATAACGAGTATTATGAGCTTTCTAGTCCTACTAGTATGCCAAAGGCTTCAGGATTTCTTTGGAATGATAAGATGATGATTCATGTGAATTGTCGTGGATATGTTGTTGCGCAGTTTATGCAGCCAGAGCCTGCGAAATATTCGTATGCACCTAATTTGGAAGCGAAAACATTTATGCAGCCTGAACAGCCATATTATGCTCATCATCCTGGACGTTTTGTTTTTGTAAAGGATGAAGAAACAGGTGAAGTTTTTTCAGCACCGTATGAACCGGTTCGTGTTTCTACTGACCACTATACTTTCTCTGTAGGGAAAAATGATATTGTCTGGAAGGTTGAGCATCAAGGAATATTAATTGAAATGACACTGAGTTTACCTAAAGATGAAGCAATGGAGCTATGGAAAGTAAAGGTGAAGAATACTTCACAAAGAAAGAGAAAACTGAGTATTTACCCATATTTTACAGTGGGGTACATGTCATGGATGAATCAATCAGGTGAATATAAGAAGGAATTACAAGGAATTGTTTGTTCTGCGATTACACCTTATCAAAAATACCAGGATTATGAAAAGATTAAAAATTTAAAAGATAAAACGTTTTTATTAGGTGATCATGAGCCATTATCATGGGAAGTTAACCAAGAAGCTTTTGAAGGTGAAGGTGGAATAACCTTACCATCAGCAATACAACAGGATGAATTAGAAAAAGGGGATTCTCGTTATGAAATGCCTGTTGCTGTTTTTCAGTACAAATTGGAGATGAATCATGATGAAGAGAAGGAATACCGATTTTTATTTGGAGCAGCAAAAACAGAGGAAGAGATTGCTAACATAAGAGAACGATATTTTTTAACTAAAAAGGAAACCGGTTTCGTAACTGGATTTGATTTAGCCCTATCAGAATATGAAAAATATATAGCAGAAGGTCAGGGTTGTATAAAAATCAAAACCCCAGATGCTGATTTCGATAATTTTGTGAATACTTGGCTACCACGTCAAATGTACTATCATGGTAGTACAAATCGTTTATCAACCGATCCGCAGACGAGGAATTATCTTCAAGACAATATGGGCATGAGCTATATTAAGCCACAAATTGCTAGAAATGCTTTTCTTTTGGCATTAAGTCAGCAAAAAGCAAATGGAGAAATGCCTGATGGGATCATTTTACACAAAGATGCAGAGTTAAAATATATCAATCAAGTACCTCATACAGATCATTGTGTATGGCTGCCGATTTGCTTGAGTACTTATTTAGATGAAACAAATGACTATACGATTCTCGAAGAAATCGTACCGTTTGCTGGTGAAGCCGAAGAGGCAGCAACTGTTTCTGAGCACATTAACCGAGCGATGTACTGGCTGATCAATGATCGAGATGAAAGAGGTCTAAATTATATCAATCAAGGAGATTGGTGTGATCCCATGAATATGGTTGGATATAAAGGAAAGGGTGTATCTGGATGGCTAACAACAGCTTCAGCATATGCTTTTCTAATTTGGGCAGATATTTGTGAGAAAAATGGACAGATCTCAACTAGCAAAGAATTCAGGCAGCAAGCAGATATAACAAATGAAGTGATTAATAAGTACCTGTGGGATGGTGAGTGGTACGCAAGAGGCATTACTGATGATAATGTGGTATTTGGTATTAGTAAGGATAAGGAAGGACGAATTTTCCTTAACTCTCAAGGATGGGCGCTTTTAAGTGGTGCTGCAGACGAAACAAAGAAACAAACATTATTAGCTACCGTTACTGATCAATTAGAGTCACCATATGGTGTAGAAATGCTCGCTCCGGCTTATACAGCTATGAGGGAGGATGTGGGACGGGTCACACAAAAACATCCGGGCTCAGCGGAAAATGGCTCGGTTTATAATCATGCGGCTGTGTTTTATATCTACTCTCTTTACACAGTAGGAGAAACGGATAATGCCTACCGTTTGCTTAGAAAAATGATTCCTGGTCCTGATTTGAATGACATTCTTCAAAGAGGTCAATTGCCTGTGTTTATTCCAAATTATTACCGTGGAGCATATAAGCAAATTCCACGTACAGCCGGGCGCTCAAGTCACTTGTTTAATACTGGAACAGTTTCATGGGTTTATCGTTGCTTAATTGACGGTTTATTTGGTATAAAGGGTCAAAAAGAGGGACTTAGAATCAATCCACAGCTTCCTTCTGATTGGCAAGAAGCTTCTGTTAAACGTACATTTAGAGGAGCAGAGCTACAAATTGATATGAAGAGAGATGAAACTGTTAGCAAAATTGAAGTGTATGTGAACAATGAAATGGTGGAAGATGGGATACTTAAAGACTTGAATTCTACTGAAGAATATCATGTATGTGTAAAAATTCCATTAGAAGGTTAAATAAAATACCTGCCGAGCTCCGATTTAAATGGGCTCGGCAGGTATTTTTAGTATAAAGTCACTTGAATACTAGACATAAAGAAGATTGTGCCGATATAAGTAGTATACAAATTATTAATGTAATGAGGTTGTTGCTACTATGTCACACACACAAGATCTTCTTAAACTAAGTGGGGAATATTCTTCTCCAATTGTTATTCTTTCTATTGTTATTGCATGCTGTGCTTCATATACAGCTCTGTCTTTGAATCAGAGGATTCAGCATAATAGCTTTTTTCATCAATATTTTTGGTTAGTCCTCTCATCAATTGCGATGGGATTAGGGATTTGGTCCATGCATTTTATTGGAATGAGTGCTCATAAGCTGCCAATTCCGATGGAGTATGACCTTATCTTAACAACAATTTCTGTTTTACCTGCTATACTTGCCTCTTTTTTAGCTTTTTATATTGCAAGTCGCGCTAATCGTAATCATTGGCCATATATTCTTGCAGGAATTACGATGGGTGTTGGTATTTCATCCATGCACTATATCGGGATGGCTGCGATGAAAATGGATGCAGAATATGTGTATAAACCATGGGTGTTTTTATTATCAATTGTCATTGCTATTGTGGTTTCTTATGTGGCATTGTTTATTTTTTCAAATTCAAAAAGATTTATCGGAAATCAATATATTAAGGTAATTACCGCCATTATAATGGGGCTCGGAATAGCTAGTATGCATTATACAGGCATGCTTGCAATTGATGTTTATGTTGATCATTCTAGTACGATGGTTTCTCATGAATTCCATCAAATGGACATGTCGCTTCTCATTTTGGTTGTGACTATTGGGATTTTTATTTTATTGTTTGTTTCTGCTTTAACTAGTTTGCTAGATCGTTATGTTGATTATCGATTGCATAATTTTGATGCTTTAACACTTTTGCCTAATCAAAGGCAGTTTGAAAATAGTATAAATAATAGCAACAACGTTAGCGGTAGCTTAGCAATTATTCAGATTCATAATCTTGAAAATCTAATTGGTTTCCATGGATATTCTTTAGGTGATGAAATTATAAAAATTGTAAGAGATATGATCAAAAGTCAAATTCAAGCTTCTACAAGCTTATTTCGTATAGAGGCAAATCGCTTTGCATTACTTACTTATGATGGATCAAAAAATGAAGAAGTCAAAAGGTCATTAGAGAGTATTTTATCATCGTTTCAAAAGCCAATCATGGTTGGTGATAATTCAATACCCGTTCATACTGTATGTACAGTTAATTACTCAACTGGTAATAAAAATGTAAGAGACTTATTTACTAATGCAATGGCTGTTCTTTTGCATCCTTCTATCAGTGAACAAAATAAGGTAATAGAATATGACCCTGCCGTTCATACGTATAGTTTTGAAAGACAAATTGTTCAAGATATTAATCGTGCAATGACGAACAATGAACTATTTTTAACATATCAACCAAAGGTATGTTCGAAGTCGATGGAGGTAACAGGATTAGAGGCGTTATTACGCTGGAAGCATCCAGAGCAAGGAATGATCTCTCCAGGAATTTTTATACCGGTTCTTGAGGATAATGGAAAGATCTTTGATGTCACTGATTGGATTATTCGCGAGGTATTTAAACAGGTTTCTATTTGGAAAGAAGCTTCTTTCCCGTTTTCACAAGTTTCTATAAATATTCCAGGTGCATATGTAACGTCAGCTAGATTATTAAATGTTATGACAAAAAGTCTATCAGAATACGGAATTAGCAGTAGCATGATTGAGCTGGAAATAACAGAAACAAGTGTTATTCATGATATTGAAAATGCAATTTCTGCTGTTGGGAAATTAAGAGGTATGGGCTTATCTGTAGCATTGGATGATTTTGGAACAGGATTATCATCCTTGTCTTATCTTAAGCGAATTCCGATCTCAACAATTAAGATTGATAAATCGTTTGTTGATGATGTTCCTTTATCTGAAAAAGATTCCGATATATTAAAAGCAATCATTACACTTTGTCACTCATTGCATCTGAAAGTTGTTATAGAAGGTGTTGAATCAAAGGAACAAATTGATTTCATTACATCTGTTTCAGAAGCACTTCATATTCAAGGGTATTATTTTTCACGCCCGCTTATCGAAGAGGAGCTAGTCACTTGGTATAAAAACAGATAATAAGCTCTATTTGTAATCATGATTGGTAATAATTCTCTTAAACTCTTTTTTCGAAAGTACTTCATAACACATTAAAACTTGACGATATAAAGAGTATAGGAAAACGATTACAAAAAAGGAGCACAAATTATGAAATTCAACAAAATTTCGACCAAATTACTGTTAGGTATCACGGCTTTAATCTTAATTGCTACTACCACTCTTGGTCTGTTAAGCTACAATTTTTCTAAAAAAGAATTAGTTAGTAGTGGAAAGTTGGATTTGCAGCATATTGTGCATAATGCCATTTCTACTATAGAAGTTCTTAATGAGCAAGTAGAAGCGGGAACGATTACAATTGAAGAAGCGAAAGAAAAGGCACGTGTTATTTTAGTTGGACCTCCTGTAACTGTGGACGGAGCTACTAAATATGATTTTTCACAATCGTCGTTTGTATATAAAAAAGAGGGCTATATTATGGCCTTTGACTCAAATCAAATTGTTGAGCTTCACCCTATGCTTCCGTTAGGTGATAATAAAACAGATTTACAAAATTCTAAAGGGAAGTTTGTTATACAAGATATAGTAACTACTGCAAAAGCTACTGCTGTTGAAGATCGATTTTATGAATATGGATGGAAAAATCCTGGTGAGACAGAAGAGAGAAATAAAATTGTTTATGCATCTTATTATGAACCCTGGGACTGGAATATTGGTGTCGGTGCTTATGAGTATGAATTTTATGAATCACTAAAAACACTTTTGTATTTAATTCTGGGAGTCTCAGTATTAATAACGGTTATCGGACTAGTAGTGTTTTACTTAATGAGTAGAGGAAAACTTAAGCTAATGGAAAAAATTACGGAGTCTTCTCTACTAATTTCTGAAGGAAACTTAAATGTACCTACCTTACCTGAGTCAGATGATGAGATTGGACAATTAGGAAGAGCTTTCAATAGAATGTCAAAGCAACTAAAGTCAATCGTTTCAGAGATGCAATCAACTAGCATGAATATGTCGCAATCAGCTTTAGAGCTTTCGGCATTAACAGAAGAAACAAATGCAACAAGTGAAGAAATTGGGCGTGCGATGAATGAAATTACAAAAGGATCTGTATCACAGGCTGCTGATATTGATTCAACAAATCAAAAAACAGAGAATCTTAGTCATGCTATTGCTCAGATGAATCAACAAAGTCAGTTAATGACGACTTTAACTGGAGATTCTACTAAAGCAATTGAACTAGGCAAGCAAAAGGTTACGATCCTTCAAGACTCAAATAATGAATCAATGACAGCATCAGATCAAATTAGTATAGGTATCACAAAGTTGTATGGAAGTATTCAAGAAATTTCTCAAATTGTTACATCTATTGATTCTATTTCAAAACAAACTAATTTATTGGCTTTGAATGCTAGTATAGAAGCAGCCAGAGCAGGAGAATATGGAAAAGGCTTTGCGGTTGTTGCTGATGAGGTTCGCAAATTGGCTGAAGAAACAAATAAAGCAACGAGTGAAGTTCAACAGATGATTAATAATATTGAGCAAGAAACTGAAGCTACTGTAATGGAGATGGCCAACTCAACTCAAATTACAACAAAACTTGATCATGCTGTTAAGGATACTCAAACACAATTTAATTCGATATCTCTTTCAATGAATCAAATCATTGAAGCTGTTAACACTCTAAATACGGAAATATCTGTCGTAACAGATCATAGTAATAGTATTTTAGAATCAGTACAAAGCATTGCAGCTGTATCTGAGGAAACAGCTGCATCTTCTGAAGAAGTTCTTGCTTCTGTTGAAGAACAAACAAGTGTAATAGGAACAATCACAGCATCTGCTGAAAATCTTAATGAATTAAGTGAAGTATTACAAAAGATTACAGAGCAATTTTCATTAGGAAATGAACAAGATAATAATGCTAAATAATATGATTGGCTTGGATGTATTTTATCCAAGCCTTTTTAATATGATCAAAACGGAAAAATCTATTGAATGTTTACTATTTTTCACAAAGGGAAACAACCCTAATGTACACAAATAATAGGAGGGATCTTGATGAGAACGACAATTATTGGTGGAGTATTTAGAAACCAAGATGAAGCGGTTCATGGAATTAAAGCCCTTCATGATTTGGGATACGAAAAGAATGATATTTCTATCTTTGCGAAAGACAGTGATGATGTTGAAGGAATTCAACAAGAAACGAACAATAATGTAACAGAGACAAGCAGTGGTCGAGGGAAGAATGCAGGAAAAGGCTTTGGTATTGGTGCCGGAACAGGTGGAGTGCTTGGTGGTATAACAGGACTAATTGCTGAGGTAGGGTTATTGGCGATTCCGGGAATTGGCGTATTAGCAGCAGCAGGTCCTTTAGCAACAACATTAAGTGGTATAGCAATTGGTGCCGGTAGTGGTGGTCTAGTAGGTGCACTTACTGGGGCAGGAATTCCTGAAGAACATGCAAAAGAGTATGAAGAACACTTAAATCAAGGGCATATTGTTGTATTGGTTGAAGCAGACGAAGAACGTGAAGACCGAGTTTATGAGAAATTCACTTACAACAATGCGTTAAATACTCATACGTACCCTGAAAATGTTCGTGGAAACAACAGATAATAAAAAGCTAAAACAGTTAATATACAATCACCCTTGTCAGATAAATTTCTGCCAAGGGTGATTTTTTTATTAAAATTTCTATATTTGATTAAATGAAAATATATAAAAATAATGGAGTTGTTGATGTAAATGTTATGAACAGAGGAATAACATCTCTCGGTTGTCTTTTAAAAAGGTCGGAAAGCATAAAAGTTTTATCTTCTTTTTAATGTCTAGCTCTAGCGGTATACTTTTGGAAAAAGGTCATTTACCTATAGCTTAACCTCAGATCTTCTCCCTACGTAAAGTTAACATCGGTTCATTTTCTTACCGTGTTTCCTCTCTTTAGACGATGCTACTCTAGTTTGTACGGTGATGACCAAGGCGCTTTCGCTTTTTTATATGTACCTCTATCTTTACTGAACCGCATGATGTGAAACAAGAGTGAGTTTTTTTCGATAAACTACTTTTGATAATGTGATACTAATTTCATATAGCAAAACTAACGGTACGATCACCAGAATATCAGATATGAAATCTGGAGGAGTAATTAGTACAGATATAACGATTAAAAGAAAATAAGAGATTTTTCTTGATTTTGCAAGCCTCTGTGGATTAATTATCCCGAGCCTTGTCAAAAACATGATGATAGCAGGCATCTCAAATAAAAAGCCAAAGGGTAATGTAAGGTTAATCATGAATCTAAAATATTTATCCACGGTGAAAAATGTTTCAAACTGATCACCTGCAAGTGTTTGGAGAAAAGATAAAACGATTGGAAATAGCATAAAATAGCCGAATGAAATTCCTGAAATGAACAAAATGAAAATTCCGGGAATAAAAGCTAATGTCACTTTTTGCTCTTCTTTTCTTAGACCAGGTTTAACAAAAAGCCAAGTTTGTAAGGCAGCAATAGGAATGGTAAATGTAATGGCACTAAATCCTGCAATAGCCATGTAAACCCAAAGAATATCACCAGGACCTAACACAGCTAACTTATCATTTAGATCTTTAACTAAGAAATGATGTATATCTTGAACAAAAAGGAAAGAGATAATAAGAAATAGGAGAAAGGAAGCCAAAGTAATGATTACTCTTTTTCTTAACTCGCTTAAATGATCAATTACATTCTTTTCAGTTACATCCACGTTAAACAACTCCTTTCAAGAAGCTTCTTGATTTATCTAAATGTTAAAGAAATAAGCAGGTTTTTGACCTGCTTATTTCTTATATTAATTAACTACCTGTTTTACTAGTAGGTCGTTCAACAGCTTGTATCTTTGAGTTTTCTTCTGTTTTATCATTTTCCTTATTATCACCGTTAACTAGATCATTTGTGGCTTTTTTAAATTCCTTAAGAGTTGAACCAAAGGCTCGTCCAATCTCAGGGAGTTTTGAAGGACCGAAAATAATTAGCGCAATGACTAAAATAAGAATTAAGCCGGGAATCCCAATATTTTGTAGCATTTATCTTCCTCCAATGATCATGAATTTAATTTTATTCCGTGGCGCTCAAATGCTGCTGCCTCTAGAACAGACATACCTTGTGCCTTGGCAACCTTAGCAGTTGTTTCCGAAATTTTCGGTGCAAGATTTGCAGGGGAAGAATAAGACATTTCCCTAGCGCGGGCAGAGTTTCTGCGTGGGAATGGTCCCCAAATCGCAAAGGTTATACCTGGACTTTGAATATTGACAAATAACGTATTTCCATCTGGTGAGAAGATTGGACCAGCAAATTCATTATCATTTAAACGGTTTGCACCAAAAGGATAAACCTTGCCTTCTGGAGTAATTCCCATGATGCGATCTTGTCCTTTTCCATCTTCAACAAACCAAAGGTCACCCCAAGGAGTACAGCAGATATTATCTGGATATTCCATATACTGAGCATCGTTTCCTTCATAGAAAAGCTCCAATGTATTAGTATGAGGCACATAACGATAAACACGTCCAAGTTTTTTGTCACCGGCAGAGGTGTCATCAAACCAGAAAACACCCTCTTGGAAGAACGCCCCCTCAAGTCTACTGAATTCAATACAGTTTTGTGCTTTAGCGTCCTCGCGACATAAATGAGGATCTACTTTCTTCCAAACTAGCTTAAATGTTTGTCCTGTTTTAAATGTGCTTGCTGATGGATCAGTTACAGCTTCAATTGCTGCTGCATAAAGAGTACCGCCTTTTTGTAACGAACCTGTTTTCTGGCTCAAGTCATTAGGAATAAAACGGTAAAGGTAACTTGGACTTGCATCCTCAGTTAAATAAACATATCCTGTTGAAGGGTCGATCGCACAAGCTTCGTGAGAAAAACGTCCCATTTCCTTGATTGGGGTTCTTGACAATTCGTTTTCCGGTTGCTGTGGATCTACTTCAAACACATAGCCGTGTGTGGCACTACGTGTTTCTTCACAAGTTAACCATGTACCCCAAGGAGTCGCTCCACCAGCACAATTTCGGATTGTACCTGAAGAGGTAACATATTCTTTGACTACTTCACGATTAGGACCTACAACTAGAGCTGAAGTACCACCTTGAGCATTTGCATCATAAGGGTTCTTTCCAAATGCTTTGCCTGTACTTAATTCATGGTTACGAACAAGAATAGTTGTATTGTTTGGTCCTTCAAATGCAGCCATCCCATCAAATGCTCCTGGAATGGGGGTTCCATCTGTCATCAGTTCGCCTTGTCTGGAAATAATTTTGTAATGAAACCCTCTTGGTAAATCGAGGATTCCATTTGGATCCGGAACTAAATCTCCAAAACCACGAAATCCAGATGTAGAATTTCCTTTAGCTTGACTTGTTGTAGCATTGCCTACAGATAGTAGCCCAGTAGTTCCTAAAGATAATGCAACTGTACTCATTCCTCCAACTTTTAGAAAATCACGACGGTTCATACTTTTAAACTCTTTGTTTTCGGTCATTGATATTCCCTCCCCATAATTTTTGAGTCAGTTCATTGGTGTTGTCTATCTATATACAAGCTAACAGGCTTACGTAAACGGAATGTGAAAATAAAGTAAATATTTGGTGAACAAAGAAAAACAGTAAAAAGGAACCGTATCTATGCAGTTATGATAATTATCATAGATAATGTGAACTATTCATCTAGATATGAAAGATAGGATATCTACTGGAAACTCAACTTTTATTTCAAAAGATTGATGTGAAATTTGATGAGTAAGAGAATATTTGAAACAAGTAAAGCCTGCCGATGATTAGCTTTTATTTCCACTATGAAAGGAATCCTCAATGATGATCGGTGGATAAGCTCCCAAAATGCACACGTAAAAATTACTTTCCATGGCATTAATCAGTTTGGAAAAATGGATAATAAAATCTACAGCATGGATAATTTTTATGCGGGGATGTGAGTGTGTGATCATATCATAATTGGAAATTTTTATATGAAACAAACCATATAACTGCTATGATTAGTCTGCATACATTAATAGTCAAGACGTTACATATTTTACAGGTGCATTTGAATTAATTGGCTTCGGTATGACTTTTAACCTGTTATCTCTTTACTCTTGTGGTACGATCTTATCGTTAATGAGGATTGCGCTAACTTTTACATAAACATGTTCAGCAGTTTCATAGGTTAATTATGAGGTAGTAAATGTTAAAATATAGGTGAGAGTAATCTAATTTTCTATTAGTGAAGAGGGAGGAAATATAATGGGTGAATTCATTATTGTTATTGCACTTTTTATAATTATTATGGTTTTTATAGCAAAAGTATTGGTGAAACCTAATGCTATAAGAAAAAGAAATCTAAGAAATGATCCTATTCCAGAGAAATTGGGCTTACAAATAGAGGGTGGTATGCCTATTGTTCAATCTCTTGATAAAGCTTTATCAAAATCATATGAAGAAAATGTGAAAAATCGCGTGTTGTTAGAACACTCTAAATGGCCAGAGCATGAGGTTGACTGGGTATTTTTTGAATTAAAGCGATACTTCTTTATGAATAGCTTACTAAAATCTGTACCAATGTTTAGTGATCGAGTTGATGTGATTTGGCATGAAATGCTCATGTTCACAAGAGAATATGAGACATTTTCAAAGGGGTTCTACAAAGAAACACTTCATCACATGCCAAATATGGAAAGTACACCAATACCAGGAGAAAGAGCATTTTTTGATTGGGTATATTTAAGCTTATTTGAATTAACACCAAACAGTAAAGCAATCTGGGGAAGGTTTCTTCAGCATCCGATTAAACGCGAAATTCTTGATGATTTTAAGAAGCTGTCAGAAGATGAATTACTTATGAAATATTTCCGAAAAGGAGAAGATTGGGTTGATGTTAAACGTCAATTGATTGTTAAAATGAAAAATGAAATAACACAAGCTGATCGATTGAAGCTTGATCAAGATAAGCCTGCAATCTCTAGCACAACTTCTGATATGCAAATTTTTAATATGGCACTTGGTGCAGCTGTTTTTTATTCACTTTATGAAGAAGAGCATTATCAAGAGCATATAAGTGAAGTTCTACCAACAGAATATAATAAGGACCACCATCATGGAGGAGGAGCTTCATGCTCTGGCTATTCCTGTAGTGGTTCATCTGACTCAGGAGGAGACTCCGGTGGCTCCAGTTGTTCTAGTTGTGGCGGGGGTTGTAGTAGTTAGTGTGTTTAAAATGGGGTCAGTCCCTTTGCACTTTACTGTGCTAAGGGACTGACCCCATTTTTGTCTTACGTCCTACTTACGAACATTTTTCAGTGCTTGCTCAGTTTCTTCTTGGGTTTTCTTAAGAACAGACAAGCTACCATCTGATTCAAGCACAACTGCCTTAACAGCTTCCATTGATGAAATACCTTGAGAACGGGTAGCTTGAAGGATTTCATTTTCTGTAATTCTTTCTTTATTCATTGGTTGCTTTAGATAATCATCCTTGAAATATAAGAGCTGTGGCTGTGATTTAATAAAGTTGCTGAACGTTTTCGACCTAGTTGAAAGCCAGGCGACAATAAACTGTAAAATGGATAAGGTAACAAATGCGGTGATGCCATCAAATAATGAAACCTTTTTATTTAAAAGGGTTGTAGCTAGAATAGAGCCAAGTGCAACCGTAACCACAAGATCAAAGGCATTCATCTTAGATAGTGTTCTTTTACCTGCAATCCGTAAAACAAGAATAAGAGACAGATAGCCAAAAAAACCAACGACTATGATTCTCCAAAGATCAGCAAAACTACTTAAAAACATCCACACTTCCCCTTTCGTATAGCTTTACCTTTATCATTCCTTATTTGGATAGAGGTTAAACAGTCTTTTTGGGGTCAGTCCCTCGGTGCTTTATCGCAGTAAAAGTCTGGGGGACAGACCCCAGTAATCTCCTAAGTGACAGAACCATTTATTTTCTAGTAAAATAGTTATAGATAGTGATAGATAAGATTTGAGGTATATAGGGAAGAAGGGGCTAGTTTATGAAAAAGAGAAAAAGAATCGTTTGGGTTGTGTCTGGTTTAACATTGCTTGTTTTGATTTTCCTTGTTGGAGCAGGTAATTATTTTTATAATGTTGCAGTCAATCGTTCTAAGGAATCTATTCAACTACATGGTGGCAGTGAGGATCGAGCTGAGACTGTAAGTACTACTGTTGAAGAAGAGCAGCAACAGCAGGAAAGATTAGCAGAAATAATGGAATGGACAGAAAAACAAACCTTTGAAACGATTGAAATGAAATCAGGAGATGGCTTAAGTCTTAAAGCTGACTATTTAGCAAATGAGAAGCCTAACGGTAAAGCAGTTATTCTTGCTCATGGATATAAAGGGAATAGTGAGCAAATGCCTGGTGTGACAATGTTTTATTATGAGCAGGGATTTGACATACTAAAGCCGAACGCAAGAGGACATGGTGAAAGTGAAGGAGATTACATTGGCTATGGCTGGCATGATCGTAAAGATTATGAGCAGTGGATTAAGCTCTTAATAAATGAAAAAGGTAAGAGTCAAATTCTCCTTCATGGATTTTCAATGGGAGCAGCAACAGTTCTCATGACAAGTGGTGAAGATCTTCCTCAAGAAGTGAAGGGAGTAATTGCTGACAGTGGTTATACATCTGTTAAAGAAGAGCTATCACATCAGCTAAAATATCTGTATAATTTACCAGCATTTCCTCTTATGGAGATAACGAGTGCGGTGACAAAGGTCCGAGCTGGTTACACGTTCACAGAGGCCTCTGCTATAGAGCAAGTAAAGAAAAATGATCTACCATTGTTACTTATTCATGGTGATCAAGATGATCTCGTTCCAACAGCAATGGCAAATGAACTTTATGCAGCTGCTAAAAGTGAAAAAGATCTCTGGATTGTCCCAGGAGCAGGTCATACAGAAGCATACACAGTGGATGAAATGAAATATCAACAAAAGCTGAAGTCATTCTTTAAAACTGCTGGAATTGAGTGATTCGTCATTATATACAGGTAACTTTCTCATTAAGGAAGTTACCTGTTTTTTAAGGTCATTGAAAAATCTATGGCTTTTTTACGGAATTGTTCATTTCTTTTTCTAATCTTTTAAAGTACATTTGAATGCCATACCAAAAAATAAGATAAACAATTACAAAGCTACCAATACCTAGTGTAAGTGGGAGAGGTTCAAGAGGAAGCCAACCAATAAATATGGCTAATGGAAGCCAAATCATGATGGAGAATAGAAAGTGTATAATCGTTTGTTTTAGTGGACTCCATGTTTCAATATCGAATATAAGTGAAGCTGAACCAAAATAAATACCCATTACAATACTTCCTAACATATTGCTCCATATTATCGGCACAGAGGCTTCAATTCCTTGTAACATCATTATTGTTAAGGCTATGAAGATGAAAAATGCAGAAAAGCCTAATCCAAAAAAGCTTCGCCTTAATCCTTCAATTATCATGTCGATCAGCTCCTAAAATTATTTTTTGTTTAATCTCATGGACATATTTTCTAGAAACATATTCCTTACTTCCAGATTCAAAAAAAACACAAAGGTTTCCGTTAAAAGCTAACTCAAAGCGTGCAATCTTGTTAAGGTTACCGATTGCCGACTTTGAAAAACGAGAAAACTCATGGTTTACCAAAAGCTGTTCTAATTCATATAACTTCATATTTACTTCAATAGAGTGCTTGTGTATTGAAGCAAATACCTTACGATTTCGAGCATATACATAATCAATTTCATCTGGGGAGAGAAGTATAGACTTCTCATTCTCTACCCCTACAATTCGTCTTAGTGACTGTTGGTTTAGCTTCTTGACTAAATCTTCAACCTCTTTTGTCCAAACCTTTGCATGAATCGTCACATGTGTTTCTTCATATTTTTCATTGATATCAATGTTCAGCTTCAATAGTTTTCCTCCTTCCCTGTTATTACTATAGCAACACACTTTTAGTTGAGGAGTAAAAATGACATAACTTGCTTAAAGTTATGGATAACCGGTTTATATAGATGTATGAATTGTTTGTTAAACTTCATTTCACTGATTGGTGATGTAAAGCTAATTTACCATGAAACGACACCCGATTTTCACAAAAAATAGAAAAAATTTGCTTTCTCACGCTTTATCTGATATTCTTAGAAAGAATTATTTTTGTTCGGTCTGTAGGGAAAGAGTATTTAAACTTTTCGCCTTTGATATCTAATTGAGCAATTATAGTAATATTTAGTAGAGAATCTGCACATTAGTTGTGGATTATATCTACACCAGGAGGTAACACATATGCAACAAGGTACAGTAAAATGGTTTAACGCAGAAAAAGGATTCGGTTTCATCGAAACAGCAGGAGGAGAAGATGTATTCGTACATTTCTCAGCTATCCAAGGCGAAGGATTTAAATCTCTTGACGAAGGCCAAAAAGTGACTTTTGACACTGAGCAAGGTCAACGTGGACTTCAAGCTACTAACGTTAACAAAGCGTAATTAGCTTATAGAAAAGGACTCTTTTTAGAGTCCTTTTTTTATTATGCTTTTTTATAGTATTCATTTTCAAAATTAACTAACTAGGATATTTGGATATCATATATAATAAACAGCCTTATTACTGGGCATATCAACATGAAGGGACCTGATTAGATGAAATATTTAAAGTCACAAATGAAGCAATTGATTAAAGATAATCAAGAGCTACAAGCAAAGTTAGATAAGTTAAGAGAAGAGCATAGTCTCGAGAAAAATTTTGCGCTAAAAGCACTTTATCATTCAGAAGTAGCTGAAGGTGGTAAATACCAATTAGCATACCAAGCTCTTGATAAACCAAAGGATTAAGGTGGAGATTAAATTCTTAAAATGAAAGGAGAGTAATGAATGCCTGGTACAAAACGCGAAAACATTAACATTGGTGTAAAAGTGAAGGTGGTACAAAAACAGGACCAAAGATCAGGAAAGTTAACTGAAGGTGTTGTTTCAAAGATACTGACAAATTCACCTAATCATCCACATGGTATCAAAGTGATGTTAGAGTCTGGAACTGTAGGAAGAGTAAAAGAAATTCTCAATTAATTTTGTGATACACATGGTATTAATTAAATTATTTCATAAACACACAATATAACCAGCTTGCCCTAAAATGACTTGGGAAGGCTGGTTTATTTATTTTGCTTAAGTGAGCTTGCTTACCTTAAAGAATTTTATAATCACATATTTATATAAATATATTCCTAGTAAACTCACTAAACATAGAGTCGTAAAGAGAAATATTAATGATATTATAGGTTGAATTTTAAAGGCATAAAGAAATTGATCAATTACATAAATTTTTTGTGGATCTGTCACTGTTGTTGGGGTGAAGGTTAGCTTGCTTTTCCAATCATCTTCATATGCTAAATAGCTAGCAGTCCACGAAGTAAAGAAAAAGGTATATCCAAAAATTAATACTAGTGATAAACCAGTTAGTAGTTTTTTCATAAATTATCCTCCTTTTCGTTAATTAAATTCTACCATTAATTTACAATATAGAGATGAGATTAGATAGGTATATATGAAAAAATTAAATTTATGTGTAACATTTATCGTATAAAGACGTGTTATTAATAAGCGTTGATATCTTAATGTGATAGCTCCTTCAAAGGAAGGAGATTTTCACGAGGTTATAGATGCTGTTAAAAAGCAAACATAATAAATATACCGACTAGGGGCACAGGGATGAATTTCGGTCAAAAAAGTGAATTAGATCAATTGTATAGAGAGTATGCAAAACCCCTTTATTATTTTTTACTTAAAATGTCTGGATCGAGTCATTTAGCAGAAGACCTAACACAGGAGACCTTTGTTCGAGCTACAGTTTCATTATCGTTTTACGATCAGGGAGATGTTCGGGGATGGCTTTTTAAGGTTGCTAGAAATGCATATTTAGATGAATGGCGTCGACAGCAAAGGAGAAAGAGATTTCCTTTTGTGGCTTCTTTATTCCGAGCAGAAGAAATGATAAGTCCATATGGTTTACCAGAAGAAGAGCTGATTAATGCGGAAGAGAATCAAGATTTATTAAGATTATTAAGCTATTTACCTGAGCAATATCGAAGTATTTTATATTTAAAAGAATACGAAAACTTTAGTTATATAGAAATTCAAGAAGCACTGGATTTAACGGAAAATCAAGTAAAGGTAACACTACATCGAGCCAGAAAAAGATTAGCTCAGCTAGCAAATAACAAAGGGTGGGTGAAATAGATGTCAGAATGGAATAAAGAGAGAGAAAAGAAAATTTTAATGAAATATCGATTTACATTAACAATAAAAATCATCAAAATTATTTTTGCCTGCTTATTTATATTTTGGATATATATGAGTATTGTGAATATCAGTTTTTCCTTTACTCAATCAGACCGCAAACACACGTATTATAGTAAATTAGCAACTGATTGGACAATACCGAATTTGTACGAGGAATTTGGTGAACCGGCTCATTCTGAAATCACACCATTTTTAACACAGAAAATATCATATCCAGTTTCACAAATGGTCGGGAAGGAAAGCAAGATGGTTGGTGAAGTTAACGTAAATAAAACTTTATTTCCTTTCTTCTCAACAAAATCAATCGATTATTACCAAAATAACCTTGAAGAAAGATATCGGTTCTTTTTACCTGAGCATCCAGAAACAGGTGAAACTTTATCCGCAGAAGGTGAAAATGGAGTGTGGACCAAGCTTGAGAAAATTCATGAAGGTACAGTTGCTGAAGTCTCTTTTTCAACAACGGACTTTATGACAGCAGAGGAATTAGTCTCTTTGCTTGAGCCATTTGATCTTGATATCCTGTGGGCTCCTTTATATACAGGGGAATTTAGAGAATTTGAACCTTCTGGTTATGGTGGTGGTGGAAATTCAATTTCGATTTTCGATACTTACGGCTTAACCGGTGGAAGAGAAACAGAAGATGATTATATGTCAGAAGGTAAAATGCAGAATCTTACGGAAGAAACTCTCGAGGAAAGTAAAAAAATGATGCTTACGAATATGGATGATTTATTAAAAAATGAATCAAAAAGCTATTATGAAAACTTTCTTGGTTTATATTTTCTAGAAGAACGCTACAGCTATTTAAAACAAAACGGATTTCAAGTATATGGAGCTGTTGTGACAGGACCTGTGAAGGAGCTTTTAAAGCTGAAGGATGTTAAGCAGCTAAGGAGTCCAAGTCTTGGGGAATTGGATTATTGGAATTGGGAATGAAGTCTTAGATATACACTTTGAAAAAGCAGGGGTCTTATATGAACATATCACTGAAAAAATTAGATTTACATGATGCACAGAATTTATTTGCATTCGAGCTTGAAAATAGAGCATTTTTCGAAAAGATGGTGCCTTCAAGAGGTGATGATTATTATCAGTTTGATTATTTTCTCAAAAAGCATGAAGATCTATTAAATGAACAAAAAGAAGGAAAGTCCTTGTTCTATTTAATAATAGATCTAAACGGTCATATTTGTGGTCGGATGAATATTGTTGATCTTGATGGAGGTATAAAAACAACTGGTCACCTGGGATATCGGGTGGGCAAGAAATACACTGGCAAAGGTGTTGCTAGTCAGGCTCTGCAAGTGTTATTGAATTCTATCAGTGAAGAAGGTATTAATGAAATTAGGGCAAAGACAACTACTAATAATATTGCCTCTCAAAAGGTTTTGGAGAAGAATGGGTTTGAGAGAGTAAGTTCAAGTGATGATTCATTTCTAATGAATGGAGAGAAGCTATCGTTTGTTACCTATAGGTGTTTGATAAAAATTAGAAAAGAGGATGGGACATAAGTATTTAAGCTAATAATAAACCCGAATCATTAGGTGATATATCAATTAACCATTCGCCTAATAGTTCGGGTTTTTATTTGCTGTCATCAATAGATTTTTTATTTTGCATACTAATTCTAAGAATTAGTGGAATGGAGCGGAAGACACTCGACTCCTACGGGAATTGAGGAAAGGCTGAGACCCCGCAGGCTTGCCGAGGAGGCTCAGCTTCCTCCCCGTGGAAAGCGAGTGTCTGCAGCGAAATGGAACGAACTTGTTTCTTTCAGCTTAACTGAGTTTAGATTTGTTCGTCTTTTTGTATGTCTTCTTCAATTATGTCCCAGCCCCTTTTAAGTAAGTATCCTTCACTCATATAAACCATTCGCATAAATGCTCACAAGGTTATGAATAATCTCATCCATCGAAAAGCTTCCCTCGTTTTGGACAAGCTCCCACATAAACATCTCATTTGAATAAAACCAGCCCCTAGCAACAAGAGATGGATCTAAATTAGCTCTTGCAAGGGAGTTTTCTTGTGCATATTTAATATCAATTGAGATTCTATCTATAAATCGCTCTCTAATTTTGTACCATGCTTGGTCAATTTCAGGGGAGATTCCGATTGCTTCTTTTACGATAATCATCATGTTTTTTTCTTTTACTGCTAATGACAGAAATAGTCTTACTTGTTTTTGAATCAAATCAAATGCTTCATCCTTAGATTGAGGCTTAAATGGTATTTCTGCGATTTCATAGAATTGATTCATTAGATCTTCCATCAAAATCATGAACAAGTCATCTTTATTTTTAAAATAAACATAGGCTGTGCCATAACCAGTATTTGCTTTCTTTATTATTTGGGAAATGGTAGCTTTTTGGAAGCCATTTTCTAGAAAAGCTTCCTTACCTGCTTCAAGCAGTTTTTTCCTAGTTTGCAGGGCTTGCTGTTTTCTTGGAGAAAGCTTGTCAATTGAATTTGTCATGATTTCATTCCTTTCAAAATGACAACAATCTTTTATATGTAAAAGTACATTTAGCTATTAATTATATCCTTAGTGTACAGGGTAATAAAAGTTCTGACAACTTTGAGGATGCGATCATAATAGTGATTGCTGTATCATATTATATAAGTGACATTATGTCATTGACTTGGTGTCACTCAGAGATATATACTAATTGTAATAGAAAAATAGTTGGAAAGGTTGGTTATTATGGCTAAATTTGATCATACGAAGAATTATGCAAAAAAGCTAGATGAGCTAGATAACTTGGCACAATATCGTGAAGAATTTTATACAGATAAAACAGGAATTTACCTTGATGGCAATTCACTTGGACTTCTTTCAAAAAGAGCTGAAAAATCACTGTTGGATTTATTAGATTCATGGAAAAGATATGGTATTGATGGTTGGACAAACGGAGAAAATCCATGGTTCTATTTGTCAGAAAAATTAGGGGAAGAAATGGCACCGATTGTAGGAGCTAATGCTAAAGAGGTAGTTGTAAGCGGTTCCACCACGATAAATCTTCACCAATTAGTGTCAACATTTTATAAACCGGAAAATCAAAGAACAAAGATTTTAGCTGATGAATTAAATTTTCCTAGTGACATCTATGCACTTAAAAGTCAGCTTAAGTTAAAAGGTTATGATCCTAAAGAAAATCTTGTTGAAGTGAAAAGTGATGATGGTCATACACTTAACGAAGCTGATATTATTGCCGCCATGACAGAGGATATTGCACTTATTGTTTTACCAGGTGTTTTATATCGTAGCGGGCAAGTGCTAGATATGAAAAGGTTAACAGAAGAAGCTCATAAACGAAATATTGTAATAGGCTTTGATCTCTGTCACTCAGTTGGTTCAATTGTACATGAATTAAGTGAATGGGATGTTGATTTTGCTTTTTGGTGTAATTATAAGCATTTAAATGGTGGACCAGGAAGCACTGGTGGATTGTATGTGAATCAACGTCATTTCGGTTCAGAGCCAGGTTTAGCAGGTTGGTTCAGTTCAAGAAAAGATAAGCAATTTGATATGGATCATGAGTTAACACCAGCTGATGATGCAGGAGCCTATCAAATAGGCACACCTAATATTTTCAGCATGGCGCCAATCATTGGAGCACTTTCGATGTTTAATGAAGTTGGCATGAAGCAAATTCGCGAGAAATCTCTTAAATTGACAAGCTATTTTATGGATTTAATCAATGTTGAGCTAGCTGGATTTGGGTTGAAGATTCGTAATCCGATCGAGGATCATAAAAGAGGTGGACATATTTATCTTGAGCATCCTGAAGCAGCAAGAATTTGTAAAGCACTAAAAGCTGATGGAGTAGTACCAGATTTTCGTACACCAAATGGTATTCGTTTAGCACCAGTTGCTTTGTATAACACATATGAAGATATTTGGAATGCAGTTCAAATTTTAAAAAGTATTATGAAAGAAGAAAAATATAAAAAATTTGAAAATAAGCGAGGAGTAGTTGCATAGCTCATGACATCAAATAAATGGATTGATATCTCACAGCCTTTAACAAATGATATTGCACATTGGCCTGGTGATACACCTTTTTCCTATGAAACAACATTTACAAAGGAACAGACAGGATCTGTGAATATAGGAAAAATAACAACTAGCTTACACACTGGAACCCATATTGATGCACCGTTTCATTTTAAAAATGATGGTGAAAAGGTACTTGATTTAGATATTAATATATATGTTGGTTCTGCTAAATTGATCGATGTGTCAGGATATAAAAAAATCGATGCTGAAGTATTAGGGAATTTTGAGTTAACAGGTGTTTCAAGGTTACTATTAAAAACTGTAAAAAGTAGTAACTCGGAATTATTTCCAAATGAAATTCCTTATTTATCAGAGGATATTGCTCCTTTTTTAAATGAAAAAGGAATCCGTTTATTAGGTGTTGATGTACCTTCTGTTGATCCCTTAGATAGCAAGGATATGGAAACACATCATGCTTTATACGAGCATCATATTCATATTTTAGAAAACATTGTTGTTGATCATGTTGAAGAGGGAAACTACGAATTAATCGCCCTGCCACTACCGATTCAAGGTGGTGACGGAAGTCCTGTACGTGCCGTTATAAGACAAATTTAAAAGAATAGATTGATTTTATTGCAGTTTTAGAGGAGGATAAAAAGATGATTGAAAAACGACAAGAAGTGAATGCGACAAGCGCAGAAAAACATATTCATACTGACTTTACGAACAATATGACATACGGTGAATATTTGAGTTTAGATAAAATTCTATCAGCCCAAAATAGATTATCAGGTCATCATGATGAAATGCTGTTTATTGTGATTCATCAAGTTAGTGAATTATGGATGAAGCTAATTCTTCATGAAACACAGGCAGCTATAAAGTCGATTGAAAATGATGATTTATCAACTGCGCAAAAACGTTTGGCAAGAGTGTCTAAAACACAATCTCAAATCATTCAAGCATGGGATGTTCTTTCAACAATGACTCCATCAGAGTATATGGAATTCCGCGATGCATTAGGGCAAGCATCAGGATTTCAATCTTACCAATATCGAATGATCGAATTCGCACTTGGCTATAAAACAGATCATGTATTGAAAATCTATCAAAAAGATCCTGAATTACATAATAGATTACAAGAAGCTTTTGAAGCTCAAAGCTTATATGATGTGGCAATCGCAGCACTACATAGAGCGGGACTACCTATAGATGATGAGGTTCTAAATCGTGATGTGACACAAACGTATAAGGATAATGAATCTGTACGTTTAGCATGGCTAGAGGTTTATCGAAATACTGAAAAGTACTGGGAGCTATATGAATTAGCAGAAAAGCTAGTAGATCTTGAGGATTGGCTACAGCAATGGCGCTTCCGTCATATGAAAACAGTAGAAAGAGTGATCGGCTTTAAAATTGGTACAGGCGGATCATCTGGTGTTGGTTATTTGAAAAAGGTATTAGATCAGAGGTTTTTCCCTGAATTATGGGATATCCGAACTGAATTATAAATTGAGTGAAAACTTTTTAAGTAAGATCGTTTTGAAAAGTTAGTAAGTGAAATCATGCATATTGACTGGTCATGGACATAGAGGGGGATGGATCAATTGAGTAAAAATAGAGAGCAGTGGTCTTCTAAATTTGGTTTTATCATGGCATCAGCCGGGGCTGCGATCGGTCTTGGAGCAATATGGAAGTTTCCGTATGTAACAGGCATGAGTGGTGGGGGAGCATTTTTATTAATGTTCATTGCTTTCACCATTCTTATTGGACTTCCTATGTTAATTTCTGAGTTTATCATCGGACGAGGTGCACAAAAAGAAGCTGTTTCTGCCTACCGCAAGCTAGCAGCTAATAGCTTATGGACAATAACAGGACCATTAGGGGTAATTGGTTGCTTTCTGTTGTTATCTTTTTATGCAGTTGTAGGTGGCTGGGTTTTAATTTATAGCATCATGGCGATTAGTGGGAATGTTATTGAAGCAAATGTAAGCTATCCTGATTTATTTGGAAGTATTACAGCAACACCTACAACAACATTACTTGGCTTAGCAGTGTTTTTACTAATCAATATTCTTGTTATCTCAATTGGCATCAAAAATGGAATTGAAAAAGCAAGTAAATATATGATGCCACTTTTGTTTGTGTTTTTTATCATTTTAGTTGTAAGATCACTTACTTTAGAAGGTGCAATGGAAGGAATCGAATTCTTCTTAAAACCTGACTTCTCAGAAATTACTGGTGGATCTGTTTTGTATGCACTTGGACAATCTTTCTTTGCTTTAGCTGTTGGTTTTTCATGTATGGTCACATATAGCTCATATTTAGATAAGAAAGTAAGTATTCCATCTTCAGCAGGCTCTGTTGTTTTGATGAATATCTTTGTTTCAATTCTTGCAGGACTTGCGATTTTCCCAGTTGTATTTGCCTTTGACTTTGAACCAGCAGAAGGACCAGGCTTGCTATTTATGGTATTACCAGCTGTCTTTTCACAAATTCCAGCTGGAGAATTCTTTTTAGCGGTATTTCTAGTGTTATTCTTATTTGCAACTTTAACATCTTCTTTTAGTTTGCTAGAAATCATAGTATCGGCATTTACGGAAAGTGGAAAACGCTCAAGAAAGAAGGCTACATGGATATCAGGATTCATTGTGTTCATAGCAGGCATTCCAGCTGCTCTATCCTTTAGTCATCTACAAGGCTTTAAAATTTTCGGTAAAACCGTTTTTGATGCAACTGATTTTCTCGTAAGTAATATTATGCTGCCACTAGGCTGTTTACTGATTGCATTATTTATTACATTCAAAATGAATAAGCAGCTAGTGAAGGATGAATTTACTTTAAGCAACAAATTATCACCTGGGATGTTCACACTTTGGAGCTTTTTGATGAGGTGGGTTGTTCCTCTGACAATTATTGTTGTATTTTTAGGCACACTTGGGATTTTAAAAGGATAATATGTGGGCACTTTCTCTCTAAGGGGAAGGTGCTTTTTATTTTGCTTTGAGCTGGGTGATGTTGTGTTGTGCGATTTTTGTCGAAAATAGTCTAATCGCTGATAAATTCTCAGAATCGCTGATAAATCCGAAAAATCGCTGATATTTTCTCAAGAATCGCTGATAAATCCAAAAAATCGCTGATAACGTCAATATTCAAAGAACAAGGCTACTAAACCATCTCTTCAAAAGCCACTTGGAACCCATTTGAATCATCATTTGTAGCTCAACTATAAAAAACTAGTACAAAACCTAGGATTTAAGCTTGAATTTTGCTGCCACTAGGCTGCTTACTGATCACTATGTTTACTTTTTTAAAAATGAATAAGCAGCTAGTGAAGGATGAATTTACTTTAAGCAACAAATTATCACCTGGGATGTTCACACTTTGGAGCTTTTTGATGAAGTGGGTTGTTCCTGTGACCATTATTGTTGTATTTTTAGGCACACTTGGGATTTTAAAAGGATAATATGATGGCACTTTCTCTATATGGGGAAGGTGCTTTTTTATTTTGCTTGAGCTGGGTGATGTTGTGTTGTGCGATTTTTGTCGAAAATAGTCTAATCGCTGATAAATCCAAAAAATCGCTGATAACGTCAATATTCAAAGAACAAGGCTACTAAACCATCTCTTCAAAAGCCAATTGGAACCCAATTGATGCATCTTTTGTAGCTCATTTATAAAAAACTAGTACAAAACCTATGGTTTAAGCTTGATTTGTTTTCTTAATCATTAAATAATGAATATGTTCAGGAATAAAAACCTGTTTAGAATTTTAGCTCAAAAGGGAATTCTTATAATAAGCCACTTTCCGCTAATTAATTTTCCATGAATCAGTGTAATTTATTGTATAAAAGGGTACCACTAGGCAGTATAGATTGAGAGATGAAGAGCTAGTTTCTCAATAGATAAGAAGGGTTATACTTATACTATGTATCATTGAATTTACATAAGATTTTCTAGTATGTGAAAAAAAGGGGGAATAGTCATTGTCTTATATTTTATTACTTGTTGGTCTTGCCTTACTTATTAAGGGGGCTGATTATTTTGTTGAAGGTGCTTCAAGTATTGCACGGTCATTAAATGTATCACCTTTGCTGATTGGTTTGACGATCGTTGCTTTTGGAACAAGTTCACCTGAGGCAACAGTTAGTATTATTGCAGCTCTAGAGGAAAATGCTGGAGTGGCGTTAGGTAATGTTGTAGGAAGTAATATCTTCAATATTACACTTGTTGTTGGGATAACAGCATTGTTAAATCCGTTAAAGGTTGAAAGTGAAACGATACGGAAGGAAATTCCTTATACGTTACTCGCAAGTACTGTGTTATTTGTTTTAATTAGTGATATCTCATTACAAGCATTAGATGCTAATTTTATTACAAGAAGCGACGGGTTCATTTTGTTACTTTTCTTTGCCATTTTCTTGTATTACATTTTTGAAGTTGCAAGACATAGTCGTGACAAGGTCAAGGAGGAAAGTGCAGATACTCCTAAGTCTTCATCGAAAGTGAAGAATACTGTATTCACGATTGGTGGCTTGGCTGCCATTATCTTTGGTGGTGACATTGTAGTTGATAATGCAACAACAATTGCTTTTTCTTTTGGCATGAGTGAAACATTAGTAGGATTAACAATTGTTGCAATCGGTACATCACTTCCAGAGTTGATTACTTCCATAACTGCTGCCATTAAGAAGGAAAGTGAAATTGCTTTAGGAAATATAGTTGGAAGTAATATCTTTAATATTTTATTTGTTTTAGGAGCAGCTTCTGTTGTATCTCCATTAGCGGTTGATAGTAAGATTTTTATCGATGTTTTACTGATGATCATCATCACTGTTGTTTTACTTGTGTTCTCAAGAACAGGATTTAGAATAGGAAAACGCGAGGGTGTATTCCTCATAATTTCTTATATCGTGTATATGGCTTACATTCTAATGAGAAATTAATATGTTAAGCTTGCAAAATATATTAAAAAAAATAGCTAATAAGAGGTGTAACCGTGAAATATAGAAGACTAGGTAAAACAGATTTAAAGGTATCAGTTGTTGGTATTGGCACATGGCAATTTGGAGGCGAATGGGGAAAGGATTTTACACAAACTGAAGTAGATGCAATTTTTTCACATTCTAAAGATTTAGGTATCAATTTAATTGATACGGCAGAATGTTATGGACCACATCATATGTCTGAAAAATTTATTGGTGATTATTTATCAAGACATAATAGAGATGAGTGGATTGTTGCTTCTAAGTTCGGTCATAAATGGCATGATCAAAGAGAACCATCATGGAATGTGGATGATATTCTTGTACAGTTAGAGGAATCATTACAAGCATTGAAAACAGATTATATTGATCTTTATCAATTTCATTCAGGATCTGATGATGTTTTTAATCATGATGATTTGTGGACAATGCTTGATAAACAAGTGCAAGCTGGTAAAATTCGCAACTTAGGAATTTCCATTGGTGCAAACGATAATATTTACCAAACCTCAAGAGCTACCGAGGTAAATGCAAAAGCCATTCAAGTTGTGTATAACAGACTTGATAGAGTACCTGAGGAAAAGGTGTTTCCTTCATGTATGGAACAGGATTTAGGAGTTCTAGCTAGAGTTCCATTAGCAAGTGGATTTTTGAGTGGTAAATACCAACCTGGTGCATCTTTTAAGGATGTTGTTCGTAAAAGACATCAGCAGGAAGTTATTGATGAAAAGCTTCGCTTAGTAGAAAAAATCAAGCGTGAAGAAGTGCCAGAAGGAGTTAATATGGCAACCTGGGCTTTAGCATGGTGCTTGCAGCATCCTGCTGTCACAACTGTTATTCCAGGGTGTAAAAATCCTGAACAAGTAGAAGCAAATGCAAAGGCTGCTGATCTTAGCTTAGTGAGTGATCAACATCCTAGTGGCATAAAATGATAAAGAGGCTGGGACATAATTGGAGAAGTCATACAAAAAGACGAATAAATCTAAAATCAGTTAAGCTTTTAAAGAAACAAGTTCGTTCCATTGCGCTACAGACACTCGCTTTCCACGGGGAGGAAGCTGAGCCTCCTCGGCATGCCTGCGGGGTCTCAGCCTTTCCTCAATTCCCGTAGGAGTCGAGTGTCTTCCGCTCCATTCCACTAGTTCTTAAAAATAGTATGGAAAGTCAAAAATCTATTGAAGACGATATATATAAACCCGAACTATTAGGCGAATTAACTGAAAATATCACCTAATAATTTGGGTTTTTCAATAACTTAATTACTTATGTCCCAACCTTTTCTAAATTTAGTTAAATCGAATTCAAAGCCTCATCCAGCCCTTTAAATCCACTAACATCCTCAGAATTTGGTTCATCTGTTTCAATTGTCCATTCTGAATTTCCGTTTTCTAAGCGTCCATCGTCTTTTTTTATATACGGGGTATGTATCATGTACGACTTTCCGTCTTTG
This sequence comes from Metabacillus crassostreae, assembly GCF_016908395.1. Taxonomy (GTDB): domain Bacteria; phylum Bacillota; class Bacilli; order Bacillales; family Bacillaceae; genus Metabacillus; species Metabacillus crassostreae. The sequence continues at coordinate 146,183 of NZ_JAFBDU010000004.1, forward strand.
CGGATTGTATAGCCCATATGATAAAGATCCTTAGCACCTTCTTCTTCAAATACACCAATATCCTCAATATTATATTTAGTCATGAGGTGCTCAAATGAGTTTTGTAGCTCGTTTATAACTGATTCTCGACTGTTATTGTCCATGGAAAAACATCTCCTTTCTTAGGCTATATTTATTTTTTAATATGTCTTAATTGTTGTGGATTAACCATAATCTTAAATGGGTTTTTATGGAGTAGATATATTACTAAATCTAATCCACACTAAAAGATGTAGTTGCTTAATAAATAGGAGGGATTTAACGAATGTTTTATCATGTAAAAGAGCTTCAATATGATGCGAAACCAAGTCATCCGGATCCTGTTTATGCTAAAAAGCTACAAGAAATTCTTGGTGGGCAATATGGTGAAATGTCAGTTATGATGCAGTACCTTTTTCAAGGCTGGAATTGTCGTGCAGAAGGTAAATATCGTGATATGATTTTAGATATAGCAACAGAAGAAATAGCACATGTTGAAATGATTGCAACAATGATTGCACAATTATTAGATGGAGCTCCTGCAAATGATCAGGAACAAGGAGCAAAGGATCCTGCAGTAGAAGCTGTGCTTGGAGGAATGAATCCACAGCATGCAATTGTTAATGGCTTAGGTGCACAGCCTAACGATAATGGCTTAGGTGCACAGCCTAACGATAGTGTTGGCTTTCCATGGACAGCACGCTATACAATTGCCAGCGGAAACTTATTAGCAGATTTTAGAGCCAATTTAAATGCTGAATCACAAGGAAGACTTCAAGTATGTCGTTTATATGAAATGACAACAGATCCTGGTGTTAGGGATATGCTCTCATTTTTAATTGCTCGTGATACAATGCATCAAAATCAGTGGATGGCTGCTATTGAGGAGCTTGAACAAACTCAAGGAGCAATTGTTCCAAGTACATTTAACCAGGAATATGAAAAACAAGAGGTTTCGTACTCGTTCATGAATTACTCTGAAGGTGAAGAAAGTAGTTCAGGTAGATGGGCGAATGGTCCAACATTTGATGGACAAGCAAACTTTGAATACATTCAAAATCCTAAAGCAATGGGACAAAAGCCAAGTCTACAACCAGGACCAGCTTATATTCATGGAACAAATCCAATGGATATGAGAATGATGCAAGGTGCTGGAAAGATGGAGCCAAATCAAATGAGTAATCAGCCATTACAATAAGTAGAAGGAATTAGGTTGGGATTTAAATTCACACAGTTGAAAGAAACAAGTTCGTTCCACTGCGCTGCAGACATTTGCTTTCCGCGGGGAGGAAGCTAAGCCTCCTCGGCGCAAGCGCCTGTGGGGTCTCAGCCTTTCCTCTGCACCCGCAGGAGTCAAATGTCTTCCGCTCCGTTCCACTAGTTCTTAAAAAGAGTATGCAAGATCAAAAAATCTATTGAAGACAGCAAATAAAAACTCGAAATATTAGGCGAATAATTAATTGAAATATCTCCTAATATTTCGGGTTTATCATAAGCTTAAATACTTAATTCCCAGCCTCATTTTTCTCCAACCAATCTTCTACAAGGTTTTTAAGTGTTTGTTTTTGCTCTTCGAATTGCTTTTTTCGATGTCCATTAGCACCTGAAGGATGTGGGAAGCCATGTAAATAAGTATGCTCTAAGTGTTTACCTTCAGAAAGTAGTTGTTTAATCAAATGTTCTACTGTTTTGCCTAGTGGAATGATCAGAGCAGGTGACTGAATTTGCTCCAGTTCTTTTGAAAATTCATGAAAAGCATATGAAGATAATAACGGAGAGCTTATGACACTAGGCTTATGCCCAGTATAATTTTTTTCTTGATAAAAAACAGGGTATTTCATAATCGATGTGGTATGTAATAAATGTCTTTGTTCATGAAATAGTGAGCTAGTGCTATTTGACTGACTAATCTCATTGATGGAGCATTGATCAAGCATGTCTATCAAATTTTTTCTCATATTTCCAGAGAAACTGGCAGCAATCTTTGCTTCTTTTAATGATTGCTCTATAGGATGGTGTTGATTTATGCTTTTGATTATTTGTGTGTATGCTTCTTTCATTTGTACCCAGCCTGGGGTAATACCGACAATCACAATTTTAGCAGCTTTGTTTATATATTCATTATGGGGTGAGTAATACATACTTAATTGGTCTTCTTTAGCAATTAAAAGCTTATCAGTGAGTAGATCATCTTTTGTTAGAGTTTTGTTTGAGTTTAAAGATAAGATGGAAGGTAAATAGAGGTCTAATTTAGTTTCTAGCAAGTCATTTTCCTCGTGCTTTCACTAAGATTACATTCTATATTTAGTTTTAGTAAATTCTCCAATCCGTATTCATAAGAAAAAAACCAATCAAATTCTGATTGGTCTTTCTATGATGCTTCTATTATTCGTTTATTAATCCTTTTTCTGCAAGAAATTCTCTTGCGACAACTTCAGCTTGCTCTCCATCTATATCAACTCTAGCGTTCATTTGTTGCATTTCTTCCTCGGAAATTTTCCCAGCTAGACCATTAAGAGCTTCTTCTAGGTCTGGGTAATTTTCTAATATTTCCTGTCTGATAACAATAGCTGCGTCATACTTAGGAAAAAAGCCAAGATCATCTGTTGTAGTTTGGATGTTATCACGTTGAATTCTTCCATCTGTTGTGAATGCAGGGATCACATCAACATCTCCACGCTTTAATGCTTGATACATGACATTTGGATCAAAGCTTTCAGTTTTAGGAAATTCTAACTCATAGGCTTCTGAGAAAGCATCATACCCATCACCTTCACGTTCATAAAAGGCATGTGGGGCACCAAAGGAAAGATCTTTGGAAACTGCCGCTATATCTGAATACGTTTCTGCTTCAAAATCAGCATCTGCTGAATATGCTAATGTGTAATTATTTTCAAAACCAAGTGGCTCTAACCATGTTGCTTGATAATTTTCTTCATAGCCATTTCTCACTCGTTCTAGAATGCTCTCACTAGATTCTCCAGGATCTGCTTGCTCTTTCAAAACAGCTTCTAATCCTGTACCAGTGTATTCAACGTACATATCAATTTCTGCATTTTCAAGTGCAGGTGTTAAAATGGCAACCTCGCCAAGACCATCCTGAAGATCAACTTCATAGTCTGTGGTTTCTTCAATATAAACAGCTAACACCTCTGATAAAATATATTGCTCTGTCCAATTTTTACCTGAAACAACAAGAGGTTCCTTTGATGCTGCTGCTTCGCTTTCATTTGAATCTCCGCCACATGCGCTAAGTATAAGAGATATTGCTGTAAGTATTGCTAATAACTGTATTTTCTTTTTCACTATAAAACGCTCCTTTATTTAGATTTAATTCCTTTAGGTGTTACTTTTTTCTCTACTAGCTTTAAAATATAATCGAAGGTTAGAGCTAATAATGCAACAGGAATTGCACCTGCTAATACTAGGCTATTGTCCCAGGATTGTAGTCCTCTCCAAATTACATCTCCTAATCCACCTGCTCCTACAAAGGTTGCAAGAGTAGCAACCCCTACTGTTAGAACTGTTGCGGTTCTAATTCCAGCCATCATAAAGGGAAGGGAAAGTGGTAATTGAATTTTCCAAAGAATTTGCCTTGGTGTCATTCCCATTCCTTCTCCAGCTTCAACAATTCCTTCATCTACTCCAGTAATTCCGGTATATGTATTTCGGAGAATCGGTAATAAAGCATAAACAATAAGTGCAACAAGAGCAGTCGGTGTTCCAATACCTAATAGCGGAACAAGAAATCCGAACAACGCAAGACTTGGTATTGTTTGTAGGACAGCTGTTATTCCTATGTAAAATTCAGCTACTTTCTTTTTACGAGAAATATAAATGCCAAGAGGTAATGAAATCGCAACAGCAATAAAGATAGCCAAAAATGATATGTATAAATGCTCAATGGCACTTTCGAAAATAAGCTCTTGTCTTGTGGAAATTGTATCGAGAAACATAGAAAAGGCATTCATCATATCAAACCTCCTCTGATATTCCGGCTAGTTCATGAAGTAAGTGGTTTTTTTCGATGATTCCGACCGGTTTTCCAACTTTATCGCAAAGGATAACAGCGTCTGATTGATTTATCAAAATAACACGAGCTACCTCCTGTAGTGATGTTTCTTGTGATAGTTTCGGTAACTCAGTTAGATGTTGATTTTGTACTAAAGGCTTCATAATAGTCGAAGCTAAGTATTCCTTCTTATTGTTAGACGCCTGATTAACTCGTTCCTCCCCGATAAACGACCGAACAAAATCATTTGCAGGATTCTGGATAAGTTTTGTAGGTGAAGCAATTTGTTGTATTCCCCCATCCTTCATCACAACAATTTCATCAGCAACCTTTAAAGCTTCATCCATGTCATGTGTAACAAAGACGATGGTTTTTTGAATGCTTTTCTGAAGTGACTTTAACTCGTCTTGTAGCTGTTCACGACTAATTGGATCTAGCGCACTAAACGGCTCGTCCATAAGAATAATCGGTGGTTCCCCTGCTAGTGCTCTTATGACACCAACACGTTGCTGTTGTCCTCCACTTAGCTCTAACGGATATCTTTTTTTGTACAAGTTCGGCTCAAGTCCTACTAAATCTAGTAGTTCATCAACTCTTTTTTCATAGCTTTCTTTTTTCCAGCCTTTCAATCTAGGAACTAATGAGACATTTTCTTCAATTGTCATATGTGGTAGTAATCCAATTCGTTGAATCACATATCCAATATTTCTTCGTAGCTCTACATCATTCTCCTCAGAAATATCTTTTCCATCAATTGTGATTGTCCCTGATGTGATTGGGATCAGTTTGTTGATCATCTTCATTGTTGTTGTTTTCCCACAGCCACTTGGACCTATTAACGTAACTAAGTTACCCTTTTCAATTGTTAATGAAACATCATTAACAGCAACAGTATGATCTTCAAACGTTTTTGTTACAGAATTAAAAGTAATCACTTTATACACCTTTCTTTGCAAAGCATGAGGAGTATTACTAGATACATAATCTTGCTAGAGCAATTGATCTAATTTTTTGTTACATGTTTTATATTTAGTAAGATGAGGAATAGAACACTATACTCAATATTCCTTTTTTCTTATAGGAATAAACCTATTAAATAGATTAATACGCTTACAAATAGAGAGGAGATCATAATGAAAGCATTATACTTAAACACATCATTAAAAAAAGGTACGGAAGAATCTAACACAAGTGCACTTATAGAAGAGTCGAGAGAGTGGCTTAAAAAAGAAGGGATAGAGTCGGAAGAATTAAGAATGGCAGATTATAATATTGCTTTTGGAATGGATTCAGATCTGGGAGATGGTGACGAATGGCCTGCGATTTTTGAAAAAGTGAAGCAAGCTAATATTGTTGTGATTGGAACACCTATATGGCTGGGAGAAAAAAGTAGTATTGCCACTTTAGTTATGGAGCGGCTATATGCATCTAGTTCAGAAGAAAATGATAAAGGACAATCAATCTTCTATAACAAGATTGGCGGAGCCATTATGACTGGTAATGAAGATGGAGCAAAGGATGCTGCTAAATCTATCATATATGGATTACAGCATATTGGTTTTACGATTCCTCCAAATGTAGACGCCTATTGGGTAGGTGAGGCAGGCCCTGGTCCTTCATATATTGAAGAGGGAAAAGATAGTGATTTCACCAAGAAAAAAACAAAGACCATGTCTTATAATTTGATCCATTTTGCTAGACTTCTAGATGAACATCCAATACCGGTAGAAGGAAATAAGCTATAGATCTATAGATTAGTTTAAAAGATATGGAAAGAGGCATGCCAGGGTTCGGCATGCCTCTTTATGAATTATTGTATCTTCTTTTTACGTTGAGTGATAAAGACATAGCCTCCAGCTACAAGAGCAGATAATCCTGCTAATAGGATGTTAAAGCTGTTTGTTGCTGTGTTTGGTAATGATTTACCATCTTTGTCACTATTAGTGTTATCGTTTGATTTGTCACCTTTGTCGGAGTTGTTATCTCCAGGTGGAGTGTCTTTGTCATCATTGTTATCCTTATCATCTGGGTTATCAGTGATAGGATCAGTCTCAGGGTCTTCTGGTTTATTTTCATCTTCCATCACAGTGTACACACTGAAATGGTTGACGAAAGCATAAACTTCTCCAGACTCACTTTCATAGTAACTTTCTTGTTCTTCCCACTCATTTGATTCTTCATTTAAATAGAATATACGTGGGTCTTTTGCCACTTCAGGATCAACGCCAAATCCAATGGTTACTTCATTACCTTCTTCAAACGTAGTAATAAGCTCTCCGTTTTGTTGGATTGTAAAGTCATAAAGATTCGTTAATGTATCTTCATCAGAGCCAAGATTGTCGATTGTGATTGTTGCATCACCTTCACCAAAATTCGCAACAGGAATGTCTAAATATACATCATCGCGAATCAATTGAATTGAAGTAACATTAAGAGCTTTTAATTCTGCAAGTTGTTCAGCTGTTAAAAATACTTCAACTGTTTCTAAATCTTGAGTTTCCGATAAGTCAATTGGAAATGCACCATTAACAGGGGCCTTTTTAACATCGTCTAACGTAACAGTTACAGTAGTTGTGCTTCCTTCAGTGTTTAACGTTGGCTTGATAGGATCAATAACCTCCATGATTCGCCCTTCAATCTCAGCGTTAACTGTGCCTACTTTTTCTAAATGACTAGTGAATACATCATAATCTACTAAGAATAATTCTTTCATTCGACCTTCATTTTTTGCTTTTTTCATAGACTCATAGCCATCTCCGCCATCAGCCATATAAGCGTTTGTAGCAACTGTGTACGTTTTCTTTAGATCAATAGGTTCAAAACCATCTTCTGTTTCAACCATTACATCAAGAATACGTTCGCCTGCTGGTAAACTGCGGTTAAATGAATAATGTAAGCCAGATACTTGAGGGAAGCGGCCCGCACCTTCTTCAATTTTACTTACACCATTTTCTAATGATTCAACGATTTCAGCACCTGTTAAATCAAGTGTAACAAGTGTATTACCAAATGGCATTGTTGTTAAAACATCACCTAATGAGATATCACCCTTTTCGATTGAAGCGCGAATTCCCCCACCATTTTGTATGGCAATTGTTGTTGTTTTAATAAATTCTTTTGCTTTTGAAAGCATACCATCTGTAATTAGATTTCCTAAGTTTGTTTCACTATCTCGAACACTGTTACGATCTCCATCAAGAAATACAGAAGACTTTCCTACTTTTTGTTGTTTTAACTCTTCAATAGGACCTGAAAGACTATCAAGAAGTGTTGCTGCTTCTTCATTCTCAGCAATAACATAGTTATCATTGCTATCTTTTGCATTTAAATCTATTAATTCATCATTCCAAGCTTCAAGTACACCTTCATCATTGAATGAAAGATCCAGACGACCTAAGTAATTGCTATATTCTTGAGCTTGAACAACTAATGTTGGCTCACTATCTTCGTTATATACAGTAGCTTCATCTAATAATGTATGAGAATGGCCACCAACAATAACATCAATTCCGTCAACAGATTCAGCGAGAACTTTATCATATGTGTATCCTAAATGAGTAAGAGCCACAATTTTGTTTACTCCAGCTTCTTTAAGAGCTGAAACAGATTCTTCTGCTTTTTTAAGGTAGTTTTCAAATACGATTTTCTTACCTGGGTTTGCTAAGATAGCTGTTTCTTCTGTTGTTAAGCCGAATACCCCAACTTCTTCACCATCAACTTCTAAAATTGTAGCAGGATAGATGTTTCCACCTTGACCAGGTTGTCCAATTTCATCTTTGTAAAGAGTGTTAATGTTTTCATCCTTACTATAATCGATATTAGAGCTAACGATTGGGAAGTCAGCTTCCTTAACAAAGTTTGCTAATGTTTTAGTACCTTTGTCAAACTCATGATTACCAGGAACCATCGCATCATAGCCCATCATGTTCATGAATTGTACATCAGCTAGGCCATTATATTGATTAAAGAAAAGAGTTCCAGAGAAAACATCACCAGCATCAAGAAGAATTGAATTTTCTACCTGTGAGCGAACATCATTCACTGCTGTCACACGACGAGCTACATTCTCTAAATGTGCATGAGTATCATTTGTATGCATTAATGTTAAGTCAAAATCTGATTCTGGCACAGGTTCAGTTGATGCAAGATCAATTGAGAACTTGGCATATCCAGATTCTAATGTATCAATATATTTAATATTGTTTGTATCTTTTGTATATTTCTCCCCGCCTGGTGCTGAATTGAAAACAACATTTATATCGTCATTAATAGGAGAGAATGTCCAGTTACTATCTGCTGCTGGATTAATGACTCCGTTATTACGGATATAATCAACTAACACTTGACGATTTTCATCAGGAGACTCAATGACGATGTTATCTCCACCAGGATTTGCAATTGGTGTGAAAGATGCACGGTAGTTATTAGATGCAATAATAAATTCTTGGTTAGGATCAATTGGCTTATCATTGTATTGAAGATTAACAATTCTCTCTGAGTTGTTGATTATATTTTTCCCATCTTTGTCATAACGCGCAGGCTTAGTCACATCGATCTCATATGTAACTCCATCAATAATATCAAAATTATAGCTAGGAAAATCTTTGTTAACCAACTGTTGCTCATCAGTAGATGAAGGATCAATTGTATTAAATTGTCCTGCAGACCACTCTAACCATTCTTTCACTTCAGCACCTGTTAATTTAAGTGCCATAACTGTGTTCGGGTATTTATAAAGAGAGGCTGTATCTTTAATGGCGATATCACCAGCAGGAATCTCCGTATAATCTGCTGAACTGTCACGACCAGACTTAAAAGGTGCTGCAGCAGATAAAACAGGTAGTCCTTCAAATTCAGTACCCTTAATCGCATTTTCGATATATACCTTTTGTGCATCAGCAACAATTTGAACAGAAGGGTCATCTTTTACTTGAGCAAAGTAGCTATAAATATCAGAAGTTGTACTTCCAACTGGACCACTTACATATTCTATTGTTTGTTCGTGATCTTCTTTAACAGCATCAAGTACTTGTTGATCAGCATCAACTAAAGGAGTTTTTGAAGCTTTATCGAAAATTGCTCGATTTGTAGAAATGGAATTAACAACCTTCCATTTACCATTGGCATCTTTTTCAAGAGATAAATCAATAACTCCTAAATGACTGCCCCAGTTTCCTGGCTGTACAGCTGCAACGCCGTTAATTGTACCTTTACTGATGTCAACATTTGGCATGCCCTCAAAGCTTGCTCCTGGAAAAACAGAGTGTGTATGACCCAATAGAATAGCATCAATGCCTTCTACCTGACTTAACTGATAGGATTGATTTTCATCACCCTTTTTATATTCTGTATCTCCTAAACCTGAGTGTGATAATGCAACAATAATATCAGCACCCTCTTCTTTCATTTTAGGAACGAATTTTTCAGCTGTTTCTTTAATATCATGTGTGATAACTTTTCCTTCTAGATGGGTTTTGTCCCACTGTGTTATTTGAGGTGGAGCAAACCCGATGACACCAACTTTAATTGTATGCTGATTTCCAGCAGAATCGGTCACTACTTTATCAATAATTTCATAAGGATCAAAATAATTAACATCGTCAGTTGGATCGTTATTGTTATCTTTTTTATAAATATTTGAGTTAACATACTCGAAATTAGCAGATTTAATACTTTTTTCTAGAAAGCTTAACCCATAATTAAATTCATGGTTTCCGTATGTCGCAAGATCATAGTTTAGTAAATTCATTGCATCGTAAATTTGGTTAGTGTCATTAGCACCCCATTGCTTTACTTTTGCAATATAATCACCGAGTGGATTACCTTGAAGTAAATCTCCATTATCAAATAGTAAACTATTATCTACTTCTGCTCTTGCTTGTTTAATAAGGGTAGCTGTTTTTGCAAAACCGACTGAATTATCTTCTTTAAGAGAATAATAGTCAAAGTTTACCATGTTTGCATGAAGATCAGTTGTTTCCATGATACGAAGCTTAACAGGTGCTGCTGCATTTGTTGTTTCACTTACAGCTGCGTCAGTTCCAGTTCCAGCAGTTGGTGCAGCTTGAGCGAATGAAGGTGCCATAATGCTTAAGCTTAAACTTACTGCTAACGTACTATTAAGCATTCGCCTCTTCATATTTCTTCTAATCTTTCTTTTCACATTACTACCGCCTTTCGACATCGAAAATTAGGATACTACTTAATAATAATGTATAAGGCACTTACAAAGTGTAAAATCATGTTAAGTTTTGGTAAAAAAAGATAAGTTTTTGTAAATTTATAGAATTTTTCCTAATAAGAAGTTCAAGAATTTAACTTACTCGAGAAAGTCAGTGATTTTTCTCACTGTGAAAATGAAATGAATTTGTTATAAATATAGTACATAAAGCAAGAAAATTAAAAACAACTAGAAGGTTCACGTACATTGAACCATGACATCAAAGGAGAAAAAGTGATGAAGCAATTATTATTTCCAGCTATTAAGTTAATGAACCGATTAACCTTTTCAAAGAAGTTTTTGTTATTATTTTCAGTGATTTTTCTTACAGTAGGTATGTTAGTAGGAAATGTAATTTTAAAGATTAATAGCGAGCTAGCTTTTGTAAAAAAAGAACAAACAGGAACAGAGCTGCTTTCGGAATTGTATCCACTCATTCAATTAACCCAAAAACATCGCGGACTAACAGTTAACGTGATATCTGGTGATCAAAGTGCTGAATCTGATTTACAAGAAGTGAGAAAACATATAAACCTTCAGCTTGATAAAGTTCAGCAACAGCTAGAAAAGAAAGAAAACGTAGCGCTTCTACATGTAAATGAAGGCTATAAAGATGTTATTTCTGAATGGAAAACAACAGAGGAAGAAACAATTTCTATGTCTGTGAAGAATTCTGTTACACAGCATAATCATTTAATAGCAATGATGTTTAGTATGTTACTAGATATTGCAGATGAAACGAATTTAACGCTAGATTCTGATTTAGTTAATAACCATATAAATAATCTACTTGTAAATACATTGCCACAAATTACAGAATTCATGGGGAAATCAAGAGCTGTAGGAGTGGGGGTAGCAACAAAACAAAGAATGACAGAGGATGAGCGTATAGAGCTGATCTATTTAATGAAAATGATGGATGAATATATCATAACAGCTGAAAGAACATATGATACAGCCTTTGCATTACAACCAACATTAAAAGATGAAGTTGGGCCTTATGTGAGCAAATCTATTAGTGAAGCAAAAAATATAGTGGAAATCATTAATCAAGATTTATTAGGTGTAACAAATATAACGATTCAGCCTAAGGATTATTTTGAAAAAACAACAAACACAATTAATAGTATCTATGAATTACTTGCTTATCAAACAGAAACGTTAGACAAGCTTTTAGACAAAAAGGTAAGCTCGTTAAGCTCCGAGAGAGTGATTTTAATTAGCATTGTAGTTTTTGTACTGTTTCTTTTAATCTATCTTTTAATGGGATTCTACTTTGGTGTACAAGATCAGGTGAGAAGGATTCAAGAAGCTACACAGCAGGTTGCTAAGAAGGATTTAACCAAGGAATTGACTGTATCTTCAAAGGATGAGTTTGGTCAAATTTCTCAATCACTTAACACGATGATTTTTTCTGTTCGAGAAGTTATTAATAGTAGTCAACAAGTATCACAAGAAGTTGCTTCATCAAGTCAGGAGCTACTGGCTATTACAGAAGAGTCAGCTCAAGCTACAAATCAGATTACCTCAGCAGTTGAAGAAGTCGCAATGATTGCTGAGCAACAAAATCAACAATCAAAGGAAAATGTTCAACTCGCAGAACAATTAACACAGCAGTTATCAGCTATATCTGCTATTACAGCTGAGGTTTCAGCAAAGTCAACCTTATCAGCAGAAGAAACAGAATCAGGAAACATGAATGTCAATGAAACGGTTTTACAAATGAAAGTGATTCAAGATGCAGTAAAAAGAACATCTGCTGTCATTCAAAGATTAGGTGAAAGATCAAATGAAATTGGTTCGATCTTAGATGCTATCACATCAATTGCTCAGCAAACAAATCTACTGAGCTTAAATGCTGCTATAGAAGCTGCTCGTGCTGGTGAACATGGCAAAGGATTTGCAGTTGTTGCAGGTGAAGTAAAGAAGCTTGCAGAGGAATCATCTTTATCTGCTAATAAAATACGTGAAATAATCGAGGAGATTCAAACTGATACGAAGCAATCAATGGGCTCTATGGATCGTGTTTCTTTAGAAACAAATGAAGGAATGAACTTAGTTGAAAAAACAGGTACTTCTTTTTCGAATATCTTTACTAGTACGCAAAAAGTAGCAGATGAAGTTCATGAAGTAGCTAGCTCAGCAAAATTAATGCTTTCACAAATAGATCAATTATCAAAATCTATTATGGAAGCTGCGAAGCAATCAGAAATTACCGAAGATAGTACACAATCTGTTGCTGCTTCTACCGAAGAACAGTTAGCATCTATGGAAGAAATTACGTCTTCAGCTAATGAATTAAGTTCAAGAGCACAGCAGCTGCATGATATTGTAGAGGAATTTAAGCTGTAATACATGATAGAGAATAGAAATGGAAGTTGACAAAAGGCCTGTGGACAATCCACAGGTTTTTGATTTTTAATTATAGAAATTTATTTTGTTTTGTTTGCTAAAGTGGTGGAATTTGTCGAATGAACGAATATTAGTGAAAGTTGAATGATTATTATCAAAAGTTGAACGATTATTGGGTAAAGTTGAATGATTATCATCCAAAGTTGAATGATTCCCCCAAAAAAATTTAGAATAGTTAAGTTTTAAGTGCATCACCTGTTGTAATGGACCATTCTGTTTTAAAATTATGCTTCTTTTACAAGTCAGGCAAGCTGAATATGCTATTTCAGAAGGTTCAGATTACACATTTAAGGTAGGGTCATTTACAATAAAGATAAAGGTTAGAAATGTTGGAGTGATTTAATGATTAATGTCGTTTGGTTTAAGCGAGATTTACGCATTCATGACCATCGTCCATTATTTGAAGCAAGTAAGTTAGGTGAAGTACTTCCTATTTATATAGTGGAGCCGTCTTTTTGGGAAAAGGAAGATATGTCACTACGTCACTATCAGTTTGTTCAAGAGAGCTTAGTAGAGCTTTCTCGTGAGTTAAGTGATGTAGGAGGTAAGCTTTTTGTTGCGATTGCTGAAATGGAGGATGTTTTAGATTCTATATATGAGACATTAGGTGACTTTCGGTTGCTTGCTCATGAAGAACACGGTACATCTGTCACATTGTTTAGAGATAATCAGATTCGCCAATGGATGAGTAAACGAGGGTTATCTTTTCTAGAATACCAGAATTTTGGTGTTGAACGTGGACCTCAACCAAGAAGCAGTTTTCAAAAAAACTGGGAGTCATTTATAGCACAAGGATTGGTTCCTACTCCAAGACAATTAATGATACCAGAAGAGATACCAGAAATTTTATCAAATTCAGTTGAGAAGCTAGCTAAATATCATATACAAGGTGAGCCTATTCGCTTTGGGCAGCAAGGTGGAGAATCCAAGGCACTTGAAACATTAGAGAGCTTCCTAGAAAATCGCCATAAAAATTATAATAGTAATCTTTCAAAGCCATTACAGTCAACCGCATCTTGTAGTCGATTATCACCGTATCTTGCTTGGGGGAATATTTCGCTTCGGTATGTAGTTACTAAAACAAGAGAAGCAATGGAACAAAATATAGATAGTAAAAAGCAGCTAGAGACTTTTTTGAGCAACCTACAATTACATTGTCAGCTTGTTCAAAAAATAGAAAATGAACCTGACATCATGACAAAGTCTATCAAAGATGAATATGATCACATTCGGCAAAATTGGGATGAAGAGGCTTTCCAACGTTGGTATAAGGGCAATACGGGAATTCCTTTAGTGGATGCAGCAATGAGATGTTTACATAAAACGGGCTGGATAAATTATAGATCAAGAGCAATGGTTGTTTCATTTGCATGTAATACGCTACTTCTTGATTGGAGACGTCCAGCTATTGCTTTAGCACAGCTGTTTTTAGATTATGAGCCGGGAATTCATTACAATCAAATTCAAATGCAGGTGGGAACAACTGGTACACAAGCTATTAAATTTCTTAATCCAGTTAAAATCGGTAAGGACGAAGATCCAGAGGGTGCTTTTGTGCGAAGGTATGTAACTGAATTAGCGAATATTCCAGAAAAATATATTCATGAGCCATGGATGTATCCAGGGTTTTATTCATTGAACTATGCTACACCTATCGTTGATATCCAAAAAGCTAATAAAAAAGCACGTGAAGTATTGAATTCTATGAAGAAAAATGTTGAAACAAATAAACTTTTAGAAAATCAGAAAAAATCATCTTGTAATCAAAATGAACAATCTTCAAATAATCAAAAGTCTAATGATCGTGAATTTGAACAGTTAAGATTTGATCTATAGTAATTCAGGAGGATATTCATATATTGAAAATAATTGGAATTGATCTGTCAGGACCAGCTAATCATAAAGATACTGTTCTAACAGTATTTAAACAAAATCAATCTGAGCTGATTTTTGAAGGCATGATGAAACATGGTAGTGATCATGATGTTATTTCAGCTATTTTTGAAGCCTCGTTAGAAGATGATGTTGTGATTGGCATAGATGCACCGCTTTCCTATCAAGATGGTGGAGGAGATCGACCGCAGGATAAAAGTATTCGTCAATTTATAAAAAGCTATGGACTATCTGGTAGCTCAATAATGCCACCAACCTTAACAAAAATGGTTTATTTAACTCTTCGTGGTATTTCACTCACACGGAGAATACAATCAATGAAATCTGAAAATAGTATCCGAATTGTTGAAGTACATCCTGGTGCAGCGATTGGTACACGTATTGAATCTACAAAAATACAACATGCTCTTTTATATAAAAAAGAACTTCAATCTCGAAAAGTCATTTTCGAATGGCTACGAACAAAGAAGTTGGTAAACCTGCCTGATCAATTGGTTGATACCTCACATGAAATTGATGCGTGTGCTGCAGCTTTAGTAGCATGGCACTGGATAGATGAAACAAAACAACCAACATGGTGTTGGTCAGAAACATCAGAAGAACATCCATATGAATTTTGTTGTTAATCAATCATGATAGTTTGAAAAATCTGTATCGAAACTCTATATGTCAGGAGAATGTTCATGAGTAGAGTAAAAGATGTAACAACCTCAAGGATGCAAAATTATTTAGATTTTAGGAATGATCCTCTCGCTTTTTTTATGAAGATGCGAAATGGTGGTGAAGTTGTTTCATTACGCACAGGTTTACAGCCTTCCTTTATCGTGAATTCACCAGATTTTGTGAGAGAAATTCTTGTTACAAAGGATGCTTCTTTTAAAAAGGGTCGAACTGATAAAGTGTTAAGAAGAACAATACATAATGGACTACTTACTGCAGAAAAACATGATCATAAGAGACAGAAAAGCTATTATCAACCGATTTTTTATAAAGAAAGACTGAATAGCTATGCAAAAACAATTGTTGAAGAAACCAAGAGTCTTGTAACCTCATTAAAGGATGTTGAATACTGCAAATTAAATGATGAAATGATGCAGTTAACTTTAGCGATTATTGCGAAGGTGATGTTTGCCACAAATGTAGAGGAAAATAAGAAACAGCTTGCAGAAGCTGTTAGTGACACAATTGAGCAAACTGCACAAACATTGTTTACCCCAATTATTTTACCATTAGCACTTCCGACAAAAGGAAATAAGATTCATAAGAAGGCAATAAACAAGCTAGAGGATATGATTTATAGCATATTACATGATGCAAAGCAGCATCCTGATCAATACAAGATGACAATGGTGGGAATGCTTTTAGATACACAAGATGATACAGGCTCTGCTATTGATGATGAGGAAATTCGTGACCAGATGATGACAATGCTACTTGCAGGACATGAAACATCAGCCAACTTATTAACATGGATTTTCTATGGACTGAATCAAAATCCAGATGTAGAACAAAAACTTTACGAAGAAATTGAGATGATCGATTTAGAACAATCACCGTTTGAGCTATATAATAAGCTTCACTATACACAGCTTGTTATTAAAGAAGCGCTACGAATGTATCCTCCAGCATGGCTTATTTATAGAGAATCTGAAGAAGAAGTGGAGCTATTAGGTGAGACGTTTAAAGCGGGTAGTACATTTATGATTTGTTCGTATGCCATTCATCGCAATGAAGAAGTTTTCCCAGAGCCTGAAAAGTTTATACCAGAGAGGTTCGCTGATCAAAAAGGAGAAGATGTTCCTAAATTTGCATATCTTCCTTTTGGTGGTGGCTCTAGAAGCTGTATTGGCTCTAGATTTGCAATAATGGAAACAACCCTTATTTTAGCAATATTAGTAAAAAGATATAAATTCAAGGTTGAACAAGAAACGGTGACTCCAGATCCATTGGTTTCTCTGAGGATAAAAGAGGGATTAAAGGTGAAGGTGGAAAAACGTTAGTAAGTGAGTGGCTTGTGCTTAAGTCACTCTACCTTATCAAAAGATATCCCAATAATTGATTGGTTGGTGTTTATAGTGAAAAAGCCTGTTGTTGTGATCGGAGCTGGAATATCAGGTATTATGGCAGCTTCAATAGTAAAGGAAAATGGAATCGATAACCTCGTTGTTTTAGATAAGAGTAGAAGTGTTGGCGGAAGAATGGCCACTCGTAGAATTGATAACGGAAAAGTAGACCATGGGGCACAGTTTTTGACAGTAAGAACGGAGATTTTTAAATCTTATGTTGAAAAGTGGGAAAATCAGAATTTAGTTAGTACGTGGTTTGGTGATCCTTATCCAAGATATAAAGGCAATGAAGGTATGAATAGTATTGTAAAAAAATTAGCAGAACAGCTTCCGGTACAGCTAAATACAAAAGTAGTAAGTATTCAGCAGGAGAAAGACAATTATCTTTTGCTAACAGATAACGGAGAAAAGATAGAAGCTCAAGGGGTTATTTTGACTGCCCCTGCTCCACAATCACTTGATATGATTCAGCACTTAGAAATTGGAGACTATGAAAAACAACAGTTAGAAGCTATTCATTTTAATCCATGCTTTGTTTTACTTATCACTTTAAATCAATCTTCAAAGCTACCAGAATCAGGATATATGATTGATGAGCTTCCAGATGGAATTGAACGCATTGTTGATCATCAGAAAAAAGGGATTTCTTCGTTACCAACAGTTTGTGTCTACTCAACAGGAGAATGGGCGAAGAAGCATTATGAATTAACCGAAGAAGAAGTTCGCAAAACATTACTTGAAAAAACGAAAGGGATTATAAGTGATGAGCATATTATAGACATTCAGCTTAAAAGATGGAGATATTCAGAGGCAATCTCCACAGTTTCTGAGCCTTTCTTAGACTTGAAGCTAGAAAAGCCATTTTTAGTTGCAGGTGATGCTTTTTTAAGGAAAGATGACCCTTCAGGACGAACAAGAATTGAAAGTGCTTTTCTCTCTGGAGTAACGGCAGGACAGGAAATGGTCCATAGATTAAAAGAATGATGAAGTAAAGCGGAAAGAAAGACAGAAAGTACACCTTTCTTTCCAAGGTTTTATTGAATTTCTTTTAGCTTGGTCACAAGCTGTTTAAAGAGTTCCTCGTCTCGATCATCTAAAGCTTTATTGATTCGACTTTTTAACAATGCAATTTCTACTACTTTATCTGTTGCTTTTGCATCTTTTTCAGATTGTTCATATTGTTTAATAGCTTGAATTCTTGTTGGTTCAATAAGCTGTGTATAACGAAAATCGGATTGTTTTCCAAAATAGTTAAGAACAAGATATATTTTTTCAGTTGGAGAGCTCATTAACGTACCAAAGGCTCTAGATACATCTTCTGTTTTCATATTGTTATAATTAAAAAGAAATCCAGCTTCATCTGAATTTACGCTTGAAATCATGATGCTTCGTTCATGTCGGTGAATCGTATCTGAGAAGGAAAGATTCGTGAGGATGTGATTGTTTTTTTGTATAAATTGAAGCAGTCTTCGTGCTTCTGGATTTTTTAGCTGATGATGCTGTAAAAACCAATTAAGAAAGTCACTTTTTTTAGACGTTGATACCCAGTTCATGGTTCATGATCACCCATCCTCTCTAGTTCATCTTATATTTATCATATCATGTTCATAGGGAGTAGTAATGTGTTTCGTTTAGAAAGATTGTTACATTAGCTTGGTTAGTTTTGTTACTTTAGGTAATTATGAAAAGAAATTATTTTAGCAGTATTAATTGCTTTTATACAGGAGTATATAGATGATAGAGAGAGATTATGATAAATTGCTAAGCATTAGAACAGAAGAGGACTATAAAGGGTTTGTTCAATCTGTCCATTATAACCGTTATGAGCCAACACCATATGAGGGGTTAACATACTTATTTCAATTTTATGAATTAAAAAGTAGTGATAAAGTAGTAGATTTTGGATCAGGTAAAGGGAGGTTGGCATTTTTCATTCATTATTTATTTGGTGTAACTGTAGTAGGGATAGAAATGAATGAAGGGCTATATGAAGATGCCATTGAAAACCTTGTTTCTTATTCAAAGAGTACGAGTAAACCAATTGATAATATTGATTTTAAAAACTGCTTAGCTGAGAAATATGAAATTAGGGCTTTAGAAAACCGATTTTATTTCTTTAATCCTTTCTCAATCCAAATTTTTATTAAGGTTGTTAACAATATTGTTAAATCCTTAGAAAAGTTCGATCGAGACATAGAGCTAGTATTATATTATGTGTCTGAAGACTATATCTATTATTTAGAAAATCATTCATTAATAAAGCTGAAACAAGAAATACCTATTCCGAATCTGTTTGAGAAAAATCAACATGAACGTTTTTTAATATACCGTATTTCTCTTGATGGGGAATAGTAGAAAAAGAGCATCTGCGAAATTCGTAGATGTTTTTTTGTGACAAAATTCGGGGAGTGACAGGCACCGCCCGAAAAAAAGATCACTAAAAATGCAGTTTGCTGTACATACTATTCCATATACTGGTTTTACAGTTAAAAATATGTCTGTTGGGATGGAAGTTGAGATTATGAGAACAATTATGTTTTTAGTCGTCTTTTTATTTCTGATACTGTTAATTGCCCAAGTGGATGCAGTTATATATAAGAGCTATCTTTTTGTTGAACTTAAGCGAATAACAAGGCTTCAGCCAGGAACGAATCTTTGGATGGTCTATCTTTTTCTATGTATTGGATTTTTGTTTAGCATCTGGATTGGTATAAAAGAAAAGCTAGATAAAATTAGGAAACGATCTTAAATGAAGAAGCTTGTCGAACAGATTTCGCTTTGGCAATTATATATTATTATCATTTGCTTTCAAATTGGTAGTGCTGCTTTAGTTGGAATTGGAAATGATGCAAAGCAGGATGCTTGGATTGCAGTGATCACCGCAACAATATTGGGTATAGCTATTGTTCTTTTCTATATATTCTTTTTATCAAAGCTTCCTGATAAAAACCTTTTTGAGATATTTGTATTTTGCTTTGGGAAATGGGTTGGGAAATCCATTACTTTTATATATGTGGTCTACTTTTTTTACATTGCAGCAAGAGTGTTAAGAGATTTTTGTGAGCTGCTTGTTTCATCCATTTTTGAATATACACCTATTGAAGTGATAGCTATTACAATGATGTTTATTGTGATTTATATGCTACAGCATGGTTTAGAGGTATTAGGAAGAACGAGTGAGATATTCTTCCCTTATGTGATTACCTTTATAGTAACGATAGGAATTGCTATCTTCTTATCAGGAGGCATTGAATTTAAAAATCTCCAGCCCATTTTATCTGAAGGT
Organism: Metabacillus crassostreae; assembly: GCF_016908395.1. GTDB lineage: Bacteria > Bacillota > Bacilli > Bacillales > Bacillaceae > Metabacillus > Metabacillus crassostreae. The sequence continues at coordinate 166,090 of NZ_JAFBDU010000004.1, forward strand.
TTTGGTCCGATCCTGAAGGCAGTTTTTCCTGGGTTACTGACCTTCCCTTTTGGTGAAATTATTGCTTTTACAATTATTATCCCCTATGTCGGTAATGTGAAAAAGGTAGGAAAGGTAGCTTCAGCTGCTGTATTTACTAGTGGTTTTTTATTAACGTATGGAGCACTTGTACAAATTACGACACTAGGAGCAACTCTGAAGGAAAGAGCGAATTTCCCTTTACTTAGTGCGTCAAGAGAAATCTCTCTGCTTAATTTTATAGAGAGAGTTGATTTAGTTATTGTATTCTTTGTTATGTTTGGAATTATTGTTAAGGTTACTGTTTTCTTTTATGGAGGTCTTAAAGGGCTTGAGTTAATTACTAATAAACCATATCGAACGATGACACTTCCAATGGGAACCATTATTGCATTTTTAGCTGTTATTATAAGTGATAACTTTGTTGAGCATATAGAGGAAGGTCTTATTTTTGTTCCTTTCTATTTACATCTGCCTTTTCAATTTGTTATACCTCTTCTTATTTTACCAATTCTCTTGTGGAAGACGAGGAAAAAGAAGCAGAAAAAGGAGACATCTCTTTGAGCATACTTACTGATTTATTTTATCGGAGAAAAAGTAAGAAAAGTGGAAATAAAACAGATAAAGAGCTTTTTGATCGTGCTGAGGTGCCTAAGAAATATTATCAAAGCTTAGATAAAAACTCAAAATGTCTAGAAGAACTATTTAATGATAGCTCGGATTTTGAGAAAATTGAAGTGAAAATAGGTAATAAAAACGGCTGTGTGTTTTACTTAGGAACGATGCTTAATAAAAATGACCTCAATCTTCAAGTGCTAGATTCTTTAAGGCAGGCTTTTAAAGAGAAAGATTTTAAAGATATTGAGGAAGTTAGAGAAGCGTATTTTCCTGTCATTTCCTATAAATATGCTAAAACACTTCATGAGATTGTTTGGCAAATTTTAAATGGCTACGCTGTTTTAATTGTGGATCAACATGATAAAGCAATAGCTTTAGAAGTCGGTGGAGGAGATAAACGTTCGATAGAAGAGCCAAGTACACAGACGATTATCCGTGGACCAAAAGATGGTTTTATAGAAAGTATCGATACAAATATAGGCTTAGTTCGAAGCCGAATAAAAAATCCACAGTTAGTTTTTGAAGACTTTTATATTGGGCGTGATTCAAATACAAAATTGTCTATTGGATACTTAAAAAATGTTGTTAACCAAGATATTCTGGATGAACTGAAGAAACGATTAAAAAAAATCAACACTTCAGCTGTATTAGATACTGGAAATATTGAGGAGTTTATAACTGATCAGTATTTTACTCCATTTCCACTTATATACAATACTGAAAGACCTGATAGTGTTAGTGCGAATATATTAGATGGGAAAATTGCGATTTTTCTAGATGGCACACCTTTTGTTTTAATTGCACCTACAGTTTTCACTGACTTTTTCCAGTCAGCTGAAGATTATTATCAGCCTTATTTTATGACTAGTTTTATAAGAATAATTAGATATATATCCTTTATGATTACACTTGTATTGCCATCACTATATGTAGCTCTCACAACATATCATCATGAACTGTTACCAACACAGCTTTTGATAAGTGTTCAGTCACAAAGAGAAGGTGTACCATTTCCAGCTGTTATAGAAATTTTAGTGATGGAATTAACATTTGAGGTATTACGAGAAGCTGGGGTAAGGATGCCAAGGGTTGTTGGGCAGACATTATCTATAGTTGGTGCACTTGTTATCGGACAGGCTGCTGTTGAAGCAGGTTTAGTTTCAAATGTACTAGTTATTATTGTTGCTTTTTCAGCGATTGCTAGCTTTGTATCACCTATTTATAATTTTGCGATTGCTGCAAGGTTAATTCGATTTTTATTGATATTAGTTGCTGCTATGTTTGGCTTATATGGGGTGCTTTGGGTACTCATAATGATGGTTATCCATCTTGTGAGCTTACGATCTTTTGGGATACCATATTTAACTCCTGTTGCTCCGTTTAAAGTTGGTGATCAAACAGACATTTTTGTGCGCTTTCCTATTTGGGCTGATAATAAACGACCCTCTTATTTGATGACAAAAGCTCCTGTTAAAAATGAGGAAAGTAAGCCACCATCTCCTCCAAAACAAGACTCTGGGGAGGAAAGTTAAGTGAAAAAGAATCCTTTTATACTCTCAATATTTTCTTTGCTTTTATTAACTGGATGTTGGGATAAAACAGAGTTAAATGATGTATCAATTGCAACTGGAATTGCAGTTGATAAAGGAGAAGAAAAGAAGTACAAACTAACAGTTGAGGTTGTTAATTCTTCTGAATTCTCAAAGCAAGGTGCTGAAGGAAACGCCCCTGTTGTGACATTTTCCCAAGAAGGAAATTCTTTATCAGAGCTTTCAAATAAAATGAATGTTGGATTAATACGAGAGGTGGTTTATTCACATACAAGGGTCTTATATATAAATGAGGAAGTTGCGAAAGAAGGGATATTAGGATTTTTAGATTATTTAGAAAGAAGTGGTCATTTTCGAAATGATTTTAATATCCTGATCACTGAAGGACCTGCTTCAGATTATACAAAGATCACATATCCTGTTCAAAAAAGTCCATCATTAAAGGTCCATCAACAAATTAAGACATTACTGAATGAATGGGGAGGAGATCCACATATTCAGTTAACAGATTTTATTGAAGCAATAATTTCTAAAGGTAGAAGTCCTGTGGCTTCAGCTATTATCATTAATGGAGACCCTAAGAAAGGAGCTTCTATCGAAAATAATAAGGAAATAGAAGTTGGAGCAAGGGTAGAAATGGATGGAATAGCAATCTTTGATAATGAAAAATTGGTAGGTAAAATATCGCTTGAAGATGCTAGGAATTATCTTTGGACCCAAAATCTTAAAAAAACAAGCTTAACAATACCTTGTGAAGATGAAGCATCTATGGAAAACTTTGATGTGAGAATTATTCATTCTCACAGTAAATTGAGAACAAGCTATAAAAACGGAAAGCCGATCCTTCATGTCGATATAAACGGAGAAGGAAGATTGCAGGGAACGGAGTGCAGAAAAGATATAACAAAGCTAGATGTATTCCTAGAATACGAAAAAAATATGGAAGACCATATTAAAAAGGAAGTAACAAACACGATACAAAAAGTACAAGAAAAGCAAGGTGTTGATATTTTCGGTTTTGGTGATGCATTAAATCGATCACAGCCTAAGAAATTTAAAGAAGTTGAAAACAAATGGAACGAGGAATTTATTAAGGGAGAAGTAGAAGTACATGTTGATATGCATCTATTACGAAATGGCATAAAAAATAAAAGCTTCTTGTCTGATATCCCAAATGCTGAAGAAGAATAAAAAATAATACTTCTTATACCAAACACCCTATCACATGTCGTTACGCCACCATTTTTTAAGGTGTTACGCCGAGTTGATTGGGTGTTGATTATTAATAATTCTAGCTTTTTGACTTTAATACCTGCTTGGTATAAACATGATGAATAAATAAGAGTAGCTTTAGATGTTTTTAATAGCTTCTATAATAACAGCGGCTACCCCATTTTCATCATTAGTGAGGGTAGTTTTATCACTACAAGCTTTAACCTTTTGTCTAGCGTTGCCCATTGCAACACTAGTTCCGGCAATTTGTAGCATTGACATATCATTCATACTATCTCCAATTGCTATACAATCCTCTAGGGGAATCCCCAGTTTTTTTGTTAGTTTCTTGAGGGCAATTCCCTTTGATGCATCTTTATGTTCAAGCTCAAAGTTATGATTAGCAGAAGAAACTATCGTTATATCTTCCATTTTACCAAACCTTTTCCATCCATCAGCAAGTTTTTCCTCATGAAAAGAAAAAGCTAAAATATTAAAGATATCAATACCTAGCTGTTTGATTTCCTTATAGGATTCAACAAAATGAAAGCCAGTTTGACTAAATTGTTTTTCTAATGCATGTTCCAAGAGCTCAATTCTTGTATGAGGATTAGAACTTATTAAACGGTCCATTTCAATATGTAAAATTTCTCGCCCGTTTAGAGGTGTATAAATATAATCATTACTAAATACTTCATAATAATAATCTTCATTTTCTAGTACATTAAGAATTTCATAAGCTGTTTTTGGATCGATAGGTTGTGAATGATAAAGTTCTCCTTTAGGAGTATGAATTGTGGCACCATTTGCTGCGATGACCCATGTTGTAATACCTGTTTGCTTGAATATATTCATAACATCAAAATGTGCTCGACCTGTTGCAATGACAATTTCAATACCTGATTGTTGGGCACGAATAATAGCATCAATGTTTTCTCTACTAATTTCATTTTTACTATTTAATAAGGTACCATCCAAATCTATCGCAATTAATTTAGCCAAATTAGTTTCCTCCTTCGGTTGTATCGTGTAAAGTTACAACTACCTCAACATCATTTTGATTCAACAGTTTTTGAAATTCCTCTGTGGGCTCTTTATCAGTAATAAGCAAGTCAATATCCTTTATCATGCCAAACCGGTAATATCCGGTCACACCCAATTTTGTATGATCTGCAAGTAAAATAACTTGTTTAGCTTGTTCCATCATTTTCTTCATCACAGCACCGTCTTCTTCATGAGCAACAGTGAGACCACATTCAGAAATCCCAATAACACCTATAAATGCTTTATCCACATGATAGTGTGAAAGCCTTTCGATTACTGAGGTACCATAAACGTATCGATGCTCCTTTTGAAATTCTCCACCCAATAAGTGAATATTGGCTTTTGAATTTTTAGATAAAATATCAGCTTGGTTGATCGAATTTGTAATGATAGTACAGTCAATATCTCCCAAATGTTCGGCACAGGCCTGCACAGTTGTTGATGTATCTAAAATAATATAGTCGCCATGCTGAATAAGTGTTGCAGCCTTTTGTCCTATACTTTGCTTTTCAGCTGAAACAACCTGTAATCGATTGGAATAATTTTTAACTTCATTATGTAGAGACGGTAAAATTGCCCCTCCTCTTGTACGAATAATTAGTTTATCTTCTTCTAGTTTGACTAAATCTCTTCTTGCAGTATCTCTTGAAACATCGTAAAGACTGCAGATTTCATCAACAGATATTCGTTTTGAAATCTTTAAATAATCAACAATGGCACGTAATCTTTCTTCTTGGAACATGTAAACACACCTCTTCGTAAGTGTTTGTAAGTATTTATGATTTATTGTAAGTAATTATAAGTTATTGATCTGATATATTCAATATAGAAATTGACCTATTTAGTGATTTGAAAGGTAAAATTATGATTTAGAATAAAAAGAGTCTGTAGGGTGTCTAATACGTTCGCATTTGATCAGACCCTAGAGCATTGTGAATGAGAAATTCTATAATTAGCTTATAATTATAGAATTTTCATCTATAATAGATGTGACTATAAAAAACTGTGTAGGTGAAAAAAATGTATTTAACATTAAATGAAGCGGCCGAGTATTTATCAATCTCAGAGGAACAGGTAAAAAGTCTTATTTTAGAGAAGAAAATAAGAGCTCTTTATGATGGTGATGAGTATCTAATTAATAAAGATCAATTTAAAACTCATTTCGAACAACTAGAAAAGTACAAAGAGTTAATTGATGAATATATGAAGGAACCAATTCCAGAGGATCCAGATGTAAAGGATGAAGATTAAATCCCAATAAAAGGTACCTTTTAATGAAGAAGACATGCCACTATATTGTTCATTTTAAGTTTAGGGATATCAAAGGAGTACAGGAAAAGTTTACTCTCTATTTTTGTTAGATAAATGCAAAAATTTATTGGTCATTTCAGTAAAATGGGATGAACTTTTTTTAAAATAATGTTATCATTATCGATAATGGTTATAATGAAAAGGAGTGAATTTTATGCTATCGTTAAAAGAGGAGTTCTTTTCAGTTAAAAACGATATTACCTTAAAAGGAACCTTAGCAATACCGCAAATTGATCAGGAGCAATTTCCTGCAATCATCATGATTAATGGATCAGGCAGTGCAGACAGAGATGGTAATATGAAAAAACCAAAGCTAATCACGAATTTATATAAAGAGCTAGCTCATTTCATAACAAATCTAGGCTTCATAACTCTTCTTTATGATAAAAGGTCAGTAGGTGAAAGTGAAGGAAATCCATTTACATCAGGAATGGAGGATTTAGTAACAGATGTAAAAAGTATGATTACTTTCTTGAAACAGCACCCAAAAGTAAGAGGGAAAGAAATTATACTCCTTGGACATAGTGAAGGGTGCATATTAGCAACAAGAGTTAGTGAAGAGGTTGAGGATCTAGCTGGCTTAATTTTATTAGGTGGTGCTGGAACAAGCTTAGCAGAACCAATGGATTACCAAAATCAGCTTTTATTAGAAGAAATTCAGCGAATGAAGGGAATAAAGGGTAAGTTACTAAGAAGATTAGTAACGAAAGAGAAAATAAACAAGCAAACAAAGCAGCTGCATAATAAATTAGAACAAACATCAGGTGATTACATTAGAATGAGTATGAGGAAAATACCAGCAAAATGGTTCCGAGAGCATTTTGCTTATAAAAGTGAACAAGTATTACATTCTTTGGAGAGAGCTAATTGTCCGATATTAGCTATTACTGGTGAGAAAGATGTTCAAATGGATATTGCAGAGTTAAGTCGACTTCAACAGCTTGATAAAAAAGATGTTACGGTAGTGGGTATAAAAGATATGGATCATATGTTAAAGAAGTATACAGGTGAGAAAACCATTTTAAATATTATGAAACAGTATAAAAAAGAAGCAACTGATCCAATTCACTTTCAACTAAAAGAAGAGTTGGTTACATGGTTACATGCAAACTACTTACAAAAATAAGGTAAGTAGTTTTTTTATGGGAAGAAAGTCTCTAATTATTAGATGCCGCAGCTACCCTTTTTTCATAAAATCATTTTTGTTGTTCTTATATAAGAACAGAAAGATAGCTACACTAGAATAATGGTGTAATTCGACATGGTTTTAGGGTTGGAAATATTTCCTTTAGTAATATATGAGCTTTAATAGGAATTATACTAATTCCTATTAATCAATTGCTTGCAATATATGTCGAATAATGTAGATATTTTTAGAAAATTATAGCCTAGTAGAGAATTGTTCGCTATAATGATATAAGAATATAGAACTAATTTTAAGGGGAGAAAAATAGATGCAACAATCTAGTCAGCTTAAGATGATTAGTATAATAACGGGGATTGTTGTTATTGTTATATTAGGGACAATTATCTTTCAATCTAGGGGAATAATCTTACAAACTACATCCAATGTATTTAGTGGTAAAACAAAGGTAGCGATTATAACATCAGATGTTGTCGTTGATCAAAGCTGGGGAAGTCTTGCTTATAAAGGGATGTTAAAGATAGAAGAGCAATATCCAGTAAATGTTACGTTTTATAGTGAAATAGACAAAGAGAAGGAAATGAAAGCTACAATTTCAGAAGCAATTAATGCAGGATCAAAGCTTATTATTGGTCATGGTCGAGAATTTTCAGACACCTTTACTGTAGCTGCAAAAAAACATAAAAATGTACAATTTATTACAATTCATGGTTCATCTAAATATAGTAATCAATCTGTTTATACATTCGATCAAGGAGAAGTGGAATATTTCGCTGCATTATCTGCTGTTCTTGCTACAAAAACAAATAAAGTAGCCCTAATAGATGCTGATTACGCACGTGAAAAAAACCCTGAATTTGAAGCAGCTCTCACCCATTATAACCCTGAGATAGAGTTCTTTTATGAAGCTGTTGGAAGCAGAGATGATGGTGTTACTGCTAAGAAATTATTTAAAAAGTTGATTGAGCAAGGTGTTGACGTTGTTTATAGTAAAGGAAATTCATTTAATCGTGATATTATAGATTTAGCTAAAAAAGAAGGGATATATGTTATTGGTTATTTAGATGATCAATCATATATGGCGAAGAATCTTGTTTTGACAAGTGTGACAAATGATGTGCCACAAGCATATGTTTCGATAATGGAAGATTACTTTAGTTCAAAGGGAGTACCTAAAGGAAAAGTGTTGTTAACTAAAGAAGATGGAGTATACAGCTTGGCACCTTTTGGTCCGATGTTTTCTAATGAAGATATTAAATTTATTGAAAATGAAATGAAGCAATACGATAATGGTGAGTTAATCTTTCCATAGAGTTAACGATAAATCTAGCACTCTATACAAGAAAAGATAGGAGGATTGTGATGAAAAAATTATTAAAAACTATGTCTTTCCGTACAAAAATTCTTACAATCCTTCTAATACTAACGATTATTTTAAGTGGCTTTTCATTAATTCTTGTGCAATCGATCGAAGAAATCACCCAAGTAAGTAATAAAATTAAGCGAACAAATATACCAGAGCTTTATTTATTAAATCAGTGGGAAAAAGAACTTGGAGTAAAAGAATATATTGTTAATGATTATCTAGAAAATAACCTATGCTGTAATCTTGTTGAAGAGTACCAAGCATATACTTTAGATATGGAAGAAAACATGAAAGACTCTGACACGATTCCAGATTCATTGAGTAATATTAAGAAAAGAATAGATCTGCTAGATTTTATGATTATCAATAATATTCAAGGTCTCATCGCTTTTGATGATAAGCCTGCTACTAGAGAGTATTTTCACTCAACCTTTTTGCCACAGCTTAATGAGTTAAAACAAGATATAAAGACTTCAAAAAAACAAACAATCTCACAGTTTGATGGTCACTCTAACCAATTTTCTACAATTATCAAAAGCTCGTTATGGCTACTCATCTTAGTTACAGCTGGAGCTATTTTAATGTCAATTATTGTTTCATACCGAATAAGCTCAAGCTTAACAAAACCGATTGAAACGGTTGTAAACAAAGTAGATAAAATAGCCAATGGAGAATATGGGCTAACTATCGATTCTACAGAACAAACTGAATTTAACCATCTAACAAATTCAATCAATCAAATGTCAGTAAAACTAAGAGAATCGTTTAACACGATTGTGAATGATAAAGTTTACCGTGAACAAATATTAAACTCATTACCTGTTGGAATTATCAGGATCACAGATGATCCACAAGAAATGACGAGTAATTCTACAGCTGCTAATATACTTAACATGGATAACAAAGAGATCGATAATAAATGCTTAGAGAATATCGAGGAATTAAATGAGGAATTCTGGAAAATTCTCTCGACAAAGGCAATAACATCTCATACAAAAGTACTTTTTGTAACAGAGCAGGGAGCAAAACACTTACTAGTTTCTCAGGCAGAGCTTAAAAATCAACAGCAGCAAGTTATAGGAAGAATAGTTAATTTTGTGGACATAACAGAAACAGAAGTATTGGAGAACCGAATGCATAAATCAGAGAAGTTAGCTGTTGTCGGTGAGATAGCAGCAGGAGCTGCACATGAAATTCGTAATCCGCTCGCTGTTATTCATGGTTTTCTTTCGTTGATGGAACAATCCATATCAAATGAAAATAAAGAACAATTTCATATCCCTCTCCTTATGAAGGAAGTAGAACGAATCAACACGATAATCGAAGAGATGCTTCTTTTATCTAAGCCAGGGGCTCCAAATAAAAAGGAAGTTTTCTTGGAGGATGTTCTTAAAGACTTTTTACCACTTATTATTGAAGCAACTGAGAATGTCAACTTTTCAATTGACCTGAACAGAATGCCGCTAAATATAGATGCTAAACAAATAAAACAGGTTTTTCATAATTTGATACGTAATAGTATTGAAGCAATGGATGGTAAAGGAAATTTATCTATTTTTTCAGTTGTGCAAAATAACTTTTATCACATCTTTATAAAGGATAGTGGCCAAGGAATTCCTAAACACATTATTGATAATCTCTATGAACCATTTACAAGCAATAAGGAAAATGGAACAGGTCTGGGATTAATGGTCGTGAAAAGAGTTATTGAAAACCACAATGGACATATAGAGTTACATGAAACGTCTACAGAAGGAACAACCTTCTTAATCAGTTTGCCTTTGAAATAAGGGCTGATTTGAAAGTTGGATGATGAAAAGAATATAGCAGGAATGTGGCGTGGATTCATATTGAATTCACGTTTTTTGTGTTTGATGATATTACGTTCATTTTAGAGTAGGTGAAGGACAAAAGCGAGAGGATAGCATGAGAAAAAGGTCATCATAGAGCTTATGAAGGACAAAAGCGAGAGGATAGCGCACTCAAAAGTCCATCAAAAAGCCGATAAAGCCCATAAGCAAGAGAAAACCCCGAGCAAAAGGTCGTCATAAGCACCAATAATCTTTCTAATTAACACCCAAACACAAAAAGGATGACAAAACCAATTGCCATCCCTTTTACATTTATTTTAATTTAAAAGAGCTTTTCAATGAAACAATGCGATTGAAAACTACCTTTTCCTTTGTTGTATGCTTAGGATCTACATTAAAGTAGCCATGACGGAAAAACTGGTATTTGTCGTGTGCTTGCACATTTTCCATATTTGGTTCAACAAAGCCTTGAGAAATTTCTAATGAATTTGGATTTACATAATCAAGGAATGTTTTTTCCTCTGATTGATCTGCTTCATCTTCTGTTTCTTCTTTATCAAGAATAAGTGGCTCGTATAAACGGAATTCAGCTGGTAGTGAGTGTTTTGCATCGACCCAGTGTAGAGTTCCTTTTACTTTACGACCTGTAAAACCAGTGCCACTCTTTGTTTCAGGATCGTACGTACAATGAATTTCTACAACATTACCAGCGTCATCTTTAATCACATCTTCACATTTAATGAAGTATGCATGCTTTAGGCGGACTTCATTGCCTGGGAATAGTCGGAAATATTTTTTTGGAGGATCCTCCATAAAGTCTTCTTGTTCAATGTAAATTTCACGAGAAAAAGGTATTTGTCTTGTTCCCATATCAGGATTCTCTGGGTTAATTTCTGCATCTAGCATTTCCACTTGATCCTCAGGATAATTTGTAATGACCACCTTTAGTGGCTTTAAAATTCCCATTGTTCGTGGAGCTTTTAGCTTAAGATCTTCACGAACAAAATGCTCAAGCATTGCTTCATCTACTAAACCAGATCCTTTTGAAACACCTGTTTCTTTAACAAATTCACGAATGGATTCTGGAGTGTATCCTTTTCTTCTTAATCCAGAGATCGTTGGCATTCTAGGATCATCCCAGCCATCAACATATTTTTCATCAACAAGCTGCTTTAATTTTCGCTTACTCATAACAGTATTTGTAATATTTAAGCGACCAAATTCAATTTGTTGTGGCTTATTTTCCATTTCGCATTCTTCAACAATCCAGTTATATAATGGACGTTGATCTTCGAATTCTGTTGTACATAATGAATGTGTGATCCCTTCAATTGCATCCTCAAGAGGGTGAGCAAAAGCGTACATTGGATAAATACACCAAGCATCTCCTGTATTATGGTGTGATGCATGTGCAACACGGTAGATAACAGGGTCACGTAGGTTGATATTTGGTGAGGACATATCAATTTTGGCACGAAGGACCTTCTCACCATTCGCAAACTCACCTTTACGCATGCGATCAAACAAATCAAGATTTTCATCAACAGATCGATTGCGATGTGGACTTTCTTTGCCAGGCTCCTTTAAGGTTCCGCGATATTCTCTGATTTCATCAGCAGTTAAGTCATCAACATATGCCTTCCCTTTCTTAATAAGAAGGATTGCGCGGTTGTACATTTCTTCAAAATAGTCAGAAGCGAAGAACATACCATCCCATTCATACCCGAGCCATGCTACGTCTTCTTTAATCGCTTCAACATATTCTGTATCTTCTTTTAAAGGATTTGTGTCATCAAATCTTAGGTTGGTTTTCCCTTTAAAATCATCAGCTAATCCAAAGTTAATAACGATTGATTTTGCGTGACCGATATGTAAATAGCCATTCGGTTCAGGTGGAAATCGAGTATATACATTGTCACGTTTTCCGGTCTCTAGGTCCTCTTTAATAATACTTCTAATAAAGTTTGAGGAATTGTGTTCCAAGTTAAATCAAACCTTTCTTTTATATGTAAAATAAGTCCTTCCAACCATTATACCAATAGATAAGCAAAAGGTTAATTTTACATAGGTAATTTTCTAGGTAAAACGATAAAAAGTTTAATCAACCATGAATTTTTTCAAATATTTAGGAATTGCAATTTTCGTACAGGCCATATTTTGTTAATAGTATATATAATTGCAGAAACATGGAATCTGTATACTAATGATCATAAAAAAATAGAGCGAAATGTCACATTGGGATAAATCCGGAAGAAAATGTAGAAAATAAGCAAATCAATAAGGAGGTGGAAATATGCCGAACTTAAATGATAACAAATTCAGAAAAATCCAGTCAGAAAGCCAGAAGCAAGGCAAATCACAAGAAGAATATGCAGCAGAACTTGAAATGAACAAACTGAAAAGCCAAAAAAGAAAATAATTTAAACAGGTAAGCACTATATGATGCTTACCTGTTCGCTAATCCGTCAACTTTTATTGTTATTCCATCAACTTTAGACGTTAATCCGTCAACTTTTCATGAGATTCCTTCAACTTTAGGCGTTAATCATTCAACTTTTATTGATATTCCATCAACTTTTTCAATTAATCCATCATTCGACAAAAACCGTCACACATCAAGCTGTAAGCCCACCTCACAACATTGATTTCCAACTAAAAATAAAAATTAATAAATTAGAAAATTTCAAATAGTGGTTGACATTAATGCGATCCCCTATTAAAGTAGACATATTGTTAAATTACTTAAATTCATAAACTAATCTCTTATCAAGAGTGGCAGAGGGACTGGCCCGATGACGCCCGGCAACCGTTCTATACAAATTAGAATTGGTGCTAAATCCTGCAGAACCGTAAAGGTTTTGGAAGATAAGAGAGGCGATCCCTATATTTTTTACGGTGAAACCTCTCTATCTTAGAGAGGTTTTTTGATGTTTTTATAAGTAAACAAAAATTTTAAAAAGAGAAAAGGGGAGTTAACTAACATGAAAAACAAATTTTTCAATTCAGCATTTATTTTCATTTTAGCTTTTACTTTACTACTAACAGGTTGTTCTTCAAGTGGAGATTCTGCTGAATCAACAGCTAGTAAAGGTAATCCAGATGTTTCATTAGAAAATGTACCAGAACGCTTTGCAAAGGGTGAAGGTGCGAAAATTAAAGTTATTCGTAAAATTGGTGGAGACGATCACACGGCACAATTTTTAGCTGGTGCGAAAGAAGAAGGAGAAGCACTTGGCTTTACAGTTGATGTATTCACTGCAAATGGTGATACAGCGAAGTTCCATGATGCAATCGCACAAGGCTTAACAGAAGATTATGATGGTTTTATTATTTCACATGGTGATGATGATGCAACAGTTGAGGCTGTTCAAAAGCTAGTTGATGCAGGTAAGAGTGTTGTGACATTTGATTCAAATGACAAGCTATCAACGATTGACGGAGTAACATTAACTTCACAGGATGATGAAGCACTTGCAAAACTAGCGTTAGATCAGTTAGTGAAGGATTTTAATGGTGAGGCCAAAATAGCGTATCTTTGGGTAGATGGATTTCCTCCAATGGTTAGAAGAAATAAAGTATATCAAGAAATTTTAGATAAAAACCCAGGTATTAAAGAGATTGAGAGATTTGGAGTGGCAGCTGAGGATACATCTGTTCAAACACAAAATGCTGTAGCTTCTATGCTTAACAAACATCCTAAAGGTGAAATTGATGCGATTTTTGCAACATGGGATGCTTTTGCAATTGGTGCAGCACGTGCGATTAAAGAAGCTGGTCGAGATGAAATTAAAATCTATGGTATCGATGTATCTAACGCAGATCTTCAAGAAATTCAAACAGAAGAAAGCTCATGGAAATATACAGCAGCAGTTGATCCAAAGTTAATTGGAGCTGTTGATATGAGATTATTAGCAAAAAAATTAGCTGGTGAAGAAACACCTCCAACTTATAATTTAGAGGCTTCATTAATTTCACAAGAAGCTTTATTACAATCTAGTGAACCAATTAACATGGTTAACCTAGCAGATACAATTGAAGGCTGGGGACAATCTACTGCATTTGAAGAAGAGTGGATGAAAACGTTAAAAGAATATTATAAAAAATAAAGTTTTGAAGTAGAAAACGAAGGTAACACTCTCTATTTCTTATAGAGAGTGTTACCTTTTATTCCTCAAATGTATACGAACCCCTCATTAAACAATTCCATGTGAAAGAAAAGCTATGCGAAACAACAAAAATACAGCTTTTAAAAATAGAGAGGAGGAACAACTAAATGCAATCTGTTTTAAAAATGACTAATATCTCAATTGAATTCCCCGGTGTAAAAGCTTTAGATAGTGTGGATTTTACGATGAAGAGTGGAACAACTCATGCCCTGATTGGTGCTAATGGTGCAGGTAAATCAACATTAATGAAGGTGTTATCAGGAGCTTATGATCACTATACAGGTGATATTTTGCTAGATAGTAAGAAAACGAATATTCGTTCACCAAAGGATGCATTAGTAAATGGAATACAAATTGTTCATCAAGAAGTAGATACTGCGTTAATTCCCTATTTAACGGTTGGTGAAAATATTATGCTTTCAAGTACAGTTAATGATATGGGGAAAAAGCAATTTATTAATTGGAAAGAGCTGCATAAACAAGCTACAGATATCCTGAAAACTTTAAATATAAATGTTTCCTCTAAAAAACTAGTAAGTGAGTTAACGCTAGCAGAGAAGCAAATGGTACTGATTGCTAGAACAGTATCAACAGATTGTAAGTTTTTAATTTTGGACGAACCAACAGCCCCTCTTAGCTATGCAGAAACGAAAGAACTCTTTAGAATTGTGAAAGAATTAAAGGACAAGAATGTTGGCATTGTGTTTATTTCACACCGACTTCCAGAGATTTTTGAGGTTTGTGAGGAAATTACAATCATGAGAAATGGCAAGCTTGTTACACATGAGCTGATTAAACATACAACACAAAACAAAGTCGTTGAAAACATGCTAGGCAGAGAGCTTGAGGAACAATTTCCTAAAAAAGCCTCTGAATGTGGTGAAGTAATCTATGAAGTGAGCAATCTTCATGATGCTGATAAACTATCAAATGTGTCAATGTCAGTTCGTAAGGGTGAAATAGTTGGCATTGCTGGGTTAGTTGGAGCTGGGAAAACAGAATTATGCAAAGCACTGTTTGGCGAAACAAAGATCACATCAGGTGAAGTGAAGCTGCATGGAAAGAAGCTAACACTTACATCTCCATATCATGCAGTTAAACAAGGAATAGCATTGGTTCCAGAGGAAAGAAGAAAGGAAGGAATACTTGTAAACGAATCTGTTGTGACTAATTTAACCGCAGCAAATTTAGGTGCGTTTACAAGACCGTTTAGCTTCTTGAATCGAAAAGCAGAGAAACAACGTGCGGTGGAGGTGATTGAAAGCCTTGGTGTTAAAACTCCATCTGAGGAAGCAATTGTTAAAAACCTATCTGGTGGGAATCAACAAAAAATTGCGATTGGTAAATGGCTAATAGCAGATGCAGAGATTTATATCTTTGATGAGCCAACAAAAGGTGTAGATGTTGGAGCTAAAAAAGATATATTTGAATTGATTTGTGAACTGGCTAGTAGAGGAAAAGCAATTATTTATGCATCATCAGAGCTCGCTGAAATAATCGGTATTACTAATCGTGTGTATGTATTATACGATGGTAGGACTGTAAAAGAGCTTGAGACTAGTGAAGCAACAGAAGCAGATTTACTATATTATTCAACAGGAGGTAACTAAGGATGAGTGAATTAAATCCTGTACAAGCTAAAAAATCATCTAAAAATACTTTCGATCTTTTTCAATTTTTATATAAATATGGAACAATTTTAACAATTGTTGTACTTGTAGCTGTTTTCGCATTATCAAATCCAGCGTTTATTCAAGGAAATAATCTTATTAATATTCTACGTTCAATATCTATCGTGACAATCATTGCGATAGGAATAACAATCTCACTGTCAGTCAATGGATTTGATTTATCAGTAGGATCTGTTGCATCAGTTTCTAATGCAATTGTCATTTCCATGTTTGTATGGTTTTCACAGAATACCTTTATCGCTATCTTCTCAGCGATTGTTGCCTCACTTTTAGTAGGTGCATTAAATTCATTTTTTATTATCAAGCTAAAAGTCCCTGATATGCTGATTACACTCGCAACCATGTTTATCGTTCAAGGAATTGCTCTCACATACACAAAAGGAGCAACCGTTTCACAAAACATGGTCATGCCTGACGGTTCGTTTGCAACAGGCTTAATTAGTCCATTATTTCAAAAGCTAGGTCAGGTTCCTTGGATTATCATTATTATGGTTGTCATTGTTGTAGTTGTTCATATATTCCTTACGTACACAAAGCATGGACGGTATATGTATGTGATTGGTGGAAATATTGAGGCAGCAAGGTTATCTGGTATTCCTGTTAATAAATATAAAGTTGCTGCTTATCTACTTTCAGCACTCTTTGCAAGCATTGGTGGTATTATTTTAGCTTCTAGAGTCATGACAGCGGAAATTAATGCAGGAGGACCATATTTAATGGATTCAGTTGCAGCAGCATTTATCGGCTTTTCTGTTCTAGGAGCTGGTAAACCTAACGCTTTTGGAACATTTGTTGGTGCTGTATTAATTGGAATCTTACAGAATGGACTTGTTATGATGTCAGTTCCTTATTTTGCAATGGATATTGTAAAAGGGGCAGTGCTAGCTTTTGCGCTAGCGCTGACGTATTATAAGCTAAAATAACTCTCAAGTAAGATGCTTCTCGTAACAGGGATGCATCTTATTTTTTATGAACTTCTATTTAAAATTGAAATTTTAACCATACATGAAAAATAAAAGGAATATCCAAAGAAAAGGTGAATAAATATAAGTAATTTTATAAGCACTTAAAACTAAACGTTATAATTTATTAATGTGAGATTATGTAACGATCCAATTGAAATAAAATTAAATATCCTGGATTATATTAGGTATATAGTAAATATCACGTTATTAATAGAAAATTAATTCTATTCTAATAAAAGTTATTTATACATCATATTGTATTATAATTCATATTCTGATATACTTCATACATAGTTTGCTAGTCCAGTTAATTAGTAGATCTATAAAAATAAGAGCTACTTAAAATACAAAAAAAAATATCAGAATTTTTGCATTATAATGAAATAAAGGGGGATTTAAAAGATGAAAAAATTATTAATGATGTTAATGGTGCTGACGTTTACTTTTGCTTTGGCTGCATGTGGATCAAGTCAGAGTTCATCTAGTGGTGAAGGTGATGGAGCAGCTGAAACAGAGAAAAAAGAAAAGCTAAGAGTTGTTACAGATGCTGCTTATGCACCTTTTGAGTACATGGACAAGGGTGAAATTGTTGGGTTTGATATTGATTTTGTTGAAGCAGTTGCAAAAGAAGCTGGATATGAAGTTGAGATTGTCAATGTTGGTTGGGATCCAATTTTCGTAGAAATTAAAGATGAAATTGCTGACTTTGCTGTATCTGCTATTACGATTAATGATGATCGTAAGCAAACGTATGACTTTACTTCACCTTATTTCTTATCTACAAATAAAATTCTTGTACCAGAGGGTAGTGATATTAAATCTGCTGAGGATTTAAAAGATAAAGTTGTTGCCGTTCAAGCTGGTACTACAGGTCAAGAAGCTGTGGATGAATTATTAGGGAAAAACAGTTCAAATATAAAAAAGTTTGAAAATAATAACTTAGCAATTATGGAGCTTACTAGTGGTGGAGCAGATGCTGTAGTTGCTGATAATACGGTTGTTGAAGAATATGTAAAAAATAACCCAGATCAAAAGTTAGTTGTTATTGAAGATGCGGATAGCTTTGCTGCAGAATATTATGGTTTAATGTTTCCTAAAGGTAGTGAGTTAAAAGCTGATTTTGATAAAGCAATCAATACAGTATTAGATAATGGCAAATATGCTGAAATTTATAATGAGTGGTTCGGTTCTGAGCCAGATGTAGAGAATTTAAAAGCACAACAATAAATGAAAAATTTGCGTACCACTAGAATTGTAGTGATACGCAATTTTTCCTTTTTAGAGAAGTGTTTCATGAAGGCTTTTTTCATAAAATAATATTTTTGCGCTAGCTATTATTTTATGAAAAAAGTAAGAATAAAGGAAAATTGATGCTGACCAAGGCGCTTATGCTTTTGTTTAGGAGGAATATAAATGGATTTTAGGTTTGATATTATTGTTGAATATGCGCCATTTTTATTAAAGGGAACTTTGTTAACCATAGGCTTATCTCTCGCTGGGATTCTAATTGGAACGCTTCTTGGTCTTGGTATTGGACTTGGGAAAATGATGAACAATAAATTGCTAGCGCTTCCTTTTAGAATGTATATTACGTTTTTTAGAGGTACACCTTTATTTGTGCAAATACTATTAATTCATTTTGGGGTTGTACCACTTTTTACTGGTGAAACAAATGGGATTGCAGCAGCTATTATAGCTCTTTCATTAAATGCTGCGGCCTATATTGCTGAAATCTTTAGAGGGGGAATTCAGTCAATTGATCGCGGTCAAATGGAGGCAGCAAGATCACTTGGAATGAACCATGTTCAAGCAATGACACATGTTATTTTGCCACAGGCTTTTAAGCGTATGATTCCACCGTTTGGAAATGAATTTATCGTGTTAATAAAAGAGTCTTCTTTAGCAGCTGTTGTAGCAGCTCCTGAGATTATGTATTGGGGAAGAGCGATGTCAACTCAATATTATCGTGTATGGGAGCCATACTTAACTGTTGCCGTTATTTATTTAATTTTAACATTGTCACTAAGCTTCCTACTTAATAAACTTGAAAGAAGGTTGACGACGGAATGATTACGGTAAAACAATTGAAGAAATCATTTGGTGAAAATCAGGTACTAAAAGATATTAATGCGACAATTAAGCCACAAGAGGTTGTTGTTGTTATTGGTCCTTCAGGCTCTGGAAAATCGACCTTTTTACGCTGTTTAAATTTACTAGAATCAACAACAGGTGGACAAGTTTTGATTGATGGTGTTGATTTAACAGATAAAAAAACTGATCTTAATAAAATTCGCGAAGATGTGGGAATGGTTTTTCAACAATTTAACTTATTTCCTCATAAAACGGTGCTTGAAAATATTATCTTGGCTCCAATGAAGGTGAAAAAGCTAAGTGAGGAACAAGCTAAAGATCGAGGAATGAAGCTACTACAAAAGGTTGGATTAGCTGAAAAAGCACAGGCCTATCCAAACTCCTTATCTGGTGGTCAAAAGCAAAGAGTAGCGATTGCGAGAGCGCTGGCTATGGAACCGAAAATTATGCTGTTTGATGAACCAACATCTGCTCTTGATCCAGAAATGGTAGGAGAAGTTCTTGAAGTAATGAAGCAGCTCGCAAAAGAGGGAATGACAATGGTTGTCGTTACTCATGAGATGGGCTTTGCAAAAGAAGTAGGTGATCGTGTTCTTTTCATGGATGGTGGATATATAGTAGAAGAAAACGTCCCAAACGAGCTATTTGATAACCCTCAGCAAGAACGAACAAAGGCCTTTTTAAGTAAGGTTCTTTAAATAAGGCTCTTTTCTTGAAAAGTTGTTGCTAATTGCCCAAGTTTTGCAGTTAAACTATTGTTTTCATTGATATGTTGTTGAATTGCAAAGGCAACAAAGTTTCGAAGCCAGACTTAAACAAACGCTTGATTCAAATCTAGAGAGTAAATTTGGTATTTAAGAATAGTTGAACTGAAAACGTAAAAAATAAATATCTATAGCAATAGAAAAGAGAGACAATATAATGTCTCTTTTTTACGTGAAGAAGTATTATTGTGTCCATACAAAAAATACAAATGTTCTTTCTGGGAAGAAAACTCTTGATTATTTATGAAAAAAGGGTGATAATAAGGATTAAAATTTGACAGAAAATTTTAAATAGTAGGAGTTGTAGAAATGAAGGTTGTAAAGTTCGGAGGTTCTTCCTTAGCATCAGGTGAACAATTAAAAAAGGTATTACAAATTGTTGTCTCAGATCCATCGCGCAAAGTAGTTGTGGTGTCTGCTCCTGGGAAACGTCATTCAGATGATATCAAGGTTACAGACATGCTTATTGAATGTGCAGAAAAGCATCTAGAAAATGAAGATGCTGAAGCAATCTTTCAAGCCATTATTGATCGTTATGAAAGCATTGTAAAGGAATTATCAATTTCCTCTGATATTATAGATACTATTACTAATGATTTAAAACAATTGTTAGCTAGTGATAAAAGCAAGCCAGAAAGCTATTTAGATGCTATAAAAGCAAGTGGAGAAGACAATAACGCAAAACTAATTGCTGCTTATTTCCAGCATAGTGGTATTGATGCACAATATGTGAACCCTAAGGATGCAGGATTATTGGTATCAGATGAACCAGGCAATGCTCAAGTGTTACCTGAGTCATATGAAAATTTATATAAACTTCGTGAGCGAAAAGGAATCATCATTTTTCCAGGATTTTTCGGCTATAGCAAAAGTGGTGAAGTGCTTACTTTTTCTAGAAGTGGCTCTGATATTACAGGCTCTATTCTTGCTAATGGCATTAAAGCTGAGTTATATGAAAACTTCACAGATGTTGATGCTGTTTACTCTGTTAATCCAACAATTGTTCAAAATCCAAAAGAGATTGTTGAGTTAACGTACAGAGAAATGCGTGAGCTTTCTTATGCTGGTTTTTCAGTTTTCCATGATGAAGCCTTGATTCCAGCATTTCGTGCAGGGATTCCAGTTAATGTGAAAAACACGAATAACCCAATAGCACCTGGAACTAGGATTGTGAACGAGCGTGCCAATTCAAATGGTCCAGTAATAGGAATTGCTAGTGACAAAGGATTTTGTAGCATTTACATTAGTAAATACTTAATGAATAGAGAAATAGGATTTGGTCGTAAGCTACTGCAAATTTTAGAGGACTATGGATTAACATATGAGCATGTTCCATCTGGAATTGATGATGTAACAGTTATCTTAAGACAAAAACAAATGACTAAAAAGGTAGAAGAGAAAATTATCGAACGTATTATGACAGAGCTACAAGCTGATGAGGTCATCATTGAGCATGATCTTGTACTAATTATGGTTGTTGGAGAAGGAATGCGCCATAATGTAGGAACAACAGCTCGTGCATCAAAAGCCTTAGCAGATGCTGGAGTTAATATTGAAATGATTAACCAAGGATCATCTGAGGTAAGCATGATGTTCGGAGTAAAAGAACCACAAGAAAAACGTGCGGTTCAGGCACTTTATAATGAATTTTTTGTTGCGGTTCCTGTATAAAAGTAAAACTGAGTAGTAAAGAAGGGAGGATGATTCTAATTTGAATCGCGCTCCCTTTTGTTTTCTTAGAGATACAAAAAGTAAAGCAATCCACTTACTTTCGGATTGCTTTACTTTAATAGGCTTATAGAATATTATTGAACGAACTTGCGGTCCCAGTGACGATGAGTAGAAATGGCTTGGACAAAATCGACTGAGAAGTTATCCATATTTTCATTTTCAATTATAACGCCAGGACTATCTTTAGTTACATCCTCCGGAAGCCAGTCAATGCCTTCAAAGGTTGCTCCAATGGCTTTATAATGAGAGAATGCTTCCTTAATAAACGAGGATGCTTCTTGTTTGAACTTCTGTTTTACATCGTTTCCGCCCCCAGCATAAATTGCGTCGAAAAGAACGGAGTCACAAGTAAGAAATGTATGATCAATTTCAAGCTCTTTATCATCTGCCCCTTTTAAATAACCAAGCTTGTCACTAATTATTTCAACTAAAATACCTTCTTCTTTTAGAGCGTTACAAACATTCATAACCTCTTCACCTTTAAAATTGGCACCGAGAATGAGTCCAACCTTTCGAGTATTCGGTACTTTCTTCGTATTTAACTGACTTAACGCTGGAGAGGACTTTGTTATATCTGATCCTCCTGCTTCAGGTGGTTTAGCACCAATTGCAGATGCAAATGCAGATGCTAGCTCTAGGTTAACGTTTGCAAACATATCGACTACCTGCTGTTGAACTGATTTGCTTTTTACCTTCCCGAGCTCAAAGCTAAATGCCTTAACAATATGTTCTTTCTCAGGCTCACTCATACTATTCCAAAACAAAGTAGCTTGAGAGAAATGATCTTTAAAGCTATCACTTCGACTTCGAACCTTATGCCCTTCTACTTTTTCCTGGTAATGGACATATCCACCCTCTTCTTTACTTGCAGGCTTAGGTGTATTATTAGCTAGTGAATTTTTATGATAGCTTACCTGTCCTACGTTAATGGTTTGGCGACCATATCCATCTCGTTGATTGTTAAAGAATGGACAAACAGGACGATTTATTGGTAATTCATGAAAGTTAGGGCCTCCTAGGCGGATTAATTGTGTATCTGTATAAGAAAACAGGCGACCTTGTAGCAATGGATCGTTCGTAAAATCAATTCCGGGAACAACATGACCAGGGTGAAATGCTACTTGCTCTGTCTCTGCAAAAACATTATCTACATTTCGATTTAAAGTCATCTTACCAATGATTTTAACTGGTACATCCTCTTCAGGCCAAAGCTTTGTTGGATCTAGCACATCAAAATCAAATTTAAATTCATCTTCTTCAGATATTAATTGCACACCTAATTCGTACTCTGGAAAGTTTCCTGCTTCAATGGAATCAAATAAATCTCGGCGATGAAAATCAGGGTCCTTCCCAGCAATCTTTTGAGCTTCATCCCATACAAGAGAATGCACACCTAGTACAGGTTTCCAGTGAAATTTAATAAAATGAGCTTTTCCTTCATCATTGACAAAGCGAAATGTATGAACTCCGAATCCTTCCATCATTCGAAAGCTTCGCGGAATACCACGATCTGATAAATGCCACATGATCATATGTGCAGATTCCTGATTATTTGCCACAAAGTCCCAAAATGTATCATGAGCACTAGCTGCCTGTGGGATCTCATTATGAGGCTCTGGTTTAACTGCATGAATGAGATCAGGAAATTTAATAGCATCCTGAATGAAGAATACTGGAATGTTGTTCCCAACTAAATCATAATTTCCTTCTTCTGTATAAAACTTTGTTGAGAAACCACGGGCATCTCTTACCGTTTCAGCTGAGCCACGTGAGCCTGCTACTGTCGAAAATCGAACAAAGACAGGTGTTTTCACAGCTGGATCTTGTAAAAACTTTGCTTTTGTATATTTTTCCATTGATTTATATACTTCAAATTCACCATGTGCTGCAAAACCACGAGCATGAACGATTCGTTCCGGAATTCGCTCATGATCAAAATGCGTCATCTTTTCACGAAAATGAAAGTCCTCCATTAATGTTGGTCCGCGTTCTCCTGCTTTTAAAGAAAATTCATCTTCAGATACCTTTAGACCTTGATTTGTAGTCAGGTTTTTCCCTTCATCATTAACACGAAACTGTTCCAATTGCTCATTTTTGCTATTACCATTTATATTTTCATTTTTTTTCATAAAATCGCTCCCTTTGATAGAGTCTTGTATGTAAACTAATCTATTATTACCTACCCACCTAAGAGTGAGAAAAAACCCGTATTTTGTAAATTTTTTTAATCTTTAATTATTAGTAGGTATAGGAGCTTTGTTGAAGAAGGTAATAAATTTTAATCTATTAAGCGATTTTATGAATATCTTTTCTTATATATAGGTTGTTTTAACTAGTAGGAATCAATTATTCTATTAGACTTCTTTCTATTTCATTAAACATTCCTTCTTAGGTTTTAAGAGACTACCTCTATTCTAGATCGTTAAGCATCACCTGTTGCATGTGATGAATATAATCTCCTGTATATGTGCCACCTCCGCCTTTACGAAATGTATGTTCAAGGTCTATCGCTTTTTGTTGATCATTATAAGCTTGATATTGAAATATATAGTAGTGGCTAGAAGGTAAAAGTCCAGATTGAGTAGGATTGAAATCAAAAGATCCAATAATATCCTTCCATTTAGGTGACAGTTCAGCATATCCAAAGCTTTCATTTTCTAATTTGATCGTATCTTTTACTTGAACTTTTGGAAAATAAACCTCCACGCGGTTCTCACTATTGGCATTAGTTACAGAGTAATTTCTCTCGGATGTTAAATAGATCTCCCACTCCCGAACCTGATCATGAGGATGGATGTTCCAATAAATATAAGAATTCCCGTTATTCGCTAGAATCGTTGGACCTGAACCAGAATTTGTGCCAACACATTCCCATTTACCAAAACTCCATACCCAAATACTTGTGCCGTAAGAGCCATCATCTGATAAGAAAGGAACAAAATAGGTTTTTTCATCTAATTGAATGATATCTTGAATTTCCTTCTTTGGTGTTATAAGTGGGAGTTGCTCTACTAGCTCTTCCTCGGTATAAAAGTCTTTAGCTACCATTAATATGTACATTACATATGTACTTACAGCTAAAAGACCAGCAATGAATAGTAGAAGCGATATCTTCTTTTTACTCATTGTCACTCCCCCTTTCATTCAAAAAGGAAGCTGAATTCGAACGAAAATAGAATTGGCGGTCTTTTATGGTAACAAGTAATCCTTTTCCATCGGATTCCACATACACACGAACCTTTTGGCCTGCTTTAGCTTTCACATTAGTTAACAGGTAGGGAAATTTCTCTTGAACCTTCTCCTGCTCCTTGTTCTCCTCAGCTGACCACTTTTGCTCTATCATTTCATCATGCCATTGAATAACATTTGAACGTTCCCATTTAAAAGAAGATAGAGATTCTTCTAGCTTCGGAACGCTAATGTTAACTTCTTTTCCGGAAGGATGGATAGAAAGTAACTCCACTTCGGAAACATCAGCAAGATATGTTTCCACTTCATTCTTCGGATAAAGAATTCCTGATATTCCGATAGCCAATATAGTAGCTCCCAAAAAGAAATAATTCCCAGCGAAACCCAACCAAGCATATTTTCTATATGTCAACCATCGGCCTTTACCCTTTAATACTCCATATGAAATCCAAACCCCAAGAGGAAGAATAGCTAAAGAAAGAATTTCTTCAAACAATGGAAGATTAATAGAAAAAGAAAAAATTCCAATAAACACGATGATAATTATTTTCCAAAGCTGCGGCTGCTTATCAACATGCTGTGAACGATATATGCGCCACCCAAGGAAAGCAAGTAATCCCCAGGCAAGGATTGTGCAAACCACCTGGATAATATTCCATTCAAAATCCAAATTAATCTCCAATCATCACACCCCAATTATTATATGAATTCTCCTATTATCCTACTTAACTATTCTTAGTGTTAAATGTACATGTAGAAATCAATCTGAAAATAAAATCAAAGTGATACTTCGAGAATGTTATTACTCAAGTAAATAGATATTGTATATAATTAATAATGCATATACATTTGTCATAATTATACAACAGTTTACTTATCACTAACACTCTTCCACAAACTTGTGAGGGAATGTGAAGCAAGTAATCAACTTCATTAGTTCATTTTCAGTAACTTTACTTTTTTCTGGTTCTTATCGAAAATGAACTAGTATTAATAGTCTATTAACATAATTGTTTCAAATAAGAGGTGTTTATGGGTATTTATTGGACGATCCAATCAGCTGGAAAATGGGAGCAGATAAAAAGGCTAGGTTATCTTGAGGGTGAAAGGAAATATATCTGGCCGGAGTTTATTGAGCCTTATCTTTGGATGATGAATCAAATGAATTCAAAATTAAAAAATTATGATCAAAATAATTACCCTATATGGCTATGGATGATTAGGCCTGATTTAAGAAGAAGTGGACATTTAAATAAGAAAGAGAAGGGAGTGCTGCTGAAAATCAATATTGATGAAGATAGGGTTCTTTTATCAGATTTTCAAGCATGGCATTTTGTATTAGACGGAGTATACTGCAATATTGAAGCTAGAGAAGAAGCTGAACTTACATTAACATCAGAATCAATAATAAAGAGTTGGGAAAAAATCTTTGATTTACATTATCTAGAAAGTCATACCGAGTGGGGAGAGTGTGTTCGATTCAAGGTGTAACTGGTAGAATTTTCATACATGAAATATCACTGGAGAAAGAGTTTATCGCTCGATGAAACATATGAGTATGAGGACATTTATAACAGTGTACACAAATTAACCTGTTAGTAACATTTCTCTAACTCCAGGATTCATTTATTTTAGAAGTATGTGTAGATTCTATTTTACAAGTTGTTTTTCCAAAGGTTGTAGTTTTTATAGTTCTTACGTACTGAACTAATTAAGATTGATTGGAACGAAAGGTACGAGACTCCAGCGGGAGTAGTGGGACAGGTGAGACCCCGCAGGTGCTGTGCACCGAGGAGGCTCACAGCCCACCCCGCGGAAAGCGAGCATCCTGTAGTGCAAATCAACCTTCCCTAGACTTTTTATTTAGCATCAAAGTTTATGAATATAGTCTTAATTAAAGGCTGTTTCGTAAACTTTGTTGCTTTTAGAAACCTGATAGAAAGAACTCTGTATAAAGTCTAGTGGCAACTTTTCTTCTGCAAATCGAACCTTTTATACGATAATACACTGGTTCTAACAGATAAAGACGTCAATTAGCAACAATCTTTCAGAAAAGAGCTTAATTAAAAGAAATTAAATCAAATTGTTTATTAAACTAAATTTAACATAACAAACTCAATAATACTTATTTTAACTCCCCCAACAATTTGGTGTATACTATAAAGCAAAGTACATGAATGTGGAGTTGTATGAATATGACAATTGGTGAAATTGCCAAGCTTGCAGGGGTTGCGAAAAGCACTGTTTCTAGATTTCTTAATGGGGGATCTGTTGGAAAAGAAACACGTTTGAAAATAGAAAGAGTGATAAGTGAGACTGGTTATGTTCCAAACACATTTGCCCGTAGTTTAAAGGCAAAGAAAACGAATATCATAGGGACAATTGTACCAAGATTAAATTCGTATGCTACAGCAGAGACCTTAATTGGAATTGATGAAAGACTACGAGAGAAAAACTATCAATTACTTATATCAAATACAAGTCAGGATTTAGAACGGGAAATTGAGAGCATTTATAATTTAGCGAATCAAAAGATAGCCGGTATTATTTTGCTTGCTACACAAGTCACAGATCAGCATCTAGAAGCATTTGAAAAAGTAGATGTGCCTGTGTTACTTGTTGGACAGGAAAGTGAGCATTGCTATAGCTTAATACATAATGATGAAGAAGCAGGTTTCCTACTTGGTAAACATGTTTTAACTAACGGTCACGAAAAGATTGCTTATTTGGGTGTAACAGAGAAGGATATAGCAGTTGGTGTTAAGAGAAAACGAGGTTTCCAACAGGCTATAAAAGAAGCAAGCAATATTGATGTGATGTATTTTGAAACAAGCTTTAGTGTGAAAGATGCAACCGAGAAATTCAGTGAAATTGTGGATCAGCACGCACCAACAATTATCGCTTGTGCGACAGATAATATTGCACTTGGCATTTTAAAGGCTGCTCAAATTAGAGGATTATCCATACCAACTGATTTGTCGATTACAGGCTTTGGAGGCTATGAAGTAACCGAGATTATCCACCCTAGTATAACAACAGTTAAGTTTTTTTATAAAGATGCTGGAGAGCTTGCTGCTGAAAAAATGATTCGTCTCATTAATGGAGAAGCTGTAGAAAAACTGACTGTTTCTAATGTCAAAATGGTTGAAAGAGAAAGTGTTGACAATCGAATGTAAGCGATATATAATTTATTCGAAACCGGTTCCATTTTATCGGTTTTTATTTTAAATAGGAATGGAACCGGTACCAATAATATTTTTTTATTTGTTTAAGGAACCGGTTCCGTGCGACATACTAAAACTAGTAAAGGGTGAGGATAAATGAACTATCCACAAATAGCACAAGAAATTTTAGCTGCAATAGGCGGAAAAGAAAACGTTTCTGCTGCTGCACACTGTGCGACAAGATTACGACTTGTTTTGCATGATGAAGAAAAGGTAGATCAAGAGAAATTAGATGAAATGGATATTGTTAAAGGGACATTTTCAACTGGAGGACAATATCAAATTATTATAGGATCAGGTACTGTCAACAATGTCTATAATGAGCTATCAAAGCTTACTGGAATGGAAGAAATGTCAACAAAGGACGTTAGTAGTGCAGGCTCAAAGAAAATGAATCCACTTCAACGTTTCGTTAAGATGTTGTCTGATATATTTGTCCCGATTATTCCAGCAATTGTTGCCGGTGGATTATTAATGGGACTTAACAATCTATTAACTGCTTCTGATTTATTTGTAGATGGGATGTCACTTGTAGAAGCTAATCCAGGAATAGCTGATTTAGCAGCACTTATAAATACATTTGCAAATGCGGCATTTGTTTTTCTACCAATCTTAATTGGATTTTCAGCTACAAAGCGTTTTGGTGGTAATCCATACTTAGGTGCAACACTTGGAATGTTAATGGTTCATCCAGATTTATTAAATGGATATAATTACGGTGCAGCTTTAACAAGTGGGGAAATTCCGTATTGGAATATACTAGGTTATGAGATTGCAAAGATCGGTTATCAAGGAACAGTTTTACCAGTATTAGTAGCATCATTTATTTTAGCTAAAATTGAAACAAATTTACGTAAGATTACACCGTCTTCATTAGATAACCTATTAACACCGTTATTATCAATTTTTATTACAGGTTTATTGACGTTTACATTAGTTGGTCCACTAACAAGAACAGCAGGAAATCTTTTATCAGATGGTTTGATTTGGTTATATGATACAACAGGATTTATTGGTGCAGCACTATTTGGTTTAGCGTATGCACCAGTTGTTATTACAGGAATGCATCATAGCTTTATTGCTGTTGAAACACAGTTACTTGCTGATATTGCGAAAACAGGTGGTTCATTTATTTTCCCTGTTGCAGCTATGTCAAATGTTGCCCAAGGTGCAGCAACACTAGCTGTTTTATTAATTACTCGTGATGCAAAAATAAAAGGTATAGCATCAGCAGCTGGTATTTCATCATTACTAGGTATTACTGAGCCAGCAATGTTTGGGGTTAACTTAAAGCTTCGCTATCCATTTATTGGGGCAATTGTTGGAGCTGCTGTAGCATCAGGATTTATAGGGCTTTTCAAAGTAAAAGCAATTGCATTAGGGGCAGCAGGACTTCCTGGAATTATCTCAATTAAAACAGGTTCAATTACATTCTACGTAATCGGTATGATTATTTCATGCGCAGTAGCCTTCACTGTAACCTTTATTTTAGGAAAAAGAGCACTAAAAAAAGAACAGAACTAATCAAATAGTTTAGGAGAATCAATCATTTAGACGATTCTCCTATGTTTATTTTTAGAGACTTAAATAAATTATTCACGATATTTTCAATTTGAGGGGAACGAGCTTTATGGAATGGACAAAAGAGATGAGATATCGTCGACTTGAAGAAATAGATATAAATGAAATGGAAGAATTAAAAAAGAAAGTAAATAATAGTGAGTGGAGACAGAACTTTCACATTCAGCCTGAAACAGGATTATTAAATGATCCTAATGGTTTTTGCTTTTTTAATGGTGAATATCATTTGTTTTATCAATGGTTTCCGCTAGGTCCAGTTCACGGACTCAAATACTGGTACCATACAAAGTCACAAGACCTTGTTACGTGGGAGAATGTTGGTGTGGGAATAAAACCAAATCATGATTATGATAGCCATGGTGCCTATTCTGGAAGTGCAATCGAGCATAATGATACGTTATACTTAATGTATACTGGAAATACTCGTGACGAAAACTGGGAACGTCATCCTTATCAGGTTGTTGCGACAATGAACAATCAAGGTAGGATGACAAAACCACAGCAAGCGAATATTACTGAAGTACCTTCTGGATACACTGATCATTTTAGAGATCCTAAAGTATGGAAATCAGGTGATTTATTTTATGCGATTATTGGGGCACAAAGAGAAAATCTAACAGGCTGTGCGGTATTATATAAATCGGATAATCTTCTTGACTGGACATTTTTAGGGGAAATGAAAACTCAGTTAAATGAGTTTGGATATATGTGGGAATGTCCTGACTATTTTGAAGATAATGATCATGGTATATTCATTTTTTCTCCGCAAGGAATTGAGAAATCTGGTGATGAGTTTCAAAATATCTATCAATCAGGATATTTGGTTGGACAAAAGTTGGATTTAGAAATGAAAGAGTTTGCTCATGGGCGATTTTATGAGCTTGATCGCGGCTTTGATTTTTATGCTCCACAAACAACATTAGCTCAGGATGGTCGACGAATTTTAGTTGGGTGGATGGGATTGCCTGAAATTGATTATCCTACAGATCAGGATGGTTGGGCACACTGCTTAACATTACCACGAGAATTAACAATTAAAGAAGGCAAATTAATTCAAAAGCCTATAGAAGAATTAAAAAAACTGAGGAAAACAAAACAAGTTATTGAAGCGACAATTTCAAATGAAACAATAAATGTTTTTAAAGGAGTATCATTCGAATTAATTTGTGAATTAATAGAAATTGATAGTAATCAGTTTGGAATCGAAATACGTGCTAGTGATGATGAATATACAAGCATTATGTTTGATAGCATAGAAAAAGAGATTATAGTAGATCGTAGTAAATCTGGACAACCTGTGGCGAAAGAGTATGGTGAACAAAGAAAGTGTCTGATTACAAATGGTCAAATTAAGTTCCATTTATTTGTTGATGTTTCGTCTGTTGAGGTATTTATAAATGATGGTGAAGAGGTATTTACTAGTAGAATTTTTCCTAGAAAAGAAAGTGATGAAATTCGCTTCTTTTCTAATGGTGGATCTACAACATTTTATGCTGAGAAATGGGATATTTAATAAGGAGAGATGATTTTCATGGGAAGTTTGTTTTCAATTGGTGAAGTGTTAATAGATTTTATTCCAGCACAAAAGGGGATGGCGCTAAAAGATGTCACTTCCTTTGAAAGAGCACCAGGAGGCGCGCCTGCAAATGTAGCCGCTGCCGTTGCAAAGTCAGGAGCAAATTCCTCAATGATTACAAAGCTTGGCGAAGATGCATTTGGTGATTTCCTTATCGAAACATTAAAAAATGTTGGTGTGAACACAGACCATGTATTTAGAACAAATGAAGCTAATACAGCATTAGCTTTTGTTTCTTTAAAAGAAGATGGAGAACGAGATTTTTCCTTTTATCGAAATCCTTCTGCCGATTTACTTTTAACAGAGGATGAAATTGAGGAGAGCTGGTTTAAAGAGGGAGATATTCTTCACTTTTGCTCTGTTGATTTAGTTGAAAGTCCGATGAAACAAGCACATAAAAAAGCGATGGGATATGCGAAAGAAAAGGGTGGAATAATTAGCTTTGATCCTAATGTGCGATTGCCCTTATGGAACTCTCCTGAAGAGTGTCGTGAGACGATTTTATCTTTTATTCCAGAAGCTCATATTTTGAAAATATCTGATGAAGAGCTGGAATTTATAACTGGAATAGCAAATGAGGATGAAGCAATATCTTCATTATTTACCGGTGATGTTAAGGCAGTAATATACACACGTGGTGCTAAAGGTGCTGAGCTTTATGTACAGAACAAAAGCTATCAATCGAATGGCTATAAAGTTGACGTACAAGATACGACAGGAGCTGGCGATGCTTTTATCGGTGGATTTTTATATAAGCTTCTCGAGAAGAACGTATCGCTTTCTGAACTAGAGTCAATACTACAATCAGATCATCAAGAAATACTCTCATATGCTAATGCGAGTGGTGCTTTAACAACAACAGGTAAAGGTGCAATATCTGCTTTACCAACAAAGGCAGAAATTTATGAGTTTATGACAAAGCATGAACAATAGATATGTGGTTTGCGCCTTTAAATTTTCTTAATAACACAGAAATTGCTTAGAAATTATTACAGAATGTTGGACAAAAATAAAAGAGGCTGGGACATAAGTATGTAAGTTAATGAAAAACCCGAATTATTAGGTGATATTTCGATTAATCATTCGCCTAATAGTACGGGTTTTTATTTGCAGTCTTCAATAGAATTTTTGACTTTGTATACTAATTAAGAACTAGTGGAATGGAGCGGAAGACACTAGGGCACCTACTTAGAATAGAGGAAAGGCTGAGACCCCGTAGGAGTAGCTGTGGAGCACAGCTTCCTCCCCGTGGAAAGCGAGTGTCTGCAGCGCAATGGAACGAACTTGTTTCTTTCAGCTTATCTGAATTTAGATTTATTCGTTTTTTTATGACTTCTTTACTTATGTCCCAGCCTCTTTATTGAAACTGAAATTTTTTACATTTATACGAAACTCGATAGTTACATGTTAGCATTTCTAATCTTTTTGTTGGGAACGTTGTTTAGAAGAGCTACTTTTAAATGAGCTTTCCTTATTTAGTCTTCCATTAATAGCACGAAGATTTTTAACAGGTAAGTTATTATTTGGTGCTGCTTGTTCATTCCAATCAGACATCTTAGCTTCACACCTTTCGTTTATTCTTCTTCTACCTTTTTTCCTCTCATAAGCTTCTCAAATTCAACCATTGAGGGATCAGTGACGATAGGGTGATAAAATGGATTTTTTTCCTGGTGGAATTCATTATCTTTATCCATTTTAATCCCCATTTGAGCACCTGCTGTTGAAAGGGAGTCATTGATAATTGATTCTCTTTCACCATCTGAATGTGGTGTAACTTCTGAATTTTGGTTCCTTCTATCCACAACTATCAT
Organism: Metabacillus crassostreae; assembly: GCF_016908395.1. GTDB lineage: Bacteria > Bacillota > Bacilli > Bacillales > Bacillaceae > Metabacillus > Metabacillus crassostreae. The sequence goes on from NZ_JAFBDU010000004.1 coordinate 198,953, forward strand.
CTCCATTAAAAGTGTTCATCTTATGATGAGTTAGCATAAAGGAAAATATTCTTAAATATTGATACAGAGATAGAGAATAACTCAATCATTATTGTCATTGTAAATGAATTATGCTATCATATTTAATGACTAATTTCTTGCTGTTATTAGTTACTTAAAGATCACTCTAGCAACAAAATTAAATGAAATCATACTTAAGATAATATGGTAAATGTGAGAAACTATTTTTTATATAGCTCGTCTGTCCATGGCCTAACTTCTAAACAAGGAGTTAGGCCTTTTTTGTTTTTTACATTTTTAGGTTTATATTGACAATGAAACGGAAAAAGATAGTTACCACGAAATTTTCCTTTCTTGATAATAAATAAAATATAATATCTACAAAAAATCGATTGCTATTTGAAAAGGGGGAACAATATTGAAAAAAATCGATCGTTACTACCAGGAAGAACTCCTCCTACTTAGTAGTACTTTAAGTAAGCTGCTCAAAAGAAGATTTGGAAAAGGCCCTGAGGCTTGCTCTCTGACTTTTCACTCAAATAAAATAATTGTACATATTCGTAACTTTATTACTCCAGCTGAAGATGTGTTAGTTCATAATGATCAATTAAGATTAGCACATTTATTTCGTACTTCTGTCATGGAGACTGTATTTAGAGAGTTTGCAGATGAAGCAACAAATGTTTTGGGTGTGACATTTAATTCGTATTTTGATGATTGGAACTATGAAGAAAACAGTGGAATGTTGTTGCTGGAAAATATGAGCTCACTATCGTGGGAAGAGACACAACTCAATCCAATTCTAAGAGATAAGCTTTTTGATAAAATGGTCCAAATCTGTTCAGAGATTCACAAGGCTCCAAACAAATTAGAAATTGTAAGTATTAATCCAAATATGTATATGATTGAAAGTCAGGGGATACTATTACAGGTTGAGAAAATACTCTTTAGTAAAGGCCACTTAAATATCATACAAGATCGATCATTTGAGATTAAAGATTGTTATTTGGAGCATAAGGATAGTTTACAGCGTGTTTTTGAAACAAAAATAAATCAAATGTATTTAATGTGGGATTATGAAAAAGACAGAAGTCTCTTGTTTATTCATTTGTAATTACCTGATCTTTTTAATTTCGTTTTCTATAAAATAGTTGGTAAAAAAGATAACCTGACAAAACCTCATTTACAATAATTCTATTTTTTACTATTATTAATATATAGTCATATAGAAATGACCGATATTTCATTAACGTGTAAAATGAGCAATGTACATGCAATCTTTTAAACTATCATTATGCCAAAATAGCAAGAAATTAGCTTATCTATCTTGCTGTTTTGGTTTTTTATATAGAACGAATCAAAATGAATAAAGGGTGTTCAAATGAAAAGATCTGAGGAAAGTTGTATGAATCTAACATATGAGTACTCATATTCATTAAAGATACTTAATAATCTAGGGTCACAGACAATTGAGGAAATTAATGTGATAATTAATAGTATCAATAAAACCATGAGTTTAAAGGAAGAAAAGAATGTACCTACTAACATACACTTGAAAACTTCTTTTCTGGATCTTTTAAATTTAAAAAATCAAAGTATGAAGCTAATATGTAGTGAAGATGTTGATCGGGAATTAATAATTAATATTGTTTCAAGCATTGTGTTGATTATAAGTGAAATGACTAAATATATAGAGCATGTAAAAGTCACATTGAACAATTTAGACATAACAATGAACTCTAAGATTACAACTAGCTATGAATTAGAGTATTTAACTTACTTACTAGAAGAACTTATTAGATAGAAACAGAACGCTCAGTTATCAAGCATATTTTTTAAAAATATGCTTTTTTGTGTTTTTGAAGGGAAGGTTGAGTATACTATTACAAAATCATTAGAGCACTAATTCATGCCAAAATAACAGTAACATGCTAGAATAATCATATTTATTTTATGAAAAGGTGGATTTGCATGGACCAGGATAGATTAAATTCGATCAGCAGTCTAACTAGTAAGTTACTAAGGAAAAATTTTGGTAAGGGTCCCCAGTCATGTCAGGCTACTATTTGCAAGCAACACTTTGTTATCTATATACAGGGCTTTATTTCCCCAATGGAAGAAGTTTTGATTCAACAGGGGCAACAAGAACAGGTTGAGAAGGCACGAGCAGTGATTATTGAGCATGTGATAGAGGAGCTAAAGGGAATTATTAAAGTAACTATAGATCGTGAGGTAGAAGAGAGTTATCATGATTGGAACTTTCCTAATAACTCGGGATTAATCTTTTTTGTATTAAATGAAGAAATAATAGAGAATTGTAATGAAAATAGCATGCTTATACAAAAATTAGAAAAAGAAATAGCAAGAATAAGTGAATTAGTTCAAAAAGTCCCTGATATCATTCATGTTTACCCTTTATCACAAACAATATATTTAGTTGAGAGGAAGGGTATATTAATTCCAATTGAAAAAGCATTAATTGCGAAGGGATTTTCGAATGAGCTGAAAATAACAAAGGATGAATTAGAGAAAAGCTATTTCCATCGATATGGAAAATTTGATGAAATTTTTAACAATAGTATTAAAGATATTTTTATTGATTGGAACTTCAAAGAAGATAAATCATTAATGGCGTTTGTTTTTCATACATAAGGGTAAGGTTTAATAAACACTAAAAAAGGATAGATTAAACTAGTCGCCACACTAATCTAATCTATCCCTTTTTTGTAAGATTAATCTAAAATGACAATCTTAACTGTTTTACGGCCCCATTGTATAGCACGAGCACTTGATGGCATTAATACATCAATTTTGTGTCCGATAATGGCTCCACCCGTATCACCAGCAATTGCTTCACCATAGCCTTCAACCCAAACTCTCGATCCAAGTGGAATAACACCAGGATCAACAGCAATAAGCTTCATATGTGGATTCTTTTTAATATTATAACCTAAATAGGTAACATCATTTTTTGTATCTTGATGACTATAAGCTGTTGCAGTTACATACATTTCTTTGCCTGCAGTTTTGCTTGAAGCTGGTTTATCTTTACTCGATTTAGAAGGTGGTGCGACTGTATGTTGAACAGCTGTTTCTGCTTCTTTCTTAGCTTTTGCTAGTTCAACTGATCTTGCTTTGGCTGCAGCTTCTTCCTTCTTAATTTCAGCTTGAATCGAGCTTATTTGTGTTTGGATCTTCGTTTTATCTTGTTTAGCATCTGTTAATTCAGCTGCAATTTTCGTGTACTTATCCTGCATCGTAATAAGTGCTTGATTTCTTTGAGTACGGTTTTCCTCAAGCGTAGCTCTTTTACCTTCAAGATCAGCTTGTTGACTAGCTAGTAGCTGTTCTTGCTTATCTATTTCTTTCTTATCTTCTTCGATTTGTTTTATATCTCCTTCTTGCTCATCAAGAATCTTTTTGTCTGCATTTAGTAGAGTGCTAACAGCACCAATTCGTTCAAAGAAGTTACCAATACTTTCTGAATTTATTAAAGTATCAATAACAATTGTTGTATGATCACTATGCTGAAGAGCAACTAAACGCTTTTCCATTATTCCTTCACGAGCATAAACCTTGTCCTGTAATAGAACAATTTCTTCTTTTTTCTGTTCAATAATCTGTTTAATTTCTGTCATTTTTGTTTCAACATGTGCTAGAGATTCTAGGTTTTTTGTAATTTCAGCATCCATTACTTGTATGTTTTTTTGTAAGCTTTCAACTTCTGAAGAAATAGCCTGCTGTTCTTTTTCCTTTTGAAGAATGGTTTGTTGTTTTTGCTCTAGCTGTTCATTGGCACTGTTTAAAGTGTTTTTAGTAGATTCGGCATTTGCCACATGTGAAATAGATAAAGATAATAGAAGTACACTAAGTGTTGTGGCAAAGGTTCTCTTAAAAGCTCGCATAAAGCAACCCCTTTCTATACTTAAATAGTTATAACATAGAAAAGGGGTACCGTAGGTTACAATTAGATTAAAATTCTCGGTAACTTTTTCCACTAGTGGAATTATCTATTATGTTGCCATTCTCTCAAAGTGTGATCAGTTGGTAACAAAAATGCTAGAAAACCTAGTAGTGGCAAAAATGCGACACTAATCATTGTAGGTGTTAAACCAACAACATCAATCATTCCTCCTAATGCGACTGATCCGATTGCTCCCATTCCAAATGCAAGTCCGACAGTTAATCCAGACATTGTGCCAATTTTACCTGGAACAAGCTCTTGCGCATAAACAACCGTAACAGAAAAGCTAGACATGAGAATAACTCCAATTAAAGCTAATAAAACTATAGAAACAATAGGACCTGTAAAAGGCAGTAATAATGTGAGTGGGGCAGTGGCTAGTAAAGAAGTGATAATCACATTACGTTTTCCAAAACGATCTGCTAAAGGACCACCAATAAATGTACCAACTGCACCCATTACGAGAAAGACGAAAATATACATTTGTGATTCTGCGATTGTTAAATGAAACTTCTCAATTGCGAAGAATGTGTAAAAGTTAGCAATAGCACTACCGTACCAAGTTCGAGCGAAAATTAGGAATATGATGACAAGAATGGCATTGCGAACTGCTTTAGAAATGGCAGGTTGTTTTGTATTTGTTGTTTTTGACACTTTATTAATTGGTGTTGCTGCTTGAATTTTTCTAGAATACCACCCAGCAATATAAAAAAGAAACACAACTGCAACACCAGCTACAGCTGTAAACCAAATAGCACCAAATTGACCTAGAGGAACAAGAATTAATGCAGTAATTACAGGTGCAAGTGCCTGACCGCTATTTCCGCCAACCTGGTAGATTGATTGATTGTGCAAGACCACGACGATTACCAGCAGCTAAATAGGCAACACGTGAGCCCTCTGGATGAAAAATCGCTGAACCTAACCCAATAAAGATAACAGAAAGTAGGATTGTGATAAATGATGGTGCAAAGGCTAACCCAAGCACACCAATCATAGAGCTTGTTAACCCAATCGGTAATGCATATGGAATAGGGCGTTTATCTGTATATAAACCCACAACCGGCTGCATAACAGATGAAACCATATTAAGTGAAAATCCAATCAGACCAAGCTGTGTAAAAGTTAACCCCATTGATTTTTCTAAAATTGGAAACATCGCCGGAATAACCGACTGAATACTGTCATTTAAAAGATGGCAAAAACCAATGATGAATAAAATATTATAAGCGGTTTTTGTTTGTTGTTCTGAAGGTATCGATTGTTTTGAAACAGAAGCAGTTGACATTATTTATTCTCCCTTTGTTGGAATTGAATTTAAAAGGTAAAGAGTTCAATATTCATATTATTGTCAGTCACTGGAGAAAATTCAAGTTAAATATCAATTGAATTTATGGTAAGCGATCAGGTCAAATTGGAAGAATATCTTAATAACTATAGGTAAATCTAAAGATAGAAAGGAGTTGTAAAGGTGTCAACGAAAAATCAATGGTTACTTAATATAGGTATGGTAGTTGTGTCATTTTTGACATTACCCGCATTAGGATTACGAAATTTAAAGAGATTTCTTCCAGCATCAATCCTTATTTTGCTGATAGAAATGGTTCATCAACGCTATGGAAAAAAACAAAGATGGTGGGTTTTTTATAATAAACCTAAATCATCTTTATTTGGGGAATTCCCTTTTCAACTTGGTCCATTTCTAATGGTAGCATTGTGGACACTTAAACTGGCTTACGGAAATTTTAATCGGTTTATTCTACTCAATTCATTAGCACATGCTTTTATTGCATTTCCATTCTCATTTTTTGCAGAGAAAATAAAGTATTATTCCTTAGTTCGTATTAACAATCTTCAATTTTTCGGTTATTTTTTATCTAAGGCACCTTTATTATATATGTTTCATACCCTTTTTTTGAAAATAAGAAAGAATTAATATGCGGTTCAATATCCTGACTTGCTCAGCAATATTTGAACCACTTAACTCATGATAACATCAGCCACAGTAACTAAATAAAGCACCGTCTTGATTGGATCCAGAAGCATAATAGGATGTTTGCTGTAACGTAAATCAATAACAAAGTTTAACAGAGTCTAAATGAAATAAAAATTAGTCCCCTGCTATAACAGGAGACTAGTTTTTATAATGCTATCATTGATGATCATACTTTATTCAAAAACACTGTTCACAAACGAGCTTTTACTAAAGTTGAACTACTATTAAGAAGCTTGCTGCTCAACTTTAACTCGTTTAATAAATAAACCGATAATAAATCCAACGATTGCCACTACAATTGCAAAAACAAATGCGTCCTGCACACCAGATGTAAAAGCAAGCAATTGATTTGCTGGGTTTGCTAAATCAGTGACATTTTGTAGATATTTTTCAGTTCCAGACGATAAGATAGAGATAGCTACAGCTGTACCAATAGCTCCTGCTACTTGCTGTAAAGTGTTCATAATTGCTGTACCATCTGGATATAGTTCAGGTGGTAGTTGATTCAAGCCATTTGTTTGAGCAGGCATCATAATCATTGAAACACCAATCATGATGACAATGTGCATAGCCACAATAAATGCAGAGGTTGTTTCTAAATCAATTGTAGAAAAACCAAATAAAGCGGCTGTCACAAGCACAAGACCTGGAATAACTAACCATTTAGGTCCGAAACGGTCGAATAAGCTTCCCATAACAGGAGAAAGAAGACCGTTTATGATACCACCAGGAAGAAGCAGTAAACCTGCTGCAAATGTACTTAAAGCTAAAGATGATTGTAAATATAATGGTAGAAGAATCATTGAAGATAAAATGATCATCATACTAACAAGAACTAATAATAACCCGACAACAAACATTGGGTATTTAAAGGCACGAAGATTTAGCATTGGTTGTTTCATTTTTGTTTGACGAATGCTAAAAAGAACTAATGAAAGAAGACCAACAGCTATGGAAATGATTACGATTGGTTCTCCCCAGCCGCCACCTTCACCAGCACTACTAAATCCATATACCACACCACCAAAACCAATTGTTGATAGAGCGATCGATACAATGTCGATCTTAGGCTTCGTCGGTGTAGAAACATTTTGCATGAAAACTGATCCGAAGATTAGTGCAATTACCAAGAATGGTAGTGAGATCCAGAAGATCCAATGCCATGAAAGTGACTGTAGAATAAGACCTGATAATGTTGGTCCAACAGCAGGAGCAAACATGATAACAAGACCTAACAACCCCATAATTTTCCCACGTTTGTAAGGTGGGACGATAAGTAAAATCGTGTTAAACATCAGTGGCAGCATTAGAGCCGTACCCATTGCTTGAACAACACGTGCAATCATTAAAAATTCAAAAGTAGGAGCAAGTGCAGCGATTAACGTACCAATAATCGAAAGTGCAATTGAAACAATAAATAATTGTCTTGTTGTAAACCACTGTAAAATAAGTCCAGAAACCGGCACGAGAATACCTAAAGTTAATAGGTAACCTGTTGTTAGCCATTGAGCAGTTGTTTCGTGAATACCAAAGTCCTTGATTAAACTACCTAGTGCCATATTTAAGGCTGTTTCACTAAACAAACCAATAAAACCGGCAATTAGGAAAGAAACAAGGATAGGTACTACTCTAAATTCGCTCATTTCCTGTTGAGTTGTATTACTACTACTTTGACTATCTATATTCATTCTATATTTCCTCCCAAATTTTTTCCTCTAAGTAATGTTGGTATTTGTTGTGCAATAACACGTAATGTATCTCCACTTTTACGAGTTAAAGAAATCGTTGTTGCGCCTTCTAGCAAAGAGTTGATTGTGATGGCCAGCTCTTGAGCTAAAGAAGTCTCATAACCATGCTTTACCAATGTATCGGCATAAAGCATTTGTCCTTCCATAAAGGCTGTTTCACATGTAAGTCGGAGAGTTTCATGTGTAGAAGCAGTCTCAGAGGCAAGTAGCCCAATCTTTAACCATTCTGTACAATCCTCCGTATCATAAAAATCAGCAATGTTGTTAATATGCTGTTGAAAGGCATCAATGGCATCATCGGCAGCCATTAAATCTAGTTTTGTATGCTCGAGGATCTTCTCTTTTACAAGCTTGATTGCTTCTATAGCAATCTCTTCTTTACCATTTGGAAAATGATAATACAAAGATCCTTTAGGTGTACCACTCTCCTCAATAATCTGGTTGATTCCTGTACCGTTATAGCCTTGACGCTGAAATAAGCGACTTGCCGTTTCTAATATCATATCTCTTGTATTTACTTTGTTTTTCACGTCTAAACGCCCTTTACAATTGTATTATAGAGATCGGTCTATATAAATATAAGTATAGAGAATGATAAAGTCAATTAATATGAAGCAACAAAGTTTACGATAATAGCTTAAACTTAAAACAGCATGAAAAAAGATCACTATGTGAAGTGATCTTATTAACATGAAAAGATTTGCTATAACGTTATAACAACTTTAGTATCTTATGAAGAAGATACTTTTAGTATTTCAATTATTAAGAAGAATTTAAAGTAATTTAATGTTTTTTACAATTTCATGAAAATCACTGACTATTCAACTGGCTTATCAATTTATCTAGTCGTTTTAAATGAAACGAATAATCAATAATTGAGGAAGCGACAATTAGTAAGCGAACATTTTGATCTGTATTTTGCAGATATAATTTTAGTTTAAGCTCATAGCTTTCTTTAAAATCCTCTTGATCAAAGCCTGAATGATTTTCTTTGATTTTTCCCTGATACTTTAACAGTAAAAATTCATGATACTTAATTAAGTGTTCAAGCTGATCATCAAAAAATTCTGCTTCTTCTTCGATTTTATTACTTTGAAAAAAGTGGTCCTCAATATTCTCTAATAACTGCGCTCCTTCTTGCAACGTTTTAAATAACTGCCTAAAAACAAGAATTTCCCTTGCATGTAATTGATTAGCTTTTCTTCCAAGCTTTGCTCTTTCTTCATCAAACAATAGAAATTGATCTTCTAATTTTTTGATGTCTTTTTTAAATGTTTTGCTATGCTCCTGATAAGTTGCTTCTGTTAATTCATTGGAAATCGCCGTTCTAATAAGTAGTGACATATTTTGAAACGTTTTTTCCACAGACTGGATAAATGACTTTTTATATTTTGGTGGAAGAATGAGTAGATTGACTAAAATTGCCGTAAATGTCCCTATTAAAATGACGTAAAATCTTTCTAAGGCAAAGTAAAGATCCTCACTTCCTGCAGCACTCATAACTGCCAGGACAGTTACAAGAGTTAAAGGAATGGTACTTTGCATATTTAATTTTAGACTTATCGATATAACAATGATAATCACGAAACCAGTGATTACTGGATTTTCACCAAAGAAGTAGATGAAAAATAGTGAAATGGTCGCGCCAATTGTATTGGCGATAATTTGGTCGACCATTTGTTTCCATGTACGATAAATTGATGGCTGTATGGCTAAAATTGCTGCAACACCTGCAAAAACAGCTAGTTCAAAATTAAATAAAGAGCATATGTATATTGATAAGGATACAGCTAATCCTGTTTTTAAAATCCGTGGACCGAAAGTAATGGTGAACCCTCCAAACTAAAATCATAAAGATCGTATATAGTACTTCTAATTTTACCTTACTTTATTATGTTCATAAAGTTCTTAGTGTTCAAATAATAGATGGTGGATAAATATAGGTTACTTCCATACAGAATACATATTTACGACACATGTTTATAATTGGATATTTAAATAAGAAAGAATATATTGATTATTTAGAAATTTCGAAGTAACCTATTACTATCATTCTTGAATAATGTTTAGTGAAGGGAGATTAGAATGATGAAATTACGTAGCGATATGATTAAAAAAGGCTTTGACCGTGCACCTCATCGTAGCTTACTTCGAGCTGCAGGTGTAAAAGAAGAGGATTTTGGTAAACCGTTTATTGCGGTTTGTAATTCATATATTGATATTGTACCTGGTCACGTACATTTACAAGAGTTTGGGAAAATCGTAAAAGATGCTATTCGTGAAGCTGGTGGAGTTCCGTTTGAGTTTAATACAATCGGTGTAGACGACGGTATTGCAATGGGACATATCGGAATGCGTTATTCATTACCAAGTCGTGAAATCATTGCGGATTCAGTTGAAACGGTTGTATCTGCACACTGGTTTGATGGAATGGTATGTATCCCTAACTGTGACAAAATCACTCCAGGTATGATGATGGCAGCATTACGTATTAACATTCCAACATTATTTGTAAGTGGAGGCCCAATGAAGGCCGGTGTAACAAGTGATGGAAAGAAAATCTCGCTTTCTTCTGTTTTTGAAGGAGTAGGTGCTTACCAATCTGGTAAACTTGATGAAAAAGGTTTAACAGAGCTTGAGCAATTTGGTTGTCCAACTTGTGGATCATGTTCAGGTATGTTTACAGCAAACTCAATGAACTGTTTAGCAGAAGCACTTGGGTTAGCAATGCCTGGTAACGGAACAATTTTGGCTGTAGATCCAAAACGTAAGGAATTCGTTAGAGATTCTGCAAAACAATTAATGAATTTAATCAAAGATGACATCAAGCCAAGAGATATCGTTACAGAAAAAGCAATTGATAATGCATTCGCTCTTGATATGGCTCTAGGTGGTTCAACAAATACAGTTCTCCACACATTAGCTTTAGCACATGAAGCTGAAATTGAATACCCAATTCAGCGTATAAATGAAGTAGCAGCTCGTGTGCCTCATTTATCAAAGCTTGCACCAGCATCAGATCATCATATTGAAGATTTACATGAAGCAGGTGGGGTATCAGCAGCTTTGTATGAGCTATCTAAAAAAGAAGGTGCTCTTCATCTTGATACATTAACAGTTACAGGCAAAACATTAGGTGAAAACATTGCCGGCTGTGAAATACAAGATTATGAAGTCATTCGACCTATTGATAATCCTCATACAGAAAAAGGTGGACTAGCTGTTTTATTCGGTAATCTTGCTCCTGATGGTGCAATTATTAAAACAGGTGGAGTTCAAAACGGAATTACGAGCCATGAAGGTCCAGCAATTGTGTTTGAATCACAAGAAGAAGCTATGAGCGGTATTGCAAACGGAAAGGTAAAAGAAGGACATGTTGTGATCATCCGCTATGAAGGACCAAAAGGTGGTCCAGGTATGCCGGAAATGCTTTCACCAACCTCGATGATTGTTGGTATGGGATTAGGACCAAAGGTAGCACTAGTAACAGACGGCCGTTTTTCAGGTGCATCTCGTGGCTTATCAATTGGACATGCTTCACCTGAAGCTGCTGAAGGAGGACCACTTGCATTCGTTGAAAATGGAGATCATGTTGTTATCGACATTGAAAATCGTACAATGGATGTACAAGTAGCCCAGGAAGAATGGGAAAAACGTAAAGCAAACTGGAAAGGCTTTGAGCCAAAAGTGAAAAAAGGCTATTTAGCTCGCTATTCTAAGCTTGTTACATCAGCAAGTACAGGTGGAGTAATGAAGATCTAAGGTTTATTTTATATAGAAAAAACAATCCATACTAAATGGATAGTTTCAGAGGCTAACTCGAATAAGTCGTTAATTCACGATGGTTTGAGTTAGTCTTTTTTTAGACTAAGTTAAAGGGAAAGGTGATTTATAGTAACGTGGTTTGGTGACTATCCTAAAAAATCAAATTGAAAAATGGATATTTATATTAAAATAAAACGAGTATGTGAAGGTTTGTACTTAAACTAACGGGCTAGGTTAGTTTAACAAGTTGTCGAATTGAAAGCGGGGATAAAATGGATGAAACACAATGGGATATACAAGAAGTTAAGTATTTAAAAAAGATGCAATTAGTCCAAGGCAATCTTGTAATGCTGTTGTTATTCGTGCCTTTTGGTTATCTTGCTGAGAACGGAAAGCCATTACTCCTCTTTGGAGCATTTTGTGTACTTTCTTGGATAATAGTAGCTATCACGTTGTACACCCTAAAGACAGGAAGACCTATCGGTACAAAGACGAGTAGACGTGTGCGGGCATTTGACAGAAATCGTTTGGGAGAGAAAAGGTGGAAGCGAAGAAAAATAACTGAGATTGTCTTCATCAGTGTTATAAGCGTTTTTCTTACAGGTTTCATTTTTGTTATGGATTTTGACACTGTAAGATTGCACTTTCCTATCGATGCTTTTCCATTTATCGGTGCTTGGATAGGCTATAACATCGGAGAGATTATCAGAATGAACAATTTGTAAGGGTACCCGAAAAATAAGTAGAAACTCTTCTTCAAGTAACAGGTGCAATAGTGTAATAAGGAGTTGTCAAGGCGGCAGCTCCTTTTATTAATGGTTTGAATAAATTACTCAATCTTTAATACGTAGTAGACAGATACTGTGCAACAAACACTTCAATATTTATGTGGAATAATAACAGCTATTCGTTATCTTCTGGTATGATTTTAGTAGGAATATTTTTGAAATTGTGATGTTATTAACTTAATCTAACGGTTCAAATAAGCATAAATGACAAAATACAATTAATTTAAATTTAAGGAGAGGAAAAATGTATATATCAAGTGGGGAATTGGCAAAGCGTTTCAAGGTGTCTATTAGGACAATTAGATATTACGATGAAATCGGCCTCGTCCGTCCATCGAAACTAGGCGAGGGAGGTAAACGTTTCTATTCTGCAGAGGACTGCTTAATTCTTGAAAAGGTTATTCTACTTAAATCGCTTGATCTTCCACTCGATGAAATAAAAAGGATTATAAAAGACCAATCGACAGAGACCATTCTATTAGCTCATAAATCATATTTGGAAGAGCAATTATTTAACATAAAAACATCAATTGCACATACAACTTCTTTGCTTCACATTCTTAATTTAGAAGGTACGATTCATTGGGAAGACCTTATCTCACTAATAGTCCAACCAGAAAAGAATAAATCTTGGAGCTCGTTTTTCTCTATTGAAGAGCAAGAAAAATTACATCAGAGCTTGCCAAAATTAGAAAAGGATAACTTATCCACAAAAAAATGGATTAATCTGGTTAAACGCATTGAATTATGCATACAGGAAGATACATCACCAGGGTCTGAACAGGCTAAGCTTATTATAGAAGACATAGAGATTCTATCAGAGGAAACGTTTCAGGGGGATCAAAACCTAATGACAAAGTTTTGGGAGGTACGTCGATCTCAAGAATCTTCAAATGAACTAAATCTATATCCAATAAAGCAGGAAATCATAGATTTTATCGAAGAGGCTTATGCCATCATCCAAGGACAGTAAGGATGACGGCAATCCCATTAAATATTCCATGTATTATAATTGCCGGAACAATAGAACCTGATTTTTCGTATGTCCATGCAAATATAAGACCGGAAACAAAATTTATTGGTAAAGTATTGAAAGTTGGAATGTGAACTATCATAAAAATAAATGAACTACTTAACATACTAATAGTTATTCCGAATTTGCTGCGTAAGAACCGATAAAGGAAGCCACGGTAAAATATCTCTTCATATAACGGCGAAATAATTGCTGCTGATACAAATCCAATCAAAAAGTTAAGAAAGGTCATTCTTGACTGTAGGCTATCAGTCTTACTATTATCCGGCCCAACACTTAAAAGTATCTCTATGACAACAACCATTGCGATGCTTATTACAATTAATATAGATGTCCATCCAATAATTGCTTTCCAATAATTTGTAGGAAATCTTTTTAGACCGACTTCCTTCCAGCTAAGATTATTTGGCCTTATTGCAATAAAATACAGCCCTAACATAAAGATAATTGACATTATAAGTCCTATCAATGTGCCTGAATAAAGATCATTTTGTAATATAGCTAACAAATATTCCTTTAACAGATATTCTACAAAGATTGGAACTATCACTAAGACCAATATAAGTAGTTTAACTAATACTTTCCATGTCCACGGTGATTTAAGATAGAACATTTCACAATTATTCATTCAAATTCCCCCCCTTAATTTATAGAGTAAAAGGTGACGTTACGTAACCTGCAAGCATTTTTTACTAAAATCTTATGAAATTCTATATTTAAGCATTATTATTGAATCCTTTTCATGCAAATGTTTACTATAAAATAAACGATTCACTTCTCAACTTTGTAAAGAATTACACTTAAACAAACTGCGAGTGATCAATAAGAACAGTCGCTTTTTCACTAAAGGAGAAGGATTGTTGAACAAAAAAACCTTACAAGGTTAGATGATAAAAACTTATTGGTTAAAAAGGGGAGAGGTTAATAAATGACTTAAAGAATTGAACTTATGTCAAACAAGGGTAGTCGCTTTTCTTTGTTGTAGTAACGGAGCAGTTTAGCTAAACAAAAAAATGAAAAATTGTATTATTATACAGAATTTAATCAACTATTTTTAGGGGGGATTTTATGATTAAATCTATAAAAGGACAATTAACTTTGTTTATATTAGTCACTTTTAGTTTTATTCACCATAACCTTTCTAATATTGAGTTTACTGGTGACGAGAGGTTTCTGTCCATTAGGGTATCCTTTATGTCAAACTAAAGATGTAGATGCATTCAAGAATGCTCTTGTGAAATATTATGAGAGTTTAAGAGAAATTTTACCCATAATGATGGAAATTGCAAAATTAGAAATGAAATTAACAGCAGACCATTTGCCTTTTGGGTATTTCTGTTTTGTAGTTCATTGCGAATAAATTAATCGTTGTTTAGCTAACCGGTGCGAGTGTTCAATAAGAACAGTCGCTTTTTCGCTATCGGAGCAGTTTAGTGAAATAACAAAAATTTGGTTCAACAGCTAAAGAAGGAGATCATCAGGGACTTGGTACGTATATTATTAAAAATCTAGTGGATATCCATCGGGGACGGCTAAGTTATCAATATAGTAATAATGAGCTTGTTATAAAAATTAAGCTCCCAATAATAAAAGTCACTGCTGAACTACATACAGAAACAACAGGCTAATGAAGGAATTGATTTTCTTTTCTTAGTATCCTGTTGTTTTTTCTATTTTCAAAAGCTTATCTACAACATATTTAATAAAAATAGTTAACAGAATATATATGGGGAAGGAATAAAAATGGGACCAGTGAAGCGACATATATATATTTAGATAAGAAGCAAAAGGTTCTAGGATAAAAGAAAAGATAGCTGATAAACAAATGGATGCTATGATGTACATCTTCCATGATTGGAAAAATTGATAAAGAATCATGAAGTATATTGAAATCATCAAATCTATTGTTACGATTCTTGGTCCCCAGGGTAAAACCATTTTAGGGTATTCCCAAAGTAGTAGCTCTCCACCTAGTGTGTCTAAAATTGACACAATGCTAAATGCTACAAATCCAAATAGAAGAATGCTTACCACTCTTGTTTTATCAAGAATGAATAGCCAGAAGATAACAAGAATGATAAATGAGACAAGGAGAAACCACCATTGAGGTGTGAACACAACCTCGTTTCTCCAATATTCCAAACGTAGTGTTAAAACTTCTTCTTGCTTTCTTAAGATTTCAGTTATGTTAACGCTCATACTATACCTCGTGAATGTTTTAGGATTTTTCTTTTAGTATACGACTATTATAAAATTTTTATTAGCAAGGGGTGGAAAAATAGGACGATATAAAAAAGACGGGTATTAACTACCCGCCCTTTAAATATTAGTCTTTGTTAAAGAATGCAGACCTCCATAAAAATCTTTGGCTTAAAAATAAGAAATCAACCAACCACCAATTGCACCTGTTAAAACAATAATCCATGGTGGAAGCTTCCAGAATACTAGCATACTAAATAAAATAGCTGCAAAGGCAAAGTCTATAGCATCTAAAATAGAGCTAGTCCATATAGGCTGATAAAATGCAGCGATTAAGATTCCAACAACAGCAGCATTCACACCCATAAGAGCTCCTTTAACCTTTGAGTTGCTTCTAAGTTGATGCCAAAAAGGTAATGTTCCTAAAATAAGTAAAAATGCTGGTAGGAAAATTGCCACAGTTGCAAGTAAGCCACCTTGCCAGCCGTTAATGACAGCTCCTATATAAGCAGCAAATGTGAACAAAGGACCTGGAACTGCTTGAGCCGCACCATAGCCTGTTAGAAATTGCTCTTCTGTTAAAAATCCTGTTGGAACAAATTCACGTTCAAGTAAAGGTAATACAACATGACCTCCACCAAATACAAGTGAGCCAGATCGATAAAAGCTATCGAAAAGGGCAATCCAACTAGCTTGAGTTGCAGCATTTAAAACTGGTAATAAAATAAGTAAGCCAAAAAATAATGTTAAACAAATAACTGCAAATCGACGTGAGATTGGAAAGGATAATGAAGAAGGTTTATCGTCTGCTTGTTGTTTAAACATTAGAAAACCTAAGAATCCTGCAAGCAGAATGACTGCTATTTGAGTATAAGCTGTTTGCCAAAGTAAAGTACCAACTAGAGCTAACAGTGCAATTGCTTTTCGTTTTAAATCGGGTGTTAATTTTTGAGCCATTCCTAAAATAGCGTGAGCTACTACTGCAACAGCAACAATTTTCAGTCCATGAAGCCAACCAGCATCTGCAACATCAAGCCCTTGTAAAATAATAGCAAATACTATAAGCGCTATTACAGATGGAAGGGTAAAGCCAATAAAAGATGTGATACCACCTAAAACACCAGCTCTCATCACACCTATTCCTATCCCCACCTGACTACTAGCTGGACCAGGAAGGAACTGACATAAGGCAACCAAATCAGCATAGCTTTTTTCATCCATCCATTTTCTTCTTCTAACATATTCATCATGGAAATAACCTAAATGAGCAACAGGTCCACCAAATGAAGTGAAGCCTAGCCTTGTTGATACAATGAGTATTTCTAGTAAAGTCTTGACCACTGAGTTGTTTTGGTTCATCTTCGGTCTCCTTTATTCATTGATTTCTTTAAATAGTTCATACGCCTTTTTTCTAGCTTCCCCTAAAATGGAGATTCCTTTTTCTGTTATGGAATAGTACTTTCTAATTTTCCCCTCAACATTTTTGTCTTCTCTCATTAAAAGACCATCTGCTTCCATAGTGTGGAGAATAGGGTATAGAGTACCAGCGCTTAAGTTATAGCCATGTTCCTTAAGTTCATCAAGCATCCATACTCCGAAAATTGGTTGTTCCTTTGCATGATGAAGAATATGAATGTGAATAAATCCAAGAAAAAGCTTTCGTAACACTTTATCTTCCAATATATTATCCCTCCTAAATTCCGCTATCGAAAAGCAATAACGAATATCGATATTATAGATACAAAATTATCACAGGATGCTTAGTAGAGGCAAGGTGCTTGAGTATTTTAGTAATTTTTTTGTTAAAGAGGAGAAGTCCATAAGCATTGTGTGACCGTGATTACATACATAACTGCGAGTAATCATGTATAACTTTAGAAAAATCAGGTGAACATAATTATATGAAATCAAATCAAAAGTTACTTTATAAAGCACGTACACAAGGAATAATAAAATTCATGTTAGGGGTTTATCTTTTTGTATTTTCTGTTGGAACTATTACTTTTTACTTAAGAGAAGAGTTAACACAGAGAAATTTTTCTTTTTTCACTAAAACAAGTTTAATCTATCTTGTTTTCTGCTTTATTTTGTATTGGGCGATTAAAAGTCAAAAATTAATACTGAATGAAGATCATTTGATTCTTACCATATTTGGATGGAACCGCTATAAAATATCAATTTTTGACATCGAGAAATGCGAATTTGGAAAATTAAATGGCGAAATAGTCATACATATCACATTAACCAAAAAAATAAAATGTGCTTTTCCTTATTATCCATTTCAAAAAGCATGGGAAGAAATAAGTTATACAATTAAAGAAAAAAACAAAAGCATTCAAATTCACTTATAAACAAAGTCTTAGAAGGGCTTTGTTTATTTGATTTGTGGAGGCTATTGGAACTTCAGAATCATATTTTTTAATATGTGAGTATACCTTCCCTCAACTCTTTACTATATTAACTTCCAGTATTTAGGTGTTGAAGTCTAGCTACGAAAATTTCTTAAGTAATGGTAATGTACAAATAACCATGCCCGATTGTTCAAACTACTATTGCTTTCTTTACATTTCTTATAGTTGTTGCAGGATGCCTTTTCTAGAAAAGTAGCATTTTTATAGCTACCTTATTAATATTTGTATCTATTAAGCTTGTATTTTTAATTTCTAGATAACAAGCATTGACTTCTTGACAATTGAAACAGAAATATCGGGCAAATTAATCTTATTTTTTCACTTCCGCATTTATGAGGGATATAAGTGAGAGAATGAGTGAGTAAAAAGGTCGTCATCACCAATATGAAGCCCTTAAGCGAGAATTTGTGCAGTATAAAGGTCATAATATAAACTCATTAACATAATTAGAACGAAAATTACACTTTACCCAAAAACTTCATTCCTTTGTCCCGCTATTATAAGAAATTCATCTCACTAGATAAGTAATTAAAACATCTGTATAGTAAAATTTAGGAATTATTAAAATGGAGCTGATACATTATGTATACATATAAGGAATACAAAGAAGGTAATTTAACGGTTGTTGAATTGAGTAACCATAATAGCTGGATAAAGGTAGTACCAGAGCGTGGTGGTATTATTACTAGTCTTGGTTTTGCAGGAGAAGAACTTTTATTTTTAAATGAAGAAACACTTCATCATAATGGGAAAAATATTCGTGGTGGCATTCCTATTTTGTTCCCGATCTCGGGTCAGCTTACTAATGGGGAATATGAATGGGCAGGGCAAATATATCAAATGAAAAATCATGGTTTTGCCAGAGACCTGCCATGGGCGGTTGTGACAACAGATGTAGCGGAGAATGAGGCTTCGATAACATTAAAGCTAGAAAGTAATGAAGGTACATTTAGCAGCTATCCTTTTGAATTTGCTGTTCTATTTACATATAAATTACGCTCTAATGAATTAATTATTGAACAATCATATGAAAATCATTCCACATCAGATATGCCGATATATCCTGGCTTTCATCCGTATTTTAAGACAAAATCCAAACAGCTGAAAATTACTGCAGATAGTGATGAATATCTTGATTATAATGATTTATTGGTCAAGCAATATGAAAATGTTATTAATGTTGACCAAAAAGAAGCATATGTATTGAAGAGTACAACTGGTCATGTCGACTTTTTACTTGAAGAGTTAAATAAAGAAGTGAAGCTTCAGTATGATGATGAGTTTTCATATATTGTTTTATGGTCTGAGGAGGGTCAAGAATTTGTTTGTGTTGAGCCTTGGATGGCGAAAACAGATGAATTGAATCGTAAAGAGGAATTAAGAATGATAAAATCTGGAAAATCACTAAATACAAAGGTTAGCATTTCAATTTAATAGTTTATTGTTGTTTTTTGCTAGGGGGACACATATATGCTTAAGTTTCGTTACTATCTTACTCCATACAGAGTGTCTGTTTCAATTGCGCTATTTTTAATGTTAACAGAATTAGCTGTTGAGCTTGCACTTCCATTGTTGATGGCAAAGATAATCGATGAGGGGATACTACAAGAAGATCTTTCTCTTGTTATGAAATGGGGAGGGATCATGGTTGGGTTGTCTTTCCTTGCCTTTGCTTCTGGAATGATCAACTCATTTTATGCTGCACATGTTAGCCAAAGCTTTGGCTTTGATATTAGGAAGGACATATTTGTGAAGGTACAAAGCTTTTCATTTGAAAGCTTAGCGAAGTTTCCAGCTGCCTCTCTTGTGACGAGAATGACGAATGACATTACACAGCTGCAGAACACACTTTTTATGGGACTTAGAATTATGTTAAGAGCACCTCTTTTAGTTCTAGGGTCCGTAGTTATGTCGTTCTTTGTTAACCCTATGTTAGCAAGTATATTTGCTGTTGTTATTCCACTTGTTATCGTTTTTCTTATTATGATCATGAAGCGAGGAAGTAAGCTATTTCAAATTGTTCAAGCTAAGCTAGACACAGTTAATGATGTGCTTAGGGAAAATTTGATTGGTATGAAATTAATTAAAGCTTATGTAAGAAGAGATCATGAAATAAACCGTTTTTCAGAATCTACGAACTTTTTAAAAAATGCAACAGTTACTGGCTTACGGATGATCGAAGCATCTATGCCAATTTTGTTATTTGTGATGAATATTGCGATTTTATTTATTTTATGGAATGGGCAATCACAGGTAATGAACGGAAATGCCCAGGTAGGGGAAGTTGTTGCAATCGTAAATTATGGATTAAGAACAACAGCTGCTCTATCAATGTTTTCGTTTATTGTCATGTTCCTATCACGCTCACGTGCTTCTTCTCTAAGAATATCAGAGGTTCTAGATACGAAGGAGAAGGTTGAAATAAAAGGAACACAGAATGGCTTTCAACGTGGTGAAATAAGATTTGAGGATGTTTCTTTTTCCTATCCTGATGTTGATGAGCTGGTGTTAAAGAATGTATCCTTTACTATTTCTGCAGGAGAAACAGTTGCAATAATGGGAGGAACAGGTTCAGGCAAATCTTCTTTATTTCAGTTGATTCCAAGGCTTTATGAGGTGGATTTTGGAAAAATATATATTGATCATCAAGAAATAACGTCTATTGATTTAGCTGTTTTACGAAATCAAATTGGATATGTACCACAAGAGGCTGTTTTATTTTCCGGTACGGTAAGGGAAAATATTGAATGGGGAAAATCGGATGCGTCAATGGATGAAATTGAAAGAGCTGCAAAAGCTGCACAAATTGAGGAAACAATCCAGCAACTTCCAGGTAAATATGAAACGAGAATAGGACAAAAAGGTGTGAATCTATCTGGTGGGCAAAAGCAGCGTCTATCCATAGCTAGAGCTTTAGTTCGAAAGCCTAAACTTTTACTATTGGATGATAGTACGAGTGCGTTAGATGTTAAAACTGAAAAAAGTCTATTAAAGGCATTAGAAGGATATTCTTCAACAACCTTAGTTATTACACAGAAAATATCTACTGCCGAGCAGGTTGATCGAATTTTACTATTAGACGATGGAGAAATGATTGCAGAAGGAAGTCATGAAGAATTGCGGAAGACATCTCCTCTATACGAAAAAATCTTTCAATCTCAAATGGAGGAGGAAGCAAATGTTCAGAGAGCTAACTAATCCTTTTAAATATGAAAGAATAGGAAATAAAGAAAGATATTCTCCTTCCAAAAAGAAGCAAAAGATAAGTCTTAAGGAAGCCTTCATCACATTAGGTAAATTGTGGAACTATTTATCGAATAAGCTGCTTTTATTCACATTGGTTTTAATTATGGTTGTAGTAAGCTCTGTTTTAGGCTTATTAGGTCCATATTTAATTGGAACAACAATAGATAACTATTTTGTCACAAAAGATGAACAAGGCTTGCTTTTTGTATTAGGAGGATTAGTACTTGTTTTTGTTTTTTATTCGATTTCTCTTTTTTTACAAAACTATTGGATGATTGGAATTCTCAATATACTGTTAACAAAATGCGTGAGGATTTATTTCAGCATTTACATCAGCTGCCTATTGCCTTTTTTGATAAAAGGCAGCATGGAGAATTAATGAGCCGTGTAACGAACGATATTGAAAATGTTAGTTCTACATTAAATAGCTCAGTAATTCAGGTTGTTTCAAGTGTACTGACATTAGTTGGGACCGTTACTGTGATGCTTCTGCTAAGTCCGCTTTTAACTGCGATCACATTAATCATTGTGCCATTAATGGTGTTGGGATTGAAATGGATCACAAGCAGAACGGGTATATTATTTAAACAACAGCAACAGCATATTGGAGAATTAAATGGTTATATTGAAGAAATCATTTCTGGGCAAAAATTAATTAAAGCATACTCTCAGGAAGACCGCGTGATTGAGACGTTTACTGAGAAAGGTAATAAGCTTAAATTATCAGGATTCTGGGCACAAACAATTACTGGGTTTATTCCTAAAGTAATGAATATGTTAAACAATCTTAGCTTTGCTGTTATTGCTGGTGTAGGTGGAATTCTTGCTCTAAATGGTTTAGTAACAATAGGGATGATTGTGATTTTTGCTGAATATGCGAGACAATTCACGCGTCCTTTGAATGATTTGGCCAATCAATTTAATACGTTATTATCAGCAATAGCTGGAGCTGAAAGAGTGTTTGATATTCTTGATGAACAGGAAGAGGAGAAATCACATTCCAAAAGTGATCTATCCTCTATAGATGGTAAAGTTGTTTTTTCTGATGTTTCTTTTTCATATGAAGAAGGTGAAGAAAAGCAGACAATTGAACATGTGAGCTTTACGGCTTTTGCTGGTGAGTCAATTGCTTTAGTGGGTCCTACCGGAGCAGGGAAAACAACATTAATTAATCTTATCTCAAGGTTTTATGAAGCAAATGAAGGCTTCATTTCTATTGATGGTATAGACATCAAAGAAGTTAGTCGTGATAGCTTACGAAAGCAAATGGCTTTTGTTTTACAGGATACCTTCTTATTTCATGGAACGATTATGGAAAATATCAGGTATGGCAGACTAGATGCCTCTGATAAGGAAGTGGAGGAAGCAGCTAAGCTTGCAAATGCTGATTCGTTTATACGAAAGCTGCCAAAGCAATATCAAACAGAAATAAATCATGATGGAAATGGAATAAGCCATGGACAAAAGCAGTTACTTGCAATCGCAAGAGCAATGCTCGCTAATCCGAGAATCCTCATTCTAGATGAAGCAACTAGTAGTATTGATACGATAACAGAGCTAAAAATCCAAGAAGCATTAGCGCGATTAATGGAAGGGCGAACAACCTTTGTCATCGCACATCGCCTAAACACGATTCGAAACGCAGATCAAATTCTCGTACTAAAAGACGGCAAAATCCTTGAAAAAGGAACACACGAAGAACTTGTGGATATGAAAGGATACTACGCTGGAATGGTTGGCTAGGTGCCTGTCACGCCCCGGGTTTTGTAGAAATATGTCAGAGAATAGGGTCAGGTCCTTATAGGGGGTCTGACCCCTTTTTTAAAAAAAGATAAGAAAGGATAAAATTCTGCACGTAGTTTTGGTGTCTAGCTCCAGGCGCCATCGGCTCGAGGGAAAAAATAACCCCCTTTTTTCCTAGGTCATAAGCCAATCCGTCAAGAAGGTTAAAGAACAACCTTCCAGCCGGATCGTCTTATGCTTGTCGCCGATAGGCGGGCGCCTTACGCTTTTCTTAATTTACAAGAAGTAAACATTAGATTTACAAATTAATACAATTTCTTCATATTAGCTTAAAACTTTGATAGTAAGATGATAGTAATGAAGGACAAGTGAATAAATAGTAGGTTGTGAAAATGAGAAACCATAAAAAGAAATAGGCGTTTTACGAAAACGTAGCTCCTGTGTTTTTTTATGGTTTTTTGTTTTGGTTATTAATGACTAATCACAGCTTAAGGATTTCAAGAATTAATAAGGAAGTGAATAGTATGGATATCCACGAGGCTCAAAATGAATTTACAAAACGATTAAGTGAAGATCGTTTAATCGCTTCTATAAAAGATCCAAAAAGCTTAGATCATTTTTTAGAATCTAGCATTCAATCTGCTTTTCTATTAACAGGAAATATTAGTGTAATCAAACGTTATGTTGATTTATTAAAACAACATAATCGGTTCGTCTTTTTACATATTGAGAAGATCCCTGGCATTAGTTATGACCGTGAAGGACTCAAGTTTATTGCAAAATACGTAAAGCCAACTGGCATTGTTACGACTAAAAGCTCACTGATCCAGCTTGCTAAGAAGGAAGGATTACTAACAATTCAACGCTTATTTTTAGTTGATACAGATGCAGTGAAAAATGGGCTGCTGGCTGTAAATGACATTCAGCCACATGCACTTGAAATTATGCCAGCGCTTATACCTGAAATGATTTCTAAGATTAAAAGGGAAACAAATCTTCCAATTATTACAGGTGGCTTAATAAGAAATCAAGAGCATATAGATTCAGCCCTTCAAAGTGGTGCTCTTGCTGTTTCAACAGGAAAGCCATGGCTTTGGAAAAGACAAGTTGTAACAGTAGCACAGTCCGAATTAACCTCATAAAACGTTTTAACACAAATAAAAGGGAGTGCAATGATGAAAAAAGTTGAATTGAAAAATGTCTCAAAATCCTATGATGGACAAACAAATGTCATAAAAGGTATTGATGTTTCAATAGAGCCGGGTGAATTTTTTGTGTTAGTAGGTCCTTCTGGTTGTGGAAAAAGTACAATGCTCCGAATGATAGCAGGTCTTGAAGAAATTAGCAGCGGTGATCTTTATATAGGAGATTTACTTTCAACGAAAAGATCTCCTAGTCAGCGTGATTTATCGATGGTTTTTCAAAACTATGCATTATATCCGCATCTGAATGTAGAACAAAATATCACATTTGGGCTTCATACGAAAAAAGTAACAAAAGCTGAACAAAAGAAACGATGTTTAGAGACTGCTAGTATGCTTGGATTATCTGAACTATTAAAACGTAAACCAAGACAACTTTCTGGTGGGCAAAGACAAAGGGTAGCACTTGCTAGAGCAATTGTGACACAATCTCCGATCTGCTTGATGGATGAGCCACTATCAAATTTAGATGCTAAACTACGTGCGAAAATGAGATCTGAGATAAGACAAATTCAACGAAAACTAGGAATCACAATGATCTATGTTACACATGATCAAACAGAAGCAATGACGATGGCTGATCGAATGATGATTTTACATAACGGAGATGTACAACAAATTGGTCATCCTCTTGATATCTATAACCATCCAGCAAATACATTTGTTGCATCCTTTATTGGAGCACCTCCAATGAATCTATTGAATGGACAAATAGCTGATCATGCTCTCATTCTAGGAGATAATCGCTCCATTTCAATTAGTAAAGAGATGATGGATGAGCTACCTGCGAACTCCACGAATATAACGATAGGTATTCGTCCAGAAAGTGTTCAGTTAGCAAAGGAAGGGGAAATGAGCTTTTTTGCAGATGCAATTAATGTGGAGGTTTTAGGAACTGAAACATTGGTAACCTTTGAAGTGGGTTCTAAGCAATGGATTGCGAAATGGAATGGACAATGGAATATCGAAATTGGAGAAAGAATGCCACTTTATATAAAAGAGGAGGATTTGCTTCTTTTTGATGCTGATAACGGTGAATGTATTTGGCATAAAGAAAAAGTTGAGGAGAAGCGGACGCTTAAGGAGGCTATGTTATGAGTAGTACTCCATCCTTATCCACTGAGCAGATTAATGTTAACCAAACGGAATTTAAAGGAAAAAGAGAGCTTCCAAGCTTTGTAGTTGGTTTATTGTATTTACTACCTTCAATCCTTTTATTTAGCGTCTTTCTTTTTTATCCAATGCTACGCACATTGTATTTAAGCTTTTTCTTAACAGATGGACAGGGTGTACCAATTACATTTGTTGGATTTGAAAATTTCACCTATCTTTTACAATCAACAAGCTTTCAAAAAAGTATAAAAGCAACCATTTTATTTGTCATTTATACAGTGCCTGTTGGTGTAATATTGGCCTTATTTTTAGCTGTCATTTCAAATGAAAAGGTAAAAGGAATTGGTTTTTTTCGAACAATGTTTTCTTCAACAATGGGGATGAGTGTTGCAGCATCATCAGTGATTTGGATGTTCATGTATAATCCAGCAATCGGTATTTTTAATAAAATCCTAGTTGCAATAGGTGGATCTGAAACTCAATGGCTGTTAGATCCAAAATATGCTCTACTATCAGTTGCTATCTCTACAGTATGGATGAACACTGGTTTTGCTTTTCTTATTCTTTTAGGTGGATTGCAAAATATTGATGAGCATTTATATGAAAACGCCGATATAGCAGGAGTAAGTTATTGGTATAAGTTAAGAAAGATAACGATTCCGATGCTATCACCTACATTGTTTTTCATCATTACGGTTTCATTAATCAATTCATTTCAAACGTTTGGGCAAATTGACATCTTAACAAAGGGTGGGCCAGTGGAATCTACTAATGTCATTGTTTATTCCATCTATAAAGAAGCGTTCATTAACTACAATGTTGGATCAGCTAGTGCTCAAGCGACAATATTATTTTTCTGTATTTTAATTGTCACGATTCTTCAATTC
Source organism: Metabacillus crassostreae (assembly GCF_016908395.1). Lineage (GTDB taxonomy): Bacteria > Bacillota > Bacilli > Bacillales > Bacillaceae > Metabacillus > Metabacillus crassostreae. Next base: position 225,048 of record NZ_JAFBDU010000004.1, read on the forward strand.
AAAATTGGGGAACGGAAGGTGCATTATCAATGAGTATATCAAAGAAAATCGTCATTTATAGTTTATTAATACTATCGTTTTTAATCATGATGTTTCCGATTTTTTATGCATTAATGATTAGCTTTATGCAGGGTGGAGAGGTTTTAAGAGGAAATATTATCCCTGAAACACTAACATTAGAAAACTATCAATCTGCTTTTGAAAAGGTTCCACTTTTTCAATATTTATGGAATAGCTTCTATGTTTCAACAGTTGTCATGCTTGGTCAAATTATTGTCTCAAGTTTAGCTGCTTTTGCTTTTGTGTTTGTTAGCTTTAAAGGAAGAGAATTCATATTCTTTCTTTTTATCTCAACCATGATGATTCCGTGGGAAGCAACAATGGTGCCTAACTTCTTAACCATTCAAAAATTAGGATGGCTAAACTCTTATTCAAGCTTAACCATTCCATTTTTCGCTTTAGCTTTTGGAACCTTTCTATTAAGACAGCAATTTAAAACAATTCCAAAAGAATTATATGAAGCATCACAAGTTGCTGGAATTAGTCGTTTTCGTTTTTTCTGGAATGTTGTTTTACCAGTTTCAAAAACTAGCTTGATTACGTTAGGGATTTATAGCTTTTTAACGACTTGGAATATGTATCTATGGCCATTGCTTGTGACAAACAACGAAAGTGTTCGTACTGTTCAAATTGGTTTGAAACAGCTGCAATCTCAAGAAATTTCTACTGAATGGGGGGTGGTAATGGCAGCAGTAGTTGTAGTGATACTTCCGACGCTCATTCTCTTGTTCTTAGGTCAAAAACGCCTGCAAAAAGGATTAACACAAGGCGCGCTGAAATAACCTTTTCACAATACATAAGATGAAGACAGAATAAAGAATGTATGAAAAAACAAGGAGGAATTACAAATGAAGAATAAATTTCTAATTATTTTATCTGCACTTTTATTATTAGTATTAGGTGCTTGTTCTAGTTCCCAATCAAATTCAAAAGGATCTGAAGAAGGGAAAGGAACAGAAGGTGCAAAAACAGAAGAAGCTGCTGGCAAACAAGAGGTAGTATTTTGGCATGCAATGAGTGGAGATCTTGAAACAGTTTTAAAGGATATTGTTGCAGATTTTAATGCTTCACAAGAGAATATTGAAGTTACACCTGTTTTCCAAGGTACTTATGAAGAAGCATTAACAAAATTCAACACAGTTGCTGGAACGAAGGATGCACCAACAATTATGCAAACCTTTGAAGTTGGAACAAAGTATATGATTGATAGTGGACATGTACAACCTGTTCAAAAATTTATTGATGAAGATAATTATGATACATCACAGTGGGAAGAAAATATCTCAAATTATTACACAGTTGATGGTGAACAGTACTCAATGCCTTTCAACTCTTCAACACCAGTATTAATTTATAACAAAGATGCATTTAAAGAAGCAGGTTTAGATCCTGAAAAAGCACCAATGACTTATAGTGAATTAAAAGAAGCTTCTAAAAAGTTAACAAAAGCAGAAGGTGGAGAAACAAGTCAATACGGATTTTCAATTTTGAACTATGGTTGGTTTTTTGAAGAAATGTTAGCTGAGCAAGGTGGACATTATGTTGATAATGATAATGGAAGAAGTGGAAACGCAACAAAAGCTACATTTAATGATGAACTAGGCTTAAACGTATTTAACTTAATTAGCGATATGTATAATGAAGGAACGTTTTATAATGTAGGTCAAAACTGGGATGATATGCGTGCAGCATTCCAATCTGGAAAAATGGCGATGTATTTAGATTCTTCAGCAGGAGTTAAAACAATTGTAGATAATGCAGATTTTGAAGTGGGAGTTTCATATTTACCAGTTCCAGATGAAGCAGATCGTGAAGGTGTTATTATCGGTGGAGCATCAGTGTGGATGTCTAGCGGAATTGAAGAAGAAAAGCAAAAAGCTGCATGGGAATTCATGAAGTATTTAACAACTCCTGAAGTTCAAGCAGATTGGCATGTGAAAACAGGTTATTTTGCTATTAATCCTGCTGCATATGAGCAAGATATCGTAAAAGAAGAGTGGGAAAAATATCCTCAATTAAAGGTAACAGTTGATCAGCTACGTGAAACAAAGCCTGGTACTGCTACTCAAGGTGCTTTGATTTCTGTTTTCCCAGAATCACGTCAAAAAGTCGTGACAGCAATGGAGAATTTATATCAAGGTATGGATCCACAGGAAGCACTTGATCAAGCAGCTGAGGAAACAAATCGTGCACTAGAGGTTGCTAATAAAAAGCAAGGAAAGTAAGTAATTGAGCAAATCCATTGTTATATGACTATCTAGAAGGTGATTAATAAGATAGTACAGGATATAATGTTCATTTTCATAGTGACCCTTGAAGGAGTTACCTTCTTGGGTCTTTTTCATTCAGAATTTTGTACATAGATTGATAGATAATTAGAAAAGAGGGATAGATATGGGAGAAACTAAACAATTCTTCGCACATCGAGGGGTTAGTGGTGAGTATCCAGAAAATACAATGGCTGCTTTTCGAGCTGCTGCAAAAGTGAAGGCACATGGAATCGAATTAGATGTGCAGTTGACTAAGGATGGTGAGGTGGTTGTTATACATGATGAAACAATCGATCGCACGACAAACGGAATTGGATATGTAAAAGATTTTGTTTGGAATCAATTAAAAAGATTTGACGCAGGAAGCTGGTTTCATCCTAAGTTTTCCAGAGAATCGGTGCCATTATTAGAAGAGGTATTACAATGGGTAACAACATTAAATTATCCTTTATTAGTTAATGTTGAGTTAAAAAATGATATTATTGATTATCCGGAGCTTGAGGAAAAGGTACTACAATTAATTGATTTGTATCATTTACAAAGTCAGTGTATATTGTCTTCTTTTAACAAAGCAAGTCTAAAGAAAATAAATGAGCTCAATCACTCTATTGAAACAGCTTATCTAATCGAGGGAATTCCAGTAGATATTTTAAAAGTGGTAGAAAATATCCCTGTAAAGGCTATCCACTGTGAAGCAAGCTTTGCACAATCTATTATTGGGAAAAAGGTGCAGGAACGTGGATATCCAATACGTGTATTTACCATTAACACGATGAATGAATATAACAACTTAATAAAATCTAATGTTTCTGCTATAATAACAGACTATCCTGAAATTTTTTTAGAAAATAAGGTCATTGAATAGTTAGATAATAATCAAACTAAATATTTTACTAGAATAAAAATAAAATGTGAGATCATCTCACATTTTTGTTGTTTTATCGAAATAGATTGATTATAATTCTTCTAGAAAGAAAATTCAGTCTTTTCAATAAAGGGGGTTACGTTTTTGGAGAATTTTGTGAATGCTTTAAATGGGGTGCTATGGAGTACACCTGTTATCTACATCTGTTTAGGGGTAGGTTTACTATTTTCGATCCTTACACGTTTTTTACAGGTAAGGCATATTAAGGAAATGGTTAAATTAATGTTTGAAGGTAAGAGCTCTAAAGCTGGAGTATCTTCATTCCAGGCCCTTGCTCTTGCATTATCAGGTCGTGTAGGAACAGGTAATATTGCTGGTACAGCAACTGCAATTGCATTTGGTGGACCAGGAGCTGTATTTTGGATGTGGGCAATTGCCTTTATTGGAGCTTCTAGTGCATTCATAGAATCAACACTTGCTCAAATTTATAAAGTAAAACAGGATGGCGAATATCGTGGTGGTCCTGCTTACTATATTGAAAAAGGAATTGGCTGGAAATGGTTTGCGGTAACATTTGCTGTTGCAGCAATTTTAGCGATGGCTTTATTAATGCCAGGTATCCAATCAAATTCGATTGCAGTTGGCTTAGAAAACGCATTTAATATGAATACTACGATTACTGGAATTATACTTATTGCCTTAATTGGTGTTATTATTTTTGGAGGAGTAAAACGTATCGCATCTGTTGCACAATATGTTGTACCTTTCATGGCTATTGGTTATATAGTTGTATCATTAATCATCGTGTTTGCAAACATTGGTGAATTACCAGGTGTACTTAAGCTTATCTTTAGTAGTGCATTTTCATTAGATTCTACTTTTGGTGGAATTGTTGGTGCTGCAATTGCTTGGGGAGTAAAACGTGGGATCTACTCAAATGAAGCAGGACAAGGAACAGGTCCACATGCTGCAGCAGCTGCAGAAGTATCACATCCAGCTAAGCAAGGATTAGTTCAATCATTTTCTGTATATATTGATACTTTATTTGTTTGTTCAGCAACAGCATTTATGATTTTATTTACAGGTATGTATAATACAGAAGCACCTGATGGAACAATGCTTGCAAATAACCTTCGAGGTGTAGAACCAGGTCCTGGATATACTCAAGCTGCAATTGAGTCAGTTATTCCTGGATTTGGAGCTGGGTTTGTAGCAATTTCATTATTCTTCTTCGCTTTCACAACAATTATGGCATATTACTATATTGCTGAAACAAATGTTGCATATTTAACTCGTGTTACAAATAGTAAATGGGCAATGCTTGTTCTAAAGATTGTTCTTTTGGGCGCAACCTTCTATGGTGCGACAAACGAAGCGGCATTAGCATGGGCACTAGGTGATGTTGGTTTAGGGCTAATGGTTTGGTTGAATTTAATTGCGATATTACTATTAGCAAAACCTGCACTAATAGCATTAAAAGATTATGAGAAGCAAAGAAAACAAGGACTTGATCCAGTATTTGATCCTAAAGCATTAGGCATTAAAAATGCAGATTATTGGGAAACAGAATATAAAAAGGATAAAGATCAAGCGTCTTAATTTTATTGAAAAAACACCGATCAAACAGTATTTCTGTTTGATCGGTGTTTTTGTTTTTTAAGCTAAAACATCAAATTAAACCTATTCCCTAACGACGATAAAAATATTCATTTAATTCCCATGACTCAACTGTTTTGTAAGCTGTTTGTGGATCATATCCCCTACCCATCAAATATGCTATTGCTGCAACTTCTCTTAAAGTATGCTGATATGTTGTAGCTTGAGCTTCCTTTAATCCATATTGAACAAACGGTTCTACTTGTTGTAATGTATAGCTCTTTAATTGAGCGTTCATTGGCTGATTATACTGCTGATGTGCAGCATGTTCTGAATATGGAAACTGTGGAGAATATTGATACTGTTGATACATAAGTAATCCAACCTCCTCGTATTTTTTCTTTTTCATCGTATTCATCACTGAAAAATGAGGAATTTGTCCGGGCTTAAATTTACATAGCAATAGAATGTTTCCTAATAGTTTTGAGGATAAAAAAGAATTATTACGTGCATAGTATAAAAAGCACGAATGAAGGAGGAATGGGTTATGTCTAAGCAAGGTATGCAAAATAAAGAACAAACAGCAAAGCAAATTGCAAAGCAGCAAGGAGAAAATGAAGTAGAATTAGGTAGCGATTTTCAAATCGGTAATAGTCAGCATCAAAGTCAAAAAAAGAGTGGTAAGCAAGCGAATAAAAAATAAGATGGGGTCAGACCCCATCTTAATTATCACTTTATTTCTTCAGGAATGTGCTCTTCCTCAAGAAAGCCATACCATGTTTCTCCATTCTTTAATATGATTTTTGCGTAATATGAATTTCCTTCAGGGAAATCGATTAAATTTTGTACAACATCTAAATAATGTTCATTTTTTGTCATGGTAAGGATGTTGTTATCACTTCTGAAAAGATTTTCTGAATTGATCATATCTCCATCTGTGTGCAGCTCACTATCTTTTTGAAATGCTTCTGGAAGCTTAGCCAATTCAATTTTATTTATATCCTTTTCACTGACTGTTAAATCCTCTAAATAATTATGCTGTTCTAACCAATTTGAGATATTTGAATAGGATTTTTTCCAATCCACATTAATAGATTCAGTAAAAAAATCAGAAGGTATTTGCTCATTATTAAAACTAGCGTCACTACTATTATAGGTGAGTTCAATAGATCCCCAACCACTATTAGGGTAATACATTGAATCTAGTGTTTGTGAAAGAATATCTGCTTTTATAGCTTTCTTAAAGCTTTCAATGTCTTCCTTATTAGAGATTGTAATAGCATTTAAACCCGGAACATTGGGGGAAATTCGTATACGACTAATATCTTCTTTTGTGTTTAATTGAATATACTCAGGGTGTGTTTTTTTATAATCTTCGGTACCCATTACTGGCTCTAAGATCTTTTTCATTGGATCAATTGGAATGTGATATTCTCTTGAAATTTTACTACCATTTTTCAGTTTGTAGATAATCATTCCTTGCATATAGTTCATATTCTCAACATAAGAAGTATTCTCTATTAACTCACGTTCATCTATAATATGTTCATGTAAATTTCGAACATCTTGAATATAGAGCTTTGAGTCTGAAAATAATTGTTGATCATTTCGCTCAGCTTCTTGCATCGCCCACTTATCTCCGAAATAAACTTCGCTTATTTGATCCATTTTCGGAAGTTTGTTTTCATAATGAAATAGATCAGATCTTATACCAAACAGAATGATAATGAAAATAACACTATATATAACAAAGCCGATATATGCTTTTAATTTGAATATTCGCCATGTTTTTTGCAATATCATCTCAGTAGCGGTATAGCCGATTAATGCTCCAACAATGTATCCGAAAATTATCCAATTCCAATTAAGTGTCGCTGATATAGAGAAATATGAGCCTCCAAGAGCCATACTGCAAAACGTAACACCATATTTAAAAATTGGTTTTAAAAATGGAAAAGCAATAACCTCTGTTGCTTTCTCAAGCTGTCTTGCCTTGTAAAAACCAAGACCAATAAAGAAAAGAAGAATTGTGAATAGTATATAAAGAATGATCTCTAAACTTGAGTATGTATTAATATCACCATATGTATCGAAAAATCGATGAAATGGAGATAAATATACTAAAGCTTCCTCAGTAAAGGCCGGAGAAAAGCCAAATAATAGAAAAGTAAGGTTAAAGGTAATCACTGAAACTAGACCTATAGGTAAAAAGAGAAATATATAAGTGAAAATGGCTTGTACTGTAGTCATCCCTGTAATCATACCAACAGATGAAGTTAGGGTAAACAAAAAGCAAGTAAACAAGATATATAGTAATGTCCATGATATTAATTCTGAGATTGTAAGGATACCATTAAATTCATCTATTGACGTTGTGACCAAGAATGTAATACAAGATGTAAGTAATACTGGAATAAGGAGTAAAAGTAAACCACTTATAATATGACTAACGTATAAAGTTTCCCTCCGAATGGGTAAGCTGTGAGCTGTATCAACAGAAGCCTCAGTTTGTAAGTATCTAAAAATTAACAGACCACAAGCAATTGGGATGGAAAATAGTATGAATGCTTGTATTTCAGTATTTATCATAAAATAGTTTTTATAATCTGAAAATATTACATATTCCATGTCTGCAAGCTTCAGCATTTCTAATGGAAGTGCAAACAAAAGTAAGATGAAATATACGATACTAACCCACCCATGCTGTTTTAAATCTTGTTTAACAACCACAGGCTTAAAGAAGGATTTTTTCGATTTCATAGCCAATATCCTCCATTTCATAAATAAATATTTCTTCAAGTGTTAATGGTAATAAGTCATATAAAATAACCTCAGTCGTGGAGATGATTTTATTAATTTCTTCTTCCTTTCCTCTGACAATGAGTAGAGAAACACTGCCTCTTTTCTCATAATGAAGGGTAGTTAGCTGATTTAATAAATGCTCTTCATGTGTTGGATCTGCTAGTGCAAGTTGGATTTTATGTGTATCACATTTTAAATCATCAATTTCTTTTTCGATAATGATTTTTCCATTATGCATAATTCCAACATGATCACATAAATCTTCTATTTCTCGTAGATTGTGAGAAGAGATAATGACAGTCATTTCTCGTTCTGCAACATCTTGAAATAATAGATTTTTAACCTTTTGTCTCATTACAGGATCAAGCCCATCAATTGGTTCATCTAAAATCAGTACATCAGGCATTGCTGATAAAGCAAGCCAAAATGCAACCTGTCGTTTCATTCCTTTTGAAAGACGATGTACTTTTTTATTTACATCAATTTTAAAAGCACTTTTTAGTTGATCAAAGCGCTGTGGATTCCAAGCTGGGTAAAATTCTTTATATTGTGCCGCCATATTAGCGATGGTTGCTTGAGGGAAAAAATATAGTACATCTGGAATAAATACAACACGTTCCTTAACAGAGACATTTTCAAATGAAGGTAACTCATTTATGGTAATTTGACCTTTATCAGGCTTATTGATTCCAGCAATTATTTTTAATAAAGATGTTTTTCCAGCACCATTTGATCCTAACAATCCATATATAGAACCCTTCTTAACGGAAAGGGATAATTCGTTAATTGCTAACTGTTTATTATATTTTTTACTAATGGAAGAAACTTTTATCATTAATGTTTATCCCCTTTTGTTTGTTGGTGTGCTTGATCAAAAAGCACAAATAAATCCTCTTTTGTTAAACCAAGATATATCGCCTCAGCAATTAGCTTTTGAATATCAGTTTTTAATTCTCCTAATTTATTATCATTTGGCATTGATTCAATTGCAGAAACAAAATTTCCTTTTCCTTTAATTGAATATAGATAGCCTTGGCTTTCTAATTCTCGATATGCTCGCTGTATTGTATTAGGATTCACGGTTAATTGACTGGAGAGCATTCTTACAGAAGGTAATTGTTCATCAGGCTTAAGGATTCTGTTAATAATTAATTCTTTAATTTTATCAACTAGCTGTTCGTAAATGGGCTTTCTGCTTCTAACATCAAGCTGAAACATGAGTTACCCCCTTCTTGTGTTAACTGTACTAATATTGTTAATACAGTTATTGTATATTTTTGCTAATCAAAATGCAATAAATATTCTATAAAAAGATATTGTAATGTGGGCGAGTCTTTATATGTACAAAACTAGTACAAATGTTATACAATATGAATAGATAGATATTAGGGAGATGGAAACTATGTTAGGATTTGGGAAAAAAGACCGTATTCAGATAGAGGAGTTTGTACCTAAAATCGAATTTCCAGAAGTGAATCATATTGCTACTGTTGACGATCAGAATATAGCATCGAGATTAGAATATATGGGTGTTACTAGCGAGCATTTAGAGCTATTAAGAGAAGCACAGCCATTTTTAGTTGAAATGCTAGATGAAATACTTCAAAAGGTGTTAAATCAGTTGTATAAACAGCCGATTCTAAAAGGTATTGCAACTGAGCATACATCAAGAGAGCGCTTGTACAATGTATTTGTTCGATATTTTCAAAGCTTATTAAGTGGAAAGCTTGATGATCAGTTTTTTGAAATGCGAAAAAGAATAGGTAATACACACAATGGAGCAAGTTTACCTGCGTCATGGTTTATCGCCACATACTCTGCTATTAATACATTATTAGTTCCACAGGTTGTAAAAAAGTTTGAAAAAGAACCAGAAAAATTATCAAAACTTATATTGGCGATTACGCACATTACAAATCTTGACTCACAATTAGTTGTTGAAAATTACATTCAAGCTAGAATGAATGAGTTAGAGGAATTAAATGCTTCTAAGGAAGTCCTTCAAAGGGAATTAACTGCTATTAGTCAAGAGGTAGCAGCTTCAGTTGAAGAAACAGAAGCAACAGTTTATGAAACAAGTACAAAAGCAGACCAAATTCGCCGAGAAACAGAAACAACACAAAAAAGTTGTAAAAATCTAGTACTTTTAACAAATGAAAATGAAGTGCAAATGACTTCGATGATTACAACATTTGGTGATTTAATAGAAAAGGTCGACACATCGATCAATGGTATTTTTGAACTGAAAGAGAACTCAGAGAAAATTTTCGAAATGACAAAAAGTATTGAAGAAATTGCCGATCAAACTAATTTACTTGCCCTAAACGCATCAATAGAAGCAGCAAGAGCTGGTGACGAGGGACGTGGTTTTGCAGTTGTGGCCTCTGAGGTACGAAATCTTGCTGAAAATTCGAAAATGATGAGTAATAAAATCAAAGCTCTAGTTGAAAAAAATAATAATTCCACAAATGATCTTGTTGAAAATATGAAAACAATGAATCAATCAACACAGCAATCTCAGACGAAAATTGAACAAGTAAAAGGTGGACTTGCTACAGTTAAAATGGAAATGGAAAACTATCTATCTATGTTTGATCGAAACAAAGAAGATCTTGATTCCATTGTATTGTCAATTAAGGAAATTAATAATACAACTAGCAATCTATCAGTTTTAGCAAATTCTCTTTTGGAAAAAGCTGAGGATGCCCAATAATAGATGAAAGCTACTTCTGATGAGGTAGCTTTTTTGTATGTAGTTTCACGCTATGGGGGTGTGCTTCAACATAGCATGTGTACGAACGGTGTCGGATGGTGGATTATTCGGCAAAGTTGATGGAAACTGGTTTAGCACATGTACTCAAAGCAGAGTTGAATGAATAATTGCTAAAGTTGAACGATTCTCCAGCAAAGTTGAACGATTCCATATTTGCCTGCCTGATTTCAAAGAAAAAAGAGCCAATCTACAGCAAAAATTGGCTCATTTTTAAAGCTACTTATATTTGTCTTCACTAGCAGACTCATCTTTTGTTTTATGCTTCTGTTTTTCCTCGCGTTTTTCTTTTTTTAGGTCTTTCATTGGGATCGGATCAACATGTTGTTCACTTTCAAAGCGGTCAAATAATGTTTCTTTATCTGTTTTGTATTGTTCTGGATGATCTCGTTTTTTTCTTTGATTGTTATTTGCTGAATTCACGATACTCACCACTTTCTACTGTTTGTACTATTCATTACCACAAAGTGACAGGAGGAAAACCTTTTCAAGTTTGCTTTTCTTCGCATTGAGAGCCTATTATGCTGTACAATAGATGCATACTGTTTAGAAGGACTGGATAATTATGAGCATATTACAAGCTGAAAATTTATATAAAACATATGGAGAAAAGGTGTTATTTGACCATATTTCTTTTAGCATTGCAGCGAAGCAAAGAATTGGTTTAATTGGTGTGAATGGAACAGGTAAGTCTACTTTATTAAAGGTGATTTCAGGTATTGAAACAGCTGATTCTGGGGAAATTACCCATTCTAATTCACTGAGAATTGAATATTTGCCACAGCAGCCAGAGCTTGTGGAGGGTTTAACAATACTTGAGCAGATTTATTATGGTGATGCTCCGATTATGATGGTAATGAGAGAGTATGAGCTTGCGTTAAGTGAGCTAGAAAAAGATCCTGAAAATGAAACAAAGCTTAAGCATCTTATGAATATGCAGCAAAAAATGGATCAGCATGATGCCTGGGAAGCAAATACTGTAGCAAAAACAGTGTTAACAAAGCTAGGAATTACAGATTTTCAAAAGCAAGTAACGTATTTATCAGGTGGTCAGAAAAAACGTGTCGCGATTGCAAAGGCACTTATTCAGCCTGCTGATATTTTAATATTAGATGAACCAACAAACCATCTAGACAATGAAACAATAGAGTGGCTTGAAGGATTTTTAGCGGGTTATAGTGGATCCATTGTTTTGATTACACATGATCGTTATTTTTTAAATCGTGTTTCAAATCAAATCTTTGAGCTTGATCAAGGACAGCTTTATACGTATTCTGGAAATTATGAAGTGTTTTTAGAAAAAAAGGCTGAAAGAGAAATCAATGCAGAGAGTGCTGAAGAAAAAAGGCAAAACCTATTAAGACGTGAGCTTGCATGGCTTAGACGTGGTGCGAAGGCTAGGACAACAAAGCAAAAAGCTCGCATAGGTCGCGTAGAGGACCTTCAAGATCAACAGGGTCCTGCCGCTAAAAAGGATTTAGACTTTGCAATCGGCTCTACTCGATTGGGAAAGAAAGTACTTGAGCTTGAAAATATCTCAAAATCATATGATGGTAAGCAGCTTATTAAAGATTTTAACTATTTAATTACTCCAGGTGAAAGACTTGGAATTATCGGGCCAAATGGTACAGGTAAATCAACATTATTAAACATTATGGCTGGCAGAATCCCAGCTGATCAAGGAATAATTGATGTTGGTACAACAGTTAAAATAGGTTTTTATACACAAGAGCAGGAGGAAATGGACGAAAATCTTCGTGTTGTCGAGTATATTAAAGAAACAGCTGAAGTTGTATATACAATAGATAATCAAGTGATTACGGCTGAACAAATGCTTGAGAGATTTTTATTTCCTCGACCTGCTCAGTGGACATATATCCGAAAGTTATCAGGTGGAGAAAGACGTCGTCTTTACTTATTGAAGGTTTTGATGGAAGAGCCTAATGTTCTATTTCTTGATGAGCCGACAAATGATCTTGATACACAAACATTAGGTGTATTAGAAGATTATTTAGATCAATTTCCAGGCGTTGTTTTAACTGTATCACATGATCGTTACTTTTTAGATCGTGTTGTTGACCATCTCGTTGTTTTTGAAAGTAATGGAAATATCTCACGCTTTCAGGGAAGCTATTCCGATTATATGGAAGAAAAAAAGCTTCAGGAAATGCTTCAAGAAAAAGAGCCAGCATCAGAGAAAGCAGGTTATAAAAAAGAAAAGAAAAAACGTCTTTCCTATAAAGAACAGCAGGAATGGGCAGGAATTGAAGATAAGATTGCGAGTCTTGAGGAACGAAAAGAGCAGCTTGAACAAGAAATTGCCGCAGCTGGTAGTGATTTAGGCAAGGTACAAGAACTATACAAAGAACAAGAGAAGATTGACGATAAGCTTGATGAAACAATGGAAAGATGGGAAGAACTATCTTTACTTGTTGAAGAAATTGAAAATAGTTAAATATATAATATAGTGACAACTCTTCATTAAATAGCCTTAATAAAATGAAATTGAGCTTAAAGTGTATTGATAGCTTTAAGTTCTTTTTAATAGGTTTTGTTGGGTGCTGTTAGCTTTCGACAGAGTGAAAATAGTGCACCCGAGCATAACAAACATTTTTAACCAACAACTTACTTAATAGAAAAACGGAGAATAACAATGAAAACAAAAGACGAAATAAGGCAAAGAATTTGGAAACAGCTAACAGACGAAAAAAATGGGCGATTTCCATTTCCTTTAATAAATCGAATACCTAATTTTAAAGGTGCTGAAAAAGCAGCGACCTATATTACAACATTGCCTGAATACAAGTTAGCAAAAGTGATAAAAGTAAATCCTGATTCACCACAGCTACCACTTCGAAAGCAGATTTTACTTGATGGTAAAACATTATTAGTTCCTACTCCACGCTTAAAGGCGGGCTTTATTATTGTGAAGCCTGAATGGGTTCCAGCGGGTGAAGAAAGACGTGCTGCAAGCTTAAGTCATATAAAATCATATGGAAAAGAAATACCTTTAACAGAAATCCCGCAAATTGATTTAATGGTTGTAGGATCTGTGGCAATTCATCAAGATGGAAGAAGAATTGGCAAAGGTGAGGGCTATGCAGACCGAGAATATGCGATTTTAATGGAGCTTGGTAATCCGCCAGTTACGATTGTGACATCCATACATAGTACACAATTAGTACCTGATGATATACCAAGAGATACATATGATTTAACAGTAGATTGGATCGCAACTGAAGAGGGGATCGTTAAGACGAACTCTCCATATGAAAAGCCAACGGGGATAGAATGGAAACATGTTTCTAAAGAAGAAATGGAAGAGATGCCAGTGTTACAGCAGCTTTGGGATTTAAAATATAAACAAACCTAAGTCTTAGATTGTTATTAATGGACGACGTGAGAATGTAAGCGTAAGATAGAATACGCACACAAGTATAACTACAAGAGGTGACCAAATTGGTTGCAAGCACACAACTGTTAAAAGAAGCAGAACAGTTTATTCACACTTCCTATCAAGAACTTGGCAAATCAGAGGTTGACATAGAAGTTCGATTGCACGTGATAAAAGATGAGATAGCGAATAAAGGTATATACGAGCATACTAATGAAGAATTAACATATGGAGCAAAAATGGCTTGGAGAAATAGTAATAAATGCATTGGACGTTTGTTTTGGAATACGTTGACCGTATTTGATGAGCGACAAGCAAATACAGAGCAAGCTGTTTTTAAGGCATTGGAAAATCATATTGCATTTGCTACAAATGGTGGGAAGATTAGGCCTGCTATTACGATTTTTAAGCCAGATAATGGTGAGGAGGATCGGTTGCGCATATGGAATCATCAGCTTATTCGGTATGCGGGATATGAGACAGAGTATGGTTTTTTAGGTGATCCAGCATCAATTGAATTTACTAAGCAATGTGAACAGCTAGGCTGGAACGGAGAGGGAACAAACTTTGATATACTACCACTCGTTATCCAACAAAACAACAATACACCACAGTGCTTTTCATTACCAGAAGAACTAGTGTTGGAAGTGGAGATCACTCACCCAACTATTGAAGGGATAGCTGATCTACACATGAAATGGTATGGAGTTCCATTAATTTCTGATATGAAGCTAGAAATTGGTGGAATCGAATATTCTGCTGCTCCATTTAATGGCTGGTATATGGAAACAGAAATAGGAGCGAGAAATTTAGCAGATTCCTTTCGATATAATCTATTACCTAAAGTGGCTTCGATCATGAATTTAGATACGAAAACTCATGCGAATTTATGGAAGGATAGAGCATTACTTGAGTTAAATGTGGCTGTTTTACACTCTTTCAAAAAAGCTGGAGTGAGTGTTGTTGACCATCATACAGCTGCACAGCAATTTAAACGATTCGAGCAAAATGAAGCAGAAAGCTCTAGACAAATAACAGGGGATTGGACTTGGTTAATACCGCCAGTATCACCAGCAACAACACATATGTTTCATCATAGTTATGAAAATAAAATACTTAAACCTAACTACTTTTACCAAGAGCCACCTTATGGATAAGGGTAAAAATTAATTAAGGTCTGACCCCAGCAATATTAGTGGGGTCAGACCCCATATTGTTACCTACTATGTTTATCTAGTAGGTTAGCTAGAAAATGTTTTTTGTAGCTTTCGAGTTTTTTCTCTTCATGACGGCGAACACCCATCTTTTTTAATTCGTTTACGTACCAACCTTTGCTTCCGTTATGCATTAAAAACACCCTTTCAAATTTAATTCTAATAAACTCCGTCAAAAAGACGGGACAAAAATAGCCACTACTCCATAGGAATAGGGGCTTCTTTTGATTTGTGGTGCCATTGTAACATCTATAAAAAGATGTGAAAAGGGGTGTTTTTTATCGAATTTTCACTAAAAACTGTCATGCCCGGATTCAGCAGTTGAAAAATAATTTTTGATGCCGAGAAGTTAATTTGCCTTTAAAAATCATGCCGTAAACAAATTAACTAAACATTTTTAATAAATCGACAAAATCTGATATGAATTACCTATTTTCTATGATATATATGATGATAGTAGTAAGACTATAAGACGCTTAGAGGGGATAACCACATATGAATGCTATGGAGAAAATAATCGTGGCTGATATCAAGAAAAAGAATACGTTGATGTTTATTACGTTTTCAATATCATTGTTACTAGCTACTGCCAAAACACTGGTTGTTGAAGACTTTACAAAGGGATTCTATTATGGTTCAGAATTAATAGCGTTTACATTATTGTATGTTATTTTTCAAAAATTATTAAAGAAACCTATATGGTTTCCATACATTAGTATTTTATTAATTTATTCTTTTATTATTTGTTCTCTATTTGTATTCGAGCCAAATGCCGAAGTTATACTAATCATACTCTTTTTAACACTTATTTCTTCTGTTCATATGAAAAGAGATATTTTCATTTTAGGATACGTGTTTGGTCTAGTTAGTATGATTCTCTCATTTTACTTAAAACAACCGAATGATACCGCACTAGTAACCATCTTTACTGCTTCATGCATTATCTATGTGCTAATGGGTGTTATCTTAGGTGTGGTTATTCATTTAAATTCGCAACAATTTAAACAGCTACAAAACTTTATTGCTGTTGCAGAAAAAGAGACAAAACAGAAAGAAGAACAAAGGCATCATTTAGAAGAAAATGTATCAGGTATTGTCGAAGCGATTGCACAAGCAAATAAGCAAGTGCAAGGTAGTATGCAGGCACAAAAGGAAATGCAGTTTGCAATTCAAGAGGTAGCGGCAGGGAGTCAGAACCAATCCGAGCAGATTAACGAGATTTCGCAAAATGCACGACAAACAATGGAGTCTATGCTGCAATTGCATTCTGTTTCAAATGAATTAAAAACTGAATCTAGTCGAGCAAGTAACACAATCGTTGAAAGTCAGCAGTATGCTACAGAATTGAATACTGATATGAGTGAATTAAAAACAATGTTATCTCAATTAGATCAAACATTTTTATTGCTTTCAAACACAATAACTGAAATGAATACTTTAACAAACTCTATTAAAGATATTACAGATCAAACAGGGTTATTAGCTCTAAATGCATCGATCGAGGCTGCAAGGGCAGGTGAATCTGGTAAAGGCTTTTCAGTTGTTGCTACTGAAATAAGAAAATTAGCTGATGTGACGAGAGCAACAACTGAAAAGATAAATGGAAACCTACAAACTCTTAATGATAGCAATGCAGCAGCGGTTACAAAGCTTGAAGAAAGTCATTTTGTTATTAATAAAGGAGCTATTTCAACAGAAAAAGTAACAAATTCTATTACTGGGGTAAAAGCAACATTGGATCATTTATCAGATGAGCTTGAGCAGTTTACTATATTTGCAGAAAGTGTTAAAGGGCAATCTGTAAATGTTGAATTATTAACAAATGATTTAGCTGCGATAATAGAACAATCTTCAGCTAGCATGCAGGAAATGAGTGCGACAATAGAAAATTTGACTCACGATAATCTTGCAATAGCAGATTTGATGGAGCGTACATCATCTAGTGCTGAAAATATTAGGAAAGCAAGTTTATCTGGAGTATCTTAAGAAACTAGCATAAAAAGAGAGGCTGGGACATTCAAAAAAACGAATAAGTCTAAATTCAGTTAAGCTGAAAGAAACAAGTTCGTTCCATTGCGCTGCAAACATTTGCTTTCCGCGGGGAGGAAGCTAAGCCTCCTCGGCGCAAGCGCCTGTGGGGTCTCAGCCTTTCCTCTGCACCCGCAGGAGTCAAATGTCTTCCGCTACATTCCACTAGTTCTTAAAAATAGTATGCAAAATCAAAAAATCCAATTAAAGACAGCAAATAAAAACCCAAAATATTAGGAGAATAATTAATTGAAATATCTCCTAATATTTCGGGTTTATCAATAGCTTAAATACTTTGTCCATGCCTCTCTTTTTGTGTACTTAACTTGCTTCCACATTCTGAAGCGCATTTTTCTCAGATTTTTGAAACATCAGGTAATATAAAAATGCACTAAAGATTGCTAAACCACCTAGAATAGAAAAAGTAATAGGATAGCCAAACCAAAGTGACATGGGAATGGCAATTGGTGCGATTGTTCGACCTACAGTAAATTTAAGACTTGCTGCAGCAAAGTATTGCCCACGCATATTTTCAGGTGCTAATTTTGAAACAAACGTTTGTTGAATACCTGCTGTCATAAGCTCTGCTAAAGTGAAAAGAGCCATTGCAAAAATAAAGATCCATATAGAACCTGTTTGACCAAATATGAAAATAGCAATTCCATAGATGATAGAGGAAATCATAAAGACATTTCGTTCCTTGAATTTAGTCATCCACTTTGTAATCACTATTGTAAATAAAGCGACAAGCAGACCGTTTTCGGATAAGATAACACCAAATGCTTGTTCTCCATTAAGTGTGAGTGACCAATCACCAATTTTAAGCATTTCTTGCTGTTGAATCATATCTGTAATATAAACTGGAATGATCATATCTAGCTGCATAAATGTCATGGCAACAAGAGTTCCTGCAACAATATATAATAAAAATGTTTGATCTTTAAAAATGATATGATAATCCTTCACTTGTTTTATTATTGGGTGGTACCATCTTTGCTTATTTATATCAGTTTCCCCCTGGAACACTGGAGCAGTTTCTCGGGTTTGTTTTGCTAGTAAAAGTGAGAGTAACATACACATGATTCCTGCACCTAGTAAAACCTCAAAAGGATATCGAACATAGAAAATGGCACCTAAAATAGGCCCAATAACAACAGCAATATTAATCGAAGTATAAAAGACAGCAAATACACTGCTTCGGTCTTTCTCAGCTACTACATCTGCGACCATTGCCTGTGATGCAGGCCAGTAAAACGAGCCGAAAACACCGGCGAAAGCAAAACAGATAAATCCTAAAATAGGTAATTGCAACCAAGGTGAATTTGAAAGGGCAAATATCATAAAGGATAAGCCTTGACCAAAGGAACCAACAACCATCATTGTTTTCCTTCCGAATCGATCTGCGAAATATCCACCCATTAAATTAGCTAAAACAGAAAAAACCTGTGAAAGTATTAGAAGAAAACCTGCTTTGCCTTTTCCAAATGCATCTGCAAAGAAGATTGTTAAAAACGGAAAAAACATCCAAAATGTAATATTCATTAATCCTTCGCCAACAAGACGTATTTTAAGGTTATAATCCCAATCTTTTATTCTCATAGAAGTGTCTCCAATTCATGTAATCTACCGTACTCATCATACTCTTTCGGAAGTCGAAATACAATAGAGGTATTTCAATTTTTACCATAAATTAATAGTGTAATATAGTGTTAAAGAAACCGAATGCATGCTACATGTATCTGTTGATTTTCATTGCATAACGCTTTCTTTAACAATATGGGTTATTCTAAGCTTGTCGATATAACAATCATAATTCACTTTCTAAGTAAGCTATTAAAGGATTATTACTAATTCATATGAATATTATTTATCAAGACTAAAGTGGATACATTATTTATAAAAAGTTCGTTCATAGCTTTTAAGACAATAATAAACTTCCGACAGTGGATTTCCATTATATACTAGTTAAGGTGATACAAATTAATTAGAAAATGAGGAATTAATATGAATATAAGCAGCCCTTTAAAGTTTATAAGAGAAATCCGATCAGGATCTTCTTTACCAATTCTTATACGAGATGGAGATAATCAGAAAATCTTTGTGAAGCTATCTGGTTCAGGTGAAGGAACAGATTCTCTTGTTATGGAATGGATCGCAAACAAGCTTGGTCTTAAAATAAACCTTCCTGTATTAGAGCCTGTATTATTGAATATTGACTACTTGGAGAACTATGAATCAGCAGATATTGAAACAAGGGAGTTAATAGAGAAGAGTATAGGATATAATCTTGCCTTTCAATATATCGAGAGTGAGGAGCTAGTTCAAAGAGAGTTTATTGATAAACAGAATCAGCTTTTGTTTCTCTTTTTTTGGGATTGTTTTTTGATCAATATAGACCGTACACCACAAAATCTAAATTTGTTGAAGGTTAATAACAAAATTATTGCGATAGATTATGGCTTTTCCTTTTTGTTAAAGCAAATACTGTCCCATTCAACGTTAAAAGTGAATACTCAAATCTTAAAACAATTAAAACGTCACCCATTTAATACAAATGATAAATATGAAGATTCATTAAAGAAGTTTGTTACACGTCTTCAAAAAATATCTTTAGAAGATGTATCTAGTATCATTCATGAAATACCAGAGGGATGGTTAAGTAGTGATGAAAAAGCGTACTTTACTAAACAGCTTTGGGAAAAGATTCAGCAACCTAATCACATTTTCGACATTGTGTCACAGCTTCCTAACGTAAAAGTAGAAACAAATCAAGAGGCAAAGCTACAGCGATTAGCTAACCGAGATCAGTTTGTGGAAAGAATAAAAAATAAATATATCAAGTAATATGGAAGAACAATTTTTGACAATGTTCTTCCATTTTTTTGTTTCGTAAGCCTCTAAATAGGGAAATCGCTATACAACTAACCTAAAAGGAGAAAAGCGATGAACCAAATTTTAGAAGTAGTAAATAGTGTATCAAGTTGGTTATGGGGATTACCCCTCATCACACTACTTGCAGTTACAGGTATATATTTAACGGTAAGATTAGGGTTTTTCCAATTTCGTTATCCTCTCTATATGTTTAAACAAACGTTTGGAAGTGTATTTAAAAAACCAAAGGGTGAAGGAACGGTTACACCTCTTCAAGCTTTAACCTCGGCATTATCTGCTACAGTAGGAGCTGCAAATATCGTTGGTGTACCTGCAGCTATTATGTTTGGTGGACCTGGTGCAATATTTTGGATGTGGATCATTGCACTGATTGGTATGTCGATTAAGTTCTCTGAAAGTGTACTTGCTGTCAGATTTCGAGAAAAAAAGGAAAATGGAGAATATGTTGGTGGACCAATGTATTACATGACAAAGGGCTTAAAAATGAAGTGGCTCGGTGTATGGTTTGCCTTTGCACTAATGATTGAGTTAATTCCAAGTATTATGGTTCAAGGAAATGCTGTTTCAGCAGCTGTAAACGAAACATTTCAACTTTCTCCATTAGTGACAGGGGTTGTTATCGCTTTAATCGTTGCTCTTATTGTATTTGGTGGGATTAAAAGAATAGGAAAAGTAACTGAGGTTATTGTTCCTATCATGGCATTCTTCTATGTCGGGGCAGCCGTCATTATTCTACTAATGAATCTTGACCAAGTTCCATATGTACTTAACCTGATTTTTTCAAATGCCTTTTCATCTATGGCTCCCTTAGGTGGTTTTGCAGGAGCAGCAATAGGAGAAATTATCCGTTGGGGCTTTGCGCGTGGCCTTTATTCTAATGAAGCAGGTTTAGGAACGGCGCCAATCGCACATGCAGCAGCTCAAACCGACCACCCAGTTAGACAAGGGTTTTGGGCAGTTATGGGTATTGTGATTGATACGTTAATTATTTGTACAGCAACTGCATTTGTTGTGCTTTCTTCTGGAGTTTGGACAAAAGAAGGTGCGATTGATAATTCAGCTTCACTAACAACCGAGGCGTTCAGTTATTATTTCGGAACAATAGGAAGCTATCTTGTAAGTATCTCACTTATCTTCTTTGTGATCTCAACCGTTGTTGTGATTATATATTATGGTGTGAAGCAAGCAGAGTTTCTTTTTGGATATAAAACAGGTGAAATGATGAAATTTGTTTATTTAGCTTCGATCATCATCGGAAGTATAGGTGGTGCCAAGGTGATTTGGCAATTCCTTGATTTAGCTTTAGCTGCTATTTTAATACCAAATATTATCGCTGTTTTATTGTTAAGTAATGAAGTGAAGCGCTTGAAGGATGAATTTTTTACTTCAGAACAATATTATTTAAAGGATATAAAAAAATAACGATTGAAAAGGCTAGCTGACTATAGCTACAAAAAAAGCATATTTTTGCAAAACGTAACAAATAGTAAGAGAATAGTAAATTTTGGACTTGTTTACTAAGTTTTAAAGGAGGAGCATTTAATGAAAATGAATGTATATTTATCTCTATTATTAGCTGCTTTTCTAGTGACAGGATGTCAAAGTGGTGCTGAAGATCAAAATCAAACTGAAAATACTTCAGAGCAGGAAAACAGAACTGAAAATGAAAGTACTAATGACAAAAGTAATGAAGAAGTAGAAAATACAGATGAATCAAATGAAAACAATGAGGAAGCTCAAATGTCACATGAAGAACTGATTAAAGAGAAAGCGGATGAAATCATTACTTTGTTAAAAGAAGATGATGTTGAAAAACTGACTGAATATGTTCACCCAGAAAAAGGTTTGTTATTTTCACCGTATGTATATATTGAAGAAAATGCAGTTACCTTTAAGAAAGATCAAGTTGAGAATTTCTTGAATGATGAGAAAGAGTATATGTGGGGTAATGAAGATGGAAGTGGACACCCGATTGAATTAACACCCGCTGATTATTATGATAAATATGTTTATGATGCTTCTTTTGATGAAGAAAATGAGGTTGTGTTTGATCCAAAAGAAGCGAGAGGTAATATGATACGTAATGTGAAGGATATTTTTCCAGATGCACATGTTGTTGAGTATTATGTAAGAGGGACAGAAGAATACGACAATATGGACTGGAAAGCGTTGAATTTAGCTTTTGAACAAGACGAGAGTGGTGAGTGGAAGTTAGTTGCGATTTTGCATGATCAGTGGACTATATAAAAGGGCTTACTTTGTAGTAATGGGTTTTGTTTAGAGGTGACAATTTGTAAAATACAAAGAAATTAGTATAGAAATCATATTCGAAAAGGCTGTTGATTTTGGAGTCAACAGCTTTTTTATTTTTAGTTGTTTTCGCTTTATTTGTTGTTTTTTATAAAAGTATATATAGATATAGAAACTAGTCCGTTTCATTTCGCTGCAGACACTTGCTTTCCGCGGGGAGGAAGCTAAGCCTCCTCGGCGCAAGCGCCTGTGGGGTCTCATCCTTTCCTCTGCACCCGCAGGAGTCAAGTGGCTTCCGCTACATTACACTAAGTTTTTTTAACCTTAAGGCTAATAAAAATGGGTATTGGTGCATTTTTAAGTTCAAATTCGAACGTTGGAAAACTTTAATTAGTTTTTACTTTATTCTAATTTAATATAGGAAGTATCGTTTGTTATTAATAAAAAAGTCATCATTCAACTAAGCTATAACCACCATTTCATGTTATAAAACCAAGCAAAAAGTCATTATTCACTGAACTTCATTATATGGGGAGTTATCGTCGTGAATAAAAGTGTGTATTCACGCTTAAGTCTTAATGTGATTTACATAATTACACCATGAATACGAACCGTTACTCATGTGAACAGTTTTTTTAAGGTCTTTTAATTTGAGCTTTAATCGAACGATAAACATGATAGCCACTAATAGAAACACTTATTGTTCCAGCACCGGGAAATACACTGTCACCACAAGTCCAGAGATTTGGGATGCCAGTTCTGTGGGATAAACTGTTGAATAGGGCGTTTTCCTTAGTTTGAGCGAAGCCTCCGACCATTCCTTGTTGTCGGCCAGTAAAACGCTCCCACGCACGTGGTGCTCCTTCTATAAAGTGAATCATTCCTTCTTCAATTGAAGGAAAAGCCTTTTTTACTCCTTCTATCATTTTTTTACTTAATGTCTCTTTGTATTGATCATAATGTTCTTTTGAACGCCAAAGGTCAAGGTTGGTATGTGTGCTTACTGTTAATGTTCTTGTTCCAGCAGGTGAGCGCTTTGTGTCACCATATCTTGAAAGAGAAAGAAAAAGGTGATTTCCCTCTGACATTTCATGAATTTTACCTTGGAGAACTTGCTGGAATAATGGTGTATCATTAGGAATAACTTCTTCTTTAATAGCTAGATAAAGAGTCATCGTTCCCCAATGAGAAGCATCCGTTTTTCTTTGATAACTGTTTGAAAGATTTTTCAAAAGACTTGGCTCAAGTAATTGTACTAGATTCGGAATTGGTAAGTTGCAAATAACATGATCAGCAGACCAAGATCTATTACGTTGATCAACAACTTCGTATTTTAGATTTTGTTTAGTGATGCTTGTCACTTTTGCTCGTTTTATTAGCTTCCCGCCATGATCTTCAATTACCTTTGTTAAGGAGTGGGCAATTTCGAATAAGCCACCTTCAAGGTAAAAGGCTCCTTCATGGTATATGGTAAGGGCAAAGGCTCCAATAATTGCTGAGCAATTGTAGGATGTTGTTTGCATAGAATCGATTAACTGGGAATCCAGGAGGGCAACAAATTCCTTTTCCTCGGTCAAATTGTGCTTCTCAAGCAGTGAAGAAAATGTTTGATTAAGATATGGAAGCAGTATAACAGATTGGAGTCGAATTGACTTAATGAGAAGCAGCCACTCTGACATTGTTTTTGCTGGAAGAACAGGTAGCTTAACCATCAATTTTTTTACTTCTGCTCCAATTTTCCATATTTCCTCATAAAAAGGTTGTAGCTTCCGATCTAGGTGTGGAAAATGCTTTTTTAATTCTTCTAAAAATAATGAGCGGTCTTTATAATAATGAACTGTTTTGTTTGGAAAGTGAATATCCATAACAGTAGGAAGTAAGAAATGGGAAGGAGCAGCTATTCCTAGTTCTTTAAATAATAAGGAATGAACACCATCTTCTTCAAAGCCCATACCTAATGTAGCACCAACAGGAAACAAGTATTGTCCACGAGCAAATTTTCCAGCACAGCCTCCCCATTCGTTTGATGCTTCTAATACTGTCACGTTAAAACCATCTTTAGCTAAAAAGGCAGCGGCTGTTAATCCACCGATTCCTCCTCCTATAACGATCATTTCATTTGATATTGTTGCTCACCACCGATCATAAAGGACTTTATAGTTATTTTATCCATTTTGATTACGATTTACGAAGATGGATGTGTTTTGTTTTCACACCTTTTCTAGTTTGTTAATAAGATATAAAAAAGCCTAGAAGGGATGAGATGTTGTATGTGGCAGTGGCTTGTTTTATCAATTGTGACAGTCTGTCTAGTTAGCGCTTTGTTACTATATGTTTTTAGTCGTCTCCTTCTATCTCCTAAAAAGGTTGCTTATGATAAAACCTATAAGCTTGGGATACAAAAGGGTGAAATTGATGATCACGTTTTTCAAACAATAAGAAAGGAAGAAGTATATATTCGTTCTTATCATGGATACAAGCTACATGGCATGCTCTTTCCTGTAGCGAATAGTAAAAAAGTGATTATTATTGCACACGGGATAAAGTGGTCATTATTTGGAAGCTTTAAGTATGTAGAAATGTTTCAAAAAAGAGGATTTCATGTTTTATTATGTGACCATCGTTTTCATGGATTGAGTGGGGGAGCTTACACATCGTTTGGGTATTATGAAAAAGATGACTTGATGGCATGGATTGATTACTCAACAACACGTTTTGGTTCGAAAGCATTTATAGGTCTTTTAGGTGAATCACTTGGTGCTGCTTCAGCACTTGAAGTAAGTAAGCGAGATAGCAGAGTTCGATTTTGTATAGCAGATTGTGCATTTAGTGATTTTAAAGCATTATTAAAGTTAAGATTAAAGCTAGATTTGAAAATACGTTTTTATCCTTTAATAGATGTTATTAGTTATTTGGTCAAGCTTCGTCATGGGTGGAGCTTTCCGGAGATTTCGCCAATTAAAGGGCTAGAAAAAATAAAAACGCCCATACTCTTTATTCATGGAAAAAGAGATTCATTTATACCCCTACAAATGACAATTGAAATGTTTAAACGTAAAAAAGGTAAGAAAACACTATTTATTGTACCTGAAGCAGGTCATGCTGAAGCATATAATACAGATCCTAAGGGGTATGAAAGGAAGGTTATTGAATTTATTAAAGAAATTGAACAAGCTTGTCCAGGAAGCTTGTTCAAAGAGAAGCAACAGGTTTAGTAAAGGCTCTTTTCAAAAAGAGTGCTGCTATTTGACTTATTTACATGTTAAACACAGTGTTTTTTTTAGAATATAGTAATTATCTAAGAAGAATTGAAGCCACTAGACTGTAAACAAGTTACTTAAAGCCACAATGTTTACAAAAATACCCTTAGTCATTAGAAGCTTAATTTCATATCCCAAGAAGTTCCGTCGATTCCGACTTTCTGGAATCCAACTCGTTCATATAATGTTAACGCTTTGTTTGCTGGATCAACGCTAAGTGAGATTGCTTTATAGCCATTTATAGAGGCTTGTGTACAGATCTCATTTAATAGCTTTGATCCTATGCCTTTTCCTCGGAATTCAGGTGAAATAGCCATACTTAAGATAGGTGTATTGCTGTCAATGTAGCCATAGGTTTTGTTTGATTCATTAAATAACCGCATCCAGATAGCGCCTAAGCTTTGATCATGTTCATCCTTTGCAATTAAAGCAAAATCTCCAGCTCTGCCCCAATTTTCAACATATTTTGCTAATTCAGGATTGTTAACAATACTCCTTGGTGGCTTTTCTTCATTTTCATTTACATAAATAGCTTCATAGAGCATATCCCAAAGAAAGGGAATATCCTCTTGGGAAGCCTTTTTTATTTGGAAAATCAAATATATACAGCTCCTTATTTTAAATATATTGAGTATATTCTTCGTTAGATTTAGGATTTCCTTTATTTTATCTAGCTTAGAGATTTGTTAAAATACAGCAATTAATTAGATGTTTAACATAAACAAGCCCGGGTAACTAACTAATATAGAAAAAAATTGGAGGTTATGATCAGTATGTCAAAGAAAATTGCGGTATTGTTGACAGATTCATTTGAAGATGTGGAATATACAGCACCAGCAAAAGAGTTTAAAGAAGCTGGGCATAGCTTAACGGTAATTGAGGAAGTAAAAGGTAAAACAGTTTCAGGTAAGCAAGGAGAAGCTAGGGTAGAAATTGATGAAGGCATTGATGATGTAAAGCCTGAGGAATTTGATGCGTTATTTATCCCAGGTGGATTTTCTCCAGATATTTTAAGAGCTGATCAAAGATATGTTGAGTTTGCAAAATCGTTTATGACTGACAAAAAGCCTGTTTTTGCTATTTGTCATGGTCCACAGCTTTTGATTACTGCAGAAGCATTAAAGGGACGTGATGCAACAGGCTATAAATCAATTCACGTTGATTTAAAAAATGCAGGAGCAGCATTACAGAATAAAGAAGTTGTTGTATGTAGTAATCAGCTCGTAACAAGTAGAAATCCTGACGATATTCCTGTTTTCACAAGAGAAGCTCTAAAGCTTATTAGTTAAGTTAATACTGTTTTTAAGGAAAATCCCTTCTATTTTTAAGAAGGGATTTTTCTATCTTCACTTCTTATCTTCTACGTCATTATCAATTGGGATTGGGTCTACACGATATGAATCTTCAGAGTTCATAGCCCCTTTTAATGCAAATAGGACAAGTCCAATCGATACGACGAGGAATCCGCCTAAAGAGATTGTGACTAACCATAAATTCAACATAAAAAACCTCCCCTTTAGTACATCATATGATGACGTTTGGGAGGTAAGAATCGTTTATTGACCTTTACGAAGATTTCCTAATTCTTCAGCAATAGCTTGCATTTCATTTGGACTGAATGAATTTTTCTTCATAACAAGCTCATAAATATCTTTTAATTCTTCGTACATGTTTTCATCAAAATGAGATGGTTTAATTGCTCCGAAATTTAATACTCTTAGCTTTTCCTTTATTTGCTCGATCATGTATTCAACGTTTTCAGCAGATTTTTCTGTAAGGTTCACTTACTTCATTCCTTTCATAATAACGCCTAGTTTTATTGTTATTGTATCATGAAATCATGGTAAACATTCAAAAACTTCCCACATAATCTAGTTACTTCCTTCTAATGTATTTAACAAATAGTATGAATGAAAGTTCCTTAAGAAGAGGAAAACTTATTTAAAAGATAGTATCATGATAAAAAGGAATTGTGTTTTCAAAGTGTAAAATTGGGTAAAAAGAATAGGAGGACATCATGGTAAAAATATTATTTGTATGCTTAGGTAATATATGCCGATCACCTATGGCTGAAGCGATTATGAAGCATCTTATTATACAAGAAGACCTGAAGGAGAAAGTAGAAGTAGATTCTGCAGGGACGGGTGATTGGCATGTGGGTAAACAACCACATGAAGGAACAAGGAATATTTTAGATCAGTATAACATATCGTACAAAGGTCAGAAGGCAAGGCAAATAAGAAAAGAAGATCTTGCTGCTTATGATTATATTATTGGAATGGATACTGAGAATGTAGGCAATATAAGGCGTTTAGCAGGATTTCAACCATCAGGAAAAATTCAACGCCTACTAGATTACATAGAGGATTTTCCGATTGCAGATGTTCCAGATCCATATTATACAGGTAATTTTGAAGAGGTTTATGAAATGGTAAGTAAAAGCTGTGAAAATCTTTTAAAGGAAATCAAAATAGAACATAATCTATAATAAGCAAAGAAAGGGTGAATTCTATGGGGAAAGAAAATAAGTTGGCAACAGGTATGTTAGTTGGTGCACTAGTGGGTGCGGCTATTTCACTAATGGACAAACGTACTCGGGAAGATGTTTTGGAATGCGGGAGAAATATAAACAATAGGCTTAATAAATATGTAAAAGATCCAACAGCTTTTACAAATGAAGTTAAGGTAAAGATAGATGATATGAAGGATACAGTTAAAGAAGTATCAGAGGATATTACCTTTATCACTGAAAAGGTAAATGAACTGAAAACAACTACTCCACAAGTAATTAACATGCTACAAGAAACCAAAGATAGATTTCTTCCAAAACGACAATAATCGTGAGGTGAATATATGCTTAAGGAAGGCTCTTTTTTCAAAGAATTACTTCAAAGATTTACAAATGATGAAGTGCCGGGCTTATCTGCACAATTATCTTATTTTTTTCTTTTATCATTGTTTCCTTTTTTAATTTTCCTTATTACGCTCTTAGGGTATTTACCAATTTCCCAAGTTGATGTTCTTAATACAATACAGGAGTTTGCTCCAGGAGAATCAATGCAGCTTATTAATGAGACACTTGATCAGATCTTAAATAATAGAAATGGTGGTCTCTTATCTTTTGGTATTATTGCGACTCTTTGGTCTGCATCAAACGGAATTAATGCGATTGTAAGAGCGTTTAATCGTGCGTATGATGTTAAGGAAAGCAGATCATTTATAGTCGCTAGAGGAATGGCTATTCTTTTAACTATTGGTATGGTATTTGTTATCGTCGTCGCATTATTGTTACCTGTGTTCGGTAAGGAAATTGGCTTATTTATTGCCTCAAATTTTGGTTTATCAGATCAATTTTTAACAATATGGAATACATTACGATGGCTTGTTAGTGGAATTATTCTATTTATTGTTTTTACAGCATTATACTTTGTTGCACCGAATAAGCGACTGCATATTAAGGACGGGTTACCAGGTGCTATTGCCGCAACTATAGGTTGGATTGTCGCATCATTGGCTTTTTCATATTATGTTGGTAATTTTGCAAATTACAGTGCTACATATGGAAGCATTGGAGGTATTATCGTACTGATGATTTGGCTTTATTTATCCGGTATGATTATTATCTTAGGTGGAGAACTGAACGCCATGTTATATAAAAGGAAACGTGCTGCATAAGGATTTACCAATTGTTCTTGCTAATAGCCTTCAATATCTCGTGGAATAGTAATGAGTGAAGACATTCGTCTTACTATTTTATAAAGCGGGGGATTAGTGATGGCAAAACAGAAAAAAGACGGTCAGCATACTAAACAAAACTCAAAGCATAAACCAAAGCATAAAACGAGTGGTAGTGCGAACGGACAAAACGGCTACCATTAAAGAAAAAGGCTAATTAGGATTTATTTCCTAGTTAGCCTTTTTTATTTGGTATTATTCTGCCAGTTCAATATAGCTGTTATACACTGTACTATAAATATGCTCAATATCTTCATCTGTCATATAAAGTAAAGAATTCTTATCAATATCCTTCATTCTTTCAATAAATTCAATCATATTCTTACGTTCTTGTCTGTTCATCATTTTCAACCATCTCCCTTTATTGTTATGATACAGTTTACTTTTATTAAATCTATTATATAACAGAATAAATGAAAAGTTCAAACATTTTTTTATATCTTTTATATAGCAGGGTAGTGTAAATTAAAAATGCAATCATAAATCGATGGGAGCTATGTGATGAGAGTTGAACAGATGAAATTTAAGGTCAAACATTTAGATTATATAATTAGATCTGCAAATGGTGACGATGCGAAGCAGCTGTCTCAGCTTAGACTACGAATAGATGGAGAGACAGAGAATTTAGATCGAGAACAAGGTGAAGCATATATAGATGAATTAGAGTTTAAAAAAATAATTAAAAATGATACAGAAAGTATAAGTAACCTATTTTTAGTAGCGGAAGTTAGTGGTGAGATTGTAGGCTTTTCAAGGTGTGCTGGTAATAAGTTGAAAAGAACAGCACATAAAGTGGAGTTTGGTGTTTGTGTATTAAAAGAATATTGGGGTTTTTCAATCGGTAAAAACCTTCTTAACGAATCAATTCATTGGGCAGATTCAAGTGATATTAAAAAAATAAATTTAAGTGTACTTGAAACGAATGCTAAAGCAATAAAGCTTTATGAGAGATATGGCTTTGAGATTGAAGGAGTATTGAAAAAAGACAAGCTTTTATCTGATGGTCAATATTATAATACGATTTTAATGGGTAGGTTTTGTGGTTAGTAATAATTGAAACTTGAATAGGGAGAACCATTTTTGATTGATTCTCCTATTATTATATTTAATTTTATTTAACACTCGGTAATGTGATATAAAAGTTCGTTCCAACGTTAAGCTCACTATTTACGTTGAGTTTTCCGCCCATAGAGTCTATTATTTTCATGCTAACCATCATTCCTAAACCTGTACCGTCTTTGCCTTTTGTTGTAAAATAAGGCTCCCCTAAACGAGCTAATTGTTCTTTACTCATACCCTCACCATTGTCAGATATGACAATGATCAGATTTTTCTTTTCAGATTTTAACTCTAAAGTAAGTTTTCCTGCGTTCGGCATGGCTTCTATACAGTTTTTCACAATATTAAGCAAGCACTGTTGGAAGTATTGCTGATTTCCCTTGGCGTAGAATTCAGAGAATTTAGTTTCAACTTCAACACCATTCATATTAGCTAATGGAGTGATAACATGAAGAATTCTTTGAAGCTCTTCTTTGATATTAAGAACTGTAACGTTCTCTGGAGTAGGCTTTGCAAATGTCAGATAATCTTTAATAATATCATTTGCTCGATCTATTTCGTCTATCGAGATTTTTAGATATTCCTCTCTTTTACTAGCAGATAAATCAGAATGAAGCATTAATTGTAAAAAACCTCTTGTGACAGTTAGTGGATTACGCACTTCATGTGAAACAGATGATGCAAGATGACTTA
Organism: Metabacillus crassostreae; assembly: GCF_016908395.1. Taxonomy (GTDB): domain Bacteria; phylum Bacillota; class Bacilli; order Bacillales; family Bacillaceae; genus Metabacillus; species Metabacillus crassostreae. Next base: position 255,936 of record NZ_JAFBDU010000004.1, read on the forward strand.
CTACTTCCATTTTCTCGATTTTTATTAATTGTTTATTTAGTAATATACTACCCTGAAAAACTTCATATAGATAAATTAGTAGTGCTGTTATGGTTATTGTTATAAGTATGTATATAAAAATAAATGCTGGTTGAATGGATTGTCCAAAAAATAGAGTCGAATTGGATATTGCTAGTACAGAAGCAAAAGAAGAAACTAGAGTTGCAAGTAGAACTTTCTTCTTACCTGATGAGTGGTTAAATTTTTTTGTAGTGAAAATTAATAGTAAAGCTAAAATGGTCACAACTATAACTGTTGCAAAAGCTCCTAGACCCCCTAGTAAAGCTCGGGAAGTAATTGTAACGACACCTAATATAACAATCGATCTAATCCCCCCATATAAGCCTCCGAATGTTAGAGCAGCTAAACGTAAATCGAAAATATAGCCATCCACAATTTTGATAGGATTTAAAAGGCAACAAATAATAGCGAGTACGGTCGAAAGGTTAAAAATAACTGTCTTATTTTGTTGAGAAAGTTTACTAAAATTTAATTCTAAAATTACAGGTATAAATAGTAGAAAAATGATTAAAAACAGCACATTGAGTAATAACTCTTGTAAACCAAACAACACACCTACCACCTTTAATGATGAGTATTTATAAGCTTAGTATATAAATATTTACATTTTTAGAATATTTATATTTTAGCACACGACTTGTATGGGCATATATATACTATTGAAAATTTTATTTTGACAGCATGTAGTAAAAGATACGTAAAAAATAGGGAATAAGCTGGCTATACTATTGTCGGATAAATCCATTTATAAAGGGGGGTTTTAAGCTTGAAAAACTATTTTATATTTTGGATGCAAATTTTCAAACGGGGAGGTGATTCATGATGTGGTATGCGTATACAAGTATTGTAATATTTTTGCTATTCCTCCTATTTATGCCGAAACACTTAACACTTAAAGAAATATATTATTCTGCAGGTATTTTAGGTTTTGGTGCATGGATAGGTGATGCGCTAGTAGGTGATGTGTTTAAAGCATTTCAACTTGGTCCTTCTCGTCAAACCTATCTAATTGATCATATTTTTATATCATTTGTTCCTCTAGCGATTGGTATTATATACCTCAATTTTTTAAGTGTGAAAAAATCTATTCTTTTTAAATGGGGGTGGGTAGTTTTTGCGTTTTTATGTGAATGGGGTGCTGTAGCATCGGGATATATGATAAATAAAGGATGGCAAACATGGTATTCTATACCTGTTTTTATTTTTGTCTTTATATTTTATCTACCTTGGCATTTAAAGTTAATGAGAACATTGGAATAGTTCTTTTAAAAATACTAGCTTGTTAAGATAATCTAGTGATTCTGAGGTAAAGAAATAAGCTGACAAATTGTCAGCTTATTAACTCATTGAGGAATTATTGCTTATGTTGTATGTTGACATGTTTTTTTGTTTAGAAACAGCGATCGAGATAAAAATTAGAAGTAACATACTACTAATAATCAGGAAATAACTGATGTTACTTGTATATTTGATAAACATTCCACCTAAATATGGTCCAGTCAAACTACCTATACTAAAGGCAACCCCACATAATAGATTTCCTGTTGGTAACAGGTTTTTAGGCATAAGATCTGTCATATAGCTGATGCCTAGAGAAAATGTGGATCCGACAACCATTCCTGCAATAAATAAGCATATTGTTAATCCAATTACAGAGCCTTCTAGGAAGCTAGCAGACGTAAAGCTTATAAATCCTAAAAATAGAATTGAAAGTAAAACAGGTCTTCTTCCTAGTTTGTCACTTAATATGCCTAGAGGAAGTTGGAAAACTATTGCTCCTATTGCAAAAGAAAAGAGCAGTATTGAGATATTTGTTACATCTAAACCAATTCTTAACCCATAGACAGGGAAGCTACCATTCAATGATGCCTCCAAAAAACCATAACCAAAGGGTGGTAAAAAGGCGACCCAGCCATAACGCCATGCGTTACCAAATCGTCTCATCGTTTCTTTAAATGAGTTAACTCCGATTGTTTGCTCAGGGAAATCATTTTTTAGTATAAACAAGAAAACCCAACCGATAAAGCATAAAGCAGATGAGATGATAAATGGTAATGCTTCATTTATTTTAACTAATGGAGTGAGTAGTGGCCCCACTGCAAATCCAATACCAAAAAACAATCCATAGAGGGAAATGTTTCTTCCGCGATTCTTCTCAGAGGAGAATGTTGTAATCCAGGTTTGGGTTCCAAAATGCAAGGCGTGATCTCCAATTCCAATTAATAATCGAAGTGCAAACCAAAACCAAAATGATTTCCACAACGGAAATAACCCTAAAGAAAGGGCAACGAGCAATCCGCCTAAGATGATAATCGGTTTGTATCCGTACTTCCTTAAAGGTGCCTCCATAAAAGGGGAGACTAGTAGTATCCCTATATACATAGCAGTTGCGTTTAGACCATTTAGGTCAGACGATACACCACTATTTTCGAATATTACCGCGATAAGAGGCAGAAGCATTCCTTGGCTAAAACCCGAAATACCGACGATTGAAACTAATATCCAAAAACGAAATTGTTGGTTTTTCATATTCTATACCTCAATTTTACAAATTTTCATTGAACCATATAAATAGTCTGTATTTCTAAGAAAGACAGTTAGCACATTAATACTTTATAATGAAATGTAGGAATTAACAAGGTTAATGGGAAACCTTTAACTTTTCTATGATGGTGTTTTCGTATACAATATCGATAAAAAACAAGAGGTGTTAGAATATGCAATTTAATATGAAGAAGGATGTTGGTTTTACAACAAATACAGAATTTGGTGAATTACATATAGCTGGTGATGAGGCATATGGTTTTAGACCGTTTCAGTTGATGGTTGCTTCAATCGCAGTTTGTAGTGGTGGTGTATTGCGCAAAATTCTGGCAAAAAAAAGAATTGAAGTAGAAGATATCACAATCGATACTAAAGTTGATCGAAATGAAGCAGAAGCAAATAAAATTGAGAAGATATACATACATTATCGCATTAAAGGTGACAACCTAAAAGAAAACAAAATCCAACAATCCATCGAGTTAGCAAGTAAAAACTGTCCGATGGCTCAATCAGTAAAAGGCAGCATTGAAATAGAGGAAACATTTGAACTGATTTAAGATGAAGGGTCAGTCCCTCAACGCTTTACAGCGATGAGGGACTGACCCAGTTTTTTTATAAATCATATACTTCTGCTTTACTTGATGATTTTTCAAAGTAGCGGTAAGAGCTAGGTGTGATTTTTAGAAGTAGATAATTTGGATCATCTGCAGATGGAATCCAGTTTTTGAGATGGTCATTCCAGAACTTTTCTTTAAGCTCTTTTGATTCTTCTACAGATACTGTGCCTTCCACTTCAACATAAGGGTCGTCCCAGCCCTTGCACTCATTACCTAACAAAGCATGAACATTAGGATTTGCTTGTATGTCTTCAACTTTATGTGTTTCCTTATTTGTTGCTGTGTATAAAACTAAATCGTCATTGAAAAACATCATAAAACGAGAAAACGGTTTATTTTGTCTAATTGTCGATAGTGTACCAACTTTGTGATTTTTAACAACCTCTAGTAATTTTTCCTTTAATTTATCACTCATGATCAAAAAACCCCTTTCATATGATATAAGGTATTACGCTATGCTAAGCGTATGTATATAAATTACGTACCCTTATTAATGTGCAATAAAAACCTATTTTCATTCATTTGTTAATTAATTTAGTGAAAGTAGGCACTTATTTGCTATGAAATTTTCTTGATCATGATTAGATTTAATTGTGTAACTCTGTTAAACAAAACCAAATTTTATGACTATGACTCGAATGCATGATGTGATATTATCTATATTTAGTGAATAGACTAATTGGGCTAAAAAAAGAGACTCTGTGCAAGGGCACAGAGTCTTACGTTTGTGTAGGACGAAACAGTAAACTAGAGATATTGGTAACGCTTGCAAAAGAGTTAAACCAAAATCTAAAATTACTCTTTTGTATAACTAAATTATATGATATTTTTAGCATTTTGTAAATATTCAGCCTAAATTTAAATACTTAATTTTGAAAGGGAAATTTATTTTATGAAAATTAGAATAGCATTTTATTTGATTGGTTTATTTCTAATGGGTTTCGGTGTTTCATTAACTATTAAAGCTGACCTTGGTGCAGGTGCATGGGATGCGTTAAATGTCGGACTTTCTAATGCAATGGGATTAACAGTGGGTAGTTGGGTTATTATTGTTGGAATTTTATTGATATTTATTAATGCGCTAATAGTAAAAGGAAGACCCAAGCTTTTTGCATTAATAACAATACTACTAATCGGATTTAGTGTTGACTTTTGGTTAATGTTTGTAATGACAAGTGTTGAGCTAGGCTCATTGTTTTCACGAATTCTGGCTCTTATTAGCGGAATTGTATTAATAGCTGTTGGCGTAGCAATGTATTTGCAAACAAACTTTGCAGCTAATCCTATCGATCAATTAATGCTGTCACTTCATGAGAGATTTAAAATGAATTTTATGGTAGCAAAAACAATTGGTGAAGTAAGTGCATTGATTTTAGCCTTTATTTTACAAGGTCCTATCGGGGTCGGAACCATTATCATTACATTCTTAATCGGGCCTTTTATTCAATATTTAAATGGACCAGTATCAAGAAGATATGAAATTTTAACAAAGCGATAAAAAATTGGATAAACAGCTTCACTCTTGAAAACACTAGGAATAAGCATTATGAAAGGAGTCATCATGATGAAAAAAGCTATGCTCGTTTCTTTAGTTTTGCTTTTATCTCTTAGTTTTTCAAGTGCTGTTTTAGCAGAGGGTAAAACTGAAAAGCCCAAGATGCCTAACTCTGTAATGGATATATCAAAAGAAAACACATATCCAAATCCAACACAGGATTTGCCGTTCCTACAGCCTAGTGAACTTACTCAACAATTAATTGACACATCTAATGTGACAATCGAAAACCCTGACTTGATTCGTATTCTAAATGAATCAACAATATCAGATGCACCGTTGGCATTTGGCTACAGAGCAACAATTTACCTAGGGCAATGGGCTTTAAATTATGAGTCTACAGAAACAGCAACTAATTGGGAGTACCAAAAAATTAATACAAATTATCAAGACAACCGTGGTGGGAAATCACAAGTGCAAATTCACTATAAACAAGAAGCACAAAAGGCAATCAAAGGTGGCTTAACAGCAAAAGTTCCAGAAGCAGATGATGTAAAGAAACTAATGCTATTAAAAGCAATGAAAAAAACCAACCTGCCACTTTCGTTTGAAACAATCATAGGTGCTGGCACGAAAAAGGATCAAGTGTATAATATTCCATCAAAAAAGCTTGGCTACTTATATGCCTATGCACCAGCAGTTAATGAAAAAGGAAAAGTCACTTATGGTGAAGTTTATTTAGTGTTAAAAGGTAACAAAAAAAGTATCGTTGTCAAAAATATAACCTCACAAGGAATTGGTGCTTGGATTCCACTACAAGACCATGCATCATTTGGATTTGTGACATCAGATCAACCGAAATAATGGTGGTGCCTGTCACTTCTCGGATTTTGTCGAAGCTCATTTGAGTCAAAACTCAGATGGGCTTTTTTGTATTGGAGGTACTTTATCAGATAGGTTATTTCTAAGGTGAAAAATTACTTGTTAAAGTAATATTGTTAACAAATAAAAGGCAGAGTATTGGTTTGGGAAATTGTCACCTAAGGTGTATTAGTAATGTTTCTTTCTTCTTTATTTATCTATCTATCTTCTAGAGATAGCATATTATCCTTCGTGTTATAGCAAATAATAGCTGTATAATAATAGAAGTTAAATTAATAGTGATAAGCTGGAACTACTAATTAATACTGGAGGTCTCATGGATAATAAAAAGGATGCTTTACTGAGTTTAGAAGCAAAGTGGCAGGAAGGAATTAGAGATTGGGAAGGAAATCTCCCTGAAAGGATGGTTAATGACCAGAGTGAAGAGAGGTTCTGGCAAGAATTATTAAAAAAGAAGAACAACGCTGGGGAACCTGATCCTTATGCTGTTGAAGTGATGAAATATGTGACGAGTCTTTTATCTGATGAAGATGATTTACTTGAAATTGGACCAGGCTGGGGAAATTATACGTTCTCTTTAGCAGAACAAGTAAAAAAGCTTACATTAGTTGATAGTTCTTCAGTGATTCTGGATTTTTTAAAGCAACTATTACATAAACGAACTATTACGGATGTAGAGTTTATCCACGAAAAATGGGAGCATATAAATCTAAGTAAAGACTATGATGTGATATTTGGGTTCAATTGCTTCTATCGAATGTTTGAAATTAAGAAAGCTTTACTTTCTATACACAAACATTCAAAGCGCTTAGCGATCATTGGGATGACGACAGGTCCTATTCAACCCCATTACCTAGAGCTTCATCGTGAATATGGCTATGATGTGAAATTTCCACGGAAGGATTATATTGATTTGCTAAATTTATTATACAATCTAGGGATCTATGCAGATTGTAAGGTTATTCCGTTAACTAGGAAGCAAGAATATTCAACATATGAAGAATGCCTTGAGAAAAATATGAGTAAAATTTTAACCAGGGATATTGATGTTTCATTGGTTGAGGATGTTCTCAGTAAATATATTGTACATGAAAATGGAAGATACATTTATCAGAACGAATATAATGCTGCGGTTATTAGTTGGAGACCTGATCAATTTTCGATATAGATTAGTAGGATGTATCTAAGTGGAGGTATTCTGTAGCATGCACTTAATGATTATGTAATTGAAGCTAAGATGCTGCTTCAATTACATAAATGAAATCTATAAAAATACCTCAGTATAATGTTTGAGTCAATTCTTAATGAGGTAAACGTTCTGCTGTTTCTATTAATAATCTTTCTTCAGCAAGTGTAATACTTTCATCATAAAGAACCTTTGCCAAGACTCTTCTTGTTTCTTTCGATGCGGTCCAATAATATTGATCATCAACAAGGCCGATGACAGTATATTCATATCCACGGAAGCTTGCATTTATTGATGTTAAACCAAAGAGCTGAAAAGGCTCAATCAATTCATTAGTAGAATCTTTTTTAAGAAAATGATGGTGTTCCTCATTCATTTTTTCACAGGCTTTTTCTAATACAGACCAAACGTGATCAGGGTCTTCTCTATAACTAACAACAACTCGTTCAATCACTCTCATTCGATCAATATTATAATTCTGTATTTGTTTAATTTCTCCGTTACTTATCGTTAAAAGCTTTCCACTCCATTCACGGATTTTTAATGAGCGTAAACCGATTTCTTCCACTGTTCCGTTAAACGTATTATTTATCGTAATAAAATCACCTTGGTGAAGCTGCTTTTCGTAAATTAGAAACAATCCAGCTAAAATATCTCGTATAAGACTTTGGGCACCAAAGCCAATAATAATACCGGCAACTCCAGCTCCAGCTAATATCGATCCGAAATTATCAACAAATTGAGAAATGATAAACAAAATTAATCCAATTGTAGCTGTATATCTTGTTAATGAACGAATCATACTTTCAATTGTCTTTTCTTTTCGTTCTTCAATAAAGCTAGAATGCTGAAAAAACTTCTTTACAAGCTTATTAATAAAAAACACACTTATCGTTAAAATAACAGCTACGATTACAATGTCGAAAAAAACAGATTTCTCCATAAACGTTTTAATTTGATCCATTTTCTCACCTTATATCATCGATTTTCTTTTTGTGAAATCTACATCCTGATAATAGCTATTCTTTACTAGAATATTGGGTCCTAGACATTTTACTGCAGGGCAATGGCAGCTAAGTGATTTTGCTAATGAAGAATTTGTCCATTGATCATAAGCTGATTGTAGAGTGTTGTGTTGAATATTACCTAATGCCGGTGCATCACCAAAGTCAGTAACAATAATTTCTCCATTGAAAATATTCACATTTAAACGTGAACGTCCATCAGGATCATTTCGTACAGTCACATTTTTCGTCTCTTGAAGACGTTTAATGAGATCTAGATCTTCTTTATTTGAACTACATGCATAGAAAGGCAGAGTGCCAAACAACATCCAAACATCTTCATCACGTATATCCAATAACTGATGAATAGCCTGGCGCATTTCTTGTAGTGATAGTGTTTCAAGTGAACTTGCGAAATCACTAGGGTACATAGGATGAATTTCGTGACGCTGACAATGCATTTCTTCAACAATTTGTTTATGAATTTTCTCAATATAAGGAAGTGTGCGTTTATTTAGCATTGTTTCAGCAGAAACGATAACACCGGCTTTAACAAGAGCTTGACTGTTTTCAATCATTCTTTGAAATAGTGCAGCTCTTTGCTGATAGGTTGGTTTTCGGTCCATAACGGCAAAGCCTACTTCAACAAATTCATCAATCGTTCCCCAATTATGAGAAATATGTAAAACATCTAAGTAGGGTATAATTTTTTCATAGCGTTTTAAATCAAGTGTTAAATTTGAATTTATTTGTGTACGAACACCACGTTCATGGGCATACTTTAATAGAGGTACAACATATTGATCAACTGATTTTAACGATAACATTGGCTCTCCACCTGTAATACTTATCGAACGAAGAGTAGGGACTTCATCAAGTCTTTTTAGAAGTAAATCGATTGGTAGTGCATTTGGATCTTTTGGCTGTAGAGTATATCCAACAGCACAGTGCTCACATCGCATATTACAAAGCGTAGTTGTTGTGAATTCAATATTCGTCAATGTCATTTTTCCATATTGCTCAACATCTAAATAAGCTTCCCATGGATCAAATGAAGCTGTAATTGGTGTTACTGATTTTGTTGCATTCATTGTGTTACTCCTTTAAATTAAAAATATCATATAGTAAGGTTAATATAACTTGAGAATTTATCGTAACTAGTAGGAATTTGTTGCTTTCCACTTTACATTTTATCATGAACCTTGTTTAATGAGCGCTTTTCTATAGTGTTGTTTTTTAAAAAGAAAGTTATTTCTATAAAAGTTGAGGTAACCTATGTTACCTATGATAAAAAAGAGTAATGTGAAAAGTTGTAAAACTAAAGATCTTCGTCTACGATTATTTTATCTGAAGGGAGAGAGGAACATGGGAAACGCAGTACATGATAAAGATTCACAACTATCTTATTTGAAGAATCGTTTAAATATGTTTTTAGAGGTAATTGATTCAATGGATCCTGAATCTACAGATGTAGATGATATAGATCGATTAATTCAAATGCTTGATGACTTGGAAATAAAGCAAAATCAGTTTAAAAAAGATTGGAAAGACGAGGAATAAGCCTGACAAAATAAGTTGGGCTTTTTCTTTGACGTAAAATTTGATTCGTAAAAGTCTTCAAGATTATCAATAGACGTTAAAACTAGCAGTCGAATTGTGTATGCCCTTTAAAGAAGAATGCAGTTATTTATCTTTTAAGATAAGGTTAGGATAATATGAAAAAAGCTAAAAAAATATTGACTTATTTTTAATACAATAGTAATATTATAAATCTCGTTGAGAAAAAATTATAGATCTCACTGAAGGGTTTTCTAAGAATAATATTCATATTGATGGTAATGATATGTGAAGTTCGATTGAAAGCAAAGATCATCTGTCTGGTAATGATGGCGAAGAGGTCACACCCGTTCCCATGCCGAACACGGAAGTTAAGCTCTTCAGCGCCGATGGTAGTTGGGGGTTTCCCCCTGTGAGAGTAGGACGTTGCCAGGCAACCCTTTTTGGGGGTTATGTGTATCATATATAGGAACGTGCTTTGGACAAGCATTTTGTAGATGGAGGATTAGCTCAGCTGGGAGAGCATCTGCCTTACAAGCAGAGGGTCGGCGGTTCGATCCCGTCATCCTCCACCAAAGTTTTTTCGCGAAGCGAAAATAACTGTTCTTTATCGATTGTTCTCAAACTTTAAAACAAGAGCCATTAGCTCAGTTGGTAGAGCATCTGACTTTTAATCAGAGGGTCGAAGGTTCGAATCCTTCATGGCTCACCATATTTAACATGCCGGGGTGGCGGAACTGGCAGACGCACAGGACTTAAAATCCTGCGGTAGGTGACTACCGTACCGGTTCGATTCCGGTCCTCGGCATTAATATCGTTTTTTCATGCAAGTGAAAATAACGTACATTAAAACATGCAAGTGAAAAAAACACGAAATTCACAAATATGAAACAAATGTATATTTTTATTTGTGTATAAATACATCTTTAAGTAAAATCTGGTTAAACTAAGCGCCCGTAGCTCAATTGGATAGAGCGTTTGACTACGGATCAAAAGGTTAGGGGTTCGACTCCTCTCGGGCGCGCCAAACTTCGGGAAGTAGCTCAGCTTGGTAGAGCACTTGGTTTGGGACCAAGGGGTCGCAGGTTCGAATCCTGTCTTCCCGACCAGTTAGAACTAATGCTTATAAAGTTTTTTATTCGGAGGAATACCCAAGTCCGGCTGAAGGGATCGGTCTTGAAAACCGACAGGGGTGTCAAAACCCGCGGGGGTTCGAATCCCCCTTCCTCCTCCATAATTTTATATTGTCGCGGGGTGGAGCAGTCTGGTAGCTCGTCGGGCTCATAACCCGAAGGTCGCAGGTTCAAATCCTGTCCCCGCAACCAATTCTCTTAGAAGTATTTACTTCTGTAGAAAAGTACAATGATGTTTATTTTCACTACGTGAAAAAAACTTGGTCCGGTAGTTCAGTTGGTTAGAATGCCTGCCTGTCACGCAGGAGGTCGCGGGTTCGAGTCCCGTCCGGACCGCCATTTAATTTTTTTATAATTAATTTACACTAACTTTGTATAGTGTAAAGTGGTTTCAATAAGCGAAAAGGTCGAGGAAGCGACTGAACGAGCACCGGAGCGTATGTTAATACGTGAGGATATGTGAGTGAAAGAGCTGACGAAGAGATTTGAAGCTTAGTGGAAGCCGTAAACTTATTGGCTCAGTAGCTCAGTTGGTAGAGCAATGGACTGAAAATCCATGTGTCGGCGGTTCGATTCCGTCCTGAGCCACTTTTTAATTGAAACACTCACCATCACGGAGGGGTAGCGAAGTGGCTAAACGCGGCGGACTGTAAATCCGCTCCTTAGGGTTCGGCAGTTCGAATCTGCCCCCCTCCACCAATGTTTTTTCGCGAAGCGAAAATAACATACATTTAATCTTTTACTGCGAAGAGAAACTACAATGTTTTTTGCGTAAGCAAAATAACTTACACCTAATCTTTAATCGTGAATCGGAAGTAAAACATAAAGCATAGACTCCAAAAGCTAACGAAATATAATACTAATATAATGGCGGTTGTGGCGAAGTGGTTAACGCACCTGATTGTGGTTCAGGCATTCGTGGGTTCGATTCCCATCAGTCGCCCCATCTTGCGGGTGTAGTTTAGTGGTAAAACCTCAGCCTTCCAAGCTGATGATGAGGGTTCGATTCCCTTCACCCGCTCCAAAATGGGCCTATAGCTCAGCTGGTTAGAGCGCACGCCTGATAAGCGTGAGGTCGATGGTTCGAGTCCATTTAGGCCCACCATAATAATTGTTGTTCCGCAGTAGCTCAGTGGTAGAGCTATCGGCTGTTAACCGATCGGTCGTAGGTTCGAGTCCTACCTGCGGAGCCATTTATTTTTCTGCTATACATAATTTTATTGGTATCATGTGCCTTTAGCTCAGCTGGATAGAGCAACGGCCTTCTAAGCCGTCGGTCGGAGGTTCGAATCCTCTAAGGCACGTTCAAAACTAATTCTTTACTAGAATTAGTTTTTTTATTGCTTAAAAAAAGAATCACTATATTAATAAATCATAACAAGCTACATCAGTTCTATATAAAGACTTTTCCTATAACTGATACTATTTTAAATGCTTTTATCTTAATTAAAATCCAGACCCTAAACATTAATGTATTCACACCCCTCCTTTTTTCTTCCTGAAAGCACTTCCAATATTTCTTTTCAACAACACAATCCAGGAGTATAATAAAACTTGAGAGAAATGACCTTGTTTTTTAATGTAATAGACCAATAGAAAGCTAGTAATAGGGAGTAAAAGGGGAGAGTCTGAGATGAAGAATTTTTATGAAAGTATGTATCAATTAATCGTAGAAACATCGACCAATTTACCTAAAGATGTAAGAAGGGCTATTGCTGCGGCAAAGCTTAAGGAAAGTGCTGGTACACGATCAGCAATGTCACTAGCAACAATCACAAACAATATTAAGATGGCTGATGATAATGTATCACCGATATGTCAGGATACAGGTTTACCAACGTTTAAGTTAAAAGTTCCAGTTGGGGCAAATCAGATAGAAATGAAAAAAGAGATTAAAAGAGCGATTGAGCAAGCAACAAAGGATGGAAAGCTGAGACCAAACTCTGTTGACTCTATATCTGGTGATAATAGTGGAGACAATCTTGGTGAAGGTACTCCTGTCATTAAATTTGAGCAATGGGAAAATGATTATATTGATGCTCGTCTTATTTTAAAAGGTGGCGGTTGTGAAAATAAAAATATTCAATATAGTCTACCATGTGAGCTTGAAGGGTTAGGTAAAGCTGGACGTGATCTTGATGGTATACGCAAATGTATTATGCATTCAGTTTACCAAGCTCAAGGACAAGGATGTAGTGCTGGCTTTATTGGTGTTGGAATAGGTGGAGATCGTACGAGTGGCTATGAGTTAGCGAAAGAACAGCTGTTTAGACGAGTAGATGATGTGAATCAACGTGAAGACTTACAGAAGCTTGAAGATTATGTAGTCAAGCATGCAAATGAATTAGGAATCGGTACAATGGGCTTTGGTGGAGAAACGACTTTACTTGGCTGTAAAATTGGGGTAATTAATCGTATTCCTGCTAGCTTCTTTGTATCAGTTGCTTATAATTGTTGGGCATATCGTCGTTTAGGAGTTATTGTTAATCCGGAAAATGGAACAATTAATGAATGGATGTACCAAGATGGAGAAAATGTTGAGTTTTCGCAGGATGAAGTTGCTGCTTCAAATGAAGAAGCTCAACAATCAAAAGAGGTTGTTTTAGAAGCTCCAATTACAGAGGAGAAAATTAGAGAATTAAAGGTTGGAGATGTTGTTCGTATTAATGGAATGATGTATACAGGACGTGACGCAATCCATAAATATCTTTCTGAAAATGATTCACCAGTTGATTTGAATGGTCAAGTTATTTATCATTGTGGACCTGTTATGATGAAGGATGAAAATGGTAATTATCATGTCAAAGCTGCTGGTCCAACTACAAGTATTCGTGAAGAGCCATATCAAGGTGATATTATGAAGCGATTTGGAATACGTGCTGTTATTGGTAAAGGTGGAATGGGACCAAAAACGCTTAAAGCACTTGGTGAGCATGGTGGAGTTTACTTAAATGCAATTGGTGGAGCTGCTCAATATTATGCAGATTGTATAAAATCTGTTGAGGATGTTGATTTAATGCAATTTGGTATCCCAGAAGCAATGTGGCACTTGAAGGTGGAAGGATTCACAGCAGTTGTCACAATGGATTCACACGGAAACAGCTTACATGCTGATGTTGATAAAAGTTCTTTAGAAAAACTAGCGCAATTTAAAGAGCCTGTTTTTAAATAAGGAAATTGTATCTAATACTTTTAGAAAAATAGTAATTTGAGCGATTGAAGATCTAATTAAACGTTTGTTTGAAGAAAACCCAGGGGAAGCTGCTGGGTTTTTTTGTAGTTAAATTCACAAAATCCTTATATTTAATATGGAACTACAACTGTTTTATTATTTTGATAAATAATTGTTAAAAATATGTAAAATAGGAAGATTTTTCTCAGGTACTAAGCTATAATCATATCTTGGGTGTCAAAAGACATATTTTTGACAAAAATCAGGATTTGCTTAAAAGCGTCTGGGGGGATAGCTTTGTTACAGTTTATTGTGAAACGAAAGATTTTAGTTAGTTTAGTGACAGTATTAGTTTTAATTGTTGGTGGTTACTCTTTATTGAAGCTTGATAAGGAGCTTATGCCAGCAATAGAATTTGATGGTGCTTATGTTGATGTTAGTGCTGGAGAGTTGTCTGCTATTGAGGTGGAACGAACAATTACAAATCCACTCGAGCAAAGAATTCAAGGAATTGATGGGGTAGAGGATACAAGCTCTACAACGTCTGTTGGTAGAAGCAGTATTAATATTACGATTGAAACAGGAAGAGGAGACGAAGTTGCAAAAGAAATTGAAACTGTCGCTCAATCAACAACAGCAGACATTTCAGCTGTTACAGATGTTGTAACAGATCAATATGGAACAAGCCAAGCGTATGAGTTTTATATGGATGTTTCTAGTGGTGATATGAATGAGATTACAGCATTTGCTGAGGATGTTTTAGAGCCTCGATTGGAAGAACTTCCAGAAGTTAGTGATGTTTCATTATCTGGTATTCAAGAGTATGAAATGGTCATTGAGTTTGATCGAGACAAAGTATTGGAAAAGGGAATTGATGTTACACAAGTAAGTAGTGTGATTCAACAAGGTAACAGTGAAGCAACTCTAGGAGAATTTAGTGAAGATAAAGATGCGCCTACTCTTCGCTGGAATACAAAACTAGAGTCAGTGGAAGATATCGAAAACGTACAAATTGCCACAAGTACCGGCTTTATTAAGTTAAAAGAAATTGCATCAGTCTCAATGGAGCCGTTAGAAAGCTCTTCATTTGTTTGGAAGAATGGAACAAAGGATTTTATCTTTGTCCAAATAGGTCGAGTAGCTGATGTGACTCAAATCGAAATGGCAGCAGCTGTTCGTGAGGAAATAAAAAATATTGAAGATGAAGGTTTAATTAAAGATTTTGAACTAAATGAAATGGTTGCACAAGCAGATTATGTTCAAGAATCAATAGATGGAGTATCAAGCAATATTTTAATAGGTGGCGTAATTGCTGTTCTGATTTTATTGTTATTTTTGCGTAATATCCGTGCAACAATTATCGTTGGAATTTCAATACCGACGTCGATTCTTCTTACATTTTTATCAATGTGGGTGTTAGATTACAGCTTTAATATGCTAACACTTATAGGATTAGGCTTAGGAATAGGGATGATGGTTGATTCTTCAATTGTTATTTTAGAATCAATTTATCGAAAAAAAGAGCAAGGACTTCGTGCATTAGAATCTGTTGTTGAAGGAACAAAGGAAGTTGCATCAGCGGTTTTTGCTTCCATGCTAACAACAATCGTTGTATTTTTACCAATTGGATTATTAGGTGGAGAAATGGGTCAGTTTATGATTCTGTTATCTGCTGTTGTGGCAATTACATTAATTAGTTCTGTTATTGTATCATTCACATTAATTCCAACATTATCGGAGAAATTCTTAAAGCTTAGTAAAAAGCCTAAACCTAAAGAAGGTCGTTTTATAAAGGGATATGGTGGAATGGTTTCATGGGTTATTAAGAAAAAGCGTAATAGTATCATTATGGTTGTCATTTTCTTTTTGATGTTTGCAGGCTCACTTCTTTTAGTACCAAGAATTCCTATGACCATCATGCCTGATGTATTTAATCGTTATTCTGAGTTAATGGTAGATCTGGAAACTGGCCTATCAGTTCAAGACAAGGAAGCAGTTGTTGAAAAAATAAATGAAAAACTTTCTGCTATTGAAGATGTGGAGCAAAGCTATGTTATGGATGAAGGAACAATGTTCTATACGATCATTAACATGACAAAAGGTGACGACATCGTTAAGGATCAAAAGGAAGTAAATGAAGAGATTATGAGTGCTTTACGTGAACTTGAAGAGAGCACACCAATTGATAGTATTCAAAGTGCAACCTCTGCTGGTGGTGGGTATCCAGTCCAGCTTGAAATTAAAGGTGAAGATTTTGATGAACTTCAAAATATTTCAGGAGACTTCATTAATGAGCTTGAAAAAATAGATGGAATTGTTGCGGTAAATAATTCGATTGAACGTACTTCAATCGAGCAGGTTGTGGAGCTTAAGGAAAGTGCAATTGATGATGCTGGTCTTACTCCTTTACAGATACGACAATTTATTGAGCAAGCTTTTCTTAATATGCCGATTGGTGAAATAACGGTGGACGAAGTTAATGTTCCGCTTGTTATGAAATGGGATATTAGTACAAATCAGCAGGAATCATTATTGGAATTAAAAGTTCCTACAAATGATGGTGAGAAAGAATTATCAAGCTTTGTTGAGCTGAAAAGCGTTGATACTCCTAATGAAATTTCTCATAGTGAAGGAGAACGCTTTGTCACTATTTCAGCAGATATTAAGGATAAAGATCTAGGTGCAATTAACCGTGATGTTCAATCGTTAATTGATGATTTTGAAACACCTACTGGATATACTATATCTGTCGCAGGTGACCTAGAAGCACAGCAAGAGCTCATGCAAGATATGCTTCTCATTTTAGGAATTGCGATTTTCTTAGTTTACTTAGTAATGGCTGTTCAATTTAATAACTTGGCACACCCTATTGTTGTTATGTCAATTATTCCAATGACAGTTGTTGGTGTAGTTGCAGGATTATTTATCACTCAGCGTGAGTTAAGTGTGATGTCTGGGATGGGAATCGTCATGTTGATTGGAATTGTTTTAAACAATGCAATTCTCCTTATTGATCGTACAAATCAATTACGTAGAGAAGGACATGGTGTTAATGAGTCACTAGTTGAGGCGGGGAAAAATAGAATACGCCCTATCTTTATGACAACCTTAACAACAGCCGGTGGGATGCTTCCACTTGCATTAGCTTCAGGAACATCAGGAAATTATCAAGCACCAATGGCAACGGCGATCATTTCTGGATTACTTTTTGCAACAATTATTACACTAGTATTAATCCCAGCTGTGTACCGTATTTTTAATAGTATTGGTAATGGATTTAATCGGATCTTTAAGAAAAAGAAAAAAGAAGTAGAGATTAAAGAAATAGCTAGTTAAATGACAAGGTCAAAAAGGATTGAAATCATTATGATTTCGATCCTTTTTTGTAATTAGAAACAAATGGAATTTTTTTCAGGGTGCCACAACAAGGGGATACTGCACCTGTAGAGGGCCAGTGATGCTATTCTTTACTTTTTACAGGTAATTAGTTCAATTAGCAGCAATATTTCAGAAAAGACTCTCAAAAAGGCTAAGAGTGCTAGTATATTTACGTAGAATGAAGAAAATGAGTAAGATGAAGTGTTTGTAAGCGCTGACATTTTGTTGTTGATTCAAATTTTGTAGATTTATCAGCGATTTCTGGAATTTATCGGCGATTCTGCAAATTTATCAGCGATTTTTGGAATTTATCGGCGATTCTGTAAATTTATCAGCGATTAGACAATCTTCGACAAATCCCCCTCATTATTTTTAATATAACTCAAGACCAAATTTATGTGTTTTATTTGAGCGTATAAGGGTACTTTTTAAAGGGATAGTATGTAATAGGAAACTTCTGTGATCAAATTTAATAATGCTGTAAGAAAGGAGCTATAAATGGATAAATTCTATAAAATTTCTTCAAATGAAGTGATGGAAAAGCTTAATGTTAAACAAGATGGCCTAACAGATATTGAAGTGAAGAAAAGGCAAGAGCAGTATGGACTTAATGAATTAGGAGAGCAGCACCGGAAGAGTACATTTATGGTTTTTATGGAGCAATTTAAGGATTTTCTCGTTATTATTTTGATTGTTGCTGCTTTATTATCGGCGTTCCTAGGAAAGTTTGAGAGTACAATTGTTATTCTTGTTGTTGTCATGATCAATGCAATACTAGGAACTGTTCAGCATGTAAAAGCGGAGCAATCATTAAATAGCTTGAAAAATCTGTCGTCACCAACAGCAAAGGTTTTGAGAAATGGAGAGAAAGTTGAAATTCCTTCAAAGGAGATTGTGGTTGGGGATATTCTCTATTTAGATGCTGGTGATTACATAAGTGCTGATGGAAGAATTATCGAAAGTCATAGCTTACAGGTTAATGAAAGCTCCTTAACTGGTGAATCTATTAGTGTTTTAAAAACAATAGAACCTATCGTGGAGGATGATGTATCGATAGGTGATAAGAAGAATATGGCCTTTTCTGGGAGTTTTGTTACATACGGAAGAGGAGTTTTAGTTGTAACAGATATTGGGCAGAAAACAGAAATTGGTAAAATTGCAAATTTGATGGAAAGTGCAAAAGAAAAGAAAACACCACTTCAAGCTAATCTCGATAATTTCGGTAAGAAGCTTGCGATTGCGATTATTATCATTGCATTGATTATATTTGTCATAGATATCATTAGAGGACGAACCCTTATAGATTCCTTTATGTTTGCTGTAGCTTTAGCTGTAGCTGCAATTCCTGAAGCATTAAGCTCAATTGTTACGATCGTTTTAGCATTTGGTACACAAAAAATGGCAAAAGAAAATGCGATTATACGAAAATTGCATGCGGTTGAGAGTCTAGGAAGTATATCTGTTATCTGTTCAGATAAAACAGGAACACTTACACAAAACAAAATGACTGTTCAGCAAGTATTTTTAGATAATAAGGTTAAAGATCAAGATCAATTAGAGCTGGATAATCCTTTTCAAAAATATTTTTTAGAAATGCAATTACTATGTAATGATGCGACTACTACAAATGAAAAAGAAATCGGAGATCCAACAGAGATTGCACTTGTCAATTATGCTGAAGATAGTTATAACATGGATGAAGCTGAGATCAGAAGGAAATACCCAAGATTAAAAGAAGTTCCATTTGATTCTGATCGGAAATTAATGAGCACCGTAAATAAAATGGATGGAAAATCTAAGCTACACACTAAAGGTGCGTTAGATGTTTTATTAGATCGTGTTGTGAAAATGGAGACATCTGAAGGAATTGTAGATTTTACGAATGAACACCGAAAAAAGATTGAAGAAGTTAACCAATCATTTTCTGAAAATGGATTACGTGTACTGGCCTTTGCTTATAAAGAGGTGAATGAAGCATCACAAATCTCCACAGAAGATGAACATGATCTAATTTTCGTCGGTTTAACGGCTATGATGGATCCTCCTAGAGAGGAGTCAAAAGGAGCTGTAGAACGATGTATTGCAGCAGGTATAAAACCAGTTATGATAACAGGTGACCATAAAATAACAGCTTCTGCGATTGCTAAGCAGATTGGGATTTTCCGAGAAGGAGATAAAGCTGTTGAAGGGTATGAGCTTGAAAAGATAAGTGATGAAGAGCTTAAAAATATGGTTGAGGATATCTCTGTTTATGCAAGAGTCTCTCCTGAGCATAAAATACGAATTGTCCGTGCTTGGCAGGAAAAAGGAAATATTGTTGCCATGACAGGTGATGGTGTTAATGATGGTCCTGCATTAAAGCAAGCTGATATTGGGATTGCTATGGGGATAACAGGAACAGAGGTTGCTAAGGATGCATCTTCAATGGTTTTAACAGATGATAATTTTTCAACAATTGTTAAAGCTGTTGCAAACGGTAGAAGTATTTATGCCAACATAAAAAACTCCATTCGGTTTTTATTAGCAGGAAATACAGCAGGGATCCTTTCCGTTCTTTATGCGACAATCGGTGCTCTGCCGGTCCCATTTGCACCTGTGCATCTGTTATTTATTAATTTACTAACAGATAGCTTACCTGCAATTGCGATTGGTTTAGAGCCTCACAATAAACATGTTATGGAAGAGAAGCCTCGGGATGTTACTACTCCGCTTCTCAATAAGGTTTTTGCATCACGCTTAGTAGTAGAAGGATCTTTAATTGCTGTGGCAACGATGATAGCCTTTCATATTGGTTTAACAACGGATGCACTAACAGCTAGTACAATGGCTTTTGCAACATTATGTTTAGCACGTTTATTTCATGGCTTTAATGCAAGATCACGACAGTCTATTTTTAAGGTTGGGTTGTTTTCAAATCTTTATTTAATAGCAGCCGTTATTATCGGTGTGGCTTTATTACAGCTCGTGTTATTAGTAGAACCATTACAGGGTGTTTTCGAGGTTGCATCACTAACGGCAGAACAGTTTGGCTATGTATATGGACTAGCGTTAATGCCACTAGTGCTTATTCAGCTTTATAAGTTGATTTTTGTGAAATAGACATCTATATAAAAACTGGCCTTGTTTTTCAAATTTCTTTGGGGAACAGGGCTTTATTAGTAGCAATGTTTGTGATAACAGCATGATAAGATGAATGGAAGTTATTTTCAGTATGGAATTTCTCTCTAAATCAACAATATAAATAATACTAAAATTAGGGAGAGAATGAAGATGAAAAAATGGTTTGTTTTAGTTAGTTTATTTTGTCTATTTTTTCTTTCGATGAAGCCTGCTTATGCAGAATCAAATAAACCAATACATTGGGGTTTTAAGAAAAGTCAAAATCATGAACCAGCATCTGCAGGTCAAGAGTTAGATGAGTTGCTTGGTAAATATGGTTCATTTTATTTGGGAGATACGTCAAAAAAGGAAATTTACCTTACCTTTGATAACGGATATGAAAATGGCTATACAAGTAAGGTTTTAGATGTGTTAAAGAAACGAAAAATACCGGCAACCTTTTTTATTACAGGACATTATTTAGATACTGAGGCGGATCTAGTACAGAGGATGGTGAAGGAAGGTCATATTGTTGGTAATCATTCCTGGTATCATCCTGATTTAACTAAACAGAGTGATGAAGAGCTGAAAAAAGAGCTAGAATCTGTGAGGCTAAAAGTAGAAGAAATAACGGATCAAAAAGGAATGAGCTATCTTAGACCACCAAGAGGTATATTTAGTGAACGAGTTTTATCTCAAGCGAAAGATTTAGGCTACACATCTGTTTTTTGGTCATTAGCTTTTGTTGATTGGAAAATTGATTCGCAAAAGGGCTGGAAATATTCGTACGATAATATTATGAAGCAAATCCATCCAGGAGCTATTTTATTACTACACACTGTATCAAAGGATAATGCTGAAGCTCTTGATCATGCCATTGTTGAATTAGAAAAACAGGGCTACCAATTTAAAAGCTTAGATGATTTGATGATGAATAAGATGCTCGATCATCCATATTTATTAACCCTTTGAATTGATCAAAGGGTTTTTTAAAATCGTACTTCTTATGGGATTTACGCTTTGTTAACTATGAAATGATATAATAGCTTTAAAAGCTGCAAAGGAAGCGAAGAAATGTGGGTTGAAACTGTTTCATTTGAGGGACCCTATCATTTTGACCAAGTTCTTGACCGATTATCAATGGATCCTGTTATTTCATTGGATGTAGTGGAAAGAACTGTAAAGGTTCCATTAGTGTTCAAACATAATCCTTATGTATTTACGATAAAAGCAATTGGTACAATAGAAGAACCAAGATTTGAGATAAGTGGTCATGATGAAGACATCAGGATTCGTGCTTTAACAGAAATAAATCGAATTTTCCAGTGGGATTTTTCTCTTAAAGTAATTAGTTTACATTTTCAAGAAACAAACCTTTCTCAAATATTTTCTATGCATGCTGGTACTCCACTTGTGTTGGAGTTTGATCTTTATAGTTGTTTAATGAAAAGTATTATTCATCAACAGCTGAATTTAAAATTTGCTCATATGTTAACAAATAGATTTGTGACAAGCTTTGGTTATCAAGTTGATGATGTTTGGTTTTATCCTTCACCCAAGAAAATTGCTGAGCTAGATTATGAGCAGCTAACAAATCTACAATTCAGTAGAAGGAAAGCGGAGTATGTTATTGATACATCGCGATTAGTTGAGAATGGTACGTTAAATTTAGAGAAATTGGATATGCTTTCAGATGATGAGGTTGTAAAAGAATTAGTGAAGGTGCGTGGGATCGGTCCTTGGACAGCTCAAAGTTTATTACTTTCTGGCCTTGGTCGACCTAACCTTTTCCCAAAAGCAGATATCGGTATTCAAAAAGCGATTCAAAAGCATTTTAATCTTGAGAAAAAGCCAACAAGTGAAGAAATGGACATATATAGTGAAAAATGGACTCCTTATTTGAGTTATGCCACTTTGTACTTGTGGAGAAGCATTGAGTAGAAACGGAGCGTTAGTAGATGAACGAAAAAAAGCAAGAAACAGCAATAAAATTAACAACAGGTCAAACCTTTCCGTTAACGATTAAACGACTAGGTATTAACGGAGAAGGAGTCGGTTATTTTAAAAGACAGGTTGTTTTTGTTCCTGGTGCATTACCTGGAGAAGAGGTGCTTGTAGAAGCCACAAAAATTCAAGCGAAGTTTGCTGAAGGTAAAGTGAAGAAAATCCGTAAGTCTTCTCCATTTCGTGTGAAACCACCTTGTCCGATTTATGAAGAATGTGGAGGCTGTCAGCTACAGCATTTATCTTATGATCAGCAGCTAAAAGAAAAGCGTGACATTGTTGTTCAGTCCATAGAGCGTCATACAAAGCTAAAGCTTAGCTCATTAGACATTCGTCAAACAATTGGTATGGAGGATCCGTGGAGTTATCGCAACAAAAGTCAATTCCAGCTTGGTCAGCAAAAAGGAAAGGTAATCGCAGGTTTATATGGCTTAGATTCACATAGACTTGTCCCGATCCAAAATTGTATGGTACAGCATCCATTAACAAATAAAGTGTCAGAAGGAATAAAGCAAATTCTTGAAGACTTTCAAGTACCAATTTATGATGAGCGAAAGAGAAAAGGAATCGTTCGTACAATTGTTACACGTGCAGGCTTTACAACAGGTGAAGTGCAAGTTGTATTAATTACAACCCAAAAAGAAGTACCTAGGAAAAAGCTAATTATGGCTGAAATTCAAAAAAGATTTCCTGAAGTAAAATCACTTGTTCAAAACATAAATGGAAACAAAACATCATTAATTTTTGGTGAAAAAACAATTCATCTCAGTGGTGAAGAGGTCATTCAAGAAACGCTTGGAGACTTAAGCTTCGAGCTATCTGCTCGCGCATTTTTTCAATTAAATCCTGTACAAACTGTAAAGCTTTATGATGAAGTTAAAAAGGCTGCGAGTTTATCTGGTGAAGAAAAAATCGCAGATGCTTATTGTGGAGTTGGAACAATCGGTATGTGGCTTGCAAAGGATGCTAGTGAAGTAAGAGGAATGGATACAATTGAAGCTGCAATTATTGATGCACAAGAAAATGCAGCACGCCATGGTATAAAGAACGCGACATATGTAACAGGTACGGCTGAGCACTGGTTACCAAAGTGGGTAAATGAAGGCTGGCGTCCTGATGTTGTAGTTGTTGATCCACCGCGTACAGGCTGCGATCAAAAATTACTTGATGCAATTAAGCAGGTTAAGCCGAAAAAATTTGTGTACGTGTCCTGTAATCCCTCAACACTGGCAAAGGATATTGATTATCTAAGTAGAGATTATAAAGTTGAATATATTCAGCCTGTAGATATGTTCCCACATACAGCACATGTTGAGAATGTTGCATTGCTAGTGAAAAAGTAAGAAAAACTGAAATAAATATGTAAAGGTTCGAGACTGAGTGAAGGTTCTCGAACTTTTGACTGTATTTTTTTATAACTGAATTTGTGAAGAAGTATACGGAGGATTATGATGGATAATAACGATATATTAATTAGAGTACGATATGCCCTAGATATAAAAAATAATGATATGGTGGAAATGTTTAAGCTTGGTGGAGTAGATGTTACAAAAGATGATGTGCTTAAGATTTTAACAAAATCTAAGGATAAAGATGATTATGATTATGACGAAGATGCTGGTGCTGATGTTGAAAATGAGGATCATATTCGATGTGATAATTTTATGTTAGAGTCATTTTTAAACGGCTTCATTACGTTTAATAGAGGACAGCAA
The DNA here is from genome assembly GCF_016908395.1 of Metabacillus crassostreae. GTDB lineage: Bacteria > Bacillota > Bacilli > Bacillales > Bacillaceae > Metabacillus > Metabacillus crassostreae. The sequence continues at coordinate 279,782 of NZ_JAFBDU010000004.1, forward strand.
GATCCAAAGCCAGGACAACCTCAAAGACCTGAAATGACGATAAAAAATCATGCTAATGTTAACAATGTTGTACTCAAAAAATTAAAAATAGCACTAGCATTAACAAGTGAAGATATCCAAGACATATTAGCAGAAGCAGGAGTTTCAATCACAAAAAGTGAACTAGGTGCTCTCCTTCGAAAAGAAGGACATAAAAACTATAAAGAATGTGGAGACAAATACGCGAGGAACTTCTTGAAAGGCCTGGCGATTAGGTATCGGAATTAAGTTTTTGTCTGTCCCTCAATCCGTTAACACGTTAACGGATTGAGGGATATTTTTATAGGCTAGGTTTAGGAGTAGAATTTAAATTATTTAAAAACATATGGTTCCAAACTAAAATATAATTAATGGTTCTCTGTAGCATTAATCTAACAAATTTTCACGTTTCGACAAAAGTCGGGGCGTGACAGGCACCGTATCCTGCAACGAAGCCCTGTATTGACCTGGTGTTTTTCCCGTCCATTTTTTAAATGCATGGTGAAAGACGCTTGGTTCTGAGTAATGTAGTAAATAGGCGACTTCAGCTACTGAGTATTCTGGCTTTCTTAAGTAATTCATGGCAAGTTCCTTGCGCACATTTGTTGCTAGATCATTATACGAGGTTGCTTCAGCTTTTAATTTATTTTGTAGTGTTCTCGTGCTAATACTGAAGGCTTTAGCAGTTTCTTCTAAGCACGGTAAATAAGAAGGAATGCACTTTTTCATCCACTTTAATACTTCTGCTGTAAACAATTCGGACTTTATTAAATCATCTTTATTTTCTTGAGCAATTGCCTCAAAAGTTGCCAATAGTTTTGGATCTGAATACAAAACCTTATATGTTAGCACTTCTTTACTCATACAAAGAATATTTTCTTTACTGTTAAAGGTAGGAGTAATGCCAAAAAATGAAAGATGTGGATCCATATTGCACGGTGAAGGATGTGTAAAATGAAGTGCATGCAATTTTATTGGTTTGTTACTTAATGTTCTAAATAATCGATACAACGAGCTAGCCATATCCTCTACACAATGATGAGACAATGTTTCAGCACCATCTGAAAACAATCGAATAAACACTTTATCATCTTGATCTTCCCAATCTAGGTTGAATCCACTACATAAGATCACATTATACCTTTGATAGGCAATAAGAGCATCTTCTATTGTGTTAGAGTGTAACATTACATAACCAAGAATCCCCATATCTGCAATATCCATTATTTGTCCTTGGTGTAAACCAAAATAGTCATCCTTTGTATAAGCTGCAGCTCTAAGAATTAATTGTTCAAATTCCTTTCCCGTAATACGCGCTTCAACATCATCTAATAAAGCTTTATTAAACATAGCATATTTGAAAAAATCATCGAAATCATAGCCTTTGTGAACAAGAGTTTTCATGATTGGATAAACCATAGAAATGGCAATTCCTTGGTTTTGCAAAATCTATTCCTCCTTTACATGATTCATCAAGATATATGCGTAAATGATCATTTTTAAAAACAATAAAACAGTTTAAGTTTATTATAGATTATTGTTTAAAGGAGGAATACAAGGATGAAAAGGAATATTTTAATTATAGTTGGTCATCCAGATACTGAGAGCTTCTGTACCGCTCTTTCTGAAGCTTATATGAAAGGTGCACTAAGTGATATAAACGTAAATGTAGAAAGAATTGAAATAGGAAAACTAATTTTTGATCCTAATTTGAAGTTTGGTTATCGAAAAAGAGTTGAGCTTGAGGATGATTTATTGAACGCACAGCACCTAATCAGTTGGGCTCATCATCTGGTTTTTGTGTATCCTACATGGTGGGGCACTATGCCGGCTTTATTAAAGGGATTCATTGATCGCATATTTTTACCGGGATTTGCTTTTAAATACAGAGAAAATTCGATCCAATGGGATAAGCTGCTTAAAGGGAAATCAGCTCATCTAATTGTTACAATGGACACACCTTCATGGTATAACAAATGGATTTATAGGCATGCGGGGCATAAAGTGATGAAGAAAAACATCTTAGAGTTTTGTGGAATTACTCCAATTCGAGTAACTGAAATAGGACCAGTTAAAGATTCTTCTATGAAAGATCGTACTAAATGGTTAGATAAAGCAAAACAATTAGGGGCTTTAGGTAAATAAATCAATTGTTAAACCTAATAAAGTTGGATGGGAATTTTAGATATAAAGATATATTTGAATTTGTAGTAATTCGTCTTGGAAAATCTATTCGACAAAATTCGGGTAGTGACAGGCACCACAAAATAATGTAAGATAAAATAAATAAACGAGAGATTTTATTTAACTTTTTATCATTACAGGGACTTTAGCTTGTTGTTGAAATGTAGTGTTTTGACTGCAAGAAAAGGTGTGCTGTGAATATAATGGGTTAGAAATAAGATAAATCGGTGTATTTCTTGGCTAGGAAACTAGTTTTGGGAAATAGACCGATTTTTTGTTTTAGGAGGGGATTTATATGAAGAAGTCAAAAGGTACTATTGAATCGGAAATTAGCAAAGCAATAACTCAATGGGAAAAGGATTTTCTTGGGCGTGGATCAATAACAGTGAAGACTGATATTTTGCGGAATATGATTATTATTAATTTACATGGTATTTTAACTCCTGCTGAGTATGCTGTTTGTGAAACCAAGGATGGAATATTATCAATAAAGAAAGTAAGAGCAGATATGGTTGAGTCAGGTATCGATGATCTGAAAGCGATCGTATCCTCCATCACTGGAGAAGAAGTGAAAACCTTTCATACAGATATAAGTACATGCACCGGAGAACGTGTGATGGTATTTAAACTTTGCAAGGATTATGAAAAAACATTTAATGCGTCAGAATAAGGGAGATCTTTAAAGGACTATTAGTTAGTTAAAGATAAACCGGCAATTTCAGTATGTTTGTGGATAACTCCATAAATATCTGATGTTGTCGGTTTTTTTATTATAAAAAATCTTAATTAGGAGGGAACTTAATGACTGAAATTATCCTACATAATTTATTATCACCTGTTGTTTTATTTTTTGTATTAGGACTCATTGCGGCTATTTTTAAGTCTGACTTAAAATTCCCCAATGGATTAAGTGAAGGATTAAGTATTTATCTATTAATTGCTATAGGAATAAAAGGGGGAATTGAGCTATCTCATTACTCAATTCAATCAGTACTTGGACCAATAGTAGGAGCATTATTTTTGGGGGTAATCATTCCCTTTATCACGCTTTTCATATTAAAGCTAATGAAAATGGATTTGAAAAACTCGATCGGCTTAGCAGCAACCTACGGCTCGATAAGCATTGTGACATATGGAGCGGCGATTTCATTTCTTGACAAAAATGGAACAGCTTATGAAGGGTTTATGAATGCATTGGTAGTTCTTATGGAAAGCCCGGCAATCTTAGTTTCACTGCTACTGTTAAAAACGCTAGAAAATAAGAATAGTGGTTTAGTACTTTCTACTCGTAATATCGGGTTTGTGCCAGCTTATGCAAATTTGTTTGATAAAGAAGTTATTCGAGAAAGCCTTTTTGGAAAAAGCATCTTACTTCTAGTAGGAAGTATGTTAATAGGTTGGGTGCTAGGCGAACGTGCAGTACCAATGGTGAAGCCGTTATTTATGGATTTGTATAGTAGTGTTTTAATTCTGTTTTTGTTGAATATGGGATTGATTGCAGGACAGCGATTGCCTGAGGTTAAAAAGCATGGAATGAAATTAGTTCTTTTTGGACTTCTTACACCAGTATTATTTGGCAGCTTAGGTGTTCTTGTTGGAAGCATGGTTGGTTTATCTTTAGGCGGTGTGACTTTAATGGGAGTTTTAGCAGGAAGTGCGTCTTATATAGCGGCACCTGCTGCATTAAAAACGTCTGTCCCTGAAGCAAATCCATCTATCTATTTGGGCCTAGCACTAGGAATAACTTTTCCGTTCAATTTAATTATTGGAATACCTGTTTTTTATGAATTAGCAAAATGGATACAATAGGAGGAAGCAAAATGACAACATTAAATCATTCATCTCAAAATAAATCATTGGTTATAACTGGTGTTAATGAGGATACAAGGTTATTGGTTCAAAAGATTACAAATAAAAAAATAGAGGATTTAGTTATCTTCAGCAGTTTTGGTTCTGTTATTTCACAGCCCTTTGGATGTTTAATGAGAAATATAATTTTAGCAACTTATAAAGAAGAAATTGATGGAATCTATATCATTGGAGAAAACACATATGTAGAAGAAGTAATGAGTAAGGAAAGGCTATTAGAGAATATTCATGCTGCTGGGGTTTCAGAGGAATTAATAAACACTCTTAATTATATAGATGTTGTAAATCATGATTTACTAAAATGGTTAGCAGGTCCAGAGGATGTAAAGGAAACGATTAAAAACAATATAGATTTAGTGAAAAATCATCCACTTATTATGAAAACAATCCCAATTTATGGATATTTAGTGGATGTGGAAACTGGCGAATTTGATGTTGTATCGTAAGAGTTTAGTGTAAATGGGGACAGGCAATTTCTAAGGGAATGGAGTGAACTTAGAAATTGAACCTGTTCCTTTTTAATATTATCTTAGTAGTGATTTTTCGACAAAAACCGGGTGGTGACAGGCACCTTTCATTTTTTTACAGTAATTACAATCTTTATAAGATATAATGGTTGTTGGATTAATTATATTTTATAAAGGGTGAGGAAATGATGAGTTCTTCTTTGTCTGTTTTAGGGAAAGAGCGGATTGTGACGATTGATATTATTCGGGGGTTTGCATTGTTTGGGATTTTTCTTGTTAATATGCCAGCTTTTCATTCGTCTGAATTTCTATCGATGTTATATGGTGTTGAGCATGCACATACAGGAGCAGATTATTGGTTAGATTTCTTTTTTACATTATTTATTGATATGAAATTCTTTACGATCTTTTCGTTTTTATTTGGTCTAGGTTTTTATATTTTTATGAGTCGAGCAGAAGAAAAGGGCTTGAAAATGAAAAGGCTTTTTACAAGAAGAATGGTTGCTTTGCTTGTAATAGGTTTATTGCATTTAATATTATTATGGTTTGGTGACATTTTACATACTTACGCAATAACAGGGTTTTTATTGTTGTTTTTCTATAAGCGTAAAATAAAAACGATGATTATCTGGGCAATTAGTTTACTTGTTGTATTCAATTTGTTTTTGAGTCTATCATTAATTTTACCTGAATCTATACTTGATGAAATAAACCAAGAATCGATTATGATTTATGAAGAAAAGATAGATGAATATGTTGAGACTTATGAATCTGCAGGTTATGCTGAGTGGGTGTCTTATCGAATTCAAACAGAAGTAATACCAGTGCTATCTAATTTAATCGGAAATATGATACCTATACTGGCGATGTTTCTATTTGGTTTAGCTGCTGGAAAAGCAGGGATTTTTAAACCAAATACAGTCCATCATGGTTTTATTAGAAAATTCCAGATAATCATGGGTGTTGTTAGCATTCCATTACTGGTTTTCTTGGCTTTAGCTAAATTAGAATTGCTTGCAACAGGATTTAAAGGCGTTATTTATATTGAGTTATTTACAAGTTTAACTGGTGTAACTTTATGTTTCTTTTACATTTCAACGTTAACTCTACTATTAAAAAAACAGCAATGGCAAAAAAGGCTGCGTCCATTAGGTTATGCTGGACAGATGGCTCTTACAAACTATTTAGCTCAGACTATCATTTGTATGGCAATTTTCGTTTTAGGAGGCTTGTATAATGATATAAGCTTATTAGCAGGAACAATCATATGTCTTGTGATCTTTGGACTCCAGATAGTAGTGAGTTATTACTGGCTAAAAACATACCAATTCGGACCATTTGAATGGTTATGGAGATCTGTTACCTATGGAAAGCTGCAATCAATTAAGAAGGTGAGTACTGTTAAGAATAAAGTTTCATAATAAAACATATCGTTTATCAGAGAGAAATACGTTATGGTGGTATGAATTGAATTGTCTCAATTGATAGGAGCAAATAATAGTATATCTTCACAATAAAAAAGTCCTTAAATGGACTTTTTTTATTTCCTAACATTCATGACAACACACACATAATTGATTTTTTTACCAAATGTGTTGATCATAGTAAAAAAGGGAAATAATGATTTACATAGACGACTACTTACTGAAAGAGGGATTGTTATCAGTTTGTGTTTATCTCAAAGTACATTTTTTGAAGTCTAAAAGCAACAAAGTTTATAATTAGGAGGAAAATATCTTGAGAAAAAAAGTGACTGTCATTGGTGGAGGATTAGCTGGTATGTCTGTGGCAATTCGTTTAGCAGCTGAAAAGTATGATGTGACAATTTTGGAGAAAGGTGAACGACTTGGTGGAAAGCTTAATATTCGTAAAGGTAATGGATTTACGTTTGATACAGGTCCTTCGATTTTAACGATGCCATGGGTACTTGCAAAGCTATTTTCAGATGTAGGGAAAAATGTCCATGATTATCTTGATATTGTTCGAGTTGAGCCAGGTTGGCGAACTTTTTTTGAGGATGGAACTAAAATTGATTTAACAAGTGATTTACCAACAATGCTTCAAGAGATAAAAAAAGTATCTGTTGAAGATTCGCAATCCTTTCTTTCTTATCTTCAATATTGCGAAAAGCAATATGACCTCATGATGAAAAGCTTCTATAAAGAGAATATAAGTGGGTTACAAGATTTACGTAAAAAACATCCATTAAAGGAATTATTAATGATGGATCCGATGAAATCTCTTGATCAAGCAACAAGTAAATTCTTCAAAGATAAACATATTCAACAATTGATGAACTTTTTAATTATGTATATTGGATCTTCACCATATCAAGCACCTGCAATACTTAGTCAGCTTGCACATGTTCAGCTTGGAATTGGTGTGTATTATGTAAAGGGTGGTATGTACAAGATTGCAGAGGCAATGGAACAGCTTTTACAAGAGCTTGGTGTTAAGATACATCTAAATAGTACAGTTACAGAAATCGCGAAAACAGGTAATTTGGTTAATAAGGTAATAACTGAAAATGGTGAGCACTATTCATCTGATCTAGTTGTTTCAAATTTAGAGGTTATCCCTTTTTATCAATCAATGTTAAGTGATGAAGCAGAGAAAAATCGGGCAACAATGGATTTAAAGAAGAAATATGAACCAACTGTATCAGGGTTAGTGCTATTGTTAGGTGTAAATAAAAAATATGACCATTTAGCTCATCATAATTTCTTCTTTTCAGAAGATCCAAAGAAAGAGTTCGATCAAATTTTTAATAAAAAGCAGTTAGCTGATGATCCTACCGTTTATATTGGTATTTCATCAAAATCAGATTCCTCTCAAGCTCCTGAAGGGAAAGAGAATTTATTTGTTCTCACTCATGTGCCACCTCTAAAGGAAGGGGAAACATGGGAGCAGTATAAAGACTCTTATCGAGAGCTAGTGCTTTCAAAGCTAGAGCGTATGGGAATGTCAGATTTACGTGAATCAATTGAGTTTGAATATAGCTTTACTCCTGATGATTTGAAGCAATTATATGGGGCAAATGGTGGTTCTATTTATGGTGTTGTGACAGATAAGAAGATGAATGGTGGATTTAAAATTCCTAGCAGAAGTAAGCTATATGAAAATGTTTATTTTGTAGGAGGATCAACTCACCCAGGTGGAGGAGTTCCGATGGTTACATTGTCAGGCCAGTTAACAGCAGACCTTATTTTAGGAGACGAAAATAAGGAAGGAAAAAGAATCGGTTAATGTGATAACAAATAATAATCAATGAAATTTATCCAAAAGGAGATAAATGATGATTGCTGGGATATTAGCTATTAGTTTATTTCTGATTTTGTGCTATCATGTACCGAAAATTAAGCTAGGTAATCTTGAGAATGATGGAAGTGCTATAAAATCACTGTCTATTATTATTCCTGCAAGAAATGAAGAAGAAACAATTCGTACAATCCTTAACTCAATTAAATCTCAAGCTGATCAACCTCTTGAGATTATTGTTGTTGATGATCATTCTTCAGATCAAACAAAAAATATTGCCTTAGAATATAATGTTAAGGTAGTTGATAATCCACCGTTACCACAAGGCTGGCTAGGAAAATCTTGGGCTTGCTGGAATGGAGCAAGAGTTGCTAAAGGTGATTATCTTATGTTTGTGGATGCAGATACATGGTTTGCACCAAATGGAATGAAAAATGCTATTTTATTCTTTGAAAGCAGCAAATATGAAATAATAACCATACATCCTTATCATCATATGAAAAAGTTTTATGAGAAATTTTCTAGTTTTTTTCATCTTATTGTATTTATCTCTAGTGGTGTGACTGTGACACCTTTGTTGAGCAAAAGATTGATCAACAAAGGTGGATTTGGCCAAAGTTTACTTTGCAAACGTACTAGCTATTTTTCCATTGGTGGACACGAGTCGATTAAAGGTGAAGTTGTAGAGAATCTTGCATTTGTACAGCATGCATCTGCACGTAACAATTCGGTTTATGCTATTGGTGGATATGATGTGATTAATATGAGGATGTATCATAATGGGATTTCTAGTGTTTTTAAAGGCTGGGGTAAAAGCTTTGCATCTGGATCAAAAAAGACACAGCCTGTTTTGATGATTTTTATAGTGCTGTGGATTTCAAGTTTGTTTACTTTTTTAACAAACAGTTTCACGATAATAGTGGATAATCCTTATATATTTCTTATTATATATAGTACAATTTCTTTTTTATTTTATAAAATGTTAAAAGTGATCGGCAATTTTACTGTTTTAGATGCTTTTTTATTTCCATTACATATACTCTTTTTTCTCGCTGTTTTTTGTTTTTCATTGTTAAAAACGTATGTTTTAAAGAATACATCATGGAAGGGTCGCACAATTATTATGACAAAGCATGGAGATGATCAAGAGCTATGATCTTCCTACTTAATGTGCTTTTATGGCTAATAATTCATCTGCTTGGGGCTTATATTCCTTCTAAGTTTAATGCAGCTTTCATAAACAAATTCACCCTTCTTGATGCTGTTAACCAGTGGGAAATTCCTATCTATGAGAAACTAAAAGTGAAAAGGTGGAAAGAAAAGCTTCCAGATGGCGGAGATTGGACGAAGGGCGGAATAAAAAAGAAGAATATTAATATTAGAAGTAAGGAAGGAATCGAACGATTTTTACTTGAAACAAAAAGAGCAGAACTATCTCACTGGCTACAAATCCTTCCTGCTCCAATTTTCTTCACATTTAATGATCCACTCTCAGGAATTATTATGATCATCTATGCATTTTCCTTTAACATCCCGTTTATAATAATTCAGCGATACAATCGATATCGATTGATTCGGTGCCTGTCACGACCCGGATATTGTCGAAATTCTTTCGACAAATCTCGGGGCGTGACAGGCACGCAATCAAAAATAAAGGAGATAACATGACTAATCGTAAAGAGAGCAATCAAATAGGTTGGAATATAGATAACAGTTATGCTCGTTTGCCTCAATCATTTTACACAATTCAAGAGCTAAATCCTGTGAGTTCGCCAGAGATGATTATTCTTAATCATGATTTGGCAAAGACTTTAGGGTTAAATGCGAAAGAGCTGGAAAGTGATGAGACTTTATCAGTGTTTGCTGGAAATAAGAAGCTAGAAGATGCTAAACCTCTTGCTCAGGCCTATGCTGGTCACCAATTTGGACATTTTAATATGCTGGGCGACGGACGTGCGTTGCTGCTTGGTGAGCAAATTACCCCTAATGGTGAAACAGTTGATATACAGCTTAAGGGCTCAGGTAGAACAAAGTATTCTCGTGGTGGTGATGGTAGAGCAGCTATTGGACCAATGCTTCGAGAGTATATAATAAGCGAGGCAATGTATGCTCTAGGTATCCCAACAACAAGAAGCTTAGCTGTTGTGGCAACTGGAGAAAAGATCATACGGGAAACAGAGCTTCCTGGTGCGATTTTAACTCGTATAGCAGCTAGTCATTTACGCGTTGGTACATTCGAATATGCTGCCAATTTTACTACTATTGAAGAATTAAAGGACTTGGCTGACTATACAATAAAGCGTCATTTTCCGGAGCTTGCTTCAGATGAAAATAAATATCTATCTCTATTAAATGAGGTAATTAAACGTCAGGCTTCACTTATCGCAAAATGGCAGCTAGTTGGATTTATCCACGGTGTTATGAATACTGATAACGTTACGATCAGTGGTGAAACCATTGACTATGGTCCATGTGCCTTTATGAATGAATATGACCCAGCAACAGTATATAGCTCGATTGACGTTCAAGGTCGCTATGCCTATGGAAATCAGCCTAAGATTGGTGGCTGGAATTTAGCTCGATTTGCTGAAGCCTTGATTCCAATATTAGATGAAGATGAGGAAAAAGCTCTCAAATTAGCACAGAATGCTGTTTTAGAATTTCCAAAATTGTATCATAGCAACTGGCTCACAGGGATGAGAGCAAAGCTAGGTCTTTTTACAGAAGAAGCAGAAGATGAATCATTGATTGAAAACCTTCTAGAAATAATGAAAAAACAACGTGCTGATTTTACGAATACATTCAGAGCCTTATCTCATGATAAAAATGAAGCTAGCAATGTAGACTTGTTTAATACACCTGAATTTTCTGAATGGCATCAAAAATGGCATGAAAGATTAAGTAAACAAGAGGAGTCACTAGAACAATCCTTTGAATTGATGAAAAGTAGTAATCCTGCAGTAATTCCGAGAAATCACAGGGTTGAAGAAGCATTAAAGGCAGCAGTAGAAAATGAAGATTATCGTGTAATGGAGAACTTACTTGAAATACTTTCAAATCCATATAAAGACACTATGGAACCAAGTTACTGTTCGTTACCACCTGAATCATCAGGACCTTATCGAACTTACTGTGGAACGTAATACTAAAATTAGGGTCTGACCCCACTTGCTAATAGGGAATTTTATTATTAGTAGAGTTGAGTCAGATCTTTTTTATTTGTACTTTTTTCGGAAACCTATGCTTTTCGTTTCTTGAAGGATAGTACTTAATAAACCATGTAATTATCTTATAAGTATCTTTTGCCAATTATCAATGAAAAAGAAGACAAAAACACATAATAGTAAAATAAAAAATGGAAATAATAACTATCGGAACTGAAAAAACCCCGTGAATACAGGCTTTTTTGTTCTAATATGACATATGTCATACCCTACATATGACACCTACTACTTACAATGATATTTTTTGATCTCTATAATAAGACTTAACATCACATACGAAGGGAATTAACTAAATGTCAAATCTTAAAACTTTGAAAAAAGAAATTGCTCCCTATGAAAAAGCAACAACAAAGGAAAGTATATGGCAAATAATTAATACTGTTGGCCCGTTTCTAATATTGTGGATTCTTGCTTATCAAAGCTTGGCAATATCTTATTGGTTAGCTTTAGTACCAATCATAATTGCAGCCGGATTTTTAACAAGGATTTTCATTATATTCCATGATTGTACGCATTTCTCTTTCTTTAAAAGTCGTCGTGCTAATCGAATTCTTGGAACAATGATGGGTGTGTTAACATTATTCCCGTTTGATCAATGGGGACATGATCATGCTGTTCACCATGCGACAAGTGGTAATTTAGATAAGCGTGGAACAGGTGATATGTGGACTCTTACTGTTAAAGAATATAAAGAAGCACCACTAAAGCTACGCTTAGCTTATCGTTTCTATCGTAATCCTTTTGTTATGTTTGGCTTAGGTCCGATATATGTTTTCTTATTGAAAAATAGATTTAATCGTAAAAATGCTAGGAAAAAAGAGCGTAATAACACATATTTAACAAATGTAATTATTGCAGCTTTAGTAGCAATTCTTTGTGTAACATTAGGATGGCAATCTTTCCTACTTGTGCAAGGATCAATTTTCATGATTTCAGGTTCTGTAGGTATTTGGTTGTTTTATGTACAACACACATTTGAGGATTCTTATTTTGAAGTGAATAGTGAATGGGAATATGTTTTAGCAGCTGTTGAAGGAAGTTCTTTCTATAAACTGCCTAAATTTATGCAATTCCTAACTGGTAACATTGGTTATCACCATGTTCATCACTTGAGCCCAAGAGTGCCTAACTATAAGCTTGAAGAAGCTCATAATAATACAGAACCATTACAAAATGTACCAACCATTTCACTTGCAACAAGCTTAAAATCACTTCGTTTCCGTCTTTGGGATGAGGATACTAAGAATTTTGTTAGCTTTAGAGATGTGAAGTCAGTGGCTCGGAAAGCTATAAATTCACGTTCAACTCAACCAAAGCCTGAGCTTTAATTTTAGAAGCCCTGACCGATTCTCCTTTCACTAGTAAAGGAGAATCTTTACTTAGTAACACCCATAAGGAGAGAACATAAATGATTACAGTTGTTATAGCAGAGGATCATGAGTTAGTGTTAGGGACAATAGGATCCCTGCTCGATTTAGAGGATGATATGAAAGTGGTCGGGCAAGAAAGTAGTGTAGAGGGAGTTCTTACACTTGTTAACGAACTTCAACCTGATATATGTTTAATGGATTTAGATATGTTTGAAACAGGTATTGTAGAACAATTAAAGCCTCATCATAGTAAAGTTATGGTATTAACGACATTTGCAAAAACAGGCAGCTTTCAACAAATTATCAATCATGATGTAAGAGGCTATCTTTTAAAGGATACTCCTAGTGAGGAACTAACTGAGGCAATTCGAAGCATTATGAATGAAATCCGGATATATTCTCCGAATTTAATAGATGAAAATCAAGATGATAGTAAAAATGATAATTCATTGATCAGTAATAAAAACAGTACTGACACTTCTAAACAACATAATAAAACGTTAGGAACTGTCAGAAGCTATTTGACGACTATTAAGGAAAAAATGAAACTACCTGCAGGTTAAATAAGTCTTATGATTATAAAAAGGAGGATAGATACTATTCTCCTTTTTTGTGTTGTGAAAATTCACTTTAAGATAACTATATTTAGGTGTTTTCATGTAGAATTTAATGTATACGGTTGTTGTGGATATTAGTAACCAAAACAGAAGGAGTGGCCATTGTGAGTAACGAGAAAAAAGTCACACTTTATTTTATTCGCCACGGTGAAACGCAATATAATGTGGAAAAAAGAATGCAGGGTTTTTGTGATTCTCCACTAACTGAAAAAGGTATTATGCAGGCAAGGTCTGTTGGAAGGAGTTTAACTAATACCATTTTTGAAGCAGCATATTCTAGTGATAGTCAAAGAGTCCTTGATACCGCTAAATTCGCTATTGGGGATCGTGATATACCATTATCGATTGATACGCGTCTTAAAGAGATGAACTTTGGTGTTTTTGAATCTTTATTACAAGAAGAAATTTCAAGTTTATATGGAGATGCATTAAAAACATTATTTAGCCTAGATTTACATGCTTCAGCTCCAGAAGGTGAATCTTATTCACAGTTATTTGAAAGAACAGAAAATGCAATTAAAGACATTGTGAAGAAACATTCAGTAAAAGGCGGAAACATACTGATCTTTTCACATGGAGTAACAATTGGAAATTATATTATTCAACTGACACAGAGTAAAAAATTCACTTTACATGAAAATTGTAGTGTAACTATTGTAAGTTATTTAAAGGGAAAATCTGAAATTGAAACAATAGCTGATACATCTTTTAGAGAAAATGGTCAGAAGTATATTTAGCAAAGTTTTAGGGGGAAGAGTTTTTTGAGCTATTAATGGTTTAACTGAGTGTTTATAGTAGTTGAATCTATTGAAATAATCAATACTCTCGAACATTGTAGTTATATTGTAACAATTCCCTCAATATGAATTAGATGTATAATGTTAAACCCCTTATCTAGGAAATAAGGGGTTTTTTCTGAAATATAAGACTGCTTAACCTAGAAACATGTGGAACATTTGTGAAACAAGAAAAAACGGGGCGTGACAGGCACCCTTTAAGATGTTATATATAGATAAGAAATTCATTAAGTAGAGGTAATGTGTGTATGAATGAGGAATTAGTACAGAATGCTGATACATGTTATGAGCTGGGTGAGCAGAGGGCTGCTGTTTATTTTAATTCGCTTTATGAGCAAGTTACGAATAAGACCTATGTTTCTAACCTGACAGAGGATTTTCAACAATGGAAGCAAAATCATATTCGTCATACCTCGTTGTTTTCCATTTTTTCTAGAGGAAGAGGTAAACCGGATTCCAATGACTATCACAATTATATTCAGTGGTTAAATTATACAGGTAAGCTTGATAGCTATCTTGATCGAAGCATTTCTTACATTTATATGCGTGATCTCGGCAAAGCATTGGATACACCTGAAACGCAAGATAAAATTAGAAAAGTTGTTAACAATTTAAAAACTAGATTAATAGACAGAGAAAAAAAGACAGATTTTAGTATGGCTATGTTATACAGGATGGCACAAAAAGATGATGTAGAAGCTACATTTATTTGGTTAATGAATAAATTAAAAACTGTATCAGCAAATATCCCAGAGGGAATGGATGCTGCACATGCAAAGCGGAAGCTAATTAAAATTATTGCTGGAGTTATACTGCATGTGAATGAAGAAATGGATGAGGATGTAACCCCACAGGACCGTTCAAAGCAGCTTGATGTAGCGATTAGGCTTGGGTATTGCTATGGCCTAACATATCCCTTTATCGATGATCTTCTTGATGCTAAAATTTTATCCGCCTATGAAGAGGAGCAATATTCACGGTTGATTCGAACATCACTTTTAACAGGGGTTGTACCAGACATTAACGAATGGTCAGGAGAAAATAAGGAGTTAATATCTTATATTCACGCTGAACTAAAAGCTGCATTCCAATATATTAAAGATAATCAGCACCAAGATACAATTACTTCATTTTTTGAGCAATCTTATATATTCTTTCAATCACAGGAAGATGATCGGCTAAAGCATCTGTCTGATCCTACCTACACGAACGAAGAGCTTTATATCCCGATCATTTTGAAATCCTCTTCATCACGTTTGATTATCAGATCTGTTATAAGTGCAAAAGAAGATGAGGGCTTTGATGAACGAACATTTTATTATGGTATTTACAATCAACTTGCAGATGACTTTGCCGATATGTTCGATGATTTGGACGAGGGTGCTGTCACTCCATATACCTATTTTCTAACATATCATGATAAACGATCTGATCTTATTAACCCATTTGAATTATATTGGGCAGTTATCTCAAATTTGATTCATAATGTTTATAAATCAGACTCTAAGACACGTGAAATTATCTTGAATCGTGCAATAAATGGGTTGAAAAGATATAAAGAAAAAATGGGTAAGAAAAAGTATAACGAAGTCATGGAGTTATTTATGACTGGAAACACAAATTTCAATGATCTTATTCAAACACTTGTTAAAAATGCTGATGATGTTGATTTTTTTGACAAACTGCTACGAGATCACATGGTTACAAATTTAAGAGACGATCAAAAAGAGCAGGACACCTTTTCGGAAACGATCGAAAGAGTTCGTAAAGAGATTAATAAAATCCTACCTATTGAGAGAATTGATGACGAATCAATGATCAATGATCCAATAACTGCTGCTGCGAACTATAGCTTAAAAGGTGATGGTAAACGATTGAGGCCAATCATAACCTGGATCATGGGTGTAGACGAATATGGTCTTGATAAGTCTGCCATAACACCACTTCTGAGATCACTAGAATATATGCATACAGCTTCTTTAATTTTTGATGATCTTCCGTCACAGGATAATGCATCAATTAGAAGAGGACATCGAACGTTACATGAAGTTTATAATATTGCAACAGCAGAGTTAACAGGTCTCTTTTTAACACAAAAGGCAATCTGGGAACAAGCATCTCTTGATACATTTGACACGAAGTCTGTTCTTCGGCTAATTCAGTATTCAGCAAAAACAACCGAGGACATGTGTAAAGGTCAAATTATGGATTTGGATTCTAAAGGGAAGCCATTAACAGAGGAACAGTTGAATATGTTGAGCTATTATAAAACAGGATTAGCATTTGAAGCTTCTCTTATTATGCCAGCTATTCTTGCTAATGTACCAACACTAGAAATAGATGCTATGAAAAAATTTGCTTATCATGCGGGGATAGCGTTCCAAATTAAGGATGATCTTCTTGATGTTGAGGGAGATTCTACTGTACTTGGGAAAATTGTTGGAAAAGATGCAGAAAACAACAACTCAACCTTTGTATCGATTCTAGGAACAATAGGTGCACAAAAGATGATGTGGGAACACTATTGTACCGCAATTGAATCTTTGCAGCATATACCTCGTAGTACAACATTTTTAAAGCATTTAGTAAATTACATTGTACACAGGGAAAAATAGAAAATAAACACAAAAAACAAATACTCAATGAGTGTTTGTTTTTTTGATTTAGTCCACACTTTTGTACTATATTTGCTTACATATCTTCCCTTTTGGACAGAATAGATTATAAAAAGAAAAATGTGGTGTAAATCTTTATGTTCGAGCTTATTAATTTATACACACTAAATTCCTCACCTATAGATCATTTAATAGAAGTTGAGAAAACATATTTTGAAAATCTTAATCAATATTGGAAAACTCATAACTTTTTAACAGCAAGATGGTGGTTTTTAGTTATTCTTAGTGTGTTGGCCCCAATTACATGGTGGAAATTTATTGATAAGAAAAGGTTAATTGAAATTACTTCATTTGGTTTATTTTATGGTGTTTCTGCAATTATTCTCGATTCAATTGGAAGTAATGCAATGGTCTGGACTTATCCTGTAAGACTGACTCCATATTTAGTTCCACAATTATATCCTTATGATGTTGGGATCGTAATCGTACCCTTTATGTATGTGTATCAACGCTTTGGAGACAAAGCTTCTCAATTCCTCATTGCAAACGGTATTTTATCAGCATTTTTAGCTTTTATCGCAGAGCCTATAATGGAAGTGTTAAATATCTATCAGGAAATAACATGGAGAAATATTTATTCCTTCCCAATTTATTGGGCACTAGGAGTGATTTGTTGGTTAATAATCAAGAGATTTAAAAAAATAGAGCTAAATTATAAATAGTAGAATTTATTTTTGGATCAGATAGGCTTTTAGCCATTTCTTTTTAGGGTGGGTAAAAGCCTTATTTTATAGAAGAAATTTGTTTTTCCATAATGATAAAGATATCTAAAACTACTGTATGGAGTTGGTTATTAGATAATAGGTCTATGTAAATGTACTTAGTTAGTATTTTTATTTGTAAAAAATATGTCGAAATATAGAATTACATAGTATAATTTAACTATATCTAATAAAAAGTTAATATGAGAATGGAGATTTACTATGGAGAAACAAGAAGAAAAAGTGGTAAATAATAATCTTACATCACTAGAGGAAAACATTATTAAACGTAATTCAATTGTTTTTAAAGCAATTACATTTGTCACTGCACTTACATTATTTGCTATTTTTACAATGGGAGCTGCAATGGAAACCCACCAAATTCTATTAGTAGGCATGCAATTACTTATTTGGGGCAGCTATACTTTTTTACATTTTAAAAGGCTGTTCATAGAATACATAAGGTATATTGCTGTTTTTGGTTCTGCCCTGTCTACTACCATTACGTTAGTTTTACAGCCAGCAGCATCGAACGTTTTTTCAATCTACTTTCTCATTATATTAGCACTTATATATATGGATAAGAAGTTATCAATAATGACTCAAGTTTATGGATTTTTGATGATGTTATATCTACTTTATGGTCAATCTGATGTAATAACTATTTCTCAAGAAGACAAGATTACTTATATTATTTATTATGGATTAATTACGATATTAATCTTTTCTTTGCTACAAGTCACACTTCATCTTGCTAAGCAAATGGTTGAGTCAAGAAAGGAAACTGAGGCCCTCTTAGCTTCACAGAGTAAACAGAAAAATGCAATTGTTGAATTGGTGAATGACGTTACAAAGAATATGGGAGTTGTTTCGAAATCGAGTGAAACAAATAACCAATCATTTCACGAAATGAATGCAACCTTTCAAGAAATTGCTTCTGGAGTAAATGCTCAAAATGAAGCTACAGTCGAAATTAATGGATCCGTTTCATCGATGACAGAAGTAGTAGAAAAAATGCTACAATCAATAACAACTTTAAAAGCAGAAACAGAAGGAACAAGTGAGCTTTCCAAGCATGGCCAAAGCCAAGTACAAGACCTTACAGAAATAATTAGTACTTTTAAAGACGAAATTGACAGGATGTCAGATGAAATAAGTGAATTAAACACTAAATTAGCCGTAACAAATCAATTTAGTAACACGATTAAAGAAATTGCAAATCAAACAAATCTTTTATCTTTGAATGCTAGTATTGAAGCAGCTAGAGCAGGAGAGCATGGTCTTGGTTTTTCTGTTGTAGCTAATGAAATTCGTAATTTGTCTGATATGACAACAAAATCAGCAGAACAAATTTCAGAGCAGCTTAATGAATTTACAAAGCAATCTGACAACACACGTAACCGAATGATTCATATAGCAGAACAAATGGCTAAGAGTTATGAAGTAACAACTCAGACGAAACATTCGTTTTCAGAGATAAATTCGGCTATCGTAAATCTCTCCCAATTAGCTGATATTAGTAACAATTTAATTTTAGAAATAAATTCAACTGTAGGAGTGATTAATAGCTCTACTGAAGAGTTGGCATCAGTCAGTGAACAGTCTAGTGCTTCTTTAGAGGAGTTAATGGCTACCTTAGAAAATATATTAGATGCTAACACAACAAGTGTAAGTAGTATTAAGGCAGTCGAGAAATCACTTACATCTATTTCATAATAGATAATAAAATAAATTCCCTTATTTTAACTTTTTATAAAGTGGATAAGGGGATTTTTTTATGGAAAAATAATACTGTGATTAATTAAGAGGGAGAGAAATATATGAAAAAACGTAGTTTAATGGGTTTCGTAATGATTCTGTTTGTTACAAGTATCTTTATATCTCTAAGTTCTCAAGCGAATGCACAACAAGATATACCTAATTTAGAAGGTGGTCCAGAAGAAAAGGAAAGAGTTAGATATCCTGTTTCAAATATCGTCTTACAGCAAAGGTATCCTGAAACGGTTGTGTTAAGAGGTCAACAAACTGACAATAGTGTTGCTTTAACATTTGATGATGGACCAGATCCGCGTTTTACTCCGCAAATTTTAGATATCCTGAAGGAAAACAATATAAAAGCAACCTTCTTTTTGATGGGGGCACGGGTAGAAAAATATCCTGATATAGTGAAACGGATTGTTGAAGAAGGACATGTGATTGGAAATCATACTTATTGGCATCCTAATCTTGTAAAAGAAGCAGATATAAATACACTTGAAAGAGAAGTTTCAACTACTGAAGAAGTGTTAGCCAAACAAATAAATTATCGAACTAAGCTATTTCGGGCTCCATATGGGTTTTTATATAACGAACTAGTAGAAAAGCTAAAAGGAATGGATTATACAGTTGTTGGCTGGTCAGTAGATTCATTAGATTGGCGCGAGTCACCTCCAGAGGTAATATCCTATAATGTGTTAAGTAACTTTGAGCCTGGTGCAATTGTTCTTATGCACGACGGAGGAGAATGGGATGCTGATCGTACAAATACGATAAAAGCTCTTCAGCTAATAATCCCTGCTTTAAAGGAACAAGGTATGGCATTTAAAACTGTTCCTGAATTATTAAATATACCTTATAAAAAGTGAAAATAGGATTTAGAAAGAGGATAAAGGGTAAAAGCTCTTTATTCTTTTTTTGTGGAATTATATTACATTGAGATACTCAATTCAAATACAAGAATAAGCAAAATGAATTAATAAGAAACTACTTAAGGTGAAGGATGAATTAAGGTGATCAAAATGGAGAGTATGAAATTTGGAGTTCATGAGGTAACTGATATGCGCGAGCTTATAAATTTCAAAGGAGCTTGTCTTATTCAGGCAAAATCTAGATTGAATGAGGTGGAAAATCCTGAGCTTAAGACATTACTAGAACAAAGCATTCAGCAGGGTCAGACAACAGTAAGTCAAATGAAGCAGCAGCTTAACAAAGGCTTCTATTATTCAGGGTTTAGTTACAGATCCTAAATTAAAAGCGATTATGAAACAAGATGTTACTATGACAAGTCGTCATATTGAAGAATTAAACAACCATTTAACATATTAACTTGGAATAAATTGAAAGGGAGGGTTTAAATATGAATCAATTTATTGAAAAGCTAACAGGGATGGCTCCAATGACTGATCAGGTTATTGCGACTGATATATTAATGACAGCAAAACCTGAGATAAAAAATTACTCTTTAGCTATTACTGAAGCAGCAACGAAAGAAGTGAGAAATACATTAAAACTTCATTTAGATGATGAAATTGAATTTCATGAACAAATCTCTAGCTACATGATCGAAAAAGGCTATTACAATCCACATGACACCAAAAAACAGCTCATACTGCACTAAATTTGTCCACTGAATAAATCCTCTGGTTAAAGTACTAAATTCATATTGAAGATAAATTTCACAACTGAATTAGCTTCGCAATAAATTGGAATTTTACTATTGATAAATTAGAAGAAGCTGGGACAAAAGTATTTTAACAAAATAGAAACGGGAATGATGGTTGTAAGTGTAGTTACGACGCCCCTAAAATGTACTCCGCTTTTTGTTGGAAGCTGGCAATACCTCCTTTTCTAAGCACTGTGGGTCTAACCGATGACTTTCATCCATAGGAGTCTACGTATATTTCATCCAAAAGCTATTACTTTATTCGGTATTTTTGTTAATCACTTAATTGATGTTCTAGCGTCTTTTTTTAGATGATGGAGAATATTTAATCTCCATTTGAAACATTTTTCACCATATATCCATGAAATAAGACCCATAATGTTATAATAATTGTATAAAAATGGGTTGGGAATGGAGAGACGAAATGGGAGAAAAAATACTGCTAATAGAAGATGATCTTTCCATAAGTGAAATGGTAAGAGTGCAATTTGAAAAGGAGGGTTTTATTGTAGTTACAGCTTTTGATGGAGAAGAAGGAGTGGAGAAATTCAGACAAGAACCATTTGATTTAATTGTTTTAGATTTGATGTTACCTAAATTAAATGGGTTTGATTTGTTAAAAGATATTAGAGAAAAAAGTCTAATTCCTGTAATCATTATGTCTGCAAAAGATGGAGATGTTGATAAAGCTTTAGGACTTGGCTTTGGTGCAGATGATTATATTGCCAAACCTTTTTCAATGATTGAGTTAATTGCAAGGGTACGTGCCGCGATTAGAAGAGCAACATATTACGAGATAAATGAAAAGGGGAAATCTAATATTGTAAACATTGGTGATTTAATGATTGATTATAACAATTTTTCTGTACATAAGAGAGAAGTAGAGTTAAAGCTAACTTCCAAGGAATTTCATATTTTGAAATTGTTTATTACTCATCCTAAGCAAGTTTTTACTAAAGCACAGATATATTCTTCTGTATGGAAAGAAGATTACTATGGAGATGAAAATATTATAAATGTTCATATGAGAAGGTTGCGAGAAAAAATCGAAGATAATCCATCCACCCCAACTTATATTAAAACATTGTGGGGAATTGGTTATAAATTAGGAGACTTTTAAAATGATTTTTAGCTTAGTTGCTATTATCATAATTTTGTTAATGATTATTTTAAAATTGGCTAGAGATAATAATAAAATCAGATGTCAGTTGAAATACATAGAGAAGAAATTAAATCTTATTATGGAAAATAACTCAGAAGAAAAAATACTACTTCAGACAGAAGACCAAGACCTACGTTCATTATTAATATCGATTAACAGAATGTTGAGTTATAACCAAAAGGTCATTGCTACTTTTAATAAATCAGAAATCTCTACTAGAAAAATGTTAGCTAATATTACTCATGACCTGAAAACCCCACTTACTGTTATTCATGGGACAATTGAAATCATGCTTTATGATACAGAGCTTTCCATAGAAGAAAGAGAAAAGCTACTAAAAAAAGTTGAAACGAAAACAATTGAAGTTTCGGAATTGCTTCAGAAGTTTTTTGATTTAGCTAAGCTGGAATCAGGTGATATAGAAATTCCATTGTCTCGAGTAAATCTCAGTGAAGTTTGCAAAGGAAGTATTTTGTCCTTTTATGAAGTTATCTCTGCAAAAAATATAGTAGTAGATATCCAGATTCCTGAGAAAGCTATCTATTCAATGGGGAATGATGAGGCTCTGAATAGAATTCTTAATAATTTAATTTCAAATGCGATCCAATATGGAATGGACGGAAATGTTATTGGACTTACATTAAGAGAAGATACTAAATATGCTTTTATAGATGTTTGGGATAAAGGTAAAGGAATAAGCGAATTACATAAAGACTTTGTTTTTGAAAGAATGTACACTCTTGAGGATTCAAGAAACAAACGATATCAAGGCAGTGGACTAGGACTTACAATAACAAAGAAATTAGTCGAGGAATTAGGCGGAGAGATTTTCCTTAACAGCAAACCTTATGAAAAAACAGAATTTATATTAAAATTTACTAAACTGAACTATTAAGAATGGGGTAAGATCCCAATGATTTCCTTCAAATACTTAAGATTTATGTAAGAATTGTTTAATAAAAAAGAGAAGATTGTTGTTTATGATAAAGGTAAGTTGAAATTGAAGGGAGTCAGGGAAATGACTATTATTGTTCGTACAAATGAATTGACAAAGAAATATAAAGGGAAAGAAGTAGTATCAAATGTAAACATGACAATCAAAAAAGGAGAGATTTATGGATTTCTAGGTCCAAATGGATCTGGCAAGACAACCATGATGAAGATGTTAACGAATTTAGTGAAACCAACACATGGTGAAATTGAAATTTTTGGAGAAAAGTTAACACAAACATCGTATGAAATTTTAAAGAGAATTGGTGGAATTATAGAGTTTCCGGTGTTTTATGATCGATTAACAGCTAGAGAAAATTTAGAGTTACATTGTGAGTATATGGGTTTTTACGATCATAATGCAATAGACGATGCAATTGATTTAGTAAATTTAAAGCATATTGATGATAAATCAGTTAAAGACTTTTCTTTAGGAATGAAGCAACGACTTGGAATTGCAAGGGCTATCATTACTAAGCCTGAGCTTTTAATACTTGATGAACCAATAAATGGCTTGGATCCTGCTGGTATTAGAGAACTAAGAAACCTCTTCAAAATGTTGTGTAAAGAGTACGGAATAACCTTACTTGTATCTAGTCATATCTTAGGAGAAATTGAACAAATAGCTGATACAATAGGTGTCATTTCAGATGGGAAGTTAGTCAAAGAAGTATCTATGAGTGAAATTAGAGAACTGAATACTGGGTATATTGAGTTGAATGTTACTGATGTAAAAAAAGCTATATATATTATTGAAAATAATCTACGTTTAGTCAATTATAAAGTTATTGGAGAAAACGGGATTCGCATTTATGATCAATCAGCGTCATTATCTGAGGTTTCAAAAACGTTGATTATAAATGATGTAACTATTGAAGAAATTTATAATAAGAATGATTCTTTAGAGGATTATTTTTTATCAATAGTTAATGGAGGTGGTATTAGTGCTTAAATTAATTACATTGGAAATAAAGAAATTTAAATTAGGTGGATATGTTAAAGCAGCATTTATTGCTAATGTCATTCTTCTTACATTTTTATTTTTTGCATACTTTGTTGATAAAAGTGAAGGCTTGCAGGCTTTTAAAGATTATAATGAACTGATCATTATGTCAGGCACTTTTATTAGACTAATTTTTATTATCTTCTCTGCAGTCATTCTTTCCAGATTAATTATTGAGGAATATAAATCAAATACAATTAGTTTATTATTTACCTATCCAATATCAAGAAAGAAGATTATCCTTTCAAAGCTGATCATTGTCTTTAGTTTTACCTTCATTTCGATTGTGTTATCGAATATCTTTATTGTCGGTATCATCTATTTTGTTGGTTTGTTTATGGATATAGTTCTAGAAGAGTTTTCATTAGCTATTATTACAAGTAATTTAATTCCACTATTTCTTTCAGCAATCTCATCAGCCGGCTTAGGGTTACTCCCTCTTTATTTTGGAATGAAAAAGAAATCAATACCAGCTACGATTATTTCAGCCATCATCATTACTTCCTTAGTCAATTCAACAATCACTGATGGATTTTCTCTATATAATTATATTGTCATACCACTTGCGCTAGGTGGTTTAGGCATCCTTATGGCATATCTCTCTATAAGAAATATAGATACAGTAGATGTATAAATAGTAGTGACCCATTTAAATTTTAAAACATCAGATAAATAAAACAAAGCAGCTGGGATATCAGTATTTAAGCAAATGATAAACCCGAATTATTAGGTGATATTTAATTATCATTCGCCTAATAGTTCGGGTTTTTACTTGCAGTCTTCAATAGATTTTTTTATTTTGCATACTATTTTTAAGAACTAGTGGAAAGCGAGTGTCTGCAGCGCAATGGAACGAACTTGTTTCTTTTAGCTTAACTGAATTTAGATTATTCGTCTTTTTATATGAAGTCTTTAATTATGTCTCACCTACCTTTTTTTAATATTTATCCAAATAATGTAATAGAGAAAGGATTCAGGCTCTTGACATTGATAACTGTTTTCAATTAGAATGATAAATAGATAATGATAATCATTTTCAATTAAAGATGTGAGGTTGAGCTATGAAGAGAACATGTGCTGTTGAGGTTATCATTTGTAATGATTGCGGATTTTCTGAGGCTCTTGATATAGAAGATGATTTCTTAAGGGATTATTGTTCTTGCTGTGGAATATGTATGCTCGACATAATTATGTTGGAGATGTAATACCACCAGTTAGTTAACTAAGCTCTCACATGGCACGAGTCTTTAAATATAGTGAAAGGATTAATTCCCTATATGATCAATAATATCCATCAAGTTACTGAAAAAATTAATGATGAACTTCATCATTTAGAATCATTTATAAAGTGTCCCTATAAGCTATACTTTCAACATTTTTTAGCCTTCAAAGAAGGACAGATAAGATGGAGGCAGGTTGTTCAGGTACATATCAATTGGGTTGTGCAAGCATATCACCAGCTACCTGTTGAAAAACAAACGAAATTAGCAATATTAAAGTTAATTGAAGAAAATTGGAGTAAAGTTAATCCTTCATTGTTTCATTCAAAGGAAGATTACTATCTTGTTTTAGCAAAAACAACAGATCATCTTCTGAAATTTATCTCACCTAGTAGAAATGATCAGTCTCAGTTTGCTTTATATGAAAAACTTAATACTAATAAACAAGAATTAGAAACACAGCTTTCACTAACATTTGAAGAAGTTGATTCTTCGCCAAATGATTTTAAGATAAAAAAGTTTCTTCTTGAAGTAAATCAAGAATTAATAGAGTTATATAGCAGCTTAATTGCTGTATTTTCATATGAAGCATTTGGAATACTTCCTAAAAAAATAGAAATAATTACTTTATTAGAAGGAAAAATGTTTACATATATTCCAAAAGAGGAAGATATTCCAAAGGGTGTTATGTACATCGATTACTTAAAAAATGCTTTAATTCAACCAAAGGAATATCAAAAAGTGGGTTCACTGAAAGAGTGCTTAAATTGTCCGTTTACAGATCAATGTATGGATAGCAACTTTAGCGTGAACTCTTTAGCAACAACAAAGACTAAGTATCTACATTAAATAGATAATCGTTCTTCAGGTAAAATGTATTTTTAAAAAGCGGGAAATGAAAATGTAAAGGAGAGATTATGATGCATCATTATTTCATTGCTGTAGAAACGTTTGAGCATATCATTGAATGCTTCTGTCCAGATGGAGC
The DNA here is from genome assembly GCF_016908395.1 of Metabacillus crassostreae. Taxonomy (GTDB): domain Bacteria; phylum Bacillota; class Bacilli; order Bacillales; family Bacillaceae; genus Metabacillus; species Metabacillus crassostreae. Next base: position 305,746 of record NZ_JAFBDU010000004.1, read on the forward strand.
TCATGAAGATTCATTAGAGATCAAGAAAGAGGATATTATTGAAGTAACAAATGATCGTCAATACATGTTTGATAACGGCTGGTATATTAAAGTGGTGCTTAATAATGACTGGCATTTTCATATGGCTCTAGAAGATTTAGAAAGATATTTTACACAAGGAATGATTCTATCTTTAGTAGATATAGAGCTAAAAATTAATCATTTAAATTACGTTATTGATCAATCACTAGGTAAAGGTGATGAAGCAGCATTTTTACAATCTACCAAAAGCCTAAAAGAATCAAAACAGCTTAAACTCAACCTAGAGAGTTATTTGAGTCGTGTGTCTGAAAATCTATTTATGTCATAAATAGATGATCTTGCTGCCTAACACTTACATAGAAAAATACGTAAAAGTAATATTCTAAAAAGGTGTGAAGAAAAATGGGAGAACTATTTAAAAAAGCAATCAAACATAGAAAAGAGCAAACAATTCAACTGTTAATAAAATTAGATTGCTATAAATCTATTGATAATCGTCAGTTATATGAATTAACATTAAGTGAGTTAGAAAATGAATATAAACTGTTAACAGGAAGACATGTTAGCGACTCAATTTAATATAGACTACAAATTAGTGACTACTGTTTTATATAGGACACTAATTTAATTTGAAAGATCAGGAGAAACTGGATACAAGTATTTATTTTAGCAAATGATAAACCCGAATTTTTAGATGATTTCTCAATTAATCTTTCGCCTAATAGTTCAGGTCTTTATTTGCTTTCTTTAATGATATCCAGACTCCTCTTGATCCCTATTACCTCATACTTCAAGAACTTTTTTGAATTTCTTTATATAAATATTGATAGGTTTTTGATTCCTCAGTCATACCTAATTCTCCATAAAGCTTTATTAACCATTTTATTGGACTTGAGTTAGTCGGGTTCATCTCAATATCCCAGAGGAAGCAGTCGATAGCTTGTGGAAGCTGTTTTAATTCATAATATAACTCCCCCATATCCAGCTGTTTGTCAGGTTCTTCACTGATTTCATACATCTTTTTAATTGTATTAATGGATGGTAATGACATATGCATCAAGGGTTTCAGCCAGTTATAAGTATATTTAATATCATGTGCTTCAAATAATTTAGGAAGAAGAGTAACAATTAACTTCTCCAGTTGTTGATTTTTTGTAGAAGTAAGATTTTCAGCTAGAAAGGTATCAAAAGAAAGTGCTTTTGCATCTAAATGTGTAATTGCCTCTATTAGTAAATCAGTTTGATTTAAAGATAGCGGAACTTTATTATCTGTTAGTATCAAGAATATATCTTTGTAGAGCTTTTCAGATTTCAGATGAAATAGTAATTGCTCCTGTATTTTAGTTTTATTTTCAATAAAGCTTTGGTGATTGTAAAGAGTATATAGGATATCTATTGTTTCCTGTTTTGTGAAATTAGATTGAAGAATAGTCTTAATATCATGAAAATAATCGTCAAATTTCTGGGGATTTGTTGATAAATAATTGCAATGCAATGAAAGGCATTCTATTATTCTTGATTCAGATCGTAATCTTTTTTGTAGGAGAGCATATATGTGTTCGGTTTCTTTGTGAAGATAAAGCTGGTTTTCAGCATAAAGGGGGTCATATGTGAGTAGAGTTTCTATTTCAGATTGATAATGGATTGAATATTTCTGGTAATCCATATGAGTAATTAAAGAGGTAGCCCACTTGTTAGTTGGATATTTTTCTCTAGCTAATTGTAGAATACGATATGCATGAAGAAATTTACCACTTCTACGAAATTGGAGAAATGATTTTTTCATTAAAGCTAAAATATCTTCTTTTTTTAGATAACAATCAAAGGCAGATAAAATATGAAAGGCTTCATCCTTTTGAAAGCTGTTATTGATATTTTTCCAAAGTGTATTTAAAGAAGGAAATGTAGAAATTGATTTATTTGAAAGAAATGATATAAGTAATGGATGAGGAGAAGAGATAGAAACACCTTTTGTGAGAATTTGCTTAAGATATGATTTTTGTTTTATCTTGGGGGTCTTTTTTCCGGTAAGAAATTGATGTTTATAAAAAAACAGATAATAGCATTCGTCATTTTGTGGTGTGTAGGATTCTAGGACTTGAAATCCTTGAAAAAAATAAAGTCCTTTTACAGTTAAATTGATGTCTTGTTTATGATCTTTCACAGAAATAATATAGTTGTTTCTCATCTCGATCAATCCCTTCACACATCGTTATTTTAATTGTAACACTAGTTGAGGAAAATATGAAATTTATATCTATATGTAGTGATTTTAATCATTACTTATAATTTACCATTTTTTATAAAATATTGTATTGACTGATGGGAAATATAGGATTATTATTTTACTGAACAGTGGTTAATAAAAGGAGTAACAATATGTCACCTAGAAAATCAATTGAACAGGAATTAACGAAGGAAATGATTTTAGAAGCAGCTAGAGGACTATTTATCCAAGAAGGCTATGATCATGTTTCGATGAGGAAAATTGCAAAGGTATTAGATTGTAGCCATGGCGCAATTTATTATCATTTTAAAAATAAAGCAGATCTTTTTTATGCTTTAGTAGCTAAAGGCTTTTCCTTGTTAGATTCTGAGCTTGATCGGGTGATGGAGAAACAGCTGCCAAACGAGCAAAAGCTTATGAATATATTTCTTGAATACATCCGTTTTGGTATTAATAATTCAAGTCATTATGAAACAATGTTTTTAACAAAAGATCAAGAACTGAAAAGCTTTTTACAAGATGAACCTAATCAAAGCTTTGAGAAGTTTACTAAAGCTGTAAATATATTAACAAATGATTCTGTGACATTACAGGAAGTTTGGTTTGTATTTTTATCACTTCATGGTTTTGTAGCACATTATTGTTTTAAAGGACAATGCTTTGATGATATTAGTGTTCTGGCAAAGTCACATTGCAGTTTATTGATTAAAGCAATAAAAAAATAAATTTTTTTGAGTTTTATTGAACACTGGTTAATAAACAAATATAAAGTATTTTTTAAAACGAAAGCAGCCAATAAATTAATGGAGGAATAAAAAAATGAAAGCATTGGTTTTAGGGGCGTCTGGCGGAATGGGAAGTGCGTTAACATTTGAATTGGCTAACAGAGGGTTTGAAGTAATAGCTTTTGCAAGATCTGAGGATAAGCTTCGCAAGATTTTTGATAAACATCAGAAAATTACGATTCAACCAGGTGATGTGTTTAAGATTGAAGATTTGGAACTGGTAGCACACGATGTTGACCTAATTTTTCATGCTGTGAATCTTCCATATAATGAGTGGAAAGATAAGCAGGAAATCATGCTAAGAAATATCTTGCAAATTAGTGAAAGGTACAAAGCTAAGCTTGCGATTGTAGATAATGTTTATGCGTATGGAAGATGCTTTGGTAGAAAAGTGACAGAAGACTTTCCAAAAAAGCCTCATACAAATAAGGGTATTATTCGCTTGAAGCTTGAAAAAATGGCTCTTTCATCAAAGGTACCTGTTGTGATTGCCCATTTTCCAGACTTTTATGGACCTTACGCAGAAAGCACTGTTCTTTATTATATGCTTCAATCTATTGTCAAAAATGAACGTGCCATGTTTGTTGGAAATCAGCAGGTTGAAAGAGAATACATTTATACACCAGATGGAGCGAGGGCATTGATTGAATTAGCACTTTCTGATGCTTCATATGGTGAATGCTGGAATATACCTGGTGCAGGTATTATTACTGGGGAAGAGCTTGTAGAGCTAATAAAAAAATCTACAGGATATTCAAAAAAAGTCTCGACAGTAACTAAAGGTATGGTGAGATTTAGCGGATTATTTAATAAAATGATGAGAGAATATGTAGAAATGTACTACTTGAATGAGGATCCATTAGTGCTAGATGGTTCAAAATATGAAGAAAGAATTGGGGTTATACCACGAACAACCTATCAAGATGGTATGGCGCATACCTTGCAGATGATGAATTCGGAATAAGTGTAAAAAGAGGATGGAAGATATGTGTTTAAGCAAATGTGAAAAACCCGAATTATTAGGTGACGTTCATTTTAATTTTTCGCCTAATAGTTCGGGTTTTATTTATCAGCTTTGTGGATGATTTCTTTAATTATGACCTAGCCTCTTTGTTGAAGCATTAAATTGCTAGGTAAGTGCTTTCTTTGAAAAGCTACCTCTTTGAAGCAGCATACTAAATTCCTCTGGAGGAAGGGGACGTGAAAAGAGATAGCCTTGTCCTAAAGTACACTGATTTTCAATTAATTTTTCCATTTGCTCTGTTGTCTCGATTCCTTCTGCAACTACATTTAAATTGAGGTTTAAACCTAATTTAATAATGGATTTTATCATGGTTGAATTCATTGAATCTGACATATTTTCTAAAAATGCTTTATCTATTTTTAGGGTATCAATAGGTAAATCCTTAAGAACATTTAAAGAAGAATAGCCTGTACCAAAATCATCAATCGATACCTTAACTCCTAAGCTTCTTATTTGAGTAAGGATGTCTACAGAGTGGGTAATATCCTGCATAATGCTTTCTGTTATCTCTAATTCAAGACAGCTAGGACTCAGCCCAGTTTCTTCTAATATTGAAGATACTTTGTTTAAAAAGCTACTATCCTGAAATTGGCGAACAGATACATTTACTGAAACTGATAGGTTAGGCAGACCTTGTTCTTGCCACAATTTATTTTGGCGACAAGCCTCTTTTAATACCCAATGACCGATATTAACGATTTGTCCTGTTTCTTCTGCAACAGGAATGAATTCCATTGGTGAAACGAAGCCTAGCTTTGGATGGTTCCATCTTAATAACGCTTCCATTCCAATGATCTCCCCTGATTTCAACTCAACCTTAGGCTGATAAACTAGAGAGAATTCCATGTTTTCAATAGCTTTTCTTAAGCCATTTTCTAACTCCATTTTATAAGCTAGCTGTCTATGCAATGCTTCATCATAAAATTGAAATGTGTTTTTACCATTTTCTTTAGCCAAGTACATAGCGGCATCTGCATGTTTTAGCAGACCTCCACTTGTTTCCCCATTCTCAGGAAACATACTAATACCAATACTTGGTGATACGGTTATTTCATATCCTTCAATGAAAAATGGATTTTGAAAATCAGCTAATAACTTTCTTACAACAGTGATACATTTTGGCTTTGATGTATCAGGAAGCACAATAACAAATTCATCTCCACCGAGTCTGTATGTGGTCCCATTTTCTGCCACAGTGCTTTCTAGTCTGTTAGCAACCTCTACTAACAAACAATCTCCAAAATAATGACCTAGTGTATCATTAATATTTTTAAAGCGATCTAAGTCTATTAGAAGAAGTGCTGTTCTTGTTTGATCCTCAGTAGCTTTTTCCAAGACTAATTGAAGATCACTTTGAAATTTAGGACGATTATATAGGCTAGTTAATTGATCATGAAAAGCAAGATATCTGTATTCGTTTACTAATTGTTGATTTTTACGAATGAACGAAAAATGACGAATTAAAATGAGTAGGAATGAAACTGTTAACCCCATACTTAGTGCATTTAGATCATTTTTATAGCTCGAAATAACGAGAATTAATAGGAATAGCACACAAATATATGGGATAGAGATATCAATATTACTAAGTGGTTCTTTTTCAATTATTTTATGAGTAGACGATTCGTTTTCAAATTGTAATCCAGCTATACCTAATAATAAGATAGATATTGTCCAAAATGGGTCAAAAATACTGCCAATCTGATAGATTTCTAAGTGTAATAAATAAACATAAATCGAATCTGCTAAAATTTGAAGAGTAAATGCCAATGTGATATATAGATAACTTCTTTTTAACTGAGTATTTCTAGAAATATAATAAAGATAAACAGCTGAAAAAATGATACCCAAATCAAAGATTGGATAAGCTATTGTGAGTATCGTAACACCAATCAAATAGTTTGATTGAATCCATATAGGCTCTATTAAGTAGTGAATACTTAAAGCAATAGCTACTGTCATAAAAATAACCAAGTTAAACATATAAGGTCGATAATCGACAGTGTGCTTAAGCAAAATCATTTTGAAAATTAATGCTGCTAAATACAATAGGTAGGTAAAAACCCAAAGTAAGTTAGTCCAGCTCGGTAGATGTACAACTCCATTAATGCCTTCTATGTACCATATAACATTGGAAATGAATGAAGTGAGAACTCCGAGGCTTAATAATAACCAGAAATATTTCTCATTTCCTTTAACCCTTTTATACGTATTGATGAGCCAAGTTAAACTGATTATATTTCCAAGTAGAACAAAAAAGGTGGTACCTACTATTAAAATAGATTCGTTGCTGCGCATGGTTAGAATCCATACATAAAATAAGCTTATATAAGCAAGCAGAAAAAAAGCTGGAGAATCCTTTAGTTTCGTCATATTTATCCCCCGAAGTATAGCGTAGTACTTAATAAGTGCCGTTAAAATGAATGAAAAAAATTAAAGGAAAAAATCTAAATAAAAAAAGCTATATCCAAAGAGACATAACTTTTATCTCATTGGTAACTCAGCCACCATAGTCTCCCTTAGGTCTGTAGCTTTGCGTCCCCATTTTTCAATAGGTTTGCCTTTTTCAATTTTTTATTTATTTTTAGAGTTTACAGCACATACCCTTAACATGGCTTTTTGTAATTTAAAAACTGCCAAACTGAGTAGCTACTGTCGTTATTTTAGTGAATTTTGTAGAATGTATAGTTCTATTATACTATTTATTTTATATTTTTGATACGGGGAAATTTAAAAGATATATAAACAACATTAATTTTAAGAATAATCAGAAAATGTGTTAGTTTATATAACATGAATGTAGAATACATCTTTTTACTTTTGTATAGTTAAGGTAACAAAAGGTAAAGGGGCTGTGGAAATGAAAAAATCAAACGTTGGTTTATTCACTTTTTTAGTTTTAACAGTAAGAACTGTATTTACCTATTAATAGTCGGACCATCATAATTTGAATAGAATGATAATAATAATTAACCTAAAAAGAGATGCATATGAACTGATATGTATCTCTTTTAGGTTAATTTCATAATGTATTTTTTTACATTAATTTGTATGAAGTTGCTAATTTATAATAAGCATGCTATTATATGGATGTATTTAATGACTATATTAGTCTTTTGGTCATTAATAGATATAGCAGAGGTGATGATATGGTGGTTGATCGGAAGAAATTAATTATTGAAGCAGCTACTGAGTCTTTTTCTTTATTTGGCTACAAAGCAACTACTATGGATCAAGTCGCGAAAATAGCTAATGTAGGAAAAGGAACGATCTATACTTTTTTTAAAAATAAAGAAGAGTTATTTGATGAAATTATAACATCTCTCATTCAAGAAATGAAAATGTCAGCTGAAGCTGCAATGGATAAAAATGCTTCTTTTTATGAAAATGCTTCTAGTTCGCTTTATGCTTTATTAGATTTTCGTAAAAAACATCAGTTAATGTCTAAGTTATTTCACGAAGAAAGAGAAATGGGTACAAGAGAAGTATTAGAAGTGATGAAAAAGCTGGAAAAAGTGGTCATTTCCTATATTAAAGAAATTGTTCAAGAAGCAATTGATAAAGGAGAAATTAAGCCATGTAATCCGGAAATGACAGCATTTGTTATGTTAAAGCTTTATGTATCACTCATTTTTGATTGGGAAAAAGATCATGAGCCGCTAAATAAAGAAGAAATAACTCATTTATTTGAGCTTTATTTATTCAAGGGCTTATCAAGTTCATAATAGAAGAAATGAGTTATGGACTTTTTTTATCATAAAATGACTAAATGAACAATATGGTCAAAAGGTGAAGGGTGGTATTTGCGTGAATCTGTTTTTGGCAGAATGGAAGAATATTTTACGAAATAGAAAGGTCTTTATTCCAATTCTAGCTATTGTTTTTATCCCAATTTTGTACGCTGGAATGTTTCTTTGGGCATTTTGGGATCCATATGATCAACTGGAGGATTTACCTGTTGCAATTGTAAATATTGATGAAGGAGCAAATTTTGAGGAAGAACAGCTACAGCTTGGAAATGATTTAGTCCAAAACTTAAAAGAGAATAGAAAGTTTAAATTTGATTTTGTATCTCAACAAGCTGGCTATGATGGACTAGAAGATGGAACTTATTATATGGTTGTGGAAATTCCTAAAGATTTTTCGGAAAATGCAACAACGTTATTAGATGATCAGCCTGAAAAACTTCATTTGAAATATATTCCAAATGAAGGATCTAACTTCTTATCCGCTCAAATTGGAGATTCTGCTGTTAAAGAAATTAAAAGTGCAATTTCTAAGGAAGTAACATCTACTTACGCTGAAACAATTTTCGAGAAAATCACAAAAATGGCAGATGGATTTGATACAGCTAGTGATGGTGCTAGTGAATTAAATGATGGTGCAAGCAAAGTGAAAGATGGCTCCGTTACACTTAAAGATAATCTAGAAACACTTGCATCAAAATCACTAGAATTTCAGCAAGGTGTTAATAAAGTTCAATCAGGATCAGGTGAGTTAAATGATGGCGCAAAAGAGCTTGCTGATGGTGTAAATCAATTATCAGCAGGAAGTGATAAACTTCTTGCTGCATCAAAGCAAGTAAAAGATGGATCACAGCAACTATCTTCTGGAATGACCCAAGTGAATGATGGGCTTCAAGAGTTAAATGAAAAAGTACCTTCATTAGTAGCTGGTACAAATCAGTTGAACGAGGGACTTGTAAAGTTTCATCAACAATTTCCACCGCAAATGGCTGCGGGAATTCAAGCACAATTACAAGAAGCTTCTGTTTCCATGATTGATGGATTGGATGAATTGCAGAATGTATTAAGTGCTGAACTAGCTGTAGGGTTAACTGAGAAGATTTCTGCTCAGCAATCAGAACAAATGACTGCTATTTTTTCTTTGCTAGAGAATAACAACGTCGATCCTGCGATCATAAGTGGAATTAAGCAACAAGTTGTGGCAAATGCACCTTCAAAAGAAGAAATGCAAGCCCAATTAGAAAAAGGGATAAGTGATGGTTTAAATACAGGTTTTACTCAATATAAATCAGCTGTAAATGAGCAGATGTTATCTTCTGGAAATAAATTAGAAAATAGTATTAAAGCAGCTATCGATCCAACGTTTAGTAGGGTAGAAAATGGTTTATCTAAGATCAATGACAATCAAGTTGCTCTTCAAGATGGGATAAAACAATTAGCGGATGGATCTAAATCTGTTAATCAAGGTGCAACTGATATTAAAACAGGTCAAGCTGAATATGTTGATCAATTTACGTTATTTAATGAAAAGCTACATGATGCACAAGCTGGTGGAAATAAGTTAGTGTCTGGAGCAAGTAGCTTGAATTCAGGTATAAGTCAATTGTCAGAGGGATCTGTTAAAATAAGTGAGGGTTCTACTCAGTTAGCTGAAGGTTCTAAAGAATTAACAAATGGAACAGGAAAGCTTGCAGATGGAACTTCGGAGTTATATGAGAAATTAGGAGATGCTGCAGAAGAAGCAGGCTCTGTTCAAGCAACTACCAACACCTTTGACATGATCGGTGAACCTGTTGATGTAAGCAAGGAAGGAATTAATAAAGTTCCTAACTATGGTACAGGGTTTGCTCCGTATTTCTTGTCTTTAGGATTATTTGTTGGTGCGTTATTAATTTCGATTGTTTATACATTAAAAATTCCTACGATTCAACCAAAAAGTGGCTTTTCTTGGTTTATAGGAAAGTTTGGTGTCATTGCAATAGTAGGTGTGTGCCAAGCTATTGTTGCTGATGTAATTTTATTAGCTGGACTAGGACTCGAGGTAACAAGTGTACCAATGTTTGTTTTCCTATCAATAGTCATTAGTTTAACATTTATGTCACTAATTCAATTACTAGTCACAACATTAGGCGATCCAGGAAGATTTATTGCTGTTCTTATTCTTATTTTCCAATTAACTACAAGTGCGGGAACATTTCCACTTGAAATGATTCCAAAAGCATTACAACCAATTCACGCTTTCCTTCCAATGAGCTATACGGTATCAGCGTTTAAAGCCGTCATATCAAGTGGAGACATGACAGTAGTATGGAATAACATCTTTATCTTGTTGGGTTATATGTTAGTGTTTGTTTTTATGACATTAACATATTTTATAATTAAACATAAAAAACAAGCTGTTTCAGCTAGTGAAAATGGATTAACAGTATAACAAGAAGGGGTCAGGCATTTTTTAAGTCTGACCCCTTTTACGTTAATATGGTAAAGTGTAAATTTGAGTCTAAAATCAATCTAAAGTAAAATAAAGGAACATTTAATAAAGGAAAAGGTGTAATCAATGAAGAAGGTAATTGTGATAGGAGCAGGTATTCTTGGGGCGTCAACGGCATACCATTTAGCTAAATATGGTGCTGATGTAACAGTGATTGATCGTGAAGATAAGGGGCAGGCAACTGCTGCAGCAGCAGGAATTGTTTGTCCGTGGGTTTCACAAAGACGAAACAAAGCCTGGTACCATTTGGTTAAGAGTGGGGCAAGATATTACCCAGAGCTCATTGAGAAGTTAAAAGAAGATGGTGAAACAGAAACAGGATATCGTCGTGTTGGTGCGATAAGCCTAAATATGGATGCCGAAAAATTAGAGAAGATGGCTGAAAGAGCAATCAAACGGCGTGAAGAAGCACCTGAAATAGGAGAAGTAAAGATATTATCTCCAGAAGAAACTCAAAAATTATTTCCATCTATAGCAACAGGATATGGCTCTGTGTATATAAGTGGAGGTGCACGTGTTGATGGAAGAGCACTGAGTAATGCGTTGATGAAGGGTGCCATTAAAAATAGTGCGACACTAATTAAGGATGATGCAGTTTCTCTAATCACGAAGAATAAGAGTATTATAGGTGTGAAAACTCAAGAACAAGAACTAACAGCAGATCTAGTGATTGTGACTGGTGGAGCGTGGTCAAAGCAATTGGTAGATCCTCTAGGAATTAGTTTTAAAGTAACCCCTCAAAAAGCACAAATTGTACATCTTGAAATAAACGATACTGATACAGGTAATTGGCCAGTAATTATGCCGCCGAATAATCAATATATTTTATCCTTTGAAGCTGGTCGTATAGTTGTCGGTGCTACACATGAAGATGAAGCAGGCTTTGATCATCGTGTGACAGCAGGTGCAGTTTACGAAATTTTAGGTAAAGCTCTAGAAATTGCTCCTGGCTTAGCTGATAGTACAATGGTAGAAACAAGAGTTGGATTTAGGCCATTTACTCCGGGATTCCTGCCAATTATAGGTGCATTACCAGGTTACGAAGGCTTATTTCTAGCGAATGGACTTGGAGCATCTGGTTTAACAAGTGGTCCTTTTCTAGGTTTGCAGCTAGCAAACCTTGCACTAGATATGGATCTGGAAATTGACTTGGATCAATACCCAGTTGCTGGTGCGATTGAGGAGTAAGAAGCTGCAAGTGTCATTTCTAATTAAACGTTTATTTAGGCTCTTTTCTGAAAGATTTGCATAAAAGGTTACCATTTTATGAAGAAAAGATGCCCTTAGATTTACTACTGTGCTGATTTCTCGTGTATTTAAAAGCAACAAAGTTTGTGAAAACAGCCTTAATTTAAGAAGGGAGTGTTGATGGATGATCGAAAACGTTCTTTCAATAATTCTTTTCATCAGCTTATTCGTTTCAATTTATTTTATTGTGAGAAAAAGGAAGAGATTAGGAATTACTGGCTTTAAAACTAGCTTAACCTCAATATGCTTTCTCCTGATTGCAGTTGTGAATTTATTTGGGTACTGGTTTAACTTTTTAGGAATAGGCAGTTGGTTAGTAACGATGATTCTCTTATTTGTTGGAGCTTATTTTACTAAGTATATGCCACGTGAAAATTTTGATCCAAAAAGAAGGTGAACAACTATTTTAAGCTGATCACCTTCTTTTCGTGTAATGAAATTAGCAAGTAGAAACTATATAAATAGTATTTATATGAAAAGCTTAAACCGTGTAAACCATCACTTTTATAGCAAAAACACTTAGCTGATAAAGGAAATAAACACTAAAACCAACAAATGTAAAAAACACTAGGAAAATCGCAGGTAAAATAGTTTTCATGTAGAAACCCTCACAATCTATTAGTAATAATATAGATTCTTACCAGTTATATAGATTTTATACCTGATAGTGATAGAAGTTTTGATTTTAATATTGTAGAAATTTGTCGAAAAACTAATATAACCTGAAAATCAGCAAATAAAAGCTCAATTACAGCAAATATAATGCCAAAGGATTCAAATAAACTACCCCAAAGAGCAAATAAAATAAAAAATCAGCAAATAAAGTAAATAGTTGCATATAAAAAGCTAGAGATAAAAAATAATAAATGGTAAAGAAATACTTGATTCTCAATGTAAGCGTATTATATAATAACATCAAAGTTAGTTAACCGTTTAACCGGAGGCAAAATGAATCAGAAAATCACAATTAGAGACGTAGCAAAACATGCCAGTGTATCTCCAGCAACAGTATCTTATGTGCTCAATGGAGTAAACAAAGTTTCAGACGAAACGAAAGAACGAGTGCTACTTGCGATTGAGGAATTAAATTATCAACCAGATTTTACAGCGATAAGTTTATCGAAAAGGAAATCTAAAATGTTAGGTGTGATTTTACCATTAGTTGGTGACACACTTGCACCACTTTTTAAAGAAAATCCATATTTTAGTGAATTGTTAAGTGGAATAGAATATGAATGTCGTACAAACGGCTATGACTTTGTTATTTCAGGTATTTCGAAAGCGGATGAATGTAAAAATTGGGTGATGAAACGCAATCTAGATTCATTACTCGTTTTAGGGACATTTCCTGATCACGTTTTTAAAGAAATGAAAACGTTATCTATTCCATTAGTTTTTATTGATTCTTTTGAGGATTACGCAAAATACTATTCGAACATTCGAATAGATGATGAGTTAGGTGGTTATTTAGGGACAAAGCACTTACTCGATTTAGGACATAGAAACATATGCTTTATTCCAAATGGAAGAATAGATATAGCTGTTGATGGTCAACGTTTTCTTGGCTTTAAACGGGCTTTAGCTGAAGCGAATATTGCTTTTCGAGATGGAATGACCATTGAAGGAAATTATAACACCTTTGAAAATGGGTATAAAATTGGTAAAGAAATTGCTGGAAATAAAGAAATAACTGCAATATTCACGTCATCTGATATTACAGCATTAGGTATTATCAAATCTCTGAATGATCATGGAATAAAAGTGCCTGATGATTTTTCGATTGTAGGCTTTGATGATTTGATGATTAGTAAATATTCATCACCAAGCTTAACAACGATTCGACAAGATGTGTTTAAAAAAGGTGCACTTTCAGCTGAGTTAGCGATAAAAGCAATTGAGACAAATAAAGTTGAAGCAAAAGAAATAATGCTACCAGTTGAACTTGTTATTAGAAGCTCAACGAAAGAAATGGTATAAATTAAGGAGGTGAGTTCATCTAATCTCATCACATTATTATCGTTAGTTAACCGGTTCACAAAAGAAATAGGAATAGATTCTGTTAATATAGAGCATTTTATTATTGGCTTAGATATTTTCAGAAATTAACACCTTGAATACGTGAAGAGTAATAACCTATAAAAGCAATAATAGTTACGGCAGTAGACTAAATTAAAATAATAATAGATTAGGGTGGAAAATGATGATTAAAGTAACTGTATGGAATGAAAATAGACATGAAAAGAAAAACCCAGTAGTAAGCGAAATTTACCCAAAAGGCATTCACGGCGCAATAGCTGAGTTTTTGCAAAAAGAAGATCATGAAGTGAGAACAGCAACTCTTGATGAACAAGAGCATGGATTAACGAATGAGGTTCTTGAAAATACTGATGTTTTAGTATGGTGGGGACATCTAGCGCATGATGAAGTTCAAGATGAAATCGTAGAAAAGGTTCAGCAAAGAGTTTTAGATGGTATGGGATTAATTGTTTTACATTCTGGTCACTTCTCTAAAATTTTTAAAAAGCTTATGGGAACTAGCTGTGATTTAAAATGGCGTGAAGCAGATGATAAAGAGCGTCTATGGGTTGTAGATCCTACTCATCCAATTGCAGAAGGAATTGGTGAATATATTGAGCTAGAAAAAGAAGAAATGTATGGAGAGCACTTTGATATTCCAGCACCTGATGAGCTTATTTTCACTAGCTGGTTTGAAGGTGGAGAAATTTTCAGAAGTGGTTGCACATTCAAGCGTGGTAACGGAAAAATATTCTACTTCCGACCTGGTCATGAAACATACCCAACATATCATAATGAACAAATTCAAAAGGTAATAAAAAACGCAGTAAACTATGTGAAGCCAGTCGATCGTAAGCGCCCTGTTTATGGTAACGCACAGCCATTAGAAACAATTTCTGAAAAATAATTAAAAAATAGATCTCTAATTTTAGGAGGAAATAATGATGAGTAAATTAAGAGTTGGTGTTATCGGATGTGGAAGTATTGCACAATTTCGTCATTTGCCAGAATATGCAGCAAATCAAGAGGTAGATTTAGTAGCTGTTTGTGACATCGTTGAAGACCGTGTAAAGGAAATTGCTAATAAATATGGAGCAAAAGCTTTTACCGATTATAAAGAATTGATTTCTAGTGGTGAAGTTGATGCTGTTAGTGTTTGTACACCAAACTACCTACACGCACCAATATCTATTGAAGCTTTAAATAATGGGCTACATGTTTTATGTGAAAAGCCAATGGCAACTTCTCAGGAAGAAGCAGATGCAATGATCCAAGCAGCACAGAAAAATGATAAAAAATTAATGATTGCGCATAATCAGCGCTTTGTTCGCTCACATCAACTTGCACGTCAATTAATTGAAAGTGGCGAAATTGGGAAGATTTATAGCTTTAGAACAGCATTTGGACATCCAGGACCTGAGGGCTGGAGTGTTGATGGAAAAGATAGCTGGTTCTTTGTTAAAGAAAAAGCTTATATTGGTGCAATGGGTGACTTAGGCGTTCATAAAACAGATCTACTTCGCTATCTACTAGGAGAAGAAATTGTTGAGGTTGGAGCATTCATTGAAACAACAGCAAAAGAATTTGCTGATGTAGATGACACAGCTGTTTGTGCACTTAAAACAGAAAGTGGAATTATCGGAACATTAGCTGCAAGCTGGTCTTACACAGCTAAAGAAGATAACTCAACAATTATTTATGGTGAAAAAGCAATTATTCGCCTTGAAGATAATCCAGCGTATTCCCTTGTTGTTCAATATACAAACGGTGAAACAGTGAATTATGAATTAGGTAAAATTCAATCAAATGATGAAGGTGGACAACAAACAACACATGTTATTGATCATTTTGTATCAGCTGTTGTTGAAAATAAAGAGCCATTAATTATTGGTGAAGAAGGTATGAAGTCTTTAGCTGTAATTCTTGCTGCAATTAAATCAAATGAAACTAAAACAATTGCAAAAGTTTTTGAGTGATTTTTATGAGTAAATTACGTATAGGAATAATCGGTGTAGGTGGGATTGCACAAGGACGTCATATCCCAGCATTTCAAACGTATAGGGAAGATTGTGAAATCACAGCTGTTAGTGATGTTAATAAAGAAAGAGCTCAGGAAGTAGCAGACAAATTTACAATAAAGCATGTTTTTGAAGAGTACAAGGATATGTTTGAGCATGTTGATGCTGTTTGTATTTGTACACCAAATAAGTTTCACGCTGAAATTACAATCTCAGCTTTAGAGGCTGGAGTTCATGTTCTTTGTGAAAAGCCAATGGCTCTTTCAGCAGAAGAATGTGAGAAAATGCTTGATGCATCAAAAAGAACAAATAAGGTTCTTGCTATTGCCTATCATTATCGATTTATGAAAAATGCACAAGCAGCAAAAAAATTAATGACAGAGGTTGGAACACCACTTGTTACAAGAGTCCAAGCATTAAGAAGAAGAAAAGTGCCTGGGTGGGGAGTGTTTACTAATAAAACACTACAAGGTGGTGGAAGCTTAATAGATTATGGTTGCCATTTATTAGATTTAGCAATCTGGTTAATGGGAAGTCCTAAACATATAGAGGTTAATGGAAGCACATATAATACATTGAGTAAAACACCAAATAGCGTTAATCAATGGGGTTCATTTGATCATGAAACCTTTGACGTAGATGATCATGTAACAGCTTATATTAAGTTTGAAAACGGTGCTTCTCTTTTATTAGAAACATCATGGGCAGCCAATATATTGGATGACCAAGAACATCTGAGTATTTCAGGAGTTGATGGAGGCTTAAGTGTTTTCCCATTAGAGCTATATTCAACAAAATACGGAATGCTAATGAACAGTCAAGCAGCATGGATCCCAGGGGAAGATGACCATGGTGTTGAACAAGCAAAAAACTTCATTGATACATGTCTTGGTAAATCAGAGCTAGTCGTAAAACCGGAAGAAGCTTTACAGGTGTCACAAATTATAGATCGTATTTATCAGTCAGCTAACAAGTAAGGGGTCTGACCCCAAAGGAGGAATTTTAATGAAACTAGGTGTTTTTGCAGTACTTTTTAATGATAAATCCTTTGAAGATATGTTAGATCGAGTAAAGGCTTCAGGACTAAATGCAGTGGAAATTGGTACTGGTTGTTATCCAGGAAATTCACATTGTGATCTTGATGCACTGCTAGAAAGTGAAGACAAACGTAAAGAATATATAGCAAAAGTGAAGGAAAGAGATTTAATAATCAGCGCATTTAGCTGTCATGGTAATCCAATTTCTCCTGATAAAGAATTTGCAAAGGAAAGCAATGATACTTTATTAAAAACAATTAAACTAGCTTCTTTATTAGATGTTCCTGTTGTTAATACTTTCTCTGGTACTGCAGGAGATTCTGAGGATGCAAAATACCCTAACTGGCCGGTTACTCCGTGGCCAAATGAATATGGTGATGTTTTAACATGGCAATGGGAAGAAAAACTAATTCCTTACTGGAAGGAAGTCGGTAAATATGCAGAAGAACATAATGTGAAAATTGGTCTTGAACTGCATGGTGGCTTTTTAGTTCATACTCCTTACACAATGCTAAAGCTACGCGAAGCAACATGTGATGCAATTGGTGCTAATCTAGATCCAAGTCATTTATGGTGGCAAGGAATTGATCCAGTAGCGGCTATTAAAATTTTAGGCAAAGAAAATGCGATCCATCATTTTCATGCAAAAGATACATATATTGATCAAGATAATGTAAACATGTATGGATTAACAGATATGCAGCCATATGGCGAAGTACAAACAAGAGCATGGACATTTAGATCTGTGGGCTGTGGACATAGCTTAACAGAATGGAATGACATGATGAGTGCCCTTCGTACTTATAACTACGATTATGTAGTGAGTATTGAGCATGAAGACCCTATTATGTCAATTGACGAAGGCTTTGAACGTGCTGTGACAAATTTGAAATCTGTATTAATTAAAGAATCTCCGTCACAAATGTGGTGGGTATAATTCTTTATAGAAGCCTCTCTTGATTTCCAAGAGGGGTTTTATTTTTTATGAAGAAATGGGTATGATGGAAGAGATTCGTTTTTTCGGAAATATATAAAGAATTGGTGTGAAGAAATGAGTAAAGAAGCTCAAGTTCAAGTGAAAAAAGATTTTGTTAAATATTTCAGATCAGGTTATCCACTTATTAATAATGAAGCAATCCAAAATCCTAATGTTTTAAAGGTAGAGGGAAGTATTATTGATTTAGTTGATGAAAAAGGAAGCTTTCTTGCAAAAGGTTATTATGGAGTCCAAAATAAAGGCAGAGGCTGGGTACTAAGCTTTAATCCTAACGAAGTCATTGATCAAGCGTTTTTCGAAGACAAGATTAAGCTCGCACTATCTGCAAGAAACTCTCTATTCGAAGATCCCGATACAACGGCATTCCGAGTTTTTAACGGAGAGGGAGACGGTGTTGGTGGGTTAACAATTGATTATTATGATGGTTACTATGTGATAAGTTGGTATAGTGAAGGGATATACAATTTCAAGGATGAAATAATTCAGTCATTAAATAATGTGACTGAGATAAAGGGCATTTATGAAAAAAAGCGCTTTGATAGCAAAGGTACATATATAGAAGATGACGATTTTGTAGCAGGAGAGCGAGCAAGCTTTCCGTTGATTGTGAAGGAAAATGGTATCAAATTTGCAGTTTATTTAAATGAAGGCGCAATGGTTGGAGTCTTCCTTGATCAAAAGGATGTACGTAAAACGATTCGTGATAAATACGCCAATGGAAAAAGTGTGCTAAATACCTTTTCATATACAGGAGCATTTTCTGTTGCGGCAGCACTAGGTGGAGCAACTAAAACAACAAGTGTTGATCTTGCTAATCGAAGCAAGTCAAAAACAATTGAACAATTCAGTATCAATGATATTGATTATGAAGCACAAGATATTATCGTAGAAGATGTATTTCATTATTTTAAATACGCTGTAAAAAAGCAGCTAGCATTCGATATGGTAATATTAGATCCTCCAAGCTTTGCTCGTTCAAAAAAACATACATTTAGTGCCGGAAAAGACTATCCTGATTTATTAAAGCAAGCCATCGCAATTACAAATAAAAACGGTGTTATTATTGCTTCAACTAACTGTAGCACATTCGGTATGAACAAATTTAAAAGCTTTATTGATAAAGCTTTTAAAGAATCTAAAGAGAAATATACAATTCTAGAAGAATATAGTTTACCAAAGGACTTTAAAACTTCTAAAGATTTTAAAGAGGGTAATTATTTAAAGGTTGTATTTATTAAGAAAGAAGGATAAATAGGGGATCAGTCTCTTGATAATGAGAGCTGATCTTTTTTGTTGTGGTGTTTTTAGAGTGGATTAATAAGGAGATGACAGCCATAATAAGGCGTGTATACTGGCGTAAAGGTACTCATCATCTGTCCCACCTTAGGCGGCTGGCTCCTTACGGTTACCCCACCGACTTCGGGTGTTACAAACTCTCGTGGTGTGACGGGCGGTGTGTACAAGGCCCGGGAACGTAAGGACAAAAGCAGGCACATCCACAGCTGTAAAAGTCGTCATCGAGCGAATGAAGGACAAAAGAAAAACCACACACAACAATAAAGGTCTTCATCAGACAAATCAGTCATCATCATTGGTTGTATAAACGATCCTTTAACCATCAAAGTGATCCAATTTCAATTACAGAAAACATATAAAAAGCATGAATTCCTAAATGAATTCATGCCTTAATATATCATTAAATTTAATTAGACCATCATTAACAAAAATTTTCCTACAATGAGAGCTTTTTTAAGGAGAAATGTCAAAAGTACTCACGGATATTTCTTAGAGACTTTTCTTAATATGATAAAAACAAATTTAACACCGCATCAAAAGTTTAGTTAACAACAATACAAGATTTGTATTCTTTTATCACTCGATCGCGTTTACTGAGTAGCTCACGGTATTCTTTAAATAATTTATTATTGCTTCGATCTTTGATCCATGCTGAAAAGGCACGTTCACATTCACTTGAAATTGTTGATAATTCACCGTTAATCTCGTTTAATTTTTTTACTTGGATGTGTCTAACCATTTATTCTCCCACCTTATCTCTATATTTTTCTACCTGCTGCTACAGGTGTAATAAAATAAATTCCGAACTGCACCATCTTTTTCTTCTAGGTATATAGCACGTTTTTAGACTGTTGTTTTGTTTCTTTATTAAAAAATCTCCTAAATTAAGAGGAAGTTAAATGTGAAAATAACCGCATACATTAATGTTTTTGTGTGTGCTAATGGTGGTATTACCCTGTTTTTAAATGGAGTAAACATCTTTTTTATATGCTCTTAAACTTTGTTGTTGATTTCCGTTACAGGCATTCGCTTTCCGCGGGCGGTCCGGGATCCTCCTCGGCGCAAGCGCCTGTGGGGTCTCCCTTTGACACGCTTCTCTAAGCAGGAGTCTCATGCCTTTCACTCCAATCAACAAAGTGTTGAAAATCAACATTAAGCTTTAACATAGCTTTTTTATAAAAAAAATAATAAAGTTTTATTTGCAGTTTTTTATGATTTTTTTTGCTTATCAGTAATTGTTGAAAGGAAATTATTTCTGGGGAAATATGGCGAAACATAAGTTGGAGAGGTCATTATTTGTTATAAAAAAGAGATTTAGGTTAACGCTTAAGAGAACAGTTCACGATTAATAGAAAATATCTTTGCCTTTATTGTTATAAAGCTGTACTATAAGTGATGACTTTTATATTATGCCTCATAATAATGGCTGTTTTAGTTAAAAATAATTTTTTATAAAACAAATACATTTCTACATATCATTTCCTCTGGTGATTGGGTGTCTCTGCAAACACCATTAAGGTTTTACTATATTAAAGTAAACAGAGCAAAAGGAGAATAATTATGACACAGAATTTTTTGCAAGAATTAAAACCATTTATTCAGGATAATTGGAAGAAAGCTACGTTCGAAGCACCTACAGCTATTCAAGTTAAAGCAATACCACCAATTTTAGAGGGAAAGGATGTTATTGCAGAATCTCCTACTGGAACTGGGAAAACATTAGCATATGTTCTACCATTACTTAATAGGATTGATGAAAATAAAAAATCAGCACAAGTTGTAATTTTGGCTCCATCAAGAGAGCTTGTTATGCAAATCTTTGATGAGATAAAGAAATGGTCTGAAGGTAGTGGGTTAACAAGTGCTTCATTTATTGGGGGTGCGAATATTAAACGTCAGGTAGAAAAGCTGAAAAAAAGCCCGCAAATTATTGTTGGTACTCCTGGAAGATTACAAGAATTAATAAAAATGAAAAAGCTAAAAATGCATGCTGTACAAGCATTAGTATTAGATGAAGGAGACCAACTATTAGCTGCAGAACATAAGAACACATTGAAAGAAATCATCAAAACAACATTAAATGAGAGACAGGTTGTTTTGTTTTCTGCAACATTAAATGAAAGTACAGAATCAAAAGCTAGAGACTTTATGAAGAGTAACCTGGAAATAGTTAAGATAGGTCTTGATGAAGTGCCAGTAGGAAAAGTAGATCATACCTATGTTGTATGTGAACAGAGAGAAAAGCTATCAATGCTAGAGAGATTAGTGAAGAATATCCCAATGAAGGCTTTAGGATTTGTTAAAGATATTGGTAATCTTGATGTTCTTGCAGAGAAATTAGAGTTTAAAGGTGTTGATCTTCATCTATTACATAGTGATACAAGTAAAGAGAAGAGAGAAGCAGCACTGAAGAGCTTGAGAACAGATAAACAAGGGTTATTGCTTTCAACAGATGTTGCTGCTAGGGGGTTAGATATTGCTGGGCTTACACATGTAATTCACTATGATCTTTCATTAAATAGTGATCAATATGTGCATCGTTCAGGTCGAACAGGAAGACAAGGGAATGAGGGCACAGTCATTTCTATTGTTACAGAAAGAGAAGTAAGAGAATTAAAGAAGATTGCGAAGGAAATAAATATAACACTCAAAAAGGCTCAGCTATACAGAGGAGAGCTTGTAATAGAGGAATAAAAAAACAAGAGGATCACTCAAAATATGAGAGATCCTCTTGTTTAATTCTTGATGTTAATTCTTTGCTGTAATATTACTATATGTTTTCTAATGAAAGGTTATACGTGAAAATTACTCATTTAATTCCATTCTAATATAACGTCTTGTGTTTGGGCCGTATATTCCATCATCAGCTAATGCTGCATACATTGATTGAAATCTTCGAACTGCATCTTCGGTATTAGGACCATAAATACCGTCAATGGCACCTGGTTTAAAATTAATTCGATTTAAAGCTCTTTGAACTTGTTTAACAGCATTTCCTTGATCACCGCGTTTTAAAATACCATTGGGTAATGGGAAATCAGGTGCTGATACTTTTTGTTGTAACACTTCCTGTAGCTTAGAAAGTGTTACTGGTCCAACTAGACCATCTACAGCTAGGTTATAATTTCTTTGGAATCTCATTACAGCATTTTCTGTTTCTTCTCCAAAAATTCCATCTGCTCCATACCGAGGTAAGCCATAGCCTGCATCAATTAGTTGCTGCTGTACATCTCTGACAAATGAGCCTGAATCACCTTCACCTATTGGTAATCTTGAGCTTGCGGGAGGTCTTTGAGGTCGAGAAGGTGTAGGGTTTGATGGTGTGTCTTCATCAACTTCTCCAGAAAAATCTTGTAATTCTTCGACTACATCATCTATAAACATTGACCAAGATATTCCATTACTTCTTAATATACCGATTGGATCTGTTCTTCTTGATGGATCAAGAGTAGCATGGGCAATTATATCTGAAGTAGGATTTAAGTTAAATCTGTCACATAGGTAGGCATGATACCATACATAGCGATCATAAGCTAACTGAAAATTAATGCCTCCTCCATGACATAATTCCACACCGATTGCAGCGTCATTTGCATTTGCTCCATAACGCCTATTATCTCCTGGAACATTTGAACGTACATGGTAGGCTATTTCATTTAATGGAATGATTTCTAAAATATAATTATCATCAATAAAGGTGTGTGCAGAGGCAGAAGGTTGCTGTGTATCAAAATAGTTACGATTTCCATATGCTGTTGAACCCGGATTACCTGTATCATGGCTAACTATAAACCGAACTGTTCCTATATTTATACCTGGTCTAGAATTGCCAGTGCGAATATAATCTCGAGTGATCTCATAAGCCATTTATTTTCACTCCTGTCATATACAATTTTGACAAAGTTGTTCCATTTAAGTATATGAGGCCAGAAGTTATTATGTGTATCAAAAAGGCGTGAATCTATTTTATCCACAATATTAACAGGTTTATGTAATTTTTATAGCTTTTTATTAACAATAGCTGTGGAAAAAATTATGTTGATTTATTAAGATACCAACAGACATATCCACAAAATCCACAGATTGTTATAAATGTTATCCACAATATTTCTTGTTTTTATCCACAGCTGTGGAAAAAGAGTGAAAATTCACCCTTTTTCCATGTGACCATTATAAATTTCTATTTGTTTTTTGACGTTGATCAGCTGCTTTTGCTCTTGCTTGAGCCTCAATATCGTCCTGATCAGCTAATTCTCTAGAAAATTCCTCATCAATACCATCTTTTTTAAGATTTTTTGGTGTTTGTGGTAAAGTAGTTGAATTTTTATCTCGTGCTTTATGGTTATGCTGATGTCCTCTACCCATGAAAAAAGCCCCCTTTGAATGTTGAACATAATGTTCAATCATTAGGATGGCTTTTTTTCATACTTTTCATGTTGGAAGTTAATGTTTAGATTTACTTATGTATCCACCGGCACGATCAGCTTTTTGGAATTCTCTTGAATATGTTACTTCTTGCATACTAGAAAGAGTACTTTTTGACTTATCACGCTTTTTTCGATCTACAGCCATTTTAAACATCCTCTCATAATAAAGTATTCTTCCTTATTGTGGACAAATAAGTGATAGTTCATACCATATATGAAAAGCGTGTGATGACTAGATATCGTTATTTTCAGAATAGGTCGTTATGGTAGATACTAAAAAGCCAAGAGAGTTTAAGAAGCTCTCTTGGCTAACATTATCGTTATGCTTCTTTAAGATGTTGATGTTCATCAACTTCAGATGTTTGCTGGTATGTGTAAAATGTATATAAATCTTTCGATATTTCAAATAAGTTAAATAAATCTTCCCCATTATTAATCTGCTCAAGTAAATTAGCTCTAGTTTCATTTGCATTTACAACGTATGGCAGTTTTTCAGCAGCCTTAGTTGATCGAACATTTTTCTTGCGAATACGTAAGAAGATTGTTTCGATATCCAATTCGTAAAAAAGCTCATGAAAGAATGCATCTTTTGCCGATTTATTATAGCCTTTTCCATGATATGGTTTGCCGATCCATGTTCCTAAAAATCCAGCATTATCTTGAATATCAAAAAGACTAATTGTACCAATTGGAGAGCCCCATTCGTCTAAAATGGTACGTGATATCAATTCACCACGTTCTTCGGCCTCAACCGTTTGTTTTGTTAAAAATAAATATTCTTCAAATGAATTTGCTTTGTGGCGCACAAATGGAAAGACATCAGGGTGAACCATGTGATCATAAAGTGCATGACTATCATGTACATCACGTTTTTTTAGCATTTGGATCCCTCCAATGAGGGCAGACTCCACGTGTTATGGTCTACCCACCCTCGAAATTTTTTTATATTGATTTGCGTTTAAAAAATTTCGGGGTGGGAATCGAACCCACTAGAACCAGTTAAGATGGTGGCGCACCATTTGCCTTCCCATTACTAAAAGTTTTGTAGATAAGAAAAATCAAAAGCAAAAGCAGTATCGTGTTGATATACCCCAAAAAAACTACAAGTCATACAGCATTACAGGTGAAGAGCACCTTTGTTTTTCTGTAGTCTTAAACCTGTCTGGGTTGATCAAAGCACCTGCTCTTTTTTCTTTTTCTTATCGCTCCTTGGAGTATAATACGTCAATTTAAATGAAAAAGATACTCCTTTTTTGTCGATTTACAAAAAAAAAATATTTATCTTAATATAGTTGTTATTCTACAAGGCTTTTTTTGTATTTGGTAAATTTTTTTATTAAAAAAAGTTTATAAGGATAACGGTTTAATGCTTTAATTAGGAATAGTATCACACAGTAATGAATTCAAGTGAGAAGTAATATTGAAATAATATTTTCAGTGTATTCTAACAATTTTTATATACGATGTTTCCATCTATCATCGTTATAAGAGGTTTTGATAAGTAATGAAAAGGATGGTGATTCCAAACTACTAAATCTGCAGATTTGCCTATTTCTATACTGCCGAGAATATCATCAATTCTTAGATTACGTGCTGCTGTAATGGTGATTCCTTCTAGTGCTTTTTGTTCATCAAATCCTTCTCTTACAGCAATAGAGGCACAAATATTTAAATATTGAATAGGAGTATATGGATGATCTGTTGTGATTGAAACCTCTACACCTTTATCAGAAAGTGCTTGATAGGTTGACCAGCTCTTATTTTTTAATTCAATTTTCGATTTTCTTGTGAGGGTAGGACCAACACACACTTTAGCATGTTTTTCTTTAAGTTCATCAGCGATTAAATGACCTTCAGTACAATGCTCTATTCGGTAATCAAGGTCAAATTCCTCTGCAAATCGAATCGCACTCATAATATCATCAGCACGGTGAGCATGAATTCTCACAGGTATCTCACGGCGCAATGCTTTCTTAATTGATATAGAGCGGAAATCCTCTGTTTCATCACAATATTTTGCTTTGTAAAAAGCTTCACGTAGCATTCCCATGATACCCATTCTTGTTATGGAATCTTTGTTTCCTTGGCTATGCATTCGTTTTGGGTTTTCACCTAATGCAATTTTTAATCCTGCTGTTTCTTGTACAATCATGTTCTCAATATTTATTCCGTAAGTTTTAATAACTGAAGTTGTACCACCAATTACATTTGCGCTTCCTGGCATAACATGAGCAGTTGTAATTCCATATTTTATGGCATCCGTAAAAGCAGGATCAAGAGGGTGAACCCCATCTAATGCTCTTATATGGGGTGTTAGTGGTTCTATCGTTTCATTTGCGTCATTACCAGCCCATCCAGTGCCTTCATCATATAAACCTAAATGTGTGTGAACATCGATAAATCCAGGAAATAGGTATTGGTTTTGACATTGTATAATGTCTACTTCTTTAGTTGTTTGTAGATTCTTCCCTATATCAATAATTATGCCGTTTTCAACTAAAACATCTGTTTCATACTTAACTGCTGAGGTTACAGGATAAACTGTAGCTTGCTTAAAAAGTGTTGATTTTATATTCATAGTGAGCTCCATTCTTCAAGGTACTTTTCTGAAGTATTGTTGCTATATGACTAAAGAGAAGTTATAAATAGAGTTAATATTGTCTTTTAAGATGAAAAGATACCAATATTTTAAAATTTTAGATAAAAACAATCTTTTAAGATCACTTTAAAATGCTTCGTAATGCTTCATCAACATAAGGATAGGTAAAGGTAAAATGATGTTTTTCTAATTTTTTAGGTAATACTTTTTGACCTTCTAAGATCAAAATACTCATTTCTCCTAATATTGTTTTTAAAGCAAACTCAGGTGCTGGTAGCCAATGAGGTCTATTAAGGATATTACCAATAGTTTTACCAAATTCGTTCATTTTTACTGGATTAGGAGCTGTTGCATTTACAGGACCAGTGATTTTTTCATTTTGGATGACATAATCAATAAGCTTTACAAGATCATCGATAGATATCCATGACACCCATTGCTCACCAGAACCTAATTTTCCTCCTGCAAATAATTTATAGGGTAAAAGCATTTTTGGTAATGCACCTTCTTCACCCAAAATGATCCCAAATCGAGTAAAAACGGTTCTTACATTTAGTTCTTCAACTTTAGATGCTTCCTTTTCCCAAACCTTTACTGTCTCTGCTAGAAAATCTGTTCCTCTTTCTGTAGAATCCTCAGTAAATGTTTTGTTTCTTGATGTACCATAGACACCTATTGCACTTGCATTAATGAAGACAGAGGGCTTTTTCTCTAGCTTAGAGATAATGGAATAAACCTCTCTAGTTGCTTTTACTCTACTTTCAACAATTGCCTTTTTTGCATCCTCAGACCAACGATCATTTATTGATTTTCCTGCAAGGTTAATCATGACATCTATTCCTTCTAAAGATGAAGCAGGGTTTGCTTCATTTGAAAGCCATTGAACATATTGTAGGTTCTTTTGCGAAGAAGTTTTTTCATTTCGTGTTAAAATATATACATCATGACCATTATTTAAATAATAATTAGTTAAATGTTTTCCAACAAAACCTGTTCCACCGGTAATCGCAATTTTCATGAATATTCACTTCCTTTTCTACTAGTAATGGGTAGCTTTGTAACTGTTATTTATATTATTGTTGAAATATATTTAGTTTTCGTCTTCTTTTATTTTGCTAAAAAGATGCAAAAATAGATCTATTTCATTTATACCCTTTATAGTAGAAATATCCACATTTCGATGTGTTTAAAAATTAGTTATATTATAGAAGGTGATTGATTTGGCAATTATTACGAAAATTACAGCACAGAAAAAAACGGATGATCGATTGAATATTTTCTTAGATGATGGAAGTGGAGAAAAATATGCTTTTAGTGTAGATCAAGACGTTTTTATAAAATACAATTTGCAAAAAGGTAAAGAGCTTGATGAATTTGATATTATAGAAATACAATACGGAGACTCGATAAAGAAAGCCTATAATAAAGCATTAGAATATTTAAGCTATCGTATGCGGTCTATTAAAGAAGTACGAGAATTTCTTAGCAAAAAGGAATACAATGATTCGGTTATTGCTGAAGTGATCATAAAATTAAAGGATTACAAATATGTAGATGATCTTGAATTTGCGATTGCGTATGTTCGAACACAATGGCAAACAAATGGTAAAGGACCTACTGTGATTAAGAGAGAGCTTTATGAAAAGGGTATTGATCAGCCTTTTGTTGAACAAGCACTATCATTATATAATGAGAATGCGCAAATAGAAGAAGCTATTTCACATGCAGAAAAGGTTTTGAAAAAAAACAATAAGTTATCAACAGTACTATTAAAGCAAAAAATAGAGCAACATTTAGTAAGGAAGGGATTTTCCTTTCAGATTATTACAATTGCATTAGAAGAAGTGCAATTTGAACAAGATGAATCAGAGGAATGGTCTGCTCTTGAAAAGCATGCTGAAAAGGCAAAGAAAAAGTATCAAAATGAAGAACCCTATCAATATAAAATGAAGATGAAGCAATTTTTATACCGAAAAGGATTTCCAATTGAATTAATTGAAAAATATTTAGAGGCTGAATCATAAGGGGACATGAAGGATGACAACAAATCAAAAAAGATATAGTGAAATGACGGAGTATGAATTAAAAACTGAAATTGGTACTCTAAAAGAAAAAGCTAGAAAAGCTGAGCAATTAGGAATCATTAATGAATTTGCTGTACTTGAACGTAAAATTACAATGGCTAAGTCGTACCTATTAGATCCCAAGGATTATAAACCTGAAGAAACGTATGAAGTTGAAGGTGCTCCTGGAGAGTTTTTTAAAATTAGTTATATGAATGGGATTTTTGCATGGGGATCTCGGATATCAACTCCGGAGGTTGAGGAAGCCTTACCAATTTCAATGTTAATGAAGACTGACAAGTCATAGGACTGTCAGTCTT
The DNA here is from genome assembly GCF_016908395.1 of Metabacillus crassostreae. Taxonomy (GTDB): domain Bacteria; phylum Bacillota; class Bacilli; order Bacillales; family Bacillaceae; genus Metabacillus; species Metabacillus crassostreae. The sequence goes on from NZ_JAFBDU010000004.1 coordinate 334,061, forward strand.
CAAATTCTCGGTTATGAGCGTTTTCTTGTTTGTCTTTCAAGAATGATGAGATCTTGGGTTTGTTGGGTTTCTCCATTCACCTGTGCATGAGAATGTTTAGGATTAGCCCAAGGCTGAGTAAATGCGTTAGAATACAAATTATCATAGAATTTCTTCTTCTTATTTGTACCCATTACAATAGCACCTCCGCAAGTTTGGTTAATGCAAGTTAAGAGTAAGGATTTTCACGACTTCCAGAAGCTCTCATTCGCTCTTGTGGATGAGTGTTAATGGTGCCGTTCGCTCTTTTAGGAGCATATTCTGCTTTTGCTCTAGGCTCGCCTTCAAACTTGTTATTATTCATATTTGGAAATCCAGTTTGTTTGTTACGCAATGCAATCCCCTCCAAATCATCATTCGGTAGCTTCATTAATTGAAGCGTATTTATAGTATAGTGCTACAGAGGAAAATTATAAGTAGCTAATCCTACCTAGAGGTGAGAATAATGGAAATGTACTTTGAACAATTAACAAATGAATTGTTAGAAAAAAATAAAACACTTTCTTATGCACAAGCGCGAACATGGGTCGAGCTGCTATGGGAGGATTTTGAATCAACTCAAGCAAAGGCCGGTCGAACTTATAAAGGAAAAGAAATGACAGAAATGGTTGTTCGTCAACTCATCACACATTACGGTGATAAGCTTCATGAATTCATTGCTACTAATCCTAAATACAGCCATTTATTGAATAATGATGATTATTTGAAGGATTAATTAAATGTTTGTTTAATAAATAATTGCTGGTGAAAATCAACAACAGGCAATCACAAAAACGACCAGACATAAAACGTCTGGTCCTACATTTATTCTGGAATAAGCTCCAGCTTTTTACGAAGTTTTTCCTCGCTGAAAATCCAGCCTGTATAAGAACTAACAATGTTCAATTCTTGATCTAATTGAGCAATTGCTACAAAAGGATAATATCCTTTACTGCGATATCTTAAATCGATAAATCGAACTTCATAATGATCTGTATATTCATCAACTTCCCACCTATAAACAGGTGAAAATGATAAAAAGGCAGAGATGTTATCATCTTCTTCAGCAGCTTTTATAATATTTGTCTGAGGAACAGGGACCCTGTCAAATTCATCTAAAAAAATTAGCTTTTCATTAACGGATCTTGCTACATGAAAATGTTCCTTTGTCATAACAGCTATATGCCATTGCCTAAACCTCATGGTGGGCGAAATAATTACTTCTTCAATAGAATCTAGCTGCTCATGCAATTGCTTAACAATATTCCGTTGCATAGAGAAACGAATCACATAGTATCCTATCAGCACGGCATATACACTTAAAAACGTATATCCAGGATGAGCACCTAAGACCCAAATGATAATCCCGACAATATGTGTGAAAAAGATAAAAGGATCGAATGTATTAATAATGCCCAAAGCAATCCACTTTTTTGTAAAAGGCCTTAAAGCTTGAGTTCCATAGGCATTAAAGATATCAACAAAAACATGAAGAACAATTGCCAGTAAAGTCCATAGCCATAAATGCAGCAGGTTACTTTCTGGGATGAAAATTGTCAGTAAACCAGTGATTAAAAATGACCATATAAAAATTGCAGGAATAGAATGTGTAATTCCTCTGTGATTTCGAATGTATTTTGCATTGTTTCTAAGCTTTAAAATGGTATCTAGATCAGGAGCTTGTGAACCGATAATTGTACCAATCATAACGGCTTGTGCTGTAGGATTATCAACACCAACAGCCGGATCAAGTGTGGCAAGTCCTCCTAGTGCGATTCCCATTACGATATGTGTTCCAGTATCCAAACAATAAACCTCCTCATATTTACTCTAAAAGGAGTTAGTACTTATACTTGATAACCCTAATAGGTTCATTTGAATTTATATGTGGTAATATTGTCCAATGTGCATTATTTTAAACATCTACGCTTTAAAAAGACTTGTTCTTGTACTATTCTTATAAAAGTGATTGAAGTGATAAATATAGCATTACTCTTTATTTTCCCAAAAATGAAGGAAAATAACATGCGGAGGAAAATTTTAATGATTAATGATGTACAAAATAAGCTACAAAGCTTTCCAATAAAAGAGTTTCAAGACGATTTAATAAATTGGTACCTTGCTGAAAAAAGGGACCTGCCTTGGCGTAAGGATCAAGATCCGTACAAGGTTTGGGTCTCAGAAATTATGCTTCAGCAAACAAGAGTTGATACAGTTATACCTTATTTTAACGCATTTATTACCAAGTTTCCTACCATTAACGCCTTAGCTGATGCGGATGAAGAAGAGGTGTTAAAAGCATGGGAAGGACTTGGTTATTATTCAAGAGTTAGAAATTTACAAGCTGCTGTAAAGGAGGTTAAAGAAACGTACAGTGGTAAGGTACCAGATTCACCTTCAGAAATTTCAAAGCTAAAAGGGGTTGGTCCTTATACAAAAGGAGCGATCCTAAGCATTGCCTATAATATCCCGGAACCAGCAGTTGATGGGAATGTCATGAGAGTGCTATCTCGTATCCTTTCAATATGGGAGGATATCGCCAAACCTAAAACACGTAAAATATTCGAAGAAGCAACATATGAAATAATTTCAAAGGAAGATCCATCATCCTTTAATCAAGCAGTTATGGAGTTAGGAGCTTTAATATGTACACCAACCTCACCAAAATGTCTTCTTTGTCCCGTTCGTGAACATTGCACTGCATTTGAAGAAGGCGTGCAATCAGAGCTTCCGATTAAAAGTAAGAAAAAGAAACCAAAGCCGCTCCAAATGGCTGCTGCTGTTTTATATGATAATATGGGTAAGCTTTATATTCATAAACGTCCACCAGCGGGATTACTTGCAAACCTTTGGGAATACCCGAATTTAGAGCTAGACTCAATGAGTGGGAAAACATATCGCGATCAGCTAACAGAATTTCTATTGAATGAATATGGAATTGAGGCAGAGCTCTCAGAATTAACAGGAACTGTTGAACACGTATTTTCTCATTTGATCTGGAATATTTCTGTTTTTATAGGGAAAGTCAAAGACATTAATGATTCCAATCTCTTGCCTGTAACAGAAGAAGAGCTACAAAGATATGCGTTTCCTGTTTCACATCAAAAAATATTTCAAATTTACAAAAAGGCTGACTTGTCTTAATGAGTCAGCCTTATTTCTTTTGAAATCAGAGCTCAAGGCGCCTTGCACTTTTATCAATCATACTGAACTCTTGTTCCATGAGTCCAATCTGCTTCGTTTCGTTTCAACCCACCACGTGCCTCTATTTCCTCGACAATTTCTCGATGAATGGTTTGACCTTCAGAATTTAAGTAAGGTACAACCTGTTGAAGTGAGTGATGGAAATAAGCTAACTCTTCCTTCTTCCATTCTTTTTTTGACATCATAGAGAGCTCTGTCATATCGCGTCCTACGTACATTAGTAAATCCCCCTTTACTTACCGAGTAAAAATTCAAATCAAAATAGAAGTTTCACTATAGTATCTGATACAATGATTACATCTATACGATTGTTTACATATGAGGAGCTGACAATATGAGTCAACAAAATAAAGTGGCACTAATTACAGGAAGTAGTCGAGGAATTGGTAGAGCAGTTGCGATTCGTTTAGCAGAAAGAGGCTATGATATCGTCGTTAACTATGCAAGAAGTAAAACAGCTGCACTTGAGGTTGTAAATGAGATCGAAAAGCTTGGTGTGAAAGCAGTTGCCATCAAAGCAAATGTTGGTAAGCCAGAAAAAATTAAAGAGATGTTCTCACAAATTGAGGAGCAATTTGGCAGATTAGATATATTTGTGAATAATGCTGCATCAGGTGTTCAAAAGCCTGCAATGGAGCTTGAGGAAAGTCATTGGGACTGGACGATGAATATTAACAGTAAGGCATTGCTTTTTTGTGCACAAGAAGCGGCTAAGCTAATGGATTTAAATGGTGGAGGATATATTGTAAGCACAAGTTCATTAGGATCTATACGTTATTTAGAAAATTACACAACTGTTGGTGTATCAAAAGCCGCTTTAGAAGCCTTAACAAGATACCTTGCAGTAGAATTATCTCCGAAGAATATTATTGTTAATGCAGTTTCTGGTGGAGCGGTTGATACAGATGCACTAAAGCATTTCCCTAATCGTGAAGAACTACTAGAGGATGCAAGAAAAAATACTCCAGCTGGCAGAATGGTTGAAATCGATGATATGGTAAACGCAATAGAATTCTTATTAACAGATAAGGCTTCGATGATTCGAGGTCAAACACTAATCGTTGATGGTGGTCGTTCGATTTTAGTATAAAAATCTTTAGGGCTACAAATATATTTGAGCAAGTAAACCTTGTTTATTAAGGTTATACCTAAACTTAAAAACAGAAGGTAAAAAACTTTTCAAAAAAAATTATTTTTTTGTGGATATAAAATTCACCTCCGGGACAATCTATATTTCGTGGAGGTGATATCGAATGGCACAGAACAACAACCAAGCTGGTAAAACAGCATCAGGTACAAACATCCAACATGTTAAACAACAAAACGCTCAAAGTGCACAAGGTGGACAAGCAGGTGCAGGCCAATTTGGCACTGAATTTGCTAGCTCAACTGATGTTCAACACGTGAAAAAATACAACCAACAAGCTGAAGCTAACAAGAACCAAAACTCTTAATTAGCAGATGCAAAAGACACCTTCCCAGTAACGGGGAGGTGTCTTTTTTGTGGTCTTTTCTGAAAGATTGTTGCTATGATCCAAAATATGCAGTAGAAACAGTGTATTTCCGCATAAAGGCTACTATTTTTATGAAGAAAAGATAACACTATACTTAATGCAATGCTGATTTTTTTCGGTATTTATAAGCAACAAATTTTGCGAAAGAGCCTTTTTTTCGTGCGAATTAACATACCATCTTTTAAAAAAAGATTAGAAAATAAAAAAACGACAAAACTTCTGTTTACTCTACATAAGTAGTCAAAGGGTAGATGCATTGTATGGAGAATTTAATATATACACACTATTTTGTTTCTCTTTAGCGGAAAGGAGAGTAAATGATGAATTTTGATCAATTAGTAGGCGAGCAATTAAAGACGATGGATAAGTTATTATATTTACAGTCTGAGATTGAAAGATGTCAAGATATTAAAAAACAACTGGTTGCATTGCAGGATGAAACACAAATGCAATCTGTTCAGATTGAGATAGAGAATATGAAGGTTGAGTTAAATAAAATCCAAAGGGTTTTTGAGCAACAAACAGAAGAAGTGATACGATCTTATGAAGAAGGTCAGAAATTCGAAACTGTATCTTAAGTAATGTTAGAAGTCATTTCTCGTGGAATGACTTCTTTTATTTTCTTTTTTATTTCACAAACGTTATAATGGAAGGAAATACATTACGTGGACGTTTATGAAATTCTTCATGAAGCGATCAATGAAATCGAAAGAAGGGGAGAAAAGTGCGCTTTCCCAGGGAAGGAGACAAAATCCAAATACATAGTTATAAGCATAATGGATACATCCACAGAGTCTGGGAGGAATCCACGGTTCTAAAGGGTTCCCAGCATTGTATAATCGGTGGAAATGATCGAACGATTGTTACGGAATCAGACGGAAGAACGTGGATTACTAGAGAACCAGCGATATGTTATTTCCATTCTAGACATTGGTTTAATATAATCGGGATGTTGAGAGACGACGGTGTTTACTACTATTGTAATATAAGCTCACCATTTGTATGGGATGAGGAAGCGGTCAAATACATAGATTATGATCTCGATGTGAAGGTTTATCCAGATATGACTTATACAATTTTGGATGAAGATGAATATGAAGAACATAGCCAATTAATGAATTATCCTGAAGTAATTGACATAATTTTAAGAAATAACCTTGAAACCTTACTTCGATGGATACGGCAAAAAAAAGGTCCGTTTGCTCCAGAATTCATTGATGAGTGGTATGAACGTTACTTAACATATGTAAGATAATAGTAGTGGGTAGTAAGGGTGACTCATATTGTGCTTCAGCATTTATAAGATGTTGGAGTGTAATAAGCAAGAGTCAGCCTTTTTCATATGTGGTCGTATTTTTAGGAGCTGTTAAGTAAAGACGTGAATTTCTGCTTACAAAAGGATTTAAAGGGAGACTATAAAGGGTATAGCCAAACTCAAGGTTATTTAGTGAAGACTTTATACAGAACCAATGAGCAAGCTTAACAGGGCCTTTTGTAAAGAAATGGGGGATTTCTTTGGGGGTTATAAAGAGATATATGAAATTTGTTAGACCATATCGTCTACAAATTATCGGTACAATTATGATTGGTGTTATTAAATTTTCAATTCCACTATTATTACCATTAGTTATTAAATATGTTGTGGATGATGTTATCGGTGGAACTGGTTCAGATGCTGAAAAAACAAATACACTATTAACGTTAATGGGCGGGATGTTTGTTTTATTTGTTATTCTCCGTCCTCCAGTTGAATATTATAGGCAGTACTTTGCACAATGGACAGCGAGTAAAATTCTTTATGATATTCGAGATCAATTATTTACTCATCTACAAAAGCTTAGCTTACGTTATTATGCAAATACTCGTGCAGGTGAAATCATTTCACGAGTAATCAATGATGTAGAACAAACGAAGAATTTTGTTATAACAGGATTAATGAATGTATGGCTTGATGTGGCGACAATTATTATTGCTGTTGCAATTATGTTAACAATGGATGTAAAGCTAACACTTGTATCCATCATTCTCTTTCCTTTCTATGGTTTGTCTGTAAAATATTTTTATGGAAGACTACGCCATCTGACAAGAGTTCGTTCACAAGCACTTGCAGAGGTTCAAGGACATTTGCATGAGCGGGTTCAGGGTATGCCAGTAATCCGCAGCTTTGCCACAGAGGGATTTGAACAAGATCAATTTGCAAAGGAAAACTCAAATTTTCTTGGAAAAGCACTTGATCACACAAGCTGGAATGCGAAAACATTTGCTGTTGTTAACACATTAACCGATATCGCTCCACTAATCGTCATTAGTTTTGCTGGATATCAGGTTATTCATGGTCAATTAACAATAGGAACAATGGTTGCATTTATTGCTTATGTTGAACAGCTTTATAATCCATTAAGAAGATTAATTAATTCATCCACAACATTAACACAAGCAATTGCTTCAATGGACCGCGTTTTTGAATTTATTGATGTACCTTATGAAGTGGTTGATAAACCAAATGCAAAAATGGCGAAGGATATCAAAGGTGAAGTTGAATTTCAAAATATTTCTTTTCGTTACCAGGAAGATGAAGCATTAATTATTGAGGGTTTGTCGTTGAAAGTAACAAGAGGTGAAACAGTTGCATTAGTTGGGATGAGCGGAGGGGGTAAATCAACTCTTGTTAGCTTATTACCACGTTTTTATGATGTGACAGACGGTAGAATTCTTTTAGATAATCTTGATATTAGAGACTATCAAGCCCAAAGCTTACGTGAAAAAATTGGTATGGTATTACAGGATACATTTTTATTTAGTAACACAGTCAAAGAAAACATCTTAATTGGTAAGCCAAATGCTACTGAAGAAGAAGTGATTGCTGCAGCTAAATCAGCAAATGCGCATGATTTTATCATGAAGCTACCAAAGGGCTATGATACAAAAGTTGGTGAAAGAGGGGTAAAGCTTTCAGGAGGGCAAAAACAACGAGTCTCAATCGCTCGAGTATTTTTGAAAAATCCACCAATTTTAGTATTAGATGAAGCTACATCAGCTCTTGATTTAGAAAGTGAACATCTTATTCAAGAAGCATTAGAAAATCTGGCTAAAGAACGTACAACATTTATTGTAGCTCACAGACTTTCTACAATTACTCATGCAAACAAAATTGTGCTCATCGAGGACGGAAAAGTAGTTGAACAAGGCACACACCAGGAGTTAATGGCAAAACAAGAGCATTATTATAAATTATTTCAGATTCAACAGATTGAATAGAATAGTCGGTATAGGTCACATCCTCTTTTGCGGGATGTGGCTTTTTTGTTGGATGTGAGTAATTCGCTCTGTCGTGATTTGTCTGATTTTGAAGAATCGCTGATAAATCTGGATAATCGCCGATAAATTCGAATAATCGCTGACAAATTTGAGAAATCGCCGATAAATCCTCAGAATCGCTGATAAATTTCAGATGCGTGTTCTAGGAGGCTTCATCTGGAGTCGGAAAGACTTAGTTTAAGTCTAAAACAACAATTTCTAACAGATCCCTAATTATAATGTTAGCAACCAATCCAAATATGACTAACTTAAGGTTGTTTTTGTTGGTTATTGAAACTTAGAGTTTTTCTACATATTAGTGGTGTGAATCTGTGTCGTGATTTGTCGTATTTTGAAGAATCGCTGATAAATCTAGATAATCGCCGATAAATTCGAAGAATCGCTGATATTTTGGGAAAATCGCTGATAAATCCAAAAAATCGCTGATATTCTAAAATATACGAAGATAATCTCTGAGAGATGGTGGATCGATCTGGGGCAGATTTCGCAGAACGAACCCTAGTTTCAAAGCAAGATACACCTTTTCGATGAAAAACAGCCCAATTTGAACTTCAAAACCATTCCTTTTAACCTAAAAAGGGCTAACTTGCTCTAAAATCCACCAATTAAAAAAGACTAGCATCAGCGCTAGCCTTATTCAGTCGATAATTTAATTTCATTGTCTTCTTTATGGTAGTTCTGAAAGCTGCAAATAAGTGTATCTAAATGCTCTAGTTGCTCACTGTAGTCGATAATTGTTGCAACTAGGGGCAGAAGGTGATAAAAGTCAGTTGGATCATGGTTTTGATGGAATTCCATGAACACCTTTGTTAGTTGCTTCTTGTTGAAGCGACCTTCTTCTGTAAGCTCTTGGGAAGGCTGTATTTTTGTTTTGCCGATGAAGCGTAATAATGATTCTTCATGAAAATAAAGTAAATAGTCTAATTCATCCTTAAGGACTTTTTGAAATTCCTCGGGCATATGATGAAGATCATTTTCAAGTCGGTGCAGCTTTTTTAATGTATCAAGTGATCGATTTGAAGTGACAATCATTTGTCTGAAAAGAACGAGCTTACGCGATTTTGCGTATGACTCACGTTTAAAGTAATTGCGTTCTTCTTTATAGTTTAAATAAAGCTGGTCAAGCTTGATCATTTGTTCTTTGAGCTTTTCAATATCTTCTTTTAGCACATTATGCTCTGATGCTTGACGTAGGTTCACTCTAATCCATTTAATGATTTCTTCTGTGTTTACAGATACTCGGTTATAAAGCTTTGTTTCGTATTTAGGTGGAAGAAACACCATATTTACGATAAATGCAGCTAAAACACCTAGTAGTACAGTGAAAAAGCGAATTAAGGCAATTTCTATAAAGTTATCACCAGGACTTTCTAAAATGGCGATTACAGTGACAAGAGCAACAGGAATTGTACTTTCAGCTTTTAATTTTATATTAATGGCAATGACGATGATGGCTGTTAACCCGATTACAAAGGGATGTGAACCAAAAATTAATCCAAAACCAATTGCTAAAGCTGCACCTATGACATTTGCTTGAACCTGTTCAATGATTGATAAATAAGAGCGGTAAATTGTTGGTTGTATAGCAAATATGGCAGAAATTCCTGCGAAAGCTGCAGAAGGTAGTTGTAATATTCCTGCTAAAAATAAAGCTAGAGTAATGGCTATCCCTGTTTTCAGGATACGGGCACCTAATTTCATGTATGTTTAATGACATTCCTTTCTTGAATCCGATTAGTCAAAGAACATATTATATTCAATATGTATGGCTAAAGTGCTAATAACGTACTATACAATGATTAATAAAGATATACAAGATACATTTCCCTTTTTAACGTAATCTTAAAACGTGTATATATTCTGAAAATGGATTTTGTTCCTTATGAGCCTACGCCAAAAAAGAATTTCATAAATAAAGACAAGATACAGCTCGTGCACTTGTCTTCATTATTTGTTATTTTAGCTTGCTGAAAGCTTGTTCGACGGCTGTTAATGTTTCCTCAATATCTTCTTTTGTATGAGAAATGGTTAAGAACCAAGCTTCGTATTTGGAAGGAGCCAGGTTAATTCCCTGGTGAAGCATAAGCTGAAAGAACTTCGCGAACATTTCACCATCAGTATTTTCTGCTTGTTCATAGTTAACTATTTTTTCGTCTGTGAAATAAATTGTTAGTGCACCTTTTAAACGATTAATTGTGATTGGGATATTATATGTACGAGCATGTTTTAATATACCTTCTTCAAGAATTGCACCGAGCTTGTCTAGGTTTTCGTAGACATTTTCCTGCTTAAGTACCTCTAAACAAGCAATACCTGAGAGAATAGATGCTGGATTTCCGGCCATTGTACCAGCTTGATAGGCAGGTCCAAGTGGTGCAACTTGTTCCATGATTTCTTTTTTACCACCATAAGCGCCGATTGGCAGTCCACCACCGATGATTTTTCCTAAAGCTGTTAAGTCAGGGTAAATGCCTAGGTAGTCCTGTGCTCCTCCGTACATGAAGCGAAAAGCTGTAATCACTTCATCATAAATAACTAATGCTCCTGCTTGATGCACAAGCTCGTTCACTTGCTCTAGAAATCCTGGCTTAGGTTCCACAATTCCGAAGTTACCAACAATAGGCTCAACTAAAATCGCTGCAACTTGATCTCCCCATTTATCGAGTGCTTCCTTTAATGGCTCAATCTCATTGAAGGGAACTGTGATTACTTCTTGTGCAATGCTTTTAGGAACACCGGCAGAATCAGGAGTTCCTAATGTTGATGGACCAGATCCAGCAGCAACTAGGACAAGATCTGAATGACCATGATAGCAGCCAGCAAATTTGATAATTTTATCACGACCAGTATAGGCGCGTGCTACACGAATAGTTGTCATGACAGCTTCTGTTCCAGAGTTTACGAAGCGTACTTTATCTAGTGCTGGCATCGCTTCTTTAAGCATTTTTACAAACGTAATTTCATGTGGAGTTGGTGTACCATATAAAACGCCATTTTCTGCTGCGGTTGTAATGGCTTTTGTAATATGTGGGTGAGCATGACCTGTAATGATTGGGCCATATGCTGCTAAATAATCGATATACTTGTTTCCGTCAACATCCCAAAAGTATGCTCCATTTGCTCTTTCCATAACAACTGGAGATCCACCACCAACTGCTTTATACGAACGTGAAGGTGAGTTAACACCACCAACGATATGTTTTAATGCTTCTTCATGTAGCTCATTTGATTTAGTGAATTTCATGGGTTCCTCCTACTATGTATAAAAACTTGAGAGATTATGCCTTATTCTAACATGAAAGCCGCTTCTTTAAAAAATATGAAGCATACAATTTGGTGAATTGCGATGTTTTCGGGTAAACTAGTAAGTTGTGGTGAAATTTGGAGGGACAAAAATGACAAATATCATTGAAGTTAAAGATTTGCGTAAAGAATTCAGATCATACTCTAGTCGTCAAGGACTTAAGGGTGCATTTCGTGATTTATTAAATAGACAATCAAAAATTATTCCAGCAGTTAATGATGTTTCATTTACGGTGAAGCAAGGAGAAATGGTTGGTTATATCGGTGAAAATGGTGCTGGTAAATCAACATCAATCAAAATGCTAACTGGAATTTTAACGCCAACATCTGGTCAGGTTATTGTGAATGGAATGAATCCTCATAAAGAACGTGAGCAATTTGTAAAATCTATTGGTGTTGTATTTGGGCAGCGATCACAGCTTTGGTGGGATATTGCTGTGCAAGAATCATTTCGTTTATTAAAAAAGGTTTATAAAGTTTCTGATGAAGATTATAAAGAACATATGGAGCATGTGATTGAAACATTAGATATTGGTCCTCTTTTAGATAAGCCTGTACGAAAGCTATCACTAGGACAAAGAATGAGATGTGAATTAGCAGCAGCACTTATTCATAATCCGCCACTATTGTTTTTAGATGAACCAACAATTGGTCTTGATGTTTTAGTAAAGCTGAAGATTCGTCAATTTTTAAAAGAGATGAATGAAAAATACAAAACAACGATTCTACTAACAACACATGATTTATCTGATATTGAAGCATTATGTGAACGAGTTGTGATGCTTGATGAAGGAAGAGTTATTTATGATGGGCAGCTTGCAGAATTACGATCACACTGGGGTGAAGGTAAGCAGGTTCAGTTTCAGTTCCAAAATGAAATTGTTGAAGATCAACTAACATTCTTAACACAGGATCTTGATGTTTTATGGCAAAAAGGAGATAAGTTAAATGTCTGGACAGCACAAATTAGTGACAAAGAAGCACCGATGTCTGAGCTTATTGGTCGTGTTGTTGGTGCACATGAAATTATTGATCTTAGTGTGACAGAAATTTCTACAGAAGAAGTGATACGTAACATATATGAAAAGGGAGAGGCCCTTTCAAGCTGAGGTGAAAAAATGGATAAATATATTGAAATGATACGAATCCGCTTTTTAATGATGCTTGCGTATCGTACAAATTATTACAGTGGAATTTTAATTTATAGTATTAATATAGGAGCCTATTATTTTCTCTGGACTGCTATTTATGGTGGGAAAGAGTCGATTGAGGGCCTCTCTGCAATTCAGATGACAACATATGTAGCTGTTTCGTGGATGGCAAGAGCTTTTTACTTTAATAATATCGACCGTGAAATTGCATTGGAAATAAAAGAAGGAAAAGTAGCTGTTGAGCTTATTAGGCCTTATAATTATCTAGGAATGAAAACTATGCAGGCTTTTGGTGAAGGGATTTTTCGTCTGTTGTTTTTCTCGGTACCAGGGATGGTTATCGTTGCGTTGGTTTTTCCAATTGAGTTTTCGGCAAATGGTATGACATGGCTATTTTTTGCTAGCTCACTCGTTTTTAGTTTTATAATTAATACACAAATAAATCTACTAACAGGTATGGTAACCTTTTTCTTATTTAATAATGATGGGTTAATGCGAGCGAAACGAGTTATTATCGATTTATTCTCGGGGCTATTGCTGCCGATCAGCTTTTATCCGATGTGGGCACAAGACGTGATGGCCTATTTTCCTTTTCAAGCAATCAGCTATATTCCTAGTATGATATTTACTGAAGGAATTCAAGGTAATGAAGTGCTGCAAGCTATTTTGTTACAAGGATTTTGGGCAGTTGTGCTACTCATTCCAGTTCAAGTGATATGGTCATTAGCGAAAAAACGAATGATTATTCAAGGGGGATGAGTTGATGTTCTATTTATCTATGCTAACTCAATATATTGGACAATATATGAAAACTCGTCTTCAATATCGAGCAGATATGGTTGTTGAGCTTTTATCTGATATGCTTTTTCAAGTGACGAATTTAGTGTTTATTCTTGTTGTGTTTGGTCATACCCAATTTTTAAGTGGTTGGTCACGTGATGAAATTATCTTTATATACGGATTTTTCTTAGTACCTTTTGCTATATTCGGTGCGTTTTTTAACATATGGGATTTTAATGAACGCTATATAGTGAAAGGAGAAATGGATCGAATTTTAACTAGACCGATTCATAGTCTTTTTCAAGTGATATTAGAAAGAATGGAGCTAGAATCACTTTTTGGAGCAGTTACTGGAATCATTATTATGGGATATGCTTCGATTCAATTAGGGTTAAGCTTTCAATGGTATGATTTTATTTTGTTCTTTGTTTTTGTCATAGGTGGTGCATTAGTTTATGCAGGAATATTTGTTTCACTTGCTACCATTGGCTTTTGGTCTGATGCGAGAACATCACTTATGCCAATGATGTACAACATCGGTAACTATGGACGTTATCCAGTTGATATTTATAATGCAGCCATTCGCTTTGTGTTAACATGGATTCTTCCATTTGCGTTTGTTGGAGTTTATCCTGCGGCATTTTTCCTTGAAAAAGAAGAGTGGTATTTTTATTCATTTTTAACACCGTTTATGGGAGTTGGATTTTTTATCTTATCTGTATTTCTATGGAATGCAGGGGTGAAAAGATATCGCGGTGCAGGGAATTAGAGAGAAAGAGCTTTGAGATTTTTCTAAGTAGTTCTTTTTAGGTGGAGAAACATACGAAATAATGTACCAATCAGCAGACCAAATCGCATAGGATTTGGTCTTTTTTCCTTATATATCAACGGATATTTGGTATTAACACTTGAATTATCATATCAAATAGCAACCAAATTAGCATAATGTCAATAGTTGTTGTGAATGTCTTTTCCCTATTTTAATTAGTATCCTATTTGCTATGTTGGATTTTATATACCAAGTAGATAATTGTAATTTTATGTTAAAATAAATGGAGAGTTTGTGAAAGAAGTTAGTTATTATTGTCCTATTGGGTGCGCGAGTGTTCAATAAAGAGCAGTCGCTTTATACTAACAGAGCAGTTTTGTTCAGTAAGGATATGGAACACATAATATATCAAAGGTTCAGGAGGAGTTATAGATGGAGTGGTCCCAATGGTTGCAAGGTGGTCCTTTCCTTGAAGTTAGTTTCTTGTTGGAACTTAAAGAAGAAAAAAAGAAAACAATACAGGATATTATAAATAAGTTATCGAGGGTCACAAATAAAGTTGAAATCGTCGACGAAAATGTTGATGATATTATTGATTTCTTTGATAGCGGTAATCCTTATGATGAAGAAGATCCTCAATCGATATATTTATACTCATTAAGATTAAAATTATATGTCTATTTATCATGTAAACGAAAAGCGACATTACAAATGGAAATGGTTTCTTCCAACGTGCTACTAGTGAATTTTTGGTTTTATGGAAGTGAATTTGATGCACCAGAATGGGACCAAATTGGCATAAAGAAGGAAGAATTTACAGGTTTTTTAAAAGAGTTGTATTCTGTTTATACATTTACAAAAGGCTTGATAAGGAAGGAATCCTTTTTGAAACGGGTAGTTTTTAAATGACTAGTCTTGTACAACAGGTGAACAAGACAATATAAAAAAGCTTGGGTATTGTTATTACTCAAGCATTTTTGTTTATTATCTGTATCACTATTAATCTACTAAACAAAGTTTGTTTTAGCTGTTATTTTAGATTTTTTCTTAAGCTCTTTTTTATTTGTTATATGTTGTACAACTCCAATGTTTTGAGCTTTGTTTATTTTCACTAATCCATCCTTCATTTTTCAATTGCTTTGCAACGAGCAAGTTAAAGAAGCCGTGTCCAACAACAGTTACTGATTCATGCTTCCTTGCTTCATTTATTAAAAATTGTGCAGCTTTTTTTACTCTTTCTTGAGCGTGTGATAAAGATTCATTATTATTAGAATATCCACAGAACCATAGGATTCTAAAGAGTGTTAACCACGTCTTAGGCGAAAATTTAATGCCGAAAACATTGCCAGAAGGTATTGGCAGGTCTACCTCTCGAAATATAGAATGTGATTCAACTTGCCGACCTTTTGTTAAAAATGAAGCAGAATCTTTTGCTCTTTTTAAGTCACTTGTTAGTAAAACGTTAGCTTCTGTGGCTTTTTTGATTGCTTCTCTAGGATATTCTTTTTCTTCAAAAATACTAACCCCATCATATTTTTTAACCCAATTATGTAGTTCTTTGCAAGTAACTGGTGTTTGGTCAGTGTGTATAGATCGACCATGACGAATAAGGGTTATTTCCATGTTTTTCACTCACCTATTTATCATTTGTTTCCAAAGGCGAAGATCAGCTCTGCTTCACAAACAATTTCATTATCAACTTTTGCTATTCCTCGACCTTTACCAATTGATCCTTTTATTCGTGTGATTTCTACTTCAAGTAAAAGCTGATTCCCTGGTTGGACTTGTTTTTTAAAGCGACAATTATCAATTCCTGCTAAAAAGCCTAATTTTCCGTAATTTTCTTCCTTAGACAACATCACAACAGCACTTACCTGCGCTAATGCTTCAACAATTAATACGCCTGGCATCACGGGATAATCAGGAAAATGACCTTTAAAGAACTCTTCATTTGCGGTTACATTTTTGATTGCTGTTGCTTTTTTGCCTTCTTCAATCTCTAGAATTTTATCTATTAAAAGAAACGGATAGCGGTGTTGAATGATTTTTTTTATATCAACAATATCTAGCAAAGTGTGAACCTCCTTTTATTTACAATTATATATTATCATGTGGATATAGAACCTGATACTAAAATGTAGATATTTTTATTTTTTCATAACCTTAATGGAGCTTGTATATATTGTACAAAGTGGTTGTTCAAAAGGGTGGGGGATTATGCAGCTGGTATTTTGTATTGGTATTGTGATTTGCATTTTTATGAGTTTTAAGAGTGTTATTATTGTTTGTTTTCAGAAGAATTTCCTATCCTTTGAAACGGTTGTGATGATCACTTATCTTTATTTGTCTTTGTTAGTAGGTTTTGGGATGATTTTTCTAATCTGTCTACAAAGCAATCTTCATGTGCTTGTTGAGGCCGGAAATCCTATTTCTGGTGATTATTTTGATAAACTTGGTACTTCCTTCTACTTTAGTGCTGTTACATTATTTTCAGTTGGGTATGGAGATATTGTTCCTGTTGGTTTAGGAAGATTAATAGCTGTAACTGAAGCACTTATTGGATATATCCTCCCAGCTGTTTTTGTTGCAAGAACAGTAATTGGTATAGATAAGCAGTAAATAGTTGTACGAAATGCAAAAGTTGGTTACGCTTATTTTATTACAATTATTTTGGAGGGATTATCATGACATTAGAAATTGGTCAAGCAGTTCCAAGTATCGAATTATTAGCTGACAGTGGTGAACAAACTACACTTGCTGATTATAAAGGGAAGTATGTTGTTCTTTATTTTTATCCAAAGGACATGACACCAGGATGTACAACAGAAGCATGTGATTTTCGCGATCAACACCAAAGCTTTGCAGATCTAAATGCAGTAATTGTAGGGGTAAGTCCTGATCCTCAGGAAAAACATAAGAAATTTAAAGAAAAGCATGATCTTCCATTTCAATTATTAGTTGATGATGAACATAAGTTAGCTGAAGCTTTTGATGTATGGAAGCTGAAAAAGAACTTTGGTAAAGAGTACATGGGAATTGAACGCTCTACTTTTATTATTGATCCAGAAGGAAAGCTGATTAAAGAGTGGAGAAAAGTAAAGGTGAAAGACCATGTAGAAGAAGCATTGCAATACATAAAAGAAATTCAATCGTAACTAGAGGGTGAAACATATGAGAGACGAAAGAATAACAAAGCTGGCATCTATTTTGCTGAATCATTCAGTAAAAGTGAATAAAGGTGAAAAAGTACTGATTCGTGGTCATTTAAATACAAAGCCATTAATAACAGAGCTTATTGACCAAGCGAATGAAATGGGTGCTTTTCCTTATGTTGATCTTTTTGATGATGAAATTAATCTTCATTTAGCTAAAAATTATCAACGAGAACAGCTTGAAACACAAGCTAAGTGGCAAATGCAGGTGTATAAAGATGTGGATGCTGTCATTATTATCATTGGGGAAGAAAATGATGCTGAAATGGCTGATATTCCAATGGAGAAGCATCGAATTCGTGGTGAAATTATGAAACCAGTTTCAGAGTTTTATGTTAATAACCGTAAATGGGTGTTATTAAATTACCCAACAAAGGGATTGGCGCAAAAAGCTGGTATGAGTACAAGAGCTTTTGAAGACTACTTATTTGATGTTTGCACAGTAGATTACGAAAAAATGGCTAAAGCAGTTGCTCCACTGAAAAATCTAATGAAAAAAACAAATTCAGTTCGACTTACAGGTCCAGGGACTGATTTGAGTTTCTCGATTAAAGATATTCCTGTTATACCATGTACAGGTGAAGCGAATGTTCCTGATGGAGAAATATTTACGGCACCTGTAAAAGATTCAGTTAATGGTACGATATCATTTAATACACCTTGTCCGTATCATGGTACAACCTTTAGAGATGTAAAGCTGACATTTGAGAATGGGAAAATTGTTGAAGCTACCTCTGATCAAACAAAGAAGCTAAATGATATTCTTGATACTGATGAAGGTTCAAGATATATTGGAGAATTTGCAATAGGGTTTCATCCATATATTGAAGAACCAATGGGTGATATTTTATTTGATGAGAAAATATGTGGAAGTCTTCACTTTACTCCTGGTGAGGCTTATGAAGAAGCGAATAATGGTAACAAATCGGCCATTCATTGGGACATGGTTCTTATTCAACGACCTGAATATGGTGGTGGGGAAATCTATTTTGATGATGTTCTTATTCGGAAAGACGGTAAGTTCGTGCTTCCAGAATTAGAAGGTTTAAATCAAGATAATCTAAAATCATAATAGCCTATTTTTATTCAACGAGACATACGTCCAGCCAAAAGCGGAATTTCTGCGTATTGTAAAGAGAAGGCATTACCTCCTCAAATGTTAGCGCCGGATTGGAAGTGCGGAACCCGAGCTCCGCACTCTTTTTTTATCTGACTTGATGTAATGATAAAAACAACTAGTTTTATATACTATAATACATAGTTTAATTTTAAAATTGAGAGAAACAAAGTTATAAAAAAGTGAGGGACTAATACTATGAATGTTTTATCAACTGTAAAATTAACTCATGCTATTAAAGAGCAGCTGGCAAATCATTTTCCGGCAATCACATTTTATCATGACCTAAAAATTGATGAAGCAGAGCAGTTGATAACAAAAGCTGATATTATCTTAACTTATGGAGAAGATTTAGGTGAAGATCATATAAAAGCTGCAACAAACTTAAAGTGGGTAATGGTCGCTTCAGCTGGCATTGAAAAGCTACCGTTTGATATATTAAAGGAGCGAAAAATATTAGTAACCAATGCAAAAGGAGTTCATGGAATTCCAATGGCTGAATATTGTTTAGCGATGATGCTTCAGGTGTCTCGTCAAGCTAAAGCACTGAAAGAGAATGAAAAACAACATAAATGGGACCGTTCGGTGAAGATGGATGAGTTGTATGGAAAAACAGTTTATATATTAGGAACAGGTGCAATTGGATCTGCAACTGCTAAGCTTTGTAAGGCATTCGGTATGAACGTAGTAGGGATGAACCGTGATGGAAGAAGTGTCGAGCATTTTGATACCACATATAAAAAAGACGACATCCTCCTACCTGTGAAGGATGCGGACTTCATTATCTCTGTTCTACCAAGTACCAGTGGTACAAAATCTCTAGTAAATGAAACATTTTTAAATACAATGAAGAGTGAAGCGGTGTTTATTAATATTGGTAGAGGAGATGTAGTCGTAGAAGAAGATTTGATTACTGCTCTGGAAAATAACAAGCTTAAACATGCTGTACTTGATGTATTTGAAGAAGAGCCATTAGGGAAGAAGCATAAATTCTGGGATATGGAAAATGTAACTATCACTCCGCATTTGTCTGGAATTACAGATTTATATTTACCACGAGCAATAGATATTTTCAAAAGAAACTTGAGCTATTATTTGGGTGGTAAACAGACAGATATGGATAATAAGATTAATCTTGATCAAAGATATTAGGAGTAAATGATATTATTTTGTTAATATTATGCATAGAAAGATTAATTGACAAATGTCTTCATTACAATGTACACTAATTATAAACATTATAAAGTAAGAATCTTTATAGAAGAGAGGTGCATGGCGGATGTCTGAACATCAATTAAAAGATGCGTTAGAAGCCTTGAAGGAAACAGGTGTTAGAATCACACCTCAACGTCATGCTATACTTGAATTCTTGGTCGATTCCATGACACACCCTACAGCCGATGATATATACAAAGCGTTAGAAGGAAAATTCCCTAATATGAGTGTTGCTACTGTTTATAACAACTTAAGGGTATTTCGTGAAGTTGGACTTGTTAAGGAATTAACGTATGGCGATGCATCAAGTCGATTTGATTTCATCACATCAGATCACTATCATGTAATTTGTGAAAGCTGTGGAAAGATTGTAGATTTTTCTTACCCAGGACTTGATGAAGTTGAGGCTTTAGCTGCACATGTAACAGGTTTTAATGTAAGTCATCACCGTATGGAAATATACGGAACTTGTAAAACATGTGAGCAGAAAGAAACTCATTAAAACAAGCTTCGTCAATTAGAAGCTTGTTTTTATTTTATAGTAACAAAAAAGAACGGTCCTTTAATTTTAGGAGCCGTTCTTTTTTGTTATTTTATTATTATGATTTTATGCTTTTGCGATTATAATTTTCGTCAAATTCTTTACCTTCTAAATCCTTGTCCAATGTTAATGGTTCTTTACAATACATACACATGTCAACACGACCGAGTATTTTAGTAGGCTTTTCACAGGATGGACAGATTACTTGGACAGCTTTTGTTGAAAGCATCCCAATCCAAAAATAAACAACTGTGCTAGCTACAATCGATAGCATTCCGAGCATCATAAAGATGGTCATCACCCACATATTTGTTCGAAAGAAAATGCCAAGATACATAATGATAAAGCCTACAAAGACTAAACTTAGTGCAAAGGTTCTAATTTTATTTATTTTACTACTATATTTACGCGCCATAACAAACCTCCTTTTTTAAATATAGCATAGCTTTTATGATAGATAAATTGTTATGTGAAGTATTAAATTAAGGATTGTATTAATTTTAGCAATTCCTTATACTATCAGATGTTAATTATAAAGAATAAAGCAGGGACATTGGTGATAATTTGTGTTTTTCCAATACTTTCAAATTACCATCTTGAAAAGGGTTTTTGCTTTTACGTGTAGAAGAATTAATAAACCCATTATATTGGAGGCATAATGATGGAAAATATTCTCCGTCCAATTTATCAAGAAAAAGCAAGTCATCCAGATACATTAGCTATTGTTATGATAGAAAAAACAAATCAAACATCTCCATTAACTGACAACTTAGATATGGCACTACTTGTTATCGTTAAGGAAGCAGAGCAACCACATTTCGTAAAGCATTATGAATATGAAAGTAAAAAAGCTTCCTTAACCATTATGACAGAAGAAAAGCTAAATGAAGTGATCCTTCTAGGCACAAATAGAAGAATCGTTGATTGGGTATTAAACGGCAAGATTCTTTTTGATCGCAATGAATATATAATCAAGTTAATAGATAGATTAAAAACGTTTCCCTTTACAGAAAGAAAGCTAAAGATTGGTATTGAATATGCAAAACTAATACGTAGGTACTTAGAAGGTAAAGTGTTTTTTGAATCTAACCAGCTGTTAGATGCTTATAATCATATTGTTCATGCTCTTCATCATCTTGCACGTTTAGAAGTAATTGATAGAGGGTACTATCCAGAAGTAACATTGTGGAATCAAGTTAAACAAATCGAACCTCAGGTTTATAAGCTATATAATGAACTTGTTATTAGTGATGAAACAATCGAAAAAAGATTAGAATTACTGTTTCTTGCTAGTGACTTTCTTATTCACTCTAAGACAGAAGTAGGGGCAGCACATATTTTAACTATTATGTCTGAAAAGGAATTTTGGCATTATAATGAACTGTTCAGTCATCCAGAGCTAAAATATTACGCTGTTGATCTCAGTGTTTTATTAGAATATCTTGTAGATAAAAATTATGTATCTATAGAAAGAATTGAAACAAAAGGTAAAGGTATTTATCATAGAGCATATTTTGTTCAAGAAAAATATTGACTTTAATTTTCACCTTTGCTATATTAATAAACGTCGCTGTTATTGAAACAGATATACAGCGGCTTTGCTTTACTAATTATGTCACTAACTTCTCTAGAAAAAATATTTTAAAAAAGAAGTTGACGATGTGGATTTGAAATGTTATATTAATAAAGTCGCTTCTAGACGAAACGACATAAATGATCTTTGAAAACTAAACAAAACCAAGCGTGCCAACGTTAATTTCGATTAACAAAACGTACTATATAGTACAAAACGAATTATATGAGCAAGTCAAACACTACTTTATTGGAGAGTTTGATCCTGGCTCAGGACGAACGCTGGCGGCGTGCCTAATACATGCAAGTCGAGCGAATTGATGGGAGCTTGCTCCCTGATATTAGCGGCGGACGGGTGAGTAACACGTGGGTAACCTGCCTGTAAGATTGGGATAACTCCGGGAAACCGGAGCTAATACCGGATAACATGTTGAACCGCATGGTTCAACATTGAAAGATGGCTTTTAGCTATCACTTACAGATGGACCCGCGGCGCATTAGCTAGTTGGTGAGGTAACGGCTCACCAAGGCGACGATGCGTAGCCGACCTGAGAGGGTGATC
>NZ_JAFBDU010000005.1 GCF_016908395.1 Metabacillus crassostreae
CACCATTTCAATTTGATCACGTTGAGTAGAGTTATGTTTCGTAAGCATCAAAAATCACCTCAGAATTATTATTACTATTATTTTAAATGAAAAAAGACTGTAAACAAACTAGATTTTCGCTAGTTTGTCTACAGTCTGAGCATGATTCAACTAGAATCATGCTTTTTTTCTTTTTAGTCAGCTTTCTTCAGGAATACTAAGTGAATAATATCCGTATCATGACAAAATCCTACAAAATACACGTAATTCATACGTAATATAACAGCCAAATAATGTAACTTATAATACAATATCATTACAATTTGGTGATAAAACAGAAGAATAATCTGGTTTTATGGTAAATTAGTAAAGTGTAAAATTACTCACAATATGTCGACTTAGAACTATGTTTACATGTAAGAGGCTTCCTAAAGTTTCTTGTAGGTTAGAATTAGGGGGAAATATTAGTGTTCAAACGTTCTAATAGATTCATAGCTAGTGAATCGCCAAAAAAGAATTCTTTTTTTAGTAAAATAACTTTAGGTATAGCTGCGGCTACCTTTTCCTTAGGATTAACTAGTGCTTCTGCAGAAGAATCACTATCAACTGTCTACCATATCTACTTAGACGCAAAATATATGGGATCTGTGAATGACCAAAATCTTATAAGTACAGTGACTAAAACAAAAATAGAAACAGCATCAGAAACTTATAAAGATCTTAATTTATCTGTTGAAGATATCGAAATTATTCCTGAAAAGATGTTTCGCCCTGTTTATGATAATAATGAAACGGTAGTGAATTTAAACAAAGAGCTTGATGTTGTTGTTGAAGCTACTCAACTTATGATCAATGGTGAAGCAGTTGCTCATTTTAATAGTAGTGAAGAAGCTGAATCCGTTTTAAACAAATATAAACTTCTTTATCTATCAGAAGAAGAATTAAAGTCTCTTGAATTGCAAAAAATGGCACCAGTTGCAGTAAACTCTCTTCAAGAAGGACAGTCACGTTTATTAGACGTTACATTCACTGAAGAGGTTTCACTAGAGCCTCAAAAGGTTGCCCCAGATAAAGTGCTAACAGCAGAACAAGGCTTAAACTTGCTTAAAAAAGGTACTTTGTCAGAGAAGAAGTATAAAGTTAAGGATCATGATGTTTTAGGTGGAATTGCTAATCAGCATAATCTTTCTTTAGAAGAATTGTTAAAGTTAAATCCTGGTTTAAAGGAAGATTCACTAATTAAACCTGGTGAAGAATTAAATGTAACAATTTTAACTCCGTTTGTTAAAGTAAGTGCAAAGGAAGAGAGCTCTAAAAAAGAAGTAATTGCCTTTGAAACAGAGATAAAAGAAGATTCATCAATGCCTAAAGGAGAAAAGAAAACAACTCAAAAAGGTGTGAATGGTGAAAGACTAGTAAATTATATGATCTACAAGGAAAATGGAACAGAAGTAAAACGTGAAACAGTAAGTGAGCAAACATTAAAAGAGCCTGTCAAAGAGATTATTGTTAAAGGAACAAAGGTAATTCCTTCAAGAGGTACTGGAGACCTCTCTTGGCCAGCAGTTGGTGGTTATGTATCTAGCGGACTTGGTCAGCGTTGGGGCAAGCTACATAAAGGAATAGATATTGCAAGACCAAGTAATAAGACAATTAAAGCCGCAGATAATGGGAAAGTTGTTTCTGCAGGCTTTGACGGTGGTTATGGTAATAAAGTTGTGATTGATCATAATAACGGGATGAGAACTGTATATGCTCATCTTGAGTCCATTTCAGTTTCTGTTGGACAAGTTGTTTCACAAGGACAGAAGTTAGGTGTGATGGGCTCTACTGGTAACTCTACAGGTGTTCATTTGCATTTTGAAGTATATGAAAATGGTAATCTTAAGAATCCAATGGATTATTTATAAAGCTTACAAAGGGTCTGACAAGTCAAAATTGAGTCAGTCCCTTTTTTCAATTAGGTTATGTAAGAAATCTATGGATATTAAGGTTTTACTATTATCTATACCACTTTTAAAAACAAATCAAACCTATATTTAATTATTTGTTAGTGGTTATTGATAAAATTTTTTATAATACAACTATTGGAAATAAACGTTAAAAAGATGATTATCATTAGTGAACATGTTACATTTAACATAGTATATGTATGTCATGTAAAGGGGCGATAGCATTGGATAAGAAAATACTAGTTGTTGATGATGAAAAACCAATTGCAGATATATTACAATTTAATCTAAAAAAAGAAGGATACACAGTATTCTGTGCATATGATGGTCAGCAAGCATTAGATATGGTAGAAGAACATAAACCAGATCTATTATTATTAGATATTATGCTTCCAATCAAAGATGGGATGGAAGTATGTCGAGAGGTTAGAAAGAAGTTTGAAATGCCTATTATTATGCTAACAGCTAAGGATTCTGAAATTGATAAGGTGTTAGGTCTTGAACTAGGTGCTGATGACTATGTTACAAAGCCATTTAGTACAAGAGAATTATTAGCTCGTGTAAAGGCAAATTTAAGAAGACAACAAGCTATTGATACAAATGGCTCTAAAGGACAATCAAATGAAATCACAATAGGTTCACTCACAATTCATCCTGATGCTTATGTTGTTTCAAAGCGTGGAGAAACAATAGAGTTAACACATCGTGAATTTGAGCTACTACATTATCTTGCCCAGCATATTGGACAGGTGATGACGAGAGAGCACCTTCTTCAGACTGTTTGGGGATATGACTACTTTGGTGATGTACGCACAGTAGATGTTACGGTTAGAAGATTAAGGGAAAAAATCGAAGACAACCCAAGTCATCCTACATGGATTGTAACAAGACGTGGTGTTGGGTACTATTTACGTCATTCAGAACAGGATTAATAGTATGAAAAGAGTAAGCTTTTTTCGTTCTATCCATTTTAAATTTGTTATGGTCTATGTATTACTAATTATTCTGGCCATGCAAATTATCGGTATCTATTTTGTTCGTGAATTAGAAACATCGTTGAAAGCAAATTTTGAATCATCTCTCACTAATCGGGTCAACCTGTTTGTTTATAATATAGAACAAGAACTAGCACGAGATCCAAAGGAGTACTCTGATGGGAAGACACCAGAGAGTGAGATAACAGCGATTATTGATGATTTTGTAACAGACGAAATACTTGAAGTGAAAGTAATAGATAAAAATAAGACGGTTGTCGCTACATCAAGCACCAACAAAGATATTGTTGGTAAAAAAACAACCGAGGATCGACTTCTAAGGGCACTTCTTGGTCTGGATCATAGTAAACTATACCTTGATAAGGAAACAAGATCGCGTGTAGTTATTATGACGTTACC
Source organism: Metabacillus crassostreae (assembly GCF_016908395.1). Classification (GTDB taxonomy): domain Bacteria; phylum Bacillota; class Bacilli; order Bacillales; family Bacillaceae; genus Metabacillus; species Metabacillus crassostreae. Next base: position 3,326 of record NZ_JAFBDU010000005.1, read on the forward strand.
AGTGAACCAAAACCAAAATACCATTGGAGCAGTTTCTATTGCTGCTTCAATGGAAGAAGTTTTTGCACAGATGAGAATAATTAACAAGATATTGGCAACTGGAACAATCTTGTCACTTCTTATTACTGCAGCATTAGGGATATTTTTAGCAAGAACAATTACAAGACCAATGACTGATATGAAGAAGCAGGCAATGGAGCTCGCAAATGGTAACTTTTCAAGAAAAGTAAAGGTTTATGGTGAAGATGAAATAGGACAACTAGCATTAACGTTCAATTATTTAACAGAACGGTTAGAAGATGCCCAAGCAATGACTGAAGGTGAACGAAAAAAGTTAGCTTCTGTTATTGCACATATGACAGATGGGGTTATTGCAACTAATTCCACTGGACAAGTTATTTTAGTGAATAATCCTGCGTTAGAAATGCTTAATGTTTCACGTGGAACAATCAAAGATATTAATATTACAACATTATTAGGTCTAGATGATGAACACACATTTGAGAGCTTGGTTGATGCACAGGAATCCTTTACCCTAGATTTTAGTACAGCTGAAACACCATTTATTTTACGTGTAAATTTTTCAACGATTCAAAAGGAAATGGGTAAAATTGAAGGGTTAATTGCGATTTTATATGATATTACTGAGCAGGAGAAGATTGATCAAGAACGAAGAGAGTTTGTGGCTAATGTTTCCCATGAGCTACGTACACCTTTAACAACGATGAGAAGTTATTTAGAAGCTTTAGCAGATGGGGCATGGAAGGATGATGATTTAGCGCCACAGTTTTTAAATGTTACACAAACAGAAACTGAACGAATGATTCGTCTAGTAAATGACCTTCTACAGCTTTCAAAGCTTGATCGCACTGATTATCGCTTAAATAAAGAGTGGATTAACTTCACAATTTTTATTAATAAAATAATTGATCGTTTTGAAATGACGAAAACCCAGCATATATCGTTTAAAAGGAATATTCCAAAAGATGAGCTATATGTTGAAATTGATACTGATAAAATCACCCAGGTTTTAGATAATATTATTTCAAACGCTTTAAAGTACTCTCCAGAAGGTGGGAAAGTTACTTTTACAATTGATGTGCTAGCTGCTGAAATTCAGATTCGAGTGAAGGATGAGGGTGTGGGTATTCCTCAGGATAGCTTAAATAAGATTTTTGATCGCTTTTACCGAGTTGATAAAGCTAGAACAAGACAATTAGGTGGGACAGGCTTAGGGTTAGCTATTGCTAAGGAAATGGTTTATGCACATGGAGGAGATATTTGGGCTCAGAGTAAAGAGGGTCAAGGAACAACCGTATACTTTACACTGCCATATGACCCGAATCAAGAGGATGAGTGGGAATGAATAAAGAATCTATTAAAAGTGCAATTTTAATTGTATTAGTATGTATTAGTTTGTTTTTGACGTGGAATATGTGGAGCCTCCAACCATATCTACAGGAAGTTCAAGATGATACATTTTTTGATAGCATCCCAATAAGTAGTGAAAAACGTGAGTTATTTGAGGTGATTCAACCTCAACAGCTTTTCATTCATACAAAAGATAATCACTATAGTACATTAGATAACAGCTTGCTCGAAGGTTTGTGGATGGAAATGCAAGATTGGGAGTATACAAGCAGTGACCAAAGAATTTCACAAACCTTTACAGAGCAAAAATTTAATAATTGGGTTCATGGACTAGAAGAAGCTAAAATTGAATTGCGATTTTTTGATCAAATTCCAGTTGAGACAATTCAATCATTTTTTAATTGGGACACTGATAAAAATGAATCAATAAATTTTGATCGTATCTTTTTAAATGTTCCGAAAGAGAATGAAACCCAAAAAGTTTATTTTGTCGCTTCTGATGAGATGAAAATGGTTGAAACATCAGTTAACTTAGCTACTGCAAATCAATATGTTTCAAATCTCTTTAACCAAAGAGAAGAGCTACCTGCATATTTTGCTTTCTATTCAAATGATGGAAGTGAATTCATGCTGCCTGTCAATGAAGTGAAATTAAATAGCGTTCAATATGTGACAAATGAAATTAGCGCAGAGAAATTTAAAAATGCATTATTTAGTAATCCTCGAATAGTAAAGCAGGATGTAAACCTTTCAAAAAATCGCTATACAGATGGAACTAGAGAGTTAAACATATATCCTAATCAGCATTTAGTTAGGTATGTAAACCCAATTCCATTTGATACAAATGCAATAGAACCTAATCACCTAATAGATCAGAGTGTTAGCTATATCAATGATCATGGTGGTTGGACTGATGATTACGTATTATTTAATATTGATGAGTTCAGTCAGAAAATCACATATATTATGTCATTAGATTCAATTCCTGTAATCAATTCGGTTGATGAACCATATGGACCAACAATGATTTCACAAAGATGGGGACAAAATGAAATTGCAATCTATGATCGACCTTTATATCAGCTTAATAAATCAATAGCTAGTCAACCTCAACCAACTACTTTAATGTCTGGAAAAAGAGTTGAGGAATTATTAGTTGATAGTGCAAACTTTAATGACTTAGATATTAAAAATATTTTTGTAGCATATGAATTAGGTGGCTCTGTAGAGCAAAGCTATGCTAATTTAACTCCTGCTTGGTGTATTGAGCTAAAAGATGGTAGACTTTTGAAAATTCAAGATACAAAGCAAGCAGTTGGGGGGGATGATAATGGAGTGGAATAAAACAAAAACCATTTTTATCCTTGCATTTCTGATTCTTGACATCTTTTTAGCCATTGAGTTTTATGAATTACAATATAAAACAGATTATGAAATTATGAAAGAAGCAACAATTGAAGAAAAGTTAGCTGTTGAAAATATAACTTATAAAAAGAAATTGCCTGAGGTTGAAGGAAAAAGCTTTTATATAACGGCAAAAAGTAAGGAATTCACATTAGAGGAATTACCGAAGAATCAAACATTAGTCTTAAGTAGTAGCAGCAGCTCATTTCGCTCACTAAATATGAAGTTTGATAATCCTTTGCCAATACCTGAAACAAATTTAGAGAATAGAATCAATCAGATTTTAAAGGATCATATTCTTTATGGTGATAAGTATCAATACTGGTACACAGATGAAGTATCAAAAAACATCATCTGCATTCAAAGATATGGTGGGCGTAATATCTTCCAATCGAAGGATGATCATATTGGAATGGTTATTTTCCAGGTTGAAAAGAATCAAATTGTTGGCTATGAGCAGTCTCTCCTTGAGGATATTAAAGAGGTAGAGGAAAAAGAGTCAGCAGTACCAGCTTTAAAGGCAATCGAGGCTCTATATAATAAGAATTTCTTAACTGCTAACAGTGAAGTGAAAAATATTCAATATGGATATTACACTCATATTCCATTAACAAATCAACAAATTCTAGCACCAACATGGCATATCACTGTTGAAACTGATACAGAAGAGACAAAGGATTTTTACGTTAATGCCTTAGAGGGCGACGTTTTACAATCTACGCAGTAGGGAAAAAGAGGAGTGACCAAATATGAGCTTGCAGTTTAGTGTACTAGCAAGCGGTAGTACGGGGAATGCAATATTTGTAGAAACAGAAAATCAATCATTTTTAGTTGATGCAGGTCTTAGTGGTAAGCAAATGCAAAGCTTATTTGAGCAGATTGGACGAGACATAAGCAAGCTTTCAGGTATATTTGTGACTCATGAGCATAGTGACCATATTAAAGGTCTTGGTGTCTTAGCGAGAAGATTTAAGCTACCGATCTATGCGAATGAAAAAACCTGGAAAGCAATGGATGGTCTAGTTGGAGAAATTGCAACAGAGCAAAAGTTTGTGTTTCAAACAGGAACAGTAAAGTCTTTCACATCACTTGATATTGAATCGTTTGGCGTATCACATGATGCGGCTGAGCCGATGTTTTACGTTTTTCATCATGGTGGAAAAAAACTAGCGCTAATCACTGATACTGGTTATGTAAGTGACAAAATGAAGGGGATCATTCAAAATGCTGATGCCTTCGTTTTTGAAAGTAATCATGATGTTTCAATGCTTCAAATGGGACATTATCCGTGGAGTATTAAACGTCGTATCTTAAGTGATGTTGGACATGTATCCAATGAAGATGCGGCAATTGCCATGATGGATGTAATCGGAGACTCAACTAAGAGAATTTATCTAGCTCATTTAAGTAAAGATAATAATATGAAGGATTTAGCACGAATGTCTGTAGAGCAAACTCTTGCAAGCAAGGGCTTTATAACAGGAGAGCGATTTGAATTATATGACACAGATCCAACAACCCCAACACCGCTTGTTGCAATATAAACTTTTGTTTAATGAAGGTAACAGAATAAACAAATAAAAATTATGTGAAATCATCATCTTTATGGTTAATTTTCATTGTACAAGAGAATAATGTTGATTAGATATAACACTATTCACACGAGCTATGGAAAGGAATGGTGAACATAATGGGCTATTATGACCAAGATTATGAAAATTATAATGCGAAACGTCAAAAAGGAAATCGCGGAGGATGGTTTTTAGCAGGTTTAGTTGGTGCTGTTTTAGGCGGATTACTCATGCTATTTGCTTTCCCAGCGTTTTCGAACTTCCTCCCATATGATATGAATTTAGGTGGCGAGGATGACCAGCAGCAAGAAGGAACCGCTGAATCAACAGGTCCTGTGAAAAATGTTGCAGTAAATGTGAACACTGCTATTACCGGTATTGTTGATGATGTATCTGAAGCAGTTGTTGGTGTAGTAAATTTACAGGAAGCCGGATTTTGGAATGAAACAGGTGAAGCAGGAACTGGCTCAGGAGTGATTTATAAACAAGAAGGTGAAAATGCCTTTGTTGTCACGAATCACCATGTAATAGCTGATGCTTCACAGGTTGAAATAAGCTTAAGTGATGGCACAAGAGTTCCAGCTGAAATACTTGGTAGTGATGTTTTAACAGATTTAGCTGTTTTAAGAGTTGATAGTGAGAAAATCACGAAGGTTGCGCAATTTGGTGACTCAGACAAGGTAAAACCAGGTGAGCCAGTGATTGCAATCGGTAATCCCTTAGGTCTTCAATTTTCAGGATCAGTAACACAAGGTATTATTTCAGGAACTGAAAGAGCAATTCCAATCGATGAAAACGGAGATGGCTTGGTTGATTGGAATGCAGAGGTACTACAAACAGATGCTGCTATAAACCCTGGTAATAGCGGTGGAGCACTCATTAATATGGATGGTAAGGTAATAGGTATCAATTCAATGAAAATAGCTCAAGCGGCTGTTGAAGGGATTGGCCTATCAATACCAGCTAATCATGCTATTCCAATCATTGAGGATCTTGAAAATTATAGTGAAGTAAGACGTCCTTATATGGGAATTGGGATGAGATCATTAAACGAAGTATCAAGCTATCATAAGCAACAAACATTAAAGCTACCAGAAGATACAAATAACGGAGTAATCGTTATGAGTGTCGCACCAATATCACCAGCAGCACAAGCAGGTTTACAAGAGTTTGATGTGATAACAGAATTTGCTGGTGAAGAAATAAAGGATATTATTGATTTACGTAAAATTCTTTATACAAAAAATGTTGGTGATACGGTAGAATTTAATTTCTATCGAAATGGTGAAAAGCAAAAAGGTAAGATGAAATTAGGAGAAGAAGATATGTTAGGGGGCTAATACTTAGCTCTCTCTTTTTTATGAATTTGGTTGTGGATAAGTATAAAATAAGAAATAGGTTTGATAAATAAGGTAATATCCACATGTGGATAAGGAGGAATTTGAATTATGTATTGCTGTGAAGATCATATAGATTTAGCGATAGATATGTTTGTAGATGAAAATGAAATAGCTCCCATCATTGAAAAAGTGGATGAAAATAATAAGTTATCCACAATTTGTGGGTTGTGCAAGAACCCAGCCGTATATATAGTTGGTAGCTGATTTATTTTCTCGATTGTGGATAAGTAGTGAACGATTGTGGATAAGAATTTTGATGGCGTTTTAATGAAATGGAGCAAATAAAGAGATGAATATTTCAATTATCACAATAGGAAAGCTGAAAGAAAAATATCTAAAGCAAGGCATTGATGAATACCTAAAAAGATTATCAGCATACGCAAAATTAGACATCATCGAATTACCAGACGAAAAAGCACCAGAAAACCTAAGTGAGACCGAAATGGAAATTGTTAAGGAAAAAGAAGGCGAACGTATCTTAAGTAAAATAAGTGATGACACTCATGTCATTGCACTAGCAATAGAAGGAAAAATGAAAACATCAGAACAACTAGCAAAAGAGATCGATCAGCTAGCTACATATGGAAAGAGTAAAATAGCATTTATTATCGGAGGATCATTGGGATTGAGTCAACAGGTGATGAAAAGGGCGAATGATACGTTGTCATTTTCTAAGATGACCTTTCCCCATCAGTTGATGAGGTTGATATTGTTGGAGCAGATTTATCGGGCGTTTCGGATTAATCGGGGGGAACCGTATCACAAGTAAATGAGACTTTTAAATAAGATATCTAGTCAACTAATAATATTCATAATAAAGAGCCTGATCCAATATAGATCAGGCTCTATTATTATTCCTCTAAATCAATGATAAACGGTTCAGTATATAACTCGTTCTGTGCATAGTCGGTTATATAAAACTGATAAACATAAGCCCCAGTTGGAACCTCCACGTCTTCAAGAATGAGTTCGTTTTCAACTGTGAAGGGGTCACCCTCCATAAGTCCTTTTTCATCGGTTTCTTCGTTTGTATATTCAAAAAGGGGAATAATTTCATCTCCTGGCTCAATGGATATGAGGTTTTTATCTGGCATATTCGTGTCGGGAAGTAAGCCTCTCCATGCTCCGTGAATCTTATAATATCCGCCTGCTTCATTGCTGTCATCCCAAAACCAAGATGCGATAATGTTAACGTCTTCTCCATTTAAGACTACGGGTATGGAATAACGGTTGTATGCGTCTGTTTCTTCCTTAACATTCAGGGAAACAAGTTGACCATTTAAGCCAGTCCAATAACCTGTGAAATTGTCTTTGACAGTTCCAGTGTTTGGATCGTAAATAACGTTATTATCCATCCCTAGATGAAGAATTTCTGTTTCATCTTCATCAATATAGTATCCTAACGTACTATAAATATGTTCAATGTTTTCGTACTCATTTTCGCTAATTTGAACGGTGAACACATCATCTTCTCCTGCTGATATTTCTTTGATGTTAATAGTGTCAGTTTCACTACTTGAGACAGATGTATATTCTTGAATAAAATCTCCGTAATCATCTGAAAAGTCAAATTCGAAATAGGCTGATAGATTTTCAGAAAAATTCTGTTTATCTTTGTAAGGAAAATAAATAGATAGACCTTCACCATATTGACGTGTTTCTCCATTTATTTTATAAACAACCGCTTCTTTTATTGCTGATAAAAGAAGGTCGGCTTCAGGATATTCATTCGTCAGATTTCTAGCAAAATGCCCTAAATCAAATAAGTCTGAATATCCTTCATTGGTACTACCTCCACCGTAACTTTCTGCTTTACTAAGACTTCCGGATATCATATTTCGATCAGAAGGAGTTTGTAAGTCAGGAATTGCTTCTTGCATGAGGCCATCAAGTGCTTTCAAAACGTCCTTCACTTTTGATAAATCAGTTACTGATAATGTAACAGTAGCATCTGTATCTTGCTCTTCTGCTTGCTTGTAAAATCCGTCGGCAATGACTCTTCCAAGGGCAGCTCCATCCATAGAAGGATTGTGAGTTAATTCGTCTAATATAGCAGTATAATTCCAACCATGCCCAGGTTCTAATTCTTCAGAAGCCACTAAATATTTCCCAAAAGGACTAACGGTGTGCGCAACTTCTAATGAGGCCATAAGACATGCATCAAAACCAATGACTTCAAATATAACACCTGTTTGGTCATAAGCATCTTGTAGAGCCGTATGTAGTTCCTTTAAGGTTAAATTGTCTAAGTCGTTTACTTCATCCACACCATATCCGCCAAGAGGTCCTCCACCGTGGTTCCAAAGATCCAGTACATATTTTTCTGCCGGGAAATTATGAATCGTCCAAACGATAAAATCTGTTAAGGTCTCAGGGTTTCCTATATTTTGATTTCCAATGTCCGCCAAGTTGGTTAAATGGTCTTTTTCCACTTGCCATACTTGATTTTGAGTGGGATCAATATCCTCGTTCAACCATTGCTTTGTTCCTCCGGTTTGAACAATCACGTTCAAATTAGTACGTGAGCCTATTTTCATCATCTCATCTAAATCAGAAGAACCAGCACCATACATTTCATTGGTTTCTTTATCAACTGTGCTTTCTAAATCTGTGCCATTTAAAAACACCATAAATGTGTAGTCCGCTTGTTCAGTTCTAATTGGATCACTGCTTATGTCTAATGTTTTTTCTACCTTACCTTTATCCTGTTCGTCTTGTATGACCGTTGTAACCTCTTCATCTGTACAGCCTACCAAAACTAATACAAATAGAATGCTAGTCCATATCCAACCAATATTTAATCTATCCCAACACATTTTGTCCACCCGCTTATGTTTTATATGAAACAAGAAGATTTTATCACTTTTTCATCCAAGTAAGTGAAGTATTTTGTCATATTATTAGTATTTTGAAGAGCGATGAAAAGTATGATGATCTATAGTGAAAAGAGGTAATTGCAAAATATTATACAGATGGAAATCCACAAAATATTGTATCTGTACTTGAAAGACCAATTAAGATGACCAACTTTGAATTATTTAGACAGATTGCAAGAGAATCATTTCATTTACCTGAAGGAATGTATGGTCAGGTTGTTTTTGTGAGAGGCGTAGGTTGTCCACCACATGCTGAATTCACCCAATAAACAACACTTAATAAGTAAAATCGAAAAACAAAATGGAGATGTTCTCTATGAAAAGATTCATAACAACGGAAATAGAAGTATAACCATGATTATTTTATAAGTGGAGATAAGTACCTTGATTCATTCTATGAAAAAGAGAAGTGGAACTAAGGAAACTTCAATAAAGGGTTCTTTTGTAGAGGCATGGGAGGAAGTCCAGGTTGAAGAACTGCCAGAAGAGGTCAAAAAAGATTAGATATAAATTAGGTGTCTGGGAGCTTATACCTGCTAGTAAATCAAGACAGCGTTTTCCAATGCTTTTTTCCTGAAATATCACGTCAAACTTTACTACTAGTATAATAAGTAGAAGATAATGGTAGAAATTTAGATTTGAAAAGAGATTTTCCTCTAAATGATCCTTTTTCAGACCAGGTTGTATATTAGTGTAAATGTCTTGGATAGATTGACTTAGGAAATGTCAAAATTGAGCTTTATATTATCTATAGTTGGTGAACGATTGTGGAATTGTTTTATCGTTATCTTAAAGGTCAAGGGTTGTTTTTCACTTTCTCTCGAAAATTATTGCATTGCTTGAACATACTTTTCTAATAAATGTAAAACTAATTCTTGTGAACAACATTCAAGTTAAATGAACTTAGTTGAATGCTAAGTTCATTTTTTAGTTTATTCTAATACTATTTTGTCATAGATACCTTCAGTATGTGTGAGATGCTATTTTAGGCAAATCGATAATAAATTTCATATGAAAATATACTTAACTATCATGATGGAATCACAAATTCAAGAGAAAATAGGAGTGGTTTGGGAGTTTATAAAATAATAGTGGAAATGATACATTGGCATTATTCTATATAACTGGAATATAAAGTAAGATGAGCGGGGTAGAACTGATAATATTGGCAGTTTTTATCCTATACCCGTCAAGTAAGATGAAAAAAGAGCTGCTAGTGAATGTAGCAAACATGTGTGCAATGAGATTTTATCATGTGTAAAAATGGAGGGATTTGTAATGGCGAAAGTGACTGTTGGAAACGAAAATGGAAATGCAATCGAACTTCATTATGAGGATGTTGGTTCAGGCAAACCAGTAGTGTTGATTCATGGTTGGCCGCTGAGCGGAAGATCTTGGGAAAAGCAAGTGCCAGCATTGGTAGAAGATGGACACAGAGTGATTACGTATGATCGTCGTGGTTTCGGACAGTCTTCCCAGCCTTGGAACGGTTATGATTATGATACATTCGCAGCTGATTTGCATAAGTTGATTCTGCATTTGGATATCAATGATGTGACACTCGTTGGCTTCTCGATGGGCGGAGGTGAGGTTGCACGGTATATTGGTACTTACGGAACAGAACGAATGTCAAAAGCAGTACTTGCAGGGGCGGTTCCGCCTTACTTGTACAAATCTGCGGATAACCCAGACGGAGGGCTTGACGATGCAACAATTAAAGGGTTTCAAGATGGAGTAAAGGGAGATAGGTTGGCGTTCTTGGATGCATTTACAACTACGTTTTTTACCTCTGGGGAAAGAACCGATCTTGTCAGCGATGAATTCCGCTTGTATAATCGCGACATTGCTGCATTTGCATCGCCAAAAGGTACACTTGATTGCATTTCGGCATTCAGCTATACGGATTTCCGTGGGGATTTGGAAAAATTCAACGTTCCGACACTCATTCTTCATGGTGACTCCGATGCAATCGTACCGGTTGAAATCAGTGGACAGAAGGCACATGAGCAAATTGCCGACAGTCAACTTGTAGTCATTGAAGGCGGGCCGCATGGATTTAATGCCACACATGCTAGTGAATTCAATGAAGCTTTATTGCGGTTTTTGAAAGCTTGATTTGTATAAGAAACATTTTCTTATAAAGGTCAGTTCTGAAAACGAGTAGGAAACAAATTAATAATGAGAGGGTGAATGAATGATAATCACAGATGTTCTGAACAAACAAATTGGCAACTGGAATGTTATGTATGTGAAATTGCATAATTACCATTGGTATGTCAAAGGTGAACAATTTTTCACTTTACATAACAAATTTGAAGAACTTTACCAAGAAGCTGCTGAACATATTGATGGATTGGCTGAGCGCCTACTTGCTTTAGGAGGGAAGCCAGTTGCAACCATGTCAGGTTGCCTTGAAATAGCCTCTGTTTTAGAAGCTGAAGGAGAGGAATCGGCAACAAGTATGGTGCAAACCATTTCAACAGACTTTGCTCAAATTATTTCAGAGCTGAAACATGGTATGGAAACGGCAGAGTCGATAAACGATGAAACAACTGGCGATATGCTGTTGGCGATTCATTCCAGCCTGGAGAAACATGTGTGGATGTTAAATGCTTACTTGGGGAAGTAATAGTTTGCTTGTAATGAAAACTCAAATTATTCATGAAATAGATTATCTTCCTAGTTAAACCACAAAATAAGTCAGCATTTTGGCTCGTTTTGAGGTTATCTTGTTAGTTTTTGCTTCTCTATAATATCTAGAAGCAGTTAGTTGGTTGTCATTCTTAATCCTACAAATGCCAAGAAACACCCTTTTTAGTGCAGCTTTTTATGAAGACATAAGACTCCAATATAATGCTAGAGTTATTTTGTTTTATCCGAAATGAATGATGATATGATGAAAAAGCCTAGCACTTTATAAATGTGCAAGGCTTTCCTTTTATTGAGCTTTATGATGAAATGGACACTCTCCCTGAACTGGCTCTGCATCATCTCCAATGAAAAATTGCTTCCATTCATTGTGGTCAGGGTCTCCAAAGTGAGAGATATCGGGATGTGTCGGGAGGTTATCCCATTTTTCTACTCGTTCTCTCACTTTTTCACGAGACATGATTCCACCTTTTTGTGTTCCTTCAAGTCCTTCAAAAATCTTTCGTGGTTGAAAACCAAGGATAAGGCTGTTACCTAGATCACGTGTTTTTCGTTGTTTGTATGCAGGTGCATTTCCAAATACAAAGATTGGTTCTCCGCCAAAGTGAAAGTCCCATAAGTAATGATCCGGATCTTTAGGCGTATCGTCTGGCCAGTTCTGTTTATCGTTTTCATGTAAGCTTTGTAAGATGTCCCAAAACCTTTTACGATAATGCTCAAGATCATCCTTCTCTTCTTCAGGTTCGACAAAGACAAACAGTCCATGACGTATGTATGGAGGTTCGTTAAAAAGCGTTAGAAATTCCCCAACAGCTTTTGGTAGGTTAGACCAATCCTCTTGCGTGATATAGGCGTAACGAAGCTCACCCTTCATCTCTGCTTTCATTCCAAAATAACAGGGAAATGTTTTCTCCGTTACAATTTGATGAAAGGTATTGTATTCATGTATAACCCATTCAGGAACAATAGCTGGGTTTGTCATATCATCCTTTGTTAACAGTACTTTATTGGTTTCCTGCATGTCATTTCTCCTTATACTAGTTCTTTCTCAATAGTTACCCAATAATGTATAGTGTCAAACTAGTTGAAAGCCTACTAGAAGGAAAGGGCTTGCAGTTGAAATATCCCGAAAGATATCTTTTAGAAACAATTTATCTTTTTACATAGTGTTTATATTTTATAATTCTGAGTTAAAATAGAATATCACAGGTTAATTGTGCATGATAAACACACAACAATGATATAATAAAGAAAATAATTTATATTGGAGACTATATGTTAACATTTGAAGAGAAACTAGCAATAATTGAATCATTCCCTGAACTTGAAAGAAAAGATGTTTCATTAAGACGAGTGAATTTTCATTATAATGATAGTTCATATGACCATAAAAACGTTGTTTATCACTTACATCCTAATGGAAATGGTTTTGTGTATGCTGGGAAAATGACGGGATATGAAACAAACGATAAAGGTATGGTCAATGTTCGTGATTTTACGGAGAAGGACTTACGTGAGATTATTAGGAATTCTATCCATTCACTAACCTCTAAGAAAACAGAGGATTCTGATGAACCGACAGATGAAGTGTGGATGAATGATAATACTGTTACACTTACCGTGATACAAGAAGAGGATCTTTGGAATGTATATTCAGAAGATGGTGGACTTGATGGTACGTTTAATACGTATAAGGAAGCAACGAACTATCTTGAGACTGAAGGATTTTCTCGTATTTAAATAGTAAAGCAAAGAAGAGAAGTCGATTTTTGACTTCTCCTTATTTATGTTATCTCCAAATTTTTACAGCTTCTTGTAATAAGATTGTGGCTGATTTAATTGTTGGATACGGTCAGAGTCCTAGTAATGAAATTAGATAAAATAAAGACGTATAGTTGAGGAATCGGAGTAGATGAGAAATTGATCAAGGTAATGACGATATTTGGAACAAGGCCTGAAGCTATAAAGATGGCACCATTAGTGCAAGAATTGGAAAAGACAGCAAATATCCAGTCAATAGTTACAGTGACTGGACAGCATCGAGATATGTTGGATCATGTGTTAAAGGTATTTGAAATTGTTCCGGACTATGATTTAAATATCATGAAGGTAAATCAGTCACTGGCTGATATTACAACAGCAGTTATTCAAGGGCTAGATAGTGCTATAAAGGAAATTAAGCCAGATCTAGTATTGCTTCATGGTGATACAACTACTACTTTAGCAGGGGGGCTTGCTGCCTTTTATAACAAAGTTAAAATTGGACATGTAGAGGCGGGTCTCCGAACGAACGATAAATATTCTCCTTTTCCTGAAGAAATGAACAGGCAGTTAACTGGAGTACTAGCGGATCTCCACTTTGCACCAACTGAGCAAGCAAAGCAAAATCTATTGAATGAAGGTAAAGATGAGAAATCTATCTTTGTCACGGGTAATACAGCTATAGATGCATTAAAAACAACAATTCAGCAGGATTACTATCATGAAATTTTTGAAAAGTTAAATAATGATAAGATCATACTTTTAACTGTGCATAGACGTGAAAATATTGGTGAGCCTATGAGAAATATATTTATGGCAGTAAAAAGAATTATTGAGGAATTTAAAAACATTCAAGTTGTTTATCCTGTCCATTTGAATCCTAAGGTAAGAGAGATAGCAGATGAAATGCTACAAGGAAATAACCGGATTCATTTAATTGAACCATTAGATGTAATTGATTTCCATAATATTGCAGCGCGTTCTCATATTATCCTGACAGATTCAGGGGGAATTCAGGAGGAGGCACCTTCTTTGGGGAAACCTGTCTTTGTGCTGAGAAATATGACAGAAAGACCAGAAGGAGTAACAGCTGGTACGTTGAAGCTTGTAGGAACGCAGGAAGAAGATATATATAGGTTTACCAAGGAGTTATTAGATGATGATGATAAGTATAATAAAATGGCTACTATTCGAAATCCTTATGGTGATGGAGATGCATCTAAGCGGATTGTAGAAGTGATCTTGAAGCAAATATAGTATCTTAATATTGTGTGAACTATGAGTAAAATGTGAATTAAAGAAAGAGGCTGGGACATAAGTATTTAAGTTAATGAAAAACCCGAATTATTAGGTGATATATCAATTAATCATTCACCTAATAGTTCGGGTTTTTATTTGCTGTCATCAATAGATTTTTTGATTTTGCATACTAATTCTAAGAACTAGTGGAATGGAGCGGAAGACACTCGACTCCTACGGGAATTGAGGAAAGGCTGAGACCCCGCAGGTATGCCGAGGAGGCTCAGCTTCCTCCCCGTGGAAAGCGAGTGTCTGCAGCGCAATGGAACGAACTTGTTTCTTTCAGCTTAATGAATTTAGATTTATTCGTCTTTTTGTATGACTTCTTTACTTATGTCCCAGCCTTCTTTTTCGTATTGCTAAGAAAATTTACTATATAAGGATCTATCCTTTTTCTGTTCAATCTGAAAATAACAAACGAACTACGTTGGATAGAGGTTTCATAAAAAAATCTTATAGTCATTATTAATAAGTTAATGATATAATTTCGATTATATATTTTTCGGAAATATTTGACTTTGAGCTAGATGAAAAATTGAAATTATATAACAAATAATGAAAACTAGGGGATTGAAATGCTTGAAAAGAAGAAACAGGAGACTAATTTTATTCATTGTGATGTTCCTATTTCTGCTAACATCACTCTCAATATATATAACTACTTTTACGGGTAAAAACATATTTCCCAACTCTAATAAACGGCATGCCATGCTCAGGCTCGAAGACGTGGGACCTGGTGGGGAATATAATAGTTTAGAAGCTTTAGGGAAGTTAAAAGCAGTTATACAATATATTGAGTCAGAAAATATAGCCTTTCATATAGCTGTTATTCCAAGAAGGATGGACCTTAGCGAGGAAGGAACTTGGAATGAAAGAGGAATTGATGATCCAGATCCAGATAGTGTTAGTAGGTCATTTATTAAACTGCTAAAAGAAGTGCAACAGCAGGGTGGTATTTTAGGCATGCATGGATATAGCCATCAGTATGGTGACTCTGCTATGGAAGGGAACAATCAGAATTCAGGAATTGGTTCTGAATTTAAGGTTAATGGCGCTCCAGAAACAAAAGCAGTATCCTATGCAGCCGAGCGGATAACAAATAGCCTAGAAGCCTTTGCTAAAATTGATTTACAGCCGTCCTTTTGGGAGTCTCCTCACTACCAAGATACACGTGAACAGGAAAGGGTTTTTCGCTCTTTTATTGGGATTTTGTATCAGCCTGATTACTACTCATTACGCTCTTTTAAAGATATAAATGCTTATGACACAATTAACAGCTATGGTCAGGAAAGTCTCGGATCATTCTATGTGCCTGCACCTTTGGGGTACATCAGTGACCAGAAATCTGTTAATAAAATGCTATCAAAAATCGAAAAAAGTGATGATTTAGCTTCATTATACTATCACCCATTTATGGAATTTCCTTATTTGGAGAAAGAGGTATTAGCAGATGGAAAGCCCAAAATTGAGGATGGATTACCGGTTTACAAATATAAGGAAAACGGTGAAAGTTCATATCTTCACCAATTAGTAGATGGCTTTAAGCAAGAAGGATACCAATGGATGACATTGCATGATATTATCCCGTTTACTCCGGCTCATCGTGTAAAAATACCGCTTAATGTAAAGGCCGAACAAATCATGATAGGGAATGTAAAGGGGCATGGGGATGCTGATATTGTTGTACGAGAGAAACATCGTATCGTATTAATACCAGGAACTTATACACTTCCACGCAATCGTCCTCAGAAGGCAACTGAGATATGGCTAAAGGAATCATTTTCTTCTGAAGAACAAGTCATGCTTGCTGATCTCAATAACGATGGAAAACAAGATTTACTGGCGTATAACCAAAAGAAAGGGGATTTTCGGGCTAGCTGGGCTGGAGATGAAAGGTTTCTTAATCCTACAATGCTTGGTAAATTACCGCCGAATCTAGATTCCTTAAAACCTTTTCAATCGCAAAACGGGAATGGATTAATAGCTTATGGTGATGGGCAAATTATTTACATTTATTATAGTGATAATCACTTGAATACAGAGAGGATAAATAGTTCTTTTCCAGTAAACAAAGGTCTCTATTTAGGAAAGTCTCAAGGCTCCACCCAAAGTGAATATCTTTACGTATCATCTGATAACCAGAATGTTTTTAGCATACAGAATTTAGGCAATCGTTTAACAACACCGCAAAAGATTAAGGGAGTTTCGTTAAATGATGAGGATCAGCTACTCACGGGAGATTGGAATGGAGATGGAACGACTGATTTAATTATATATACAGCAGAAACAGGAGTTTGGAAAGGATATGTGAACGGAGGTGAAAATCAATATGATCCATTGAAAAACTCCTTTGGTCCATGGGCACAGGGAGAGGGCAGAATTGGGTTTGCTGCTGATTTTGATGGGAATGGAAAGACAGATGTTGCATCTTTTGATGAAGTTAAGAATGTTTTGGATATTGCACTATCATATCAAACACCGTAAGTGTGAAAGGAAGAAATCATGCAACACTTTTTCATTATAATTTCAAATATATTTCAGGTCGTTATTTTTTCGGTGAGTTTTTACCAGATTATTATTAGTTTGGCTGGTTTTAAGAAAAACAAAAAGGTTATGAAAGAGCATCATCCACAAAAGTCTTTTGCAATACTCGTTGCAGCACATAATGAAGAAAAGGTCATTGCCCCTCTCTTAGAGAATCTTACTAAGCTGCATTATCCAAAGGATTTATATGAAGTTTTTGTTATCTGTGATAACTGCACAGACAGTACTGTGAAGATTGCAAATATGCATAATGTTCACGTGATGGAGAGGATAGACCCACTCCGAAAAGGAAAGGGTTTTGCTATGGAATGGATGCTAGAAAAGCTATGGCAGGGAAAACGTGAGTTTGATGCTATTGTTGTATTTGATGCAGACAATCTAGTTAGTAAAAATTACTTAAGTGAAATGAATAATAAGCTGATGGATGGTCATCAAGTGATTCAAGGTTATATAGAAACTAAAAACCCTTATGATTCATGGGTTTCCCTTTCTTACGCCATCACATACTGGTATATTAATCGGATGTGGCAGCAAGCAAGGCATAACTGGGGGATGGCAAGTACGTTAGCTGGCACAGGAATGTGTTTTGATGCAAGATTACTCAAGGAGATTGGCTGGAACGCAACATCACTTACAGAAGATGTAGAATTTACAGCACGCTGCCTTGGTAATGGCATCTATCCTACTTGGGCAAATAATGCAATTGTCTATGATGAAAAGCCTGTTACACTTATAAGTTCTGTAAGACAGAGATTACGCTGGATGCGCGGACACACTGATTGTGCCAGAAGATATATGAAGCCTCTTTTGATAAAATCTATTCAAACACGAAGTTTTACACAATTTGATGCAGCAATGTATTTATTTCAGCCCATTAGATTTTTATTTGTAGCAGCAGTTTGGGTAATGTCCTATTTGCAACTGGCTACTCCTTTATACAGCCAATTCGAATTGTTAAAAGTGGTTCCAGATTGGGGATGGATTGCGTTGAATGTTGCATTGTTTCTACAGTTTCCGATAGTCATGATGATGGAGAGAAAACCTTTAAAGGCCTATCTAGGACTGGTACTATTTCCTGTCTTCCAATTCACCTGGTTTCCGATCACTCTTTTTGGTTTGTTTACAAGTAATAATAAAAATTGGAACCATACGATTCATAGTCGCTCAATCCGAATTGAAGATTTGAATGGATAAATAATATATTGTTTAGTTAAAAGGGAGTTTAACGTTAGTTATCCTCCCCTTTAGTATCTATCTATTGTGAGATCTTAATTTCTGCTCCAATTCAAAGTAGATGGGGATTAACTGATGGATTTGTACCTTTAACTTCCATAAAGATAATGCCTGAATATTCTTTTGTAATTTGAGATCATTTATACCTAGGTTGTATTCACCACTACTAAGTTAGTTATATAGTTCATCAGGAAAATCTCAGCCAATTAAAACCATATCCTCCTCATTCGACTTATATTCTTTAGTTTTACTTCCACCTTTCTGTGATAAAGCATAAGCTAATGTTAATGGACCTAATCGGCCTATGAACATAGTGATTGTAATAATGATTTTCCCCCATGCAGAAAGATCTGGTGTTAATCCCATTGATAATCCTACAGTTCCAAAAGCGGAAGTAGCTTCAAATAAAATGGCGAAGAAGTTGGTATTGCTTGAGTGCTCGGTCACTGTTAATAACATAGTAACAGCAAGTATAACTCCAAAAGATAGTACGATAACTGTTATCGCTCGATTAATGATTTTAATAGATATATTTTTCTCGAAAACCTCTATATTTTTCTTGCGTTTAATACGGGACCATAGATAAATGATGATGATAAAAAATGTATTTGTTTTCGTCCCTCCGCCTGTACCACCAGTGGAAGCACCAATAAACATGAAAAAGATAATTAGCAATAGGGAAGGGATCATCATATCTCCTATGTTGATTGTATTAAAACCAGCAGTACGTGTTGTAGCACTTTGAAAAAATGCTGCCCATAAACGATCATCAGTCGGTAATCCTTCTAAGGTCAATACATTAATTGACTCTATTGCTAAAATAACGATAAATCCAACAATAATTAAGGTAGAAGACATCAATATTACAAGCTTTGAATGGAGAGTTAAGGCTGTCCACCTACGATTATTATAGATGTCTAAAAGTACTGTAAAGCCTAGTCCAGTAATGATAAATAAGCTTGATATGATTACATTTACTACGGGATCACCAACATAATTGCTTAGACTGTTCGACCATAAAACAAAGCCTGCATTATTGTAGGCAGAAATAGAATGAAAGAGTGCATGATAAAAAGCATTCCAAAACCCCATATCGTTATTCCACCTAATTGTCAGTATTATTGTTGCTAAACTCTCAAGCAAAATAGTAAGAATAAATATACTAACAATAAGTTTTTTTAGGCTTTGGGATGGCAAGGCTTTTGTTGATATTTTTAATAGTTTACGCTTTCTTTCCCCAATCTTTTCACCTAATAATAGGGCAATAAAAGCACCATAAGTCATAAAACCTAAACCACCAATTTGGATAAGTAGCATAATAATCAGTTGTCCTATTAAAGAGAAATCACTTCCTGTGTTCATGACAACTAACCCTGTTACACAAACAGCTGATGTTGATGTAAAAAGGGCATTAATAATTCCTATGCTTTTTCCTGTTGATGAGGATATTGGGAGAGCTAATAGTATCGTTCCTATAAAAATAAGAATTAAAAATCCAATAATTATGAATTGACTCGGTTTTAACGTTTTATTTCTATAGTATTTATACATATTTGCTACCTCATAACTTCGGTTTTTATTAGTTTTAATAACCTATAATGGTAGATTTAAACCTTTTTATGCAAGATGTAGGTGTAGTGTTCCAAATAGCAATTTCAGATATAACTAGGAGCCCTATAAGAAATAAATCTTTTACAAACCCTCAAATTTAAATGGTACAGTAAATAATAGGAAGAAAGATTAATGTAATAAGAGGAGGGAGAGAAAGATGTCCATGAATTTAGAAAAAGTTCGTTGGGGTATTATTGGCTGTGGAGATGTGACAGAGGTAAAGAGTGGACCTGCATTTCAAAAGGTTAAAAATTCAGAGTTAGTGGCTGTGATGCGTAGAACAGGTGAGCTAGCGAGAGATTATGCTCAAAGACATAATGTTCCAAAATGGTATGCTGATGCTGATGCTCTAATTAATGATCCTGATGTTGATGCTGTTTATATTGCAACGCCACCAGGCTCACATAAGGAATATACAATAAAGGTTGCAGAAGCAGGAAAGCCTGTTTATGTAGAAAAGCCTATGGCACTAAACTGGGCTGAATGTAATGAAATGATCGCTGCTTGTAAAAAGGCGCGTGTTCCTTTATTTGTTGCTTATTATCGTAGGGCACAGCCGAGATTTGTTAAAATAAAAGAGCTCTTGGATACTAATGTGATCGGAGAAATTCGTTTTGTATCAACTACACAGTATCAAAAAGCTAGCGAAGATGTGAAGAACTCAACAAATCCCCCATGGAGAGTTCAACCTGAATTGTCCGGTGGAGGTCTATTTTTTGATTTAGCTAGTCATACACTCGATATCTTAGATTATTTGCTAGGGCCGATTAAGGAGACAAAAGGATTTGCCTCAAATCAAGCAGGCTTTTACCAAGCGGAAGATATTGTTACAGGAACCTACCGATTCGAATCGGGAATCCATGGTGTAGGTAATTGGTGTTTTTCTGCTTTTGAAGATGAAGATGTAAATGAAATTGTCGGTAGTAAGGGGAGTATTACCTTTTCTACATTTGGGAACGATCCAATTGTTTTAAAGACCGCAAATGGGGTAGAAACATGGAATTTTGAACGACCTCAGCATGTCCATCAGCCCCTTATAGAAACGATTGTATCTGATTTAACAGGGGGTACTAATTTGTGCCAGAGTACTGGAGAATCTGGTGCAAGGACGAATTTGATTATGGAAGAAATGGTTAAGTGGTAAAGTACATTCTTGGTATATTTGCAAACATGTCACAGTGATTTGAGTGAGTGTGTAATAAAAATCCTCTCATTTAGATATGTATGGCAAGCGTTAGAACTGTTGAACATATAGCCCTTCACAGCAAAAAGGTTGCAGACGATCCCAACTAGGGAGATCGTCTGCAACCTTTTGCTAAGTGTGGGAGCTAGCCTTTAATAAGGGTGAGCTCTCTATTCACATGATAACGTCCTATAGGAATTACTGAAGGAGATCCAGAAACAGGATCTTCTATTACTGTGCAATGAAGACCAAAAATGTCTTCAATTAATGTACTTGTAATAACCTTTGATGGCTCACCCTCTGCAACAAGTCTTCCTTTTTGAAGAGCGAAAATATAGTCTGCATAACGAGCAGATAAATTGATATCATGAAGAACCATGACAATGGTTGTTCCATATTTTCGGTTAAGATCTGTTAGCAGGTCAAGAATTTCAATTTGATAGGTGATATCTAAATAGGTTGTTGGTTCATCAAGAAATAATATGTCTGTTTGTTGTGCAAGTGCCATTGCAATCCAGACACGCTGTCTTTGACCACCTGAAAGCTCATCAATGCTACGATCAGCAAATTCAGTGATGTTCATCATTTCCATAGCGTCACTAACTGCTTCGTAATCCTTTTTTGTCCAACCCTTTAGAAATGTTTGGTGTGGAAATCTTCCTCGTCCAACTAAATCTGCAACCGTTATTCCTTCAGGTACAATTGGTGATTGAGGTAGTAGACCCAATACACGAGCTAATTGCTTTGGAGGTATTTTATTAATTGGTTTTCCACCAAAGGTTACTTGCCCAGAGGTAGGTTTAATAAGTCTAGCCATTGTTTTAAGGAGTGTAGATTTACCACAACCATTGGCCCCAATTATAATACTAATTTTGTTGCTAGGAATCGTTATGCTTACATCATGTAAAATGGTTTTATTATCGTATCCAGCAGTGATTCCTTCCGTTTGAAAAGCTTGTGTCGGTTTCATTATAAATCTCCCTTTCGATTCATTCGAATTAGCAAGTAAATCAAATATGGAGCTCCAAGTATGCCTGTGATTACACCTACAGGATATCTAGCCACAAATGCGAATTGTCCGATTAGATCTGATGCTAAAACTAAAATGATGCCAATAAGACCTGCTGGAATAATGCTTGAAAATCCTACTCCAACTAATCTTTTTGCGATAGGTCCAGAAAGGAACGCGACAAAAGCGATAGGTCCTGTTGTAGCCGTTGCTAACGCAATAATAAGGACCGAACTGATAACAAGTATAAATCGTGTTTTGTCAGTATCGACTCCAAGTGAAGTTGCTGCTTGCTCTCCAAGCTCTAGCATATCTAAGTTCTTCCCAAGAACAACGATAATTGGTGCGAAGATAAGGACGGTAATTATTAAAGGATAAAGATTCTCCATTTTAGCACCATTTAGACTACCACTCAACCATCTCATTGCAGTAGGAACATCATTTTGCTGACCAATAAGTAATAGATACGATATGACAGCGTTTAGCATTGCTTGAATGCCAATTCCTATTAAAATTAATCGACCAATTGAAAAAGAAGTACCTCTTGATAATAGAAAAATAATAATAACTGTTGCAAGTCCACCAATAATAGAAGCAATTGAAACAAAGGTTGTGCTTGCTTGAAGAACGATGATACAAAACACAGCAGCTGCACTTGAACCTGCTGTGATACCGATAACATTTGGGTTTGCTAAAGGATTACGAAGCATTGTTTGAAATACATGTCCTGCAACACCAAAAGCAAATCCAGCAAAAACACCTGCAACCATTCTTGGAAACCGTATTGTTTCGACTGCAAATGATGCACCTTTTATTTTCTCACCGAGTAAAACACTTATAACATCTGAAAAAGGATAAATTGTGTTTCCTAGCATTAGCATTGTGCAGCAAAGTGCAACGGAAATGATTGCAAGGAGGGAAGTGACAAAGAAAAAACGACGACGTCTCTTTATTCTACCTACCATAATAAGATTTATAGATTCATTCATCATAAGGCACGCATTTTCGCTTTCATAGTTATTAAGATTAAAATAGGAGCCCCAACAAATGCTGTAACTACACCAACTTCAAGCTCCCCAGGACTTCCAAGAATTCTACCAAAAACATCTGATATTGTTAAGATAATAGCACCTAATAGCGCTGACATTGGGATAATGTATCGAATATCAGGGCCAATAAGGAGTCGAATAACATGTGTTGCTAATAATCCGATAAATCCAATAGGGCCTGCTAGTGCTGTTGCTACACCACATAATAGTACACCTGCAAATGCAGCTATAAGTCTAAGTGTTCCTGTACGTACTCCTAGTCCTGTTGCTACTTCATCACCTAATGCAATTGCGTTTAGTGAGGGAGCGGAGAAAAGGGCTATTAGTATTCCAACTATAAGAAAAGGAATAAAGATTGAGACAGAGTTCCAATTTCCTGATCCAACACTTCCTACCTGCCAATACCTAAATTGATCCATAACGTTTGAGCGAGGAATCATAATTGCCATCACGAGAGATGATAAAGCAGCGCTTGTAGCAGCACCCGCTAAAACGAGTTTAAGGGGCGTGGCACCGCCACTCCCCATCGAACCAATTCCGAATACAAAAATGGCAGTTATGATTGCTCCTGCTAATGCAAACCAAATGTATTGACTAGCGGAACCAATATTAAAGAAGGAAATTCCACAAACGACGAAAAGTGCTGCCCCTGTGTTAACTCCGAGTATGCTAGGATCTGCAATAGGGTTGCGAGTGACTGACTGCATGAGAGCCCCAGAAACTCCTAATGCTGCACCACACATGATACTAAATACAGTTCTAGCCATTCTTTGGCGAACAACATTTGCTCCGTGGGTCTGTACCTCAGGATGGAATAAACCATCCATTAGTTCCTTCCATCCAACTATACGAGATCCAAAAGCAAGAGAAGCCAATACACATATACCGAGTATGACAATAGAAAGTATAAGTACTTTTATGAAATTTTTCGGTATATGCAACTGCTTATTTTCTGAAACGGAAGTATTACTCATTTTATTTAACTTTGCTTACAGCTTCTGAGAGTAAAGTTAAGTATTCGTCAATTGAGTATTCAATAGAAAGTGGGCTTGGAGTTCCAGATGCTGCAAGTGGTGTACCATTTCCGATAATTACAATAGAACCTCTTTCAATTGCTGGGATTTTTCCAAGGATTGGATCAGCTTGTAAAGCTGCAAGTGTATTTTCATCACCATATGATACTAAAATTTCAGCACCGTTAAGCATATCTGCATTTTCAGCACTTACTTCTAAAAAGAATTTACTTGGATCAGTAATTTGACTTGTAATACTTTCAGGGTATTCCATACCTAACTCACTAAGGAATGCACCACGTGGATCTCCAGGTGTGTAGACGTAGAACTTAGATAAATCAGCGGCGTCAATACTTACGAAGGCAGCTTTTTTACCTTTTAGTTCAGGATATTCACTTGCTTTGTCTTCAATTAATTTCTCTGTGTCAGCAATAAGCTGTTTACCTTCTTCTTCAAGTCCCATACCCATTGAGTTGTATGTAACCTGTTCACGCCATGAAGCTACCCAAGGGCTTGTTTGATAAGCAACAACTGGAGCGATTTCACTTAATGTATCATATTCTTCTTGAGTAATACCAGAATATGCTGCAAGAATAACATCTGGATTAGAATCAGCAATTGCTTCAAAATCTAAACCGTCTGTATCTTGATAGATATTTGGGCTGTCTTCACCAAGTTCTTTTAATTTCTCAGCAGTCCAAGGTAGCATGCCGCTATCATCTTGAACACCATAGTTTGCAGCAGAAAAACCTACAGGTACAACGCCAAGAGAAAGAGCAACGTCATGGTTTGACCATGCAATAGTAGCAACGTTTTCAGGTTTTTCTTCAATTGTTGTTTCACCAAATGCATGCTTAATCACAATTGGATATTCTGTTGTAGCTTCTTCACTTTCAGCTTTTTCTGTATCTTCAGTAGTTGATGGCTCTGATTTTGCATTTGATTGTTGATCTGAATTTGAACAACCAACTAAAGCAATCATAAGCATAGCCATAATTAATGTTGTGAATAATTTTGCATTCATTTTATATATCATTCCTTTATATGAGTTTAGTTGATAATAATTATCACTATCATTACTTTATATCCTCTTTATTGAGTTGTCAATACAATAGTTATAAGTAATACAGTCTAAAAATGAACGAATTAGAAGGGATTTTCTTTATGGTTATTGATATAGAGGGAAAACGGTATCATTAGTAATAGGAAATAAAATACTAGATAATTGATGTTTTTAAAATAGATTTTATTAATGTAAAAGAGACCGTGAAACATTTAACGATCTCTTTTTTTATATCTTTAGATGTATGTTTCATTCATGTAGAGAGTAGTATTATTATATCTTTTAAAGGAAACTACTATCTGAATACCCCCGATGACTACTCCATTGTAGGGCTATGTGACTTACCGTTGACTGTATCTATAGATTGTTTAGTTCTCCATAGATACAACGCAATCCACAAACATCCGATTGTAATTACAAGTCCATGTACAATTCTAATTGGCTGAGTTCCCATGTACTGTGGAAGGTACAATATAAATCCTAATGCATAGGGGATACCGCTCCACTTTGATAGAATTTTGGATTTCCAAATGATTATTGCAACGAGTATTGAACTGGCTGCTAAAATAATTAGGCCAATCAAAATCATCAAAAACCCAGGTCCAAAACGAATGTCATTTACAAGACTCATCAAAGCAACGTTTTGCTGATGTATGGCTTCTTGGCCAATTATATTCAAACTAAAAACCTCTGCTCCATAAAACGGAAGGATCAGACCTATTCCTATCCAAGCAAGAATAAGACTCCGAAGAGCAAGCTTCTCAACCATGGTATTTTGTACTGAGAGATAAAAACTAAGGTGACCAATTCCTAATAACACGAAAGCTAATATTGCCATCACATGTGAAATAAGCCATTCAATAGAGGAAAATGCTGAAGCACCTAATAAGGATGTTTCATCAGAAAACGGTCGAATGAAAGGATATAAAATAAAGAGAATTCCTGCAACGGTTAGTGAAATAGCCCCCCATCTATAGCTTGTAGTCATTTCTAAGTTTTCTTTCATTTGAAATACTCCCTTCCATGAATTATAAAACTAATGATATTAGTTTTATATATATCATAACTAACAGCATTAGTTTTTACAACTTATTCATTATAAAAATTCCATACAAAATAAATAAGAGAGATTTTTTGAAAATTAGTTAGAATTGATAAATATCAAGTTAAGTAAAAAAAGGCTAATTGTTGAACGATTAATATAATTTTTATAAATTTGTTCGGTAATTTAGTGAAATTATGTTGAAATATCTCCGTAATAAACGATATTATTAGCTTAAATACAAACATTCAGGGGGTTATGAAATGTACGGAGCACCAAACTATACATACGCTAAAAAGCTATTATTATTAGGATCAGGAGAATTAGGGAAAGAGGTTATCATTGAAGCACAAAGATTAGGAGTAGAAACGATAGCAGTCGACCGTTATGAAGGTGCACCTGCTATGCAGGTTGCACATCGTTTTCATGTTGTTGATATGTTAGACGGTCAACAGCTTCGTGCAGTAATTGAGCAGGAGAAGCCAGATTTTATTGTTCCAGAAATTGAGGCAATAGCAACAGCAACGCTTGTGGAATTGGAAAAAGAGGGCTATAACGTCATCCCAACAGCATATGCTGCACAACTAACAATGGATCGTGAAGGCATTCGCCGATTAGCAAGTGAAAAATTGGAACTTCCAACAGCTAAATATGAATTTGCTAACTCTCTAGATGAACTAAAGAAGGCTGTAAGTATAATTGGTACACCTTGTGTGATAAAACCACTTATGAGCTCTTCTGGAAAAGGTCAAACAGTTTGCCGTACAGAAGATGATATAGAAAACTCCTGGCAGGAAGCACTAAACAGTGGAAGAGGCAAAAGTACAAGAGTCATAGTTGAAGAATTTATTAAATTCGATTCAGAAATCACCTTACTAACAGTACGCTCTGTATCAGGAACGGTTTTTTGTCCACCAATAGGTCATGTACAACAAGATGGAGACTATATTGAATCATGGCAGCCACATGTAATGAGTGAGGAACTAATTAAGGAAGCAGAAGAAATTTCAAGAAAAGTTACTGACGAGCTTGGAGGGTACGGTCTGTTTGGTGTAGAATTGTTCATCACCTCTAACGGTATTTATTTTAGTGAGGTATCACCAAGACCACATGATACAGGTATGGTGACTCTAGCTACTCAAGATTTATCAGAATTTGCTCTTCATGTACGAGCAATTTTAGGACTACCTGTTTCAGAGGTTCACATCACATCTCCAGGTGCAAGTCGCGCTATTAAGGCAACAAAGGAAAGTAAAACGTATCAAATTTCTGGCATGAACCAAGCATTAGCTGTAGAAGATACCCAAATAAGAATATTCGGAAAGCCTGATACTAAAATTGGCCGCCGCATGGCTGTTATTCTTAGCAAAGGAAAAGACGTAGAAATTGCCCGCCAACGTGCTGAAAAAGCAGGAGGAAAGATTGTTATTTCTACTGAGGAATAAAACTAGGCAAAATAATATGTTGAGGTAAGTGAAAGGGTGACTGTTCATAGCCTGACCGCTGATTCTCAGAAAATGATTTTAATAGAAGGCTTATTCTTTTTAGATAACATGGAGATAGATACTGGGACATAGGTATTTGTTGTCTTCAATAGATTTTTTGATTTTGCATATTATTTTTAAGAACTAGTGTAATGGAGCGGGAGACATTTGACTCCTGCGGGTGCAGAGGAAAGGTTGAGACCCCACAGGCGCTTACGCCGAGGAGGCTCAGCTTCCTCCCTGCGGAAAGCAAATGTCTGCAGCGCAATGGAACGGAACTTGTTAATACAGCTTAACTGACTAATAGAAACAGTATTATATATAAATGGTTTAGAATGATTTAGAATTGATCTTTAAGGAAGATCTCCTTAATAACGTCCCAGTTTCTTCCGACTTTTCTGCTTGTATTTATAGTTGGAAATATTTCAATGCTAAGAATAAGTTGTCTTAATCTACAGACCAATAACAAAAAAGTCGCTACACTATCGTTTCGATAGCATAGCGACTTTTTTAGATTATCAATTTCGAATAAGGTAATCAAACGCACCTAATGCTGCATTTGCTCCAGATCCCATTGAAATAATAATTTGGTTATATGGATTATCTGTACAGTCACCTGCTGCAAATAGTCCAGGAATTGTTGTTCCATTGTGTTTGTCTACAATGATTTCACCAATACGGTTACGTTCTACGATTCCTTCTAACCAATCTGTGTTAGGTACAAGACCTATTTGCACAAACACACCTTGTAATTCGATATGTTTTACTTCTTCTGTATCACGATCAATGTAAGAAATTCCGTTTACAGTATCTGTACCAGTGATTTCTTTTGTTTGAACATTCTTTAAGACTGTTACGTTTGGAAGGCTGTATAGACGTTTTTGCAAGACGTCATCAGCTTTTAACTCAGGATTAAATTCAAGTACTGTTACATGTTTAACAATACCTGCAAGGTCAATAGCTGCCTCAATACCTGAATTACCTCCACCAATAACAGCTACATCTTTACCTTCGAACAATGGTCCATCACAATGTGGGCAGTATGCAACACCTTTGTTTTTGAATTCTTGTTCACCAGGAACGCCAACATTTCTCCAACGAGCACCTGTTGAAACAATAACAGACTTACTCTTTAGAATAGCGCCATTTTCAAGCTCAAGCTCAAAAAGATCTTTCTTTTCGATTCCTTTTGCTCGCTGTAAATTCATCACATCGATATTGTATTCTTTCACATGTTCTTCAAGGCTTGCAACAAGCTTAGGTCCTTCAGTTTGCTTTACACTAATGAAGTTTTCAATACTCATTGTATCTAGAACTTGACCACCAAAGCGTTCAGCAACAATTCCAGTACGTATACCTTTACGAGCTGCATAGATTGCTGCACTTGAACCAGCAGGACCGCCACCAACTACAAGAACATCATATGGATCTTTATCAGATAGCTCAGATGCATCTACGCCACTGCCTACTTTTGCTAAGATTTCATCTAATGTCATACGGCCACTGCCAAACGGTTCTGCATTTAAGTAAACAGTTGGAACAGCCATAATATTCTTGCTCTCTACTTCATCCTTGAATGCTGCGCCATCAATCATTGTGTGTGTAATGTTCGGATTTAAGACGCTCATTACATTTAATGCTTGGACAACATCAGGACAGTTATGACAAGTTAAGCTAACATATGATTCAAAGTGATATTCACCTTTTATCTTTTTAATTTGCTCAATGACCTTTTGGTCAACCTTTGGTGCTCTTCCACTTACTTGTAGTAATGCTAATACTAATGAAGTGAATTCATGACCTAAAGGAATACCTGCGAATGTAACACCAGTGTCTTCTCCAATACGATTCACACTGAAGCTAGGAGTTCTCGTTAATTCAGCTTTTTCGAATGTGATTTTAGAAGACATAGAAGCTAGCTCTTCAACAAGAGCCAGCATGTCCTTTGATGTTTCATCTGAACCAACACTAACTTTAAGAACAATATCACTTTCTAATAAATCAAGATATTGATTAAGCTGTGCTTTAATATCTGCTTCAAGTACCATTATTTCACTCCTTAAATCTTCCCTACAAGATCAAGGCTTGGTTTTAGAGTTTCAGAACCTTCTTGCCATTTAGCTGGGCAAACTTCACCTGGGTTTTTACGAACATATTGTGCAGCTTTAATTTTGTTTACAAGAACACTTGCATCACGACCAATTCCACCTGCATTAATTTCAACAGTTTGAATGATTCCGTCTGGATCGATAATAAATGTTCCGCGATCAGCAAGACCTTCTTCTTCGTTTAAAACTTCGAAGTTACGAGAAATTGTTTGTGATGGATCACCAATCATAGCATATGTAATTTTTCCAATTGTTGCTGAGCTATCGTGCCAGCCTTTATGTGTGAAATGAGTATCAGTTGAAACAGAATACACTTCAACTCCTAATTCTTTTAAAGCAGCATATTCATTTTGAAGATCTTCAAGTTCAGTTGGGCATACGAATGTGAAATCTGCAGGGTAGAAACAGAATACACTCCATTGTCCTTTTAGACTTTCATTTGTAACATCGATAAACTCACCATTTTTATAAGCTTTTGCGTTAAAAGGTTTTACTTCAGATCCGATTAAAGACATAATTTTTTTCCTCCTAGTATGTTTTTGGGAATGCAAATAGTTAGCTTATGTCATATAAGCTAATCTAATAAAAACAAATAATGAAAATTAACCTTAATTTTTATTATTTGATGATAATAACTTTAAATACATATTAATTATTGTATAAATTCCATTCTATGTCAAGGATAACGGTTAGTTTAAACAGAATGGTTTTTTGATGAAAAAATTATCCTTGTGAGGAGTATAAGGACCTGTTTTTTTACCTGTTCTTGTTCACAAAATTATCAATTACTATCAATAATCTCAATTACCAGCTGATATTAGTTTGCCCTTGAAATACTTAAATGAAACATAGATGACGAATAAAGTATTAATTAAACCTATATTTTTGTTAATCAATAAAATATAGTTGCTCCTAATTACTAAGAAGAAAATCGAGGCTGGGATATAAATATCCTGTACATTCTTTTCTTCAGCTTACATCATATCTTTAGGATTTGTAGAATAGGAATAAATCGTCACATTTGAAACCATTGCTCAATCTGAAATGGATAAATGGTTCAATGAAGAGATATTAAAAGAATTCATTCTACAAATTGGTTTGTATTTTATATAAAGGTCCAAGAAATTAACTAAATTCTTCTATATAATAAGAAGTGTTCTTGGACAGTAACATTCTATATAAAATAATTGCTGTTTATTGAATTTAACACATGAGAAATTCAGTGAACGATTTGAAAAGTAATGGTAAAATTAAAAATGTAACTGTTTTCTTAAACTTGAGTATGACTCTCCACAATAAGTGAACAATTGTTCATAATTATCCTGTTCCTAAAGCTTTGTGGAAGGACTTCACACTTTTTTAAACACTCTAAATAGTTTATAATAGTCAGATAATACTAGAAACTTTAATTCATGCTCCTTTCTGAAAGATTGCTACTAATGAACACAATAATCTAGTTGTGACTGTAAATTTAACGCTAAATAGTTCTTTTTAATCAAGAAAAGGTGCAATAAGACTTTAAATTGTGTGATTTGCATAAAGTTTCTTAAAGCGATAATTTTACGAAAATAGCCTTAATTTATGAATAGCTATGATAAAGCCTTTGGATTAATTTTTAGACAGAAAAGGTGTTTCTTAGGTCGCTTCTTACATCTATGAAACCTAAGCAGGAGCACCTGCAAATATAGGGGATAAGGAAGGTTATAATGGGGAACGTACAGAATAGAACAGACGTTATCTTAATTGGTGCCGGGGTCATGAGTGCGACCTTGGGAACACTTTTGAAGGAATTAGTACCAGAATGGGAAATTACAGTTTTTGAAAAACTCTCCAAGGCTGGAGATGAAAGCTCTAATGAATGGAATAATGCAGGAACAGGTCACGCAGCACTATGTGAACTTAATTATACAAGTGAGCGCCCTGATGGGTCTGTAGATATTAGCAAAGCGATAAAAGTTAATGAACAGTTTCAGGTTTCAATGCAATTCTGGTCTCATCTTGTGAACAGCAATTTAATAAAAAATCCTCAGGACTTTATTATGCCGCTACCACATATGAGTATGGTTCAAGGAGCCGAAAATGTAGAATTTTTAAGAAACCGTTTTGAAGCAATGACAAATAACCCGCTGTTTCAAGGAATGGAATTTTCAGATGATCCGAAGAAATTAATGGAGTGGATTCCACTTATTATGCAAAATCGATCATCTAATGAAGCAATAGCAGCAACAAAAATTGACTCTGGAACTGATGTTAATTTTGGTGCATTAACTCGCATGCTGTTTGATCATTTAAAGAGCAAGGATGTAAATCTAAAATACAATCATAGTGTTGAAAATATGAACCGCACTAGTGATGGTTCATGGGAATTAAAGGTTAAGAATGTTGAGAGCGGTAACATCGAAAATCATACTGCTAAATTTGTATTTATCGGAGGTGGGGGCGGAAGTCTTCATCTATTGCAAAAGTCTGGTATTCCTGAAGGAAGACAAATTGGTGGGTTCCCGGTAAGTGGGATCTTTATGGTATGTAATAATCCAGAAATAGTAGCTCAGCATCATGCAAAAGTATACGGAAAAGCTAAAGTTGGTGCTCCGCCAATGTCTGTACCACATCTTGATACACGATTTATTGATAATAAGAAATCATTATTATTTGGACCTTTTGCTGGATTTTCACCAAAGTTCTTAAAAACAGGTTCAATATTTGATTTAATCACTTCGGTGAAGCCAGATAATCTAATCACTATGTTGGCTGCAGGTGCAAAAAACATGTCGTTGACAAAGTATCTGATTCAGCAGGTTATGTTATCAAAAGAAAAGCGTATGGATGAGCTACGTGAGTTTATACCGAATGCAGTAAGTGAGGATTGGGATTTTGTTGTGGCAGGACAGCGTGTACAGGTTATTAAAGATACTGAAGATGGAGGGAGAGGAACTCTTCAATTTGGTACAGAGGTAATCAATAGTGCTGATGGATCAATAGCTGCATTGTTGGGCGCTTCTCCTGGTGCGTCAACAGCTGTTCACGTTATGCTTGATGTGCTTACTAAATGCTTCCCAGAGCATATCGATGAATGGGAACCGAAAATCAAACAAATGATTCCTTCTTATGGCTTGTCATTAATGGAAAACCCAAAGCTTCTTGAAGAAATTCATGCTTCAACAGCAGAGACGCTTGGTTTAATTGAAAAAAAAACAGTATATAGCTGATTTTTTAATAATATAAGTATTTAATCTTTATAAAATGTTTGCCTTTGATCTGCCTTAGATTAAAGGTTTTTTTCTATAGTTTTTTAGAATTTAAATAAAAATAAATGAAAATGGTTAGGACACCGAGTATTTGAGCTAAAGATAAACCCAAATTATTAGGAGAAATTTCAATTAATCTCTTTCCTTATAATTCGGGTCTTTTTTGTTTTTACATACTATTTTTAAGAATAAGTGGAAAGTGAATAGAACTAATTTTAATCCACCATAACAACAATCCCCTAATAAACAACAACAGGATCATAAATACTAAGAGTATCATACACAGCTTTCATTACACTTGGTGAGACATTGACACATCCACCAGAGCCTGCTGTAAGATAGGCATTGCTTGACCAGTTTGTTCGCCAGCTGGCATCATGAAATCCTTGTCCACTGTTCGTAAATGGTGCCCAATAATCTACCTTTATTGAATAATTCGGATTGCCTGCAGAACTACCTGACAGAGTATAAGGTGAGCGTTTGTAAAGGATATACCAAACTCCTGGCGATGTATCTTCTTGTGTACTATGTTTGCCAGTGACTACATTTGTTGTTACAGCTAATTTACCATCTTTATATATCCAAATACGCTGCTCCTTAATGGACACCTCCGCATAAGTATCTCCAATGCCATTGTTTGTTAGCGTGTCATAACCATAGCCCTCATTGCTCCAACCATTTCCATGAATATTAGATGCAGAAACTGATTTTTCTCCTTTTTCGAAAGCACTTTGAATAAGTGCGGTTTCTTTTTCTACATCAAGTGCCCAGCCATAGCCTTGACCTTTTACAGATATAACTGAACCTGAATGAGTCTTAAACGTGAAATTTTTACCTAGAGTTGATTGAGCTTCATTTATTTCGCTAATTTTCTTTTTTATTTCATCAGATTTT
This sequence comes from Metabacillus crassostreae, assembly GCF_016908395.1. Classification (GTDB taxonomy): domain Bacteria; phylum Bacillota; class Bacilli; order Bacillales; family Bacillaceae; genus Metabacillus; species Metabacillus crassostreae. The sequence continues at coordinate 37,138 of NZ_JAFBDU010000005.1, forward strand.
ATTGTAAGCTTCAAATCTTTTGATATAGTAGCATGCTGAATAAGCTCACTTGCTTTCAAAGAATGAACTTTATCCTGTACCTTGTAATCAACTATTTGCTGAAGTAGTTCTTTTAGTCTTTTTTCTTCATTTAAAACAGTTTGACTATCTTCCTTAATTGGTTGTAGAAAAGCAGGATTAAGATGAATATTACTCGTATATTCTTGTTTTTCGTACTCTTTTAGTAAATTAGCTACATCATACTGTGTTCCATCAATGCTTTTTGATATTGATATTTTCCCTTGCTCAAGAATGGCTTGAGCATCTTTAGGAGCTTTAAGGTTTTTGTTCATTGAAAGTAATGCTTCTTCAAGCTCTTTCTTGAGTACTTCTTCTCGATATTGATCTTGGTTTATCGGTTTTAACGAATAATTAAGTTCATTGGATGAAGGAAAGAAAGTCCACTGCTTTTTTAATACATTCTTCACTTCTGGTAGATCGTCATCTGTAAAATTCATCTGAGTATCTTTGCCATCAATAATTTGTTGTTGATCAATATAAACTTCATTCTCTAAAACAGTTGCTTGTAATTTTTTTATCGCTTCGTCCGCGGTTAACCCACCAACTTTTACGCCATTCATCATTATATTTCTATTAAAATAGTTTGCTTGATAATAGCTAATGACTCCAAGTATGAGTGCAAGGATAATACCAACTATCATGGAAATGTATTTCCAATTTTTATACCACTTGACTGATTTATATCGTAATTGATAGGACTCTTCAACTGAAGCTTCTACAGCATTTCCCACAATGTTCCCTCCAAATAACTTCGACAATTAAGTTTGCGCTCATGACCGAGGTTGTTTACCAAAATTATACTTTCATTATCATTCTACTAGATAGTATAGCGTAAACTTTGTCGTTATTTGTATATTAACAGAATTTATTATTGAAAATAATTATTTAAAATTGTTTGGGGTTTTAACATAATTTCCAACTTAGAATCATGTTGAAATTTTAATGGTTATTATATTGTCTTAGGAAATAGATCATCATGTGATATTTATTACATACCATTACTTTTGCCGATGGTAAGATTTGTTTAATACTTACAATTAGTTCACAAAAGCAGCTGAGAAATACTTTACTACTACAAAGAAATGAATGAATGAATAAATTATATAAACTAAAGTTTATAGACCAATATAAAAATTGGAGGAAATATACGATGAATTTTACTCATGGAAATAAAGTTGTGTTAGTTGGAACTGGTGCAGTTGGATCAAGCTATGCCTATGCTTTAATGAATCAAGGAATATGTGATGAATTAGTTCTTATTGATTTAAATGAGGAAAAAGCAAAAGGCGATGTGATGGACTTAGATCACGGAATTGTTTATGCTCCTAGTGCGATGAATATAACGTTTGGAACTTATGCAGATTGTCAGGACGCTGCAATTGTTGTTATTTGTGCTGGTGCAGCACAAAAGCCTGGAGAAACTAGATTAGATCTTGTTAGTAAAAATGTAAAGATCTTTGAATCAATCGTGGGAAGTATTATGGAATCAGGCTTCAATGGCATTTTCTTAGTGGCAACTAACCCTGTTGATATTTTAGCATATGCTACGTGGAAAATATCTGGTTTGCCAAAAGAACGAGTCATTGGTTCTGGAACGGTTTTAGATTCTGCAAGATTTCGTTATTTATTAGGTGAAGAATTCGATACTGCACCTACAAGTGTGCATGGATATATTATTGGAGAGCATGGTGATTCACAGCTTCCTGTATGGAGTTTAGCGAATATCTCTGGCACCCCAATTGCACAGAAGCTAACAGAAGAGCGTAAGGAAGAGATCTCAATACAGGTTCGTGATGCAGCTTATAAAATTATTGAATCTAAAGGTGCAACATATTACGGAATTGCGATGGGATTAGCAAGAATTACAAGAGCCATTTTAAGAAATGAAAATGTTGTTTTACCAGTAGGAGCTCTCTTGGAAGGTGAAAACGGACATAGTGATGTATATATCGGTATCCCATCAGTCATAAACCGTACAGGAATCAAAAAGGTTGTAGAGCTTACATTGAATCAAAAAGAACAAGAAAAACTAGCAAATTCAGTTAGAACACTCAGGGATATTCAAGCTGAAATTTGGACGTGAGATTACGTAAGTTCATGATTATGATAAATGGCCTCTACTTTACACTATCAAACTCTGTTACTTGGTTAAATGAATCAGGTGGACGAATAAACAAAGGCAAAAGTCCAATCAATAATGGAACTGCAAAGAGCAGGCACAATTAGACAGGGAGAAGCCCAAGTTCAACTAGAGGAATTAGGTGTTGAGATGTTTAAAGTTGGAGGAGTAAGATCATAAATAAAAAAAGAAGCCATTTGAGGGAATCTCAAATGGCTTTTATATGGTTTATATCATTTTTGCTTTTCCACATTCTTAATCGTATCTCCATCACTAACACCATATAATCTACTCTTTGGTTCATAAATTTTTTGGGCAGGCCATAATCCATGGTGACCAGAAAATATGTAACTAACAAAGCAAGCAATAAAAAAGTACTCTAAACCTTTACCATCAAACATTTCCATAGCTAACAAAAATGCTGCTATTGGTGTATTTGTACCACCGCTAAAAAGTGCTATCAAACCTAAAGCGGCAAGAAATGATAAAGGTAAATCAATAAAGGTATGTAGAGTATTACCCAATGTTGCTCCTATAAAAAATAAAGGTATTGCTTCTCCTCCAACAAATCCTGTGCCAAGGGTGACTGCTGTGAAGATAAGCTTAGCTAGAAAAGCAAAAGGAGGAACTTCTTCTTGAAAAGCTTGCTGTAGCATTTCTAAGCCCCGACCATTGTAATCTTGTGAACCTATTATTAAAGTGAAAATCACAATAAGAATACCACCAAAAAAGGCTCTTTTCATATGATTCTTCTTAAATAATTTCTCAGAATACTTTTGGATTCCGTGTCTTAACTGACAATATAGCACACTTAATAAGGCAAATATAACAGATACAGCAATAACTTTTATAAATATTATCATTGATTGCTCTGGCACACTTTGAAGGATTAATTTCTCATGTTTATGCCCTAGTACTGTTGTTGACATATAGTGACCAGCAAAGCTTGCAGCGATACAAGGTACTAGTGCTTCAAACTTCAATTTACCTAAGGCAGCCATTTCCATTCCAAAAACTACTCCAGTAATAGGTGTTCCAAAAGCTGCACCAAATCCGGCACTAATTCCACTCATTATTAATACTTTAGTGTCTAGTACATTTACTTTAAATAGTTTATTAACAGCTTCAGCAACACTGCCACCCATTTGAACAGCTGCTCCTTCCCTTCCTGTTGATCCGCCCAAAATAACAGTTATGAACGTTCCTAAGTAAACAATAGGTCCCATTCGTTTAAGAACCTTTTTGTTTCCATGAACAGCTTCTATCACTAAATTATTATGATCGGCCGCATCATGTAGGGTGTTATTTAAATAGACCTTCCCATAGTTGGTATAGATGTACCCAATAATAATTCCTCCAATTGGCAGAAGGAATATCAGCCAATCTCTTTTCTCTCTTACTTCTCCAATATAATCATTTGTTTCTAAAAGGAAGGTTGTTAGTGTACCAACAATTAGACCAATAATAGCTCCAAAAAATATCCATCGTATAAGTAGAGAAATGAAGTTTTTGTATTTTTTCTTTATGTTCAATTTGCTTGCCTCATTTCAAGTTCTCGGGAATTTCATTAAGATGTTTATTATTCTTAACTTCATTGAAAATAGTATCTGAGTTACTGAAATTTGTTACGGTTTTATTAGATTTTGATTGATTTCTCTCAATTAAGTCTTTTAACATCTGAATATCCTCTTTTGTTGCATATTGTTTATTAGGTTTTACCATATATCCAAGCTGACCGTTTGTTTCAATTGTGGCCCATTCTAAATCACTAAAATTCTGGATACTTTGTTGTCTTAATCTTACTTCTAGCATGTCTACTGTTAAGCGTAATTTTTTGAGATTATTTTCAATAATTTTCCCATCTTCTACTACTAATAGGGATTTCCCATAAATAAAAGATTCTAAGGAGTCGAATTTCATAACAATATACTCTATAAGAAGCAGGGTAGATACCATTAAAAAGGTAACAACCATCGTAATCCAAATGTTACGGTCATTAACAGGCTGGATGATTAACGAACCTACTGCGATCATCATGACAGTTTGAGCAACAGTCAGTTGAGAAATTGACTTTCTTCCTGCTAAACGTAAAATTAGTACGCCCCCAACAACAATCACGACAGCTTTCCATATAAAATTAAAATCCACAATTATTCCTCCGTAAACAATTCCATGATATGTATAGAATGGCAAAGAAGGCTTGGGATTATTCGTGTTTGGGTAGATATACAGAGATATAAATTGAGGTTTATTAGAGTATCTAATCGTTCTAATGATTATTTACGATATATCAAAAAAATAAGATTATTTCCCAGTAAATGAACTTATTACTATGTTTTAAGGAGAAATTTTAAGGTTAAGGGTAAAGATAGGCACTGTAAAAGAAGAAAGGATGACAGTTATGCAATGAAAGATACTGGCTTTTCCATTTGGCTTCTATTAGTAGGAGTTATATTGGTTACTGTATTTACCTATTCTTTTTTTGAGATTACAGAGGGGTTTTTAGAGAGTGAGATAACCAGCTTCGATACTATTATATTGGAAGTTTTAGACCCGATCGGAGGCTATATAGGATTTAAGTGGATGATTTTAATTACAGAATTAGGCTCAGCCTGGTTTTTGACTACAATGTCAGTGATATGTATCTTGATCATTTGGTTAAGAAATAGAGAGGTGTGGGTAATTTCTTTTTTTATTATTGCAGTAGGTGGTGGAGGACTTCTCATAAGGATATTAAAGTATATCTATCAAAGAGAAAGACCTTCTATTAATTCAGCAATCGATGCAATAGGTTATAGTTTTCCAAGTGGTCATGGAATGGGCTCGCTAATTTTTTATGGATTTCTTACATATATCATCTTAGGAAATATAAAATCAAAAGCTATTAAATGGAGTACAGTTATCCTGGTGAGTATCTTAGTGTTATTAATAGGATTAAGTCGTGTTTACTTAGGAGCACATTACCCAAGTGATGTGGCTGCAGGATATTTAGCTGGAGCAGTTTGGCTGATGTTCAATATTAGCGCACTTGAATGGCTCAAAATTCAAAGTCAAAATAAAAACAGTACAAAATCAATGAACATTTAGTTACAGAGTAGTTTGCAAAAAAGAGGATGGGACATAAGTATTTAAGCTAATGAAAAACCCAAATTATTAGGTGATATGTCAATTAAACATTCGCCTAATAGTTCGGGTTTTTATTAGCAGTCTTCAATGTTTTTTGATTTTGCATACTATTTTTAAGAACTAGTGTAATGGAGCGGAAGACATTTGACTCCTGCGGGTGCAGAGGAAAGGCTGAGACCCCACAGGCGCGCAGCTTACGAGGAGGCTTAGCTTCCTCCCCGGTGAATCTTATGTCTGCAGCGCAATGGAACGAACTTGTTTCTTTCAGCTTAACTGAATTTATTCGTCTTTTTGAATGATTTCTTTAATTTTGTTCCAGCCTCTATTCTATTTTACCATTGCTTTGGTTCATAATTTAATTCACTAAACAAACGCGTGCGTTCTTTTTTTGATAAATCTCGCCATTGTCCAGGCGGAAGATTTCCTAGATGAATATTCATAATTCTTGTTCTTTGTAATCTGAATACCTCATACCCTAATTCTGCACACATTCGGCGAATTTGTCTGTTTAATCCTTGGGTAAGGATGATTTGGAAATCGAATTTTGATAGCTGTCTTACTTCACAAGGAAGTGTAACAGTATCCAGTATCTTAACTCCCTCTGACATTCTTTTAAGGAGATCAGGTGTGATAGGTTTATCTACTGAAACGATATATTCCTTTTCATGCTTGTTTTCAGCACGTAAAATTTCATTAACAATATCCCCATCATTTGTGAGCAGAATTAAACCATCAGAATCTTTATCAAGTCTTCCTATATTAAAAATTCGTAACGGGTGATTAACCAAATCAACAATATTTCCTTTTACACCTTTTTCTGTCGTACTAGTAATTCCAACTGGTTTATTTAAAGCGATATAAACATAGTTCGGAGCAAGTCTAACAGGAGCACCATTAACTAGAACATCATCACCAGGCTCTACTTGGCTTCCTATCTTAGCTGGTTTCCCGTTAATTGTGACTCTTCCTTCACTAATTAATTTATCTGCACCTCGTCTAGAAGTTTTTCCAGACTCACTTATATATTTATTAATACGCATGTTCACACATCCTAGGTAAAGGGTTGTTCTTATGATACACAACTATACTTTATTTTTGGAAAATAATCAAAATCAAGGGGTTTGATTATTATCTAAGGATTTTTTATGATACCAATTAAAAAATGTGCTTGCTTCTTCTCTTGGTACACCATAAAGCTCGCTTTCATATAGTGGTTTTGCTTTGTTAGAAAATAGGAGAGTGGCAACACCAAATTGTCTTTGTAGCCAAGAGTGTTTTACTGTTATTTGTTGAATTCGTTCACGGTGTGTAACAAAGGTAGAATTTGTTAACCCTCCTTTTCTAATTTGTACTGTATTTCCATGACGGATATAGCTTGTGAACAAATAATCTAATACACGTAAAAGAATACTCAAAGTAAATATAATTGCTGAAATCCATAGCCATTCCTTTTTAAAGAAATATAGTCCTATGATAGTAAAGATCGTTAGGTAATAGGGACGAAGGAGCTTTAGCCATAAAACCTTAGTTGGAAACCTCTCCATATGCTCTTCAATATAATAATTCGGTAACATTTTATGTAGAATTTCATATGCTTTATGCTTAGGCATAAAGGGATATAGGGAACTTGTTTCTTGATCATCTCCCTCAAATGACGATGTACTGATTAACTTAATTGAAGCTAGACCGAGAATACGCTTGAGAAGTGTTTGCTCGACAATAACTGCTTGAACTCTATTTTTTTGAATAGAAAAGCTTGTGAAATTGCCGATTCCTTTTTCAATAAAAATTTGCTCCTGATTATCACTAATAACATAGTTTCCATATTTCATAGATGTTTTGAAAAATCCTATGACTATTGATATAGCTAGGGCAAAGATGAAGAGGATAATTAGTATCCACCAATGAATAAATAAGTAGTCTAGTGCATTTTCTGCTGTATCTTCAATTTGAAAATATTCTGCTAAGTTAAAATAAATAGCGCTTAATAGTGGAAAGATTGCCAGAAAGCTTAATGATGTAAATGATGCTCTAATTAAATCTTTCTTAGTCGATTGAAAATGAACAGTCCGTCCTGTTAGTGGATTCATTCTCTTTTCTTTTTCATCCTGTTCACTATCTTGTTTTCCATCAAGCTTTGAAAGGATCCTTTTTCTTTCTTCTATTGTTATAACTGGAAATTCGATAGCTGAATGATCACCAGTTGTACCTGTATCTAGCTTTAGTGAGGTAAGTTTAAACCACCTGTGAACAAAGTTGGTATTTGATGTGTGGTTATGAATTCGACTGAAAGCAATATGACGTTGTTTTTTAATAAAAATACCCTCATATATAATAATTGTATCATTCGTTATTTCATAACGGATAGTACTCCACTTTAAGACTATTGATATGATTGTAAACACAGATGCAATGATAAGAATATATCGACCCCAAATAACCCAAGTAGATGTAGAAGAGGCTTTAAGGATAAATAGAAAAAGATAGAATCCAACCGAATTTTTGAAAAATGATAGTAGCTCAACTGCAATTAGAGCAGGGTGATATCTTCTTTTTTCATGTTTCATGCACCTTTTTCTCCTTCATTTGAATCCTGATCTTGTAATTTTGCCCATGCTGCAATTTGAAACTTTAAATTCCTTGCTGTTTTAGCTGGGATTGCTGGAATCACATGACTAGAAGCTGTCGTACCAATTTCAACATTATATAGCTGATATCGTCTCATTAAAGGACCTTGCTCTGTTCGAACATATTCAACCTTCTCCATTGGTATTAAAGTGTGAACAACTTGCCATTTACCATGTTTTAGCTGAATAAATTGCGGGTCAACTTTATAACGCCATGTTTGCTGCAAATACGCAGGTTCTATTAATATTGAAAAAACTGCAGATATTACTATTATCCCGCCTAGAGCATATAACACAATGCCAATCCACTCATACCAGTCAAACTTCATTGTACAAAGTATCAAAATCGCAATAATTATTAGTGTTAAAGTGTGGCCGATTGTATTAGATGTTCTCCATACTTTCACAGCGTATTTTGAAATTTGCTCTGTTGGTTCATCAATTTCGATATACATCTTGCTTTCACCTCAATTTCTAATACGAGTATGAAGATATAAAGTTCCCAAAAAATGTTATTATGTGAAAATATTCTATGATAAGAAGGGGGATATGAAGAAAAGGGCCTTAATTTGCTGTCTTTAATAGATTTTTGATTTTGCAAACTATTCTTAAGAACTAGTGGAATGGAGTGGAAGACACTAAGGCTCCTACGGGAATAGAGGAAAAGCTTAGACCTAAGCAGGCGTAGCTGAGGAGGCTTAGTTTTCCTCCCCGTGGAACGCAAGTGTTGGAACAAACATGTTTTTCTAGCTTAACTGATTAATAGAGGAAAGTATTATATATTGGATCGTGTAGAATAATTTAGATTTATTTGTCTTTATGGATACTTTCTTATATCTCATCCTCTAACTTGTAATCAATCTTTACTATAATTCCTAAACAAAATAATGATTAAGATAAGCACTAATGAAAGTGCACCACCTGCAAGGGAGAGAGTTGGATAACTTGTATACGCAACAATAACACCAGATAACACTCCGCCAGCTGCACCAGCTAAAGCAATGAATACATCAACAGCTCCTTGTATTTTTGCACGATTAGTAGAATTTGTTGCATCTACAAGAAGGGCAGTACCGCTAATTAATCCAAAGTTCCATCCTAGTCCTAATAATGCAAGTGAGATCGTGAGAATTAACATAGAATCAGTCGGTGCTGTTGCTGCTAAAATACCAGCAGTAAGTAATGTTATTCCTGCTACAATGCTCATTGGAATCCGTCCAATCTTATCAACAAGTATTCCCGTAAATAAAGACGGGAGGTACATTGCACCAATATGAATGCCAATGATCATGCCAACCTCATCCAAACCATGTCCATGATGTCCCATATGGACAGGTGTCATCGTCATAATAGCAACCATTACAACCTGCGTTAAAATCATCACGGAAGCACCAACAAGGATGCCGTTATTATTTATCGACTCTTCCTCAATACTAACATCTGAATGCTTCCTTGTATTTGCTTTCTCTGTAGCTGCAGCAGCAATAGCTTTAGCCACAACTAACGGATCTGGTCTTAACAAAATGAGAAGCACAAAACCTGCAAGAAAATATGCAGCTGCAGCCAATATAAAGGGTCCTGCTAATGAAGGAATTCCAATTGTTGAAGCAAAATCTCCCATAATACCTACTAGATTTGGACCTGCAACAGCACCAAATGTAGTTGAAACCATTGCAATACTAATTGCGGTAGCCCGCTGAGTTGAATGGGCCAAGTCAGTGCCTGCATAGCGTGCTTGTAAGTTTGTAGCAGTACCAGCTCCATAGATTAATAGTGATATAAAAAGAAAGATAATGTTATTGGTTATAGCAGAGATTATTACACCAATTGCTCCTATTCCACCAGCAAAAAAACCAAATGTTAAGCCAGGCCGTCGCCCATAACGCTGTGATAATCTCCCTACAAGCAAAGCAGCCCCTGCTGAGCCCAAAGTAAACAATGCAATAGGTACTCCTGAAAAGCTATCAGTACCAAGCATCTCCTTAGCTAAAAGTGCTCCTACGGTAATTCCTGCAGCAAGTCCTGCACCACCAAAAATTTGTGCAATAACAATAATGATTAATGTACGACGATATAATCCGCTTTGCTTTTGGGGATCATTCATGTAGCTTTGAATATCTGTTCTGTTACTAGTTAACTCCTTGGAATCATTGGGACTATTCGTCATTATGTATCCACCCTCATAAATTTATAATTGTCATTTAATTGTATGTTAAAAAGGTAATAGAATGGTAGGAAATGTATAATTTTTTATGTACTAAAAAATTAATTATGTTCATGCGGAATGTTCAGCATAAAAAATAAAAATACACTCGTACTGATTATTGAGTCAACAATAGTACGAGTGTATTGACAGTTATAGAGTTAATTTGCTGCTTTCTCACGAAGAATTGGCAGAGTACAGCAACGGAACGAACCACCTGATTTTATGATTTCAGTAATATCAACCTCAATAACCTCAAAACCTTTATCACGCAGCTTTTTGTTGATTTCTTTATTTACTGGCAGACTTAGGATTTTATTGTTTCCGATTGATAAAACATTGGTACCGAGTGTAAATTGCTCTTCCTCTGAAACCTCTAATAAATCATATCGAGAAGATAAAAAATCAATTTGTTCTTGTTCAAAAGCATCTTTAAAAATAATTGCGACATTAGGAGAAACTATATTAAATACACAATCTAAATGTAGAAACTTCTCTTGAAATGGTAGAATTTCCACCTCATACTGTGTTAAGAGGCTTTTAAGATGATCAGCGGCGAACTGAGTAGTACGATTACTCAATCCAATATAAATAACACGATCATCAATCATTACATCTCCTCCTTCTATACGATCTTCAGCTAAGTTAAAATATGAAAGACCTTCATCATCTAGCCATTGCTTTAACACATTTTCTTCACCAATTCTTACATCACTTGCCATTTGTGCGACGAATATTGTTTGACCAAGTGTTACGCCGATATCACGTGTAAAAACCTGTTCAGGGAATTTCTGGTGATATGGTAGCAAAATAACTTCAATATCATGCTCTCTTAATGTTTTAACAAATTCTCCATGCTGTTTGACAGCACGATCGATATGAATTCCTTCATCTTTAAATTCCTTTTGTGTTTCATTTATCACATCTCGAATCGTCATATAATGTGGCTCACAAAGAATAACTCTTTTTAAGACATCGTATTCATTATGACAAACGGTTATCTTTTGATCGTAATTAAGCTCCATTTTGCTCCTCCTAAAAATCACATAATTTATTAATAGGATTTACCCTGTTTGAGAATAATATTTATCTGGTATCAATTTAAATATATTTATTGATCAAACGATATAAATTTAATGTGTAAAACAGTTTCGTGGAGGTGAGTTTATGGATGATAAAAAGTACTCTGATTTGAAATTAGGTGAAAGAGGAGCAATTGTTAGCATTATCGCATACATATGTCTTTCGGCATTAAAGTTATTTGTAGGCACTATTAGTAATTCTGAAGCATTGCGAGCAGATGGACTAAATAATGCAACAGATATTTTAGCTTCTGTAGCAGTTTTAATTGGATTAAGATTATCTCAAAAACCTGCAGATAAAGATCACCCTTATGGACACTGGAAAGCAGAGATGGTGGCATCATTAATTGCTTCTTTTATTATGATGGTTGTAGGTATACAGGTTTTAGTCGGGGCAGCAACATCAATTTTTAAAGGTGTTAGTCAAACTCCTGATCTGATTGCAGCATGGACGGGAATTTTTTCTGCATTTGTCATGTATTTTGTTTATCGCTTTAATAAAAAGCTTTCTTTAAAAATAAAAAGTCAAAGTGTTATGGCAGCTGCGAAAGATAATTTATCAGATGCACTTGTTAGTATAGGAACAGCAGTGGGTATTATAGGTTCCCAATTTAACTTACCTTGGATGGATCCCTTAACAGCAACAGTTGTAGGACTTATCATTTGTAAAACAGCGTGGGAGGTTTTTAGAGGTGCTTCTCATCAGCTTACTGATGGATTTGATGAAGAGCTAATTAATCAATATAAAGAAACAATTTCAAAAGTAGAAGAAGTAAAGGAAATAAAGGACATAAAGGCAAGGAGCTATGGAAACAATGTAGTGGTTGATATCGTAATCACAGTTGATTCAACTTTAGACTTTAATTCTGCGCATGATATTTCGACAACGGTTGAGAAAAAGCTTATGGATAACCATGAAATATATACAGTACATGCTCATGTTGAGCCATATGTAAAATCATGAGCACATCCTAGTAAGCATTAAAATGTACATCTGAAGATTATTTTATTAAGATAACACTATCTTATAAGAGGAGGTAACAAAATGAATAAAAATAATGAAGGTTTATTATCACCATTTACATTTTCAAATGGAATTGAACTAAAAAATCGACTTGTTATGGCACCTATGACTAACTTTTCTTCTAACCAAGATGGTACTGTTACAGAAGAAGAAGTGAAATATTATGCACGCCGTTCAAATGGTGTAAGCATGGTCATAACTGCATGTACATATGTAACAGCAAATGGTAAAGGATTTCATGGCGAGTTTGGAGCAGACAGTGATGAAATGATTCCAAGCTTAAAGAAGCTAGCACAAGGTATAAAGGATCAAGGTGCTAAGGCTGTGCTGCAAATTTTTCATGGAGGGAGAATGTGTCCACCAGAATTAGTCCCTAATGGAGAAATTGTTAGTGCTAGTGATATCCCTGCAGAACAAGGTGGCGTTTCGACTGAAGAGCCAGATGTGAAACCAAGAGCTTTAACTGAAGACGAAGTGGAAGGAATCATCAATGCATTCGGTGAAACAACACGTCGTGCAATTGAAGCCGGTTTTGATGGGATAGAAATTCACGGAGCAAATGGTTATTTAATTCAACAATTCTTTTCTCCTCATTCAAATCGACGTGAAGATCGTTTTGGAGGAAGCTTAGAAAAAAGAATGACATTCCCTCTAGCTGTGGTAGATAAAGTGAAAAGTGTTGTAAAAGAGCATGCTACATCACCTTTTATCGTGGGCTATCGCTTTTCACCAGAAGAGCCTGAAACACCAGGAATTACAATGGATGAAACATTGAGCTTAGTGGATGCATTAGCTGATAAAGACTTAGATTATTTACATGTATCACTTTTTGAATTCTTCTCAAAACCTAAAAGAGGTGTAGAAGATTTAGAGAAGTCACGAATCGCTTATTTACAAGAAACAATCAATAATCGTGTCCCTCTTATTGGTGTAGGATCTATTTATTCTGCGCAAGATGCACGTGAAGCATTTGAATCAGGTGTTCCTTTATTAGCCCTAGGTCGAGAATTAATTATAGATCCTGATTGGGTTCAAAAGCTTGAAGAAGGTAAAGAGGATGAAATTGTTACTAAGCTTGATAAAGAAAAGCAGGAACAATTAGTGATTCCAGATCCATTATGGAACGCAATTGTGAACACACCAGGTTGGTTCCCAGGAGTATAATATTTCAGAAAACATAGATTACAGCTACTGCCTCAATCTCATGTTATATTAGAATAGAGTTATTAGCTCAAATATAACATGAGATAAAGGAGCAGTTATGAGAAAGAAATGGTTTCTTCGCTGGTCTTTTTTTATTTTTGGAATACTAGTTTTAGCATTAGGCATTTCATTAACAATAAAAGGTGAGCAATTAGGGATAGGACCGTGGGATGTTTTCCATTATGGTTTGTTTATTCAAATGGGATTAACAATTGGTTCATGGTCAATTATCATCGGGTTTTTACTGTTATTTATAAGTTCAATTGTCAATAAAGCCTGGCCGAAAGTCGGGGCTTTTATTAATATGTTATTTCTAGGTATATTCATTGACTTCTTTAACTGGATTTTACCTACTATAGAAAGCCTCACAGGTGCAATTTTAGCATTTATTATCGGTGTTCTTTTTGTAGGGTTAGGAATAGGACTCTATGTTTCAGCTGATTTTGGAGCTGGTCCAAGGGACAGTATTATGCTTGTGATTGTTGATAAAACTGGATGGAGTATTCAATGGGTAAGAAACGGGATTGAAGTACTGGTATTTGTACTAGGCTGGATGTTAGGTGGTCCTGTGGGAATCGGTACACTTATCATTGCATTTGGTTTAGGACCAATAGTAGGATGTTCAATTCCACAGTGTAAAAGGTTAATTACCTTTTATATGGAGAAAATGGATTCAGATTCAAAGGATATTCTGATCGAACAAAATAGCCCCATCGGTTAAATCCGGTGGGGATTATTTTGTTTAAAGATCATATTATAAATTGATATCTACACCAATACTATCAACTCTACCTACTTCGCGAATGAAAGCAGCAACAGCTTGGTGATCTTCATTCGCTGTATATGCATCTAAAGCAGCTTGATTTTCAAAACGAACCATAAGGATAACTTGAAATTCCTTACTTTTTTCAGCTAAGTTAAAACCAGCATGAATTTCATTGATTCCTGTTAACACATTTTTTAATGCTGTAAAACGACTCACAACTTCCTGTAGCTGTTCCTGAGTAGTTGTTTCAGCAAATTTTAGAAGTACTGTACGTTGGATCATGTTAATTCCCTCACTTTTTTATCTTCTTTATCTTCTTCATTTTACAGACTGGCTTCACTGATAGCAATTTTTCATTCTCAGAAATATCAGGTTGATTACTAACAAACGAACGATCTAGTGAATAGTTTAGGGTAATTTGGATTATGTATTTTTATGGACGATTTCTTTCGTTTTGCCCGAAATTAACCATTATCTTGGTAAATCAGTCGAATACCTTTTTCTAAGCATACCTAATGAATTAAGACGCTTTACGTTGTCTTCCTTATCCTTCATTCCTATTGCAATAATTAAATTTTCAATAAGATAAGTTGGAGCAATCATCGAATGGAAATCTCTCATTTCCCCTCTACTTGCAAACAATACAACATCAGCTTCTCTTGAAAAATCAGAAACTAGTTGATCTGTAATCAATATCGTTTTAAATCCTACTTCCTTTGAATAATCTAATATGACCTTTGCTTCTGGCAGTAATCGAATAAATCCAAATAAAACGAAAACATCATCATCTCTTAAATGCATAAGGCTTTCAAATAACTCACTGCCTCCTTTATGTATTAACCTAATATCTATACCGAATCTCACCATTCGATAGGTCATCAATTCCCCTAAACCAATAGACGGACCAGGGCAATGTATGTAAACCTTGTTTGCATTTGATAACAATTCTACTGTTTTTTGGAAGGAGTCTTCGGAGAGCTCTTCAATTGTTTTATATAAATGATTAATCGAAAGAGAAAGTGTGTGATGCTGTACCTCCTGATCTTCAACTTTTTTCATCACATTTTTAAATTTACCTGCTGGTGATACCTCTAGCTGTGAACTTATATGAGCTTTAAAATCCTTTAAGTTTTTAAAGCCTACTATTCTCCAAAAATGCGAAACAGAAGCAATACTAACCTTCACTGCCTCAGCAATCTCTTGTTCTGTTGAAAGTAATACACGATGTGCATTTTTCTGAATATAATCGGCAATTTTATATTGTTTTGGTGACATGGTTTCTATGTTCCAATTAAACTCCATTTATATAAAATCTCCTTTTCTATGGTATTTCCCACGTATCATAGCACATTAAATAGTAGATATTTTGATAATGATAGTTTTTTTACATAATGTTAAAAAAAGATAATAAGTTTACAAGTATTTTACAACAGAATTATATTGTATTAATATCCAACATTTAGAATAAAGGTAATCGAATTAAAGGAGGTAATTAAAATGAATCAAATCAATGAAAGATATGTTCTTACCCAGTCACAGAAAATGATGGTGTTTATTTTATCAATGTCTTTATACGGTTTATCTAATATGATTACTGAGTTAGTACCATCTGTGAATTTAGGTCCTATTGAATTTTCTATTGAGTATTTTGCATTTATTCCTTTAACTCTATGTATTTTATTTCATCCCTTATATGCCGCAATAGGGGCGTCTCTAGGTGAGGTCATCTTTGGTGAAATTATGCTTGGGCAGTTTGGTGGATTTGGTGAATTAGAAAAATTCATTAGCTTTTCCCTGGCGATGTTCATTGCAGGCTCACTTGTGAATGACCCGAAGAATAGAAGACAGGTAGGTATTGCAGCCATAACGGGTGTCATCATTCATCAAGCAATCAGCTCGATGGTAGATATCGGAAAAGTGTGGATTGGTGTAGAAGAGCTAGAAGCAGTACCAGGATTAGCAGAAAGTGTAATTGTTATTGAAGGCTTTGCCTTTTTAAATGATGTACTATTTTCAGGTATCTTATTTGCCTTATTACCAACTTTGTATCTAGTCCCACGATTATATGGAAAAATTGAACCTTTATTAGGAATGAAGCCAAGAGATATAACAGTTAAGTATTCGATGAAACAAGTACTTGCACCAAGATTAATTGTTGTAGGTGTTATGTTAGCTTGCTCAGCATTTTTATTCGAATATCTATCAGAAGCAGGATTTAATGTGGAGTGGGAAGCTGATTTTGTTGAAACATATGGAGATTGGTTTATTTGGTTAAGCTTAGCTGTTGCTGGAATTATTGCTTTTATCACTGTGCTGATTCTCCTTAAAAATAAAAGTAGAAATCAATCAAACATGGATGATCCATTAAAAAAGAGGATTTCTTGATGAAACCACAAATTATAATCGATTCTGTATCGTTTCAATATCCTGGTGGAGATGAGCCAGTTCTGAAAAATATATCATTAACAATAAATAAAGGAGAGTTCGTAGCCATTATGGGAAGTAATGGTAGTGGGAAGTCAACTCTCTGTAAACTGATCAATGGACTAATTCCTCATTATTATGTTGGAGACTATTCTGGAGAGGTCATGGTAGATGGGAAGCTAACAACTGACCATAAAGTGACAGAATTATCTCAGCATGTTGGGTATGTTTATCAAGATTTTGAAAACCAGCTTGTCTGCCCACGGGTGCTCGAGGATGCCAGCTTTGCCCCATTAAATTATGGTGATCCGGATTTTAAAGAAAAGGGAAAAAAAGCGCTGGATCTTGTTGGCTTGCAGAATCATGATGATGAATTTATATGGCAGCTTAGCGGTGGACAAAAGCACCTTCTTGCTTTAGCAGGAGCACTATCTCTTGATCCAGAGATCTTAATTATTGATGAACCAGTTGCACAGCTAGATCCTTTTCATGCTGAAGAAGTATATAAAATTTTAGAGAAGCTTAATAAGGAATATGGGAAAACAATCATTGTGATTGAGCATCATACTGAATTTATTGCAGAATATTGTAAGCAAGCTATCTTAATGGATAAAGGACAAGTGATATGGAAAAAAGCGACTAAAGCTGCTTTGCGAGAAGTTGGTCAGCTGATGAAAAGCAATATCTTTCCTCCTCAAGTGACACAAGCAGCCTATAGAATAGGAGAGCTAAAAGATAGAGAGATACCTGTAACACTTGAAGAAGCAGTTACTTACTTCTCAAAAATGGCGTTGTCTTCTAATGGAGATTTAGTAAAAACCAATCATAAAAATGATATAAAAAAGACGACTGTTTCATTGGAAAATGTCCATTTTTCATATAAAACAATTAATCGTTCTAGAAAACAAGTGTTAAACAATATTAATTTGGAGCTTCATAGTGGAGATTTAGTGGCTCTTGTTGGTACAAATGGTGCAGGTAAATCATCTTTAATGAGATTGTTAACAGGGCTAGTGAAGCCCGAAAAAGGTGATGTACTTGTCAAGGATATGAATACACACAAACACTCACCAGAAAAGATGGCTGATATTGTGACATATATATACCAAAACCCAGAAGAGATGTTTATAGAGGATTCTGTTAGAAAAGATGTTGAGTTTTTCTTGAAATCACGAAAGGTTCCAGAGTTTAAAGCTGTGGTCGATACTATTCTAGCTCAATTTGAATTAAGTGAGCTACAAGATAAAGACAGTCGATTAATGAGTGGGGGGCAACAGCGAAGAGCATCATTAGCAATTGGTGTAGCAATGAATCCTTCTATTATTTTATTGGACGAACCAACAGCAAACCTGGATATTGCCACCCGCAAACATATTACGAAATTAATCGCTTCATTACGGGATAAAGTTGATACTGTCTTAATTGCTACACATGATATGCAGCTTGTTGCAGAATGGGCGAATCGAATTATTGTTTTACATGAAGGGAGAGTTATTCATGATGGAGACCGAGAATCGGTTTTTACTAATGAGGAGCTACTTACTTTAGCAGGTCTAAACCCGCCACAAATTTTAGAGTTAAGTAGGAAACTAAACATATCTCCACTTACCTATACAGTAGAAGAATTTGTTTTTGCTATGGAGAGAAAGGAGAATGTAAGTGGAATTTACACGACAGCTTTCTGATAAGCTCTCAGTTGAACAAGTGAAGATTGAGCTTTTAAATACAGCATATGGAAATAACAGTACATTTCTTGCAAAATTAGATCCTCGTACACTTTTTATTTGGTATCTATATTTTGGCATTTTTCCATGGTTTATTCATAATCAAGCCGTTTTAGTAGGCATGTTTGTCTTTATGATTATCACGACCTTTATGGCAAAAGTGAGTCCTTTAATTGTCTTAATCTTAGTATTAGGGTTATTGGGTCAGGGAGGTTATTTATTAATCGCTTCATGGTTTTTTGGTGGTGATTTCACTGTTATATTGCCACTAATTATTCTTACGTTAAAGCTTTCGATTATTTCACTAGCAAGTATCACTGTCTTTTGTTCGATGGATCCTGAAAAATTGAGTAATGGTTTGCTTTCAATTGGAGTGCCAGGTCAGGTTTCATTTTGTATTGCCTATGGCTATCGTATGCTACCTAGCCTTTTAGAAGAATATCATCATATTTTTCTATCATTTCGATTAAGAGGAAAAGCACCTGATAAAAAAGGTATTTTATATTGGCGAGCTATTATCTATTTTTCAAAAATTGCTGTTTTATCTTTCTATCCATTACTTTTGAGTACATCAAAAAGAGCTAGAACAACAGTGGAGGCTTTGGAGACAAAAGGAAGCTTTTATGCCTTTAACCATCCTGAAGTAAAAAGAATCAAGCTTGCACACATGTCTTTTCGTACTAAAGATTATATGTTTTTACTATTTTCAACCCTGTATGTTGCTAGCTTGTTTATAGTGGGCTACTACAATTAAAATGTCGAGGAGGATATGATGATAATCGATTTTCATACCCATGTAAAAATTTCAAAAAAATCAACGTTTATGCCAGATTATTTTAAAGAAATGATGGAAGAAGCAAAAGCTAGTGGTTTAACAGCACTAGCAATGACTGAACACTTTAACACATCTCGATTTAATGATATATATGAGTATCTTGATCGGCACTATGAATATAAGCAGGATTATTATGATATAGAGGGTTTAAAACTATTTCCCGGTATTGAAGTAGATATCAAAGAGGTTGGCCATATTCTGTTAGTGGGTAATAGACATGATATATTATCAATACGTGGAGAATTAGAGGATCATACAAAGGAAGATTGCTTTATTCCGTTTAATCAATTGATAGACTTGGCTGAACAATTTAATCTATTAAAAATTGGTGCGCATCCGTTTAGAGAAAGCACACCTCTATATCATCTTGATAAAGAGCAAATTCAGCGTTTAGATGCACTAGATTTAAATGGTAAAGATCTTTATGCACAAGGAATTAGTGCTTATCGAGATAAGTTAAGCCAATTTGCAGAAGCAATTGAGCTTCCTATTGTTGGAGGCAGTGATACTCACCAGTTTTTTCAATATGGAAGTGTCTATAATCGATTTGAGCAGGAATGTAGGACAGTAGATGAGCTTAAGCGTAGTATTGATTCAGGACGTTATGAAGTAGAAACATCTGAAAATCTTCGGCTTAAAATTAAAGCAGCAATACTTGTCAAAAAGCTTTTGAAGAAAGTGCTAACGGGAAAAAAAGAGCTTGTTTGAATTGCAAGGTGAGCTTTTAGGAGCTAAGTAAACTAACATAATAAAGTTATATCTTAGGGCTGTTTTCGTAAACATTGTTGCTGCTAGTAACTTAAAGGAAACAGCCCTGCTTCATATTTATTGTCATTTTTACTTCAGAAAAACAGATCTAAATACCAACAGTAGAGTAGATCGCTTCTTTATTTTGTGTTTCTCCCTGTAGTAAATTATAAGTAACGCACATCGGTTTTGTCGTCCGAGGATCTCTTCCTATTTTAGCATCAATATGAAAAACCTCTTTAAGTACTTCGTGAGTAATAACCTCTTCACAATCACCAGCTTTTACAATATGACCATCCTTTAGAGCGATAATGTAATCAGCAAAGCGTGCAGCTTGGTTTAAATCGTGAAGGACCATTACAATTGTCCGTTCCTGTTCAACATTTAGCTTTTGTAAGAGCTCTAGTACTTCTAGTTGATGGGCCATATCTAAGTATGTAGTTGGTTCATCAAGGAAAATGATATCTGTTTCTTGAGCAAGTGCCATTGCAATCCACACTCGTTGTCTTTGGCCACCTGAAAGGGCATCAACAGAGCGGAATTTAAAATCCTTCGTTCCAGTCACTTCAAGTGCCCAGTCAATCACATCATAATCTTTTTTTGTTAATCGACCAAAACCCTTTTGATAAGGAAAACGTCCATATGATACAAGCTCACCAACAGTTAATCCACTAGCACTTTCAGGTGTTTGTGGAAGGATAGCCATTTTTTTTGCAAGTATTTTTGTGTTTTCTCTTGAAATGTTTTGTCCATCTAAAAGAACAGAGCCAGCTTGATGTGGAATAATACGCGTAATGGCTTTTAACAACGTAGATTTTCCACAACCATTTGACCCAATTATCGTCGTTATTTTCTTATCAGGAATTTCTACACTTAAATCCTTTATAATAAGTTGCTCTCCATAGCCTATTTGTAATTGATTTGTATATAGGCGAACCATTATGTACCTCCAATTTTATTTATTAATTGAAAATGATTATCATTACTGGTAATTAAATACTATAATTTCTTTTTGGTGTTGTCAACTTTATAAAAGGATTTGTTTGGGAATTAACAGCAATATTTAACAGGGAATTTAAACTAGATCTTATAAGGTATCTACAAAAGTAAGGGATAGCTAAAGATAATGAAAGCATAGTGGGAGAGCTATCCATGTAAAATAATAATCAATATGAAAACAACCATTGTAAAATACAAGGAATCGTTGTATATTTTAATGAGAATGATAATCATTAGCTGTATAAATGAGGAGTGGAATGATATGGAGCATGAACTATTCGATGTTACAGTTATAGGTGGAGGCCCCGCAGGTCTTTATTCAGCCTTTTATAGTGGACTTAGAGAAATGAAAACAAAAATAATAGAATATCAACCACAATTAGGTGGTAAGGTTCATGTATATCCTGAGAAAATGATTTGGGATATTGGGGGTCAGACCCCAATTTTAGGCTCAAATTTAATTAAACAGCTTGTTGATCAAGGTTTAACCTTTGATCCTACTGTTGTATTAAATGAAAAGATTGAGTCTATTTCTCAAAATGAAGATGGAACTTTTGTATTATTAGCTACTTCTGGTATGAAGCATTATTCTAAAACCATTATTGTTGCTGTTGGTGGCGGGATTTTAAATCCTCAAAAGCTTGAAATTGAGGGTGCTGAGAAATATGAAGTTGCTAATTTGCATTACACAGTGAAATCATTACAACGTTTTAAAGATAAAACTGTTATTATTTCTGGTGGAGGTAATTCAGCTATAGATTGGGCCAATGAACTAGAGCCAATTGCGAAAAAGGTCTATTTAACGCATAGAAAACCAGCATTGTCTGGCCATGAAGCCCAGGTCACACAGCTTTTAAATAGTTCGGCACATTGTTTTTTACAAACTTCCATTACAAAATTAATGGCTTCTGATAATCATGAGAAAATCGAACAAGTTGAATTAACAAATCTTGAAACTGGGGACATTACCTATTTGCCAATCGATGAAGTTATCATTAATCATGGCTATGAACGTGATGCCTCACTTTTAGAGAATAGTGAAGTGAAATTAGATTTAACGGATAACTTTTATATTACAGGCACTACAACAAGTGAATCCTCTGTAGAGGGTATATATGCTGCTGGAGATATCTTAAAGCATGATGGAAAACTTAATTTAATTGCTGGTGCATTTCAGGATGCGGCAAATGCAGTAAATAAAGCAAAATTGTTTATTCAACCTGAAGCTACAGCAATTGGAATGGTTTCTTCTCATAATGAAATTTTTAAAGACAGAAACCGTAAATTAATTAGAGAAATGGTTAAATGAGAATATCAAAAAATGTTTAAACAATAAAAACGTGAATTCAAAAGTGAATTCACGTTTTTATTTGATTTACCTTATCATATTCCAAATCGGAACCTGTGAGCAATAAAAGTTACTCTTTTTCAATAGATTAGTCTAAAGGAATGGCAATTTGTGAACCAATTGTTAATGCTCTAGGATCAACATTTGGGTTAGCATCCATTATTTCATCTACTGTTACCCCATCATACACACTTGCTATTCCATATAACGTATTTCCTGGTTGGACAGTATGATGTACATAGTTTGCATGTTCGTCACTATTGTTATTGTTATTTGAACTTTCACCAACAACAGTTATCTCTGATCCAATTGTTAGATTATAAGGATCATTACCTTCATTCATTTGATGTAAGTCATCTACTGAAACCCCGTCATATGCTTGTGCAATTCCATAGAGTGTATTTCCTGGTTGAACGGTGTGCGTAACCATTTCTCCATTTTGTGAACTATCTGAATGATTATTCGAGTTTAATTCAACCTCAGTGCCGACCGGGAGTGCATATGGATCTAAGTTACTATTATAATCCATTAAATGCTCAACACTAACATTGTTTTCTTGAGCGATACCCCAAAGTGTATCACCGGGCTCAACTGTTTCCGTTGCAGCATTTGCTGACAATCCACTTGCTCCGAACGCCATACCTAATGCTAAAGTTGGTACTAATACTTTTGAAGTTTTCTTCATGATCAATTCCTCCTTTAGTAGTATATTAGTTCATTACCTTAAATGGATTGACACTAAACGTGAAATTTCGACATTTATAGGATTCTGCTATTTTCTTATGTTTTCATCCTTTATTATCTAAGTTGATTCCTGCTTCTAGTAAGGAATTCATTACATTTATAATAGGCTAATTGAAATATTTCAAATCTGCATATGTAAGTAAATTTGTACTTGTATGAAGAATAACAAAGAAGCAAAAGCAAGATTGAGTTAAATTCTAAAGAATTTTAGAGCTAGTGAAAATTTATCCATTTACATAACCGAAACTATTTGTTAATATCAAATGGTTGTCTGACGACTGACAATTGGTAAGCGTTTTCTTAATTAAAATCTTCTAAGAGGTGACATTCATGAATGTATTATGGGGAATCTTTGGTATATTAACTGTTTTAGGTATTGGATTTTTGTTATCTAGTAAAAAGAAAATGATAAATTACCGCACAATCTTTGGTGGCCTAGCTATTCAAATTGTCTTTGCTTTTATTGTTTTAAAATGGGAAGCAGGAAGAGAATTACTTAAAGGGATGACAGCGGTCGTACAACATATTATAGATTATGCTAATGAAGGAATTTCCTTCGTGTTTGGACCAGCTGCAAATGTAGAAGAATTTGGATTTGTCTTTGCCTTTCAAATTCTCACGATAATAATCTTCTTTTCTTCATTAATTTCTGTACTATATTATCTGGGCATCATGCAATTGTTTATTAAATTTATAGGTGGAGGCTTATCTAAACTGTTAGGAACTAGTAAGCCAGAATCAATGTCAGCTGCAGCAAATATTTTTGTTGGACAAACTGAAGCACCACTAGTTGTTCGTCCATATTTAGATAAAATGACAAAATCAGAATTATTCGCAGTAATGACAGGTGGACTTGCATCTGTGTCAGGCTCAGTGCTTGTTGGATACGCTTTATTAGGTGTTCCACTTGAATATCTATTAGCAGCAAGCTTTATGGCTGCACCAGCCGGTTTAATTATGGCCAAGCTATTAATACCAGAAACAGAAAAAGTCAAAGCACAAGAATATAAGATGGAAAAGGATACAGAAACAGTCAATGTAATTGATGCTGCTGCAAAAGGGGCATCTGATGGATTAAAGTTAGCACTAAATGTTGGGGCAATGTTACTAGCATTTATCGCATTAATTGCTTTAGTAAACGGTATCTTAGGCTTATTTGGCAGTGTCTTTGGTTATAGTGATCTTTCTCTTCAAGCAATTTTGGGTATTTTGTTTTCTCCACTTGCTTTTGCTATAGGTGTACCATGGGCAGAGGCTGTGACTGCAGGAAGCTTTATTGGTCAAAAACTAGTTTTAAACGAGTTTGTTGCATATTCTGCTTTTGCACCAGAAATTGCTCAGCTATCTGAGAAAACAGTTATTGTTGTAAGCTTTGCTTTATGTGGTTTTGCAAATTTAAGTTCTATGGCTATTCTATTAGGTGGATTAGGTGGACTTGCACCAAGTCGTAGAGCTGATATAGCAAAGCTAGGAATTCGTGCAGTAGCTGCAGGAACACTAGCATCATTATTAAGCGCAGCCATTGCTGGAATGTTTCTTTAATTAACGATCTGAAATATAGACAAGAGCAACCAAGGATTGTTTTATGAATCCTTATGGTTCGCTCTTTTTTATTATGTTTCTTTTATATAATGAAGCATTCAGGCGTAAATTTGATTTACTATCTGATGCTAGGGTGTTATGGTCAGTTTATATAGTCGTGTTAAAAGGAGAAAAAATGAGAAATAAAATGGCGGTTGTAACAGGTGCTTCTAGTGGTTTTGGATTAGTAACTTCTATTGAGTTAGCAAAGAAAGGCTACACAGTCATTGCGACAATGCGGAAACTCAATAGTAGTACAAATTTCCTCAATGAGGCAACCTCTGTTGGTGTTAAAGATTTGATACATATAAAAGAGTTAGATGTGACAGTCAATCAATCGATTCAAAATCTTATGGGTTATATAGAGTCTTTAGGTTATATTGATGTTCTTGTGAATAATGCTGGCTATGCAGGAGCTGGCTTTGTTGAGGAAATTCCGATTGATGAATATAGAAAACAGTTTGAAACAAATGTGTTTGGAGCAATCAATTTGACTCAAGCAGTATTACCACTAATGCGTCAGCAGCAAAGTGGGAAAATCATTAATGTAAGTAGTATCAGTGGCAAAGTTGGTTTTCCAGGACTATCACCATATGTTTCTTCTAAGTATGCATTAGAGGGCTGGAGTGAGTCATTGCGTTTAGAAACGATACCATTTGGCATTGATGTTGTATTAATTGAACCTGGCTCTTTTCAAACAAATATTTGGAGTTCAGGAAAGCAAATAACAGAAAAATCATTAAAAAGAGAATCTCCTTATTATAAAACGATGCAAAGTCTTGAAAGCCATATTAATAAAGAAGCTTCAAACTATGGTGATCCTCGGGATGTTGCAAAGCTAATTAGTATGATATGTGATAAAAAATCACCATCACTACGTTATCCTATTGGCAAGGGAGTAAAGCTAACCATTTTACTAAAAACGATATTACCATGGAAAATTTGGGAATGGTTAGTGCTTAAACAAATAAAATAATTCGTTGACAATACATACTGGAAAATAATACAATTAGCTAAGAGGAAAAAATTTAAAAAATTGGAGGGTTATGAAATGAGAATTCGAATGAAATTACCTAATCAAATTTCATATGATGATGTGACCCCCAACCTATTACGTTAGAAGAGTAACGCTTTTATAAAGCATGTATAATTTTAATGCTAACGCAGGTCACTATGTTCATGACGTGCGTTTTTATATTGTCTTTTTTTTATAGGCATTATGCGATGTAACGCATAATGCCTTTTTGTGCTTGAAAAAACGATTAATTAAAGACAAATGGTTGTTATGAGCTTTGCTCGTTTCAATAAATACACCGAATTTGAAGGGAGTTTTTAAGATGATTAATCAAACTGTAAGGCGTATCGATCTAGATTGGATAAAAGGTGGCTAATCATTTAGTTTATGTCTTTAATAAAGGGAGGAATAGTATATGTTTTCAGTTTTAATGAAGTTAAGCTGGTTTTTTAAACAGCATTGGCGACGGTATACGGTTGCTATTACATTACTAATTATTGTTAGTTTTCTTGATATCATTCCGCCCAAGTTAATTGGAATCGCAATTGATGATATTCAGTTTGGACAAATGACAGCAAGCAGATTAAGTGAGCTATTGATATTTTTTGGTGTTCTATTAGTTGTTAGTTATTTAATCACATATGTGTGGATGTATCAGCTGTTTGGGGGAGCACATTTAATTGAAAGAACGTTAAGATATCGATTTATGAAACACTTGTTATCGATGACACCGAGCTTTTATGAAAAAAGCCGTACAGGCGATTTAATGGCCCGCGCAACTAATGATTTAAAGGCAATATCTTTAACAGCTGGTTTTGGGATTTTAACGCTAGTGGATTCAACTATCTTTATGATCATGATCGTCTTTGTTATGGGCTTTACTATTAGCTGGCAGCTAACGTTAGCGGCGTTAATTCCTTTGCCACTTATGGCAATTGCTATCAGTTATTTCGGAAAGCTTATTCATAAACGGTTTACCATTGCACAGGATGCATTCGGTGATATAAATGATCGAGTTTTAGAATCTGTATCTGGTGTAAGAGTAATACGTGCCTATGTTCAGGAAAAGGCTGATGAAAAGCGATTTAACGATATGACTGAGGATGTTTATGAAAAAAATATCTCTGTAGCTAAAATTGATGCTTTATTTGAACCTACTATAAAGATACTTGTAGGTTTAAGCTATTGTATAGGACTTGGTTACGGGGCATATCTAGTTTTTAATCAATCTATCACTTTAGGAGAGTTAGTCAGCTTTAATATATATTTAGGTATGCTAATTTGGCCTATGTTTGCCGTAGGTGAGCTTATTAATATTCTTCAACGTGGAAATGCCTCACTTGATCGTGTCAATTCAACACTTGCTTACCAGCAGGATGTTAAGGACGTTAGTAATCCAATAGATGTTCACATACCTAGTTCAATTGAGTTTGACAATGTATTCTTTCGCTATCCATCTTCAACAGTAGATAATTTGAAAAATATAAGCTTAGAAATACAAAGAGGGCAAACAGTTGGGATTGTTGGAAAAACAGGATCCGGAAAAACAACGTTGCTTAAACAATTTCTAAGAGAATATCCATTAGGGACTGGAGAAATATGTATTTCGGGAGTGAAGCTTGAATCAATTCCTATAGATACTGTTCATTCCTGGGTCGGTTATGTTCCACAAGAGCAAATCTTATTTTCGAGAACAATCCGGGAAAATCTTAAATTTGGTAAAGAGCATGTAACAGAGGATGAAATTGAACGTTCATTATTATTAGCAGCTTTTGATAATGACTTGGCTGTGTTACCAAAAGGTTTAGACACATTAGTAGGAGAAAAGGGTGTGGCTTTATCAGGGGGGCAAAAGCAACGTATCTCTATTGCTAGAGCGCTTATTAAGGATCCTGAAATACTTTTACTGGATGATGCTATGTCTGCAGTTGATGGGAAAACAGAAGCGAAAATAATAGAAAATATTCGAAAGGAACGTGCACAAAAAACAACCTTTATAACAGCACATCGTCTGTCTGCAGTACAGCATGCAGATTGGATTATTGTCATGGATGAAGGGAAGATTGTTGAAGAAGGAACACATGAACAGCTTCTTAGTTTAGGAAAATGGTATAAGGAACAATTTGATCGACAGCAGACAGCTTCTTATGGAGAGGTGGGATAACATGACACAGCCATCGACAGGAAAACGTCTTGTTCAATATGCTCTTCACTATAAGAAAATGATTATATTAGCATTGGTTATGTTAACCTTTGCAGTTGCAGCAGAATTAACAGGACCATTTATTGCAAAAAAGATGATTGATGACCATATGATGGGAATTCAAAGCCCGTGGGTTGAAGTAGCGAATAAAGACGATTCAGCAGTTGCTTATAATGACCGGTATTATAAAAGGGAAGACTACATTTCACAGGAAGACACATTAGGTGAAAGAGAAATGGAAATCATTCAAGTAGGGCGTTCCTTTTATACAACTGAAAAACACCTTACATTCACCGGTGAGGCTTCAATATCAGGCAATACACTAACAATCTCAAGTGGAGAAAGAGCTGAAACTTACCAAGTAGATAAATTAAATCAAAAGGAACTTTTAGCATTTTATCAGCCTGAGATATCACCAATTATTCTTCTATTAAGTTTGTATGTAGGCTTGTTATTTATTGCAGCAATCTTTCAATATGGAAAGTCCTTATTACTACAAAAAGCTGCAAATAGAATCATTCAAAAAATGAGAACTGATGTATTTGAACATATTCAAAGAGTACCAATTACGTATTTTGATAACAGACCAGCAGGTAAAATTGTTTCACGTGTAACAAATGATACAGAAGCAATACGTGAATTATATGTTAAGGTACTAGCAAGCTTTTTTACAAGTGGAATTTATATGACAGGAATTTTTGTTGCTTTATTTTTCCTTCATGTAAAATTGGCACTTATCACAATGCTGCTTATACCCATTATTTTTATATGGATTATTGTTTATCGAAAAATGGCGTCTAAGTATAATCATTTAATCCGAACTAGAGTAAGTGATATAAATGGAATGATCAATGAATCGATTCAGGGAATGACAATTATTCGTGCATTCAGACGTAAAAAAGAAACGCTAAATGAATTTGAAACGTTAAATGAAGAGCATTTCACATACCAGAATAAGCTACTTAGTTTGAACTCATTGACCTCACATAATTTAGTTGCAGTTCTTCGGAATATCGCATTTGTTGTGTTAATTTGGTACTTTGGTGGTCAATCTATTTCTGGGAGTGGAATCATTTCAGTAGGCTTACTTTATGCATTTGTTGATTACCTGAACCGCTTATTTCAACCTGTTACAGATATTGTAAATCAGTTAGCGCAGCTTGAACAGGCAAGGGTTTCATCAGAACGAGTTTTCCAGCTTCTTGATGAAAATGGCGAAGAAGTTGAAGTGAAGGAAATTCCTAGATATGAAGGTAATGTTAAGTTTGAAGATGTATCTTTTTCCTATAATGGTGAAAATGATGTATTGAAAAACATTTCCTTTGAAGCGAGAAAAGGCGAAACAGTAGCTTTAGTTGGTCATACAGGATCAGGGAAAAGCTCGATTATTAACCTATTGTTTCGTTATTATGATATTAATAGAGGAAAAATCACAATTGATGATAATGATATCACAAAGCTGCCACGTCAGCAGTTAAGACAACATATGGGAATTGTGCTTCAAGATCCCTTTTTATTCACTGGTACAATTGAATCAAATGTTAGCCTAGAAAATCAAGAGATAACCAAGGAGAAGGTTCATAAAGCTTTGCAGGATGTAGGAGCAGAGAAATTTATCAAGCAGCTCCCAAATCAGTATGAAGAGCCAGTACTTGAAAAAGGTAGTACATTATCATCAGGAGAAAGACAGCTCATTTCTTTTGCACGTGCACTTGCATATGATCCTGCTATTTTAATTTTAGATGAAGCAACAGCCAATATTGATACTGAAACAGAAGCAATGATTCAAAGGGCATTGAACATCGTGAAAAAGGGGAGAACAACCTTTATTATTGCCCACCGATTATCAACAATCCGTGAAGCTGATCAAATTTTGGTTTTAGATCATGGCGAAATTGTTGAAAGAGGCAATCATGAACAACTACTGAACCAAAAGGGTAAGTATTATCAAATGTATCAATTACAAACAGGGAAGAACACAGTACAAGTAGGATAAAATAATGTTTACCTTCTACTTTTAAAGGGGAAGATACTTTAAAAGTAGGAGGTATTTTTAATGAAGAAAATCATAAAGAGACTAATGAAATGGGCACCAATTATTTATCCTATTGCCAAAAAACTCTTAAATCAGCGAAAAGGGAAAAGATGAATAAGGATGTTTACCATATACTATTAAGTTTTCAACTTAATAGTTTTTTTATTAATTGTAGATAGGTGGAATTTTTATTTGTGTATCATCCTTTAATGAAATATGTAGTTTATGATTTTCATTTATCGCTGCAAAAAATACGTGTTGAGATGACAGGATTCCTTGCTGAGACAGCTGTTGTTTCAACCATTTTTCATCCAAATCAAAATATTGTAGAACATTGTGATAAATTTTCCCGTCCAATATCAATGGATAGGAAATGGATGGAATGCTTCGTTTGATACCCATATCCTCTAAAAATTGCTTTTGCTCTCTTCTTAAAACACTAAGCGAGCCATTTGCTTCTATAATGGCTGTTTTTACATCGCTTATATCAAACACATCTTTTTCTCTCAGCATTTGAAGAATATTATCAATTGAATAGCGTATCGATTTTATATTTTGTTTTAGCAGAATTCCATCTTGAACAACGATTGTTGGTTCAAAGGTAAGGAGTTTACCAATTTTATGATTAGAAATCTTCCAATTTGCCACAAGCCTTTGTAATAAGCCAATAACAACGATAGTAAAGGCAGTAGGAATATGTTGAATACTTGGGTCAGCGATATCAGCCCCAACAACTGCCCCTAAAGTAATAATGATTAGAAAGTCAAATATCGGTAATTCTCCAATTGCTCTCTTCCCCATAAAAATTGTTATGAATAGTAATAAAGGTAAAATGGTAATAATTCGCCCAAAAACAATTAGAATATCTTTTAGAGTTTCTTCCATTTAGATGCCTCCAGATAAGATTCGATAGAAAAAGGCTCTCCTAAATGAGTGGGATCAATACCTCTTAAAGAATATGATTATAAATAATCAAATTTTTAACAAACTAAAAAGGATTGTATTTTAGACTAAAAAAAGAGACGAATATAATCGTCTCTTTAAAAAAATTAATTAAGATACTTTAGGTTCAGGTACTCTAGATAAAATCACCAAACCTATAATGAACAACAGGACTAAACTAAATACACCACTACTTGAGTTTCCAGTTGCTTGCGCTGTTACTGCTACTAAAAGGGGACCCATTATAGAAGCAAATTTACCAAAGATATTGTAAAAACCAAAGAACTCATTAGCTTTTTCTTTTGGTATGAGTTTAGCGAAATATGAGCGGCTTAATGCTTGGATACCACCCTGTGAAGTTGCAACTAACATAGCTAATATCCAAAAATCTAATGTTGTTTCTAAGAAATAAGAGTAAATACAAACGATTATATAGATAAAAATTCCGA
Organism: Metabacillus crassostreae; assembly: GCF_016908395.1. GTDB lineage: Bacteria > Bacillota > Bacilli > Bacillales > Bacillaceae > Metabacillus > Metabacillus crassostreae. The sequence goes on from NZ_JAFBDU010000005.1 coordinate 68,394, forward strand.
CATATAGCATTTTCTTGCCAGTAAATTTTTCAGAAAGCCGACCAAACAAAATAGCAAATGGTGCTGCTACAACCTGGGTTACAAACAAAACAATCAATAAATTTGTTGAGTCTATACCAAGATCTGTTCCATATGCAGTTGACATCGTAATGATGGTGCCGACACCATCAATGTAAAAGAAATAAGCTAGTAAAAATAAGAATAAAGCCTTGTATTTCTTGATTTCTTTAAGTGTATTACCTAATCTTTTAAAGCTATTAAAAACAGGGTTTGGCTCACGTTCTATGTAATATTTCTGGTGGACATTTTTGAATAAAGGAATAGAAAATAAGCCCCACCATAATGCAGTTATGATAAAAGCAATTTTACTTGCTGATGTTACAGATAATGGAATCACTTCATTTTGTGCTAAAACTATGATTGCAATACTGATTATGAATGGAATTGTACTCCCGATATAGCCTAAACCAAAGCCACGTGAGGAAATACGATTCATCCTTTCTTCTGTTGTAACATCAACTAGAAAAGCATCATAAAAGACATTCGCTCCAGCTGAGCCAACAGCAGCTAGGGTGTAACAAATTAATAATAGCCACCACTTATCGGTAGGGATAAATGCAAGAAGTCCTGTAAATACAATCCCGATTGAGAAAAAGAAGGTAAAAAAGCGTTTCTTAAAGCCTCGGTAATCTGCAATTGTTCCTAAAATAGGTCCTAGCAAGGCTAAAATGAAGGTAGCAATTGCTATGGTATATCCTAAATATGCTGTTGAATTTGAAGGGCTAACTCCTGCATCTGTCGCAGCAGCTTTATAATATATTGGAAAAACAGCAGTGGAAATAATGATTGAATAGGCAGAGTTGGCCCAGTCATAAAAAATCCAACTATTTTCTTCTTTAGAAAAACGCTTCATCGCTTTGTCCTCCATAGTGAACTTCATTTCCATTGTACATGAAACTTCACATGGAAATACAAATGTTGAAAAATTTAACATTTACTTAACATGGATTTAATACTACAGTGAATTTTCCTACAAGTTCATTCCCATCACTGTTGATAAATCAGTAAAGCCAAGATCATCATATAATGATTTAGCCGGATTTCCTGTATAGACATTTAACAATACCTTTGCATAGCCTTCTTTTCTTAACTCTTCTATAGCACTATTCATTAACTGCCGACCAATACCTAGCTTGCGAAAAGCTGGAAAAACATAAACAGATGTTATTGTGCCAGTTCTTACCTCGTTTATCGGATTAAAGTCTGGTCCTATAAGTACCCATCCTGCAATTTGATTATGCTCGATTGCGATTATATAGTAAGCCCCACTATTTAATAATGGTACAAACATATTTAACCCTCTTTGTAGATCATTTTCTACTAACCCCATCGAACTTTCATTCATTGCTTGAATTGTCATATGAAGAAGAGTGTTTGTTTCATGGCTTGTTGCTTTTCTAATCATTTTTAGTTACACCCCATTTTTATACATATGAACATATCTTATGCCAACAGACCAAAATAGTGATTTCCGGATGTATCCGATCTATATGTTCGAAAATATAGGAAATCTACTTAATATGTAATCTATGATTATTAGCCCAAAATATATGGTGTGTAGAAGTACCTATTCACTTACTTTTTGTAAGAGTTTTTATCAGTCTAAAGTATGAAGTGAAGATAGGTTGTTTTTGTGTAAATCATACTGTAGACATTTGGGTTTAATAGGAAAATAGTTCCCTTTTTGCTTACATTTAAGTTTATATATGTAAATTAATGGTTATATGTGGTATTGGTATAGGTAGGGGATTTCGTGATTCAAACTTTATCACGGGACTTCTTAGGTTATTATGTTTTGACAGTAAAAGGGTATTCTTAAATCAAAATAGATTAGATGCCAAAATAAATAAGTGTTAGGAGAGGAAGTAAATGTCAGGAATTATTCGCGTTACCCCAGCAGAACTAATGGATATGTCAAATCGTTATTCAGGTGAAAGCAGCCAGGTAGAGGACCAAATTGGTCGTCTGGACACAATGATAAGAGATCTTGAAAGCATGTGGGAAGGTGAATCTAGTAGAGCCTTCAATGAACAATACCAAACATTAAGACCTTCATTTGTTCAAATGCAGCAGCTTCTTCAAGATATTTCTGAGCAATTAAATAGCACTGCTCAAGCTCTTGAAAATGCTGATCAGCAAATTGCAAGCCAAATCAGAGGCTAATAAAGCATATGTAAGTAATGGAGGAGTGCCGTATTTATACATAGGTGGTGCTCCTTCTTTATGAGGTGAGGATTATGTACATAGAAATTACCGTAGATTTAAAAAATTACCAAAGAGAAAGCTTTGATATTAGATTATCAAACTACCATTCTATAAAAAAAGTTATCAATATTGTGTGGCAGGCTAAAAAGATATCAGAAAATCCAAAAGAAGGATCATGGGTAAGGGTTGTTAATAAACAAAAAGTGATACAAGGAAATACAAGATTACTTGATGCAGGCATTATGACAGGAGACAGAATTGAAATTTTATGAAGGAGACAATGGGAATGTCACAGAACGATATCTCATATTTACAAGAACAGCTAGAAGCAGATATTAAACGCGAAGAAAATATTATAACCTTTACGTTTCAAAAGGAAAAAATAAAGTTAGACGATTCTACAGAAATATCCTTTATAACAAACATCAATCCTACGATTAAGAAAGAAGTTAGTATGATGGATGATGCGTTATCGATTCATTATACCATTCCAAAAACATACTCTTTTCTTCCTCCTCAACTTAAGCAATTAGATGAGAGAGAGCGGTTATTTCTTACATATAAGGTTGTACAACAGGTGAATCAACATGCTTTATCAAGAATACATCTACTTGTTTGTCCAGAAAATATTGCCCTAGATAAAGGATTAAATCCATACTTTCTACATCATGGAATAAAGGAGAGTTTACCTCCTTATGAAAGAGATCATGAACAATTACTAAAAGAAGTGAAGGCAACCATTATCTCAATTGTCGATTCACAATATACATTTGAGCAATATGTTTCTTACTCTCAAACATTAAAGCTGTCTACATTTGCTAAAAAGATAGTTGAGTCAAGCTCATATAATGAACTCCTTGATATTCTTGAGGATAGAATTCAAGGGTTGAATGAACAAAAGCCATTAATCATGATGGTGAATAAAAAAACGTGGAAACTTAATCGCTATGTTTTATATGGAGTTACTTTGTTGTTGATTCCTTCACTCATTTATTGCTTTTATTCTTTATTTTCCTTACAACCTAAACAAGAAAGCTTTATTTCTGCTCAGGAAATGTTTCTGCAAAATAATTATAGTGAAGTAGTAACAGAGCTGCAGCCCTATGATGTTGATGAGATGCCAAAGGTTACACAATATGAACTTGCTCTATCGTATATCATCAATGAGTCATTAACAGAAAATCAAAAGGAAACAGTGCGTAACACTATTACCTTACAATCTGATCCACAATATTATAAATATTGGATTTTAATTGGACGTGGTGAAGCTGAAGAGGCCCTAGATATTGCTAGATATATGGAGGACCGCGATTTAATTTTATTTGGATTATTAAAACATAAAGAGCTAGTCAAATCAGATGATGAATTGAAACGAGAAGAAAGACAGCAATTATTAGCTGATATTGAAGATGAAATAAAAGAATATCAGCGTGAAGTAGAGGAAGAGCTTGTAGAGGAAAATAATCCTGATCAGCCTGTCTCAAATTCAGTACAAGAAGACTCAGCACCTGAAGAAGATAAGGAAATGAAAAGTGACGTAGATAATGCTGATACAAAGGCAGAACAAGAAGACTCTGCAGCAGAAGAAAAACAAGATGACCCAGCCGTTGAGCAAGAGACTCAGCAATAGATAAGCTAAAAATGATAGAAATACAGGTGGTGAACATATGTCTGTGCTTTGGATTTTTAACAAAACGAACTATCAGCATTTACAACTTAAACCAAATAGTCATGAGGTAACAATTGGAGCTAGCGACAAGCATACATTGACACTTCATTCATTAACATCGCCATGTAAAATGATCAATAAAAATGGTACTTATTATATGGACCAAGGTGTTGAGCAAGAACGGGAACTTGTTAAGGATACCTTTCATTCACTAGCTGTTGGAGAAGAGGAACTATCCATTTATTTATCATCTAAAGACTTTGAAGGTAAATCCTATTACATAGGACATTTAGATGAATGTATCTTTTCATCAATTGACGAGAGTGCTACTTTTTTTAAAAAATCAGCTGAGCTGTTAAATCAGGAATCGTTTTCATTAAATCGCCTTCAAGGTCAAATAGAGGTGTCAATTCTAGCGGGAGTAAATGTGTATATAAATGGCCATTTAATCAAGGAATCAACAAAGCTAGAGGTTGGTGATGTAGTATGTTGGCCATTTATGATTATTACCTTAATTGATGAAGATGTGATAAGGGTAGAAAGTTTATCCGATTATAAAACAAGTCTTCCAGAAATGATTGAGCCTCAATCAGAAATGAAAAAAAAGTATCCGTCATATCGACGAACACCACGGATGGTTTATGAATTACCAAAAGAGAAGGTGCAGCTTTCATTTCCAACTCAGGATACAGAAGGATCAAATCGAAGTTTATGGCTCATCATTATGCCACCACTAGTTATGTTAGTAGTGATGGGACTTGTTGCGATCCTTGTTCCAAGAGGAATCTTTATTATTGTTTCCCTCGTGATGTTCCTGACAACCCTAGTAACCTCTACTGTTCAGTACTTTAAGGATAGAGGAACACAAAAGAAAGCAAAAGAACGCCGTAAACGTATATATACAAATTATCTTCATGCAAAAAGAAAAGAGCTACAAGAGCTTGCTGATAAACAAAAGGATGTACTCACATTCCATTTTCCTTCGTATGAACGAATGAAATATTTAACTAATCAGGTATCAGATCGATTATGGGAAAGAACGCTCGAAAGTCCAGATTTCCTGCAATTTAGGCTTGGTACAGGTACTGTGCCTGCTAGTTATACGATTTCTTCTACATCCTCAGACATGTCAAACCGGGAAATGGATGAACTATTAGAGGAATCTCAAACTCTTGAAAAAGCTTATAAGAATTTAAGCAATTTACCAATTACAGCAAATTTATCTGATGGCGCAATAGGATTAATCGGTAAGGATGCTGTATTAAAGAATGAATTACACCAACTGATTGGACAGCTGGCCTTTTTTCATAGCTACCATGACCTGCGATTGGTGTTTATTTTTGATGAGCATGAGTATAGCGACTGGGAATGGATGAAGTGGCTTCCTCATTTTCAGTTAGCAAATTCCTTTGCAAAAGGCTTTATTTATAATGAAAAAACTCGAGATCAATTACTGTATTCTCTTTATGAAATGATCAGGGAACGAGATCTTGAAGAAGATAAGGAAAAAATGAGGTTTTCACCACATTATGCATTTATTATTACAAACCATCAGCTAATATCAGATCACGTGATTTTGGAATATCTAGAAGGAGAACACGCTCATTTAGGGATTTCTGTTATTTTTGCTGCAGAAGCAAAAGAAAGCTTAACAGATAATATCCACACACTTATAAGGTACATTAATGATCAGCAGGGTGACATTTTAATTCAACAGAAAAAGGCTGTTCGCATTCCCTTTCATCTTGATGAACATAAACGTGATGGTAATGAAAGCTTTGCTCGTATGCTGCGAACTCTTGATCATCAAATTGGTATGACAAATTCCATCCCAACAAGTGTGTCCTTCTTGGAGATGATGAATGCCAAAAACATAGATGAATTACCAATTAAGAATAACTGGCTAACAAGAGAATCCTCAAAATCCTTAGCTGTACCAGTAGGTTTAAAAGGAAAAGAAGAAACTGTGGAGCTTAATTTACATGAAAAGGCTCATGGGCCACACGGATTATTAGCAGGTACAACAGGATCAGGGAAAAGTGAATTTTTACAAACATATATCCTTTCCTTAGCTGTGCACTTTCACCCACATGAGGTTGCCTTTTTATTGATAGATTATAAAGGTGGTGGGATGGCACAGCCATTCAAAAATATCCCACATCTACTAGGGACAATTACAAATATTGAAGGAAGTAAGAACTTCAGCTTACGAGCACTTGCTTCGATAAAAAGCGAACTAAAAAGACGTCAGCGCTTATTTGATCAGCATACTGTTACACATATCAATGATTATACGAAGCTTCATAAACAGGGAAAGGCTAAGCAACCTTTACCTCATTTATTCTTAATATCTGATGAATTTGCCGAGCTGAAAAATGAAGAGCCAGAGTTTATTCGTGAGTTAGTTAGTGCTGCACGAATTGGTAGAAGCTTAGGAGTTCACTTGATTCTTGCTACTCAGAAGCCAGGGGGAGTTATTGATAACCAAATTTGGAGTAACGCTCGCTTCAGGGTAGCTCTTAAGGTACAAAATACAGAGGATAGCCGGGAGATTTTAAAAAATGGTGATGCGGCCTCCATTACAGTTACAGGACGAGGATATTTACAGGTTGGAAATAACGAGGTATATGAGTTGTTTCAATCAGCTTGGAGTGGTGCCCCGTACTATGAGGAGGAATCCTTTGATTTAGAAGATGAGGTTGCAATTGTAACTGATCTTGGTTTGGTACCTTTATCAGATGTATCATCACAAGAGCAAAAACAAAAGGAAACGTTAAGTGAGATCGCTGCAGTTGTAGATCGAATTGAACAGCTTCAAGAGGAGATGGCGCTTGAGAGAATTCCAAGTCCATGGTTACCACCATTATCACCAAGAATCTATCCAGTGGATGAGGACTATGATGAACAAACAAAAGCAAAAATAGTGTTTGCTATGATCGATGAGCCTGAAAAGCAGAGTCAATCAAATTATACGTATGATGTAATTGATGATGGAAATATCGGTATTTTTGGATCAGCAGGCTATGGCAAAACAAATACAATGCTGACTTTATTACTTGGAATGGCAAGGAGCTTCACTCCTAAAGAGGTTCATTATTATTTAATGGATTTTGGTAACGGAGGATTATTACCTTTAAAACAGCTACCACATACTGCTGATTACTTTTTACTAGATCAAGAACGCAAAATAGAAAAGTTTATGAATATATTGCGTGAAGAGGTTGCAAGGAGAAAGCAGTTATTCCAAAAACAAGAAGTTAGTTCAATTAAAATGTATAACACATTAAGTGAAGAACAGCTGCCTTTGTTGTTTTTGGTGGTTGATAATTTTGATGTTATTAAAGAAGAAATGATGGATCTTGAACAACAATTAAATTCATTTGCTCGTGATGGTCAATCTCTAGGAATTTATATGATGTTAACAGCTACACGTATTAATTCTGTTCGCCAATCACTTATGAATAATTTAAAAACAAAGGTTGTTCACTATTTAATGGATACATCTGAAGGTTTTTCTGTTTTAGGAAGACTACCTTTTTCACCCGAAGCGATACCAGGTAGAGCAACGGTCAAGAAGGAAACAGCTTATTTCTCTCAAATTTATCTTCCAGCAGAAGGAAAAGATGATTTTGAACAAATGTCCAATATAAAAGCTCAAGTACAGAAATTGCAAGAGGTTTATACAAATGTAGAGAAGCCAAAGCCGGTTCCTATGCTTCCAACTGAGCTTACAATCACTAATTTCGCTGCATATGTGGAAAAGAAAAACGGTCTACTTCCAATAGGATTAAATGAAGAGCATGTCACACCTGTATATGTGAATTTCTTAAAGGTAAAGCATTGTCTAGTTCTGGGGCAAGCACAAAAAGGAAAAACAAATGCTTTGAAGGCTCTTATTTCTTCAGCTCTTGAACAAGATGTTGAGACTCTAGGGATTTTCGATGCAATTGACCGAGGCTTATCTACTTTCATTGGTGAAGATAAGCTTGTCTATCTAGAAGGCAAAGATCATATAAACTCTTGGTTAGATAAGGTTGAAGAACGATTGATCAAGAGAGAGGAAGAATATCAGAAGAATATTCTTGTTGGGAAAACAGCACAAATATATTCACCTATTTTGTTAGTTATAGACGGCTATGCTCGTTTCCTTCAAAATCTTGATAATCCTTTACAAGATAGAATTGTAAGATTCATGAAAAACTATAGTCATATCGGCTTTAATGTCATCATTTCAGGAAGCAATAATGAATTATCAAAGGGTTATGATCCATTAACAACAGAGATAAAGCAGATTCGTCAAGCAATCGTTTTAATGAAAAAGTCAGAGCAGACAATGTTCACCCTTACTTATGATCGCAAAGAAAAAGATGTTCAACCAGGGTTTGGCTATTATGTAGAAAATGGAAAAGAGCAAAGCATTCAAATACCGTTTGTTAATGTGGAGAGGAAGGTGCACGTATGAAAAAATCTGCAACCATCATAAAGTTACTTGTTGTTATTGCATTAATCGTCATTACCCCTCTTCTCTTCTTTCGAATTATTGGTGATAATCCGTTTAAGGTAGAAAAGGTAAGTGCTGCACAAACAATTGCCATTATAAATGAAGATATAGGAACCGAAGAAGAGGGAGAGCAAATACAGTTTGGTCAGGATATAGCATCGATTTTGAAAGAAAATTCAAGTTTTGAATGGACAGTTGTAGGAAGAAGTGCAGGAGAAAATGGGCTAAAAAGCCAAAAGTACGATGCAATTGTTTATCTGCCTTCTAACTTTTCAGAAAATGTTATGTCTTATAATGAAGCAAATCCAGTTAAAACAAACTTTCAATACAAAGTGCAAAGTCAGTTAAATGCAGTAAATAAAGAAAAGGTCTTGTTAGAATTAGAAAAATCAACAAAAAAAGTAAATCAAAAAATATCAACGCTTTATTGGAATTATGTATCAGCAGATATGGAAAATATCCGTCAGGAATTTGATGAAATTCTTGAAAAGGAAGTAGCTTTTCAGGAAGCAATGAGTGCCTTCTATCAACCTAGCTCAAAAGATCTTGCAGGACAAATAGAAGAACAAAAAGCAATGCTATCAAGTATTCAATCTTCCATTCAAGATGCTGGAAAAAGAACACCTGATCAGCAATCAATGCTAGAAGACTATGAACAAAATTTAACGAGCTTTGTAGAATATGTTGAACAATATAAAGAATATCAAGATAAACAACAGCAAATACTAGCTGAAATTCAAAAAGAAGCCATTCAATCCGTAACAGATGCAACAACGAACCAACAGCCTTTATTTCTTCAGTCAAAGGATTTGTTTGAAGAAAAAGGCGGAAGCTTTATCGAGACAATGAAAGTGATTGATTCTCAGATGGTTGGCTCGCAACAGGTTTTTGGCCAACTAGAGGAACAGCGTTATAGTCAAGTAGCTAGACAAATTAGTGATTATTATAATTTGCAAAAGAAGCTATTAGACTTTTATCAACAGCTAAAAGATACAACAGAGCTTAATGCTGTTGAGGTTGAGCTTGCGTCATATAGTGATAGCTTGAATGAAATGCCAGAAGAGCCAGAAGAGGAGACACCTGATAAGCCTGAGGAGCCAGGAAAACCTGATGATGAGAATCCAGAAGAGGAAAAACCTGATGAATCAGATAGCAGTAACTCAACACTATTAACAGCAAGCACTGAACCAAATGAAGATCCGCTTCCATCTGATGGAGAGGATGAAGATAATACGGAACAGCCTCCTACAGAAGAAGAAGGAGAGCCTGAAGTTCCGACAGAGCCAACTGAGCCAACAGAACCGGAAACACCTGAGGAAAAGTTTGTAGACCTAAGTGCTGAAAAAGCAGAGATTATGAGTATCGCTGATGAAATGACTGATTTAAAGGAAACTTTATCCGCCCTTTTAGAACCTACTCCTGATGATTTAGAAGGTGCAATAGTAGAATTAGAAGGTTTAAGTGAAAGGTTAGCAGATGTAAATATTTCTTTAAGTAATAAAGAAAATGGAGAAAACCCGTTACAAAGTAAACTAGACGATTTACAGAATACTCTTGCTGAAACCATTCGAACAGCAAGTGAAAGAATTAAGAATCTTGAAGGTGATATTGGTGTTCTTGAAGCAGATAAGAAAGAACTTGAAGAGGAAAGGGATAATCTGATTGGAGATATCCTAGATCTTGAAAAATCTAAAGAAGATTTGCAAAAGCTATATGATGACCTTCTTGCTAATTTCAATAAATTAGAAGCTGAGCTTAATTTATATAAAGATTATGAAACTAGTATTAAGGATGAAATAACGAATAAGGAACAATCGATTTTATCGTCAAAAGCATTATCTGAGACAAGAAAAGAAAAGCTTACTAAAATCTTTTCCAAGGAAATAAACAGCAAAGATCTTCTAGATATGATGTTTTATTATTCGTATTTGGATCGATATGAAGCTACTTTAATTAGCATGATATCTGAAGATCAAGCAAAAAAAGATACATTGAGTAAGCCAGAGTTACAAGATGAAGCGAATAAGATTGTAGCTATTACAAATGAGGAACAAGTAATTTGGGATCAGCTTAAAGGTGAACTGCCAACAACACAGGATGCTTTAAATACAATGGAGGATAACTTCACAGTCTTTATGGTTGAGTATCAGGTAACCGTTGATGAGCACCAAACAAAGCTGATCGAAAGCCTTGATATGATTGCGAAAGAAGCACAAGAAGTACTGAACCAAATTCAACAGCCAGAAAAGATGCTATCAGCTGCACCTCCAACATCAACGATAGAAGGTCAAGAAATGATAGTAGGAACTGAGCGAATCAATGATCAAATGGAATCTATTCACACATGGCTAGATTCTGTGCAGGAAAGCCAAACAAGTATTATTGACTATACAGGTGAGCTTCAAGGAAGAGTTGGTGACGTTCAAGCAGATGCAGATAAGTTAAATAATAAATGGGCAACAAATGTGGCATCAACTGAATTAATTAGAAATGACGTATTTAGTGTACTAGGCAATACATTTGTTGATGGACAATCAAACGGATATGTTTATGACTTCTTAACAAATCCATTAAAAATAAGTGGAGATATTCCTGAGGAAACAAAGAGTACAGTAGTTAAAAACATCCCACCGGTTGTTGTATTATTTATTGTTCTTGTATGTAGCTTGTTAATTGGTTATACAAGTTATTACTTTAAACAGCCGCCACTGTGGATTCAAGGTATTTTGTTTTTGTTATTAAATTTAATTGTTGGTTTCGTTGTAAGTCTATTTGGCTTAGACATTTATCCTTTAAGAGAAGAAAGTGCTGTGGAGTGGACGATCTTCACCATTGTCCTTCTTACAGTAGGGTCAGCATTAGTAAGAGTAGGATTTGCTGTCCATCATTTAGTGGGGTTATTTATAACAGTAGGTATGGTTATCTTCTATGTAACACCATTACTTGCTTTAACAACTCCAAACTTTAGCTTCCAGGATCCGATGTCTAAGGTGTATATGAGTATTCAATATGGAACAGAGTCTTTATTTACACAGGCTATGATTGTGCTTTGTTTATTACTTCTAGGTTTGGGAGCATTACAATACTTTATTGGTAGATCTCAGATGACGGTTATCGAGAAAGGGTCTGAAACATATGAAGCATAAGCAAGTGAAACTAGTTTTCTTCTTTCTTTTGATGGTAATGGTTTATCATCTCACAGCTGCTAATGTTGTGCTTGGCGTGGAAGAAAAGTCGAAGATTGATGAGCTTGTGCCGAATGATTATCAAAAAGAAAAATTCAAGATTAATAAAGATTTAATTTTAGATAAACAACAGCAGACCCAACGAACAACAATACCAGAGGAACAAAAAGAGTTAACATTTGAAGGGGAAAAAGTTTCAAATGATCGTGAAGTGAAGCATAACTTATTTTCAAGTGATGCAAAAGATTTAAATACAATTAAAGCAAAGGCTGTAAGTATGCAGCTTTTCTCAGAAAAAGAGCTGCTATCACAAAGTGCAATGGAGGAAGAGACAGACTCTTCCTCTGCTTCACCACTCAGCCTGTTAATTTGGATTTTAGTAGCAATATGCAGTATCTTGCTGATTGTTGTGCTTTTTGTATGGAATAAATCTACTACTTTAGAAAAACGGGTTTAAAAATAGCTAGTGAGGTGATTTTTCATGAGCTTATCAAGTACGTTATATGCGATTCAACGAACAATATCTTCACAGGCCAACGATCTTGATGAAAAAATTGATCGATTAAGAAAAGCAAAAAATGAAATTAATAGGGAGCAAGGCTATTTACTTCAAGAAATAACGAAGTTGAAACAACCAGATCTAGGTAAAGAATGGGTAGGAAAAAGAGCCAATGAATATGATGATGAACGTGAGGAAGCCTATTCTGTTATGCGGAAAATCGGTAACGTTGATTATGATGGATATCAGCAGCTTATCGAAAATAAAATCAATAGCTTAGAAATGGAAAGAAGTGTTCTTTCTTTTACACAAAGTCTGGCTTATGAAGCAGGAAGATTAGTTGGTAAAGGTGAAGAAGCGGCAGATGAGCTATCAGATCGTATTACTGACTTAAGAAGGCGGTTATTTTAATGGTAACAATTAAATTAAACTATCAAGCTGTCATAAAAGATCTTAATGAAGCGAAAGCAGCACTTCATCATGTAAAGCTAGCCACACCAAGTTCTGGTGATCTTGGTAAGAACAAATTAGACTACACAAGCTATTTTCTTGAGCGTGAAGCAAGAATTCATCAGCTAATTAACGAATATGTCTCCATTGTTGAAAAGAATCTTGAAGATACCAAAGTAAATGTCCGTTCATTAAAAGAGCAGGATGAAGCCATTACGAGAAACTAATGGAAAGGACAGATGCGGGCTGTGAAAGTATTTGAAGCAAAAACATTAATCGAGTCAATGGAAGACCGCTCACAAAATTATGATGATTTAAGAGAAAAGCTTCAACACCTAAAAAAGAAATTTACTGATATTGTTCAACTAGATGATGCTCTTCAAGGTAAAGGTGCAACAGCAATCAAAGGCTTCTATCAAGGTCAGATCGACGTTGTAGAAGCCTGGCTTCGCCTTATCGACCGAAATATCGCCTTTTTCAATGGCATATCAGGTATGACTGAAGATGTTGATTTAAGTGGTAACACTACTGTATACCTTCCCTTTCTTGAAGACGAACTATCCCATCACGAAACCAGCTATAGCGCGATGGTCACAAGTCAGCAAGAAGAGCTCCAAACAATATCCAATCGAATTGATGACCTTGTTCCTCTAAACGTATTTTCAATGGATCGCTTCAATGATCAACTAGCCCAGGCACAAAAGAAAAGGCGTTCTACAATACAAGCAGTAGAATCACTTGATGCAGACTTAAAAACAGAATATATGCTTTCAGAGAACGATGAATATTATGCAGTTACTCTCTTTCAGCAATTAATAGAAGCAACCAGACAAGGTGGCAATACAATTTCGCCAATCCATTTTAACGCTGAGGCTTATAAGTCGAGTGATGTTTATAAGCTGAAGGAGCAGGCAGAGAAGCAGGCGATTGATTATATAGCCTATAAAAATAAACAGGAAGAAGCAAGGGATCTCCAAGTTGAAAAAAGCCAAAATAAAACTGTTAATGATATAACTGAAAAGAATAAATTGAAAACAGATGATAATTATTATATTGCTGGGCAGACAGAACAAGTAAATGACCATTTTAAAGTCTCTGGTGGTGCTGGGTATTATAAAAATGATTGGATGGGACTTGATAAATTTAAAAGTGGAAGTAATCAACTTGGTGGTAAAAGTGAAACTAGTCTTATTCATGGTGGTATAGATTTTGATACGGATATAATTGATGGAAAGGGTGGTATAGATATACTAAATGGTACTGCAAGTGCACAGATTGGTGGGGAATCTATATTTGGATTGAAGTTGTTCCTTCCGCTTGTGAAGGCAGAAGGAATAGCCTATCAACTGCAGGGAAGAACACAAATAGATAGAAAAACTCCATATGTAGGAGAGATTTTTGGTGGAACAGGTATAGAAGGTAAAGGTACAATGGGGAATGCAAAAGCATATGCAGGTTTTGATAAAAGCTCTGTAGGTTTCGCTGCTAAAGCTGCGGTTGTTGAGGGAGAAGTAAATCCTATAATTGGCATCCCATTTACGGAAACAGAAGTAAAATTAACCTTTGGTATGTCAGGTGGAAGTATTGGTGGAGAAGCGAAGGTTGGTAAAGAAACTATCCTCGATCTACGGTTTATAATTGGAATAAAAGTAGGAATAAGTTTTGAATGATGTATATTGTAAACTTACTTTTGAAATTGAATTATCAGGGAGGGTAACAAATGAAAAGTGAAATTAACTCATTAGAATTAGAAATAGGAACCGATTTATTACCAATTGGGACTGTAGTCTCTGTCGAGGTTGTTAAACAGGCTGTTATGATATATGGTAGGAAACAGCAACAGGAGGATAATGATATTATCTGGGATTATGTAGGATGTCCATATCCTCAAGGGCATCTTTCGCATGAGACCAATGTTTTTTTTAATCAAAACCAAATTATTAAAGTAGAGTATAGAGGGCTAGAGACAAAAGGGGAACTTTTCTTACGTGATAAATTAAATCAGCTAGACCGATAGTTTTAGTATATATGGAGGGGTTAATTAACTTGAACAAGATTACTAACTGGTTGTTGGAACCATATAAGATAGGAACAAATGAGATAAGGGATTTGAGAAAATTACAAAGGGAAACAACTGATAAAGGAAAAAAGAATAGATTACATGGTCTAATTTCATTTAATGTGATTATATTCATCATACATACTTTTTTACTTGCTATGATCGCGACATATATCGTTCTTACTTTTGTTAATGTATTTTCCTTTTTAGGAATAGCATTTATTATTCCAATTATCATGTTTCTAAAATGGTTCTATAGGAACAGATATATGAAATTCAGGAAGGTCTATATCAATAAGGACCCCAACTCGATAAAACATTTTTAGTTGTAAAAGAATTCATTTACTCCTAATTTACAAAAGTAAGCTTTTCAATTATTTGATCTTCGAGAGGAACCCCCTTACTCAGCAATAATAAAATTGTCTCTGAAGGGATAGGTATACGTGAAAAAATTTAGTTTAATCATCACATTTATTTTGATGCTTGTCGGTTGTAGTAGTGGTATTTCTTCAGAGAAGCAAACGGATTCGAAACAAGCAAGTCCTGCAAGTACATCTACAGATAATGAGTTATCATATGAAGAAAAACAAAAAGAAATAGTTGATTTTATAAATGAAGATATGAACGAAATTGCTAGCTATGAAACGAAGGCAAATAAGGCATTAGCAAGTGTTTCTGCTGAAAACTTTAAGAACGATGAGGAGTTATACAAAGTTTTAACAAGTGAGGTTATTCCAGAGTACGAAAAGGCTCTTGAGAAAGCGAAATCACTTGAAGTAAGTGTCGAAGAACTAACGCCAATAAAAGATAAAATGAAGAAGGCATTAATTATCTATTACGATGCACTACAACTTGAGAAGGAAGCTTTAGAGAAAACAGATAAGGCATTGATCGAGCAGTCAAATGCAAAAGGTAGTGAATATATAGAAGCGATCACAGAATATCATGAAGAGATGGAGAAGCTAGCGGAAGAATATGGTGTTGATTATCAGAAAAGCACAACAAATTAATGTTGTTCAAACCAGCCTATAATAGACTGGTTTTTTATTTTATCTAACTTACAGTCTAGATTCTTAATTTAGTAATGGTAGATTTCTGAACGAGAAATAAAAAAAACCCTCTGAGGTTATGAAGCTTATTAATTTGGACAATTTTTCTTATAAATAAGGAGAGCATAATATGAGGAACGGAAAAAGAGCTGTCTATAAAGGTAAAGAGTATGAATATATTACAACTGACGATATCGTTTACAAATTGTTTGTACGTAAAGGATTTGTTGCTCCTAATGATTTTGAAATAAATGAGAAGGGGAACTTTCAAAAGTTAGTCAATAGAGGAGAACTAGACGAAGTCTACTATATTCGGCAATTTGCCAAGTATAAAGGACATACTCTTCCAATATGGGAAAGTGGTGATGAAAAGTTATTATTAGGTGAAGGTAGCTATACTATTGCCAAAGAATTAGAGTTTGCTCCATCGGACTTACCATGGGAGCGAGGATTATATAAGAAATGGGTACCAAGAATAGATATAGAAGAAATTGTAGAAGAAAGAATCCCACTATAGAAGACACGACTAAAGTCAAATTATTGTATAAACTTTATCGATTCTTCTTTAATCATACATACTTGCTTAAAAGTATGAGATTTTTAATACCATCTCATAAAGAGCTGTAAGACTATTATTACTGAAATGATAGCTATATCTTAGTGGTATTTTTCACACTGCAATATCCAAAACCAACTCACCCAAGAAACGACGATTTACAATATAAGCAATAGACTCAATACATTTAATTAATATGAAAGGAACAAGGAAATGGATATCAATCAATTACAATACATATGTACAGATTTAGGAATAAATATTGTTATTAATAATGGGGAAATAAAAGAGAATAAAGGATATTATGAAAATTATCATCAATTAGAAAGAGAAGGAGAAAATTGGTGCTATTCTGTAATGAATTATGAAAAGAGAACAGGATCGAGGAAAGAAGAGATTATAAAATTTTATGCTGAAAAAGAAGCTGTAAAATACTTTTTTATAAAAGTTTTATATCAGAATTATTCCTCGGAAATTTATCCGCCCTATAATCCAATAAAAAAATTCAACAGATTAGATGAATTATTAAAACACTTTCAAAATATCGGTATTTCAGATGAGTTTTACAGTTTTAGTGTTATTGAAACTCAAAAGATATATGGAGAAATAGAAGACGATAAGATTGTAGTTAGCTATATTGATGAAAAAAAACAAAAGAAATTCACAACATTACCATTAGATAGTAAAGATGGGATATTTGAAATTTATAGGTTAACTTATTCTCTTTGGTTATTAAAGACTTTAGAGGAGAAATATCTTGAAAAAGGTATTCTATTAGAAGAATTTAATGATGAAGATATAGTACGATTTATAAAGTGAAAATGATAATAAAGTTTTCATGCTTAAACTATATCAGTTTCTAATTATATCAACACTAACCCATATAGATGATGGTGTTAAAGGAAAGAGGTGATCTTAAATGAATATTATTCAAGTAGCAAAGCTATTAAATCGTGTGGGAAAGTTAGTGGAGACTAAAGATGGATATCTTAAAGAGAAAGAATTCTATTCTGAAAATTACTATCAGCTAAGTGAAGTAGATGGTGTTTGGGAGTTTGGATTAGTTATGATAGAAAGGACAAACAACCCAAAAATGAGGAAACTAAAAGAATTTAGCACAGAAACTGAAGGTGCAAAATACTTCTTTTTAGATAGACTATCGTCTTTCTTTTTTTCAGAGAAAGTTCGTCCGTTTATGATGGCGCATGATGAATTAGACATAGGAGGATCAAATTTTGATATAGATATGTTGTTTAAAACAATGTCTTTATTAAGCATTCCTTCTTCCTTGTTAATAAAAGCTAAGCAAAAAGTCAAACAAAGATCTATTCAGTTAGAAAGAGTAGATGAAACCAATTACATTGTTTCTTTTATTGGAGAAAAAGGAGAGATTATCCATTCAACGATCCCAATAAATGACCATAGAGCATTATTTATAGCATTTAAAAAGGTTTACATGCTCCACCTTTATGAACAAGAAGTAACTAAGCTGTTGGAAGATGAAGAGATCATAAATGACTTCTCTGAAAATGATATAAATTTATTTTTACAATGATTCTATAAAGCTATGCAGAGGTGGTTAAATATGAACTATAATCAATTTACCAAGGAGCTAGGAAATGAGTTTTTGATAATAAAAAAAGATGAAATTGTTCAATCTATTATAGATGTGTATCCAAAGAATATTGATGGAAGTGCTAACCTTGATGTGGGTTTTAAGTTAGTGGAGCAGAAATCTACCCAATCTCGATTGCTAAGAGAAGTTCAAAGAGAGCGAGAATACGAGATAAGCAAGTTTAGTAGCCAGGAAATAGGGGTTTTAGCACTTTATACTGTGGTAAGAGGTAAATTTGATAATTTAAAGATTGATTAAGATGTACAAAAGAAGTTAAGGGACAAAGCTGATACGTTACTTATAGGAGATGAGATTCTAAAAGATAGTATTGATAGTAAATATTTTTCTTTAGATCTAGAAAAAGAAGGAGCACTTAACATAGAAGAAGAATCAAAGAAATATACTATATATTATTTATCTTTTATGAAAGAAAAGGTAAGTATATCAAAGGACAGACCTTTGTCTAGTGCTCTTGTTGTACTTTATAATTATAGTTTATTACTTGAAAAATTTGAAAAACTCATAATTCCTTTGATAAAACAATCTTCATTACCTTTGGCCGAAAGTGAAATATTAAAAAGGATATTTATTGGAAAGTGATTCAGTTAAATGCTGAGCAGAGAAAAGTAATATCCCCTAAAGTTTTTCATATGATGGACCTAGCTAAGAGCTAAGCCCCCTTACTCAATCCTCAAACGTCCCTTTCACAATTGCCATTCCATTTTCAACCATATGCTGCCCTTTTGCCCAAACTGATTGAACATTTAGGTTATGATCTAATAAAACGAGATCAGCATCTTTGTCTACTTTTACTTCCCCTTTTTGATGAAGCTTTAAAACATTAGCGGGATTGCTTGTGATTACTTTTAGAGCTGCTGCAAGGTCAACGTTTTCTTCTTTAACTGCATCTCTTACCTCTTTGAACAACGTATTTACCTTCCCAATTTTAAGACCTATCATCTCACCGTCTTTATCAAAATCAGGGAGGCTAGCTTGTCCGTCTGATGTAAACGTAATTTGTTCAATCGGAACACCAGCTTCTAGCATTCTTCTTAGTCCTACACTACACTTTACCTCCCCTTCTTCGAGGAATTTAGGAATAGAACTTGTAGTAAAATCAACCCATCCACCCTTTTTAGCGTATTCGATGCCTGCTTCAAAAAGATGCGGATTTCGATTAATATGAGTTGGGTAAAATTGTCGGATAGGAAGATCTGTTGATGACACAACATGTAATAGTAAATCAAGGTGATCATGACTGTCTCCAACATGAATGTTCACAATGCCCGCTTTGCCTGAAAGCATTCCACCAATTCTTGCTGCAGATGCAATTTTAGCCATTTCTTCAATGGTTGGCTGTGAAGAACGATGATCGCTAATGGCAATTTCTCCAACACCAATGATTTTATCAATTAGAATAAGATCATCTTCAATCTTCCCTGTTAGTGTTTTAACTGGTACCTGATATGAACCTGTATGGACATAACATGAGATTCCTTCCTCTTCAAGACCCCTGGCTTTGGCTATCAAGCTACTCATTGTTCGAGTTGTGCCATCTGTGCCAATTACACCAACTAATGTTGTAATTCCGGCTGTGGTAGCATCAGACAGTTGAAGTTCGGGCGTACGAGTTTTATAGCTTCCCTCACCCCCACCACCCATAATATGGACATGAGAATCAATGAATCCGGGCACAACCTTATGCCCACCTGCATCTATCACTTTTATATCAACAAAGCCCTCAGGTACATCTATAGTATCTTCTACAAAGCCAATTTTATCGTGAACAAGAAGTATATCCTTTTTTCCTACATAATCAGGTGAATAAACCTCGCCATTTTTTATTAGTGTTAACATCCCAAATGTCCTCCCCTTCTACAAAAGATGGGGTCAGACCCCAAATTAAAGATACTTGATCAATTACTTAAAGGCAAATTGATTCAATGTATGCTTTGCCCATAAGGAATTTTTACTATGACTGGTTTATGCCCATTAATGGGCAATGTGAATGCACAGTTGTTAGGAAATAAGAGCTAACTCTAAAATTTTAGGTGAAATTTACTAAATAGCAGTTAAAGTTATTAGGTTAAAAGTATGGTTTTTAATTACATTAAAGTAATTTAATGTAATATATTTTATAATTATTGTGCTCAGAAATTTTATAAAAGGCTTATATAAATATCAAACATAAAGTTTCAACTTGCTTTATAAAGAAAGGAGAAATTCACATGAAAAGATTTACTTTGATTTTTGTCCTAATATCCTTAGTTGTAGGAATAATGGTGGGTTGTGGAGCTGATAAAGCTTCTGATAATAAGGTTAACTCTAACTCAGAACAAGAAAAAGAAAATGTTGAAAAAGAAGAAGAAACTGATGAAGAAAGTAGTAGCAATGATATAGAACAAGAGGTATCAACAACTTTAGAAGAAATAATTGAAGAGAAATCAGGTAAATATGCTGGCAATGCTTATAATGAAGCAATAGTACATAGAGATTTAGATGATAATAGCTTTCAGGATAAAGATAGCTTCCAAGTTTACAATTATTTATTAAGTCTTATGAGTGAATCAGAAACATATAAAGGCTTTTATGAGGATTTACAGAATTTCAATGATTCTATTGAAACATCAATTTCAAGCACTCCAGAGGGAATGAAGCTTGAAGATGGCCAAACGGTAAATGGAACTTCTAACATTGCGATTTTACTAGATGCTAGTGGAAGCATGGCTCAGAAAATTGGCGGGAAAACAAAAATGGAGCTTGCTAAGCAAGCAGTAAATGAGTTTGTTGCATCAATGCCTGAGGGATCAAATATTTCCCTAAGAGTATACGGACATAAAGGAAGTAATAGTGATAAAGATAAAAAGGCTTCATGCTCAAGCACAGAATTAGTTTATGAATTAAATTCATATGATGAATCAACATTTAAGGAATCATTAAATAGCTTTAAACCAACAGGCTGGACACCGATTGCCAATGCGATCAATGAGACGAAAAAAGATTTTGAACAGGTTAATAATGAAGCTCAAAATATCATTTATGTTGTGAGTGATGGAGTGGAGACCTGTGATGGAGACCCTGTAAAAGCTGCCAAAGAACTTCATGACTCAAATATAAAGGCTGTTGTTAATATCATTGGCTTTGATGTTGATCAGGATGGTCAGAAGCAATTGCTGCAGGTTGCAGAAGCTGGTGGTGGAAAATTTGAAACAGTAGACTCAGCAGATGATTTCAAGAAGGTTTGGGAGCGTGAGCGAGTACGTCTTTATAATGAATGGAGCTCTTGGTCAGCAGAAAACTATAATGACATAGCTACTGAGCAATCAAAAAAGATCAATAAATTATATAGTTCAAAATCAGACTTTTCTAATTTAACTTATGATGAGAAGAAACATCTTAATGAAGCAGTATACTACCTAAAAAATAAAGAACAAATTAGTTCTGAAGTGAGAGAAGAATTACTAAGTCTAATTAACCAAAGACATAATATTCTAGATGATTACCAAGAAGAATATAAGGCTTCAATTGAAGAAATTGAAACAGAAGGTAAAAGGCTGAAGGAAGAGATTCAAGATAAAGGAAAAGAAATGAAAGATAAATATAGCAATTAAATAATGGGAAAAAATGAGGCTGCGACATAAGTATTTTAGCTAATGATAAACCCTAATTATTAGGTGATATTTCAATTAATCTTTCACCTAATAGTTCGGGTCTTTATTTGCCTTTAAAAGATTTTAGTTTTTGTATTAATATCTTTAAGAACTTAGTGGAATGGAGCGGAAGACACTCGACTCCTACGGGAATTGAGGAAAAGCTGAGACCCCGCAGGCGTAGCGAGGAGGCTTAGCTTCCTCCCCGTGGAAAGCGAGTGTCTGCAGCGCAATGGAACGAACTTTTTTTTCAGCCTAACTGAATTTAGATTTATTCGTCTTTTTGGATGATTTCTTTAATTATATCCCAGCCTCTTTTTTACTACTGAACATAGTAGCGATATTGAACAAGTACTTACAGGCTACTCAAAACATGTGATAAATTATCCTCTTTTTTCAAACAGCTTAACAATTTCAATAATTGTTTCCACTGACTTCTCCATATTTTCAATTGAAATAAATTCAAATTTACCATGGAAGTTTTCGCCACCTGTAAACACATTTGGTGTTGGTAAACCCATATAAGAAAGCTGAGAGCCATCTGTTCCGCCACGAATTGGTTCAACGATTGGCTTTATACCGAGGTTTTCCATTGCTTGATGGGCAACATCAACAATATATTTTACTGGCTCGATTTTATCCTTCATATTGAAGTACTGATCATTCAGTTCAAATAAAATAGCTTCTTTTCCATAAAAAGATTGGAATTCAGCGACAAGCTCAGAAATTGTGTTTTTACGAGATTGGAATTTTTGTTTATCATGATCTCTTATTATGTAATGTACCTTTGTTTCTTCCACAGATCCTTCTATTGATATCAAATGGTAAAACCCTTCATAGCCCTCTGTGAATTCAGGTGCTTCCATTGCAGGTAATTTACTTTGGAAGGCCATAGCCATTTTAGCGGAACTCACCATTTTTCCTTTTGCTGTTCCAGGATGTACATTGTTTCCTTTAAAAGTAATTTTCGCAGCTGCAGCATTGAAGCTTTCATATTGAAGCTCACCTAATGGACCGCCATCAATTGTATAAGCAAAATCTGCACCAAAAGCATCAACATCAAATTTATGTGGACCTCTACCAATTTCTTCATCAGGTGTAAAAGCTACTCTTATTTTGCCATGCTTAATTTCTGGATGCTGGATTAAATATGCCATAGCCGTCATGATTTCTGTAATACCTGCTTTATTATCTGCGCCTAATAAAGTGGTACCATCTGTTGTCATTAGTGTGTGGTCAACATAATTTTCAAGGTTTGGAAATTGTTTTGGTGAAAGAATAATGTTTAATTCTTTATTTAAGACAATGTCCTTACCATCATAGTTTTCAACGAGCTGTGGGTTTACATTTTTACCAGTGAAATCTGTAGCGGTATCAACATGTGCTAAAAATCCAATTGTAGACACTTGCTTTTCTGTATTAGCAGGAAGTGTTGCCATTACATAGCCGTTTTCATCAATTGTTACATCGTCCATGCCGATTTGGTTTAATTCTTCTACAAGCATGTTTGCTAATGTTAATTGTCCCTCTGTAGACGGACAATTTTCGTTATTCTCATTAGATTGTGTATCAACCTTTACATAATTTGTTAATCGATCAATTAATTCTCTTTTCATTTTGTAACCCCTTCCTTATTGTAGGATAATTTTATATTATCATGGTCTGTGTGTTATCGCATTTTAAAATGAATCGACAGTAGAACTTTATTTTAATTTGATTAGTAATCCCCCCCCTTTGCACAATTTTTTAAAAAGCAGTGGTTATGATTTACTCATTAAATATGGTAAAACATTAGTAGCAGCATTAAATACGGTATAAAGAAAGGAATACATAAATGAACTTTAAAGATAGAGTTGAACCCATTCTCACAACAGATGATCCTTTTTTACAAGAATTTATTTCATATCTATTACATGATTATCCTGGCACAGAAAGTTCATGGCTAAAAAAGTTATTATTTAAGGCAAAGGAAAATCCAGAAAGTGCTTCTACGATCTTATTACTTTTAAATGTTGATTCTGCTGATGAAGAGGTTGCACGTATGTTAGCTGAGGGAGTGATAAACTCAGATCCAAGCATTGCTCCACTATATTTACAGTTAGTAAACAAATTGTCACCAGATCTAGTATTAACACAAAAACAGCTGATTGAATCATATATCTCTACAGAGGCATGGGATTTTTACGAATTATTAAAGAATGGAACAGAAGATGATGTGTGGCCCGCATTCTTTGAGACATTATCGAAACTAGAGTCTAACTATAATGAACACGAAGAATTTCAGAAGGCCAAAAATATCGCTTATACACTTGTCCAAAGAAACTGGATTACGGTAGATACTGTGGTTCGGATATTTCAGGAGAATCTAGTGGAAGAGTCATTTTTCTACAGTGGAATTCTTGCTATCTATTTAATGAGATTGATGAAGTTAGAGCAGTATATGGAAGATTTAGCAAAACTGCTTGAACGAGAGGATGAAGACCTTCTATTAGATGAGGTTTGTGAAACATTAATTTCCTTTCAATCTCCTGCTGTTATCGATGCAATCAAACCATATCTATCAGAACAAGAAACAAATATATATGCTCTTTCCATTGCGGAAAATATTAAAATAGAAGAAAGTGTAGACGCGTTACGCAATGCCTACTATAAAGTGGAACGAGATGATAGTAAAGAAATGATCATCGAAGCTCTCGCAAACCAGCTTCATTCAGATGCAGAAAAAGAAATAAATGATTATGTAAGTAGAAGACAGCACGGTTTTATCATTGATCTTGATTTAACCTCATATGGCTATTATAAAGTTGTAGGAATCGCTCATCCATTAATGTCAAAATGGGTAGAAACTCTACATAATAGAGCTTGAAGAAAGAGGCTGGGGCAAAATGAAAGAAATCATTTATTTTGCCCCAGCCTCTTTATGATTAATTCATGCAACATATTTTTGTTTCCCTTTACGATATCGTAATAATTCCTCAAATCCACCTGATCCAAGAACAACACCGAATATAATAAAGATAAATCCTAAAACCTGAGGAAGTGAGATCACTTCACCTAAGAATAACGTTGCCCCTACTAACGCAAAGAAAGGATTTAGGTTTATGAATATAGCAGATTCTGATGGACCTACCTTCCCTATTGCATAATTGTAGATCATATGGCCAACTGATGTAGCTAAAAAGGCAGATGCAAAGAATAGCAACCAAATACTGATTGATCCATTCCTCATACTCTGTAATCCGTTCGGCTCCACAATTAGACTAATAGCAAATAAAATGACTGATCCAAAAAGCAGCATGTACCCTGTCATTAATCGAGGATCCAATGTCCCTGAAATCTTCTTAATCATAATAAAGCTGATTGCTTGCAAGAAGATCGATAAAAATACGTGGAAATCACCCAATGAAATGGCTTGAAGTCCTTTGCCACTTTGAAAAATAATGAAGAAAATCCCGATAAAGCCAAATAAAATACCAGCAAACCGCAGAACGGTAACTTTATATTTTAATAAAAATATAGCTAAAATTGTTGTCAAAATTGGTCCCATACCTAAAATAAGTCCACCATTAGAAGCAGAGGTTTCCTTTAATCCAACTGATAGGAAATAATGGTGTCCAACTACATTAAAAAGTGAACATAAGATAATATAATAAAACTGATTTTTTGTTGGCTTCTTTAATAAACCTAAATAAAATAGAATAAAGAAGACCCCTACAGCAGCAGTAAAGATACGAAATGCTGTCATGGTAACTGGCATAAAGCTAGTAACAAGAAGCTTTGTTGCAATAACATTAAGTCCCCAGATGATCATTACAAAAAACAATGTAATATAAATTTGTAGTTTACTATTTCTACTCATGAATTTACTCCCTTAAAAACAAAAGATGTTACAGTATATTTCATAAATCATATAGCAAACACTTATTATTGTCTAATGTGCGAACACATTTTTATTTGAATGGAAATTAGGATGATTTTAGTAGTGATGAATACAAAAATCGATGGTTTTCACTAATATGACATCACAAAAGAAAAGAGGATACTATTTCAAGTATCCACCTAATGTTTTAGATATCTTCATTCAAAGGTTGCTCACCGAATGGTTTTGCAACAGAATCTAGAAGTAACTTACTTTGTATCTTATTACCTGAAAAATTTAATATTCCAAGATTATTATTTGTTATCAAAATTGAACCGTCTTTTATAGATTGATAGCTAATATCCTCTGTCCACGAAAGATGATTATTCTGTAAGGAATTTGAATCAAGATTATGATTGCTCACTTTGCGATCTTTTCCTTGAAGGGTATTGATCCACACAATAAGATTTAATAAACTGCCAAATACACCGCCAAAGCTATCATTATTCATCGGACTACTTGTTAGCTGGTAAATGGAAAGATCATGATTGTTTAACTCAACATTTGCTTTTGCAGTAAAAGCATAATGCACATCACCTGATAATATGATGGTGTCACTTGGCTGCCATTTTTTTAGTTGTTGTAGAAAAGACGAAAATCCTTTCATATTGTATCTCCATGCTTCAAAATCTAGCTTGTAATGAACAGGAACACCTAGTGCACGAAATGGATAGATATTGTTTTGAAGAAAACGCTCGATCAATTGTACCCCGTATAAAGGTGTGGCTGATGCGATAATTAACGGCTCTCCTGTCTTCCATTGGGCTTTTGATAATAGAGAATCAACAAGACTCCACCCTTTCTCTCCGATAAGTATTGGTGGTTTGCTTACTTCATCAACAAAGCTCAATAGCTTTACTTCTTCTAACGAAGCATCATATTCTCTTAGAGTTCGCGTATCAAGGAATAAAGAAGCTGGTGTTGTAGGTGCTACAAAATGCCAGGATTGAAAAGAGAATAGCTGTGATACCCAATTTACATAAGAAGTTGCTCCAACACGATAGTTTTTAAAATAAGCTGTATGTGTTTGAATAAAAGCTTCATCGTAATCTGCAGGCTGATTCCCCCATCCTTGAAACAGCCAGTATGCAGATAATCCGTTTGCAATTGTGTGTTTGCCTAGCGGTGAATCATATACATCTTCTTTCCATTGTGAAGAAAGATTCCAATCATCAGTTAAATCATGATCATCAAACATCATATAGGTTGGAGTATTTGCTAAAACCCTTCGAACCCTTGATATAGATTTCTCAAAGGCTTGAAGATCATTTAATTGTTCAGCATATCGTTTCTTATTCTCGATATACTCTTTATTATGTTCATCATCTGAGGATTTCTGTGAAGTAAAATGAATTTGATTTCGCTCATATACATCATTATAAGATTTCATAGCATTTTCTCCATGAGCTAAATTCCATAATTCAGGGCTCCAGCTTAGAAGATACATTACAGCATACTCACCAAGCGTTATTAAATGGTTATGCGCATTTGAAGAAGTGAATTGACAAAGGTTGTTCATAATATCTTGTCTACCGCGGACTTTCGTAAGCTGTTTTTTCCGCTTTTGTTCTTTTAGCTTTGGTTCTACAGCAACTAAGTTCTCATGCTGTGTACCGATTAACCTTCTACTTATATTATAGATAAATGAGAATATGGGGTCGGCTACATCATCGGCATAAATTTGATCTCCTAGCATAAACAATCCACTTGGTCTTTGAGAAAGATCATTTGAGGTTTTGGCTAATAAATGATCTGCTTCTGCTAAACGATCTGGACCTTTTCCATGAAGCTTTCTGCACGAGCCATATAGAATGTTCGGATTTATTGCTGATTGAATAAAAAACGTAGGATATTGGAAATCTTTATATACAATTGAGTCAGGATTTTCTTGGTTAAGTAATTCAAGGTTGTGTAAATCAAAGGCTTTTTCACTATTTTTAAAAGTGATGTTATAACCGAGAAGTTGGTCAACAGGAAATTCACCATAAAAGGGTGTAATTTTAATGAGATTTATAAATAGATGATCGCCTGTTTTTACTGTTTTTTGATTTACTCGAACATGTAAATCGTCATATTCAAATGATACTTCGTTTGTTTGAATGGTAAAAAGCTTAGCACTTATTGAAAATTCCTCACTTGTGGCTAACCATATATAAATATGTGACGGCTCTACCCTCCGAAGAATCGGACCAGCCAATATAGTTGGAAAATCCATTTATGTTAGTCACCACCTGAAATAGGTTTTTATTAACGTATTCAGATTTAGGCATTTTTGTGAGGGGGGGTAGAAGATTTTCAAACAATTAAGCTAATGGAATTGATTATCTAGACTTTCTTCATTACACTTTAACTAGACATCACAATGATGGAGTGAAAAAATGGTGAATTATAATGAAAATGAGATTTTCGATATAATGGAGGTATGCTTGCTAGCTGGGAAAATCATGCTCCGAAGTGGCGCAGAGACATACAGGGTAGAAGATACGATGATGAGAATTGGGTCAGCTTATGGAGTTGAAAAATCACATAGCTATGTAACACCAACTGGGATTATCTTTTCTGTTAGTAGTAAAACACCTACCCAATTAGTAAGAATTGAAGATCGATCAACAGATTTACAAAAGGTTGAAAAAGTAAATAGTATTTCAAGGGAAATTAGCAATGGTGAGCTTTCTGTAGAGGAAGCATATAAACAGCTTAAAGTGATTGAACAAGCAGCACATGCTTACCCAATATGGGTGCAAATTGCTGCAGCCTCAATATCAAGCGGCTGTTTCCTCATTATGTTCAATGGTGGCTGGAGTGATTTTTTACCTGCTGTTA
Organism: Metabacillus crassostreae; assembly: GCF_016908395.1. Taxonomy (GTDB): domain Bacteria; phylum Bacillota; class Bacilli; order Bacillales; family Bacillaceae; genus Metabacillus; species Metabacillus crassostreae. The sequence continues at coordinate 96,634 of NZ_JAFBDU010000005.1, forward strand.
TTGCTGCCGGCATTGGATTTTCCAGTCTCATATATTTTCATCAGCTAGTTGAAATCAAGTTTTTTGCTGAATTTTTGGCATCCTTTGTTATTGGTTTATTAGCAGTTTTGATGGTCACCTTAAACATAGGAACAGAGTTAGATAAAATTATTATTGGATCTGTTATGCCTCTTGTACCAGGCTTATTAATCACAAATGCAGTGAGAGATTTAATGGCCGGGCACTTAGTATCAGGCATCTCAAAGGGTGCAGAGGCATTTTTAACAGCATTTGCGATTGGTGCAGGTGTGGCGGTTGTTTTTTCTATTTATTAGTTAAATTATTATTTTCAATATGGGGGCCTTACATATGATTGAGCAGCTTGCTACTAGCTTTATTGCATCAGCAGCATTTGGTGTCATTTTTAATGCACCTCAGAAGTCATTATTAAAATGCGGCTTAGTTGGAATGGTTGGCTGGATTATTTATGTAACACTTTATGAATATTCAAGTGATAGTGTTTTTTCCTCATTAGTAGCTTCCTTTTGTATTGCGATTATTAGCCAGTTTTTTGCTAAAAAATATCGTACACCTGTGATTATCTTTAACGTATCAGGCATTATCCCTTTAGTTCCAGGTGGGTTAGCATATGATGCAATGAGACGTGTTGTTGAAAATGAATATAACGCAGCTATTTCGTTAGCAGCAGAAGCATTTATGATATCTGGTTCAATCGCAATTGGACTGGTTTTATCTGAAGTGATCAATCAAATCATTCGAAAAAAGAAGCTGAGGAAGGTTTCTACAGAGGGTTTGTAAGTAATGTTTCAAAAGAAAATATGAAAAAATCTTAAGTATTTAAGCTAACTAATGTATAATGTTTTAATCACTTACAGAGAGGTTTGTATCATGAATTCATATATTAAGGATCAAGTAGAACAATTTCAAGTACGTAACAAAAACCGTGGACGATTATTAGTAAGCTGTCCAGACCAACCAGGTATTGTTTCAACTATTTCTCAATTCTTATTTTCCCATCAAGCAAATATCATTGAATCTAGCCAATATTCAACAAATCCAGAGGGAGGATCATTTTTTATTCGTATTGAATTTGAATGTCCGAATCTTGATGAAAAGGCAAGTAAAATGGAGCAGGAATTCACTGAGATTACTGGAGAATTTACGATGGAGTGGAGCTTCACACATGTGTACAATTTAAAGAAGGTAGCAATCTTTGTTTCCAAAGAGCTTCACTGCTTATTAGAGCTTCTATGGGAATGGCAAAGTGGAGATTTAATGGCAGATATCGCCCTTGTGATTAGTAATCATGAAGAAGCTAGAGAAGTTGTTGAAAACTTAAATATTCCGTTTTATCATATCCCTGCTAATAAGGATATTAGACAGGAAGTAGAAGAAAAACAGTTAAAATTATTAAAAGAGTATGATATTGATTTAATTGTGTTAGCTCGCTACATGCAAATTTTAACACCAACATTTGTTTCAGCAAACCCTAATAAAATCATTAATATTCATCACTCCTTCTTACCTGCATTTATCGGAGCAAGACCTTATGAAAGAGCTTATAACCGTGGAGTAAAATTAATTGGAGCAACATCACATTACGTAACAAATGACCTTGATGAAGGCCCAATTATTGAGCAGGATATAAGTCGAGTTGATCACCGAGATAATGTTGATAAACTAAAGAAAATAGGCCGTGGTGTTGAACGGAGCGTATTAGTACGTGCAGTGAAATGGCACCTAGAAGACCGTATTCTTGTTCATGGAAATAAAACGATTGTGTTTTAAAAGGTGTTTTGATTAAATAATCTGGAAATTAATTCAGTCTATGTACTACATTGGATTCAAAAGCAATTCATAGATAGACTAATGCACAAACAGGTTCCGATTCAGGATGAAAATATAGTAAACCACAATATAATTTTAGTGTGAATTCTCATTTGAATTCACGCTTTTTTTGTGATAATTCATCTTTTTGGAAAGTTTGTTGAACAGAGATACTACCTGCGAAAACAGGTGTGAAAGTTAGGAAGATGTAAGGAATCAAATTTGCAACGCTCATTTCTAATAGAAATGCAACTTCAAACTATGTATAAGATCTTGATGAGAAAGTAGTTCGTTCCATTTCGCTGCAGACACTTGCTTTCCTCTGCACCCGCAGGAGTCAAGTGTCTTCCGCTCCATTCCACTAAGTTTTTTAACATAAACTTGCTATGGGATGACTAAAAAAGTAGTAAGTTTTTAATAACGCTTCGACAATACAACAAACGATGAAAATACCGTAATTATCGTTAATGTTGCTAACAAACTAACAGTCTGATATCCACTTAGCTGAATGATTTCAAAATAAAGAAGTGGCATGAGTACAACCATATAACCTAATATAAAGAAATAACTTACAAACATCCCTCTTTCTCGTATTCTTTTTGATCGTTCATCATTTTCTTTAAATTGCGGATAGAGATACGATAAACAAAAACAAATAACTGTTGAACCTAAAAAAACAAATTCATATCCTACAAAAAACCCGCCTGTTGATATACTCGCAAAACTTAGTAACAAGCTATAAAATAAAAATAACAGACCACTAAATAAGAAAAACCTTCTCCCGACTTTACTACTCATTTGCATAAATATTCCCCTCTCTTAGCAAGTTCAAAATAATCCTGTAAAACCTATTCTTTTCCTTCGTCTTCTAATAGAAAAACTTCTTCTACAATTGTGTTAAAACATCGTGCTATTTGAATAGCCAGAGGCAATGAAGGATTATATCGACCTTTTTCAATAGATATAATTGTCTGACGTGAAACTTCTAGCATCTCTGCCATACGTTCCTGAGAGATTCCATTTTCCTGTCTTAACTGTTTCATACGATTTTTCATATAAGTAACACTTCCTCTATATAGATTATTGTAATGTAAAGTTACATTTACTGTAAAGGGTACTTTACATAGAAGACAGAGCTCAAATTGTGATATCTTTTTAAAAATGTGGTTTTGCTCAACTATATTTGCTCTACAGCCTTTTTTATTTATTGTTTCACTTATCTAACCTCGAAAAATGGTAAAATAATAGAAATGAATCATGACGGAGGGGTTTTTTTGAAACGATTAAATGGCAAAACAATCGCACTTGTTGGACAAAGGAAATCGGAAGAACTAAGCAAGCTTGTAGAAAACCTAGGTGGAGTAGCACTGATTCGTCCTGCACAGGGTACTGTATTTCTAGATGAATCAAATGTTGAAAAGGAAATACATGCACTAGTAACAGGTGATTTTGATTGGCTTATTTTCACAACAGGAATTGGCACAGACAAATTATATCAAACAGCGGTAAATATGGGATTAGGAGAAACATTTATTGAAGCACTGCAAAACGCAAAAATTGCAGCTCGAGGCTATAAAACTGTAAATGTATTAAAAAAATTAGGTATTAAAATAGATGTAAGAGATGATGATGGAAGCACTGCTGGACTGGTGAGACAGCTTGATGCTCATAAACTAACAGGTTGTCGGGTTGCACTACAGCTTCATGGAGATCCTGCTCCTTTATTGATTGATTGGTTAAAAGATCAAGATGCTGAGTATCGCGAAATTCTCCCATATCAACATATCCCGCCAAAACCAGAAGTCATGGAGCAATTGGTAGACGAAATTTTAAGTGGCAAGATTGATGCGGTTAATTTCACAAGTACACCACAAGCGAGATTTCTATTAGCATATGCTAAGGAAAAAGGAAAAGAAAAGGAGCTACTTCATGCATTTGAAACAAATGTGATTGCTGTATCTGTTGGTAAAGTAACAGCTCAAGCCCTTCGTGAGGTTGGAATTAATCGAATGGTTATCCCAGAAGAAGAGCGAATGGGAAGTGCGATTATAGCTTTAGTTCAGTTTTATCAAAAGCAAGAAGAAACGAAAGCAAATGAGTAAATCAAGGCTATTCTTTATATAAACTCAACTGAATTTAACAATATAGAAACAAGGATAGTAAAATGATTTATTTTTCCTCACATAGGTACTTAATTAAAAGTAAATAATGTTTAGTTGAAGCATATTTCTACTTGCTTAAAAGATCTTCATTGTATATTTTTTAAAATGAAAAGCGACTTTCTATAGTCGTTTTTCTCTTTTGGTTTGTATCTGAAGAAAATTTTGTAAATTTATTATTCAGTACCTTGCAATGTTCACTAGTGGATGGTAAGATATACTTGAAATTGGAAAAAACGTATTTTTTTGGTCCACTAGTAGATAATACACAGTAGTGATCAACATATAATAGGAGCTGACCGAAAATGAATGTTCAATTTAAGAAAGGTGTGCTAGAGCTATGTGTTTTAGTTCTGATCTCCAAAAAAGATCAATATGGTTATGAGCTAGCACAAAATATATCAAAGCGAATAGATGTTGCAGAAGGTACTTTATATCCATTACTTCGTAGATTAACAAAGGAAGATTACTTCACAACATATTTAGTTGAATCTTCAGAAGGACCATCGCGGAAGTATTATACCCTAACGGAGAAGGGCCGAGAGTATATGGTGAATTTGGTTGATGAATGGAAGCAGTTTAGTTCAGGTGTAAATCAATTAATTGAGGAGGGTATGACAAATGAATAAGCAAAAATTCTTAGGTGAATTATCAAATCAGCTAAAAAGTGTTCCACAGCATGATCGTAGTGAGATGCTTTATGATTTTGAGGAGCATTTTAAGAGTGGAATTCAAGAAGGTAAATCTGAAGATGAAATAGCACAAGGATTAGGTAATCCGAGAGCCATTGCAAAGGAATTACTTGTTGAATATAGAGTTACACAAGCAGAGACTGATCAATCAGTAAAAAGTATGTTCAATGTTGTGCTTGCAACAATAAGCTTGAGCTTCTTTAATATTATTTTTCTATTAGGACCGATTGTAGCTATTATTGGTGTTTATATTGCTTTAGCAGGTGTTGCACTTGGTTTTACACTTTCCCCAATTGCATGGATTGTTTCTCTATTTTTCATTGGTTTTACGGACTTTTTATCAGGATTTTTTGCTAGCGTTATCTTATGCAGTTTAGGTGTGTTAATGAGCATTGGAATGATTTATGTTGGTAAGTTTCTTTATAAAGTTATTTTGAAGTACGTTAAATTCAATATAAGGATTGTAAAAGGGGGAGAAAGTCGATGAAAAAGGTAGCTTTTACAGCTTTTATAACGCTTATTATTGGTATCATAGGTTTTTTTACTGTTAGTGGAAATGTGTTTTCAGTAGGAAGAAATGCAAGTATTGATGAAAGAGAAACAGTTACTTCTAGAAACATAGATTCTATGATTATAAAAGTAGATGTGGGAGAAGTGAATATAAAGGAAAGTAAGAATGACGAAATTGATGTTCATTTACACGGTAGTATAGCAAAAAAGCTTAAAGATCAAATGGAATTTTCAGTTGAAGAAAATGGATCTACGGTTGAGGTTAAAGTTAGTCAAAGAGAAAATACATTCTTCTTGCAATTTCCTTTTATAAATGCTGATTTTAATAGTAAACGAGTGTTAGATGTCAGTGTACCAAAAGAGTTACTTAATAAACTTGATGTGAAAACAGATGTAGGAGAAATTGCTATTAATGGCATTGATGTGGATGAGTTAAAGGCACATAGTGATGTTGGAGAAATATATGTTAATGGTTTCACTGGACTGGGTGATTTTCAGTCAAATGTAGGAGAAGTTGAATTAGAAAACATAAGCGGGAAAATTAAAGCTCATACCGATACTGGGGAGATTGACATAAAGGTAGAAGAGATGACCGATGATATTGAGCTTTCATCAGATGTTGGTGAAGTCACTGTTCGTTTTGCAAAAGAACCCAGTAACATTGGATTTGATTTAAGTAGTGATATTGGTGAGGTTTCAATAAATGGTTTTAAAGGCTATGATAACAATTCATCAGGCAGTATTATAACGCAAATTGGCAATGGTGGTCCAATGCTTAAGGTCAGCACTGATATTGGTGAGATTTTGGTAGAAAATTAAAAAAATCATTAGTGAGCTGATATATAAACAAGTATTGTAATGGTTGATTTCTGCTACAGGATGCTCGCTTTCCGCGGGGCGGGCGGTGAGCCTCCTCGACGCATAGCGTCTGTGGGGTCTCACCTGTCCCGCTGCTCCCGCAGGAGTCTCGCACCTTCCGCTCCAATCAACCCTATATAGTTTTGTGCAAAGCACTTTTAAACATAATAACTATATAGAATAGGGCCTAAATTAAATTTACAGCTCTATAACTAAGATAATTAGGCGTTTCAAACACATACAGATAGGTCATCATTCAACCGATTACATTTATACTGATTGTATAAAATTCTGTATTAAAAATGCTTTTGAAATACTCATCAACATTGTATTTTAATGGTTATTTATATGAATGCTTTGTGAGGTAACTATTTTTATATAGGAACCTCTCTTTAATGATATCGTAAAACATTTGATTTTGTTTTCGAAGTTATTAGAAAAAATAAAAAAATCCTTGCAATATTTTATATTTGCTTTAGAATAGAAAATAATTTAATTTTACGACAATTTACGACATACCTTATCAAGAGAGGCAGAGGGACTGGCCCTATGACGCCCAGCAACCACTATGTGTAATCTAACATAGAAAGGTGCTAAATCCTGCAGAACATATTTCTGTTCTGACAGATAAGGAAGAGATCTTAATAAGACAACTCTTCCTTTTAAAGGGAAGAGTTTTTTATTGTCTAAAAACGAACAATAAATAAACTTTTGTATTTAATGTTTGTGTTTTAGGGTTTAATTTTCTATAAAACTGTTGTATAGTTGTCACTATGATTAAAATTACCGAAGAAGGTGGAGCATCTATGAAAAAAATATTTGTCTTTTTAGCATTGTTTACATTACTTTTAGCTGGCTGTGGTGCCAATGAAACAGCGAAATCAGAAAGTGATACATCATCAGAAGAAAAAGCAAAGAAAGTAGCCCTGATTCTTCCAGAGAAAATTGGTGTGAACCCATTTTTCCAACAGATGGATGAAGGAGCTAAAAAAGCTGCTGAAGAATTTGGTTTTGAGTTTAAAACAATTGAATCTACAGACATTACGGCAATAGAAGAAAATCTTCGCGTAACAGTAGCAGAGGGATATGACCTAATTATTACATCTTCATTTGAATCAGAAGATGCACTTAAAAAAGTAGCAGGAGAAAATCCTGATCAACAATTTGCCATTATAGATACTACAGTCGATTTACCAAATGTACGAAGTGTCAATTTTAGAGAGCATGAAGCAGCGTATTTATTAGGAGCTACAGCAGGTTTATCAACAAAAACAAATACAGTTGGAATGGTTGCAGCAGTGGAAATTCCACTTCTGAAGAAATGGACAGTTGCTTTTGAAGAGGGACTTAAATCAACAAACCCAGAAGCACAATTCTTATTGAACTATGTTGGTAGCTTTGAAGATCCAGCAAAAGCAAAAGAACTGGCATTACTTCAATTCTCAAAGGGTGCTGACTTTATTGCTGGTGCGGCAGCAGTAGGAGATCTTGGTGTATTTGAAGCTGCTAAAGAAGAAGGCTTTTATACAGCAGGACAAGATATCGATCGAACAGAGCTTGATCCAGAGCATATCGTTCTTTCCCAACTAAAAGGAACAGATGCAGTTGCTTATGAAACAATTAAGGCTTTTGCTGAAGGAACGTATGAAGCAGGTGTTGTTGCTTATGGCTTAAAAGAAAATGGTGTTGGATTAACATATGTAACACATGATAGTAGCACACCATTAAATGACTTTGTGGGTCAAGAAGCAATCGATAAAGTGAAGGTTATTAAAGATGATATTATCATTGGAAAACTAGAAATTAAAAATCCATTAGAAAACTAATAAGATATGAATAAATGGAAACCGACTACTTTTATAGCAGTCGGTTTCCCATGCTTTTTGGAGAGGAGGAAGTAAGATGGCTGTTCGTTTAGAAATGAAAGATATGACAAAAAACTATGGTAGCTTTAAAGCGAATGATTCAATTTCTCTATCATTAAATGCTGGTGAAATTCATGCTGTCATTGGTGAAAATGGAGCAGGTAAAACAACATTAATGAGAATGCTGTATGGGATGGAGCAGCCTACCTCAGGTGATATTTATTTAGATGGAAAAAAGGTAGTGTTCTCTAATCCTAATGATGCCATTGAAAATAAAATCGGGATGGTACATCAACATTTCATGCTATTTCCTGACTTCACTGCAGCTGAGAATATTGTCATCGGTCATGAACCTATGAAAATTGGATTTTTTGATCGGAAAAAAGCAATTGAAGAAGTACAGAGCTTAATAGATCAATATAAAATTCCTGTTAGACCTACTGCTAAGACTGCTAGTTGTTCCTTAGGAGAACAACAAAGAATTGAAATTTTGAAAGTTCTCTATCGAGGTGCAGACATTATCATTTTGGATGAACCAACTGCAGTTTTAACTCCTTTAGAGGTAAAGGGCTTATTACAAACAATACGAGAGCTGGCTAATCAAGGGAAAAGTATTATTCTAATTACTCATAAACTACGTGAAGTGATGGAAGTAGCTGACAAAATGACTGTCTTGAGAAATGGGAAGGTAACAGGCTCTGTTTCAAGACAAGAAACATCAGTTGATGAGCTTGCTAAACTAATGGTAGGCCGAGATCTCCAGAATTTAAGTACACTCACTCCTATGGATGGAAAGCCAATACTTGAAGTAAGGAATATAACACTTCAAGAAAAAACGAATAAGCCTCTTCTTGATGATATTTCCTTTACTGTCAAGCAAGGTGAAATTGTTGGAATAGCAGGTGTTTCTGGTAACGGACAATCAGAGCTTCTTCAGGCGATAACTGGGCTGAGATCGATACAACAAGGAAATGTTTATTTAGAAGGAAAAGATGTGACAAATCAACACGCTGCAACCATTCGTGAAGCGGGATTATCGCATATACCAGAAGATCGCTATTTATGGGGTGCAGCTAAGGAAGCAACTGTTGAAGAAACAGCATTAATGGGGTATCACACAAAACCAATGTATCGTTCCAAATCCTTCTTACTAAAAAAGCCTTTCAGAAAATTAGTTCAGGACTGGATTAATAAATTTGAAATTAAAGCCGGATCACTAGATGAAGAAGCAGGTAACTTATCAGGCGGTAATCTACAAAAGCTAATTGTGGCTAGAGAGCTTGGACAAGAAACACCGATTTTAATTGCGGCAGAGCCAACTCGTGGTGTTGATATTGGGGCAATGGAATACATACATGAAGCTCTTCTTCATAAGCGGAATAAAGGTGAAGCTGTTTTACTTGTGTCGTCAGAGTTAACTGAGATTATGGCACTTTCTGATCGTATCCTTGTTATGTATGAAGGAAAAGTTGTTGGTGAAATAGGACGCAAAGATGCAACTGAAGAAGCAATAAGTGTCTTAATGGCAGGAGGGGTAACAGCATGACAGGCGTTCAAAATGGTATAAAGCGTTTATTTCAAGCGCTACTACAGCCCTTTTTTGCAATATTTTTAGGCTTGTTAACTGGAGCAATTGCAATAAGTATTGTTGGGGAACCTGTTCTAGCTTCTTATAAAGAAATGTGGAATGGTGCCTTTGGAAATTTTTACTTCCTCACATCAACACTAGCGAGAGCAACACCTATTATGCTTGTTGGACTTGGTGTTGCGCTAGCTTTTAGAGCAGGTGTTTTTAACTTAGGAGCAGAAGGACAGATGGTTTTAGGTGCTGTGAGTGCTGCATTAGCAGGTGTCTATATACCTGGAACTGGAATTGGAAAGACGCTTCTCGTTTTGTTAGTTGGAATCTTAGCAGGAGGTCTTTGGTCATTACTTGCAGGCTGGCTTGAAGCAAAATTTAAAGTTCAACTATTAATTTCTACGTTACTTCTAAACTATGTAGCTGTTTTATTTGCGAGCTATTTAGTATCAGATCCATTTCAAGATAAAACAGGATCAGGTGCATTAGCGCAAACTCATATGCTTGATCAAGATATGTGGCTTCCTAAACTTTTTCAAGGTATGAGTGTTCATTGGGGCTTTTTAATCGCAGTGGGTGCAGCGATTATCATGTTTATTATTTTTCGAACAACTTCTGCAGGATATGAAGTGAAAATGCTTGGATTAAATCCTTTTTTTGCATCTTACGGTGGTGTAAATAAAGTAAAAGTGATGCTAACAAGTATGTTTATTAGTGGTGCACTATCAGGCTTAGCCGGTACAGTTGAAGTGTTAGGCTCACAATATCGATTTGTAGATGGTGCTCTTACTGTCCCGGGGTATGCATGGACAGGCTTGATGGCAACATTACTAGCAAACTCTCATCCAATTGGTACAGCTATTACATCAATTTTCTTAGCGGCAATCGAAACAGGTGCAATGGGTATGGAACGTAATACGCAAGTTCCTTTAGAAGTTTCAAGCATTATTCAATCTGTTCTTATTTTATTTATTTCAGCAAAAATCACGTTAAAATGGTGGAAACGAAAATCGAAAGTGGGTGGATCACATGGAACTCTTTGACCTTACATTACTTAGCTCAACCATTCGTATGGTTACACCCATTTTATTAGCTGCACTTGGTGGTGCATTATGTGCACGTGTTGGTTTATTTAATGTTGGTTTAGAGGGCTTAGTACTAATTGGAGCCTTTTCAGCAATTGTAGGAAATCATTTAACAGGAAATGTGTTACTAGCTGTTTTATTCGCCGCCTTTATGTCATTTTTATTTGCGATGCTCTTTGCCGTTATGACCATCCAGTTAAAAGCAAATGATATTGTTGTCGGTGTTGCCATTAACTTTTTAGCACTTGGGCTTACAACCTTTGCTTTAAGAACAATTTTTCAGGTAAAAGGTGCTTATTATGATAAGGATATGGAAGGACTTCCAAAATGGGATATCCCGGTTATACAGGACATACCAGTTATAGGTTCGATCTTATCAGGACATTCCCCACTTGTTTATTTTGCCTTTTTAGCAGCCATTTTATTGTATGTATTTTTATATCGAACAGTTATAGGGTTTCGAGTTTTATCCGTGGGGATGAATCCAACAGCAGCAAAAAGTATTGGCTTAAAGGTTGGTTCATTACAGTACTTAGCTATAGGCTTGAGTGGTATTTTATGTGGACTTGCCGGTGCTCAGCTTTCATTAGGACAAGTGACATTATTTACTGAAGGAATGACAGCTGGACGTGGCTTTATTGCATTGGTTGCAATGATGCTAGGACAATCACATCCAATTGGTATTATCGGATCAAGTTTATTATTTGGATTTATGGATGCAATCAGTATCCGACTGCAAGGCTTTTCCCTACCCACTCAATTTACACAAATGCTTCCATACTTAATTACGATATTAGCCATGTTCCTATTAAGAGATCGAGGAATGGGCTCACAGCTTGGTAATCAACAAAGTGGAAGATAAAAAGATCGTTAGTCAAATAAATAACTGAAGGGGAGATAAATGATGAATAAAGCAGATCGAATAAAACGTATGAAAGTACCTGCCGTCGATCCACAGCTAGCCAAACGTTTACCACCTGGTCAGGTATTAACAGAGCGTTTTCCCATTCTACATGAAGGTGAAGTTCCTAAGTATGATCTTGAAAAATGGACATTGAAAATCTTTGGAGCAATTGATAAAGAAATGACCTTAACATTTGATGACATTATGAAGCTCACTCAATCTTCTGTAACGTGTGACATTCATTGTGTAACAAGATGGTCTCGTTTTGATAACACATTTACAGGAGTACTTTTTAAGGATTTATTAAAAGAGCTGAACATTAATCCAACAAGTAAATATGTGATGCTTCATGCAGATCAAGATTATACAGCAAACCTCGAATTATCTGATTTAGATCGTGATGATGTATTACTAGCACATTCATTTGAAAATGAACCACTAACAGATAAACATGGTTGGCCACTTCGATTGGTTGTTCCTCATTTATATTTCTGGAAAAGTGTGAAATGGATAAGAGGCATAGAATTCATTGATGAAAACAAACCAGGATTTTGGGAACAAAATGGATTTCATATGAATGGAGATCCTTTTAAGGAAGAGCGCTTTTCTGGTGAAGACCTGCCAATACCAGAGGATGAATGGGAGAGAAAGGACTATGACTGAGTTATTGACAAATCTAAAGGTGAACTCAGATGAATTGCCTAAAAAGGTGCTAGTTTGTGGTGATCCGGTACGAGCTGAAAAAATTGCTAGTTTACTTGAAGACTCTAAGCTTCTTGCAAAAAATAGAGAGTATCATTCTTATAAAGGTAGCTGGCAAGGTGTTGAGCTAGCAATAGTAAGTCATGGAGTAGGATCACCAGGTGCTGCTGTTTGCTTTGAAGAGCTAGCAAAGGGTGGTGCCAAAACCATTATCAGAATTGGAACAGCGGGTTCTTATCAGGCAGAAATTCAGCCTGGTCACATTGTGATCAGTACAGCTGCCGTAAGAAGAGATGGTTTAACAAGCCAGCTTGTACCAGAAGGCTTCCCTGCCGTTGCTACTCGGCAAGTTGTGAAGTCATTGGCTGATGCGGCTAATGCAAGAAATCAACAGATTCATGAAGGAATAACGTTAACATTGGATGTGTTCTATTCAGGTATCATCGAGTTTCCTCATGAATTGTATAAAAGGGCCGGAGTGTTAGCAGTTGAGATGGAGAATTCTGCTCTTTTTACAATTGGTGCGATCAGAGATGTGAAAACCGGGGCAATTCTTGCTATTGATGGCTATGCTGATGCTGATCTAAGAAATGAGTATAATCCACATACAGATGTAGTTTCAGAGGCAATTGAACAGGAAGCATTTATTGCTTTAGATGCGATTATTCATACTTAATAATAGAAGGTAGCTGTGATGAAATAAAGCTAATTTATTCTTCACAGCTACTTTTTTCAATCTGTTAGAAGTCCAATTTCTTTTGTTAACGCTTTATTTTTACTATAATAGATGTATTGTAATAAAAGTTAGGCCTGGTATATTAACAGTGCCTTTTAAAAAAAGGGATGGTGTAGAGTATGAACTATCGTCAATTAGGAGACACAGAGCTTAAGGTTAGTGAATTAAGCTTTGGTACATGGGCAATAGGAGGTTCTTGGGGTAAATCATCTGATCAGGAAGCATTAAAAGGATTAGAAAAAGCAATGGATGCAGGTGTTAATTTTTTTGACACTGCTGATGTTTATGGTGATGGACATAGTGAGGAATTGCTTGCAAAAGCTACAAAGGGTAAAGAAGATAAAATACATATAGCCACAAAATTCTGTCGTGCTGGAGATATTTTTGATCCGGAAACATATTCAGAAAAAGCAGTTACAGAATATTGTGAAGCAAGTTTAAAGCGCCTTAAACGTGAAACAATCGACCTTTACCAAATTCATTGTCCGCCAATGGAGATTTTAAAAGATGGACGTGTTTTTGAGGTATTAGATAAATTGCAGCAACAGGGTAAAATTCGTCACTACGGCGTAAGTGTGGAAACAGTTGAAGAAGGCTTATTTTGCTTAGAGCAGGAAAATGTAAAAGCACTTCAAGTTATTTTTAATATTTTCCGTCAAAAGGCCGTAACAGAATTACTTCCTCAAGCTAAAGAAAAAGGTGTTGGCATATTAGCACGTGTTCCTTTAGCAAGTGGATTATTGACTGGTAAATTTACAAAAGTAGCGAAGTTTGAAGAAGATGATCATCGTAACTTTAACAAAGATGGTGAACATTTCAATGTTGGCGAAACCTTTGCAGGTGTTGAGTTTTCTAAAGGTGTTGAATTAAGTGAACAGCTAAAGTGGATTGCTGAAGGTCGTGGCAATATGACGAGAGCTGCTTTACGATGGATTCTTGATCATGAAGAAATTACAACCGTTATTCCAGGCTTTAAAACAGTGAAGCAGGTAGAAGATAACTTACAAGCAACAGAAGTTCCACACTTCAGTGAAGCTGAGCTTAAAAAGTTAACAGATTTTTATCATCATGACATCCACCCGAATATTCGTGGAGTTTACTAATAAGTAGGAAAAAGAGTTAAAGCTGATTTATGTGGCTTTAACTCTTTTTTTTGAGGTTTGTATTGGAAGATTGCAGATTACTTGTAAAGCTGACGAAATTTGTCGAATGATGGAATAGTTAAGAAAGTTGATTGATTATCGTGAAAAGTTGAATGAATAACAGCAAAAGTTGAATGATTATTCCCCAAAGTTGAATGATTAATGAAAAATGAGAGAAACGAAGGTATCAACAATCATAAAATAGCTCAAATAAAACCCTGTCTATTCGAAAATAGACAGGGTTTTATCGTTATTGCTTATAAATTTGCAGAAACTGGTGCAGTTGTTGCTTCTTTTCTTCTTTGATGCCAGTGGTAGACGGCGATAATTCCGATAACAAACAAGCCAGAATAGAAATAGAGCACTTCATAGCCAAGTTGTGAGACGATTATCCCTAGAATGTATGAACCAGCTGCTATTCCGATATCAAAGAAAGTGAAAAATGTCGCGGTAGCATGACCACTACGCTTCAAATCTGTTGATTGAATAGCAAGTGTTTGTAAACACGGAACAATTGAGCCATATCCTAGACCGATAAAGCCCCCTGCTAAAAGGAATAGAAAAGTAGTTTGGGCAAAGCTTAGTAAAACTAATCCGAAAACAAAGAAAATGAGTGCTGGATAGATCACACTATTTGGCCCTTTATTATCAAATAAGCGACCACTAAAAGGTCTTGATATAATCATTACAACTGCAAAAACTACAAAGAAATAGCTAGCAGCTTCTAATAAATCAAGCTCTTTTGCATACATAGAGATAAATGAAATCACACTTGAATAGGCGAAAGCAACTAAACTACCGATTAAAGCGATAGGAAGTGCTTTTTTATCAAATAAATCCTCAAATGTTATTTTTTTATCCGAAATCTTTTGACTAGCTGGAAGCTCCTTAATTTTACTAAATGCTGTAAACACAACACCAATAACCATTAGTATAGCTAAAATAAGAAACAAAACAAAAAATGAGGAAAATTGTAATAAAGTTAAAGAGATAAAAGGACCGAATACTACGGCTAAGTTCATTGACATGGCAAAATAACCAAGTCCTTCTCCGCGGCGTTTGTTTGGTACCAAATCTGCGGCAATGGCTCCAGTAGCAGTAGTAGCAATGCTAAACCAAATGCCATGAAAAAATCGAAGTGCTAATAAGAGACCATAATGATCAATCCATAAATAGAGAAAGGATGATAAAGTAAATAAACTAAGACTTATCATTAATACTTTTTTCTTTCCAAAATCCTGTAGTAACTTTCCGGAAAATGGTCTAACAATAATGGCAGAAAGAAGTAAAGTCGTTACAATCAGTCCTGCTTCAACACTAGATTTATTAAGTTCATCAACAACATAAATAGGTAAAGAGGTTAATAGACCATAAAAAGTGACAAAGAGAAAAAAGTTACTTAAGAAGATACTAATAAAGCTCTTTGTCCAGATCGGCTGTTTATCAACGTTATTCATTTTTTCATCCTGCCTCCTTTGTTTTTTACTTTCCTGGAGTATAGTTACATAGAAATATAAGGCAAGAACAACGAGCTATTTTAAATTTCATCTGCTTTGGTCACAAAAGGCTATGTAGCTAGCTTGTGCTTACCTTATCAATTTCCTAGTTTACTTAATAAGGAAAGTAAGTATTGTTGTTCTTCCTCTGTTAACTTATGAAGCATTTGTTCTTCGAAATTTGTGACACTCTTCTCAACAGTGGGTAGATGACTTTCAGCCTTTTCAGTTAGAAATACAAGTCGTTCGCGCTTATCTTTGCCGTGCTTTCGTGAAATCCATCCAGCGTCTTCAAGCTTAAGTAGTGTGCGTGTAACAGTTGGTGCTTCAACACCTAAATAACGCCATAGTTCACTTTGTGTCATTGGTCCATTCGTTTTTAAGCAATAAAGGATCGACCATTGTGAACTGTATAATTGATGCTCTTGTAGCTGTTCATTAAGTTCTTTTGTCATATGCCTTGTTTTTTGGTATAGCGTATGAAATAACTCACTTTTATTTATCATCACATGTCACCACCTGAAATTATTTACCTAGGTAAATAATTAACTTCTACTACTATAACAGATTTATATTTGATGTAAAGGATTCTTGATTTTATTTTCTAAACCTAACTAACTACAAAAAAGCCTAGCAATAGTCTGCTAGGCGAAATTTAAATGATGAATTTTTCAATTATATTTTTACTGCGCGATCCTTTATATTCCATGTCTTTCTCCACGAGAAGTTTGCAATGACTAAGATTGCAATTGCAGCAAGGGCAATACATGAAAATGTGATAAATCCTGAAGAATAGGATCCTGTTAGTTCTTTTAATGTTCCTAAAATGTTTGGTAAGAAGAAACCGCCGATACCACCTGCTGCCCCTACTATTCCTGTTACCATACCAATTTCCTTTTGAAAGCGTTGAGGTACTAATTGGAACACTGCTCCATTACCCATACCTAAGCACATCATTCCAACAAAAAGTAATGCCGTGATCGCAAATAATGGTGGTAATTGACTTACACCTAGCATACAAACAGCAACACCGATGAATAGGAATGATAGGACTTTAACTCCACCTATTTTATCTGAGATATATCCTCCAACTGGTCTGAAAAAGCTTCCGGCTGCAACACAGAGTGTCACAAAGTCACCTGCTTGAACTGAGGAAAGGCCATATTCATCAACAAAGAACATACTAAGAAAGCTTGATAAACCGACAAAACCACCAAATGTAACACTATATAATAAGCAAAAGAACCATGTATCTTTATGAGCAAACACTTTAAAGTAATTTGCTAAAGGCTGTGGAGCAGGCTGTGTTGGTGCATCCTTCGCCAATAGTATAAAAACAAAAAACGTAATAAGAAGTGGGATAATGGCAAGACCCATTGTTACATGCCAACCAAAGCTTTCAGCTAAACGAGGACCAAATAAAGTAGCAATTAATGTTCCGCTATTTCCAGCACCTGCGATACCCATTGCTACACCTTGTAAGTGTGGAGGATACCATCTGCTAGCCATTGGAAGTGCTACTGCAAAGCTTGCACCTGCGACACCTAGTAAAATCCCAATCATATAAAGCTCAGGAATGGTATTACCAGCAAATAAACCCCAAAGTAAAGGAATAGTTGTGATACTCATCCCTAAAATAGCTGTCTTCTTAGGTCCAAAACGATCTGTTAGGATACCTAATACAATTCTAAATACAGATCCTGCAAGGATAGGAACAGCAACAATCATTCCTTTTTGAGAAGGTGACAAACCAAAATCCTGTGTGATAAAAACGCCTAGAGCTCCAAGAATAACCCAAATCATAAAACTGACATCAAAATACAGAAATGACGAAAAAAGTGTTTTTGGGTGACCGCTAGTTTTTAATTCTGATAATTTCATATAAAATCTCCTCTCATATTTGTTATTGTTAAAATTTTCTGTCTACTCATGTTCTGTGCTCATTATAAAACGTGAAAAAGAAGTAGAAAAGATACTTGTAATTAAATGTAACGCGGAATGTTAAGAAACCTTATTGTATCAATGGTTTGAAAAGCTCACTTTTAAAAATGTGTGTTAGGAAATATGACAAAAAACCAATGTGAAGAAGCTCTGTATGAAATAATGAGAGCAATAAATTAGGTCAGACCATTTGTGCTAGGAGGGTAATATGAAGCAAAAATTGGTGGTTGTCGGAAATGGAATGGCGGGAATCCGTTGTGTTGAGGAAATTTTAAAGCACTCTTCAGATGTTTATGAAATATCTATTATTGGCAGTGAAACACATCTTAATTATAATCGGATTTTATTGTCATCCGTTTTACAGGGAGAAGCAAAATTTGAGGATATCACACTTAATCATAGCGAGTGGTATTCGGGTAACAAGATAGATCTATACTCAGGTGAAACTGTGATTAATATTGATTCAACCCAAAAACATGTATTAACTGACAAAAATCGGTTGCTGTCATATGACAAACTTATTTTAGCTACTGGTTCATCTCCATTTGTTCTACCTGTTCCAGGTGTAGAAAAAGAAGGGGTCATCACTTTTCGAACAATCGAGGACTGTAAAAAAATGATTGAAACCACCAAAAATCAACGTGCAATTGTGATTGGAGGAGGAGTATTAGGTCTTGAAGCAGCTTGGGGATTGCTGCATCTTGGTTTAGATGTGAGTGTTGTACACAATTCAGAGTGTTTAATGCAGCGTCAATTAGATCAAGCTTCCTCCCAATTACTGCAAAAACAGCTAGAGAGAAAAGGTATAAAGTTTCTTTTAGGTAAAACAACAAAGGAATTCAATGGAGAAAACAAAGTAGAGGAAATAGTCTTTACTGATGATTCCTCGGTGTCAGCTGATTTGGTTGTGATGTCTGTTGGTGTTATGCCAAATGTACAGCTAGCTAAGGATAGCGGTATAAAAACTAATCGTGGAATTGTTGTAAATGACTTTATGGAAACAAGTGTAAAGGATATATATGCAGTTGGTGAATGTGTGGAGCATAACGGTTTTGTTTATGGACTTGTTAAACCGTTATATGAACAAGGAAAGGTACTGGCAAACCGACTTTGCAGTACTAAGAGTAAAAGGTATAAAGGCTCTGTGTTATCAACAAGCTTGAAAGTGCCTGGTATCGATCTCTTTTCGATCGGAGATTTAAGAGAAGATGAATCAACACAAGCATTAACAATACTAAATGAAATCAATGAAGTCTACAAAAAGATGATATTTCGTGGTGATATCATGGTCGGTGCAGTGTTATATGGCGATACAAAAAGTCAATCAAAATTAGCAGATGTGATAATGAAAAGAAAGCATATAAATGACGTGGAAAAGCAGCAGTTAATGTATTCAACAGAAAAAGATTACTCACTGTTAAGTTCAATGAAGGTAAGTGAGGTTATTTGTAACTGTAACGGAGTATCTAAAGGAGCTATTATGGAGGCCGTTCAGCATGAGGGAATATCAACTCTAGATGAAGTAAAGCAATGCACAAAAGCATCTAACTCTTGTGGTAGCTGTAAATCACTTGTTTGTGATCTGCTTGAATATATTCATAGTGATGATTGTGATGAAGTTACAGAAAAGAAGACACTGTGTGCCTGTACAGCCTTAACAGAAGATGAGGTTGTTTACGAGATTCAACAGCAGAACTTATCTTCAGTAGGTGAAGTAATAGCAAAGCTTAATTGGTTTTCTAAAGATGGGTGTTCAAAGTGCATACCGGCAATTTCCTACTATTTAGCGATGATCTATCCAAAAGCTGAAGCTGCTAACACCTCTAGTTTTGAAAACCAAGGACTTTTGCTTTCTTCTCAAAAGGACGGAACATATAGCCTTACCCCAAGAATATATGGTGGTAGAATATCCGCTCAAGAATTAAAGAAAATTGCCAATGCTATTGAAAAATATCAGTTGAGTTATGTCGGATTAACGTCAGCTCAAAATATACAAATAAAAGGAATAAAAAAGGAGTACGTTCAAGCTGTATGTGCCGAATTAAATATGAGTTTTCATTCTTTAGAAAATAACACTGTTCAACATATTAACACGTTGTTTGGTGAACATGCTTGTACTTGTGATTATGATGATGCCATGCAATTAGCAATTGATTTAGAAAAAGGTATGGAAACAATCATCACTCCATATAAAGTGATATTGAGTGTTTCAGCATGTAAGCATAGCAATGCGGATAATATTCAAAAAGACATTAATATTATTGGTGATGATAGAGGTTGGGAAATTTACGTTGGTGGTCAAATTCTTTCGCCAGATCAACAGGAAGAGTTGCTAACAATTGCCCAAGATGTAGTAGAAGTAAAACAAGTTGTTTTAGGATTAATTCAATATTATAGAGAAACAGCAAATTATTTAGAGTGTATTTTTGACTGGATTGAAAGAGTTGGGTTGATTCATATAAGAGAAGTTCTCTTTGAAGATTCTTTAAGAATGCAGTTGGTAGAAAGGTTAGAAGTGGAAGTGGAGCAAACATTAAGTTTCTAGGTGATTTCACTTGTAATGACTTATTTTTCTAAATAGATTAATAGAGGAGGTTCGTGTACATTGACTGATTTATTACTAAAATATTTCAGAACAAAGCAGCAGGAAGTTCAATCTGAAAAGGTGTATGATACGCAATGTCCATTTTGTAGTATGCAATGTAAAATGCAATTAATCGAACAATCTGTTGTATCTAGAAAAACGTTTAAAACAATTGGTAAGGATAATCCAACATCACAAGGAAGATTATGCGTAAAAGGAATGAATGCACATCAACATCCTTTTCATAAGGACCGAATTATGCATCCTTTGCTAAAGGTTAATGGTGAGTTTGTTCAAATATCTTGGGAAAAGGCATTGCAGCATATTAAGGAGCAGTTCGAATCAATTCAAGCTACGGATGGTCATGATGCTCTTTCTGTTTATGGAAGTGCGTCAATTACAAACGAAGAAGCTTATTTGCTTGGAAAGTTTGCTAGAGTAGCATTGAAAACTCCGTATATCGATTATAATGGTCGTTTGTGTATGTCCGCAGCAGCTACAGCAGCAAATCAGACATTTGGAGTTGATAGAGGATTAACAAATGCATTGTCTGAAGTACATCACACAAGGGTGATCATTTTAGCTGGCACAAATATTGCAGAATGTCAGCCAACAATCATGCCATATTTTGAAAAAGCAAAGGAAAACGGTGCATATATTATTGCAATTGATCCTCGTGAAACGGCAACAACAATGCTTGCTGATTTACATTTAAAGGTGAAGCCTGGGATGGATGCTGCTTTAGCGAATGGTCTACTCAAAGTGATTATTGATGAAGATTTAGTAGATGAACAGTTTGTTCAAGAGCGGGCAACAGGATTTGAAGAGGTTAAGGAGCATATTGATTCTCTTTCATTGGATGAAATTTCTAGCTTAACAGACGTTCCAGTTGAACAGATTAGAACTGCTGCAATAAAATTTGCAAGCGAGGATTCAGGTATGCTTTTTTCAGCGAGAGGGGTAGAGCAGCAAATTGATGGTACCCATGCTGTTCGTAATTTACTGAATATTCTAATCTCTACTGGCAAGATTGGGAAGAAATATTCTGGCTATGGAGCAATAACTGGTCAGGGAAATGGTCAGGGAGCAAGAGAGCATGGACAAAAGGCTGATCAGCTTCCAGGATATCGATCAATTGAAAATGAAGAGCATCGTGAACAGGTTGCAAAGGTGTGGGGTATAGATAAAGATGAGCTTCCTCGAAAAGGTGTATCTGCATATGAAATGTTCCAAAAAGTAAATGAGGGAAAAATAACGGGTATGTTCTTAATGTGCTCAAACCCTGTTGTCTCAAATCCGAATGCAAACTTTATTAAGCAGGCCTTAAAAAAGCTTAAATTTCTAGTTGCGGTAGAGATGTTTATTTCAGAAACAGCAGAAATGGCAGATCTCATTTTACCAACATCATCTTATCTAGAAGATGAAGGAACAATGACAAATCTAGAAGGAAGAGTCACACTAAGAGAAGCGAGTCGACCTTGCCCTGGTGAAGTTAAGCATGATTGGGAGATCCTTTGCGAAATTGCGAAGGTGCTAGGTAAAGAGAAGTATTTTCCTTTTACATGTGCAGAGGACATCTTTAATGAATTAAGGGAAGCAAGCAAGGGTGGAGCAGCAGATTATTATGGAATTACCTATGATCGAATTAGAAAAGAACAGGGAATACTCTGGCCATGTCCAGATATAGATCACAAAGGAACTGTTCGTTTATTTGAAAATGAATTCGCGCATAGTGATGGAAGGGCGAGAATGCTGCCTGTATCAAATTTGTCAGAAATTCCAAAAGAAAAGGTTGATGAAGAATATCCATTGTATTTAACAACAGGAAGAATTGTGTCTCAATACCTAACAGGTGTACAAACAAGAAAAAGCTCCGCATTAGCTGCAAGAAATTTCGAATCATATCTAGAGATTCATCCTGAAACAGCAAAGAGATACAATATTGAGCATAACAATTTAGTATCTGTTACTTCTAAACGAGGAAATATTGTTGTAAGAAGTAAGTTGTCTGAGAAAATTAGAAAAGATACAGTGTTTGTTCCAATTCACTGGGCAGAAGCACAAAATGTAAATCTGTTGGTAGGTGAGGATCTTGATCCGAGCTGTAAAATGCCTGGGTTTAAAGTGAATGCGGTTAAGGTTACGCCTGTTTGATTTATCGATTTGATCCATTAAAGGCTCTTTTCGTAAAAGTTATAGTGTTTAACAAAGGAGTGGTTGGTTGAGCTACAGGTTGTTCGCTTTCCGCGGGGCGGGCGGTGAGCTTCCTCGGCGCACTGCGCCTGTGGGATCTCACCTGTCCCGCTGCGCCCGCAGGAGTCTCACACCTTCCGCACAACCAACCACTGCTATCGTAAATTGTTTAAGAAATGAAAATAGAGAAACCTATAAGCTAGTTCTCTTTTTTCTTATTATTTTAGAAGATAATCAATTTACCTCTCCCAAATGAATCATATATAAATATTAAGATCTTCCCTCACCTTAAAATTCTGAGACCACAATATAACAATTTAGATAATCTATCATACAATCCTACCAGATAACTTATATATTACATCTACAAATCCCTTCATTCATGATTCTTCATACTTATTATTTTAAAACCGTTCTGACAAAAGTACAAAATGCTACTAATGCCCTTTAACAATACAAGCTTAACTTTTATTTAATGTAAAATTATCCTTTTCTATGCAGATACATAGTTTTTTCTATTGCTCTTACAATCTCTTAATTCAGCAATAAAAAGTAACTATGAAAAGATCTATATTAGCAGGAAGTTAACAAAGTATAAAAGTTCAATTTTTCAAGGGTTATTTGATTTCACACGCTATAGTGGAATGGAGCGGAAGACATTTGACTCCTGCGGGTGTAGAGGAAAGGCTGAGACCCCACAGGCGCTTGCGCCGAGGAGGCTCAGCTTCCTCCCCGCGGAAAGCAAATGTCTGCAGCGAAATGGAACGGAGTTGTTACGTACTAAAAGCTATTAAAATAACAACAAAGTTGCGAGACAGCATTTCCAAAAGATTAATTGATTTTAACTATCCTATAGTGGAATGGAGCGGAAGACATTTGACTCCTGTGGGTGTGAGGAAAAGGTGAGACCACGCAAGCGCTTGCGCTGAGGAGGCTCAGCTTCCTCCCCACGGAAAGCAAATGTCTGCAGCGAAATGGAACGAACTTGTTACCCTCAAAAGAACTAATTAGATAGAGAAATAAAACAAAATCAATAAATACATATCAGCCTAAATCTAAAAAACCATGTAAGGAAAGCTAACATGTATATAAAATAAATGATTTATCCGTGATACATTATAAGAAACTTTCCTAAGGGAGGCAATTCAAGTGGATAAAAAGAAATTAGTCTTAATTGGAAACGGAATGGCCGGAGTTAGAGCAATCGAAGAAATCTTAAAAATATCAAATGAATTATTTGACATTACAATCTTCGGAAGTGAACCACACCCTAACTATAATAGAATTTTATTATCAAAGGTTCTTCAAGGAGATACAGCTGTTAAGGATATAACGTTAAACGACTGGGATTGGTATGAGGAAAATAATATTACCCTTTATACAGATGAAACAGTCACGAAGATTGACTCAGAAATGAAGGTTGTTTTATCAGATAAAGGCCGAGAGATTGCTTATGATGAAGTGATTATTGCTACAGGATCCGTACCATTTATCCTCCCTTTACCTGGAGCTGATAAAGAAGGTGTAACAGCATTTCGTGATATAAAAGATACAGACATTATGCTTGATGCATCCAAAAGATTTAAAAAAGCAGCTGTTATCGGTGGTGGGTTACTAGGACTAGAAGCAGCTCGAGGTTTATTGAATTTAGGAATGGATGTTTCCGTGATTCACATAGCTCCAACATTAATGGAACGTCAATTAGATGAAACAGCAGGTAAATTATTGCAAAAAGAATTAGAGAAACAAGGAATGAAGTTTCTTTTAGAAAAAGCAACTGAAGAGATTTATGGAGAAGAGCGAGTAGAGGGATTGAAATTTAAAGATGGTACAAATCTTGAAGCAGATTTAGTTGTTATGGCAGTTGGAATTAAACCAAATATCCAACTAGCGAAAGAAAGTGGATTAACAGTAAATCGAGGAATTGTTGTAAATGATTATTTACAAACAGATCTTCCTAATGTTTATGCAGTTGGTGAATGTGCAGAGCATAACGGTATTCCATATGGCCTTGTTGCTCCTTTATATGAACAAGCAAAAGTATTAGCACATCAAATATGTGGTAAAGCTACAGCTCCTTATCAAGGCTCAGTTCTATCAACACAACTCAAAGTATCTGGTGTTGAAGTTTTCTCTGCTGGTGATTTTACAGAAGATGAAGAGAAAAAATCGATTAAGATCTTTGATGAGCAGGATGGAATTTATAAAAAGATTGTCCTCAAAGGTAATAAAATCGTTGGTGCTGTTTTGTTTGGTGATAGTAAGGAAGGTAATCGTCTGTTTTCAATGATTAAAAAAGAAGCAGATATTTCAGACACAGAGAAAATTAGCATTTTACAACCATTAGGTGCAGAAGCTGGAGAAAGCTTAGTTGCTACAATGAGTGCTGATGAAATTATTTGTGGATGTAATGGGGTTTCTAAAGGTGCCATTATTGAGGCCATTCAAGAAAAAGGCTGTACATCTGTAGATGATATTAAAGCCTGTACGAGTGCTTCAAGATCCTGTGGAGGTTGTAAGCCACTAGTTTCAGATGTTTTACAATTTGCGTTAGGCTCTGATTTTGATGCATCTACCCAAAAAGAAGCAATCTGTAGCTGTACAGCATTATCAAGAGACGAAGTTGTTGAAGAGATAAAATCAAAAGGTCTTAAACATATAAGAGAAGTGATGAATGTACTTGATTGGGAATCTGAGGAAGGCTGCTCTAAATGTCGTCCAGCTTTAAACTATTACTTAGGTATGGTTAATCCAATCGAATATGAAGATGAAAGAGAATCACGATTTGTAAATGAACGAATGCATGCAAATATTCAAAAAGATGGTACGTATTCAGTTGTTCCAAGAATGTATGGTGGAGTAACAAATGCGAAGGATTTACGAAAAATTGCAGATGTTGTTGATAAATTTGACATTCCATTAGTAAAAGTAACAGGTGGTCAACGGATTGACTTGTTTGGTGTTAGTAAGGATGATCTACCTAAAGTATGGCAGGAGCTAGATATGCCTTCTGGTTATGCTTATGGAAAATCACTGAGAACGGTAAAAACCTGTGTTGGTGAGCAATTCTGTCGCTTTGGTACGCAAGATTCAATGGGACTTGGAATACGATTAGAACAAAAATTTGAAGGCTTGCAAACACCTCATAAAGTGAAAATGGCAGTATCTGCTTGTCCGAGAAGCTGTGCAGAATCAGGCTTTAAAGATATTGGTTTTATTGGCATAGACGGTGGTTGGGAAATTTATGTTGGTGGAAATGGTGGTACACATGTTAGAGGCGGAGATTTATTATATAAAGTCAAAACCGATGAAGAAGCAATGAGTATTACTGGTGCATATTTACAATATTACCGAGAAACAGCAAACTATTTAGAACGTACATCAGCTTGGATTGAAAGAGTCGGCTTAGCACATGTTCAATCTGTATTAGATGATGCTGCTAAATGTAAAGAACTGAATGCACGTATGGATGAAACATTGTCTGTTTATAAAGATCCTTGGAAGGAAATCGTCGAAAGTAAGAAAACAACTAAAGAGTTATTTGAAACAGTGGGTAATGCTTGATTCTTATAAAATCGAATCGGAATGCAAATTGCACACTTTAAAGACTGAATATTTCGCCAAAGGGGATGATCGATATGAAGGAAATGACAAAAACCAAGTTATATGTGGGGCCTCTATTAGAATTACCTGAACGTGTAGGTAAAACCGTTATCATTGAAAAGGGAAAAGAAGTGGCAGTGTTTAGACTTTCTAATGGAAAAGTGAAGGCTGTTGAAAATAAATGTCCACATAAAGGTGGAGTATTAAGTGAAGGAATCGTAAGTGGGGACTTCGTATTTTGTCCGATGCATGATTGGAAAATTTGTCTTGAAGATGGAAATGTTCAAAAACCAGACTTTGGCTGTGTTAATAAATATGAAACACTTGTAGAAGAAGGCGATGTATTTCTATTAATATAGAAAAAAGGTATTTGGTATTTACTATATAGATTCTGTTATTATGTTAATACAATACTTTAATAGAGCAGCAAAGTAAGGTATAAAGCGAGGAAATTCTTCCCTTACTTTAAACAAAATAAAATGTGAGGGAGAATGATGGCAATGGGAAAGGTATATTTAGTAGGTGCTGGTCCTGGGGACAGTGAGCTTATTACAGTGAAGGGTTTAGAGACGATCAAAAAAGCGGATGTTATTTTATATGATCGTCTAGTAAACCCAGCAATCCTTGATCATGTACCATTAAATTGTGAGCTAATCTATTGTGGAAAGCTACCAACTCGTCATTTTATGAAGCAGGAAGAAATTAATACTGTATTAGTAGAAAAGGCATTAGCAGGCTTCACCGTTGTGAGGCTAAAAGGAGGAGATCCGAGTGTATTTGGAAGAGTTGGTGAAGAAGCTGAAGTATTAGCGGAAAACAACATTCCTTATGAAATAGTACCCGGTATTACCTCAGGAATTGCGGCTCCACTTTATGCAGGGATTCCTGTCACACACCGTGATTATGCAGGCTCCTTTGCCATTGTTACAGCTCATGATAAATCAAAAAATGGTAAGCCTGATATCGATTGGGAGGGCTTATCACGAGGAGTACAAACAATTGCCTTCTATATGGGGATTTCAAATTTAGAACATATATGTGAAAATCTAATTTTACATGGCAAGCCGGCTGATACTCCTGTAGCAATCATCAGGTGGGGAACATGGAGCAGACAGCAAACGGTTGTTGGGACATTATCAACAATTGTTAAGATGGTACGTGATCAAAAGATCGAAAATCCCGCTATTACATTAGTTGGCCAAATCATTGAAACAAGAGAAAAAGTAAAATGGTTTGAAGATAAGCCATTTTTTGGCCAACAAATATTATACGTTCGGGGAAATCTTGATAGAGAGAGCTCTGTTAAAGAACTTACAGATCTTGGTGCTGATGTTATTGAATTTCCCAAATGGAAGCTTAATGAAGCAACAGTAAATAATGATGATCGAAACAACCTCTTACAAGCAGAGAAGCTACTTTTTACAACAACATTATCAGTTACCTATTTCTTAAAGCTACTAAGGAAAGAAAAAATAGATATTCGTCAAATAAAAGCTGCTTTTTACTCCAGAAATAAACACATTCAAGATTTACTTGAGGAACATGGTCTACTTGCCTTTTTAGAGGATGAATTAATAAATAAAGAAGGCTGTTTAGTTATAGGATCAACTCAGATGGAACTGCATGATACCGAACAACATCTTGGTGTGTATGATTATTATGCTGATACTAGATTTGAATCTATTATCACTAGAGCGATATCTGATGCATCAATAAATTCGGTTATGTTAGATTCTAAAGAGGCTGTACATCTTTTAATGAAGAAATCAGCGAAATATCAAATAGAAAACCTATTGGAAGCATCCATCCTTGTTAATTGTTTAACAGAAGATGCATTAGAAGTGGCTAAAGCTTATGGACTTAACGCTAATTTATTAAATGAAATAGCTCCACCTGTTTTTACCGATTTAAACCAAGGTAAAGGTAGTAAAGTCATTGAATTAACTTACTAAATATAACGGCATAATGAGTCTTACTTCAAAAATCAGATTATCTCTTTAAGAGTTGATCTGATTTTTTATTTCTTTATTTTATTACTTAATTCAATACTATAGGGTCTAACAGTAGTTTTATGACTTACACTAAAATCGATAAAATGGTAATAAGTAACATAAAGCTTTATCGATTTAGCTAATTTTATCCAGTTGAGTATATTTTGGTAGATAATGTGGCATAATTTTTTCCTGTAGAAGTGTCTTTTGTAGAAGATTAGCTAACCATGGTATGGGAATTGTTTCCATGGTCAGCTTCAAAGTATTTCTAGAAAAATTAATACTCAATTTCTTCATAATCCTTAGGTTGAGGCACAGGTTGTTCTGGAAGTGAGATGTTGTATTCTGAAAGAGCTTCTGATTTTCTTCTGTAAATTTTTCCTTTAAGAGAGTTTGACTGTTTATTGTTAGCTGGCTTTTCCATATAAACAACTCCTTTTAATTATTGATGATTATAGTTTAACCAAAATGGGTATTAAAATGTTTGAATGTAGGCATTATGCCATTGTTAAAAATTCACATCAAATGAAAACAATTGTTATGGAAGGAGACATCTTAGATGAAGGATCTTCATTCTTTTGCATGGTATGCAAAGCAAATTTCCCCTAAGCTTCCTAAAAAAGTTTTTAAGCCTGTTCCTAGTAGGCTGTGGGGTGGACTAGCCTACTTATTAATTGTGGTTGCAGGTTTTTTAACGATTGGTTTATTTCAACTACATCCATTTATTTACCTGTTAATCTCATTTGTACTTGGCACAAGCTTTGCTGCAATGGGCTTTCTTGGACATGAGATATTACATGGAACAGTTGTCAGAAAACCGTGGCTCCGTGATTTTCTTGGGGCAATTGCTTTTTGGCCATTAAGTACAGGACCTAAATTATGGAGAAAGTGGCATAACCTTTCTCATCATGTAAATACACAGCATGAGGAACATGATCCTGATGCATGGCCTACATTAGAAAGACTTTCTAGAACAAAATTATTAAATTGGATTTATCGTTTACCACACGGAGTTCGAGCATTTGGCAGCTTTGCTTCACTAACACTGATGTTTTCACTACATTCAGCAAGAATGTTTGCTGCGTATATCAAGGAGTTTAATCCAAAGCATCGCCGTTCAGTATGGGTTCAGCTAATTCTTCCTTGGATATTTTGGATAACGCTACTATTTATAATGGGACCTATAAAATGGGTGTTTGCTTTCTTGATTCCATTACTTATCGCGAATGCAATTGTGATGGGGTATATCTCAACTAATCACAGATTAAACCCAATTACAGAGATCAATGACCCATTGGCAAATAGCTTAACCGTAACTGTTCCAAAATGGGTAGATGTGCTTCATTTCAATTTTTCCTATCACACTGAGCATCACCTTTTTCCTGGTATGAGCTCGAAATACTATCCTTTAGTAAAAAAACACGTGAAAAATATGTGGCCTGAACGCTACCATGAAATGCCAATTGGTCAAGCTTTAGTGGCGCTTTGGAAAACTCCGCGTCTTTACTATGAGGGAAATCAGTTAATTGATCCAAGAGAAGGTCACGTTTATTCAACACTAGGTCATGGTTTAGATATATCCAACATAACATTTCGTAAAGTAAACAAAGACGACGCTTTAGAGAGAATCATAAAGCTTTCGAAATCCAAAGTTGGACAAGTTGTAAAAGATAAATAATATGAGAAATTAAATATTTAAAATGATGAAAGAGGCTGGGAAATAAGTATTAGCAAATGATGAATCCGAATTATTAGGTGATATTTCAATTAATCATTCACCTAATAGTTCGGGTTTTTTATTTGCCGTCATCAATAGATTTTTTGATTTTGCATACTATTTTTAAGAACTAGTGTAATGGAGCGGAATACACTAGGGCACCTACTTAGAAGAAAGGAAAGGCTGTGTCCTAAAACTAAGCAAGCGTATCTGACTGAGGAGGCCAGCTTCCTCCCCGTGGAACGCGAGTGTCTGCAGCGCAATGGAACGAACTTGTTTCTTTCAGCTT
The DNA here is from genome assembly GCF_016908395.1 of Metabacillus crassostreae. GTDB lineage: Bacteria > Bacillota > Bacilli > Bacillales > Bacillaceae > Metabacillus > Metabacillus crassostreae. The sequence continues at coordinate 126,507 of NZ_JAFBDU010000005.1, forward strand.
AACTGAATTTAGATTTATTTGTCTTTTTGTATGATTTCTTTAATTATGTCCTAGCCTCTCAGTTCGTAGATAAAGGATCGCTGACTTTCGAGGTACTAAGCCTAGTTTGTAGCGGATACCCTGTTTGGTAATGGATATTAATTACGAAGAAAACAAGCATGTCAAAACATTTAAAGGGATAGACATTTGTCTATCCCTAGTTAAAATCCACCTTTTTTAAAGCTTTTTTCGCAGGTCCTTCGATTACATCTCCGCCTACATCAAATCGAGATCCATGACATGGGCAATCCCAAGAACGATCACCACTGTTCCACTCTACTTCACATCCCATATGTGTACACGTTGTATCAACAAGATTAATGTTACCGTCAGCATCTTTATAACAGCCAGCACGTTTTCCATTCACCATGACGATAGAGCCTTCATCATTTCCGATATCTTCAACACGCTTATCTGCTATATCGATTTTTCCCTCAATAAGATGTGCTGCTACATCGATATTTTGCTTTAGGAATTTCTTGATACTTGGATCAGCATAAAATCGAGATGGTGAATACAATTCTTCATACGGATTAGATTTTTCTGCAACAAGATCAGCAAGTAAATGTGCTGCTGCTGTTCCGTTTGTCATACCCCATTTACGGTAGCCTGTTGCAATAAGAATATTTGTTTTGTTTGAAGTGATTGGACCAACATAAGGAACCTTATCTAATGTATAAAGATCTTGAGCTGACCAGCGATATTTAATTTCTTCAATACCAAGAACTTCTTCACCAAACTCTTCTAATGCTTGGTAATGCTTATAAGTTGATTTTCCTTGACCGGTTTTATGACCATCACCACTTATTAAAATAAGCTTTTCTCCGTTCATCGGTGTGTAACGTAATGATCGTGTTGGCGAATCTGCGCTGTAGAACATCCCACCAGGGTAATCAAGCTTTGAACGAACAGCTAAAATATATGAGCGTTCGGCATGTAATCGAGCAAAATAAAAGCCTTTTTTATCAACAAAAGGAAAATGAGAACAAGCAATTGCAAATTGACATGCTACTCTATGACCATCTCTTGTGATAATGGTTGGTTTTGGTGTTGTTTCATCAATATCAATAGCTGTTGTTTGCTCGTATATTTCACCACCAGCCTTAATTATTTCATCGACAAGTGCTTTTAAATAATTTAGTGGATGATATTGACCTTGTGACTTCATAATAACAGCACCTTTAACATCAATCGGTAAAGGGATATCATCAACAAACTCACTATGTATTCCTAGCTTTTGATAAGCATCAAATTCTTTATGAATTTTTCTAGCGTATTCATCACTAATTGCGTACATATATGAATCTTCATCTGAAAAATCACAATTAATTTTTAACTCTTTCGACGTTTGACGAATAAAGTTCAGCGCCTCATTGTTTGCCTCATAGTAAAGCTTAGCTTTTTCTTCACCCAAATGCTGAATGAATTCATCATAAATTAGTCCATGCTGTGCCGTTACCTTTGCAGTTGTATGTCCAGTTGTTCCATTTAAAAGGTTTCCTGCTTCAATAATAGCTACTTTAAAGCCTTTTTTAGATAATAAATAAGCAGTTGTAATCCCAGTAATACCACCTCCAACAATGGCAACATCAGCTTCTGTATCAATTTTTAAAGGTGAAAATGTATTTAATTGTGAAGTGTCTCTCCAAAATGGTTCTGGTTCATAAGGCATTTTTCCTTGAGGAAATTCTTCAGTCATTCCTTCTACCTCCTATATATACGTTCATTTCATTTTTTCCAATATCAGTTAAAACATGTATGTTTTTTAAAAAGACTTTCAAAAAAAAACGCTGGTGCGCTTTTATAAATTGTGGATAGGAATGAGATCGTTCCATTGTGCTCCAGACGCTTGCTCTCCTCTTAATCCACAGGAGACAAGTGTCTTCGGCTCCAATCCACTATATTTTATGTGAAAAGTAATGGTATTGAATGAGTCTTATTCCTTCTACGCCTCAAGTCCTAGTACAAAATAAAGCTCTAGCTCGTTTTGAGCTTCTTACAATACAGGTAAGATAAAGACATAGAAAAGAGCACAAGTAATAACGGAGATTAGCTCAATAAATAAAACTTGTGTAGAGCTGAAGGTATTATTAAAAACTTCACGCTTTAAAAAAGAAAGGAGGAAAAAAGATGAAGAAGTTTGGTTATTTATTATTAGGTGGGGTGGCTGTTATTGTCCTACTATCAAATCTTGCGCCAATGATTGCCCTGGCATTAACTCTTGTGATTTTGTATTACTCTTATAGAGGCTTCGTAAAAACAACCTCAACATTTAATAAAGTGTTGTTAGCTGTAATCGGAGTAATTGCTTTGTTTGCGTCAGCATCCAACCTACCAGCAGTTCTTGGCTTTGTCGCTTTATATGTACTGTATGTTGTATTTAAAAACTGGAATAAAGCTTCTAAGGTAAAAGAAAAAGAAGAGGCAGATCCATTTACGAATTTTGAAAAAGAATGGAAGAACTTAAAAAGTAATTACTAAATAACTACTAGTAAAACCACAATTAAAAGGAGAGAAAAATAATGGCAAACATTTTTTCAAGAATTAAAGATACAGTAACAGCTGATTTACACGAGGCAATTGATCAAAAGGAACAAAAAAATCCTATTTCCGTTCTTAACCACTATTTAAGACAATGTGAAAATGAAACGGAAAAAGTTCGTAAGCTTGTTGAACGTCAATATTTATTAAAAGAAGAATTTAATCGTGAATATAAAGAAGCTCTATTTTTAGCAGATAAGCGCAAACATCAAGCAGAAGTTGCAGCAAAAGCTGGAGAATCTGAGTTACATGAATTTGCTATAAAAGAGCAAGCACATTATGAGGAAAGAGTAGCTCGACTAAATGAATCTCGACTTCAAACAGGTCGTCAGCTTGAGGAATTAGAGCAAAAGTATGAGGAAATGAAGCATAAATTAAAGGATATGCAAATAAAGCGTTTGGAATTAATGGGAAGAGAGAATATTGCAAGAGCTCATCATCGTATGAATAAAGTGGTTGAACAAAATAGCCTTTCAACAAAAGCTTTTTCTCGCTTTGAAGAAATGGAAGGCTATCTAGATCGTCTTGAGCATCAAGTAAATTCAACATATCACCGTAATACAATTGATGCAAGAATTGCTCAGTTAGAAAAAAAGATAAAAATGGAAGAAACAAATACAGTTTCATAAACGAAACGTGGTATTCTAAGAAAGTAGCAAGGTACCTGGAGCTAGACACAAAAACTAAGGTTGAAAACTTATAAATACTTCTTCCTTTTTAAAAAAGGCGTAGATTTCTACGCCTTATTGTGCATGAAAAATAAGAGCTATAAGGTTGATAGTAACAGCGATAGCAAATGCTAACGGGAATTTACCAATAAGTACAGATCCTTTTAAATAAATATACTATCTATCTACTAAAATCGAGTAAAATAAAAAAGGAAGGAGGATATCACTTATGATACAAAATAACGTAAAATCAGAATACTTCAATTGGATTGTTTTAATAGGAATACTCCTTCTTTTTTTAGAGGTTTTATTTTTTAATGGTGGATTAATTATTACCTTTATTTTATCGATTGGATCCATCTATTTAGGCCGAAAATGGAAGCCTCGTTTTAGCGGTAAGGTCTTTTTTTGGATAGGGTGGATATGGTTTATTATCACGGTTTTAAATATGATGACATTTCGTTACTTTTTATGTGTTGTTTTGTTATATTATATTATTCAGTTTTTCCAAACGCAGCAGAGACCGAAGAAAATTAAACCAATTTTGTTGGAAAAACCTAATGAAAACCGTACAGAACCTTTAATGGAGCGTAAAAAGTTATTTGATAATCGATTCTTTTCCAGTCAAGAAACACCTGAACATGCCTATGAGTGGAATGATGTTAATATCCAGGTGGGGATTGGAAATACAGTGATTGATTTAAGTGAAACCGTATTACCTAAAGGTGAATCAGTTATATCTATTCGCCATTTAGTAGGAAATGTAACAATTCTTGTTCCATACGAAGTTGAGGTTCATATCAATTCTTCGATAATCGCTGGAACGCTTGCGATATTTCATGAACAAGAACAGAGAATTATTAATGAAAATATTGTTTATGAAACAGAAAATTATCAGCCTTCTGAACAGAAAATAAAGCTTTTCACTTCATTTATAACAGGTAGACTTGAGGTGAAGAGAATATGACGATTATCCAAAGGCAAATTTTAAATGGAGCTATTTTTTCACTTTGCTGTTTTGTTTTATTATCATTATTGTTTTTCACTGCTTTCCCAATAGCTAAATGGAGTTCTTTATGGGAAGAAAAGATCTTTGATTTGCCTTTCATTTATATCGTACCAAGTATTAGTATTTTAATTGGTGTTTCTTATGGACTAATTTCAGGATTGTTTTGGCAAAAGCAGCTGAATTCAGTAGAAATGGCGATACGTGAGCTTGAAAAAGGTAAAGCGATATCTGCTGAGCCACATTCAGTACCAGAAATACTAAGCATTTGGAAAAAGATTGATAAGGTACAAAAGCAAATGTTAGAGCAAACAAAGCTGTCTCAAAAGCTAGCAAATGAAAGGGCAGAGGATCAAGAAAAAAGAATTCAAGAAATGGTATCACAAGAGAGGAATAGATTAGCAAGAGAATTACATGATTCTGTAAGCCAACAGCTTTTTGCTGCTTCTATGATGATGTCAGCTATTACAGAATCGAAAGCTTCTTCTGATGATCGTGAAACAAAGCAGCTAAGATTAATTGAAGAAACGATTCATCAATCACAGCTTGAAATGAGAGCACTTCTGCTTCATCTACGTCCTGCTGCATTAAAGGGTAAAACCTTACAAGAAGGAATTCAAGAGTTACTAGTAGAATTAATGCAAAAAGTAACAATGGATATTAAATGGAAGATCGAACCGATCACTTTAGATAAGGGTGTTGAAGATCACTTATTTCGAATTCTCCAGGAATCTGTTTCAAATACATTGCGTCATTCAAAAGCAACTAGCTTAGATATTTTATTAATATTAAGAGATGATTTTGTTATTTTACGAGTCTCTGATGATGGTGTAGGTTTTGAACTTGACGAAGAAAAAACCGGATCTTATGGGTTGCAAAATATGCATGAACGAGCTATTGAGCTTGGAGGATCTATGAAAATTGTAAGCCTAAAAAATAGAGGAACACGTTTAGAAGTGAGAGTTCCTGTGCTTGCAGGGGAGGGTGCAAAAGATGATTAAAGTGGTGTTTGTTGATGATCATGAAATGGTTAGAATAGGGGTTTCCTCCTATTTATCCGCACAATCAGATATAGATGTTATTGGTGAAGCTGATAACGGTAAAAAGGGTGTTGAATTATGCCTAGAGCTTCGTCCTGATATTATTTTAATGGATTTGGTTATGAAGGAAATGGATGGTATAGAAGCAACAAAAGCAATTATTGCTGCATGGCCTGAAGCAAAGATTATTATTGTCACAAGCTTTCTTGATGATGAAAAGGTGTACCCAGCACTTGAGGCAGGTGCAACTAGCTATTTGTTAAAAACATCTAAAGCTAGTGAAATTGCCAATGCAGTTCGCTCTACATTTCATGGGCAATCAATACTTGAGCCAGAAGTCACCGGAAAAATGATGATGAAAATGAGGCAAAAAGATGTCATTTCTTTACATGATCATTTAACATCAAGAGAGATGGAGATTCTCATGCTGATGACACAGGGGAAAACGAATCAGGAAATAGCTGATGAACTATATATCGCTCTAAAAACAGCAAAAACTCATGTGAGTAATATTTTAAGCAAGCTTGAGGTTCAAGATCGTACCCAGGCTGTTATATATGCTTTTAAACACTCGCTTGTAAAATGAAGGGAAGACCAATATGCATAGACATAATGAGTTATATGAATTTCTATTAGATAATTCTTGGGAAATAACTGAGCAATGGTATCAACAAATAGAAGGTCAAGATGAATCTTCAATATACGCTGCACAGGATACAGCAACAATTAATTCCTTAAAGGAAAAAAATCAAGAATATGTAATGCAGCTACATAGAATATTTAATACAGAAGAAAAGTCATTTTTTGAGAATTTCAAAGAATGGACTGCTCATTTAGCAAAAGATCAAAAGCATTTAGATACTGATGTTCATTATGTAGTAGGAGAATTTAATCGAACACAAGAGATTTACTTATCTTATATTCAAAAGTTTTATAAAGAAAATCAAAATCAGTTGACGATTGACCAATTCTTCACATGGAGTAACATTGTAAGAAAGGTTATTAATTTAACTATCTATATTTATATTGATGAAGCAAATAAAAATACAAAGAAGCAAATTGCGGCTCAAAAAGAAATGATTAATGAATTAAGCTCACCTGTTATTCTTCTTCAAAATGATGTTGCCTTACTTCCGCTGATTGGTGATATTGATACAGCGAGGGCTAAGTTAATTATAGAAAACACATTAGCACAATCTTCACAGCTTGGAATCAATCATCTATGTATCGATTTATCAGGAGTGGCAATTATAGATACGATGGTAGCTCATGAAATCTTTAATTTGATAAAAGCACTTAAATTATTAGGAATTTCAACCACTTTATCTGGAATCCGCCCTGAAATTGCGCAAACAGCTATCCAGTTAGGACTAGATTTCGAGGAAGTACATACAGCTGCATCTCTTGCTCAGGCATTAGAGAAAATAACTAAGGGTTAAGCTTAAACACAAAAGGGTTTACTTTAATTGAAATCATTAATCTTATTTTCATAAACTCTTAGGTTTTGACAATCAACAAGCATCATCATAAAACAAATTACATAACAAAAAAGCAGCTAGTAAGATTCAGCTGCTTTTTACTCATGTTAATTTGAACTATTTTCCGCCCAATCCTCAATATCCCATACCTTTGTTACCCAATCTTCATAAAAATCAGGTTCATGGCATACAAGGACAACAGTTCCTTTATAGGCTTTGATTGCGCGTTTTAATTCTTCTTTTGCTGTCACATCCAAGTGATTTGTTGGCTCATCAAATAGTAACCAGTTGCTTTCGTTCATTTGTAGCTTACATAAACGAACCTTTGCCTGCTCTCCACCACTTAATTGTGTTAATGGTCGTGAAATATGCTCGTTTTTTAAACCACTACGTGCTAAAAGAGCTCTTACTTGATGTTGATCTAAGCTTGGGAAAGCATTCCATACATCATCGATTGGCGTAATAGAATCAGCTTTTACTTCTTGTTCAAAATAAGAAGGAAATAGGAAATCACCACGATTTACCTTACCACCTAGTGGATCAATTTTCCCAAGAATTGTTTTTAATAATGTTGATTTACCAATACCATTACAACCAACAATCGCAATTTTTTCTCCACGTTCAATTGTCATCGTTAGCTTAGGTAAAAGAGGCTCATTGTAGCCAATTTCAAGATCCTTTGCTTCAAAAACAAAGCGGCTACTTCCACGAGATTCTTTGAATTCAAATGTTGGCTTCACAGCTGTTTCAGGACGATCAATTCGTTCGATACGATCAAGCTGTTTTTGACGACTTTTTGCACGACCTGTTGTTGAATAGCGTGCTTTATTTTTAGCAATAAAGTCTTCTTGCTTTTTAATGAATTCCTTTTGTTTTTCATACGCATGTATATGTTGATTTTTATTAATTTCAGCAAGCTCTAAGAACTTCTCATAAGTTGCTGTATAACGTGTCAGTTTTGAAAATTCTAAATGGAAAATAACGTTTGATACACCATTCATAAATTCTGTATCATGTGAGATTAATAGGAAAGCATGTGGATATTCTCGTAAATAATTGCTTAACCAGCGAATATGCTCTACGTCCAAATAGTTGGTCGGCTCATCGAGTAAAAGAACATCAGGCTGTTCAAGTAAAAGCTTTGCAAGTAATACCTTTGTACGCTGACCACCACTTAATGCAGATACATCACGTTCTAAACCAATCGCATCAAGACCAAGACCACGAGCTGTTTCTTCGACCTTCATATCTAATAAATAGAAGCCTCCAGCATCTAGACGATCTTGAATTTCTGCCATTTTTTCTAGCAATTCTTCAAGCTCCTCAGGACTTGCAGTTGCCATTTTATCTGTTACTTCATTTAATTCCTTTTCTTTCTCAAATAAAGGTAAAAAAGCATCGTTTAAAATATCACGGATTGTTTTCCCTTTTGTTAAAACTGTATGTTGATCAAGGTAACCATAACGAACACCTGGAGTCCATTCAACACGCCCATCGTCATGAATCAGCTGCCCTGTAATAATATTCATCATCGTAGATTTACCTACGCCATTTGCACCAACAAGACCTACACGTTCTCCCGCTAATAAGCGAAGTGAAACGTCTTTAAATAATGTTCGATCTCCAAAGCTATGACCGAGATTATCGATTGTTAATAGACTCATTTCTCTTTAACCCTCCAAAAATAAACAGTATCTTGCCTCATTCTACTATTTTTTTATTTAATAAGCTATTGGTATATAGATGAAGTATTTTGATTTTTCAATGTTTTTTCAATTTAACCTATGACAATAAACATTTACTATGATCATGCTTGTTTTAAAAAAATGGGTACGAAAACAAATTAGATTTACGAAGTAAATACACTTATAATAGAACAAGGACTATGTGTATGTGAAAGGATGTTTTGATGAGTAAAACTGTTGTTTTAGCTGAAAAGCCTTCTGTAGGAAGAGATTTAGCTAGAGTATTAAATTGTCATAAAAAAGGAAACGGATATCTTGAAGGAGATCAATATATCGTTACATGGGCATTAGGTCATCTTGTGACTTTAGCTGACCCAGAAACATATGGTGAAAACTATAAATCCTGGCGTCTAGAAGACTTACCAATGCTACCTTCACCATTAAAGCTTGTAGTGATTAAAAAAACAGGAAAACAATTTCAAGCTGTTAAATCTCAGCTTTTACGTAAAGATGTAGGAAATATTGTCATTGCAACTGATGCAGGTCGTGAAGGAGAGCTTGTTGCTCGCTGGATCATTGAAAAAGCACATGTGAACAAGCCAATTAAACGCCTTTGGATTTCATCTGTGACAGATAAAGCCATTAAAGAGGGCTTCCGTAAGCTTAAAAGTGGTAAGGAATATGAAAATTTATATGCATCAGCTGTTGCCAGAGCAGAAGCAGATTGGATCGTTGGGTTAAATGCAACACGTGCACTAACAACAAAGTATAATGCCCAGCTATCTACTGGTCGCGTCCAAACACCAACACTTGCCATGATTGCTCAGCGCGAGGAGGAAATCCGTAGCTTCAAGCCTAAGAAATTTTATGGCATGAAGGCTGTAACAAATGACGGATTATCTCTTATTTGGCAAGATGCTAAAACGAAGGATGCAAAAACATTTGCTGAAGAACAGCTTGATCAAAAATTAAAGGTTTTGAAAAATAAATCAGCAGTCGTTGTTGATGTGAAAACAACGCCGAAAAAATCCTATTCACCTGCACTATACGATTTAACTGAGCTTCAGCGTGATGCAAATAAACGATATGGTTATTCTGCAAAAGAAACACTTTCAATCATGCAAAAGCTATATGAGCAGCATAAAGTATTAACATATCCAAGAACCGATTCACGCTATTTAACAAGTGATCTTGTTTCTACATTAAAAGATCGACTTGATGCCTGCCGAACAAAGGAGCATGCTGCAGTTATTGCAAAAATTACAAAACAACCGATAAAAGCAAATAAATCATTTGTTGATGATCAAAAGGTTTCAGATCACCATGCGATTATTCCAACAGAAGAGTCTGTACCGATGAGTGCTCTCAGTGATAAAGAAAGAAAAATTTATGACTTAGTTGTGAAGCGTTTTTTAGCTGTTTTATTACCTGCTTATCAATATGATCAAACGATTGTAACAACTGAAATCGGGAATGAGCCATTTTTTGCAAAAGGAAAACAAATTGTTTCTCTTGGCTGGAAAGAGGTTTACACCGACTACAAAGACGAGGACAGTGATGACGAACAAACACTTCCTTCCTTATCAAAAGGTGACAAGCTTTCACTAACATCATTATCAAAAACAACAGGTGAAACAAAACCACCTTCACGCTTTAATGAAGCAGCTCTTCTTTCGGCAATGGAAAATCCAACAAAATATATGGCAGGAGAAAGCAAAGAGCTAATCCAAACAATAGGTGAAACAGGTGGATTAGGCACTGTTGCAACAAGAGCTGATATTATTGAGAAATTATATAGTAGCTTCTTAATAGAAAAGAAGGGGAAAGAACTGTTCATTACTTCAAAAGGTAAACAGCTGTTAACACTAGTTCCTGGAGATTTAAAATCTCCAGTGTTAACAGCAGAGTGGGAGAGAAAGCTAACAAAAATCTCAAAAGGCTCTTTACCGAAGCAAACCTTTTTAAATGAAATGAAGCATTATGCCAAAGAGGTTGTAAATGAAATAAAAAATAGCAAGCAAACCTTTAAGCATGACAATGTAACAGGAAAGAAATGTCCAGAATGCAGTAAGCTTCTTCTTGAAGTGAATGGCAAAAAAGGAAAAATGCTTGTTTGTCAGGATCGTGAATGCGGCTATAAAAAGGGTGTTTCAAAAGTTACCAATGCTCGCTGTCCAAATTGCCATAAAAAGCTTGAGCTACGAGGTGAAGGCGAAGGTCAAATGTTCGCTTGCCGCTGTGGTCACAGAGAAAAAATGTCAACATTCCAGGAAAGACGTAAAAAAAATCAAAACAGTAAAGTCTCCAAACGTGATGTTGCACAATATATGAAAAAACAAGATGACGAGTTTACTAACAATGCACTAGCAGATGCGTTAGCTAAGCTTAATCTTAAGAAGTAATTCCCTGCAAGTGAACGATTTTTAGAATAGGAAGATTAACATGCCACTTATTAAAACGGATATGTTTATTTATGCACCGCGCCACATTTGCTTTGATATTGCGCGGGATATTGATATTCACACCCAATCAACAAGCCAAACGAATGAACGCGCAGTTGCTGGTGTAACAAGCGGCTTGATTGGATTGAATGAAACGGTAACATGGGAAGCCGTTCATTTTGGATTAAAACAGAACCTAACTGTACGCATAACAGAACTGGATTTTCCAAACAGGTTTGTTGATGAAATGGAAAAAGGTGCATTCAAACGCTTTTATCATGTTCACGAATTTATCGAAAAAGAAAATGGTACATTGATGGTGGATTCGTTTGATTACACATCTCCATTTGGCTTTATAGGCAGAATAGCAGATCGACTTTTTCTCGAGCAGTATATGAAGGACTTTTTAGTGAAGCGTAATCGGTATATTAAGCTGATTGCGGAAGATAGGTATAGTGGGAAGTAGGAAGTGGGCCGCTTGGATGCGGCTTTTTTGTATTTGGGAAATTTGCAGGCGCGTCGGCATAGGTGGGTGTGGCTGACGGGGGGGCTTGCTTTGCGAAATTTGTTAATTGGTGTCGAATGAACGATTATATATGAAAGTTGAAGAAATAACATCAAAAGTTGAATGATTATCGCCCAAAGTTGAACGATTAATAGCGAAAGTTGATGATTCCTAGTTCCAAACGAAATTTAATATAAAAGGAGAGAGGAATTAGCTGTTTTTTATAGAAGATATACGTCATAAATGAATGGAGTTGATAGAATGATCATAAAAACACGTGAAAAGCCGCTAGTTATTTTACAACTAGAAGCATTAGTAGACAGGTTACCACAAGACCATATTAAACTACCTAGGATAAAAGAGAGTTTAGCGAAAAGAAAGGCCGGATACAAAGGAGAAAAGGCTGTTGACTATCATCTTGAGCAGTTACCGGAAAAAGACTTCATCATTTTAAATGATTTACGACTTCAAAATGATGTTTACTACTTTCAACTTGATTCTATCCTCATCAATAGTAGCTTTATAATTAATCTAGAAATAAAGAATATTGCGGGTACACTCTTTTTTGACCAAAACTTTCATCAGTTAATACGTACTATAGATGGCAAAGAAACTGCTTTTCCAGATCCAATAGTTCAGTCGCAGCAGCATGTTACAAAGCTAAAGAAATGGCTAGGCAATAAACAGTTTCCAGAAGTTCCAATTATTCCTCTTGTTGTAATAAGCAATACAAACACTCTCATCCGGACATCTCCTGAAAATCAACGGTTAAATGACATTGTCATCAACATCAATTACCTTCCCTTTAAAATCCTACAAATTCAAAAACTCTTTTCAAAACAAATGTTTACTGACAAAGATATGAAGAAATTAGCAAGGCAATTGAAGAAAAACCACATAGAGCAATTTCAACCTGTTTTACCTAGGTTTGAAATAGATGAAAAAGAGGTACTTAAAGGTGTAATATGTCCAGCTTGTAAAACGTTAGGTATGGCAAGGATATTTGGGAGTTGGTGTTGTCCTAGATGTCAAACAAAAGATAAAGAAGCACATATTCTGGCATTAAATGACTACTATCTATTATTTGGTCAAGATATTACAAATAAGCAATTAAGAAAACATATATGTATTTCTTCTCCTACATTAGCTGTAAGGATTCTAAACTCTGTAACTCACTCATCTCATGGATCCACAAAATCAAAAGTGTACAAATTATCCTTAATTGATAAAGAATAACCATCCAACTAATGCACAACCTCCCATTACAGTAGTATTTTTTCCAAATAAGTGAACAATTTATGATCAAATTATTACGAATTCGTGATCATCCGTTGAACGTTGCATGACACTTCTTTTTATTGATTATCAGAGAAGCGAACGTCTGATATGATGTGAGTAAGCAGTTTGTGTGATCTTTCACACAGTTTATTTTAAATTATATCGAATTGTAATTAGTTCATTTGTTCACAATTGCTTTTCGGATTTATGTAGTTCCAAAGAATAGATTGAAAGTTTATGTGTTTTTAAAGAAAGGAGTACTTGTATGAAATTGAAATTGGCTTTATTCACAATTATTTTATCTGCTATGACAGTACTTGCAGGTTGTGAGCCTTTATTGGTATTAGATCCTAAAGGTCCTCAAGCAGAAAGACTCGCTAGTGACATTCTATTATCAATGGGAATTATGCTAGGTATTGTTATTGTTGTATTAGTGTTATTGGTTATGACGTTAGTAAAATATCGTGCTTCTAAACAAGCAGATGATTATGAGCCACCACATATTGAAGGGAATATTTGGGTAGAGGCAGTTATGATTGGTATTCCAATCCTTATCGTTGCGTACCTTTCATTTGTTTCCGTACAGAGTAACTATATTGTAGAGTCAGCACCAAAAGGTTATGAAGATAAAGAGCCATTAGTTGTTTATGCTTCATCATCTAACTGGAAATGGCATTTTAGTTATCCTGAAGAAGGAATCGAAACAGTTAACTATTTATATATTCCAACAGATCGTGCTCTTGAATTTAAATTATATTCTCATGGACCCATTACAAGCTTCTGGATTCCACAATTGGGTGGGCAGAAATATGCGATGAATGACCATGTGACAACCCTTCATTTAGCAGCAGATGTTGCTGGAGACTATATGGGACGAAATGCAAACTTTAGTGGTGCAGGCTTTGCTGAAAATATTTTTGATGTAACAGCTATGTCACAAGAAGAGTTTGATGAGTGGGTAGAAGAAGTAAAGAAAACAGCTGAACCGATAACAGAAAATAAATTCGAGGAATTACTTGAGCCTGGTCATCTTGGACGTATGACATTCACTGGTACACACTTAGAATTCAATTCACCACCAGAAGGTCACCATAATCATGGCTCAACAGATGATGAAGATCATGAAGACCATGAAAATCATGGAGAAGAAACAGATTCACATTCATCAGAAGAAACAGATCATAGTCATCATTAATAGAGGTTTTTAAAGAGCTAAATCCTTAATAAAAAGGTTTTATCATTACGGATATTTCACTTCCGAAAGGAGTCAAAATAGAATGGAATTTTTCGAACGCTTTGCCATACCTCATCCAAGTCTTCCGATTTATATAGCAATGGTATCTATTGGACTTACTGTTATAGGAATACTTGCAGGGTTAACGTACTTTAAAAAATGGGGTTATTTATGGCGTGAATGGTTAACAACTGTAGACCATAAAAAAATCGGTATTATGTATTTACTTTCTGCCTTAGTGATGCTTTTCCGTGGTGGAGTAGATGCGATTATGATGCGTGCACAGCTTGCTGTTCCTGATAATGTTTTATTAGATTCGCAGCATTATAATGAAATTTTTACAACTCATGGAATTGTTATGATTTTATTTATGGCGATGCCATTTATCATGTTCTTTATGAACTTTGTTGTTCCATTACAAATTGGAGCACGTGATGTTGCTTTCCCACGATTGAATGCATTGAGCTTTTGGTTGTTCTTTATGGGTGCAATGTTATTTAATATCTCATTCGTAATTGGTGGTTCTCCTGATGCTGGGTGGACTTCGTATTTCCCACTTGCAGGGAACGAATTTAGTAAGTCAGTTGGTACGAATTATTATATGATTGCCATTCAGATTGCTGGTATTGGTACATTAATGACAGGTATTAACTTTATTACAACGATCCTTAAAATGAGAGCACCTGGTATGACGTTAATGAAAATGCCAATGTTCACATGGTCTTCTTTAATTGCTAGTGCAATTATCGTATTTGCTTTCCCTGTCTTAACAGTGGCACTTGCAATGGGAACAATGGACAGATTGTTCGGCACGAACTTCTTTACACTTGATAACGGCGGTATGGATATGCTTTGGGCTAATATCTTCTGGGTATGGGGACATCCTGAGGTTTATATCTTAATTTTACCTGCGTTTGGTATTTTTAGTGAAATTATATCTACATTCGCCAGACGTAACTTATATGGATACAAATCAATGGTAGGATCAATGGTTATTATCTCACTTCTATCATTTATCGTTTGGGCTCATCACTTCTTTACAATGGGTCAAGGGGCATTTACAAACAGTATTTTCTCTGTAACAACTATGGCAATAGCTGTTCCAACAGGTGTTAAGATTTTCAACTGGATACTAACACTTCGCAAAGGAAAAATTACTGTGCCAACACCAATGCTTTACTCTTTACTTTTTATTCCTCTATTCACTTTAGGTGGAGTAACAGGAGTAATGCTTGCGATGTCAGCTGCAGATTATCAGTATCATAATACGATGTTCTTAGTAGCTCACTTCCACAATGTTATTATTCCAGGTGTAGTTTACGCTATGCTTGCAGGATTCACTTACTACTGGCCAAAACTTTTCGGTTTCATGTTAAATGAGAGAATCGGAAAATGGACAGCATGGTTAATGTCTATAGGATTTATCTTGGCGTTTATCCCAATGTATATTACAGGACTAGATGGTCAAGCACGTCGTATGTACACATATTCTGAGTCAACAGGATTTGGTCCACTAAACATGGTTTCATTTGGTGGAGCTACAATAATGGGAATCAGCTTTGTTCTGATTGTTTATAACATCTACTATAGCTTCCGTTATGCATCAAGAGATATTGGTTCAGATCCTTGGAATGCACGTACGCTTGAGTGGGCAACACATACACCTGTTCCAGAATATAACTTTGCAATTATTCCAGAAGTTAAGTCTGAAGAAGCATTCTGGGATGCAAAGAAAAAAGGACATGTATTATTTAAAGGTGAATATGAAAAGATTCATATGCCTAACAACAGTGGTTTACCGTTTATCTTAAGCTGTATATTCTTTGTTTGGGGCTTCTCATTGGTATTTAGCTTATGGATCCCAGCAATTATTACAACAATAGGAATCTTTGTATGTATGACAGTACGTTCATTTGAAAAAGATCATGGACGTTACATCTCTGTGAAAGAGATTGAAGAAACTGAATCAGAATTGCGAGGTGCGTAATAAATGAAAATAGATAACTCGCTTCCGCTTGAATATAGTACCGAAGAAAATCGGTTAAAGATATTAGGATTTTGGATATTCCTAGGTGCCGAAATTATGCTGTTTGCAACACTTTTTGCATCATATTTCACACTAGAAGGACGTACTGCAGATGGTCCAACTGCAGCAGAAATATTTCACATTACACCCGTTTTAATTGAAACACTTTTATTATTAACAAGTAGTTTTACAATAGGGCTAGCCATTCATGCCATGCGACTTGGTAGACAAAAAGCAATGTTAACCTTCTTTGGAATTACACTTCTTCTTGGGTTAGCTTTCCTAGGAGTCGAAATCTATGAATTTGCTTTATATGTCCACGAAGGTGCAGGATTGCAAACTAGTGCATTCACTTCGATTTTATTAACAACATTAGGAACACATGGTGCTCACGTATCACTTGGGTTGTTCTGGGGATTGTTTATTATGATCCAAGTGAAAAAACGTGGATTAACACCTGAAACAGCTAACAAATCATTTATTTTCTCACTTTACTGGCATTTCCTAGATGTTGTCTGGATCTTTATCTTTAGCTTCATCTATTTGAAAGGAATGATGTAAGATGAGAGAGCTATTTCCAATGAAACAAGTCATGGGTTTTGCGTTTTCATTAGCTTTAACTGTCGTTGCACTTGCAGTATATTTCTTAGATATGTCATTCGCTTTAGGTATGACAATACTGCTTATCACAGCATTTATCCAAGCTGGTCTTCAACTAGTAGTATTTATGCATGCTGGTGAATCTGAAGATAAAAATGCGATTTATCTTAATATCTATTATGGAATTTTTATCGCTCTTGTAACAGTATTCGGTACATTACTAATAATGGTATGGGATATGGGCGGATATTAATTAAATAGCTGTACAATCAAAAAAGGTATGACTCAATTTAAGAGTCATACCTTTTTTGTATTGTGTAACGTTTTTAATAAATATAATCTTTTACTCGTTTTGAAAAGTGAGACAGATATACGTAAAAACCTGTTCCAAGAGCAGCAAGAACATTTATTGCGAAAATGATACCGAATAATGTGAATTCCAATGTGCCAAAGCTAGTTGTCATATATAAAGCAAACATGATCCACATTAGTGCTATAACAGGCATTTGAAGGATCGCAAGTTTTTTGTTTTCTTTCCATAGAAATAGTGGTGTCGCACTTGAAAATAGTAAATAAGCAAAGAATACGTCCATTTTGTATCAGCTCCTTTAAAATGTTGACGCTTTCAGTTTTGTGTCTAAAAAAAGAATGTTTTGTGAACATTTTGTTACAATTAATATAACATAGGACAAGCTAATAAATAAAGTAAAATGTGAATGATTTTAAAAAGAATTTGGAATGTTAAGTAATATACATTGACTATATAAATTTGTTTGAGTATAAGTGAAGATGGAGTATTTAAAAAATAATATTTAGTAGTGTTACGTTTTATTTAACCTTTTAGTGGGCTTTTTAAACTTTACACATTAATTCCTAAGTAAACCAAGAAATAAATCTTAAGATTATGAACAGGTTTCAGGAATAAATTATATACTTGATGTAAAAATCAACCGGTAATTTTTACATGTGTGGCAATAAAGTGAACACCACTATTTGAGGCTCTACTAGTGAAAGGTGGTCGAAATGGTAAAAACTCAAGAATTATCTCGAAGAAAATTACTAGGTATCGCAGGCCTTGGATGGATGTTTGATGCAATGGACGTTGGGATTCTATCATTCATTATTGCAGCTCTGCAGAAGGATTGGAATTTAACAACATCTCAGATGGGCTGGATAGGTAGTGTAAATTCAATTGGTATGGCTGTAGGTGCTCTAGTATTTGGTTTGATGGCTGATAAAGTCGGTCGTAAAAATGTCTTCATTATTACATTACTTTTATTCTCAGTAGGTAGTGGTATTTCTGCTTTTGTTACATCTTTAACACTCTTTCTTATCCTCCGCTTTTTTATCGGTGCTGGATTAGGTGGGGAGCTTCCTGTAGCATCAACACTTGTTTCAGAGAGTGTACCTGCTAATGAAAGAGGAAAGGTTGTTGTTTTATTAGAAAGCTTCTGGGCGGCTGGTTGGCTACTTGCGGCACTTATTTCATATTTTGTCATTCCGAGCTATGGATGGCAGGCAGCATTACTATTAAGTGCCCTACCTGCATTTTATGCTTTATATTTAAGACTGAAATTACCAGACTCTCCTAGATTCCAAGCAGTAAGTGTATCTAAACAAAAAGAGTCTTCATGGATGAAAATATCAAAGGTTTGGAAAAAGCCTTACACAAAACAAACAACAATGTTATGGATTTTATGGTTTTGTATTGTTTTCTCTTATTACGGAATGTTTTTATGGCTACCAAGTGTAATGGTTATGAAGGGCTTTAGCTTAATTAAAAGCTTTCAATATGTGTTGATCATGACACTTGCTCAATTACCTGGTTACTTCACTGCTGCTTATTTCATTGAACGTGCCGGACGTAAATTTGTGCTTGTTACCTTCTTAATCGGAACTGCAGTTAGTGCATATTTCTTTGGAAATGCCGATTCTCTACCTTTATTATTAACATCAGGAATTTTCCTTTCCTTCTTTAACTTAGGTGCATGGGGTGGATTATATGCATATACACCAGAGCATTATCCGACAGAAATTCGCGGAACAGGTGCTGGTTTAGCCGCTTCATTTGGAAGAATTGGTGGAATACTTGGCCCACTATTAGTTGGATATTTAGTAGCTGCAGATGTATCGATTAATGCGATATTCTTAATATTTGCTATCGCAATATTTATCGGAGCTATGGCTGTACTGTTCTTAGGAGAAGAAACAAAACAGAGGGAATTGGCATAAATACGATTAAAAGAGGTTAGTTAACGCTAATCTCTTTTTTGTAGATTTGAAAATTCTCCATATAATACCTAGGATAAGTTTTAAACAAATGCTACTCTTTCATAATTTGTATAAGCTATAATGAATTATGAAAGAAAAGTAGGTGAAGTAAATGACCTTGCGAAAAAAACTATTATTTGCCTCTATAGGTATTATTACCTTTTTTATGATCATCATTATGGTTATTGGTGGGATGATTACAAGTAAAATTCATTCCATTTATGAACGAGAACAAGTAACAAAACAAATGAATCAAACTCAAAATTTGATCAAAAATGAAATAGATGATTTAAATCAATTAAATTTAGATTACGCAGCATGGGTTGATACATCAAAGTTTATCCAAGATGAAAATTCTGAATATATTGAATCAAACTTCACAGAAGAAACCTTTGAACAAAACCGCATTGATCAGGTTCTATTTTTGAATCAAAGAGGTCAATTTGTATATAGTAGTAGGTTGAATCCTACTGGAGAATTAGCTCAGAATGTTGCAGAACCAGAATGGCTAGATCTTTATCATTTAAAAAAGCCTCTCTCCCCAGATGAAAGGATTAGTGGAGTTATCCAAACAAGTGAGGGGATAACCTTAATTTCTTCTCATCCTATATTAAATAGTCATTATGAGGGTCCATCAAAAGGAACTCTTATATTTACAAGGGAATTTGATCAGGAGTTAATTAATGAAATAGGTGATACGATTGAATTAGAGCTTTCACTTTTTCAAAATATCCCAAAAGAATTGAATTCATTACAGCTAAAGAAGCTAGGTGCGGATGACTTATACATTCATGAGCTAAATGATACTGAAATAGCTGGATATAGCACACTTTCTGATTTACTAGGAAATCAAATCAGTTATGTTGAGGTTAAAAGCGAGCGAACCATTTATAAAAATGGTAGACTTTTAGTTTTATTAAACCTCATCTCTCTTTTAGTATTAGTTACGATCATATGTACGGTAATTTATTATACTTTTGACAAAATATTTGCTTCTAGAATTATAAGGTTAAAGCAAAGTGTTATCGGAGTTCGTTCATGTAAGAAATTAGGGAACCGTGTTGGCAAGCATGGCGAAGATGAAATTGGTGATCTTGCCAATCAAATAAATGAAATGCTAGATGCTCTTGAAACCTATAGTGAAAAGTGGAAACAAAGAGCAAATTATGATTCACTTACAAATCTTCCTAACCGAGAATTTTTAACACAATTGATCACAGAAGAAATGACTAAAAAGGGAAATTTCTCTGTTTTCTTCATGGATTTAGATGGATTTAAGGATGTTAATGATACGTATGGACATGAAACAGGAGATAAATTACTACAAGTAGTTTCAGAGCGTTTAAAGAATGTTGTTCGTTCAGGTGATGCGGTCTCAAGACTAGGTGGAGATGAATTTGTTTTGTTAATCAAAAAAGCGAGTGATCAACAAATCATTATTGACTTAGCTGAAAGAATAGTCGAAGTAGTCAGTGAGCCTTTCCATATCAATAGCTCTGTCATTAATGTTTCAGCAAGCATTGGAATTGCTACGTATCCACAGCATGGAGCAGATTATCGATCATTAGTTAAGAATGCAGATGAAGCTATGTACAAAGCAAAAAGAAATGGTAAAAATAATTATTATATATTGAATTAAGCTTATGATAAAACATAATGAGGCTGGGACATATGTATTTAAGCTAATGATAAACCCGAATTATAAGGTGATAATTAACTATTCGCCTAATAGTTCGGGTTTTTATTTTCATCTTTAATAGACTTTTTGATTTTGTATACTATTTTTAAGAACTTAGTGAAATGGAGCGGAAGACACTAGGGCACCTACGGGAATAGAGGAAGGGCTGAGACCCTGGAGGCCTGAGTAGGCTCAGCTTCCTCCTCGGCGAATAGAGTGTCTGCAGCGCAATGGAACGAGCTTGTTTCTTTCAGCTTAACTGAATTTAGATTTATTCATCTTTTTGTATGACTTCTTTAATTTTGTCCCAGCCCCTTTTACATTATTCAAATAGTAGAATAATATATAAATAGAAATAAATAATTGGGAGGAATTAACATAGGAGGTGTAAGGGTGAAAAAGCTTGGTGGTATGATTGGTCAATTTATTGCTGCTTGTATAGGAATTGTTATATTTGGTGCAATACCTTCGTTGTTTTTCACTGTTGGTACAGAAGAAGGTCCTTTAGCCATGTTTTTTAAGACAGTAAAAAGTATATTGTATAGCTTAGTTCATTATGACGAACTTACTATCATGATGAGAGGAACAGAATATAAGCTTTATCCACTTATTTTAGAAGGTGCATTATATTCACTAACGCTGATCTTAGGTGCCTTGATTTTAGCGTACATAACATCGATATTATTAACGATCGGTACCATGCAGTTTCCTAAATGGCTAAGAGAGAAAATAAATTTTTTCATTTTGTTTCTTGAATCTCTGCCAGATATATTAGTCGTTTTAGTCCTGCAGTTAGTAATTGTCGTTCTTTATAAGAAAACAGATATCCTTCTGATGAAGGTTGTAACAGTTGGTGATAGTCAGGCCTTCTTATTACCTATCATCTGTTTAGCCCTTTTGCCTACCATTCAGCTTTATCGTATAACAGTTCATCTTTTTGAGGAGGAGCTTTTTAAGGATTATGTTTTACTAGGAAGGGCAAAAGGATTGCATCATACTTTTTTATTAGTTGTTCATGTGTTTAGAAATACCGCAATTTCTCTATTTTTTAATTTAAAAAACACAATCTGGTTTATGCTATCAACCTTAGTTGTTGTTGAGCTGTTATTTGGAATATTTGGAATTACCTATTACTTGACAACATATATGGCTCCAGAAGTATTCACCTTTATATTATTATTTTTATTTGTACCAATTTTTATTTTTTATCATATCGTCAAAATGGTCATTGAAAGAACAATTAAAGGAGGAGAAACAGTGGCATGATTAAATTATTTAAAAATCCTCTCTTTTTAATTGGGTTCGTGTTTATAGTTGGATTAGTCACAGTTAGTTTTATTTATTCTCATATAGTGAATAACGAAGTAAAGCAGATTTACCATATTTATGGTGAAGATAATGAATTAGTAGATTCAGCACCTATTGCTCCTAGGAAAGAAGCTTTGTTAGGAACGGATAAGCTTGGGTATGACATGTTAAGTAAGGTCTTAATCGGGGCAAAATTCACAATACTCGCAGCACTCATCATTGCTATACTAAGAATGGTCATTTCGGTGCCAATTGGATTGATAGTAGGAACATATTTCTCAAAAACAAAAAAATATTTAAATAGTTTAGTGGATGCTTTTCACTTTATTCCACTAACAATTATCGCTCTATATTTATTACATCCAGTTCTCTATATGCGACCAGAAGGCTTTGCATATTCTCTCACAGAACGAATGGGAATCGAAATTCTTGTATTAGCTATACTAACTGTGCCGATTTTATCTGTACTTATTGGTAATGAAGCAGGAGAGCTATTAAAATCTGAATATGTTATCAGTGCTAAAACATTAGGGGGATCTAACCTACATATAATGTTAAAGCACATTATTCCGATTATGAAGGATCGATTCTTCATCCTATTTGGACAGCAGTTTGTCCAAACCTTGATCGTTATGGCGCATTTAGGATTATTTAATTTATACTTTGGTGGGACGCTAGTGTCATTTGATCAGATGGGTACTGATCCACCTCAATCTATGACTAATGAATGGTCAGGACTAATTGGCGGGACAAAAATTTTCCTGCAATGGGCACCGTGGATTCCGTTAACTCCAATCATTTGCTTTGCCTTAACAATATTGGCAGTTTCATTTATGGTAGAGGGATTTTCTAGAGTAACAACAGGAAGACCTGTTTATTTTAAGAAAAGAAAAAAATTTAATGAAGATCAAATGAATAAAATGGACATAGAAAGTAGAAGTGATCAGTTCAAACTCTTGAACAAATCATCTTAATGAGGATTATCTTAGTAGGTGATTTTAATGTTTTTTAATAGCACAATCACCTACATTTTATTTTCTGATATCTGTTCAGAAGAACGTCAAGAGCTTGGCTGCATTTAATGGTTTCAGGGTGTTCAATCCCTTTATGCTCTGCAGTTGAAATCATTTCCATTCTAAGTAATGAAATTTCTGCCTCCAATTTATAAATGGGGAGCTCTATTTTCATTGTTAATACTCTCCTTAAGATAAATTTTTGATAGGAATTCGGTTTCTGCTAGTTAGGTATATATTAAAACAAATTATATAAAGATATAACATTTTCGACAATTGTTATCATAATATGACAGTGTTTTTAGGCTATAGCATTGTGGTGTAAGAGTTTTTGACATGCTACTAGTATAGCATCACTTCCACCTTAAACAAGGAGATGATATTTTTTGAAACAAAATCGGATAACTATTTTCGTTATGATCATTAGCTTTGCTCTTGCTGTTACTGCCATTTCTTATAATATGTTAGTAGAACATGATCCATATAAGTATTTTACGGGCTTGGGAAGCGAAATAGCTGTTTCACCGAATGATGAGGAAATTGCCTTTTCATATTTTTTAGATGGTAATGAAGAGATATATACGGCAAATATTGATGGCAGTAATATTGTTAAAGTTACAGAAGGTAGTAATCATCGCTATCATACACCAAGATTCTCAGTAGATGGGGAGAGTATTTTATATCTATCAACCTCTGAACATAATATTAACAGCTTAATCACACAAAATATTGACAGTGGTAGTAGTGTACAGCTTACAGATAGCACCCTACATGTGGCAGATGCCTTATTCTCTACTACAGGAGAAAGTATCTATTTTATTGGCATAATAGCAGAAGAGTTTAAAAAAGCAGAAGGTGAAACAAAAGAAGGCTTCGATCTTTATCAAATAGACATTGCTAGTAAAGAAGTAACACAGCTAACTGATAATGACCATTTTTCCATGACGAATCTTTCAATTTCAAAAGATGGGAAAAACATATATTATAGTTTATTCAAAAACACCGAGCAGCTTTATAGCTACAATTTAGAAGATAAGATAGAAACGCCTGTAGATGAAGAATCGAAGCGTGATGTATACTCTTCAGTTTTATCGTATGATAACAAGTATTTAGCTTATACAGCTGTTTCAGAAGAATCAGAGAATACATCATTATTTAAATATGAATTGTTTGTGAAAGACCTAGAAAGTAATGAAACAAGTAGGCTGACTGATTTGCAGACATATGTGCAGTCACCAACATTCTTTAACAAAACTAACAACCTAATCTTTTTGGAATATAAAAACTGGCCAGAAGAACCAGAGAACTATCAGCTGATGACCATGTCATTAACAGATGAAGCTCCTTCTCCACTAGATTTGGAACTACCTGAGTCACAAAAGAGCCATCTGTTTATGAAGCTAGTTGATCTTTTCGTAAGTGAAGCTGCGCTTGCTATTTATTACATCGTCTTTTTTGGATGTTTCATTGTTTTATCACAAAGACGATCGCGAAAAGTATTTCTCCCATTTTTTATTAGTTTAGGTCTTGCGGTTGTGTTATTTATTAGCAGCTTTGTTGTGGCCGCATTAAGTAACCCATGGTATGGAATAGCAATTGCAATGGTTGCGGCCGCGATGGTTGGCTGCTCACTTGTGTTGCTGCTTCTTACCTTTATTGTGAAGAAAATAATGAAACCTATTTGATAGAGAAAAGAGCTAAAGCTGTGAATGTGCAGCTTTAGCTCTTTTTTAGTTTTGCATTAAGTGGTGTGGCGGTGGGAATGTGAGTGAGTGGGGAGGCGGCGAATTTTGTCGAATGAACGATTATGCGAGGAAGTTGAACGATTATCACGAAAAGTTGAATGAATAGTAGATAAAGTTGAACGATTATAGCTCAAAGTTGAACGATTATAGCTCAAAGTTGAATGATTACTAAGATATGAGCTGAGTTTTAGCTATTGAGAGGAGTGACAAGTGTAGTTTATTTCAAGCTGGGAGTTGAATTGACACTATTTATTGCATTTTTTTCTGAAAAAGGCTCTTCTCACTAAGTAATAGTTCTCATTTTTTATCATTAAAGTGGTCGTATCGTTAATTTCTTGTTCTCTGTCCAAGCAATGTAGGAATAGTGTTAATTGAATGCCAAGATTACATGATCTCAGGGAGGGAATTAAATGTATCCATATCCTGTTTATCCATACTATGCGATGCAACAAAAAGTTAAGCAAAAACCAATAGTCTTTCCGCCTCAGCATCAGGAGCAACAGCCAGGGTTAGAATATAAAATGGATCCAAGGCCCATTTCTGAATGGGCTGGATACAAAGGAAGCGGCAAACTGAAAAATAAGGTTGCTATTATCACTGGTGGTGACAGTGGAATTGGAAGAGCGATAGCATATGCATTTGTAAAAGAAGGGGCAGCTGTTGTGATTGCCTATTTGAATGAACATAAAGATGCACAAGAAACAAAGCAAAGAATCGAGGAGCTTGGAGGAAGATGTTTGCTTATTTCAGGAGATCTTGGGCAAGAGCATACCTCCTATGAAGTAGTGCAAAAAACAATTCAAGCATTTGGCAGACTCGACATCATTGTGAACAACCATGCAATCCAAATTGTTCAGGAAAGTATTCTTAATATTTCCGCACAACAGCTTGAAGCAACCTTTCGAACGAATATATTTTCCTTTTTCTATATGACTAAAGCGGGTTTACCTTACTTAAAAGAGGGAAGTTCCATCATAAATACAACTTCAATTACAGCTTATGAAGGAAATGAGAAACTTATAGATTATTCAGCAACTAAAGGAGCGATTTTAACGTTTACACGTTCGCTATCTCTTTCATTAGTGGAGAAGGGGATAAGAGTGAATGGAGTTGCTCCAGGACCAATTTGGACTCCGTTAATTCCAGCTAGCTTTTCAGCAAAAAATGTATCAACCTTTGGCTCTGATACTGAAATGAAGCGACCAGGTCAACCCTTTGAATTAGCGCCATCTTATGTGTATCTTGCATCAGATGATTCTAGGTATGTAACTGGGCAAGTGCTGCATGTAAATGGCGGGAGATTTAGAACAACTTAACGAATTAGAATAACATTTTTCTATTTAACACAGGGTATAAAGTAATAAAATGCCTGTGTATAACCTGTGAATAGTGAAAAAAAGGCTTATATATATTGTGGCGAACGAATGTACCCACACAAAATGTGGATAGATATTGTGGATATGTTGATAACTTCTGTGGATAACATGCTATTAATTGTTCAAAACTATGTTAATATCTAATTTTTTAATTTGGGAAATAAAAATTTGTGGAAGAATAATAATTTTCTATAGATTTTACTTACTTATCCACAATCGATATTTGTAGTTGAAAGGATTTGAATTAGCAAATCCTTTCTTTTACTTCATATAAATTAGAATATTACCGAGACTTTGTTGCATTCTAATTTATACGAAGTAAAAAGGACGGGTGAAAATGGTAGCAAAGAATTATGAATGCATCATTGTTGGAGCAGGAATTGCAGGATTACAAGCAGCTATTCAGCTTGGAAGGTATATGCATAATGTACTTGTTATCGATTCTGAGGATGGAAGATCAAATTTATGCAGAGGTTATCATAATATTCTTGGCTGGCCAGATGGCGTTAGTGGTCAAACTCTTAGACAATTAGGTAAAAAACAAGCCCAAGACCTGAAAGTTGAATTTTTAAATGATAGTGTTATAAACGCACAAAAACAAGATCATCAGTTAACTTTACAAACCAGTTCAGCAAAAGAATTTAAGACCAAAACATTATTGCTTGCTACTGGAATAAAAGATCGTATTCCACCAATCAAAAACATTAATCCATGCTTAGGTATATCCGTATATGTATGTCCTGATTGTGATGGATATGAGGTAAGAGACAAGCATGTTTTATTACTTGGTTCCGGAAAAACCGGTGCAAATCTTGCGCTAACTCTAACATATTGGACAAATAATATTACGTTTATAAATCACGATCGAGAGAAACTAGATTCAAAAATAGAAGAAAAACTAAGAACTAAAAATATAAAAATTATCAATGAAAAAATAGAAGCAGTCATAGCAGAAAATGAGTCAGATTTTAAAGGAGTCATTCTTGAAAATGGACAAGCTATCACTGGAGATAAAGGCTTTATTGGGTTCGGAGGGAATGCTGTACATTCAGATTTAGGACATCAGCTAGGTGTTGAACGTCTAGAAAACAAACATTTACTTGTAGATCCAAGAACAAAAGAAACAAATATAACAAATGTGTGGGCTGCTGGTGATGTTGTTGCTCATTCGGAGCAGGTGACAATTGCCATGGCAGATGGGGTTCAGGCTGCAATATTTATTCATAAGCGACTATTATAAAGCTAGTGCATCATGGAAAAGAAAAAAGATCTATAATATATAAAAGCAGACTTTTACATTGCTGGGGATAATCTTGTATCATAGAAGCTAAGGAGAAAGACAAGGGAGAGAAAGGCAATGAAAAATGAAATAGAAGAGCTATATGATGAAGTGTATGAAAAGCTGGCAGATTATCATCAACAATCTCAGGATTTACTGATAAAGCTAGCATCAGTAGCGAAGGATGAACGAGAAGAGGAAACAGAAAAGCTGGAAAGAATAGAATTTGCTTTACAAGCTGCAAAGGACATTTTGGAAAACATGATGACTCCAGGAACAAAAATGACGATTATGCATCAAAAAGGACTTATTCAAATTGATTTAAATGAGTAGCAGAATGCATAGGCTGGGACATAATTATTTACTGTAATGATTAACCCGAAGTATTAGGTGATTGATCAATTAATCCTTCGCCAAATAGTTCGGGTCTTTATTTTGCTGTTTTCTATAGGTTTTTAAATTTTTGCACTGGCTTCTATATCTTCTTTTACTCCTCATCACCCTGGCGAATTTGACCTGGTGATTTTCCGGTCAGCTTACGGGTAATTTTATTTAAATAGTTAGCGTTTTTATAGCCTACTAATTGAGCTACCTCATCAACAGAATATTTTGTATGCTCTAACAGCTCAATCGCTTTTTGCAAGCGGATATTTGTTAAATATTGAATTGGTGTGACACCTGTTTCTTGCTTGAAGAGTCTTGAGAAATGATATTTCGATAGCTTTGAAGCTTCTGCCATTTCTTCTGCCCCGATTTCATCTTGATAGTAATTTCGTGCAAATAATACAGCACTTATGATTCCTTCAGACCAATCCTTCATTAATTTGTCATTTGTTGAAAGATATAAATAGAGCTCTGTAATAAAGTGATAAGCAATACTTGAGCCTTGATAAGCATTGGTAATCTTTTTATCTGTTGCATCATCATATATTTGCTTTAAAAGCTTAACGGGAGAAGATTCTGGGTGAAACCTGACAACCTGACTTTCAGAATGACGAATATATTCCCAACAACGCTTAGCTTGCTCGCCGTAAAGTGTTAAGTAAAGAAATTCCCATTTACTCGAATTCTCTGGTAAATAATAATGATAATTACTCGGACTGCTCACAATAAAAGCATGTCCAGGCTTTAATGAATAAATCTCCCCATCTATTGAAATTTCCCCTCCACCAGATAAGGTGTATTGAAAAATATATTTGCCTTGATCCTTTCTTTCTGTTCCACTCCAATTATAAAGTGAAGAATGCTGCTCATCCCAACCAACTGACCAGATTTGTGCAACAGAGTTTACATGGGGTTCATTAAAGCGAAAGGCAATGGCTCCGGTTTTCTTATCCATAGCAAAAAACTCCCCTTTTTCTACCCTTTTTATCATAGGCTCTTTTCTGAAAGAAAGTTATTAATTA
The DNA here is from genome assembly GCF_016908395.1 of Metabacillus crassostreae. Classification (GTDB taxonomy): domain Bacteria; phylum Bacillota; class Bacilli; order Bacillales; family Bacillaceae; genus Metabacillus; species Metabacillus crassostreae. The sequence continues at coordinate 155,124 of NZ_JAFBDU010000005.1, forward strand.
ACCTAATTTTGCGGTTGAAACATTGTTTTTATAGTATAAAAGGTACTAATCGATTAAGAAAAGATGCCACCAGGCTTTATACTGTGCAGTATTCTTAGAGTTGTTTAAGTAAACAAGGTTTTGGAAATAACTCTTCATATCAGCAAAAAAAGGGTGTGAAACTTTAAATTATATAGGTTAAAAACAAGTTGTTTTCAATGTTTTATTTAGTATTATCCATATAGTGAATAGCAAAAAAGTGCTAAAACTTCATTTTAATTTTACCATTGTTTCCAAAGAAAAAGGACTATAAAATGAGCTTACATACAAATTGAATATTTAACTCAAGATAAAAGGTAAGTTTTTACCAAATTACGATATAATGGAAGGTGATTTTCATGAAGAAGCAACTATTAGAAGAATTTACAAATATATTTAAGAAATCTGAAGAAGTAAGAGCCTTTTTTGCACCAGGAAGAGTAAATCTAATTGGTGAGCATACAGACTATAATGGAGGACATGTTTTTCCATGTGCATTAACCTTTGGGACATATGCATTAATCTCAAAGCGTGATGATCGGAAGGTTCAATTTTATTCAACTAATTTCCCTGATATTGGGGTTATTTCTTTGTCACTAGACGATACTTTAACATTGAATAAAGAACACGACTGGGCTAATTATCCAAAGGGTGTTATGAATGAATTTTTAAAAAAAGGAATTAAATTAGAGCAGGGCTTTGATATGCTTTTTTACGGAAACATACCTAATGGTGCTGGCTTATCATCATCAGCTTCTGTTGAACTGGCTACAGCTGTTGCCCTGCAGGCTATTTATGAAACAGACTTTTCACGTGTTGAGCTTGTGAAAATGAGTCAGCGAGCAGAAAATGAATTTGTTGGAGTTAGCTGTGGAATTATGGATCAATTTGCAATAGGAATGGGTCAAGAGAATCAAGCTATTTTACTAAATTGTCAAACACTTGATTATCAATACAGTCCAGTTGTTTTGCAAGACGCATCCTTAGTAATTGCAAATACAAATAAACGTAGAGCTTTAGCAGATTCTAAATATAATGAACGTAGATCAGAATGTGAGCGTGCGTTAAAAGCATTGCAAACAGAGGTTTCAATTGAATCATTGGGAGATCTTACACCAGAGCAGTTTGAAGGTTATCGTCATTTAATTCCAAATGAAATAGATCAAAAACGTGCGAAGCATGCTGTATATGAAAATGCCCGAACAATTTTAGCTGTGGAAAAACTTAATAACGGCGACATTGCAGGCTTTGGTCAATTAATGTGTGAATCACATGCATCTTTAAGAGATGATTATGAAGTCACTGGCTTTGAACTAGATACACTTGTTGAAGAAGCGGTAAACCAAGAAGGTGTGATTGGATCACGAATGACAGGTGCAGGTTTTGGTGGATGTACAGTTTCCATCGTGAAAAATGAGCATATTGAGAAATTCATTGAAGACGTTGGCAAAAATTATCGTGATAAAACAGGATTAACAGCTGAATTTTATGTAGCAAATGTAGGAGATGGAGCGAAGGAGATTTAATGTGCTCTGTTATTCTCTAAAAAAAGATTAGTGGAGGGAAAAACGATGGCAGTATTAGTATGTGGTGGAGCAGGATATATTGGAAGTCACGCTGTTTCTGAGCTATTAGATCGTAATGAGGAAGTTGTTGTTGTAGATAATCTGCAAAAAGGACATCTACCAGCTGTTTTAGAAGGAGCAAAGCTTTACACAGGTGATTTACGAGATGAAAACTTCTTAAAAACAGTTTTTCAAGAAAATGGAATCGAAGCAGTTATTCACTTTGCAGCTGATTCACTTGTAGGAGAAAGTGTTGAGCAGCCTCTTCAATATTATGAAAATAATGTATATGGAACAATGTGTCTTTTAAAGGTTATGACAGAGTTTGATGTAAAGAAAATTGTGTTCTCATCAACTGCAGCAACTTATGGTGAAGTGGAAAATACACCAATCGTTGAAACAGATCCAACTGTACCAACAAATCCATATGGCGAGACAAAGCTTGCTGTGGAGAAAATGCTGAAATGGAGCGAGCAGGCTTATGGCCTAAAGTATGTTGTATTACGTTACTTTAATGTTGCTGGTGCACATATGGAAGGAAAGCTTGGTGAAGATCATCAACCTGAAACACATCTTATTCCAATTATTTTACAAGTAGCATTAGGTGATAGAGAGAAAATTATGATCTTTGGTGATGATTATAAAACAGAGGATGGCACATGTATTCGTGATTATATTCATGTGACAGATTTAGCTGATGCTCATATTTTGGCAATTGAGAAGCTTAGAAAAGAAAATACAAGTGCAACGTATAATCTAGGTAACGGTAACGGATTTTCAGTGAAAGAAGTAATCGAAACAGCAAGAAAAGTAACAGGTCACCCTATTCCTGCAGAAGTAGCACCACGTCGTGCAGGAGATCCTGCAATATTGATTGCTTCATCAGAAAAAGCAGTAAAAGAATTAGGCTGGAAGCCAAAATATGCAGATCTTCACACAATGATTGAAAGTGCTTGGAATTGGTTCCAAAAAAATCCAACAGGCTATAAAAAATAAATCATAATTAATCGGAGCAGGCAGTATAGTCTGCTCCACTATCAAAATACGAGGAGATGATATTATTGTCTATAAATATAGAGCATGAGATTGAGAGGCTACTGCAATTTGGGCAAAAAAAGCAGCTGATTTCTAAATGGGACGTTGATCTTACTCGTAATAAAATACTTGAGGTTCTACAACTGAATGACGTGAAACCTATGATAATACCGGATGAAAATCTAGATTCTCCAGTAACGATTTTGGAAAATATCCTGAATTGGGCTGCTGAAAACAACCTATTAAAGGATAATACAGTTACCTACCGAGATCTGCTTGATACAAAGATAATGGGTTGTTTAGTCGGCACACAAGGTGAAATTATACGCCAATTTAATGAAATTTTTCATTCAGAATCTCCTCAAAAGGCAACAGAAGCCTTTTATCAATTTTCGAAGAATGTTCATTACATTCGAACAGATCGGATTGCGAAAAATGAGGAATGGCTTGTAAGTACTGAGTATGGCGATTTGCAAATGACGATTAATTTATCAAAGCCTGAAAAAGATCCGGTAGCAATAGCAGCTGCTCGTGAGCTACAAAAAAGTGAGTATCCATCTTGTTTATTATGTAAGGAAAATGTCGGATATGCAGGACGTTTAGATCATCCAGCTAGACAAAATCATCGAATTATCCCTGTAACACTACAGGATGAGCAGTGGTTTTTACAATTTTCTCCTTATGTATACTATAATGAGCATGCTATTGTGTATGCAGGTCAACATAAGCCAATGAAAATTTCGAAAAGTACTTTTCATAAGCTCCTTGATTTTGTTGAGCAGTATCCTCACTATTTTCTTGGATCGAATGCTGATTTACCAATAGTAGGTGGATCCATTTTAAGTCATGATCATTTCCAAGGTGGACATCATACATTTCCAATGGAAGTTGCTAAAGCAGAATACAGATTTAAATTGAGCAAATATCCATCAATTGACTTAGGTATTGTTAAATGGCCAATGTCAGTTCTTAGGCTTTCAGGTGAAAATAAAGATGACCTTATCCAAGCTGCTGAAGATATATTGAATGAATGGAAAAAATATAGCGATCCAACAGTTGAGATTGATGCGTTTACAGGAGAAACTCCTCATAACACGATTACACCAATCTCAAGAAGAAGAGGCGAGCTTTACGAGCTTGACCTTGTTTTACGTAATAATCGTACAAATGATGAACATCCATTAGGCATTTTCCACCCGCATCAAGAAGTACATCATATCAAAAAAGAAAACATTGGGTTAATTGAGGTTATGGGTTTAGCGGTATTACCGGGAAGACTGCTTGATGAGCTTAAGCAGTTAGCTAATGAACTACCAAAAGAAAATGTTCCTGCTGTTATTTTAGAAGATGATGAATTGAAAAAACACTATGATTGGGCTAAGAGCATAAAAGAAAAGCACCCAGAGCTTAGTCAGGAAAACAGCTATAACATACTACTCGAAGAAGTCGGAAAAGTGTTTGCTACTATTTTAGAGCATGCAGGTGTATTTAAACGTGACGAAGAAGGTCAGCAAGCATTTCAACGATTTACAGAGACGTTACAAAAGAACGTAAAATAAATTAAAAATACTAGTATAAGATAATCCTATGCTGGCGATAATGCTAGTAATCCCCCCTAATCTTTATATATGTATGTTCCTCCTTACGTTAGTAAGGAGGTTTTTTTTATAGTATTAAATTACTGGGCCACAATTACAACTTTTCCTTCATCTAATTCTTTTTCAAGTCTGACTGCTTCACTTAGTGATACGCCAATAGATGCCATTCTGATTTGAAGATCTTCTCCTCTTGAACGGAACACCCTTGCGATTTTATCAAACATTCCTTCCTCTGTTAGACCGATATCATTTGTATCTGTATGTTCTGTTAAATGCTTTGAACGAGTAAGATCATGTGCGAATAAATAAATTTCATCTTTTGAATATCCTTCAGCTTTTAACACAGATATCATTTCATTAGCTTGTACACCATTTTCAACTACATATGTTTTCATTCTTATCCTCTCCTTTTATATACTGTTATATTTCCCCTGCATTGTGTGATGAAACATTATTCAATAGATTAATGTGCTTGTTGTAAGTTGTTTTTGTAAATCCTGTTGATGTGAAAGCATGAGGAAAGTAGATTTCCTCTAGTTGAGCTGAATAAAAATTTAGGCTATGTTAAAGGTTAATGTTGATTTTTAGCACATTGTTGATTGGAGGTGAATACATGAGACTCCTGCGGGAGAAGCGTGTCAAAGGGAGACCCCACAGGCGCGCAGCTTACGAGGAGGCTCCCGGACCGCCCGCGGAAAGCGAATGCCTGAAACGGAAATCAACAACAAAGTTTAACAGAGCCAAAATTTAAAATCTGTTGCGTTAAATTTATAGGGCTTTCAGTGCTGCAGAAGATTTTTCCTATTAAAGATTCTGCTACCTTTGTTAAAATAGAGAATAGAATGTTGAAAAGGTGATGACATTATGAAAATATCAATTGTGATTGCAACATATAATAGACTTTTAGAGTTAGGCGAGCTTTTAGAATCGATATCAAAGCAAACCGTATTACCACATGAAGTGATCATTGTGAATGATGGTGGAGAAAGTGTTGCTGCTTTAGTTGATTTATATAAAGAACTACCGATAAAAACAATTGAACTAACTGAAAATGTTAAGCATGTTAAAGCTAGAAACATTGGTGTTCAACAAGCTACTGGTGATGCTATTATGCTTTGTGATGATGATGATATGATAGTAGCCAATCATATTGAGCAAGCACAATTGTATTTGCGCGAAGCTGACTTTATTTATTTTGATGCTGAAATTGTAGCTTTTGAGATACAAGGCCAAACTCGTTATCCTTTGTCTAGAAGAACATTTGCTTATCAGTATGATATAAAAGAAATGAGGAAGTTTTCCACATATATACCATCAGGTAGTGTGTATAAAAAAAATGTACACGAGAAAATTGGTTTGTTTGATTCTGAGGTTCATAATTATTGGGATTGGGATTTTATTCTTCGGGCAGCTAAAGTATGTAACATACAGCGTGTTCCAACTGCTAGCGTTATTTATGCCTTTTCTGAAAATGGCAATAATCAGTCAGCAGAATTGAATGAAAAACGAAAGCTGTATTTAGATAAATTATGTGAAAAGCATGATCTGGGTGACTTGCCTACAAAAAACTTCTTCGTTCTATTAGAAGAGCCTTATATGAAGCAAAGAGAAACAAAAACAAACATTGTTTGGGACGGTAAGCCCTTCGTTTCTCGTTTAGCTAAATTGGAGGTTAATGATGCTACACCATCACATTGAAGAAAATTGGCGGAAGCTACTTAAAGATACATTCAATGAAGAATATTTTGTAGAGCTAATGAGTTTTTTAGAAAAAGAGTATGATGAGCATACAATATTCCCTAAAAAGGAGGATATTTTCACCTCCTTAAATATAACAAGCTACAATGCTGTAAAAGCCGTCATCTTAGGTCAAGATCCCTATCATGGAGAAGGACAAGCACAAGGGCTAAGTTTTTCCGTTTCCCCTGATGTTAAATTACCTCCTTCACTACGAAATATTTTTATTGAATTAAAGGAGGACCTTGGTTTTCCTTATCCTCAAAGTGGCTCACTTAAAAAATGGTCGAAAGAAGGTGTTCTACTGTTAAACACTGTTTTAACAGTTAGAAAAGCTGAACCTAATTCTCATAAAGATAAAGGGTGGGAGAGATTCACAGATGAAGTGATATCTTTACTGAATAACCGAGAGCAGCCAATTGTATTTATTTTATGGGGAAAACATGCTCAAAAGAAGAAACACTTAATTTCTTCACCACAGCACTTCATTATTGAATCAGCACATCCTAGCCCTTTTGCAGCAAGAAAAGGCTTTTTTGGAAGTAAGCCTTTTTCAAGAGCAAATGATTTTTTGAAGAAAAAAAATCTTGGTGAAATTGATTGGTGTTTAACGGATGTTCATCCAAAATAAAGGAAATGATGGTAAAGGAGTTATCATACATGAATGAAGCACCTATAAATTGCGTAAAGTGTAAGCACTTCTATGTAACATGGGATTCCAGATTTCCTAATGGCTGTCGTGCATATGGCTTCAAATCTGCAAATAGGCCAGCCATTACGGTAAAACAATCATCTGGAATGTCATGCTTAAAATATGAGATGAAAAGAAAATAGCTCTACTATTTGGAGGGAATTAAGTGAATATACATGTATCAAAAATATTAACAAAAATGCAGGACGAAATAGAAAAAGCGAAAACAAGCACCTCAGAGCATCATATAAAAGAACATATTCTTATCATTCAGTCACTTTGTGATTTGATTGTCGAAAATAAAACACAAGCTCAATCAGTTATATCAGCATCACAAATAGTTTCACCTAATTCCAGTCAAATCAATCCTGCGGAGCTTCAAAAAATGATGGGAAATATTCCAACTGACACGAAGCAAAAACCCGAGTCTTCTTCCTATAAAGAAGAAGGGGCAAATGGTGATTCACTATTTGATTTTTAACAAATGAGTTAAAAATTCGACAGTGACTAATTGAATTTTAAAGATAATTAACTATTTCCATAACAAAGTAAACCAGCCAGAGAAATCCATCATAATATAACCTAATCAGGACACAATGATAATAAATATTGTGAGGAGGTTAGGAAAATGGCATATGATGATTTATTCGATGTAGGCAGAGGTAGATCTTTTATGGGATTATTTGATGATCTATCAGGAACAAAAATAGCTCAAGATCGCTATGACGTTTATGTTAATGAAGATTATATAGGACAGAAGTTCCTGTTAACAGCACAAGAATCTGTTCAAGATATAGATGATTTCTTAAAAAATGAAGGCATCAATCAATTCGACTCTTATGTAGACGGAGATCATTACTATATAAAAGCCGGAGCAGACAAACAAAGAGTAGAAGATGTCCTAAAAGTGTATCTTCAAAACCGATAAACAAACATTCACGATCAAACAAAAAAGGCTCTTAGACTGTAGACAATCCCAAGATTGTCTACAGTCTTTTTATTGATGGAAACAGTTTTCATTCTGTACCAAGACTGTTCCTTTTCGCTGCGGTCACAAGATTCTCTGGGGAGGGATGCGAGACTCCACGGCTGGGGTCTCGCATTCCTCCCCGATGAAGGACATGAGTAGCTATATTATTAAATGTTAATGAACTTATCTTGAAATTAAAAAAGGCAAAGCTAGAAAGCCGGTTAGAATAAGGATAAAGGTACAAAATATTATTAATTAATGAGAAAATGGTTACCGTCGATTTTCAAAGAAGATGCAATCTACTTTTATAGCTAAATGATTTAAGATATAAAAAGAAAAGTACTATTTTAACTATAAATATTAGCTTTAGAAAATGAGATGCGGTGTTCAGGGTACTAGATTTTGTTCTACACATGAAATAGTCTTAAATATTATTGTAGGCAGGTTTTCCAAGCTTATTCCTTAATAATCCACCATAGTGGAATGGAGCGGAAGAAACTTGACTCCTGCGGGCGCAGAGGAAAGGTCGAGATCCCGCAGGCAAAGCCGAGGAAGCTCGACTTCCTCCCCGCGGAAAGCAAGTTTCTGGAGCGAAATGAAACGATTTAAGTTCGATCTAAAATACGTACTAATTTTCTTTCACCCTTTAACTGCTTATCAAAAACTAACTCATTAAAAAGTCTAGTGACATCAATTCTTAGAAGGCTTTTTTATCCAAAGCTTATTCCTTAATAATCCACCATAGTGGAATGGAGCAGAAGAAATTTGGCTCCTGCGGGTGCAGAGGAAAGCAAGTTTCTGGAGCGAAATGAAACGAACTAATTACTACCTAAAATATTTTATACTGTATTTAGCAATGATCATCAATCATTCTTCATAAAACCATCAAAATTAATAAGTTGAAAAACATTTCATGTAAGGTAAGATGAAAGAGGAAGATACAAGGAAGGAGTGTGTAACAACAATGAAGCTTTTTCTTATTTTAGGTGCCATTAACGGCTTTTTAGCAGTAGCCTTAGGAGCCTTTGGTGCACATGGGCTAGAAGGGAAAATCCCTGAGAAATACATAAAAATATGGCAAACTGGTGTTACCTATCAAATGTTCCACGCTGGAGGTTTATTTGTTATCGCTTTTCTAATAGATAAACTTACAAATGTAGGCTTATTAACTACCGCAGGATGGTTGTTTTTAATCGGAATCATTTTATTCTCAGGAAGCTTATATGTGTTAAGTATCACACAAATAAGTGTTTTAGGAGCTATCACACCATTAGGGGGACTATCATTTCTAGCTGGATGGATTTTGCTAGGATATGTAGCTGTACGATATCTATAATACTTTCAAAGGCTGACATGATTTGTCAGCCTTTGTTTTTATTACCCTTCACATTATCTTGGTTGATAAGATGCTAGTGAATATTGAGGCTCGTATTGTAGTTCTTCGTCAAATGTTACATAATCTAAGTAAACCATTAACAATAAATAACGCATTCCTGTTTGTGGATCACTTAGGATAAGATGATCTCGACCAGCTGCTTCGATCACACCTTTGAAAATTTTAGCATTCCACTCACGATTGTTTTCAAAAGTCATATAAACTGTTGCAATCTTACCGCGATTTAAACGTAAAATATTCTCAATATAAGACTCCTCTAGAGGAAGCATACCTGGGATGTTTTGAGCAATCCCTTGTTGTTGTGGAAATTGTGGCACTTGATAACCTGGTTGAGCAGTGTATTGACCTGGATACGCATATGTAGCATAAGGTTGGTAACCTACTCCCTGCTGCTGCATCGGTTGCTGTGGTGTTGCTTGAGTACCTTGAGCACCTTGCACACCAGTCATATCATAAGGTTGAGCTTGAAATCTTTTGTTAGTCATTATAAAAACCCTCCCTGAAAATTTAATGTACACCAGGACAATTTGATTGTTCTGGAGAGTAAAAACAGTGATTTGTAGCAGCCAGAATTCAATGAATTGTAACGTTGAGCCGATAGAAGGAATAAACCCATTTTCTAAAACGACCCTTTTTGCTAAGGTTATTGATAGTAGCAAAAGGGCTCTTTTTTCAATCTTTGCTCATTCATAGGTATGTATAGGAAAAACAACTTATGCCATTTAAAGTAAAATTTATAAGGTGGGATTTGAGATGATTTCTGTTATGTTTGAGAAAGTGTCAGAAGAAAAATTACATATTGTACACGAAATTGTTTCGTCAAATAAAAAATATAACGTGTTAGAAAACGGTAACGAGCTACGATCAAATGAAGAATTAAAAGAAGAATTTCTAAATTCACAGACTCATAGCTTTTTTATTAAAATTGAAGATAGATATGTAGGAATAGTGGATTATATAGATGAAAATCCAAAAGACAAATATCCCTGGCTTGGATTATTAATGATAAGGGGAGACGAGCAAGGAAAAGGCTATGGAAAAAGTGCTTATCAATTATATGAAAATCACGTAAAGGAAACGGGAAGAACTGCTATTCGCATAGGGATTTTGAGAGGAAATAAACAGGCAAAGACATTCTGGGAGTCAAGAGGATTTCATTATGTTGAAACGAAGCCTTTTAAAAATGGCAAACAAGTTGACTGCTATCAAAAAAATATCGGTTAAGAAACATCAAAAAAAGGACGACTCATAAAGATAGGATTATTGAAAATCCTTCTGAGTCGTCCGTTTACATCTCATAATTTAGCCCAAGAGTAATATTTTTCAAAAGTGAACACTTCGAAAAACATTAAAGCCTATTAAACATGAAAGAAGGAATCTAATTTTTCTGGACTTAATAGATTTCCAACAAAGAATGAACCAAACTCTCCGTAGCGTGCACTTACTTCATCAAAACGCATTTCATATACAAGCTTTTTGAATTGTAGTACATCATCAGCAAAAAGTGTTACTCCCCACTCATAGTCATCAAAGCCTACAGAGCCAGTTATGATTTGCTTTACCTTCCCTGCATATGAACGTCCAATTAAACCATGACTTCTCATCATTTCTTTACGCTCATCCATTGAAAGCATATACCAGTTATCATCACCTTGGCGACGCTTATCCATTGGATAAAAGCATGAGTATTTAGCTTGTGGAAGCTTCGGATATAGCCTTGAGCGAATGTGTGGATTTTGATATGGATCTTCGTTGCTTTCTCCAGCTAAATAGTTACTCAGCTCTACAACAGATACATATGAGTATGTAGGAATGGTAAATTCAGCAAGCTTTGTTTTGTTAAATTCAAGCTCAATGTCGTTAAGCTCTTCCATTGTTGGACGTAGAATCATCATCATAAAATCTGCTTTTTGACCAACAATTGAATAAAGAGCGTGTGTGCCTTGCTCATTATTTTCTGTTACATTCCATTTTTCAAGTAAGCCTAAAAATTCGTTGGTTACTTCTTGTCGTTCTTCATTAGTTAAGAGCTTCCATGAAGACCAATCTATTGAACGAAAATCATGTAAACAATACCAACCATCAAGTGTTTGTGCTGCTTCACTCATTTATATTCACTCCTAATAAAAAATCATTATAGATACACTTTTACTATATCATAGTTTGTCCATACATCTCTGTGAATAAAACTTGAAAGTTAATAGAGATATACTTAAGTTTTAATAACTTTAAAAAAAACAGTTATTATGGATGGTGTTTCTGAAGAGCGTTTTTAATATCGTAGCAAATCCGTTCCATTCCACTATAGCAACCAACTCTGAGAAAGAAAGATTCAACAAGACTATATTAAGTACTAATTTGTACTTAGATAAAAAAACGAAGTATAAGAAATCAGCCATTTGCAAAAGAACAATGTACTTTGAACTGCTTAGTAATCAGCTTATATGACCGACTAAAACAAAATAATCACCAATAAGAGTAACTTTACATTTTTTGGTGAAATATAAAAGTGGAAATGGATTATCATCATCACATTTTTTAGCGGTGTGTGTATTTTTCAGTTTATTTTGAAATTTAAGACTTTCGTATGTAAGCGTTATTAGCTGTTTGTATTGTTTGAAATTACGAATAAGTGGAGTATTCTAGTGAAAGAAGGGTATTCACATACCAAATAAGGGAGGTATTTTTGTGTCAGATTTATTTGCGACATTAAAAGAAAAAGTGAGCGGACAACAAGTTAAGATTGTTTTTCCAGAAGGGTTAGATGAAAGAATTTTAACAGCTGTTAACCGATTAGCTGGAGAAGGTATTTTACATCCGATTGTTATTGGTAACCAACAAGAGGTAACAAGTAAAGCCAATGAGTTCAATTTAACATTAGATGGTGTAGAAGTATTAGATCCTCATACATATCCAGAAATGGACCAGCTTGTAGCAGCCTTTGTTGAAAGACGTAAAGGAAAAGCAACGGAAGAAGATGCACGTAAAATACTTTTAGATGAAAACTACTTTGGAACAATGCTTGTTCATCTAGGTAAAGCACATGGTCTTGTAAGTGGTGCTGTGCATTCTACTGCAGACACAGTTCGCCCAGCTTTACAAATTATTAAAACAAAAGAAGGAATTAAAAAGACTTCTGGTGTATTTATCATGGTTCGTGGTGATGAAAAATATGTTTTTGCTGATTGTGCAATTAATATTTCACCAGATAGCCAAGATCTTGCGGAAATTGCCATTGCTAGTGCGGAAACAGCAAAAATGTTTAATATCGAACCACGTGTTGCGATGCTAAGCTTCTCAACAAAAGGATCAGCAAAATCTCCAGAAACAGAAAGAGTTTCAAATGCAGTTGAAATCGCAAAACAACTGAATCCATCTATTGTTCTTGATGGTGAGTTCCAATTTGATGCTGCATTTGTTCCATCTGTAGCTGAAAAGAAAGCTCCTGATTCTGTTATTAAAGGAGATGCGAATATATTCGTATTCCCTAGCCTTGAAGCAGGTAACATCGGCTACAAAATTGCTCAACGCTTAGGTAATTTTGAAGCAGTTGGACCAATCCTACAAGGATTAAACAAGCCTGTAAATGACTTATCACGTGGCTGTAATGCAGAAGATGTTTATAAATTGGCATTAATCACTGCAGCTCAAGCTTAAAAAGTACAGGGGGGGTCAGACCCCGATAAAGGATCTGGCCCTCCAAATTATTGTGCAAGTAAGCTATATAGTTCACAAAGGTTAGTGAAAACAATATGTTTATTCCAAACCAAAAATCTTGCAAAAATCCCCTTTAAACATTCCTTTTATAATGACATCTACCATAAACCTTCGTAAATGATATAATGAGATAATTATTTTGTTAATGGGAGTAAAATATGAATATGTTAATCTCTTCAGCTTCATTAATTCATCAGCCACAATGGCGTTATATTGATCATTCAAGCCTAGGACCACAATTCGATGCACAGCATTCATTTGCGATTGATGATACATTATGTGCAAGTGTAGGGAAAGCTGTATCTCCTGCAGTTGCAAGAACCTGGATTCATCACGATACAATTGTTTTAGGTATTCAAGATACAAAGCTTCCGTTTTTAAAGGATGGAGTTGAATTTCTAAATCAAAGTGGCTACAAGGTGATTGTCCGGAATTCTGGTGGACTAGCTGTTGTTTTAGATAAAAATGTTTTAAATATATCACTTATTTTTCCTGATAGTGAAAAGGGTATAGACATTAATCGAGGCTATGATGCTATGCTTGCATTAATTAAATATATGTTTAAAAATCATGGAGCAAAGATAGAGGCACGCGAAATTGTTGGATCATATTGCCCTGGCAGCTATGATTTAAGTATAGATGGCAAAAAGTTTGCTGGTATTTCTCAAAGAAGACTTAGAGGTGGAATAGCGGTTCAAATTTATCTGTGTGTATCTGAAAGCGGAGAAGATCGAGCAGATTTAATTAGACAATTTTACGAGCTGTCCTTAAAAGGTGCTTCAACAAAGTTTACTTTTCCTTTAATAAAGCCTAGCACAATGTCATCACTTGCTGACCTGCTTCAAACAGATTTAACGGTAGAAAAGCTGTTGTTAGAGCTTTTACTAACATTAAAAAATCACAGTGAGCAAATAATTTCTTCTTCATTAACACCTGATGAACAGCTTCTTTTTCAACAAAATCTTATTAGAATGAATGATCGAAATGACAAGGTTTTTTCGAAAATATAAAAAAGAAAGTCAGCTATCAATTTAAGGTAGCTGACTTTCTTTGCAACGTTGCATTTTATTCGCTTTGAACCAAGTCTAGCTTTTCTAGTATTCTTCTTTTTCTGTACAGCATAATCCCTGCTTCTGATATATCATGAATCATAGAGCGGTTAGTCATCGCGCCAAAGAGAATGCCTGCGATGGGGACCATTTGGAGAAGCTTTTTCCAACCAAATTGATCTCGGTAAGTATAAACAACCTCACGCCAGCCTTGAAGCTGTGATATCATCTCACTTTTAGTTGCCTTATCTTGACCATAGTAGGATGATAACTCATTTAAGATTGCTTGTTTTCCAACAATGTCAGCTGATACAAACTGCAGACATTTTAAGATGAAAATTCGCTCTTCACGATCTTTTGGATCGTACCCATAGGCAATAGCAATTTCTTGAAGAGTTTTAAGGGATAAACCTAATAAAACGGGAATATCGATTGCTAGGGTGAAGATTCCTCCAACTCCAGTAGTGGCTCCCTGTATTGTCGCAAGATTACTACGATTTGTTTTTAGATCTTGACCAATTTGATCCATTGTCATTAATGGTAGAGTGGCGATTTCAGATATAGCTGTTATCTCATGTTCGGAGTGCTTATTAATTCTCGCTAGTATTAATTTTTCCTGTGTTAAATATTGTCCACCATTTTGTACAAATTGACCAAGTTCATCAAGCAAAACACTAATCTTTTTTTGAATGAAATTTGGTGTTAATTTATCTAATATTTTAAAAGGAAGTCTACCAATTCTTTCCCAAAACCAAATTCCTTTTTGGTCCTTCTCCCAGCTTTCTATTCCTTTTAGCTCAGTTTCTAACCAAACCTTAGTTTCCATCTAAATCCCTGCCTTTTTATACTTACTTGAAGACCCTTTTTTTGAAAAATTGTAAATTATACAAATGAACTGTTACAAGCATTGATTTTATCGATTAAAGCATAAAAAATATCATCCTTAGACTATATACCAGTGTTAATCACAAGACTTACTCTTTAAAATTTCTCTAGTATGTATATGTTTACGATTTTAGGATGTACTAAGTTTCAAAATTCACTCAGATAACTTTCTTAATAATAAAAAGACGTGAAGCTTCCACGTCTTTTTGTTTCTATTAATATACCCATTAATTGTTTATTCAGCCATTTTTTCCAAATTGCCATTGCGATCCATTTTAAAGGTTGTAGATACAGAGCGATCTTCTTCATCAAATAACACTAGTTTTCTTGCTCTGTTCATGATTTTCATTAATGTTTCATAGTCTTCTTGAACAGTTACTGTGTCTTGTTCTAATCTTGCAACCTTTTTACTTAGTTCCTCATTTTGGGCATAAAGCTCTTGGTTTTCACGCTTTAAACGTCTATTTTCACTTACAAGTGCTTCAGAGTGCTCATTGCTTGATTGGTAGGACTGTAAAAATGAAATAACTTGCTTCATTGTTAACCGACCAGTAGCAGGAACAAATTGGTTTAAATTAGATGTTTTATTGATGTTCATAGCAGGTTGTGGAGCTACTTTAGGTGCTGGAGCTGGAGATGATAGATTTGTTTTGACATCCTCATCTTCAGGCATAACCTCTGCCATATGACTCTCTAAAGCTGACATCATAGTAAGTTCTTCTTGTTCATCAAAATCGACGTCAGAATTAACTTCTGCTCCTTCTGGCATATCTGGTGTATATAATAATTGTTTTTTGACTGGTTGTCCTTTTCCAAGTGCTCTCATACGTTGTTTGCGTTGTTTTTTTGCTAGTTGAAGAGCTTTTTCATAATCATGTCTTACAACTGCATTCCAGCGAAAGCCACAAGCAGCAGATGTGCGGTTTAACTTATCTCCAACTTCTTCAAACGCATTTAGCTGTGTGCTGCCTTCACGAACATGTCGTAGTACTGTTTCAGCTAGTAATAAATCATTTTCTTCTGACCATGCATCTTGTCTTTGTTTCATTTTTTCCAACTCCCTATATAAATAGATGTTTTTTAAATGTAGTATTTCACTGTCAATAGCATGGACAACTTTCAATTGTTTTATACAAACATCTTAAGAGGATAGTAGATTTTTTTCATTATGCCTAAAAACATAAAGTTTTCTTACACCTTTTTAATCTATTATTAATCTTTAATAACAGGGAAAAGTACCCGGAAATGGAATAGAAAAGTGTTATTAATCATGAGGGTTTACTTGCATGTAGACTTATTTAAAGGTAAAATACCTTTTAGTGCAAAATTGAATGAGTCCAAAAATGTAAACTAAAAGTAGTTTCCTTTTGTGAATATAGGATGTATCAAGTAGTCCATGAAAGTTGAGAAAGGATCGATAATGATGGCAAATGAATTTCGTATTTGTGATGATTGCCAAGCAACAAATATAAAAACGCTTGTTCCTCGTTTAAATAAAATAGATTCAGAAGCTAAGATAGATATTGCTTGTCAATCTTATTGCGGTCCTGGGAGAAAGAAATCCTTTGCCTTTGTAAACAATCGCCCAGTTTCTGCCCCAACTGAAGATGAGTTAATCGAGAAAATTGAAAAAAAACTAGCAAAATAAAATCACCTCTGTGACTTTTTACAAAGGTGATTTTTTTATTGAGTAATAAAGTAGCGTCTGGATTCATCATAGTGGGAGCAAACTCCTTACTACCTATCAACTTATTAAAACAGCTTTCATAAAAAACAATCGCAAATTATGGGTGTTCATGTCGAGTTGAAGTCGATATAATAAAAGCAGTCGATTTAGTTACGAAAAACAACCTTAAAAATGATAGAACGGAAGAGGGAAAGACAATGCTAAATGAAAAGTTGTCTGAGGAAAAGGTTTTTAAAGATCCCGTTCACCGCTATATACATGTACGTGACAAGCTTATTTGGGATCTAATTGGAACGAAGGAATTCCAACGTTTGCGAAGAATTCGTCAGTTAGGAACAACATACTTAACCTTTCATGGTGCTGAGCATAGCCGATTTAACCATTCTCTTGGTGTATATGAAATTGTGAGACGTATTGTTGATGATGTATTTAATGGTCGTCCTGAATGGGATGATGAAGAAAGATTATTATGTCTTTGTGCAGCACTTTTGCATGATTTAGGACATGGTCCTTTTTCCCATTCGTTTGAAAAAGTTTTTCATCTGGATCATGAAGATTTTACGCAGAAAATTATATTAGGTGATACAGAGGTTCATGCTGTTCTAAGTAAAGTAGATAAAAGCTTTCCGAAGAAGGTCGCTGAAGTTATTGCCAAAACCTATGAAAAGAAACAGGTTGTAAGTTTAATATCTAGCCAGATTGATGCCGATCGAATGGATTACTTACAACGAGATGCTTACTATACAGGTGTTAGCTACGGTCATTTTGATATGGAACGTATTCTTCGTGTTATGCGTCCAAGAGAAGATCAAGTGGTGATTAAAAGTAGTGGAATGCATGCTGTTGAGGATTATATTATGAGTCGTTATCAAATGTACTGGCAGGTTTATTTTCACCCAGTTACTAGAAGCGCGGAAGTTATCCTTACCAAAATTCTCCATCGGGCAAAACAACTGCATCACGAATTTTATAC
Organism: Metabacillus crassostreae; assembly: GCF_016908395.1. Classification (GTDB taxonomy): domain Bacteria; phylum Bacillota; class Bacilli; order Bacillales; family Bacillaceae; genus Metabacillus; species Metabacillus crassostreae. The sequence goes on from NZ_JAFBDU010000005.1 coordinate 172,445, forward strand.
CTTTAAACATAATCCTATACATTTTTATTCAATATTTGAAGATGAACTAACCTTAGAAGACTATTTAAAGTTAGATGAATCAATCATTCTCTATTATTTTCAAGCATGGCTTGAGGAAGATGATCCGATTTTAAGTGATTTATGTAGACGATTCATGAATCGCCAATTATTTAAGTTTGTTGAATTTAATCCTAATGTTCAAATGATGACATTAATTGAGTTAACAACACTATTTAAAAAAGCTGGTATCGATCCAGAATATTATTTAGTTGTTGATTCATCCTCTGATCTGCCATATGACTTCTATCGTCCGGGTGAAGAAGAAGAGAGATTGCCTATTCATTTATTAATGCCAAATGGTGAATTAAAAGAGTTATCAAGACAATCAGAAATTGTCGATGCCATATCTGGCAAAAGAAGAACAGATCATAAATTATATTTTCCATTAGACTTAATCGAGGATTTATCAACAAAACGAACGGCAAAAAAGAGAATCCTTGAATTATTAAATATAAATAAATAGTAATGATAGAAACAAAGAGATGTTAGGAGATGACGGGGCTTTGATGAAAGAACATGCTAAGCTGATGGAAGTAATCTCATCAGCTGGAGAAATCATTGGTCGGAAAAAGTTACAAAAGATGATTTATATTGCCAAAAAAATAGAGCTTCCTTTCTATGAAAAATATAATTTCCATTTTTATGGTCCTTACTCTGAGGAATTAACTCTTCGTATCGAAGAGCTTTGTAATTTAGGATTTTTAAATGAAATTCATGAAAAAAAGGGTGGTTATTTTCAGTACCGTTATTCACTAACAGACGCTGGAAGTGATTTTTTAGGACATTATGATTTAGATTTACCACCACTAAAAGACTGTATGTTGAATTTAAATGAACAAAGTTCACGCTTTCTAGAGCTTGTTTCAACGATTCTTTATTTTGAAGGACATTCTAAAGAAGAAGTTAAAGAGAAGGTATTCACGTTAAAGAGCAAGCAGCGCTACACTGAGGAAGAAGTGAATGAAGCGTATCTATATATTGAAAAAGTAAAGGATATTGTGAAAAACGAAGTCGCCCAACATTAATTTAATGTGGCGGCTTTTTTTAGTCTTTATTCATAATATCTCGCTCCTTGTACACACTATCTTTGTAAAAGGCTTTTTTGGGAAACACTGATGCTATAAGAAAATGATGTACATTTAGTAACAGCTTAAAAAAGAGCCGTGTAAAACAGATAAAAAGGAGTGATCATATGGAATCACATGATAATCAAGGTTTTTCACATGATGAATTTAAATTAAACAAAACAGGCTTTGATCCACAAATGCCAGGACATCAGTCAAACCACCAAGATAAAATGATTTTACGCCAAGAACCAAGAATGGCGAGAAAAGAAGGTAGTGGGATTAGTTTACCTTACGAAACTCGTCAGGAGATGGGCTTGCAGCTAGATGAGCATAATTGTGCATTAAATGTGGCACTTAACCAATACACGAAACATCATTGGTTAACAGAAGGAGCAGAATCATTTGGAAGCTTACATCATATTTTAGATGAACATATTGATGTAACAAAGAAGCATATTGATATGATTGGTGAAAGAGTTGCGCGCTTAGGGATGGTGCCAACCGCTCATCCTGTTACTCAGCATGAGCTTTCATATATTAAGCATGAAGTAGAAGGTCGCTACACAATGAGAGACTTCCTGCGAAATGACCTTGAGCATGAAATTAAAATTCAAGGCATGATGAGAAAAACAATTAGTCGTGCTCATGAACTAAATGATTTTGGCACAGTGCAGGTATTAGAAGGAGTACTATTAAAGCGTGAAGACTTTGGTTATCACATTTGGAGCCTGCTTGAAGATGATACCCTTGTTCGTGGCATGAAGCATCTTCTTGATGGAGAAGATGATATTGCATCTAATCGTAAGTTAAATGACAATTTAAAGCATTGATTACTAATTCCTGTATTGCTATTTGCTAGAAATGAAAGTGAGGAAACCTTTTAAATGGCTTCCTCTTTTAAATCTTATAAATCAAATTTTGCATTTATATATCTACCTATTCGTCGCTTAAACGCTTACCACCTAATGCATAATTGTTTTTGCTCATTTCTTCAATGAAGATAGCGATCTTTTCTGCAGGAGCACCTGTTGTTTCTGATACAGCTGCTGTAACCTTTTCAACTAAAGCTTTTTTTTGTTCCTCTGTTCGGCCTTCTAGCATTTTAACTGTTACATATGGCATTGTACTCTCTCCTTTTACCTTCTCTTTTTACAAAATTCTGTGAATGATGTCGATGAAAAAATATGTATAAACCACCTATCGAAAGCATTTGTACAAGAAATTGATCCTTAAATATAGTATACTTTATTCGAAAATAGATTGCATTACATGTTAATGTAGAAGGATATAGCGATTTATATAGAGATAGATCTTGACCTAAGTTGATCATTTATCACTCGATATAAATAGTGTAGTGTTAGTTGATCTTCTCTCCAGGTTGCTCGCTTTCCGCGGGGCGGGCGGTGAGCTTCCTCGGCGCACAGCGCCTGTGGGATCTCACCTGTCCCGCTGCACCCGCAGGAGTCTCGCACCTTCCGATACGATCAACTTACTCAGTTTTGTTATTAAATAAAGTTTAAAGCTATAAGATCTATTTAAGAACCTTTTTAAAATTAAGCATTGAGACATTTTCTTTATAAAATAGAAAACCCTTATCTATTGAGATAAGATGCCCAAGCTTTATACAGAATTACATATTTAGATTTATTTCAACACCTCAATGTCTGTTCAAATTTTACATATAACCAAAGGAGAAATAAATGAACGATTTTAGCAGCTTTTTAGCATTTCCTTTAGAAATGATTCCGTATGTTGTGATCACCTTAATTGTCGCCTTTACTCTTCATGAATTTGCTCATGCGTTTGTTGCCTATAAATTTGGTGATCCAACCGCACAAAGACAAGGAAGGCTGACACTATCACCACTTGCACATCTAGATCCATTCGGTACCATTTTGATCTTTATCGCTGGATTTGGTTGGGCAAAGCCAGTACCTGTTAATCGCTTCTTTTTTAAAAGACCGCGACTTGCTGGTGTACTTGTATCAGTTGCCGGTCCACTAAGTAATTTATTGCTAGCCTTTTTAGGAACAGCAATTGTGAACATACTATATGTATCTGGCATCATGACAATGGTACCAGGAAATTATGCAGAGCAATTAGATCTGTTTTTTGGGATTTTTGTTTCTCTTAATGTAATGCTATTTTTATTCAATTTATTGCCTTTCCCACCTTTAGATGGATATAGGATCATTGAAGATCTTGTACCAGCACATATAAGATCAAAAATGACTCAATATGAAAGCTATGGAATTGTTGTTTTCCTTATTTTAGTGATAACACCTTTAGATTCTTATACAATTCATCCATTTTTAAATATTGGCAATACAATTGTCATGAGCATCATTCATTTAATACTTAGTCCTTTATACTAAACATAATCTAATCACTGAGCCTGATTGAATCATCAGGCTCAGAACATATCTATAAAGTTAATATAGGAGGATATCATATGGAACAAGATAAAAAGAAAAAAAGCATTGGCTTTAATATTATAAAAAATGATCCAACAGATGGTCATGGAGGCTTTGGCATTGGTGCATTAAGTCTTGATAATGTATCACCTGTTTTTATAGATATTGAAGAAGATGAAGCATTTGTTGATATAGGTGCTATGCATGCTAGAAGTGTTGTAGAAAAAGGAATTAAGTTTCTTAAAACAAAAGAAGAGGTACCAAATGGTAAGCCGTATTGGCTCGTTTGGGTAACAATTGATCGTAAAGCAGAAGGACCGTACTATGCAGGTGTAACGGCTTGTGAGCTTACAGTAGACCGTTCAATAAGACGAGGCTATAAATCTCTTCCAGAGCATGTTAATCGTATGGATAAATCAATGAAGCGTCATATTATTGTTGATCATATGGATGATCGTTCAAAGGATATTCTTGCGAAATATTTACATAATCATAATGAAGATATGTGGAATTTATCAGAGCAAAAATTAAAGGATGATCTTAAAACAAATCATAGTTAAAACTGCTAAGAAGGTGCAAGGCTTCCAGGTGATCTTGTTTGGTTGCCTTGCAACTGAATATGTTAATAAAAGGCTGTTTTCGCAAACTTTGTTGCTTTTAAATACCCGAAGAAATCAGCACAGTAGTTAAGTTAGTCTAGTGGCATCTTTTTTTCATAAAGTGTACCTTTATATGCGGTACACTGTTTCTACTGTATATGTTGGTTACATAGCAACAATCATTAGAAAAGAGCCTAAAAAAAAGCAATATGTGGCTAAAGTGTGACAATTCAGTGAACAACAAGGGAATTTCTTGTGGTTACTCCATAAAATTAGTAGACTAAGATTACAGTTTTATAAAACTAGGACATAAAAAACCCCGAGCAACCTTTGCTCGGGGTTTTTTATTGATTGTATTATTATTCCTTAATCCCACCATTTAAATAGCTTATCAAACCAACGATCTTCTTCTTGTTTCTTTTCGTTTGCATCATTTTCTTCAACTTCATCGATATGATCTTCACAATATTCAGTTGGTTCGGTTCCTGTGATGAAATAGGTATATCTTTTACCAGGACAACCCTTTGTGGCGAGTTTTCCGCTTTCTGGATTAATATATGCACCGACAACACCATCTGGTGGTGTGAAGGCTTTAACAGATTGATCGTCTAATGCTTTTTCCATAAATGTTGCCCAAATATTTTTTGCATAGCTTCGTTCTTGAACAAGATTAATCGTTTTTCCTTTATCATATCCTGTCCAAACACCAGTAACTAATTGAGGAGACATACCAACCATCCAACTATCTGTTGAGGTGGTCCCAGATTTTCCAGCATATTCTCTTGTTAAGGCATCAGCAATACTATGTCCTGTAACTGATGTATAACTATTTAAGCTTGTATCAAACATTCCTGTCATCATATGAGTTGTTACAAATGCAGCTTGTTCATTTAAAAGCTGCTCCTTTGTTTTATCAGCTTTGTAGATGACCTCACCATCGGCATTTTCAATTTTTGTTACAAACTTCGGAGTGATCTTATTACCGCCATTGCCAAGCATTCCATATGCATTAACAAGCTCAATAAGGCGAACAGGAGATGTTCCTAAAGCTGTTGATGGAATTTGTTTGATTTTTGATGACAATCCAAAGAGTTCCCCTGTTTTTGCGAGCTCTTCCATTCCGATAAACATATGTGTTTTTACAGCAAAAATATTATCAGATAAAGCAATTGCTTCAAGCATTGTAATAAAATCATCAGCATAATAGTCGTTGTAATTACTTGGCTTATAATTTGCTTTCCCATTATCATACGTAAAGGATGTTGGCTCACTCTTCATCTCTGTTGAAGGAGTAAATCCTTTTGTAACGGCAGCATAATAAAGTAAAGGCTTTATAGAAGAGCCAGGCTGTCTTTTAGCTTGAGTTGCTCGGTTAAAGGGACTTTCCGCGTAATCACGACCACCTATTAATGCCTTCACATAGCCTGTTTTCGGATCCATGGCAACAAACCCTGCTTGGATATCCGATTTTTCATCAATCGATTGTTCAACAAGTTCTTCAGCAATTTCTTGCATGTCAGGATCCAATGTTGTGTAAATTTTTAATCCTTGTGTTTGGATCATTTGTTCATCAATTTGATATTCATTTTCTAAAGAGCTCATCATAGCATCCTGAAAATAAGGAGCAATACCCTTTTGAATATTATCGGTTTTTATTTTATATACAAGCTTTTGATTACCTGCAGTATCAAGTTCTTTTTCTGAAATATAGTTTTCTTTTTTCATAATTTCCAGAATAATCGACTGTCTCTTTTCAGCTTTTTCTTTATTAATATAAGGAGAATAGAGATTAGGACCTTTAGGAATTCCTGCTAGAAGTGCAGCTTCAGCTAATGTTAATTCCTTTGCACTTTTCCCAAAATAATAATTAGCAGCAGCTTCTATTCCATATACACCATGACCATAATAAATCGTATTTAAATAGCCTTCTAGAATTTGCTTCTTACTATAATTTTGTTCTAATCGAATTGTATATAATGCTTCATTAAATTTTCGCTTCCAGGTTTTTTCATGCTCTAAATATAGATTACGAGCATACTGCTGAGTTATTGTGCTAGCACCTTGAACCTTCGCCATTGCTTTAAGATCAGCAAGTGCTGCTCCTGCAATTCGTTTATAATCAAATCCATTATGTTTATGGAAATTCTGGTCCTCAATGGCTAATGTGGCGTTGAGTACATGCTCAGAAATATGATCAAGATTTACCCAATATCGCTTTTGGCCATTATGGAGTTCACCTATTGTTGAACCATCATTTGCATAAATGATTGTCGATTGTGGCACTGCTAAAGAAGGAGGTCCTTGCCACTTCGCATATAGTACAACACTTAAAATAACAGTTGATAAAAAAACAAAGAATAATAACCCTATAAAAGTGAGAGCACGAATTGTTTTTAATGTGATTTTTATACGTTTAGGAGTAATAACATCCAACCTGCTCACCTCCTTATTTTTATTTACGGACGTGTATACTATTAGCCATTATGAGTTTTTTAGGAGCTTTTTAAACATTTTGTTAAAAAGTCATAGATTTTTCCTTGATTTTCTGCTAGATTCAACTATAGCTTTAAAGAAATAACAGATCGTTTTTAGAAAGAAGAAAATCTTTTTCGGTAACAAAAAACAGATTGAAAATATACCGGATGTTCGTGAGATCAACCGGTTAAAATAATATGAGACAAGCTATATACGATTGTGCTTTTCACTTAAGATTTTTGGCTTTGTTAAAGCTCAAGTTTAACAAGGGTCCAAGTTTTAAATTTAAAGAGTAAGGATAAACGTATAGTAAAAGCTGGTTGAAAGGATGGTAAAAGAATGAGCGAATTATGGTACACAGAAAAACAAACAAAGAATTTTGGAATTACGTTAAAAGTAAAACAAACGTTACATACAGAACAAACTGATTTTCAATATTTAGAAATGGTTGAAACAGAAGAGTTTGGTAACATGCTTTTCCTAGACGGAATGGTTATGACATCTCAAAAAGATGAATTTGTTTATCACGAAATGGTAGCTCATGTACCTTTATTTACACACCCAAACCCTGAAAATGTACTTGTTGTTGGTGGTGGAGACGGAGGAGTTATTCGTGAAGTTCTTAAACACCCTCAAGTAAAAAAAGCAACACTTGTTGATATCGATGGTAAGGTTATTGAGTATTCGAAGAAATTCCTACCTGAAATTGCAGGGAAGCTAGATGATCCACGTGTTGATGTAAAAGTGGGCGATGGCTTCATGCATATTGCAGAAAGTGAAAATGAATATGACGTGATTATGGTAGATTCTACAGAGCCAATGGGACCCGCAGTTAACTTATTCACAAAAGGATTTTATGCTGGTATTTCAAAAGCCCTAAAAGAAGATGGTGTATTTGTTGCACAAACGGACAACCCATGGTTCACACCAGAGCTTATTACAAATGTTCAACGTGATGTGAAGGAAATCTTCCCGATTACACGTCTTTATACAGCAAACATCCCAACGTATCCAAGTGGATTATGGACTTTCACAATCGGATCAAAAAAACACGATCCACTAGAAGTAAGTGAAGACCGTTTCCACGAAATCGAAACAAAATACTACACAAAAGAACTTCACAAAGCATGCTTTGTATTACCGAAGTTTGTAAGTGATTTGATTAAATAAGAAAAGTGAAATCGTTAGTTCAGCCCCGACAAGATTTAGGAACTTAAGACCTCGAGGGGCTAGGCGATGAAGCTAGCCAAATAGACAAGCGTAATCGCCTGATCAGCCTCGGACAAGCTTAAGAGGCTCAAGAATTGAAATGCAATGTAAACAAAACAAAATAGATGAAATGAAGTGAGGGGTCTTTCTCTCACTTTTTTTAAAGAACGGAGGAAGTTTTGTGAAATTTGATGAAGCATATTCAGGTAATGTATTTATAAAAAGTCACCCTAATTATGAGGAAAGTGAAGCAGTAATTTATGGTATGCCAATGGATTGGACAGTTAGTTATCGTCCAGGCTCTCGTTTTGGTCCATCAAGAATACGTGAAGTTTCAATTGGACTTGAAGAATATAGTCCATATTTGGATAAAGAGCTTGATGAAGTGAAATACTTTGATGCTGGAGATATTCCCCTTCCATTTGGTAATCCACAAAAAAGTATTGAATTGATTGAAGAATATATCGATTCTTTATTAAAGGATGACAAGTATCCGTTAGGAATGGGTGGAGAGCATTTAGTATCATGGCCGGTCATGAAGGCAATGTACAAAAAATATCCTGATCTAGCAATCATTCATATGGATGCACATACAGATCTACGTGATGATTATGAAGGTGAACCTTTATCACACTCAACACCAATTAAAAAGATTGCAAATTTAATTGGACCTACTAATGTGTACTCTTTTGGCATACGTTCAGGAATGAAAGAAGAATTTAAGTGGGCAAAGGAAGTAGGCATGCATATTTCGAAATTTGAAGTTCTTGAGCCTCTTAAAGAAATACTACCAAAGCTTGCTGGACGTCCTGTATACGTAACAATCGATATCGATGTGTTGGATCCTGCACACGCACCTGGTACAGGAACAGTTGATGCAGGTGGAATCACATCAAAAGAGCTACTAGCTTCAATTCACGCAATAGCAGCATCTGATGTACGTGTTGTTGGCTCTGATTTAGTTGAAGTAGCACCAATCTACGACCCATCAGAACAAACAGCTAATACAGCTAGTAAAATTTTACGAGAAATGATTCTTGGTTGGGTTCAGAAAAAAGGATAATGGTATGGGGTCAGACTCTCGGGGTCTGACCCCATTTTCATTGTGACAACCTGTAATATCCTGTAATCTTGAGGATATATTTTGTCATATTTGAAGATGAATAAAAACCTGTCAACCATCATATTTAACTAAAAAATTGGATGTTATCCCATCTATTTCTGAAAACTAGTAACTATTACATAGATTGAATATTTTTATGATCTTATATTTTTCCTGAAAAAGAATAAATACTTATATGTCATTTTTCCTAGAAAGAAATCTACTTTTAATGTTTGTTAAAATCTCCCTCAATTATGACAAAAAACTGCATGTTACGATATGTGCGAAGTTAGAGGAGAATGAGGGAGGATAAACAAAATGAAAAAGAAACTAATAGTATCAATCGTTGCTAGTGCAGCAATATTGATGGCAAATCCTATAACGAATAAAGCGGATGCTGCCTCAAATACGACGTATACAAAGGTATATACTTATAAATCTAGTAATCTGAGCGCAGACCAAATTAATGCTTTATTTGAGAAGTATTTTAAAAATATTCGCGTTCAACAGCAGCCAGTAGAAACACAAAAAGTAGAACAACAACCGGTGACAACACCTATTAAACAACCTGTTCAAAAGCAACAGCCTGCTCAAAAAGAAGACACATCAAGTGAAATAGCAGGATACCAGCTTAATCAATTTGAACAACAAGTAGTAGAATCGACTAATCAGGAGCGTGCTAAAAATGGATTGTCAGCTTTAAAGGTTGATCCAGCTCTGAGTCAAGTGGCACGTGAAAAGTCTTTAGATATGCAAAGAAATAATTATTTTTCACATACAAGTCCGACTTACGGCTCACCCTTTGATATGATGAAGAAATTTGGCATCACCTACCGAGCAGCAGGTGAGAATATTGCAAAAGGTCAGCGTACTCCTGAAGAGGTTGTAAATGCATGGATGAATAGCGCAGGACATCGTAAAAACATTTTGAGTGCAAACTTTACACATATTGGTGTCGGGTATGTATCGAGCGGTAACTACTGGACACAGCAGTTTATCGGGAAATAACGTTAAGAAAGCGGCTAGCTTAAAACTAGTCGCTTTTTTGAGCGCACCTCATCACCGGGGAGGGAGCGCATTTTTTGTTGAATTATGTAGAATTTCTAATATATGGGCTATTTGAGCAAATAAAACCAGAGAAACAGCAAATAAAAAGATTAAATCGGCAAATAAAATCTCTAAAACAGCAAATAAACTCCACTAAACAGCAAATAACAGCTTAAGCAACATGCCAATTTCTTACGGCACCCCAAAATTCAAGTAGAATTCCCCCAAAATCTCTACAATCCCACCTTGCGAAGTTGCAAATCGTTCTTTATACTATTAAAGTTAAGGATATGAATGAAAAGGGAGTGTCGATATGACAGAAAGCACACCTGTTTCAATTAAAGTTGTTTCAGAAATTCATAATGAAAAAGATCATGATATCGAAAAGATTGAAGTGGATACAACAGGAGAGTATATCGAAAAGGGGCGTTCCATTTACCTTCGATATAATGAAAAGCATGAGCTAGGATCTGTGAGAACAACTGTGAAGATTAGCGGCGATGAGGTTGTTGTGATGCGATCTGGTGCGGTGACGATGAAGCAACGCTTTATTCAAGCAATACCAACAGTGACAGACTATGGCACTCCTTTTGGAAAACTACAGCTTCAAACATTTACACATACATTACAATTTGAAAAAACAGAGCTTGAAGATAGGCTCGTTATTTTATATGATTTGCAAATAGATGAAAATGAAAAGCATGTACATAAGCTAATGATTTCGTATAAGGAGGATAACAAATGAACATAGTTGAGCAAGTAAAAGAACGGTTGAAAGATGAAGTGAAAGCAGCAGTTTTAAAGGCTGGTTTAGCAGAAGAATCGCAAATACCTGATGTATTATTAGAGCTTCCAAAAGAAAAAGCACATGGTGATTATTCAACAAATATGGCAATGCAGCTGGCACGAGTTGCCAAAAAAGCACCTCGTATGATTGCTGATGAAATTGTCGCTAATTTTGATAAAGAGAAGGGCTCTATCGATAAAATCGAAATTGCTGGACCTGGCTTTATTAATTTCTATATGAATAATAGCTATTTAACTGATTTAATTCCATCTATCTTAAAAGCAGGAACAAGCTATGGTGAGACAAATGTAGGAAATAATGAAAAGCTTCAGGTTGAGTTTGTTTCAGCAAATCCTACTGGAGATCTGCATTTAGGCCATGCACGTGGGGCTGCTGTTGGTGATTCTTTATGTAATGTATTAACAAAAGCAGGCTATGATGTGTCACGTGAATACTATATCAATGATGCAGGAAATCAAATTAATAACTTAGCACGTTCAGTTGAGGCTCGTTATTTACAAGCTTTAGACAAGGATGCAGAGATGCCTGAAGATGGCTACCATGGTCAAGATATCGTTGGGATTGGGAAAAAGCTTGCTGAAGAATTTGGTGATCAATATGCTAACCAAGCTAGTGAAGAGCGTTTAAGCTTTTTTAGAGAATATGGCTTGAAATATGAAATGGGTAAATTGAAAGCTGACTTAGAGGAGTTCCGTGTACCATTTGATGTATGGTATTCTGAAACATCTTTATATCATAATGGGAAAATTGATAATGCTTTAGCGGCATTAAAGGATAAAGGTCATATTTATGAAGAAGAGGGAGCAACATGGTTCCGCTCAACAACATTTGGTGATGACAAAGATCGTGTTCTGATTAAAAATGATGGATCTTATACGTACTTAACTCCTGATATTGCTTATCATAAAGACAAGCTTGATCGTGGCTTCACAAAGCTTATCAATGTATGGGGAGCTGACCATCATGGTTATATTCCGCGTATGAAAGCAGCAATTGAAGCACTAGGGTATGGCAAAGATACGTTAGAGGTTGAAATTATTCAGCTTGTTCACCTTTATAAAGATGGCGAGAAAATGAAGATGAGTAAACGTACTGGTAAAGCTGTAACAATGAGAGATTTAATTGAAGAAGTTGGTCTTGATGCTGTTCGTTACTTCTTTGCGATGAGAAGTGCTGATACACATATGGATTTTGACCTTGATTTAGCTGTTTCAAAATCGAATGAAAATCCAGTTTACTATGCTCAATATGCACATGCACGTATTTGTAGCATGCTTCGTCAAGGTGAAGAGCAAGGACTTACTTTTGAGGATAACTTAAAGCTAGCTGAAATTTCATCTGAAAAGGAATTTGACTTACTGAAGAAATTAGGCGAATTCCCACAAGCTGTTACAGAAGCTGCTCAAAAACGTATTCCACACAGAATCACAAATTACATTTATGATTTAGCATCAACTTTACACAGCTTTTATAATGCTGAAAAAGTGCTTGATCCAGAGAATATCGAAAAAAGTCGTGCAAGACTTGCGTTAATGAAATCAACACAAGTGACATTACAAAATGCACTAACACTAATTGGTGTTTCTGCTCCTGAAAAAATGTAATAGGAAAGAGACTGGGACATAAATATTTAAGCTAATGATAAACCCGAATTATTAGGTGATAATTCAATTAATCTTTCACCTAATAGTTCGGGTTTTTTGCTTCTGCAATGGATTTTTGATTTTGCATACTTATTCTAAGAACTAGTGGAAAGTGAGTGTCTGCAGCGCAATGGAACGAACTTGTTTCTTTCAGCTTAACTGAATATAGATTTATTCGTCTTATGTTTGTCGCCGATGGCCAGGTACCTTGCGCTTTTTAAATTACCATTGAACTGTGTAACTACTATTCGTAGACGGTGTATTCCAAACATTATTGCTACCAGGCTCCCATGATTTTACAACATTATTTGAGCCTGCAACAACTGCTTTAAATTCATAATAACGATTTGCAGCTATATAAGCTGAACCTCTCCAGTCCTGGTATGTGCTGTTCCACGTTAGCTTGATTTTGTCACCATCGGCATTATCCCACATGCCCATTTCCCAGCGGTTTCCTGTTACATAAACAGTGTCACCTGAAGCGGTTGGGGCATTTTTAACGATGAAATCCACCTTTATTGGCTGAAGAATTAGAATATCTCTAAAACGGTCCATCTCAGCTGTTTTTGTTCCATTTGCATTGACTACATTTGCTAAGCGAAGTAGTGTAAATCCACTAAAGCCCTCATTAAACAAATGCTGTGCTGTATTACGATAGCGTGTTTCACTATAGCTAGCATCAGAGCTTGAAATAGCTAAGGCATTTTCACCATTTAAAACAATTCCTCTTTGTGTAGCAAGATTAGCAATTTGTGTAACAAGTGATTTAGGAGCTGAATAGTATGGGCTTGTATATGCCTGACTATTGTCCATTTCCAAGCAAGTGAATGTTAGGTGAAGATTACTCGCTTTAAATTGATCCAGTATTTTTGCATAATCATGATACCCTGCTGAATATTCAGTTGAATGTGGCATATATGGATCATTCATTTTCCAATGAAGTCCAGCAATCTTAGCCCCTATTGGTACACCAAAAGTAGAGTCGAAGTTTTGATGTGCTTTACTGCTAATTAACGAAAGATGCTTTGTTAAAACACTTTGGTACCAATTCATAAAGTCCTTACCATATTGACTATTATAAGCAGCACCTGACGTGAAGAAATTATCTCCATCAGATGGTGGATTCACTTGACTGAATGATGATAAATTTGTGTTCCAAGCAGCATTCAAGCTACTGATTGTACCATACTTTGCTTGCATATTATTTCTAAAATCTGTTTTTGCTGTTTCAGTATATGCCTGTAATTTTCCTCTTGAAGGATAGCTCCAGCCATCACCAGAAACATATGATGGAAAACGAAGCTCACCAGCTGGTCCACCACTTAAATAGATTTTAACAATGATATCTTTATAATCCGAGAAATTCTGAGCAAAAGATGAGTAGAGCTCATTATATTGAGTTGAAATCACATTTGTTGCCCAAGGTGAGACAGTTTCTTTGTTCACATAGCCTGTTTCTGATTCGTGTGTTAACACATCCTCGCTTGCAAGATTCCAGACCCAGTTAGGAACAGGAATATTACAATCATCACCAACATTTCCACCACATTGGTGTGTCGAAATGATTGGTACCCATTTTAGCCCTGATTCTCTTACAACTTGAGCATATTGACGATAGTAAGACCAATCAAACTGATTATTGCCATTCTTCTCTACATCGCCCCACCAAACATCAGTTGTTAGAGCATATACTCCATTACTTTTTAACGTAGCAAGCTGTTTTGAGAAATCACTCCAATTTGTGATTTTTGTTAAAGGTGCCATCACATATGCTTTGTAATCTGACTTAATATCTGCAGAAGCTGACGGGTTAAAAAATGTTGTTGTTGCTAAAAGAATAATCATGAAACTAATGCTTACCTGTTTTAGAAACTTTCTCACTGTAACTCCCCCTATTGTAAAATTTTTAAAACGAATCTTGAACTAATTTCAGAAATTAAAGCGCTTCCATTTATAAATAAAAATAAAAGGCTTTATGCGCAATCGATTGCACAATTTTCTGAAATTAATGTCTATCTTTAGAATATATGATAACACGTTTAGCAAACAAGTGATATATGTCCTATATTTCGACAAGTAAAATAGTGATAAATACCTATATTTAGTGAGGGTATCGAAAAAAAGAGACTAACTATAAAGTTAGCCTTACCACTCAATTGTTGCACCACCAATTCGTTTTACACCCCTAATTTTAGAAATATCCTCACAAAGCTTTATAGCAGCAAGGTCTTTTTTCTTAGCTTCAATCATTAAGTCAACGTTTGCATTGTGGTTTTTTAAAAATAATAATAATGGCATAAGAAATTCAGCATCCACATAATCTGCGTGGCTTCTAAATTCCTTTTCTGTTTTAGGTGATGACACGTGAATTTTTGGATGAAGACCAACAAAAGACCAGGTGTCAAAAATTTCTGGCAACAGCTCTTCGAAATTTTCATCTTCATCTTTATTTGCAATGTAATGGTGATAATCAAATAGCATCGGAATTTTTTCTTTTTGACAAATCTTCAATGTTTCTGTTGTTGTATAAGTTTTGTCATCATTTTCTAGGGTCATTCGTTTCTTGATCTCTGCAGGCAATTTCTTTATATTTTCATGAAATCGTTCTGTAGCTTTTTCCTTATTGCCATAAGCGCCACCTACATGAATGTTAATAATTGCTTCATCTGCAAGACCCATAGCATCTAATAAATCATAATGATATTGCATATCACCCACAGCATTATCTGTTATATGAGGCTTGTCACTAGTAAATAGCGTGAATTGATTAGGGTGAAAGCTAGTTCTTAATTTATTTTTCTTCACTAACTGACCGATTTCGGTGAGTAAATCCTTAAAAGGTGTACGATAATCCCATAGAACCTCTGGATGTGTTGCAAGAGGTACAATTGATGAAGATAGACGGTAAACTTGGATTTCTTGTGCAATATTGTAATGAATCATACGTAAAGTATGCTCTAAATTTTTTCTTGTTACATATAAAAGCTGATCTTTCCTCTCATTCTCGTCTAGCTGCTTCCATCGCGTAAAGGTTAACGACTTTGCAGGTGAGCAATCCCATAGAGCGAGAGCGTGTGAAACATAACCAAAGCGAATAATCATTTAACTTTCTCCTCATAGAAAATGTGAAATCATTGTTGCAAATCTCTCTTTTATTTTTGTAGTAAGAGGCCTTTTTTCATAGGCGCTATATGTTAATAGCTCAGAGTGCTTCATATCCTTGTGAATTAAGCCACGCACTTTTTCAATAAAAGCCGGATCGTAAATTAAACAGTTCATTTCGTCATTTAAATACATGCTCCGTTTATCGAAATTAGCTGTTCCAATATCACAAAATTTATCATCAATAATAATGACCTTGGCATGAAAAAATCCATAAAAAAACTGATAAATTTCTCCACCGGCTAAAATAAGCGGCCCAAAGTAGGGAAGTGATGCTTCCTTTACTAAGGGATGGTCCTTACCCATGGGTACCACTAATTTTACTTTTACCCCTCTTGATAAGGCTTCTAAAAGCTCATTTAAAATCATTTTTCCAGGAATGAAATATGGTGTGCAAATAATAATTTCTTGCTTGGCATTTTGGATAAAATCGATAAAATGATCTTCTAGCTTTTCACCATAAGTCGAAATAAACATATGGGTGCTTTCCCCTTTAGGATGTTTCTCAGAAAATCTAGGTTCGTTAAGATCATTTTCACCTGTAGAATCAAACCAGTCTTTTAGAAATTGCTGCTGTAAATCAATAACACCCTCACCTTTAATTTTAAGATGATAATCTCTCCAATAACCAAGCTTTGGATCTTGACCAATATATTCCTTACCGATATTAAATCCACCTAAATAGGAGGTTTTTCCGTCAATTACGGTTATCTTACGATGGTTTCTAGCTTGAGAAGTATAAAGTAAAAAAGGTAATTTAGGCTTATGTGAAAAGGCAATTCGAACTCCCTGGTTCTTTAAAGCTTGGATTTTTTTCTTACCTAATTTTGAGCTGCCAACATAATCAAGCAATAAACGTACATCTAAACCTTCTTTTGCTTTATCACCTAAAATAGATAAAAATTCATGGCTGATTTTATCATTTTTCACTATAAAAAATAACACATGAACATATGTAGTACTATTTTTAATGTTCTCGAAGTAATCTTTATAAAAATCATTTCCATCAATAAAAACTGATATGTCACTTTTTCTTAGAGGAAATTGGGTGTATTTAGAAGTTAAGAGATGATTTTTTCGACCAGCTTTATAGTCAAAGATCAACCACCCAATTAAAATTGCCACAACGATAGAGCAGATGATTAACGTATTCAATTTGCAATACCTCCTCCAAGTAGTAGCAGAAAATAGAATTGGATCAAAAGAAACGAATTGAATTTTATGGCTGTCAGAATTTATTTTTATTATCTTTAACGGTTACGAAGCTTTTTATGTACATGGCATCTAGATGGAATCGACATAATTCGGGGAGTGACAGGCACCAAAAAAACTATTGACTGAATGCTCATTCATTTATTATCATAGAGGTATAGTTAAAAAGGGAAGAGTTTTAGGGGTAGTGACCATAAAGTATTTTTTTGTTACAACTGGGAGATTGGGGGAAATTGAGATGGATGCACTTTTATGGGTGAATTTTATTGCGTTCTTAATTGTAACCGCTTACGCTGTACATCTATTTGCTTACTTAATTCGTACAAGGATGGCTTACATTAAGCTTGGAAAAAAGGTTGAATTTGATGGCAAGGTAAAGGAAAGATTCGAAAAGATTTTGGTGAATGTATTTGGGCAGAAAAAGTTATTGAAAGACAAGAAAAGTGGAATTATCCATGTCATGTTTTTTTATGGCTTTATTCTTGTTCAGTTTGGCGCACTTGATTTTATCATTAAAGGATTGATACCTGGTGCACATTTACCATTAGGACCACTGTATCCTGCCTTTACATTTTTCCAAGAGATTGTCACATTCATGATTTTAGTTGCAGTCGTTTGGGCATTTCACCGAAGATATGTTGAAAAACTTGTTCGACTAAAGCGAGGCTTTAAATCAGGCTTAGTATTAATCTTCATTGGTGGCCTTATGTTATCCGTATTACTAGGAAATGGTATGGGACTTAATTGGCATGGTCATGATTTAACATGGTCAGAGCCTATTGCTTCTTCATTTGCATTTTTACTTAGCTTTGTTGGAGAAACAGGCTCGATCGTTATTTTCTATATTGCTTGGTGGATTCACTTATTATTTTTATTAACATTCTTAGTGTATGTGCCACAATCAAAGCACGCACATTTAATTGCTGGACCGGCAAATGTTTACTTTAATCGTGTTTCAAACCCAGGAAAGCTTGAGAAAATTGACTTTGAAGATGAAACACAAGAATCGTTCGGGGTTGGAAAAATTGAGGACTTTACTCAACCTCAACTCATTGATTTATATGCATGTGTAGAGTGTGGACGCTGTACAAATATGTGTCCAGCAACAGGTACAGGGAAAATTCTATCTCCGATGGATTTGATTTTGAAATTAAGAGATCATTTAACCTTCACTGGAGCTGCGGTTACACAGAAACAGCCATGGGTTCCTGCGGTTGCATTTAGTGGGACAAAAGGAAATCAAATCGCAATGATGGCATCTGGTGCTGGTGCAAATGAATCTGCAGCAACAGCTGTTGACTACAGTCCATCATTAATTGGTGATGTGATTACAGAGGAAGAAATTTGGGCTTGTACTACATGTCGTAACTGTGAAGATCAATGTCCAGTTATGAATGAGCATGTTGATAAAATTATTGATATGCGTCGCTATTTAGTTTTGACAGAAGGAAAAATGGATGCTGATGCACAACGTGCGATGACAAATATTGAACGCCAGGGAAATCCGTGGGGTCTTAATCGTAAAGAGCGTGAAACATGGCGTGAAGCACGAGAAGATGTTGTTGTACCTACTGTTAAGGAAATGAGCAAAGCTGGAGAAGAGTTTGAATACTTATTCTGGGTTGGATCTATGGGATCTTATGATAATCGTAGCCAAAAGATTGCTCTTTCCTTTGCAAAACTACTTAACGAAGCTGGTGTGAAGTTTGCGATTCTTGGTAATAAAGAGAAAAATTCAGGTGATACACCACGTCGTCTAGGAAATGAATTTTTATTCCAAGAGCTTGCAACAAAGAACATTGATGAGTTTGTGAAGAATGACATCAAAAAGATCGTTACAATTGATCCACATGCGTACAATATCTTTAAAAATGAATATCCAGACTTTGGATTAGAAGCAGAGGTTTTCCATCATACAGAGTTACTTGCTGAGCTAGTGAAATCAGGAAAGCTAAAACCAAAGCTTGCTGTTGAAGAAACAATTACCTTCCATGATTCCTGTTATTTAGGAAGATACAATGAGGTATATGATGCACCACGAGATATTCTAAAAGCAATTCCTGGTGTTAAGCTTGTTGAAATGGAGCGTAACCGCGACAAGGGTATGTGCTGTGGAGCTGGTGGTGGACTGATGTGGATGGAAGAAGATACTGGCAGCAGAATCAATGTGGCGAGAACAGAGCAAGCATTAGCTGTTAAGCCATCTGTCATTAGTGCAGGCTGTCCATATTGCTTAACAATGCTAAGTGATGGAACAAAAGCAAAAGAAGTAGAAGAGACAGTAAGCACTTATGATGTAGCTGAACTACTGGAAAAATCGATTTTTGGCGAAATAAAAGAATTAGTTTCATAGTTATTTAGAAGAAAAAACGATCATAAAATGAAGAGGGGGGTCAGACCCCCTTTCAAATTTGCGAGGTAATCGAGCGAGCGTTCAGTCATTTATGTAAGCGTTTGCTATTAGATAATATTTTTTTATTTGAGGAGGAAATTAACAATGGCGAAAACAGTGATTTTAAGTGGTGTAAGAACACCTGTTGGAAAGTTCGGAGGCACACTCGCTTCGTTAACAGCTGCAGAATTAGGAGGAATTGCAATTAAGGAAGCTTTAAAAAGAGCAAATGTTGATAAAGACCAAGTGGATGAAGTGATTTTTGGAAATGTGCTACAAGGTGGGCAAGGTCAAATTCCTTCTCGTCAGGCTGCACGTGCTGCTGATTTGCCGTGGAATGTTAAAACAGAAACAATCAATAAAGTGTGTGCATCAGGATTACGAAGTGTGACATTAGCTGATCAAGTAATTAGAGCTGGTGATGAAGAAGTGATTGTTGCTGGTGGAATGGAATCAATGAGCAATGCACCTTATTTATTACCAAAAGCACGATGGGGCTTAAAAATGGGAGATAGTGCAGTAAAGGATTCTATGATTCATGATGGGTTAACATGTAGCTTTACAGGTGTACATATGGGCACTTACGGAAATAGAACTTCAAAAGATTTAGAGCTAACTCGACAAGCACAGGATGAATGGGCATTAAGAAGCCATCAGCGGGCAGTAAATGCACAGGAAGCAGGATTATTAGCTGAAGAAATTGTATCCGTGCCTGTTCCACAACGTAAAGGTGATCCAATAATTGTTGATCAAGATGAAGCGCCACGAAAAGACACGTCTATAGAGAGATTATCAAAGCTAGCACCTGTATTTGATCATGATGGCACAATTACAGCTGGAAATGCCCCGGGAATTAATGATGGAGCAGCTGCACTTGTATTAATGAGTGATGAGCGTGCACAAAAGGAAGGCTTGCAGCCACTAGCAACAATTTTAGCTCATACGGCAATCGCTGTTGAAGCAAAGGATTTTCCTAAAACGCCAGGTCTTGTTATTAATGAACTTTTAAACAAAGCAGGTAAAAGTGTTGAAGATATTGATCTATTTGAAATTAACGAAGCCTTTGCAACAGTTGCACTAGCTGCGAATCAACTAGCTAACTTAGATCCTGAAAAAGTAAATGTAAACGGTGGAGCTGTTGCACTTGGACATCCAATCGGAGCAAGTGGAGCAAGAATCATCATTACCCTTATACATGAATTAAAACGCAGAGGCGGAGGCATTGGAATTGCGGCAATTTGTAGCGGTAGTGGGCAAGGTGATGCGATCATGCTTCAAGTTTGAGGTGAAAAAAAACGTCAATTTTTAAGGGGGAGATAAGGAATGAGTATAGATAAAATAATGGTTGTTGGAGCTGGGCAAATGGGATCAGGCATTGCCCAGGTTTGTGCGATGTCAGGCATAGAAGTTGTACTACATGATATATCAGAAGAAATTGTTGGAAAAGGAATAAAATCGATTGAGAAACAGCTTACTAGATTGGTAGAAAAAGGAAAAATGTCCGAGAATGAGAAAAATGAAACACAACAAAGATTATCAACCTCAGTTAACCTCTCAAACGCAAGCTCCGTTGATTTAGTTATAGAAGCAATTGTTGAAAAAATGGAAATTAAAACAAAGCTCTTTAAGGAACTAGATAAACTAACAGCAGATCATACGATTCTAGCAACAAATACATCATCTCTGCCAATTACTGAAATAGCTGCTGCAACAAATAGACCAGAAAAGGTCATCGGAATGCATTTTATGAATCCTGTACCTGTTATGAAGCTAGTCGAAATTATTCGTGGTCTAGCGACAGCTGATGAAGTTTTTGACCAAATTAAGAATTTAACAGAGAAGATAAACAAGGTTCCAGTTGAAGTAAATGATTTTCCAGGCTTTGTTTCGAACCGAATTTTAATGCCGATGATTAATGAAGCAATCTATACCGTTTATGAAGGTGTTGCCGAGCCAGAAGCAATTGATGAAGTGATGAAGCTAGGCATGAACCATCCAATGGGACCTTTAACTTTAGCTGATTTCATCGGTCTTGATACATGTTTATATATTATGGAAACACTTCATGAAGGCTTTGGAGATGATAAATATCGACCTTGTCCATTGTTACGAAAGTATGTAAGTGCTGGCTGGTTAGGGAGAAAATCAGGTAGAGGCTTTTATACTTATTAAATTGCGATACTAATAGTTTTTTAATTCAAAGGGGTATTTTTTAGAGTGCAAAGTAACGCAAAGGGGTGGATTCGCGTGAATCTACATTTCACAGAAGAACAAATGATGCTGCAAAAAATGGTTAGAGAATTTGCTAAATCAGAAATTGAGCCATTTGCTGAGAAAATGGAAAAGGGGATTTTTCCGAGGGAATTGATAAATAAAATGGCAGCACTAGGTTTAATGGGTATCCCTGTTCCTGAAAAGTATGGTGGAGCAGGAATGGATTTTACAGCATACACAATCGCTATTCATGAAATCTCAAAGGCTAGTGCAACACTTTCTGTCATATTATCTGTTCATACTTCAGTCGGTACGTATCCAATACTTGCTTTTGGAAATGAAAAGCAAAAAGAAAAATATGTAAAAAGACTCGCAACCGGTCAGTACTTAGGCGCATTTTGTTTAACAGAACCAAGCTCTGGCTCTGATGCAGCAAGCATGAAAACACGTGCTGTCAAAAAGGGAGATCATTACCTATTAAATGGATCAAAGATGTTTATCACAAATGGTGGAGAAGCAGATACGTATATCGTTTTTGCACGGACGGGTGAAGGCAAGGGAAGTGAAGGGATATCAGCTTTTATCGTCGAAAGTGACACTCCCGGATTTGTTATTGGTAAAGATGAACATAAGATGGGGTTAAACGGATCACGAACCGTTTCATTAATGTTTGAAGATGCAATGGTGCCAGCAGACAATCTTTTAGGTCAAGAAGGAGAAGGTTTTAAAATTGCCATGGCTAATCTTGATGGCGGAAGAATTGGCATCGCAGCACAAGCACTTGGCATCGCAGAAGCAGCACTAGAAAAATCAATTTTATATGCAAAAGAAAGACAGCAGTTTGGCAAACCAATTTCCGCTCAACAAGGAATTGCCTTTAGGCTAGCTGATATGGCAACAAAGGTTGAGGCAGCAAAGCTACTAGTCTATCAAGCAGCATGGCTCAAAGAAAACAATTTACCATGTGGAAAACAAGCTGCAATGGCAAAGCTCCTCTCCTCTAAAGCAGCTATGGAGGTGTCAACTGAAGCCATTCAAGTCTATGGCGGCTATGGCTATACAAAGGATTATCCAGTTGAAAGATACTTCCGCGATGCAAAAGTATGTGAAATCTACGAAGGTACAAGTGAAATCCAAAAAATAGTGATTAGTAAGCATTTATTGAAATAAGGCTATATTCGTAATTTTGTTTCTAGCCAGATAACGAGGTCAATAAGCTAAAATCTTTCAGAAAGATCATATATGACAGGCCTTTTAGTTCAGTAATCTTTTATATTAGTGAATTAACTAAAATAGAAGATGTTTCAATGAAATCCATTTGATACCTACAGTTTCATTTAAAAGTATAGCTTTTTTCTCTAAGATTATTTTTACAATCAATCATTACAATAAATGTAGTGCAATGGAGCGGAAGAAAATTGACTCCTGCGGGTGCAGAGGAAAGGTCGAGACCCCACAGGCGTAGCCGAGGAGGCTCGACTTCCTCCCCGCGGAAAGCAATTTTCTGAAGCGAAATGGAACGGACTGATTACGATCAAATAATTTTATTAAAAAGCAAAAAGTATTAAAAAAATTCCTAATAAGCATGATAATTTTCAATGGAAAAGGGGAGATACACTATGTTTTTTAAACTATCAGAAGAACACGAAATGCTAAGAAAAACCGTACGAGATTTTGCTAAAAAGGAAGTTGAACCAACAGCAGCAGAAAGAGATGAACAAGAGCGCTTTGATATGGATTTATTTAAGAAAATGGCTGAATTAGGATTAACGGGTATTCCGTGGGATGAAGAGTATGGTGGAATTGGAAGCGATTACTTATCCTATGTAATTGCGGTCGAGGAGCTATCAAGAGTTTGCGCAAGCACTGGGGTCACTTTGTCTGCACATACATCATTAGCAGGCTGGCCTTTATATAAATTTGGATCAGAGG
The DNA here is from genome assembly GCF_016908395.1 of Metabacillus crassostreae. Classification (GTDB taxonomy): domain Bacteria; phylum Bacillota; class Bacilli; order Bacillales; family Bacillaceae; genus Metabacillus; species Metabacillus crassostreae. The sequence goes on from NZ_JAFBDU010000005.1 coordinate 195,781, forward strand.
AACAAAAGCAAAAATACTTAAAACCTATGGCATTGGGAGAAAAAATTGGTGCATATGGCTTAACAGAGCCTGGCTCTGGCTCTGACGCTGGTGGCATGAGAACAAATGCAAAACAAGATGGAAATGACTTTGTTTTAAATGGATCAAAAATCTTCATTACAAATGGAGGAATTGCTGATATCTACATCGTATTTGCTATAACAGATCCTTCTAGTAAAAACAAAGGAACAACGGCTTTTATTGTGGAAAAAGACTTCCCTGGATTTTCAGTAGGCAAAAAAGAAAGTAAATTAGGTATTCGTTCATCACCTACGACAGAAATCATTTTTGAGGATTGTAGAGTGCCAAAGGAAAATATGCTTGGTCAACTAGGTGATGGCTTTAAAATTGCGATGATGACATTAGATGGTGGTAGGAATGGAATTGCAGCACAAGCTGTTGGAATTGCTCAAGGTGCTCTAGATGCTGCAATCGCTTATGCAAAAGAACGTGAGCAATTTGGTAAGCCAATCGCTGCACAGCAAGGAATTAGCTTTAAATTAGCAGATATGGCCACAAATATTGAAGCTGCGCGTCTATTAACCTATCAAGCTGCATGGTTAGAATCAGAGGGTCTTCCTTATGGAAAAGAATCTGCTATGTCAAAATTATTTGCTGGTGACATGGCAATGCAAGTAACAACAGAAGCTGTACAGGTGTTTGGTGGCTATGGCTATACAAAGGATTATCCTGTAGAACGCTTTATGAGAGATGCAAAAATCACCCAAATATACGAAGGAACACAGGAAATTCAACGACTTGTTATCTCGAGAATGATTACAAAATAAATGATGCTACGGAAATGAACAGATAATCATAAGAAAAGAGGTGGGGAGGTAGATGGAAAAACGTGAAGTTCTAGCATCTGTAAAAGATGAGAAATTAATAGAGAAACGGCGAAATCAAATGATTAAAGGAGCGGTCACTCTTTTTAAGGAAAAAGGATTTCATCGCACAACAACAAGAGAAATTGCCAAAGCAGCAGGGTTTAGCATTGGTACTTTATATGAATATATTAGGCAAAAGGAAGACGTTCTTTATTTGGTATGTGACACAATTTATGATCAGGTTCATAATCGCCTTGAAGAAAATATCGATACGAAGCTAGGGACGATAGCGAGCCTACAGCTGGCGATAAATAATTATTTTAAAGTGGTAGATGTGATGCAGGATGAAGTGTTAGTCATGTATCAAGAAGCGAAATCTCTATCAAAAGATGCACTTCCATATGTTTTAAAGAAAGAAAATGAAATGGCAGCCATGTTTAAAAAAATTATTGAAAGATGTGTGGAAAATCAGGAATTAACACTAACTGAAGAGCAGTGTGATATGGTGGCTCACAATATTATTGTTCAGGGGCAGATGTGGGCGTTTAGAAGATGGACACTTCAAAAGAACTACACACTTGAAAAGTACATTGAGATACAAACAAAGCTAATTCTACAAGGGGTTGTGGAGAAATAGTCTACGGACACTTTTGGCTTAAGCTTTAAGTGTTACGTAAAACACAGGGGTGGATGTTTATGACAATATCAGAGGTGTATAAGCCAATAAATGATGTTCGATTTGTTACAGCATCAAGCTTATTTGATGGCCATGATGCTTCAATTAATATTATGCGCCGGATTTTACAAGCAAGCGGAGCAGAAGTGATTCATTTAGGCCATAATCGTTCCGTTGAAGAAATCGTTGCAGCTGCAATTCAAGAGGATGCACAAGGTATAGCAATATCCTCTTATCAAGGAGGTCATGTGGAATTTTTTAAGTATATGCATGATCTACTACAGGAAAAAGGTGCAGGACATATTCGTCTTTTTGGTGGAGGCGGTGGAGTTATTATTCCCCGTGAAATAAGAGAATTACATGAGTACGGAATCGCTAAAATCTTTTCTCCTGAAGATGGAAGAGAGCTTGGTTTACAAGGCATGATTAATCATATGATTAAAGAATGTGATTTTTCTACAGTTGAAAATGAGAAGTTTGATCTTGACTTACTAAAGCAAGGGGAACAAAAGTCTGTTGCAAAGCTAATTTCATATGCGGAATCCAAGGTTTCTAAACGAGAATTATCACAAAATGCTGATCAATTTTTAAGACAGATCGAGGATTTTCACTCATCTGCACCAGTGATTGGGATTACTGGAACAGGTGGTGCTGGGAAAAGTTCATTAACAGATGAATTAATTAGAAGATTTTTAAATGAAGTGCCGGATTTAAAAATTGCTGTGTTATCGATTGATCCTACAAAACAGAAAACTGGTGGAGCATTATTAGGTGATCGAATTCGGATGAACGCAATTTTTTCACCGCGCGTCTTTATGAGAAGCTTAGCAACTCGTCAATCAAAATCAGAGCTCTCTTTAGCCATTTCAGATGCCATTTCAGTTGTAAGAGCTGCTGGCTTTGGATTAATCATTGTTGAAACAAGTGGAATAGGTCAAGGTGATGCTGAAATAGCTGAAATCTGTGATCTTTCTATGTATGTGATGACAAGTGAATTTGGAGCTCCATCACAGCTTGAAAAAATCGATATGCTTGATTATGCAGATTTAGTTGTAATCAATAAATTTGAACGCAAAGGATCTGAAGATGCAAAACGTCAGGTACAAAAGCAATATCAGCGTAGTCGTCTTTTATTTGATGAGCCATTAGAAAACATGCCTGTGTATGGAACAATTGCCAGTCAGTTCAATGACTTAGGTACAAACACGTTATTTTCAAAGCTATTAGAATTAATAAATGAAAAAACAAATCAACAATGGACATCATCATTACCAATCGTAAAAGATGTAGAAAAGCAAAATGTCATTATTCCTCCAGAACGTCGCTATTATTTACGTGAAATTAGTGAGACGGTAAGAAATTATCATAAATTATCAGATGATCAAGCTGAAATTGCAACGAAGTTATTCCAAGTAAAAGGAACAATCCAGGCTATTGCAGATCAAGATGATAACGAAGATGCTATGAAAACTTTAGTAGCTTTAAAAGAGCAATTAGAAGGAAAGCTAACAGCTGATTCAAAGGCATTGCTTAATAATTGGAATGACCTAAAGGAAAAGTATGCCGCAGATGCGTTTACAACAGTTATACGAAATAAAGAGATTGTGACTAAGTTAAAAACAATATCATTATCAGGACTGATGATTCCTAAGGTCGCACTACCAAAGTATAAAAATGAAGGCGATATTTTGGCATGGTTATACAGAGAAAATGTTCCTGGGGTATTTCCATATACTGCTGGTGTTTTTCCTTTCAAACGTGAAGGTGAAGATCCTAAGCGACAATTTGCAGGAGAAGGAACGCCTGAACGAACAAATCGACGTTTTCATTATTTATCAAAAGATGATGATGCAAAACGGTTGAGTACTGCATTTGATTCTGTCACCTTATATGGAGAAGATCCTGCATATCGTCCAGACATCTATGGGAAAATTGGTGAAAGTGGTGTAAGTATTTGTACACTCGAAGATATGAAGAAGCTTTATGCTGGGTTTGATCTTTGCGCACCATCTACTTCTGTTTCGATGACAATTAATGGTCCAGCACCAATTATTTTAGCGATGTTCATGAATACAGCAATCACTCAGCAGGTTAGTAAAAAGGAAGCAGAGCTAGGGAGACAGCTTAGTGATAAAGAGTTTCAAGAAGTGAAGTCCTTCACCCTCCAAACTGTTAGAGGAACAGTTCAAGCTGATATATTAAAAGAAGATCAAGGTCAAAATACTTGTATTTTTTCAACAGAATTTGCTTTAAGGCTAATGGGAGATATTCAGCAATATTTTATTGATTATAAAGTGAGAAATTACTATTCTGTATCAATTTCAGGCTATCATATTGCTGAAGCAGGAGCGAATCCTATTTCACAGCTAGCCTTTACCCTTTCAAACGGCTTCACATATGTTGAGTACTATTTAAGTAGAGGAATGGATATTGATTCGTTTGCACCAAATCTCTCGTTCTTCTTTAGTAATGGACTTGATCCAGAATACACTGTGATTGGAAGAGTAGCGAGAAGAATATGGGCTACTGTTATGAGAAACAAATATGGAGCAAATGAAAGAAGTCAAAAGCTAAAGTATCATGTACAAACCTCTGGACGATCTTTACACGCTCAAGAAATTGACTTTAATGATATCCGTACGACATTACAGGCATTAATGGCTCTGCATGATAACTGTAATTCTCTTCATACAAATGCGTATGATGAAGCAATTACTACACCAACAGAAGAATCTGTACGCCGTGCGATGGCCATCCAAATGATCATTACAAAAGAACATGGCTTAACTAAAAATGAAAATCCACTTCAAGGCTCCTTTATTATCGAAGAATTAACAGATTTAGTAGAAGAAGCTGTTTTAACAGAGTTTGACCGAATCAATGAACGTGGCGGGGTACTCGGTGCGATGGAAACTCAATATCAACGAGGCAAAATTCAGGATGAATCGATGCATTATGAAATGAAAAAACATACTGGAGAGCTACCGATCATTGGCGTGAACACCTACTTAAACCCAAATCCACCATCACAAGAAATGATGGATAATATGGAGCTAGCAAGAGCAACAAAAGAAGAAAAAGAAACACAAATTAAAAATCTACAAAATTTCCAAAAAGCCAACGAAGATAAAATCGAAGAAGCACTAAACCAACTAAAAAGAACAGCAATAGAAAACGGCAATATCTTTGCAGAGCTAATGGAAACAGTAAAAGTAGCAAGCCTAGGCCAAATCACAACAGCACTATATGAAGTTGGCGGGCAATATCGTAGGAATATGTAAGGTGCATAAAGTATAAACCGTATTTTATTTGCTGGTGCTAATGAAATTCTACTTTATGATGGATTTCTTCTTTAACTTTTTTAGAAAATTAAATTATGTATAAGCAATCTTTAAGTAAGTCAATTAATAAAGTGAAGTTTTTAAATGTCTTTAGCAGTAACTAATTTAAGGTTGATTGGAGCGAAAGGTGCGAGACTCCTGCGGGTGCAGCGGGACAGGTGAGATCCCACAGGCGCTGTGCGCCGAGGAAGCTCACCGTCCGCCCCGCGGAAAGCGAGCAACCTGTAGCGCAAATCAACCAGCACCATACTTATATTAAGCTTTAATGCTTTTATGTATAATGTCCATTACGTACCATAAAAAGTTGTTTGAACCCATGTTTATTATTCCTACAAGGGAAATTAAGCAGCTTATAATTCTCCTAAAAGCTACCTATTAACTGCAATAACCAATTATCCAAACTCTGACACAAAGGTGCAGAAGCATTTTTGTGTATTTTTTACGTTATAAAGGTGGCATAAACTACTAGAATTTGTTTATAATGAATGGTATGGTTTGTTGACTTTACAATTTGTACATAATGGTAACGAATAATACTAATGTTCTTATTTCTTAATTTATAGATTGATGACCTAGAAAGGGAGTGCCGTATTTGAGTCTAAAACAATTAACAGATGAGCAAATAAAAGAAATGGCAATGGTTGAGGTTGCATATGAACTTTTTATAGAAGGTAAAAAGCCTTATGTATTCAGTGAATTAGTAGAGGAAATAGCAACTTTACTAGGACTTACAAAAAAGCAGGTTGAAGATAAAATAGCTCAATTTTATACAGACATCAATATCGATGGACGCTTCATTTGTGTTGGAGAAAACATGTGGGGACTGCGTACTTGGTATCCATATGAGCAAATTGAAGAAGAAATTGTACCTGTTACAAAACCTAAAAAGAAAAAATCTAAAGCTTCTGATGATGATTTAGAAGAAGTGTTTGACGAACTAGAAGATGATTTAGATTATGATGATCTAGATGATTTCGATGATACAGATGATGATGAAGAAGATGATGATTTCGACGACATTGATGAAACGGATATTGATGACGATGATGATGATCTAATTGATGATGATGACGAAGATTTAGATGAAGATGATGAAGATGACGAGGAAGACGAAAAATAACAGTAAATCGTCTTGACTTTCTTTTTCACAGTAGGTAGAATCTATTTTGGGCTCTTAAAAAGCTATCGTTTGTAATTTTACATTTACAGCTCCCTTTCAACTAGTTTGGAAGGGAGCTTTCTTATTTTGTAGAGAAAAAAATGATGCGGAACTACGGTCTTTTGTCTTATAAAGAGCCGTTTTCCTTTAAATGAGGACAAGCAGTATTGAAACCTTTTTTAGGAAAATATTGCAAGTATATCTCACATTAGCTTAGCACCTCACACTTTACTAATAAGTTTTCCAAATTTATTTTTTAATTTAGTACAAAATAAAAACACATAGCTTCTTTAGGGGGAAGATCATGACAAAGTATATTTTTGTAACAGGTGGAGTTGTTTCATCTTTAGGAAAAGGAATTACAGCTGCTTCTTTAGGTAGATTGCTAAAAAACCGTGGTATGAGTGTGACAATTCAAAAGTTTGATCCATACATAAATGTGGATCCAGGAACAATGAGTCCGTATCAGCACGGTGAGGTCTTTGTAACGAATGATGGAGCTGAAACTGATCTTGATTTAGGTCACTATGAGCGTTTTATCGATGTGAACTTAACAAAGTTCAACAACGTAACAACAGGAAGAATTTATTCAACAGTGCTAAAGAAAGAACGTCGTGGAGATTATCTTGGTGGAACAGTTCAGGTTATCCCACATATTACGAATGAAATAAAAGAAAGAGTGTTCCGTGCTGGTAAAGAAACAGGTGCAGATGTTGTTATTACTGAGATTGGTGGAACTGTTGGTGATATCGAATCACTACCTTTCTTAGAAGCGATTCGCCAAATTAAAAGTGATATCGGCCGTGATAATGTAATGTACATCCACTGTACACTTATTCCATATATCAAAGCTGCTGGCGAGTTAAAAACGAAGCCAACACAGCATAGTGTAAAAGAGCTTCGTAGCTTAGGAATTCAGCCAAATGTCATTGTTGTTCGTACAGAAATGCCAATTTCACAGGATATGAAGGATAAAATTGCTTTATTCTGTGATATTGATACAAATGCAGTCATTGAATGTCGTGATGCTGAAACTCTTTATTCGATTCCTTTAGCTTTACAAGATCAAAATTTAGATACTATTGTGTGTAATCACTTGAAGCTTCAATGTAATGAAGCAGATATGACAGAGTGGACTGAGCTTGTGAAACGAGTGACTAATCTTTCTAAAACAACGAAAATTGGCTTAGTTGGGAAATATGTTGAACTACAAGATGCTTATATTTCTGTTGTTGAAGCACTACGTCATGCAGGTTATGAATATGATTCTGATATTGAAATTAAATGGGTAAATGCAGAAACATTAACAGAAGATACAGTGAAAACTCAGCTTGAGGATGTTGACGGAATTTTAGTTCCTGGTGGCTTTGGCGATCGTGGTGTTGAAGGTAAGATTTTAGCAACAACATATGCTCGTGTAAATAAAGTCCCATTCTTAGGAATTTGTCTTGGTATGCAAGTTGCATCTATTGAATTTGCACGTAATGTAGTTGGGTTAAAAGGAGCAAATTCTTCTGAAATTGATCCAAGTACACAATACCCGGTTATTGATTTACTTCCAGAACAAAAGGATATTGAAGACCTTGGTGGAACTCTTCGTTTAGGTTTATCACCAAGTAAGCTAGTAGAAGGAACTCAAGCTTATGAAGCTTATCAAGATGAAGTTATTTATGAGCGTCATCGTCACCGTTATGAGTTTAATAATGAATATCGTCAAGTGATGGAAGACGCAGGATTTGTATTCTCAGGAACAACACCTGATGGTCGTCTTGTTGAAATTGTTGAGCTTAAGGATCATCCTTGGTTCGTAGCATCTCAATTCCATCCTGAATTTACATCAAGACCAACAAAGCCACAGCCTTTATTCCGTGATTTTGTTCGTGCATCATTAACAGCTGCTGAGAAAATCTAGTACACATTTCTATATATTCTTATATTAGCTATAATCTAAAGAGGCTTGGACATAAGTATTTAAGCTAATGATAGAACCCGAATTATAAGGTGATATTTTAATCATTCACCTAATATTTCGGGTTTTTATTTGTTACTTCAATAGGTTTTTAATTTTGCATACTATTTTTAAGAACTAGTGGAATAGAGCGGAAGGCATTTTACTCCTGCGGGTGCAGAGGAAAGGCTGAGACCCCACAGGCGCTTGCGCCAAGGAGGCTTAGCTTCCTCCCCGGCGAATCTTATGTCTGTAGCGCAATGGAACGGACTTGTTTCTATTAACTCAACTGAATTTAGATTTATTCGTCTTTTTGTATGATTTCTTTAATTATGCCGCCCAAGTCTCTTCTTTTTTGTTATTTACATAGGTACTGGTGAACTTAGAAGGTGTTTCCCGCTTAAAGAAGAATATCTTTATTTATAGGGCTTGGCTATAACGTATCAGAGCTTGTGCATTTCCTCTATTATTATGTTCTACTTTCAAAAATTGATCATAAAATCCAATAATAAGAAACAAAAAATCATTCGTTTCTTTGGCCTATATGTATATGTTTATTACATTTTACGAAACCGGTTTTTATAAATTTTTAAAAAAATCAAAAAAACAGTTGAATAAAATGTAATAAAGTTATATAATTCTATTTGAAAGCGGTTTCTGTTACTAATAAATGTAATTGGTTCTCTGATTTCAGAAATCGGTTTCGTACAGAGTAACTGTTTCCGGTTCAAAATGAACAATATTTTAAGGGGGAAATACAGATGAAAAGCATGAAAAAATGGTTAGCTTTAGGTTTAACATTAGTGCTTGCGTTCTCATTGGCTGCTTGTAGTGGCGGTGGAAATGAAGGGGCTTCTAATGATGGTGGCGAAGGTGGAGACAAAAAAGTTGAATTAACGTTCTGGGCTTTTGGTGCTACTGGTTATGAAGAATTAGTAAAAGAATACCAGGAAGAAAATCCAAATGTTACAATAAAATTTAAATCTTCTGAAACAGCAGAACATCATGATGCATTATTCACAGCATTATCAGCTGGTAGTGGTGCTCCTGATATCGCGATGCTTGAGGTTGATCAATTTGATCGTTTCAAAGCAGCACAAGATCGTTTTGCAAATTTATATGACCTTGGAGCTAAAGATGTTCAAGATCAATATTTAGATTGGAAATGGAATGCTGGAGAAAATGCTGATGGCGATTTCTTATTCGGTCTTCCTACAGATATAGGTCCAAAAGCTTTATACTATCGTACAGATGTTTTCGAAGCAGCTGGTTTACCAACTGAGCCTGCTGAGGTTGAAGCATTAATTAATTCTCCAGAAGCTTTTAAAGAAGCTGGTTTACAAGTTAAAGAAAAAACAGGAAAACCTTTTGTTGATAGTATTGAAATGGCATACAGAGCTTATTTAGATTCAGCTGTAGAAACTTATTTAAATCCTGAAGGTGAGTTACTTATTACAGAAGAAGGAAATGCAGTTAAAAAAGCTTATGATTATGCAGTTGAGTTAAATGAAGCAGGAATTGTTGGTAACTTTGATATGTGGACACCAGAATGGTCTAATGCTGTAAACACTGGTGAATTTGCTGCAGAATTAGGTGCTGGTTGGTTAAAAGGTTGGATGGAAGGTAATGCTCCAGATGCTTCTGGTAATTTCAAAGTAGCTACTTTACCAACTGAATTTGCTGCAAACTGGGGAGGATCTTACATTGCAATCCCTGGTGAAACAGAAAATGCTCAAGCAGCATACGATTTTGTTGAATGGTTAGTATCACCTGAAAATCAATTAAAATCTTTCCAAAGCAATGGATTATTCCCTTCTGCACCAGCTGTGTATGAAATGGAAGAGTTCACTTCTAACCAAGACGAGTTCTTTGGTGGTCAAGTAACTTCTGAAGTATTTGCACAAGCTGCACAAGATATCGAAGGTGCTGTTTATAAAGGTGAGAAATACTTCCCGGTTCACCAAGAAGTTCTGAATGCACTTAAGAACGTTCAAGTTGGTGGAGATCCTGAGGAAGAATGGGATGCAGCTGTTAAGCGTGCTCAAGATCTAGTAAGTCGCTAATCTGACTATTCAATTATTTTGGTTATGGTGCTCATTTGGGCACCATAGCCAATTTATAAAGGAAACGGGGAGTGAAAATGGTTTCTGCAAATGAAAAAAAAGTCAAAACCAAAAGATTTTTGTCTGAAGAAAAGAAAGATATGATATCTGGATATTTATACGTTTCACCATTCTTCATCATTTTTGCGGTTGTAGGTCTTTATCCAGCGCTATTCAGTATGTATTTAGCATTCCAAAAGTGGAATGGATTAAGTCCAATGGAATTTGTAGGGTTGAACAATTTTAAGATTGTTTTAGTAGATCCGCTATTTTGGAAATCTGTTTATAACACACTGATTATTGGATTAATGGGAACTGCTCCACAATTAATTGTAGGGATTATTCTTGCATTTTTACTTAACTTATCGTTTCTCCGCTTTAGAAATTTCTTCAGAGTTACGATCTTCATGCCGTATATTACGTCAATGGTTGCAGTGGCCCTCATATTTAGTGTTTTATTTAGTAATCATGAATCTTCCCTAGCCAACTATGTATTAGGTGTATTTGGGTTCGATCCTGTAAGTTGGGGGACTTCCGAATGGGGTACAAAAATAGCCATTTCAATTATGGTTTTCTGGAGATGGGTTGGATACAATACAATTATTTATTTAGCTGGACTCCAAAGCATTTCTAATGATCTTTATGAAGCGGCAACAATTGATGGAGCTAATAAGTTTCAACAACTTATGTACATTACAATGCCGTTATTAAAACCATTTATCACTCTAACTGTTTTCTTCTCAACTGTTGGAGCATTACAATTATTCGCAGAACCAACGGTGTTCCTTGGAGCAGCTGCATTTACAAGAGATGAAGCGATGACTGTCGTGATGTATTTATATCGTGATGCATTCAAGCTACAATCCTTTGGTACAGCTTCAGCAACTGCGATTATCTTGTTAATCATCATTATCGTATTCTCAGCGATTAATACATTACTAACTTCAGGTTATGGTAAGAAGAGGAAGGAGGCAAAATAATGGGTGAAGTAGCTGGATCAAAAAAGTTTTCTTTAGGAAGAATTGCAATCTATGTTTTTATGAGTTTAGCATCCTTGCTTTCGCTTTTTCCATTTTATTGGATGTTTGTTATGGCAACAAGTCCAAGTTCTGCCTATAACTCAATCCCGCCAACAATAACGCCGGGTAACCTTTTGGTTGAGAACTTTCAAAAAGTATTAGGATCAATCGATTTCTTCCAAGCAATGTGGAATACGATCATCCTATGTACGTCAGTAACAATTATTGTTTTAATTATTAGTTCTTTAGCTGGTTTTGCATTTGCTAAATTCAAATTTCCAGGAAAGAATGCATTGTTTATAGGTATTCTATTAACAATGGTTATCCCGCCACAGCTTGGGTTAATTCCGCAATTCTATTTAATTTCAAAAGCAGGATTATTGGATACCTTGCAAGGGGTAGCACTACTTTTCTTCTTGAATCCATTAGGGATCTTCTTGATGAGACAATATGTGACAGGATCAGTTCCAGATGAACTTATTGAGGCGGCAAAGCTTGATGGCTGCTCTAACTTTAGAATCTACAGAAGTATTGTATTGCCAATTATACTACCAGCATTTGCAACATTAGGAATCATTGTCTTTACAGCTGTATGGGGAGAATTCCTATGGCAATTTACAATTTTAAGAGATCCAGAGATGTATACAATACAAGTTGCGTTAGCGAATTTAAGTAATACGTTCAATATCGACTTCGGTATGATTCTATCAGGTGTTTTCTGGGCGACTGTACCATTAATTATCATTTTCTTACTGTTTAATAGATTATTTATCTCTAGTATTACAGATGGAGCAGTTAAGTAACTCTCCTTACCAATATATTCATTGTAGAACAACATTTATAAAATTGAATTTTCGTGAAAATAATAGTAATCTAACAGTATTAACTTATTATGAAGGCGAAAGGCAAATGAGGAACCACTATGAATTTAACAATAAAAGATATCGCGAAAATGGCTGGAGTTTCTCCAGGAACTGTATCTAAAATTATAAACAATTATAGTGGCATTAGTGAAAAAACGAAGAAGAAAGTTATGGATATTATAACTGAAACAGGGTATCAACCTACTTTTTCTGCAAAGGCACTTGCCACTAAAAAGTCTAATTTAATAGGGTTAATATACGCTGGGAAAGTAAACGTTGATTTTACTCATCCATATTTTAATGAAGTTGTTACTTCGTTTAAAAAGGCGATTGGACTGTTAGGTTACGATATTATTATGTTTTCGAATGAACAATTTTATAAAGATAATGGTAGTTACCTAGCAAGATGTAGACATTTTCATGTTGATGGATGTGTCATCATTGCTGGAGAAGAAATAGAGGATGCCATTTATGAATTAGTAGAAGCTGGCATCCCATGTATGGGAATAGATTTAGAATTATCTGGACCAAGTGCAAGCTTTGTTATGAGTGATAATGTTAACTTGTCAAGACAGGTTATTCAGCATTTTTATTTACATGGTATTAGAGATGTTGGTTTTATAGGTGGAAAACGTGATTCTGCTATTGCCATGTTTAGAGAAAAAGGATTTATAGATGCGATGAACCAGCTTGGTCTAGACGTGAAAAAAGAGTGGATGTATTATGGCGATTTTCATGAGGAAAGCGGATATATTGCAATGAAAAAAATATTTGAAAATAAAACGCTTCCTCGTGCAATTTTTGCTGCATCTGATATGATGGCATTTGGCGCAATCAGAGCAATTAAGGAACAAGGCTTAAGAGTTCCAGAGGATATATGCATTATTGGCTGTGATGATATTGATGCTTGCCGTTATAGCAGTCCTAAATTAACGACTGTCAGACAGGATAAAGATCGACTCGGCAAGCTTGCTGCTTATATGTTAAATGATTTGATTAATGGAAAATCAGAGCTAAAGCCTATTTTTATTGATTCGAAATTAATGGTACGTGAATCATGTGGACGTTAATAAAGGTAGAGAAAATTAAGTGGAGGTAAAAAAATGGCTATCATAGAATTTCCAAAAGATATACGATGGGGAGCTGCTACAGCAGCATACCAAATCGAAGGAGCTGCAACGAAAGATGGAAGAGGTCTTTCAATATGGGATACATTTTCAAAAACGCCAGGTAAAGTTTTAAATGGAGATAATGGTGATGTAGCTTGTGATAGTTATCATCGCTATGAAGAAGATATCGAGCTTATGAAAGAATTAGGTATTGATATTTATCGATTCTCAGTTTCTTGGCCGCGTATTTTCCCAACAGGAACTGGTGAAGTAAATCAAAGTGGTCTTCAATATTATCACGATTTCGTTGATGCCCTTTTAGCAAATGGAATTGAGCCAATGTGTACTCTTTATCATTGGGATCTGCCACAGGCTCTACAGGATAAGGGTGGCTGGGAAAACCGTGAAACAGTTGATGCCTTTGCAGAATATGCTGATTTAATGTTCAAAGAATTTGATGGAAAGATTAAAAAATGGATTACGATTAATGAACCATGGTGTGTTTCATTTCTTTCAAATTTCATAGGGATCCATGCACCAGGGAATCAAAATCTTCAATTGGCAACAACAATTTCACATCATCTTCTACTTGCTCATGGTAAGGCTGTAACGAAATTCAGAGAATCAGGTCTTACAGGTGAAATTGGTTATGCTCCAAACCTTGAATGGAACGAACCATATAGCAATAAACAAGAAGATATTGATGCATGTAATAGAGGAATGGGCTGGTTTATTGAGTGGTTCTTTGATCCAGTTTTCAAAGGAAGCTACCCACAATTTATGCTAGATTGGTTCGAGAAAAAAGGAGTAACACTTTCAATCGAAGATGGAGATATGGCATTTATCCATCAGCCAATTGACTTTGTTGGGATCAATTACTACACAGGTAGTGTTGTGAGATATAAAGAAAACCATGATTTATTTGATAATGAAAAAGTGGATATTGGTTATGAAAAAACTGATTTTGATTGGAATATCTACCCTGAAGGTTTTTATAAGGCATTATCAAAGTTAAAAGATCAATATGGTCAAATTCCAATATATATTACTGAAAACGGAGCTTGCTATAATGATGGTGTAGAAAATGGTCGAGTTAAGGATCAAAGACGAATTGATTACTTAAAACAGCATTTAACTTCATTAAGTAGAGCGATAGATTCTGGTGTAAACATCAAAGGTTATCTAACTTGGTCATTACTTGATAACTTTGAATGGGCTGAAGGATATGACAAACGTTTTGGTATTATTCATGTTGACTTTAATACATTAGAACGTACAAAGAAAGATAGCTACTACTGGTACAAGCAAACAATCAAAAATGGTTGGTTTGATATGTTTTATTAATTTGTAGACCCCAATTGGAAATCGGTTTCTGGTTGGGGTTTTTTCTTATCATTTTTAACTCAGTTTATAATTAATTTATAATGCAATAGTATCTATCTTACAACATAATGCTACAATGAATAGAGTTAAGCACCAAAGCCTCTGATTTACAGGAGCTGGAAAGAAATTAAAGATTTAGAGAAAAACACTGAATACTCAAAGATTCAAGAACAGCCTAAGAGAATATAACAATAATTAAAGAGAAAGAAGAAGGATACTATGCGAGATAAAATTCAAAGAATATTAGAGATTTTAACAGCATTCTTTTTTCTAAATATGCTATGGATCATTTTTTGTTTACCGATCATCACAATCTTTCCTTCTACAATGACGATGTTTAGCATCGTAAGAAGATGGAAGCTGAATGAAATTGATTATGATGTAGCTAAACTATTTTTTTCAGAGTTTAAAGAAAATGCTAGGAAATACTTTATGCTAGGTGTAGTATGGCTAATTTTTGGTATATTGCTTATCATTGATTATTTCTTTATCATCACCATCCAGTTTGAAGCGAGAAATCTACTATTTGGACTTCTCTTTTTGGGTACTTTTATGTATTTAGGTATGTCGCTATTTATCTTTGGAATTGCTGTGAATTTTGATCTTCCTAAGAAGGCAATTTTCAAGAACGCCCTTTTATATACAATAGGAAAATTAGGAACAACAGTATTAACAGTTATGATTTTAGTAAGCATGGTGATTATTTGTTATATTGTGCCTTATTTGTTATGGATAATCGGTAGTATTACAGCATTTTTCATTTATACGACAATGAGTAATATGAACCGAGTCTCATGGGAAAAAGATAGTAGTCAAAAATAAGTTTCTTTTTATTGGATAGTAGATTTAAAATTCTTCAAAAAATGAAGCTTAGAATAATTTTTAAAAATGTTTAATAAAGACGAATATAAACTATTCTGAAGCTGGAAAAATACCTCGTTCCATTGCGCTGCAGACACTCCATTCGTCCGGGAGGAAGCTAGCTTAGCCTCCACAGCAACGCCTGCGGGTCTCAGACTTTCCTCTATTCCTGTAGGAGTCAAGAGTCTTCCGCTCGATTTCACTAGTCCAAATAAAGACCCGAACTATTAGGCGAAAGATTAATTGAGGTATCAGCTAATAATTAGGGTTTATCATTAACTTAAATACTTATATCCCAACCCCTTTTTTCATTTTGAGAAAGGGGTTTCCTTTTAGGGGAAGTATTTATCAGAAAATTTCAGTTTCTTAAAGAATATTCCTTTTATTTCATCTAGAAATCTAGTATAATTAAAAATGTTAGCGGTTACAATCTATTAGTTACTTATAAATACTATAAAAAGAGAGTGATTGCTTAAAATAATTTGAGGGGGAGATGGAGAAAGGCTTTTTTTACACTTAATAATGAAACCGTTTTCGTAACCTATATCGTTTTTGGAAACCGGTTTCTAAAACAAAATAATCAAGGGGGATTTATTTTGATAAAAAAGATGTTGAAGAAATTTACAGTCTATATGATGATATTCGGATTAATAGCTTCCATGCTTCCGTCTTTGGCAGCTGCTGAGGAATCTGATTATGGTAGTTTACTAGGTAATCCAGGTAAAAAACCATCTCAAGCTGGAGCTTTAAAGTTAACTGAAGTAAATGGACAAAAAACACTAACTGATAGTAGTGGGGCACCAATTCAATTACGTGGAATGAGTACTCATGGGTTGCAATGGTTCCCAGAAATTATTAATGATAATGCATTTACAACACTATCAAACGATTGGGGTTCAAATTTAATTCGTCTTGCCATGTATGTTGGAGAAAATGGATATGCAACAAACCCAGAGGTTAAGCAGAAGTTAATAGAAGGAATTGAACTTGCAATTAAGCATGATATGTATGTAATCGTTGACTGGCATGTTCATGCTCCTGGAGATCCTAATGAAGAAGTTTATAGCGGAGCTTTGGAATTCTTTGATGAAATTTCTACTAAATATAAAGATGTTCCAAATATTATTTATGAAGTAGCTAATGAACCAAGTAGTAATAGCAATGGTGGTAATGGAGTAACAAATGATGAAGCTGGTTGGAATGCGGTAAAGTCGTATGCTGAGCCTATCATCGAAAAAATCCGTGAAAATGGAGCAGAAAACATTGTTATTGTTGGAAGTCCAAACTGGAGTCAACGTCCTGATTTAGCGGCAGATAATCCGATTAATGACGAAAACACAATGTATACTGTTCATTTCTACACAGGCTCACATCCAGCAGCAGCTGATAGCAGTGATCGTGAAAATGTGATGAGTAATGCTAGATATGCACTTGAAAATGGAGTAGCTGTTTTTGCAACAGAATGGGGAACAAGTGAAGCTAATGGTAACAATGGTCCTTATTTAGACGAAGCTGATGTGTGGATTAATTTCTTAAATGAAAACAATATTAGTTGGGCAAATTGGTCTTTAACAAATAAAAATGAAACATCTGCAGCATTCACACCATTTCAACTAGGTAAATCAGAGGCAACAGATCTTGATCCAGGTGCTGACCATATGTGGTCACCAAAGGAATTGAGTATTTCTGGTGAGTATGTACGAGCTCGTATTAAAGGTGTTACATATGAACCAATCGATCGTACAAAGTTTTCAGAGATTTTATGGAATTTTAATGATGGAACATCACAAGGATTTGGTGTTAATGGTGATAGCCCTCCTTCAACAAAGGATATTACTACAACTAATGAAGACAATGCACTTAAAATTTCTGGTTTAAAAGCTAGTCAGGATATTTCTGAAGGGAATTATTGGGCAAATGTTCGACTTTCAGCTGATTCTTGGGATAAATCTGTTGATGTACTAGGAGCAGAAATGCTTACTATGGATGTCATTGTTGATCAACCAACAACTGTATCTATTGCTGCTATACCACAAGGTCCATCAGCAGGATGGGCAAACCCAACGCGTGCAATTAAAGTGAATAGTGAGGATTTTGTTGCTTTTGGTGATCAATATAAAGCAGTTTTAACAATAACCAAAGAAGATGCTCCTTCACTTGCTACTATTGGGGAAAGTCCTGATGATAGTACAATGAACAATCTTGTTCTTTTTGTAGGTGCTGAAAATGCGGATAGTATTTCTTTAGATAACATTACAGTTTCAGGAACAATTACTGAAGTAGAGGTAATAAATGACCCAGAAGGTGTAGCAACACTTCCGTCTACCTTTGAAGATGATACACGTCAAGGTTGGAAATGGAGTGGAGATTCTGGTGTAAAAACAGCTTTAACCATTCAGGAAGCAAATGGCTCAAAAGCTCTTTCATGGGATTTTGCTTATCCAGAGGTTAAACCATCTGATAATTGGGCATCTGCGCCTCGTTTAGATTTTTGGATGGATACATTAGCACGTGGTGATAATGATTACGTTGCATTTGATCTTTATATGGATCCAACTCGTGCATCAGTAGGATCAATAGCGGTTAACTTAGTATTCCAACCGGAGGCTCTTGGTTATTGGGCACAAGCACCAGGAACATATGAGATCAATTTAGAAGAACTTGACTCTGCAAAGAAAACATCTGATGGCTTGTATCATTTTGAAGCAAAAATAGATGTAAGCTCAATTGAAAACTTACAAGACGATACCTTGCTTCGCAATATGCTGCTTATATTCGCAGATGTTGAAAGTGACTTTGGTGGAACAATGTATGTTGATAATGTGAGATTTGAAAAAGCGGATCCAGGCACAGGTGGAGAAGAAGGAGAAACACCAGCACCAAACCCAGGTGAGGGAGAAGAAGAAACTCCAGCAGATCCAGATAAAATAATAAAAGAATTGTTTAATGTTGATGGGCTTGTCTATTCAATGAAGAATTCTGCAAAATCCACAACATTCACTAAAGAGGTTTTAAATCAATTACCTTTAAATTCTAAGATTGAATTAACTTATGAATCAACTAAGGTTCAAGTTCCTGTTGAAATCTTAAAGGTAGGAAAAGACATCACATTTAATTTTGGTGAAGTTTCAGCATCAGTAGAAAAGAAATCAGGAGCAATTAGTAAATTGTATGACTTTACAATTGTTACTGAGGATGGAAAGAAAATTAGTAACTTTGATAAAAATAAAGTGACTTTAATTTATACAATTGATCCTAATGATGTTAAAGATTGGGACAACCTTAAAGTGTTTTTTGTTGATAAAAAAGGTAAAAAAATAGAAGAGATTGAAACGAAATATAATAAAGACAAGAACGAAGTAACTGCTTCTCTTGCTCACTTTAGTATCTATGGTGTGTTTGAAGTAGCTGCAACTACTCCATCTGTTGAACCAGTACAAGAGGAAAATGGAGAAGGAGAATTACCAACAGTAGAAAAAGTTAGTTCAGGTAAAGAATTACCTAATACAGCTACAAGCTCATATACAACTTTATTAGTAGGTAGCGTATTATTACTAGCTGGAATCATGTCATATCTATTTATTAAAAGAAGAATGAGTGTAAGTAAGTAATTCAAGATCCAGTTAATAGGTATAAAGAGGCTGGGACATAATAGAAATCATGAAAAAAGACGAATGAACCTAAATTCAGTTAAGCTAAAAGAAACAAGTTCGTTCCATTGCGCTGCAGACACTCGCTTTCCACGGGGAGGAAGCTTGTGCCTCCTCAGCTACGCCTGCGGGGTCTCAGACTTTCCTCTATTCCCGTAGGTGCCCTAGTGTCTTCCGCTCCATTCCACTAGTTCTTAAAAATAGTATGCAAAATCCCAAAAAGCAATTGAAGACAAAAAAACTCGAACTATTAGGCGAAGGTTATTGAAATATCACCTAATAATTCGGGTTTTTCATTAGTTTAAATACTTATGTCCCAGCTATCGTGTAAATCTGAATTTTCCTGTCACAACCACTTTAAAAAAACGTCAAAATTCCTGGTCGGTTTGGCTGTTACTCTCTTCAAAAGCAAGGTTTTTTTGCTTCATTTCATGGTCAGTAAAGAAGGCTGTCCTTTTATTGGATTACGTTTTTTTAATCTTGAGATAAATAAATCCAATTTTTTTCATCAAATTCTTTAATAATATAAGTTGAATCAATTTTTTGTAAAACTTTATTGAAAGACTCTATATTTTTATCATAATCATACAAGTCTTCCATGAATATATTCCTTTATAATGAAATTCGTTAAATTTGAACTATTCACAAAATCCGAAAAGAACGTTCTCAAAGTAATTGAATCTTCTTTTGTGAAAGCTTCATCATTAAGTAATGAAATTCTAAAAACATTTAATATCTCATTTATGTCCTCATCGTCCATATAACATAAAGGGTCCAATTTTTTATCTTCCTCTGTAAAAGGATTTCTAGTATCCTCAATTACTACATAAGCGAAAATATGTCCATTCTTTAATACATGGAAAATTTCTAAATCACGCAATTTTAAAATTCTATGAAGTGATGTCATCGTTTCACCATACTTAATAATAGATTCAATCTTCTTCATATTCATTCAAAATCTCTTTAATTGTAAAACTTAAAGCGTAGTATACATATAACGCTGTCATTAATGCAGGGAAACCATATCTTTCACCATCATCACCTGGAATTAATGGTTGACGAAGCTTAGCATCTATATGTAAATCTGTGTTTTGATTTAATCCAGCATCTGTATTTTTTATTAAGGCAGAAACACCGACTGTTTGGATACCTTTACTAGTAAGTTCTTTTGCAATTGAAATTGCTTCTTCATCAGTTGAACGGTATGTAAAAAGAATCACTCTGTCTGCAGGTGTGACCTCTTTTATAGCGCCCTCTGAATCCAATAATGATTCTGCCCCTACTAAGTTTTCCGAACCTGTTAAAGCCTCTAAAACAACTCCGTGAAGCTCTTTGTGTCCATATAAATAAACTTTACCGTCCCCCACTAAGGCTTGTGCTAAGAGTCTTGCACTGTCTTCAATGCTCATTTCCTCTTGTTCAAGAATCCGATTAAAATGTCCTGTGATTTGTGTTGTGAAAATTTTCATCATTGAAAGTGAGCTCTCCTTCTTTTCAAATACTATTAGTATTATAACGAAGAAACATGAAATCTAAAAATGTTTAAAACCATTAGATTGACTATAAATGTGATATTCTAAAGAAGGGTTTTAGGTTAAATTACGACAAGTTAGGCAGAATTTGTCGACAAAAGATTAACTAAGAATGCAGGAGATAAACGGAAAAAGAAGAATTATTAATAAACAAGAAAACGTTTTAGTGGTTCAACTTTTTTTGATAGAATTGAATACTTTAACAAAATTTTCACCAAGGTTTATACATAGGCTAAGTAAAAACGTGATATTTAAATAATAATTGTGGGGATTTCAGCAGACAAAGGAGCTGGAAGATGAACAATTTTATTCACAACTTTATATTAAGCTTTTAAGTGCTAATTAGCGTTTAACAATAATATTGATAGCAAAGGTACCTTAAGGTATCAGTTTTAGAGAAAACTAAAAAAATAAGAGGTGTAATAAAACATGTTAAAAGAAAAAATATTAATTGTTGATGATCAATACGGTATTCGTATATTACTAAATGAAGTATTTCAAAAGGAAGGCTATCAGACATTTCAAGCAGCTAATGGCTTTCAAGCTCTAGAAATCGTTGATAAGCATTCACCAGATTTAGTTCTTCTAGATATGAAAATACCAGGTATGGATGGTATTGAAATTCTAAAAAGAATGAGAGTTGTTGATCAGGATATTCGTGTCATTATTATGACTGCATATGGCGAGTTAGATATGATTCAAGAAGCCAAGGATCTTGGAGCACTTACTCATTTTGCAAAACCATTTGATATTGATGAGATTCGTGGAGCTGTTAAGAAATACTTACCACTTAAAGCAAACTAGTAACATTATATTACCCAAATATCTGCAGAAATGTTGCCGTTTTTCGGGATTATTGGTATGCTAGTACATATGAAAAGTGATCATGCGGAATCTACATATTAGTGATAAATTCTGGTCAAGCTAGGTATGATATACTTTTCTGTATTAGAAAAATAAGGTTTCTTAGGAGGATTTTTCGACATGCCTTTAGTTTCAATGACAGAGATGCTGAACACAGCAAAAGACAAGGGATATGCAGTAGGACAATTTAATCTAAACAATCTTGAGTTTACTCAAGCAATCCTGCAAGCAGCTGAAGAAGAAAAATCACCAGTTATTCTTGGTGTATCTGAAGGTGCTGCTCGTTACATGGGTGGATTCAAAACAGTTGTTAAAATGGTAGAAGGTTTAATGGAAGATTATAAAACAACAGTTCCTGTTGCAATCCATTTAGATCATGGTTCAAGCTATGACAAATGTAAAGAAGCAATTGATGCTGGTTTTACATCTGTTATGATCGATGCTTCACACCACCCATTTGAAGAAAATATTGAAACAACGAAACAAGTTGTTGAATATGCTCATTCAAAAGGTGTTTCTGTAGAAGCAGAATTAGGAACAGTTGGTGGACAAGAAGACGACATTATTGCAGAAGGCGTAATCTACGCTGATCCTCAAGAATGTGCTGAACTTGTTAAACGTACTGGTATCGACTGTCTAGCTCCTGCACTTGGTTCTGTTCATGGACCATACAAAGGTGAGCCAAACTTAGGATTCAAAGAAATGGAAGAAATCGCTAACCTTACTGGTATGCCATTAGTACTTCATGGTGGTACTGGAATTCCAACAAAAGATATTCAAAGATCAGTATCTTTTGGTACAGCTAAAATTAATGTTAACACTGAAAACCAAATTGCATCTGCTAAAGCAGTTCGTGAAGTGTTAGCTGAAAAGCCAAACGAATATGATCCTCGTAAATACATGGGACCAGCTCGTGACGCGATTAAAGCTACAGTAATCGGAAAAATGCGTGAATTTGGCTCTTCAAACCAAGCTTAATTTTATAGAATATATTACCGCCTTTGTCGAAAAAGGCGGTAATATTCAGAAAATAAAGAAAGCGCTATCAAAATATGTCGAACCTCCTCTAAACCTGTTATATCTAGCTGACCTAGTTTAAAAGAATAATAGGAAACGGACTTGCTACTGCTTGTCCGTTTTATTATTTTAGCTTTTCCAGCATCAAAAACAACTTGGTTTAACAAAAAGAAGGAGCATGCTAAGTT
Source organism: Metabacillus crassostreae (assembly GCF_016908395.1). Taxonomy (GTDB): domain Bacteria; phylum Bacillota; class Bacilli; order Bacillales; family Bacillaceae; genus Metabacillus; species Metabacillus crassostreae. Next base: position 218,359 of record NZ_JAFBDU010000005.1, read on the forward strand.
TTTTAAAAGAAATCCTTTCATGTTAAGAGCGAGTATGACATACTCATATACTTACCACTAATAAAGTAAATCTCCTATAAAATCAAAGAAAATCCAAATTGTTATGATAAAACTTAAAGTTAAACATTGTTGTCCTGCTTAATAGATGGTTTAATAATAGTAGAGCTCATTTTTTGGAGTAAAGCTCATTTTATTATTTTCCTCTTTGTTAATTTAAACGTAATAAACAGAAACTTTAGATAGCCTTTTTATAAACTTAAATGATAAAGATATGTATTGACGATGCCATAAAAGGAAATAAAAGAGATAAACAGCTTGTTTTTTTATCACTAGTGTTACAAACCTAGTTGATAGGTAGAAGTGAAGGTTAGTTTATAGCTTCACCGACAGGACGGTATGGATTTATCTCTACTATTATTAGTGAATAAACTTTGTTGACAAGAGATGTTTTATTCGGAAAACATGATGGTAAGGAAATAGAAGCATGTTTCGTGTACGAAAGAATACATAATTATGTAGAATGACCGAAAAAGCTTGTCCTCCATGTTCTTTCCGCAAAGTCAACTTCATTAGAAGGGAGACTATTATGGAAAAATTAAAAATAGCAGGTGGAGATTTACTGAAAGGTTCAGTATCGATCAGTGGTGCGAAAAATAGTGCTGTTGCTTTAATTCCTGCGACGATTTTAGCAGAATCTCCAGTTACAATTGAAGGTCTGCCGAATATTTCTGATGTAAATATACTAGGTGATTTGTTAGAGGAAATTGGAGGTAAGGTAGAGCTTACCAACAATGAAATGATTGTAGATCCTTCAAATATGATTTCAATGCCTCTTCCAAACGGAAAAGTTAAGAAGCTTAGAGCTTCCTATTACTTAATGGGAGCGATGTTAGGTCGCTTTAAAAAAGCTGTGATTGGTCTTCCTGGTGGATGTCATCTAGGACCACGTCCAATTGATCAGCATATTAAGGGATTTGAAGCATTAGGTGCAAAAGTAACAAATGAACAAGGTGCAATATACTTACGTGCAGAAGAACTTCGAGGAGCTCGAATTTATCTAGATGTTGTTAGCGTAGGTGCGACAATTAACATTATGCTTGCTGCGGTTAAGGCTACAGGAAGAACAATTATTGAAAATGCTGCCAAAGAGCCTGAAATCATTGATGTAGCAACCTTACTAACAAGTATGGGAGCAAAGATAAAAGGTGCTGGAACAGATGAAATTAGAATAGATGGTGTTGAGAAGCTTAGCGGCTGTCGTCATTCAATTATTCCTGATAGAATTGAAGCTGGAACTTACATGATAATTGGTGCAGCAATGGGTAAGGAAGTAATGATTGATAATGTTATTCCGCTGCATTTAGAATCACTAATAGCAAAGCTTCGCGAAACAGGTCTCCATATTGAAACAAGTAATGACCAAATTTTAATTATTGGTGGACAAAAAGAGTTAAAATCAGTTGATATCAAAACTCTCGTTTATCCGGGCTTTCCAACTGATTTACAACAGCCATTTACTTCTTTCTTAACAAAAACAACCGGAACTAGTGTTGTGACAGACACGATATATTCTGCTCGTTTTAAACATATCGATGAATTGAGAAGAATGGGCGCCAAAATTAAAGTTGAAGGTAGATCTGCTATAGTCTCTGGTCCAACAAGATTACAAGGTGCAAGAGTAAAAGCAAGTGATCTTCGTGCAGGTGCTGCTCTAGTATGTGCTGGATTGATGGCAGACGGCATAACTGAAATCACAGGTCTAGAACATATCGATAGAGGCTATAGTCAGCTAGAAGAGAAGTTAACAGGCCTAGGAGCAACGATTTGGCGTGAGAAATTAACTGAAAAAGAAATTGATCAACTACAAAATTCTTAAATTGATTCGTGTAGCTAGAATGAAATACAATTTAACCACCTGGATGAACTCCAGGTGGTTAATATAGAATGTTATCGTTATTGAATCTAGATGTAAAACATTCATAGGAAGTAGACTAAGTCTTGATCTAAATTCTTCAAAGAAAAGCCTCTAGCTTACAATGAATTTTCCAAAAATGATTGATTAAAGTTGAAAAATAGGGTAAAAATAAAGAGTGCTGCATTGAACAACTAGCTTCAAAATCTACTTCAAGCTCACCTTCATTCCTTCTCTATCCAAATGTTATCTTCATTTGATTAGGCTCTTTTCTTTAAAAATTGTTGTTAATTGACCTAATGATTGTGAAAAACAGTGTTTTCTTCGCATGAAAGAAACCATTTTGAGAAGAAAAGATGTTATACTGTGCTGTTTATTTCGAGTATTAGAGGAAGCAACAAAGTTTACGCATCAGCCATGACTAATTGGTTATAAATCCTCAATTAAGCAGCAGCTAGACAAACTTCCATAGTTGAAAATTGAGTTTGAAATGATAAATAGAAATTAAAATTGAAAATGAAAAAGAGTGGTGTTTGTATGAATCAGGTTTCAATTTCTTCATTAGAACATTTGAAATTGAAGGAACTATATGAACTTGCGCGTCAGTATAAAGTTTCATATTATAGCAAGTTAACAAAGAAAGAATTAATTTTCGCTATTTTAAAGGCGAATGCTGAACAAGAAGATCTTTTATTTATGGAGGGTGTTCTTGAAATTATTCAGTCCGAGGGCTTCGGTTTTTTAAGACCAATCAATTATTCTCCTAGCTCTGAAGACATTTATATTTCTGCATCACAAATTCGACGCTTTGATTTAAGAAATGGTGACAAAGTTTCTGGTAAGGTTCGTCCTCCAAAAGAAAATGAGCGTTACTACGGATTGCTGCATGTAGAAGCTGTAAATGGTGAAGATCCTGAAACAGCTAAGGAACGTGTTCACTTCCCAGCATTAACTCCTCTATATCCAGATAGACAAATATTCTTAGAAACAAAATCAAATAATTTATCTACAAGAATCATGGATCTTATTGCACCTGTGGGCTTTGGACAACGTGGTCTGATTGTTGCGCCTCCAAAAGCGGGTAAAACAATGCTATTAAAAGAAATTGCTAATAGTGTGACAACAAATAATCCAGAAGCTGAGCTTATCGTCTTATTAATTGATGAAAGACCAGAGGAAGTAACGGATATTGAGCGCTCTGTTGCAGGAGATGTTGTTAGCTCAACATTTGATGAAGTTCCAGAAAATCATATTAAAGTAGCAGAGCTAGTGCTTGAGCGTGCGATGCGTCTTGTTGAACATAAAAAGGATGTTATTATCCTAATGGATAGTATCACTCGTTTAGCACGTGCTTATAACTTGGTCATTCCTCCAAGTGGACGTACATTATCAGGTGGTATTGATCCTGCAGCATTCCATCGTCCAAAAAGATTCTTTGGAGCAGCTCGTAATATTGAAGAAGGCGGAAGCTTAACAATTCTTGCTACTGCATTAATTGATACAGGATCTCGTATGGATGATGTTATTTATGAGGAATTTAAAGGAACAGGAAATATGGAGCTGCATCTAGATCGTTCTCTAGCAGAAAAACGAATTTTCCCTGCGATTGATATTCGTCGTTCTGGAACAAGAAAAGAAGAGCTTCTTATTCCGAAAGATCATTTAGAAAAATTATGGGCTATCCGTAAATCAATGACAGATTCTCCTGACTTTGTTGAGAAGTTCTTTAGAAAGCTTCGCCAAACAAAATCTAACGAAGAATTCTTTAGTAATTTAGATGCTGAGATGAAGACTGCAAGAAATCGCTAGAATTGGTAGTGAAGGCTGGGGCTTCCTCAGCCATCTTGCCTTATGCTTGTCGGGGCTAACCGGGATGCTTTCGCTTTTCTAGTAATATTTAACTTCAGCTTGCATTTGGTCTTGGCACTTGTTATAATTTGCTCATGTGCTTTTCTAGTTGTGATTTATCTTTTGATGAATCCACTAGTTATTACTCTGTTTCAGATGATTCAGGGCGGAAGGAGATGAAAAGAATGAAAACAGCTATTCACCCAAACTTTAATAAAGTTATGGTTAAATGTGCATGTGGTAACGAATTCGAAACTGGTTCTACTAACAAAGAGATCCGTGTTGAGGTTTGTTCTGAGTGCCACCCATTCTACACAGGACGTCAGAAATTTGCGGATGCAGGTGGACGTGTAGATAAATTCAACAAAAAATACGGCATTAAGTCACAACAACAATAATGCTTCTTTCAAACAGGCAAGACGAAACTGCTCTTGCCTGTTTTTTCACGCCTATTTTACCAATTTAAGCATATCCTACATACTATAGTAGGCTATTTTTCAGACATTTAGTATCATGTAAAGCATGTTTATATAGACAAAAAAGATACGATTAGTGTACCTTCTTAAATGGTACGGGTCAATCGACTCCAAGATGAATACGACGAAGGGAGAGCCGTTTCATGTATATAATGAAGCAAAGTGGTTGGCTTGAAGTCATCTGTGGTAGTATGTTTTCAGGTAAATCAGAGGAACTCATTCGTAGAGTTCGACGTGCAAAGTTTGCAAAACAAGAGGTTAAGGTATTTAAGCCAGTCATTGATAATCGATATAGTGAAGAAGAAGTTGTTTCACATAATGGAACAGCCATTATATGTAAGCCGGTAGCTTCTTCTATAGAGATTTTAGAATATATATCTGATAAAACAGATGTGATAGCTGTTGATGAAGTTCAATTTTTTGATGAGAATATTGTGGATGTTCTTACTTTACTAGCAAATCAAGGATATCGTGTTATTGCTGCTGGGCTAGATCAAGATTTTAGAGGAGAGCCTTTTAGTGTTGTTCCAGGGCTGATGGCTATTGCTGAATCAGTGACTAAGCTACAGGCTGTTTGTTCGGTATGTGGGTCTCCGGCAAGTCGTACGCAAAGGTTGATAAATGAAAAGCCGGCGTCATATGATGATCCGATTATATTGGTTGGTGCGTCTGAATCGTATGAGCCAAGATGTAGGCATCATCATGAAGTGCCAGGTTCACCTGTGAAGGATTTTAAGAAAGAGGAAAGTACTACAACGAAAAATAGCATTTAAGATGAACGAGGTAGACTTATTGGGGTCCTTTAATTAGGTGAAGAAAAGGACAGGCTTATAAAGTAAGGGTTACTTTTATCTAACAAATTATATAGAAGCTTATATAAACACATATTAAAACGCTGTTGAGTTTGAATTCAACAGCGTTTTTAAATTTAGAAATAATAGAAATAAGTGTTTGTAGGTAGAAATTAATCCGTTCCATTCCGCTCCAGACACTTGCTTTCCGCGGGGAGGAAGTCGAGCCTCCTCGCTTCGCCTGCGGGGTCTCGACCTTTCCTCTACACCCGCAGGAGTCAAGTGTCTTCCGCTCCATTTCACTAGGTCTAACTAACTTAAAGCAATAAAATAATGTTCATTGAAAATTTAAATCTACCATCTTAACAGTATCTTTTACTCTTAATAATATCTCAATTAATATATATGTTATCAAATACATAGTCATAAAACCTTAATTACCCTCGAACCTAATCACCATCTATTGAAACCTTCCTTTAGGTATGGTACTCAATTTGGTTATCCAAATTTACGTTACACCAGCTCATCCTTATTATTTATGGTTCAAAAAGAAAAATCTGTACTTCACCATATATCCCGTTCTGCATTAATAAAATTCCCTTCCTGAGCGTCCGTTTAATTCAATTTACAATTTCTTAATAATATATGGAAAAGTTTATAAATATTTACATCCTGTTTAAATTCAGTTTACATAGTTGAATTAGAATTAACATGAACTAGATTACTAGAGTTTGAGGAGGATATTATGGGCGGAAGAGCAGTACTTAGATTTTGTAAGAAATTGTTTATTTATGTTTGTTTAGTCATGATTGTTTTTTCTAATTTTATATCAGTACTTCCAGTGAAGAAAGTTTATGCTGTGGAGAGTGGAGACCAACCTACTATACTGAACGTTGAGGAAACAGAAGGAAAAGAGAAGGTAAATGAGGAGGTAGACGGTACATCTGATGATTCTATAGATCAAGTAGAGCCTGAAGAAAGTGCTGAAGTTATTGATTCGGAAAAGGAAATACAAGAGGATTCTCAAGAAGAAGCTGCGCAGATAGAAGCTGAGAAATCTGAGCAACAGGTAGAGAAATCACAAGACACAACAAAGACTCCTACAACTGAAACTGATCCAGTACCTACTCCACAAGAAGAAAGCACAGAAGAAACACCTCCTACTAAATCTAAAGAATCTACTAATAAAGTAGAAGAAGATTTTAATCGTTTTTCACCAATTTTAATCACTGAAATCACTCCTAATTCAAAAGGAGCAGATAATTACGAGTATTTTGAGCTATATAATAATACAAATCAAAAGCTATCATTAACAAACTATTCTTTTGTTTATCACTACACAGATGGTAGTTATGACGATAAAGTATTTCAGCTTCCAGCTACAGTAATGGAACCACAGGAAACTCTTATATTTTGGTATAATCCAAAAAATCTTTCATTCACTGATTTTAACAATCAATTTGGAACGAATTTAGCAAGTAACCAAGTGATCGAATTTACTGATGTTTTTCCAGGCTTTGCAAACGGAGGGAATCGTGCACTTATTATCAAGGATAAAAATAATCATGAGCTAGTTTCAGCAAGTTATCTTGGTAATGAAGCTGATAATGCTACTGGAAACGGAATTGATTATAAATATCCTGCTACAGGAACTAGTATGGACAAGTTAAAGGTAGTAGCTCCACCAACTCCTGGAGTCATTGAAGCTGCTCAAGTTCCTGCTAAACCAGTAGAATTAGAAGAACCTCCAGCAGAAGATACTAGTGCACCTGTTATTGACCATACATCTGTAAATGAAAGTAAAGCGTTTACTGACATTAACATATCTGCAAAAATAACAGATGATAAGGCAATTAATTCAGCTTCAACTCTATATTTTAAAAATGAAGAAGATACTGATTTTAGATCTTTACCAATGGTAGTTACAGGGGAAGATTCAACAATCGTTTCAGCTAAAATCCCTGCTAGTCATGTTACATCTACGATTACCTATTATCTTGAAGCATCAGATGGGGTAAACATAGCTAAAACAGAGGACTACATAATATCTGTAGAATTACCTGAAGAAACATTTAGTGAACAGCCGTTATTAATTACTGAAATTTCACCAAACTCTGCTGGTGGTGGAACGGATTATTATGAGTTCTTTGAGCTTTATAATAATACAACCCAGCCTTTAGCATTAACAAATTACTCCTTTGTTTATAAATATACAGATAGTGGAAAAGAAGTTATTTTTCAAGTACCTCAAACAACAATAGAGCCACAAGAGACACTTGTATTTTGGTTTAACAATGGAAATCGAACATTGGAGGATTTTAATACAAACTTTGGTTCAGGTTTAACTGCTGAACAAGTGATTGAATATAAAGATGTTTTCCCAGGCTTTGCAAACGGAGGAAATCGTGCAATCGTTATAAAAGATAGTTCGAACATAGAGGTCGTTTCTGCAAGCTATTTAGGAAACGAAAATGATAATACTGGAGCAGATATTCATTATATGTTCCAAACTACAGGAACTGAAATGGTAAAATATCAAGTGCTTTCAGCACCAAACCCGGGATTCATTTCACCTGTTCAAGTACCAACAAAACCAATTGAGCTTGAAGAAATCCCTAAGGATACTGAAGCACCAGTCATTAATCATACACCTGTAACTGAAAGTGATGCCTTTTCTACAATCACTATTGAAGCTGATATTAAAGACAATATGGCAGTACCATTCTCTACACTTTATTATAAAAAAGCTAGTGAGGAGAACTTTACTTCTTTATCAATGAATATGAGTGCTGATTCAGCTAAGTATTCTGCAACAATCCCTGGTTTAGATGTAGAAGAAAATATGATCTATTATATTGAGGCGGGAGATGGGACAAATACATCAACAACTGATGAATTTGTGATCACTGTTAAAAAAGATGAAGTCGATTATGACAAAATTCCGCAGTTTTTAGTGACTGAAATCGTTCCTGATACAACAAATGTCGGTACAGCTGATGGGTATGAATTTGTTGAAATCTACAATAATACAAATCAGGATATGAACTTTAAGGAATATAAGCTTCAATATCGTTATGGTAATGACCCAGCTAGTGATGTTGTATGGGCTTCTATACCAGATGATGTTGTGATTCCATCTAAAGAGACCCTTGTTTTTTGGATTATTAATTCACAAAATGGCGAGAAAACAGTTGCAGAATTTAATGCACACTATGGCTCAAACTTAGTAGAAAATCAGGATATTGTTAGAATTTATAGTGATGGAATGGCCAATGGTTCACCTAGAGGACTTGTCGTTGCTACAAATACAAAAGAAGAAATTACGGTTTCATATTACAACGATGTAGTGAATGTAGACGACACTGTTGCAGATAAAGGAATTGTTTTCAAATATCCTGAAAACGGCTCAAAACAATCGGTGAAAATAAGTGCTGGTCTGCTTGACGCAACCCCCGGAGCTGTTGATACTAACCAAGTACCAAAAAAACCAGTGCATATAATAAAGGATAATGTACCTCCAACGTTCGAAAATAAAACGAATATCACTGAAATACTGCAAACGGAGGATATAAAGATTTCAGCAGCAGCTTCAGATGATGTAGAAGTAAAATCAGTAAGATTATTTTATCGCACCAATGATCAAGATGCTTATAATGAGACATTACTAACATTAGATTCTGAAACTCATTTATATGAAAATATGATTTATGCTTCAGAGCTTATCGGTAAAGAATATGTTGAATATTTCTTTACTGTTTCTGATGGTACAAATGAAGTGAAAAGTGAAATCAACAAAATTATCATTAAAAACACAAATGATACATCTGATATACGCTTAAACGTAAAAGACCAACAAGTTCTTTCAAAAACAGAGGTAATAAAGGCTACTTCTAAGGAAGAAGAAGCAAAAGATGTGAAGCTATTTGTTGATAACGAAGAGTTAACAGAGGAAACATATCATTCCTTAGAAACAGAAGCTTATTTAGCATTAGAAGTGAATGGACTGAACACTTATTTCCAAAACGCAGTGACAATGGGTGATGATATTTTATTCTTAATGGACAAAGATTGGTTATCACATTGGAAAACATTTACGATACCTGTTGAAGCAGATCGTTTACAGCTTGGTGAAAACATCCTTACTGTTCGAGCAGGTAATAAAGCATCACCCTTCCAGCTTGAAGAAGATGAAGAAAATCGTGATGACTATAACTTACGTAATGTACGCTTGATTTTAGCGGATGGCACTGTTTTAAGAGATTCTGATAAAAATGATCCAACAAAGGTTTATGATATGGGCGATGATGGGACATTCCGACCATTTGAAGACTTTACCTTCACGATTACTGAAGAGCACACAACATCTAAAACATATACATGGAACACAACAACAGTGGAAGATGGAGAACATGTTGTTAAATCTCAAGATTCAGATCATGAGATTACAAAAACAGTATTGGTTGATAACACAGCTCCTTCTGTTGAAACAACGATTATAGAAGGAAAAGAATATAAAGGCAGCTTTACAATTGATGCCACTGTAACAGACGAGATAGCAGGTGTGAATACAGTTAAAGCATTACTAGATGGTGAACAAATACAGCTACCGTTCAACACTGCATCATCTCAGCTAGAAGCTGGTGAACATACGCTTTCCATTTTGGCGACAGATTTAGCTGGAAATGAAGCGGAAAAGGCTGTCACATTCTCTGTCACTAATGAGAATCCTTTTAAACCAGAGCTTATTTCTCCAACAGATGGTAGCTCTACACCTGTTACTGGTGATCCTAGATTAAAAGTAAAGGTTACAGATCCCTCAGGAGATGATTTAGATGTAAAGTATTATCAAGGCTTTAAATATGATACAAGTAACACCAACAATGTAAAGGCATTTAAAAATTCGACTGATTTCGAACCACCACAAATGATGGTGCCAGAAGGAGAAGAATCCTTTACAAATGAAGATAGATCAGCTGTATCAGAAAAAGATGGAACCTATTTGATAACAGATTCAAGTGAGAAGTTTCCATATCACCGATTTGATGTTCAAGTTGATTCATCCATTGATGAAAATGATGAAATTGAGTTAACTTGGAGTGGAAATTCTCTAGAGGGAAGAAAGGTGTCCATGTATGCTTGGAATCATAGTGAAGCGAAGTGGCAGCTTATTACGTATAAAGTTGCAGGAGCAGAAGATTTTGAATTAAAAGGGTATGTTGAGGTTAGTGATTTTGTGAAAAATTCAAACATCAATGTATTGATCCAGGATGAAATTCCAAGTACTCCTGATGAATATGATTATACATTTGTGTGGATGTCTGATACTCAATATTATTCAGAAAGCTATCCTTACATTTTTGAAAGACAAACAAATTGGATTGCTGAAAAACAAGAAGAATTAAAGATAAAGTACGTGTTCCATACAGGTGATTTAGTTGATAACTTTGATCAGCTGCAAGAGTGGAAATATGCTGATGAATATATGAGAGTTTTAGATGATAACAATGTTCCATATGGTGTTTTAGCAGGTAACCATGATGTTGATCAACTTTCTAATGATTACACTGAGTATTATAAGTGGTTTGGTACTGATAGATTTGAAGATAAACCATACTACGGTGATACGTATAAAAACAATCGAGGCCATTATGATCTTATCTCAGAAAATGGTAATGATTTTATCATGGTATATATGGGCTGGGGAATTCAAAATGAAGATTTAGAATGGATCAATGATGTGTTAAAACAATATCCTGATCGAAAAGCGATATTAAGCTTTCATGAATATTTACTCGTTTCAGGAAATCGAAGTCCTTTAGGTAACGAGATATATGAACAAGTAGTTGAACCAAATGAAAATGTCATTGCGGTTTTAAGTGGTCATTATCATGATTCAGAAACATTAATAAGTGAAATTGATGATGATCATGATGGTGTAACAGATCGTAAAGTATATCAAATGCTTGGTGACTATCAAGGTGGTCCTGAGGGTGGTCAAGGATATATGAAGCTTTTACATTTTGATCAAGATAATAATAGAATCATCGTCAATACGTATTCACCATATTTAGATGATTATAACTATTATGATCCAAGTGAATATCCAGGTAAAGATGAAATGATCATTGATTTAGAGCTTAGTGTTGATGAAAAAAGAGTCGCTACCGATTATTTTTCTGTCAATGTTAAAACAGATACAGAAATCGGTAAACAAGAAAATGTGCCGAGTGGTAGTGATACAGAAGTAACCTGGACAGGGCTTACAGAGAATGAAACATATTCCTGGTATGCTGTTGCGGAGGATCAGTTCACTGGAAAGTCAGTATCTGATATTTGGACATTCACAAAAGGGAAAAATGAAACAACGAATCCGACGGACCCAGGTGAAAACCCAGAACAACCAGGAGATGGAGACAACCCAGGTGAAAACCCAGACCAACCAGGAGATGGAGATAACCCAGGTGAAAATCCAGACCAACCAGGAGATGGAGATAATCCAGGCAAAAACCCGGAACAACCAGGCAATGGGACGAACCAACCTGGTAAAGATACATCTAACAATAATGGGGAAATTGCTGTTAAGCTTCAAGCTGGAAAAGCAACAATTTCAACAGAGGATCTAAAGCACCTATCAAAGAATACAAAGGTCATTTTAGATCTGAAAAAAGAATATAACGTTAAAGTTCAATTAACGAAGCAACAAATCCAAATAATGAAAGAAAAACAATTAGTGCTTGCGATTCAAAATCAAGATATGAATGTTTTCATTCCAGCTGAAAACTTACCTGATGGTGATGTTGTTATTACTGTTGAACGTATGAAGGATATTCATGAATCAGTAAGTGCTGTGTATGATTTTAGTATTACATCAGGAGATAAAATTTATCATGAATTTTCACAGAATATGATCCTTGAATTTAAGGTGAAAAAAGAAGTGAAAAATACTGATAAGGTGAAGGTTTATTATTACAATGAAGAGTTGAAAAAATGGGAGCTTATTGGTGGGGATTATGCTAACGGAATAGTTACTGCATCAACGAAACACTTTAGTACCTATGCTGCTTTTGAAATAACACCAGATGATAATATGGATGAGATTAGTGATCCAGAAGGTGGTTATCATTTACCTGAGACTGCGACTAGCATGTATACAATTCTTCTTAGCGGTATAATTCTCTTTTTGATAGGAGCAGGATTTGTTCTAAATCATCGGAGAAAAGTAAATAAAATGTAGGATGGTTCAAGGTGAAATTTAGGAAGTTATTAATGAATAGATAATCTTTTAATCATTACCTAATCAGAAAAATTAGAGTGAAGCAGTGCTAGAAAGAATGTGGAAAAACCCTAATTATCTTAAGTTTTAACAGTAAATTGGTAATATAAATAGCAAGTAGAAAAGCTCAGATTTCCTCTGAGCTTTTTTATGTGATATTTTACTAACCCAAATGGGACCAAAAGCCACTCATGAGCTTAATATTTAATATTTATCATTTTGATTAACTCTATGATTTTTTCATTATCACCTGGATCAACGTACACTAGCTTTGTATTGTTAATAATATCCTCTGTGTAATCCTTCATAAAGTTTTCCTCTACCTGAGCGGGGCTAGCCCAATGAGAAGGAACATTGTACACGTTAATCGTGCCATCCCCGTTACCACTATAGGTTACCGATCCGTCTACAGAACGAGAACCTTCCAATGTCACAACATCACTTGGATAGTTAGCACTAGTTTCATCATAAATATTAACAGGTTCTCCTGCTGGAATACGTCGTACATTTAATTCATCTATCTCTTGATTCGGTCCAAGTTGCAACCAAACACGGGCGTATTCAATTTGTTCACTAGAATACTGGGATAGTGTTTCTTTTTCTTCTTTATTTTCTACCTTTGAGTCACTATTTTCAGATGGGGTACTATCAGAAACTTCATTAACAGTTTTTTCTGATGAGGCATCATTCGCATCAACAGTGTCTGGTTCCTCTGATCCACTTGTTGACAAACTTTCATCTTTTTTGGTTGTATCGTCTTCTATTGATTCTAAAATTGAACCTTTTTCTGAAGAATTAGTAGTGGCTTCTTCGATTTTATTTCCAGTACATCCAACTAGCATAAATAAAGCAACATTTAAATAAAGAATATTTGTTAGATTTTTCATTTGTCAAACAATTCCTTTCATTATTAAGCAAAATCAAGTTTTAAGTAAGATTCACATACCCTAGTGGTTCACCTGCTGTGGTAGTGTGAGTACAAGTATTCACAAACTATAAAATTATTTTAACATAAAATCCCATTTATTTCTCGAAAAGATACTGGGACGAAAGTATAATTAACAAAAGAGAAACTGAACAATGGTTGAGTAGTTACGCCGAATCTAAAATATACTTCGTTTACCGCGGATGGTTGGAAAGCCACCTCATGCAACGCACTTTGGGACTAGTGTTGCTGATCATCCCGCTGGAGTCTACAATAATAATTCATCTAAACTTTAGTACAAGCATTCTCTTTTGTAGAATAGAAAAATTGAATCTTTTTCAGGTAATGTCGTGGAATAATCCTTATTTATCCACTAACACTAAAAGCAATTAGCTGCTCATGAAACAAATTCTAATCGGGCAACATAAAGCGTAGGAGGTGGTGTAATGTGAAGAAGTGGTTAATGTTATCAATTTTTTCTTTATGTTTAACAGGCTGTCAAATGCAAGCGCGAGAAGGCTATGAGCCTCAAGCTGAAGATATTAATGGAACACGTTTGATGAAGGATGGACATGCTACTTATGAAAATCAGGAATTAGCAGATGAGCCATATGTGCCGAATCAAAATCCGAATTTTATTGATTTGACAGAATCCAGACCAGATCTCGGATCAGATCAGAATAAGCTTGAAGAAGCAATCATGGATGATGAGGAATTAACATTAGGACCAGTTATGATGTTTGGAAATAAAATTCACACAACCGTGTATACAACAGAGGAGCTTTCAAAAAAGGAAAAGAAACAAAGAGTGAAGGAAATTCATGAAAAAATGATTACAGCATTACCTCGTTATCGAATTGATGTTGAATTAAAGCAAAAATAACAAGGGGCGTTGATGCCCCTTGTTAGAATCCAAAGATAGAACTAATTAAATTTTTCTTTCTGGATTTTTTTGGAGCTGATATGCTATCAAAAACAAGTAAGTGATCTTTAGCAGGAGCCTCGCGTTTTTGCCCATTTTCTAGCTCATCTATTCTTTGTTCAAGCTTTTGTATGGTTGATGTTAATTCTTCCATTTCTCTTCTATGCTGTAAAACTTGATAAGAAACAACATCATCTGCTTTATTTCTTACTCGTCGTTCTAGTTCATCAATTCGATTATTTATTTCATTAAATTTAGTAGTATCGATTGTTGTTGTCATTCTTTTAATAGACCCCTTCCGAATGTTGTCTAATGTATCAGGCTGTTGAGGTGTTTGATGTAGGGTTTGCTGTTGAATTTGTCTAATTTTTTTAATATCATCTTCAGAAAATTGATAATGTCCCAGTTCATTTTTCTCTAACTCCATGTCGTATTGACTAACCCATCTCATCAACGTTCTTCTAGAAACCCCAAGTAACTTAGTGACAGTTGTTGTACTATTCATCTTCTTCCTCCTTAAATTTCAGTACATAATCAAACTGCAGCTTTCTCATCATCCAAAGACAAACCAACAGACATGTGAACTTCTATTAGTAGGTTTTCGACTCTTAAAGCTAGTTACCTTCACGTTAGACAAAACAAGTATGTATTCGGCAAAGAAAGTGGATGTTTTACATAATATGATGCTGTAATGTCGAACCTATTTTATTTTTCATATAATTCAAGTGGTAAACCGTCTGGATCAGGGAAGAATGTAAACTTTTTATCAGTAAAAGGATCTACCCGAATATTTTCTACTTCTATCCCTTTTTCTAGTAACTCTTCTACTGCAGACTGGATATTGTCGACTTCAAATGCTAGATGTCGTAAACCTAGAGCCTCAGGATTTGTAGGTCGTTTAGGAGGGTTTGGGAATGAAAACAACTCAATTTGATATGTATCATTTACCTTTAAATCTAATTTATATGACCTACGTTCCTCACGATAAACTTCTGCAACTATTTCAAAACCGAGAATATTGGTATAAAAATCCTTTGAAACCTCGTAATCAGAACAAATAATGGCTACATGATGAATTTTATTAATATTCAAGCTAACTACCTCTTTTCATTATGGAATTATTTAATAACTGGTGTGATCTTAACTCATACTATTATAATATAAGCCAAATAAGATGAATTTGCTTTTGACGCTTTATGTGACCTATACTATAATTATAATGTTATGCATGAAAATTGAGGTGACATGTATGTTAGATCGTTTAGAATCGGTAGAATATCGTTATGAAAAACTAAATCAGCTATTAATGGATCCTGACATTATCGGAGATTCTAAGAAGCTGCGTGAATATTCAAAGGAACAATCCGATTTACAGGAAACAGTTGAAGTGTATCGTGAATATAAAGAAGTTCGTGAGCAAATTGCTGATACGAAATCAATGCTTGATGAAAAGCTTGATGCGGAAATGCGCGAAATGGCTAAAGAAGAGCTGTCAGAGCTAGAGGATCGTGAAGAAGAATTAACAGCACGTCTTAAGATTCTTCTTGTACCAAAGGACCCTAATGACGATAAAAACGTAATCGTGGAAATCCGTGGTGCAGCTGGTGGAGATGAAGCTGCGTTATTTGCTTCAGATTTATATCGCATGTACAGCCGTTTTGCAGAGATGCAGGGCTGGAGAACAGAAGTTATGGAAGCAAACGCAACAGGTACTGGTGGTTATAAAGAAATTATCTTTATGATCAATGGTAAAGGTGCATATTCTAAGCTGAAGTTTGAAAATGGTGCCCACCGTGTTCAACGTGTTCCTGAAACAGAATCAGGTGGACGTATTCACACATCTACAGCAACAGTTGCTGTTCTTCCAGAAACAGAAGAGGTTGAAGTAGAGATTCACGAGAAAGATATTCGTACAGATACGTTTGCGTCAAGTGGACCAGGTGGACAAAGTGTTAATACAACAATGTCTGCCGTTCGTTTAACACATCTTCCTACAAATACAGTTGTATCTTGTCAGGATGAAAAATCACAAATTAAAAACAAAGAAAAAGCAATGAAGGTACTTCGTGCACGTGTGTATGATAAATTTCAACGTGAAGCACAAGCAGAAATTGACCAAAACCGTAAGCTAGCAGTTGGTACAGGTGACCGTTCTGAGCGAATTAGAACATATAACTTCCCGCAAAACCGTGTAACAGATCACAGAATTGGTTTAACAATTCAAAAGCTTGATCAAATTCTAGAAGGAAAGCTTGATGAAGTTGTGGAAACGTTAATCGTTGAAGATCAATCAAGCCGACTTCAAGATGCGGAAGAGTAGAATAAGATGAAATTTGTATACGAAGCCCTTAATTGGGCTTCTTCTTTTTTAAAGGAAGCGGGAAGAGATGAAAATGCTGGAGAGCTATTGCTGCGTCACCATTTAAATATGGAGCGTGCGACACTACTGTCAAATTTGAGATTGGTCCTCTCAGAAGAACAAAAAGAAATTTTCATACATGATGTAAATAAGCATGGAGAAGGCATACCTGTTCAATATTTAATCGGCTATGAAGAATTTTATGGGCGACGCTTTAAAGTGAACAAAGAGGTGCTTATCCCAAGACCTGAAACAGAGGAGCTTGTTGAAGGAATTCTAACAAGAGCTACAAAAATGTTTGCAGATCAAAAAGAAATCAATGTAGTTGATATCGGCACTGGAAGCGGTGCGATTGCCATTACATTAGCTTTAGAAAAATCGGAATTCAAAGTGAGTGCTGTTGATATTGCAGAAGAATCCTTACAAATTGCTAAAGAAAATGCAGAAGCTTTGCAAGCAGCTGTAGAATTTTTACACGGTGATCTACTTGAACCGATTGCAAATAAAGCTAAAGAAGGAAAAATCGATATCCTAGTTTCAAATCCTCCATATATACCTGATTGGGAAATTGAAACTCTTTCACCTGTTGTGAAGGATTATGAACCAATGCGGGCATTAGCAGGAGGAAAGGATGGTCTTGACTTTTATAGAAGATTAATTTCAGACATGCAAGAGCTCCTGAATACTCCCGCTTTAATCGCATTTGAAATTGGAGCAGGTCAAGGGGAGGATGTGCAGAATCTTCTAAAGCAGGCTCTTCCATATGCGAAAGTTGAAGTTGTTTATGATATTAATGGTAAAGATCGCATGGTGTTTGCTGAAAAGAAGGAAGATTAACGGGTTCAGTTTACTATCGAAAATACACATTTCATATATTAGTGTTTTTTTATAGAATGAGGCTGGGACATAATTAAAGATGTCATACAAAAAGACGAATAAATCTAAATTCAGTTAAGTTGAAAGAAATAAGTTCGTTCCATTGCGCTGCAAACATTTGCTTTCCGCGGGGAGGAAGCTAAGCCTCCTCGTAAGCTGCGCGCCTGTGGGGTCTCAGCCTTTACTCTGCACCCGCAGGAGTCAAATGTTTTCCGCTCCATTCCACTAGTTCTTAAAAATAGTATGCAAAATCAAAAAATCTATTGAGGACAACAAATAAAAACCCGAAATGTTAGGCGAATAATCAATTGAAATATCTCCAAATATTTCGGGTTTATCTTTAGCTTAAATACTTATGTCCCAGCCTCATTTCTTGTATTCATTTTCAATCGCTTACTCAAAAAAAGTGAATATTATTAAAAATCGACTTATCCACAAGCCGCCCATGAATCACGTGATTATGGTAGATGTTATCTTGGATAATCGCTTAAATAAGGTACTCTCTTTTTAACCTAATGGATCTTCTCCAAATCTTTCCCATAGAACAGGAAATAGATTTTCTAGATCATCTTCTCCCCAATCAAATTCGATGTCATTTACAGGTTGCAATCCCTTTTTATCAAGAGCTTCTAATAATTCGTCGTGTATATTGTCATCCCATTCAATATCACCAGTCTTTATCAGGGTATAGGCATCAAGTCCAACCGAAAGTAACTCTTCATTTTGAGGGTACCCTTCGTCATCAAGGTTATCTTCATTTATATATTCTGCTAAAAATTCAGGGTCTCTCAATCCCTTGTTAAATACTACTTCTCCTTGTCCAATAAGCCATCCCCGAAAATAATCAAAAGCATCATCAGAACAGCCACCCATTAAAACAAACGCTGCTCCCCATAAACGGGAATTATAACTTGCATTCATTAACTCTTGAAATAGAAATTCATATTCCACAACTTCCTCTAATTCTTTTTCAGCTAATAACTCAGTTAACCATTCTGCTTGATCATCAAATTCTCTGGATTTCTCGATTAAACTCCACAATTCTTTCTGATCCATTATAAAGACCTCCATTTTATCTTCGCTAATTGGTAAATTTGACATATAATAATCGATTTTCTCACTTAAATGAACCTACCTGTTATAGTAAGTATAGTATTTCTCAACTAATACATATTTTAACATATTTAAGTTCATACCCATATTCTTTCAGGAAATCAGAAAACATAGAATACATCCTTAACTTTGATAACTAACTATTATTCTATCTATTAATCTATTTTTAAAAAATTTTTAAAAACATAGTTTAAGAATCTTTTACGCTGTCCATACTGTCTACCAAGGGAGGCGTTAGATGATGAAAAAACAACAATTAGCACTTATATATATAATCCTATTATTTGCAGGGGCAATCGCAAATGTTTATAAAGAACCAGTAGCAGCAACAAGCACTGATGAACCCGTTGTGATACCAGATGAGGCTATCCGATTAAGAATTCTAGCTAATAGTAATTCTGATGAAGACCAGGAATTAAAAAGAAAGATTCGTGATGAAGTGAATAAAGAAATTACAGAATGGGTGGAAGAATTAACTTCTGTAGAAGCTGCTAGAAAATTAATTCAATCAAGATTACCAGAAATAGAATCAATTGTGGAAGATGTACTAGAAAAAGAAAATATGCAACAATCATATTCAGTAGATTTCGATAATGTTAGCTTTCCAACTAAGCTTTATGGCAATTTCATTTACCCAGCAGGAGATTACGAAGCGATCCTTATTAGCTTAGGTGAAGCAAAAGGTGCTAACTGGTGGTGTGTACTATTCCCACCATTATGCTTCTTAGACTTTTCAAATGGAGAAGCTGTCGCAAGTGCAGAAGAAACAGAAGAGAAGCAAGTAGCTGAAAACGATCAAGCTGAAGCATCTTCTCTTGTTATAGATGAGGAAGAAGAAAAAGAAGAAGTAGAAGTTAAATTCTTCTTAGTAGAGTGGATTGAAGGGATATTTTCATAAGGTAAAAAAAGCGGGGTCAGACCCCTGCTTTTTTTTGGAATAAAACTAGATTTCATCTCATAGAGTTGTAGTAGAGAAAAATGATATGGGGTGAGATCATGTTTTATCAATTGAAAATAGCAGAAGAAAAGGATCTTGGTAGATTAACAGATTTTGTCGTAAAAGCTGGTGTGAGTTCTGATGGTATTTCAGAAATTATCGACTATTTTGTACTAATGGAGGATGGAGAAAATGAGATTGTTGCGTGTATTGGTGTTCAACCATTAAATGAGAATGGATTGTTAAGATCCTTAGTAGTGTCAGACAAGCTTAAACAAGCACATATCTTAACACTTTTCCAAAGTATTCAAACATTAGCTGAGAAAAAAGGTATTAATCATTTATTTTTGGTAACTAATAAAGAAGCATCAGTGCAACTTTTATCACTTATGGGCTTTGAAGAGATAGATTTTAAAGCAATTCCAGAGGATCTTTTAACTTTAGAGCATATGAATGGCTCACTAAAAGAAGAAAATGCAAAGATCATGAGAAGAACTGCTTAATATCCACACAGTTATCCACAATACCGCAAGTCTTATCCACAAATTGTGGATAAGACTTGTTTTATTATAGGACTTCTTTTATACTTTCAAGAGTCAAGAATCTACAAAACCGCGAAATTTGTAGATAAATCGAACGGTTGCAAAAGGAGTTATTTTAGATGAAAACGAAACTTTGGACTGTGGATGATCTTAGTAACTTATCCACTAGTTATCCACAAATCACACAGGCTGCAGAATTTATCCAAAAAAATGAGGTTGTCGCTTTTCCAACTGAAACGGTGTATGGGCTAGGAGCGAATGCATGCTCAGATGATGCTGTAAGAAAAATCTTTGAAGCAAAGGGTAGACCAAGCGACAATCCACTAATTGTCCACATTGCATCAATTGAACAGCTAGAGGAAATCGTTGAAGATGTATCTGATTATGCCTATCAATTAATCGAAGCCTTTTGGCCTGGTCCATTAACACTTGTATTAAGAAAGAAAGAAAATAAGTTATCCACATTCGTGACGGCTGGCTTAGATACAGTTGCAGTGAGAATGCCAAATCACCCGGTTGCTTTAGAAATCATTGCTAAATCAGGGGTCCCTGTGGCTGCGCCAAGTGCGAATCGATCTGGAAAACCAAGCCCAACACAAGCTAACCATGTTTATCATGACCTTGATGGAAAAATAAGTGGAATCATTGATGGTGGTTCAACAGGTGTTGGTGTCGAATCAACAGTCCTTGATTGTACATCAGATATTCCAACAATTCTTCGACCGGGTGGGGTAACAAAACAACAACTAGAATTCATCATTGGAAAAGTGAATGTCGATCAAGCATTAATCGACGAAGGTCATACTCCAAAATCACCTGGAATGAAGTACACTCATTACGCACCAAATGCACCTGTTGTGATCATAGATGGAAGTCATAAATATATTCAAAGCATAATTAATCAATATGAACAGCAAGGAAAAAATGTAGGTGTACTCACCACAGAAGAAGGATTAAATCATCTTCAAGCACAAAAAGTAATTGCCTGTGGAACGCGCAAAGACCTAAATACAGTTGCAGCAAAACTTTATGAGGTTCTACGCCAATTCGACAAAGAAGAAGTTGACGTTATTCTAAGTGAAAGCTTCCCCCTAGACGGAGTCGGTGAAGCAATCATGAACAGATTACTAAAAGCAGCAGGAAACAATGTGATAGTGGAAGAGTGAATGATTTGATTTCCGAGCTAGTAGTTTCTTTCTGAAAATTAATTTTCGAGTAGTTTTATTTCGAGTTTATGAATGATCATTTATATAGAGAAATGTTGAATACAACTGTGAACTAAGTTTTTTTATAACAACTTATATTTTGGTACTTTATATAGAAATGTAAACTATTTAGGTTGATTGTAGCGAAAGGTGCGAGACTCCTGCGGGATCAGTGGGACAGGTGAGACCCCACAGTCGCATGCGACGAGGAGGCTCACCGCCCACCCCGCGGAAAGCGAGCAACCTGTAGCGAAAATCAACCAAACCGCTACACTTTGTTATACTCCCTTAAATTGTAAGTTTGTCTCAGCTTTCAAAACATCATAATGTTCTATTCCAAATCGGACGTGCATAAAGTTAAATAGGCGTGTCCGAGGAGGGGGAACATGGATATTCAATCAATAATTGGGGAATTAATCACACTATTAATAATGGCTTTAGCTTTAGGAATGGACGCATTTTCCGTAGGCCTTGGAATGGGCTTAATTAAGTTGAGATTACGACAAATATTTTACATTGGTGTAACAATCGGTGTTTTTCATATATGGATGCCGCTCGTTGGTATGTTAATTGGACGACTTTTAACTGACACCTTTGGAACAATTGCAACTTTATTAGGCGGAGGTCTCTTAATATTATTAGGAATACAAATGGTTTTTTCATCATTTAAAAAAGACGACGAACCACTGATCACTCCAGTAGGCTTTGGGTTAATTGTATTTGCACTAAGTGTAAGCCTAGATAGCTTTTCAGTTGGCTTAAGCTTAGGGATTTATGGAGCCAAAACATTCCTGACTGTCGCTATTTTCGGGATCGTAAGTATGGTTCTAACTTGGATTGGTTTATTAGTTGGAAAAAGAGTGCAAAACTGGCTTGGCTCATATAGCGAAGCACTAGGTGGCGCCATTTTATTAGCATTTGGAATTAAGCTGCTATTGCCTTTTTAAAAGAGTAACAGATAAAAAGGTGATACAGAGGGAGAATAGAAATGATCGAATCATTTAAAGTACATATGACC
The DNA here is from genome assembly GCF_016908395.1 of Metabacillus crassostreae. Taxonomy (GTDB): domain Bacteria; phylum Bacillota; class Bacilli; order Bacillales; family Bacillaceae; genus Metabacillus; species Metabacillus crassostreae. The sequence continues at coordinate 240,556 of NZ_JAFBDU010000005.1, forward strand.
CAATTAAATCAAGAAAGAAATATAAGAGTCTATCTTCCAAGGCAATATAATAAGGCAGATAAACGATATCAAGTGCTGTATATGCATGATGGACAAAATGTTTTTCAAAGCCCTGATGCAATTGGTGGTGTTTCTTTAGATTTAGAAAACTATTTAGATGAAAACGATATTGAAATAATCGTTGTAGCCATTGATCAGAACAGCAAAGAACGAGTTAATGAATATTGTCCGTGGGAAAACGGTGTATACAGTAGAGAGATATTTGGTTTAACAGAAACAACAGGTGGCTCTGGGAAAGAATATGTTGATTTTGTTGTTAACGATCTAAAGCCTCTTATCGATAGAAAGTACCGCACAAAAAAGGACAGCACTTCAATTGCAGGTATTTCATTAGGTGGATTAATCTCAACCTATGCTGCATGCTGTTATCCACAGGTGTTTAAGAAAGTTGCGGTATTATCTTCTGCTTTCTATAGAAATCAGGAACAAATAGAAAAATTATTAATAGAAACAGATTTATCTTTTGTTAAGGGATTTTACATCGATTGCGGAACAGCAGAGGCAAAGAAGGATATCAGAATTAGTGAAGCGTTTTTGGCTTCAAATGAAAAATTCTATCATATTTTAAATAAGAAGCATCATCATGTTATATTTAAAAAGCATCATGATGCAGAACATAGCTACAACGAATTTAAAAAGAGAGTTCCGAAGATGATCTCTTTTATAATAGATTAATGAAGAGGCTGGGACTTAAGTATTTAAGCTAAAGATAAACCCGAATTATTAGGTGATATGTCAATTAAACATTCGCCTAATATCTCGGGTTTTTATTTGCTGTCTTCAATAGATTTTTTGATTTTGCATACTTTTTTAAGAACTAGTGGAGTGGAGCGGAAGACATTTGACTCCTGCGGGTGCAGAGGAAAGGCTGAGACCCCACAGGCGCGCAGCTTACGAGGAGGCTTAGCTTCCTCCCCGGTGAATCTTATGTCTGCAGCGCAATGGAACGAACTTATTTCTTTCAACTTAACTGAATTTAGATTTATTCGCCTTTTTGTATGACATCTTTAATTATGTCCCAGCCTCTTCGTCTTCTATGTTAAGTGTAAAAAGGTTTGTTCGTAAGATTCTTTTATTGCATCACTATCAATTCCATTACCAATTAAAATAATAATTGGTTTCAATCCTTTTGAATTTACTTCTTCTAATGCAAGCTTTTTAGACGCGAATTGAAACGAATATAAATTTGGATCTTTATGAAAATGGACGATTCCTTTTCCTCTGAAAACATTTTCCGGTAAACCTTTTAACCATTTTTCAAATACCTTTTTATCAAATAGAGGTATATCCTCCAACTTAACAGCTTTGATAGACGCATGGTTAACATGATCATGATTACATGACGAATCTACTGAACATCCGCATGCAGATACTTGTTTGTCTGTTAAGTTAATTGTACGTACTCTCTCCATCAACAGCTCACTTGTTGATACATCCCCATATGAGGCGGATACGATCGGAATTTCCTCATGAACTAATTTCTTGATTTGAGTATGAATTTTATCGAGTTTTTTTTCAGAAACAAGATCTGTTTTATTTAAGATAATAAACGAAGCACTCGTAATTTGTTCCTTTAATAGCGTACGAACCTCTTTAGAGCTAGAAAAAATACTTTGATAGTCTAGGTAATTACTTGCATCTACTAAACTAATAACTGATTGTAAATTAAATTGATCAATATATAGTGGGCTTGAAAGCGCCTCAATAATTTCATTAGGGTTCGCAACACCAGTACCTTCTATTAACAAGATGTCGACAGGATTTTTGACAAATTGATCTAAAGTTGTTTTTAAATCCTCTTGAATAGAACAACAAATACAACCGTTTAAAAGCTCATACATTTGTTCTTTATCAAATAGATGGTTCTCAACATTTGTATCGCCAAGCTCATTGAGGATTATTCCAAGCTTTTGTCCTCTTGTATTGCATTCTTCAACGAGTTTTTTCAACACAGTTGTTTTACCACTTCCTAAAAATCCACTAATTATATAAACATTTATAGGTTGTTTCAACAAAAACCCCTCACTTTTTATTATTGGTATCAAATAGGAATCGTTACGATTATACACGTATATTATACACTTCGACAAGTAATTCTTCAAAAATTTACAAAAAATTTACCTTATCTACAAAATATATACATTTTTCCTTAACATTTACAAACTACCATTATAATTGTGAGAAAAATAGATTAAGGGAGGAATATGATAGTGGTAGTTAAAAGAGGCTTTACTAAGAAACTAGTTACTCTTGGTGTATTATCATCATTAGTAATCGGTAGTTTTGCTGGATTAAATCAAGAGACAGCAAAAGCTAATACCGCAGAAACACCAGAAATCAAGAATGTAATTTTCTTAATCGGAGATGGAATGGGACCTTCAACAGTAACAGCACACCGTTATATGATGGATGACCCTTCTACAAAGCAAATTGAGCTTACTGAATTTGATAAGTATTTAGTAGGTATGCAAACTACATACCCAGATGATCCTGCACAAAACATAACAGACTCTGCATCTGCTGCAACAGCAATGGCATCAGGAATTAAAACATACAACAATGCAATTGGAATGGATAATGAAAAAAATCCATACGAAACAGTACTTGAGCAAGCAAAAGAAGATGGAAAAGCAACTGGATTAGTTGCAACTTCAGAAGTAACACATGCAACACCAGCATCTTATGGTGCACATGATGAAAGTCGTAAAAATATGGATGCGATTGCAAACGATTATTTTGATGAGCTTGTAAATGGTAATCATAAAATTGACGTTATTCTTGGTGGTGGCTCTAAAAACTTCGTACCAGAAGATGGACGAAAAATCGATGGTCGTAATCTAGCAGAAGAATTCCAGAAAAAAGGTTATAGCTATGTAACGAATAAAGATGAATTAATGAAAGATGAAAATGGACAAGTATTAGGATTGTTTGCAAAGGGCGGTCTTCCAAAAATGATCGACCGTGATGACAGCATTCCTTCTCTAGAAGAAATGACATCTACTGCTATTGAGCGCCTAAGTAAAGATGAGCAAGGCTTCTTCTTAATGGTTGAAGGCAGCCAAATCGACTGGGCAGAGCATGATAATGATATTGTTGGAACAATGAGTGAAATGAATGATTTTGAACAAGCCTTTAAAGCTGCAATCGATTTTGCTAAACAAGATGAGCACACGTTAGTTGTGACAACAGCTGACCATGCAACAGGTGGTTTATCTTTAGGCGCTAACACGAAGGCTAAACCAAATGGAGATTATAATTTCCATGTTAATCCTATTCAAGCTTTCTCGAAAACACCTGACTATATCGCTGCTGAAATCTATGCAGCTGGAGCTGGTGCTGATGTTGTAGGAATTATGCAAAAGCATATTGATTCAAGCTTCTATAATCAAATTACAAATGAAGAAATCCAAGCAGTAAAAGATGCTGCTGCAGCAACTGATGGTATTGCAATTGATAATGCGATCGAAGCTATTGTTAATGATCATTCCGTAACAGGCTGGACAACTGGTGGACATACTGGTGAAGACGTTCCTGTTTATGCATTTGGTCCACAAAGCGAACGTTTTGCAGGATTAATCGATAATACAGACCAAGCAAAAATTATCTTCCAACTATTAGAAGAAAATAAAATGCCAGAAACACCTGAAAACCCAGAAACACCAGAAAATCCAGAAACACCTGAAGTACCAAAAAATCCAGAAACACCTGAAGTACCAGAAAACCCAGAAACACCTGAAGTACCAGAAACACCAGAAACACCAGAAACACCAGAAACACCAGAAACACCAGAAACACCAGAAACACCAGGTGATGAAACAGAGCAACCAAAACCACAAGAACTTAAAGTAACAATTAAAGATGGTAAAGCTTCAATTGATACAGAGGACTTAAAGTCATTAGAGGAAGGCTCGACAGCTGTTCTTGATTTTAAAGATGCATACAATGTGGAGCTATCTTTAAGTAAAGAGCAAATTGAATTATTAAAAGCTAAAAACATTGATCTTCACATGAAAAACAAAGATGTAAAAGTAAATGTACCTTTTGAAAATCTTCCAGAAGGTGATGTGAAAATTAAGGTAGAACGCATGAAAGACATTGATGATGCTCTAAGTGCTGTTTACGATTTCACAATATTTGCAGGAGATAAAGCAGTTCATCAATTTAAAGAAAAAATGACATTAGAATTTAATGTAACTGGTGAAGTAGAAAAAGAAGAAGATGTGAAACTATTCTACTATAACGAAGAAGATAAGAAGTGGGAATTAGTTGGTGGAGAATATAAAAATGGTGTTGTAACAGCAGGTACAGACCATTTCAGTTCTTTCGCAGTATTTGAATTAGAGATGGACAATGCAAAAGACGTAGATAAACTGAAAAAGCTTCCAGCAACTGAGGGAGGATATGGCTTACCTCAAACAGCTACTAATGTGTTTAATTTACTAGGATTAGGAATTGTTGTTTTACTAGCAGCTGGTGCAATCTTCTTTTATCAAAGAAGAAAAACGAAATTGAACGTTTGATAAATAACTAAGCTTAATAAAGGTAGGGCGGGAGGTACATGGTACATCTGTACTTCCGTCTACTCTTCATTAAGAGATTACTAGCATTATAAGAAATTAGGAGGGAAACTCATGGTTTTTAAACGATCGATTACGAAAAAACTAGTAACAGCAGCTGTATTATCAACAGTAGTTGTTGGAAGTTTTGCAGGCTTAAATCAAGATGAAGCAAAAGCAGAAAAAGAGTCTACAGCTAAAATAAAGAATGTCATATTCCTTATTGGTGATGGAATGGGACCTTCAACAGTTGCTGCTCATCGTTATATGAAGAATGACTCTTCAACTAAAATGATGGAGCCTACTGAATTTGACAAGTATTTAGTAGGAATGCAAACAACATATCCAGATGATCCAGCACAAAAGATCACTGACTCAGCTTCAGCTGCGACAGCAATGGCATCAGGTATAAAAACGTACAACAATGCGATTGGTATGGATAATGAGAAAAACCCTTACGAAACAGTACTTGAACGAGCTAAGGAGTATGGAAAAGCAACTGGTTTAGTGGCAACATCTGAAATTACTCATGCAACACCAGCATCTTATGGTGCACATGATGAAAGCCGTAAAAACATGGATGCAATAGCTGATGATTATTATTATGAGCTAATTAACGGTGAACATAAAGTTGATATCATGCTTGGTGGAGGCTCAAAGAACTTTGTGCCAGCTGATGGTCGTAAAAAGGACACTACTAATCTAGCAGAAAAATTTGTTGAAGATGGTTACAGCTTTGTAACTAATAAAGAAGAATTAATGAACGATAAAAACGGTCAAGTATTAGGTTTATTTGCTAAAGGTGGACTTCCTAAAATGATCGACCGTGATGATAGCATTCCTTCACTTGAAGAAATGACAACAACAGCAATCGAGCGCCTTAATCAAGATGAAGATGGCTTCTTCTTAATGGTAGAAGGAAGTCAAATCGACTGGGCAGAGCATGATAACGATGTTGTAGGTACGATGAGTGAAATGGAAGACTTTGAGCGTGCATTTAAAGCAGCAATTGATTTTGCGAAAAATGATGGTGAAACATTAGTTGTGACAACTGCTGACCACGCAACAGGTGGTTTAACATTGGGTGCAAATACGAAAGCAAAAACGAGTGGAGACTATAACTTCTTAGTTAACCCAATTAAAGCTTTCAATAAAACACCTGATTACATTGCGGCTGAACTTTATGCGTCAGGTGCAAGTGCTGATGTAGAAAGTGTTATGAAAAAATACATCGATAATAGCTTCTATAGCCAAATTAAGCCTGAAGAAATTCAAGCTGTAAAAGATGCAGTAGTAGCAAAGAATGGAACAGCAATTGATAATGCAATCGAAGCAATTGTTAATGATCATTCTGTAACAGGCTGGACTACAGGAGGACACACAGGAGAAGAAGTACCTGTATATGCATTCGGTCCAGAAAAATCTCGTTTTAAAGGTTTGATTGATAATACAGATCAAGCGAAAATTATCTTCCAATTATTAGAGGAAAATAATAAGTAAACGACAATATTTGAGTAGAAAGCCTTGTTAGTAGGCTTTCTACTTTTCTACTAAAGTAAGATCCTCAGGGTAAGTAATCTTCATTACATATAAAGTAGTCACTTGTATGGGCTTTTTGAATTTGGATGATACAAGAACATAGAAGAAGGGGTTTTAATATGAGAACAACGATGTTGAAGCAATCGAAGGAATTAATAGGTTTAGCATTGGTAGCAGTATTTATCTATTTCTTTATCTTTTGGGATTATAAAATCTTTCAAAATCAATTTTCTATCCCAAAAGACTGGTTGAACCTGAATACCATATTTTTGAGTATTGTCATTGAAGCCATTCCGTTTATTTTATTAGGGGTGTTTGTTTCATCTCTTATTCAAATATTTGTATCAGAAGAAACAGTAAAGAAGTATATTCCGAAGAATATGATTATAGCTGTGTTACCAGCCGCTTTGCTTGGTGCTATTTTCCCAGTTTGTGAGTGTGCTGTTGTGCCGGTTGTAAGAAGATTAATAAAAAAGGGAATGCCTTTGCATGTTGCATTTGTCTTTTTAGCTTGTGCACCAATTTTAAATCCTGTCGTTGCAGCTTCTACCTATTTTGCATTCCAAACAAATCTTAGCATTTTAACTGGTCGTATGGTTTTAGCTTTTATATTATCAATTATTATCGGTCTAGTATTATACGTTCTCTTTAAAAATAGTGACCAATTGAAGCTAACATCTGAGGAATTAGTTGGAAAGCAAACTAGTACTTCTGAAGTTCTTAATGTAAACAAATTAAAAGCAACACTTTATCATGCAAGTGATGAATTTTTTGATATGGGTAAATTCCTCATTATTGGTGCTTTTATCGCAAGCTTATTCCAAACATTCTTAGATCGAGAAATTTTATTAAATTTAGGTTCAAGTGAATTTTCTTCACCAATCGTTATGATGGTTTTTGCATTTGTGTTATCACTATGTTCAGAAGCAGATGCATTTATAGCAGCTTCCTTTGGTAATACATTTGCACCTGGAGCTTTACTAGCCTTTCTTGTTTATGGGCCTATGTTGGATTTGAAAAACACAATCATGCTATTCGCATTTTTCAAAACGAAATTTGTTTTCACATTTATTTTAGTTGTAACAGTAGTGGTTTATTTAGGAGTACTTGTATATCAAGCGGTTGTATTTTAAGACGGATGGAGGGAAATTAAAATGGATCAATCAACTGATTTAGGTTTTCAAAAATTCATAAGAGGTATTATATTAGTAGGCTTCACTATGCTGTTATTTAAATTGATCATTTCTGGTGATATTACAAACTTTATTGCACCAAAAATGCTTCCGTTTGCTTATTTTGCAACAGGAGTATTCCTTATACTAGGAATTTTACAAATATGGAGAAGTGATTCGAAAGAAGAATTAGATATCTATTGTGATTGTGGTCTTGATCATAGTGGGAAAAGGTCACCGATCAAATCAGTTTTAATCTATTCCTTATTTTTATTTCCGGTTTTAACAGGATTTATGTTTCCAGAAGTTGTCCTTGATAGTTCAGTTATCGCAAAAAGAGGAATTAACCTAGGAGCTTCAAATACTTCAGTTGAGCAAAATGCGAAGACAAGTGAAGATACAGTGGTCGAGGCTTCGGCATCAGAAAGTAGTTCAACATCAACATCTTCTGAAGCAAAAAGTCTTGATGAGTTATTTTTAGAGGGTTTATTAAATAGTGAAAAAATCGTTGTAAAAGATACAGAGTACCAGAAAATCACCAACTATATTGAAGCGGACTTAGATAAATTTGTAGGGAAAGAAATCGAAATAACTGGATTTGTTTATCGTGAGCCAGATTTTGAGCCGAATCAAATGGCAGTTTCCAGATTCACTGTTTCCTGCTGTGTAGCAGATCTTCAAGTAATTGGAACACTTGCAAAAGGCGATATGGCAACACAGCTTAAAAATGACCAATGGGTAAAGGTAACAGGAACAATCAATAAAACAGAACGAAATGGCCTTGCTCTTCCATCGATTGATATTGGTCAATTAGAAGTAATAGAAGCTCCATCAGATCCATATATTTATATTTATTAATGCTATAATGATTCAGTGTAGAGTTTATCTCTGCACTCTTTTTATCTTTGCTGTTAATTAATCTAACTATCTGTTGTTTTTATAAAGTGCTGTTTAATATTGCTAAAAGCTAAACTTAGTTAATGGAGCGAAATGAATCGATTCCATTCAACACCCTTCGTGAAACTTGTTATATCAATAAAGTTTACGAACCCCCCAAGTATTACAATCCCAATAGGAGAAAATAGTCCCGATATACATATTTTGTTCAATAAATTCGACTATTTTCTTACGTTTTTTTCGATTATAATATAATAAAGGAGTGTTTTATATGACAAATGTACTATTCATCTGCACGGGAAATACTTGTAGAAGTCCAATGGCTGAAGCTCTTTTAAATCATGTGAAGGATTCAGATTCAATTTTTGTTAAATCGGCTGGTGTTTTTGCAATGGATGACAGTGATGCATCTAGTCATACGATTGAAGTGTTACGTGAAAGAGGCATTACATGTCAGCACCAGTCTTCTAGTTTATCGAGTGATTTAGTAGAGTGGGCAACCATTATTTTAACAATGACAAATAATCATAAACAATCAGTTATCGATCAATATCCACAAGCCGGAAGAAAGACCTTTACTCTTTCTGAATATGTTACAAGTCCTGATGAAGAAAAGCGTGATATAACTGATCCATTTGGTGGACCTTTATCATTATACCGACAAACACGGGAAGATTTAGAAGCACTTATTATGAAGCTGAAAGATAAGCTTAAATAGAAGAAACAAACAGGGGGAGAAACACGTGAAGAATGATGAAAAGAGATATAAATTTAGCTTGCGTCGTAAGCTTGTTATTTTTACAACCGTTTTAGCACTTATTACATATTCAACAAGTGCTTTCTTTATTTATGTTTTAGTGAATTTTGCTGATCATCTTGTTGCACCAGAAGTATTCACTTTGATTACATTATTAATGGGTGTTTTCTGGTCAGGTGTTTTAGCGTATTTTGGTGCAGGCTTTATTACAAGAGCGCTAAAAAGACTTGAAACAGTTGTGTACAAAGCAGCAGAAGGTAATATTAAAGAAGATGTTCCATTAACCAAAAGTGATGATGAAATTAGAGGATTAAGTATTGCATTTAATTCGATGCTTGCAAATATGAGAAGTATGGTAGAAAGCATTGAATCAAATTTTCATGCAACAAATCAACAGGTCACTCAAATTGCGACAGCTTCGAATAATGCTTCTAAGCAAGCAGATGAAATCTCTTTAACTGTTCAGGAAATTTCACGTGGTGCTGATCAATCTGCTACATCTATTCAAGAAACAGCAGCATCTGTTGAAGATATTATTGAATTTGCTTCACAGGTAGAAGATAAAGCAACTTCATCTGAAAAAATGTCAAAACAGATGGTGTCATCATTAGAAGAAAGTAAAAAGGTTTATGATTCACTTATAACAGGTATTCAAACACTAGCTGAGGAAAATCAGCATTCAATGACAGCAGTTCGTAGACTTGAAGAGCATGCAAATGAAGTATCGACAATTGTCTCACTTGTTGGAGATATTGCTAATCAAACGAATTTATTAGCATTAAATGCTTCAATCGAGGCAGCAAGAGCAGGCGAGCATGGAAAAGGCTTTGCGGTTGTTGCTGAGGAAGTACGAAAGCTAGCTGATGAAAGTGCGAAAGCTGTTCAGGGGATTACAGGTCTTATCGGAAATATTCAACAAGAAGTTCAAAATGTGGTAGGTCAAATAGGTGAGCAAGTAGAAACAGCGAAAAGTCAGGCTGAAAATGGACAAACCTCTGCTAAAATGCTTGAAGAAACTAGTACTTCGATCTTAGATGTTGCAACAGCAGTTAACCAAATTAGCGAGCTTGTTCATCAACAAATGAATTCACTGCAAAAAACTGGTGCACAATCTCAAGAGGTGGCTGCAATTGCCGAGGAAACATCTGCAGGTGCTCATGAAGTGGCATCAGCTATTGCAGATCAAACAACAAATATTCAGCAAATTAGTCAGTTAGGAAAACAACTTTCTGAAAGTGCAGACGAATTACGAAAAACAATTGATCGTTTTCATAGATAAGAGATAAAATAGAATGGAAGAAAAAGCTAATAGCATGAGCGTTAGCTTTTTTCATTATCAGTAGATTATAGTATGATTAGTTTTAAGAATGAGATGAAAAGTTGGAGGGTGTATCAATGAAGGTTGCAATTGCTTCAGATCATGGTGGACTTAATATAAGAAAAGAAATCATTGCGTTACTTCAAGAGTTGAATATTGAATTTGAAGATATGGGCTGTGAATGTGAAACATCTGTAGATTACCCTGACTATGCTCTACCTGTAGCAGAGCGGGTGGCAAACGGAGAATTTGATCGCGGTATCTTAATTTGTGGCACAGGAATTGGTATGAGTATTGCAGCAAATAAAGTAAAAGGTATTCGCTGTGCACTTGCTCACGATACATTCAGTGCTCAAGCAACACGTGAACACAACGACACGAATATGCTAGCAATGGGAGAACGAGTAATCGGTCCTGGTTTAGCTAGGGAAGTAGCGAAGATCTGGTTAACAACTGAATATCAAGGTGGTCGTCACGCTACACGAGTAGGGAAAATCACTGAATACGAACAGAATCACAATTAAAGGAAGTCGTTAATTTATGACAAATCTTGAAATGTGGAAACAAGATTTAACCGCTTTATTAGTTGATTTTCAAAAACAAGCAAAGCTAGAAAAAGAAGATCTCCTCGTAATTGGCTGTAGTACAAGCGAGGTAATTGGTGAAAAAATTGGTACTGCTGGCACAGAAGAGGTAGCAGCCATGATTTTCAATACGTTAGCCGATTTTAAAGAAAAAACTGGAGTCAATTTAGCATTTCAATGCTGTGAACATTTAAATCGTGCGCTAGTTTTAGAAAAAAATGTGGCTAAAACAAATAAATTGCCTCAAGTCACAGTCATTCCTGTGCGAAAAGCAGGTGGCGCAATGGCTACCTATGCTTACAATTCTATGAACAATCCAGTAGTTGTCGAGCATATTGAAGCAGACGCTGGAATAGACATCGGTGATACTTTTATAGGTATGCATCTCAAGCATGTAGCCGTACCAATTCGAAGCAAAATAAAACAAATTGGTGCCGCACATGTTACAATGGCGAACAATCGCCCTAAGCTAATAGGTGGAGCAAGAGCCGTATATGAAAACACAATTGAAAACAGCTCGTGTCATTAAAAAGTAGGAGTCAACATTTGGTGTTGATTCCTTTTTTGTATGTTTTTCATTGAAATAGTGTAATTTTCATCCGATTTAGCATGTGAATAATGTATATCTGATCTGATATCGACCTTAACTAGTATGAATCATACTGAATTTCACTACCGAGAACACCGTTGAATAGGATAATCATTCAACTTTGGGCATTAATCGTTCAACTTTGCCCAATAATCATTCAACTTTTCGAAATAAACGTTCATTCGACAAAATTCGCCGCTAATTCGCCCCACAACCTACTTTAAAAACCAAACTTTCCAATTCATCGAAATATTCTACATTCGTAGTTGACATTACAATGAAAAGTAACGACAATAGGTTGTATATATAAACCAATTACAGCAAAAAAGTGAATGTTAATCACAATGTAAGCCTTTAATATTCGTCTTTTAGGTAATACACTAGAAAAAAACTTAAAAACTCTAAAAAAATATCAGAAAAACTTTTACATTACGATCTATAAACGTGTACAATATAGATGGAATTAGTCGTAAAATAATATGTAGGAAACAACAATTATCGGTTAAGAATGAAGGGAGACACACCAATGAAACATTTACCAGAACAAGATGCTAAGATATTTGAAGCCATTCAACTAGAGCGTACTAGACAAGAAACGAAAATTGAGTTAATAGCTTCTGAAAACTTTGTTAGTGAAGCAGTAATGGAAGCGCAAGGATCTGTTTTAACAAATAAATATGCTGAAGGCTATCCAGGACGTCGCTATTATGGTGGTTGTGAGCATGTTGATGTTGTAGAAGACATTGCGAGAGATCGTGCGAAGGAAATCTTTGGTGCGGAATATGTAAATGTTCAGCCACACTCAGGTGCACAAGCTAACATGGGAGTTTATTTCACTATTTTAGAGCATGGTGACACAGTTCTTGGGATGAACCTGTCTCATGGTGGACATTTAACACATGGTAGCCCTGTTAATTTTAGTGGTGTGCAGTATAATTTCGTTGAGTATGGTGTTGATGAAGTAACACATCGTATTAATTATGAAGATGTAGCAGAAAAAGCAAGACTTCATAAGCCGAAGTTAATCGTTGCTGGGGCTAGTGCATACCCAAGAGCAATTGACTTTAAAAAATTCCGTGAAATCGCTGATGAGGTTGGCGCATACTTCATGGTTGATATGGCACATATTGCTGGTCTTGTTGCTGCTGGACTTCATGAAAATCCAGTTCCATATGCGGACTTTGTTACAACAACAACACATAAAACATTACGTGGACCACGTGGTGGGATGATTCTTTGTAAAGAAGAATTCGGTAAAAAGATTGATAAATCGATCTTCCCTGGTATCCAAGGTGGACCTCTAATGCATGTTATTGCAGCAAAAGCAGTTTCCTTTGGTGAAACTCTTCAAGATAGCTTCAAAACATATGCACAAAACATCATTGACAATGCTAAAAGCTTGGCTGAAAAGCTTCAAGCAGAAGGTCTTACTCTAGTTTCTGGTGGTACAGACAACCATCTTTTATTAGTTGATGTTCGTTCTCTTGGCATCACTGGTAAAGTGGCAGAGCATGTACTAGATGAGATTGGTGTAACAGTTAACAAAAACACAATTCCATTTGAAACAGAAAGCCCGTTTGTGACAAGTGGTATTCGTATCGGTACAGCAGCTGTAACAAGTCGTGGTTTTGGTGCAAAAGAAATGGACGAAATCGGAAGCATCATTGCGTTCGCTCTTAAAAACCATGAAGATGAAGCAAAGCTTGCTGAAGCGAAGCAACGTGTTGAAGATTTAACAAGTAACTTCCCTTTATATCGTAACTTATAAGATCATATTTAGTGGCGACTTTCCATTTAGGAAGTCGCCATTATTTAAATTAGATATCATACTATAAAAACCACCTAGATTAAACTCCGAAATGTATTCTCTTAATAAAATGCTGTTTTCTCGTATTGCTATTTAAAAAATCTTTAGGAATAAATGTGATCGTTACATTTCGCTGCAGACACAAGATCCGCCGGGGAGGAAGTCAAGCCTCTTCGGTGGCGCCTGTGGGGTCTCGACCTTTCCTCTACACCCGCAGGAGTCAAGTGTCCTCCGCTACATTCCACTATCGTTTCTAAAAAAAGCAACAGTTTTTTTAAAGAAAACAGCCAAATGAAACGAGGGTTTAACATGCTTATATTATTCCTAGCTGGAGCAATCCTTTTACTAATGTTTATTACAAAAAGAATTCTATCTATTGAAAAAAACAAGCCAACAACAGGGCCAAAAGAGATGCTGCAAATTCTACATTCGTTATTTTGGGGTTTGCTAGTGTTGATGCTATTTTTCCTCATCCCAATGATCATATGGAAGCTTTCTGGTGGTTCTACTAATTGGGATGGTGTATATATTATCTTTGCCTCTGCTATTGGAACAATTGTCTTTTACTTTGGCTATTATGGTAGATTAAAAGCTAAACACTTGCACTAACTTTGTATATTTATCTTATTGGAACTTGAAACTATAGTTGTTTTTCTGTAAAATCTATTGAAGTGTCAAAGAAAAGGAGATGATTTGATGGGCAAGGTATATGTGTTTGATCATCCATTAATTCAACATAAACTTACATATATTCGTGATATAAAAACAGGAACAAAAGAGTTCAGAGAGCTTGTTGATGAGGTAGCTAGCTTAATGGCTTTTGAAATTACAAGAGATCTTCCTTTAAAAGAGGTTGATGTTGAAACACCTGTTACAACGGCAAAATCAAAGGTGTTAGCAGGTAAAAAATTAGGAATCATCCCTATTCTTCGTGCTGGTCTTGGAATGGTTGATGGCATTTTAAAATTAATTCCTGCAGCAAAGGTTGGACATATTGGTCTTTATCGTGATCCAGAAACACTACAACCTGTAGAATATTATGCAAAACTTCCATCAGATGTAGAAGAGCGTGATTTTATCGTAGTAGATCCGATGCTTGCAACTGGAGGCTCTGCTGTTGAAGCCATTAATAGCTTGAAAAAACGCGGAGCAAAAAATATCAAATTTATGTGTTTAATTGCAGCCCCAGAAGGTGTAGAAGTTGTGAAAGAAGCACATCCTGATGTTGATATTTTCATTGCAGCTCTAGATGAAAAGCTTAACGACCACGGTTATATCGTCCCTGGCTTAGGTGATGCTGGTGACAGATTATACGGAACTAAATAAATGATGACGAGAAGCTCTTATATTAAGAGTTTCTTTTTATATTTCTGAGGGCTGATTATTAGTATAGTTAGTTCCTTAACAGCATCGCATAAAATAAAAATGCTACATAAGCTATTTTTCGTTTATAGCTTCTAAAATCTCTCCCCTTAATTTAGCAGTTTCCTTCTCATTTTTTAAAGATTTCTCAACCTTCGCCCATCCAATGATGTACCGTAAATGTTCATCCTTCTTAAATAATTCTTCATTCTTTAAATAGATTTGTTTAAACCATTCTGTTTTCTTTAATAATTCAATATTCCGATTAATTTTTTTCTCATTTGGATTACCGCGAATAAACATAACCATCGACATACAAATATTTGTAAATAATTCAAGAATCATTGATTCACCTTTTTTCTTAGAAGATATCCTTGTTTTTATCATTCTATAAAAAATGGCAAATCCCTTTGCTTTTAGGAACACATCAATTTTAAATTATAGCCATTTGGAAGCAACTTTTGATTTCTTAACTTCTAAAAACATGCCTAAAACTACTTAAAGTTACATTTTCTCCCCACACCTCGTGCAAACTAAACATGAGGTGGATAACAATGAATATCAGAAAAATCATTTTTTCTTTATGTATCACACTATGCTTTACAACAACTGCATATGGAGAAACCTACCCTAATAGACCCGCTCTTCCTAGTGAAAACGAAGCTGATATTCAAAGAATACTTTTACTTGTTGATGAACCTGAATTTGATTCTTTTAGAAAAGAAGTACAAGCTCAACCTAACATTAAAATCCTTCAAACATATCAGCATGCATTTCATGGCTTCTCTCTAGAGGGCACTGTCGGAGAATTAAAGAAGCTGCAAAAACATCCTGCTGTTGTTCATCATAGTCAGGTTGTTTCATATAAACCACATTTAGAAACTAGTGTTCCTTTTATTGGTGGTGAAGATGTAAGAGGCTTGTTTGATCGAGGAAATCATCGATTAACAGGAAAAGGTGTTAAAGTAGCTGTTATTGATACAGGTGTTGATTACCATCATCCAGATCTAGATCAGAATTATGCTGGTGGCTTTGATATTATCGACGGTGATCAAGATCCGATGGAAACAATGGCTAGTGATGGAGATGAAACGCTTCATGGTACACATGTTGCTGGAATTATTGCGGCAAATGGGAAACTACGAGGAGTAGCACCTGAAGCAGAGATCATTGCTTATCGCGCCCTTGGTCCAGGTGGTATGGGGACGTCTGATCAAGTAATTGCTGCCATTGATAAAGCAATAGAAGATAAAGTAGATATCATCAATTTATCACTAGGAAATAATGTGAATGGACCTGATTGGCCAACAAGCCTAGCACTTGATAAAGCTGTTGATTCGGGAATCGTCGCTGTCACATCTAGTGGAAACTCTGGTCCTGATGTATGGTCAGTTGGATCACCAGGTACTTCAGGTAAAGCAATTTCGGTTGGAGCATCAACACCACCTTTAAAAACTCCTTATTTAAAAGTAGCGGGCATAACTGAGTTGATTTCCATGAATTTATTACAAGGTGCAAAGCCTTGGAATTTTAAAGGCATTGATTCAATGGTTCTTGGAGGAATCGGTGAAAAAAAAGATATAGACAAGATTGCTCGTGGCAAAATTGTTTTAATGGAAAGAGGCAAAATTACTTTTACAGAAAAAGTTTTAAATGCGAAACAACAAGGAGCAAAGGCGGTTATTATTTATAACAATGTAAAAGGAGCTTTTGCGGGATCATTAGAAATTCCCGTTGATATACCAGTGGTCTCAATTTCAAAGGAAGCAGGAGAAGCAATAAAAAAACAAATTAATAAAAAAGTATCATTAAGAACCGTGTATAAAAAAGAAGAAGATAAGCTGGCGGAATTTAGTTCAAGAGGGCCTGTTACAAATACATGGGCAATAAAGCCTGATGTTGTAGCACCAGGAGTTGCAATTCATAGTACAATACCCAATGGCTACTTAGCGCTTCATGGAACAAGTATGGCTGCACCACATGTTGCAGGAGCTTGTGCGTTAATTAAACAAGCACATCCTGATTGGAATCCAGAGCAAATAAAAGCCTCTTTAATGAATACAGCAAAGCAGCTAAAAAATGAAAAACAAGAGCTGCTAAAACCAACTGAACAAGGTACAGGTCGAATAAATGTAAAGGATGCAATCAATTCAGAGCTACTAGCATATCCAGGATCTCTTACATTCGGGAAATTTGAAGCATCTGACATGCGAACGAAAAAAGAGCTAACATTAACATTGGATAATCAATCTCCTAAGCAACAAATTGTAGATTTTAAAATACCGAAAAACGAGCCAGGAATTCATTGGGATTTGCCTAAAAGGATAAAAATTGAGCCAAAAGAAAAAAGGAAGATTTCGATCAGTGTTGATATAACAGCAAATCAGAAACAGCCAGGTTTACATCAGGATTGGCTGGAACTTAATTATGGAAAAGAGGAAATTCATCTACCTTATCTTTATGTAATTGATGAACCTCACTATCCGAGAATAATGGGATTTGAGTTCGGTCATGGTGATACACCTAATATGTATAAATACCAAACCTATTTACCGGGTGGTGCTGATGAAATAGGAATTGCCCTTTATGATCCAGATACAATGCTATTTGTTGGTTTTCTAGACTGGGATCGAAATATATCAAGAGGAATGCTTGAGAAAGATATTTCGATTAAAGACTCTAATTTAAAAGAGGGTATTTATAAAGCAATCGTTTTTGTGAAAAAAGATGGGCAAGAAGATGTCATTGAAACAGATATTTTACTTGGTGAATAATTAATGAAAAAAAGTAAGTCAAGGGCAAAATGTGAACGATTTGTGATGTTTTTAACAAGATTGTGAACATTTAACTTTAAACAGATTGACATGAAGTATATGCTATTGTATGCTAAACGAGGATGTAATGATAAGGTTTTCAAGGACCATTTACAAACCGTATTTTAACCCCTGGTTCCTTTATAAATCACCAAGCGAGGATTTATAAAATGCGACAAAAACAACGCCATCCGCTTCAAGCGATGGGCCTCATGTCCGCGATCCTTTCCCAATTAGTAGGTTCGACTTTAGTTGGGGTATTCGGAGGAAAATGGGTTGACGATTTATTGGGTACTGAACCACTTTTTTTAATCGTAGGCCTTCTGCTTGGACTAGCTATTGGAATATACGCCATGTATAGATTGGTCCACCACTATTTCTCGGGAGATTAAACCTTTCATGTTTGAAAATTTGCAACTAATGTTTTACAGATATCGTAAATACATATTATATCTGCTGGCCCTTTATGTATTAGCATGGGGATTTACAGACTACAAAACAGTTTTTCAAGGATTGCTGCTTGGAACATCAATGAGTCTATATAATTTATGGAACATGGTGAGAAAACAAAAGCAGTTCAATTCTGCACTAGAAGAAGGAAAGAAAGTGTCGCTGGGGACAGCTTCTAGAATGGCAACAGCCATTGTAGCGGTATTTTTTGCCCTGAGGTTTCCGGAGTATTTCCATTTGATTAGTGTTATTTTGGGATTAATGACAATGTATATCGTCATTATGATAGATTTTGCAATACAACATAATCGTACTTAGCTGGAAGTGAGGTGAATCTAATGGATCATGGAGCTCCTGTGAGAGAGTTTTTAGGTTTAACTTTTAATTTATCTAATGTATTAATGATCACGATTGCTAGTTTAATCGTTTTCTTAATAGCATTTCTGTCTACGCGGAATCTGAAAATGAAACCGACTGGTAGACAAAACTTTATTGAATGGATTGTCGATTTTGTAAGAAATATTATTGGCAGTACAATGGATATGCAAACAGGTGCCCGATTTGTAACGCTAGGAATGACCTTATTAATGTATGTTTTTATATCAAATATGTTAGGTTTACCTTTTGCTATCATCGTGGATCACGACCTTTGGTGGAAATCGCCAACAGCCGATCCCGCAATTACTTTAACACTAGCTGTTATGGTAGTTTCTTTAACTCATTACTATGGGATTAAGATGAAAGGTGCTAGAGAGTATGGAAAAGAATTTTTCCGACCAATGTCTTTCATGTTTCCTCTTAAAATTATCGAGGAGTTCTCTAACACGCTAACACTCGGTCTTCGTCTTTATGGTAATATCTTTGCAGGGGAAATACTTTTAGGATTACTTGCTACTCTTGCAGTAAGTGGTTATGAATCAAGCTTATTTAGCGGTATTTTCGGTACAATTGCTGCGGCAGTACCAATGCTAATCTGGCAAGCATTTAGTATATTTATAGGTGCAATACAAGCATTTGTATTTACAATGTTAACAATGGTATATATGGCACACAAAGTGAGTCAAGACCATTAATAATAAATTATAAAATAGTAATCATTCTTAAGGAGGAATTATATAATGGGAGCTTTAGCTGCTGCAATCGCAATTGGACTAGCTGCATTAGGTGCAGGTTTAGGTAATGGTATGATCGTTTCAAAAACTGTTGAGGGGATTGCTCGTCAACCAGAAGCGAAAAACGCACTTCAAACAACAATGTTTATCGGGGTAGCGTTAGTAGAGGCGATTCCAATCATCGCTGCTGTAATCGCATTTATCGTAATGTTCCAATAATAATCTTACTATATTTAATGGTTCATAGTGGCGAAGTCGTCTCAGGATGAGAATCTTCGCCATTGCTTTATGTATTGAAATCTTAAACTATTTCCATAACGTATTTTCAAACAATGATAGTCATAACCCATCATGGAACTCTTGAAGGGAGTGAAACCGAGCTATGTTAACTTTTGATCTTGCATTAGGTGCATCAACAGGCCTAAACACAGGAGATATCGTATTCCAGCTTGTTATGTTCTTAATTCTACTTGCATTATTAGGTAAATATGCATTTGGACCAGTTATGAACATGATGAAGCAACGTGAAGATTTTATTGCAAATGAAATTAATAGTTCTGAAGAAAGAAATAAAGAAGCACAAAAGCTAGTAGAAGAGCAACGTGAGTTACTTAAACAAGCACGTGTAGAAGCACAAGGACTAGTGGAAAATGCTAAAAAGCTTGGTGAGCAACAGAAGGAAGATATTATCCAGGCTGCTCGCTCTGAAGCAGGACGTCTTAAAGACGGAGCGCTTAAAGAAATTGAACAGCAAAAAGAACAAGCTGTTGCAGCATTACGCGAACAGGTTGCGTCTTTATCTGTCATGATTGCTTCTAAAGTAATCGAAAAAGAATTGAATGAGCAAGAGCAAGAAAAACTGATCAATGACTACATCAATGAGGTAGGCGAGGGTCGATGAGCAAAGGAATCGTTGCAAAACGTTACGCAGTAGCTCTTTTTCAACTTGCAAAAGAAAAAAACATTATCGATCAAATCGAAAATGAATTACTCGTTGTTAAAGAAGTATTTACAGCGAATCAGGATTTATTAGAAGTACTTAACCATCCGAAAGTTAAAAGTGAGACGAAGAAATCAATTGTGAAAGATTCATTTACAAATGTATCAGAACAAGTTGTAAATACACTTTTACTATTAGTTGATCGAAATCGTGCTAATGTATTAGCTGAAGTGGTAAGTCATTTCGTACAACAAGCAAATGAATATCGTGGCACTGAGGATGCAACTGTATACTCTGTCCGCGCATTATCAGAAGCTGAATTATCAGCAATATCTGCTTCATTTGCAAAGAAAATCGGAAAAAAATCACTCCGCTTACAAAACGTAGTCGATAAAACATTATTAGGTGGCGTAAAGCTACGTATTGGTAATCGAATTTACGATGGTAGTGTAAGTGGAAAGCTTGAACGTATAGAGCGACAATTAGTCGCAAATAGATTGTAGATAGGGGTGAAACTCATGAGCATCAAAGCTGAAGAAATTAGCGCGCTCATTAAGGCGCAAATTGAGAACTATCAGTCTGATATAAAAGTTAGCGATGTTGGTACTGTTATCCAAGTTGGGGATGGTATTGCTCGTGCTCATGGCCTCGACAATGTCATGGCTGGAGAGCTTGTAGAATTTTCAAACGGCGTTATGGGTATGGCTCAGAACCTTGAGGAAAATAACGTTGGTATTATCATTTTAGGACCTTACACAGATATTCATGAAGGTGACGAGGTACGTCGTACTGGACGCATCATGGAGGTTCCTGTAGGTGAAGCATTAATCGGGCGTGTTGTTAACTCATTAGGACAACCAGTTGATGGTTTAGGTCCAATTGAAACAACAAAGACAAGACCAATTGAAAGTCCAGCACCTGGTGTTATGGACCGTAAATCTGTTCATGAACCACTTCAAACTGGTATTAAAGCGATTGACGCACTTGTGCCAATCGGTCGTGGACAACGTGAGTTAATCATTGGTGACCGTCAAACTGGTAAAACAGCAGTAGCTATTGATACAATCTTGAATCAAAAAGATCAAGATATGGTTTGTATTTATGTTGCAATCGGTCAAAAAGAATCAACTGTTCGTGGTGTTGTTGAAACATTACGTAAACACGGTGCATTAGATTACACAATCGTTGTAACTGCTTCTGCATCACAACCAGCTCCAATGTTATTCTTAGCTCCTTATGCTGGGGTAACAATGGGTGAAGAATTCATGTATAACGGCAAGCATGTTCTTGTTGTATACGATGATTTAACAAAACAAGCTTCGGCATACCGTGAGCTTTCATTATTACTTCGTCGTCCTCCAGGTCGTGAAGCATACCCTGGTGACGTTTTCTACTTGCATTCTCGTTTACTTGAGCGTGCAGCTAAATTAAGTGATGCAAAGGGTGCAGGTTCTTTAACTGCTTTACCATTCATCGAAACACAAGCTGGTGACGTATCAGCTTATATTCCAACAAACGTTATTTCAATCACTGACGGACAAATTTTCCTTCAGTCTGACTTGTTCTTCTCTGGTGTACGTCCAGCGATTAACGCAGGTTTATCAGTATCTCGTGTTGGAGGATCAGCACAAATCAAAGCGATGAAAAAGGTTGCCGGTACGCTACGTCTTGACTTAGCTTCTTACCGTGAGCTTGAATCATTTGCTCAATTTGGTTCTGACCTTGATAAAGCAACACAAGCTAAATTAAACCGTGGTGCTCGTACAGTTGAAGTTCTTAAACAGGGCTTAAACAAACCATTAAAAGTTGAAAAGCAAGTTGCGATTTTATATGCATTAACTCGCGGATTCCTTGATGATATTCCTGTTGCTGATATCACTCGCTTTGAAGATGAGTTCCATGCACATTTAGAGCAGAACAATAAAGCCCTTCTTGAAGAAATCCGCACAACTGGCGGTCTTCCGAAAGATGAGGATATGAATGCAGCAATTCAAGGCTTCAAAAAGACATTTGCTGTAACTGAATAAAACAAACATGTGTGTGTGTGAAGGCTAATGTAGCGTTCACACACCATTCTTTTCATACATTTAGATGATTTTCTAATAAAGGTGGTGAGAACCTTTGGCATCATTACGCGATATAAAATCAAGGATTACTTCTACAAAAAAGACAAGTCAAATTACAAAAGCAATGCAAATGGTTTCTGCTGCGAAATTAAATCGCGCAGAAAATAATGCAAAAGCTTTTGGTCCTTATATGAACAAAATTCAAGAGGTTGTAGCTAGCATTGCTAATGGAAGCTCTGAAATTAGTCATCCAATGCTTGAAAGCAGACCTGTTAAACGTACTGGTTATTTAGTCATCACATCTGATCGTGGCTTAGCTGGAGCTTTTAACAGTAGTGTATTGCGTGCTGTTTACCAAACAATTCAGAAGAAGCATAAATCTAATGATGAGTTTGCCGTTATTGCTATCGGTAAAATGGGACGTGATTTCTTTCAAAAGCGTGGTATGAACGTTATTTCAGAGATTACAGGAATCGGTGATGATACATCTTTTGCAAACATTAAAGATATTGCAAGCAATGCAGTTAATATGTATGCAGATGGATCGTATGATGAACTATACATGTACTACAACCACTTCGTTAGTGCGATTCAACAAGACGTAACTGAGAAAAAGCTTCTTCCACTAACAGATATTTCTTCTAATTCAAATTTAACATCGTATGAATTTGAACCTAACCAAGGAGAAATTCTAGAAGTGCTATTACCTCAGTATGCTGAAAGTCTCATTTATGGAGCATTACTAGATAGTAAAGCTTCTGAGCATGCAGCACGTATGACGGCAATGAAGAATGCTACAGATAATGCTAAAGACCTTATTAACGGTCTTACATTAACTTATAACAGAGCTCGTCAAGCTGCGATCACTCAAGAAATTACTGAGATCGTCGGCGGAGCAGCTGCTTTAGAATAAAACCTACCAAGCTAATTATAAAACATAAAGTAATTAGCTTCAGTGTCTAGCTCCAGGCGCCATCGGCTCAAGGTCATAAGTCAAATAGTAATTGAAGGCAAGAGCGCCTTCTATTCCTATTCGCCTTATGCTTGTTTCCGATAAGCGGGCGCCCCTGAGCTTTTCTTAATAGATAGGAGGGAAAACGATGAATAAAGGACGCATTACTCAAATTATGGGTCCGGTTGTTGACGTAAAGTTTCCAAGTGGTCAACTTCCTGACATTTATAATGCCCTTACAATTAAAACAGAAGCGAATGATCAATCAGTCGCTATCGAATTAACTTTAGAAGTTGCCCTGCATTTAGGTGATGATACTGTACGTACTGTTGCGATGTCTTCTACTGATGGACTTGTTCGTGGAGTAGAAGTTGTTGACACAGGCGCAGCGATTTCAGTACCAGTCGGTGACGTAACTTTAGGTCGTGTATTTAACGTATTAGGTAATAACATTGACTTAGATGAGCCAATTCCTGCTGATTCTCGTCGTGATCCAATTCATAGACAAGCACCAAAATTTGATCAGCTTTCAACAGAAGTTGAAATTTTAGAAACTGGTATTAAAGTAGTAGACTTACTTGCACCTTATATCAAAGGTGGAAAAATCGGTCTATTTGGTGGTGCCGGTGTAGGTAAAACGGTATTAATTCAAGAGCTTATCAACAACATCGCACAAGAGCACGGTGGTATTTCCGTTTTCGCTGGTGTTGGAGAGCGTACTCGTGAAGGAAATGACCTTTACCATGAAATGACGGATTCTGGTGTTATTAAGAAAACGGCAATGGTATTCGGACAAATGAATGAGCCACCTGGAGCACGTATGCGTGTTGCATTAACTGGTCTTACAATGGCTGAATATTTCCGTGATGATCAAGGACAAGACGTTCTTTTCTTCATGGATAACATCTTCCGTTTCACACAAGCAGGTTCAGAGGTTTCTGCCTTACTTGGTCGTATGCCATCTGCCGTTGGTTACCAACCAACACTTGCTACAGAAATGGGTCAATTACAAGAGCGTATCACTTCAACTAATGTTGGATCTGTTACATCTATCCAAGCAATTTACGTTCCTGCCGATGACTATACGGATCCGGCTCCAGCAACGACATTTGCTCACTTAGATGCAACAACTAACTTAGAGCGTAAATTATCTGAAATGGGTATTTACCCTGCGGTGGATCCTCTTGCTTCGACTTCACGTGCATTGTCACCTGAAATCGTTGGAGATGAACACTATAGTGTTGCTCGTAATGTACAACAAACATTACAACGTTACAGAGAGCTACAAGATATCATTGCGATCTTAGGTATGGATGAGCTTTCTGACGAAGATAAGCAAACTGTTGCTCGTGCTCGTCGCATTCAGTTCTTCTTATCTCAAAACTTCCACGTAGCAGAGCAATTTACTGGTCAAAAAGGTTCTTATGTTCCTGTTAAAGAAACAGTTCGTGGATTTAAAGAGATTCTAGAAGGTAAGTATGATCACCTTCCTGAAGATGCGTTCCGTTTAGTTGGACGTATTGAAGAAGTAATCGAAAGTGCAAAACAAATGGGTGTAGAAGCCTAATTAGGGACCTAGGAGGGTATGAGTATGAAGACAGTATTAGTCAATGTCGTTACTCCCGATGGCCCAGTTTACGATGCAGACGTAGAAATGGTGAGTGTTAAAGCTCAAAGTGGTGAGCTTGGTATTTTACCAGGTCATATTCCTATGGTTGCCCCATTGCAAATTGGAGCAGTTCGCCTAAAGCAAGGGAGCAGCACTGAATTCGTTGCTGTTACTGGCGGCTTTATCGAAGTACGACCTGACAAGGTTACGATCTTAGCACAAGCAGCTGAAAAAGCAGAGACTATCGATATAGCTCGTGCAGAAGCAGCTAGAAAACGTGCCGAAGAGCGTCTAAATCATAAATCAGACGAAATCGATTTTAAGCGTGCTGAACTAGCACTACAACGTGCAATCAACCGCTTAAACGTAACGAAATAAATAAAAAAAGATGGTGCATGACACATAGTCTGCACCATCTTTTCTTTTTATAAGGGCTTTTAATTAGAAGGTTTTATAAGATTAAAAAAGATGTGTATTCTAAATGGCTAGAAAGCCAAAATAAAAAGAGTCAGAGAATATACCGTTTTATTACTTCGTTAATGTGGTCAAAAATTCGAAACACCATTGAAGTAGTAGTTATTAGCAAAAATATTTCTGTCAATTTTAGAAGGTTTCATATTTGAAAATTAAAACTCTGGATATAAGATGTCTTCTATATAATTAAATTCCTTAATAATTCTTTGGTTTTAAGGATAGGATTGTGCAAAGAAAAATTCACTTCACCCAGAAATAATGTAATTGTTCTTAAAAGGTTGGGTAACTATTTATTTTAAAACTTGATAGTGTAATGGAGCGGAAGAAACTTGACTCCTGCGGGTGCAGAGGAAAGGTCGAGATCCCGCAGGCAAAGCCGAGGAAGCTCGACTTCCTCCCCGCGGAAAGCAAGTTTCTGGAGCGAAATGGAACGAACTAGGATCCAACCAAGAAACCAAGTAAATGAAAATGTTTAACACTTACTTACAAAACCGTGCCATTCTGTCATAACGCTTAGAAAGTATCATTTCACTCTCATCCTTATGACTAACATAATGATCCAAAAACATGTTCTGAAAATATTGATGATAACGTCCATACCGAATACCCATCACAAATTTATTATCAATAAAAGGATACTCTTTTACTAACCACTCAGAACATTCAGGATTTTCCCTAACAAGAACTTCACACAAATATATGCTCATACATGTTTCAAACTCTGCTATCGTTATCTGTAAATCGAAGTATTTATTATCCTTAAATAAATCGAAATACAACTTTTCAATGTCCATTAAGCTCTTAGGAGAATAATCAATTATTATATTAAATTCGTTAGAAATCTCTTCAAGTAAAAAAAGATGATCTTTACGAAACTCGTAGTAATGTGCTTGTGCCGTATATATATTATCAAAATCAGGCAATTGTTCACCATACTCTTGTGTTATATCTCTATAGTGATTCAACTGTGGTTCAAACATCTTATCTCCCTCAAATCCCTTTAATATTCGGAAAAGAAAACTATCCGAAGAAAGTATATCATAGAAAATCCTTTGAAAAACTTGTAACAATACTTTCATAATTGAGGAGTATTTTGGATGTGTATGTATAGTAAAATAATGGAATGTGACTGATTTTTTTAGTATGTAAATGATTATTCAATATTCGTAAATTTTTATTAAATTTAAAAATCAATCATGTTACAGAACTTTCACTATATAATGAAAAAGGGTATATACCAGCATAAAAAACTAGTGAAAATTATTATGGTGGACTAGGTAAAAATGTGCTTGTAATTTTAAGAATTTGTTGTATGATTTAAGTTGCTTTGTGTCTTTTCTTTTGGTTAGTAAGTAGCTGAATTAGGGGCAGAAGGTACGTAGTTTTATGAGTTTTATGGAGGGATGAATGTGCCCGACTTTGGACAAATTGCTTTACTAAGTATGATTGTAAATATCGTTTTCTTTATGATCACTTGGTGGGCATTACAAGCAATAAACATTGAAAAATGGCTAAAATCTGGCAAAGTCATGCAAGCAAGAGTACTTTTAATTTTACTAACAATTGCAATCGGATCTTTGGTAAGTAATTTCTTTTTAGACTATTTATTATGGTCTCAACAACTTCCATCACTCTTTTAAACATGTTTATTGATGGTTAGAACTGGGAAGAAAAGCTATATATAACAAAAGAACTACATATATTGCGATTTCTATGGCCTTGTCTAATTTTGACGACTTTTTCCACGTATGTGTCCTTGCTTTCCGGTAACAATGTTACTAAGGAGAGGAAGTGACTCGGTGTGAAAAAAAGAGAAATGATGATTGTAGCAATTTTACTGTTTATTGGATGGAATATGGTGGCCAGTCATATAGATGCAAAAGAAAATCGTTCAAAGCTTGATTATATGGCGAGTGCAATGGAAAGCCATGATATTTCAATTAACGATTGGTCTTTATATTCAAAAAAGACTGTTGATAAAAAATCAATTGAAGAAGTGAAACATTTTACAAAGCAATATCGTCAATACACATGGACATATGAAACTGAGGATGACGTTTATAAAGCAATTGGTGTTTATCACAACAATGATAAAGATCTTACTGAAAAACTCCAGTTTATAACTACCCTCACAAATGTCCATACTCAATCGTATATCCTTTATGAGGTAAAGGGTGTAAGTACGCAAAATGATTGGAACAACTTGACTGACTACTTCAATAAGCAAGCATTCGACATTTTTCGTGAGAAAACTACAACTTTTGCTTGTTTAACAGGATCTATTGATGATATGATGAAAGGTGTTTTGAACCAAAAATCGAGCGAATTATTAAAATATTTTCAAGCAGAAACAATTGAAGAATTACAAGAAGATCAGTTTGTATCAGTATCAGCTAAAACCCCATTATGGGAAGATTTTATTCCAACAACAGATGATAACATGAATATGCAAATTTCATTGAGATCTGACGGATTGGGCGCTAAAACAACGGTCGTAATAGGAACACCAATCATTACGTCTGAATATTAATATAGAGAAATTGGGACGCGGAGGGGAATACTTTGGAAAAAATCATCGTCCGCGGCGGTCGTAAGTTAAACGGCACTGTTAAAGTAGAAGGAGCAAAAAATGCCGTTTTACCAGTAATCGCTGCATCTTTGTTAGCAAGTGAAGATAAAAGTATTATAAGTAATGTACCTACGCTCTCCGATGTGTATACAATTAATGAAGTTCTTCGCCACTTAGGCGCAGATGTCCATTTTGAAAATAATCAAGTGATTGTAGATGCATCAAAAGAGCTATCAACAGAAGCACCGTTTGAGTATGTAAGAAAGATGCGTGCATCTGTACTCGTTATGGGAGCACTTTTAGCCCGTAAAGGTTCTGCACGTGTTGCATTACCAGGTGGTTGTGCAATTGGATCTCGACCAATTGACCAGCATTTAAAAGGCTTTGAAGCTATGGGCGCTTCAATTAAAGTTGGAAACGGCTTTATTGAAGCAGAAGTAAACGGAAGACTGAAAGGTGCTAAGGTTTATCTTGATTTCCCAAGTGTGGGGGCAACAGAAAACATCATTATGGCTGCTTCTCTTGCAGAAGGTACAACTGTTCTTGAGAACGTAGCAAAAGAACCAGAAATAGTTGACCTGGCTAATTATATCAATGCTATGGGTGGTAAAATCCGTGGCGCTGGTACAGGAACAATTCGTATTGAAGGTGTTGAGGAACTAAAAGGTGCCCATCATTCAATTATTCCTGACCGAATTGAAGCAGGCACATTCATGGTTGCTGCAGCTATTACAAAAGGAAACGTACTTGTTCAAGATGCAGTACCAGAGCATTTAACATCTCTTATCGCGAAAATGGAAGAGATGGGAGTAGAAATAATAGAAGAAAAAAATGGTCTACGAGTTATCGGACCAGAAAATTTAAAATCAATTGATATCAAAACAATGCCACACCCTGGTTTTCCTACAGATATGCAATCTCAAATGATGGCATTGCTATTACGTGCTAAAGGAACGAGTATGATTACTGAAACAGTTTTCGAAAATCGTTTTATGCATGTGGAAGAATTCCGTCGTATGAATGGAGATATCAAAATTGAGGGTCGTTCGGTTATTATCAACGGACCAGTGGGATTACAAGGTGCAGAAGTAGCAGCAACAGATTTACGTGCAGGTGCAGCATTAATTCTTGCAGGATTAACAGCAGATGGCCACACACGTGTTACTGAACTAAAGCATTTAGATAGAGGATATGTAGGTTTCCACGAAAAATTAGCAGCAATCGGCGCTGATATTGAACGCGTAAAAGAAGACATTACAACAAAAACAAATTCTGATCAGCAAGCTGCCGTATCAGATTAATATGCCTTCATAAAAGAAGCAGGAGTCATTCATTGGCGCCCTGCTTCTTTTATTTGGTTTTTTTATTACAAAACCAAATAAAATATGTACAGAAAATAATTCTAATCAGGACTTTACTAGAATACCTATATTAGCTGGAGTTTATACATGGATATTGAAAATAATTCATAAAAAATTCAAATTGAGTAGGTCTAAGTTCTTTCTCCATAGAGTTGAAATCCCTTACCTGAACCTCCCATAAAATAAAGCAATTCCCTTGTTATTTCTGTCATAAAAGCTTGTCCATAACCATAAGATGGAATATAGATATACTATTTAATCTAAAACCTAACGGAGGCCTTAGACATGAAACCAATTAAACCAGCCCTTTTTATCTTTGGAGGATTATTTATCATTATCCTTCTTATTCCCACTTTACTCGTTACGCCATTTATGGATCAATCCAAAGGAAAATTAGGTGAAGAGCTAACTGTCGCAAAAGGCAATGTTCCTGTGTTAGCAGAATCACCTGTGGATGTTCCTGTTTATAGAAGTCAAGCTCAGCAAATCGAAAACATTCCATTAGAGGAATATGTTATTGGAGTTGTTGCATCTGAAATGCCAGCAGAGTTTGAAACAGAAGCATTAAAAGCACAAGCATTGGCCGCTCGAACATATATTACAAAGCAGCTTATGAACGAAAAAACATATGGTGCTCCAGCTGGATCTGTTGTGACAGATACAACAATGCATCAGGTTTATAAAAATCAAGAAGAATTGAAAAAACAATGGGGAAATGAATATACAGCGAAGTTAAATAAAATTACAGAAGCAGTAGCAGCAACACAGGGTAAGATTCTTACATATGATCAAAAGCCAATTGATGCCTCATTTTTTTCAACTAGTAATGGGTACACAGAGAACTCTGAAGCATATTGGAAGGAAGCCATTCCTTATTTAAAAAGTGTTGATAGCACATGGGACGAAAAATCACCTAAATTTTATGATCAAAAAATCATGACAATTAAAGAATTTGAACAAACTTTAGGGGTTAAAATTGATACGAGTAAAGAAACAGTTGGCACAATAAAGGAATTAACACCTGGAAAACGTGTAGCAAAGGTAGAAATTGACGGAAAAGAATTTACGGGAAGACAAATTCGAGAAAAATTAGAATTAAAATCCTCAGATTTTACCTGGAAAATCAAAGGTGACTCTATTGTTATTGAAACAGAGGGATTTGGACATGGAGTTGGCATGAGCCAATATGGAGCAAACTTTATGGCTGAAGCAGGCAAAACCTACGATGAAATCTTGTCACATTATTATCAAGGCACAGAAATCGGTACAGCTGAACCGTTTTTATCGAAGTATACAGCTAAACAATAGCTAGCGGAATGGAACCGATTAGGCATATTTGCTATTTTGAAGAGTTTATTTGATGACTAGCTCATTTTATTTGCTAAACTAACAAGTTTATTTGCTCGAATCATCTTTTTATTTGCTAAAACACATGATATATTAGTTTTTCGACAAAAACCGACTAACTATTCCATATAAAAAGCTATGAACATAGGTGGAATTCAATCCATCTACGTTCATAGCTTCTATTTTATTTCTTCGTAAAATAAATTCTCTTTGCAATCATATAAGACACAACAACACCAATTGTATCTTTGACAAAATCAATCACCGTAGCTGATCGAGCTGGTACAAAGGATTGGTGAATTTCGTCAGTTAGTCCATATAAGATAGCAATAACGGCAGCAACAATACTCATTCTTTCATTCCACTTATTGTGTTGGATAAAGGCAAAGGCTAATAACCAATAAAGAATCGCAAATTCAATAAGATGTAATGACTCCTTTATAAGGGAATCAAACGAAAAAGGTGTATTCACGACTGCATCTGCTGGGAAGCTGGATAGCGTCCAGATTAGCCCCATATATAGAAGGGGAAAAATAGTAAAGAGAACTTTTTTCATAGTAAACTCCTTGTTAAACCTCATGATTTAAGATTTTTTTCATATTGTACATATTATTATAAACATAGTGCATACTAAATTTTAAAAAATATTTTTAAAGATGTGTATATAATTCCGGAAATCTGTTCAGACTGATTTCTGAGGTGATGATAGAATGAGAGAGGAAGAAAAGAAACGTACTTCTCAAAACACAAAATTAAATCAATTTTTTAGAAAACGTTGGGTATTTCCGGCAATTTACCTAATGAGTGCAGCAGTAATCTTAACGGCGGTATTATGGTATCAAGGAATTAGCAACGATGTAGCTGAAGATCTTAACCAACAAAATAATCAAGGTGAAGATGTTGCATTAGAACAACCAGAAGCAGTTGAAGTTAATGCTTTAAAAGAAAACTTTGCAATGCCTGCAGTTGATCCAGATCAAGTACAAGTTGTGAAAAAGTTTTATGATGCAAATGCTTCTACTGAAGAACAAGAAGCTGCCCTTGTATTCTACAACAATACGTATAGAATGAACAAAGGTATTGATATTGCAAGAGAAGATCAAAAGGATTTCGATGTTGTAGCATCTTTAAGTGGTACAGTATCAAAAGCTGAAAAAGATCCGATTTTAGGTTATGTTGTTGAAATTGAGCATGAAAATGATGTTGTAACAGTATACCAATCATTAGCTGAAGCAAGTGTACAAGCTGGTGATAAAGTAGAGCAAAATGAACTAATCGGTAAAGCTGGAAAAAATCTTTATAATGAAGAAGATGGCATCCACCTACACTTTGAAGTTCGTCAAAGCGGAAAAGCTGTTAATCCTCTAACTTATATGGACAAGCCGGTAACATCCATTGAAGAGGCTACAACTGAGCAAGCTACAGAAGAAGCTAAAGAAGAAGAAGCACCAGCAGAAGAAGCACCAGCAGAAGATTCAGAAACTCCTAAAGAAGAAGGCGTAGAAGAGTCTGATGAGAAATCTCCAGAAACAGACAAAGATGCCCAAAAGGGAGAAACTGAAGGAAGCGAAGATTCTACTCAGCCTGAGGCATCAACCAATACAACAAACTCTTAATTTGTAATGATATCTTTTATATGAGGTTGAACTCACTTCACTCGAGATCAACCTCAATTTTTTTTGTTGAAAAAGGTAAAGCACAAACAAAGCCAATAACCCCACCCAATGTATTCAACAATAAATCATCCACATCAAAAGCCCCTACACGAAACCCGATCTGTAAACACTCAATACATAATGATAATAAAAATGTAAAAATCAAAGTCCTTCCAAAGGTTAGCTTTGGTATAAGGAGGACAATCAGAAACCCAAATGGTAGAAACGCAATAATATTCCCAACAAATTGATCAGTTAGTGAAAATCCAGAGAAAACTGAAAAATACCCATCTATTGTTTTAAAAGGAATAAAGTTATAAGCTAAAATTCCTTCGACAGATCTCCGGTATTGTGAGAAAAACAATAAATAAAAAAGGAAACAAAGATAAAACGTAAAGCATAGATATAGTACTAACTTTTTCATTTAAGAACCCTCCCCTTTGTTAAAGTAACAGAAATACCATCAAAATTGAAATTTATTTATTTCCCTAATCAGTTATCGATTTCTGTCGAGCGAATTGTCTGTGAAAATAATCCTGAATTTTCTAAAAAGTATTGACCGATCGGTATGTTCAATTCATAATAAAAAAGTAATTACATCAAATGTGTCAAAAAGGTGAACAAATATGCGTAATAATGGTAACGCTTACAACGAAAAGGAGGGATATTCAATTGTTCATCTTACTAATTTTTTGCATAACAGGTTTTAGCCTGTTTATGAGCTTTCGAAAAAAAAAGCCTCAATTCTTACTAATACCAGTTCTATCACTACTACTCTACTTCATTGTGCAAATTGCTCTCGTACCAGCTTCATTTATTGACACATTAAAATTTATTTTTAGTTTATCGTAAAAAACTGTATGCTTTATAACCTTATGGAGGTGGCTTTATGAAAAAGATTGAGAAAAAGGTTGCGGATGCATATTTTAAAGAACGAACACGCAATATTATTATTTATTTACTAATCGGGTTTGTTGCCTCATTTGGAGTGGTGTTGTTTGCCGAACCTCTAAGTAGAATCACTGTCAATGGCTTTCCATTCCATTATTTCATGGGAGCTCAAGGTGCAATTGTTATTTTTATTCTTTTATTGTTTGTTAATGCAAAGGTTAGTGACAGTATCGATAAAAAATATGGTATTGATGAAAATAAAAATGTTCAGTTAAGTGAAGGTAAAACAGTTGATCATTAATTTATAGGATTAAAATGAATCATCTGTGAGTCAACATCAGCTATCCGAGGGGAGATAGTGGGAAGAGGAATGCTCGAGACAAAAGGGGGATCTTCATGGACGCACAATTTTTAGTATCATTAACGATTATTTTAGTCACATTTGCTTTATATATTGGGATCGCAATTTATAATACGGCGAAACAAACATCAGACTTTTATGTAGCAGGGCGCGGTATTCCACCGATCTTTAACGGAATGGCTATCGGAGCTGACTGGATGAGTGCTGCTTCCTTCATTGGTTTAGCAGGAACAATCATGCTATTAGGCTATGACGGACTTGCCTATATAATGGGGTGGACTGGAGGATATCTTCTACTAACCTTTCTGTTAGCACCACAGCTTCGTAAATATGGACGTTATACGGTGCCCGAGTTTATCGGTGATCGCTATAACAGCCATACAGCTCGTGTCATTGCGGCAATTTGTACAATTATTATTAGTTTTACCTATTCAATTGGTCAGCTTTCAGGCTCTGGAGTTGTTATTGGACGACTCTTTGAAATAGATGCAAAGATTGGTACATTAATAGGGGTTGTGCTTATTGCATTTTATTCAGCATTCGGTGGAATGAAAGGGATTACATGGACACAGGTTGCTCAGTATTTAATCTTAATTATTGCGTATATCATTCCGGTAATCTTTATGTCTCTACAAATCACAGGTAATCCAGCACCATGGTTATCCTACGGAAAAATCGTAGAAGAAATGGGTGCACTTGATCGAGAACTAGGAATCTCTGAATATTTCGCACCATTTACCAATGGAACAAAATGGCAATTCTTAGCACTCATGTTTACCTTAATCGCTGGTACAGCAGGCTTACCACATGTTATTGTTCGTTTTTACACAGTGTCAACAATGAAAGCGGCAAGATGGTCTGGAGCTTGGGCTTTACTTTTTATCGGACTTTTATATTTATCAGCACCTGCTTATGCTGCGTTTTCACGCTTTATCTTAATGACACAGGTGGCGGGACAAAAGCTATCAGAGCTACCAGCATGGACAGCTTCCTGGGTTAATACGGGGAAACTACAAATAGCTGATGCCAATGGAGATGGAATTCTTCAATGGAGCGAGCTGATTATCTCAAATGACATTGTTGTTATGGCCACACCAGAAATTGCCAACTTAGGTTTATTTGTTATCGGTCTAGTTGCAGCAGGTGCCATGGCTGCAGCATTATCAACTGCAGGTGGATTAATGATTGCTATTTCATCTTCATTTGCACATGATATTTACTACAGAGTTCTAAAACCAAATGCTTCTGAAAAGAATCGTTTAGCTGTTGCTCGTTGGTCGATCGTTATTGCTACTGTTTTAGCAGGATTAGTGGCTCTAAACCCACCAGGAGCAATCACTCAAATTGTTGCTTGGGCATTTGCGCTTGCTTCAGGAACATTCTTCCCGGCTTTATTAATCGGAGTATGGTGGAAGCGATCTAATACCTATGGAGTAATATCCGGAATGCTAGCAGGACTTGGTGTAACACTAGCCTACATCTTCTTAGCTAAATATGGTGGTATTACTATTCTAGGTATAATTGACACAGGAGCAGGTGTATTCGGGGCTACAGCAGCTATCTTAACGAATGTCATTGTTTCTCTGTCTACTAAGCCACCTTCAATTAAAGCTCAAGAGGAAGTACTGAATCTTCGTTACCCTGAGCAAATGACTTATAAAGATGGCGAGGTTTGGATGGATTAAGTTGAATAGTAAATTTAGGACAATTGTGCTTAGTGGCATGATTGTTCTTTTTTTGGTTTTTAGAGAGAGAAAAATGGACTAGCTTCAATTGTTGATATCCCTAATTAATTTACATAGGGGAAAAGGAGTATGTTTTTATATGAAAATGGTTTCAGAGTGATTGTTCTTTTTAAACTTAATTTAGATAAATATAACTTTATAAAAGAGTCTTTTAAGGATCTGCTTTAACTCATTATTACTACAAACTAATTATGTTGATTGGAGCGCAAGGTGCGAGACTCCTGCAGGACTAGCGGGACAGGTGAGACCCCGCAGGCGCTTGCGCTGAGGAGGCTCACCGCCCGCCCCGCGGAAAGCGAGCAACCTGGAGCGGAAATCATACCCCGCTAAACTAACTTTACATGCCAAGATCCATGGGCCTCGAGAAAATAGCCAAAAAATACAATTTTATGAGTTATGTTTTCTACCAAAATGGAATACCTTTTAAATAGCAAATATCAAGGCTATAGTAAACATTTCCATCTATAACATTTTCTTCATTAGTTTCACTCTTAACTCGACAAATTTCTCGGGAAATAATCTTCTTTCCATATTACCTAAGTGTAAAAATAAATATTTTTTAACAGCAAAACATAAGGTTTTCCTTAGATAAATAAGGATTTAACAAAAAAATTTAAAGAATGCCTTGTCCCACTTGAGTTTTCTTGCATATATCCTTACCCAAGCTAATAAAATGTTACAAACCTATCAAAGAGAGTGTTTGAGGTGAGGGATCGTGAGTGTAAAATTTAATCGCTGTAATAGAGGCAACATACGATCATCTAAGAGAAATTCAGCCAAAGATACTTGGTATGCGAGTCTCATTTCACACTTCTCACATCCATATTAGGGAGGTCGAGTGGTGTGCACGATTACATCAAAGAACGCACAATCAAGATTGGGAAGTATATCGTGGAGACAAAGAAAACAGTTCGCGTGATTGCGAAGGAATTTGGAGTTTCCAAAAGTACCGTCCATAAAGATTTAACGGAAAGGTTACCTGAAATTAATCCTGATCTTGCCAATGAGGTAAAGGAAATACTTGATTATCATAAATCAATAAGGCATCTTCGTGGTGGTGAAGCAACAAAGCTTAAGTACAAGAAGGACGAGATTTTAGAAGAAGAGCCAGTGAAATAAGCGTCTATCTATAGATTTTTTGTAAATCGACATTTCCCTACATAAACCCGCGAAATTATTTTACAAAATCATACTATTTTTGCGAATTTATGATAAAATATTTAATTAGGTTAAACTATTACGGGAATGAGATATGCAAGGAGGATATAGATAGAATGTTTGCGAGGGATATTGGTATAGATCTAGGTACAGCTAATGTACTGATTCATGTTAAAGGTAAAGGAATTGTATTAAATGAACCATCCGTTGTTGCGTTAGACAAGAATTCCGGAAAGGTTCTTGCTGTAGGTGAAGAAGCAAGACGTATGGTAGGACGTACTCCTGGGAATATTGTTGCAATTCGACCATTGAAGGATGGCGTAATTGCTGATTTCGAAGTAACAGAAGCGATGTTAAAGCATTTTATAAATAAGCTAAATGTAAAAGGCCTGTTTTCTAAGCCACGTATGCTTATTTGTTGTCCAACTAATATTACATCTGTTGAACAAAAAGCGATTAAAGAAGCTGCTGAAAAAAGCGGTGGAAAAAACGTTTATCTTGAGGAAGAACCAAAGGTAGCAGCAATTGGTGCCGGAATGGACATCTTCCAACCTTATGGAAATATGGTAGTTGATATTGGCGGTGGAACTACAGATGTCGCAGTGTTATCAATGGGCGATATCGTCACCGCCTCTTCAATTAAAATGGCAGGGGACAAGTTCGACCTTGAAATTTTAAATTATATTAAAAGAGAGTACAAGCTTCTTATCGGTGAGCGTACAGCAGAAGACATTAAGATTAATGTTGCAACTGTATTCCCAGGTGCACGTAATGAAGAAATTAACATTCGTGGACGCGACATGGTAACAGGTTTACCTCGCACAATTACTGTAAATTCAAAAGAAGTGGAATCTGCACTTCGTGAACCAGTTGCTGCGATCGTACAAGCTGCTAGAAGTGTACTAGAACGTACTCCTCCAGAGCTATCTGCTGATATTATTGATCGTGGTGTGATTTTAACAGGTGGTGGTGCCTTGTTAAACGGACTTGATCAGCTATTAGCTGAAGAGCTTAAGGTACCAGTACTAGTTGCAGAAGCACCAATGGATTGTGTGGCAATTGGAACAGGAATCATGCTGGATAACATGGATAAATTACCACGTAAGAAATTTGGTTGATTGATTTCTTTACGGATAAATTCCTCGAAAAATTTAATATATATATGAAATAGAGCTAGGGGAACTTAGCTCTTTTTTATTTTCCTGAACTTTATCATTTTGAAAACTATATAGTGTATGGTTGATTGGAACTCCAGATTGCTCGCTTTCCGCTGAGCCCGCAGGATATTTCATAAGAGAAACAATTATGATCTAAGAAAAAGAGGATGGGGCAAAAGTATTTAAGCTAATGAAAAACCCGAATTATTAGGTGATATGTCAATTAAACATTCATCTAAGTTCGGGTTTTTATTTGCATACTATTTTTAAGAATTAGTGGAATGGAGCGGAAGACATTTGACTCCTGCGGGTGCAGAGGAAAGGCTGAGACCCCACAGGCGCGCAGCTTACGAGGAGGCTTAGCTTCCTCCCCGGCGAATCTTATGTCTGCAGCGCAATGGAACGAAAATGTTTCTTTCAACTTAACTGAATTTAGGTTTATTCCTCTTTATGAATGATTTCTTTAATTATGTCCCAGCCTCTAGGTGTTTTTAATAAAATTTTTATTTACTTCAATTCCATCCAACTACCAACATGATGAATAGAGAATCCATTGAAGCTTGGGTAGTTTCCGTAAGAATTTAGTACAAGCTCTAATTGTGTATTCATTTCAGCTTGTCCTTCTTCGTAGAAAGTTAAAAATCCATCATTGCCTAAATTCATTGTTTCAACAGCAATGTTCACTTTTTTGTTAAGTGTGTTTGCTAGATTCATTTCATATTTGACTAACTCAATAATACCGTTAGGACCAACAGCTTTATCGCGATAAGCCATAATCGATACTTCATCTGTTAATCCAATCGTCCATTGTGCAAGATTTCCTTTACCATGCTTGTTTTTAAAGTTCATTTCATCGAACCAAAACGGAATATCAACAGCAAATGAAATGCCTAGAGATTTTGCTGTTTTTGAAGCTGCTATTAATGCATTTTGATATTTATTAACTGCCGCTTTGTAGTTTGATGTCCATAGTGGTGATAGGTATGGTTCAATATCAAGGTGAATGCCTACAAATTTTTCATTAACGCCTGCACTCTGTTGATATGTGGTTACCCAGTTTAAGAAGTTCGTAAAGCCTTTTGTCGTTGGTCCCCAATTTGGATCACCATCTAAAGCATAAACCTTGATGTTCATTTTGGCTGCTTCACTAATAAACTCTTTATAATATGTTGCATTTATATTTCTATTAATTTGTAAATAAACATGCTTTACTTGTTTTTCTTCTAAAAACGTAAGAGTTGCTTCACGTTCGTTTACGATTTTCACTGTATCCCATAACCATGTTGAATACTCGGGTAATGTAGAGTCATCTATTGCATGTACTTTGTTGTTCATTCCAATAACTCCTAATTGACTACCTAAAACAAATAAAGCTATGATTCCACAAATGAAACCTTTTACGATCTTCATCAATTTTTCTCCCTTCAGCCCGAGGCTCATAAAGGGAGCCTGGCAGCTTGGCAACCGTACAATGAAATCATTGGTTAGGTCCATAGCTTTGCGTCCTTATCTTTCGACAAGTTTGCCTTTTTCAATTTATTTTTCTCAAGTATATAGACTTACTATAGAGATTAATATAGGTTATTAGACCTATAATATATATTTTGATTAGTATCTTTTTAAAAGGTTGATAACATTGAAATTGAGGCTTTTAATTTATATAGTACAATGGATCTGTTTCAAAGGATATGAAGTTATTTTTGCAAAAAAAGATAAAGAAAAAAATAATACATTAGTTGCTCATTTTAAAATTACAATCATTTCCTAAAAAAATGTGATGAGAAAACAGTCCATCTCCTTTATAATGAAAGATAGGGAATTCTGTCGAAAGGAATTCATTGTTCGGACTACTATAATTAAGGTGGGTGCACTAATGTTAAGAGGTTTATATACAGCAACAGCAGGAATGTTAACGCAACAAAGACGTACTGAAATGCTCTCAAACAACATGGCAAATTCTCAAACTCCAGGCTATAAAGCAGATCAAGGCTCTGTTCGTGCGTTTCCAGAGATGCTGCTACAAAGGCTGGATAATAAATCAGTACCTACTGTAAATGGCGCAAACTTTGGAGGAATGACACCAATTGGTTCAATTAACACAGGTGTTTATTTACAAGAGCTAAGTAACCATTACACTCAAGGTGGATTAAAGGAAACTGGCTTGAAATCTGACGTTGCATTAGTTGAAGAAAATGTTCCATTTAATCCTGAAACAAACCTTAAAGGAGCATTACTATTCGCAGTTGAGACGCCGGCTGGTGATGAGAGATACACACGTAATGGGAATTTTTCACTAGATAATAATGGAATACTACTCTCAAACGGAAATACAGTACTATCAACAGATGGTCAGCCTATTTCGATTCAAACAAGTAATTATGAAGTTACTCAAAATGGTGAGGTTTATAATCGTGACCTTCCTGCAGCAGAGCAATTTCTTGGACAAATAGATGTGAGATTTGAAGCAGATGTACGTAATTTAGTTAAAGAAGGTAATGGTTTATACCGTACTGCTGATGAAGGTGTTTTACCAACAGCTATTAATAACGAAAATATTCAATATAACCTAAGACAAAACTTCTTGGAAAATTCAACAGTTGATGTTGGGCGTACTTATACAGATATGATGACAGCTTATCGATCGTTTGAAGCAAACCAAAAAGTATTACAAGCATATGATAGAAGTATGGACAAGGCCGCAAACGAAATAGGCCGCTTAAGATAATAGGAGGTTCAAAATATGTTACGCTCAATGGTTACAGCGACTAATTCAATGACACAATTTCAGAAGCAGCTTGATAGAATTGGCCATAACTTAGCAAATGTTGATACTCAAGGATTCAAACGAACTGAAACTGCATTTTCAGAGCTTGTTCGTCAGCAGTTTACTACAAACACAAAAGAAACAGCTAATGAGCTTGAAGACAAGCTTATTTTGAATCATGAGCTGGGAATTATGCAGGGTGTAGGTGCGAAGTTAAATAATAAACTTGTTTTTACTCAAGGTAGTGTTAAACAAACTGGTCGTTCTCTTGATATTGCATTAACTGTTCCAAATCAATTTTTACAAATAGATGTTGATGGTGAGATCAATTACACAAGAGATGGAGCTTTATATTTATCTCCAACAACTGATGGCACAGATCGTTTTATGCTAACAACTGCAAGTGGAAATCGTGTGTTAGACGAAAATCAGGATCCGATTTATCTTAATGATAATTTTAAAGAAATTGTTATTTCCCAGGATGGCACACTATCTACTGTTCCAAATAATGATACAGAGCTTCCGCAAATCTTTGAGCTTGGTATTGTTGGGGTGGATCGTCCACAGATGCTAATTGAAAATGGTAATAATCTTTATGGGTTAAAAGACTTAGGAGATATTCAGATCAATGATGTGTTAACCTTCCTTGATGGCGCGGATCGTGCTGTACAGCAAGGAGCACTTGAAATGTCCAATGTTGATTTAACGAAGGAAATGACCGATTTAATGATCTCACAGCGTTCATACCAGATGAATGCGAAAACAGTCACACTTGGTGATCAAATGCTGGGATTAATTAATGGCGTTAGATAGGAGTTATGAAGATTGGTTGCAAAAGAAACGACTAAAACATACACTCGAGAAGAATTAAAAAAAGCAAAAAAGACACAAAAGGAGCAGGAGGGCACTGAGGAAAAAAAGAGTTCTCCTAAAATCCGTGTTCGACTACTGCCAATTTGGTTAAGAGTACTCCTTGTTGTTGTCTTAATGGGAATAAGTGTAATTGCTGGACTTGTTGTCGGCTATGGAGTGATTGGCAACGGAAATCCAGAAGATGCTTTAGATAAATCAACATGGCAGCATATCATTGATTTGGTTGAAAAAAAATAAATACACAGTTATACTTTTTCATAAAGGAAGGTAAAATACCTTCCTTTTGTTGTATAAGAAAAAGATTTTAAAGAGTCTAAATAAACACTAAGGAGTTTATACATATGCTTGATATCCAACAAATTAAAGAAATTATCCCTCATCGTTATCCTTTTCTTCTAGTTGATCGTGTTCTTGAAATTGAAGAAGGGAAAAAAGCAGTAGGCATTAAAAATGTATCTGCAAATGAAGAGTTTTTCAATGGTCACTTTCCTGATTATCCAGTCATGCCAGGAGTGTTAATTGTTGAAGCTCTTGCACAGGTAGGTGCAGTAGCGATTTTGAAAAAAGAAGAAAATCGTGGGCGCTTAGCATTTTTTGCAGGAATTGATAATTGTCGCTTTAAAAGACAAGTAAAACCTGGTGATCAGCTTCGTTTGGAAGTGGAAATTACTCGTTTAAGAGGTTCACTTGGAAAAGGAAAAGCCATTGCAACTGTTGACGGTGAAGTAGCGTGTGAAACAGAAATTATGTTTGCGCTAGGTGAGAAAAAAGCTGAAGAATAAACAGAAGAGACAAATTGACTAGAATTAGGTCAATTGTCTCTTTTTTTGTGGAAAGGTTTTATGAATTGAAAACTTGTCTATATAATTGTATCGGCCGAAAGTAAAAGTGTGTATGAAATAAATTTGTTTGGGAAACATAAGCAAAGACCGTAACAATACTAAAAAGGTCAAAATTGAAAGGAGCAATAATTATGAGCAAAAAGTGGTTTTTAACTTTATCAGGTTCTCTACTTGCGGCTATGATCGTAACTGGTTGTGCTGCAGATGATCAAGATCCAGCACCACCAGAAGATACAATGGAGGAAACTCCAGGTGAAGAATTAGAGCAAGAAATGGAAGAAGGCGTTAATGAAGGCGAAGATATGCTTGAAGAAGGCGGAGAAAATGTTGAAGAAGGCATGGATGAAACAGGCGACATGCTAGAAGAAGGTGCTGAAAATGTTGAAGAAGGTACAGGCACTGACTTAACAGAAGAAAATGGCGACGTTGATAAGGAAAATAATCAATAATTTTTGAGTGGGAAAGGCTAACATGAGATGTTGGCCTTTTTTTGGTTGTGGGCTACTTGTTGGGGGGGACTGTCCCTCAGCGTGCTAAAGGACCATTGTATAGAGCAGTGCTGGATTTGTCGAATTTTGAAGAATCGCCGATAAATTCGCATAATCGCTGATAAATCTTAAAAATCGCTGATAAATAGCCGGAATCGCCGATAAATCTCAAAAATCGCCGATAAAATTAAATTCTGGAGGGAAATTCGCTAGCATCGTGAATAAATTTTTAAAAAAATTTGCTATTTTAGTAGTCTCTTGGTAAATGTCTCCCCCATTTTATACATTATTAATAGAAACACTGTAGTTTTGTATTATTTTTTGGAAAGCAGAACAATTTGGGGTCTGACCCCCAGTCCACCCCCAGTCCCACCACTCCCCCCATTCATTTTTCCCCAAAAACATACATATTAGAGTTTCCACTCCGAATAGGATGTAAGAGAGCACATAAAAAGTTAGTGCTTATGATCTCAAAAATCGAGGTGTTAATGGTGAAAAATGTGAATGCTCCGTATGAGCAGCAGCTTTCGTATATGAAAACTTATCAGCCGTTTCATAGTCGTTTTGATCCGTGTCCACCCATTGGTGTGAAGTATTATTCAACTCCACCTCATTTGTATATGGGGTTTCAGCCACCTAATCTACAGCAATATTCTCCGAAGGCTGCGTTAAAAAGGGGAACACTTTGGCCAGCGTTATATGATCCATACAAAAATCCTTATGAAGCAAAAAGGGGGTAGTGAATCTTGAGTGGGAAGCAACTGCCAGATGAGTATTACCAGCTGTTAGGGGAGATTCAGGCAATTGATTTTGTGTTGGTCGAGTTAACACTTTACTTAGATACACACCCGAACGATATGCAGGCGTTGCAGCAATTTAATCAAGCTGCTGTACAAAGCAAACAGTTAAAACAGGTTTTTGAATCGAAATTTGGCATGCTCCAGCAATATGGGGGAAGTTTTGCGGATGCGAATTGGTCTTGGGGAACTGCACCTTGGCCTTGGCAAGTGTAAAGGACGGTCGGGAATATCTCCGGCCTACTTACTACATATGAGGGGAGATCGATATAAGTGTGGGTATATGAAAAAAAGCTTCAATATCCCGTTAAGGTAAGCACGTGTAATCCAACGTTGGCGAAATATTTAATTGAACAATATGGTGGAGCGGATGGTGAGCTAGCGGCAGCGCTACGTTATCTGAACCAGCGATACACCATTCCAGATAAGGTTGTTGGGTTATTAAATGATATTGGTACAGAGGAATTTGCTCACTTAGAAATGATCGCAACGATGATTTATAAACTTACAAAAGATGCAACACCTGAACAGCTTAAAGCAGCAGGTCTTGCGCCACATTATGTTAATCATGATTCGGCATTGTTTTATCACAATGCAGCGGGTGCACCTTTTACGGCAACATATATTCAAGCAAAGGGAGATCCGATTGCTGATTTATATGAAGATATTGCTGCAGAAGAAAAAGCTAGAGCCACATATCAATGGATTATCAATATGTCAGATGATCCTGACTTAAATGATAGTTTAGCATTTTTAAGAGAACGGGAGATTGTCCATTCACAGCGTTTTAGAGAAGCAGTTGAAATTCTGAAAGATGAGCGTGATCGTAAGAAGATATTTTAGCTAGTCTGGTCCGGAAAGTATTCCGGGCTTTTCTTTATATACAAAAAAACTACACTCTATACAAGTGCAGTCCCTAATCTCTATAATTTCGTCGTTTCTTTACGTTGATTGATATTCAGCTTGAATTCCTTCATCAGTGCCTCACCTGTTAAACCTTGCTCCATCAATGATTGCAGCAGTTCTTCTGGA
Source organism: Metabacillus crassostreae (assembly GCF_016908395.1). GTDB lineage: Bacteria > Bacillota > Bacilli > Bacillales > Bacillaceae > Metabacillus > Metabacillus crassostreae. The sequence continues at coordinate 284,653 of NZ_JAFBDU010000005.1, forward strand.
TCGTGAATTGGTCTTGATGTTAAAAGGCGACCATCTAGTAAGACGGATATATGATCGTCAAGTGGGACGATTGTTTTAACCCGGGCAAGAATTTGAGCGGGTGTATTTGTTTTTTTTGAAATTGTCACATAGACTTTTTCTTTTGTTTCAGCTTCTAGTAGCTTTTGAAAATAAGAGTCATATTTCTTTGGAACAAGTGCTTCAATTAACCAAGAGTTTTCTCCATCTTCTCTGTTCAGAACAAGACCATCCTCTAAAGGTATTTCTTTTGGACTAACTTCATCCTGACTAACACCTTCTTGTCCCATCATTAAATTAACAAGCTTAAATGTTTTCATTGCTTCACCCTCATTCGCTCATTTTCTTTAGTATAACATATGAAAATGAACAGCAAATTACTCTGAAATCTTTATCGATTTTTCGATAATTGTCATGAGCATTTCTTCAATAATTTTGCGATCCTTCGTTTTAACTAATAATAACTGATTCAAAATCGTAACCATTTTAGGCTGTTTTATTAAATAATCAATTATATGAGACAATTGTTGCTCTGTATGATATCTTCCATCTACCTCATATAGCAATTCATTTGTTTGGTGATCTCGACCAATTAGATGATCGATGCTCACATGTAAGGCATTACTTAACGAAAGCAAGTAGGTTAAGTCAGGCACTTGTTCACCTGTTTCAAGACGGGTGATAACTGGTCGTGATACATTAATTATTTCAGCAAGCTGCTGCTGTGACCAGCCATTTTTTTCTCGATAGTATTTAAGATTCATTTGAAATTTTTCTACCTCTCTCATTGAATCAACAAATCCCCTCTTCATGCTTCTTTTATCGTAATGGAGTATTTTATTTGCTAATGTACAAATTCAGATCATTCTAACAACTGTGCAAATTCTGTACCGTAATAGATAATTCGACCTATATCGAGAAAAATTGAAATAATTGACGTGTGAATGAGATAAACGACTAAATTACCAGTATATTGTCAAATTTAGCCGAATTTTAGATTAACTAAATTATTCGCTTAATATAATATGGAATATAATTACAGTATAAAATTGGAAAAGAGGTCATATGAAATGATTCCTTTTAAACTCAAATCTATTAAATCTAATCAGCATACTTTATCAAAAAGAAGAAACAAAAAAGAAGTGATTTTGCGATTAGCAGAGAGAACATTAGTAGATACATTATACTACAATTATAGAATTCTCTTGAATGCTACAGTTGAAATTCAATATGAAACTTTTGATAAAAACAATATTTTGCGCATAACCTTTCAATTAAAACAAAAAAACCTATCCATTACATATTTCGAATGGGATCATCTACAACATCACTTCAAACAAGTACCTCTTGATGATGAAACCTTTTCATCTTACCCAATTCAAAGCATACTACATAATTTAAACTTCACTGGAGAAAAGCACTTTTCATATGTAATGAACTCACAACAGCCTCTTCCAGATTTAGAAAGGAAACAATGAAAATAACAGAATTCTTTCGCAAAATAGAATTTGCTAGTAGTAAAAAACAAAATCTTAAAGTAATAATATCATTTCAAAGCAAAATCAGTCCGGATAATTATTTTTTACTCATTTTTCCAATTACTCACAATCTATTACAATACGAATGTACACGAAAAGAAAGGAGGAATGCAGTGATCAATCAAATAATTTTGGTAGGAAGGCTTACAAAGGATCCAGAGATTCGCTATACAGCAGATGGTGCACCTGTTGCCAACATTACACTGGCTGTTAGTCGTAATTTTAAAAATTCTGCAGGAGAAATTGAAACTGATTTTGTGAACTGTACAGTTTGGAGACGAACAGCAGAAAACACAGCTAATTATTGCCGAAAAGGGTCAGTTGTTGGTGTGTCTGGAAGGCTCCAAACAAGAAGCTATGATAACGCGGAAGGAACCAGAGTGTACGTAACAGAAGTAGTGGCTGACTCTGTTCGCTTCATGAGCAGCAAGCCCCGAGAGCTAGTTGAACAAGAATAAAAAGTAATATCCTCAAAAAGTGTCTGTAGCATAAAGAATCAATAGTTTCCCCTTAACTCCTCTTTGCATGTGGCTGGTTATTATATTAAATAATCAGCCGATTTTTTAAGAGTACTGAAGAGTTTAAAATGTGGAAAGGTAATCTGAAATTATACAATTTGTATAGTGAAATTATCTACTGTGACAAAAAGCTGAATTTTATTATAAACAAAAATAAGGTGGTGTTAAATATGAAATCAGATCAATTTTTAATTAAGCAGTTTGAAGAAAGCATTAAATCTCAAAAAGATAAAGGATCTCCTAAACTTAAAAATCGAATTGCGCGTGTTTTGCAAGTGGAGTACCATTTGGGTTTTAATGAAGCAATGGAACTTGTTTATTCAGAAGAAATACAAGAGAAGATAGATAATGATATTGAGTGGGCACAGCATATGGGTTCAGAATTTTGGGCAAATGAAATTTATGAAAATAATATAATAAACAAAGCCAATTTTATATAATTAAGAACTGGTTTAATATGGTGAGGGCTGTTCACGACATAAAAAATGATATAATAATACTAAAAGGAGTTGATGAAAATGGAAGAGTTGCTAAAAGCTTTTATGAAATCAATTGATAGTAAATTTACTACTATGGAAGGAAAATTTGAATCAATCGATAAAAGGTTTGCGAATGTTGAAGAAAAATTTGAGTCAATTGACAGAAGGTTTGCGAATGTTGAAGAGAAATTTGAGTCAATCGATAGAAAGTTTACAAAACTGGAAAACAATCAACAACATATTATCACAACAATTGAAAACCATGCATCTGAATTCCGCAGCCATTTTGTTAAAATAGAAACAGAATTAGAACAACATAGAGAAGCATTTTCAATCTATGCAGCTGATGTACACAAAATTAGAACTGACATCGACTACCTAAGCAGCAAAACAGGTATCCACGACACAAAGCTAAATAATATCGAAAAAAGACTAGAAGTATAAGCCGCACAAACAATAAAAAAACGACAGTCAAATGACTGCCGCGCTGCTTTTACTTCTGAACCTTTTTTTCGATTAATTTCACAAGCTTCTCCCATTGTGGTGCTTTTTTTTCTTCAGGTTTCTTCGCTTTTTGCTTTGCCACTTTGAAATAACCCCTCTGTTGTTATTTTTAACTCATCGATAATGAAAAGAGTTCTTCAAGCTCATCTGATGAAAGCTCTGTGATCCAGTTTTCGCTTTGGATGATCTCATCGTTTAATGATTGCTTTTTTTCGAGCATTTCGTCAATTTTTTCTTCGATTGTTCCTGTTGTGATTAGCTTGTGAACATGAACAAATCGTTCTTGACCGATTCGGTAGGCACGATCTGTTGCTTGATTTTCAACGGCCGGATTCCACCAGCGATCATAGTGAATGACATGATTGGCAGCAGTTAAGTTTAGGCCTGTTCCCCCAGCTTTTAATGAAAGAATTAAGATTGGGTATTCTTTGTTTTGGAACGATTCGACCATACGATCTCGCTCGTTTTTCATCAAACTTCCATTTAAGAATAACACCTTATCTCCTAGCTCTTTTTCTAGCAAGCTTTTCATCATTTCACCCATACCAATGTATTGAGTGAAAATCAGACAGCTTTCCTGCTGCTCGCGAATCGATGTTGTGAGTTCAATCATTTTTTCGATTTTATGTGAGCGAGTTAACAGCTGCTTTGGTTGAACTTCCTTTAAATAAAGTGCTGGATGATTACAAATTTGCTTGAGCTTTCCTAGCATTTTTAAAATCAGAGCTTTACGCTGCATTCCTGCTAATGCATTTACTTGATCAAATGTATCTTTAACAAGCTGTTCGTAAAGTGACGCTTGCTCAATAGATAGTGGAACATACTCTTTTTGCTCCTGCTTTTCCGGTAAATTTAAGGCAACCTGTTCATCACGCTTTGTTCTTCGAAGTAAAAATGGCTTAATATAGCGTTGAAGCTGTTCAATTTGTTCGAGATTTCGGTCCTTTTCAATTGGAAGCACATAGCGCTTATGAAAGCTATGTAAGCTGCCTAAATAGCCGGTATTTAGAAAGTCATAAATAGACCATAGCTCTGTTAAGCGGTTTTCCATCGGTGTTCCTGTTAATGCGATATGATGCTGACCATGCAGCTTTCGAATTGCGCGAGACTGCTTTGTATGAGCATTTTTTATATTTTGTGCTTCATCAAGACAAACCGTACTCCAGGTAATATTCGACATTTCATCAAAATCAGCATGTGATAAACCATATGACGTTAACACAACATCATAATCTGCGATCGAGGAATCAAACTTTTTAGCCTTCGCACGATTTGCTCCATAATGAAGCTTTACACTTAAATGTGGGGCAAACTTTTCAAATTCCTTCTGCCAATTCCCAAGTACAGATGTTGGAGCAATAATCAGTGATGGAGTTTTAGGCTTTTCTTTTTCCTTCACATAAGAAAAATATGCGATCATTTGAATCGTTTTACCTAATCCCATATCATCTGCTAAACAAGCGCCAAACGAAACACTTCGTAAAAATAACAGCCAATCCACACCGTTTTGCTGATATGGACGAAGTGTGCCAAGAAAATCCGTAGGAATTTCATGTGACGGCAGCTCACTTGTATCAGAAAGCTTACGAAGCATACCTTTCATTTGTTGATTTAGCTCAATTTGAATGTTAGCAAATGCTCGTGCATCAAGAACTTCATTTTGATCTTCATCAATGTCCTTTGCATTAAGCTCTTGATGTAAAATATCTGATAAATGCAAGCCTTCGCGATCAGCTTTTTTCAAAATTGCTTGAACCTGCTTAATGAAAGCTGGATCTAGCTTAATCCACTGACCTCTAAAATTCACAAGGCGACGCTGCTGTGAAACAAGCTGAGTAAATTCTTCTTCACTCATTTCCACACCATTTGTCGCAAAGCGCCAGTTAAAATCAATAAGTGAGTTCATGCCAACAAAGGACTGTCCTCGTGGTGAAGACGATACCTTTGCTTTTAGCATCAGTTGAGATTCTTTGACAACCTGCCACCAAGAAGGAAGCAGGATTTCAATGCCCATATTAATTAAGGTTTCACTAGCTTCTGTTAAAAATAACCACGCTTGATCCTCGGTAATATAGGTTGTGCCAGTTTGAAAGCTTAACCATGGTACAACATTTGCAAATCGATCTTGTTCACGTTCAATTTTATCCGTGAAGGGACGCCATTTCTTCGGAAGATTCTCTGTACCTTGAAAGTGGAAAATTTCATCTTCGTTTTCCTTACTTCGAAGTAGGATTTCAAGCTGCCAATCCTCACCATCTAATTCTGGCTCATTTAAACGTAATCCAACTGTAAATGGCGTATCATCCTTATGCCAGCCAATTTTCTCAAGAAAGTCCGTTTCATCAATAAAATGACCAAGATAGCTTATTAAAACAGGGTACGCATCTACGATATCAAGCCAAGCATCATGGAGAATGCTATCATTTTCAATCAGATCATTCATACTAGCTGAAAACCATTCAAGAGCAAAACCACTTAATTCATTTTTAGCATCTTTAAAGCGGGTAACACCTTGCTTCCAGCCTTCGAAATCAGGCAGATAGTCACCATTGCTAATCGTTTCGTAAATCGTGTGAGCATCATTCGCCAATTTTTCTGTATCCTCAGAAAAAGAGATGGTCGCAAGTGAGTTGTAGGTTTCTTTTCCTAGTAGCTCAACCATCATCCAAGGTGTTAGCTGAACAGCAGGGATGCCAATATAACTAATATCCTCTAGCTTTGTTCCGAAAAAAGATGATTCATGCCATGTGAAAAGGTAGCGTTTAAATTCATCAATTCCAAGCGGTGTATCATCATGTTTTGATGTACAGTAGACATAAAAATGATTGTTCTCGATTTTTTCAGCATGAACAATGATGTTGACTGTATTAATCATGAATCAGCTTCCCCTTCTTTAACTCTTCTTTAAAAGCACGTAAACGCTTATGTTCAATCGCAAGCTGGTTGATATAATTCTCCCATACTTCCTCACGCTTAAGCTTTTTGTATTGTGCTTTAATTCGTTTTAAATACCGCACGGCCATTTTATAATTTTCACGCGTTTTCAGCGCAATTTCAGCTTGAACAGATTTTACATAAAGTGGAACAAGGATACCTGGCTCACTTTTCTCAATTTCCTTTAAAAGGTAGGAATCCATTTCATCAATCGTAAATCCAAGTAAAGTTTGCAGCTCAACCCAGGTTTTATACTGCTGCTTATCTAGTAACAAATCATGATATTCGGCATATGTTAAAGGCAGCATTTTACGACAGGCCTTTTCATACAACTGATCTTCTTTGGTCGCCGATGCATACTGTTGAATTAACTTCATCATATAACGCACCGTATATCGTTTTTCCTCAAAAGGAATCGAGCTATTTATGTATTCTGTTGCATTATTTAATAAATAAGAAATCCACCCTGAAAGTCGCTTCCAGTTTTTCTTTTTCATAATATCCTCAACCCATTTAAAGGTTAAAGGTAGAGCGGCACTCGATAAGTGTTCAAGTGACTTGAAGATATCTTCATCACGTGATTGAAGAAAATCCATATGCATCAACGCTATCTCAATTTCAATCGCATAAGATTCATTGGTTCTATCCATTTGCTCCAATTCTTCCTCAAGCCATTCACGTTCAATGGAGATAAACTTATCTCGACGCAATAGCTCGATCCATAACAATTGATACAAACTCGTTCGTTCATATTGATAATGTTTACTTGTGAAAAGTAGCTCTCTAAAGCGTTCAACACTATCAACTAAAAGTGGATCAAGTGCAAATGGCAATGCATAGCGCTTCATCTCTGCAATCGCATTTTGAACATTATCAATCAGCTGATCAAGATATGGAAAAATAATATGCTGTAACATATAGTCAGTTGGCTTCGTCTCATTAATAAGCTGCAAAATTTTTAAAAATACCGTAACAGAAGCCTGCACGATAAAAAACTGCTTCATCTCAGGAGATTTTGGCGCCTTTTTTTTCAAATTAGAATAATAATGAAGAAATAAGCTTTGAAACAACTGATTTTGTGAAGGTACATTTTCAAGCCATTCATCATACTCACGATTGAAAAAAGCAATCCAGCTTGCAAGAGAGGAGTCTTCATAATCTTTGTCAGGCTTCAAAAATGTGCTTGCTTTACGGACATTTCTAAGCACATCATCTATTGACTTTTCTTCCTTCCAAAGGTCAACGAATGTTCCGACTCTGTCTACACTTGCATATACATAAAGGAAAGTAGCGATGCGATGTCGACATATCCCTTCATAAGGACATGTGCATGTGCTCATCACAATATCATCTAAATCAAGCTCAACCTGGACACTTGTTACATCCTGAACCTTTGCTGAAACAGTATGAGTTGTCGTGTTCACATTATAAATACTGCCTTGACGAAATAAAATAAGCCCCTTTTTTATTAAATTTCGATCCTCTTCATTATGAGGAGACAGCAGCTGTTTCAATTGTTCACCGGCACCAAGCACAAGTTCCTTACTAATTTCTCGACCAAGCATATGGTATGGACCCCTTTCATACATGCCAAACGTCTTGAAAAGTGTAAATGACTTCAAGACAAAATATATGTAAAAAATATAAGATAATTTAAAAATCCTAATTTCTTCATTATAACTCAAAAAGCCTTCATCAAAAAGGTTTCGTACAAGATTGAATCGGGGACATAAAAAGAAAGCTACTTTCGAACATTTTATTGTTGGAAAATGTACACAAGTACCAATTATTAACATCTTGCAAGCTTGTCAGAATACAAGTATAATAGTCCCATATTGTCTGAAAATGTAAACCGGAAAGGATATTTGTGGAATATGAAAGAAAATCAGCTGAAACAAGAAGAGCTGCTACAAATTCTCTTAAGCGCATATGATAAAGGTGAGAAAACGAACGACGTTACTACGATAGAATTTGTTGAAGACCTTGTTACACAATTGAAAAAAATATATGCATCTTGAAAAAACTGAGCGCCTTTTAAAATGTACCCTATAGAGCAGACACTTAAAAAAAGTCTACCTATGGGGTACTTTTTTGTATAATTAAGAGAAAAAATGGGGATTGGGGAAAAACAGAATGAGTAAAAAGATATTTACAGAGAAAGAGATTAAAGCACTTTCTGGTAACCCTTATGTTAAATCAGTTAGTACAA
>NZ_JAFBDU010000006.1 GCF_016908395.1 Metabacillus crassostreae
TGTGCGACTTGCCCATTTTTATCGCAATGTACAGAAAGTAAAGATCATCAAAAAGTGGTGACACGTCATATTTGGCAAGAGTACGTAGAGGAAGCCGATCATTTGCGTCATCATAAAGAGGTAAAGCCAATCTACGCGAAACGTAAAGAAACGATTGAGCGTGTATTCGCAGATGCAAAAGAAAAGCATGGCATGCGTTGGACAACTTTGAGGGGACTTAAAAAATTGTCAATGCAAGCGATGCTTACTTTCGCTGCCATGAATTTGAAGAAGATGGCCAACTGGACTTGGCTAGGTCCCAAAATGGCCTAATAAAGTGGACAGAGAGAGATCTGTCCACGCTCATTTTAGATAATTTATAAAGAAAATCGCAAAAGGGGTTCGGAATGAAACCATTCCGAACCCCTTTTGTCGACGATCTGAAGGGACTGACAAAAATGTCAGTCCCTTTTTTCTATTTTAAACCTATAAATCCTGTCATGTGTGATATCCCTTTTAATCATGTTATAGTAGATTTATTATATTCTATGTGAAGAAATCTTATTGGGGTAAGAATATTGCTTTATTCACCTTGAATGAGGAAATAGCCTATTTATGATAGAAGACGATTGTTTCATACTAGTATAGAGGATGATTTTTTTGTCAACAATTCAAATCGGGTTAACGGGCTGGGGTGATCATGATTCTCTCTACTCAGCTACAACAAATACATCAAAAAAATTACAAGAATACGCTGCGCATTTTCCTACTGTTGAAATAGATGCCAGCTTTTATGCGATTCAGCCAGAACGCAATATTAGAAAATGGCTAAAAGAAACTCCTGAAACTTTCCAATTTATACCAAAAGCATATCAAGGAATGACTGGGCATCTTCATGGAGAGCTTCCTTTTACCACTAAGGAGGAGATGTTCAGTGCATTTATTAAATCTGTAGAGCCTTTAAAAGCTGAGAATAAACTTGCAATGGTATTATTTCAATTTCCACCATGGTTTGACTGTACAAAGGACAATGTTGAATATTTGAAATGGTGTCGAGAACAATTAGGAGACTTAGACGTAGCTCTTGAATTTCGTAACCGATCATGGTTTTCACCTACCTATTACGAAAAAACACTTCAGTTTATGGAAACAGAGGAATGGATACATAGTATTGTCGATGAGCCACAGGCTGGAATGAGATCAATACCAACAGTTCTACACCCTACTGATCCTAATAAAACGCTTGTTAGGCTACATGGGAGAAATGTTCACGGATGGAATAAACCCGCTTCAGGTGAGGATTGGAGAGATGTTAGATATTTGTATCGTTATAATCAAGAAGAGCTTGAGAAGTGGAAGGGAAATCTTGAAACTCTTCGAAAACATTCAAAAAGTATTTATATGCTGTTTAATAATAATTCAGGTGGAGATGCTGCCGCAAATGCAAAAATGATGATCAACATTCTTGATATAACATATGCAGGTTTAGCAGAAAAACAATTAAGCTTGTTTCCTGATGAGGAGAGATAGAATACTGTGGAATGGATTATTTTATTACTAGTTGGAATCGCTGCTGGTACACTTGGCAGTTTAGTTGGTTTAGGTGGAGGTATTATTGTTGTTCCAATGTTAATCTCATTAGGAACATATTTTTCTGGATTTGCAGATGTTTCACCACAGGTTGCAGTTGGTACATCTCTACTTGTCGTTATTTTCACCGGTCTTTCCTCAACCTTAACTTATATGAAATATAAAAAAGTTGATTATAAAAGTGGGTTAATCTTCTTTATTGGAAGCGGTCCTGGTGGAATTTTAGGTGCTTATGTTAATAAGTTTTTTAACACAACAACATTTTCAATTTGGTTCGGACTGTTTATGATTGCTGTATCCATTCTATTAATGATCAAAGAAAAATTACCTAAAATGAAGCAAAAAACCGGTGGGAAAATCAGTCGTCCATATATAAATGATGAAGGTGAGCAAAAAATTTATTCATTTAAACCTGTTCCAGGAATCATAATAGCCTTTGTAGTTGGGTTTATTTCAGGTTTATTTGGAATAGGTGGAGGTGCTCTTATGGTACCTGCCATGATTTTATTGTTTATGTTTCCACCACATATAGCTGTCGCAACTTCTATGTTTATCATCTTTTTATCTGCTACAATTAGTTCAATTACACATATTACATTAGGTAATATCAATTGGTTATATGCCGCAATACTTATACCAGGTGCATGGTTTGGTGGGAGATTTGGAGCGATTATTAACACAAAATTAAAAGGCAAAACAGTTGTAAATCTACTACGAGCTGTACTGATTATTGCTGGTTTAAAGTTAATATATGAAGGTTTCTTAGGCTGATCTTTAATGTATAATGTAGGCTCTTTTTTTGAAAGTTTGTTGCTATGTAATCAAAATATGCAGGAGAACAAGTGTATTTTCGCATATAAGCCTATATTTTATGAAGAAAAAATGCAACAAGACTTAATACAATGCTGATTTCTTCGGAATTTATACGCAACAAAGTTTGCGAAAACAGCCTTAATTTAATATCAAGATAGTCTAAGTTTAAGGAGAGAGACAAATGATAGAAACCATACACCTTTATCATACAAACGATTTGCATAGTCATTTTGAAAATTGGCCTAAAATTGTTCGGTTTTTACAAGATAGAAAGAAGCTTCATGAACTACATAATGAGGAAATGTTACTTGTGGATATTGGTGATCATGCTGATCGATTCCATCCAATTACAGAGGCAACAAAAGGAAAAGCAAATGTTTCGCTGTTAAATCAGCTAGATTATGATGCCGTAACAATTGGAAATAATGAAGGAATCACTTTTGCTCACGAAGATTTAAACGATTTATACCGTGAAGCTGAATTTTCAGTAATCATTTCAAACTTTTATACCGAGCATGGAGAACGTCCTGAATGGGTTATACCCTATGAAATTAAGACACTCAAGAATGGGTATAAGGTAGCTTTTCTAGGAGTAACAGTTTTTTATGAAAAGTTCTATGAGCTTCTTGGCTGGAAGGTGAAGGATCCATTTGAAAGTTTACTAGAAGTGATTCAGGAAATTAAAGGGCAAGCGGATATGATTGTGTTACTCTCACATTTAGGTATAACGGATGATGAACGTATTGCTCGTGATTTTCCTGATATTGATATTATTATTGGTGGACATACACATCACGTTTTACAAAAAGGTATAAAAATAAATTCTACACTAGTAGCAGGTGCAGGAAAATATGGGCAGTATATTGGCTATATTTCAATTGAAATTGATACTTCAAACAAGCAGTTACTAGAGAAAAGAGCAGAACTTTTTTCGACTATAGAATTACATGCTATCTGCAAAGAAACCGCATTATTTCTTGATCACCTATATGATGAAAGTGATCAAATACTTTCTGAAGAAATTGGAGTATTAGATCAAGAGCTTTCAGTAGATTGGTTTAATGATTCACCCTTTCCACACCTTTTAGTAACGGCAATCAGGGAGTGGTGTGGTGGAGAAGTCGCAATGGTTAATTCAGGTATATTACTAGAATCCTTACAAAAGGGACCTGTCACAAGAAAGGACCTTCACCATATTTGTCCTCATCCAATCAATCCTTGTAAAGTCCACTTAAAAGGAGACGTATTAAAAGAGGTTATCCTCCAATCAAGAGATGAAAAAATGGAGCAATTACAGTTAAAAGGATTAGGATTTCGCGGGAAAGTAATGGGGAGAATGGTTTTTGATGGGATTGAAGTAAAAACTGAGGTATTTAGTGATGGAAAGAAACATGTTACTGAGATTTCTATCAAAAATCAACCAATAGATCCAGACCGCTTATATGCAGTTGCTACAATTGATATGTTTACATTAGGTCCACTATATCCAGAGATTAGCCATGCTGAAGAAAAGTTATTTTATATGCCAGAATTATTACGTGATGTTTTAGCATGGAAGCTAAGTACTAACCAAATAAAAAGTTAGACGAATAACTACACAAATTTGTTCATATGTCATAAAGATATATGAAGAAAGGAGTGTAGTTATTAAATGGTTACAATGACACCTGTTACGATTGAAGGAAAACAATTTACTGCGATTACGGTTGCTTTGCCAAAAACAAATTTTATGGCCATTACAACTGATAAAGGATATATCATGTGTGGTGCACTTGATGTTGGACTTTTAAATGAAAAATTGAAAGATCGAGGAATTATTGCTGGTCGGGCAGTAGGTGTGAGAACAATTGAGCAGCTACTAGAAGCTCCACTTGAATCTGTTACCTATGAAGCTGAAAATCGTGGGATAACTGTTGGTACAAAAGGAAAAGATGCTTTACTTAAGATGTTATAAAGGACGATACGGTTATAGTTGGTTCATGTATGTTTAACAATAAATCTAAATAATCTTAGAAAATGATGCGTACATCCCTCCTTACATGCATAAACATAGCTTGTAAAGGAGGGATTAATTTTGGCTAAATTTCGTGGTCGGCGCCCTCGTAGAGGACCTTTGCCTTTTCGATATGTGTTATTGCTAACTTTGGTTATTTTTATTATCTTAACTGCAGGTAGCTTTTGGGTAGTGAATAAAGAAATCAAACCAACCTTGCTTAGAATCGCAAACCTTGAGGCCTCCTCTGTTGCAACAACGATTATTCAGGAGGCAGTAAAAGAAGAAGTCATAAATACAGGTCAAGCAGAGACTTTAGTTTTAACAGACAAGGATAATAGCGGAAATATTAATATGATCACCTTTAACACTAGTACAGTAAATAATGTTCTAAGAAAAGTGACAGATAATATCACAACAAAGCTTGAAGAGATAGAAAAAGAGAATTTTCACAGCACAAAAAAGGGAAGTCAAGAAATGGAGCTAGATCATGGAATTGTTTATTCTATTCCACTTGGTCAAATTACTGACAATGCTATTTTGAGTACATTAGGTCCTGATATTCCGATTCGATTTTATTTAATTGGTGATGTACATACTGATATAAAACAAACAACAAAGGAATATGGAATTAATAGCGCCAATCATCAAGTATCAATATTTGTTGAAGTAACCGTTCAGGTAGTCATTCCTTTTGCAACAGATAAAATCACAATTACAAATACGATTCCGGTTATAGATATTCTTGAGCCTGGTGATGTTCCACAGTACTATAATAATAGTGGAAAAGATACACCTGCTATTGAATTACCAAAAGTTGAATAGTTGTCATGATGTACCTTATTTGATAAACTATTAAATGTTGAAAATCTAATATGACCAAACCACCTTATCTCAAGATGAGGTAGAGGAGCAATAAACATTAGTACAATATGTGAGAATGACAACGATGACCATATTGGAAAGGGTTTATTGCCGAAGTGAATGAATACTAGTCAGGTATCATTTATTGGTATTACTTTTAATAAGAGTAATACTGTCATTATAGTTATTCTATAATGGAGGGCTACTGATCGGGATGGAGGATAACATGACATTATTCAAAAAGAGTAATGATAGTTATTTTCTATCGTTACTCTTTTTGTTGTTCATTTTATTTAAATAAACGATCCCCAAAGAGGACGTTTATATATATTTATATATAAACTAAAACTTTACCACAGCATCAGGATGGCCCTTCTATACTTTTTAGGGAGGCTTCATACATCATGTCAGGAACTATTTTATCTATTGTCCCACCTTTAATTGCTATTATAATGGTCATTTTAACAAGAAGGGTGTTACTTTCTTTAGGTGTGGGAATTGTATCAGCAGCGTTAATTTTAAAGGAATTTTCTATTGTAAAGTCTGGAATGGCAATACTTGACGCTATTAAAGCTATTTTTATTTCAGATGGTGAGTTAAATACATGGAATGTTTATATTATTCTATTTTTACTTATTTTAGGAATGATTACAGCACTTATTTCGATCTCTGGAGGAAGCCGAGCATTTGGTGAATGGGCACAAAAGCGTGTGAAAACTCGTGTAGGTGCACAATTTACAGCAGCTTTACTTGGAATTCTCATTTTTATTGATGATTATTTTAATGCACTTGCAGTAGGACAAGTTAGTCGTCCAATTACTGATCGTCAAAAGGTATCTCGTGCGAAGCTTGCCTATATTATTGATTCAACTTCTGCACCAGTTTGTGTGGTATCACCTATTTCTAGCTGGGGTGCTTACATCATTGCAATGATTGCGACAATCTTAACTACACATGGTGTAACTGAATATTCACCACTTGGTGCGTTCATGACGATGGTTCCGATGAACTATTATGTATTCGCAGCACTTGTACTTGTTTTTGCAGTAGCGTATTTCAATATTAATCTTGGTAGTATGAAGGGTCATGAAGAACGTGCAATGAAAACTGGACAAGTTGTGGATCCAGAAAAAGAAGTGTTAGGTGAAATGACAGAGGATCTACCTTCTAGTGATAAAGGAACAATTAGTAATCTTGTTTGGCCAATTTTAGCGTTAATTATTGGAACTGTTTTATCGATGTTATATACAGGATATTCAGCGATAGAAGATAAAGCTGAAGTAAATATTCTTGCTATTTTTGAAAATACGGATGTGTCTACATCACTTTTATATGGTGGTTTATTTGGTCTTGCTATTACGATTCTTTTATTCTTTTCTAAAGGAATCAAGGGAAGTTATTTTCCTTTAGCTGTCAAAGAGGGTATAAAGTCAATGTTACCAGCCATTTATATCTTAATGTTTGCATGGGTGATTGTTGATTTAATTGGTCAATTAGAGACTGGTGAATATTTAGCTGCAATTGTTGAAAGTTCTGATTTAAACCTTGCATATCTTCCAGTCGTTATGTTTGCATTAGGAGCATTTATGGCTTTTGCAACAGGAACATCATGGGGTACTTTTGGGATCATGCTACCAATTGCTGGAGAAATTACGGCTGCAACAGATATCAATATGTTATTGCCTGCAATGGCAGCGGTTCTTGCTGGTTCTGTTTTAGGTGACCACTGTTCACCTATTTCTGATACGACAATCTTGTCATCAACAGGAGCAGGAAGTCATCATATTGACCATGTCCTAACACAGCTTCCATATGCATTAATAGGTGGAGCTTTTGCTGCAGTTGGATATTTAGCTCTAGGTATTACCGGAAGTAGTTTAGTAGGATTTATTGTTGTTGCTGTTTTATTAGTCGGTTTTATTTTTATCTTTGCAAAAAAATCCAAAGTCGCATAAAAAAATCAGTGTGCAAAAAAGTAGATCTCAATAAAATTTTAGGCGTGAATTCTCATTCGAATTCACGCTTTTATTATTGTTGGTGAATTGAGTCTCTTGTTTAAATCTATTAGAAATGACTGATAGTTTCTTAGTATTTTCTAATGTTGAATTAGAAGATGAAAGAAACAAATAAAAAAGTTCAATGGTTGATGTATTTGAAATACCTCAAAAACTATTTTTAGGTATTAAAGTTAGATGAACTTAGTGGAATGGAGCGGTAGACACTTGACTCCTACGGGAGGTAGAGGAAAGGCTGAGACCCTGCAGCCGAAGGCGAGGAGACTTGAGCTTCCTCCCCGTGGAAAGCAAGTGTCTGGAGCGAAATGAAGCGAACTAGGTTTTACTTTTAACCTATAAAATAAGCAAAAGTATCTAAATTCAAAATGACCAGCTGTATCAATGTTATTACTCATATGTAATTCCTTCATGGTTATTTAAAAAATACAATAAGTTATTTGACTGTTTGCACCTTTAGTGGAACCGATTAGTTTACCCAACTACTATTTTATTATTATAGAAATAATAGTTTCGCTATCGTTAACAAGAAAATCCTCGGAAATATTTAGTTCGTTAATAGGTAAAAGTGGTAGTGAAGTAAGATATTTTGTTGAACTTTACAACAAAAAGGAAAAATAGAACAAAATTTTTTATAATTATTTCCTATTAATAGGAATATTCTGAAATATCATACTAAAATAGTATTTTTTCAAAATTTTATATAGACATAGGCAAAATGTCCATATATACTATGTGTAGATTATAAAAAAATAATCAGAATATTAGATTATTTCTAACTGTTCTATCATTTAAACTGATGAGGTAAAAGGAGGAAAAAAACATGGAAAATCGTCCACAGTGGGGGACAAGGGCAGGCTTTATATTAGCAGCCGTTGGTTCTGCAGTTGGTTTAGGTAATATTTGGAGATTCCCAGCAACAGCATATGAAAATGGAGGAGGAGCATTCTTCATTCCATACTTATTTGCTTTATTAACAGCTGGTATTCCATTACTAGTTATGGAGTTTACAATCGGTCATAAGTACCGCGGATCAGCTCCGATGTCATTAGGTAGATTAAGTAAAGGCTCAGAATGGATTGGTTGGTGGCAGGTTGCCGTAGCATTCGTTATTTCCACTTACTATGCTGTTATTATAGCTTGGGCAATGTCCTACTCAGTCTTTTCGTTTAACCTAAGCTGGGGAGAAGATACAGGCGGCTTCTTAATGGGAGATTACTTAAATCGTATTGACTTAGATGGCGGTGCAATTGGTGATTTCGGAAGTTTAGTTCCTGGAGTATTAATACCATTATTAATTGTTTGGGCTGTTACATTAGGTGTTCTTTTTGCAGGTGTTAAAAAAGGTATCGAAGTTGCAAATAAAATCTTTATTCCAGCATTAGTTATTTTATTTACTATTATCGTAATTAGAGCTTTAACTTTAGATGGAGCAGCAGCAGGTTTGGATGCATTCTTTAAACCTGATTGGAGTAAGATTACTGATGGAAAGGTTTGGGTAGCGGCATACGGTCAGATTTTCTTTAGTTTATCTATTGCTTTTGCTATTATGATTACTTATTCAAGTTACCTACCAAAGAAATCAGATATTACCAACAATGCATTTATCACAGGTTTCAGTAACTCTGCATTTGAATTATTAGCAGGTATTGGAGTATTTAGTGCATTAGGATTTATGGCGGCACAACAAGGTGTTCCTGTTAGTGAAGTTGTTTCTGCAGGAGTAGGATTAGCATTTGTTGTTTTCCCACAAATTATTAATGAATTCCCAGCGTTTAATGAGCTGTTTGGCTTCTTATTCTTCGGATCATTAGTACTTGCTGGTTTATCATCACTTATTTCTATTGTTGAAACATTTGTTGCAGGTGTTCAAGAGAAATTCAAAATTTCACGTGTGAAAGCAGTTATTATTGGTGGAGGAGCTTCAGCATTACTTTCATTAGTTTTTGCAACACAAGGCGGACTATTCTTCCTTGATGCAGCGGATTACTTTATCAATCAATTTGGTGTAGCTTTAGCTGGACTATTTGAGGTAATTGCAATTGCTTGGTTTGCGAAAGAATTGAAGAATCTACAATCACATGCTAATTCAATGTCAGATATTCAACTTGGTACATGGTGGAGAATTTGTTTAGGATTAATTACACCAGTTGTATTAGGATATATGATGTTTGATAACTTACGCACAAACTTAACAACTGAGTATGAAGGATATCCACGTGAGTTCTTATTCAGTTGGGGTTGGACAGTTGCGATTGGCGCAATTTTAGTTGGGGTATTATTTACAATTAAGAAAAGAGCAAATCCAACGACAACATCATCATCTAAGGGGGTATCACAGTAATGAGTGGAAGCGCGATTGCAATGATGGTTATCGGTATGGTTATTATCTGGGGCGGAATGGCAGCAAGTATTACGAATGCTGTGATCAAAGCAAAACAAAAATAATTTTAGGAAGAGGCGGTGAACAACTGCCTCTTCTTTTTATATTTTGGCTCTTAATTGTTGTTTTTTATAGTTCGTCTATCCACTAAACTATTTAGGGTTGATTGGAGTGAAAGGTGCGGAACTCCAGCGGGAGCACCGGGACAGGCGAGATCCCACAGATGCGCCGTGCGCCGAGGAAGCTCACTGCCCGACTCGCGGAAAGCAAGCATCCTGTAGCGGAAATCAACCTAACCTATAACTCTTTATATAGTTTATTAATACAGCCTAAATGTTTAATTTGCTTATTTCTTTTTTTGCCTTTCAGCTCGTTCCCATGATTTTAAATGTGGATAAGGATCAAATGACCATTCTGTTCTTCCATTGTCTTTATAAAGTCCATAATGTAAATGTGGAGGAAACTTACCTGACGTACCAGGAGGACCGTATCCTGAGCTTCCTACAGATCCAATAAGCTGTCCAGGTTCAACGATTTGTCCGGTTTGCAAACCATCAGCAAAACCATTTAAGTGAGCAAAGTAGTGGTAGGTATTATCAATATCACGAATTCCTACTCTCCAACCACCAAATCGATTCCAGCCCTTCATTTCTACTACTCCATAGCAGGTTGATCTTACAGGAACACCATAATTCGCAAAAATATCAGTTCCTTCATGAATTCTTCGACCACCCCAGCCTCTTGCATCACCCCAGGTGTTTTTGTAACTGTAATTATGATTTAAAGGAACAGGAAAAGAATGCTGACCTAAATTTAAAGTCCCATATTTTTTATATAACTTCATATGTCCCAAAATAATCCCTACTGTTTTATCACGCTGATAATAATCCCATAAACCAATTTTTAAATTTTCCATATCAGTTCCATAAGAGCGTAGGTAATTTGCAAATGAATAAAGAACATCTTCGTCATTTGTTAGCTCAGCGTGGTCGTCACCATCACCGTCTTCACCAATTCCCCCAAATAATCCGATGCTTCTTGGATTTTTATCCTCTTTATTTGGGTTTAAAGGACCTGCCCATACCTCAGGCTTAATGAAAATCTCGACTAATCCCTCGGCTTTGGGAATATCTTTTCTTGAATGGCGCACATTTCTTTCATACTGATCCACAGCTGCTAACACATACCAAGGGATATTTGTTATAGCTTCAACCTTTGTATATAAGCTCATTAGCTTTTTTTCGTCTTCTTCCTGATTTGTTTCAGCACCATATGTTAATGATTGTGCTGATAAACTAATCACCATAAAGATGATGACACTGGTTATTGCTTTATGCACAGTAATGAGCTCCTTTCAAACAAAACTTTAGAATTTAGTAGTGCTGTTCGATTTACTATTCTTTTTATAGTTTGGTTCTTGTTAGGAATTTAATTAATAGAAAATGTTAGAAATTACAAAGGACCCTTTCTCTTGTCCCACTTGAGTGCTTATGTTAAAGTGGTAACGTATATGAAAAATGTTCTGATTATCTCTTTTGATATGGCTCTTTTCTGAAAGATTGCTGCTATTTGACCTAATAATTGTCGAAAAACAGTGTTTTTATGTATCAAAGTTAAGGTTCGATGACAATAGACTTGATACAAGGCTGTTTCCCTTTATTCTTATAGTAACAAGCTTATGAAAACTGCCTTCGGGATAAATCTTAGATAATGTAATGGAGTTGAATCAGATGGCGAAAAAAGAAGAATATTTGCGTAAGCCAGAATGGTTGAAAATAAAGTTAAACACAAACGAGAACTATACAGATTTGAAAAAGCTAATGAGGGAAAAGAACCTTAATACTGTATGTGAAGAAGCAAAATGTCCTAATATTCATGAGTGCTGGGCTGTTCGTCGTACAGCCACATTTATGATCTTAGGAGCTGTTTGTACACGTGCTTGTCGCTTCTGCGCTGTTAAAACAGGATTACCAACAGAGCTTGACTTAGCAGAACCAGAACGTGTAGCAGACTCTGTTGCACTTATGAATTTAAAGCATGCTGTTGTTACAGCAGTAGCACGCGATGACTTAAAGGATGGTGGGGCACAGGTATTTGCTGAAACTGTCCGAGCAATCCGTCGTAAAAGTCCATTTACAACAATCGAAGTATTACCATCAGACATGGGTGGAGATTATGATAATTTAAAAATGTTAATGGATGCTAAGCCTGATATCTTGAATCATAATATTGAAACAGTTCGTGAATTAACACCAAGAGTTCGTGCACGTGCTAAATATGATCGATCATTAGAAGTACTTAAACGAGCGAAAGAAATGCAGCCGCAAATTCCAACAAAATCAAGCCTTATGATCGGACTTGGTGAAACTAAGGAACAAATTATTGAAACAATGGATGATTTAAGAGCTAATGATGTTGATATTATGACAATAGGTCAATATCTACAACCAACAAAAAAACATCTTAAAGTTCAAAAATACTATCATCCTGATGAATTTGCAGAATTACGTGAAATTGCTTTAAGCAAAGGGTTTAGCCATTGTGAGGCAGGTCCGTTAGTTCGTTCATCTTATCATGCAGATGAGCAAGTAAACGCTGCTGCTAAACAAAAACAAGCACATGCATAATATGTAGGTGGTAAAAAGGAAGAGGAGTGCTCTTCCTTTTTCCTATTTAGAAACTAAGCTCTAAGCGCTTGGTCTTTTTTATTGCATTTGTTCTTTTTTGTAGCGAGATTTTTCGTATTGATCCTTCATATCGTCATCGATTTCTTCGTTCATCTCTCCGTAGCCTTCACCATTTGGATTTTCTCCTGTATTAAGAGCACGACCTTGTGGAGATTCAAGCATTTTATTAATGGTTTTCGTGATAATTTCATCAATATCACGACTTGTAGAATCGAGTGGACTATATGCTTCAATTTGTTGAATCATATTAGGATTATCTGAAACGTAAACGTGATAGTACCTTGGGATTGCTGATAGGGCAGTCTTTTTTACTTGATCTGCCGTTTCAAAGCGATCTTCTGAATCTGTATTATACGCCACCAGTACTTCCTCATCTGTTACTAAAGTGGCAACATCCTCTACATTTGGAAGCTGAACGGCTAAGCTGCTTATTGTGTTTGCAACTTGTTCACGATCTAGACCTGGTGTTTTAGTATAGGTAACATCTTGAGGAATGCCACTTTTTTGATGTCTTACAAATCCGAAATTAGCATCATTATCGTTAGCATTTGGCATACCTTCTTCATTGTAAAGTTCCGGGCGATCATGTACATTTAATGTATTACCACTTTGATGGAAAAGAGAGTTTTCCTCTTCAGCTCCATACTGACAAGCAGTTAATAATGATAACCCAATTACACCTACTGCTAATTTTGTTTTTATCAATATTAGCACCTCCTCAACCTTATCATTACCAAAGATAAGATAAATTTTCTTAGTAATTGATGGTTGTGATTGATTAGATTATGATAAAGGTAATAGAATAAGGAATATGACGAGGTGAAATAATCATGATAGTTGTTCAAAATCAGAATTTTGAATTGATAAAAGAAGAAAAAGATGGTTTTAATGAAGAAGCCTTCAAAGAAAGATATAGCGATATCCTAAATAAGTATGATTTTATTGTTGGTGATTGGGGATATAGCCAATTAAGACTTAGAGGCTTTTTTGATGACCAAAATCAAAAAGCAACGTATGATACAAAAATTAGTACACTTGACGAATATATTTATGAATATTGTAATTTTGGATGTGCTTATTTTGTGTTAAAGAAGATAAAAAAATAGGGACGTTTCTTTGTCAGATTTTGTAGAATCGCTGATAAATCCTCAGAATCGCTGATAAATTAGGAAAATCGCCGATAAATCCACAGAATCGCCGATAATCTTAAAAATCGAAGTAAAGCTGAAGTTGAAATTGTGGTTTTGCAGTTGGTGTCTTTAAATTTTTAAGTAGAAAAAAGTCTAAACACTTTTTCACAGTGTTTAGACATAACATCTTGAAACTAATTCAAATACATCTATTTAGAAGTATATGGTGGTTCTTCATTTTTATTAGGATCATCATGTGTAGGATGCGCTGGGGCATCATGTCTTTCTAAATTTTGATGAAGAGATTTATTTTCATAGTTAAAAGCACTATAGTATCTTTGACCTTCCTGCCAAGGTGTACTTTTATTGAAAACAGGCTCATTTTTCCCTCTTGGTGATCCATAAGGACCTTCTGGAAGTTGTTCTGGTACTAGAAAATTCCTCATTGTCTCTACATTTGAAAAATCGGTATATGTTTCTTGTTCCTTATCATCCATATCCTTCACCACCTTAAGCATAGGTTTTACAGGAAGGATAATTGACATACATATTAAACGATTTGATATAAAAAATCACGAAGTTCTTCTGCATCTTCTTCATTAAGTTTGTATGCAAATTCTATATATCCTGGCTCTTTCAAGTCATCTTCACCAATAATGGCAAAACGATTTCCTTGAATATCAAGAACAATTTGCTTACCGTAATAGCGGTCACTTTGAATAATTGCTAAATCAAAGCGTTGGTTTTCTCCCATAAAGCTAACAAATCTAGTCTTTGTTTCCACTGTGTCGTCGTATAGAAAAAATCTTTCTGACATACTATCGCTCCTATTATAGATACTATTTTGTCTCATTGGCTTAATCTAATCTCATTTTATCATAAGGAATAATAAAAAATCTTTTCGATGATTTTTTAGACAAATTTCTCAGGAAAAATAAAATTTACCAAGAAATAAGTCGAATGATATAATTTTGTGATAAAATATGAATACGTAAAGGTGAATGCCAGAAGGGTTGAGTACTTATGAATAGTGGATTTTGGAATAAGAATTATAGGAGAGTAAAAAAGTGGAGTAAGCTTTTTTATCCGCAACGTAAGTTAAGATATTATCCTCCTAAATTTGTACTTAGAGACCCCGTGTTTGAAGGAGTATATCATGCAATGAATAGTGGCCAACAGGTTGCTGTTATTGTTATATCTATTTCCAATATCCGCGAATTTTCACAACAGTTCGAACCAAAACAACTTGAAGAATATAAAAACGAAATAAAAATAGGATTCCAACATATCTTTGAGGAGTCATCATATAGTGAAGATTTACTAGTAGTCCATGACTATTATAATGAGGGATTAACAGTATTTTTAAGAATTCATGATGAGAAACAAAGTGTAGTACATATTGAAAATATGCTTAGAATTCTAACCCCGAAACTAGAACGATGGATGTACACGAAGTATCCATATTTTAACCAGACATTTGAAATAGGCTATATGTTTGTTGAAAAAAATGACGGTACAACACAAGACGCACTGTATACAGCTCAGCAGCAGGCTGTAGCTATGGCAGAAAAGCGTATACAATCACGCTATATAGAAACCCTATTAGAAATGCGAGATATCATTCAAAAACGAGAAATCACTTTATTAGCTCAGCCAATTATTGATTTAGCTACAAAGCAGATTAAAGCCTGGGAATTCTTAACAAGAGGTCCAAAAAACACATCACTTGAAAATCCTTTACAGCTCTTTTCTCTTGCTAGACAATCCAACCTAATTTATGACCTTGAATTATTGGTTTTAGAAAAGGCTTTCCAAATGATTGGTCGTGTAGGGTGCTGTGATGATGTGTTTTTGAATTTTACACCTATTACATTAGGAAATAAACGGTTTATTCCAGCGCTTGAAAAGCTTTTAAAACGTTATGAAGACATTTTGCCGAATAAAATGATCTTTGAGGTGACAGAAAGAGATTCTATCGATGGTTTAACATTCTTCCATGATAACATAAAGGAATTGCGTAAGATGGGCTTTAGAATCGCGGTTGATGATACTGGAGCAGGATATTCAAGCTTGCATACTATAAGTGAGATTCTTCCGGATATTATTAAAATTGATCGTTCTGTTATTCAAGATATTGATACAAATACGGTGAAAGAATCAATGCTAAAAGGACTAATCCTAATTGCAAAGGAAACAGGTTCTCTAGTTGTCGCTGAGGGAATAGAAAAGAAAGAAGAAGCTGACGTCCTTATGAGGAATCAAGTTGATTTAGCACAGGGATATTTTTATGCTAAGCCTGGAACATTAGAAAAAGGAAGAGTAGCTTTATAATTAAGGATGGTGATTGAAAGTGTATTTTGTTGATCGGGAAGATATTGAGGCAAAATTGATTTATTTAGAAGATCAGATAAAATTATTTAGAAGTCAACCTTCTTGGGAAAGTTCTATAGAAAAAGCTGCGTTAGAAAGAATTTGTCACATGACAATCGAAACAATTATTGATGTGGGAAATTCGATGATTGACGGCTTCATTATGCGTGATCCTGGTAGCTATGAAGATATAATCGACATCTTATTAGATGAAAAAGTTGTAAATGACTCTGAATCAAAGGGACTAAAAAAACTAATAGCTCTTAGAAAAATACTTGTTCAGGAATATCTTCAAATAAATTATGATGACTTACTAAAGGTTTATTCAGAACAAGGCAATCACTTAACTGAATTTCCTAAAAAAGTCCGTACATACATTGAAAATGAATTAGGTCCTGTATCTGCTTTCAAACCAGTAAATTAATAGTACATGGGATGGTCTTAATAAGGTCATCCTTTTTGTTTATTAAATTATGTTGAAGCTTATGCTGAATTTGAGATGCCAAGAAGCATATAAATAGATCATATAAAAGGAGTGACAACCATGAAAACATATAAAGGTTATTTAATTGATTTGGATGGAACAATGTATCGAGGTAGTGAGCAAATTGAAGCGGCTAGTGAATTTGTTGCATATTTAGAAAAAAATAACTTGCCCTATCTTTTTGTTACCAATAATTCCTCACAAACTCCTCAGCAGGTAGCCGAAAAGTTAAACCGTTTTCAGATTTCAGCAACAAAAGAAAGTGTTTTTACCACGAGTCAGGCAACAGCTAATTATATAAGCGAAGAGAAAAAGAATGCTAACATTTATGTAATTGGAGAAGAGGGCTTAAAACAAGCATTAATCAACAATGGACACCAACTAGTTGATGTTCATCCTGATTATGTTGTCATAGGAATTGATCGGGAAATATCGTATGAAAAATTATCAAAAGCTTGTATTGCAGTACGTAATGGTGCAACGTTTATTTCAACGAATGGAGATATTGCCATTCCAACAGAAAAAGGTTTATTACCTGGTAATGGTGCATTAACATCAGTGATCTCGGTGTCTACAAATACTTCGCCGATCTTTATAGGTAAGCCTGAGCGTATTATCGTTGAACAAGCATTACAGCAACTAGGAGTTGCAAAACAGGATACTGTCATGGTAGGAGATAACTATGCTACAGATATTATGGCGGGGATTAATTGTGGGTTAGACACATTGCTTGTTCACACAGGAGTAACAACTAGAGAGCATCTCATACATTACCCAATACAACCAACTTATACAGTAGATTCTTTAACAGATTATCTTAAACAGCTGTAGAAAGTGAGTTAGGTAGCTTTTGAAGAGGCTCCTGTGCTTTCTAAGCTTATAAACAAAGGGAAAATAATAAGTAATAGCCACTCAAGCTTTTAAGTATGTAGTCATACACATGGGCTTATAGTGGCTATTACTTTTAGTGCTTATTCAACATCTCTAGCACGGTGAGCGAGCCTGCTTGACGCAGCAGCTGCAATCGCACCAACAATATCATCTAGAAACGTATGACATTTACCACCTGATTTATCATTTAAATATTGCAGGATACCAGGCTTTAGTTTATCGATATATCCATAATTTGTGAAACCAATTGAACCATATATATTAACAATGGAGAAAGCTAAAATTTCATCTACCCCGTACAAGCTTTCATCTGTAGCAATGATCGATTGAAGTGGTTCTTCAAGTTGTCCTTTTTCAGCTAATATATCAAATTGAATGCCTGTTATTACGGCATTTTGTACTTCTCTTTTAGTAAGAACGCGATCTACATTCTCAAGACAATCCTCCATTTTTAGATCTGGATGATATTTTTCTTGTAAAAAATACACAAGGTCAGCTATATCTTCAAGCTTCACACCACGTTTGACCATCCAATCTCGTGCTGTTTTTTCGACGATATCCATTTTTTCTTCACTTTTCATTTAAAGTCACCTATCTCTCTTTTTTGCGTATTTATTCATTGTATGACAACTCTTCCACAACTATTCAAAACGAATACAAAATTGGCTAGCTATCCATTTTTCTTTTTTAGCTTCAGGTAATGTAAAAGCTATTCACTGGCTTCTCGAGTTGGTGTATAAATAGTAAGGTCACATACCTCTAATTTTATACAAAAAAATGAAATTGTAATCAGTAAGTGTCTCCTCTTTTTACATATACCCTCTTTACTTCTTCTATAAAACTATAAAACTCCCTGCTTTAATTCATCATAAATAGGTGATCATTTGATTACGATAGAATAAGAACCATTTCTCTGGAGGGGAAAACATTGAAAAAAACAATACATGATGTGTATGGAATAAAAGTAAAGGAGCTTACAAAAGAAGGACAATATGAGACATTTCAATTACATCAATCCCGTTTTTTAATCGTTCCTGCCTCACATATTGATGAAGATGAGCTTTATGAGTTATATCAATTAAGTCAATACATGATAGAAAAAAGAGAACCAAATATCGCAAGCATTGTTTTAACAAAAGAAAATCATCTTTATTTTGAGAAAGATAAAATCAAATATGTCATATTAAAATGTTCACCATATAATCAAGCAAGATTAACTCAGTTAGGTCGTGACTTAGCACGTTTTCACTTAAAGGGTAGAACATATCCTTATCAAGTTTCTAAAACGCAAAGGATTGGGCAGTGGAAATTACTATGGGAAAAACGACTAGATCAATTGGAGAATTTTTGGAGAGGTAAAATACAAAGTCAGCCTTTAACTTCATTTGAAAAGATGTTTGTAGAATCATTTCCTTATTATTTAGGATTAGCAGAAAATGCGATTCAATATTTAGTAGATACTGAATTGGATGAGGAACCACAACCAATTGATTCAGCAACCATTTGTCATCACCGTTTCCATTCAAACACATGGAATGATGTAATGTGTGTAAAATCTCCAATTGATTGGGTTTTTGATCACAGTAGTAGAGATATTGCAGAGTATATGAGATATCTTTATTTTGAAAAGCAAGAAGAGTTCAAATTAAGCGGATATAAGTTTATAGAAGACTATGATCGTACATCACCACTATCTTCTTTCTCATGGAGACTCATTTATAGCAGATTATTATTTCCTATTCATTATTTTGAATGTGTAGAAAGCTACTATTTAGCAGGAGACGACATGAAGCCTGTATTAGAGGACAGGATGGAGGAAATTCTTAAATCTTCTGGTCATTATGAATCCTTTTTACGAAGTTACTCAAGTATGCTCTCTATGAGAACAAAGAGAATTCAATTACCAGCTGTAGATTGGTTAGTGAATATCGGGCATTAACTTTTTGAAGAGGCTGGAAGTTCTAACGTCCAGCCTCTAACTTATCACAACTTGATTTCATAGCTTATGATAAAATAGACTATAAGATTTTATGCTCACTTTTAACGTTAATCCAAGCTTTTAATCACATCTACTGGCATTTTGCTTTAAGAAAGTCTTATAAAGACATGATTACATACATAGTTACCAAGCAACCAAATCCTAAAAGAAAGTATCTTTAATATTGTTGAGGGGTGTGTATATTGACAAAGCCTTATATTTTTATAACTAGAAAATGTTCAGAACAGCAGGTAAAAGACTTATATGAGATCGCAGATGTTGAAATGTGGCCAGAAGAGGAAGTTCCTTGTCCTAGAGAAATATTAGTAGAAAAAGCAAAAAAGGCAGATGGTCTTTTAACAATGCTCTCTGACTCGATTGATCAAGAATTATTAGATGTTGCGACAAACTTAAAAGTTGTTGCAAACTTAGCAGTTGGTTTTGATAATATTGACATTACGTATGCAGAAGCAAAAGGAATTGTCGTTTGTCATACACCAGATATTTTAACTGATACTACAGCAGATTTAACATTTGGTCTGTTACTGTCAACAGCAAGGAGATTGATAGAAGCAGCAGATTATGTGAAAAATAATCAGTGGAAAAGTTGGGGGCCATTACTTTTAGCAGGTCATGATGTACATCATAAAACAATTGGTATTGTTGGTATGGGGAAAATAGGACAAGCCTTAGCAAAGCGTGCTACAGGATTTGAAATGGATATTCTTTATCATAACCGTTCTAGAAATAGTGAAGCTGAAGAGTCATTAGGAGCAAAATATTGTTCCTTAGATGAATTATTACAAGCATCAGACTTTGTTGTATGCCTTACTCCACTAACGAATGACACTAAAGAGCTATTTAATAGGAAATCATTTCAGAAAATGAAATCTACAGCAATTTTTATTAATGCAGGTCGTGGGGCTGTCGTTAATGAGCAAGATTTATACGAAGCTTTAACACATAAAGAAATTGCTGGTGCAGGTTTGGATGTATTTACGAAAGAACCAATTTCAGCAGACCATCCCCTTGTAGGATTACCTAATGTCTTAGCATTACCACATATAGGAAGCGCTAGTGTTGAAACGAGATTGTCGATGATCGAACTGTGTGCTGCAAATATTTATGCAGTCTTAACAGGAATGGAACCTAAGACAAGGGTTAAAGTAAAATAATATTTTCGTACAAAAAAAGGTATGTAGTCTAATCTTTTCTTCGATGAGATTTTTGCTGTCTTCAATAGATTATTTGTTTTTGTCTACTAATTTTAAGAACTAGTGTAATGGAGCGGAAGAGATTAAGACACCTACCGGAATAGAGGAAATGCTAGGACCCCACAGGCATAGCTTCCACCTCTGGCTAATGGAGTGTCTGCAGCGCAATGGAACGAACTTATTTTTCCACCTAATTGCTTTTTATTTGTCGTTTCATTACTTGGTTCCTAGCTACGATTAATTTTATAAAAAGAAATTATTAAATTTAATCCTTAATGCAACAATCATGTAAACGTTTTCTTTTAAAAAACTGAAAATTCACCCTTGTAAAACAGTTATAAGCATTTTATAATGACAAGTATATCATTAGTGTCTTTTAAGAGAGAACAATTGTACTCTATAGATGAACAAAAGGAGTGGGAAGTGTGAAAGCAATTCATGTAGGACTTTTAGGACTTGGAACGGTTGGAAGTGGTGTTGTTAAGATAATCGAAGATCACCAAGATAAATTAATGCATCAAGTTGGTTGTCCAGTGCAAGTAAAGAAGGTTCTTGTTAAAAATATAGAAAAAGATCGCCAAGTTCATATTAGTAAAGAAATGCTTACAACGAACGTTGAGGATGTTATAAATAATCCTGATATAGATGTTGTTATTGAAGTAATGGGTGGAGTGGAAGAAACTCGCCAGCATTTAATTGATGCTCTAAAAGCTAAAAAACATGTAGTAACAGCAAATAAAGATTTAATGGCAGTGTACGGAACAGAATTACTTTCAATTGCTACTGAAAATGGCTGTGATTTATTTTATGAAGCAAGTGTAGCGGGGGGAATCCCAATTCTACGTAGTTTAGTTGATGGTTTAGCATCAGACAGAATTACAAAAATGATGGGAATTGTGAACGGAACAACGAACTTCATACTAACAAAGATGACTAAGCTTGGAAGTGCTTATGATGAAGTATTGAAGGAAGCACAAGATCTTGGTTATGCAGAATCTGATCCTACATCAGATGTAGAAGGATTAGATGCAGCTAGAAAAATGGCGATTCTTGCAAGACTAGGATTTTCTATGCATGTTGATTTAGAAGATGTAAGTGTTAAAGGGATTTCAAGTGTAACAGATGATGATATTAGCTATAGTAAACGTCTTGGATATACAATGAAGCTTATCGGTATTGCACAACGTGAAAATGGCAAGATTGAAGTTGCTGTTGAACCAACACTTTTACCTGAGACTCATCCATTAGCTGCTGTAAATGATGAATTTAATGCAGTTTATGTTTATGGAGAAGCAGTAGGAGAAACTATGTTTTACGGACCAGGTGCAGGAAGTCTTCCTACTGCAACAGCTGTTGTTTCAGATTTAGTAGGAGTAATGAAAAATATGAGATTAGGTGTTAATGGCCGCAGTGCAGTAGCACCACAATTTGAAAAACAATTAAAAAGTCCAGAACATATTTACGCACAGCATTTCTTACGTATAAGTGCGAAAGATCAGGTTGGAGCATTTTCAAATATTACCTCTCTTTTCTCAGAACGAGGAGTAAGCTTTGAGAAAATCCTCCAGCTTCCTATTAAAAATAGTAATCTAGCAGAAATTGTTATTGTGACACATAAAGCATCTCAAAGTGATTTTGAAGAAATTTTACAGCGTTTAAATGATTTGCCTGTTGTTGAAGAAGTGAAAAGTACTTATAGAGTGGAAGGGAACGGTTCGATATGATGTGGAAGGGACTTATTCAGGAGTTCGAGGAATTTTTACCTGTAACAGAAAATACGCCTAGATTAACTTTGCAAGAAGGAAATACACCACTTATTCATTTACCTAAGCTTTCTGAAAAGCTTGGAATTGAATTGTATGTTAAAACAGAAGGTACAAATCCTACAGGCTCTTTTAAAGATCGTGGAATGGTTATGGCCGTTGCTAAAGCTAAAGAAGCTGGCAGCGATACAGTTATTTGTGCGTCAACTGGTAATACTTCAGCAGCAGCAGCAGCTTATGCTGCAAGAGCAAATATGAAGTGTATCGTATTGATTCCAGACGGTAAAATTGCCTTTGGTAAGCTAGCACAAGCCGTTATGTATGGTGCAGAAATTTATGCGATTCAAGGAAACTTTGACCATGCATTAACAATGGTCCGAAATATTAGTGAAAAATTACCGATTACTTTAGTAAACTCTGTTAATCCATATCGTATTGAAGGTCAAAAAACAGCAGCTTTTGAAGTATGTGAGCAGCTTGGAAGTGCACCAGATTATTTAGCTATTCCAGTTGGAAATGCAGGAAATATTACGGCTTACTGGAAAGGCTTTAAAGAATATAACGAGAAGAAGCAAACAGGTTTACCAATTATTCATGGCTTCCAGGCTGAAGGGGCAGCAGCAATTGTTAGAGGTGAGCCGATTGAGAACCCAGAAACAATTGCAACAGCGATTCGTATCGGAAATCCAGCTAGCTGGGAAACGGCTGTAAGAGCTAAAGAAGAGTCTAACGGTAAAATTGATTCTGTTACAGATGAAGAAATTATTGAAGCGTATCAGTTAATTGCTCGTGAAGAGGGAGTATTCGCGGAGCCAGGCTCATGTGCATCAATTGCTGGATTAATTAAACATCGTAAATTAGGGTTAATTAAAGAAGGTAGTAAAGTTGTCGCTGTATTAACTGGAAATGGCTTAAAAGATCCTAACACAGCAATTGATGTTTCTGAAATCAAGCCACTTGTTTTACCTAATGATGAAGAGGTTTTTCTGCAGCAATTGACTGGAGTAGCAGTTCGATGAAAGAAGGAGAGATGTTAAAGATTACAGTGCCAGGTAGTACGGCTAATTTAGGACCAGGTTTCGATTCGATTGGCCTTGCACTTGGTAAATATTTAACTCTTGAAGTCAAGGCAGCCAAACAAATACGTTTCATACCAATGACAGAGGATGTTAAGGATATTCCGACAAATGAGGATAATCTTATTGCTAAAGTTGCTTTAAAAGTTGCATCCATGCATAACAAACCTTTACCAGCGTGTGAGGTAAAGGTTTGGAGCGAAATTCCGATGGCAAGAGGTATTGGAAGTAGTGCAGCAGCTATAATAGCAGGGATTGAATTAGCTAATCAGCTTTGTCAGCTACAATTAACGAACGATGATAAACTAAGAATCTCAAGCCTTGAAGAAGGTCATCCAGATAATGTGGGGGCATCTCTTTACGGAGGGTTGGTAATAGGTCTTCATGAACAGGAACAAACTGAAATAATTTGTGTGAAGAATATCGATGTTGATGCAGTAGTTGTTGTACCAAAATATGAGGTATTCACTAGTGATGCAAGAAATGTATTACCTCAAGTTTTAGAATATAAAACCGCTGTTGAAGCAAGTGCAATAGGTAATATGCTAGTGGCAGGTTTAATGACGAACAATTGGCCACTAGTAGGAAAGATGATGAATAAGGATTTATTTCATCAACCATATCGCTCAACCCTTATTCCTGAAATTAAGTTAGTTCAAGAAAAAATGGCTGAACTTGGTGCATATGGTTCTGCATTAAGTGGAGCTGGTCCAACAGTGATCTGTTTTATTGAAAAAGGAAAAGGCAATACTTTAGCGAAAAAGCTAGCTGCTGATTTCACTGATTGTGATGTAGAACATTTAAGTATTGATCTAGAAGGTTGCAAAGTTGAGCTAACTCAAGAAGTAAAAAGTGTATAAGATAAAAAGGACTGACAATTGTCAGTCCTTTTTCGAATGGCCTTTAAAGTAGAAAAGCACTTTGTTTAAATGCCTGTAGATCTTATTAAAATACCTGTTCTACTTCAATAATACCTGGTACTTCTTCTAATAGTGCACGCTCTATACCAGCTTTTAATGTGATTGTTGAGCTTGGGCAGCTTCCACAAGCACCTAAAAGACGTAGCTTAACAATTCCATCCTCTACATCAACTAATTCACAATCTCCTCCATCGCGAAGTAAGAAGGGACGTAGTTTATCTAGAACTTCTTGAACCTGATCATTAATAGTTGCTTCCATTCAAATCAAACTCCTTTCTTTCCTTAATCATATTATATTTGAAATGTCGCAAAAAATCTAATCGAAAGATTAAAATATATTGCCATTTTATTCCTGTGTATATAAAAAGATTATTCTAAATGCGAAAATTAAAGAATTAACCCTTTGGTACTATATTATCATAAATATCGCTCAAGGTAACGAAAATTGCTCCATTTTGCTTGTGACATACGTTTTACGGAGAAGGAAGCTGTGAATCTCTTCATCTTCTCCTTTGGTATTTGGCTTACCTCTATACTCGAAGGAGTGAAGTTTTAGATTACCTTACCGCTATTAGCCTCAATCTTTGAAGCAGAGTGAAAAGTAGATTTTTTAGAATGATATTTCCATGATAAGAATGGTCATAATTCCATTATTCGAATACAATGGAGAAAAAGAAGTGTAGGTGTGATGGATGAAAACTGTGGAAATTTGCGTGTATGGAGCTGAGATTCTTTGTCCAAGCTGTGTGAATTTGCCGTCAGCTAAAGAAACTTATGAATGGCTAGAGGCAGCGCTTAAAAGGAAGTATAAAGATCAGCACTTTAAAATAGCTTATGTTGACATACATGAGCCCCCGAATGATCCAGAGAAAAAAGAGTTTGCTGAAAAAATTTTAGAAGATGAGTATTTCTATCCTCTTGTTGTGATAGAAGGTAATGTAGTTGGTGAGGGAAGTCCGCGGTTAAAAAGGATATATGAAGAATTTGATAAATATGGTTATGTGAGCACTACACCTTAATTTTCTCAAAAAAAGAGGATAATTATAAAAGGGAGTCAAAATGTCGTCATCCTTTATATAATTATCCTCTTGTCTATTTAGTTTATCCGTTATGATATTTATACATCCAAAGTACACCAGATTTAAGTAGACGTGGTACACGCCCCATTAAAGGTCGATCATTTACAAGCCCGAAGCCTTGTTTTTTACCTAATGACCCTAGAACACCTTTTAATTTAAAAGGTGGGAATGATTCTGGTAGTGGCTGATTATTCCATTTCTTTAGTAAAACCTGAACAATCTGCTCTGCTTGTGCTTCTGCTAATTGTGCACTTGGTGCGTGGGGTAAGCTTGCACAATCACCCAGAACAAATGCATCTTCAAAATTTGGAATAAAATGCTGTGTTGTTAATATAACTCGACCTTGGCTGTCTTTTTCGACAGGTAGATCACGGACAACCTGATTAGGCTGAATACCAGCAGTCCAAACAATTACATCACAATCAAATGGTTGATCATGATTATAGACAACATTCGGTTCAACTTTGGTAATGTTGGCGCCACTAATAATTTCAACACCATGCTCTGTAAACCATTTCTCAACATAACTACTTAATCTTTCAGGGAAGCTAGACAAAATATGTTTACTGCGATCAAATAATTTAATGTTTAGATCTTTGCGGCTTTCTCTAAGCTCACTTGCAAGCTCAACACCACTTAAACCAGCACCAACAATAGCGACAGTAGCATCTGCAGATAAGTTATTTAGCTTTTGATACGTGCTACGAGATTGATCAATTGTTTGAATACTATAAGTAAATTCATCAGCGCCTGGGACATTATGATATTTATCTTCACAACCCAAACCGATAATTAAGTCGTCATAAGGAATGGTATCTTCGTTTTCTAAAACTACTTCCTTTTTTTCGAGATCAACAGAAATAACATTTCCGAATTTTGAATGAAGACGAGGGTGCTCTGGAAAAGAAACTCGAATATGATTGTCAGAAATTGTTCCTGCAGCCAATGCATAGTATTCGGTTTTAAGACAATGATAAGGATTTCTATCAACAAGTGTTATTTGAACATCATCAGGCAGTTGGTTTGGTAAAAGTCTTAAAAGGACACGCATTCCGCCGTACCCGCCGCCAAGAATCACTAGGTTTTTCATATTTGATACTCCTTTTTCCCCACGTTTTTATAAAGTATGAGAGTAGTTATAGCATTAATTAAGTCTTAAGTGGTATGTTAAGGTCGAGAATCAATTACACCATAGGACTAACTGCAAACTTATAATAATTTAATTATAACGAAATTTTTTGGACATGTATCTTATAATTTAGTCATTTTTTTATGAAATATGAAAAAAAGAAAGTGGACTAGATAATAAAAAAATATAACCCTCTCTTATACAAAATACCATAAAAAAGTATATCGAATTTCGTATAAAATCACAACATATTCTTAATAAAACGTTTTCTTTAATAGTAAAATTTTACTTATCTTAAATTAGTAGAACACAATTAACGTTAGATGTAGGTTGAATAGTTATGCTCTATATATTATAAGGTTGAAATTAGTTAAGTATGAAAGGTAATAATAAAGTTTGACGTAATTGCTGATACCTATTAGGATAGAAATTAAATAGAGAGGTGTGAAGAATGAAGCCGATAATTGAATTTTGTATTAGTAATTTGGCAAATGGTTCTCAAGCTGCTTTAGAAATACTTGAGAAAGATCCAAATTTAGATATTATAGAATATGGCTGTCTTAGTTATTGTGGCAAATGCTACAGTTCATTATATGCGTTAGTAAATGGAGAAATTGTTACAGGAGATAATCCAGAAGGTCTAGTTGAAAATATCTATACGTACTTAGAAGAAAACCCTATGTTTTAAATTCCTTACTAAAAGAGCTGATACAGTAGTGAAGATAAGATAATTCACTTTGATCAGCTATTTATATTTGTCCCTTTTAGCCTGACTTTTGCTCGCGCATTTCTGACCAACGATCTTTTGCCATTTGGACAATTCCTTTTTCGACTGTATCTTTTTGTTTTTCAATAACTCTTGAGAAATATCTTGTAGCTTGCACGTGATTGTCGACACGACGGCTAAGCTCTCCAATAATATATAATAGCTTAACCTCAGATAAATGAGTTTCAGAATAGTCACTATTCATATAAGATTTAAGATACTCTTCTAATGCAAGACGCAAAAAACGCTTCTCTTCTGCTATGTTTACTTCTTCTGTTCGGTATAACCATGATAAGCGCAGATATAGTCCAGCTAACGCAATATTCTTTTCTTTTTTTATAGTGGCACAGTAAATGGCTAATTTATAAGAGTTTATTGCAGTTTCTAAAGATCGCTCATCACAATAGAACTTATTGTTCCAGTTTGTAGAGATTTTCTCTTGGATAGCTTCCATAGTCATTGGTGGAAAGTAATTGCTAGATTCCTCAGTGGAAGAAAATCCACATGATGGACAAACATGGACATAATATAGAAGTGGATTTATCTTCGTAGAAATATAAAAAGAACAAAAGTCTGTATCATGTTTATGAGCACGAATGTACCTAGAAAGTACCTTTTTAGTAGTGTATGAAGTTTTACAAATATAACAATCGACTTTCCTGTCATATAAATAGTCAAGGTTCTTTTCCATTCGGATCACTTCCTTTTACCTATAAAAGTCATAATGAATTATACCTATAAGAAAAGTATACCAAATAAATAAGGAAAAGGAACTATTTTCAGGAAGGAAATTGGTCTTAAATTAAAAATAAAAGCTCTCTGTTATAAACAGTGAGCTTTTACTTATATAAAACGGGGGATATTTATATTGTGTTCATATTTCCAACATTTTATACTAATAAAAACGAAGAAATTTGGAGGCAGCAATGAAATCATTTAAATTCACTAAAATGCACGGATTAGGTAATAATTATATATATGTTAATACTTTTGAGGAAAATTTAGACGAAGAAAAATTACCGGATATTGCTGTAAAAGTTTCAAATGTTAATACTGGCATAGGATCTGATGGATTGATCTTAATATGTCCTTCAGATAAGGCTGATGTTAAAATGAGAATTTTCAATAATGATGGATCAGAAGGTAAGAACTGTGGAAATGGATTACGCTGTGTAGCTAAGTATGCCTATGAACATAAGTTAGTGACCGAAACAACATTTAAAATCGAAACGCTGTCAGGATTAGTTGAAGCTAGCTTGGAGATTGAAAATGAAATGGTTAAGCTAATTACGGTTGATATGGGTGAACCTAGACTGTTAAAATCACAAATTCCAATGCTGGGTCAAGCTAATGATAAGGCAATTGATGAGGAAATGGTTTTCAGTGGACATACTTTAAGAGGTACAACAGTATCTATGGGTAACCCACATGTTATTTTTTATGTAGACGATATTAATGAAGCGCCAGTAACAACATTAGGTCCAATTATTGAAAAAGATCGCTGTTTTCCGGAAGGAGTTAATGTGGAGTTCGTTGAGGTTGTTTCAAAAAACGAATTGCACTTTAGAGTTTGGGAAAGAGGCTCAGGTGTCACTCAAGCTTGTGGAACAGGTGCATGTGCAGCAGTTGTATCTTCAGTACTAAATCATCACACTGTACAAGGAGAATTAACAACCGTTCATTTAGCTGGTGGTGATCTTCATATTAATTGGACATCTGAAGGAAATGTACTTATGACAGGTCCAGCAGAGGTTATATGTACAGGAACGTTTTACCTTTAACAATCTAGAAGCTTGGTCGGTTCAAATATTTGAGTGATTGCATACCTTAGATTATAATAAAAGGATAATCCTTTCAGAAAAAGCAAGGAGGTATAAATATGACTGAGATTGTTAGTATATCTGAAGCAGCAGCTTTTCAAATAAAAGATATGATGAAAGAAAGTGAAGAAGAACAGGCTTATCTTCGCGTTGGAGTTAAAGGCGGAGGCTGTAGTGGTCTTTCTTATGGCATGGGCTTTGAACATGAAATAACAGATGAAGATGAAATTTTAGAGCAACATGGTTTAACAATTCTTATAAAAAAAGAGGACGCACCTATTCTCAATGGCACACAAATTGATTATAAGCAATCCATGATGGGTGGAGGATTCACTATCGAAAATCCTAATGCGATCGCTAACTGTGGCTGTGGATCTTCATTTAGAACAGCAGCTAACACTGGGACTCCAGAAGAATGTTAATTTAAAAAACGACTGACAATATTGTCAGTCGTTTTTGGTTAGTTCTATTTTAATTTAGTTAAATAAACTCGTACTGTGCAGTGGTTGAACTTTAGCTTTAGGATCCATATAAGCCTTTGCGTTATTAACTGCTGTTGGAGCTTCTCCAAAGCCACTCGCTATTAGCTTAACTTTTCCATCATATGTACAGATATCTCCTGCAGCGTAGATGCCTTCAATATTTGTTTCCATTTTAGAATTAACAACAATTGAATTTTTCTCAATTTCTAATCCCCAATTTTTAATTGGTCCTAACGATGAGACAAAGCCGTAATTGATAATGAGATCATCGATATCTAATACTTCCTTACGATCTCCTTTAACTTCTTCTAAAACGATTTGCTTTATTGATTCGTCTCCAA
Source organism: Metabacillus crassostreae (assembly GCF_016908395.1). Classification (GTDB taxonomy): domain Bacteria; phylum Bacillota; class Bacilli; order Bacillales; family Bacillaceae; genus Metabacillus; species Metabacillus crassostreae. The sequence goes on from NZ_JAFBDU010000006.1 coordinate 29,765, forward strand.
TCAATTCTGTTGGTACAAAAGGTGTGACAACATTAACCTTGGAGTTCATTAGTAATTCGACACTATGTTCATGTGCTCTGAATTTATCTCTCCGATGAATAAGAGCAACACTTTCTGCAATTGGTTCAAGCATTAATGCCCAATCTACTGCAGAATCTCCTCCACCGCACAGAGCAACACGTTTTCCAGCAAACTTATTTAAATCATCTACAAAATAATGTAGATTAGCATTTTCGTACTTAGTCGCATCCTCAATTTCAAGCTTTCGAGGTTTAAATGCTCCATTACCAGCTGTAATGATTATTGTTTTTGTATAGTGAATTTCACTATTAGTCGTTAACTTAAATACACCATCGGCTTGTTTTTCAACTTCTTCAACTGCTTGTTCTAGGGAAACAGTAGGTGAGAATTGATTCATCTGTTCTTTCAAATTATCCACAAGCTCCTGTGCTCTTACTTTAGGAAAACCCGCTACATCATAAATATACTTTTCTGGATATAGAGCAGATAGCTGACCGCCCAGCTGTGGAAGACTTTCGATGATTTTTACACTTGCCTGCCTCATTCCACCATAAAAAGCAGTAAATAATCCAACAGGTCCTCCACCAATAATGGTGATATCATAAACTTTAGTATCTTCTTTCACATGAGCTCCTCCTTTTATCGTTCGAATGCTTATTAGGGAAATCTTAACATAATACATCGTTACATTACATTTAGTGTGTTCAAAAATCTTAAATGTCTCTAGTTTAAGTGTGATTTTTCTTGGAGAATATTTTATGAAAATCCTTACATTTTGTAGATGTAGTTATAAATTGTAAGTGTTTTATGGCTTTTTAGCAATAAAAGTGGTAGGTATTATACTTCTTTTTCGTGAAAAAACAAACCATGTTGTTAGAAAAAATTACTTGAAAAATGTTCATTATATATATATGATTGGATATAGGTGTAATTATATATATTTATACGTATTTATAAAATTTTTATATTCGTATGCATAGGTAAGTGAATGATTTCACAAAGTTTTATTTCTTTAAATCAAAATAAAAAGTTGTATTTCAGTGGATTATAGATAATAGACATAATTCGAGCATTACAACAACTTTAGAGTAAAGGTGGATGTATTCGTTGAGAAAGCCAAGAATTGTCGTTTTAGGTGCAGGTTATGGTGGATTAATTACAGTTACACGATTACAAAAGCAAGTCGGTGTTGACGAAGCAGAAATTACATTAATAAATAAAAATGACTATCATTATGAAACTACATGGTTACATGAAGCTTCAGCAGGAACTTTACATCATGATAAAGCTCGTTATCAAATTAAAGATATTATTGATAACAGTAGAGTGAATTTTGTTCAAGACACTGTTGTTTCTATTGATAAAGAAGCAAAAAAAGTTGTCATGACAAATGGAGAAGTAGAATATGACTATTTAGTTATTTCTCTAGGTGCTCACCCAGAAACATTTGGTATCCAAGGCTTAAAAGAGTTTGCATTCGGAATTACAAGCATTGATTCTGCTCGCCAACTACGTGAGCATATCGAATACCAATTCGCTACATATAACATGGAAGCGGAGAAGAAAGATGAGCGTTTAACAATTGTTGTTGGTGGCGCTGGCTTTACTGGAATTGAATTCCTTGGAGAATTAGGAAACAGAATTCCAGAGCTTTGTAAAGAGTATGATGTAGATTTTAATAAAGTTCGTATTATCTGTGTGGAAGCAGCACCAACAGCTTTACCAGGCTTTGATCCTGAATTAGTTGACTACGCAGTTAACCATTTACAGAAAAAAGGCGTAGAATTCATGATTGGTACAGCAATTAAGGAATGTATTGAAGAAGGTATCATCGTTGCTAAAGGTGAAGAGCTTGAGACAATTAAAGCTGGTACTGTTGTATGGGCAGCAGGTGTACGTGGTAATAGCGTTGTTGAAGAAGCAGGCTTTGAAAACATGCGTGGTCGTGTAAAAGTTGATGGTTTCTTACGTGCTCCAGGTCATGATGATGTATTTATCATTGGTGATTGTGCATTAATCATTAACGAAGAAATTAACCGTCCATATCCTCCAACAGCTCAAATTGCGATGCAACAAGGTGAGGTATGTGCGAAAAACTTATCTGTAGCAATTCGTGAGCGCGGTGAAATGGCTACATTTACTCCGGATATTAAAGGCTCTGTTGCATCATTAGGAGAACATGATGCAGTTGGTGTTGTATTTGGTAAAAAGTTAGTTGGTACAAAAGCATCATTTATGAAAAAGATGATCGATAACCGTGCATTATTCATGGTTGGTGGACCTTCATTAGTAGTGAAAAAAGGGAAATTTAATATTCTATAAAAAGCAACACTAAAGGACAAGGGCTCATGCTCTTGTCTTTTTTTATAAGCAGTAAATATACCTAATGTAATATGGCTCTTAGGTCTTCTTTTCTACTTAAGAAAAATATGTATTTATATTTTCTAAATAGTAAGAAAATTAAAGAGGAATAAAGTATGATCTGTATGTATTCGCTTACATAAACAATTTTGTCAGAATATCTCCCTTTATAATTGTCAGAATAATTGGTATATTATCTAAAACAATTCATTTTCCAAAGGGGAGACGTTTATGAATACAACAGAGGTTAAAACTAAGGAATGTCCCTATTGTTCTGGTAAAGGGTATTTTCAGCTAATGCTCGGTGGATCTGAAACATGTGGAAGCTGCGAAGGCACAGGTAAGAAGTCATAAAACGTTCACTGACTTTCAATTGACTGTCGTTCAATCGTCCTTTACACTAATAATGGTGTAATGGAGGTGATAGCGATGTTAAGCTTACCTGTTTTATTAATATCAATGCTTTTATTTTTAGTTTTATTTTTTGGAATCGGCTTTTTATTAAATATGCTTTTACGTATGTCATGGATAATGGCAATTATATATCCTATAGTTTGTATTTTTATTATAGATGATGTGAGATTTATACAATATTTCCAAAATCCTGGTGAATCTTTTACTGAACTAGGTAATAAAATAACCTCACTTGCTCTTGCTGACTTATTAATCTTATCTTCTGGCTTAATAGGTGCAATTCTTGCAGGAGTTACAATTAAAATGCTGCGTAAAAGAGGCTATCAAATGTTTTAAACATATACTTAATACAAGCTTCGCATCAAAATATGATGTGAGGCTATTTGCGTTATATAGGGGAATATATTGACGCCAGGAACCCTTATTAACAAGGATTTGAAAAGGTGCAAAAAGTTGTAAAATTACTCCTGCTAAACTCTCAATATATAGTTTTTTTTCATTATTTATGAATACTTTCTTGCAAATTAGGGAACGAATAAATTTGTGAGAGGAGTGGAAAGTAAATATATGATAAGTATAAAGAGAGTAAGTAAAAGAATTATTATGACTTTATTATTTTTAGGTGCATTAACGACTACATTTGAAGCTATATCAGGTGTTAAAGCAAAGGACATTGCAAACTGGTATGGATATGATCAATTAAGTTCAGGATATAATGATAGTGTTAATCAGTCAGAGGAGAAAGATACATTTAAGTTTTTGGGACTTTCTTTCAAATCATTAAGAAGTGAGCCTACTGTTACCAAAGAAATTTCTTCAAGTGTAGAAGCGGTGAATCATGATGTTTCATTGGAGGATGCTTTTGACTGGTCGAAGTTCCCAACAAAAAAAGTTGTCGCAACTGGATATACAGCAGGTGTAGAATCAACAGGTAAAAACCCTGATCACCCAAGTTATGGAATTACATATTCAGGAGTAAAGGTAAAGCGTGATTTATACTCTACTGTTGCTGCAGATCTAGATGTGTTTCCATTAGGAACAATCTTATTTATTCCAGGTTATGGGTATGGTGTTGTAGCAGATAAAGGTGGGGCAATAAAAGGGAATAAATTAGATCTCTTTTATGAAACAGTATCTGAGGTTTACAATGATTGGGGCAAGAAGCATTTAGATGTATATGTTGTCGAGATGGGTGATGGCACAATAACAGAACAAGAATTAGAAAAGCTAAACAATGATGAATCCATGCAGGTATTTAGACAAAAGTATATAAAAGATAAAACAAAAAGCTAATGGATTCATCCATTAGCTTTTTCAATTTCATACTATTTAAAGCAAGAGCTCATTTTCTTGTGGCTGTGGATATAAAGTAGGATGTAATCTAAAAGCAAGCTTTTGAAGTCCATATAGTAGCCTTGGAGAGGGACGACAAAATAATGACTCTTCTAATAGATGAATATGTCCATTTTTTACAGCTTTTAGATCTTGAGCATTCACTCTTTTTAAAACATGTGAAATTTTCATCCTAGACTGTTTAACGCCTACCCATGATAAACAGATATGATCAGGATTTCGGTTAAAAACATCGTCCCAATTCGTTTGAACACTTGCTAATTCTACATCATCAAAAATATTTTTTGCACCAGCTAATTCACTAAGCTCTGTAAGCCAATTTATTTTACCTGGAGTGAAAATAGGATTTGGCCACCATTCGAAGTAAACTGATGGAGGTTGGTCAATAGTCTCAGAAATGGCACGGTATGTATTCAGAGTATGGTTATATTTTTTTAAGACGTCTCTTGTTTCGGCTTCTTTACCAGTTGCTTTTCCTAATAATTCAAGATCACTTGCAATATCGCTGAATGACTGAGGATTAAACACGATATGAGGTATGTTACGAGCTTCTAACTCTTTCACATTTTTCTCCATACCTGGTACGCTTAGAGAAGCTAACACTAAATCTGGCTTATAGGATTCAAGCAGGTCCATATCAATGGATAGATCTGGTCCTAGCTTAGGAAGGTAATTTAATTCTAATGGCCAATCAGAAAAATCATCTAGTGCAATAAGATCGTTCTTTAACCCTAAATAAACAGCAAGCTCTGTATTACTTGGACAAATAGAAATTAGCTTCAAATAATCCCTCCTCTTAAAGTGTAAATAAAAAATGTAATAATAGAGCTAAGCATATCCCAGTTAATCCGCCAAAAAATACTTCAATTGGCTGATGACCTAAGAGCTCTTTTAACTTCTTTTGTTTATCTTTCATTTCTTTATTTGGCCAAACTTTCGCTTCTTCAACAAAAGTATTAAAATCAAGCACCAATTGATTTAATACTGTTGCTTGCTCGCCAGCATGCCTTCTTACTCCTGTAGCATCAAACATTGTAATAATGGCAAAAACTGCTGATATCGCAAAAATTGAAGAATCTAAACCATGATCTAGTGCAACCCCAGTAGCAAGAGCTGTAACCGCTGCTGAATGGGAGCTAGGCATTCCTCCTGTACTTGTTACAAGAGACCAATCCCACTTTCTTGTTGCAATAAATAAAATAGGTACCTTAACAAACTGTGCAAAGAAAATAGCTGCTAATGCTGCAATTAAAGGGAAATTTAGAAATAGTTCCAAAATGAGTGCTCCTTTCAAATGTAAAACAATATTAAAGTGCTTACAATTTTAATTAAAGTTTCTATTTGTTACAATCAAATAGAAAAAGCTAGCTAGAGAACAATTTTGTATGTAGGTTTTAAATTAGTAATCAATAAAATGATTTTTCTCATTATAGCATATCTTCTAATCCAACCCTTAAACAATGAATTTAGTATTATGCATGTTTTTATTGATTATAACCATATACTTAGTAAGTTTTCTAAAGTTTGCTTACAGTGTTAAAATAAACTCAGTTTTTCATTCCATACGGAGGTGTTGTTGTTGTTTCAAGTACATAATCAACTTAATTTAGAAGATCATGAAACACTTGTGATCGGTTTATTTCAACAAAATAATAAATTATCTGGTTACATAGCAGATTTAGATAACCAATTAGATGGTAAGCTTTCAGAGTTAATAAAAGATGGAGACTTATCTGCTAAAAGAAAAGCCATTACTAAAATACATACCCTAGGTAAGCTTCCTGTAAAACGTATTTATATAGTTGGTTTGGGAAAAGAAAAATTATTAGATTTTACATCAGTTAAAGAAGCTTTTGGTAAACTATTCAAAACCGTCCAAGAAATGAAAGTTCATCACCTGACTGTCGCACTAGAAACATTTGTTGCAGAAAATCTTGATCAAAATGAAGCAGCCCACGCATTGGCAGAGGCTTTCGCTTTATCTACTTATCAGATACAAGATTATAAGCAGAAATCAAATGAGCCTGAACATAAAATTGAGACAATCCGTATTGCAGTTGATACAGAAGACAGTGATGAAATCAAATCAAGTCTTGAGGTGGGGTATGCTTTTGGACAAGGAACAAATAGTGCAAGAACCTTAACGAACATGCCACCTAATCTTTTAACGGCTACAGAGCTAGCAGCTTATTCAATTGAATTGGCTAAGAAGTATCAATTTGAATATGAAATTCTTGAAAAAGAGGAAATGGAACGTCTTGGAATGGGGGCTTTATTAGCTGTAAATAAAGGATCAGAAGAGCCACCAAAAATGATCGTTTTGAAATATCAAGGCAAGGATGAATGGACAGACGTTATAGGATTGGTAGGCAAAGGTATTACCTATGATACAGGTGGCTATTCAATCAAGCCAAAAGATGGAATTGTTGGGATGAAAACAGATATGGGTGGAGCAGCATCTGTTCTTGGAGCAATGGAAATTATCGGTGAAATCAAGCCTGAACAAAATGTAGTTGCTGTAATTCCATCGACTGATAATATGATCAGTGGGGGTGCATTTAAGCCTGACGACGTTATTGTGTCATTAAGTGGAAAAACGATTGAAGTGCTTAATACAGATGCTGAAGGACGACTTGCACTTGCAGATGGAGTGACATATGCTAAACACCATGGTGCAAATTATTTAGTAGATGTTGCAACACTAACTGGAGGAGTAATCATTGCCTTAGGAACTGATACAACAGGTGCAATGACTAACAATGAGCCATTATTCGAACAAATTCTTCAAGCATCACATGAATGTGAAGAGCCAGTTTGGCGCTTACCAATATTTGAAAAAGATAAAAAACGCGTTCGTAATAGTAAAATGGCAGATCTAAACAATTCGCCAGGTCGTGAAGGTCATGCAATAATGGCTGGTGCCTTTATCGGAGAATTTGCTGAAGAAACTCCATGGGTACATCTTGATATCGCAGGAACAGCTACAACTTCAAAAGAAACTGACCTAGGTCCATCAGGCGCAACAGGTGTTATGGCTAGAACATTGGCTACATTTGTAGAACGCTTTGAGGTTAATGAATAAGTTATTATTAGAAAGAACCTTCTTTTTATAAGTACTCCTAAACATGAGGAGAACATCTAAAGGTTCAGGGTAAAGTAAATAGCACAAGAAGCTTGAGGAATAATGTTTTTCCTCAAGCTTTTTTGAATTAAATTTAGAATATGTTTCATTTAATTTAAAGCTACTGTTTATCTAATTCAGTCTCTTTTGTAAAGACTATTTTCGTATACTTTGTTGCTTTAAGTATATGAAGTGAACAGGACTGTATAAAGTCCAGTGGCATCTTTTCTTCTTAGAACAGTACATTTTATATGATAAAAACATAGTTACTAACAGGAAATTAGATTATTTTATCAGCAATCCTTTAGAATAGAGCATTTGCAAAAAGATTAGAGGAATAAAAGAAATATTAATCGTTAACAATCTTCATAAAATTTCCCCTTTGTAATTCCGAAAAATAATAAATATTTCTCCACAATAAATTCTTTAATTGTCGAATTGTCGGTTTCCTTGTTTTTGCTTAAAAGTTTGAACTATTAAACCTTTTATATAACTCTAGTGGAATGGAGCGTAAGACACTTGACTCCTGCGGGTGTGGAGGAAAGGTCGAGACCCCGCAGGCGAAGCTGAGGAGGCTCGACTTCCTCCCCGCAGGCGAAGCTGAGGAGGCTCGACTTCCTCCCCGCGGAAAGCAAGTGTCTGAAGCGAAATGCGACGAACCAGATTCTATGTTTAAATTTACAGAGATATTCTATATATTAATTTTTCACAATAATAAAATCCTATTGACATAATAAAAAAAGCTATGTTAAATTATACTCTGTTATTTTATTTCTCTACCATATTAGCAAACTAAAGGATTTTTGGAGGTCATCATCATGAACGCTGTCATCATTGCAGTTTTAGTCATGCTTATTTTAAGCTTATTAAGAATAAATGTTGTCTTTGCACTTGTAATAGGTGCGCTAATTGGAGGACTCACTGGAGGTTTAGATGTTGCAACAACAATCCAAACCTTTACAAATGGTCTTGGTGGTAACGCTACAGTTGCGTTAAGTTATGCATTACTAGGTGCATTTGCCGTTGCATTATCAAAAACAGGGTTACCTGATGCGATTGTGGAAGGTGCGATTAAATTAGTCGGTCGAGAAGGGGAAGCTAGACGCAAAACTCTTTCAAAGGTTTTAATCGTCTTACTAATCCTAACCATTTCAATTTTTTCACAAAATGTAATACCAGTTCATATTGCTTTTATTCCCGTTCTTATTCCGCCATTACTGAAAGTTCTAAACGAGCTACAAGTGGACCGTCGTTTAATTGCAACTGTCATCACATTTGGCTTAATTACCCCATATATGTTTTTACCGGTAGGGTTTGGAGCGATCTTTCATGAAATAATGCAAACAAACATGGAACAAAGTGGTCTTGTTGTCTCATTAGCAGATATTCCAGCAGCAATGTCTATCCCTGCGATTGGAATGGTTCTAGGTTTATTAACAGCCATCTTTATTTCTTATCGTAAGAAAAGAATATATGAAACTCGTGAAGTAGCCGGACAGGAAGCAAGTAATACTTATACAACTAAAAGTCTTGTAATAGCTATTGTAGCGATTATTGTGTCACTTTCCGTTCAACTGTATCTATCACAGCAGCTAGGTGTTGAAGGAATGATTTTTGGGGCATTAGCTGGTGTTGTTGTTGTCTATTTAGGTGGTTCACTAAAGAGAAAAGAAGCAGATGTTATTATGACAAATGGTATGAAAATGATGGCATTTATCGGCTTTGTGATGATTACAGCATCTGGTTTTGCTAGTGTCTTAAAAGAAACAGGACATGTTGAATTGTTAGTTAAGGATGCTGCTAGCTTAATAGGAGGTAATCAAGCAATAGGAGCTTTATTAATGTTGCTTGTTGGATTATTAGTTACAATGGGTATTGGGTCTTCTTTCTCAACAATACCTATTATCACAACAATTTTTGTTCCACTAAGCTTAGAATTGGGCTTAAGTCCAATGGCAACAATTGCGATTGTTGGAACTGCCGCTGCGTTAGGTGACGCTGGTTCACCTGCATCTGATAGTACTTTAGGTCCTACATCTGGTCTAGCCGCTGATGGGAATCATAATCACATTTGGGATACATGTGTACCAACCTTTGTTCATTATAATATCCCACTTATTTTATTTGGATGGATTGCAGCAATAATTTTATAATTAGCTTAACAGAGGTTGGGACATAATTAAAAAAGTCATACAAAAAGACGAATAAATCTAAATTCAGTTAAGCTGATAAAACAAATTCGTTCCATTGCGCTGCAGACATTTCCTTTCCGCGGGGAGGAAGCTAAGCCTCCTCGGCACAAGCGCCTGTGGGGTCTCAGCCTTTCCTCTGCACCCGCAGGAGTCAAATGTCTTCCGCTCCATTCCACTAGTTCTTAAAAATAGTATGCAAAACCAATAAATCTATTGCGGGCAGCAAATAAAAACCCAAAATATTAGGCGAATAATTAATTGAAATATCTCCTAATATTTCGGGTTTATTATAAGCTGGTCCCAGCCTCGTCTATTTCATTCTCTCCAGTAACTCCTCATCATCCCACTCTAGTATTTGATCTACTAAATCGGGATTTTTCTCTATTAATTCCTTCTCTAGCTTTTCTCTATCTTTTATATCTAAAAAGTACTTTTTTAATAATAAAGCTTTCATCTCTACTCACCCTCTTTGTTTACTATACTATCTTTATTGACAAAACTAGAATCAATTATACATTGAATTTTAAAAAATAGTAAAAATATGAAGATAGATTTTTCGACAAAGCTTTCTCTTGTAATCAATGTTTTAAGCATTGTATCATTAACTTATCCTATATTTGGGAGGTGTTTTAACTGATTTGGATCAAAGAACACAAGTTAATCGTTTCTAGTATCGTTATTATATCAATCTTTTTAGGAGTGTTAGGAGTTATATTAGTAGATATGATTGATAATCACCCTGTTTCTTCATCACAAGTAGTTGAGAAGGGTGATGTTGATAATGAAGAAAATAAGGATTCTACTAATGAAACGATTGTAACTGGAAATCCCTTTGGAAAAGGTACATCTACTTTGTCAGAGGAAGATATTCTTAATTATATGCATGGAATGTCTCATCAAAAAGTTATAGCAGAGGAAAAGTGGCTTCACTATGAAATGACAAGTGAACGTATTCAGTACTTGATTAATGAAATTGAAAGCGGAGACTATGAAAACGAAGAAAAATATCTTTCTATCTTAAATAAATGGAAAGAGGGTGATTTTTCTGAAGCTGATAAAGATCATAACATTATATGGAGATTACAGGGTGGAACAGTTGGAGAAGCGACAGGAGTTATGAGTGCTGAACAGGAAGAAAGTTATTTGGAAAAGTATGAAGGTAAGATTCAATAAATAAGAGGCTGGGACATAAGTATTTAAGCTAATGATAAACCCGAAATATTAGGAGATATTTTAATTAATTATTCGCCTAATATTTTGGTTTTTATTTGCTGTCAGCAATAGATTTATTGGTTTTGCATACTATTTTTAAGAACTAGTGGAATGGAGCGGGAGACATTTGACTCCTGCGGGTGCAGAGGAAAGGCTGAGACCCCACAGGCGCGCAGCTTACGAGGGAGGCTTAGCTTCCTCCCCGGCGAATCTTATGTCTGCAGCGCAATGGAACGAACTTGTTTCTTTCAACTTAACTTAATTTAGATTTAATCGTCTTTTGGTATGAATTTTTTAATTATGTCCCAGCCTCTTTATTAATTTATGCAGCTATTCTTTTACTAGTTGCTTTTGTAACGGCAAAATAAATACGAGGGGCAATAGCTGCGCCTAGTATAGTGAAAGCAACATCTTTCACTATAAACCACAACATTACAGCCCATGCGGCACCATATGACATAGGGGCATTCATCCATACATTCAGAGCAAGCCACATATAAGTAGTACCCACTACGTAAATTGTAGTGATTCCAACAAAAGAAGCAGTAAAGAAAGCAGTTGCTTTCTTCTCTTTGCTTAATTCCATCACTTTACCAACTAAAAAGGCAGTAACAATATAAGATAATATAAATCCACCAGTACTTCCAAAAATAACCCCAATACCACCACTAAATTGAGCGAACACAGGAGCTCCAGCGATTCCTACTAAAGCATAGATCGTCATTGACAATGCACCAAGTCGACTACCTAGTAGTAAACCTGCTAAAATACAGAAAAATGGCTGCATTGATAATGGTACACCTGCGACTTCAAGAAAAGGTGCCCAAGAAGTAATATTTGCGCCAACGGCCATTAACGCGGCAAACATTCCAACTAATGAAATATCATATGTACTCAATTTTTTCAAACTAACTCCCCCTAAGATATAATTAATATCTAATGCTAGAATAATCTAGGTGAAAAACTATGTCAACTTAAAATTAAAAAAGGTTAACAAATTGATGGGAGGTATTCTGAATATGTACTTTGGGAAGAAAAGAAACAATAATCAAGAGCCAGGAAGAGTACCACCAAACCAAAACGTCACATCAACATTTCCTGTTCTGCATGCTGGAAATGTGCCTTATTATAAAGACCTCTCAAAATGGAATTTACAGGTATATGGACTTGTTGAAACCCCAAAACTATTTACATTAGAGGAAATTATGTCTCTGCCTCAAAGTAATTTATTAAATGATATTCATTGTGTAACAGGATGGTCAAAGCTTGATACAAACTGGCAAGGTGTTAAAACAAAGGATTTAGCGAAAGAGGTGAAAATTAAAGATAACGCAAAGTTTGTGATTTTACATGCGGAAGAGGGGTGGACAACAAACCTTTCTATTGTTGATTTTCTAAAGGAAACAAGTCTTTTAGCACACTCATTTGCAAATGAGAAGCTCACACCTGAGCATGGCTTTCCACTTCGAGGAGTTTTTCCTCATTTATATTTTTGGAAAAGTGCCAAATGGTTAAGAGGTATTCAATTTACGGAGCAAAATCATCCTGGGTTTTGGGAAAGAAATGGTTATCATATGGAAGGTGATCCATTTAAGGAACAACGTTTTAGTTATGACTGATTATTAAGGATAAATGGGCAAGACGTGGATGTGTTAGTAAAAGTAAGCAGCATTTGTTGTTTTGTCTAGTCTTGCCCAATAAGGTTAATGGTGGTCAAAGTTGTGTAATATTATAACAAAATAACGAAAGAACATTTAGTGTTATTTCGACAGCAATAAAGAAGATTGTAGAATTTTGTTTATTTCTTAACGAGCTTATTACAAAAAACTGACCCAGTTTAACTGAGTCAGTTTTTTGTAATAGTATCAGAAAATATAAATTCTGCACTTAGTTTTATAGCCTAGCATTGGCGTTAGTTGGTCGCCTTTGGCCTTTCTTATTACGCTTTAAGATCTAAAGACTTTCCAAGGCTAGGATGTGGTGCTTCTAACATCTTTAGCATTTGTTCACTTGTTTGTTGTGATGCATCCATTGTTTGTTTTGCTAGAGCAATACTGACACTTTGGCCTAAGGAAGCCTGTTTCAGACCAATAGATAAAGCTGCAATATCCATAGAGTTCACCTCCACTATAAATATCGGCTACATCTTTGAATATGTAACAAGAAAGTGGCTTTTTAGTTTGTTTCAATAGTTATGAGATGTAAAAGCTAAACCCTGGTGCTAATAGATACATGATAAAAAAGAGCAATCCAGAATGGAAAGCTCCTAAAGAGAAGGGTTGTATTAAACTTCTTCTAAAACATTTACTGTTTGTCCACATTGATCTAGTGCTGACTCAACAGATTGTAAAGAGCTTTGGATTCTTTCACGATTAGAATCCTTTTCAACAGTTTGAAGTGCTTGCTGTAATGAATTCTTAGCATTTTCTAAAGCTGAATAAGAATCTTGAACATAACCTCGTGCATTTTTTTTCATTTATTACACCCTCCTTATTATTTCATCTGAATTAGTTTGTGAAGAAACAACAAAAATATGTTCCTTTTACTAAAAAAAAGGAGGGGGATTAATATTACAATGAACGTTTTAGTGAATGTAAGTCATCATCTGTTTGGGTATTACGATTATGTATTAATTTGATCGAGTCTTGAACACCTGCATTATAAAAATATGGACCAAGCTTCTCTATGCAGAATTCAAGAAACGTTTCACTTGCAATATCACCTATTTGCTCGTTTCTTTCTTCATTGAAAAAATACTTTATTTCTTCAATGATCTTCTCTTTATCTTCTTTACCAATTTTGATAAACATTTTTTCACCTCCTAGCAATTTCTCCTAGAATAGCATAAAAAAAGAGGATGATAATAAATATCACGCCTCTTTAGGGTTATTAATATACTTCAGTTTTTAAATTAACATCAATATTGCCGTTTGTTGCTTTTGAATATGGACATACGCCATGTGCGATTTTCACTAATTCCTCAGCTTCTGCTAATTCAACACCTTGAATTGCGACTAATAAAGTGGCTTCAAGCTTAAATCCACCATCAGTATCTTTGCCAATTGATACCTCTGCTGTTACCTTTGATTCGATTTTCTTTCTTGCTTGTCGTGCAACTAAGCCTAGAGCACTATCAAAACAAGCTGCATAACCTGCTGCAAATAGTTGTTCGGGATTTGTAGCTCCTGCATCACCTTTGCCTCCTAAAGCTTTTGGCATAGATAACGCTAAATCTAAAACACCATCACTACTTTGCACTTTACCAATGCGACCACCCTCTGCAGACGCTTTTGCTGTGTATAATAATTCCATACTTATCCCACCTCTTCTAATAATATATTGCTTAAAATTATATTGTGCACAATTTAAATATAAGGCGTTCCATAATAATTGTCAACAATTAGATTGTGAGCAATATAAAATAAATATGGTATGATAATGCTAGCTTTATTGTTAAGTAGAAAGGAAATAGAAGGATATGAAAAATGACATTTTATCTTTAGAAAATCAATTATGTTTTAAACTATATACAGCTGAAAAAGAGATCATGAAAATCTATCGAACTTTACTAGAGGATATTGGGGTAACATATCCACAGTATTTAGCATTGTTGGTTTTGTGGGAGGAACAGGATATTTCAGTGAAAAAATTAGGTGAAAAATTATTTCTAGACTCGGGAACTTTAACACCAATGCTAAAAAGAATGGAAGTAAACGGCTTGATTACCCGTAAAAGATCTTTAGAAGATGAACGCGTAGTGTTAATAGCTCTTACGGAAAAAGGCGAGAGTTTACAGCAGGAAGCTACTTGTATTCCAAAGCAACTTGTAGAAAAGTTAATGTTGAATGAAAGTGACTTGATTTCATTAAATAATATCTTATCAACTCTAGTTGGAAAGCTTCATTAAATCCTAAATAATACTTAGCTTTATATGTGAAATTACACAAAATGCACCACAGTTAGAATTGAGAAGAAAATGATAAAAAAGCAATCCGAAAATGATCCGGATTGCTTTAAATGAATTAATTTAATGAATATTCTTTTTCAATTACATCTCTAACTTCTTTATAGGAATAACCTAGGTCTCTAGCAACAGCTTCGTATGTGATTTCTCCTGCTATTACGTTTACACCTGCTTGTAGTGCTGGGTTATCACTAATTGCTCTGTATGCGCCTTTATTAGCGATTTGAAGGGCATAAGGAACAGTCACATTTGTTAAAGCGATTGTAGATGTGCGAGGAACAGCTCCTGGCATGTTAGCAACAGCGTAGTGTAATACGCCATGCTTTTCATATGTTGGGTTATCATGTGTTGTAATATGATCAACTGTTTCAACGATTCCACCTTGGTCAATCGCAACATCGACAATAACAGATCCTGGGTTCATTGCTTGCACCATTTCCTCTGATACAAGTGTCGGAGCTTTTGCACCAGGAATTAGTACCGCACAAATTAGTAAATCTGCTTCAGCCACTGCATTAGCAATATTCATTGGGTTAGACATAAGAGTTTTAATTTGTGTGCCAAAGATATCATCTAATTGACGTAAGCGGTCTGCACTTAAATCGATAATTGTCACATCAGCACCTAATCCGATTGCCATTTTAGCTGCATTAGTTCCAACTACACCACCGCCAATAATCGTTACTTTACCACGATTAACGCCTGGAACACCTGCAAGTAAAATTCCTTTTCCACCTTTAGGTTTTTCAAGGAATTGTGCACCGATTTGTGCTGCCATTCGACCTGCAACTTCACTCATTGGAGTAAGAAGTGGAAGTGTGCGGTTAGCCGTTACTGTTTCATAGGCAATTGCAGTAACACCGCTATCTTTTAATGCTTTTGCTAGATCAGGCTCTGCTGCTAAATGGAGATATGTGAATAATACAAGGCCTTTTCTAAAGTACTGATACTCAGAAGGAAGAGGTTCTTTAACTTTCATGACCATTTCAGCATCTGCCCACACTTTTGCAGCCTCTTCAATAATTTCTGCGCCAGCAAATACGTAATCTTCATTTTCAAACCCACTGCCTAAGCCAGCATTATGTTCTACTAATACGCGATGACCAGAAGCTACTAATTGAGTTACCCCACCTGGAGTTAACGCAACACGATTTTCATTATTTTTAATTTCTGTAGGAACACCAATAATCATAAAAAACCTTCCCCCTAAAAATCCAAGATTTAAAAATCATCTATTTATTATCGCAAGTATAAATAAAATGAATTGAAAAATCTTTGTTTAAAATAGAGAAAGGTTTTTTAGTTGTTTGTGAAAAATCACAAAGACAAGCGATCAAGCTTTAGATCAAGGTAAATTGTTAGCTTTTGATTCATATTTTTCAAGTTAATTTCAGCAATTTCAGAAATTCTTTTGAGTCGATAATTTAGTGTGTTTACATGAATATTTAACGCCTTTGAAGCATCATGTACATGGCTATCTAGATTTAAGAAAACCTCTAGAGTTTCCACGAGATTTGAACTATGTTGTTTATCATATTCTTTTAGTTTTTGTAAGGAATAATTAACATAATCAGATTGTTTTCTTAGATCATAAAGGATATCAAGATACTGATAGATACCTAGCTCTGAGAAACTAGTTAACTCCTTCGTCTCCAATGGAAACTTCTTTTTTACTGTTAAAACAGCTTCAGCTTCTTTATAGCTTTTTTCGATAAAAGTCGGATTGGTAAAAATACCACCAATACTTGCCATCACATTTTTGAATGAGTAACGTTCATGTAGCTGGCGAAGCATGTGTGTAGTAAATTGTTTGATATCAGTAAGTGGTGAAGCTCCCTTCGAAGATAGCAAAATGACTACCTCGTCAAAGTCAATTGTATGAAAAATAATATTTACCTGCTGTGTTGTTTGTAACATATACGTTAGTTTTTTTTCAGCTGTAGCATTTAATTCATGAGGGAATTTAAACACAACTATGGTAAAAGGGACAGGCAAGCTTAAATTTAATTCTTGAAATCCAGTTGTGATTTCAGCTTCAGAAGATATATGACCAGTAAGCAGCTTCCAGAAGAATTCTTGATTTCTTTCCTCTTTCTTTGTTTTTCTTACTTGTAAATTTAACATTTTGTTTTTTACAGCTTGTGCTGCTTTTTTAAGAAGAAGTAGTTCGTTTTCTTCAAGATGTTTTTCAATTTCCAGTGCCCATATAAAACCTAATACCTCATTATTTTTCCAAATGGAGATGGCAATCCGATTGCCTAGTCCTACTTCATCAATCTGACCAACTCTCACTGGTTCGTCTGTTTTTAATAGCTGTGGAATTGTTCCATCCTTCCATAAACTATTAATCACTTTTTCAGGCACTCGTCTACCAATAATAGTTGAAATTCTTGCTTGATCTGTACAATCATCGTGGGTACTATAAGCTAATAGCCGATGATTTACATCTTCAATGGTAATCGGGCATTGAAGAACCTCACTAATCTTATCTGCTACATCTTCTAATCTTTCAAAATGATATTTAAATGGATCATAAGAAAATTCATTCATCTTATCCCTACTTATTACGCAATTTTTCTATGTTTATTCTGATTTTAGATTAGTATGAAGAAAGCTGTTTGTCAAAGGAACAAATAGTAATTATGTATTACTTGTTTTTGACGACACAATTATGATAAAAATAGAAAGAATTATAAGGTAATTAATGGAAGGTTTGTAATAAAGATCATTGTTGTTTTTAGTGATTTACTAATAGAAGTGAAAGTGATCACTGGCAAAAATTAAAAAGGAGTGCAGTAAATGAATTATTATATTATAACAGGTGCATCAAAAGGATTAGGAGCAGCAATAGTAAAGGAACTAATAGGAAAAGATAATAAGATCTACTATCTATCGAGATCACAAAATATGAAATTAGAGGAATTAGCTGCATCTCAACAAATGGAGCTTATCTTTGAAGAATGTGATTTATCGAACATCGAACAAGCACAAACTGTATTCATGAAAATTTTAGGCAGTATTGACATGCAACATGCCAATAATATTACTTTAATAAATAATGCTGGTATGGTGAATCCAATAAAAAATGTTGGTACGATTGAAAAAGAAGAAATGATATCAAATGTACATCTTAATTTACTCACACCGATGCTTCTTTCAGAAATCTTTATTAAGCATATGAAAAACATACCTGCTCAAGCAGTAATTGCTAACATAACTTCAGGTGCAGCAACCAGACCTATAAGTGGATGGAGTGCATACTGTAGTACAAAAGCAGGATTAAATATGTTCACAAATACAATAGGTGTTGAGCAGGTGAAAGGGCAAGGAAATGTAGTGGCTATAGGGTTCTCACCAGGTATTATGGATACAGACATGCAGGAAACAATCCGTAGTGCAAATCAGGATGATTTTTCCTCAATAGATCAATTTAAAGAGTTTCATGAAAAAGGAATGTTAAGATCTCCAAGCTTTGTTGCCCAGATATTTGTGAAATTATTGTCTAGACCTATAGAAAATGGCAGGATTTATGATGTAAAGGAATTCGTATAATGGATGAGAGAGAAGAATGTTGCATTTTTCTTATTTTGAGTGTCTAGTCCTAGGCACTTTTCTTTGATTACGTTATTTTACATAAATAATGGTGATAATTGTTAAATTTTTATAGATAATTCATAAAAAAAGATTCGCAAATTTTGTCAACTGATGCAATAATAACTTTATAAAGAAAAAAATGTATGTTTATAGTTCTTTACTCTTATAAACTAGTACTATAGTTAAAGTAAGAACTGTCAAAAGGAAAGTGTTGAGGTGGCTGAATATTAAACAATTAAAACAGAAAAGGTTTGTAGTCATCATCTCCGTAACCATATTAATAATTACGGTTCTTTCTTCTCTGAATTTATACATCACTTATTCAAACACAAAAAAAACTATTGAATTAACTATTGCAAGTCAAGCGACGTCCACAGCACATGCTGTATTAAATAATTTTAACACTAGTATATATGAAGAATATCTACAGAACCAAGATTCAATAACCAACCGTCTAAATTTAGAAAAAGAACTAGAAAGAGCCAAAAGTCAAACAGACGCTGTATATGTTTATATTCTAAAAAAAGATAATCAAAATCAACCAATCTTACTAGCGGACGGATTTCCTAGGCTTGATTTAACTACATTAGATGATTGCTGCAAATTTTATAAAATACCTAATAAAGAGTTTACTGAGAAAACTCCATTCACATCAAGAGTTAATGATGGAGATAATGAAACATACATAATGTCTGGTGTTCCTATTAATGGTTCAAAGGGACAAGTCATTGGATCACTTGTCGTAGAAATAGGAGTCGCAAAAGTAAAGCAAATAACGGATGAGGTTCTAAACAATAGTTGGACGTTTTTTCTATTTAGCAGCTGTTTTGTTTTCTTTGCTTTTAGTATATTTATTGCTTTTCAAATTTGGTATAGAAAAGAAGTAACATCACAGGTTGGAGAGGCTGAAGAAACATATCAAGGAGAATTTCAGTCAATGCTGCAAACAATGCGTTCCATTCGCCACGATTTTATCAATCATATTCAAGTTATTCAGGGCTTGCTGAAGATTGGTAGAGAAGATCGTGCATTTGAATATGTTAACTCTTTATCAAAAGAAGTAGAAACAATGGAATTACCGATAAAAATAAAGCATCCAGCTCTCTATATTTTATTACAAACAAAATGGGCAAGAGCTCAAAATGATAAAGTAGACATGCATTTGCTAATTGATGACCATCAATTCTCGAAAATTAAATCAATAGACTTAATAAAGATATTTTCAAATTTAATAGATAATGCATTTGATGCAACCTTCTCACTGCCAGAATTGGATAGATTTATAAGTGTTGAGGCAACAGTAACACCAACTGCTTATATTTTTAAAGTGGAAAATATTGGGCCGACAATTTCAGAAGATCAATTAACGAAGATATTCCAGGTTGGGTTTTCAACAAAAACAGAGAGAAACGGTATTCCAAGAGGAGACGGACTCAGCATAGTAAAACAGGTTGTCAATAAGTATTCCGGGCAAATTTCTGTTCAATCACAAAAAAACACAACATGTTTTATTGTTCAAATTCCTGTTAAATCATAAAGAGGATAACTAAAGGCCCAGAACCTTTACAAGTTATCCTCTTTTTGGTTTTTTTAATATTCTTATGGAAAAATCAATAAATATGTTCCAAATTTTAATTTTCTTCATATATATGAAAAAAGGTCTTTTTCAGATGTTAGATTAAATACCATCTCAGTTGAATAGATGAAATAATTATGTTAGATTGTTCTGAATATCATTAAAAGGAGGATGATCATGCGACGAGTTAAATTGGTGGATGTTTTTACACATCCAATTTCACAAAAATATTTAAATCGTTCTGGTGTGGCCCATGCGATAAGAGTAGCCCAATATGCCGTACAGCTCGCCGTGAAGCATGAGGTTAATCCTGATATTGCGGCAAAGGCGGCACTTCTCCATGATATCGGTCATTACGAATGGTATACAGATGGAGAATGGGACTTTGAGGAATACAAAAAAAATGATATTCATGCTATCAAAGGTGCAGAACGTGCACACCGATTATTAATTCGACTTGGAGAAGATCGACAAAATGCCAAGGAAATAGCTTTAGCGGTCTTGCTTCATACAGATTCATACCTGCCAGATAAAACAATAAAGAAAACATCACTACAGCAAATAATTAGCTCTGCAGATGAAATGGATGAAGAGCCATTTGGTAAACACCATTATCGTAGAATGCCACTTGAAGAAGCTTTACATCATGTCATGCAGTTAGATAAAGAAATTGATCTTCATTTGATGAGTGAATATAGAAAATCTGTATAAATAATTAAAATTGTCGTGACATGAACCTAGCTCCCTTCATATAGTGTAAAGAATTAGAGAAGGGAGACTATAAAATGAATTATTCCAATCAAATGCATGCAGGTCCTGAAATGGTAACATATGTTGAGCCTTATGTATTTCAAACATTACAAACACTAATAGGTAAATTTGCAGTCATTCAAACAGTCAGAGATAGCTTAAGAGGAAAAGTAATGGATGTTAAACCAGACCATATCGTTGTACAGGTGGGAGATTCTACATTTTTTGTTCGTTGTCAGCAAATTGTATCAGTTATGCCTGATTAAAGAAAAGGGCAGATAAACAGGCGTAATCAAATGCCTGTTTTTTTCATATTTACATAGAAAAGTAGAGAATAAGTTTCTGTTCAGTAAGAAGTTCGATTAAGCATACTAAGCTAAAAAGTGTAACGTTTGACTGTATGGTTTGGGCAGTATAAAATGGTCGTATCAATTATACGAGGTGATACGATGGGGTTTTGTTGTTTAAAATAGGCGAGCTAGCGAAAAGGGCAAATGTATCCAAGCGAACAATTGACTATTACACTCAATTAGGTTTATTGCATATAGAGACTACCTCTGCTTCTAATTATCGTTTATACACAGAAAAGGCTATTGATGATATACGTTTTATTGAAGACTGCAAAAAATTGAATATGAGTTTACAAGCAATTAAGGAACGTCTTGAATTAAAACGTTTTAATAAGAAGTCAGCTGAAAACGATGAAGCTTGTTTAAAGCATGCAGATTTGTTAGCTACACATATGAAACAATTAGAATATGAAATTAAAGAGTTAAAACCTATATTTGAACAACTTAGTCAAGATTCACAATTAGAAATTACGAATCGAATCAATCCACAAAGTAAAGCATTAATGCAGTCTATACTATTATTGCTACAATAATAGTAGACAAGAAATATAGTAATTTATAAACCTATGATTTAATACTTAGAGGAGGAATGGAAAGTGTTTTTCCATCCAATGGATTTTTTAATTTTCGCAGCATTAGGACTGTCAATTTGGGCCCAATTTAAGGTGAAGGGGAATTTCAAAAAATGGTCTGAGGTAGCAACATCCTCACAAAAAACTGGTGCTGAGGTTGCGCGTCATATACTTGATCAAAATGGTTTATATCAAGTTAAAGTGGAAGCAGTAAGGGGAACATTAACAGATCACTATGATCCAATTTCTCGAGCTGTGCGATTATCAGAGCCTGTTTACTTTGGGCACTCTATTGCATCAGTTTCTGTTGCTGCCCATGAAGTAGGTCATGCAATACAACATCAAAAATCATATGGAGCATTAGTGTTAAGACATAAATTCTTCCCAATTGTTAATTTGACTTCTGGTATTGCACCTTTTCTTTTAATAGGAGGACTATTGCTAAATCAGCTTAATTTGATTGGACTTGGAATTATTCTTTTTTCTTTTGCGGTAGCTTTTCAGTTAATCACATTGCCTGTTGAGTTTAATGCAAGCTCACGTGCAAAAAAATTAATGGTAGCAGAAGGAATAATCCGTAACAATGAAGAACATGGAGTAAATAAAGTATTGGGTGCAGCTGCCTTAACTTATGTTGCAGGAGCTTTAATGGCTCTATTTGAGTTGATTAAGTTTGTTATGATTTTTATACAAGGCAATTCAGAAGAGTAATACAAGGTTTTATAACCTTTTTAATGTTGAAAATACCATTTTAGTTTTAGTAGGAGGTGACAGGGATTGGCCAGTAAACAGTGTTATATTGAAAGTTTAGTAGAATGACACTGGTGGACCGTCCCTTATTTTGGATATAGTTAACCTGATTATTGTTGCGATTTTAATTGCACTAACCGCATTTTTTGTTGCATCGGAATTTGCGATCGTTAAATTGAGAAGCTCACGGATTGATCAGCTAATAGCAGAAGGAAACAACACTGCATTAGCTGCTAAAAAAGTAACGTCAAATCTGGATGGATATTTATCAGCGTGTCAGCTGGGAATAACAATTACTGCCTTAGGTTTAGGGTGGTTAGGAGAACAAACCTTAGAAGGTCTTTTACATCCGATATTCGAGACATTAAATATAAGTGAATCATTAACAAATGTGTTAACAATTGCGATAGCATTTATTTTGATTACGTATTTACATGTGGTGATAGGTGAATTGGCTCCTAAAACTGTAGCTATTCAGAAGGCTGAATTTATCACACTTTTATTTGCAAGACCTTTGATCTTTTTCTATCGAGTGATGTATCCATTTATTTGGATTTTAAATGGATCTGCAAACTTACTCGTTCGATTGTTTGGAATTACTCCAGTATCAGAGCATGAGTTAGCACATACAGAAGAAGAACTTAGAATCATTCTTTCAGAGAGCTATAAAAGTGGTGAAATTAATCAATCTGAGTTTAAATATGTTAATCGAATCTTTGAATTTGACGATCGAATTGCAAAGGAAATTATGGTGCCACGAACAGAAATCGTAACAACTTCAGTAGAAAAATCTTTCCAGGAAAACTTGGATATCATGAGAAGTGAGAAATTCACACGATATCCGGTAGTAAATGGAGATAAAGATCATATTCTTGGTATGGTTAATATTAAAGAAATTTTCACTGACTTATATTATTTAACTGCAGAGCAACGAAAAAATACGTCAATCCAAAAATACATTCGTCCCATTATTCAGGTAATTGAATCGATTCCTATTCATGATCTTTTAATTAAGATGCAGAAAGAAAGAGTTCATATGGCTATATTAATGGATGAATACGGTGGTACTGCTGGATTGGTAACGGTAGAGGACATTATTGAAGAAATTGTTGGTGATATTCGCGATGAATTTGACCAAGACGAAGTACCAGATATCCAAAAACGTGGAGAAATGCATTATGTAGTTGATGGAAAGGTTCTCATTTATGAAATTAACAATATGTTAAACTTGGATATTGATGATGAAGACATTGACACACTGGGTGGATGGATCCTTACTCAGAATATTGAGAGTAAACAAGGTGATAAGTTAACCTATAATGGTTTTGAGTTCCATATTTTAGATATGGAAGGTCATCTTATTCGCTCTGTTGAGGTAAGTAAAATTGCAGAGCCAGAACACGTGCCTTTACAATTAGTAGAGGTAGAGGAATAAATAAACTCGATAGGAAAGAAGCCAGTTCATATAATGTCTGGCTTCTTTTTTATGGAGGTCTTTTTACGCTTACACTTTAAAGCATTCTCTTTCTAGGTTAGAATAGATTTTAAATGGGAGGAGTTTGTCGTAAATTGTCTAATCGCTGATAAATCTGGGAAATCGCTGATAAATTTTTATAATCGCTGATAAATCGGCAGAATCGACGATAAATGTGAAGTTCTCTCAATAGGCAGCAGGATATCCACCCTGAGATAGCGTATTTCAATCGTTCAGTTTGTTTATTTTGTAGTTTTGCATTCTCTTATTGGTCATTTTGTCTTTTTTGAAGGCTTATAACTATAAGTGTGCTCCTAATTTTCTTAAAAACAAGTTTTATTTATAAAAGACAAGCTAAAAGGTTCCACGAATAGTTTTATAGTGATGTTTTCTTCAAGTTACTTTTACGAAAACAGACTTTAGCTAGTAAATGATTTGTACCTCATTCGTGTTAATATTCGATCGAGGTATTACACCTAAAGTAAATATTTCTCCAAAAGTACGATACATAATGGTAAAAACAGTATAAATATTGTACATTTGTATTAGATTGTAAATAACTGAAACCTTTGAATCGTTTCATTCGTATTATTGTAATCATACATAGTGCTAAAGTAGAAGGTTTTTATAATAAGATCTCAATCAGAGATAGAGATCTTTAGAATTAAATTCAGGAGGAACATGTGTGTTTAAATCAAAAACTCATTTTTGGACTTTACAGATATTACTCGTATTATTAATTGTTTATGTTGGTACAATGGTCTCTTTTTTATTTGAACCAATTATTGTGTTTGCAACAACACTTTTCTTTCCAATTCTAATTGCTGGGATTTTATTTTTTATTTTTAATCCTTTAGTTAGGATATTGGAGAAAAGTAAAGTGCCTAGAACACTTGCAATATTAATTCCGTATATTGTATTCATTGGTGTTGTATCAGCACTTGTTGCGTTTATAGGACCAATTGTTTCACAGCAAATTTCTGATTTAATAAGGAATTTCCCAAGATATGTAGAAGAATTCACAGAGTTTATTATTAGCATGTCTAACAAAGAATGGTTTACTTGGGTAATGGAGCAGCAATATGTTTCTTTAACTCAAATAGAAGAAACATTAACAGGCTATGCAACAAGTCTTCCTGAGAACATTACAACAAGCTTCACAAGAGTTCTTGGTGTTGTTACGAATATTACTTTGACAGCTATTACTGTACCTTTTATTCTTTTTTATATGTTAAAAGACGGTCATAAGCTTCCTTCAACAGCTGTAAAAGTATTGCCAACAGCATATAGAAGTGAAGGATTAAAGATTCTTCAAGATTTATATGAAACATTAGCAGCATATATACAAGGTCAATTAATTGTCTCTTTAGCCGTAGGTTTAGGCTGTTTTATTGGTTATTCTATAATCGGACTCGAATATGCATTAGTTCTAGGAATTGTCGTTGCTGTTGCAAATATCATTCCATATCTAGGACCTTTTATTGGTGCTGCACCAGCTGTTGTGATTGCTTTACTTGATTCACCAACAAAGGCATTACTTGCAGCGTTAGTTGTAACAATTGTTCAACAAATTGATGGGAATTTTCTTTCACCACTTATTATTGGAAAACGACTCAATACACACCCTCTAACAATCATTTTACTATTGATTGGAGCAGGTAGCTTTGGTGGTATTATTGGAATGATCCTGGCTGTCCCTACGTATGCAGTATTAAAGGCTGTCACATTACATATAATTCGATTGATTAAATTACGAAAGAAATATAAAGAAGAGTTGAAAACAGAAAAAGTAGAAGTTTAGGCAGAACTTCTTCTTCCTTAATTCCATATAATGATTTTAGCTTGATAGGAAAAAGGAGGAGAAATGATGCCTGCGTTTGTAGGACCAATTCAATTGAATGCTATAGGCAGAAGCGCAATGTTTACTGTAGGTGATTCTTTTGCTTTATCGCCAAAAAGTCAAAGTCAGTCATCTATTGGCTCTGGTGGAGCAAATACGGGTGATTTTATTGATACCCAGAATGTTTTCAACATAACAAATTTCTATGATGCTGATTTAATTGATCAAAGTGACTTTCTCAATATGTAAAACAAGAAAAAGGACTTTCTCCACGAAGTGTCCTTTTTCTTCGAATTTTTTACCAATGGAAACGAGGATGAAAAAAAGTGAAGATCAGAAAAGCCAATGTACATAGTGAAAATGAATTAATTACAAATGTTTATATTTATGAAAATAAACAGCAGGAGTATAGCCTGATTGCCATCCCCCAATTAGAATGGTCTACTATCATTGCTTATGAAGAGGATAGAAGTGTATTAAAAGATCGATTGTCCAATTCTTTATTAAAAAGAGTCACAAAATCACCAGCGGAAGAATTAATGAACAAAATAGTTCATTGGGTTGGAGAGATGTAATAGCTTAAACCACAGCATTTCTTTATGCTCCAATAGTGCCTATTGTGATACTAATAAGGTTCCCGACCGAAGACCTGTCACGATCTGGGAACCTCTTTCGCTATTAAGACTTGATGTTTAAGAAATTATTCACATGATCGATATAATCATCACGAGGATACCCATTGTATAATTTTGTTGCTAAGCGAACAGGATCACCGAAAAAGTACCGCTCATATTGTGTTTGCCTCGTTCCAAAGCTGCTCATTGTTAAATCCCATACTAATCTCAAAATTTTAGTTTTCGTTACAGCTTCACAAGCTGTTCCTTGATAGTAAAGCTCAAGGTCATTGAACAAGCAAGACTCAAAATCCTCCTGTGATGGAATCGAAACTAACCCACCAGCACCAAGTAATTGTAAAATTTCAACCATACGAGGATATAGCTTTGGGAATATATTGACTGCTACAAATAAGGAATCAGCATGTGGCACCAGAGTACCCCATTCATCTTCAGCAGCTAAAAGCTCAGCACGATCTAATAAAGCCTTCATAGATTCTAAGCCTATAATCATTTCACTAATTTTTTCATGAACATGTTGATATTCTGATAAATTTAATAGCTTCACCATGGATTGTGCAATTCCTAGAATAAATTCTGCTTTTGTTATTTGACGAATAACAACTTGATGTAATGTGTGAGCTGTAAAACTACTACGAGAAAATAACTTCATAGCAATATCTTGGCGATGATAAAAATAAACATTCTCCCATGGGACGAATACATTGTCGAAAATAAGCATTGTATCCATCTCGTGGAACCGAGATGAAAGCGGGTAATTAAAACTAGAATCTCCTTCCCAAAAGGATTCACGACATAAAAACTTTACACCATCTGCATTACTTGGAATACTAACGCAAAATGATTGCTCATCATCATTAAGTTTACCTCCGGAAGGAAACAAGATGATTTCGTCTGTCATACCACCCTGTGTTGCTAAAAGTCTAGCTCCCTTAATATACACACCGTCATTATTTTTCTTTATTATTCTAGCAGCTATAGGTTGAGTAGGTGATTCTTCATAGGTAACGGAACGATTTATTTGAGGATTGATAAAGCTATGTGTGAAGGAGAGATCTTGTTCACGAGCTCTTTCATAAAGGTTTATTAAATTTTGAGTAAACTGTTCATCCTGATCTGATAAGATGCTTGCTGAAGCTGTTAAAGTCATAATAACGGTATTTAAATAATCGGGAGTTCTCCCCATCATTCCAGATGTTTCAAAAGCCCAGGTTTTTATCATATGCCTTCTTGCTTCTAAGTCTTCTTTTGTTTTTGGTTGTAAAAAAGAAAGTCCTACGCGGTTATCTGTTTTAGGAGATTTATAGGTCATTTTGTCAATTAATTCAGGCTTTACTTGTAGATCATATAAGGAGGCCTTTGTGAGTAATGCTCCTTTATAAACAGGGTGTTCACACATATCCTCGGTGATTTTTTGTCCTTTAATCCAAACATTTGGTTTTAATTTTCTCATTCTGGCTAAGTACTGTTCACCATTAATTGCAGGCAATTTAAACAACTCCTTACCAACTGAATACATACCTACTATATGGCTTTTCATAGAAAGTGGTGCAGAGCTTAGATTCCTTGAAAATATTGTATGAAATTGATGAACGAAAGAAAGAGGGATTTTGATAAGCAAAACGGAATAATTTTAAATAATTGGCTACGATGTAATTTAAGAATAGGTGTAAGGAGTAATTTATTTAAAAATATTGGAAACGTTTTCTTTTTGTTTATTTTTATTCACCATGGCAAGAATAATTAATGTGTTTTTATTAGAAAGGTGTGATAAATGATGCATGAAGAGAATTTTTTTAAAGGTATGTTATGGGCATCTTTATTGAGTATTCCATTATGGCTTTCATTTTTGGGATGGCTTAAACTGACCATTAGATTCTTTAATCATTTTTAACATATAATAAATTTAAAAGCCCCCCAATATTAGGTTAATTTCCCTATAAAAGTGAATATATTTCTAATTTTAGTAAATTATTGTGAAATATATAGTAGAATAGGTGAAGGATGAGTATATGATTCATATTTTTGGGGGTCAAATAGATGGAAGTGTTTGTTGCGCGTCAACCGATCTTGAATAGTAATGAAGACGTTATAGCTTATGAGCTTTTATATAGAGGAAGCAATGAAAATGTTTTTCCGAATATTGATGGTGATAGAGCTACTACAGAGGTAATCATTAATAGCTTTTTAAATATTGGGATGCAGGATTTATCTGAGGGGAAGAAGTGCTTTATTAATTTTACAGGAGCACTATTAAAGTCTAAGCTACCTACTTTTTTTAACCCAAGCTCTATTGTTGTTGAAATTTTGGAAAACATTGAGATAAATGAAGAGTTAGTTTTAATATGCAAAGAATTAAAGCAATTGGGATATACCATTGCATTGGATGATTTTAAAGTGCAAGAATCTGCTAAACTTTTGCCTTTGCTTTTAAAATATATCGATATAATAAAAGTGGATTTTATGCAATCATCAAGAAATGAGATCTTGTCAATTGTGAATAAATATCGTTCATTAAACATACAATTATTGGCTGAAAAAGTAGAAACTAGAGATGATTTCATTTTCGCTAAAAAAATTGGCTATACCTTGTTTCAAGGGTACTTTTTTAGTAAGCCAATCATCATTTCTAGTCATGATGTACCAATGTACTTAAAAACGTATTATCATATTTTAGCTGAAATATCTAAGACAGATCCAAATATAGATGTGATATCTTCTAATATCGAGCATGATATTTCTTTATCGTATAAGTTGTTAAAACTCATTAATTCACCTGCATTTCGTCCGATAAATAAGATCAAATCGATTAAACAAGCTATTGTATTATTAGGACTAAATGAGTTAAAAAAGTGGATCTATGTTCTTTCTTTGAAAAATATAAAAAATGTAAAAGACTCAAAAATGGATGAAGTTATTAAAATGTCTTTAGTACGCGCAAAATTATGTGAGCTACTTGCTGTAAAGACTGGTAATAGGCTGTCAGCACCGTATATGCTAACTGGACTTTTTTCTTTAATAGATACATTGCTACATAGAGATTTAAATGATGTATTAAGTGAATTGCCGTTATCAGAAGAAATTCAAGATGCACTTCTTGGCAAAGATAATAACCTCAACAAAGTATTATCGTGGGCATTACAAATCGAACAAGCTAATTGGGAGTTAGAAGGAATAGAATTATCTAAAGAAGAGATTAATAGATATTATGTAACGGCAATAGATTGGGCTACACATTTAATGGAATTTGATGAGAATTGATAACTCTCAATTTGAATGTAAAATAAAAAAGGAATACAGTAAACTTTATAGAATTATTAAAGATAAATAAACTTCCTTGTTCAAACTTCGAGTTGTTAAACTAAAGGAGGTCTTCACTCTATGGGAGGGCAACCAACTTTTTTTGTGTTAGATGATAAAATGGTTGCAGTATTTTCGGTGTTGCAGAATAATTGCGAAGTGAAAATGGAATGCTTATTTTCTAAAACAGGAATTGAGGATTACACCTTAGAGTATTATGGACCTTTAGAACAGAAATCAGAGTTAATCAAATTAGCAGTATCAAAAGCACAAAGTATATTTAATGAAAATGTTTTTTCAGTTTAGGTTAGGTTGAAGAGAGACTAAAACGAAAATGTTTAGTCTCTTTTCTTTTTATTTTGGTTACTTACTTTCATTAAGACCCCTCAAAAAGACAGGTAGATAACGTATCCTTTAAAAGTCATAGTGATTTCCAAATTCTCACATAAAGGCAATTCTTTGTACATCGAAAATATATATTTTGGACTATTGCGTTTCTATTGCGGTATCACGCATTGAGTATTACGAATTATTTTCGGTGAAAATTGTCCTGATATAGCGTAGTATTTAACTATAATCAATTAACATATAAGTTGGCCCTGCATTCGCGCTTACCAACATTTAAGGAGGGTGAAATAGTGGATCAGCAAAAAATTGAAGAAATGACAAAGCTGCTACTACAAATCGAGCAAGAACTAAAAGAAACGAAGCAATCACTTCTATCTATAAATGAGAGTATTGATAAATATGATAAATATGCATTTCTAAATGTATCTTAAAGAACTTAGCTCCTGCTAAGTTTTTTTTTATAAAATTAATAGATTATGACCTTTTTACGTAGTTTTGGTGTCTAGTGCAATCGCTAGACCAAGGGCTTGTGTTTTTCTTAATATTAACATTGACATATATTGGTGAATTAGGTGAAAATATAATAGATTAGTTGTAAGAATATGCTTTTGCTACTAAACTAATTAGTAATATAGTAATATATAGCAAAAGGGGTGGGTGGTATAGAAAATATTGAGTCCAATCGTATTAAAGAAACGATGTTGAATTTAATTACTACTCAGCTACAAAATGATGGACTTAAAAGCTTAATATTTTCTTTCCTTACAAATAAAGAAGAAATGAATTTTGCTAACCTTACTATTTTACATCACCAAATATTTGATAGGAAAGATCCAGAACTTCTGAATTTAGCAGCAGCTGTTGAACTTTTGGTATTATCATTTGATATTTTTGATGATCTAGAAGATTTAGACAATACAGAAGAGCCTTGGATGAAGATTGATCATTCAATAGCCTTGAACGCTGCAACAATATTGTATACGTTAAGTCAGCAAACAGTATTATCACTTTCTTCACCATTTAAGCATCAAATCCTAGCATCGCTTCTAAAATACTCCATACAGGCTATGGAAGGACAACATGACGATTTGGAAGATAACATTTCTTCTGAAGAAGATTGTTTACAAATGATGAAGTTAAAATCAGGATCACTTATTGCTTTAGCATCAGTATGTGGAATGCAATTGGCAGGAGAAAATGACAAATTAGTTGAAGAGTATGCATACCAAATTGGCATTGCTGCACAAACAGATAATGACTTTAGAGATTTATTTAATCCCTTGAAGAATGATATGAAAAATCAAAAAAAATCATTAGCAGTTCTCTACTTACAAAGAAATTATAATGAACACGCAATCGATTTGCTCAAATTTTATCAAAGTGGATTAGACATTAAAGACCAGTTTGGAAGCATAGAAAATTATAAACAAAAGCTTTTAGATTCAGGAGTCATGCAATATCTAAATGTCGTAAAGCAAATTGCTATAAACAGAGCTTCAAGAATGATAGACAATTTAAACATAAATAGTGAACATAAAGAGTTTGTTAAATCAAATTTAATTATTAAAAAACATAATATAGGGAGAGATCATTCATGCAGGAAATCGTAAACTTTTTAATTGAAAATCCAGAAGTACTAGAGAAAGTAGTTAATGGACAAGCTAGCTTACTTGGTGTAGATATTGAGGATGTATTAGGGTTGGTTGAAGGAATTGTTGGCTCTGGAACTTTGAAGAATTATTATTGGATTTAACATAGATGAAAGGTGTTTTTAATGCGTCTTACCTTTAATAAATTTCTCCAGCTAATGGTGGGTATTAGTGTAATATTTGTCTGTTATATTATAGTACTGAACTATAATCATCCATATATAGGAGCTGGAGTTGAAGTTACTGATCAGAAAGAAATGGTTATAGTTGGTATTGAACCAAAGACCTGGGCTGAACAAAAAGGGATTAGAGTCGGGGCGATTGTTGAGGAAATTAACGGTGAGGATCCAATGTTACATAGTCCAGCAGTGGATTATGGAATACTGGAGCAGGTTTATACTTTGAAAATTAACGATGGTAGTGATGTTATGGAATATAGCATCCCTACATCTTTAATTAGTTATCAGAGCTTATTTATCATCATCATTCCGTTAACTGTCCTTGCTCTATGCTTTTTTTGTATTTATTTCGTATATCGATCAAATAAAGTTGCCAACTTAAGATCTGCGCACTTTTTAAATATATTCCTCTTAGTTATTGCGATAGCATATATTAGTGCAAGTGGTTCGTCTAGGGCTGACATTATAAGTCGTTATATTAATCTAACCTTATTCACAATGGTACCAGTTAGTTATCTACATTTTATCTACCAGTACTTTAAGGAATTGGGCAAACCACTATTTAACTTTAACTATATAAAATTTGGATATTCATTAACTATTATTAACCTACTTGCGGAAATAGCACATAATATGTCCATAATTGAATTTACTTATAATAGAATCTTAAATCTTTCATCATTCCTATTAATGCTCATTTTAACATTTGTCCTAAAATTCACAGGCTTGAAGAAAATAAGGTATTCAGAGCAATCATATATTGTGAAAGTTTTAATTGTAACAAATGTACTTGCTTTTACACCTTTTTTATTATTCTATGTATTACCTTATATTATTTTTCAAAAATATGTTTTTTCACCAACCTTTCTTTCAGCATTTTTGCTATTAATCCCATTTTCCTTGGTATATCAGTTTATTGCTACAAAAATCTATGATATAGAGTTTTTACTAGGAAGGCTAAGGTATTACTCATTATTGGCCATTATACCAGCCTTTATTATGGTAGGGATCATGCTGAATTTAAAGGAAAATAATCCATCATTCTATCCAATTCAGTTATCTGTTTATATCTATTTAGCATTGGTTGCAGTATTCTACATCAAAGAAATATTCGACTATCGCTTCAGACTTAAGCGGTTTTCTGAGAAGTATAATTACCAGGATAGTATATTTAAATATACACAAAGTATCCGCAAGGCAAGTACTTTAGAGCAGGTTGTTTCTGAGCTTAAGCAGGTAATTACTGATGTACTTATTGTTAGTAAGGCGTACTTTATAGAAGTGGATAAGGAAAAAAATATCTCAGCTGTTGATCCTAATGCAAAGAATTCAGATTATGGTCCATATGTGAAAGAGATTAAGAAGGTATCGGTTGAAATCGGGAAAATTATTGAAGTTGATAAGGGATTTATTATTAATATTGGAGAAACAGATGATAAGAGCTATGTTCTGCTTTGTGTATCCATATTAAATACACCAATTTTAACTAGAGATGAAATTTCCTGGCTAAAAACATTATCCTTTTATACAAATGTTTCATTGGAAAATTTCCTGAAAATCGATGAACTTATGCAGCATTTGCAAAAGGTTGAAACTGAAGGGCAAAATCCTGGATGGTTAACAAAGCTATTATTCTCTATTGAGGAGAAGCAGCGATCTAATTTAGCAAAAGATCTTCATGATTCAGTTTTGCAGGATTTAGTTTCGTTAAAAAGACAGTGTGAAATGGCTTTATCTGAGGTTGAAGTGGATTCTGATAAATTGAAAAATCAGCTGCAGGAAATGAATAGCAACATGACTAAAATCATCAAAACAACAAGAGAAACTTGTCAGGAATTACGACCACAGTTGCTTTATGATTTAGGCTTAGTGAAAGCTCTTAATAAGCTAGTGACGCAGTACCAAGATACAGTTGATTTTGACATTCGATTAAATACAGGTAATTTCACAATGAATTTGGATATTGATACGCAGCTAAATATTTATCGTATCATCCAAGAGCTTTTAACAAATGCTCAAAAGCATTCAAAGGCATCTAGTGTGTTAATTATTTTAGTATGTATCAAAGATAAAATTGTCCTGCATTATGAAGATAATGGAATTGGCTTTGAATACAATAATATGAATGGTCAATCTGAAAGTATGGGATTGTCAGGTATTAGTGAAAGAGTGAAGGCTCTGAAGGGAACAATTACGATTGAAACCTCAGAAGGAAACGGCTTAAAGATAGATGTTGAAATATAGACTTGGCAGATGCCAGGTCTCTTTTTTAAGATATTCAAATAATGGTTTAATATTAAAAGAAAGTAATCAAGCGATAAACAATATATATAAAGAATGAACAAAGGGTGGAAAAATGATACATATTTTAGTAGTAGATGATCATCCAGCAGTAAGAGAAGGCACAAAGGCAATTTTAGAAGCAGAACCTAGTGTTCAAGTAGAATGCTTGAATCCGCCTTATACAGTTGAAGAGATGAAAAATTTTAATTTTGCTCCTTTTGATGTCATCTTAATGGATTTGAATTTAGGTGAGATTAACGGAATGGAGCTATCTTCAACAATTTTAAGTCTTCATCCGACTAGTAAAGTGATTCTCTATACAGGCTATGATGTGGAAGATTATTTTGAGGAAGCACTTCAATTGGGTATTTTGGGAGCAGTAAGTAAGACAGAGTCAAAGGAAAAGCTATTAGATTATATTAGACATGCCATTAATGGAGAAATTGTTATTCCTTTTCAGTATTTTAAATGTTTACTTAATGAAAGAAAATCAAATCCCATCGAAGCGGAAGGATATGATCAAGTATTTAATGAACGTGAAAAAGCCATTTTACATGAAGTGGAGAAGGGCTTGACTAATCAGGAAATTGCAGATCATCTTCATCTTAGTAAGAGAAGTATTGAATATAGCTTAACGTCTATTTTTACGAAATTAGATGTTAGCAGCCGAACTGAAGCTGTTCTTATTGCAAAAGCAAAAGGAATTATTGAGTAATAGCTACTGTATTTAACGATTTTTGTTAATTTACAAAATATAAACATTTTCTCAACACTGCCATGATGTTCATCATATATGATTGTTTTTATATCCTTTTTTCTGGAAGTAATTCTAGGGAAAACTAGGGGGTTATAATGGACATTATGGCAGTGTTACCTACCTTACTTTTATTATTGATCTATTTTATATTTGTTGTATACGTATTAAGAAGATGAACATAAATGAAGAATATTAAGAGGTTGAGACTTCTTAATGAACATAGTTTTGCAGGTAAATTCCAAGGGAGGAATTATTTTGGATTATAATGTAAAGAATACCTTGATGGAAGCTTTGGGGATAGATATAATTTCGGTTACTTCTGAAGGTGTTGTGGCTACAATGCCAGTAGATCACAGAACACATCAGCCGTTCGGATTATTGCATGGAGGAGCTTCTGTAGCACTTGCAGAAACAGTGGCAAGCATAGGTGCATTTGCTTTGATTGATCAAGAAAGCGAGATCTGTGTGGGACTGGAGATCAATGCCAACCATATTCGTGGGAAAAGGTCTGGTGTAGTAACAGCTCATGCAAACCCAGTACATAGGGGAAAAACAACAATGGTTTGGGAAATTAAAATAGTAGATGAGAATAATGAGTTGATTTGCTTATCACGATGTACAATGGCAGTACTGAAAAAGAAATAACCGTGTTAAACGAAAAAAGTCGTGAATCCCAGATCTGGAATTCACGACTTTTTCTATTCTACTAATAGTTACATTAATTATTACTTTTTACTTTTTGACGAGATTTCTTCAAATCATCCTGCAAGCTACCCTTCCATAATGGAACACCTGTGTTATATGCCGCACGACTAATTAAGTGTCCGGCAACAGGAGCAGTTAGAAAGACGAATACAATACCTAATAGGACTCTAGAATTTACTATGTTATCAACTAGTAGGAAATAAATAAATAACCCTACTAGAACACTAATAACACCTAATGTAGCGCTTTTTGATGCAGCGTGGTTACGTGTATACACATCAGGCAATCGAAGCACACCTATAGCAGCGATTAAACTTAGTAATGCACCCTGGAGAATAAGATAACCAACAATAATTTCACTGATTTCGGTCATTTTCGATAATTTCTCCTTTCTCTAGGTATTTAGAGAAAGCAACTGTTCCAATAAAGGCTAAAATTCCTAACAATAGGATAACCTCAACAAATGCACTTGTATTTAGAACAATCGAGATAATAGCCGTCATGGCAATGAAGTTAATACCAATTGCATCTAATGCAATGACTCTATCAGGTGTAGTTGGTCCCTTAACCAATCTGTAAACAAATAATAAAGTTGATATTGCTACAATCGCAAGAGATAAAGTCATAATAAACATAAACATTAACGGCTCACCTCCTTGATTGCTTTTTCAAATGTATTTTTAATATCAAGCTTTGCTTGTTCCACATCACCTATATCCATGGCATGGATAAAAAGTGTTTTGTTATCTTCTGATACCTCAATAACAAGAGTACCAGGAGTTAACGTGATTAAATTTGCCAAGATGGCAATTTCCCAGTCTTTTTTTAGCTCTGTTTCTAATGAGAAAATTCCTGGCTTCATCGTTAATTTTGGAGATAAAATAACCTTTAAGACTGCAATATTAGATTTGATTAATTCACTAAGAAAAATGAAAATCAGCTTGAATAGTGCAATAACATTGTAGAAATAAAGGCGATGTTCAAAAAATCTCCTTAGTGTGAAAATAATTAATCCCCCAAAGAAAAAGCCTTTGAAAAATGCTAAAGAGGAATAATCATTTGAAAGAAACATCCATATAAACGCTAGAAAAAAGTTCAATAATATTTGAAATGCCATATGCACTACTCCTTCAATACTGCTTGAATATAAATTGTAGGATCAAGCAGAGTATCTGTAGCTTGTGAAATATAAGGTGAAATTGATTCGATTCCAAAACCATATGCAATCGATAATACTAGTAAGATTGCTATTGGAGCAATCATGCCTTTAACCGATTTCTCCTTATATACTTCTTCGTTGGATGGTTCACCCCAGAATCCATTTATAAAGATTTTCATAACTGAATATAAAACGAGCAGGCTCGATAATAAAACAACAAATGAAATTGTAAATTCTTCTGCTTCAAAGCCACCTTGTATGATTTTAAGCTTCCCAATAAATCCACTAAGAGGTGGAATTCCAGCAAGTGATAATGTTGCAATAAAGAACATCCAACCTAGTAGAGGGTGACTAGAGATTAATCCACTAAATTTGCGTAAGTTACTTGTACCTGTGACGGCAATAATTGCACCGACTAAGAAAAATAATGCTCCTTTAATGATCATATCATGAACCAAATAATAGATAGAGCCTTCAACAGCATTTGGTGTATTTGCCGCAATCCCAAATAATATTACACCTACAGCGGTGATGATATTATAAATAATAATTTTCTTAATATCCCAATAGGCGATGGCACCTATCACACCAAAGATAATTGTTAATGCTGCTAACCAAGCTAATATTTGGTGTGTATAAGATGGTTCATGATAAAAAATTAATGTATACACTCTTGTTATAGAGTAAATTCCTACCTTTGTTAATAATGCTCCAAATAATGCAGTAATAACGGCTGGAGGAGCTTGATATGATCCAGGTAACCAGAAGTATAAAGGGAAAATGGCACCCTTTAAACCGAATATCACTAAAAATAAGATCGCGATAACAGTGAGTATACCTGTTTGCCCCATATCGGCAATTTTTACACTTAAATCAGCCATATTAAGTGTTCCTGTTACTGCATATAAATACGCTACAGCAATTACAAATAAAGCAGATGAGATAATGTTAACTAGGATATACTTTACGGATTCTCGAAGTTGAATTTTTGAACTACCTAATACAATCAACATGTAAGAAGACATAAGCATAACTTCAAAGAAAACAAACAAGTTAAAGATATCACCTGTTAAAAACGCTCCAGTCACACCTAAAAGTAAAAATTGCACAACAGGATAAAAATAAAATTTTTCTCTGTCTGGTGTTATGGAAGAGAAGGCAAAAAGTAATGCGGTAAATCCAATAATACTTGTTGTTAACACAAGTAAACTTGCGTACATATCAGCTACAAGCACGATCCCGTAAGGAGCCTCCCAATTTCCTATTGCTAACGATTGTATACCATTTACATGAACTGTGTGGACAACCATTCCAGAAACCACTATTGCCAGAAGAGAAGCAAACGCACTTATTAGCTTTTGTGCTTTTATATTTTTATTAAAAAAGATTAAGATAATCCCTGCTAAGAAAGGGATGACGATTGGCAAGATAATTAAATTATTCATATTGATCATTTCCCCTTAGTTGATCCATATCATCTGTTCCAAGCTCCTGATATGAGCGATAAGCAAGAACTAGGAAAAATGATGTCACTCCAAAGCTTATAACAATTGCTGTTAAGATAAGAGCCTGTGGTAGTGGATCAACATAAACTTTGGCATTTTCTCCTAGTAATGGAGCAGCACCGGTTTTAAGACCGCCCATTGTTAAGATGAGTAAATGAGCTCCATGACTTAATAAACCAGTTCCGATAATAATTCTGAGTAAGCTTCTAGATAGCATTAAGTAAACTGCAGCACTAATCAATATACCAACAACAATAGACATTAATACTTCCATTATTCCTTCTCTCCAATCGTTTGAATAATG
Source organism: Metabacillus crassostreae (assembly GCF_016908395.1). Taxonomy (GTDB): domain Bacteria; phylum Bacillota; class Bacilli; order Bacillales; family Bacillaceae; genus Metabacillus; species Metabacillus crassostreae. The sequence continues at coordinate 68,133 of NZ_JAFBDU010000006.1, forward strand.
GTCATTGTGACACCAATCACGACTAGGTAAACTCCTAAGTCGAATATAACCGCTGTAGCCAATGCCGTTTTCCCGAGTAACGGGATATCTACATAACTAAAGGTTTGTGTAAGGAAAGGTACATTATAGAAAAATGAACCTATTCCAGTAAGAACTGCAATAAGTAAACCAGTTGCAGTCATTTTGATGTAATCAACATTTAAAGTTTTTTCTACAGTTTTCACATCAAAAGCTAGAAGTAACAGCACAAAGGCTGCAGCAGTCATCAACCCACCTATAAATCCACCACCAGGTGTATAATGACCAGAAAAGAAGAGGTGTAACGAGTATATAATAATAATAAACGCTACTACCTTTGTAACTGTTTGAAAAATAACGTCATTTGTTTTTACATCCGTTTTTTTCACCCTTCTTCCCCCTTTCTAACCTTTAAGCGAATCATGCTGTATATTCCTAATCCAGCAATACCTAATACGGCAATTTCAAATAATGTATCAAACCCTCTAAAGTCAACGAGGATGACGTTAACCATATTTTTACCACCAGCAAGCTTATAGCTGTTTTCGATAAAGTAAGTAGAGATTGTTTCTGACACACGTTGACTGTTTGCTGACAAAGCAATCAAGGTCACAATTGCTCCAACACCTAAAGAAATAATTAAATTTGTCAGTTTAAAATTAAGCTTTTTCTCTTTTTTCTTAAATTCTGGTAGGTGATAGAAGCAAAGTAAAAAGAGAGCAACAGAAACTGTCTCAACAAGTAATTGTGTTAAAGCTAAGTCAGGTGCACGAAACACAACGAAGAAGAGAGATAATGAATATCCTACAGAGCCCAGTGCGATAATAGCTGTTAATCTAGATTTTGCAAAAAGAACAGTTATCGTACCAATTACCATAACAACTGCAAGAACTGCTTCATAAATACCAATTGGTGCTGTTCCTTTTAAAGAAAAAGAAAATCCATCAGTCAAAATGAGTGTTGTTCCTAAAATCAGGATAAAGAACGTAAAGATAATCGCTAAATAATCCCGTATAAAACCTGTCATATAAAATCTTGTGATTTTAAAAGTTGATTTGTCTAATGTGTATAATGCAGCATCATAGCCTTTATTTAAAGCAAGTTTTTCAGGAACTAAGTTATAAACACCACGCCATTTTCTTAGGAAGAAATAGCCTAAAACACCTAATGCAATAACTCCTAATGTCATAAATAACTCTATGGAAAAACCATGCCATGCATATATATGAACATGAAAATGATTTTCATCACCTAGTAACCCTGGAATGATTGATGCCATTGCCGGTTCAATAATTGTATAAGCCAGAATGTTAGGGAAGAAGAAGAAAATAATCACAAGTGATGCCAAAATAATCGGTGAAATTAGCATTCCGATTGGGGCCTCATGTGGCTTTTTCTCTAGCTTTTCAGGCTGGTATTTACCGGTAAATGTTTTGAAAACAAGTACCATACTATAAATAAATGTAAATATACTACCAATCCAAGCGATGATCGGGAATAGTAGCCCGAGTGTTTCTAGATTAAAAACATCCATTTCAAGAATACGTATCATGCTAGTAAAAAACATTTCTTTACTTAGGAAGCCGTTAAATGGAGGTAAGCCTGCCATTGAAAAAGCTCCAATAATTGAGATGGTAAATGTAATGGGCATAAAGCTCATTAATCCACCAAGCTTACGGATATCACGTGTACCTGTTTCATGATCAACGATACCTACTACCATAAATAAACTTCCTTTAAAGGTAGCATGGTTAATTAAGTGGAAAACTGCAGCAAGAGTTGCGACAGTGTAAACACTATTGTCAATTGAATCAATTGCTAGTGCTGCCGAGCCTACACCAAGCATTGACATAATCATTCCTAATTGACTGACAGTTGAAAAAGCGAGAATACTTTTTAGGTCTGTCTGCTTAACTGCATTAAATGAACCCCAGAACATTGTGAATATACCAAAAGCAGATACGATCCAAAACCACTCTGGAGTACCAGCAAATACTGGACTAAAGCGAGCAACAATATAGATTCCTGCTTTAACCATTGTAGCTGAATGTAAATAAGCACTAACAGGTGTTGGAGCTTCCATTGCATCAGGAAGCCATATGTAAAATGGAAATTGTGCAGACTTTGTAAATGCACCAAATAAGATAAGAACTAATGCTGGGATAAATAATTCATGCTGTGATATTTCAGGAACCTTTTCAATAATTTCTCTAATACTAAAGGTATTAGTCATCATGTACAACATGATAAATCCACCGAGCATTAATAGTCCACCAAAAATCGTGATGAGCATCGATTTTTGTGCTCCGTACCTAGATTTTTCACGTTTGTACCAATAACCAATTAATAGAAATGAAGAAAGTGATGTGAATTCCCAAAACGTATAAAGAACAATTAAGTTATCTGATAAAACAACGCCTAACATGGCACCCATGAACATTAATAAGTAAACATAAAATGTGTTAAGCTGCTCTTTTTCCTTTGATAGATAATAGATCGAGTACAGAATAACAAGGGCACCGATTCCGGTGATGAGTAAGGCAAATAGCAAGCCCAAACCATCTATGTATGCAGTAAAGTTAATTCCTAGGGAAGGAATCCAATTTGCTGTTTGCTTAATTGTTTCACCATTCATGTTAGAGCTTATGAATTGGGTAAAGTAAGCAAAAAGTAAAACAGGTAAAACTAAAACGAACCACCCTGTATGAATTTTCCGAAAGTATTTATACAGAAATGGAACAAGTATGGCAAATAAAAATGGTGATAAAATTGCCACATGTAGTAATGACATCTTTGAACCTCCTTACAGTTTTGATTAAGTAACATTTCCAAATAATCGTTTTTGATCTGGGGTATAAATAATTAGAAGTGGAACTAGCTCTATTACTTATATAGTATGTTCCAGATTTTGTACTACTATGAAATAATATCAAAAAATGATCATTTCAAGTTCATATGAACATAAAAATGATAACAAATTTCTGCTTACTTGTATATTATTTAACACCTCAGAGCATGATAATTCTTGAGGTGATATTGTGCATATAATGAAGGTTTTTATCGCATGTTGCGTTTTTTTGTCCCTTTTTACGAGTGCATGGCTTGTAAATGAAAAATTAAGAAGAGAATATGTTGAACAAATTGTTTTTGAAGAATCAATTATTGAGTTAACAGATACAGAAACACCTATTGACGAAATAACTGTCTTTGAGAAGTTTAGACCTCGTGAGTATGTTCGTGTGGTTCTTAAATAACCATAAATGTGGTTGCTAAAAACATAAAAAGTTCAGCAAAATATGAAAAGAAGCTAAATCAAAAAAAACCGGGAAAACCCGGTCATCTTACCCTGATATAGAGCTGTTAATTAGTATAAAAAAGATGTGATTTAGCTTTAGACCAATGAAAGAATACTCATGGCTAATACTAAAGAAGATTTTTAAATTTCTTTGTGTAATTCTTCTGATTGCTCATTAAAAAATTGCTCAGCATCTTTATTTTTACGATATTAGATAAAATTAAAAATTCATTTTTCTCATTGTCATAATAATATAAATCATATTTATCGAATGAAATTGAATTTGAGTCATATTCCTCAATCTGTCCTTCATTTTCCTCTGTTTCTGGATATCTGCGGAAATCAATTTGAATATTTTATTATTCATTGTTAATGTCTTTTCAATTGATACTGAATGTTTAATATAAAAATTTACTACATTTTGTAGTTTTTCCTCTTATTTCTCTTAAATTTTTAAACGCTTTTATTTTCTGCATTTTCATACATTTCCCTCCTTGTTATAAGGTAAGCTTCAAAAAAATATATAGTAAAAATATATTTAATCCTTATTATATAAAATATAAAAGCTTAGGGATTTTGTCATATATTTCTTGTCAAATACGATACTCTACTTCATAATGATGAAGAAATTCAATTGTATAGTTAGGGTCGATGAGCATGAAAAATACATATTTCACTAGTTATTTTCCACTTATAACAATTTTGCTTTTTAGTACTTCTTTATCAATAGCAACAGTAATGCTTGCAATTGATTATTTACAACTGCTTGGTATATACGAAGGGATGCTTGAGTTTTTTTCGAACAATGGAATAAAGCTGGCACTATTTATTATTTTTGCATTAATCTACTTTATGATTTTTTCTGCTTTGAAATTAATTGCAAATACAGTTACTGAGCTATCGTTATTGTTTTTTTCTAAGGACGTAGCAGGGGAAAACCTTACAAAGATAAGGGGAGGCTCAATCATTTATGTTATTGGGGGCACTTTGTCTTTACTATCGATACAATACCCAATAATCATTATGGGTCTATTCCTCATTTCGACGCTTGGTTATTTTGTTTATGTCGTTTATAAAATAAGTGCATCACTCACTTCACCTTCTTTAATAGGTTTAGTGCTATTTCATGTATTATTTTGGTTTATCTTTATTCTAGGCACACTTTACATAAGCTTTAGATTATACAATAGTGTAATGGCAAGTTTACCTGTGTAAAGGTAGGAATACTTTAGTTAGTTTTGGTAACTGTAGCCTTTAAAAGTGAAAGTTGAATATAATAGACAAATTAAAAAGCATGATCATTGAGTAAAGTCATTGATCATGCTTTTGAGTTTTTATAGAAATCGTTTTTTGATATCTGGTGAAGGAAGCATACAGTCATTACTTTTTCCAAACCATTTATAACGGTTTTTTGCTATGAGCTGATAGATACCATCTCGAAATGGTTTGGGAATTAACATAAGTGGATATAAAAATAGCCATATTCCACCGAGTTTTTTGCATACCTTTAAGGCGGCTGTAGATTTTGTGTACACTTTACCATCTTCTATCATGACAATGCTGTCGAAATGACTTGTTGGAAGCTTCACTTTGGTAAGAAGGCTTTGCCCAGTTGTGGATTGAAGTGACGTGAATTTAAATAATTCCTTCTTATCAGCACGAATGATAAACTGAACAGTTTTGTTACAAAGATTGCAAACACCATCAAATAAAAGTATAGGTCCTTCTATATCTTTTATCATTATTTTGCCCTCCAGTAAGATTAGATTTATCTATTTCATGATTTCTTTCCATATAAGCATTTGTGGACCATTTGAATAGATCGAACTAACATTACCCTGTTCATCTTTGCCTACCCATACAGCTGCAGTATATTTGTCTGTTAATCCAGCAAACCACAAATCTTTATATTCATTTGATGTACCTGTTTTTCCACCAACATAACTGGAAGAAACATTTGCCTTTTGTCCTGTTCCACTTTTGACAACAGAAGCAAGCAAATCCTTCATTTGGTTATTCGTGGATTCCTTCCAAACTCGGACAGGCTCTTCGTTCCATTGATAAAGAGTTTTACCATTTAAATCTGTTATCTTTGTAATTGCATGGTTTTTATAATATAACCCGTTGTTTGCGAAGGTTGTATATGCATTTGTAAGCTCAAGTGGTGAAACACCGTAATCAAATCCTCCAATTGCAGCAGGAAGCTTATAATCTTCTTTCGTTACTTTACTAAATTGGAAAGGAGTTAAATATGAAAATCCTTTTTCTATACCAATTGAATCAAGCATTCGGACAGCTGCCGTATTGTATGAGTATTTTAATGCTGTTTCTAGTGTAACCATCCCATAGTTTCGTTCACTATAATTTTTCGGACAATATCCATTTTTACAAAACTCACTAGCGTCTATTTTAGAATTTGCTGTTGCTCCTGTAAGATCAATATAAGGCGCATAATCAAGAAGAGGCTTAATTGCAGAACCAGGATGTCGATATGCTTGATATGCTCTGTTAAAATCAAACTTTTCATATTTTTTTCCACCAGATAACGCAATGATCGTATGTGCTTGATGATCAATGACAGCGGCAGCTCCTTGAACTTCATCAAAGGGAAGATGCTTAGAAATCGATTCAGTGAGCTTATGCTGGAGATTTGTGTCTAAAGCAGTATGAATAATTATTCCATTGCTTACTATTTGGTTAACTTTTTCATCGATTTGGTTTTCAATTGTATCTTTGTTTTCTCCATCTTTCGTTCCTTTTAGATAACCTTCTTTTACTGATATTAATTGCTTTAATTCATGATGCACATATGTTACATAATCTGGTTGTGTGTCTGTGCGCTTCTTTATCGATAGCTTAATAGGAAAGTCAATGGCACTTTCCAACTCATCCTTAGAAATGACTCCATTACTATGAAGCATGTTAAGTAATCTTATTTGTCGTTCCTTAGTTGCATCAAAGTTTTTTATTGGATCATACATTGTCGGGTTATTTGGAATAGCACTTATGAATGCAAGTTGTGCTGTGTTTAGTTCTTGGATTTGTTTACTAAAGTAATAGGTAGAAGCTGTTCCAATGCCGTATGTTCCATTACTAAAATAAATTGCATTTAAATAGCCTTCAAGAATTTGTTCTTTCGTGAAGCTCTTTTCTATTTGGTAAGAATATAGAAGCTCACTTAGTTTACGGTTATAGGTTTGTTCATGTGTTAAATACACATTTCTTGCAAGCTGCTGAGTAATTGTACTAGCTCCTTGCTCAACAGATTGTGTTTTTGCATTAATAATTACAGCTCTTATCATTCCTTCAGCATCAAAACCAATATGTTCAAAAAAGCGTTGATCTTCAGATAAGATATATATGGTTTTTACTAGATCAGGAATATCTTCATATTTTGTAAAAATCCGATTTTGTTGTAATGATGTCATTTCTGAGATCAGTCTGCCATCGCGATCAAATATATAACTATTTTGGGCCAATTTCATCGAGTCTATTGGTATTTTCTCATCTAATACAGTACCTAATCCTTTTATAGCTTCTGATTCTTTGCCTGCAGCTAAACCGCATAAAAGGAACACAGGTACCATAAAAAGAACACAAAACCATCCAAATAAATTTCTCATGTTCTTCACATTCTTTCTAAAGTAAATAATTTTCTATTCCTATTGTACTATTTAATTTAAAAATGAAGCAGAAATTTTTTTCATTCATACATGTTACATTTTGGATATAGAGGTAGTTTACCATTTCATCATAGGTTCGTTTGAATGAATACGTTAAAATCTTAGAAATTAAGCCTAATTTATGATTCTGAAGAATATATTTTTAAGAGATAAATGTCGTGTAAAGATAAAAATAGTCAAGGGGTATTTCATTATTTTTTGAATATTTAAGTTCTTTCTCTGGCTACGATGATATAATAATAGAAACAAAATTTTCATCATATTTAGAAGGGAGGGACAGATAAGTTGGCAAATCTAGATCATTTATTGTTTATTGACTTTGAATTCACTATGCCAGAAGGAAAGTCTAATCCAAAAGGGTTTTACCCAGAAATAATTGAAGTAGGAATTGTTTCTGTTGTAAACCAAATAATACAAGACCAATACTCCTCATTTGTTAGACCGAACAACTTCCCAAAACTAACTGAACGTTGTAAAACCTTTCTACAAATCACTCAGGAAAGGATTGATAATGGAATAACCTTTAATGAGCTGATAAAGGTATTAGAGAATTATAATTATACCCAACCTGTCACAGTAATTACTTGGGGTAACATGGATATGAAGGTACTTCGTCAAAATTGTCAGATGAACAATTTAGAGTTTCCTTTCAATGGAAAATATAGAGATTTATCAATGGAGTATAAGAAGTTTTTTGGAGATCGTAATCAAACTGGCTTATGGAAAGCAGTCGAGGATTATGGTAAAAAAGCGACCGGAAAGCATCATTGTGCTTTGGATGATGCAATGACTACTTACAACTTATTTAAATTGGTTGAAGAAGATAAGAGGTACCTGCAAAAGCCTAGCCCACCAACCATAGGTGATAGAATTGACTTATCAAAGGTATTAAAGAACTATGCAACATAAACGTTTTCCAAGATAATACTATACTTGATACATTGCTATTACTTAGAAATATTAGAAACATCAACGTTTTAAAAAAACGTTTTACCTAAAAACCTTACTCAATAACAATATGTATCGACAAACAGTGTCGTATCTATTGTTATTGAGTAAGGTGTAATTATGTTAGCGTGCTGGAAAATAATCTTTTTCTAAATTCTCTATTTTTTTTAAGGATTCCGTTGCCCAAGGAGTAGCTTTTTCTGTAAGCTCAAGCTTACAAGTTGTGATGGCTTCCTTTAATGAATCATGATAATCAGGTATATCCTGTTCAAAAGGCTTTACCATTTGTTTAGGTATATTTGTTTGTTCATTTAAAGCTAATGCTCTTCGTTCGTGAAAGAATTGTACATCTACTTGTTTGGGGTTATGTAAATCACCTTGTTGTGGATGCTTTAAAACAGCTTTAACTTTAACTAAATAATGAGCAGGACGAATATCTGTAACCTCGCCAATATACTTCCCAGTTTTATAGATTCCTGTGACGATATCACCAATTTTTATTTCTTCCATTAAATTCAGCACCTCTTTCCCTTTTCTTTTTTAATGCTGTTATATTAGTTCCTTGTGGTATTGAAGCGAAGGAGGAACGTGCTTGTTGTTTTACCTCGCTGCCCTTGCATAATATACACTCTTATATACTACCATGAGGAACTGTAAAACGTAATGTATGAACGTTTTATGGAATTTTAGATTTAGACCTTTAATAGACTAGTGATTCTGATAAAAACTTGCTATAGTATGTACAAAGAAAGGTCGTGAGTTATTTGGAACTATACATTCCACTTATAGGTTTATTTTTATATTTTCCAGAAGATAAGTCCGAATATTTGCCAGCCGCAATAACGATGGGTGTCTTTACAATCTTGGCTATTTTTGCATTTCGATATATTGTGAAATTATCAAAAAAAGAACAAGGTCAAGTTGATGATCTTATTAAACAAGCTAATGAAAAGAAAGACAGCAAGTGATCAATAGGAGTGTAGACAAAGTATCCTTTAGATCACTTTTAGCTGAGTATAGATAAATTCTTATAATATCCTGCATAAAAACAATTAAATATACAAAAAATACCCTTTAGCCAACATATTAAATGGAGGGTATTATGAAACGTAACTTATTATTGTTATTTCTTATTTCTTTCATCTTAGCAGGCTGTATGGAGAAAGAAATCACAAAAATGGAAGTCGAAATGTTTAATCCTGCTGGTGATTCTCTAGGAACTATTAAAGTTGATGAAGTATCTGAAGGTGTTGAGTTAACTGTTTTACTAGAAGGCCTTCCTCCGGGAGAGCATGGGTTGCATATCCATGAAAAAGGAACATGCAAAGCACCAGATTTTAAAAGTGCTGGAAATCATTTTAATCCTGATGAATCTATGCATGGGTTATTACATCCAGAAGGAGCACATGCTGGAGATCTTCCAAATATAATTGCTGAAGATGGTAAGGTGGATGCTCAATTGCAAGCTCCTCAATTGACTTTAAAAAGTGGGAAGAAGAACTCTCTTTTAAGAGTAGAAGGAACAAGCATTGTGATAACTGAAGGTAAAGATGATGGTATGACACAGCCATCAGGTGATTCAGGAGCTCGTATTGCTTGTGGAGAAATTACTGAAGAAGAAGCAAAAAGAGAAGACAAAAAAGAAGTAACTCCTCCTGAAGAGGAATAAAAAAGCAAAAAAACAGGTTAACTGATTTAACTACCAAGTTGACCTGTTTCTTTTTTATCAAAATGCTGATTAGAAGTTATTAATAGATTTTCCTTAAACAAAGGTAAGGTAACGATTGCACAAGTACCTTTGTTTAGTTCACTATGATATCGAATAGTACCACCATGATTTTTTAGTATCGAATATGTAACAGTTAAACCAAGACCTGTGCCCGTTTCTTTTAACGTATAATAAGGCTCGCCAAGCCTTGCAATTTGATCTTTTGTCATTCCAATTCCATTGTCCGTTATTTTCACAATAATGTTTTCCTCTTTTAAAATTGTTTTTACTGTTACTAAACCTCCAGCTTCAGGAACTGCTTCTATTGAATTTTTCATGATATTTATAAACACCTGTTTTAATTTTGTTTCATCACCAAATACATAAATATGATCATCAATATTATAATCAAATGTTACTGCTTTAAAGTTTGCATATGAAGTTAAAAGTATCGTTAAATCTCTTAATGTATTTGTAAGATGTATTTTTTCTTTCGATATGTAATCCTTACCAGCTAAACTTAAATAATCAGTTATAATAGATTGTGCACGATCAAGCTCTGAAATGACTAGATCCATATATTCTTTCCTCTGAATGATGTTTGTATCTGTTGAATTGCCAATCAGCTGAATAAAGCCTCTTACAACAGTTAAAGGATTTCGAACTTCATGGGCAACACTTGCTGCCAGCTCACTAACTATTGAGAGTTTTTCTGCTTTTACTAGTTCATTTCGCAATAAAGCATTTTCTCTCATATATTCAATCAAATAGATGGCAATCATTAAAATGAAAGTTAATATAATAATAGACACACTGAGAGTTACTAAGTTTACTACTGAAGTATGATAAAAGTTTAAAGCGCTTACAATAGTGAAGCTAGATAATGCAATTACTAATATATAAACCCCGTATAGAAATGATGAAAATAACTTTTGTTTGATTCGCTTTTTATGCCAATTTTTCTTCATTGAGATCGAGTAAATTGAATAAGCTAAAATAAACAATAAGAAATGAAACCATTGGAAGTTAAGGGAATGGATTAAATAAGCAAAGGTTGTTAAAAGTGTTAAAAAGCCTGCTAAATTCCCAGCATATACAAAGCTAATAAAAAGTGGAATTGCTTGAAGGTTAAAGACTATGCCATCAACTATTTCAATCGGCCATATGATACATAATAAAGAAGAAGTGGCAGTACTTATTGTTATAATCACTTTATTTGGCTTAAGTACATGTGAAGGATCTTTACTTAACCAAAATAGATGGTAACTAAAGATAGGGAATAATATAAATGCTACTTGTAAAAAGATATCTTTTATTAAATCCATTCAAAGGTCACCACTTTATAGATTAGTCCCCTAATTATATCACCAGTTTATGCCAAAATCCTCAATTTTTTAATAAAATTTTACAGTAATCGAGCTATTAAAGTGAGATGTTCATTTCAAGCAATTTTTTTAGTGAAGTAAAGGGTATTAATTACTTTTTTAAGAAGTGTCAAATATTCAAAATCAATATATCTGTTAAATACATGAAATAGAAGGCTGGGACATAATTAAAGATGTTATAAAAAAACGAATAAATCTAAATTCAGTTAAGTTGAAAGAAACAAGTTCGTTCCATTGCGCTGCAGACAAAAGATTCACCGTGGAGGAAGCTAAGCCTCTGCACCCGCAGGAGTCAAATGTCTTCCGCTCCATTCACTAGCTCTTAAAAAAAGTATGCAAAATCAAGAAAACTATTGAAGACAGCAAATAAAAACCCGAAAAATTAGGCGAATAATTAATTGAAATATCTCCTAAATATATCGGGTTTATCATTAGCTTAAATACTTATGTCCCAGTCTCGCATAAAAGAATAAAATATACTATTTCAAAACGATTAATATTCTTTAAATGCAGTTACTAGCCTATCTAATCCATCCATTATTGTTGTCCTTGAACACGCAATATTCATTCTTAGAAAGCCTGCTCCATTTTCACCGAATTTAGATCCAGGTTCTAAGGCTAATTTACCTTTCTTTAGTAAAAGGTCTTTAAGTTCATCATCTGTTTTACCTAGTGCTCTTGCGTCTAACCAGATCAAGTAAGTAGATTCAGGTCTCATTACTTTAATATTTGGTAAATGCGTTTTTATGTGTTCTTCAATTGTAATGACATTTCCTTCTAAATATTCTAAAAGTTCATTTAGCCATTTTTCTCCGTACGTATAGGCTGCTTCCATTGCTTCTTGCCCTAGTGTATTGATCATCATAAGACCAAATTTTTGTTTCACTTCATTGTATTTTTTTTTTAGTGAATCGTTAGTGATGAGTGCTACTGAAGCTTGAAGACCTGCTAGATTAAATGTTTTACTAGGTGCAATAAAGGTTATTGTTTGATTGGCTATTTGCTCATTAATGGATGCAATTGGTGTATATTTACTGTTAAATAATAATAAATCAGAGTGAATATCATCAGATAAAATGAGTACATTGTGTTTTACACAAAGATTACCTATTTTCGTTAGTTCTTCTTTACTCCATACTCGACCACTAGGGTTATGTGGATTACATAAAATAAATAATTTTGTTTGGGGATCAGATAACTTTTCCTCTAAATCGGCAAAATTGATATCATAACGAAAATTATTATCTAAATGAAGATGGTTATAAAGAACTTCTCGATTATGTTTTTTAGTAATCTCGAAAAACGGATAATAAACAGGTGATTGAACAACAACTTTGTCTTGTTCAGAAGTGAATGCTTCAATTGCCAAGCTAATGGCAGTAACGATACCTGGGCTATATGTAATGATTTTTGGGTCGATATCCCAACTATGACGATTTTTAACCCACTCTTGAATAGCTTTTTCCATACTTGTGCCAGACATTGTATATCCAAAGATTCCATGATCAACACGTGAATGGAGGACATCAATAATTTCATCAGGAGCTTGAAAGTCCATATCGGCAACCCACATTGGCAGGACTTCATCTACTCCAAAGATGTTTTTTGAAAAATCCCATTTTACAGAGTTAGTGTTTTTACGATTGATTACTTTATCAAAACGATTCACACGAACCACTCCTTTGATTAAAAATTTGCTTGAATCGTCAATTACTACTTCCATCATAAGTGTGTTACAATGGCAGTGCAAAAAATAAGATCATAAAGGTGAAAAAAATGGATGCACAGCACACTAATATTAAATTAATGGAACTATTATTACAGTGGGATCCATTAGGCTATGGTGAAGGAAGCTATGAAACAGAAGTCGTTGATGTGTTGCAAGCAGTTTATGCATATGAAGAGGTTAAGCAGCTTGCTAGAAAAATACAAGCTATCTATGAGTTTTCATTTGAAGAAGTTATTCCTTTACAGATATGTGAAGATCTAGCTGTAAAGCTCTTTACTATAAAAGATAATTCAAGTTGTGAAATATAAGTAGTTATTAAGGAGAAAAAGGCAAGATGTATACTTAATGTTACATTTTGCCTTAAGAATCATTGAGCTTGAAAGATGAAGTTTCCAATTTTGTCTGATACATGCTCTGGTTTTTCCTCTGGAACAAGATGACCAGTATGTTTAAAAGACACAAATGATGAATTAGGTAAATCTTTTTTCAATCTTTCTCCAATTTGTATAGGTACGACTTTATCTTCGTTTCCCCAGATTAGCAAACTTGGCTGTTCAATTAATTTTAGTTCTTCAGCTGGAAGGTCTCCCTCATGATCACGAATCATTCTATTTAATGCCATAAAAATTCGATCATCTGTAAATGGTTCCATATAACCATCCATCATTTCTTGATCAATCAGACTTTGATCATGAACCACATTATTTAAATTTTTTAGAATGCCTTGACTAGCTAGCCAATGCTTAATACATAAATAAAAATAAGGAACATAGGAACCAAATTTAAGGGTGGGGCTAACACCCTTCGTGTAACCTGCACTACATAAAAGAACAACCTTCTCAAATAAATCTGGTCGTTGTTTTGCAGCATTCAATGAAACTTGTCCACCCATGGAATGTCCAACAAGATATGCCTTTGAGATCTGTAAAGCTTGGGTTAGCTCAATGACAACTCTGGCCATATTTGTGTAAGAATGAACAAATTTTGTGGATTTTTCAGTTTTACCAAATGGCGGTAGATCAATAGCTAAAATGGTGAAATCCTTTTCTAATAAAGGAATAATTTTACGAAAGCTGAAGCTAGAGGATAGAAATCCATGAATTAATACAATCACAGGATTTAGACGATCCCGCTCATACACTTCATAATGAACGTTAACACCAAGAATGTTCATTTTACTGCAATAAAAATGACCTTTTTCCATAAACATTCACTCCATTATATATATATAAATTTGTCCTTATGATAAAATGTTGATTTAGTCAAATTAATCTATTTCTTTCATATGCTTTTTATTTTACCAGAGCGAGGTATTTGTAAGGGATATTGAGACTAAAATGAAGTAAGGGATATCAAGGTGGACTTGGTCGTTCGTTCGATAAACATTTAAATTAACATAAACAATGAGGTTAAAAGTTTCTTTTATTTTGACCGAAAAATGTTAATTTACACATGTAAAATCTACCCGTATTTCTTTAAGTGAAACATATGAAAAACGAGTTATTAGGTGTTATAATTATCTGAAGATTTAAAAAGTAGGAGTGTTGGCAATGAAGTTTAGCGAAAAAGAAGTTGAGATATTAGAAATTCTGGAGGACGACTGTCGATTGTCTGCAGATCAAATAGCAAAAATGATTGACTTATCTGAGTCTGAGACAAAAGAAATAATCCGAAATCTTGAAGATCAAAGAATAATTGTTGATTATACAGCACAAGTCAATTGGCGCAAAGTAGATGGCCATGAAGGTGTTAAAGCCATGATTGATGTGAAAGTCCAACCAAAACGTGGCGTAGGCTTTGATGATATTGCTAGCCGTATCTATCGTTTTAAAGAAGTGAAATCTGTTTATTTAATGTCAGGAGCATATGATCTTTCTGTTATTATTGAAGGAAAATCAATGTCAGATATAGCTCACTTTGTTTCTGAAAGGCTTTCAACGCTAGATTCTGTATTATCAACTACAACTCATTTTATCTTAAAGAAATATAAACATGATGGCACTATATTTGAACAAGATGATGAGGATAAGCGGATTGTGGTGTCACCATGATTGAGCCCTCTCATTACATCTCTAAAACAGTAAAGGATTTAAAGCCATCAGGAATTAGAAAGTTTTTTGATTTAGCTGCAAGCATGGAAGGTGTCATTTCATTAGGTGTAGGAGAGCCAGACTTTGTTACACCATGGTCTGTTAGAGAAGCATCTATTCTTTCTCTTGAACAAGGCTTTACGTCTTATACGGCTAATGCTGGTTTATTGGAGCTAAGAGAAGAGATTGCATATTATTTACAAGGAAAAGCAAAAGTCTCTTACAATCCAAAGGAAGAAATATTAGTAACCGTTGGTGCAAGTCAGGCACTTGATGTTGCATTAAGAGCAATTGTAAATCCAGGTGATGAAGTAATAGTAATTGAACCTAGCTTTGTATCTTATTCTTCTTTAATTTCATTAGCGGGTGGTGTCCCAGTTTCAGTACAAACAAGTGGTGAAATGGAGTTTAAACTGCAGCCAGCTGAACTAGAAAAAGCTATTACTGAGAAAACGAAAGCAATTATTTTATGCTCACCAAGTAATCCAACTGGAACAGTACTTGAACATGAAGAGCTTGTAAAAATTGCTGAAATCATTGAGAAGCATGATCTGCTTGTTATATCAGATGAGATTTATGCTGAGTTAACATATGATCATGAGTATTCTAGCTTTGTATCAATTGATGGTATGGCTGAAAGAACGATTCTTGTTTCCGGGTTTTCAAAGGGCTTTGCTATGACAGGCTGGAGATTAGGATATATCGCTGCTCATAAGGATTTTCTAAGTGAAATGTTGAAAATTCATCAATATTCAATGATGTGTGCACCTACTATGGCACAATATGCAGCTATTGAAGCAATGAAAAATGGTCGAGAAGATGTTCTTTATATGAAAAAGAAATACAAACAACGAAGAAATTTAGTTGTAAGTGCTCTTAATGAAATGGATTTAACATGTCATGTACCTGGTGGAGCATTTTATGTATTTCCTTCAATAAAGAAAACAAATCTAACGTCAGAAGAATTTGCTGAGCAGCTTCTTCTAGAAGAAAAGGTAGCTGTTGTACCAGGCAATGTTTTTGGTGATAGTGGTGAAGGCTATATTCGATGTTCTTATGCATCTTCTTTAGAACAGTTACAGGAAGCATTAAGAAGAATGCAAAGATTCGTAGAAAATAAAATTTAAAAAAGCTGACCAATAAAGGTCAGCCAAATATAGAGAAACAAAAGGGGGGGATACTAAAAAGCCTTATGCTTTTATTATTCCCCTTTTTTGCTTGTATAAACATAGCTTCTTGCATAATTTCTTCTTTTATTGATTTTTCTCCTAATGAATAACTACCTCATAGAAATAATGAACATAACCAACGAATTGTGTGATGAACAATTCTCAGACCATACTAATATGAAACAAACTTCAATTAACATTCGTTATATATTTTGAGATGTTTTTCGTAAACTTTGTTGTTTTTATATTCATATTTAGAAAACAGCACTGTATAAAGTCTAGTGGCATCTTTTCTTCTTAACATAGTCATTTTTTATGATAAAAAATTGTTACTAAAAGGAAATTTAGGTTTAGCAACAATCCTTCAGAAAAGAGCCTAAAAAAGAGGAGGGTAGAAAAAAATGAATGAAGAAAACTTAATAAAAAAAGCTAAGCAAGGGAATATTGTCGCATTTCAACAATTAGTAGAATTACATTATCCCACTGTTGAAAGGTTTGCCTATCAATTAGGAAATAAACATGAAGAAATCGAGGATATCACACAAGAAGTATTTATTCGTGTTTATCGATTTCTCGACCAGTTTACAAAGGCAAAGTTTTCAACATGGTTATATAAAATTACACTTAATGTCACAAGAGACTTTGCTAGAAAAAGACAATCAAACATTCGTAAAGTGTTTAAAATACAACAGGATTTTCGCAATGATGATTACCCAGAAATAGAGTCAAAGATCATTAAGAATGAAGAAGATCGGATATTGCACTTATCAATACAAAGATTGGATGAAAAATACCGGATACCAATTGTTTTGTTTTATTTTCATGATAAAAAGTATGATGAAATCTCTGAAATCATGTCAATTAACATTTCGACTGTTAAAACGAGAATCCTGCGTGGAAAAACACAATTAAAAAAAATGATGGAAGAGGTTATAAAGAAGGAAGGTGACATACATGGATGATAAAATATTTGAAGAACGAATGGATAGTTTGAAGAGTTCATATGAAAAATTACAGCCTGTTTCTTCTGTTGATCATATTATTAATAATGTAAAGCAAACGGAGCTTCCAAAGCGGAAAAAAATATTTCCCCTAACATATGTAGCATCTTTTATAGGTGTTTTATTAATAGCTGGAATTTTGGGTACACAGCTAATATCTCAATCCAATAAAAGCAGTGGTGAAAAGTCACCATCAATTGAAAATCAAACCGTTTCAGCAACAGATATAGAAGATTCAATAAATGAAGTCAGAGGCTTGTATGAAAGAAATCTTGATGTACTAAAAGAAAAGCTACAATTTGATGATGTTGAACAATATAGTTTTGTACAAGAAGCTAAGAATACAGTAGAGAGCTTTGAAGAAAGAAAGGAATATTCCTCACGTGCAGAACTTCAAAATTATACAGAAAACGTGAAAAATATCATCTCTTTAAGAGTATCAATGCCTAATGAAGAAATGGAAATTTTAAAAGAAAGAGCAAAAAATGATAAAAAAATAGATGAAACACAACTAATCAGTTATTTAATTAAAATGGAGCTACTCAAGGAACGATTTAACGAAAAATGGTTTAATTTAAGGCAGCTACCAACTGAAGGGAACTTAGTAGAATATGTGGATAAGCTAAATAAACAAGAAGTTGAAAATGGATCTGATGACTATCTAAATCTAATTAAAACTCTTAGAGAAAATGGATATCGTTTTATTTTTATTACAGAAGGTGAAGGTCAAATTGATTTAACAATAGACCATCAAAAAATATTAGATACATTCAAAGATATGCTTAGTAATCAACTAATAGCTTACCTACAATATAAAAAAGAAGTCATTGAACAAGGAACTGTCTTAGGTTTAACTCAAGAACAATTAGCATCCCGTATTATAAAATTAGAGGAGACTATCATTGCCCATCCTAATTTCGAGAAAAATGATGACCTAAAAATGGAATACCAAAAACACCTTTTACATTTTATACAATATAGTGATGAGGAGAGTATGAAGGATTTTGTAAGTGATTATCCAAAATCCTTATCTGCAAAACAAGTGGACGAATTTTTAAATGGAAATGAAAATGATGAGTTTGTTTCTGGTCAAGAAATGAGAGAAAGCATTAGTGCTAAAATATCACCAGAGCTAAAAGCGATTTCAGAAAACAATGTGCAATTACTTCCACTAACAGATTCTTTGGAGGCAGTTTATCAGGAGTATAAAAATACACGTAATGATGAAATTCTTGAAGGACCCTTTTTAGGTACTGAAAGCGCAATAGAAGTCTCAATTGCACGTCTGTATATGTATGCTGTTGAAAATAAAGATTATGAAACAGCTTTTTATCTAACTTACGATGGGGAAGCTTCAGAAAGACCAGATTTAGAACGATTTATAAGTGAAATGGCACAATCGACAACCAATTATCAAGATCTATCAAATAAAGTAATCAAAGTCAGTACAACATATAAGGAAAATGGTAGATTAATCGAGCACACATTTACTACAAAAGATGGAGAATCCATTATATTCAATATGAAACGAAACAATGAATATGAAAAGGTTAGAGTTGAATATACTCCATTTCCATAAAGCGACGTCTTTGATCGTTGCTTTTTTGGTTATACTATATTTGAAAAGATATTTTTGAAAAAAATGAAAAACTGTGATATAATTTTATATTGCGTATAAATAGACATTTAATATAAGAAAATTAGGAGTGTTATTATGACAACAAAGTACGAAATAGGCAGTGTTCATACAGGAAAAGTAACAGGAATTCAACCATACGGAGCGTTTGTTGCACTTGATGAAGAAACTCAAGGATTAGTTCATATTTCTGAAATTACTCACGGTTTCGTAAAAGATGTTAACGAACATTTAAATGTAAATGATGAAGTGCAAGTGAAAGTTCTTTCTATTGATGATAAATCTGGAAAAATCAGTTTATCAATTCGTGCTACTCAAGAAGCACCAGTAGAAGAAAAGAAAGAAGCTGCGCCAAGAAAACCTAAGAAGCGTCAAGCTACAGTGAAAGCTGAAACAGAAACTCCACAAGGCTTCAATACATTAAAAGACAAGTTAGAAGAGTGGATCGAGCAATCTAAGCGTGAAGAAGTAAAGAAATAATCTACTGATGAAAAGAAAAAGGTGATCGCATTGCGCGATCACCTTTTTTCTTTTCTTTTGTTTATTTACATGATGATAATGGCCATTTCAGAGCCTAACCCTCGAGTTATAAGCCACTCAGGAATTTAAGACAAAATACGTCTCCTATTCCTAAGCGTCTTAAGCTTGTCGGGGAACAGGCGCTTCCGCTTTTCATTTGTCTAGCTCCAGGCGCCTTCCGCTTTTCGTATTGTCTAGCTACAGCGCCTAGCCCTCGAGTCATAATCCAAAAAGGAATTGAAGGTAAAGTGCACCTTCTATTCCTTTTCGTCTTAAGCTTGTCGGGGCTAAACAGGCGCTTCCGCTTTTCGTTTGTCTAGCTCCAGGCGCCATCGGCTCGAGTCATAAGTCAAATAGGAATTGAAGGCAAAGAGCGCCTTCTATTCCTATTCGCCTTATGCTTGTCGCCGATAAACGGGCGCCTTCCGCTTTTCGTATTACCTAGCTTCTGGGCGTGGTTCTCTTGCTACTTCTTCAGATGGTTTGAATAGTAATCCTAGGTTGATTAAACCAGCAATTCCAACAAGGCCATAGATGATTCGGGATAGTCCTGATTCTTGGCCACCGAAGATAGCTGCAACTAAATCGAATTGGAAAAATCCGATTAGTCCCCAGTTAATCGCCCCTATTATTGTAAGTACAAGTGCTATACGTTGAATTGCGCTCAATTTTACAACCTCCTTAGTTGATAACTACATTTTTATGATGTGAAGTTAAGTCAAAACTATTCATAGAAAATTTCACTTAAAAGCACTTTTCTTTACAAGTATTATTGAAATCTACATAATCTATAGATGGAGGCGATATAAAATGGAAAACTTTACATACTTTAACCCAACAAAATTAATATTCGGAAAAGACCAAGTAGGACAATTGAAAAATGAGGTACCTAAGTTTGGTGAAAAAGTTCTGATCGTTTATGGTGGTGGCAGTATAAAAAGAAATGGTCTCTATGATCAAGTTATTAACGTTTTAAGAGAAAAAAATCTTCAACTTTTTGAATTAGCTGGAGTTGAGCCAAATCCAAGGTTATCAACTGTTCATCGTGGAGTTCAATTATGTAAAGAAGAGGAAATTGATTTTATTTTAGCAGTTGGTGGAGGAAGTGTAATTGATTGCACAAAAGCTATTGCTGCTGGAGCTAAATATGATGGTGATGCTTGGGACATTGTGACAAAAAAACATATACCAACAGATGCGCTGCCATTTGGAACTGTTTTAACACTTGCTGCTACAGGTTCTGAAATGAATTCTGGCTCTGTTATTACTAATTGGGAAACAAAAGAAAAGTATGGATGGGGTAGTCCACTA
This sequence comes from Metabacillus crassostreae, assembly GCF_016908395.1. Taxonomy (GTDB): domain Bacteria; phylum Bacillota; class Bacilli; order Bacillales; family Bacillaceae; genus Metabacillus; species Metabacillus crassostreae. The sequence continues at coordinate 88,625 of NZ_JAFBDU010000006.1, forward strand.
ACATTCCCTAAATTTTCTATATTAGATCCTGTTAATACATTCACGGTTCCTCAAGATCAAACGGTTTATGGAATGGTTGATATGATGACACATGTTTTTGAACAGTATTTTCATCATACAAAAAATACACCATTACAGGATCGTTTTTGTGAATCCTTATTAAGAACAGTAATTGAAACCGCACCAAAATTAATAGAAGATCTCGAGAATTATGAGCTCCGTGAAACCATTTTGTATTCTGGAACAATCGCGTTAAATGGTCAACTACAGATGGGGTACAGAGGTGATTGGGCAAGTCACAATATTGAGCATGCTGTTTCAGCTGTTTATGACATTCCACATGCTGGTGGTCTAGCCATTATTTTCCCAAATTGGATGAAGCATAATATAGATGAAAATATTTCACGTTTTGTTCAATTAGCGGTTAACGTATTTGATGTTGACACAACTGGAAAAGATGAGAAGACAATTGCTTTAGAAGGAATTGAAAAACTACGAGAATTTTGGAGTAGTATTGGAGCCCCAAGTCGATTGAAAGATTATAATATAAATGATGAAAATATAGATTTAATGGCAGATAAGGCTATGGTGAATGGTCCATTTGGTAATTTTAAAGCTCTTCAAAAAGAAGATGTTGTGGCTATATTAAAAGCTTCACTTTAAATTAGAAGGGACTAGGACATAAGTATTAATGATAAACCCGAATTATTAGGTGATGTTTTAATTAATTCTTCGCCAATAGTTCGGGTATTTATTTGCTTTTGCATACTATTTATAAAAACTAGTGGAATGGAGTGGAAGACGCTAGGGCACCTACGGGAATAGAGGAAAGGGCTGAGACCCACAGGCGTAGCCGCGGAGGCTCAGCTTCCTCCCCGGCGAATGGAGTGTCTGTAGCGCAATGAAACGAACTTATATTTCATCTTAACTGATTAATAAAAAACATTATTAAATATTTAAGAATAATTTAACTATGTCACCTTCTTTTACTTTAGCAGGTAAATTAGAGCGTACTTTATGTGTTTTAGTTCACTATAGTATTATTTAATAAACCTTATTACAAATTAATATAGCGTTTAACGCGTATACATTATCAACTTTGCTTGATTTAAAGGACTAGTTTAGATAAAGTGATAATAGCGATAAGTTCAAGATGAAAATGGAGGGAAATGTAAAATGACACATGTACGTTTTGATTACTCAAATGCATTATCTTTTTTTAGTGAGCATGAAGTTACATACTTGCGCGACTTTGTAAAAGTTGCACATCATTCTATTCACGAACAAACAGGTGCTGGAAGTGACTTCTTAGGATGGGTGGATTTACCGAAAAACTATGATAAAGAAGAGTTCTCACGTATCCAAAAAAGTGCAGCAAAAATTAAATCAGATTCAGAGGTTCTTCTAGTTATCGGAATTGGTGGATCATATTTAGGTGCTCGAGCAGCAATCGAAATGTTAAACCATTCTTTTTATAATTCATTATCAAAAGAGCAAAGACAAGCTCCTCAGGTTATTTTTGTTGGAAACAACATTAGCTCTACATATATGAAAGATCTTCATGATTTATTAGAAGGAAAAGATTTCTCAATCAATGTTATTTCAAAGTCTGGAACAACTACAGAACCAGCGTTAGCTTTCCGTATTTTCCGTAAACTTCTTGAAGAAAAATATGGCAAGTCAGAAGCTAAACAACGTATTTATGCAACAACAGATAAAGCACGTGGAGCTCTAAAAACACTTGCAACAGAAGAAGGCTATGAATCATTTATCATTCCTGACGATGTTGGTGGTCGATTCTCAGTGTTAACAGCAGTAGGATTGCTACCAATTGCAGTTACAGGTGTTGATATTGAGGCAATGATGAATGGAGCTGCTGTGGCTAGCGATGATTTTGGTAAATCTGAATTAGAAGAAAATCCAGCATACCAATATGCAGCTGTTCGAAATGTTCTTTATAATAAAGGGAAAACAATTGAAATGCTTATAAATTATGAGCCAGGACTTCAATATTTCTCTGAATGGTGGAAGCAATTATTTGGAGAAAGTGAAGGTAAAGACCAAAAAGGAATTTATCCTTCATCAGCAAACTTTTCTACAGATCTTCATTCACTAGGTCAATATGTTCAAGAAGGTCGTCGTGATCTATTTGAAACAGTGATTAATGTTGAAAATCCACGTCACGAGTTATTTGTGGAATCAGAAGAAAATGATCTAGATGGCTTAAATTATCTAACTGGTAAATCAGTTGATTTTGTTAATAAAAAGGCATTCCAAGGAACAATGCTTGCACATACTGATGGTGGAGTTCCAAACCTAGTTGTGACTATCCCAGAAATGGATGCTTATACATTCGGATATTTAGCTTATTTCTTTGAAAAAGCTTGTGCAATGAGTGGATATCTATTAGGAGTTAATCCATTTGATCAACCAGGTGTTGAAGCTTATAAAGTAAATATGTTTGCTTTACTAGGTAAACCTGGATTTGAAGAGAAAAAAGCAGAACTTGAAAAACGATTAGAAAAATAATTCTTTAGGGACCAACATCACGATGTGGTCCCTTTAGCTTTTTTACCTGATTTCACTTAAAAACCCCTTTTAAGAATGCATTCTTAGATAATAGGAAAAGCTATAAAAAAGGGGGTATTTTAAGTGATTGAAATTCCGTCAAAAATTGAAAACCAAAGCTTTCAATTATATTTTTTAGAGCAAAAGCTTAAGCCATTAGGCTATGATATTGGTGGAAATTGGGATTATGATCATGGATCATTTGATTATAAGATTGATTCTGAGGTAGGGTACCAATTTTTGAGGGTTCCTTTTGAAGCGGTAGATGGACAGCTTGATTCACATAATACTACAGTTAAAATTGGTAGACCATTTCTATTATCACATAAATATCAAATTGGACTTGATGATCATGTGCACATTGGGAATTTTAGTGCATCCTTTGACCAGTTTCAGGAGCCACAAGATAAGGATGCAACCTTCCCAGAAGAATATATTGATTTAGGGAAGGCGCTTGTAAAGGAGCTTGAAGCTGAATTGATTAATTAATGTGTGAAAACAATCAATGCATCATTATGCTTGATTTGAAAGGAGAGGGGCGGATTAACTTTCGTTTCCTCTCCTCTTTTAATGCCAATTAATATAGATTCATCTTCTAAAAGCTGGTAACTTGCTTCTTTAAACGTTTTACCAATAAATGAATTTGTCACTGGTAGTACTTTGAATATATTTCCACTTGCGGGATTTAGCTCTGAATAAAATTGAGATAAACCATTTTTTGCTAAATAACTACTCATCATAAAATGACTCGTAAGCTTATAAGTTCTAATTACCTCATCTGCACCAGCTCTGTTCGCGTTATTTGATTGCTGTTCTGTTAAAAGCTCAATCACACAGTATAACCCTGGGTTCATGCCTTTTAATGATAAAAGAATGAGGATAGATAGCATATCAGCGTCATGTTCATTCTTATGTTGATCTGCTGTAATAATAGCTGCATCTGCTTTAAGGATATTAGCTTTTTGCAGAGTTTGATCATTTGTAGCGTCACCGCGAATATAAGTAACATTCTCGATCAAGGGTGACTCATTTAGAGAATCATCAATAAGGACAATTTGTTTGTAGGGTTTAACGACCTTAAGAGAATCAATCATTTCACTTGCCTTTTCATTCCACCCAATAATAACCACATGATTAGTTCCTTTGAATGCTACGTTTCCTTCTAAATAATTATGTTGTTTTTTTATAGCTGTAGCAGAAATCGTAGCAAAGTAAGCAGTAACAAAGCTTGCTCCTGCTAAAATCATGATCATGGCAATGCCTCTACCAAGATATGTTTCAGGTACGTAATCTCCAAAGCCAACAGTTGTAACTGTAACTAGAGCCCACCAAATGCCATCAAATGTAGTGGGAAACTCGTTTGGCTCTACTAATGCAATGACCTCTCCAAATGCTAAAATAATTAAAAGTACAAAAAGAGTTATTCGGAAATAGATTGGCCAACGCAACCACTGTGTGATTATTTTATTTGTTTTTGCCACTAGTCTCATCCTTTTTAGTTGGTAAAAATGATAATACTTCTTTTACAATTGTATTAATTTTGGATGTTACTTCTTCCTTCCCGTAAACTTCAATAGCTTTCTCGATGGTTATTATTGTTTCTTCAGAAAAATCAATAATAGCTTTATCTTCTTCAGATTCATTATAAAATCCAATAAAAGAATCTAGACCTTCATTCATTTTATCAATCGCTTCACTTAATAATTTTTTTTCGTCTTCATTTACCTTCAATGTACTCACCACTTTCAAAGGTGAAATATATTCTTGCTTTAGTAGTATGTACAGTTCCTAGATAACCTTGCAAAAAAGCACAAATTGTAATAAGAAAATGTTTTTTATGCTAGAAATCATGATATTGTCCAAACTAAATATAATCAGTAAAACAGTTTTCAGGAGGGAAGCGTCAAATGTTTTTTCATCCATTAGATTTTTTAATTATCATTGCATTTGGATTATCACTATGGGCTCAGTTTAAGGTAAAAGGGAACTTTCAAAAGTTTTCAAAAATAAAGGCGTCATCCGAAATGACAGGTGCAGAAATTGCAAGAAAATTATTAGATCGTAATGGTTTATATAATGTATCAGTGGAAAATGTTAGAGGAGCACTTACAGATCATTATGATCCAATTAAGAAGGCTGTTAGGTTATCTGATTCTGTATATCCTAGTAATTCAATTGCAGCAATTTCTGTTGCAGCTCATGAAGTTGGGCATGCTATTCAGCACAGTGAATCTTATGGTGCCCTTGTCGTTAGGCATAAGATGTTTCCAATCGTGAATTTCACCTCAGGAATTGCGCCGTTTCTTTTAATTGGAGGTTTCCTATTAGGGAGCTTGAATTTATTAGGCTTAGGAATAGTCTTTTTTTCGGCTGTAGTTGTTTTTCAACTGATTACACTTCCTGTTGAATTTAATGCAAGCAACAGAGCACGGTCTTTAATGGTTTCTGAAGGAATGATCGTGAATACGGAGGAAAATGGAGTGAAAAAAGTACTTAATGCAGCAGCGCTTACTTATGTCGCAGCAGCTTTGCTTTCACTTCTTCAGCTACTTAAATTTATAGCGATCTTTTCGCAGGGCAATCGTGAGTAGAAGATATCTTTTAAAAAAATTCTTGTAACATATTAACGACTTGTTATGAAAGTACAAAATAAATTATAATTTACTTTTATGGAAAATAAACACATTTAAAGGATGAAATATGTCGTAATTTGTCTTAAAATATGTTAATAATAGTTATAAAGAAAGAGAACGTTTAGTAGAACAGAGATATTTTATATAAATTTGTTTATGGTAGGAGAAGCCAATGAATAAATATTTGCAAACTTTAGTGAAAAATGTACGAAAACAACTGGAAACTTGGTTAAATGAACATCAAATTATCCAACACAGTGAATTATATCGATTTTTGCATTCAATATCGGGAACAGCATCTACAATTGGTTTTACAGTGGCTGGTGAGACGGCACAAAAATTAATGGATCAATTAAAAGAGTTTGAGGAGAAAGAGTGGACGAAAGAAGAACTACAATCATTTTTATTTCCACTTATCTCGATTTTTTACTATGAAGAATTTTCAAATCTAGATGAAGTTATGGAGAAACAAGCAGAGATTGAAGACCAAAAACTGATCTTACTAATTGATGATGATACAGCATTGCTCATGTATCTTAAGGATCAATTAGAAATGAACGGATGGGTTGTCATTGCGGTGGCTGATTCAGAAAGAGCCATTAACTCTTATTATGATCTAAATCCAGATTGTGTCATCATTGACATTCATATGAAGGACCGAAATGGACTAGATGTATTACTGCAATTAAAGGATCAAATGAACCAGCAATTTATCCCGACTATTATGATTAGTGTAGATAAATCTAAGGAAATGAGAATAAAAAGCTATAAATTAGGTGCTGACGATTATATAGAAAAACCATTAGAAATGGATGAGTTTATTGTACGAATCAATCGACAGCTTGAAAGAAAACAAGCGATCGATGAAGTAATGTTAATCGACGAATTAACTAGAGTATATAATAGGAAATACTTGTCTCAAACTTATGAACGATTAATTAGTCATTTAAAAAGACAATACGAGACTTTTAGTATTGCTATGTTAGATTTAGATCATTTTAAACAAGTTAATGATTTTTATGGACATATTATCGGTGATAAGGTTTTAGCTACATTCGCAGAAATCATCAGGAATGAATTAAGAATTAATGATATTATTATACGCTTTGGTGGCGAAGAATTTATTGTTCTACTTCCTGATACAAAAGCAAAAGAAGCAAAGGTTGTATTGGATCGTGTTCTTAAGGAATTTTCTAACCATTCTTTTACTTCAAATAAAGGAGAAGAATTTTCTTGTACATTTTCAGGTGGCATTCATGAAATCCATCTCGATCAGTTAGATATGAAGAAAAATATTGAAATGGCTGATAGTGCGTTATATGAAGCAAAAGTTGCTGGAAGAGCACAGATGAAAATAGTACCAGTTAATAATGTACACTATCATAAAAAAACTATCCACATCGGTATTATTGATGATGATCCGATAATCCGTACAATGCTGGAAGACTTAATCAATAAAAGTAAATATACCGAAGCATTTACCTTGGATATTCGGTGCTTTAAGGATGGAATGGAGTTTTTTGAATCTAGCTGGCATGAGCAAAATAATGAGCCTTATTTAATCATTTTAGATGGTATGATGCCAAGAATGGACGGATTAGAAGTACTACAAAAACTTAGAGAATCTCGTTTTCAGGAGCGTATTACGGTCATGATGCTTACTTCTCGAAAAAGTGAACAAGACATTTCAAGAGCGTTGCAGCTTGGAGCTGATGATTATATTACTAAGCCTTTCAAATTAATGGAACTTGAAACAAGGCTTGGCCATCTAATAAAAAGGATGAAGTGAGTATGATTGAAGTTGGCATTGTATATTTATTCATTTTTTTCTTAGTGCTATTTTTCATTTTGTTATGTTTGTTTATTTATTTAATGATTGAAAAATATATGAATAATGAATCAAGGAAAAAAATCAATGAATTAAAAGAAACATATCGATTAGATATGTTTCATTTTTTACAAACTGGAAAAGACGATGATCTAAGTCCAGAAGGTAGCCCCGAGAAGTTTATTGCTTTCTTAGAGCTTCTTAGAGAATACGCAAATGTGTTAGATAGTATGGAAATCAAACAGAAAATAAGTAAATATGCTAAGAAACATTTCACAAATCACGTAAAAAAGGAACTGAAAAAAAGGCGTTGGAGTTTAAGGATGAATGCTTTATATATGATAGAGGATTTCCATATGGAGCACCTGAAGGATTCTCTACATGAATTATATGGTAGAAACAACCTTACAATTGCTGAGAAATCTCAAATACTAAGGATATTTGCAAAATTTAATGACAGTAAATTGACAAGTTATATGCAAAAACTGGATCCGAGATTATCGGATTTTTCCATTTTGTCCATTTTATCTATTATGAATGAAGAAACATTTGAAATTTTAGTAGGGGATTTTGTGAATTTAGATAAAAGAACTCAATTTATGGTTGTTGAGACAATTGGAAAAGAACAACTGATACAGTATCATCCATTATTGGCTAAACTTCTAGAAAATAATGAAGAGGAAATGAGGATTAGAGCTCTAAAAGCATATTCAAATATGGGGGCTCCTATCGATAAAACTCAATTAGCAGAGTTTTTTACGTTTGAAAGCTGGCAAGTAAGGATGATGGCAGCGAAAGTTGTGGGTAAACAGAAGTTAACTAGTTATATAGATAAACTAATAGAACTGTTATCTGATCAAGAATATGTTGTACGAGCTGAAGCAGCAAAAGCAATTATCCAATTCAAGGATGGAATTGATATTCTCAAACAAGTGATTGACGAGACAGAAGATGACTTTGCAAGAGACATGGCTCTAGAATGGCATGAGAAGAAAAGAGTTGATTATTATTAACTGGTCTGGAATTTTAGTTTTTGTGAACTGGTTTGTATTCATTTATATGCTAACGATCGTCATTGTTTATGGATTTATGCTATTTATATCATTATTGCAGATTAGAAGAAGATATGAGCTAGATAATGTTGAGCCTTATGAAGAGCTTCTGCAATCAGAATACACAAAGCCAGTATCCATCTTAGTTCCAGCTTACAATGAATCTGTCGGGATTTATGGAACAATTCGTTCACTAATAAGTATCGAATATCCGGAATATGAAATAATCATTATTAATGATGGCTCTAAAGATGATACTCTTGAAAAGCTAATATCGAAATTTAACTTAGTAAAAGTAAATAGAGTTATTCGTAAACAGCTTGATACAAAAGAGATTAAGGGAGTCTATCAATCTAAGATTTATCCAAATCTAATCGTTTTAGATAAAGAAAACGGTGGTAAAGCTGATGCTCTTAATGCTGGAATAAATCTTTCGAAATATCCCTATTTCTGCTCGTTAGACGGGGATTCGATTATTGAACGAAATGCTTTTTTAAAAGTCTTGAAACCGATTATTGAATCAGATGATGAAGTAATTGCTTCTGGAGGTAGTGTCAGAATTGCAAATGGCTGTGATATTCAAAATGGAGATTTAATCAGTGTTGGTTTATCGAATAAACCAATTGTTGTGATGCAGGTTATCGAATATTTACGTGCATTTTTAACAGGACGTATTGGATTAAGTAAGAATAATTTACTCCTAATTGTATCAGGTGCTTTTGGGGTTTTTTCAAAAAAGTGGGTAATTGAAGCAGGAGGATATGCTCATACAGTAGGTGAAGATATGGAGTTAGTTGTTAGACTCCACCGGTTAAATAAAGAAAAAAAGCAAAATAAAAAAATCGTCTATGTACCTGATCCTGTTTGTTGGACAGAAGCACCTGAGGATTTAAAGTTTCTTCGCAGACAAAGGAAAAGATGGCATAAAGGATTATTTGATAGTCTCTGGAAACATAAAAAACTAATGTTTAATCCTAAGTATGGCTCAATTGGATTGTTTTCAATGCCATATTTCTTTTTTATTGAATTTCTTGGACCACTTATTGAGTTGATTGGTTATATTTCACTCGTTGTTTCTATTTTCGCAGGAAAGATTTATTTTGAATATGCAATTATGTTCTTCCTTCTTTCATTAATCTATGGATCGATCTACTCGATGGCTGCAGTGCTACTTGAAGAATGGAGTATGGAAAGATATCCAAAGGTTAAGCATTTTACGATTTTGTTTTTGGTTTCATTAACAGAAACCTTCTGGTATCGCCCATTAACTGTCATTTGGCGAGTAGAAGGGATGGTTGAAATGTTACTAGGAAAAAAAGGCTGGGGAGAAATGGTTAGGAAAGGTGTGTCAAATGACTAAGAAAAAGATTCTGTTGGCAGTTTCTGTTTTAGGGCTGTTCATTTTGTTTACTTCTCCGTTATGGACATGGCAAATAAAAAAGACTGAAAATATGAATGTTTTGATTGTTGATAAAACAGTACCTGATCAAACATTTCGTGAACATAAGGGCTTAATTTGGTTATTAAATACTTTGAAAATAAAAAAAGAAAATAATGAAAAATATGATGTAGTAAAAGATTATGTAGGCTTTGTGCCTTCTGATCAACCTCCTGAATTTCAAGTTAGAGAGTTCCCAGAAAATCTATCAGCATACGATGTTATCTATGTTGCAGATGGGTATGGTGTTTATAAGGATGAATATTTAGGGGAAAACGAAGAAGGAAACCGTTCAGAGCTTTTATATGGTGGCATAAAGCAAGAAGAAGTAAATGCAATAAATACTTCTTTAATTGAAAACAATCAAACATTAATAGCAGAATTTAATACATTTGGTTCTCCTACAGAGCCTGAAGCAAGAGATAGCTTTTATCATTTATTAAATTTAGATTGGTCAGGCTGGATGGGACGAATTTTCACTGATCTTAACAACAAAGAAGTTCCGACATGGGTGAAAGATAATTATGAAAAACAATATGGAGAGAAATATAGTTTTTCAGGTACAGGATTAATCTTTGCAAGTGAAGATGATGAGGTTCTCGTGTTTACAGAAGAAGATTTAATAAGTGAGTTTATTTCATTTCAATATACAGAAAATGGACAAGAGCATTTCGAAATGAACGATCAAATTCAGTATAATTATTGGTTCGATATTGTCGAAGCAAGAGATCAAGAGGAAGTGCAAGCAACTTTCGAACTCTCTTTGTCTGAAAGCGCAGAAAAAAAGCTGTCTACCTATAATATACCTTTAAAGTTTCCTGCTGTTATTCATCATCAAGATCATTTATATGATACGTATTACTTTGCAGGAGACTTTGTTGATCATGATAAAATTCCGAGTATTCATCAAATCTCGGGTTTAACATGGTGGCAAAAAATGTTTTCTTTTAATCAAAAGGGAAGAACAGATACATTCTTTTGGAAAGCGTATGTACCAATGATGGAGAAAATATTAACAGACAAACAAAACAGTACTTCAAAGACAGAGTTAACTCATGTAGAGCCTGAGATTTTGACCAGAGAAGGAATGAAATTAATAGGATCAACAAATGACAAGTATCTTCAGATATATAAAGATGGAGCTTGGGAGGATATACTCATTAAAGGTGTCAATATGGGGATTGCAAAACCAGGAACATTCCCTGGTGAGACAGGTATTACAAAGGAAGAATATGCACGATGGTTTGAACAAATTAGTGAGATGAATGCAAATGGATTGAGGGTTTATACGATACATCCTCCAGCATTCTATCAAGCACTTTATGAGCATAATCTAAATCGTGAGGATCCTCTTTATTTATTTCATGGTGTGTGGGTAAATGAAGATGTATTCTTTAATGAAAAATTAGGGTCTACAGCATTTGATCCTGCAATAACAAATGATTTTAAAGAAGAAATCCAACGTACTATTGACATTATCCATGGAAATGCAGATATTCCCGAGAGACAAGGTCATGCTAGTGGAAAATACCAGCATGATCTATCACCTTATTTATTAGGATGGATTATTGGGGTAGAGTGGGATCCTAATACTGTCTTACGAACAAATGATAAGCATTCAGATATAAAAAGCTATGATGGTCATTACTTTATGGCTGAAAATGTATCTCCATTTGAAGCCTGGCTAGCAGAGATGATGGATTTCACGGCGAAATATGAAGCAGATCAGTATAAGTGGCAACATCCAATGAGTTTCACTAACTGGGTAACAACGGATTTGCTTGAACACCCTTCAGAGCCGAGTGAAGAAGAAGATATGGTATCGATAGATCCAAATAAGATAAAAGCAAAAGATACGTTCTATGCTGGAACTTTTGCATCTTATCATATTTATCCTTATTACCCAGATTTTTTAAATTATGAAGAAAAATATATAAATTATGAAGATCATAGAGGACAAAAAAATAACTATGCCGGCTATTTGAATGATATGGAAAATAGTCATAATATGCCTTTATTAGTAGCTGAGTTTGGTATCCCTGCCTCAAGAGGACTGACACATGAGAATGTACATGGACTAGATCAAGGTCATAACTCTGAAAAAGAGCAAGCTGAGTATATTGTGAGACTATATGAAGATATTGTGGAAGAAAACTTGGCAGGTGGTATGGTTTTCTCTTGGCAAGACGAATGGTTTAAACGAACATGGAATACGATGGATTATGATAATCCTGATAAAAGACCTTTTTGGGATAATATTCAAACAAATGAGCAGCATTTTGGTTTGCTTAGTTTTGATCCAGACAAAAAAGAGACTCAGCTACAAATAGATGGAGAAGATTCAGATTGGAAGGCAAGAAAATCTGAACCTAGCTATAAAGCGGAAAATAATCCGATAGAAAATGTCTACCTATCAAGTGATAGTAGAGGGTTATTTGTGCGAATCGATTATAATGAAAAGCTTTGGAACAAAGATGATTACAACACCTATCTATTACTCAATACAATAGGAAATCAAGGACAAACGACCATTCCAGAAGTTGATGGGTTCGAGGAAGAAGGAATTGATTTTCTTGTTGAGTTAAAGGGTGAAGATGAATCACGAGTGGTAATAGATAGCTACTATGACACGTATTATTATCACTATGGTCATATTTTGGAAATGATTGAGAAAAAACCATATGCTAATCAAAAAAATAATGGTATATATCATCGAATTCACTTAACTTTAAACAAAGAGCTGACGATAAATAAAGAAGAAGGACAAGTTACAATCCCTTTCTCTTCCTATGAAACAGGAAAGTTACAATATGGAATCGGCAACCCAGAAAAAGAAAATTCTAATACTCTTTCTGATTTTTATATTAAGGATGGAACATTAGAGCTTCGATTACCTTGGCTATTATTAAATGTTAAAGATCCTAGCCAAAATGAAATTATGGGTGATATTTGGTCAGAAAAAGGGCTGGATAGCAAACAGATCATTGATTTATTGAATGTAAAGGTAGTTTTAACAAACAAGCAACAAGAAGTTTTACAAACAGCACCTGAAACAAAAGGCGAATGGTTAAATTATAAATTGGAGAAATGGGATTTACCAGTTTCTCACGAGAGACTAAAGAAGTCTTATTATGAATTACAAAAAGCCTATGAAGGTGAAAAAGTAGATAGTGAATGACAATAATAATAGCGCTCAGACTAATGATGATGAAATAAAAGTCTGAGTGTTTTTTCAAAAGCACAGTAGGAAAGGAGTTTGAAAATGCCCAAAATATTACTTGCAGAAGATGAAGAAGTGCTTCGTATGCTTGTCGTTGATACTCTGGAAGATGAGGGATATTCAATAGATGAAGCTGCTGATGGGGAAGAGGCATATAACTTAATTAAACAGAACTCATACGATTTAATACTATTAGATTATATGATGCCGGTATACACTGGGCTTGAGCTTATTGAAATGATTCGTGAAGATCAAAATTCAACAAAAATTATGATGTTAAGTGCAAAAAGCCAATCGTCAGATCAACAGAAAGTATTAGATGCTGGAGCGAATTATTTCATGTCAAAACCATTTAGTCCGATTCAGCTAGTAGAAAGAATTGAGGAGATTTTAGGTGAATCTGAATAAATATCTCAAAACTAGTTTAGCAAAGCAATTTAGTTTATTAACAGCAATGATCATTATTGCATTTAGCTGTTTAATTCTATCACTACTGATTTTTCAAAATAAGTTAACTCTTGACTTTCATGATAAAAATGAACAGCTAGAAACGAAGCTGAATTTAGCTTCAGATCTGGATTATGCCTTTAATTTAGCTGTATCAGAAATGAGAGCACATTTTGCATATGAAGCCGATTCATATTATGAAAATGTAAAAAAACAAGAGGAAAAAATTGAAGATAAGATGGTTCTTTTACAAAAATACTCAGAGAATGAAGAGGATATCTTATTTTTACAAGAAGTTCAACGTTTTCATAGCTACTATTTTGAAGATGTAATGCCTAGGACTAAAGCACTTTTTGATGAGGGGAAAAAGGATGAAGTTAGAGCTATAGCAACAGAGAATGCTTCTGATCGAATTAGAGCCTATCAATCAAGTTTAAAGCAATATACCGAAAGCCTTCAACAAGCAGTAGAAGATAATTACTTACAGTTGGAAAAAAATATCCTCTACAGTCAAGTTGCCTTTGCAGCTACGCTTTTCCTGTTAATAATCGCGATGGTTATTTTCACAAGAATGATGTTAGTGAGGATTGGGAAACCATTAAGAACCCTTACACAAGCAGCAGGGCAAATTGCTGATGGAGAAACTGTCATTTTTACGGATAAAATCAACCGACAGGATGAATTAGGTCTTTTATCGATTGCATTTGAAAAAATGACGAAAAGTATTCAAGATAAGGAACAGGACTTAAGTGCACAAAATGAGGAGCTACTTGCTCAACAGGATGAACTTCAAGCCCAGCAATCAGAGCTTGAAGAAGCACTGGAAATGACACAAAAGCGTGAACTTGATTTAAAGCTTCGTAATGATTTAGTAGAAGGGTTATCAAATTCATTAGATAAACAAGCTGTATTAATGAGTATTGTTAAAACGATGTGTGATGTGATTAATGCTGACAAAGGAATTGTTGTCTTGCTTGATAAAGGGCATGATCATGCATATTTCGGTATTTCTAAGCAAGAGTCACAACAGTTTATCCAAAACCTAAAATCTGGATTAATTACAAAAGTTATATTGACAAAAAAACCTTACACAATAAAAAGAGACAGCAATGTAGATGAACTTGCTTATCATACTACTAAGTCTTATTGTTTTGATATGTATATACCTGTTCTATCTTCATCTGGAAGTGTTGAAGCTATTATGATGTATTCACGTTTTTCAGATCCGTTTGATGAAATAGAGCTAGATGAATACGAAGCTCTAAGTAAGCAGGTGGCCATTTCTTTAGAAAAGATCAAAATCTTTGAACAATCAGAAGAAGAGAGATTATTAGTTCAAGATATATTTGATAATATAAAAGAGGGCATTCAGCTTGTTGATACAAAGGGATCTGTTATTCAAATTAATAAAAAGCTGTCTGATATGATTCAATCTGATTCAGACTCAATCATACAAAGCTCTTATGAAGAATGGTTTAAAACATTATCTGCTACAGTTGAGAATAAACATGATCTTAAGAAGTTTTTTGATCGTGTTCTAGTTGATGGTAAATTTGATGATCCGTCATTTGTTTATCATAAACAAAGTCCAACTAAAAGGGTTGTACAGGTGTATTGTGAGCCTTTAACTAGAAAAGGTGATACATTTGGCACAGTTATCGTTCACAGAGATATAACGAAGGAATATGAAGTAGATTTAATGAAATCTGAGTTTGTTAGCACAGTTAGTCATGAATTAAGAACTCCACTAGCAAGTGTGCTTGGATTTACAGAGTTAATGCTTAACAAAGAACTAAAGCCAGAAAGACAAAAGAAATATTTGACTACCATCTATCAAGAAGCTAAGAGATTAACAGCACTTATTAATGATTTCTTAGATGTTCAACGAATGGAAGCTGGCAAACAGACTTATGATAAACGTTATGATGATATTTTACCGCTTCTTACATCAATTATTGAGACAAACCAAATAAACAGCCCTAGTCATACAATACATGTTGACTCAAGAACCAGTAATACAATGGTTTTAGGTGATAAAGATAAGATCGGGCAAGTGTTTAATAACTTAATAAATAATGCGATTAAGTATTCGCCTGATGGTGGAAATGTTTATGTGGACATATTTGAGGAAGGTCCTAATCTGAAAATAGCCATTAAGGATGAAGGCCTTGGAATTCCTGCTGATGCTATTGAAAAGCTATTCACAAAATTTTACAGAGTGGATAACACAGATCGCCGAAGAATTGGTGGTACCGGCTTAGGTTTAGCTATTGTGAAAGAAATTATGAAAGCACATGATGGAGAGATTTCTGTCCAATCAGAGCCGAAGGAAGGTAGTACATTTACTGTAAGTTTTCCAATTGTAATTGGTACACATAATCCATCTGAGAATTCAAATCAAGAGAATGATGATACGAAAGTAAATGTGATTATTGTTGAGGATGATAGTAGCCTTGCTCAGCTTTTACAAACAGAATTAGAAGAAAGTAACTTTCATGTAAAGGTTTTTAACAACGGAGAAACTGCATTAAATGCAATAAAAAGTGATAAGCCAGATGCAATTGTTCTAGATATTATGCTCGAGGAAAAAGGAATAAATGGTTGGGATATTATTAAAGAATTAAAAGAAATCGAAACTTTACAATCTATACCAATCTTTATATCTTCGGCATTAGATGAAAAAGAAAAAGGGCTTGCGCTAGGTGCTAATGAATATTTAGTAAAACCATATCAGCCGAGTAAGTTATCTAAGCTGATTCTCCAAACATTGCTTAAAAAGGATTGGAGCGGACAAATTCTTGTTCCGAGTGAAAGTTATGATGATTAATTGTAATTAGGTTAGCAAAATAATGATTTCACTTAGATGTGCAAACAATTAAAGTGTACTTACACCTTATGAATTCACAATTATCATTTATAACCACATAAAAAACGGTGTTGATTTTGAAAATATCAACATCGTTTTTTATTAAGGCTGTTCGCAAATTTTGTTGCTTTTAATATTCGAAGAAAACAGCAAGTATTAAGTCTAATGCATCTTTTCATCATAAGATGGTAGTTTTATAAGCGAAAATACACTGTTTCTACTTCTATTTTGATTACATAGCAACAATCTTCCAGTGTGAGATTCCACAGGCGCTGTGCGCCGAGGAAGCTAACCGCCCGCCCGCGGAAAGCGAGCATCCTGGAGCGAAAGTCAACCAACACAAAACTCGTTATAAAGCTGCCAAGCTATAGAACCTAAGAAGATTGATATTTATTATTAAGCCGTATTTGAAATAACACTTTAGACAGAGTATACAATACTGACCTTTACTTTATCATTTTTAAATGATTTAAAATCATTTTGTTATGTTTACAAGGTGACTGATAACGGTAATATATAAGGTATAAGTAATCGGAGAGGTGGTTGGTTAAATGATAAAAAAGCATTCTATAAACACGAATATGCGAGATGAAATGATTGATATAACACATCATGTACAAGAGTTTGTTACAAAAGAAAATGTTCAGGAAGGTGCGGTAATTGTTTATTGTCCACATACAACTGCTGGGATAACCATTAATGAAAATGCAGATCCTGATGTTAAAAGTGATATGCTAAGAAGATTTGATGAAATCTATCCATGGAATGTTGTGAAAGATATGCATGCTGAAGGTAACACTGCTTCACATATGAAGGCAAGTACGGTAGGTGCTTCACAAACAGTCATTGTTTCAAATGGCAAACTTTTGTTAGGGGTTTGGCAAGGAATTTATTTCTGTGAATTTGATGGACCCCGAGTGAGAGATTTTTATCTTAAATCTTTAAACTAATGATTTTGAATTATTCTTACTTTTGATTTACTTTGTTTATGGTAAAATGAGTAAAAATAATTAGAACCAGTTCCTTTGAGGTGATGTATGGAATTTTTACTTATTCTTATCATATTTCCGGCTTTGATTTTGCTGCTTTCAATTTTTGGATATATGTTTACAAAAAAAAGTTATGTAACACCAGCTATCATTTTTGTCGTATTTTCTTTTTTAATGCTAATCTTTTTCAATGAGACGTTTTTTATATGGGTTATCGCCTATACTGTATTGTCGATCATTATGACATGTATCATTATTTTATTTCAAAAACTATATGCTAGAAAAAAACATTAAAAGAAACGAAAACACAGCTATGAAATAACTAGCTGTGTTTCTCGTACTTAGTTTAAGTTGTAAGAATCGTGTCACAGTGTTAAGCAGTTACATCCTATTTTTCCAACTATAGAATTTGTGGTGATGAAATTTAGCTCGTTATTTCGTGAATAATCACGAGAAAATTGATATAGGTATTTGTCATCAATTCGTGTTACTTGAGATAATAAATGAGCAGATTCAGTTGCGTAAGAAGCTCTTCTTTTATTTAAAGCCTCTATTATTCCTTCTGCGGTTTTAATACCGATGCCATGACCAAAAAATAAATCATTTCCTAAATCGATTGCGTTTTCTCCTTGCCAATGAGGAGTATCCGGATTAAATTGTGGATTATCAAAATATAAGCAATCACCAGGTAAGTAATCATTACCTCGATTAGTATAGATAGGTAAATCCTCATCTGATTGCCAGTCTCGTAAATACAAACCTTGATATAATCGATCAAATTGTTCTTTTTCGATTGAATGCAATACAGCTGAATAAAAGATAATAACCATAGCTGTAGCACATTCAAATCCATATAATCTACCATTTTCATAAATATCATTAATGGCCATTGACGGGCTTACCCCTGACTTAAGTTTAAAGCCGCCTTGAGGAGTTAAGTGCCAAAAATCCCCATTGCAATGAGCTCTTGCAAATGTCGTGAATTTTGCTTTACTTGCATAAAGGTTTCTTGCTGATTTTATTATGGCTAAACGAAGCTGCAAAACAAATTGGAAATGTTCATTATTTAAAAACGAGTATTTGTTGTTATACCTACTCATTTTTGCTATCATTTCATTTTGTTCTGAGGAAAGGGAAGATGATGTTAATTGATTTTCATTCTGAAGTTGATTTCCAATGATGATCATATTTACCCTCCAAAATATTAGTCATTATACAGTGTATGGCTAATATTGAAGAAGTAGAAACATGAATTTAAAAGAACTTACTTTCAAAAATTTAAAAGGGGTCAGAATAAGTAACTGGTGTCTGACCCCTAGACATTTATTACTTACGATTTTGAGGAATTTCTTTTTCATCAAAAGTTTCAGTGAGATTTTTAAGATCTGTTAACAGTTCATCATCTGCCATAGGAAGTCCATGTCCACATACAGCAATAGTTGGATTCAATGCTGCAAGTTTTTTGACTGAAGCTGAAGCTGCATGCCAATCTGTCGTGAAATAAGCAGGGGGACCATGCATTTCCTGTTTTTGCGTTAGTACATCATATAAGGATTCCTGTTCAACAGTTGTAAAAGCATCACCAACTACAAGTGCAGAATCACTGTCTCTAAACAGTGAGATATGCCCTGGTGTGTGACCAGGAGTATGAATAAATCTCCAGTCAGGTAAAGTTGGGACGATCCCATCTTCTTTAAGTAATTTCAGATGAGAGCTAATATCTATACTATGCCTTGGAAACATAGGAGACATTTTTGCTACTAAGCCTTCCACTTCAGGATTTGGAGGTGGATAATCAGATTTACCTGTTAAAAATGGTGCTTCTAATGGGTGAGCATATACTGGCACATTCCACTGTTCTAATAAATCATGAATGGCTCCAATATGATCAAAATGTCCATGTGTTAGAACAATACTAGTTGCTTTACAATCATCTCCGAATCTTTTTCTTGCCTCTTTAATAATTATGTCTGCTGATCCTGGCATTCCAGCATCAATTAAGACAAATTCATTTGTTTCCTTCGGATTACCGATAAAACAAATATTTACAATTTGTACAGACAAACAAAATACATCAGGAAGAACTTCAATTCCCATTCCACTCGTTATTGATGTCATAGGCATTTTTTCCATAATCAACCTCCAATTTATCGAATTACCTTGATAGTATCTCTTATTTACAACAGGAGTATGATGAGGTTTTTGGTTTAAATAGTACCCGAAAGGTTTTAACAATAATTTAGATATTTTATAATAGTGATGTATTAGAAATTCTAGCATTATGCGTGGGGAGAGTTATTACATGTACATCGTCCATTCAACCTTCCATGTACCCTTGGAAAAAGTAGAAGAAGTTATAACCATATATCAAACTAGATCAAAGCTAGTAGATCAGTATGAGGGCTTTCAATCATTTCACTATTGCAAAATGAAGTGAAAAAAAGGAGAACTAACTGTTCAAATCATTTGGAATACTAAAAAAGACTATTTAAATTGGGTGACAAGTGATGCATACAAAAAGGTTCATGAGTTAGAAAAGAATTACCCTGATCAGGAACTTGCTGCAATAAAGCCGATTGTGCAACGTTTTGAAGTGGTTGCAGAATGAAACAGGTGGATGTTGTAAAAGTAATTGAAGAGGTAGTGGAAGGTATATATAAAGCCTATCCTATGCTTGAGGAAAAGTACGGAAAGCTTGGAAGAGAAAAATGTGTAGTGGATAATTATCATCATTTTAAACATTTAGATACATCTTATACATTAAAAGAAACAAAGATCTTCACAGACTATGCGATTTGGCTAAATAATATTTTAACATCCCGTGGAATGAAGGAAGAACATCTTATTGATAACTTTGAGCGAATCCATGCATCTTTACAAAATTTTGATGATAAAGAAGCTAGCAGCTATAGAGAATATCTAGCTTCGGCAATAAGTGAATTACATAATGAAAAGATAAGAAAGGTAAATTAATGACAAGGATTTATGCGGAAGAGATAAACAATCTAAATAACCGATTGTTTATCTTTGAAAACAGAAGCTGCTACTATTGAATAAGTAGTTCCGATCAAATGGTGAAATCCTAAAATAACCAAAAAATAGTCTATGATTAGCTCTGTAAATTACAGTCCTAATAGCAAACAAAAACGCTAGGGTAATATATGTGATACCCAAGCGTTTTTTTAGATTGTCTTGTTCAACTAACGCACCAGTTAGCAACTATTCTTATTGAACACTTCCTATAGTTGAGTATTGATTCGGCAACTCCTACATAGTTAACTCTCATAATCGTTCAATATATAATTAAATAAATGCTGCTCGTAATTCGTTTTATACTAAACTCTGACAATTGATTTTTTAACCGTTAAAGATTCTTCAACTCAATCTGTACTAATTCTTTATTTCGTTTCTTTTTTAAATATTCTCTACCATTAATCCAAATGCTACACAGAATTGCAAGTCCACCAATAGCTACTAGTATCAGTTTAACTACACTAAAATCATCATATTTATTAGGTATCCAATAGACCATATAAATCAGATACAGAAAAGGAACTATTGCACCCCATAAAGCTCTTTTTCTTCTTGATAGTAAAAATTGAATTACTAAAACGACAATGGCAATTAACCATCCATAAACTTGTTCCATTTATTTATCATCCTTTTCAGATTTATACTTTTCAATAATAACTTTTGCGACATCAAGGCTTACCCTTTCATCAATGACTAGATTTTTAATCATATTGATAAATTCAACATCTTCCTTCTTACTGTTTAATTCCACTTTCTCAATCAACTTATCAAGCTTTGCTCTAACTGTTGGATAAGAAACCTCATAAATTTTAGCAACCTCTTTAAGTGAACCAGAATTCAGTATAAATTTCCTGATGAATTCAACTGATTCCTTATCTAATGAAAGAATCCAATCAGGAACTTCTTCTCTATTCATACCACACCACCAACTTTCTATATAAATAATATTAAATTATTATTTAATTTAATTCAATAAAAAGTTAATTTTATTTATTTTTCGTAAAATAATAGCCTGCTATATAATCTGTAATTAAGATATTGAAAAGTGTTAAATATGCCCATTTAGAGAGGGATGTTATAAAGATGGTGCTAAAAGGAAACCTACAACGTAACAATAAAATTAGATGAACATCAGAACTTTCAGGAAGACATTTACTTCAGAGAAAAGTCAAAGGAACGATATAAAATAGAGGCTAAAAATAGCGAATTAAAACACAGACACCGGTAGGAAGTTGCTTCATCCACGGGTCTAATTGGTATGTAGTTACAAGGTGCCATGGCCATAATCACTGTAAATCTAAAGAGATCTAAAGCTCCAAGGATAAGAATACACAACTGGCCCAGTCTTCCAAAAACATGGAAGACTGGGGTCTGAAAAATATCCTTTCTAAAAATTAATTTTATGAATACGATTATTTATTGACAGGAAGTTCATATCGTTTTATAGTTAAACACGTTAATAGTTAAAGTGTTTAAGTATTATAAGGTAGGTGGTATCTAACATGTTAGATAAACATATAGAAGAATTGATTAACCGATATCTTGTTGTATCCTTTGCGGTTACCAAAAAAGGTGAAAACCTTGTTAAAGATAGTATTGGAGAATTTATTACAAATGACCAGCATTATACATTAAGGTACATACACAATGTTGGTACATGTACCTCAACTGAGCTTTCAGAGGAATTTAATGTAAAGCGAAGTGCGATTACAGCTATTATTAATCGTTTAACAGAAAAGGAATTAATAAAACGAACTCGCGATGAAAATGATCGGCGTGTGATTTATTTAACTTTAACAGAAAAAGGTACTGAGCTTTATGTAAAAACAGAGGAAAAGATTCGTAAATTAGTAGAATCAATTATTACGAGTTTTGATGAAAGTGAGATTACTTCTTTTATTGAAACGTATGAAAAGTTAAATTCCTTATTAGACAATTTAAAAGAATGTAAATTGGAGGAGTAGAAGTGAATACAATTATTAAGGGTAAATGGTTTGTCATCCTTGGTTGGATTGCAGTTGTTGTTGGATTGTTTTTTATAGCACCTAACATGGCTGACTTAGTACGTGATAAAGGGCAAATAAGTGTACCAGATGGATACTCATCCTCTTTAGCTGATGAAATATTAGCTGAAGTTCAAGCTGATGAAAGTGTAGGCGATATAACACAGGCTGCACTCGTTTTCCATAATGACGATAAGTTAACGAATCAAGAAATAAAAGAAGCAGAAAAAGCTATTGGGTTATTAGAAGATAATAAAGAGCTTGATGTAACAGAAATATTAACCCATTTTAATGAGGAAAGCTTAAAAGAACAGCTTGTTTCAGAAGATGGAAAAACCATTTTAGCTTCAATTTCTATTAATAGAAATGATCGAGAAGCAAAAGAAATATCAGCACTTTTATATGATACTATCGAAGAAATTAATGTTGAGCATTACTATACAAGCGGTTGGATGATTGATCAAGATGTTATGACAAGCTCGCAAGAAGGATTAAAGAAAACTGAAGGCATAACAGTTGTCTTTATACTAGCAGTATTGTTACTTGTTTTTAGATCACTAATTGCCCCTATTATTCCATTAATTACAGTGGGTATTACGTATTTAGCATCACAGTCAATCGTTTCTATATTGGTTGATACTTTGAATTTTCCAATTTCTAACTTCACGCAAATATTTTTGGTGGCTGTGTTATTTGGAATTGGTACTGATTACTGTATTTTATTATTAAGCCGCTTTAAAGAAGAACTTTCACATCGTGAGAGTGTAACTGAAGCTATTGTTGAAACATACAGAAATGCCGGTAGAACTGTGTTCTTCAGTGGATTAGCGGTGTTAATAGGTTTTGCTGCTATTGGTTTCTCACAATTTAAATTATACCAATCAGCTTCAGCAGTAGCAGTCGGTGTAGCTGTTTTATTAATTGCCCTATTTACGGTTGTTCCTTTCTTTATGGCAGTATTAGGTCATAAAATATTCTGGCCATCAAAGGGTAAATTAGAACATAAGGATAGTAAGATTTGGGAAGTGGCAGGTCGTTTTTCAATAGCACGACCAATTATAGCGCTCCTAATTGTTGCAGCAATCTCAACTCCATTTCTTCTTTTATATGATGGAAAGTTATCGTATAACTCTTTAGAGGAAATTGGTGGAGATGTTAATTCAATTAAAGCCTTTAATGCAATATCAGATAGCTTTGGACCAGGTGAATCTATGCCAACTGAAATCGTCATTAAAAATGATGAAGAAATGGATTCAACTGAGTATATAGCATTAGCAGAAGACATTAGTAAAGAGCTGGAAAAGGTTGATTTAGTAGATTCTGTTCGATCTGTTACTAGACCAACTGGTGAAGTAATTGAAGACTTTTATGTATCAAAACAAGCAGAAAGTCTAGAAGAAGGACTTGGAGAAGGTAATGATGGGATTGTCCAAATTAGCGATGGTCTTGCTGAAGCTGAATCAGAATTATCAAAATCTAGTCCACAGTTAAAAGAAGCGACAAATGGAATTAATGAATTAATCAACGGCACAAGTGATATTAATTCAGGAATGAGTGAAATACAAACAAATTTGGTGAAAATTGAGCAAGGCATTCGTCAAGGCTCTGCAGGCTCAACAGAAATCAAAAATCGTTTAGCAGAAGCGAAAGCTGGTGCTGAAGAAATGTTAGCAGGAAGTAATCAATTACTTGCTGGCTATGAAGATGCCGTGACAAAGATCGGTTTTCTTAATGGGGAATATGAGGAAGTTAAATTAGGTATAACTGGACTTTTAAAAACTCTAAATAATTTAAGTAGTGATTTTACTGCACTAGAAAATGAATACGAAGGTATTGCTCAAAATGGAAACTACGAAAAGATTAAAGGTACAGTCCAAGAAGTTATAGTTAATCAACTATCTGGTTTTGCTAAGGGATTAGAAGAGATAAATTCAAATCTAAGTGGACTTACACAACGCGTTGGTTTTGCAAATACTCAATTCACAGAATTAATCAAAGGGCAGAAGGAATTTTCCGAAGGGTTAGGACAGCTAATAGCTGGAATTGAGCAACAGCAAGCTGGATTAGACCAGTTAGCAAATGGTCAGGGTCAAATTGTTGGAAGTATTCCGCAGTTAACAAATGGTCTATCAGGTGTAACAGAGGGGCAAAAACAATTGCTTGCTGGCTTTGGTGATCTTGATGGTCAAATGTCTCAATTAACAAATGGATTAGCAGATAGTGTTGATGGATTAAATCAAGTATCTGAGGGGTTAGGTTCAGCACAGGACTATTTAGCTGACTTATCTAAAACATCAGATTCTGCTGGTTTTTATTTGCCAGAAGATGTGTTAGAAAGTGAAGATTTTGCGCAGGCATTGGATGGCTATTTATCTGATGATCGTAAAGTTATGACACTTAATGTCATTTTCGAAGCAAATCCGTACTCTAATGAAGCAATTAATCAAATAGACGAGATTAATTCAGCAATAGAACGTGCGACAAAAGATACAAAGCTTGAAAATGCAAAGGTTGCAATTGGTGGTATTACGAGTGTGAATGCTGATTTAAATACAATGTCAAATAATGATTACTCACGTACAGTTGTATTAATGCTTGTTGGGATATCTATTATTCTAATATTCTTGTTCCGTTCAATTATTATGCCATTGTACCTGATAGGTTCATTAATTTTAACCTACTACACAGCTATGGGGATTAATGAAGTGATATTTGTAAATATCTTAGGATATTCAGGTATAAGCTGGGCAGTTCCATTCTTCGCATTTGTTATTTTAGTGGCACTCGGTGTAGACTACAGTATTTTCTTGATGGATCGCTTTAATGAATATAAAGATTTGTCTGTAGGAGAAGCAATGCTACTATCAATGAAGAAAATGGGTACAGTTATCATCTCGGCTGCAGTAATTTTAGGTGGTACCTTTGCAGCAATGATTCCTTCTGGAATGTTATCGCTTATACAAATTGCGTCAATAATATTAACCGGATTAATATTATATGCGTTAATAGTATTACCATTATTTGTGCCAGTTATGGTCAAAACATTTGGAGCTGCCAATTGGTGGCCATTCAAAAGAGCATAGATAAACAAGTTAAAACAGTTGATTTCATGATGAAATCAACTGTTTTTTTATTTTGTATATCCAATATTTTGTCGTGCAAACTTTTAGGAAAAGCGATATGATAAAAAAGTAAGTTCTATAAATCGACAAAATATGCATGTTCACCGGATAATAAGGAGTAGGTACAATGTCACGCATTAATTTACGTACTTTTTTTGCTATTTCTTTTTTGTGTTTTATTGTGTTATTAACTGCTTCTTTAACTATTGTTCTTTCTATGAAGTCAAGTAATGAAATTAAAGATGAAATTGGAGATTCCACTTCGAATATTGCTTATCAAATGTCTGATAAGCTAGATTTTTTTATGTGGTCCCGCTACAGTGAGATTGAAATGTTAAGTCAATTAAATTTATTTAAAGAAGATCAGAATAATAATGATAAAAAAATCTTAATTAATTCGTTACAAGAAAGTATTCCCGTATTTTCATGGGTAGGTTTAACAGATGCTAATGGCAATATTGTGGTTTCAACAGATGATATATTAACAGGTGCAAATATAGCAGAAAGACCTGTTTTTAAAGAAGCGACAAAGCAGCCTTTTATAGGTGATGTTCATGAAGCAGTTTTACTTGCAGAGTTATTACCCAACCCAAGTGGAGTTCCTTTAGAATTTGTTGATATAAGCTTCCCTATTTTTAATCAGAACGGTGACTTTAAAGGTGTTTTAGCTACCCACCTTAGCTGGGAGTGGTCAAGGGAAATAGAGAACTCAATTATAAAGCCATATCAAAAAAACTTAGATAACTCAAAGCAAATGGAAGTTTTTATTGTTAGTTCAAGTGATCAAACAATATTGTTGGGGCCAGAAAAAATGTTAGGGAAAACACTAGCTCCTAACATACTAAAAAGAGAATATGCTCTAAATAACAGCTGGGAAATTAAAAAATGGTCAGATGGGAAGGAATATTTAACCGGATATTCGATTGGAGACGGTTATTCAAATTATCCAGGATTAGATTGGACAATCATCGTGAGAATTCCTGTTGAACAGGCTTTTACCTCTGTGGAAAATTTGCAAAATTATACAATACTAATTGGGATTATAGCAGCGGTAATTTTCGCTATATTAGGATGGTTTCTCGCTAGTAAAATTTCTACACCCTTAAATGAAATCTCCAAAGCAGCTAATCAGTTAAAAGAAGGGAATAAGGTAGATATTCCGCATTTTAAAAGAATAAAAGATTTACATGTGTTATCGGTATCTTTAAGAGAGATGGTTGCAACAATAACCGAAACAAAATCCGAATTAGGTCAAATGAAGAGACTAGCACATAAAGATTCTCTTACAGGACTGCCAAATCGAATTGCTCTTTACTCATATATTGATAAAAAATTGGAAAGTGAAGCAGATGAGAAATATCTCTTTTTATTTTTAGATCTTGATGGTTTTAAAGATGTGAACGATACGTTTGGACACCAAGCAGGAGATCAGCTACTTAAAGTTGTTGCTAATCGTTTACAACAAATAGCAGAAGAAGCTGACTTTGTTGGTAGACTTGGAGGAGATGAATTTATAATAATCGCCCGCTCAAAAACATCATCTCCATTAGAAGAAGGAAAAAAATTAGGGCAACAAATTATAGAGTCTATTAACAAATCAATCTCTTTAAATGAAAAAGATGAAGTTGTTATAAAATGTAGTATTGGTGGCGCAATATGGCCAGACTATTCAATTGAACCAGATGACATTATTCAATTAGCAGATGAAGCCTTGTATCAGTCTAAACGTACTGGAAAAAATAAATTCACCTTTTATAAGAACTAGTTTACTGATGGGTTGTACGTGAGAATAGGTACTCTATAAATACTGATCGAAACCATATGTAAAGCCGAGGAAGCTAGCAACCTTCCCCGGGAACTTTTGTTTGAAGTGATATAGATCTGATTTATCACTTCCAACAAATTAACTGTGTCTGTTTCTAAGAATAAAATTTATGAATAATCTAAGAGATATTCCGTATAAACATAGTCCAAGAAATGAGTAGGTGTGCGTCCACCA
This sequence comes from Metabacillus crassostreae, assembly GCF_016908395.1. GTDB lineage: Bacteria > Bacillota > Bacilli > Bacillales > Bacillaceae > Metabacillus > Metabacillus crassostreae. Next base: position 115,823 of record NZ_JAFBDU010000006.1, read on the forward strand.
TTTTAGTTTTGTGTACATATCAAACTGTTCAAAACTGACTTCTATAATATAGGAGAGAATAAAGGATAATATCACATAACGCCATATATAAGAAAACCAACTCTTTGAGTATTGATAGATAAGCATTGAACAAATAGGAATGACAACAAGGTCTGCTGGAAATAGGGGTGGAAGAACTGGTATTAACTTATCAGGATATCCCCAAAGTCCTAATGTGGTACCGATTAAATCAAGGAAAGAAGCGCTAATTGCGCTGAAAAGACCAAAAACCGTAATTTCTAACAGGCGATTTTTATCAACTAATCTCCACCATATAAAGTAAGGTATAACAGTAGCTAATAGTAATACCCACCAAGTTACAGCAAATAAGTCATCTTCAAGCCAGTGGACATAGCTTTTTTGGTTAAGCTTGTCGCTTAATCTTTGTAGCTCGTTAAAGGACGGGATATGCATAATACCCTCCTAGTAATGTTTAATTATTATCATATTGTTTTCAAAAAAAGCGTTTTTATGTGCATGAAAATACATGAAAACATTTTCAATGTTTATCATTTATGATTCTTGATTTCAATAAATGATAATGTTACAATTGACTTAATTATTTTTGTTCGGATAAGACTGAAAGTAGGAATTTGCTTTTCTAAAGCACCTCTTAAAAGATCGTTGTCTAGCAAGAATAGTAATATCATGTGGATAATTATTTTCCACGTAGGAGGAAAAACAATGTTACAAGGTAAAGTTAAATGGTTTAACTCAGAAAAAGGTTTCGGTTTTATCGAAGTTGAAGGACAAGACGATGTATTCGTACATTTCTCTGCTATCCAAGGTGATGGATTCAAAACTTTAGAAGAAGGCCAAACGGTTACTTTTGAAGTTGAGCAAGGTGCTCGTGGACCACAAGCTGCTAACGTTCAAAAATAAGTATAATGCTGCTTAAGCAGCTACTATAAAGATCCCTTTTTGGGGTCTTTTTTTGTTATTAATATCTCATTCTAATAAAATAGCAATAATTCCGGAGACTTGAGAAATAGGATAAACAACTCTTTACTTTGTACATTAACTAAAAAAAGATAAAATAAATACATATACAATTACTTAATAACGGTAGGTGCAAAATGAAGGTTCTTGTCATTGAAGATAATGTAGGTGTGTGCTCGATGATCGAAATGTTTTTTTCAAAAGAAGGAATTAGTGGAGAATTTGTTCACGATGGGCAACAGGGATATGAAGCATTTAAAACTGGTCATTGGGATTTATTAATTATAGATTGGATGCTTCCTGGCTTGGATGGGATTTCATTATGTAGAAAAATTAGACAAGATAATTATACGACCCCAATTATCATGCTAACAGCTAAAGATAGTGAATCAGATCAAGTATTAGGCCTTGAAATGGGGGCTGATGATTATGTGACAAAACCCTTTAGTCCGCTTGCATTAATGGCTAGAATCAAAGCTGTTACAAGAAGATATCAAGTATTAGAGCAAGAAAAAACAGAACCAGAGACAGATCTTTTGAAATCTGAGAATTTTATTATTAGTAAAACAACAAGAGATGTATACCGCCAAGGAGAAAAAATCACAAATCTTACTCCGAAGGAATTTGATCTTCTTTATTATTTCCTGCAAAATCCAAGACAGGTTTTTACAAGGGAGCAGCTATTAGAACAAGTGTGGGGTTATTCATTTTATGGTGATGAACGAACGGTTGATGTTCATATTAAACGATTGAGAAAAAAAGTTGAAACACAAAAAAATCCATTCTTTCATACCGTTTGGGGAGTGGGCTACAAATTTGAGGAATTGAATGAAGACAATGAGAATTAAATATATTTACCAGCAATTTCTTAGTCATATTAGTGTTCTTATTGTGGCTTTTGTGATTCTAAGCTTTCTTTTTGCTCATTATGTAGAAAACGTAGTTTATCAAAATAAAGTAAATGAATTAACAAAGTATGGTGAAACAATATTAACTGATTTTGAACAAGTTGGGCAAAATCATGTATTGGTTCAATATAAGCGAGTATTAGATGGACAGAATATTTATTTTAGTATATTTGATCAACATGGTCGAATTGTTTTTCCCATTTCAAATAGTTCACCGCAAACGAGTATTACCGAGGAGGACTGGAATAAGCTTTCAAATGGTGAGAAGGTAGTGACAAAGCATAACGTCAAATGGGCTGATCAAGAGGTTTCATTAGTCGCGATACCTTATATCGCAAGAGAAGGCTTAATAGGTGGAATATTACTTATTTCACCAATCAGTGGTTCAAGAGAGATGATTACTGAGGTTAACCAATACATACTTTATACAGTTTTTGTTGCTTTATCAATTTCCTTTTTACTTAGCTGGATTCTTTCTAAGATTCATGTTAATCGAATTAAGAAAATTAGAAGTGCTACTTCAAAGATAGCAAAAGGTGATTATAATGCACATATAACCACAGCTAATTTCGATGAAATCGATGAAATGGCTAATGATTTTAATAAAATGGTAGATCAATTGAAGTTATCAAATGAAGAAATAGAAAGCTTAGAAATGCGTAGAAGACGGTTTATGGCAGACGTTTCACATGAACTTCGTACACCATTAACAACGATTAGTGGAGTGATAGAAGGTCTACGACATAATATGATTGAAGATGCAGAAAGAGAAAAAGGAATAAAGCTTGTAAGTGATGAAACAAAGAGACTTATTCGTCTAGTTAATGAAAATCTTGATTATGAAAGAATTCGTTCTAATCAAATAAAACTAGTTAAAGAGGAAATACAATTAAAAGAAGTACTAGAAGTAATTAAGGATCATTTGTTATATCAAGCAGAAACAAAGAATGTTGATTTATTAATTGAAGCTGAGGAAAATAGCAGTGTTTTTGCTGATTATGATCGGCTTATTCAGATATTGATGAATATAACAAAAAACAGTCTTCAATTCACAGAAACAGGCTGTGTTTGGCTAAGAGGCTGGCAAGCTAACCAACAAACAATTATAGAAATTGAGGACACTGGAATTGGTATGAATCAAGGAGAAATCGAATCGATATGGAACCGTTTTTATAAAGCTGATTTATCAAGATCAAGTAATCAATTTGGAGAATTTGGGTTAGGCCTCTCGATCGTTAAGCGTTTAGTAGAATTACATGATGGAGAAATATCTGTTGAAAGTAAAAAAGATCATGGAACAAAATTCATTATCGTACTTCCAAGCTAACTTCACTAATATGTAGTTAGCTTCTTTGGCTCTGTTAAACTTTGTTGTTGATTTCCTTACAGGCATTCGCTTTCCCAGGAAAAATAATAAAAAATCCCAACTACCGGCTTTTTTAAAGGACAATTCTTCCTAGGTCCGGGAGCCTCCCTCGTAAGCTTGAGCGCCTGTGGGGTTTCTCTTTGACACGCTTCTCTAAGCAGGAATCTCATATATTCACCTCCAATCAACAAAGTGCTAAAAATCAACATTAAGCTTTAACATAGCCTCTTTTAAAAACTCTAAGAACATCTACAATATTTAATGCTTTGTTCATAGTTTATTCATAATTGTAAGATATCATTTAAAATAAGCAAAAAATGATAATAGATGAAGGAGCTTTTTAAATGATAGAGAAAATTTTTTCAAGTAAAAAAACAGTGGCAGTTTTAGCTGTGCTTTTAATAGTAGTAGTTGCGGCATTTGTATTTCTTTCAACAAGAAGTGAGGTTGTTGCTAAAATTGGAAGTGAATCATTAACAAAGGATGACTTGTATACATTTTTTGTTGAACAAAATGGAGAAGCTGCTATTGACTCACTCATTACGAAAAATATAATTGAGCAGGAAGTAAAAAAGGAGAAAGTGTCTGTTTCACAGGAGGAAGTAGATACCGAGATTGAGGCAGTTATTGCTTCTTATGGTGGAGAGGAAACATTTAATCAAACGTTAGCAACTAGTGGCTTAACAATGGAAGATGTTGAAGGAGATATTAAAACAAATCTTCAAATTGAAGCATTATTGAAATCTCGTATTGAGATAACAGATGAAGAACTACAAACTTATTTTGATGAAAATAAGGATTCATTTGCTAAGACAAAGCAAGTTAAAGCAAGTCATATATTAGTAGAAGATGAAGAAACGGCTAAAGAAGTAAAAGAAAAGCTTGATGGTGGAGAGGATTTCGCAGAATTAGCGAAAGAATATTCAACAGATACTGGTTCAGCTGAAGCTGGTGGAGATGTAGGCTTCTTTGGTGCAGGTAGTATGGTTGCAGAATTTGAAGAAGCTGCTTTTGCGATGAAGGTAGATGAGCTTAGTGAACCAGTGAAATCAGAATATGGCTATCACCTTATTAAAGTAACAGATATACAAGAAGCAGAAGAAGCAACATTAGAAAATAGTAAAGAAGAAATTAAAGGCATTCTTTTCGATGAAAAACTGACAACTGAATACCCAACATGGTTAGAAGAGAAAAAGGAAGAATACAAGGTGAAAAATTACCTTGCAGCAGAATAACAGGTAGAAACAACACTTATTAAACTAAAAAATTAGTACTATAGAGGGCATAAACTAAGAACTCCATTTGTGGGTTCTTTTCTTTATTTTCGTTTTATTTACCTCTTATTAGACATGCATATGATCATAAATACATGATATAATTTATCTATTCAGAATATTTTAGCTTCTAGCAGAGGAGAGATTAGAAAGATGACAAATAGTACAGTAGAAAAGGGTTATTTCGGTGAATTTGGAGGTAGTTTTATACCACCTGATTTGAATAATGTATTAGGAGTTTTAGATGAGAATTTTGAAAGATATAAGGATGATCCTGAATTTATTGAAGAATTTAATTATTATATGAAAGAATATATTGGACGTGAAAATCCACTAACATATGCTGAAAATTTAACAAAGCAAGTTGGAGGAGCAAAAATTTACTTAAAGCGCGAAGATTTAAATCATACTGGAGCACATAAAATTAATAATGCAATTGGACAAATACTATTAGCAAAAAGGATGGGGGCAACACGAATCATTGCTGAAACTGGTGCAGGTCAGCATGGAGTTGCCACAGCTACAGCCTGCTCGATTATCGGTGGAATGGATTGTATCATTTATATGGGGAAAGTAGATACAGAAAGACAAGCATTGAATGTTTTCCGCATGGAGCTTTTAGGTGCAAAAGTTGTTTCTGTAGATAAGGGACAAGGTAGATTAAAGGATGCAGTAGATGCTGCTTTAGATGATCTCGTAGAAAACTATCAAAGCACATTTTATCTTTTAGGCTCTGCTGTAGGCCCACATCCATTTCCAACAATGGTTAAGCACTTCCAATCTATTATCAGTGAAGAATCTAAAAAACAAATACTAGAAAAGGAAGGTAAGCTACCAAGTGCTGTTGTTGCATGTGCTGGAGGAGGTAGTAATGCAATTGGTGCATTCGCACACTATATCGAAGAAGATTCAGTAAAATTAATAGGAGTTGAACCAGCAGAGGCACCATCCTTGACACAAGGTGTTCCAGCTGTCATTCATGGATTTAAATGTTTAACACTCTTAGATGAAAATGGAGAACCAATGCCAACATACTCGATTGCTGCAGGCTTAGACTATCCAGGTGTTGGACCAGAACATAGCTATTTAAAAACAACGAAACGAGCAGAGTATGTAACAGTAACTGGTCAAGAAGCACTTGAAGCATTTCAGGTTCTATCAAAAGTAGAAGGAATTATTCCGGCCTTAGAAAGCTCACATGCTGTTGCATATGCTATGAAATTAGCAAAAGAATTGAAGAAAGAAGATTCCATCATTGTTAACCTTTCAGGTAGAGGTGATAAAGACGTAGAACAGGTTTTTAACATGCTGAAATCTAAATAAGATAAGTAAACGAAGGCATAAAAAAGGTCATCATATCCTTTTTTATGCCTTTTTTATAATGGCACTTTTCTGGAAGATTGTTGCTAATAGACGTCACTATTTGTTGTAACCAGTGTGTTATCACATAAAAGGTATGATTTGTAGAAGAAAAGTTGTCACTATATTTAATACGATGCTGATTTCTTTCGGTATTTATAAGCAACAAAGTTTGCGAAGAGAGCCTTTGTTATTGTTGATTATGTAATGGACAGGAAGTGGATGATACCGTAAGAAGAGGTAGGCTGATCTATTTGTATACCAATGTTGATAAATTTAGTTAGTTGTGAGTTTTATCACATCTTAATAAGCCTTTTCCTATTAATCTATAGATAAGGAAATGATCATTTTCACTAACTTTTATATAGGGGGAAGTAGAGTGAAAGCAGCAGTAGTAAATGAATTTAAACAATCATTAGCTATAAAAGAAATCGATGTGCCACAACTAGAGCATGGAGAAGTTCTTGTTAAAATTAAAGCCTGTGGAGTATGTCATACAGATTTACATGCAGCACATGGAGATTGGCCAGTAAAGCCGAAGCTCCCATTAGTTCCAGGTCATGAAGGTGTAGGTATTGTAACAGAAGTAGGAGAAGGTGTTACACATATCAAAATTGGTGATCGTGTTGGAGTACCTTGGTTGTATTCAGCATGTGGTCAATGTGAGTATTGTTTGAGTGGTAAAGAAACCCTATGTGAATCACAGCAAAATTCAGGCTACTCTGTTGATGGAGGCTATGCAGAATACTGTAAAGCAGATGCAAATTACATTGTGAAAATACCTGATCAATTAACATATGAAGAAGCAGCACCAATTTTTTGTGCTGGTGTAACAACATATAAAGCGTTAAAAGTCTCTGGTGTTAAGCCAGGAGAATGGGTAGCAATCTATGGTGTTGGTGGTCTTGGGCACGTTGCTGTTCAATATGCAAAAGCAATGGGAATGAATGTAGTAGCTGTTGATTTAGGAGAGGAAAAGCTTCAATTAGCTAAAGAATTAGGTGCAGATTTAGTTGTTAATCCCATTGAAGAAGATCCAGATCAATTTATAAAAGCCCGAACTAATGGTGTGCATGGTGCCGTTGTTACAGCTGTATCTAAGCCTGCGTTTCAAGCAGCATTTCAATCTGTTCGCAGAGGTGGGACTTGTGTGCTCGTCGGATTACCTCCAGAGGAAATGCCGATACCGATCTTTGATACTGTGTTAGGTGGCATTAGTATTATTGGTTCTATTGTTGGTACGAGAAAGGATCTTCAAGAAGCTCTTGAGTTCGCCGCAGCAGGAAAGGTGAAAACAATCATTGAAGTTCAGCCTTTAGAAAATATTAACGAAGTCTTTGATCGAATGGTAAACGGTGACATTAACGGTCGTATTGTTTTGAGCTTAGAAGATTAAGTATAAATGAATATGTAACTTACCACTATTCTAATTAGTGGTAAGTTAGCTACTTATAGTAAAGACATACTTTTTAATTTTGAAATATTAATCAAAACCTTATTGAAAGAACGTCCTTTTACACTATTTTTTTATTTATTTTCTTCAACTGCTCTAACTACTCCAATACTTTTTTCCCAATGATTAATCAACAAAGGTGGATCACATGAATAGCCAAATTAAACAGAAACAAGTGATAACTCAAATTATTGCAGAGTATGAAAATGAGTTAAAAGAAATTTCGATGTTTCTCCATGAAGAAATTGCTCAGAATTTATATGCAGTATTTAATCATTTACAGTTTTTACAACAGCATATGGACAACCAAGATAGAATGACACTAAATAACATGATAAAATTAACAAAGAAAACAATCGAAGATACAAGGCGGCTATCAACTAAAATTAACCCATTTGTTCATAAAAGGCTTGAGGGAGCTTTAGCCACATTTGTTGCTGATATTAGAAAAGATACACAAGTTGAAATAAAGTATGTCAACTTTAATGGATTAAAGCAAATATCTTTATTTACAGAAGTAATATTATATCGAATCGTTAAAGATATAATTACAGCTTATACTGACCATTGTAAAATTCAGCATATACTAATTGAAACAATTTGGGAGGAAGAGCTTAAAGTAAAAATAGATATTGTAGAGGTCGAAAAAACATCAATGGAAAAAGACGAATTTTCATTGTTATATCATGGAATTGAGGAAAGAGTCATGCTAGTAAGTGGGAGAGTTAATTTGTTAAATCCATGTAAAAATCAAACAATCTTAAATCTTAGTATACCGAATGTGAGGTGAATGAGTTGATAACGTCAATATTATTAGTTGATGATCATGCAGTGGTACGAACAGGGTTAAAAATGCTATTAAATGATTTGAGTGATATGGAAGTAGTTGGCGAAGCTTCTGAAGGAGAAGAAGCAATAAAGAAGGTAGAAGAGCTTCAGCCAAGGGTTGTATTAATGGACCTTAGCATGCCACATGGAAAAGACGGACTATCAGCAACAGTTGAGATAAAAAAAAGATGGCCGGAGGTTCAAATTTTAATTTTAACAATGCATGATGATGAAGAATATCTATTTCGCGTTATTCAAGCAGGAGCATCAGGATGTATTTTAAAAAGTGCTCTACATCATGAACTCATTCATGCGATTTCGGTAGTTGCAGAAGGCTCAGCTTATTTGTATCCTACTGCAACAAAGAAATTAATGGAAGATTATTTAGAGCGTATGAAAAGTGGGAAAGATGCTGACACATACTCACTACTAACAGATCGTGAAAAAGAGGTATTAACCTTAATAGCTAAAGGTTTTTCAAATAAAGAAATAGCTGAGAAGCTTGTTATTAGTGTTAAAACAGTTGAAAACCACAAATCGAATATTATGGAAAAACTAAAACTGAAAACAAGACCAGAGCTTGTTGAATATGCGTTAAAAAAGGGATTATTAGGTTATGGAATATAGCACACCAATTAAAACGTATAGAAAGGAACAGATGGTGAATAAAGAGAATGCTCCACTGATTATTGTCAATAACAATGGTAACATTGAATCCTTAAATAAAGCTGCTGAGGAGCTACTTGGATACCGATTAATTGATATCAAGAACAGAGACGTCTCCTCTATTTTCACGAATATAAATAGTAATGACTTATTGAATTCATCAGAAAAAATACTAGAAACAATGTTAAATGTAAAAAATGCCCAAAGATCTGTTAAGGTTCATTCTGAGATCGTTGAACTGTTTGGGCAATCACTCATCTTTCTTTCTATTGAAGAACAAATTGAACAACAGCACTATTTTCAAAAAATCGAAATAGAGCTACAGGAATCTTTATCTGAATTGATTGACTTGAAATTTGCCTTAGATGAATCATCTATTGTTGCGATTACAAATCAAAAGGGGATTATTACATATGTAAATGAAACATTTTGTACGATCTCTAAATATACAAATGAAGAACTTATCGGTAATAGTCACAAAATTATCAATTCAGGTTACCATTCTAAAGAGTTTTTCAGAGATCTATGGAACACTATTTCTTCTGGGAAGGTGTGGAAAGGAGAAATAAGAAATAAAGCGAAAGATCATACTTATTATTGGGTGGATACTACGATTGTTCCATTTTTGGATAAAACAGGAAATCCGTATCAATATTTAGCTATTCGTAATGAGGTTACAGCTCGTAAACATGCAGAAGAAGAATTGCAGAGAATGATGTCAAAACTAATTGGTATCCAGGAGGAAGAAAGAAAGAATATCTCCAGAGAGCTGCATGATGGAATCGGTCAGAATCTGTACAGTCTCCTTATCATGATCAATCGTTTAAGAACAAATTCAAATCCAGAAATAATTGAACAGCTAGAAATGGAAATCTCTACGATTATTGAAGAAATTAGACAAATATCTTGGCAGCTAAGACCTTCTATACTTGATGATCTCGGATTAGTTCCTGCTATCCGTTCTTTTGTAAATAAGTTTTCAGAGCATTATGGTTTTAAGACAGATTTTACATATAAATTACAAAAACGACTTCCATCTGAAGTTGAAACTAGTATATACAGAATTATTCAAGAAGCTATGACAAACATAAGGAAGTACGCGGAAACAAAAGAGATTTTCCTATCATTATCTGAAGAAGAAGACTATTTACTTGTACAAATTAAAGATGATGGAATTGGCTTTGATCCAAATATAAAAAGAAATGGTGTCGGGCTATTTAGTATGGAAGAAAGAGCCCGTTCTATAAAGGCAAAAATCGATATTAACTCAAAGATAAACGAAGGAACCATAATAACAGTCAAGGTTCCGTTTAATAAATAGGAAGAAGAGCATCAGTTATAAAAGCTGGTTGCTCTTTTTTAGTGTTAACATTCGCTCTTCACCGATTTTTAATACCGGAAATTTATGTTTTTATACTTAATAGGGGATATTTCCTAAACAAATAAGGGAATTCCCTGATAACAATTTATGTCTTTATTTTTTAAAATGGAGGTAGATAAAAAATTATGATTATGGGATGTGGATGAAAATGCCAACAACTATAAACCGAAAAACAAACCAAAATGTAGCAAATACAAATATTTTTTCAATAGATAGTATGAACTCATTAAAAAATAAAATGACAATAATGACAGTAAAGAATGAAGACCATTTATATTATGAAGGAGATAAGGTTGATAAGCTTTACTATATAATAGAAGGAACGATCACCTTATATAAAAGTACAGAAGATGGAAAAGTATTAACATTAAATTATTATGAAGCTGATGATCTGCTTGGTGAGTATCATACAAACGAAATGCGAGGAGCCATGGAGAATGCGAAGGCATTGGGAACTACAGTAATTGGTGTTATTAATAAAGAGGATATTGAAATGTTGATTTGGCAAAATCCTCAATTTTCCCTAGAATTCACAAAATGGATTAGCTTTACACAGCAGCTTACTCAAACAAAGCTTCGTGATTTAATGTTTTTTGGGAAGAATGGTGCACTTGCATCAGTTATCATTCGAATGACAAACACATATGGAATTAAAAAGGGTAATGTGTGGGAAATTTCAAAGAAATTCACACATGATGAAATCTCTTGCTTAATAGGTACACCAAGAGAAACGGCCACACGTATGCTTAATCAATTTAAAAAAGACGGACTTATTGATAATCAAAAAGGCTTTATAACAGTTTATGATCTTCAGGGACTTCGTCAAATTTGCCGCTGTGAAGCTTGTCCATTACAGGTTTGTCGACTGTGAAGGATAAATATAGGGATTGTATTATATGATAAAAGGACTCAAATTTGTGTGTAAACTTTGTTGCTCTATAACAAGTATTGTGGTGGTTGATTTTAGCTACAGGTTGCTCGCTTTCCGCGGGGCGGGCGGTGAGCTTCCTCGGCGCAAGCGCCTGTGGGATCTCACCTGTCCCGCTGCTCCCGCAGGAGTCTCGCACCTTCCGCTCAAATCAACCCTAAATAGTTTCCGCTAATTAAGTATTGTCAACCCAAGAAAATATATTGAAAACAAAAGCGCTGTTGAATTCAAAAATCAACAGCGCTTATATCTATGTGAATTTCTTTATATTTTTGAAAGAGCATTCTACGTAATATAGGTTTTGTGTATTGAACCATTATTTAGTGTAGGCTCTTTTCTGAAAGATTGTTGATAATGGTACTAATCACATATTAAAGACAGTTTTTTAATGATTTAATGAATATAACGTGCTAATTTAATAAGAAAGTTGCCACTAGGCAATAGCAGGAAAGTTTACGAAAAGAAAACAGCCTTAGTGAAAAAGTCTCAATATACACTCATTAATCTTCATTCGTGGTAAAATCAACAACCATTGCTGTTAAAACCGTTGTGACAAGCAGTAAAGCGCAAACTACTGAAAACATATCAATCATCTCCCTACCATGTTTTAAATCCAGAAGAACCAGGAGGTGCATGTTCAATCATTTGTATCAATGGAATCGTATATGCAATAGCAATTAAAGCAATGGCAATACCAATCCAAATCCACCAATTTTCCAAAAATTTAGGTGTATCAGACACATCACTTTCGGCCATCGGAAATTCAACTGTATCTTCTATTGAATTAGCTTTAGGTGAAGCAAGTAATGTGTAAAACACAATATAAATTAAAATCATCGCAGATAGAAACAAAATCGTTCCACCAATCGCCATTGTTACATGATTAGACAGAATTCCTTGGAACCACTCTAAAGCATTGGGATCATCCATATAACCGGCATAAGCTGTTCGTCTTGGTGCACCTAGTAAGCCTAAAATATGCTGAGATGTACTCATAAGCAACATCCCGATTGACCAAGTTATCACTTGAATGAAGGCAAGCTTTTGAATTGCTTTTGTTAGTTTTCTACCAGTAAGATAAGGTATCAACCAAAATGTTAACCCCATAAATGTCATCGCAACAGGAGTTCCAACAGTTATATGAAAATGCCCAACAACCCATAATGTATTATGAATCACTTCATTCAGCTGGAAACTAGCATTTATAATTCCACCAGCTCCACCTGGTATAAAGAAAAACATCGCAATAAATAAAGAAGTAAATCGAATGTCCTTCCAAGGCAATTTAAAGAACCATCCAAATAATCCTGTTGCTCCTTTATCTCTACCTGTTTTTTCAAATGTCCCAAACATAGAGAAAGCAGTCATTAAAGAAGGAATAATAACCATAAAAGTTAAAATAGTTTGTAGAAACTTCCAGAAGCTTGATATACCAGGCTCTGTTAACTGATGGTGAAATCCTACAGGAATTGAAAATAAAATAAACAATACAAAAGATAAACGAGCTAATGAATCACTAAAAACTTTTCCCCCAATGATTTTTGGTACAATCAAATACCATGCAATATACGCTGGTAAAAGCCAGAAATAAACGAGTGGATGACCAAAATACCAGAACAATGAGCGACTTAATTCAACATTAATTGTATCAACCCAACCAAATGCCCAAGGAATAAACTGGAATAAAACAGTTGCAACTACTCCTAAACAAGCAATAATCCACAGGATAAGCGTTGAGATAGTCATAAAAGCAAATAATGGACTTAATTGACCTTTATTTTGTTTTCTCCATTTTACATAATGTCCGATTAAAGCAAAGCTATATATCCATGTGCCTACTACAAAAAGCGCTAAGCCAACATAATACCAGCCACTAGCTTGTAATGGAGCATAAAATGTATAAAGAACAGAAGCTCGACCTGCAATGATTTCAACAATGGCGAGTAATGTTCCAGCAGTTGTCACAATAAAACCTATCCATGAAAATAAATGAACTTTAGGTCCAAATGAACCAAGTGAATAACTCATACCAGAAATAAGAAAGCCAAATATAAAATAAGTAGTGAAAATAAGTGCAAGTAATACACCGTGTGCTGTTAGAATTTGATAGTAGTCAAGCCATGGTGGTAATGTTAATGCATCATTACGTATAAAAACCTGAAGTAAACCACAAAACGTACCAATCAAAAACGCGATGTAAGCAAAAATAATATTTGTTAACGCTAATCGTTTGTCTGCTAAACTAATTTGTTTCATTACTCAATCACCTCAATCTTTGTCTTCATAAAATGATGACCTGATCCGCAATATTCGTTACAAATTACTAAATACTCACCGGGTTTATCAAAGGTATATTCCTTTGTATTGATTTGACCAGGAACCACCATCATATTCACATTTGTGTTTATGATTGAAAAGCTGTGAGTCACATCTGTACTAGTAACCTTAAAGATTATTTTCTTTCCAGCAGGAACCTTTATTTCAGGAGGTTCATAGCCAAAAGCCTTTGCAACAATAATCACCTCATACGTATCATCATTGATTTTATGAACGCCTGGATTATCAAATGGTGCAGTTTGATCTACTTTCTCAGGATCAATAGTTTCTAATCCTCCAGAAGGCTGATGATTAAATGCGAAAGCAGTTACACCAATAATGCTTAAAAATAATAGTAATGATAAAATGCCAAAGCCTAACCAAATTTTTTCAAACTTATGAAAATGCATCTTAAAAATGCCCCCTTAATTAACGTGTGATATAAAAGAAATAAACACTAAACCACATGACCAAGATTAATAACCCTATTGAAAACACACTAATCAATGTTCCTTTAAGCTCGTTATTATCTTCACCTTTGTATTTTTTGCTCACTGAGATCCCCCCACGTTTTACTTTCGTTAATGTAAGGGTAAAGGAATTTTATAATAATAGATGTGATAAATCTCACGAATTGAAACGGAAATAGAAGAGGAGGAAAAAAGCATGGCTATAGAAAGTAAAGCAGTTTTTCTTAAAAAAGGGGAAAGAATCCCAAATAATGAAAAATTGCCAGTTGTTATTTATCAACAAGTTAATCGTAAGGATATCGAGGAGTTATTTCATCAACATAATTGGTTGAACAGTTGGACAAATGGAGTTTACAACTATCATCATTTTCATAGTAATACTCACGAGGTGCTAGGTGTGGTAGGTGGTGAAGCAGATATTTTACTTGGAGGAGAAACAGGGGAGGTTATGCATATATCTTCTGGTGAAGTAATTGTTTTACCTGCTGGAACTGGTCATAAAAGAATATCATCTTCTAGTGATTTTAAAGTTGTAGGAGCTTATCCATCCGGGATGGAACCAGACTTAAAGAAAGAGGATTTACATTGTGAAAGGTTTAGAGAAGAAATTAATTCTGTACCTTTGCCTGATCAAGATCCTATCTTCGGGAATCATGGTCCTTTAATAGAATACTGGAATATAAAAAAGTGAACTTCATTTTTGAAGTTCACTTTTTTATAAGTCACATTTACCCCCATTGTGCGCCCCATTTTTTCATTTCCTTTAACATCATATGAAGGGAATGACCTTTTTCCGTTAATGTATATTCAACAGTAACAGGTACTGTCGCAAAGGACTCACGAGTTAAAACTTCATTGCTTTCCAAATGGCGGAGTGTATCAGTTAATGCTTTAGGACTAATTTTCGGGATTGCTTTTTGTAATTCACCAAATCTTCTTGTTCCGTCAAAAAGCTGTTTAATAACAAGAAAAGACCATTTGCCACCTATAATATTTAGTGCCTTTTCAATAGAACACTCGACATGTAACTCGTTCATTTTCTCCATAGTATCCTCCTTGTAGCTACTATAAAAAGTATAGTAGATTACTTATTTTTTATTATATCAATAATATTTCAGTACTTGTATACACATATTGAAATATTTATAATTTATAAATGTAAACGATATCATAAATGAAAGTATTTAGAGTGATAGTAAGGAAGTTATTAAAAATAAGGAAATATGCGATTAGTTTTCAAGCAAGATGAAAATTACTTACTATAAGATAACGTAACAAAACTTTATGAAATGGAGATGTTAAAAATGAAATATAGACGATTAGGAAGATCAGGATTAAAAGTGAGTGAAGTGAGCTTAGGAAGCTGGCTTACTTACGGGGCTTCGACAGATAAAGAAAAAGCTATTAAAACAATTGAAACAGCTTATGATATTGGAATCAACTCATTTGATACAGCAAATGTGTATGCAACTGGAGAGTCAGAAAAAGTTGTTGGAGAAGCACTTGCAAAGTATAGTAGAGATTCTTATGTGTTAGCAACGAAGGTTTATTGGCCAATGGGAGAAGGGCCAAATGATAGTGGTCTTTCAAGGAAACATGTATTTGAGCAGCTTCATAGTAGCTTAAAACGTTTAAATACTGATTATGTCGACATCTATTATTGCCATCGTTATGATGCGGAAACACCAGTAGATGAAACATTAAGAACAATTGACGATCTTATTCGCCAAGGGAAAATTTTATATGCTGGTGTAAGTGAATGGACAGCTCAACAAATTCAAGAAGCAGTTGGAACAGCTGATAAATATTTATTGAATCGAATTGTCGTGAATCAACCAAACTACAATATGTTTCACCGTTATATTGAAAAAGAAGTTGTCCCAGTTAGTGAGCAGCATGGTATTGGTCAAATTGTGTTTTCTCCTTTAGCACAAGGTGTTTTAACTGGAAAATATAGCTTAAGCAATCGAGCTCCAGAGGGAAGTCGTGCGACAGATCCTAATTCAAATATGTATATGAATCAATTTTTAACTGATGAAACTCTTGCAAAAGTGGAGAAATTAGGAGGGATAGCAAAAGAATTAGATATTAGCTTATCTCAATTAGCAATTGCTTGGATTCTACGTCTACCGAATATTGCGAGTACATTAGTTGGTGCGACTAAACCAGAGCAAATAATTGAAAATGCTAAAGGCTCTGATGTTATTTTATCAAACGATATCATTACACAAATTGAAGAAATCTTAATATAAGGTGTGAAATTCATGAAAAAAGTGGTTGTAACTGGTGGAAGTGGTCTTCTTGGTCATTCTGTTATAAAAGAATTTCTTGATAACGGATATGAAGTATTAAATGCAGATATGAAACATCCAGAGGATCCAATCTGTAAAACAGTGATAACAGATTTACAAAACTTAGGTGAAGTATATGGAGTATTAGCTGGTGCAGATGCTGTTGTTCATCTTGCAGCCATTCCTGTTGCTTATTCACATCCTAATGAAGTCACTTTCCAGAATAATGTCATATCTACATATAATATATTAGAAGCAGCAGGAACTCTTGGAATTAAAAAAGCGGTTATTTCATCTAGTGAGTCTTCTTATGGTTTGGTCTTTGCTTTGAAAGAACTGAAACCACAATATGTTCCAGTTGATGAAGATCACCCTCAATTACCTGAGGATAGCTATGGATTATCAAAAATAGTGAATGAACAAACAGCTGATATGATTCATCGACGAACAGGGATGCAAGTTGTTTCTATGAGATTAGGTAATATCATTGCTCCTCATATGTATGATAACTTCCCTCAATTTATCAATGATCCAGAGCAGCGAAAGGTTATTATGTGGAGTTATATTGATGCAAGGGATGCAGCAGTTGCCTATCGGTTGGCTGTTGAAGCAGATGGCCTAGGATCAGTTGCATTAAATATTGCAGCAGATGAAACAAGCATGAACATTGAAAGTCAAAGTTTGATGAAAACAGTTTATCCTACTGTTGAAATTCGCAAATCACTAGAAGGGTATGAAACACTATTTTCTAATGAAAAAGCTAAAAAAGTACTAAATTGGCAGCCACAACATAAATGGAGAGATTATGTGAAGGTTGAGAAATAATGAATTATCATGAGGACCTAGTAAATTACTGGGTCCTTTTTACGAGGTAAGGAAGAAATAATATCCTGAAACTCCATGAACAAAAGAATGTGTAAAATCCAACAAGTAGGTTTCATATAACTAAAAACAATTTGCTATCTTAATTCAATTTATATTAAACTGTGAAAGGACAATAGAGCATCTTGTTTTTACATAAAGTCATATACGTACATAAACTTTGTTCGTGATGTTTAAAATTTAAAATGAAACATATTTTATTAACTTAATTGTATCTTTTCAAATCACAAAAAAACTTAGTTATGCCTGTTTCCATAGAATGATTAAGTAAATTAGCAAGTAATTTGCAGAAAAGAGACTTACACAAAGAGAGGGAAAAAACAATGTTACATGAATTTTCAATAGATGTACCATTTAAAGAGATCGATGAAGTTACTGATCTACTAAATGCAGCAGGAATTTATAATTTATATTACGAATCACCTATCGAGATTATCAAGGTTCAAAATGGTTACGGGTACGAAGAAAGAGAAGATCAGCATGTAGAATTAAAAATATATGCTAGTGATTTAGAGGTTGAAAATCTCCCTGATGCTTATTATCCTTTATTACAATCAACATTAACAATCTCAAGAGACAGTATTACACATACTGCACATGAAGAAACAGACTGGGAGCAAACCTACGATTTCCAAGATATTGACCTAGGAAATAACTGGGTTATTCAGTATCCTTCTTCTAACGAAATTTATGAGAATAAAAATGTATTAAAATTCGATCCTTTAGCTGCATTTGGGACAGGTCTTCACGAGACAACTCAAGGCTGTTTACGAATGATCGTAGATAAAGATTTTACTGGAAAAACAGTTCTTGATTTAGGAACAGGTTCTGGTATGCTGGCAATTGCTGCATCATTAAAAGGTGCCAGCAAGGTAGTTGCAGTAGATTATGAGGATGTTGCAAGAGAGCTCTATCATAATGCAAAATTAAATGAGTTAGAAAATGATTTGCAGGTAGTGCAGGCTGATTTAATTACTGGAGATTATACAATTGATGCAAATTACGATTATATCTTTATTAATATTGGTGCAAATGAAACGATGAGTATCTTGAAAAAACATACATTATTAAATAACAGTAATGAATTTATCATTTCAGGTCTTGTTGAATGGCATATTGATCAGTTGATAGAAATGTTCCAAATTGATGGTTTTTCAATAAAAGAAAAACAGCAAACAAATGAATGGGTAACAATTCATTTTACAAAGGCTTAATATCTGCACGATCGTTTATCTTAGAGTAGGGAATAGTGGATAGGTTAAGATGTATGTGAAAGATAAAACAATTTTAGAGCCAGAGGTAATTACTTTCATCAATTCCCAGGTGTGTTGATTGCTGCTTTCATTGGCAGAATAAATCTTGCTTCTTTTTCCTTCTATTAAGTTGGTATTTTTGGTATTTTCTTAATTTATAAATTAAAATTATGATATGATAGACTATATTTCATTTATAAAGGAGATAGTTATGGAAAAAGTACTTGTTTTTGGTCATAAAAATCCTGATACAGATACAATCTGTTCTGCGATTGCCTATGCTGAATTAAAAAATAAAATTGGTCAGAATGCTGAACCTATTCGTTTAGGTGAGATTAGCGGTGAGACTCAGTTCGCCCTTGATTACTTTAAGAAAGATGCACCACGTCTTGTAGAAAAAGTAGCAAGTGAAGCGAGTAGTGTAATTTTGGTGGATCATAACGAACGCCAACAAAGTGCTGATGATATTACTGAAGTACGTGTACTTGAAGTAATTGATCATCACCGAATTGCAAATTTTGAAACAAGTGATCCTTTGTATTATCGAGCTGAACCAGTTGGTTGTACAGCAACTATCCTTAACAAAATGTATAAAGAAAATGGAGTGCAAATTGAAAAAGAAACAGCTGGTTTAATGCTATCAGCAATCATTTCTGATTCATTATTATTCAAATCTCCAACATGTACTCAAGAAGATATTGATGCAGCTAAAGAATTGGCTGAAATTGCTGGAGTTGATGCACAGGTTTATGGTTTAGATATGCTTAAAGCTGGAGCAGATTTAAGTGATAAATCAGTAGAACAATTAATTTCACTTGATGCAAAAGAATTCCAAATGGGATCTAGTAAAGTAGAAATCGCTCAAGTAAATGCAGTTGATACCAATGATGTACTTAAACATAAAGCTGAAATTGAAGCAACACTTGCTAAAGTGGTAGAAGAAAAACAATTAGATTTATTTTTATTCGTGATTACTGATATCTTAACAAATGACTCTGTTGCTGTAGCAATTGGAAATGCAACAGCTAAAGTTGAACAAGCTTTCAATGTTTCACTTGATAAAAACGAAGCAGTACTTAAAGGTGTAGTATCTCGTAAAAAACAAATTGTTCCTGTATTAACAGAAGCATTTGCAAAATAAATTAGAAAAAGCCACAAATCTTTCATATGATTTGTGGCTTTTATTTTTGGTCAGATTCTATAACTTATTTATGATTGGAAAATAGAAGCAAAAGTATTCATAAAACTTGAACTTCCAATGAAAAGGTAAGGTGTAAAGTTAATGTTCTATTAAGCACATTTTAAATAGAAAATTATCTCCATATTACAGGTTTATATGGTAATATTTAACTAGGTAAATGATAGTAGGATTTTTATAGAATGCAAAGTCAAAGTCTGTTTCTTTCCCTTTTATACTTTAAGTCAGTATAATAAAAATCGTAAAAACAAATAAATAGTGGAGTTATGATAAAAAATGCCCTCAGATATCTTTATTTATATTGTTTTAATGTCTGTTGCAGGTGTTTTAAATATTTTCATAGGTATTTATGCATATGCAAAGCGCAGAAGCTTTTTAGGTAGTCAAACATTTATTTTTATATCGTTTTTTTCTTCTATATACACTTTTGGACATGCATTTGAACTTTCGAGTCAATCATTAGATATGATTGTTTTGTGGACTTATTTTCAATATCTGGGATTGCCTTATATAGCTCCTTTGAGTTTAATGCTGGTTTTACAATATATAAGAAAAGATAAGTATTTAACAACCAGAAATCGTTTTTTTCTACTTCTTATACCAATTATTACAACAATGCTGGTTTTAACTAACCATCTTCATCATCAGTTTTACCAAACTGTTTACTTAAGAAATGATGTAATACCGATGATTGATTTTGTTATCGGACCATGGTATATCGTTCATGGTAGCTATACATTTGGCTGTTTACTAGCAGGTGGAGTTTTGTTACTAAGTTATTGGAAACAAACAAAATCAACGTATTGGAAGCAAATTTTTGTATTACTTTTAGGACTTTATCTACCAATGATCTCATCATTTCTTTATTTATTAGGATATACTCCATATGGCATGGATCCTGTGCCGATTGTGATGAGCGTAACCTCTTTCTTGTATATATGGGCATTTATGTCTACCAATATACTTGAATTAGCTCCAATTGCTAGAGGACTTATTTTTGATAGCATGAGAGACGGTGTACTAGTTTTAGATCCTAGTCAGCGTATTGTCGACTTTAATGATGCAGCAAAGAAAATAATAGGTGACAAATTAAATGATAAAAAGATCGGGGAAAACATTCATTCTTTATGGCAGGAAAATGAGTTGAATACATTTTTGTTCCCATCAATTGATCATCTAAACCATAAGGAAGAATTTGAACTAGAATGGTCAGGCTTAAATTCCTATTATCAAATTCGTTCAACACCTGTTAAGAAAAAATCAGGCTTTATTGTTGGAAGTACAATTGTTATCGCTGATATTACCGAACAAAGACAGCTTTATCAAAAGTTAGAGCGACTTGCCTATACAGATGGTTTAACGGGTATTTTAAATCGTAAAACTTTTATTGACCGTAGTGATACGATCATAAAGGAAATGCATAAAGAAGGAATTTCTAGCTCCCTAATAATTTTTGATATTGATCATTTCAAAGCTATAAACGATAAATATGGTCATCGAATGGGTGATGAAGCTATTTGTCACGTAGTATCGATTTGTCAAAGGTTTTTGCAGCCAAGTGACCTGTTTGGCCGTTATGGTGGTGAGGAATTCGTTATTTGTTTACCTTCAACTACACTTCACGAAGCTGGTGAATATGCAGAAGCAATTCGACGAAGTATCGAGAATACACCATTTGAACGAGAAAATAAAAAAATCCCCATCACGGCAAGCTTTGGTGTTACACATGCTAATAAAGATATTGTAATAGAAGACTTATTGAGTTATGCAGATAAAGCATTATATAAATCTAAGCATAGTGGTAGAAATACTGTACATCTTGCGCAAACAAATCGAGTATACCATCGTGGTGATCAATTATTGATTAAGACATAAACCTAGGCTATTTTCGTAAACTTTGTTGCTTTTACAATTCTAATGAAAATAACTCTGTAGAAGTCTAGTGGCATCCATTCATCTACAAATCGCGCCTTTTATGCGATAATCCACTGGATCTAACAGATAAAGGTATCAATTAGCAACGATCTTTCAGAAAAGAGCATAAACTAAAGATGAGAAGCCACTTACGTATGTATGATTCAGAAAGTGGCTTTTTGACTCTTAAAAAAGCACATTAAAATTTGACGTTAGAAAAAATCAGTTCTATATTTACAATATCAGAGAATAAATTTCTTAGAAGAGGAGGATTGCGTTGACAAGAGGAGAAGATCAAAAAGTGAAAATACTTAAAGCTGCAAAACAAATCTTCGGTAAAAAAGGTTATTATGATACGAAAATGCTGGAAATTGCTGAACAAGCTGGAGTATCAAAAGGAACAATCTATTTATATTTCTCCTCTAAGGATGAACTGTATATTGAAACACATGAACAAGGATTTCGCCAATATCTAGTGATGCTTGAAAATGAAGTAAATAAATTTACTACCTTTAAAGAAAAATTAATTTGTATTGCCGAGAGACAATTAGCTGTTTTTTATAATGACAGACATACACCTAATAAATATCTTCAAGCTTATAACAATGACCCAAAAATGATTCAATGTTTACATAACTTTCTTGATAACTATCATAAATATGTTGTGTCTATTATGAAAGAAGAACAAATCGAAAATCCGAATGAACATGCAAAAGCATTTATTGGTATACTTGAAAATTATAAAAGAGATATTTTTTTTAATAAAGATTATGATTATGCAATGTTACTTCAAACTGTATTGTTCGTTGTTGATTTATTTATACATGGCTGTAAAAAAGGGTGATTTGTATTGAGGAGATTCCTCATGCTCGTTTAGTACTCACTGGTCATTTGTTTTTTAGTATAAAGTTTAGTTAAATTGATCCTTTGATTGTTTATTGAGTACCCACTGGTCATTTTGTTTTTTATTTTAAAGTGTTAGCTCGAAGATTTTGTCGAAAATTGTCTGGTCGCTGATAAACCCGAATAATCGCTGATAAATTTCTAGAATCGCTGATAAATCCGAATAATCGCTGATAATTTTCCAAAATCGCTGATAAATTCGCCAAAACGAAGTTGAATTTCTAATGTGTCTTTTAGAAGCTCATATAATGAGTGATTTACTAGTATATAAGCAGTTATCTAGTATTTATTTGAAACATTAGAGCATTTTTGCAATGAAAAAACATTTGATTTATTGAATACATTAATATGTTTAAAAAACGGAGGGAATCATAATATGTTTGATTTGTTAATAAAAAGACCAAAAGTCACATTAACATTTTTAGTATTATTAGTTATTGTTGGTGGCTTAACAGCTTTGCAGCTTTCTAAGCGGGAAATTCCAGAAATCTCGGTTAATGTTGGGACTGTAACAACGATTTATCCTGGAGCAGAACCTGAAATGGTTGAAAGAACGATAACAAATCCTTTAGAAGGAGAGCTTGAGTCTATTAAAGGCATTGAAAAAATCACCTCGGTTTCTGGAGCGGGTATTTCAAATATTGTTCTAGAAGTAGCAGATAACGAAGATAGAGATAAAGTGTTCCAAGAAGTACGTCAAGCTGTTTCAGACACGAGTAAAGCTTTTCCAGAAAATGTACTGAATTCAACAGTAAATTCAGATATTCAAACAGGCGCTTTGTCTTCATATCATTTGCTAAGTGATGAACGGGAATTATTACAAAGTCAAAGAGAAATGATGATGACTTGGCAGAAGGAACTGGAAAAAATAGCCGGTGTACGAAAAGTAGGATTTAAGGGAATTAGTGAGGATGAATATTTACTAACTCTACAACAAGAGAAAATGAAAGAGTATGGAATTGTTTTACCTGATATTATTAATGCAATTAATAATGAGGTTGAAATAACACCACTAGGTGCTCAAGAAATAGATAGTGAGAAAAAGCAGCTTTCTCTAGAACATATAGAAAATATTGAGCAAGTTGAGAAAATCTTTGTTACACAAGTTAATGGTGAAGCAGTCTTTATTGGTGATCTTGCAGAATTAACATTGGTTCCAAAAGAGAAGCCAAGTCTTGTTAATTATAATGATTCCCCAGCGATTTCTATGACAATTTTTCAAGAAAAGGGAGTAGATATTCCTTCTCTTCATGATCAAGTTGACAAAAAAGTAAAGCAGCTTAGTAAGGATTTACCACAAGATATTACCTTAGATATGTATTATACACAGGACACAATTGTTGGGAAGATTTTTAAGGATTTAGGAACTTCATTTTTCATCTCTATCCTAGTTGTTGTGCTTGTTACTTTATTAGGGTTAAACTTCAACTCAAGCTTATTAGTAGCAATTGCGATTCCATCTTCAATTGCATTAGGATTGATTCCTCTTCCTTATATGGGGGTGGATTTAAATCAAATATCGATTATCGGTATGATCATTGCACTTGGTATCCTAGTTGATGATGCTATTGTTATTAATGATAATATCCGCAGAAGATATCGCTTAGGTGACAGTCCATTACAAGGAGCTTTACAGGGTGCCAAGGAAGTAAGAGTATCGATAATTACGTCAACATTAGCTATTGTATTCACTTTTTTGCCTCTACTATTTATAGGTGGTTCAAGTGGAGCATTTATAAGAGCATTACCTTCTGTTTTGATCACGACAATAATTGGATCAACAATTATTGCCTTAACTCTAGTACCTATCTTTCTAGTATGGAGACAAAAGGTCTTTGAAAAAAATCCAAAAGCTACGCAAAAAGATGGACTACTAGGAAAACCGTTGGAAGCATTAGCAAACTGGTATAGTCATAAAGTATTGAAAAAAATAGTGAAATTCCCGATGAGAATTGGTTTGGGTGTCTTACTATTTTGTACCCTTATTTATGGGTTAGTGCCATTTATTCCAGTTGTCTTTTTCCCTAGTGCAGATCGTGAAGAGGTAACCATCACTGTAACACTACCACCAGAGGAAACACTATTAAATACAGAGGAATATTTAGAAGAAATGAGCTCTTATTTACAAAAAAATGATCCTGCTATCTATGAATTGACAATGTTTGCTGGTACAAGTGAACCTGGGTTGTTTGGAAGTGTTGTTTCAAATCCTGGAGAAAACATAGGGCAATTGGTGGTTAGGGTGGACCGAGAATCTCAGACTGCATCTGAAACAATCGACAAATGGCAGGATCAATTAAGAGAAATCTATTCTGAAGCAATAATTTCCATGTCAACAATCGAAGCTGGACCTCCAGTTGGAGCACCGATTGCGGTCACTGTTAAAGGAGAAAAATTAGATGAATTAATGAATGCTGTAAACGATATAAAAGGAGAGATAAGTAATCTAGAAGGCAGTGGTGCTGTTTTAGATGATGTGGGGATATCACGTCCAACAATTACTTATAATCCAATTAGAGAAGAACTTCAGAAACATTCAATTACCACTAGTGAAATTAGTGAGCAAATAAGATTAATCACAGATGGAATTCCAATGGGATCTTATGATAATGGGATAACTAGTCGTGATTTCACAATTAAACTAGATGGTGTTGCAAAAGGTGAGAGCATAAATTTAGAAGAAATCCAGTTACCTTCTAAAGCAGCTAATCAAGAGGGACCACCATTACTAGTTCCTTTGTCAGATCTGATAAATGTAAATGAAGGAGAGCAAATTCAGTCGATTCCACATATAAATGGGGAACGAACTGTTACCATAAGAACATATCCAAAAGATGAACAAAAAGCAGAAGTAGAATCTGAAATTAAAGGAATCGCTGATAACTATACATCTGATTCAATTTCAGTTTCTGTGGGCGGTGAGTCCTCAGCTCGATCTGATTTCTTTGTTGAAGTCGGAAAGCTATTTATAATTGTGATTTTCTTAATTTATCTGTTAATGGTTGTTCAATTCAACTCATTACGACTTCCATTACTCATTATGAGTTCAGTATACCTAGCGATTTCAGGAGCTTTAATCGGTCTTTTCATTACACAAACTGGTTTAGGGTTTATGGCTATGATGGGGATTGTGTCGTTAGCAGGTATTGTTGTAAGAAATGCTACTGTATTTATTGAATTTATGGAGCAGCGAATTCAAGAAGGAGCTAGTTTGGTAGATGCAGTTATAGAATCAGGTCAGGCGAGATTACGTCCTGTTATCTTAACAGCTGTGACATCAATGGGAGCTTTACTTCCAATTGCTTTTAGTGGTGATGTATTATTTACGCCACTAGCCATTTCAATAATTTCTGGTATCTTTTTCTCAACAATATTTACATTATTATTTGTTCCAGCTTTTTATATAATGATTAAAAGAAAAAAAGTAAACAACCAGGAAACAGCTGTTAATTAATTTGGGTAATTTTTCATACAATTTATATTTACTATTGTAAATAATCATTACTATAAAAAAGAGGTTAATCCATGGTGCCAAGAATCGGCACAGGTTTAACCTCTTTTTTCCATGACTATTACTTAAGTTAAAACATTAATTTACTCCTTATAAAGTCCATGCTTTTCTTTCAGAGAATCTGGAGCCATCTTAATCATTCTTTCTAAAATAAACGTTGCAATAACAATATCATCCACAATTCCAAACAAAGCTAAAAAGTCTGGAATTATATCAAATGGAAAGAAGGCATACGTGATAATGAATAAAACACCAAGTAGTTTCTTATGACCTTGTACTTCGTTCGTAAGAAAGAAATCCTTTAAAAAGGGGATGAACTTCCAGAATTTAAAGATAAACTTTATTCTCTTAAAATATTTAAACATCTAATCACCCCTAGTCATTTATGATTGTATAGAGTTGTATGGAAGAGCAATAGCTTGATGTAATCTAGGGAGATATTTGATAGCCTTTTACCTTCAATTTTCTCCGATTAAACGACTTGAATAATATCTTGATCTCTACTTTCCACACCTTCATTAAAGGTTAATCTAGTTTTGAATCGGTAGGATATATCATCAGATGATGGTGGAATATCCTCTGGTAGTTTGAAAGTGAATGATATTTTATTTGCTTCTTGAGCATTAATTAATTTTGTAGACAAAATTGTTGTGCTATCTATTACTTTTTCAACATTAGTAGATTTATCGATTAAAACAAGATCACTATCTATTCTTCTAAGCTGTTGTTCAATTGTTCCACCTTTAATATAAAAATGGCCGCTAATAAGTTCACCTTTACAATATCTATCTTTAGGTAATATGAGGTCAATGATCGCAGAACCTATACCTAAAAGTGACATGTATTTTCTAAGTAACATCATTGATTTCCTCCTTATTATTTGTTTTGAATACTATATTTTTCATCAATACGTTTTTCGATTTTTTCCAGCTGCTGTTTATCTTTAAGAAGTTCTTCTTTATTCTTTTTTATTAAATCTACCATTGCAGTCTTTTTAGAAAACATAATCATTCTCCTTTTTAAATCGTTCTCCAAATGTTAAAGGTGAATAACAAAGAAAAAACCTTTACCAATGAGGTAAAGGTTTTTTAAAAAAATAGACCTTTACCAAATAGTAAAGGTCTTGCTAACAACTTTCGTTGCCAACAAAGCCGAGAGCAATTAGCTCTGTAGTGACGACTCTGTTGTAAAAGCTACTCCCCTTTAGGAGACCGATTCAGTTATTTAAATTAATAATATGATACTTTTATTTAAACGTCAACATTATTTTGAAAAGTATTTATTTTTTTATTTTGATAGTTTGAAGAATGTCAATCATTTGTGGAGTTATTTCTTCTGATTCTTCTTTATTCAAATAATGAATGGTAAATCGAATAAGTACACCATCAACCTTTTTAACGACAATAGCTGTTTGTGTTTTATTTGTGTAACCATGAAGAAAGAATGCAGCATTACGGTAAAATTCAGGGAAATCATTGTTTATAGGAATTTCCTTTATTGTATTTCCTTTTAAATATGCTTTTGAATTCTCTTTAATCTCAGGTAATTTTGTCTGAGAATCTAACACTTCTACTCTAGAAAAATAGGCATCTTCATCCGTATATTGGAGTAGATATCTCCGAGGTTCTTCTGCATCAAAAGTAAAGTCAGAGCTGAGCTTAACAGATAATTCTACGTGTGAAGCATCAAAATGATGATTGACACGAGTTTTTGCTGCTACATTAAGCAATTGTCCAACTTTAATGGTATTTGAAGATAAATAGTTTAGTGATTTTAATTCTGAAACTGATAACCCATAATTTCTAGCTATACTATATAGAGTATCACCTTTTTTTACAGTTACATTTGTTGGAATAATAAGCTTTTGCCCTTTAAAGATCATATTAGATGATAATTGATTGATATGCTTTAGCTGGGAAACAGTGCTGTTGTATTTTTTCGCAATGCTATACAAAGTATCTCCATGAATGATGGTTATTGTAGAGGGGATCGATAATGTATGACCGGAATAAATCAACGAAGAAGTTAGATTGTTAAGCTGTTTTAACTGCGCAACGGTAACATCATTTTCTTGAGCTATATTGTATAGAGTATCACCTTGTTTGATTTCATAAGGTGTTGATGCTTCTACTTGATTTATTCCAAACATACATGTAAAACCTAAAGCTAGGGCGATTGGTTTAATGATAAAGCTTTTGTGTTTCATAACTGGACCTCCTTATTATTTTTTATTGCTAAACTCCCTAGTAGCTACAGAAGCTACAATAGAATAGAAGAGCCATTTTTACGGATGGAGAGACCGTTGATCATTTTTTAGTGAAATCAATTTTAATATTCCGTATTACTTTATTTGACGTTTTATAATCCTTAATGTTTCATAGAGATAAGCCTATTTTAAAGGTTTAAGGTAAAAGGTGAAAAATGGAGAAATTTGCAGATTTTTTTATTTGAATTTAAAGTGTTTTAGTGAGACTTTTTTGGTCTATAGAGTTATAATTTTGAATATAATAATTTTCACTAATGAACTTTGATTTTATTTAGTGAAACATGTAATATAAGGTAAAATTTGCAGTCTATGTTTAGTGTTTGCTCTAGGTGACTTGCTTATTTTTTATGTGTTTCACATATACACAGCAAAACTATAAAGCCTAATATATTGGTAGAAGGGTGTGTGTAATAACATGGAAGCTAAAATCAATAATAATATTACAGTTAATTCAACAATTTCTTTAAAAGGTATTGTAAAAGCAATTTTTCAAGATACAGTTCATGTACAAATCGGTGGGAAAATTATTACCATGCCTATTGCCGATTATAATCTTTTAAAAGGTGATCAGACACCTAAGAGTGAGTCATAAAAAAATCGCGACGTGTTTTATACACGTTGCGATTTTTACGTTTCACATGATTAGCTCTATTTAAACCAACCTTTTTCCTTTGATTGAGTAATAGCTTCGATTCTATTCTTTACATCTAGCTTTTCTAATATCGTTGATATATAGTTTCGAACTGTTCCAGTTTTTAGGCTAAGCTGATCAGCGATCTCTTTCGTATTTAAGCCATCTGCCACAAGTTCAAGTACTTCCTTTTCCCGATCTGTTAATGGGTTTTCTTCACCATATACATCATCCATTAATTCAGGTGCATAAATACGTCTCCCTGCCATAATATCTCGTATAGAGCTAGCTAACTCGTCGCTAGGACTGTCTTTTAAGAGATAGCCTTTTACACCTGCTTTTAAGGCTCTTTGAAAATATCCAGACCTGGAGAAGGTTGTCAGAATAATAACTTTACAATCAATATCCTTGAGCTTCTCAGCTGCTTCTAGACCAGTCATACCTGGCATTTCAATATCCATTATACAAATATCAGGCTGATGCTGAGTGACAAGAGCTAGTGCTTCTTTCCCGTTACTAGCTTTTCCGACTACTTCCATATCATCTTCTAAATTAAGTAATGATCCTAATGCACCTAAAAGCATTTGTTGATCTTCCGCAATAACAATTCTAATCATAAGAGCCCCTCCTAATCGATCTGTTTTACGACATTAGGTACTTTTATGACTAGCTTTGTACCATCTTCCGTAATAATTTCAGAACTTCCATTAACAAATTCTAGACGTTCCCTCATTCCAGAAAGTCCGTTACCCTTTGAAAAATCAACAGCTTCACAACCAACCCCGTCATCCTTTACGATCATTTTCACTTCATTTTCAGTTTGTTCTAATGAAATAAAACAAGTTGATGCTTTACTATGACGGACAACATTTGTAACTGCTTCTTTTAAACACATACTTAAAATATTTTCATTTAGTAATGGTACATTTGTTAATGATATTTGTTCATCCATTACTAATTTGATTTCGGCAGCATTTAAAATTTGTTTTACATGAATTAATTCATCTTTTAATCGTATTCCTCGCATCTGCGACACAATCTTACGTACTTCATTCAGTGCAGTTCTCGCAGTTTGCTGCACATCCTTCATTTCATTCTTTGCTTGCTCTGGATCTTTGTGAATGATTTTTCTAGCCAAATCACTTTTTAAACCAATCATTGACAGCTTTTGACCTAACGTATCATGAAGATCTCTTGCTATTCGCTGTCTTTCTTCTTTTATGACTAATTCTGATATTCTTTTATTTGCGTCCTCAAGCTTTTCCTGAAGTTGATCACGTTCTTTACGACTATGAACACTAAACGGTAGCAAGACAACACTAAGGGAGCTTAAAATAACAAAAGGTAATTGTTTTAATAATAAATCCTCGTGTAAAACAATACTAAAATTTATTGCTATCGCTGTAATAACTAAATGCACAATATAAATCGTCATAAATGGTATGCGTTCCTTTATATTTCCAATAAAATACGCAATATAAAAGGAAAAGTAAAAATAATTAAAAAGATAGGTTGATGTAAAGGAAATACTAATTAAAATGAATGCTAATAAATAAACTCTCCACTTCTTAGCAATAAAGGCATATCGAAAAGTGATGAAAAATACAATCGTTAATAAAATTCCGACAATAATTTCTGCCGTAGAAGAGGACTGGAAAATAAAATAAAAAGGTAAAATGCTTAAAAATGCCCATATATATGGGGATACTCCATTACCCTTTTGGAGAATTGTTAACTTTTTCTTCATAAATTAGGCCTTCTTTTGGTGGAATGACTTAGTATAATTTTAGTGATATTTTACCATATTTCTCTATTTTATGCTAAAAGAGATGATTGGAAATCATAAAACTAAGATTCGATGATAAAATACCTATATATTCATTTTAATACTAAATCTGATTAAATAGACTTCCTTTTTGAAAATACATTTTTTTAGGGTGTTTTGTATATTGTTGTAGATTCTAAGGTGTTGGCTAATTTTTAAATCATTTCATCCTTCGCTCCAAAGTGGAATGTAGCAGAAGAGACTTGATACCTATGGGTGTTAGGACGGTCAAGCTCCCACAGGTGAATTCTTTTGTCTTGAGAATTGAAACGAACTCGGCACATTTAAAAAATTCAAAGATCCTAAAAAGACCCTGCAAATCTTTTAATCTAAGAAAATATACTAGCTAGATATAATAGACATATACTAGGCTGTTGCAGTATAATAAAAAACATCATAAACAATCCTAAAGTATCTTCCAACGTAAAGGGGAGTAGCGTCAGGTAATAACCTGAAACAACGTCGTCATCACATGAACAGTAGTTCATCGGCTTTGTTGGCATATTTTGTGCTCAGCGAGACCTTTGCCTATATGGCAAAGGTCTCTTTTGTGGGATTTTTGAGAATTTGATATAGGTTATAGGGGGCAAATATTTTGGAAATGGAATTTCTCAGTGCGCTTTTGGCAATTGTTGTAATTGATTTAGTTTTAGCAGGAGATAATGCAATCTTAATTGGACTAGCTGCAAGAAACTTGCCAAAGCATCAACAAAAGAAAGTAATCTTATGGGGATCAATCGGAGCAATCGTTATACGTATTATTGCAACATTAGCAGTTGTATGGCTGTTAGAAATACCAGGTCTTCATTTAGTCGGTGGTCTTTTATTAGTTGTTATCGCTTATAAGCTACTTGTTGATGATTCAGATCATGGTGATGTTAAAGCAGGTGATAACTTCTGGGCAGCGATTCGAACTGTTATTATAGCAGATGCTTTAATGGGACTAGATAATGTACTAGCAGTAGCAGGTGCATCACATGGTAATATGACTTTGGTTGTTATCGGTTTATTAATTTCGGTACCAGTTGTAATGTGGGGAAGTACGCTTATTCTTAAGTGGATTGATCGTTACCCTATCATTGTTACAATTGGATCGGCTGTACTTGCATGGACAGCATCTAAGATGATTGTTGGAGAACATTTCTTAAGTGGATTCTTTGCAAACAGCTTTGTAAAGTACGGTTTTGAAGTACTAGTTGTTGCCGGAGTTATTTTAGCAGCGCGATATGTAAAAGCAAAGGCAACAATCAAAAAAGAAGAAGCGGTTCTCTTGAAAACTGGTTCATCTAACTAAAAATATACAGTTAAAGGCTCAAATCCAGTTTAATAGTGGAATTGAGCCTTTTTTTTATCTACGTGTCTATAAAACCTTATTTAAGAAGATCCAACTTTATAATGGAAGCAATATTTTTTGCTGTTATTGTTGTATATATTTCTGCTTGATCTACAGCCTGAGCTAGTGTCATAGCACCTGGAACAATACTAAATAGGGCAGCAATTCCATGATCCTTCACTACTTCACTTTCATTTGATAATGCCCCTGTAATAGCAATAACAGGAATATTGTATTTCTTAGCGGCTCTTGCCACTCCAATTGGCGCTTTGCCGTGTATTGTTTGAGAATCAATTCTTCCTTCACCTGTTATAACACATGTTGCATTCTTAACATGTTTATCAAAATCAACCTTCTCTAAAACAATATCAACACCACTTTTAAATTTAGCTGATGAAAAAGCTGCCATTACTCCAAATCCAAGGCCTCCAGCAGCACCTGCACCAGGTTTATTTCTTAACTTTAATTTTAGTGTTGTTTCAATAAGATCTGCAAAATGTTCTAAATTTTTATCGAGAATCTTTACTGTTTCATTTGTTGCTCCTTTTTGAGGACCAAAGATTGCTGAAGCACCTGATGGACCAATCAGAGGATTATCTACATCACAAGCAACTTCTATTTTAGTTTTGTGTATTCTTTCGTCGATCGTTGTTAAATCTATCATTGATAAATCAAGTAAACTAGCTCCACCAAATTTGATTTGCTGGCCTTTAGAATTTAGGAGTTTTCCTCCTAATGCTTGAATCATACCAGCACCACCATCGTTTGTAGCACTTCCACCAATTCCAAGTATAATGTGTTTTGCTCCACAATCTAAGGCAGCAGAGATAAGCTCACCTGTTCCATAGCTGGTTGTTAAAAGTGGGTTTCTTCGTTCAGGGGGAACATGTTGCAAACCAGAAGCTGCAGCCATTTCGACAACTGCTGTTTCACCGTCACCGGATAAACCAAAAAACGCTGGCACTTGTATACCTAATGGACCTGTAACATGGTATTCAACAATCTTGCCCTGTAATGCATCTACAATTGATTGAACAGTTCCTTCACCACCGTCAGCCATTGGTATTTTAATGTATTCTGCATCGGGAAGAACTTCTTTAAAGCCCTTCTCAATTAAGCTAGCCACTTCTAATGCAGTTAAGCTTTCTTTGAAAGAGTCAGGGGCAATGACAATTTTCATTTTTTAGTCACTCCTATCTCTTATTAATTTATGTGATAAATGACATGATAATGTTTTTCTTGAAAAACTTTTTAAAAAACTTGAAACCTTTTGTGACCAGCAATCGACTAATACATGTAGTAAAGATTATTTAGCTAACTATCATAATAATCTGAAAAATCCGACTGCTTTATTGACTTCCCAAGATAAGATATAAAAAATATTATGATGCTAAATTGCTGTAATGCTGTTAAAGAGCTTATATGCTATTAACCTATTAAATTTTCCTAAAATAATAGTTGAAATTCCTTAAAGGAAAAACTATAATACTATAGGTGAATTGATATTTCTATAAATTTACAATAAATGTTTCTTTTTGTAAATTATGAATGTCTTCATACATACATAACAAAAAGAAAAACGGAGGGTTATTACATGAAAAAGATTTGGTTTTTAATTTCCACTTTGGTATTATCTATTGCTTTAACAGCTTGCTCAGAAGAGAGTAACGGTACAAAGGATGAAAAGGAATCAACAAATGATGAAGCTAAAGCAGAAACAGAGGATGCTGCAAAAAATGCAAAGAGTGCAATGATGCAATTTTATATGAGTGTCTCAAAAGCAATTAATTCACAAGATGGGGATCTAAATACATATGAGGCTTCAGAAGAAGAGCCAACAGCAGAAATGAAAACAAGTGCTGAGGCATCAGCTACAGCTGTAGTTGCTGAATTAGAAAAGGTAGAAATTCCTGAACAACTTAAAGATCAAAAAGCTGACCTTGAAGCAGCTTTAAAGGATCTAACAAGTTCTTACCAAACAAAAGCTGAAGAGCTAAAAAAAGACACACCTTCACTAGAAGCTGCTAATGAGACATTTACAAAGGCAGAAGAGCAAATTGGTAAAGCATTTGAAAGTGTGGGATTGAATGCTTCAAGTCTAGGTACAGAGGTTAATGGATAATAATTGATTGTTTGGAAAAGCCAGTCTTATGTTTTGAGACTGGCTTTTATTTATCATGAAAAGGTAGGATTAGGGAAGAATGATCTTGAATAGGTTACTATAAGGGACAGTGTAAAAGTAATTGTGCATTACAATTTCTCGTTTCTGTAAATATCAATATATAAATAAACAATAAGAGTATGCACTACACGAATTATGGGGGGCATTTATGGAAGAGCTTTTTTTGCCACAAGGTAATAATGAGTTCACTTTATTTTCTCTTGAGCATTTGCTTACTTTATCTGTTTTTATTATCTTAGGAGCTTGTATATTTTTATTTAGAAAAACACTTAGAAAAGAACGGTATAACTTTATTGTGCGACTTTTAATATTTATTATCATGTTAATTTCGGAGGTTAGCCTTCATATATGGTTGTATTGGTATGATTCTTGGACTTATAGACATTCGCTTCCATTACATTTGAGTAGTATTACACTTTTGCTATCAGCTATTATGTTGCTAACAAAACGGTATTCCTTATTTGAATTCACATATTTTGCTGGAGTTGGTAGTGCATTGCAAGCAATGGTCACACCAGATATAAGTCACTACACATTTCCCCATTACCGCTATGTTCACTTTTTTATCGCCCATGGACTCACAATTATTGCGAATCTCTTTATGGTTTTTGTAAATGGATTTCTTCCAACATTTAAATCAATTTGGAAGGCATTTCTATGGTTAAACGCTTATGCCATTCTTATTTTTATGATTAATCTTTGGGTTGGTGGAAATTACATGTATATTTCACGAAAACCTCTTAATCCTACAATGATCGATTTTTTTGGACCGTGGCCATGGTATATAATTCCACTAGAATTTGTGGCAATAGCAACGTTTCTGCTATTATATCTTCCTTTTGCCCTTAGAAATTTCAAAAGAAAAAAGTCCTTGTAATGTCCTTTTCGAGCGCATACAAGGACATCTTTACTTTTAAACAGATTTAAGAACGTTGAATGGTACTTGTTGAAAATCCTTTTACTAATTTTTGTAAATTACGATGACCTTCTCTTAATTTTATTGTTTCTTCAATTATCTGTTGAAATCCTTCTAAATCTTTATCAGATGCATTTAAAACTGATTTAGGTATACCTTCTGCAATTTGTTGTAATGTTAAATCATCTCTCATAGTTAAAACACCCTTTCTATCGTTTCGAATCTCTACCTATAGTTTTTTAGAAAGAAGCTGCAATATCCTGCTCTCTAAAGATAAAATTTATCTACATTTCTCGCCAATTTTCCGAATATCTACATAGAATTCTCCATCATCATTAAAAATATGACGTAAACTGCTAGAACACATCATTTTTCTCCCTTTTAATCGTGTATACTTAAAATCTAAATTTATATAAAAATAGAAATAGGTGAAAAAATGAAAGGAACAACACATGCTATTTTAGGTGGTGTAGGAGGCTTAGTTGTTAGTCAATCACTAGTAACAGATCCAACACAAGCAGCAATATTAATAGGAGTTGGATGTGTGGCAGGTCTTGTACCAGATATGGATATTGACGGGAAGTTAAGCAACAAAATTACGTTTTCTCATAAAATTGTTCGAACCATTGTCCAATTAATAGGGTGTTTTCTTATCTTTCAAGGACTACTTTTTGAGGCAAAAGAAGGGCAGATCATCAGTGTGCTCATTGGTGTTAGTTTATTTGTACTTTCAACATTGATTAAACAAAGACATATGTTAACTGTTACAGGAATTGGAGTTTTAGTAGCAGGGGCTTCAATAGAAGAATTATGGTTGAGTTTGCTTGGAATATACATATTAATAGCTTCAGTTGTTTCTCACAGAAGCTATACGCATTCTCTTCTCGGACTATTATACTTTGCTTTCATAGCTTTTTATTTAGAAAATGCATATGAACTAGACGGAATTTTTTGGACCTGCATACTAGGATATAGCAGTCATTTAATAGCTGATTTGAAGCTTTTACCAGTAAATAAAAGGGGAGTAAAGTTATTTTTGCCGCTTTCGAAAAGAGAATTTTAATGAATATTTTCATTTATATAAACCTGTCACACTTGTGCAGAAAATGACAGGGAATTCTTTTCATTGATTGATATTGTATATATGGGAGGTGGAAGCTTATGGAAGGGTTGCAAAGAATGAATGATTCTCTTCAATATATTGAAGGGAAATTAGATTCTACACTTCAAATTGAAGAAATTGCTAAAGTACCTTGTATGTCAAAATTTCATTTTCAACGTATGTTCCAAATGATAACAGGTGTGTCAGTAGCAGAATATATTAGAAAGAGAAAATTGACATTAGCTGCTCAAGAATTAAGTCACTCAAGAGCACGTGTACTAGATATTGCTTTAAAGTATGGCTATGAAAGTCCAGAATCTTTTTCAAAAGCATTTCGTAAAGCACATGGAATTAGCCCTGTTGAAGTAAGAAGAACTGGCATAAATATAAAGGCCTTTCCAAAGTTATCCTTTCAAATTCAATTAAAGGGAGAACAAGAAATGAATTACAAGATCATTCAAAAAGATGAATTTAAGGTGGTTGGTAAGGGGATTGAAATTTCGATGGATCAAAACAACAAAGAAGTTCCATTGTTTTGGGAGCAGTCAAATAAAAGTGGATGGACTAAAATGTTAGCTGCTCAAGCTGGTGTAATGGGATTAATGGGTATTTGTTTAGATCATAACCACAAACAAGAAAATATGACTTATTTTATTGGAATAGAAAAGAACAGTGAAAAAATCATTCAAGATTGCGAAGAAAGAATCATACCTGCATCTACATGGGCGGTTTTTGAAGTAGTTGGGCCAATGCCACATTCGATACAAACATTATGGAAGAGAATCTTCTCAGAGTGGTTTCCATCAACTGGCTACGAGCATGGAAATGCTCCTGAAATAGAGGTATACCCAGATGGTGATCCAAACGCTGAAGATTACCGATCTGAGATATGGGTACCGATTATCAAGAGATAATTTTTGGGGAAAGTCTTCATCAAGATGATGGAGACTTTTTTGGCGGAAGGAAAATGAAACCTTTAGTGTAAGAGGTTAAGAATGTAAAGGGATCATAGGGTTGATGAAGGACATTGAAGAAGCAGAACCAGTATGAATTGGTTCTCATAAAGCGTATGAAGGACATTGGAGCAGCAGAACCGGAATGAGTTGGTTCT
Organism: Metabacillus crassostreae; assembly: GCF_016908395.1. Lineage (GTDB taxonomy): Bacteria > Bacillota > Bacilli > Bacillales > Bacillaceae > Metabacillus > Metabacillus crassostreae. The sequence continues at coordinate 153,068 of NZ_JAFBDU010000006.1, forward strand.
CATGAAGTGGGTAAAGCACTTTAGAGAGCAAGATAAACACGAAAAAGGGTCTACATTCAATAATGAAGACCCACACGATCTATTAAAATATCAATTGTTTAACTAGTTACTAAACATATCCAGAACTCCGACCTACTCCAACACTTTTATTCTAACTTCTTTCCTACCCCAATCCAATGCCGCAGATTTACTAGGAATGAATAGATCAATTTTATTTCCTTTAATCGCACCGCCTGTATCTCCTGCAATTGCCTCACCATAGCCTTCTACATAAACTTTTGAGCCAAGTGGAATAACGGAAGGATCAACTGCAATTACTTTTGCACTCGGGTTTTTATGTAAATTGATACCTGTAGCAGTTGTCCCAGAACATCCTTCACAATTTGCTGTATAGGCCGTTGCTGTGACAGTTAGTTCTTTACTGTTAGCTTTTGGTGATGTTGTGGTCTGCTTTACCTTTGTATCTGCTACTTGTTTTTTTGAAGATGATTTCGAGCTATCTATATTTTTAGCATTTTGAACGATTAGTTCTTCACCAGGTTGAATAATCGCGGAATCTAATTTATTCCAATTTTGTAGCTCATCTATAGTAACATTATATTCTTTTGCAATATCCCAAAGAGACTCACCTGCTTTTACTACATGTGTATGATGTACAATTAATTTATCATTTGGACGAATTAGGTCACCTGATAAATTGTTTAACTCAATCAAAGAATCAACTGTGACATTTTCTCTTTCTGCAATAGTCCAAAGGGTATCACCTGCATTTACCTCTACCTCGTGTGCTGAGGCGCTTGTCGCAAATCCAGCACTAATTGCTGCAGCAGCGACGAAACCTAGTATTCTTCTTTTCATAAAAATTACCTCCTTGTTAGCTTGTTGCTAATCAATGCACCAATCTTAACACGAAAAACTAGCTTTAAAAGAACAAGCAGTTAACAGTTTGTTTACGTTGTTACGATCATGTAATAGAAACATTACAATCTGTTCCGTTTATTTGAATAATAGTGATATAATGGTTTTGTTTACATAAAAAGGAACTTATGTGTTCGATTATTGTAAAATTATTGACAGTTCTTTTTCTATATGATATTTAAAATATAGTGTTAGCACTTGATAGAGTTGAGTGCTAAAATTAAAAGATAGGCAGTTAATATTGAAAGGAGAAATTGATCATGGCAAAGCAACAATTTAAAGCAGAATCAAAACGATTATTAGAGATGATGATTAACTCTATTTATTCTCAGAGAGAAGTATTTTTAAGAGAGCTCATTTCAAATGCAAGTGATGCGATTGACAAAATTTATTACAAAGCATTAACAGATGAATCATTAACCTTTGATCAAGAAAACTATTACATAAAAGTAACACCTAATAAGGAAAAAAGAACATTAACTATTACAGACACTGGAATTGGTATGACGAAAGAAGAGCTAGAAAATAATCTTGGTGTGATTGCTAAGAGCGGCTCTTTAGCTTTTAAAACAGAAAATGAACTAAAAGATGGACATGATATTATTGGTCAGTTTGGTGTAGGTTTTTATGCAGCATTTATGGTAGCAGATGCTGTAACAGTGATTAGTAAAGCACTAGGAAGTGAAGAAGCGTTTAAGTGGCAATCAGAGGGAGCAGAAGGCTACACAATTGAACCTCATGAAAAGGACACTGTTGGTACAGAAATTATTTTACAAATAAAAGAAAATGCTGAAGAAGAGAGTTATGATGAGTTTTTAGAAGAATATTCTCTAAAAACAATTATCAAAAAATACTCTGATTTTATTCGCTATCCAATTAAGATGGATGTTTCTGGTCAAAGACCTAAAGAAGATAGTGAAGATGAGCTAGAATCATATGTAGAAGAACAAACAATTAACAGTATGGTTCCAATTTGGCGTAAAAATAAAAGTGAATTAACAGACGAAGATTATGAAAAGTTTTATCAAGAAAAGCATTATGGATTTGATAAGCCATTAAAGCATATTCATATTAGCGTAGATGGAACGATAAGATATCAATCAATTTTATATATCCCAGAAAATATGCCATTTGATTATTATTCGAAAGAATATGAAAAAGGTCTAGAACTTTATTCAAATGGTGTGTTAATTATGAATAAATCAGCAGATCTTCTTCCTGACTATTTTAGCTTTGTCAAAGGTATGGTAGATTCTGAGGACTTATCATTAAACATTTCTCGTGAAATGCTACAGCATGATCGCCAGTTAAAATTAATTGCTAAAAATATTAATAAGAAAATTAAAAATGAGCTACAAAGCTTACTGAAAAATGATCGTGAAAAATACGAAACATTTTATAAAGCTTTTGGTAGACAGTTAAAATATGGAGTGTATAGTGACTTTGGTAGCAATAAAGAAGTGTTACAGGATTTATTATTATTCCACTCATCAAAAGAAAGTAAGCTTGTTTCACTAGATGAGTATGTATCAAGAATGCCTGAAGATCAAAAATATATTTATTATGCTTCTGGTGAGTCAATTGATCGAATTGAAAAATTACCACAAACAGAGCTAGTATCTGAAAAAGGCTATGAAATTTTATACTTTACTGAAGATATTGATGAATTTGCGATCAAGATGCTTATGAATTATAAAGAGAAGGAATTTAAGTCTGTTTCAAGTGGTGATCTTGGAATAGAATCAGATGAAAATGAAGCTCAAACAGAAACAGAGCAAGCTGAAAACAAAGATCTATTTGACTTTATGAAAAATATCCTTTCTAGCAAAGTTAAGGACGTAAGAATTTCAAAACGTTTAAAATCACATCCCGTATGTTTAACAACGGAAGGTGATGTGACAATTGAAATGGAGAAGATTTTAAGTGCAATGCCTGATAATCAAAATGTGAAGGCAGATAAAGTGCTTGAAATTAATAGTAACCATGAAGTATTCCAATCATTGAAAAATGCGTTTGAACATGATAAAGAAAAGGTTACTTTATATACAAACCTTCTATATAACCAAGCTCTGCTAATTGAAGGATTACCAATTCAAGATCCAGTTGAGTTTACAAATGATATGTGTAAGGTCATGGTTTAAAAATATAATCAATCAAAGAGGATGGGACATAATTAAAGAAATCATTCAAAAAGACGAATAAACCTAAATTCAGTTAAGTTGAAAGAAACAAGTTCGTTCCATTGCGCTGCAGACATAAGATTCGCCGGGGAGGAAGCTAAGCCTCCTCGTAAGCTGCGCGCCTGTGGGGTCTCAGCCTTTCCTCTGAACCCGCAGGAGTCAAATGTCTTCCGCTCCATTACACTAGTTTTTAAAAATAGTATGCAAAATCAAAAAACATTGAAGACTGCAAATAAAAACCCGAACTATTAGGCGAATGTTTAATTGACATATCACCTAATAATTCGGGTTTTTCATTAGCTTGAAAATTTATGTCCCAGCCTATTTTTCACTTTAAAATGCAACAAGCATAAGTTTATCCTTACCTGCTAAATCATTAATCATCTTAATCCAAGATTGAGGCTTATTAGGTAAAACTGTGTAATATCTTTCTAAAAATGCCTTAACTAATTCAGCTTGAATCTCTGTTCTTCCGTCCATAGGTAAAAAACAGAGATCTAAATCTGTTACTTCTTCTCCGTCATTGTTCCAAGAAGGATGAACATATGTGAAGTCAATGCGCTTGTAGCCAAGATGCGCCAGCACTTCACGACGTACGAATGGGTCCATTGGTTTTATGCCACCAAATTCATGATTTTCTACTTTATATGGATCATAAATTTCCGCAAACATTCCAGATAGTTCCTGCCCATTTGCTTTAGCTAGTTCGTTTAAATCTTGTTCTCTTTTAGTAGCTAGAAATGGGCCAACCCCCAAGCCAGCAGAGCCAATGATTGTAAAATCTGTCATGGCAACGTTAAAATCTTCGTAATAGCGATATTCTGTTGCTCCAACAACTTTACCATCATTTACTGCAACAAAAACGCGAATTCCTGGATCTTCGAGAGGTTCTTTCCATAAATCAAACTCTAGAACTTCCTCAGGTGGAAATATATTCTGCATTAACTGGTGCATTTGTGTAAAAAGTGGATCTTTAATGTTTGTTATTCTTGTATAGTTCATCGTTTTAATCTCCTTTTGCAGTGTATTTTATGACCAATCCGGATATAAATCTGTACGTCGATCACGCCATGTTGTAACAGAGCCATTTTGACGAACTTTATAAAGAGGCTCCAAATCAAGATCAGCTGTAACAACCATATCTTGATTGATTTCTCCTTCAACAAGTATTCCACGCGGTGGAAATGGAATATCATTAGGTGTAATGATGGCAGCTTGTCCAAAATTAGAACGCATAAAATCAACAGTTTGAAGAGAGCCAACTGTACTTGAAGATACAACATAAAGTTGATTTTCTATTGCTCGAGCATGGCTCGTATAACGGACACGATAATAGCCATGACGATCATCCGTGCATGTAGGGCAGAAAATAATATCGGCTCCTTTTGCTTTGGCCATACGCACAATTTCCGGAAATTCAATATCATAGCAAGTTAACATAGCTACTGTTCCCTTTTCTGTTTCAAACACTTGCAGATTTTCTCCTGGAGTCATATTCCATTCTTCAATTTCCGTTGGAGTTAAATGCAATTTAGCTTGCTCAACTACTCGACCATCAGGATAAAACATATGAGCCACATTATATAGCATTCCATGTTTTTGAATAACATGTGTACCACCTATAATATGCATCTTTGTTTTCATAGCCAAATCTATAAACAAAGAACGATATTGCTCTGTAAAATCAGGTAGATCCTGTATCGATAACGTTTTACCTTCAGAATCACCGATTGACATTAATTGAGTTGTTAAAAATTCTGGAAATAACACAAATTCTGCATCAAATTCCTGAGCTGTTTTTATATAATGTTCCACTTGATCTGCGAAATCATCAAAGGATTGGATGGTATGGAGGTGATATTGTACAGCAGAAACTCTTAGTTTCATCCAAAATTACCCTCTTTCTTATGTTAGTTTAGTTAATGTAAATGAAGGAGACGAAGTATGTCGCTTCTTTTCTCAATAATGACATTATTGGATAGTATGAAAGATTTAACAAGTAGACACTTTGAAGTTACTAAGTGTGTAAAAGTATACTGTAATCTTTGAAAAATATGATTTTATTAGCTTTTGTTTACTATTTAATTACATATAGCAGTTATATTGCCATTTTTTCTGAAAATAACATAATAAAAAAGAGGTTGGGACATAATTAAAGATGTCATACAAAAAGACGAATAAATCTAAATTCAGTTAAGTTGAAATAAACAAGTAAAGGCTGGGATATAAGTATTTAAAGTAATGGTAAACCCGAAATATTAGGAGATATTTCAATTAATTATTCGCCTAATATTTCGGGGGTTTTATTTGTTGTCTTCAATAGATTTTTAAATTTTGCATATTATTTTTAAGAACTAGTGGAATGGAGCGGAAGACACTAGGGCACCTACGGGAATAGAGGAAAGGCTGTGACCCCACAGGCGCGCAGCTTACGAGGAGGCTCAGCTTCCTCCCCGTGGAAAGCGAGTGTCTGCAGCGCAATGGAACGAACTTGTTTCTTTCAGCTTAACTGAATTTCGATTTATTCGTCTTTTTGCATGACTTCTTCAATTATATCCCAGCCTCTTCTTTACTAATTTAATGCCAAGTATATTTATTGATTAGATGATTTATTTTCATCTATGTTTGGAATAACATTTTCCATATAATTTTTTCCCCATTCATACATCGAATCGAGAATCGGCATCAGGCTTTCTCCTTCTACTGTTAAAGAATATTCCACTTTTGGAGGTACAACAGGATATACCTTTCTGCTTACAATAGAATCTTCTTCTAGTTCGCGCAATTGATTAACGAGCATTCTTTGTGTAATACCAGGAATAAGCGATTTTAATTCACTAAACCGCTTTGTACCTTCTTTCCCCAAGTGCCATAGGATAATCATTTTCCATTTTCCACCAATCACAGAAAGAGTTAGCTCTTTTTCACAATTAAATGTTTTTTCTTCAAAACGTGACATTTCTTTCACCTCATCTTTTATGTTCTCATCTTTCACTTAGTATACTTTTAGACACTATGTAAAGAAAAAGTGCGTACTTTCACTCAATGAATATACAAAGTATACTACACATAACACATGATTTGTGTAGGTTTGTGTTGTGAATCATTTATTCCAATTGAATAGTTGGATTCTAAAATAGGAGGGAATATTAATGGAATTACAGTTAGCGCTAGATTTAGTAAATATCCCAGAAGCAATTAAGTTAGTTAAAGAGGTTGAAGAGCATATTGATATAGTTGAAATAGGGACACCAGTAGTAATAAATGAAGGACTTCGAGCTGTAAAAGAAGTGAAAGCTGCATTTCCTAACTTAAAAGTATTAGCTGATCTTAAAATTATGGATGCTGCAGGGTATGAAGTGATGAAAGCATCTGAAGCAGGTGCAGATATCGTAACGATCCTTGGAGCAGCAGAAGATATGTCAATTAAAGGTGCGGTAGAAGAGGCACGCAAACAAGGGAAAAAAATCCTTGTTGATATGATTGCTGTAAAGGACTTAGCTGGTCGTGCGAAGGAGCTAGATGCATTAGGGGTGGATTATATTTGTGTTCACACTGGGTATGATCTACAAGCTGTTGGTAAAAACTCTTTTGAAGACTTACAAACAATTAAAAGTGTTGTTAAAAATGCAAAAACTGCTATTGCAGGGGGCATTAAATTAGAGACTTTAGCAGAGGTTATCAAAGTCCAACCAGATCTTGTTATTGTTGGTGGAGGAATTACTAGTCAAGAAGATAAAAAAGCAGCAGCTGCTAAAATGCAAGAAATGGTAAAGCAAGGTTAAGGTAATATGAAAACTACTCAATTATTAGCTGAAATTCTGAAAGAACTTGAGAATAGCAGTCAATTAATTTCTGATGAAGAAGCTGAAAGATTAGTAGAAGAAATTCTTGAATCCAAGAAGGTATTTGTAGCTGGGGCAGGTCGTTCTGGTTTTATGGCAAAGTCGTTTGCTATGCGGATGATGCATATGGGTTTTGATGCCTATGTAATCGGAGAAACGGTAACACCTACCTTTGAGAAAGACGATATTCTTATAATTGGCTCTGGCTCTGGGGAAACAAAGAGCTTAGTTACGATTGCTGAAAAGGCTAAAACTCTTTCAGGAAAAATTGCTGCTATAACTATTTTCCCAGATTCTACAATAGGTCAATTAGCAGATTTTACAATTAAATTACCTGGAGCACCAAAGGATAAAACAGAAAATGCTTATAAAACAATTCAGCCGATGGGATCTCTATATGAACAAACACTTTTACTTCTATATGATGCGATTAATTTAAGATTAATGGAAAAAAGAGGTCTTGATTCAACTAAAATGTATGGAAAACATGCAAACCTTGAGTAATGGATATGAATAGATAAAGTATTTCAGAAACTTACATATCTGAAATGAAATTAAAGAAATAAACTGACTTTAGTAGTCATTTGGTTTCCGGTTTTATAAGTATAAAAGGGTTTGGAATGAATTTATTCCGAACCCTTTTTATGCGTTTTTAAGAATAAGAGGCTTTAGGACCTTCAAACCAAATAATTTGTGACAGACGTATATGCAAAGAACGATCTTCTGTATTAAGTTGAACATGGTCAACGGCGACTCCGGCTACTTCGCCTTCCACTCTGCCGGCTGTTGTAACAAGGGCAACTAGCTGTCCTTGGTGTCTACTTAGGTGCTGAACAAAAACTGGATCTAAATTAGTTGAATAATTTGTAGGCTGAGGTATACCAGCGAATGAATAAATAAGAGAGTGGGTTGCAGGCTGATTATGTATGTATCCTGGCTGAACGATTGGATTTTGGATGTATGGAACTTTTTTAGGAAGATTTATAATTAACACTCCTTTATGAAGATATTTTTCGGTTATAAATATGTAACGTTTGCTGAAAGTATGCCGACAACATCTGCTTATAAGTAGTTTAACGAGCAATATAGGTAGATGAATACACATCTTTAAGTCAAATACCCATCAAAAAAGATTATTTATTTCTTTTAGAAGATTGATAAAATCATTTTTTAACCGATATATATAGAAGAATACGTTTAAAGGGGCCTCAAGATGAGCATCGTTGAATTGATAAATACTATAAATAAAAAAGTTGAAGAATTAGATTTAGTTACTGCCAGAAAATTAATTGAAGAAAATATTGAACCATTAAGAGAAAATCGTACAAAATTAAAGAAAAACGCAAGAGAGTTATTTGAATTTATTACGCAGGCCATGGATTCTGGATATAAATCACCAACAAAGCAGGAGCTTTTCATTATAAGTGCAATTAATTCGCAAGCTACAAAATTTGATTTAAGAGGACTCAAGCAAACCCTTAAAGGAAACGAACATTTACTATTAAATAAAGTAGCAAGAGAATTCCTAAATTCTGATGCAAAAGTTTTATTAGAAGGCATGGGTGCAATAATCAAGGAATAATAGAGAAGATACGAAAATGTAAGGATTAATCTTCTTTTTTAACCTGTTGTGATGAATATAAATTAGAATGGCTCAAACACTTTTGTTAAATTCGATCTAGAACAACATTATTGTTCTAGATTGAAATGTTACTACTGCTTTGATTCTTATATTGGCGTGTTGTCAATCCAGTTACTTTTTTAAATGTTCTACAGAAATAGTGTGAATCAGTATATCCAACTTTATTTGCTATTTCATATGTTTTGTCGTTTGTAGTTTTTAATAGCTCCTTTGCCCAATTAATTCGTGTTGTTGTTAAATATTCGATGAATGTGTGACCGGTTTCCTGACTAAACAAATGACTTAAATAAGATGCGTTTACATTTACCTCATCAGCTGCATGCTGAAGTGAAAGTTGTTGATTAGTATAGTTTTCATGAATATATTCCTTTACCTTCTGAATGATTGAGCCGTTTTTGCCAATCAATTTGTCTCTAGAAATGATTGTTATTTTTAGCAAATCAGCCATATATGTGAGTACATCTTGGTATTTCCTAATCCAGCTTGCTTTCATTTCTAATGTGTTAATTTCCTGCATAATTTCTAGTTTTGCAATTTCATATTCCTTTAAATAATGTGTGATGGTAATAGTGAAATCCATTAAAAAATAATAAGTGATAAATGGAGAGCGATTATTATCTTTCTCAAGGTATGAGGAATAAGAACGTGAGAAATTATGAATATCACAAAGCTGACCTGTTTTAAGAAAATGAATTAAGTCTTTTCGTTTAAATTGGTATAATGCTTTCTTCGATTCAATGTCTCTATCAGTTTCTTTTGAATTATATTTATAAATAATACTTGAATAATTTTTTTCTTCATCAGCCTCTGCAAATGATATAGATATTCCTCGAATACGGCTCTCAACGCCCCCAATCCCAAAAATGATAGAATTCTCTACGGTATTTTCTTCATGAGAAATTAATCGCTTTCTAATAAGCTCTGATTCTGTTTCAAGTAACTCCTTTGTTTCTCCTATCATAATAAAGATTGATTCTTTTAATTTTCTACTAAATCTAACACAATTGAATTCATTTTCAATCCAATCCATAGAATAAGATTCAGATGTTGCTTCCACCACAACAACATAGTAATAGCTTGAAATTATACTAAGATTTAAGTTAGCGGCTTTTTTAATTGCATCTGAGGAGTTGTATACACCTTCACAAAGACCATATAAAAACTTATCCCGCGATTCAGTTTTATTCTGAATGGCTTGACTTTCTAAATCAATAAGTCTTTTATTCTCTAATTCTTCTATTTTAATTTGTGAAACCACCCTTGCTAAAATTTCCTGTAAATCCTGGGAACTAACAGGCTTTAAGCAATATTCAGTAATTTGAATTCGCATAGCTTCTCTTGCATATTCAAATTCGTCATGACCACTAAGAATAATGATTTTTATCGAAGGAAATCTTTCTTTGAGAATACGACTAAGTTCAAGACCATCCATAAAGGGCATTTTTATATCAGTAATAACAATGTCTGGTTGATGTTTCTCAATTAAAGGAAGAGCTACTTCACCATCTGAAGCACTTCCGCAAAAAACTAATCCTTCATTCTTCCAATTAATACTGTTCATTATGCCTTCTCGGATATTCACTTCATCATCTACTAAAAATACCTTTTTCATATTTATCACCTTTCAGCAGGAATAATTAAACTAACACGTGTTCCAGATCCATACCAGCTATTTATCGTTAATCCAAACGGCTCTCCATAATGAAGTGATATTCGCTGATGAACATTCACCATACCGAAGCCGCCTTGGTCTTTTTCAAAAGGAACACCTTTAGCTAATTGTGTTCGGATGCTTTCAAGCTTTTCTTCCTTAATACCTATTCCATTATCTATCACATCAATACAAATATATCCCTCAGGAGTAAAGTCAGCTTTAATCCGAACAAATCCCTTGCCTCTTTTATTTTTGACTCCATGATAAATCGCATTCTCAACAAGTGGCTGGAGCGTTAGCTTGACAATTGAGTAGTTTAAAATATCGTTATTTAAGTGAAAAGTTACATCCAAAATATCTTGATATCTCATTTTCTGGATAATAAGATAATTTCGTATATGTTCGATCTCATTCTCCAAAGAAATCACATCTTTTCCTTTACTTAAAGAGATCCTGAAAAAGTGAGACAGAGACTTAGTAATATCTATTACCTGAGGAGTTTTTTTTGCTTCTGCCATCCAAATGATCGTTTCAAGGGTGTTGTATAAAAAATGTGGATTAATTTGGGCCTGCATTGTTCTTAGTTCAGCCATTTTGAGTTGTTTTTGTTCATTAACACTTTTGTAGACAAGTGTTTTAATTTTTGTAATCATACTATTAAAGCTTTGACCTAATTCTGCAATTTCATCTGTTCCTTCATTGATAATTTTCGTATCAAGATCTCCTAGGGAAGCCTCTTTCATTTTACCTGTCAAATTACGAAGGGGACGAATCAATTTAGATGTAATAAAATAGTATAGTCCAATGGTGAAAATAATACTTGATGCTACACTTAGGAAGATTAGGCTTTTAATTTCATTTGCTTCTTTTGTCATTTCAGCTAATGGAACAGATCTTATTATTTTCCAGCCTGTGATTTTAGAGGTTTGAAACACATAAAATGTAGATGACTTTGTAAAGAAACCAGAGATTTTTTCTTTCATTGCCTCATCTTGTGATATAGAAGGCAGTTTTGAGCCTTCTGGTGAAGTGAATAAAATATCACCTCGTTCATTTTCAATTTGGAAAATCCCAGATGAATTGGTAGCAGCGTCTAGAAGAATTTCCTCAAAAATTCTCGCCTTAATGATAATATTGATAAAACCAATTACTTCTTTGGATGAATCAGATATGATTGAACTCGTCATTGATAGAGCAGGGTTGCTGTTTTTGTATACGGGTTCAATAAATGTTTTTCCTGGATTAGAAAGGAGCTTAAACGAAACAATATTTGTTGCTTCGTTATTGAGCTGGTGCACACCGCGATCTTCACTAACAGCTTTTCCATCTCGATCGATGATTCTAATGTTCATTATGCTATCACTATACTGATAACTTTCTCTATATAGTCCGATCATACCTAATATATTATTAGCTTCCTCAGCAGTGTTCACATGATCAATTAAAAATTGGACGGTACTTTCTTGTTTTCCAATTTCGGTAAATCTTTTTATATCTTGAACAACAGAATCAAATTCTCTTCCAAGCTGGTCGACCTGGATTTGAGCCAATGTATAAGATTTTTCAGATACAATATTATAAGATTTTACATAGGAAACGATTCCGACAAAAATAAGAGGAAGAACTGTTAATATAATAAACATAACAAGGAGCTTAATTCTTAAACTGGAATTCAACCATTTTTTAAACTTCATGAGTAACCCAACCATTCAATTGTGTTTATTAAAGGCTTTTTTGAAAAAAGTGTTTTCTAGGATAAAAGGAAATAATCTTAGGAAGAAATATTGAATAGCAAGATAGTGAATTATATAGTAAATTGCCTTATATTATCTTTCATTTTCTGAATTCGTTCCACAAGCTTATATGAAGCATCTGAAACTTCTTCAAGTGTTGTTAGCTGTTCCTCTCCCATTGCAGCAATTGCGACCACCTCTGATTTACTGAGCTTTGAACTATATTCAATCTCAGCAATACTTTGGCGAACAGATTCCATTTGTTTAAAAGCTTCCTGCATGTGTGATGATATATGTTGATATTCTATATCTTCATTTTCCTTGATTGTTTGATTTTTATGAAAATGAGATTGAAGTTGCCTAGTGATATCTATGCTTTCATTAATATCACGTAGATAATAGTTGATTTCCTCTTTAATAGAAGAAATCCTTTGATGAGCTTGAAGCATCTCTTTCTCTGTTAGATGAAAATGATTGTATAATTCATGGAAAAGCTCACTTGCTCTATTTAATTCTGTTTTGTTTATAACTTCTTCTTCTTCATTAAGAAGTTGTCGTGACAGTATATTAGGCTCTTTGGCAATAAGTCTTATAAGTAGAGACATTTCATCAAATTGGTTAGTTGAGCGATATATATACTCTAGATCAACATTTATTTGCTGTAACTTGATCCTAAAATTGATAAATTTTTGCTCGAAGCATTTAATTTGCTGTTGAATTTCTTCATTCGTTTGAAGTGCTTCACTAGAGTGAGAATTGATTTTATTCGTTTTTAATAATATTTCGTTAAATGTTTGAAAAACAAGATCAAAGGTAGAAGCTGACTTTCTAATAAGTTCATCCTGTTTATGTAGATTAATAGATATTGTTTGAGTTGCTTCTGCAACCTCTTCACCTGCGAGTCGGTTTTCAAGAATACTTTGGTGAATATCTTTAGAAGTTAGTACAACGAGGTCATTTGTATTTCTGACATTCATAATGATATCTTTCAGATTAAAAAACATGCGGTTATAAGAGCGACATAAATCCCCAATCTCATTTTTAGACGGAATGGCTATTGCACCAATTGTTAAATTACCTTCTGCAATTTCATTTGTTTTCTTGCCTAGAGCTCGTATTGGCTTGACAAAGCTTCCAGATATATACCATGCAAATAAAAAGGATAAGATAATAACTCCTATAAATGAAGCTATGTATATAGTAATATCTCTTTTTAAACTCGTAATAATGCTGTTTTGTGATAACTCACTTGCGTTAAGAGTTGATTGTAAAAGTGTTTGAACCTGGTTATCAATAAGATCTGTTATGATCGTTATGTATTCATAGGTAGTATTCTTCTCGTCTGCAGGAGCATTCCGTTGAATCTGTTCCCCAAGCTTGTCAATATAGTCATTTGCAGATACTAAATTTTCTCTCACAGCACTAATTTCTTGGACAAAACGCCCTTTTTTATCATCCTTCTCAATTTGGTTTAAATTTTCTCTCATATTAGCAAGAAACTCATACTGATTGCCTTCTCCAAAAGGAACTCTTCCATATGCGATATCGCGTATTTCGTTATCAAGCTGCTGTTTTAATTCTCCATTGATAGAATTCGTTAATGTAATAGTCTCCATCATTGCGTTATATTGCTTAACATACCCAACAAACAAATAAATCTGAACACAATTGATCGCAGCAAGAGATAGAAGAATAACGATAAATACTAGGATTAATCTTGTGCGTAATGAGAGGTCAGACAATTTTACATTCATTTTCACTATATCTCCCCCTATTATTTATCTTTTATATTTTACATCTTCACTTTTTAAATAAATGTCTAAGGTGAGGTAGTTTTTCTTCATATTAATATATGTGAAATTAAAACTCATATTATCAGAAAATAGGTAAAAATACTGAATAATAAAAATATTGCACTTTTACATAAAAATAATGCAATAAAATATGCTTTGACATTTTATTGCTAAATAATTTGAAATTTATTCAAAAGTTAATCCATTTCAATCTATCTTGGAAGCGCTTTATAATTAGGATATACCAATTCTGGAAAAAATGCTATTTAAATCAAGGAATTGGAAGAAAAGGGGAGGAAATACTTATGAAAAAAATATTTAAAGGAAAAGCACTACTTTTTATGATCATGTCACTCATGCTTTTACTAGCTGCATGTAGCTCATCTGGTACTGGGGGAAATACAGATAACTCAGATGCTAGTTCAGGAGATTCAAAATCTAGTGATAAGCTAGTGATTGGCTTTTCACAGGTTGGTGCTGAAAGTGAATGGAGAACTGCTAATACAAAATCTATGCAGGATGCAATTAAGGATGCAGGACATGAATTGAAGTTCTCTGATGCACAACAAAAACAAGAAAATCAAATAAAAGCAATACGCTCATTTATTGCTCAAAAAGTAGATGCAATCGTCTTTTCACCAGTTGTTGAAACTGGGTTTGAAACAGTTTTACAAGAAGCTAAAGATGCAGGAATTCCAGTATTCCTATCAGATCGAGCTGTTGACATTGAGGATGACTCATTATGGGTAACGTTCTTAGGATCTGACTTTGTAGAAGAAGGAAGAAAAGCTGCTAACTGGTTAGTGGAGGAAACAGCTGATGTAGATGGTGATGTAAATATCGTTGAATTGCAAGGAACAGTAGGTTCAGCACCTGCAATTGATCGTAAAGAAGGATTTGAAGAAGTTATAGCAGATCATCCTAATCTGAAAATCACTAAATCTCAAACAGGAGACTTTACACGTGCAAAAGGGAAAGAAGTTATGGAAGCGTTCTTAAAATCAGATGGAGATAACATCGATGTTCTTTATGCTCATAACGATGACATGGCGATTGGCGCAATTCAAGCGATTGAAGAGTATGGTTTAAAGCCAGGTGAAGATATCAAGATTATCGGAGTAGATGCAGTTAAAGGAGCTTTCGAGGCTATGGCTGCTGGAAAGATGAACGTAACTGTTGAGTGTAATCCATTATTTGGTCCGCAAATGGTTGATTTAATTGAAGCACATCTTGCTGGTGAAACAATTGAAAAGCGTGTAGCTGTTGAAGAAAGCATGTACACAATGGATCAAGCTGAAGAGCTACTTCCAACACGTGAATATTAAAGGCTCTTTTTTTGAAGGTTGTTGTTAATTGACGTAAGTATCAGTAAAACAGTGTATGATCTCATATTGGTTCAATTTGATAAGAAAAGATGCCACTAGATTTAATACAACGCTGTTTCCTTTAAGTTACTTAGCAACAAAGTTTAGGGAAAAAGCCATATTAAATAACACCCGAACTAGAGCCACTAAGTCATAGCGAAGTCATCTTTAAAGAGACTTAAAGCTAATTCTTATGTGGCTTTATTAATCAGAAGATTTCTGTTAGGAGGAAATTTTATGCAGCAGAAGCTAACTCCGATGCTTGTTATGGAAGGGATAACAAAGGAGTTTCCAGGAGTAAAAGCTTTGTCAAATGTACATTTGAATTTATATCCAGGCGAAGTTCATGCCTTGATGGGGGAAAATGGCGCTGGTAAGTCAACATTAATCAAAGTGCTAACAGGTGTATATACAATTGATGAAGGTACCGTAACTCTTGAAGGTAAAAGCATTAAAGTATCAAATCCCTTAGATGCTCAGGATTTAGGTATTAGTACGGTTTATCAAGAGGTTAATCTCTGTACAAACTTATCTGTCGTCGAAAACATATTTATCGGCCGTGAAATCATGAAAAGAGGTCGAATCAATTGGAAAGAAATGAATCGCCAAGCAAAAGATCTATTAAAAACAAGGCTTAACTTAGATATTGATGTGACAAAATTATTATCTTCGTATTCAGTAGCTATCCAACAAATGATTGCTATTGCACGTGCACTTAATGTCTCAGCAAAAGTATTAATTTTAGATGAACCAACTTCAAGTCTTGATAAAAATGAGGTAAATCACTTATTTAATGTGATTAGAAAATTGAAAAGTGAAGGCTTGGCCATTGTTTTTGTTAGTCATTTTCTTGATCAAATTTATGAAATAACCGATCGTTTAACTGTTTTGAGAAATGGTCAATGGATTGGTGAATATATGACAAAAGAGATCACGAGATTTGATCTTGTCACAAAGATGATCGGTAAGGAATTAACAGAGCTTGGTCAAAAAGCGAAAAGCATTGGTGAGGTAAAAGAAAAGGATAGCAATCTTTTTTTACAAGGTAAGAATGTATCAAAACAAGGAAATATAGAAGCATTTGACATTAATATACACGAGGGTGAAATTGTAGGTCTTGCAGGTCTTCTTGGATCAGGAAGAACAGAGCTAGCAAGATTATTATTTGGTGCAGATAAAGCTGACACAGGTGAGATTTTTATACAAGGTAAAAAGACAAAGTTGAATTCTCCTAAACAAGCCATTTCAAATGGAATTGCTTTTTGCTCTGAAAACAGAAAAACCGAGGGTATCATACCAGACTTGACGATTCGCGAAAATATGATCCTTGCCATTCAAGGTATACAAGGCTGGTTTAACTATATTCCAAAGAAAAAGCAAATCGAAATTGCTGATGAATATGTGAAGCTACTAAATATTAATCCGCCAAATCCAGAGCAATTAATAAAAAATTTAAGTGGTGGAAATCAGCAAAAGGTCATGCTAGCAAGGTGGTTAATAACGAACCCTAAACTTCTAATTCTTGATGAACCAACAAGAGGAATTGATATTGGGGCAAAAGCTGAAATCCAAAAACTTATGCTTTCTTTAAGTGAAGATGGAATGTCTATTTTGTTTGTTTCTTCAGAATTAGAAGAAGTTATTAGAACGTGTAGAAAAATTGCAGTTCTAAGAGATCACAAGAAGGTTTCAGAAATTGAAAATAACCAACATGTTACCCAAGAAGACATAATGAAGGCAATGGCTGGAGGAATGGTATGACATGATGAAATCTAAACTATTTTGGCCAATCCTTGTATTGGTTTTAATCCTTTTAATCAATCTATTTTTTGATAAAAGCTTCTTTTCTATTGAAGTAAGAAACGGACATTTAGCAGGTAGTTTAATAGATATTCTAAATAGAGGTGCACCTCTTATTCTCATTTCAATCGGTATGACATTAGTTATTGCTACAAAAGGAATTGATCTTGGTGTGGGTTCAGTCATTGCAATGGCTGGTGCAGTTGGAGCTATGACAGTTAGTGGAGCAAGCGGAGACAGCTTAATGCCGCTATTTATGGCAATTGCTTTTGTGATAGGAATTTCTTTATTAACAGGTGTCTGGAATGGTGTTCTCGTTTCACATATTGGAGTACAACCAATTGTGGCTACTCTTATATTAATGGTTGCTGGTAGAGGTGTCGCACAGCTTATTACAGACGGACAAATCATGACTGTTTATTATGATCCTTACACGTTTATCGGTGGAGGTTATCTTTTCATGATTCCCTTTTCCATTTTTATTGTAGCGGCAGTTTTAGCAATTGCGTCTTTTTTAACGAGAAAAACAGCGATTGGTTTATTCATCGAATCCGTTGGCGCTAATCCAGAGGCAAGTCGTTTGTCAGGTATAAACTCTAAAAACATCATGTTAATGGTTTATATGTTCTCTGGTCTTTGTGCTGGTATTGCAGGGTTAATTTTAAGTTCTAATGTTGCAAGTGCTGATGGAAATAATGCTGGTCTTTGGTATGAGCTTGATGCAATTTTGGCAGTAGTAATAGGTGGAACTTCGTTAAATGGCGGAAGATTTTATTTAATGGGAACTGTCATTGGCGCTCTTATTATTCAAAGCCTAACAACAACAATTTATTCAATTGGTATAGCACCTGAGATCAATCTTGTTGTAAAAGCGGTTGTTGTATTAATTGTTTGTTTATTACAATCACCAGAGTTCAGAAAGAAATTAACAAATTATTTTCCAGCAAGAAAAACAGCGAAGAAAAATGAGGGGGTTGCTTTATGATGAACAAGCTGCATTTAGATTCAAAACAGTTACCCTTAATTGCGACAATTTCGCTGTTTATTTTGATGTATTTATTTGGGTCTTTAAGGTACACAGGCTTCTTTTCAACACAAGTATTTTTAAATCTATTCATTGATAATGCGTTTTTAATTGTTGTTGCAGTGGGAATGACATTTGTCATTTTATCTGGTGGAATCGACCTTTCTGTAGGCTCAGTTATTGCATTAACTAGTATGGTAGCTGCTAGTTTAACAATGAATGCTCAGTTATCACCATGGCTAGTCGTTCCTATTAGTTTACTAGTTGGGACAATACTTGGGTTTGGTATGGGATGTCTTATTCATTTTTTTAATCTACAACCATTTATCGTTACACTTGCCGGGATGTTTCTAGCAAGAGGCTTAAGCTACTTAATAAGTGTAGAAACAATTTCAATAGATAGTGAGTTTTTTAGCTTTATGGCAAGTACAAGAATACCGATCGGGGGAGGGAATTTTATCTCGATCAGTGTAATCATTGCATTAATCGTCGTGTTAGCAGCGATCTACATTGCTCATTTCTCTAAATATGGACGTAATATCTATGCTATAGGTGGAAATGAACAATCTGCACTATTAATGGGATTACCTGTTGGAAGAACAAAAATCATGATTTATACAGTGAGTGGATTTTGTGCTTCTCTTGCTGGGTTAATTTTTACCTTTTATATGTTATCTGGTTATGGCTTACATGCAAATGGACTTGAATTAGATACGATTGCTGCTGTTGTTATCGGAGGTACTTTGCTTACTGGTGGTGCTGGCTATGTAGCTGGAAGTGTTGTAGGTGTCCTCATTTTAGGTATTATTCAGACGGTTATTGTGTTTGAAGGAACATTAAGTTCATGGTGGACTAAGATCGCCATTGGTGTATTACTTTTATTGTTCATTGTACTGCAGCGAGTGATCGTAATTAGAAGTAAAACGAATAAGTCCGCAGTATCTTCGCATTAGGTAGGTTAAGTTCAGAAATGAAAATCAAATTCCTATTGGAGAGTGAATGATGAGAACGAGTAAAAAGAAATATATTTCTGTTTTCGTACTAACTGTCATGTTATTTAGCACCCTTTTAGGATCGTTTCAACCAGTTGCTTCTGCAGAAGAAGGAAATACTTTGATTTTACATTATGATATGAAAGCAATTTCTGAGGATTCAAATGGAGCAATTAAAGTAAAAGACCTTTCAGGTAAAGGGATGGATGGGACTTTCAAAAATCCTGAAAATGGTCAAATAGTCAACAATTCAAAAGCAGGTTATATCTCTTTTAATGGGGGGAATGCCAATTCGAAAAGTGGCTATATTGAAATTCCAAAATCTAATGATGGAGCAGATCTATTAACAGGAGTGGAGGATGTCACAATATCCTCTCTTGTTAACTGGAGTAATGATGGACAAAACCGTTGGATCTTTGGTTTAGGGAAAGTGTCAAGTGATATAGAAAACGGAAACAGCTATTTTTTTGCTACGCCTAGACATGGGATAAACAATAGCAATGTTGCTGCAACTGGAATTTCTCAGGCTGGCTGGCGAAATGAAGCACTTATCCGCGCAACAGAGGGATTAAAAGCAAATTCATGGGAAGTTGTAACAGTTGTCTTTTCAGGCTCTACAGATACATTATCACTATTTGTAAATGGTGTGAAAGTAGCAACAGGATCGGCTAAAGGGAAAAAGCTAGCTGACATTATTGATTCAACTGCAAGCTTTTCTGGGTTTATTGGTAAATCAATTTTCCAGAATGATCCCTATTATAAAGGGATGATTGGAGATTTCCAAGTACATAGTAAAGCTTTTACAGATGAAGAAGTGAAAGTGCTAGCTACTGAAACTGCTAGTAAAATAAACGAAATTGATCAGCTTGTTATTGAAGATGCGAAGAATTCTTTGGATGTAACAAATTATTTAACAAATGGAGATAGTGATAAAGATCAAATAAAGCATAATATTAATCTTCCGAACAAGGGAAAACATGATGTTGATCTTACTTGGAAATCGAATAATACAGAAGTAATTACAAATGAAGGGGTGGTAACAAGACCATCTGCTGAGAGTCCTGATGCGGTGGTTGAGCTTACTGCAACACTTTCTTATAAAGGACTAACAGTAGAAAAGACATTTAGTGTAACAGTGATTAGTGATTTTTCCAATCAACAACGAGCTGAGTTAGATGCTCATGAGTTAAGGGTTGTTAATCAAAATAATGTAAAAGGTAATATGAGTTTACCATCAACAGGAAAGAATGGTTCCACAATTACTTGGGAGTCCTCTCATCCTGCAGTCATCAAGGGAACTTTGCAAGCTTCAGAAAATCCAAAACAACTTGGATGGGTAACACGACAGAATAATGATACCGTCGTTACATTAACAGCAACTGTTACGAATGGTACATCAGAAATAAAAAAGAACTTTGAGGTTAAAGTTAAAAAGAATCCAGGACAAAAAGAATATGATGCTTATTTCTTTTCTTACTTCACAGGAGAGTATGAAGGCGGAGAGGAAATCTCCTTTGCAACAGCTGAGGACCCTTTAAAGTGGAGAGCATTAAATAATGGACAATCAGTTATTCAATCAACAATGGGTGAAAAAGGTTTAAGAGATCCTTTTATTATGAGATCACCAGAGGGTGATAAATTCTACATGATTGCAACAGATTTGAAGATGGGAGAAAGCACAAATTTTGACCAAGCTCAAATAACTGGAAGTCATGCAATTATGATCTGGGAATCTGAAGATTTAGTCAATTGGAGCGAGCAACGAATGGTGGAGGTTGCTCCAAAAACAGGAGGAAACACGTGGGCACCTGAGGCTTATTATGATGAAAAAGCAGGCGAATATGTTGTATTTTGGGCATCGTCAATGAAAAACGAAGAAACATATGGAGATTTTCCTAACGGAAGACCTGCTGGTCAGTATAATGTGATGTACTATGCAACAACAAGAGATTTCCATTCATTTTCAGAGCCAAAAGTGTTTATAGACGAAGGATTTCCAACGATTGATACAAGCTTTATAGAAAACGAAGGATCACTATATCGTTTTACGAAATCAGAAGTTGGCTATAAAGTTTATTACGAAAAAGCTACTGATATTTTTTATGATAAAGATGGAATAAAGGAAAATGGTTATCAGTTTGATCAGATTGCAGGAACAAAAAATGGAAATCGTGGATTAATTGGTCATGGAGGGAACAATGAAGGTCAAACTGTATTCAAAGATATTCATGAAGACAAATGGTATTTGTTTTTAGATTCATGGCCTTATCATGTTCGATGGACAAACGATTTAGATGATGGTGAGCAATTAGTGAATAATGTGCTAGAAGAGTCAGAGTATGCACTACCACCAGGACCAAGACATGGCACAGTTATCCCAATAACAAGGGATGAATACAATGCGCTACAAGAGAAGTATGGAATGGAAGATCAAGAGCCTTCTAAAGAGCCAGTTGTTCATTATTCATTTGATTCAATAGATGGTGTAACTGTAAAGGATGATTCAGGAAATGGTCATGACGCTCACTTAGTAGGCGGTGCAGAAGTAGATTCAGAAGATACAGTAGGGCACTCCTCAGGTTCAATAAATCTTGATGGAACAACTGGATATGTTGAATTACCAGAAAACATCATTAAGAATTTGAACTTAAAAGGAATGACAATGTCTAGCTGGGTGAAAGTGAAGGGTAATCAAGCAAATCAGCGAATCTTTGATTTTTCCTCTGATACAGGTAGAACAGCAAACCGAAACACGATGTATTTAAGTACACACGGTGATTCAGAGAATTTAGAGTTTGCAACAGTTACACCTTTCACTGAGAAATTTAGTAGTGCTTCAGCTACTTTAGCAGACAACTATAAATATGCCATCAAAGCTCCAAAATTATCCACAACAGAATGGCATCATGTGGCGGTTACAATTGAAGATTTTGATGCTGTCCTTTATGTCGATGGTAAAGAGGTAGCAAGAAACTCTACTTTTAATGTAGAGCCTAGAATGCTTTTAGAAACATCAATGAACTATTTAGGAAAATCTAGTAAAGGTGACCATCATTTGTTTAATGGTAAATTCGATGAATTTAAGATCTTTAATCATGCTCTTTCTGGTGAGGAGATTTCAGAGCTAGCAGAAGTAGATGTAACTGAACCACCAGATGAAGATCCGTCAAAGCCAGAGTTACTTCTTGATTATGATATGAAAGATATTGAAGGTGTAACAGTGAAGGATCGTACTGGAAAATATAATGGTACATTCGTTAATCCTGAAAGAGCTGGATTAATCTCAATTGGTGATGCAGGAGTTGTTTCGTTTAAGGGTGGTACAACAGATTCATATATCGAGCTACCAGAGGGTGTATTAGAAAACCTAGAAAGTGTAACCGTTTCCTCCTTAATTAATTGGAACGGAAATGCATCGGCTGAATGGCTTTATTCACTTGGACAGAACAATAGTAAATATTTATATTTTACTCCTAAATATAATGCTGATAGCAGCATGCGCTTCGGAATAGCGACAGATGGTTGGAGAAATGAAGTATCTGCAAAAGCATCAACTTTACCGGCAAATGAATGGAAATTAGTGACAACAGTTTATAATGGTCAAGAAGATTCACTGAAAGTCTATATTGATGGTGAATTAATTTCCTCTGGTCAAGCTAATGGAATTTCAATTGAAAATATAAAAAATGCAGCTGGAAAAAGTGGTTATATTGGAAAATCAATGTATAACAATGATCCTTATTTCGGAGGAATGATAGCCGACTTTGAAATGTATAATGGGGCATTATCAGATACAGAAATAAGTAATCTGACAAAAGCAGCTGATGAAGAAATAAAGGAAATGGAGTCGTATTTATTGGAAGACGCAGCAGCTAAATTAAATTACTCAGATTTCCTCGAAAAAAATGGAAGTGAAAAAGAAATAAAAACAGATTTATCCTTCCCAAATAAAGGTGAAAACGGAACAACCATCACATGGCAATCAAAAAGTGAGAATATCATTACAAACAATGGAAAAGTGCATAGACCCTCTTATGATGCTGGAAGTAAGGATGTTGTGCTTGTTGCAACTTTATCAGATGGAACAAATTCTGTAACAAAGGAATTTACAGTGACTGTTATCAGAAAACCAATAGATCTTGAAACAGTTATCGAAGTAGCAGAAGCGTTAAAGGTTCACAATATCCAAGATGTTCGTGGAAATTTAACTTTACTAACAAAAGGATTAGATAACACAACGATCTCATGGAATTCACAGGATCCTAAGATCATTACAGAAACTGGTGAAGTAAACCGTCCAGTCCATGGTGATGGAGATAAGCTTGTTAAGTTAACTGCAACAATTTCTCTAAATAACCAAAAAATAACAAAGTCATTTATGGCGAATGTAAAAGAGCTACCTGAACAAAAAGATTATAAAGGATATGTGTTCAGTTATTTTACAGGTGAAGGCTATGAAAATGGTGAACAAATTTACTTTGGATTAAGTGAAGGCAATGATCCGCTTCACTGGCAGGAACTGAATAATGGAGAACCAGTGTTCACTTCAGAATTAGGAGAAAAGGGACTTCGAGATCCATTTATTATTCGTTCTCCTGAAGGAGATAAATTTTATCTTATTGCAACAGACTTGAAGATTCATGGTAATGGAGATTGGGGTGCTGCCCAGACATCAGGAAGTAGATCAATCATGGTATGGGAATCAACAGACTTAGTTAATTGGTCTAAGCAAAGAATGGCTGAAGTTGCTCCACCAGAAGCGGGTAATACGTGGGCTCCAGAAATTTTTTATGATGATTCAATTGGTGAGTATGTGATTTTTTGGGCATCAAAGCTATATGAAAATGAAAATGACCGAAATAGTGGTAACAGCTATCAAAGAATGATGTACACAACAACGAGAGATTTTCATAATTTCAGTGAACCTAAAGTGTATATGGATTACGGTTATTCAATTATTGATACAACAATGATCGAGCATGAAGGGAAAATCTATCGTTTTACAAAAGATGAAAGAGGAACTACGTCCTCATCACCTAATGGAAAATTCATTTTCCAAGAGGTAGGGAATTCTGTTCTAGATCCTAACTTCCAATCTATTAAAGAAGGAATTGGAAAAGGAGATATAAGTCGTGGAGAAGGACCAGCTATTTTTAAATCAAATACTGAAGAAAAATGGTATTTGTTTATTGATGAGTTTGGCGGAAGAGGTTATGTGCCATTTGAAACAACTGATTTAGCTTCAGGAGAATGGACCGTTCCAGATGATTATGATTTACCTGCAAGACCACGACATGGCACAGTTTTACCTGTTACTCAGGAAGAGTACGATGCGTTATTAGAAAATGTGCCAGTAGAGATAGAAGAACCGAGTAGCGATAAGAAAGTAACAGGTGTAACGATCCAACAGGAAACGATGAAACTAATTGTTGGTGATGAAACAAAGCTAGCAGCAACAATTACTCCAGAAAATGCTACAAATAAGGATGTTGTCTGGTCAAGCAATGATGAAAACATCGTTGCTGTTGACGAGAATGGCACACTTACGGCGAAGCAACCAGGGACAGTATTTATAAGTGTAACAACCATTGATGGTGGTTATATGGATGTCATTGAGGTAGCTGTTGAAGAGAACCCACCGGGAGATGGAGAAGAGCCTCCAGGTGATGGAGGAGAGGAACCGCCAGGAGATGGAGAAGAGCCTCCGGGAGATGGAGAAGAGCCACCAGGAGATGGAGAAGAGCCTCCGGGTGATGAAGAGGAACCGCCAGGAGATGGAGAAGAGCCTCCAGGTGATGGAGAGGAACCACCAGGTAATGAAGATAAGACACCGAGTGATGGTACACAAACAGGGAACAAGGACAAAACTACTCTAGAAAATGAGTTACCAAGTACGGCTACTAATCTATATAACTATGTGATATTAGGTATGTTTTTACTAACTGTGGGTGGATCCCTACTTGTTGCTAAAAAAAGAAAAATGAAGCATTAAAGAAGAACTGGCCTTCAAAGCTAGTGATAGCTTTGAAGGTCAAACTTTTGGATTACTAAAACAAAATAATTAAAAGAATTAAGAGGAGAAAATGATGAAAAAACAAAGAAAAAGCAAATTTCTACCGTTGATCACAAGCTTGGTTATGGTATGTGCTGTATTACCTGGAACGACAACCTTATCAAAGGTAAATGCAGCATCAAATGTCGAGAAAATTCTTGATTATGATATGAGTAACATCAATGGAACAACTGTTGTTGATAGTGCGGGTCAATTCGACGGCACTCTGGTAAATCCTGAAGGTGTTGATTTAATTACAAATGAAGGTACAAAAGTCGTTAATTTTGAAGGTGGAGACACAGCATCATATATTGAAATTCCTAATGGTGTTTTAGATGGGTTAGAGAGTGTCACTGTTTCCTCTTTAGTGAATTGGGAAGGCTCTGGTGGTGCTCAATGGTTATATGGATTAGGTCAAGATGATACACATTATTTGTACTATACACCATCTTATATTGGTGGAGCGACAGATCGCCTCGGAATCGCAACAGACGCATGGAGAAATGAAACATTTGCAGCATCACCTAAATTACCTGCAACTGATTGGAAGTTAGTAACAACTGTTATCAATGGTGCAGAGGAAAAATTAGAAACCTATATAGATGGAAAGCTTGTTGCAACAGGTTCAACGAATGGTTTTACATTAGAAGATATTAAAAATACAGACGGAATTAGTGGATATATTGCAAAGTCATTTTATGCACCTGATCCTTATTTTGGTGGAATGGTTGCAGATTTTGAAATCTTCGGAGGAGCTTTAACTGCACAGGATGTAAGCGTTTTATATTCTGAAGCGGAAAAGAAGATTGACGCGATTGGCGGGTTAGGTGGATACTTTGTAAACTTTGCGATAAATCAACTTGAGGTAAGTTCTTTTCTGAAGTACAACGAAAATGAAAATGAAATTATGACAGATTTACAGCTACCTGAAAAAGGTGCATATGAAACAACGATTACTTGGCAATCGAATAATCAAGACATCATTAGCAATGAGGGAAAAGTAACAAGACCTTTGTATAGTGAAGGAGATCAAACTGTTGTGTTAACAGCAACTGTAACTGATGGACAAACAACACAAACAAAGGAGTTTACATTAAAAGTTTTAAAAGGACTTGAAGAATCAGTGGCATTACAAGAGGATGCTGATGCTTTAAAGATTTACCATGCAAGCGATGTACGAGGAAACCTACCTTTACCAACTAAAGGTGAAAATGGCTCAACAATTTCATGGGAAACAAGTGATTCTAATGTTGTGACAACAACAGGAGAAGTGAATAGACCTGAACATGGTAAAGGTGATGTAACAGTGGAGCTAAAAGCAACACTTAGTCTTAATGGACAATCTGTTGTAAAGGACTTTACTGTTTCTGTTACAGAAATGCCAGTGAAGGATGAAGAATATGCAGCATATTTAATGACTTATTTTAATGGAGAAGCGTATGCAGATGGAGAACAGATTCGCTTTGCATTAAGTGATGGTAATGATGTAACAGAGTGGAATGAAATAAATAATGGTGATCCTGTTCTTACTAGTACGTTAGGTGAGAAAGGTTTAAGAGATCCTTCGATTATCAGATCACCTGAAGGAGACAAGTTCTATTTACTTGCAACAGATTTAAAAGTTTATGGAACAAATGGAAATTGGGGGAGAACAGTTAGAGAAGGTAGTAATTCTCTTATGATTTGGGAATCTACAGATTTAGTTAATTGGTCTAAACAAAGAATGGTTGAAATTACTTCACCAGAAACAGGAAATACATGGGCACCAGAGGTTTATTATGACGATTCTACAGGAGAGTATATCGTTTACTGGTCTTCATTTGTTTATGATAGCGTAGCTGATCGCTATGGAAATGGAGCAAGTCACAACCGAATCATGTATGCAAAAACACGAGACTTCTACACATTTACTGAACCAGAAACATTATTAGATTTAGGTCATGATATTTTAGACACCGTTGCTATTGATTATAAAGACAAAGTCTACCGTATTACAAAAGGAACGTATTATACAGAAAAAGAGTTAGCCGGAGAAGAAATTAGAGAACATGTTTTTCAAGAAGTTGGAGATTCATTCTTTGGAGATTTTGAATTAACAAAAGAAGGAATTGGTATGGATGTTCTTGATCATGGTGAAGGAGCAGAAATATTCCAATCAAATACTGATGAAGATAAATTCTACTTGTTAATTGACGAATATGGAAATGGTAGAGGTTATACACTTTTTGAAACAAATGATATCGCTTCAGCAGATTGGAAGCTTTCAGAGGATATTAACTTACCTGATCGACCTAGACATGGTGATGTTCTTTCACTAACAAAAAAGGAATTTGAGCGATTGAAAATTAATATTCCTGGTGTTGGTGTTGATGTAACCGAGCCAGGGGATGGAGAGGAACCGCCAACAGACGGAGAAGAGCCGCCAACAGACGGAGAAGAGCCGCCAACAGATGGAGAAGAACCACCGACAGATGGAGAAGAGCCACCAACAGATGGTGAAGAGCCACCAACAGACGGTGAAGAACCGCCAACAGATGGAGAAGAGCCACCAGCAGATGGAGAGGAGCCACCAACAGACGGTGAAGAACCGCCAACAGATGGAGAGGAACCACCGACAGATGGAGAGGAACCACCGACAGATGGAGAAGAGCCGCCAACAGGTGGAGAAGAGCCACCAACAGACGGTGAAGAACCACCAACAGATGGAGAAGAATCACCAAATAATGAAGAGAAACAACAATCAGGAAATCTATTACCAGCAACAGCAACATCACTATATAACTATCTAGTTATCGGACTAGTGTTATTAGTAATTGGAGGATTCACTGCCACAAGAACAAGAAGAAAGACGGATATATAGATTACTAAGGGGAGCTGACTCTTTGATTTGTAATAGTCAGTTCTCCTTTCATTAAGAAATACTTAAAAAGTAAGAGTAAGTGAAACAACATTAAATGTGGGAGGAAAACCATGAAAAAAACAATCATAATGCTTCTCATGGTGTTACTAATGATCGGATCGTTCGTTCCAATTTCGAAAGCGGATAATCCTGTTATTAAGGATCAATTTAGTGCTGATCCAGCAGCAATTGTACATGATGGGAAAGCTTATCTGTATACAGGTCATGATGAAGCGGCTACAAATGGAGATTTCTTTGTGTTGAAAAAATGGAGCATCTATTCTTCTAGTGATTTATCAAATTGGAAGCTAGAAGGATCTATGCCACGTACAGAATTTGAGTGGGCAACAGGGGATTCTGCATGGGCTTCACAAGCAATTGAAAGAGACGGTAAATTTTATTGGTATGTAACAGTTGACAATAGTGATCCGAATGCACCAGGGTTTGCACTTGGTGTTGCTGTATCTGATAATCCAGCAGGTGGATTTAAAGATGCGATTGGTGGTCCGCTTGTTATTAGTACCGATACTGAAAACCCGGAAAATATGGGATCAGATTCTTGGGATGATATTGATCCAACAGTGTATATCGATGATGACGGTCAAGCATATTTATACTGGGGAAATACTCATCTTTATTATGCAAAATTAAAAGAAAATATGATTGAGCTCGATGGTGATATCCACAAGGTAGATATTGCAAATATGCCTGGTACGTTTACTGAAGCACCTTTTCTTCACAAATATGAAGGAAAGTATTATTTAACATATGCAAAATTATCCAGAAGAGTTAGTTTATGCAATGAGTGATAGCCCAACAGGTCCATGGGAGTATAAAGGAAAGCTTATGGATACGCTTGATAGCAGTGGAACAAGTCATCAAGCTGTTCTAGAGTTTGAAGATGAATGGTATTTCATTTATCATACGGCAGCTCTTCCTACAGGTGGAAATTATCGTAGATCAGTAGCAATTGAGAAATTGAACTACAACCTTGATGGCACAATTCAAAAGATTACTCCTACGGCATCTGGAATAAGCGATTCTAGCTTTTCTATGAAATCATTTCATGATCAAAACAGATATGTGCGTCATTTAAATGGTGCTCTTAGAGTTGATCCTATTGATAATAACAGCTTAGATTCTAGATGGCATACTGTTGCTGGTCTAGCAAATAATGGAGAGGACTTTATTTCCTTTCAATCGGAGAATAAGCCGGGCTTTTATTTAGTAAGAAATGGTTCAGATGTAGAACTGAAGAAACATGATGGAACAGATAGCTTTAAAGAATCGGCAACGTTTAAGAAGGTTCCAGGATTAGCAGATAAGAACTGGGTATCTTTACAAACTCTCAATGATGAAAATTTATATTTATATCAACGAGATAATTTTACATTTGGTGTAAATGCAGTAGATTCAGCTGAAAAAAATAGCCGAGCTACACTTCAATTAGCTGAAGCAGATGCTACAGAAGTTGTGTTAGACAAGACTTCACTAACATTAGAAGAAGGAACATCAACAACTCTACATGCAAAAGTAACACCTAACACAGCTCTTAATAAAAAAGTATCCTTTTATTCTAGTAATTCAGATGTTGCGACAATCTCTGAATCTACTTATGACGCTAAAACAGGTGAAACGTCAATCACTCTAAAGGGAAAAACAGCGGGATCAACAGAGATTATTGCTGTGTCAGAGGATGGTAACTACTCTGCAAAAACAAATGTTGAGGTCAAAAAGCATGAAGAAAATCCGATTGAGATTAAGGATGTCGTGATATCTAGCAATTCAAAATCAAAAGAAATCAATATTGAAGGAATCTTGAAAAATCAATCTGGAAGAGACATTACCGTGAAAGTAGAAGATCCAAACGGGAATTTCGCTTATCTAGATCAAACGACTACGAATGATCATGGCAGCTTTGCTTTTGAATTTAAACTAAATGATGAGGTAAATGGAGTATTTCAGGTGAGTATTGGTGCTGCTGATTTGGAAAAAGTGTATAAATCTAGCTTTACCTATACAGTAGACACTACAGATTCAGGAGATAAAGATGGTCCTAATAAGGATAAAGAAAATCCAGGTGATAAAGCTGAATCGCCAACTGATAAAAATGATGATTCAAAGAACAAAGATGGAAAAGGTCTCCCTAGTACTGCTACTAGCATGTTTAACTATCTAGTTATTGGTGCTCTTTTAATAGTAGGTGGAGTATTTACGATTTTTATGAGAAAAAGAAAAATACAAGAATAATAGAATTGAGAAGTAGAAAGTGAGGGAGGATATAGTATGAGAAAGATGGTTTCAGTTTTATCTGTTTTAGCCATTTTGTTTAGTATGTTTCCAGCAAGTGTGATACCAACCATTACGGCAGCAACAAATGACTTGGAAAATAATCTTATTCTTTGGTACAACTTTGAACAATCACCAGATTCTAAAACAGTAAAAGATCAATCAGGTCATGATCATGATGGTGTACTAAATAATAATGCTACACTTGTATCTGCCGAAAAGGGTGGGGCAGTTCAATTAGATGGTGACCAAGACTTTGTGACAATGCCTTCAGGAATACTTGACGAAACGAAGAATGTAACAATTAGTACATGGGTAAACGTGGAGTCGGCAAAGGATTGGGCAACATTGTATAGCATTGGTGATTTTACAGCAAATGCTGATTATGCGATTAATTATGCATTAAAATCTGCTGGTGAAAATGGAATGCTAGAATTATTTGGACCTTCCCCATTTCCATCAATCGAAACAGCAGGTATTCCAATAAATGAATGGGTTCATGTAGCAACTGTTATTTCAGAGCAAACGATGCATCATTATATTAATGGTGTACTACAAGGCTCAGAGCCGATCGGAATTGATTCGGGTGATATTGTCTCAGCAACGAATTATATTGGATATCATGCGATGGCACATGAGCAAGTTGAAAATAAAGGATTACATGGAAAAGTTTCTGATTTCAGAATTTATAACAAAGCACTTAGTCTTAATGACATCAGAGAATTAGCTGATTTTTCATTTGATATTAAAGAAGTGGAAGAAGTGAATGTAACAACTGTTGTTGGTACTGAACCAAAGCTACCAGAAGAAGTGAATGTAACATATTCTAATAATGCTACTGAAAAGCGCCCAGTAGTATGGAATGAAATTCCTACAGACAAATATGCTTCAGCAGGAGCTTATGTTATAGAGGGACTGATCGAAGGTTCAACAGTTAAAGCAAAGGCAAATATAACTGTTACTACGGATAAAGAAATTACTTCAGTTGAAACAATATCTGTTTCAACAACTGAAGGATCTTTACCGAATCTCCCAGCTACTATTGAAGTGTTTTATGCTGACAATTCAAGTGATGAGGTAAATGTGACGTGGGACACAATAAATGAAGATCAATACCGTACAGCAGGAACGAGCTTTACGATTAACGGAACAGTAGAAGGAATGTCTGAAAAAGTAGAGGCGTTTGTTTATGTGACAACGAATGTTTCTGGAGATTTAGTAGCATGGTACAAATTTGATCGATTGCAGGGAGATTTGGTACCAGATCTATCAGGCTCTGGGATGCATGGTACATCTGTGAATGGTGGGACCTTACAAACTGTTGAATCTAAGCAATCAATTGACTTAGATCACAATAATAAGCAGCATGTTACTCTTCCATCAGGAATTGTAAATAATGTCGATGATTTTACTTTATCAACATGGGTGTACTTAGATTCAAAAACTGGAGATTGGGCAAGAATTTTTGATTTCGGAAATGGAGCAAATCAGTCGACGGTTTTTCTAACACCTAATCTTCGCTTAGATATGAGAGGATCGATTACAACAGCAGCATCAGGAGCACCTAAGGTTGGAGAATGGACACATCTAGCAATTTCAAAAATTGGTGATCAATATACGATTTATAGTAATGGACTACCAGTAAGCAAATTAACAGATGATCGTGCTCCAGGTCTTACAACTCGTAATTTTATCGGAAGATCAAATTATGCAGCAGATCCTTATCTTGACGGGAAAATTAGTGATTTTAGAATTTACAATGAAGGTTTAAACGAAGAAGAAATCAGTCTAGTGATAGCAGAATCCTTTTCAGATGAAGATGCTGTTAATAAAGCGAAAGAATCTTTTAGCTTAGGAGATACATCAGCTATTGTAAGTAACATGGATTTACCAAGTGTAGCAGATAATGGTGTCACAGTTTCATGGTCATCAAATAATCAAAATGTTATTTCAAATGATGGCAATGTGAAAAGACCTTCACTAAAAGAGGAAAATGCGACAATTACGTTAACAGCTACATTTAGCCGAAATGGTTATACAGACACAAAGGACTATAGTGTAACAGTTCTTGCTGATAACATTGTTTCTGTAGAAGAGCTAAATGTGATGACACCAAAAAATTTCCCGCCAAAGCTGCCTGAGAAAGTCGTTGTAACCTATTATGATGATTCTCAAGGAGAGATGAGTGTGGAATGGGAAGATTATTCTTTAGAAAAGCTGTCAAAATCAAATTCATTTAAAGTAAATGGCAAAGTTTATGACACAGATATTAAAGCAGTCGCAAATATACATGTAGCAGATCTAGTAAGTGTTGACGATGTGCATGTAACTACTGCTCAAAACGTTGAACCAAATTTACCAGATACGGTAACAGCACATTATAGTAATGGCATGACAGATCAGTTAGCTGTTGATTGGAATGAAGTAAATAAAAATCAATACGCAAAAACAGGTAGCTTTACAGTAGAGGGAGCTGCTGCAAAATATAATTACACAAACCCTCTTATTGAGCAAAGAGCTGATCCAAATATTTATAAGCATAGTGATGGCTACTACTATTTCACAGCATCAGTACCAGAATACAATCGAATTGTGATGAGACGTGCAAAAACAATTCAAGGTTTAGCAAATGCAGAAGAAGTCACAATATGGGAAGCACACGAATCAGGAGAAATGGCTGTTCACATCTGGGCTCCAGAAATTCACTTTGTTGATGGAAAGTGGTATATCCACTTCGCTGCAGGACATTCTGATGATATTTGGAAAATCAGACCTTATGTTCTTGAATCAGGTGATGAAAATCCGTTAACTGGTACTTGGCTTGAAAAGGGAATGGTTCAAAAATCAGAAGAGGATGCTTTTTCTTTCACTGACTTCTCTTTAGATGCAACAATCTTTGAGCATAACAGAAAAAGATATTTTATTTGGGCACAAAAAGAAGAAGGCATATCAAATCTATACATGGCAGAAATGGAAAATGCATGGACAATCAAAGGAAAACCAATGCTTCTTGCAACTCCTGATTATGAATGGGAAAGACGCGGATTCTGGGTAAATGAAGGACCAGATGTGATCAAAAGAAATGGAAAAATATTTGTTTCATTTAGTGCAAGTGCCACAGACTCTAACTATGCTATTGGATTATTAACAGCTTCTGATACAAGTGATTTAATGGATCCAAAATCTTGGTATAAATCACCAGAACCTGTTATGGAAAGTAATGACTCAACCAGTCAATATGGTCCAGGACATAGTACATTTACTGTAGCAGAAGATGGTGTAACAGATATCCTTGTCTACCATTCTCGTTCTTATAAAGAAATCGACGGTGATCCTTTATACGATCCTAATCGCCATACTAGAGTAAAGAAATTAACTTGGAACGATGATGCCACACCAAACTTTGGTACACCTAACGAAGATGGCCTTGTTGTTGGACCAACAATCGAGGTAAAAGCACATGTTACAGTTATCGAAAATACTGGATATCAAACAAAAAATAAATTTAGCTTAGATAAACTAGAAGCTAACAAACAATTAGATGTAACGACATCTGTAACAAATAACTCAAATTCAAAAGAATCAATAATGGTAGTTATGGCATTATATGATGCTGATAACAAAATGGTAGACATGAAATCCACATCGAAACAAATCTCAAAAGGTAAGGAAGAAACCTATAAGTTGGGATTAAAGCTTCCGAAGAATGTGGAAGGAAATAAAGTAAAAGTGTTAGTTTGGAAAGGTGAAAGTTTAGAAGAGACGAGTATGATGCCTGTTTCTAAAGGATTTGTTTTAGAGTAAGTAAGATAACATACAAAAAGGCTTCCTCCTAAACTTGTTGGAGGAAGCCTTTTATGATTTCCGTTTCTATCTAGCGCGAATGAAGACCTTTTTTATAGTAGATCTATACACTCCATTTATTTCACCAAAAGGCAATGTAGCTTTTAAGAATAATATACTTTCAAAGACAAGGAGAAATATCAAGACAGGTAGGCCAGCATTTATAATCATATTTTTTGTAAAATAAAGTATAGACTGGTTATGAAAACTCGTATTTGTTAAATCAAGGTTCATTGTAAATACATAAAATGTTCCAAAGGTAAAATTACGTGCCCATTGAGAAACATGATAATGTCCAATTGCATGATGAATACTATAGCGTTTAACTCGTGCAAACATTCTCCACACTTCTATCCCTTCAATGAAGATAAACAGACAAATGGCGACGAACCAGATATATACTATACTATCAAAATTTATTGATTCAGACATGATAGCTGCTACTCCAGTAATAGATATAGCGCCATGAATAATGCAATTTGTATTTTTCCAGTCATCTGATACATTCCAAGAGATTGTTAGATATCGTTTTAAGATGAAGAGAATGTTAATGATATATAGGAAGATTCCTATATTAATTAGTATTTTAGTAAGGATATAGGCAAAATAATTGTCAAATAAATTTCCATATACAATGACTAATGATTGTGTGCTTACTGTTGATAGTAAGAGGATGCCATGAACCTTTTCAAAGTACTTGGATTTGAAAATCACTTGATAACATCGTATGCAGCTAAATAAGTAAAATATCCATAATCCACCATTAAGAATAGATATAACTGCAATAATTGTTTTGTACTGTGGATACTGTTTGAAAAATAAAAAACATAGTATGGATGTACCCGCAATCCAAGTCCCAACTGCAAAGCTTTGGACAGGATGTGTTAAATATCTCCTACGAAATGATCCTTTTAATGCAGTTTTAAGGAAAGTAGCAAATAGATATAGCCATATAATTAATAATGCTAAATCAAGAGTGAAAATAAAAATGTGCTGAAAGCGTGAATGTATACTAATCAATAATATACCTATAGCCATAATTAATGCTCCATTTGATGCATCAATAGGGTTTCTTCGGAAAATTGATCTTTTACGAAACGATAGAATGACAGACTCTAGAAAATTAGGGAAATCTTTCATCAGTAGTAAAACCTCCTCCGATCGAATTACTCGGAATTGTTTTTAAATGTATATATGAAATACTTCTTTTAAAACACAAAATTGATTATAACATAATTTTCTTTCACTTCGTGGAGGAATGTTGATTTCGAAGTTGTTACAGTGGAATGTACAGAGGAGGCTTGACTTCTTGGCTGGTGAACCTTGTATTTGGAGCGAAATGGAGTCATTTGTATCAGTTCCTAAAAATTCATTGAAAAACAAAATAATATGTGACAATAAACCAAAAATAAAGCCCGTTTCACACACTCAACTAAGTGATGAAGCGGGTTTTTAAGATTTTTTCCGATATATAAATGAAACTATATACTAACCCCAACTGCTGCAGCTACCCTTGGAAACAAAACATTATTTTCAAGATGGATATGGTCAAATAAATCATTTTCAAGTGCTTCAAGTCTTTGATAAACAACTCGGTATGTTCCACACGCATTTTCAGGTGGAGTGAAATCATTGGTGATTTCTCTCATTTCCTTCATTAAATCACCAGCATGGTTATGTTCATTCACTAATTCTCTCATTTTGATACTAAATTCTTCTATTAATTGATCAGAAGGGGATTCTTCCAATTTAAGTATAAGTGGAAAGTCTTCAGATTCCTCTTTCATTAGATGGGTCACTAAGTCATTCTTTAACTCATTGAATAATTGATAAAGTTTTGCTAAATGTGGTTGTGTACCTCCATGTACTCGAGCCACCTTTGTTACGTACGGACTTAATGTTGGTAATTCTTCATTTAAATAACGGTGGTGCTTACTTACAATATGATCAATTAGTTCACGATTACTTGCAATCTCCCAATCAATAATAATCTGATTCTTTGACTCCTCATAGAGTTCATTTAATTCTGTAATAAGTTGTTGAGCAGGAAGGTTCCTTTCTAAAATTGCCTCGATAAGCTGTCGATTTCCCCCACAGCAAAAATCAATTCTATAAGATTTGAAAAAATCACTAGCTTTAGGAAACGTCCGAACAACTTCCCCAACATTTGATGATTCATTAAACATATGTGCCATTTCAATAAAACCTCCAATTAGTTATACTGTGAATCTTTTTAAGCATAACAGTAATCGGAAAAAAGCTTTGTGAGAAATATCACATCTCTATAAATGATTCTATTTTATAGTTGAAATCGAAAAGAAATATCTTAAATAAATCTTTTAAGGTGTGAATTTATTGTTTTAGATGACAATTCACTAATTTCGGAAAATTATTGATGTAATGAATAGGTTCTATGTAATTGATTTTAACTAAAGTTGAACGAACACAAGGAGGATCAGCTATGGAGGATTTTGTACCAATTCAAAAAAAACAGAAACAATCAATTAATGATGCGTTTGCATCACATTTTGCAAAATCAATGTTTTTAACAGTTACGGCACTTATTTTTTTGTCTTTTATATCTACGAGAATGTTTACACATGTTGATTTAAATTTATACGGATACATGGTAGGAACGATTGTTTTTATAGGAGGATTTTTTTACCGATTTATTGCGTGGGGTGAAAGACCACCTACTAAGATTTTTATCAAAAAAGGGTTGAAGCTTTTATTTAGAAAATCAACTCCAAAAACAACGACCGAGCAACTTGTTACATATAACTTTATTTGGAACAGAGGAATCTATCGTTGGACACAGCACATCTTAATGGGCTGGGGTTGCATTCTTTCTTGTTTTGTTACTTTCCCATTAGTTTTTGGTTGGATGTATTTTACGATGGAGGAAAATGGCTATTACACTGTTGTCGCATTAGGTATTAATTTGATGAATGTAAAAGCAGATGGCATTATTGCTTTTTTCTTTTATAATGCTCTCAATTTTACAGCCATTATGGTGATTATCGGAGTTTGTATGGCGCTGTACCGACGTTTGAAAAATATGCAAGCTAGAGCAGAACAAACCTTTATGTATGATTTTTTACCACTTTATTTATTGCTTTTTATATCGATCACAGGGTTAGCACTAACTTTTATGAATGTTTTTCTTCATGGGTGGGGTCAACCGATCATGTCTTTAATCCATCAATTCTCAGTAATCATTACACTCATTTATCTTCCTTTTGGAAAGCTAGCACATATTCCTTTTAGACCTTTAAGTGTTTTTGCAAGAAATTACCGAGAACATTATGCAGAACAAGCAATGAAGAAATGTATGGTGTGTGGAGATACGTTTGTATCTGTAGAGCAATCGACAGATGTTAGAGATGTGCTCAATATAAATTCAATAGATTTTAAAATGGAAGATGGATTTCATTTAACAGAACTATGTTTACCATGCAGAAGAAAATATCGAATTTCAAGATTCTCAGGAATTCCTACTCATGAAATTAAGGTGAAGGAGGCTAATCAACATGCAAAGGGATAAGTTTTATAAAGAAGTCGAAAACCTGAATCATCCAAATGAACAGTTAATCAAAACACATTGTAGCTACTGTGGAATGCAATGTGGAATGAATTTGAGGGTTAATACAATAACGAACAAGATAATTGGTGTTGAACCTCGCTATGACTGGCCTGTTACGGTAGGGAAAATGTGCCCAAAAGGTGTAACAGCTTATCAGCAAACAAATCATAAAGATCGGATTTTAAAGCCACTAATTCGCGATAACTCAAATTTAAAAGGAACGAAAGAGGGATTTCGTGAAGCAACTTGGGATGAAGCATACGAATTAATTACAAAGAAGTTTTCGGAGCTACAAGAAAATTACGGTAAAGATTCTCTTTCTGTTTTTAGTGGTGTGTCTATGACAAATGAAAAATGCTATTTAACAGGGAAATTTGCAAGAGTTGCATTAGGAACTAAATATATTGATTATAATGGTCGCTTCTGTATGTCAAGTGCTGCTGGTGGTTTTCTAAGGTCCTTTGGAGTTGACAGAGGTTCAACATTACCTTGGACTGATATTCATGAAACAGATTGTTTATTTATTGCCGGAAGTAATACAGCTGAATGTCACCCAACTTCAATGTTCCGTGTGTGGTCTGTTCAAGAAAGAGGAGGCTACTTAATTGTCGCAGACCCTCGGGAAACACCTCTAGCGAGAAGAGCTGATGTGCATTTGGATTTAAAACCTGGAACTGATCTAGCATTAGCAAATGGAATTCTACATTTACTGATCGAAAACAACTATATTGATGAAGGCTTTATCAATAAACATACGAATGGTTTTGAAGAAACCAAAGAATTAGTAAAGGAGTTTACTCCAGCTTACACAAGTGAAATAACAGGCGTTTCAATAGAAAAAATAATTAGAGCTGCTGATATATATGGAAAGGCGCCGAATGCGATTGTGATGTTTGCAAGAGGAATTGAGCAGCAGCATAAAGGTGTTGATAATGTTTCAGGTTATGTGAATATGGCTTTGATCACAGGAAAAATCGGTCGCCCAAAAGCAGGTGTTGCAACATTTACTGGGCAAGGAAATGGGCAAGGTGGTCGTGAACATGGGCAGAAATCAGATTTATTACCAGGTTATCGAAAAATTACGAATCCTAAGCATGTTGAAGAGGTTTGTGAGGTATGGGGAATAACGCCTGAAGAAATGCCTGGACCAGGTGTTTCTGCATATGAGATGTTCGAATTAATGGAAGAAAAAGTAATTCGCGGCTTGTATTTACTTTGTTCAAATCCAGCTGTTTCTGCTCCTAATTTAAACTTTGTAAGAAGTGCCCTTAAAAATTTAGATTTTATGGTTTGCTCTGATTTTTATTTGTCAGAATCTGCTGAGTTTGCAGATGTGATTTTACCTTCAGTAACTTGGTCTGAAGATGAGGGCACAGTTACAAATCTTGAAGGAAGAATTATTAAAATCAATAAAGCTCAAGAACCAATTGGTGACTCTAAGCCTGATTGGCTTATACAAGTTGAATTAGCTGAAAAACTTGGAAAGGGAAAATATTTTTCTTATTTAAAAAACGCGAGAGATGTAGCTGATGAATTTCGTCGTGCAACCAAAGGTGGTTATGCCGATTATTATGGTGCTACTTGGGATAAAATCGACAAACAAGATGGGGTGTTCTGGCCATGTAAAGATGAGCAAGATAAAGGTACACCACATATGTTCTTAGATAAAAAATTCTATCATCCTGATGGGAAAGCAAAAATCTGTGCATTACCATATCGACCACCTGCTGAAGAGCCATGTCAAGAATATCCACTTCGATTAACGACAGGTCGGGTTGTGTATCATTACTTATCAGGAAATCAGACTAGAAGGATCCCATTTCTTCATGATATGTGTCCTGAGCCATATGTTGAGATACATCCAAAAACAGCGCAAATTTATGGAATTGTCCATGAGGAAATGATTCGCCTTTATACACGTAGAGGTGAATGTCAATATAAAGTGAAAATCACAGAAGCAATACGTGAAGATACTGTTTTCGTTCCATACCACTTTGGACATGAAGAATCAATTAATCTACTAACGATTGCTGCTCTTGATCCCATTTCAAGAATGCCTGAATTTAAAGCATGTGCATCACAGATTGAAAAGCTAGAAGTAAGGACGGTGGATTAAGTTGAAAAAAAGACTTTATCTTGAATTAGAAAATTGTATTGGATGTCGTTCATGTCTTGCTGCTTGTACTCAATGTGGTGGACATGAAGAACGAAATCGAAATTATGTGTATGATGTTAATCCACTAGTGAACAAACAAACTATGCCACTAATGTGTTTACATTGTGTAAATCCTGCTTGTGCAAGAAGTTGTCCGGCCCAAGCGATTCAAATTCATGAAACAGGTGCTGTATTATCTGCACTAGTTGAGAAATGTATCGGATGTCAAAACTGTACAATTGCTTGTCCATACGGTATTCCAAAATTTGATACAGAACAAAACTTAATGTACAAATGTGATTTATGTATAGATCGTACAAAGGATGGTATTCCGCCAATGTGTGCTAGTGTTTGTCCATCTAATACTCTCCAATGGCTAACAGAAGAAGAAATTGAAACAAAACAAAAAAAGCATGATTTAAACAATGGGAAATGGGTTTCAAGTATGCCTTATTTAGAAGGTGAAACAAATGTGAAAATTAGCTTGCCAGGAATACTACAAGGAACA
Source organism: Metabacillus crassostreae (assembly GCF_016908395.1). Taxonomy (GTDB): domain Bacteria; phylum Bacillota; class Bacilli; order Bacillales; family Bacillaceae; genus Metabacillus; species Metabacillus crassostreae. The sequence continues at coordinate 193,342 of NZ_JAFBDU010000006.1, forward strand.
TCAAAGCTATTTTAGGAGGAAGTGGAGATGATGGAAAACAACAATAAAATACCATTTGAAGAAGATAATTACACACACAATATTAATCGAAATAATGAGCGTATGTTGGATCGTAGAGGATTTATGAAAACACTAGTTGGTGCAGCAGGTTTGTTTGCAGTCTCTTCCTTACCATGGGGAGCAGTTGCAGCAAAAGAGCTATTGGGTCTATCAAACAAGGAATATCCTAAAATGAAAATTGCTGATGTAAATGCAGTAGCAGTAGGAGATTCTGTGAAATTTGCTTTTCCTAGTGAACATGACAGTGCTCTTTTGATTCGCTTAGGAGAAAATAAATTTGTCGCCTATCAAAATGCATGTACACACTTACGCTGTCCTGTATTTTGGGTGAAGGAAGAGGGAGAAATGATCTGTCCTTGCCACCATGGAAAATTTGATGCAAACACAGGTGCTCCAACAGCTGGTCCACCAAGAAGACCTCTACCTGAAATTCAAGTGAAAGTTGAAAATGGTGTAATTTATGCAATTAGGGTGAAGCGTTATGAAGCGTAAGTATCTTAATGTAATCATTCTTTGTATCTTCTTATTTTTGAATATTATTTTCACTCAATATATGGTTCATCAATATTATTTTGAAAACTATATAACGAGCATCATTTTTTGTGGATTAAATATTTTATTGTTTCCACTAGCACTTCTTATTTATAAAAGAGATAAAAAACGACAGGGTGTGTGAACAAAATGAAAAATGAGACTTACCTAGATTTTTGTTTTATTAGAGAGGAACAAGGAAGTTTTTCTAAGGAAATTCACCATCTCTTTAAGGATTTGTTCATAGAAAAACGACTAAATTGGTTTCTAGATGAAAAAAACCAAGATGGTCTAGACATTGTTGTTGCAGAAGTAAAGGGTATGAGTGACTGGGAGTCAGAACAAGATATTCTCCATTATTTGGAAAATTGTGCAACTGCTCAATTTTGGACCTACCTTCAAGGCTATCAATTATACATTTATCCTTATAAGAAGGGATGTCAATCTTGTGGACCACATTAATTCTTTACAATTGTCGGACTTTGTTTCCATTCCAGTTAAAGTAACCATTCAGGGAAGTGATAAGGAAGAACAGCCTTCCTGGATGAATAAAACCATTCAAAGCTCGAAACTTTGTCCTGATGGTACACATATTCGACTTTACTTTGATCAACGGTCATTTATTGCTTTTCCAAAAACATGTAAAGTGACAAGAAAAGGCGACATCTGGAGCGCCTATGATGATGAAACTTGTTTAACTTATTTAATAAAGAGAGCTTGTTAAGTGAAGAAAAGAAGCAGCTAGACATTATTTCATTACTGTTTACCAAATCTTAACGACAATATAGCTAAAAGAGCTCTATAAAACTATCAAAAGTAAGGAGAAGGTTGCGATGATTAAAAAACTGCAACTCCCATTACAAACATTAAACTTAGTTTTAGGATTTATGGTATGGGTGATCATATCCTCATTATTACCCTTTATTAAAGAAGACATTCCCATTGCCCCTGAACAACTAGCATGGGTGACAGCTATTCCTGTAATTTTGGGATCAATTTTACGAATTCCACTAGGCTATTATGCAAATCTAATTGGAGCTAGAAAAGTGTTCATGATTAGCTTTATTCTTCTACTACCTCCTGTGTACTACATTAGTATTGCTAACTCACTTGTAGATTTATTAATTGGTGGCCTATTTTTAGGAGTTGGTGGAGCTGTATTTTCTGTTGGTGTTACCTCATTACCTAAATATTATCCAAAGGAAAGACATGGATTTGTAAATGGGATTTATGGTGCAGGTAATTTAGGAACAGCGATAAGCACGTTCGCAGCACCAGTTTTAGCTTCGAAATTTGGTTGGTCTTTAACAATACAATTTTATCTCATTATTCTCGCAATCTTTGTTGTTATTAACTTTTTCCTTGGTGATAAAGAAGAGCCGAAAATGAAGGCACCTCTTATGAAACAAATACAAGGTGTTTATAAAAATCCAACGATGTGGCAGCTATGCTTATTTTACTTTATTACGTTTGGTTCTTTTGTAGCCTTTACAATTTATCTACCAAACTTTTTAGTTGCCAATTTCGGATTGGAAAAAGTAGATGCTGGTATTAGAACAGCTGGATTTATCGTACTTGCAACACTAATGAGACCGCTAGGGGGCTGGCTAGCAGATCGCTATCATCCTCTTAAATTATTAATGTTTGTGTTCGGAGGTTTTACGATAGCGGCTATGCTTTTATCTTTTGCACCTTCTATTACGTTGTATACAGTTGGCTGTTTAACCATTGCTTTATGTGCGGGAATTGGGAACGGAGTTATATTTAAACTTGTTCCAACCTATTTCTCTAAACAAGCCGGTGTTGTAAACGGTATTGTTTCTGCAATGGGTGGATTAGGAGGCTTCTTCCCACCACTTATATTGGCCATATTATTTAATTTAACAGGCCATTATGCAATTGGGTTTATGGCGTTATCTGAAGTTGCACTAGCAAGTCTAGTTCTTGTTATTTGGATGTATTATCAAGATAAGCTTGGTCTTGCTAATCAGGTTATTAACCATACAGCAGAGGGGATAATGGTTACTGATAAACAGGGTAAAATTATTTCTGTTAATCCTGCCTTTACAAAGCTAACAGGATATCAAGATACAGAGGTCATCGGAAAAAATCCAAACATGCTTAAATCTGGTATTCAAAAGAAAGAGTTTTATAAAGAAATGTGGTTAACAATCGAAAAGAAAGGCTCATGGCAAGGAGAAATATGGAATCGACGAAAAGATGGGAGAAACTATTTAGAATGGTTAACAATTAGTGCTGTTAAAAATGATGCTGGAGAAGTTGTTCAATATGCAGGAATGTTTAGTGATATTACTGAACATAAGAAAGAAAAACTAACAAATCAGTAATTAAAAATAAACACCTTACATACAAGGTGTTTATTTTTTTATAAGGAAGATGAAATGATTGATTTTTCACACTATTCCTGTTGGAATAAAGATATATATATAATATATCTTTAAAATTAATTGAAAATGGAGGGGTTATCTTTGGAATTTAAGGATGTCGTTAATAAACGCCGAGAGATAACAAGCTTTCTAGATCGTGAAATAAGCTCAGAGGTGATGGAGGAAATACTAAATCAAGCAATCTTATCACCAACAGGAAACAATTTACCTTCTAGAGAATTTATTGTGGTGAAAAAACGTGAAACATTAGATCAATTATCAAGCACGACACCTTATGTGAAATGGCTAAAAGAAGCTCAAAGTGCAATTATTATTACAGGTAACCCAAAAGTAAGTAAATATTGGCTACAGGATGCCTCAATTGCAAGTAGTTTTATATGGCTAGCAGCAGTAAATGAAGGAGTTGGCTGTGCCTTTGGTGCAATTTTCAATATATCAGATGATATCGAATCAGAGCAAAGAGAACAATTTGTCAGAACAGTATTGAACATCCCTCAAGAACGACAAGTAGTAGCCATTTTAGGATTAGGATACCAAAAAGAAGAACCTAATAAGAAAGAAATTCATCCCAAAGAGACAATTGTACATTATGGTACGTTTTAACATATAGGAGGAGCTTATGGTTGAAAAAGTAGGTGTCTGCTTAAAGTGCAATAAAACGGTGTATTGTATTGATGGGTTTTTAAATGGTGTTGTTAATGATGCACAGGTTTATTGTTTTGAGTGTTTAGAGGATGAAGATAGGTAGAATTATTGTAGTTCTTTTTCTATTAATTAGCTTAAAGTTACTATGATAATTTTAGATTTATATACTAAAAGAGCCACTTCTATTTAATGAAGGGCTTTTATTTAGGGTGATAGAGCATAGGGGGATCAAACCGCTGATCGCTACGCTCTTAAGGGGAAACACTGTCAGTACATTAGTAGAAATGAAAGAAGGATATAAATAAAAGTAGGGATGAACCCCTACTTTGATAAAAGAATTTTAAAGAATATCAATGTTAACAAGTAATGCTATTAGGATTTGTAACATTACTTGTAGAGAGATTGCAACATCTGTATCAGTTGTTGTAATGTTTACATCTCGGGAGTTTTCAATAACTAATTTTTGTTTGTTTAATTGTTTGATATCTGCTTCTTGTAATAGTTGTTGAGTGACTTTTTCTGCTCGATCAGTGTCAGCAATTGTTAAGTTAATGACTAAAGCAATTGCAATTTGTATACCAACCTGTAAAGAAGCAGCTACCTGAGTATCAGTTGAAGAAACCTCGATATCACAGGAGTCTCTAACAATAATTGCTTCAGATGAAATTTGTTCTGTTTCACTTACTTGGTTCCCACCATGAGAAACTACTTCACTGTCTTCAAAAAAGTGATCAGAGTTTATATCTACCACCTCTTGGTAAGAATCATTGTTGATGGAATGACAAGATTTAGAGTTTGACTTAACCCATTCATACTGTTTTGCTTTCATGATTAATTCCTCCTTTCGGTGTACTATTATTAAATGTTTTATAAACTATTTTGTGTAGTATAAATATCTTGATGAAATAGCCTTGTTTATCAAGAAGGAGTTTTTTGTATTGAGATAAAATTTAACTGTATTAATTTATGTTCTATGAATCTTAAACCATTATTAATGCTCAAAAACCTTTATTTTAGTTTTGAATTTCAAATCACGAAAACTTTCCAAAAATAATAAAAGACGCAACCTTTTAGAGTTACGCCAAGCCTTTTAAATATGGAGAAACCTGTAATTTTAAATCTTCTATTTGACATAAGTTTAATAAAATGGATAAATTAAAAAGTTACTTTAAGAAAAATACTGATAAATTCTATTGAGTTTTTATATTCCATTTTCTCCTTTTAAAGCAAAGTAATATGTTTGGTTAGAGGGAACGACATTTTGCTCAATACATTCTTCAATAAAATTTCGTAATCTTACAAGCTGTTGAAACATTTCTTCATTTACCTCTGTTAACCGTAGAATTTTTTGGGAGTAATCTGGATGTTGTACTTCTTGTTTGTTGTTAATAGTAGACAGATGTTCCATCATTTTACGTAACTGATCTATTTGCTCCCGCATCTGTTTTTCATTGTGTTCTAACTTTTCTATTCTTACTATGTATTCGTTCTTTTCCTCCATAAAGCCCACCTCACTAATTAGATATTAAAATTTATGTATCTCTTATCATTTTATGATTAACCCTCTTGTGAATAATCAGGATAGGCACAAATAATTTATTTATTTCATATGTATAAGATATGGGGATAGGGGGGCTTTTAGTGAATGATTTTTGGCCAAAAGGGTGGAAAAGAGCACTACCTAACTTTCTTGGAGAAGATTTCTTTTCTTCATTTGAACAATTTGAAAACTTAGATCCTGAAAACCAAAACAACCAACAGACTTATCCTAATAAAAAGAATTTGTCAGGTATTCACGTAAATATTTATGAATCAGGTCATGAATTGCTATGTATATTTAAACTTCCTGGTCTTAAATTGAAAGAAGTCGATATTGATATTTATGAAGAGACCATAAAGGTAACAGGTTCTGTATTTGTCGATGATCATGGATTTAGACCAATTCAACAGGAGATTTTTGAAGGGGAAGTTGAGAGAAAGATGAAGTTACCTTATCCAGTTCGCCACGATAAAATTGATGCTTCTTATCATCATGGCTATTTAATCGTCCTTTTACATCGTCATATTCGACCAAATGAATCAAAAGCAAAAGTTATAATAAATGACCTTGAAGAAAACTAATCAGTTTCTAGTATATAGGAGCTGATTTTTATGTTTGAGATAATAAATTGGAGTGACTAAATCGCTATCGCAGAAAATTATTGATATGGAATAAATGAATAATAATGGAAATATACATAATCGTCGAGATGTATGGTACCTAAAAAGCAACAAGAAGCTAAAGAACAACAAAAGAAAGAGGTGCTGTTGTGGGTTTTTTTGATAATCATGGTTTAAGCTTCAGAAGGAAGAAAGCATTAGAGAGTGGTTTAGATTCTGATCTACTAGGTATAGAAAAGGCTATGAAAGAAGCGAAGATTCCGGAAATCGAAAAGAAAAAAGCATTAAAACGTTCGGTGGAGCACGGACTTGAAGCCGCTCCGTCAATTGGAGATCGAACAATTTCAACTTTTACAAGAGAACCAAGACCAGCATATGCAGGTATTCCTACTTTTTTACGAACACCCTTTTTAGAGGATGTGCGTCATGTTGGGGAATATGATGTGGCTTTTATGGGTGTACCCTTTGATATCGGGACTACTTATCGTGCTGGGACTAGATTTGGACCTGAAGCCATTCGACGGATATCAAAGCTTTATACAAGCTATAGCTATGAAAAAGGTGTTGATTTAAAGGAATCATTGAAAATGTGTGATGTAGGTGATGTTTTTACAATAGCAAATATTGAGAAGAGTTTCGATCAAATTTTTAAAGCTGTTTCACATGTTTTTAATCAAGGAACCCTTCCAGTTATGCTTGGTGGAGACCATTCAATAGGCTATCCATGTTTAAGAGCAATCGCTGAACATGTGGATGGTAAGGTAGGAATCATTCATATGGATCGCCATTTAGACTTACAAGAAAAAGATATGGATGAGCGAATGCATACAACTCCCTGGTTTCATGCGACAAATATCCCAAATGCTCCTGCATCAAATCTAGTGCAGGTTGGAATAGGGGGATGGCAGGTTCCAAGAGATGCTGTTAAAAATGTGAGAAAGTTCAATACAACAGTTATGACAATCGGAGATATTGAACGATTAGGAATAGAAAAAGTGGCAGAAATCGCATTAGAAAGAGCTTGGAAGGGTGCGAAGGCTGTCTATTTGAGTGTTGATATAGATAGTTTCGATAGTGGTTTCGTTCCTGGAACCGGTTGGCCAGAACCAGGTGGATTTTTACCTCGAGAAGGGTTGAAATTTTTAGATTTAGTGGCTAGAGAAGGAATTTGTGGTATGGAAGTTGTAGAAGTATCCCCTCCATATGATGTAAGTGATCAAACAGCTCTATTAGCCACTAGGGTTATAGCCGATGTGTTAGCAGCAATGGTTGATGCCGGGAAATTAGGCAAAAAGTTCGCATAAAGGGTGGTGATAGGATGCATATTCCTGACGGTTTTTTAAGCTTAGCGGTATGGTCTGGAACAGGTGCTGTTTCCATAGCTGCTGTTGCTTTATCAGTTAAAAAAGCGAAGTTACAAGAAAACAGTAGTCAGATTCCCTTAATAGGGATTGTAACGGCATTTATTTTTGCTGCACAAATGATCAATTTTCCTGTTGCAGGAGCAACTTCTGGCCATCTAGCAGGTGGTGTTTTAGCTGCGATACTATTTGGTCCTTGGCTAGCGACATTAATAATGGCTGCAGTCATTATTATACAATCGTTATTTTTTCAAGACGGTGGAATAACAGCAATAGGAGCAAATCTCCTTAATGTAGGTGTTATTGCTCCATGGCTAGGCTATATTATTTATAAACTTGTAGAGAACTCAAAATCTAAAATGTTGAAGTCAGTAGGTATCTTTTTCGCTGCCTGGATTTCATTATTGGCTGCAGCAGTCGCAGTTTCTTTAGAGCTTTACCTTTCAGGGATCATTGGTTTAGGTGTAGCCTTAAAAGCAATGGTAACTTGGCACTCCATTATTGGAATTGGAGAAGGGATTATTACAGTTGTGGTAGTAAATTATTTGCTAAAACGAGAAGATCAACCCTTTTTATTACCTGGACAAAAGGGAGGACTTAATCATGAATAAACGGCTCTTTTATTTTACTTTGTTAACCATTATTCTTGCTTTTGTGATCTCACCGTTTGCCTCGTCATTTCCTGATGGTTTAGAAAGAGTTGCTCATGATTTGAGTTTTATAGAACATGAAAATGAACCAATGTATTCAATTTTTCCTGACTATAGTATTCCGATGATCTCAATAGAATTTTTCAGCACAGCTATTTCAGGATTAATAGGCATAGCCATTATTGGTTTATTAACTTACTTATGGCTACACTGGGCAAAGAGAAAACAATTAAGTTAAAACCTGTAAAAGAGGAAGGCTTGTCTATACCAATTGACAAGCCTTCCATACATTAAGGAGGTAAAAGTGTTGATAGGAGGATTTTTTGATATATCAGAGGCAGGTTCAAAAAGAAAAATAATAAAGTCAGCGCATGTTAGAGTGGTCACCCTTCTGATTATCCTTTGCCTAGCTGCCTCCATAAGAAATTATCCTATTCTATATGCTATCGGAACCACAGTTTTTTTCTTATGTGTGTGGGCGGGAATTAAGTGGAGATATGTATTTTTAAGAATGCTATTTCTTATACCTTTTGGTTTAGGAGCTATTATTCTATTACCGTTTTCAATAGAAGGAAAAAAACAAGAATGGATATGGGGATTAACGATTTCAGAGGAAGGTCTTTCGGTTGCACTATTATTAATTAGTAAACTTTTTGTATGTCATTTTATCCTCTGTCTATTACTCTCAACTACATCTCCTACTGAACTTTTTCACACAATGAGAAAGATCGGTGTTCCGATTGTCATCATTGAAATTATTAAAATTACAATGAGATATTTAGCTGTTCTTTTTGATGAAATAGATAGGATGGTGACTGCTCAGCAAGCAAGGGGCCTTACCTTCAAAACCTTTGCATCCTGGAGATCTTACAAACGATCAGGAGAATTAATGGGTGTATTACTCATACGATCATACCATCGTAGCATAAGAGTTCATGAGGCAATGATTTCAAGAGGCTTTAACAGTATGGAGAAGGAGATGAAATAAAAAATGTTCGCTGTCGAGTTTCAAAATGTTACTTATCAGTATCCAAATGGAATGGATGCATTAAAGGATATAAACTTAAAAATCCCAGTAGGTACTAAGGTTGCATTGCTTGGTCCTAATGGTGCTGGAAAGTCAACTTTACTACACCACTTGAATGGATTAAAACTTCCCCAAAAAGGTAAGGTCAGTATAATGGGAGAAGAGCTTACGAAGAAAAACGTCTCACTCATTCGTCAAAAAGTAGGGCTAGTTTTTCAAGATCCTGATGATCAAGTATTTTCATCAACTGTTCTAGAAGATGTTGAGTTTGGTCCACGTAATCTAAAAAAGAGTGAACAAGAAATTCAAGAGGTGTGTTTAGCTGCTCTTGGGAACGTCGGAATGCTTGAATATAAAGAAAGTGCTCCATATCATTTAAGTTATGGTCAAAAGAAAAGGGTGGCCATTGCGGGAGTGCTTGCAATGAAACCAGACATCGTTATTCTGGATGAGCCCATGTCATACCTTGACCCACAAGGTCAGGACGATGTTGCTGGTCTTCTACAAGGTTTAAACTTTTTAGGAAAAACAATACTATTATCAACACACGATGTTAACTTTGCTTCTACATGGGCAGATTTAGTTATTATTCTAAAAGATGGGGAATTACTTACTGTTGGAGGCATAGACCTTTTAGTTAATGAAGAGATCATAAAGAAAGCTAATCTACATTTACCAGTTATCGCAAGGGTGTTTAAAATGTTACCAGAGTTAGGCCTGAATCAACTTCCTAAAAATGAGCAAGAAGCAGTCCGTTTATTATCTAGAATGCTGTATGAGGAAGAAAGTAGGACACCCTCTTAGTTGGTATCACTACTTTCGACTTCGCTTTCAGTCATATCTTCTGTATCCATATCGTTAATTTTAACAGGTCCCTTCTCCGAAAGAAGTTTCTTCAATTCCTCTGCATCACTTAAAGCAGTAAGGCCTACTAAAAGTGTTCCAGATAGTTCTTGAACACTTAGATCCTGAATTTTATAGTTCACATTTTCAATTGTTATTGGTTTGATATTACTTATTTCTTCTTTTAGTTTTTTATTTTCTTCTTCAATTTGATTAAGTTTCTTCATAATGGCATCAATTATGTTTGAGGATAAAACCTCTTTTTCTATAACACTATTTGCCGTTTCTCTATTTCTTTGGTTGTTTTCTTTGGGGTGTGTTTGAACAAGCGAACCTGAATTGTCTTTAGGACGAATTTGTTGATACATTGCTGGCTGAGGATAATAATAAGGAGGATTTTTCCACTGATAGTACCCCATATTTTTCACTCCTTAACATGTTAGTTAATAATATAAGTTGGACTGAGCCTAGTAAAATATTTATTTAGGTATTTGATTAGCAGGAAAAGGGAGTGGTGGAACAGCTTCAATGACTTCTTGGACGTCTAATTCATTTTCCTCATAGTCTGGTTTAGAAAATTGCTTTGACGAAGCCTTATTATCAGTAAAAAGAATTTTACCAACATTAAGAGAACCTAATGTACTAATAGAGTTGACTCGGATATTTTTCACATTAATTTGCATTTCCATTATTTTCATTCCCTTGTCAAAAATTAGAGTTGAGTTTGACCTTGATCAATACCGTCCTGTTCTCCAATTCGGTTTGAATTGTTAAATTGGAGAGGGCTTAGATTTGCGTCACCTGCATGTAGATAACCTGCATAGACTTTCTGATTTGCTTGATTGCCTTTGTGTATGACATTCCCAAAGTTTAACGAACCGTTTGTAGAAATTCCATTTATTCTTATTCCAAGAATATTGTTAATATGAGAAACCACTTTTCTCCTCCTCCTAGGTATTAGCGTATAAGATAGTATACAGTAAAGGTTAGAAAACGTGAGGAAAGGCTGATATTTGTTATGGTTAATGATATTCATACACAAATTCAAGGTTTAAGAAGCGGTAGCTATACCTGTACTTGAGCTTGATCTGTCATATCAGGATCATTTGTCAAATTAGCATTATTAAATTGCAAGGGACTGAAGTTGGCATCGCCTGGTTGTACATAGCCAGCGTTCATTTTCACATTAGCTTGATGACCTTTATGCAAGGCATTTCCGTAATTTATTGATGCGTTATTTGAAGAATTATTTATCCGTATTCCAAAAATATTATTAATATGTGTTGGGATCATGCACACCACCTCATTCATGTTTGTTACGTTATTCTATTCACTATATATAAAATTGTGAGAAATCCAATCATTTTCTTTAATAATTATAAGAGCAAAAAGCAGTTGATTGAATACAAATATAACTGATTAACGATGAAAGAGGAGGAAATACGTTGAATCAATATTATAATACTGGAGGCAATCCTAGCTATCATGGGGGATACATTCACCCAAATGCCAACTTTTATCAAGGATGGCCGCAATCACCTATGCAACAACAACCTGTAAAAGGAAACATACCATACTCATCTTCCGGAAAAGGTAATACATGTGCATATGTTGAACCAGGTCCTGTTCAATATAACAAATTAAAAGTCTTACACTGGCCATCACAAGATTACTTATTACCTCATCCAAAAGGGTTTGCTCATACACTTCATAATCAGCAAACCCTTGAACAACATGTGCCTTACCGAAATTAATAGTTGCGCAATTAAACTACACAAATAACCTAAATTAACTTTTTAGTGACTTCATCAAATACGTATCTATGATGGTTTTCCGGTCTGTATAAATTTATACAGGCCTTTCTATTCTTTAAAGTACTTTTTTAAAAAACAATATTAGGAGACTTCTTACTCATCATCTAATTATCACCTCTAGAAAGAGACAAGTACCAAGGTCTATTATGTTCCCCCTTTACAAGATGAATTAACCTGTTTAGAAGGTTAATAAGTAGTTTAATAGGTATGATAATTAGTTGGATTAATTTTAAAAAAATAAGGCTTTTGTTGATATAAGGTATAGTGTAATAATCAAAAGAATAATTTGTTAAGTAAGTTGTAAAACGAAAACATCAGTCTAGTGAAACGACATTGAGGATTAGATTTAAAAGGAGAAGTGGACTACCACGTATTCACATTCATGATTCCATTAAAGCAAGAAATACTAAGTTTGGATGTATTATATCTTCCAAATTTTGTATCTTATTAAGTTCTTGCGTTTCAATTAATTAATGCTTACTCGATTCAATTTCTCTATCTGCTTGAAGAAACCTATAAATTGGAGTTAAAGCTTCCTCTTTTTATATTATAAAGGGAGTTTTGTTTTATAGGTGGAGTATTGTGGGCTTGAATCGCTAATCTACTCTGTCAGTGAGTGAACTTTAGGTCTTATATACGTTTATATATTACTTATCCCATTACATCTTGGTAAATATCATATTGAGTAAAGAGGATTCTCATTTTATTATTTTTAATAAGAGTAAGAGAAAGCACTATAAGGATATAACCGGCAATGATACCATTAATAAGAACTAGGTTTTCGGACTAAAGTACAACAATAATAGTAGAGACTTTAATGGGGAATTCTTTAAAAGATTACCTTCTGATGCCCAAGAAACAGTTGATTTATATATAGAAAATTATTATGGATTTAAAAAAGTGGAATATGTTAAAGAAGACATGGCAGAAACTTTCACTTATTTTAAAGATTTAATAATAAAACTAGGAGAACCATTAAAAGAACTTTTCTCAGACTATAAAAAATATTGACCTATTAAATACACTTGGATCTACTAAATAGTTAGAACTCGTTTCTATGGGAGAAATTGAGAGTATTCCCACTAACTTTTTTATAAAGATGGCTTTATGGGCTCTCCCGGTAAAACATCACATTGGGAAGATGAGCACGAGTGGAGATTAATATTGTTATTACATAGTTCCAAAGACAATTGTTATAATACACTTTTCTTAATTAAACCTGGTATTTGGAAATTTGTTTAGGATCTAAAACAAATCAGACTATAAGTCAATTAGCCTTAGACTACTACATTAAAGCTAATCCAGAGTATTCTAAACTCACTATTGTACGCTGATATAAAGATGGCTTAATACAAATTGTATGTTTGAATAATGGGTTAATTAAAGGTCTATATTTTTCATTTTCTTTATGTGGAAAATATCAACTAATTTACACGTTTTTTGTTATCCAACTAATGAATGTTTAATTTATGAAAAGGACTGTCTATCGACGGTCTTTTTATATGCCCTTAAGTAACATAATTTAAGAGTTACTGGCATTGTGATATGGTACTAACTGGCGCTTTTCTTATGTAGATATGGGGGTGGGTAGCATTCCTATAATAAGTGAAGTTGATATATTTTAGCTTGTGAATGTACGAGGTTATATAATATTTATATAAGCCCTACTCTTAATTGAGAGGGGCTTATAATTAGAAAGAGTATCAAACCTTAATGTCTTCAGTCTTCTTCACAAAAATATTCTGCAAAAAATGTCGAAATATTCCACCTTGAGTCTATAAAATATAACTAACAATTTCATTTAATAGATTGTATAATAACTTTGTAATTACAATACAAACAATCTAGGAGGAAATTATGAAAAAGGCAATTTTTCTATCAGTTTTGTTAACTCTTAGCCTTCCGTTTGGACAAGCTAAGGCTGAAGAGTCTCTATTATATCGTATCTCTGGAGCGGACAGATTTGAGACTGCTGTGAATGTCTCAATTGAAGGCTGGGAAACATCAGAAGTTGCGGTCATTGCTACAGGAAGAAATTTTCCAGACGCGTTAAGTGCAACACCTCTTGCCTATAAAAATAATGCACCTCTTTTATTAACTGACACGAATACACTACCTAGTAGTGTTAAGGATGAACTTAAGCGACTAAGCGTTAAAAGTGTAATTCTTATCGGAGGAACATCTGTTATTACTTCAAATGTAGAAAAAGAAATTAAAGATTTAGGAATCTCTGCTATAACAAGGATTAGTGGTACAGATCGATATGAAACTTCGGTAAATATTGCTAAACAAGTAGGGAATTCAGCAAGTGTAGTTGTAGCAACTGGAGAAGATTTTGCAGATGCTTTATCAATTGCACCTATCGCAGCACAATTGGAAATACCAATATTATTAACTAAGAAAGATTCAGTGCCTCCTTCTGTTACTCAGTTTGTAAAAGATGAAATGACTTTGGATTCTTTTGTAATTGGTGGTAAGGGCGTTATTAGTGATAATGTAGCAAATACTTTTCCTGCACATGAACGTATAAGTGGTACTAATCGTTATACTACAAACAGTAATATCATTGAATACTTTGCAGATGTGATTGACTTGGATTATCCGGTTATTGCTACAGGTGAAAACTATCCTGATGCCTTGGCAGGTTCTGCATTTGCGGCATCATATTGGAATCCTGTTATTTTAACACATCCAACAAATTCTCAACAAACTACAAAAGATACAGTACAAAGATATTCAACCTTAGCAGAAATTTATTTTGTTATAGGTGGGGAAAAGGCTCTACCTGATAGTACAGTTAATTCATTATTTGAGTAAAACTTTTTGGATAAGCCACTCCTTTTAAAAAAGGAGTGGCTTATCTTATAGTTTACTTGCTACATTCAATTCATCCTTATCAATCTCATCGATAGTAAAGCTGATAATCCTACCAACTCTCCAGTCCATTACCTTGATCATTTATTTGGACCATTTAATAAACATGCATGATGCTTTATCAATCACTCATCTACTCTCACCTTATGATTTAAATTGGGTTATGTATTGATTCGAATAATGCCTTTTCAATTGATTGTGTTAAAAGAGGTTGGAGGAGCAATTTATTGGATTTGCCAACAGATTGCCAACAAAGAATCAAAATGAACCTTTTAATAGATGTCTAGATATAAGAAAACCCTTGATGTACAAGGGTTTTGAATGATGGAGCATAGCGGGATCGAACCGCTGACCTCTACGCTGCCAGCGTAGCGCTCTCCCAGCTGAGCTAATGCCCCGGAAAAAATATTATAGCAGTAATTGTACACGCCTTCACGAAAATTGACCATCTTACATGAAATTGTCACACTATTTATTGTAATGTGGTCATTGATATTTGTCAATTTAGTTAGTTTTCAATTAAGTGATTTTTCTAATATTTTACAATATATATACCTATCAATGTTTTGAAATGATAAGATATTTATATACTTTAGCAGAAAGGATTGATATAGTTGGCGAATATACATAGTCAAATTGATTTTAATAAGATTGCAACGGATGTTATATCCAAAAATTTAGATAAAGTAATTACAGGGATTTATAATGTTGGAACAAGTCAATGGAAAAATTTGAGATTGAAGACAGGTGATGCATTTACAAATTATTTAACATCTGCTATAGAGAAATATTCTAAAGTTAAAACATTATTATATCGTGATAAACCAATGCCTATTTACGATTTTTATGTTGATATAGATTTGGTAAGCAACGACCAAACTATCCAAACTCATGATATAAAAGATTTACTTAATCTAGATAGAAATATTGCTATTATAGGCGGTGGTGGATCTGGTAAGTCTACTCTTTTTAAGCACTTGTTTTTAAATACTATTACAAATACAGATTATATACCGATTTTTGTTGAGTTAAGAAGTTTAAATGATAATGATCAAAGTTTAATAGACTGTATGTACAGTACAATTTCAACGTTGAATTTTAATCTTGAGAAAGAGTACTTTGAAAAGTCATTGGTTAATGGGCGCTATCTAATTTTTTTAGATGGCTTTGATGAGGTTGATGACTCAATAAGGAAAAAAGTTACAAATGATATTATTTCTTTAACAGACAAGTATAAGTCTAATCACTATATCCTATCCTCAAGAAGAAGTGATGTTTTATATAATGGATGGAATAACTTTACTGAATTGGAAATGGAACCACTTTCGAAAGATAAGGCCCTAGCATTAATAGGTAATATGAAATATGACACTGAAGTTAAACATGTTTTTACATGAGCTAGAGCATAAATTGTATGATACTAATAAATCTTTTTGTTCAAATCCATTATTATTAAATATAATGTTACTAACCTTCCGAGAATTTGCAGAAATACCAGATAAAATCCATATTTTTTATAGACGAGCTTTTGATGTACTTTACTCACAGCATGATGCCACAAAAGGATATAAACGAAAAAAAAGAGCAGATAAAGACTTAACATCAGACGAATTTAAAAAGGTCCTCTCTGCTATGTCTACATTAAGCTACTTAGATGATATGAACTCATTCGATAACAGCACCTTATTGAGTTATATTGAAGATGCCAAAAAAATAGTTGATATAAATTTTAATGGTGAGGAATACAAAGTTGATTTAGTAGAATCAGTCTGTATTCTGATTTTAGATGGACTAGATTACAAATTTCAGCATAGATCTTTCCAAGAATATTTTACTGCAGAGTTTATTTTAGGGATGGATGATGAAAATTTATTTCAAATTCTTAGAAGGCTAATAAAAGAAAAGCCTTCTTCTTTAAGTAATGATGTTGTTCTCGATTTAATGTACGAAATGGAAAGGGAAAAATTAGAAAAAGCATTTATAATACCATTTCTCAAGGAAATTATATCTTCTACTAAAGGTCCAACTAAGGAAGCGTCCTACCTTAAGTACATTCAAAGTGGTTATTCTAAAATCTCTCTAAGTTATTCAATGATTGGTATTGCAGAAGATATAGACACAGAGGAGGATGCAATAACATTTACTGTTAAAAATAAAAGAATAGGGTACACTGATTTTATTGAATTTATCTATCGAAAATATGATGGAACTTTTAATTTTGAAAAAGATAAGACAGGCTTATCGAAAACAAATGATTTAAGTAACTTTAAAAAATATGGCAAAAAAGTTTTAAATGGCCCAGATATATATGTCAATTTAGATGACACTTTACCACTAAATAAAGTTTTATTTACTGAGATTTTAAAACATTTGTATCATTATTTAATTAGTTATGAATTTGCCATTAACCTCTTGACAGAACTTGAGGAAAAACATAAAAAACAAGGAGCTATAAGAGAGGTGCTTTTTAAACTTAAATAAAGGTATGACAAATTTAAATGCTATTATACATGTTCATACAATCTATTTTGTTTTTAAAGTACTATAGGCAATAGCAAGGTTGTGCATCAACCTTGCTATTGCCTATTTTTGTGATTTAAAAAGAAGAAAACCACTTTATCTTAAACTTATTTCGTAAGAAAAGTTTAAAGTACTATTATTGATTGATATGAGTACGTAACCTCGATAATTAAGACCACATAACAGTGTGTAATGTGGTCTTTTTGCAATGGAGGGGGATGGTTTACAGGATTAGTAGTTTAAGTGTACGCTAGCCTAGTATTAACACATAAAGTCAGACACTACTGTTTACCTTATACCGATTCGAGTCAATTTTTTAAAGTATAAACCAATATTTAATGCTTGGGTTGGAACAATAGCATGGAGTTAAGAACGACAGAAATGTATAGAGAATGAGATTGGTCAGGTTTGAGCAACGACCACTGAATGTGATGTAAAAGAATTTCTTAGAGCTATAAGCGTTTGTCTTATCAATAAAGTCTTACCTTACTAGCTTTTTTATAGTATTTTCCTAAATGGTGTCTTTTTCTACACCATATATATAAATAGAGTATTTAGTTAGTAGTTACGTAATTATTATCCTAAAGGGTATATATATCTATTTATATATATGTGTCATAAAACGACACCTTTTGGGAAAATCAATTTTGTTAAATATTTTCCATTTTGAAATTTTTAGGAGAGATCCGAGTTAATACATCTATAGAAAATCTCCTGTATACTTTATTGCGAAACGAATAAAAATGAATCTTTAATCAATAATTTTATGAAGCTTGTCTTTCTTTACCGTTTGCCATAATGGATCAAAGTTGTGGTTCTCATAAGGATCAATTAAATTGATTCTTAAGTAGTCTCTAACTTTTGGGATAGATAAGTCGATCAATGTTTGTAGAAATTCAACTGGATGATATAATCTCCACTCTTCACTTTCATCCACCAAATTTCCACTGTCAGATACTCCAATTGTACTGTAATGGATATAGTGAGGTTCATATTCATAATCAAATAATTGTAAAGCACCCTTAGAACGTGCTTCATGGACTAAAGTGTTACGTAGCTCCCAGAGTAAAGAGATATGATTAAGTGAGGTTAGTTCTACTCCTAAGATTGATGTTTGATTTTTTGGCATTAACTTTATAAGTTGCTTGTGTGTTGCGTCATAAATTAAAGGTACTGGTTCACTACTAGGAAATTTGTCTAATTCTACTTTTACAAAATTCTTAAGTCTAGTAAACGCTTTTTCATTTGTTTTGCTTAAAAGGTGGCTTAGTTGTTGTACGCTGATTCTTTCACCATATTCCCATTCGCAAAAATTAGAAATGAATCTCTTAAACATGGTGGTTCTATCTCTTATAAACTTTTCTCCATATACCCCTCTGGCAAGTAAATCAATTACACTGAACAAAAGAGTTCTCTTATGGTTTGCAATGAAACGTCCGCCTGTTATTTCATCGATTGAATTTTTAATTTCAATTACACTATTTAAATACATTTCAATTTTGTCACTAAGCTCATAACTAGACATGATATATACCTCTTCTTTTTTAAATATTAATTTCTTTTATCATAAGCCTTCTAAACAAGTACTTCAACGCTCCTAATAAATTGTTGACTGAGTTAAAACATTATGAATATAACCGAAAAGATAAGTAGAGTTAATGTGCCTATTTTTTTAAAAAAGAGGTGACATTATGTTTTCGAAGCTAAATCTAAAATCTGGATACTAACAAATGGATCATGTTGTTCTAACACAATACGCATTCTTTGTAATAGAAACCTTAGAACTATCAAGGAACAATCTATGGTGGTAAAGACAGAAAAACTTGGTCAGTCAATGGTAAGTTAAATATGATGAATCCATTCTATCAAAACTATGGTCATATATCAGCTCTTAGATTAATCGTAAAAATAGATTCTTCAAACATTGTTTCAATGATCTCTTTTACAAAACGATGTACGTTTAAAGTTGATCAAGAACTAAGAAAGATCCAGTCTAATGATCTAATTGTTTATGATATCGAGCTTTCTGAGTTCATTACAAGAAAGTTAAATGTCTTAAAGCTTCAAAATGGCTCACCAATATTCACAGAGCATCAAATAGAGCAAATGTACGACCAGTTAAACAAAGCTAACATAACTGATGGAAAGATCAGAGAAAGACATGTACAAGCTCTTAAATCTTCAGTAAGCAACATAGGCTCCGTTGAAACACTCAAAAGTAATACTCCCCAAGATACTACTAAGTGTATATTATGTGGTACAGCTGTTTCACCAAAGGTGAAGGAATACTGTTTATCAAACAAGAAGCGGTTTAATGGAGAAGTGTACTGCTTTGAATATCAAAAGTTGTTTAAATGAGTGTCCAAGTCTCCTATTGTGGTTCAGATGTGCTAATTTTATCAATGTATTATCCTGTAATTCTAGGTAGTTGCCAAAAACGTATAAAAAACATGATAGAACTCTCTTTATAAGATAAGAGCCTCTAAAAAATAGAGGTTCTTTTTGTTTTTATTACTTTTTAATGGATTATGAAAGAACTATAAAATAGTACACACTTTCTACCTATTACTTTATAGAAAACTGTGTACTAAATTGGGAGGATAATATGGAAACTATACAAGAGCTTTATAATATTGGAGAATCACTACTTTCATTTTTATCAAATATACATGGGGAAAATGCTGTTGAGATTAGGTATATTCCTGAGAACATAAAGAATGCCATGTCAATAAGCATAATTATGGATAGTAACAGTCTATATACTACAAACAATAAAGGTGAAATTGTTAAGGTGTGTGAAGCAACAACAGAAAATTTTATTAGGCATATTGAAGAGTACTACAGGTTTGCAGGACACACTGCAGTGTGTTTTACACCAAACTCACCAAATTTTAAGGGGATGGATTCTTGTACAACTACTAATAAACACGTTATTGAAGGTGGAAACATTAATTGTCAGTTTGTTGACATTGATGCACCGAAAGATTTAAGACATGATTATCGTTTGGTGAAAGAATGGAAGAAAAAATTGAAAGAAAGAATATTAGCATTTTCTTTAAGACCATCTTATGTTATCGAGACAAAGAATGGTTACCATGTATATTGGTTATTAGAAAATGGACAACATCATTTATTCAGACACATTCAAATGCAGTTAGTTAAACATTTTGATGGTGATAGCAAATGTGTCAACGAATCAAGGTTATTGCGTTTACCTCACTTCTATCATAGAAAAGATCCGAGTGACCCATATGGAGTTAGATTTAAGATTAAGGAACCAAATAATAGATATATTCAAGAAGATTTGAAAGATTCGTTGCCAGAGTTAGATGTAGAAACAATTCAAAAAGTCTTTAGAAATAGTATTGAAGTTGATTATGAAATTAGTAATGCGAAAAGAAGTGATATTTTACCTTTACTAAGTGGAAAGCTTGATCAATACATTACAAAAGAAAACGAGAAAACCATTTCAATGCAGTGTTGTATGCCAAGTCACGAAGATAGAAGACCGAGTGCTTGGTTTGATAAGGAGTATATGTGGTATCACTGTGCTGGTTGTGGTAAACACTACTCACTAACAATGCTAGCCACAGAATTTAATTGGAAAGACATTATAGATGCATGGGAAAAGTATGATATTGATTTTGAAATAGAGATTGAGAGAATAAAAGATAATGCAATTAAAGTTAGTGATTTATCTGAGCTGGTCCTTAATAGTGATGATACAGACAATGTTAATTTAATAGTAGATAAAGTTGTCAATACTTTACATAGCTATGGACAGAATGTTTCAACTAAGCATGGAAAATATATCAAAGATACATTGCAAATACTCTATAAAGGAACTAAAGAAAAGCCATATCTAATACCATTAGATATGGGCGCTGGTAAGTCTCTAATAATCAAAAGTTACTTAGAAGAAATGCTTAAAGCGAACGAAAGTTTTGGTGCTGTTGTTGCTGTAGGAAGAATAGAAGATGTTAAGGATTTAGCAAGTTATTTAAACAGTAGTGTTGGTAAAGAAGTAGCTTTCCCTATGTATGGCTTCAGACAAGAAGAGTGTATCATTAACACAAAGAGGGGGACAGATTTTAATAAGTGTATAGCTAAACATGGAAAAACATGTCCCTTTAAGCAGGATTGTAGATATTGGACACAAAGTGAAGAACAACAGAGTTATCCAGTAATCATAATGACTCTAGAAAGACTGTATCTCCAATCTAGTAATTTAGATCAGTTTAACTATTTTTTCTATGGTAAAAATAGAGTGGAATGTAAGCGTGATTGTCTTATTATTGATGAAAAGCCAAAAATGATCTCTGTAGATAGCATAGATTTGCAAATATTTTATAGGTATACAGAAGAGATATTAAATAAATTAAAAAACTTTAATTTTGATGAAAGTCAGCAAGAGTATGAAGAGTTTAAAAAATGTGTGGATTTGGTTGAATCGTTATATGAAGTTAACGAATGGAAAGGAAGGGAAATTTTTTATCCAACAGATAAGAGCTTTAAGTTCTCAAAAATCTTTTGGAAAGTATTCTATAGGCTGTACGACTACACTCAAAATATTTATCAGATGCCAAATATATTAGAAAGTATTATTGTGAATGGTGGCTCTAAAGAGGTACTTAATGAGGAAAGAATTACCCTTACTACAAGTACGTATAAAGAATATAAGTGTTTTTTAGACTATAAAACCTTTATTTTTGATGGTACTGCTGATATTGAACTAGAATATGAACATAGTAAATTTAATATAATTAATTTTGAACCGTTACGCTCATATAAAGGTCTTACCTTCTTTCAATGTGATCTTGTAAAAGGTTCAAAGACAGGTATGAAGGATGTTGATATGTTAAAAGCATTTTGTGAGGATGTTATCAGAATACTTAAAGATAATCCTACTGAAATGGTTTTTCTTCCTGTATTTAAAGAAAGTAAATCATATATTGCAGAATACCTTAAAGAATATCTTGAGTCAGAAAGAGTAGTTATAGCTCACTATGGCTCAACAAGGGGGAGTAACCTCTATAAGGATTGTAGCATTGTAATCTTAGGCGGTATTCTACATAAGACAGAAAGCTATTACATAGGGAAAGCAATGGCTTTACAAAAATGTAGAAACATTGAAATTGAAGACATTTCTTGCTCAAACTACAGCAGTGTAAGAAGGTTTGATGATTCAAGTATTGAGGTAGTTAAAATGCTTGACATGCTTGTTGATTATTCACAAGAAATTAAGCGGAGTAAACAAAGGGATAATTCTAAGGATGTTGAGGGTCAAGTGTATGTGTTTCATAAGGACAAAATTTTATTAGATATGATCAACTTAAAGTTTCCTAAGAGTAAGGTGGAGAAATGGATTCCTCAGAATATGTTAGAACACAATGTTAATAGTAAAACTAACAAAAAAAATGTTCAGGCATTTTTAATATATATCAAGGAAAATTCTAATAGGGATGAAATTAAATATACTGAGTTTAGAAAGGCATTAGGTATGACATCACAGGCTTTTTCTAATTTAGTGAGAAAAAATGTTGAAGTTAAAGCAATTTTGAATGTACAAGGCTATGAGATTCGGGTTGATGAAAAGAATAAAAGAGAAAAGATATTTGTTAAATTTCGATAGTACAAACAATAGTACACAGTTTCCTATTAAGTAATAAGTAGAGCTATGTACTATTTTATTGATGTCAAATAAAGTACTACTATAAAATTATTGATTGTCATAGAATTGATCTAATTATTAAAAAAAGTTTATATCAATGAGAATGCTGTATATTCAGGTGTTTTTTACCGTATATGATACTATTAATATAAACGCTAAATAAAGTACTGTTTTTTATTGATATTGTATTTAATGTATGTTAGAATTTAAAGTTTTATTTTTGTTTTTGTTGTGGTATGTTAGATAAATGAACTACATAAGTGTGTTCATTTATATATAATAGTTGGAAACTATCAAAATCAAATTACAGAAATAGAAATGGTAGGGTAAACAATGATATTAAATATTCAACAACCAATAAACGGAATAATGAAACTGAAAGAAGAAGGGTGACTTTTGACTGTCACCCTTCTTTTTTTATTGTAGTACTTTATTTAGCTTTTAAGGGAGGTGGGAAAACAAAAAACATATTAACGATTCATTAATAATTAGGGAGGTGAATTGGTTGTTTGATATGTCTAAAGAAAAACACAGAAAAAAGTGGACGGAGAAAGAATTACAGTTTTTAGTTAATCACTGGTTAGAACTATCTGATGATGTAATATCGATGGAACTCAATAGATCGAAAGGAGGTGTAGCTTCCAAAAGAAATGAATTAGGTTTGTTTAGACAAGCTCAAAAGAGCCAATGGCAAGAGTGGGAGGAGGATTTTCTAGTTAGAAACTTCTACTTACTTGGTCAGGAAGCTATTTGTGATGTATTAAAACCTAGAAAATGGGAAACGATTAGAGCTTATGCAACTAAGCAACTAGGGTTAAGGAGAAAGAACAGACTCTATAAACATCAAATTGAGGGTAAACGTAAGTGTAAAGAGTGTGAAAAACTTTTAGAAGAAACTACAACAAATTTTTATAAAGATGGAAATAGTTTTAGAACATTGTGTATACCATGTGGTATGTCAACACTAAACTAGACAACTTTTTTAAGGTGTTCAAGTTTGTAATCGATCGGACTTACATAACCAAGTGTTCCATGAATTCGTATGTGATTAAACCAGTGGACATAGTCATGTAATTCCCTTGTTAATTCTTCTAAACTATCAAAATGTTTCCCTTGAACAAACTCTGTTTTGATGATTTTAAACGTCGCTTCAGCTACGGCATTGTCATATGGGCAACCCTTCATACTTAAAGATCGTTGAATGTTAAACGTCTTTAAAGCATCGTCTATTAGCTTATTTTTAAACTCATTTCCACGATCCGTATGAAAAAGTTGAATTTTACGAAGGTCGACTTTAATGGAGGCGAATGCACGATAGACGAGTAACGCATCTTTCTTTGGACCTGTACTAAACCCTACGATTTCTCGATTAAAGAGATCGACAAATACACATACGTAATGCCATTTTTTATTGACTCTTACGTATGTCAAATCGCTTACGACCACTGTCATTTCTTCTCTCTGGTTGAACTCGCGGTTTAGTTCATTCTTCTGTTCGGATTCATTACATGATTTTGTATGCGGCTTAAATTGAGCTATGGTATACGTAGATACAAGACCCTGTTCTTGCATAATACGTCCAATTCGTCTTCTAGATACGATGAGACCGCGCTTTTTTAATTCTACTTTGATTTTGCGTGTCCCATAATTTTGACGACTCGCATAGAAAATGTCGATCACATCTGAGGTCATGTCATCCTCTGTTGCTCTTTCTTTCGCTTCAAAATAGTAAGTGCTTCTTGGGATTTGTAGGACTTTACACATTGCTGATATCGAGTATTTATGTTGATTATTCTTGATAACATTTACTTTCGTCCTAGTATCAGCGCGGCTTGCTTTAAAATGTCGTTTTCCATTTCGAGTTGCTTATTTCTCTTTCGGAGTTCGATCAGTTCCTTTTGTTCATCTGTTACATTGTCTTTTTCCTTAAAAGAACCAGAGTTCTGACTCTGACCCACCCACTTATCTAAAGAAGAAGGAGTTAGGTCATACTCACGAATAATCTCTTTTCTTGGTTTCCCATTTTGGTACAGCTGCACGATCTGTTGTTTGAACTCTTCAGTAAATGTACGGCGTTCTCTTTTGGTCATGTAGATTCTCCTCAAATGTATTATCTGTAGTCTACTTGACCTTAAAAATTCTGTCCAACTAAGTGTAGCCTATCCAATGTTATAAAAATGATCAAGAAAAAAAGGCTAGAGAATCTGGAGTGTTTACTAAGAAGTTTGTGAGAGAGATGTATGGTTTAGGAATAAAATTCTGCGGTAAGTGTAAAAAATGGAAAGCTATTCGACTTTTTAGAAATAATTTTAATGATATGACTCAACTACATAGGTGGTGTGAAGAGTGTGAGAAAGAATACCTTCATGTTTATAACTTGAGAAAAAAATATGGTGAAAATTTCAAAAAGTTATATTTTAGAGACAAAGAACGTTTGTTTGATTTGAAAGGAGTTAAGTGGGATTCAATTGATGAAAAGAATATCACAAATTGGATGATTAAAAATAAAGTTGCTTACGGAAAAGGACCACCATATAAAAAGTTGTTTAGTGAAGAGCGAGATAAAAGAAGAAAGTTTGATTGGATAGTGTGGATAAATGGTGAAAAATATTATGTTGAATATTTTGGTTTATGGGATATCACTAGCACATATCCACCACATCTCAAATATTTAAAAAAAGCTAAAAAGAAGATAAAGAAAATGTTTATGCATAAAGATAATTACAATTTTGTGATTATTTTCCCTATAGATTTACAAACAAAGAAATTAGAAGAGATATTTTCTAGTCAAGGTAGACTGTGATAGTTCTATTGAATGTCATAGGAATATAAATGAAAGAAGAGTTTTATTTAGAGTATACAAATTCTTTATAAAGACTGTTTAGGGGACAATTTATGGGTTTTTATCGCTTTATTATCTATTTACAAATAGCTGATAGAAACCATACTGTAGTAGTAACTGCAATGACAGTATTTGAATTGATTTTTCGAATACTATGCCCATTACAAGACTATTCATATGATTTCCCTATATATTTAGTATGTGTGTCTATATTAAATACTAAATTAAGAATAGATCTTATTTCTACCCGTAAATCAGATTATGATGTTTTTCTACTTAATCTGATATATTGTATTTATATATGTATAGATATTTATGGTTCTTGATACCTAAATTGTTATATATTAATTAAGATAACCATTGAAGAAAGATATTTTTTCTTTTTGTCGAAATAAGTAATTTTAAGGAGCGTAAAATGGATAAATACTTAAAAAGAATTATCTCTTCAGCACTGATAATATCTCTTACAGTACCAGTGTTAATTAATATTCTGATGTATTTTATCCATATGCCATTGCCTGTTGCGGGTGATAAAAAAACTTGGATTAGTACATTAGGTTCCTTTTGGGGAGCAATTATTGGTGGTCTGATTTCAGGTGCATTAACTCTCTATGGAGTAAGAGCAACCATTAAATCAACACAAGATGACAAAAAAGAAGAAAAAAGATTTGAAATAACAAAGGAAAGGATAAAAGAATTATATCAACCCGCCGATTTGATAAATTCTAGTTTTCACAAAAATTATGGGGAACATGGTTTTCAAGATTTGAGCGACGAGGAGAAGAATAGGTTTATGGAAACCTTAGAAAATAACATAATCTATGGTGATGAGAAGTTATACAAACTTTTTTATGAACTAAAAGAGTTTAATGAACAAGCAGCTGACTTTCCAGAATATGAATTAGAAGCTAACAATAGATACATCGAAATTGCAATTTTAATCCACAAAGATCTAGCATTTCTAAGAGAAAATATATATTTGCCTAAGATAAACAGCAATTAATATCATAATGTAGCTGAAGCTCTTCACTATGAATTGAAAAATCTCCATCTCATTCTTCTGAAAACTGAAATTTTACTATCTTGTCCTTTTATCTCATATCGTGTCTTTTTTATTTGTGGTGTTTATGTTAACTAAGTACGATAAAAGTACGATAACAAAACAACAGGTCAATTTATTGCTCAGTACAAGAAATAAAGGGAATGTTCTTCATCAATCGTGGTATCTAGAAAGACAATTGATTGCTAAAATGTGTAAAAGCGTCGTATAATTGTCTTAATCATTAGTATATGATGGTACTAGTGGAAGTAACTCACACAAACTTTAGGCGGTAAGGGTGAGTTACTTTTTTATCAATTAAAGTAACCATTAGAGTGGTTAATAAAGAGAGAGGCAAGATTAAGTTCTTGTCTCTCTCTTTGTATTGTAATTTATCAAGATACACCAGTATGCTATGTTTAAATTATTGCATTAACTGTAAGTTTTAGTTTTCATTTGTTGCTCTTGCCATTTTACAATGTTGCTATTTACCCAATGAATGTCTTTACATTCTATTTGCCATTTATCAGCTTGTAATAGTGCGTCTTTAGTAAAACTACTTGTAGTGATAAACATCGCTAATGGACAATTATGATTACGCTTGGCTGAATTTAATTCTCTAATTTCTTTAACGGTGATTCTATTGCCAGAAGCAATATAATGCTTTATCTGTATTGCTTCATTTGCTTTGTGATGTTTGTTATATACTACGAGATCTACCCCACCATCAGCACCCTCTGTTGTTTCACTAGCTTTAAAACCCTTTGATTTGAAGTAAAGATAACAAAGACGTTCAAATTCTCTCCAAGAAAGGTCTTCTAACTTAGATTTGATAATTACGTTATCAGATCGTAACATGTTTCTTTGTTTAGCAGAACTAAGCTTTTGTTTATTCTTACTATGTGACTTTGATGTATTTTTCTTTGGTAAAGCTATGAAAACAAGTCTTTCAATTATTGGAACAGTTATTAAAATAGCAAAAAGTATGTAAATATTAGTGCTTTTCAGCCCAAACCAATATATCGCTAGAGTAGAAATTAAATAAAAACCTGCAATAATATTCGATAATGATTTTCTTTCCTTAGTATTCATTTTTTCCTCCATTAAATTGTAATGACTTCACTTCTTGCTGTAATTCCTGAGATTTCCATAACAACTATCTTTAATTGTGTGGTATTATTTTCCTAGTATATCAAAGGTAATATAATAGGTACATATGCTAATATTTTTTATAGGGAGTAGTAGTAATGACCATTAAGTATTTATCAACAACAGCACTTTCAAAAGAATTAAATATCTCTTCAAAAGAGGTTTTTAAACTATTATCAGAAAATGAGTTAGTTAGTAGAGAAGAAACTAATTGGGTACTAACAGAAAAAGGTAAAGCTAAAGGTGGAATAGTTAAATCACACGCAAAATATGGTAGTTACATAGCATGGAATGAAGAAATGAAAAATGACTCAATCTTTTCATCATTAGTGAGTGATAGTAATCTAATTACCTCAACTGCGCTAGGAAAACCCTTCGGGATATCGAAGTTTAGAATAAATCCTATACTATCTGAACTAGGTTTGGTTCAAAAAAGTGTAAAAGGATGGACAGTTACATCGCTCGGTAAATTAATGGGTGGTAAGCAGTTCGAGTATGATAAAACAGGCATTCCATATGTTTGTTGGGACAGAAGTATATTAACTAAAAAGAGTATAATTAGCTCATTTAAAGAAATACAGGGAGAATCAACTACTGAAGTAGCGGGTGATCAAAATGGCTCAAAAGCAGAAGTAGGATTTCGAGAAAAGTTTGAAGCAAAACATAGGTCTGCTGATGGTCACTATGTACGTTCTAGAGCAGAAATGCTAATTGATAACTGGCTCTATATGTCTGAAATTGTACATGCGTATGAGAGGAAACTTCCAATTGAAGAAGATGTATATTGTGATTTTTATTTGCCTGTAGGTAAGGTCTATATAGAGTTTTGGGGATTAGAGAATGATGCTAGATATAATGAAAGAAAGAAAAAGAAATTGAGTATATATGAAAAGTATGGATTCAACTTGATAGAAATAAATGATGAAGATATACAAAACTTAGATGATATTCTGCCTAAGAGATTGTTGAAGTTTGGTATTCAAACATATTAGAAGTATGATAAAAAACAGTACACAGTTTTCTATATAATAATATTAATATACCGACTGTGTACTGTTTTTTTTAATTTAGATCAATCTTTATGGTGCTGGTGCTAACAATTTAGTAAAGTGGAAAGTATAAAAGATTGATAAAATGTGTTAAAATTTGTATAATTTGACTTGAGTAAAAGTAACCTACACAAGCTTGGCATGGCAGGGTAGGGTGCATTTTGTCTATTAAAGTAACTATTAGAGTAAAATAACACAAGAGAGAGACAAGATTAAAATTCTTGGCTCTTTCTTTATATCTGAAAAGAAAGTGAATAATGATTTGGATAGGAAAATTCATTCATGCGTAAGGCTTTGTTTATACATTTTATTCTTTATGCTTAATATAGTTGTGGTATTATTTACCTGTATAGGTTAAAAAAGCAAGCTTTAATAGTTTGTTAATTTGAATGTTCGTGGGGACTAGGGAAATGAATTATTTTTTTGTATTTCAAAATAAAAGCTATAAAGAAGAAAGAACAGGTGGTTATCTTTGGGCCCCGCAGAAAAATCAAAAAGGTCAGAGAGTCTCTCATTGGTCGGAAATGGAGAACGTTAAAAAAGGAGACATTATTTTTAACAGCTATAATACAGAAATGCTTTCTGTTATTGTGGCAAAAGAAGACTCTATCGTACATGAGAAGCCAGCTGATTTGGATAATATAGAGTCTTGGGAAAAAGAAGGTTGGATGGTTTTTGGCGATTATTATGATCTAAAAGTACCTATAGCCTATAAAGATTATATGGATGAGGTATTGGACTTACAAGGTGAAAGATACGCTCCCTTTAATAAGATTGGGCGTGGAAATACTGGTTATTTATTTAAGGTGACCCCACAACTAGCAGAGTATTTATTTTCATTAATTGAAGTTCAAAATAGTGAAGTATTAGATCAATTACTTAATATAGATAGAAAAGTGGTTGAAGAGTTTATATCAAAGGTTGAGGACATACCTAGAGATATTGATGAGACTGAAAGAGAACAAATTATTAAGTCTAGGATTGGTCAGTCAATCTTTAAGAATAAATTGCTAAAAACTAATGGGAATTGTAGGCTATGTGGTGTGGAAGATGAAAGATTCTTAATTGCAAGCCACATAAAAAAATGGAGTGTATCAAACAATCAAGAAAGACTTGATGAAAACAATGGGTTACTTCTTTGTCCTAACCACGATTCTTTATTTGACAAGGGGTATATAAGTTTTAATGATGATGGAGATATTCTAATTTCTAAAAGTTTAGATTATCAATCTATGATCTTTTTAAACATAAATGAGAGTATGAAAATAAGTATGAAAAGTGACCAAAGGGATTATATGAAATGGCATAAGGAGAATCTATTCAAGCAATAATATATAAAAAATTTTTCAACTTGTGAATTAAAAAACAGTACACAGTTTGCTATAAATTAATATATCAAGTGTCTACTGTTTATTGCTTCTCATAATGTCATTGTATTTTGTCAAAATCTATTATCCAATCTACAGTTTCACATCATTTTCTTCTAGAAATCTTATAAAATCAATCAAAGCACTTGTATTAAATCTTTGGTATAGACAGAGTCACTCTTAATCATTAATCTATGTAAGCAATTTTAAGACTTTGTATTTAGCTCCCATGATAAATTCTTTTGATAAAGTGTGTTGTTCTTGTTCTAAGTAATTTCCCTCTAAGTTGTAATGAATTACATTAAAACCCAGGAAGTAAAATGATAGGGGTTTAATAATGCAGAAGGTAACTTAATTAAAAGGTGAAGTTTGAAAAAAATAATGAACAATTTTTATTGATAGCAGGAGGAATTAGTATGTATGATTTAGGAGCAATAGCTGCTGGTATAGCAAAATTATCATCTCCTATATTAAAAAACAAAATGGAAAGAAATGAGAAGGTAATTCAACTTCTTAAAAAATTTAAGTTAAGTCCAACACACCCACCTTCAGATTTTGATGGTGTATATGCATATACTTTAGTTGAGTATGGTGTAGATAAATCCGATATAATATTAAATTTCTTTCGGGACCAACACATTAAAGATATATTCAAAAAGTCATTCTCTGATAATGATTCACCTTATTTCCATAAAGAAAGTGAAGAGATCTTAGATTGGCATGAAATGGGTAAAAAATATAGAGATATGGACATCGATCCAAGAAGAGAATTAATTGCCTTTTCCACTGTGTTTAATGCTATTGTCGCTAGAACTCTGACACCTAAAGAAGTACAGAATGTTTTAGTTTTAAAAAATATTCATTTAACGGTAGATGAAATATTGGAAAAAGTTAGCAAACTGGATACGGATAAAATATTGGAAGAAATCAATTCAATTCAAACAAATAATACAAAGTTTAGTTTAACTACAACTAGTGAGAAGATTAGAGTGTATATAGGATCAAGTCCAACTGAATTTAGAGATACATCGGATATCTTAGCTAAAGCACTTAAAGATAGGGGAATAGATGTACTAATTTGTAATAGACATGCGTTTTCTAGCCCTACAAGTAAAGAAAAAACAATCAAAAGAGAAATAGAAACATCAGATATATATATTGGTTTGTTTGGGAAGTTATTTAGTTTGGATAATATGGAAGAATTTAAATTGGCTAGAACGTTAAATAAACCTTGTTTTGTTTATGTAAGAGATGAACATGCGGTTCGTGACCCAGAATTAGAGATGTTCTTAAAGAAAGAAGTCTATAATTTCAGTAAGGGGGTTACTAATAGTTTCTTTGAAAATTCCATCTTGCTAGGAAATCAAGTTGCTGAGGATGTTATGAAGTGGTTAGTTAGACAACATAGAGAAATGACAGCTGAAATTCGCCAAGAAAACCTATCCAAAGAAGAGATAAGTAGACTCGAAGAAAAAGTTAGAAGATTACAAAAGTCTGCTCATGAAACTTTACCATTTGGAACTAGGCTTGATTACTTGTCGAATCAATTAAGGACTTGGTTTGATGCAGTGGGATACAGGATTGAAAAGTATGAGAAGTCTAACGAGGACTATTTTGAATGGATAATTAATATTCCAGCTAGACGTGGCTATGATCGTATATTAGTTCGGGGAATTACTGGAGAAATAGAGTTTAGTCATATTAAAGATATTAAAGAGAGTATTATGGCTGTTGATGAAGGTTGGATAATAACTTCACGTAGAGTTAGTCAGGTTGCAAGAGATAGAGTGAAAGAACCAGAATATCGAAAAATCTTGTGTTATACATTTGATGAGTTAATAGATGAGCATGCTGATTTTTCTGGTTATTTAGAATGGCTAAATAACGAAATAAAAGGCAAAGGTATAGATCAAAATTATATACCTTTGGCATGTATCAAAGAGGAATTTGATTCGAGAAGTAAGGAGAAAATAGGTGAAAGTCGCTACGATGAAACTAATGGTTGGATAGAAGGGTACATAGATAGATGGTTAGATGACCCAGATAAAAAACATATGTCAATTCTCGGTGAATTTGGTACAGGTAAAACATGGTTCTCACTTCACTATGCTGGCGAAGCATTAAAACAATACCAAGATGCTAAGGAAAAAGGGACTGAAAGACCGAGAATCCCATTAGTAATCTCATTAAGAGACTATGCTAAAGCGGTAAGTGTAGAATCCTTATTTTCAGAATTTTTCTTTAGGAAACATCAAATTCCATTACCTCATTATGAAGCTTTTGAAGTACTTAATAAAATGGGTAAGTTATTATTAATATTTGATGGATTTGATGAAATGGCTGCTCAAGTCGATAGACAAAAAATGATTAATAACTTTTGGGAATTAGCAAAAGCTGCAGTTCCGGGTTCAAAGGTTATATTAACTTGTCGAACTGAACACTTTCCACATGCAATGGAAGGGCGAAGTTTATTGAACGCTGAATTACATGCTTCTACGTCAACACTTACTGGAGAACCTCCACAATTTGAGGTTTTACAGCTAGAGAAGTTTAATAAGGAGCAAATTAGACAGGTTTTAAATCAAAAAACTGATAAAGATACGGTTGAAAAGATCATCAATAATAGCGAGCTTTTAGATTTAGTTTCTAGACCTGTAATGACTGATTTTGTAATGGATGCAATACCCGATATAGAATTGGGAAGGGCAATAGATTTATCTCGAGTTTATTTTTATGCAGTTGTGAGGAAAATGAACAGAGATATAAGGGAGGAGAGAACTTTTACTTCTCTTGCTGACAAACTTTATTTTCTTTGTGAACTATCTTGGGAAATGATATCAACTGATCAAATGAGCTTAAACTATAGACATTTTCCAGATAGATTAAGAGTGTTGTTTGGTAAGTTTGTTCAAGAGCAAAAAGATTTAGATCATTGGCATTATGATATGATGGGTCAAACATTACTAATAAGAAATAGTGACGGTGACTATACTCCTGCCCATAAGTCTTTATTAGAATTTTTTGTTGCATATAAATTTGTAGCAGAGTTAGGATTACTTGGGAATGATTATTTGTCTCCTGCTAAGGAGGCTATGAATTTAGACACAGAGAATACTCCAAAGCATTATACATGGTCTGAATATTATACTAACTCTTATAATATTCGGGAAGACAAACGAGAGGGGAAAGTTATTCAGTTATTAGACTTTAAAACAGAAAGTTTTGATAATCTTCTTAAAGGATTTGGTAGTAAAATTTTAACTCAAGCAGTCCTAGATTTGATGTTAAATATGATTTGTAAAGAAAAGGCATTGGATGTGTTGTTATCACTAATACTATATACAAGGGATAAACAAAAAGAGAAATATGGATTTCTCGGAAGTAATGCTGCAATGTTGTTAGTTATGATTGATAAAAACGCATTGAGCAATTTAAACCTTTCTGGAGTTGATATTAGTGAATCTAGTATTAATTTTGCAAACCTAACAAACTCTATATTTGACCATGCAAATTTGGAAGGTGTTGTAGTTAATAATGCAAACTTTAAAAATGCATCATTAAAATACTGTAAATTTACTAACGCTAAAATTGATAATTTTAATGGTTGGATAACTGCTTCACCATATATAAAAGATAACCTTCTTATAAACTATTTTTATTTTTACTATAACTTCTTATCAAAGAGAGATAAGCCTCCTACGTTAATTGATATTGAAAATGATCATATTGTTATTGGCTATGGGAATAAAGATAAACTCATATGGGCAAACAAAATTAGGAGCGATTTTATTGTAAGTTTAAAAATTAATAATAACAAGTTACATATTTTAACAATTGAGGGAGATCTTTTTGTTTTAGACATTGAAACAGGTGAGTTTTGTAAAGATACTAGTGACACTAACCTTTATCTTTGGGAAAATGCAGATTTTCTTGGAGCTGAAGGCTTAGATGATGAGATGTGCCATTTTTTGGCCATAAAGAAAGCCGTAAATTTGCCGCAGTTTTCCTATGATACTAGATCAAAGAGAGTTCCAGAATACTTTAAAGATTCAATAGAAGTTTAGTTAATTCTTGTTAAGTAATTTGAGGTTTTATATTTAATTTAATACATACAATAAAATCTATTGAAAAAATTTGCCTAGAAGCAAGTTATTACTTCCAATGTAAAAAATAGTTTATTGAATTTTTAGTCTAAAGGAAAACGGTACACAGTTTTCTATTAAGTAATATATCTACTGTGTACTGTTTTTTTAATTTAGATCAATCTTTATGGTGCTAACAATTTAGTAAAGTGGAAAGTATAAAAGATTGATAAAATTTGTATAATTACGTTAATGTAAGAGTTAAGTAAAGTAACCTACACAAGCTTTGGGAGGTAGGGTAGGGTGCATTTTGTCTATTAAAGTAACTATTAGAGTGATTAGCAAAAAAAGAGTCAAGATTAATTTCTTGCCTCCCTAGTTTTGTAATAGCCTCTTTAGATTTAGATAATTATGGCATTACTTTATTTTGAAAGACCTAAAAAATATAATTATCATTCTTTAATAGTTGTTACAACACTATCTTCAAGATATATATATCTGTCTCCGTAATAAATCCACTGTTCACTAATTCCATATTCGGAAGTTGTTTTATTTATTTTCTTAGGATCACCCCATGATGATTTTCTCACTTCATCTGAAGTCATCCCAATTATTGGTTCAGGATTAGCTATGTAATAGTCATTTATTTCATTAACACGATCTATATTTGCTGATAATTCATTCCACGATCCATGTAATTTTTCAACTAACTGATTGATTTCTATTGATAATTCTCCATTATAATCAGAATCGATCTTGCTCATATATAGTAGATAATTATTCCAGTTAGTTACATCTGTAGCAGGAGCTTCTAATGTCTTGTCCCATTCTATTCTAGCAAGAATAAAATTTCTTAGTGTGTCAACATCATTATGGCTTATTTCATTTAACTTAGTTAACGCCTCTGTAAACATTTCGTTTCTAACTAATCCTTTTAATTCAGTGATTTTCTTTTCGTTTATCTTTTGTTCATAGGTTATTTGCTCTTCAGTGACTAATTTACTAAATTCGTTTATTTCTTCTTTATATTTTCCATTATAATCATTCGGGATATCTTCTAAGTATTCTAAAGCATCAGTGTAAAAGTTTTTAAGTACTTCTGTGTCTTGATTTTCTTGAACTAGTAATTTCGCTTGAGCGTAGTTCTTTAAAATAGAAACATCTTCATAATCAGAAGATAAGTCATTAAAAATTATATTGGCTTCTTGCCAATTTTCTTGATCTAGGAGTGATAACGCTTTTTCGTACTTTTTTTCTGAGTTGCATCCTGTTAAAAGGATACATATTAAAATCAAATAAACACTTAATTTTTTCAATGTTTCATTGCCCCCAAAATACCTTTAATTGTATGTATGTTTTATAGTAAATCTTAAAACATAAAGATTGTTACCTATTTCTAAAAAAGAAATTATAATCATGTACAAAGTCACATAGATTGTTGATGCATTGTAAAGTATTATGCAATTCAATGTCTATTTCATCAAAATCGTGTTTAGTTGAAATAGGTGAACTAATTGGTAATTTTCCGTCTAATGATAGATGTACACTTACCTGACGTACAGCATCAAGGTAAACTAATCGACTAAAGCAATTAGGACATCTTAAAATTGTATCTTCTGACTCCTCAAATGCTTCAAAAACAACTTTTCGAGATCCATTATTCTTCTCAAATTCTTTGATAATTTCATCATTTTTTAACCATTTTACTTTCTCATATGCATCAGTGATTGATTTAGCTTCAGTTTTAATGTAGCTATTAAATTGGTAATAGACGTTATAAGTCGGCATTTTTTTTCGATCTCCCTTGTAGTTTAGATTAGTAAATATGAATATATTAATAATTTTAACACTTTTTGTGATTTTTGTAGACTATAGTACGTGTATATTGCGAGCGTAAAATAATCTAATGGTCATAAAAGGAGATTATTCCCTTGGAAGAAATAAAGACCATTATGATAGGTGCTACCTTGAAAGAACTTAGAAAAGAATTAAATATTTCTCAAGAAGAGATATCTGGTAGAACTGGTTTAGATAGAACTTTTATTAGCATGTTAGAAAGAGATATAAGACAACCGACAATCACAACAATATTTTTATTAGCGGAAGCGTTGAAATTAAAGCCTTTTGAATTGGTTAAGAAAGTAGAAGAAAAGTATAAGGGATATGAAATAAAAAGGGATACTTATTGAGATCTATTATATGAAGAACTAAAATACTATATTAAATATCTTAATAAATTGAGGACAAGATTAATTCTTGTCTCTTTTTTGTGCTTTAAGTATTAATAAACTGATTTCGTTGAAGTTTCTAACTACAGCCTCACATCGTTTGCCTGCCTTAAAAAACTTCCTTATTAGGACAATTAAATTTGCTTTTATCGAGTTATTTTTGAGTATATTAAGCATCTGTAAAGCTTTGTATTTAACTACAACAATAACTTATTTTGATAAAGTTTTTTCCAATACAGTTACCTCCCTTTTAAAAATTCGCATATGTTCCCCTTTGTTGTGATAAAAATCCATTGAAATAAATTTGTAAATATATTGTAATCTAATTGATATTTCTGTAAGTTTAATAGAGTACTATGCTTTAGAATGTTAAATATTTAATTAAATGAAGGGAGTATTTAAGTGACGCAAAAAATAGCAATTATTACTTTAATTTTTTCTATTGTATTTGGAAGTTCAGTTTATGCTCATTCTGGTAGAACTGATAGTTCTGGTGGTCATAACTGTAGTGAAAAGTCACAAGCAAAAGGTTTATGTTCGGGCTATCACTCACACAATGGGGGTGGAGATTCTTCATCAGGTGAGAGTTCATCATCGAGTTCAACTACATCAAATCAGTCTTTGGATAAGGATTGTTCTGATTTTAGTACATATGAAGAGGTAGTAGATTATTGGAACTCTAAAGGGTATAGCAAAACAAACGATCCAGAGAAGTTAGATGGGTGGGGAAATGTTGTTGATGATGGAATACCATGTGAAGCTCCAAGTGGATATGATACTTCGAATATTAATGGAAGTGATGCACAATTAGCCAAAGTGCAAGCAGAGAAAGATGTAGTTAATGGTGAAAAAGACGGTTATACAGCTGGGGTTAATGATGGATCGAATGGTGATGAACAAATTACAGAAGTAGATGGTTCAGATGCATATGTAGATGGTTATACAACAGGTTATCAAAAAGGATATGCAGAGGGATTGAAAAAGTTTGAAACTGAAAAGAGTAATGCAATTGAAGCAGGACAAACTTTAGGGAGAAAACAAGATAAACTTGAAGTACCAGAGAACTACCAGAAAAATGAACAACTAAAGAAGTCATTTGAAGAAGGTTTCAGTAAAGCGGTTGCTACAAGAGATGAAGGTAAAAAGAAAGAATATGAAGAAATAGGGTATAAGAATGGGCTTGAAGATAAACTTGAAGAGCCAAAAGATGTGAAAGAAATTTATTTTGAAGCTTATAACGCAGGTTTTGAAAAGGGGCAAACTGAATTACAAAATAAATACATGCAAGAAGGGTACGAAAGTGCATTTTCAACACTAGAGTATAAAGCACCAGATTTTGAGAATGAGAAATATGTAAATTGGTATAAGAAAGGTTTTAATTCGAACAAAGAAATTAAGAAGATACAAGATGCTGGATATAAAATTGGTGTGAGTGGAGAAAAATACAGTATCCCTAAAACTTATATTAAGTCTGAGGTAATCTATAAACATTATTATGAAAAAGGCTACAAGGAGTATGAAATTGAGAAGAAAGAAGATACTGCTACAACAACTGGTGTGATAGGTGTAGCTATACTTGGGTGGTTAGCAAGACGTTTTTATGTTGCGAAGAAAATGGTTGCATAGGAGGGGATATGGCATGGGATTGTATAGGTCAGTTTGTTACAAAGTAGAAGATGTATTTGTAAAACTTATCTCAAAAAAATTGGACTCAGAACAAGTCACTCTGAAAGTTGAATCCTATAGAAAGTTAAATGAAGAGGTAAAGGCATTAAAGAAGGAAGAGAATGTCAAGAAAGTAGAAGCTTTAAAAAAGAAACAATCTGAACAAAAAGCAGAAAATGAAAAAATTAGACAAGAGAAAGAAGCTAAAGAAAAACAGGAAGTTTTATCTATTTTAGATCAAATAGTAGACACTGAAAACTTGGGATATACTCAGTATGAATTTAAAGAAGTGAAAAGAAATAAGCAATTCTTTATTTCATTAATCGACAGGGTGTTTGAGCCTAAAGAGAAAGGACTCACTTTCCTTTGTTGTGAATTTGATAAGTCAAGTAAGAGAGAAATAAAAGGTTACTTAGTTGTTACAAACAAGAGAGTTTTGTTCTTAACAAAAGACTTAAATCATATGGAGAAGTTCCGCTACCAAACAATAATAAATGTATCTTGGTTTAAAGATGGTCTACTTGAAAGAGGGCTTCATATACAATATGGAAAAAAGAAATTAGAATTTGATGAAATATTCGATATGGAGCAGTTAAAGAGAGTTGGAGATTTAATATTAAGTTTATCTAGTAAAAAGTAACTCTGTTTATTACATTTATTTCTTAGTGAGAATCTTTTGTTTGAGAGTAGTGGTATCATAATGAAAGTAAAATCAAGAATAAAGCCTTAAAAGTAAAGGTAGAGGATGAAGATGTTGTTGAAACTAATAGTATTGCTATAATTGATACAGTAACAAAGGCAATTACCATATTTTAATTAAGAAAACGTACATGTGAAGATGAGAAAAGAAACAAAGAAAACTTATTAAGTGTATTAATTTTCCAATTAAACATTATATTTACAATTTATTAACTTTAATTTAAAACTCTTATGTTCAAATAGTCTTAGGGCTTTTTGTTTACATAAGAGTTTTTGTCGTTAAATGAGAATAAGGAGATGATATTGTGAATGTAGGAAAAAGATTAAAAGAAATTAGAGTGAGTAAAGGATTAACTTTAATGGAGGTACAAAATGAATTAGGTTACTTTAATTTACGAAGAATAGAGGAAGGTAACTTTAAATCTCTAAAATATTATCACTTGATTAGTATTTCTGATTTTTATAAAGTGTCTCCCATGTATTTATTGGGTTTCGATGAGAAAACTTATCATATTGAGCCTAAATGGGTTGTTTTAATTCAAAAGTTAAAAGATAAGGGACTAAATCCTAGAGATGTTATAAAATGTGTTGAAAAAGAGTTTGAAATATCATTAAGGAATAAATGAGGTTAAAAATAAGTAGTTCCGATAAAATGGAGAAAATCTAAAACCACAATACAAAGAACAAACAATTTCGTAACGTAAACAACAAGGTGAATAACAGACAAAAAGCATACAGAAAGCTTGAGGGAATTACTGACAAACCTCAAGCTTTTTTTTCTTTAGTATAATGTTCTTGTTAAACTACAGCATCCATTAGTTGAAGAAAAGGTAAGAGGATACTAAAAATAAATTAGGGTACAATAATCCACAGAATTAATAAAATATTAATGGAAGTAGGTATATCAATGTTAAGAAAAATTATAACTTTATTGGTTGTGTTTTTTATTACTATTGGAACTATATCAATTGTAAATGCCGAGTCAACCAGAATATTTGAAGTTCCTGTATCACAAAAATCAGACCAATGGAAAGTTGAATTAGGTGAAGTAAAATATCATTCTAAAATGAGTAGACCTAAAAAGGGTGAGAATTTTGAAATGTATAGCTTGAAGATAACTAATATTGGAAAAGACGTACACAATGTTGAGTTTGAAACTTATAGAGATGAACCAAATTCTGAAACAAAGTTCGGATTAAGTCTTGAAGATGAACAAAAAGGGATTTTTGAACAAGGCATGGATGTTAGTTTTGCAAATATGCCTATATACGTAAAGGCTAATGAACTTGAAGTGGTAATTAGTTGGCATGGTAAACCCGTTACTCTAAAAGATGGTACAGTAACAGAAGGTAGAGAATATAAAGAAACATTTACTTTTACTCGAAACTAATTAAAAATACTGGGGTTAAGCTACTATTAGTCTAACCCCAAATAATAATTATTCATGACATTATTACGGTTAGCTTAAGTGAAGAGCTTCATAATATCACATATCTTCTAACTAAATCATATCAAAAGATAACGAATTGTTGTTTATATTTTTCTGATTTATGGAAATAATTACTGCGCAGTATTTAGTCATATGTGAATAAGGAGAAGAGACGATTATTAATAAAGTAATCGTCTCCGTAATTTTTTAACAGTTTCATTTTACTACGTAGCAAATGTTTACTCTCCTACTAGTCCATCACCATCTCGATCGTCCATATATTTATAGAGCCAGTGATTACTAGTTATTGGCATTTTAAAACCTGCTGCTTTTGCTTCTTTAATCGTTACCTGTCCGTTACCGTTACTATCAACACTAGAAATATCACCGTTTGTATTTGGACTGGTTGAATTTTTGTCTGAACTAGTTGAATCAGAAGGCTCACTATCTGTTAAACCGAGTGATTCGTTTACTTCATCTGGGTTCACATTGTCAAATGTATCGACAATCACGTCACCCATTAAAGTATAGGTATATTGATAACTTGAAGGAATCTGCGTATCTGTATTCGGGTAAGTGATAATTGCTTCAAAATTCGTAGCTCCACCTGCGCTACGAATCGCTTTTTCCATATAAGCTTGATCACCATGTCGGTTGAGAGTACTGTCTTGTGGGGTAATATTATAAGCATTTGATACCCCTCCGAGAGAATCAGCAATGATATGTCCTTCATCTAATACTTCACTTTCGACACCAGTAACTTTTGCCTCATCAGAATAGTATCTGCCAGACGTTAATACAGGTTCGTTAATGTCATCTTGTAGAATAATTTCGTCAGCAATGACACGTACTAGTTGCCCGTATTCATTAGTAAATGCCCAATATTCACGATCCCCATAACCAATGTTAACGGCAACGTTAGGTTCACGATATCCAGACAAATCACCACCATCAACCTCTATAAGTTTGTAACCTGAGAACATTTCATTTTTTGATTGGGTTGGTGTTTCCTCTTCTACTAGTTCTTCTTCAACAACCGTATTAGTAATATCTTCATTGGTAGCAGCTTCTTTTTCGCTATTTTCACTTGTATTGACTGTAGTTACTTCTTCATTTCCTTCATTCAAAGTAGATACATCTTCTGCGTTGGAACAACCAACTATAAAGATGGTTGTTAATAATAAGATTAAATAGTTCACTTTCTTTTTCATTTTAGGACTCTCCTATATAGTTTTATATTGTTAATTCTAAATAACAATCTCGGAATGTTAAGATAGATTAACGTTGTTAACCAGTTGTAAATTTTGCTCTGGAATTTTTTATGTTTGAAGTCGAGCAGCTAGCTATTAACTTAGTGAGACTACCTATTCAACAACACTTATTGTTGAAGTTAATACTAAAACAAAAATGTAAACTTTTTACCCTACTATTAGATTAAGGATTTTAAACTAGTTTATTTTTAGTAATACATTTTAATGTATTATAAACCTCCCTCATTTAAGGATAAGTCTTCCTCTAGTTTAGAGCAACAACCAGAACAGGAGCATCAAGAAATTGTTGAGGAGGAGCAAACCGAATTTCAACTATCTGATGAAGCTTCACCATATCTACAGTTTTACGGCCGAACAAATACAGAAGAGATGTTTTGAACGTAAGCGGAATCGAGAAGTGCTGGTTATAGAGCATCAAAAAGGTACGAAAAAAGGTATTGCTTAAGGAGGCAGTACCTTTTAATAATTATATTAGTCCACGTAATGGATCATGCTCATCAAGGACTTCTTTTAGTTCGTGTTGGAAATAGCCTATATACTGTCTGGTAACATCGATTTTAGAATGCCTAGCCAGTAATTGAATTTCTCTTAAATTTGCTTTGTTCATTAATAATCTTTTAATAAAAACGTTTCTCATAGCGTGGGGTGAAAAATCACCTTCGATTCCTAAGTCCTTTTTCAATCGTTTTATAAAGAGTTGTACACCATTTTTAGTTAAGCGGTGACCTTTCTGGTTAATAAATACTGGATTAGGAATATCGCTATATTTATTTTCAACATAAGCTTTCCAACTAATTAATTCTTTAGATAACGTATCAGACAGAGGTACTGAACCTTGTTTCCTCCCTTTGCTTTTTCTAATAATGATTAAATGATCTTTAAAGTCAATATCATTCCA
This sequence comes from Metabacillus crassostreae, assembly GCF_016908395.1. Classification (GTDB taxonomy): domain Bacteria; phylum Bacillota; class Bacilli; order Bacillales; family Bacillaceae; genus Metabacillus; species Metabacillus crassostreae. Next base: position 235,624 of record NZ_JAFBDU010000006.1, read on the forward strand.
ATTGAGGCTTACAAGTTCATTTATTCTTAAACCAGTTCCAATTAAACTTATCATGATGGTATAGTTTCTGATAGAGTAGAAACTATCTTCTCTTCTTTTTTTTCTTCTTAGGTGTCTAAGAGCAATATGAATATCTTCTTCTCTTACAATCTTGGGAGAATCGTCTTCGCGAATTAGTTTAATTCCTTTACATATGTCCTTATCAATGATCTCTTCTTCTAGCATCCACCTAGACCATGCTCTTATTAATTTTAACTTGGAGTTAATGGTTTTTGGCTTATTACCTTTCTCCAGACATGATCTAAGAAATGATTTTATAGATGCAGCTGATAAATCTTGTGTATGTTCAATTCCCTCTTGTATGAACCAACTTCTTAACACATTAAATAAATTCTCATAAGAGTTTAAACTGTTTTCGGTTAACCCTTGAAACTTCTTTTCTGCAATTAGTTCCTTAAAACTCATTTCAATTAACATAAAAAGACCTCCTTAAAAGTATGTAAGAAGGTCAATATCTTCATGAAATTAGTATACAATAGACTACTGAGCATAAAATCGGGTAAAAGCCTATAGCCTCAAGCTTTAGGAATATATTTTCTGACCTCTACGCTGCCAGCGTAGCGCTCTCCCAGCTGAGCTAATGCCCCGAAAAAGAAATGGAGTGAACTTTAATAAAATCAATACTTTCATTTTAATTTTATAGTGTTAATTGGTCAAGAAAGAGATGATAGTTTTTATCCCTTTAAATCCAGCTATAATATATACTGTTATCAAATATATGAAGGTTCAAATTCTACATATATTAAAGAGTGAAGAGTTGAACCTTAGCTCACAAAAACAACCCCTACAAACTAATAAAAGTCCATAGAGGCCAAATATTCATCTATAAAAATGTAAAAACACTATAAAAAAGGAAAATCTAATTCATTGGGTAAAACATGGTGAGGAAAAGTACTGCAACTATAAGCGGAGAATTAAGAACTAACAAAGTTGAGGAAAACTAACTTTGAATTAAATAGCAGCCGCTGCTACTGGATCTTTCAGCAAGTTACTTGCTTGAACTTCAGAAATGCCTCTTATGATGCCTAATTCACTTACTAGCATTTTCTTTGCATTGTCTAGCATTTGTTTTTCACTTGAATTTAGGGCTTTGGCATTTTGGATTCGCATTAAGTCACGAACAACTTCAGCGCTTTCCTGAAACTTACCTGTTTTCATTTTATCGGAGTTAATTTTATATCTTTGTTTCCAAGTTAGTGATGAATCAGATTCACCATTGTGGAAAATATCTAAAATGTTTTTTGTTGCTTGATCATCTGCAACAGACCGTATGTGTGAATTTTTGATTTTCTTTAAAGGGATGAGTACCTGCATGTTGTTCATTGGAATTTTGATAACGAAATATTGCTGAGTTTCTCCTTGGATCTCTTTATCTTCAATTCCTTCAATGATTCCTGCTCCATGCATAGGGTACATAATATGATCACCAATTTTAAACAAATAATCCACCTCCGTGTAATGTATTACCATCATAACACGATTATGAAATTTTATCAAATTTTTAATAATATCATTTATTATAAAACGGTGTCAACAATTTTGCGCTACCTTTTATAAAAAAATTTTATCAGTGGTATTCATATTGAGAAAACTCGATAATATTGGTAAAAAATAGCGGCTTCCACGAAGGAATACCGCTATTAGGCATTGATATTCTTTTTTTCTAATTTGCATATTGAACTTTTTCTATTGTTCCGTCTTGGCGGTGGATGGTTAATTGGACATTTTTGTTTTTAACAAGATCACGCGCCTTATCCAATGCTTTTTCTTTTGTTGAAAATACTTCAGTTGCGCGTGTTGCATTTTCTCTTTTGATTGCCCACTCATCATTATGAGGAACGATGTGGTATGGAAGCTCTTCATTAGAAGTGTTCATTTTTTCTGCCTGAGATATGGCAATTGAAATAGCACGTCCTTCTTCATAATTATCATCTAGTAGTGCATTTGCAATTTCAATTGCTTTGTTTCTTGTTTCAGTAGATAAATTCTTCATCGATTCTGGATAATCTGATTTTGTCCAACTCATTATAATCTCTCCTTTATTTTAAATTAACATCAACAGTAGGAGCTCCTACTAAGTCAAATGTGGCTGAAGCAAATTCAATATTATTTGGACTATTATCTATTTCTTCAAGAATTCTTGTGTATAGTAGATCCTTTGTTGTTCTTCGTGAACGATATTCTGCTACATAACGAAGTGTATATTCAACCCAATTGTCATTTGCTGCTATTGTTACCATTGATTGTGTGCTAGCGTCTTCAATAAGGAATTTTTTCAACATTTCTTCCCAATCCTGTCTAGCTTTGATAGCATAATCACCAGTAACTTCTTGACCTATGTTTGAGAAGATCTTCTTTGCTTCTTGATAATCACTACCATATTTAATCGGTATTTTAATCTCATCCCATAAAAATGGGAAATCATTTGAGTAATTGTAAACAGGTTCTTTAAAGACAAAGCTATTTGCTACTCTTACAATCCGTCCATTATATAAATCACCATCAACCCATTCATTAACTTCCATTATCGTTGTTCTTAAAACACCAAGGTCAATAACATCGCCTTTAATACCACCCATCTTCACTCTGTCACCTGTTTTGAAAATGTTTCCGACTAAAATGGATATCCAACCTGCGATACTGATAATTACCTCTTGAAGAGCGAAAGCGATACCAGCACTGGCCACACCAAGAACAACAGTTATTCCGCCGAGTTGGTCACTATAAACAATTGCGATAAAAATTAAAGCGACAACATATCCAATGATATTAATTAACTTTCTTGTTTTATATCGATTATCATAATCCTTCACATATTTACTCACACTTTTTTGTAGAACTCTGAAGATAATCACGATAATGGTTATTCCAACTAATGCAATCGCAATCTTTGTAAGTAGCATATTTGATAGTAATGTTCTTATGCTTTCTTCCATAAAATACTCCTACTCTATCAACAATTATGATAGATGTGTTAGTTTATTATTTATCGAGACTCCATCTGGTTTGTAATGCAGTTTGATATTGGTTAAAACCTCTGTGGCCCCCATCTCAATTCCAACCTGTTGTGTCGTTTTAATCAGTAACATAATGTCATCAAAATTACCTTCTACTACAGTTTCCATTGGTCCAACGTGGTATTTTAATCCTGATGCTTTAATGACGTCGACCATTTGAGGAATAACACCATCTGTATTCATATCCTTGCCATTTGGTAGAACTTGAAATCCTGCAGTTACAGTAGCCATCATCAAACTCCTTTCTAATCATTTATTTATCCTTTACCTTTAATAGGAATGTGATAAACATAGATAATAGAAGAAAGACGGAAATCGGTTGAGAAAAGCTAAACATTATTGGCGATTGAGTTCGTCGATAACATCACTTTTCTTAGATAACATTTCATTAGGTGAAAGATGTTGAAATGGACTATAATGATAAAAGTGAAAATGAATATAAGAAGGTGAAAAAATGATAGAAATGCTAAAACATCTTAAACCATATCGAACAAAGCTTATCCTAGTTTTGGTTTTCTCGTTAGCGGCGATTTTATTTGAATTGTATTTGCCAACATTAATGGCTGAAATTGTAGACATTGGTATTGTGAATCAAGATGTTCCCTTTATTTTAAGAACAGGGGCCTTGATGCTTTTGTGTTCATTTATGGCGATCGTATTAATGGTAGGAGTTAGTTATTTTGCTTCAAAAGTTTCATTAGGTTTTGGAAGAGATATGAGAAGAAGAATTTTCGTGCATGTAGAGCATTTTTCACTACAGGAGTATGAAAAATTTGGCTCAGCATCACTTATTACAAGAACAACAAATGATGTAAAGGTTGTTCAAGATGTGATTAATATGATGCAGCGTATGATGACAAGAGCTCCTTTAATGTTAGTTGGAGGAGTTTTGCTTGCGGTATCACGAGATCGATATCTATCACTTATCTTTCTTGCGGCTTTACCTGTTTTAGCAATTGTGATTTTTTTTGTTGCTCGAAAAGCAATTCCGCTTTTTTCTTCGTTACAGAAAAAAACAGATCGCTTAACACTCATTCTTAGAGAGGCATTAACAGGGGTCCGTGTGGTAAGAGCCTTTAACCGAGTTGATTATGAAAAAAATCGTTTCAACATAGCAAATGAGGATTTTCGTGATACTGGTATTAAAGTTGGGAAGTTAATGGCATTTATGTTTCCAATTATGCTTATTATTATGAACTTTACAAATATCGCGATTGTTTGGTTTGGTGCGATCCGCATTGAACAAGGTGATATGCAGGTTGGTAACTTATTGGCTTTCATTCAATACGCAGCGATGATTTTAATGTCATTAATCATGCTTTCAATGGCGTTTATTATGATTCCTCGAGCACAAGTTTCCGCAAAACGTTTAAATGAGGTTTTATTGACGAAACCTTTGATAAAAGATCCGATAAATGAAGAAGTTGCAGAGGGCGGAGCAGGTCTCATTGAGTTTAATTCAGTGACATTTCGTTATGAAGGGGCGGAAAAACCTGTTCTTGAGGATATTTCCTTTGTAGCAAAGCCAGGTGAAACAACTGCTATCATTGGTAGTACTGGTGCTGGTAAATCAACACTTCTTCAATTGATTCCCCGTTTTTATGATGTGGAAAGTGGATCGATCTCGATTGATGGAGTGAATATCCAGAATATGCTTCAGAGTACACTTCGAGGAAAAATAGGTTATGTCCCACAAAAGGCGACATTATTTAGTGGGACCATTGCTGAAAATATGCGCTATGGAAACGATCAAGCGGATGAGGCAGAAATACTTGCAGCACTAAAAACGGCTCAGGCGCTTGATTTTGTTGAAAAAAGAGAAAAAGGGATGGATAGCATGCTAGAGCAAGCTGGCTCTAATCTTTCCGGTGGTCAAAAACAACGTTTATCCATTGCGCGTTCACTCGTAAGAAAGCCGAAAATTTATCTTTTTGATGACAGCTTTTCTGCACTAGATTATCAAACAGATCGTAAATTACGTGATGCATTAAAACAAGAAACAGCTAATGCAACGATTCTTGTTGTTGCACAAAGAGTAAATACGGTGAAAGATGCAGAAAAGATTATTGTGTTAAATGACGGGAAAATTGCTGGAATAGGAACACATGCAGAGCTATTAAATGATAATATCATCTACCAGGAAATTGTTGCTTCTCAGCAAAATGGGGAGGTGGGCGCATGAGTGAAAAAAGATCAGGCCCAATGATGAGACATGGTCAGGGAATGACAGTTGAAAAACCTAAAGATTTTAAGAAAGCTTTTAAAAGACTTTTAAGTTATTTAAAACCATGGAAAAACAGTATGATCCTAGTTACATTAGCAGCAATTTTATCAACATTATTTAATGTCATTAGTCCAAAGCTATTAGGAGATGCAACATCTTCTATTTTTGAAAGCTTTACATCTGGTAGCTCAATTGATTTTGATTTTATCTCAAGAATTCTTTTACTATTAATTGGTTTATATATTCTTTCATCATTGTTTTCTTATATACAACAATATATCATGGCTGGAATTGCTCAACGAACAGTTGCACAGCTTCGTAAAGAAGTAAATGAAAAGCTATCACGATTACCACTTCGTTATTTTGATCAACATTCACACGGTGACTTATTAAGTAGAGCAGTAAATGATATTGATAATATTAATACATCATTACAGCAAGCTCTTACTCAAATTATTAACTCGGTGATCTCGATTATCGGAATTATCATAATGATGCTGGTTATTAGTCCATTGTTAACATTGGTTGTATTAGTGACCATTCCACTTAGCTTAATGGTTGCGAGTTTTATTACAAAGTTCTCGCAAAAGCATTTCGTCAAACAGCAGGAAGAGCTTGGAACAATTAATGGTCATATAGAAGAAATGTTTACTGGTCACCAGGTTGTAAAGGCTTTTGGACATGAAAAGAAATCAATATCAGAGTTTGATGAAATTAACGATCGATTATATCAGTCAAGCTGGAGAGCGCAGTTTATATCAGGATTAATGATGCCGCTAATGGGATTTGTAGGAAACCTAGGGTTTATTATCGTCTCCATTTCAGGCGGTTTACTTGTTTTAAATGGTAGTATTCGTGTTGGTGATGTTCAAGCGTTTATTCAATATACACAACAAATTTCACAACCATTAGCACAGGCAGCTGGAATCGCAAATATGATTCAAGTAGCAATAGCTTCTGCTGAACGTGTTTTCACATTATTGGATGAAGAAGAAGAAATTCAAGAAAAAGATACGTCTGTTAAGACAAATTCGCTTAAGGGTCATGTTACCTTTGAACACGTTAAATTTGGCTATGAACCAAATAAGCCAATCATCAATGATGTTAGTCTTGAAGTGAAGGAAGGTCAAACGGTTGCCATTGTTGGACCTACAGGTGCAGGGAAAACAACGATTGTCAATTTGTTAATGAGATTTTATGAATTGAATCAAGGTAGCATCAAAATTGATGGAGTTAGCTTAACAGATATGAGTAAAGAGCAGGTTCGCAGTCTTTACGCAATGGTTTTACAAGACACATGGCTTTTTAATGGAACAATACGAGAAAATATCGCATATGGAAATGAAGGAGCAACAGAAACAGATATCGAGCATGCGGCGAAAAATGCCTATGCTGATGACTTTATTCGTACTCTTCCAGATGGATATGAAACTGTACTTGGTGAAGATGCAACAAATCTTTCTCAAGGGCAACGTCAGCTACTCACAATTGCAAGGGCTATTATTGCTAAGCCGAAAATCCTTCTTCTTGATGAAGCAACAAGCAGTGTTGATACAAGAACAGAAATGAAAATACAAAAAGCAATGACAGAGCTTTTAGAAGGAAGAACAAGCTTTGTTATTGCCCATCGTTTATCAACAATTCGTGATGCCGATCTTATTCTTGTAATGAAGGATGGAGACATCATTGAAAAAGGCTCACATGAGGAATTATTAAGCCTTAATGGATTTTATGCTGATTTATATAAAAGTCAATTTTCACAAAGTGAGTCAGCTTCATAAGAAAAAAAGCAGTTTCAATCTTCAATAGATTGGAAACTGCTTTTTTTTATTTCAGCGAATTTATAATTTTTTCAGCAGTTTCTTTCCCGTTTTTAATACAAGCGCCAATCCCAACTCCGAAATAAGAAGCACCAGCTAAGTAGGTGTTAGGATAAAGACTGGTTAGTTTCTCATTCAAAGCTGTGACTGCTTTACTATGCTCAAGATGGTAATTTGGCATTAAGTCACGCCAGTTTGTTACCTTTACCGATGTTGGTGTAACATTTAATTTAAGGCTTTTTTCGATATCCTGTAATGCCACCTTTACAAGCTCTTCTTCAGACAAATCCTTTATCTTCTTATAAGAAGGATTTGAAGCTTTATAAAAAAGTCGTACCAAAAGATTTTGTTTTTCTGACGTATGAGCCCATTTTTTACTTGTCCAAGTACATGCATCACAATGTAAATCACTGTTTTCCGTGACGATAAAGCCTGTTCCATTAGCCGGAAGCTCTTTGTCAGGTATTTGGAAACCAAGGTAAATACTAATCAATGATGAGTTTTTTAATTTATTAAATTCAGTATCAAGCTCATGGCTATTTAATAACTGCTGTGTCACATTATGAGGTGTTGATAATACAACATAATCAGCAGAAATGGGTGAAGAATTTTCAATGCTAATTTCGTAACGATCATTTTTCTTGCTTATGTCTAAGGTTTTCACACCCTTTAATATTGTTGCTGATGTTAATTGATTTTCTATAGTGTCAATCATACAAGATAGTCCATTTTTAAAAGAAAGAAACTTTTTATTATTTGCTGATTGGAATTTTTTCTTGTTATATGACATGCCACGAATAATACTGCCATATTCGTTTTTATAATCTACTAAATAAGGAAGTGTTGATGACATTGTTAGTTTATTGAGGCTGCCAGAATATACGCCTGAAAGCACGGGAGAAATTTGCTTTTCCACAATTTCTTTACCTAAAAAGCTTTCTAAAAACTCACCAACAGAACTTTCTTTTGTGTAGTGCTGATTTTTAGTGAAAAAGTCTTTTAAAGCTGTTACTTTTCCTTTAGGAGAAATTAATGTACTGCTAAATAAAGACTTTACACTAGTTGGTATACCGAACACTGTATCTGCAGGAATTGGTTTTAGCTTGTTGTCTGTATAGATATAAGAAATTCCTGTCTCATTATAAACAACTTCATTTTCTAAATGTAAATCTTCTATTAAAGGTAGTACACCTTCATTTCTAGCAACTATTGAATCAGCACCAGTTTCCATAATAAATTCATCATGTTTATGGGTTTTGATTTTACCGCCCAGTTGATTACTTTCCTCTACTAGCACTAAATTCAAGTCGAGCTTTTCACTCTGAGCGTATTTTTGTAAATAATGCATAGTTGTTAGGCCGGTAATTCCTCCTCCTATAACAACAGCCGTTTTCATGTTAGTCACTCCTTATTGATCATGAACCCTAATTAAAGTCTAGTTTATCTAATGTTCATTATATATGTTATTTGTAGTCGACACATAATTCTTCTATGAATTTTCACAAATACACAACAGTTTGTTAACAATTTATTCATAACTTTGGACAATCTAAGGAAGTCTACAAATATGCAGTAAGGTTTACATATTTGGTTCAAAAAATGAAGGAGGTCATTAAATGAAGAAGAAGTTTGTTCCATTCCTAATGGTGAGTGCGTTAACATTTGGGTTTATTAGTGTGGAATCTGCATTTGCAGCTGAAGAAGCACCACAAACAGAGCTGAAGCAAGATAGTGAAGAAGTGCATAATCATGATAAAGATCACGGAATGAAGCTGGAATTTCTCCAGAAAAGAGCAGAAGAGCTAGGTATAGACACAGAGGGCAAAAATAAAAAACAGCTTTCAAAAGAAATTCATGAAAAAATTGTCATTGAAAAAGCAAAGCAGCTTGGAATTAAAGCAGATGGAAAAGGTGTTGATGCTTTAGCAAAAGAAGTGTATGAAACACTTGTTATAAAAAAAGCAAAAGAATTAAGCATTAATACAGAAGGTAAAAATATAGAAGAATTATCAAAAGAAGTTTTTGAAGAAAGTGTGATGAAAGATGCACAGGAATTAGGCATTGAGACGGTTGGAAAAGATCTAAAAGAGATAGCCATAGCAGTTAGAGATAAAAAGGTTAGACAAACGGCTGAGAAATTAGGAATGGATGTTACTGATTTATCTACCAGGGAGATCATGCATGAAATTTTTGAAAATCATGCAGAGGAAGCAAAAAAACAAAAGCTATTTCCTTTTGATGGTGAAAATGACTTTCATTTTGGCATGCATAAAGGTAGATTTCATAAAGACAAACATTATCATAAAGAATAAGAAGAAAGAGGCTGGATTACATTATCGGCCTCTTTTCTTATCTCATACTTACTATTCTATTTTACTTGATTTTATTTTGCGTTTTCGTTGAGTGATAAAAACTCCACCACCAACTCCTACTAAACACATTCCAGCAACTAAAAAGCTGTACATATTTGTAGCTGTGTTAGGTAAGGCGTGTCCACTTTTAACAACCGTTTGTTTTGGTTTTTTAATCTTTACCTTAACTGTTTCTTTTGGTTGAATAGGTTTTGTTCCCTCATTCTTTGGAGGTGCAACCTCAGCTTTTGGCTTTTCAACCGGTTTTGTAACAGGAGGCTCTTCTTCATCTGGTTCCTCTTCAACAGGCTCTTCAACTTTAGGAACAATGTTCTTAACTTCAAGTGTAATCACAGCTTCAGATAGCGCTGTTTTTGCGTAAATTGAGTATGTTCCATTTTTCGTTACTTCAAAGGTATTTCCAGTGATCAAATTTCCTTCTTCTAGAAAGCTATCTACACTTTTTTCGCCTGGTAGCCATTTTAAGTGAATTAAATGTTCAATTTCCTCGATTGTGATCTGCACTGAATCTGAAGTTTGTTCTTCAGAAGGGTATGATGCAACAATATTTACTGATGGAAATAAGTCTAATAGCTTTGCTGTTGCAAGATCTGCTAAAATCTGTTGTCCCACTTTGTTCGGGTGTATATCTCCAGGAATAATATATTCTGCTTGTTTACCGTCGTATGCTGAGTAAGAATCTAAATAATGTGAACCAGTGTTATTTGCCATAGGGTTATAAACATATGTATTCACTGATTCTGTTATTGAATTTCCTACTAAATGCAGTTGTGAAGAGATTGACTGTGGATCAGTAGTATCAGGTCCGAATGGATTATATAAAGAATACAACAAAATTGGTGCATCTGTTTCTTGTTTAATTACGTTAATAATTAGAGAGAGGCTATTTGTAATTTGTCCAGTGGCAGCTGCTACATTAGCTTTAATTTCAGTAACAACAGCAGGATCTGATAAAGACTTGCCAGATTTTATGAGCTCTTGTAAATTAATAGCTTGTAGCAAATCATTTGCCCCAATATTTAGCGTTACTACATCAGCTTGTTGTAGTTTTTCTTTAGCGTTTCCATGAGAAACCGCATTTAATAAATCTAAAGAAGTCCACCCAGGATAACTCACATTTAATACTTCATTATGACTGTTGCCAATTAAGAATGGAAATGCAGATGGTGACTGTGTAATAGTATTAGGGTCTTGATTATCGATACCCCATCCCATCGTGATAGAATCACCTAATGAAACGATTGTTAATTTTTCATCTACTTCATTTGCTGAAGTTGCTGGAGTGATCGTCATACCTATTAACAATAGTAGAAGTGATAGTGTTACTAGCTTTTTTATCATATTCAATTAGCTTTCTCTCCTTTGTGATTAAACGCTTTCATTTGTGATATTTTGTTTAATGTCAATAATTTGAGCGAGATGTCGTTTCTCGTGATAACCGATAAATTCAATCCATTGTTTAAGTGACAACTCTTTGAAAAATGGATGCTTGAACCTGCTTGTTGTTAAGTCTTTTTCAGAAGGAATCGAATCAATTAGCTGAAGCAATTGATTTCTAGATTTTGATAGAGAAGCTAAGATGTCCTGCTTTTCTATTGTTTCGGTTGAAGGTGAGATTGTGTCTGGTGCTGTTCTTTTCTGTGTGCGATCGAGCGTTAAAGCTAGTGGTTTATCTGGAAGGTGATCTTGCTCTGGAAGTGTTAACATATAGGCTATTGCTCGTGTAATCTCTAGCTCTGTTTTCAATAAATGATCAAGTACTTGGGCGACACTCCATGAAAACTCTGTTTCTTTTTCGTTAAATAAGTGGTCAGGAATATCTTTAACAGTGTTTACTACCTCTTTCCGGGTTTCTTCAAGCTGAAAAATCATTATTTTCCTCCTTATTTATTAATGATCATTTAAAAGTGCTTGTCTAACTAGTAACTATTATACTATAAAGAAAATCCAATTCTTGTCATATTTATTCTACAAATTTCGCAATCTATTTTGTGAATGCATGTGATAAACTATCAGAGTTGTATTATCGAAACGTATGGAGGAAATTATTATGGATAGATCAAGACTTTATCCACTGTTAGCATTAATAATTGGTGTTCTTGCAGTTTCAACATCTGCTATATTTGTTAAGCTAACATCAGCACCGGCACCTGTAATTGCTTTTTATCGTTTATTTTTTTCTACTATAATTATAGCGCCATTCTTTTTTGTGAAAAATATAAGAGAAATAAAGCTAATGACGAAAAAAGACTGGTTTTATTCTATAATTGCTGGGGTATTTTTAGCTTTTCATTTTATTTTATGGTTCGAATCACTTAACTTTACATCTGTTGCAAGTTCTGTTGTTCTTGTAACATTACAGCCTTTGTTTGCCTTTATTGGAACGTATTTATTTTTTAAAGAAAAAGTCTCGAAAATAGCAATATTTAGTGGAGTACTTGCTATAAGTGGAAGTGTCATCATAAGCTGGGGTGATTTTAAAATAAGCGGGCTAGCTTTACTTGGGGATATTTTGGCGTTAGCAGCGTGTGCAATGATTACAGCTTACTTGTTGTTTGGACAGGGAATCAGGAAGCGTCATTCGTTAGGTCTTTACACATTCATTGTATATGGAATAAGTTCGATGACATTGCTTTTTTATTGTTTATTACTACAATATCCTCTCGCGCCATATCCGATATCTGATTGGTACTATTTCTTATTGCTAGCAATTATACCTACATTATTGGGGCATTCTTTATTTAATTGGTCATTAAAATGGGTAAGTACGAATACTATTTCAATTATGATTTTATTCGAGCCAGTAGGAGCCATTGCTCTAGCCTACTATTTACTTGATGAAAAAGTAATTCTTACGCAAATAATAGGAAGCACTGTGATTATGATTGGTATTTTGTTATTTTTGCTTGAAAAGCAGATAATGAAACGATCGTCAAAAGCTTTGAAGCCTGCTAGCTAAAAGTTTGCAGGCTTATTTGATGATTGTTTCTCAGCGTCTTTCACATATAATTTTTGTAATTCTTCTATTGTATAGCCTGTTGCAGTGCTAAATCCTTTTTCAAAATCATTAACCTGTGCTGTTTCCTCAATAATTGTTTTAATAATAGATTCCCCGAACTCATTCACTATGAACTGAATCGCATAATAGCTTTGAGTGTAAACATCAAAATTATTTAAGCGAAATTTCTCCCAATCATTATGTGTAACTAGCTTGTTGAAATCAGCTTCTTCAAATGGGAAATACCTGTGATCAACATTATACATGCCAACATACTCGGCAACTCCTTCGTGAAACCAAAGGGGAATTCTATAAACGTATAATCCCTGTTCTTTTACAAAAGCTTGAAGTCGATAATGAGTATATTCATGCATAATTGTGCTGCTAAAATAAAATGACTGTGGCATCTCATCTGAAAGGATGGATGGTAAATCAGTAATTGCGACACCGATTATGTCGTTAGGATCATCAAAATAACCAATTGTTTGCTTTAATGACGTTTTTTCGTATAGCTCATCAGTTGAAGAATGTAGTATTAAATCAATTTCATTATCATTTATAGGTCCGAAGAGATCTTTTGTCAGTTGATCAGCTTTATTCAAAACATCTTTAATAATTGGAACCAGCTCTTTTTCATGACTTTGATAATAGATGGTTACATTATTATGGGTAGCTCTTTTTTTATCTTTTTTCATCTTATTATAATCTGTAGTTGATGTATTGTTTGTTTGAAGGGGAAGTGTGTATAACTCTAATTTTTCTTTAATTGTAAGATTTTGGCCAAACTCGGTGGAAATAATCAAATTGACTGAAAAAAAATAAATGGATACAACAAAAGAGATCAAAGTTAGTAATGAAGCAGAAAGTCCACCTGTGATTTCTTTAAAAAATAAAAATTTGAAATTTCCCCTAGAACGAATCATTCTGTAAATTAAATAACAAAGCAATCCAAATGTACACGCAATCAAGAAGGAGCTAATAAAAAGACTAACCTTAATCGAAAAGAGTATATAGAAAAAAAGTGAAATCATAAATATAAATATCATGTAACAAAGAAGTTGAATGATCTTTTTGCAAACCTTTTTTAAAATGGTCAAAGCATCCTCCTAAAGGTTCTTTTAAATGATATCTATGAAGGATTCACACAAAAAATAACATCATAAAAATTCTTGAATTATAAAAGTACGTTTTAATAATAATTGTTACTGCCTAACAACAACTTTTTAGAAAAGAAGTTCTTAATCATAGAAAAAACGCTATGCAAAAGCATAGCGCTGGTTAAATTTGTTGATAAAAAATTGATGATAAATGAGCAAAGGTAAACCCTAATGGTATGCTTAAAATAAGTGACAGACCTTGAACTGGACCTTCCTCATTGCTTATTCGAATTGCTTCCTTATATCCATAGGAAAAATGAAAGATTGATAATGAAAGTGATAATAACATAATTGCATAAGATATACTCATCGTTTCTCCTCCGCTTTTATACAATCTAGTTCTTCTATTAGTAAATGCAGAAAGAAGCTAATATATGCTAGTTTTGTAATAAAAGGTAATAAATTATAGAGTAAAAATTTTATTATTACAATTCTATTATTTGTAAAATTAAAAGATTATAATTTCTAAGAATATCTATTTATTAACATATTTTGGAGGGGACGTATTTGAAGAAGGTTATTTCGAGTTTAATTGCTATTTTTATTTTATTTATTGGGAGTATTCCTGCATTTGCAATAGAGAAAGTTGAGTTAGAAGAATATGCTAATAGTATTGGAATAACAATAGAAGATTTAGAAGATTATCTATCATATGATGGCTACTCGCTTGATGACTTTGTTACATTAGAAGAATTAGTAGATTATGTAGGTGAGCCGGTAACAGCTGATTCACTTCAACAATTGCTAAGTGATTATAATATGACAGAGGCTGAATTAACAGACCTTCTAATTGGATATGGTGAACTTGAAGAAGGTGAATCTATTGAAGATGTATTTGTTTATATCTACGATGTTGAATCAATTATCTTATTAGACCTAGAGGCTGCATCAGATGAAATGATGGTGCTTTTTGAAGAGCTTGGTTTGACAGAGGAAGAAGTTAACCGTTTGTTTGAGCACTTAGAACCGTTATTTACAAACGATCCAAATTTTGAAGATGAATTGTTAAAATTAGCGGATCGAATGATTGCGTTTGAAGAATTTGAAAGTGTGGATGAATTATCTTCAGAACAAATAGCTGAGATATTTAACGTTTTTAATGAACTTCAAAATTTACTACAAGTTAATGTGAAATATTATTTAGTGAGTGATGGAGTAAAAACTTCAATTGATTTGAACGCACTATTAAACCTTCAAAATCCGAAACAAGGGACTAGCTTATTAATTGAAGTTTTTAATTTAGATGGAAGCTTTTTATTAGATGTGTTGTTTACTCCTGATATGATTGGATCAGATGTTATTAAAGAAACAGGAAAAGATATAAAAGAAACAAAGGAAGCTTCTATAGTTGTAAATAAAACAGAAATAAAGGAAACAGTTAAAGGGGCTAAACTTCCTAAAACAGCAGGTCATTATCCTGAGTGGATTTTGGGTGGAATTTTGTTAATGGGTATTGCCGTAATTATTAAAAAGAAAATAGGTTCTGTACAATAAATGGAACCAAGAAAATATAGAAAAGGAAGTAAAAAAAAGATAAAGATAAAAACATTATCCTTTTTTATTATCCTATTATTCTTACTTGGGTTATATGTTTCTTCTACAAATGCTTTTAAGTTATTAAAAGGTTACACTTTGTTTAAGGTTAATCAAACAGAGAGTGCTGCTGTATCCAAGCAACATGATACAAAGGGAGAAGGAAAAGTTGATCTTTCTTCTCAATTGGAAAAAGGGGATTTAATTGGGACGCTTATAATTCCAAAGCTAGATGCTTCATTACCTATTTATCATGGTACAGATGAGGATGAGTTAGAAAAAGGGGTTGGGCACTTTGCTCAGTCTGTTTTACCAGGAAAAGAAGATAATTCAGTGCTCTCTGGTCATAGAGATACAGTATTCAGACGTTTAGGTGAGGTTGGGGTAGGTGATCTTCTCACGGTTGAAACTACATCAGGGACTTTCACTTATAAAGTCAGAAAGGTCAGGATAGTAGATAAAGACGATCGAACAGTGATTGTACCTAAACCTAAAGCTACTTTAACCTTATCAACCTGTTACCCATTTGATTTTGTAGGTTCTGCT
This sequence comes from Metabacillus crassostreae, assembly GCF_016908395.1. GTDB lineage: Bacteria > Bacillota > Bacilli > Bacillales > Bacillaceae > Metabacillus > Metabacillus crassostreae. The sequence continues at coordinate 251,351 of NZ_JAFBDU010000006.1, forward strand.
CCAGAAAGATACGTTCTTGTTGCTGATTTAACTGATAAAAAGATGTGAAAAAAGATCAACCTGTAATGGTTGATCTTTTTTGTATGATAAATTGGTTTTTCATTTATTTTTTTGTATTAACCGTGGAGCAGCTAACAGCAATATGCTAACTACAATTGCAGACACAATCATAGTAGGAATCATATAAATAGAATTATAAGTAATAGAATAAGCTAGAACAGGTGTCCCTTCAGGTGTGTAGGAAGCGAAAAATGTAACACCAGCAATCACGTGAATGATCAGTCTTAACGCACTTCCTAGTATGACGCCTAGAGTTATATAAACGATGCTAGCATTCTTTTTGTTTTGGGCTAAGCTGTTTTGAATTGCTTTAAAGAATATTCCACTAAAGCCAACTACTGTAAATGCTAAATAATAATCAAGAAATCCTTGAACAGGATGAATAATGTATGCGTTACTTAGGACAGCCTGTAAAAAACCTAACAATAAACCTGTTAAGAGACCGCCTTTAATTCCCCACCGAAACGCAATGATAAAAATCGGAATCATGCCTAAGGAAATTGAACCACCCTGTGGTAATTTTAATATAACTCCTGATAACAAATCTAATAGAAAAGCTAAAGCTGACAACATTGCTACCTCGATAAAAAATAATAACCGTTTATTTCCTTGCATTCCAAAATCCCCATTTCTACATCAAACCAAAGAAGAACAAAGAGTATTTTGCACACAAAAAAGCAGTGATGGAACGTAATAGATGGTTCCAAACACTACTTCATATGGCCATCCACATCCCTACAATAGTACTAACTAACAGGTTCTAAGGGTTAGAACAAATGTCCAATCTCAGCCAATGGCTCCCCTTGTGGTTAAATGTATTTATATTTTTGATTCTTACTATACATGATTGACTAAAACTTAGGCAAGGATTATTCAAAGGAATATATATAGTAAGAAAAGGTTTTTTTATGAAAAAAAGAATACGTTTTATAATTCCTACATATTGTCCTAAGAGGTGAGAATGTGGGGATAAAAAAACTCTTTAATTTTAAAGGATCAGCAAATTTGCAAAAGGTAAAAGAAATGCGAATTGATAAAAACTATGGAGGAATTATACACCAGCTAAACTTAGATGAATTTTGGCATTCATTACAAGGTGCGGAAAAAGCCTTTATCAGAAATCGTACAAGTTGGTCATTTGGAGGTAGAATAAAATCTGAGGAGTTAGATGATCCTAAAAGTAATGCCGAAACAAAAAGGAGTGTTTATGCATTTTTGTTGGGTAATGCCAGTTGGGCTTCAGAGGCAAAAGAATATGAGCTTGCAGAAAAGCTATTAAACGAAGTCATTAAAAGAACAAATAATATATTTATTGTACACAGATGCTATAAGGAGCTTATTGTTATGCACCATAAGTTAAGTAAACAACATGAAGGCTCTCTAGAAAAATGTATTGAATTTTCAAAGTTTCATATAGAAATAGCTCCATTGTTATTTGAAAATGCGATGAATACTGGTATAGAACCACCTCGTATTGCTGCTTTTAATATAATGATGAAGATGTATGAAGAAAAGGGATTATTAGAAGAATATGAGAAAGTATTTAAACTTGAACAACAATATAAAAATGGAACATTTGAATAAGAACTATTAGATAGGTGACTAAACTGGTCATCTTTTTTGTTGTTCAATAGCTATGTATGCCTTAAGATTAGGTGAATAAAATAGAAGAGATAAATGATAATTAAAATAATCAAGAAAAAGTACTTGCTATTACATTTTCTTCATGTTATAGTATTAAACGTCGCTAAAACAACGTGACATAAACAATATTTATAATGATTTAAAAGATATTGACAAGTCATTATAGAAATGTTAAATTAATAAAGTCGCTTCTGAACGGAACGACACAAAATGATCTTTGAAAACTAAACAAAACCAAGCGTGCCAACGTTAATTTCGATTAACAAAAACGTACTATATAGTACAAAATGTAATACATGAGCAAGTCAAACACTACTTTATTGGAGAGTTTGATCCTGGCTCAGGACGAACGCTGGCGGCGTGCCTAATACATGCAAGTCGAGCGAATTGA
>NZ_JAFBDU010000007.1 GCF_016908395.1 Metabacillus crassostreae
CAAAAATCACCTCAGAATTATTATTACTATTATTTTAAATGAAAAAAAGACTGTAAACAAACTAGATTTTCGCTAGTTTGTCTACAGTCTGAAAGGATGACAATTTGTCATCCTTTTTTGCTGTTCTTAAAGATTGATGCCTTTAACTGAAATGAACATATGTTACAAAATTTAGATATATTGAATCAATACATTTACAAATTCTTCTAAAAATATTTGGTCTTCCTCGTCGAATCTATTTTTAATAGGGCTATCGATATCTAAAACCCCAACTAATTTACCTTCTTTAACGAGTGGAACGACAATCTCTGAATTTGATGCTGCATCACATGCGATATGTCCTGGAAACTCATGCACATCTGCTACACGTTCAGTTTTTAAATTAGCTGCAGCTGTACCACATACACCTCTGCCAACTGGAATACGAACACAAGCAGGTAAGCCCTGGAATGGTCCTAGAACTAGTTGATCTTCCTTCATCAGATAAAAGCCTACCCAATTTATGTTATCTAGAAATTGATTTAATAATGCAGAAGCATTAGATAGATTTGCGATCTGATCTTCTTCACCATCTAGTAGTGCTTTGAGTTGATTAAGTAATAATTGATATTGATCTTGCTTATTACCATTGTATTTTTCGACATGAAACATGAATATTACCTACTTTCAGCTATTTAGTTACAAAACCTCATCAAACATTGTCGAGCGAATGATAAAGGATTCTCCAAATTCGAATTGAATTATTACATAAGGAGGTGAGTGTGATGGCTCAAAAAGTGTTAAAAGATACAAGACAGAAAATTCTTACTGCTGCGATTGAACTTTTTAATTCAAAGGGTTTTACTGGTACGTCAGTTAGAGAAATCGCCAGTAAAGCAGATGTAAATGTTGCACATATATCTTACTATTTTAAAGGAAAAGGTGGCTTACTAGAATTTCTTGTTTCTTATTACTATGAAGGATATATTAAACTAATAGAAGATAATTATTCTCTTCTCCAATATAGTAATGTCCACGCAGTATTAAGTAAGATTATTCTAGATATATTAAATTATCAACATGAAAATCGTCAACTTTCAAGATTAGTTTATCGTGAAGTGACGGTTGATTCGATCTTAATACGTGAGGTTATGACAACATATTTAACAAAAGAGAAGTACTATATTAAGTCTTTATTTGAACAAGGAATTAAAGAAGGTTATTACCGCAAGGCCTTTATTCCACATTTGATCATTCAACTTCGAAGTCTTTTGCATACGCCATACCTACAGCCACAATACATGAGTGAAGTGCTGCATATTCAGTCACACGAAGCTTATTTTGTTCATCAATACTATAAAGAGCTTAAAATATGGTTAAATTCATTGCTGATTGAAAGCTATTCAAGAGATGAAAAAATAGCAGTTATTCGTTAGTTTGAAACGAATAAACTTGGAATAAGCAGTACTTAAGAAAGGCTCTGTTCAGAAAGATTGTTCCTTTTAGTCAGGTGCGATTTGTAGATGAAAAGATGCCAATACTTTGTACAGAGTTGTTTCTATCATGATTCCTAAAAATAGCATAGTTTACCAAGAATAGCTTTAAGAAAAGAATTATGTCAATGAATAAAAATAAGAATAATTCTTCCCAACATCCCTTGCACAATGGGCATCAGAACCGTATATTAAAGGGATTTTTTGTTTTTTCGCCAATTGGATAATTGTTGGTCCAGGATAAGCTTCTCCACAGAATTCTTTTCTTAAACCCGCTACATTATAATCAATCTCCATACCTTGATCCTTAATTGCCTGTAGAATATGTAAAATCGTTTTTTCCATAGAAAATGTTATTGGATATAACTTTTGAAATTTATTTACTAATGTTAGATGACCAATCCTATTTGGTTTATAAGTACCTAAATAACTATTAACTGAATGTAAAACTTCATCATAATATAATTGGTGAAGTTTTTGTAATGACCCGGAAAGCTGAACCATTTCTCCAAAAGTATTTTCATCAAAGTCTAGGCAATAGTAGGAGTTCTTTATATTTAAGAAATGAACAGAGAGAATACTATCATCTAAATATTTTCCATACTTATTTAGAAACTTTGTTGTTTCATTTTCAAAATCTTTAATATAATCTACCTCTAGACCAAGGTTGATTGCTATTTTATTATGATATTTATTTTTTACTATTTGAACTTTTTCAATATATTCCTCTAAATCCTCTAGCTTCATTGCACTATCCTTCATAGGTGTAGGATCAGTAAAACCAATTGGAAGTGGAGCATGCTCTGTAAAGCTTAAGCTTTGAAAGCCTTCTATAATTGCTTTTTCAACATATTCTTCTAATAAATCTGTAGTCCCGTGTGGACAATATGGTGAATGAACATGTCCATCTATTTTCAACATACTTCTTTCCCTCTCTTCGTTACCATTTTATTTTGCTATTCATCTATAGCTGTAGTATTTAGAAACTTAATGAAAATAGTATATAAAGAACTTGAGATATTTCATTATAATGATATGTTACATTACTCCTCAGACACAGGTTTCTTGAGAGGATAAATTAGGCTTTTGTTACTTTGCAGTTGGGGCTAAGGACTTTCCTCGACCTTACACTTTTATCAATTATTTCCTTTGCTTTTTTATTTTTTTTGAGTGAATTTTGCTTGCAAAATCACATTTACAACAAAATAGGACAAATAATGTAAAAAAATAAAAATTTCTGGTCAAAAAATGTCGTTTACATGGTATCATAAAAACATTGAAAAAACATTATAAACTCTTATATAAAGTGTGTTCTGTTTTAGGACTTTACTATGTATTTAAATAAATGAAGTAATTTAGCTTAGCATGTAACGGACTTCAACAATAAAGTTTAATAAAATTCTATTAATTAATAAAAATAATTTGATATAAACGCTTATCAGCATGATCATGTGAAACCTTTCATCTTTGGGGAGTTTCAATCATCCCTGTCATGACGATTTTGTGTAACAACGAGGGGGCTCATTATGGAAGTTATCATTGGACTAGTCCTTCTAATATGTATTTTATTTGGTACTGGATATGTATTAAGAAGAAAGATATATAAAGAAGTAGATCGGTTAGAGGCACGGAAAATTGAAATTATGAATCGATCGATTATAGACGAGTTATCAAAAGTAAAAGAATTGAAAATGATCGGACAGGCAGAAGAGTTGTTTGAGCAGTGGAGAGATGAATGGGATGAGATTATCACTTCTCAACTACCAGAAGTTGAAGAACTTCTATTCGATGCTGAGGATTACGCTGATAAATATCGCTTTAAGAAATCACAAAGTGTTCTTGAACATATTGATGAGGTGTTAAGAACTGTAGACGATAATATTGATAAGATTATCGTAGAAATTAATGAGTTGGTTTCAAGTGAGGAAGAAAACTCAGTTGAAAGTGAAGAAGTAAAAGAACAAACGAAAAAAATAAAAAAGACATTGTTAGCACACAGCCACCAATTCGGGAAATCTCATAGTAAATTGGAGGATACGCTTGAAGAGATAACGAGTGCGTTAAAGCAATTTGATATTGAAACAGAACAGGGTAATTATTTAGTAGCGAGAGATCTTCTAAAGAATACAATGAAAAATGTTGATACACTTCAAGTCAAAATAGATGAAATTCCTAAGCTGTTGACTGAATGTCATACAACAATTCCAAATTTACTACATGAGCTAGAAGATGGATATAAGGAAATGATCGCAACTGGTTATTATTTAGAACATCTTCAAGTAGACGAAGAAATAAGAAAAGTTAGAGAAAAGCTTTCTTTGATTAGCCAAAAAATTGAAGATACTGAAACAGAGGATATTCAAGAAGGTCTTCAATTACTTCAAGAATCAATAGACCAATTATATGATCTACTAGAAAAAGAAGTGGAAGCAAGTCAATTTGTGAAACAATCTAAAAACAAAATAGATCAACAATTAGAAAAGCTTTCAGAGCAAAAAACAGCTACTTTACTAGAAACGGACCAAGTGAAACAAAGTTATCAATTATCTGAAACTGAGCTTGAGAAACAAAAAGTTATTGAAAAGCAGATTTCTCAAATTGAAAAGAAGTTTGTGCATATTCAGCAAAATCTACAAAGTGATCATGTGGCACATTCAATCATTAAAGAAGAACTTATGGAAATTGAAACACAAATTGCTCAACTTTTTGCTGATCATAATGCATACAGAGAAATGCTTCAAACACTGAGAAAAGATGAGCTTCAAGCAAGAGAAAGACTTAATGAATTAAAACGAATGCTATTAGATACGAGTCGATCTGTTCAACAAAGTAACATACCAGGTTTGCCTATTGAATTTGGGGAATTGATTGATAAAGCTAGAAAAGATGTACTGAAGGTTACAAATAAGTTAGATGAGATTCCTTTAAATATGACTGTTGTCATTCAATTTCTAGACGAAGCTGTACAGTCTGTTGAATCACTAAAGGAATTTGCTGATGAATTAATTGAACAAGTTCTATTAATAGAGCAGGTTATACAATATGGTAATAGATATCGAAGTAGAAACCAAGAGCTAGCATCAAGGTTTAGAGAAGCTGAGGATTTATTTAGGGACTATGACTATAGTAAAGCATTAGATGAAGCTGTCGCAGCGCTAGAGCAAGTGGAGCCAGGCTCCTTTCATAAAGTTCAGGAACTTTATGAAGAACAATATAATAAACCAAAAAATCGCAAAGCTTAAGAATTATTCAAATTCAAGGATGACACTATAAACTGGTTGTAGTTTTGAAACTAGAGAAATCTTGTTTTTTAAATCACCATTTTATCTTGTTATCCTTGTTTTTTGGCGTTTATAAGAGTTTTTTAGATCGTCTACAATAGATCAAATTAGCGAACTTGCTTTCGCTTAGTATAGCTATAGGACTTTTTGTGAAAAGTCATATACCTAACCAGCCATCGAGAGGTAAGTCAGACCTTATTTCGTAGGGCGAAGATAAAGAATTGCAAGTTTTTCCTTGTTCATAAGCGGGGTTAAATAAGGCAAAGGGAGTCACCATATCTAAACCGTCTTTCTTGCTGTGGCAGTTTTTAAGGTGCTTGCTCTTTTGTTGTAGAAGTTGTTATGATATGATTACTTCTGAATTTTTCCCTTAAGAGGAAAAGATTTGGATCATAATTTATGAGGTTTCTTGCTTGGGGGAAGAAGAAGGATGCTGTATTTAGATAACAGTGCAACAACAAAGCCATATGAAGATGTACTTGCTACCTTTATTAAGGTCACTGAAGAATACTTTGCTAATCCATCTTCGATACATAAATTAGGTAGTGAAGCAGAAGGATTACTCAATCAATCAAGAAAACAAGTAGCAAACTTATTAGGAGTATTACCGAATGAAATAATTTTTACTTCTGGAGGAACAGAAGGAAATAATTTAGCCATAAAAGGCGCAGCATTTGCCAATCAACATAAAGGGAAACATTTGATCACTTCAGTTATTGAACACCCATCAGTATTAGAGTCTTTTAAGCAGCTTGAGAAAATTCATGGCTTTGAAGTGACTTATTTAGCTGTTGATGAAAGTGGAACTGTATCATGCAACGACTTAAAAAAGAATTTACGAAATGACACAATTCTTGTCTCCATTATGCATGTTAACAATGAAGTCGGAACAATTCAGCCAATAGCTGAGATGGGACAACTTATAAAACAATTCAAAAATACATTATTCCATGTGGATCATGTTCAAGGTGTGACAAAGGTACCCTTAAATATCAATGATGCACATATAGACTTATGCACCATTTCAGGACACAAATTTCACGGACTTAATGGAACGGGAGCATTATTTATAAAAACAGGAGTACAGTTGCTTCCCCTTTTTACAGGTGGCTCTCAGGAGCTAGAAATGAGATCTGGAACTGAAAGCCTTGCGGGGAATGTCGCTTTAGCCAAAGCACTTAGACTTACAACAGAGAAAGCAGAAAAGCAATTGAAGATCGTGAAAGAGACACAAGATAAGCTAAGAAGTGAATTAATGGACATTAGTGGTGTTGTCATTAATACCCCAGTTTTTGCAGCACCACATATATTGAACTTTTCAGTTCCCAACTTAAAAGCAGAAGTATTAATTCATTATTTTGGTGAGCATGGTATTTATTTATCTACTACTTCAGCGTGTTCATCTAGAAGAAAGACCATAAGCCACACCTTGTTAGAAATGAAGAAAAAAGAAGAAGTAGCCAAAAGTGCAATTCGTGTAAGTTTATCACTTGATCATAATGAAGAAATAGTAGGACCGTTTATTACTACACTTAAAAATGGAATAAGTAAATTAACAAAAGTTATGAGGTAGAAAAATGAAATTTGATCATATATTAATACGTTTCGGCGAAATTTCTACAAAAGGAAGAAATCGCAGGAAATTTATCGATCGTTTAAAACGAAATATACGTGAAGTCTTAATAGATTTTCCTAATTTAAATTATCAAGGCACAAGAGATCGAATTTATATCCTTTTAAATGATGAAAATCATGAAGAAATTATTGAAAAATTAAAGCTAGTTTTTGGAATTCAATCTTTTAGTTTAGCTATTAAGTGTGAAAGCGAAATATCAGCTATAAAAGATACAGCTTTAAATGCAATTAATAGTCTTTACAAACCAAACGATACATTTAAGGTAACAACAAAACGAGCTGATAAGCAGTTTCCATTAGATACAAATACATTAAATTATCAAATCGGCAGTCATGTTCTTATAAATACGGAAAACTTAAGCGTTGATGTGAAGAAGCCTGTTATTAACCTTCGAGTTGAAGTGAGAAGTGAAGCAACATATATTACCTGCTTCGATTATCAAGGTGCTGGTGGGTTACCAGTAGGCTCTGGAGGAAAAGGGTTGCTTTTATTATCTGGTGGAATAGATAGCCCTGTAGCAGGTTATCTAACCTTAAAAAGAGGTGTGGAGCTTGAGATTATTCACTTCTTTAGCCCACCGTATACAAGTGATCGTGCTAAACAAAAGGTGATTGACTTAGCTAAAGAGTTAACTTCTTATGGTGGAAAAATAAAGCTTCATATTGTTCCTTTTACAACTATTCAGGAGAAAATTCAAGCACAGGTACCGGAAAATTATACGATGACATCTACACGAAGAATGATGTTGAAAATTGCTGATCAGCTGAGAGAAAAACAACAGGCTTTAGCATTAATTACAGGTGAAAGTCTTGGGCAAGTTGCAAGTCAAACATTAGAAAGTATGATTGCTATTAATGCTGTGACAAATACACCGATCTTAAGACCATTAATTACGATGGATAAGTTAGAAATAATCGAGATTGCTAAAGAAATAAATACTCATGATATTTCTATTCGTCCTTATGAAGATTGTTGCACAATCTTCACTCCAGCAAGTCCTAAAACGATGCCAAAATTAGAAAAGGTTTCAAGATTTGAGAGCTTTGTCGACTTTGATGAGCTAATATCAGAAGCTGTGGATAACATCGAGACAATTTTGATTACAAAAATTCAAGAAGAAGAAATGAATAGTTTATTTTAATTTTTAGTAAATTGCGACTGTGTTAAGGCTTAATGTTGATTATTAGAACTTTTGTTGATTGAAGTGAAAAGCATTAGTTTTCTGTAATGGAAATCAACAACAATGTTTAACATCGCCAAGTAAATAAAAGCAGAGAAGAAATTACCAATAAATATTATGAATGAAGCCATGTGTATTAACACATTCTATACTCACAAGGAGGTGATACACATGGCACAAAACAGCGGATCAAACAGCTCAAACCAACTTGTTGTACCTGGTGCACAACAAGCAATCGATCAAATGAAATACGAAATTGCTTCTGAATTTGGTGTTAACTTAGGACCAGAAACTACTTCACGCGCAAACGGTTCTGTTGGTGGTGAAATCACTAAGCGTCTAGTTTCTTTTGCTCAACAACAAATGAGCGGTTCTTTTCAACAACAATAATTGAATAGATAATGGCTACTAAGGTGGGAGTTTATCTCCTGCCTTTTTTGATTCTTCTTTACTACTTGGTGCTTCGCAAACTTTTACCTTAAGCAGTTTTTTCAGGAATTCATCAACTTTCACGAATAATCCATCATTCGACAAATTCCAGCAACTATCATTGACCCTTTTACTAAAACGATTTCAAATGTAAAAGAATTTAGTCAACAACTAAATAAGAGAAAGATAAATAATTTTTTAACATAACCTTTATTACCCGAAAATAAACTATACAAAATCCATTCTAAAATGTCATTAGTAATATTTTAAAAATTATAATAATTATGTATACTATTATTGTACAAACATTAGGGAGGGGAAATAATGGTTAAAGAAGAATTGCTTGCACCTTCGAAATATAATCTTGTAGAAGAGATTGAAAAGTATGCTGCAGAGCCATCAAAAATTGCTCTTAAATTTGAAAATGAAGATGGTGACAAAAGTGAAATTACATATTATTCCTTAATTGAAAAAGTGAATAAAATTGGAAACGCTTTAATTAACCAAGGCCTAACTACTGGAGATACTGTTTTAGTGGTCATTCCTCGAATGATAGATGCTTATGCTGTCTATTTAGCAGCCCTAAAGGCAGGACTAGTAGTTATTCCTAGCTCTGAAATGTTGAAAACAAAAGATTTACAATATCGAGTAACACATGGTGATGTTAAAGCCATTATTAGTCATGTATTGTATATAGATGAGTTTAAAGAAATTAGAGAATTTAATGATTTAAAGAAATTTGTAATCAATGGTAATAATAATGAGTGGATATCACTTGAACAATTAAGTAGTAGAGAAAGTAATAAAATGGATATTGCCGATACATTGTCTACAAGTATGGCTTTTTTATCTTATACTTCTGGTACAACTGGAAATCCAAAGGGTGTGGTACATACACATGGTTGGGCTTATGCTCATTTAAGAACAGCAGCAAAAAATTGGTTAAGTATTAATGAAGAAGATACAGTTTGGGCAACAGCAGGTCCTGGTTGGCAAAAGTGGATTTGGAGTCCCTTCTTATCTGTATTAGGCTGTGGTGCAACAGGCCTCATCTATCAAGGGAAGTTTGATCCGAATAAGTATTTACAGCTTTTAGATGAATATCAAGTTAATGTATTATGTTGTACACCTACAGAGTATCGCTTAATGTCTAAGGTTGAAGATCTTGATAAATATTCACTCACCTCATTACATAGTGCTGTATCAGCTGGTGAACCATTAAATCGCGAGGTTATTGATACCTTCCAGAAACAATTCAAAGTAAGTGTACGTGACGGCTACGGTCAAACAGAGAATACACTGTTAGTAGGTGTTATGAAAGGTATGACAATCAAGCCTGGATCAATGGGGAAGCCAACACCTGGTAACGATGTGATTATAATAAATGATAACGGAGAACCTTGTGAAGTAAATGAAGTGGGGGATATTGCCGTTCATAAAGATACACCTGCGCTATTTAAAGAATATTATAAAGACACCGAAAGAACGCTAATGCAATATAGAGGCGATTATTATATTACTGGAGATCGCGCGAGAATGGATGAGGACGGATATTTTTGGTTTGAAGGAAGAATGGATGATATCATCATCAGCTCTGGCTATACAATTGGACCATTTGAAGTTGAAGATGCTCTAGTGAAGCATCCATATATTAAAGAATGTGCTGTTGTAGCAAGTCCTGATGAAATTAGAGGAAATATAGTTAAAGCTTATGTTGTTTTAAGAGATCAATCATTAACTATAGATAATAAATTAATTACCAGCTTACAAAATCATGTAAAAGAATTAACAGCTCCTTATAAGTATCCTCGTGAAATAGAATTTATCGAAGAATTACCGAAAACAACATCAGGTAAAATTCGACGAATAGAGTTGAGGCAACGTGAGCTCCAACTAAAACAAGCTTAACAAAAACTTAAAAAAGCCAGGAGACTTTTCCTGGCTTTTTTATGTGTGTCTATGATTCAAACGATTTGAAGATGTTGTTGGCCTTGAAAAATTGATATAAGCTAACAACGTTCGGTATTTTAATGGATTCCCCACCCTCTCTTACTGATCGCAACAGAAGTCTCGCGCTTTTGCTTCCTTCAACCGCTTGTAGCAAATTTGCATTGAAACTTCTAAAGCTAAATTTGATTACCATATTTCCAAAATACATAGATTTCTGGTAATGTTTCAAATAACAATATTATTGGTGATTTAATTCCTTCATATTGAGGAATTAAATTAGTAAGAAATTGCATGACGGAGGGAAAACATTTTGGGAACTTTATGGTATGGCGGAAATATTTATACATTAGAATACGAGGATTGCAAAGTTGAGGCTATTTTTTCAAAAGAAGGAAGAATTATTGAGACCGGAAAGTATAGTGATCTTGTTAACCAATATAAGGAAGAGATCTCTGAATACATAGACTTATATGGTAAAACAATGATTCCTGGTTTAGTTGATAGCCACCTGCATTTAATTGGACATGGAGAAAAACTTGTTAGGTTAGATTTCTCTAAAACAACAAATCCAGATGAAATTATACAAACAATAAAGGATAGAACTCTTCATCTTAATCCTGGTAGCTGGATAATTGGAGAGGGATGGAATGAGAATCAATTAGAGGATCGAAAAATCATACATCGAAATGAATTAGATGAAATATCACCGAATCACCCGGTAATGCTAAAAAGAATATGCAGACATGCAATTATTGTTAATACAAAAGCATTAGAGCTTGCAAATATATCAAGTGAAACACAAGATCCTCCTGGTGGAGTCATTGTGAGAGATGCAACAAATACTCCAACAGGATATTTATTAGATCAGGCTCAAGAGCTTGTGTTTGAGGTTGCACCAACTTCTACAAAAGAGGATCTTGTTCTTGCTCTTGAAACATCTATAAAAGATTGCTATAAAAAAGGGTTAGTTGGAGCACATACAGAAGATCTTTCCTATTACGGTGGATTAGATAAAACTTTGCATGCTTTTGATGAAGTTTTATCAAAAGGCTTAAAATTTCGTACTCACTTACTAGTTCATCACCTTATTGTTGATGAATTTCAGCAGAAAGAAAGAGATTTAGGGGAGTTTGGAGAATTCGGTGCGATGAAAATATTTGCTGATGGTGCATTAGGAGGAAGAACTGCTCTTTTAAGTTTTCCTTATCATGATGATCCATCAACAACTGGTGTGGCTATACATACAGAAAACGAGCTTGCTTTATTAGTTAAAAAAGCTAGAAGCTATAAAATGGAGGTAGCAGTGCATGTAATCGGTGATTTAGCCTTTGAAATGATCCTTGATGCGATAGAAGCTGATCCACCGCAAGATGGTCAACACGATAGGTTAATTCATGCTCAAATATTGAGAAAAGATTTGATTGAAAGAGCAAAAAAATTACCGATCATACTTGATATACAGCCACGATTTGTGGCAAGTGATTTTCCATGGGTAATTGATAGAATCGGTGAAGATCATATGAAATCTTGTTATGCATGGAAGACATTAGTAGAAGAGGGTATTCACTGTGCTGGTGGATCTGATGCACCAATAGAACCAATTGATCCGTTACTAGGTATTCATGCAGCTGTTACAAGAGAGAGTATTTACGACAATACGGGGACAAGCTATTTCCCAGAACAAAAGCTATCAATATACCAGGCAGTTGAATTGTTTACAAAGGGAAGTGCATATGCGATTCACCACCAACATGATAGAGGGATGATCAAAAAAGGATTTGTAGCAGATTTTACAGTTTATGATCAAGATATATTCAAGCAAGAGCCTGATACTTTATTACAAGCAAAAGTTATGATGACCGTTGTAGACAATGAGATTATGTATCAACATAGAGCTTAATAGAGAGGCTGGGACATAAGTATTTAAGCTAATGATAAACCCGAATTATTAGGTGATATTTCAATTAATCATTGGCCTAATAATTCGGGTTTTTATTTGCCGTCTTCAATAGTTTTTTGATTTTGCATACTATTTTTAAGAACTAGTGGAATGGAGCGGAAGACACTCGACTCCTACGGGAATAGAGGAAAGGCTAAGACCCCGCAGGCGTAGCTGAGGAGGCTTAGCTTCCTCCCCGTGGAAAGCGAGTGTCTGCAGCGCAATGGAACGAACTTGTTTCATACAGTTTAACTGAATTTGAATTTATTCGTCTTATTGACTTCTTTAATTACATTAGTATGTTTTATTTCTTATAGAAATGATCTTTTTACCTTTTCCCAGAAAGAATTATCTTTAAGTTTAACGGTTTTGATTGGTTGATCACTTAAGCTATATTCTAATTTCAATACATTTCGAACACTTAGAGCCTCATTGTCCATTCCGATTACAGGATAATCATTTCCGTCTTGAACAATCTTTAATGTTAGTTTTCTCTTTTCACTTAAAATGAATGAAGAACCTAGTGTACGATATAGGTTATTATTTAAGGATGCCAATTCACTAACCTGTATGCAAGGAAGCATTGGGTCAACAACAGCACCATTAACTGATTTATTGTATCCAGTACTTCCTGTTGGAGTAGCAATTAACATTCCATCTCCTCTAAATGTTTCAAAATGAAGATCATCAATGAAGACATCAATAGCAAAAGTTTTAATAATACTTGATCTAATTGAACATTCATTTAAACATTTAAATGTTGCTAAGTCATCAATTTTAACCTCTAGCACAGGATACCGTCTAACTTCAATTTGAGATTCATTCATTGCATGAATCATTTTTTCTTGTTCGTCAATGTGGAAGTCACAGTATAGGCTTAAAGTGTCATCAACAGAAACACCAGCATATAAACAGTCTGTTCTGAAATTTGTTTTTCGAACAGCTTGTAAAAACGCCCCATCTCCACCAATACTCACAACAATATTTGCTGTATTCACATCATCAACAATCGTAAATTCATTATCCTTTGCAAATTGAATTAATGAGTTGATTTTTTCTAAGAGGCTGTCCTCCTTTTTATAGAAAAAATATATATTTCGTCGATCTGGCATAATGATTCCTCCTTATGATTATGTAAAATCTCCACATTTTTCCTTAAAGGTGTTACAATACTTTATGTTGTTTAGTTTACCACTTTTAGATATTTAAATGTTCTAAGAAGCAATAAATTTGAAACTAAAAGATAATTGCTCTTTTCCAATTTATTAGTATTTGCTTAAGTTAATCTTTATATTCATAACATGTACACATTATGAAATCACATGTCGAATCTATAAGGAAGTTAAAGCAGAAAAGAGCAGCTAGTAGACGAAGTAGGTTTAGCTAGTGGTAATAAGCACGATTCAAGATAGTAAAGGAGGAAGTAAGAGATGAATGGTAAACGGTGGGGAGCATTAGGAATAGCGGCAGGCTTATTTGTTATTTCGATTATTATTAGCTCATCAATGTTATTTTTAAAACAAAGTAATATGTTTAGTGAAGCATTTGCTGCGACAAATAATGATTTTGCTGAGGAGGTTATAGAAGAAGGTACCTCAACTAGCAAAATACTCGTCTTAAATGTAAATGGAGTTATTCAGGATACTGGTGAGGATGTTGCTTCTTTTTTTAGTACAGCAGGATATCAACACCAAACCTTTTTAGATATGGTTGAGGCAGCTGGAAAAGACAAGAATGTAAAGGGTGTAATTGTGCGAGTAAATTCACCTGGTGGTGGTGTTGTAGAAAGTGCAGAAATACATAAAAAGCTAACAGAATTAAAAGAAAAAAGTAAAAAGCCTGTGTACATCTCAATGGGGACAACTGCTGCATCTGGTGGTTATTATATCGCAACTGCAGCAGATAAAATCTATGCTGCACCAGATACATTAACAGGATCTCTAGGTGTTATTATGCAATCTGTTAATTATGGTGAGCTTGCAGAAAAGTATGGAGTGAAATTTGAAACAATTAAAAGTGGACCATATAAAGATATTTTTTCTCCAACACGAGATATGACTGAAGAGGAAAGAGATATTCTTCAGACAATGGTAGACAATGCGTACAAAGGTTTTGTCAATGTCATTACTGAAGGTCGCCCTCTTACTGAAGAAGAGGTACGAAAAGTGGCAGATGGTCGTATATATGATGGAAGACAGGCAAAAGAAAATAACTTGATAGACGAGTTAGGATATTTAGATGATACAATTCTTGCTATGAAAAAAGACTTAAAAATTGAAGATGCTCAGGTAATTGAATATGGAACTTCTTTAGGTTTAGATAGCTTCCTGTCTATGGGAGCTTCGAAAATGTTTAAAGATGATATAGAGCTTTCAAACTTATATCAGTTTATAGCTCAGCCTAATTCTCCAAGACTTATGTATCTGTATTCTGAATAAGGGGGGAAATATAATGGATGCTACATTTGAAGGTTCAGAAAAAGAGGAAGCATACTATAGCTCTGAAACTGTAGACAAAAGTACTGTTTTGGATTATAGCCATTTACTTGCAGGCTTTTGGATCCGTTTTTGGGCATATCTTGTTGACCTCTTAGTAATTGGTAGTGTAAACCGAATCGTGATTTATCCATTGTTTGAACTGTTAGATATAAGCACAAAAAAGACATTCATTTTTTCACCAATAGCCATAACAACAGCCATAACATTTTTTGCTTATTTTGTGTTAATGACAAAGTTTAAAAATCAAACTTTGGGAAAGATTATTTTTGGCTTAAAGGTTGTATCTTTAAAAGAAGAAAGAATAACATGGGGAACAATTATTTTCAGAGAGTTGATTGGAAGATATATTTCCAAATTAATTTGGGTCGGATATATCATTGTTGCTTTTACCCCAAACAAACAAGGTCTGCATGATCTATTTGCAGATACTCAAGTTATTCATGAAAAACTCTATAAACAAAAATCATTAAAATCTGTATCTTAATTCTTATTTAAGAAGAGGCTGGGACATAATTAAAGAAATCATTCAAAAAGACGAATAAATCTAAATTCAGTAAACCTGAAAGAAACAAGTTCGTTCCATTGCGTTGCAGACACTCGCATTCCACGGGGAGGAAGCTGAGCCTCCTCGGCAAGCATGCGGGGTCTCAGCCTTTCCTCAATTCCCGTAGGAGTCGATTGTCTTCCGCTCCATTCCACTAGTTCTTAGAATAAGTATGCAAAATCAAAAAATCCATTTATGAAAGCAAAAATAAAAACCCGAACTATTAGGTGAATGTTTAATTGACATATCACCTAATAATTCGGGTTTTTCATTAGCTTAAATACTTATGTCCCATCCTCTTTTTGTTATTAAGACACTTTTTTGAAAGATTATTGCTAAGTATCCCAAATTTGTAGTAGAAACAGTGTGTTTTTCGCATAGAGGCTACTATTTTATGATGAAAAGACTTAATACGATGCTGATTTCTTCCGGTAATTATAAGCAACAAATTTTGCGAAAAGAACCTTGCTTAAAATTCACCAGAAATAGTCATTCATATTGCTACAAAAATCCCTAAGAAGTTTTCGTGCCTACTATCTATTTAGTAGGTTTATTTTATTTATAAGAAGGTGATAATGAAAAATTGAAAGGGTGTGATAAGACTGTACTGGATTATTGGTATTTTACTGCTATTATTATTACTATTTTTCCTCATTATTTTTACGAGATTAACAATCATTCTTGATTTAATACATGTTGGAGATAATGATCATATCAAAATTAAAATCAAAGCGTGGTTTGGTTTATTAAGGTATACGATAAAGATTCCTTTTGTGAAAATCGATGACCAAGCAAATATAATCATCAAACAGGAACAAAAAATTGGAGATGAAGATACCGCTAGTAAGGTTTCAAAAGGTAAAGAAAAGATCACCCCAGAAGAAGAGGTCAAAGCACTACATGACATAAAAGAAATCGTACAGCATGTTGTAGGTTTACATAAAATCGTTCAACGTTTTTTAAGAAAAATCAAAGTGAAACAATTTATCTGGCATTCTCAAATTGGGATAGGTGATGCTGCTCATACAGGATTAATAACAGGTGTTGCTTGGTCAATAAAAGGTGTTGTCATTGGGATTGTAGGAGAATATATGAAGCTTAAAACAACTCCAATCGTAACGATAACACCAGAATTTAATCAAATTTGCTCAAGGACAAAACTTCAATGTATTTTTCAGTTTCGAATCGGGCAAGCTATGTTGGCAGGTATACAATTCCTAAAATACTGGAAAGGTGGACGTCCAGATTTAAAAAGTAAACCTTTTTCTTTTTTTGCTAACTAGTGATTAAGGATTACAGTATCAGTGGGAAATGACCGGTTTTTTAAATTGTTAAAGGAGGCTACATATATGAGTGATCACCCAATTCAAGGTTTAATGAAAACAGCCATGGAGAACCTAAAGCAAATGATTGATGTTAACACAATCGTTGGTGATCCTGTTGAAACACCAGATGGTAGTGTCATCTTAACTGTTTCAAAGGTTGGATTTGGTTTTGCAGCAGGAGGTAGCGAATTTAATTCAACTGGTGCAGAAGAGGGAGATAAATCCCCGAAGCTACCATTTGGTGGAGGTAGTGGTGGAGGAGTTTCTATCACGCCAATAGCGTTTCTTATCGTTTCTTCAAATGGTGTAAAAATGCTTCATTTAGATGAAAATACACATTTATATGAAAAAATTCTTGAGGCTGCACCACAAACGGTGGAGAAAATTCAAAGCCTTTTTAAAAAGAATAAAGGAAGCAATAGCAGTGGTAACAACAACAGCAACGGTAAAGAAGACCCAGCTGAGGATGTAGATTTTAAGTCAGGTCAAAAGCAAGATCTAGATATTTAAGTTCTTAAAAGGTTCAGCGTTTCTATTAGCGTTGAACCTTTTGCATGTTTGCGAAATTTTTAATAGCTAAATTTTATTTAGCAGTACAAAGCACCAAAAACTAATAGTGATTGAAATACATAATAATTGATAATTCTGATTAGCTGGGCTATATTTACACTGTACATAATTTTTATTTATAGGGAGGATTTTAGTATGGCTTCAATCACTTTTAAAAATAACCCTGTTACATTACTTGGAAATGAAGTTAGTGTTGGCGATCAAGCACCAAACTTTACTGTTTTAGCAAACGATTTATCTCCTGTAACATTAGCAGATACTAAAGGCAAAATTCGTATCATTTCTGTGGTTCCATCAATTGATACAGGAGTTTGTGATGCACAAACTCGCCGTTTTAACGAAGATGCTTCAACAATAGATAATACAGAGGTTTTAACAGTTAGCATGGATTTACCGTTTGCACAAAAAAGATGGTGTGCTTCAAATGGTCTTGAGAATGTGAAAACGTTGTCTGATCATCGTGATGCTTCATTTGGAGAATCATATGGTGTCCTTATTCAAGAATTGCGTTTATTAGCACGTGCTGTATTTGTTGTTGACGCAAATGATAAAGTTACATATGTAGAATATGTTAGTGAAGCAACAAATCATCCAAACTATGAAGCAGCAATCGAAGCTGCTAAAGCCGCAAAATAATATTTATTGTAAATTGCACTGTAAAAAACGAATGATATGAAAACTGTCCTCAGGGCAGTTTTTTTATGTTTTAAATTCTTCAGTTGACTTGTAATTAGTTTATTGAGTTCCTAGTAAGCCTAAATATGAGCAGAGATTCAAGAGAATTTTTGTCATATTATGACCTAATTCCACTAATGTTGTTTTCCTTTGACTATACTAAGAACTATGTCTAGAATTAGAAGAGGTAAAGAGCTAGGAGGAGTAAAAGCATGCAAACACTTTCAAAGATAGAGAATTTATTTACTGTAATAAATGAAACAGCAGAATTAATTTCAAATGAAGCTCAAATCACGTATATAGAAGCAGTAGCTGAAACAGGTGAAAATATTTTCCACAATTCTATTCTTCAAGAAAATCTTAGTGAAGTTACTGAAAAAAGCTTAAAGAGAAAATATGAGACAATTCAAATCGATTCATATGATAAAGAAGAGCTACGTAAAGCTTATCAACTAGCTATCTTGAAAGGGTTGA
Source organism: Metabacillus crassostreae (assembly GCF_016908395.1). Classification (GTDB taxonomy): domain Bacteria; phylum Bacillota; class Bacilli; order Bacillales; family Bacillaceae; genus Metabacillus; species Metabacillus crassostreae. The sequence continues at coordinate 17,974 of NZ_JAFBDU010000007.1, forward strand.
AGGAAGGAGCACATCCTAATCATCAAATGACTCCTGATACAATTGGGTTATTTTTAGGTTATTTGGTTAGTAAGTTTTTGGGTAAACAAAAGAATGTTACTATATTAGATCCAGCAGTGGGAACAGGAAATTTATTAACGGCAATATTAAACTATCTTTCTTTGGAGAGTATAGAAAGCTATGGAGTAGATGTTGATGATCTTTTAATTAAGCTCGCTTATATAAATGCAAATCTTCAAGAACATCCAATTAGCTTATTCAATCAAGATAGCTTAGAACGTTTGTTAATTGACCCTGTCGATATGGTTGTTTGTGACCTGCCTGTTGGGTATTATCCGAATGATATGGAAGCTGCAAAATATGAGCTTAAAGCAGATGAAGGATATTCATATTCACATCATCTTTTTATTGAACAAAGCTTAACTCATACGAAAGAAGATGGCTATTTATTTTTTATTGTTCCTAACTCTCTTTTTGAAACAAAGGAAGCTCCAAAACTTAATAAATATTTAAGAGATACAGCTATCATTCAAGGGTTTATTAAGCTACCTGTCTCTTTATTTAAAGATGAGAAACATGGGAAAAGTATTCTCATCCTTCAGAAAAAAGGTGAAACAAGTATCGCTCCAAAACAGGCTTTGCTTGCAGAATTACCGAGGTTTTCAAATAAAGAGGCAATGAACTCAATTATGAAAAAAATGGATGATTGGTTTAAAGAAAATAAGTAGGAAAAAGGAGAGCTGATCAGTTTAGCTCTCTTTTTTATTGAACTTTCTTATTAAATGGATTTTTTTTGTAAACTTTGTTACTGTATCCTATTAATTTGATGAAAATGTCTGTAAACGCACTCATTGTAGAAGCAAAGCCTTATTTCACCCCGCTACATTTTGAAAGAATTATTAGAATTATAAGAATTTTACCTGTAACCGATTGCAATTTCATCAAGTTCTTGAAATGTCGAAATGTCAGTGTTTAAATGGAAAAGGCAGATAATAATCAGAAGTTTTTTGCAAAGACTAAGGAAGTAAAGAAAAACACATCTAAAGAGCTAGTTTATTGCTAATAGTTTTGTGTCGATTAATTGTATTACATATATACATTATTAATGCCTATAAAGGTGATTTGAAATAAAAAGGAGCGAAACAAAATGGCTAAGGTTATAGCAATCAATGCAGGTAGTTCATCACTAAAATTTCAACTATTTGAGATGCCTAGTGAAACAGTTTTAACAAAAGGTTTAGTTGAAAGAATAGGTATAAATGATTCAGTGTTTAGCATTTCAGTCAATGGTGAAAAGCAAACAGAAGTAACAGATATTCCTGATCATGCAGTAGCGGTAAAAATTCTCTTATCAAAGCTAACTGATTTAGGAATTATCAAATCACTAGATGAAATTGAAGGTATTGGTCACCGTGTAGTTCATGGAGGAGAAATCTTTAACGACTCGGCTATAATTACTGACGATACATTAAGTAAGATTGAAGAGTTATCTGATCTGGCACCACTTCATAACCCAGCAAACATTGTTGGAATTAAAGCCTTTAAAGAAGTACTACCAAATGTTGATGCAGTAGCAGTATTTGATACAGCTTTCCATCAGACTATGCCTGAGCAATCATTTTTATATAGCTTACCTTATGAATATTATGAGGATTATGGAATTCGTAAGTATGGTTTTCATGGTACATCACATAAATATGTTTCTGAAAGAGCAGCAGAAATTCTTGGAAGACCTGTAGAACATCTTCGTCTCATTTCTTGTCATTTAGGAAACGGAGCAAGTATTGCTGCAATTGAAGGCGGAAAATCAATTGATACCTCAATGGGCTTTACACCACTTGCTGGAGTTGCTATGGGGACAAGATCTGGAAATATTGATCCTGCGCTTTTACCTTTTATTATGGAGAAAACAGGAAAATCGGCTGATGAAGTATTAGATATTTTAAATAAAAAGAGTGGAATCCTAGGTATATCAGGGCTTTCTAGTGATCTTCGTGATATCGAACAAGCAACATCAGAAGGAAATGAACGAGCAAAAACAGCTCTTGAAGTATTCGCAAGTCGTATTCATAAATATATTGGATCTTATGCAGCAAGAATGTCAGGTGTTGATGCAATTATCTTCACAGCTGGAATTGGAGAAAACAGTACTGAGATACGTGCACGTGTGTTAAACGGATTAGAGTTTATGGGAATATATTGGGATCCTGCTCTAAATAAGGTTCGTGGTGAAGAAGCATATATTAGCTATCCGCATTCACCTGTTAAGGTTTTAGTTATTCCTACCAATGAAGAAGTTATGATTGCAAGAGATGTTGTTCGTCTAGCGAAATAAATAGGGTCTTATCTATAAAAAAATTATTTAGGCCAGTTGAGTAATAAATTGACCTATTAACCGAACAGAATAAACAATAAACATAAAAAGACAGTCGTGAACAAAACGACTGTCTTTTTATGTTATGATAAATAAAGGATCTTTTCTGAAGTTTTTGGTGGATCTATTTAAATGTTAAAACATAGCTTTCCAAGAAAAAAGATGTCATGTAGACTATGTACAGTACTGTTTTCTAAAAGTTACAGAGCAACAAAATTTAGGGAAACAGTTTAATAAAAAGACCACTTATTACGTTAATAAGGAGACATTTCTCATGAATGAATCAGTACGTGAAAAAGCCATATTAGCAGAAATTACTAGTTGGGAAAATGATTTACAAAATGATGTAAGAACAGATTTTCAACGAACATTTAACAGGTGGATAGATAGAAATATCGAGGAAATACCAAAGCGAACGAAAACAATGATATTAAAAAAAATTGATGCTAGTTTTTTTAACTTACATTCGTTTATTCAAAATTCGTTTATACAACAAGATGCTAAGCAACAAATTTTACTATCTGCAAAAGCATTAAATGAGGATATTATTCAAATTAGTGATTTACATAAGCTTTCAATTAGTCAACTGCATTACTTAGCAGACCTACAAACCTCAAAGCACAGATTATACTCCTTCCTACAGGGAGGCATTACAGGAACAGGTGGTATTCTTTTAACAGGTGCCGACATTCCTTTACAAACCATACTAAATTTACGTGCAATTCAAATGATTTCAATGTGTTATGGATATGAAATAAATAATCCGTATGAAATGATGACTTCCTTGAAATTGTATCATGCTTCTTTATTACCAAAGCATTTACAATATAAAGCGTGGATAGAATTAAAACAGGATATAGATGAAGAAAGTGTTTCCTACTTTTACGAAGGAAATGAGGATTTAGCAGATCCTAAGAGTATGGAATTCCTACTTAAGCAGATTGCGAAATTGTCAGTAATATCAATATTCAAACGTAAACTTATTGCTGGAATACCTTTAGTCAGTATGATGATTGGTGCTGGTGCAAATTATCAACAAACTCGTCATATTAGTGATTTTGCAAATAGATTTTACCAATATCGCTATATCACACAAAAATCAACTTACTTTGAAGGAGGGGTAGTATGAGTAGTATTGAGCATAAACTTGAAGCACCAAATCAGGTTAGATGTAAAGTAATTACGATTAGTGATACTAGAGACGAAGAAACTGATAAAAGTGGCTATCTTATAAAAAGTTATTTAGAAGAACATAATCACTTAGTTGTGGATTATGAGATCGTAAAGGATGAAAAAACGCTCATTCGAAGTTCTATCCTAAAAGGCTGTGAAACAAGAGAAGTTGATGTGGTACTTACCAATGGAGGAACAGGTATAGCCAAAAGAGATGTTACCATTGAAGCAGTTGAGTCAATCATCGACAAAGAAATTCCTGGCTTTGGTGAGATTTTTCGTATGCTTAGCTATCGTGATGATATTGGTTCAGCTGCTATTCTTAGCAGGGCTGTAGCTGGTGTTGCAATGGATACAGCGATATTTGCCATGCCGGGGTCATCAGGAGCTGTTAAATTGGCAATGGAAAAGTTGATATTACCTGAAATAGGTCATGTTGTTCGTGAGGTAAAAAAAGATTTATAACATTAATTTTATTGAAAGTATAATTTTTTAAAATTATTAATATCCAAACAAAGGAATGGAAGACAATTTGTGTTTTCCATTCCTTTTACTTCTACCTTATGAGGTTTGGACAAAAGTATTTAATTTAAGTTAATGAAAACCCGAATTATTAGATGATATTTCAAATATCACTTAATAGTTCGGGTCTTTTACTGTCTTCATTTGGAATTTTTAATTTTGCATACTATTAGTGGAAAGCGAGTGTCTGCAGCGCAATGGAACGAACTTATTTCTTTCAACTTAACTGATTTAGATTAATTTGTTTTTTTTATGATTTCTTTACTTATGTCCTAGCCTCATTTTTGTTATGTATGAACTTTTGCTTTAGATATTTGCTGGTTAGATCTATACCAAATCCATAAATCATTTATAATCGATGCTAATTCAGAAATTTCCTCGGTTAGCTTACAGGACGTTTGGAAATTCTCCTCTTCATTTAATGCCTCTTGTTTAAGATTAATATCTTCTTCAAGTTCTGCAATACGGTCAGGAATATGACCGCGAATATGTTCCCAATCTGTCAAAATACAATTTTGAGTATGTAGGCTATAAGAGTTCCAATCTTGATCTAACTTCGGAAGGTATATTTTTAATCTAGGGTTATAGGTGAAGTATTCATTCAATTCCCATTCCTCCAAATTTAATTTCACATCTATTGTACCATTAGTCGAAAGAAAAGTTCTATGCACAATTTATTAGTCATTTTAAGTGAAACTAAGGGATGATATTTATTTTTATACAAAAATTATGAGAAAATATACAAAATTTCTATTGACGAAATAGGGAAAGAGTTGGTAAAGTGATACTTACATAGAAAATGTATTTTTATTAGTATATATTAATTTTTATACAACTAAGGAGGAACAAATAGATGAAAAAAGTAGTTTTAGCATATTCCGGGGGTTTAGATACTTCTGTTGCAATTAAATGGTTACAAGAACAAGGGTACGCTGTTGTTGCATGTTGTCTAGATGTTGGTGAAGGAAAAGATACTGCTTTTGTTCAACAAAAGGCACTGCAAGTTGGAGCAGTTGAATCATACATGATTGATGCAAAAGAAGAATATGCAAATGACTTTGCATTACTTGCACTACAAGCACATGCTTTATACGAAGGGAAATACCCTTTAGTTTCAGCACTTTCACGACCACTTATCGCAAAAAAATTAGTTGAAATTGCAGAAAAAGAAAATGCTGTTGCCATTGCACATGGTTGTACGGGTAAAGGAAATGATCAGGTTCGATTTGAGGTTTCAATCAAAGCACTAAACCCAGATCTAGAAGTTCTTGCTCCAGTAAGAGAGTGGGGCTGGTCACGTGAAGAAGAAATTGAATATGCAATTAAGCATGATATTCCAATTCCAATAAACTTAGATAGCCCATATTCTATTGACCAAAATCTATGGGGTAGAAGTAATGAGTGTGGAATTCTTGAAGATCCTTGGGCTGCTCCACCTGAGGGAGCTTATGATTTAACAGTACCGTTAGAAAAAACACCTGATGAAGCAGAGGTTATCGAAATTCATTTTGAAAAGGGTGTTCCTGTAAAAATTAATGACAAAGCATATCCTCTTCATGAATTGATTCTTGAATTAAATGATATTGCTGGTAAACATGGTGTAGGACGTATTGATCATGTTGAAAATCGTCTTGTAGGAATTAAATCACGTGAAGTGTATGAGTGTCCAGGTGCTATGACTCTTATTAAAGCACATAAAGAACTTGAAGATTTAACGTTAGTAAAAGAAGTGGCTCATTTCAAACCAGTGATCGAACAGAAATTAACAGAGCTCATCTATAACGGACTATGGTTCTCACCATTAAAAAATGCTTTACATGCTTTCTTGGAAGAAACACAAAAGTATGTAACAGGTACAGTTCGTGTGAAGCTTTTTAAAGGTCATGCAATTGTTGAAGGAAGAAAATCAGAGTACTCATTATATGATGAGAAACTAGCAACATATACGAAAGATGATGCGTTTGATCATAATGCTGCAATCGGATTTATTGAGCTATGGGGACTTCCTACGAAAGTGAATAGCATGGTGAAAAATAAGAAGGTGGAAGTATGAAAAAACTTTGGGGTGGACGCTTCCAAAAAACCCCTGAACAGTGGGTGGATGAGTTCGGCGCATCCATCCATTTTGATAAGGAATTAGTTGAGGAAGATATTACAGGCAGTCTTGCACATGTTGAAATGTTAGGTAACTGCGGCATTATCTCAAAAGATGAAGCAGAAGAAATTTCAATTGGGTTAACGACACTGTTAGAAAAAGCAAAGAGAAATGAGCTTGATTTTTCAGTTAACTATGAAGATATTCATCTGAATATCGAGAAGCTGCTAATTGATGAGATCGGTCCTGTTGGTGGAAAGTTACATACAGGTAGAAGTAGAAATGATCAAGTAGCTACAGATATGCATTTGTATTTACGTAAGCATGTTGAAATGGTGGTTGACCTGATTGAGGGACTTCAAACATCACTTGTTAATAAAGCAGAAGCACATGTAGAGACAATTTTACCTGGTTACACACATTTACAGCGTGCTCAGCCTATTTCGTTTGCTCACCACTTAATGGCTTACTTCTGGATGTTAGATCGTGATAAACAAAGATTTGAAGAATCCTTAAAACGTATTAATATATCTCCTTTAGGATCTGCTGCACTTGCAGGAACTACTTTTCCGATAGACCGTGAATATACTGCAGAAAAGCTTGGCTTTGAAGGAATATATGAAAATAGCTTAGATGGTGTTAGCGACAGAGATTTTATTATAGAATTTTTAAGCAATAGTTCACTTGTAATGATGCATCTTTCTCGTTTATGCGAGGAAATTATTTTATGGTGTTCACAAGAATTTCAGTTTATTGAGCTAGATGACACGTATGCAACAGGTAGTAGTATTATGCCACAGAAGAAAAACCCCGACATGGCTGAATTGATAAGAGGAAAAACAGGTCGAGTTTATGGTAACTTAATGTCATTATTAACTATTTTAAAAGGTCTTCCTCTAGCCTATAATAAAGACCTTCAAGAAGATAAAGAAGGTATGTTTGATACTGTTAAAACTATAGAAGGAAGTCTCCAAATTTTCATTGGAATGATTGATACATTAAAAGTTAATAAAGAAAACATGGAAAAAGCAACAAAAGAAGATTTTTCAAATGCAACTGAGCTTGCTGATTATTTATCAACTAAAGGAATGCCATTTAGAGAGGCACATGAAGTTGTCGGTACACTAGTGTATCAATGTATTCAGTCAGGAATATATTTGAAGGATTTACCTTTTGAGGAATATAAAAAATCCTCTAACCTATTTGAGAAAGATTTATATGAAGTAATAAATCCATTTGAAGCAGTAAGAAAACGTATGAGTGCGGGTGGAACAGGCTTTGAAATGGTTAAAAAGGCAATTCAAAAGGCAAAAATATCGTTAGAAGGATAAACAAGTAAATTAACGGTATAAGCTTCTTATTTTCAGAAACACTATATGAGAACAGTTGAAAATAAGGAGCTGAAAACAGTGCGAGAAAGAAGAGTAACACGACAAACATATTACTATGATCACCTTGGTGAGCAGGAAACAATGCAACAATTAACAGATTCCTATTCAAGTGGTGTAGTAGAACAGCAATATGATCCCAATTTCCTTCAAGAGCATTTCCAAATAAAAAGGGACTAATACAATTTACTTAGCAAAACAGCTGATTGATATATGATCAGCTGTTTTTTTCTGCTTTGGAAATAATTTATAAAAAATAATTTATTATGAAATTCTTAGCTACCTTTTACAAAATGTAACAAGTTTCAAAACAAGATTATTGTAAAATGATCTTGTTACAAGCACAATAGAATTGGAAACAGTCAACTTAAGTTCAGTATAGTATATAAAGAGAGAGATGTAGTTTGTTAATAATTTTTATAAGGACAAGTTAGGGGAGGAAATTTATCGTGCGACATGCCCTTATTACCGCAGGATCTAAAGGGTTAGGAAAAAAAGTAACAGAAGAATTTCTAAAGAATGGTTTTTCTGTAACGGTAAATTATCATAAAGACATCGATGCAGTTGAAAAGTTAAAACATACATATTCACATATGAAAGATCGGATGCTTTTTGTTCAAGGAGATGTGACTAAAAAAGAAGATTTAACAAAAATAATCGAATTAACACTAAAACGCTTTGGCCGAATTGATTGCTTAATAAATAATGCAGGACCTTATATTTTCGAAAGAAAAAAGCTAGCTGATTATTCAGATGAAGAATGGTATCAAATGATAGAAGGAAATCTTAGCTCTGTTTTTCATTTATTTAAATTAGTTGTACCAGTTATGAGGCAACAGCAATATGGTCGAATCATTACATATGGTTTTCAAGGTGCTGAATCATCACCAGGATGGCTTCATCGAGCAGCATTTAGTGCAGCAAAGGTAGGACTTGTATCCTTGACAAAATCTATTAGTATCGAGGAAGCTGAAAACGGTATTACAGCTAACATGATATGTCCAGGTAATATTATCGGAGAAATGAAGGAAGCAACAATTGATAGCTCAAGAACTCTAGCTGATAAAAATACACCAATTGGCCGATCTGGAACTGGTGAGGATATTGCGAGAACATTAGCATTCATTTGCCAAGAAGATTCAGATATGATAACTGGTTCAATAATTGAAGTAACAGGTGGAGCTAATGTGATACATAGGTACCATATCTAATTTTATGGATTGTAAAAAAATATGACTTTTCTGTAAATCTTAATTTCAATCCAACTACATAGAAAGTGTGTGAAGATTAACGAAAAAAAGTAAAAGATAGGAATGAAAAAGCTGAATTTATCTAAATCTTTACTAACCTGTCTCACTGCGTAATCATATGATAAATTACGGTCATACTGATAAGGACGCAAAAGTGAAAGGGTTGATTGATATGAAGATTGGCATTCCGGTAGAAATAAAGAATAATGAAAATCGTGTTGCAATGACTCCTGCGGGTGCTGTTCATCTTATTAAACATGGACATGAAGTTTATATTGAAACAAATGCTGGGTTAGGATCCGGTTTTACTGATGATCAGTATATTGACGCAGGAGCGCAAATTGTTGATACGGCTCAGCAAGCATGGTCAATGGACATGGTGATGAAGGTAAAAGAGCCTTTAAAAGAGGAATTTCAATATTTCCGTGAAGGATTGATTTTATTTACTTATCTACACCTTGCACCAGAACCTGAATTAACTGTTGCACTGATCAATCATAAAGTAATAGCTATTGCATACGAAACTGTACAGCTACCAAATGGATCTCTTCCACTTTTAACTCCAATGAGTGAGGTTGCAGGAAGGATGGCCTCACAAATTGGTGCACAATTTTTAGAAAAAACACGTGGAGGAAAAGGGATTCTATTATCTGGTGTACCAGGTACACAACGAGGTAAGGTTACAATTATTGGTGGTGGTGTGGCAGGAACCAATGCCGCCAAAATAGCTGTGGGATTAGGTGCTGAAGTCACGATGTTAGATGTGAATCCGGAAAGATTAAGACAGATAGACGATATTTTTGGTCATGATATTACCACTTTAATGTCAAATCCACTTACGATCTCAGAAGCAGTTCGCAGATCAGATCTTGTTATCGGAGCTGTGCTTATTCCAGGAGCAAAAGCACCTCTTTTAGTAACAGAAGATGATGTTAAATCTATGTCACAAGGATCCGTTATTGTGGATATTGCCATTGACCAGGGTGGTATTTTTGCAACTACTGATAAAATAACCACACATGATTCTCCAACATACGAAAAACATGGTGTCTTGCATTATGCAGTGGCTAACATGCCTGGAGCTGTTCCACGTACATCAACGATTGCATTAACAAATGTAACAGTACCATATGCAGTTCAAATTGCTAATAAAGGCTATAAAAAGGCGTGCTTAGAAAATGAAGCTCTACTAAAAGGAATAAATGCTTTAGGTGGATTTGTTGCTTATGAAGCTGTTTCAGAAGCACATGGTCTCTCATACACAGATCCGCGTACGTTTTTGTTAGGAATTTAACCAGTGTGGTCTGCCAGAAACATACTGTCGGACCTCTTTTTGCTATGTTTAATTGTTAGTTAAATATGGGTATTTATAAACTTAGCGTGAAATTAATCATCATAAAAATGTAAAGAAGGTAGGGGAAGATATGCAAGCATCTTATCATGGACATGCTGTAGTACAAATTTTTACAGAAAATACAAAGGTAATCATCGATCCATTTATTTCAGGAAATGAGTTAACTGATTTGAAGGTAGATAACATTGAAGCAGATGTCATAATTTTGACTCACGGTCACAACGACCATGTAGGTGATACTGTAGAAATAGCAAAGAAAAATGATTCACTTGTTATCGCACCATATGAATTAGCTATGTACATAGGAAAACATGGAATTAAAGTTCACCCAATGAATATTGGTGGAGCCTATCAGTTTGAATTTGGTACAGTCAAATTAACACAGGCCTTCCATGGCTCAAGTTATGAAGAAGAAGATGGTACTGTTATTTATACAGGAATGCCCTCAGGTGTCTTGTTTACATCAGGTGGAAAAACAATCTATCATGCAGGAGATACTTCATTGTTCTCTGATATGAAAATGATTGGAGAGCGTCACACAATTGATTTGGCGTTTTTACCTATCGGTGATAATTTAACTATGGGTCCAGAAGATGCAAAATATGCAGCTGAATGGTTAAAAGCAAAAAAAGTTGTGCCAATTCACTTTAATACATTTGAACTAATCAAACAGGATCCACAAATATTTATTGAAATGTTACCAACAAATATTGGTTTATTATTAGAAGTTGGAGAATTTGACTCCTGCGGGTGCAGAGGAAAGGCTAAGACCCCACAGGCGCGCAGCTTACGAGGAGGCTTAGCTTCCTCCCCGGCGAATCTTATGTCTGCAGCGCAATGGAACGAACTTATTTCTTTCAACTTAACTGAGTTTAGATTTATTCGCCTTTTTGTATGACACCTTTAATTATGTCCAGCCTCTTTCTATAATCTTTTTCTCTTCTTACTTAATCTTTTTGTTTGTTTCATACACCCATCTTATCTCAAGAAGCTCCCTCATTTTTTAAAATCCGATATTATGCCCAAATTTTTAATTGTTAGGAAACAATTTCCACCCGAAATCAGAAGCTGATATTTTTGCATTCGCTTCTTTTTTTTATTGTCCATGCATAAATTGGATTATAGAAAAGATTTGAAAGGATGATTGCATTTGAAAAATTTATTGTATGCATTGATTGCCTTGATGATGCTTTATTATGGTCTTCAGCAAATCACTTTATCAGGTAACCAAATGCAAACTGTTTTTGCTATGAGCTGGCTATGTTTAGCGATCTTCGTTATCGGAGGTAATTTTGCACATTATTTATATCGTCCAAAAAAAGCTGTTAGTGTAAAGAAATCGTACAAGCAATCTCTTCAGAAGAAGAGACAACGTCAAATGATGCGTTGATATAAGCTTCCTTGACCTATATAATAATAGTGGATTCTAGTTACTTAAATAGTCCTATAACATTTAGTTGTTCGTTAATATCTTTAACTAAATTAACTAATCTATTATAGAACAAAAAAGGAATTCACTATAATAAAGGGTGATGAAGCTTGGCTACAAAGCATGAGCAAATTTTACAATATATAACTTCTCTTTCTGTTGGTGAAAAGATCTCTGTTCGTCAAATTGCAAAGGAAATTAATGTGAGTGAAGGAACTGCTTACAGAGCAATTAAGGAAGCAGAGAACAAAGGGTATGTTAGTACAATAGAACGTGTTGGAACGATAAGAATTGAAACTAAGAAAAAAGAAAACTTTGAGAAATTAACATTTGCAGAGGTTGTTAATATTGTTGATGGACAGGTTTTAGGTGGAAGAGCAGGATTACATAAAACATTAAATAAGTTTGTTATTGGTGCAATGAAGCTAGAGGCAATGATGAGATATACAGGTGCTGGTAATTTATTAATAGTTGGTAACCGTACAAATGCTCATCAATATGCTCTTGAAGCAGGAGCGGCTGTGTTAATTACCGGAGGCTTTGATACAGAAGATCATGTAAAAAGACTTGCAGATGAACTAGAATTACCAATTATTTCAACAAGCTATGATACATTTACGGTTGGTACGATGATTAATAGAGCTATTTATGATCAGCTTATCAAGAAGGAAATTGTCCAAGTTGAGGATATTTTAACTCCTGTTGATAAAACAATTTGCTTATATACAAGTGATAATATTGCAACTTGGTATCAACATAATTATGAAACTGGACATGGTCGTTTTCCGGTAATTGATCAAAACATGAAGGTACAAGGTATTGTTACTTCAAAGGATATTATGGGCTATGATCATGAAACGATTATTGAAAAGGTGATGACAAAAAGTCCTATCACGGTAATTGGCAAGACCTCTGTTGCTTCAGCTGCACAAATGATGGTATGGGAAGGCATTGAGGTTCTTCCAGTAGTTGATCAACAAAATAGGCTGCAAGGCATGATCAGTCGTCAAGATGTTTTAAAAGCACTTCAGATGATTCAGCGTCAGCCACAGATTGGTGAAAAAATAGATGATATTGTAACAAATCAATTTGTCACAATCGAAGATGATTCAAAAAGAAGTAGTGTCTTTAGGTGTGAGGTAAGTCCACAAATGACCAACCATCTTGGAACGATTTCGTATGGTGTTTTTACAACTCTAGTTACAGAAGCAGTTAATCGCTATCTACGAGCTCAAAAAAAGGGCGATATTATTGTTGAAAATATAACCATCTATTTTATAAAGCCTGTCCAAATGGAAACAATGCTTGAAATTCATCCGAAAATATTGGAAGTAGGACGTAAATTCGGAAAGATTGACATTGAAGCATATAGTGATGGAGCAGTAGTTGGAAAAGCTATGATGATGGTTCAATTAATTGAGCGCTAAAAAGGTAGGAAACATTCAAAAGAGGCTGGGACATAAGTATTTAAGCTAATGATAAACCCGAAATATTAGGAGATATTTCAATTGATTATTCGCCTAATAGTTCGGGTTTTTATTTGCTGTCTTCAATTAGATTTTTTGATTTTGCATTCTATTTTTAAGAACTAGTGGAATGGAGCGGAAGACATTTGACTCCTGCGGGTGCAGAGGAAAGGCTGAGACCCCACAGGCGCGCAGCTTACGAGGAGGCTTAGCTTCCTCCCCGGCGAATCTTATGTCTGCAGCGCAATGGAACGAACTTGTTTCTTTCAGCTTAACTGAATTTAGACATATTGGTCTTTTTGTTTGACTTCTTAATGATGTTCCCAGCCTCTTTAAAAATTTTATTTCTGCTGCCCAGCTTCTTTAATAATTTGTGGTAAAAAATGTTTATAAGCACGATAACCAGCCCAAGCACTTGCGAGACCTAAAATAATGAAGATTATTCCAATAACAAATGCTAAGGTTGAACGAAACAAAAACATTTGATTAGCTCCAAACGATGCTACAAATATACCTAAAGCAATACTAGATTTAGCAGACATCCATCGTTTTTCCAACTGATTCTTTGATCTATATGCTTTCACTTTATAAAATACATAAAAAGCAATTGAAACAACAATAAAGAAAACAAATACTGGCATAAACAACCTCCGAGATCGTGTAAGAATTAATTAATATATATGATCAGAACTATATGTTCCAACTCTATTTTAACATTTCATAACGGAAAATCTATTTTTTTACGCACTGTTTCTAAAAGTCTATTGATCATTACTCTAAATAGTTTAAAATTAATGATTTTATTGAGCATCGATAGGACTTTATTGATAAATGGATGTTGAAGGACTTATCCTAAATATTAAATGATAAACAACTTTTTCAAAGAAAACTGATTGTTCTTTCTTTTTAAATGTCTTTATTTATGCTTTAATAATTGTTATAGAGAGCAAAGGAGAATAAGATGAAACAACAAATTATAGATACAATCGTACAGAATTCTACAATAATTATCCATCGTCATGTTAGACCTGATCCTGATGCTTATGGATCTCAATGTGGTTTAGCAGAAATCTTAAAAGCATCTTTCCCGAGTAAGACCATATATGTGGTGGGTGAAACAGAACCTTCATTAGAATTTCTTTATAAAATGGATGTTGTTCCAGATGATGTATACAATGATGCATTAGTTATTGTATGTGATACTGCAAATCAGGCTCGTGTAAGTGATAAGCGCTACAACACTGGTAAGTCACTAATAAAAATTGATCACCATCCTAATGATGATCAATACGGAGATGTTTTGTGGGTGGACACAGAAGCAAGTGCTACAAGTGAAATGATTTATGAGTTATATTTAGCTGGAAAAGACCAAGGTCTAGTATTATCTACAAAAGCTGCTGAGTTATTGTATGCAGGAATTGTAGGGGACACAGGACGTTTTCTTTTTCCAAGCACAACAGAAAAGACATTTCAGTATGCAAGTGCTTTAATATCAGAGGGAATTAAACCAGCACCACTTTACGATGAGCTATATAAAACCAAAAGAAACGTAGCTCAATTAAGTGGATATGTGTTGCAAAACTTTAATTTAACTTCTTATGGCTCAGCACATATGAATATTACAAAAGAGATGTTAGCAAAGTATAATGTAACACCGTCAGAAGCATCACAGTTAGTAAGCATTCTTGGAAATATTGAAGGTGTAAGAGCCTGGGCATTCTTTGTAGAAGAATCAAGTCAAATACGAGTAAGGCTACGCTCAAAAGATATAGTTATTAACCAACTTGCTAAGAAGTATAATGGTGGAGGTCATCCATTAGCTTCAGGTGCATCAGTTTATAGCTGGGATGAAGTAGATATGGTATTAAAAGATTTAGATCTCCTCTGTCAGCAGGCATAATCTCATTATGTAATTGTGGTTCGGAACTTTATCTTCCGAACCTTTTGCAAATGGGAAATTGTAGTAAGCTTTTTTGTGAAACCTGATAATTGAGTTGAAGTTTCTGATGTAGGAGTATGCTTGCGGAATATTGTGATAACGCTTACCTTTCTTTGTTGGGAATAAACCAAAAACCAAATTCTGTGGCATCTTCATAAACATCAAGCTGAAGCACACGGATTTCTCTTTTTATTAAATCAGCAATTTCAGGTGATTCTTCATATGCGGAAAATCCTCTTTTAATCGTTTCTAGTTTTTCTTGAGCAAGCTTTCGATGATTCAAGATATACATGGTGATCCCTCCAATTTATCATAAATTTTCTTTTGTAAACCGTCTGTTAATTCCAAGCCCAGGTTTGAACTTTTTCTTGAAAAGAATACAAGATATAACTTCTCCATAGTAAGTTTGTAGAAGACTCCTCAGTAGAAATAATTGCTTGTTGTGTAATGTAAACGAATCGACCTACAGCTCATATAAAAGTAAAAGTGGTGGTAATTGAAGAAGGATGTACTTCTTCGAATTCTACAATAAGGAAATAATATGATGTAAATGATAAAACAAGAAAGTGAATAAGAAAGTGCATGACTAAATTGCCGGTGATGTTTTGATGTTTAACGAAGGAGAGGAAAAGTAAGAGGTATTTCCCTTGTTTTTCCTATTTCTATTTTATCAAAAAAATCAGAAATTGCGATAGATTTCTTAATATTTACATAAAATTGTTAAATTTAGACTTTGCAATCCACAGATTCTTACTAAATTGCCGGCTATGTTATGTTAGGAGGTTGTTTGAATTGGACAAGATAGATCTCCTGTGGGATAGTGTTTAAAGATGGATCCCACAGGTGCTAAGCTTACGAGGGAGGATCCTGAGGGGGAAAATAAATTTTTTTACCCCGGAAAAGTGAATGACTATGACAGAAATGGGCTGTGAAGTTTAACCGGGTGTGAAAAAGCATTCATCATAAGTACATAGGGGGGTGTAAATAAAACGACTAGCTCAATAAGTTAGTCAGAAAATGAAATTTCAATTTCAATGGAAAGTGTTGTATGTAACATAAATTTAGTCATTTTTAGCTTATACTTATTTCCATCTTCAAGTTCTATAGGGAGGTTTTCGATCATTCTTTCAATTAAAAGGTGGTTAGAATTAATACTTTCTATATCCTTTGCGATAACAATATCTGCTAATTCATTTTTGACTTTATCTTCAATATTTTTTACCTTAAATTCTTTCAAGTGATATTTATCACCATTTGTTAAATCAATATTTAGCTCTTGAACTGTAAGCTTCTTTTGTGCTTCTTTATTTAATTTACTATATTCCTGTTGGTAAATTTCCCCTTTCTTTATTAATTCGTTAATTTTTGTGCGTTGTTCTTCAATTTCTGTGCTTTGTTTTTCTTGAACAACACCAAAAATAAATAGGAAAACACCCCAGCTAATAATCGCTCCGATCGCGACACCTGCAAAAAAACGTTGCCATGTTGGTTGCTGATAATGTGGCGGAATTCTCATGTAATATGCTCCTGTGTTAACCAAGCGATTAAATGCCATCCAGTTTGTGCGCCACCCATTGCCGATACAATTAATAAAACCTGTTTTATAATATCCCGTGTTTCACCTTGGAAGATGCCTCGTTCAAAGCTATAAAATGCATCAAAAGTTCCTCCGATTGCAGCAACCAAGGCCCAAATCTTTAACCTGTTAGCAAACTCAAACATTTTTGTTAACGGTGGTTCACCTGCTAAAAAGGCACCAATTGCACCAATTAAAGTACCACCTAAAATTACTCCTAATGCTATAAAATAGCTATGAATAAATGCCGGTATAAAAGCTTCTTTGTCCATATTTATCAACCTCCTATCACTATATATATGGACGACCTATTTTAAGTATGTTTCGTTTTATTTTTAAACCTCTTATTTGTACTCTTAAAACTCTCAGAATATAATGGAATGTAGACATATAATATGGTGGTAATCAATAGTAGAATTATTCAAACACTTATATTGTTTGAGTAATATAGATCAAAAGAAAAGGCACTTTCAATGCTTAATGTTAATTTTTTAACACTTTGTAATACTTAGAACACAAATTCTACGCACAGTACGTTTATATAAATGATGAAGTAAAATTGGAAAGGGGGGGGACTTTTGCCTTTTGTACATCTTCAAGTGAAAAGCGCATATAGTCTTCTAACAAGCTCTGTTAGACTCGATAAACTTGTTAGCAAGGCGAAGGACCTTAATTTTAAAGCATTGGCATTAACAGATTTTCAAGTAATGTATGGAACAGTTCCGTTTTATAAATTATGCCTAAAAAATGGAATTAAGCCAATTATAGGATTAACAATTAAAGTTTTAGATGAATCAAGCGAAGCACAACAAACAACAGTCTTAGTATTGTTAGCCGAGAATAATAAGGGTTACAGAAATTTAATTAAAATAAGTAGTGCTCTTCAAACAAAATCTGTTGAAGGTCTTCCTGAAAGATGGTTAAAAAGTTATAGTGAAGGACTAATTGCAATAAGTCCCAAAAATGAAGGACTTGTAGAAAAATATCAAAATGAAGAAACAGATGAAAAAATGATTGAAGTGATACAAAAATATAAAGCTATTTTTGGTGAAAATTCATTTTACTTAGGATTACAAAAATCTAGTAATCATAATGATGATTTTACCAGTGAGACGGTTTCTTTAAGCAAGAAAATAGGGGTGCCAGTAGTTGCTACAAATGATGTTTCTTATGTAGAAAAAGAAGATTCTATAGCTCAACAATGTTTATTAGCGATTAAGAATAATGAAAAGCTTTCAGAAGATCTTTATGAACTAGATTATTCATATGAAAATAATCTAAAGTCTGCTAAGGAAATGGCTAGCATCTTTGAACAATATCCTGAGGCGCTTGAAAATACGATTCTTATCGCTAATCGTTGTGAAGTTAACCTTGAATTAGGTATTTCCCGTTTACCAAAATTTCCGACATCTACTAAACAAAATGCTGATGAATTCTTAACAGAATTATGTCTGAAAGGGTTGGCAGAGAAAAATTGTGGAGATGATTTCGTTTATAAAAAAAGGTTGTCATATGAATTAGAAGTAATAAAAAAAATGAAATTTAGTGACTACTTTTTGATTGTTTGGGATTTTATGAAATATGCTCATGAACATAATATCCTTACAGGACCTGGGCGTGGATCAGCAGCTGGTTCACTTGTGTCTTATGTTCTTAATATTACAAATGTAGATCCTATAAAACATAAATTGTTATTTGAACGATTTTTAAATCCTGAACGAATTACAATGCCTGATATAGATATTGACTTTCCTGACACAAGAAGAGACGAAGTAATTGCCTATGTAGCAAAAAAGTACGGAAAAATGCATGTGGCACAAATTATTACATTTGGTACATTAGGGGCAAGAGCAGCTATAAGAGATGTTGGCAGAGTACTGGGAGCTTCACCGAAGGACACCGATATTCTTTCAAAATTAGTACCTTCTCGTCCTGGAATATCACTTTCAGATGCACTAAAAGAATCTCAAGCATTAACAAAACTTATGAAATCAGATTCATTCTTTCATAAGATTATCGATACAGCCATGAAGGTTGAAGGCTTACCAAGACATACTTCAACACATGCAGCAGGAGTTGTCTTAAGTGATCAGCCATTAACAAGTATTGTACCAATCCAAGAAGGTCAAACAGATGTTTATTTAACGCAGTTTTCAATGGATTTCTTAGAAGAACTAGGATTATTAAAAATGGATTTCTTAGGATTGAGAAATTTATCATTAATTGAAAACATAACAAAATCAATACAACGTGGAGAAAGACAGGTTGTAAACTTAACAAACATACCTTACCAAGATGAAAAAACATTTGAACTTTTAGCAAATGGTGATACAACTGGTATATTTCAGCTTGAATCAGAGGGAATGAGAAGTGTTTTAAAGCGTCTTAAACCCACCAATCTTGAAGATATTGTAGCAGTTAATGCATTGTATCGACCTGGTCCAATGGAGAATATTCCAATTTACATAGATCGTAAGCATAAAAGAAGTGAAATTGATCTTATTCATCCTGCACTGGAGCCTATTTTACGAAATACCTATGGTGTAATTGTTTATCAAGAGCAGATTATGGAATTAGCTTCTACAATTGCAGGTTTTTCTTTAGGTGAAGCAGATTTATTAAGGAGAGCAGTGGGAAAAAAGAAAAAAGAAATTCTAGATAAAGAGAGAGTCCATTTTGTAACAGGTTGTATGAAGAATGGATATAGTGAGCAGGTAGGGAATGCTATTTATGATTTAATAGTCAAGTTTGCTAATTATGGATTTAATAGAAGCCATGCTGTTGCTTACAGTATGATTTCCTATCAATTAGCTTACCTAAAAGCCAATTATCCCATCTATTTTATTGCAGCATTATTAACAAGTGTAAGTGGAAATGAAGACAAAGTTACACAATATGTCAGAGAAGCTAAACAAAAGGAATTAACTATTCTACCTCCTTCAATAAATAAAAGTGAATATCGATTTTCTGTCGAAGGTAATTGTATCCGATTTAGCTTAACAGCAATTAAAAATGTCGGTATATCTGCTATTAAAGAAATATTTCATGCAAGAAGGCAAAAACGCTTCACAGATTTATTTGATTTTTGTATTCGAGTTTCAATGAAAATTGTTACGAGACGAACAATGGAGCAATTAATTTTTGCTGGTGCAATGGATGAATTTGAAGAAGATCGAGCAACGTTATTAGCAAGCTTAGATGTTGCAATCGAACATGCTGAGCTAATGAAACCAGCTGATGATAATCAATTTGACTTGTTTTTAGAGGATGAATTTATGTTAAAGCCGAAATATATTGAAGTTGATCCATTTAAAATAGAAGAAAAATTAAAGTTTGAAAAAGAAGCTTTAGGATTTTATTTTTCGAGTCATCCTGTTGAAATGTATCGTCCTACATTTGGTTTATCGGGGGCAGTAAATATTTCGGATTTACCCTCAAAACTTGATAAAAAGGTCTCAGTTGGAGCAATGATAGTAAGTAGTCGAACAATAAGGACGAAAAAAGGCGATAACATGGCATTTATCATGATAGGAGACGAAACAGGTGATGTAGATGCAGTGTTATTTCCACAAGTGTATATGAAACATAGTGAGGAGCTCAAACTAAATCATATTTTTCTGTTTGAAGGAAAGGTGGAAACACGTGACGATCGACTTCAGTTTATCGTCAATCAAATGATTGCTGTTGAGGAAATAAAAACAGAAGAACCAAAAGCAAAGCTCTTTATAAAAATAGACAAAGATTCAATTGATCAACAAAAACTACTTGAAGTGAAAACACATTTGAAAAATTATCACGGTAAATCACCCGTTTTTGTATATTACGGTAAAGAAAAAGTAACAGTTAAACTTCCTAGTGAATTTTCCATCTCACCATCAGAAGAATGTTTGAAGGGTTTAGTGAAAATACTTGGAAAAGAAAATGTTGTTCTGCAAAAGGTATAATAGGGACATATATTGACCAGCTAAGAAAAGTAATAAGGTAATATATTCTTTACAAACGACTGAATTATGTTATCATTTAGTAATGATCAAGAGTGGTCTGACCACTTTTTTATATAAGTGCCTAGCAGCTCATTGGAAAAATAACATCTTTTTTCTATGTAATAAGCATTATTGTAATATAAGGATTTGAACTCAATTCCTAATATATTTAAATGTCTTATAACAAAAATGCTAAGCCTTAACAAGGTTCTTTTCGTTTTTTCATATTGCTGTTTACCAAACAAACAACGAATATGGCACGGAAACAACCTGTCATTATTTCTTGTTTATATCAAACTCATAATTTTTGCTGCTAATTACGTTAATTAGACGAAGAAAAGTGGACGATAACAAGGGGAGTGTTAAAAATGTCATTACGAGAAGAAGCCTTACATATCCATAGAGTTCATAAAGGTAAACTAGAAACAAAATCAAAAATACCGGTAAGAAATGCACATGATTTAAGTCTTGCCTATTCACCTGGTGTGGCAGAGCCTTGTAAAGATATTTATGATGATAAAAATAAAGTTTACGATTATACAATGAAGGGCAATATGGTTGCGGTAGTTTCTGATGGTACAGCAGTTTTAGGTCTTGGTAATATTGGTCCTGAAGCAGCACTTCCCGTAATGGAAGGCAAAGCTGTGTTATTTAAGAGCTTTGCAGGTGTTGACGCTTTTCCAATTTGTTTAAATACAACTGATATTGATACAATCATTAACACAGTGAAGCTCTTAGAGCCGAACTTTGGTGGAGTTAATTTAGAAGATATTGCAGCACCTAATTGCTTCGTTATTGAGGAACGCTTGAAAAAAGAAACGAATATTCCTATTTTTCATGATGATCAACATGGTACAGCAATCGTAACGGTCGCTGGACTTGTTAATGCATTAAAAATTGTAGGAAAAAGCATGGGGAAAATTCGAGTTGTAGCAAATGGAGCTGGTGCTGCCGGAATTGCCATTATTAAATTACTATATCGCTATGGTGTCAGAGATATCATTATGTGTGATTCAAAAGGGGCCATTTACGAAAACAGACCATATGGAATGAATGATGTGAAGGCAGAAGTAGCTAAATACACCAATCGAGATCAAGTTGAAGGCTCTCTTTCTGAGGTGCTTACAGGTGCAGATGTTTTTATTGGTGTCTCAGTTGAAGGGGCATTAACAGCAGAAATGGTTAAATCTATGAATAGTGGTCCTATTATCTTTGCTATGGCAAATCCAGTACCTGAAATTATGCCTGAGGACGCAAAATCAGCCGGTGCAATGGTAATTGGTACCGGAAGATCAGATTTTCCTAACCAAGTAAACAATGTACTAGCGTTTCCTGGTATTTTTAGAGGTGCTTTGGATGTTAGAGCGACTCATATTAACGAACAAATGAAGATTGCTGCTGTAGAGGCGATTGCATCATTAATTTCAGAGGATGATTTGAATCCTGAATATGTTATCCCAGCTCCATTTGATCCTCGCGTCGCACCGGCAGTTGCATCTGCTGTTGCTAAAGCAGCAATGGAAACTGGAGTGGCTAGAATCAATGTTGATCCTGAGGAAGTTGCGGAAAAAACAAGGAAACTTGCCATAATCGAATAAAAGTGAGTGATATGTCTTTGACAACTGCACAATCGAAAGTTTATATTGAAATCCTTCGCCATATAAAAGCATATATTTCTGAGAAACAGCTTTCTTATGGAGATAAAATTCCTTCTGAAAGAGAGTTTGCAGAAAAGCTTAAAGTAGGCAGATCATCTGTTAGAGAAGCATTAAGAGCTCTAGAATTGCTAGGTATGATAGAAACAAGAAGAGGCGAAGGTACGTTTCTTAAAGATTTTAGAGAACATAACCTTATTGAAATACTTGGTACATTTATTTTAGAAGATTCGAAGGCAATTGATGATATTTTTGAGATGAATACTATTCTTGAGCATAGTGCGTTAAACTTAATATTAAACACAAATCATGAGGAAGCTCTTAAGCAGCTAGTACGAAAATTAGAAGAAAATAGTATGATCACCAGGTATGAATTTATGAATAACATTGTTTTAATAGCTAATAATCATTTGCTTTCTCGAATATGGAGAGTTCTCAATGAATATGTTCATTTTGTTGCAAAGGGTAATAAAGTAGATACATATCCAAAGGAATCGTTTGAAAATCTAGTAAATGCTTTATTAATTAAAAATCCAGAAAAAACAATGAAAGCCTACCAAATGTTAGCTCTTGAAGAAAATGTCGAATAGATGATGACAATTTTCAACACCATACAAGCTAATAATTCTTTAAAGTAGGATATATATAGCTCTATGTGTATGTCAATCACTTGGAGATTGTGGAAAAGTGAATGCCTGTAATGGATAACCACAAAAATTCAATTGACCCAAAGTAAAAAACTAGATATTAAATGTTTTAATAGAGAAACATTAATAAGGGAGGTACTGTTTTGCTCAAAGATTTATTTTCAAAACCAAAGAAAAAAAAGTATGCTTCAATTCCTTCTGAGCAAGCAAAGCAAGATGTTCCTGAAGGTATTGTCTTGAAATGTTCAAGCTGTAAAAAAATTATGTATACAAAAGAATTAACTAAAAACTTAAAGGTTTGTATGAATTGTGGCTATCATCATCAAATGAACGCTAAGGAAAGAATTAGTAGCTTGTTTGATGAAAATACCTTTGTAGAATATGATAAAGAAATGATGTCAGAAAACCCATTAAATTTCCCAGGTTATGAAGAAAAGCTAGAAAAGGATCGTAAGAAAACTAAGCAGAATGAAGCTGTTGTAACTGGTGAAGGTATGATTAATGGATTTAAAACAACGGTAGCTATTATGGATGCTAGCTTTAGAATGGGGAGCATGGGTTCTGTAGTAGGCGAAAAAATAACGAGAGCGATTGAGAAAGCGAACGAACAAGGTTTACCATTTATTATTTTAACAGCCTCAGGTGGAGCTAGAATGCAAGAGGGTGTGTTAAGTTTAATGCAGATGGCAAAAACTAGTTCAGCTTTAAAGCATTTTAGTGACAATAGAGGATTGATTATTTCAGTTATGACTCATCCAACAACAGGTGGAGTTTCAGCGAGTTTTGCATCTTTAGGTGATTATAATTTTGCAGAGCCTGGTGCACTTATTGGGTTTGCTGGTAGAAGAATCATTGAACAAACAATTCGTGAAGATCTACCAGAAGACTTTCAAACTGCTGAATTTTTACTTAAACATGGTCAGTTAGATGCTGTTATTCATCGAAAGGATCTCAAGGAAACACTAGGAAACATCCTTGATATTCATCAGCCAGGAGGTGAGTTAACTTGGTAGGAGAGTTGGAATTTGAAAAGCCTGTTGTGGAGCTTAGAAAAAAGATTAGCGAGTTAAAAGAGTTTACTAGTCAATCAGATGTGGATCTTTCTTCAGAAATAGAAAAACTAGAAGCGAGATTAGAGTTTTTAGAAGGTGAGATCTATACAAACATTAAACCATGGGATCGAGTTCAAATTGCTCGTCATCCAAGTAGACCTACAACACTGGACTATATCGAACATATTTTTACGAACTTTCTTGAATGTCATGGTGACCGTTATTATGGTGATGATGATGCAATTGTAAGTGGAATTGCAAAATTTAATGGTATGCCAGTAACAGTAATTGGTCATCAGCGCGGAAAAGATACAAAAGAAAATATTCGCAGAAACTTCGGTATGCCACATCCAGAAGGATATCGAAAGGCACTAAGATTAATGAAACAAGCAGATAAATTTAATCGACCAATCATTTGTTTTATCGATACTAAAGGAGCATACCCAGGTAAAGCAGCTGAAGAGCGTGGACAAAGTGAAGCTATTGCCAAGAATCTATTCGAAATGGCTGGCTTATCAGTACCGGTAATATGTGTTGTCATTGGTGAAGGTGGTAGTGGTGGAGCTTTAGCATTAGGTGTCGGCAATTACATTCATATGCTAGAAAATTCTACTTACTCTGTTATCTCTCCAGAAGGTGCTGCTGCATTGTTATGGAAGGATTCAAGCTTAGCAAAAAAAGCTGCTGAAACAATGAAAATAACAGCTCCAGACTTAAAAGAACTTGGTGTAGTCGATGAAATCATACCAGAGGTAAAAGGCGGAGCACATAAAGATCTATTAGTTCAAGCAAAAAATATTGAGACAGTTCTTGCTGATTCCCTTAAATCATTATCAGTTATGACTGGGGAAGAATTAAAGCAACACCGCTATGAAAAATATAAAAGAATAGGTCAAGTATCGTTTGCGGATGATTTACTTGGGGTAAAATAGATAAAACGTGAGGCCACTAGGTCCACGTTTTCTTTTCGGTATGAACCTGGATTGAAATAGGGAAAAGAATTATCTAAGTTATTTAACTATCTATTTGCTGAATCTAATAAATGTGATTTGTAATAGGTAATACAACAATTATTTTATAAAATTACATAATTCAATAAACACAGTAGATAATTTATTGTATAATGAAAAAGGTTCATTAAAAGGTTATTCGACAAAAAGTGAGTATTTGAATTTGGCAATTGTTGTGATAACTATGTATTCATGGTATTTTTGTTATAGATAACAATTGCCATTTAATTATAGTGGGGTGAAGTAAGTTGAAAAAAATAGGTGTCCTAACTAGTGGAGGAGACTCACCTGGTATGAATGCAGCTGTTCGTGCAGTTGTACGTAAAGCAATTTATCATAATGTAGAAATCTATGGTATCTACCACGGCTATTCTGGATTAATTAACGGACAGATTGAGAAATTAGAATTAGGATCTGTTGGAGATATTATTCATCGTGGAGGTACAAAATTGTACACTGCTAGATGTCCTGAATTTAAAACAGTTGAGGGACGAATGAAGGGTATTGAACAATTAAAAAAGCATGGAATTGAAGGGTTAGTTGTCATAGGTGGAGATGGCTCTTATATGGGAGCGAAAAAACTAACAGAACATGGTTTTCCATGTGTTGGTGTCCCAGGAACAATAGATAATGATATACCTGGAACAGATTTTACAATTGGTTTTGATACAGCTCTCAACACAGTAATCGATGCAATTGATAAAATTCGTGATACAGCAACATCACATGAACGTACATATGTAATTGAGGTAATGGGAAGACATGCAGGTGATATTGCTCTTTGGTCTGGATTAGCTGGTGGTGCTGAAACAATCTTAATTCCAGAAGCTGAGTATGATATGGACAGTATTATCACTCGTCTTAAAAGAGGTCATGAAAGAGGAAAGAAACATAGCATAATTGTTGTCGCTGAAGGTGTTGGAAGTGGAGTTGATATCGCTAAGCAAGTTGAAGAAGCTACATCATTTGAAACACGCGTTTCTGTACTAGGTCATGTTCAGCGTGGAGGCTCGCCAACTGCTTTTGACCGTGTTTTAGCAAGTAGACTTGGTGCATATGCAGTGGAGTTACTTCTTGAAGGAACGGGTGGACGCTGTGTTGGTATTCAAAAAAATGAGCTTGTTCATCATGATATTTTGGAAATTTTAGATCAACCACATACAATTGATGAAAATATGTATCAATTATCTAAAGAGTTATCCATCTAATAGTTTGGGTGGTATCGTTTTCACAAAAGATGAAAAATATATGTGAAGTACAAGTAAAGCAATGAATGATAGAGAAAAATTGAGACTAGCTTTATGTTTTAACATATGCTGGTCTCTAAACCACTAGATGGTAGGAGGAAATTGTAAATGCGTAAAACGAAAATAGTATGTACGATTGGCCCGGCAAGTGAGAATATTGATAAGTTATCAGAATTAATGGAAGCTGGTATGAATGTTGCTCGTTTGAACTTTTCTCATGGTGATTTCGAAGAACATGGTGCTAGAATTAAAAATATTAGAGAAGCTTCTGTTAAATTAAATAAAAATGTAGCGATTCTTTTAGATACGAAAGGTCCAGAAATTCGTACAAACACAATGGAAAATGGCGCAATTGAACTTGAAGTAGGTAATGAAATTATTGTTTCTATGGAAGAAGTTGTGGGAACAACAGAAAAATTCTCCGTTACATATGAAGGTTTAATTGATGATGTACACGTGGGTTCTACTATCTTGTTAGATGATGGTCTAATTGAGCTTGAAGTGATTGGTCTTGATCAATCAAAAGGTGAAATTAAGACGAAAATTAATAATAGTGGGACTTTAAAGAATAAAAAAGGTGTTAACGTACCTGGTGTAAGTGTTAAGCTTCCAGGAATTACAGAGAAAGATGCTAGAGATATTGTCTTTGGTATTGAACAAGATGTAGACTTTATTGCTGCCTCATTTGTTAGACGTGCATCAGATGTTCTTGAAATTCGTGAATTACTTGAAGAGCATAATGCAGGTCATATTCAAATCATTCCTAAAATTGAGAACCAAGAAGGTGTAGATAATATCGATGAAATTCTTGAAGTATCTGACGGTTTGATGGTTGCTCGTGGAGATCTAGGGGTTGAAATTCCAGCAGAAGAAGTACCATTAGTTCAAAAAGAATTAATCCGTAAGTGTAATGCTTTAGGTAAGCCTGTTATAACAGCAACTCAAATGCTTGATAGTATGCAACGTAACCCAAGACCGACTCGTGCAGAAGCTAGTGATGTAGCAAATGCAATCTTTGATGGAACAGATGCTATTATGCTATCTGGTGAAACAGCTGCTGGAACATATCCTGTTGAAGCAGTTAAGACAATGCATAATATCGCTTCAAGAGCTGAGCAAGCATTAGATTATAAACAAATTCTTTCAAAACGTAGTACACAGGTAGGTACTACGATTACTGATGCAATTGGACAATCTACAGCATATACTGCTTTAAATTTAGGTGTTGCAGCAATCGTTACTCCTACAGAGAGTGGACATACTGCAAGAATGATTTCAAAATATCGTCCTAAAGCACCAATTGTTGCAGTTACTGTTTCTGAATCTATTTCACGCAAGCTTGCTTTAGTTTGGGGAGTTTACCCTAGAAGTGGTAATCATTCAACAACTACAGATGAAATGCTTGACCACTCGGTAATTGAAGCAATCAATAGCGGCTTTGTTACTCATGGTGATTTAGTAGTCATTACAGCTGGTGTGCCAGTTGCAGAAGCTGGTACAACAAACTTAATGAAAGTTCATGTTATTGGTGATGTTATTGCCAAAGGACAAGGTATTGGTAGAAAGTCTGCATTTGGTAAAGTAGTTGTTGCGAGCACTGCTCAGGAAGCTCAAGATAAAATGAAACCAGGTGCAATTCTTGTTGCTCAAGGAACTGACCGTGATATGATGAAAGCACTTGAGCAAGCTTCTGCATTAATTACTGAAGAAGGCGGATTAACTAGCCATGCAGCAGTTGTTGGCTTAAGCTTAGGAATTCCTGTTATTGTTGGTGTTGAAAATGCAACATCATCATTGAAGGATGGTCAAGATATAACTGTAGATGCTGTTAGAGGTGTAATTTACCAAGGACATGCAAGCGTACTTTAAAATTTTGTGTATGAAGATATAATAACTACTTGTAGTTAGCTAAAGAGAAGGGATATTCCTTCTCTTTTTTGCTATAATGAAATAGAATGGTAGGGAGCTTCAAGAGAAAATTAAGAGGTGAACACATGAGATTATTAATGCTTTTAATCATCATCATACCCGCAATAGAGATAGGTGTTCTAATTCTTTCTGGCAGAACTATAGGTGCTATAGCAACAGTTTTGTTAATTATCTTAACTGGAGTTATCGGGGCATGGCTTGCTAAGCAACAGGGAGTAGAAACATTAAGAAATGCACAACAACAAATGCAATATGGTCAAGTTCCAGGTGTGGCAATAATTGATGGTCTTTGTATTTTAGTTGGGGGATTACTATTACTAACACCAGGCTTTATCACAGATACAGTTGGTTTTCTTTTACTAATACCAATCACTCGAAATAAAATAAAACCATTGATATTAACAATGATTAAAAAGATGATTGATAAAAATCAAATAACCATAATTCGATAGAAAGTAACTTACCAATTTAAGACTAAAACTCAATGAGGGCTTTTGCTCCCTAAAAGTGTTGATTGCAGTATGAGACTTGCTTCTTTAGCAGAGGTAAGAGATCCTGATGTGTTTTTGTAAATACTGCAATCAACATATTTTCAAATTCATGAGTTTTTTAGGCGCAATTCATTAAAGCTTTAGGTTACTTTATTTTTGATGACCACCAATTACAAACTTCCAAACATCCTCATATACTCCTGCTCTGTGTAGAGTTTTAATGATAACTAATACAACAGGGCCTGCAATTAACCCTAGAAATCCTAATAGCTTGTATCCAACAAAAAGCGAAATAAGTGTTGCAAGTGGATCTAGACCTATTGTCGAAGAAAGTATTTTTGGTTCTGATATTTGTCTTTGAACCATTACAATGATATATAAAGTACTGATTCCGATTGCAAGTGGAATACTGCCACTAAATGATAAATATATAATCCAAGGAATGAAAACAAGTCCGGTTCCTAGGTAGGGAAGTATATCAACTAGCCCAATTAACAAAGCAATTGTTATTGCGTATTCAACTCTAAGAACAAGTAGACCGATTAGAACAATAATTGTAGTTATCGAAATAAGCGTCGCTTGAGCACGAATAAATCCAATAAGTGCTTTTCTTAATTCATCAAAAATTGTTTTACCACTGTTTCTAGCTCTTTGTGGCAAAAGTACAGATAATGTAGCTTTAAATTTATACCAATCTTTACTTATAAAAAAGGTAGCAAGTAATGAGAAAATGATAACGGTAGCGGCATTTGGAAGGAAGCTGATCATGACAGGTATTTTTTCTAAAAAGTCCTTTATGAAAGTTCCAGCACTTGAGGCAACCTGCTCGCCAATACTTTGTATGTTGACTATAATTGAATGTTGTTGATTTGATCCAAGAGTATTAAAAAAATATGTAAGCTGATTATATAAAGGCATGATTTTTGTTACAAAAAAGGTTTCAATATAAACAGCTAACAAATCTAAATGACCTGGTAGTACTTTTGCTAAGTAAGTTGTGCCAGTTAGAATTTCAGCTACCAATAGAATAAGTGCTCCTGCTATTACTCCAATTAATAAAATGATAGCTAAAACAACAGCTATTCCTCTTGGAACTCTCACCTTATTCTCTAGAAAGTTGACAAATGGATTTATGAGCATGGCGATCAAAATGGCGATAATAAAAGGGTAAATTAAGGTAGAAAGATAAAAGCTAATAATAAGGCTAAGGCAAACAACTCCTAAAATAAGGAGAAGTCGCAATGAACTATATATATAATCCAAATTCAAATTGTTCCCCCCGTTCATTATTGGTGATCAGTGATCAGTCTTGATAATAAATACCAAACTTTCAAAAATTTCTATGACCTAAGCAAGCAATCTTTAGTCGAGGATTATTTTCATCACCCGTTATTTATGAGCATGAATACGAAAAGCATAAAAGTAAATGCTAAAAAGTCTAGTCCATATAGGATGTTTATTACAAATAAAGCTTGTTTATACTAGTTGAATTGAACGCATTTATAGATTTAATTCGTACAGTAATTTAACAACACAGATTTCATAGGAGGATATCCTTCATGTTTAACCAATCTTTTTTATTTTTGTTCATTTTATTAGGGATAGGATTAATAGCTAAAAATCAGGCATTAATAATCGCAACCTCCTTTTTAATGATCATTAAATTAATTGGCTTAGATACTAAAATATTGCCAACTGTTGGTGCGAAAGGTATTAATTGGGGGGTAACGATTATAACAATTGCTGTCTTAGTTCCTATTGCAACAGGAGATATTGGATTTAAACAGCTTGGTGAGGCACTGAAATCAACATATGCATGGATTGCTTTAGCTTCTGGAATAGCAGTTGCATTAATAGCGAAAAATGGAATAACTCTGTTAGCAGAGGATCCACATATAACAGCAGCACTTGTTTTAGGGACAATTTTGGCTGTTTCATTGTTTAATGGTGTTGCTGTGGGACCACTAATCGGAGCAGGGATCGCTTATATGGCTATGCAAATTGTGAAATTTTTCAGCTCATAAAACAATTTAATCACAGTGAATTTTATAAATGAGAAGTTATTTCCGTTATTTGGATTATGTGGATTTCCTAAAATGTACACTAATATAACAAATTTATGGTATGGTTATATCAGTAGGGTTGATTTGTGAACCAAATATCTTAAAAAACATTTTTCTAACAAATTTTTTTGTTGTTTGAGTTGTTTTCATTCACAAAAGTCTGATAATTGTTTATAATAGATATAGGTTCAAAAAAATCAGTGCCTACAAAATACTAATCCCCTGGCTAATTAAGAAAAAAAGTACAAGTGAATAGGTACATAAAAATCTGCTTGTAATGCGGGTTAGAGTGAGTTTGATAGGTCACACTGAAAGTTGTTCATTGTGTCTATTTTTTAAGTTAAAAATGTAAGCATTTACTTTTTTCTTTGCTTGCATGTGAGCAAGCGCTCAATCGTCTTAAAGTTTAAAGGAAAGAGCATTTGGGTATTTATACTTGATTAAATTCCCATGCTCAAATAAGGATCGAGTATCTTTTACATATGAAAACTATGAAAAAGCCATAATATATATGTTTTCATAGTTATTTCTTTAAACTTTTTGATGAAAAAATGGGGAATAAAAGGTAAAGGAGAGATTTATATGACAGCAACACGCGGTCTTGAAGGAATCGTAGCGACTACTTCATCTGTTAGTTCAATCATTGATGATACTTTAACATATGCGGGTTATAACATTGATGATTTAGCAGAAAACGCTAGCTTTGAGGAAGTAGTCTATTTACTATGGCACAGAAAGCTTCCAAATGCAGATCAATTAAATGAAATTAAGAAACAACTTGCGGAGAATGCAAAAATTCCACAGCAAGTTATTGACCACTTCAGAACATATCCTATCAATAGTGTGCACCCAATGGCAGCTCTTCGAACAGCTGTATCTTTACTTGGCTTATTTGATGAAGAAGCAGATGTGATGGATACAGAAGCTAATTACAGAAAAGCAATCCGTCTACAAGCACAGCTTCCAATTGTTGTAACATCCTTCGCTCGTATTCGTAAAGGGTTAGAGCCAATTGAACCAAGAACTGATTTAACGATGGCTGCTAATTTCTTATATACTTTATCTGGTCAAGAGCCTGATGAAGTAGCTATTGAAGCATTCAACAAGGCTCTGGTTTTACATGCCGATCATGAATTAAATGCTTCTACATTTACAGCTAGAGTATGTGTGGCTACACTTTCAGATGTTTATTCTGGAGTTACTGCTGCTATTGGAGCTTTAAAAGGACCATTACATGGTGGAGCTAACGAAGCTGTAATGAAGATGCTTGCTGAAATTGGTGAAGTTGAAAACGCTGAAAGCTATATTAATGAAAAACTAGCTAATAAAGAAAAGATCATGGGATTCGGTCATCGTGTATACCGTCAAGGTGATCCTAGAGCTAAGCATTTAAGAGCTATGTCTGAAAAACTAACTAAATTAACTGGTGAACCAAAATGGTATGAAATGTCAATGAAGGTTGAGGAATTAGTTACTTCACAAAAACCATTACCACCAAATGTTGATTTCTATTCTGCATCTGTATACCACAGCTTAGGTATAGATCACGATTTATTTACTCCTATCTTTGCTGTAAGTCGTGTTTCCGGGTGGTTAGCTCATATTCTAGAGCAATATGACAACAATCGTTTAATTCGTCCTCGTGCGGATTATGTTGGTCCTGATAAACAAGTATATGTACCTGTTGATCAACGCAGTTAACAAAGGTTCTTATTATAGTTATGGATCCTCCCAGCTTTAAGGGAGGATTGATTTACGCATTCGTTATATTTATTCTAAATAAAAGACTATTTTCTTACATTATTGCTTTTGAATGTATGAGCGAAATGGATCATGTGCATGACTAGCTTATAATTTCTTTACAGAAACAATGTTTTTTAGAAAATAGTGAAGAAAACATAATTTTAAAAAATAAAAACATCAACACTTAATATTTCAGTGATCTATTGATACAATAGATAATTGAAAGTACATAATTTGGGAGGTAATTAATTTGACACAAGGTGAAAAAATTTCAGTTACAAACGGAGTACTTAACGTACCAAACAATCCAGTTATCCCATTTATTGAAGGTGACGGAATTGGATCAGATATTTGGGCTGCGGCTTCACGTGTATTAGAAGCAGCTGTTCAAAAAGCATTCAATGGTGAAAAGGAAATTGTATGGAAAGAAGTACTAGCTGGTGAAAAAGCTTTTAACCAAACTGGTGAGTGGTTACCTGCTGAAACTCTAGATGTTATTCGTGAATACTTAATTGCAATCAAAGGACCTCTTACAACACCAATCGGTGGTGGAATTCGTTCATTGAATGTTGCACTTAGACAAGAATTAGATTTATTTACTTGCTTACGTCCTGTTCGTTACTTCCAAGGAGTACCTTCTCCAGTTAAGCGTCCAGAAGATACTGACATGGTTATCTTCCGTGAAAACACTGAAGATATTTATGCTGGTATTGAGTATGCAAAAGGATCTGAGGAAGTAGAAAAATTAATTAACTTCTTAAAAAACGAGCTAGGTGTTAATAAAATCCGTTTCCCAGAAACATCTGGTATTGGAATTAAGCCTGTATCTCAAGAAGGAACAAGCCGTCTTGTAAGAGCAGCAATTAACTATGCAATCGAGCACGGAAGAAAATCAGTAACACTTGTTCATAAAGGAAACATCATGAAATTTACTGAAGGTGCATTCAAAAACTGGGGATATGAGCTTGCTGAACAAGAATTCGGTGATAAAGTATTCACATGGGCTGAGTATGATCGTATTGTTGAAAAAGAAGGTAAAGATGCTGCAAACAAAGCACAATCAGATGCAGAGGCAGCTGGGAAAATCATTATTAAAGATTCAATTGCCGATATCTTCTTACAACAAATCTTAACACGTCCTCGTGAATTTGATGTTGTTGCAACGATGAACTTAAACGGTGATTATATTTCTGATGCTTTAGCAGCACAAGTTGGTGGAATCGGTATTGCTCCTGGAGCAAACATCAACTATGAAACAGGTCATGCGATATTTGAAGCAACACATGGTACTGCACCAAAATATGCTGGACTTGATAAAGTAAATCCATCTTCTGTTCTTCTTTCAGGAGTTCTTATGCTTGAACACTTAGGTTGGACTGAAGCGGCAGATCTAATTACAAAGTCTGTTGAGAAAACAATTGCTTCTAAAGTTGTAACTTATGACTTTGCTCGTCTAATGGATGGAGCTACAGAAGTAAAATGTTCTGAGTTTGCTGATGAACTAATTAAAAACATGGGATAATAAGAAAAGAAACACGCTTTATTAGTAAACGTTAAAGATGCAGGGGAGCTCTTTTGGTAGGTAGATTGAATGCAAACATTCTTCTAGGGACCTAAAGTAGTTCCCCTTTATTTGGATTTTAATCATATATTAAGGGGATGTTTATATATGGCTAATAAACGTAAAAAGGTTTCTGTTATTGGTGGAGGCTTCACTGGAGCAACCACTGCATTTCTATTAGGTCAAAAAGAACTGTCAGATGTTGTGTTAGTAGATATTCCTCAAATGGAAAACCCTACAAAGGGAAAAGCACTAGATATGTTAGAAGCAAGTCCTATACAAGGATTTGATGCAAACATAACGGGCACTTCAAATTATGAAGATACAGCTAACTCAGATATTGTGGTTATAACTGCGGGTATTGCTAGAAAACCTGGAATGAGCCGTGATGATTTAGTATCAACTAACGCTGGAATAATGAAAAGTGTCACAAAGGAAATTGTGAAAAACTCACCTGATTGTACAATTATTGTTTTAACCAATCCTGTTGATGCAATGACCTATACTGTTTATAAAGAATCAGGCTTTCCTAAGCACCGTGTAATTGGTCAATCTGGTGTACTTGATTCAGCAAGATTCCGTACATTTGTAGCACAAGAACTAAATTTATCTGTTAAAGATATAACAGGCTTTGTGTTAGGTGGTCATGGTGATGATATGGTCCCATTAGTACGTTACTCATATGCAGGTGGAATACCATTAGAGACTCTTATTCCAAAAGATCGTTTAGATGCTATTGTAGAAAGGACACGTAAAGGTGGCGGTGAAATCGTTAATCTATTAGGTAATGGAAGTGCATATTATGCACCCGCTGCTTCTCTAGTAGAGATGGTTGAAGCGATCCTAAAAGATCAACGCAGGGTTCTTCCAACAATTGCTTTTTTAGAAGGTGAATATGGTTTTGATGGTATTTACCTTGGTGTGCCGACAATTCTAGGTGGCAATGGAATAGAAAAAATTATTGAATTGAATTTAACAGAAGAAGAAAAAGCTGCTCTTCAACAATCTGCTGATTCTGTTAAACATGTTATGAAGGTATTATCATAATAAAGGATGAATATACTATAAATAGTAAGGCTCAGCGTTCAGAAATATTTGCCTGATAACTGTGAGAAATAATATGTTCACTTTAAGAAGAAAAGCAGTCACTAGATTTTCTAAAATGCTGTTTTCTTAAATTAACCAATGAAAATAGCCCATATTAAAGAAAGTTGGGGGAAATACCTCAATTTTCTTTTTTGTACATAAAATACATCCATAGTAATTGTAGCAGGAAGTAGATTTTTATCCTAAGAGAAAAGATAGGTGGAATATTAATGCTTCTAGGAAAGAAAAGAAAGCTAGGTAGACAAATAGGAGAAATAACTATTGGCGAAAAACTATCATTAACAGAGAAAATTGAAGATAAAGATATCCTGTTATATCTTGGTTTAACAAATGATGCTAATCCCCTGTATATTCAACATGATTATGCATCACAAACTCCTTATGAAAAACCACTTGTACCTAGTATTATGCTGACTGGAATTATAACAGCTGCTGTCTCAAAATATCTACCTGGTCCGGGAAGTCATATCTTAAAGCAAGAAATCGAATTCCTCAAACCAATATATCATTATAGTATTGTTCAATTTATGTTCGAAGTGACAGAAGTTTTTATTGATGAAAATAAAATTATTGTTCAGATTGTGGCTGTAAATGCTGATGAAGAGAAAGTATTAGATGGGAAAATTACCGTATGTCCCCCATGTAAGGTTACTCCGATCGAAGGAAAAGCGCTAGAAAATTTCTAGTGTATAATGTAGTTTAAACCCTGAATTATCTTATAAGAAAGTTCTGATAAAAGAGAGCTACTAAATGACTTCGGAATAAAGCCGAAGTCATTTTTATTAATCCTTAATCTACCTTTCTATTTTTTTTGAAACCAATAGTTGCTCTTTTTCACTAAAATTCGCTAGAATAGATATAACACATAGAGAGAAAAAGTTTTAGTTAATCATTAACTTGGATCATTCGAAGGGAAATATATACTTTGGAGGCTTATATGAGTAAGAAAATACTAGTAGTAGATGATGAACAATCTATTTCAACATTGCTAAAATATAATCTGGAACAAGCGGGTTATACTGTTATAACAGCATTGGATGGTGAAGAAGGCCTGCAAATGTGCATGAAAGAAGACCCTGACTTACTTGTATTAGATTTAATGCTACCGAAAATGGATGGAATAGAAGTTTGTAAACAGCTTCGTCAAAGGAAAATAATGGTACCTATTTTAATGTTAACAGCAAAAGATGATGAATTTGACAAAGTACTTGGTTTAGAATTAGGTGCTGATGACTATATGACAAAGCCATTTAGTCCTAGGGAAGTAGTTGCGAGAATAAAAGCCATACTTAGAAGGAGTCAAACTCAGATAGAACAACAAGAAACAAAAGAGTATGATGAGGAAAACCAAGTGATAATAGGTGATTTAAGGGTGTTACCAGATCATTATGAGGCTTATTATTCTAAAGAAAGATTGGATTTAACACCAAAGGAATTTGAATTACTTATCTATTTAGCCAAACATAAAGGTCGTGTCCTTACACGAGATCAGCTATTAAGTGCTGTTTGGAATTATGATTTTGCGGGTGACACTAGGATAGTTGATGTACATATAAGTCATTTGCGTGAGAAAATTGAACGAAATACAAAAAAACCATTATATATTAAAACAATTCGTGGTCTAGGTTATAAATTAGAGGAGCCAAAGGTGAATGAGTAGGTTTCGTTCCAGGTTTTTATTTGCTCTAACGACATTAATCATTGCCGTTCTGGTTGGATTAGGTTTATTATTGGGGCAAATTTTTGATAGCTATTATATGAATTCTTTTAAAGATGAGTTGAGAAAAGAAGCTTTGTTAGCAAAATCAATTTATTTAGATGATCAATTATCTGGAGAGTCAATTTCTAACCTTGTAGCTGAACTAAGTGAAAATTTCAATTCTCATATAACGATTATTGATCAAAATGATAAATTGATATTGGATGAAGGAGAAAACACCAATCATGACCATCAATTTTTGTTAGAGGAAATACTTCCGCTTATTAAAGATGAAGGCAAGGCTTTTTATTATACAGATAAAAATAATAATATAGCTTATTATAGTATCCCTCTAGATGAACAAAGTATTGATAAAGGTGTATTGATCATCAATTCATCTATAGACTCGTTAATTCGAGTCAATCAACAGATGTGGGGTATATTAGGTGCAAGTTTAGGGTTAGCATTTATTATTATTTTATTATTAGGTATTAGAATAACAGCACAATTTACACGCCCGATTGAATCTGCGACCCAAGTGGCAATGGAGCTTGCAAAAGGTAATTATAAAGCAAGAACATATGAAGATCATTTAGATGAAACAGGAATGCTTAGCCAGTCAATCAATATACTTGCTAGAAATTTACAAGACATGACAAGGGCACAGGAAATGCAGCAAGATCGTCTTCAGACATTAATAGAAAACATGGGTAGTGGACTGATTTTAATAGATGGAAGAGGTTATATCAATTTAGTTAATCTTGCATATAAAGAATTATTTAATGTAGATTCTGCAAAATTCCTTTACCAACTATATCATGATGCGTTTACACATCATGAAATTATCGAGATTGTTGAAGAAATTTTTATGACTGAGGTAAAGGTTAGGAAACAACTCCACTTGCCACTGGCAATTGAAAGAAGGCACTTTGAGGTTTATGGTGCGCCAATTATCGGGACAAATGATGAATGGAAGGGAATTGTCCTTGTTTTCCATGATATCTCAGAGTTGAAAAAATTAGAACAGATGAGAAAAGATTTTGTGGCAAATGTTTCTCATGAACTAAAAACACCAATTACCTCAATTAAAGGCTTTAGTGAAACACTATTAGATGGGGCACTAAGTGATAAACAAACTGCGGAATACTTTTTATCAATCATACTAAAAGAAAGTGATCGTTTACAATCACTTATCCAGGATCTTTTAGATTTATCTAAAATTGAACAGCAAGGATTTCAATTGTCTGTTCAAAATTGTGATTTAAAAGAGATTATAGAAGATATAAGAATTATGTTGGAAGGTAAAGCGAAAGAAAAAGAGGTAAATTTAACGATCCATTATCCGGAAGGCCTGGTCTTTATCGAAGGAGATATCTATCGTTTAAAACAAATTTTTATTAATTTAATTAGTAATGCGTTAACTTATACTCCTAAGGAGGGCTCTGTATCTGTTACTCTAGAAAATTTTGATGAACATACAATGATTACTGTATCAGACACCGGAATTGGGATTAGTACGGAAGAAATACCGCGAATATTTGAGCGTTTCTACAGAGTAGACAGAGCAAGAAGCCGAAACTCAGGAGGAACAGGTCTAGGGCTCGCAATTGTTAAGCACTTAGTGGAAGCACATAAAGGACAAATAAGTGTACAAAGTAAAATTGGAGAAGGAACGACCTTTTCAGTAAAATTATATAAAAAGTGGATTGATAAATAATCTTTTTTTGTATGTAAACAGGATAAAGGGATAAATCTGGTTATTTCGACATAATTTACAATTAATTTACACCAGATTTATTATTGCTTAATATTCAATTGGTATTATACAAAGTGAAAACCCCTTCATCCAAGGAGCCAATCTTTTGGACATGAGCACAACCTGCTCATGTCCCTTTTTTTATTTCATAGACTCTGTTAAACTTTGTTGTTGATTTTTGTTACAGGCATTCGCTTTCCGTGGGTGGTCCGGGAGCCTCCCTCGGCGCGAGCTTTTGCGAGGTCTCCCCTGGACACGCTTCTCCAACAGGAGTCTCATGCTGCCTTTTACTTCAACCAACAAAGTGCTAAAAATCAACATTAAGCTTTATCATAGCCATTTCATAAAGAATAAGTTTCTTATTATTGAGTCTAGATGTATACTTTTTCCCCTTACAATTGACATTGTTATTAATTCTAGTCTAATTACACAAAATCAAATGCAGGGACAATAACTGATTGAAATGATAAAACCTCGATAAAATAGTCGTACATTTAGTTTGTTTGTATAGAATGATAGAAAGAAAGAATTTAGAGAACTTGTAATAATACTGAAACCTTTTTGACATAAGTTCGTATTAAAGGTAAGCAAATAATCATCTAAATACATAGATGTAGAAAAAGGGTGGGGATAAGATGTTAAGTGTGAAGAGAATTTATAGCATAGTTGGATTTGTCTTTCTAATTGCCATCTTAGCAGTGATTGCATTTACTTCATGGTATACAGTTGATGAATCAGAACAAGCTGTCATGATTACATTAGGAGAAGTTGAGGAAGGGGTTAGTGAACCAGGACTTCATTTTAAATATCCTTGGCCTATTCAATCTGTTGAAGTGCTTTCAAAAGAAACCTTCAGTTTACAATTTGGGTATGAAGAATCTGAAGATGGTGATGTAAAGGATTTTCCTAAAGAAACTAAGATGATAACAGGTGACGAAAACATCGTTTTAGCAGACATGGTTGTTCAATGGAAAATAACAGATCCCGGTAAATATTTATTTAATGCAGAAAATCCAAAGGAAATGCTAGAGGATGCAACTTCTGCCAGCTTAAGAAGTATTATAGGTAGCTCTACTATTGATAACGCCTTAACATCTGGTAAGGTGGAAATTGAAAAGCAGGTACAGGAATTATTATCAACATTAATAAATGATTATGATATTGGGATTACTGTATTGGCTGTAAAGCTTCAGGATGTGGATCTGCCAAATGAAGAAGTTAGAAAAGCATTTACAAATGTTACAGATGCACGTGAAACGATGAATACAAGAAAAAATGAAGCGAATAAATATAGAAATAAGCGTACTGAGGAAGCACTTGGTGAAAAAGATGCGATTATATCAGCTGCTGAAGGTGATAAGGCTGCACGTATGCAAGAAGCTCGTGGAGATGTAGCTCAGTTTAATGCAATATATAACGAATACAAAGATGCTCAAGATATTACACGTAAACGTTTAGTTCTTGAAACAATTGATCAAGTATTGCCAAATGCTGAGGTATATATAATGGAGGATAACGGTAATACAATGAAATATCTTCCGATTAAGGATGCATCATCAACCACCAAACCTGTAGCACCGGTTGAACAGGAAGGAAGTGAAAAGAATGGACAATGATAACGTTGTAAACATGGACGAAAAAAAGCCTTCATTCTCTTTCAAAGGATATCTTCGTGGAGGTATAGTTTTATTAATTATCTTACTTATTCTCTTTATCACATTAACAAACTTATATATTGTAAAAGAAAATGAATATAAAGTTGTTCGTCAGTTTGGTGAGGTTGTTAGAATTATTGAAGAGCCTGGACTAAATTATAAAATTCCATTTATCCAGTCTGTTACAACATTACCAAAATATCAAATGACTTATAATGTTGAAGAAGCAGAGATTAATACAAAAGACAAAAAACGCTTAATCATTGATAATTATACAGTTTGGCATATTGAAGATCCTAAACAAATGATTTCAAATGCTCGAACAATTGTTAACGCTGAAACGAAGATGGCGGAGTTTGTTTTTTCAACAGTGCGTTCAGAGTTAGGGCAGTTAGACTATGATCAAATTATTAATGATGAGAAATCATCAAGAGGAAGTTTAAATGATCAAGTAACTGACATTGTTAATGAATTATTAGCAAAAGATGGATATGGCATCAAAGTAACAGATGTAAGAATGAAACGAACGGATTTACCTGCTGAGAATGAACAATCAGTATTTACCCGCATGATTTCTGAACGTGAATCAACGGCACAAGGATATCTTTCAAAAGGTGACGCAGAAAAAAATAGGATTATAGCAAATACCGATCGAGAGGTAAAAGAACTGTTAGCTGAAGCTAAGGCAGATGCTGAGATAATCCGAAGTGAGGGTGAAAAAGAAGCTGCTAAACTTTACAACACATCCTATTCAAAAGACCCTGAATTTTATGAGCTGTTTAGAACTCTTCAATCATACAAACAAACAATTAATGAGGAAACAGTTCTAATCATTCCATTTGATTCTCCGTATGCAAATTTACTTAAGGGTAGTGAATAAGTAACAATAATGAACCACAGTTTTCCTTTCTATTTGGACTCATGATAAAATAGAGGAAGGCTAAGGTTCTTTTTTTATTGGTGCTTCCCACTATTTTTCTATAAGGTTGTTGCTAATTAACTTGTACTTGAAATCAACAAAGTTTAAAGAGGATTTCTAGAAAAATGTAAAATTTGTATGATCATTAGCTAAGAAGACCTGAGAGACAAACATAATTAAGTAAATGATATGAAAAACCTATTTACAAGCTATTGGAGGATTAAAAATTGACTAAAAAGAAAATTGTATTGATTGATGGAAACAGTATTGCATATAGAGCGTTTTTTGCTTTGCCGCTACTAAATAATGATAAAGGTGTACATACGAATGCAATTTATGGATTTACTATGATTTTAATGAAGATACTTGAGGATGAAAAGCCATCACATATGCTTGTAGCATTTGATGCAGGAAAAACTACCTTTAGACACAAAACGTTTCAGGAATATAAAGGTGGTAGACAAAAAACTCCTCCTGAATTATCAGAGCAATTTCCCTTTATTCGTGAACTACTTGATGCTTATCAAGTATCACGATATGAGCTTGAGAATTATGAAGCCGATGATATTATTGGGACTCTTTCTAGGCAGGCTGAAAAGGATGGCTATGAAGTTAAGGTCATCTCAGGTGATAAAGATTTAACACAATTAGTTACAAATAACATAACAGTTGATATAACACGTAAAGGAATCACTGATGTGGATTCTTATACTCCTAGTTTTGTACAAGAGAAATATGGCTTAACTCCCGAGCAAATTATTGATATGAAGGGCTTAATGGGCGATACTTCGGATAATATTCCAGGTGTACCAGGTGTGGGGGAAAAAACAGCGATTAAGTTACTAAAGGAATTTGCGTCTTTAGAAAATGTATTAAATTCAGTTGATCAAATAAATGGGAAGAAATTGAAGGAAAAGCTTGAGGAAAATCGTGAACAAGCTTTAATGAGTAAAGAGCTTGCAACAATTGACTGTGATGCCCCAATCACAATTGGGTTAACGGAATTAGAGTATGAAGGATTTGACCAACAAAAGGTAGCAAATATATTTAAGGAACTTGGCTTTAATTCATTATTAGATAAAGTTGGGGAAGAAGAATCACAAGATATAGCTGTAGAAGAGATAGAGTTTAAGAATGTAACAGATCTTACGAAAGAAATATTAATCGATGAATCTGTGCTATATATTGAAGTTCTTGAAGAAAGCTATCACCAAGCTGACATCATTGGGATATCGATTGTAAATAAAAATGGATTATTTTATGTGCCAGCCGATACTGCTTTAACTTCTGAAGAGTTTAAAGCATGGGCGGAAGACGAGTCAAATAAGAAAATAGTTTATGATGGTAAGAAAACAACGGTTGCTTTAAATTGGAAGGGTATTTCATTAAAAGGAATTAACTTTGATGTATTAATCGCTGCTTATTTACTAAATCCTTCAGCAACCTTTGAAGATGTTTCAAGTGTGGCAAAGGTCAACGGACTCTCGATCGTTCAAACAGATGAAAGTGTTTATGGTAAAGGAGCAAAACGATCAATTCCAGATGTAGAGCAATTGAGTGAGCATATTGTTAGGAAAGGACAAGCTCTTTTCTTATTGAAAGAAACACTAGAAGATCAGTTAGCTGAAAATGATCAAACTTCTTTATTAAATGACTTAGAATTACCTCTTTCTCTTATTCTTGCAAAGATGGAAGCAACCGGTGTTAAGGTAGATATAGAACAGCTTAAAGGTATGGGAAAGAAGCTTGCTGAAAAGTTAAAATCGCTGGAAGAGAATATTTTTGAACAAGCTGGTGAATCTTTTAATATTAATTCTCCCAAACAATTAGGCGTGATTTTATTTGAAAAATTAGGTTTACCAGTTATGAAAAAAACGAAAACTGGATACTCAACATCAGCAGACGTTTTAGAAAAACTTGAAGACAAACATGAGATCGTAAGGGAGATTCTTCACTATCGTCAGCTTGGGAAATTGCAATCAACCTATATAGAAGGTTTATTAAAGGTGGTTCATAAGGATACGCATAAAATTCATACACGATTTAACCAGGTGTTAACAACAACAGGTAGATTAAGTTCAATTGATCCTAATTTGCAAAATATCCCTATCCGTCTTGAAGAAGGGCGTAAAATTCGTCAAGCCTTTGTAGCTTCAAATAAGGATTGGGTTATCTTTGCAGCAGATTATTCACAAATTGAATTAAGAGTATTAGCTCATATTGCTAATGATAAAAATCTTGTTGAAGCTTTTAGAAATGATCTTGATATTCATACAAAAACAGCTATGGATGTATTTCATGTTGAGCAAAATGAAGTTACTTCTAACATGAGAAGACAGGCAAAAGCAGTAAACTTTGGAATAGTTTATGGAATTAGTGATTATGGACTTTCACAAAATCTTGGAATTACCCGTAAAGAAGCGGGAGAGTTTATTAAACGATATTTAGAAACATTTGTTGGTGTTCAGGAATATATGGACGATATTGTGGCAGATGCAAGAGGAAAGGGATATGTTAAAACATTACTTCATAGAAGAAGATATATCCCAGAGCTTACAAGTCGTAATTTTAATATAAGAAGCTTTGCAGAAAGAACAGCGATGAATACACCGATTCAGGGAAGTGCAGCTGATATTATTAAAAAAGCTATGATCGATATGGCAGATCGTCTCAAACAGGAAAAGCTTCAAACAAAATTATTGTTACAAGTTCATGATGAATTAATTTTCGAAGCTCCAAAAGAAGAAATTGGGATTCTAGAGAAAATTGTGCCTGAAGTAATGGAAAATGCTGTTGAGTTAATTGTGCCATTAAAGGTAGATTATTCTTACGGTGATTCATGGTATGATGCTAAATAATAAATTTTAAATCTGTTTGAAAGATAATAAATCCCTCTCACAGTTAGGTAAGGGGGAGTGACTGGTCTAAAAGACCTTGAGCTCTACACACATACTATTGGAAAGTAAAGCCTCTTTAGATACCCTAGAGGCTTTATGTGAAGTTTCTCTTGGATCTTTATTGTGTTAGACAATTAGACTTAGTTCTAGAACATAGATAAAAGGAAGTGATGATATGCCAGAGCTGCCAGAGGTTGAAACTGTACGCCGC
Organism: Metabacillus crassostreae; assembly: GCF_016908395.1. Taxonomy (GTDB): domain Bacteria; phylum Bacillota; class Bacilli; order Bacillales; family Bacillaceae; genus Metabacillus; species Metabacillus crassostreae. Next base: position 62,165 of record NZ_JAFBDU010000007.1, read on the forward strand.
ACATTGCTTCAGCTTGTAAAAGGAAAAACAATCGAAAACGTAACAATACATTGGCCCAAAATGATTAAAAAGCCAGAGGAACCAGATCAATTTGTGGATGCATTAATTGGTCAGACAATTCACGACGTTAACCGAAGAGGAAAATTTTTAAAATTTATATTAGATGACTATGTACTGGTTTCTCATTTGCGAATGGAAGGTAGATATGGATTGTTTGAGCAAAAAGAGGAATCTGATAAACATACACACGCCATATTTACATTTACTGATGAAACGGAGCTACGTTATCGAGATGTACGCAAATTTGGCACAATGCACTTATTTAAAAAAGGATTAGAAGAAAAGGAATTACCTCTTTCTCAGTTAGGTCCAGAACCATTTTCTAAAAATTTTACTGTATCTTATCTTGAAGAACGATTAAAGAAAACAGCTAGAAAAATTAAATCTGCTTTACTTGATCAAACAATTGTTGTTGGACTTGGAAATATATATGTTGATGAGGCATTATTTCGCTCTGGAATAAACCCTGAAAGAATTGCCAACACATTAACAAAAAAAGAGTATCACCTATTACATAGGGAAATCATTTTAACCCTAGAAGAAGCTGTTGCCCAGGGAGGCAGTACTGTGCGCTCTTATGTAAACACACAGGGTGAGATAGGTATGTTTCAACTACAGCTATATGTATATGGTAGAACAAATGAGCCGTGTAAAAAATGTGGGACAATATTAACAAAGACAGTAGTGGGCGGAAGAGGTACACACTTTTGTGAAAAGTGTCAGAAATAAATAATTTATAAAAGCGAGAAGCATTATTATGTTTTTCGCTTTTTTTCTTTGATGTGATTTATTTTCACTGATTTTAACATTTTTATGCCTACTTAGATTAAACAAAATTTAAAGTTTTATTTAATTCATATCAACCTAAAGCTAGCCATAAACTCAATACAGTTCTGTTTTCGAACTATTTTTAAGCAACAAGGTTTACTGAAAACAGCTCTTAGAAAAAACCTTCTTTAACATTATATAGGCTACTATCATACACTATGTTAGCAATTAGAAGGAAGGGGCTAGGCTTTATGGTTCAATATTTATCATTATTGTTGTTAGCATTCGCAGTAAGCTTAGATAGCTTTTCTGTAGGATTTACGTATGGGATGAGAAAAATGAGAATACCATTTAAATCGATCATTGTTATTGCTTGTTGCTCAGCAGCAACAATGCTTGGAGCAATGGTAGTTGGTGATTTGCTAACAAAGATATTTCCTATTTATGTTACAGAAAGGCTCGGCGGAGTTATATTAGTCCTAATTGGTATGTGGGTTTTATATCAATTCTTTCGTCCTGGAAAAGAACATTCAGAGGAAGCAGAAAAGATAGAAAAAACAGAAAAAACATTAATTAACTTTGAAATTAAAACACTAGGTATTGTCATCAATATTTTAAGAAAGCCAATGTCTGCAGATATTGATAAATCTGGAACTATAACGGGTATTGAAGCATTTTTGCTAGGCTTTGCATTATCACTTGATGCGTTTGGAGCAGGAATAGGTGCATCATTGCTAGGCTATTCCCCGATGATAATGAGTATTCTTGTTGCATTAATGAGCTCGTTATTTGTCTCAATAGGCATACATTCTGGAAATGTACTATCAAGATTTAGCTGGATGGACAAATTTTCTTGCCTCCCAGGTATCATTCTCATTATGATAGGAATATGGAAAATATAAGGATGTACTGGAGGAAATGGTTGTGACAATTGTCATTGGATTAACAGGTGGAATTGCAAGTGGAAAAAGTACGGTTTCTACTATGCTTCAAGAAAAAGGAATTCGAGTAGTGGATGCTGATCACATTGCAAGGATTGTAGTGGAGGTTGGTAAACCATCTTATAACCAAATTGTTGAAGAGTTTGGTATCGGAATATTAAAAGAGGACAAAACAATCAATCGAGAAAAGCTAGGGACAATCATTTTCTCTAATGAGAAAAAACGTCAAACGTTAAACAGCATTGTCCACCCAGCTGTAAGGAATGAAATGCTAAAACAAGTAGAAGAAGAAAAAAACAAGCAATCTAATGCTGTTGTTTTAGATATTCCTTTATTATTCGAAAGTAAACTAACATATATGGTTGATAAAACTCTACTTGTGTACGTAGATCAAGAAACACAGAAGAAAAGGTTAATGAAAAGAAATGGATACAATGAAGAAGAAGCTAAAATGAGATTGAACTCTCAGCTGCCATTACATGAGAAAAGAGAGCTTTCAGATTACATTATTGATAATAATGGTTCAATTGAATCAACGAAGAACCAGTTAAATTATCTACTAGAAAAGCTTCTCTAGGTGCAGAATTTTAACTATATAAAAGCTTGAGAACCAGGAGACTAGAAATAGTCTCTTTTTGAATGGAAAAAAATTAATAAAGAAGTTAAATATATCATTGTATGTGTTATACTTAATGTGAAAATAAAATAATTAGTATAACATATATAGTGAGAGGGGTAATATGATGAGAGCCAATATTGCAATAAATGGTTTTGGTCGTATTGGGAGAATGGTTTTTCGTAATGCAATGATGCAAGGTATGAATATAAAGGTCATTAATGCGAGTTATCCAGCAGAAACGTTGGCACATTTAATAAAGTATGACACAAATCACGGTAAATTCGACGGTAATGTGATTGTAGAAGAAGGTCAGTTAATTGTAAACGGTAGCAAAGTAATCTTAATTAATGAAAGAAATCCTGAGAATCTACCATGGAAACAATTGGGGATTGATATTGTCATTGAAGCAACAGGTAAATTTAATCACAGAGATCAAGCCATTCTTCACATTAAGGCTGGTGCTAAAAAAGTTATCTTGACCGCACCAGGTAAGAAGGAAGATCTAACAGTTGTTATGGGAGTAAATGAAAATAAGTATAATTCAGAGCAACATAGTATTATTTCAAATGCATCTTGTACGACAAATTGCTTAGCTCCTGTGATGAAGGTTATTGATGAAAATTTCATCGTCAAAAATGGCTTAATGACAACAATACACGCATATACAAATGATCAAAGAAACATTGATAATCCACATAAAGATTTACGAAGAGCAAGAGCCTGTGGGCAATCAATTATTCCAACTTCAACAGGTGCTGCTAAAGCTTTAGAGTTGGTGTTACCACAATTAAAGGGGAAGATGCATGGAATGGCATTGCGTGTTCCAACACCTAATGTCTCTTTAGTTGACGTAGTGGTAGATGTAGAGAAGTCTGTTTCTGTAGATAGCGTGAATTTAGCCTTTCAGCAAGCAGCAAAAGGCTCTCTAAAAGGAATTCTTGATTATACAAACGAACCTTTAGTATCAATAGATTTTAATACAAACCCTTTTTCAGCAATCATTGATGGTTTATCTACAATAGTTATGGCAGGTAATAAAATAAAAGTTTTAGCTTGGTATGATAATGAATGGGGATATTCATGTCGCGTGACAGACCTTACGATGATGGTTGAGAAAAAAATGAATCATATGATTGAGGTTTAAGCATTTACCTTTTGTATACGAACCGTCCAAATGGTCGTGATCATTCACAATCTGGACGGTTTTTTTATCTGAAAATCAGCATGAATAGAATAAAAATACATGAGAAAAATAGTAAGCGATTGCCCCTTAACTTTAATGATTAACAAAACTTTTTGAAAAAGTTTGTTGCAAAAGGTATATAAACAAAGTATACTATTTTTCGTGAACTTCTTATAAAAAGCCAAGGTGTTAAAGGCTACTTAAAGGGTTAGGACCTCTCTGGACTAACTTTCCCCCGTGGTAGTTACACATATACCATTAAGCAGAGAATTCATGTAAAAAAATAGTTAAAGGGGGATCCATTAATATGGAAACAATGGGTAGACACGTTATCTCAGAATTATGGGGATGCGATTTTGATAAGTTGAATGATATGGATTACATTGAAAAAACATTTGTAAATGCGGCATTAAAGTCTGGTGCAGAAATTAGAGAGGTTGCTTTTCATAAATTTGCTCCACAAGGAGTAAGTGGTGTAGTAATTATTTCTGAATCGCATTTAACAATTCACAGCTTTCCTGAGCATGGTTATGCAAGTATCGATGTTTATACATGCGGTGATTTAAATCCGAATATAGCAGCAGATCATATTGCTGAATCTTTAGGTGCTCAAACTCGTGAAAATATCGAGATTCCTAGAGGCATGGGTCCTGTTCAAGTAAAACAAGCTCAAGCAAAAGTTCTTTAATTTTCGACTAATATTGAACATTTAGTTAAGAGGTGTGGATTTATTTAATCCACACCTCTTTTTATTATTGCAAAATTTCAGTATGATAGTAGGTAGAATACTTTGGACACGACAAGTGAAAATTTTGATAAAGGGGTTAAAACATAATGAGTTTTGTAAACAAGCTTAAAGATATTTTTAGTACACATCAAGAAACGCGTGAAAATCATTATAATGAAGATCTGAAAAGTCATTATTATAAAACAACGTATAAAAATGCTTTACAATCTGTTAAAACGATTATTGAAGAAACACCAGGAATGACAATAACATCGATATCTGAAGATCGTGGTGAAATGAGTGTAAATATCGATCGACCAAAAAAAGGTTTCTTAATTGTAACAATCATATCTGTTCGTCCTTTTGAAACAGCAGTTGATTTTACAGCAACAACAAATACCGTCTTACCAACAGATTTTGGATATAGTAAAAAGGTAATTCTTGAGCTATATAAAAAGCTTGATAAAAAAGAAACATTTGTAGGAACAGGTAAAAGTGGAAGATAAATAAAAATTTTATTATATACTGGTACATACTAAGAAAAATAATGTTATTCCAATGAATGTAATTATTTGAGAAATTGATTGGAGTTGGGTTTTATGAAATGTCCTTCATGTCAACATAATGGGACAAGGGTATTAGATTCTAGACCTGTTGACGAAAGTAAATCGATAAGACGTCGACGTGAATGTGAAGAATGTCAGTATCGTTTTACTACGTTCGAAAAAGTTGAAGAAATCCCTCTAATTGTTGTGAAAAAAGAAGGGACTCGTGAAGAATTCAGTAGAGAAAAAATATTAAGAGGTCTAATTAAAGCGTGTGAAAAAAGACCTGTTCCATTGCAAATATTAGAAGATCTTGTTCATGATATAGAAAAAGAATTAAGAAACCAAGGTGTATCTGAAATAAACAGTGAGCATGTCGGTGAAATGGTCATGAATCGCCTTGCGGTAATCGATGAAGTTGCTTACGTTCGGTTTGCTTCAGTGTATCGCCAATTTAAAGATATAAATGTATTTATTGATGAATTAACAGATTTAATTAAAAAAGTAAGATAAAAAAGGAAGAGCTAGTAAAGAAAAATTTCTTATAGCTCTTTTTTCAGTGAGTTAGGAAATGGTCAACAAAAGTTAACCAATGCCTTAGAAAATGAAACAAAGTGATGAGCGAATATGTTTTGAAAGGTTTGAAGGGGATGGATCAGCATCATTGGAAAGAAATTCTTGCAATTGATCGTTACAAGGTGAAAAGTAATTCGGTTCTTAACGATCTTGATCGTAAGATTTTAACATTATTATATCAACCTTTGATTGGTTCAAAATGTTTTAGTCTTTACATGACACTCTGGGGAGAGCTTGAGCAAAGCAGGGTATGGAGTGTAGAAAAAACACATCATAGTTTGATGACAATCATGCAAAGCAATCTTCGGGACATATATCTTGAACGTATAAAGCTTGAAGGATTAGGTTTATTAAAAACCTATATGAATGAATCAGAGGGGTGTAAACGATACGTATACGAGCTTCATGCACCGTTAAAACCTAATGAATTCTTTCAAGATGGTGTTTTAAATGTCTACTTATATAATCGAGTAGGTAAAAATACTTTCCTACACTTAAAGCAATTTTTCTCAGATGATCGAATTGATACAGAGATGGGTGAGATCACGAAATCCTTCGATGAGGTTTTTGATTCTGGGCAATCTGCTGATATGATTGCAAAATTGAACAATGAGACATTGGAAGATTTAACATTGCAAGTAGACAAAGAATATATGCAAACTGAAACCCGGGCATCAATGGAAGTATCAGATCATGCGTTTGATTTCGACTTGTTTTTATCAGGTATTTCGAATGTGATTATTCCTTCGAAATCAATTACGGCTAATGTGAAGGATGTTATAAAGAAATTATCGTACCTTTATGGCATTAATGCTGTAGATATGAAAAATGTTGTCATGAATAGCATTGATCAAAATGATTCTATTGATATTGAAATTTTACGAAAGTCAGCACGTGATTGGTATCAATTTCAACATGGTGATGAACTACCTGGTTTGTTAGATAAATATCAACCTCTTCCGTTAAGGTCAGAAATGAAGAAAGAAAACCTTACAAAGGACGAAGAATTGATACTACAGTTAGAATCTATAACTCCAAGGAAATTTTTAATCGATGTTTCTGGTGGTGTTCCACCTAGTGCTGGAGATTTGAAAATTATTGAGGAAGTTATGATTAACCAAAAACTTCATCCTGGTGTTATAAATGTATTGATCTATTATGTTTTACTAAAAACGGATATGAAATTAACTAAATCTTATGTAGAAAAAATTGCTAGTCATTGGAAAAGAAAAGAAATAAAGACTGTAAAAGCAGCGATGGACTTAGCTAAAAGTGAGCATCGCCAATATCAACAATGGGCAGAGGAAAATGCTAATAAGAAAAAAACAAATTATAAAAAAGCTCCAGTTCGAAAAGAATTGTTGCCAGCTTGGCTTGATCAAGAACAAGAAAGTCCAAATAAAGAAATCGAATCAAAAAAACCAGATGAGAAAACAGATCTTGAGCGTGAACAATTTGAGCTTGAGAAAAAGAAATTATTTGATCGAATAAAGAATTACAAGGATAATAAAACAAAAGAGTAATCAATGCTGTTTTCAATAGCTTTTTTACGATTTGAAAGTTGAAATGAATAGGAATGAATTTGGCGGCATCTTTTCTTCATAGATTGTACCCTTTAGTGAAAAAAACTATCTCCACCACATAGATCAACAATCTTCCAGAAAAGAGCCTCAATTAAAGAAAGAACTGAGGTGAAAAAGAATGGAACATATGAGTAAATCTCTTAAAAAATTACAAAGTAGACCTGATTTTAAAGATCGATATAATGATTTAAGAAAACAAGTTCTAAATGATCCAGATGTACAAGCGTTTATAACCAATCATGCATCAGAAATTGAGAGTGGGATGATTGATCGAAGTATCGGTAAATTATATGAATTCACGAATCAAAGTAAAAACTGCAAGAAATGTCCTTCTTTATCACAATGTCAAAATTTATTGCAAGGATATCACCCTCGATTAATGATTGTTGGAAGAATGATTGATGTCCAATATGATAAATGTCCAACAAAGGAAACTCATGATGAGCGCAAAAAACATGAGTCTTTGATAAAGAGTATGTATATTCCGAAAGATATTTTAGAAGCTCAATTTCATAATATTGATGTTGATGTAGAAGAAACAAGTAGACTAAAAGCAATAGGTATCGCACAAGACTTTGTCGAGGAATACAATAAAGGTAAACGTCCAAAAGGTTTATATTTATATGGCTCCTTCGGGATTGGTAAAACATATATCTTAGGAGCGATTGCCAATGAACTGGCTTCACATCGAGTTTCGTCGATGCTCGTTTATGTTCCTGAGTTTATGAGAGAGCTAAAAGGATCTTTCCAAGATTCTTCTTTAGATGAAAAATTGGAAGCTGTAAAGAAAATACCTGTGCTGATGTTAGATGACATAGGTGCTGAATCTGTATCAAGCTGGATGCGTGATGAAATTTTAGGGACGATTTTACAATATCGAATGCTAGAAAATTTACCAACGTTCTTTTCGTCTAACTTTAATTTGAAGCAGCTTCAACATCATTTATCTGTATCACAGCGTGGTGAAGAAGAGCCAGTTAAAGCAGCTAGAATTTTAGAACGGATTAAACATATGGCGATTCCTATTGAGTTAATTGGGAAAAATCGAAGAGGCTAGAAGATTAACGCTTATGATGAAAAACATCTAAAATAATATTATAATTTGTAGACCAAATCGATCATTGATTTGGTCTATTAATTTATCTTAATAGAAAAAAATAATAAACAATAAAATAACATGTGAATTTTGTTTTCTCTACATTCTTTACTTCTAATTTTAAATGTTTCCCCATATACATAGAACCAGGTATTGGTAAAAAGGGGGGACAAACATGCTTGAGATTTTATTTTCGTCTCCGAAAGAGGCAAGAACAATTTACGCTATTTTTCGTTCCATTCGTAAAGAGTTCCTTTCAGAATTACAACTTATTAATGACGAGCTTATAAAAATTAGCCCTAAATCATGGGATGTATCATTAGAGCAAATTGTAATTCCTGGATTTATTCAATTTATTTTAGAATATAAAGAACATCAATTCATGCTCTCAATACTTAAAGAAGAATATTATTTTGTAGAAGAAATAGAACAGCAACATATTTTACAAATTGCCAATTCAATCATTGAAGGGGAAAGAACAGACATACCAAGAATTCAGGGATTATGCTCCCGTGATGAAGTACTCAAGGAGACCTTGGGGATGTTTTTAAAGCCTGAGTTGAATTTCTCATTTGCTTCGTTTCAAAAATTCCGTCTTCATCGATATATTGCTAGATTAAGAGAATATGTTGAAGTGGCCATTGAGGAGTACAAGCTAGAGCAAGAATATCAATCCTTTATCCAAAGCTTACGAGATTATCAATGTGAACAGAAATCTAAATTAGAGAGGATTTCAATTGTACATAAAGAGGGCTATGATGTTTATGATGATAATAAACATCATCTAAGTGATGCTCAACTAACTACTTATGTAGATCAAGGGTTTATTTATCAACATCCAATGTATATTGATTCGAATTTATTGGCTCCTTTAGTATCAATTGCACCAAAAGAAATTTGCATCTACACAAATGACTCACTAGATGGTATGATTCTAACAATTCAAAATATCTTTCAAGAAAAAGTGAGAATACATAGTTTAGCTGAATTTACATAATAATTATTATAGTGAAATGTCTGCTTGATTTTAGAACCAAAACAATTTATAATACGAATTAATTGAAAAAATCATCAGTATTGATAAGGACATGAGCTTGTTTATACGGTTTTACAGAGAGGGAAGGATATGCTGAAAACTTCCTAACACGATAAACAACCTTACCACCTTTAAACTTCAGCTGTGAACACGATGTTTAGTAATAGCTGACGGTCTTCCCGTTATCGATTTAAAGCCATATCTATTTTTTTGCGTTTTTCTTTAAATGCAAAATCAATGATTTAATTAGATATTGGGAATAAGGGTGGAACCACGATCCATTGACTAGAGTATAACTCGTCCCTTTTTTAGGGGCGGGTTTTATTTGTTTTTAAGGGGATTTTAGGAATGTCCAATAGCTGATAAACAATTTTAAAAGATACTTTTGCCGTATTGTAGATGTTAAGACTATGAGCCACTTATAAATAGAATGTAAACATGTGCTTTCCCTTCTATTTATAAGTGTCTTATACAACGGATCTAATTCAAGAGGCACAACTATTAAAGATGATAGAGGAGTGAACAAGGATGTCAGACGTTATAAAGATTGCGTTCCCAGACGGAGCTGTTAAGGAGTTTGCTAAAGGTACCACAACTGAAGATATTGCGGCATCCATAAGCCCAGGTCTAAAAAAGAAATCTTTAGCTGGAAAATTAGATGGTCAAGTAATCGATTTACGTACACCTATTCAACAGGATGGTGCGATTGAAATTGTTACACAAGATAGCGGAGAAGCGCTTGAAATCATGCGTCATTCAACTGCACATTTAATGGCCCAAGCAATAAAGAGAATATATAAAGATCAATCTGTAAAGCTAGGTATTGGACCTGTTATTGAAAATGGTTTTTACTATGACATTGACATGGAGCATGCAATAACACCAGAGGATTTGCCCGTTATTGAAAAGGAAATGAAGAAGATTGTAAATGAAAACTTAGATATTACACGAATTGAAGTAACTCGTGAAGAAGCTAAGCGTCGATATGAAGAATTAGAAGATCCACTAAAGCTTGAGCTTCTAGAGGTAATTCCAGAAGGTGAAGCAGTATCTATTTATGAGCAAGGTGAATTTTTCGATTTATGTCGTGGAGTACATCTTCCTACAACAGGGAAAATCAAGGAATTTAAACTACTTAGTGTCGCTGGTGCTTACTGGCGTGGAGATAGTAAAAATAAAATGCTGCAACGTATTTACGGAACAGCCTTTTTTAAGAAAGCTGATTTAGACGAGCATCTACGTATTCTTGAAGAAGCAAAAGAGCGTGATCATCGTAAGCTTGGTAAGGAGTTAGGCTTGTTTGCTACATCACAAAAGGTAGGACAAGGTTTACCATTATGGCTTCCAAAGGGTGCAACTATTAGACGAATTGTAGAACGTTACATAGTTGACAAAGAAGAGCGACTAGGCTATCAGCATGTATATACGCCAGTTCTAGGTAGTGTTGAGCTTTATAAAACATCAGGTCACTGGGAGCATTACCAAGAAGATATGTTTCCGAAAATGGAGATGGATAATGAGGATCTAGTACTTCGCCCAATGAATTGTCCTCATCATATGATGATTTATAAAAATGATATTCATAGCTACCGTGAATTACCTATTAGAATTGCTGAATTGGGAATGATGCACAGATATGAAATGTCAGGTGCTTTAACAGGTTTACAGCGTGTTAGAGGAATGACATTAAATGATGCACATATTTTTGTACGCCCAGATCAAATCAAAGATGAGTTCATCCGTGTTGTTCGTTTAATCGAAGCGGTTTATAAAGACTTTGGTATTGAAAAATACTCATTTAGATTGTCGTATCGTGACCCAGAAGACAAAGAAAAATATTTTGACGATGATAGCATGTGGGAAAAAGCACAAAGCATGTTAAAAGGTGCAATGGATGAGTTAGGTCATGATTATTTTGAAGCAGAAGGAGAAGCTGCATTTTATGGTCCTAAGCTTGATGTTCAAGTAAGAACAGCACTTGGCAAAGATGAGACTCTTTCAACTGTTCAACTTGACTTCTTACTACCTGAGCGATTTGATTTAACATATGTGGGTGAAGATGGTAAGCAGCACCGACCAGTAGTCATCCATCGTGGAGTTGTATCAACAATGGAACGTTTTGTTGCTTTCCTTATTGAAGAATACAAAGGGGCATTTCCAACTTGGCTTGCTCCAACTCAAGTTCAAGTCATTCCAGTGTCTCCTGGTATCCATCTTGATTATGCTAAACAAGTACAGGAAGAGCTTCAAGAAGCTGGATTACGAGTTGAGTTAGATGCTCGTGATGAAAAAATCGGCTATAAAATTCGTGAATCACAAATGCAGAAAATTCCTTACATGCTTGTAGTAGGCGATAACGAAATCGCAGAAAAAGCTGTTAATGTTCGTAAATATGGTGAGCAAAAATCTGAAACACTTGCGTTTACTGAGTTTTTACAGAGCATAACAAATGAAGTAAAAAGATAAGAATAGTTTTTTAGTACAATGAGTTGCAGCAGAAAACACTTGATTTTAACAGTAATAAGAGCTTTTAAATAAAAGTGTTGCGGAATGATCATTGGTCTGATAGAATAACATATGTTGTTGAAATAAACATATAGCATCTACTTGCAATATCTTTTGTTCGATGTTATAATGTTCAAGGTAATTGAATAGTCTTTCATATATACAAGTAGAAGCACCCGCTTCTCACCTGATTGACACATCCGTTTGTAGTTGACAGGTTGCGATGAATTTTTATATACAATCGTAGTGTGGGTGTTTATACATCCGCACTTTTTTATTTTACAATAAAAAAACCAAGATCTATCTACAATTAAACGGATTTGAAAAACTACTATTCAGTTTGATAAAACCTTGGAGGTGGCTAATTATTAGCAAAGATATGATGGTAAATGACGGAATCCGCGCACGTGAGGTTCGTCTGATCGGTGCCAATGGAGATCAGCTTGGAATTAAATCTCGTCAAGAGGCGTTAGAAATTGCTACTAGAGCTAACTTAGATTTAGTTTTAGTTGCACCAAATGCAAAGCCTCCTGTATGTCGCATCATGGATTACGGAAAATTCCGTTTTGAACAGCAAAAGAAAGACAAAGAGGCTCGTAAAAATCAAAAGATCATTAATTTAAAAGAGGTTCGTTTGAGCCCAACTATTGATGAGCATGACTTTAACACTAAGCTTCGAAATGCACGTAAGTTCTTAGAAAAAGGCGATAAAGTAAAAGCTTCTATCCGTTTCAAAGGCCGTGCCATTACACATAAAGGAATTGGTCAAAAGGTGCTTGATCGATTCTCAAGCGAATGTGCAGACTTAAGTACAATTGAGTCTCATCCAAAAATGGATGGTCGTAGCATGTTCTTAGTATTAGCACCGAAAAACGAAAAGCAATAATTCTTAAGGAGGAATCCCTTATGCCAAAAATGAAAACACACCGTGGAGCTGCGAAACGTTTCAAAAAGACCGGATCTGGTAAACTTAAACGTTCACATGCTTACACTAGTCACTTATTTGCTAACAAATCTACAAAAGCTAAACGTAAACTACGTAAATCAACTGTAGTAAGCAAAGGCGATTTCAAACGCATTCGTCACTTATTAGACAATATTAAATAATCGGAACATCGTAATATAGGAGGGAATTTACATGCCAAGAGTAAAAGGCGGTATCGTTTCACGTAAACGTCGTAAAAAAGTATTAAAATTAGCTAAAGGTTATTTCGGTTCTAAACATACATTATACAAAGTTGCTAACCAACAAGTAATGAAATCATTAATGTATGCTTACCGTGACCGTCGCCAGAAAAAACGTGACTTCCGTAAGCTTTGGATTACACGTATCAATGCAGCTGCACGTATGAATGGTCTTTCTTATAGCCGTTTAATGCATGGCTTAAAGCTTGCTGGTATCGAAGTAAACCGCAAAATGCTTGCTGATATAGCTGTAACAGATGAAAAAGCATTTGCTCAATTAGCTGACGCTGCAAAAGCTCAACTAAGCAAATAATATATAAACATAAAAGAGTTGATTCCTAAGTGGATCAGCTCTTTTTTTGCTTCGTTTTGGGAAATGGATGGTACTATATAGAGAGAAAAGGAGAGATATTAAATGATCTTTATATTTTTATACTACTTAATAATAAATGTTATTGGTCTAGCTTTAATGGCTATTGATAAAGGGAGAGCCAAACGCCAGGAATGGAGGATCAAAGAAACTACATTGTGGTCTGTATCTCTAATAGGTGGTGCACTTGGGAGTTATATTGGAATGAGGTTATATCGTCATAAAACAAAGCATACTTCATTTAAAGTTGGCTTGCCTTTGCTAGTTTCTTTACATTTTGGTTTAGTTTTATATATAGCTATATTTTGGTGATTCTCTTTTATGGTGCGGGAGTGATTTCCCGACCAGATTTGGATGATCATACAGCCAAGAAAGCTGTAACAGCACGTGAAAGCGTATTCATCTTTGTTTTAAAAGCTGAACACGTGGGATTTTTTTATCTAACTAAGTTATTGTGAAAATTTATCGGCGATTTTTAAATTTTATCAGCGATTTTCTCGATTTATCGGCGATTCTGCAAATTTATCAGCGATTTTTCGGATTTATCGTCGATTAGACATTTTTCGACAAAAATCACCTTTGTATAGAAAAATCCCACTTAAAAAGAAAGCCACCACAACATTAGTCTTCTACCTTCTACAAACAACAGAAAAGAAAACAACCTGATTCCATACACACAAGAAGTTATCCGACGAATGAATTAGCATAAATCACAAAAATTCTCGTAAAATGTATAAACACTACTAACCTGCCAGAAATGACAAACAAGAAAGTGGTGATTAAAATCGAGCTTGCGACCTCTACTGTTTTAACTGCCATCCAAACTACAGGATTATTTGCACCGCTGTTCTTTATTTTATTTCATATCATTAGACAATTTCTGTTTATTCCAGTAGCTGTTGTTTGTGTTGCTGGTGGTATTTTATTTGGTACTGAATTAGGATCGTTATATTCAGTTATTGGACTTACTTGTGCTAGTATAACTTTTTATTTATTTTCTAGGATTTTCCCTAACTTGATTCATCGATTTGTGAAAATGAAAGAAAAATGGATAGGTGCGTACACCTATTTTTCAACAGGTCAAATTATGGTTTTACGCTTGATTCCATTTGTTAACTTTTCACTTATCTCTCTTTGCATTTTAGAAAAAACAAAAGGATTTATGAGGTATGTGAGGCTTTCATTTATCACTCATATACCATCATCACTTTGTTTTACCTTTTTAGGGGCATCAATTCAAAATTTGTCACCAATATTGATAGCTTCTATCTTATTAACCTTGCTTTTTCTTATTTATTTTTTAAGAGAGAAACAGGTCTTTATCAAGTGGGAAGATTTCTTTTTAAAAGAAAAAGGTACAGCTCGGCAATGAACTGTACCTTTTCTTACGAATAAGACTTAAATTTATGTTTCTATTTCTCACGTTTTTTTACAAGAAGCTCTTTAATTGGACTTTTCCAATCAATTTTTGCATGTGGATAACGTTTTTTTATTTGTTCCTCTACATATGAAAAATCCTCTAATGTTAATCCTTGTAGTGAACTAGTGGCTTTTGCCCATATGAAAATGGAGACAACCTCAAACGAATGTGTTGTTGTACCTAAGTATTTTTCCCCTTCAAATAATACACCTTTGTAGGTTAATAAAAAATTCTTGCGGACATTTTCTTTATCATCTAAGAAATGAAATTGTTTTTGTTCATGAGCTAATTCAAGCTTACGCTTTGGATTAAATAAATATTTAAATCCGGAATAAATAAGAAATAGAATGAAAATGATTAAGAGCAGCCTTAATAATATGACAAACATGTTTAACCCCTCCTGAGGGTATTTTTCCTTATTTACGAATAAAGAACCTAAAAGGTTTCAAGTTTTTTTCAATTTGATATAATTTTTTAGTAGGATTATTATATTTGGGGGCAAAATTGATGGGTTTTTCAAGTTTATTTCAAATGTGAAAATAATTAAATCTAAGATTTGAATCACAGCATTCGTTAGAAAAGGTAAAATAATAAAGTGAAAATACTGGTGTTAAAAATTTAGTTTGAGAACTTTGATCATCAATAAAAAGAGTCAGGAATATTTTTCCTCAAAAAACAGAAGTGATTATAGAAGTTAATACGAAATCAAGGGAGAGCTAAAATTGAAATATAAGTTGAAGGTAAAATTAGTAAATAAAGATGCTTTATTACCACTTCAAGCTAATGAAGGAGATGCTGGGTTTGATTTGTACTCTAATGAAGAAAAAGTAATTATGCCTGGGGAGGCTGAGTTGATAAGTACGGGTATTAGTATTGAGCTTCCTGAAGGAACTGAAGCACAAGTTAGACCTAGAAGTGGTTTAGCATTAAAGCATTCAGTAACAGTATTGAACAGTCCTGGAACAATTGATGAGGGCTATAGAGGGGAAATTAAAGTTATCTTAATAAACCATGGGAAAAATGAGTTTAAAGTAGAAAAGCACGTAAGAATTGCACAAATGGTTATTGCTCCAGTTCCGACAGTTGAATTAGTTCAAGTTGAAGAATTATCTAGCTCTGTAAGAGGTGAAGGTGGATTTGGTTCATCTGGATTGAAGTAAGATGTATTCAGGTATTAACTGGCTGAATAAAATATGTCACCTCAGAAAGTAGAAGAAGCGTATGTTTCTAAAAATGAAGTAAATCATATAAAACAACAAGGTTATTAAGCCATTCAAGTTCAGAAGTTCGTACAGGTAAGTGCTCTCATGTATAATAAAGATGATTGTTAATTAAGGAGGATTTACATAATGACTAAACTAGATGAAACATTAACAATGCTTAAAGATTTAACAGATGCAAAAGGAATTCCTGGAAACGAGCGGGAAGTTCGTGATGTGATGAAAAAATACATATCGAGTTATTCTGATGAAGTTTACACAGATCATCTTGGTAGCTTAATTGCTAAAAAAGTAGGTCAAGAAAACGGACCTAAAATCATGATTGCAGGTCATTTAGATGAAGTTGGATTTATGATTACTCAAATTGATGACAAAGGGTTTCTACGTTTTCAAACTGTAGGTGGCTGGTGGTCACAGGTTATGCTTGCACAGCGAGTGACGATTGTTACAAATAAAGGTGATGTAACGGGAATTATCGGATCAAAGCCACCACATATTTTACCTCCCGAAGCTCGTAAAAAACCAGTTGATATTAAAGATATGTTCATTGATATTGGGGCATCAAGTAAAGAGGAAGCCATTGAATTTGGTATAAAACCAGGAGATCAGGTTGTTCCATATTTTGAATTTACTGTTATGCAAAATGAGAAGATGCTTCTTGCTAAAGCATGGGATAATCGCATTGGCTGTGCAATCGCAATTGATGTTCTTAAAAACCTTAAAGAAACTGATCATCCTAATGTTGTTTACGGTGTTGGAACTGTTCAAGAAGAAGTAGGACTTCGTGGAGCTCGTACATCTGCAAACGTAATTCAGCCAGATATTGCATTTGGTGTTGATGTTGGAATTGCTGGAGACACACCAGGAATATCTGAAAAAGAAGCTGCAAGTAAAATGGGAAAAGGTCCACAAATCATTCTTTATGATGCATCAATGGTCTCTCACAAAGGCTTACGTGATTTAGTAACAGATACAGCTGATGAATTAGATATACCATATCAATTTGATGCGATTGCTGGTGGTGGAACTGATTCAGGTGCTATTCACATTTCAGCAAATGGTGTGCCAGCTTTATCAATCACAATAGCTACACGCTATATTCACTCACATGCTGCAATGCTTCATCGTGATGATTATGAACATGCAGTAAAATTAATTACTGAAGTTGTAAAACGTTTAGATCGCGATACTGTGAATAAAATTACATTTGAATAACAAAAAATGCTGGGACATAAGTGCCCAGCATTTTTAAAAGTTTTGTATTATTTCTTTAATCCTTGTTCTAAAGTTGCTAACATTTCTTGTTTATCCTGATCATTTGCATTTTGCCAAATTACCTCGAAAAGAACTCCTAAACCTGGTAGCATTTTTTCTTCTCCACTTTGAATGGCATCAACAATAGTATCTTGTAGCTGACCTTGGTCGTTTCCAGAAACATTTGAAATAACAGCATGACGAAGATTTAAATTCATTAATATCAACTCCTTTGCAGAAATGTTACTACTTATCCTATAGCATTTGTTAAACGATAAAATATTATGTATGATGAGTAAGAGAATTTGTAAAAGCACTTAAAAGGGGTATGAATGTGGACCGAATCGAATCTGTAAAAAACTCTAAAGTAAAACAATGGCGTAAGCTGCACACAAAAAAAGAACGTGAAGCAACAGGCACATATATTATAGAAGGATTACATTTAGTTGAAGAAGCATTAAAAACGAAAGATATTATTAAGGATTTAATTGTGTGCGAAGATATCACGATGCCAACACATTGGAATGTAGATGGCTTAAATATAATTTTAGTGACAAATGAGATCATGAAGGCTATAAGTGATACAGAAGCTCCACAAGGTGTTGCGGCAATTTGTGAATTTCAAAACCAGCATACACCAGACACATGGCAGAAAATCCTTTTAGTTGATAGTGTTCAAGATCCGGGTAATCTTGGGACAATTATTCGTACAGCTGATGCTGCAGGGATTGATGGTGTTATTTTAGGAGAAGGAACAGTTGATCATTATAATTCAAAGGTTATACGATCTAGTCAAGGCTCCATTTTTCACTTGCCTATTGTGAAGGGAAACTTGTTAGAAAAGATAATAGGTTATAAGGAACAGCAAATTCCGATTTACGGAACTTCTTTACAAAATGCGATAAGTTATAAAGAAGTAGAATCATCTGAGCAATTTTGCTTAATTATTGGTAATGAAGGTAGTGGAGTTAACGCTGATTTACTTGAGAAAACAGATGAAAACTTATTCATTCCAATATATGGTGGTGCTGAATCATTAAATGTTGCGATTGCAGCAGGAATTCTCTTATATCATTTACGTGGGTAGCCTTGCAGTAACATTTTGTTTTGATTATAATAGTATAGAAATTACATATGAAACAAAACGATGACAGAGCATAGTAATTTATCATTCGTTCATTCAGGGATAAAGTGCCTTAGACTGAAAGCACTTTTATGAAAGAGATAAATGAATTCACCTCTCGAGTTGACACTTAGACCATATGATAAATATGTAAAGGTGTTCCGGTTTTTACCGTTATGGAAATGAAGTGAGTCGTACGAGTTTTTCTATGTGCGATTAACAAGGGTGGTAACGCGAATTCAAACTCGTCCCTTTCTGGGGCGGGTTTTTTATTTTGCAAAAAAAGCTACTTTTAGAATGGCTTTAGTAATTAAACAAATGAAGTAAAACAGAAAGCCTAAAATAAGGAGGAAAAAATGATGCAGGAGCAATTAAAACAGCTGCAACAAGAAGCGCTTGAAAAGATTGAACAAGCGCAGGAACTAAAAGCGTTGAATGATATACGTGTTGCATACTTAGGAAAGAAAGGCCCTATTACAGAAGTGCTACGTGGAATGGGGAAATTGTCTGCTGAAGAACGACCAGTAATGGGAGCTCTAGCAAATGAAGTTCGTGAAGTGATCGCAAATGCTATTTCAGGTAAGCAAGAGCATTTAGAACAGTTAGCAGTAGAAAAAAGACTAGCAAATGAAACAATTGATGTTACGTTACCGGGACGACCTGTAAAAGTAGGAAATCATCACCCAATAACAGCGGTTGTAGAAGAAATAGAAGATCTTTTCCTAGGAATGGGCTATCAAATTGCAGAAGGACCTGAAGTTGAAACAGATTATTTCAACTTTGAAGCATTAAATCTTCCAAAGGGTCATCCAGCTCGCGATATGCAGGATTCATTTTATATCACGGAAGAATTACTTTTACGTACACATACTTCCCCAGTACAAGCTAGAACAATGCAAAAACATGAAGGTCAGGGACCAGTGAAAATTATTTGTCCTGGTAAGGTATACCGTCGTGATAATGATGATGCAACACATTCTCATCAATTCACACAAATTGAAGGACTTGTTGTTGATGAAAACATTAGCATGAGTGATCTTAAAGGTACTCTTGAAGTGTTTGCGAAGAAAATGTTTGGTGAAGAACGTGAAATTCGCCTACGTCCTAGCTTCTTCCCATTTACTGAGCCTTCAGTTGAAGTTGATGTGTCTTGCTTCTTATGCAGTGGAAAAGGCTGCAAAGTTTGTAAAAAGACAGGATGGATTGAAATGTTAGGGGCTGGAATGGTCCATCCAAATGTACTTAAAATGGCTGGTTTTGATCCGGAAAAATATACTGGCTTTGCATTTGGAATCGGTGGAGAGCGTATTGCTATGTTAAAGTACGGTATTGACGATATCCGACATTTCTACACAGATGATGTGCGTTTCTTAAAACAATTTAAACGAGCGTAAATAGGAGGATTTAAACATGTTTGTTTCATATAAATGGTTAGCAGAATATGTTGATTTATCAGGCATTACTCCAGATGAATTAGCAGAAAAAATTACACGTAGCGGAATTGAAGTTGAAGGTGTAGATGTCTTAAATGAAGGCATGAAGGGTGTAGTGGTCGGGCATGTTGTAGAAAAAGAACAACATCCAGATGCAGATAAACTTAATAAATGTCAGGTTGATCTAGGTAATGGTGAGCTTGTTCAAATTATTTGTGGAGCAAAAAATGTTGATAAAGGTCAAAAGGTAGCTGTTGCGACTGTTGGTGCTGTACTACCTGGCAACTTTAAAATAAAAAAAGCTAAACTTCGTGGTGAGGTTTCTAATGGAATGATTTGTTCGCTACAAGAACTTGGTATTGAGTCAAAGCTAGTGGCAAAAGAATATTCTGAAGGTATTTTTGTTTTTCCTAGTGATGTTGAAGTTGGAAAAGATGCACTAGCACAATTAAACCTTGATGATGCGGTTCTTGAGTTAGGGTTAACGCCAAATCGCTCAGATGCATTAAGCATGTTAGGTGTTGCACATGAAGTGGCAGCAATTTTAAGCCGGGAAGTTAAATACCCAGAGATTTCTTATGACAAATCTTCGGAAAAAGCTTCAGCTGTTGTAAGTGTCAATGTTGATGCAACAGAAGATAACCCACTATACATTGCTAAAGTGATTAAAAATGTTACAGTTGCACCTTCACCACTATGGATGCAAACACAATTAATGGCAGCAGGAATTCGTCCACACAATAATGTTGTCGACATAACAAATTTTGTTCTATTAGAATATGGCCAACCATTGCATGCTTTCGATTATGATCGTTTTGGTTCAAAGGAAGTACTTGTTCGTCGTGCTAATGATGGTGAAAAGATCGTGACGTTAGATGATCAAGAACGTACGCTAACATCTGAACATTTAGTGATAACAAATGGAACAGAACCAGTAGCATTAGCTGGTGTGATGGGTGGAGCAAATTCTGAAGTTCAAAATGATACAAAAACAATATTATTAGAATCTGCATTATTTAATGGTCAACGAATTCGAACTGCTTCAAAAGATCATGGTTTAAGAAGTGAAGCTAGTGCTCGTTATGAAAAAGGAGTAGATCCGAATCGTGTTCAAGCTGCAGCAGAGCGTGCAGCACAACTGATCTCCTTATATGCAGGTGGAGAGGTTTTAGAAGGATCTGTTGAAGTTCAGTCAGCTTCATTTGAACCAGCTGTTGTGCAAACTACAGTTGAGAAGGTAAATAGAATCTTGGGAATGAATATTTCTGGTGAAGAAATGAAATCTATCTTTGACCGTCTGCAATTTGATGTTGAGCTTGATGGATCTACATTGACTGTAACTGTTCCAACTCGCCGTGGAGATATTACTATTGAAGAGGATTTAGTTGAGGAAGTAGCAAGACTATATGGTTATGATAATATTCCAACTACATTACCAGTAGGTCAAGCAATTCCAGGTAAATTAACGGCATATCAAGAAAAACGTCGTAAAGCACGTCGTTATCTAGAAGGAACAGGTTTATATCAAGCAATCACTTATTCATTAACAAGTGAAGAAAAAGCTGCTAAATATGCTTTAGAAACAGCAGAATTAACAAAGCTTTCATTGCCAATGAGTGAAGAGCGAAGTGTGCTACGTTTAAGTCTACTTCCTCATTTATTAGATGCATTAAGATATAATGTAGCAAGACAAATTGATCAAGTTGCTTTATATGAAGTGAGTTCTGTTTTTCTATCACAAGGAAAAGATACTCAACCACTTGAAAAAGAAAGATTATCAGCTGCAATAACAGGTTTATGGCACTCACATTCATGGCAAGGTGAGAAGAAGCCAGTTGATTTTTATGTTGCTAAAGGAATAGTTGATGGTCTTGTTTCATTATTAGGCTTAACAAATCAAATTGAGTATAAGCAAGCAAAACGTGAAGGTATGCATCCTGGACGCACAGCAGAAATCTATTTAGGCGATAAGCTTGTTGGTTTTGTAGGTCAAATTCACCCTACTGTTCAAAAAGAATTAGATCTAAATGAAACCTATGTATTTGAGTTATCTTTAGAAGATCTATTAACTTTTGATGTTGAAGAAACACGCTTTGAGGTTATTCCACGTCATCCTTCTATCACGAGAGATATCGCTCTTGTTGTTGAAAAAAATGTTGTAGCAGGTGATATTGAGAAGGTAATCACTGAAGCTGGCGGAAAAATGTTAAAAGATGTGTCTGTTTTTGATTTATACGAAGGAGATCGTCTTGAAGAAGGTAAAAAATCGGTTGCTTTCTCATTACGTTATTTCGATCCAGAAAGAACATTAACAGATGAAGATGTGACAAAGGTCCATGATAAAGTACTAAAAGCTGTTGAAGAAAAAGTGAATGCTTCTTTACGTGGATAAATGTCGTAATTAAATCAAAAAGGAATCATCGAGGATGATTCCTTTTTGATTGCCATTTTTTAACGTAATGTATAGCTTCTAGTTTGTCGAAATTTGCAGAATCGCCGATAAATCCTCAGAATCGCTGATAAATCCAGAAAATCGCCGATAAATCTTAAAAATCGCTGATAAACTGAACCAATCTGTTCGCATGACTGAAAATCAGCCTGCATTTCAAGAATTCCGCATCTTTTAAAAGATCACATGAAATGTTGTTTTTATCTTTTAGCGATCTTAAGTACTTTTTCGGTATTAGCAAAATGCTTTTTCGTAATCGATGCTAAAAATTCCCCACCATTTCTTTTTAAAATCTTCGCAGCAGCTAGATCTACATGAGCTCCAGCACCTTTAGGTATTGTTACACCTGCAATATCTGATAACCGATCAAACTCTTTTACAAATGAATACCTTGCAATAATGGAGGCTGCTGCAACTGCCAAATGAATACCTTCAGCCTTTGTTGAGAAATAGGTTTTTTCATCAGGGATTTTTTTTCCTGCTAAGTGTTTAAAGTATATATTTGGATCTACAAATTGATCAATTAGCAATCCGTCAGGTTTTTGTGGTGCAATTTTACTTAATAAACGATTAATTGCTTGATTATGTAGTAAAGCTTTCATTTTACCCTGTGACATACCTTGCTGTTGAAGTTCATTATATTTTTCATTATGTAAAACAAGTAAACTATATGGAATTGTTTTGATAAGATCTTTAGCAATTTCGATAATTTGTGGATCTTTTAAATTTTTTGAATCCTTTACACCTAGTTCTTTAAGCAAAGGAATTTGCTCTTTTTGAACATAAGCAGCAACTACTGTTATAGGTCCGAAGAAATCTCCTGTTCCTACCTCATCTGAACCAATAATTGATAAACTTGCAATATTTGAAGGTGGTTGATAACTTGTTGGCGTTTTACTAGATAAAGCTGGCTTTTCTTTCTGCTCTAATTTAGTTCCCCATTTTGTTGATTCCGCTTCTGCAGATCCACCTTGGAATAAGACCTTACCTGATTTGTATGCAGTAATAGTACATCCATCTATTTTCGCAGAGAAAACAGCTCCTGGAGGTATTTTTGCTGTTTTATGATTTGAGTAATGAGCATCCATTTTATTAATAATAGATTGATTTACTTTAATAACGGAGTTTGCCAATAGGGACATCCTTTCTAGTACATGATTTAACTCATTTAAGAGTCTATTGAACTTCTTCCCATATCATTAAGCTTCGTGTTATGATAAGGAATAGGATTTGCAGGAAATGGAGGATTTATCGTTGTCAAATCGCCCTAAATCGAAAACAACAGTAGATATATATGGTCATCAATATTCAATTATTGGTTCAGAAAGTACGAGCCATATTCGGGCTGTTGCTTCAATTGTTGATGATAAAATGCGAGAGATTAATAGTAAAAACCCTTCTCTTGATATAAATAAGCTAGCTGTGTTAACAGCGGTAAATGTAGTGCATGACTATCTGAAACTAAAAGAAGACTATGAAAAATTAGAGAAACAATTAATAGAAAAGGATTGAAGCCAAGAAATGCTAGATTTCGTATTATTTATTATTTTAATGTTTGGGATACTAGTCGGCTTAAAACGCGGATTTATCCTTCAATTTATCCATTTAACTGGGTTTGTTGTTGCCTATATAGTAGCATACCAGTATTTTGATGATCTTGCACCGAAATTAAAGCTTTGGATTCCATACCCTGTAACAAGTGAGGGACCAGCAATACTCACATTATTAAGTGGGGAAGATCTTGAAGGAGCTTTTTATCGAGCGGTAGCGTTCGTTATATTATTTATAGGAACAAAAATTGTTATGCAAATCATTGGTTCTATGTTAGATTTTGTTGCATTATTACCAATATTAAAGCAATTAAATCGTTGGGCTGGTTCAATTTTGGGATTTCTGGAATCATATCTGGTTTTATTCATACTCCTTTTTATCGGCGCATTACTACCAATTGAACAAATTCAACTTGCCTTAGATCAATCTGTGCTTGCAGATTTAATTGTGAATCATACTCCATACTTCTCTGATAAAGTTAATGAGCTTTGGATTCAATACATATCATCATAAGAGGCTGACTTAATGAAACAATCCTTCCTCATAATCAATACTGGTTTGAGTGTCATAAATCATTCATTACTAGTGTTGTATGAAGGAAAATGTTTTTTTAAGTCAACCTCTTTTTTCTAGAAACAAACTTAAGGTGGGAAACAGTTAAAATACATAACAGATAAACAGTAGACCAACTTGTGAAGATGAATTGGTCTGCTTTTCTGATTTTAATTCTAATTTGATAAGATTAACCTATATAGTGATATCTGTAACAAAGTATTGACGTAAAAGATAAAGGTCATTCTATGATAAAATAGATGGAAGAGTTCTAAAGTGGCTCTGTATTATTAGACTATTTTTTTCGGAAATGATTCAGTACATAATTAAAAGTGGGGCAAATTTCAAACGTAAACCTGCAAATCGTAAATTATTGTATAAGCCTTTGCTTATAGGTTTAAATAAATAGTTTTGATATTTTATGTTGAAAATAGAATTCATCAATACCGGTAAAAAATTGTACATTTGTATTTTTTATTTGTATCATTTTTAATAACAAGTTACATATAGAGGTGAAAAAAATGGAACTACATAAAAAGGACGTTATTCGTCTATTAGAAAAGATTGCAGTTTTAATGGAATTAAAAGGGGATAATCCCTTTAAAATATCAGCATTTAGAAAAGCGGCAAATGCACTTGAAGTTGATGATAGAAGCTTATCACAAATAGATGATTTTACTAAAATCGCAGGAATTGGCAAAGGAACTTCTGCTGTTATTAAAGAGTTTGTTGACTCGGGAAAATCCGAAGTTCTTGAGCAATTGGAAGAGGAAGTTCCTTCAGGGTTATTACCATTACTAAAGCTACCAGGTCTCGGCGGTAAAAAAATTGCTAAGTTATATAAAGAACTAAATATCGATTGTGTAAATTCTTTAAAGCAAGCATGTGAAGACAATAAAATTCAAGCTTTAGCAGGCTTTGGCAAAAAATCAGAAGAAAAAATATTAGCTGCTATAGCTGAGATAGGAAATCGACCAGATCGTTTACCGTTAGCTTTTATGCTACCGATATCAGAAGATATTGATCAATATTTGCAGCAATGTGAGGGGATAGACAAATTCTCCAAAGCCGGAAGTCTTAGAAGAATGAGGGAGACAATAAAAGACTTAGATTTTATCATTGCAACAAATCAACCTGAAAAAGTAAGGGATCAGTTATTAGCGATACCAAAGCTTTCTGAAATTATTGCAAGTGGTGACACAAAGGTTTCCATTCAACTTAGCTATGAATATGAGGTTAGTGTTGATTTTAGATTAGTGAAGCCAGAAGAATTTGCCACAACACTTCATCATTTTACTGGTTCAAAAGACCATAATGTTAGAATGAGACAGCTAGCTAAAGAGCGTGGAGAAAAAATAAGCGAATATGGCGTTGAAAATATTGAAACAAACGAAGTGAAAACGTTTGAAACAGAAGCAGACTTTTATGAGTATTTTCAATTACCACATATTCCACCTGAATTAAGAGAAGATGGAACTGAGGTTGAATTATTTCATCATGAAACAAAGTCAAAGTTAATTACTTTAGATCATATAAAAGGCGATCTTCATATGCACTCTACCTGGAGTGATGGGGCATACACGATTAGGGAAATGGTTGAGGGATGCAGAAAAAAAGGCTATAAATATATAGCTATTACTGATCATTCACAATATTTAAAGGTTGCAAATGGATTAACATCAGAACGATTAAGAGCACAACGCAAAGAAATAGATGCTTTAAATGAAGAGTATAGTGATATAACCATTTTAGCAGGTGTAGAAATGGATATTTTACCTGATGCAACATTAGATTATGATGATGAATTATTACAAGAGATGGATCTCGTCATTGCCTCTATCCATTCGAGTTTTTCACAATCACAGGAAGTGATTATGGACCGCTTAAAAACAGCTTTAAAAAACAATCATGTTGATATCATTGCACATCCAACAGGAAGAATTATTGGCAAAAGAAAAGGATATGACGTAGATATAGATATGCTTATTGAGCTGGCAAAAGAAACGAATACCGCACTTGAGTTAAATGCAAATCCTAATCGTCTAGATTTAAGTTCAGAATATATTAAAAAGGCCCAGGAAGCGGGAGTAAAACTAGTTATTAATACTGATGCTCATAATATTGATATGCTTGAACATATGACAATTGGTGTGTCGGCTGCAATAAAAGGCTGGATTAAAAGTGAAAATGTCATAAACACATGGGATATTGACCAATTAAAAGCCTTCTTAGATAGGCACCATAATTAAAAAGATCAACTATTATGATGAAAAAGATATATTGATGAACACATGGATAAAGTGAAAAGGTGCTAGTGCTACTTAGAAAAAGTACATTGCATTTCATAGGAGGTTTATCGTTTTGCAGCAAAAAGTACTACATGTATTAGAGTTTGAAAAAGTAAAAGATCAGCTTGTTCAACATGCATCATCTTCTTTAGGGAAGGAAAAAGCAAAGGCGTTAATTCCTTCAACTAACTTTCAAGAAGTAGTGGTAGCTCAGGAGCAAACAGATGAAGCAGCTAAAGTATTACGCTTAAAAGGAAATGTTCCACTAGGTGGACTTGTTGATATAAGAACAACAATGAAAAGAGCTAAAATAGGTGGGATACTGAATGCAGTTGAATTAAACGAAGTTTCAGGAACACTATATGCAGCTAGGCAAATGAAAAGGTTTATTGAAAAGATGGTGGAGGAAGAGATTGAGCTTGTTCATTTACCGGTATTTGCTGATAAAATCGTCGTCTTACAAGAAGTAGAAAGGAAAATTTCTGAATGTATTGATGATAATGGCTATGTTCTTGATAGTGCAAGTGTTGCATTAAAAGGCATTCGTCAGCAATTACGAACAACAGAAGCAAGAGTTAGAGATAAATTAGAGTCAATGATCCGTTCGTCATCCGCATCAAAAATGCTATCAGATGCCATTATTACGATAAGAAATGAACGATTTGTGTTACCAGTTAAACAAGAATATCGCGGCTCTTATGGAGGAATTGTTCATGATCAGTCAAGCTCAGGAGCTACATTATTTATTGAGCCTCAAGTTATCGTTGATTTGAACAACACACTTCAACAAGCGAAGGTCAAAGAAAAGGTAGAGATTGAACGGATTTTAACGATTTTATCTAATGAAGTGGCTGAATTTAGTGATGACATATTACAAAATGTGTATTGTCTTGCTGAGTTGGATTTTATGTTTACAAAAGCCAAGTATGCTAAGAAAATGAAGGGCACTAGACCTGATGTTAATGAAAGTGGAATTGTTAGGTTAGTAAGGGCTCGTCATCCATTATTAGCTGAAAATGAGGTTGTTCCTAATGATATTGAGCTAGGTACAGATTTTACTACGATTGTTATAACAGGTCCTAACACAGGTGGTAAAACAGTAGCATTAAAAACGCTAGGACTTTGTACGATAATGGCACAAGCTGGATTACAAATACCTGCAATGGATGGCTCTGAAATTGCAGTATTTCAAGCGGTATATGCAGATATTGGTGATGAGCAATCGATTGAACAAAGCTTAAGTACCTTTTCATCACATATGGTGAATATAGTTGATATACTTGATAAAGTTGATCATAAAAGTTTGGTGTTATTTGATGAGCTAGGAGCTGGAACCGATCCTCAAGAAGGAGCAGCACTTGCTATCTCTATTTTAGATGAAGTGTATAACAGAGGAGCTCGTGTTGTGGCAACAACGCATTATCCAGAGCTTAAAGCATATGGTTATAACCGTAGCGGGGTTATTAATGCAAGTGTTGAATTTGACGTAGCAACATTAAGTCCAACTTATAAGCTTTTAATAGGAGTGCCTGGTCGAAGTAATGCTTTTGAAATATCCAAACGATTAGGGTTGCAGGAAAAAGTGATCAATAAAGCAAAAGCACAAATGACTGATGAGCATAATGAAGTAGATACAATGATTGCTTCATTAGAAACTAGTAAAAAAACAGCTGAAAATGAGTTAATAGAAGCTGAAAAAATCCGTAAAGAAGCAGAACAGCTACATAAAGAACTGCAGAAGCAAATACTAGAGTTTAATTCACAACGAGATGCTTTGTATGAAAAAGCAGAGCGTAAAGCACAAGAAAAAGTAGAGGAAGCTTCACAAGAGGCTCAAAAAATAATCCATGATCTACGAAAAATGAGAAAAGAGCAACATGCACAAGTAAAAGAGCACGAGCTTATTGATGCAAAAAAACGGTTGGAAGATGCGTTACCACAATTTGAAAAAAGTAAAAAAATTGATAAAAGTCAACCTGTTACACAATCCTTACAACCTGGTGATGAAGTGAAAGTAATAAGCTTTGATCAAAAAGGTCATTTAATTGAAAAAGTAAGTGATCATGAGTGGCAGGTCCAAATGGGAATTATGAAAATGAAGGTAAAGGAAAAAGATCTTCAATATATAAAAAGACCTAAACAGGAAATACAGGAAAAGCCTTTAGCAACTGTAAAGGGTAAGGATTATCATGTCTCACTAGAACTAGATTTACGTGGTGAACGTTTTGAAAACGCGTTGTTAAGAGTTGAAAAATATTTAGATGATGCTGTTTTAGCTGGTTACCCTAGAGTTTCAATTATTCATGGTAAAGGAACCGGTGCTCTTCGCACAGGTGTTAAAGAGCTACTTAAAAATCATCGAAGTGTGAAGAGTACACGCTTTGGAGAAGCAGGAGAAGGTGGCTCTGGTGTAACAGTTGTTGAACTCAAATAGCAGGGAGAAGAGTAATGAATACATTTTGGGAAAATGACTTAGTTCAGACTGCTGCTTATTACAGCGTTGTTGTTTTAAGCATAATCGTATTTTTAACAATTTTTGAGCTTGTGACTAAATATAAAAACTGGGACGAGATTCAAAAAGGAAATATGGCAGTGGCTATGGCAACAGGTGGTAAAATTTTCGGTATAGCTAATATCTTTCGTTTTTCAATAAACCAACACGACAGTGTGTTGGAAATGATGGGTTCGGGGTTATTTGGATTTATTTTGTTATTGTTAGGTTATTTTATTTACGAATTTATGACACCCAAATTTAAAATTGATGAAGAAATTCGAAAAGATAATCGAGCTGTAGGTTTTATATCACTCGTTATTTCAATAGGTTTGTCATATGTTATTGGGGCTAGTCTGTAAGGAGAGTGTAATGTGGAAACATTAGCTAAAGTCATGTTCGGACTATGTGGAGTATTTATTTTAATAGGAGTTATTTTTTTAGCTTTTTTCTAACGTTTTTATCATTCAGTATCTTAAAAAATGCTTAAAGAAAAAGTTTAGAAAAAACAGCCTTTTCTGAAATAATAATTTCAATATTGTAATAAAAAGGAAAGTCTATATACAAAGGCCTGACCCAATATGGTGTCAGGCCTTTGTATTATTTAAAAATATTTATATTTCTGAAAAAAGAAAAACCTGCTATACTTTTTACAAGGGGAGAAAACAGTTTTTAGTTATTAGATTTCAAGGGGGAGATAAGATGGAAGTGCAAAAACCTTGGTTAACTTTATATCCAGAAGAAATTCCTCACGAATTATTGCTTGATGATGGTAAATCATTACATGATTATCTTAAGCAATCTGCATTAGAATTCCCAACCAAAACAGCAATACATTTTCTAGGGAAAGAGCTATCATATTCAGAGGTTTATAATCAATCTTTGAAGCTGGCTAATTATTTCCAATCTCTTGGTTTACAAAAGGATGAACGTGTTTCAATTATGTTACCTAACTGTCCTCAAGCAGTGATTGCATATTATGGGGTTTTGTTAGCTGGAGGAATTGTTGTTCAAACAAATCCACTTTATATGGAAAGAGAGCTTGAATATCAGCTAAAAGATAGCGAGTCCACATTTATCATTACGTTGGATTTGTTATATCCGAGAGTTTCTAAAATGAAAGCGTTAACAAACATAAAGCATATTATTGTAACAAGTATTAAAGACTATTTACCTTTCCCAAAAAATCTTTTATATCCAATGGTACAGAAAAAGCAAAATCAATTAGTTGTAAAAGTTGAGCATGAAGGAACAACACATCAATTTAAAAAAATCATGGAAATAGCACAACCAGACATTGAGATTAAGGATTGTGATCCGATAAACGATATTGCACTTCTTCAATATACGGGTGGAACAACAGGATTTCCTAAAGGAGTAATGTTAACTCATCATAATGTTGCATCAAATACAAAAATGTGTTCAACCTGGATGTATAAATGCAAAAGAGGAGAAGAATCGATTTTAGGAATTATCCCATTTTTCCATGTGTATGGAATGACTACTGTTATGAATCTCTCTGTTATGCAGGGCTATAAAATGATTCTCTTACCGAAGTTTGATGCAAAGGATGCACTAAAAACAATAGGGAAATTAAAGCCAACATTGTTTCCAGGTGCACCTACAATTTATATCGCGTTACTAAATCATCCAGACATTCAAAAATATGACCTATCTTCAATTAAATGCTGTATTAGTGGATCAGCACCACTACCAGTTGAGGTTCAAGAGAAATTTGAGCAAGTTACTGGAGGACGTTTAGTTGAAGGATATGGATTATCTGAAACTTCTCCTGTTACACATGCAAATTTTATATGGGGTGAAAGAAAAAAAGGCAGTATTGGTGTACCATGGCCAAATACAGAGGCAATCGTTTATTCATATGAACGCGATGGTTTGGCTGAACCTAACGAGCTTGGTGAAATAGCTATTCGTGGGCCTCAGGTTATGAAAGGCTATTGGAATAAAAAAGAGGAGACAGAAGCCACTTTTAAGGATGGCTGGTTACTAACTGGAGATATTGGATATATGGATGAAGCGGGCTATTTTTACATTGTTGATCGTAAAAAAGATATGATTCTAGCAGGTGGTTATAATATATATCCTCGAGAAATTGAGGAAGTATTATACGAGCATGAGAAAGTACAAGAGGTTGTTGTTGCAGGTGTACCTGACCCTTATCGAGGAGAAACAGTAAAGGCTTATATTGTTTTAAAAGATGGCCATGATGCTACAACTGAAGAATTTAATGAATATGCTCGTAAGCATTTAGCAGCATACAAAGTACCGCGCATCTATGAATTTAGAGATGAACTTCCAAAGACAGCAGTTGGGAAAATACTTAGACGTGCATTAGTTGATGAAGAAAAAGAAAAAATGAAAAATGCTAACTAAATAAATGAAGAGCCATTTGGTTTAGCATGGTTCATTTTCTTTTACTGAAATTGTATCATGCTAAGTTTGTTTTCAATCTAAGCTTAGTAGACTCTTTTGTTGCTTAATATTGACCTAACTAAACAGTATTTTTTATTAGATACTTTTCTACTTACGCAAACAAGTTTACGAACATAGCCATTATAGTTACGAATAAAATCTATTTTTTTATGAAATAGTATTGACATAATAGAAAGGAAAAACTATGATTAAATTATGAATGATGATTCATTCATTTCAAAAGGAGAGTTTAGATTGAAACAGAAAAAACCAAAATACAAACAAATAATTGATGCAGCAGTTATTGTAATTGCTGAAAATGGCTACCATCAAGCACAGGTTTCGAAAATTGCAAAACAGGCTGGTGTAGCTGATGGAACCATTTACCTCTACTTTAAAAATAAGGAAGATATTCTCGTATCTCTTTTTCAAGAGAAAATGGGAAACTTTATAGAAAAAATTGAAGAGGAAATTGAGTTAAAGCAAACAGCTGCTGAAAAGCTTTACTCTCTTATAGAAAAGCATTTTTCTTTATTATCAGAAGATCATCATTTAGCCATTGTAACACAACTTGAGCTTAGACAATCAAACAAAGAGCTAAGATTAAGGATCAATGAAGTGTTAAAAGGATATTTAAATGTTGTAGACAAAATCATAACTGCTGGTAAAGAAACAGGAGAATTTAAAGCAGAGCTAGATACAAGGATAGCTAGACAAATGATTTTTGGTACAATCGATGAAACCGTAACAACATGGGTTATGAATGAACAAAAATACAATTTACCAAAACAAACCGCAAAAGTTCATAGTTTATTTATTAACGGTTTTGCAAACTAAGTATAAATAACATTTTATCTTTAGAAGTTCATATCTAATTCAAAAGCTATGTTAAAGCTTAATGTTAATTATTAGCACTTTGTTGATTGTAGTGAAAGGCATGAAACTCCTGCGGGAGGAGCGTGTCCAGAGGAGACCCCACAGGCGCTCTCGCCGAGGAGGCTCCCAGACCGCCCGCGGAAAGCAAATGCCTGTAACGTAAATCAACAACAATGTTTAAAAGCGCAATATCTAAAGATAAGGTGTTTAAAATATAGGCATTTTCCTACATGATAAAAAATATAGTAAAAGGATTGATACTAGTCATAGGAGGAAAGAAAAATATGGGACTTTTAAAGGTGAATATATCTGATTTCATAGCCATTGTAACAATTGATAATGCACCAGCAAATGCTTTAGCATCAGGAGTTTTGAAAGAGCTTTCAAACCTTTTGGATGAATTTGAGAATAATGATGCTGTTAGAGTGATCATTTTACATGGTGAAGGCAGATTCTTCTCTGCTGGCGCAGATATTAAAGAATTTGTACAAGTACCATCTGGAGAAGAATTTTCTAAATTAGCTTCTAACGGTCAGGATCTTTTTGAACGAGTTGAAAATTATAGTAAGCCTATTATTGCTGCGATACACGGTGCAGCTTTAGGTGGAGGATTAGAGCTTGCGATGTCATGTCATCTTAGACTTGTAACTGAAGATGCAAAGTTAGGATTACCAGAACTACAATTAGGCATCATACCTGGCTTTGGTGGTACTCAAAGATTACCAAAATATGTAGGTGCAGGTCGGGCGTTAGAAATGATGTTAACAAGTGAACCAATTTTAGGATTAGAGGCTGTAAAATTAGGCCTTGCTAATCATGCATATCCCGAAGAAAAGCTTTTAGAGGAAACGAAAGCATTAGCAAGTAAATTTGCTCAAAAAAGTCCAAATTCAGTAAAAGCTGTTATTGAGCTTTTGAATATTGCCAAAACTGAAACCTACCAAAATGGAATGAAAAAAGAAGCAGAATTATTTGGTGGTTTGTTTGGTAGTAATGATGCGAAAGAAGGTATTACAGCATTCATTGAGAAGCGAAAACCAAACTTTACAGGTAAATAATTACTAATAACATATTGTCTTATATAGAAGTAAAAGAGATCTGTTTTTTCCTTTTTAAAACTACTTAATGAACATGGGGGAATGGGAAATGAATATCTTTGTAATGATGAAAAGAACATTTGACACTGAGGAAAAAATCACTGTACAAAATGGACAGATTAGTGAGGATGGAGCAGAGTTTATTATCAATCCTTATGATGAATATGCAATAGAAGAAGCAATTCAAGTTCGTGATGCAAATGATGGGGAAGTTACAGTTGTAACAATTGGTGGAGAAGAGTCTGAGAAAGAATTAAGAACAGCATTAGCAATGGGGTGTGATAAAGCTGTTTTGATTAATATTGAAGATGATCTTGATGAAGGTGATCAATATACAACTTCAAGAATATTAGCCGAATTTTTTAAAGATAAAAATGCTGATTTAATTATTGGTGGAAATGTTGCTATTGATGGGGGTTCAGGTCAAGTTGGTCCGCGTTTAGCAGAGTTACTTAATATTTCATATGTAACAACAATAACAAAGCTTGAAATCAATGGAGATAAAGCAACTGTTACAAGAGATGTTGAGGGTGATTCAGAAGTGATTGAGACAACATTACCCCTGCTAGTAACAGCTCAACAAGGTCTAAATGAACCGAGATATCCTTCTTTACCTGGAATCATGAAAGCAAAGAAAAAACCACTTGATGAGTTAGAACTCGATGATCTTGATTTAGAAGAAGATGATGTAGAGCCAAAAACAAAAACAATTGAAATATATTTACCACCGAAAAAAGAAGCAGGAAAAGTGTTAGCAGGTGAGCTTGAGGATCAAGTAAAAGAGCTTGTAACACTACTTCGTAATGAAGCAAAGGTTGTTTAATCATAGATTAATAGAGTGATAGGGAGAAAAAATATTTGAACAGGGGGAAATAATCATGGCAAGAAAAGTACTTGTATTAGGTGAAGCTCGTGATCAATCATTAAGAAATGTATCTTTTGAAGCAATTGCAGCAGGTAAAACCATCTCTGAGGGTGGAGAAGTAATCGCTGTATTACTAGGTGATCAGGTTGAATCACTTGGTACGGAGTTAATCCACTATGGTGCAGATCGCGTGATAATAGTTGAGGATGCAAAACTTAGCACATACACTCCTGATGGTTATTCTCAAGCAGTTTTAGCTGTAATTAAAGAGGAAAATCCCGAGGGTATTGTATTTGGACATACAGCGTTAGGAAAAGATTTATCACCAAAAGTAGCTGCAAAGCTCAACTCAGGACTAATTTCTGATGCAACCTCCATTGAAGTTGCTGGTGGAAATGTGGTGTTTACTCGTCCAATCTATTCAGGTAAAGCTTTTGAAAAGAAAATCGTAACAGATGGTATCATTTTTGCCACGATACGTCCAAATAATATTAGTTCATTAGAAAAAGATGAAACAAGAACAGGAGATGTTCGTGCTTTATCTGTCGAGATCAAGGATTTACGTACAATTGTTAAAGAAGTAGTCCGCAAAGCTACAGAAGGTGTCGATTTATCAGAAGCCAAGGTAGTTATTGCAGGTGGTCGTGGAGTAAAGGGTGAGGATGGTTTTGAACCATTGAAAGAATTAGCTGACGTTCTTGGCGGAGCAGTTGGGGCATCGCGTGGTGCGTGTGACGCGGAATATTGTGATTATTCTTTACAAATCGGCCAGACAGGGAAGGTTGTAACACCTGATTTATACATTGCTTGTGGAATTTCCGGTGCGATTCAACATTTAGCTGGAATGTCAAATTCCAAAGTTATTGTGGCAATCAATAAAGATCCAGAAGCAAATATATTCAAAGTTGCTGATTATGGAATCGTAGGCGATCTTTTCGAGGTAGTTCCGTTACTAACAGAAGAGTTTAAAAAGTTAAACGTACACGCATGATAAAGGTAAAAGCACGCTTTAAGTGTGCTTTTACCTTTTTTTATTTGAGTAGTTGCGAATTGTTGAAATTTGCTAATGAAGGTGTGAAAGCCTTAAAGGAAGTAAGTGGACATTCGAAGATGAGAGCATGGTTGGTAAGTATAGGAGAATGGTCGATAAACTGGGCTTGATGGTCTGGAAGAGTGTAACTGATGCGCAAAGATGAGAGCATGGTCGATAAATACAGGAGAATGATCGATAAACTGAGTTTGATGGTCGGGAAGAGTGTAACTGATGCGCAAAGATGCGAGCATGGTCGATAAATACAGGAGAATGGTCGATAAACTGGGTTTAGTGGTCTGAAAAAGAGCAGCAGGCGCTCAAAGATGAGAGCATGATCGACAAATACAGGAGAGTGGTCGATAAATTGGGCTTAATGGTCTGGAAGAGTGTAACTGGTGCGCAAAGATGCGACCATGGTCGACAAATACAGGAGAATGACCGATAAACTGGGCTTGATGGTCGAAAATTACATAAGGATGGTCAAAAAAATCAATTAGATGACCTGAATGGGAAATTCAGAGTAAAAAAACTATAGAAAAAACTATGTTTTAATCGTGAATCATAGGGAAAAGTAAAACAGAAGCAAAATGTTCGCTTACTTACTATGTGAATGCTATAATTTAAACATATTTTAACCAAGATATTAGGAGGAATTTCAATGGCTATAACAAATGTAACAGATCAAACTTTTTCAGGTGAAACAAACGAAGGTGTCGTATTAGTAGATTTTTGGGCACCATGGTGCGGACCATGTAAAATGATTGCTCCAGTTCTTGAAGAACTTGATACAGATATGGGAGATAAAGTGAAGATTGTAAAAGTTGATGTTGATGAAAACCAAGAAACAGCTGGGAAATTTGGTGTAATGAGTATCCCAACTTTATTAGTATTAAAAGATGGCGAAGTTGTTGACAAAGCTGTTGGTTATCAACCAAAAGAAGCACTTGCAGAAGTTTTGAACAAGCACCTTTAATTTAGTCTATGCCAAAGGTTAATGTTGATTTTTAGCACATTGTTGATTGGAGTGAAAGGCATGAGACTCCTGCTTAGAGAAGCGTGTCAAAGGGAGATCCCACAGGCGCGCAGCTTACGAGGAGGCTCCCGGACCGCCCGCGGAAAGCGAATGCCTGTAACGGAAATCAACAACAAAGTTTAACAAAGCCTTAATTCAAAGGGAATTCTTTAATACACAAAAGGGATTGACTTATGTCAGTCCTTTTTTCTTAGCAATCATTTCTCCGGAAATAATTGTATATATTTCGACATTTTAACATAAGACGAAACATGATTTAACATGATAAAATAGTTTGTTAGTAGGCAGTAATGTGTCATTTTTAATCAAGTCTGTTTTTGCCTTTTAGGAACTTAAAATGTAAACAGCACCTTATAAAATGGTAGATTACTGCCTATCACATATAAATAAGATAATGGGGAGTGTTTGCTATGAGAGAACATTTTAAGGAAAAGCTCGCACTTCTTCCTGATCAGCCTGGCTGTTATATAATGAAAGATAGACAGGGGACAGTTATATATGTTGGGAAGGCAAAGGTATTAAAAAATCGTGTTAGATCTTATTTCACAGGTTCTCACGATGCTAAAACATTACGATTAGTCAATGAAATTGTTGATTTTGAATATATCATTACATCTTCTAATCTTGAAGCACTCATTTTAGAATTAAATCTGATTAAAAAATATGACCCAAAATATAATGTTATGCTCAAGGATGATAAAACTTATCCGTTTATTAAAATTACAAATGAGCGTCATCCTCGGTTACTTGTAACTCGAAAGGTGAACAAAGATAAAGCAAAATACTTTGGTCCTTATCCCAATGTTTTTTCTGCACGGGAAACAATCAAGCTATTAGATCGATTATATCCATTACGAAAGTGTTCTACATTACCTGACAGAGCTTGTTTGTATTATCATATGGGACAATGTTTAGCACCTTGTGTGAAAGACGTTTCTGAGGAAACAAATCGTCAAATGGTTGAAGAAATAGCTAAGTTTCTTAATGGCGGATTTAAGAAAATTAAAGAAGAGTTATCTGAGAAGATGGGGAAAGCATCTGAGGAATTAGATTTTGAACGAGCTAAAGAATATCGCGACCAAATTCTTCATATTGAAGCCACAATGGAAAAACAAAAAATGACATTAAATGATTTTGTTGATCGTGATGTGTTTGGTTATGCATATGACAAAGGCTGGATGTGTGTACAAGTATTTTTTATTCGTCAAGGAAAACTAATTGAGCGTGATGTATCACTGTTTCCAATCTATGATAGTCCAGAGCAGGAATTTTTAACATTTCTTGGACAGTTTTATTCAAAATCAAGTCATTTTATTCCTAAAGAGATTGTACTACCTGACAGCATAGAGGTTGATGTGATCGAGCAACTGCTTGAGGTATCAACAATTCAACCGAAAAGAGGGAAGAAGAAGGATTTAATATTACTTGCCCATAAGAATGCAAAAAATGCACTTGTAGAAAAATTTGCTCTTATAGAAAGAGACGAAGAAAGAACAATTAAAGCTGTTGAAAATTTAGGAGATATTTTAGGAATAGCAACACCACATCGTATTGAGGCTTTTGATAATTCTAATATTCAAGGAACAGATCCAGTGTCTGCAATGATTGTGTTTGAAGATGGTAAACCTGCTAAAAAGCATTATCGTAAATATAAAATTAAGGGTGTTGAAGGTCCTGATGATTATGAATCAATGAGGGAGGTTGTAAGAAGACGTTACAGCCGTGTGTTAAAGGAAGAACTACCTTTACCAGACTTAGTGATCATTGATGGTGGAAAAGGGCATTTAGCAGCAGCACAGGATGTATTAGTTAATGAATTAACACTTGATATCCCAGTTGTTGGACTTGTTAAAGATGATAAACATCGTACATCAGAGCTTTTAATAGGATCTCCTCCAGAGTTTATACAATTAGAGAGGAATAGTCAGGAGTTTTATCTTTTACAGCGAATTCAAGATGAGGTTCATCGATTTGCCATTACATTCCACAGGCAGTTGCGGGGAAAAACAGCTTTTCAATCAATCTTAGATGATATTCCTGGGGTGGGTGCACAGAGAAAGAAATTGTTATTGAAGCATTTTGGTTCGTTAAAAAAGATGAAGGAAGCTAGCTTGGATGACTTTATTGAGGCAGGAATGCCCAATAGTCTTGCAAATACGATATATGAATATTTAAAGGAGTAACAGTTAGATAAAAATATGCTTGCATGCATAATAGAAGTCTGATAATCTAGTAAGTAATTTGATATATGATCGTTAGTTTGTTAAATGAGGGTAGAGGTGCGAACATTATTAGTAACCTGCTTGAGGAGAAATGGTTTCCGATGAAAGCTGGTGAAAGGAATATTCGCCGAAGTGATTAAAGCACCATTTGTTTTAATTGCTGGTTTTACATTTAAAAGATGTGAAATTGTCAAGAGTTTTTATATTCTTGGAGAGCTATCTCATTGTAAAGAACGAATTTATTTTTTCGTTTTAAAAGCAATGGGATATTTTTTATTCCATTGCTTTTTTTATTGCACTTTTTAAGCTTCTAAAATCCTCTAGGAACATACGGAGAATGGACGTTTAGCAGGATTATAGTGATAACTTTGGGCTCCCTTTAGCAGACAATGATCGATTATCTAGGCTCTTTTCTGAAAGATTTTTGCTATGTAATCAAAATATGCAGTAGAAACAGTGTATTTTCGCATCTAGAGCTATCTTTTTATGAAGAAAAGATGCTACTAGACATAATGATGTGCTGATTTCTTTGGATATTTCAAGCAACAAAGTTTGAGAATACAGCCATTATCTAAAACAATTGAAGGGTGAGGTTACTCATGGGAATAATCGTTCAAAAAT
This sequence comes from Metabacillus crassostreae, assembly GCF_016908395.1. Taxonomy (GTDB): domain Bacteria; phylum Bacillota; class Bacilli; order Bacillales; family Bacillaceae; genus Metabacillus; species Metabacillus crassostreae. Next base: position 101,320 of record NZ_JAFBDU010000007.1, read on the forward strand.
TTGGTGGTACTTCTGTTGGTTCAGTTGAAAGAATTCTAAATGTGGCAAATCGAATTATTCAAGAAAAAGAAAATGGTAATGATGTTGTGGTTGTCGTTTCTGCAATGGGGAAATCCACTGATCAGTTAGTTGATTTAGCAGCTCAAATTACTGCGAAGCCAAGTAAAAGAGAAATGGATATGTTGTTGACTACAGGTGAGCAAATTACGATCTCACTGCTTACGATGGCACTAACGGAAAAGGGATATGATGCAGTATCACTTACAGGCTGGCAGGCTGGAATTGAAACAGAAGCTGCTCACAGTAATGCGAGAATAACTAATATTAATACAGATAGAATTAAAAATGAGTTAACAAAAGGTAAAATTATCGTTGTAGCTGGTTTCCAAGGAATCTCAAGTGATCAACAAATTACAACATTGGGGCGTGGGGGTTCAGACACTACTGCTGTAGCTTTAGCAGCTTCACTAAAAGCAGATAAATGTGATATCTACACAGATGTTACTGGTGTTTTTACAACAGATCCTAGATTTGTCAAAGAAGCAAGAAAACTAGCTGCTATATCATATGATGAGATGCTTGAACTTGCTAATTTAGGAGCGGGTGTATTACATCCTCGTGCTGTGGAATTTGCAAAAAATTACAACGTACCGCTAGAAGTTCGTTCTAGTATGGTAAACGAGCGAGGAACAATTATTGAGGAGGAAACAAATATGGAGCAAAATTTAGTCGTAAGAGGAATTGCATTTGAGGATCAAGTAACAAGAGTTTCTGTTTTAGGATTACCTAATGAACTAACAACATTATCAACAATTTTTTCAACTTTGGCTAAAAATGGTCTGAATGTAGATATTATTATTCAAAACACAACAAGTGATGATCGGACATCAATATCCTTCTCTGTTAAAACGAGTGACTTAGAAGATACTATAACAATTCTAGAGCAACATAAATCTGTCTTACAATATGAAAAAGTTGAATCAGAAACTGGGTTATCAAAAGTATCTATTGTTGGGTCTGGTATGGTATCAAACCCAGGTGTTGCTGCTGAGATGTTTGACGTATTAGCAAATGAAGGTATAGCCATTAAAATGGTAAGCACCTCTGAAATTAAAGTTTCTACGGTTATCGATCAAAACCATATGGTGAATGCTGTAGATATCCTTCATAATGCTTTTGAGCTATCTAAAGTAGCGGCTATTGTATAAACTTCCTGATAATTATTAGCTTTATCAAAACATATGTTATGTAGTTAAACATAGGGGCTTTAAGAAAAGCCCCTTGTTTTTAAGGGAGATTAAAGTTTTCGTTCACTTCTTTTTCCAATTGAGTTTTCTTCAGTTTGAATAGGATCTTTTTGATCCCACTTTACTGTAAAAACAACTTTATTTGCTCGTTTTTTTAATTGTTCATATGTTTCAGTTATTTGATTATTTAAAGTTTGAAGTTGTTCAGCAATAAAACCAGCTTCCATTTGAAATGTATGCTCGTTTGATTTTTTAAAACGAATGGTGATTAGCTCACCACTTAGCTCAAATTCCATTTCACTTTTTTTATTATGTACTAGTGAAAGATTCCCCCATCCAGCTTTTTCAAAAAATGCTGTTAATTCATCTAGGGATGAAACAGGATATTTGCGAGCTAATGCTTTCCCTGCCCAGTAAAGCATTTGAGGATGATCTTGTCCTAGTATATCAGGAATAAGGACTTCTCTTAATAATTCAAAACCAAATGCAGGAACTGAGATATCCTGTAGTTCTTCTAAGTTAATGATTGTAGATTGTTTATTCACGAAATTCCCCTCTTTCTTTCGTTTATTATATAACAACATACATGTTGAAACACATGTAATATTAAGTAAAATCATATGAAAGTTTAATTTTGGAGTCACTACAGCTTGAATAAATTGCTAAGGTTTATTGATCAAATGGGTTATCAAGAAAGATTTTCTATTGTAAGGAAAATATCGGTACATGAGGGAAAAGAGGCTTTCTATACTTGCTTGAATTTTAAGTATACTGATAAAATAAATTTTATAAGGATTAGTTATTTATCAAAAAAGTTCAATTTATGAACGCGTTTTCTTGACGCTAATTCTTTATGGGAGTAAAATGTATTTGTCACAAATTTATCTCGAATAACATACAGATGGGATTTTTATAGTCTGTAAGTTTGATTCCAATACTCTATTTTCTAACATTCACTAAAAGACCATCAGTGATAAAGGTAAATTTTATTAGGAAAGAATTATTGGATTGAGAATTGTATTTGTTTTTGAATCGTGAGCGCATTATTGATACTAGGGGGTAAGTACATGGCTGGAAACCGAGAGTTTATGAATCGCAGACTGCACTCATTATTAGGAGTTATTCCGGTAGGGATCTTTTTGATTCAGCATTTAGTTGTTAACCATTTTGCAACAAGAGGTGCCGAAGCATTTAATGAAGCTGCACATTTTATGGAAATGCTTCCATTTAGGTATGTATTAGAAATTGTCATTATCTTTCTACCACTTCTCTACCATGCTATTTACGGAGTTTACATCGCATTTACAGCTAAAAACAATGTGAGTAACTATGGATATTTACGTAACTGGCTATTTATGTTACAGCGTGTTTCAGGGGTAGTTACATTTATCTTTATTGCTTGGCATGTATGGGAAACAAGAATAGCAGCTGCACTAGGGGCAGAAGTAAACTATGACATGATGGCTTCCATTTTAAGTAGTCCATTTATGCTAGCATTCTATTTAATCGGAGTTATCTCTACTATTTTCCATTTTGCTAATGGATTATGGTCATTTGCAGTAAGCTGGGGAATTACTGTTACTCCTCGCTCACAAGTTATTTCCACATATGTAACTCTAGCAATCTTTATTGCTCTTTCATATGTTGGTGTTCGCGCAATTTTCGCATTTGTATAATCCAGAAATAGCTATAAAAGGGAGTGGGGTTAATGAGTAAAAGTAAAATTATCGTTGTCGGTGGCGGATTAGCTGGTTTAATGGCAACAATCAAAGCTGCTGAAGCAGGTGTTCAAGTAGATTTATTTTCATTAGTACCTGTTAAAAGATCTCACTCAGTGTGTGCACAGGGTGGAATTAATGGTGCAGTAAATACAAAGGGTGAAGGAGATTCACCTTGGGAACATTTTGATGATACAGTTTATGGTGGAGATTTCTTAGCGAATCAACCACCTGTTAAAGCTATGACAGAAGCAGCACCAGCGATCATTCACCTATTAGACCGAATGGGTGTAATGTTTAATCGTACACCAGAAGGGTTACTTGACTTTAGACGCTTTGGTGGGACTCAGCATCATCGTACAGCCTTTGCAGGTGCAACAACAGGACAACAGCTTCTTTATGCACTAGATGAGCAAGTTAGACGTTATGAAGTAGCTGGCCTTGTTACGAAATATGAAGGATGGGAATTCTTAGGTGCCGTTATCGATGACGATAATGTGTGTCGAGGCATCACATCGCAAAATTTAACATCTATGAAAATTGAGTCATTTAGAGCAGATGCAGTAATTATGGCAACTGGTGGACCGGGAATTATTTTCGGGAAATCAACAAATTCTGTTATCAATACAGGATCTGCTGCTTCTATTGTTTACCAACAAGGAGTTTATTATGCAAATGGTGAGTTCATTCAAATTCATCCAACAGCAATTCCAGGAGATGACAAGCTTAGATTAATGAGTGAATCAGCTCGTGGGGAAGGTGGACGAGTTTGGACATATAAAGATGGTAAGCCGTGGTATTTCCTTGAGGAAAAATATCCTGCTTATGGAAACCTTGTTCCTCGTGATATTGCTACACGTGAAATTTTTGATGTATGTGTAGAGCAAAAGCTAGGTATTAACGGAGAAAACATGGTGTATCTAGATTTATCTCATAAAGATCCGAAAGAGCTTGATATTAAACTTGGTGGTATTATTGAAATATATGAAAAATTCATGGGTGATGATCCACGTAAAGTTCCGATGAAAATCTTCCCTGCAGTTCACTATTCAATGGGTGGATTATGGGTTGATTATGACCAAATGACAAACATTCCTGGTTTGTTTGCAGCTGGAGAGTGTGACTATTCTATGCACGGTGCAAATCGTCTAGGAGCTAATTCACTTCTTTCTGCTATATACGGAGGAATGGTAGCTGGACCTAATGCCGTTAAGTATATAAACGGTCTTGAAAAGAGTGCTGAAGATTTATCATCTTCTGTGTTTGATAACCATGTTAAACAGGAAGAAGATAAATGGAACAACATTATGAATTTAGACGGTAAAGAAAATGCTTATGTTCTTCACAAGGAATTAGGAGAGTGGATGACTGACAATGTAACTGTTGTGAGACATAATGATAAGCTTCTAAAGACAGATGAGAAGATTCAAGAGCTAATTGAAAGATTCGATAACATTAATATCAATGACACAGCGAAATGGAGTAATCAAGGTGCTGCATTTACTCGTCAATTGAAAAATATGCTACATTTATCACGAGTGGTTACACTTGGTGCTTATAATCGTAATGAAAGTCGTGGAGCACATTATAAACCAGATTTCCCTGAGAGAAATGACGAAGAATGGTTAAAAACAACAATGACTAAATTTACAGGGAATCGTACAGCTCCAGAATTTACGTATGATGATGTAGATGTGTCTTTAATTAAACCACGTAAGCGAGATTATTCTAAAAGCAAAAAGGGGGATAAATAATGAGCGAGAATAAAGTAGTTCAGTTTGTTATTACCCGTCAAGATTCGCCTGAAGCAGCTCCTTATGATGAGAAATTTGAGATTCCTTACCGTCCTAATATGAATGTTATTTCGGCATTAATGGAAATACGCCGAAATCCAGTCAATTCAGCTGGTAAGGAAACAACACCAATTAACTGGGATATGAACTGTCTTGAAGAAGTATGTGGTGCTTGTTCGATGGTTATCAACGGCAAACCACGTCAATCATGTACAGCACTTGTTGATCAGCTTGAGCAGCCTATTCGCCTTGAGCCAATGCGTACTTTCCCGGTTGTTCGTGATCTACAAGTGGATCGTAAGCGTATGTTCGATTCACTTAAGAAGGTTAAAGCATGGGTACCAATTGATGGTACGTACGATTTAGGACCAGGACCTCGTATGCCAGAGAAAAAACGTCAATGGGCTTATGAATTATCGAAATGTATGACATGTGGTGTATGCTTAGAGGCATGTCCTAATGTTAATAGTAAATCTAACTTCATTGGACCTGCTCCATTATCTCAAGTGCGTTTATTCAATGCACATCCAACAGGTGAGATGAATAAATCAGAGCGATTAGAGTCGATCATGGGTGATGGTGGATTAGCGAATTGTGGAAACTCACAAAACTGTGTGCAATCTTGTCCGAAGGGAATCCCTTTAACAACTTCAATTGCTGCACTAAACCGTGATACAGCTATACAATCATTCCGTAATTTCTTTGGTAGTGACCAAGGATAAAAATAGATGAGTAGAAAAAAGGCTGACCTTATATAAATTTGGTCAGCCTTTTTGTGTGCATTCGATTATTCTGATTTTTTTTAGGTTTAAAATTAAGGCTATGTTAAGGCTTAATGTTGATTTTTAGCAGTTTGTTGATTGAAGGTGAATATATGAGACTCCTGCTTAGAGAAGCGTGTCAAAAGGAGACCCCACAGGCGCGCAGCTTATGTGGAGGCTCCGGGACCTAGGAAGAATTGTCCTTTGAAAAAGCCGGCAGTTGGGATTTTTCATTATTCTTCCCTAGGAAAAAACGAATTGCATTTTTTCCCTGGAAAGCGAATGCCTGTAACAGCAATCAACAACAAAGGTTTAACAGAGCCAAAATTTATGATGATCAGTAAGGGCTATTTTCACAAACTTTGTTGCTTTTATATGCCTTAAGAAGTCAGTACAGTAATTAAGTTTAGGGGCATCTTTTCTTTATAAAATGGTATCCTTATATGCAAAAAAACACTGTTTCTACTGGATATTTTGGTTACAAAAGAGCCTAGGTAAAAGTAAAATGCCTAGAATCATGAACAATGTTGTCACTTTTTACATACTTTGAAGAAAAGGCTATTACTTTCACAAGTTTTTATCAATATAGTTGGAGAAATGGTCATACATAGCATGGTACCTTCTTAGAGATAAACCACAGCTGCTATGGATGTTTAGGTAGATTTTAAACAAATATAAATAAATGGTGATTATTAACGCTTTCATTCAAATTTAGGGAGAGACTTTTTAGTGAGGAACAATGTGCAGATTTATAAAATGGAGATCAGATGATGTTCGTATACTAAAAAGGATATCTAATAGCTTATTTTATACAACGGTAGAAATTGGACGCAGTAAAGCAACTTTTCCTATAAGTATTCTGTCACAGTAGTTCTCATTAGCACATAGTATATGTTGACTAAATATATTATACCCATCTGGTAGATCAGCTCTCACCTTAGCAAGGAGGGTTACAATACTTGAAAGAGAAAGAATTTCAATCAAAACCACTACTCACGAAAAGAGAGAGAGAAGTTTTCGAATTGTTAGTTCAAGATAAGACAACTAAGGAAATTGCTAGTGAGCTCTTCATAAGTGAAAAAACGGTTCGGAATCACATCTCGAATGCGATGCAAAAGCTTGGTGTTAAGGGACGTTCTCAGGCGGTTGTTGAGCTCCTTCGAATGGGTGAACTAGAGCTCTAATCAAAACCGGCTATCCTTTTAAGTAAAGGGAGCCGGTTATATTTATTTTATATTATTATATGTAACTTGCATTTTATTAAAAAAACATGGAAAATAGCTAGTGAAATATATAAGTAAAATGTTAGTGAGGGTTTATAAGTGACAATAGAACGTGCAGATGTTACGAATGAAACAGTAGCTGATCTTGAAAAGGCACTTCGTCATATTTCAGCTATTATAAAGCAAAAGGGTCGAGAAATATTAAACGACTATAGCATCACACCACCGCAATTTATTGCTCTACAATGGCTCTTTGAAAATGGTGACTTAACAATTGGTGAGCTTTCGAATAAAATGTTTTTAGCTTGTAGTACAACTACTGATTTAGTGGATAGAATGGAGAAGAATGAGCTGGTTGTTCGAGTAAAAGATCCTCATGATCGACGAGTGGTCCAAATTCATTTATTAAAAGAAGGCGAACGTATAATAGAAGAAGTAATTGAAAAACGTCAAAATTACTTAAGAGATAAGCTTGTTAATTTTGAAGATAAAGAAATTGCTTTGCTTGAAAGGTCATTAATAAAGCTACAGCATGATATGAGAGAAGAATGAGGCGATAATTTGAAAAGACCGATTGGTGTTATTGATTCTGGAGTGGGTGGTTTAACAGTCGCAAAAGAAATCATGAGACAGTTACCAAAAGAAGAGATCATCTATTTAGGTGATACAGCTCGTTGTCCTTATGGACCAAGAGAAGCTGATGAAGTTCTACGTTTTACATGGGAAATGACGAACTACTTACTTGAGCATCATCATATAAAAATGCTGGTAATTGCATGTAACACTGCAACAGCTATAGCACTTCAGGAAATTCAGGACACAATAGATATACCGGTTATCGGAGTTATTTTACCAGGAGCTAGAACAGCTATTAAAGTAACTAAAAATGATCATATTGGTGTTATTGGAACAGTTAATACAATTAAGAGTGCAGCATATGAAACAGCTCTTAAAACGTTAAACAATGGATTGATTGTTGAAGGATTAGCTTGTCCAGAATTTGTACCTCTTGTTGAGAGTGGGAATTTTGAAGGTCAAGTGGCAAAAGACATTGTTGAGAATTCTTTGATAAGCTTTAAGGAAAGTAATATTGATACACTTATTTTAGGATGTACACATTACCCAATCTTACAAAAACAAATAGAGGAATATATGGGACAAGCAGTAAAAATTATCTGTTCAGGTGATGAAACCGCTAGAGAAGTGAGTACGATATTGTCGTTTAAAAAGATACTCAATCAAGATACTAGTCAAAAAGAACATAAATTTCTGACAACAGGTCCTAAGCAACTATTTGAGAAGATTGCCTCTAAATTATTTGAACAACCGATCCTACATGTAAAATCGATATCGTTAGAATCTACTAAGAACTATTAATATGATTATAAAAAGTACAGTGTGTTAAAGCACTGTGCTTTTATTTATTTAAGCTAATTTTCAGTTCTCTAAAAGTTTGTACAAAAAATCGGTCTAATTTGAATAATAGCTCGTATACATAGTAGTACAAACTGCCTTTGGAGGGATTGGAAATGATTAAATACAACAAACAGATTGCTGTTACTGTTCTTGCTTCATCTATGTTACTATCTGGTTGTGGTTTATTTGATGCAGATAAAGCAACAAAGGAAATTGATCCACCACAGGATGTAACCTTTACGGAAGATGGGGAGCTTATTGAGGGTGAAGAATCAGCTGTAGGAGAAGATGGAAAAGAGGATGCTGCAGTAGAAACAGTTTCTAGTCAATTGTTTTTATTTGATAAAAGTGGTTTTGTTGTGCCTTATACAATGAATTTGCCTAAAACAGACAGTATTGCTAAACAATCTTTAGAATATTTAGTTGAAGGTGGGCCTGTTTCTAATGTACTACCAAATGGGTTTAAAGCCGTATTACCTCAAGATACTCAAGTGCTAGGAGTAAATATTAAAGAAGATGGCACAGCAATTGCAGATTTCTCAAAAGAGTTTAACAATTATAATAAAGAGGATGAAGCGAAAATTCTTCAAGCCATTACTTGGACATTGACTCAATTTGATTCAGTGAAAAAAGTGAAGATTTGGGTGAATGGACATGAACAAAAGGAAATGCCTGTTAATAGCACACCAATAGGTGAAGGTGTTAGTAGAGCTGATGGTATTAACCATGATTCAAGTGATATTGTTGATATCACGAATACTCATCCTTTAACTGTTTATTATATGTCAGAGTCTGATGGTCAACAATATTATGTACCTGTAACAAAACGTGTGAGCAACGAAAAAACAGATCCAATTGTATCAGCAGTAGAAGAGCTTGTAGAGGGCCCTTCACAATCTCTAGGTTTAATGAGTGATTTTCAAGAAGGCGTAAAGCTGCTAAGTGCACCAAAATATGCTGATGGAAAAGTTACTCTTGATTTTAATGAATCTATTTATGGTAGTTTTGATGAAGAACAAAAAATTGTTTCATCTCAAGCACTTCAATCACTTGTTTTAACATTAACAGAGCAACAGGGAATTGAAAGTATTGCAGTTACAGTTAATGGAAAGGCAGAGTTAATAAACGAAAACGGTGAAAAACTAACAGAACCTGTAACAAGACCAGCAAAAGTAAACACAGGTAGTTTTTAATTTACTTGTTTTTGATATACTATATAGAGGGTAAAGAGAGGTATGCTTATAAAAAGCTACCTCTTATTTAATTTTATTACAATGTTGAATTCAAGGATTAATCCAAACCCAATTACAGTCTTGAGAGGCTGATAACTACTTGAGTTTGTGAGCACACGACCTGTAATTTCACTAATTGGTTTTAATCAATTGCAGGATTTAATAGTGCCAGACATACATATATAAAATAAATTGAATTTATGGAGGAATTTAAATGAGACATGATGGAAGACGTGATGATGAGTTAAGAAAAGTTGATATTAGTAAGGATTTTGTTATTCATCCAGAAGGCTCGGTTTTAATATCCGTAGGTGAAACGAAAGTAATCTGTAACGCTAGTATTGAGGACAGAGTTCCTCCATTTATGCGTGGTGAGGGCAAAGGGTGGATTACTGCAGAATATTCTATGCTCCCTAGAGCAACAGAACAACGAACAATTAGAGAATCATCTAAAGGTAAGATAACAGGACGTACAATGGAAATACAGCGTTTAATTGGGAGAGTATTACGTTCAGTTGTGAACTTAAAAGAGCTTGGTGAAAGAACGATATGGATCGACTGCGATGTGATTCAAGCAGATGGTGGAACAAGAACAGCATCAATAACTGGTGCGTATGTAGCCATGACAATTGCACTTGGAAAATTACTTGATGAAGGTAAATTAAAGACTTTGCCTATAACTGATTATCTTGCAGCCGTTTCAGTAGGTGTTGATCGGGAGCATGGCGAAATATTAGACCTGAATTATAAAGAAGATTCAAAAGCGGAAGTGGACATGAATATTATTATGACTTCTCTGGGAGAACTTGTTGAAGTACAAGGAACTGGAGAGGAAGCAACATTTACACGTCAACAATTAAATAGTATGCTCGATTTAGCTGAAAATGGCATTAGGTCACTTATTGAAATTCAAAAAGAAGCACTTGGAGATCTTTCTCTAATTGTTGAAGAAAATATAAAAAAGCAGGGCGAAAACAAGTGAACAAAATAATTATTGCAACAAAAAATAGAGGTAAAGTAAACGAATTTGAAGCATTGCTAGCTCCTTTAGGTTATCAAGTACAATCTCTTTTAGATTATCCAGATGCAATAGATGTTGAAGAAACAGGTAGTACGTTTGAAGCTAACGCAATATTAAAAGCAGAAGCTATTTCAAAGCAATATGAAATGGTAACAATAGCTGATGATTCAGGTTTAGAAGTTGACTATTTAAATGGGCAACCAGGAGTTTATTCAGCACGTTATGCTGGTACTGAAAAAAGTGATCAAGCTAATATGGAAAAGGTACTGAAAGAATTAAGTTTTGTTACTGAATTGGAAAAACGATCAGCTAGATTCATCTGTGCATTAGCATTGTCTACCCCTGGACATGTTGTTCAAACTGTAAGAGGGGCATGTGAAGGCTTTATAGCTAAAACCCCAACAGGTGAAAATGGCTTTGGCTATGATCCTATCTTTATTTTGCAAAATTCAAATAAAACGATGGCACAGCTTTCTAAAGAAGAAAAAAATAAAGTTAGTCATCGCTCAGATGCACTTAAGAAGCTTATTGAACTGATTAGCTAAATTAATTAAGGCGGGGAATTTCATGAAGGTTTTACTAATAAGTGATAGTCATGGTTTAACTTCAGAAGTTGATATCATTAAAAAGAGACATGAGGATGAAGTGGAATTAATGCTACACTGTGGAGATTCAGAATTAACTTCAACAAGTCCACAATTAAGTTCATTCAAAGGTGTAAAAGGAAATTGTGATTTTGGATCTGATTTACCAAATGAAATAATTGAAGATCTAAATGGCCAAACGCTTTATATGACACATGGACACTTATACAATGTAAAAGTTACCCTTATGAGCTTAAAATACCGAGCTGAAGAAGTAAATGCTAAAATTGTTTGCTATGGACACTCTCATGTTGCTGCTGCTGAATTAATTGATGGGATTTTATTTATCAATCCGGGTAGTATTAGGCTACCATTACAACGGAGACAGAAAACCTATGTAATAATTGAAGTTGAGAATTCCCATGCAAATGTTAAATTTTTTGATGTAAGCGGAGAAGAGATACAAGAATTGTCAAATGATTTTATGATCTAGTGGCTGTTTTAATACTTGGTTTTTGATCTTTTCGGTTACCTGCATTCGCTATCCTGGGTCAAAATGTAGTTCGTTTTCTCCCAGGTAAAAAAGTTTTAAAAACAATTTGATAAAAATCCTTTAAAGTATTGACTTTTATATGCAAGAGAAATATAATAATAAATGTCGATGAAAATCAACAAATATTAACAAGTCAATATCAAATGTCCCAGTAGCTCAGCTGGATAGAGCAACGCCCTTCTAAGGCGTCGGTCGGGAGTTCGAATCTCTCCTGGGACGCCACATATTACATACTCAAACCTTCTATTGGAAAATAGAAGGTTTTTTTGTTGATCTAAAAGTGCATGAAACTCTACTAATTTGGATGTCCAATGTTTGGTTGAATATTTCATGTTAGATTTTATGCCAAGTTTGTTTTCTTGTTGCCCATTCAGTTGTAATATATGGATATCAAGCTTCTGTTTTGAGTATTCGGTTATTACCCCAAAGAATCCCTCAATATAATTCCTTTATCTGCAAATCTCCACACGTGCGGATTTTAAAAATTTCTTTATTTTTTTGAAAATAGAGCTCTTCCCATCATACCAACAATGAAAGCGGATACAAAATAATTAATAAATCTAAATAGTCAAATAATTCGTAAAACACTGTTGACACTTAGATTTATTGAGCGTAATATAAGTTCAAATAAAGTTATACGAACATTTGAAAAAGTGTAGAAAATTCTTTAAAATTAAAGTTTTCTTTTAACTATCATAATGTTCAATGATCTAACAGATTCAACTTATATAAAGGAAGGCGTGCTCTTATGGGTGATCAGTGGATCTTTCTAAACGATGATTTTGTAAAGAAAGAAGATGCAAAAATATCAGTTTATGATCACGGTTTTTTATATGGTGATGGAGTATTTGAAGGAATACGAGTTTACAGTGGGAATATATTTCGGATGAAGGAACATATGGACCGATTATATCAATCAGCTAAATCAATTTTGTTAACTATTCCATACACACAAGATGAACTTACAGAATTAGTCGTTAAAACTGTTGAAAAAAATGGTTTAAGCGATGCGTATATTCGGTTAGTTGTCTCTCGTGGAACAGGTGACTTAGGTTTAGATCCTTATAACTGTAAACGAGCAAATACGGTAATTATCGTTGAGCCACTTTCAATTTTTCCTAAACATCTTTATGAGACCGGGATTGACATTGTGACAGTTGCTACAAGGAGAAACAGACCCGATGTCTTAAGTCCAAAGGTTAAATCTCTAAATTATTTGAACAATGTGTTAGTTAAGATTGAAGCACATTTAGCAAACGTAAGTGAAGCGTTAATGTTAAATGATCAAGGTTATGTTGCAGAGGGATCTGCTGATAACGTCTTTATTTTTAAAAACGGGAGGTTATTAACGCCCCCTGGATATATAGGTGCTCTTGAAGGAATTACACGTAATGCCATCATTGATATTGCAAAAGAAATGGATTACGAGGTATGTGAAGAGCCATTTACTCGACATGATGTTTATACAGCTGAAGAGGTTTTCTTAACTGGAACAGCTGCAGAAGTTATTGCAGTGGTAAAAGTTGATGGTCGTATCATTGGTGAAGGAATTCCTGGTGATCAAACCAAGAGGCTTTTGGAAGCATTTCGTAAAAAAGTTGTTGAAGAAGGCGTTAAAGTGGAGAATATTCCACAAAGTCTTCATGTAAGCTAACAATTATCATATAGTAAAACGATGAAGAGGATAAGTAGTCTTTGGTAAAAGTATCTACAGAGAGCCGGTACAGGTGGAAGCCGGTGATACTCCCATAGGTGAACTCGCCTCTGAGTGTTAATCCGAATTTTTAGTAGGGTTGACCGAGTCCCATTCTTCGGTACTCGTTACAAAAGGGAACAGGTTATCTGTTCGTAAGGTGGTCATATTATTTGACCATGAAGAAGGGTGGTACCGCGAAAAGTTTATTAACCTTTTTGCCCCTTTGGCACACAAAATAATGTGGAGTCTTATGAGGGGTGGGAAGGTTTTTTATATGCAGTTTATATCAAAAAAACAAAGGCTAAGAGCCTGCTAAGGGAGGAAAGAAAATGGGTACAAATGTACAGTTGAATAACTCAGCTGCCAAATGTACAAACACAATGTCGGGATCTTTGATGTTAATTGAAGCACTTAAGCAGGAAAAGGTAGAGGTAATTTTCGGATATCCTGGTGGTGCTGTATTACCTATCTATAATAGTCTTTATGATTCAGGTGTGTTTCACGTATTATCCCGACATGAACAAGGAAGTATACATGCTGCTGAAGGATATGCACGTGTTTCTGGAAAGCCAGGTGTTGTTATCGCAACAAGTGGACCAGGTGCAACAAATTTAGTAACTGGCTTAACAGATGCAATGATTGATTCCTTACCATTGGTTGTTTTTACAGGTCAAGTTGCAACATCTGTAATTGGGTCAGATGCTTTCCAAGAAGCTGACATTTTAGGGATTACAACTCCTATCACAAAACATAACTACCAAGTTCGTGAAGTAAGTGAACTTCCTAGAATTATAAAAGAAGCATTTCATATTGCGACTACAGGCAGACCAGGTCCTGTCTTAATAGATATTCCAAAAGACATTGCAATATTTGAAGGTGAATTTAGTTATGATATGCCTGTTAATCTACCAGGCTATCAACCAAATAGCGAACCGAATTATTTACAAATTCGCAAATTAGTAGAAGCAGTAAGTAGAGCGAAAAAGCCGGTTATTTTAGCTGGTGCAGGTGTATTACATGCTGATGCATCTAAAGAGCTAACAAAATTTGCAGAGCAACAGCAAATCCCAGTTGCTAATACACTTCTTGGATTAGGAGGCTTTCCATCTGATCATCCATTGTTTTTAGGAATGGCTGGTATGCATGGAACGTACTCAGCAAATATGGCACTTTATGACTGCGACTTATTAATTAGTGTTGGTGCAAGGTTCGATGATCGTGTAACAGGTAATTTAGAGCATTTTGCCAAAAAAGCAACGATCGCTCATATTGATATCGATCCTGCTGAAATTGGGAAAAATGTACCGACGGCAATCCCAATTGTAGGTGACGCAAAGCTTGCTTTAGAGCAACTAATAAAGCAGGATGGCAAACAAGGTGATAATGAAGAATGGAATGAACTTGTTTCATCTAATAAAAAGGAATTTCCATTAGTTTATAAAGAAAGTGATACAGAATTAAAGCCTCAATATATTTTAGAGCTTATTCATAAATGGACGAATGGTGAAGCAATTGTTACTACCGATGTAGGGCAACACCAAATGTGGGCTGCACAATATTACAATTTTAATAATCCTAACAAATGGGTTACATCTGGTGGTTTAGGAACAATGGGATTCGGCTTACCATCAGCAATTGGTGCACAACTAGCAGATAGAGAAACACCAGTTGTTGCTATTTTAGGTGATGGTGGATTCCAAATGACTTTGCAGGAATTATCAGTAATTCATGAATTAAATCTACCTATTAAAATTGTTATCTTAAATAACGGTGCACTAGGTATGGTAAGACAATGGCAGGAGTTATTTTACGAAGAACGATACTCTCATTCAAAGTTTGTTACACAACCTGACTTCGTAAAAATTTCAGAAGCTTACGGTATAACTGGTGTTCGTATTGAAAATAGTGAAGGCTGGGAAGAAAAGTTAAAGCAAGCCATTACTTCTAATGAACCAGTATTACTAGATATTCATGTTGCTAAGAATGAAAACGTCTATCCAATGGTTGCTTCTGGCAAAGGGTTACATGAAATGGTAGGTGTGAAATTATGAAAAGAATTCTCTCTTTAACAGTTTTAAACCAAACTGGTGTTTTAAATAGAATTACAGGTTTATTTACAAAAAGGCATTACAATATTGAAAGCATCACAGTTGGTCATGCTGAAACAGAAGGCGTTTCTAGAATGACAGTTGTGGTAAATGCTTCAGAGGAAAAAGAAGTTGAACAAATTACAAAACAGCTTAATAAACAAATTGATGTCTTAAAGGTTACAGATATTACTTCACAATCAATTGTTTCAAGAGAGCTTGCTTTAATAAAAGTAATGTCAACAGCTGCTACAAGGATGGAGCTTCAAGGTCTTATTCAACCATTTAGAGCGTCAGTCATTGATGTTAGTCGTGAAAGTGTAGTTGTTCAAGTGACAGGAGAGCCTGAAAAAATTGAAGTTCTAATTGATTTATTAAAGCCTTATGGCATAAAAGAAATTGCTAGAACTGGTACAACTGCTTTTACTCGTGGAACTCAAAGAACAACAAAAGAAGTGCCGATTTCAATCGTCTAAATCAAGTTAGTAATCTTGCCTGAAAACCAGGTTTAAAGATTCATATAAAGCAATAGATCTATTATAAAAATTATAAATCATATTAAGGGAGAGATTATACATGACAACAGTATATTATAACGGAGACGTAAACGAAGCAGCATTACAAGGGAAAAAAGTAGCAATCATTGGTTATGGTTCACAAGGTCATGCACATGCATTAAATTTAAAAGAAAGTGGAGTAGACGTAGTAGTAGGTGTACGTCAAGGCGGTTCTTTTAATAAAGCAGTTGAAGATGGTCATCATGTTGTAACAGTTGCTGAAGCAGCAGAGCTTGGCGATTTAGTAATGGTATTACTTCCAGATGAGCAACAAGCAAAGGTATATGAAGCAGAAATTAAGCCTGGATTAGAAGCTGGTAATTCATTAGTATTTGCTCATGGCTTCAATGTACATTTCAGCCAAATCGTACCACCAGCTGATGTTGATGTATTCCTAGTAGCTCCAAAAGGTCCAGGACATTTAGTAAGAAGAACATATGAGCAAGGTGCTGGAGTTCCTGCATTATTCGCAATCTACCAAGATGTTACTGGTACTGCAAAAGAAAAAGCATTAGCATACGCGAAAGGTGTAGGCTCAGCTCGTGCGGGTGTTCTTGAAACTACATTTAAAGAAGAAACAGAAACTGATTTATTCGGTGAGCAAGCAGTACTTTGTGGTGGTTTAACTTCATTAGTAAAAGCAGGTTTCGAAACATTAGTAGAAGCTGGATACCAACCAGAAGTTGCTTATTTCGAGTGTTTACATGAATTAAAATTAATCGTTGATTTAATGTATGAAGATGGTATGGCAGGAATGAGATATTCAATTTCTGATACAGCACAATGGGGTGACTTTGTTTCAGGACCAAGAGTTGTAGACGGACGTTCTAAAGAAGCAATGAAAGAAGTATTAAAAGATATTCAAAATGGTAAATTTGCTAAAGATTGGATCTTAGAAAACCAAGCAAATCGTCCTCAATTCAATGCAATCAATAACAATGAAAATGAACATCAAATTGAAGTAGTTGGGAAAAAATTACGTGCAATGATGCCATTTGTAAAATCAAACCAAAAACAGAAAGAAGCGGTGAGTGTGAGTGCGAAAAATTAACCTATTTGATACAACGCTCCGTGATGGTGAGCAATCTCCTGGTGTAAACCTTAATGTAAAGGAAAAACTTGAGATTGCGAAACAACTAGAAAAACTCGGAATGGACGTTATTGAAGCAGGATTTCCTGCTACTTCAAAAGGTGATTTATTAGCAGTTCAAGAGATCGCGAAAACTGTAAAAAATAGTTCTGTAACTGGTCTTGCTCGCTCAGTTAAAGGAGATATTGATGCAGCGTGGGAAGCATTAAAATATGCAGAAGAACCTAGACTTCATGTGTTCCTAGCAACTTCTCCAATTCACAGAGAGTTTAAGTTGAAGAAAACAAAGGAACAGGTTATTTCGACAGCAGTTGAATCTGTTAAATATGCTGCTCAATTTTTCCCAATCATTCAATGGTCAGCGGAGGATGCTTGTCGAACTGAATTACCTTACCTAGCTGAGATTGTTGAACAGGTAATTGCAGCAGGTGCACACGTTATTAATATTCCTGATACAGTAGGATACATTACGCCTAAGGAATATGGTGAAATTTTCACATATCTTCGTGAGAATGTAAAAGGAATCGAAAATATTATTCTATCAGCACACTGTCATGATGATTTAGGCATGGCAGTTGCTAATTCTTTATCAGCGATTGAGCATGGTGCTGGTCAAATCGAAGGAACAATCAATGGAATTGGTGAAAGAGCAGGTAATGCAGCCTTAGAAGAAGTGGCAGTAGCACTTCATATTAGAAGCGATTACTATAAAGCTAAAACTGGTTTATATTTGAAAGAAACAAAACGCTCGAGTGATCTGATTAGTAGTTTAACTGGAATGGCTGTTCCTGGAAACAAGGCAGTGGTTGGTAAAAATGCCTTTGCTCATGAATCGGGAATCCATCAGGATGGTGTATTAAAAGAGAAAACAACATACGAAATCATTTCACCAGATCTTGTTGGTGTATCTACAAATTCTATGGTTCTTGGGAAACATTCCGGACGTCATGCATTTAAAAATAGATTACAAGAATTAGGTTATGAGATTTCTGATGAAGAAGTGAATAAGTTATTCGTTGCATTTAAAGAATTAACAGAAAAGAAAAAAGAAATTTCTGATGATGATTTAAAAGCACTGTTAATTGAAGAAAAAGTGTCAAATAAAGAAGCTGCATACGAATTGAAGTCATTACAAGTTCAATACGGTACAGCACAGATTCCAACTGCAACTATTACGTTAACAAATGCAGATAATGTAATAATCCAGGAAGCTGCAACAGGAGCAGGAAGTGTTGAGGCAATCTATAACACACTAGAACGTTGTATCGGTCAAACAATTAACCTAGTTGATTATCGTATCCAATCCAACAGTGGTGGTAGAGATGCTCTTGCACAAGTATATGTAAAAATGCAAATTGGTGAACATGAAGCAAGTGGTAGAGGTATGGCACAAGATGTTTTAGAAGCATCAGCTAAAGCTTATATCAATGCAGTTAACCGTATTTCATTGCTTTCTGAAATGCCAAATGAATTATTAGAAGCAAGTCTACTAAAATAAATTACTCGGAGGGGGTTAGAACATGAAGAAAAGAATTGCATTATTACCGGGTGATGGAATAGGCAAAGAGGTAGTGGATGTAACAGTTGAAGTATTAAAAACAGTAGCAGAACACTTTCACCATCAATTTCAGTTTGATTATGGACTTATCGGTGGAGATGCAATTGATCAAAAGGGAAATCCATTGCCAGAAGAAACAATTGCTATTTGCAAGCAGGCGGATGCAATTATTCTAGGTGCTGTTGGTGGACCCAAATGGGATCAAAACCCAATGGAGCTTCGTCCAGAACGTGGACTATTAGCGCTCCGAAAAGAGCTTGATTTGTTTGCGAATCTTCGCCCGATTACTACGTTCGATAGCTTACTAGATTCTTCCCCTTTAAAGAAGGAGTATGTTAATGGAGTAGACTTTGTTATCGTACGCGAACTAACAGGTGGGTTGTATTTCGGTAAACCAAGTGAACGTATAACGTATGAAGGTCAGGAAGCTGTTGTTGATACACTTCTTTATAAACGCTCTGAGATTGAGAGAATTATTGAATCAGCATTTGAAATTGCATCAAAACGACGACGAAAACATATTACATCAGTTGATAAAGCAAATGTATTAGAATCTAGTCGTGTTTGGAGAGAAGTAGCTGAGGAGGTAGCAAAACGCTATCCTGATGTTACACTTGAACATATGCTAGTGGATAATGCAGCAATGCAACTAATTCGTTCGCCAAAGCAGTTTGATGTTATTGTCACTGAAAATATGTTCGGGGATATATTAAGTGATGAGGCGTCGATGATTACTGGATCACTTGGAATGTTAGCATCTGCAAGTCTTTCTTCAACAGGACTACATTTATATGAACCAATTCATGGTTCTGCTCCTGATATTGCTGGGAAAAATATAGCAAATCCTGTAGCGACTATTCTGTCAGCAGCAATGATGCTTCGCCAATCGTTTGGTTTAGAGGAAGAAGCAAAAGCAATTGAGAAAGCTGTTGATAATGTTCTGAACTCTGGGACTCGTACAGCAGATCTTGCTCAAGGTAATAAAGCTGCCTCAACACAACAAATGGCTGAGGAAATCAAAAATGCACTTGCAGATGACCATGCTATTTTAAACATTATGGAAGCTTATTCGTAAACCTTAGAACCAATAAGAAGGATAGTTTTCTATTATTGAAACGAATGTAAGTAATATAGTGTTTTTATAAAACCTATTTTGTATGAGGGGCCTGACACTTACTTCGTCAGCCCCTCATTTTTCAATCAAAGAGGGGGTTTGAAGACCATGACCGTGAAACCGAGAACAATAATTGAAAAAATTTATGATGAGCATATTGTTCAACAAGAACAGGGTAAACCAGATCTTATTTATATAGATTTACATTTAATCCATGAAGTTACATCACCACAAGCATTTGAAGGATTACGTGAAAAGAATCGTCAAGTGAGAAGACCAGATCGAACTTTTGCAACAATGGATCATAATGTTCCAACTGTTAATCGTTTTGTTATAAATGACGAGGTTGCGAAAAATCAAATTAGTGCATTAGAACGAAACTGTAAAGAATTTGGTATTCGCTTAGCAGACTTAACAAGTGAAGATCAAGGAATTGTTCATGTTATTGGGCCGGAGCTTGGATTAACACTACCTGGAAAAACAATTGTTTGTGGTGATAGTCATACATCTACACATGGAGCATTCGGCTCAATTGCTTTTGGTATCGGAACGAGTGAAGTAGAACATGTTTTAGCAACGCAGACATTATGGAGACAGCGTCCAAAAACACTTAATATTCATGTGCCTGGTAAACTTCAAAAAGGAGTTACTGCAAAGGATGTTATTTTAGCTGTTATTGGAAAATATGGTGTTCGCTTTGGAACAGGGTTTATTATTGAGTATACGGGTGAAGTTATCGAGAATCTTTCAATGGATGAGCGTATGACTATTTGTAATATGTCAATTGAAGCAGGAGCTAGAGCTGGATTAATCGCACCTGACGAAACAACATATTCTTATATTAAGGGTCGAAAATATGCACCAAAAGGTGAAGAGTTTGATAAAGCAGTAGAGTATTGGCAAACGCTGAAGACTGATGAAGGTGCAGAGTATGATGAAGTTATTACATTAAATGGTGAAGATATTCCACCAATGGTAACTTGGGGAACTAATCCTGGAATGTCAGTTGGTGTTGATGAGAAAACACCAGATCTTGCTAGCTTTACTAATGAAGAAGAAGTTGATGAAGCTAAGCGTGCATACAGCTATATGGGACTTGAGCCTAATACTCAAATTGAAAAAATTACAGTTGAGCATGTATTTATAGGATCTTGTACAAATTCACGTATAACAGACTTAAGACAAGCGGCAGAAGTGATTACAAGTCTAAAAGGATTAAAAGTTCCTTCAAATGTTCGTGCGATGGTTGTTCCAGGATCACAAAAGGTTAAAAAGGTAGCAGAAGCAGAAGGTCTTGATGTGATCTTTAAAGAAGCTGGCTTTGAATGGAGAGAATCAGGCTGTAGTATGTGCTTAAGTATGAATAATGATGTTGTACCAGACGGAGAACGTTGTGCTTCAACATCTAACCGAAACTTCGAGGGAAGACAAGGTAAAGGTGCTAGAACTCATTTAGTTAGTCCGGCAATGGCAGCAGCAGCTGCTCTACATGGTAGATTTGTAGATGTTCGTCATATCAAGGAAGGTGCAATGTCCTTTTAATATAGGCTCTATTAGGGTGATAAACAGTGTTTTCAGAGAATAAAAGTACTAATCTATCACGAAAAGATGTTCGGAAGAAAACCTTAATTAAAAGCAATATTATGAATGAGTAACTTTAGGAGGGGAAATATGAAACCTTTTACAACACATACAGGGAAAGTAGCTGTATTAAATCGTGCAAATGTTGACACTGATCAAATCATTCCTAAGCAATTCTTAAAGAGAATAGAGAAAACAGGATATGGTAGATTTGCTTTTTTTGATTGGAGATACCTTCCAGATGGAAGTGAAAATCCAGATTTTGAATTAAATCAAGAGCAAAGTAAAGGGGCCTCCGTTCTTCTTGCTGGTGAGAACTTTGGCTGTGGATCATCTCGTGAGCATGCACCATGGGCTCTATCAGATTATGGATTCCAAGTGATTTTAGCACCTTCTTATGCTGATATCTTTCATCAAAACTGTTTAAAAAACGGAATATTACCTATAGCATTAGATCAATCTGTTTTAGATTTAATACGTCAGAGATCCTATGTTGAAGGCTATGAATTGAAAATTGATTTACAGAAGCAAAAGATTTTAGATAATGATGGATTATCACAAGATTTTTCTGTTGATCCTTATTGGAAAGATATGCTTTTATATGGTAAAGATGAAATAGATTTAACGTTAAATTATGGTGAAAATATCACGAAATATGAAGATACTAGAAAAGCAACATTTCTATGAGCGTAAAGTTAATTTAATAAAATATATTCAATAATTGTTGAGCTTCTCTTTAAAATGAAGCTCAATTTTTTGTTTGTGACTATTAACAAGTTCGTTCCATTTCTCTCCAGACACAAGATTCGCCGGGGAGGAAGCTTTGTCTCCTCGGCTTCGTGTGGCATCTCACCCTCTCCTCTAAACCCGCAGGAGTCAAGTGTCTTCCGCTCCATTCCACTATAATGTATCCAACTACAATAAATTCTTTTAAGATACTTTGTGAAAATCAAATGCATGTAATGAAATAAACAACAAAATATAATTATTAAGAAAATAAATTAACACAAAAACTCATTTCAGAAAGAAATACCTACTAGTAAAAATGTATTTTTTATACTAGGCTCGGTAGACTCTATGTAAGCCTGTTAACTTCAATCAACAATTTCATAATAAGCATCATTAAGCTGACTTTGTTTCATAAAAATATGTTTAGTTAACCGTTATAAAAATTAAATCAATTTCACTGTTTGAACTTGCGCTTGTTTTCCAAGACTTGGATTGTTACACTTGTATGCATACAAAGGTTGCTGGAGTTGACCACATATGAAGGAAGATAAACGATCAAATGTTATCCCTTTTCCGAATTTAAAAGAGAAATTTTTGGATAAAGGAATGGCACTTTTAAAGGAAAAGAAATACACTGAAGCACTTGGAATGTTTTCAGAAGCAAAAGCATTAAATGAGGATAAGGCAGAAATTTATTTAGGAATGGCCATTTGCTTGATGGAGCTTGGTGAGTTAAATGAAGCAAAAGATGTTTGTAAAAAAATGCTTCAAGAAGATATAGGGCATTATTTCACTGTTCTACAAATTTATTTAACAATCTTGATTCAATTAAGAGAGTATCAAGAAGTACAAGCAACAATAGAGGCTGTTTTAGAAGAAAATACCCTGCCTGCAGAAAGTGCTGAACATTTCTATAAATTATTAGAGTTTAGCAGAAAAATGACACAAAATCAGGATGATATCGTTGAGGATCTAGAAGAGACCCAAGAACCTACGATGTACATAGAAGATATCCTTGAAGATGTCTCAAAGCAAATGTCTTATGTTGAGTCTTTAAGAGATCGAAATATTAGTAAGCATTTTTCCTCACTAAAGGTACTGTTGGAAAATCCTATGACTCACCCTATGGTTAAGACAATGATTTTGCATTTGATGATTGAAAATGAGATAAGCAAAGAAGTAACAGTAACAAAGTTTGGTGAATCAATAAGTATAATACCTTCAGAGCTGAATGATATTTCAGATCATCTTTTCACAAAAAAGGTATTAAATATATTAGACGATACACTAGGAATAGAAAATCCTACTCTTTATGAAGCTGTAAAAGAAATCTGGATCAGACATTTATATGTACTATATCCATTTTTACCAAAACCAACTGAAGAGAAGCTATGGGCAGCGGCTTTACAAATTGTTGGCTATGAAATGCATGGAATTGGGTTAGAAATAGAAGAAATAGAGCAATTGTATGATAAATCAATTTCTCATCTAGAGGAAGCCTGTCAAAAAATATATCAAATAGAAGAAATTTCTTATATGCAAATATAAGCTAAATGTTGAAAGGTATATATTCTATGTTATAATTAAATGGTTGCAAAATAGTGATCATCGTATATTAGGTCTTTTTTATCGTGGGCAAAATAGGCCTTCTTTTTTATTACGAAATCCTGAGCATGGTTAGTATCCGGTTATTGTTTACCGTACATAAAAACAGGTATATGATCTAGGCAGTTTGTTCAAACTGGACAAGCAGCCAAAAATTACCTATCACTTATTCGCACATCATAATAGATCTTTGGAGGGAACAACATATGTCAGTAAAATTTGAAAAACTTGAGGGGAACGAAGGCGTTCTTACGGTTGAAGTATCTGCAGAGGACTTCACACAAGCACTTGACGAAGCATTCAAAAAAGTAGTAAAACAAGTATCTATTCCAGGATTCCGTAAAGGCAAAATCCCACGTGGCATGTTCGAGCAACGCTTTGGTGTTGAATCATTATATCAAGATGCTTTAGATATTATCTTACCAAAAGCATATCCAAATGCAGTTGACGAAGCTGGAATCGATCCTGTTGATCGTCCTGAAATCGATGTTGAACAAATCGAAAAAGGCAAAAGCTTAATCTTCACTGCAAAGGTTACAGTTAAACCTGAAGTTAAATTAGGTGAATACAAAGGTCTAGAAGTTGAAAAACTTGACGATACTGTAACAGATGAAGATATTGAAAATGAATTAAAGCAACTTCAAGAGCGTAATGCAGAGTTAGTTGTTAAAGAAGAAGGTTCAATTGAGAATGGTGATACAACTGTTATCGATTTTGACGGATATGTTGATGGTGAAGCATTCGAAGGTGGAGCTGCTGAAAACTACTCGTTAGAAATTGGATCAGGATCATTTATCCCAGGTTTTGAAGAACAGCTTATTGGTTTAGAAGCAGGCGCTGAGAAGGATGTAGAAGTAACATTCCCAGAAGAGTACCATGCAGAGAATCTTGCAGGAAAGCCAGCAGTATTTAAAGTGAAAATTCATGAAATTAAAACAAAAGAGCTTCCAGCTTTAGATGATGAATTTGCTAAAGATGTTAACGAAGAAGTTGAAACTCTTGATGAACTTAAAGCTCAAACAAGAACTCGCCTTGAAGAAGCGAAAAAGACAGAAGCTGAAAACCACTTACGTGATACATTAGTAGAAAAAGCTGCTGCAAGTGTTGAAGTTGACATTCCAAATGCATTGATTGAAAATGAAATTTCAAGAATGATGCAGGAATTTGAACAACGTCTTCAAATGCAAGGTATGAATTTAGAGCTTTACTTCCAGTTCTCTGGACAAGATGAAGAAGCACTAAAAGCACAAATGAAAGATGACGCTGAAAAACGCGTTAAATATAACTTAACACTTGAAGCGATTGTAAAA
This sequence comes from Metabacillus crassostreae, assembly GCF_016908395.1. Lineage (GTDB taxonomy): Bacteria > Bacillota > Bacilli > Bacillales > Bacillaceae > Metabacillus > Metabacillus crassostreae. The sequence goes on from NZ_JAFBDU010000007.1 coordinate 126,195, forward strand.
GCAGAAAACATTGAAGTTTCTGATGAAGATGTAGAAGCAGAAATCGCTAAAATGGCTGAGATGTATAACATGCCTGTTGAGAACGTTAAACAAGCATTAGGTGGATCAGCTGATGGACTTAAGGAAGATCTAAAAGTTCGTAAAGCAATTGATTTCCTTGTTGAAAATAGCAAAGTTGTTGCATAATATAATTATAGAACAAGGCGCGAGTAGATCGTGCCTTGTTTTGTACAAATAAGGGCTGTTAATAGTTCAGTTACATATAGCTAATTCGTAAAGTTTGAAGTTTTATTATTTACATAGTATGAGATTTAAGTTTACGTATAATTAGACCACTTTTAATAATCATGTTTTAAATAATCATGTTTTAAATATATTCCTTTGGGAATGATATAAGAAAGCCATTACATACATAAAATAAGATAACATGCACCACCATTCTTACTAAAAAAATCATGAACACTTGCAGGATAGGGTAGTTGAGGCTTGTTTATATTTGTCAATCTTCATCTTTGTAACCTTTTTCAGGTGACAAAAGTAGTATCACTACCTCTCATTGCTCTACTTATGGTAAAATGCAATACATACCTGTTTTACAATTTCTGTTTGAGGAACTACTACCTACATGGAGAGATTTGGGTAGCTCGGATTGATTGAGATAAAGATATAAGGGGTGAAACAATGTTTAAATTTAACGACGAAAAAGGACAACTAAAATGTTCGTTTTGTGGTAAAACTCAAGATCAGGTTCGTAAATTAGTTGCAGGACCTGGAGTATATATATGTGATGAGTGTATCGAACTCTGCACAGAGATCGTAGAAGAAGAACTTGGTACTGAAGAAGAAGTAGAATTTAAGGATGTACCAAAACCAAAAGAAATTAATGATATTCTTGATGAGTATGTAATTGGTCAGGATAATGCGAAAAAATCATTGGCAGTGGCTGTTTACAATCATTATAAAAGAATTAACTCCAATAGCAAAATTGACGATGTTGAATTATCAAAAAGTAATATCTCAATGATTGGTCCAACTGGTAGTGGTAAAACTCTACTTGCACAAACATTAGCTCGTATACTTAATGTACCATTTGCAATTGCTGATGCTACGTCATTAACTGAAGCTGGTTATGTTGGGGAAGATGTTGAAAATATCTTACTAAAGCTTATCCAAGCTGCAGATTATGATGTTGAAAAAGCTGAAAAAGGTATTATTTATATTGATGAAATTGATAAAGTTGCTCGAAAGTCTGAAAATCCATCAATTACACGTGACGTTTCAGGTGAGGGAGTTCAGCAAGCTTTATTGAAAATTCTTGAAGGTACTGTGGCAAGTGTTCCACCTCAGGGCGGAAGAAAACATCCACATCAAGAATTTATCCAAATTGATACAACGAACATTTTGTTTATATGTGGTGGGGCATTCGATGGTATTGAACAAATCATCAAGCGTCGTTTAGGCAGAAAGGTAATTGGCTTTGGATCTGATAATAAAAATGCTGATCTAGACAAAAAAGCACTTCTTTCACAGGTATTACCGGAAGATTTACTTAAATTCGGTTTAATTCCTGAATTTATTGGACGTTTACCTGTTATTGCAAGCTTGGAGCCACTTGATGAAGAGGCTTTAGTAGAGATTTTAACTAAGCCAAAAAATGCATTAGTTAAGCAATATCAGAAAATGCTTGATTTAGATGGAGTGGAACTTGAGTTTGAAGATGGTGCACTGTTAGAAATTGCGAAAAAAGCAATTGAAAGAAAAACAGGCGCTCGTGGACTTCGTTCGATAATTGAAGGAATTATGTTAGATATGATGTTTGACTTACCATCAAGAGATGATATTGTTAAAACAATTATTACGGATGAAGCAGTAAAAGGTGAAATGCCACCTAAACTTGTCTTAAAAGACGGAACTGTTATTCAAGAAGATAAAAAGACTTCTGCTTAATTGAATACTTATTAAAAAGGGATGAAAGCTGTAAACAGCTTTCATCCCTTTTTTGATTTCCATAATGCAGTATTACCTGAATCATAAACATAGGAAATTCTTCAATAGAATCTATAAATGATGTTTAATCCTTCCATTGCTAGGAGATACTAGCTATAAATAACCGCTTCTAAAATAGTTAAAAAATAGTGTTGCTTAAGAATTAAGAATGACAAGCAGTAGCTTGTCTTTTGTTAACTATTAGGGTAATTCCCCTAACTACATAACAATTTTTATCTGATTTATATTTTTTAGGAAGAACTATTGACTAGGTTCTAATCTGGAAGATTGTTGTTTGTAAAGGTACGTGGCTTATGTTATTCATATTATCCTTTTTGTTTTGTACTTTTTATGGGAAGTGTAATTCAAAATGAAAACATAACCAAGAATCTTAAAAGAAACAGGTTTTAAGTATTCCTAGAAGAAATATGTGTATCAAGATTATCAATATTCTTTTACAACGCCTTAAAGTATTTAGATTTAATTTATTTTTCACCTTTGTGGTAATAAGCATCTTAGTAGGAGGGACGACAATGAGCTGGACAAGTATTGCTTTGTTTATTCAATTGTTCTTTGGAATTATTATAGGAATGTATTTTTGGAACCTATTAAAAAATCAACGGTCACAAAAGGTCTCAATTGATCGTGAATCTAAAAAAGAGATGGAACAGTTGAGGAAAATGAGGGCTATAAAGCTAACGGAACCATTAGCGGAGAAAGTTAGACCAAATAGTTTTGATGATATTGTTGGACAACAAGATGGTATTCGTTCACTACAAGCTGCATTATGTAGTGCTAATCCACAGCATGTTATTGTATATGGACCACCAGGAGTTGGAAAAACAGCTGCAGCAAGACTAGTATTAGAGGAAGCAAAACGAAATAAACGATCACCATTTAATAATAACGCTGTATTTGTAGAGTTAGATGCTACGACAGCAAGGTTTGATGAAAGAGGAATTGCGGATCCTTTAATTGGCTCAGTGCATGACCCTATTTATCAAGGTGCAGGTGCTATGGGACAAGCTGGAATTCCACAGCCAAAACAGGGTGCAGTAACACATGCTCACGGTGGTGTTTTATTTATTGATGAAATTGGAGAACTTCATCCAATTCAAATGAATAAGCTTTTAAAAGTTCTTGAGGATCGAAAAGTTTTTCTAGAAAGTGCATACTATAACGAAGAAAACAATCAAATACCAACACATATTCATGATATTTTTAAAAATGGATTGCCAGCAGATTTCCGCTTAATTGGTGCAACAACACGAACGCCAAATGAAATCCCACCTGCAATTCGATCAAGATGTTTGGAAGTATTTTTTAGAGAATTAGAGCAGGATGAATTAAAGGTAATTGCAAAGAAAGCTGCTAGTAAAGTAAGCATGGACGTAAGTGATGAAGGCATTGATTTGTTAACTTCTTATGTACGAAATGGTCGTGAAGTTGTTAACTTAATGCAGATTGCAACTGGTGTTGCATTATCTGAGGATCGTGGCATCATTACAGTTGAAGATATTGAATGGGTTATTAATTCTAGTCAATTAACACCTAGATATGATCGTAAAATAAATGAAAGTGCTAAGGTAGGTTTAGTTAACGGTTTAGCTGTTCATGGACCAAATACAGGGGCGCTATTAGAGATTGAAGTAACGGTTATTTCAGCAGAGAAGGACAAAGGTACGATTAACATTACAGGTATTGTGGAGGAAGAAAGCATCGGTGATCGATCAAAGTCGATTAGAAGAAAAAGTATGGCAAAAGGCTCGATTGAAAATGTAATAACTGTTTTGCGCTCAATGGGAATTAATGCGAGCGATTTTGATATCCATGTGAATTTTCCAGGTGGAACACCGATCGATGGGCCCTCAGCAGGTATTGCAATGGCAACAGGAATCTTTTCGGCCATACATCGCATAGCAATTAATAATAAAGTCGCCATGACTGGAGAAATAAGTATCCATGGAAATGTAAAGCCTATCGGAGGCGTTATTCCTAAAATTAAAGCAGCGAAAAAAGCTGGAGTAGAAACAGTTATTATTCCACAAGAGAATATGCAATCTATTTTAAAGGAAATTCAAGGAATTAATATTGTGCCTGTTTCTAATTTACAGGAAGTATTTGATTTAGCACTGGTTGATCCACCAACCGAAAAGGTTGAAACGATTATCCAAAAGGAATCACAAGCTTTCCCACAGCAAGAATCTGTATAATAGGAGAAAACCTACTCGAGTAATGTATGAGAACTCGAGTAGGTCTTTTTTTTGGGGTTTTTTCATAGTTAACAAAGTAATATAAGGTGTTAAAGATTGTTTTTTATGTTAATCACTAAGCTAAGCATCTCTTTATGGTAAAACAATAACTCTTTAGTAAAAAGCTCATTTTTATAAATGATTTTCAGATTTTCTTTTTCAAATGTGAGGAATAGGGTATACTACGTATGGAATTGGTTGTAAAGTTGTTACAAATAGACACTTGAAAAAGAATAAGATAGAATTGAACAATAACTTACTATTATGTCATGGAGGTGTAAACGCATGGCGAAATCAACTACTCAAATCGTCCCACTTCTTCCGTTAAGAGGCTTATTAGTCTATCCGACGATGGTATTGCATCTTGACGTAGGAAGAGATAAGTCTGTACAGGCGTTAGAGAAGGCAATGATGGAAGATCATATCATCTTTTTAACAACACAAAAAGAGATTTCGATAGATGAGCCACAAGAAGAAGACATTTATGAAATTGGTACTTTAACAAAGATTAAGCAAATGCTTAAATTACCAAATGGGACAATTCGCGTTCTCGTAGAAGGAATCGAACGAGGAGAAATAGAACGTTTTGTTGAAGAAGATAACTATTATTCTGTAGAAATAACCATGCATAAAGACCCAGAAGAAAAAGGTGTGGAAGAAGAAGCTTTAATGAGAACAATGTTGGAATACTTTGAACAATACATAAAGCTTTCTAAAAAAGTATCCGCAGAAACATATGCAACTGTTTCAGATATTAATGAACCAGGTCGTATGGCAGATATTATTTCATCCCACCTACCACTTAAGCTTAAAGAAAAGCAAGAGGTTTTGGAAACTCTGGATGTGAAAGAAAGACTAAACAAAGTAATTTCGATTATTCATAATGAAAAAGAAGTTCTTCAGCTTGAGAAAAAGATTGGTCAGCGTGTTAAGCGTTCAATGGAAAGAACACAGAAAGAATATTATTTGCGTGAGCAAATGAAGGCCATTCAGAAAGAACTTGGAGAGAAGGAAGGGAAACTTGGAGAAGTTTCTTCACTTTCCGAAAAGATTGAAGCAGCAGGAATGCCTGATCATGTTAAACTACTTGCTTTAAAGGAACTTGATCGTTATGAAAAAGTTCCATCAAGCTCTGCTGAAAGTGCCGTTATTCGAAATTATATTGACTGGCTACTTTCTTTACCTTGGACAAACGCAACTGAAGATAGATTGGATGTTAATGTTGCTGAGAATATTCTAAACGAAGATCATTATGGCTTAGAGAAAGTAAAGGATCGTGTGATTGAATATTTAGCTGTTCAACAGCTTACTAATTCGCTAAAAGGTCCTATACTTTGTTTGGCAGGACCTCCTGGAGTTGGGAAAACATCCTTAGCACGATCAATCGCAAAATCGCTAAACCGTAATTTCGTCAGAATTTCTCTAGGTGGAGTAAGAGATGAATCTGAAATTCGTGGTCATCGCCGAACATATGTGGGAGCAATGCCAGGCAGAATCATTCAAGGGATGAAAAAGGCAGGAACAATTAACCCAGTGTTTCTTTTAGATGAAATTGACAAAATGTCCAGTGATTTCAGGGGAGATCCTTCAGCGGCTTTACTAGAAGTATTAGATCCAGAGCAAAACCATAATTTTAGTGATCATTATATTGAGGAAACATATGATTTATCAAAGGTAATGTTTATTGCAACAGCAAATAATTTGGCGACAATACCTGGTCCTCTGCGTGATCGTATGGAAATCATTACGATTGCTGGGTATACTGAGCTGGAAAAAGTTCATATAGCGAAAGATCATTTACTACCCCGCCAGTTAGAAGATCACGGCTTAAAGAAAGCGAATTTACAAATACGCGAAGATGCAATTCAAAGTATTATTCGTTACTTTACTAGAGAAGCTGGAGTGCGTGGCTTAGAGCGTCAATTAGCTTCGGTATGTCGAAAGGCAGCAAAGCTTGTAGTAAAGCAGGAGCGTAAGAAAATTATTGTTACGGATAAAAACATTGAAGAGTTTCTTGGCAAAAAGCAATTTAGATATGGACAGGCCGAGCTTGAGGACCAAATTGGGGTTGCAACAGGCTTAGCTTATACAACCGTAGGTGGAGATACGTTATCAATAGAGGTATCAGTTTCACCTGGTAAAGGGAAATTGATTTTGACTGGTAAGCTTGGCGATGTTATGAAAGAGTCTGCACAAGCTGCTTTTAGCTATATTCGCTCTCGAGCTGAAGAGCTAAAAATTGACCGTGATTTTCATGAGAAAAATGATATCCATGTCCATGTTCCAGAAGGTGCTGTTCCAAAGGATGGGCCATCAGCAGGAATTACAATGGCAACAGCTCTTATCTCAGCTTTAACTGGTAGACCTGTTCGTAAAGAGGTAGGAATGACTGGGGAAATAACGTTACGTGGAAGAGTACTTCCAATAGGCGGATTAAAAGAGAAAACGCTAAGTGCGCATCGTGCAGGGTTAACTAAAATTATTGCACCTAAGGATAATGAAAAGGATTTAGATGATATCCCTGAGAGTGTTCGTAATGAACTAACCTTTTTACTTGTGTCACATTTAGATGAAGTATTAAAACATGCGTTAGCAGAGGAGAAATAATGAAGGTTACAAGTTCTGAAATTGTTATTAGTGCTGTAAAGCCTGCGCAATATCCTGATGTAAATATTCCGGAGATAGCATTAGCAGGTCGATCAAATGTTGGGAAATCATCATTTATAAATAAAATTTTAGCAAGAAAAAATCTTGCTAGAACATCCTCCAAACCTGGTAAAACACAAACGTTAAACTTTTATATAATCAACGAAATTCTTCATTTTGTTGATGTGCCTGGTTATGGATATGCAAAGGTTAGTAAAAAAGAGCGTGAAGCATGGGGCAAAATGATTGAAACATATATTACAACACGAGATCAGCTGAGAGCTGTTGTGTTATTAATTGATGTTCGTCATCCACCATCTAAAGATGATGTTTTAATGTATAATTTTTTAAAGCATTATAATATCCCAACAATTATTGTTGCGACAAAAGCAGATAAAATCCCTAAAGGGAAATGGCAGAAGCATGTTAAAGTGATTAAAGATACATTAGACATGGATAAATCAGATTCATTAGTTTTATTTTCATCAGAAACAGGTCAAGGTAAAACAGAGGTATGGAGCATTATTGAACACTATACTTCATAATGAAAAAGGCTGACTAAATGATAGTCAGCCTTTTTTGCGTTATTTAGCTTTAGGAGTATAAAATCCGAAGCGTCTATACCCTATCACACTTCAGAGCAAGTTCCTGTGTTTTTATGCACGATTACTTGCGTTTCTTCATTAATAATAAGTAGCTACCAATTATAATAAGTAAAAGAGGCCAATATTTTTCAATTAAAGTTGCAAAATTTTGAAGTAATGTTATGGATTCGATGATTCTTTGGAAAAAATGCAGGAATAATCCAGTAGCAAATAATGCAACCCCTTGAACATAGCCTGTTTTCGTTTTAATAGAAGTTAAAATCATCCCGATTGCTAGTATGAATAAAAACGCTGCTGGATAATCCGGCCATGAAGTGAGTTTATCATGATAAATGAAATGCACACCAAGTCCAGTTAAGATAACTCCTGGTAATATAGATGAAAAATCTTGGGCAAAATGTCCGCTAATTAAGAATGCAAAGCCTAGTAAAATTAATAACATTTGCCAACTATTTTGGAAGTTAAATAAATGGATATTAAAATTTTGGATAGAATAAAAAATACCGAGAGCCAATAAGATAATTGCTGGTAATAATTTTTGGTTTTTCATCGTACACCTCTAGGAAAATAATTGATTAATCCGAGCTTTTTTCGTAAACTTAGCTGCTTTAGTATATTTAAGGAATAGCATTGTATAAAGTCTAGTGGCATCTTTTCATCGAAAAATATACATTTTAACTAACAACAAATTTATAAAAAAAGCTTTATGTCATACTTGATAAATTGAAATGCTAATACGAGCCATTAGCTTGATTATTACGTTAATATTTGTTATTGTACTCATTGAGAGTATGAGTAATTTGTCTTAGTATGTAGAATGTTTAATGAGAATAGATGATTTTCAATAAATAATGAACAAACATATTTTATCATATAGTTTCAAACACTGTTCACATTTTTTAACAGAGTTTTTACTATAAGATGATATACTAGTAAATAGAGATCCTTGTATGTGGGGGTGTAAAAGGGAATGCATATACTTGTTGTCGGGCTAAACTATAAAACTGCCCCTGTTGAAATTCGTGAGAAGCTTAACTTTCAACCAGAAGAGCTTGCAGTTGCGATGAAACAGTTAAAAAAACAAAAAAGTGTACTTGAAAATGTAATTGTATCTACATGTAATCGAACTGAGTTATATGCGGTAGTTGATCAGCTACACACTGGTCGTTACTATATAAAAGCATTTTTAGCTGAGTGGTTCGGATTAGATAAAGATGAGATCACACCATATTTAACGATATTTGAACAAGATGGAGCACTTGATCACTTGTGTAAAGTTGCTTGTGGGCTAGATTCAATGATTCTAGGTGAAACACAAATATTAGGACAGGTTCGTTCTAGCTTTTTACTTGCGCAGGAACACAACACAATTGGTACAATCTTTAATCAATTGTTCAAGCAAGTTATCACATTAGCTAAACGCTCACATTCTGAAACTGATATAGGTGCAAACGCAGTATCTGTTAGTTATGCAGCTGTGGAGCTAGCTAAAAAAATCTTTGGTGATTTACGTTCAAAGCATGTTCTTATTTTAGGTGCCGGAAAAATGGGCGAGCTTGCTGTGCAAAATTTACATGGCAGTGGTGTTGGAAAAGTAACTGTTATGAATAGAACATTGCAAAAGGCAGAAGAGCTAGCAAATCGTTTTGATGGTAATGCGAAGGGGATTAACGAACTTCAATGTGGCTTGATTGAAGCGGATATACTTATTAGTTCAACAGGAGCTAAAAACTTCGTGATTACAAAGGAAATGGTCACTCATGTTGAGAAAATGAGAAAAGGTCGCCCATTGTTTATGGTTGATATTGCTGTACCGAGAGATTTAGATCCGAAGCTAGCCGATTTAGATAGTGTTTTCCTATATGATATTGATGATCTTCAAGGAATTGTAGAAGCGAATCTTCAGGAACGTAAAGTTGCTGCTGAGAAAATTGAACTTATGATAGAGGAAGAGATCGTTCAATTTAAGCAATGGATTAATACACTAGGTGTTGTACCAGTCATTGCTGCTCTTCGTAATAAAGCACTAACTGTTCAAGCAGAAACAATGGAAAGCATTGAACGAAAAATGCCAAACTTAACTGAACGTGAAAGAAAAGTGCTTAATAAGCATACGAAAAGCATCATCAATCAATTGCTAAAAGATCCTATTGTTAAAGTAAAGGAACTTTCTGCTGAACCAAACGCTCAAGAATCATTGGACCTTTTTAAAAAGATATTTAACATTGAAGATGATGTTGAAGAACAAATGGTTAAAGAAAGATTGGAAAAGCAATCATTAAGATCTAATGAGCAGATGATCGATTATCGTGCTTCACTTCAATCGTAAGTGAAAGGACCTTTCATTATGGAAATGAGTTTGACTAGAATTAATGAAGTTACCATCATTCTTTATGCATTATGTGTACTTTTATATTTTATAGATTTTCTTAATAATAACCGGAAGGCTAATCGTGCTGCCTTCTGGTTACTTTCTATTGTTTGGCTTTTGCAAACAATTTTTTTATTTGCCCGTATGTTTGAAACAGGGCGCTTTCCAGTGCTTAATATGTTTGAAGGGCTATATTTTTACACCTGGGTACTTGTAACACTCTCTGTAGTATTAAACAAATTTCTTCGAGCAGAATTTATTATCTTTTTTACAAATATCATCGGATTCATTATGATGTCCATTCACACATTTGCACCGGCGCAATATGAATCTGCTGCAGTATCAAGTCAGCTAGTATCTGAGTTACTATTAATTCATATTACGATGGCTATTTTATCTTATGGGGCATTTTCACTATCATTTGTATTTTCTACTTTATATGTTATTCAACATAACTTATTAAAAAAGAAAAAATGGGGAAAACGTCTGCTTCGTATAGAGGATTTATCAAAGCTTGATCACATGTCATATGTATTAAATGTAATTGGTGTGCCGATGCTTTTATTAAGTTTGATATTAGGTATTATTTGGGCATATATCAAAGTGGTAAACTTCCATTGGTATGATGCAAAAATACTAGGTTCTTTTACAGTTTTACTCACATATAGCGCTTACTTGTATATAAGAATTGTAAGAGAATTGCAAGGTAAATCAGTAGCATTAATGAATATCGCAGCTTTTCTAGTGTTATTAATAAATTTTTTCTTATTTGGTAGTTTATCAAGATTTCATATTTGGAATTCATAAAGAATCTAGGGATGTAGTAGGAGGAAAACATGCGTAAAATTGTCATAGGCTCAAGACGGAGTAAATTAGCATTAACGCAAACAAATTGGGTAATTAATCAATTAAAGGCTTTTGGTTTACCCTTTGAATTTGAAATAAAGGAAATCGTAACAAAAGGTGATCGAATCTTAGATGTAACTTTATCAAAGGTTGGTGGAAAAGGGTTATTTGTTAAAGAAATTGAACAGGCAATGATTGATGGTGACATTGATATGGCTGTACATAGCATGAAAGATATGCCTGGTATTCTTCCAGATGGTTTAACAATTGGTTGTATTCCAAAACGAGAAGACCATCGTGATGTACTAATTTCAAAGGATCATAAAAAGCTTTCTGAGCTTCCAGCAGGAGCAATTATTGGCACAAGTAGTTTAAGACGAAGTGCACAGCTATTGATCGAACGACCTGATATTGAAATTAAATGGATTCGTGGAAACATAGATACCCGACTTGATAAATTAAAAACTGAAGATTATGATGCTATTATTTTAGCAGCAGCAGGTTTATCAAGAATGGGATGGAGTAAGGATGTTGTGACAGAATTTCTAGAGCCTGAGTCATGCTTACCTGCAGTAGGTCAAGGTGCACTAGCAATTGAGTGTCGTGAAAATGATGAAGAGCTATTAAACTTATTAGAAAAGTTAACAGATATGAGAACTAAGTTAGCTGTAACAGCAGAAAGAACCTTCTTAACAAAAATGGAGGGTGGATGCCAAGTGCCAATTGCAGGCTTTGCAACGGTAAATGAAGATGATGAAGTTTCCTTTACTGGCTTAATCGCTTCTCCTGATGGAAAAGAGTTATATAAGCAACATGTTACAGGTAATAATCCTGAGGAATTAGGCAGAAAAGTTGCTGAAGCTTTAACTGAACAAGGAGCAAAAGAATTGATTGACCGAGTGAAAGAGGAGCTAGATCAATAATGAAAAGCATAGATCCTTTGCAAGGGAAGCGAGTATTAATAACACGAGCGAAATCTCAGGTTGAAGGATTTATTCGCAAAATTGAAGAGTCAGGTGGAGTAGCCATTTCTGCTCCACTTCTTCAAATAGAAGCAAATGATTCGAATGAAGCAGAAATTGCAACCATACTTAATAAACTTGAAGATTATCATTGTATTGTTTTTACCAGTGCGAATGGTGTCATACATTTTAAACATTATCTAGATAATTATCATATATCCTATGATTCTTTACAGCATTTAATTGCTGCTTCAGTTGGTAGAAAAACAAGTGAAAAAATGAAAGAGATCGGTCTAGAAGTTTCAATTGTTCCAGAGGAATTCGTTGCTGAAAAATTAGCAGAAAGCATATCCACTAACCTACATACGAACGCTAAAATACTTGTTATTCGTGGTAATCTTGCACGACCAACCCTTGTAACAGAATTGCAAAATAAAGGGTATGAAGTAACAGATCTAGTTGTCTATAAAACAGTACATAATGTTTCAGAAGCAAAAAAGCTACACAGTCATATAGTGAACGATGAGATTGATTATATAACCTTCACAAGCTCTTCAACGGTTGATAGCTTTATGAAGGTGCTTAATCAAGAAGAACTACATCATCACTTAAAAAAGCTGACTTTTATCTGTATTGGTCCCATTACGAACGATACACTTAAAGGCTACGGATTTATAGGGTTTATGCCACAAAATTATACAATTGATGATATGGTACAGTTAATGATAGAACTTGAGGATAACTAAGGGAGGACTTCAGATGAATATCGAATTTACAAGACATCGTCGTTTACGAAACAGTGATAGCATGAGATCAATCCTAAGGGAAACACATCTTAGAGCAGAGGATTTTATTTACCCAATTTTTGCAGTTGAAGGGGAAAATAAGAAAAACGAAGTTCCATCTATGCCAGGTGTTTTTCATTTATCACTAGATCTATTAAATGCTGAGATAGAAGAAATTGTTTCATTAGGTATTAAATCTATTATTTTATTTGGAGTTCCAGAAGAAAAAGATGATGTTGGCACGCAAGCCTATCATGATAATGGAATCGTTCAACGTGCAACAAGACAGGTTAAGGAAGCTTTTCCAGAGCTTGTTGTAGTGGCTGATACTTGCTTATGTCAATACACTGATCATGGACATTGTGGCATTGTAGAGAATGGGAAAATATTAAACGATCCTACATTAGATTTATTAGCACGTACTGCAGTGAGTCAAGCAAAAGCTGGCGCAGATATTATTGCCCCTTCAAATATGATGGATGGCTTTGTTGCAGCCATTCGCTATGGTTTAGATGAAGCTGGCTTTGAGCATATTCCGATTATGTCTTATGCTGTTAAATATGCAAGTGCATTTTATGGTCCTTTCCGTGATGCAGCACACAGTACACCGCAGTTTGGTGATCGTAAAACATATCAAATGGATCCGGCTAATCGTGATGAAGCGTTAAGAGAGGCACAATCAGATATAGAAGAGGGTGCAGATTTCTTAATTGTGAAACCTGCTTTAGCTTATTTAGATATTATTCGTGATGTGAAAAACAACTTTAATGCTCCTGTTGTTGCGTATAATGTAAGTGGAGAATATTCAATGATTAAAGCAGCAGCGCAAAATGGTTGGGTAGATGAAAAAGCAATGGTTATGGAAATGCTAATTGGGATGAAGCGTGCAGGTGTAGATTTAGTCATTACTTATTTTGCAAAAGATGTAGCACGTTGGTTAAAAGAAGATCAACAATGAATAAATCAATTGTAAGAAAGGGGAATACTAATGAGAAGTTACGCGAATAGTGAAAAGGCATTTAAAGAAGCGCAAACATTAATGCCTGGAGGAGTAAACAGTCCTGTACGTGCATTTAAATCTGTTGGAATGAACCCAATTTTTATGGAACGTGGAAAAGGCTCTAAAATTTTTGATATTGATGGTAATGAGTATATCGATTATGTGTTATCTTGGGGGCCGCTTATCCACGGACATTCAAATGACACAGTTGTGGAAGCTATTAAAAAGGTTGTTGAATCAGGTACAAGCTTTGGAGCCCCAACATTAATAGAAAATGAATTAGCGCAGCTTGTTATTGATCGTGTGCCGTCAATTGAAGTTGTGCGTATGGTAAGCTCTGGAACGGAAGCAACGATGAGTGCCTTGCGCCTTGCAAGAGGTTATACTGGCAGAAATAAGATTATTAAATTTGAAGGATGTTATCATGGTCATGGAGATTCTTTATTAATTAAAGCTGGCTCTGGTGTTGCTACATTAGGTTTACCAGATAGCCCTGGTGTACCAGAAGGTATTGCAAAGAATACCATTACAGTACCATACAATGATCTTGAAAGTATTCGTTACGCATTTGAAGAATTCGGAGAAGATATTGCGGGTGTAATCGTAGAGCCTGTAGCAGGTAATATGGGAGTTGTTCCACCACTGCCTGGCTTCTTAGAAGGATTGCGTTCAGTTACTGAAGAGTTTGGCGCTTTGTTAATCTTTGATGAAGTAATGACAGGCTTTAGAGTTGATTTCGGCTGTGCTCAAGGGTTTTACGGCGTTACACCAGACTTAACTTGTCTAGGAAAAGTAATTGGTGGAGGCTTGCCTGTAGGTGCCTACGGTGGGAAAGCGGAAATTATGCAGCAAATAGCTCCAAGTGGACCAATTTATCAAGCAGGTACTTTATCAGGAAATCCTTTAGCAATGACAGCTGGACTTGAAACATTAAAGCTGTTAACAAAGAATTCTTATAAAGAATTTCAACGTAAAGCTGATCTCCTTGAAGAAGGACTTTCAAAAGCTGCAGCTGAGTATGAAATTCCCCATACAATTAACCGTGCAGGCTCAATGATCGGCTTCTTTTTTACAAACGAAGAAGTGACAAACTATGAAAAAGCAAAATCATCTAATCTTGAATATTTTGCAAAATATTATAGAAGTATGGCAAACGAAGGTGTTTTTCTACCACCATCTCAATTTGAAGGACTGTTCCTTTCAACAGTACATACTGATGAAGATATTCAATATACAATTGAGGCAGCTAGAAAATCATTTGCTAGTCTTAAATAAAGCTACTTATATCGTGGTGCGTGGATCCTTAGAAAAGGGATTCACGCTTTTTTGTGGTTGGCTTTTTCATTAGGGGAGTATGAGAAATAATAAAGGTCTTCATAGCAATGATGAAGCCCAAAAGGAAGTGGAAAGTTAAAATGAATAAAGCGCATCATACAATAAACCCTTAGATAACCAACAGAAAAAATTGGTATCAGTTCTCATCTTTACTCATATCATTGTCCTAACAGCTTATTTAAGTGACAAACAGTTCTGCTTTTCTCTGAAATTCATGCTATAAACCAATAATTCCGTAATAAATCAATCATATTTTTCAGTTTTCATACATACATCTGTATTGTCATAGTAATTTACTAGGCTATTTGAAAGGAGGAATTCTTTTGTCACAGGAACAGCAGCTACGTTTCTCTGTAGAAGAATCAGTTTGGTTTCAAAAAGGACAGGAAGTATCTGAACTTTTATCAATTTCATTAGATCCTGATATTACAATTCATGAACATGATCAGTACATTTCAATTCGAGGTGCATTGCAACTTACGGGAGAATACAAAATAGATAATGACGCGAGTGCGAAGGAGCAATTTGAATATGCAAATGTTCGGTATGTGAATGAGGTGTCAACTCGGGAGGATGGAGTAAGTGTATTGAACCATCGCTTCCCTGTTGATATTACAATTCCTAGAAATCGGATTGAACAATTAGAAGAGGTTTATGTATCGATTGAGTCATTTGATTATGAATTACCAGAATACAAATGTTTGAAGCTGATTGCAGATTTATCAATAAGTGGAATTTCTGATGGGCAAGTAGAACAAGTTTCTACTGAAGTAGAGAGGCCTGAGGAAAAGGAAGAAGCATTTGAAGCATTATTCAGAGGTCAGCAGCAACAACCAAATGCTGCTGTTGAGACACCAACACCAACACCACCTCAAGTAAATGAAGAAGAAAATGTATCTCCATTTTCATCTTTTTATGAAGACTCAACAAGTGAACAAGACTTGGACAAATTCTCTTCATTTCAATTAGAGGAAACAGAAGTGAAAGAAGATCGAGTTCTTGAAGAAAGTCACTCTGAAGTTGAACAACTTACTTCACCTAAAGATGTAAATAACAGTGAAGTAGAAGAAACGATATTAACTAATGAAATTGAACAGCAAGAGGAAGAGGTTATTGTTAGTGAAGAACAAGAAGAACAAAAGGAAGAAGATCCACAAGAGGACTTATATGATCCTTTCGTAGTTGAAGTAAGAAAAGAAGCTCAAGAGGTTGAAGATGAGCCTAAAGAGGTGCAGTATTCCTTCTTTTCTAAAACAGAGGAAGCTTCTTTAGAATCAGAAACTGAAGAAGATGATGTTGATGGAAGAGATGAAACAAATCCTAAAGATGCTCATTATTTAACTAGTTTATTTGCGAGAGATGAAGAAGAAGATTTCTCAAGAGTAAAAATGTGCATTGTGCAGCAAGGTGATAGCATTGAGCTTATTAGTCAACGCTATGATATTTCGGTTCAACAGATTTTAAGAGTAAACGACTTTCATGCAGATCAAGATGTTTATGAAGGGCAAATCCTTTATATTCCCTCATATTCTACTAGCAAATAAAATGAAGAAACAGCATGGGGCAAATTCTACCTCAGCTGTTTTTTTCATTAATAAGTTGAGCTGATTGGAGGTGTTGTTGGAATGTCTATACAAGTTGAAGCTATCACACCGTTGCTGAAGCAATATGATTTGAATTTAGAGTATTCAGAAGAAATTAGTAAAAAAGTGGTAAAGGTATATACAGATAATGGTTCATATGCTTTAAAAAAATTAGCAAAAAATCCAAATCCCTATTTTATTGAATCATATTCAATCTTGGATCAAACAAAATATGCTAAATATGTTCCACTCGTTAGAAATCGCTCAAATCAAACAATTTCACAAATGAATGGTGAATATTACTACTTAATGCCATGGTTAACAAATGAAACGGAAGAAGAACGAGATGCGAGACATCAATATCTTTTTAAAGAAGTTGCAGAGCTACATAGTCGAACAGAAAGAGATGTCAAACTATCTAGTGATGCTGCTTCTCATCATTATGAATCTTTTGAAAAACATCTTGATGAAACAAAGATCTATTATGAATCCTTTGTTGAAGAGTGTGAACAGAAATTATATCTTTCTCCTTTTGAATTACAAGCAGTAACTTATTTTATAGAAGTGAGTAGAGCAATAGATTTCTCAAAGAAAAAGCTTACAGAATGGTATGAAAAAATGCAAGAAAAAGAGTCATCTAGAATGGTTTTAACACACGGGAAAATCTCAGCGCGTCATTTCCTATATGATGGTGAGGGAAAGGGATATTTAGCAAATTTTGAGAAATCTAAATATGCAGCTCCGATCGATGATTTTTTATATTTTATCAATCGAACGGCAAAAACATATCCAATACCAAGTGATGATTGTGTGAACTGGTTTTATACGTACCAAAAAGGCTATCCATATACAGAAGAAGAAATGCTTCTCTTTTTCAGTTACTTATCTTATCCAGAACGAATTTGCCGGCTTATTAAATCCTACTCTCCTAAAAATAAATCAACGGAGTTAGAGAAAAATAGACAATTGGTAAAAGCCTACTGGCAATTTAAAAACATTGAGTATTTTGTTATGAAGATTTCTGAAATTGAAGAAAAACGAAAACAGGAAGCTCAACAAGCTCAAGAACAGTAGATTTCATTAGGCTTTATCAATTTTTCTGGTCCAAGTGTACTTTTGACTGGAATAACACATTAACCACAACCTAGTTAGTATCTATCATTTATTGAAAAAGCAGAGGTTCACTCTTTTTAAAATGAGTAAGCCTCTGCTATTAAATAACTTTTCATTATAACCATTCAAGGCGTAATGCTATTGCTAATAAAATTAATAATCCTAATAGTAATACATCAAATGACGTTGGGAAGAAAACAGTACGAATTCCTTGAAAAATCGTTAAAGGTATAATAATTTGAATACCAATCTCTCGCATTTGTCTTACCCATGGTGGAAGTGTGTAAGGATTATAACGCCGCTTCATTTAAACCCCTCCTCTTTCAAAAGGCTCTATTTTCGTAATCTATATGCTTTTATAAATCTGAAGGATACAGCATTGTATAATGTCTAGTGGTATCTTTAAAGAAAAGAGCCTTCAAAATACTCTATAAAAATTTAATGCTCACCTGTATAAAAGAGATAAGCATTTGTCATAAATATAATCGTAAGATAAAATATGCACCCAAATCGTGATATGTGCCTGTATGAAAAAAGATAAACATGGCAAAGATATTGACGAAAAAAAGGATTGTTTAGTAATATATAAGAGATGTTATAATTTAAAAGCTGTTTTGTGAAAGATTGTTGTTTTTACATCTAAACTTTACATTGAACCTAGTGCAGCTAAATGGTTCATTGCTAACTACCAATTTAATATTGAATAAACGAAGATTGGGAAGAGTACAATCACCATCACTTTACAGAGAGAGAAATCATTTGCTGAAAGGTTTCTTAAGCCAGAGGGATTGGAATGTCGCCCAGGAGTTGTTTCTTTGAAATGATAGTAGAAGAAACCGGTAAAAACCGTTATTTTGTTGAGTGTATAGACTATGGAAAAGACCCTAGCTTTATTTGGTTATAGTCTGTAAAAAAAGGTGGTACCACGAAAATATTCTCCTTCGTCCTTTTATGGATGGAAGGAGTTTTTATTTTTTCTGCTACTGTTTAGAACGGACTGTTGATTTTATGGGTATTCGATGAAGTTAACAATAAGTGATAACAGTGTCAAATATCGTACATAAATAATACTTAGTAATAAGGAGGAAATAAAATGGAGAACAATGAACAACAATTATCTTTACCAACAAAGTATGATCCAAATGCAATTGAAAAAAATCGTTATTCCTTTTGGTTAGAAGGTAAATATTTTGAAGCAACAGGTGATGAAACGAAAAAGCCTTATACAGTTGTAATCCCACCACCAAACGTAACAGGTAAGCTACATCTAGGACATGCTTGGGATACGACACTACAAGATATTGTGACACGTATGAAAAGAATGCAAGGCTATGATGTGTTATGGCTTCCAGGAATGGATCATGCAGGAATTGCAACTCAAGCAAAGGTTGAAGCTAAGCTTCGTGAAGAAGGTATTTCACGTTATGATTTAGGACGTGAGAAATTCATAGAAGAAACGTGGAAGTGGAAGGAAGAATACGCTGGTCATATTCGTGAGCAATGGTCAAAGGTTGGACTAGGATTAGATTATTCTCGTGAAAGATTTACTTTAGATGAAGGATTATCAAAAGCTGTTCGTGAGGTTTTCGTTAATTTATATAAGAAAGACCTTATTTATCGCGGTGAATATATAATCAACTGGGATCCACAAACGAAAACAGCACTTTCTGATATTGAAGTTATTTATAAAGATGTTCAAGGCGCATTCTATCATATGCGTTATCCTTTAGCAGATGGAACAGGCTCTATTGAAATTGCAACAACACGTCCTGAGACAATGCTAGGTGATACAGCTGTAGCGGTTCACCCTGAAGATGAGCGTTACAAGCATTTAATAGGTAAAAAGGTACTATTACCAATCGTAGGAAGAGAAATTCCAATCGTTGGTGATGATTATGTAGATATGGAATTTGGATCAGGAGCTGTTAAAATTACTCCTGCACATGATCCGAATGATTTTGAAATCGGAAATCGCCATAATCTAGAGCGTGTGCTTGTTATGAATGAAGATGGCACAATGAATGATAAAGCTGGGATTTATAAAGGATTAGATCGTTTTGAATGTCGCAAGAAAATTGTAAAAGATCTTCAAGAGCAACAAGTGTTATTTAAAATTGAAGAGCATATGCATTCCGTTGGACATAGTGAACGAAGTGGTGCAGTTGTCGAACCTTATCTATCAACACAATGGTTTGTTAAAATGCAGCCATTAGCAGATAAAGCAATAAAACTTCAGCAAGAAGAAGATAAAGTTAATTTTGTTCCAGATCGTTTTGAAAAAACATATTTACGCTGGATGGAAAATATCCGTGATTGGTGTATTTCACGTCAGCTATGGTGGGGTCACCGTATTCCAGCCTGGTATCATAAGGAAACAGGTGAAGTATATGTAAATCAAGAGCCACCAGCAGATATTGAAAACTGGGATCAAGATAATGATGTATTAGATACATGGTTTAGTTCAGCTTTATGGCCTTTTTCAACGATGGGTTGGCCAGATGTTGAATCTGCTGATTTCAAGCGCTATTATCCAACTGATGTGTTAGTGACTGGGTACGATATTATTTTCTTCTGGGTATCTCGTATGATTTTCCAAGGACTAGAATTTACAGAGCAACGTCCATTTAAAGATGTATTAATTCATGGTCTTGTGCGTGATGAGCAAGGACGTAAAATGAGTAAATCATTAGGCAATGGTGTTGACCCAATGGAAGTAATTGATCAGTACGGAGCTGACTCTCTTCGCTTCTTCTTATCAACAGGAAGCTCTCCAGGTCAGGATCTACGTTTTAGCTATGAAAAAGTAGAATCAACTTGGAACTTTGCCAATAAAATCTGGAATGCATCTCGTTTTGCACTTATGAATATGAATGGTTTAACATTTGAAGAAATTGATTTAACAGGCAAAAAAACGGTGGCAGATAAATGGATTTTAACACGTCTGAACGAGACGATTGAAAATGTAACAAAGCTAGCTGATCGATATGAGTTTGGAGAAATCGGTCGTTTGCTTTATAACTTCATTTGGGATGATTTCTGTGATTGGTATATTGAGATGGCAAAGCTTTCTTTATACGGAGAAGATGAAGCTGCGAAAAAGACAACTCGATCTGTATTAGCTTATGTTTTAGATTCTACGATGAGATTGCTTCACCCATTCATGCCGTTTATTACAGAGGAAATTTGGCAATCACTTCCACATGAAGGTGATTCAATAACTGTAGCTTCATGGCCAACAGTAAATACCGAACTATCAGATGATAAATCAATAGTTGAAATGAAGCTTTTAGTTGAAGTAATTCGAGCAGTTCGTAATATTCGTGCTGAAGTGAATACACCTATGAGTAAGCAAATACCAATGAAAATTAAAGCAAAAGATAATAGTGTAGTAACACAGCTTGAAGATAATCGTGCTTATGTAGAAAGATTCTGTAACACAAGCTCATTGGATGTTTCTACTGACATCTCAACAAGTGAAAAATCAATGTCAGCTGTTGTTACAGGTGCAGAGATTATTTTACCGATAGAAGGATTAATAAATATTGAAGAAGAAATTAAACGATTAGAAAAAGAACGTGAAAAGCTTGATAAAGAAGTAGAGCGCGTACAGAAAAAATTAGGTAACGAGGGCTTTTTAAAGAAAGCTCCTGATAAAGTAATAGAGGAAGAAAAAGCTAAAGAAAATGATTACATTGAAAAGCGAGAAATCGTTTTAGCAAGAATTAAAGAGTTAAGAGGTTAAGTTTAGTTACTCGGGTGGTGCTTTATAGCGCACCCGAGTTTTTAAATAGATAAAATAAAAGGAGGTTCATAAATTGTTTAATACGTATGAAGAAGCGTTGAATTGGATTCATGGTCGTCTTAAGTTTGGTGTTAAGCCTGGATTAAAGAGGATGGAATGGCTTTTAGAGCAAATGAATTCTCCTGAAAGAAATATACCCATTATCCATGTAGCAGGAACAAATGGTAAAGGCTCAACTATTTCTTATCTGTTACACATGTTAACAGAGGCAGGATATGATGTAGGAACCTTTACATCTCCTTATATTGAGACTTTTAATGAAAGAATTAGTGTGAATGGTAAACCAATTTCAAATCAAGAAATGCTGCAGCTTGCTAACGAGGTGAAACCATATGTAGATAAAGCTGAAACAACTGAGCTTGGTGGTCCGACCGAATTTGAAATTATTACAACGATGATGTTTTTATATTTTGGAAAATACCATAAACCTGATTTTGTGCTGCTTGAAACAGGACTAGGCGGAAGATTAGATTCTACAAATATTGTTACTCCAATCTTATCAATCATTACAAATGTAGGGTATGATCATATGAATATATTAGGCTCAACGATTTCTGAGATTGCTTCTGAAAAAGCAGGAATAATCAAACAAGGAATCCCTGTTTTCACAGGATCAGAAAACAAGGAAGTAGTAGAAGTCTTTTCGCGTATAGCTAATCAAAACCAAGCTCCTTTATTTAAAATTGGAGAAGAATTTCAAATACTAAATAGTTCCCAACAACAAAAAGGTGAAATGTTTTCGATGAAAACGAATCATAATGAATATAATCAAGTCTCGATCATGATGAAGGGACAACATCAAGTTCAAAATGCTACTTTAGCAATAGCTGCTATTGACTACTTAAATAATCTTGAAATAGTTTCTCTAAAGAAAGAGCATATATATGCTGGCATTAATAAGGCATTTTGGATGGGAAGATTTGAACAAATTTATACTAATCCTGAAGTGATTATTGATGGGGCTCATAACAAAGAAGGAATAGAATCACTAATAAATACGGTTAACAGACACTATCCTAATCGAAAGATCCATATCCTTTTTAGTGCGTTAAAAGATAAGGAATACAGTGAGATGATTAATAGATTAACATGTATTGCAACGAGCATCAGCTTTACAACCTTTGATTTTCCTAGAGCAGCTTCTTCAGAAGAGCTTTTCTTAGCATGTGAATTTTCAAAGAAAGACTATTTCCCTTCATGGAGACAAGCAGTAGAGGAAATGTTGATTAAATACGAAAATAAGGATGACTTGATTCTTATAACTGGGTCACTTTATTTTATTTCAACAGTTCGTGAATACGTGAGAAAAAAGTAATATCTTTATCATAATGAAACAAAAATAACAATATGACAAAAGTTAGAAAATTTGCTAAAATAAAGGAATATGATAGTTGGATGTAATTAGGAGGCGTAATTTTGGACAAAAAAGTACAGGTAGGATTATGGTTATGCTGGTTAATTGTTACCCCTGTTTTATTGTGGGTTGCCTATCAACTTGCGCCTCCAACATTTAATGGTCTTGAAGTAGATATCTTAGCTTTTTTAATCTTAATGTGTCTTGTCTCCTTTTGGCCAATCATCATCAACGAAACACCTATTTTCTATGTTCAAGGTGTATCACTAGTTGTATTTCTTTACTTTGGTTTATTTATTGAAATGATTTTAACTCAGATAGCAGTCATTGTGTTGCTTTTAAAGGTACGAGTTAACCTAAAGGATTTATATAGATATCCTCTTAATTCATTATTATTTTCCTTAGGTTCATTAGGTGGTGCGGTTGTTTTTTATATGATCGGAGGAACACATGGAAGAGTTTTATTTAGTGATACCTTCCTCACAACAATCATCTCTTATGAATTAACGGTTTTTCTATTAAATCAATTTTTATTTAATATCCTTCAACTAGTAATCTATAAAAAAAGATTCAAGATATTAACTAGAAGCTTTTTGTGGGAATTCTTTACCTCACTAGTCATCTTTCCAATTGGTATTGCTCTTTATTTCCTTTATCTTGAAGTTGGTATTGAAGCGATTATTTTTATTGGGACTCCATTATTAGCATTATCTATCATTTTAACTTTGTATTATAAAACACAACAAATTAATCATTATTTACAGCAAGCAAGTGAAATTGGTCATCAATTAACAGGAAGATTAAATATTAAAAATGTTCTTGATATTTTTATGGATAAAGTTACTACAATGATACCTGTAGAAGCAGCTTATATCATTGATGTTGATCATGAAAAACTAAGAATAGTAAGAAAGTATGAAAATGGAACAATCCAGATAGATACAGAAGAACCTAAATCTCCTGATCGTGGACTTTCCGGACATGTTTATGTCATGAGGGAAAGTATATTATTCCATAGTCGCAAGGAATGGAATCATATTCACCAATCCCAATTACCTAATACAGTTGAAAGTGTGATTGGTGTTCCTGTAATGAGAAATCAAGACTTAATTGGTATTGTCATACTTGCTTCAAATAAAAAGCATGCTTTTGACAAAGCTCAGCTTATGATTATTGATTTATTATCTGCTTACTTAGGTGTTGCAGTAGAAAATGCAAAGAATTATGAAGAAACAAAAAGACAAAGTGAGCATTGCTCGTTAACCGGTCTATATAATTATCGTTATTTAGAAAATAAATTAGAGGAAAGCTTTTTATCTCTTAATCAACGGAAAGTCGAAACACTTTCACTCATTTTATTAGATATTGATCATTTTAAAGCGGTAAATGATACATATGGTCATCATGCTGGAAATGAAGTATTGATTCAGCTTGCAAACCGCCTACTAAGAACATTTCGTCACAGAGGAATTGTTGCAAGATATGGCGGGGAGGAATTTGTCATACTTTTAGCTGATTATTCTAAGGCAGAGACAATTGCTATTGCTGAAGAGGTTCGTTTGTTAATTAGCAATACACCTTTTGAGATTCAACAAACCTTACATAATAGCAATACACCAATATCTATTTTTATAACAGCTAGTATAGGTGTAGCAATAGCTCCAGAAGATTCAGAAGATGCTGTTTCTCTAGTAAGACACGCAGATCGAGCTATGTATATTGGAGCAAAAAGAGCAGGTAGAAATAAAGTTGCTGAATATGTAAGTTAGTTTTTACAAGAGTTGAATAGAAGTTATTTCCTGCGCAATAATCGACATGATTTTGTAGAGTTTGTGTAAATTATTTCTTTTAATTTTAAGTATTATAATAGCTAGTTACAATAAACACTTCTATATTTTACAAAAACAGTAATGCACTTTATGATAGTAATCTAAAAAAGATAACAGCATTAACAAATAAGATGATAGTCCCTTAATGAATAATCTATCTTTCTATAAAAAGGAGCCAAAACCATGCCAACAACCATCATCCTATACACCTACATCTTCATCCTTGGCGCAGTTCTTGGCTCCTTTTATAATGTTGTAGGAATGCGTATCCCATTAAAACAATCAATCGCATATCCTGGCTCAGCATGTCCAGTATGTAGCAAGAAACTAACAGCTCTAGAACTAATTCCAATTTTTTCATACCTCTTTCAAAATGGTAAATGCAAAAACTGCAAAACATCAATCTCACCTTTATATCCATCTATTGAACTAGTAACGGCAATTCTTTTTACGATTTCACCGATGTTGGTGGGATGGTCAAAGGAATTGATTTTAGCATGGTCACTTATTTCTCTATGTATGATTGTGACTGTTTCTGATTTAAAATATATGATTATTCCAGATAAAGTGAATTTGTTTTTTCTTGTCCTTTTTACAGTTGAGAGAGTGTTTATTCCAGCTGATCCTTGGTATGATCCGATTGCTGGCTTTCTTGTAGGCGGGTTAGTTCCTCTTGTTGTCATCCTAGTCAGTCGTGGTGGTATGGGCGGCGGAGATATGAAACTCCTTGCTGTTTTTGGGATTATTTTAGGATGGAAGCTTGTGCTTTTATGCTTTTTTCTGGCTACCTTGGTCGGAACGATTGTTGGATTTCTTGGAATGATGAGAGGCTCTGTTAAAAAGGGCAAGCCCTTTCCATTCGGTCCATTTTTAGTTGTTGGAGCACTACTTTCATATTTCTTTGGAAATGAATTAATTCACCTGTATTTATCGTACTTCTTTTCTTACTTTTATTAAGAAGGGGTTTTTATAAATGGCAATTTCGCTATTTCGTCAAAATCATCAATTTGTGAACTTATATATATCAAATTATTCAATACAATTACTTGAATTAAAAAGCAGCGATCCACTTGTTGTTAGTCGTTTTGTTGAAAATTATCTTCCAGAAGGTGTTGTTGTTGATGGAAGTATTAAGGATTTTGAGAAGCTTTCCATGATACTTGAACAGAGCATTAATGACTGGGGTATTAAAGGGAAAAAGGTCCGTTTTATAACACCTGATTCTGCTGTTAGTGTTCGTAAAGTGAAGGTTCCTTTGGAATTGAGTGAAGATGAAATAAAAGGCTATCTGTATTTAGAGCTAGGTAATAATATTCATCTACCATTTGAAGAGCCTGTTTTTGATTTTGTATTACTAAATGAAACGGACAAAGATAAAGAGATTCTTTTATTTGCTGCACCAGAAACAATGATAAAAGAATACACTGAGCTTTTAGACAATGTGAAGCTTACAGCTAGTGTTGCTGATTTATCATCATTAAGCATGTACCGTTATTTATATAAAATGCAAAAAGTAACACAAAAGGAAAATACATTATTAATTGAAGTAAAACTTGATTGCATTAATTTTAGTATTTTTGAAAATTTAAAGCCTATTTTTACAAGACATATGCAACTTGAAGGTGAAATGCGCGATTGGACGTATCATATCGATGCTGAAACACAATGCTTTTATAAATATGAGTTGAAGGATAGAGAACCGTTATTGGTACAATTTCAAGATGTGGCAAAGGAAATTGAAAAAATCATTAATTTTTATCGTTTTAGTATTCATCAAGGTGACCAACAAATCACCCAAATTATCTTAGTGGGAGATAATCCATATATTGATGAACTCCTTACACTATTAACAAATGCTATTACAACGATTTCAATCACTCATTATCAAAATCGAGTGTATACGTATAAAAATTTGGCTGTTCCGAGTAAGTTTCAAACTGTTCTTGGCTTAGCGTTAAAAGAGGTGTAGGCAAATGTTAGCTGAAATTAATTTACTACCTCAGAAGCAAAAACGTGATTACACCAATCTATTAATTGCTGCATCATTAATCGTGATTATTATTACTACAGTGATGATTATCGTATCTTTAGGAAATCAAAAGAATAAAGAAATTAGCGCATTGCAGCAGGAATATACATTAGCTCAAAAACAAACAGAGGTTCTACAGCAACAGGCAAATCAAAGTAATGCAAGCTCAGCCGTTTCTGAGCTTGAAAAAGCAATTTCATGGTCAGAAAGATACCCAGTAGATTTTGTTCCGATTTTAAATGAATTAACTAACATATTACCTGAAAAAGGGTACTTTTATGGTTTAGATTATGAAAATAGCTCTTCATTAAATTTACTTATTCAATTTGAAAGCTCACGTGAAGCTGCATTTTATTTAAGTCGTTTAAAGGAATTAGAGATTTTGGAAACTGTAAAATTGTCCACTATAGAAACAGTGCCTTTACAAAATGAGGATGAAACAGTTCCACGTTATTTAGCAACATATCAGCTTTTAATTGATCGTACTGTCCTTAAAGCGATTCAAGAGGAGGACAATGAGAAATGATTGAATGGAGAAAAAAACATACAATAATTATTGTTCTAGCTCTATTATTAGCTGCTTTAGCCTGCTATTTTTCATATGTGCTTTTTGTTCAGCCTAAAAATTTAGAGCTTACTAGCCTGGAAAATCAGATTGAAACAGAAAATAAATTAATAGAATCATTGCAGAAATCAACTGGTTCCTCAACAGAAGAAGCACTGTTATCAGCAGTTGAATTGCAAAAGATCTTACCTGTTAGTCCATTTGAAGAGCAGTTTCTTTTAGAGCTAGAAAAAGCTGAAACCATGTCTAGCAGCGAAATTACATTTATTTCTTTCCAAGATGGTGGAACGGTTGAATCAGAAGACCAAGGTGACGAAATGGTTGAAGCCTATGATGAAAAATTAGATCCAGATAGTGAAGATAGTAATGAAGCAGAGCAAACGGAGTCTCTTAACACAGAAGCTATTCCTGAGGGCTTAGAGAAGCTAACAGTTGAGCTAGAGGTGAAATCTCCTAGTTACTACGAATTAGAGGATTTTATAAAGATACTAGAAAATACAAATCGTATTACACAAATCGAGTCATTACAGGTAGAGGGTTTTCCTGAGCTTATTCAAATTGTTGAAGATCCTGATACAACTTATGAATATAAAGTGGTTGTTTCTACTTACTATTTCCCAACACTTGATGAGCTACGAGAACAGCTTCCACCGTTTTTTGCTCCTTCACCTAGTGAAAAGGAAAATCCGTTTACAGATATAATTGAAGAAAAAGATGAAGAATAAAAAAATTGACGAAAAATATTAAGGATGAGACGACAAATGTCTTGTTCTTTTTTTTTGTTCTTCTGATAGCATTATAGCCATGCTTGTGTGAACGGAATTGAAAGGAAAGGTGGTAGGCATATGGACAAGCAATCGTCTGAGACTATCAAAATTAAAATAAATGGTGAAGATCGTCCAGTGTCAAAAGGTAATGAACCATCAAAGGACATTCCATTTTCAACATGGGATGAAAAGGCGAAAGCTGAAAAAGAGATGGCTTCAGCTAAACAGCCAATAAATGATGAAGAAGAATTTCCTTGGCTATTACCTGATGAAGAGGATTCTGATTTTAAAGAAGATCCGAAGGTTGTGACATCACCAAAAAAGAAGAAGGTATATTCAAATTCAACCGTAGCACCTTATCTTTACTCGAAAAAGAGTAATCGTAAGGTTCCTCATATTGCTTTTCCATTTAAACAAATCGTCACAATTGTTTTATTAGCAATAGGAGTAGGAACAGGGTTCGGTTATATTGCATTAAATTTTTTATCAAACAAAGATATGCCGGTTATGGCTAATCCGAGTGGAGGGGCTGAAGCTGTGGTTCCTGGAGAAACCGGAGAAGATACAGCAGGTACTAAAGAAGCTAATGATGCAAGTGCATCTGCTGCATCAAGTGCCACACTTCAAGTCTATGCAGTACAAGGTGGCATTTACACTTCCAAAGAAGGTGCAGATTCTGTTGTTGCAGAGATTAAAGCTAAGAACCTGGCATCAACAGTGTTAGAGCTTGATGGTAAATTTACGGTTATTGCAGGCTTAGGTAAAGCAAAGACAGAAACTGATGCACTTAATGAGATTTATAAACAAAAGGAATTTGTGGATTTTTGGGGAGGAAAGCAGCTCGGACTTGAGCTTTCTACAAGTAGTTCTGCCGATCAATGGGTAAACATAATTACAGAGCTCGCACCTTTAGCATCAGCCGCTGCTACTGGGTCAGATGTAAGCAGTGAAAATATTACAAAATTAGAGACGCAAATTAACGGCATTTCACCTAATGATGCTGAAAAGCCTTTGGTTGATAAGCTACAACAAGCTGTTTCAAATCTTAAAGAACAAAATGGCTGGCAAGCACAGCAAAATTTGTTAGAGGTTGTGCAGGCGATACAGAAGAAGTAAGGTAGAATCAAAACTTAAAATAGCAATAACAAATTAATATTAATAAAATCTTAATAAAGAGAGAAAGTTACTTCTAAAACACTATCATAACAAAAACAAATAGATGATAAAGGTCGCATTTTTTGCGGCTTTTTTTGTATGCAACATGATATCAGGTACGTCACTTAAATTTTATTTATCTCCAAAAATGAAAAATGTAAAATTGTTACGATACACTTGATTTGGTAAGATGTAGTAGTATCTTCTTATCTGAAACGAAGAAAGGACGGAACATCATGAAATCAAGCCTCATCTTAGCTTCAGCTTCTCCCCGTAGAAAAGAACTACTCGAGCATCTTCAACTGCCATTTGAGGTGATTCCAAGTTTGGTAGAGGAAGTTATGGACGAGGAGCTACAACCAGCAGAAATGGTTCAATCTTTAGCACAACAAAAGGCAGAAGGTGTTGCAAAAGATCATCAGCATGCATTTGTTATTGGCTCCGATACGATTGTTGTTAGCAATAATAAAATGCTAGGTAAACCCAAAGACCTTGACGAAGCAAAAGAAATGCTTAGAAATTTATCTGGTAAAACACATGAGGTTTTTACAGGTGTGTCGATTATTAATGGAGAAAAAATTCATACTTTTTATGAAAAAACGGCTGTAACTTTCTATCACCTTACAGAAAGTGAAATTGAGGATTATGTGTTATCAGGTGAACCAATGGACAAAGCGGGTGCATATGGTATTCAGGGCCTTGGCGCACTTTTAGTAAAAGAAATATCAGGTGATTATTTTTCTGTTGTTGGTCTGCCGATTGCCAGAACAAGCAGAGAATTAATGAAAATGGGTTTTAGCAAATAAAAAGGCTGTTGGAAAATCTTTGAGCCCCTCTTATGAAACAAGTTTTTCAAATACACACAAATAAAACAACATGGAATAAAACGGGTACGTAGGAACATTATAATACACATAGAAAATAAATATTTGAGCAGAAAGGGAAATGAAGGAGGACAAATGGAGCTGTCAACTTTTAAAATCCGTGATTTTCCCGAAGACGAACGACCTAGAGAACGCTTGTTAAAGGAGGGTGCTGATAAGCTTACAAATCAGGAGCTTCTAGCCATTTTACTTCGTACAGGCACGAAAAAAGAATCGGTTTTAGATCTTTCTCAACGTTTATTAAAGCATTTTGAAGGCTTGAGAATGTTAAAGGATGCATCTGTTGAGGAAATTACAACGATATCAGGCATTGGAAATGCAAAAGCCGTTCAAATTTTATCGGCTCTTGAGCTTGGAAGAAGAATGAATCGTCTTACTTATGATGAACGTTATGTGATTCGCTCCCCACAAGATGGTGCAAATTATGTGATGGAGGAAATGAGGTTTCTAAGTCAGGAGCATTTTGTTTGTTTATATTTAAATACAAAAAATCAAGTTCTTCATAAACAAACAGTGTTTATCGGAAGTTTGAATGCCTCAATCGTCCATCCGCGAGAGGTGTTCAAGGAAGCTTTTAAACGATCTGCCGCCTCACTTATTTGTATTCATAATCATCCATCAGGAGACCCTTCACCAAGTAGAGAGGATATCGAAGTAACGAAAAGATTGGCAGAGTGTGGAAAGGTTTTAGGTATAGAACTTTTGGATCATCTTATAATTGGTGAACAAAAATTTGTTAGTCTTAAAGAAAAAGGCTACGTGTAATACTTTTTTTTTTGCGTAAATACGATATAATAAGGTTTATGAGTTTTTTTGATTCGTTTCTTTCTATAATCCAGGTTTTCACCTTTTTTAAAGAAATTCACTTATAAAATAAAGCTCATAGCAGGAAATATGAAGAAGAGCAAAAGAAGAATTCCTCTGATTTATAAAGAAAATTCTAACATTCATGATTGAAAGTAGTTTAACTACCACAATATAGAAAGTTGTTTTCTATCAATTTTCCTAAAGATAAGAAAAAGTATATTCGTTTCAGAAAGGAAGATACACCCTATGTTCGGTATTGGTACAAGAGACCTTGGAATAGATTTAGGGACAGCTAACACACTTGTATTTGTAAAAGGAAGAGGAATTGTTGTTCGTGAACCTTCTGTCGTTGCTTTACAAACAGATACAAAGCAAATTGTAGCAGTCGGTAATGATGCGAAAAATATGATTGGTCGTACACCTGGTAATGTTGTTGCGCTTCGTCCAATGAAAGATGGAGTTATTGCAGATTATGAAACAACAGCAACAATGATGAAATATTATATAAGACAAGCAACAAAAACAAAGGGTGTTTTTTCTAGAAAACCTTATGTTATGATCTGTGTTCCTTCTGGAATTACAGCTGTAGAAGAGCGCGCTGTTATTGATGCAACAAGACAGGCTGGAGCTCGCGATGCTTATACAATAGAAGAACCTTTTGCAGCTGCAATTGGTGCTAATTTACCTGTTTGGGAACCAACAGGAAGTATGGTTGTAGATATTGGTGGAGGTACAACAGAAGTAGCTATTATCTCACTTGGCGGAATTGTGACAAGTCAATCGATTCGCGTTGCTGGTGATGAGATGGATGATGCGATTATTACATATATTCGTAAAACATATAACTTAATGATTGGTGATCGTACTTCAGAAGCGATTAAAATGGAAGTCGGATCAGCAGGATCTCCTGATGGTGTTGAAAATATGGACATTAGAGGTAGAGACTTGTTAACTGGTTTACCAAAAACAATTGAAATTACAGCTGCTGAAATTGCAGATGCATTAAAAGATACAGTTTATACAATTGTTGATGCTGTAAAAAACACACTTGAAAAAACTCCACCTGAATTAGCAGCAGATATTATGGATCGTGGAATTGTGCTAACAGGTGGTGGAGCATTGCTTCGCAACCTAGATAAAATCATCGGTGAAGAAACAAATATGCCTGTTTTAATAGCAGAAGATCCATTAGACTGTGTAGCTATTGGTACTGGTAAGGCTCTAGAGCATATTCACTTATTTAAAAACAAAGCAAGAGATAGTAGATAATTGCTTTAAAGAAAGTATAGGCGAGCAAGTTTTTATACTTGGCGAAAAATTGTATAAGTTAGCTTAGGTCAATAACAAATGAATAGTATTATTCTTTTTGTTCATAATTTGTGTATTTTCTAGAAATAGAATCATGAAAAGAAGGAGAGAAGACCTTCTTTTCATGATTAACTTTTATTTGACCAAGCTTAAATCTGCTCGCGATTTGTTGATGAAATATAAGGTAAGAGGGTGTTCATCATGCCACAGTTTTTCTTAAATAAACGCCTCATCTTGTTGCTAGTAAGTGTTATTGTTTTAGTGGCATTGATTGGCTTTTCTATTAAAGGAGATCGCAAGTTAACTTGGCCTGAACAATTTATACAAGATACAGTAAGTGTTTTTCAATCAATTTTCCATACACCAGCATCATATGTATCAGGCTTCTTTGAAAATGTAAATGATCTTAAAAATACATACGAAGAAAATGAGCTTTTAAAAAGTAGACTTGATGAGTATATGCAGTTAGAAGCTGATTTACAAGAATATAAGCTTGATAATGAAAAGCTCAGAACTGAACTCGGAGCAATCTCAGATTTAAGAAAATATGACCCGGTTTTTTCAGCTGTTATCGGTCGAAATCCTGATCGATGGTATGATTATCTATCAATTGACAAAGGTGAGCAGGATGGAGTAGAGCCAAATATGGCTGTTGTGACTGCACAAGGCTTAATCGGGAAGGTGAAGTCAACATCCCAGTTCACTTCAACTGTTCAATTGTTAAGTGCGACAGACTTGAAAAATAGAATTTCAGCTGAGGTTCTTCCTCTAACAACTGAAGAAAATAAAGAAGCGGATAATGAAGTGAAAGAAAAAGTAACAGGCTTAATTGAAGGATATGATGAAGAAAAAGGTGCTCTTTTACTTCGTCGTATTGAATCAAAGGTGAAGCTAGAAGTAGGGCAGAAGGTCACTACTGCGGGCTTGGGTGGAGTTTTCCCAGGTGGTATTATGATTGGCGAAATTATTGAAATTGAACCTGATTCATATGGATTAGATCAAATGGCTTATATCAAGCCAACTGCCAATTTCTATGATCTTGATCGTGTGTGGGTAGCAAAACGTCAAGCCGAATCAGAAGATCCAGTACAAGTATTAACGCAAGAGGAGGAAGAATCGTGAAACGTTTCTTTCTTCCTTTTCTCGTACTTTTTGCCTTTATTAGTGAAAGCTCATTTGCTCATTTAGTCCACTTTACCTTTGTTTCTGAAGACTATTTATTTATTCCACGGTTTGTCTTAATATTTGTCATCTTTATTACAGTTTATTTGAATCGTACACAAGGTATGGTCCTAGGCTTCTTTTTTGGCTTGTTGCATGATATTGTTTTTATAGAAGTGATCGGTATTTATTTATTTGCTTATGGAATATTGGCTTATCTTATTCATAAAGCAATGAAAGCATTACACGGACATATATTGATTGTCTGGTTATTAATCATTTTATCTATATCAGTACTTGAATTTTATGTATATGGAGTCAATTATTTGATAGGAGTCACTAATATATCACTTTACAAGTTTACAACCTTAAGATTATTACCGACTTTATCATTGAATTTAATTGCTGCAATTTTGTTTAGTTATCCTATCAAAGTGTATTTAACAAAGTTAAAACTTGAAACGACTGAGGATTAAGTAAATGCCATTTAATTTAGTTAATCCTTCGTTATGCTGTATTAACAGAAGGATCCTAAAAACTATTAGATAAATATCTACTAAAAGAAGGATTTCATGCATTTCTGTCGAATAGTACAATCGTTGAGGTGAACGTCATGAAGGTCCAAAAACAACAATTTGTTACGATAAAAGGCACAAAAGATGGCTTAACGTTACATCTCGATGATTCATGTTCTTTTGACCAATTACTCCATGAACTCGAGGAAATGCTATCTTTGAAACAATACATTCAGCAGGATGGTCCCGTGATCGGAGTGAATGTAAAAGTTGGAAATCGTTTTGTAAACAAGAAGCAACGGGAGAAATTAGAATTAATCATTAAACAGAAGCGTAACTTAATGATCGAATCTATTGAAAGTAATGTGATAACAAAGGATGAGGCTCTTAGATTAAAAAGAGAAACCGAGGTTATTTCAATTGCTAAAATTGTACGATCTGGACAAGTGTTAAAAGTTAAAGGTGACTTACTACTTATAGGTGATGTAAATCCAGGTGGGACTGTCATAGCATCAGGCAATATCTTTGTTCTGGGTGCTTTAAGAGGAATTGCTCATGCAGGTGTTGAAGGAAATATACAAGCCGTAATTGCAGCTTCTTTAATGAAGCCGGCACAATTGCGTATTAGTGATATAATTAATCGTGCACCAGATCATTTACCTCATGAAGGTAATGAACTAGAATGTGCACATATTAATGAAAATGGTGAAATGATTATTGAGCGACTACAGCAACTTACTCATTTACGACCTAATTTAACAAGGTTTGAAGGGGGAATCTAACAATGGGTGAAGCAATTGTCATAACTTCAGGTAAGGGTGGAGTTGGTAAAACAACGACATCAGCTAACATTGGAACATCTTTAGCTATATTGGGCAAACGTGTTTGCCTTGTAGATACAGACATCGGTCTTCGTAACCTAGATGTTGTAATGGGATTAGAAAACAGAATTATTTATGATTTAGTAGATGTAGTAGAAGGTCGATGTAAAATACATCAAGCTCTTGTGAAAGATAAGAGATTTGAAGACTTACTATATTTATTACCTGCAGCTCAAACTAGCGATAAAACCGCTGTTAAACCAGAGCAAATGAAAAAGCTTATTGACGAGTTAAAGCAAGATTATGATTATATTATTATAGATTGTCCAGCCGGAATCGAGCAGGGTTACAAAAATGCTGTTGCAGGTGCTGATAAAGCTGTTGTTGTCACAACACCTGAAATTTCCGCTGTACGAGATGCTGATCGAATAATTGGATTACTTGAACAAGAAGATATAGAACCACCTAAGCTGGTGATTAATCGTATACGTAATCATCTTGTTAAAAATGGTGATATGCTGGACGTTGATGAAATTGTTACACATCTATCAATCGACTTAATCGGCATCGTAGCAGATGATGATGATGTGATTAAAGCTTCTAATAATGGAGAGCCTATTGCAATGGACCCAAACAACAGAGCTGCAATTGCTTATCGTAATATAGCTCGACGTATTTTAGGTGAATCTGTTCCTTTACAGTCTTTAGACGAACCAAATAAAGGCGTTTTAGTAAAACTGAAGAAATTTTTTGGTGTACGAGTTTAATAGAATATGATGATATAACGACTAGTTTACATTCTTGCTCCTAAAAGAAGCTGCAGAATCTCACTAGTCTTTTTTTTGTTTCTATTTATATGACTGCTTGAAATCTTCATGGTTGATTTCAATCAATTTCAATCAATTATCAAATTAAGAAAACAGCTAATATTTCGTGTAATTGACTATAACACTTCGAAAAAGAGACCTAAAAAGAAAAGATTTGATCATATCTCCACTGGACAAGGCATAGACTTGTACAAACTTGCTAAAAGGATGGATGGGGATGAGTCATCGAGCGGACGAAATAAGAAAAAGAATTGCTAAAAGAAAAAGAGAACGAGGAACCTCTTCAGAACAGGATTATTCAAAACGAACATCGTTATTTATGTCTGATGAAGAACGGCACGGTGGGTTTTATGCTCCGCCGAATTATGATATGGGACCTAACAAAAATCAATCAGGACATCCATTATTTCGAACAGAGGTTTTTATTTTTAAGGTTTTATTATCTGCCGTTTTGATACTTGTGACAGCGATTGTCTTTAAAAATGGATCACCTATGTTTGATCAAGCAAAATCAGTGATTACTTATTCTTTAGAAGAAGAATTTCAATTTGCTGCTGTTTCAACATGGTATCGTGATCAATTTGGAGAACCATTAGCTTTGTTTAACACAAACAAAGAAACTAGCGATGTTGTAGATGAAAAAACTCAAACTGCTCAATTAGCTGTGCCTGCATCAGGAAAGATCTTAGAGTCATTTAAAGATAATGGTCAGGGAATAATGGTGGAAACGAATAAACCAACTGTCGAAGCAATGAATGAAGGTATCATTATTGAAGCTAGTGAAAAAGCAGAAACAGGTTTAACAATTGTTGTCATGCATGCCGATGGAACGAAATCATGGTATGGAAATTTAGATAAAGTAAATGTGGCCCTATATGATTTTGTTAAAAAAGGAACTGAACTAGGAAAAATAAAATTATCTGAAAAGCAAAAAGGTACCTATTATTTTGCCATTAAAAAGGGTGACGCTTTTATAGACCCAATTCAGGTGATCAAATTTGAATAACTATCTAGGTCTACTTCGGAAGATTCATATACATCCTTTGTTATGGGTAATAATAGGGCTTAGTGTTGTGACTGCAAATTTTAAATCATTATTTTTGTTAATGCTTATCGTTTTTGTTCATGAAATGGGCCATGCAATTAGTGCTCATTTTTTTTCTTGGCGAATAAAAGCGATCATGTTACTTCCATTCGGCGGAGTAGCTGAAGTAGATGAGCATGGCAATCGTCCTTTAAAGGAAGAATTTATAGTTATATTATCTGGACCATTACAGCATTTTTGGCTTCAAGGAGCGGCATTTATTTTACAATTTGCAAACGTAATAAATAGTAGTGATTATCAGCTTTTTACCTTCTATAATTTATCGATATTATTGTTTAATTTGCTCCCTATTTGGCCATTAGATGGTGGTAAGCTGTTATTTATTTTGTTCTCAAAATCCTTCTCTTATCGCAAAGCACATTTGTATATGATGCTAACATCGATCTTGTTTTTGATTATATATGTTTTAACAATTGCTATTACTTCTCCAAATCATCTGAATATGTGGATTATTACAACTTTTCTTATATATAGCTTATATTACGAATATAAACATCGAATGTATAGCTGTATGCGTTTTTTAATGGAACGTTATTACGGAAAACAGAACACAATTTATAAATTAAAACCAATTATTGTTGATGAATCAGAGCTAGTATATAATGTTTTACTTCAGTTTCAAAGAGGCTGCAAACATTTAATCGTTGTTGAAAAAAATGGTGCAAAAGTATCTGAAATGGATGAAAATGAATTATTACATGCTTATTTTGCAAACAAACTAACAAATTCAAAAGTAGGCGATCTTGTTTATCCCTATTAGGTGAAACGTACACACTTACTTTCAAAAATGTTATAGTTTAATGTAACATTAAAGTGGACATTAGCTCCTCAGAAAGAGAGTCTTACCGTGCGAAAAATATTTATAAATGAAAAAATAAGTGAAAAAAGACTAGCTGTTTTAGAAAATGATTCGTTAACAGAGATCCATCAATCACAAGCATCTGAAGAAGATATTGTTGGTAATATATATAATGCTCGAGTCAAAAAGGTCCTGCCAGGTATGCAAGCAGCATTTGTTGATATAGGATTAAATCAAAATGGATATCTTCATCGTAATGATTTAATATCCTATCAATTAAGTCAGCATAAAGATTCAAAACCATCTATATCTCATTATATTAGAGAAGGTGAGCAAATACTTGTACAGGTTGTGAAGGAAGGCAATGATCAAAAGGGACCTAAATTAACAACAA
This sequence comes from Metabacillus crassostreae, assembly GCF_016908395.1. Classification (GTDB taxonomy): domain Bacteria; phylum Bacillota; class Bacilli; order Bacillales; family Bacillaceae; genus Metabacillus; species Metabacillus crassostreae. The sequence goes on from NZ_JAFBDU010000007.1 coordinate 163,801, forward strand.
ATATTGAATTTAGTGGAAGCTCAATTGTTTTTATGGCATATGGCAACTATACTGCAGTTTCAAAAAAAATCACTGAAGATCAAGAGAGAAAACGGCTTTTACATATTGCAAATGAGTTAAGACAAGAAAATGAAGGGCTTTTATTTCGTACATCATGCCAAAACCAAACCAAAGAAGAGCTTTGTCACGAATATATAAAATTAAGGGAAATGTTTTTATCACTACAGATAAAGCAAAGTGATAAACCAGTTTGTGTTTATGAAGCAAAAAGCTTTGTTGATCGTTTATTAAATGAAATTGTGATCAATCAAGAAGATACAATTATTTGTGATGCTATTGATCGGGTGCAAAATTTAAGAAGAGAGTTTCCAAATACAACAATTGTTTTTCATGATAAAAAGGAGGCGCTTTTTTCCTTCTATAATCTTGAACAAGAAATAGATAAATTGTTTAAAACAATTGTTTGGTTAAAAAATGGTGCGTATATTATCATTGAACAAACAGAGGCTATGGCGATTATTGACGTAAATACAGGAAAATTTTCCGGGAAATTATCGATGCGTGACACTGTGTTAAAAACAAATCAGCTAGCTGCAATTGAAATTGCCAAGCAAATTCGATTACGCAATTTAAGTGGCATAATTTTGATTGATTTTATCGATATGAAGTATAAAGAAGATCAAAATGATGTAGTAAATACAATTAATAATGAAATGAAGAAAGATCGTGTTCAACATAAGGTGATTGGTTTTACAGAGCTTAATATTTTGCAAATAACAAGAAAAAAAGTCCGCCAGCCTCTTATCACAAGCATAACTAATCAATGCTCAACATGTAATGGTTTGGGAAGAGTCGTTTCTGCTGAAACAGTTGCTTTTAAATTAGAGAGAGAGTTATGGAATTATCAATTTATGGATAATGAAGCCATCTTAATAGAAGCAACAGGTGATGTTATACAATTATTGAATAATGAGAACCACATAGCTAAGTTAGAAAGCACACTACAGTATAAAATAGTGTTTACAGAATACTCTCGAAGAATCCCTAGCTATCATATTAAACATATTGGGGATATGAAAACTGTTCTTGAGAGATCAGAAAACTAATTATTAAGTTAGCTATTTTATAATTAAGGCTTTTGCTTAAAGAAGTAGCCCATATGAGCCCCCACTTGCACTAGCACCAAAGAGGCTCCTAGAGCGAATACCTGTGACGGAAATTAATAACAAAGCTTAAAGAGAGCTAGATGAAAAAAACAGTTGCATATTTCAAAAGATATTGGTATTATATTTAATGTTATGACTTGTAGCGCACCCGTGCTACAACCGCTCAAATTTAGGTATTAAAGTGATGTTTTAATACATACACCTCATTTTGGCGAGTCTGAGTTTATAGGAGGTGCATTGGAATGTACGCAATTATCGAAACTGGTGGAAAGCAAATCAAAGTAGAAGAAGGTCAAGTGATCTACATTGAAAAGCTTGGTACTGATCAAGGTGAAACTGTTACGTTTGACAAAGTTTTATTTGTAGGTGGAGACAACGTTAAAGTTGGTAGCCCAACTGTTGAAGGAGCGACTGTAACTGCTAAAGTTGAAAAGCATGGTCGTCAAAAGAAAATCACTGTCTTCAAATATAAAGCTAAGAAAAACTATCGTAAAAAGCAAGGTCACCGTCAGCCATACACTAAAGTTGTTATTGAAAAAATCAACGGGTAAGGCTATTTGAAATGATAAATATTAAGATTTATCGTTCAAATGAGGGACTTATAACATCGTTCATTTTGTCTGGACATGCTGAGTTCGCTGAGCATGGCAAGGATCTTGTTTGTGCTGGAGCATCAGCTGTTACCTTTGGATCTGTTAATGCAGTGCTTAGTTTAACAAAAATTGAGCCACAAATTGATCAAGGTGGGGATGGAGGGTATCTACATGTTAGATTACCTAAAAATCTCGATCAATCAACTAGTGATAAAGTTCAACTTTTGTTAGAAGGTATGGTTGTTTCTCTTCAAACAATTGAAACAGACTATGAACAATATATTTCGGTATCAATTATGAATGAAACAGGAGGTGAAACTTCATGTTAAGATTAGATCTTCAGTTCTTCGCATCTAAGAAAGGGGTAGGTTCGACTAAAAATGGTCGTGACTCTATTTCAAAACGTCTTGGTGCAAAGCGTGCAGATGGACAGTTAGTATCTGGTGGTTCAATTCTTTACCGTCAACGTGGTACGAAAATTTACCCAGGTGAAAACGTAGGCCGCGGTGGTGATGATACTCTATACGCTAAAGTTGATGGTGTTGTTAAGTTCGAGCGTTTCGGACGTGACCGCAAAAAAGTTAGTGTATACCCAGTAGCACAAGAAGCATAAGTTCATTTAGAAAAACTCTAACCTAACTTAGGTTAGAGTTTTTTTTATGAAGCTGGGACGTAATTATTTAAGCTAATGATAAGCTCGAAGCTTAGGTGATATTTTCAATAATTTCTGCCTGCATTTTTGGGTTTCTATACTAACTACAATAGAAATTTTAATTGTGCATAGTTATTATTAAGAACTAGTACAATGGAACGGACTTTTTTTAGCTTAACTGATTAATAGAAAACAGTATGATATATTGAATAATTTAGCTTTATTATGGGTGATTTCTTTAATTTTATAGATACGATTTCTTACACCTGTTTTCATTGTACTTTTTTTGTTTCTAGGTAAGTAATCACTTACTTTCGATTTTCTTATGCTTATTTCTAGTGAAATTAGGAATATCCCTTATGTTCTAATTCAATGTTTGTTATAATTTCTATTGCAGCCTAAAATAATGACTCCTTAATGAAAATAATTATTTTTAAAATAGTGGGAGAAATGTATGGAAAATAAATCGAACGAAGCAAGAATTGTTGATATATTAAGTCATTCACGCCACGATTGGATGAATAAACTACAACTAATTAAGGGAAACCTATCTTTGCAAAAATATGATCGAATTAAAGATATTATTGAGGAAATTGTCATAGAAGCACAGCAAGAATCAAAGCTATGTAATCTGAAAATGCCTGCTTTTGCTAGCTTTCTTATGACATTTAACTGGAGTAAGCATCAATTTTATCTAGAGTATGAGGTTATAGGTGAACTAAAAGTATTAAAAGAATATGATGAATTATTAACTAAATGGTCTAAAGGTTTTTTGGATATACTAGATCATACAGTTGATAGTACATGTGAAAATCATCTTTGTTTAACACTTAAAACAGACGATCAAGTTAAAGATAAAATTTGTTTTATCTTTGAATTTGATGGGAAAATAAATAATACAGAGCTAGTAACAGAATGGATTCATTCAACAGATCATACCGAAATTGGTATTGATGACTTTGAAATAAGTACATATGAGCTTAATACAGCTATATCACTTACTATCACAGATCGTTAAAACAATGAATGATTCTTTTTAGCATATGTTATAGGCATTAGAACGGAGGAAGACAATGTTTGTCGATCAGGTCAAAATATATGTAAAAGGTGGCGACGGAGGTAACGGAATGGTTGCTTTTCGTCGTGAAAAATATGTACCAATGGGTGGTCCAGCCGGTGGTGATGGTGGTAATGGAGCTGACGTAGTATTTGAGGTTGAAGAAGGCTTAAGAACATTAATGGATTTCCGCTATAAAAGGCACTTTAAGGCTCCTCGTGGTGAGCATGGAATGTCAAAAAATCAGCATGGTAAAAATTCTCAACCAATGGTTGTTAAGGTTCCACCAGGAACAGTCGTTACAGATGAAACAACAGGACACATTATTGCAGACTTAACTGAACATGGTCAACAAGCGGTTATTGCAAAGGGTGGTCGTGGAGGACGTGGTAATTCAAGATTTGCCACACCTGCAAATCCAGCTCCAGAGCTTTCAGAAAATGGAGAACCAGGTATTGAGCGTAATGTTATTTTAGAGCTAAAAGTATTAGCAGATGTAGGATTAGTCGGTTTTCCAAGTGTAGGAAAATCAACTTTATTATCTGTTGTTTCATCTGCAAAACCAAAAATTGCTGAATATCACTTTACAACACTTGTTCCTAATTTAGGGATGGTTGAAACAGAGGATGGTAGAAGCTTTGTTATGGCTGATCTTCCTGGTTTAATTGAAGGTGCACATCAAGGTGTTGGATTAGGTCATCAGTTCCTCAGACATATTGAGAGAACACGTGTTATTGTTCATGTTATAGACATGTCAGGGTTAGAAGGAAGAGATCCTTATGAAGATTACCTAACAATTAATGCTGAATTAAAGGAATATAACTTACGCTTAACAGAGCGTCCGCAAATTATTGTAGCAAATAAAATGGACATGCCTGACTCTGAAGAAAATCTAGCTGAATTTAGAAAGAAGCTTGATGACGATGTGAAAATCTTCCCAGCATCAGCTGTAACACGTGAAGGTGTTCGTGAGCTATTATTTGCAGTAGCAGATGCGATAGAAAACACACCTGAGTTTCCTCTTCATGAAGAAGAAATTACGGAAAATCGAGTTGTTTATGAATTCAAAAAGGAAGAACCGAACTTTGCGATTACACGTGATGATGAAGGTGCATTTGTGCTTTCAGGTGAAAAGATTGAAAAGTTATTTAAAATGACAGATTTCTCACGTGATGAATCAATTAAACGTTTTGCAAGACAATTGAGAGGCTTAGGTGTTGATGAAGCCCTTCGTGAACGAGGAGCAAAAGATGGCGATATCGTCAAACTGCTTGAATATGAATTTGAATTTATTGAGTAGAAGTGATTTTATCGCAGTTATAAATTGATGTAAGAAGGAGAGCTAATTAATGGCTCTCTTTTTTGTAGCTTTTTATCAATTTTTTATTTAAAGTATAAATGGTAATCTTTTATACTGCTATCTACTAGTATTTATTAAGTCATTTTATAATCATTTTCTCTTTTCTTTTAGAAAAAAGAAGAAATTTAGCCAATATTGTGATAAATTATCTACAGTGAGAAAAATCATGGGAGGGACATCATGAAGGATGATACCTTTTATTTAGTGCGTGAAGATATATTGCCAGAAGCAATGAAGAAAACGCTTGAAGTTAAGAAGTTAATAGAAAGAGGGAAAGTTGATTCTGTTGCTGAAGCTGTACAGCGGGTTGATTTAAGTCGTAGTGCTTTTTATAAATATCGTGATGCAGTTTTTCCCTTTCATACGATGGTAAAAGAAAAGTTAATTACACTATTTTTCCATTTGGAAGATCGAAGTGGAACACTTTCTCATTTGTTATCTGTTGTAGCAACTGCTGGATGCAATGTGTTAACGATCCATCAATCAATTCCGATTCAAGGAAGAGCGAATGTTACTCTTTCTCTTAATACGAATGGAATGACAGAAGACATTAATCGCTTAATGACAAAGCTTAGAAGATTAGAGTTCGTAGAAAAAGTCGAAATTCTTGGTCAAGGTGCATAATAAGGAGTTGAAGGAAAGTTGACAGTGAAGGTAGGATTCTTAGGTCCTCGAGCAACTTTTACTCATTTGGCTGTACAAGCCTTTTTTGGAGAAAAAATTGAGGAAGTAGCATATTCAACAATACCTCAGTGTATTGATGCAGTTGCAGAAGGAAAAGTTGATTATGCTGTAGTACCTACAGAAAATGCATTAGAAGGATCAGTTAATTTAACAATGGATTACTTAATACATGAGCAACCATTAAATATTGTTGGTGAAATCGTTTCCCCGATTGAACAGCATTTAATGGTACATCCTGAAAACGCAGGAAAATGGGAAAATATCACAAGAGTTTTTTCACATTCCCATGCAATTGCTCAATGTCATAAGTTTTTACATCATACTTTTAATGGTATTACATATGATTATGCAACATCAACTGGAGCAGCTGCTCAATATGTAAGTAATCACCCAGATGAAGCTGTTGCTGCTATTGCTAACGAGCTTGCAGCAAAGGAGTATGGATTAGAGATTGTAAAAGAAAATATACATGATTATCAATATAACCACACTAGATTTGCGATCTTACACCCGGCGAAAAAGGAATACAATAGTCCCTTACTCTCACCAGATAGGGAAAAGTCTACTTTAATGATCACACTTCCATCTGACCAATCAGGAGCATTACATCAGGTATTATCAGCATTTACGTGGCGAAAATTAAATTTATCAAAAATTGAATCAAGGCCAATGAAAACTGGCTTAGGAAATTATTTTTTTATCATTGATATCGATATGCGAATAGATGAAGTGTTAATTCCAGGAGCTATTGCTGAATTAGAAGCATTAGGCTGTGGAGTGAAGCTACTAGGATCATACGAAGCTTATTCAATTAAGAAGAGTATTAAGAAATAATGACGTGTAAATAATGAAAGAGGCTGGGACATAAGTAGTAAGCTAATGATAAACCCGAATTATTAGGTGGAATTTCAAATGATCATTCTCCTAATAGTTCGGGTTTTTATTTGCTGTCTTCAATAGTTATTTGATTTTGCATACTATTTTTAAGCACTAGTGGAATGGAGCGGAAGACACTAAGGCGCCTACGGGAATAGAGGAAAGGCTTAGCTTCCTCCCCGTGGAAAGCGAGTGTCTGCAGCGCAATGGAACGAACTTGTTTTTCAGCTTAACTGAATTTAGATTTATTCTTTCTTTTGGATGATTTCTTTAGTTATGTCCCAGCCTCATTTATTGTTTTAAATATCACCATTAAATAAAAATCCAGCCCTCTCAAGCTCTTCACAGGCAAGATCAAGCTTATCAAGGGAATCAGCTTGTATAGTGTGTAAGTGCAGTCCCTCGGTTAATTGAGATAAATAGGAGGCATTATGCTCAGTAATCTTTTTTATAAACTCCTTGACATCATTTCGATTACCAACCATTATGGATGCTGTTAAGTCTCCATAAACAGGGTGCTCAACGATAACATCCTTTACAAAAACACCGTGATCAACAAGGATATTCAATTCATCCTTCGTCTGATCAGGATTATGTTTACAAGCTATGATTCGTTCATTCATTTTGGTTGGACTTTCTTCTTTTGCAATATAAACATACCCTTGGCTTGTTGCCATAATAGGATAATTTTTAGCCTTTAATAGGGAGATATCCTGTACTATAACTTGTCTACTTACATTGGCTAGGTTTGCTAACTCTCCACCTGTAGTAGGAGAAGCTGCTTTTATTAAAAAATCTAATATGAAATTTCTTCGTTCTTCCCCTAGAATTTTATCAGTTTTCATCGTATTCTACCTTTCTTTATGAATGGAGTAACAATCCGTCGTATTAAAAATTTTTAACGATCGAATATAACGTTTCTGTAAAGGTCTCAATTTGTTGCTTTGTGGTTTGTTTACCTAGTGATACTCTAATATATTGCTTTGCTTGCTGTTCGTCAAATCCGATAGCAGTAAGAGGCCGGGATGGAGCCTGCATGCCTACTTGACATGCACTTCCTGTAGAAATGGCATAACCATGCCTATTGCATTCTAACATTGTGTATTGCCCTTCTATCCCTTTAATCACGATAGGTAAAATATTTGGAAGTGATTGGTCGATATCTTCTGTTAATAATATGATTTTATCTTTAAAAGGCTTTAGTAAACCAATGAAATGCCTTTTTAACTGAAGAAAGTGTTCAGTATTTTCCTCCATTTCACTTACGATCTCTTGAGCAGCGGTTGCAAATGCTGCAGCACTTGGAACATCTACTGTGCCAGGTCGAAACCCTGATTCATGTGTAGTGCCAGCTATGAGTGGCTGCCAGTGAATGGCTGGATTGATATAGGCAGCTCCAATGCCTTTTGGTCCATAAATTTTGTGAGCAGATATTGAGATAGCATCAAGATAGGAATTCTCAACAGAAATTGGTAGCTTTCCAAATGTTTGTACACAATCACTGTGAAAAAGAATGTCTTTATTTTTTAATAAATGACCAATTTCTTTTAATGGTTGAATAGAGCCTATTTCTGAATTTCCATGTTGAATAGAAACTAAACCGGTATTTTGCTTAAGCTGATTTTCGAGATCGTATACAGAAATATGACCATTTTCATCAGGTATCAAAAATGTCACATCGTATCCTTCATTAGATAATGTTTTGAAATAAGTATGAAGAGAAGAATGCTCGATTTGTGTTGTGATAATATGATTCTTTTTCGAATTAAGTCCTTTTAATAATGATTGAACGGTTAATATATTTGCTTCACTGCCTCCACCTGTAAAAAAAACACCTTTCTCATTTGCACCAAGTAGATTAGCAATTATTTTTCTAGAAGCTGACAATGTTCTTGCTGAAAGATCACCAATATCATGTAAGCTACTACTGTTGCCGTAGGCAGTTTTAGCTACTTTACAATATATATCAAGTGCAGAATCACTTATTGGAGTTGTTGCTGCATAATCCAGATAAATCACTACCCTCACCTCACCCTTATCATAATCTTACTGTAAATCTAATAAAAACTCTTGTCATTATTTTAAATTTATGTAAATATAGGTGTCAAGACAGGTGTAATTTACAGGAGGGTTGTTATGCCTCAAACAGATGTAATTATAATTGGAAGTGGACTTGCAGCCCTTTCTACTGCATACCATCTTCGTCATAAGCATATTACAGTGATTACTAAATCTTCATGGGTGACAAGTAACTCGATGCTTGCTCAAGGGGGGATTGCAGCTGCAGTTCATTACCGGGATTCATGGAAAAGTCACTTTGCAGATACGTTAGTTGCTGGATGCTATCATAATAACGAAACAAATGTTGAGTATCTTGTGCAAGATGGTCCTTCTTCAATACTTGAATGGTGTGACCGGGGAATGAATTTTGACTACGATGAAAAAGGTGAATTGCTTCTTGGAAAAGAAGGAGCACATACTTATCATAGAATCATTCATGCAGGTGGAGATGCTACTGGTAAAGAATTAACAAAGTTTTTATACGAAGTAACAAAATCATCTATCAATTTAATCGAAAATGAACTGGTTATCGATCTTATTATAAAAAATGGTCAATGCATAGGCGTTTATACGAAAAATAAGCAAGGTGAAATAGAGCAATATCTAGCAAGTAAAACGATTATAGCTAGTGGTGGTTGTGGTGCTGTATATGGTCATACGTCAAATGCAGACGTTATTACAGGTGATGGAATTGCAATGGCTTACCGAGCAGGAGCAGAAATTGCAGATATGGAGTTTATTCAATTTCATCCAACAATGCTTCACATAGATGGGAAATGTGTTGGACTTATCTCAGAAGCTGTTAGAGGAGAAGGTGCAACATTAATTAACCAGAACGGTAAAGTATTTATGAATGAACTTCATCATCAAGGTGATTTAGCGCCAAGAGATGTTGTATCAAGAGCTATTTTTGATGAAATGAAAAAAGGAAACAAAATCTACCTTGATATTTCAATGATTACGAACTTCACAACAAGATTTCCAACGATTTCAAAGCTATGTCGTGAACATAAAATTGACTTAGCTAGTGGGAAAATCCCTGTTGCTCCAGGAATGCACTTTTTAATGGGTGGAATCCTAACTAATGATAAAGGTGAGACGTCAATTCCAAATTTATTTGCGGTTGGAGAAGCAGCATGCACAGGTGTACATGGTGCGAATAGACTGGCAAGTAATTCTTTGTTAGAAGGTCTTGTTTTTGGTAAAAGAATTGCTGAGTATATCTCTACATTATCTTTTGACAGAGAATATTTCTTTAATGAAGTACCTTCTACGTATCTGACGGAAATAGAGCTACCAAATAAAAAAGAAATCCAAGAAATCATGACAAAATATGTGGGCATACAAAGAACAGAAAAAGATTTACTTTATGCTGTCAAATGGTTTGAATCATATAAAGATCAAGTCTCTTTTTGGGACTTTAATGTGAATGATTTCACAATTGAACAAATTGAAGTAATTAATATGTTAACAATTGGCTGGATCATATCGTCATCAGCATTAAGACGAACTGAAAGTAGAGGGGGTCATTTTCGACTAGATTTTCCTGAGAGTAATGATCAAATCTGGAGACAAAAATATGTTATTCGAACAAAAGATGAAATGCAAGTGGAGGTGTAACAGTTGAATACGATCAAATTAAAGAAAAAATTAGAAGAATTCTTTTTAGAGGATCTTGGAGAATTAGATATTTCCAGTTCAACAATCTTTGGTGAAACCGCTAGAGGTGAAGCTGTTATTGTTGCAAAAGAAGATGGCATCTTCTCTGGTGCTAGTATTATAGAAGCAGGATACTCCCTCTTTCAGTCAGATCTTCTTGTGAACGTAAAAAAGCTTGATGGAGATGTATTAAAAAAGGGAGATATTATTGCTGAAATTGAAGGACCTGTTTCTGTCATTTTAAGTGGAGAGCGTGTTATTTTAAATTTAATGCAACGGATGAGTGGGATTGCTACTTTAACAAATCAAGCAATTAACTTACTGAAATCAGATTCTACTAGAATTTGTGATACAAGAAAAACATCACCTGGTCTAAGAATGTTTGAAAAATATGCAGTTCGTTGTGGTGGTGGCTTCAACCATCGATTTGGATTGTATGATGGAGTCATGATTAAGGATAATCATATTGCTTTTGCGGGTTCTATTTATAATGCTGTAAAAGAAGTAAGAAATAAAACAGGTCATATGGTCAAAATCGAGGTGGAAATTGAAACTGAAGAACAATTATTAGAAGCCATTGAAGCTAAAGCAGATGTAATTATGTTTGATAATCGAACACCAGAGGAAGTAGCAAAATTTGTTAAGCTAACACCTAAACAAATTATCACTGAGGCTTCTGGAGGTATTGGCTTTCATAATTTAGCAGATTACCGTAATACAAATGTTGATTATATTTCTTTAGGAATGTTAACTCATTCATATAAATCATTGGATATTAGCTTAAATGTAAAATAGGGGGGAAATACACGTGGAATTATTAGATATTCTTGAACATGAAAAAAAAGAGATGATGCCAGAATCTTATAAAACACGATCAACTGAAGAGATGGAAAAAAGAGTTAGAGAAATTAAAGAGAAGTTCGGCTCAAGATTGTATATCCCAGGACATCATTATCAAAAAGATGAAGTTGTTAAGTTCTCAGATGTTACAGGAGATTCATTACAGCTAGCACAAGCAGCTGCTAAAAATAAAGACGCAGAATATATTGTTTTTTGTGGTGTACACTTTATGGCGGAAACAGCTGATATGCTTACTACAGAACATCAAAAGGTTTTATTACCTGATATGAGAGCTGGTTGTTCTATGGCAGATATGGCTGATATTGAACAAACAGACAGAGCATGGGAAAAGCTTCAGAAGCTTTTTGGTGATACTATGCTACCTTTAACATATGTAAACTCAACCGCTGCTATTAAGGCTTTTGTTGGAAAAAACGGTGGAGCTACTGTTACATCTTCAAATGCTAAAAAAATGCTCGAGTGGGCATTTTCACAAAAACAACGAATCTTATTTTTACCTGATCAACATCTAGGAAGAAATACTGCATTTGATTTGGGCGTTCCTCTTGATAAGATGGCGATATGGAATCCTATCTCTAATGAATTAGAATACGATGGAAACCCTGAAGACGTTGTGGTTATTCTCTGGAAAGGGCATTGCTCTGTTCATGAAAACTTCACTGTGAAAAACATCGAGCATATACGTAAAACAGAGCCTGACATGAATATTATTGTTCATCCTGAATGTAGTCGTGAAGTTGTAGGCTTATCTGATTATGCTGGATCTACCAAATACATTATCGATATGATCGAAGCGGCAGAACCAGGAACTAAGTGGGCAATTGGGACAGAAATGAATCTTGTTAATAGAATCATTCAGCAGCATCCTGATAAGAAAATTGTCTCATTAAATCCATTTATGTGTCCATGCTTAACAATGAATCGAATTGATCTTCCTCACTTATTATGGACATTAGAAGGTCTAGAAAAAGGGGAAACAGCTAACAGAATTGTTGTGCCTGAACATATAACCCAAGATGCAGTTCTAGCGCTAAATCGTATGCTAGCAAATGTATAAAAGGAAGAATAATGACTTCCTGCTGAAAATAAAAGAATATATAGAAAAAAGACCAATTCATCAGATTTGGTCTTTTTTCTATAGTAATTCTATAAATCAAATTAAACAAACTAAAACAAAAGTTGAATTAACTAGTGATACAGCTCATCTTTTGAATTATTGAATATAAAGCCAGCTCCTCTTGTTTTGCCCTCTCTCATTAAGAGCTTATTGGTAAAAATACCGATATTAAGAATACATCAGTCTTTATACATTGCTGCTTCCTTCAATCGACTGAAAGCAAAAACATATAAGAAAATAGCCTTAATAATTTCCAAAAAACAAACATAGGTATAAATATAGCCATTTGAGAGGTAATCGTTTCTTTTATATTAATTTTTAACATAATTACTGATTTCTTCTCATAACTTGTTATGAAGAATAATGGCATTATGCTTAAGTTCATATTTTGCTGAAAATAATGGTGTTTAGTAAAAATCATTATGATTCATTATCCATCAGATACTTTTTATGCTTAGGAGGGAAAGCATTGAAAATTCATATTGTACAAAAAGGCGATACACTTTGGAAGATTGCAAAAAAATATGGAGTTAATTTTGAAGAAGTTAAGAGCATGAATACACAATTAAGTAATCCAGATTTAATTATGCCTGGTATGAAAATCAAAGTTCCTTCTGGAAATGTAGCTGTGAAAAAAGAAGCTCCAATTCAAAAGGAAGCTCCAATTCAGAAAGAAGCACCAATTAAGAAAGAAATGCCTTTAGCAGAGCATCCTTTTGCTAAAGAAAAACCAAAAGCAGTTGTAGATGTTGAAGACACTGTTCCTAAGGAACCTATCTCAGAAAAACCATCAAAACCTTATATACCGCCTGTACCTAATGCACAACATCCGGTATATACTGGGATGGAAGCGAATAATTATTATACGGTGAATATGGCAATGATGCCGCAAATGGGAAATCCACAGCTACCACCGAAACCAGCAAATGTGTTACCTGACATGACAAAAGTAGACGAAGAAATGCCTAACGAAAATCATCATGCAGAGCCATATTATCTACCAAAAGAAGAACACCATGAGGAGGATTTAAAAGATATGGCCAACATGCCGAATGTACCAAACATGCCTAATATGCAGATGCCTGCCTATAATCAACCGGCAATGTATCAACCACAACCGCAATATGTAGCACCACAATACATGGTGCCAGTTTCACCTGTATTACCGGGAACAGGACTTTGTCCACCATATTATCCTATGCAACAAATGCCTTATGCGCCTGGTCCTGCTATGATGCCGAATCAGCCATATCCATCAGCTGTGAGTCCTGAAGCTTATGATGATGATGATTATGACTATGATCATGAAAATGTACCAAATCAGCCTTATATGCCATATCAACAGCAAGTAGCTCCAGCTCATTATGGGCAAGGTCATGGATTTCCTGTAAACCCATATGCAGGCGTACCAGTTTCACCAGTTATGCCAGGAACAGGACTTGGCTATCCAAGTCAAGTGATGGGTGCTTATGGAGAAGCTCCAGATGGAGATTATGCTGAGCATGCTAATATGCCAAATCAGCCATATCCTCAAGTAGCTCCTGCTTATGATCAGGATGATTGTGGATGTGGAGGTCCGTCTCCACAGCAATATGCAAATCCATATCCTTATCAACAAGGCTATCCTATGGCGCAGCAGCCTTATGGTGGATACCCAATGCAACAACCATACATGGCTCCACAAGGTTATGCACCATCACCATATGGTTATAATCCATATGGCTATAATCAAACACCATACCCAGGTCAACCAGGTCAACCAGGTCAACCAGGTCAACTTGATCCGAGTGCGCAAATGTTTGGTATGCCAAATTATGATCGTGAAGAAGAGGAAGATTAAAATAATATGACAAACAGGGGATGATATATTCATTCCCTGTTTTTATATTTGGCTGATTTCGTAAACCTTGTTGTTTTTAGGAATCAGATGGAATCAACTTGGTACAAAATTAATTGAATATTATCTTCTTCAAATCGCACCTTCTATATAATAATACACTGCTTGCAACAGAGAATGACGTCTAAAAGCAAAGAAACATATTACATACAAAAAACTAGTATTTGGCCGAAAATAAATGAATCTCCATTATTTAAACAAGTTGGCGTAAAGTAACAGACTTATCTTCCTGCTTCAAGCACATCATAGGTAATGAGCAATTGATGATTGATTGCTTAATTTGAGTGTATCTAAACAGGGAGGTTTTTGTATTGATAAACAGTAAAAAGGCTTCTACTTTAACGGCAATCGCTCTATTAACAACAAGTTTAACTGCTTGTAATGGTAATGAAGGTGCCCTAAATAATGGAGATAATGATAACAATACTCGACCTATTGGATACTATTCAAATGAAAATACAGATGTTGATAATGAAGGACCTATCACAGAAATGATGGATGGCATGAATGACGAAGATAATTATTTTCGTCGTGTAAATGACCGTTATGACAATCGTAACATGTCAAATCCAACAGTTCCTTTAGGTGACCGTGATAACGGTCTTGTACGAGATAATCGTTTTAGTCATGGTGACGCAAACTATCATGGACACTTAAACGAGGTTGGTTATTATAATCGTGGAGATGGAGCAGTTTCAGATAAAGTAAAGAATGCGGTTGAGAAAATTGATAACGTAGATGATGCTCGTGTTTTAGTAACCGATGATAATGTAATCGTAGCTGTTGATACTCATGACAGAAACGATGCAGATATGAAAGAGAAAATCACGAGTGAAATACGAAAAATGACTAAAGGCAGAAATGTCCAAGTTATTACTGATGAAGGAACATTTACTCGTATACGAAATATTGACAATGATATTCGTAATGGTGGAGACAGAGAAGCAATTGATACAGATGTTAATGATTTAATGGAAGATTTAGGGGATGCTATTCAACGTCCATTTAATGGTGAGCGCTAAATTTTCGTAAAAAGGGGCAATGCCCCTTTTTTTATTGATCTTTTTTGGATAATCCTTCTATAAATGGTCACAATAATAATTGAGATTGTGTTTAATGAATTTTATGAACGAGGTGAGATTGGTGAGTAAGTTTCATCGTGGTCACATCATTACTGTTTGTTGTATTCTTGTTTTTATTGTAAGTATCACAGTAACAAACGGTAGTCATCAGTATATAAGAGCAGAAGAACAGAGTGTAAGAGATCCATTAACAATTGAGGTTATCTTACAGCGGAAATATTTAGACGGAGAAGTTAGTGAAGAAATAACGAAGGAAACAATCCTTTCTATGGAGGATTTTTGGGCATCATATGAGAGCTGGCAGTTGGTTGATCAAAATGAAGATCGAGTTATTTTTAAAAAGAATATTGATGATATTTCACCTTTACTAAAGACAAATGGCTACTTTGGAATTGCAGGAGATGGGACACTCTCCATTTTTAATGGCAAGCCAGAAACAAGTGAAGTTATTCAATCTTTTTTTCAAATTGATATGGATAAGCTTGAAAGTCATAAGCATGATGAATTAATTCAAGGCATAAGAATACAAACAAAAGATCAATACTTAGAAGTAATAAAAATGTTTGAGACCTATTCAAAAGCTGAAAAAAAATAGAAATTTTGCTAACTTAGATTTTTTCTGGTTAGCTTTTTCTTTGTAAAAAGAGTTATTGCGCAAATCTATTTAAATCCATCATCAAAATATTGGCGAATGCAATATATATCAGCTTGTTTTTTCAGTTAGTTTTGCCTTCTTTTTTTGTATTGACGTCTTTTTTTAGAATGTCCTTTTCGAAAACTCCACAAACAACACTTTAATAATTCATACAATTTCCTTCACATCATGGTAAAATAGAAGGGAACAATTGTACGGGTTCTTTTATTGTAATGAATTATCCTTCTGATTAGTCAAGTTTTTTGATACAATGAGGTACAGTCAATAAGAGGTGAAGGAAATGATTGAATTTATTAAAGGGTATGTGGATAATGTAACACCTGAATACATTGTGATTGATCATAGAGGAATGGGGTATCAAATTCATACACCTAATCCTTTTAGCTATAGAAAGAATAGTAGTGAAGAAATCATTGTTTATACATATCAGCATGTTCGTGAGGATTTATTAGCTTTATATGGCTTTCCATCTAGAGAGGAAAAAGCACTTTTCATGAAGCTATTAAACGTAACAGGGATTGGACCAAAGGGTGCGCTTGCCATCTTAGCATCTGGAAATCCATCACAAGTTATCGAAGCAATTGAAAATGAAAATGATACGTTTTTAGTGAAATTTCCTGGTGTGGGTAAAAAAACTGCACGTCAGATTATTCTTGATTTAAAAGGTAAATTGGAAGAAGTTGCCGCACTATATTCTCCAGACTTATTTACACATGAAGATATAGAACAAAAATACACAACAAACCAGGCATTAAATGAAGCAGTTGAAGCTTTAAAAGTTTTAGGCTATGCTGAACGTGAAATTAAAAAAGTTCTTCCTGCGTTACAGGAAGAAAGCTTAACGACAGATCTTTATATTAAAAAAGCATTGCAAAAGCTATTAAAATAGGTGATAAATATGGATGAACGTCTTGTATCCAGTGAAGCAGATTTACAAGAAACGTATATCGAACAAAGCTTAAGACCACAAACATTATCACAATATATCGGACAAGATAAAGCAAAGGAAAACCTTAAAGTATTTATTGAAGCTGCAAAAATGAGAAGTGAGACTCTCGACCATGTCCTCTTGTACGGTCCCCCTGGATTAGGAAAGACCACATTGGCTACGATAATTGCAAATGAGATGGGTGTAAATATTAGGACAACATCAGGTCCTGCTATTGAAAGACCCGGTGATTTAGCGGCGATTTTGACAGCACTTGAACCTGGTGATGTGCTTTTTATAGATGAAATCCACCGATTACAACGTTCAATTGAAGAGGTATTATATCCAGCAATGGAGGACTTTTGTTTGGATATTGTGATTGGTAAGGGATCAACAGCTAGATCTGTTCGACTTGATCTTCCTCCTTTTACATTAATTGGTGCCACGACAAGGGTAGGCTTATTAACGGCTCCGCTTCGTGATCGCTTTGGAGTTTTAAGCAGATTAGAGTACTATAATGAAAGTCAATTAGCTCATATTATAGAGCGAACAGCTGATATTCTTGAAGTGGGTATTAAGCATGATGGTGCCATTGAAATGGCAAGAAGATCAAGAGGTACCCCTAGAATTGCCAATCGTTTATTAAGAAGAGTGAGAGATTTTGCTCAAGTTATGGGTGAAGACACGATCACATATGAGCTTGCAATTGATGCCTTGGAAAAACTCCAGGTTGATAAGTTAGGCTTAGATCATATTGATCATAAGCTATTGTTAGGGATTATCGAAAAATTTCGTGGTGGACCGGTTGGGATTGATACAATTTCGGCTACAATAGGAGAAGAATCGCATACAATCGAGGATGTTTATGAGCCTTATTTATTACAAATTGGCTTTCTCCAACGAACTCCAAGGGGAAGAATTGTAACAAATCTTGTTTATCATCATTTTCAAATGGAGGCTCCACATCATGACTGAATTTCCTAAGATACTCATGATATTAGGTGGATTACTATTAGTGATTGGATTTTTCATGCAATTTATTGGTAAACTACCTGGTGACCTTATTTTTAAAAAAGGAAATACAACAGTCTTTTTTCCAATAGTAACTTGTATTGTTATAAGCATAGTGCTATCAATTGTCTTTTCAATTTTGGGTCGTTTTAAGTAACAAGTTTAGATAGAAAATAGGTGAGTTTATTGAAGGTAGAATTATTTGATTTTCATCTCCCGGAAGAACTGATTGCTCAGGTTCCTCTTAAGGAAAGAGATGCTTCAAGGTTAATGGTTCTAAAAAAAGAAACAGGCGAAATAAAGCATGAGTCTTTTAAGGCAATCATTGATTATTTCAATGAAGGTGATTGTCTTGTGTTAAATAATACAAGAGTTATGCCTGCAAGACTTTTTGGTGTAAAAGAAGATACGGGTGCAAGTATTGAAATTCTCTTATTAAAGCAACAGGAAGATAATGTGTGGGAAACACTTGTTAAACCTGCAAAGCGTGTCAAAGAAGGAACTGTTGTTACATTTGGTTCAGGTGTTATGAAAGCTACATGTGTTGGATCTAGTGAACATGGTGGACGATTATTAAAGTTTGACTATGAAGGTATTTTTTATGAAGTACTTGAAACACTTGGAGAAATGCCACTCCCACCATATATTAAAGAACAATTAGATGATCGTGAGAGATATCAAACAGTTTTTTCCCGTGAAATAGGGTCAGCAGCTGCACCGACAGCTGGTTTACATTTTACAGAGGAAATTCTTGAGCAGCTTAAATCAAAAGGGGTACATATTGCTTTTATTACTCTTCATGTTGGTTTGGGCACATTCCGTCCTGTAAGTGCTGATACAGTGGAGGAGCATGAAATGCATGCAGAATTCTATCAGGTTACAGAAGGTACTGCAGCTCTTCTAAATGAAACAAGGGCAAAAGGTGGTCGTATTATATCTGTTGGGACAACCTCTACTAGAACGCTTGAAACTATTGCATCAAAGCATAATGGTCAATATGTTTCAGAGAATGGCTGGACAAATATCTTTATTTATCCAGGTTACGACTTTAAAGGTATTGATGGAATGATTACAAATTTCCATCTTCCTAAATCTTCGCTTATTATGTTAGTTAGTGCTCTTGCTTCAAGAGAAAATGTCATGAACGCATATGAAACAGCTGTAAAAGAGCAGTATAGATTTTTTAGCTTTGGAGATGCGATGCTGATTATTTAAGATTTGAAAAGAATTAAGAAAGTTAATTAGTGTATGTTCATATCTTCGTGGGATAATAACATACACTTTCGATTAAGGAGGAAATATAGGTGTCAACATCACCAATTCGTTACGAACTGATTAAAACATGCAAACAAACAGGAGCAAGACTTGGAATCGTTCATACGCCCCATGGTAGCTTTGAAACACCAGTTTTTATGCCTGTAGGAACACTTGCAACTGTAAAAACAATGTCACCTGAGGACCTGAAGCAAATGGGTGCTGGTATTATTCTAAGTAATACCTATCATCTTTGGCTTCGTCCAGGTAATGAGATTGTTAAAGAAGCTGGTGGATTACATAAATTTATGAATTGGGATCGATCCATTTTAACAGATTCTGGTGGGTTTCAAGTATTTAGTTTAAGTGATTTCCGTCGAATCGAGGAAGAGGGAGTTCACTTCCGTAATCATTTAAATGGGGATAAGCTATTCCTTTCACCTGAAAAAGCTATGCATATTCAAAATGATTTAGGATCAGATATTATGATGGCTTTTGATGAATGTCCACCATATCCTGCTGAATATGATTATATGAAGAAATCAGTTGAAAGAACAAGCCGATGGGCTGAGCGCTGTTTAGAAGCTCACCAAAGACCAAATGATCAAGGGTTATTTGGAATTATTCAAGGCGGAGAATATGAAGAATTACGTAAGCAAAGTGCAAGAGATTTAGTGTCATTAGATTTCCCTGGATATGCGGTTGGTGGATTATCAGTTGGAGAACCAAAAGATGTTATGAACAGAGTGTTGGATTTTACAACACCACTTATGCCTGATAATAAACCTCGTTATTTAATGGGAGTAGGATCTCCTGATTCGTTAATTGATGGTGCGATTCGTGGTATTGATATGTTTGATTGTGTATTACCAACACGTATTGCAAGAAATGGTACACTTATGACAAGTGAAGGTCGACTTGTTGTGAAAAATGCGAAATTTGCTAGAGATTTTGGTCCTCTTGACGAAAATTGTGATTGCTATACATGTAAAAATTATTCCAGAGCTTATATTCGACACTTAATAAAATCTGAAGAAACCTTCGGATTAAGATTAACATCTTATCATAATCTATATTTTCTGGTAAACTTAATGGAGCAAGTTAGACAAGCTATTCGTGAGGATCGTCTAGGCGATTTCCGCGATGAATTCTTTGAAAAATATGGTTTTAATAAACCAAATGCCAAGAACTTTTAATACATGCTTGAAAGGGGTGATATTTAATGGATATGTTAACAACAGTTTTACCTTTAGTGTTAATGTTTGCGATCTTTTACTTTTTGCTAATTCGTCCGCAACAAAAGCAACAAAAAGCGGTTCGTGAAATGCAGAACAGCCTACAAAAAGGCGACAAGATTATTACAATTGGCGGCCTTCACGGTATTCTTGATTCAATTGATGAAAATAAGATTGTATTAAAAGTTGGTGACGGTACTCGTTTAACGTTTGATCGTCGTTCAGTACGTGAAGTAGCAAAAGACTAATATGTATGATACATACAAATAGAAACAGGGGCTATCCCCTGTTTTTTTGTATGGTTTTTATAAGAAAAGAAAGGTAACTTGTATCGGTAGCAAATGGTATCTCCTATATGTCTTCAGATTATCTCCCTATGAACTCAGTCGATGCTCATCTTAGTTTATCGGTGATGACCAAGGCACCTTGTTATTTACTTTCTCTTGATGCTGACAAATTAACGCCAAAAACTCCACCTAACATTGCAATTAATAAAAATCCTCCATGATACATCAACTCTTCAGTTGTAAATACTTGTCCGTGACCCAAAAATTTAAATAGAAGAATAATTAATGAATAAAGTAACGCAGTTATTCCTCCAATTAACCAACCCTTTTCTTTACCGTTACCTCCAGCAACAAATCCACCGATAAATAAAGTCAATAAAGAAATTCCTAGTAATACCCATGTAATAGAAGATTCTGTAAGACTAGTAAATTTTAATAATAAAGAAAAAGTTAAGCTTGTCACTAAAGCGATCACAAATATTGTAATGAGACCATAAAGAATCGCTTTTCCCCATCTTTTTGTTTCCATTTTAACGTCCCCCCTAAAAAATAAAAATAGTACCAAAGCTTGTTGTAGCTCGTCTTATTACAGAATATTCATAGAAGAAAAAAAAAGACTATAAATATTTTAGTGGACTTGCATCATATGATGGTAAAGAGGACATGTACCATAGTGGTAGATGGTAAAAAATTAAAAAGAAATCAACAATACTATCGATAGATTTTATAAGGCTTGTTTGAGGGTAGATTGCTTTGTAGCTTTGATTTCAATCGAAATTCTAGAAGCAGCAATGTTTATTAAAATAATCATATAAACGTTTCAAAAAGCTAATAAAGCATATAGAGAAATTGTTGTACAAAAGTGCACATGAAGCAAAGCACTAGTACATTTGTGCTTTCAAGGGGGATAAACGATGCTTACAATTTTAACTGTTATCATCTTTCTCGTAACATATTTTATTATTATGACTGAAAAAATTGACAGAGCTGTAGCAGCAGGATTTGGCGGAGTTGTTATGCTCATAGTAGGGATATATGATGTGAACAAAGCTTTTTTATCATATATTGATTGGAATACAATCGCTTTGTTATTTTCAATGATGCTTATTGTTATTATTACAAGTCAAACAGGTGTATTTGAATATGTCGCTATCGTTATGGCAAAAGCAGTTGGAGGAAAGCCGATACCTCTGCTCATAGTGATATCAACTTTAACTGCAATTGGATCAGCATTTTTGGCAAATGTAACGATGGTTTTGTTACTAGTTCCAATCATCCTAACAATAGTTAGAATGCTTGATATTCCTGCAATGCCTTATTTAATTTCTATTATCATTGCTTCTAATATTGGAGGAACAGCAACTTTAATTGGTGATCCACCTAATATTATGATCGGTCAGGCCGTGGAGCATTTAACATTCAATGCTTTTCTTTTTCACTTGAGTCCAATTGTTCTAATTATCTATGCAGTTGTATTAATTTATTTAATAATTCTTTACTGGCCGAAGTTAAATGTAAATCATATTGATCAAGTGAAATTATCTTCAATAAAAGCATCTGACTATTTAAAAGTAACAGCAGCGTTACCTAAATCACTAGCTGTATTGTGTATGACGATATCTGGATTTGTATTAAATCCGATTCTTCACATAGATTTAACAAGTGTTTCTTTAGCAGGTGCATTGTTATTACTTTTGTTAACTGAGGATGAGTATAAACCTGAAGAGGTTTTTAAACAGGTGGAATGGGGAACATTATTTTTCTTTATCGGTTTATTTATGTTAATTGGAGGTCTAGAAGAGGTAGGAATAATTGATGAATTAGCTAGGGGACTAGTGTTTTATACAGAAGGTGATTTACCGAAGACTTCTATGTTAATTCTTTGGATGACAGGAGTGTTATCAGGTTTTGTAGATAATATCCCCTTTGTAGCTGCCATGATCCCAGTTATAACAGAATTCCAGGATTATGGAATGACAAATCTCGATCCGTTATGGTGGTCATTGGCACTAGGTGCTTGCTTAGGTGGAAATGGAACGCTGTTAGGTGCAAGCTCAAATTTAGTTGTCGCAGGATTAGCAGCCAAAGAAAAAGAGCATATAAGCTTTATTGAATTTCTAAAGGTAGGTTTCCCAATAGTGATCATATCTCTTTTTATTTCATCTATTTATATCTATTTTAGATATCTAATTAATTTTACAAATTAAATACAGTTACATAAATATAAACTTATCGCTCAAACTAAGTATTAATAAACTGCATGCTGATAAGGAGGCCATATTATGGAGTGGTTTCTAACCATTGTGGCTCGTACACTTTTTCTTTATTTCTTAATCGTAATTATCTTTCGTTTAATGGGTAAAAGGGAGATTGGAGAATTAAGTATACTCGATTTAGTGGTTTTTATTATGATTGCTGAAATGGCTGTTACAGCTATTGAGGATGAAAAAGATCCATTAATTCATACAGTTGTTCCAATGAGTTTATTAATGATTATTCAAATCTCTCTCGCCTACTTGTCTTTGAAAAACCAAAAAATTAGACATCTATTAGATGGGAAACCAACAATCATCATTAATCGGGGAAAAGTGGATGAGCATGCCATGAAAACACAACGTTATAACTTTGATGATTTAATGACACAATTACGCGATAAAAATATTAGTAATGTGGCCGACGTCGAGTTTGCCATTCTAGAGCCTACTGGCAAACTTTCAGTAATAGAAAAACAAAAAAAGCAAAAGAAGCAACCTGAGCTGCAGGTGCCACTAATTGTTGATGGACAGATAAATGAAGACAATTTAAAAGTAATTGACAAAAATAATTTATGGTTAAGGCAGCAACTTCGTAAATTAGGGTATAAAGATATTAGTGCAATATCATTATGTACCTTTGGAAAAGGGATCTTTTTTATTGATATAAAGGATGAAAAAAAATAGAATATCTATTTGCCAAAGATAGGGATAAAACCCTACTTTTTTTCGCCTATTTATTAATTTATTGTTTTCAATTTACTACTATTTTTAAAAGTAACAATCTAAAAGAGGGTACACAAAATCGACAGCTAGGTCATTTAGCTGTCGATTTTGTATTGGGTATTATTTAACAGGTATTAATTTTGCTAAAAATCCACCAACATAAGGTAACCGTTTCACTTCATCTTTCTCTACTAAATTCAAAACAAATAACAGCAAGCAGTAGATGATGGATGTAACAATTAATGCTGCTATTAACCGAAGAATACTTGAAGAATTAAGGAATACATTTTCGTAAAATAGGTAACCAGCTACTCCAGATATGACCATTGTCAAACCACTTTTTATATAATCCTTCACATATATAGTAAATGGTATAACCTTCATTACAGTTGCGAAATGTAATAATGTAACAAGCATGATACCAATTACTATTGCTAATGCTGCTCCCATTATTCCTAATGAAGGTCTCGATGCTAAGGTAAAGATTAATGCTGTTTTTATTGCAGATCCTATTAGGCTATTGATCATTGCTGCTTTAGCTAAATCCAAAGCTTGTAAAACAGCTTGTAGTGGGCCTTGGAAATAGTAGAAAATAAAGAATGGTGCCATTACTTGAACGAAAATGGCTGATTTACTACTACCATACATAACAGTCATCAATGGTTCAGCAAAAACATATAACACAACACAAGAAAGACCACCACTTACAATCGATAATCTAATCGCCTGCTGAAGTCGATGCTCAACAAGCTTAAGTTGATTTTGCGCCATTGCTTCACTTATTGCAGGAACCAAGGAGGTAGAAAGAGAATATGTAATAAAAGATGGTAACATAAGCAATGGTAGTGCATAACCAGTTAGTCCACCATATTGACTTGTTGCAACAGCTGTAGCAACACCGGCGATGGCTAGACTATTTGCTACAACGATAGGTTCGAAAAACCATGCAATGGAGCCTATGAATCTACTTCCTGTAGTTGGTAGTGCAATACTCATTAATTGTTGAAAAGTATCTTTTCCATTTTTAGCCGATTTAAAAAACTTTTTCCGGATTTTCATTTTTTTCTTGAGCTTAAACATTGTTAAAAGGTAAATAAGAGAAACTAATTCTCCGATGACAGCAGAAATCATAGCACCAGCCGCCGCATATTCAATTCCATATGGTAGGAAAGCACTTGTTAAGATAGCTACTAATGAAATTCTGACAAGTTGTTCTAATACTTGAGATATAGCAGCAGGGCGCATGTTTTGTTTTCCTTGAAAGTAACCGCGAATAACTGACGAGATCGCAACAATTGGCACAACTGGTGCAATCGCATATAATGGCCATACTGTACGACTATCCCTAAATAATTCAGCTAGGTAAGGAGATAGAAAAAACATTGTTGGGGTGAATATTAAGCTAAGCAAGCCTGTAATAGATAATGAAACAACAAGAATTTTCTTTATCTTCCTTTGATCTCCCTGAGCTTCAGCTTCAGCAACTAATTTTGATATCGCTACAGGCAAGCCAAGCTGTGTAATGGTAATAGTTAAAACGAGTGTAGGAACAGCCATCATATATAAACCTACACCTTCTTCACCGATAAATCTTGCGACAACAATTCGATTAATAAAGCCTAAGACACGTGTGATAAATCCTGCTAATATTAAAATAAGCGTTCCTTTTAGAAACGTTTGCTTTGACATTCCTTTCCCCTGCCTTCTCAAATAACGTGTAATGCTATACAATTACTATATGCACAGGATTAGGCCAAGCATGACAAGTTCTGTATAGAATATATAAACATCAAAAGTTTACATAAGAAATTCTAAAAAGGAGAGGTTATATGGACAAGCAACCATTTGATGATTTTAGAGATCATGTAAAGCCAGCAATAAGAAGCAAGCTAGAGGAATTTATATTGTTGGGTTATCGTGATGTGTCAGAAGAAAAGGTATGGAATTTCTTGAAAAATAAAAAATGGAGAAAAACGCCTGAATTGTTTGTTCATGAAGTTGTTCGTGATGTTTTGGCACTTAAAGTAGGTGACTTCATGAACTATGCAACAGTTGAATCGTTTAAAAAAGATAACTGGTTTGATAGTGATGAAGGAAAAGATCTACTAAAAGGTCTTATTTAGCATTGCTTCCATTCAATATAAAAGCGTATAATTTTTTAGTGTAGAAGTTAACAGCCAAAGTGATTTCTTCTCTTATGGAAAATCCGAAGAGGAGGGTAAATGAGAAGGTGGGTGTAATCACAACTCTCTACAAAGACCTTATTTTTTATCATACTATTTCAATTACAATTTTTTAGAGTGATTTAAGGAGGATACATAATGATAAAGCGAGGACGCATTATTGCGTTTTTTCTACTAGTCCTTGTTGTGGGAAGCTTAATTGGTATGAACACAAACAAAGTGACAAATAACATCATTTTAGGGTTGGATTTACAAGGTGGCTTTGAAATCCTTTATGAAGTTCTACCAGCAAATGATGGTGATGAAATAAATAGAGAAGTTTTAGTTAGTACTGTAAATGCTTTACAAAGACGTGCGAACGTTCTAGGGGTAAGTGAACCGAATATTCAAATTGAAGGTGAAGACCGTATTCGCGTTCAGCTTGCAGGAGTTAGTGACCAAAATAAAGCTCGTGAAATATTATCTACACAAGCAGAATTAACATTTCGTGATTATGAAGATAAGGAAATGTTAAATGGCTCTGACTTAGTTCAAGGTGGCGCTAAGCAGTCTTTTGACGAAAATGGTGCTCCTAATGTAGCAATTAAGCTTAAAGAAGCATCAAAATTCAAAGAAGTAACACAAGAGATTGTCGGAAATGCCCCATATAACCAGCTAGTAATTTGGTTGGATTATGAAGATGGTGATTCTTATCAAGAAGAAGTGACAAAAGAAAACCCTAAATTTCTTTCAGCACCAAATGTAGATCAAGTTTTTAATCAAACAGATGTAACAATAACAGGGAACTTTACGATCGGTGAAGCACAGGATTTAGCCAATCTACTTGATGCAGGATCACTTCCAGTAAAGCTAAAAGAGATGTATTCAACATCAATTGGTGCTCAATTTGGAGAGCAGGCCCTTGACCAGACGGTTCTTGCTGGGATAATTGGAATTTCTGTTATCTTCTTATTTATGATTTTCTTCTATCGTTTACCTGGTATTATTGCAGTTGTTACACTATCGACATACATCTATGTAATTCTTCAGGTCTTTGATTGGATGAATGGTGTATTAACATTACCGGGAATAGCGGCACTTATCCTTGGGGTAGGTATGGCGGTTGATGCAAATATTATTACATACGAACGGATAAAAGAAGAATTAAAGCTAGGTAGAACAGTTCGCTCTGCCTTTAAGGCAGGAACGAGACGTTCATTTGCAACAATTTTTGATGCAAACATAACGACAATGCTGGCAGGAGGTGTTTTGTTCTTCTTTGGTACAAGCTCTGTTAAAGGTTTTGCAACAATGTTAATCATTAGTATTGTTGTTAGCTTTTTAACTGCTGTATTCTTAACACGAATTCTACTTGCGTTATTAGTTGAAAGTCGTTGGTTAGATAAAAAGAAAGGTTATTTTGGTGTTAAAAAAGATCATATACTTAGTATAGAAGATACTGATGATGATACAATTGCACCAACACAATTTGATAAAGTTGATTTCTTAAAACACCGTAAAAAGTTTTTCGTGCTATCTTCTTTTTTAGTTGTAGCGGGATTTATCATTCTACTTATTTTTAAATTAAACTTAGGTATAGATTTTGCTAGTGGTACTCGAATAGAGGTTTTAGCTGATAAAAGTTTAACAGCAGAAGAAGTAGAAACAGAAATGGCTAAACTAGATATAGAGGTTGATGATGTTGTTCTTGCTGGAAATGAAAACGAAATTGGTGTTGCTCGTTTTAAAACGGTTTTAGATCAACCAAAAATTGCAGAAGTGAAAAATCACTTTAAAGAAAAATATGGCTCAGAACCAAATGTTAGTACTGTTTCTCCAACAGTTGGTGAAGAACTAGCTAGAAATGCAATGCTAGGAGTTCTTATCGCATCAATTGGTATTATTATTTATGTATCAATTCGCTTTGAGTTTTATATGGCATTAGCATCGATTGTGGCGCTGTTACATGATGCATTCTTTATTATTGCCTTCTTCAGCATTACTCGACTAGAGGTTGATATTACATTTATTGCAGCAGTCTTAACAATAGTCGGTTATTCGATAAATGATACGATAGTCACCTTTGACCGGATTAGGGAGCTTTATAAGAAGAAAAAGGTTAAGACAATTGAAGATTTACAATTTATTGTTAACAGAAGTTTACAGCAAACATTTACAAGGTCAATCAATACTGTTCTTACGGTTGTAATAGCAGTTATAGCTTTAATGATTTTTGGTAGTTCATCAATAACAAACTTCTCCATTGCCTTGTTAGTTGGATTAGTTTCTGGAACATATTCATCTTTATTTATTGCTGCCCAGCTGTGGTTAATTTGGAAAGGGAAGCAGTTAAATAAGAAAAAAGATGTCCCATCTAATATAAGTGATGAACCACAAATCTAAATAATTTATAGGGTCACTCCTCTTTTAAATGTAGAAAAAGTGATGAAATTTGCTCACTTAACAATACATATAGAGGGGATGACCCTTATTTATTCATTAGAGTTGGTTATTATATGGATAACAGTTAAAGAGGTGGAATAAGTGAATAACAAAGATCGTTTTAAGCAAGCTGAATTTGCAGCAATGATAGGTGTTGTAGGAAATATCATTTTAGCGATTATTAAGGGAGTAGTTGGTGTTATATCTGATAGTCGCGCTTTGATCGCAGATGCCGTTCATTCAGCTTCAGATGTTGCGGGCTCACTAGCCGTTTTTATAGGTGTGCGTGCTGCCAAACAGCCCCCTGATGAAGATCATCCTTATGGTCATGGTAAGGCGGAATCAATTGCTGCAATCATTGTAGCTGTTTTGTTATTTTTAGTTGGCTTAGAAATTGGAAAATCTTCAATTGAAGCATTTTTTCATGAAATTGAAGCACCTAAGCTCCTTGCTATTTATGCTGTTATCTTATCAATTGTTGTAAAAGAATGGATGTTTCGATATAAGTTTAAATTGGGTAAAAGAATAAAAAGTGATGCAATCATTGCTAATGCTTATGAACATCGCTCAGATGTTTATTCTTCGATAGCTGCTTTAATTGGAATAGGTGCAGCTATTGTTGGACAGAAGATAGGTATAGATTGGCTTGTGTATGCTGATCCTGTAGCAGGATTATTTGTAGCCATTTTAGTTATTAAGATGGCGTGGAAACTTGGTTCAGAATCTATTCATACAACCTTGGACCATGTATTGCACGATGAAGATATTACTGAACTTAAGGATACGGTAAGTCAGATAAGTGGAATCAAAAAAATTGATGAACTATTTGCACGTGAACATGGGCATTATGTCATTATAGATATAAAAATATCAGTTGATCCACATATAACCGTAGAAGAAGGTCATAACATTGGAAAGCTAGTGAAAGAGAAGCTAATGAGTGAACATGAGCATGTACAAAATGTACTTGTACATATTAATCCATATTCACCATAAAAAGTTTGGAGGAATTTAGATGAAACGTCAGTGGAGTCTTGTTGTAGCTATTATTTTTGCACTAATTATTGCACTATTTGCCGTAATAAATGTTGAGCCTGTTAAAGTTGATTATTTGTTTGGAACATCTGAATGGCCATTAATTTTAATTATATTAGGATCTGTTCTGATGGGAGGGTTCATTATTGCATCTGCAGGTGTAGTTCGAATTTTATCAGTACAGAGAAAACTTAAATTAACAGAAAAAGAAAATATAAAACTAAAAGAAGAGCTAGAATCCCTAAAGGGAGAACAAGTTCATTTACCAAATAATGAATTTCAGAACGAGGAAGAAAAGCAATCTGAGAATGTCTAATTTGATTCTATAAAAGTTGGAATATAATACTTAAATTGAAACCCCTTGATCACTCTTGTATAATGGGATGGTTGAGGGGTGAAACTATGTTAAAAGCAAAAACAAGATGGTTGGTTCAACCACCTGATGAATCTTTGATTAATACATTAGTAGAAGAATTATCGATAACTCCACTTGTAGCGTCATTACTCGTTAATCGAGGAATACGTTCAACCCATGGAGCTCGTGAATTTTTACAAATAGAAAAACAAGATTTTCACGATCCTTATTTATTAAAAGATATGGACAAAGCTGTGCTCCGAATAAAAACAGCTATTGAAAATAATGAAAATATCCTTGTGTATGGAGATTATGATGCTGATGGTGTTAGTAGTACTACAGTGTTGTTAACAACTTTAAGAAATATTGGAGCACAAGCTGACTTTTATATTCCAAATCGTTTTACTGAGGGGTATGGCCCTAATGAGGCAGCGTTTAGACAAGCTCATCAAAAAGGCTTCTCATTAATCATAACTGTTGATACAGGAATAGCTGCAATCAATGAAGCTGAAATTGCAAAAGAGCTTGGAGTTGACCTAATTATTACTGATCACCATGAACCAGGACCGATTCTTCCGGATTCCTTTGCAATTATCCACCCAAAACAACCAGGGTGCTCTTATCCTTTTAAAGAATTAGCTGGTGTTGGTGTAGCTTTTAAATTAAGTCATGCTTTATTGGGAGAAGCTCCATCAGATTTATTAGAGGTGGCTGCGATTGGAACAATTGCTGACCTTGTTACTCTTCATGGTGAAAATAGATTAATTGCAAAAAAAGGAATTCAACAACTAAAATCAACTAACCGTATAGGATTAAAGGCTTTGTTGAAAATTGCAAATGTAGATCACAAAGATATTACTGAAGATACAATTGGCTTTGCAATTGGTCCAAGAATCAATGCTGTAGGTCGGCTACAGTCAGCTGATCCTGCAGTTGATCTACTTTTGTCAGACAATGAAGAAGAAGCTTTTATGATTGCAGAAGAAATTGATTTATTAAATAAAGAGAGACAAAAGTTAGTTAATACAATGACTGAAGAAGCAATCGCAGAAGTGGAAAGTAAATTTCCAATTGAAGCTAACCCAGTCTTAATTATTGCAAAAGAAGGCTGGAATCCAGGGGTAGTTGGAATTGTTGCATCTCGACTTGTAGAGCGTTACTACCGACCAACAATCGTTTTAAGTATCGATCATGAAAAGGGAATTGCTAAAGGCTCAGCACGAAGTATTAATGGCTTTGATTTATTTGAAAATTTATCAACATGTAGAGAGATCTTACCACATTTTGGTGGACACCCAATGGCTGCTGGTATGACTTTACAGCTTGAACACGTTGATATTCTACGAGAAAGATTAGTAGAGCTCGCTAAAAATCAATTAACGGATGAAGATTTTACTCCAATAACTAAAGTTGATGTGAGCTGTATGCTAGAAGATATTTCTGTTAAATCTATAGAAGAAATGCAACAGTTGTCACCTTTTGGAATGAACAATCCCAAGCCTATTGTTCAAGTTGAGAATGTTACACTTGCAAGTATTAGAAAAATTGGCGCGGATCAAAACCATTTGAAATTAGTTTTCTCACAAAAAGAACAGCAGCTTGATAGTGTCGGATTTGGCTTTGGATATATACATGATGAACTATCACCTGCCGCAACATTATCAGCAATAGGTGAGCTAACAATTAACGAATGGAACAATCACCGTAAGCCACAAATCATGCTACAGGATATAAAGGTAGATGAATGGCAGCTTTATGATTATCGTGGCACTCGTAATATAGAAAAGCTTATCAAAACAGTTAATTCTGAAAATCTAATCTTTATAACTTTTCAACCTTCTACATTTGAAACAATGAAAAGTAAAGCGGGATTAAATAGCATCCATTTAGTTAAAACAATGGAGGATGCAGAAAAACTTAATGTGAAAAATAAAAATATTGCTTTAATAGATATACCTTTATCATCAGAGCATATTGAATCTCTCTTTTTACAAGGAAAGCCAGATCGTATATATTCAGTTTTTATGCAAGAAGCCGATCATTTCTTTGCTACAATTCCTACTCGTGAGCACTTTAAGTGGTATTATGGTTTTTTATTAAAAAAAGGTACCTTTAACTTAAATGAACAAGGAGAATTATTAGCAAAACATAAAGGATGGTCAAAAGAAACAATTGAGTTTATGTCACAGGTGTTTTTTGAGCTGAAATTTGTTACAATAGAAAATGGTGTTATTTCGACAAATTCCTCGTCTCAAAAAAGAGATTTAGGAGAATCGGAAACCTATGTACAAAAACAGATGAAAATCGAGTTAGAAAAAACGTTATTATATACATCATATATGCAGTTAAAGCAATGGTTTGAAGAACGATTTCAATCTGCTAATGAAGATGCACATGTGAATGTATAAGGAGGACATTGGAAAAATGGATTTAAAGCAATTCGTAACAGTCGTACCTGATTATCCGAAACCAGGAATCCAATTTAAGGATATTACAACTTTAATGGATAACGGAGATGCGTATAGATATGCTACAGACCAAATTGTAGAATATGCTCGTGAAAAGCAAATTGATCTTATCGTTGGTCCTGAAGCTCGTGGATTTATAATCGGTTGCCCAGTAGCGTACTCATTAGGTGTAGGTTTTGCTCCTGTTCGTAAAGAAGGAAAATTACCTAGAGAAGTAGTTCGTGTAGAATATGGCCTTGAATATGGTAAAGATGTTTTAACAATCCATAAAGATGCTATTAAACCTGGTCAACGTGTATTAATTACAGATGATTTACTTGCAACAGGAGGAACAATTGAAGCAACGATCAAGCTTGTTGAAGAGCTTGGTGGAGTTGTAGCTGGGATTGCTTTCTTAATAGAACTATCTTATTTAGATGGACGTAAGCTTTTAGATGGTTATGAAGTATTAACGTTAATGACTTACTAATTGCTTGAAAAATTAAATATTAATACAGAGAAATTATTTCGATGTTTTTTAATTGAAATATTGAAGAATTTCTCCTTTCTTTTAATTTAAAAGAGCACTCTCATGGGTGCTTTTTTTATAAAGGCTCTTTTAAATTTATTATATGGTTTAAAAATCAACATTTTAGAATAAGAGCCGATATGAATAACAATACTTCTCTTATTTACATAAGGTTGTGTCACCATCATGATTCTCCTCATTCGTTTACCTTTCATTAGAGAATACATGACTTTATTTGTAGCTACCTTTCAAAGTGAGAAAATAAATAGTATCTAATTATTCATCGAACCAGTATTTGGTTTCTTAAAAAGAGTGAATTCTCTTTACATCTTCTCAATTTTTATTGATAATAGTTACAATATAGTAAAATTTCTAAAAGTAGGATCTAAGGACTATTCTTCATTATTAAAACCCTATGAAAAGCTTGGTTAATTATATACAGGTTTACAAGACGTATTCACTCCAAATTATTGGAGTTCAAATAAAGTTTTCATTATAAAAAAGGTGATTTCATGGCTAACGAACAAGTTTTATCTTCTGAACAAGTAATTGAAAAGGCACAGCGTTATTTATCAACTGAGGATACCGCTTTTATTCAACGAGCTTATGACTTTGCAGAAGAAGCACATCGAGAGCAATTTCGTAAATCGGGTGAACCATATATCATACATCCCATTCAAGTAGCAGGGATTTTGGTAGACTTAGAGATGGACCCTTCAACAATTGCTGGAGGATTTCTGCATGATGTTGTTGAGGATACTGAAGTAACGCTAGATGACTTGCGTAAGGAGTTTAGCGACGAAGTAGCCATGCTTGTTGATGGAGTAACAAAGCTAGGTAAAATTAAATATAAATCAAAAGAAGAACAACAAGCAGAAAATCATCGTAAAATGTTTGTGGCGATGGCCCAAGACATAAGAGTAATCTTGATTAAGCTTGCTGATCGTCTTCATAACATGAGAACGTTAAAGCATTTACCACAAGAAAAGCAAAGAAGAATTTCAAATGAAACATTAGAAATCTTTGCTCCTTTAGCACACAAATTAGGTATTTCTAAAATCAAATGGGAGCTAGAAGACACGTCATTACGTTATCTTAACCCTCAACAATATTATCGAATTGTTAATTTGATGAAAAAGAAACGACAAGAACGTTTAGAATATTTGGATGAAGTGATTAATGAAGTTCGCGATCGTGTTGATGATGTAAATATTGAAGCGGATTTTTCAGGAAGACCTAAACATATTTACAGTATTTATCGAAAAATGGCTCTTCAAAATAAACAATTCAATGAAATTTATGATTTACTAGCTGTTAGGATCGTCGTTAATAGTATTAAAGACTGCTACGCAGTGTTAGGGATTATTCATACATGCTGGAAGCCGATGCCTGGTCGTTTTAAAGATTATATTGCCATGCCAAAAGCTAATATGTATCAATCACTTCATACAACTGTAATTGGTCCAAAAGGAGATCCTCTTGAAGTTCAAATACGTACAATTGAAATGCATCAAATTGCTGAGTACGGAATAGCAGCACATTGGGCATATAAAGAAGGAAAAGAAGTTGACGAGAAATCAACTTTAGAGAAAAAACTAACATGGTTTAGAGAAATATTAGAATTCCAAGATGATGTAACAAACGCAGAGGAATTCATGGAATCTTTGAAAATTGATTTATTTTCAGACATGGTCTTTATCTTTACACCTAAGGGAGATGTTATTGAACTTCCTTCTGGATCAGTTCCGATTGATTTTGCTTATCGTATTCATTCTGAAATTGGTAACAAAACAATTGGCGCGAAAATTAATGGTAAAATGGTCACATTAGATTATAAGCTAAAAACGGGAGATATTATTGAAATCCTTACATCGAAGCACTCTTATGGACCAAGTCAAGATTGGTTAAAGCTAGCACAAACCTCTCAAGCAAAAAATAAAATACGCCAATTCTTTAAAAAGCAACGACGTGAAGAGAATGTTGAAAAAGGCAAAGAAATGGTTGAAAAAGAAATTAAGAATTTAGATTTTGATGTGAAAGAAATCATGACGATTGATAATCTTCAGCGTGTAGCAGAGAAGTTTAACTTCTCAAATGAAGAGGATATGTATGCTGCAGTAGGGTATAACGGTGTGACTGCATTACAGGTTGCTAATCGTTTAACAGAAAAGTGGCGTAAAAAGCGTGATCAAGAAGAACAAGAGAAAAATGTCCGTGAAGTAATAAATGAAGCTAAGCAAGTTACATCTGTAACATCAAGAAGACGTGATGCTGGTGTACAAGTTAAAGGTATTGATAACTTGCTAATCCGCTTATCAAAATGCTGTAACCCTGTTCCAGGTGATGAAATTGTAGGGTTCATTACAAAAGGTCGAGGTGTTTCTGTTCATAGAGACGATTGTACAAATGTTCATACTGATGACGCAAAAGAACGTTTAATTGATGTAGAATGGGAAAATCAGCCTTCTACAAGTCGAAAAGAATATAATGTGGAAATTGAAATCCTTGGATATGATCGCAGAGGGTTGTTGAACGAAGTACTTCAAGTAGTTAATGAAACAAAAACAAATATTTCGTCTGTATCTGGAAAGTCTGACCGAAATAAGGTTGCTACAATTAATATGACCATATCGATTTCAAATATCAATCATTTGCATAAAGTTGTAGAAAGAATAAAGCAAATATCTGATGTTTATTCTGTACGTAGAATGATGAATTAAGGAAAGGTAAGGTATTGTTCGTGAAAGTTGTGATACAAAGAGCTAAACATGCAAGTGTTACCGTTTCAGGTGAAGTAGTAGGAACTATTGATAATGGTGTAATGGTCCTAGTTGGTGTTACACATGATGACACTGAAAGTGATGCTGAATATCTAGCAGATAAAGTTGCTCATTTACGGATATTTGAAGATCATGATGGGAAAATGAATCATTCTTTATTAGATGTTAATGGACAGGTTCTATCTGTTTCTCAATTCACTTTATATGGAGATTGTCGAAAAGGAAGACGTCCGAATTTTATGAGTGCTGCAAAGCCAGATATAGCAAATGAACTTTATACATTATTTAATAAAAAGTTAAGAGACAAAGGACTTCAAGTTGAAACAGGTACTTTTGGTAGTATGATGGATGTTCAATTCACAAATGTTGGACCTGTTACATTAATTCTTGAAAGCAAATAAAGGTTGTTTTCGTAAACTATGTTGCTTACTTACTAAACATTAGCCATTAAGCTAGCATCATTGTTAAAAAAGGTCTTCTTTCCACAAAGTTTGTGTTTTTTATATAATAGGCAGGTAGTAACAAATTTGTTTCATTTCGCTACAAACTACATGCCTCTAAACCGCAGGAGTATAGGTCTTCCTCTCAAATAGATTCAAATAAACAACCTTTGAGAAAAGAGTCTAAAATAATCAAAATAAAAAAGGTTACTCGTTCCATTTGGAGAGAGTAACCTTTTTTGCATAAGATCGACATATGATCTATTTAAAATATTGTGTTAGTCCATTATAAATACCTTGTGCTGCTCGTTCCTGGTACAGGGAAGAAGCAATTGTTAATTCCTCTGTTCTGTTACTTAAAAATCCTAATTCTAGTAATACAGCAGGACCTTTGTTTTCGCGGATAACATGAAAATTACCAAATTTTACTCCACGATCTCTAAGTTTCGCTTGTTTAACTAATTCAACATTCATTTTTGATGCTAATGGTGCATCCTTTAATGAGTTATAATAATAAGTGGTTGTACCAGAAGCACTTCGATCAGTTGTACTATCAAAATGTAAGCTAATAAATGCTTGGGAATTTCTGTAGTGTGATGTGCTTACTCTTGAGTTTAAACTAATATAAGTATCATTTGATCGAGTAAGAAATACATTTGCTCCTGCAGACTTTAATTTATCGTAAACAAGTTTTGCAGTGGATAAAGTGATATTTTTTTCTAGCGTACCTCGTGATCCAACGGCACCACTATCTTGCCCACCATGACCTGGGTCAATGATGATTGTTTTGTTTTTTACATACTGTTCAGATCCAGGTTTAGTAATAGGAGAACTAACTCCTATCGTTTCAATAACCCAACCGGCAACATACGCAGTCTTGTTATTGCCAACATTAATTTTGTACCATTCTCCAGATTTTCCTATAATGTCATAGGTTTCTCCTAATTTCGCTCTTTTGACGATAGAATGACTTGTTGAAGCTCCAGAACGGATATTTGTTCCATCAAAAATAATTTTCACCTGTTCTTTTGAAGAAGCTGGTGTTTCCTTAACCGGAGTTGGTGTTGCGGATTTCGTGACATACCAGCCTGCTACCCAACCAACCTTGTTTGCTCCAAAGCTAATTTTGAACCATTTATTTTTTTCCTCTAAGATGGTAACCTTTGTTCCTTTTGTGACAGCAGCAATAACTTTGCCACTTAATGATCCATTGTCCCTTACATTCAAGGAAGTAGCTGTTACTGTTCCGTTAGACGTTGTATTTGTTGGTGTCTGTGGAGTAGTAGTTGTTTCTTTTGGCGTTTCAGCAGGTTTTGATGCACTTACTTTTATGTAATCACTATGAACCCAGCCTTTGATGCTGTTTGTCTCAACATATGCCCAGTCACCTTGTTCCTTTGTGATAACAACTGCTGCATTTTTCTTTAAACTACCAATCTTTGCTCCTTTTGTCGAAGCAGAATTCCTAACATTAAGGGAGGTAGCAGTAACTGTAGCTGTTTTTTTAACAGAAGGACTAGTACTTGGATTGTTACTAGTAGCTGTCTTATTAATTGTTACATATTGGGAAGAAACCCATCCTTGTTTACCAGAATATGAAATTTTAACCCAATCTCCACTCTTCTCTAAGTAATTGGCTGATTTCCCATTATCAAATACCCCGATTACCGAGAAAGTTGTTCCAGGTCCTGAGCGAAATCTCAAGCCTGTAGCTTTTGATATGACAGTTGAAGACGAACTTTCCGAAACATTTGCTGTTGATGTTGGCTTTTGAGTGGCAGTTTGTTTTTTCTCGGTTACAAGCCATCCTGCTACCCAGCCTGTCGAATTACTAGATAATTTAATTTTTATCCAATCGTTCTTCTTTTCTACCACATCATATGTTTGTCCGGATTTAACTTTGGCAATAACTGAATATGTAAGACCAGCACCACTTCGAACATTTAATAAATCAACCTTTATCGTGACCTGATCAGTTGTAGCAGATGTTTTCACAGTAATAAACAATGAAGAAGTTAACAGTACTGTTAAACAGATGGATACTGTTAAAAGTTTGCGAATCAATGATATATCCTCCTTTATAAAAATGCTAATATAACCATTTCTCTACTTATATCGACATTCCTTTTAAAATTTGAAATAAAATCTTCCAATATAGGAAAAGATATTTAAGAAAATAACTTCATTTAAGCATTTTGTTGATTTGTGAAGAGTTTCTTCGAGGAAATTAAAATGTCTGGAGAAATCATACTAATATATGGAGGAGAAATGAATATGAGAAATAGTGAAAAAGGTAACATCTCTCATTCAACCCGTGATGTGTTTGGAGTAAATCTTCATGATTTTATGATGAAAGAACAAAATGATACTTCATATGAGCTTGCTTCAGAGTTCGGTATATCACTTGGAGATGTTAAGAAATTAAAAAAACATTTAAATCGTTCTTGACAATGTACTGTAAAGATACGTATGATAAGATAAAATTCGATAATAACTTTTATGTTGAAATATACATATCTTATGAACCAATGAGGGAGAACAGTAAGTAAGAATACACATGACTAGAGAGGAAATGTCTAAGGCTGAAAACATTTCTACATGATGACTTATTGAAAAACACTCC
Organism: Metabacillus crassostreae; assembly: GCF_016908395.1. Classification (GTDB taxonomy): domain Bacteria; phylum Bacillota; class Bacilli; order Bacillales; family Bacillaceae; genus Metabacillus; species Metabacillus crassostreae. Next base: position 202,027 of record NZ_JAFBDU010000007.1, read on the forward strand.
TTAGGTTTCTCTCTGAAAAACATAATGTTTAGTAGGAGCTGAACGTTACAGGCGTTAACTGTTTGAGTGGAGATAGATAAAACTATTTCAACTAGGGTGGAACCACGGGTATAACTCTCGTCCCTACATTATTGTAGAGACGGGAGTTTTTTTGTTGTTTTGAACCATTTTAAGAAAAACAACCAGAGCTCGGGTAACTACCCAGATCATATAGCATTTGTGTATTGGAGGAGAAAAGTAATGTCATTCCAGATTCCTAGAGGTACTCAGGATATTTTACCTGGAGAAGTTGAAAAGTGGCAGTATATTGAAAATACTGCTCGTGATTTATGTAGTAGGTATCAGTATAAGGAAATTCGCACACCAATATTTGAACATACAGAATTATTTTCACGAGGTGTTGGTGAGAGTACTGATATTGTTCAAAAGGAAATGTATACCTTCCAAGATCGAAAGGGAAGAAGCATTACACTAAGACCAGAAGGAACGGCATCAACTGTACGTTCGTTTGTTGAAAAGAAACTTTATGCAAATCCGTCACAGCCAACAAAGCTTTATTATATTGGACCTATGTTTCGTTATGAACGCCCACAAACAGGTCGTTTTCGCCAATTTGTTCAGTTTGGTATTGAAGCACTTGGTAGTAATGACCCGGCAATTGATGCAGAAGTTATTTCTCTTGCAATGAATTTATATGGAACACTAGGTCTTAAAAGCTTAAAGCTAGTGATCAATAGTTTGGGTGATACTGCAAGCCGTACAGCTCATCGTGAAGCATTAATTGCACATTTTGAACCTCGAATTAATGAATTTTGTTCAGATTGTCAAAATCGATTGCAACAAAATCCATTGCGTATTTTAGATTGTAAAATAGATCGCGATCATGAGTTAATGAGCTCAGCTCCTTCTATTCTTGAATTTTTAAATGAAGAATCCAAGACTTATTTTGAAAAAGTCCAACAATACTTAACGGCAAATGGAATTTCATTTGAAGTTGATCAGAATCTTGTTCGTGGGCTTGATTATTATAATCATACAGCGTTTGAAATTATGAGTGATGCAAAAGGGTTTGGGGCAATTACTACTCTTTGTGGAGGTGGTCGCTATAATGGACTTTCTCAAGAGATTGGCGGTCCAGAGACACCAGGCATTGGGTTTGCACTTAGTATTGAGCGTCTATTATCAGCACTAGAAGCTGAAGGTGTAGAGTTACCCATTTCATCAGCAATAGACTGCTATATTGTGACAATGGGAGATCAAGCAAAAGATCGTGCTGTTTCATTGCTTTATGACATGAGAAATGCAGGCTTTAAAGCGGAAAAAGATTATGAAGATAAAAAGATGAAAGCTCAATTTAAAGCAGCAGATCGTCATAATGCCAAATTTGTTGCCGTTTTGGGTGATGATGAGCTAGAAAAGAATGTGATTGCAGTGAAAAATATGGATACAGGTGAGCAAGAAGAGATTGGAATAGATCAATTAATTTCATATTTAAAACAAAATTCTAAGTAAAGTATTGAAAGGTGAGGGTTACATGTTTGGCCGTACATATTATTGTGGAGAAGTACCTGAAACTTCTATTGGAGAAAAAGTTATTTTAAAAGGCTGGGTTCAGAAACGTCGCGACCTTGGAGGAGTTATTTTTATTGATCTTCGTGATCGTACTGGAGTTGTTCAAGTTGTTTTTAACCCCGAAATCTCTGAAGAAGCATTACAAATAGCTGAAAAAGTTCGAAGTGAGTACGTATTAGATATAACTGGGGAGGTTGTTCTTCGAAGTGAAGAAACAATTAATCCGAATGTACCTACAGGTAAAATTGAAGTGATTGTTGAAAGTGTAACAATCGTAAATGCTGCAAAAAATCCTCCTTTCTTGATTGAAGATAAGTCAGAGGAAGTTTCAGAGGATGTTCGTTTAAAATATCGTTATTTAGATTTAAGAAGACCAGCATTATTTAATACAATCCAGATGCGTCATAATGTTACAAAATCAATGCGTAATTTCTTGGATGAAAAAGGATTTTTAGATATTGAAACACCTATTTTAACGAAAAGTACTCCTGAGGGTGCTCGTGATTATTTAGTGCCAAGTCGTGTTCATGATGGTGAATTTTATGCATTGCCACAATCGCCACAAATTTTTAAGCAATTATTAATGGTTTCAGGTTTTGATAAATATTATCAAATTGCTCGTTGTTTCCGTGATGAAGATTTAAGAGCAGATCGTCAACCTGAATTTACGCAAATAGACATTGAAGCATCTTTTATGAGTCAAGATGATATTATGGCTATGACAGAAAAAATGATGGCACGAATTATGAAAGAAACGAAAAATATTGATATTGAGTTACCACTACAAAGAATGTCTTATGATGAAGCAATAAATCGATTTGGTTCAGATAAGCCTGATACTCGTTTTGGTTTAGAGCTTGTTGATGTTGCTGACGTTGTTAAAGACAGTGGCTTGAAAGTATTTAACACAGTAGTAGCCAATGGTGGACAAGTAAAGTCTATCAATGTAAAAGGTGCTGCTGATAAATATTCAAGAAAAGACATGGATGCTTTAGCTGAATTTGTTGCACCATATGGAGCGAAAGGTTTAGCTTGGCTAAAAGTTGAAGAAGATGGATTGAAAGGTCCAATTATCAAATTCTTTACTGAAGAAGAACAAAAAGGACTTTTACAAGTGATGGACGCAACTGTTGGGGATTTATTAGTATTTGTTGCTGATAAAAAGTCAGTTGTTGCTGACGCTCTAGGTGCTCTTCGTATGAAGCTAGGAAAAGATTTAAAGCTTATTGATGAAAGTAAATTCAATTTCTTATGGGTAATTGATTGGCCATTACTTGAATATGATGAAGCAACAAAACGTTATTATGCTGCACATCATCCATTTACAATGCCAGCTAGAGAAGATATCGGATTATTTGAAACAGATCCTGGAAAAATGAAAGCACAAGCATATGACATTGTTCTTAACGGTTATGAGTTAGGTGGAGGATCAATTCGTATATTCGAAAAAGATATTCAAGAAAAGATGTTTAAGCTACTTGGTTTCTCTGAAGAAGAAGCAAAAGAGCAATTCGGTTTCTTGCTTGAAGCATTTGAATATGGAACACCACCACATGGAGGTATTGCTTTAGGTTTAGACAGACTTGTCATGCTATTAGCAGGTCGAACAAACTTAAGAGATACTATCGCGTTCCCTAAAACAGCTAGTGCAAGTGACTTACTAACAAATGCACCAAGTGCTGTAAGTGAAGCACAATTAGAAGAGTTAAATATAGAGCTTCGTGATTAATTTATGTCACTAGAGCTTCCAATAATCTTGATCTGTATTTTGTAATTTGCTATTATTTGATTAAGAAATAAAATAAAAATAGTCCTGATGTGTTCGTTGTATACCTAGTTTTGACCTAACATTATAAATTCGGGAGCTTCTTGTTTCTACATGTAGTAAATGCCTTTTATTCACAAGTGAGGACTTACAATCATTTAGAATAGAGCACCCACCTGCTAAGGGCGGGATCAAAACTAAGGAATCGGCAACGGCACAATCGGGACTAATACATAGAATGAAATTATAGAGTCTAATATTCCAGAATGCAGTGGAAGATGGGCTTTTTTATTTTGTTTATAATATTTTAATACGCAACATCATTTAATATCTGATCTATAAAATACTTGCATTTCCGTCTGTGTATGATATATTCGTTTTCAGGTAAAAATACTGTCATTATATAGATCGACTATAAATGAAAAATGGAATAATTGGAGTTGAATTAATTGTTACATCAATTTTCTCGTAACGAATTAGCTATAGGTACAGAAGGGTTAAATATACTTAAAAATAGTACAGTTGCAGTCCTTGGTATTGGAGGAGTTGGTTCTTTTTCTGCTGAGGCACTAGCTAGATCAGGTGTTGGTAAACTCGTTCTAGTTGATAAAGATGATGTTGATATTACAAATGTTAACCGACAAATTCACGCACTAGTTTCAACTGTGGGACAACCTAAAGTAGATTTAATGGAAGCTAGGGTCAAAGATATTAATCCTGATTGTGAAGTAATATCGCTTAAAATGTTTTATACAGAAGAAACATATGAGCAATTTTTTGATCACAATATTGATTATGTTGTGGACGCATCTGATACAATTTCATATAAAATCCATTTGATGAAGGAATGCTTAAAACGAAATATTCCTATAATTTCAAGTATGGGTGCAGCAAATAAAATGGATCCAACAAGATTTCAGGTTGCTGATATTTCCAAAACACACACAGATCCAATTGCAAAGGTTATTCGTACACGTTTAAGAAAAGAAGGAATTCATAAAGGAATTAAAGTTGTATTTTCTGATGAAAGTCCTATTGTCATACGTGAGGAAGTGCGAAAAGAGGTTGGGAATGATGCGGCACAAATCCGGAAAGCGAAAATGCCACCATCATCAAATGCATTTGTACCTTCAGTAGCAGGTTTAATTATGGGAGGATATGTTATTACAGATCTTCTAAAGGATATAAAAATAACACGAGTTAAAGATGAAAAGAAATAATAAAGGAGGCTGACATGTTTCAGCCTCTTTACAGTTAGTTATAATATTTTTTAGGGAATGTATCATCACTCATTTTTTGTGCTTGATTAATCATTGACATTAGTAGCTTATAGTCATGTTCAATATGCTGTTTTTTCTGTAATAGCTGTGCATACTTAGCTTCAAGTTCAGAATGTTTTTTCCTAAGTTGTTCATTCTCTTTTTTTAGTTGTTCTTGTTCATCCTTTGTATTATGATCATTCTTTGTTTGTTCATGACTTTTTAAAAAATTTATACAATCACTTAATGTAATATCATTAAAAGTATCCTGGTCAGAATTTGATGTTAGAGCATCATTCGATAATGCTAAACTGTGACTTACTTTCTGTTGTGTGAGTTTATTGTCTTTTTCTTGATGAATGCTTTTTCTTAGCGTTTTGGCATGTTCTACTTCTTTTTTATAATGCTTCCTTACTTCTGCATTCCACCGGTAGCCACAAGCTGCTGAAGTTCTATTTAACTGATCACCCACTTCGTCAAATGCAGCCACCTGAGTGCTTCCTTTTTGAATATGTTGTAATACAGACTGAGCTAATAGCAGATCATCTTCACTGGACCAAGCATCTTGTCTAACCTTCATGATACCCTCCTTTACGTTGTTAAGTATTTTCCTTTAGCGTTTCCTGATAAAATCATATTATTACGATGTGTAAATAGGAAAGCAATATTAGTTGTGATTGAACTGGTTAAGACCGCTCAATTTTTAACATTACTTATTTTATTACGTCTTTTATCAAATCTCTATGATTTGAAAGATTGATCCTACCCTATATAATCAAATAAGAAGGTTTTTTAAACAGTGCTATTTTGCGGTGAAAGATGTATTTATTGTAAAATATATTTCCATTTTTTATGAAAAAGATGCTATAGAATTGATTGGAGTGTTAACTATGAATGGGGAGCCACTTGCTTATCGTATGAGACCAACAACAATAGATGAAATTGTTGGTCAGAAAGATATAATTGGACCAAATACAAGTTTATATAAGATGATTAAAAATGGTTTTGTTCCATCTATGCTTTTATATGGTGAACCAGGTATCGGAAAAACGTCAATTGCATTTGCTATTGCTGGTACAACCAGTATTCCTTTTATAGCATTAAATGCAACAACGGCTGGAAAAAAGGATGTTGAAGCTGTTGTTGATGAAACTCGTCTTACAGGAAAGGTTATTTTATTTTTAGATGAAATTCACCGATTTAATAAAGCACAACAAGATTATTTATTACCACATGTTGAACGCGGAGATATCATATTAATTGGTGCAACAACTGAAAATCCATTTCATGACGTAAACCCGGCGATTCGAAGCAGATGTGGACAAATAAAGCAGCTCACTCGATTAACGACTGATAATATAAAAGAATTACTTAACAAGGCTTTACAAGATGAGCAAAAAGGTCTAGGTAAGTTATCAATTAAAATTACTGATGAACAAATAGATAAAATTTCCTTTGGATCTAACGGTGACGCAAGGAAATCTCTAACATTGTTAGAATCAATCGTATATGCTTCACCGAGGGAGAGTTCCACTTATTTAATCGATGATGAAATTATCCAAGATATGATTGGTCGAGTGGGTGTATATGGTGATAAAAAGGGGTCTAATTTTTATAATTTGTTATCAAGTCTTCAGAAAAGTATTCGAGGAAGTGATGTAGATGCAGCACTTTATTATTTAGCTCACTTACTTGAAACCGGAGATTTAGTTGCAGTAAACCGAAGATTACTTGTTATCGCTTATGAAGATATCGGATTAGCTGATACTTCAATAGGTAATAATGTGTTGGCGGCTGTTACCTCAAGTGAAAGGTTAGGGCTCCCAGAGGCGAGAATACCTTTATCGGTAGCAGTGGTTGAAATGTGTTTATCATCTAAATCAAATTCAGCGTACAAGGCATTAGACATGGCCATAAATGATGTTCGAAATGGTAATGTTGGAGATATACCTAAGCACTTGAGAGATGGTCATTATGCAGGCGCAAAGGATTTGGGGCATGTTGGCTACAAATATCCTCATGATTTTCCGATTGGAACTTTTGGTGGATGGGTTCAACAGGATTATCTGCCAACTAAACTTTTAGGAACCAAATATTATCGACCAATAGAAGCTGGTGAAGAAAAACGTCTTGCTGGGATTTATAAGAAGCTGGAACAATTTAAGAAAGAAAACAAATAAGGTACAGCAGTTGAATGTCCAAGTTGAATAGTCGGTTTTAGTGCTAACCATAAGGATAATATGCTATAATGGCAAGTGTTCAAAGAAGATACTATTATCAATTAGTTTTTCTTTATAAATTCAGCATAACTAAAATAAGGTTAAAGAACAACCTTCTAGCCGTCTTGCCTTATGCCTGTCGGGTCTAAACAAGGCGCTTTCGCTTTTCGTTGTCTAGCTACAGGCGCCATCGGCTCGAGGTCATAAGTCAATTAGGAATAGAAGGTAAAAAGCACCTTCTTTTCCTAATCGCCTTATGCTTGTCGCCGATAGGCAGGCGCCTTTCGCTTTTCATTGTCTAGCTGCAGCGCCTAGCCCCTCGGGGTCATAAGCCACTCAGGAATTGAAGACAAAGAACGTCTTCTATTCCCGAGCGTCTTATGCCTGTCGGGTCTAATCAAGGCGCTTTCGCTTTTCTTGGTATGGGAGGGTATTTATGGCGAATAATATGACAGAAACGATCTTTAAATGGGTTGTTTATTTTATAGGTTTACTGATTATGTCGTTAGGTATTGTATTGACGATTAAAGCGGAGTTGGGTGTTTCTTCCTGGGATGTGCTTCACATTGGATTGTATTATCAATTTGGTTTAACAATTGGTTCATGGACGATCATAACAGGTGTGTTTGTTTTATTGATTAGCACAATAATGATGAAAAGAATTCCACAGCTAGGTGCTTTTATTAATATGATAACTATTGGAATTTTTATTGATTTATATTTATTATTACCTTTCCTTCATACACCTCATTCGTTTTTAGGTCAATTGCTGATGCTACTATTAGGTATTGTTGTTTTATGCTACGGAATGGGTTTATATATATCTGCAAAATGTGGTGCAGGTCCAAGAGATAGCTTAATGATCGCCTTAGTAGAAAAAACAGGTAAATCTATAACTGTTATTAGAGGAAGTATTGAAATGATTGTCTTATTTTTGGGTTGGCTTTTGGGTGGACCTGTATTTATTGGAACGATTATCACAACTTTATCTCTAGGGTACATGGCAGGTGTGATGATTCCATTTTGTGAAAAATCAACAGATAAACTCTTCAGTAAACTATTTAATCAAAATAAAAAATTATTTGAAAAAGTTTGCTAGGGTCGTAAAGCTTAAGGGGGATATTATGAAAATATCAACAAAAGGACGTTACGGATTAACAATTATGATAGAGCTCGCGAAACAGCATGGAGAAGGACCAACTTCATTAAAAAGTATTGCCCAGACACATAATTTATCAGAGCATTACCTAGAGCAACTTATTGCTCCATTAAGAAATGCACGTCTTGTTAAAAGTATTAGAGGTGCTTATGGTGGCTATATTTTAGGAGATGAGCCTGCTAACATAACTTCAGGAGATATTATCCGTGTATTAGAAGGTCCAATAAGTCCTGTTGAAGTTCTAGAGGATGAAGAGCCAGCAAAAAGAGCTCTTTGGATTAGAATTCGTGATGCAGTTAAGGATGTACTTGATAACACAACACTTGAGGATCTTGCTAGTTATACAGACGGTGAACAAGAACCTTATATGTTTTATATTTAATGTTATAACTATAACTAAATTTACTCCAGAAACGAGTGTATAGAAAGGAGGGGATGTTGATGAAACGAATTTACCTTGATCATGCTGCAACTTCCCCGATGCATCCAGAGGTAGCTGAAAAAATGTTCTCTATGATGAAAGAGAGCTATGGAAATCCTTCTAGTATTCATTCTTTCGGTAGAGAAGCAAGGCGAATTCTCGATGAAGCTAGACGAAGTCTAGCAAAAACGATTAGTGCAAAACCAGCAGAAATTATTTTTACAAGTGGTGGAACTGAAGCTGATAATTTAGCTATTATCGGTACAGCTTTGGCGAATCAACATTTAGGAAAACATATCATTACAACAGAAATAGAGCACCATGCAGTTTTACATGCATGTAAATATCTAGAAAAAAATGGATATGATATCACATACTTACCAGTAGATAAATATGGCTTGATATCAATAGAAGATCTAAGAGATAATCTGACAAATCAGACAGTGCTTGTTTCAATCATGTATGGAAATAATGAAGTTGGCGCTATACAGCCTATAAGAGAAATTGGCCACATTTTAAGAAATCATCATGCTTTTTTTCATACAGATGCGGTACAAGCATATGGAATTGAGTCTATTGATATAAATGATTTAAATGTAGATTTACTATCTGTTTCTTCCCATAAAATAAATGGACCTAAAGGAGTAGGCTTTTTATATGCTAAAGCAGGTCTTAAACTTCAGCCTTTGCAATACGGAGGAGAACAGGAATTAAAACGAAGAGCTGGGACGGAAAATGTTCCTGGTATTTTTGGCTTTCAGCTTGCTGCTAACCTGTCATTAGCAACCCGAAAACAAAAATCAGAAAACTACCTTTCATTTAAGCAGGAAATGATATCAATTTTTCAGGAACATCAGATTAAATTTGAAGCGAATAGTCCAAATGATGGATTACCACATGTGTTTAATGTCTATTTTCCTAAAACAAATATTGAATCATTACTAGTAAATCTAGACTTAGCTGGAATTGCAGCATCAAGTGGTTCAGCGTGTACGGCAGGGTCAATTGATCCCTCCCATGTCTTAGTTAGCATGTATGGTAAGCAGTCAGAGCGAATTTTATCATCTATTCGTTTTAGCTTTGGATTAGGTACAACGAAAGAAGATATTCAATATGCAGCACATGAAATTTCAAAAGTAATTAAAAAAGTTACAGCATAGAGTAAAACTGGAGGTGAAGAGATGAATAAAGATCCTAAAGATACAAGAGTTGTTGTTGGAATGTCTGGTGGAGTAGACTCCTCAGTAGCAGCTCTTCGTTTAAAAGAGCAAGGTTATGAAGTTATAGGAATATTCATGAAAAACTGGGATGATACAGATGAAAATGGTGTATGTACGGCAACAGAAGATTACAATGATGTGATCGAGGTTTGTAATCAGATTGGAATTCCCTATTACGCGGTGAATTTTGAAAAGCAGTATTGGGATAAAGTATTTACCTATTTCTTAGATGAATATAAAGCAGGCAGAACACCTAACCCTGATGTTATGTGCAATAAAGAAATTAAATTTAAAGCATTTTTAGAGCATGCTATGTCACTTGGTGCTGATTATTTGGCAACAGGTCATTATGCTCGTGTAGAGTATCGTGATGGAGAATACAAAATGCTCCGTGGTATCGATGACAACAAAGATCAAACCTATTTCCTAAATCAATTAGGTCAAGAACAGCTTTCAAAGGTAATGTTTCCATTAGGAGATATTGAGAAGCCGTTAGTACGTGAAATGGCAAAAAAAGCAGAGCTAGCAACTGCAACTAAAAAGGATAGTACGGGAATTTGTTTTATAGGTGAAAGAAATTTCAAAGAATTTTTGAGTGGCTATTTGCCTGCACAACCCGGAATAATGCAAACTCTAGATGGTGAAGTAAAAGGTAAGCATGATGGACTTATGTATTATACAATTGGACAGCGACATGGATTAGGAATTGGTGGTAGTGGTGATCCTTGGTTTGCTATTGGTAAGGACTTAGAGAAAAATGTATTATATGTTGATCAAGGTTTCCATAATGAGCTTTTATATTCTGACTCAATCACCGCAACAAATATAAGCTGGGTATCAGACTCTCCAATTACAGAATTATCTTGTACAGCAAAATTCCGCTATCGACAAGAAGATAATGAAGTGTCTGTAGAAATGATAGATGAAAATACAGCAAAGGTTTCATTTAAAGAGCCTATACGAGCTGTAACACCAGGACAAGCTGTTGTTTTCTATGATGGTGAAATTTGTCTAGGTGGAGGAACAATTGATGAGGTATATAAAGAGGACAAGAAGCTCTGGTACGTTGGATAACTGATAAAATAAGGGGGTGACGCTGTTAAATAGAGTCAGCCCCTTTATCTCGTGATTTAAAGCTTGAGAATTTGGAGCAGCAGCATCAAATTTACATAAAAAATACTTGAAAGTAGGTAACAAAATGGATAATAATCAACTTGGTATTGAAGCTATGCAAAAAGGTAATTTTGAAGAAGCAGCTACAGCATTTTCTAAAGCGATTGAAGAACAACCTAAAGATCCGATTAGTTATGTAAACTTTGGAAATTTATTATCGGCAGTGAACGAACTTGAAAAAGCCCTTAAATTTTATGAAAAAGCAATTGAAATTGATGAGAATACAGCTACTGCATACTATGGAGCAGGAAATGTATACTTTAATCAAGAAAACTATAATGAAGCAAAAAACATGTATGAAAAAGCCTTAAGAAAGGGCTTAGATAACGGTGACCTTCATTTTATGCTTGGATTGTCTATGCTGCAAATAGATCAACATCGATTAGCATTACCATACTTCCAAAGAGCAGTAGAGTTAAATGAAGACGATGCTGATGCGAGGTTTCAATATGGTTTATGTTTAGCACAGCTTGATTTAATAGATGAAGCAATGATTCAATTTCAAACTGTAGTATCATTAGATGATCAACATGCAGATGCATTTTATAATCTTGGAGTAGCATACGCATTTAAAGAAGAAACAATTAAAGCAAAAGAAATGCTAGAAAAAGCATTAATAATACAGCCGGACCATATGCTGGCTGGACATGCTTTAAACATAATAGGTGAAAATAAACAGTAGTAGTTGCATTAGAGGGGAGTATGGTGTCATGCAGGAAAGTGCGGATTTATTTGCGGAAAATGAAAAATTTGTGAAGGGCTTAGTTAAGGTTGTTATCTTTCACAATGAACAGAATTTATATTCTGTCTTAAAAGTAAGGATTCATGAAACAAGTGAGAATATTGAAGATAAAGAAATAACAGTTACCGGATATTTCCCACTCCTGCATGAAGATGATACATACACCTTTTTTGGTTCATTTACGAACCATCCTAAATTTGGTTTGCAATTTCAAACCGAGCATTTTCGAAAAGAAATACCTCAAACAAAGGAAGGAATTGTTCAATATTTATCGAGCGATCTTTTTAAAGGAATTGGAAAGAAAACCGCAGAAGCAATTGTTGATAAATTAGGTGAATCAGCTATTTCAAAAATCCTTCAGAATCCTTCTATCCTCGACGAAATTCCTAAAGTAAACAAAGAAAAAGCGAAACAATTAGTTGAAGCACTTGTTTCTCATCAAGGTCTTGAACAAGTAATGATTTCATTAAATCAAGTGGGATTTGGTCCACAGCTTGCCATGAAAATATATCAAACATACCAAGACCAGACGTTAGCAATCATCCAGGAAAACCCCTATCAATTGGTACAAGATATAGAAGGGATAGGATTTGTACGAGCTGATGAACTAGGTCAGCAAATTGGTATATCAGCAAAAAGCTCTGAAAGAATTAAAGCTGCTTGTCATTATATTATTGAACACTTAAGTTTGCAGGAAGGTCATGTTTATATAAAAGTTGATCAATTAATTATTAAAACGAAAGAGCTACTTGATCATTCAAAAAAAGGTCTCATTCATGAAGAAGAGATTGCTAATGAGATTATTTCCTTAGGTGAAGAAGGAAAAATGATTGTTGAGGAAGATCGAGCATATTTACCTTCTCTATATTTTGCGGAACAAGGATTAGTGAAGAATATCAAAAGAGTTTTGGATCAACAAGAGTACGAAGAGCTTTTTCCTGAATCGGAATTTTTATTATCACTTGGAAACCTTGAAGAACGGTTAAAGGTCCAATATGCACCTACCCAAAAAGATGCCATTCAAAAAGCATTAATGTCTCCAATGCTTTTGTTAACAGGTGGACCTGGTACAGGCAAAACGACTGTTATTAAAGGGATTGTTGAACTATATTCAGACTTACATGGTTGTTCATTGGATCCCTCAGATTATAAAAAGGAAGAACCTTTCCCGATTCAATTAGTTGCACCAACAGGTCGAGCTGCTAAAAGAATGAGTGAAGCTACAGGCTTATCTGCAGTTACCATTCACCGCTTATTAAAATGGAATGGTGCAGATGGCTTTGAACATGATGAGAATAATCCAATTGCAGGAAAGTTACTCATCGTAGATGAAGTATCGATGGTTGATATTTGGATTGCAAATCAGTTATTTAAAGCTTTACCTGAAAACATTCAAGTTATCATGGTAGGTGATGAAGATCAACTTCCTTCCGTCGGTCCCGGTCAGGTACTTAGAGATCTATTAGCTTCTTCAATTATACCTACTGTGAGGTTAACTGATATTTATAGACAAGCAGAAGGATCATCCATTATAGAGCTTGCACATGAAATCAAAAAAGGGAATTTGCCACAAAATATTACGAAACCAACCTCTGATCGTTCTTTTATTCAGTGTTCACAATCACAGATGAAAGAGGTTATTGAGAAAGTAATAAAAAGTGCAATTAATAAAGGGTATTCTGCCAAAGACATTCAAATTTTGGCACCAATGTATAAGGGACCTGCTGGTATTGATCAATTAAACAAACTTCTACAGGAACTTTTTAATCCCAAGACACCTGGTAAAAGAGAAATGAAGTTTGGTGAGGTTATTTATCGTAATGGTGATAAAATTCTTCAGTTGGTAAACCAGCCTGATCAAAATGTTTTTAATGGAGATATTGGAGAGATTGTTTCCATTTTCTATGCGAAGGAAAATACAGAAAAAGAAGATATGATTGTTGTTGCATTTGATGGAAATGAAGTCACCTATACGAAACAAGACTTTAATCAGTTTACTCATGCTTTTTGTTGTTCTATTCATAAATCACAGGGAAGTGAATTTCCAATTGTGATTTTACCTATCGTTAAGGGGTATTATCGAATGCTTCGTCGAAATTTAATTTATACAGCGATAACGAGAAGTAAACGATCACTGATTCTTTGTGGTGAGAGAGATGCTTTACAGTGGGGAATTTCGAATAATGAGAGCTCCGAGAGACAAACAAGTCTTATGTTAAAGCTAAATAAAGATGGAACAGAAATGATCATTGATGAATTGCAAAAAGAATTACCATTCCCTGTAGAAGATGCAAATATTGGCATGGAAAACGTTACACCGTATGACTTTATGGAGGTTAGTGAATCATAAAAATGTTCGAAAGAGGTGGAGCTACTTTGCGAACATATTCAAAGCTTAAGGGACTTCCAGTGTACAGCACCAGCAGTGCTGACCTTCTTGGTCATATAACGAATTTATGCGTATCTACCCAAGGCTTTATCATCGGACTTCTTATGGAAGGAAAGGGTCTTTTCCATCGTGATCGTTTTTTACCTATTAAATCAATACATGCAATTGGCGATCATGGTGTAATGGTTGATGAAGCTGAAAATTTATTAACAATTCATGATCTAAAGAAAAATTATACGTATAACACATACAGTGACCTCCAATACAAATCAGTTTTAACAAAAGAAGGAGAGAAACTTGGTTTGTTAGAGGACGTATATTTTTCAGAAGAAATGGGCACAATTGAGGCATACGAGTTGACGGACGGATTTTTTGCTGACATCGCTGAAGGAAAAAAAGTGGTTAAAGCAAGTGGGGAGCCACTATCGATAAGCAAAGATGCGATCGTCATAGACTTTTAAGAATATAAAAGAGGTGTGCCCGTTTGTTTTCATGTCCGAATTGTAAAAGTAAAGATCTTGGGAAGATAGGTGTAAATCAATATTACTGCTGGAGCTGCTTTATTGAATTATCTGTTACTAAAGGGAAAATATTAACACATCAGGTTGAGGAAGATGGCACATTAAGCTCACTTGATGATTTGTTTTCAGATGATGAACGATCAATAAGCATGTAAAGGGGAGATTGATTTTGAAACGTACTGTAACCTCATTAATGTCTTTAGGATTAGGTGCTGCAGCTTATCATTTTGCTCGCAACACTAACATGACAAATAATCGTTCAATGAAAAAAATGAAAAAACGCATGATGAAAATGTTTTAATATTTCTTTAGGGAGCTGACTGTTCAGCTCTCTTTTTCATATTTAAAGTAAATCCAACATGTATAAAATGTCTCCTTCCTTTAAAGAATAAATGGAAAGAGGAGGGAGTTTTTTGAGAGAAAAACAAATAAAATGGTTATTACGTATCACTATTTTATTGCTTGGATTACTTACAATATATGTATTTTTTAAGCTGTATAATATATGGGCTCCCTTTTTTCTTATGTTCAAAGCCATATTTATCCCTTTCTTAATAGGAGCTTTTATTACATATCTATTACATCCAATAATTGAAAAGTTACATCGTACAGGTGTACCAAGGCCAATTTCAATCCTGATTATTTATTTACTTTTTTTCGGTTCTATTGGTTACGGTTTTTATAAAGGAATTCCTGTACTAGTTAATCAGCTTCGTGATTTGTCAGAGAACTTTCCTCAGCTTTCTGCAGCATATTCTGAGTGGATTGATTCTATTCATGATCAAACAAATCGCTGGCCTAATGGTGTTCATGAAAGGGTTGATCAACTATTTGCAAAAACTGAGGCTTGGTTAGCGTTAACTGTTGAGAATGTTATTAGCAGTTTAAAAGGGATTTTCGATTATATGCTATTAATCGCAATTATCCCTTTTCTAGTGTTTTATATGCTGAAAGATTATGATCAAATTAAAAAAGCTGGGTGGTATTTAACTCCTAGAAAATGGCGTAGTGAAGCCATTCAATTTCTAAAGGATATTGATCGCTCACTAGGAAACTATATTAGAGGGCAATTGTTTGTTTGTTTTATTATAGGGTTACTTGCTTTTATCTCATTATGGTTTTTTGATGTGAAATATCCTTTAATTTTGGGCTTATTAATTGGTTTAACCAATATTATTCCTTATTTTGGACCAATAATAGGAGCTGTACCTGCCTTAATCATAGCAGCAACAATGTCTACTCAAACCATTATTATTGTTGTTGTCATCATATTGTCTTTACAATTTATTGAGGGGAATATTCTAGGACCATTAGTTGTAGGTAAAAGCTTGCATATGCATCCAATCATTATAATGCTCGCATTATTGGCTGGTGGTGAAATTGGTGGAATTGTTGGATTAATGATAGCTGTTCCCATTGTAGTAGTGTTACGTGTGATGATCCTTCATCTTGTATTACTCAGAAGACAACATTGACATTTATCGCACGCTTGTCTATAATTCACGATAGAATATTGAATATTGCAATCACAATGATGGAAAAAGATGTTGTTACCGCCTTTTCAGAGAGGAATTTCCTTGGCTGTAAGAAATTCTAGGTAGGCACAGCAAAAAGCTATTCCTAAGTGCAGAAAAACCTGCCGTTTTAACCACGTTACGGTTATTAGAGGTGATGAACATATGTCACGCATTTTTCTTTCTAACTTTGCCTATTGGCTATTAGTAGTACAGAGATTCTTGTGTGTTTGTAAGTTCATAATCAGGGTGGTACCGCGAGTTTACTCTCGTCCCTGTGCAAAGATGGATTTCTTTACACAGAGACGAGAGTTTTTTGTGTGATTTTCGTTTTGTGAAATAACACATAACTGAAACTATTGATAACAAATGAGGAGGATACATATGAGAAATTTACAATCAGCAGAAGTGCGTCAAATGTTTTTGGACTTTTTCAAAGAAAAAGGTCATGGTGTAGAACCAAGTGCTTCTCTAGTACCACATGAGGACCCAACATTGCTTTGGATTAACAGTGGTGTTGCGACATTAAAAAAATACTTTGATGGGAGAGTTATTCCTGCCAATCCGAGAATTTGTAATGCACAAAAATCAATTAGAACAAATGATATTGAGAATGTTGGTAAAACCGCTAGACATCATACATTCTTTGAAATGCTAGGTAATTTTTCAATAGGAGATTATTTTAAGGTTGAAGCTATTGAGTGGGCTTGGGAGTTCTTAACAAGTGAAGAATGGATTGGGTTTGATGCAAAAAAGCTTTCAGTAACGATACATCCTGAAGATAATGAAGCATTTGATATTTGGAAAGATAAAATTGGTGTTCCTGAGGAGCGAATCATTCGCTTAGAAGGTAACTTTTGGGATATAGGTGAAGGACCTAGTGGACCAAATACCGAGATCTTTTATGATCGAGGAGAAGAATACGGAAATGATGTAAATGACCCAGAATTGTATCCAGGTGGAGAAAATGAGCGTTATTTAGAAGTGTGGAATTTAGTGTTTTCTCAGTTTAATCATAATCCAGATGGAACATATACTCCACTTCCAAAGAAAAACATAGATACAGGAATGGGACTTGAAAGAATGGTCTCTGTTATTCAAAATGTTCAAACGAACTTTGACACCGATTTATTTATTCCAATCATTCGTGCAACAGAGGAAATATCAGGTGAGCAATACCGAACTGATAAAAATAAAGATGTTGCATTTAAGGTTATTGCTGACCATGTACGTACAGTAAGCTTTGCCATTAGTGATGGAGCACTACCTTCTAATGAAGGTCGTGGATATGTTCTGCGACGTTTATTAAGAAGAGCAGTCCGCTATGCGAAACAAATTAATATTAATCGTCCTTTTATGTATGAATTAGTTCCAGTTGTAGCAGAGATAATGGTCGATTTCTATCCTGAAGTAAAAGATAAAACTGAATTTATTCAAAAAGTGATTAAAAATGAAGAAGAACGTTTTCATGAAACACTAAATGATGGACTAGCAATTCTTAGTGAAGTAATCAAAAGTCAGAAAAAACAAGGTAAAGATATCATTCCAGGAGAAGATGTTTTCCGTTTATATGACACTTATGGATTTCCAGTTGAGTTAACTGAGGAGTATGCAGAAGAGGAAGGAATGAAGGTTGATCAAGCTGGTTTTGAAGAAGAAATGGGTCGCCAGCGTGATCGAGCTCGTGCTGCAATTCAAAAAGTTGATTCTATGCAAGTACAAAGTGGAGTGCTAGGAGAAATAAAGGAAAAAAGTGAGTTTGTTGGTTATAATCAATTAGAGATTGAGCAAGCAAAAGTTATGGTAATTATTAAAGATGGAGAACTTGTTCATGAAGCTTCTGAGGGAGAAGAAATTCAAGTTATTCTTGATTCAACACCTTTTTATGCTGAAAGCGGTGGACAAATCGCAGATGAAGGTACTCTAATCAATAGTAAAACACATATTAACGTGCAAAATGTTCAAAAAGCACCAAACGGGCAAAATCTTCATCTGGTAGTAGTGGAAAGTGGTACTTTACAAACTGGTGACACATTTAAAGCAACTGTTACTGAAGCAAATCGTAGTGGTATTGTTAAAAATCATACTGCGACCCATTTATTGCATCAAGCATTAAAAGATGTGCTTGGCGAGCATGTAAACCAAGCAGGATCATTAGTTACTGCTGATCGTTTGCGCTTTGATTTCTCTCATTTTGGACAAGTAACGCAAGAGGAATTATCTCAGATCGAACATAATGTTAACGAACAAATTTGGAAGGGCATTTCTGTTCAAATTGAGCTAAAATCACTTGCAGAAGCTAAAGAAATGGGTGCGATGGCGTTATTTGGAGAAAAGTATGGAGAGGTAGTTAGAGTTGTCCAAGTGGGTGACTATAGCTTAGAGCTTTGCGGTGGTTGTCATGTAGATAACACAGCAACAATAGGTTTATTTAAGATAGTAACTGAATCTGGAATTGGTGCTGGAACTAGACGTATTGAAGCTGTAACTGGTAAAGCAGCTTATCAAGCTATAAATGAACAATTACAGAAACTCACAGAAGCTTCAGAGCTGTTAAAATCTAATCCTAAAGATATTACGACAAGAATTAGTGGCTTACTTCAAGACTTCAGATTACTTCAACGAGAAAATGAATCATTAAATTCTAAACTTGGAAACTTAGAAGCAGGTAATATTGTAGATCAAGCTAAAACGATTAATGGTGTAACACTTCTTGCTGCCAAAGTGAATGCTAAGGATATGAATAGTCTACGTGGAATGATGGATGACTTGAAAAATAAGCTGCAATCAGCTATTGTTGTTCTCGGAGCTGCTGAGGATGGTAAAGTGAATTTAGTTGCAGGAGTAACGAAGGATTTAGTAGATAAAGGCTATCATGCAGGAAAACTTATTAAAGAAGTTGCTGAACGATGTGATGGAAAAGGTGGCGGTCGCCCAGAAATGGCTCAAGCCGGTGCTAAAAATCCTGATAAACTGGACGGAGCACTTAAATATGCTGAAGAATGGATTGAATCCGTTTTATAATTAGTAAAAGTAGTGTAAAATAAAGGTAAGATTGGACAAGCAGATTTCTTCTTAAGAATCTGGGAAAGAGGTGCGAAGGTGAGTTCATTTGATAAAACGATGAAATTTAATTTCTCTGACGACTCTGTCGAAACGAATGTAAACGAAGTCCTTTATACTGTATACGATGCATTACAAGAAAAAGGCTATAATCCAATAAATCAAATTGTGGGCTATTTGCTTTCTGGTGACCCAGCCTATATTCCTCGTCATCGTGATGCAAGAAATCTAATTCGCAAGCTTGAGCGGGATGAATTAATTGAGGAGCTAGTTAAATCTTACTTACAAAAACGGATTTGATCTTTAGTATCTTAAGTATCTGTTCTGTAAAAAAAGAAATGTAATTTTGTATATTGATGGGCTGAATTAAGTAGAACATAATTATTCAGTTCCAATCTTTATACAATAAAATCGAGAGGCATATTATGCGAATACTTGGGTTAGATTTAGGAACTAAAACATTGGGAGTAGCCGTTAGTGATGAATTGCGCTGGACAGCACAAGGAATTGAAACGATTAAAATCAATGAAGAAGGTCGAGACTATCAATTGGGAAGACTTTCTGAACTAATTAAACAGTATGAAGTTGAGAAAATTGTCCTTGGAATGCCTAAAAACATGAATGGAACAATTGGACCAAGAGCGGAAGCAAGTCAATCGTTTGCTGATATACTAACAAAGAAGTTTAATCTTCCTGTTATCCTATGGGATGAGCGGTTAACAACAATGGCTGCTGAAAAAATGCTAATCTCTGCAGATGTTAGTCGAAAAAAAAGAAAAAAGGTTATAGACAAAATGGCTGCAGTGATGATCTTACAAGGTTATTTAGATAGCTTAAACTAGACAAAAATTATTATGAGGTGAAGAATTCATGGATCACGGAGAAAAACAAATTACAGTTATAGATGAAAGTGGCAATGAACAATTATGTGAGGTTCTTTTTACATTTGAGTCAGAGGAATTCAAAAAATCTTATGTGTTATACTACCCACTAGGTGCAGAAGAGGACGATAGCGAAGAAATTGAAATTCATGCTTCGAGCTTTAACCCTCACGCAGACGGTGAAGATGGAGAGCTAGAGCCAATTGAAACAGAAGAAGAGTGGGACTTAATTGAGGAAATGTTAAATACATTTCTTGATGAAGAAGAAGAGCAAGAATAAGCATAAAAAGTGTGATAAGAGATATACTCTTATTGCACTTTTTTTTGTTTAACTTTCTAAAAGTAATAAAAATGGGAAACTCAAATAGTATTTTACATGTCATGTTTAAAAATATTGCCGAATAATCATGAACATTGTAGTATAATAGTTGGGGTGAGAGGAGGATACACATGTCTGAAGATCCAAAAAAAGATTCATTCCGAAAAAAGTTATTAGAAAAACATAATGAGGCAAAGGTTGTTCGGAGAATTGTTCTTTCCGTATTTATTACTCTTTTAATTGTTTTTTCTGGGTTAATCGGGGGCGGCTATCTCTATATTAAATCTTCTTTAGAGCCAGTTGATCCAACTGATCAAACGCCTGTTGATGTGACGATACCAATTGGTTCATCAGTTTCGTCAATATCAAAAATCCTAGAAGAAAATGATATTATAAAAGATGATCGTGTTTTTAAATATTATATTAAATTTAAAAATGAATCTGGTTTTCAAGCAGGTGATTACCAGCTGAAAAAATCAATGACATTTCAAGAAATTATAGCTAGCATAAAAAAGGGGAAAGTCATGGATGATGTCGTGTTCCAAGTGACAATTCCAGAAGGAAGACAACTAACAGAAATAGCATCAATTATTTCTAACAACACAAACTTTTCAGAAGATGAGATTTTTGAGAAATTAAATGATAAAAGCTTTATCGAATCTATGAGAGCTAAATATCCTGATTTGCTCACTGATGATATTTTTAAGGAAAATGTTAAATATCCACTAGAGGGTTACTTATTTCCTGCAACATATCCTTATTATCAAGAAGAACCAACAATTGAAGAGATTCTAGAACCGATGATCACAAAAATGAGTGAAGTTGTTGCAAAATATATTCCGCAACTTCAAGAAAAGAATATGAGTGTTCATTACTTTGTAACAATGGCATCTCTTATTGAGGAAGAAGCTACTGAAAAATCAGATCGTGAGAAGATCTCAAGTGTTTTTTATAACCGTATTGATAAGAATATGATGCTACAAACAGATCCAACTGTTTTATATGCATTAGGTGAGCATAAAGACAGAGTGCTATATAAAGATTTGGAAGTGGATTCGCCATATAATACTTATCAAAATACTGGACTTCCACCTGGACCTATCGCTAATGCTGGTGAAATGTCTTTTGTAGCTGCACTTAGCCCTGAGCCAACAGATTTCTTATATTTCCTTGCAACAAAAGAAGGGGAAGTAATTTTCACAAAAACGCTAGAAGAACATAACAAAGCAAAGAATGAACATATTATTAATAACTAACTATATCTCAAACAAAGGGAACGTGAATTATTATTCGCATTCCCTTTATTGTTGTGGTAAAATATATCGAGTTGTTATTTGGATTGTACTATTTGATATAATCATACAAAAAGAGTTCTCAGGATATGGGGCTCTTCTTTTTAGGTAGAATATAGATTATTCGACAAAGTTCATTAGCAGTTGTATAACCAGGAGGGCAATCATGTTAAATGAAGATGTGCTAACGTATGTTGAAAGCTTGATTCCAGAACGTCCTCAATACGTGGAACAAATTGAAGAGTTTGCTTTAAAGCATGATGTGCCAATAATGGAGAAATCAGGTATAGAGGTATTGTTATTGTTGTTAACAATGCAACAGCCAAAGAAAATATTTGAAATCGGGACAGCAATTGGTTATTCAGCAATAAGGATGGCTTTATCTTTACCCAATACCCACATTGTAACTGTGGAGCTTGATGAAGATAGATATAAGCAAGCAGTACTTCATATAAAAGAATTAGGACTAGAGAATCGTATTAAATTATTCTTAGGTGATGCACTATTATTATCAGATGATATTAGCAAGCATGGCCCATTTGATGCGTTTTTTATTGATGCAACAAAAGCGAAATATAGTAAGTTTTTTGATTTATATGAACCAATGTTAACAAAGGATGGAATTATATATACTGATAATGTTCTTTTTAAGGGAACAGTTGCTCGAGATCGTTCAGAATTAAAAACGAGAAGACAACGAACTCTTGTTAGAAAACTTGATGAATATAATCGAATGCTTTTTTCTAAGGAAGGCTTTACATCAACAATGATTCCCGTTGGTGATGGTCTTGCAGTTACAAGAAGAAAAGAAGTGTAAAGAGGTGTACAAAATGAAAAAGCCAGAATTATTAGTGACTCCTAAAAAGGTAGAAGACTTTTTACCTTTAATTGAAGCAGGTGCTGATGCATTTATCATTGGTGAGCAAAAATTTGGTCTTAGGTTGGCTGGAGATTTTTCAAAGGACGATATTAAGAATGCTATCGTCATTGCTCATCAGCATGGGAAAAAAGTGTATGTTGCAATGAATGCAATTTTTCATAATGAATTAGTCGATGAGTTAGGTGAATATTTACATTTTCTAAGTGAAGTGAAAGCAGATGCAGTTGTTTTTGGTGATCCTGCTGTTCTTATGATGGCTAAGGATGCTGCTCCTGAAATGAAGCTACATTGGAATACAGAAACAACGGCAACAAACTGGCACACGTGTAATTATTGGGGAAGAAAAGGATCACAACGGGCTGTGCTTGCTAGAGAGCTGAGCATGGATGCAGTTGTTGAGACAAAAGAACATGCAGAAGTTGAAATAGAAGTACAAGTACATGGAATGACATGTATGTTTCAATCAAAACGATCATTATTAGGCAACTATTTTGAATACCAAGGGAAAAAATTAAAAATAGAAAAGCCTGATACTAAAGAGACGATGTTTTTATTTGATCCTGAAAGAAATAATAAATACCCAATTTTTGAGGATGCAAACGGAACTCATATAATGAGCCCTAATGATATTTGTATTATAGATGAACTTGGTGAAATGATTGAAGCAGGTGTGGATTCTTTCAAGATTGATGGTGTTTTACAAACATCAGATTATATTGTTGAAGTTACGAAAAAATATCGTAAAGCAATAGATTTGTTTGTTTCGAATGTTGATGAATATGAAGAGGTTAAGGATGACCTTTTAAATGAGATTGAAAATCTACAGGCTCAAAATCGCCCGTTAGATACAGGCTTCTTCTTTAAAGAAACAGTATATTAATTTAATGAATCGGTTGAATGTTAAGCCTTTCATTTTGAACATAAAGGGAGTGAAAAAATGACAACTGTAGTTGATAAAATTTCGAGCATAGTCGATGGGAAGCGTGTAATTACAAAAAAACCGGAATTATTAGCACCTGCCGGAAACCTTGAAAAATTGAAAATTGCGGTTCATTATGGTGCTGATGCAGTATTTATTGGTGGCCGTGAATATGGTTTAAGATCTAATGCAGACAACTTTTCACAAGAAGAAATGGCTGAAGGAGTTCAATTTGCTAATAAATATGGTGCGAAGATTTATGTAACAACAAATATCTTTGCTCATAATGAAAATATGTCAGGTTTAGAAGACTATTTAATAGGCCTTCAAGATGCAGGAGTTACAGGGATTATTGTTGCTGATCCTCTAATTATCGAAACATGTAGAAAAGTTGCACCTAAGCTTGAAGTACATTTAAGTACACAGCAATCTCTATCAAACTGGAAAGCAGTTCAGTTTTGGAAAGAAGAGGGGCTAGAGCGTGTTGTATTGGCACGTGAAACAAGTGCTGAAGAAATTAAAGAAATGAAAGAAAAAGTTGATATTGAAATTGAGGCTTTTGTTCATGGAGCAATGTGTATTGCTTATTCTGGTAGATGTACCTTAAGTAATCATATGACAGCACGTGATTCTAATCGTGGTGGTTGTTGTCAATCGTGTCGCTGGGATTATGACTTATTTAAACTTGAGGATAATCAAGAAGTTGAGTTATTTGATAAAGAAGATGCACCTTTTGCAATGAGTCCAAAGGATTTAAATTTAATTGAATCTATTCCTAAGATGATTGAGCTAGGAATTGATAGCTTAAAAATCGAAGGTCGAATGAAATCAATTCATTATATTGCAACAGTTGTTAGCGTATATCGTAAAGTAATTGATGCTTACTGCGCAGATCCAGACAATTTTAAAATAGATATTGAATGGCTTAAAGAGCTAGATAAATGTGCTAACCGTGAAACAGCTTCAGCCTTTTTTGAAAGTGTTCCTGGTTTTCAACAACAGATGTTTGGTAATCATAGTAAAAAAACAGTGTATGATTTTGCTGGTCTTGTATTAGATTATGATCAAGAAGCAAAAATGATTACTTTACAACAACGTAATCATTTTAAACCGGGTGAAACAGTCGAGTTTTTCGGACCAGAAATTGAGAACTTTACACAAACAATAGAGAAGATATGGGATGAAGATGGAAATGAGCTTGATGCTGCTCGTCATCCACTACAAATTGTAAAATTCAAAGTAGATAAACCCGTCTTCAGAAACAACATGATGCGAAAGGGGTTCTAACTACTATGGCGAAGAAGCCGGTTGTAATCGGTGTAGCTGGAGGCTCTGGCTCGGGAAAAACGAGTGTGACGAAAGCAATATATGAGCATTTTAGAGGTCATTCAATCTTGATGCTTGAACAAGATTATTATTATAAAGATCAAAGTCATCTGCCTTATGAACAAAGACTAGATACAAATTATGACCATCCATTAGCTTTTGATAATGATTTACTAATAGATCATTTAAAAACATTACTAAGTCATGAATCAATTGAAAAACCAGTTTATGACTATAAATTGCATACAAGATCTGAAGATGTTATAGTTGTGGAACCTAAGGATGTTATAATTCTTGAAGGTATCCTTATTTTAGAGGACGAGCGTTTGCGTGACTTAATGGATATTAAGCTTTATGTGGATACGGATGCGGATCTTAGAATCATACGGAGAATCCTTCGTGATATTAAAGAGCGTGGACGTTCAATTGATTCGGTTATAGAGCAATATATTACTGTTGTAAGACCGATGCATAATCAATTTATCGAGCCGACCAAACGATATGCAGATATTATCATCCCAGAAGGTGGACATAATCATGTTGCAGTTGATTTAATGGTCACAAAAATTCAAACAATTCTTGAACTAAAGGCAATTTTGTAATAACATAGCATAGATAAAGTCTACTGTGATCATATTATGTATAAGTATAATTTTTATGAAAAATCTTAATAGGGCACATTGTTGCCCTGATTTTTTACATATCATCAGATTTGGGGTTCTACATTTTGTTCACCATATATTTGAATTACTGACATAATAATTTTTAGTCATTTTTCTAAAAGAATTTTCACCTAGATTATACATATGTAATATGCAGTCTATAGATGCATTTATAGAATAAGCAATATTACAATGACTCAGTACGACATGGACAGTCTACTAGAAGGAGTGGAACAAACATGGCACAAGATAAAGTTTTTCCAATGACAAGAGAAGGTAAAGATAAGCTTGAGCAAGAGCTTGAATATTTGAAAACGGTTAAACGTAAAGAGGTAGTTGAAAGAATTAAAATTGCACGTAGCTTTGGAGATCTATCTGAGAACTCTGAATACGATTCAGCTAAAGAAGAACAAGCCTTTGTTGAAGGTCGTGTCACAACATTAGAAAATATGATTCGAAATGCAAAGATTATTGAAGGTGAAGCTGATACAAGCATTGTTGCTTTAGGAAGAACAGTTGCTTTTACTGAATTACCTGATGGTGATAAAGAAACATATACAATCGTTGGTAGTGCTGAAGCTGATCCGTTCGAAGGTAAAATCTCTAATGACTCACCTATTGCTAAGAGTCTTATGGGACGCAAGGTAGGAGATCAGGTAACTGTTCAAACACCAGGCGGAGAAATGCTTGTTAAAATCGTAGAAATTAGCTAATACAGGTTTATATAATGAACACCTCGTCGAAAATGATGACGAGGTGTTTTTTTATTGATTTAAAATACCGTGGAAACATGTATGAATATAGCAGATCATTTGTACGCAACGGACACAGCTACAAGGAGGGGTGTTGGAACATGATATCAAAAAGAAGATTTCTGGCTTTAGGAATTGTTATCATTATCTGTTTATCTTTTTATTTATATCGATTAGCTGATTTACAATTAATCAACACAGAATCATTTACAGATAAGGGAATAAATCTAGTTCAAGAAAGTGTTAATCAACGTACACAAGAAGTTTTAATTGATGATGGAAGAGGACGATTTGTAGATCGAAATAACATATCATTAAAAAAAGATGCAGAGCCATCACTTGTGCTGTTTCCATTTTTAAAAGATATTTCTTGGTCAAGTGATAAACTCTCAAATTTAGTGAATGTGCCTAGTACAGAGTTAGAAAGACTTGTTCAAAATTCAAAAGAGCCCATTGTTCTTTCAAGTAAGGATGGTGTGGAATTAACAAATAAAGATTTAAAGGAAATAAATGAGCTAGAGATTCCAGGTGTATTTGGCATTTTTCAACAAACAACAATAGATGAATCTGTTGCAGACCACATTATAGGGATAACTGGAGAAAATGCAGAAACATTACGTGAGAAATACCCAGATCGCAGTGACTTATCATACAAAACGAAAATCGGTGTGACAGGACTAGAAAAAACATTTGATGAATTTTTATTACCTGATGCAGAAACAAAACTCTTATATCATGTTGATGGAGACGGAAATCCGCTTTTCGGGGTAAATGTTAAGTATATTGCTGATTCTAACCCTTTCTATCCAGTAACAGTAGAAACTACGATCGATAAAGGCATTCAAGAGGTAGCAGAAGATATATTAACAAATCAGAATGTTGAGAATGGAGGACTTGTTCTTCTTGATATTCAATCAAATGAGGTCTTAGCAATGGTGAGTAAACCTGATTTAGATCGATCTCATTCTAGTACCTTAACAAACCATATGATTCGACCATTATTTCCGGGATCAGTTTTTAAAACTGTCATTTCTGCTGCTGCAATTGAATATGGTTTAGATGATGCGAACCGAAAGTTTAATTGTAATTTAAATCTTTATGGAGAAGATGATGGGGGACAGGATGATGGATTATTATCGTTTGAAAGAAGCTTTGCGAAAAGTTGTAACTATACTTTTACAACATTAGCAAAAGAGCTTTTGAAAAAGGACGAAAATGCGATTGAGGATATAGCAGGAAAACTTGGGTTAATTGGTCATATAGGTTGGAGTGGAGAAGTTTTCCATTATGATCAATTTAAACAATTTCCTGATGAAATGGCTGGAAGTATATGGGGTGATGAAACAGATAAAAATGTCCCCCGTGCCATTGACCAAACCGCTATAGGACAAAAAGATGTAAAGCTATCACCAATGGCTGTAGCAAATATGATGGCGACAATTGCAAGAGGCGGACAAAAACAACAGGTTCGCATCGTAGAAAATATATTATATAAAAATGGAACAAATATGTTTTCATTTACGTCTAACAAACTAGAAGGAGAAAATATTTCACCATATACAGCATCAAGGCTTCAAGAATTACTAAGGCTCGTTGTAACTGATACAGAAGGAACAGGTAGGAGGTTTCAATCTTCTCCTTTTGAGGTATCAGGAAAATCAGGAACTGCACAAACCGGAAAGAAAAATGCTGAAGGTGAAACACTTTATCATAAGTGGTTTGCAGGATTTTTTCCATCTAATAATCCAAAGTATGCACTGGTAGTTGTAGAGATGGATACAACTAGTGCCAACGCTGGAACAAATGCTGTTTTTTATGATATGGTTGCAGAACTGGCAAAATCTTAAATATAGAGTAATATACAATGTGTTTTTGAAGCGTTTTTTTTCACATAAATTATTACTCTTGAATTTATAAGGAAAGAAGTGTGTAAGGCTTTTGACTTGCTTGCTATTCTGCTAGGAAGGGTCCCTAGATTACATGAACAGAAGCTGATGCGACATGAGTACTCCCAGAATTTTCTTATGTCTGGAGCTAAATGAATGCTGTTTCTTTGGGTAATAAAAGGCACAAATTTTACAAAATCAGCTCTATAAAAACATTTTGTGCAGAGAATATGAAACTTATGGCTTAGATTTAACGACTAGATAGAATAAGGTCTTAATGCTAAAATTAGACAGAAGGTATGAGGGACAAAGGAGTGTAGGAAATTGAGTAATTATCAAATTAATAATTCTCGTTTTGAAAAAAGGGATAAACGTAGAAAAACGAATGTTGTTTTAAACACATTAATTGGGCTCGTTTTTGTTCTTATTCTTGTTATTGGCTCTCAGCTGATTTTTGGGGATAGCGGAGCTGAAAAAACAGCAAAATATAATGAACAACCAGATATTAAGCTAGCTAGTGAAGAAAATAAGGCAGAACAAGATGATTCTAATGAAAAGACAGATGAAAATGATGATAAATCAGAAGATAAAGACTTAAATGAAGATGAAGGTATAGAGGAAGAAGCTAAAGAAGATGAAGAGACTGAAGAGGATTCATTTGAGCAAGCAACAATAACTGAGGGAGAACCTGGTTCGGGGATTGCAGAAACAATTGAAAATCCCGCTTGGTCGCCTATTGGAACTTCTCAAACTGAACCACATTCAGCAAACTATACAAAAGGATCACAAGATTGGAATGAAATGACAAAAGCGCTTAGCTATGCAACAGGAATTCCAGAATCAGATATGATTATTTGGTTCCTCGGAAATAATGGTGGACCAAATGATGCAGCTGGGACGATTTCTCCTAAAGACAAATCAGTGAAATATAAAGTTTATATAACTTGGGTTGAAAATAATGGATGGAAACCTACTAAAATAGAAAAGTTGAACTAAAAAGGGATGACTCAGTCATCCCTTTTTTAAATGCTAAAAATATTATTAAGATTAACATGTCTGTAGGTAGAGGACAGCACTTACCACGTTACTGACTAGATGCCTTAAAATGAACAACAGCACTGTACAATCTTTTGCCTTCCTCAGATATATACATTTGGTGTGTGACAGAATGTACTGTTAGCAAGATTGCCTGATTATGTAGAATTTGATCATTTATCTTCTTCTCGAGTTCTTGAATGGAAAATGCTTCAAAAAACTCAACTTTATCTTTTATAATGTCTAACTGAAAGTTCATATTCCACCTCCATCAATCTAAAAATAAATATACCAAAGAGATCAGAAGATTTACAGTGATATACTGTGAAGCTGCTGATATAAAAATCAGAGTCTTGCTTTGTAAGAGTATAATATGTACACTTCTAGTTGAAGACGGAATGGTTGATGTAATAATCATGGAACTATTTTGTATGGATAGATACATAATGAAAGGATTTGAAGACATTGAGAATCGCAATAATAGGTGCTATGGAAGAAGAAGTTACAATTCTTAGAGATCAATTAGATAATCGAGAACAAGAGGTTATTGCAAATAGTGAATTTACAAAAGGTACATACAATGGTGTGGAAGTAGTGTTATTAAAGTCTGGTATTGGTAAAGTTAATGCTGCTTTAAGTACAACATTACTTTTAGATCGCTATAAACCAGATTATGTTCTTAACACTGGCTCTGCCGGCGGATTTCATTCATCATTAAACGTTGGAGATGTTGTTATATCAACTGAGGTTAGACATAATGATGTAGATGTTACAGCGTTTGGCTATGAATATGGTCAAGTACCAGGCTTACCAGCAGCATATGTACCAGATCAAAAGCTAGTTGATATTGCTGTAACAAAAGCAGAAGAAATTAGTAATATTCAAGTAGCAAAAGGTCTTATTGTAACTGGAGATTCATTTTTAAATGATCCTGACAAAGTAGAATTTATTCGAAGTAAATTTAATGATCTTTATGCAGGTGAAATGGAGGCAGCAGCAATTGCTCAAGTTTGTCATCAATTTGATGTTCCATTTGTAGTAATAAGAGCATTATCTGACATTGCTGGCAAAGAATCTAATGTTTCCTTTGATCAATTCCTAGATCAAGCTGCAAAGCATTCTGCTAATTTGGTTTTGAAGATTGTTGAAGCCATTTAATCGTGTATCTTACGTAACATGAGTAAGTTGAAAAACAGATGATAAACGAGGAGATTTCCTTTGTTTCATCATCTGTTTTTTTGATATTTATTTATATAGCCTTACAATATATGTGAATGAATTGTTGCCTCAATCATTGATATGGTGAAATTTACATGATTAGTTATCTACTAGAATATGTTATTGTTTATCTATGACATAATAAGTAGGTGAAGTGAGAATATGAGTAAAAAAAGTTTACAAGCACTTGTTATTGATTTTAAAAATTATGCGTTTGTACTATTGGCTACAAGTGTATTTTTATATATTGGTGTTATTTTACCTGATCAAGGAAAAGAAGAAATCTACGACGTGATATTAATGCTAACGACGGCTTTGTTTTTAATAGGCTCCTTCGTTTGTTTTAAGCTTTCTTTAAAATATAAAAAGCAAATAGATGCACAAGAAGAAAATGTTTAAATAGCTCGAGTTATGAAAATGCACCCCAATCGTTAGTTGTAACTAACGATTGGGGTGCATTTTTTTTGCCAGTGACGAGTTAGCCGAAAGATTTGAAGATTCTGAAAATATAATCTTTTATAAAATTCAAAATATCTATTTACAGATATGGTAATTATGGATACAATTACCATTGTAAAATAAAAATGAAAACTAGGGAGGTCGACGAAAATGAACAAGTGTACAAAAATGAAAACAATGGTTAACAAATTTAATATGTTCTTAATCGACCAAAATGGTGAATCCCTTTAATTTTATGTTTTCATAATTGTATCTTAAACGGACGGAAAGTAAGCTCAGGTTGATTAGAAAGACTTGTGCGCTATAATTGAATATTTTATATCGTCACAGGTTGCCTGTGGCGATTTTTATATTCTTTTTACATTGTTAGAGTGGGAAGTGAAATAAGAATTCTTTACAAGAAGGAAGTAGTAACCTCTTAAAAAGATTTGGCAGCCTGTGTATATGCATCCAAAGATGTGTTAAATGCTTTTAAGGAGGTGATACCACATGACAATTAATTTATTTTTCATTACATTAACTTTTTCTGTATCTAAAAGAAATCAATCAAAACAAGAATTTGAGAAAAATGAGCAAGTTCAACAGAAAATGGAACAATTAAAAGAAAAAGAATACGAACTTTTCCGTAATATGTAAGTGCATTGTTTTTTTATTTTATAAAACATTTTGGAGGCGATTAAAATGATAAAAATCGAATTATTATTACATTTAACTGTTCAGAAGGACACTGCCTAGCTAACTAAGCTATGACATTTCATTTAACTTAGAATAAAGATTATAAGAAAAAGAGAAGGATTAAGTCCTTCTCTTTTCAGATCGTCGACAAAAGGGGTTCGGAATGGTTTCATTCCGAACCCCTTTTGCGATTTTCTTTATAAATTATCTAAAATGAGCGTGGACAGATC
>NZ_JAFBDU010000008.1 GCF_016908395.1 Metabacillus crassostreae
CATCAAAAATCACCTCAGAATTATTATTACTATTATTTTATATGAAAAAAGACTGTAAACAAACTAGATTTTCGCTAGTTTGTCTACAGTCTGAAGGGACTGACATTTTTGTCAGTCCCTTTTCATTATATTAATATTATCCGATTGAACCTTCCATTTCGAACTTGATTAGACGGTTCATCTCAACTGCATATTCCATTGGAAGTTCTTTTGTAAATGGCTCGATGAAGCCCATTACGATCATTTCAGTTGCTTCTTCCTCTGAAATACCACGGCTCATTAGATAGAATAATTGTTCTTCTGATACTTTAGAAACCTTAGCTTCATGCTCAAGAGAGATATTATCGTTCATGATTTCATTATATGGAATTGTGTCTGATGTAGACTGGTTATCCATAATAAGTGTATCACATTCGATATTTGATCTTGCTCCATCTGCTTTACGACCAAAGTGTACAATTCCTCTATATGTTACTTTACCACCTTGTTTAGAGATAGATTTAGAAACAATAGTAGAAGACGTATTTGGTGCTAAGTGAATCATTTTTGCACCTGCATCCTGATGCTGACCTTTACCTGCAATTGCAATAGATAAAGTCATACCACGTGCACCTTCTCCTTTAAGGATAACCGCAGGGTATTTCATTGTCAGTTTAGATCCGATGTTTCCATCAATCCATTCCATTGTAGCATTTGCTTCACAAACAGCACGCTTTGTAACTAAGTTAAACACGTTGTTTGCCCAGTTTTGAATTGTTGTATAACGGCAATAACCGCCATCCTTAACAATGATTTCAACAACTGCACTGTGTAAAGAGTTTGTTGTATAAACTGGTGCTGTACATCCTTCAACATAATGAACATGTGCGCCTTCATCAACAATAATAAGTGTACGCTCAAACTGACCCATATTTTCAGAGTTAATACGGAAATAAGCTTGTAATGGCGTATCAACTTTAATACCTTTAGGTACATAGATGAATGAACCACCAGACCATACAGCTGAATTCAATGCAGAAAATTTATTATCAGTAGGTGGAATGATTTTTCCAAAGTGCTCACGGAAAATATCTTCATCTTCTTTTAACGCTGTATCTGTATCTTTGAAAACTATACCAAGATCTGTAAGATCTTGTTTCATGTTGTGATAAACAACTTCTGATTCGTATTGAGCTGATACACCGGCCAAGTATTTTTGTTCTGCTTCTGGAATACCAAGTTTATCAAATGTATTTTTGATTTCCTCTGGTACTTCATCCCATGAACGTTCAGACTTTTCTGACGGCTTTACATAATACGTAATTTCATCAAAATTAAGTTCTGCCATATCACCGCCCCATTGAGGCATTGGCATGTTATAGAAATGCTCTAGAGATTTCAAACGAAAATCTAGCATCCATTGTGGTTCATCTTTCATGCGAGAAATTTCCTCAACGATTTCTTTCGTTAATCCTCGCGCTGAACGGAAGATGGAAACATCTTTGTCAGCAAACCCATATTTATAATCGCCGATTTCAGGTGCTTTTTTTGCCATCTACATTCACTCCTATTCATTTAGATTTAAGGATTTCTCCTTATTCGTTACTATTATTAACGCCCTTTTCCATAGCCTTCCAAGCTAATGTGGCACATTTAATTCGAGCTGGAAATTTTGCAACACCCTGCAGTGCTTCAATATCTCCTAAATCTATATCCTCATCATACTCTTTCCCAAGCATCATATTAGAGAAAATTTCAGAAAGCTTTAATGCTTTTTCAAGTGATTTCCCCTTAATAGCTTGAGTCATCATTGACGCAGATGACATTGATATCGAGCAGCCTTCTCCTTCAAACTTCGCATCCTTTACAACATCATCTTCAATATCTAGTGTAAGGCGAATGCGATCACCACAGGTAGGGTTATTCATATCAATTGTTAAACTATCATCAAGAATACCTTTATTTCTAGGATTCTTATAATGATCCATAATGACTTGACGGTACAGTGTGTCAAGATTAACATGATTAGACATTACTGAAGTACTCCTTTGTTTTAATGATACCAGCAACTAGTTTATCAATTTCTTCTTCTGTATTATACAGATAAAAACTAGCTCTAGCTGTAGCAGAAACTTTTAGCCACTTCATTAAAGGCTGTGCACAATGATGACCTGCACGAACAGCAATCCCTTCAGCATCTAAAACCGTTGCAACATCATGTGGGTGTACATCCTCAATATTGAAGGTTACTAATCCTGCACGATGCTTAGGTCCATAAATTGTTAAACCTTCTACTTGACTCATTTTATCCATAGCATATTGTGCAAGCTTATGCTCATGAGCTTCAATGTTCTCTAAACCAACTTGCTCTAGAAAATCTATTGCGGCACCAAGTCCGATAGCACCAGCAATAATTGGTGTTCCAGCTTCAAACTTCCATGGAAGCTCTTTCCATGTTGATTCTTGTAAGCCTACAAAATCGATCATTTCTCCACCAAATTCTACTGGCTCCATTTTCTCAAGAAGCTGCTTTTTACCGTATAAAGCACCAATCCCTGTAGGACCACCCATTTTATGGCCTGAAAATGCGAAGAAGTCACAATCTAAATCTTGAACATCAATCTTCATATGTGGAGTACTTTGTGCTCCATCAACAGCCATAATCGCTCCGTGCTTGTGGGCAATTTCAGCAATTTCTTTGATTGGGTTGATTGTACCAAGAACATTTGAAACCTGCATAACAGACACAATTTTCGTTTTTGATGTGACTGTTTCTTCAACATCCTTTAAATCAATTGTTCCGTCTTCTTGTAGAGGGATATATTTCAAAGTAGCTCCCGTTAGTTTCGCTACTTGTTGCCAAGGAATAACATTTGCATGATGCTCCATATAAGTGATCACAATTTCATCACCTTTTTTCACATTCGCTAAGCCATAACTTTGGGCAACTATATTTAATGCAGTTGTCGCACCACGAGTAAAGATAATTTCTTGAGTAGACTTTGCCCCAATAAATTTTCTTACCTTTTCACGCGCGCCTTCATAACCATCAGTAGCTCTTGTACCTAATGTATGCACTCCTCTGTGAACATTAGAATTATATTCACGATAATAAGTAGATAATGCATCAATTACAGCTAGTGGCTTTTGAGAGGTAGCAGCGCTATCTAGGTAGACTAAGTCTCGACCGTTCACCTGTTGATCAAGGATAGGAAAGTGTTTTCGAATATCAACGATATCCATTATTGAACTTTCCTTTCAATAACCTCAACTAGTTGCTTTTTCACACCTTCAATTGGAAGCACTTTTACAACAGGTGCCAAGAAACCATGAATAACAAGGCGCTCTGCTTCTACTTTTGTAATTCCACGACTCATCAAGTAATAAAGCTGTAATGGATCAACACGACCAACAGATGCAGCATGTCCTGCTGTTACGTCATCTTCGTCAATTAAAAGGATTGGATTTGCGTCACCACGAGCTTTTTCACTTAACATTAAAACGCGTGATTCTTGAACTGCATTGGATTTAGAAGCACCATGCTCAATTTTCCCAATACCGTTAAAGATAGATGAAGCACTATCCTTCATAACACCATGCTTTAAAATATAGCCTTCAGAGTTTTTACCAAAATGAACAACCTTAGTTGTGAAATTTTGTTTTTGCTCTCCACGACCAACAACAACAGATTTAGTATCACCGTAAGAGCCATCGCCCATAAGATTCGTCACATTTTCAGAAATCGTGTCGCCATCATTCATTAAGCCAAGTGCCCATTCAATTCTAGCATCACGTCCTGCTACACCGCGACGGTTAACATAAGTTGTAATTCCTTTATCTAATGTATCAACAGCACCATATGTTACACGAGCATTTGTATTTGCAAATACTTCAGTGATAATATTGAATACTCCTTCAACATCCGTAACAGTAGAAATATAGTTTTCTACATATGTTAATGAACTATTATCATCAGCTACAACGATTACGTGATTGAATAATGTCGTATTTGGATTATCATGAACAAAAATGGTTTGAATAGGTTCAGAAACCTCAACATTTTTTGGAACATATACGAATACTCCACCATTTAACAGTGCTGCATGTAAAGCTGTTAAACGATGTTCATCAACCTTTACACCATCTGTCATAAAGTATTTTTTTACTAAATCCGAATGCTCACTTGCCGCAGTATGAATATCAGTAAAAATAACACCCTTATCCTTTAGTTCACTTGAAAGTGATGTATATGCAGGTGTGTTATTTACTTGTACATATAAATTATTATTTGTTGACTCAACATCTACTAAAGCTTTTACATCATCATGTAATTCATCTAAGGAATTTAATTTATCACTTTTAACCACATGCTCGTTAAATTGAGTAAAATTCCATTTATCAATTTTCGTTTTATCCGGTCTTGGCATTGGAAGATCCTCAACTTTAACAAGAGCTTGTAAGCGAAGATCTGTAAGCCAATCCGGTTCTCCAAGCTGCTTAGAATAGCTTGAAACATAATCCTGATTGAAAGTTTTCGTTTCCATACGTCTTACCTCCCCTTACGCTTAAGCTTCTTGCCCAACAGTTTCGTCATCAATACCTAGTTCTTGTTTAATCCAATCATAACCTTCTGCTTCAAGTCTTTGTGCTAATTCAGGACCGCCCGATTTCACAACACGACCTTGCATCATAACGTGTACTTTATCAGGTGTAATATAGTTTAATAAACGCTGATAGTGAGTGATCATTAAACATCCAAATTCATCGTTTCTCATTTTATTAATACCTTTTGCAACTACTTTTAACGCATCAATATCAAGACCTGAATCAATTTCATCTAAGATCGCAATTTTTGGTTCAATCATCATTAACTGAAGAATTTCATTGCGTTTTTTCTCTCCACCTGAGAATCCTTCATTTAAATAACGCTGTGCCATGTCCGGATCCATTTCAAGCTCTTCCATGTTTGCATCCATTTTACGAATAAATTTCATTAATGAAATCTCTTCGCCTTCCTCACGACGAGCATTAATAGAAGAACGTAAGAAATCAGCATTTGTTACACCACTAATCTCACTTGGGTATTGCATAGCTAAGAAAAGACCTGCGCGTCCACGCTCGTCTACTTCCATTTCAAGAACATCTTCACCATCAAGTGTGATACTACCTTTTGTTACTTCATACTTCGGGTGTCCCATTATTGCAGATGATAATGTTGATTTACCTGTTCCGTTTGGTCCCATAATTGCATGGAACTCTCCGCCGTTTATTTCAAGATTTACACCTTTTAAAATTTCTTTGCCATCAATTTCAACGTGTAAATCCTTAATGATTAATGTAGAACCTGCCATGACTATACCTCCATAATATATAAAGTTTACTAATTCTCATTTTATTCTCATTCTAATATTATAACAAATGAAAAGTGAACACAACCTTTTGAGATCATGTCGATTAATGTCTACTAATAAACACATCTTAAAAAGACCCTGAAACTTCAAGCATATCTAAGTTTGACACTTGTTTTATGTTATGCTCTTTTCATAAATAATGTTTCTATCATATGTATATAGAGAAATTAGCTTTTTCTACTATATAACATAATGCTAAACGATTCTACTTTCTCAGCCTAGTTTATTTTTTGCTTTTAATAGAAAATCATGCTACTTAATTATTTAGAAAGAATTTACAAATTCCCATTTTAT
Source organism: Metabacillus crassostreae (assembly GCF_016908395.1). Lineage (GTDB taxonomy): Bacteria > Bacillota > Bacilli > Bacillales > Bacillaceae > Metabacillus > Metabacillus crassostreae. The sequence continues at coordinate 5,685 of NZ_JAFBDU010000008.1, forward strand.
CTAAAGGCAGTTTTCGCAAACTTTGTTGCTTATAAATTACCCGAAGAAATCAGCATTGTATTAAGTCTAGTGGCATCTTACCATCACAAAATAGTAGCCTTTATGCGAAAATATACTGTTTTTACTGCATATTAGGGTTACATAGCAACAATCTTTAGAAAAGAGACTATCTAAAAGAAAAAACCAGCCATATCATTGACTGGTTTTTTGCGAATATATACGGTATTTATCTATGCATTTTTCTCTCAATATCTGCATGAATTAATTGACTCTTACGATATTCTTCTTCTCGACTTTTCTCAATTTCCATTCTTTTATCATGCTTCATTGCATATTCAGCATAACCTACACCATGGCTTTGATGCATTGCCTTTTCCATTTCTGTTGTGTAGTTAAGATCTAGAATTTCTTGATTCGATTGAATAATGAACCAATCCTTTCAGCTTATTATTTATTATGGTAATAAGCTTATCAAGAATATTCAAACTACTCAAAGCTCGTAAGATTATGTGACAAACGATAAAGAGTTATATTCGTGCAATATCCGGGCTCAAATAAGAGATATGCAAAATTCCTCGAATTTCCTCATGTATTCTTCTAGTTATCATTTTTTTAAGCTATTTTACAAATTTATTCTCGTGAAACAGTACTACTGTTTTAATTGATTTAGCTCTACAATACATTCTTGTACAAGAGTTACAGCCTGACTCATAGCTGCTCCACCACCAAACGCTGCAGTAACACCAATTGTTTCCAAGATTTCCTCTTCGTTAGCTCCATTGTCTAAGCAGCCTTTTGTATGATAAATCATACAATATTCGTCTTGAGCATTTATCGCAATACCTAGAGCAATCAAATGCTTTTCCTTTTTAGAAAGAGTTCCTTCCATAAAACAAGCTTCAGTAAAAGCATTATAATGGCTCGCAATTTCAGGCATTTTTTGAGTAAATAAACCTAATCCACTTTTATATTCGTGTAAAGCAGCTTCTGTTGAATTTCTTGGTTCAAAATGTTCCATATTATCAAGCAGCTCCTCTTCATAATTTTCATCAGTTTTTAGTATGCATATTTCATCTGATAGTATACGAAGGTCCTAATTTATTGCATAAAAAAATGAAGGTGTAAAATGCACCTTCATTTCAGTATTATATATATCGTTTATTCATTTACAGGTAAAACTGATCCTGGATATTTAGTGTTAATAAAATCTTTGATTTCTTCTGATTTTAAAACTTCAACTAAAGTTTTAATTTCTTCTTTATCTTCGTCACCTTTTTTAACAACAACAATATTAGCGTAAGGATTATTTTCGCCTACTTCTAATGCAATTGCATCTTCTGCAGGATTTAAACCAGCTGCTAAAGCATAGTTACCATTGATAATAACAGCATCACCTTCGTTGTTTTCATACGCACTTGCTAACATTTCAGGTGCAACGCTGTCTTCGATCACTACATTCTTCTTATTTTCTACAATATCATCTTGTGTAGCATTGATTTTTTCAACACTTTCATCTAACTTGATTAACCCTTTTTCTTCTAGAAGAGCTAACACACGACCCATTTCAGCAACGTTGTTACTTATAATAATTTTTGCACCTTCTGGTAGCTCTTCAATAGATTTATAATCATTTGAATATACACCGAATGGCTCTATATGAATAGCACCTACATTTTGTAGATCAAAATCGTTTTCTTTGTTCGCATTATCTAAATAAGGTACATGTTGGAAATAATTCGCATCAAGATCACCTGCTGCTAATGCAGGATTTATTAATGGATAATCAGAAAATTCTTCTATATCAAGTTCAATTCCTTTTTCAGCTAATAACGGTTTTGCTTCTTCTAAGATTTCTGCATGAGGAACAGTTGTCGCCCCAATTTTTATTGTTTTTGCTTGGTCATTACCTTCACTAGCCTCATTTACTTCATTTTCTCCACCACAAGCAGCTAAAACAACAGCTAAGCTTGCTAATACTATTGATAAAATTAATTTTTTCATCAAATTTTCCTCCTAACGTTTGTCTATCATTTTTACTATAATATCTCCAATAAATTGGATGATAAAAACTATGATTAAAATAAAGATCGTTGCAATAATTGTGACTTCAAAATTATTACGCTGGAAACCTTCACGATAAGCAAGATCTCCTAAGCCACCTGCACCTACTACACCAGCCATAGCTGTATAACCAACTAAAGCAATCGCAGTTACAGTTATACCTGAAACGATTGCAGGCATTGACTCTGGCAAGAGGACCTTCCACATAATTGTAGAGGTTTTAGCACCCATTGATTTTGCAGCCTCAATAACACCTTTATCAACTTCTCGTAAAGCAAGTTCTACCATTCTAGCATAGAAAGGTGCAGCACCAATAATCAAAGCTGGAAGTGCAGCATCAGCACCTAATATAGTACCCATCACAAGTTTAGTAAATGGTAAAAGCAGAATAACTAAAATAATGAACGGAATCGAACGAAAAATATTTACTATACCGGAAAGCACTGTGTTTAGTACACGGTTATCCCATATATTTCCCTTAGCTGTTAAAAATAATAAAAGACCTAAAATAATACCAAGTATAAATGTAATAGCTACTGAAATACCTGTCATATAAACTGTTTCGTAAGTAGCTTCCCAAACCTTTTCCCATTTAACATTAGAGAGAGCTGTATCAAGCATTCACCAGCACCTCCACTTCTACTTCATGTTCTTTAATGAATGTAACTGCTCGTTCAACCTCATTTGTCTCACCATCTACATGCAAAAACAAAGTACCATATGAGCCATTTTGCGTTTGTGAGATTTTCCCTTGAAGAATATTTACTTCAATATCAAAGGCTCTAATGATGTTTGTTATTAAAGGCAGTTCAGTTCCTTTACCTACAAATGTAAGCTGGAGAACTTTTCCTGAGTCGTAATTTTCTAGCAAATGACTTATTGCATCTTTCGTTTCATCTGGTTCAGATATCTGTTTTACAAACCTTTTTGTAATGCTTTCTTTAGGATGTTTAAATACATCAAGTACATTACCTTGTTCAACAACCTCACCATTTTCCATTACTGCGACACGATGGCAGATTTTACGGATAACATGCATTTCATGTGTGATCAGCACAATCGTTAAACCTAGGCGTTCATTAATATCTACAAGCAAATCTAAAATCGAATCAGTTGTTTCTGGATCAAGTGCTGAAGTAGCTTCATCACATAACAAAACTTTAGGATTATTTGCTAATGCCCTAGCAATTCCAACACGTTGTTTTTGTCCACCACTTAGTTGAGCAGGATAGGCATCTTCTCTTCCTTGTAAACCTACTAATTTAATTAATTCATCAACTCGTTTTTTTCGCGCATTACTTTTCACTCCAGCAATTTCTAACGGAAACGCAATATTTTCTCTAACCGTTCGAGACCACAATAAATTGAAATGTTGAAAAATCATACTAATCTCTTGGCGGGCTTTTCTTAATTTCACACCACTTATTGCATTAATTTGGCTTCCGGCTACATGAACTTCTCCACTAGTTGGTTTTTCTAAACCGTTTAATAGTCGAATTAATGAACTTTTTCCGGCACCACTATAGCCAATTATTCCGAAAATTTCACCTTTAGTTATCTCTAAGTTAACGTTATTAACTGCTGTTACATGACCTGTTTTTGTTTCGTAGGTTTTATTTAAAGATTTTAATGAAATCATAATGTCACCTTCTTTCTTATTTCTCGCTTTAGGAAATTAAAAAACCTTTCTGCTCATGAGCAGAAAGGCATAATAAAAGACCTTTCTCTCATCTTACAAAGCAATAGCTTTGTGTGAATTGGCACCATTTCAACAATTGTTGATGGTTGCCGGGTTTCATAGGGCACTTCCCTCCACCTCTCTTGATAAGAGACAAACATATATAATTAAGTTTCAAATAGTTTTATCGACTCATTTGTAAATACGAGTGTGATTGTATCACGTGATTTTTAGTACTGTCAATTAATATTAATCACATTTAAAAAAGATTGATTATTCAAATTAATCACTATATTGAGATAGTTACAAGTTAGATCCTATAAAAATAAAACTTACTAAGATTATTGAAGAAGTCATACAAAAAGACGAATAAATCTAAAATCAGTTAAGCTTTTAAAGAAACTAGTTCGTTCCTTTGCGCTACAGACACTCGTGTTCCACAAGTTCTTAAAAATAGTATGGATATTCAAAAATCTATTGAAGACGATATATAAAAACCCGAACTATTAGGCGAATGATAATTAAAATATCACCTAATAATTCGGGTTTTTCATTACTTAATTACTTATGCTTATGAATGTACTTGCTCAAGACCCTTAACACCTGTTGCTTTATATATTGCTTGATCGAGATCTTCAATTAAATCTTGAATATGTTCAATACCAACTGATAATCGAATTAAGTCTTCTGTAACACCTGATTTTATTAGGTCCTCTTTATTTAATTGCTGATGTGTTGTACTAGCAGGGTGAATGATTAAGCTTTTTGCATCTCCCACATTAGCAACATGTGACCATAATTCAATATTGTTTATTACATTTGCACCGGATTCTCTTCCACCTTTAATACCGAATACGATAACTGACCCTGCACCGTTAGGAAGATATTTTGCAGATAGCTCCTTAGCTGGATGATTTTCACTTTCAGGATATAGCACCCATTCTACAGCTGGATGCTTCTCTAAATATTCAACCATATTTCTAGCATTAGAAACATGTTCTTTCATACGTACATGAAGGGTTTCCAAACCTAGAGTAAATTGAAAGGAATTGTATGGACTTATAGCAGGTCCTAAGTCTCTTAACAATTGAACTCTTGCTTTAACAATATATGCTTGTTCCCCTAAGGCATCTGCGTAAACTAAATCATGATAACTAGGATCAGGTGTTGTAAACCCAGGAAATTTTGGACTATTCCAATCAAATTTCCCTCCATCTACAATAATACCTCCAAGTGTTGTTCCATTACCTAATAACCATTTTGTAGCAGAATGCACAACAATATCGGCACCATGCTCAATTGGTCTGCATAAGTAAGGAGTTGCAAATGTATTATCAACGATTAATGGGATTCCAGCTTCATGGGCAATTGCAGCAACTGCCTCAATATCTAATACATCTAAACTAGGATTGCCGATTGTTTCAGCAAAAATAGCCTTGGTATTCGGCGTTATAGCAACACGAAAATTTTCCGGATTTTTCGGATCAACAAATGTTGTGTTGATCCCATATTTAGGTAATGTATTTGCAAAAAGATTATATGTACCACCGTATAATGTGGAAGCAGAAACAATCTCGTCGCCTGCTCCAGCGATATTTAATATCGAAAGTGTAATCGCTGCCATTCCACTCGCAACAGCTAAGCTCCCAACACCACCCTCTAGTTGTGCAATTCTTTCCTCAAAAACAGTTGATGTTGGATTATGAATTCTTGTATATATGTAACCAGGCTCTTTGAGTCCAAATAGGTTTGCTGCATGCTCAGTATTATCAAATAAATAAGCATTCGATTGATAAATAGGCACAGATCTTGCACCTGTCATAGAATCTTTCTTTAACCCACCATGAATTGTTACAGTTTCAGGACGATATTGCTTTTCTGACATATGAATTCCTCCCATATTAATAAAGATAAAAATATGTCTGCTATGCTGTCAGGTTTGCTTATGTAAGATTCTGTCTATTCAGACAACTATAATATTAAACGATTTCATAGACCATGTCCAAGTTAATTTGGCTTTTCAATATTATTTGTAGCCAGCCAATCGTTAAAAATGAATTGAGACCTAATGTTAAACCTATTTGTTTCATATGACAGTATTAGAGATTGTTTTCTATTTGAAGTCATTGAAGGGGAATAAAGTGACAGACACTTGACAACAAAGGGTGAAGTAGGAAGAAAGCAAGTGTCTGGGAGAAAAAAAGTTAACTTAGCTTTAACATAGCATCTACCTTTAAAAAGTTTCTGTAGGAACCTTTTATTTGTATTTCTCCAAATGAACTCATTTGCTTTAAACTATATTTATTCATTAATACATCATCCACATATGTGTCAGATCCTTCTATGTAAAAATCAATATTATCTGGATTACTTTTTAATAAATTTGCTCCATTACTTGTGAACTCAATATAATAGCATGTACTACTTTGGGTAGATTTTAATTCTATTATTAATGATTGTTTTAATAAGGTAGATAACACATATTTTTTACTGTTTATTTTTTCGATGAACGTATAGATAGACAAAAAGATTCCCCCAATATAAATAAAGCTATATAATAACTTCATTTAATATCGAGGAAATCCTTTATAAATAAGTCGACAGTTTCTGCCCTACTTTGAATATTTCCCAAGAAATATGTCAGATTAACTCTGATATTGCTTTAATAAATCATGTAGATATCCTACGGATTGAAAAGCATATACCCTTTCCTTAAGAATACCGTCTTTATAAACAAGTAAGCACGGAACACTTTCAATTCCCATTTCTTTCGCTTCATTAGGAAAATAATTAAGGTTTACTGCGAAAATGTCAGATTGTACAAGTTCATTTACAACCGTTAACATTTTTCGTGCAATTTGACAGGTCCCACACATAGGTGTGTACAAATATAAAATCATGATTCCATTTTCACTTATAGTTAGCTGTTTTTCATTCCATTCAATCATTGCAGTTAAGATTATTCACCTTTCTAAAGGAATTTCGCATCAACATCAATATTTGCACTTAATAGAACCGATGCAACATGATGGTCTGGAGCTGTAGCAACTTCTCTATAAGTTCTATCTATATAGATGTGTGATGCCTCTGGAAATTCTCTTTTAAATTGCTTTCGCAGCCGATCCCCCGCATCATCTGAATCGACTAAAATATAAACATCCTTTAATAACAATTCATCAATTAATTCATCCATTTTTGATAAACTGATTGTGCCATTTGTACAAATTATTTCAATGGATTCATTAAGTACATTTAACACTTTCTTCTTATCTGATTTTCCTTCAACAATCAACACTTTTTCAACCTCAACTAACGACATGTGCATCACCTGTTTTAGTAGTAAAGAATCTTTCTATACTCTATTCGATTTGTCGAGGTTGTTTCCCTTTATTTTAATGTTTTTATAAGACTTTTCCTAAAAAATTGTTGCTATTTATTCAATACATTAAAATTCCAATTCAAGTTGAGCAACAAATTAAGAAAATCGCCCTTAAAAAGAAGGCTCAGTTATCCGTTAACAAAGCCAAAATTAAAATATTAAGAAAAACGACCACAATTATTATTTAATTTAAAGATATAACGCCTTATATCACTTAATAATAAACATGCATTTGGTTGTAAAAAGAGCAGTGGAAAAAGATTCCACTGCTTTAGCACCAGCCGTTTTCATAATCGCAATCAACATACTTTTGATCTTGCCCTGTAAGGACGTCTGCGATTTGATAAAAACGGCTGTTATCGAATAGATAACCTTGTTTTAAGTCATAGTCATTCTCAGCTATCATCTGACCAATTTTCTCTTTTTCGAGATAAAGATTTAATTGTCCATCACCAAATTTACCTACAACTCTGTCAGTAATATCTAAGTGTTTCTTTTCTATAGACAATATGAACAGCCTCCTTTATCTACTAGTAGGGTGCCCAAACTTCAATATAAAATGCTACATTAGTCTTCTTTTGTCATTTCTGCATATTGTTCAGCAGTCATTAAATTTTCTACATCAGCTGCATTCGAAGGTTCAATAACAACCATCCATGCTTTTTCATAAGGAGATTCATTAACAAATTCTGGACTATCATCAAGATCTTCATTGATCTCTACAACTTTCCCACTAATTGGTGCATAAAGCTCTGAAACCGTTTTAACGGATTCTACACTTCCGAATGGCTCGTCCGCTTTAATTTCATCCCCAACCTCTGGTAATTCAACAAAAACGATATCACCTAATTCAGATTGTGCAAAATCTGTAATACCAATACGCACCTTTTCTCCTTCTACTTTTACCCATTCATGTTCTTCTGAATAACGAAGTTCTTTTGGTGTGTTCATACTATTACCTCCTAGTTAGAAAAGATTTTCCAATTATTTAATCATCAAAATGTATAAAGACTAGTATCAACCGATCTTTTTGAGATAATCAATACTGTTGTACCAGTTTATAACAAAATGTGCAAGAACTTCTTTATTTTGTCCAAGTACCCTCAAATTGATCTTCTTTAAACCCTACTGTTACACGATCTTGTCCGACAGTAATTGGTCGTTTAATAAGCATGCCATCCGAAGATAATAGCTCGAGCATCTCATCTTCAGTCATAGTTGCCAGTTTATCTTTTAAACCAAGCTGACGGTATTTTTGACCACTTGTGTTAAAGAATTTTTTGATTTCTAATCCACTTTTTCTGTAAATAGAATTTAGCTCTTCCTTAGAAGGTGGATTTTCAACAATATGTATTTCATTTACTTCAATATTTTGATCTTCTAGCCACTTTTTTGCTTTACGACATGACCCACATTTTGGGTACCAATAAAAATCTAATGACATCCCCATTTCACCACCTATTCAATAAATGACTTTTCAATTAATCTTATCATAATCACATATAGAATCCTAATTAGAAATGTACTTATTTGTTGGCTTTGTTTAACTTTGTTGTTGATTTGCGTTACAGGCTTTCTCTTTCCGCGATCTTGATCATAATCAAGTAATTAGGAATTAGCGTTGAACTTTACCTAGTTAACTTAAAATTACATAGTAAAGAAGGGACTGAAATACATCAGCCCCTTTCTTGGAAATCTTATGCTAAATATGCATTTTTATCGATAATTGCTGCAGCAATTTCTCTCTTCTTGCCAATCACATTAATTGGTGTATGTCTTGTAAATTTACGCAGAGCTGATATCATCATGCGTAAAGAATCTCCTGATTCAATTGCAATTAATGATTCTTTTGCATGAGCCTCAATTTCATTGAATGCTTCTTGACAATATACTTGAGTATACAATAATTTTTGTTTGTTTTTCTCTTCACCTGATTTGGCAATTGCTTTTTCTGTACGAAGGATTGCAGATTCCATCGCATATACATTGCTGACAATATCAGCTATATTCACTAAGACCTCTTGCTCTTTTTGTAGTTCTTTACCATATTTTTGTGCAGCAAGACCAGCTATTAATACACCAATTTTCTTTGCATTTTTAAGAAGATATTTTTCTTGTTCTAAAGTACCATCGCCAACTTCTTCTGGCATAAGCATCATTAATTCCTCTTGTAGGCTTTGAGCCTTTTGGAATAATGGCAGTTCACCCTTCATTGCTTTTCGTAAATATGTTCCTGGTACTAACAGACGATTAATTTCATTTGTTCCTTCAAATATACGATTAATACGTGAATCACGGTAAACACGCTCTACTTCATATTCAGCCATAAAACCGTAGCCTCCATGAATTTGCACACCTTCATCCACAACATAATCTAATGTTTCAGAGCCGAATACTTTATTTAACGAACATTCAATTGCATACTCAGCTATTGAGTTTGCAACTTCTTTTCCATCCTTAATTTCTTCATCTGATAAGCGACTCATTCGATCTTCAAAAAGACCAACCGTACGATACACTGAGCTTTCCATCGCATATGTTTTTGCTGCCATATTCGCTAGTTTCTCTTGGATTAAAGAGAAGCTAGAGATTGGAGTTTTGAACTGCTGACGTTGATTCGCATATTGTACTGACACATCAATAATTCGCTTAGAGCCACCAATTGTTCCGACTGCTAATTTATAGCGTCCTATATTTAAAATATTAAATGCAATCACATGCCCTTTACCAAGTTCACCTAATAAATTTTCTTTTGGTACTAACGCATCTTCTAAAATAAGTGTTCTAGTAGAAGATCCTTTAATACCCATTTTCTTTTCTTCAGGTCCTGTTGATACACCAGGGTATTCTTTTTCAACGATAAATGCAGAGAAGTGCTCTCCATCAACCTTTGCATATACAACAAAAACATCAGCAAAACCAGAGTTTGTAATCCACTGCTTTTCGCCATTTAATACATAATGTGTACCCTCTGCATTTAATTTTGCAGTCGCTCTAGCACCAAGGGCATCTGAACCAGAATTTGGCTCAGTTAAAGCATATGCTGCTAGCTGTTCACCGGACGCTAAACCAGGTAGGTATTTATGTTTTTGCTCTTCATTACCAAATAATACGATTGGCAATGATCCAATTCCAACATGTGCTCCAAATGATAGAGAAAAACTCCCTCCACGTGAGATTTTTTCTGTAATTAATGCTGAGCTAATTTTATCAAGACCAAATCCGCCATATTCCTCAGGAACATCTGCTCCTAATAAACCTAACTCTCCTGCTTGCTTTAAAAGTTTAACAGATTTATCAAACTGGTGATTTTCGATATCCTCAAGATGTGGTAGGACTTCATTTACAACAAAATCCTCTGTTGTTTTTGCAATCATTTTATGTTCATCAGTGAAATCCTCAGGTGTGAAAATTCGATCATAAGAAATATCTTCTATTAAAAAGCTACCACCTTTAATAACTGAATCAGTTGTTTTTGACATGATAATTCCCCCATTTTTGTTAATATTTTTCCGTTATAATTCTAACTTCATTAACTTGGTTGTTGATTTCCGTTCCAGGCATTCGCTTTCCGCGGGCGGTCAGGTAGCCTCCTCGGAGCAAGCTCCTGCGGGGTCTCCCTTAGACGCGCTGCTCCCGCAGGAGTCTCATGCCTTCCACTACAATCAACAAATTGGTAAAAATTAATATTGAGCATTAACAAAGCCTAAACTTCCCCTCAATTAAGCTACAATTATAGTAATTCAAATACACCAGCAGCACCCATTCCGCCACCAATACACATTGTAACAACCCCAAATTGTTCATTACGACGCTTCATTTCATGAATAAGTGACAGAGTTAATTTTGCACCAGAACAGCCTAGTGGATGACCAAGCGCAATAGCTCCACCGTTCACATTTACTTTGTCTTCATCTAGTCCAAGCTCACGAATGACTTGAATAGATTGTGATGCAAATGCTTCATTAAGTTCAAATAAACCGATATCTGATAACTCTAGTCCTGCATATTTTAATGCTAACGGAACAGCTGCAACAGGTCCTATCCCCATTATTTCAGGTGGTACACCAGCAACTGCAAATGAACGGAATTTCACCATTGGTTTATAACCCAGTGATTGAGCTTTTTCTCGGTCCATAAGCATAACAGCAGCTGCTCCATCACTTGTTTGAGAGGAATTCCCTGCAGTTACCGAACCTTTAACTGAAAAAGCTGGCTTTAATTTCGCAAGAATCTCTGCTGTTGTATTTGCTCGAACTCCTTCATCTTGACTAAATTGAATCATTTTTTCTTGAAGCTTATGATCAGCACCTACAGTTCGCAGTGGTACATCAACAGAAACAATTTCTTCACTAAACTTTCCTTCTTGAATAGCATTAGCGGCCCGCTGGTGACTTCTTACTGCAAAGGCATCTTGATCTTCACGAGAAATTCCGTACTTTCGTGCAACCTCTTCAGCTGTATGTCCCATACCCATATAGTATTCTGGCGCTTCTTCTGCTAATTTAGCATTCGGTCTGACAACATGCCCCATCATTGGGACAAGGCTCATTGATTCTGCTCCACCAGCTATTGCGGTATCCGTGTTACCTAGCATGATTTTTTCTGCTCCATAAGCAATACTTTGTAAACCCGAAGAGCAGTAACGGTTAATTGTAATAGCTGGAATTGTATGTGGAAGTCCTGCTAATGCACCGATATTTCTAGCCATATTAAGACCCTGTTCAGCTTCAGGCATTGCACACCCGATAATTAGATCATCAATATTCCCCTCATAATTTCCTGCTCTCTTTAACGTTTCTTTTACTACTAATGCACCGAGATCATCAGGACGAACATTTGCTAATGTACCTTTTTTAGCTCTACCTACAGGTGTTCTAGCACCTGTTACAATGACTGCTTCACGCATTCACCAAACCTCCCCTTCAATTCACTGTTATCTTAAAAGATCCTATTGCTCTAGTTTTAGGTAGTGTAGCTGTTTAACTGCACTACCCATAGTACTTGCTAGCTTCATTACTTTTTTAGATGATTAATTTCTTAACGGCTTTCCTTTAACAAGCATGTGTTGCATACGTTGTTGTGATTTAGCTTCTGCAACAAGACTCAAGAATGCCTGTTTTTCCAAGTCTAACAAGTATTGTTCATCAACCTCTGTTCCAAATGGGACTTTTCCACCTGCTATAACAAAGGCTAGCTTTTTAGCAATCTTTAAATCATGCTCTGAAATATAGCCCGATAAATGCATTGATTGTGCACCAAGCAATAATGTTGCATAACCTGTTTCACCAACTACTGGTACCTTTTTTCTCACCGGTGGCTGGTATCCGTTGTCGTATAGCGATATTACACGTTGCTTTGCGTCAAATAATAAGTGATCACCGTTCACACTAATATGGTCATTATTATTTAAAAATTGACTTTTTCTAGCTTCAGCAGCTGAAGTTGACACCTTAGCCATAGCAATTGTCTCAAACACTTTATTTGCAACAGCTTGAAGATCAAAATCTGAACCTTTTGGCATATTATTAAGCTGTTTAATATAAAGCTCTTTATTGCCTCCACCACCAGGAATTAGACCTACGCCAACTTCTACTAAGCCCATATATGTTTCACTAGATGCTTGTATACTGCTCGCTGGCAAGCAAATTTCAGCTCCTCCACCTAAAGTCATACCAAATGGTGCGGCAACAACTGGTTTTTCACTATATTTAATTTTCATCATCGCTTGCTGGAAATGACGAACAACCATATCAATTTCGAAAATATTATCATCTTGGGCTTCCATTAAAATCATGCCAAGATTAGCTCCTACACAGAAGTTTTTACCTTGATTTCCGATCACAAGTCCTTTATAGCTTTTCTCAACCTCATCAATAGCGAAATTAATCATTTGGATGATATCTAACCCAATTGCATTACTTTGGGAATGAAATTCTAATAAAGCTACACCATCACCTAAGTCAATGAAACTTGCACCACTATTTTTCTTAATTACTCCATTAATTTCTTTATATGTTTTAAGATTGATTATCTTTGGATTTTGTATAACTTGTCGATACTCACCATTGTTATAGAAAAACAACACACCATTTTCTTTACGATAAAATGTTTCATTGCCTTTTGAGAGCATTTCTTTAACCCATGCAGGTACTTCAATTCCACTTTGCTCTATTACATCAACTGATTTTGCAACGCCTATTGCATCCCATAATTCAAAGGGTCCTATTTCCCAGCCGAAGCCCCACTTCATTGCTTGATCGATCGCTACTATATCATCAGCTATCTCGCCGAGTAATTCTGCAGAATAAACAAGTGTTGGAATTGTAATTCCTCTTAACAAATCCCCTGCACGATCATCTGAATATATAAGCGCTTTCAATTTGTTTTGTAATCCTTTTGCTTGTTTCGCCATTTCAATCGAGGCTGATTTAAGCTTTTTCTTTTCTTCATATTCAAATGTTTCTGGATTTAGTTCAAGAATTGTTTTACCTTCTTTTTTATAAAAACCTTGACCACTTTTACTGCCTATCCAACCATTATCAAGCATTTTTTTCAGTAATGCTGGAATTTCAAATACATCTTTCTCTTTCCCATCAACTTGGTCATATACATTTTTAGCAACATGTGCAAAGGTATCTAACCCAACAACATCAAGAGTTCTAAATGTTGCACTTTTAGGTCTGCCAATTAGAGGACCTGTTAGAGAATCAACTTCACCAACGCTATATCCACCTTTAAGCATTTCTTGAACAGTAACTAATAACCCATACGTTCCAATTCGATTAGCGATAAAGTTTGGTGTGTCCTTCGCCTCAACAACACCTTTACCAAGTACATCTTCACCATATTTTTTCATAAAAGCTAAAACTTCTGCATCTGTATCCTTCGTAGGAATAACTTCTAGTAGCTTTAAGTATCTTGGTGGATTAAAGAAATGTGTTCCGAGAAAATGCTTTCTAAAGTCTTCTGATCTACCTTCAGCCATTGCTTCAACTGAAATTCCTGATGTATTTGAGCTTATAATACTTCCTAATTTTCTATGTTTATCGACCTCAGTAAACACTTTTTGTTTAATTTCCAGGTTCTCTACAACAACCTCTATAACCCAATCGACTTCAGAGAGTCGATGCATATCGTCTTCAAAATTCCCTACTTCAATACGCTCTAAATGACTTTTATCTGTTAATGGAGCAGGCTTCTGCTTTAATAATTTTTGAGCAGAAACAGCTGCAATTCTATTTCTTACAGCTTTATCTTCAAGTGTTAGTCCTTTTTTCACTTCGTCTTCATTCAATTCACGTGGCACAATATCTAAAAGTAATACAGGAATACCGATGTTTGCTAAATGTGCTGCAATTCCAGAGCCCATCACCCCAGAACCTAGTACAGCAGCTCTCTTAATCCGCTGGATCATACTTCTTCCCCCTTAATTTGAATGAATACTCATTCATTTTTCTCCCAAAAAAAATGAACACTTGCGAATGAGTTCCTCTATTACTAATATAAGATATTTTGAAGATTTTCTCAATAGCTTTATTATATTTTTTACTAAATAATAAGATTCACCTTTGGAAAAGCTATATTTCTAGGAGGTGATTTGTAATGGCACGTTTAAAAAAATCCCCATCAAAAGCTGGTGTAAGTGCGGCAAGTGTTAAAGGAAATGCTGGTCCAACTGTTGAAAAAGCTGGTGGTGGCAAACGCACTAGTCAAAATCAACAATATAAGCAGCATAATATGGGTAATGACAATTTATAAATTATTGATAACATGAAATTTTAAAGAGACTGGACATAAGTATTTAAGCTAATGATAAACCCGAAATATTAGGAGATATGTCAATTAATTATTCGCCTAATATTTCGGGTTTTAATTTCTTACTTCGATAGATTTTTTGATTTTGCATACTATTTTTAAGAACTAGTGGAATGGAGTGGAAGACATTTGACTCCTGCGGGTGCAGAGGAAAGGCTGAGACCCCACAGGCGCTTGCGCCGAGGAGGCTTAGCTTCCTCCCCGGCGAATCTTATGTCTGCAGCGCAATGGAACGCACTTGTTTCTTTCAACTTAACTGAATTTAGATTTATTCGTCTTTTTATATGTCATCTTTAATTATGTCCCAGCCTCGTTTTAGATAAAATATTATCTCCATGCAAAAATCAATTTGATTCAGTTTTCCAGCTACTTCCGGAAAATCCCCTTTACAACAAATGCTACATTAGCTGGTCTTTCTGCCATTCTTCTCATAAAATAACCATACCAATCATCACCATAAGGTACATATACTCGAACCTGGTAGCCTTCTTTTACAAGCTCAAGCTGCTTTTCAGATCTAATTCCATAAAGCATTTGAAATTCATATTGATACTTAGGGATATTATATTCTTTAACCAAGCTTTTCGTATAGTCGATAATCTCATCATCATGTGTTGCAACAGCAGTAAAATTTCCATTTAATAAATGCATCTTTATGATATGTTTAAAATTTTCATCAACAGCTGCCTTTTCTGGAAATGCCACTTTGGCTGATTCTTTATAAGCACCCTTTACAAGTCTTAAATTTGCTTTATATTCATTTAACTCATCCATATCATAAACTGTTCGATATAAGTAAGCTTGAACAACAGTGCCAATATTGTCATATTCTTTTTTTAGCTGCTTAAAAATAGAAAGAGTTTTTTCACATCTAGAATGATCTTCCATATCTATTGTGACAAAAATATTATACTTTTGTGCTTCTTTTAGAATTCTTCTCATATTCTCAATAACAATATCTTCAGAAATATCTAAACCCATGGATGTTAGCTTTATCGAGATCTGTGAATGTAAATTTTCTTTTCCTATTGCTTCAATTGTTTTAATACAATGATCTGCCATCTTCTCTGCTTCGTGTTTATCATCAATAAATTCACCTAAATGATCGAGTGTGACGACAAGACCTTGTTTGTTTAATTCTTTTATTACTTTTGTTGCCCGCCCTATCGTATCTCCTGCAACAAATCTTGCAGCTCCAAACTGAAATCCATATTTTTTTGCTAATTTTGTTAATGTTTTATTTCTGGATAAAAACATAAAAGAGTTTCGTAGTAATTTTCCCATATGAAAAACCCTCCCAAACCGTTTTTATTCCTATGGCTAATTTAGATATGGAGGGAATGAAGGTTACTAATAATTACTGGTAGATTTCCTTAGTAGAATATAAAGTATTATCCTTACCCTCTCATTTCGACAAAAAGTAACCGCCTTCATTGTTTCTTTCTTCTTTATTACATCTTTATTCTTCATATGATTACTATATGTTGCTAAGCCTCAGTCGGTTAAGAACAATTTTCGCATAAAGCAGGTTTCAAAGTGGAACGATAAACTGAACTGGATTCTGATAACTCAGATACCAAAATAAGGAGGACACTATATGCAACAACAAAATATGCAACAGCAATCAATGATGCAACAACCACCAAATGTGATTACATCAAAGGATCAGCTTTATTTAACAGACATGTTATCATGGAATCTTTTGGCGATGAAAAAGGCACATTTTTTTGCTGGACAAGTTCAAAATCAAGAGTTAAAAAATCAACTCGAACAAGTAGGACAAATGCATCACAATCATTATCAAAAAATTTTAGCTCACCTTCAAACACAACAACAACAACAACAACAGCCATCATCAGTAGGATCTCAACTTCAATAGGAGTGTGACGAATATGAATAACGATCAAAACCAACAAAAAATCAGCAATGCAGAAACTCAAGTTCAGCAGGGACCAATAATGAATGATCGAGATTTTGTGAACGATCTTTTATCAACTGAAAAATATATGACAGCTTCTTATTCAACTGCGTTAAATGAGGCGAGTCATCAGGCTCTTTATCAGGATATTTTAACGATCTTTAACGAAACACAGCAAAGCCAAAGGGATTTATACAACTTAATGTTTAAAAACGGTTGGTATTCTCTTGAAGCAGCAGATAATCAAAAGCTTCAACAAGCATATCAGAAGCACTCTAATGAGATTCAACAACAATCTCCTTACGGAAATATGCAACAATAAAGATTTAATAAGTGGAGCAATTTTTATGCAAAAATAAAAGAGTAAAGCTCAGATCTATTTATGAGCTTTACTCTTTATTCTTGGCTTCACGATGCTCTTGATTTAAGTGCTTTATTTCATTTATTATATCTTTCAAATTATCTTTTGCATCTGGATATGTAGCATTCCAGTGCTTTGCTAATGGTGGCATAGATTTAGATATATGTGTGTAAAGTGCCCACATTTTCACCTTTTCCTGTAATTCATCTGTTGCTTCTCCTAAAAGAAGCTCTGTATATTTCTCAAGCAGACCTTCAAACTGTTGTATTAATTTAGTATCCAATTTCCCTGTACCTCCCTAGTTATTTGCTGGTTGCTTACATTCAATAGGACATGTTTTACACCGATCACTGTTCTTTGAAGTTAAGTAAAATAAACAACAAGTGGAGCGCTTTCGAATATCATCCTTTTTGGGGTGATAAAATTTTGATAATGGATTTGTATCTTTACAGCCAAACAATTCGGCTGGTGCATTTTCTACGACAAATTGAAAATCCTCTTTTATTCTATCTAATTTTTCATCTTCATATTTGCCTTCTTCTATTATCGATTCATACATCCAAAATATATAAATAGCTGTATTTTCCCATAAAATATTTTTAGTGATTTTTGCTTCCTTAGAAATAGCAGAAACTATTTTTGCTATATTGTATGTAAAAAGTGATTCAATCACACCTGTTCTCCATTCATTTCTGCTTTTTCCTGGAGAGGTTACTTCCAAGTTATCAAAATAAAAGCTTGGAAGCCATATTGGATCTTTTTCATCTGTCTGTAACGATAGATTTGCTAGTGAACTATTTATGCCTTTATTGTATACACTCATTGTATATAGTACGAGAGCTGCTAAAAAGGCATATCTTTTCATAATCATCGAGCCAATTACTTTATGATTCGATGTGTTTAACTTTAATTGAATTTCACTGCTTGCTAAAAGCTTCTGGACATGATCAGGCTTTAATAATGCTTGCCCTGTTATACTAGATTGTGGTGTAGCTTTCTCACAGCTTAATCGATATTTTTTTAACATTTCCATCTCATCAGTTGTTAACCTAGCCATGTGTTACTGCCTCTTTTACAATACATCTGCCACGTCCATGTGGTATACAAAGTGGTGTCCCAAAAAGTGGATCAACAGTTATCTCACAGCTCATTTGAAACACATGTTGAACTAAACTACAACTAATAACTTCTTCAGGTCTGCCTTGTGCAAATATTTTTTGGTCTTTTAACGCAATCAAGTTATGTGCATACCGACAAGCAAGATTTAGATCGTGCAAAACCATGACAATTGTTCGATTTTCCCGTTCATTTAAATCAAAAAGTAAATCTAAAATTTCAATTTGATGTGTCATATCTAAAAAAGTTGTTGGTTCATCTAGTAAAATGATATCTGTTTCTTGCGCTAAAGTCATCGCAATCCAAGCTCGTTGTCTTTGTCCACCTGAAAGTGAATCAACAGGACGCTCAGCTAAATCTACCATACTAGTGGCCTCTAATGCATGTTGTACAGCTTCTTCATCTTCTTTAGACCATTGTTTAAGCCAATTTTGATAAGGATATCTTCCTTGCTTCACAAGCTGAAGAACAGTTAACCCCTCAGGTGCAACTGGACCTTGTGGTAAAATGGCAAGCTGCTTGGCAACTTCCTTTGTAGGTAGCTTTGCGATCGATTGACCTTCTAATAAAATATGGCCAACCTTTGGCTTTAGTAGTCTTGCTAATGAACGTAATAATGTAGATTTTCCACAGCCATTACTTCCAATGAAAACAGTAATTTCTCCTTTAGGAATTTTCACATCTAATTCATTAATAATAATCGTTTCTCCATAAGAAAGAGTGAGCGCATTTGTTTCAATCGCTTCCACTATGAATCGCTCCTTTGTTAATTTAGCTTTATCTTAAGAGTTCCTTGTTTTATATAGAAGATAAATAAAATATGGTGCACCTATCGCAGCAGTAAAAACACCTGCTGGTACTTCTAAAGGAGAAAACAAAGTTCTTCCTAGCAAATCTGCAAACATAACTAATATTGCTCCTATTAATGCAGATATTGGTAACAATGCCCCAAACGAAGAACCTACTAATCTTCTTCCTATATGTGGTGCCATCAAGCCTACAAATCCAATTACACCAGCAAATGCAACAGCACTACCTGTTAAAGCTGTACTTAATAGTAATAGTAGCAATCGATTTTTTTGTACGGCACTTCCAACTCCTGTTGCAAGTTCATCTCCAAGCTCTTGAATATTAACATTTCGAACAGAAATTATACTAATACTAAACAAGATCACGACAACAGGAAGTAAAATACGAACTTGTTCCCATGTTGCACCATACACTGTACCTGTTATCCAAACATTCGCCTGTGCTGCTTGATAAATTGGTCCTTTTACCATAAATAAGGTTGTTAATGATTGTGTAAGCATTGCTAATCCGATACCAATTAAAACTAGTCGTATCGATGAGGAACCATTATTTTTCCATGAAAGAAAATAAACAAGTAACCCTATAATGGTCGCTCCTACAAATGCAGCAACAGGCATCCACTTTATGCTTATGATTAATGAATTATTTTTATCGCTAAATAGCATAAGAAACAAAACAACTGCAACAGATGCTCCCCCAGTTATACCAATAATATCAGGTGAAGCTAAAGGATTTCGAATCAATCCCTGTAAAATGGCTCCTGCCACTGCAATGCTAACTCCTACTAATAATGCAATAATGATTCTTGGTAGACGGAAGGAGAAAATAAATAGGTTATCCATGTCAGTTCCATAACCAAGGAATGTTTTAAATACATTCAATGGACTTATCATTACTTCCCCAATTCCTGTACTAATTAGAAAGATCACCGCAACGATTGATAATAAAATCATTGATATGAAAAATGCCTTTTTATCAATCAGAAAGGAAAGCTTGTCTTTACCTATTCTTAACGTATAATATTTTTTCATTAGTTACCAAACCCCCTTCTAGCAATGTAAACAAAAAAGGGAGTTCCTATGATAGCAGTCATAACCCCAACTGGTACCTCTTCAGGCATAACAACCAATCTTGCTAAAATATCGGCAAACACAAGAAGTGAGCCTCCTAAAACAATGCAGTAAGGCAGAATCCACCGATAATCATTTCCTACTAAAAACCTGGAGAAGTGCGGAATCACAATACCAATAAAGGCGATCGGACCAGCCACAGCAACTGCTCCCCCACCTAATATAATCACGATTAAAGCACCTGTTATTTTTAATAAGCCAGTACGCTGCCCTAATCCTTTGGCAACATCTTCACCCATCGTCAGGACATTTATCTTCTGAGCAAAAATAAGACTAATCAATAAAGCTGGTAAGATATAAGGTAATACGGTATAAAGACTTTCCATTTTCCTGCCTTGAATAGATCCTGCTAACCAAAATAATACTTGATCTAATGCCGCCTCATTCACAACTAGTAAACCCTGTGTTAAAGATGAGAATAAAGCCGCCATCGCAGCTCCTGCTAATGTTAGCTTCATTGGAGTTAAACCTTCTCTTCCTAAAGAACCAACAAAATAGACTAAAAAGGCTGTAAAAGCTGCACCTGCAAAAGCGAGCCATGTATATGTTTGATATGAATTTACATAAAAAACAGATACAGCAACAACCACGAAAAATCCTGCACCTGCATTTATCCCAAATATACTTGGTGATGCGAGTGGATTTTTTGTTAAAGCTTGCATAATTGCCCCTGCAATAGCCAAACTTGCTCCTACTACTGCAGCAATCAATGCTCGTGGTAACCTTACATTATAAACAATGATATGCTCATTCGATCCATTAAAATTAGTAAACGCTTTAACAACCGTGACTATGTTTGTTTCAGCATAACCATAAATAAGACTTGCGCACATTAATAATAAAAGTAGTATGATTCCTAAAATCAGACCGAACATTTTTCGAAAAGTTGTATTAAATAACATATTGCTTCTCCTCATATATCTGCATCAACTTATTTCTTCGTTCATTCTATCAAATTATCATGAAATTGAAAATCGTTTTCAATTAAATATTGACAACAAGTTTGATAACGATTATCATTTAGCTTAGAAATGAAAACGTTTATCACACTATCTTGGGGGTAAGAACATGATGACTACAAATAAAAAGTCATGGTTAACATTATTTTTAATGAGTATTACAATGCTAGTACTTGCAGCTTGTGGAAGCAACACTAAAGAAAGTACAAAAGATGCAACAGATGGTACAAATGAAGCTCCAGCTGAAGCATACACAATTGAGCATGCAATGGGTTCAACAGAAATTAAAGGAACTCCTGAAAAAGTGGTTATTTTAACAAACGAAGGAACAGAAGCACTATTATCAATGGGAGTAACTCCTGTTGGTGCTGTTCAATCTTGGTCTGGAGATCCTTGGTATGAGCATATTACAGAAGATATGAAGGATGTTCAAGTTGTTGGAACAGAAAGCGATGTAAATATCGAGGCCATTGCTAAGCTACAACCAGATCTTATTATTGGTAACAAGCTACGACAAGAAAAAGTATATGAGCAGCTAAGTAAAATTGCACCAACTGTTTTTTCTGAAACGTTAAAAGGTGAATGGCAAGAAAACTATAAAATATATGCAGAAGCATTAAACCGTAAAGACGAAGGTAATAAAGTTATTGATGATTTTGAGAAACGTATTACTGAAATAAAAGAAGCAGCTGGTGATAAAGTAAATCAAGATGTACAGGTTGTGCGTTTTATGGCTGGTACAACTAGAATCTATTATAAAGATTCCTTCTCAGGTGTCATTCTTGAAAAATTAGGCTTTAGCCGTCCAAGCTCGTTAGAGGAGTTATTCTCTGATGATCCAGAAAATTTATTTGCTCGAGAAGTTGGAAAAGAGGTTATCCCTCAAATGGATGGAGATCTTTTGTTCTACTTCACATATACAACTCCTGAAGATCAAGAAGCAACTAAAACTGAAGAAGAATGGACAAAAGATCCTCTTTGGCAAAATCTTGAGGTTGTAAAAGCAGGAAAAGCTTATAAAGTAGATGATTCTATTTGGAACACCGCTGGCGGAGTTATCGCAGCTAATCTTCTTTTAGATGATATTGAGACAAAGCTATCTGAATAATTAATGGAAAACTCGGCTTCTTGCCGGGTTTTTTTCTTTGCTTAAGTTTTTTCTTTTTCATTAAGGGAAAAATAAGTAACGACTCAAATGAATTGCATTTTTTGCAAATTTAAGCCTGTGCTTAGTGAACAAAAAGCTAACACTAACTTATATAAAATTGTTTAGGAGTTGAGTTTTTTTGATACAAGCAGCACTATGGGGAGCTTTTGCTGGTTCATCTATCTTAATAGGAGCTCTTCTTGGATTGTATACAACTTTACCTAAAAAGGTTACTGGACTTATTATGTCTTTTGGTACAGGTGTGTTGCTTGGAGCAGCTTCTTTTGAATTATTAACAGAGGCCGTTGATCAAGGTGGCCTCACCGCTACATCAATTGGTTTTTTATCAGGTGCATTACTATTCACGATATCTGAGGTATTCATTTCATATAAAGGTGGTAAAAATCGAAAAAGATCTAAAAAAAGTAATGAAAGTTCGTCAGGTCTCTCCATTTTTATTGGTACGATCATTGATGCAATTCCGGAATCCATCATCATTGGTGTTAGCTTACTTAACAAAGGATCTGTTAGTTATTTAATGGTGGTCGCCGTATTTATTAGTAACTTTCCTGAAGGTCTATCAAGTACGGTGGGATTAAAAAAAGATGGATATAGCAAAAGAACAATCTTAATCATGTGGATAATTGTTGTTTTACTCGCTTCTGTAAGTTCATTATTAGGATTTACTTTCTTACAAAATACTTCTGTTGCAATTATCTCCTTTATTTCAGCATTTGCTGCCGGAGGAATCATTTCAATGGTTGCATCCACAATGATGCCTGAAGCGTTTGAAGAAGGTGGAGCCATTGTTGGTTTTATTGCATCTCTTGGATTGTTAAGTTCTTTATTTTTAGCTCATTTGTAAAAATGACCATTCAATTCGATCTAAAAAGGCTCTTTTCGCAAATTTTGTTGCTTATAAATACCGGAAGAAATCAGCATTGTATTAAGTATAGTGGCACCTTTTTTTCATAAAATAGTAGCGTTTATGCGAAAATACACTGTTTATACTGCAAATTTTGGTTACATAGCAACAATCTTTTTAGAAAAGAGCCTCTATAAAAGCCGGCTACAAGTTATTCACCTGTTTAGCCGGCCTATATGAAAGCTTTTCCTAACTTAACCAGTTAAAATATCCTCCTGTGGATATCGAATTTTTTCTTTAGATGGTTTAGCTAAAGAAAACATTAATGTTAAAGGACCTAATTTGCCTACAAACATAATAAAAATTAATAATTGTTTTCCTATAGTTGTTAAATCACCTGTTATACCGGTTGAAAGTCCAACAGTACCAAATGCAGATACAACTTCAAACATAATATCAAGAAATGACGCTTGTTTTTCCGTCACATTTAGTAAAAGAATGGAGATAATCACAAACACAACACTAATCATTGAGATGGCTAGTGCTTTGACAATTGTTGTGTAATGAATGGTTCGACGAGATACCACAACCTCGCTCTTTCCTTTTAAAAAGGTTATTGTGGCCAAACCAATAACTATCGCAGTTGTCAGTTTAATACCGCCACCTGTTGATCCACTACCAGCTCCTATAAACATTAATATTACGATAAAAAAGATGCTTGTTTCATCTAAGCTACCTATATCAATCGTATTAAAGCCAGCAGTTCTTGGTGAGACTGCTTGAAAATAAGAAGCCCAAAGCTTGTCACCAAGAGGTAAACTTCCTAATGTATTCGGGTTACTATATTCAACAACAAAGATAAAGAACATAGCTACCACGTTAATGACCAAGGTTCCAACTAGCATCAACTTTGTATGCAAAGATAACCTACGAAAGCTTCTTTTATGCCATATATCAACAAGGACAGTAAACCCAATTCCACCAATAATAAATAATGAAGACATCACAATATTGATTAGCGGATCTCCTACATAACGAATCAAATTATCTGGCCAAAGGGCAATTCCGGCATTATTGAAAGCTGAGATTGCATGAAAAAAGCTGTAGAATAAGCCTTGAGACCATCCAAATTCAGGGACCCATCGTATAGCTAAAAAGATCATTGCTAACGTTTCGATCGTTATTGAAAATATAAATAAGTACTTTACAAGCTTGATTATTCCACCTAAAGAGGTTTGATTTAAGGCATGTTGAATTAAAATTCGTTCTTTCAGTCCAATTTTCTTTCCTAAAACAAGGAAAATTAATACGGCAAATGACATAATTCCTAAGCCACCGACTTGAATTAAAATAGCAATAATGAGTTGTCCATAAACAGTAAATGTTGTTCCAGGATCAACTGTTGCTAAGCCAGTAACTGTCATTGCAGAGGTTGCAATAAATAAAGCATCAACCCATTTGATTGGTACAGTTGTCGCAAAAGGTAATTTTAGTAAACCTGTACCTATTGTTATAGAAACAACGAACACTAAAACAAGCAGCTGAGATGGAGTTAGATTAATAAATCTTTTAGATTTCATATCCTACATTCCATTTTCTTCAAACCGTATAATATCTTTGTTTTTCCCAATAATTAATAAAACATCACCGATGCTGATTTTTTCATCAGCACCTGGAGAAACACTTATTTCTTCACCACGCTGTATTCCAACAATATTACAGCCATATCGTGATCTAATATCTAAATCAAATAATGATTTATTGTTTAATTTCTTCGTTGCAACAACCTCTACCATGCTATATTCCTTCGAGAGTTCAATATAATCGATCATCTTCTCAGATATGATGTGATGAGCAATTCTTTTTGCCATATCCCGTTCCGGATGTATTACTCGATTAACCCCAATCTTCTCCAGAACTTTTTGGTGATAATCATTTTGTGCTTTTGCCCAAACTTGTGGTACACCTAGTTCTATTAGTAATAAAGAAGTTAAGATACTAGCTTCAATATTATCACCAAAAGAGACGAATGCATGATCAACATTTCTGACTCCTAGCTGTTTTAATATTGTCTCATCAAGAGCATTAGCTTTTACAGCATGTGTAGCATATGCCGCAAATTGCTGGATTTTCTCCTCACTCACATCAATA
Organism: Metabacillus crassostreae; assembly: GCF_016908395.1. Lineage (GTDB taxonomy): Bacteria > Bacillota > Bacilli > Bacillales > Bacillaceae > Metabacillus > Metabacillus crassostreae. The sequence goes on from NZ_JAFBDU010000008.1 coordinate 31,078, forward strand.
GCTAGCACTTCTATCCCCAACTCATAAAACTCTTTTACTAAACTTCCACCAAAACGGCCTAAGCCAAATACAGCAAATTGCTTTTTCACGCTATTTTCCTTCTTTCCATTCATAAACTGAACGTTTTCGTAGTAATATCAACTTTTTGATAACAAAAAAAGACACAGAGGTCCAATGTACTCCTGTGACTAATTTGATCACAAGTTCATTCCCTCTAACGCTTACGAAGTTAGCTGTCGGATTTGGGCCATTGAGAGTAGCCCTACAAACATATCGTTTGATTCACCCCAAGAATCATATTATGAATTCAAAGTGGTTCCTCCGCTCCTATTAATAGGATTAAGCGATTTTGAACAATCTATTCTTTTTGGTAGCTCTTTTTCAAGACAATTTACCGAAATTATATGTAGCTTTTTATACTTAAAGAGCAATAATGATTATGAATGTATCTTACTCCTCTACTATTTATGTAGTAAAGGAGTAAATTCCCTTTAAAAACACTAAATATGTCCAAATAGATTCATTTATACGCTTACATTTATCATTTACTCAACCAATCTGTATATTTCTCAACTAATATACGCATTAATCAAACGTTTGTTTAAATATATTTAAGCACTAGGGTGGCAGCTTGGTTGCTTTATCTTCAATTTTGAGGATTTATCGGCGATTTTTCAGATTTATCAGCGATTCTAGAAATTTATCAGCGATTATTCTGATTTATCGGCTATTATCGGAATTTATCAGCGATTAGACATAAATCATCAAAATCCGACACATACACCCACCACACACCTGTCTTCAAAAAACTACTATTTGAACAAACAAAAAAATGTTAGCCCATTCAAAACAGGCTAACATTTTCATCACTTATGATCTAGACTCAGCTACATCACTATGTTTCTTTTCAGTTTCAGACACAATCAGTGCACAAGCCGCGTCACCAGTGATGTTTACTGCAGTACGTGCCATGTCTAGTAAACGATCAATTCCTATAATTAAGCCGATTCCTGCTACTGGTAAACCTACCGAGCTTAATACCATTGCGAGTAGAATTAACCCTACACCAGGAACACCAGCTGTTCCGATACTTGCTAACACAGCTGTTAATACAACTGTTACAAGCTCCATCGTTGTTAGAGCTTCACCATATACTTGAGCAATAAACACAGTTGCAACACCTTGCATAATCGCTGTTCCATCCATATTAATTGTTGCGCCAAGGGGTTGAACAAAGCTACTAATTGGCTCTGGAACTTTTAATTCCTTTTGTGCTGTTTCCATTGAAATTGGTAATGTTGCATTACTACTTGATGTACTAAAGGCAACAGTCATTGCTGGTGAAAACTTTTTGAAGAATGTTAACGGATTATATTTTGCAAGGAAATAGACAGCCGATCCGTAGGTTACAATAGCATGAATAACCAAGGCTAAAATAACAACAAACATATATAAACCCATTGCTTTAATTGCTGAATAGCCTTGACTTCCAACAGCTGTTGCGATTAAACCAAACGTACCATATGGCGCAAATTTCATAACTAAATTAACTAAATACATCATTAAGTTATTTCCTTGCTCAACAAACGTTCGTAATGTGCTCGCTTTTTCACCTAGCATCGTAATACCAATACCAATGAAAATTGAAAAGGCAATAATCTGCAGCATATTTCCCTCTACAAATGCTCCAATAGGATTAGATGGGATGATATTGAGTAAAGTCTCAACTGTAGATGGAGCTTCTTTTGCTTCAAATTCAACACCTTCTGTATTAAAGCTTCCTATATTGCCTGGTTGAATAATACTAGCTAGAGATAGTCCAATAATAATAGCAATTGCAGTTGTGATGAGGAAGAAAGAAATAGTTTTTAGACCCATTCTTCCAAGCTTTTTAGGATCTCCTAAGCCAGCTACACCAAGTGTAATAGAGAAGAAAACAATTGGCACAACAAGCATTTTAATTAAATTTAAAAAGATTTGTCCTAGTGGGGTAAATAAAAATGTATTTATTGTTGCAAACAAATCAGGTGATACTAAATTTAGAATTAAGCCAACAATTGCACCTAAAATTAACCCAATTATAATCTTTGTTGCTAACTTCAAGTTAACCACCTCTTCTTATTTAATTTTCTATTCTTTTCCTTTTTTTATTCATTTAGAAACCTTTTTTTTCATAAAGACTTTCGTAAACTTTGTTGTTTTAACTTATGAAGAAAACGCTGTGTCATAGAATAGTACTCTTTATATGATAAAAACATTGTTTCTAACAGGGAATTTAGAGTAAGCAATAAGAAATATTAACAATTCGTAAGACTAATAAACTCTTCTACATCACTTGTTGCCATCTTCACAGCTTTTTCCCAGAAGTCTTTCTTCGTTAAATCCACAGATAAGTGCTTCATAGCTAGGTCTTCAACAGACATTGAGCCTGTATCCTTTAAAAGTGCAATGTATTTCTCTTCGAAATCTTGGCCCTCTTCAAGAGCATTTGCATATATTCCTAGTGAAAATAGATAGCCAAAAGTATAAGGGAAGTTATAAAAAGGTACATCTGTTATAAAGAAATGAAGCTTTGACGCCCAAAACAGAGGATGATATTCTTCTAGTGAATCTGAGTATCCCTCTTTTTGTGCATTAAGCATGAGTTCTGATAACCGATCACTTGACACATACCCCTGTTTTCTTTCTTCATAAAAAGCTGTTTCAAATAAAAAGCGTGAATGAATATTCATGAGCATGGCCACACTTCGTTGCAGCTTATCATCAAGTAAAGCTAGTCTTTCTTCTTTATTAGTTGTGTGCTTTAATGCAGCATCTGCTACAATCATTTCCGCAAAAGTTGATGCTGTTTCAGCAACATTCATCGCGTAATCACTATTTAAAGGATGAACATCCTCCATTGCATAAGAATGGAAAGCATGACCCAATTCATGTGCAAGCGTTGAAATATTTGATGGAGTTCCAGAATAGGTCATAAAAATTCTAGATTCATTCGTATCAGGTAACCCTGTACAAAAACCGCCTGGTGCCTTATTAGGACGGTCTTCTGCTTCAATCCAATTCTTCTCAAAAGCTTTCTTTGTAAAATTAGTTAATAACGGACCAAAATTACTGAATTGCTTTATTATAAATTCTGCACCTTCTTGATAAGATAGAACAGAATTCGCTTCGGCTATTGGTGCCTCTAAATCATACCAGCCTAGTTTTTCTACTTCTAATACCTTAGCCTTTTGATTCATATAATCAATAAGTGGCTGTTTATTTTCTGAGATAACCTGCCACATCATATCAAGCGTTTCCATTTTCATTCTATTTATAGCTAGTGGTTCTTTAAGTGGATTTTCCCAGCCTCTTTCTTTATAAACAGATAATCGAAAGCCTGAGAGTCTGTTCAAAGCTTCAGCAAATAATTCCTTTTGATTTCCCCATCCAGCTTCCCATTTTCCAAGTAATTCTTTTCGCACTTTGCGGTTTGAATCAGAGAACTTATTGTATGCTTGACCTACAGATAAGCTTTTCTCGACTCCATTTTCGGTAAAAGGAATTTGCACCTTTGAAACAAGGAGATCATATAGCTGTTCCCAACCAATGTAACCATCGACAGATAATTGCTGAATTAACTGTTCTTTTTCAACAGATAATTTATCCTTAGACTGATTTCTCATTTCATTTAGTATGTATGTAAGATCTGTGAGTTCAGGTTGCTTTAATACTTGCTTCCACGTACCTTCTTCGATATCACCTAGTAACTGATCTACTTTTAAAATAGCTTTTGAAAAATCTGTATTAAGATCTGTGACTTTGGCTCTTAATATGTTCGCTTCTGTATCAGCTGTATTTTGTGCTTGTAAACATCCTACAAAGGAATTTGCTTGTTCTAGTTTAACGATACTGTTAGACATGCTATCAAGAATATCTTCAAGTATTGAAACATCTTCACATGTAAATGTGTTAGGCCATTTTAAGGTAGCTTGGTTTAATTGATTGATACTCACTGAAATATCTTTAAGATAAATAAGAAATTCCTCAGATTGACTTCCACCTTTAAAAAGTGTTTCTAAGTCCCATTTGCTACTGAAAGTTGGCAAATTCATATTTTTTCCTCCCAAACATTTTTTGGATTTACGCTGCTAAGCTTTGTTGTTCACTTTCCAAATTATTAATGAACTCTATCAACCAACTTAGGTATGAGTCCGTAAAACAAAAATACCGCTTATTCTCTCCAAAGAGCGGAAAAGAACGCTTTAAATTACTTTAAATTAACAATTACTTCTATTTTGTTTGTCTGTTTTGGTGTGAAACATTTTTTCGCCTTCAACTTTTGTCCATAAAAAAAGAGACATTGGCACTTTGCCTGCCTCAATATAGGTTACTTTTATTTCTTCGTTGATGAAGAATCTTCGTCTTCCATAAGACCCTTTGTAGCGTTTTTAAATTCTCTTAATGTATTACCTGCTGCTTTCCCTAATGCAGGTAATTTACTTGGTCCAAATAGTAATAAAGCAACAAATAAAATCAATAGTACTTCACTAAATCCTAGATTCATGATAAACACTTCTTTCTAATAGAATGATAGAAGCTTAGATGATAATTATATCGCAAACATTTATTAATTGCAAAAGTTGGAAAATCTACTTTCACACTCTTCTTACTTGAAAATAAAAGAAAATAGAGATAATAGAAGCGATTACTAACGAAAAAGGTACAATATATGTTAAATGATTTTTGCCAACACTCGTATTTTCTTCATTTATTTCTGGTGATGAAACAACCTCACTTTTCATTTGCTTATCTTCTTCTTCGCTTTTTACCTTGTCTAGCTTAAAGGATTGAATGATTTGATTTTCTTGCCCCTTTACAACAAGTTCTCCTGTTGAGAGAATATCCTTTGTTACTGTTTCATCTATTTTTTTCACATAACTCAGCTTCTCTGTCGTTATAAAAACTGTTTGATCACTAGAGGTGAATTTCTCATTGCTTTGTATGGTATCAGTTTCAAAATGATTGAATCCATAATCAAATAATGCAGCCGCATCATTATATGCTAGATTACTAGTTTTTGCATTTAATGTAACAGCTATCAAACTTAATTCCCCTCTACTCGCAGTTGTGACAAGTGTAAAACCTGATTCATCAACAAAGCCGTTTTTACCACCTGTTATTCCCTCATATGATTGATCACGCACCATAATATGATGATTAATAATCGTTGTGTTCCAGCCTTCTCCAGACCATTTTAATTCAATTGTGTTAAAGATTTCTCTAAACGTTTCATTCTGCATAGCGTACGCTGTAATTTTAGCCATATCCTCAGCAGTTGTTACATGCTCTGGATCGAATAACCCATGTGGATTCATAAAATGTGTATGTTCAACACCAACCTCTGTTGCTAAATACTCATTAAATTCCTCCACAAAGCTAGATACAGATCCACTCATATGCTCAGCTATCGCAACACCTGCATCATTTCCTGAATTAAGTAAAAGCCCTTGAATTAGCTTATTCAAAGAAACTTTTTCACCAACTTCTAAATACACACGTGTTCCATCTGCATTTCTAGCATTTTCACTAACTGTAACAATATCATCTAAATTTCCTTTTTCGATTGCATAGATAGCGGTGGCAATTTTCGTTATACTAGCAGGCGGGAGCTTTTCTTTGCTGTTTTTCTCATATAGTATTTGCCCTGTTTCAGCATCTAGCAAAATGGCAGAATGGCTTTCAACCATATCCTCTATATTCTCTTTATTAGCTTGACTACTAAATGGAAATAAACCTAATACTAAGATAGCACTAAATACACATATAAATACCTTTTTCATCATTGTATTACTCCTCAAAAATGGTTCTTTTTCACTCATCTTGATTAGCATATCAAGGCTATGATATAAAAAGCAATACTATGTTCTAACACAATAGGTTTAAGTATCTAAATTTTAGACAAAATTCCTTTTACTTGGTGGTTCAAGCGAAGATCAATTATACTTGTTATCGATTAATCTCAATTAAGAAGATCAGTTAATGATATGTACCTTATAAGAAATAAAAATTAGAAACATCTATGAAAAACGCGAAAGAGGTGAACACACACTATGAATAAAAATTGGTTGATCATATACATTGCTGCATTTTTTGAAGTGTGTTGGGTATCAGGGCTAAAATACTCTACCACTTTAACTGCATGGGGCGGTACAGTTTTAGCGATCATGATAAGCTTTTACCTTTTAATAAAAGCAACAAGTCAATTACCAATAACAACAGCATATGCCGTATTTACTGGCTTAGGTGCAGCAGGTACCGTGATTTCAGAAATTCTATTTTTTGGAACGGAATTAAATTGGTTAAAAATAGGTTTATGTGCGATTCTCATTACTGGAGTAGTCGGATTGAAGCTTGTTACAACTGATGGTCAAACAAAGAGAGAAGGTGTTTAGCATGGATTGGCTTTTCCTCATAATAGCCGGATGCTGTGAAATATTTGGTGTAGCAGCAATATCAAGGTTTAACAAAAGCAAATCATTACGAAATAGCTTTATGATACTTATTGGGTTTATACTTAGTTTTTCATTCCTCTCACTTGCAATGCAAACCATCTCTATGGGAACTGCTTATGCTGTTTGGACAGGAATTGGTACAGTAGGTAGTGCCATAATCGGTATCTTATTTTTAGGAGAATCTACTGAATGGAAACGGTTATTATTTATATCAATGATTATTTGCTCAACAATTGGTCTTAAATTCATTCCATATTAAAATACATTATAAGATGCTTTCTATTAATCAGTTATGCTAAAAAAACAAGTTCGTTCCATTGCACTGCAGACACTCCACTCACCGAAGAGAAAGCTGAGCCTGCTTAGGTCTCAGCCTTCCCTCTATTCCCGTAGAGTGTCTTCCGCTCAATTCCACTATTTCTAAAAATTAGTAGCAAAAAACTTATTGAAATTACACCTAATAATTCAAGTTTATCAATTGCTCAAATACTTATGTCCCAGCCTCGTTATAATGAAAGCCTCGGCTTTGTCGGATCACACGAAGGTAATTCTGTGTTAGCAGCTTCAGCAACCTTCATTAAATAATAGCACTCTTCTCTCATCATATGATCTGCCATTAACGCAGAAAACGTGCTCAAATTCTTGTTCGTAAGCTCCATCTCTTCGATCTCAGCTAAAAAGCCTCTAAACAATTCAATCTCAAGTTCAACATCATTATTCATTTTCGTAAGTGCTGGGAATGAATCTACATTTGCTCGTAAGTATCCTGATAGTTCAACAGCCTTCAAATAAAATTCCTCAAAGTCCTTCGTGAACACATCACTTTTTTGTTTAAGCTGCTTTTCTGCACGATCAAGTGTATCCGATATGGCTCCTGCGTGACCAGCAGCATCTAACAGCCATAATAGATGATGATGTAGCTCATGGAAAATTGGTGGTTTTTCTTGTCTTTTTAAATAACTCAGTACTAATAAGTATTCCTCAAGCTCATTTACCATATGATTTAAGAATGATGGTGAGAGATGAATCGTGATTTTACCTATCAAATGCCTTTCGATTAAAGATAACTTAAACTGACGGAATTCCTTTGTGTACTCTTCTGCTTCCAATGTTAAAGCTAATAAGTCATCTAGTCCTCTGGACTTTTTCAATAATGTATCAAATACTTGTTTATACTTCATCGCTTGTTCTATTGCTTCTTTTTCTTTAACTGCTAATGAATCTAATATAAAACGAGCATGATCTCCAAGAATTTGTAGCCAAAATTGATGTTCAAATGCGGCTGCTTCTTCATATGTTTTCATCTTTACCCTCCCGAACTTTATTCTCTAAACAATATGCAGTCATGAGTTGTCCTAGTAAACTTCTACAAATTTTGTCATAACAATTAGTTTAGTGAAATATACATATCGTGTTCGAAAATAAAAAATTATGAGGAGGGTTTCTTCATGTTTTTTCACATCAAGGAACTTCAATACAACGCGAAACCCGATCGTCCAGATCCCGTATATGCAAAAAAGCTTCAGGAAATTTTAGGCGGACAATTTGGCGAAATCTCAGTTGCCATGCAATACTTATTTCAAGGTTGGGCTACAAGATGTCCTGGTAAATACAAAGATATGATTTTAGATATTGGTACAGAAGAGCTTGCACATATTGAAATGCTAGCAACAATGATTGGGAGATTATTAGATAATGCACCTTTAAAGGAACAAGAAGAAGCAGCAAAGAATCCTGTTATTGAAGCTATTCTTGGCGGAATGAATCCTCAGCATGCAATAGTTTCTGGACTTGGTGCACTACCTGTTAACAGTGTAGGTGTTCCATGGATGGGTAATTATATTATTGCCAGTGGGAACTTATTAGCAGATTTCCGCGCGAACTTAAATGCTGAATCACAAGGCCGCTTACAAGCTGTTCGATTATATGAAGCAACAGACGATCGTGGTGTTAAAGATATGCTTTCATTCTTAATTGCTAGAGATCGCATGCATCAAAATCAATGGTTGGCAGCAATTGCCGAATTAGAGGCTAAGGAAGGTAAAACAGTTCCAAGCACATTCCCAATGAATTTAGAGGCACAGCAATTTTCATATAAATTTATGAATTTATCAAGAGGAGAAGAAAGTGCTCAAGGAAGATGGGCGAGTGGCCCTAGTATGGATGGCAAAGGTGTATTTGAATATGTACAATATCCGCAGCCACATGCACCAAAACCAGTACCACGTCCTGCACCACCACAGTACCATGATACTCCACCCTCTGATTGTTAAAAAATACCCAGATCTCATTTTGAAAAAGAGATCTGGGTATTTTTAAATTACTTTTCTAAATCTCTCTCCCAATACATCATTTGCTCATCTTCATCTGTTTGATTCATTATGACCTTTTTTAATACCTTGATTGACGCTTCATTATCCTTTAAGCACTCCGCTTTTACCTTCTTAACTAGCCCAGTTTGAAATGCCCAATTGATTAGAGCATCGACTGCTTCTGTTGCGTATCCTTGATTTTGGGCTTCTTTACGTATTCCATAGCCTACTTCTACAACACCATGATGTGGCTTGCCTTTAAAGCCAATATCTCCTATAAACCTATCCTCTGGTTGTAAATAAACCAGCCAAACACCCCAACCTTCTATTGATGGATCAATGGAAACAGTCTGTAGATAATGTGAAATATGTTCACCTGTTATTTCATCGTTTCTTACTAGTTCTTCACTACAAGGAATTAATTTTAATCGTTTTGTTAGCATTTCCATAAGTAAACCTCTTTCTATCAGGAAACTCCTATTGCCTTTGAGATTGGCAGAATGACTGTAATGGTTGTACCTGCAGAAGAGCTATCAACCTTCACCTCGCCCTTATGGTGTTTAATAATCTCATTGCTGACCATAAGTCCTAATCCCGTTCCATTTTCTTTTGTTGTAAAAAAAGGCGTGCCGATTTTATCTCTTATTTCTTTTGGTATTCCTGGTCCCTCATCTTTAACTTGTACAATAATATAATTCTTTTCCTCTTTAGCCGTTATGGTAATAGTGCCTCCGTCTTTCATTGCTTCAATGGCATTTTTAATATAATTAATAAAAACTTGTTTGAGTTTATTTTCATCACAAAAAACATGTGCTTGTTTACCGTTAAATTGTGTTTCAATACTAATATTATGTAAAATGGCTTGTGATTTCGTTAATGCAACGATATGCTGCAATATCTGAATGATTTCTTCATGTTGATAATTAGCTAATTGAGGTTTAGCAAGTGCCAGTAGCTCACTCAAAATTAACTCAATTCGATTAATTTCTGCTGTAATCACTGGAAAGAATTCTTTTCTATAATCATTTCCTCCCTCCATTAATTGCAAAAATCCTTTGATGGCTGTAATCGGATTTCGAATTTCGTGTGCTATTCCTGCTGCTAATTGTCCAGCAACAGATAATTTCTCTGAATTAATCATCAATTCATGATTCAATTTCTTTTCTGTTATATCTCTTAAAATAAAGTAAATCGCTTTCGCACCTCTAAAAATAGTAGGAATGATCTTCATTTCAACATCAATTTTTGACCCATCAAACTGAATTAATGTTTCTTCGTACAGTGATGAAGGCATTCCCTTTTCTGCATTCCCAATAAATTCCACCATGATTTTCTCTTTGCTATTAGGGAAAAGCTCATATATATTTTTACCAATGACGTTTTCCTTACTTACTGCTCCAAGTAACAAGCTAGCTTCTTTGTTCGCATAAACTAGTTCATCGTCCTGTGTAATGATAATACCATCTGGCGAATGCTCTACAAGGCTTCGATGCAATCTTTCACTTTCCTCAAGAAACATTTTTTGTTGATTAAATTGTGTAATATCTTTTGCAATACCATAAACACCAATTATCTCGTTATCTACTATAATCGGAGAATTTGTAATTTCTAAATCAAGATCATGATGATTTTTTGTTTTTATTGTACATTCGTATTTCTGAAAATCTCCTTGTTTAATCCTGTTAAATAGGGAAGTGATGTTTTCTTTATTATCGCAAATAAGATCTTCATATGTGATTTGATACAGCTCTTCTTTTGTATGTTCAGTTAGCTCTTCACAAACCTTGTTTACCTTAACAAATCTTCCTTCTAAATTTAATGCAAAATACCCTTCAGGATGTTCCTCAAATAATGGTTGATTGAAGAATTCACTTTGATCAAGAAAAGCTTCAAGTTTTTCTTTCTGTATACTTTTCGTTCTGGCGTTCATGATGTTCCCCTTCCATGGATTGATCATTCATCACATAGATATTTATCTCTTTATCTTAAGTTAATAAACCAATCTTGTAAATTTACATTTACTTATTAGTATGGTTATTTCCGTAAAAATAGGCGCTAACTATTTAATAATGATGCTAAATTCTGAGTTTTATTTTCAAAAGCTAGTTAATAAGCTGAGTTATTAAAGTAATAGATAAGTAAAATCATGTTATCCCTACTCGCAACATCATATAAAAAAGGCTTGAAAGCTCAAATAAGCCTTCAAACCTTTTTTCACTTAAAAATTATGATGGATCTACCTCATCATACGACAATGTCACAACTTTTGTTGAGTCATCATTTTCAATTTCTTCATCTGTTGCTTTTTGGTTTAATTCAAAATCATCATCCATACCAGGTGCAACTTTATCCTCTGGAACTTGGTCATTTTGCTTTTTCAATGGTATCACTCCTTATCGTGTTAATATTTCCCTTGTATTTTCGAAACTATACAGTAAAGATAGAAAAAGCCGTCATATGAAATCACACCTTTTAAAAAAGATATAATACTTCAATAAGACGACTTTGAATATCTATATAAAGAATAACGAGTTTCTACCTTTAAGCATTTGTAGCATCACGATTTGAAAGCATGATTTTAACAGTCATTTTCTCTCCTGCTCTGTATAACGTAACATCTACTTTTTCACCAATTTCTGTTTCAGTATAGAGAATTCTTCTTAAATCATTACCACTTGTAATATCTTGTCCTGCCATAGACACAATCACATCTTGTTGTTGAAGCCCTGCTTCTGCCGCAGGTGAACCTGGTGAAACATTACCAACAACAACTCCATCCTTCACATCATTTGGCAGCTTCATATTTTCTTGTAAATAAGCAGCAGGTATTTCACTCATTTCCACAAGGCCTACTCCAATAAATGGCCTTTGGACTTTACCGCTGCTCATTAGTTCTTCAGCGATCGGTAGAACTTCGTTACTCGGAATTGCAAAGCCTAGTCCTTCTATGCCATTTTGACTTATTTTTAAACTATTAATTCCAATAACCTGACCATCCATATTAATTAGTGGACCACCACTATTACCAGGATTAATTGCAGCATCAGTTTGTAAAACATTTAGTGCCCAATCTCCCTCTGATGTTGTCACATCAATAGTTCGATCAATTCCACTAATAATTCCTTGTGTGACTGTTCGTGAAAACTCCTCACCTAATGGATTACCAATCGCAATAACATCTTCTCCAGTTCTTAGTGCCTCAGAGTCTCCAAGCTCTGCAACAGTTGTCACATGCTTACCATCAATTTTCAATACTGCGATATCCGTCAATGCATCAGTTCCGACTAGTTGAGCTGAAACCTTTTCACCATCATATAACGTCACTTCAATTGATGAAGCTCCTTCTATTACATGATTGTTTGTTAACACATAACCTACATCACCTTCTTTTTTGAAGATAAAGCCTGAACCTGTACCACTTTCTACACTTGGACCTTGTTCATTACCGAAAATATTATTACCTTCCTGCATCTGTGTAATCCCAACAATTGCTGGTCCAAGATTATCAACAATATCAGCTATTGAGCCTGAATTAGTGGATAATTCCTCAGTTGTAACTGGTGATGTAGTATTTGTATTTTTCTCTTGAAGAGAAGATTCGACAACAGATTTACTGTTGGCTGATATAGCTTGTTCCTCATTTTGATCATTGTATGTTGTAACACCCAATACTAGTGCTCCACCTACTACTCCACTTAATAGTGTTGTAAAAAATGGTTTTATACTTTTGCGTGATTTTGTTTTTTCTCTTGTAAGATCTGTTTCGTCATAATAACCCATTATCTATTCCTCCATTATTTGTTTTGATCTATAAAATACCTTTTAAGCTCCTTGCGAACTTACAAATCCACCAATAACGATTAAAATTAGTAATAAAGATAAACCAGTAAATATAACAGCTCTCATATAATGATTCTCCTTTTTAAATCCTCTTTTTGCTTAAGCTAAGAATACAAAAAGAGTTTGGGAGAATGATGAAAGAATTATGGGAAATTGTGAAAAAAACACACGATTAAATAGTACAATGTATAATAGCTTTGAGAGGAAGTGAAATGATGAGTTATACCGTGTATTTAGTCGAAGATGAGACAAACTTAAACGAGCTTCTTACGATGTACTTAAAAAACGAAGGCTGGTCAGTTTCCTCCTTTTTAACAGGTGAAGAAGCACGAAAGCTGATCAGTCAGCCGCCACATTTATGGATTTTAGATATTATGTTACCTGACATAGATGGATATCAATTAATAAGAGAAATTAAAGCAGTAACTCCTGAGATTCCAGTGATTTTCATTTCAGCAAGAGATGCTGATATTGATCGGGTGCTGGGTTTGGAGCTTGGAAGTGATGATTATATTTCAAAGCCTTTTTTACCAAGAGAGCTTGTGATTAGAGTACAGAAATTACTTTCAAGAACGTATTCAGAAAAAGAGAAACACTCACTTACAAGTTTGCCTCCCTATCAAATTGATGAACAAGTTAGACTTGTTTATTTAAATGACAAAGAACTTACACTAACATCCAAGGAGTTTGATTTACTTCAGCTTTTTCTACACAATCAAGGTCAAGCATTTTCTCGCGAACAAATTTTAACGAGTTTGTGGGGAGATGATTATTTTGGCACAGATCGTGTTGTTGATGATCTTGTTAGACGCTTGAGAAAAAAGATGCCTGACTTAAAGGTGGAAACGATTTATGGATTTGGATATAGGATGTTAAAGGGATGAAAAACAAACCATTAGCTTTTCAAATCTGGCTTGTATTTTCAGGTATTTTATTGGTTATTTCATTGTTATTAATCATTTTATTTCCAACAACCTTGCGTAGTTTTTTCACACAGGAAATCTATAAAACGATTGAAAATGAGCAGCTAGTATTAACAGAATACGGAAACCCTGGTAATACAGCAGCAGAGTTCACAGATAAAAAACAGAAGGATCGTTCTGTTGATCATCTTATTTTATCTATCCAAAGTCGCTATATTTTATATTCTGAAAAGCTGCCACTACCAATAGAATTTATCAAGCAAACTCAAGCAATAGCAGCTAATCAAACAGCTTCTGTAGAACGCTATGAAAAGAACTTAAATGATCAAACGCTTTTTTATGTTATTCGCAAAATTAGCGTCAATGGAGAACCAGGCTATTTACTCTCATATTCCTGGGATTCCTACCGCAATGATCTTGTTTTCACTTTATTTCGTCAGCTTATGATTATTATGCTGATTGTTTTCCTCTTAAGCTGGATTCCTTCCATTTGGCTTGCAAGATATTTAACAAAGCCATTGGTAAAGCTTGAAAAACATGTAACAAGCTTTTCTGACTTAAATTGGCATGAACCAGTTGAAGTAGATCGAAATGATGAAATAGGTAAACTCGGTCACTCGATTGAAAAAATGAGGCAGCATCTTGTCCGAAAAGACGAAACACAGCAAACACTTTTACAAAATATATCTCATGACTTAAAAACACCTGTGATGGTAATCAGAGGCTATGCAAAGTCAGTAAATGATGGGATCTTTCCTAAAGGTGATTTAACGAGTACAATGGATGTTATTGAAGAGGAATCAGAAAAACTTGAGAAAAAAATTAAAGATTTATTATATCTAACAAAGCTCGATTTTTTATCAACTCGTAAGCCTGTTAAAACAATATTTAACCTTGATCAACTTTTAAAAGATGAGGTTGAAAGAATAAAATGGGCAAAGCCTGATTTAAATTGGCAGTTATATTTACAAGAAACGACAACTTTAGGTGATCCTGATCAGTGGGAAAAGCTAATTGAAAATTTGTTAGAAAATTCATTACGTTATGCAGATACTACAATTAAACTATCACTTACAGATGTTGATGAAACAGTTATCTTTAAATTATGGAATGATGGACCAGAAATTGATCGCAATCTAATAGATCAGCTTTTTGAGCCCTTTCAAAAGGGTCATAAAGGAGAGTTTGGAATTGGCTTAAGTATTGTCAAACGAATCGCAGATTTACATGACGCAGAGGTATGGGCAGTAAACGAAGATGATGGTGCTGCTTTTTATATGAAAATTCCAAAAGTGGCAGGTACATAATTAAAGAAGTCATACAAAAAGGCGAATAAATCTAAACAATTAAGTTGAAAGAAACAAGTTCGTTCCATTGCGCTACAGACATTTGCTTTCCGCGGGGAGGAAGCTAAGCCTCCTCGGCGCAAGCGCCTGTGGGGTCTCAGCCTTTCCTCTGCACCCGCAGGAGTCAAATGTCTTGCGCTCCATTCCACTAGTTCTTAATAATATTATGAAAATCAAAAAATCTATTAAGGCAAATAAAAACCCGAAATATTAGGCGAATAATTAATTGAAATATCTCCTAATTTTTCGGGTTTATCATTAGCTTAAATACTTATGTTCCAGCCTCTTTTACTTACCCCTTCGGATATGTCATTTCCTCTGGGTTAACATATTCATCAAACTGATTCTCAGTTAAAAGATCTAATCGAACTGCCGCTTCTTTCAGTGTTAATCCTTCTTTATGTGCTAATTTTGCAATCTTTGCTGCATTTTCATAGCCTATATAAGGATTTAATGCTGTTACTAGCATTAAAGAATCGTTTAAATAACGTTCGATAACTGGTAGGTTCGCTTCAATTCCGATTACACAATGGTCATGAAAGGAAATCATCGCATCTGAAAGTAGCTGAACAGATTGCAAAAAGTTATAAATGATAACAGGCTTGAATACATTTAACTCAAAATTCCCCTGACTAGCTGCAAAACCAATTGCAGCATCATTTCCCATCACTTGAACAGCAACCATTGTAAGTGCTTCACTTTGGGTAGGGTTTACTTTACCAGGCATAATCGAGCTTCCTGGTTCATTTTCTGGTATTGTTATTTCACCGATACCACATCTTGGTCCACTCGCAAGCCATCGCACATCATTAGCAATCTTCATTAAATTGGCAGCCAATGCTTTTAACGCACCATGTGCATAAACTGTTTCATCATGACTTGTTAGAGAATGAAATTTATTAGATGAAGACACAAAGTTATGCTTTGTGTACTGACTAATTTCTTTTGCAACACGATCTCCAAACTCAGGATGTGCATTGATTCCTGTTCCTACAGCTGTGCCACCAATAGCTAGGTTTTCCATATATGCTTGGGACTGATTAATCATTTCTTTTGTTTGATGTAGCATATGAGCCCATCCACTAATTTCCTGCCCTAATGTAATAGGTGTTGCGTCCTGAAGATGTGTACGCCCAATCTTCACAATATCTGAAAATTGTTTTACTTTCTCATCCAAGGTTTCTGAAAGCTTATCAATAGCTGGCATTAATTTATGTTGAACAGCAATCACTGCAGCAATGTGCATGGCAGTTGGAAACGTATCATTTGAGCTTTGACTCATATTCACATCATCATTAGGATGAATATTCAGATCAATTTCTTTCTCACGCAGAATTTCATTTCCTCTTCTAGCAACAACTTCATTTACATTCATATTACTTTGAGTTCCACTTCCAGTTTGCCAAACAACAAGTGGAAAATGATCAAGAAGTTTTCCCTCTATTATTTCCTCACAAGCAGCTACAATCGCTTGTGCTTTATCTTTATGTAATTTTCCTAAGGATTCATTGACAATTGCAGCACTTCTCTTTAAAATTGCAAAGCCTGTAATAACTTCTGTTGGCATTTTCTCGTTACCGATTTCAAAATTCTGCTTACTTCGTTGTGTTTGTGCTCCCCAATACTTATCAGCTGGTACTTGAATTTCACCCATCGTATCTCTTTCTATACGAATATCCATACACACACCTCCAATAAATTGAACCCACATATCTATTGTATGGGTTTTTATGGATTTATTAAAGTAAGATTGCTTATTAGTGAGGCTCTTTTTGAAAACAGTGTTGCTAATTGACCGTATTATGTGGGGAAAGTATTGTTTGCATAGAATTTTCGGTGTTGGTATATAATTAAGAAGTCATACAATAAGATGGAAAAAACTAAATCTAGTTAAAGAAACAAGTTCGTTCCATTGCGCTGCAGACACTCGCTTTCCACGGGGAGGAAGCTGAGCCTCCTCAGCGCAAGCGCCTGCGGGGTCTCACCCTTTCCTCTATTCCCGTAGGAGTCGAGTGCCTTCCGCTCCATTCCACTAGTTCTTAAAAAAAGTTATCAAAATCAAAAAATAAAAACCAGAACTATTAGTCAAAAAATTAATTAACATATCACCTAATAATTCGGGTTTATTATTTGCTTAAATACTTATGTTCCAGCCTCTTAATCTTGATCTTCTTCATGTTTAGTTCTTTCATTAATGATTCTCTTTAATAACGTACTACATAATTCCTTAATTAAAATCACACTATAGATCTGCTACTTCCCTGTTGTAATAAAGTTCTCATTTCTTCAAGTGGAAGGGGACGGCTATATAGATAGCCTTGAATATCGTAGCAATGATGTTTAAATAAGAATTCTGCTTGCTCTATTGTTTCTACTCCTTCAGCAATAACATCGATTTCAAGAATTTTTGCCATTGAAATCAGGGTTACGACTAATGCATCACTTTGTTTGTCAACAGTCAAATCATTAACGAATGATTTATCAATTTTCAAGCAATCGATCGGCAATACTTTTAAATAGCTAATTGAGCTATAACCTGTTCCGAAATCATCTAAGCTTATTCTGATTCCATGGGACTTTAGTTCATTCAATATATTCAGTGTATAAGCAGTATTATACATGGCAATTGTTTCAGTAATTTCTATTTCTAGCTGCACCGGGCTAAGTCCTGCAGCTTTTAACGTTTCAAGAACAAAATCAACAATATGATCATGATAAAATAATAGCTGTGAAAAATTTACAGATAGCCCTTTGAGCTCATAGCCTTCTTCAATTAAACTCTTAAATTGCATACAAGCCTTTTTTAGTATATATTGATCAAGCTGAACAATTAAACCACTTTTTTCTGCTATTGGAATAAAGGTTGCTGGAGATATAACTCCCCTTTCTTCTAATGTCCACCTAGCTAATGATTCTACTCCCACAAAGCTTTCACTTTTTGCATTGTATTTTGGTTGAAAGAAAATTTGGATGGTTTCATTTTCTATAGCTTTTTTCAATTCTTGCTCTAAAAATGCAAATTCAATAAGCTCCTGATTGAGTTCTTCACTATAAAACTCATATCCATTTGTACCATTTGCTTTTGATCGATACAAAGCTATATCGGCACTTTTGAAAACAACATCTGTTTTGTCACCATCTTTAGGATAAGTAGCAATTCCGATACTTGTCGTTAAATTCCATTCAATATTTGAGACATGAATGGGTTTATCAAATAAAGATAAAATTTGCTTCGCCAAGCTCTCGACTTGCTCACAGTTTGTTACTTCTGGGAGTAATATCGCAAATTCATCTCCCCCCATTCTCGCTATTCTACAGTTTTTAGGTAGATTTGTGACAAATCGATTGGCAACTTCACAAATGATTAAATCACCAATATGATGACCATATATGTCGTTCACTATTTTAAATTGATCAAAATCCAGTGAATAAATCGTAAAGCATGTTTTAGCATCCACAATAGAACTTACCTCTTCGATTAAAAAGCGCCTATTAGGCAAATGAGTTAAATCATCATGATAAGCTAAAAAATGAACTAGTTCTTTATTTGTTTTTTCTAGAGTAATATCCTTAAACATCCCGTAAACACCAATAACATCACTTTTTACTATAATTGGGATAATTGTTAAATCTACAATGATTTCTTGCTTATTTCTCGTATATAGCGAGGTTTCTATTCGTTTAAATTGTTCACTATAAATCCCCTCTAAAACATTGTTATATAAAGTATGATGATTTCCACCTGTAATGATATCAAACTTCTGATCAATCAGCTCTGCAGACGAATATTCTAGTAGATTAATTGCTGTTTGATTGGCACTTTTGATGTATCCACTTTTATCAACTAATATAACTCCACTCGGATTTAATTTAAACAATGACTCATATTGTTGTGTACTAATTGATAGCTTTTCCTTTTCTTCACTAAGCTTCATTTCTCCAAATGTACTAGGAATAATGCCTAGTATAAACAAATAAAGTAACTCAAGTGCAAACGGAATAAGGATTGTCTCTCTTATTAATGATGGATTGCTAGAAAAAGTTTCAAAATTGACAAGTGAAATAAAAATCATATATGGGATTCCCGCAACACCTAGACCGGTAAAAATCCCCCCAATAATCGAAAGAAACATGGCACGAGTATGTAAAAGCTCTGCATTAATTTGATAAAACAGCCTTAATGCAGCTGAAACGATTCCTAAAGTTAAAAAGAAGGTAATAATAATTAAAGTAGGATGCAAAGCTATAAAATCTTTAAAAATGATAATATATAATACCCCTTCACCTAACAGCAGTAAAAAGGTAAATGCTAAGACGAGGAGAAAAAATCTCCTAATAGTAAGTGGCTCAAAGCCTCTTGCTTCCTTAAGAACAAAATAAATTGCAATGATTGAAATAAATAGTGAAATACTGAGACGAACAATTTCATCATAGATAGATATATTTAGCGACAAAAGCATACATAATAGTGCTGTCCATGCTAACAAGCCTATGAATACAGCATCCAAAAATCTAGCTTGTTTTTTACCAAATTTGATTTTCCTACATATGATAAAAATATAGATAATTGCTAGAATCATACCCATATTATTCAAAAAGTAATATTTACTATCTATCAAGCTTAATAATTCTGTTACCTGATTCATCGCAATCACCTAATTTCTTTATATATATTTCTACAATTTTATATATAATATAACATATTATGAGAGCGCTTACCTTATTATCCAAAACAAAAACCGCTTAAAATTAGCGGTTTTTGTTTTATAAATAGTAAAATAGTTATTTTATTTACATAACCTGTAAACCAGCTTGATTTAAGAAGTTCCACGGTTTGTTATAATGTGGTTGGAAAAAGAAATCAACAAAGCCTAATTCATCTGTTGTCATTTTATTTTGAATTACTACAGACAATGTATTTATAGATTGAGTTACATCCACCTTAGACATAACCTGTGCCCCTACAATACGCTTTGTTGTTTCTTCATATACAACCTTTAATCTTATATCCTCATATGATGGCATAAATTCAGGACGATCATGCTCTAAGATTGTGATACTTTTCACATTCATACCCATACGAAGTGCCATTGCTTCTGTCAAACCAGTTGTAGCGATATTTTGTTCATAAATCTTAATACCTGATGTTCCTTGAGTACCCATATAACGGATTGTCGGTTTTAGCAGGTTTTTCGCAACCAATGTTCCCATTCTTACTGCATTTGTTGCAAGTGGAATATATGCATGCTCACCTGTTGGGTTGTAATGAATAGCACAGCTATCTCCAGCTGCAAGTACATCTTTATGACTTGTTACCATATACTCATCAACTTTAATTGCACCATTTTCAAGCATATCAATCTGGCCTTTAAATAAACCAGTATTAGGTCTAAAACCGATACATAATATAACAAGATCAGCTTGATATGTTCCATTAGATGTTTCAACTGCTGTTACTTTATTTCCTTCTCCAACAAATTTTGTCACAGATTTTCCTAAAGCTAGTTGAACTCCACGATTTCGAAAATCCTCTTCTACTATATTTGTAAAATCCTCATCCAAATATTTGCTTAGAATTCTTTCTTCACCATCAATTAGCGTAACATTTTTGCCACTCATTTCAAATGCTTCTACTAATTCAATCCCTATATACCCTGCTCCTACGACAACAATATTTTGTGCAGTTTTTGCTTTTTCAATAATTGTGTTCGCGTGATGAAAGTTTTTACACAATAAAACATTTTCCATAGTAATGCCCTCTATATTTGGTATTACTGGCCAAGATCCTGTTGTAATAACTAGTTTATCAAATGTATCCTCTACTAGTTTTTCTGTTTCAAGGTTTTTAGCAGTAATTGTTTTTGCTTCTATATTTACATCAACTACTTCATGCTTCATAAACATATTCACACCTAAATTTGTTAATTCCTCAGGAGTACAATAAAATAAACCATTTGGATCTTTCACAACGCCACCTACATGTAATGCAATTCCACAAGATAAAAATGAAATATTATCATTTTTTTCATAAACATTTATATGTGCATCTGGGTATTGCTTCACCATATTAGAGATCGCAGCAGTCCCAGCATGTGTACATCCAATAACAGCAATTTTCATTATTTTTTCCTCCTAGAATTGTTTCGTGATTTTGTTTGTTTGTGAAATATTTCACATAAGTTTGTGAAGTTATTCACATTTACTTGATGTCTTTATTATATTCCACCTTTTATATAATTTCAATACTTATTTGTGAAGTTTTTCACAAATTGTGTTTTTGATAAGGTGTAATCCCTTTTTGATTGGGACTACACCTTACACATAGCATGCTTATTTGCTCTTTAGCGTGATTTATTTGCTCTTTTTCTGTTATATTTGCTTATTTTCTATATTTATTTGCTCTTTGGTCTATTTATTTGCTCAAAATCATTATATATTAGATTTTCGACAAAAAACGACACATCAATTACCACACCACACTATTCTTCCTCACCATATTCAATCGTTAGTCCATCAACATGCTTTTTGTTCATCATTTTCTTCTTCTTACGTACATCCTTTGCATCAAACACCTGATCTAAATCATATTCCTCAGGATATAGCTCTTCACGATCAATAAATGGTTTTACCCTTTTATGATTTAGCTTTATTTTCTCCCCTTTAACAATGAGCTGTAACTCTCCTATTGAATTCGCACCAGCTTCCACAATTCCTTTTGATCGTAGATGTGGTATCCATATCGCATCACCAACTTTGAATGAAGATACTGATGTAGATTCCTTCTGCTTTTCTTTTTTCTGTTGAGTCTTTTCTTTTACCATAATTTCAGGTGTAATATCAATACCTTGTTTAGATCGTGGATTACCATATGAAATTCTCTTCGCACGGCTTATAATTTGTTCTGGCATTCCTAACTTCTCAGCAATTGAGAAGGCTTGACTTTCTCCCCCTTTTCCAATAAGAAGCTTATAAAGTGGCTGTAATGTTTCAAGATCAAAATCCATTGAGCCATTTTGGAAACCAGGTGCCCTTTCTGCAAATTCTTTAATCTCACTATAATGAGTCGTGGCAATCATTAATGCTTCAGAATTATATAAAGCCTCTAAAATTGCAATTGCCAAACCCATCCCCTCATTAGGATCTGTTCCTGAGCCTATTTCATCAAGAATTACAAGTGTATTTCTCCGTGATTGCTTCAAAATCGAAACCACATTTTGAATATGTGAAGAAAATGTACTTAATGAATGCTCAATACTTTGGTGATCACCTATATCTACAAAAATATCATGTACGATAGTAAAAACACTGTCCTTACTTGCAGGAATGTGTAAGCCTGATTGAACCATCATCGCTAATAACCCTACCGTTTTGATTGTAACTGTTTTTCCACCTGTATTAGGACCTGTTATCACAAGCGCACGATAATCAATTCCTAACGTCATTGTTAATGGTACTGCACTGTGACCTAACAAAGGATGTTTAGCATTTTTGATATCAAAGCCTTCATTTTTGTTCACAATCACTTCATTTGCTTTCATGAATTTACTCAGCTTGGCTTTTGCAAAGATAAAATCATAGGAAACCATTCCTTCAACATTAATTTGTAGCTCTTTTGTATATGTTGCTGTTAAATCTGTTAAGTGACCGAGAATTCTTTGCATTTCAAGCTCTTCCTCAACCTTTAAATAAGCTAGTTCATCCTGAAGTTTATTAAGATCATTTGGCTCCATGTATACGGTTTGACCACTTGATGATGTATCAACAATTGTTCCTGGAAATTTTCGTTTAAATTCACTTTTTACCGAAACAGCGTATCTTCCATTTCTCACTGTAATCACTGCATCCTGTAAATAACTTGATGAAGATTTCATTATTTGTGTTAGCTTAGTTTTCACCTTCTCTTCAATTGTTCTTATCTTGTTTCTCGTTTTAGTTAAAAATCTGCTTGCATAATCATCTATTGAATTGTTTCGAATACAACGTGTAATTTCTTCTTTTAAATCTTCTAGCTCATATAAAGAATAAGCGTAAGAACTAATAGTTGGAGCATTGTATTCCTGCTTCAGCATAAATCGTTTTATTTTTTTTACACTATCTAAAAATGCACTTAAAAACTCAAATTGCTCTGGAGATGGGAGGTATCCTTTATCAACTAAAGTAATCATTTGCAAAACACCTTGTAAGGAATGAACAGGTATACTTGCGGACTTTTCAATAATTGCACATGCTTCTGTTGTTTCATTTAACTTCCTTTTTATTTTCATCTCATCTGTTAACGGTGTTACATTCAGTGCTCTTTGTTTACCTTCATCACTCATCGTATAATCACTAAGCTGCTTTAATACTTTATTGAACTCTACACTTTCAATTGCTTTATTATTCAATGTTTTAATCCTCCATTTTGAAAAAGCTTATTTTGTATAACACTAAAAAACAAATTTACTTCAACGCAAAAAGGTGATGAACATAGGCTGTTCATCACCTTTAAGATCTCTTATTTAGACATACTGCTCCAATTTCATAAATAGAAAAACGTACTTTTTGCATGTATGCGTTTTTGACATAAAAAAAACGCACTTAAACAAAGTACGGATTTTCATACGAGCACTATGTAAGAGATCACAATTGTGTTGTACATAACCGTTTTGTTCTCAACCTTCTACATAAGACAAACTCAAATAAACCTTTACTAACAAAAGATTTTTAAAGTTGAATGATGTAGTTGAAGTATTTACTTCGTTTAGTTAAGAACAGAAACCCTCACAAAACACATCTCCTAATATTTGTTACTTTTAAGATAACAGAAATTAATTTCAATTGTCAATATAGTTATAAAAAACTTATAGCCCATTTCTTATCTCTTCAACACTTTTTCCACCTAGGAACGCATGTCCTGTTTTGAAATTTAAGATCGTTTCAAAGCCAGATTTTTCATATACCTTTTCCACTCTTTCATTTATCGGTAAAACCCAAAATCGCTCGATCTGCTTTTGCTCAACTTCTTTTTGGATATAGTGGATAAGCTGTCCAACTAGTCCTTTACCACGATAGCTTTCGATTGTTGCAACACTTTCTAACCGAGCATCTTTGTCATGGTAAAAAACACATGCTGTTGAACATGCTACTCCATCATATCTTAATAAATAATGGGTATAAGATTTGTTGTTAAATTCTTCTTCAAAGGCTTTTTCTCTGATCGAACCACCAAATTCTTGGATTTGACACTCAATATGAATAGCCTCTCGCTTATTATCTAGTGTTACTTCTTCAATCGTGATATTACTGATCTTCTCAATATCTACTTTTCTATTCCAAAGCTGCACTGGGTTAGAAAACTCTTCAAAGCCAAAGCCTCTTTGTTTCAATAATGTAATGAAATCTTGATTATTTTCATATTGTGAAAGATAAAATCTTGGAATAATGTTTCTTGCTTGATAAAAGGAAACAACCTCATCAATTATTTCATTGTAACTTCCTGTATATGAAGAGATATGAGCATGATTGGCATCATAATAATCCGGTTGGTTTTCATTTAAAAACAAATACCCCCAGCTTGTTTTTATTTTTGTTGAAAATGATGAGATGTAAGCAATATCCAATGCTTCTATATAGTGTTCATTCATGTACGGATTGCCTCCTTTAAATTGCTTTTTCTCAATCATATCAGGTATTGAAGCATACTAGCTACTAAAATATATGAATCTCTTATTTTTCAAATCTGTAAAAATGGTATAATTTTAAACGTGCATCTAAGGGAGGAGAAATTATGTCTTATTTTCAACAAGTGATACAGCACAATATGGCTCCAATAAAAACAAAATTTTATTATGGTTGGATCATTGTTGCTTTATCAGCTATGGGGGTATTTTTTTCAGGACCTGGTCAAACCTATACGATATCACTGTTTATAGATGAATATATAAAAGAATTTGGCTGGAGCAGGTCAACTGTTTCGTCTATTTATTCAGCAGCAACATTACTAGCAGGTATCTTGTTATTTCTTGTTGGTCGATTAATTGATAAATATGGTCAACGAAAAATGGTTGTTATTATTGGAAGTATGCTTGCGCTTGCTTGTTTTTGGAATAGCTTTGTTTCAAATATGGTTATGTTGTTTATTGGATTTTTCCTTATTCGATTATTTGGGCAAGGCTCCATGACATTACTACCAAACACATTAGTTCCACAATGGTTTATAAAATATCGCGGTCGTGCCTTTAGCTTTATGGCTATAGGAGGATTTGTTAGCTCTGCAGCTTTCCCTATAATAAACGCATGGCTAATTACAACATATGATTGGCAAACAACTTGGACGGTATGGGGAATTTTACTTCTCGTTATTTTTGTTCCAGTTGCGTATGTATTTACACGGAATAAACCAGAAGATATCGGATTACTTCCAGATGATGCGACTGTTTTGAAAAGAACTGGTCAGGAAATTCAGGAAGATGAAACCATTTTAGAAGAAAACTGGACACTGAAAGAAGCGAGAAAAACAGTTGCATTTTGGCTACTTCTTTTTATCGTAGCTATTCCTGCTTTAGTTAACACAGGATTAACCTTTCATTTAGTATCTATTCTTGGTGAGGGTGGGATGAAGCCTGGTGTTGCAGCACTTATATTGAGTTTAATGGCAATCATCGGATTT
Source organism: Metabacillus crassostreae (assembly GCF_016908395.1). Classification (GTDB taxonomy): domain Bacteria; phylum Bacillota; class Bacilli; order Bacillales; family Bacillaceae; genus Metabacillus; species Metabacillus crassostreae. The sequence goes on from NZ_JAFBDU010000008.1 coordinate 56,641, forward strand.
CCAATCACCTTTATTTCAGGCTTTATTTTAGAACGAGTTAAAGTAAATATATTATTAGCTATTGTGTTTATTGGTGAGATTTTCATGATCATTATTATCTTTTTTACAGATAGCATCTTTATGGCGATTTTATTTGGAGTTGTTTGGGGAATTACAGGGGGACTAGAGCGCATAACACTAGCGATTGTTTGGCCTTCTTATTTTGGAAGAAAGCATATTGGTAGTATAAAGGGTGTTGCCATGACCATGATGGTTATTGGTTCTGCTTTTGGACCATTACCTTTCGGAGTAGCCTTTGACATGTTTAAAGGATATGAGGAAATTCTTTTAGCAACGTTAATTTTACCTGTTGCGGCTGCCATTGCGGCTATTTCAGCAAAACAGCCTGTGAAAAGTGAGACATTGAAAAGTTAAATCTAAGTAGCGCAATTTAAAAAGACGTTCATTAATGGGAAATGAACGTCTTTTTCTTATATCAGAAATTTCTTTGTTACTATGCTTTCTTAACAAATTCAGATTTGAGCTTCATCTCACCAAATCCATCAATTTTGCAGTCAATATCATGATCTCCATCTACTAAACGAATATTTTTTACCTTCGTCCCAATTTTCACAACCAATGAAGTCCCCTTCACTTTAAGATCTTTCACGACTGTTATAGAATCACCATCGATTAAAATATTTCCATTTGCATCTTTGATGATCTTGTCCTCATTTTGTTGGTTTTCTCCCTCTAACGTCCATTCGTGGCTACATTCGGGACAAATCAGAAGACTTCCATCTTCATATGTATATTGTGAATGACAATTTGGGCAATTCGGTAACTCTACCATATGTAGTTCCTCCAAGTTTTTTTCTCTCATTTATTATACATTAAGTGAAAAAACAGGAAGGATTCTTTAATTTATCATAAGAAACACCAGGTTATGAGCTAACTTTGCTCTTAATTCGGTTTGGTATGTACACATATTTGCGCACTTGATACATAACCTACTACATTTGATAAGCGTTAGAAAAATTTATCGGCGATTTTGAGAATTTATCGGCGATTTTCTGATTTTATCAGCGATTATGAGAATTTATCAGCGATTCTGCCGATTTACCGGCGATTAGACTTTTATCGACAAAATTCAACAGTATTTCGAGCACCTTCAAATAATTACACTATCCTTCAAGACCCATTATAGCCCCAAAATATTGTTGTGCTGTTGTAAACGTGATAAATGCCGTTAACTCGCTTATTTCTTTGTCAGAAAAACACTCTCTTAAAATCTCAAATGTAGAATCTGAAATATCACCTTTTTGTTTTAAGAACACTTCTGCAAAACCAACCGCAACCAACGCTTTTTCATCAAAAGATTTTGGATCAGGCTTTCCCTTTGCTTTACAATATTCACAGCCATTTTGTTGTGCTAAAGTTCTTCTAACTTGTTCTTTTAATCCTGATGAAAGGTAACCATCTTGTTCTAATATGTCTCCTAAGTTGGACCATGCTCCCATTACCATTTGATTATGACCTAATAGCTTTTGAAAAGGTGTTTTTCCTATGGCTGAGTTTTTAATTCTTGTCATCATTATCATCTCCAATATACAATAATGATAAAATACTAATCTTTTGTTTCACATTAATTTTTAAATGTATTTTCAAATATTTCAATCTTAAATTAACGAAAAAAAGGATGAATTCATAAAATATGAAAATAGATGAAATAGATAGAAAAATAATCGATCAATTACGCGAAAATAGTCGCTTGTCCATGAGTGAGCTTGGAAGAAGAATTAATCTGTCCTCTCCATCTGTAACGGAAAGAGTAAGGCAAATGGAGTCTTTTGGTATCATCAAGAAATACACCCTAGAGGTTGATTACGAAAAATTGGGTTACCCTGTTCAATGTATCATTGAGGCAACAATAAAAAACGGTGATTATCAATCATTTAAAAAGGTAATAAAGGATCTTCATCATGTTGAGTTTTGCTATCGTATAGCTGGACAGGCCTGTTATATGTTAAAAATGCAGTTTGAAAGCTTTTCACAAGCTGAAGAGTTTATTAATTTCATTAATCCTTATGCATCAACAGTCACACACTTCATCTTTTCACAAGTTGAAACATCATTAACATTTGATTTATCTTAAAATTTAAAGAGCATAATCATTTAAAAGAATGAGAACATCGTCATATAAAAAACAGAATGCATTTGGGATAACCCCATGCATTCTTTCTGCTAATTGTTCTTATTACAATGTTCCTCATCAAACGGACTCAAGCTACATCAAAGCCCTGTTCCTCAATTTCATCCTTGATTTGTTCGATCGTTACTGTAGCTTCATGTTGAATTGCTACTGTTCCACTTTCTAAATTCACGTTTACAGAAGCTACACCTTTTAGTTTACTAACACTTCCCTCAATTGATCTCACACAATGCTGACAAGACATTCCTTCAACTTTTAATGTTACATTTTCCATATTATTTCACCCTCACTTTTTCATTAATCTTTGTATGGTAACTAATAGCTCATCAACGATTTCTTCATCGCCCTCTTGAATTCGTTCTACTACACAAGAGCGTAGATGACCTTCGAGTAGTAATTTACCAACACTGTTTAACGCTGCCTGTGTTGCTGAAATTTGTGTAATTACGTCATCACAATACGTATCTTTTTCTATCAAAGACTTAATGCCTCGGATTTGCCCTTCGATTCGATTTAATCTTGTTACAAGATTTTTTTTCACTTTTTCCGAATGATGACTACTTCTATGTTCACTATCTTCATGATTATGGCAACTTTGGTTATTTTCCTCCGAATTCACTAATATACCTCCTAGGAACACTTTCTTTTATTTTAATATACCCCCTAGGACTATTCAAAGGAATATATATTTCATTTTTCATATTATCTATAGGAAAAGAAGGTTAAGAGGAGGAAACAATGAAACGTACAATTTTCGCATTATCCATCACATTACTTGCAGGCTGTGGACAAATTACAGACTCTACAATTAGTACATTAGCAAAATCAACTGAACAACAGAAAATTTTAGTTGAGGCTACTTATATAGGTCTGATTGATAACCACTCTATCGAAGTGATCATCGAAAATAAACCTTTAGCTCTGCAAATTAGTGAGAAACAAAAAAAGCAGCTAGAATTATTTGAAACAAATAAACCGCTTATGATTGAATATATTCATAATGAAGATACCTCACAAAATATATTGATTTCCTTCAAAGAAAGAGAGGCTGGGACGGGACATAAGTAGTTAAACTAATGATAAAACCGAATTATTAGGTGATATTTCAATTAATTAATCCCCTAATAGTTCGGTTTTTTTCTGTCTTCAATAGACTTTTTGATTTTGCATACAATTTTAAGAACTAGTGGAATGGAGCGGAAGACACTTGACTCCTGCGGGTGTAGAGGAAAGGCTGAGACCCCACAGGCGAAGCCGAAGGAGGCTCAGCTTCCACCCCGCGGAAAGCAAGTGTCTGCAGCGCAATGAAACGAACTTGTTTATTCAGCTTAACTGAATTTAGATTTATTCGTATTTTGGGATGGTTTCTTTATTTATGTCCCATCCCCTTCTAGCAACAACAAAACATGAAGTTATTTTGTTTTTAATTGCTTGTCCAAATAAAATGTACCAAAAGGAATAAAAGCTAATAATACAGCCCAGAATCCCCATAAGACAGACCAGCGTTTCTGAAATTTAACAAATGCAACCATAATCACATAAATGACAAATAAGAACCCATGCATGGCCCCAACAATTGTTACAGCCATCGGAAAATCAAAAAAATACTTTAACGGCATCGCAATAAGCAATAGTACAAGATAAGAAACTCCTTCTAAAATACCAGTAAATCTCAATAATCCAATTGATGAATGAAACATCTTTTCAACTCCAATTTTTAAAGCGTTCTCTCTTCATTATACAAGCTTTTAAAGAGTTCATGACAATTAAGTTTGACAATTTCACAACACCCTCACTTAGGATAATTTTCTTTATCTTTTTCCATACTATAGGTGGAGGTGTAGCTGTGGAATTTTTACATAAATATAAAGTTGAACATCATCAGGACGGAGCAACATTAATTTTATATGTATCTGATTTTGACACAGAATTCGCAACAGAATTAGGTACTGAAGTAACGAATACTCGGCAAGAAGAAATTAGTTCTTATGCACAACGTCGTTTTCCTAGTCTAAAAATTAACACGATAAAGATAGTTGCCGGTGGAATTATTGTGTGTATGTTTTCATTTTCCGGAATATCTTCTAAAACAACAGCAAAAGCAGCTGAACCAAATCAGACAGTTACTACAGCTTTATCATATACAGTGAAAAGTGGGGACTCTATAAGTGTTATTGCCAAAAGGTATAATATCACCACTAATGAGTTAAAATCCTTCAATAAATTAACAACTGACACAATCAAGGTTGGTCAAGTTTTGCAATTACCATTAACAAAATACACGGTGAAATCTGGTGACTCTCTCTCCGTTATTGCTAAAGCTTATTCAGTTTCTGTTGAGAGACTTAAAGCTTTAAATAATATGAATTCAGATGTCATCTTTCCAGGACAAGCATTATATGTTCCGACAAACATTTCAACCACATCTGAAGATACAGCTTCTAACGCAATAAGCACGACGATAAGCACCTATACAATACAAGCTGGTGATTCCCTATCTGTTTTGGCAAAAAGGTTTGGTACAACTGTTGCTGCCATTAAAGCAGAAAATAATTTGACTACAGATATCATTACTATTGGTCAAAAAATTAATATACCAGGCCAACAACATGTAGAATCTCAAAAGGAAACCCAGCCAACTGATCCCTTACCTGATTTGTATACAGTTGGAAGTGGTGATAGCTTATCTGTAATAGCAAAGAAATTCAACACGACTGTTCAAGAACTCATGAGCCTAAATTTATTAACTAACTCGACGATTATTGTGGGACAAACTCTAAAGATCTCAAATCCAACAACTAATGAGGAGAACCCAGTTAACAATAATGTTTCAGCTCCTACATCTTATACTGTTGTAGCAGGTGATACTCTTTCTGGCATTGCGAAACGCTACGGTCTTACTGTAAGTTATTTAAAGGAAGTAAATAATTTACATACGGATACTATTTTTCTTGGTCAAAAGCTACAACTAAAGGAGCAGCAGTCGCAACAAACCTACACAGTAAAAAGTGGTGATTCACTTTCACAAATTGCTAAGAACTTTGGTGTAACTACATCTGATATTATGTCTTTGAACTCTTTAAAGTCTGAATTAATCTTTGTTGGGCAAACGCTATTGATAAAAGGATCAGGACAACCAAACACTAGTAGCACTCCCATCCAAAAGATAGAAAATACGGTTTCTTATCGCACCCACACTGTTGTTTCTGGGGATAATATATGGAATTTAAGTGTGAAATATGGTATTCCACAAGCCGAGCTTTTAAGAGTCAATAAATTAACAACATCTAGCAGGCTTTCAATCGGTCAAAAGCTCACTATTCCTGTTCATCAAATTGCTGTTCAGGAAACGGTTAGTGAGCGTCATGGGGAATATTTAGATTGGTGGACAGAAGCACAATATGTATTCCCTATTGGTAAAACTGTCACGATTACAGATTTTCAAACAGGAAAAAGCTTTAAAATTAAGCGAACAATTGGGGCAAACCATGCAGATTGTGAAACAGTTACAACTGCAGATACAACGATTGCAAAAGGCATTTGGGGTGGATTTAGTTGGTCTACTCGCGCAGTACTCGTTGAAGTTGATGGACGAAAAATCGCGGCCAGTATGTCTTTTGCTCCACATGATGTTGATTATATTAGTAACAATGGATTGACCGGACATTTTGATATTCATTTTAAAAATTCGACTCGCCACAAAGACGGGCAAATTGATTCCTCTCATCAAGATAAGGTGAAAATTGCAGCAGGTCTAAAGTAATTTATCTAATAAGAAAAGAGGCACAACTAAGTGCCTCTTTTTCATTTATTAATATCCGTATCCATAGCCGTAACCCGGTGTACCTACTCCGTATCCTCCAGTAGTATATCCACCAGCTCCAACTACGATTAACAAAATAAATAGTACAACAAGTAATGTGAATCCACCTGTATAACCAACTGCACCACTCATTAATTCTTCACCTCCAAGATGATCTACATTGATACTTTATGTAGTTCACCTAGAAAGTGATCTAGACGTTTGCCTAATCCTTTCTATTACTCAATTTTCAGAGACAATGCATCAAAGAGAGATGTCACACATATCAACGAAATTTAACATCGTAATCTTATGTTTAGACTTTAAATTTATTGATTGTTTGCTCTAATTCAGCAACTGTACTTGAAAGTGCTGATGCCAAATTACCTAGTTCGTCTGCAGCTGCTGATTGTTCCTCTGTTGTAGCCGTCACTTCCTCTGTTGTCGCTGAAGAATCCTCTGCAACATCAACCATTTCACTTATCGCACTTTCCACTTTATCTTTATTAAGATTAATTTTGCTTATTGATGCTTCAACATGATTAATTTCGTCTATTATCGAGTTTGTGCCTTCTAAAATATTTTCAAAAGCTTCTTGAGTATTATTAATAGAAGATGTTTGCTTTTTAAAGAGAGTAATCGTTGTTTTAACTAGCTCTACAGATTTTTTTGTTTGATTTAAAATGCTTGCGATAACTGTTTCAATTCTTAATGAAGACGTTTTAGTTTGATCAGCTAATTTACGAATTTCATCTGCAACAACAGCAAATCCTCGTCCTGCTGCTCCAGCTCTTGCAGCTTCAATGCTTGCATTTAATGAAAGTAAATTTGTTTCTTCACTTACATTTTTAATCATTTCAACTATTTCTTTTATTTGTGAAATCTCATTGTTTAACGCATCCATTGTAGAATCAACTTGACTAATGTTTGTGCCCATCTCTTTATTTTTCTCTGTGAGCTCTTTAATTGTTTCTATTGATTGACTACTTACTTTTTTCGTTGTTTCCGTAAACTCCGATACTTTGTTCATGTTATTGGAAACTTCATTAATCTCACTCGAAAGCTCTTTCATTTCACGATTCGTTCTTTCTGAATAATCAACCTGACTAACAGCGCCTTTTGCCACATCTTCTATAGCAGATGCAATTTGCTCTGAAGCTGATGCTGATTCAGAAGCAATACGTTTCAAATCATTTGCTCTATTAACAGCATAAGCAGAAACTCGTTTATTTTCATCGATCATTGCTCTAATATTATCGATCATTGTATTAAAGCTAGTACCAAGCTGTCCAACTTCATTTTTATATAAATAATCTGCTCGATGAGTTAAATCACCTTCTTCAGCATGCTTCATAATTCCAACTAGCTCATGTATTGGCTTAATCATACTTTTCGCCAGGAAAATACTAGCTACAAGTGCCAAGACAACAAATGCCAAAATAATGATATAAACAAGATAAATAACATTTTGTATTTCTTTAAAAAGATAAGATTTTGATGTAGAAACGGCTACTTGCCAACCATTTTCACTTTCATTTATAGAAGTAAGATGATCTTGACTATCTTTTGCTGCGTCATATTTTGTTCCAATCAGTTTTTCTTGATTACTAGAAACAATCGTTCCATCATCACTTATAACCGATATTTCTCTACCAGAATGATCTTTACCATCTTTAAAAACCTTTTCAAAAATTGCCCGATCTGCAACAAGTATTAATGTTCCATTTTTCTCAATATCTCGGTACAAATAAATAAGTTCATTGTTTCCATTGAAGCCAGTAACCCATTGAGCAGATCGTGTTACTCCATCACCTTTTTTAGCAAGAACATCAGATATAAAGCTATCTATTCCAAGTGATTTCACATAGCTTTTTTCTCCAAAAATCTCATTGTCTTTATTGACAAAAAATAGCGCTTTAACATGCTCATTCGTGAAAGAAATTCCAGACAAATACTCTGTGGCTGTTCGTTGTATATTGAAAGCTTCATATTGTGTTAAACCATCATCACTTTTTAATTGTTCGATTAAATCAAGATTAGTAAAAGGGACGAGAGATAGATTATCAATTTCTGCTAATTTGTAATTAACATTTTGCGTCACCTGTGTTCCAATTTCATCATTCATTGTTGAAACTTTACTCTCAATCGTATTTTTAGATACAAAATAGACAACATTACCAATAATGACACTAGGAATAATTGTGAATAATAGCAGAAATATAATGATTCTTGATCTTAATGTCATGCCTTTAATGCTAGGAGGAAGTTTCAACATCATCTTTCTATCTTTTTGTTGTTTAGGCTTCCTTTTACCTTTTTCTCTTTTTATGAATTTAGATTTGATCCTCATAACTCATCCCCCACATATGTAATCAATGATCCATAATTCTTTGAAAATGCCCTTTTAACACTCTTTAAAAAAGTACGTTTGTTTCAAAAATAAGTAATATTGTATTAATTTAGTAGTGTATTCGTTTTCATTATACTATAATCAGACTATTTATTCTCCAATTTTTTTAAAAATCTAAATTACACATAGATATAATTACCTATAAAAAGATACTGTCTATTGAAACTATTACTTTAATATAAAAAACTGACCATTGATTCTTAATGATCAATGGTCAGTTTCATCTGAAGTATTATACTGCTATTGTATCGTCTTGCTTCTCTATTTGTTGTCTTTGTTTTTTAGCTGTTCTAAAATGCAGTAATTCATATACAACAGGAATCACGACTAGGGTTAACAATGTGGCTACACTTAATCCACCAATAACAACTACTGCTAAACTAGCAGATACTAAATTACCAGTTTCTGCTTCTTTAAATAACAGTGGAAGCATTGCTGAAATTGTGGCAACGGCCGTCATAATAATTGGACGCATTCTTATTGATGCAGCTTCAACTACTGCCTCTCTGATAATCATTGTTTTTTCGTTTTGTTTTACTCGATCTAGTAGAACAATTGCATTTGTTACAACAATACCGATTAACATAAGAGCACCAAGCAATGCTGTGATGTCAACAGAAATGCCACTTATCAGTATTCCTAATATGGCGCCAATTGCTGCTAGTGGTAAAGAAAATAAGATCGCAATAGGTGCACGAATAGTTTTGAAGGTAATAACCATGATTAAAAAGACAATTCCAATTGATGCAAGCATAGTCATAAACAAGTCATTAAAATCACTTTGTTGATCAGCACTTGCTCCACCAACTAAAACATCAATATTATCAGGAACCTTTATTCCCTTAACCTCTTGATCACCAAAGATTTTCTTGTTCACTTCTGCTGAAATGGCAGACAGGTTTTCTGGTTCAACATTAGCTGTAATTCTGACATATTGCTCTCCATCTTTATGGAATGTACTAGTAGGCTCTTCTACTTGCTGCAGTTTTGCAACATCTGAAATTGACGATAACCCATTAGCAGTCATGATCGGAACCTCTGAAAGATCTTGCTTCGTTTCTGGGTTATAAATCGGCTCAAGCATCACCATTGTTTGTTGATCGTTCATTTCTATTAAACCCAATGGAGTCTTATTAAGCATAACTGAAGCCTGCTGGGCGATTTGATCCGCTTTAGCCATACTTGGATCAACAACAAATGAATAAACTGTTTTGGTTTCTTCTTGATTTGATGTAACTTCTTCCACTCCATCTACATCTTTGATTTCTGCTGTTATTGTTTCAGATACGTTTGTTAATTGTTCAATATCCTCGCCGATAACATCGATCGTGATTGATGTTCCACCACCACTCATCATCGTTGCTTCTGTCGCTTCTAATGTCGCATCTTTATATTCAGCTTTTTGAGAGTGAATTTTATCAACAAATCCTCCCATTTCCGCATCCTTTTTCAAAATAGCCATAATCATTGTTTTCGTAGGACTTTCCACAGAGCCAAATTTAGCTCCATCCTCTGTATTCCCTAACTGTACATAAACATGATCAAGCTCTTTTTGTTTAAGAATATAATCCTCTAATTTTAATGACTCCTCCTTAACCTTTTCAATAGGTGTTTCATTTGAATATTCTAATGAAACAAGTACATAATCTGCTTTTGCTTTATCCACAGATCCTTTAGGCAGAACCACATATGCTCCAATTGATCCAGCAAATAAGAAGAAGGATGTTAAAAGAACAACCCATTTGTGATTCAAAGACCAAGTTAGGAAATTTGAGAATCCTTTTGATGGTTTGTGTTCTTTTATTTTTGCATTTTTCAGTAACCCAGCACTCATAATTGGAACGATGGTAATCGCAACAATTAACGACGCTAAAAGGGAATACGTTATAGTCAATGCAAAAGGCAGAAGGAAATCTTGTAAGCTTCCTTGAATTAAGCCCATCGGCAAAAATACAGCGACAGTCGTTAAAGTTGAGGATGTAATCGCCATACCAACCTCTTTTGTTGCATCAATAACCATTTTTATTGAAAATTTCTCCGTTTGGGCTCTTCTAAAAATATTTTCAATTACAACAATACTGTCATCTACAAGTCGCCCCACTGCAACGGCAACTCCACCAAGTGTTAAAACATTTAAGGTTACTCCTGATTGAGCAAGCAGGAATAAAGTAAATCCTAGTGATAATGGTATTGAAATAATCGTAATTAATGTTGAACGAAGATTTCGTAGAAAGATCATAATAACAATTGTTGCAAATAAAGCACCAAGTAAAACTTCCTTAATCATACTGTGTACAGATGATTCAACCATATCTGCTGTAGCTAATATTACTGTTGCTTCTAAATCATCATATTTCTCATTTATTTCTTTTGAAGCTATTTTTACTTCTTTACTAATTGTGACAGCATTTGAACTGCTATCTTTTGTGATCACAAAGATCAATCCATCTTTACCATTTAATCTAGTTAAATTACTTTCTTGTTTTTGGATGTTGATTTCTGCTATATCTTTAAGCGCAACTTTCGGAATAACTTCAGTTTCTTTAAGTTTCTCAAGTGTTGTGATATCACCAACTACTTTAATATTTGAGGCTTTGCCATCGATATCCTTTACTCCAACAGCAGTGGCATTTGTTTGTCCTTGAAGCAACGACATAATATGTTCAACAGAGGTTTGTTTTTCTGCCATTTTCTCCTCATTTAACTTAACCGAAACATATGAAGGGATAACACCATTTGTTTGTATATCAGAAACACCGTCGATGTTTTTAAAATAAGGAACAATTTCGTTTTCTGCATATTGTATTGTATTAGGATTAATTCCTTTATCAAATGTAAGAGCAACATACGAAACAGGAATCATCGATGTATTTAACTGAACAATATTCGGTTTCATCACATTTGTTGGAAGAGGTACGGTTCCTAGTGCTTCTTCAATTTCACGTTTTGCTTCTTTTTTTCCAACACCTGATTCAAAGTGAATATCAACCGATGAATATCCATCACCTGTTGTTGAGAAAACATTCGTTATCCCACTTATTGAATCAACTGCTTTTTCAATCGGAGTTGTTACTTGCTTCTCCATCGATTTTGCATCCATTCCCTCTCCCATTGTGACAACAGAGATAAATGGTTGATCTGCAGACGGAAGAAATTCCATCGGTAGCCTGAAATAACTCAAAACCCCCATTACTAATATAATCATTGACATTAAAATGACTGCAGCCTTATTTTTAAAAGACCATTTTGTAATCCACGACATCTTCTTTTCTCCTTCCGACTTCTCGTTATAGTTGATGAACTTACCTTTTTTAACTCCTCCTTTATTACAGGAAAAAGTTTCTATATTTAGTTAGTTACTACAGTCATAATATTAAACATTAACTGATCACTCGTTAAATGACTTGAGGTGTAAACTTCTCTAAGGCTTAAGACGTATTTGGTGAATTTTGGATAGTTTGGAATTACAATTTTATTTGGAAACAGTAGATAGGTGAGGGGGAAAGACTATAAGAAAAGGACATAAGAAGTAAGAGGCTGGGACGTAAGTAATTAAGCTAATTCTTCTTTAATCAGTTAAGCTTAGAAAACAAGTTCGTTCCATTGCGCTGCAGACACTCGCTTTCCACGGGGAGGAAGCTGAGCCTCCTCGGCGCAAACGCCTGTGGGGTCTCAGCCTTTCCTCTACGTCCCGTAGGAGTCGAATGTCTTCCGCTCCATTACACTAAGTTCTTAAAAATAGTTTCCAAGATCAAAATTTCTATAGAAGACATCAAATAAAAAACCGAACTATCAGGCAATAGATAAATATCACCTAATAATTCGGGTTTATCATTATCAATTACTTTGTTATGTCCGAGTCTCCTTCAAAAAAAGGCTTATCTATTCCCTATTTTATGGCTGGATCTTTTCTCAAGGCTGTTAAGATTGTTGCTTTCTAACCATATTAATAGACTGTTGATATAATACGGTTTCGGGAGGCGTTCAGCTATGTGGTTAGACATCTATGAAGAGTTCAAAGAACTTGAACCTATTAAATAAAACAACGGTTCTATCATTGCGAGCAATATAAAAAGAACCACCCAAAGATGGTCCTAACGAAATAAATTTAACGTGTATCAACTTTCTTTGAATTTAATGATATTAAAGCCAATATTACGGTCTTAAAGAGAAAGAAGATTGTTCCAAAGAAACCCATAATTGCAAATGAAGTTCCTCAATCCATTTCTTAGGTGCTGCAAAATAAATACCTATTTGCTAGGATATTATACAAATGACTAATAAAATGATTGAAACTGACAAAAGTTTGAATTTTTTAATCATATTTATTTCCCATTAATCTATTTAATTATCTAAATTATATTGTATATAAAGATCAATTCCATTATATATTATTTTTAGAAATAAAGACCTCTCCGTTAAACAAGTGTAATGGTAGGTTTTCATTAACCCATAAAAGATTAATTACTTAGAAACAAAGTATGCCTAAGATTTCCGTCCAATTTTAAAGCCGTTATCAATGGTATCAAAACCGATCTTCGGATAGTATTCCATTGCTTCTTCTGATGCTAGTAGGATTAATGATACTTTCTCACCTAATTCTTCTTTTAATAAAGCCACAAGCTTCTTACCAATCCCTTTACCTTGATAATCTTTACTAATGGCTAAGTCTGATAAATAACAGCAATAATGATAATCAGTAATAGCTCTAGCTACGCCAATTACTTTACCTTCTTCTCTAGCTGTAATGATAATATCAGCATGCTCGATCATTTTTTGTAATCTTGGTAAATCTTCCACAGGTCGTTTGATGCCAGATAATTTAAAAACCTCAGCTAGCTCATCAGCATTTATCACATCATTAACTTTGTATGTAATCATAGTTTTTTTCTCCTATTCGATTTAAATTGTTAATATTTTCTATATATTTTTAATAATTGGTTCTGTTTAAACTTTGTTGTTGATTTCCGTTACAGGCATTCGCTTTCCGCGGGCGGTCCGGGAGCCTCCTCGGCGAAAGCGCCTGTGGGGTCTCCCTTTGACACGCTTCTCCCGCAGGAGTCTCATGCCTTTCACTCCAATCAACAATGTGCTAAAAATCAACATTAACCTTTAACATAGCCTAATAATAAAAAAAGCCAGCACTTTAGTAAAGATAATTTATCATTTACTATCGTGCTGACTGAAATTAATTTTCTTCAAGAACTCGTATAAACTCTCTCATATAATCAGGAAGATCTGGTGGACGTCTACTTGATATTAGATGACCGTCAACAACAACAGCTTCATCTAACCATGTTGCTCCTGCATTTTCCATATCATCCTTAATACCTGGTGTACTTGTCACTGTTTTACCTTCTAGAATTTTGGCAGAAATCAGTACCCAGCCTGCATGACATATTTGTCCGATTGGCTTTTTGTTTTCTTCCATATATTGAACAATATCAATTACTTCTTTAAAACGACGAAGTTTATCTGGAGCCCATCCTCCTGGAACTAATAAAGCATCATAATCACTTGCTTTCACATCTTGAAAAGCAAAATCTGAAGTAGCAGGTACTCCATACTTCCCTTTATATGTAAATGATGCATCTTCTCCTACTAAATCAACAGTTGCCCCTTCTTCACGCAATCTGTGAATGGGATACCAAAGCTCTAAATCCTCAAAATCTTCATGAACAAAGCTTAATACCTTTTTTCCTAATAATCTCATGTTTTCAGCCTCCTATCTTATTAACACTATCTAATTTTGCTTTAGAATACAAACGATGTACCTATTAGGATATCAACAATAATTGAAGATATTTTTCAACAAAAATAATGGATGCCAGCTTATTAGTCTTCTAAATCAACTAATAATCTTGCTGTATGCTGATCTGTAATCAACACATTGGCATACTTGCCTTTTAACGCTCCATAGATTGCATCAAACTTTTTAGGTCCACCAGCAACTAAAATTGATTTTTCTTTTTTTGCTAATTCATGAAGCTCAATTCCGATTGTTCGACTATTCAAGCTCTCAACACATACTTCACCATTTTTATCAAAAAACCTTGAGCATATCTCTCCAACAGCCTTTGACTGTATAAGATGTTGATCTTCGCTTGAAAGGTACTCTGCTTGCAATAAAACAGAGTCAACAACAGGAGTTCCTACACTAAAGATCGCAATATTCGCTTTTTTACCTAAATCAAGTATTTTATGAATATGTCGGTCTGCTTCAATTGCTTGCTTTACAACGATATGATCAACAATGGCTGGTAGTGGTAACATAAATGTTTGGGTATTAAATGCTTCACCAAAAAGATGGATTATTTCAGAAGCATATGTTTTTGATTCTGAATGACTAACTCCTCCATTAAGCTGTACAATAGTTGTTTGACTTAAAGGCTTTGGTTGAAGTCTTTTTGCGATCTCATGAACAGTTGTTCCCCATGAAGTTGCAATGATATCTGAATCTTGTACAATTCTGTTCACATAATTTGCCGCAACTTCTCCAAGGTGACGTTTTATTAATGTGTTGTCATACTCTGAAACAGATGCAACGATAACCTCTTTAAGATCAAATTTATTCTTTAACCTGTCTGTTAATAATTCTCCGGCTTCCACAGGGTTATGAATGGTAATTTCAACAATGCCTGAATCCTTCGCAACCTTTAATAATCTTGAAACAGTTGGTCTTGATACATCTAGTTTTTTTGCGATTTCCTGCTGACTGTAATCTAATTGATAATAAAGCTTAGCAGCTTCAATGATTTTATTTAATTTTTCTCTTTCCATTACGCAGCACCTATTTTTATTAGTATTAACACATAGTTAATTGCTTGTTACATATATTTCCTTAGTTATCCTCTCAAACTGCAATCAATTAAAAGAGAGAGGCTGACATATTTTACATCACGTCAGCCTCATTATCAGGAAAATTATAAAATTATTTTTCTTTTATTAGATATCTTAACTTATCCTTGGATAAGCTTTTTCACACGATCAACTACATTTTCAACTGTGAAACCATATTCAGCTAAAATACGTTGTTCTGGAGCTGAAGCACCGAATGTATTGATAGCTAAAATGTCTCCCTCGTCTCCTGTATAACGATCCCAACCAAGTGGAGATGCCATTTCAATAGCTAGACGCTTTTTCACTTCTTTAGGTAAAACAGAACGCTTGTATTCTTCACTTTGTGCTTCAAAGCGATTCCAAGCTGGCATACTTACAACAGCTGCGTCAATTCCTTCTTGAGATAATGCTTGTTGAGCATCAACTGCTAAACCAACCTCTGAACCAGAAGCTAATAAAAGAACATCAGCTGTTTCTTTTGATGCTGGTGAGATGACATATGCACCTTTTTTAACACCTTCATAAGCAGTATCTTTCGTGTTTTTGATTGTTTTTAAGTTTTGACGTGTTAAAACAAGTGCTGTTGGTGTTGATGTTGATTCAATTGCTGATTTCCAAGCTGCAGCTGTTTCATTGCCATCTGCCGGACGAACAACTGATAAGTTAGGCATTGCACGTAATGATGGTAATTGTTCAATTGGTTCATGTGTAGGACCATCTTCACCAACTGCAATACTATCATGTGTGAATACATATGTTACAGGCAGATTCATTAATGCTGCTAAACGAATCGCTGGACGCAGGTAATCTGAGAATACAAAGAATGTACCAGCAAATGCATGTAATCCACCATGTAGTGCCATACCGTTTAATGCTGCACCCATTGCAAATTCACGTACACCGAACCAAATATTACGTCCACCATAATTGTCACTAGTGAAGTCTCCTGCATCACTAATTGTTGTTTTGTTAGATCCTGCTAAGTCAGCTGAACCACCAAAGAATGAAGGTAGGTTTTTAGCAATTCCGTTTAATACTTCACCAGATGATGCACGTGAAGCAAGGCTACTTCCTTCTTCGTAAACAGGAATATCTTTATCCCAACCTTCTGGAAGCTCTCCGCTTACTGCATGTTTGAATTGGTTTGCTAGCTCAGGGAATTCTTTTCCGTAAGCTTCAACTAATTCATTCCATTCTTTTTCTTTGTTTGCTCCTGCTTCTTTTACCGTTTTATTAAAATGATCATATACTTCAGATGGTACATGGAAATCTTCTTCAAATGTCCAGTTGTATGCTTCTTTTGTTAATTTAATTTCTGTTTCACCAAGTGGAGAACCATGTGAAGCTGATTTACCAGATTTATTAGGTGAACCAAATCCAATTGTTGTTTTCACTTCAATTAATGTTGGGCGATCAAGATCTAATCTTGCTTGTTCAATCGCATTTGAAATTTCGTTCAAGTCATTTCCATCTTCTACACGGATAACTTGCCAGCCTTGTGCAACAAAACGTTGCTCAACATTTTCTGAGAATGAGCGATCTAAATCACCATCTAATGAAATGTCATTTGAATCATACAGAACAACTAAACGACCTAATTTTAAGTGTGCCGCTAATGATGCTGCTTCTGATGAAATTCCTTCCATTAAATCTCCATCACCACAGATTGCATATGTAAAGTGGTCAACAACATTGTATGATGGTTTATTGTATGTTTCTGCTAAGTGACGCTCTGCCATTGCCATACCTACTGCCATAGCAATACCTTGTCCAAGAGGACCTGTTGTTGCATCAACACCTGCAGTATGACCGTATTCAGGGTGTCCAGGAGTTTTGCTACCCCATTGTCTGAATTCTTTTAAATCATCTATAGATAAGTCATAGCCTGTTAAGTGAAGTAAGCTATAAAGAAGCATTGATCCGTGTCCTGCTGAAAGAACAAAACGATCACGGTTAAACCAGCTTGGGTTTGATGGGTTAACATTCATATATTTCGTCCAAAGCGTATATGCCATTGGAGCAGCACCCATTGGCATACCAGGATGTCCTGAATTAGCCTTTTCAATCGCATCAATAGAAAGCGTACGAATTGTTTCGATAGATAATTTGTCTGTTTTTGTTAATTCACTCATTAATTAATCCCTCCAAAATATATTCATCTTTACATTATAACCTAATCATACTACTTGATCATAGAAACCTTACTTAAATACGACTTTATTATCTTGAATAAGCAATTGACCAGTAGGTTTATTTGCTTTACACCAATCGACAACTGCTGTTTTCAATTGATTAGCTAATAGTCGATCCTGAGCAGTTGGATATGGTCCTCCACACTGGGAATCATCAATGACAACAATCTTCCAATCTAAATCAAAATTACTGAAATGTTGTTCAAAGGATGTAAGATCAATAGAATGATCCATCATAAAGAACGTATATCCTTCTTCATTATCTTCTTTTTGTTTAATGTGATTATGTAATTGATCAAGCTCCTGTGGGCTTTCACCTGTGACAACCTGTGCTCCAACTGCACCAGCAGCATCATACAGTAGTCTTGATTGATTGTTACCAGGTATTTGCACATTAAATAAACGGACTTTACCATAAGATAAAGAACTTGCTGTATCTCTTACACTTTCAACACTATTAACAATGGAATTTAATGCAGTATCATAACCTAAAGTAAACTGTGAGTTTTCTACAGAGTTGTAAATACTAACAGGAACTTGTAATACCTTCACTTTTGTTGCTTGTTCTTGATTGTTACTAACCCCTAATAAAATAACCTGATCTAGCTCTTGTAATTCATCAGTTAATAAAAAGGATTTTTCTTCCCATACTTTTCGAGGAAAAGCATTACATAAGCTATAGGTAGTTGTTAATGTTTTTTGACTCATTTTATTTAATTCTCTTAGCTGTAGTTCTTTTGAAGTATGATTCCATTCAATAGCATATACAGTTGTTTCCTCACTTGAAAGATCTTCAATAAGGGTACGAACGATTTGAGCTGTACCTTCTAAAGCACAACCAAAATGAACCACACCTATTTTCATTTACGTTACCCCTCTTTTAAGAAATTTTGTTCATACTATATTGAACATTTGTTACATGAAGAGTATAACATGAAAACAATAGAAAGATAAATAGATATAATCATTAAATTTTTAGATATTTTCTACACTTAAAGACAAATCGCGATGAACAAAGGTACATTGCGGAATTTATATTATTATGAGATTTTTTGTAAAATCTAATGTAAACCTTTTCACAAAATCTTTTCTCTTATCTTAACTTGATTGGTAGATTAGCTTTTAACAAGCCTAATTATAAAAAAATCGATCAGTATTTACCTGATCGATTTTTTTTGCTCATATGGCAGCTTAATGATAAATGAAGTGTATTGAGAATCTGATTGACATTCTATTGAGCCATTATGTTTTTCAATAATCGTTTTACATACATACAATCCGATTCCAGTTCCTAAGTTTTTTGTTGTATAAAATGGTTCAAAAATGGTACTTTGCATTTCGTGGGGAATTTGTGGTCCATTATTTGTTATCGTAAATGTGATATCCTCTTTATTACAATCACATAAAATCGTTAATTTTCGATCATTGTGATCATTATCTTTCACTGCATCAATTGAGTTTAAAATAATATTAACGAGTACCTGCTTTAACTCCTCTTTTTTCGCATAAATTTTGCAATCATGATTCACGGAGGTTTGCAGGTCAACATCACCATCTACTATACTTGGGTATAAAAATGAAGTAATTTCAGTAAATAATTCAGACAACAGTATCATTTCTTTAGACTTATCAACAATTTCCAATCTTGCAGCATGTAGAAATTGTGTAATTCTAAATTTTAATTGATCGAGTTCATGCTCAATTGTATCCATATATTTAAGTGAAGGATGTTCATCTTTTAAAAGCTTCATAAAACCTATTACAGCTGTTAGAGGATTTCTAAATTCATGAACAAAGCTTGAGGACATTTGACCTAGAAGTGATAAACGATCTTTGTGTGATTGGTTGATGAATAGAACTTTTTCCTTTAGCTCATTATCCTTTAATTCCGTATAACGAGTAACTGTATGAAAGCAAAATCGATCAAAGTCTTGATTGATCCGATCGATAATTGCATGTAAATCTGCAATTGAAATACCGGATTTGTTAATGAATTTAATAACAGTACTTCTGCCTACATTAACGTTATAAACATACTCTCCTATATTAACATCTGTAATAACACGTTCATGTGCTACCTTATAAGCAAGCTCTTGGATGTCATGTTCACAGATTTCACCTAATAAAGATCTTTTTACTAATAGAAACATTTGAAATCCATTATCCTTAATACTTCCCTTATACATGTCATGCTCATGAATAATAATACTCTCTTGCCATACTTCCAATATTTCATCCTGTGTTTTTTCTAAATACAGAGTTAGCTTTTCTTCTAGTGAGAAAATGACCGAAGAATCGTGGCTCAACTAGTTCACCTCTTTTTTTCATTATTTAGATAATATCTATACTCTTTAGACAAAAAGTACTAAAAACCTTCTTCTTTCGCGAATTTATTTGTTTTAAGTGAAAGATCACTTCATAAAAAAAGTGTTAATCCCTAACTCAGGATTAACACTACTTGTCTAGCAAACCATATTTTTTCCGAAAACGCTGTAAAATCTTTAACCAGCTGTCTGCAAAAATGAGCAAGAAAAAGACATTTGAAAATGCATGGGCTAAATCAAAATATAAGCTAGCACTATACCGAGTTATAATGGCAGTAATGGTTATACTTTCATCTAAGCTAACAAAATACCATAAATTCATGACCCATCCAAATAAGATACCTGTTATAAAACCAAAGGTCACTTTGCCAATCTTATGCTTCATAATCCATGTATGTCTAAATAATCCTGCACTTAATCCAATCATTCCCCAAGCATACATTTGCCAAGGTGTCCAAGGCCCCTGCCCTAGAAATAAATTAGATACTAATGCAGCAAGTGCCCCAACAACAAATCCACTTTCAGCACCGAAAGCAAGTGCTGCAACAATAATAACAAAGGTTGTTGGTTGAACACTTGGGATGGATGCAAAGGGCACTCTACTAACAGCTGCTATCGCTGCTAATACAGCTAATAAAACAAGCTCTCTTCCAGCAACCTTTCTTCGTTCAAACCGAATAATAAAAGGAACAAAACTCAGCAACATGATGATTATGCTAAATGGAAGAAAATATTTATCAGCTAAAAGAGGCGTTGTCAAAATGGTGATAGTAATCAAAAGAAACAACGCTATGACAATTATTCTTGAACGTGCCAAGTCTTGCGAGCCTCCTCTAACGTTAATACATCAGGAACTTTACTGCCTCTAGTTATTCGATTAAGGACTGTTGTGTAAAATGCATTGCCCTGAAAAAAGCTTTTCGTTGGTGAATTCGTTGTAATCGTTCCTTGGAACATCATTGCGCACCTTGTTGAATAATGTGCAGCAAATTCAATATCATGTGTGACCATAACGATTGTTAAGCCCTTTTGTTGTAATGCTTGTAGTAGCTTCCCCAGCTTAAGCTTAGCTTCTGGATCAAGCCCCTTAGTAGGCTCATCTATTAATAACAGCTTTGGATTAGGTAGAAGCACTCCCGCTAATGCTGCCTTTTGCATCTCCCCGCCACTAACATCATAAGGATGACGATGTACTAGTTCTTTTAAGTTGAAAATTTTTAGCAACTCCTCAATTCGAGTTTCACCATTACCGATTTGATGCAATTGTTCAAGATATCTTAACTCAGCACCAATCGTGTCGTGGATGAAAAACAACTTAGGATTTTGTGGGAGATAGCCGATTTCTTTTGGAAGTTGTTTTTTAAATTTCTTTGCTTTGTAAAATATTGATCCTCGTTGTGGTTTCTCGAGTCCAGCAATGACTTTTAGTAATGTTGACTTTCCCGTTCCATTTGCACCAACAATTGAAAGCCATTCACCTTCAAAAATACTTAATGACAAATCATTAAGTATCTTAGTTGAGTCCTTTGAATACTGAAAATCAACTTCTTTTATGTTCATTATTTCTTTCTTAGGTGCATGATGATTTTCCTTCAAAATACCCTCTCTTGGTGTAATAGCTACATTCTTTAACCAATTCTTCCCTTCCTTAACTGACAGTGGGATATCACCATTTACTTTTGAGGGAGAATATTCTAAATATAGCCGGGCAGGACTTGGTAAATAATGATACATTGCATGATCTTTATATTCGCTTAAAAAATCAATAACATGTCGTGGCGTATCATAAGATAAAATACCTCCATTATCTAAAACAAGAGCTTTATCAGCAATAGCAAAAAGCTCTTCTAGCCGATGCTCTGCGATAATTACTGTTATCCCAAATTCCTCATTCATTGTTTGAAGCATGCCAATAAATTCTCTTGCAGCAACAGGATCTAATTGTGACGTTGGTTCATCTAGCAATAATAGCTTCGGCTCTAATAATAAAACAGAAGCTAAATTGACTAGTTGCTTTTGACCTCCAGAAAGCTCATGCGTCTTACGATTGAGCAGACCTTCTATACCAAAGAAATGAACAATTTCAGCCACTTTTTTTCGCATTTCTTCTGTTGATGTTCCGAAATTCTCCATCCCAAAAATGAGTTCTTCGAGAACACGATCCATAACAATTTGATTTTCTGGATCTTGAAAAACCATGCCAATGTCTTTTACAACCTGTGCAGGCGGAATATCTAGTAGAGGCTTATTTTCGAGGAATATGTCTCCCTCTTTTTCACCATGTGGAGCAAGCTCCTGCTTTAATAGTCGCAGAAGAGTCGACTTACCACTTCCAGATGGTCCACATAAAACAACAAAATCACCTTGTTCTACACTAAATGAAACATCATTAAGCACCTTAATTTTCTCTTCTGGATATGCAAAGCTTAGGTTTTTTGTCTCCAAAAAAGCCATAGAAGCGCCTCCCTTACTTCAATCATTAGTGGTGCACCAATATACAAGGAAAAAATTAATAAATAAAACCATTCTCGTCCTTCAATTAATATTGTTTCTAACACTGGTTCAATGCTTAACACACCATCACCTAACCACCAGCCAAACAAAGCAACAATTGTGAATAATACAATATAAGTGAGAGCAATCCAATCCATCTTTCGCATTCTGTATGGTGTATATTTGCTTCTCTTTTTAAGTCCATAGCCACGTGCAGACATTGAATCAGCAGTTTGTATTGCTTCCTCTAATGACCAAGTTAAAAGAATTTGCACAAGCAATATCCCATTTTTTGCACGATCTTTTAATTTCCCCTCTTTTACTGACAAGCCTTTACTTTGTTGAACCGTTTCAATCTCCCTCAATCTTCTTTTTAACAATGGGATAAATCTCATTGAAAGCATCGTGAGGAGAGCCCACTGTGGTAGCCATTTTGAAAATAAATATAAAAACCGATCAGCAGTGATAACGATATTATAGGAAAGAAATAACACAAGCAGCGCAAAGATTGATAGAGCAGCAATTATCCCATGAATAACAGCCTCAAGCATCACTGGATTGTTATTAAAATAAAATAAAATATGATTTCCCTTTCGATTCACCAGCGGATTTATTAATAGGAAAAAGAATGATAAGTAAAACAGCATAAAGAACCAGCCTCTTAATGCTTTCCCCCGATCTAATTGAAGATTAAAGATAATGAACAAAATGATCGCTACAAACAAAAACACCGGATGCTTATATAGCATTACCAGTGCTGCTGCTCCAACATAATAAAGAAAAAGGACAAAAGGATGAAAAGCATGAACTCCTCTCATCAGCTTTCATCTTCTTGATAATTTGTCGTATAAATCCACTGAATGCTATCACCATTTTTCACTTTAACAATGCCAGCACTTCGATCTAAAGTCGCACCATTTTTTTTCACCGTCCAGCCACTTAAAGGGCCTCGATCAAATTCTGATAACCCATCAATCCCCTGTATATAAGCAAATGCACCACTACCTGTTACACTAATTGGTTTCCCTTTTTCCTTAAGAATTTTCTTCGTAATATCAAGTACTGTATTACCTTCACTCATTTCTACCTTTGTTGAAGAAAGAATTGTTCCTTTTTCTTGATCACCAGCAATTGTTATAGTAACTGTTTGTTTTGGTTCCTCTTTTTTAACTACTGGTTGAGTGGTTATTTTCTCTTTTTTTGTTTCTTCTTCTTTTGGCGTCGTTTTTATTTCAGGAGTTGTTTTAGCAGTTTGTGTTGCTGTTGAAGATTTCTTTTTTTCATCCACTTCAGGAGTTGCTGCTGGTTTAGATGTTTGCCGTTCTGTTGATTTCTCAGTTTTGTTACTTGAGGCTTCTTTCTCCTTAGAAGTATCTGCTGTTGATGATGTTTCTTGTTTATCTTCTAAAGCCACAATACTTTCTTTTTTATCACTTTCAGTAGTTTTTTGGCTTGATTCTTCTTTATTACTGTCTTCCGTAGGATCCTGACTACCTTCACGATCATTATCTGTTACTACTTCTTTATCAGTTGAAGATGCTTCAGTAGTTTCCTCAACACTTGTTTTTTCTGTTATAGGAACTACCTCATCTTTTTCACAACCTATTAAAAACATCACAATCATCATAAATGCTAAAAACACTTTGTTGTATTTCCCCAAATTAATACCCCCTGTTATCACAAGCAAGCTCTTTATATAGTATAAACTAGATACAGGAAAACGAGGGTAACTCATTTTCCTAGCACTCTCCTTTTATAAGGAAATAGACTAGACTATATTGAGTTACCCTCATTATCATTAAATTTAATTTGTTTGACGTCTTCTTGAATAAATTGTACCACCAGCACCAATTAACATTAGTGCTCCACCTAGTGCAATTAAGTTAAATAATGGTGTTGCTGTGTTTGGCAGGCGGTTGCCATTTGATGAAGTTTTTTCTTTTTGTTGAACTTGATCTTGCTGAACCTCACCTTGCTGTTCAGAAGAGTTATCTTCTTTCACAACAGGTTCATCTACAGAATTCTTTTGTAGTTCGAATACTCCGTAAATACTGAAATGACCTACACTTGCAAATACTTGTTTTGTTTTTGCATCATAAGTAGTCTTCATCTTTTCAAGTTTATTTCCATTTTCATCAACATGATAAATACGAAGCTGATCCCAATCTCCATTAAAGTTAGTAAGATCAAACCCTAAAGTGACAACATGATTTCCAAAATCACTTATTGTCTTACCATCTGAAGTAATTGTAAAATCGTATAAATCACTTACTAAATCACTAGTATTTTTTACTGCTTCAGAAACCTCACCAAAGCTGAAAGTAACATCTGAATTCGTTAAAAGCAATGCAACGGGAACTGTAGCATTTACTTTTCCATTTGATACTTCAATGGAAGAATTCTTTGGTAGACCTTTTAACAGTTCACTTGTAAATGTGAATGTTTTAGCATCTTGTTTCACTTTATAAACATTGCTAGCTTTAATTACAAGATCAGAGTGACCCTTAACTACTAGATTACCTTTTTCAACCTTATTAGTATTCAAAGGCAATGTATATAAAGAGCCTTTACCTTCTAAAAATAACTGATACGCTACAATCCCACGATATCCTTGATCTGAAGAAAATGAGTCACTTTCTTCTCCACCTTGCCAATCAAAACCACCGTCTTTATTTTGGAAAGTAAGTAAAAACTCTATCAAACTACTTCCGTTTTTTGTGAAATCTTCACTATGTGAATCAATTCCTAAAGCTGATAACGCAATGACAATTGTTGCTGCTGTTGAACTATTATCTACCGCAGATCCTTGATATTGTTCTATCAAATAATTTACTGCTTTTTCGATTGCCAAGCTCACATCTGCTTGATTTTTATAAGGTGCTAGTGCAGTTAATACCATAGCTGTTGTATCACTATCACTTGGTGGATTTAGCGACCATGACCAACCACCATCATCGTGTTGATTCTTGAGTAACTCAGCTATTAGCTTCTCTCTTGTCCATTTTGCCGTTTCAGGAACTTGGAAGTTCGCACTATCTAACGCAATCAGTGCGTAAGCAACACCATTGAGTCCTTGATTTGTTACATTTCCATTATAAATTGACTCTACTAGATTTTGTCCTTCAAAATTTCTTGGGTCTTCACCAGAAGCTAAAATACCTAATGTTACACGCTCATAATCTGTGATTTTTGATAACTTACTTTCATTAACAAGAGTTTTCAAATATACAGAATATGAAGCTGGCAGTGATTTCTGCGCTTTGTTAAGTGCTACAGCTTGCCAATCTTCTACTTTATTAGAAAGGATATATTGACTTGCAGAGTTTACATCTTTGTTAAATTGAACTGCATCAAAAGGATTTGATGTTGGCTTTTCTATTAATGGCTGCTCTTCTTCCTCTTCGGGTTCATTATTTATTTTTTTTAGCACAAAACTGTGACCATCGTGAATATTATATGAATTTATATCCTGTACGATTTCATCATTTACATGCAACTCCCAATCACTTGACAATTGGGAGTCACCATTTGATGTAAGTGTAGTAATTTCATCTATATTCACAACCATTTTTAATAAATCATAGGCGCTTGGATTATTTATAAATGATAAATATTTTTCCTCGAATTTTAATTCTTCATGACCAGTCAACGTTATTGACGCAGATTTATCTGTATTGCTTTCCCAGTTTGTAACCTTAAAGGTGATGCGATCACCTGATTCAAACTTTTGTTGATCCGCTGCCATTTGTGAAGAAATACCATTTACATAAATTGCCCAGTAAGTTTTCCCTACAGGCTTTATGTCATTTATTTCGGAAATCATACCATATTCGTCATACTTTACTTTCTCTTCACCTACATTTTTTATTAATGCTTCCTCAACTGTTAAGCCTTCCTGAAAAGTAAATTCATTATCAAGGACAACTTCTCCATTGGCATTAATTAATGTAATGAAGCTCTTCTCTTCACTTGCAGCATTTACTTCCTGCAAATTCCCAAAAAATACTGTAAATACTAATAGAAAAGATAATAAAGACAATCTTACTTTGTTTAACATACGTATTTCGCTCCCCATCTATTTTTGATAAATTTTGGCATAAAAAAATCCCCTACAATGGAGATAAGTGTTGTTTAGTTACACATGTCTTATTACAGACAAACTGCTAGCTATAACACCCTTCCATCCGCGTAGTAATAAGGTATAAACAAAATAGGCAGGTCTCCTGGCTCATGATCATCACCTTTTACATCCTTCCCATCCTTCGACAGTGGTTACTAATAAAAGACTCCCATATACAGTGGCGGGACCGCGTCGGATTGGCACCGATCTTCCCTTTTCATGATAGATTCTATATCTATCAACCTATTTTTTATCTATTCAATTCACACTTAATCATAGTCTAGGTAATGAAGAGTGTCAATATTTGTCGTAACTAAAAAAATTCATTAACAAGAGTGACTTTGTTAATGAATTTCTCTACTAAATTTATTTTGTTTCTCTATGCAATGTGTGCTTTTTTAATCTAGGACAGTATTTCTTTAATTCAATTCGATCTGGGTTATTACGTTTATTTTTTGTTGTTATATAGTTGCGATCCCCAGTTTCTGTACATGCTAACGTTATGTTCACTCTCATTTATAATTCCTCCATTTTATAATAATTTTATCCTGCTACAGTAAATTGTGGCAGTGGATCAGTAAAGCATGACCAATCTTGTTCCATTTCTTCATCCGTTAATAAGCAACAATCTAACGATTCCTCAATGACACTTCGGTTCATATCAATACCAATCATAACAAGCTCAGTCATGCGATCACCAAATTGCGAATCCCATTTTTCAAGCAAATCAGGTTCCTCAAGTAAAATTTGCTTTTGCTCTTGTTGTGGATAAGTTGCCACCCATTCACCCGCAGCTTGAATAACAATAGATGGACCTGCTTGTGATAGTAGCCCTGTTGTTTCATTTCTAGAAGCTAACCAAAAGAAGCCTTTTGCTCTTACAACATCTAATGGCCAAGCTTCAAGCCATTTTAAAAGTCTTTCTGGATGAAATGGTTTTCTACGTTTATAAACAAAAGAAGAAATTCCATATTCCTCTGTTTCAGGAACATGATCTGTCATCAGCTCCTGTATCCAGCCTGCAGCCTGACTAGCTCGTTCAAAATCAAACAGTTTAGTATCTAACACCTGACTTAACTTTACTTTCGAGTAAATACTCTCCATTATTTTAGCTTCCGGATTTAGCTTCCTTATCACAGCTTCTAACTCAATTATATCCTCTCCCTTCACCATATCTGCTTTATTCAAAATGATGATATTAGCAAATTCAATTTGATCAATTAACAAATCAACAACTTCTCTTGTATCACCCTCTTCGGTTGCCTGCTTTCGATCTAGTAATGTTTCTCCAGAAGCAAAATCATGCCAAAACCGGTTTGCATCAACAACAGTAATCATTGCGTCGAGTTCACAATACTGAGAAAGATTAATGTCAAGCTCATTGTCTATATATGTAAAGGTTTGTGCTACAGGAACAGGTTCTGAAATACCTGAAGATTCAATGAGTAAATAATCAATATCTCCTCGTTTTACTAACCTTTCCACTTCTAAAATTAAGTCCTCACGAAGTGTACAGCAGATGCAGCCATTTTGAAGCTCTACAAGCTTTTCATCAGTGCGTGTAAACCCACCCTGCTTTATTAATGAAGCATCTATATTAATCTCACTCATATCATTCACAATAACTGCTACTCGCTTATCTTCTTTATTTTGCAGAATATAATTTAATAATGTTGTTTTACCTGATCCTAAGTAACCACTTAATACAGTGACTGGAGTTTTATGATTTACCATATCTATCACCTTTCACAATACGTAAACATTACGATTTAATGTGTATATTTATAAACAATTTTCTCAGCAGCATGCCTTGCTCCCGCAATATTTCTTGAAATAGGACCAATTTCTAGTTCAGCAAGTGGTCCAGTCACATATAAATTCGGACACCATTCTAGTGAAGAACTAACAATAGGATAACCACACTCAGATAAAGCTAGTTCCCCATTAGATATTAAATCAGCTACCATTTCTTTTCCTGGTGAAGCTGAATTAAAGCCTGTAGCAAATAATATAGAAGGGGGTTCTTGATTTTCCTTTTGCCATTTTTTAATAAAATGCAATTGATTTTCATTCGTTACTAGCCTAATTTCTATTTTACGACTATTTTCTAGTTTTCTAAGCTGTCTAAATAGTTCTCCAGTTATCGTCCCTTTATTTCTAGCTTTCTTAATTATATTTCTTCGTTTTTTATAACAAGATAGCTTTCGAAAATCATTCAAGTATTTTGGACCTAGCCAACCAGGATCACTATCAAAATCTTTTACTTTAAAATCACTTTTCATCATTAGCATGACCTTATCTGGAAACACCTTAGCTAATTTAATTGTAAGATGAGCTGCTGTTATTCCATTACCTATGATAACTACTGGAGGCTTTATTCCTTCAAGATCCTTCAAGTTATTATCATAAATATGAAATTGATTTAGTGGATTTCCCTTTAACTCTTTTACCCACTCAGGCATATGTAACTGTGTATTAATACTAACAGCTATGACAACTTTCCTCCCTTTTATAACCTTTGAATTATCCACGTGTAGTTCCCAATGATTATCACATTTTTCTATTTTTCTAACTTTGCCTTTTATCCATGATTGTGAAATATTGATACTTCTTAAAACATCATCACAATGATCATTAAAAAGCTCTAATGATGGTCTTTTATATTGACCTAAAAATGTTTCTCGAAAATGTTGCTTCCTTGCATATCTTTGAAGACTATAAGGATCAACATCAATATGATGTACAGAAGGTGATCTTAGAAATTCCATACCTATAAGCGATGTCTTGCTTTTCCATTCCATTAAGGGCTCATCATGTTCATCAATAACTTTGAGGTCACTTGCAGTTGTTACATGATTCTTTATTAAAGCTGTAGCAATCGTACACCCATGGAGTCCTCCACCAATAATAATCCATTCATTCAATTATTTAGCTCCTTATAAAACGTAATTATTACGATTTAAATTGTAAACCATTATAATATTCATTGCAACCTTTGTTTTAAAAAATATGTTTATCCCGTAATGATCTGGGGAAACTAAATAGTAACAAAATAAAAAAGCTGACATCTCTGCCAGCTCTACTTTTTATAAATTAATTCTTACTACACGACCACTAAACGTATCTGCCCAATAACCACTAGACATATTAGCAATTGCCACACCTGTAGAGCTTTGAGAGCCGATAAATTTACCGCCACCCATATAAATGCCTACATGCCCATCTGTTTTATACGTGTTAAAGAAAACAAGATCTCCAGGCTGCATATTGCTAGGTGAAATTCGAGTACCTGAATTCTTTAAAGAATCTGTACTTGCACCAACACTAACTCCGACCGTTGAAAATGCCCAATGAACGAAACCTGAACAGTCGAATCGACCGTTTGCTACATCATAAGCGTTACGTCCGCCACCAAAAATATATACAGAATTACCAATATACTTATACCCTGCTGTAATTAAGTCATTTACCGTACCATTAGGGTTAACTGGTGTGTTTTCAAATTTAGTACCACTAGCTAATTCTACAGAAGAAGAAGCCTGAGAATTTCGAGCTTCACTTGTTGAAGAATCCTCATTGCTAACAACTATTTGTGATGCTAGATTCATATCTCGTTGTTGCAAACTATTTTTTGCTGCTAGAGTTGCAGTCTCTTCATTTTGAAGCTGTTTCTTCAATTCATCATTTTGTGCTTTTTGCTCTAATGTAAGTGCTTGCATACCTTCTAACTCTTCCTTCATGTTCGTTAGGTCAGCAAGCTTGTTTACTTTAGCAGCTTTTGATTCCTTTAAAGTTTTCTCATCAGCCACATGCTCGTCCAATAAATTTTGATCTGCTTCAACAATCTTACCTACTGCTATAGCACGATTAACAAAATCTCCAAAGCTTGATGAACCGATAAGCACATCAAAATAATCAATATTTCCACCACTGTGTTGGAAAGAAATTGCACGCTCTTTTAGGATTTCTGTTCTATTTTCAATAGATTTTTCTAACTGAGTAATTTCACTTTCCATAGTAGAAATTTCCTCGTTAGCAACTGTTATATCTTTTTTCGTTTGTTCAATCTTTTTATTGTTATCAGCAATTGCTTGATCAACACGAACAATTTGTTCATTTAATTTATCAAGCTCTGCTTTAACTTTTTGTAGTTCTTGATCTGCATTAGCAATATCTTTTTGAATTTCGGAGCGTTGCTGCTGAATATTTGTTTCAGCTTTTACCGAAGGAATAGCAAATGAACTTCCTAATCCAATCATGAATGCTAGATTCATAATTACTAGTTTCTTTTTCGACATCCTTTTCCCTACTTTCCATTCTATCTGATTCAAGTTGTATGTATATCTAACTATCTATTAATATTACTATTTAACTACTTAGCCACAATTAGAAGTATATCATCAAAAAATGACAAATCTATGTTTTTAATATTACAATTATATTTCAGATGTAACATTTGACCCTTTTTCTCCTTATAAAAGAACACTTTTTTAACTCTATCATAATTTACAATCAAATTCTAGTATTATTAAAAAATGGAAACCAGTATGAAAAGATCTAGTTAATTATTATTAATCCTTTTAAATATCGACTTAATTTCACAATTGCCTGTTTAAAGTTAGTGTTTAGTTGAAGCTTGTAATTATTTGACACTTCTTGATGTGAAATGGTGCATTTTATTGACTTAATATATATTAAGAAATGAGGCCTTCATTATATAGCATTTCTTTTAGGATGAAGGTCTAGTACAATTGGATGACTTTAATGGGAAACATTGAAACTAAATAACTTTACAGGGTTTAAACAAATTTTATTTCTAGTGAATCTATCATCAATATCTTCAAACAAAGCAGGCCATAAAACAACAAAAGACGACTCAACTACGAAGTAAAGCTACCTCAATCTATATATTTACAAAAGGTAAGTATATACTGAGGACTAAACTTCAGGAATCGCCTTTTTTAATCACTTTATTAGGTATCCGTCTTCAAGCTTAACAATTCTGTTGTTGTTTTCTTGGTCTTTATTACATACTTATAACACTGAACTCTGCTGTTGCTTTTACTTCCCCATTGATAATAACGGAAACTGCATGTTTGCCTGGATAATGCTTTCGTGTAGATAAATCTTTAAAGTTGTGATTGCGTTTGTAGCTCTTTAATTCTCCAGGCGATAATATAATTTCTGATATTTTAAATTGCTTCGGTGAAAGCTTTCCATTGGCTTTTACATAATTTATAATATATTCAATTCTAATTTTCCTTGATTGGTTGTCATTAGATTGCAAATCAAACGAGTAAGAGAAATAATCTCCTATTTTCACTTCTGTTTGTCCTACTGTGAAATTTAAAACGTGTATGTTTTCATTCCTCTTTATCCCAACTAATTCCAGAGCTTGTTCATTCCCCTTTTTTAATAATGTTCGTAAGCCCTTTTTTATAATCCAATTTGTTACCTCTTTTTGTCCATTCCAATTCTCAGCAATTTTAATCACAGCATCAGGATGGTCTTTAGAAATGTCATTAAGATTATTTGCAACACTTTTCCTCACATATAGTGATGTGTCTTCCTTTAAATTTTCTAATATAGGAAGAATCGGGGAGGGATCTTGCTTTAAATTCACTAATGATATTCCCCAAGGTAATCTTGGACGAGATCCTTCACTTGCTAATCTTCGCACATGTTCATTATCACTTCTACTCCATATAAGGAACTGCTCTATCATTGCAGATTGATTTTTTATAACAAATGCCCGAACAGCAAACTCAGATGTGGAGTATTTTGTGAAAAATTCAAGAGCATCCATTGATAAATTCCATTTTTCTAGACCATATACCTCTACATAATCCGGAAAGATGATCCCAGCTAAGCTATCATTCACTCTTGGTGCTACCGCTCTTAAAATCGCAATTGCTTCATCATAATCCTTCGGTAAAGTCTCATATAAGCAGCTCGTAATATGACGCATACGCCTTTTTAGAGGAAGTTCATTCCAACTATCATCATATATTAGTGATTCAAACAAAGTGCAATCAAAATTCTGATACTCTTCTTTTATAAAAGTAGAAAGTGATTTAATAAACTGTTCATTATAAATATTTCTTAATTCTTCTGCCATATTTGCTCCTTTAATATATCAACATTAATTACTAACATTATATCACTTAAAGGGTTTTTAATTGTTTTTCGATCCATGTGGAAATGTCATGATAAACTTCTGTCCGATTCAGTTCATTTAACATCTCATGACGACCTTCTTTATAAAATTTATGTTCAATATTATTGATTCCACTATTTTTATATTGCTTTATCACTTCTACTACACCTTTTGAATAATTACCTACTGGATCTTGATCACCACTAAAAATAAAGAATGGCAACTTCTTGTTTATTTTTCCTACTTCATCATTTTTATGGATACTTTCTAATCCTTCCATCAAATCATAAAAGAAGCTTGTTGTTGGAATAAATCCACAATATTTATCTTCTATATATTTCTGAACTTCTTGATGATCTCTTGTAAGCCAATCAGAGCTTGTTTTCATGTTTGGAATGTTTTTATTATAACGACCAAAAATCAGCTTATTCATTAATTGACTTTCTGAAGTTTGACCAAGCTTGCGGATTTGTGATTTAGCAATTGTTTTTGCTATTTTCCCCATAAATCCAGGATTCCCACCAGTTCCTGATAAAATCACAGCATCAACACCTGTTTGAAAGCGCTGTAAAAAGCGTCGAACTAAAAATGAACCCATACTGTGCCCCATAATGAAAATGGGTGTATTTGGGTATTGCTCCTTAATGCTATTATTTATTTCCTTCAAATCTTCTACAGCTCTTTCAAAGCCTCTCTCAGCTGCAAAAAAACCTAGCTGTCCACTTTTACTTCCTGTTTCACCATGTCCTCGATGATCATTGCCCACCACAATAATTCCCTGATCAACTAAGTATTGTGCAAATGCATCATAACGAGCAATGTGCTCACCCATACCATGTGATAGTTGAAGAATTGTTTTTGGTGAGATACCCTCTTCTGACCATGTGCTAACAAATATCTCTTCACCATCTGACATCTTTAACCAACTAGTAGTTTTCATTTAACTTCTCCTTTTTAAGGCTCTTTTTTGAAAGATTGTTCCTATTAAACATATTAACTGTGAGGAAACAGTGTTTAAAGAGCAGACATTGTACTTTTCTCAAAAGAAAGGATGCCACAAGACTATATATATTGCTGTCATCAAGTATCTAAAAGCAACAAAGCTTACGACCAGCCTTTTTTAAAAAAGGAGCTAGACTTATCGTCTAACTCCTTTAAATTTATCTAGCAATAACATTATTGAAAGTAATGCAGCGAAATGGAACAGTTTTGTACTAATAACTCTATTTAGAAGCAATTAATCAAATAACTTTTTTAAAAAAACCTTTTAAAAATAGAGATGAATATCCTAAGCTTCCAAATCAAAAGGAGTTACTGCATCTTTTAACTCTTTCTCTAATTGTACTTTATATTCCTCTGTTTGTTCAGCTGTCCATGATAATTTATTTTCCATAAAGCTTATAACCTCATCCTTCCATTGGTTAACCCAATCGATATGGAAAAATAGTGCACCTGTGCGTCTAATAAAGAAATCAACTGGTTTTGTTACCATTTCATGTTCAATTGAGTACATAAGCTTTGCATAAACGTCTCTTGATAAAGTGACAGAAAGCTCATCATATTGTTTTCCATATTGAAATAATGTATCAACGTTCGATCCATACATTTGTGCTAAATGCTGACCTTCTTCTTTCGTAAAGCCATATTGAACAGCTTCTTGTTGCTTCTTTGAAACAAATACTGCAAAACCTTTTGATCCACCAACATCTCCTCCTGAGATCGGATAAGATTTTGTTTTTGATTGTTTATATGAAACAGAAGGATTTTTTTCAGTAATTCGTTTAGAGGCAAGATCAACAACACTTTCAGCCATTTTGCGATAGCCTGTTAATTTCCCCCCAGCAATTGTGATTAATCCACTGTCACCTTCCCAAATTTCATCTTTTCTAGATATTTCAGAAGGATCTTTTCCTTCTTCATAAATTAACGGACGAACCCCAGCCCAGCTTGATTCAACATCCTTTTCTGTGACATTTACATCTGGGAACATGTAGCGAATTGCTTTTAAAATATAATCTCGATCTTCAGCTAGCATTTTTGGGTTTGCAATATCTGTATCAAAGAATGTATCTGTTGTTCCTACATAAGCTTTTCCCTCTCTAGGTACAGCAAAGACCATTCTTCCATCTGGTGTATCAAAATAAATGGCTTGTTGAAGTGGAAACACAGATTGATCAATAACCAAATGTACACCCTTTGTTAGGCGTAGCATTTTATTGTTTCGTGAATAATCTTGATTCCGTACTTGATCAACCCAAGGACCTGCAGCATTAATAACAATGTCAGCTGAAATATTATATTCATTTTGTGAAATTAAATCTTTTACCTTGGAGCCTACAACTTTTTTATTATCGTAAATTAATTCTTCTGCTTTAGTGTAGCTAATGCTATTTGCTCCATTTGCCACTGCCGCTTTCATAACCTCTATAGTTAATCTAGCGTCATCTGTTCTGTATTCTACATAATATCCACCACCAGCAAGACCTTGCTTCTTAACTAATGGCTCTTTCTTTAACGTTTCTTCTACTGAAAGCATTTTTCTGCGTTCTGACTTTTTTACACCTGCTAAAAAATCATATACTCTTAGACCAATAGATGTTGAAAATTTACCGAATGTACCACCTTTATGCATAGGAAGCAGCATCCATTCAGGTGTTGTTACATGTGGTCCATTTTCATAAACGATTTCTCGCTCTTTCCCAACCTCTGCAACCATTGCTACTTGAAATTGCTTTAAGTAGCGTAATCCACCATGAACTAGCTTTGTTGATCGACTTGATGTTCCAGCAGCAAAATCCTGCATGTCAACAACAGCAACCTTCATTCCACGTAAAGCAGCGTCTAATGCTATACCAGCACCTGTTATTCCTCCACCAATTACTAATAAATCATATTTTGTTTCACTCATTGTTTTTAATTGCTCTGTTCTATTCATACTAGAGAAATTCCCCATGTGATAACCTCCAAATATAATGTAAAATCCGATTTTTCATGTCCATATACCCATATCTATAAAATGGTACAAAAAAAGAGACCAAAACTAGCATTATAACAATTGTTATAATGTAGAATGGTCTCTCCATGTCTCCTACCGCTTTTATTAACTTAACTTTATTATAACACTCATTACGCCAATTTCAATGATTAAATAATTAGGATGTATTCTATAGTAACTAATTCGTTCCATTTCGCTTCAGACAATTGCTTTCCGCGGGGAGGAAGTCAAGCCTCCTCGGCTACGCCGAGGCCACTGAAAAAGTCCAACTTTTTAAAAACGAAAATTCACAAAAGAAAAACGAGCCCTCAGATTCGTTTCTAAGCCGCGTTTTTTATATGGGGAGACATTTTTGACCCCGTAAAAAATGCACTTTTTCGAAAATCAACACTTTTTCAGTGGCTTCGCTACGCCTGTGGGGTCTTGACCTTTCCTCTACACCCGCAGGAGTCAATTGTCTGCCGCTCCATTCCACTATAGTGTATTTAAAAACCAACTTCTTTAGCTATCAAATAAGTTAAAACGAAATAAGGTTTTTTGCTCCTTGTTGAATAAATATGATATTAATTGTAATAAATCCCCTCAAAGAAGCAATTCTAATTTATCCCACAAAACCATTATTTAAAATGATCCCATAATTCTTTATTTGAAGTTGTAATTCCGTCTGCACCTGCTTCAAGGGCAGCTTCAACTTCAGCAACAGATCTGATAAGACCTCCAGCAAGGATTTTGGTTTTTGTACGTTTCTTTACTTCTTCTATCATCCATGGCATCGCACCAGGAAGGACTTCAATATAATCAGGCTTTGTTTTGTCAACAAGGCGGTAGCTTCTTTCAAGAGCGTGTGAATCAATTAAAAACATTCGTTGAATTGCTACAACACCCTTTTGTTTAGCCTTCATAATAACCGTTGATTTTGTTGAGATTAACCCATAAGGCTTATACTCCTGACAAACATACTCGGTTGCATAGTCATCATTTTTTAATCCATGTATTAAATCCACATGATAAATAATTTTCTTTTGGTGCTGTTCTGCCAATTTATGAATGCTGTTTAATTGTGAGATATGAGTTTCCAAAAAGACACCAGTTTCATACTCACTTTCTAAAAATCTTTCATATTGCTTCATTGAGGAAAATGCTGGTACTATTTTTTGCATAAAAACTCCGATCTTTTCTAAATTGTCATATATGAACTAAAACTAGCTATTAACATCACTATTTCATTAGTTTCCTTAACGTTGCCAGCCCATTTTTCGCATTAGGGTACCTGAAGCTAAAGTCAAAAAGAGTTGTTTGCTTTAAGATACTTTTCATGTGAGAAAATGTTTGAAAGCTTGATTCCCCATGATAATCTCCTATTCCACTTTCTCCTACTCCTCCAAATGGTAAATAAGGTGTGGCAATATGCATTAACGTGTCATTTATACAACCGCCACCAAATGAAATTGTTTCAGTTACTTGCTTTTCAATATGGTCATTTTTAGTAAATAGATATAATGCAAGCGGTTTTGGTCGATCAGTGACAAAATCGATTACTTCCTGAATATCCTCATATTCAATAATCGGAAGAATTGGACCAAAAATTTCTTCTGTCATTAATGCTGATGACATCTCTTTAGGAACAATTAATGTAGGCTCAATTTTATGAAGTTTTTCGTCAACATTTCCCCCATGAAGAACTTCACCATGAGATAGATAGCTCTTAATTCGATTAAAATGACGTTCATTTACGATTTTTGCGAACTGTTCATTTTCTAGTGGGTTTTCTCCATAAAATTCATGAATAACTTTCTTACATTCACTAACAAATGTATCCTTCACCTTTTTATGAACAAATAAATAATCTGGCGCAATACAGGTTTGACCAGCATTAATAAATTTACCAAATGCGACACGCTTTACAGCTAGCTCCAAATTAGCTGATTCATCTATAATACAAGGACTTTTACCACCAAGCTCTAACGTTATAGGAATCAACCTTTTCGCAGCAGCCTCCATTACTACTTTGCCCACAGAAACACTTCCTGTAAAGAAAATGTAATCAAAGCGCTGGTCTAGTAAATGAGTTGTTGTTTCAACGCCACCTTCTAGCACAGCTATATATGCTGGATCAAATACCTCATTAATAATAGATGATATTAAATTTGATGTATTTGGCGTTAACTCGGAAGGCTTAAGAATGGCCGTGTTTCCTGCTGCAATTGCTCCAATTAACGGTGCAATCTGTAGTTGAAATGGATAATTCCATGGAGCAATAATAAGTGTCACACCATATGGCTCAGCAATTGTGTAGCCCTTTGAGCCAATATGTGTTTTAGCTGTTTTTACTTTTTTAGGCTTCATCCATTTATCAATATGTTTGATCGTAAAACGTATTTCTTCTAATAGAAAACCTATTTCGGTTACATACGCTTCTGTTTCTGATTTATTTAGATCAAGCTTTAAAGCTTGAGATATATTAGCTTCATGTTTCCTAATTTGCTTCTCAAGTGTTTGTAGCATGTTCACTCGAAATTCTTTTGACCTAGTTTTTCCTGCTTTAAAGTATTGCTTCTGCAGCTTTACATGCTTTTCAACTGAATCGTGCGAATGCTCCTTTATTTCGATCATGGAGTATTCCCTCCTAGCTTAATGTAATCTAAAAAATGGCATCTAATTATAAATTTGTTCTTCATATCGTAAGGCCGTTTTCGTAAACTGTGTTGTTGTTAGAATCATGATGGAAACAATCGATCTTTTCTTCTACAAATCTCACCATTTATGCGATAACACATTGGTCGCAACAGATAATGATGTCTATTAGCTACACTCTTTCAGAAATAGCCTATATTAAAGACACTTTTCCTCAACAATAGAAACTAGCTTTTTAAACTGATCAATAGAGGCTTCTAAAGAAAGAGAATAAAATCGTTGTGTACCTTTTTGTTCTATTGTGACTAAATTGGCTTGTCGTAATAGTTTTAAATGATGAGAAATCGCTGGTCGAGATAATGTAGAATGATCTGTAATCTCATTAACAGTTAAGCTTTTTTTCTCTGCAAGAAGCAAAATAATATCTTGACGATACATATCTCCTAACACTTGAAAAAGTGGTATACAAGCTCTGAAGGTATCAACCGGTTTCTCTGTTATCAAAACGTTTAGCTCCTTATTTCCATATGTTTAAAATGTTAAACATAATATATATTTTTTAACAACGTCATGTCAAATAACGAGGGGTTCCTTAGGATGCTCGCAACAAGCCTGTTAGAATTTTACCCGATAATACTTTCTTATAAAACAAAAAAGCTAAGAATCACAAATATGATCTTAGCTTACATTCTTAAAAATAAACGATCCAGATAACAACAACTAAAACAATACGATAAATGGCAAATGGAACTAATTTAATCTTATTAATAAGCTTTAGGAAAAAGCGAATGGAAATTAACGCAAAAACAAATGCACTAATAAATCCTGTTATAAAAAATGGCATCGCCTCAAGTGAAAAGTACTGCCAGTTTTTTAGTAATGATAATGCACTTGCACCAGCCATAATAGGAACAGCCATAATGAAAGTAAAGTCTGCTGCTGCTCTGTGACTCATTCCTAATAAAACTCCACCTGAAATTGTTGATCCTGAACGAGAAAATCCTGGCCATAAAGATAGACATTGAATAAGCCCTACAGAAAGTGCCTGTTTATAAGTTATTTGATCAACTGAAACGATTTTAGGCTCTTTTGGCCCAAAGATGTCAGCTATAATCATTAAGATAGCTCCGACAACTAATCCTATTAAAACCGTTTCTATTGAAAATAAATGCTCATCTATATAATCCTCAAAAAGCACACCTAGAACACCAGCAGGAATTAACCCGACAATAACCTGTGAAAGTCGCAAATGTTTTTCACTAGATTGCTGTGTGTTGCTTGTTTTCTTACTTAATCTTCCTAAGCCAAGCAGCTGGATAAATCGATCTTTAAATATGACAACAACTGCTAAAATTGATCCTAACTGTATAACAATTTTAAATGTATTCGCAACATATTTTGTTAAAAATTCTTCAGATTGCAGCCACATATCATCAACAATAATCATATGACCCGTTGATGAAACGGGGGCGAACTCTGTTAATCCTTCAACCAAGCCAAGAATCAACGCTTTTAACAGTGTAAGAATATCCATGTTCTTTTTCTCCATTCACCTATTAAATGAAAATCCGTTAACTTATTTTCCTACTTAGCTTTCTTCTTAGAGAAAGACTAAAACAATAGCTATCATGCAACAAACTTTAGTATAACGGCAAACTCTCAGAAGTGGAAATCTTTTTTCTAAATGAAACGGTTTCATTTTTTTACATGTTTATCTTATTACTAGTTGGGAAGAATAAAAGTAAACAGTGTGGAAACTAAAGGGAGATTAAATGATGATAAAGAAAATTGCATTATTATGTATTCTGACACTTATTTTGTTACTTTTACTAGCTAGTTATTCTACTAATGAATCTATTATAAATATTAGCAAAAAGGTTAGTAGTGTTAGTGCTGATGAAACCATTACTACTAATGAGAAGGATTATGTAAAAGTAGAAATCTATACAATAACAGAAATAGTCGATAATACTGTCCAAGGCATAAGTGAGGATCAAACAATTATTTCCTTTGATCCCGCAAACTTACACACTTCCTATAAAGATGAACTTGTTGTCGGTATGAAAATCAATGCTTATTTTATTGAGGGTCCTGGTGGTCTGATGATTGAGAAAATAGAACCCTATGTTGAGCGTAAATAAATAGATATAACGTAACTTAAAAAGTCCTGCTAAATTAGTGTACACAGAAACCTACATTATAATGTTATTTCATAGGTATTTCCCGCTTTCCCATTCCTCCCTTAAAATCCCCATTCTTATTGAGTCATAATACACTCCATTATAATAACGGCATTTCCTCATTCGACCTTCTAATTGCATACCGAGCTTTTGTGCAAGCTTCATCATTCGCTCATTACCTGACCAAGTTGTAATGCCAACTCTTGGTATATCTAATGTCTGGAATAAATGCTCAACCCAAAGAGAAAGTGCTTTCGTTCCATATCCACCGCTCCAATATGCAGGATCATAAATAACAATCCCAGCTTCGAGCCACTTCGTTTTTTCATATTCCCAATAATAGCCGACATATCCGATAACCTTTCCATCAACTTCAATTAGTCTGCTTTTTTCTAAATCTTCTTTATGAAATTGTTGAGCATATTCATCATAAGAAAGCTGATTCAATGAAAAATAGGGTGCATCCCATTTTTTCCATTCAGGATTGTCAGTTCCATAAATATAGTTCCATAATATGAATGTATCTTCTTCTGTCTTTTTTCTTAATTTCAAAATTTGAGACATTTTCTCAACCTCTCCTATCACTTTATTTCTCCATAATATTCTTACTTCTTTTATGTAAAATACTATATAAAAATCGTTACTTTCATATTTTATATTTTATTCTGAAATATAATTTACTAGATTTTCTTTTTACAAACTATGAAGTTTTTTATCATATAAATTCTATTTTTGTCGAATAGCTTCCCTTTTAACTATTAATTTGGTTTAATAATTTTATCAAAATCTGACTAATAGAGGTGGTTGTATTGATTGAGGAACGGTTTTATTTGTTAATAGAGGATAATAGAATAAAAAAGAGGAAAAAGAAAGAGCTGCTTAAAATTGGGAGAAAGATTATGGAAGCAAGCTCAAAAATGATCAATTCTGCTGCAAGTACTGGCATGACTAGTAAAGAAACTATTGAATTAAGCTGTCAAGTTGATCAGTTAATTAACCAGTTTCACCAAAAGCGAAACATGTATATTTATATTAAAGAATAACCTACTTACGATCTATGAAGGAACCCCACTTTTCTATTAAACAAGATAATTCAGGCATATTTATGTTAACATATTAGTGAAAAGAGAGATTCCTTCAACATTCTAAACTGATAATTAAGACTACTAGTAAAAACATCATAAGTACACTTCATCTTGTTGTTCATACATATGTATACAATCCCTTCACCAATTGATTCTTCTCAAACTACTGGCTATTATAATTTCCTAGTATTTAAAAGAATAATGATATAACAAGTTCTTAAAGCTGCATTTCTGCTGTAAAGAAAAAGCAAACCAACTAATTTGGTTTGCTCCTTTTAAAAGACATTGATTTTTTACAATGCTTGTTTATTTCATATAAATTAATCAATCATCACAGCTACATTTAATGTTCCATTGTTTTGAAATAAAACGTCTAGCTCCACCGCTTCTTTAAAGCCTGAAATTTTTGAGTTACCATCTAGAATTGTTGGTGATGTTATATCAATCGTTATTCCATTAGCGGAAACATTTGTGCAAAATCCTCCAGAAATCATATTACCAAGCTCTCCAGCAAAGGATTTTAACATATCTCCCTCAATCTCCATACCAAACATCATGCTTCCAACTGAACTAAATAGTGATACTTCACCTTTATATAGAATTTTACCTTTTATTTCGCCTGTTAAACCAACAAGAACAGCAAATTTCAAGGTGATTTCTTTACTACCAGTTTTTGAATCCACTTTAACAGTTTGTAGAGGAATAATTTGTTTAATTGAATCCATCATCGCTTCTTGAATCGTTGTTACTATTTTTAAATCTGTTGCACTCATTCCTACACCTCCCTCCACATTAGTAATCATAATCATAGTTTAAATTGCTTCAATTCCTCTTGAAGTTTCTCTGCAATTTTTGCTAAATCCTTCGCACTATTAGCAACTTCTTCAATTGTTGCACTTTGTTCCTCTGTTGATGCTGCTGCTTCTTCAGATAAAGCTGCAGATTCTTCAATTACCTCTGACACAGATTCGATTGATTGCAATACAGATTCTGCATAACCTTTTAGTTCTTGGAATATTTCCTTTACTGACAGCACTCCATTTTCCGTTTCTTGAACATTTTCAACAATTTTATGAAGAGATTCTCCACCCTTTTCAATTAATTGTACCTGTTCTTTTACAGAAACAAGGTTTGTCTCCATTGTGTTGACTGTTACCTTAGTTTCTGACTGAATATCTTCAATAAGTGTTGTGATCTGATTTGCAGCAGAATTTGATTGTTCAGCTAGCTTTCTCACTTCATCTGCTACAACAGCAAACCCTTTACCATTTTCACCAGCTCGAGCAGCCTCAATCGCAGCATTTAAAGCTAATAAATTCGTTTGATTAGAAATATCAGATATAACGGTAATAATACTACCGATTTCTTCAGACCGACTACCTAATTTTTGGATCGATTCGGTTGCAAATTCTACAGTACTTGTCACTTTCCCTAAATGTTGGATAGCTTCGTTTATAGCTTTATTACCATAGTCCGCTTCTTTTGTAGATCGCATCGCAAGATCTAATGTTCCTTCTATGATTTCCCCACCACTATCAACTCGATCTGTTGTTATCCGCATATTATCTAAGATATTATTAACCTCTGTTGTTTGTCTTGATACACCTGAGGCAATTTCAGTTGTTGTTAAAGCAATTTGGTTACTCATTTCACCTGTGACATCAGCACTTGCAGCCAACTCTTCAGAGGTAGCAGCAGCTTGTTCGGCCGTATCCTTCACATTGGTGATTAAGTTTTTAAGATTAGTAGACATTAAATTAACGGATTGTGATAAATCGCCTATTTCATCTTTCAGTTTTGTTTCAATAACTTCACCTGTTAAATCACCTCGAGCTATTTGTTCAGATAAAACCGTCATTTTTCTTAACGGCTGGATTTGTCTATGAATGATGAATAACATGATTAGTGCAATAACTATTAACTCCACAACACCTGTTAAAATTAGATTGTTTGTAAAGCTAGAAACCATTGAGTCATATGTTTCTGCTGAGTGACCAACAAATAACATCCCAATAATTTCACCTGAAGCATTCTTAATTGGTTCATAAATTGTAACGAGTTTTTCTCCTACAACAATGGCCTCACCGATATATGTTTCGCCTTGCTTCAATGTAACATCTGCAACTGCGTCAGAGACCTTGGTACCGATCGCTCGTGTTCCGGATTCATCCTTCACATTCGTTGAAACCCGTGTATCATTTAGAAAAATCGTAACAGCATTACTTGTTAACTCACCAATGGCATCTACCATTTCGTTATTATCGTTAACCTTTGTTTCACCCTTATAAAGTTCACCATTATTTATTGACCATGAACCAGGATTTTGTTCATCAATTAAACCTTCCGCAACCTTTAAATCACTAGCTAAATTCTTTTCAGCAACATGTAATACTTCCTTTTTGATTGTCCATACTGATTCGAAAATTAATATTGAGCTTCCGATAAGAAACAACAATAAAAACCAAAAAGTTAATTTCCCTTTAACACCTAGTTTTCTCATCCATTTTCTCCTTTACAGTCTTCTATGTTGTCACTTATGATGAAAAGCTGATCTAGCTTTGCAATGTGAAATAGTTCTTTTATAAATCCTTTTTGGATTATAAGATGTACTTTTTTTTCATTTTCGATATATTTTAAAAATGTGACAAATAACCCCATGCCTGTGCTATCTATTGCTTTAAGTTCAGTTAAATCAAACACATAGGCAGGCGATTCATGATCAATTGCTTCAATTAAGACTTCCTTTATTGGCTGTGTTCGACCATAGCTAAGCTTACCTTCAATAACAAAAAGTTGATTTCCATCAAACTGATTTATTTTAATCGTAGGATTCAAAATTAATCGCTCCTTTTCTTTTTCACCAAAACTGTATATAATTCTTCTTCATGTTCTCGATGAAAAGAGATAGAATCGACT
Source organism: Metabacillus crassostreae (assembly GCF_016908395.1). Classification (GTDB taxonomy): domain Bacteria; phylum Bacillota; class Bacilli; order Bacillales; family Bacillaceae; genus Metabacillus; species Metabacillus crassostreae. The sequence goes on from NZ_JAFBDU010000008.1 coordinate 100,980, forward strand.
AGTTCTTTTATTAACAGTAGTCCTCGTCCTCTTTCATTATGAAGAAAATCCTCTAAATCATGTGTTAAAGCCTCCTGTGGAACACCACCACATTCATCAGTTACCTGAATAATATATTCTTCCTCCTTCATCTCCACTTCTGCATACAGTTTATACTGATGAGCAGTATCTCCATATTTATTAATTGTTGCTTCAAAAGAGTTAACAAGAAGCTCATGAGTAATAAAGCAAATATGCTCTTGTAATGAACAAGAATAATCCTCAAACTTATCCCTAAGTGCATCCTCAAAACTTTCAATTTCATCAAGATCACAAGACAACTGTACGTCCCATTTAAACATAATCACACCCCATTATTTCAACGTAATCGTTACCGCACAGACGTCATCTTCAAGGTAGTCAATAGCATTAATTTTTTCTTTTAAGTATGGTATAAAAGCTATTCCATTTAAAACTGTCTGTTGATATCTATTCTTTAATCGTGGAATCACTTTGTTGGTATTACCCTTTTCCATGAATTGATCTAAAACACCATCAGAATACAAGAGAATTTCTGATGAGGTCGTGTATGGAACTCTTGTTTCTAGACGTGGTAATTCAGAAACAATCCCTAAAGGCAAGCTTCCCTCATCAAGCAATACCACAGCTCCATCTCTACTTAATAAAAACCCCGCTGGATGGCCGGCATTATAATAGTGTAATTCCTGTGTATTTGTATCGATTAATAAATAGATACCAGTAACAAATGTAGAAACTTGATCATTATATTTAAACCAATCTTTAATTGATTTATTTAACTCATTCATTACATCAAATGGACTGTTTTTTTCAGTTGAAATGGACTTCAAAATCGGAGTAATAGCCATACCAATTAAAGCAGATGAAACACCGTGCCCCATGACATCAAGTACAATCGCTGTATAAATACCATCATTTACTTTATCCCAACGACAAAGATCACCTGATAAATGAGAAGAAGGAGTATATAAGAAGTCTATTGTTATTCTTTCATCGTTCAAATCATCACTTATAAAAGATCTTTGAATATTTTTAGCTAGATTCAGCTCTTTCGTCATTTGCTGTTCATAGTGAGTTAATCTTGAATATGCTTCTTCTAATTCAACGGTTGTACTAATAAAGCTCGCATACAATTCTAAAACATGAATATCTTCTTTCTTTAACATATTTGGCTTAGGATCTAATGCACATAAAGTTCCGAAAATTGATCCATCTTCTAGCACAATTGGAACTCCAATATATGAACCAATTTTAAATTCATCTGTCACAGCTAAATCTTTTACTAGAACATTGCTAGATGTATCACTAATTAAAAGAGGCTCTCGTTTATTTGCCACAATATTACAATATGATTCTTCAATAGGCTTATTAACTCCATCTGGAATGATACAGCCATCCTGCATAACAAGCTTTTCTAAAATTTTAAATCGATTATTTCTTGTTGTGGAAACAAAGAAAGAGCTACTCGGTATTCTTTCACTGATTAATTGGAGAACATCATATGCTGCTTTATCAAACTTTTTTAGTTTTTCCACAGTTCGCCCACTCTACCTCAATTTTATTATAGTAAAAAAACACTTACCTTCTATATCGACAAAATTCTACAATATTTTAGGGGTTGACAGGAGGTATTAAAAGATTTTTGAAACTATTTACCTAATAGATATAAAGAAACGAAAGAAATTCGAGTTAGAAGGAAATTTATTAGAGGTTTGCTTATTAGTTAGTAAAAAAGAAAGATTGTTGAAACTCTGAATTACAAAATAAATTAAACACAGTTTGAAGGGCTCTAGTTTGGAGATTCTCTATATAAAAGTTGCAGCAATTGTTGTTGCTGTGATTTTCATTTTAATTGCCATTTTTCAATTTCTGCTTTTATTAAAACGATCTTTGGAGGAAATATAGCTGGGGTGGTAAATATTAAGGAGTACTACCTAAACGAAAGCGATTTAAGAGCTTGCTATCTGAATTGATATTACTTTTGATGGCGTTTATTTAGTTCATACGAATGCTTTAACGATAAAGTTCGTTCCAACGTCTATCTTTGTGTGGTGTATGACTATATTTATGGAGTTAAACACTTCTAGGAATCTAGCATCAAAAAATAAAAAAGAAAGAATGGTCATGATTCCCTTATCATTTATCACATTTATTTCTTGTTTATTTGTTTTAATAAATAGCTAATAGGTGTTAAGAGGTGAGAGTTTTTATACATAATAAGCTGACCCAAAGGTGTTAGAATCAACGGACATTGGAATCAGCGAATCGTTTCTATGTTAACTTATCATCTTCGTTCAGTTTTTTACCAACTAAATATTTATATACTTTTATGTAACACTGGTGAAGAGAGGTTAATCATTGTGTAGGGCTGACCATATTCCATTGTCTCATCTATAAATCTCTCTAAACTTTCATTGTTATCTGTAACAACTTTCACTAAATAACTATATTGACCTGTTAATCTATGACACTCAATCACAACAGGGTTATTCTTACAAAATTCTCTAAACGCCTTACACCGATGTGTTTCAACTAAAATAAACGCTTTTACTGGTTTATCTATTTTATCTGGATTTATATTCGCTTTATACCCTTCAATTACACCTTGTTCTTCTAATCTTCGTACTCTTTCTGTTACAGCTGGTGTTGATAACGCAACTTTTTTTCCTAGATCAGTCATTGAAATTCTACCTTCATTTTGAAGGATGGTTAGAATTTCACGATTTACATTGTCCATGCACACTCACCTTCAATTCTATTTATAAATTGCATAATTTCCTTATATTCTTAAGAATAGCAGTTCAAACTCCTTATAAATAGTATATATCTTACATTTTATTTAACTTAAAATTAGATTAATACATATAAAGGAGGCTATACAGTGGGATTAGCGATGAAGAATACTTGTGAAAAATGTCATGATTCTATTCGAGATGATGCGTATATTTGTGTTCATGAATGTACTTTTTGTGATGATTGCACAAAGAAAATGATCTTTATTTGCCCAAATTGTGGAGGGGAATTAGTTAAGAGGCCTAAACATCTAAATAAAATAAGGTAATAAATGGAGGCATAAAAATGAAAAGAGCACTTATCATTATTGACGTACAAAATGCTTTCTTTGATCCAAGTTGGGGAATGCGTAATAATCTTCAAGCAGAAACTAACATTAATCAGCTATTAAGTTTATGGAGAGAAAGTAAACAAGAAGTTATATTCATTCAGCATATATCTAAAAATCCCAACTCGCTTTTTTATCAAAAAAAATCCAGCTCTCTAATCAAAGAAATAGTCCAGCCAGCAGCAGATGAAAAGATTATCAAAAAAGAAGTTAATAGCGCTTTTATCAATACTTCACTTAAGGAGCATCTTGTTAAGAATGAAATTTCAGATGTCGTAATCGTTGGGTTAACAACACCTCACTGTGTTTCTACAACAACTCGGATGAGCGGGAACTTAGGCTTTAATACATTCCTAATTTCAGATGCTACAGCATCATTTGGTTTATATGATCATAATGACCAATATATTGATGCAGAAACAATCCAAAATGTCTCACTAGCAACATTACATAAAGAGTTTGCCACAGTTTTAACGACAGATGAGTATATTAGAGCCTATTTGGGGTCTGACCCCAAAAGCATAAAAAACGAGGATGGGACATAAGTATTTAAGCTAATGAAAAACCCGAATTATTAGGTGATATGTCAATTAAACATTCGCCTAATAGTTCGGGTTTTTATTTGCAGTTTTTTGATTTTGCATACTATTTTTAAGAACTAGTGTAATGGAGCGGAAGACATTTGACTCCTGCGGGTGCAGAGGAAAGGCTGAGACCCCACAGGCGCGCAGCTTACGAGGAGGCTTAGCTTCCTCCCCGGCGAATCTTATGTCTGCAGCGCAATGGAACGAACTTGTTTCTTTCAACTTAACTGAATTTAGGTTTATTCGTCTTGTTGAATGATTTCTTTAATTATGTCCCAGCCTCGTTTACTAATCTTAACTCATTAGTGATTTGCTACTTTATTAAGTCCGCCTGGTTTATTATGAACGGCTATTTTCTCAATAAGCTTGTTACTTTCGGAATTTAGACCTATTAAATTCACCTTCACACCATTTTGGTGGTATTTAATGACAACTTTATCAATAGCACCAACCGCAGAATCATCCCAAAGGTGTGCCTGTGTTAAATCTAAATCAATTTCTTTAACATTTTCTTTATAATCAAATTCTTTAACAAAATCTGTAACAGAAGCAAAGAATAATTGACCTGATACACGGTAAACCTTCTTACTAGATCTATCAGAAGATAAGCTTGTTACCTTTACTTTTGATATTTTTGCAGCGAAGAATATCGCACTTAAAATAATCCCAACAAGAACACCTTTAGATAAGTCATGAGTCATAATAACAGTAATGACTGTAACGACCATAACTAACGTATCTGTTAAAGGTACTCTGTGCAAGGTCTTTAATGAAGACCAATCAAATGTACCGATAGAAACCATGACCATAACTCCAACAAGTGCTGCCATTGGTATTTGAACAAGGAAGTCATTTAATAGTAAAATTAGCACCATTAAGAAAACCCCTGCAACTAATGCAGATAATCGTCCTCTACCACCTGACTTAACATTGATTACTGATTGACCAATCATCGCACATCCTGCCATACCGCCAAAGAATCCTGAAACAATATTGGCAATACCTTGACCACGTGCTTCTTTATTTTTGTCACTATCTGTATCTGTCATATCATCTACAATTTGTGCCGTTAATAAAGATTCCACTAATCCTACAATCGCAATCGAAAGAGAATATGGAAAGATAATTTTCAATGTTTCAAAGTTTAATGGAATATCAGGTAATAAAAACAATGGTAATGCCTGTGTTAATTCACCCATGTCACCAACAGTTCTAACACCACTTCCAGTCATAAATGCAATGAGTGTGATCACAACAATTGCTACTAGTGGTGATGGCACAACCTTTGTAAAACGTGGCAGAATATAAATAATAGCTAGTGCTCCAGCTACCATTGCAAACATCGGCCATGATTCACCTGCAAAATGTGGAATTTGTGATGTAAAAATCAAAATAGCTAATGCATTAACGAAACCTGTCATAACCGAACGGGGAACAAATTTCATTAGCCTTCCTAATTTTAAAACACCCATAATAATCTGAATGATACCAGTAAGAATGGTTGCAGCAAGTAAATATTGCAATCCATAATCAGCAACTAAAGTTACCATCAACAGAGCAGTAGCCCCTGTTGCAGCTGAAATCATTCCAGGACGTCCTCCAACAAAAGCAATTGTCACCGCAATACAAAAAGATGCGTATAATCCTATCATCGGATCTACACCTGCAATGATTGAGAAAGCAATTGCTTCAGGAATTAATGCAAGAGCAACCACTATACCTGCTAATACATCACCTTTGATATTTCCAAACCAAGAATATTTAATTGTACTTAAATCCAAAAAAGACACTCTCCCTTTAACATTTTTTTATTTTTTTATGACTTTCAACTCTCATGAAAGTCGGGTCCGTTATTAACATAAAGAATTATATATGGTTTTGACGAATTTGTGAAATTTGATGTAAGCGGAAACATTAAGTGAATTCTCTATCGTTCTTTATTTATCGAACAATAACACGTACAAAACATAAAAATAAGGTAATAGAAGCCCTTTTTATCTTTTACATTTATTGTTGTTATAAAAACGCATCTCAACCTACATCAAACAATGTTAGTCCCCTTTTATTTAATCTTTTATGAAAATATGATTTGTTAAAAAACCTCTTGTACATAATAAGCATTATGGAATGGAGGTAAAAAAAGTGGAGCATCTTTCTTATAAAGATTCTTGGTTCGGAAATATCAGAGGTGACATTTTATCAGGATTGGTTGTTGCACTTGCACTCATTCCTGAAGCTATAGCTTTTTCGATCATTGCAGGTGTTGACCCAATGGTTGGGCTTTATGCTTCCTTCACGATTGCTGTTACAATTGCCTTTGTTGGTGGCAGACCTGGAATGATCTCAGCTGCAACAGGTGCTATGGCTTTATTGTTTATAGATTTGGTCAAAGATCATGGCCTAGAGTATCTTCTTGCTGCAACAATATTAACTGGTATTCTTCAAATTCTTTTTGGGATCTTTAAGTTATCAAGGTATATGAAGTTCATTCCAAGATCGGTTATGGTTGGGTTTGTTAATGCATTAGCCATTTTAATCTTCACCTCTCAACTTCAGCATTTTGAAGGAGAAAGCTATGTTATTTATATTTTAGTTGGTCTTACATTAGCGATCATCTATTTGCTACCGTATTTAACGAAAGTCATTCCATCTACCCTAGTAGCAATTGTTGCTTTAACGGTTTTAGTTATCATGATGAATATCGATGTGAGAGCAGTTGGTGATATGGGAGAAATTTCACGAACTTTACCAATGTTTTTAATACCAAATATACCATTTACACTTGAAACCTTATTGATTATTTTCCCTTATTCTATAGCCCTAACAATTGTCGGCTTATTAGAATCTCTTTTAACGGCCACAATTGTGGATGATATGACAGATACACCGAGTGATAAAAATATTGAAAGTAGTGGACAGGGTATTGCAAATATCATTACGGGTTTTTTTGGTGGAATGGCGGGGTGTGCCATGATCGGACAATCTGTTATTAACGTTAAATCTGGAGGTAGTCGGCGTTTATCTGCTTTGGTTGCAGGAGTATTCCTCATGTTCTTAATTATCGTGTTAGGAGATATTGTTGTTCAAATCCCCATGGCTGCTCTTGCTGGTGTGATGATTATGGTTTCAATAAGTACATTTGACTGGAATTCCATTAAAACGCTAGGTATTATACCAAGAAGTGATGCAATTGTGATGATTGTCACAGTCATTACTGTGATTTATTCTCATAATTTAGCTATTGGTGTATTTACTGGTATTTTCTTAAGTGCGATCTTTTTCGTTTCGAAAATATCAAAGATACGTGTAGAAAGTCACTTAAAAGGAGATACAAGAATATATAGCATAAATGGCGAATTATTCTTTGCATCGGTAACAGAGTTATTAACACATTTTGACTATAAAGAAGACATTAAATCAGTTGAAATAAACTTAACTCGATCACATATTTGGGATGATTCAGCCGTAGCTGCCATTGATAAAATTGTATCAAAATTTGAAGAAACAGGTAAAAATGTAAATGTGACAGGCTTAAATGAAGAAAGCACAGAATTAATTGGAAAACTAGCAAATAAACTGAACTCCCATTAGCAGGAGGTGTGTAAAATGTATAAGAGAATTTTATTAGCGACAGATGGTTCAGAGCATTCTAAACGAGCAGCAGAAAATGCCATTCATATTGCAAAATGCAGTAAAGGATCCACAATTGATGTGGTATATGTCGTTGATGCTGAAAAGGCAAAATCAGATGTTTTGAGCAATTGGAATTCTGTAGATATTAACGATAAGCGAAAGGAACGAATGAAGGATGTTGAAAAACAAGCAATAGAAGCCGGTGTATCTTTTGAGATTAAGATTCTTCATGGAGAGCCAGGACCTAGTATTGTTAAATATGTAAGCGATAACAACATTGATATTGTTGTGATTGGTAGTCGAGGTCTAAACGGACTTCAAGAGTTTGTTCTAGGAAGCGTCAGTCATAAGGTCGCAAAGCGAGCAAACTGTCCTGTATTGATTGTTAAATAAGGCTGTTTTCTGAAATGCTTGCAAATTGTACCGAAAACAGCCTTAAATAATAAAAGTACGGAGATGTTACTTCCCCGTACTCGCTTTTTCTTCATTATAAAATCGTAATAGATCACCATAAATAATTTTATCAGAGAAGCTTAATTCACTATGTGCAATTTCTTCATACGAATCACAAGCTCCTTTAGCTTCAATAACTTCCTGAGTTTGACGATCATAACAAACATCAGATATTGAGATGTACTTCTCCGTTATAAAACTACCATTTCTCAAAACGGCAAATGACTGTCGATCAGGTGAAAATAAGTCATTCCCAAATTGAATCATTTCTGTTGTATCAATACCGAGCAAATGTAAAAGTGTTGGCTTAATATCAATTTGACCAGATACATCAGTTATCAATTTCGGGTTTTCATCTGTTATTCCAGGCATATGAATCACAAATGGAACACGCTGTAATTGCACGTTATCATAAGCTGTTATTTCCTCTTTACCTAAAAACTTCGCCATCGCTTCATTATGATTTTGAGAAATACCATAATGATCCCCCATTAGTACAATAATGGAGTTATCATAAAGTCCAGATTCTTTTAGCTTCTCTATAAATCTCTTCAACGCTTCATCTTGATAGCGAATCGTTGTTACATATCGATTTAGTATTTCACTAGTAGAATCAAATTCATCGATCAACTTGTCTTCTTCGTCTAATTCAAACGGAAAATGATTAGTTAACGTAATAAAGTAGCTGTAGAATGGCTGCGGCAATTTGCTCATTAAATCCACAGACTGTTCAAAGTACTCTTTATCCTTCAATCCCCATCCTGTTGAATTTTCCTCATTCACATCATAGCTTTCTAAATCATAAAACTTGTCCACACCAAATGCTTCATACATAATATCTCTGTTCCAAAAGCTCGCATTATTGGCATGAAATGTTGCAGAGTAATAGTGTTTTTCCTTTAGAATTTCTTGCATTGAGTTATACTCATTATCATTATGTGTAAAGAAAACCGCTCCACGACCAAGAGGATACAGTGAGTTTGTCACTAGAAATTCTGAATCAGAGGTTTTGCCTTGTTCTGTTTGATGATAGAAATTTTCAAAGTAATAGCTTTCATTGATAAAATCATTTAGGTAAGGTGTAAGTTCCTCTCCATTTAATGTTTCGTTTACAACAAAGCTTTGTGTAGATTCTAACGAAACAAAAATCACATTACGATCTTTAGCAATACCGAACATCTTTTCATCTGGTTCTTTTTTATTTGCTTTAATATAATTTTGTATTTCCACAAGCTCATCACTATCAGCAAGCACCCTTTGTGCCGATGTACTTGATTGGACAACAGCATCATAAATATGGAAGTTAAAAATCCCAATATTTTTAACTAATACCTCGCGATCAAAGGAACGAGTTAATAGCTGTGGACGTGATATCTCTGAAAGACCTAAATGAATCACAAACACAGCTAAAACTAGCAAAAAGTATGCTTTTCTCTCTTTAGAGGTGACAACATCTATTTGCTGAAATTTATGCTTAAGTGCTATCCCTAGTAAAAGTAAAATATCAATAAACAAAAGAAAATAAATAGGATCTACTAACTCTTGAACACTACTATCTAAATCCCCCATATTACTTGACTGAAATAAAAGAGGAATTGTTAGAAAGTCATTATAAAAACCGTAAAAGATCATATTTGAAATCAGTATGATTGTCACCAATGTACTGATCACGAGAATATAAATGTTCCTTGCTTTTTGCTTCATAAATAAGCCGAAACCAAAAATCAACAAAAAGAAGCTAAGTGGGTTCATAAATAGAATAAAAGATTGCAGCATATTTTCTATTTTTATATCAAAACCAGTTTGATAGACAATATAGGTTTTTACCCACATGAGGACAACCGCTAAAAATAAAAAAGAATATCTGCTTATTAAACTTTTTAACATTTTTTCCTCCTCAAGTATCGTTCAAAATCACCTTATTATTATAGAATAACATACAAATATTGTTATTCGAAGTCATTTGCTATTTAAGTAGTTTGAAAAGGTTCATAAACGGAATAAATATATCAAATTAGAAGTTAATTAGCAAGTGACTACAGCTTTTCCCAATCCTCTACATAAGAACTTCTGTCATAATTACAAACTAGTACAGACTAAATTGATGGTAACTTCACCCACTTCTATGAAAGCTCATATTCATATAGTTTATTAATGTCACTATGTGCTATTATTAGAAAAATAGAATTTTGTCGAAATATATCGTTTTCTGTCACACCATTTAGAACTACAGGAGGAAATTATGAAAATCAAAGTTAAACTACTTTTATTAGTTTCATTATTAATTTCAGGGATAGCTATTATAGGGACATTATCAGCTCTGCAATTAAACTCAACAGAAAAATCATATCTTGAAATGCAAGAAGATGAAAAGGTTCAATTAATACTAAAATCCCTACAATATCGTTTTACAGGATTATCTAATGATGAAAGAGCCTTCCTACTGACAGGAGATAATGAGTTAATTACAGGTATAGAGGAGAAAGAAGAGAAAATACTTGGATACTTTGATGAGCTAAAAACTATTTCCTCTCTTGATAATACTGATCAAGAAGCTATCGATTCTATAAAAAGCAATTTGTTAACTTATAGCGAAGCAAATGAAAAAATGGTCAATACTTATTTGAATGGTGATATAGAAGCAGCTCTTACCGTTCATATGGAAGAACAAAGAAGCATTCGAAAGGAATTAGTTGATCCGAGTATAGAAGCTTTTGTCAATAAGCTAACAAATGAAATTGAGGAAGATAAGAAGCTTTTAGATAAGCAGCAAAGCTTTGCAAACCTAATTTTATATTCTACTATTGCATTGTCGATTATAGGTGGGATTATTGCTTCACTTTTCATTATTAGATCAATTAATAAACCGATTAGTATTATGAATAATCGCTTAAAAGAAATATCTGAAGGTGAAGGAGATCTTACTCAATCAATCAACTTGAACTCAAAAGATGAACTTGGTGAAATGGCTCAATCATTTAATAAAATGATTGAGAAGTTAAGAGATCTATTTCAGCAAGTAAGCTTTTATTCAGAGCAAGTAGCGGCAGCATCTGAACAATTAACAGCAAGTTCAGAAGAAACAACAAGAGCAACTGAATTAATTTCCACAACAGTCCAAGAAGTAGCATACGGAACAGACCAACAAGTAAGCAGTGTAAAAAATGCAACTAAAACAGTTGATGATCTTTCAAAATCCGTTCAGTTAATCTCTGAGAGTTCCACAGCTGTTACCACAACAGCTAATCATGCATCAAACATGGCTGACAAAGGGAATAATTCCGTAACAACTGTTATTTCACAAATGAATGATATTAACTCTACTGTTACTGAGCTTTCATCAAAAGTGAAAACCTTAGGAAAGCGTTCAAGTCAAATCGGCGAAATTATTAAGGTCATTACTGAAATTGCCGAGCAAACAAATCTTCTTGCATTAAATGCTGCAATTGAAGCAGCAAGAGCTGGTGAACACGGCCGAGGCTTTGCGGTTGTTGCAGATGAAGTACGTCAACTAGCTGAACAATCAACTAAATCAGCTTCAGAGATTTCACAATTAATATCAACCATACAAATCGATACTGATAACACAGTTAAAACAATGGAAGAAACAACAATCAAAGTGGCACAGGGAATTACATCTGTAAACGAAACAGGTCATTCATTTGAGCAAATCCAGAAATCAATTGTTGAGGTGTCTTCGCAAATTCAAGAAGTCGCTTCAGCCGTTACAGAGATGTCTGTTGGAACAAAATTAATCGTCCAATCAATGGACCAAATTGCTGAAAGCTCTGACATTACAGCAAGTGGAACATTAAGTGTTTCCTCTTCCACAGAAGAACAGCTTGCAGCAATGGAGGAAATTACAGCTTCATCCTCTACCCTATCTAACATGGCTGAAGAGCTACAGAAGATAGTTGGGAAATTTAAAGTTTGATAAATGAAAATTCATTATGTAAAAGGGAAAGCAAGTTTTAGCTTGCTTCCCTTTTTTATTTACTGCTGCAACGTTCAATAAAAAATGGTTAGCTAATATTTCCCTCATTCTGGTAGACATTTGATTAAAAATCATCTATTATGACAGTATCGTCACATGACAAGTGTGTCACAATAAAAGGAGATTACCGTCATGCCAACACAAACCTTTTCTAATTTACCTGAAGATAAGAAAAACCAAGTGATTGAAGCTGCAGTGGATGAATTTTTTGATAAAGGCTACGAAAAGATGAGTATTTCAAAAATGATAAGTAAAGCTAAAATTCCAAGAGGAAGCTTTTATCAGTATTTTGAAGACAAAGATGATCTTTATAAATATATTATTATCGAGATTATTGGAAACAGAAAAAGTCACTACTCTACTCAATTAACAGGAAAAATCGATGAAATGAAGTTTATCCCTTTCATTCGTGCATTATTTATAATTGGTCTTGATTTCTATAAAAATGAGCCTAAGCTTGCAGTAATAGCAACAGACTTTCTCACGATACGAAATCAAGAATTAAAAAGAGAAATAGAAGGTAACAGTCAAAAAGCTAGTCAGCAATTTTTTATGAGCACAATAGAAAACCGAAAAAGAACTGGTGAAATATCTGAAGAAATCGATTCAGAAATGCTCATCTATTTAATTAATACAATCAATGCAACCTTTGCAAATTATTTCTTAGAGCATCGAGAATTGGGCTTTGACAATACAGAGTTAATCAACTACATCGATCGATTACTGTTTATCTTACAAAATGGCATAGCTTCAAACTAAATAGATAGGAGTGATTAACATGTTTTCTAAAAAATATGATAAATTAGTCGCCTCACTATTTGCATTCCTCACTTTCTTATTCTTTATTTTAGCTTTAACAAATAGGGATTTTCTAGATTGGGCCTTTGCTCGTCATCACAATCAGTTAAGCTGGTTTATTCGCCCTCTTTTTTTAATTCCTTTTTGCTATTTTGCTTATAAAAGAAGCTGGAGTGGTATTTCAATTACGATCTTTAGTTTGTTCACAAGCATGTTTTGGTTTCCTGAACCAGAAACAGTAAGCGAGCAGGTTACATTATTTCTTGAATATGAGGTGAGTTATTTAACAAGCGAATTGGGCTTATCTAAAATCTTGTTAACTTTATTAGTCCCCATCTCTTTCTTGTTATTAGGGTTAGGGTTTTGGAAGAGAAATTTGTGGATCGGTTTATCTGTCATCGTTATGATGGCTTTAGGAAAAATGATGTGGAGCGTTTCTTCTGCAGGTGAATCTGGCAAATCAATCATCATTCCAGCTTTAGTAGGATTACTACTATGTGTTGCCTTCATTTATTGGGGCTTTAAAATATTGGAGAAGAAAAAGGAGAAGACCGGGAAATAAACTTAAAATTAAGACGCAATTTTACACGCATCTCTTTTGAATGAGTCATTCAGTTAAGTACATACTAAATTGAAAACATCTGTACAAAGGAGTCAGAAAATAATATGGATGAGCAATTAAAACAATACATTGAAGTTGTTAAGGAAAATTCTAAAACAATGAATGGACCTGATTATGAAGGAAGAGAACAGGATTTACTACGACAAAAAGAAGATCTCGAAAAGTATGAGCACGGTTTGAAGATGAAAAGTAGATCATCAGAAAGTTTTGATAAGCTTGTAGATGCTACTATTGGCTTTGCTAATAATGATCTTTCGCAAACAGAATTAGATGAAATCTACAAACAAAGTATCAAATAAACATCCTTCGGGGTGTCTTTTTTTGTATTTTCTTATCTATCTTGTTATCGCACCTTTACTCTCCCCCTTTCCTTTCTTCATCCAAACTTAAATTTCTTTAAATTGTGCTAATGTCTATTACAGTTTTCAGGATATCCCATATTATGTATAGATCTAATTTGAAGTGGAGGTGTTTTTTATGGGTTACGGATATGGAGGTTTCGGTGGAGGCTTATGTGGTCACGGATATACAGCTCCTGTTGCTGCACCAGCTGGTGTTAATCCCTTTGTTTTAATCGTTGTTTTATTTATACTGCTTATCATTGTTGGAGCTGCTTGGTGTTAATAAAATAATGAACATGAGATGCTTGCACTTTTGGCATCTCTTTTTATACATAAGAGTTTTAATGTCTGTCTGTATAAACCTGTGGATACTATCGAAAAATACGATTAAGAAAAGAGGTGTACTATGAAGGAGAATGAAGAATCACAAAATTTAAATGCTGAACCATCAAAAGAAGAATTTAACAAACTATTTGGAATGGATCCTGAGGTAAGTCTCCAATCTGTGAATTTTGCTACTACAGAAAATCCCTATTTAAATGAATATGGTCATGAAGATTGTAATGGTGAAATAGAAAAATAAACCTCTCTTACTAGGTACAATATTTTATTACCTTCAGAAAAATGCTAATTAGACATAATGTTTAGAGAAGATGATCACTTAATAGGAGTCATCTTCTTTATGCTAGTCTATTTTTTCATCATCTTTTGGTACTACATGTTTATTGTAAATCCCGCTTACTGAATGCTTTATTCATATTATTTAGTTTTAGAATTTCTAACAAAGATGATTCTCTGAAAAAACAACAGTCCAGAGAAAATATATCAAACCTCAGCGTGTTACCTATAATTTTCCTCCCTCTTGCAATCATGGCAATGTTCGTATCACCTTTTTCCACTCCTTCCATTATTTTTGGATTAATACCCGCTTTTGCTAATTCGAACGGTAAAGGATTTATGATAAATAGCTACTAGGGCTACATTATTTTATAAAAAATGAAAAATACACATTAAGAAAAGTCTTCGTGTCACAATCATGATGGCTTTTGTCATAGATCTAAGTCACACAATCGCAAAAGAATTCATACTCTTTTTATAGAATAATGCCACTACAAGAGATCGATAAAATGGATCATCTCTTTTTTTGAACGGTAGTTTCTTTTAGAAAATTATCTGTCATAAATACAATTTAATTCATTAAATTTGATTACGCAATGAGGAGGAAAACCTAATGACTGAAGGTTTATTGCTAGCTTTTGGGTTGACGTTAATGGCTGGGCTTGCAACTGGAATAGGAAGTGTTTTGGCTTTCTTTACAACAACTACGAATACTAAGTTTCTTTCGATTTCACTAGGATTTTCTGCTGGTGTGATGATTTATGTATCGTTCATGGAGATCATCGTAAAAGCACAGGATGCACTAGTGGAGTCAATGGGTATGGTATTAGGGAATTGGATGACAGTTTGCGGATTTTTCACAGGAATCTTAATCATCGCCTTAATCGATAAATTTATCCCTAAACAAGGGAATCCCCATGAGCTAAAAAGAGTAGAAGAAATGAATGAGAAACAAGCGACAAAAAATCCAGATTTGTTAAAAATGGGAACATTTACAGCACTAGCCATTGCGATTCATAACTTTCCAGAAGGAATTGCAACATTTACTTCTGCACTACAGGATCCCTCTTTAGGGATAGCAATAGCAGTCGCAATTGCCATACACAATATTCCAGAAGGGATTGCTGTTTCTATCCCTGTCTATTTTGCTACAGGTAGTAAGAAAAAAGCATTCAAATTATCTTTCTTGTCTGGAATGTCCGAACCCTTAGGTGCAATAGTAGCTTATTTAGTTTTAATGCCTTATTTAAATGATATGTTGTTCGGTTTTATCTTTGCAGCAGTAGCAGGTATTATGGTTTTTATCTCGCTCGATGAATTACTTCCAGCTGCACAGAAATACGATGAAGCACATCTTTCTATTTATGGTCTTGTGGGAGGAATGGCTGTAATGGCCATTAGTCTTTTGTTATTTATATAGGAGCAGCTAAAATTTATGGTTAATGTTGTTGCAAACTATGTAAGCTGATGTCGGTATTTTTTTGAAGCAATGCATTGCCTGAGTGACAATGTTTTGCTTCAAAAATGTAACGTAAAACATAAACTTTCCATCCCTTGATACTTAAAGGATTAAATCAGCTTTTTTCAACTCTGTACACGATGTTAGTAGAGATATGCTAGGCTAGAAGTAACTATGAAAAGACTTTAAAGAAAAATATAAATATAACCGTTTCTTGGATCATTGCATTATGTAAAGTTTTTGAGAAAACCTGCAGACACTTTTACTATTCAATTATTTCTCAATTTTCCAAACATATTTTTATTGAACAATAAGGGAATTTTTTATATAATCAAGTTGTTGACAAGAACGTATGTTCCTATAAAACGTGAGGTGATAGATATGGAAATATGGGAAGTAGCTTATTTAACTGGTATTATCGATGGAGAAGGCTCTATTACTTTAACCAAAATACATAAAAATGAAAATCGAAGACCATGTATTACAATTGCTTCTACTGATATTGAATTATTATCTTACACGCAATCCCTCACTGGAGGAGTAATTAGTAGTAAGAAGAATTATAATCCTGATAAACATAAAAATTCCTTCACATTAAATATCAAAAAAAAGGAAACTGTCATTGGTCTTTTATCCAAAATAGAACCATATCTAAGGGTTCCTCAAAAAAGAAAACGCGCATTATGGATTATTGAAAACTACGATAAGGTTACTATGCGGAATGGGAAGTATAATCAAGACTTAATAAAGAGAAAGTTAGCATTTGAAGACGCTTTTTTTGAAATTTAACCTTTCTACCTTTAGTAATAAAGACAGATTTTCTATGAAACGCATTATTTAAATTAATTACATAGATATTAAAGACTGTATAAAAATTAACAAATGTGACTTAAACCATAATAATGTAATTGATTAAATCATATTAATGTAATCCTTGATATATATAGGTTTAAATCACTATTTCATTTATTTCAAAACTTTTTATTTATTTTATCTTATGATTCAAAATCACATTATTAAACTTTTGACACTTAAATGGTTTAATTAATTACTTTTGACATCATTATTGTTTAATCAATAAAAGTCATTTTATACACTTCTTTTTTTCTATTCCTAGTTCTTTTAAAGTTGCTCTCCAAATTTTTAGATACCTTATATCATTTAAAGTAAAATCTAAAAATCTGTCAACAGTTTCTACCGAAGGGTAGGTCCCTTGTGAGAAAAGTAATTTTATAGTATCTATTATTTTGAGTTCACGTTCTTCCTGGACCTTTCTTTTTTTTGTTGATATGATTTGTTCATTTTTCTCTTTAATACTATTGATAATATCTGAAAAATTCCTTTTCAACCTCCCCTGAGAAATCCCTATTTCTTTTGCTATTTCTTTTAAATAGAAAGGTTCATCAATAATACTGTTAAAAATTCTTAAAAGTTGCTTATTAACCTCTACATAATCATAATCGTGTTGAGGTTCTTCTTTATTTCCTACAACTCGAGTGTTATTTCCCTTCAAACTTTCTAAGTAATTACTTCTTATTTGATGTACTAACTCTGGAAACCTATTAACCAATGTTTGTGGAGTTACATTAAGATTTTTCCCTATTTTCTCAATTGATAGACTATCAGTTGACTCTATACATTCAACTAGATACTTTCTTATTTTTTCTCTTTCAATTTGATTCTTATGATGATATTGATTTCCCTTACGATATCCTTTCTTCCATAATATCTCGTTTTTTTCTTTTATAGCGTTAGTTAATTCAGGAAAATGTTTCCTTAATGTCTTCTTACTAGAATTTAATTCTGATGCCAATTTAACAATAGAAGTTATTTCATTTAGGTTACTTGCCTTTTCTAAATGAGACCTAAACTTAGAATAATCAATAATATAATTATAAGTATACTTTTTCTCATAGTTATCTAATTGATCTTCTATATCTACACATTCCAATATATCTATTAAACTTATTCCTAAATTATAGCTAACTGATAAAAGACTAGAAATTGTAGGTATTATTTTTTTAAGGTAATACTTTTGAAAATTTGAAAACTGCACATCAAAATTTGCTTCTTTCATCTCTCGTGTAAGCCGATTACCAATAATTCTTAATGAATTAATAAATTTTTCAAGATCTATTTCTTTTCCTTCGTAGTAATTAAAGATTTGTTCAATTTGATTTGATTTATAAACATTTTCTTTAAAGTCACTTACATTAATATTAGATTCTTTATATCCTAACCAACTCTTACAATAATCACAATAACCAGAAGTACTAAGTGTGGTTAGACATGTTTGGTCTCGCTTACATTCCCGACATTCCTGTACAATCTTACAAGAATGTTCCGTACAAATTTGATAATCTGTGATGTTCCAAATTAATTTTTCATAAACTATAGTTCGATTACTTTTCATTTCATCAAAACACGAAGGACACCATGCTCTATTTGGCTTTAATAATTTCATTTTGCTAAGCGTATTAAAAAACCTAGACATGGTAAGTCGCCTCAAATTTATCTGCTTAGTATAATCTTCAAGGACACTTAGAGTAACCTCTGACAATGGTCCAAAACCATTTATATGATGTGAGTTAAAGTCAAGTAATTTGTCATTGTATTTCGGAATAATTATTCTGTTAAATAAGTGGTTAATTCTTAAATTATGTGCATTTGCTAGACGAGTTACATAACTACTTAAACTTTCAACGTCTTTTCCTTTTGCATCCACTGGAGGAAGACTGTAAAGTGGAGTAACACTTAGTTCACAGTGTTCAATTGGTTCAAAATCATAAATACGCCTCACTAATATCACCATTCTATACTGATTTTCAGGGATTTAAGCTCCATCTTCAACGATACCCACTATATCTCTAGTAGGGTTTCTCTTACCTACATCTTTGCCTTTTTTCTTACTGCTTTCAGCACTCACTTTTGATAGTTTATTTAATCCTAGTTTGTCCCTTAATAAAGATCTTTGATTCTCCATATCCTTAACATTTTTCTCTCCGTCTAAAACTTCATTAGCAATTTTCAACACTTTCTTAGGAGTAGGAGCATGCTTTTCTAATAATTTAATTGTTATAGAATTTTCATTATTATTCAGCGCCTCTTTTACGCAATTGTCTAACCATTCTTTTAATATGCCAATGCAGCCAATTGAGCGTTCATATAAAAATTCCCAATGCGACGATAAATCTGAATTATTTTTTAATGGTATATGTGTTTGAAAGGTAGCAATAACATTAATAAAAGCATCCGCTTCTTCTTTAACATTAATGTTGTATCTAGGAAAATGGATTTCCTCTGTTCTTCTTCCTAACTGTCCATTTAAATCAAAGAAATCCATAAGTTCATACGTACCAAACATGACAATTATCGCTCCGGTTAAGTTGGCAATTGATTTTAATGCATCCATTTGGTCTTGAATATTTTTACCGCTTGCTACTTTTAATAAATGTTGCGCTTCGTCTAATAATATAATTTTAGTTTCACGATAAATTATACTATTCTCGAGAGACTCTCTTAATTCTGGTGCTGTGCTTGGTAAATAATTAGGAATAAATTTCTTTGGATGATGATCCTTTTTTATTTTTTTATCAATCAACGGCTCATTCATTTCTCTTAATATTCTTCTATAGAAATCCTTCCAATTAAATTTGCCATTATCTGGAGCAGGTAATTCAAGTCCCACTATTGGAATTAGAGAGCTATGGACATTAGTCATCTGGTGGCTCTTAGTAACCGTGTTCTTTAGTTTATTATATAGAGTTGATTTGCCAACACCTGTTGGACCATACACAAGATAGATCTTTCCTCCAGCAGATTCCCTGATTTTCTCCCGTATTTCTAGATATGTCTTACTAAGCAATGGATGATTAGCTGTTCTCTCTATAAAATATTTCTTTTTTTCTTCTATAGAAGCATCATTAAGGTCAATTAAAAATGTGTTAGAATTATTCATTTAAAATTCTCCATATATCTCTAGTTTGTATTCGTTTGCTAAATTATTACTGACTTCTTCTTTTTCTTCCTCTAATATTTTTTCACATACAATTTCCTCGCTAGAAGCTTCTTTTGTATTAGAGCCTTTAAAGTTTGCAAAAATCACATTTTTTGTTTCATCAGATTTCGCTTTTAGTAAATAGTATTTATCATTACTTTCTAAATCTGTAATAAATTCTGCAATCCTTTTTGCATTGATTACGAACGTTTTAGAGTGATTTTGTTTACTCTTTTTTAACTCAGACGTAATAAATTTCAACTCTTTTTGGGTTAAATTCTTAAACTTTGAATAATACTCGGAAATGCATTTTACCCATCTCTTATTTACAAAAGCATAACAAATTCCAATATTGAATGGGTCATACCTAACTTTTACTTTCTTACTTAGGTTATGGAGACTTTTAAATTCATCATTCCAATAATATATATAATTAACTTTAATACCACTTTTTTGAATTTTCGCTTCCCCAGAACGAGTCGAAGGTAAAGTCAATATCTCAAATAGATCGTCATATGCTATATAAAAGTTCTTTCTTTCCCCTGAATAAAAAAGACCTTTCTCGAATATTCCCCTTGGGTGTTCACCCAGAGCTGGATGTTCTAAATTTTCATAAATTCCAAAGAAATATTCCTCTAATGCAGCTGATAACTTTAGTAAACTCCATTCCGCTAGATTTTTTGGATTTACACTTTTAGTAACTTCTCTAACATTTTTCATAATTTTTGTATTTCCTATCAAATTATGAATAAAATTTGTGTTTGTTGTTCCAAATAACCTTTCTAGAATAGAACCATAACGTGGTTGTGCAGGAGGACGTCTTCTGGGTTCACGTTCATACATAGCCAATAAGCTTTCAAAGTAAACACTATGAAATTCTCTACCATTATCTACAACAATTTGTTGAGGTAATCTATTATACCGTTTCACACAATTCCTAAATACCATCATACAAGACCTATAACTTGGTTGTTCAAAAGATAAATAAAATGCTAATACTTTTCGGGAAAAAGCATCTATTAATAGAGTCAAATAGGGTCTACCTAAATTTTTTCCGGTACGGGAACAAATTAACTCAATATCTAACTCTGTGTGATCAAGATGTCCTATATTAAATGGGAAATCTCCATGTCTAGGAGTGGTCATTTCTAATTCCCAATAAAAAGTTTTCTCTTGATATGCACTTCTTTTTCCCTTACGTTTTTTGGTCTGTATTTCTATTGGTCGTTCTTTAACTCGTTTACAAAATGATGCTAAACTAGGAGTCATGTATCCCTTCTCCTCACATTTATTTGCAAATGCTCCATATACTACGGATTTATTTTTTTGTACCATTGTTTCATAATCATTCTCTATAAAGTGATCCATTAACTGATATACTTCAATGTTAAATCTCTCCGTCCGATTTCCTTTATTTTTTTCTTCTGGAAGTAAACCTATATACCCATTTCCAAATAGATTCTCAGCTTGTCTATACTTACTGACCCAATCACGAACAGTTCTAATTTTTGGGGATGTATCTGAATCGAAATATTTAGAACCTTTTTCAAGATAATTTTTAACATGTGGTAGCCTAAAATTAGCAATTTCATAGTCGTCTTCACTAGCTCCGGTGATAATATCCAAAATCGTGTTATCTTTCGATTCTTCTATTTTTTGACCAACTATCTTTTCTTCGGCAATTAGCTGATGAAAAATATGGAGTGGTAATTCATTTAGACATTCTTCGGACAGTAAGGAAATACTTGTTTCTCCTACATTTACAATTGTCCAGATACTACCATCCCATAGTATTTTTGATCCTGTCTCTATTGAAATAACCTCAGGATTAGGTGTTTCAGTATTACAATCGATTATATTTTTATACATTTTATAGTGTTCTTTGTGTAAGAAGACCATTACAGTTTCCGGCTCTGCTAATACGTATTCATTTACATCAACGTAAATTTCTCCATGAATAATTGATATAAATATATCATCCGTTGTATATTTTCCATTAGAGCGATCTATTAACTCTTTAAGGGTAACACTAGGTTCTTGAAATATTATTTGCTTAATTATTTCTAAAGGTTCCTTTTTTATTTCCAAGCTATTTTTATGTCTTAGATAATCATCTAAAAATACATAATTTCGATGAAGTGTCCAATTAATTTTTCTAGTGGTACATACATCAAACGTTAAACCGTACTCTTTAGCAACCTCATTTCCAGGAGGACATATCCAACCTAGTTCTTTATCATTCTTATATTTCCAAGGTTGTTTTTTAGCAATTTTATTAATATCGTCTTCATGCTTCCATTCTTCCCAACCCGCTCGTTTTTTTCTGATAACAAAAAAGTCTGGTGTATATAGTGTGCCACTGTTTTTTCCACTGTTATTTATATAGTTAAGCTTTATTCTAGCTGGTTGATCATAGTATTCCAACACATCATCGTCATTCTCTAACATTAATACAGCCGGGCCTTCCACTTTTCCACTTTCCCATTGAATAGTTACCCCCATCTTTCTAGATGGATATCTACCATTCGTGCTTACTTCTCCATTCCCCACTGTTCGAGAAGGTTGTGATTTCCTAATATTACATTCTATATATTCCCTGGTTTTTTTGGTTATATTATTTTTCTCACACCAACTTAAAAATTCAATATCTGACAACATAGAAATCCCCCCTCGTTTAAATATTCTCAATTTTCAATATTTTATGATGAAAATTCGACATGATTATCCAAAAACCTTTAATTATTTGCATGAAAACTATTTTTTTTTAGCTTCGTCCAATAGATTTGTAATTCCTTTTCATTTAAAAATCCTGATGATGTTCGTGCTTCTATCCTTCTTCTACTCGGATATTCTCCTGATTTAACTAAATCAACTACCACCTTTTTTAGTTCCAACTTTTTTTGTTCGATTCGTTTTGCCTTTTCCACTTTTATAAGATCATTGTTCATTTCTACAATCTTTTTACATTCTTCAGGGAATTTTAATGATAGTAAACGACGATCACACCCTATTTCTTTTGCTGTACTACTCAACGATCTTTTTTCTTTATTTTCTAATATAGTTAGAAGTAACCTTCTAATTAACTCATAATCGTTTTTATATTTTAAGTTATTTGTTTTAGATTCAAATAATTGTATTAACCAATTAATTTCATTAACCGGTTTCTTTTGAAAGAACTCTTCTATTTTCAATCCTAATATAGAACAAAACTGAAGAATTGAAGATATTGGTGGTCTATTAACTCCCTTTAACCAATAACGAAGAGTTGTTGAGGGTATACCTAGTTTTGAAGATGCGAGTGATATATCATTATCAAATAAGTCATTTATATAAAATATGAGCGCTTCAATTACATCTCTTCCTGTTAAAATAACTTTTTGAGAAGATTTTTTTATCTGCAAAGTCAATAATCCATATAACAGTTCATTTTTATCAGTAAATTCATAACTATAATTATTTATATTTTTCCTTCCTAACCAATTCCCACAAAAGCAGCAACACCCTGGTGTACTGTTTCTATATAAATAAAACTGTTTCTTATTACAGTGATAACAAACAGATTCTAATCTAACTCTATGTAAGTAACAAAATAACATGTCCTGAAAACACCAAACTAACTGATCAAATGGTAATTCCCCCTTATCTTTGGAATCTTCATAACAGTTTGGACACCAGACTTTATACTTTTTTAACAAACCTCTAGTTGGAAATATATTTGCCCAGTAGTGGAGAGTCGAATTATTCACATCAATATCGGTTAAGTGAGTAATTACATTGATAAAATCTAACGCTAGGGAATGGTTGCCATTGATACCATGACTGCTTTGATAAAAACCATTACCACCTCTATGTGCAATTGCACTTAAATACTTTTTTCCTAATAATGGAGTAATCACCTCTTTAATAAGAGTTCCAGCACTAACACAGTGGATAAACGACAAGCGAGTAATATAACTTGTCATACTTTCTATATAACCATTATCTGAGTTAATTAGTTTTAGACCATATAAAGTAGAAGGTTCCTTCATTTTATACTCCTTAGTATTTTTGGATATCATCCCCAGTTAAGACCAAAATTATCCAAGATATCCACTATTTTACAGGTATTAATACTAAGTTTTTCGTAATCTAAAAAGGAAGTAAAAATAACTTAATATAGGAATTTGATTGTTGATATCGTCTGATAAACTTATAACTTATGGTTTCGCGAATACGATATAAAAAAAGTGATAGTAGAAGAGGAGTTAACAATAAATATTTAGGGTGGATTAATGTTCAAGTAACATAAGTTTTAAAAAATAAAAACCCCGAATAGGTATCTTTATATTTACCATACGGGGTTCAGTCTCAAATTCAACTTTGCTAAAGCTTTTATTAATTTGTACATCTAAATCTAGTACGATATATTATTAAATAATTCTATTGTTTTTTTCTCATCTTCTATACGCAACTCTTTAACTACATGAGAATATTCTTTTAATGTTGTATCTATATCGCTATGACCTAGGCGTTCACTGACATAGTATATTGATACTTTCTTATAGAGGAGCACACTTGCATGGGTATGTCTTAAACCATGAATTGTAATTGGATCTATTCCAAGTTCATCTAATAGCTTTCTTAATTGTTTATTCGCAGAGGTATTACTTATAACTTTGTATTTAGAAGAAGGATTATAAAAAACTAATTGATGTAAATTAGTAGGTGTAGTTTCAAACAAGTTTTTAAAATGGTCCATTGTTGACATGTCCATTTTTATTAGTCGGTCAGAGTACTTGTTTTTAGTGGAACGAAAACCTTCAGGATTTCGTTTCATATATCCCCAGGTTTTATTAATTGTAATGGTACTGTTTATGAAGTCAAAATCATTTCTTGTAAGTCCTACCATCTCTGCAAAACGCATTCCTGATGTTAATCCTAAAAATAACAATGAATAGCTTAACCCTCGATTAAGTCTCTTTATTATTTCTTTAAGCAATAATTCACTTTCTCTAAAATCTAAGTGTTTCTCTATAGGCTTTTTTTCAGGCGTTGTCCAGGTTAATACAGCTTTCCTAGTAAAATCATGTTGTAATATTCCTTCTTCAACTGCATCTCTTACACAAGCACGGATTTGAGCATTTAATTTTTCAACAGATTCTTTCGATTTATTCATACCATATTTATTTATAAAATACTGATAATCATGCCTTTTTATTTCTTGCAGTGGTTTACTACCAAAATGTGCATTTATAGCCTTCAAAGTATACTTGTAATGTTGTTGTGTTGTTGAATCTAAATGAGATTTATAGAGTTTCATCCATTTTTCAAAGTACTGATCAATAGGCCTAGGGTTTAAATAAGGTGATATTCCGTTCCCTAATAGAACCTCTATTTCAGCTGCAGCTAATTTAGCTTCTTTCTTTGTACGAAATCCTCCTTTTCTTATTGGTTTTGATTTACGATTTATCCTGTTACTAACTGTGTACTGATAAGTTTTACCCCTTTTCTGAATACTTGCCATAAATGTCCCTCCATCTTTGTAAAAATCTAATTGCTTTTTTCTCTCTACTCATTCCTTTACAAAGAAAATCAAATATAAACTTGAAGGAGATAAAAAATGGCACTTTTATTGTCTATTTCTGTTCATGATAAAAAGCAGTCGGAATAGAGACAGTAATAAATATTGGTTTTAAAATTTTTTTCAGAATGTAAAAGGGTTTGATGAGTATGCAGGTTAATAGTTTCATCTACTGACTATTAAATGTTCTAGTGCTAAAATATTCGAGGTTGGAGCAATACCCTTATACAGATATGACTATCCAATATTACTGAATGATGAAGCGTGATTACACTAAAAGCAATTTTTTGTTTTATTGATCCTATAAATCTTCCACCAATACAAAACGTTATTCACTAATGTAAAATAACAAATAATATCATTGTTGTTTCCCTCATCAATTACTAAACTTGTTCTGCAAAGTCTCAAAGCTCCTAATTACCTAAAATTCCCTAATACGAGATTTAGTAACAATGAAAAAGAGGAGAGATAATCACGTGCCCCACTCTCCTCACCGCTTCTATTAACCTTGATGAAATTATTACTTTCATCTTTATTGTTAGGATGTTTTTAGTAATAAAATAATACTAATTAACTTACCCCTAAAGCCTTAAACACAGCATCTATCGGATCAGAATAAAACACTGGCTGCACTTTTACCAATAGATCTGGTGGAACTGTCTGCAAGTCCATAACTGACGCTGCAGGTATTAATACTTTTTTAGCCCCTGCATCTACGCATACTTGTAAAGTATTTGCAAACTCCTCCACTTTGGAAATAGTGCCACCAACAGTCATATTACCTATGACGACTAAACTCTCCTGTGTTGGCTTTCCTAACGCTCCTGAGCAAAGGCCAATTAATTCAGCTATGGCAAGTTCATCCGTTAAACCAATACCCTGTAAATCACCTATGTGCATGAGATAGTCTTTTGTTTTGGTGCTAATGGTATTGCTAATGCTTTTGCTATTGGCTGTAAAGAAACGAAATGCTGTATCTAGGCTTTCTTTCGCCTCACGGTTGGAACCAACACCCGATTTATCAAATTTACCCGTTCCACTGACAACTTGATTTTCGAGCTTATAAATACCAATCATTCCAGTATGGCTATGTCCCGTAACGTAAACATGACCTGGTTTGCCCATACCTTCTGGAATTAGTTTTCCTCCACCTTGCTCTGGAACTGAAACGTAATGCTCTTCAAGTGTTTCTTTGTCAATAAAAGAGAACATAACATCATAAAACTCCATACCGCCAATTTTCTTTAACTGCTCCTTAACACGACGGCGACCTTCAAGGGCGTATTCCAATACTTCTATAACTTCCTCTTTCGTGAATTCGCCATGAGGATATAAGAGTTTTAACATACCAGAAACCGTTCTTCTGACAGCATTCGTATCACGCTGGTTTAAATTGTTTCCTAGTTTAAAATAGCGATCAATTGCATCGCTGAAAGTGCGTTTCCGCATTTCTCGGAAAAACTCTGCAATGTAGTCCACTATAAAGCCATATTTTTCAGTAATCAGGTCCGGACGCATCTTTGGAATTTCCCAACCAGGCAGATAATAGTGCATCCGATCGAAAAATGCAGTGTCATTTGCCATCTCTTCAGGAAATGGAGCAAATAGATGGGATGTTTTTATTAGCGTGTCCACACTCTGATTAACATTACCTACAAAAACCATGGAGGCAGAAGCATTCTTTTCCTCTTTACCCCTCGCAAAGGAGCCGGATGCCATGTAATCTTTCATGATTTGAATGCCGTCTTTATCTTTAAAGCGAATACCTGCTACTTCATCAAATGTGACACAGTCCCACATTCCTACAAGTCCTATTTTTCTAGTAGACATATTGTAGAAAAGGTTAGCTACCGTTGTTTGTCCACCAGAAACAAGAATGGAATTCGGAGATAATTCCTTATAGACATGTGATTTACCTGTACCACGAGGACCAAGTTCACACATGTTGTAATTGTTTTCTACAAGAGGAACCAGTCGCAGCAATAAATGCCACTTCACACGTTCTTCTAGTTGAGTTGGTTCCATTCCTGTCGAGCGTACTAACACATCAATCCATTCGTCTTTTGTAAAGCTCTTTCTGCCCTCAAACACCTCTTGAATATCCATGTTTGGCATTTGAATTGGTTGTAAGCTACTAACATTAAAAGGATTTGAATTTCGTACTTCTTCGTCATAAAAATAATCAATTTTGACCATGCACCATATACCACCGACAAGGAGTTTATCAAACTCTTTCACATACATGGATGAAATGGGAACACCCTTTAATCCAAGATTGGAGAACTCAGCTTCGTAAGTATCAATCTTCGGATTTAATGCCACCGTTACCTTATCTATAACAGAATATTGACCGTATTCCCTTATACGAGATTTAATCTTCTCTGCCTCATCCGGACGAACAAAATTTTCCGAAAGAATCTTCTTCACCCGCTCTAATCCTTCACGAATACTATCCTCATCCTCTGTTGCAGCATACATTCCAAGCAAATATTCCAGAACGTATACAGGAACGTTCGCCCCCTCTTTTATTAGGTTCGTTAAATCTTTACGTACAACCCTTCCAGCAAAAACGTCATTCAATTTTCTATCTAAATCAACAGTTAATCCTGCATTCGCATTTTCTTCCATTCACGGTCCTCCTCCCTCTTAAAAGTCAAAGTCACTGATTATACCCAAATTGATGTTAAATGGAATTTTCTCCACTACAACTCCAGTCTCTGTATCCTTTATAATTAAGTAATACGTTTTAGTTCGATCATATGGAATGCTTTTCAATATAAACCTTAATTTGAAAGTACGATCTGCTGGGTTTTCAAATGGACGATCCCCAATAATCGTTTCCTCATTAGATAATACGTTGCCTTCCTCATCAGCCATATAAATGACAACAGTTCGAGGAATTATCTTATCTTCCACTTTTTCAGTTTGGAAAAACTCCAGGTTGAAAATGCTATTCGTTACCTTACGAGTAGTATTCGTAAGTTTAATATCTACTTTTTTAATGACCTTCGCACCTTTTTGCCCTGTCCGTTTGTTTTTAAATGTTAACAATGGGATAACTACTTCCTGAAGACTTGCACCACCATGAACAAAATTAATACCTGAACCTTGCATTTTGTTTCTAAGTGTCGCTTTGGGCAAATATGCTGTTAATTGCTGATCATTTTTTATTATGGATGAAAGATTGATAGCCAATTGACCTGAAACATTATGCAGCTCATTTGCAATAATGTAGCGACGTTTCACTTCTATAGCATCTATTGAATCCTGACCAATTTTATCACTTTCCTCTAAATCATCTCTTTGGTAAAGGAAGCCATGATCAGCCGTAATAAACACATTTGTTCCACTTAAATCATCTCGAATAATTTTCACTAAGTCATACAATTGGTTTAATGAGGTTTCAACTGCATTAAACGTATAGACTTCTGTTGAAGCCTTGTCTCCCATTGCATCAATAGTATCATGATAGATGTATACGAGTTTTTTACCCTTAAAGTTTTCTCTTCGCCCAGCTTTATTCATCGCTAATACATCTTGAAAATGAACTGCAATACTTTCTGGCACTTTAGATTCAATAATCTTTTTCCGGTTTTCCAATCCAGAAGAATCTTTCCCATCGACAAATATCCTGCCATTTATATCTATATCAATTTCTTTATGCGGTAGGAGTGATGGCATCCCCAGCTTTGTAATGGAAGGCACTACACCGAGTAAAGTTTCCACATCACAAACACCCATTGTTTCGGTATTAAGGCGTTCTGCCAACTCAACTCCTATTTCATACCTCAGCGCATCTGAGACGATAACAAAAACCCGTTCCCCATTGCGGATTTTAGAATCAATAAATGTAGAATAAAAGTCTTGCTGATTTTTCACACCTGGTAATGACCAATTCTGTGTCATTTCAGACTCAACTGCTTGTGACCAATGGGAACTCAACTCACCCATATACCAGTTCGTATATAAATCTTCTACCAGTGTTTGTAACTTTTTCAATAAATCATGATTACTCTCTTCATCATAGGCCACATAAAACTTACGATAATATGTATCCATTAAGTGATAATCATTTACATATGCTTGATACAAATCAATAGCCTGTCCCTGTGGAATACCTTGACGATGTTCTTTATAAAACTCATGTATCTTCACAGTGTAGTAAAGTGCTTCATATATGGACGCAAAGTTATCATGATAATGTTTAGCTCTTCTCAATTTAATGAGTTTCGTATATTCTTCATAATCCTCAAGCTGTGTAACTAATCCATTAGCTATGTATTTGATGATTGCTCGGTCGATATATGGAAAAGTATCCGCCTGTTTAAAAGTTTCAATTGGAAGATTATTGATTATATTCGAAAGTTGAATTTCCTGTTCAACCATTTCCGCATATTCATCAAAAATCACATAATCCGTCTTATGGTGCATCCAATGGTCAATAAACACAACAGCATTCGTTTTATTTCGATTGGAAATAAATACTTCTAAATCCCATATATCCTCATCAGCAACCGATTGACTGAATGCCGTTACTACTAACTGGATGAATAATGTTTTTAGACTTTTCTTCTCTCTTTCATAGCCATAGTGATTAGAAACGTAATTCCAGAACACCTCAGCATCAAAGAATTTCTCAAGAAGGGACAAGTATTTATTCTCATTGTCCTCCAGCGTGTCCATTAACACCGTTTTTAATATTTCTTCAAAATCAGGTGTTTTGACGTTACACAATACACTCATTATTGAAAGTTCAATTATTCCTTCTGAATAGGTTTCAATATTCAATGCTGAGAATTTTTTAAATCTCTCTTTGTTATTAAAGAAGCGTTCATACTTTTTGATTATAGCCCGAAGTGACGGGTCTATATGCAATTCACTTAGAATTAGCGAAATTCGATCTGCATAGAACGTTTTCGAATAAAAAACAGTATCCGCTAACCAGTTGTCTTCCACACCTAATTCCATGACTGTATAAATCAAGTAGGGGGACGTAGGATCTTCTTCTTCAAGCAAATATTTCGTTTGAAACTGATTATGGTCAGTAAGCATATGAACCTTTGCCTTATCAATGGTAAGATGTTCAATTTCTTCTGCGAACTCCTTACCCTTGTCCACCCAGAACACAATTTTCCGTTGTTCACCATCTTTTAATGACTCGTTGAATATATCTGATAACGCAGCCTCAATTTGATTTATATTCATTCCCTTCACCTACTTTCTAACTCAATAACATTGTACTAAACTACTATTTATTTATTGACCTTTTTCTATTTTCTGCTTCTCCATTATATCTTTCAAAAAGTCCTTAGATACCCATTCCTTACTTTCCACATCAAAAGTTGCTTTAAAGATTTTATTATTATCAACCTTTAATTTCTGTGCTACGTAAACCAACCTTCATTAGATCCCCATCCCATCTATACTAAATATTTCTATAAATACCTTCACTGCTAAATCCCCTAATAACCATAAAGGAAAGATACATTAGCCATCACCAATGTATCTCCTCAAGTTTATTTATATCTTAGCAACAAGACCATTAAATTTTTCATAATTCAATTTAACTCCATCATCTAAATCTAATTCAATCTGCATATCTGCCATATGGTGTAACAACTCATCATATGCTTTTAACTCATCAATTTTCTTATCAAGAGATTTCAGTTCTTTCTTAGCATCACTAATCTCTTTTGCTGTAGAATCCCCTTCAATGATATTAAGTAAGTCTTTTTTTTCGGCATCCAATCGGATTTGACAATCATGCACATAGTCCGTACGAATACGAGACAGTGTTGTTTTATCATAACGGTGCATATAGATTAAACAATTAAACGCCTTCTCCTTTCCAGAAGTAAACATCCAATAAATAGGTCGTTTTTTATATGTTTGAACATGATCTTTAAAGAAGTCATTTAAAAAATAACGATGTAAAGTTTCTTTTGCCGTTTCGCCTTTCTTTCTACCGAGGGCATCCGCTACAAAATTGAGATTTTCTGAAAGAGTTTCCTCTCCAAAAATAATTCTGACAAAGTTAACAAATCTGGATACAATATCGTCTTCAAAATGTGCACTTGGAAGAATAGGTAGAATGTTATCTTTGTCTATCCTGAATGTTTTATATCGTGAATGGTCAAATTCACCACCAGCAAATATTAATCCCTCTTCATCAAGTGAATAACGACCAAAAGAGCAACCAATAGCATATGAAATAAAGCTCTTAATATCCCGTTCTAAATTAGCCTTTAGGACTGTAATGTCTTCATAATCTACTTTAGGAATTAACTCGTCCTGTAATCCATATATTTTTATGAAGATTTTATTTAATTCTTCTTCATTAGTTTTTAATTGTTCAAATTGATTTTCGCAAATTTTTTGCCACTTTATAAAAGACTGTTCAATATAATCACTACTATTGTATATAAATGGATGTTTCTTAAAATCCCAACTAATTTCAAAACTATCCCAATCTGTTTGAGAAATTTCTATATTTTGAGTCACGATGCTAGATATTTGTTTATCAAATTGAGAATCCCTTAATACTGGCAATTTCCCAATATGCCCTGACTCAAAATTCAATGTTGGGCTAATTAGATTCAAAAAAACTAGAGCTACTTTGGAATTTAGAAATGCTAAAAAGTAATATAAATCATCATTAGTGAAAAGTGCTTTTCCACCACTACCAAAAATAGAATTATCAAGTATCCTCATTGATGGTTTACTGCTCGAAATACCTGACCAAGTTAAACCACGTTTAAAATAGTATTCTGTATTAAAAATTCTTCTTGACCAATGTGTTGTATTTGGATCTTTTGGATTATTTGTAACGGCATTCTTAATTTCTTCACCATCATTCTCCCAATTTACTACATATTCATGGTTCCCGAACCACTTCCTATATTTTCCACCCTTAATGAATGGATACCATTTAAATTGAGTGTTTAATGTTTCTGTTAATTCTTTAACTTTTAATCCAATACGATTGAACTCTATTTCATGCCAATATCGTAAAAACCTATTATTGTCAGTTGTCGACAAGCCACTCACAGGATTTGATACTAGTCCTAAGTTTTCTCCCATTACAAATGCTTGTCTAATTTTATCACTAACCCAAAAAGCTATAGGTCTACCAGGCACTTCTTTTAAATTTTTCTGATTAAATGAATAACGATATGTAACCAAAGGATCATTTATTGCCTCAATTGTCTTAATCGGTTGATTTTTAGCACCTTTAAAATCAGATAATTTAATATACTCCCCCAGAGTATTACTGTCATAATTTCTTAAAGTAAATGTACAAATCGGTACAGTTGCCTCATCAAACCCGGAGTATTCCAATTGAATCAAGCTAGTAATATTACGGTTGTCAATAATATTTTGGCGTAACTTTTCATATGAAGAAATAAACATCCATACGTATGGTGACATAAAGCCTATTTGTCCATTACTTTTGGTGGAATGAAAACTATATTCAATAAATGCTGAGAATAAGTCCGATTTAACATCAGGGTAATTATCAGTCAAATATTTCGATAATTCAGGAGTTAAGTATTTATGTCCAGCATATGGAGGATTAGTAATAAATACATCATATTTTCCTCTCATTATTTTAGTCTGTTTTACAAGTATTCTTAATAAGGGTAAAATTCTCCCTTTTATTTCCTCTTCAAATAAATTGCCTTGTTTTTCTTCAATTATATTTATTCGTTCTTGTATAAATTCAACATCCTTGTAACCAAGTTTTATAAGTGTTCCAATTTCTTTTGCGTTTTGAAATTGACTAAAAAACGCCATAACTTTTTCAAATTGCGTACCTGATGATTCTCCTGCTATATATTCCAACTCTTCCCCTGTAACTGAATTTGTTTCTTGGATAGCCGCTAAATTCATAATCAGTCCATCCCGCTCAATACTTCTCAAAAATCGTTTGTTATACTCCAACGCTTTCATGATGAGGGAAAAGCTTGCCAGTTGATATGCCCGATCGTCAATATCAAGTCCATATAGATTATTTTCTATAATCAAACGAGGAATTTCACGTTCCATATAACCACATTTGCTATATATTTCGAATAATACATCGAACATATAGACAAGGATATGGCCACTTCCCATTGCTGGGTCGAAACATCTAATATCTTCTATCTTTAATTCCTTATTGATATAAGGAGCTAGCATTTTATCATAATCGTGCCCAGGGTTTGAATTCTCAAGATAGAATTCCCAATGTTTGATAAGATCCCGATGCAATTGATGTGATTCAATCCAGTATCGACCGAGTGTATTTTGAACCATATAACGAACAATCCATTCAGGTGTAAATAATTGCGTTGCAAATGGTATTTCCTCGGGGTTATATCTCTTCTTTGCTTTAATAACACGTTCGTTCTCTTCCGCAATATAGTATTGATATAGCCAACCAATCACCTCCACCTTTTCCCAATTGTCTTCTGGAATAATCTCAGTGTTAGTCATTTGGCGAATAAACGAATCAGTTGTTAAAAGACCATCTGGAAAGAGGATTTCCGTGTAATCATTAATTGTTTCAAACATGAATTGCATATAACGATTCAAGTCATTACAATGTTTGATAATAAGGTATTTGAACAGTTCCTCTGAGTTATTGTTCATTTTTAGCTCATAGATATATTCCTTGTCCAAATCTAAATCTAATGATAGTGCTTCTTTCATCATGTCTGGCTCGGCACTATCTGCATTGGTAGAAGAAAGCACCCTTACTTTGGTTGGTAAATAGTCATTTACTTCCATAAAGCGTATGGCAGTGAAACGGTTAAACCAAGTATAAGCAACTTCCTCCATCACTCGTTTGAATCCAATTTGGTTAATGCGGTCAATCAACCTGTCCCTTTGAATCTTTTCTTCCTTTGAGAGCTGTCTGCCATCAATAAAGATGGCATCTGAGCTTTCAATGTCCGCTTTTTTTATATTACCTTCTGTAATCCCTATCTTCATTGCCTTTGCTTCGACTTTTTTCAATAACTCTCTTCGTGCATTCGTAGCAAAAGTCTTTAATGCTGATTTTTTCATTTATTTCACCCCGATTACTCAACAAACTCAATTTGTTTATTTTCCTTAATAATTTGTTTTAGCTTACTTGATAAAGCATTGATGTACTTATCGACATCATCTTCTGTAGCTAATGTTTTTACATTGACTAATTTTGTTACTTTTACCGGTTGAATGGTTGGATCCACAGGCGGTACAGGAGGGTCTACTACTTCACCACCAGGACGATTTTTTTGTTCCTCATCCTTTTTACGTTTCCATTCAGATATTTCTCCCTCGATATGCACTTCCATTTTTTCTTTAAAGCTCGTGCTTTGTGAAACTGTTGCATCAACTTTATAAATATCTATGAAAGTATCTACACTCGCATTAAGTTCTTGATAGTAACGATTAACTCGTTCTTTCGTGTCATTTGATACACCGTATTGTGATGTCAATAATGACAAGTAATCACTATCATCTTTTAATTTTTTATGAGCATTATCTCTTTTCTCATTTAGAACCGCATTGATTTGTTCATCCATTGCATGTATAAGTTCCGGAATATCTTTTATCTTTTTATAAGGAATCGAGTCTTGAAGTATAGACTGGAGCTTTTCGATAGTTTGCTCTACCTCTGCACCTATTAAATAAGATTTATTTTCATCATATTTTCTTATAGCAGCTAATCCATCATCAAAAATCTTTTTCTGATCAGTACCGAAGAAACTTTTCACATAGAAAATATCCTCTTCCCAATCAAGTAAATCATCTTCTAATTCCTTTAACTTAGTGAAATAAGATACATTGTCTAAGCCATTATGAAACTGCTCAAAGTATTCCAATCCTTTATCAAGCAAGCTCATACCAGGATACTTTCTTCCTTCATATCGAGCCTTATAACCCTTTATTTCGTCTATTTGTTTTTCAACCAGTAATCGAATGTCCTTTAGTAGTCCATCTTCATCGTCAGCCAAATCCGTTTTATTAAAAACATCTTTACAAATTGATTTAGCTGTCTTGATTAACTGATCATCAACTTTTACCCTCTTCAACACAATTGCTTTATCTGCTTCCTGTGTCTTAGTAAGAACCGTTACAAGAGTATTAACGCTGTCTTCTGATTCTAAGTATTCGGCATTATAACGAATTCGAATGCGTTGTTCTTTTAATAAATTTGCAATCATTCCTGCAACATCAAGTGTCTTCCAACCATATGGCTTGTCCCCGAAACGATCAAATAAGATTTTTACTCGTACCTGTTTTTTTAAATCGTCTTGTAAACTGATAAAATCAGACACTTCCCGTTTAGCCAATTCATTTGGATTTACTTTCAAAGTATCCTCAAATGACAATTGTTCATCGTCTGAAGCAAGAATTGAAATTAATGCTCGTTCATTTTCTAAGTGTTCCTTCACATAATTTAGTTTTGTGTAAACATTATCGACTAACATCGTGAAGGCAGCATTAATTTTATCACGAACTGTGGACCCCTTAATTTCCACTTTGTCACCATTGATAAAGAATGCACTATCCTTAATTGCTTCCTCCAAAAGCTCACGAACTCTTCTACGACGTTCACGAATCTCCGCTTGTTTATTATTCAAGATATTTTGGATGTTTTCAGGTAGTTGCGTAATATTTGTTTTCTTACGGAATTCCTCAATCCGCAATGCTTCCCCAATTTCCTCAATATACGCCTCATTACCGCCAAGTTTAATAATCATCTCACCATTTCCTGAAGTCATCATCATTAGTTCTTGCTCAGACTTATGGTAATGGTCAGATAAAGGGGAAAGAATTTGCATTCCAATATTGGATACCTGATTCCCATAGTTTTTCTCGTCCATTTTCTGATTGTAAGTAAATGAGTATTCACTGCTGTATCGGAAACGATTTCCATCATAGAGGTCATCGAAAATGTAGGTAGCTAATCCTCGCTTCACAATGTCCTCATCAATATTCAATGATTTGATTTCCCTGTTAATGTCCTGTTCATCATCTGTTAAAAAGATAAAATTATCACCATTTTTCTGAACCAATGTTTGGGAAATGAGCTTTCTTAAAGAAACTTTAATTTTCTCTTTAAGCTGTAGTTTATCCTCATCAATTTGAGTAACCATTAGAGTAGCTATATTATCGAGATTTGCTGGAAGTTCTTTTACATACTTAATCATGAATAGAACCTTCAATAGATCCACATTAAAATCATCATCTTTTAAAGCAGGATTCTCGTACGCACCTTCAATAACTCTTGAAATAGAAGGATTCAAGAATTCCTTAATTGTGTCGTAAAAAGCGTAAAAAGGGATTAGTAATCCTTCTTCAGCATTTTTATATTGAAGCCCCGCTTCTTTAAATGCAGATAACATGGAACGCTCCCCTTCAGATAAATGCTTACCAGAAGATCCATGTTTCCTCACTTGTTCAAATACATTTTGTAACAACTTAAATTGATAGGGAATAAAAGGGTAAACATCTGCAAATTCCTGTTCGTTGTCATAACCACGTAGATCTGCAGTGCTTTCTCGGAAACTAATCAAATTCTTTAAAATAGCACTTTTTTCAGGGTATAGAACCTTCAATTTGTCATTAGCAAAATCTTTTTTCAATAGGATACGTTTCTTGATAACTTCATCAACCGAGATAGATGATAGAGAAAGTCTAGTATCGAATCTCCCTTGGATACGGGAGAAGTCATCACCTTTGACTTTGATAATGCTATCAATACTCTCTTGGGAAGTAACCATAATCCAAACTTTCCCCTTACAATGAGTACCTAAATCTTCTGCTACTGTTTGCAAATTCAGCATTAAATTACGGTTATCACCGATGTATTGACCTATTTCATCCACAAGGAAAATAAGGTGAAAGTTTCTCCCTTTATTTTTGATGTACTCATTTACGTCTTTCGCAAACTTTTCAATACTAATTTCAAAATTATTAACACCGTTTTCAAACCAATTACGTGCAGATTCTTCCGTCATATCCGTTACTTTTGTTAAGGCACCAATAACAAAATCTGCATCAAAGTAAAAGCTATTACGACGTTCTTCCCACGATTCACCAGCTACTGCCTTGAATTCTTCTTTAAAGGCACCATATACCCCCTGTTTATCTAGGTACTTTTCCATTTCAGCTACACCAGGAATATCTCCGTAGTAGCCACGATGTTCATAAAATACCTTCATGAAGACACGAAGTATTGCATCTTCCTTTGATTTATTGTCGAGTGAACCTTTTGAATCAATGTTGAACAGAATAACTTCTGTTTCCACGTCAGCCGTTCTTTGCATATTTGCATATACAAGAGAGTCTTGTACTTTATCTTGAAAGAAATCAATTGCTTGCTTTCCGTTTACCTTCTTATTTTCGAGCAAGTAAGCAAGTATCTTTAGAAAGTGCGACTTACCAGAACCAAAGAATCCAGAAATCCAAACACCCATTTTATCCGTTACACCATTAATCCCTTTTTGGTAATTCTCGTAGAACTTAGAAAGGTGTTTTTGCAATTCACGAGTAACAACATACTCATCTAATTCCTGATAAATATTTTCTTCATCTTGTTGGGCTACTTTTATGACCCCACGAATATCACGTTCAATATCTTTTTGAAACATATCTTTAATAATCATCCGTATCCCCCTAACTAATTAATCGACTAATCGGAATGCTCGGTAATAATTATCATCCTTAAACTTTCCAAACAATTGTAATGACTGACCATCATATTTACCTGGAAAGAACATGATAACTGGTACATCGTCCAACACTTCTTGTAAGTTATTTAAAATATTATGAGAACGCACGAATGGATAAACCTTGCCTATTCCGGTGAGGAACACCACATTATAGTTCCCAGTTTTTACTTGTTCCTTTATTTTTTCTAAAAATACTTCTGGTTTGGCAAATGTAGTCATTGCTCTAAATAGTTGATCTTTTCCTTGACGTTCTTCCATTTCAAAAATACGGTCAAAAATTCTTTTTTCCTTTGTAATATCAATGAGCATCATATACAAATCAAACTCGATTACTCTTCGATTGGATCCTTCATAATTCAATTGTCTTTTAATACGTTTAACATAGTCTCTGATATAAAGCTCTTGATTCGGTTCGTAGTCAAACACATAAAAACTAATTTCGTTTCCCAAACCACGACCTTCAATAAATTTCTCTTCTTTAATTTTATCAATAATTTTATCAGCCCTAGCTTTCAAGTTGCTCATTCTGTTACCTCCTACTCACCCATTGCACATATAAAACGAGCATCACCAATATGTGTGAGATGATTCTTGATCCGTTCATCAATAACTAGCCTGTTAAGCTCTTTACCTTTTCTAGTTCTTAACATTCCGCTTTCAAACAAGACTTGCATGAAAGCTCTTTTTAACTTTTCAATATTAATGTCGCTCCAGCCAGCTACTTTCTCACTTTGCTCCGCCTTAGAGGTAAAGAATAGATTGATGTCCTTTTTTTCAATTAAATAGTCATTATTAAGTAGCTTTTCTCCTATTACCTCATCCATGAACTCGAAAAACAGTAGATCCGTTTTCATAATGGCATACAGGTTTAGGGTTTTTCCCGTTTCAATGGAATCTTCTAATAGTAATGAAGCAAGAGTTTCATCAAGAGCTTCTGCTCTTTTCATAACAGAAGGTAATGCTCGGTTAATTCTGCCCTGGTTATTAAATTGAAACAGATTATCCTCTTTTACTTTTTGCCTGATTTGCTGATTAGTTAATCCTAGCTGCTTCAATTTTAAAACCTGCTTTAATTCAAAAAGTAAAAATGAGGCACCATTCAAACTTGAAGAATATTCCAACTCCATTGTCATACAATCAAACCTTTCAGACAATACTATTTACCTAATTTATTTCCAATACCTTTTCTACCACAGCCAAACGTCTTTTACCGCAGTGCTGCTGAACTATCTTTGTAAACCGATTATCCTTTAATAGTTTTTCATTATTATTTTCGTATAAGTTCTTAATTCCATCTATTAGCTCATTTTCTTTTATCTCTTCCTGCCAATAAGAATCGACTAGCTTGTTCAAATCGACAGCCAACTCTCTCTGTGTACGGTAAAACATTCTCAGTTCCACAGGATTCACCTCTTGCATTATTCTTACTTAATTTTTATTTTAGTCTTATTCTTTTTTGAACTCAATGTAAATAATGCAGTTACGTTATGTTTTCTAAATAAACATTAATATTGCCATTCTTTTTCGGTTACAGTGCTGTTTCACACTTTATTTAATATCATGGTCAATAAAATAGCTAATTTAAGTACAGGTATTGGTATATTATGTTTATAGTGTTATCTTTTTTGGGAGTGTTCTGAACGGATATTAGTCTAAAGCGAACCATAATTTGCGATTAAGGTAAACCGAACTAGAGGATGTAAAGGTGGAAGACCAGAAGTATAAATCCAATAAAAATTGAACCAATCCCTTTCAATAAAATCAATAT
Source organism: Metabacillus crassostreae (assembly GCF_016908395.1). Taxonomy (GTDB): domain Bacteria; phylum Bacillota; class Bacilli; order Bacillales; family Bacillaceae; genus Metabacillus; species Metabacillus crassostreae. The sequence goes on from NZ_JAFBDU010000008.1 coordinate 140,653, forward strand.
AATCGGATGATAGTGAAGAAAATTATGTAATCTACTTGGATTTCAACTGAAACTTTTTAGCAATTTTCACAAGAAGAGTAACCGTGTGAAAGGTTTACTCTTGAAAATGTATTGCATGATTAATGGATATCTTGTTTAAATGAATTACCACCCTTTTTAATAAATTCTATATTTAAAATTGTATAAAAAAAGAAGCCCAAAATTTGAACTTCTTTTGACTTTTAAATAGCTTTTAAAATAGGCTTAAGAGATTGTGAAGCTAACTGATAAAATTTTTCAATTTCAGTTTTTCGATTGTAGAGTTCGTCTTCAATCCCATATATCGTAGATTTTAGGCTTAATAACTTATTATCTTTGTCAAACACATATGTGAATACTACATAATCACCATGCTCTAATAGACATTTAGTGTATGCGACAATATTATTATTACTGTCTGTACTAAAGTCTACAGAGATATAGTTAGGAAGTTTTACATTCTCTAATAATTCGTACGGGGTTATTTTCGGCCCATGTATTTCATCATAAAGACATTCAATGGTTTCTATCATAGGTACCACCTTTTGCTATCTATTTTCTAAAACCTTACGCAGATGAATTTCTAAATCTTGCACATGGGTAATAGCACGGTCATAATCTTCTAGTTTCCAACCGTCCCTACCTTCCCCAATGTGATGTTTTAATGATAAATTAAAATACTGTCCAAGTAAAGAACCATTATCCTTTGCTCTTCCATAAATAAACTCATACCTTTTAGGAAGAATGTACCTACCTACTGTCAACTCATTACCTTGAAGTTCTAAATTAAAATCAACTAACAACTGTGGAATTATGTCCTCTCTTACTAACTGATCAATTTCAACTTTCTTCCTTTTCAAGTATAAGTCAGGTCTAAGGTAACGTTCTTTGTCTTGTGACTTAAGGCTCTGTTGATAAAGTATTCTTGCCTTTTCTTCGGTTACATCTAATAATTCTTGTAGATTTTTAATTTTTTCTTGTTCTTCCTGGATCTTTTGTTTTCTTACCTTTAAAAGTTCACTTTCGATAAAAGCATCTTTAACAGTAGTATAATCTTCTGATTCGGATACAGAACCAAAGCTAATGTCCTTAGGAGATCGATCTGTTGGCTCAATTGGATAATCCGTTCTAATTTTTTTAATTATATCTCGTTTCTTTATTTCTTTCTTATAGAAATCCCAAAGTTCATCTAAACCAAGTTCTTTATGATGAATAGCTGCTGCGATATTGTCATCTTCTGAAAGATTTCCATTTACATCATCATCAGATATAGAACGAAGGACTCTGCCAATAAATTGAGCATAAGGTAATAATGTCTTATATGGTCTAAACAATGCTGCAATTGACAAGAACTTATGATCGTATCCCTCTCCAAGCATAGCAACATTGATTACAACGTCCACTTGATTAGAATCAATTTTAGCAAACTCTAATTCTCTTTCGTGTTTTTCTAATTCACTATGAACAATCGAAGAACTGTAACCTTTAGCCTCATATAACTCCTTTAGTTGCTCTGCGTGCCAAATACTACATGCTACAGCAATTATTTTGTGAGGATTACCAGTTTTCTCTTTTTTTTCACTTAAGAATTTTATAGATTGTTCGATTATACTTATATTACTCTCAGGAGAAAGTGCGACTGATCTTCTAATCCATTCCTCATCCCTTAAACCCATTTCTCTTATTTGGTCAATTGTATAAAGCTCGTCATTCTTTTTATCAAGTGTGAGATAAACCTTTCCAGGTATGTAATCAATCTTCTCTAAACTTTTCACATAACCTTTAGCCATGGCTTTTCCTAAACCATAGGTGTATACCTCTTTACCTTCAATTGTCTTCCCATCACTTCTAAAAGGAGTACCCGTTACTTTTAGCACTTTCGCATTATTAAAGTATTTCAGCGCCTTTTTCCAAGTAGTAGCCTCCGAATGATGTGCTTCATCAATAATGATAAAATCAAAAAACTCTGGTTCCACACGTTTTAATAGAGAGGAGTCTAATCGCTCTTGTAACTTATGTACATTCAGAATAACTATGTCCGCACTTTCTATTATTTCACCAGTTAATGACTTTTCGTATTCAATTACAGTAGGTAACTCTGTATAACTGTCAAATACTCTTGTAAATAACCAAAAGTTTTTGGGATACAACGGATCTAGAGATCCTAAAACAGAATCTCTAATAACCGTTTGAGGAGTTATAATTAAAACTCTCCCATTTGAAATATCATAAGGTGCAATACCCATTAATCCAGTCTTACCTGTACCTGTTGGCAGTACAACTAGTGCATGTTCATTACTTTCTCGTTCTATAAAATGCTCTCGTAATTTCTCATAAGCTTCAATTTGCGGCTCTCTTAAAAACTCGTTGTCCACAATATTCGTATTAGCAGTTTTAAAGTAAGAACTCATTATAAACACTCCCTCTTTATATACAGATACTACTATATAAAACTATCATCTAGCTAAATATTTGGAATTTTTTACAACTCTTTCATTTTAACATATTTACCCAACGATGATTACTATACTTAAAATGAAACACTATAAATAATAGAATATCGTATGAATAATACATATCTTTTATATGTAGCGCTTAAAAACTATTAATAGCAGAATGTATGAGAAGCATTTGAGTGTATTCTTTCATCTCTTTGCCTGTCTAATAAACAAAATGAGACGCTTAGTACTATTGGAGCTAAGCGCCTCATTATAAACGTTTATGGATTTTCCCCCAATGTCGTTTTATTTGCTTGCGTATAAGGCTTTGCAATTTTAATTTTGACATTTTATTATGTGCTTTGTAGGCATAAGTTATAAAATTTCCTCGTTCTTTATAGTTGAAACCAAGATGAGTATAAATTTTATACAACTTTCTTTTTGGAGCCTTCCGATTGGTTACAAGTGCTATTTTTCGACTTGTATCAACCTTACGGTATGCTCGACAGTAATATTTAAAAAGACTCTTCTCACGTAATCGTACAGTTTGTCCATCTGTGACAAAACCAAGATAATCTAAAGTACCGTTTTGTAGAGATTCATCTAAAATATTTCCATTTCTATATATACGTATTTCTGTTTTTTCCTCCTGTATCTTTAAACCAAGACACTTGTATCTTTCAATAATTTCTAGGATTTCATTCTTCAGCTTATTGAGCAAAGTAATTGATGTATCCGATACTGGCACAACTAATATTAGATCATCACAGTATCTACGATAAAGAGCTCGATAGGTTTCGGCCCACAATTTAAGCTCTTCATCAAAATTAATTAGCTGCACATTAGAACAAACTGCACTCATACCTGAACCTTGCGGGATACCAAATGGTTTTTTATTTTTATAGAGATGTTCTTTTTTAAATGTACGAAATTCTGATGAGGTCATAATTTTAGTCAATTTTCGCTTTTTCAAGAGCTCTTTTAATTTTTTGACTCCATAATTTTGTTTTAAAAAGGTATCAATATCAGACTTATTTACATATGAGAATTGCGTTAGGTTTTTAAAGACCTTATACCAATCAACAGGCAATTCTTCAACACCCAGCACTGTTTTAATATTTTGTTTTAAAGAACAATGATCAATATGATCAAAAAATTTCTTAAAATCAATTGATATTACAACCGCTTGATCTTGGGTTAAGAGAAAATTAAATACCTCATATGCAAAATCAACATTATTTTTTCCAGGTTTATTATTTCGATAAGCTAATGCATTATCTCCTATTCCTTTTTCTTCGGCGTACCTATTATAAGCATTATTTAATAAATCTCCGTAGTATTTATAAATGAAACGGTCTTTATGCGAAGCATAAAAGATTTGGCGTACTTTTTTCTTCCTTTCCTTCTGTCTGTTAAGTGGAAGTGTTTTATCTTTTGAAATAGTTACATATTTATTAAATGTAATATTGAAATGAATAGACGGCAAAAAAGCATGTGAAGCAACCCAATCAGGATCTTGGATTTTATTATTCACATGCTCTATTTTTATTGGATTATCAAAATGTAAATAAGACTTAGTTTTATATTTAGTCCAATCAATCTTTGCAGAGCTAGGGAGGTTATGTAATTGTCGTGGTCTATTACTTTGTTTCAAAACAAAAAACCTCCTAGCATACATATTTGGGATTCAATGAAGAGCCCGGTGACCACTAAAATCGTTAAACAATTCAATTATAATAACAATAAGGAGTGTATTATAACTGTGATAAGTTTAATAGACATACCAGAATTGCAAATGCTTTTAGCACTTGTGGAATTGATATGCTTATCAGTCAAATTTCTTGAAAATGAAAAGCTTGACTTGTTGAAACTTATCTCCCTTGCAACCAATTTGCAAGACGCCTTCAACTTAATAGTTGGATTAATTCTATAATATAACATTTTTCAATTTTTTTCAAATTATCAATTAATACAATCCTAGCTTCATCTCAAAATAAAAAAAAGATGCATTTTCCCCAGATGCTGCAGACTTGTCTTTATTAAAAATTCAAAAAAAAGCTACAAATTAAATCTAAAGGGTTTCGTTTTCAGGGGCATTCTTAATAAATCACATAAGAAATAACGCACTTAAGAAGAAAGTTGTGAAAAAGCATTTTTAGTTTGGTAAAATTATTATATTAGTTATTTCAACATACAAGGATTGTAGGTGTAAGATTTTGTTTTTAACTGTGAACAAATATAATGGCGGATTAAATGTATACGAAGAAACAAATTTTAAATCACTTAATATACTTGAAAGAAACGATATTGAGCGTTGGGTAATTGAACAACCAGAAATATTAGGAGAAAAACTTTATATCTTAACAAATGAATATGATAAGTTCAATAAAACTTCAGAAAGGCTCGATGTACTAGCTTTGGATGAGCAAGGTGAATTAGTAATTATTGAACTGAAGCGTGATGATAGCGGTAAATCTGTTGAACTACAAGCTGTTAAATACGCTGCCTATTGTTCAACATTAACGGTGGATGAAATTATTGGGATACATAAAGATTATCTTCAGAAGAACGGTTTTCATTTATCAGAAGAAGAAATAAAGGATAAGCTTGATGAATTTATTGGGGGTGAACTTGAGTCTATATCTGACCGGCCAAGAATTATTATTGCTTCGAGAGAATTCAGACCAGAAGTAACAGCAACTGTTCTATGGTTGAGGAAGTTTGGGATTGAAATTAGCTGTGTTAAATTCACAGTTTATAATTTAAATGAAAAAGAAATAGCCATAAATTCATCTGTTATTATTCCATTAGTAGAGACTGAAGAATACACCATTCGTGCTGAGAGGAAAGAGGTTAATGAGAAAGAAATATCTGAGAAGATTCAGATCAAACACAAATTTCTCGATAGTTTAAATAAAAGGATTATCGAAGAGATGGGTATAGATAATAGCTTGCTTAAAATGAATCAAAATTATCATTATATTCAAATTAAAGCTGATGTACCAGGAGGACATTTCGAATTTTGTTTAAGGGGAAAAAGTGCCCTTGAAGTAGGACTACATTTCGAAAGGCAAAACGATGATCGTAATAAAGAACGTGTTGAATATATAGAGAGTAAATTTGGAGCAATACTTGAAGAAGAACTTAATGATGTTAGTTTAACATTTCAAAGCAATTGGAATGGAAACAAAAAGATGGCACGAATTTATATTAAAGGTGATTTAGGAGAATTAAACAAAGCTTTAGAGGATTGGGCTATTGAAAAGATGAGCATTTTATATAAACGCTTAAAAGACGAAGTAGATGGTAGGCAATGAGAAATTATTAATCAAAAGAAATATGTAAAACATAATTAAAAGGAAAGTCTCCTACTTTTATAAGTGTTTAGGTAGGAAATCTGAATTGTTACGCTTGTAAACCTAATGCATTTAATTAATTGAACAAGGCCGGATTTTTATAAGAAAGCAAAACTCCTGTTTTTATTTATATATGTAAGGTAAGATATTTTTCATAAACTCAAACAATGTTTTAAAGCATAATTTTGACACTTTTATTTTAAAGCATAATGATGTCACAATGACAATTTTATGCTTTAAGTCACAACAAAACAAAAACCACCAAATATGTATTTGGTGGAGACGGTGGGACATGCTATTCCATGCTTTCGTCATGGCACTGACTATATCTTGAACCTTGTTAGGTCCTTCGGCGTCTTATACGAAAAGTAGTTTTACCTTTAGAAAAGGCAGATTTTCGTATCCTAGTACTACCAAGTTGGCAGCCTATAAGTCGATACACGGCTGTTAGATCGCTCTACATACCGCTCGGCATTGCCCTATCACTTTAATGTGACTTAGGTTTCACCGATAAAGCCGAATTTTCACTTATGTGTTACCACATAAGGCGACTAATTACTAATCGAACCCACGTCCAGACATATCGGCACTTAAGCGTCTACGAGCGTAGTCGATAAATTCGCAGTTTCGCTAACTCCTATGCCTATCGACAGGCGTCAGAGCAGCTAGTCTGATTAGTCTCTTCCATCATCCCCAGACGGAGGAATTAGGCGTAGTCCACTAAGAGTGAGTCCCTTACCCTACCACATGGACGATGGAGGGAGGAACTAGCTATGCAGTTATTAAGCTGCTAAAGCTAAGTTATTGTTAGATTTGCCAGTTATTATTGGCGTGACGTTTTAACGAAGACGATCCCTTCGGCCCGCAACCTAAGCTCGAACTACCCCTGTCGAATCCGTAACGTCCCCATGATAGCCGTATTTACCAGCTTGGGAATACGGGAGATATTACAAAAGTAGAATAAGCTTAATTGCTTATGAAATTGTGTGTAAGTGACTGTCTTACAAAATCTATTATAACAGACTGAGACAAGAATGCAATTGTAAGGTTTTACCTATTGGATCTTCTGGAAGTTTTAAATCTTTTGACGTTCTCTAAAAGCACGTTCGATATCACGCTTCGCTTCTTTTTTCTTCAAGTCTTCACGCTTATCGTATTTCTTTTTACCCTTACCAAGACCAATTAAAACCTTCGCATATCCATTTTTTAAATACATTTTCAAAGGAACAAGTGCATAGCCATCTTCTTTTGTTGCACCAATTAATTTAACAATTTCCTTTTTGTGCAGAAGTAGTTTTCTTGTTCGTAATGGATCATGGTTATAGCGATTTCCCTGCTCATATGGACTAACATGCATATTGAGTAAAAAAACTTCACCACGATCAATACGCGCATAAGAATCCTTAAGATTTGCACGACCATTTCGAATTGATTTGATTTCCGTTCCTTGAAGAACAATGCCGGCTTCAAACGTTTCTTCAATTGAAAAATCGTGGTTTGCCTTTTTGTTTTGAGCAACTACTTTTCCCATTCCTTTAGGCATTGTGTTGCCTCCTCTCGGGTGTACCTATCATTATAGCGGTAACTTATATTTTAACAAAAAATGGACGTAAACTCAATGAATTGGGCTTTAAAGATTTTAAAGGATAATTTGCTTAGAGATTTTATGTAACTAGACAAACAAGAGCTGACAATAAAGGGCGGATCACTTATATACAGAACAAAATGGAGAAAAACAAACGAAGTATCATCAATATAAAAAATAAGAACAGACCATATGCAGTTTTCTTTTAAGATTCACTTGAAATATCCAACCTTTCTGTTCATTAAACACTTTTCTCACTAACAGCATAAGTATTGCTGTGAATATGTTTCTTTCCCACTTAACTAGATAAAGTTTTTGGACTTTTATTCTTCACTAACTTATGGGATGAGAAGGTTATTTACTACTTATACAAGTGTTTCATGTTCCAAGCTCTAAAGCTTTTGTATGAATTCATTTTTTACGCTTAAACTATGGATGAAATGAATTAAATTAGAAAGGAATGATTTCAATAGAAAATCAGAATGTTGTAAAAACCTTGAACCAGCTACTGCAAGGACAATACATGGGAATACATTCTTTTGAAGAGTTTATAAAAAACCTTGATGACTCTTCCCCGCTTCGTAATAAATTTATTACTATCCAAAAGGACTTAAAACACCATTCAGACCTGATTTCAGAACGAATTCAAGAGCTTAAAGGAACACCAGCTACTAGTGAAGGAGTTGTTGGTAGAATCGAACTTTATATTAGCCAAATATTTGATCACTCAAATAGTGAAAAGGAAATTCTAAAACATGCAATTAAGGGAGAAAATCTCTATGGAATAAAAATGACTGAGAAATTGGTTCGTGATAAACTTGATGAGGAAAGTTTGAACCTTGTTGATCGTATTTTAGATAAACAAAGAGAGCATGTCGATTATTTAAAATCTGAGTTACACTGATACATAGAATTGATAAAGAAGTCTAAGGACTAGGTGTTTTTTTCCTAGTCTTTTTTTCTACAGTGCTAATCAAGTGCAAAAGTTGATTTTAGTCTGCTTTGACAATGTGATTCCTTATGCCTCAACAGTCTCAATAATCGTTAATATATCACTAGCAGACCAAATCAAATACGATTTGGTCTGCTAGTGATAGTTAACATGAATTTGTACAAAACCTCAAAGGAAATTATCGTTTTTTCTTTTTACGCTTTGCTTTTGGTGCATTTTCAAAATGCTTCTTCTTTTTACGTGGAGGACGAGTTGACCAGTCTCCTGATTTTTCGTCTTCTTTTTTCTTACCATACTTTAAGTTGTCTGGCTTTCTACCTTTACCTGCAATGATGACTTTTTTAGGAGCATCTTTATCAGGACGTTTTCTCGTACCCTTCATGCCCACAACTTCAAAATCAATAGAACGTTCATCTTTATTAACATTTACAACACGAACCGTGATTTCATCACCAATTCGATAAACATTACCAGTACGTTCACCAATCATTGCGTAATGGCGTTCATCATAGCGATAATAGTCATCTGTTAAATAGCTAACATGGATTAGACCCTCGATTGTGTTAGGCAGCTCAACAAACATACCAAAGTTTGTGACAGAGCTAATCATTCCGTCGTATTCCTCGCCAATTTTATCAAGCATATATTCTGCTTTTTTCAGTTCATCTGTTTCACGTTCAGCTTCAACCGCTCGTCTTTCCATATTAGAAGAATGCTCTGCTATAACAGGTAAGCTTTCTGCCCATTTAGAACGAGTATCTCCATCCACTTTACCTTCTATTAGATACGTACGAATTAAGCGATGCACAATTAAATCCGGGTAACGACGAATTGGTGAAGTGAAATGAGTATAATATTCAGTTGATAAACCAAAATGTCCAAGGCTTTCTGGATCATATTTTGCTTGCTTCATCGAGCGTAACATAACCGTTGAAATAACCGTTTCTTCTGGTTTACCGGCAACTTCTTCGATAATGTTTTGTAATGCTCTTGGATGTATTTCATTTGCTGTTCCTTTTACAGAATAGCCGAAATTTGTAATGAATTCTAAGAAACGTTGAAGCTTCTCAGCATTAGGATCTTCATGGATACGATAAATGAACGGTACATTCATCCAATGAAAATGCTCTGCAACTGTTTCATTTGCAAGCAGCATGAACTCCTCAATAAGACGTTCAGCTACTGAACGTTCACGTATCACAACATCTGTTGGGTGACCCTTTGGATCAACTAACACCTTCGCTTCTTTAAAATCAAAGTCAATTGCACCACGATCCATACGTTTTTTACGAAGAATCTGTGCTAAATCCGCCATTTCTTCAAACATAGGAACAAGGTTTTCATATTTTTGCAGAAGAGCTTCATCTTTGTCTTCAAGAATTTTTTTCACATCTGTATATGTCATTCGTTCTGTTGTTTTAATCACACTTTGAAAAATCTCATGCTTAACAACTTGACCTTCAGCATCGATTTCCATTTCACAGGATAGTGTTAATCGATCAACCTTTGGATTTAATGAACAAATTCCATTTGAAAGACGATGTGGAATCATTGGAATAACTCGGTCAACTAAATAAACACTTGTTCCACGTTCAACCGCTTCACGATCAATTGGAGATTGCTCTGTTACATAATGACTAACATCTGCAATATGAACACCAAGCTTATAGTTACCATTTTCAAGCTTTGTGACCGTAACTGCATCATCTAAATCCTTTGCGTCTGCTCCATCTATTGTCACAATCGTTTCGTTACGTAGATCACGGCGATCCTTTAAATCTTCTTCTTTAATTTCATCTGGTACATCATTTGCTTGTTCTAGAGCTTCTACTGGGAACGGACCAGGTAACCCGTGTTTATGAATAACAGATAAAATATCAACACCAGGATCATTTTTATGACCTAGTATGTCGATTATCTCACCTTCAGCACTCATACGGCCTTCAGGATACGTCGTTAATTTCACAACAACCTTATGTCCTTCAATAGCACCCTTTGATGCATTTTTTGGGATAAAAATATCATTTGCAATCTTTTTATCATCTGGAATGACAAATCCAAAGTTTTTACTTTCTGTATATGTTCCAACAACCTCTTTTACTCCACGTTCTAAGATTCGAATAATTGAGCCTTCTTGGCGTGAGCCATTCGCAGATTTCGGGCTTACTCGAACAAGAACAATGTCACCATGCATCGCTGTTTTTAGCTCAGTTGGTGGGATGAATATATCATCTAAGCTTGTATCCTCAGGATCAACAAAAGCAAACCCTTTTGCATGGCCAATTAGCTTTCCTTTTAATAAATTCATTTTTTCAGGAAGACCATAGCGGTTACTACGTGTTCGAACAACCAATCCCTCTTCTTCCATCACAACTAATGCTTTAACAAATTCTTTAAATTCTGCTGAATCCTCTATTCCAAATGCTTCTTCAAGTTCTTGTACTGTAAGTGGTTTATATGCTTCTTCCTTCATAAAACCAAGCAGCTTATTTATATGTACTTGTATTTCTTGATCCATTAAACATCCTCCTTTTTACCAATCAAGACTTTCTAAAAATTCATAAACATCTTCATGAAGTTGATCTCGTTCTTTATCAAGAGTTAACACATGTCCAGATTCTTCGTACCACTTAATTTTTTTATGATCATTTTCTACTTCATTGTAGATAATATTGGCACTATCTGTATTAATCATGTGATCATGTCTTCCCTGTGCAACAAAGGTTGGAGAATAAATCATATCTACATTATCTCGAACAGAAGCAATCAACTCTTGTAATGCTTTTAATGTATTCATAGGAGATTTTTCAAACTCTCTCATTTCAGCTTCAATTTCTTCAGGAGTTTTCCCCTCGAATTTTTTATAATTTCTAGCATATTCGAGAACACCTTCATACATGACTTCTTCACTTTTTATATACATAGGTGCACACATTGGGATAATACCCTTTACAGGTACAGTGTAACCTAATTTCAAGGAAAACACTCCACCTAGTGACAATCCGCCAACGGCAATATCTTCAAATCCCATATCCTTTAAATGCTGATAGCCTTCTTCAACATCTTTCCACCAATCCTCAGGCCCTGTCGAAACAAGCTCCTCAGGAGGAACTCCATGTCCCTTATATTGTGGTGCATGACAAGTATACCCTCGCTCACTTAAAAAACGCGCAAGCATCCTTACATCAGCAGTATTCCCTGTAAATCCATGTAATAAAAGTACAGCTCTGTCTCCACCCTCAAATGTAAATGGCTTCGGTAAAACTTTTTTCATATTTATACTCCTTTAATATCTTTCGTATAGTTTGTCCGACATGATTCTGTAGTATTACAAATCTCTAATGTTTCTAAGTTGAAATTCCATGTCTATGTATATCCCTTACTACCATTAAAACAAACACTGTTACTACTTACAAAGATGTTTGCTTGTCTATGTATGTTTTTTTATCATGACTTTAAAAATCCTCAGTAAAACCACATCTAAAAACAAAAAAGAGCCTGTAGTTAAGTACAGACCCTTTGCTTTCACCCATTATTGAACAACATATGATACTAAAATTGTAAGAATAAAGAATAAAACAGACAAAATAACAGTAGCTCGATGTAAAACTAAATCAAGACCACGTGCTTTTTGCTTTCCAAAAAGTTGCTCGGCGCCACCAGAAATCGCACCAGATAAACCTGCGCTTTTTCCAGATTGTAATAATACAACTGTAATTAGAGCGATTGAAACTAAAACAAGTAGGATAATTAATACTGTATGCATGAAAACACACCTCCTGAAATGCGCACAAATAGATAATTTTAATGTATCACAACTGACGAATTATCACAATATACATTTGTTTTAAATGTTGAAGTGAGGTTGATATTCTCAAATATTGGCGTTTTGGAACGGAATTATTGGGCTTATACGTACTTTTTGTGCTCTGACTTGGGGTACCCAGGAATTTTTTTCTTGATTTAGAACTCTAGCTTGTAGCTGTTTTAGGGTCATTTACTTATATTGGAGCATTTCTGGTACATTTTTCGGATCTTGCCCTTACATATGAGCTTTTCTTTTTCATTTTGTCACTCTATCCTAAGCGGAATATTAAATTTATCTTCGATTCTTGAAAAATATCAACGATTTTTCAAATTTATCATCGATTATGCAAATTTATCATCGATTTTCAGAATTTATCTTCGATTAGACTATTTTCGACAAAACTCTCACAAAGCAACACCTTCTATATCACAAATATTTAAGCGGAATTAATTCATATTGGCGATTTTTATTTCCTCCTGAGTATTTGAGTTTCAAGCCATGTAATAACCGATTAGTTGTGCTGGATGAATCCAAAAGAAGAAACTCTCTAGCTTCAGAGTTCTTGATGGTTGGTTTTATTAAAAGTGAGTAATCTTTTAAGGCCTGTACATGAGCCAATTTGTCTTTATGTTTACATTTTGGGCAATACCAGTTTGCCTTTATCCTTTCTAGAGGAAGATACTCACAATGAGGACAGACCACTCCTTTTCTTAATTCATGCTCGTTTATTTGATAGCGTTCTAATACATTTGTTTCTAACGGTGAATGCTGCTTGATGAGACATTTGAAGATTTTTTTCATTTCTTTTTCATCAAGAGTATCAGATATGTGAGATTGAGTTTTTTCGATTTGTTTGATTTTCATTGGAAGATCTTCTTTGTGGATGACTCTTTGATTGATGAAGTGGTTGTTTGGGGCTGTGCGGATAATACTTTGAGAATTGCTAATGACAACTAGTGTGGCAAGCTTTAGTTTTGGAAGTTTATTGAGCTCTAGCCATTCTTGAAAAAGGGCCGCTTGTCTGTCTATCTGTGTTAGTGGATAGGAGTAACCTTTTTCGACGCCGTCTTTTGTTTGAATCAGTTGCTTGAATTCCTGATCGAAGTAAATGGTTCCTGAGATATTTTTAACCTCTATAAGAATGACAAGCTTTTTGGTGAAAATAAGGGTGTCAATTTGAAAGTGGTGTGATTTTGTCTGTAGTCTTAGACCATGGAAGATGTAATAGTCCTTTTCGTTTAGAAAACTAAGTGGATAATCGATTGCTTTTTCGCCCTGGTAGCCTGCGGTTCTGATTCTGAGGTCTTCGGTCATTGTGGGGATTTTATGTTGATGAGTTTTCGGGATTCTTTGAAGCAAAGCTGTTAATTTTGGGATGATATCTGGTATTTGGTGGTCTTTTTTGATCATAATCTCACTCCATATTGTTTTGTCACTTTAATATACGTTATCTCTGGGTGGATTTCCTGCTACTCGTTGAGAGAATTTTAACTTTATCGGCGATTCTGCCGATTTATCTTCGATTTTTCTGATTTATCATCGATTATGTAAATTTATCTTCGATTTTCCAGATTTATCTTCGATTAGACTATTTTCGACAAAAACCGCACACCCACTTCGCTCCTCCGCAAACCAAAACAAAAAAACTGCCACACCCAGTGTGGCAGCCCCTTAACTCAAATTACTTCTTCAAGTTATAGAAAGTTTTGATTCCATCATATTTAGCTGCGTCAACAAGTTGATCTTCGATACGAAGAAGTTGGTTGTATTTCGCAACACGGTCAGTACGTGATGGAGCACCTGTTTTGATTTGGCCAGCGTTTGTTGCTACAGCGATGTCAGCAATTGTGCTGTCTTCTGTTTCACCAGAGCGGTGAGAGATTACTGCTGTGTAACCAGCGCGTTTTGCCATTTCGATAGCATCGAAAGTTTCAGTAAGTGTACCGATTTGGTTAACTTTGATAAGAATTGAGTTAGCAATTCCTTTTTCGATACCTTCAGAAAGTTTTTTCGTGTTTGTAACGAATAAGTCATCACCAACAAGCTGAACTTTGTCGCCAAGGCGCTCAGTTAATAGTTTGTGACCATCCCAGTCGTTTTCGTCTAAGCCATCTTCAATTGAGATGATTGGGTATTTAGAAGCCATTTCAGCATACCAGTCAACCATTTCTGCAGATGTTTTAACAACACCTTCACCTGAAAGATGGTATTTACCGTCTTCTTTGTTGTAGAACTCAGAAGAAGCAGCATCCATAGCAAGCATAACTTGCTCACCTGGTTTGTAACCAGCTTTTTCGATTGCTTCGATGATTGTTTGAAGAGCTTCTTCGTTAGATCCTAAGTTAGGAGCGAATCCACCTTCATCACCTACAGCAGTGTTAAGACCTTTGCCTTTTAATACAGCTTTTAAGCTATGGAAAATTTCAGCACCCATACGTAATGCTTCACGGAAGTTTTCAGCACCTACTGGCATAACCATGAATTCTTGAATGTCAACGTTGTTATCAGCGTGCTCTCCACCGTTAACGATGTTCATCATTGGTACTGGAAGAGTTTTCGCGTTGAATCCTCCAAGGTATTGATATAAAGGTACTTGTAGGAAATCTGCAGCAGCACGAGCAGCAGCCATAGATACACCAAGGATTGCGTTAGCACCTAATTTACCTTTGTTTTCTGTTCCATCAAGCTCGATTAATGCTTGGTCGATTGCAACTTGTTCTGTTACGTCGAAACCAAGTAATTCTGGAGCGATTAATTCGTTAACGTTTTTAACAGCTGTTAAAACGCCTTTTCCTAAATAACGATCTTTGTCACCATCACGAAGCTCAACTGCTTCATATTCACCAGTTGAAGCACCACTTGGTACTAATGCGCGACCAAACGCACCTGATTCTGTGTGTACTTCTACTTCTACTGTTGGGTTACCGCGTGAGTCTAAAACTTCGCGTGCATAAACGTCTACAATGTATGGCATTTAATTTCTCTCCTTTATTTTTGAATTAATGTAGTACCAGTCATTTCTGCTGGCTTGTTAAGATTTAATAGATCTAGCATTGTTGGAGCTAAGTCTCCTAAAATTCCACCGTTTCGAAGTGTTACATTTTCCTCTGTTACAATAACAGGAACAGGATTTGTTGTGTGAGCTGTCATTGGCTCACCCTCTAATGTAACAACTTCATCTGAATTACCATGATCAGCTGTAATGATGGCTTTACCGCCTTTAGCGATAATCGCATCAACAATTTTACCAAGGCATTCATCAACCGTTTCGATTGCTTTAATTGTTGGCTCAAGCATTCCTGAGTGACCAACCATATCTGGATTTGCAAAGTTTAAAAGAATTGCATCAAATTTGTCAGCTTCAATTTCTGCTAGTAACGCGTCCGTTACTTCATAAGCACTCATTTCAGGCTGAAGGTCATAAGTTGCAACCTTTGGTGAGTCGATTAAAATTCGCTCTTCACCAGGAAACTTTTCTTCACGTCCACCACTCATAAAGAAGGTAACATGCGGATATTTTTCAGTTTCAGCAATACGAAGCTGTGTTAAATTATTTTGCGCTAACACTTCACCAATTGTGTTGTCAAGGTTAGTTGGTTTGAACGCTACATATCCTTGAACTGTTTCACTAAAGTGAGTTAAACAAACAAAGTGTAAGTTTCTCGGATGCTTTTCACCACGATCAAATGAACGGAAATCTTCATTTGTGAACGTGTTGGAAATTTGGATTGCACGATCTGGACGGAAGTTATAGAAAATAACTGCGTCTTCATCGTTAATTGTTGCAACTGGTGATCCATCTTCTTTTGTCATAACTGATGGAAGCATGAATTCGTCGAAAATTCCGTTTGTATAAGAATCATCGATACATTCCATTGGATGACTGTAAGTTGGGCCTTCACCGTAAACCATTGCACGGTATGATTTTTCTACTCGGTCCCAGCGCTTGTCGCGGTCCATTGAGTAGTAGCGGCCAGATAATGTCGCAATTTCCCCGACACCGTATTCTGTGATTTTTTGTTGTAATTCATTCACATACGTTTTAGCAGTTTTTGGACCAACATCACGTCCATCTAAGAAGCCATGAATATATACATTTTCAACGCCTTCTTTAGCTGCAAGCTGTAAAAGGGCATATAAATGCTGAATATGACTATGAACTCCACCATCAGACACTAAACCGAAGAGATGAAGGTTTTTACCTGTACGCTTTACATGATTAATCGCCTCTGTAATGGTTTCATTTCTTTCAAATTCACCTTCACGGATTGCCACATTAACACGTGTTAAGCTTTGATAAACAACTCGACCTGCTCCTATGTTTAAATGACCTACTTCAGAGTTACCCATTTGTCCTTCTGGTAAACCAACAGCCTCACCTGAAGCGACTAATTCTGCATGTGGATATTGATTCCAATAACGATCAAAGTTCGGCTTTTTAGCATGTGCCACTGCATTACCCATTGTTTCTTCTCGAACGGCAAAACCATCAAGGATGATTAATGCAACTGGTGCCTTACTCATTTGTTTGCCTCCAAAAGTTGAAGGAAGGATTGTGCTTCTAAGCTCGCTCCACCTACTAGTGCACCATCGATATCAGGCTGTGCCATATATTCTTTAATGTTAGCAGGCTTTACACTACCACCGTATTGGATACGAACAGCTTCTGCTGCATCTGTAGAGAATTGTTCTGCTACAACGTTACGAATATGTGCACAAACTTCATTAGCATCTTCTGCAGAAGAAGATTTACCAGTTCCGATTGCCCAAATTGGCTCATAAGCGATAACTGTTTGTTTCACTTGTTCTTCAGATAAACCTTGTAATGCTTGTTTCACTTGGTTTCCTACAAGATCATTTGTTTTTCCAGCTTCACGCTCTTCTAATGTTTCACCACAGCATACAATTGGAGTTAATCCGTGTTTGAAAGCAGCTAAAGTCTTTTTGTTTACTGATTCGTCTGTTTCAGCAAACATTTCTCTGCGCTCTGAGTGACCTAACACAACATAGCTTACACCGATGTCTTTTAAAGCTACTGGACTAATTTCTCCAGTAAAAGCACCCTCTTCTTCAAAATGCATATTTTGTGCACCGATTTTCACGTCAGTATCTTTAGTAGCAATAACTAAGCTTTCTAAAAATAATGCCGGAGCACAAACAACTGAGTCAACACTTTCTGTTGAAGGTACTAGACCTTTTACTTCTTCAATAAAGCTTTTTGCTTCAGAAGAAACTTTGTTCATTTTCCAGTTACCAGCAATAATTGGCTTTCTCATGTTTACACCGTCCCTTTTTTTACAGCCATTCTCTTTCGTTAACAACAAGATGTCGCGACTAATCTTGACATTACTAAAATTGAAGACTGTATTTCTTATTTATCGTTTAAAGCTAAAACGCCTGGAAGTACTTTACCTTCCATGAACTCAAGAGATGCTCCACCACCTGTAGAGATGTGGCTCATTTTATCAGCCAAGTTGAACTTTTCTACAGCGGCAGCTGAATCTCCTCCTCCGATAACGGAATATGTATCATTTGCCTCAGCTAATGCTTCTGCAACTGCTTTTGTTCCACCTGCGAATGCATCTAATTCGAATACACCCATTGGTCCGTTCCAGATAACAAGTTTAGAGTTTTTGATAACGTCAGCGTAGATTTCACGAGATTTCGGACCACAATCAAGACCTTCCCAATCACTTGGAATGCTGTCAATTGATACGATTTTTGTGTTTGCATCGTTTGAGAAATCATCTGCAACAACAATATCAACAGGCATATAGAAATTAACGCCCTTTTCTTTCGCTTGATCAAGGAAAGATTTTGCTAAATCAACTTTATCTTCTTCTAAAAGTGATTTACCAACATCATGACCTAAAGCTTTGATGAATGTGTAAGCTAATCCACCACCGATGATTATATTATCTACTTTATTAAGAAGATTGTCGATTACACCGATTTTGTCTTTAACTTTTGCTCCACCGATAATTGCAGTAAATGGACGCTCTGGATCATTTAATGCTTTACCTAGTACTTCAAGCTCTTTTTCCATTAAGAAGCCTGCAACAGCTGGGATATGTTTCGCAATACCTTCAGTTGAAGCATGTGCACGGTGAGCAGCACCAAATGCATCATTTACATAAACATCAGCTAAATCAGCAAATGCTTTTGCTAGCTCAGGATCATTTTTTTCTTCACCAGGGTAGAAACGTACGTTTTCTAAAAGTAAAACGCCGCCTTCTTCTAGTTTAGCGATTTCAGCTTTAACAGAATCACCATAAGCTTCATCTGTTTTCACAACATTTTTGCCTGAAAGTTCTTGAAGCTTTTCTGCAACTGCATTTAAGCGTAGTTCTTCAACAACTTCACCTTTAGGACGACCTAGATGACTTGCTAATACAACTTTAGCACCTTGCTCACTTAAATATTGAATTGTTGGTAAAGCTGCACGAATACGTGTTTCATCTGTTACTTGTCCATCCTTCATCGGTACGTTAAAGTCAACGCGACAAAAGACGACTTTCCCTTTAACATCAATGTCTTTAACTGACTGTTTGTTCATGAAAAAGCCCTCCTAATTTAAAATGCGGAAGCGCCTGTTCAGCCCCGACAAGCACAAGACGAGCCTCACAGAAAGGTGTTCTTTACTTTCAGTGAGGATTGGCTTGTGACCTCGAGGGGCTAGGCGCTGCAGCTAGACACCAAAACTTAATATAAAGCCCATATTTCTAAAAAAAGGGAAAGGGGATGATCCCCTTTCCCCGTTTTCTTACATTATACAGTTATTTTTGCTTGTAATCTTCTTTTAAAGAATTAAAGTCCTTTAGAAGCGATGTAGTCAGCAAGATCTACTACACGGTGAGAGTAACCACTTTCGTTATCATACCAAGAAATTACTTTAACCATGCTGCCTTCCATAACCATTGTTGATAAAGCATCGATTGTAGAAGAATTTGGGTTACCATTGTAATCTCCAGATACTAGTGGATCTTCACTGTATCCAAGGATACCGCTTAATTCACCTTCAGCAGCTGCTTTGAATGCTTCGTTGATTTCGTCAACAGTTACTTCTTTATCTAATTCAGCAACTAAGTCAACTAAAGAAACGTTAGGAGTTGGAACACGCATTGCTCCACCGTTTAATTTACCTTTTAACTCAGGTAATACTAGAGAAACAGCTTTAGCAGCACCCGTTGTAGTTGGGATGATGTTTTCAGCTGCCGCACGAGCACGACGGTAGTCTTTATGTGGTAAATCTAAGATTTGTTGGTCATTTGTGTAAGAGTGAACAGTTGTCATCATTCCACGTTTGATACCAAATTTGTCGTTTAATACTTTAGCAAATGGAGCTAAGCAGTTAGTTGTACAAGAAGCGTTTGAAATTACATCGTGGCTTCCTGCATCATATTTATCTTCGTTAACACCCATTACGATTGTGATATCTTCATCACTAGCTGGAGCTGAGATGATAACTTTTTTAGCTCCTGCTTCAATGTGTTTTGCAGCGTCTGCACGTTTTGTGAAGAATCCAGTAGATTCAACAACGATATCAACACCTTGAGCTCCCCAAGATAATTTAGCTGGGTCACGCTCTGCTGATACTTCAATTGTTTTTCCGTTAACAACTAAGTTGTTACCGTCAACTGAAACTTCTGCATCTAACTTTCCGTGTACAGTATCATATTTTAAAAGGTGAGCTAACATATTTGCATCTGTTAAGTCGTTAACTGCAACTACGTCCACGTTAGGATTTTTTAATGCTGCACGGAAAACATTACGACCAATACGACCAAAACCATTAATACCGATTTTTACTGCCATGATTAATTTCCTCCTTTAATTTTGTTCTTCGGTTATGTACCTTTGAACAATTCTATCATAAGTAGTTTGTTTCCCTCTCATATTGAAAGGCAAACATATATAATCAGGGAGTATTAGTCCCTTATTAACTCAATTGCTGCTCCTTCATCTGTAATAAGAACAGAATCTAAAGCCTGTTTCATATAAGCTTGGATTGCCTTTGCTTTTGATGCACCACCTGCAACCGCGATTACATTTGGTACCTCTTCAATGTCATCAAGCTGTATCCCTACTGTTTTCACTTTATGTACAATGTCACCCTCTTGATCAAAATAATAGCCAAACGCTTCTGCGACAGCATTTCCGTTCTGAATCTTTTGGAAATCTGCATCCGGAGTTTTCCGGCGCTCTGCCATTGTTTTAGCGTCTCCTATTCCATGAACAACCATACTTGAGGATTTCACTATAGCTAAAAGCTCTTTAATTGAGGGTTCTTCAATAATTGAATCATAGGCATCCTTACTGAGCTGATCTGGGACATGGAGAAGTCGGTAAATCCCACTCGCACGCTCTGCCATTTTAGCGCAAATTGTGTTTGCTTGATTTTCCACTGTTTCACCTAAGCCACCGCGAGCTGGTACAAAAAGAACTTCGCGATTTTTACTGTCAGGTGTCATCATCTCTGCAACAGCTGCTAGAGTTGTTCCACCAGTAACAGCGACGATATTTTTACCGATTAATCGCTCTTTTATACATGTAACACATGCTCTTCCCATCTCTTTTTTTACCCATGGTGATTCATCACTATTGCCAGAAACAACAATGACTCGATTCAGATTAAATTTCTCTTGTAATTTAGTTTCCAGAGAAGATAATCCTAAAACATCCTTCATCATTTCTTCTAAAAGCTTTAGTGATGATGAGCCTTCATCTGTTAAAGTCATGCCAGAGGTGTGAATATCGATTAAATTCTGATCTTTCAGAAATTGAACTTCATTTCTCAAGATCCGTTCACTTAACCCAAGGCTAGTTGAGAGACTTCTTCTTCCAATCGGCTGCATCAATCTTATGTATTGAAGAATTTGATAACGTTTTTGCATAACCTGTAGTAGGTCTGGCAATAATTTTTTCTGTGCTTCTATTAATGATTTCATTTTGCCATCCCTTTCTGAGCCGGCATGGACTTCATTCGTCCCACTGAGACTTATTATGTCCCACCTTCTCAAAAAAAAATCTCCCTGCTACAATTTCATTTTAACAGGGTAAATTTGCTTATTCAAGAAATCTTTCTCTACTTTTTAAAGTAAACGCTTTCTTATTACATCTTTATCCAAAATTCCATAAGAAACGATCTCTTCATCAATTTTCACAACTGGAATCATGATTTGATAAAGCTCTAACAACTCATCATCTTTGTAAATATCGACAACTTCATACTGAAAAGAGATTTCTTTTTGAACCTCTTTTAACACTTCTAGCCCTTTATCACATAATGGACAATTTTCTTTGGAATAAAAAATTACTTTTTTCATGTCAGGCACATCACTTTCAAGCATAAAATTTAGCAGCTAGTATTCTTTTCTAACGGCAGATGTAGGAATATTTAATTGCTCTCTATATTTTGTCACTGTTCTTCTTGATATTCTAATATCATAATCATTTTTTAATAGATTCGCTAATTTTTGATCTGATAGTGGCTTCTTTTTATTTTCAGATGAAATGATTTCAGCTAGCTTTATTTTTACAGCTGCAGAAGATACATCACCCTTATCTTCATCTAATTTTGTGGAAAAGAAGGTTTTCATACTAACAAGTCCATGGGGTGTTTGCACATACTTATCCTTCACAGCTCGACTTACCGTCGATTCATGAACATCAAGCAAATCTGCAATTGATTTCAAGGTTAAAGGCTTTAAAAAGCTTCTTCCCTTAAGGAAAAACTCCTCCTGCTTCTCAACAATCACCTTCATTACATTTACCATTGTTTCTTTTCTTTGCTGAATAGCTCGTTGAAGCCACTTCCCCTGAGTTAGTTTCTTAGAATAATAGTCTCTCGTATCATTTTCTTCTTTTACAGCTTCATCACCTTGTAATGGATGATGAATAATCAGCTGTGGCATCAGTTCATCATGGTAAATAATATGAAGCTTATGATCAACCTTTTCAATTGTCATATCTGGTGTGACATATGACATATCATCACTTTCAAATTTCAATCCCGGTCTTGGCTCTAGCTTTTTGATGAGCTCATGAATAGCTTGAATCTCAATAATTTTGATTTTAAGCCTTTTAGAAAGCTCCTTCCAAGATTTTTCTGCAAAAGCTTGAAAATGCTGCTCAACAATTGTTTCCGCTAAATAATTTCTTGCAGGTAATCTACGTAGCTGCAGTAAAATACACTCTTGAAGAGACCTCGCCCCAACTCCAGCTGGTTCTAAGCTTTGAAGAAAATATAATTTACTTTCTAAAAATTCTTCTGACACATCGATAACACTAGCCAAGTCAGTTAGACAATCCTTCAAATATCCATTTGAATCGATCGCATCAATTAATAAACTCAAACAATCTTTATCTATCTTCTCTAGATGAAAATCAATAAGCTGTGATCGCAAATGTTCTCGCAAGCTTGCTTTCTCTTTACACGTATTTTCAATAAAAGATTGCTTATCTGAATTCTTACTTACTTGTCTGTATGGAGATCTATAGGTTTCTTTTACTTCGATTAGAGGATTTTCCATTGCTAACTCATGGACATAGGAAAGAAGATCTGCTGAGGAATATTGAAGTAAAGCAATGGCTTGCTGTAGCTCCTGAGTCATATTTAATTTTAAAGACTGCTCTTGTACTAACCCAATTCTCATTTTGTTCCCCCCGTTTTCTATTTTACACAAAAATGATAAAAAGTGTTATTGATGGCAGAGATAGGTAAGCGTTTACATTTTATTTTACATGTTTATGATTTTAGTAACAATCCTTGATGATAGTACATTTTTATGTAGAAGTTGAGAAATGATGCAAAAAATAAAGAAAGATAGTGCTTCAGTTCAATAAAAATAGCAAGGAAGAATTCCCCTGCTAAATAAGTTAGCGCGCTCGGAGGGATTCGAACCCCCGGCAGACGTGGTACCGGAAACCAATTAGTTTAAATTTATCCTCTTCATATTATAGCAAACATTATATAATTATTGGTTTCTGCATAATAACATCTTATATATTGTATTATCCTTTTCGTTTTGTGTTAGCACTTCCGTTTGCAAAAATGTTTGCAATTCCTCTAAACACTTAATTTATTTTAACCTTGATATTTCTATAGTAATAAATGTACATAATATCATTTGGTAAACATTCTTCTAATGACTTATTAAATAATATATTGCAAAAAAATCCCTATCTCATATGATTTGGGATTTTTTATTTTTATTTAAAAAGCTTGCTTGTAACCTTACCAATAGCTTTATTATATATCCTTTGTTTTACCTTACCTCGTTTTACTGCGTTAATGTCACCTAATACTTTAGAAATGAAATATAGAACCTTTCTTACTTTACCAATGCTCATGATTTCCCCCTTAAGATATGACTTAATCCTATTATATATCAAAAAAGTCATTCATTGTTTTTTCTGGATCAGATTTCCTAACGTTATTCATTATTTTTTCATGATCTTGGGACTTGGTATGTACTCTTTATCATTGCATAGTTTAGAAACTGTATTTCTTGATACTTTACTTTCTTTTGAAAATACAATCGATAGAAGTGGAGGAAGTGGAGTCATTCACAATAATCAGAATGAGAGATCAACAAGGAAGATTTCTACCGAACGAATCATCTTTAGTAATCAAGGAGGAATCACCTTCACAATGTGATAGACCTATAAAGATAACTAAAGTAAAAGGCAGTTATAATTCCTATGAAATTAAAGAACGTATATTTACAGATAATCAACTAGACTTTTTTACTGTACTCGGAATGATTCTAGTGTTAGCTGTTCTGTTTTAAGGAGCATTTCACGCTCTTTTTTCTTCTTTTTCTAAGACTCGTATAGATCGATGCGTCTTCGTCTTATAATCTATTAATTCCTTTTTCTTTAACCTATTTAGATAAGAGTGGGTAGTACTTGTTGATCCGAATCCCATATCTTTTGTTAGATCTCGAATAGAAGGAGAGTTTCCATGCTTATCCATATACTTTTTAATAGTTTTCAACATCATTTCCTCATTGCCTTCAATTCTTTGTTGTAGTGTCTTCTTCTCGAAAGTATACATATTGTACATTTTAACAAGCTCCTTTTAATCTAGGCTTTACAACAGCAGCTGACAAGAGATTTTCTTTTTTGAATACTCTCTTTGCGTTACGCAAGTAACAATAAGCCTTTATAATACTATCGTTCATCTCTATAACCCTAATGATTCTTTGACTAATATTGCCGTTCTCATTAATATAAATGATCTCAATTGGCTTGTTCTGCTCTTGTGATCGTAACAGCATACTGTTCATTGTAAGACCTCCTATTTGTTTATCTTATTTACATTATATACGAACATAGGTTCTATTTAAAGCTATCAAACGAACAAATTTTATTTTACAATAGGGTAAATTACATTAATTGTTACTTAAAAGGGGCGTTTTTAATGAATGAATTGAAAACGTTACTAGGACAACTTATTAATAAAATGTTTTCCTATTTCGGATAAAACAAATATTGATGCAAGGGTTATTATTAGATATGCAAAAGAGAGAGGATTAGTAGACCAGGAGCAATTATTTTTAAAGATTGAAGAGTTATTTTGTGAATAATACTTAAAACAAGCCCCACCAAATAAGGAAGGGCTTGTTCATTATCATTTTATTATTTCAAACCACCAATTTCTTGCATTCAACCAATCTTCCATTTCTTCACGCATCGATGGAGATAATCCTCCAGTAAGAGCAGTTGGATTTTTACCATCAGTGGAAAACTGAACCTCTGCCCACCAACCTTTTTCTTTAAATAATTTTGTGATTTCTTCAACCATTTCTGGAGAAAGTCCACCTGTTCTTATTTGAACTGAATTCGTTTTTTGTGCTGACTTAACAACCTTTTCAACTATCTTTTTACCAGATACAGATTCTGCTAGCGCTTTACATATTTCATTGAATTTAGATTGGTAAATCTCAACATCAGTCTTAGAATCGACAAAACAAACTTCTATAAGAAGAGCAGTTTTAATAGTACCTTTTAAGAAACCTAAATCAGTTCGTTTTTTAGCTCCACGATTCTTCAAACCACTTGCTCTAGAAATTGCAACTGACACTTTTTCAGCAATTGCTCGATTTGAATCACCATAATATAAAACTTCCACGCCTCTTGGATCATTTGTCTTACTGGCAGCATTTAAATGTACTGAAACATCTAGATCTCGATCCTTACTATTATGGTACCTGACAATAGTATTTATATTATCTGTTTGATTTTTGGAAGTATTATCATGAAATTCATACACATTGCAACTTAGTAACTTAAGGTAGTTCGTGACCTTTCCTACGATCTTTCTAGCTTCAGTAACCTCATTTATATATGAATTTGCACCACTAACATACTTACCATGACCTGAAGATATAACTAATTTCATTATTGTTCATCTCCTTTTTCGTTATTAGGTTGAATAACATGCAATTTGTTTAAAATAACTGTCGGTACCTTAACTCCAATTTCAGCGAGATTTTCCACAACTGATAAACCTTCGTTTGCTATATAAAAAAGAACCGTTGCATATGCAATGGCTCCACCAAGGTTTAGAACAACATCAATTATGTTTGCAGCTATAATAGCGCCGAATACTCCAATCTTTCTTGCATAGCCAAACCAAGCAGTACGACTTCGTAGCTTTTTATTTTTTATAGCTTTCAGGACACCTGTAATAATATCTAATCCCATCAAAACTGCTAGTAAATCCAAAAACTTTACGCCACCGAATAAATAAACTTGTACAATTTCTAAACTCATTTAACTCACCCTTTCAAGGCAAAATAAAAAGAGTTCTTTCTAAGAACTCTTTTTTACTTACTTATTAAAACAACACTTTTCGGAAATCACTTTGATCCATGCCAGGTGTATAAACAGGCAATATATTTGGCTTTCCATTATACCAATCCATCCTTATAACATGAATATTCGATTTCTTACAGTAACTCTCTATAATAGTTTCGTATACCGGAGGAAAATCGACCCCTAGAATAATTCCTACTAACGCATCTTGAAATTTAAAAACCTCATAATGTCGATCCTCATTTGAGAAAAATACCCAACGGTATTCAGACTCATCTTTCCAATCTAACATTTTTTCAAAGAATAGTTCTTTGTAATACTTATTTAAATGTTGTTTGGAAAATAGTTTTAATCCCAGGCTTTGAATTTCTTCAGAATTAATTGAATTGAAAGCATAATGACTATTTAGGGACCTTGCTCCGTAGTTCACGAAACCATGGTGAATTAAGCCTCTTTGGGAAAATTCATCATCGATTACTTTTTCTAGTATAGTTTTATCGAACATTAAACATACTCCAGTATGATTCCCACCATATTGCGCCCACATTCTAGGATGTGAATAACCTCTTCCATCATGCTCCATGAAATAATCTTCACTTCCAACCATATCCTTTGTGAAACAAATTAACTTAGTATTACTCTTCAAGATTGAATTAAGCTCATCTTGCATTTTAAAAAACTCATCATTATCAAGAGAACCTGAGAATCCAAATCTCCAATTTTGACGTTCCCTTGGATCATTCATGTAAATATACGGACTAAGCCTCAGATTTCCACTTGGTAAGATATGTTCAAGTGCAGTTGTGTGCGATGTAAAATGATACAGATATTTATTTTTATCCACATTGTCATGAAACATTTCAGTATTCTCCCTTTTAGTTAGTATGTTTAATCACATTTTAACACTTTCCTTATAGGTGCTAAATGGTTAACAAGGGGATATTCACTACCTTTAAATGGACCACTACGAAAAGCATCACTTTCAACCATACTCCAAAATTTTTCTGAACAAAAATTACAGAACTGCTGCCTTGTGTCATTAGTTCTAATAACTTCTCTATTACAAGAATTACACACACACATATAAACGGTAGTATCTTTCATCTTATTCTCCTCCTGATCTAAATTTCGCAAAATAAAAAAGCCCTTATTCAGCGCTTTGGTTTTCTTCATGTTTAGTTATTAACTCTTGCAATTCTTCCTGTACTGTTTCAACTGGAACTTCTTCATGCTTCTTTTTCAGTTCATCTAACTCACTTGTCACATTATCTAGTTGACGACGAAGCTGAACTAATTCATGTTCCTTTTGAGTAGCCATTCCACGAAATAAAGCTTTATCTCCACTTAATACTTTTATTTGGTCCTGTAAATCCTCAATCATATAATCTACTGTCGTTTTTTGTGGCATATTAAGCACTCTCCTCTGCTATGTGTCCTAGCTCTTCAGCTTCTAATATTTCCTTTACTTGTGGCTTAAGCATTTCCGGAACGTTTGAATACTCCCATTTACCCTTTATAATGTACGTTGCATATAACATTGCTAACACATCACTCAACTCCATTTCCTCCTAAGATTAAGTTCGTTAATTCCATAATTGCCATTGCATTCATTTCTTCGGGTCCTGTAACGTTTTGCTGTTTTTCTATTTCTATTAAACAAAGTTGAACTTCTTCAGGAGATAAACCCTCAATCCATTCATCTAACTCTTCATCGAATTTAGGGCTAAATAATCTCTTGCCTTCCCAGCTCTTTAAAGTAACGTTTTTAGGGATTTCATCATCAATATCTAATGAAACAGGTTCAACATAATTGAAGCTTTCATCGTACTTATATGCCTGAATCAACTTAATACCTCCTTAAATTTCTGCTAAGAATGATATACTACTTAGAGAAACATAGCTTGTACTACCAGATGCAAGCACAATAGTACCAGATGGATTTACAGTTACACGCCCCAAAACATTACCTCCTGTAATTACAGGGAATTCCTCTGCTTTACTAGGTCTACATTCTATAGGCAGTGTAGCGATAACCGATCCAACTAAGCCACCACTAGCCATACCGCTTAAATATACTCTATTTGTAGCATCCCTTGTATATCTGGGTTGGTGATGTGATGATCCGTAACCAATCCAACCATTTACAAGCGATAAAAAAGCGTGAGAACGGTTTGTAATATAAGCATTGTCAATAAAATTGTTAGCCATATTAACTCTTGCACCGAAAGCGATAGCGTTGCCACTACTAGAACCATAAAACGATATTATATCTTCATTTAAGCTATTCTTTATTTTGAAGTGCTTGGAATCAGTTGAACTTTTTAAAACCAAAGAAGCACTGGGACCAGAAGATTCATTAACAAAATCCCAAGGTCTGTCAGTGTTGAATTTTAGTAACGACTCGCCTTCCTTTTTCTTGGTTGAAACTATTGAATTTGCATATAATGTTCCACCGATAGAAACCTTACTTCCAATACTAGGAGCTTCAATAAATAACTCATCATCGAAAAAGTAAATAGCACCTTGACCAACATTATCTTTATTAACACTTCTTATACCTATCGTATCGTGTAGAATTCTGTCAAACCCAGAAGTTCCTATTGATAAATTACCGCCACTCATAGATGAATAAGCGTACTCCGTCTCACTTCGTATCTCATTTCCGTTTATAATAGTCTTATTGTTAGTTCCGCTTTTTGTGAATGTCCCAGTTATTGCTGAAAGGTCATTAACATTAAGTTTTTCTGCAGTTATAGAACCAGCTACAATTAACTCAGCACCAGACATACGATTAACCCGGATGTTGTCGATTATAAGTTTATTCGTGGTTTCGCCATTATTTTGAAAAGCTACCCATAGTTGAATGTATCCTGTACCACTTGGTACTGTATACACCCCTGAAGAAGTTCTGAAATCAGTATGTTTGGTGCTAGACCATAGCGCCACAGCATCCCAGGCACTCAAGGGTTGCTTTTTAAAATCCCAACGTCTGAATCCAATTCGAATATGTCCAGTACCAGCAGTGTTGAAGTATCGAGCATCAGCCTCGACATAGAATTTCTGTCCAGGTTTTACGGATATTATATTGTTAACATATGCGGTAGCGTTGCTGCCGTTCGTAGCATCTATTTGCATTGCCTTATTGGATCCATTACCATTCGACCAGCTACTTATGTCGACAACTCTACCACCATCATATCCCCTAGGTTTTTGACCAATAACGTCACCCTCAAAGTCCGGGTTCTCACAAAGGTTTGTAAAATCACCTACAAGAAGTCTTTTAGATTCAATTTGAACCTCTTCAGGCGAAACATTGATCGAAGTAATAACACCATCTTTATTAACCTTTAAATTAATATTTTCCGCATTCTGAGTTATAGCACTCTCTGCTGAATTTATCCTAGCTTTTAAACCACTAGAACCATTAATTTCAGTATCGTATGTTATTTTAGTAACTCTTAAAGATATTTGTTCTGCGTTTTGAATGATAGTACTTTCAGTATTTTTAATTCGTGATTCAAGTCCTGAAATATCACCTTCTAAATCTTCTGGTGATAATGACCATTCAGTCCCTTTGTCACCTTTTTCAAACATAATTTCTTTATCACGTATCGTTTCAGAACTTGTAATGAAGTTTGTTCTAAAACCTAATCTCAAATAAGCAATGCGTGAATCATTAGGTACTGTAAATTTACTTGTTGGTATACTGTTAGCTCCACTTTCAACGCCGTTTGAGGTATAAGAACCCAAGTAAACAAAGTTACTATCATAAAATATCAACTGGCTTATGATGTAATTACAAATAAATCTCTCGCCCCCCACACTGGCAATGAAACCACTTGCTACACTACCCGATTCTGAAAACTCTCTACCATCAGCCCAAGTTAATGCTGTATTTCTTTTTGCATTAGCTATTATAAATAAGTTTCTTGTTCCTATTTTAAGGTTTTCTAACTCATTTTTTGTAACTCTTAATTGTATCTCCTCTGCATTAGCATTTATTTCACTTTCTGCAGTGGATAGCCTTGTACTTAATTCACTTACATTGGAATTTGTCGTGGATAATTCTTCCTTAGTAGCTCTTAATGTAATATCTTTTTCCGTCTGGGTTACTTTCGTTTCAACATTATCTATATCAGTTACAATGCCTTGCATATCAGTAGTATAGGTTGTAGTTGATACTTTAGCATCTAATTTATTTTGAACCTCAGTTTTGGTGAAGGTATCAGCTTTATTAGCTTTGTCCAATAATTGTCCATTAACATACTCTAAGCCAGCCTTTTCAGCTAGTTCTTTTAAAGTAGGTAAGAATTTAACCCACGATGTACCATCCCATTTATGATAGGCGTTATCGGTTGTCCTTATCCATAATTGACCTAAAGCATAATTTGTACCAGTTGGTATGGCATCTTGTTTAACGATTTCTAATTCACGTTTTTCTACTTCAACTTCAACAAAATTCACTTTTTCTCTTATAGGAGCAACTTGATCATCTACATAAGTAATGGATTCATTAATAGCTTCTTGTTTAGCCGTTCCTGAAACAGTATCAGCATAGTGAGTCGCATCTCCATAAAGGTCTGCATCTTGTTGATTCACATACTCACGTACAGCTTGAAGTTCACCAGCAGTTACTTTTTGTTTAAGCACTGCTTGGAGCTTCTTGAAAGTAGCCATGATCTCTTCTTCACTATATTCAATAAAGTCACCTAAAACATATTTCTTTTCGGAAGGGTTTGATATGGAACGATCCACTTCAATTACCCTAGCTTCAACAAATAAAGCAGGGACAAAAGAAGTATCTTTTATTCGTGTTGTATCACCAAGTCGAACTTTTTCATGATCGTATCCAAAAATATGCTCAATAGAAGCAGCATCAACTGTATACTCAATAAGAGTGTTTATTCGTTTATTTAACTCAGCTACACCTAATTCTGTTAATCTTGCAGCTGTGACATCTGCATCAGTTTGTGGTTCGTAAATAGCCCATAAGTGACGATTTTCTTTATCTCCCCATCGCTGTAGGGCTTCTTCATCTTTAACAGAGACAATTGTACGTGTCCCATCCTCTTTTTCAGGTCCAAGTACTATGAGTGCTGTCACAATAGCATCTGTGTTTTCCTTACGTGTAATGTTAATTAAATCTTTACCTAATTCCGTTTCCTTACCTTTGTTACCTCCTACACGTTGCAAGAAGTCTACGTACCTACCAATAATCCTATTTCCTTTTACCTCAACACGAAAGCGAACTTCACAATTAAATGTTGTGGAAATCATTTGAATAGCTTCTAATGCATCGGTATGATTCTCAAAAACTATTTTTCTTGTTCCTGGTACCTCAACTATCCCTAACTTGAATCCGGTATCTGCAAGTACGTATTGTCCTACAGTTGATACAGTTTGATTTTCAAGAGTAGTAGGAGCAATAATTTTTTGTTTCTTCAAATCTGTATAAGATGCGTTTGTATAAACTTCTTTTGTCAAATCAGTATATTGTTTCGTCTCGAAAATAATAAACTCACGAAAGAAACCATCTTCATCTGGAATGATTATCCGATTTCTCTTACTGACATATTCAGCTTCCTTCACATTAGCTTGCATTGTAAAATCAAAGGTTTCTAAGTTTCCTTTTAACGTTTGCTTATGGGAATCTAACCAAAAGAGTGATGTTTCTTCTTTATTTTCAAGGGTACCAATAATTTTTTCAGTCTTATAGTCAAGTATATCAATCATCGATATCTTGCCCTCCATTCCACCTCTACATTTTCAAAAGATGAATAAGGTGCAACTTGAATATTGTTAGTGCTTGGTTTCAGTGCAAAAAAAGAAGCACCAAAATCTTTCAGGTCCTTCCGATCTTCTCCGTTAATTAATATTCTGTTTTTTGCATGATCTATTTCAATCGTATCTCCTGCATTTGCGATATAAGCTATTTGGGTGTCATTCTTCTGATTAATTCTAAAAGCCTTTATATCATTTATTGCTAAAGTTCCTGATGCATTTGTTCCATATTGAGCAACATGAACTACAATTTGGGAAACTGTCTTGTTAAACTGATTGTTGCCATCAACGAAGGGTATCTCTCTCCTCGTATGATGGCGATTAGTACTTGAATCCATTTGTGCGATGTAAGCAGTCCACTTATTGCCTATACGTTGTAATCGAAGCATCCCATAGAAATTATTCCAATTTCCTTTTCGGTCTCCATATTCGCTAATTAGGAAACGTTTGTTAACTAGATCACCAAGCCTAACCTCACCAAATGCTAAAGAAGTTCCACTGTATGTATCTTTCATAGCGAGTTTTGCCACTACATTGCCACTAGAATCTAATAGGTAAATTTCAACTCGACCTACTTGATGTGGTAGACCGTTTCCTAAAGTAATAATTGAATCTAGTCTAAAATCTGTTAAAGGACCATTTGGAATAGTTGCTTTAATGGCAGGACCATGCCAAGCAGAACCTGTACCATAACCAGAAGCAACAAAACGAACGCCATCTGTCACCATTGTTCCTGCAACTATTCCACCATCTACAGCTGAAGCATTTGACCAACCTACTAAACTATTGCATTGATCCCACAGTAACATTTCTTCTTGGACAAATGGCACTTCATTTTCTAAATCTACTGACTCCCCAATTCGCATGTATGCCTCATCTGTGACAATATCCATAAAAGTAATTGGATTCTTTACAGTTGCTCGAAAAATAGGAAAAGTTTCCTTTGTCCCCTTCGCATTAACGGTAGCCACTTCCGACTCAAATACGCCTTTGTAGAGTGGACCGTATTTAAAAGGATCGGTACAGATAAAGCTAATAATACCAGTACCTATCGTCACAATTTCTTCTGCGTCAAATGAACCTGTTACTTCTGCATAATAAACCCGGTCGGGTTCATCATCGAATACCAAGGGCTTAGGATCATCAGTTATTAGCCATGCTGCAAGGTCCTCTTTGAGTTTTTGCAAATCTGAAATATCCGCACCTTTAATAACTACAGGGACATTGATTCTTCTTACTTTTATTCTCTTGCTTTTCTTATAAGCACCAGGGCGACCAGGTACTTCAATTAATTCATGTTCAATAGGAGCCCATGCAGGTCTTTCTCTCCCTTTAAGCACTTTGAGGTAAGATTGCCTTTGCCCATTAAAACTCATTCCAGACAAGTGAATTACCTCCCTCTACCTTTGTTTCTACTTTGTATCTCTGTTATATGTGGTTCGATGATCTTACCGATTGGTCTACCATCCATTTCAATAATATGACCTGATGAAATAGCTTGTAATTGTTCTATTTGAATACCAATTAGGTCTTTTACTAATAAGGTTAACTCTTCAACTTTGTTCCATATGAAATGATTATTATCTGGGGTACCACTAGGCAATTGATTCGGGCGTTTATTGCCTTGTATTTCTTTCCCAGCCAAGGCTAATAGTTTCATAGCATCCGATCGTTTGCTTGGATCTGTAGGAATAACATATTCAGACCATCCCCCCTCAGCTAATTCATACAATCCTTTAGTGTTTATGAGACCACCTGTAGCAAAACCTTCAAACATTTCTCCTGTAGGGATATCCCACTTCTTTAATAGGTTCAGACTATCCTTATTAGGAATAACCTTTGATCCTTTTGGCAAGTGGAGTAACTCAGGTCCTTCTTCTCCAACCCAAGAAAGACCACCAGGAGCATTCCTAGTTCCCTTTGCGAATCCTGGAATATTTATGTTTAATGCTGACTCAATAGCATTTATCGAACTCTTAAATCCTTTTGAGATAATTCCACTAATAGTAATCGTCTTACTTGCATTTTCTGAAGCTTTCTTATGAAGTGAGTTTGTTTTACCATGATCATCAACATTGATATATTTACGACCACTTTTTTCCACATTTTTTTGAAGCCTGTTCGCTCCGCCTTTATCATCAACATTCACATTCTTAGTTACATTTTTACTAAGTTCATTAGTTAGACCTTTAGCTTTTCCTGTTCCTTGGTCAATCCGTTGATTAACAGATTCTTGTTGAGATTTCATTTTTCCTATTTCATTTTTCGCTTGACCATATTTACTAATAGCTGAATCAAGCTTACCCAGTTCTTCTTGTTGTTTTTCATTTAGACCATTTTGAGCATCGCTTATTCTTAATAATTCTGCTTTACGATTAATGTTTTTTTGTATTGCTTGATCTAACTGAGCAATACCCTTATCTCCTTTTTCATTAATGCCAACTTGGGCTAATTGGAGATTAATCATTTCACTAAAAAGCTCTTGAGTTTTTGCGATTTCTTTTTCAGTTTCTGCTACGGCTTTTTGTTTTTCAGATACTTCTTTTGCTTTAGTAGAAACCTGTTGATTTTGGATATGCAATTCCATTTCTAGCCTTGTTATATCTTCAAGTGTTTTTTGGGCAAATAAATCTTTTCCTTCATTTAATTCTTTTTGGTACCTTAACCTTAATTCCGAAATTTCTTTTTCTTTTTCAGCACTCTTACTTTGTGCCTCATCACGTTCTTTAATTTTTTGGTTCCATTCATCAAGTGCATTTAAGTAATTCCGTATATTTTCATCAAGATTTGCATCGTTCTTGATCTGTTGATTTTCTAGTTCAAGCTTAATACTTTCTCTTAATTTATTATTGACCTCATTAAGAGCATCTTTATTGCCTATAATAGAATTTCCTCTATCAGAAAAAGACTGCTTTACTTCTGGAGTCTTTTTAATGATTTCATCATTAAGACCCATCATCTCAATGAATTCTTTATTTGTAAGTCCAGATTCTTTTTTGAGATTCTCGGCTTCATCTTTCAACTTCTTAATTTCTTCAACAGATTCAGCCGTTTTCAATTCACTTTGAATATCCTTAAAACGCAGTAATTCATCATTAGATAGTTTGTTTTTTTCTCGCAAGGACATATACCTTGTAGATAGATCGTCCATAGATTTCTGTTGCTCAATTAATGATTTCACATGATCTAAGTTTACCTCTTTAGCTTTTTCAGTAGCAGCACTTAATCCTTTGACAACAACTGTTCCAACTCCTAATGCAGTAAAGGCTACACCAACAGGACCAGGTATTCTCGACAAGATCCCTGTTAACCCTTTACCGCCACCAAGAGAACCTAATAATGGTCCTACTGCCTTTGTTAAAGCACCAACACCTTGAGAGATACCTCCAATTACCATTAAAGCAGGTCCAGCAGCTGTTGCGATTCCACCAACAGTTATTGCAGTTTTCTGAGCTTCTGGAGATAGGTCTCCGAAGGCTTCGGTTATATCACTGAGACCTTCAACCAAATCAGGTATGATATTCTCTGCAATATCAAGAAGAGTACTCCCTACAGGTTCCATATCCTCAACTAAGTCACGCCATATTTTTGTAGCTCTAGTCCCAAGGTTATCTCTTAATGCATCACTAGCTTTTTTTGTAGCACCTTCTACATCTTTTAAGCCGTTTGTTGCTTCCAACATTGCATCAAAAGCTTTCTCTCCAAGGTCTTCAAATTGGGTACCAAATAATCCAACAGACACTGTATTTCTAGCCGTTTCATCATCGGTTTTTTTTAGTGCCTTAACCACAGTATCAAAAGCCTTCTTTGCTGTGTCTCCACCTTTATTGAATTGTTTAGTCATATCAGTGGCATTTAAGCCTAGTGCTTTAAAAGCTTCTTCACTTGTTTTAGAACCATCTTTAGCTCTAAGAGAAAACTCTTTCATTGCATCTCCAACTTTATCTAATTGGAAAGCACCATTCTCAGCACCAGCTTTAAATTTGGAGAACATATCATCAGCCGTTAAGCCAAACTCAGAGAAATAAGTACTGTATTCAGAAACAGAGTCTAGAAATTCTCCACTAAAATTAAGGTTTTCCTGGAAACCTTTCGTTAACCAGTCCATTGCCTCAGATGCTGACATCCCGAATTGTTCCATTAATACTTTTATAGATCTTAAGCTTTCTTGTTGATCAGCCCAACCTCTATTTTCAAAAAGATCAAGTCCTTTAGTCACATATGAAAGATCAACTTTACTTAAGTCTCCAAGACTCCTTGTAACTCCTGCGACTTTAGCAGATACAGTTTCAATGCTGTCACCAAAACCTTCTTTCCATAAATCCTGTGCCGTTTGATTTAATTCTTTAGCTTTCTTTTCCGATATACCTAATTCAGCCTGAATCTGACCAGAGGATTTATCAAAGTCTAATGCAGTTTTAGTAGCTGCTATGCCAAATCCAATTAAAGGAGCCATTAAAAACATAGACATACCTTGACCAGCAGTCTGCATCTTAGATCCTATACCTGTTAAAGAGTCACCTGTCTTATCGATAGATTGTCTAAAATCACTGAATCCTGCTTCGGTTCTACCTTGTTGTTTCTTCAATTCCTCTAGTTCATCAGTTGTACGATTGATATTTCTCTGTAAGCTATTTAATGTTGAAGATTGATTGTTATAATCTCTTGCTGCCTTTTCGGCTTCTTTCGATCCCTCACCATGTTCTTTTACCATTTTTTGATAGGATACCAAAGCCTTATCAGTAATTGCTTTTTGCACTTCAAGCTTTTTATTAAGTCCATTCAAGGTAGTTTGATACTTATCAATTGATTTATCGCCACGGTCAAATGCAGAAAGGTTAGCTTTCATTTCACTATTTACTAACCGCATTTTAGATCGCAAATCAGTTAAACCACTATTGAGGTTAAGTGTATCTAAGTCTAGCCCTATGGACAGACCTTCGATTTTCTCTGTCATCATTCACCCTCCCTTCTTTATCCACCAAATGCAGCTATAAGTGATTTAGATTCTTTAGGTTTATTACGTTCTCTTAGTAGTTCAATGACAAAATGATAAGGCATCTTAAGTACTTCATTAATGTCCTTACCATCTTTCATTAAACTTAGAATAAGGCTATCTAAATACTCTTTCTGTTTCTCGGCTGTAAAATCGGCATCACTCAATTCTTGTTCGCCAAGTACTTTTTTGTTTCATCACTTTGATAACCTTGAGTAATGAATAAAATCTGTTCTCTCAAAATAACAACAGCCTCAGGACCATGTAATCCCATCTCTAACTCTTCTTTTGTGAACTGACCTTTGTAAATGTAGTTCGTTACAAAATCAATTAGTTTTTCGAGCATTTCTTTTTCACTTTTATTTGTCCCTTTTTCCATTTCGCTAACCAGGTCCAACGCCTGGTAAACTACTGATAAAGGAATGAATACTGGAGTTAAAAATTTCTTAGTTACTAACTCACCTTCTTTAACTTCAACAACAAGCTCTAACATGTTTCTTTTTAAATTAGCCATTTTCTCATTCCTCCTTTAACCAATCATGGTTAATCATTGCTTTAGCAGCTTCTAAAACTCCTAATGCTTCAAAAGTAGTAAACTCATTTTCTTTTATTTCTAATTCTTTAGTG
This sequence comes from Metabacillus crassostreae, assembly GCF_016908395.1. GTDB lineage: Bacteria > Bacillota > Bacilli > Bacillales > Bacillaceae > Metabacillus > Metabacillus crassostreae. Next base: position 178,035 of record NZ_JAFBDU010000008.1, read on the forward strand.
ATGGGATTATATATAATTAATAATTTCTGATTCATCAAATCACTCTCCAAGAAACAAAAAGAGTAGGTAATTTACCTACTCAGATAATGTTTTATACTGTTGGTGTAGCATCAGGATGCGCAACACCAAAGACTGCTTGGAATAATGCATCTCGTTGTGTTGTTGTTCCTTTAGGATCAAAACCAAAAACAACAGATTTTTCTTTTGTAAAACCTGCTACTTCTCTATCCATAAATTCAGCAGCAATTTGTTCTGACTGGAATTGAGTTTCACCTTGTTTTGATTGTCCATTAATAGCTTGACGTAAGAAAATACCTTTAGTGAGACCAACCCATTCTTTACTTCCATCTTCATGAGTCTTAGCAAATACACAAGCCACGTAAGGTGGATTATCTTCACTACCATAAGAATGAAGTCCTGCAGTTGTTGATTCTAGTCCAAGTACTGCTTTTTTATCTTCAATTGGTAATGTATGAAATCCACCATTAACTGTAATGTTCCCTGCAGCAACTGCAATCTCAGCTGTTTTATTATCTCCATATGCACGAACTGCAGATTGAGGCATTTCAACAGTGATATTCTGTAAAAATTTTACTCTTTCGATATCTCCAACAATGATTGCTGCTTGTGTTTCATCTAAAACACCGTAATAAAATTCATCTACACCTGTGGATGCTTTATAATTTTTTTCCAATGTTCTTCCCCCTCTTATTCAAAAATAAAAAGGACGCTTTAGGCATCCTCATAAACTTTCCCTCGGTATCTTCTAGCATCACGATATATACCAAAATCTTTATCGTACTCATCAATACCGCTACCTTGACTAAAATTCAAATTCCACATGATCTTCCTTATTTGTTTAGCGATCTCTAGTGTATCTGCTAAATTTAAGGACCACACTTCAATTTGAAATAAAAAATCTTCTGTTAGCCACTTGTTATCAGCATAATCAGAAGGAATTGGAACATCTAATGGATCTATAATTATATGTGTACTTGTCACATCGCCTGATGCAGGATATTCATAGAACTTTATTTTCGTACCGACCTTTTCTATAATAACTGGATCTTCTAAGAGAGCGTTGTATATTTTGTATATCATTACAACCCTCTCCTTATAGCTTCTTTAATTGTATTTCGATAGGCATTTTCTGCATTACGTAAAGCTCTAGCAATGGCACCTTTACCAGGTGGATTAGGATTTTTCACAGTCCCGAACTCATTCAAGTGGATAATACGATATCTTTCTTTTGGTCCTCTCCAATGTATCTTTACAGTTCGAGCTTCACCAATCCACATCGGATCAGAAATTGTTATCTCTTCAATAGATGCTCCAGTATCTTTAAAAGACTCAAACTGACTTTTTAGTTCTTTTACAAATACTTTCGCACCTTCTTTTAAGGCATAATCACTTATGGTTCTAACCTTCGATTTTCCAAAACGTTTTTCTAATTCCTTTTCTAACTTTTGCAAGCCACTGATTTTCACACTCATAACGAAAGACCAGCCACAATAGTTATGAAGCGTCTATCTTGCAAGTTAGGTTGAACATGTATAATGTTATACCGTTTGCTTATATATTCTGGAGAATCAATTGATAAGTAATGTCCATTTGTTGGTATGAATTCACCTTGTGGATCACGTAGAGTGATCGTAATATCGGACAAGGTACCATTCGATTTAGCAATTTCTAAATCTTTTAGCCATACCTCGTCAATTTTTGCCCAGGAACTAAATAAGACCTTCTTCTCTTTCTCTCCTGGTAGTGGTCCATCGTTAGGTTCATGTTCATAAAAACTAATCGGTGTACGTAGGTCACCTGTATGAACACGTGGAGATTTGTATTTAAATTCCCTCAAATCTATATACCTCCCATTAAGCTCCGCTTAAGTGGTCGTTGTTGTGGTAGTCGTTGTCGTTTCATCGTCTAGCACAATTTCTTCAAGTGCTTTATCAATGGCTAAGCTATTGATCTCACTCAAAAAATTATCGTTAAAAAACTCTAAAGCGTCATTATATGCATATCTTGATCGTTCAAATACAAGCTCTTTAAATGATTCATTTGTGTTCATATCATAATCGCCACAGGATCTTTTTAAATTAGCTACAGATGCAGATAGGATGCGTTTCAGGTTAGCATCTTCAGCATTACCTAAACGCATCTTTTCTTTGAATTCCTTTAAAATCACATCTGAAATGTCCACTTAATTTCCCCCTATTCTTTAGGAGTAGTTTGATTCTCTTGTAACTGGATGATCAGAGCAATGCGTTCATCCTCATTTTTCAATCCGTTAATGTCACCGTTTAGATCCGTTATTAACTTTTCTTGCTCAGTTTTATTCATCTTTTTAAGTTCAGCCTGAGTGATAACTAGCTCTAGATTATCTTCTTGATTTCCTGTTTGATCTTCTTCCGAACCTTCTATAAAGATACGTTTGTGTTTTGAATGAATCTCTGAAAGTTCTTTAATACGTTCCTCAGATGGCTCATAGCCATCTCTTGGATATTCATCATCTATCTTATATAGATGGTTATTATCTTCTGTATCTCTAAATCTATTTACAACTTTATACTTCATAATTAAACATCCTTTCTAATTCAATATTGTTATTAAACTGTTGGTGTTGTTTCAGCTGGTGTGAAATTAATATCTAGATCGTAAACTAAAGCTGCTTTGTTATCTTTTGGTTTACCGTTTGCGAATTGTTTAATCGTATATAGTGTTGCGTCTTCAATCGCTAATGTTTGATCAAATTTTCTTAATTTGTATCCACCAGCAATAGCAGCAAGGTATTTTCCTTTAACAAAGAAGATCGCTTTCCCTACAGGCACTTCCTCAGATTCTACTAAATTAATGTTATAAGGAATTGCAGTAATAAACTGTCCGTTAGGTGTTTGAATAGTATTGCGAGCTTGTACACCAATTGCATCAATTGGATTAACTACCATTGTGATTTTATTTAGTACTTTACGTGTCTTTCCTTTTGCATCAGTAGAAAGTTCTTTTACAACACCATATAATTCTCCAATCACAATTTCTCCTCTCTCTGAAGGAGCAAAAGTTAATGTTCCAGAAGAAGCTTTATCTGTTACTGCGCCTGTGCCAGGATCAACATCTTTCATCAATCCAATTGGTTCTGATGAAGTTGTTCCTCTTCCGTTTACAAATCCAAATTCTAAACCAACTGAATAACATTCAACTAGAATAGTACGTACATAACGTTCAATCCATACTGGACCTAGTTCTTGCATATCATTTGGAATAGCAGCAAATGCAGTTAGCTTTAATTGACCAATCTCTTCATCGCTGAACGCAGCATTAATTTGTCCAGCAATGCCATTAAATAAATTACCCCATACATAAGCTTTAGTTGGATCAGAGTCGATAAAACGAGTTACTGCTCCTAAATCTTGTAATCCTATTGCTTCAAGTAAAGGGTGCTCAGAAACTAAATCTTCAAATACACGCTCTTGAGTCGTAACAGGTAAAATTGAATCATCTTTAAATCCACCATCAAGTACTGCAGCATTGAAGAATCGTGTTTCTTCTGATGTTAAGACATTTTGTCCACGTTGTTGAAGGATTGAACGATCTAACATTTCATCATTTACTTGACTGCGAATAGCTGTAGCAACTGAATTTTGTAATGCACCCATATAATTCTGAAGTGCTTCTGCTTGTTCTTCTGTTGTACTATCTGCATTTAAAGCAACTTTTTTCCAAGCTTCTTGTGCATTTAAAAATTCATCTGATTTATTAAATTTAATTGTCATATTCTTTTTCCTCCAATTTTTATAAACTAAAAAAGAACTTACTTAGATTCTGTTTCTGCTTAACAGATTCTGGAGTAGGTTCTTTTTCTTGATTCTTATATTGATTCAATTCATTTTGCATTTTTTGCATTTGAGCCTTTAATTGAGCAAGGTCCTCAGAAGTGTTGTTTTCTTCAGTAATTGCAGTTGAAGTGGCAAACCCTATTTCGACTGCTTCATTTGCACTAAACCAAGTTTCTTCATTTACCATATTACGAATTTCTTCACGCTCAACAGTTGCACGAGTCATATAGATATCAATGATGCCATCTTCTAATTTTTCAAGCATATCCGCTTCTTTACGCATAAGCGTTTTACTGCCCCATACAATCGTTGAAGCTTCGTGGATCATCAACATTGAACCAGCACCCATTATTAACTCATCTGCTGCCATAGCAATAATTGAAGCAGCTGAGCAAGCCCATCCATCTACATGAATTGTTACTTTTCCCTTGTGAGCCTTTAAACGATTATAAATCGCAATTCCATCAAAGGCGCTTCCTCCAGGAGAGTTAAGGTGGATAATTAAATCATTACTTCCTGCAGATTTAAGAGCATTGTCAACATCTGTTGCAGAAGTTGTTTCCCACCACCACGATTCACCAATGTCACCATAGATGGTCAATTCACTAACACCATTTTCTTCATCGTGTACTACAGCAAAATTATGTGGAATGTTTGCTAATTGCTCATTATATTTTTGATTTTTAAATCCAAATTTACGTTTCATCTTCATCATTTTCACCTCCTTTTAGAGCCTCAGTACTTTCTACATAGTTTTTCGTAATAAAGTATTTGTCCATAAATGGATCATCTACCTCTTCAGCTCCAACTTCACTTCTTAGTTCATTACCGCTAAATAGCCCACTAGCTCTTAACTTATCAATAGAATTTGCAAGATCGAATATATTCTGGTAAGAAATACTTCTAATATCAATGCTATTTCCTTCTAAGTATTCATTCTTAGTAAAAAATTTCACATTACCTTCGTCCTTTATTTTTTTAAGTAAAGGACTTACCGTAAACATCATGTAATTTTTTGTTTGCTTCTCTACATCTGCCATATCACCATGAAGTAAACTTACTGGTATACCTATTGCCATTGCGACTTGATCTAAAAAGCCATTTGTCACTTTATTGATTTCATCTACACTTGGACCACTAGCAGATCCATTGTAATGCTCCTTATATTGAATTCCTTTTTGTTGAGGAACTATAGCAATATCCTTTTTACTTACAGACTTATACATATTGTCAATAAACTCTTGAAGTTTAGTTATTTGCTCAGCTGTTTTTGCACTGATCATATCCATGTCAACACTACCACGAATCTGATTCTTTCTTTTTTGTGCGTTTATTATTTTTCCGAATAATTCACCGTAATCTTGAAACAATCCATCAATTAAAGGGGATAAACTTTCATTTTTATATCTCAAATGAATAACTTCATTTTGTTTAAAACCACGCTTGAATTGGTAACCTTTGATTATTACATTAGTGAATGTATCTTCCATAACTGCATATTCATTATGAATATAATCATCTGCAATTAATAGATCACCATCATCTGCTTGTACTATCAGACATTCATTGTCATAAACTAACTTATGAATAAATGTTTCCCAAAAGGTGCTTGCTGTCATATTCTTATTGGGACGTACATTCAAATGATAATACAGATCGTCCTTCACAAAAGATTTACCGTTCTTTACTCTAAACTCTGATTGTCCAATAGTCCTACCTAAGAAAGATACACAAATATCAATAGCAAGTTTTTTCATGTGAATTCGAAGTGTCGTATCTTGGTACATTTCAACGTCAAACATAAAGCCTAATTCACTATTTCTCTTAAATATCAAATCTAAGAAACCCAAGTTTTTCACCCCCCTCTAAAAAGATATATCCATTAAGTAAAAATCAGCATCGTCTTCAATTAAATCATCACGATATAGAGCATGAATGAAAGCCTGGAAACCATCAGTTTTCCTTCTGACTTCATCTTTTTTTCCATATGTTCTATTTCCTTTTGCATCTGTTATTACTTTGACATTATGTGTGTACCAACGCATTAAAGGATTATCACCGTAAACGACTCTTCTTTCTGCAAATATTGTTTCTACTCTTGGTGCTAGAAGTGCTTCTATACCTTTTGTTCTCACATACATAATTTCAAAACCTTCAGCTTCAAGTGCGGTTTTAACCAAATCTAACCTAAATGTATCTGCAACAATTGTTGTTAAACCGTATATTTCACGCATCTTAACGAACCAATTCACAACATGTTTTATATTTATAACAGGCTCATCTACTATCGTTAATAAACCCTCTTTTTCCCAATCTTCAATTGGTGCTTTCATATCCACAGCATTTAAGAAACCTCTTCTTACGAACGAATGACTTAACCAGATATAGTCGTCACCATTTTTAAAAAGTAACCCTACTGCCACAAAGTCTCTAACAGAAGCGAAATCCAACCCACCTACACAACTTCGATGTGATAAGTCAATGATCTCTCTACTGGTTGCTTCTATTTCTTCCCATGTTGCAACAGATGTTTCTAAATCAGTAGCTGGGAAGTTCATACGTTTTGTCATGAAGCGAATTCTTGCAGAAGGCTTTGAGTTACCAAGTGTTATATATTGAGTTTTTACTTTTCTAAATAAACTCTTTGCGTAATCACTCATTGGTTCATGGAACATTGGATTCGCCTTCTGCCAATTTGAAGGATCATCCATTTCTGTATCTGCATCCAAAGTAGCCATGAATACAAATAATGGATCGTCCAATGATTCACCATTCAAAACACGAATAGCACGTTCTTTCAGATCATCTAAATAACCACCACGAACAAAACCATCTGTTGTGATAAAGAATTCTCTGGAATTTTTGACTTTACCTAAACCAGATGAAAAAACATCAACTATTGTAGAATCTTCAAACTCATGAACTTCATCATAAATTACACAACCATCACGTAAACTATCTTTCGTTTTAGCATTAGATGTATGAAACTTAATCCTACTTCCGTTTGTACGACTAACAATTTCCGAACGTTTAGCATGAAATAATGATTCCAGAACTTTCTTATTTTCAGATGTCTTGATGACGTTGTAAATTTCGTTAAAAGAGGTCATTGCTTGTTCTTCACTGTTTGCCACAATAGATACATTGTAGTTATCAATACCATGTAGATCACTAATAAAGAAATTAACTAAAGAAGAGATTAATCCGTTTTTTCCTGCCCCTCTAGCTTTGTATAAGAAAAACTGTTCGTAGAAGGGAAAACCATCGTCTTTGTAATATAAGAAAACAAATGCTGTTATAAATTTCTGAAACGGCATTAATGGGAAGTAGTTCTTTTCAGTAAACGCAATATATCTTTCGTGTTGCTCAACATCAAAATAAATATCTTCACGATTAAGAACATGTTTTTTTAAATATAAAAATAAAAAGACCAAATACTTACTGACTTTAATTAAGCCACTGTCGTATTGGTCCATATAGTATTTAACGTGTTTATTAATTTTCATCTATATCAAATCATTTGCAGTGAATTTCGGTTTCCCATCGTTATCATCAATAAAATTAAAAGTTTTTTCTATGCTCATAATCGATGAATTTACTTTATTCATTTCGTTTAATAGTGGATGGGACTTAACGAATGATTGACTCGCATTTTTTATACTGACAGAAACGCCTTCTTTTTTTACAGTTCGTTCCATACGCCTGTATATTTCAATATGCTTTAAGTACCTACCAACTTTTTCTACTTCCACAGGACTAGTTGTGTCAATCCTAGACATTAAATAATCCTTGATTTTATCTATTCCAACGTCAATTCTAAATGCGTCTTTCAATGCACCCACCCCCCTATACGCGAATTTTTGAAAAAAATCTGGACAGTCGAGCCCCCTATCCGTTCCCCAGAGTTTTAAAAATGCCCAAAACCTTTGACCGGGGGGTAAGATGAACGTTGTAAAGCTTCAGTTGCACCTAAATGTTCAACGATTGTTAAATTATTTCTTACAACTAATTGAGCTTGCGGTGACGGATCATTGATTATCTTATTAATCTTATGAGACACTTTTAATTTGATTTGAGCCAATAGCTCTTCTAACTTCCCCCCGTTATGATTATCAGCACTCATCAGTACTTGTTTGTTTGCCATAAGAGTTACCACCTTTCATCATCCCACTTATTCTTTTTAAATCTAAAACGATTATGTTTTTTGTTATGGCATCTAATGCAAAGTGTTTCTAAGTTATCTAATTCAAGAGCAAGTTCAGGATATGTATAGATCTCTTTAATATGATCAACATCTAACCGTTTGTGTTTATCTGGATCATGTTTATCCGTGTAAACTTTTCCTAGTCGTTTGCATTCCTGACACTCGTAGTTGTCACGTCTTATAGCTTGCTCACGTAAACCATTCACACCTGACCATTGTTTGGATTTATAGAACTTACGCTTTTGTAGTTTAGTTTTATACTCTTTCAATATTGGTAACTTCCTATATTTATGACATAAAAAGACACTATCCACAAATGGATAGTGTCACTATAACTTTATTATTGCGCATGAATATATATATTATTAGATTCAACTCCGTCTATATCTCTACCATTTTGCGATAATTCTACACTAACATATCCATAACCACTGGAAGCCCAAGTAGAACTATTTAAAGCAAATGATTTTGTTGGTGTTCTATTACTAAAGTAACCTGTTTGATATATATATTTATAACTCCAATATCCATCAAGAGGTACTAATGTTGCCTTATAATCTAGTTTACCACAGGTTCCTTTACTTTCAGCATACCAATCTACAGTGGTGGCACCTTTATAATACGTTGGAGCATCTGTCCATACTCGTACATAGCATCCTTTTTTACCGTAGAGTTCCTGATAAGAAGACATTGCTGCTTCTGCTTTACCAGTTGATACAAAAGTTGCAAGTATTAACGGTAAAATCAATATAATACTAAACTTAAATAATTTCATCTTTATTCCTCCAGTACCTTTTATTTACAACAGTTTACAATATACTATCATATATAACTAATTTCAACAAATTTTACCAAAATAGTAAAATATAACTATATTGTATAAATAATCAATAAAGATCTTATATAAGATTTGTTATACTCTCCTTGAAATAAATTAAATCTATATAAAAAAGCACCCTTGAAAGGATGCTTTATTCACTCATGAACCCCATATATTTGATGTAATAATAAAACTAGCAAATGTAACTAAACCAAGACCTACCATAATTCCTATCCCTGTTATATCTCTTAATAAACCTTTTCTCATAATCCCTATGATAATTAAAGAAACGATTATATATAAAAATATAACTATTGCAGTTATCATTGCTGGTCCTGCTGATTCCCATATCATATCAAAAGTTAAAAGTTCTATTTCTGGCAATACATTTCAACTCCTATAATTACTTTAGAAAATTGTACTACCTTGTAAATTACATTTGCAAGTATATTTCTTTTTATTTTTCTTTAAGCTTTTCTTTAGCATTTTTGTATATAATGAAGAAAAATTTCTATTGTACTACAGTTTCAGTACATTAATCGCTGTACTGAAAATCTAGCACTATATCTAAATAGATAACTCATTATTTAGAGACTTTGTCTTCATTTTTAAACTTAGTCATAAAATCCTTCATCCTTGTTATAACCTTAGTTGGAACATTAGGTGTTTCTTCATGAGAAAATCTTTTTAGTTGATTTGCATATTCATTTAGTTCTTTATTCACTATCTTAATTTCATCAACCATCTCTCCATAATATTTGTATTTCCTTTGAAGTTCTTGAGGAGTTAGATGTTGGTTTTCTTCCTTCTGTACTTCTATTTCATACCACTTTCTATACTTGCCTTGCCATTTGGTTAAGTGTGGTCTCATACCTTTGTTTAATACATCCAAAGATAGCCTAACTATTTCTTGGGCATTCTCATTACCCTGAATTTCACTAGCAGGTAGTTCAATTAGATATTCCCTTGTTGACTTAAATAACTCATACCATGAATCGTATACTTCAGTGATAATGTCATTTTCTTCATCTATTGGAATTGCAGCCTTCCTTGTTGTTAATTGAACATATAACTTCCAAGAAATATCTAGCTCTTTTTCAGTCAATTTAGCTTTTTCAAATTGATAGTTTCCTAAATTAAAAGGAGCATTAATTGTTAACGTTCCAGGATTATAAGCTTGGAATGCGTATACTAAGAAAAGGACCAAGCTAATTAAAAGAGTAGCAATTGCTCCTAACAACAATTTTCTGTTCCTCCTTTGTTTCTTCTGCCTTCTAACCATTAACTATTCCTCGTTCTCCTAACTCTTGAATTTCTCACAAGAAAATCGTAGCTCTTATTTTCAAAAGCTTCTTCTATTTTTGATTCTAATTGCCATGAGATATTTCCCCACTTCATTGTAACCGCATAACCTGAATCAATGTTGTCTTGCAATCTTGCAGGTGTTACACCAGCTGTTGGTAAATAAATTCCCAATAAACCATTTCTACTTCTTCCTGCATATGGTCTGAGCGATGCGTAAATCTCCCAATCAACCCATTTCCTTTTAGCCGTATCACTACCTATTAACACAATAGTTACCGTTGATGTTTTAAGGTGGTGAGTTCTGATCTGACTTAAAATATAATCATTACTAGCACTGTCGTAAGCATCAGATAAAGATCTATCTATTAAAGTTTTATTTGAACCATATGTATCCCTTAAATGATTAGCTTTTAATTGATCGCTATAATGATGATAACTTACAAATACGTTGCGACTCATTGTACCCCTCCTGTTTTTGTATTTACTTTATACTATTATTCTACAAAAACAGGTAAATCCCTACATCTTTTTAATCAATATAGATATTTTTAACTACTTACATATTACAACAGTTGAACCCTCATGATCTGCCATTCTTCTGCCAAATATCTGCCGTATATCTGACAATTATTTCGGCCAATGGTTATCTTTTAAAGATTGTATAGCCTCGACTAGTCTATTAGGTGAAATACCGTTTGACATATTAACCCTAACCAATAAATTTATATATAAAGAAGCAATTAAAGTACTTAGTTTAGGACTATGGAAAGCCTCCATACCTTTGTGTATATTCATTATATTAAATGGCAATTTATCTATGATTTTATCAACTTCATGCTCAGTTATCTCTTTGTCTAAATTATGAGCGATATCATTTCGCACAATATTAAACTTTTTATAGCACTCTTTTTCGTCTTTTCTTATAACACCAAGTGAAATACATAAGTCTATTTTCGTCGAAAAATTCATTCTGTTTATATTAATTGCCTCAGGGAATGGCAGCATGAATTCAATTAAATTTATCATTTTCGATTCAATAAAAAGATGCCCCCTAATTATTTTATACAAATCAGTGTCATTATTAATTTCATCTATAAAAGCATAAGATTCTTTAATATTCATACGTTATCCCCCATAATAAAAGCACCCTTACGGATGCTCTTCACTCTTATTAAACTCAATAAATAGATTATTCAAACCTACTTAGTTCCAATTTTAAATCGGATAAAGAATCATTGTTCCGAGAAATATAATTATCTAACATAATCTCTAAATACATCAAGCCGTTTACTGCATCCTCAAAATACCCATGTTTCACAAGCCTGTATGTACTATACGGTTTCCTTTCCTTATTATCATGTAAATAGACTTTTTCAATTCTTTTCTTTTCTACATTAAGAACAATTACCTCATTTTCATTCTCATCATATCCTAAAATAGGACCACTACCAGATTTTAGCTTCAAATTAGGATGTGTAAACATATATTCCTTTTTTGAATACCACTCATATACTGGCTGTAATTCAATAATTAATTTATCTAAGTAATCATTTTGTTTTTTAACAAGGTCGTCAATTTCCTCACTTGTTGATTGGTGTACTTTATGTTGTTCCTCAAGTTTCACTAACAATTCGTCTGTTTTTAAATTCATCATATCCCTCCTCCTCTACTTCATTTGACAAAATTCGGCATAATCCTTTTTTAAAAACAATAATTTTGTAAAAAACTTGATTCAAAGATTGAACAGCCTTTTAATGATGCTTTTCACTCTTATAGACTTTCATTCTAAAAATTAAAACAAGCTTATAAAATATTCTCGCTTTTAATCGATAATACCTTCTTCACACTTAAAGCAATTCCTTGCTTTAGGCATTCCTGGCATGCGTAGTTATCACACTCTAATACAGACAACCTTATTGATAACCCACCATCTAACTTATAGAAAACTTTCTTCTGTTCTTTTGTCTTGCACTCAAGCAAATAATCACTTCCTCCTCATCGCTCCGCCTTTACCACGTTTTAGAGTTTGCATATTTATATTCATAATCTCAGACCAATTAACATTTTCCTTTTCTCTTGACTCAGATTTATTTTTATATTGTTTTTTGTCTTTGTTATTTGATATCCTGCTGATCCTCATCAAATCACCTTCTAATTTTAGGCATAAAAAAACGCCTCCCCATTTAGAAAGACGTCTTTTGAAAATTTAACTTATTACTATTTTAACATGAATATCACCTAATACTTTGCCATTAATCTGCCATTAATCTGCCAGAAACCTAAATATACAGTTTTTACAAAACTGATATTAATCTCATATATTGAGTTTCATTCATTACATTTTGGAGATTATTATTAGGAGTTTTTAGTAAATATGTTAAAACTTGTTGAAGTTTTACATCTGCAACCCTAGGTATGAATTTTTCTATGATTTTTTTAAATCTATTAGAACATAAAGAAAATTGTAGCCTAGATTTAACATCGCTATCACTTACAAGCTTTACAAATTCAATTATTTGAGGTTCATTAAATCGGTTTAAAAGATCCTCATAATAAACCAATGCTACGTCAGATACCCCAAAACCATTCCCTATTGAGCACATAGTTAATACCTTTACATATTTCTCTATAACAGCTTCTGGAATATCACCTGTTTGAGGGACATATGCTGTAATTAATTTAGCATGTGGTGGTTCATTGTGAAAGTTATTGTAACCATTATGAACCATAAATAGATTATCTAACGCAAGATCCATATCAATTGCGACTTGTTCCTCTGGTAAATAAGATAGTCCCTGTACAAATTGTAAGAATTCGTGAGCAAATCCTTTTCTAGATAAATCTGCGTTAGCTGAATAAACTGCATACTTTAACCCTAAATTTTTCTTAGATTCAACTGAACAATTTTTCCATAATGAAGGAGCAACTAGCTTTAAATTATTTCTTATTTGAACATCTAATTGAGGGTCTGTATACATTCCAAAGACTGCTCTGATAGTTGAATCAACTAATTCAACAGGCAACATTTCTATATTGGAAATAATGGGTGGTAAATCTGCGTTTGAGAGTATATTAGTTCTCAAGTTATTCAATAACCTTTTAATCTCCAAAACCGGTCCTTCTGGCTCTTTTGCTAATACCTCCTTAATACAAGTTTGTAACCAACTCGTTAGTTGTAATCCGTCTAAGTCATTATGATTAGGATGAGCTGCACTAGCATGATTTCTCATATCACGTATATAATCAAGATGTTTATAACCTATATCAGTTATTATGCCAGTATCCTTACACCCTTTAATTAATTCCCATTCGTCAAGTTTTTTTAAATCTTCTTCTGATCTAAATGTAGCTCGGCGTTTTGAATCAGTTATAATACTATTTAAAAAATACTCCATATCAAACCTAGTGACTTTGTTACGTAAATTAATCACAGTTTCATTCCAAAGGAAGTTTAATGCTGCGTCAAATAACCCTGCCCCACATGCAGCAATAAATTTAGATATGTATAATGAATTACTTTTTAATTCTGGGGTTAATCTATTTACTACTCTTGGGAGGTTTTCTAAAACATCCATTCTCTCCTCCGGATGAACTAGTACATTCTGCGACGGTAAATTCAACTGTTCTAGATATTGCTGAAGCCCTGCTGAAAAAGCATCGACAGAAGGGCCAACTTCATTGCTAGTATTCATGTTAATTATTTCGTTTTTCTTTGTTTCCATGACTTGTCTCCTATCATAATTTTGATTAAATTTAAAATTTCCCAATAACATAGGATGTGTCCCTATTTATATCCCTACAAATATCCCTATATATTAATTTGACATTTGTACTTCTTTTCCCTTTAATTACCCATATCTTATATTGTGTGTAATTCGCCCAAAGGCTGAAAGCCTTCTTTTATATACTCTCAAGACATATCATGAAAATGAGTTACACATGCGCTTAATATAGATAACTAATGTGAAAACAACGGAATATCATTCTAAAACACAGTATTAACACCTCTGGATACAATTGTTATAGGTACTTTTCCATCCAAATTAAACTAAATACTAATAAAAAGTATAAAAAGGAGCTGTCTAATCAACAACTCCTTGTTCAGCAAACGCGTCTTTTCTTGAATAAAGATTACCTTCTATAGCCTGTTTGTGGAAAATAGAGATATGTTTGAATATGTTGTTTCATCCCTTAAGACGTGTTAATAACACATTATGGTTAGTTCATAGTACATAAAAAACAGGGTTGCCACTGCAACCCTTTAATTTTAATAATTCACCTTATTTTTCATTTTTCATTGCTATTATTGATTAGAAGATAGCGTTAAAATTGCCCCATCCATTTCCAATCTGTTTACTATCCTTAAATCCTCCAATACCATTACCGGAGTATAAATACAGGTTACCATCTCTTCTAGAGATTAGATCATTTTTTCCATCTCCGTCCCAATCTCCTGGTGTCAAAATTGTGTCATGGGCTCCCCAACCTGTACCGATTATTACATTATCTTCTTTAAATCCTCCAATACCATTACCAGAGTATAAATATAGGTTACCATCCTTTCTTGAGATCAGATCGTTATTTCCATCTCCATCCCAATCTCCTGGTGTTAAAATTGTGTCATGGGCTCCCCATCCTGCACCAATCTGTTTACTACCTTTAAATCCTCCAATACCGTTACCGGAGTACAAATATATGTTACCATCTTTTCTTGAGATTAGATCGTTATTTCCGTCTCCATCCCAATCTCCTGGTGTGACAATTTTGTCATGTGCTCCCCAACCTGTACCGATCAGTTTACTACCCTTAAATCCTCCCGAACCATTTCCTGAGTATAAATACAGGTCGTCATCTTTTCTTGCGATTAGGTCGGTAATTCCATCTCCATCCCAATCTCTGGTTACAACAATCGAGTCCATATTACTCCATCCAGTACCGATTATTACACCTTCTACTTTAAACCCTCCAAGCCCATTACCGGAATACAGATACAGATTGCCATCGTTTCTTGCGATTATATCGTTTTTCCCATCTCCATCCCAGTCATGAAGAGGATCATCATTAATCGGCAGTTTAATTGTTCCATTCAGGACATTTCTCGGATTTTCTGTATTCGTTTTACTAGTCCATGATCCATAATGAAATTCAAAATGCAAATGAATGCCAGTTCCTAAGCCCGTATTCCCCATAATTCCAATTGCTTGACCTTGTGTAACACGTTGACCATTAGACACTGAGTAACTTGCAAGATGTGCATAAAATGTTTCATTACCATCAGCATGGCGAATTCCTATTGAATTCCCATAACCATTTACCCATCCTCTATGTACAACAGTTCCACTTGCTGAAGCAACAACAGGGACATTGGACTTACCACCAGAAGCAATATCAATACCATAATGCATTCTGTAATCTTGATAAATAGGATGGAGCCTCATTCCGTATTCAGATGATACTGGTCCATTTGCTGGCCAAATATATGATTCAGCAGCAGAAACACCCATTGAATTTATATTGAAAGAGAAAACTAGTGTAAATATAACTAGGATATAAACTACCAACTTACTAAACTTTTTACCCATTTCTTCACTCCTAAAAATTCATTAATACTCCAACCGGTTATTGTATACCTGGTAATAATATCATATTCCAAATCTTACAATCTACACTATTTTACATAATTGTATATATAAACCTATAAAACTATCAGTTATCCCAAAGTTTGCACATAAAATAAGGCGTCCCAATCGTGTAACTACACTTGATGAGCTTTCTTTTTATAAACGTAAAGTGGTAAGCAAACAGCCTATCTAGTGCTCCTAGTTGTTCCAGTAAGCTTTCTTTTTTTGAATATAATATATCGTAAAGTGACTACTTTCCGTTTTGTTAAGTAATTATTTGTTTTCCAAATCCTTCACAAACCATATATTTATTAGAGCATACACGTTAAGGAGCTACTTAATTATAATTAGATGACCTATATTTTAAACTGTTTTATTGCCTTATTCATTGCATCTTGATCGATACCAATATATCTAAGTGTGAATGCTGGATCCGAGTGATTAAGTATCTTCTGTAATAATGCCACATCTCCTGTTTGCTTATAGAGATGATATCCAAATGTCTTTCGAAGTGTATGTGTGCCAATATCATCTAATCCCACATACTCTGCAGCACCTCGTAAAATCTTATAAGCCATGCTTCTGCCAATAGGTTTGTTAATACCTTCTCTACTTTTAAACAAGTATTCATGGTCTTCTTTATCTTCAATATATTTCTTGAATTCGCGTTGCAGCTGAGGTGTCATATCAATTCGCTTTTTCTTCCCAGTTTTTATTTCAACAATACTAAAATATGAACTCTTAGCATCTTTCACTCTTAATGGAAGAATATCAGAGATTCGAAGCCCTGAATTAATCCCTGTTACGAATAACATATAATTTCGTTCATTCTGCTCATTTAAATAACGTTTGATTTCAAAGATCATGTCTGGATCTCGAATTGGTTGAACAAATTGCATTAGCAACACACCTCATGTTCTTCATAGACCTCAATCTTTAAAGCGACAGCAAGCCTAACAAATGCCTTCCCTTTCACACGATAGTACTTCCTTTCGCTTAGATGAAGATCCGAATAAACATTATAGTCAAACACCTCTTCATCTTCCATATATCTTTTTACTAGAATTGCTCTCTCAAGATGTCCTAAGCGATTAACTGCTCTTTGTACTTTTCGTAAAAAGTCTTTGCTATATCGTTCATGATCTACCTTCTTAATGGCAATATCTTCTGTTTGTGAATGATTTTGATTTGTCTGAGATGGAGGTAAAAAAGAAAATGATTGTGTTAGTCTTGGTAACTGTTCTTCTGGTACGTGCAACTTAAAAATTCTATACTTCTCAAGTACTGCTTCAACAGCTTTCTTTGTTTCTTCTCGATTGATTTCAGGTAATAATCGATCCATGACAATTCCTCCTTAAATTCATTAAAAAAAGACACCAATCATTAGAGCATCTAAATGCTAGAACGATTAGTGCCCTCGGTTTTTCCGTTAGGCATATATAGGAAATTTAATCTTACTTCAAACCTTCTTCTTTACAGTAGTCTCTAATCTGTCTACCTTTCCACCAAGAGTAATGATCAGTGTTTCACCATATTCGGGAAGATCATGTTCTATTAAAATTCCATCCTTAACAACATACATTTTCTGATTATTCATTAAGCTAATTTCTGCTCTCATTTTTTCTATATTAGCATTCACCGAGATCACTCCCATGGTATAATTAATTTAGGTGTTGTCGAGAGAGATCTCGGCTTTTTTTATGCGCTCATTCTGTTGTTATGAATATATAACTTCACAATAGTTCTAATGTTTGTTAATACAGGATAGATATCGTATGGTAGAGATTTTGATTGCTCCCAATTTATGATAGTCCTAGGAGTAACATCTAATGCTAAAGCGAATGATCTTTTTGTTAATCCAATTGATGTACGCATGAAGTAAACGAATTCAGCAAATTCCTCTATAGTAACCTGTTCTTTCACTAGCTAGTCCTCCCCTTATTAAAGGATTTAACATACTCTCGTCTTAAATTAAAAGTACAACCACACGTACAAGAAAATCTATATACACCCTCCGTTGATTTTGACTTAGTATAAATTGTGTATTTACAGGACGGGCAATACGCTTTAACAAACATATGATTACCTCCTTAAATTCCTATTAATTTATGATGAAATCTTTTTAAGCAATAATTGAAACGATTGTTCTTAGTAGTTTATTTTGAAAAAGAAGTTCCATCATTGATCCTCTCTCAATTTTTATATTATTTGTAAAAATATTGTAAAATAGTGTAAAAATACCACACACTCACTACCAATGTTACAGATAATAATTCATAATATGAGTATATTAAAATACTTTCATTTAAAAGGAGTTAAGATGACTAATCCTATTACTGAAAAGATGTTAGACAAAGAATGGGAAGAACTTATATCACTTGCTCTAAATGCAGGAATAACTGTTGAGGAAATACGTGCATTCTTTGAGCAATATTCATGACCTTTTATAGTTCATTTTTTATTCTAGATTTCCTTGAACTACGAACACAATAATTAAAGACCTCTTAAAACGATAAAAAACAATAAGCAAATTTTATAAAACGTATATTGGTAGATTAGACAGACTTTTCATGTTAGAACTTCCTAACTTTACGTAAACGAAAGTATTAAACCATAGACATAGTTTATTTATGGCAATTTAATATTGGAGGTGTTAATATTCTTTACGTTCATTTAGACAACATAATTGGTACTTTGATTTCTATCTTTGTTTTTTTCGAATTATCCAAACGAATTTGGCGTTAATCAATTCCTTTCATTATTCTCCACCTAAAGCCACTTTGTAAAAGTGGCTTTTCTTTTTGTGAGTTCATGTCGAAATTTATGCGAAGTGCGACATGAAGATAGGTTTTTTTGAAAATTCAACAACATATATTATCCAAATATTGTATAATCATTTAAGGAAGGAGTTTTGAACAATTGAAAAAGATAAAAATTGTATTACATAGTATTCTTATTCTTCTTTTAACAACCTCCTGTCAAAAAGAATATACTGGTGAATATGTTAGGTGGGGAGAAAAAACCAATAGTAATGCAGCTGACCTATTAGAACAAAATGGAATACCATATAAAATCAAAGATGGTATCATCTATATTCCAGAAGATGCATTTGATAAATCAATATGGTGTTGTTCTTAAAATGGCTGTTGCCTAAACAGTCCTTTTTTTATGTCGCAATTTACTTCTAATACTCACTTAGAAAAATTTCTTAAGAGTTCTATTTGTGATGCGTTTGTGAAGAGTTCCTTTTTTTGCAGCATTTACATCCCCTATCAATCTAGCAACCCTATATAAAAAATGTGAAAACTTAGTCAAATTCATTTCTTCTCCTCCAATTTATGAACAGGAATAGCCTTCCTTAATTCGTGATCTTCTGATTTTTCGTAAATATACGTTAGTGCTGTTATTTGAGACCTTGTTTTAAGGTCGAGAGTTTCCATAGTAGCAACTTTCTGCCTAACTAATACTGGATTCTTTTTAATCTCATTGAGTAAAACCTTTTCTAGCAATTTCATATTCACACAACAACGACACGAGGTGTTCCAGTTTCACGATGAACTAAATGTAGTTTGTGATCGTGTTTTAAATTCTTTTCGATAAGCCAATTGTTTGGATTTAAACCAGACTTTACAAGCAACTTTTTTTGCTCTCTAGTTGGTCGTTTTCCTTGTTTCATGCCGATTCCTCCTCGAGTATGTGCCTAGATTTATCAAAGATATTTTGTAGTCGTGACAGTGGATAATCCTTCTCATTGACTTTAAATACTTCGATATTAGGTAATTCAAGATCTAACCGTATGATAATGTCGATTAAATCTCTTTCTTTTGTGATACTACCGGTATATCCAAGGATCTTTGATTTACTAAAATTTAAGTATTCAATACGGATCCAAAAAGGATATTGAATCATTATTCCTTTTTCTCCTTGTAATTTTTGATTCGATCGAACAATTTCTTCTTCTCTAACTCAAATGAATCTATGTCAATGGCAACTTCCTGCGATTCATTTTGTGGTGGGTCTTTATCCTGGTTGTTCATCCACTCAGGCACTATTTCTTTACGGCTACTGTTGTTATTAAATCTTTGTTGTTTAGACTTTCTATCTCTATAAGCCATTTGTGCTGCATGAACTTCTTGAACAGTTTTTAATTTTTTATTAGCCCAATCCTTAAGAACTGCAGAAACATATTTCCAGTTTCTACTTCCATTTTCTATAGCAATCTTCATTGCCTCGATTACCAACTCTTCCGATAGATCATCAACCCATAAATAAATATTTTCAGAGATATAAGGGCTAATAGTTCCAAATCCATTTTCTTCGAAAAATGTAATCGGTGAGTGAGCAATCGTGTGAGTAGCTTCTTCTTCTTTTTCTTTCTCTGTAGTAATCTCTGTAGTAATCTCTGGTAATGGTGTGCTCAAGTTGAGCTCTTCGACTGCTCTATCTGAGCAACTCGACTGCTCATTTTGAGCACATGGACTGCTCATACCCTCTAATCTTTCATAATCGATTCGATACCATTTTGTTTTATCAATTTTCATTTTATTAAAATTACCTGTAACCAAGATTCCTTCATTTTCAAGCTTTGTTATAATCCTACGAATTGTCGCTTTTGACCACCAAGAGAACTGTTCTACCCAATCGTCATAAGTGTTATAAATCCATTTATAGCCTTCGTATCGATGTTCACTAATTTGCAACCAGTAGTGGATTTGTTGAAGTACAATGCTTTCATTTAATCCAACCTGTTTAGCGAGTGAAGGTATTATTAACAATGGTTTTTCATCTAGTAATAACTTGCTAGACATGTTCGCCCTCCTCTCTTTACAAAAGTGGTCATTCTATGAAATAATTAATTCCTGAATAAAAAATTTAACGTTTAACAATTTTCTTTCCTGAGCAATTTCCGATGCTCTATCTTTACATTGATTAACAGTGTGGGCAAACACTAATGTAGAGTAGATCGTCTTGAAATTGTTTTTTACTTTGATTGAAAAATCCACTTCGTAAATCATGCTTTCCTCCTTCTAGAACTAAAAATCGAGCGCCACATGATGTATAAACTTCCACATAACAGAATCAGTAAATACCATGCTATAAAGTTCATTAGGTCCCTCCTTTTTTAAAGAAATAATGCATAACTTGTCCAACAACGGAATATGTATTAATAACAAGCTCGCATCGTCATAGCCAGGAGTGGAATGAACACACTCTTAAGGGGTTGGGGGAAGAGTACTCCTAGCTATGACGACAAGATCTTTTAAGTTCTTGTCGAATTTTAGTGAAAATGATAAGATAGTAGTATCGAAAACGTATATATATATCTGATTAAGCAGTTAGTGTACTAGCACTTGCTGCTTTTTTATTTTTTAATATTTCAGGTAAGTTTCTCATTTGAAATGCTTTTCTAACTTCTTCTAATTGATCCCCAAAATTTCTATATAAATGTGAAACTTCTTTTTTTCCTTCTTGAGCAAATTCTTTACTCTGGAACCTTAAAGATTGAGTGATATAAATCATTTCCATACCATCTAACTCAACTTGTTTATTCATTTTTCTCACTTTCTCAAATGCAACATCGAATAGTTTTTGACCCATACGATCTTTTGTATTACGAAAATTTCTCATTGCAACAATGACCATATCTTTTTGAAAGATTGATAATTTGATAGTTTCCTTCATGATATCCTCCTATATATTGACTAGTTTTCTTTCTTCATACCTTGGCATAGCGACTCTTGTGGATAATGATTTTCTTGTCCAATCATCTGATAGTGATTTAAGATCAATTCCAAATTCTCGATTCAATGCATAAAGTGTTGATCTCATACCAGGTCCCAAATCATAAATTTCTTTAAAGTCTTGCATAGGAACATCTGTAACCCTTCCAGGACGTAATTCAGATAACCAATTTTCAATGTTGTCAATTGACTCTAAAGCATGTTTAATTTGTTGTTTAAGGTTTAAAATTGATCTTCCTAAGTCTTCATTAAGCCTTGGATCAACAGGTGCAGCAGATAGTGGATGTAAATCAAATATGTAGTGCACTAGGTCAACGTGCTCGAATGCACCTAATGCAGTGAACCATTTAATAGCTAACTCTGGTGTTGGATCTACTAAACCATTTTCAAGTTCGCTGATCTGCTTTTGAGTTCGACCAATTACTTTTCCTAATGCCGATTGGCTGAAAGACATTTGTTCTCTAAGATCTCTCATTTCGTGATTAATAGTGTGTAAAGAATATGGTTTGTTTGACATATGTTCTCCTCCGATTTATTCAGTTATAGGATGTATTATTAAATTATTAGATAGCCTCTTTATTTGAGGAATTCTTTTGAATCCAGTTCATTAATCCATCGTATGGAATTCTAACCTTTCGACCATCTCGTATAGCTGGGAAATCGACTCTTTGAGTTAATTCATAAACTGAAGTTTTTCCCATTTTTAAGATTTTAGCAGCTTGTTCTACAGTAAGTATTTCCGGACTATCAACAGATGATCTTGATGATAGAAGTGCATCTTTTAACTCTTGAAGGAAGATTTTATTTTCTTCCCTCACAATTTGACGAATTGTTTCTTCTATATTCATATGTGGTTTCAACTCCTAAATCGAAATAATTTCTATTTTAGCAATTTCGTTATTAAAAAAATCTACTATTTTGCATTTCAGTGTTTTAGATAATAAAGGTAAATGTTCTGCTTTAAATGCATATGTCCCATTTTCATATTTCATATAAGTTGAAGCGTTTTTAAAACCCATACTATCAGCCATTTCTTGAAGGGTTAATTCTAATTCAATCCTTCTTTGCTTTATATAATCATTATTAAATGATTTCATATTTAGCCTCCTTATTAAAATTTCTGTTTTAGCAACTCCTTAGCTTTATAATAAATTTCTGTTTTAGAAATGTCAATACAATAATTTCTTTTTTAGCAATTTTTTTATTTCTGCATTAGAAACATGGTAAAATTTAATTGCTAATACGGAAAGATGGTGAAGAAATGGATATAGGTGAAAGAATTGTTTTGCTTAGAGAAAGAAAAGGTTGGAAGCAAAAGGATTTTGCCGATAAAGTCAAAATAAATGTTAGTGTAATGAACCGTATAGAAAAAGGGTCAAGACCTTTAACTGACGTTGAAATAATTAAAATAGCAGATGCTCTTGAAGTTACTACAGATCATCTACTGAAAGGTGAAAGTAATATATCAAAAGTTGAAAGAATCTTGGAGGATTCCAATACACAAATTGCAGCTAATGATGGTAATATTTCACGAGAAGATGCTCTAAAAGCCATAGAATGGTTATTAGAGACTGAAAAGGGTCGGAAACCTGGTGACAAACAATTTAAAAAATAAATATCGCCCTGTATATGGGCTTTTATTTTAACTTAAAACAGAACATACATTCGCAACGTGGCTGTTAGGGGGCAATTCTATGAAGTACCAAATGTCTCATTTAGAGGAAGATGTAAAAGGAATCTATAGAAAACTGAATATAAGTGAACCAATAAGTATTGATATGTGTCGTATTGCTGAAGAATTTGATGTGTGGATCCACCCGCACGAATATAAAAGTCAAATGATAGAACGAGATGGAATGTATAGCATTTTACTTGATAAAAGAATAACAAAGGAAGAACAATGGCAAGATTTCGGACATGAATTAGGTCATGTGATTAATCATGCGGGGAATCAGCATAAAATGAATAAACTATTCAGAGATTTACAAGAATACCAGGCTAATAATTTTATGTTTCATTTTTGTGTACCTACATTCATGTTGTTGAAAATGCAATTCCCGGATAGACGTGGACAAGCAGTCAAAATGATTGCTGAAAATTTTAATGTAACATGTGAATTTGCTGATAAAAGACTTAAACAATTTGAAAATAAAATTTCAGGTGCTCTTTTTCATAAGCAATATATAAAATTATTAACTTTATCTAATGATGAAAAGAATGAAATCTTGAAACAGGTGATAATATGAGGGGACATATACGCAAAAGAGGAAATAAATATTCTATTGTCGTAGATTTAGGTAGAGATCATAACGGTAAAAGAAAACAAAAATGGTTTTCTGGATATGATTCAAAAAGAAAAGCCGAAAAAGATTTGCCTCGTGTTCTTATGGAAGCAGAGAATAACGTATATGTTGAAACAACAGATATAACATTTGGGGAATACATGATAATGTGGCTTCAAAATAAAAAGGATAATATAGCCTACGGTACGTATCATCATTATGAATCTTATTCACGCAATCATATTATTCCTGGATTAGGAAAATGGAAAACCAAGAAGCTTTCAGAAAAGCATATTGAATCCTTTATGAATTCCTTAAAAGAAAAAGACTTAAGCAAAAGAACACAGAGACATATTTATAGAGTGCTTAGAAATGCAGTTAACTCTGGATCAAAGTATGGTATTCCTCAAAATATATTTAATGACATAGAAGCTCCTAAGGTACCTAAAAACAGAATTGAATATTGGAGTGAAGATGAAGTAAAAAAAATTATTAAGGTGTTGAAAGATGAAAAACACTTCCTTCCTATCTTTATAGCTATTACTACTGGTATGCGACAAGGGGAAGTACTCGGTTTGCGATGGGAAGATGTTGATTTGGAAAACAAAGTTATATCTGTTCAGCAACAATTGAAAAAGAAGGCGACAAGAGATGCAAATGGTCGATATGAATTATCTAATATCTTAAAGACTCCCACCAGTTATCGAACTATCTCTATAGATGATAGAACTGTTGAAGAACTAAAAAAACACAAAGCTAAAAAAAATCAAGAAAAAGGGATTGTTGGTGAAGCTTATAAGCAATACAATTTAGTTCATTCTACATCAACGGGAAACTTTATACTTCCCTCAAACCTAAATAGCGTCTATTGGAGAGCGATTGAAAAGGCTGAGGTAAAACGTATCAGCTTCCATTCTTTAAGGCACACACATGCCACTATATTGCTTAAACAAGGCGCTCATCCTAAAGTAGTTCAAGAACGGTTAGGGCATTCAAGTATAGAGATCACCCTTGATACCTATTCCCATGTGATACCTGGTTTGCAAAAAGCAGCTGCAGAAAAATTTGGAGAGTCAATTTATGAATAAAATCCACTTTAATTAAATAAAGGTTTGCAAAATGTTTGCAATTGCCTTTTTCACAAAAAAATAGCAAGGATTGAAATCAACTTCAACCCTTGCTATTCTTAACTTTCCTGACGCGCTCGGAGGGATTCGAACCCCCGGCAGACGTGGTACCGGAAACCACCGCTCTATCCGACTGAGCTACGAGCGCATGATAACTATCAATACCTGAAAATTATACGGCAACTTCCCTTTAATTTCAACTGTCTTTTTATCCCTCTCTATTCGGGTAGTGCAGTTCATTCAACGAGAAATTAACATTTCAATCAACTGTTTGAAATATAATAAATATGGGAATCATGTTTACATGTTATGCTTACAGAGTACATATACATACATAGAAAGATTGACTAAGTTAAAAAGATCAAAAGCAGCAGGCTTTTTGTTTGACCTTTATTGACCATAGTTGTATGATGGAAATACATAAGTAATACAAATCTATGTGCTGTTCTAATAAGATTAGAACAAATCTTTCTTATCATGAAGGAGGAATAATAATGAATTTAATCCCTACAGTTATTGAACAAACAAATCGTGGAGAGCGTGCGTATGACATTTACTCTCGTCTATTAAAGGATCGTATCATCATGCTTGGTAGCGGTATTGATGATAATGTAGCAAACTCAATTGTATCACAATTACTATTTCTTGAAGCAGAAGATCCTGAGAAGGACATCTCAATCTACATAAACAGTCCTGGTGGATCGATCACTGCTGGTATGGCAATTTATGATACAATGCAGTTCATTAAGCCAAGTGTATCAACAATCTGTATCGGTATGGCTGCATCTATGGGTGCATTCTTACTTGCAGCTGGAGACAAAGGTAAACGTTATGCACTTCCTAACAGTGAAGTAATGATTCACCAACCATTAGGTGGCGCACAAGGTCAAGCAACTGAAATTGAAATCGCAGCTAAGCGTATCCTTTTCTTGCGTGACAAATTAAACAAAATCCTTTCAGATCGCACTGGTCAACCACTAGATGTGATTGAAAAAGATACAGAACGCGATAACTTCATGACAGCAGAACGTGCTTTAGAGTACGGTTTAATTGATAAAGTATTAGATCGTAACACGTTAAGTAAATAATTAGTATGATGGAACGGAACCATTACCTGAGGTAATGGTTCCGTTTTTTAGTTTAAGCCGGACATTGATGGGGATGAGATTTTTGTCGAGAAATGTCTAATCGCTGATAAATTCGGAAAATCGCTGATAAATTTCCGGAATCGCTGATAAATCCGGAAAATCACTGATAAAATCAAAGAATCGCTGATAAAATTTCTGTACGCTCTTTTTGGTGGAGTAAAAGGTGTGATCAGCTAGCTTGTATACGGTTACAAAAGTGCCAGTTAGAACTTTTAAGACATCTTAAGTACTTTCAGCTCAATTATTTGGTGTAAATACAACCAATTGTGGTCAGAAATCATTCTCTCCCCTCCAATTCATTCGAAAACCCCAATCAATACCACCAAACCCAAATAAAAAAGGCCAATTCATTTAAGAATCAGCCCGTTTTCTTATCTTATCCCTCTTGTTGTACATAAGTAGCTAATGTATCAACAGCTTCTTGCTCGTCGTTACCATCTGCGATTAGTTTAATAACTGATCCAGAGCTAACAGCTAAGCTCATTAAGCCCATGATGCTTTTTGCATTAACCTTTTTTCCGTCTTTTTCTAAAAATACATCTGAGGTAAAACGGTTTGCCTCTTGTACAAATAATGCTGCTGGACGTGCTTGTAAGCCTGTTTTAAGTTTTACTTCTACTTGTTTTTCAACCATAATAATCTCTCCTCTTCCCTATCTCATTTTTATTTTAGTGACAATGGCTGTCCTGTTCTTATTTGTTCAGCTATTTGATCTAGTTTGCGTAATCGATGATTGATTCCTGATTTACTAATCGTACCGCTTGAGACCATTTCTCCTAGCTCTTTTAGTGTAACATCTTGGTATTCTACACGTAGCCTTGCGATTTCACGAAGTTTATCAGGTAATGCATCTAAACCAATTCGCTCATCAATAAAACGGATATTTTCTACCTGTCTTAGTGCAGCACCTATTGTTTTATTAAGATTGGCTGTTTCGCAGTTGACTAAGCGATTTACAGAGTTTCTCATATCACGAATGATGCGAACATCCTCAAAGCGAAGCAATGCTTGATGTGCTCCAATCACATTTAAAAGTTCTGTGATTTTTTCTGCTTCCTTTAGATAGGTGATAAAGCCTTTTTTGCGCTCTAGTGTTTTACTATTCAATTCAAAGGTATTCATTAGCTCGCAAAGTGAATCATTGTGTTCTTTGTAAAGGGAGAATATTTCAAGATGATAAGAAGATGTTTCAGGATTGTTAACAGAGCCACCTGCAAGGAAAGCCCCTCTTATATAAGAGCGTTTACAGCATTTCTTTTTAACAAGGTTTTCTGAAATACTTCTAAAAAAGGTAAAACCTTCATCTAAAATATCTAAGTCCTCTAGAGTAGTGCGTGCATTTTCAACTAGACGTACAATATAGACATTGTTCTTTTTCAATCTCATTTTTTTACGAACAAGAAGCTCAACCGAAACATCATATTGTCTCTTTAATAAAGTGTAGATTCTTCTTGCAATTGCAGCGTTTTCAGTTTGTATATCTAAGATGACCTTTCGATTTGAAAAGCTCAGTGAGCCATTCATTCGAATAAGTGCTGATAATTCTGCTTTTAAACAGCATGGCTTTATTTCTAAGTTGGTTAATTCTTTCTTTGTTTCAGATGCAAATGACAACTCTGCACCCCCATTCCTTTACAAACAGCTTTATGTTAATTCTTGTTGTAGAATTCCATACAATAGCTTTGCAACTTTATTTGTGTCATGCCTTATTACACTATTTTCATAGCAAACAATGTTATCTGTTATAACGTCAAGACCTAGAGAGGTTAATGTATCTACATCAAAGTGAACTGGCTTTGCAAGCTCTTCCTCATATAATGATTTAATATGGTCTGGAATTTCTTCCTCATTAACAAGAATAATATCCATAAAGGCCTCATTCATATGAGTATACAAAGCTCTCACATGATCACTTGCAGAAAAGTTTAACGTTTCTCCTGCTTGGGTCATTACATTACATATATACACCTTTTTAGCTTTTGCTTGACAAACAGCTTCCCCGATTTTTGGTACTAAAAGGTTAGGTAGAATACTTGTGTATAAGCTTCCAGGTCCAATGATAATTAAATCAGCTTCTCCAATAACCTCTAGTGTTTCAGGAAGTGGTTCAATATCATCAGGTGAAAGAAATACTTTCTTTATCTTCTTCCCAGAAAAGGGTATTTTCGATTCTCCAGAAACAATTGTACCATCTTCCATTTCTGCATTTAAAATAACACTTGTATTTGCAGCAGGTAATACTTTTCCACGAACATTTAACACCGTACTCATTTCCCTAATTGCATGAACAAAATCACCTGTTATATTTGTCATAGCAGCTAGAATCAAGTTTCCTAATGAATGTCCGATTAAATTATTTCCTTTATTAAATCGATGCTGAAAAAGCTCCTCAACAAGAGGCTCAACATCTGATAAAGCAGCTAATACATTGCGAATATCACCAGGAGGAGGAATATTGAGTTCAGTTCGGAGCCTGCCTGAGCTCCCGCCATCATCAGCAACAGTAACGATTGCGGTAATATCAACAGGGAATTTTTTTAATCCTCTTAATAATACCGACAAACCAGTACCACCGCCTAAAATAACAACTTTAGGCTGTTCTGACATTACTTAATGTTGCTTTCTTTTCTCAATATCTCTGTGAGAAACTTGAGTATGATAGTCGTTTTTATAATGCTTTGCAATGTATTCCGCCAGTGTAACTGAGCGATGTTGTCCTCCTGTACATCCAATCGCAACAACTAATTGACTTTTTCCTTCACGCTTATAATAAGGCAACATAAAGGAAAGTAAATCTAGGAGCTTTTCTAAAAACTTCTGTGTTTCACTCCACTTTAACACATATGAAGATACTTCTTCCTGCAAACCGGTTTTTGGTCTCATATGATCAATATAATGTGGATTTGGTAAAAATCTCACATCAAAAACCAGATCAGCATCAATTGGCACTCCATATTTAAAGCCAAAGGAAGTAACATTGACTGTAAAGGTGTGCTGAACACTTGATGAGAATTGCTTAAGAATTTTTTCTCGTAGCTCTCTTGGCTTTAAATCAGAGGTATCAAAAATCAGCTGTGCTCGACCCTTTAATTCCTCTAACAGCTCCCGTTCAAGCCCGATTCCTTCTAAAGGTAATCCTTTTGAAGCTAAAGGATGAGAACGGCGAGTTTCTTTATACCTTGTTACTAAAGCCGAATCCTTCGCATCAAGAAATAAGATATGAGGTGTTAACCACGCTTTTTCAGATAAATCATCTAGAGCCTGAAACAAGCTATCAAAAAACTCTCGTCCTCGAAGGTCCATAACAAGAGCAACTTTATTCATCTTAGATCCCGATTCTTTCATTAATTCTAAGAATTTGGGCAAAAGAGTTGGTGGTAAATTATCTACACAAAAATAACCTAAATCTTCAAAACTCTGAATGGCTACTGTTTTACCAGCACCTGACATACCAGTAATGATCACCATTTGTACTTCTTGTTGTGTATCAAGATTTTCAACAGTCATTTTTAAGCTCCTCCTCTCTTCAATTTACTTGAGCTATTTTCGAAAACGTTGTTGCTTTTAGTACTAGATGAAAGCGCTTTGTATATTGATAGCTTCTAGCTGATAACCAACATTCTTTCAGAAAAGAGCCTTTATTAAAGAAAGCGCAGGCTTAAAAGGTAAAAAAACCTTGTAGGTCGCTTTCTTTAACATATCATAATAAATAACTAGTTTTTATAAATAGGGAAGAAAATATCCCAACAGTAACATATTTAATTTTCATTACTGTGGATCTAAGCGGTAGGAAATTAGCTCAAAATCGGGTGTATATGTAAATGTACCATATAACATTCCATTTCCTTTGATGACAAAATCTAAGATGTGGTGATCACCTGGTGCCATTGGAAGCTTTTCTATTTCCTCAATGTCATGCCACCTTATTGTGCCTTCTTCAGATTCTAACACGTTTGTACCTTGATAATCTGTAGCAGAAAAGGTAAACATCATCCATTCAGAAACAACTTCTTTTCCTTCTTGAATAATAAAGGTGAAAATCCCCTTAAGTTGTGGGGTTTTTATATAAATTCCTGTTTCCTCACGGTACTCGCGAGTAACTGTATCTTTAATTGATTCTCCTAACTCCATTTTACCGCCTGGTGCAACCCACCAGCCTCTTCTAGGTTTTTGAAGGAGAAGAACTTTATTTCCTTCTACTAAGACGCAATTTGTTACTCTTTGCAAATATTCTTCACCTCATTCATAACATGATTCTCAAAATAGTTTTGCATATCGTTTTAAGAAAATCTGCATCGTATTTTACTTTCATTTATTATACTATTTTCAAGGAGTCTTAACAATGAACATGGCTGGCTATATTTGTAACAATTTTCCTGGGTGTTTTTCATGATGATATATGTATATACGAAGGGGAAAGGAAACTGTTTCATTTTTTTTGAAATTTTTTTGAACAGTTGAATAAAAAAAGGGGAGCATAGGAAAAGGGCACCCATGCTCCAAAATAAGTCTATTTATAAAAGGGGGTCAATTACTAACTATATAATAACCCATAATTGTTTCACTCATGTTACAGTAAAGTTAAAACAGAATTACGTTTTGGTAAAACATTCTTCGACATTACTTTACAGTTTTAAGCTTCTCTACTAGCTCTTCGATATAATGCTGTGCACTTTGCGCTGCAATACTACCGTCACCAGTTGCTGTAACGATTTGACGAAGCATTTTCTCACGAATATCTCCAGCAGCAAAAATACCTTCAACCTTTGTTTCCATTCGGTCATTTGTTTCAATATAACCACTTTCGTTTGTAATGCCTAGGCTTGCAAATGGTTTAGACAATGGAACCATACCGATGTAGATAAATACTCCATCTGTTTTAAATTCTTGTTCTTCACCATTTTCAGTGTTTACTAATGTCACTTTGCCTACTTTACCATCTTGATCATGAATTTCTTTTACTGTATGATTCCAAATAAAATCGATTTTTTCATTATCAAATGCACGTTGTTGAAGAATTTTCTGTGCTCTTAGCTCATCACGTCGATGAACTATTGTTACTTTTGAAGCGAAGCGAGTTAAATAGACACCCTCTTCAACAGCAGAATCTCCTCCACCAATTACGACTAATTCTTTTCCTTTAAAGAAAGCACCATCACATACCGCACAATATGATACACCACGTCCACCTAATTCTTTTTCACCCGGTACACCAATCTTTTTATATTCAGCACCTGTTGTAATAATAACAGCACGGGCTTTATATTCTTTTTTTCCAGCTTTGATTATTTTATATTCTTCACCATCGATCACTTCCTGAATATCTCCATAAGCATACTCAGCACCAAATTTTTTAGCATGCTCAAACATTTTTGTTGATAATTCAGGTCCTAAAATATGATCAAAGCCTGGATAGTTTTCCACCTCTTCTGTGTTAGCCATTTGACCACCAGGCACACCGCGTTCAATCATTAAAGTTGATAAATTTGCACGAGATGTATATACTGCCGCTGTCATCCCCGCAGGACCTGCACCAGCTATAATCACATCATAAATTTTTTCTTCTGACACGACGTTCACTCCTTATAAGTACCTTTACTTTAGTTATCTGCTAATACAAGAAGACACATACGTCTTCGCCTTCTTTATTTTGCCGTACCCCCATCGTATAAAATAAAGTCGAAACACGCTATTAATTTGCTCATATATAGAAAAGCGTAAGTGCCTTGTTCAGCCCCGACAAGCATAAGGCGAATTAGAATAGAAGGCGTTCTTTGCCTTCAATTCTAACTTGACTTATGACCTCGAGGGTCTAAGGCACTGCAGCTGGACAACTCGAAAAGCGTAAGTGCCTTGTTCAACCCCGACAAGCATAAGGCGAATTAGAATAGAAGGCGCTCTATGCCTTCAATTCTAACTTGACTTATGACCAAGGAAATAGGAATTTATTTTTCCTCGAGGGGCTACGCGCTGTAGCTGGACAAATTAGAAAAGCGTAAGTGCCTGTTAAAAGCACAAAACAAACTCATA
Source organism: Metabacillus crassostreae (assembly GCF_016908395.1). Classification (GTDB taxonomy): domain Bacteria; phylum Bacillota; class Bacilli; order Bacillales; family Bacillaceae; genus Metabacillus; species Metabacillus crassostreae. Next base: position 210,149 of record NZ_JAFBDU010000008.1, read on the forward strand.
AAAAACCCCAAGCACATAATACTTGGGATTTTAAGCTAAGATATTCTTGACCAATTTCACATATTTTCTCACAGACGAAATAGAAGTACCATATTTGGTAGCAACTGTATGTTGGCTAATCTCTTCATTTGAAGCATGCTGCTTCATCCATACATAATCTAAAGCAGCAGCCCAACCAGCATAATTTTTGAAGGAATACTCATTTTTATAAGCTTTTGCTAAGATTTTAAATGTAAAAAGAAATAATTCATCATGCTCAGATTGAACAAATAATGTTTTTGCCACTCTATAAAGAGAGTCCATTTTTTTCATATCATTATCACGGTCATTAGATAAAGCTAGCTTAATAAATTCTTTTTCTAATTGTGATTGAGGAACGGTTGAGAATTGATAATCCTTTATTTGTTCAAGATTATTCGTTTCAATCGATAAGAAAATGGCGTACAATCTTTCTTCCAGTGACATGCTGTTAGCTCTATTTTCTAATTTCTCAGCATTTACATTCCAAGGCTCTGATCCAACCTTTTCTTTATTCAGTTTTATTACTCGTTCCCACATTTGCTCTGCAATGTTAACGTGTCCTGTAAAGTAAGCAGAATAAGATAACCAGTAATAAAATACATCATCACCCTCATAGCCTTGCTTATGCAGTGATCTAAGCCATTTATAAGCTGCTGGATAATAGCCTACTAAAGCAAAGGTTGCACCTAGTTTATATCGATGCTCTACAAGAAGCGGATGTACATTTGATAGTGCTATAGCTAGTTCATCTACCTTATCATCCTGACGTTCATAATAATAAAAAACTAACAAATTGCAATATGCATGAAGGTTACCAGGATTACGCTCAAGAACAGTTGTTAAATATTCCTTTGCTTTCTCCACTTCCCCAACATAGAAATAAGCTAAAGATAAATTATTATGAGCAGACCAAAATTCAGGATATTCCTTTACAAGCTCTTCAAGTAATAAAATAGCTTCGTCAAACTTGCTATCTTCAAGAAGTGACTTTGCTGCATCCTGTTTTATGATGAGATCATCAGGATCTTTTAAGAATGGCTCTTCTTCATCATCTTCCATTGTTAAAAGGTCAATAAGATCTTCATTTTCTTCTATAAATTCACCATATGGTGCTTTTTCAGCATATTCTGTCGCACACTTGTAAGCTTCTTGAAATAATCCAAGATGTGCATAATTGTTTGCCATAAAGTAGTGACACTCTGACATACTTGTATCAACATCATCAAGAATACGTGAAAGTAACTCATTCGATTGACTATACTTCCCCATATCTGTATAAACTGTTGCAAGCTGCGAAAGTTTCATCGTGTCGTTTGGATCTAACTCCAATGCTTTCGTCAGGTATTTACTTGCCTTTTGAAAGTTTTGTTCACGATACGCCTTTAGGCCTTTATTATAATAATATTGTCCATCTTGGAGAAACGGGACAACCTGTGCTCTTTTTTGTTGTTTGCTCAATTGTTTTCCCACTGAAATCCTCCATTTCAATCAATTCACCGTAGGTAAGTATACCACAAGATAAGCCCTCAACAATAGTGGTTAAATTATAATCAATTCACTTAAGTAGGTTCTATTTCAGCTTGAAAAAGTAAATCCCAAAAAAATACAAATATAAACCGAAATCTTTGTAAATACTAACTTATATAAGGTAGGAGGGAGATTATGGACGGAAAACAAATGAAGGATCATCATATCGATTTAACATCTGCTGAAATAGCAGTACTTTGGTCTTCGTATATGACTGAAAGTGCAACATTACCTGTTCTAAAATATTTTAACAATATTGTTGAAGATCTAGAAATTAAGCAAGTAATAGAGCTAGCTTTAAGTAAATCATCAGAACATCTTAAAACTCTAACCGATTTATTTATAAAAGAAAAATACCCGATTCCTATTGGCTTTTCAGATGAAGATGTCAACCTCAATGCTCCCAGGCTTTTTTCTGATACATATATGTTATTCTTTCTTAGAAATTTAGGAAAAGCAGGAATTGCTGCAGATGGAATGGCGTTTTCGATGGCAGCTCGCAAAGACATTCGAGAGCTTTACCATCACTTTTTATTTGAAGCTACAGAAGTTGAGGATAAAGCGAAAGAACTAATGCTTTCAAAAGGAATATTTATTCGACCACCTTATATAAATAAACCGGAAAAAGCTGATTTTGTGGAAAAGCAAGGCTTTCTTCGTGGCTGGCTTGGTGAAAGACGAACACTAACAGCAGATGAAATTGCCCATATTTTTATGAATCATACAAATAATTCGAATGGTAAGGCACTTTTAATAGGTTTTTCTCAAACAGCAAGATCCGAGGAATTAAGAAATCACTTTATTAGAGGTGTTGAGCTAGCACGCTCAATTATTGGTACTCTAGGTACGATTTTAGAAGAAAGTACATTACCAGCTCCGATGACTTGGGACACTGAAGTAAACAATTCAACTATTGCACCTTTTTCCGACAAATTAATGTTGTTTCATGTTAGCGCACTTAACGCAATTGGCATGGGGAATATTGGTGGATCACTCGCTCTTTCACTTCGACGTGATGTAGCCACTAAATATCTTGGTATGATCAAGGATATTGGCCTTTATGCTGAAGATGGTGCAAATATTATGATCAAAAACGGTTGGTTTGAACGACCGCCACAAGCAATGGATCGTGAAAATTTATCTAAAGGTAAGAAATAGTCATATTAGTGTGTTTATATTGGTTTTTTAAGTCGTGGGTGGTTTCCTACGTCATTTCTCTTCGATTTTTCAGATTTATCGGCGATTTTATAAATTTATCGGCGATTCTGTGGATTTATCAGCGATTTTTGAAATTTATCAGCGATTCTGCGAATTTATCGGCGATTAGACAATTTCCGACACCCGCTAACCGCCATCAATTAAAAAAAGATATGAAATTAGGCATCCTACACCTATCTTCATATCTTTTTTAAAATCTTATTTAGAATGTCTTTCTTCAAGAACCTTTAACACTTCATCTAATGGTAGCTTTTGCTCTCTTAATAAAACCATCAAGTGGAAAAGTAGATCAGCTACTTCCCATTTCAGTTCTTCTGCATCGCGATTTTTTGATGCGATGATCACTTCACTTGCTTCTTCGCCGACCTTTTTCAGGATTTTATCAACACCCTCGTTAAAAAGATAGGTTGTATAAGATCCTTCTGGAAGCTCATTTTCACGCTCAGCAATTAACGCTTCAAGATTGTTTAAAATAGAGAAGCGATCTTGTGATGTGAAAACTTCTTGTTTATCAATTGTTTCGTTAAAGCAAGTGTATGCTCCAGTATGACAAGCTGGTCCTGCAGGTTGAACGAGTACTAAAATTGCATCTTGATCACAATCATATCTCAGTTCAACTACCTTTTGAATATTGCCAGATGTTCCACCTTTATGCCAAAGCTCTTGTCTTGATCTGCTGTAAAACCATGTTTCCTTTGTTTCGATTGTCTTTTTTAAAGACTCTTCATTCATATAAGCTAGCGTTAAAACTTCCTTGCTGGTTGCATCTTGGATAATCGCTGGAACTAATCCCTTTTCATCAAACTTCACATTTTCTATCATCGAACATTCACCCCCTGTTGATCTAAATACATTTTCACTTCTTTGACCGATGTTTCTTTATAGTGGAAAATTGATGCTGCTAATGCTGCATCTGCTTTTCCTTTCTGAAATGCATGTAAAAAGTGTTCGGCATTTCCTGCTCCACCTGAGGCAATAACAGGAACAGTAACATTTTCACTTACTGCTTTATTTAAAGCGAGGTTAAAGCCACTTTTTTCGCCATCACTGTCCATACTTGTTAGTAAAATTTCTCCAGCACCACGTTTAACAGCTTCTTGCGCCCATTTCACAACTTCCCAATTCGTTGCTTTTCTTCCACCATGTGTATAAACTCTCCAGCTGCCAAGCTCTTCGTCATATTTTGCATCAATCGCAACAACGATACATTGTGATCCAAAAAAACCTGATCCTTCTGTAATAAGCTCTGGATTTAGTACAGCTGCAGTGTTTAATGATACTTTATCTGCACCAGCACGGAGGATTTTTTTCATATCTTCAAGAGAGTTAATTCCCCCACCAACTGTAAACGGAATAGCTAGCTGTGCTGCCACTTGCTCGACAACATCAACCATTGTTTTGCGACCTTCATGTGAAGCAGAAATATCTAAAAAGACGAGCTCATCTGCGCCTTCTTGATCATAAAATTTAGCAAGCTCAACCGGATCTCCTGCATCACGTAATCCTAAAAACTGAATCCCTTTAACAACTCGTCCTTCTTTTACATCTAAGCACGGAATAATACGTTTTGTTATCATGATTTCTTCCCTACTTGTAACGCATCAGACAAACTGAATTGATTTGTATAAAGAGCTTTCCCGACAATTGCACCAGATACTCCAGTGCTTTCATATTCTGCTAGTGTTTCTAAATCTTTTAAAGAACTTACACCACCTGAAGCGATCACCTTTTTACCAGTTGCTTGAGCCATTTCAACAACAGCTTCAACATTTGGTCCTGATAGCATGCCATCTGTTGCAATATCAGTAAAAATAAACACCTCGGCACCAGCATTTGCAAGCTCTTTGCCAAGATCAGTTGCTTTAATAGTTGATGTATTTAACCAGCCTTCTGTTGAAACATAGCCATCTTTCGCATCAATACCTATTGCGATTTTTTCACCATATGTAGCAAGCATTTTTTTCACAAAATCCGGATTAGAAATAGCTGCACTTCCTAAAATAACACGATCTACACCCTTTGATAAATAAAAGTTCACATCATCTTCTGTTCGAATACCGCCACCAATTTGAATTTTCGCTGACAGCTTTTCAGCTGCATCAATAACATGCTGATGATTCACAAGCTTGCCTTCTTTAGCTCCATCAAGATCAACCATGTGAATCCAGCTTGCACCATTATCATCAAATTGCTTGGCCATATCAAAAGGAGAATCACCATATACCGTTTCTTTGTTATAATCTCCTTGAAGCAATCGTACACATTTACCGCCACGCATATCAATTGCAGGATAAATAATAAATTGGCTCATGTTATTCTCCCTCCACTATTTTAATATAATTTCGTAAAATGCTTAAACCAAGCTCACTGCTTTTTTCTGGGTGAAATTGTGTGCCATATACATTTCCACGACCAACAATGGCAGGTACTTCAATTCCGTAGTCAGCTGTTGCTAAAAGAGTATCTTTCTGATCTGTATGAACATAATAGGAATGAACAAAATACGCATAGCCACCAGAAATTCCTTCAAGTAAACGACTTTGATTTTTAATGATCAAATCATTCCAGCCCATATGTGGAACTTTTAATGGCGCTACCTCTGTACCTTCAGGAATTTTCACGATTTGACCTGGTAATAAAGATAAGCCATTTGAAAGTCCATTTTCAACACTTTCATCAAATAATAATTGCATGCCCAAGCATATCCCAAGTAGAGGCTTTCCTTCGGCTACCACTTTATGAATGAAGCTTGTTAATCCTGTTTCATTTAAAATTGACATCGCATCTTTAAAAGAGCCAACACCTGGTAGAATATAGCCATCCGCTTTATCTAATTCTTCTTGATCAGAAGTCAAAATATAATTCACATTCATTCGTTCTAGTGCTTTTCTAACGCTATATAAATTACCCATTCCGTAATCAATAATTGCGATCATGTTAGAGCATTCCCTTCGTAGAAGGAAGAACACCTTCAATACGTGGATCAACCATTGTTGCTTCATCTAAAGCTCTTGCTAATGCTTTGAAAATCCCTTCAATCATATGGTGTGTGTTGTGACCATAATGAACAATTACATGTAAATTCATGCGCGCCTCAAGAGCAAGCTTCCATAAAAATTCGTGAACATTTTCCGTATCAAAGGTGCCGACCTTTTGACTTGGAAATTCTGCTTTAAACTCAAAATGTGGTCTGTTACTTAAATCAACGACAACCTGAGCAAGTGCTTCATCCATTGGTACAAACGCATTTCCATAACGTTTGATACCTCGTTTATCACCTAAAGCTTCTCGAAGTGCCTGACCTAGGCAAATACCGATATCCTCTGTTGTATGATGATCATCAATTTCCACATCGCCATTTGCATTAACCGTTAAATCAAATTGACCATGCTTTGCAAACAAATCAAGCATATGATCCATGAATGGAACATCTGTTTTAAGTGCTGATTGACCTTTTCCATCGATCGTAAAATCTAAGGAAATTTGTGTTTCTTTTGTATTTCGTTCAATTGATGCTTTTCTTGTCATTGTTTTCGCCTCCTATTTAAGTCGTTCTTCCATTGCACGAGCATGTGCTTCTAGGCCTTCAAGTCTTGCTAGCTTAGCAACCTTACTGTAATTTTCTAAAAATGCTTTTTTACTATATGAAATAATACTGGATTTTTTCATAAAATCATCAACATTTAACGGACTTGAAAAACGTGCTGTACCGTTCGTTGGTAATACATGATTAGGTCCCGCGAAATAATCACCAACAGGCTCTGAGCTATATCTTCCAAGGAAAATCGCTCCAGCGTGCTTGATTTCGTTCAGGCTTGCTAAAGGATTTTCTGTTAAAACCTCCAAATGCTCTGGTGCTAATTCATTCACTACAGCAATTGCTGTTTCAAACGTATCTGTTACATAGATGTGTCCGTAAGCATCAATTGATGCCTTAGCAATTTCTTTACGCGGTAAAGTGGCTACTTGTTTTTCAACCTCAATTGCCACCTCTTCTGCTTGTTTCATAGATGTTGTCACAAGAATACTAGATGAATTTTTATCATGCTCTGCTTGTGAAAGTAAATCTGCTGCAATTTCATTTACTCGAGCTGTATGATCACTTAACACAACAATTTCACTTGGACCTGCAATCATATCAATATCAACAATCCCAAATACCTCACGCTTTGCAAGGGCAACAAAGATATTCCCCGGTCCCATGATTTTATCAACAGCAGCAATTGTTTCCGTTCCATAAGCAAGTGCCGCAATTGCCTGTGCACCACCAACTTTATAAATCTCAGTAATACCAAGCTCTTTTGCCGCAACTAACACACCTGCAGGCAATGTTCCTTGCTGATTAGGTGGTGATGTAATCACGATTCGCTTCACGCCAGCTACCTGAGCTGGAATTACATTCATTAACACTGAAGAAGGATATGCAGCCGTTCCACCTGGTACATAAACACCAACAGCATCTAAAGCTGTTATTTTCTGACCTAGCATTGTTCCATTTTCATCATAGCTTATCCACGTTTCACGTTTTTGCTTTTCATGAAACGCGCGAATATTAACCGCTGCTTCACGAATAATTGTTACTAGCTCTTCATCAAGAGATCTATATGCTGCAACAAATTCTTCTTCTGTTACTTTTAAATTTGATAATGTGACTTTATCGAATGTTTCAGTATATGAAAAAAGTGCTTTGTCACCTTGCTCTTGTACAGTTGAAATAATCGATTGAACAACCTTTCGCTGCTCTTCTGTACCTGTATCGATTGTTCTTCTTAATGATACTTTTTTATCAGTAATGCGAGTAATTTTCATAACCTAGCCTCCAATTACTTTCGATAACCGTTCTACTAATTCATCGATTGGTTCATCCTTCATTCTGTAGCTAACAGGATTCACAATTAAACGAGAGGTAATATCGCATATATGTTCAAGCTCAACTAAACCATTTTCCTTTAATGTTCGACCGGTTGAAACGATATCAACAATTCGTTCTGCTAAACCAATTAAAGGAGCTAATTCAATCGATCCGTTTAATTTAATAATCTCCACTTGTTCACCTTGCTCACGGAAATAGCTTGATGCAACATTAGGATATTTCGTTGCGATTTTCGGTGCAACATCTGTAATCTTCGCATTAGGTAAACCTGCTACAGCAAGATAGCATTCACTAATTTTCAGATCAAGAACTTCATAAACATCACGTTCTTCCTCTAGCATCACGTCTTTACCAGCAATACCAACATCTGCAACACCATGTTCAACATATGTGACAACATCCATTGGCTTCGCTAAAATAAAGCGGATATTTTCATTCGGTACATCTAAAATCAGCTTTCTTGATTCATCAAATTCTGGAGGAAGCTGATAACCTGCTTTACGAAGCATATCTGCTGCTTCTACAAATATTCTTCCTTTTGGCATGGCAATTGTTAATACATCCTTCACCTTACAGCTCCTCCTTTTTTGAACCAATAAAGTAGACAACTTCTTCAAATTGCTTTGTAAAAGCATCCACATCTTTTATCCCATTAATATCCTGCATCACAACTTTTTTTGCTGAAGCTCTAAGCTCGGTCGTATGTGCAATTGCCTCTTTACGACGCTCCTGGCTATAAATAACACAGTGAAATTTCTGTTCTTCTTCGATATTTAACGCTTCGATAATTCGGTCAATATGCAATCCAAAGCCTGTTGCAGGTGCAGCTCGATTAAACTTTTCAAATAAGTGGTCATATCTCCCACCATTGCCGATTAAAAAGCCAACATTATCTGCATACACTTCATATAAAATTCCTGTGTAATAGCTCATATGGCTAACAATATTTAAGTCTAGCTTAATATAATCTGTTACCTGGAAAGCTTCTAGAGCTGACCATAGCTGACTGATTTCCTGTAAAGAATTTTTCGCTTCTTGTGAAGAAACCATTTCTTGTGCATCTGTAACTTTCTCAATGTCTCCACGAAGCTTTAATAAATTTAATAACCTTTCTTTATCAATAGAGGATAAAGGTAAATTCTTTACATGCTCTCGATAACCAACATAATTTTTTTCGTATAAAAAGCGTCGTAATACATCTGCTCTTTCTTGATTACCCAGTACCTCTTTAAATAGGGCATTACCAAAGCCGATATGACCAATGGCAATTTTAAAATTATCAAGTCCAGCTTCTTTTAATGTTTCAATCATTAGCGCAATTGTTTCAGCATCAGCACTTGTTGTGCCATCACCTATTAATTCAACGCCAACTTGCTCAAATTCTGCCGGACGACCACCTTCACGCTGTTGAGCACGAAATACATTTGCAGAATATGCAAGACGTAAAGGATATGAGGTGTTATATAATTTAGATGCTGCTACACGTGCAATTGGTGCTGTCATGTCAGGTCTTAAAACAAGAGTATGTCCTTGTTGATCTAGCAGTTTGAAAAGCTGCTGATCTAGGATTGCTGATTGTACGCCAACTGTTTCGTAATATTCTAATGTGGGTGTTTCAATAAATTGAAAGCCCCATCGTTCGATTGCTGAAGTCATTGCTTGACGCGTTTTCTTTTTTACTTCATATAGATTAGGTAGTGTGTCTACCATTCCAAGCGGTTTCTCAAACATAAACATGTGTCTGTACCCCCGTTATTAAGTACTAAGTATAATTTTCTGAATGCTTTACTTCGCTAATATACTACCAAAGTGAAGGGTTTATTTCAAGAAGTTAGCAGAAAATAGTTTTGGTTATTGTTTTGGAATCGTTTATTTATTCAGTTAATTTGGTATAGGGTAGTGCTATTATTTCTTGGAATTCCTTATGTAACAGTGCTTGAGTGGTTTAAACAAACGTTTAATTAACTGCTTTCTTGTGAAGATACTGGCTATTATAGTTTGTTAGATAGTAATTAGTCCGTTTCATTTCGCTGCAGACATTTGCTTTCCGCGGGGAGGAAGTCAAGCCTCCTCGGCTTCGCCTGTGGGGTCTCGACCTTTCCTCTGCACCCGCAGGAGTCAAATGTCTTCCGCTCCATTCCACTATAGAATACTTTACAAAGATATAATCTTAAAAAACAACTATTAGTTAATTGTTTTCGCTATTTATAGTTATTGTTATATTAGGAAATAGACAACGTAAGACAAATAATTAATAATTTGTTAGGTAGTAACAAGTCCGTTTCATTCCGCTGCAGACATTTGCTTTCCGCGGGGAGGAAGTCAAGCCTCCTCGGCTTCGCCTGTGGGGTCTCGACCTTTCCTCTGCACCCGCAGGAGTCAAA
>NZ_JAFBDU010000009.1 GCF_016908395.1 Metabacillus crassostreae
TGCGGGTGTGGCGGAATTGGCAGACGCGCTAGACTTAGGATCTAGTGTCCTTGTGACGTGGGGGTTCAAGTCCCTTCACCCGCATCAAAGTTTTTTCGCAAAGCGAAAATAACTTACAATAATTCACTTATGAGAATATTGCGGAAGTAGTTCAGTGGTAGAACACCACCTTGCCAAGGTGGGGGTCGCGGGTTCGAATCCCGTCTTCCGCTCCAGTAGAAAGTGCCGGGGTGGCGGAACTGGCAGACGCACAGGACTTAAAATCCTGCGGTAGGTGACTACCGTACCGGTTCGATTCCGGTCCTCGGCACCAAAGTTTTTTTGTGAAGTAAAAAAACTTACCTTAATTATCAAACAAAAATTAAGCAATCTTAGCGCCCGTAGCTCAATTGGATAGAGCGTTTGACTACGGATCAAAAGGTTAGGGGTTCGACTCCTCTCGGGCGCGCCATATAAACGGGAAGTAGCTCAGCTTGGTAGAGCACTTGGTTTGGGACCAAGGGGTCGCAGGTTCGAATCCTGTCTTCCCGACCATTCTATTCCTAGTTTAATGGGGCCTTAGCTCAGCTGGGAGAGCGCCTGCCTTGCACGCAGGAGGTCAGCGGTTCGATCCCGCTAGGCTCCACCAATTTTTAAATACTTGATTTTATTTACCATTATGGCGGTGTAGCTCAGCTGGCTAGAGCGTACGGTTCATACCCGTGAGGTCGTGGGTTCGACTCCCTCCGCCGCTACCATTTTGGACCTTTAGCTCAGTTGGTTAGAGCAGACGGCTCATAACCGTCCGGTCGTAGGTTCGAGTCCTACAAGGTCCACCATTATCCGAATATCCGGAGGAATACCCAAGTCCGGCTGAAGGGATCGGTCTTGAAAACCGACAGGGGTGTCAAAACCCGCGGGGGTTCGAATCCCCCTTCCTCCTCCATATTCTTATAATGTAAACTTTACACTTTATTATCGCGGGGTGGAGCAGTCTGGTAGCTCGTCGGGCTCATAACCCGAAGGTCGCAGGTTCAAATCCTGTCCCCGCAACCAATTTTTCTTAGAAGTATTTATTTCTCTAGAAAAGTACAATGATGTTTATTTTCACTACGTGAAAAAACTTGGTCCGGTAGTTCAGTTGGTTAGAATGCCTGCCTGTCACGCAGGAGGTCGCGGGTTCGAGTCCCGTCCGGACCGCCATTTAATTTTTAAAAGATTAGTTTACACTGCTAATTTTGTATAGTGTAAAAGGGTTTCAAAAAACGAGAACTTCGAAGAAGCGACTGATCGAGCACCGGAGCGTATGTAAATACGTGAGGATGTGAGTGAAAGAGCTGATGAAGAGATTCGAAGTTTAGTGGAAGCCGTAAACCTAGATCTATCCTGGTATAGTGTAAAAGGGTTTCAATAAGCGAAAAGGTCGAGAAAGCGACTGATCGAGCACCGGAGCGTATGTGAATACGTGAGGATGTGAGTGAAAGAGCTGACGAAGAGATTTGAAGCTTAGTGGAAGCCGTAAACTTATTTGGCTCAGTAGCTCAGTTGGTAGAGCAATGGACTGAAAATCCATGTGTCGGCGGTTCGATTCCGTCCTGAGCCACCTTTATAATTTAATTAATGTCTATGGCGGTTGTGGCGAAGTGGTTAACGCACCTGATTGTGGTTCAGGCATTCGTGGGTTCGATTCCCATCAGTCGCCCCATCTTGCGGGTGTAGTTTAGTGGTAAAACCTCAGCCTTCCAAGCTGATGATGAGGGTTCGATTCCCTTCACCCGCTCCAAAAATGGGCCTATAGCTCAGCTGGTTAGAGCGCACGCCTGATAAGCGTGAGGTCGATGGTTCGAGTCCATTTAGGCCCACCATTAAAATTTATTTTTCCGCAGTAGCTCAGTGGTAGAGCTATCGGCTGTTAACCGATCGGTCGTAGGTTCGAGTCCTACCTGCGGAGCCATATGGGGAAGTACTCAAGTGGCTGAAGAGGCGCCCCTGCTAAGGGTGTAGGTCGTGTAAGCGGCGCGAGGGTTCAAATCCCTCCTTCTCCGCCATATCAAATTTAAATAAATACGGCCCGTTGGTCAAGCGGTTAAGACACCGCCCTTTCACGGCGGTAACACGGGTTCGAATCCCGTACGGGTCATCCTAAAAACACTACATCATATATGTAGTGTTTTTTTATGTCTGCAATTTGTAATGGATCTAGGTAAAGAGTAACGTAGAGGATTTTTAATGTGCAAAGAACCTTAGAGGTTAGTAGTTGAAATACACTTCATGTAAAGCATTTTTACCTATTTAGCCAATGTAATGAAGCTATTATAGTTTTAATATATGAAAATTCTTAAGGTGTAGATGTACAAACGTTCTAAGGTGTTTTTAGATACCTTGTAGAGATAAATGAAATAACTTATTAAGATATATACATAGTGGGTCTCAAAGGTCTCTTCAGTCGTGCAGCTATGAGGAGTCTCCCAGAATGACTTTGGAAAGCAGTTGCATCTGTAACGGAAACCACCTGCAAAGTTTAACAGAATCTTAAAAATAAACGAACCTCTTCAGTTTTTCCACTTTTATAAACAACTTCAGTGAAACATGCATGCCAGATTCATCTTCATGTCATTAAGATGAATTCGATGAAACGAAATATATGTCATTTTATACAAAGACCATTTTTAGAAGTTATTTATTCAATAGCATTATTTAATGCCTAAATATACATTAACAGAAAGATCATTTTTCTAAAGGTTACGGCAGACGGTGATAAAATGAGATTAACTCCAACGATCTTAAACTACAAGCAAACACTCCTGTAATTAAGCCCTATTTGATAGCATCAAGGCATACATGCATATAGTATTGTCTATTGTTCTGTACAGGATTTATAAAATGTTTTTAAAAAAAGATGTTTATTCAAACACAAGTTAATAACTAGAACTTGATAATAGCTTAGCAAGATTATTATGTAATGAATAATTTTTTCTAGTAGCTAAATTTTAGTGTGTTATTGCCTTCTCATAAGATTATGATCCCCGAAAATTACTTCACTTTATTAATTTATTAGGTAAAGTTATAAAATTAATTATAATTTTTTTTTGAAAACCCTTCTACAAATTCCTACAAAATGTCGAATAAATTACTATTCAAAAATAATTATTGGGTTTTTTGATTATAGTCTTATCTACTAGTTTAACTGATTTTTATACATCAAATAACATTATTTTTAAATTGATTAATTTTAGCTACTTTTCTAGAAGTACCAAGCGTTTAAGTGCTTTTTATATAAAGGTACAGAATATAGTTTTTATTTTAAAAGAATAATAATTTACGATTTTTTAATTTTCTTTGTAATTTTATGTCGTAAGAAAGAACCGTTTACATTAAAGGGAATTGATAGTAACTCTTGAATATGTAGCATAGATAATAAAGGAAAGGGTGACTTGTGTGACGCTCATATGTCCAACAGACTTTGATATTCATTTGTTTCATGAAGGGCAGTCTTTCGAAAGTTATACGTTTTTAGGAGCACATCTTCAAACAAGAGAGGGTGAAGTGGGAACTAATTTTTGTGTTTGGGCACCACATGCGAAGGAAGTAAATGTTGTTGGTAACTTTAATAATTGGTCCGGTCAGGCAAATAAAATGATAAAGGTAAATGATGAAGGAATATGGAGTCTTTTTATACCTCATATCTGTGAAGGAGAGCTATATAAATATGAAATAGTGACATTTGATGGTCGTGTTTTGTTAAAAGCAGATCCCTATGCCTTCTTTGCAGAAGTAAGACCGAATACCGCTTCCGTTGTTTGTGATTTAGCAGGATATGAGTGGCAGGATCATAAATGGAAAAAAAGAAAGCGTCTAAGGCAGCCCTATAATCGTCCTGTGTCTATTTATGAAGTTCATTTAGGTACATGGAAAAAGAAAGAAGATGGTGAACTATATAGCTATAAAGAGATAGCAGAAATGCTTATTCCTTATGTGATAGAGCATGGATTTACACATATTGAGCTTCTTCCAATAATTGAACATCCATATGACAGATCTTGGGGCTATCAAGGAACAGGATATTTTTCAGCTACAAGCCGGTTTGGTTCTCCAAAAGAATTAATGGAGTTCATTGATGCATGTCATGAGGAAAACATAGGTGTCATTATTGATTGGGTACCAGGTCATTTTTGTAAAGATGCTCATGGACTATATATGTTTGATGGTTCACCAACATTTGAATATCAGAACGAATATGATCGGGAAAATATGATCTGGGGTACTGCAAATTTTGATCTTGGGAAACCAGAGGTGCAAAGCTATTTAATATCCAACGCTATGTTTTGGATAGAGAAATTCCATGTGGATGGATTTCGTGTAGATGCTGTTGCAAACATGTTATATTGGCCTAATTCAAATGAACTCGTAGAAAATCCTTATGCGGTAGCCTTTTTAAGAAAACTAAATGAAGCTGTATTTGCTAAAGATCCTGATTTATTAATGATTGCTGAAGACTCAACCGATTGGCCGTTGGTAACCTCTCCTACCTCGTCTGGTGGTCTTGGCTTTAACTACAAATGGAATATGGGATGGATGAATGACATTCTTTCTTATATGGAGGCCTCTCCAGAAGAAAGGGGTGATCTCCACCATAAAGTAACCTTCTCCCTTATTTACGCTTTTTCAGAAAATTTCATTTTACCACTCTCACATGATGAAGTTGTTCACGGAAAAAAATCTCTATTAAATAAAATGCCTGGTGATTATTGGCAGAAGTTTGCGCAGTTGAGACTTCTATATGCTTATATGATTGCTCATCCAGGGAAGAAATTGTTATTTATGGGTGGGGAGTTTGGTCAGTTTGATGAATGGAAAGATCTGGAACAATTAGATTGGATTCTAGATGATTTTGAGATGCATAGCAAAATGAGAGTGTATTTTAAACAGCTACAATCACTTTATCAAAAACAAAAACCTTTATATGAGCTAGATCATTCAGAGGAAGGCTTTGAATGGATTGATGTTAACAATAAAGAACAAAGTATTTTTTCATTTCTTAGAAAAGGTCAAAAAGAAAATGATGTTTTAGTTGTTATTTGTAATTTCAAACCAAATGTATACCATGATTTTAAAATTGGAGTACCCCTTGATACTGAATATGTTGAAGTTATAAATAGTGATGCAGAAGAGTTCGGAGGATCTGATCAACTAAATCCAAGAAATTTAAAGGCAATTGAAGGTGAGTTTCACGGTAATCCTTACCACATATCAATGACTGTTCCACCATATGGTGCTGTTATATTACGTGCTGTAAAAAAGAGAGGAGATAATAAACATGGTCAGAAAAAAATGCGTCGCGATGTTACTAGCAGGGGGTAAGGGAAGCAGATTAAGCTCACTTACAAAAAATTTAGCTAAACCAGCTGTTCCGTTTGGTGGTAAATATCGAATAATTGATTTTACATTAAGTAACTGTACGAATTCTAGCATTGATACTGTTGGTGTTCTTACACAATATCAACCATTAGTTTTAAACTCATATATTGGTATTGGAAGTGTATGGGATCTTGATCGTAAAAATGGCGGAGTAACTGTTTTACCACCCTATACAGAATCATCTGAAATGAAATGGTATAAAGGAACGGCTAGTGCTATCTACCAAAATATTAATTATATAAAACAATATGATCCAGAATATGTGCTGATCTTATCAGGTGATCATATTTATAAAATGGATTATTCAAAAATGCTAGATTATCATATTGCCAAAAATGCAGATGCCTCCATTTCTGTAGTAGAAGTTCCATGGGACGAAGCAAGCCGTTTTGGAATTATGAATACAGATGAAGATATGCAGGTAGTAGAGTTTGATGAGAAACCAGCTAATCCGAAAAATAATCTAGCATCAATGGGGATTTACATTTTTAAATGGTCCGTTTTAAAAGAGTTTCTTGAAATGGACGATCGAAATCCATATTCTAGCCATGATTTTGGAAAAGATATTATTCCATTATTACTTGATGAAGGACGCAACGTTGTGGCTTATCCATTTAAAGGATACTGGAAGGATGTTGGAACAGTCAAAAGTCTTTGGGAAGCAAATATGGATCTCCTAAATGATGAATCACAATTAAACTTATTTGACCGTGATTGGAAGGTATATTCTGTCAATTCAAACAATCCTCCGCAATTCATCGCTGATGATGCAGAAGTAACTGATTCCTTAGTCAATGATGGTTGTGTGATTATGGGAAATGTTGATCATTCCGTTTTATTTCAAGGTGTGCAGGTTGGAAGCCAGACGAAAATAAAAAACTCTGTATTAATGCCTGATGTTGTAATCGGGGAAAATGTGTTATTAGAGAATGTGATTGTACCAAGTGGGATAGAGATTCCAAACGGCACAGTTATTTGTCCATCAGATGTGAATGAAGTTATTCTTGTTACTGAAGATATTATTGACGAAATTTCTTTAGATATAGACACTCTTTCATCTAATTAATAGCTATAAATATATATAACAGAACCTGATTTGCTAGTTTTCAATGTGTAAAACTAGTCCTAATTGGGATTTCTGTTGACAAAAGGGGAGAATTTTATCATATGAATAGAATGTTAGGGATTATAGATGCAACAGCTTTTAGACCTGAAATAGAGGATTTAACATTACATCGCTCTTTAGCAGCGATACCATTTGCGGGCCGTTATCGTCTTATCGATTTTGTTTTGTCAAATATGGTCAATTCTGAGATAGATAGTGTTGCAATTTTTCCGAAATATTCTTATCGCTCGTTAATGGACCATATAGGTTCAGGTAAGCAGTGGGATTTAAATCGCAAAAAAGATGGTTTATTCTTTTTCCCGTCTCCTCATTTGCATAATGAGTATGATGAATTTGGTTCTTTTCGTCAGTTTTCAGATCACCTAGATTTCTTTTTAAGAAGTACACAGGAATATGCTGTTATAACTAATAGCTATACGGTGTGTAATATTGATTATAAGCAAGTGCTGAATCGCCATATTGAAAACCGTTGTGATATTACTGAAGTTCGTCAAAATGGTGAGTCACTTCAAATGTATATTATGTCTACAAAATTACTTATGGATTTAATTGAGGATAAAACAAAAACAGGTTGTAAAACCCTAACAGATATTATTTTGGAAAACCGTAAAAGTTTAACAATATGTGACTATGAA
Organism: Metabacillus crassostreae; assembly: GCF_016908395.1. Taxonomy (GTDB): domain Bacteria; phylum Bacillota; class Bacilli; order Bacillales; family Bacillaceae; genus Metabacillus; species Metabacillus crassostreae. Next base: position 7,159 of record NZ_JAFBDU010000009.1, read on the forward strand.
TTCACTGGGTATGCTGCAGTTATTGATTCAATGGATAGCTATTATAAGCATAGCTTAGAAATGCTTAATCCTGCGATATGGAATGAAGTTTTCCTTAGTGATCGTCCAATACTTACAAAAGCTAAAGATGAGCCACCAACAAAATATGGCAAGAGCTCTTCAGTGAAAAATTCTTTGATTGCTAATGGATGCAAAATAGAAGGGACAGTAGAAAATAGTATTATTTTCCGTGGTGTGCATATTGGTAAAGATACGGTTATAAAAAATAGCGTGATTATGCAAAAAACAACTATTGGAGATAATTGTTTATTAGAGCATATTATTGCTGACAAAGATGTGAAGATATTGAACTCTTCGCAACTAAATGGAACTGAAGAAAAACCACATGTTTTAAGAAAGAAAACCATTCAAGGAGCGATGATGAATTCGTGAAAGTACTATTTACTGTTTCAGAATGCGTCCCTTTTATAAAATCAGGTGGCCTCGCAGATGTAACTGGGGCTTTACCGAAGGAATTAAAGAAGTTGGGTGCGGATGTTAGAGTCATTTTACCAAAATATAGTTTGATCCATGAGGAATATAGAGGCATGATGAAAAAGGAAACTGAAATAACAGTTCCTGTTGGATGGAGACAGCAATTTTGTGGTATTGAAACAATGGAATATGAAGGGATACGGTATTATTTTTTAGATAATGAATATTATTTCTATCGTGATTCTTTATATGGTCATTATGATGATGCTGAACGCTTCTCCTTTTTTTGTAGAGGTGTATTAGATGCTATTAAGGCAATTGATTTTCAGCCTGATATCATCCACTCCCACGATTGGCATACTGGGATGATTAGCTACTTATTAAAAGAAGAGTATATGCAGGATGATTTTTATAAAAAGATGAAGACGGTATTTACCATTCATAATCTACAATTTCAGGGTATTTTTCCATTCAGTATTTTACAAGATCTTTTAGGTATCAATCATGAGAAATGTGCAAGTATTGAATTTTATGGAAATGTTAACTTTATGAAAGCTGCCATTGAGACATCTGATTTCATTACAACAGTAAGTCCCACCTATAAGGATGAAATACAGACGGTTTATTATGGGGAGAGGCTAGATGGTCTTTTATCTGCGAAAAGCTCTTCACTATCTGGAATACTGAACGGAATTGATGATGAGGTATATAATCCCGCAACAGACACTGCTATTGTTGAAAATTATCAAGTTAAAACAAGTAATAAAAAAATAATAAATAAACTTGCTCTACAATCATTCTTTGGGTTACCTGTTAATGAAAATATTCCAATTATATCAATGGTAACAAGGTTAACAAAGCAAAAAGGTCTTGATTTGGTAACTCGTGTACTTGATACATTGATTAATGAGAACATACAAATGATCGTACTTGGAACTGGGGAAAAGGAATTTGAAGATTTCTTTAGAGAGATGGAAAGTCGCTATCCAACTAAATTTAAGGCATACATAGGTTTTGATGAGAAATTGGCACATCAAATATACGCTGGCACAGATATGTTCTTAATGCCTTCAAAATTTGAGCCATGTGGACTTGGGCAATTAATAGCCTTACGATATGGCACGATCCCAATTGTTCGAGAAACAGGTGGTTTAAATGATACAGTCCGATCTTATCGCGAAGATACGGAAGAAGGAAACGGATTTACTTTTAGAAATTTTAATGCTCATGATATGCTTCATACAATTCATCGTGCAATTGAATTTTTTAACAAGGAGCATGTTTGGCATCAACTCGTTCAAGAAGCAATGAGCCAGGATTATAGTTGGGGTCAATCTGCCCAAAAGTACCATGAGCTTTATAATCAATTAGCGACTAGGAGTGAAGTTCATGTTCTCTAACAGTGATCGGTTTAAGGAAAGTTTTCTGAAAAGACTTGAAAGCATGTGTGGAAAAGGGTTTGAAGAGACGACAAAGCGGGATCAATACCTGACGTTAGGTAATATGGTTAGAGAATATATTAGTAGTAAATGGATAGAAACGAATGAGCTTTATCGATCTGAAAATAAGAAACAGGTTTACTATCTCTCAATCGAATTTTTACTGGGGCGATTACTTGTCCAAAATCTATTAAACCTAGGGATAAAAGATGTTGTTGAGGAAGGATTAAATGATTTAGGCATCGATTTGGGTGATATCGAAGAATGTGAATCAGATCCCGCCCTCGGTAATGGTGGTTTAGGACGCTTAGCAGCCTGTTTTTTAGATTCTTTGGCAACGTTAAACCTTCCAGGTCATGGCTATGGAATTCGTTATAAACATGGCCTTTTTGATCAAAAAATTGTAGATGGATATCAAGTGGAATTACCTGAACAATGGCTAAGACATGGAAATGTATGGGAAGTAAGAAAGCCAGATGAAGCTGCTGAAATTTTGTTCTGGGGAAAAATCGAAACAAGCTATGATAATAATGAATTAACTTTTAAGCATGTTGGAGCTGAAAAGGTGTTAGCTGTACCATATGATATGCCTGTTGTAGGATATCATGTTGATACAGTGAATACGTTAAGACTCTGGAATGCAGAACCTGCAGCATTTGCTCCTAATCAGGATATTTTATCCTACAAAAGAGATACTGAGGCTATTACTGATTTTCTATATCCTGATGATACCCATGATGAGGGAAAGATCCTAAGGCTGAAGCAGCAGTATTTCCTTGTTTCTTCAAGCTTGCAAAGCATTATAGCATCGTATAAGAAGGAAAATTCAAATATTAAAGAATTGCATCATTCAGTTGCCATCCATATAAATGATACTCATCCAGCACTTGCTGTACCTGAGTTAATGCGTTTGCTTATGGATATAGAAGGTTTAACATGGGATGAGGCATGGAAAGTGACAACAAATACACTTTCTTATACGAATCATACCATTTTATCCGAAGCTTTGGAGAAATGGCCAATTTACCTGTTTAAGCCACTAATGCCTAGAATTTATATGATCATTGAGGAAATTAATGAACGTTTTTGTGCAGAGCTTTGGAATAAATATCCGGGAGATTGGCACAAAATTGAACATATGGCAATTATCGCTCATGATTTAGTTAAAATGGCACATCTTGCAATTGTCGGCAGTAACAGTATAAACGGTGTGGCAAAAATCCATTCAGATATATTAAAGCACAGAGAAATGAAATCATTTTATGATATTTATCCAACAAAATTTAATAATAAAACAAATGGAATTACTCACCGTCGCTGGTTATTAAAAGCGAATCCAGGGTTAACCAACCTGATTAAAAATACGATTGGTGAAGACTTTGTTCATCAACCTGATAAATTAATAGATTTAAAGAGACATATCTATCATCCAGATTTAAAAGAACAATTTGCCAATGTAAAACGTAAAAGAAAAGAAATTCTTGCGAAAAGAATTGCAGAGAAAAATGGTATTGTAGTTGATATTGATTCTATATTCGATGTTCAGGTTAAAAGAATGCACGCCTATAAACGACAACTATTAAATGTTCTTCATATTATTTATTTATATAATCGTCTTAAAGAGGATGCAAATTATACAATTCAGCCACGTACCTTTATCTTTGGAGCTAAAGCATCTCCAACCTATTATTATGCAAAAAAAATCATTAAGTTAATTCATTCTCTGGCAGACAAAGTTAATAACGATCCAAGGGTTTCTAAGGTAATCAAAGTGGTCTTTATGGAAAATTACCGAGTTTCCTTGGCAGAAGATATCTTTCCTGCTGCAGATGTTAGTGAACAAATATCTACTGCAAGTAAAGAAGCATCAGGTACAGGTAATATGAAGTTTATGATGAATGGGGCTTTAACTGTTGGAACCTTAGATGGAGCAAACATTGAAATTATGGAGGAAGTAGGAAAAGACAACATCTTTACTTTTGGGTTAACAGCTCAGGAGGTTTTAAATTATGAGGAAAATGGTCGTTATCGATCAATGGAATATTACCATCATGATTTAAGAATTCGTCAAGTTGTTGATCAATTAACAAATGGCTTTTTCTCTGAAGATGAAGGTGAGTTTGAATCAATTAAAGATTCATTACTTGTACAAAATGATCAATATTTTGTATTAAGAGATTTTGCATCATATATTGATATACAAGAAAAAGTTGGAGTTGCTTATCAGCAGCGTGATAAGTGGCTGGAGAAAGCATTAATTAATATTTCGCATTCAGGCTTCTTTTCTAGTGATCGAACGATCCAGCAATATGCTGATGATATCTGGAAGATTGACCCGATGGGAGTTAGAGTTTAATCCTTTTAACCTGAGAAGGTTTAAGTATTTAGTTAAAACAAATCTTTTATTCTTTCATATAGAATTAGTGTGTGGCTGATGGGTTTGATTACTGTTACTCACTTTCTGGAAGATGATATAGAAAAGCTCAGATTATCACTATCTGAGCTTTTTTAGACTAAATTAGATGGATAATGTTATTTTTTCCCGGAAAAACGAATGTCTGAAACGTAAATCAACAACTAAGGTTAAAGCCTTTCAGTGAACAAAATTTTAAAGTCAATCCATTAAATTTTGTTCAGTTTTTCAACAACATTTAGTCTAATAACCTACCAAGTCCACCAAGGATACTACCTTCTCCTCGAGAATCTCCCCCAGATGATGGTGCACTTGCAATCACACGGTCTGCTAAACGACTAAATGGAAGTGTTTGTACCCACACTGTTCCTGGGCCTTGTACTGTTGCAAAGAATAATCCTTCTCCACCGAAAAATGCTGATTTTATTTTACCGACATACTCGATATTATAATCAACCTCTTTACTTAGTGCGACAAGACAGCCAGTATCAATACGGAGCTTTTCACCTGGTTGTAATTCTCTGCGAATTATTGTTCCACCAGCATGTAAAAATGCTAATCCATCACCTTCAAGCTTTTGCATAATAAATCCTTCTCCACCAAAAAATCCAGTACCTAATTTTTTCTGAAAATCAATTCCTATTGATACACCTTTAGCTGCACAAAGGAAGGAATCTTTTTGACAAATAACCTTTCCTCCTAGTTCGCTTAAATCTACAGGTATAATTTTTCCTGGGTAAGGAGCTGCAAAGGATACTCGTTTTTTACCAACACGAGCTGTATTTGTAAAAACAGTCATAAAAAGACTTTCTCCTGTAATCACACGCTTCCCAGCTCCAACAAGCTTTCCTAAAAATCCTTTTTGATTATTATCACCATCACCAAAAATGGTTTCCATGTCGATTCCATCTTCCATCATCATCATTCCACCAGCTTCAGCAACAACACTTTCATTTGGATCTAGTTCGATTTCAACACATTGCATATCATCTCCGTGTAATATGTAATCAATTTCATGTGCATTCATTTAATATCCCTCCAATTATGTAGATAACAATCAATTCGCTAAATTTACTCGTTTCCCTGCCAACGTCATGAAATTTAGTGGTTTTTAAAACAATAAAAACTGGAGGCTGGTACATAATTAAAATGACATACAAAAAGACGAATAAATCTAAATTCAGCTAAGTTGAAAGAAACAAGTTCGTTCCATTGCGCTGCAGACATAAGATTCGCTGGGGCGGGTGCAGAGGAAAGGCTAAGACCCCACAGGCGCGCAGCTTACGAGGAGGCTTAGCTTCCTCCCGCAGGAGTCAAATGTCTTCCGCTCCATTCCACTAGTTCTTAAAAATAGTATGCACAATCAAAAAATCTATTCAAGATAGCAAATAAAAACCCGAAATATTAGGCGAATAATTAATTGGAATATTCCCTAATACTTCGAGTTTATTATTAGCTTGAATACTTATGTCCCAGCCTTATTTATGTCTTATCTTCTGTATATGGATCCTTCTCATAAGGAGGCAAATCTCCAAAGATTGTCATGCTTCCTTCTTCATCTAACATGTCTTCATACTCTTGATGAAGCTTAGAAGGAAATATTGTGATTTCTTTTCCTTCTATATCTGTGCCAATAAAGTTTTCATAATCCTCTACATATCCATCAGGTTCGTCTGATTCCATATAAACATCATTATAATGTTCTTGTGGATAAGAAAGATCTGAAGGTGTTTCAGATGAGCCAAAGCTATTGACAATTTGATAGGCATCTTCTGCATCAAATGCTACATTTTCATCTTGCTCATCATAGTTAAACTTTCCAAAAGGAGGCATAAGGACACCTTCTTCAACAGGACGATTATGTGAAACAACCTGTTCTGGTGCATGCTCTTTACATGTGGTGGCAGTTGGAATGACTTCAAGTCTTTCAAGAGCAATGTCAACTCCACAAACCTCACATTTACCATATGTTCCTTTTTCAATCGCTTGTAATGCTCTTTCAATATCAGCAAGCTCTTCTTCAGTATGTTCATTAAGAGCTATATCTTTTTCACGCTCATATAGTGCTGTTGCATCATCAGCTGGATGGTTATCATAACTTGAAAGCTCACCAATAGATTCATGTGGATGTGATTCTTCTAGTCCGAAATGTCCAGTCATTTCAAAGCGTTGATGTATTTCAGCTTTCATTGATGCAAGCTGTGAACGGAAGGTTTCTACTTGTTGTGAACTAAGCAATTATTCCACTCTCCTTCCTTTAATCTCGTTCTATACCTATTATGAGCAGTTATAGTTAAAACATGTTTGTTAAAAAATGTACAAAAAAACACGGCCAAAAAGGTCCGTGTTTTACACTGGAAAATTAAATAAACTTACATAAAGTAGCTAATAAATAAACCAAGAGCTAGTAAAAATCCAAATTGGATATTCGTTTTTGCTGTAGCTTTCATTGCAGGCATCATTTCGATTGGGAATTTCTTACCTATAAAAAGTTTTACTGCCGAGTATGCTTTTGGTAAGCTGATTAAGACAAGTAATGACCAAACAGAAATGAAGTTAGCAGCTATTAAAATAAAGATAATTAGATAAGAAACGATAAACATTCCTGCTAAGAAGACGATTGAATTCTTTCTACCTAATAATATTGCTAGCGTTTTTCTTCCATTTTCTTTATCTCCATCAAGATCACGAATATTATTTGCTGTTAAAATAGCTGCAACTAATATTGAGATTGGAATTGAGATAAAGAAGGCTTTGCTAGTTATTGTTTGAGTTTGAATATAAAAGGCTATTAATACAATAACATTTCCCATGAAGAAACCTGCTACTATCTCACCAAACGGTGTGTAGGCAATTGGGATAGATCCACCTGTATAAAAATAACCAGCTAACATACAAATAACACCAATAGCTGCGATCCACCAGGATGTCATAAAACAAATATAAATGCCAATAAGTGTTGCAGCAAAGAAAAAGACAAAGGCTAAGTTTAAAACAGTTTTTGCTTTTATACCATTTCGGACAATTGCACCACCTATACCAACTGATGCTTCATTATCTAAACCACGTTTATAATCAAAGTACTCATTAAACATATTTGTCGCAGCTTGAATTAATATTGAAGCAACAAGCATCGCGATGAATAATGAGAGCTTTATGGATCCTTCGTGCATGGCTAACACAGTTCCTATTGTAACAGGAATAAAGGCTGCTGATAAAGTATGTGGACGAAGAAGCATCCACCAAACTTTCCAGCCTGTATCCTTTTTAACAGAAGGAATGTGTGGCGATGTTTGAGGTTGCATACAATCTCTCCTTTTTTTTGCAAAAAACAAACGGTTCATAGAAACGACTCCATAACATAGTTTAGAAAAATAACCAAAGGGTGTCAATGGTTTTTCGAATTGTCATTACAGCTTATTATTACCAGATATCCCTGTAAAATCATTAGATGTTCGATACGTTTTCATTTTAATCCTGTTCCTCTAGTTATATAATAAGGATATAATATGATTTTAGTATGACAAAACAAGGTAAATATACAAAATAGATACTATTGACACACCTTCATGCTAGGTGTATCTTTATAAAAGCAATTTTTCGGTGTCGGGGGGATAAGCTTGATAACAACTTTGGATCATACAATTAAAGAATTAATACAACAAACATTGGAAGAGGCAAAGCAAACAAATCAGTCGGTCATCGTAAGTCACATAAAAGAAGTGGATGCAATTGACCCCCTACATTTCTTAGCTTCTAGTGAAGAACTATTTTTAGGAGAACGTTTTTTATGGTCAACACCTGAACGTGACTTTACACTGGCAGGAGTTGGAAATGAACTTATTTTAGAAAACAATCATTCAACAATCGAACGCTTTTCGGCAATTGAAAAAGAATGGAAGCGTTTTAAAAAGAGAATTATTAATACCAATAGCAAAGATAAACAAGATGGTACAGGTCCACTTCTATTTGGTGGCTTTTCATTTGATCCTATAAAAGAAAAAGATCCTTTATGGGAAGCTTTTTCAGAAGCAAAGTTTACATTACCAACAGTAATGGTCACTATAATAAACAGTAAAACTTATCTTACGGTAAATAAATTAGTTACACCACATGATGATTTATTGGATTGTTTAAAACATTTTGAGCAATCATATTCTCAAACAACACATCATCATCTTATAGATTGTGAAAAAGTTAACGAATTTTCTACTATTGAATATAAAACATCTCAGTGGCTTAAAGCTGTTGATAAAGCGACAAATGAAATCCGTCTCAAGGAAATGGATAAAGTTGTTTTAGCTAGAGAAGTTCACTTGAAGTTCGCTGAAAAAGTAAATCCATATCAAGTGTTAGATCGTCTTCATAAAGAGCAACCAACAAGCTTTATTTTTGGATTTGAAAACGGGCTGCAGCATTTTGTTGGAGCAACACCAGAGCGTTTAATCAAAAAGCAGGATAATGAAGTACTTTCTACTTGTTTAGCGGGATCAATTAAAAGAGGAAAAACACAAGAACAAGATATACAACTCGGAGAGCAGTTATTAAAGGATGCAAAAAACTTAATAGAACATGACATCGTTGTTAAAATGATTAAAGAAGCTTTAACAAATTGTTGCTATGAGGTTATTTCACCTAACAGTCCAACATTATTAAAGACAAAGAACATACAGCATCTTTATACACCAGTAAGAGGATATGTTCAAAAAGGTCATTCCTTGCTTTCAATAGTCGAAAGTCTTCATCCAACACCAGCTCTAGGAGGCTTTCCAAAAGAAAAGGCTATTGAAAAAATTAGAGAGCTTGAGCCAATGCATAGAGGCTGGTATGCTGCTCCAATTGGCTGGTTAGATGCTGATGATAACGGAGAATTTGTGGTGGCTATTCGTTCGGGTTTAATTGAAGGCCATAATGTTGCATTATTTGCAGGCTGTGGAATTGTAGAAGAATCTAACCCAAAGTCAGAATATCTTGAAACAAAAATAAAACTAAAGCCAATGATGTCAGCATTAGGAGGAGTAGATAATGAGTGATAATTCTTTAACACGCTATGTAGCAAGCTTTGTTGATGAACTTTCACGGGCTGGGGTTGAACAGATCGTTATTAGCCCTGGTTCAAGGTCTACTCCTCTTGCAATGTTATTTTTAGAGCACCCAGATGTAACAACATATATTAACATTGATGAAAGGTCTGCAGGTTTTTTTGCCTTAGGCTTAGCTAAGTCTGGAAACAAACCTGTAGCTTTAGTCTGCACTTCAGGTACAGCTGCTGCAAATTATTACCCAGCTATTATTGAAGCTCACTATTCCAGAGTACCACTACTTATCTTAACTGCAGATCGGCCTCATGAATTAAGAGATGTAGGTGCTCCACAAGCAATAGATCAAATCAATATGTATGGCAAGTATTCTAAATGGTTTGTAGATCTTGCGTTAGCAGAAGAAAATGATGACATGCTAAGGTATTCACGAACTATAGCAAACAGATCGGTTGGAATATCAACAGCAAATCCTCAAGGTGTTGTTCACTTGAATTTTCCTTTTAGAGAGCCTTTAATTCCTAACCTTATGCTGCCAAATTTATGGGATACTCATGAAAATCGAAAAACATATTTACATACATCAGTTGGTGTGTCTTCAATGAGAATCAAAGACATTTCAACAATTATTGAACATATTGAATTTGAACAAAATGGAATAATCATCTGTGGTGACAACCAAACTATTTCATATATAGATGAGGTAATAAAATTGTCTGATCACCTTAAATATCCGATTTTAGCTGATCCGCTTTCACAAATACGAGCGGGTAAGCATAGGAAAACTGGTGTGATTGATTGCTATGACACAATATTAAAGGATCCTGACATTACAAAACATGTAAAGCCAAATGTTGTGATTCGATTTGGAGCTATGCCTGTTTCTAAGCCCTTAATGAAGCTCCTAAAAAACAATCCTGGAATTATCCAGATTGTTGTCGATCCAAGTGGTGAATACCGAGATCCGACGTTAAATTCATCTCATTTGATCACCTGTAATGAAGATGAATTTTGTAAAGAAATGATAAAATCTATTTCTAGAAGAGAGATAACAGCTTATTATAAGAAATGGATTTTCTCACAATTAACTCATGATCAGGAAATAGAAGAAGCTCTAACAAAAATGACAGATCTTTTTGAAGGTAAAGTAGTACAAGCATTGCAAAAGTCTCTTCCTCAACAATGCAAATTAGTTGTTGGCAACAGTATGCCAATTCGTGATGTAGATACCTTTTTTCGAAATACTTCAAAGGAAATTGAGGTTTACTGTAACAGAGGAGCAAATGGAATTGATGGGGTTGTTTCAACCGCGTTAGGTATTTGTGCTAAAGAAAGTGAGCCAACATTTCTATTAATAGGAGACTTGTCATTTTATCATGATTTAAATGGTCTTTTAGCTGCAAAAATGAACAAGTTAAATTTAACTGTGATCTTAATAAACAATGATGGAGGAGGCATTTTTTCATTTTTGCCACAATCATCTGAAGAAAAGCATTTTGAAAGATTATACGGAACTCCAACAGGTTTAGAGTATGCAAAAGTTGTTGAAATGTACGGTGGAGAATTTAATAGAATAAATAGTTGGGAAGGCTTTCAGTCATATTTTGATTCAACTTGGGCAAATGAAGGGTTAAAAGTGCTTGAAATACAAACAAATCGAAATACTCGTGTCAAAGTTCATCGGGAATTGTTAGATCATGTTTCCCAGGAAATAAGAAAAGTGTTGAATGATGAAAATTAACGGTATCAATTATCATGTTGCAATCCAGTTAAGAAAACAAGAAGCTGAAACTCTTGTCTTTCTTCATGGTTTTACAGGTTCTTCAAGCAGTTGGTTAGAGGTGTTGAACTATTTTCCTTCATACAACCTTATTTGCATTGATATCATTGGTCATGGAAAAACAGAAAGTCCTCTAGATTCATCAAGGTATGAAATGAAAGAAGTTATCAAGGATATAATCACGATATTAGATAAACTAAATCTCGATCAAGTAAATATGATAGGATATTCTATGGGAGGAAGACTAGCATTATCTGTAGCAGCTTCTTACCCAAATAGAATTAAAAGATTAATTTTAGAGAGTAGTTCACCCGGACTAGATGACCCAGTTCAAAGAGAAAATCGTAAAAAAGCTGATTTACAATTAGCAGCCGATATTACTAATCATGGTATAGTAGAGTTTGTTAACAAGTGGGAAAACATCCCTCTTTTTGAGTCACAAAGGCTCTTGCCAGCTAAAAAACAGGAAAAAATAAGACAGCAAAGACTAAAAAACTCACCTACTGGTTTGGCAAATAGCTTGATTGGAATCGGAACAGGCACTCAACCTTCACTATGGGGAGAGTTATCACAACTATCAATCCCAGTGCTTCTACTATGTGGAGAATGGGATGAAAAGTTTTGTGATATAGCAATAAAAATGAATAATCTTCTACAAATTTCTGTGAAAAAACAAATAAATTTCGCAGGACATGCAATTCATGTAGAACAACCACAATTTTTTGGTAAAATAGTAAATGAGTTTCTTATTAATAATGATATTTTTGAATAGGAGGAAATAGAAATGGCAATTGAATGGGTTTCAGAACGAAAGTATGAAGAGATTCTATATCAAACATATAATGGAATAGCAAAAATTTCAATTAACCGTCCACATGTACATAATGCATTTACACCAAAAACAGTAATGGAATTAATTGATGCATTTGCTTATGCAAGAGATGATCAAAACGTAGGCGTTATTATCTTAACAGGTGAAGGTGGTAAAGCGTTTTGTTCAGGTGGAGATCAAAAGGTTAGAGGACATGGTGGGTATGTTGGAGATGACCAAATTCCACGACTTAATGTGTTAGATCTACAAAGATTAATTCGAGTAATACCAAAGCCAGTAATTGCAATGGTTGCGGGTTATGCAATTGGTGGAGGTCATGTATTACACATTGTATGTGATTTAACAATTGCAGCAGATAATGCTGTATTTGGACAAACTGGTCCAAAGGTTGGTAGCTTTGATGCTGGTTACGGTTCAGGCTATTTAGCACGTATCGTAGGACATAAAAAAGCTCGCGAAATTTGGTTTTTATGTAGACAATATAATGCACAGGAAGCACTTGACATGGGATTAGTGAATACAGTTGTGCCATTAGAGAAGTTAGAAGAAGAAACAGTTCAGTGGTGTGAAGAGATACTAGAAAAAAGCCCAACTGCAATTCGTTTCCTAAAAGCAGCATTTAATGCTGATACAGATGGGTTAGCTGGTATTCAACAATTTGCTGGAGATGCAACTTTATTATATTACACAACAGATGAAGCAAAAGAAGGACGCGACGCATTTAAAGATAAGCGTGATCCAGACTTTAAGCAATTCCCTCGTTTTCCTTAAAACTAGCTATATAAACAGGTTATTTCAGATTTTAGACAAATAAACAAAAACAGCTTGGTGATTTCATCTCATCAAGCTGTTTTTATTAATGCTTGGAGGTGCTAATTATGGAACAATATATCCCGAATTGGTTAAAGCAACGAGCCGAACTAACTCCGATGAGGTTGGCAATAAAAACGAAAACTAGAGAAATTACATATGAACAACTTTATGAAAAGGTACAGCAGCGAGTAAATTATTTTTCAACTAACAATATAAAAAAAGGACAGCATGTTGCTGTTTTAATGAAAAATAGTATCGAGATGATTGAAACCCTTCATGCTCTCTTTGCTATTGGAGCAATTTCAGTTTTATTGAATACACGTCTTTCGAATCAAGAACTAGCTTGGCAGATATCTGATGTAGAGGCAACTCACGTAATATGTCATAAAGAACTTGAACCAAAATTAATAGAGGTAGAAAAGAAAGTAACTGTCATTATTTGTGAAGATACTAAGTTGGATGAAAAATCGTTAGCCATTCATGGTTATTCATTTGATCAAGTTGCAACAATTATGTATACATCTGGTACGACTGGAAATCCAAAAGGAGTAATGCAAACCTTTGGCAATCACTGGTCAAGCGCAATTGGTTCAGCTTTAAATCTAGGTTTACAAATGAATGATCGTTGGCTATTAGCGGTCCCTCTTTTCCATATAAGTGGCTTATCAATTTTAATAAGAAGTGTAATTTACGGAACAAGTATTGTTTTGCATGAACGCTTTGATGCAAGAAGTATGAATGAAGCAATAATTAAAGAAGAAGTAACAATCGTATCAGTTGTAACAACAATGCTTCAACAAATGCTAGAAGATCTCGGATCGAAGCAATATCCAGTCAGCTTTCGCTGTATGTTAGCAGGGGGAGGTCCTGTTCCTAAACCATTGCTTGTTGAATGCTTACACCGGCAGATACCTGTTTATCAAACGTATGGTATGACAGAAACAGCATCTCAAATTGCGACATTAGCACCAGAATATTGTCTGGAAAAGTTAGGTTCAGCTGGTAAACCGTTATTTTCTTGTGATATAAAAGTTGAAAAGGATGGTAGAGAATGTAGTTCGAATGAAGAAGGAGAAATTCTTGTTAAAGGACCTAATGTGACAAAAGGGTATTGGAAGAGACATGATGCAACAGCTGATAGTTTATCTAACGGGTGGTTTCATACTGGTGATATAGGCTTTAAAGATGAAGATGGTTTTTTATTTGTTTTAGATCGACGCTCTGATTTAATTATCTCTGGTGGAGAGAATGTTTATCCAGCAGAAATTGAAGCGGTATTATTGTCACATCCTCTTGTGGTGGATGCAGGTGTTATCGGAGTTAAGGACTCTAAATGGGGAGAGGTACCACATGCGTTTATTGTAACAAAGAAACAAGTTAGTAAAGAAGAGTTGAAAGATTTTTGTTTTAAGAGCCTAGCATCTTATAAAGTACCTAAAGAAATCACAAGCATGAATGAGCTACCGAGAAATTCATCAAATAAATTATTACGTAGATTATTAAAAGAAACAATAAAGGATATGACAAATGATCAAAATTAAAAAAATCATATTACATCTTATTACGCAAACATTAAAAACACCATTTATCACAAGTATCGGTCAAGTAACAGAGCGTGAAAGTATCCTTGTTGAAGTGATTGATGTTGATGGATTTACAGGATGGGGGGAGGTAGTTGCTTTTTCTACACCATGGTATACAGAGGAGACTATTTCTACAAGTCTTCATCTTTTAAAAGACATATTAATTCCTTTGACGATTAAACAGAATATTAATCACCCTGATGAACTCCAGGATATTTTCAAGAAAATAAAGCGAAATAATATGGCCAAAGCCTCTCTTGAAGCAGCAATTTGGGATCTTTATGCCAAAAGGGAGAATAAGTCATTATCTGAGACTTTGGGTGGAACAAGGAAAGAAATTGATTGTGGTGTTGTGGTCGGAATTTCATCTACTGCTAACATGATTGAGCAAATAAATCATTATATTCAAGATGGCTATAAACGATTCAAAATTAAAATATCACCAAAACAAGACATTAAGATACTAGATGAGATCAAAAGTCATTTTCCAAGCTTACCTTTAATGGCAGATGCAAATTCTTCTTATACGTTAAAAGATAAGGATAGATTGAAAGAGCTTGATCAATTTAATTTATTAATGATCGAACAACCTCTTGGAGCAGATGATATTATTGATCATGCTAAACTTCAAGAGAAGATCGAAACCCCAATTTGTCTTGATGAAAGTATTATCAGTCATGTAGATGCAAGACAGGCCATTGAACTTGGAAGCTGTAGAGTGATCAATATCAAGCCAGGTCGAGTAGGCGGTCTAACAGAATCAATTAAAATACATAACTTATGTCAAGAAAACAAGATCCCTGTATGGTGTGGAGGAATGCTAGAAACTAGTATTTCTCGTGCACACAATATTGCTTTAGCATCACTTCCTAACTTTACAATTCCTGGAGATATTTCCTCTTCATCAAGATATTGGGATCATGATATCGTATACCCAGAAATTAAAGCAGAAAAAGGCAAAATGACTGTTCCAACAAAAGAGGGTATTGGATTTCAGGTAAATATAAAAGACATAGAAAAGCTAAGAAAAGCCAATATGGTATTTGAAGCTAAAGACATAATGTGAATTTTTATGAAAACTAATTTAATCATGCATTATTAGAGCTAAAATTGAAATTTGTTTATATAAAAATTCAATTTTAGCTGAGATTTACATTTTAAAATTTATTTTTAACAGTTAGTAGGTTTTATTTCATTCAGCTTATAATGTTGTGGAAGAAGAATCTTAGTCAAAAAATGAATTAAGTTTCTCTTTCTGCTCTTATCTTTAGAGTCTGACTCGAAAGTCCATGTGTTTAATCATGCGTGGATTTGGGTCAGACTCTCTTTTTTTTAGTACAGATATCACTATACATTGTTGATTTCACCAGCTTACGAAAGTAAGAGATTTTCCAGATAATAGTTATTTTCAAAAATAATATTGACAATCATGGTTGTATCCATTAGTTTTGTACTAAGGAAACTTTTTTAGTTTGATAAACAAAATGTGATATTAACTAAAATATTGGCGCATATACTACATATAGATCATAGACTACTTTTGTTATTGTTTCTGTAAGCATAGTGTTGAAGAAATGAGGATTGTGGAAAGCGGATGCTTGTAAACATAAAAGTACACAAAGCTTTCTTAAGTTACGTTTGAGATTTTAGTAATAGCTTTGTAAATCAATATTGTTGGAGATCTATAAAGTCCAGTAACTACAACAAAAAAAAGCTAACTAGATAAGTAAACAGCTATTTACAGATTCTTGAAATCAATAATGTTTAACAAAGCTAAAATAATATAAATGAGTGGAGGAATGAAAAGATGAAAAGATGGTTAGTAGTAATTTTTACAATTGTTTCAATGGGGCTTTTAGCAGCATGTAATAGTGAGGAAACAGCGACTGATGGTTTAGATGAAATTAATGTTACTACTACAACAGGTCAAGTTGCGGATGTTGTCAAAAATATTGGTGGAGATAAAGTAAAGGTTGATTCATTAATGGGACCTGGCGTTGATCCTCATCTTTATCAAGCATCACAAGGGGATATTAAAAAGTTAGACGAAGCAGAGATTATTTTCTACAATGGTCTTCACTTAGAAGGGAAAATGGATACCATTTTTGAAAAGATGTCAAAAGATAAACCAACTGTTGCAGTAGGTGATTCTGTCCCAGAAGAAATGTTATTAGGGGCAGATGATTCAGATGCTCATGATCCTCATATTTGGTTTGATATTGAAGCTTGGATTCATGTTGTGGATGCAGTTGAACAAGAGCTTTCTAAGCTTTCACCAGATGATAAACAGCTTTTTGAAGAAAATGCAGAAAATTATAAGAAGGAACTAGAAGAAATGCATGAATATGCTCTAGAACAAATTCAAACAATACCTGAAGAAAGTCGTGTACTAGTAACTGCTCATGATGCATTTAAATATTTTGGTCATGCGTATGGCATGGAGGTTATGGGATTACAAGGACTAAGTACTGATTCTGATTATGGTTTAAAGGATGTTCAAGTTCTGGTAGATACATTAGTTGATAGGAAAATAAAAGCTGTATTTGTAGAGAGTAGTATTTCTGAAAATTCGATTAGTGCTGTTGTTGAAGGTGCACAAAAGGAAGATCATGATGTAGTTATTGGAGGAGAACTTTTTTCTGATGCTATGGGTAAGGCAGGCACTGAAGAAGGCACGTATACAGGCATGTTTAAACATAATGTTGACACAATTGTAGGATCACTTAAATAAAAGGTACTAGAACTTTTTATCGTTATTTTGTTGAATTAAATGTTATTAAGAATAGAAAGTAAGACTGCTATTTTTTTGGTGAGTTTTATGGAATATTACTTTTTCAAGAACTGATTAAAGTAGAATCAATTCTTAAAAAGTTTTATTAAACAGCATATAAGGTTGGTGTGTATAGATGATTCCTGTTCAAGTTGATAATTTAACAATTGCATATCATCAAAAGCCTGTTCTTCAAGAGGTCAGCTTTGAGGTTCCAGAAGGAAAGCTAATAGGAATTATTGGACCTAATGGTGCAGGGAAATCAACGTTAATTAAAGGAATTTTAGGATTAATTCCTACTGCTTCTGGTGAAGTAAAGATATATGGAGATAAATATAAGAAAAGTAGAAAACGTGTCGGATATGTGCCACAAAGAGGATCGGTTGATTGGGATTTCCCAACAAATGCACTTGATGTAGTACTAATGGGGAGATATGGTCATGTAGGCTGGTTTAAGCGCCCAGGTAAGAAAGATGTAGACTTTGCAAGAGATTGTCTGAAAAAAGTAGGCATGCTTGAATACGAAAATCGTCAAATCAGTCAGTTATCAGGTGGTCAACAGCAAAGGGTATTTTTAGCTAGAGCTCTAGCTCAAGATGCTGATGTGTATTTTATGGATGAACCATTTGTTGGTGTGGATGCTGCAACAGAGAAAGCAATCATCGCACTTCTTAATGAATTAAAAGCAAAAGGCAAAACAGTACTTGTTGTTCATCATGATTTACAAACTGTGGATGAGTATTTTGATTGGGTATTGTTATTAAATATGAGAAAAGTTGCTTTTGGACCAACTAAAGAAACGTTTACCATTAATAATTTGCAAAAAACTTATGGTGGTAAATTAACATTTTTACAAGATCAATCGCTTGTGGTGGATGAAGTTAATAGTTAAAGTATAGAGATTTTGAAAAAATTCCTGAAAGGATGTGGATTTTTTTCACATCTGCTTCATTAAAAAAATAGGAGTGAAGCAAAAATGCTCGAACCCATATTATTACAATTGCAAAACCCTAATACACAATGGGTTTTACTAGGAACGATGCTTCTTGGAATAACTAGTGGTGTTGTTGGTAGTTTTACATTATTAAGAAAACAAAGCTTAATTGGAGATGCAATGGCACATGCTGCTTTACCAGGAGTATGTATTGCCTTTTTATTATACGGATCAAAGTCACTTTTATGGTTTTTGGTTGGTGCTGCAATTGCTGCATTGATTTCTTCTTTTATTATACAAGTAATTATTAACCATTCGAGGATAAAAGAAGATTCTGCGTTGGGAATCATTATCTCAGTCTTCTTTGGGTTTGGGATTGTATTATTAACTTATATTCAACATAATGGCTCTGGAAATCAAAGTGGATTAGACGATTTTATTTTTGGGCAGGCAGCCTCAATGGTAGCTGCTGATGTTCAATTGATTACAATCGTTTCTTTGAGCATATTAGTGGTTACAGCAATCTTTTACAAGGAATTTAAGTTGTTAACCTTTGATCCACAGTTTGCTAAAGGGTTAGGAATTCCTGTTAGTTTTTTTAATGGGTTATTGTTATTACTCATTGTTTGCTCAGTTGTTATTGGGTTACAAACAGTTGGCGTCATTTTAATGGCAGCTATGTTAATTACTCCAGCGATCAGTGCTAGATATTGGACAGATAAGCTAAGCCACATGATTATCATCTCTGGGTTAATTGGTGGATTCTCAGGAGTGGCAGGGACATTATTGAGTACCATTATGAAAGGTATGGCAACAGGTCCCTTGATTATAATTGCGGCTACCTTTATGTTTTTAATTTCCTTAATATTTGCTCCGAATCGTGGATTACTTGCTAAAGCACTTAAACAGCTATCTCTTCGTAAAAAGACAGCTATAGATCAAGTGTTTCTTAGTATATATGATATTGCAGAAGGTGGAACTCTACGTGGTATTAAGGATGAAGCCATACTGAAGAAAAGAAATGTACCACTTCGTCTTTTTCAGTATTCAAAAAATGAATTGAACAAAAAAGGATTTATACAAAAAGAAGCAAATACTTGGATGTTAACTGATAAAGGAATTGAAGCAGGTTACGAGCTTGTGTTACAACAAAGGTTGTTTGAAATGTATTTAATGCATGAAATGGAATTTGCTCATTTAGACTTAAAAACACGTGATGATCTTAATCTTCAGCAGCTATCTAAGGAAACGAAAGAACAGCTTTTGAAATTATTAAGCACACACAACAGATCACCACTTTTAATACCAAGATCAGCAGTTGTTAGGGATAGGAGGCTGATGGTGTAATGTCTTATGATGCTTGGATAATAGTAACTGGTTCATTAGTAGGCATTACATGCGCTATGATTGGGTGTTTTTTAGTGTTGCGAAAGATGGCCATGCTAGCTGATGCCATTTCACACACTGTTTTGCTAGGAATTGTTGGTGGCTATTTAGTTAGTCGAAGCTTAGATGGGCCTGCTTTGCTAATTGGCGCTGTTGTAGTTGGCCTTTTAACTGCATTGCTTGTTCAAGTCTTAAATGGAAAAGGAGTTCAAGCAGATGCAGCTATTGGAATAGTTTTCACATCATTATTTGCAGTCGGTGTAGTTTTACTTTCTCTCTTTGCAGGGAATATTCACTTAGATGTAGATCATGCTTTAATGGGGGAAATCACGTTTATTCCATGGGATACAGTAGAGATGTATGGAATGGATTTAGGTCCTAAAGCTGTATGGCTACTTTCATTTGTATTCATCGTAAATCTACTCATCATCATCTTTTTTTATAAAGAATTCAAGATTAGCTCTTTTGATCCAGAGATGGCAGTAGCGATTGGAATTCCTGTTCTTTTTATTCATTATTTACAGATGGGAATGCTATCGATTACAACTGTAGCTTCTTTTGACAGTGTTGGAGCAATATTAGTTGTTGCTATGTTAATTGTTCCAGCTTCAACCGCTTATTTATTAACAGATAAATTATTAAATATGCTGTTTATTAGTGCAGGAATTGGTGTATTTGCCGCTGTTTCAGGGTATTATGTTGCGACTTTACTCAATGTATCGATTGCAGGTGCAATGGCATCCTCAACAGGAGTACTCTTTGCGATAGCCTTCTTATTTTCACCTAAGCATGGCATCATTGCTAAAAAACGTGCACAGAAAAATCTTAAAAAAGTAGCCAGTGTTAGTTCTACAACGACAATATAGTTTGACACAAAACAGGCAGACTCATTTTTAAAAGTCTGCCTGTTTTGTTTGTATTATAATAAAATAGACTTATTTTTAGCATCTAACTCCAAACGACATGCACTTTTCTATTCCATTAACCCATATTCAACTGCACGACTAGCGACAAGCTGATCTACATCATGTGGAAGATCATCTAAAGAACCAAATTCATAATCCCAAATGTTTGTAAATGAATCGACAAACATTGGAAATGAATCAGCACTCGAATTTTTAACATCCTTACGAAATGCATCGATTAAATCTTCTCTCATCATGATTCCCCCTTCAAAATTTACTATAGTAGCATTTGATAAAACAGTGGAAAATATTTATTTTTTCAGCTTAAAAATCTCCAAAAGCTAGTAAAAAAGAGTTAAGATTCATTTTGCTTTAAATAGCGCTTATCCTTCATAAATAACTTCCAAAAGTAAATAAAGCCAGGGAAAAGTATTAAAAAGCCTACAAGATAAGTAATGATTAATGTTCTAAATGTATTAGGATGAGTAAAACCAGAAAGAATTGTTACATCAGGGTAAATCATATATGGAAGATGTGCTCTACCATAGGCCAAGCTTGCCAATAAATATTGAATCGTTACAGCAACTACTGCTAAACGAGGTCTTCCTATTGCAAGCTTATGCTTTTTAGATGGAAGAAACATAGCTGCACCAGCTATAACAAAAAAGATAACAGAGCCAATTAAAAAAGGTGTATATTCAAGCATGTTTGTGTAAAGCCAGTTTGCTTCATTTTTTAATGTGAACATGATCAAAAATGCCATTAGCAAAGAAATCGGACCAAGGATGATCGCATCACGACGATAAACACGATATGCTTCAGGCTCACCAGCCACATTAGAATAATCAGCAAGTAATAAGGAGGAGAGAAAAAGGGTACTGCTTATAGCAAAAGCCATAAAAGCATAGATATTAGGGCTTGTAAACATAGCTCCAAATTGGAGTTGATGAACTCCATTAACAACCTCGATATACTCACCATGTGTGATTGGTAGAACTAGCATAAGCAGAGCCGGAATAATAAATCCTGAAATTCCAGATACATATGTTAACGCCTTTTCGTAATCTTTTGCCACATGAGAAAACACTAAAAACCCACTTCGTAATGCAAGTAGTATTAAAATAAAGCTTCCGGGTAAAAGCAAGACGGTCCCTAAAATGAAGGTTGCTCCTGGAAAAAAACTAACTAACGCTATAACAATTGCTACTATAAATACATTTGTAACCTCCCATGTAGGAGAAAGATAGCGGTTTGCAATATTTGTTGCATTTGTTTTTTCTTTATTAATATAAATCATTGACCAAAATCCTGCTCCAAAATCCATCGTTGCCATAACGGCATAGATGAACACAAAGCCCCAAAGAACGGTTATTGCTAGTAATGAATCTGCTGTCATAATGATTCACCCTTTTCTTATATTAGTAGACACTCAAATTATTGTTGTTTGATCCACCAGCATCAATTTCATCCTCAACAGGATGTCTTTTAAAGTAGTATTTTAAAACAGCTAAAACGGCAACACCTAAAACAAGATAAATCAGTGAAAATAAGACAAATAACATACCAATTTGAGTTGATCCTGTCACAACATCTTCAGTGGCTAAGATACGATAAATAACCCAGGGTTGTCTTCCAGTACAAGCAAAGATCCAGCCAAATTCAATTGATAACAGGGACAGTGGTCCTGCTAAAACAAAGGCATACATAAATAACTTGGGGAAATGTGGTTTTTTTAATATCTTAAACCAAGCAAATCCAGCCATTGATAAGAAGATTAAGAAGCTACCAATTATAACCATGCCATTAAATAGTGTGTGTACAAATAAAGGTGGCCAATATTCTTCTGGAAAGTCATTTAAACCAACAACAACTGTTTTAAAACTATCTCCTGCTAAGAAGCTAAGTGCCCATGGTATTTCAATTCCATATTTAACTTCTTGGGATTCTCGATCTGTAAAACCTCCAATTGCAAGTGGCGCATACTCCTGTGTTTCAAAAAGCCCCTCAGCTGCAGCCAGCTTTTCTGGTTGATACTCATGGAGCATTTGTGCTGACTCATGACCATTGATAGCAGTTAAAAATGAGAAAATGCCACCGATGACAAGACTAAGAATCAATGCTTTTCGATGAAATTGATAAACTCGTTCATTTTTTCGACTTTTGAGCATTTTAAAAGCAGCAATTGTGCTAATCATAAATGCGCCTGTCATATAGGCTGAAACAGCGACATGTGCCGCGGAAATGAAAAAACTCGGATTGAAAAAAGCAGCCCAAGGATCAACATCCGTGATTTCACCATTATCAATACGAAAGCCAGCAGGTGTACCTTCGAAGGCATGTACATTTGTAATCAATATGGCTGAAGCACTAGCTCCTAAAAGTACAAGAGAAACACTAATTATTCTCATTCTTGGTGAGATCCGATCAGCTGCGTAAACATAAATGGACATAAATAAAGCTTCAATAAAGAATGCATAAATTTCAATTTGAAATGGGAGCGCCATCACTTTACCGATAACTTCCATAAAACCAGGCCATAATAATGCAAGTTGTACACCGGCAATTGTACCTGTAGGAATAGCGACACCTAACAGTACGGCTTGTCCCTTTGTCCAACGTCTTGCCATAATTGCATAATCCTTGTCCTTTGTTTTTTGAAAAAGAAGCTCTGCACAAAGTATCATTAACGGAAGGCCAACACCTAATGTTGCAAATATAATGTGAAAACCCATCGTTGTTCCAAACAATGACCGTGCTAAAACTAAATCATCCATAATGATCCGCCTTTCTTTTCCTGCCTTGTCGTAAACAACCATAGTGTCCACTATTTTCTAAATAATATTCTATGAAATCTTGTATGTAATGGAGGAGAAATGATAAACGATGAAGAAGATGAGATGAAGTTTGTATATAGGTAATAAAGAAGCTATTCACTAGTAGTATAAATTTGGATTGACCATTATTTTTCTAATAAGCTATGTTAAAGGTTAATGTTGATTTTTAGCACATTGTTGATTGGAGGTGAATATATGAGACTCCTGCTTAGAGAAGCGTGTCAAAGGGAGCCCCACAGGCGCGCAGCTTACGAGG
This sequence comes from Metabacillus crassostreae, assembly GCF_016908395.1. GTDB lineage: Bacteria > Bacillota > Bacilli > Bacillales > Bacillaceae > Metabacillus > Metabacillus crassostreae. Next base: position 30,617 of record NZ_JAFBDU010000009.1, read on the forward strand.
AGGCTCCCTGGGAAAAAAGGTACTTTTTTCCCGGGAAAGCGAATGCCTGTAACGGAAATCAACAACAAAGTTTAACAGAGCCTATTAATAAAAAAAGCAGATCTATCACTGTTTTGTGATGATCTGCTTCTTCGTATAATGTTAGTAAAACAAACGGAATAGTTACATTTGTTGCTATCTATACAACTATTAGTTTAATGCCTGTTCTAGAGTTTTTAAATTTTTAGTCATAAGACTAAAATAATCTTCTTTATTTTTAATATTTTCTTCTGTTATTGATTCTAAGTTACTTAAAGTAAGAGCTTCAGCTCCTATTTCGGTTTGCACAATGTCAGTAACATTACTGCTTACATTTGTTTCGAAAATAATATATTTAAGTTTATGTTCCTTTGCTGTTTCAATAATGTTTTGCAGTTCTTTTTGGGAAGGCTCCTCTGTAGGAGAAAGGCCTAAAACACTAATTTGCTCAATACCATACCTTGATTCCCAATATCCATATGCAGCATGAGAAACAAGAATTTCTTTTTTCTCTGAATTTGCAACAACCTCTTCAAAAGAATGATCTAATTCTTCAAGTTGTGTTTTTAATGTTTCAAAATTCTTCTCAAAAGTCTCTGTATTAGAAGGATCTAAATCAATTAGAGCATTTTTAATATTTTCAGCTAATTGAATCGATAAAATTGGATCCAACCAAACATGTGGATCTGTATCACCATGGTCATGTGTTGCATCTTCACCAGCGTGTTCATCTTCTTCATGAGCGTGCTCATCTTCGTGTGCTGCTTCTTCACCAGCGTGTTCATCTTCTTCATGAGCGTGCTCATCTTCAGCGTGTTCATTAGTTGCAAGTTCAATGCCTTCTCCAGCATTTATAAAAGCTACATCTTCTTTTTCTAATGATTGTTGAACTTTATCAGCAAAGCTTTCGATACCAAATCCAGAATAGATAAATCCAGCAGATTTAGCAATGTCGACCATTGTTTTAGTTGTTGGCTCATAAGTGTGTCCGTCAACACCTGGAGGTAACACACTTTCAACCTCAATTAAATCTCCACCTATTTTTTTAGTGAAATCCTCAAGTGGAAAAATAGTCGTATAGATTTTTAATTTACTTGTATCAGCTTCTTTTTCTGTATCTTCAGTGTTTTGAGTAGTATTATTTGTATTACAAGCTACTAATAATAAAGACATAATTAGGGTAAAGCTTGTGATTAATATTCGCTTTTTCATAATCTTCTCCTTTCGACAAATCAGTATGATTCCGATTAAGACTAACTTATTATATCCTAATCATTCCGATTTGAGAACCATAATTTTTTTAGATATTTAGATCTTAGTAAAATTAAATAGTAATAGTTACGATTTACACAATTGATATGATACCTGATTAATAGTTAAAAAACAAGAGTTATGTTATATTAATTTTAATTAAAAAAATAATGGAGGATTCAGAAATGAGAATAGTTGATGAAATTTTAGTTCATAATGAAAAATTTGTAGCAAATAAAGAGTTCGAAAAGTTTGAGACAACTAAATTTCCAGAGAAAAAACTTGTTATCTTATCCTGCATGGACACTAGATTGGTAGAGCTATTACCACAGGCAATGAATCTTAAAAATGGCGATGTGAAAATTGTTAAAAGTGCAGGTGCAATTGTAGCTCATCCTTTTGGAAGTATTATGCGTAGTATTTTGGTTGCTGTTTATGAATTAAATGCTGACGAGGTCTGTGTTATAGGTCATCATGATTGTGGAATGAGTAAACTTAATGCAGATTCATTTTTATCAAAGGCAAAAGAAAAAGGAATCACTCAAGAAAAAATCGATGTCTTAAAATATTCAGGTGTTGATTTAAAAACATGGCTACAAGGATTTGATAAAGTAGAGGATAGTGTTAAAGATAGTGTTGAGAAAATAAAAAACCACCCACTTTTAGCAGATAACATTCCAGTACATGGTCTTGTCATAGATCCTGCAACAGGCAAATTAGATGTTGTAGTGAATGGATATGAGTAAGTAATAAAAGTATTTTAAGCTTTATTTTACATGCAAAGTAAAGTCATTTGCTGGCTTCTTTTTTTTCAGGAACTGGATCAAAACCACCTGGATGAAAAGGATGACATTTCATGATTCTAATAATTGTAAGATATAACCCTTTCCAAACACCAAATCGTTTAAATGCTTCTAAGCCATAATGTGAGCATGTTGGATAAAAGCGACATGTTGGTGGTGTAATCGGAGAGATGAATTTTTGATAAAAGCGAATTAGAGCTATAAAGAAATGCTTCATAATAAGTACCTACTTTAAAGTGAATTTTTTCAATATTTCTTTTATTGTAAAGCAAAAGGGTATAATTACTTTTATCTATCATACTAAAAGTAGTAGTAGATATGCTATTATTTCTTATCATGATAGATAGAATGTTGACAATATGATAAAAAATAGGAGTGAAATAAATGCCTTCAGTAGAAAGTTTTGATTTAGATCATAATGCAGTTAAAGCACCATATGTACGTCATTGTGGAGTTCATAAGGTTGGTAGTGATGGAGAAGTGAATAAATTCGATATCCGCTTTTGTCAGCCAAATAAGCAGGCAATGAAGCCAGACACGATTCATACGCTAGAGCATTTGCTAGCTTTTAATATTCGTGAGCATGCTGAAAAATACAATCATTTTGAAATTATTGATATTTCACCAATGGGCTGTCAAACAGGTTATTATTTAGTTGTTAGTGGAAACCCTGAAGTAACAGAAATTATTGATTTACTAGAAGATACACTAAAAGCTGCTGTTGAAATAACAGAAATTCCTGCTGCCAACGAAACTCAATGTGGGCAAGCGAAGCTACATGATCTTGAAGGTGCAAAAAGATTAATGCGTTTTTGGCTTGAGCAGGATAAAGAAGAATTAGCGAAAGTTTTTGGATAAATGAATTGATATTTTTGAAAAAGAGGCAATTGAGCTTAATCAATTGCCTCTTTTACTATTTAGTCCAATTTTTCTTACACAGGTTGATTGAAATCAAGTAAATCTAAGGTTATTCAATCAACTTTCATAGTTAATCGTTCAACTTTAGAAGATAATCGTTCAACTTTCATAGATAATCATTCAACTTTTATAGTTAATCCATCAATTGACAATCCTCGACAAGTTTCGAGGAGGCATTCTTACTAGTTTTACAACCAAAAAAATAAAAAAGCTCCAAATCATGATGTGATTTGGAGCTTCTATTAATTAAGTCCTTATTTACGATAACTTAAACTAGCAATTGCATCATGTAAATGAATTGATTCTTCGTTCCGACAATTAACAGTAAAGGCCTGGATGAATGGAAGTTCATATAAATCTGCTGCTACTAGTCTTACCATATCCTCAACGAAACGTGGGTTTTCATAAGCAGTTTCTGTAACCATTTTTTCATCAGGACGTTTTAGGACTGGATGAATCATAGCACTAGCATTTGTTTCAGCTGCTTCTAATAGTGCTGCTTTCCAATCTAGCTCTTCATGATAGTCCTCTGTGAACTCGACATCCATTGTAATATAGCCACGCTGATTATGTGCACTATATTCACTAATTTCCTTTGAACATGGACAGAGAGTTGTGACAGCACATGTTAATGAAGCTGTTGTAGTATAACCAACTGTCTCGTCATAGGTAACAGCAATTGTAGCTTCTGCATGATTTAATCCAACTAGCTCTGAGCTTGGTCCTTTTCTTTCATAAAACCATGGAAATGTTACTTCGATACTTGCGTCCTTTTGTTTTAGACGTTCTGCAAGCTCTTTTGTGAAATCATATAGATTTTTTATTGAAAGAACAAATCCACCATTTTGGCGATATTGTTCAAGCTGCTCAGTGAATCTACTCATATTCGTACCCTTTGAATCATGAGAGATTTTACTAGTCATTTTAAAAGTAGCAATTGTTGTTTGTTGTTTTGGATTTAAATCAGATTCTATAATGATAGGGTGTTTAACATTGCTTATTCCTACTGAATCTATAGTAAAAAGGAAATCCTTTTTAGAGTTTTGTAAATCTGGCATTTGGTCTTTTTCAGTAGGCTTTAATTTTACGCCAGGCTCAACTGAACCAAAAAGAAGATGACGTTCTTTTTTGGGTGGCAAGTTTATCTTTCTAGTCATAATGTTCTCCCTTCACTTACTCGATATTGAGAGTATACTTTAATATGATAGAAAACTTCAACGATTATCTCTTTCCAATGTGTTGATATTTGTAGATGTTGGTAAAATTGTGTTGAAAGATTGAATTGTATCAGAAAAACAGTTTTTAAATATGATAGACATAATCTCGTAACTAAATTAGTATGATATAGTACGAGATGAATTAAAAAGTTAGGAGAAAAATAGATGAATAAATCTGTATCACCCTTTTTAAGAGAGTTTATTGGACTAGGTTTACTAGGGTTGTTTTTCTACTTGTTTTTGTTTGTTGATTTTCAGGACATTTCGTTAAATATTCCTTCTGAATTTTTGACTGTTAATACAATGTTTTTAAGTATTTTACTAGAAGCTATACCTTTTATTATATTGGGAGTATTTGTTTCAGCTCTTATTCAAACCTTCGTTTCAGAAGACTTCATTAAACGTACTCTACCAAAGAATGCAATTGTTGCCATTTTGCCAGCTGCTCTTCTTGGAGCGTTATTCCCTATTTGTGAATGTGCAATTGTACCTATTGTAAGACGATTAATGAAAAAAGGGATGCCATTACATTTAGGAGTTGTTTTTCTAGTAGGTGCACCAATTTTAAATCCTGTTGTGTTTGCATCTACCTATTATGCATTTGGTTCACAACATTATATGGCATATTCAAGAATGGGACTAGCTTTTATTCTTTCGATTGTGATAGGTTTTATAATTTACCTTATTTTTAGAAAGCAACAAGATCAGTTAAAGTGGACAAAAGAGGATTTAGTCATAACTACATCAGATGAAGGAAAAGAAAAAGTTGGCAAGATAAAATCAACTATTTTCCATGCAAGTGATGAATTTTTTGAAATGGGAAAATTTCTAATTATTGGGGCATTTATTGCTAGCCTTTTTCAAACATTTTTAGATCGAACACTTTTAACGGAAATTGGTTCGAATGACTTTTTATCACCAGCCGTTATGATGGCATTTGGGTACATCTTATCTTTATGCTCAGAAGCAGATGCTTTTGTTGCTGCTTCATTCGGGAGTTCCTTTACAACAGGTTCACTATTAGCATTTTTAGTGTATGGACCTATGCTTGATTTGAAAAATACCATCATGCTTTTCGCATTTTTTAAAGCTAGATTTGTTGTGATATTTATGATAGTTGTTACCATTGTGGTATATGGAAGCATTGTTGTTTTTCAACAATTCTTATTGTGATCGGAGGGTAGATAAAATGGAAAATCAAAATAGCCAGTATCGGTTCCATATCTATATAAGAGGCATTATTTTAATTGGTTTTACCTTGTTAATGACTAAATTAGTTGTTACAGGAGATATGTTACATTTTATTGCTCCGAAGATGATGCCTTTTATTTATTTTGCGATTGTCGTATTTTTAATACTAGGAATAATTCAAATTTGGAGAAGTGGATCAAAGAAAAGAGAAGAGCTCTATTGTGATTGTGGTGTTGACCATACAAGTGGGAGTTCTCCATTAAAATCAATTGCCGTTTATTCACTATTTGTTATCCCGATTATAACCGGCTTTCTGTTTCCTGAAGTTGTTTTAGATAGCTCTGTTGTAGCGAAAAGAGGATTTAAATCTTTGGCTGTAAATGAGGAAAAGATAAATGAAAACGAAGATGAAACAAGTGAAGCTGATGAATATTTACAGGACCCTGAAGCATATATGGAGGAACTTGAAGAGAGTGTTGGTGATAAGGTTGCACAATCATCAAATATTCCAGATGTGCCTTTAGAGCATCCAGAAGGATTTGAAATCCAAGAACAGCCTGAGGAATTTTATGCTCAATTAAAAGCAAAGATGCTAAAGGCGGATACTATCGTTTTTACAGAGGAAAATTATATAGCGATGACAACAATACTAGATGAAGATCCTGATGCTTTTTCAGGGAAAACTGTTGAACTAACAGGTTTTATCTTTAGAGAAGAAGATTTTGAAGAGGATCAATTTGTTATTGCAAGATTTGGATTATCCTGTTGTGTAGCAGATGCTTCTGTATTTGGAACTCTTGCAACACTTCCTGATGCAAAACAATATGGCGATGATCAATGGGTAAAATTAAAGGGGACATTATCAACAGTAGCTTATCAAGACTGGATGCTTCCATCTATATCCGTATCATCCATTGAAGCAGTAGAACAACCAAAAACCCCATATGTTTATGAATCTTATTAAAAGTAAAGTAGTTTTCCCTTAATTTTTAGTGTTTTCTATTGTTAGATTATTATAGTTGTACGAAAGTATATCACAATGAAATAATAGCGTGAATTCATATAAGAGTTCGCGCTATTATTTATTATTGGAAATTCATAGTATGGGTATTTTTTAAAAATACTTAGTGGGATTATTAGACACTTTCTTGAAAAGAGGATACTAAATGAAAATTGTAGGTAATGGTATGGGATTAGGATATCGAAATTAAACTTAATTAACCTAAAGGGTAGGTTTTAGTTGGAGATAAATAACTGGTAATGGGAACTGAAAAACCAAATTAAACTTTCATAAGTGGATTTTAAAATTGAATTGCAGCAATAAACGAATTAGTAGAGCTTTATATAATTTAAAGGTTTTTATAAAAGTTTGTTGTTTTAAAAAAATAATTGAACAAAACTATTTAAGGTTGATTGGAGCGGAAGGTGTGAGACTCCTGCGGGAGCAGCGGGACAGGTGAGACCCCACAGGCGCTTGCGCTGAGGAAGCTCTCCGCCCGCCCCAAGGAAAAATCGTTTATTGAAAAGCCGGTAGTTTGGCTTTTTAATATTTTTCCCGCGGAAAGCGAGCAGCCTGTAGCGGAAATCAGCCACCAAAATACTTGTTAAAGAGCTTTAAAAATAAACGCTGTTCAATATATTTAGTATACATATTTATGTAAGTTTATTTTAGGGATTTCAAAGAGAAACATTGCTTATACAATGTTGGTTACACCCCCAATAAGAAACCCTAAAATTGTCATTCCTTGTCTCTTTGTTCCAATCGCTCATCAACAGACGAATCTACCTCATTAGATTTTTCTTTAGGCTTATTAACAGGATCAACTGTATGTTTATATTGATATGCTTTACTTGTTGTAAGAACACTCAAAATTAGAACTACCAAAACAATAATAATCGATATAATAAAAACTACCTTCACGTTAAACCTCCCGTTGAATTGAAATTTTAACTGATATTGATTTCAGCTTTTAAAAATACTAAATCTCTACCATATATCTTAACATGAGTAAATTGATCTCGGTTTAAAAAGTTATGCAATAAAATATCATGTTTTGTCACAAACTATACCGGGTAAAGATAAGTAGAAGACAAGGGAGGAATTTAATATGTCAGAAAAATTAATTGCAACAGTAAATAAGCAGGTTGCTAACTGGACTGTACTTTATGTAAAACTACATAATTACCATTGGTTTGTAAAAGGAAAGAACTTCTTCACGCTACATGAAAAGTTCGAAGAGTTTTACAATGAAGCAAATGTTCATATCGATGAACTAGCTGAACGTTTACTAGCACTTGAAGGCAAACCGGTTGCTACAATGAAAGAGTGTTTAGAATTAACGTCAATTAATGAAGCTGAAGGTAACGAAACAGCCGAGCAAATGGTTAAGAATGTATTTGATGACTTTAGCAAGGTAGCAGACGAGCTCAAGGAAGGTATGGATCTTGCAGCAGAAGTTGGCGACGAAACAACTGGTGATATGTTATTAGCTATCCACCAAAGTCTAGAGAAGCATAACTGGATGTTAAAATCTTTCTTAGGAAAATAAGTTTTCATAAAAAACCGGGTGAAGAACAACCTTCACTCGGTTTCTCTATGTACAGTTTTTCACAAAATGATTTATTGAAAATTAATGAAAAAGAAACCAAGGTACCTTTATGAAAGCGATGTTTTGTTCAGATAAGTTACTAGTTAACATAAATTACAAAAACTCTTTTTCAGCAATCTCTTTAGTTATTTTATCAGAAATATACGGTGCTATTATTTCTTGTAATTCCTGAGTTGACATACTTTGTATCCATTCAAGAATTTGTTCTTTATTTGTTTGGTGTAATATAGATTGTACATATGCAAAAACATCTTCTTCATCAGCTCGAAATCTACTTAAATCATCGTTAATAAACTGACTTTTTCCCATCTGTATCCTCCCAGTAATCATCTATTTCCTTCCACATTATCACTATATTTTTTACAAAAATCTCATGAAATATTCCATTATAACTTAGCGCATAAACCGAATACTATAGGCAAACGCTAAAAAAAGGACGAAGAGAAGGAGCTGTCTTTTATGAATAATGGAAAAAAAACATACTATATAAATGTTGGTAGTGGTGAAATATCTCAATTAAGTACTGCATCACCATGGCATTTTAAAATAGAAGCATCAGATGATGAGATTATTACGTTAAGAGAATATTTTGATCAAGTATACTCTTCAGATATACAAGGTTTCCTTAGATCACATACACCATATATTCAATACCATTATGATCGTGAAAATGATGCAATAGATGACACGAACAAGCAAATTTATCGAATGATTTATGAGCTTGGAGATGAGGAAGCCAAAAACCATATTCGCACACAAGGATTGATCTCCAGAATAGACGAACAAGAATAAACCTTATACAGAGCTTTAACATTGTGATAAGATTTTATTAGATTAGGAAGAAAATTGAGGGATTACTTATGTACCGATTTACTGATTATTATCACAATGAAGTTACCTTATCATTTGAGAGCTATCCATTTTCAAGTGATCCTAAGCATGTTTGGGTTGTTTGTCGATATGAAGATCAATGGTTATTAACAGAGCATTCTGACCGAGGCTATGAATTTCCTGGTGGTAAGGTTGAGAAGGATGAAACGGCTGATGAAGCAGCAATTAGAGAAGTAAAAGAAGAAACAGGTGGGATTGTTAAGAATTTAACTTATCTAGGACAGTATAAGGTTCAAGGTAAGGAAAAAGTAATCGTTAAAAATATTTATTTTGCAACGATTGAAATCCTTGAAAAGCAGCAGCAATATTTTGAAACATTCGGACCAATTCTTCTCGAGAAAATTCCTAAAAACATCAAATATGATAAAAAATATAGCTTTATCATGAAAGATGATGTTTTATACCACAGCTTATTAGAAATTAATAAAAGATGGAATATTGAATAAAAGAGGCAGCACCAGAATACCCTCATGATCAGAGGGTATGTGGTGTTAGCCTCTTTTTTCTGTTGTAATAAGTCTTTTTTCTAATAACTCTACCCCTTTATACATGATCGTCGCGAAAAAGGCGATGATGATTAAGCTTAGAAGTACTAATGTGAAATTAAAAACCTGAAAGCCATATATGATCATATATCCAAGTCCGTTAGCTGAGACAAGAAACTCCCCAACAATTACACCTACCCATGATAAACCAACATTAACTTTTAATGTTGAAACTATTGTTGGATAAGATGCAGGAAGAATGACCTCCTTGAAGATTTGATTTTTCTTTGCATCAAAAGTATGAAGCACCTTCACATAATTGTTATCTACCTCTCTAAATGCGGTGAATACGACAATGGTTGTGATGATAACAGAAATAATTGTTCCCATTGCAATGATAGATACAAAACCTGGACCTAAGGCAACGATCAATATTGGACCAAGTGCTACTTTAGGCATGGCATTTAAAATGACTAAATATGGATCGAGAATTTTTGATAATCTAAAGGACCACCATAATATTGCAGCAAGTACTGCTCCCAGTAGTGTGCCTAATATAAACCCTAGAACTGTTTCGAATAGTGTTACACCGATATGTGATAAAAGAGTACCATCAGTTATTTTTGTAATAAAAAGATTCCATATCTTTGATGGTGAACTAAAAAGCAATGGATCAATCCAAGCTTTTTGGCCGGCAATTTCCCATAATCCAAAGAAACTAATGAAGATTAAAAACTGGTAGAAAAGTACCCAGTTTTTTTCTCGTTTTAAACCACTTTTATATTGCTTATGAAGAAGTTCAATGGCCTCATTCTGTTTCATATTGATCAACCTCCTTCCATATTTGTTGAAAGAGAGTGTTATATAATGGGTGCTGTCTTGCTTGAAATGGTGAAAGCTCTCTAATTTCCTTTGGTACAAGATACGTTCTGTTTACTTTACCTGGTCTTGCTGAGAATACAAAGATTCGATCACTCATTGCAATGGCTTCACCAATATCATGTGTGACAAGCAGAGCTGTTTTTTTGTATTTCTTTAAAGTTTGAACAACTAAATCCTCTAGCATTAATTTGGTTTGATAATCTAATGCGGAAAAAGGTTCATCAAGTAATAATATCTTAGGATTAGTTGCAAGAGTTCTTACTAAAGCAGCTCGTTGTCTCATTCCACCAGATAGCTGACTAGGGTACAGTTTTTCAACATTATCTAGTCCCATATCCTTCAACATTTGCATTGTTGCTGCAGTTGTTTGTGGGCTTTTTTGTCCAGTAATCTTAAGACCAATAGTTACATTTTCATCAATTGTCTTCCAAGGAAATAAATAATCTTGTTGAAGCATATAGCCGATCATCGTATCTGGTTTGATGATTTGTTTATCAGCTATTTTCACTACACCTTCAATAGGTTTAATTAACCCGGCTATAATCGATAATAACGTGGTTTTTCCACAGCCACTTGGGCCTAGGAAGGAAATAAACTCGCCTTCCTCGACAGCAAGATGAACGTCCTCTAAAGCAACAGTTGCTGATTCTTTTGTTAAGTAAATATGATGAACATTCTCAACTGTTAAAAATGACATAGGTGTTCCTCCTAACTACTCGATCACTTCTTTGGCAAGATCTGTATTAACAAGTGTGTTATAATCAATACGCTTTGGTAACTCTCCTGCTTCGTCCATGATATTCTGTAGGTTATTCCACTCATCTTCATCTAAAATTGGATCAGTGGCAAACGAGCCCTGTTCTTTGTAACGATTTACGACTGTTTCAATTAGATCTATTTCTGTATCTTCGAACTGAGGAGCAATAGATTTAGCAATTTCTGAGACTTCTTTTTCTTCAACCCATTTTTGCGCTTTATAGATTGCAGCTGTAAACTTCTTAGCAGACTCTTCATTTTCAATCAAAAACCTATTTTTACTCATGAATGTTGTATATGGAATCATACCGGATTCAGTACCGAATGAAGCGACAATATGACCAGTTCCCTCTTTTTCGAATACACTAGCAGTTGGTTCAAAAAGTTGAACAAAATCACCAGTACCTGAAGCAAAGGCGCTTGGAATGTTAGCGAAGTCAACATTTTGAATAAGCTCCAAGTCATTTTGTGGATCGATATTATGTTTTTTAAGAACAAATTCCCCTGCCATTTGCGGCATGCCGCCTTTTCGTTGACCTAAAAATGTGCTGCCTTTTAGTTGATCCCATTCAAAATTGTCAATCTTCTCGCGACTTACTAGGAAAGTACCATCTGTTTGAGTTAATTGAGCAAAGTTAATAATAGAATCACTAGATCCTTGTGCTTCAACATAGATGGATGTTTCAGATCCAACAAGGGCTATATCAGCTCCATCAGATAGTAGAGCTGTCATTGTTTTATCTCCACCCCAAGTTGTTGTTAATTCAACATCAAGTCCTTCTTCTTCAAAAAAGCCCTCTTCCATAGCTACATATAACGGGGTATAGAAAATAGAGTGGGTAACTTCAGCTAATCTAATTTTTTCAACCTTGTTTTGATTACAAGCTGAAAGTGGTAAAACAATAAGTAGCGTTACAGATAATAAGTACAGCCATTTTTTCATTACCTTTGACCTCCCAGATGCATAGCATCATAATGTTTGTAAAATCTTAAAATAACTTGTAGTACTTTGATAATATGAGTAGAATATTTTTTTGATCTAAGTTAAAATATGTTATTTTATAAAAATGTGTGAATGCCTATTATGATGTTATCGTTATCATATTTTAAATGTCTGTGAAGAGAGTGTGATTCTGCAATGAATGGAAAAATAGTAAGTAAAATCAAATTTCCATCACCTAATCCAAATATTCGGCTATGGATTGTGACATATCTTTCAAATAAGTTAAAAGTAAAAGGGTTGTTAGCTGAACCTATAGAGCAGGGAAGCTACGATGGTTTTTTATATTTACGAGGTGGTATTAAAAATGTTGGAAAGGTAAGAGTAGGACGTATTGTTCAGTTTGCATCAGAGGGTTTTGTTGTAATGGCACCCTTTTATCGAGGAAATCAAGGTGGAGAGGGTAATGAAGATTTTGCTGGTGATGATCGATTTGATGCAATTGCTGCATTAGAAATATTGAAAAAGCATCAAATGGTTAAACCACAGCGTATTCATGTTTTCGGCTTCTCAAGGGGCGGTGTTATGGCTCTATTAGCAGGTATTGTCTCAGAGGAGGTTCGCTCGATAGTTACATGGGGCGGTGTTTCTGATATGTTTCTAACATATTTAGAGAGAGTAGACTTACGCAAGATGATGAAAAGAGTAATTGGGGGATCACCAACAAAATTTCCAAAACGCTATGTATGGAGAACACCTCTTTACGAGCTGGAAAAACTTAATTGTTCAGTTCTAATCATTCATGGAGTAAGAGACAAAAATGTTTCCGTTGAACATGCGTACCGCCTTGAAAAAAGATTAAAAGATCTTCAGAAGCCTGTGGAAAGCTGGTATTTTCAAGAATTCACACATTATTTCCCTCCAGCTATTAATCGGGAAACGGTACATAAGCTCTGCAATTGGATGAAAAATCAGTAACATTTTCTAAAATAGGACAAGGGTGGTATGATGAAGATATAAAAAACTTGTCATAATAAGGAGGTTTCTTTATGGGAATGCCTGTTGAATTTAATACAATGATCGTAACTAAAGGAAAAGAACAGCGTATAGCAGAAAATACGTTTCAATTAACAAAAGATGGCTTTAGAATTTATCCTATTGATATTCCAATTGAAGTCCGTAAAACAAAAACTGGTGAAGTAACAGGAGAAGCAATAGTAGAAAAGCTCCAACTGTCAGAAAACCAAACAATGATCACATATAAATTAATCAATTTGAATTCTACAAATTAATTTTGAATTTGCAGATACAATGAAATCATGCATGTAAATTGTTGATGGTTAATATTGGATAGGTAATTGGTGATTGTGTAGACACAATTTGAAGGTAAAGAAATGATAGAATGTATAAATCAATTACATCCTTTAAAAGAGGTATAGTGATGGCTGATTTCCGCTCCAATCAACCTTAAATAGTTTTGTCCATTAACCTTTTAAAATGAAAGTATGTATGAAGCAAATAAAAACCGCTGTTGTATCAAATCAACAGCGGTTTTTTATGTGGTTATTTGTTAGCTTCCCTTATATTCTCAATCGTGATAAAACATAGATTATTTTATTTGAGATTCTAATTTGAACCTCAAATCTATTTTGTATTTAATGCTAAGGTAGCTGACTAAGTTTCCTATCATTATAAATTCTACATGCACAATATCAGTTATTCTTGCACTGTAGATGTGTACTAATGTGTTTTGAAAAATATAATTACAATTTAATAATTCATTTTATAAATATTCATAATTTGATTTTCAAAGTAATTTGGTGAAGAAATAGTATATCATCAAAGTTTGAAATGATTACCTATCAGAAATCAATCAGGATATTCTATATAAAACTATCACATTGGGACTACCTTCAACTTAAAAATTGTAATTAATATAAAACAAACTAACATAAGTATTTAAGCTAATGATAAACCCTAATTATAAGATAATATTTCATTTAATCATTCGCTTAATAGTTCGGGTTTTTGTTTGCCGTTTACAATAGATTTTACGATTTTGCGTACACTATTTTTAAGAAGCAGTGTAATGGAGCGGAAGACATTTGACTCCTGCGGGTGCAGAGGAAAGGCTAAGACCCCACAGGCGCTTGCGTCGAGGAGGCTTAGCTTCCTCCCCGCGGAAAGCAAATATCTGCAGCGCAATGAAACGAACTTGTTTCTTTCAACTTAACTGATTTAGATTTATTTGTCTTTTTGCATAATTTCTTTAATAATGTCCCAGTTTTTAAACATGAGTGATTTTAATATTGTATAGGTCCACCTAATTTTTCTATGGTTGGAGAAACATTCTTAAACTTCTTAAAATTATCTTTAAACTCTGTAGCCAATTCCTTTGCCTTTTTTAAATAGTCTTCCTGTGAACTCCATGTTTTCTGTGGCTGTAGGACATCATCAGGAACACCTGGAACATGAATAGGAATATTAAGACCGAATACTTCGTCTTTAATTGTTTCAATATGATCAAGGTCACCTTCAACAGCAGCCTGAACCATTGCTCTTGTATACTGTAATTTCATCCGTTCACCAACACCATATACACCACCAGTCCAGCCTGTGTTAACTAGAAAGACTTGAACCTCATGTTCATCTATTTTCTGCCCAAGCATATTAGCGTACACTGTTGCAGGAAGTGGTAGAAATGGAGAACCAAAGCATGTTGAAAATGTTGCTTCAGGTGCAGTGACCCCACGTTCAGTTCCAGCTAGTTTACTAGTATAACCACTTAAAAAGTGATACATTGCTTGTTCTCGCAACAATTTACTTATAGGAGGGATAACACCAAAAGCGTCAGCCGTTAAATAAATAATTGTTTGTGGATGTCCGGCAATACTAGGAATAATGATTTTGTCTAGTGCAGATAATGAATAAGCGGCACGCGTATTTTCAGTATAAAGTGAGTTACTATAGTCCGCTTCTCTAGTATCAGGATCTAACACAACATTTTCTAGTACAGATCCATAGCGAATCGCATTAAAAATTTGTGGCTCTTTATCTTCTGTTAAATTAATGCACTTAGCATAACAACCACCTTCAATATTAAAAATACCAGAAGTAGACCAGCCATGCTCATCATCCCCAATTAAGCGGCGATTAGGGTCTGCTGATAAAGTGGTTTTTCCTGTGCCAGATAAACCAAAAAATAATGCAACATCACCTTCAAACCCAACATTTGCAGAGCAATGCATTGGTAGAATATTGTTGTCAGGTAATAATAAATTCATTACTGAAAAAACAGATTTTTTCATTTCTCCTGCATATTCAGTTCCTCCGATTAAGATTGTTCTTTTTTCAAAGGAAATAATAATAAAAGTTTCAGAATTAGTACCATCAATCTCAGGATCTGCTTTAAAATTTGGAGCTGATATTATTGTAAAAGGCTTTTCTTTTGATTCAGTATTTTGGTTGTTTCCTTCTATAAAGAGCTGTCCGGCGAATAAGTTATGCCATGCAAACTCATTGATTACTTTTAGTGGTAGCTGAAAACGGCTGTCTGCTCCAGCAAATCCGTTAAAGATGAAAAATTCATCACGGCTTTTCAAGTATTCTGTAACCTTGCTATATAAACGATCAAAAACTTCTTCTGAAATAGGTTGATTTGTAGATCCCCAATTAATTCTATTAGCTATTGAACGTTCTTTCACTATGAATTTGTCTTTGGGAGATCTTCCTGTGTAGGCACCAGTAGTTGCGCGGATAGCTCCAGTTGAAGTTAAAATGCCTTCTTTCCGCTCTAAAACTTTTTCGACCAGCTGAGATACTGATAAATTATGTTTTGCGTTGTTTCCTTTAATAAGTGTCTCAAGCTCATTGATTGTCTCTGCAATATTCATCCCCATTACCTACCTTTTTCTAAATAATCAGAAGTTATAGTGTTACATCATGCATTTTTAATAGTATAACACATTAATATTATTAAAACATACTACTTGTGAAAGTTTTTATGTAAGAGTTTTCACTTTTTTATAACTATTTTTATTTAAATTGGGAAGAATATAATTTAGTTACACTTTGGATTATTTTAATATCTATGTAATGCCTGTAACGCAAATCAACAACAATGTTTAACAGCACCAAATTAAAAGAAATAATGTATGCAAGGCTTGTCGTTTTTTGTTGACACCAGTAGGTTAGTACGCTATGATATGTCCTTGAACGGATTCTCTTATCCCGAGCTGGTGGAGGGACAGGCCCGATGAAACCCAGCAACCTGCTATCAAAGGAAAGCGATGAGTGCGCGATTAATTGAAATGCTTCAAATTAAGGCGCAATCAATTATTATATTTTCCGATGCAAAGGTGCTAACCTGAAGCAAGGTGCAAACCCTTGATCGATAAGAGCGAAAGGCGATGAACGATTACAAACCTTTCCTCATGTGGGAAAGGTTTTTTTGATAACAGAAACAGTACTTCTTCATTAGAGTTTTACCAGGACAAGCATGTGGTAAAGGTACATAATACTTCTGTTCACAAAACATGCCAACGTGATTCTTTAAAGATAGTGTTCAACCATGAAAAACCTATTTTTTTGGTGAGAACATACTTAGGGAAGAGTTCCGGATCAAAACATGAAAAAGAAATATGAGGAGGAAGCATTAATTATGACTAAAAAACGTCTTTTTACTTCAGAGTCTGTAACAGAGGGCCATCCAGATAAGATTTGTGATCAAATTTCAGATTCTATTCTAGATGCTATTATTTCTAAAGATCCTAATGCACGTGTAGCGTGTGAAACGTCTGTAACAACTGGTTTAGTATTAGTTGCTGGAGAAATCACAACTAGTACATATGTAGATATTCCGAAAATTGTTCGTGAAACAATTAAAGAAATTGGCTATACGCGTGCAAAATATGGTTTTGATGCAGAAACCTGTGCTGTATTAACATCAATTGATGAACAATCAGCAGATATTGCAATGGGTGTTGATCAAGCACTAGAAGCTCGTGAAGGTCAAATGTCTGAAGAAGAAATTGATGCAATTGGTGCAGGTGACCAAGGTCTTATGTTCGGATTCGCTTGTAATGAAACAAAAGAGTTAATGCCTCTACCAATTTCATTAGCACACAAGCTTTCTCGCCGTTTAACAGAGGTTCGTAAAGAGGATATTCTTCCATACTTACGTCCAGATGGAAAAACACAGGTTACTGTTGAATATGATGAAAACAATAAGCCTGTACGTATTGATACAATTGTAATTTCTACTCAGCATCACCCAGAAATTTCACTTGAGCAAATTCAACGAAACTTGAAAGAACATGTAATTAATCCTGTTGTTCCAAAAGAATTAATTGATGAAAATACAAAATACTTTATTAATCCAACTGGCCGTTTCGTTATAGGTGGACCTCAAGGTGATGCAGGATTAACAGGTCGTAAAATTATTGTTGACACGTATGGTGGATACGCTCGTCATGGTGGTGGTGCATTCTCTGGTAAGGATGCAACAAAAGTTGACCGTTCTGCTGCATATGCTGCACGTTATGTTGCGAAAAACATCGTTGCATCTGGTTTAGCTGATAAGTGTGAAGTTCAGTTAGCTTATGCAATTGGGGTAGCTCAACCAGTTTCAATTTCAGTTGATACATTTGGTACTGGAAAAGTTTCTGAGGAAGTTTTAGTTGATGTTGTTAGCAATAACTTCGATCTTCGTCCTGCTGGAATTATTAAAATGCTTGATCTAAGACGTCCGATTTACAAGCAAACTGCTGCATACGGACACTTTGGTCGTAATGATTTAGATCTTCCATGGGAAAGAACTGACAAAGCAGATATTTTAAGCAAGCAAGCTCTACAATAATAATGAAAAAAGGTCTAATGCATTAGGTGCATTAGATCTTTTTTTGTATTTTACACGAGACTAAAGAAAATGATTGGAAATAAACAAAAAAATTTCAAAGAGCTTTCTTTTAAAGTTATTTGAAGAAATTTGTTTATCCGGGATTTATATTGTGAATAATTAATGAAGTTTACTTTTACAATCATATCAAGTTAACATATATACGTTATGATATAAGCAGGATAAATGGAGGTTGACATAGATGAGAAAATTCTTGTTTGTTACTGTTTTCGCTGTTTTGTTAGGTGGATGTCAAGAATCAGATGTACATAATGAACAAAGTGAGGCAACAAAAGCTAAAACAGAAGATATAGAGGTGAAAGCACCTAAAGTCGAAATTATAGCTAAGGAGCATGTTTCTCTTAATGAAGACATTTCGATTGTAGCGAATGTATATTATGGAGAAGAATTAGTTGATGATGCTGAAGTAACGTTTGAAATAAAAGATGAAGAAAAGAAATCTGAAAAGATAGAAGCAGATTTTATAGGTGATGGTCAATATAAAATAACGTATCAATTTTTAGAAAATGGTCTTTATAATGTGACTGCACATACTAATGTCAAAAGCTATCACACGATGCCAACAAAGACAATTCAGGTTGGTGAGGGTGGTGCAAATGAATCCACAAATCAAGAAGGAAGTACTAGTAATCACGAAGACCATGCAGACCAAGAAGAACATCAGCATAGTTCAGTCAAAATTATGACAGAGGATTTAGCTGATTTTTCGGTAAACAAAGAAGCAGAATTAAGTACAATGATATATAAAGGTAATGATCCTTTAAAAGATGCTACAGTTCGGTTTGAGATATGGAAGGAAGGAAACGATCATCATTATTATGTTGATGCAAATGAATCAACAACGAAAGGGTCTTATATTTCCAATTTTATTTTTGATGAAGTGGGACTGTATCATATTATTGTTCATGTTGAGAAAGCCGAAATTCATGATCATGCTGAGGTTAAAGTGAAAGTACAATAATTTGATATAAGTGCTGTGTATATGTTCTATTTGCTATGGAATATTACCTCTAGAATGGGAGACTTTAGGTCTCCTTTTTTCTTTCACTTTTTTACAGCTTTTCAAATATGCACAATAAATATATAAAAATAGCTTATATAAATAATGGATAATATTCCATTGTTTACAATTTTTTTACTTAACAGCTACCAAAAAATGATAAAATAGATGATGTTGACAAAAATTTTTAGTGGAGGAAATGACATATGAACTCATTATTTAATAAACCAAAAGGGTTTGGAGAAATTCTCGATCATACCTTTCGTCTGAGTAAGCAGCGTTTTTCAGACTTCTTTCTAATACTTCTTATTTTAGTAGGACCAATCTATGTTGTTCAAGCTGTTGTTCAATTATTATTCGGAACAAGTTTTTTTAGAGAAACAGGGACTGGATCAAACTGGTTTGAGCAAGTACTCTCAAGTTTCGAACAAGGTACATATGAATATACTGACACATCAGGAAGTCTCGGTACGGATATTAGTTTACTATTAGTAAGTTTAGTTAGTTTAATATTTTTGCCTGTTGCTCAAGCTGCTATTATTCTAGCTGTTAACCATATTCGAAAAGATGAAGAATATACAGTAGGGTCAGTGATTAAAGGAGCTTTTTCAAGATTTTGGCCATTGATTGGTAGTAGTATTCTATTTTTCTTAATTGTGTTTTTCATGATTACTATACCTCTTGTTGTAGTCTTTATTGCTGGTTTTGTATCAGGAGCGATGAATCCAATTTTAGGAATATTACTAGGCATACTTCTATTTTTAGCATTTGCTGTGGGAATTGCTTATCTATTAACTAGATGGAGCTTTTACTTTGGCTCTGTCACATTAAAAGAAGGCTCACCAGGATTTACAAGAAGCTGGAGATTAACAAGAAAACGTGCTTGGCCTTTAATTGGTCTTTATATTATTTTTTCACTTATTACTAGCACTATTAGTGGAGCCTTTCAATTATCGTTTTCTGTTTTATTAGGAAATAGTGTTTTATTAGGGCTTATTGTTAATACAGTGTCGTTAATAACAGCTTTATTTTTCGCAGTTGGATATGCGGTCATATATTTTGATTTGAAAGTAAGACATGATGCTGATGACTTAAAAGATTTGATTGATGAATATGAAGAACTACAATAACCATAAGACTTCTAACATGAAAGAGGATCGGTTAATTACCTGAGGGGGGAGTCTGATGCTAAATGATGAAAAAGCAAAAAAAGAACTCCAGGAAATCTTAAATCAACGGGAATATTTGGTGTATGAAGAAAAGCCTCCTAGCTTTATTGAGAAATGGTGGAATTCGGTTGAAGATTGGTTATCTGAATGGTTAGAGGGTCTATTTCCTACGATAGAGCCAGCTAGTGGAATTGGTGGTCAAGTTTTATTAACTTTAATTGTTATCATGATTTTGCTACTTTTGGGTGTATTTGTTTTTATCATTCTTCGAAATGGAAAACGTAAACGAGCTCTAAGGAAATATCAACCACTTCAAACAATTGATGAAATGAAATGGTCCTATCAAAAGCATCTTAGAGAGTCAAATAGGCAGGAATTGCAGAGAGAATTTAATTTATCAACAAGGCATTTGTTCTTGGGACTTCTCCTTTATTTTCATGAAAAGAATCTGTTAAAAGCGAGAATTTGGAAAACAAATTGGGAGTATTATGATGAATTAATGAAAGTAAATAAACAATGGGCTAACCAATTTTATAATCTAGCACAATTGTTTGACGAGGTTACTTATGGAGAAAGAATCATTGGGGAAGAAGAATATCATCATTTTAAGAAAATTGTCTTAAACTTAATTGAGGATGAAGAATTTCATCATCATTTATCTGAGCAAGGTGAGAGAAATGGGGTGTAAGCTTTGGCAAATGTATCTATAAAGATGAAAAATTGGATTCTCATTCCTATTTTTTTACTGATTATTTTATTTAGCAGCTATTTCCTTGCCTCAGGAAAGCCAGAGTATTACCAAAATTATGTTTCAAACTCACCTTCCCCAACAGGAACAAAAGCATTTTTTACGTATTTAGAAAACGAAACAAACTCTATTTCTGCTTGGACTAGACCACCTAATTTACTTCCAGCAGAGGATAAAAATCAAGTACTTCTGATGATTGAACCAGCTTTTGTGCCAAGTACTGAAGAAATGGAAGCTTATAAAAATTATATGGAAGCTGGTAATACGATCATTTTATTTAGTCAAAATCCTAAAGGTTACTTTGATGTGAATGTTATCTTTGATCAAGAACTACTGCCAGAAGGAACAATTTATGATGACCAAGGTAATAGCTACAAGGCCGAAGTGAATTCTAGTATAACTCTTAAAGCTCATAATGATGATGAAATTTTATTACATAGTAAATCTGACGGTGTACTAGCTTTGAAACGTTCTTTTGGTGAAGGTCAGTTTATTGTTGCAACTAGTCCTGAATGGTTAATGAATAGAAATATTATCAATGATGATCATACATCACTTATTTTGACATTGATTAATAGCATTGATGGTGAGAATTACTTGTTTGATGAATATATTCATGGACAGCAAAACTCTTCTTCATTTATTGCTGTATATCCAAAGTGGTTTTTATTATTGCTATTACAAGGATTAATCATTACTATCTTGTTTTTATGGTACCAAGGAAAACGATTTGGACCTATTATAGTAGCTAGAGAAGAAAATGTGAGATTTAGTGATGAAAAAATTAAAGCTATTGCTGCATGGTATCTTAGAAGTAAGAATTATCATGATTCTTTATTGATTCAAGCAGATTTTGTTAAGTCACTTCTTCAGGAGAAGTGGAGTATTCCATATAGTAAAGCATGGGAAGATGTATATAGTGATTTAGAAAGAAAGTGGAAACAGCAAAGTAACAAAGAAATAAAAAATTTTCTTGAAGGTTTATCTGAAGCTTTAACTAAAAAGAAGCTAACGAAACAAGAATATTTACTATGGTCTAAAAAACTTGATACCTTAAGGAAAGAGGTGGAAGAAGGATGAATTCACAATTAACATCCTTATTTGAAAAATATGAACAACGAATAGTTGGGCAAGATCTAAATCTTAAACTTTTGTTATCTTCTATTCTAGCTGGTGGACATGTGTTAATAGAAGGTGTGCCAGGAACAGGTAAAACACAAATGGTTAAAACATTGGCAGGGCTTTTAGGTGGAGAATTCAACCGAATTCAATTTACTCCTGATCTACTTCCTAGTGATATAACCGGAAGTACAGTTTATAATATGAAAGAAGGTTCTTTTCAAACCTTGAAGGGACCGATTTTTACAGATGTACTTTTAGCTGATGAAATTAATCGAACTCCTGCTAAAACACAAGCAGCTTTGTTAGAAGCGATGGAAGAAAAGCAGGTAACGATTCAAGGTGAAACCTATCAATTATCAGAAATGTTTTTTGTTGTTGCTACACAAAACCCAATCGAATTTGAGGGAACATATCCTTTACCAGAGGCACAGCAGGATCGTTTTTTATTTAAATTATTAATTGACTTTCCAACTTTTGAAGACGAAAAGCAAGTACTGAAACAAGTATTGGAAAATGAAATGAAAAGTACGTTGAAACAAATACTCAATATGGAATCATTTTTAATGATAAGAAATGAGATCGAACAAATAACCTTAAGTGATAGTGTTTTAGATTATATTATGCAACTTGTAAGAAGAACAAGGGAGACAGATTCAATACAATTTGGAGCAAGTACTAGAGCTGCTATCTCAATAGGAAAAGCAGGAAAAGCTTGGGCATATCTATCTGGACGAGATTATGTCACACCAGATGATATTAAAATTGTTGCAAAGCCAAGTTTAAGACATCGAATTCAATTATCTCCACATGTAGAATTGGAGGGAACAACCGTTGATCAAATTATTGAAGAACTTGTGGGGGCGACTCCTGTTCCGAGATAAAGGAATTCTACCTACAAAGAAATTGCTTGCCTTTTTCTTGATAATGTCTACAGGATTGCTCCTGTTATCAATCTGGGATGTTTCTTGGGTGGTATTAATCTTAATTAATCTACTTTTTTTATTGCTTAGTTTAATAGATTTAGCTTTCATACCAGCTACTAAACAAATCATTGTTGAACGCAGAATTCCTGATGAAATGGAAAGAGGGATTTCTTATCCTATTTCAATCAATATAACAAATCACTCTAAACATCAAGTTAAGTTTAGAGTGATTGATGGAATTCCTCAATCCTTTCAAACGGATTTTCCTATTATGGGATTTGTTCAAGGAGAAAGTTCAACAACTGCTTCTTACAAGGCAATTGCAAAGATAAGAGGTATGTATACTGTAAAAGAGATTTATATAAGATATAGAAGTTTAGTGGGGCTATGGGAAAGGCAAGCCAAAACACATCAAGAACATACAGTTAAAGTCATTCCAGATTTAACATCAACGAGAAATTATCTCGAAAGTGCACAGAAGTTCTTACTACACGAAGGTATGAAGGTACGTAAACAAAAGACAGGGAGCGGAGAATTTACAAAGATTAGAAGCTTTGTTGTAGGGGATGATCCGCGTAAAATAAATTGGCGTCAGACTGCAAAATTACAAGAGGTTATGACAAATGAATATGAGCCTGAACATGGAAAGTATATTACAGTTTTAATTGATTGTGGAAGAATGATGGGTGTTGAGCTTTCCAAAAGTAACAGATTAGAAAAGGCATTAGAGGCGGCATTAACTCTTATCACAGCAGCTCTTCAAAAAGGTGATTATGTCTCTGTTCTAGCTTTTTCTAAGAACGTAAAGGTTTATGTCCCACCTGCTAAAGGGATGGCACATTTACAAACAATTCTTGAGGCAGTATACAATCTAGAAGTTGATGCTTCAGAGTCAAATTATGCAGCTGTTTTAACATATTTACAGACGTTACAAAAGAAGAGGAGCTTACTTCTATTATTTAGTGATGTTCAAACCTTTCTACACGAAGAAAGTGCACTAGTTTATTTAAAACGATTACGTAAGCGTCATTTGTTTTTAATGTTAGGTATCGAGGATGAGTTTTTGTTGAATGAAGTGAGAGCTGTGCCATCTGATGTACAAAAAGCAATGAAAAAAAGCGTTGCTCAGCAGCAACAGCTTTTTAAGAAGCGCGAAAAAATAAAATGGGAAAAGCAAGGCCTCCAAATGGTGGAAGCAAAAGAGGAGAACCTTGCAACTGTAGCAGTTTCCAACTATATTTCAATGATGAATCAAGGGATTTTATAGATTAGTCAATTTTTTACGTTCAAGAAGGGATCTTCCGATTAAAACATAAAAAACTAGTCCGAAAACAGTTAAAATAGCAACAATATATTTTGCTTCTAATGAAATAGGAGCAGGTGTGATATATCCTTCAATAATCCCAGCAATAACAAATAACGGAATGGTTCCAAGTAATAATTGTACAGAATGTTTAGCTTGTTTTTTAAGCTGATATGCTCTTGTATATGGACCAGGGACAAAAAGCTTATATCCCATTAACAAGCCTGCTCCTCCTGCAATAAAAATGGCAGTAAGCTCGATCATCCCGTGCGGAACTATATATGCCCAAAAGTCATATGCTTTATCATGCTGCCAAAATAGAGCAGCTAAAGCACCGATGATAATTCCATTGTAGATTAATAGATAAACAGTTAGAATTCCGAAGGTTATACCACCAGCAAAAGCTAATATAGCAACCTGTATATTATTTGTCATAATGGTCGCAGACATAAAAGGTGAATCTACTGCTCCATCATGATCACCTAAGCTTTCTGGATCAACTCCTTGAGCGATATCAGCAGGTAAAATGGAATAGATGTTAAGTGAATCATTTAAAACTGAAAAATAGCTTCCTACTGCTCCTAATATAAATAAAAGCATAGCAATGATCACAAACTTCCATTGCTTTAAAAATAGTCCGATAAATGTCGTACTAAAAAAATACCGAAATTGTTTCATACTTGAAGTTTGGTCTTTATACAATAAATTATGAGCTTTAGAAACAAGTCCATTTAAATATGTTGTAACATCTTCTGTAGGAAAATAAGTTTGGCTGTATGAAAGGTTTTGCGCTGTTTTTTGATATAGGCGATTAAATTGCTCGATATCATTACCAGTCAATGAACGCCTTTTTTTACTTAATAAAGAGATAAGCTGTTCAAGCTGCTTCCAGTCATCTCGATGTTGTTTCATAAACTGCTTGATATTCATCGTTCCACCTTCTTATCTAAATATATGTATATATCACTTTACCTATCTTATTATAGTGATATTATAGAAAAATAGAAACCATATTAGGGAAAAATATCCAAGAAAGTAGTGAGTGTGTTGCAGCAACATGTTGATATAAAAACACCTGAATATGTTTCATTAAAATTTCAACCTGCCGGGTTAGGAAGTAGGACGGCAGCACTACTAATTGATCATCTAATTTTAACGACCGTTAGTGTGTTGATACTTATTGGAACATTTATCCTGATGTACGATATGCCTGTTGAGTTTATTTTTATGTATGAATTCTATTCCTATCCATTTGCCATTACCATCATTGTTCTTTTCGTTTTAAATTGGGGCTACTTTTTTGCGCTTGAGTTCTTTTATGGTGGAAAAACATTAGGTAAGAAAATGATAGGAATACGTGTTATTCAGGATAATGGACATAGCTTAACTTTATTATCTAGTTTTATTAGAAATTTATTAAGAATAATTGATACCCTACCAGCAAATTATTTATTGGGAATGATTATGATTTTCTTTCACTCAAAACATAAAAGAGTTGGAGATATAGTTGCGGGTACAATTGTTATTCATGAAAGAAAAGCTAAAAATAGTAAGAAGCTTTCACCAATTGAGAAGGAAATTGCTAGGAAGGGTCTGAGAAAAGAAGATCTTGTGATTGAGGAATGGGCATTAAAATCGTTAACATCAAAGGAATGGGAATTGCTCAAGGTTTATAGTAATCGTATTTTGCAATTACCGGTAGATGAAAGGAAGCAATTAACAGAGAGAATTGGAAATATTGTGTTTTCTAAAATTGGTATGGATGTTGTTGGGAAAACAAATGAAGAAGTTGAAAATAATTTATTGATTCTTTATTTGATTTTAAAGGATGAGTGGGAATTTGAGTTGTGATATTTGGGACAATGCGCTTTGGGGTATTGTTCTTTTTTTTGAATAAAATGCTTTTTGACTTTGTTGCTTCTGAATTTATTTGTTAGTAGTAACTGGTTCGTTACATTTCGCTGCAGACACTTGCTTTCCGCGGGGAGGAAGTCAAGCCTCCTCGGCTTCGCCTGTGGGGTCTTGACCTTTCCTCTGCACCCGCAGGAGTCAAGTGTCTTCCGCTCCATTTCACTATAAACAATAAACTACAATAGCTTCAATAACTAAGTTATTGGGGTGTTTAAAAAAAGGTGAATCATTGTGATTAATTTTTCACTTTTTCTTATTAAACATATAATGGACCCCTGCAAAAAATGATCTACTCACATTCAACCAGACGTCCCAAACCAGTTAAATATTCCAATAATTGTATATGTTGACTTCATACTTTTAAATCATTTCCCAAGCTCTATTGTCAATAAAAAATATTGTCACCATAAGTTTGTTTGTAAGTTTTTATCCAATCCTCAATCCAATCCAGTCCGTTTAATTTATCGAGAAAATAACAAGCGTGAATTCGTACTTGAATTCACGCTTGTATCTTTGTAATTTACTTTTTGCAGTGATTATTTGTCCCTGATTAATGTAATGATTTCATGAGGTATTTAAGCATATCTAAACTGATTTTTTTCTGTTATTGCGTCTTCGTATTCTTTTAGCAATTCTTCGAAAATATGATTCCATGTTTGAGTTAATGCGTATTGTCGGGCTTCTTTTTCCATATTTTCTCGTAGTGCTTTGTTTAGAAGTAATTCTGAAATGCGTTCTTGGAATTCTATGACATTTTTAGGCTCACAAAGGTAGCCGGTTTTTGCTTGTTTGATGATATTTTTAACTCCACCAGAATTAGATGCTATTACAGGTGTACCAGATGCTAATGCTTCTAGGACGACATTTCCGAATGTTTCTGTTGGAGAAGGAAAAATAAACAAATCTGAGGATGCATATATTTTTGCAAGCTCAGTACCTTTCAAATACCCTGCAAAGGTCATATTATTTGGTGCTTTTTTCTTCATATCCTCTTTTGATGGACCATCTCCTACAATTAACCAATGTACATCATTTTTAATTGAATCAGGAAGCTGATGTGTGATATTCATTAGTGTATCAATATCTTTCTCCGGAGCTAATCTTCCTACATAGGTTAAAACAAACTTTTCATTAATCTTATAGTTATGTCGAACCTCATCATGGGAATAATTTGGATGAAATAAATTGCAGTCTACACCTCTACCCCATATACGCAATTTAGAAAAGCCTTTTCTCTTTAATTGCTCTAATGTTTCATTAGAGGGAACAAAGATTTTGCGATGTGGTTTATGAAACCAATGCATATATTTCCATAAAACTTTTGATAAAAATTGAAGATCATAGTATTCAAGGTATTGGTCGAAATCAGTATGATAAGATCCAACAATAGGGATATTTAATTTTTTAGCGTAATGTAAACCACACACTCCAATATTAAAAGGTGTTGCGACATGAATTAAATCAGGCTTGAAGCTTTGTAGCTCTGCTTTAACTTGAAGCATATTTGGTAATGCTAGCCTACATTCTGGATATAAGAAAAAGGGTAAGCTTGTGAAACGATGAATATGACTTGAAAACATTGATTCTTTTGTACTTTCAGGTGCAAAAACTCGAAATTCATAATTGTTTTCTTCTAAGTAGTCAGTAAGTCGTTTTAATGTACGTGCAACTCCATTAACATCAGGTGCAAAAGTATCTGTGAAAATAGCTATTTTCATCGAATCCCCCCGGTTACACTTGTAAGTGAAACGTATTTGCAAATATGACTAATGGTTATTTAGAGCAGTTCACTCATAGTGAAGCAGTATAGAATAATTCAGTTAGTATAGTGTATGTTAGAAACCCTGAAGAGCTTCCAAGTAAACATCCAGCTAAAACATCTGAAGGGTAATGAAGTCCTAAATACATTCTTGATAAGCCTATGCTTACTCCAAGAGGAATTAATATCATAGTCAATTGAGGCATATATAAGATAAAAGGTATAATAACCGAAAAAATCGCCGTCGTATGGCCTGATGGAAAAGAATGATCCTCTAATGGATTAGCTGGGACCTTTGTTTCAATAAGTGAGATATAAGGTCTTTTACGCGGATAGAGCTTTTTAACCAATGCAACAGGAAGATGACTAATAAGTAGTGCAGTTGCACTTGCAATAGCTGTTGCTTGAATATGACCTCTAGAGAAAATAATGATGCTCAAAGTGATGGCTATTGTGGCAATGGCGCCTCCAAGATGTGTTATATTTCGAAAGTAGAAATTCAATAGCTTTTGGTCATACAATTGATTCACAATTCGAAAAAGCTTGCATTCAAAATCATACATGTTGGAGATAAGCTTTGTTTTCATTGATTTAGACACTCCTTTAGTTAACCTCTCTTATACTATTTTAGTTCAGAAATATTTAGTTAATAATAAGAAATTGTAAAATATTCCTTCACATAATTTTCACAAAGTTAATGTTTTCTAAATAAAAGGTTACCCTGTGGTTAATATAATCATTCACAGCAGTCACTACGCACAATGGGAATCAATTTTCTAGATCGATAAGTGGATATTAGGAGCTTTATTCGGTATTCAAAAAAATAAACAAACAATAATTTTGCAGTCTTGTCTTTTTATGATTATGACTATTTGAAGAAAGTGAAAAAGAGAATTGTGAATAAATTGAGGGGGAGGAGTTTATGACAATTTCATAAACATTCATGGAAATAACGTGTATGTTCGTTCAGAGGGTGATACCATTATTGTTGTAGTGATTAATACAATTTTGTGAAAAAGGCAACTGGGTTTAACCAATTGCCATGTTAATTATAACTTCGTTGTTTGTTGAAGAGATTTGTAATACTTCCCTTTTTCAACATATTCTTGACGAATACGATCCATGTCATTTAGATCATCATTTGTTAAAGTTCTAACAACTTTTGCAGGTCTACCTAGCGCTAGTGAGTGGGGAGGAATCTTTTTACCAGGTGGAACTAAACTACCGGCTCCTATAAAAGCTCCTTCGCCAATTTCGGCTCCGTCTAAAATAATGGAGCCCATGCCGATTAAAGCCTTTTCACGAATAATTGAACTGTGTAGGATTACACTATGACCAACAGTCACATCATTCTCAATGATAAGAGGTTTGTTGGGACTTTGATGTAAACAGCATAGATCTTGAATATTCACTCGATCACCAATAATCGTAGGTGCTACATCGCCTCTTATTACCGATTGAAACCATATGCTTGTCTCATCACCGATAACAACATCTCCAGTGATCGTTACATAATCAGCAATAAAAGCTGAATCTGATATTTTGGGGCTTTGATCTTTGTAAGGATAAATCATGTTTGTTCGTCCTTTCTTATGGGAATAATATACTTTTTATCGTTAGTTTTATTATAACAAAGGCTCTATTAAACTTAATAGGAGCGATTGAAAAATTGAAACAAACTTATTTTTTAGGCTATTGAAAAGGGAGGCAGCAATTATGTGGAAATGGGAAGCTGAAGTAGAGCTAGCAAAGGGTGTAATCGTCATTGTTCATGGAGCTGCTGAACATCATGGTCGTTATAAATGGCTTGTTGAAATGTGGAGACTAGCTGGTTACCATGTCATTATGGGCGATTTACCAGGTCAAGGAACATCTACGAGAAGAAGAGGACATATTCAATCCTTTGACGAATACATTATAGAGGTTAATGAATGGATTAAAGAAGCAAAAAAGTTCAATCTGCCTTTATTTTTAATAGGACATAGTATGGGTGGTTTGGTTGTTATTCGTTCTTTACAGGAGAAACATCAGGAAGTAAAAGCCGTAATATTATCATCACCTTGTTTAGGTATTTTATATAAGCCTAATAAAGCATTGGAACTTGCTTCAAGAGGGTTAAATATTATTGCACCTTCTTTTAAGGTTGAGTCAAATTTAAATGTTTCAATTGCAACGAGGAATAAATCTGTGCAAGATAATGATGAAAATGATTCTTTATATGTGACAAAGGTTTCGGTTAGATGGTATCGTGAACTGATACATGCAATGGAAGAGGCACAAAAGCAGGTCGGTAAATTCCAGGAAGTTCCGTTGCTACTTATGCAAGGAGGAGCGGATAAAATTGTTGATAAGTCACTTGTAAAAGAGTGGTTTAACAAAGTTGATCTTCTTGAGAAGAGCTATAAAGAATGGGAAGGCTTGTATCATGAAATTTTTAGTGAGCCAGAACGTGAACAAGTATTTGAGAGAGCGAAGCACTTTTTCGATACTCACTGCTTGAATGATAGACCAGAAGATCAATCAGATACTTAAATATAAAAATTTATAATTAAGAGGTGACACCCCCTTTGACAGTACCGCAGCATCCATTAAGATTAATGACGAAAGTGTATCGTGAAATTTTCCCAATTGTCCATTTTTACATTGGTCATTGGCGAGAATATGCAGAAAAAATTCCTAATAAAGAGTTAAGAACTCAAGCAATCAATAGTATAAATGAAAAAGAATTTCACTGTGAGGGTGGAGGAATATTAGCAATTATCTCTGGTACACATAAACAGCAATGTATTGAATTTATTGTTGCGTATCAAACGATAAGTGATTATTTAGATAACTTATGTGATCGAAGTACATCCTTGGATCCTGAGGATTTCAGAATGCTACATCAATCTATGCTTGATGCTTTAACCTGCGGAGCCCCATGTAAAAATTATTACCAATACAGAGAAGATCAAGATGATGGTGGGTATTTACACAGTCTTGTGCAAACTTGTCAAAATGTTTTAGCTGAGTTAAAGCATTATCCTATCATTGCAAAGCATCTTATTGAATTATCTGGTTATTATTGTGATCTTCAAGTACATAAGCATGTAAAAAAAGAAGAACGTGTACCAAGACTTGAAAATTGGTTTCAAAAGCATAAATCAAATCTTCCTGACATGGAATGGTATGAATTTTCAGCATGTACTGGTTCAACATTAGGTATATTCTGTTTAGTTGCGTATGCTTTCCAAGGTGATTTTGAAGAAACGCAGGCCTTACAAATTAGAAATAGCTATTTCCCATATATTCAGGGATTACATATTTTACTGGATTATTTGATTGATCAAGACGAGGATGAGCTTGGTGGTGACTTGAATTTCTGCAGTTATTATTCCTCTGAATCTTCTATGATGAAAAGGCTAGAGTACTTCGTGGAAAAAGCTGATGACCACTTGAAGGGGATACCACATGAGAATTTTCACAAATTGATTAACCGAGGATTATTGGGTGTTTATTTATCAGACGATAAAGTAGCTACACATAAGGATCGCAATAAGCTAGCTAAAAAGTTAATTAGACTCGGAGGAATGACTACTTATTTCTTTTATTTTAATGGAAGAGCCTATAGAGCATTTCAAAAGTTAAATTGGAAAAAAAGCTCTTAATTCTTTAATAATTTGTGGCTGTTTATTGTGGGAGTTTAAGAAGTGTTGTTTACACCTCACAAAGTTAGAGTGGATCTAATTTTGTGAGGTGTTTTTGCTATAGTATTAACATTTTTCTATTGCAACGATATAAGGAGGATTATTTTGTTTGTTTAGAAATTGATATTGAATGACATGGGCTACTTGTGGATCAATTGAAGTGACGTAATTCATCAGTTCATCTCGTTCAAGTTTCCCTTCAGTATGACCATGATAGATCACGATAACAATGATACCCTCTCGCTTCATAAGCCTTAATAATTGCTCAATAGCAGCTTTTGTTGTATCTGGTAATGTAACGATTGAGGGATCTCCACCTGGTAAATATCCTAGATTGAAGATTGCTCCACCAACTTTGCCTACAAGCTGTTGTGGTATGACTGATGTAACTGTTTCATGTCCTTGTTGTACAAGAGTCACACGTTCTTCCAACTTCTCAGCTTTTAGTCGATCATTCGTGTTTATAATTGCCTGCTGTTGTATGTCAAATCCATAAACATGTCCACTTTCGCCTACTAATTTCGCTAAAAAAGCGGTGTCATGACCATTTCCAACTGTTGCATCTACAACAATATCCCCTGCATTTACGGAATTTTGTAAAAGCTGTTTGGCAAACGGTAATATTCTCTGAAGCTTCATATTATGTTTCCCTCAGCTTCTAAATAATACTTTCCTTGGAAGCTGTTACGTCTTTTTAATTCAGCATCAATTGAATTTAATACATCCCATTTATTAACACTCCACATTGGTCCAATCATTAAATCAATGGGACCATCACCTGTTATACGATGAACAATCATTTCAGGAGGAATAATTTCTAATTGATCACATACAAGATTTACATATTCATCTTGTGATAAAAACTCTAGCTTGCCTTTTTCATATTGTTTAACCATTGGAGTTCCTTTTAATAAATGCAATAAATGGATCTTTATTCCTTGCACATCAAGTTGTGAAACAGCTTTAGCAGTTTCCATCATCATTTGGTTATTTTCTAATGGCAATCCGTTAATAATATGAGAGCAAATTCGAATTCCATGTTTTCTTAGCTTATTCACACCTTCTATATAGCATTGATAATCATGTGCTCGGTTGATTAAAAGCGCTGTTCGTTCATGGACAGTTTGTAAGCCTAGCTCAACCCATAAATAAGTTCTTTCGTTTAACTCAGCTAAATATTCAATCACATCATCTGGTAAACAATCTGGTCGTGTTGCTATTGATATACCTACAACACCTTCTTGATTTAATACCGATTCAAACTTTTCTCTTAAAACATCTACTGGAGCGTGTGTATTTGTATAGGCTTGAAAGTAAGCCATGTATTTACCATCTTTCCATTTATGATGCATTTTATGTTTAATTTCGTTAAATTGAGTCACTAAATCATCTGCTCGATTACCTGCAAAATCACCAGATCCAGCTGCACTACAAAAAGTACAGCCACCATGTGCAACTGTGCCATCTCGATTAGGACAATCAAATCCACCGTCTAGAGCCACTTTAAATACTTTATGTCCAAAATGCTGTCGTAAATGATAATTCCATGTATGGTATCGTTTATTATCAGTTGCAAAAGCAAACGGAGAAGCTTGATTCAAAGCAAATCCCTCCTTTTTAGTATCGATCATGGATATTTCATCTAAATATCTTATCATGATGCCTTTTAAAAAAATAGCCATTTGGATTGTTACCATTATTTAAAACACAAGTTTTTAAGAGTACTGTTCATAATAAACTATGATGAAGCTTTCATTAACTTCATATCGTTTGGAGGAGATACAGATGGCAACAAGACAATCCGTTGACGAATATTTACAAAGATGTACAGACGCCCTTGATTACGCTCGTGATCAATATAAAACAGGTATGAAGCAAGAACATTATAATGAGACAGAATATACAAAAGCTCTTCAACAATTAGAAGATGCGGTAAATGATATTAACCACCTATCTTTAAGTGCGAATGATCAACAACAAGATCAGCTTTATCGTATGAGATTACAATTACAGCAAGTTCAAAATGAAATGATCTTAAAGGGGGATACTGAACGATGAAAAAACGTTCCAAGCAAAATAACCCTGAGCAAAAAACGAAAAATGGAATCAATAATAACGACTTAGAGGTTGGACAAGATTATGATCCTATAAAAGAAACAAAAGCTAAAAATGCCAAAAAAGGTCAACCAATAAAATCAAAGCAAAGAGTTGAAATGGAATAAATGAAAAAGGACCTTCTATGGTCCTTTTTTCGTGTTAACTCTTCTACATAAAATAATTATTGACAAATAGTTACCAACATATTATCGTACTAAGTGTACTACATTATATAATACACTTAGTTCAATTTTAACTTGAGAGAAAGAAGGGAGAAACGATGATCCAAATAGATCCGAGAAGTTCTACTCCCATTTATGAACAAATCATTCAACAAATGAAAGAGCTTTGTTTTAAAGGGTTATTAAAATCTGGTGACAAGCTACCATCAGTCCGGGAATTATCAACAATGATTATTGCTAATCCAAATACTGTTAGTAAGGCTTACAAGGAATTAGAAAGACAAGGCATTATTGAAACATTACGAGGACGAGGGACATATGTTTCCGAAAATGCAAGAGTATCATTAGATGAAAGGAAGATGGAAGTGATAAAGGAACAATTAAAGCCTTTGATTATCGATGCATTTTATGCGGGTATTGATTTTAACCATATTCATGAATGGATTGATGAAATAAAGAAAGAAGTAGGGGGAGAATCCCATGCTCGAAATAAAGAATCTCACGAAAAAAATTGACAATATTGAAGTCATAAAAGATATCAATTTAAAGCTAAAGTCTGGTGAAATTTTTGGTTTGCTAGGACGTAATGGCTCTGGAAAAACAACTTTACTACGTTGTATCCAACAAATCTTGAATGTAGACCAGGGTCAAATTTTATTTGAAGATATATCGATTTTAGATCATCCACTAATGAAACGTAATGTGGTTTATCTGCCCGTGCAGAATCCAGCATTTGATCGTTATACATATAAACAATTAGTGAGGTTGTTACGGACCATCTATCCAGATTTTGATGTGACCTATGCTAATGAATTAGTGAATCGTTATGATTTACCAGAAAATAAAAGATACAGAGAATTATCAACAGGCTTAAAAAAGCAATTATCTTTGATTTTATCATTCTCCATCAGACCAGCTGTTATTATGCTAGATGAACCAACTGATGGAATTGATGCCGTTACAAGATATGACTTACTTCAATTAATGATTGATGAAGTGGCTAATAAAGGAACAACAATTTTAATAACATCTCATCGATTAGAAGATATTGAGCGGATTTGTAACCGGATTGCTTTTTTAGAAGACAATAAGTTATCTGAAGTGATAGAAGTTGAAGACTTGAAGGAAGATTATGTAAAGGTACAACTTGCATATGACAATGATGTTGAATTAAAGATTAGAAAAAGAGGGATCCCAATTTTAGAATCAACTGGTGTATTCTACACAGTAATACTAAAACGTGATGATGAAGATAGTCATGAATTTTTAAACCTTCTTGCACCAAGAATTTGGAATGAACTTTCCGTTTCGTTAGAGGAAGTATTTATTGCAAAGTTTGGAGGAAAGAGAAGATGGTAGCGGTGGAATTGATGAAAGTGGAAATGAGGAGAAATTGGATTCAATTACTGATTACTTTTTTAATTCTATCCTTTTTTACACCTTTAAATATTTGGTCTCAATATATGAATTATCATAACTATGAATTTGTTGATTTTCTATATACGGAAGTAACGTTTATTTTCATCGTCTTAATCATAGCATTAGCTCTTGTTCAAATTGGCAGTGAACGAAGCAATGGCATATTGGAGTTTACTTGTTCACTACCATATTCAAGAGCTCAAATTTATTTGACGAAATGTTTCTTAGGTTTAAGCGTTATTTTAATAGGTTGGTTATTTTCTTTTTCTTTAACCGGGCTTATCCTGCGGTTAAATGAAATACACACTATTTATTTTATAGAATACTACTTAGATGGTTTAGGAGCTTTGTTACTATTTTATTCGATCACGATTTCGGCGGGAGCATTTACTGGTACAGCTTTTGCTCAAGGTTTAGTTACAATTACAGTAAGCATTCTTCCACTATTATTAGTTTTGTTAACTATTATTCAGATAGATATACTTTTTAATCTCGAAATAGCTCTTGATGATAAGTTACAGAATGTGTATAGCATATCACCAGTATCTTATCTATTATTTGATTCTGCTCGTTATTCAGAGCTATACATGCCATTTCTTTTAGCATGTTTATTTCTTATCGCTGGTTATTTTGCTTTCATTAAACATCCGATAGAACGGACCGGAGCTTTTTTTACATGGAAATCAATGAACAGACCTGTGCAAATTATTGTCATTTTTATAGGGGTTATAGGTTTTAGTGCGTTTGGTTATTTAACAGATGAACGAATGCTAGGTTATTTGATCGGCGGAGGAATTGGAGCATTTATCGGTTTTATTGTTAGTTATTATCTCATTTTTAAAAAGAAAAAATAGCTAAAGCAAATTGGAGGAGAAAATATGATCGAGGTTCATCAGTTAAGCCATTCGTTTAAGGTTGGTAAAAAAGGCAGTGAAAAAGAAATCCCTGTTTTGAAGAATATCTCCCTGAAAATTAATAAAGGAGAAATTGCTTCAATAGTAGGAAGAAGTGGCTCAGGTAAATCAACTTTGCTAAATTTACTTTCAGGCTATATATCGCCTACATCAGGTGATATTTTGATCCATGATACAAATGTTACAAAATTTAATGAAAAGAAATGGGCAAAATTCCGCTTGGACAATCTTGGCTTTATCTTTCAAAGTTTTCAGCTTATCTCAAGTTTAACAACGTTTGAGAATGTTGAATTACCATTAACTTTAAAAGGGATTGATTCTGCTGAACGTAAAAAAATGGTTATGTCTTTACTAGAAGAAGTAGGCTTACATGAACATACTGAGCACTATCCAAATGAATTATCAGGAGGGCAGCAGCAACGTGTAAGTATTGCTAGAGCTCTTATTACTAAGCCGAGTATCATTTTTGCAGATGAACCAACAGGCAGTCTAGATTCAGAAACAGAAAAGGAAATTTTAGATTTGATAAAACAATTAAATAAAGAGCAAGGAATTACGTTTTTCATCATTACACATGATGATGAGGTAGCAAGTATTAGTAACCACAAGTTTCACTTACAAGATGGTGTCTTAGTTAAAGGGGGTGCTGTTGTTGAAGTTTAACGATCAAATTAAATTCATGTTTAGAAATATGAAAAAAAATCGACTAAGGGTATTTATGACCATATTAGCTACAACAATGGCGTGTGCTTTTTTAATTGTATTGGCATCTGTTGGATTTGGCATTCAAAAAAGTATAACGGAAGAAATTAAATCACAGCAATTGATAACGGAAGTAACTGTCTATGGTAAAGCAGAAACAAAACCAGACGAGTCAGCATTTTTAAGCAGCGAAGACTTAGGAGAACTAGCTGATGTAGAAAATGTTACAGCTGTTGTTCGTCGGAACACAATTGAAATGGAAGCAGAGGTTGCTGTTGATGATCGTACTGGAAGTACATATCCAATCTATATTACAAACATGGAAGAAGAATTAAAGGCTAATTTATCACTATCAAAGGGAGCAATTCCTAAAGAAGAAAATGAAGTTATTGTTGGTTATCATTTTGCACAAGCATTGCTTACTGAAAAGGAAAGAGAAGAATATGATAAGAAGCAAGAAGCTGCCCCTGAAGGAGAGATGATTGAAGAGCCTGTTGGTTTTGAAGTTGATTTGATTGGTAAAGAGTTAACTGTAAAAGTGACGAAATATACCGAAGAAAAGAATGAAGAAAAAAGCGAAGAAAAATCGTTTACCTTTAAAATATCGGGAATAGGCAAAGAACCTTCAAGAGATTGGGAGACAGACCAGAGTATCTATATAAATGATTCTCTTCGTGAAGAAATTTTAGGATTTACTTTTGTAAGTGAAGAAGAAACAAAGGTAGAAGAAATTCCATATAGTCAAGTATTAGTTTATGCGACAAGCTTAGAAAAAGTGGAACAAGTCACGAATGATTTAAAAGATAAAGGCTACAACGTGTATTCAATAACAGAAGAATTAGATAGTGTAAATTTATTTTTTACTGTTTTTAAGGCAGGTCTAGTGTTTGTTGGAACAATTGCTATTATCATTGCATCCATTGGAATTTTTAACACAATGACAATGGCAGTAACAGAACGAACACAGGAAATAGGAATTATGAAAGCCTTAGGTGCTCAGCCAAGCACAATTAGAAGGATCTTCTTAATGGAAAGTGCTTATATCGGGATAATGGGAGCATTAATCGGAGTAGCCATTTCTTATGCAATAAGCTTCGCAGCTAACATGTTATTACCAATTATTTTAAGTGCTGCATTAGGCTCAGAAAATAGTTCTATCGATTTTGTTTTCTCATATATTCCATTTAGTCTAGTGGTAATTGCATCTGCTATAAGTATCGGTGTAGCTATGATTTCTGGTTTTAGACCTGCAGCTAAAGCAACAAATATTAATGTTTTATCTGCTTTAAGAAGAGAAATGTAAAGGTATGTTGGTCATTGTTTAGGAAATGTTAATTGATAGAAAAACATACTTAATATGAAAATGACGATCAAACCAAATCGAAAAGTAATTTGGTCTGGTCGTCATTTTTCATTAGTAAAGGATTTTAATTATTATTATCGTTGCTAATGATCTCTATTTTTTAGATAATTAAATTAAAAAGAGGAATTAACATGACAATCAAAATTAGATTTTCTAAAAAAAGCGACTTTGAGCAATTAATAGATTTAGACCATAAAGTTTGGAATATGAAAGCAACACCTACAATTATAAAATGGAATTCTCTTAATGAATTTAGTGAGAAAAATCCTGAGGGAAGTCAGCTTGTAGCTATTTTAGAAGATAGAGTTGTTGGCTATTTAGGATTCCATCATCCAACACCATTGAAAACAAATCAGCATGTGCTGGAAATAGATATTGCTGTTGATCAACATTATCAAGGAAAAGGAATCGGTAGAAAGCTGCTTGATGAATTAATGAAAATGGCAAAGGATAAAAACATTCACAAATTAGCACTTCGTGTTCTTTCGTCAAATGAAGGAGCAATAGATTTTTATAAAAAATGCGGTTTTACTGAACAAGGAAGATTAGTAAAAGAGTTTCTAATTGATGGTGAATTTGTTGATGATCTGCTTTTGTATAAATTAGTAGAATAGTAAGTAAATACAGCGTTGAAAAGTCGGTAAATTCACATTATTACAACATTAAGTATCTTCATTGCAAAACAAAAGAAAAGGGGCTAATATTCTCAGAAGGATAATAAAAATGTACGGTATTAATTAAAAATCGTTATTTTTATACAATATCTTTTCTAGAGGAGGAGAAATATGCCACGTTCCCTTTGGTTGCTTATAATTGGGATGATGATTAATGTGACCGGAGCCTCTTTTTTATGGCCACTTAATACAATTTATATCCATGAACATCTCGGGAAATCGTTAACAGTAGCTGGCTTTGTGTTAATGCTTAATGCAGCGGCTAGTGTTATTGGTAACTTAGTTGGCGGTATTTTGTTTGATAAAATCGGTGGTTATAAATCAATACTATTAGGTATTATCATTACGCTTGTGTCTGTTATAACTCTTATGTTTTTTCACCAATGGCCTGTTTACATGTATCTACTTATACTCATAGGCTTTGGATCTGGGATTGTATTTCCTGCAACATATGCACTTGCAGGTACAGTTTGGCCAGAAGGTGGTCGAAAATCATTTAATGCCATATATGTTGCTCAAAATGTCGGAGTAGCAGCTGGAGCCTCTTTAGGTGGAATTGTTGCTTCTGTATCTTTTAATTATATATTTATAGCGAATGCAGCACTGTATGCTGTCTTTTTCTTAATTGCATTCTTCGGGTATCGAAATATTGATGGAGCACAAGGTAGCCAAACTTCAATATTAGAGCAAAAAGGTGTTGTCAAAAATCGCACAAAATTCACGGCTCTTGTTATTTTATGTATAGGGTACCTATTATGCTGGGTTGGATATGTGCAATGGCCTTCAACAATTTCTTCTCATACACAAAGTTTAAATATTCCTTTACATCAATATAGCTTGTTATGGACAATTAATGGTGTACTAATTGTATGTGGTCAGCCACTTATTTCATTATTTGTTAAGCGTTTTGCAAAAACCATAAAAAAACAGATGGTGATCGGATTTGTCATTTTTATTGGATCTTTTATTGTCGCATCATATGCTGAACAATTTACAGGATTCTTAGTTGCAATGGTGATATTAACAATTGGTGAAATGCTTATTTGGCCTGCTGTCCCTACAATTGCAAATGATTTAGCTCCTAAAGGAAGACAAGGCTTTTATCAAGGCTTTGTGAACAGTACTGCAACTGGTGGAAGAATGATCGGACCCCTTCTTGGCGGCTTTGTTGTAGATTATTACAATATGAATCTACTTTTCTACATTATCATCGGTCTTTTAACAATTGGAATCTTCACAACCATCCTTTATGACAAAAAACTGAATGTAGCGGTAAAAGGGGATCAAACACCAAGCGAAATTGGGGTCTGACCCCTTTTTGTTTTGTGCAGCATATTTGGGGGAGGCGGTGGATATGGCTTAGCGAAATTTGTCGAATGATGGATTATACATGAAAGTTGAATGATTAAGGTTGAAAGTTGAACGATTATTAGTAAAAGTTGAATGATTAACGTCAAAAGTTGAACGATTACTTAAAAGGACTTTATTTTGCAGCCAACTATATAGAAAAAATGCATTAAAAAAACTCAATTTAGATAAGATGAAAAGTTAAATGTTGTTCTCCAATATAATTTACAGCAATTTATGAGAAGTTTACTCTTATTTTCCTCATGTTGACGTAAACAACCGTGCTTCTTCGATCATTTCCTGCTATTTTGATAAGTTTCTTTATGATACGATAATAGAAAAACAGTTTACTAGGGGGAGGTATCATGTTAAATCAACGTTTTCCATATGCGAAGGAAATTTTTGAGACAGTTATTGAAAACGCTTACGTCTGGATTGTTATTGTTGATGCTGAAGGTAAAGTTATTTATATGAATGAAAATTATTGCCGTTTTTGTGAAGTGAATAAAGATGAAGTGATTGGCCAGTATGTAACCAAAGTAATTGAAAATACAAGAATGCATATTGTGGTTGAAAGTGGAGAAGAGGAAATAGCGGATCTTCAATATATTCGTGGAAATTATATGATTGCAAATCGAATTCCGATTTTTGCAGAAAATAAGGTTGTTGGAGCTTTTGGCACTGTGATGTTTCGTGATACGAAGGAATGGCATGAGATGAACTCCCATGTACGTCATCATCTTTCTTCTATTCAATCATTTATTGATCAACAAGAATCTACTGGAGCCAAATATACCCTTAATGATATCCATTCTAACTCGACCATAATGAACGAATTAAAAGAAAGAGTAAAATCCATTGCAGCGACAGACAGCTCAGTGTTAATTAGAGGTGAAAGTGGAACAGGAAAGGAATTATTTGCACACAGCATTCATTTATTAAGTCATCGCAGTGAAAAGCCTTTTATTAAGGTCAATTGTGGAGCAATTCCAGAGCAGCTTCTTGAATCAGAGCTATTTGGATATGAAGATGGTGCTTTCACAGGAGCTAAGAAAGGTGGAAAAAAAGGTAAATTTCAATTAGCAAATGGTGGTACTATTTTTCTAGATGAAATTGGTGATATGAGTGCACATATGCAGGTGAAATTACTTCGTGTTCTGCAAGAAAAGGAGGTTGAACCTGTAGGCTCATCTAAAACCATTCCATTAGATGTTAGAGTCATTACAGCAACTAATCGCCCTTTAGAAGTACTTATGGAAAGCAATAGTTTTCGTAGTGATTTATATTACAGAATTAGTGTGATTCCTCTGTTTATCCCTCCACTTCGGGAACGGCTAGAAGATCTTGAAACTCTTGTTCGTCATTTTATAAAAAAAGTTTCATTAAGAACTGGAAAGCGAATTTCACTTATTCATGAAGATGTGATGAATACCTTTCATCATTACCACTGGCAAGGAAATATTCGTGAGCTAGAAAACATAATTGAAGCTGCGATACACCTGGCAAAATCTGATGTTATCACACTTGAAGCTATTCCAGATTACATAAAGGAAAAAACTATTTTTCATTCGAAAGAAACTTCATTAAAACAAATGTTAATTGAGGCGGAAAAGAATATTTTGCTATCAACATTAAAGAAATTCGAAGGAGATAAAAGAAAAGCTGCAAAAGCTCTTGGAATCAGTAAATCTAGCATATATGAAAAAATTCAAAAGCATCATATAACTTAATCGATTCCAGAAAATCGGAAAACAGTCCAGAAAACTGGACTGTTCTTTTTTATGTTGCTGTATAAGTCATTATTGATCATGGACAAGTTATCATATTTTAACCAATTCCAGGAATTCGGAAAAAATCGTTTTATATGTGTCTGTTTTCTTAAAGATTAACAGCATAATAGATGTTGGCATATATCTTGCAACTATATACATGTATAAGAAAGGAGGAAGAATATGAAACACATTTTTCAATCATTTCACGAAGCAGTTCAAGATGTTCAAAATGGATCAACAATTATGGTAGGTGGATTTGGACTTTGTGGAATTCCCGAAAACTTAATTTTGGCTTTAGTTGAAACAGGAGTAAAGGATTTGACCGTTATATCCAATAATTGTGGTGTTGACGATTGGGGACTTGGCTTACTTTTGAAAAATAAGCAAATAAAAAAGATGATCGCATCCTATGTTGGTGAAAATAAAGAGTTTGAAAGACAAGTATTAGCAAATGAAATTGAGGTAGAGTTAATTCCTCAAGGCACGTTAGCAGAAAGAATTCGAGCAGGTGGAGCAGGTATTCCTGCATTT
This sequence comes from Metabacillus crassostreae, assembly GCF_016908395.1. Taxonomy (GTDB): domain Bacteria; phylum Bacillota; class Bacilli; order Bacillales; family Bacillaceae; genus Metabacillus; species Metabacillus crassostreae. The sequence goes on from NZ_JAFBDU010000009.1 coordinate 73,117, forward strand.
TACACTCCAGCAGGTGTTGGAACGCAACTAGCTGAAGGAAGAGAAGTGCGGACATTCAATGGAAAAGAATACTTATTGGAAACAGCTCTAACAGCTGATGTTAGTTTTGTTCGAGCATGGCGAGGAGATCGTCTAGGAAATCTTCAATATAACAAAACAGCTCAAAACTTTAATCCGATGATCGCAGCGGCTGGAAAAATAACAATTGCTGAAATTGAGGAAGTGATGGAAATAGGGGGAATTGCTCCAGATCATGTTCATACACCAAGTATATATGTGCAGCACCTAGTTGTGGGGAAGCAAGTAAAACGAATTGAAAGGCTAACAGTTCGAAGGGAGGAACTATTATGAGTAAAGGTACTATTCGTGAGATCATTGCACGTCGAGCTGAACAGGAAATTGAAAGCGGTTACTATGTGAATTTAGGTATTGGTATGCCTACGTTGGTAGCAAATTATATTCAAACTGGAAAATTTGTTGTTTTACAATCGGAAAATGGTTTGCTTGGTATAGGTCCATATCCAAAAGAAGAAGAGGTTGATGCAGACCTAATTAACGCAGGTAAAGAAACGGTCACAGCAATCCCTGGTTCAAGTTTTTTTAATAGTGCAGAGTCTTTTGCGATGATTCGTGGAGGACATATTGATCTAGCAATATTAGGTGGAATGGAAGTTTCAGAGAACGGTGATTTAGCAAACTGGATGATTCCAGGGAAGATGATTAAAGGAATGGGTGGTGCCATGGATTTAGTTCATGGTGCGAAGAAGATTGTAGTCATTATGGAACATGTTTCAAAAAATGGTCAACCTAAAATCGTTAGAAAATGTAGTCTTCCACTAACAGGAAAAGGTGTTGTAGACAGAATTATCACTGATCGAGCGGTCATTGATATAAGAAATGATGGAATGTTCTTAAGAGAGGTTTTTGAAGGCTATACAATAGAGGATGTTTTAAAATCAACTGAGGCTAACTTAATAGTTTGTGAGAATGTTAAAGTTTCGTCTTCTTCATAAAAAAGTGAAACAAAGGGGGATTTATCATGTTTAGTATGATCGGATTAATAGGCGGTTTAGCACTCTTAATTTTTTTTACGATGAGGGGAATGAATTTATTAGTAGCAGGACCGTTGTGTGCTTTGTTTGTAGCTGTGTTTAGTGGGTTACCACTATTTCCTCAATTAGTTGGTGAAGGAGAAGCTAATTTTGTAGGAAACTATATGACTGGCTTTTCAGGGTTTATCGCTTCTTGGTACTTGATGTTTTTACTAGGAGCAATCTTTGGAAAGGTTATGGAGGATAGCGGTGCAGCTGATAGTGTTTCTAAGTGGATTGTAAGTAAGCTAGGGATGAAAAGAGCTGTTTTAGCAATCGTTATTGCTTGTGCAGTTCTAACTTATGGTGGAGTTAGTTTGTTTGTTGTAGCGTTCTCTGTTTATCCAATGGCAGTTAGTTTATTTAGAGAAGCGAACTTGCCAAGAAGATTTATTCCAGCAGCATTGGCATTTGGTTCTGTGACTTTTACGATGACCTCGGCTGGATCTCCTGAAATTCAAAACTGGATTCCAATTGAATATTTAGGAACATCTCCATATGCAGGCTGGGAAGTAAGTTTGATCGTTGCTGTGTTTATGATGGTATTTGGTTATTGGTGGCTAGGTAAAATGATTAAAAAAGCTATTTCACGAGGAGAAAGCTTTGTCGCACGAGATAATGATCCTGTAAATGAAGATAAAGCACTACCACATCCTTTAACAGGATTAGTTCCATTATTAGTTGTTCTTATTATTTCTTTTATTTTTCATGACTCCCTTCAGCAATCTGCTTTAATTATCGCCTTACTTGGAGGAGTAATTGCTACGTATTTGCTTAATCGTAAATATTTTAGATCATTTTGGAACGCTGTTTCTGAAGGTACACTTGGTGCGTTATTAGCTTTAGGAAATACTGCTGCTGTTGTTGGTTTCGGGGGAGTAGCAAAGGCAGTACCAGCATTTGAGGTTGCAGTAAATGCGATGACAAGTATACCAGGAAGTCCACTTATAGGTGGAGCAATTGCAGTAAGTGTTATCGCAGGTATGACTGGCTCAGCTTCTGGAGGTCAAGCAATTGCTTTACCATTACTTGCTCCACATTACATGGATATGGGTGTTAATACTGAAGCATTACACCGTGTAGTAGCGATATCTTCTGGTGCGTTAGATTCTCTACCTCATAATGGATATGTTGTAACAACAGTTCGGGCAATTTGTGGTGAATCACATCAAGATGCCTATAACCCAGTAGGAGCTGTAACAGTCATTGTTCCTCTTTTAGGAGTTTTATTAGCAATTATTTTATTTTCTCTTGGGTTAGGAATATAAAGAAATCAATAGATTTGGAGGTTAATAATGATGGTTCAAAATCAAGTAGTATTAGTTACTGGTGCGGCAGGAGGAATTGGCTTTGAACTAGCAAAAGCATTTGCAAGTGAAGGTGCTAAAGTAGTTTTGACCGATTTAAATGAAGCACAAGTAAAAGAAAGTGCGAGGGATATTCAAAATGAAGGTAATCAAGCACTAGGATTAAAGTGTGATGTGACAAAGGAGCAAGATATCATACAAGTAATTAACACAACGGTAGATGAGTATGGAAGAATTGATACACTTATAAACAATGCAGGCTTACAGCATGTTGCACATATTGAAGATTTTCCAACAGAAAAGTTTGAGCTACTAACAAAAGTGATGCTTGTCGCACCATTTATTACGACTAAATATGTTTTTCCAATTATGAAAAAGCAGAAATTTGGAAGGATTTTAAATATAGCATCCATTAATGGATTGATAGGATTTGCTGGAAAAGCAGCTTATAATAGTGCGAAACATGGTGTTATTGGTTTAACAAAAGTAGCTGCGCTTGAAGGAGCAGAGCATGGAATCACAGTGAACTCGCTTTGTCCGGGTTATGTTGATACCCCACTTGTACAAAATCAGCTTCAAGATTTAGCAGAAACAAGGAATGTTCCTATAGAGGATGTTCTTGAAGAAGTATTATACCCATTAATTCCACAAAAAAGATTGTTAGCTGCAAAGGAGATAGCTGATTATGCAATCTTTTTAGCAAGTGATAAAGCAAAAGGTGTAACAGGTCAGGCGATTGTTATGGATGGTGGGTATACAGTACAATAAATTTTGAGGATGGACCTAATTAAAGAAATCATCCAAAAAGACGAATAAATCTAAATTCAGTTAGGTTGAAAAACAGGTTAGTGCTATTGCGCTGCAGACACTCGATTTCCACGGGCGGAAGCTAAGTCTCCACAGCTATGCCTGCGGGGTATTGACCTTTCCTCTACACCCGCAGGAGTCAAGTGTCTTGCTCTCCATTCCACTAGTTCTTAAACATAGTATGCAAAATCAAACAATCTATTGAAAACTGCAAATAAAAACCCGAACTATCTGGCGAATGATTAATTGAAAAATCACCTAATAATTAGCGGTTAACATTAGTTTAACTAGTTATGTCCCAGCCTCTTTGTGTTATTCTCTATTTTGAACAAGTCATAATTAAGTTACGTCTTTCTAATTGACTTGCATATCCCGACAAATTTATATAAAATAACCTTAACATGTATACGAAATGAACGGAGAGAAGGAATAGTAATTAGCAAAAATTGTTTCAGAGAATTGACGGGTGGTGCAAGTCAATCAATTTAGCTAATGAACTCGCCTTTGAGTTACAAATGTGAACGCCAAATTGGTGAAGTAATGTTTGTCGTCTATCCACGTTACGGATGTCAAAGTGGACATAATCATTATGTCAATGTTGGGTGGTACCACGGGATTTAAACCTCTCGTCCCTTGTTTGGGATGTGGGGTTTTTTCTTTTTAGTACTATTAATAATTTAAATGGGAAATTCTTTTAAAATTAGAACCACTTTGTCCCGTTCAACTAAAATTTATAAATAATTCTAACCATACATAGCATTAAGGAGGAAAACGAATGAGCTTCAATCACCAAGATATTGAGAAAAAATGGCAAGATTACTGGCTTTCTAACAAAACGTTTAAAACAACAGAGGATGCAGAAAAACCAAAGTTTTATGCACTTGATATGTTTCCATATCCTTCAGGTGCAGGTCTTCATGTAGGACATCCAGAAGGCTATACAGCTACAGATATTTTATCTCGTATGAAGCGTATGCAAGGCTTTAATGTTCTACATCCAATGGGGTGGGATGCATTTGGTTTGCCAGCTGAACAATATGCACTTGATACTGGTAATGATCCTGCAGAATTTACAGAGCAAAACATTAATAATTTCAGAAGACAAATCCAAGCACTTGGATTTTCTTATGACTGGGATCGTGAAGTAAATACAACTGATCCTGAGTATTATAAATGGACACAATGGATCTTTTTACAACTTTATAAAAAAGGTCTAGCTTATGTAGATGAAGTGCCAGTTAACTGGTGTCCTGCACTTGGAACTGTCTTAGCAAATGAAGAAGTAATAGACGGAAAAAGTGAGCGTGGTGGACATCCTGTTGAACGCCGTCCAATGAAACAATGGATGTTGAGAATAACTGCTTATGCAGACCGCCTACTTGAAGATCTTGAGGATGTAGATTGGCCTGAAAGCATTAAAGATATGCAACGCAATTGGATCGGACGATCAGAGGGAGCTCATGTGACGTTTGAAATTGAAAAGCATGACGAGAACTTTACTGTGTTTACGACACGTCCAGATACGTTATTTGGTGCAACTTATGCCGTTTTAGCACCAGAACATTCTTTTATTGATAAAATTACGACTCCAGAACAAAAAGATGCTGTAGCAGCTTATATTGATGAAGTAAAGCACAAAAGTGACCTTGAGCGTACTGAGCTTTCGAAAGAGAAATCAGGTGTTTTCACTGGAGCTTATGCAATCAATCCTGTTAATGGTGAAAAAATGCCAATATGGATTGCGGACTATGTACTTGTTACTTATGGTACAGGTGCAATTATGGCTGTTCCTGCACATGATGAGCGCGACTATGAATTCGCTGCGAAGTTTGATCTGCCAATTAAAGAGGTTGTTAGTGGTGGCGATGTAACAAAAGAGGCTTACACAGGTGATGGAGAGCATGTAAACTCTGATTTCTTAAATGGACTTGCTAAACAAGAAGCAATTGAAAAAGCGATATCTTGGCTTGAGGAAAATGGTAAAGGTGAAAAGAAAGTCACTTACCGTCTTCGTGATTGGTTATTTAGCCGTCAACGTTATTGGGGTGAGCCAATTCCTATTATCCATTGGGAAGATGGCACAATGTCTGCTGTTCCAGAAGAAGAGCTGCCACTTGTTTTACCGAAAACTACTGAAATCAGACCTTCAGGAACTGGGGAATCACCACTTGCGATCATTTCTGATTTCGTAAATGTGGTTGATCCAGAAACAGGTAAAAAAGGACGTCGTGAAACAAATACTATGCCACAATGGGCAGGAAGCTGCTGGTATTACTTAAGATATATTGATCCAAAAAACAGTGAAGCACTTGCAGATGATGCAAAATTAAAGCAATGGTTACCAGTAGATATTTATATTGGTGGAGCAGAACATGCTGTTCTTCACTTACTTTACGCACGTTTCTGGCATAAGTTCTTATATGATATCGGTGTTGTTCCTACAAAAGAGCCATTCCAAAAATTATTTAATCAAGGAATGATTCTTGGAGAAAATAATGAAAAAATGAGTAAATCTAAAGGTAATGTTGTCAACCCAGACGAAATTGTTGAATCACATGGTGCAGATACATTGCGCTTGTACGAAATGTTCATGGGGCCTTTAGAAGCTTCAATTGCATGGTCAACAACTGGTCTTGATGGAGCTAGACGTTTCTTAGATCGAATTTGGCGCCTATTTATTGAAGACAACGGTCAGATAAGTCCAAAGGTTGTTGAAGAAGCAAATGAGGATCTTGAGCGAGTTTACCATCAAACAGTGAAAAAAGTGACAGAAGATTTAGAGGGACTTCGTTTTAACACAGCTATTTCTCAATTAATGGTATTTATTAATGACGCTTATAAAGCAACAACACTTCCTAAGGAGTATGTTGAAGGCTTTGTAAAATTAGTTTCGCCAATTGCTCCTCACTTAGCTGAGGAATTATGGAGCAAGCTTGGTCATAGCACAACAATTACTTATGAAGCATGGCCTGCTTTTGACGAAGCAAAATTAGTCGAAAATGAAGTGGAAATTGTTGTACAAGTTAACGGAAAAGTTCGTGCTAAGCTACTAGTTGCAAAAGATGTAACAAAGAATCAGCTTGAACAAATTGCTCTTGAAGATGATCGTGTTAAAGAACAGGTAGAAGGCAAAACAATTCGCAAGGTGATTGCTGTTCCTGGAAAACTTGTTAATATTGTTGCAAATTAAGAATCCAATTAGCGGCTCGTAAGGTGAAACTATCTTGCGAGCTGTTTTTGTAAGATCAAAAAGCATAAGACTTAAACATCGCTTTGTTCTTGATAACTTAAAACTTGAACGCCTTGCTTACTGGTACTACATCGTATACATTTGTTATAATGCATATATTAAAATTGAAGGGGTGTACACAATGTACGAAATTAAAGAGATTTCTCCTGAAGAAATTCAACAAAAGCTTGAAAAAGGTGAGAAATTAGAATTAATAGATGTTCGAGAAGATGAAGAGGTTGAAGCAGGGATGATTCCTCAAGCAAGACATATTCGAATGAATGACATACCAGACCAAATAGACGCAATTGATAAAGAAAAAGAAACGATTTTTATTTGTCGCTCTGGTGCTCGTAGTGGAAATGTTTGTGCATATTTACAAGATAAAGGCTATAACGTTGTGAACATGGCTGGCGGTATGCTTGATTATAACGGAGAAACAAAACCAAAAAGTCAAATAGTTTAAAATATGATTTGATTGTCAAATTGTACATATTCGAGCAAGAGATTAAAACCATAGTCTGTATTACAAGTTCCCTGACCTACACTAAAAAAAATAGAATAGGTTAGAAAAAAGACTACCTATCCACTTTGGAAAGGTAGTCTACTTTTGTAATGGCTCTTCTCTGAAAGATTGTTGCGAAATGATCTTATAATCTGTTAGAAACAGTGTTTTATCGCATAAAATGTACGATTTCTAAGAAGAAAAGATGCCACTAGACTAATACATTGCTGTTTCCTTCAAATTCCTAAAAGTAACAATGTTTACGAAACAGCCCTTGTATTTGTTTGTTTGCTTAAAGAGTATTGCTTGTGACTCTAGTAAAATAGGACAGTGTAATGGAGCGCAAGGCACTTGACTCCTGCGGGTGTTGAGGAAAGGCCGAGACCCCGCAGGCGGAGACGAGGAGGCTTGGCTTCCTCCCCGCGGAAAGCAAGTGTCTGGAGCGAAATGGAACGAACACTCTTATATCACCATTGTATTAAAACAAAAAGTATGAGAAAATAACCCTTTGCATTAATTTTCACGATAAATAATAAGTGCAGAAAAACAGTAAAGCTGATCTCCTTCATCATCTGTTGTAACAGCAACACTGTATTTTATATCTTGAACCTGTCCTTCACTCAAATCTGCTAAAAAAATATTTAACCCTTCTTCTAAGTCTTTCTCATGTTCTTCATCAAATAAAGCAACCTTTAACATCTATTCACATCCTTTATATGAAAAAATGTATCAATATACTATATTTGATTAATGAACTTAATATGACCAGAAGTTATAATGAAGGTTGATCAGTTTGTGAATAAATAGCAGCATTCATTCCGGCAAGACGACCAGTTACTAAAGCTGATGTAATATTATATCCACCTGTATAGCCATGGATATCTAGGATTTCTCCACAGAAATAAAGACCAGCTTTGAATTTTGATGACATTTCACGTGGATGTATTTCTTTTACAGAAACACCACCACCAGTCACGAATGCTTTTTCAAGTGATAATGTTCCATGAACATTAAATTGAAATTGCTTACAATCCTTCACAAATGATCGGAGCTTTTCATTTGAAAGATTATCGTATGTTACTAGTGTATCAATATCATTTTTTTCTAATAAATATAGTAAATACCTTTCTGGTAAAAGGCCTTTTAGGACATTTTTAATTGCCTTTTTTGCGTCTTGCTTTAAATCCTTGACAATCGATTGAAACAGTTGTTCTTCGTTTATTGAAGGAACAGCATCAATACTAACTGTAATAGCATTTGTTTTAAATTTTTTCATTGCTTTTACAACATACTGACTACATCTTAAAACTGCTGGACCTGAAATTCCAAAATGGGTAAAAATCATATCCATTTTATGAGTAATAATAGCTTTTCCTTTTGGATTCAAAACACTTAAGGCAACATCCCTTAAAGAAAGACCTTGCAGCGTTTTATCCTGAATAAAACGTTCATTTGATGTAAGTGGTACTTCAGTGGGGAAAAGCTCAGCAATTGAATGTCCTGCCTTCTCAGCCCAAGCATAACCATCTCCGGTACTTCCTGTATGTGGTACACTTTTTCCTCCAACTGCTAGTACAACTGCCTTTGTTCGTATTGCTTCACCACTAATAAGCTGTACTGTCTGGACTTTTTCTTCATCATAAATCACATCTTTAACAGGTTCATTTGTACGGATGGTTACATTTAATCGCTGTAATTCACTTAGTAAGGCATCGACTACTGATTGAGCTTTATCACTTACTGGAAACATTCGTCCATGATCTTCTTCTTTTAGCTGTATACCTAGATTTTCAAAGAATTTAATAATATCCTCATTACTAAATTCAGAGAAAGCACTGTATAAAAACCTTCCGTTACCAGGTATATGTTTGATGATTTCATCTATTGGTAAACGGTTTGTCACATTGCAGCGACCTCCACCAGAGATAGCAAGCTTTCTTCCAAGTTTATTACCTTTGTCTAAAAGAAGAACCTTTGCTTTTTTTTCTCCAGCGGCAATTGCTGCCATTAATCCTGATGGTCCACCGCCTATTACAACAACATCATACTTCATTGAGTTATTCACACCTTCATTTCTTAAGTTTGCTTCTCATATTATACTTGAAGAAAAAGAAAAACCAAAAAAAATGTAAAATAAGACATATTTATGATATATGAAATCTGGTTAAGCTAAATACAAACTTATGGTATAAGCGTAGGATTATGGTAAAATAGAAAAGTTGAATCTTCATAGAGAAGAATGGTGAAGCAGAATTATGTCGAATAAACTTTTAAGAGGAACGTTTATATTAACGTTAGGTACATATGTTTCAAGAATCTTAGGAATGATTTATCTTATTCCTTTTGCTGCAATGGTTGGAACAACGGGTGGTGGTTTGTTTCAAACTGGTTACGCACAATATACGATCTTTTTGAGTATTGCAACTGCGGGATTTCCGGCAGCTATTTCAAAATTCGTATCTAAATATAATTCAATGGGAGATTACCAAACAAGTCGAAGGATGTTTAAATCTGGAATCGTGGTGATGTTAGCTACTGGATTTATTGCCTTTGCTCTTTTATATGCACTTGCACCTATGCTAGCAATAAGTGCACTTGCAGATGAGAATCTTAATGGTGTGACAGTAGAGGATGCAATTTTTGTTATTCGAATGGTCAGTATCGCCCTTATAGTAGTTCCATTAATGAGTCTCATTCGTGGCTTTTTTCAAGGACATCAATCGATGGGACCAACAGCTGTTTCACAGGTTGTTGAACAATTAGTAAGAATTGTGTTCTTATTAACATCAACATATTTAATTCTCAATGTTCTAAATGGTGATCTTGTCTTAGCGGTTGGTTATGCAACATTTGCAGCATTTGTAGGTGCGATAGGTGGGCTCCTAGTTTTATTAGTATATTGGATACGCCGAAAGCACTCACTTTTAGCGATGCAGACAGAGCATGTGGAGTCAGAGCCAATACCAATTAGAATCATGTTTAAAGAAGTGTTTCGGTATGCTGGTCCATTTGTGTTTGTTGGCTTGGCAATCCCGATCTATAATTATATAGATACGAATACATTTAATCGTGCCATGTTAAGTGTTGGAAATGAAAAATCCTATACTTTAGATATGTATACAGTTTTGCTCCTGTACGTTCCAAAATTAGTTATGATTCCAGTATCACTAGCAACAGCATTCGGTTTAACACTAATTCCAACTATAACTGAATCATTTACTAGTAATAATCGAGCATTGCTACATAAGCAAATAAATCAAACATTACAAATTATTATGTTTTTAGTTTTACCAGCAGTTGTAGGATTATCTGTTTTAGCGGGTCCTGCGTACAATATCTTTTATGCAGGTACATCTGAAGAGATAGGTAAACATATTTTAATGTGGTATGCACCGATTGCCTTACTGTTTTCTCTTTTTACAGTGAATGCTGCTATATTACAAGGAATAAATAAACAAAAGCTGGCTGTTATTAGTTTGGTCATAGGACTGATAGTAAAGCTTGCTTTAAATTCCACATTCATTCAATTGTTTGAAGGAGTTGGATCTATTTTAGCAACAGCTGCAGGCTATTCTGTATCCTTATTATATGGTTTTGCGATGATTAAGCGCCATGCAGGATTTTCATTTAAATTATTAATCAAACGATCAGTGTTAATTATTATGTTATCAATATTTATGGGTCTAGCAGTGTCTGTGTCTCAATCTGTTTTAAGTATATTTATTAACTATACTGATGGTAGGATGCAATCTGTTATTGTGGGTGGTTGTTCGGTTATATTAGGTGCAGCAATTTATTTATACTTAGCTTATCGCTCACACCTACTTGAAAAACTATTAGGAAATAAGCTAAATCGTTTCTTTCCTAAAGCAAAATCGGTTGAATAGATTGAAACAATTGAATTCCGGATAAAATATAGGTAACTTTATAGTGCGAACTCGGCATGCTGCCGAGTTTTTTTCTAGGCTCTGTTAAACGTTGTTGTTGATTTTCGTTACAGGCATTCGCTTTCCCGGGGAAAAAGTATCTTTTTTCCTAGGGAAGAATAATGAAAAATCCCAACTGCCGGCTTTTTCAAAGGACAATTCTTCCTAGGTCCGGGAGCCTCCTCGTATGCTGCGCGCCTGTGGGGTCTCCCTTTGACATGCTTCTCTAAGCAGGAGTCTCATATATTCACCTCCAATCAACAATATGCAAAAAATCAACATTAACTTTTAACATAGCCTTTTTCTAAGGATATTATAGGGGGTAAGGAAATGAGAATTGATAAATTATTAGCGAATTCTGGATTTGGAACTCGTAAAGAAGTGAAGAAAATGTTAAAAACAGGTGTTGTAAAAGTGGATGGTGTAGCAATAAAGGATCCCAAAACTCAAGTGGATCCAGATGCACAGACAGTTACTGTTAATGAAGACAGAGTTGAATATAAGGAGTTTGTGTATTTATTAATGAATAAACCGGCGGGGTATCTTTCGGCTACAGAGGATGAAGTACAAGAAACAGTTATCGATTTGCTTCAAATGGAGGATGCTGTTTGTCAGCCATTTCCTGTAGGGCGTCTTGATAAAGATACAGAAGGCTTATTGTTATTAACAAATGATGGTCATCTGTCACATCAACTACTATCACCAAAAAAACATGTGCCTAAAACTTACTTTGCTGACATATTAGGGGAAGTAACCGATGAAGATATAGACTCATTCAGACGAGGTGTAGAGCTTGATGATGGGTATGTCACAAAGCCTGCTATACTTGAAATTCTGACATCTGGAGACTCATCAACGATCCATGTCACGATTACTGAAGGGAAATATCATCAAGTAAAAAGAATGTTTGAATCTGTAGGGAAAAAGGTTACGTATTTAAAAAGAATTTCTATGGGACCTATTTCTTTGGATGAAGATGAATTGAAAACAGGGGAATATCGCGAATTAACAGAAGATGAACTAGAATCCTTAAGAAACGCTCAACCTATTGATGTTACGAACGAGTAGTAACTAGTAATTTCATAGCAAAAAAGAGGAACCTTTTACGAGAAGGTTCCTTTTATGTATAGTTTAAATAATTTTTAATAATAAGATATTACGAAGACATTTTAACTTTTTTATTTGTAGTTGACCATTTACCTCTTGTTGGGCTGTGAACCAAATCGTTGTATGCTAATACATTTAGATCACGTTGAATCGTTCTAGGAGTTATACCAAATTCGTCAACGAGTTGTTGTGTTGTCACAGTTCCTCGTTCATTAATAAACATGTAGACTGATTTGATTCTGGTTAGCATACGGTTTGTTGAAGGTTTCAAAAAACCACTCCTTATCGTTTGATCGCACTGGCTATGCCTACTACAACCTTTCGATGACTGCAACTTCAGATGTCACTTCATACATATGTTATTAAGTGGTAAAACGTTACAACAATATTTTACACGATTTCGACACAAATAATCCAGAGAAATGTTTCAATTTACGAAATATTTACATTTTAAATAACCATTTAAGTCAATTATTTTGATTATTATTATCCTTAAGGCAGTCCAAATTTAAAAATAAAGTTTGTGATGAAATAAGAGTTAATGATAAAAAACGAGGACCTTTGATACAACTAACTTATGTAAGCACGCGCGTACTTAATATAATAAATTTATATGACTCCTATTCTGAATACTATGACAATTAATTTGTTTTTCTTGAATATTTTTATGAATCTTTTTTTCTATTGTTATCGTATTAAGAAAGAAGGAGTGGAAATGGATGAATATGTTAACTGTTAAAATAAATGAAGCAGGATATGAAGAAAAACAATCAATTATAAAGGACATTGACTTTTCTTTATCAAGTGGTGAGTTGATTGGAATTATCGGACCAAATGGTGCTGGGAAAAGCACAACGATTAAAACAATATTAGGAGTTATTGAATATGTTAATGGTGAAGTTATGTGGAAAAAAGGAAGTGTATATGCATATATCCCTGAAAAGCCGATATTTTATGAACATTTAACATTATGGGAACATCTAGATTTATTAGCTTCTATTAACGGAATTGATGATATAACCCTTGAACAAAGAAGCCATGAATTTCTTGAAGCTTTTAAAATGGAAAAAGTGAAGCATGAAATGCCAGCAACTTTTTCAAAGGGCATGCAGCAAAAAGTAATGATCATACAAGCCCTTTTACTAAAGCCTGATGTTTATATAGTTGATGAACCATTTATTGGTTTAGATCCTAGTGCGATTAAAAGGTTTTTAGAAATAATGGAGCAGGAAAGAAAAAGAGGAGCAAGCATATTAATGTCTACACATGTTCTTGATACGGCTGAGAGGATATGTGATCGCTTTATCCTTATTTCAGATGGAACAATTGTAGCAGAGGGAACTCTAGATAAAATACAGCTAGCGAGTGGAGTACCTAATTCATCTTTACTAGACTGTTTCCACATTATAGCTGAAGGAAGATCTTCGAGATGAATGGAAAACAATTATGGATAAAACGTGCAAAAATTGATTGGCGTTATCAATCTAACATTCTTCTATCTGTTTTTGATTGGACAATAATCGTCTATCTTCTTATTCCTTCTCTGATTTTTGGAGGAATTGCTTATCATTCCTTTTGGCACTCACTTCCAATTTGGTTAAGTAATGTTCCAATATTCGTGTATTTCTTAGGCTGTTATCTATTATCAGGGCAAGGATTAATTCGTACATATATGGAGGAAGCGGATCAGCTATATTTAATACAACACACCTCGAAAATGGTGGAGCTAAGATATATAAGTGCACTATATTCTATTTGTTTAATCTTATTTAAATGGCTGTGTATTTACTTTCTTTTGTTACCACTAACAAATCATTTTGATTCAATAAAATTAAGTCATTTTGTTCAGCTTATTTTTTATTTCTTTAGCTTAAATATGTTAATCGTGTCCTATAAACAAGCCATATATCATTTAAGTACTATTAAGAAAGTGTTTATAGATATTTTCTCGTTTTTGCTTTTTGCATGTGTTTCTTATTTCGCTGTACGATCACAATTAAATAACGTGAATTTCTCTATAGTAATCTCTGTTCTATTTATTTTCTTATCTCTATGGCAAATTAGGGTTTATCAAGGTCAATATAAAACATTTTATACTGATGTCGAAAAGGAACAAGTGAATAAAGGGAAGTTAATCAGATTTTTGTTTGCGGTAAATCCTGAAATAAACGTACCAAGGGTAAAAAAGCTAAAAAAGAAATCTTGGTTATTATGGCGTAATTCTACAAGGATTTTTAGTGACCGTAATCCTGTAAATGGTGTTACAGAGCTTTTTATCAAGGAATTTCTTCGAGGGAAATCAAATGTAATTAATTATCTACAGCTTATTTCCATTACGAGTACGATGGTTTTATTAACACCAATATGGTTAAAATGGCTTACTTTTATAGCCTTTTGGTTTTTCTTTAAAGAATGGCTTGTTTTACTCTTTAAAGAAATAATCAAGCAAAATCCATATTTATCTAAAGATTATGGTAAGGAGGATTATGTGTTTCTTTCACAAAAGAAATGTGAAAAATTAATTGTGCTACCAGCTATTTTATTCGTTTTATTCTTAACCATTCTTTCAACAGTATTTTCATATCTGATATAGCTACTTTATTGGTTGTGAAAATATGGTAAATGAAAACAGCTTAGTTCTAAAGGGTATAATTCAAAATAACTTGAAAAGACCACATTCATTTTGAATAGTGTTTCATCTTGTGGTACTCTTTTGCATATATAAATAGATATGAGTGGCTAACGGAGGGAAATGTTTTTGATTATATTAAAAAGTAAACGTGAAATAGAATTAATGCACAAAGCTGGGCAGCTATTAGCAAACTGTCATAAAGAGATAGCTAAAATGATACAGCCTGGTGTTACAACTCTTGAGGTTGATAAATTTGTTGATGAGTATCTAGCTCAACATGGTGCTACTCCTGAACAAAAAGGTTATAAAGGTTATGAATATGCAACTTGTGCATCAATAAATGATGAAATTTGCCATGGATTCCCAAGGAATACACCATTGCAGAACGGCGATATTGTGACAATTGATATGGTTGTTAATCTAAATGGTGCATTAGCAGATTCAGCTTGGTCATATGCTGTTGGTGAGGTTTCAGAAGAAGCAACTCGTCTTTTGCATATTACAGAAGAAGCTTTGAATCGTGCTGTTACTCAATCAGTTATTGGTAATCGAATCGGAGACATCGGTTATGCAATTCAATCGTATGTTGAAGGTGAAGGTTTATCTGTTGTAAGAGATTTTACTGGTCACGGTATTGGCAGAACCATCCATGAAGCTCCAACGATCCTTCATTATGGAGAACAAAATAAAGGGGTTCGTTTAAAGGAAGGTATGGTTATTACAATTGAGCCAATGGTCAATTTGGGTGCATGGCAATCAAAAATGGATGATAACAAATGGACGGCTAGAACAATTGATGGTAAGCTATCAGCTCAATATGAACATACGATTGCCATTACAAAAGAAGGACCACTTATTTTAACAAAACAATAACATAAAAAAGTCCGATTACAAGGAAATAGTAATCGGACTTTTTTCGTTTGAAATTTGTTTATTTCTTTATCTAGTAATTAATGTCCACCAATAAATGCTAGTTGTATGAAGAAAAGTACAGCGAAAAGATAAACAAATGGATGAACTTCTTTCCATTTTCCTTTTGCAATTTTCATTAAAGGATATGAGATAAATCCTAAAGCAATACCTGTTGCAATACTAGATGTTAGAGGCATACTTAGAACAACTAGAAATGCTGGAAAAGCCTCATCAAGTTCTTTCCAATTAATTTCAGATATAGCACCCATCATTAGGCTTCCTACAATGATAAGTGCAGGAGCAGTTATAGCTGAAATTCCAGATACTGCACCAATTAAAGGACTAAATAACAAAGTGAAACCAAATAATATGGCTACTGTAAGTGTAGTTAATCCTGTTCTTCCGCCTGCTGCAACTCCTGCAGAAGATTCAATATAAGCACTCGTTGGACTTGTTCCAAACATTGCTCCAACAGTGGTAGCTGCAGAGTCAGCTAATAGAGCAGTACGTGCTTTAGGAAGTTCATTGCCTCTCATTAAACCTGCTTGTTGGGCTACACCAATCATTGTACCTGTTGTATCAAATATAGTAACTAATAAGAAAGAAAACACAACTGCATATAAGCCATGTGAAATAACATCACCAATAGCAGTGAATGGATTTGCTACAATTAATCCTTCTGGTAAGCTCGGTAAAGCGAAGAACCCTTGTTTAAAAACAAGTTCCCCAGTGAAAAAAGCAATTAACGCTGTAATCACCATACCGATAAAAAGAGCACCATGAACATTTAAGCTCATTAATACTAATGTGACTGCAAGTCCGATTAAAGCTAGTACAACTGATGGAGAATGAAGATCACCTAATGCAACTAAGTTGTTAGGATCAGATGTTACAATACCAGTTAAGCGCAGACCAATAAATGCAATGAAAAGTCCAATACCTGCTGTAATACCATGCTTTAAATTACTTGGAATTGCTTCTATTAATTTTTTACGAAATGGTGTTAAAGATAAAATAACAAATAAAATACCAGCAATAAATACTGCTGAAAATGCTGTAGAATAAGAAATATTTTCATTTGCACCTACTACAGAATAAGCAAAATATGCATTTAAACCCATTCCAGGAGCGATCGCAATTGGATAGTTTGCTGATAAAGCCATCCAGAGAGTACCAATAACTGTTGCAATAATTGTAGCTGTAAATACTTGATCAAATGGTACTCCAGCATCAGCCAGAATAATCGGGTTAACGACAACAATATAAACCATTGTTAAAAAGGTCGTAATCCCAGCTATGATTTCAGTACGAGCATTTGTGTTGTTTTCTGCTAATTTGAACATGTGAACCCCCTGTGTTTTACGAACAATGATGAAAACCTTTATAATAATATTCGTTTTTAGGTGTTTTTGCAAGTGATTTTTTGAAATTTAGAGGTATAAAAGTATATTTCTTTATTTTTATTTCATCTTAATCTTATGTAGTATTAGAAGAAGAAATAGTTTCTCTCTTTTATCTACTGTAAGTGTCTGGTATGTTAGTAAAGGATTAAAAGATTTGTACTACTAGGAGGTATACATAATGAATTGGAATCATGAAGTAGAAAAAAGAAAACAGGATTTAATAAAAGATACACAATCATTTTTGAAAATAAAAAGTGTTTTAGATGAAGACTCAATAAGGGAAGGTGCACCTTTCGGAGAAGGAATAAATGAGGCGTTCTCTCATTTGTTAAAATTAGGAGAAAAAGAAGGGTTTCAAACAAAAAACCTTGATGGATATGCTGGTCATATTGAATTACAGGGAAGTGGGGAAGAAATTGTTGGCGTACTTTGCCATGTGGATGTTGTTCCAGAAGGTGATGGATGGACAAGCGATCCTTACGGGGCAGAGATAAGAGATGGTAAAATCTTTGCTAGAGGAGCAATGGACGATAAGGGACCAACTATTGCTGCATTTTATGCAATGAAGATCGTAAAAGACCTTGGTTTACCTCTTACAAAGAATGTAAGAATGATTATAGGTACTGATGAGGAAAGTGATTGGCGTTGTGTTGAGCATTATTTTAAACATGAAAAAATGCCTGAACTTGGATTTGCACCAGATGCAGATTTTCCAATTATCTTTGCGGAAAAGGGGATTATTGATCTAACGTTAAAACAAGAATTCATTAATAACAAGGGTACTAGTGATTATGTTCTTGAGTCATTTAACTCAGGAAGAAGATTTAATATGGTTCCTGATTTAGCGAGTGCAGTAATTAAGAACTGTGATGAATTCAACTCTATTGAGGGTGCTTTTAAAACATATATTGAAAAAGCGAATGTCAAAGGTCGCTGTGAAAGTAGTAACGATGTTTTGCATTTAGAAATAGAAGGTGTTTCTGCACATGCTATGGAACCAAACAATGGTGTAAATGCTGGTCTATTGCTAGCTGAATTTTTATCTCATTATGCATTAGATTCAAAAGGTAGTCATTATATTAAAACTATAGTGGACAATTTTTCTAATGATACACGGGGTGAAAAATTGAACATTGCCGTTGCAGATGAAATAAGTGGTGAATTAACTGTTAATGCAGGAGTCATGTCTTATCAGGAAAATCAGTTAGGCACAATTGGAGTAAATATTCGTTATCCTGTAACAGGAGACTCTGATCAAATAAATGAAGGGTTTTCAAAGGTGAAAGGCTTTAAATTAGATACATTTTCAGATTCGAAGCCACATCATGTAGAGGAAAGTAATCCATTAATTCAAACCCTGAAAAAGGTATATGAAGAACAAACAGGTGAAAAAGCTGAATTAATCGCTATTGGTGGCGGAACATATGCAAGATCATTAGAAGCAGGTGTTGCATTTGGTCCGTTGTTTCCTGGAAGACCAGATGTTGCTCACCAAAAGGATGAACATATCATAATAGAAGATTTGTTAAAAGCAACAGCAATCTATGCACAAGCTATTTATGAGCTTGCAAAATAAAAAACAGTTTTGTTAGTGAAAATGTGGTAGGATAAATATGGAATTTTATAAAGGTAACTCAAAAGAACTCTTCTCTTTAAAAATATTCTATTTTAAAGTAGGTTATTTAGAGATCGTTATTTGAGTGTACCTTTTCTTTTTATTTTTTGGCTATGTTACAGCATAATGTTGATTTTTAGCACTTTGTTGATTGAAGCATAATACCGGTAACGGACATCAACAGCAATGTTTTAACAGTGCCTATCTTTTAAGAAGCTATGTAGAAAGAAGGAACATTATGGGTTACTCATTACCACAGCAAGAAGCTAGAGCTATTAATAGGAATTTTTATTTGTATTACTTTTTTATTTTTTTTGGCTTTGGTTCTCTTTTTCCATTATTATCAGTTTACTTAAACGATGTGATTGGTTTAACAGGAAGTCAGATTGGAACAATTATGTCTTTAAGCCCTGTTATTATGATTCTAGTTCAGCCGCTTTGGGGTGTATTAAGTGATATGACTCAGCGGCCAACTTATTTGCTAACCATTGCGTTAATTTTCACAGCAATTTTTGGCTTGGTTTATTCATATGTCGCTAATTATTCATGGATTATCATTATTGCTATTCTCCTAGCGATAACACAAAGTGCTCTTATTCCTTTATCAGATAGTATTGCTATGAACTATGTCCAAAAAACTAAGGCTCAATATGGATCTATACGCCTTTGGGGAGCAGTAGGCTTTGCTGTTTCTGTGTTAATTGTTGGTTGGATTTCAGATTTAACTAATTTGTCTATCATTTTTTATGGTTTCTCTATCACATTAGTCATTGCGTGTGTATTTGCTTGGAGATTGCCTAAAGAAAATCAATCAATGAAGATTAGTATAAAAGATGGATTAAAAGAGCTTTCAAATGTACCGAGGTATTTTATCTTTCTGTTTGTCACATTTTTAGTATTAGGACCTATATTAGCTAACAATATCTATTTTGGTATATTAATCTCAGAAGTTGGTGGAGGATTAACTGGGATTGGTATTGCTTTTCTCCTCGCTGCGGGAAGTGAAGCACCCTTTATGAAAGTTGCGGGAAGAATGATTGCGAAGATGGGAATCATTAAGATCATTATTTTGGCAACGATTGTTTCTGCACTTCGATGGTTTTTATATTTTATTGAACCACCATTATATGTTATTTATCTATCAACCATTGCCCAAGGATTTTCCGTTGGATTATTCATACCAGCTGCTATTCAGTATGTAAGGGATTTAGCTCCAAAAAAAGTAGGGGCAACAGCTATTTCACTATACTCTGCTATTGGCAATGGGTTAGGAAATTGGTTTTGTACATTTGTTGGAGGGTTAATCATGGAAGCTTATACGGTCATGCATGTGTATTTATTTTTTGGTTGCTTGTCAACAATAGCGATTCCTGTATTAATCTGGTTTCAGTATAGTAAAAAAACATAAGGTTTTTTCTTTTTGGTTTCCATCCGAATACAGCTAAATGTAAATGTAAAAAGGAGAGAAATTATTTTTCTCTCCTTAAGTGCGCAAGCTTATTCTCTATTCAAATGAGAATACGTCACTTGATAAATATCGCTCACCTGTGTCACATACGATGCAGACAACAACATCATTAGGTGTTAGTCGCTTTGCTACCTCAATCGCAGCATAACATGCAGCACCTGATGATGGACCAACTAATAGACCTTCCTCACGCGCTAGTTTTCTTGTTATATCATATGCTTGCTCATCTTCTATTTTGAAAATTTCATCGTAGACATTTTGGTTTAAAATTGATGGAATAAAGCCGGGACTAGTCCCAACTAACTTATGCATTCCAGGCTTACCACCTGATAGGACTGGTGATCCAGCTGGTTCTACAACATGAACTGATAAATCTTTGTAGTGCCCTTTTAAGGCTTCACCTGTGCCAGTAATCGTCCCTCCTGTACCAGCAGTTGCAACAAAGGCTGAAAGAGGTTTTCCTATCTCATCCATTGCATCAATGATTTCCCTAGCTGTCGTCAAACGGTGTGCGTCAGGATTTGCACTGTTGTCAAACTGCATTGGCATAAAGGCATTTGGTATTTCCTTCGTTAACTGCTCTGCTTTTCTTATTGAACCTGGCATCTTTTCATCACCAGGTGTTAACACAACTTCTGCTCCATATGCCTTTAAAAGATTAATTCGTTCTAAAGTCATAGTATCTGGCATAACGAGTATCGCTTTATATCCACGAGCAGCTGCATTCATCGCAATCCCAATACCAGTATTTCCACTTGTTGGTTCAATAATCGTTGAATTGGGCTTTAATAGGCCTTGTTTCTCAGCTTCTATAATCATATTATAAGCAGCACGATCTTTTACACTTCCACTAGGATTGAAAAATTCTAATTTTAAGTAGATGGCTGCACCTTCTTTTGGATTTATTCGATTTAATTTAACTAAAGGTGTATTTCCAATTAATTCTGCAACATTATTTACAACTTTCATTACTTCACATCCCTTTTTATTTCTTGCTCTTAAACCTGTAGATTGATTTCTGCTAAGGCTAAAAATCAATCTACAGGTTATCATAAGCCATTCTTTATCAAATACTTTTGTAACCAGTCTAATTAAAGTATTTCTATATAATGTTGAACCTATCAATAAAATTATATTATACCAAAACATAATTTCATATGAAAATACGAGGATTAGCCTTTAGTTATATGTTTCTTTGTAGGATCATTAGAATCTATTTCTTATACTTTTAATACACAGATATGTGGGATAAAATATAGTAATAAATAGTGGTCATTTCTTAACGGTTGATATTAAATTTAGGTAGCATCATTTTAAAGTCTAGTGGTAGATGCTTATTAATAACATTACGATGTCTTTTAACAGCAAAAGCCTTAAGAAAAGGGGTTTAGTTTATGCAAAAACAGAATAACACTCATTTTTTTATTGCAGTTCCAATAGATGAGTACAATAAAGAAATCATACATAAATGGATTTTGTTTAATAAAGAGGATTTACCATTCAAATCATGGGTTCATCCAGAGGACTACCATATTACATTAGCATTTTTAGGACATGTAGAGGAAACAGAAAAGCTGGAGAAACTAAAATTAATCTTACACGAAACTACTTCAGTTTATTCACCTTTTCTATTGAATTTAAATGGAATTGATACATTTGGAAAACAGGAACACCCTAGGATTTTATGGATTTCTTTAGAAGAATCTGCTGCTTTAGCTGATTTGCAACAAAAAGTATATAATGTTTGTAAAGATATTGGAATTCATCTTGATTCAAAACCATTTCGCCCACATATTACAATTGCACGAAAATGGATATCGGAAGATAATTTCATTAAACCGATAGATTATGAAGAGCACTTTACAAAAAGTACAAAAAATTCCTTATATGTTGAACAAATTAACCTCTATCAAACACATCTCAATAGAGCTCCAAAGTATGAAGTGAAAGTCAATTTTCCTTTTCTAAACAAGGAGAAATGGGGATGAATATAGTTAAAATTTCATTTCAAATTATTCTGCTGTATGGAATCTATTTAATAGGTGAATATATTCAAACTGCAAGCCAAATTCCCGTGCCAGGAAGTATTATAGGAATGCTACTACTATTTACTGCACTGCACTTTAAATTTATAAAAAGGAAATGGTTTTCACTGGGAGGAACCTTTTTACTAAAGCATTTACCTTTATTATTTATCCCGGCGACTGTAGGGGTTATCGATTATCTCGAGCTATTTAAGGGAAAAGGCTTATTAACAATAGCTATTGCCTTTATAAGTACTTTTATTGTAATGGTTACGTCCTCTTTAATTAGTGATTTTATATTAACTAAAGGTGAAGAAATGAAAAAGGATAGAGGACTGTCATTATGAAGATCATTCTTGGTATTTTCTTTATTATTATGACAATTTCTTTATATGCGCTGATGAAAAAAGTGTATGTTCACTTTAAATACCCGATTCTGGTCCCAATTTTCACGGCTAGTTTTATTGCAGTTTGTTTTTTACTTACTTTAAAAATACCTTATACAAGTTATATGTACGGTGGAAAGTGGATTGATGGACTTTTGGGTCCAGCAGTTGTAGCTTTAGCTATTCCATTATATGATCATCGGAAGCTGATAAAAAGTAACGTAGTCAATATCTTTATTAGCGTATTTATAGGATCGCTAATTGGAGTGATAAGTGGAGTCATATTGAGTGTGATAGTTGGTGTTAATAAGGAGCTATTGTACTCAATTGCGCCTAAGTCTGTGACTACTCCCATTGCGATGGAAATAAGTGAATTACTTGGTGGTACGCCAGCTATGGCTGCTGTTTACGTTATGGTAGCTGGTATATCGGGAGCTGTGATGGGTCCCTTTGTATTAAAAACGCTGAAAATAAAGAATTCCATCTCAAAAGGAATTGGATTTGGTACTGCTTCACATGGTATAGGAACAGCAAGAGCTCTTGAAATGGGGAGTGTAGAAGGTGCTGTCAGTTCTATTGCATTAACTATAAGTGCAATTTTCACTAGCGTTTTATGTCCTGTTATATTATCTTTTATCAACTAAAAATAATCACAACTATATTTATGAATAACACTCTTTTTGAAGGCTCTTTTCTTAAAGATTATTGCTAATTATCTGTTAGAACAAGTGTTTTATCGAATAAAAGGGACAATCTGTAGAAGAAAAGATGCCACTAGAATTTATACAGAGGTGTTTCGGATAGGATGCTAAAAATAACAAAGTTTACGAAAACAGCCTAATTAGATTATTTATTGTTTTATAGATCCTGAGGAGTTGAAAATCGATTGGCACAATTAATTAAACTATATGATTATATTTCACGATATGAAATTGATGCTTTTCGTTATCCAAGTCAATTTATCCGTTTGAAAAGACAGCAGTGGGATAAGGTATCAAAAGCATGGGAAAACAATATGTTTCACACAGTAATGAAAGTTAGTGAAATCCAAATAGAGCAAGAAGAAGAAAAACAAACTTTTCTACAAAAAGTGAAAAATCGGTTTTCAAAAGATGAGGTTGAGATAGAACAGCAAGAGATTAAGCCACTAGTAAATGAGGCAGCTCTTGATGACGAAGAATTGCAGTTTCAGTTTACAACAATTCCGAAAACTGTGGATGATTTGAAACACTTGTTTTTAGATTATATTTTTCGGTTTCAAATAAGGTGGGCAAGCTCAACAATAAGAGAAAAATCCTCTGTTGATATAGCGATCTACAGAGACAAATATCTTCCTTATTTCATGAAACGCCTTCCTGATCAGTTTCTATTACTATATCGTCCAATTTTTAAATTGAAAAATGCACCTGTTGAATTAGAGATTATTCTAATTGGAACAACAGAAATATATTGTCTGTCCTTTGTTGAGCAGCTAGATGAAGCTATTTTCACAGGATCAAAGGAGAAGTTTTGGGTTGTGAGAAGAGGAGAACATGAAAAGAAATTTTTAAATCCTCTCATTAGCTTAAATCGGACGGGAACAGTTGTAGAGAAACTTCTTTCTTCACAAGGGGTAGAACTTCCTGTAAAAAAATTAATTATTAGTCGAAATGGATATATCGATTATCCGTTTGCTCCTTACGATATTACTATTTTAGATAAACGCACATATGAAAACTGGTTTCAAAGATTACGACAATCTTCTGCACCACTCAAGCACGCTCAGTTAAAAGCAGCACAGGTGTTATTGTCTCACTGTCTAACAAATTCCTACTATCGATCAGAATGGGATGAATCTAATTGATTTCTCGAGGAAGGGTATTTTGTAAGGCTCTTACTCGAGAGCCTTGACAAGCCTTATTTAAAGAAAAGAGCTTCTATAAAACTAGAACATAATAGGTTAACATACATAAAATAATATGGATAATGGAGCCATAACATGAATGGATTATTTTTTATTATTAATATAAAAGCTGGTCATGGTAAATCATTGAAGACATGGAGAAAGGTGAAAAAAGAGCTTGAGAAAAATAAAGTATCTTATCGCTCCTTTTATACTGAATATGCAGGACATGCAGAGGTTCTTGTTAGACAAATTGCAGCTATCCAAAACTATCGTTTAAAAACCATTATTGGTATTGGTGGGGATGGAACCATCAATGAAATAATTAATGGCTTAACTCCAGTAAATAAAATTCAAATAGGTTTTATTTATGCAGGAAGTGGAAAAGATTCTTCTAGAGGAACGAAACTACCGAGTAATTCAATTAAGGCAGTTAAATATTTAAGACAACAATTTACAAAGCCATTAGCATCTATGGACCTTGGAGATTTTCATTTAGAAAGAAAAGGCTCAAGCAGAGCATTTATTAATCGTTTTGGGATTGGATTAAATGCTGAATTAGTTGATACAAAAGCCAAAACATTAACAAACACAAGTAAATCTTTTTTAATAAAGCGTATTAAGTTTATGACAAGCTTAATTAAGGTACTATTGAATTATCAGCCTTTTGACATACACATGACAATAGATGGAGAGCTCATTAGTTACGAAAATGTATGGTTTATTACCATTTCAAATCGTCCTAATACACAATGGAATATGCTTATTTCACCTAAAGCTAATTCAAATGATGGATATATAGATGTAGCGGTTGTTAGTGATATTAATAGATATCAACTTTTTCTTATGTTATTGACACCAATTTTTAGTAAGAAATTAAAGAGAAAAGCTGTGAAGGAGACCATTTGTCAAGAAGTAGCAGCACGATCTGAAGTGAATATCCTGTTACATGCCGATGGTGATGTTGTAGGGGAATGCCCAGTGAAAATATCTGTAAAAAAGTCGCATGCTTCAATTATTATTTAGGGACGTTATAGTATATTTTTAATTTAGTAGGCTTTGGTAAAACTCAGGTGTAGGTTGAGTGAATGCATGTGAGTTGAAGCAATAAATAGTAACTAAACCAAAATAAAGAGCGTTTTCAATCCAATTTTCATCTAATTAAGCTGTATAGAGCTCTATTTGTCATAAATAAAAACTCTCGTCTGGAGGGCATAACATGTTAAGTATAAATAGGTCATTTGAAGCGTTCTTAGATACGATGGATGAAATAACGATTCTTATCCCAATCGATCAAGATTGTGAAGATAAAACCTTCTATCTTAAGTTAGAAGACTATAGTGAAGCATTATTAATTAAAGAAAAAGTATTTATAGAAGGCTATATAAAATATATATGTAAGCCAGATTGCGATATTGAATTTGGTAAAACATACAATATTGTTGATGATGATGGAAGCGAAACAGATTTGCAAATAGGAGCTGTTATTCGGTTAAATGAATTTGACAACATGTTTGCTTATGAAGGTCATGATCTAGGTGTTACCTATTTCAATGAGAAAATAATCTGTAAAGTATGGGCTCCAACTGCAACAGAAGTTAAGCTTAGACTTTATGATCAAAACATCAACGAGTATGGAACATATGAGATGGTAAGGTGTGAAAAAGGAACCTGGTCAATCACTCTTGAAGGTGATTACGAAAAAAGCTATTATACGTTTCTCACCTGTATAAATTTAATGTGGAATGAAGTCATTGATCCTTATGCAAAAGCTGTATCAATAAATGGATTATATGGTGTAATTATTAATAAAGAAAAAACAGCTATTCAAAAAATAAGTACCCCTCTCCTCGAAAATAAAACAGACGCAATTATATATGAAGCTCACATAAGAGATTTTTCAATTCATCCTGATAGTGGAATAGTGAATAAAGGACAATATGACGGCTGGTTAGAAACAGAAACACTCAATAGCTATGGTGATTCAACAGGTCTATCCTATTTGTCAGAGCTAGGTGTTACTCATATTGAGTTATTACCGATAAATGATTATGAAGAAGTAGATGAAACAAATCCACTAGATTCGTATAACTGGGGTTATAATCCTCTACATTTTTTTGCACCAGAAGGCAGCTATTCACAAAATCCAAGAGATCCTTATAAACGAATTATCGAGGTCAAAAAGCTCATTCAAAAGCTCCACGAATGTGGTTTTAAAGTTATTATAGATGTTGTATACAATCATGTTTATTCCAAGGAAAATTCATCTTTTGAGAAGCTACTACCAGGGTACTACTTTAGACATGATGAAAATGGATTTGCTTCAAATGGAACAGGCGTAGGAAATGATCTTGCTTCAGAACGAAGCATGGTAAGAAAGTTTATTCTTGATTGTGCTCAATATTGGTTAGAAGAATATGATGTTGATGGCTTTCGGTTTGACTTGATGGGGATTATGGATATTGACACAATGAAAGAGTTGCAGAGTAGAATTTTATCGATTAAAAAAGATGCATTTTTACTAGGAGAAGGCTGGGATTTAAATACTCCATTAGCAGGTGATAAGAAAGCAACGATTGCCAATGCGAATACAATTCCCAAAATCAGCTTTTTCAATGATCAGTTCAGAGATGTGATCAAAGGTAGTACATTTAGTGTGGATGATTGTGGATTTGTTTACACTAATTTAGAAAAATATGAACAAATGAAAAATATAATAAGTGGGTCTGCAAATATGTTTTTAGATCCTCACCAGTCAATAAATTACGTTGAATCACATGATAACCATACAATGTGGGATCGTTTCCAGCTTTACGCGCCTGACGAGGATAACAGGCTACGAGAAGCAAGACATCGATTAGCAACTAGTATCGTGCTTCTTTCGCAAGGAGTTCCTTTTATCCATGCAGCACAAGAATTCTTTAGAACAAAACAAGGTGTTGAAAATAGCTATAATTCATCAGATGAAATTAATTGGATCAATTGGAATGAGCGTTCTACTCATAAAGAAAATATTGAATATGTTAAAGAGCTAATACAACTGAGAAAGCTTCATGGAGCTTTCCGTTTACCATCTTCTTCTTTAATAAAAGAGCATTTATTATTTGATGATCGGGAGCAGGAATTGATTTGTTACCTTTTAAAAGATGTAAAAACACTAGGGCCTTGGAATTTCCTATATATTATTCACAATAATCACCCAGATGCTTCTTATTCAATAGAGCTTCCTTTGGGAGAAGGATGGAAAGAAATAGTTAATCCTCATAGGGTAGTATTATATAATCCATCACCAGTAAATAATCAGGTGGATATACGAGAATTAGGAACGTATGTTTTCTGTAAAAAGTAGGATTTCGACTTTTACTTGACGACCGTCATAATTAGGAGATAAAATTTAATAGGATGGCTATAGTGTACGTTCTATAATCACTATCAGCTATCTTTTTTATTTTTGGCTCTGTTAAACTTATTCGATTGATACTAGCTCCTTTAGAAGTAGAGGCAAGGTCATGATGAACTGTAACATATTCTTATTTATCAGCAAAAATCATTTTAGACAATGTAAGGCTTATCAAAGCTTTTAATAGAATGTTGTTGTACTTTTTATTAAAGAAAGTTACTATAAATTTTATGCTGAATTTGCGGATGTATTTTTGAAGTCAATATATATTAATAGCATAAGTAATATGTATAAGTTTTTTTACTTGATGTTTTAGAGTCTAGTTCAAGCGTCTGATGTGACTGTGAAATATAGAGTATTTATTAATTCTTGTGGTTGGAATAAAGATGCTTGTGCTTTTCAAATACTTATATGAAATGTTGGGTTGAAATTGAAGGTGAACTGGTTGGAAGAAGTATTAGGTAGCGAGTGGAAAATCACACCTGCTGGTGGTGCAACAGGTGATGCATATTTTGCAACAAAAGATGAACAGCAGCTTTTTCTAAAGCGTAACAGTTCTCCGTTTTTAGCTGTGCTTTCAGCAGAAGGTATTGTTCCAAAATTAATGTGGACGAAGCGGATGGAAAATGGAGATGTTATAACAGCCCAACATCGGCTTATTGGGAGAGAATTAAAAGCGGTAGATATGCATGGTCAGCATGTGGCTGAGCTTCTTCGAAAAATACATCGCTCTAAAGAGCTGTTGGATATGTTAAGAAGATTAGGAAAGCAACCGCTAACTCCTAACTCCATAATTGAAGATATACAGCAAGCGGTTGTTTTTGAGAAAATCGAGACCCCAGAAATTAGGGATGCTATTGATTTATTAATTGAGCAGCTTCCAGATGTACAATGTAATGACCAGGTTGTTTGTCATTGTGATGTTAATCATAATAATTGGTTAATATCTGAGGATAATCAGCTTTACCTAATCGATTGGGATGGAGCTATGATTGCTGACCCGGCTATTGATATAGGTATATTATTATATTGGTATATAGATGAAGCAGATTGGGAAGCATGGCTTTCAGCATACGGATTAGAGCTTAATTTAAACCTGAAAACGAGAATCTATTGGTATGTTCTATTACAAGCTATTACATCTTTTTTATGGTATCATGCAAAAAATAATAACAAAGAAATGGATAATTGGATCGAACATATTTCAATCATTATCAATAAGATCAAAAGCAGTTCTCAGGAATAAGTGTTAATATCTTCAACCCATTGAGATAGTTGTTCTTGATGTGATTGGATATGTTGATTTAACTCAGTTGAGTTTTTCCCTGACTGACTATAAGTATAAATGTCTTCAAGCATATTTTTCACATTAGGATTTGTGTTAGAGTTTACCATAAGGGATTTTATGACTCTTTCAAGTTGTTCACACTCTGCTACAGTTCCACAGCATTCGCTTTGATGCTCTGATAATATATCTTTTAGTAAATTTACTTGATCATGATATTGAATTGGCAAAATAAAC
Organism: Metabacillus crassostreae; assembly: GCF_016908395.1. Lineage (GTDB taxonomy): Bacteria > Bacillota > Bacilli > Bacillales > Bacillaceae > Metabacillus > Metabacillus crassostreae. The sequence continues at coordinate 102,333 of NZ_JAFBDU010000009.1, forward strand.
ACTCCTTTTCATAAAACATATAACTATAATTTGTCATTACTTGAGTAAAAATATACAGGTATAAATAGATGATATAAAAATTAGGAGGTTGACTTTATAGTCAGCCTCCTAGTTTTTAGTCTATCTGTAATATAGTTAGACAAAATTGCCACAAACTTAAAATTCGTTTTACACTTTTTCATACTTGATAACATGTACCATTCATGGTATCTTTTAGAACGATAATAAATCGATAGAGGTGTCTTCATGCGTTTACGTCATAAACCTTGGGCAAATGATTTTATTACAGAACATTCTCAATATGCTATTTCAAATCCAGAGCAATATAAAGGAAAATGGCACGAGATATTCGGTAATCATAACCCAATTCATATTGAAGTTGGTACTGGTAAAGGACAATTCTTAGCGGGAATGTCTCAACAAAATCCAGACATTAATTATATAGGAATTGAGCTTTTTGACAGTGTTATTGTAGCAGCAGTTCAAAAAGCAGTAGATTTACAACTTGAAAATTTCAAATTGTTAAATGTTAATGCAAAGGATTTATCAGAGTATTTTGATGAAAATGAAATTGATCGAGTATATTTAAATTTTTCCGATCCATGGCCTAAAGTTCGTCATGCAAAAAGACGTCTAACGTATAAGGATTTCTTATCTTTATATGAAAAGATATTAATAAAGGGTGGAGAAATTCACTTTAAGACTGATAACCAGGGATTATTTGAGTATTCTTTAATCAGCTTCTCGGAATATGGTTTACAGCTGAAATATCTAAGCTTAGATCTGCATAATAGTGATTTCGAAGGAAACATTATGACTGAGTATGAAGAAAAGTTCTCAGGCAAAGGTCAAAGAATTTATCGAGTTGAAGCAAAATACATGAATGAAGATATATAATATTTAGCTAGAGAAAACAGTGATATTCACTGTTTTTTTGTTTTTTCTTAAATAATTTCTGTGAATCCCCCTCTCATTTAAGATTATTCTCAATAGAATAGCTTGGTTTGCTTCAAGGTATTAAAACGTAAAACGAAAAGGTCAGTGCTTATGTAGAATTTACATAATGAGACCTAACTTCTCCTTTCCATCATAGAATATAGTTATGATAAGATAATAAAGGGAGGGATTTAAGTGGAAATACTTCAATTTGGTCAAACAAAAATCACATGGTTAGATGGTGGGGTAACATTTCTTGATGGTGGTGCAATGTTTGGTGTTGTGCCGAAACCGTTATGGTCTAAAAAATATCCGGTCAATGATAAAAATCAGATTGAATTAAGAACTGATCCTATGCTTGTGCAAAAAAATGGACTTAATGTTTTAATAGAAACAGGTGTTGGTTCTGGAAAGTTTAATGAAAAGCAGCTTAGAAATTATGGTGTAAGAGCAGAGTCAATGGTGGAAGAATCATTAAAGAAGTTAGGATTGGAAACAAATGATATTGATATTATTCTTATGACACATATGCATTTTGACCATGCATGTGGTTTAACAAAGTGGGAAAATGATAAGTTAATATCTGTTTTTCCGAACGCAAGAATTATTACCTCTTTTATTGAATGGGAAGAAATGAGAAATCCGAATATCCGATCACGTAATACATATTGGAAAGAAAATTGGGAAGCAATTCAACATCAAGTTGAAACATTTGAAACTTCGATCAAGATTATAGAAGGTATAGAAATGCATCATACTGGTGGTCATAGTGATGGTCATAGCGTAGTTATCCTTCAAGATGAGAAAGATACTGTTGTCCATATGGCTGATTTAATGCCAACACATGCACATAAAAATCCACTATGGGTCCTAGCCTATGATGATTATCCAATGACATCCATTGAAAATAAACAAAAATGGCTGGAGTTTGGGGAATCCCAAAATGCCTGGTTTATATTTTATCATGATGCATTTTACCGGGGAATAAAGTGGGATAAAGAAGGTAATATATTGGAAAAGGTAGAGCGTAATAGAGCTTAACTATTATAACAAAGGGGATGTAAAGTAAATCATCCCCTTTGTGAAAAACTCATTTATTATCAAATGGTAATATCGTATAATATTTAGTTGGCTAAGAAGAAGACTAGAAGCAATTCGATAATTTTTCAGTTAAGCAAAAAGTTTTATAGAATACATTCTGTCATGCTTAATGAAGCTGTTCAACGTGTACAATAACTCCAGTGTAGATATCGATATAAGCTTCATATTGCTCAAGTTGATTATCTACAGAGCGAGAAATACCAGCTTTATAAACTTCATATGTCAAATGATCATTAGAGTAGATTTCTGGGATTGTGTAAATCCATGATCCATCAATTGGACCTCTTTCTTTAAAGGCTTTTTTAACGATTGCAAGTGCCTTATCAGAAGAGATTTTCGATTGCTCCACTCGTTTTTTTACTAAATATGTACTTGTAATGCCAAGTCCTAAGCCTAATAAAAAATATTTACCTTTCATTTTGTCACCCCTTAATTTCGGTCATCGTATAAAATTTATACAGGATTGTGTTAATGCGTATATTTTTACAGTTTACATTATATCATGTTCAGATAAATCAATTGCATTCCAATGTTAGCAAAGCTAGAAAGTAGTTTATATAAGATCTTACCTAATATACATATTTGAAATGAGGGTTAATATGAATAAAGAAACGTTAGACATGTTTAAAACATTAACTGAATTACCAGGTGCACCTGGTAATGAGCATCAAGTAAGGAATTTTATGAAGCAAGAGCTTGCGCAGCTGTCAGATGAAATCGTCCAGGATAAACTCGGAAGTATCTTTGGCGTAAGGCGAGGTAACACAGGAGATCCAACAATTATGGTAGCAGGACATATGGATGAAGTAGGTTTTATGGTTACTGCGATAACTGATAATGGAATGCTACGCTTTCAACCACTTGGTGGCTGGTGGAGCCAGGTTTTATTAGCTCAAAGAGTACAAATTATTACAGATAATGGTCCAGTTATTGGTGTAATTGGTTCAATTCCACCCCATCTGTTAAGTGAAAGTCAACGTTCAAAGCCAATGGAAATAAAAAATATGTTAATTGATATTGGTGCAGATGATAAAGAGAATGCTAAAGAAATAGGTATAAAGCCAGGTCAACAAATAGTACCTGTATGTGATTTTACACCTCTAGCTAATCCGAAGAAGATATTAGCAAAAGCATGGGATAATCGTTATGGCTGTGGATTAGCAATTGAATTATTAAAGGAATTAAAGGGTGAAACGTTACCACATACTCTCTATTCTGGAGCAACTGTGCAAGAAGAGGTAGGTCTACGAGGAGCTCAAACAGCTGCAAATTTAATCAATCCTGATCTGTTTTTTGCATTAGATGCAGGACCTGCTAATGATATGAATGGAGATAAAAAAGAATTTGGGCATTTAGGAAAAGGTGCAGTACTTAGAATTCTAGATAGATCGATGGTAACTCATCGAGGGTTAAGAGAATTCGTCCTTGATTTAGCTGAGACACATAATATTCCATACCAATATTTTGTTTCACAGGGTGGTACAGATGCAGGAAGAGTACATGTTTCTAATCAAGGTGTGCCATCAATCGTGATTGGTGTTACATCTCGCTATATACATACATCTGGCTCAATCATGCATGTTGAGGATTATGCTGCAGCAAAAGAGCTATTGGTTCGTCTTGTAAGATCTTGTGATGCAACAACAGTGAAAACGATCAAGGATAATTCTTAATTGATTTTTTTACAAAATAGCAAGTATTAGCATTTGATAATAGAGTCTGATTGGAGTAGGAAATTTGATTATAGCAATTGGAACGAAGAACCCAACCAAAATCAATGCAGTTACAAATGCATTTTTCCAATATGTTAAAGGTGAGTTTATCTCTGTAAATGTTTCTTCAAACGTTTCTGATCAGCCACTATCTGACGAAGAAACGATGTTAGGCGCAATTAATCGTGCTAGAAATGCACGTGAAGCAGAGAAAGCGAATATAGGTGTCGGCTTAGAGGGTGGTCTTGTGAAAACTGAAGTTGGTTACTTTTTATGCAATTGGGGTGCACTTGTTGATAATAGCTTGCAGCCTGTTGTAGCTGGTGGAGCAAGAATTATTATTCCAAATGAAATAGGAGATCAAGTTTTTGCTGGTCAAGAGTTAGGTGATGTAATGGATAGCTATGTAAAAAAGCATAATGTTCGCCAAAATGAAGGAGCAATCGGTATCTTTACTAATGGTTTAGTTGATCGTACACAAATGTTTTCTGAGTTATCGACTTTATTAATTGGTCAATATTTATACAAAAATAGATAGCTATTAACACCCCCTTCTTAAAAAAAGTCAATGAGAAAGGGGGTTTTTTATTTTACGGGATTGTAAGAAAGGGAATTCGGCATGCAAAAGAGAGGGCATGGTCGACAATGATGTTAGAATGGTCTGCAAAGTGTAATGAGTGGTTTGGAAAAGAACAAACGGCGTGCAAAGCAGAGAACATGGTCGATAAGTAAGTCAGGATGGTCGGAAAAGTGTAATCACTGGTTTGTAAGACGTAAAAAAGACATGTAAAAGATTGAACATAGTCACAGGTGAGCAGCAATGATCAGGAACGTCAATAAGCCTGGCTATGTTAAGGTTTTAACAAAGCCAAGCCATTATATTTCCTTTAAGGTGACACTTATAAAGGATCAGATCGTTGGGGCAGCCACTCGGATAAAAAAGAAGGTAATCCCTTATCAGTTGCGAGTGTAGTATGTCCTCCATTTACAAGAGAAAATGTTTTATCATTACTTGAAACAAAGTCAATTACGCGAATATTTTGCTCTTTTACGACAAGCTGATCTAAGTCTGTGGAGATAACAAGCAGATTTGCATGTATATTTTTTAGATCTGCTTTTTTATCATGAATATATAGCTCACCATTTATTAACTTATTTTCTTTTCCTAATTCATTGATGAGTTCTTTCATAGCAGCTCCTGTAAAAGGAATATGTTCAGATGTCCACTTATTTAGACGTTTCCATTTGTCAACGTATTCGTCATCATATGCTTTATTTAGTAAGGAAAGGTAAGGTGTGAAATAAATAGGACTTGTAACCATTCTCATTGCCCATTTGATCATTTTTGCTGGAATAATTCCAGTTGTTTCTAGTAAGCTAGTAATATCCAAGTGCCCCTCCTTAGTAGCTTGTGCGAGCTTATCAAAATAGGGAGCAGTTTCAAAATCAACTGGAGAGACAGATAAAATTAAATTTTTAATAGGTTCCTCAGCAATGGCTGCATACATTGTAGCAAGTGTTCCACCAAGACAATATCCAATAATGGTTATTTCTTTTGCATTAGAGTGACGAAGTGCCCTTTTGACCCCTTTTTGAATATAGTTAACAACATAGTCGCTTGCTGTTATATCCTGATCTTCATAGCCCGGTATACCAAAATCAAGTAAATACACATCAAAACCATTCGTTGTGAAGCTTTCAATCATACTATTGCCAGGAGCCATATCTAAAATATAGGGCTGATTTACTAACGAATAAACGAGAAATAATGGGATACTGTATTTTTTATTTGGCGAGGGATAATACCACAAGGTTGCTTTATTCTTTTTCCAAACAGCACTTCTGGGCGTTAAACCTACTTCAATTTCTGGGTTTGCTATTGCTTTGAAAAATCCCTGCCATCTCTTCATTTCTTGATCAAGATTATATTGATGACCGAGGTCAGACTTACCCATTTTTACTTCCACTATTTCTTATTTTTTCTTGAAGAAGTTTAGTAAGAAGATTATTTACTTCATTAAAGTCCACATTTGTTGTTGGTTGTAATAGTTGATCTAGTAGTTCTTGCTTTATATTTGCCATGTTAGAATTAGAATGGCTATCCTTTAGTTTTGAACAGATTGAGTGCTTTGACGTGATATCAATTACTGAATCTTTTAGTTTATCAATTTTTTTACAAACATGTTTATTTAGATATACATGTTTATTTTTCCATTGTTTTTTGCCTTTATGACAAGCTGGCTTTATATACTTGGTTGCATGGATTGCTTTTTTATCAATTTCCGTTTTAAGTTCTCTAAGTAGATGTATCGCTTCTTTAATTTCATCCTCAATATCATCTAACTTATCCTCTGATTGGACAATTAACTTACCTAGTCTTCCGATATCTTTCTTCGTTGGAAGGTTAAGCTGTGAAGATACTTCTTCCACATATTCTTGAATCGCCTCACTAATTTGAGCAATCACTTTACCACCTGAATTCATTGCCATAGCAATATCTTCATTATTAAGATTATCTTTAATAGATGTGTTTAAAGTATGTTCTAGTTTAAATCCAATCTGCTTTAGTAATTTGAACACATCAGTTGTTTTTTTACTCATTAAAATTATTCCTCCTTGATTGCTGTATTCAAATAAACATGCAAAACTGATAGGTTTATAAATACAAGCAACATTTTTCTATAGTATAAGAAGGTAGAATTGAATTAGTGCTTAAAATGATAGAAACACCCCTGCCTTTTTTTAAAATGAGCAATGTTATTCATTAAACTGTGAAGAGTGGACTGAAGTTTTTCTCTATTTAGTCAAAACCATCAATCACATCCTATTAACAATGAATAAGATATATTTGTTCGAATTTTTAGGAAAAGGAGTGATTTTATACTGTGAATAAAAATCAAATAAAAGATATATTTCAGGAATATGGGAATGAAAGAGTTTTTGAAAAAGTAGAATACATGAAGATTAATTTAGAAAAAATCGAAGGATTTAATCAAGATAGCTTGGAGGCCTTTTTTAATTTATTTGAGGTTGATGAAAATATGACAGGTGAACACTTTGTATTTCTATTTTGTATGTTTGCAACGTTTTATGAGAAGGAAAAGTTTCCTATTATCTTTTGATTAGCTCCTAACTAAGAAAGTATTAATTATTTATTTAGTTTTAGTGCCTAGCACAAGACGCCCACGAGCGAGCCGATAGGCGGGCGTCTTGTGTTATTTTTATTCAACTAGATACGAAAGTACAGCAAGTGCTTGTTCTACATTTTCAACCGTTACATTAGCTTTGTTTGATAGTTCCTTTAATGGATGGTGGAGTTGTTCAGGTCGAATGATAATAAGTGGCTTATTTAAGGAGATTGCTGTGCTTGCATCCATTGCAGTATTCCACTGTTTGTATTCTTTACCAAATAAAGCAATTACGATATCTGCTTTATTCATAAGTACACTTGTTCTGAAATTATTAATTCCTGAAGCCATATCATCCTTGATAATAGAGTTAGGCTGTTTGCCAAGTATATTTTCACCAATAGAGTCAGACAAATCGTGGTTTTCCATCGGTCCTACAAAATGAAATGGAAGTTGTTTGCTAGATGCTTCTTGTTTTATTTGATCTCTCCAGTTTGAATGTATTTCTCCTGCTAGATAAACAATAAATTCCATAAAATCCCTCCTAGATCAATATTACTCAATATTAACATATTTTTCACCCATTATTGTGATAGGTTACTCTACTTTTTCTTGTCACTTTTTTATGAAAAAGGTTATTATTAAATAGGTTCTTTTTTGGTTAACTAAATAATGCTACTTTTTAATAAGTATTTTCGTGAATCTTTTTTCAATAAACAATACCTAATGTAAGATCTTTTTATAAAGAAAGATAGTATCTTTAGGCTATAAAGCAATGTAATCATCGCATATTTAGGTCAATGGCAGCTAAAGAGCCTTTGAACCTATCTTTTCATTTATCAGTTTTTGAGGGGGATTGGTGTGAATAAATTATTTACCTTATGTTTTAGTTTTTTTTTAATTCTCACTTTAACAAGCTGTAATATCTCTGATGAAGATTTATCAAAAACAACGATCAATCAGGCAAAAATTGCTTTTGAAGAAAAACCTAAGAAACCCAATAAAGAAACAAAACTTTTTTCATATTATGTTCCGGAGAAATTTGAAATAAAAGAAACTAATAAATATAATGTAATACTTGAACAAGGAAAACAAAGCTATATTTTATTTGTGAATTTAAAGGAAAAAGTGAATAGCCAAGTTTCATATGAAGCCTTGTCAAAACAATATAAAAATCCTTTAATTTTAAAAACATTTGAAAACGAGGAAAAATTTGGTTATTTGTTTGTAGATGAGGTAGAGAAAAATCAGTATGAGATTACTGTAGGTATCGGTGGTACTAAGTTGACAACAGAAACCAATAAAAGTGACATTGAAGAAGATGCACAAAATATGATGGAAATTGTGAATTCAGTGAAAAAATAGGTTAAAGTGGATGACTCAAAAGGAGCTTACTTTTGCTTTTGTGTTATCCACTTTTATTTTATATTGAATATGTTAAAGCTTACTATTGATTTTAGATGCATGTAACGGAAATCAACCATAAAGATTAACCAGAGCTTCTATACTAATAACCTATGCTCCTTCATATATCTCTCAAGTTGGTTAACTGGAAACAGGATCGGCAATCATATACACTATAATGATAATAGCCTCAACCAATACAGATATAATGAACAAATAATTTAACCTTAGTAATCAAGCTAATGTGGAGGGAAATAATATGAAGAAATTACAGTCAATTGAAGAATATAAGAATGTTATACAGGAGAAGAATACTATTTTAATGTTTTCAGCTGATTGGTGTCCTGATTGCCGAATCATAGAACCAGTTTTACCAGAACTAGAACAGGAAAATACTGATTTTACATTCTACTATGTTGATCGTGATGAATATATTGAGCTTTGTCAAGAACTAGATGTTTATGGAATTCCTAGCTTTGTTGCATTTAATGATGGAAAAGAAACTGGTCGATTTGTTAATAAAGATAGAAAAACAAAGGAACAAATTCAAGAATTTATTGATTCGATTCACAATTAAATAAAAGCCTCTGTTAAACTTTGTTGTTGATTTCCGTTACAGGCATTCGCTTTCCGCGGGCGGTCCGGGAGCCTCCTCATAAGCTGCGCGCCTGAGGGGTCTCCCTTTGACACGCTTCTCTAAGCAGGAGTCTCATATATTCACCTCCAATCAACAATGTGCTAAAAATCAACATTAACCTTTAACATAGCCAAATAAAAAAACAACTGATTTATAAAAACAAATAATTCATATATGTCATTGATAAAGAGGTGTTAAGCACCTTGCTAGTAAGATTTGAAAGTATAATTCTGTAATAGTGTCTAGCTTCAGCAGCAATTGATGCTCCTTTAGTTTGTATGGTGATGTGCAAGGCGCTTTTGCTTTTCTAAAGAGGAGGAAAAGAAAAATTGAAGATGACTTCTAGAAAGTTAGTAGAGATGCTTAAGGAAAAGCTAAATAAACCCGAATGGCAATTCAATTATGATCGTGAAAAAGATACCTTAAGAGTTGAGGATTCTCAGTCAAATAAAGGTGTTACATTAACTTTACCAAGAATCATAGCAAAATGGGAAAATACAAAGGAACAAGCAATTGATGAGGTTGTGTATTATGTAAAAGAAGCACTTACTGTTATGAATGAGGAGCAGGAGATAACAGGGAAAGAAAGATCGGTTTATCCTGTTATTCGTTCAACATCCTTTCCATCAGAAAGCAATGAAGGAATTAAATTGTTTTATAGTGAGCATACAGCGGAAACAAGAATTTATTATGCACTGGACCTTGGAAAAACATATCGTTTAATCGATGAGAAAATGATAGAAAAAGAAGGTTGGACTAAGGAACAACTTAAAGAAATTGCCTTATTTAATGTTAGATCATTAAAGACAAGTGTTAAAGAAGATGTTGTAGCAGGTAACGTTTTTTATTTCCTTAATGCAAATGATGGATATGATGCAAGTAGAATTTTAAATGAAAGCCTTCTGCAATCTTTTGAAGAGAAAATTGAAGGTCAAATGGCTGTAGCTGTACCACATCAAGATGTACTTCTCATAGTTGATATAAGAAATGACACTGGTTATGATATATTAGCTCAGTTAACTATGAGTTTCTTTGCAAGTGGAACAATTCCAATTACGGCTTTATCATTTTTATATGAAGAAAAGAAGCTTGAGCCTATTTTTATATTAGGTAAAAATAAACCACACACTAACCAATAGATCCTTTTACGACCTGAACCCCAACAAGAAAAGGGTCAATAACGAATGGTATATTATAGCAGGAATTTTTCTGTTAGCTTTTTATTAATAAGTTTAGTGAAAATAAAAGAGGTAGCTCATACATGTGCATTAGTGAGCTATCCTCTTTTTTCTATTTTACCTGTTGCTAGTGATCTCAAGCGTGTACTAGTTAGTTATGAACACGGACAGTTTTTTAATTGACTAATAAAAAATAACAGTAGATTTTTTTCTTATCTACAAAACATGACATTTATTGATACAATAGTAAGCAGGATTATATGTTCTATTAGGATATATAAATTGAAATTCGAAAGTGAAAATCGGTTCTACGAAGATGAGCTCTGATTTATTAGAGTAATAATTGAAAGTACGGAAACTCGTTGTATGTTTCTGAGCTGGGTATTTAATTTCAATAAGGTTTAACAGATTCGTAGTATATACAACGATTTTTAATTATGTGAAAGAGTGATTAAGATGAATTGGGTCAAAAAACTAGTAACCTTCTTTTTAGGTGATGATGAAAAAGAATTTAATAGAACAGTTGATGATTTAAAGAATGATGAGCAACTTAATGTAAAAAATGTTTTTAATGAACGAAATATGACTGCAGGACAATCAAATGATCATCAAAAAGCTGAAGCTAGAGTATCTTACCAATATCCAAAAGGTAATTTTAAATTTCCCGTTATTCCAGATGAAACATATACAAAAAAAGAGAGAGATGAAAGACCTAAGCGGACTGTTCGTAATCAGAGCCAAACTCAACAAACAGCCCAAAAGCAGCAAGCTACACCAACCTTTGATTATTCTGAATCTTCATTTGAAGAAAAGAAATCTGTTGTTGAGAAGATGAAAAAGCCTTTCCACCCGACGTCAACACCATCTCCGATATACGGGTTTCAAACAGATCATATCAGGTATCCCAATTCCTCTCGAATCGTAACGGAAAAAGCGAATGAGGAAAAAGTTCACTTATTCAATAGACAAGATGAAGCTGTTATGGAAGATAGACATGTTGAAGCAGAGTTTGAGATCAGTTCTTCTTCAAAAAATAAAGAGTTACAAGAAAGTTCACATCAAAGTGAAACAGAAATAGTGGACACTGAACATACTGAATCTAATATTAGAGATAACAATTACACCTTAGAAGAACGTAGTATAGAGCTCTTCGACGATGAGAATAACGATACATCAATAAATAGTGAAACAAATGAAGATGTTGAGGAGGAGGTTCTTCAGCTACTTCTTAAACCTGATGTTCAACCAATTGGTGATCAGCTTATTAATGAAAACTTATTATCTGAATCTCAATTACCTAGCTTTGATACTGAAGATGATGTGGTTAAACATCAAGAAATTGAAAGTAGTCATACGAATTCAGTGTCTTTTGAGGAATATAAATTAGCTGAATCTAATAAAGAAAAAGAAGCTAATGACATTCAGGATCAGTCGAATGAAGTTAAAGTCGAACATAAACAAGCTATTCCACAACAGAAGGAAAGTAGAAAAAGCTCACATCCTTTTAATGTAATGATGCTAGGAAGAGATAAACAACGGATTCATGGTAAGGAAAAAAACGAAGACAGCTATCAATTTCCCTTACTTTCTTACTTGAATGTTCCGACACAAGAACTAACAGAAGATAATACATGGCTTGAATCACAAAAAGAATTACTAGATCTTACGTTAACAAACTTTAATGTGCGGGCAAGTGTAGTAAATGTAACACAGGGTCCGGCAGTTACTCGATTTGAAGTACATCCTGAGCCAGGAGTAAAAGTGAGTAAAGTAACAAATCTAAGTGATGACATCAAATTAAGCTTGTCTGCAAAAGATATAAGAATCGAAGCTCCAATACCAGGCAAAAATACAATAGGAATTGAAGTGCCTAACAAAGTAAGTAAGATGGTTTATCTGCGTGAAATTTTAAGAAGTCAAGAATTCCGAAATAATCCTTCTCCAATGAATGCTGTTCTAGGTTTAGATATTTCTGGACAGCCGGCAGTTACTGATCTTAAGAAAATGCCTCATGGATTAATTGCAGGTGCTACAGGCTCAGGTAAGAGTGTATGTATTAATACAATTCTAATTAGCTTACTCTATAAAGCAGCACCACATGATGTTAAGCTCATGTTAATTGATCCAAAGATGGTTGAATTGGCACCATATAATGATATACCACATTTAGTTAGTCCTGTTATAACAGATGTAAAAGCTGCAACAGCCGCATTGAAATGGGCGGTTGAAGAAATGGAAAGACGTTATGAATTATTTGCTCATTCTGGAACAAGAGAAATCACGAGATATAACCAGCTTGTTAAAGAACATAAGCAAGGTGAACATCTTCCATACTTAGTTATTATTATCGATGAATTAGCAGATTTAATGATGGTTGCACCTAATGATGTAGAAGAATCAATTTGTCGTATTGCCCAAAAGGCTCGTGCATGTGGAATTCACTTAATTGTTGCAACACAGCGTCCATCTGTAGATGTTATCACTGGTTTAATTAAGGCGAATATCCCAACTAGAATCGCCTTTTCTGTTTCTTCACAGGTAGACTCAAGGACAATTATTGATGTTAGTGGAGCTGAAAAACTATTAGGAAAGGGCGATATGCTATTTTTAGAAAACGGCTCTTCTAAAGCTGTGAGACTCCAAGGAACCTTTGTTTCTGATGAAGAAATTGAAAGAGTTGTAAAACATGTTAAACTACAAGCTAAGCCAGACTACCTATTTCATCAAGATGAGTTAGTGAAAAAGGCAACAATTCAATCTGAAGAAGATGAGTTATTTGTTGAGGCGTGTGAGTTTGTCGTGAATCAAGGTGGAGCCTCCACATCAAGTCTTCAAAGACGTTTTCGAGTTGGTTATAATCGTGCAGCCAGGTTAATTGACATGATGGAAGAGCAAGGTATTGTATCAGAAAACCGTGGAAGTAAACCAAGAGATATTCTTATTTCCGAAGAAGATTTAGACGCGATACAGGAGAGCAGTACTTTTTAAATAGTACTACTTAAAAATACTATCAATAATAAAAAAACAATTTTTAAAGCAAAAATTGTAAAGTAATTAACAGAGCTTTAAAGAAATGGTATGATACGAGAAAAAGTAGAGGTTAGTTTCATTGCATGGATAAAATAGTTGATTTAAAATTAATTCGTCAGGAAAAGGAAGATCGTTTGATCACTTTTGCAGCTCAGCATATTGGCGAACTGCACTATTTTGTTAATCGAAAAGTAAATATTCGCGAAAAAGTAAAGGCTAAGCATATTTTCCGAAATAAAAATAGTATTAAGACTATTGAATTTACGGATGATCAGGAATTGCTTTTTCGTGATTGGTTTACGTTTGATTATTTAACATTAAAAGGTTTAACAATTTATCAGTCTTATGTGAGTTCGCAAGCTAGTAAGTTACATCCTTTACATTCGGTTATTCATGCCCTTTTTATGGCTTGTGTACTTGAACCATTTAGAGTAATAAAAGTAGATAATGATCATATACATGCAGAGAAATTACTTACAAAAGAAGTAGTTGAAATAAATATTAAATTACTAAATAAGAGTAGAGATATGAAAGAGAAAGAAAATATTTTTATTCGAACGATTCCGATCTATGACCAGCTATTATGTATTAGTGAGGTATATGTACAAAGGGATAAAGAGGTTATTAGCAGGCTTTTAAAAGATATTGAGAAATCTGAAGAAAACTGGCGTACATTTTTAAAGAAATATTCCATAAAATATACTTGGGTATAAGATTTAACCATGGTAATCGAAGGATTTTCATGGTCTTTATGTAAAGCTGATGATATAATATATTTTCGTAAGCTGATTACATATGTATATATTCTGAAGCAATTAGCTAATTTTTGTGGATTGATATAGATGAGTTGCAAATCAAGATGAGCGTCATATACTGTCATCAGATAGACGTTTGTTGGAGGTTCTAATTATGACTGTTTATCATTTTGTTGGAATTAAGGGTACTGGTATGAGTGCCTTAGCACAAATTTTACACGATATGAATTATGAAGTTCAAGGATCAGATATAGAGAAACATGTATTTACAGAAAAAGCCCTTGAAGCACGTAACATTAAAATATTACCCTTTGCCAAAGAAAATATTAAAGAAGGGTTAACCATTATCGCAGGAAATGCCTATGCGGATACACATGAAGAGATTGTTGAAGCAGTTAATTTAGGGCTGCCTGTTATTCGTTATCACCGTTTTCTTGGCGACTTTATTCAAAGATATACGAGTGTGGCAATAACTGGTGTTCATGGGAAAACTTCTACAACAGGATTGCTATCACATGTGATAAAAGGTGCGGAGCCTAGTTCGTTTTTAATAGGTGATGGAACAGGCAGTGGTGTACCTAATAGCAAATATTTTGTTTTTGAAGCTTGTGAATATCGCAGACATTTTCTCTCGTATAACCCGGATTACGCAATTATGACAAATATCGATTTTGATCATCCGGATTATTTTACAAACATAGAAGATGTTTTTAGTGCATTTCAAGAAATGGCATTAAAAGTAAAAAAAGGTATTATTGCTTGTGGAGATGACGAGCAACTTCAACAAATCCAAGCCAAGGTCCCAGTAGTATACTATGGCTTTGGTGATGAAAATGATTTTCAAGCTAGAAATGTTGTGAAGTCTACTGAAGGAACTTCCTTTGATGTTTTTGTTCGAAACACTTTTTACGCGAACTTTAAGATTACCTCATATGGTGATCATAGTGTGTTAAACGCTTTATCTGTTATTGCATTATGTCATTATGAAGATATCGATGTAGAAATTATTCAGCAAAGATTGCAAACATTTGAAGGTGTTAAACGCCGTTTTAATGAGAAAAAAATCGGTGATCAAATTTTGATTGATGATTATGCACATCATCCAACTGAAATTAATGCAACAATAGATGCAGCAAGACAGAAATATCCAGATCGTGAAATTGTAGCTGTATTCCAGCCTCATACTTTTACGAGAACACAATCATTTTTAGGTGAATTTGCTGAAAGTTTACAAAGAGCCGATCATATCTACTTATGTGATATATTTGGTTCTGCAAGAGAAAATGTAGGAAAACTTTCAATCGATCATTTACTGAATAAAATTGATAATTCTCATTTGATTAATGAAGAGGATACTACTGTTCTTAAGGAGCATGATTCTGCAGTCTTAGTGTTTATGGGTGCAGGTGATATTCAAAAATATCAACAAGCATATGAAAAGGTTTTAGTATAACACCTATAATAGAAAAAAGCTGACATCGGGACGAGGAATGTATGTTCTCCATCTTTTGATGTCAGCTTTTTAATTTTCACATAATTTTTTCTTATGAATTGATTTAATGTTTATTTCAAGTTTTCTGGATTTAAATCATTAAGTTCATCAATGACAAAGCGACCATCTTTACGAATAAGCACGTCATCAAAATAGATTTCTCCTCCACCGTATTCAGGTCGTTGAATCATAACCATATCCCAGTGGATGTTTGATTTATTACCATTGTAAGCATCATCATAGGCTTGTCCAGGTGTAAAGTGGAAGCTACCATCGATTTTTTCGTCAAATAATATATCCTGCATTGGATGTAAAATATATGGATTAACACCTATCGCAAATTCCCCGATATATCTTGCACCTTCATCGGTATCAAAGATTTTATTAATACGATCTGTATCATTTGCTGATGCATCAATAATTTTTCCGTCTTTAAATGTTAATTGAACATTCTCGAATGTAAACCCATTATAAGGTGATGGTGTATTATATGTAATTTTTCCATTAACAGAATCCCGAACAGGCGCCGTATACACTTCTCCATCGGGTATATTCATTTGACCAGAGCATTTTATTGAAGGTATATCTTTTATTGAGAAAGTAATGTCTGTATCGACACCAGTTAATCTAACTTTATCTGTTTTATTCATGAGTGTAACGAGTGCATCCATTGCTTTGTCCATTTTACTATAATCTAAATTACATACATTAAAATAGAAATCTTCAAATTGTTCGGTGCTCATTTTAGCTAGCTGAGCCATTGATGATGTAGGATATCTTAATACTACCCATCGTGTGTTTGGAACCCTAATTTCTCGGTGAACTTTTTGTCCAACTGTCTTCCCTTGCAGTCGCATTTTTTCATCAGGTACATCAGCAAACTCGTTAATATTATTACCAGCTCTTAACCCAATATAAGCGTCCATATTCTTCATAACCTCGGCCTCAAAATCAGCGATCAGATTATATTGCTCTTCTTGTCCTCCCATTAGAAGTGCGCGATCAATTTGATGATCCTTTATAGATACAAACGGGAATCCACCAGCTTTGTATGCTTCATTTACTAGAGCGGAAACTAATTCCTTTTGTAAACCAAAATTTTCAATAAGTACTTTTTCACCTTTTTGAAGTTGGATTGAGTAGTTAATTAGGTTTTTAGCTAATTGTTCTATACGTGGGTCTTTCAAAATAAAACCTCCATTTAATTTCTTTTCTGTCATACCTATTGTACCCGATTTTACCAGCTTTCCCTATACTTATACTGAAAGGCAGTGGAAGTTATTATAAACGCTAATTTCACTTTTAAATTTGTAATAATGATATTGTTCCATTGTCTTCAAACTCAGAATTCAAATTTGACTGTTAGCTCTCAGAATTTCTTAATAGAACCGGATGAAGTGAGTGATGTAATCACTAATTTATTTCTTCATAAATTGAGGCAACAAAAGTAAGGATATTAAAGGGATTGTCAAAATAAGTGGAGAAATTAGATATTATGTAATATTTATGTTTATAATAAGTATTAGCAGGGTAATGGAAATAGTAAATGTTATTGGAGGTGTGAGATATGATAATTATTTTATATTTGAGTGTTGCTTTAATTGCGATCGCTTTTACAATTTTAGTTGTATATGTGTCAAAAACCTTAAAGGCGCTGCAAGGAACTTTAACAAATGTTGCAGGAACTTTATCAGGTCTTGAAAGGCAAATGGAAGGTATAACGACTGAAACTACACAACTATTACATAAAACAAATGCATTAGCAGAAGATATACAACATAAGTCAGATAAACTTAATACGGTTGTTGAATCTGTTAAAGATGTAGGAGATACAATTCAGCAATTAAATCTAACTGTTAAGAAAATAACGACGACTGCATCAACAAGTATGGAAAATAATCAAGAAAAAGTTAATCAAGTTGTACAGTGGAGTAATGCAGCAATGGATATTTGGGGAAAATGGAAACAAAGAACTGAAAAAAGACAACAGGTTAATAATGATCATTTAATTTAAAAAAGATTAGCTATGTTAAAGCTTAAGGTTGATTTTTAGCACTTGGTTGATTGGAGTGAAAGGCATGAGACTCCTGCGGGAGAAGCGTGTCAAAGGGAGACCCCACAGGCGCTTGCGCCGAGGAGGCTTCCGGACCGCCCGCGGAAAGCGAATGCCTGTAACGGAAATCAACCACAAAGTTTAACAGAGCCAAAAGATTAAAATCAACTATCAGGAGGTATAAATAATGGCGAAGAAGAATAATAGCAAAGACTTTTTAGTAGGTTCAGTAATTGGTGGACTAATCGGTGCAGCAACAGCTTTATTTTTAGCTCCTAAAAGTGGTAAAGAAATGCGAGATAATCTTGGCGAACAAGCAAATGTCATGAAAGAACGAACAGGAAAGTTGACGAATAATGCGCTAGAGAAAAGTTCTGATATAGCAGCATTAGCTAAAGAAAAAACAGCTACATTATCACAAGTAGTATCAGATCAATCATCACAAATTATGGAAAAAGTTAGAGATATTACAAGTCAATCAAATTCTCATTCAGAGGACCAAGCAGAATTAGCAGAGCAAGAGGTTTCTAAAGCTCTTGAAGAATTGTCAGAAGGTACAGAAGATAAAAATAATGATACAAAAGAGCAAACTGTGCTTTCAGCTGTGCAAACTGAAAGGGATGAAGATAAGGCCGGTGTAAACGGTGAAGACAATGAGAATACAGAAGATAATAAGAAATAAGTGAACTAGTGAATTCTTACTTTCTAATATTGAAGGGTGAAAAATATGAGCACAAAAACGATTTCAACAGTAGAAGAATTTGAAGAGCTACTAACAAAGCATGATCGATTTCTATTTTTAAAGAATAGCTTAACATGTCCAATTAGCCAGGCTGCTTATGAAGAATATCAAGAGTTTGCTAATAATCATGATGAGTTCCCTACATATCACCTTCATGTTCAAGATTCTCGACCACTTTCAAATCATATTGCAGAGAATTTTAATATTAAGCATGAATCACCACAAGCACTATTATTTAAAGACAAAACCGTTACATGGAATACATCACATTGGAAAATTACAAGTGATACTTTAAAAAAAGCAATCAGTGAATAATAAAAAAAGTGTCTATCATATTGGATAGACACTTTTTTTGCTTTCTTTTATAGCCATTTAATAGAAAGGCTATCTCCTGGTAATAATGGCTCCTGAAAGCTTACCTCTTGCTCGTTTTTTAATAAGATAAATTTACTAGTTCCTGAAGTAGGTACATCAATATCAATTGCAATGAATATGTCTTGAAAAATAAAGGGTTCAAAAGCTTTTCTTTTTGTTGTTACTTTATCTCCATTAAGTAAAACATCTTTGTGTGATAACAGTTTTTCATTTCGATAAAATTCAGTTATTGATTTTTCAAGTGTAATTGCTTTTTCGTTAAATGTGATTGGTAAAGATTGAACAAGCATCATTTTTGCTTCTTTTACAAATTCCTCAAGAGTAGGTGATTTAGTAGGCTTAAGAACAAGGATATCACCATTCTCAAGATTGGCATTTCTAGTTGTTAGAAGCCCATTTTTATAGATTTTACCTGAAAATACATCTAAAGGTACTACTGCTTCATCTAATTGAATTGAAAAAGGTTTAAGCTCTAAAAGTTCGTTTTGTAAGTTTATTTTTTCAAGGAATTCTTCAATTGTTTTAGGGATAGAGCATGAAATCTTATCACGATCAGATAAAATTACATTCTCATGTGCTTCTTTATTATTTAGAAGAATATTAGCTTGAACGGTATAGATTGTTCCGTTGACTGAAACTGACTTTGATGGTATTTCATCTATTATTTGTGATAGTGGGATTACTGGAGTTGATCCATTCTGCCCGTTTTCTACAATGATATTATCTCCATGCTTTATTTCATCATCAAGTAGACATATGCTATCATTTTTCCTAATCACAGGTGATGAGCCTTGATTACCTGGTATTGTAATTGTTTGTCCATTAACTTCAACCATTATGGCCATTCCAGGTTTTCCATAGAGCTTATTTAGTTGTATCCCTGAAGCTAATAGGCTATCTGCAATTGTTAAAGTTTTCATATGAAAAAGTCTAACAGACCGATCATTGACTTTAACACTTATATATTGAATTGGATTTTGTTTGGATGAAACAGCAATCCCAATTGGTGTTACGAGCTCAGGTCCTTTTTGCACATGATCAGCAAGCTTTAACTGATTTATAGCATCAATACCCCGTATAGCTACACGATTGGTAGGTAATTGAAGTAGTGCTGCTATTTTTTCTGGTAGCTTGGGTGTTAAACTACCTCCACCGACAAGCATAATTGCTTTTGGTGTTATTCCATTGTTTAATAACAATAATTCATCTTTAATGGCATTAGCCAGTTTATCGATAGAAGGTGATATTTTTTCAATTACTTCTTCTCTCGGCATTTCAGTTTCAAAACCTAATATATCTGTTACGATAATCTTTTCTTTAGAAGATAGCTGTCTTTTTGCTTCTTCTGCTTTGGGAAAATCTAATAAAAATTCATCTGAAACTGCTTCTGTTATCTCATCTCCTGCAATAGGCACCATCCCGTAAGAAATGATTGTACCAAAGTCAGTAATGGCAATATCAGAAGTTCCTGCACCAATATCAACAAGAGCTACATTCAACCTTCTCATTGATGCAGGAATTAAAACGTTAATTGCAGCAATGGGTTCTAGAGTAAGTGCTTCCATTTCCAAGCCTGCACGGTTTAATGCTGCTAGTAAAGATTCCACAACAACTTTAGGAAGAAATGTCGCAATTATTTCAACAGACGCTTCCTCACCTTGTTGATCTATTAGACTACCGATTTCCTCATTATCTAAATGAAAATGAAGAACAGAGTATCCAACACAATCATAATGGTGTGCCCGTTCATTATCATATTTTTCAGCTAATTGCTTTTGTGCAATTTGAACAGCCATTAATTCCAAATGAAGGATATCCTCTTTTTGAATCATTGGTTTACCTTTTATTTCTATGGTGACTTTTGCTCTTTCAGTTCTTAATGCACGCCCTGCTGCTGCAACACATACTTTATTTAAGGGTCCATGTGTTTGTTCAAGTTCATTTTTTATTGATAAAATAACGTTAGCCACAGCCAACACGTCATGTATTTGCCCATCAAGCATTGCTCGCTTATCATGCTCTTTTATTACTGTATCTATAATGTAATAGAAGCCATCTTCTTCTTTTAGAATTAAACCTACAACAGATCTAGTTCCAATATCCAGAGCAAATGTTAGGTCTTTATTATCCATTTTTTACACCCTTCTTCGTTAGAAAACATGATTTGTGTCCTATTTATATATATTTTAATGTCATTACGACGATAGTAAATTTATATTTGATCGTATATGTGCTTGTAAAGGAAGTGAAAGTCCTATATTTATAAAAAGTAATTCTTTAGAAGACACACGTTTGAGGAGCTATTGCCGAATGTTCGCCAATTTATATATATTTGAATCAGAAAATCTACAGGTACTTGTTCCAGTAAAATAATGAAAAGCAACCTCATTATGTTTACGATACTGTTTTTATCTGTAAAATATACTTAACTCAGATACTTTACCGCTTAAAAGCGTTTAAATGTTAAAGTTTTTGGTGACAATCTTAATTTTATCGTATATAATTACAACTAATTATAGAAAATGTACCATACTTTCAGTGAATGATAAAGAAAACATTGTATTTCTATAGTGTTATCCATCAAGATAGATTATGAATCTATAACTTCTACTTTATTCACAAGGTTTGTGTGGTTGACAGATTTAATTTTTAATGCGAAAGGATGAGACAGATGAGTAATGCAGAATTAGAAGCATTAAGAGAAAGAGCAGATGAGATTAATTTACAGATTTTAAAGCTGATTAATGAACGAGGAAGAGTTGTTCAAGAAATTGGTAAAACAAAAGAGGCACAAGGTGTACATCGTTACGATCCTGTTCGCGAGCGAAAAATGCTTAATAGCATTAAAGAATTTAACGATGGTCCATTTGAAAACTCGACATTACAGCATATTTTCAAAGAAATTTTTAAAGCTGGATTAGAACTACAAGAAGATGATCATAGTAAAGCATTATTAGTTTCACGTAAGAAAAAGCCTGAGGATACAATCGTTGAAGTGAACGGTGTGAGAATCGGCGATGGCAGTCAATCATTCATTGTTGGTCCTTGTGCAGTAGAAAGCTATGAGCAGGTTGCAGCAGTAGCAGAGCAAGCTAAGAAGCAAGGAATTAAGATACTTCGTGGTGGGGCTTATAAGCCGCGTACAAGTCCATATGATTTCCAAGGTCTTGGCCTTGAAGGTCTGAAAATTCTGAGAAGAGTTGGAGATGAGTATGGTCTAGCGATTATAAGCGAGATTGTCAATCCGGCTGATATTGAAAAAGCTCTTGATTACGTTGATATCATTCAAATCGGTGCAAGAAATATGCAAAACTTTGAATTATTAAAAGCAGCTGGTGCTGTACGTAAGCCAGTATTACTTAAACGTGGTTTAGCTGCAACAATTGATGAATTTATCAATGCTGCTGAGTACATCATTTCACAAGGGAATGATCAAATCATCCTTTGTGAACGTGGAATCCGTACGTATGAGCGTGCAACTCGAAATACATTAGATATTTCAGCGGTTCCTATTTTAAAGCAAGAAACTCATTTACCAGTTTTTGTTGATGTAACACATTCAACAGGTAGAAGAGATTTACTTATTCCAACAGCAAAAGCTGCACTTGCAATTGGTGCTGATGGCGTTATGGCTGAGGTACATCCAGATCCAGCTGTTGCGTTATCAGATTCAGCACAACAAATGGACTTTGATCAGTTTGATAACTTTATGACTGAATTAAAACATTTAGTTAAGGTGAATGCATAATTAGCAGGTAATTTTATATATAACAAATCAAGAGGCTGACATTTCGTTAGCCTCTTGATTTTATTTATGTATATAAATGTGTTACATTTAGGCAAAATAAGTCTAAAGATTATTATTTATGAGGGAAAATCTAGGGGATTTATCATGAAATTGTGAATAAATAAACAAAATATGTTACAACAACGTAAAAAACAGTTGAAATAGATTGCAGACGTTTTTAGAGTATCGTATGATTATTTACATAGAATGAGAAAAAACTTTATTTTTAGACATAAGTCAACAAACTTTACATACGAAAATAGAGAGCGATTAACTAAACGTATTTAATGTAATAGAAGGAGTGTTTTAAATGTCAAGTGTAACTATATATGATGTTGCCCGTGAAGCTAATGTTTCTATGGCTACAGTTTCTCGTGTAGTTAATGGAAACCCAAATGTAAAACCAACAACTAGAAAAAAGGTACTAGATGCAATTGATCGATTGGGATATCGTCCAAATGCAGTTGCACGTGGACTAGCAAGTAAGAAAACAACAACTGTTGGTGTAATTATTCCTGATATATCAAGCATCTTTTATTCTGAGCTTGCTCGTGGAATTGAAGATATTGCAACAATGTATAAATATAATATTATTTTAAGTAACTCAGATTCCAACAAAGATAAAGAGCTACATCTCTTAAATACAATGCTAGGCAAGCAAGTAGATGGCATCGTATTCATGAGTGGTAATGTAACAGAGGAGCTTGTTGAACAATTTAAACGCTCTCCAGTGCCGATTGTCTTAGCTGCTTCTATTGATTTAACTGATACAACACCATCTGTTAATATCAATTATGAACAAGCTGCCTATGATGTCATTTCAATGCTTGTTGAAAAGGGACATAAACGGATTGCATATGTTGAAGGCCCTGCAGAAGAGCCTGTTAATCGTCTGAAGAAATCTGTTGGATATCGACGTGCTTTAGAAGATGCAAAAATTGCGTTTGATGAATCACTAATCATCGAGGGTGATTATACGTATGATTCTGGTATAGAAGCATTTGAGAAGATTGATGAGCTTGCTGAAAGGCCTACAGCTATTTTCGTTGGAACAGATGAAATGGCTTTAGGTGTAATTCATGCAGCACAAGATCGTAATTATTCAATTCCAGATGACTTTGAGGTTGTTGGGTTTGATAATACAAGGCTAGCCACAATGGTCCGACCACAATTAACTACAGTTGTACAACCAACATATGATATTGGTGCCGTATCAATGAGATTGCTTACGAAATTAATGAATAAAGAAGAAGTAGAAAATCAAAATGTGGAACTGCCACATCGTATGGAATTCAGACAATCCACTAAACAATAAATAAATTAGTTAAACATTTATAAGAGGTGAGCGAACTTTAAGTTTTGCTCGCTTTTTTATGTTGTTTATTATAATCTTTACAAAAGTACTCGTTTTTTCATTTTTTTGTTGGTTGTTATATGGAGTGATGAAGCGAATTCATTACTACTTTTCTCTTAGATTATGATGGCAAAAGTGTCTTGCCTCTTATGGATTAAGTAATTGGAAGGAGTTTTTCTGCATGCCTGATTGGTCATACCATACAATCTTTAAGCATATAGTAGCCAAACTGCCTGGTCATATTGGAAGAGAAGCTATTCATAGAGGAATGAGCGGCATTGCCTCAATCCCAGGGGGGGAGTTTCTTATCCGTTTTTTAGGTCATATGGAGCCTTCGGTAAATAATAAGGTAAAGGTTGATGAACTAACTTTTACATCTTCTATAGGACTTAGTGGTAAGGTAGATCCACAATTATCTGGAACGAAGGCATTTGTAAACTTAGGTTTTAGTTTTATAGAGATTGGTCCTGTTACATATCAGTTACAAAAGCCTGAGGTAAGACCTCACTATAGTAAGAAAGATCATTTGCAAATTGTATTTCCAGAACGTGAAGAATCATTAGGATGTCAAAAAACAATTGAAAAATTAACTCAGTATGATGATCTTTCAGTAAAGAAGTTAATTAGGATAAAAGGAAATCAAACAGAGCTTTTAAACATGACTAGTAAATTGAGTCCATATAGTGATGCATTTATTATCGAGTATACGACAAGTCTAGATGAACATTCTTTTTTACAATTAAAGAAAAATATAGATTATTCACCTCTTTTCATTGCTATTTCACCAAAACAGTTAAATAGTTCAGCAGATCATTTTTTGGGGCTTATTCAGGATGGCAATGTAACTGGTATCTTACTTGATTGTGATAGAGAAGAAGATAGCTATTCTATTATTCAATCATTACGTATGATTAAGTCATTCTTATCGAAAACTTTACCTATTATTCTTTCTGGAGGAATTAATGAACCAAAAGATGCAATAACCTTTCTGAATGAAGGTGCAAGTCTTCTCATGTTATCTGGTGGTTATATTACATCAGGTCCAGGCTTGCCAAAGAGGATTAATGAATTAATAGATGATAGATTTGTTCAAACCTCAGATCACTCCTATCCAGGGTGGATTTGGTATTGGTTATTTGGATTTTGTATTTTTATTGGTGGTATTTTAGCTTTACTATTTAGTATGACAAAAGTAATTTTGCCGTATGATGAAGCTTTTCTAGGTATTTCAAGAAATGAGATATTGGCTTTTAATGAATTAATATTATTTTTTATGGCACATGATCGAATGACTCTAGCAGGCACTATGATATCCGGTGGAATTTTATATATGCAGTTAGCTAGACATGGAGTACGTAATGGAATTCATTGGTGTAGAAAAACAATTAATATAGCTGGTGTAACTGGATTTTTAGGTATATTAATGTTTATAGGATATGGTTATTTCGATTGGTTACATGGTTTATTTTGGGTGATTTTATTACCATTATTTGTTATGGGATATAGGGAAACTAAGAATGTCACAAATAGCCCTAAGTCAAAAAATGAACGTAACCATCAAGCGTGGAAAATTAGTTTATATGGACAACTGTTATTTATTATTTTAGGCTTTTCATTTACGATAGGTGGAGTCATTATCTCGTTTATAGGAATGACAAATGTGTTTGTGAAAACAGACGTTGAATATTTATGTATGCCTCCTGAAGTGATTAATCAATTTAATGAAACGTTAATTCCAGTGATTGCTCATGATCGGGCTGGATTTGGAAGTGCTCTTTTAAGTGTTGGGCTTATTGTACTTATGATCTCATTATGGGGATTTCATGAGGGAGACAGATGGGTATGGTGGAGTATGTTGATCGGAGGTCTTCCAGCATTTTTATCTGGCATCATTATTCATTATGTGATTGGGTATACCACCTTTATTCATTTATTACCTGCATATATTGCTAGCGGTTTATATGTATTCGGACTTCTTTTCTCCTACTCTTTCTTGATGAAGACACATCCTGATAATTCTATAACTGCTATTAGAAATAGTAAGGTGCTGGGACATAATTAAGAATGGATCCATAAAGACGAATAAATCTAAACTATTCAATATTTAGTATTGTTTTCTATTAATCAAGTTAAGCTGAAATACAGGTTCACTCTATTCCATTAGTTCTAAAAAATGGTATGCAAAGTCATAAAGACAGCAGTTAAAAAACCCGAATTATTAGGCGAAAGATTAATTGAACGATCATCTAATAATTCGGGGGGATCATTAACCTAAATACTAAAATCATACTTAATGTAGTAAAAAGTTAATCCTTTGATGGCCGAATGGAGTGTAGAGCTTTTTCTACTGTTAAAGCATTCTTTTCTTCAATTTCGGCTTTTCTAGGTATAGGTTTAACTATTTCTTTAGGATCCTGCCATTGTGTTGGGAGTGTTACTGGAGCTTGAGCTTGCCAATGCTTGATCCATTCTTCAGGGAGGTTTTGTGGAACATGTATATTATTCATTTCAAGCCAAATTAGACTCCATGCTCTTGGTACAACACGCCATATATCATATCCACCACCACCTACTGCAATCCATCGTCCATTACAATACTTATGAGCTATTTCATGAGCGAGCTTAGGAATTTCATGATATATCCTCATAGTACTCGCTAAATGAGTTAATGGGTCGTAGAAATGGGCATCCGCTCCATTTTGTGTAAGGATAACATCAGGTTTAAAAAATGCTGCGACTTCTTCTAAAGAGGTTTTATAGGCATGAAGCCATGATTCATCCTCTGTGAAAGCATCTAAAGGTATGTTAAAGGAATATCCGTAGCCTTTGCCAGCACCTCGTTCTGTAATATTTCCAGTTCCAGGAAATAAATATCTTCCAGTTTCATGGATAGATAAGGTACATACGTTTGGGTCATCATAAAATGTCCACTGTACACCATCACCATGATGTGCATCTGTATCAATATATAGTACTCTTGCATTATATTTTTCTTGCATATAACGAATCGCTACAGAGCTATCATTATATATACAAAATCCTGAAGCTTTTCCTCGGAAACCGTGATGAAGCCCACCACCAAAGTTAGCAGCATGTGTAACTTTACCTTCCATTACAAGATCAACTGCTGTTAAAGTCCCACCAACTAATAGTGAACTAGCTTCATGCATATCCTTGAAAATTGGCGTATCTTCAGTGCCAATCCCATAATTCAAGCCTTCTTCACTGGTTAATTTTCCATGCCCAGCTAACTCAACAGCTTTTATATACTTTCTATCATGAACAAGTGCTAATTCGTCAACTGTAGCCATTCTAGGAGGTGCTATATCGTTATCAGTAATAGCATCCATTTTCCTTAACAAATCATAAGTAAGCTCAACGCGTAGCTGATTAAAAGGATGATCATTATTAAATTTATATGTTTGAAAGAGAGGTGAATAAATAAATGCAGTATCTTTGTAAATCATTCTAAGCTCTCCGGAAAATTAGGCCATAAAATTTCATATCCTTCATCTTTTAAATCATTAATAATCATCGTTACATTTATCGTTTGGACTCTAAAAACAAGTATTTTAAAGGTTGGATCAGTATCAGGGTAAACTAAAACACTTGAGATATTAACATTTCTATGACGGAAAATTGACGAGACCTCTGCGAGCATTCCTGCCTTATTAGGAACCTTTATTTCAATATGTGATGCTGGTTGATCTCCCCCAGTCAGTTTTACAAAAGTATGCAGCAAATCTGTTTCTGTGAGCATACCAACTAGCTTGTCGTTTTGTAATATTGGTAAACAGCCAATTTTATGCTCCATTAAAACAGCTGCAACTTCCTCAACAAAATCTAGCGGATGCCCTGTTACAACATTTTGTGTCATGACAGTATTTATAGGTTTATTTAAAAAGTCTTCTTTTAATTCAAGCTGAAAAATAGATGGGCTTGCATCTTTTACATCTCGTTCTGTAATAATGCCGACTAACTTAGCAGAATCGGATAATATAGGGATATGACGTATTTTATTTACTTTCATTGTATTCAGTGCTAAACGGATTGTATCGTTTGAGTTTAAGGCTACCACGTTCTGCTTCATTATTTGCTTAACGATCATCATGTTGCCTCCTTACGAAATGAAAATAATTACTTATTAAAGATTCCCTTTGAAGGTTTCTGTTCATCAATTTAATACATAAAGCGATTTTTAAAGCGTAATTGATCGAATTGCTGAATAGAATCAGGTTGTATTCTTTTACCGATTTTGGCCATGAGACAGTTTGCTGGATGTGAACTAATTTCAGGTTCATCAGTAGCGTACCATTCTAAACCACCAGCATTCATCATTTTTTCCATTACTTTTCGATATTCCCACACATTTAAACCAGAGCCTTTTAAATCCCAATGCCAATAGTATTCTGTTGTGATAATGATATAATCTTCCATTGCATCGTCCATCATTGAAACCTTCAACAGATTTTTACCAACAGAAAAACCTCTGTATTCAGGGGCAACTTCAATGGCTCCTAATTCAATGAGCTCTTCCATATTACCCTCAGACCATCGTTCTAAAGGATCTGGATAAAGATAAGTTACATATCCAATAATCTGGTCATTTTGTCTAGCAATAATAATCCTTCCTTCAGGTAAAGCTGCTATTTCGATCAATGCCTTTTGCTGTTGCTTAGGCTGACGAAAAGCAACTAACCCTTCATGGAAATCATATGTAGCAAGTTTTTCAGGTGAGATAGGACCTTCAATAAAAATACTCCCAGTTGGTGTTTTTATTTCTTTTGCATTATATGTTTTAGGGTGTTTCAATAAGGTCACCGCCTTTTTATAGTGTAATGGTCAAGTAGTAAACTGTTTTTAGTTGGAAAATTCTACACTATCATTATAGAACATGATAAATGATGGAATCATCCATGAAACCTGACTTATGTAAAAAGCAGATTATTGCTGTTATTCTATTATTATACTAAATTCAGTATAAAATAAAGCGTTTACAATATATTTTAGTAAATATATATCTCAAAATTGTGAAAAGTGAAATATTGTAATATAATAGGAATGTAAAATGTTACATAAGGGGGAGTAAATAATGAAATTGGAAGCGTTGTCACCGACAAAGGGGAAATTCAACTTATCAGACTATGATGCTGCTTATGCATCCTTTGATTGGAATAAGGTAGAAGAGAACTTTACATGGTCAGAAACAGGTCGGATTAATGCAGCTTATGAAGCAATTGATAAACATGCAGAATCTCACCGTAAAAACAAAATTGCTCTTTATTATCGCGACCCTGAACGAGAAGAGAAGTATACATTCAAAGAAATGAAAGAACTTTCAAATAAAGCTGCAAATGTTCTGAAAAACAAGGCTGACGTAGAAAAGGGAGATCGACTATTCGTCTTTATGCCAAGAACACCAGAATTGTATTCTGTTATTTTAGGAGCAGTTAAACTAGGTGCTATTGTAGGACCATTGTTTGAAGCATTCATGGAAGGAGCAGTGAGGGATCGTCTTGAGGATAGTGATGCTAAAGTAATTGTAACTACACCAGAGCTATTGGAAAGAGTTCCTGTTAATGAACTGCCTTCATTAAAGCATGTTGTTGTTGTTGGAGAAACAACGGATGACTCACAAATTGATTTCTTACTAGAAATGAAAACAGCAAGTAAAAATATTGATATTGAATGGGTAGAAAAAACAGATGGATTATTGCTCCATTATACTTCTGGATCAACAGGAAAGCCAAAGGGTGTTTTACATGTCCATCAAGCCATGGTCCAACATTATCAAACTAGTAAATGGGTCTTAGATTTGCAAGAAGATGATGTATACTGGTGTACAGCAGATCCTGGTTGGGTTACAGGCACCGTTTATGGAATATTTGGACCTTGGTTATCAGGAGCAACGAATGTTATCGTTGGAGGAAGATTCAAGCCTGAATCCTGGTATAAAACAATTGAGGATTATGGAGTAACTGTTTGGTATAGTGCCCCAACAGCATTCAGGATGTTAATGAGTGCTGGAGATGAGCTGGTTAAGCAATTTGATACAAGTTCATTAAGACATGTTTTAAGTGTTGGTGAGCCGTTAAATCCTGAAGTTGTTCGTTGGGGAGTAAAGGTATTTAATAATCGCATTCATGATACATGGTGGATGACAGAAACAGGTGCACAGCTTATTTGTAATTATCCTTGTATGGAGATCAAGCCAGGATCTATGGGTAAACCGATTCCTGGAGTTCAGGCAGCCATTGTTGATGACCAAGGTAACGAGCTTCCGCCATATCGAATGGGGAACCTGGCTATCAAAAAAGGCTGGCCATCAATGATGCATACAATTTGGAATAACCAAGAGAAATATGAATCTTATTTTATGCCTGGAGATTGGTATGTATCAGGTGATTCAGCTTATATGGATGAAGAGGGTTACTTTTGGTTCCAAGGTAGAATTGATGATGTTATTATGACATCTGGAGAACGTGTTGGTCCATTTGAGGTTGAAAGTAAATTAGTTGAACACCCAGCAATAGCAGAAGCTGGGGTAATCGGTAAGCCTGATCCAGTTAGAGGGGAAATTATTAAAGCGTTTGTAGCATTGCGTGAAGGATATGAGCCATCAGATGAGTTAAAGGAAGAAATTCGCTTGTTTGTAAAACAAGGTCTTGCTGCCCATGCTGCTCCAAGGGAAATTGATTTTAGAGATAAGTTACCAAAAACAAGAAGTGGTAAAATTATGCGTCGAGTTCTTAAAGCATGGGAACTTGATTTACCAACAGGTGATTTATCAACGATGGAAGATTAACATAGCAAAACAAAAAGAGATGTTTGCATATGAACATCTCTTTTTGTTGGTTGTTTATTTTTAAATAGAAAGGTAAAAGTATTTTTTTATTCTGTAACAGGTTCTGGTGCTGAATCAGATGGCGATTCTTCATTTGTATCAGGTTTTTGAGTATTTTCTTGTTGACTTGGCTTTTGATCTTCTTTAGGCTCTGGAGCCTTAGGTTTTTCTTCAGCATAATTTCCTATCTTTATAATTGAAGAAGGTGCTGATTCTTTTCCACTAACGTCTACTGCAACAATATAATATGCAGCAGGTGTACTACCAACTGATACAGCTAGGGTATCAGTTGATACAACACTAGCAACTTTTCTAAAGCTTTGTGAATAATTCGGAGCTGCATATATTCGGTAGCCTAAAACATCGTTATCACCATTTGCACTCCAACTAATTCTAGTACCGCTAGCAGAAACACCACTAACTTGTCTTGGATTTGAGCCATTATCAGATATTTCCTTACCTTCAGTAATCACTAAGTTATCCCAGTTTACTGTATTTGGTAAAAGTTTTCTTAAATCATTTAAATTACTAATATTATGTTTTTCTAATATTTCCTTTTTGAGCATAACACCTTCTTGGACAAATTCTGATGGTGCTGAGGCAGGTACCTTATATGCTCTATCTTTTACAAAAACATATTTGCCTCGAGTTAAACTATCATCAACCTTAGTTGGAACATATTTAACATTAAAAAGATCTGATGCGACTAACCCTGCACTTCGACATAAATCAGAAGGTAGTTCACCTGTTAACGCACAGTAAGATCTCTGGACAATACCACCTGGCATTTCAAAACGGTTTTTAGGAGCTAACAAATCTGGTTCTACTTCATGCGCCACATTCATTAACTTAGCCCATAGAAGAATATTTCTTCTACTGTATGACATGCCTTTATAGTTCTGTTCTAATGACTTTGGTGTATCATAACCTATCCAGGTTCCGAACGTTACATTTGGGTTGGTTGCGACGAACCACGCATCCTCATAATCCTGTCCTGTACCAGTTTTACCAGCCCAATCTGCACTAAATCCTAAGTAGCCATTTAAGGAAGCAGCAGTACCGCTATTTATGACATCTCTCATCATATCTATTGTTAAATAAGCAGTTTGTGCTGAAAATACCTCTGTTTCCGTTTTTTCATGCTGATAAACGACTTCACCGTCACTTGATTCGATCTTTTCAATCATATAAGCATCAATGAATTTACCATTATTAGCGAACGTTGTATAAGCATTGACATTTTCTTCTACTGTAACACCAGTTGTCATTCCACCTAAGCTTAAAGAAGGTGCTCCGTAGTCTCTTTCATGAATACTTGTAAAGCCCATTTTCTCTAAATATGAAAGTGGCTCTTGATCAATAATACTCATATATGTTTTAACTGCTGGAATATTATAGGATTGTTTTAATGAATGCCTTGCACTAGTTAACCCATGATAAGCTCCACCATAATTCTTCGGAGAATATCCACCATATGCAGATAAAGCATAAGGAACGTCTGCAATTACTGTTCCAGGTTGAACCTTTCCTAGTTCCATAGCAGGTGCATAAACTAGTAATGGTTTCATTGTTGATCCATTTCTTCGGATAGCATCTGTGGCATGATTGAGATTTTCACGATTAAAGTCTCGACCACCAACAAAACTAATGATTTTACCAGTTTTGTTTTCTATTAAAACACCACCTGTTTCAACAGGTTCATTAATTGTTATTTCCTTTCCTGAATCAGGATCAGTTATCTCTTCAGGCTTGTCACTACCATAATATTCGTAATTTTTAACAACATCCTGCATTTTATCGTAAATTTCTTTATTAATTGTAGTATGAATTCTGTAACCGTTTTGTCTTAAATTAACATCGGCTAGTGATCGATATTGGGCATCTAACTTCTTATCCTTCTTTAAGTCTTCAGCCGTATAACCATCATCCTCTGCTAATTGGACTTTGATAATATCTTTTGCGCGATCTTCAACTTCATATGTTAAATATGGGTATTGATCAACAGATGAAGGCTTTTTCGCTACTAAATTAGCACGTACATCAAATGCAAGTGCTTCTTCATATTGAGTTTGATCAATATAACCAGCAGAGTACATGCGACTTAATACTGTTTTCATTCGAGTAATTCCCGGATCTAGCTCTTTTTTTACCTCTCCACCATTATTTGAGAATGGTGTATATCCGAAAGGACTCTGAGGTAATCCAGCTATAAAGGCTGCCTGTGCAATCGTTAAATCCTTAGCAGATACGCCAAAAATACCTTTTGCTGCAGCTTGAACTCCGGCAATGTTTTTACCGTTTGAATTTCGACCAAAATCTGCAACATTTAAATAAGCCTCGAGTATTTCCTCTTTCTCGAAGAATTTCTCTAAACGAAGAGCTAAAAGAATTTCCTTCGCTTTTCGATCAAATGATACTTCATTAGTTAAAATTTGATTTTTAATCAATTGCTGTGTAAGTGTACTACCACCCGTTTGAACAGAGGCGTTAGTGAACTCCTGAAAAAGGGCACGTAGAATTGCTTTAGGTACAACACCATCATGCTCATAAAACAATTCATCCTCGGTAGCGACTACAGCATTAATAACATGTGGTGAAACATCACCTAATTTGACTTCTTCCCGCTCGATATCAGTGTTTAATTTACCTAAGTAAACATT
Source organism: Metabacillus crassostreae (assembly GCF_016908395.1). GTDB lineage: Bacteria > Bacillota > Bacilli > Bacillales > Bacillaceae > Metabacillus > Metabacillus crassostreae. The sequence continues at coordinate 135,521 of NZ_JAFBDU010000009.1, forward strand.
CTTATCAAAGTATACAAGTGAAGTTTCTTCGTAGTTGTATATATCTCTTTGCATATCTTCAAAAGATCGTATTGGCTCGTCCTTTACTAATGAAGCAAAATAACCAGCACCAACACCCCCAGCAAAGCATAAACCAATTAGTCCTATGACGAAAAATAGCAATAAAAGATTTCCTATGACGTTATATGATATCCTTAGACCTTTGGTTATATCTTTGTTAAAAGGTGAGAAGTGCCTATGTTTTTTATTCTTTTTTTCCATTTATGCAATCCCCCCAAACCTAACTTATTATACCATAATAAAGTGAGGAATTTGTATGGTTTTGTCAACAAGAAGTTCTAATGAATTGTATTACCTATTGACTTTAATAGATGTTTATGGTTAAAATTGCTTGTGATTATAACTAAATATTTAAGCTTTGATTGGAATAAGTAGTAGAAATCTCCCTGTTTTAGAGAGCTGATGGTTGGTGGAAATCAGTACAAAGGTATTCTATGAATTACATCCATGAGCATCTTTTTTGAAAAGGATAGTTCCCTAGTAGAGAAAGACGGATTATCCGTTAAATAGCCGAGATAGAAGTAACCTAGTTATTTCTAAGTAGGGTGGTACCGCGATTATTTCGCCCCTTCAGTGATGAAGGGGCTTTTTGTTGTTTTCTGCATTTCGTTCATTATGGGCACTGTGTTGAAAGAAGCTATTACAATAGTTGTTTGACAATTAGAGAGCCCTTTGATAATTGCTCTTTTCTAAAGGCTCTTTTCTGAAAGATTGTTGATAATAGACGTCATTATCTGTTGTAACAGTGTGTTAGCGCATAAAGGTACGATTTGTAGAAGAAAAGATGCCACTACAATTTATACAGAGGTGTTTCCAACATGATTCTAAAAACAACAAAGAATACGAAAACAGCCTTTCTAAAAGATTGTTGCTAATCTTACTGTGAACAGTAGTGTTTCCTAAAAGTTCTAAAAGCAATAAAATACAAGAAATAGCCTAGCTAAGAAACATTTAAAAATTTTAATGTACGTAAAGGAGGAAAAATAATGAGTGACTTATTAAAAGATTTAAAATTCAGAGGGTTAGTAAACCAAATAACTGATGAAGAAGGACTTGCAAAAGCTTTAGAAGAAGGGGAATTAAAACTGTATTCTGGATTTGATCCAACTGCTGATAGCCTTCATATTGGACATATGCTACCAGTTTTAACTTTAAGACGTTTTCAGCTAAATGGACATCATCCAATTGCACTTGTTGGTGGAGGTACTGGATTAATCGGTGATCCAAGTGGTAAGAAGGCAGAGCGCACACTTAATACAGCTGATATTGTCCAGGATTGGTCTAATCGAATTAAAGAGCAATTATCACAATTTCTTGATTTTGAAGCGAGTGATAACCCTGCAATTATTGTTAATAATTATGACTGGATTGGTAGCTTGGATGTTATATCATTTCTTCGTGATGTTGGGAAAAACTTTGGTATTAACTATATGCTTGCAAAGGATTCTGTTCAATCACGCATAGAATCAGGTATTTCCTTTACTGAGTTTAGTTACATGATTTTACAATCATTTGATTTCTTAAAGCTGTATCAAAATAATGGCTGTAAACTTCAGATTGGTGGTAGTGATCAATGGGGGAATATTACAGCGGGCTTAGAATTAATTCGTAAGTCAGAAGAAAATTCTAAAGCTTATGGGTTAACCATTCCACTTGTTACAAAGGCAGATGGAACAAAATTTGGTAAAACAGAAGGTGGCGCTATCTGGCTAGATGCAGAAAAAACATCTCCTTATGAATTTTACCAATTTTGGATTAATACAGATGATCGAGATGTAGTGAAATATTTAAAATTCTTTACATTCCTATCACATCAGGAAATTGAAGAGCTTGAAGGTGAAGTTGCATCTGCACCTGAAAAACGATTAGCACAAAAAGCGTTAGCTGAAGAAGTGACAAAGCTTGTTCATGGTGAAGCGGCTTTACAGCAAGCAATTAAAATTTCTGCTGCATTGTTTAGCGGTGAAATTAAAGATTTAACGGGCAATGAAATTTTAGAAGGCTTTAAAGATGTTCCAACAACAGAAGTTACGGAGAATGAGATTGGTTTAATTGATTTACTTATCCAAGCAAAAATTGCACCATCTAAACGTCAAGCTCGTGAAGATATTACAAATGGAGCAATTTATATTAATGGTGAACGTATTCAGGATTTAGAAAAAATCATTTCTAGTGATGACAAAATTGATGGGAAATTTACTGTTATCAGAAGAGGGAAGAAAAAGTATTTCCTGATCAAATATATGTAATATGAGGCTTTTGAACAGGAGAATGGATGAAAGTCCTTCTCTTGTTTTTTATATTGTTGTTATAAATCTAGTCGTAGTAATTATAAAATAAAAAAACCTGTACCAAATTGGCACAGGTTTTTTTTAGAGCTATTAACGAGAGTAGAACTCAACGATAAGAGCTTCGTTAATTTCAGCAGGTAGTTCAGAACGTTCAGGTAAACGAGTGAAAGTACCTTCTAATTTATCAGCGTCGAAAGTTAGGTAATCAGGTACGAAGTTACTTACTTCGATAGCTTCCTTAACGATATCAAGGTTGCGTGATTTTTCACGTAAAGTGATAGTTTGACCAGGTTTTACTTGGTATGATGGAATATCAACACGTCCACCATCAACTACGATATGACCGTGGTTAACTAATTGACGAGCTTGACGGCGAGTACGTGCTAAACCAAGACGGTATACTACGTTATCAAGACGAGAATCAAGAAGAATCATGAAGTTCTCACCATGCTTACCAACCATTTTACTAGCTTTATCAAATAAGTTACGGAATTGACGCTCATTTACACCATACATATGACGAAGTTTTTGCTTCTCTTGTAGTTGTAAACCATATTCAGAGATTTTTTTGCGTTGTCCTGGACCATGTTGTCCTGGAGCATATGGACGCTTTTCTAATTCTTTACCTGTACCACTTAATGAAATTCCTAATCTACGAGAGAGTTTCCAGCTAGAGCCTGTATAACGAGCCATGCTAACTCCTCCTTTATGTTTTTATTTTTGCATAAAATAAAAACCAGACTGACTATACAATTCTGCACATTTTGTTTTCATGTATCCTCGCTCCAGCAGCATAGAGTTACTCGATACACCTCCTATTTATCAAGGGGAACAAAATGAAATCACAACTGCTACATCAATAGGCTGCATATTTTATACACAACGAATATTATATGACTTAAAACATATTAAGTCAAGAATTTTTCCGACTATCTATTTTTTAGTGTTTTTTAAAAGTGCAGGTGAAATAATTATTATCGATAAATAAGGTCGTATTGAAGGTCATAAGAATATATGTCAAAGATAAAGTTAATTATAATTCAAATGGACAATCTGTATTTCTTTCTACTATTTATGTGATGGTTTTATGTTATAATAAAGAGAAAATATGGTATTATTTTGTAACTTAATTAGTGTGGGTGATTTTTGTGGGTAGTCAATCAGTTGAAAAGACAATTAAATATGCTTTTTTTAATTATTTAAGTGAAAATAATGAAAAGCCTTCTATTAACGATGTAGTAGAAAATCTTACAAGTATACTAAAGAATGAACTGTCTATTCATCACGTAGTTTTCTATCTATATAATAAAAAGCTAGATTACCTTACACCACTTGACAATCGTGATCTTCCGTCAAAATCTTTACCACACAGTTTCATATACGGAGAAGTATTTCAGCATGAAGGAACATCTTTTATTCCAATTATGCAGAAAGATCGTTTGATTGGAGTAATAGAACTAGCGGATATAAATGAAAACCTAACATATAATGAGCTGACAGAAATAGCTAAAGCATGTTCTACCTTTTATTCTTATTGTATGAATTTAGTTTCTGTAACTCAAAATGATCAAAAATATGAAGAGTTGTATCGTATAACAGAAAAATTTCATTCTTTAATGGATAAAGATGATGTATTAGTTGAACTGATAACAACACTTCAAGGATTGTATTCAGATCTTATTTTTTATCTATTTTTATCACATGATAATGAAAATCACCGAAATTTACCAATTAAAGAATTAGGCTTTGATCATCAAGATGGTAATGAGCTTGCTATGGAAGCATACGTAACGGGGAAGGTTACAACATCAAATCAAGATGAGGCAAACCAAAGAACTATATATTCACCTTTAAAGGGTAAACAGGGTGTGTATGGTGTTTTACAAATAGTCGCAAATAATGGCGTTGAGCTATCAGATGAAAATAAAAATTTCATTGTTATGCTTGCAAATACAGCTGGAACTGCATTAGAAAATGCCCAGCTGTACGATCAGTCTAAACGATTAATAAAAGATTTACAGCTTATTAACGAAACATCACATCGATTAAATAAAAATTTAAGACTTACAGATACAATGACGTATATGTCTTCTAGAATTATGGAATCATTTGATGCAGATGAGGTAGGTTTTTTCTATATTAATCCAGATGGAACAATTCAGATATTCCCTGGTAGTACTAAATTTTTTAGTTCAGATGAATTACAAATTTATCTTGATTATATTAAGGGGAAACTTGAGAAGGAATTAGAGGGCTTGTTTATTGGAGATATTTCAACATACCTTTCAGGTGCAGAGTATTCTTCAATAATGGCTGTTCCGATGGTACAAAGTGATAGCCTTAAAGGCTGTGCATTAGTCATGCATAAAAATCCTTATCATTTTTCGTTCGACATGTTTAAGCTGCTTCAATCGTTAATTCATCATTCAACACTAGCTTTAACGAACTCACTTCTAAGAGAAGAGCTTGAGACTTTAGTCAAAACAGATCATTTAACTCAGCTACATTCTAGAAATCATATGAACAATCGTATTGAAAAATCAATTAAGGTTGATCGCCAAGGTACATTTGTTTTGATAGATATTGATAATTTCAAAATGGTGAATGACACATATGGTCACCAAATTGGTGATGATGTACTTATACAAGTTGCTAACATAATTCGCAATAATATTCGTGAACAAGATATAGGTGCTAGGTGGGGTGGAGAAGAGCTTGCTATTTATCTACCTCATGTAGATTTGGAGGCTGGAATAGCAATTGCCGAGAGAATTGTTACTCGTGTTAGAGAAGATACAAATCCAGCCATAACTGTTTCATGTGGAGTATCTTATTGGAATGCTGAGAATCAATATAATTTTGATCAATTATTCAAAAAAGCGGATAATGCACTTTACGAGGCGAAAAGTCTAGGGAAAGATCAAGTCATTGTCCAATCTGATACAGAATAGAAAAAGGATGACAATTTGTCATCCTTTCAGATCGTCGACAAAAGGGGTTCGGAATGGTTTCATTCCGAACCCCTTTTGCGATTTTCTTTATAAATTATCTAAAATGAGCGGGGACAGATCTCTCTCTGTCCACTTTATTAGGCCATTTTGGGACCTAGCCAAGTCCAGTTGGCCATCTTCTTCAAATTCATGGCAGCGAAAGTAAG
>NZ_JAFBDU010000010.1 GCF_016908395.1 Metabacillus crassostreae
GCAGACATTTGCTTTCCGCGGGGAGGAAGTCAAGCCTCCTCGGCTTCGCCTGTGGGGTCTCGACCTTTCCTCTGCACCCGCAGGAGTCAAATGTCCTCCGCTCCATTCCACTATGAGCAACAAATTTTAAAACCAATAATACACAGAAATCTGTTGAGGTTGTTTGCCATATAAGATACTAGTCTCTACTTGATTAAAAACCTTCAAAAAGAGCCTATAGTTAAGCTCAGAGTTATTTTAGAACTTTGTTGTTAAGATTAAATGAATCTAACTCATGTGGGACAAGTATGTCAAAAAAGACTCCACTAGCACTCAATTTACGAGAATGCTCTCATACGAAAAAAGAATCTCTTATTTCCCTCAAGATAAATGCTAATGCTATTATCTGTTATAAAAATTAACACGTTAGCACTGTTAAATAAACAAAAGAACCTCCCCTCTCTCAAGGGTAGATAGGGAGAAACAACACCTTTTCTACCGTCTTTGATGAAGAGGTTCGGTCCTATTTATGAATTATCTTCTGTTGTAGATAAATTGCGTTTTAGTACTTCTTCTTTTGTATAGATTAATTGCATTGGGTTTCCGCCTACGAAGGCTCCTTCTGGGACATCTTTGTGGACGAGGGTTCCTGCTGATACAATGGCTCCATGTCCGATTGTTACGCCTGGAAGGATTGTGGAGTTTGCGCCAATTAATACTTCATCACCAATGACGACATCTCCAAGTCGATATTCTTTTATGAGATATTCATGAGCTAATATTGTTGTGTTATAGCCGATTACAGTGTTTTTACCTACAGAAATTTTTTCAGGGAACATCACATCAAGCATGACCATTAATGCGAAAGAGGCTTGATCTCCTACTTTCATTTTTAGAAAGGTTCGATATAACCAGTTTTTCATAGCTAAAAATGGTGTATATCGTGCAAGCTGAATCACAACAAAGTTGCGGACTACCTTCCAAAATGGAACTGTTTTGTATACATGCCATAAAGAGTTTGCTCCAGTAACTGGATAACGAGTTGTTTTTCTCAACTTATTTCTCTCCGACAATTGGTAATAAATCACTCATTTTCTCTAAGATATAATCTGGTTTGTAGCTAGTAATATATTCTCTACCTTTTACACTCCACGATACTCCTGCTGTTTTTGTACCAGCATTTTTCCCTGCCTCAATATCATGGTGGTTATCTCCTACCATAATGGCCTCTTCTGGTGAAGATCCTAGCTGTTTTAACGCCTTTAAAACAGGCTCTGGATGTGGTTTAGCGTTCTCGACATCATCTAATGTAACAACAACATCAAAAAACTGATCTAACTTTGTTAGCTTTAAGCCCATATTTACGGTATCACGTATTTTTGTTGTCACAATTCCCAGCTTAAATCCTTGCTCTTTTAACGCTTTAACCGTTTCAAATACTGTTTCATATTCTGTAACAAGTACATCATGTTGTTCATGATTAAATTTACGATAAACTGTGATCATTTCTTCTACTTTCTCAGGATTGATCGTTGAGAATGTATCGTAAAGAGTTGGACCAATGAATGGTAAAATGTCTTCTCTTACGTATTGATCAGGATAATACGTGTGTAACGTATGTAAAAACGATTCAATGATCAAATCATTTGTATTAATTAAGGTTCCATCTAAGTCGAATAAAAGAGTGTTAATTTTCATAAGTCGCTTCCTTTCTTCTTGGTGCAGCTTCCACTTTACGCCATATCGTTGCAATCGTTATTGTCAACACAACCGCTACTACTAATCGAATGATAAGTAATGGTAAAACAGGAATTCCTAGTGGTATGAAGATTAATGTATCTTCCACAACAGCATGACAAGCAACAAGGAAAATAAATGCCAAAGTTAAATCCTTTTTACTCACATTATCTTCTTTTACAGCTTGAATCATGACACCCGCTCCATAAGCTAAACCAATCGTTAGACCTGCTACCAATGTCATTGATGTATTTTCCTTCATTCCTAAAAAGCGTGTAACAGGTGCCATCCACCTTGTAAATACCTTTAGTAGCCCTAAATCTTTTAGATACTGAATCGCAATCATTAACGGGATGACTATTAATGCAAGCTGAACAACCCCTAATGCAGCTTTTTGTAAAGCGATACTAATGATCTCTAGCCAACCATTTGGCACAACCTCTGCGGAACTTACAAATCCATATTGAGCCATCTCACCGCCACCTTGCCATACAAGGTTCACTACAAATGCAGATATAAGGGCAAGACCAATTCTAACTGCAAGAATTACCCACAGCTTCAGTCCTACCTTTGCAGCTACTGAAGATTCAATCAGTAGATTGTGAGAAAAAGATAGCATAAGGGCGAGAATAAATACTTCTTTTACAGTTAAATCTAATGATAGAATCGCACCTATACCTGCATATAGGTTTAAGAAATTTCCAATAACTAAGGGAATCGCTGCTTCTCCTGATAAACCAAATATCCCCATAAGTGGAGTAATTAATGTTGCAACCCATCCTAATATTGGTGTGTATTGAAGCAGGCTAACAATTAATGTAACAGGAAAAATAATCTTTCCTAATGTCCAGGTTGTTTGAAAGCCAGCTTGAAGTCCTGCTTTTAAACTTTTCCCCATGTGACTCTCTCCTCGCTGCTATGTTATAAACTACGCTAATTATTTACTTACATCTAGATATCTTTCCTTTGAATAGCCTTTCACACGACGGAAGATTATTACTGCCACAGCAATCAGTATTAACACAATCGATATCACCTGTGCGATACGCAGTGATTCAGTTAACATCAAGCTATCTGTTCTTAATCCTTCTACCCAGAAGCGTCCGATTGAATACCAAATAATATACGTTAAGAAAAGCTCTCCTCTTCTGAAATTTGCTTTTCTTAGTAGCATTAAACCAATGAATCCTACTAAGCTCCATAAAGATTCATATAAAAAGGTTGGGTGATAATATTGGCCATTAATATACATTTGGTTCACGATAAATTCAGGAAGAAATAGTCCTTCTAGAAATTCTCTTGTCACAGCACCACCATGTGCTTCCTGGTTTATAAAATTCCCCCAACGACCAATTGCCTGACCAAGAATAATACTTGGTGCACCAATATCAGCTAGCTTCCAGAAAGAAATTTTGCGAACACGTGCAAAAACAGCACCTGTAATGAAGGCAGCAATTAATCCACCGTGTATCGCTAAACCACCATTCCATATTTTAAATATATCTCCTGGATTTTGCGAGTAATAATCCCATTGAAAAATGACATAGTAAGCTCTTGCTCCAAGAATAGCAATTGGAATCGCAAATAGTACTAAATCGACAAAGGTATCTTTATGTAATCCACGTCTTTCACTTTCTCTCATCGCAATCCAAAGACCCAGTAAAGCTCCTAAGCCAATAATCACTCCATACCAATGGACTTGAATTGGACCTAAGTCTAGAAATACGGGATTAATAGGCTTTATACTATCTTCCATATCTTCATCTCCCAATACATTTTTTCACTTTTTATGTAAGTACTTTCCCCTTATTACCATACAACATTTTCCTTTTGACGTGGTAATATTAATGAAAATTTAACACTGTGTTTATTCATTATTAATGGAATCGGTATTATACCGATTCCACAATTCTTCTTATAGCTATTTCTCAAAACATGTTGCTTTTAGTGACTAAAAAGGAATAGCTCTGCAGATAGTCTTGAAGCTTTTCCTCTTAGATGTAAGGTTTATTCCTCTTCTTGATCTCCATCTCCAATCACACCAGCAAGCTTACTAGTGAATTGCTCAGCCGCATTTACACCCATGCGCTTCAGACGGAAGTTCATTGCAGCAACCTCGATAATAACCGCCAGATTTCGTCCAGGACGAACAGGAACTGTTAACTTCGTTACATCAGTATCAATTATTCTCATCTTATCTTCTTCTAAACCAAGACGATCATATTGCTTGTTTTGATCCCAGAGCTCAAGATTAATCACTAATGTGATTCGTTTAAAGCTGCGAACAGCACCTGCTCCAAATAACGTCATCACATTAATAATTCCTAACCCACGAATTTCTAATAAATGTTCAATAAGCTCTGGTGCACTACCTATTAATGTATCTTGATCTTCTTGACGAATTTCAACACAATCATCTGCTACTAAACGGTGTCCGCGTTTCACTAATTCAAGAGCTGTTTCACTTTTACCAACACCACTTTTACCGATGATTAACACACCAACACCATAAATATCAACTAATACTCCATGAACGGCAGTTGTTGGAGCTAGCTTTCCTTCAAGAAAGTTCGTTAAATGACTTGAAAGTCTTGTTGTTTTCATAGGTGAACGTAATACGGCAACACCCGATCTTTCTGAAGCTTCAAGTAATTCTTTTGGTGCTTCTAATTCTCTTGATAAAATAATTGCAGGTGTCACATCTGTACATAATTCGTCCATACGATGCTTTTTCTCTTGATTTGAAAGCTGATGAAAAAATGAAAGTTCTGTTTTACCAAGTAATTGAACTCTTTCTTTTGGATAATATGTAAAGAAACCAGCCATTTCAATTCCTGGTCGTGACAAATCACTTGTTGTAATTGGTCGATTTATTCCTTCTTCACCACTAATTAGTTCCATGCTAAATTTATCGATTAAATCTTTTGTGCGAACTTTTGCCACAATATATATCCTCCTTTATAACAAGAGCATTAGACAGTTGGGTTAATGTCTTGTTTACTTTGCATAGTGCTGTTTTTTGAATAAATAGTTTGTTTGCTCTTAACTTATCCGTTCCATTTTGCTGTTGCGGATATTATAATGATCACACTTTAACGAAACAGCCTTTTTTAAAAACTTACATAACTCTAAGTCCATTTTAGCATTAGAGTGTTATAAACAAAAATAGAAGTTGTTTTATCTTGTTTATTATTCCACATTCTATTTTTATAGTCTTACATTTTGAAGTATTGGTGCTAATTTTCAGTTACAAATATGAGTTTGTTTTAACGCTACTCTGTATAGGTAAGTTCCTATATAGATGTGAACGATAATTATTACGTTCTATACAAAAGGAGGGGAATGTGGGTGAAAATTATGATTGATGCGGGGCATGGAAAAGATACGCCAGGTAAGAGAACTGTGGATGGGATGAAGGAGTATGAGTTTAATTCGGCGGTTGCGAGTAAATTAAAGGAGCTTTTGATGTTGTTTGAGGGAGTTTCAGTCATGTTCTCACATTCTGATTCTAGTGATGTTTCATTACATGTTAGAACAAGTAGAGCAAATTCTGCGAATGTTGATTTGTTTGTGTCGATTCACGCTAATGCACATGGAAATGGAAGGGTATGGACATCCGCTGAAGGAATTGAAACATTTATTTATCAAACAAAGCCTAAAGAGGCGGCTGAGTTAGCAGTAAAAGTTCAAGAAGCGCTTATACAAGAAACAAAGCGAAAAAATCGTGGAGTAAAAACTGCTGATTTTTATGTTTTAGAAAAAACAAAGATGACAGCCATTTTATGTGAATGTGGTTTTATGACCAACAAGGTAGAAGCAGCACTACTTCGTACAGACGCTTATAGAGCATTATGTGCAAAAGCCATAGCTAGTGGTATTGCCTCCTATTATTCGTTAAAAAAGAAAAAGAAAACACCTACTTCAACACTATATAAAGTCCAAGTAGGTGCATTTGCACAAAAACAGCATGCCATAAACCTAGCAAAAGAGCTTAAGAAAAAGGGCTATGATACGATTGTTGTTAATGAATAGTAAACAGGGTCAGACTCCACAATGGGGGTCTGACCCTATTTTTAATAAGCAGCTGATTCCGCCACTTTAAAGCCATCAATCTTTTTGTAAACATTAACCTCAAATAAAGTTGTTGAGATCATCTTTTTAGCTTGTTGCAGATCAATATTCATCGTAAATTGATCTTTATCTGGATGCTTTATCGGATCATAGTAGGAATATTGATTAACATATGGTGAATAGGTTTGAACATCAATTGTGTTTGTTTCTTTATCAAAATGAAGCAGCCTAATAAATCCGTTGCCTCCATTTGGTGCTTTTTGATAATCAGCAAGCAGTTGATACACCGTTCGATCAACAATTCCATCTTGGTTATCATCGATTTCATCAACTCTGTGCTTACTGCCGTGATAATGACCACTCAGCACAGCAACAACATTTTTGTTGGTCATCACAACTTTTTCATATATTTTATTTCCTTCTCTGTTTCGTTTTCCGTTTTTCTCTAAATAACTATGCAGTGATAAAATTGCGGTTCGATCTGAATACTGCTGAAGCACATCATTCATCCACTCAATATCCTTGTCCTCTACATCCCAGCCCATATAAACAAAAACATAATCTTTTCCGTCCACAGAAATTAAGTCATAATGACCTCGATTATTTTCATATGATCCTCCATAATAATCTTTATTCTGAAATCTAGATTTCCCGAAATATTGTGTATAATAGGCTAAATGATCTCCTTCATCATGATTTCCAGGTAAAACACCATATGGAATTTTTGCCACATCTAATGTGTTCATATGTGCACTAGCTCTGCTCCATTGCTGTTCTTCTTTGCCTTTATTAACAATATCACCAGAATGGAAGATATATTTAATGTTCATTACATCTTTATTTTGTGCAATCCATTCTGTTATTGATTTAAAAATCGCCGGATGATCTTGTGCATAATATTGAGTATCTGTCATCCAAACAAAAGAATAATCATAGCCTTTTGATGAAGGTAATACTTGATCTTGAACAATCACACTAACTTTATTATTTTCTACATATTGATCTGCAGTAATTGTCCCATTTAGTTCAAATTTAGTTTCACCCGCTACTTTTTGATCTACCGCTACCCACTTATCTTCATTCAGATTCCAAGCATACATGGTTACCTGCCTTCCAGAAAGCGACTTTCCTTCCCAATGAAGTGATAGCATATCTGAAGGTTGAATATCTGCTTCAACTCTTACATCAAATCTGTGATAAGGAAATTTGGAAACAGCGTGTGTTTCATTTTCTTCACTATTTTTTTGAAGCAATGAATGATATTTCTCTTTTGAAAACTCTATCTCACCTAAAGGGTTGAACTTTTTAGGCGGCTCTGTTTTTGTAGCATTTTCACTTATTTTCATATGTTTCTTATTTGTGGATAAATACCGATGTGTATGATAGTAGCTTTGTGCAGCACTATATTTAATTTTCGAAGAGTTAACTGAATGACTTACAGCTTTTGTTGAAGGAAAAATCATTGGTACAAGAATTGTGAACCAGAATAAAAGAAGTACTGTTTTTCTAAGTTTCTTATTGTCCATACTATTCACCCATTAATAGTATGTACAGGGTGTTTAAGAATATAAGATTAAACAAAATGTTACGTTCGACAAAAAGTGAGGATCGTCTCACCAATGATCATATTATCATTTGCTTTTCTTCATCGGCTCAACGATTCCCTTTTGAATCATTAGATGTAACAAAGAGATAAAGATAGCAGCAATTAACGCTGTACCAAATCCTTCTATTACGAAAGAATCCCCCATTAATCCTTCTGTTATCATTAAGGTGATGGCATTTATGACAAACAGAAATAATCCAAGTGTTAGGACTGTTACAGGTAATGTAAGTAAAATTAAAAATGGTTTGATTAGTACATTTAGAACAGACAAAATAAAGCTGGCTCCAAGTGCTGCTCCAATACCACTTAAATGGAATGAATCAAAAAAGCCAGCAACAACTATTAAAATTAATGCATTAACAAGAATACTTACAATCCATTTCACCATATCAACTAACTTCCGATTCTTCCGGAACTAGAAAGATCCACGCGACATAAATGATTGCTAATGGAAGAAATGCTGTAAAAACCCCTACTATCACAAACAATATTCGGAGTAAAGAAGCATCCATGCCTAAATATTCTGATAAACCACCAAGCACTCCTGATAGTTTTCGATTACTTGTTGATCTGTATAAACTTTTCATTGTATTTTCACCCTTAATTTCTTGTTGAATTACTTAACGACAATAGATCCTGTTTTAGAATCTGCAAATAAAGTTAACGTAGGTTCCTTTGATGTTCTAAACCTTAATTCCTTTTGGATCGTATCACTTTTTTCATATGAAATTTCAACATCCTTCAATAGTGTTGAAACAGCACCTAAATTCGATTTCAAATCACCTACTAGCCTACTTTCTTCTGGTAAAAGAATTTCGATGTTTCCTGTTGTTGTTTTTGCATATAGTGTTTCACAAGCATGATCTTTAACCTTGATCATAAGGTTTCCATTAAAGCTTTGAATATCAGCTCGTTCAACTACTCCGTCAAATTCAATAATTCCACTTATTGTTTCTGCAGCAAGCTTTTCATATTTTGAGTTTGCAAGCATAATTTGCCCATTTGCTGTTTCATATTCAGCTTTTTTAGCAGTAATAGATGAAAATGAGACAACTCCATTTGCCGTTTTCGCTTTTAAACTCTCTACATGTAGATTTTCCCCTCTTATTGGACCATTAAACAATTTCACCTTTATATTTTCGTATAACTGCTCTGGGACCTTTACAGTTAAGTTCAATTTTAATGTTTTTTTCTCAGTGAAGAAAATGAAGCGATTTCCCTCAACTGTGCAGTCAATGCTTGATAAAAATGTCTCTCTTGCTTGTTCATTATTTTCTACTCGATACACCTTTGCATCACATTCAACTCGAATATCTTGATCACCCCAAGGCTGGATACTTACGCTTCCATTAGGAACGTTAATATCTATGTCATGAAAGGCTGCTCCTGGAAATTGAAAAATGTGCTGAAGATCAATTGATTTCCCAAAATTTATATCAAGATCAATTTCCTTTACTTTTTTAACAGCTGTATCAACCCAGTCCATTAATTTTGTTCCTAATGATTGCTTAAAATCATTTGTTTCTTGATGTTCACTTTTTTGCTGTTCACCCTGATTGATAACTTCTGTTGATAACGCAGTTAGCTTTGCTTCTTTTTCTTGCTTTTCACTTTCTAATGATTCGATTAAAGAAAGTGCTTCAGTTGCAGATAGCTTACCCTCTTCAACAAGTTTTAAAATTCTTATTTTTTGTTCTTTCATGTTCATTCTCCTCAGTTTATATTTTTCTCTGTTATACAGTCATTAATAGTTTAATTCCTTTAACAATATTCCAAATAAAAACGATCAGATTGATTATTCCAACGACTAAAATACCTCCAAAAAAGACAGTTAACATTACTGCTTCTGATGGATTTGAAAACCCGCTAAATACAACAGTTACGATTAGTGCAATAATTGAGAGAAATGGAACTATATGTGAAATCAAGGCCTTTTTCGCATGTTCTTTAACTTCATGATGATCAACGATAAAGTAAACTGCTATCGGTAACAAAAACGGTGCAAAAAACACACTAAAGTAATTTAATGATGCTATTATCTTATTTGTTTTATCCATTACTTCACTCTCCCTTACTCTTAATACGGATGAAGGATAAAAGAGGTTTCAATAAACTGGCGGAGTTTTCCAGAAAGTGATTTATTTTTTTCGAAAATATGCATCCAAATGAAAAGTATATACGCCTATTAAGTACTAGAACAAAGGGAGTTGCCTTTTATGGAAAAAGAATTAATAAAACGAGTTCGAACTGGAGATGATTCGGCTTTTGCTGAACTTGTACACCCATTAATAGAAAAGGGATATCGTGCAAGCTACTCGATACTTCATTCAAAGGAAAAAGCTGAAGAAGTGCTGCAGACACACCATTCGTCGTAGAGGTAGCTGAGTATTTCTCTATATACATTTTACTTAGATTATTTTTATATAAAACATGTATAATTTTTATATAGCTTCTAAATTTGGCTGTTTCTTTCCGCTGCAGACGTTCGCTTTCCGCGGGCGGTTCGGGAGCCTCCTCGGCGCGAGCGCCTGTGGGGTCTCCCTTTGACTCGCATTCCCGCAGGAGTCTCACGTCTTCCGCTACAATCAACAGAGTGTTGAAAATTAACATTTAGAAGAGCTTTAACATAGCCCTAACTAATATATGGAACAACGTAATATCGACGTTGCTCTTTAAAATATCTCATAGATTAATTGACTACTACGCTTTTTTACACTCAGTCACCTTACACTGATAGATCATACTTAAAACAAGCCACTGCTTCAACCTGTTTAAAGCCTTCTTGAACATATAGTTTTTTGGCATGATCATTTTCAGCATTCACGCATAATATTGTTTTTTTATAGAATTGTTTTTGCGCAAATTTGAGTGCAGTTCTTAGTAAATTCCTACCTAGCCCCTTTCCTTGATAATCAGGAAGGATGCTGATAGGTCCTATATTCATTGTTGGTTCATTAAGGTAAACATCATCCGTACACCTCACAACTCCAACAGGTTTTTCTTGATGATAGAGAATTTTCATTCCACCTTCTAGATAGTCTTCACTTGAAAGCATCTTCGCTACATTCTCTCGATCAATTGGTGTTTCATTTCCTTGAAGCTTCGCAAAGCCATCATTTCTAACCTTACACCAAACTTCCTCATCTTTTCCCTGTCTAAAATCTCTAACGGTGTATTCAGTGGAGTATGCTGGCTCTTCCACCTCTGTATTTTCTCTTACAAGAACAAATGAATATCTTTCTATTGTGAAATTCAATTTTTTCATTGTATTCATTAATTTTTCATTTTCGAGATTAATAAAAAGGAATACCTTATCCAAGCCCTTTGTATGTAGCAGAACCTTCTCTAAAAGTGAGCTGTAGTAGCTAAAATCATCTACTTCAGAATGAAAGAGTCGAAAACGAGCTTTTTTCCCTCGTTTATTGTATTCATCAATCATTAAGGAGGCAGCAGCAATAATTTCTCTTTCCTGATTTAGAATAACGTAAGTAGGGTTATCATCGTTGAGTTCAAAATCTCTTAAATCTTCATCATATAAGAAGGAATCATCAACATCTTTTCGATATTTCTTGCAGTACGCAATGAAGTTCTCTCTATACACATGTGTTAAAGCAATAGCTTCCATATCAATCATCCTTTAAAATAAAATGCGCAACCAAAATCCTTTTTAACTTTAGTTTAATTTACATTTCAATCTTTGTCTTCTTATTACTGTAACTATTTAAAAGGTAACACTTCAGTAAGTAAAAAAACTACTCCTGCTAAATCAAGAGTAGTTTTTTGCATAATTATCTATTATTGTGTTACTTCTTCTTTTTCTTTTACAAGCTTTCGCATCCGTTCACGGTCTCTTTCAATGACAGGTTTTAGATACTTTCCTGTATAGGATTTTTCATTGTTCATAATATCTTCTGGTGTTCCGACTCCGATAATTTGGCCACCTTTGTCTCCACCTTCAGGACCTAAATCAACAAGATAGTCTGCCGCTTTAATCACATCTAAATTATGTTCAATAACTAGAACGGTATCACCATTATCAACTAATCGTTGTAGTACTTTTAGAAGACGTGCAATATCGTCAACATGTAAGCCTGTTGTTGGTTCATCTAAAATATATAATGAGCGACCTGTTGATCGTCTGTGTAATTCTGATGCCAGCTTAACCCTTTGCGCTTCCCCACCTGAAAGAGTTGTAGCTGGTTGTCCAAGTGTAATATATCCTAATCCAACATCATAAATGGTTTGTAGTTTACGTTTGATTTTTGGAATATTTTCAAAGAAACTAACAGAATCCTCAACAGTCATTTCAAGAATATCAGAAATGTTTTTTCCTTTATATGTGACTTCAAGTGTTTCACGGTTATATCTTTTACCATGACATACTTCACAAGGAACATACACATCAGGCAAGAAGTGCATTTCAATTTTAATGATTCCATCTCCACGACAGGCTTCACAACGTCCACCTTTTACATTAAAGCTAAAGCGACCTTTTTTATAACCTCGTACTTTTGCTTCATTTGTTGTCGCGAACACATCGCGAATGTCATCGAATACTCCAGTATATGTTGCTGGATTCGATCGGGGTGTTCTCCCGATTGGAGATTGATCAATATCAATAACCTTTTCTAGATATTCTATTCCTTTAACCTCTTTATGCTCACCAGGCTTAGCTTTTGCTTTATGCAGTTTTTGTGCCAGTGATTTATGAAGAATTTCATTAACTAATGTACTTTTCCCAGAACCCGATACACCAGTAACTGAAATAAACGTTCCAAGTGGGAATTTCACACTTACATTATTTAAGTTATTTTCTTTTGCACCTTTAATTTCGATAAACCGACCATCCGGTTTTCTTCGTTCATATGGTAGAGGGATAAATTTACGTCCTACTAAATATTGTCCTGTTAAGGAATTTTCATCATTCATTACTTCCTCAGGTGTACCTGCAGAGATAACTTGTCCACCATGAATTCCAGCACCAGGTCCAATATCGATTAAATAATCAGCAGCCATCATTGTATCTTCATCATGCTCGACAACGATAAGTGTGTTCCCAATATCCCGCATATTTTGCAGTGTTTGAATTAATCGGTCATTATCACGTTGATGTAAACCAATCGATGGTTCATCAAGGATATATAAAACACCTGTTAAGCGTGAGCCAATTTGAGTGGCAAGGCGAATACGCTGTGCTTCTCCACCTGACAGTGTTCCAGCTGCTCGATTTAATGTTAAATAATCAAGACCAACATTATTTAAGAAACCTAATCTCTCACTTATTTCTTTTAAAATTAAGTTCGCAATGGTCATTTCTTTTTTCGTAAGTGAAAGGGAATGAAAAAATGATAAGGAATCTTGAACTGACAGCTTTGTTATTTCACCAATATGATTTCCTTGGATTAACACCGCTAACGATTCTTTTTTAAGACGATGTCCTTTACATGTTGGGCAATCTTGCTGACCCATATATTTTTCCATTTGCTCACGAATAAAATCTGAGCTTGTTTCTTTGTAACGACGTTCTACATTACTGACTACACCTTCAAATTGTATGTAATTTTCACGAATTTGGCCAAAATCATTTTCATAACGGAAATAGATTTCTTCTCCATCACTACCAAATAATATTTTATCCATCATATGATTTGGAAGATCCTTCACGGGAATATCCATATCAATTCCGTAATGATTACAAACAGCTTCAAGCATTTGTGGATAATATTGTGAGCTTGTTGGCTCCCATGGTGCGATGGCATGCTGTTTTAAAGTTAAATCTTTATTTGGAAGAACAAGATCTAAATCAACTTCTAGCTTTGAACCCAAACCATCACAGCCAGGACATGCGCCGAAAGGACTGTTAAATGAAAACATTCTTGGCTCAAGCTCACCGATTGAAAAACCACATTGTGGACAGGCATGGTGTTCACTAAAAAGAAGTTCTTCTTCCCCCATTACATCGATCATAACCTTGCCTTCACCAAGACGAAGTGCAGCTTCTAATGAATCAGCTAAACGAGATGCTACACCTTCTTTGACAACAATACGATCGATAACAACTTCAATTGAATGCTTTTTATTTTTTTCTAATGAGATTTCTTCTGAAAGCTCCTGCATTTCACCATCAATTCTTACTCGTACATAGCCTTGCTTTTTAATATCCTCAAAAACCTTCACATGTGTTCCCTTTCGTCCTGAAACAATTGGAGATAAGACCTGAAGCTTTGTTCGATCAGGATATTCGAGAATTCGATCGACCATTTGCTCAATCGTTTGTGATGTGATTTCAATGCCATGAATTGGACAAGTTGGACGACCAACACGCGCAAATAAAAGTCGTAAATAATCATACACTTCTGTTACTGTCCCAACAGTTGAACGTGGATTTCTACTTGTTGTTTTTTGATCGATTGAAATCGCAGGTGATAAACCTTCTATTGCATCAACATCAGGCTTATCCATTTGACCTAAAAATTGACGTGCATATGCTGATAATGATTCAACATATCGTCGTTGACCTTCTGCATAAATCGTATCAAAAGCTAATGACGATTTCCCTGAACCTGATAATCCTGTTAAGACGACAAGCTTATCACGCGGTATGGTTACATCAATATTTTTTAAATTGTGAGCACGTGCTCCCTTCACAATTATATGTTCCATTGCCATCCTCGTTTCACCCCTCTGCTTTTAACTCTAAAATTAAATCACGTAATTCTGCAGCACGTTCAAAGTTTAATGCTTTTGCTGCTTCTTTCATTTCTATTTCCATTCCTTCTATTACTTTTTCACGTTCTTTTTTCGTTAATTTCGCTAATTTATTTGAAATCGGTGCATCATATTCTTCAGTTGATTCAGCAGCCATTGTTGCACGAATAACATCACGAATTTCTTTTTGGATTGTTTTTGGAGTAACTCCATGCTTTCTATTGTACTCTTCTTGAATTTCACGACGACGCTGTGTTTCATTCATCGCAATTTCCATCGATTTTGTAATTTTATTCGCATACATAATTACATGACCTTCAGAGTTACGTGCTGCACGACCGATTGTTTGAATGAGTGAACGCTCAGAACGTAAAAAACCTTCTTTATCTGCATCAAGAATTGCGACTAGCGAGACCTCGGGAATATCTAAACCCTCTCTTAAAAGGTTGATTCCAATAAGCACATCATATTTACCTAATCGAAGCTCACGAATAATTTCAATTCTCTCTAACGTTTTAATTTCTGAATGAAGATAATTTACCTTTATCCCAAGCTCCTTTAAATAGCTGCTTAGATCTTCAGACATTTTCTTCGTTAGAGTTGTAATTAACACACGTTGATTTTTCTCAACTCGATCATGAATTTCACCGATTAAATCATCAATTTGACCTTCAATCGGACGAACATCAATTGTTGGATCAAGTAATCCAGTTGGTCGGATAATTTGCTCGATCATCTCAGGTGAATGATCCATCTCATATGGACCTGGTGTCGCAGAAACATAAAGAATATTATGTAAATGCTTTTCAAATTCCTCGAACCGAAGTGGGCGGTTATCCATCGCTGATGGCAAACGAAAGCCATGATCTACTAAAACCTGTTTTCGTGCTTGGTCACCATTAAACATCCCTCTAATTTGTGGAAGGGTAACATGTGATTCGTCAACCACAATTAGAAAATCATCAGGAAAGAAATCGATCAGCGTATATGGCGTTGATCCTGATGGTCGCAATGTTAAATGACGGGAATAGTTCTCGATTCCAGAGCAAAAGCCCATCTCTCTCATCATTTCTAGATCATATCTTGTTCTTTGTTCAAGGCGCTGTGCTTCAAGAAGCTTCCCATTTTCTCGTAAAACCTCTAATCGCTCCTCAAGCTCTGCTTCAATATTCACAATTGCCTTTTCCATTTTTTCTTCTCGGGTAACGAAGTGAGATGCTGGGAAAATCGCAACATGCTCGCGTTCTCCTAAAATTTCACCTGTTAACGCATCAACTTCACGGATTCGATCAATTTCATCACCAAAAAATTCAACTCGAATACATTGTTCATCACGTGATACTGGGAAAATCTCTACAACATCACCACGTACTCGAAATGTTCCTCTACGAAAATCAATATCGTTTCGTTCATATTGAACATCAACCAGCTTTCGTAATAGTTGGTTTCTCTCAATTTCCATACCTGTTCTTAATGAAACAACAAGCTCTTTATATTCTTCTGGAGAACCAAGACCATAAATACAAGAAACACTAGCAATGATAATAACATCTTTACGTTCAAATAGTGATGAAGTAGCTGAGTGACGAAGTTTATCGATTTCATCATTTATACTTGAATCTTTTTCAATAAATGTATCTGTTTGTGGAACATATGCCTCTGGCTGATAATAATCATAGTAGCTAACAAAATACTCAACAGCATTGTTAGGGAAGAAATCCTTGAACTCGCTATAAAGCTGCCCTGCTAATGTTTTATTATGAGCAATAACGAGTGTAGGTTTATTAACCTCTTTAATTACATTTGATACAGTAAAGGTTTTACCTGTTCCTGTTGCTCCTAGTAATGTTTGATGTTTTTTCCCCTGCTGTATTCCTTCAACTAACGAAGTAATCGCCTTAGGCTGATCACCTTCTGGTTTGTATTTTGAGACTAATTCAAATTGCTCGCTCACGCATAAGCCTCCATTCGTTTCAATAAGGTTATTTTCGGACACATTGTTCGATTTAGCAACTCTAAGTAAACTGCATTGTATACCATCTAGTGGCATCTTTTCTGGTTTGATTAGTCACTTTAATTCTATAAAAAAGTGTTTCCACGGCATAACTAGGTCAAATGGAAGCAATCTTTAAGAAAAGAGCCTTAATTATCTACATATTACCATAATTTTATATTAAATGACTAAAAATACGAACTAAAGTTCGCATTGTTTTTTTGAATGTGAATTTCTTGCCAGGTTAATTATAATTTTTAGATAGTAACGAGTCCGTTTCATTTCGCTCCAGAAACTTGCTTTCCGCGGGCAAAAAATGTAGTTCATTGTTTCATAGGGATCCTCCTCATATGCTGCGTGCCTGAGGGTTCTCCCTTTGAACACACCTCTCTAAAAAATATTCAGCTTAACATGGCTTTTATAAAATTTATTGCTGCAAATATTCTAAAAAAACTTATATTCTAAAACATTCTCTAAATAGTTAGATCATTTAGTGTGATTGTATTTCTTCTTTAATACCCATAAGAAATATAGTTTCAAAAAAACCTTTATCCTTAGTTTAGTAAATTCAAAAAAGAGCTATTTCTAGTAGCTCTTTTAAGTATTCCTTTTTATGTAGCTTGTCAAACCTATTTCTTCTTGATAAGATCTGCCTTCATTTTACGGGCGTAAAAAAAGCCAACTGATAGTGAGATAAAATCTAAAACCATAATAAGCCATGTATCTGCATATCCTCTTGAATAAGATGCTAGTAAAAGAGCTGCTGTTAATGCCGTTCCAACATAATGGTTATAGCTAACACGTGTGAAAAGTAACACAAGTAAAAAAGGTAAAGTTAAAGCTAAGATTGCTTTTAAAACCATTAGAAATCTCCTATTCAAATAAAATCAATTATAATAATTAAGATTTAGATAAAGAAAGATTGTAGAAATAAACAGAATCCTCTTTTTCATAACCTACACTTTCATAAAGAGCTTGTGCTTTGTTATTATCTTTTGTTGTTTCTAATAAAATTCCTGCAGCTTTCGTTTCTTCTGCAAGCTTTTTTGCTGCATTCATAAGTGCTTTCCCCACCCCATGACGGCGATAGTCTGCTGAAACAAACAAATCATTTAACAGCCATTTACGATTCATACCAACTGATGTGAAAATCGGGTATAATTGCACAAATCCCATTGGTATTTCTCCATCCAATGCTAGAAAAATTACTGATTCCTTCATAGTCATTCGTTCTTTAATAAAAGATGTTGCTCCTTCCATATTTGAAGGCTGATCATAAAAAATTCTATAATCATTAAATAGCGTTGCAACCTGATTCAGATCTGTTAATTCTGCTTTAATAATGTTCAACATAATCCCCACGCTTTTTAGCTTTATCATAACATGTGCATTGAAAAAGAGGCTAATTCGAAATGAATTAACCTCTTGAGACAGGCTTTTTTCTGAAAGATTGCTGCTAATTGACCTAATAACAAGTTTAAAACAGTGTTTTATCTTATAAAAGGTATTATTTAGAGAAGATGCCACTAGATTTTATACAGTGATATATCCTTCAATTTACTCCAAGCAACAAATTTTACACATATAGCCTAAGATCATTATTTTTGTGATGTTGTACCTTGATAGTCATTTTCTTCTAATAAATCAACAAGCTCAATTTCCTTTTGATTTTCAAGGAAGTATCGTAACGTAAACTCGTTCTCAAATAACACGGCATACGCACCAAAACGGTCACGAACTAGCATACTTCTTGAATCAAAGAAGCGTTTTTCAAACTTCTCGCTTTTAATCCAACGTGGGATTCGTTCTCCTAAAGCAGTGAACTCAATGTCTACATTATATTCTGCCTTCATACGGTATTCAAAAACCTCAAATTGTAGCTGCCCAACTGCACCTAAAATGATCGAATCATTCAGTTCTTGGCGATAAAGCTGAATCGCACCTTCTTGCACAAGCTGTTCAATGCCTTTTCTAAACTGCTTGGCTTTCATTACGTTTTTCGCTTGAACTCGTTTAAATAACTCTGGTGGGAATTGAGGTAATTCTTCATATTGATAAGACTCTTTTCCACCAATTAATGTGTCTCCAATTTGATAAATATTTGGATCATAAATCCCAATAATATCGCCTGGATATGCTTCATCTACTGTATCACGATCTTTCGCCATAAAAGCTTGAGTTTGATTCAGCTTGATTGTTTTATTTGTTCTGCTCAAATTTACACTCATACCACGCTCGAATTTTCCAGAGCATACACGGAAAAAGGCAATACGATCACGGTGGGCTGGATTCATATTCGCTTGAATCTTGAAAATATAACCAGAAAATTGATCTTTTTCAGGCTCAATTAAGCCTTGATCTGTTTTTCGTGGCTGTGGCTGTGCAGCAAATTGCAAAAATGTATCAAAAAACGTTTGAACACCAAAGTTTGCTAAAGCACTACCAAAGAATACTGGTGTAAGCTCTCCTTTTTCAACTCGTTCAGTAGTAAATTCATTACCAGCTTCTTCAAGTAGCTCAAGCTCACCTAGCGTATCCTGATAAATAACACTTTCCTCAATATCAGTGCCTGCAATTTCATCTAAAGGAATAATTTCTTCCTCTTCATCACCTTTAAAACGGACAAATTTATTATTGAATCGATCATGAATACCTAAGAAGCGTTTACCACTTCCAACAGGCCAGTTCATTGGATATGACTCAATTCCAAGCACCTCTTCAATTTCAGAAAGAAGCTCTAATGGATCTCTACCTTCACGATCAAGCTTGTTGATAAATGTAAAGATTGGAATACCTCTCATTCTACACACTTTAAACAGTTTAATTGTTTGTGGCTCTACACCTTTTGTAGAATCTATAATCATCACAACACTATCAACAGCAGTTAATGTTCGATACGTGTCTTCACTAAAATCTTCATGTCCTGGTGTATCCAAAATGTTTACATGAAAATCATGATACGGAAAGCTCATAACACTTGATGTAACAGAGATTCCACGTTTTTTCTCTATCTCCATCCAGTCAGATGCTGCATACTTTCCTGTTTTTTTTCCTTTTACTGTTCCTGTTGAACGAATAATTTGTCCAAAGAAAAGTAATTTTTCGGTTAAAGTCGTTTTCCCTGCATCCGGATGCGAGATAATAGCAAACGTACGTCTTTTATTTATTTCATTTTGTAAGCTCATTAGCAATAACCTCTTTTATATAAATTCGTGTTTCAAATATACTACAAAGCAAGAGAAAGAACAATTTGTTATGAAAATCCATTTACATATATATATGTGTTTGCATAGAAATACCCTCAATTTTTTAAAATAAATTACACATAAAAGCTGACATCAATAAATGTCAGCTTTTATGTGTAATTTTGCAACTGAGTTTCTATGTAACATAGTGTAGGTTGATTTCCGTTACAGGAATCTTGAAACATAGATTTCAATACTGTTGCTAGCATTTCGCAGGGTAGGTGGTGAGTCTTGCACCTTCCACTGAAATCAACCTAATTAGTTACTGCTTCTATAAAACATTATATGGTTGTGGAAATTTTGTAGAAACAAGCCTTTTCTAAAGAGAATATAGCTTTTTAATAAATACTAACCATGATGTAATTAATTTTTAACGATTTCTTCCTAATTTCCTTTTATACTGATTTCTTCTGTCATCTACATCTACTAAATCCCACGCATTTTTATACTCATATTTCTTACTCCATACATGGATTAGCATTTTCATTCCAGTGATAAAGCTTAATAATAGAAGTGACACAATTAAAAATAAAAGATCATTCATTTGTAATCTCCCCCAATTCTCCTTGTCCATATTTATATGTAGACATGAGAAAAATCATTCAGGGAAATGTGTAAATAGCGTTATTATTTTATAGTATGCTAGAAATATATTTCTCACATGAAAAATTGGAGAAAATAATAGACTATTCCTGCTAGAATGGCTGATGCTGGTAAGGTAATCACCCAGGTAATCACCATCATTTGCGCTGTTCCCCAGTTAACTCCTTTTCTACGATGTGAAGCTCCTACACCTAAAATCGCAGAGGAAATAACATGTGTTGTACTTACTGGTAAATGAAAGATGGTTGCACCTAATATTATTGCAGCTGAAGACATATCTGCTGCAACACCATTTACTGGTCGAATCTTCATAATTTTATTTCCTACTGTTTTAATAATTCGCCAACCTCCAATTGAAGTTCCGAGGCCCATGGCAAGCGCACATGAAAATTGCACCCAAAAAGGAATTTCTGTTGAGTCATGATAATTGTTGGCGATTAACGCAAGAGTGATGATTCCCATTGCTTTTTGGGCATCATTCGTTCCATGAGTATATGCTTGAAATGCAGCAGTTAACACTTGATATCTTCTGAATCGGTTATTTGACTTTGTAAGAGAATGATTTCGAAAAATCACTTTAAACAAACTATAAACAAAAAAACCTACAACAAAAGCTAATATGGGTGATAATAATAACGCTTGAACAATCTTACTAAAGCCAGAATAATTAATGCCAATAAAACCTGAGGAAGCAATGGCTGCACCAACGATTGACCCAATAATCGCATGTGATGAACTACTTGGAATTCCGTAATACCAGGTTAACAGATCCCAGAAAATTGCCGAAATTAGAGCTGATAAAATGACTACCGATCCATTTTCCAGTGTAAACGGATCCACAATATCACTTGTTATTGTCTTCGCAACACCCGTGAATGTTAGTGCTCCAATGAAATTCATCACTGCAGCGAGTAAAACCGCCTGCCTTGGTTTTAATGCCTTTGTTGATACACTTGTTGCAATCGCATTAGCTGTATCATGAAAGCCATTGATAAAATCAAATGTTAATGCGCCGATGACAATTAAGGCTGTGATCAGTAATGTTTCTTCCATACTACCTTCTACCTCTACGCATTTTTCATCACAATACTATCTAATGTATTTGATACCTTACGACAATCATCCACAATGCCTTCTAATGATTCGTAAATATCCTTGTGTTGAATAATTTTAATAGGATCCTTCACTACGGCAAATAAATTTTTCACCGCTAATCGCAATAAATTGTCACTGTTCGATTCAAGTTCTTTTATTTTTAAAGAATACGGTGAAATCTCCTGTAATTTCTTTTGTGACAAACATTCAATTGCATGTGAAATTTCTATTGAACATTGATGGATAATGTCAATGAACTTTTTCATATGATCTGTTAAGTTTGTAACAGAGTACATTTCAAGTAAAGCAGCAATATGCTCGATACCATCTAAAATATCATCTAAATCAACAGCCAATTGTAAAATATCTTCCCGATCAATAGGGGTGATGAATGTTGAATTCAGTTCTTTTGTAATGATATGTATGAATGAATCTCCTGTTGTTTCATACTCTTTAACTGTTTCTAAAAATAACTGTAATTCATGGTGGTTCGTTATTTTTTGTTGTAAACAATATTTGGTTGTTTGCTGTAAATTGTCTGTGATTTTTAATAACAGCTCTGAAAATTTATCTTTCTTACCCTTTGAAAATACCATAACATTTTCCTCCATCAACAACTTGTCCTGTAATTAGAGTACGTACAAAAAGAAATAAACATGACTACTATCATAATTTTTTTGAAAGTAGTGCCCCTTATCACCCTATATTTTCGAGCAAAACGCTGCTGATGAAAAGTCGAGTAAGATTAATAGAATTGTAGCTTATCTTATTGGATTTCGCTATGAAATTATTAAGGAGATTTTATGTTGTAGTTGGGATATTTTTTTTAGAGGGTTTTAGAACAATTGGAAACTTTGTGAAGAGATACAAAATTGTAGTTTAAAGTAGAAACTAGTTCGTTTCATTGCGCTGCAGACACTCGCTTTCCACGGGGAGGAAGCTGAGCCTCCTCGCTACGCTTGCGGGGTCTCAGCCTTTCCTCTATTCCCGTAGGAGTCGAGTGTCTTCCGCTCCATTTCACTAAGTTTATCTTGATGATGGATATCAATAATCCATATAGACCATTAGAATTATATATTACTTCTTATCGATTTCTAATTAAAACATTTGGTATAGGTTTTCTCTGAATCTCTTAAGGAGTAATTTATAATCTATATACTAAAATCCCTGTAATGTTTGGCCTGTTTTCAACTGAGTGCTTTATGTTCAACTAATTGTATTATGGCTCAAAATAATATTAAAAATAGTCCAAAACATTGTAAAATCAACAAGACTAAAAGCGTGAATTCGTTTTTAATTCACGCCCAAGATATCTTATTTGATTTTTTTTATATCTAATCTGATCTTATAAGACTGTTTTCACAAGCTTTGCAAATTTCCACAGTTTAAATGTTCATAATAGCGAAAGAAATCACTTTCCAAAATCACAATTGAACTTGGAGCGCTTGCTCTACCTGCGAATGGCGAATATTCGCTTGTGCTGCTGCTAGTCTAGCTAGTGGGACTCGGTATGGTGAGCAGCTGACATAATCTAATCCTACTTCATGGCAAAATTGAATGGATTTCTTTTCTCCGCCATGTTCTCCACAAATGCCGGTTTTTAAGTTTGGTTTTGTTTGTCTTCCAAGCTTTACACCTGTTTCAACGAGCTTTCCGACACCTTCGACATCAAGGGACGAAAACGGGTTTTCTTGGAGAATTTTTTGGTCAATATAAGCTTGAAGGAATTTGCCTTCTGCATCATCACGACTGTATCCAAATGTTGTTTGTGTTAAGTCATTTGTACCAAAAGAGAAAAAGTCTGCTACTTCAGCAATAGAATCTGCGGTTAAAGCTGCCCTTGGAACTTCAATCATTGTTCCGATTAAATAAGAGAATGTCTGTCCTGTTTCCTCTGATACTCCCATTTCCGCACTTTGAACTAGATTTCTTATTTCTTTTAACTCATTAACATGACCAACTAATGGAATCATAATTTCAGGTTTAACATTGATCCCTTTTTGTGTCACTTTTGTAATTGCATAAAAAATCGCTTTTGCTTGCATCACATATATTTCAGGAAAAATTAATCCAAGTCTACAGCCTCTGTGTCCGAGCATTGGGTTAAATTCGTGCAATTGACGTACCTTTCGTAGCAGCCTTTCTTTTTCATGAAGCTCTGTAGAAGGTTTGTTGAGCATCCTTAGCTTTGTTACTTCTACAAGTAATTCATCTTTATCAGGTAAAAATTCATGTAAAGGAGGATCTAGCAACCGAATCGTAACAGGATTTCCATTCATCACTTCAAAGATTCCCTCAAAATCCTCCTGCTGCATTGGAAGCAGCTTTTCAAGTGCCTCATTTCGTTCTTCATTATTTTCAGCTAAAATCATTTCCTGAACGATTGGTATTCGCTTGGGATCCATAAACATATGCTCTGTTCGACAAAGCCCGATTCCACCTGCGCCAAATTCAAGTGCTTTTTTAGCATCTTCTGGATTGTCTGCATTGGCCCTAACTCCTAGCTTTCTTTCCTCATCAGCCCAGGTTAATAACAATTGAAATTCATCTGATAGCTGAGGCTCAATCATCTTAATTTCACCTAAGAATAATTCACCAGTAGAGCCATCAACCGTAATAATGTCTCCTTCATTTATGACAGTATCACCTACTGAAAATTGCTTTTTCTTTAAATCAATGGACAAACCTTCACATCCACAAATACACGCCTTGCCCATCCCTCTTGCCACAACTGCCGCATGACTAGTCATCCCTCCACGACTAGTAACGGTAGCTTGTGAGGCAATCATTCCATGAATATCATCTGGCGTTGTTTCAGGTCGAACGAGAATGACCTTTTTATGATTTTGTGATAAACGTTCTGCATCATCTGCAGTAAAAACAACTTGACCTGTTGCTGCTCCAGGTGAAGCTGGTAGCCCTTTTGCAAGTGTTGTTTTGTCAGAAGAGTCATCTATTTGTCTATGAAGCAATTGATTTAATTGATCTGGATCAACTCGTAAAATAGCTTCCTGCTTAGAAATGATGTTTTCTTTCACCATTTCAACTGCAATTCGAATCGCTGCTTGTGCAGTTCTCTTGCCAGTTCTAGTTTGGAGAATAAAAAGTTGCCCACGTTCTACTGTAAATTCAATATCCTGCATATCTTTATAATGCTTTTCAAGTAACTCAGATGTATCGACGAATTGCTGATAAACAGTAGGCATTTCATCTTGTAAGGTAGCAATTGGTTGAGGAGTTCGAATGCCAGCAACAACATCTTCCCCTTGTGCATTTATTAAGTATTCTCCATAAAGCATCGCTTCACCAGTTGAAGGATTACGAGTAAAAGCTACACCAGTTCCAGAATCATTGCCCATATTACCAAATACCATGCTTTGAATATTAACTGCTGTTCCCAAGTCACCAGGAATATTCTGAAGACGGCGGTACACAACAGCTCGTTGATTATTCCAAGAATCAAACACAGCATTTACCGCAAGAAATAACTGCTCCTTAGGATCTTGAGGAAACATTTTTTTCGAGTGCTTTTTCACAATGATCTTGTATTTCTCAATCACTTCTTTCCAATCAGCTGCAGACATCTCAGGATCTGATTTATATCCTTTTTCTTCTCTGGTATCTTCTACACACTGTTCAAAATAAAAAGCATCTACCTTCAGTACAACATCACTAAACATCTGAATAAATCTTCTATAGCAATCAAATGCAAAACGAGGATTATTTGTTAGCTCAGCTAATCCTTGGGCTGTTTCATCATTCATTCCTAGATTCAAAACGGTATCCATCATGCCTGGCATAGAATGTACTGCACCAGATCTTACAGAAACCAACAATGGATTTGCTGAATCACCAAGTTTTTTTCCTGTTTCTTTTTCAAGCTTTTTAAGAGCTTCTAAGATTTGAAACTCTATTTCTACTGAAATCGATTGACCCAGTTCATAATAAGAAAGGCATGCCTTTGTAGATACAGTAAAGCCAGCTGGAACAGGAAGACCTATTTTAGTCATTTCAGCCAGGTTGGCTCCTTTGCCTCCTAAAAGCTCCTTTTGATTACTGTTTCCTTCATTAAACATATAAACAAATTTACTCATAAAATCATACCCCTCTCTTTTTGAACATTGCTAATATCACATCAGCTGTTTCTTCAACAGCTTTATTTGAAACATTAATAACAGGACAGCCTATGCGCTTCATAATTTTCTCAGCATAATCCAATTCTTCAAGAATACGACCTAAATTTGCATAATTAGCTTGTGCTGTTAACCCTAAATTTTTTAGTCGTTCGATGCGGATTTCATTCAATTTATTAGGTGTAATAACTAAACCAACACATTTGCTTTTGGGTATGGTAAATAGCTCTTCAGGTGGTGCGATTTCTGGCACTAATGGAACATTAGCAACCTTAAATCTCTTATTTGCTAAATACATTGAAAGCGGTGTCTTTGATGTTCGTGAAACACCGATTAATACTATGTCTGCAGATTTAATTCCCCGTACATCTTGACCATCATCATATTTAACTGCAAATTCAATCGCTTCAACTCTTCTAAAATAGTTTTCATCCAATCTTCTCATCAAGCCTGGTTCACTTTTTGGTTCACTATTAAACTTTGTACTAAAAGCGTGCATGAGCGGATTCATTAAATCCACAGCGAAAATTCCTTCTTCTTTAGCTTTTTCATCAAGAAATTGCTTTAAAAGTGGAACAACAATCGTATATGCGATAATCGCATCATTCTTTTTCGCTTGAGCAAGTATTAGTTCCAGATCTTCAATATCCTGTACATATGAAAAATGCTGAATCTCAACTACTCCGCCATTAAACTGGCTTGCTACAGCTTTTACTAATAACTCAGCTGTTTCTCCAACTGAATCAGAAACAACATAAACGATTTTTGACATATCAAACCTCCCCACGCTTTTTATTAAGTTATACAATATTTATAATGTGTTATACTAATTAGTTGTTTTTTATATTAACATCATTGAGTAATTGCTGCAATACCTTTTTTGTCATGTTTTTTTATTGATACTGTGAAGCTTAATTATTCGTTTTTTGCACTTGTGGATGATAGTAAACGAAGTGTGTGGGATATTGGGGTCAAAGGGTATCACATTTATGGTAGTTACGAGAGATTTTTTCATCTAGTTTGTTTTCAAAAAAAAGACCTGACAAATGTCAGGCCTTCACTCTTTATTCTTCTTCAACTAATGATTTATTTTTTCTAAATTTACTAAGCATTTCATATACGATTGGTACAATGACAAGTGTTAACAATGTTGAACTTGTTAGACCACCGATTACTGTTACACCTAGACCTTTAGAAATCATTCCGCTTCCTTCAAGACCTAGAGCTAATGGAATTAACGCTCCAATTGTTGCAATAGCTGTCATAAGGATCGGACGTAGTCTAGTTGTACCCGCTTCTAGAAGTGCTTCACGTGTACTTAAGCCTTCTTTTTCTTTATGAATAACGCGGTCAATTAATACTATCGCATTTGTTACAACAATACCGATTAACATTAACGCACCAATCATTGCATTCACACTCAATGTTTCACCTGCAATCAATAATCCTACAAGTGCTCCAATAATTGTAAATGGTAGTGAGAATAGAATCGCAAGTGGTGCTAAACCTCCACCAAATGTTACAACAAGGATAAGGTATACAATTGCAATCGCTGCAAGCATCGCTAATCCTAATTGAGTAAATGATTCTTGGATATCTTCCGTTACTCCACCCATATTTACTTCAATCGATGAAGGAATGTCTAAATCACTAACCTTTGTTTGAACATCAGATGAAACTTTAGCAACATCATCGGTTTTAATTTCTCCTGAAACTTGAACGTAAATTTTACCATCACGTCTTGTTACCGTATTAGATGTTTCGCCTTCTTTCACTTCGACAACATCACCAATTTTTACTGTTTGACCTAAAGGTGAAGTAATTGTTTTTTCTGTTAAATCATCAACAGATTCGTATTCTTCTTCTTCAACTTGAAGATATACATTTACTTCTTCTCCGTCTTTTTCAATCTTAGTTAAAACAGGACGCTCTCTTGTCGGACTTAGCTCCATCCCGATTTGTGCTGCTGATAAACCAAGCTTACTTAATTCCTCTTGATTTGCAACAAATGTGTACTCTTCATATGTTTCAGACATACTTGTTTCAACATTTTTAAGATTATCATTATCTTTCATAATGTCTTCAATGTCATTAACTACAGGTGTAATGTCTTCAATGCTATTACCATAAACAAACATTGTGATTGCATTGCTTGCTCCTGCAGATGCAAAATCCTGTGAAGCCCATTCTCCACCACCAGATGCTTCTTCTGTTAAATCTTCAATAACCTTTTCTTTTTCTTCAGTAAAGTTTGGTGTATCATCTTCATACTCTACAAAGAATAAAGCACTATTTGTATCACCAGGATTCATTGGATTTTCACTTCCTAATGAAAACTGAACTGTTTTCACATGTTCACGATCTAGGAAGAATTTCTCTGCAACTTCTGTCATTTCTTCTGCTTGTTCTCTTGTTTCACCAGGCTCTGGTTTGTAGGTAACCATCATCATTTTTTCTTCTTCAGATGATAAGAAACTAACACCAATAACCGGCACTAAGAATAAGCTTCCAACTAGCATTAAGACCGCAATAGCTGATGTAATAATCTTATGATTTAATGTCCATTCTAAAATCTTTCGATAAGACCCTGCAAGCTTTCCAGGTTTATCATCATGTTGTTTCAGCTGTTTGCCTTCACCATATAAATTTTTCTTAAACAAGCTATGTGCCATCATTGGTACAATTGTTACGGCAACTAATAATGACGCTAATAGCGCAAATACCATTGTTAAAGCAAATGGTAAGAATAACTCACCAATCATTCCTTTTACTAAAGCTAACGGAAGGAATACCGCAATTGTTACGATTGTTGACGACATAATCGGTATAAACATTTCCTTCGTTGCTTCACGAACAAGTGCTTTACCTTTTAATACTTCACCTTTTAGAGACATTCTTCGATAGATATTTTCAATAACAACGATCGAGTCATCAACAACACGGCCGATAGCAACTGTCATTGCCCCTAATGTCATCATATTAAGCGTGATATCCATTTGATTTAAAAGAACAATCGCGATTAATAGTGATAACGGAATTGAGATGATTGAAATTAACGTTG
Source organism: Metabacillus crassostreae (assembly GCF_016908395.1). Lineage (GTDB taxonomy): Bacteria > Bacillota > Bacilli > Bacillales > Bacillaceae > Metabacillus > Metabacillus crassostreae. The sequence goes on from NZ_JAFBDU010000010.1 coordinate 28,232, forward strand.
ATTTAATATCTCTTAAAAATAAGAGAATGATCACAACTGCGAAAAGAGCTCCAAATAACGCTTTACTTAGCATTGTATGAACAGATTCTTCGATCGGCGTTGCTTGATCTAGTGTATACACAATGTCTAAGCCTGACATCTCTTCTTCAAAATCAGCTAACTCTGCAGCTACTTCCTTTGCCACATCAACTGTGTTTGCATCAGCAGATTTCACAATTTGAATTCCTATTGCTTCTTTACCATTCGTTCTTGAAATAGATTCTGCTTTACCAACTAGTTCAATGGTAGCAATTTCTGATAACTTAACAGTTGGTAACTCAATTGATTGAGCTGCTTGTGCTTGATCAGCTGCTTCTGCCCCAGCTTGTGACTGACCAGTCATACCAGCTTGCTGCTCACTTGGCATCATTCCTTGCTGTGCTGCACCAGCTGAAGGTATAACAGGTATTTCTAAGTTTTGCAAATCTTCTAAATTTGTAATATTCCCATCAACAACAACAGATTTCTCCGTATCATCTAATGTGTATAAACCTAGAGGAAAACTTACATCTGCGCCTTTAATGATATTTTGAACAGTTTCTTCATCAAGACCATATTCCTTCATTTTCTCTTCATTAAAAGAAAACTCTATTTCCTCAACTTGTTGACCAGATACTTGAACTGATGAAACTCCATCAACACCTTTTAATGCTGGAAGAATTTTATCCTCTACTTCTGTTGTAAGCTCTGCAAGTGATAAATCATCATTAGCAATACTTAATGCTAAGATCGGAAATGCATTTAAGCTAATTCTAGAAACAGAAGGATCATTAGCACCCTCTGGTAATTCAAGCTTTGCTAGAATACTAGTTAACTCATCTTCTGCTTCATCCATATCCTTTTCAAATCCATATTCTATTTGAATAGATGATGCATTTTGGAATGAATTTGAACTAACAACGCTCACTCCATTTAAATTTGATACTGTTTGTTCAATTGGTTCTGTTACGTTATCTGCTACCTCTTCAGGAGTTGCACCTGGATAGACGGTTGTAACAGAGATAATTGGGGTAGTAATATTAGGTATTGTTTCTAACTTCATATTTAACCCAGAATATAAACCAGCTACAGTTACAATAATCGTAAGCAGCCATACTGCAAACTTGTTTTTAAGCACGAAATTAATTAAGCTATTCATATTACCCTCCATTTTTTTCATTGACTACTAGGTCACAATATATAATAATATAAATGACTAGTCGGTCATTCGTCAATGAATATATCGTAAATACCATATTAACTTTTTGTAAATTGTGAACGAATGGTCATGAATTACAAAAAAGAGGTGACATCAAATAGATAAATGGTACTAAAATAGATAAGCTTTAAAAGGGCTCTTTTCTGAAGTATTGTTGCTAATAGACCTCATAATTTATTAGAAACAATGTTTTATCTTATAAAAGAAACGATTTTTAGAAGAAAAGATGCCACAAAACTATATATAGTGCTATTACTTTTAAATTTCTAAAAGCAGCAAAGATTACGTAAATATCCTTAAAAGGAGATTGTCATGAACGCTAAAGAAAAAATGATCATCGAAGCAGGTAGCAGATTATTTGCTAAAAAGGGCTACTCAACAACATCGATTCAAGAAATTGTTGATGCATGCGGAATGTCTAAGGGAGCATTTTATCTTCACTTTAAATCTAAAGATGCTTTACTACTTGCAGCCTTTAAGTATCAATTTAATATGATAAAATCAAAAATTGACTCCATCGATATAGAAGGTGTTGATCCTCGAGAAGCATTCATAAATCAGCTTACAATCCAATTCGAAGAAATCAATAGACACAAAGATTTTATTATTATGCAATTTAGAGAGCAAACAACACCAATTAATACAGAGGTAGAAGATTTCATTCGTAAAATGGGCTACGAAATTGGAAATCTCTATCATCAATCACTCACAAGACTATACGGTACCTCGATCAGTGCTTATATGTATGACTTAAACATAATCCTTCAAGGAATTATACAGTCATATCTAAAATTAATTATTTTCGAACAATCATCCATAGATGTAAGAAAGCTATCAATCTATATCATGAACCGAATGGACGACTTGGCCTCTGGCTACAAAGTATCAAAAGAAGAACCAATTATTACATTAGACTGGATCACAAAGCACTCAGAACCACTGATCACGTCTAATAAAGATGCATTACTTCAACAGCTAGCAAAAGCCATCCAAGAAACAGAAGACGAAAATTTAACCATCACACTTGAAGTAATCGAGGATGAACTAAAAAGAGACAAACCAAGACTCCCTGTTATCCAAGGAATGATCAACAACATACCCGAAAAATCTCAGCTACGACCATTACGAAATCAAATAAAAGACTATTTCGAACTATGAGGAAGTAACTAGCGGATATGAATTCGCTAGTTTTTTTGTATTGTAAAGTCAGTGTAATATTTATTGGTAGATGTTTTTTGACTAATCAAAGGGCTTTTTGTTTAGGCTCTTTTCTGAAAGATTGTTGCTTTTAGACCTCATTATCTGTTGCAACCAGTGTGTTATCGCATAAAAGGTGCAAATTTGTAGAAGAAAAGATGCCACTAGCCTTTATACAGAGTTGTTTCCATCATGATCCAAAAAACAATAAATTTTACGAAAACAGCTCTTAATTAAAAATGCACTTACGACTAACTAAATTTTTAAATATCTTAGTAAAAGTAGGCTGGATCTAATTTGTTCATGCACCGATTACGAGTATAACGTTCACTTTTTCACACCTCGAGCAAGCTGCAATCACTTTATCATTGATTTATATATATATCTTAGGATTGCGGCTGATTTGTCAGTAAGTCTTTTCTGGATTTATCAGCGATTTTCTGGATTTATCGGCGATTTTCCGGACTTATCAGCGATTTTCCGAATTTATCAGCGATTAGACTATTTTCGACAAAAACCGCCCCCTCTCCACCTCATTACAAAAAGAATACACCATAAAAAAAGCCCCCAAGTTATGGGAGCACACCAAATTCACTTTCTTAGCAATCATAAAATCGGAGACAGCAGGCGTGATACAGATTCTTTGAACCGAATTCTTCGTGTTCTTTGAAGATAAGCTTCTAGAGTTAAAACACGTGATAGTGCCACATCTTTCCGAAAAGCGTCAACAAGCTGCAAGGAAATCTTTCGGTCATAAATAAAAGCATTCACTTCGAAATTCAGCTTAAAGCTTCTAACATCAATATTGGCTGTCCCAACTGAGGAAATCTCATCATCTACCACAATTGTTTTTGCATGAATAAAGCCGTTCTCATATATGTAAACCTTTGCTCCAGAATTTAATAGTTCACCTACATATGACAGTGTGGCCCAATAGACAAAGGGATGATCTGGTTTATTTGGGATCATTAATTCAACCTTCACACCTGATAAGCAGGCAATTTTTAATGCATCTAAAAGACTTGCATCAGGAATAAAATAAGGTGTTTGGATATAAATTGATTTCTGCGCTGTTGAAATCATTTTTATGTAGCCATTTTTGATTTGCTCCCATTCAGAATCAGGACCACTAGTCACGATCTGTATACTACTTTCCCCTGTAACTACTGGACTTGGAAATAGCTCTGGTGAGTAAGCAATACATCTTTTTTCTGTTGCTTGATTCCAATCTAGGATAAATCGTGTTTGAATCGCATGTACAGCTGTTCCTTGAATACGTAAATGTGTGTCACGCCAATAGCCAAATGTAGGATTTAAGCTTAAATATTCATCACCCACATTGAAGCCACCAACATAACCAATGCTTCCATCAATGATCACAAGCTTGCGATGATTACGATAATTCATTCGCAAATTGATCCACCTTAATTTTGATGGAAAAAATACTTCAACTTCACCTTCTGCCGCTCGAAGCTTCCGGAAAAATGAGGGCCTTAAGCCCCGCGATCCGAGATCATCGTATAAAACTCTAACCTTCACTCCCTCCTCTGCTTTTGTTGTTAATGCAGAAAGAAGCCGCTTACCAAGCTGATCATTTTTTAAAATATAATATTGCAAATGAATATGATGTTTTGCTTCATTAATATCTTGAAGAAGCTGATCAAATTTCTCATTTCCATCTGTAAAAATATCAATAGAATTATCTTCTGTTAAAACAGCATCATTATTTGTTACATGCATATTAATAAGTTGTTTATGATGTATCGCTGTGTCGGCTTGAAGCTCAAACGTATTGTTTCTGATGTGCTCTAGCTGTGTTGCTAATAATTTCTCAATGCCAAGCCTTTTACGATCTTCCCATTGAAACATCCGATAGCGACTTAAATTTTGCCCAAATAATAAATACAATAAAAAGCCTAATACCGGGATAAAAAACAACACAAGCAGCCATGCCCATGAAGAAGGTGCATCTCTTCGTTCCCGAAAAATCACAATAACAGCAAATAAGATATTCAAAACAATGATTACACCAAGTAATACTGATACAATATTCATTATATATCTCCTCAATCGTTTCTAACTTAAAGGTTCATGCTTCTTTATGATGAATTAACTTGTAAAGGGTATCGCTATCTTATATCCTTAAGTATATTATATGCTAACAAAGGTTATTTTCCATAAAGTGTCATAAGATATTTTAGCGTAAAACTGGTTATCTTAGATATTGGTTGAATGTATGCTCTGTAATAAAACGCTTCATTTCCTGAAATTGTAGAAGCTTAAGACATTCGGTTATTTCCTCACAAAAACTTGTGTCAAATTGTGACTTTAATTTTCACTAAAATGTTGAAATACCACTGTGAGAACAACCTTTACTATGATAAAATATCACTTAATGAATTTTCAAAATACTTATTAATTATAGAGGTGAAGTAGAGCATGAATGAATTAGCTCAATCGCTAAATCAAGCTGTTAAAGAAGAAAATGAATATGTATACGATATGCTATCACAGCTCGGAAAAGAAATGTTTTATCCAAAGGGTATTTTGAGTCAATCAGCGGAAGCTGGTAAAAAGGCACATCGATTTAATGCGACGATCGGTATCGCAACGGAAAACAATGAACCAATGCATTTTCAGCATATACAAGATCTTTTCGGAGATAGAGTCGCTGCTAAGGACCTTTTCCCTTATGCACCACCACAAGGAAAAGAAGATTTACGTAAAGAGTGGAAAAAGAAAATACTAAAAGATAATCCAAGCTTAAATGGTGAAATCGTAGGAAATCCTATCGTAACAAATGCACTAACACATGGTTTAAGTATTGCAGCTGACTTATTTGTTGACGAAGGTACACCCGTTATTTTACCTGATAAATATTGGGGCAACTACAACTTAACATTTAAAGTTCGTCGCGGGGGCACAGTTACAACTTTTCCTTTATTTAATGAAGCAGAAGGATTTAATAGTGCTGGATTAAAAGAAGCTATACATTCACACAGTTCTGCTGGTAAAGTGGTTGTTTTACTAAACTTCCCTAACAATCCAACAGGCTATACACCACTAGAATCAGAAGCAAAGGAAATTGTGTCTGTTTTAACTGAAGCTGCTGAAGCTGGTTTAAATATAGTGGCACTTATTGACGATGCTTATTTTGGATTATTTTATGAAGATTCGATGACAGAATCAATTTTCAGTTTATTAGCTGATGTTCATCCTAGAATACTACCAGTTAAAATTGATGGAGCAACGAAGGAAAACTACGTATGGGGATTTCGTGTTGGCTTTATCACATATGCAAGTAAAAGTGCGGCAATTCTAAATGCACTTGAGCAAAAAACGAAGGGTCTTATCAGAGGAACAATCTCAAGCAGCTCCCATCCTTCACAATCGATTATTTTACAATCACTACAATCAAACGAGTTTGACGTAGAAAAAGAGCAAAAGTTTGCGTTAATGAAAAGCCGTGCGGATAAAACAAAAGAAGTGCTAAACAAAGAAGAATTCCAAAAGTACTGGACGTACTATCCATTCAACTCAGGATACTTCATGTGCTTAAAGCTTCACAGCATAAATGCTGAAGAATTACGCTTACACCTACTAGACAAATACGGTGTCGGAACAATCTCCATCAACTCCACAGACCTGCGCATCGCTTTCTCATGCGTAGAAGCTGAAGACATCGAAGAACTATTTGACTTAATTGCACAAGGTGCTGAAGACCTGCAGAAATAGGTGCCTGTCACTACCCGGTTTTTGTCGACTAAGGTCGATCAGATAACTCAAATAAAAAAGTCGCCTTCTCTACATAGGCGACTTTTTTTTGCAGATACAGGTGCCTGTCACCACCCGGTTTTTGTCGATTAAATCTTCTCTTCTACTTCCTTCACTAACGGATGAGTCTCAGCTAAGCCTGAAATCTCACTAAAAGCACGTGCTGTCCCTTTTTCCTCGATCATCTTCTTTAGATCAATTGATTCTTGATCTTCCTCGGAAACGAATTGAAGTGCAGCAACGATTACTTTTACAAGATGATCTGGTACTTCCTTGAATTCTTCTAAGTATTCTAAAGCTGGTGCCACTAAACGGTCTTTTGGTCCAAGCTTACGAATTGGCGCTCTTCCAACACGTTGTACATCATCTACAATATAAGGATTAGCGAATCGACCAATTATTTTTTGAATATAAGCTTGATGCTCATTTTCGTTAAAACCGTATTTAGAAACTAGCACACTGCCTGTTTCTTTTAAAGTACCAAGAACATCTTCTTTAACCTCTTCATTTGCAATTGCTTCAGCAACAGTAGCAAAGCCAGCTAAATTGCCTAAATATGCAGTTGCTGCATGTCCTGTGTTCACAGTGAATAGCTTACGCTCAATATATGCTGATAGATTATCAACAAATAATGCTTCTTCAACATTTGGTTGTTCACCTTTTATTTGTGTTGAATCGATTACCCATTCATGAAATGGTTCAACAAGTACATCTAATAAACGTTCATTTTTTTGATTTGGTACAATTCGATCAACTGCTGAATTTGGAAAACCAATATGCTCCAGGGTCCAAGCTTTTTCTTCATCATTCAGCTTTTCAAGAACATGCTTTTGCAGCTCACTGCTTCCTCCGACCATATTTTCACAAGCAATTATGTTAAGTGGATTACCACCAACTTGCTTACGCTTTTTTAAACCTTCAGCAATCAAAGGAGCAACAAATTTCAATATATGTGGACCTACAGCTGTAGTAACCATATCAGCTGTTGCGATCGAATTTATCACCGTATCAGGAGATTGTTGACTATTAATTCCTGAAACATTTTCAACAAAAAACTCCTGTTTTTCTTCATTTGCAAGAATCACACGGTAAGATTTTTCTTTATTAAGTTCATCTATCAATGCTTCATTCACATCAACAAATTCAACATGATATCCTGATTGATGTAATAATAGCCCGATAAAGCCGCGACCAATATTACCAGCACCAAAGTGAGTTGCCTTCAAATTAGTTCACCTCGCTAAGAAGTTGAATAATTTCCTCTTTCGTTTGTGCTTGAACTAGTTTTTCTACATTTTCTTCTTCAGATAGTACAATCGCAATTTTAGAAAGAATTTCTAAGTGCTCATCACCTTTACCTGCGATTCCAATGAGAAGTTTTACGATATTGCCATTGCCAAAATCAACTCCTGCAGGAACCTGGATAACTGATAAACCTGAGTTGATTACAGATGTTTTGGCATCTTCTGTTCCGTGTGGAATCGCAACGAAATTCCCCATAAATGTTGAAGATAATTCTTCTCTTTGTAGCATTGCCTCAATATAAGCTGCTTCTACATAGCCTTTTTCTACTAAAATTTGTCCTGTTGCTTTAATTGCATCTATTTTGTTTTCATAATTTTGATTTAATAAGATGTTTTCTGCATTTAAAATACTCATCGATTAAACACTCCTTAAATTTTGAATAAAGTTTTTGAAATATTTTTGACTAATATATTGAATAAAACTACTTTTTGTAGCTGTTTCAAACATAACGATACTCTCTTGAGATTCAATAATACTGGCACTTATAAAGCTCATGAGCTCAAGCTCCTCACTTGTTGCTTTCTCAGGTGCTATCAACAGAAGAATTCTTGATACTTCAAGCATTTCATTGTCCATTGCTCGGAGGATTCTAGGTTTTTCAAGATCAAGAACATGAAAGCCAGCCTTCATTACGGTCTGACTTCTTGCGTGAAATAGTGCAAGCTTTGTTTCAGGTATGGCTAAGCCACCAATTTGTTCTCTCTGTAACAAAGCATCAACAATTTCTTGCTCATTCTTAACTAACCCTTTTTCTTTTAATCTTTTACTTACAGGCTTCAAAATTGAGCTAACATCATCACGATCAGCAATTTTGAAAAGCTCCATTTCCTCTAAAAGCTGAATCAAAACCTGAGATTTTGCGGTAAACTCTTTAAATTGCTCAAAATTTAATGTTACTTCTACCTTCGGATGATTTTCTTCATAAGAGCTTATACCTGAAATCTCAAGTCCTTTTCCTTCTATATACTTTTTAATTCTTTCCAATTCCTGCGGAGTTAAGATCGGACTAACAAGCAAATAATCGCTCGAAATCTCCTCAATGGCAATGGTAGAAAGAACAATATCATAATGGTTAAGATCAATATCTCTTAATTCAAATGCTGAAATACTTCTCAGTTCAGTTAAATGAGGAAATTGATTATTAATTTGCGTAACAAGCATCTTTGATGTTCCTATACCACTAGAACAAACAACTAAAGCCTTTAATTTCCGAACAACTTTCTTTTTATTCAAAGCTGCTCCAAAATGTAGAACCAAATATCCAATCTCTTCCTCAGGTACTTTATCAAATGGTAATGTTACTTTTACTGCCTGCTGAATAATCTCAAACAGCTCTTGATAATCCCGCTTAATTTCCTGAAGAAGAGGATTCGTAATTTTCATACCCTGCTTCAGACGATAAATAGCTGGCTGAAGATGAGCAAGAAGACCTTGAAATAGCGATTGATCTTGGAGCTTATTATTCGTTAGCTGTTCCACCTGCTCAATTAAACGTTGCACAAGATAAGCAATTTCAACATTTTCATCTTGAATATCGAGCTTTCCTTCGAACCTGAGCTTGGCACCTCTTAAGTGCATCGTAATATAGCCTTTTTCATCAAGTGGGATGGATATATTAAATGTATTTTCTAGCTTTTCTGCTATTTCTTCCGCAAAAGTAAATTCACGTGAGTCTTTTAGCTGATCAAGATACTCTTCTTTGATCGTAATTTTCTCACCGCGTTGAATTCTCTCAATAGCAAGAGCAAGATGAACAACCAATCCAACATAAGAGCTATCTGCCAAGGGGTATGGTAATCGAGAATTAATTTGATTAATCAAGTTCTCAATCACAATGATTTTATCCTTTTTTACAAGCCCTAGAAGTCGTTCAGAAATAGAATCGATTTTGTTTGTTGATTTTCTATCAATATTTTCTCTGACCATTCGTAAAAAGTCTGGAACATCAAACCGGTTTGATATCAGGCTTGTTATCGCCTTTCGCTTGGCTTCTTCAGAACCGGTTAACTCAATTCCATAGCCTCTTCTTCGAATTAAAGTTAATCCATATTCTTGCACAAAGGGCTCCATTTTATCAAGATCATGACTAATTGTTGCTGTTGTCACACCAAGGTCATTTGCAAGAGTTTGCAATTTCATAGGATCTTGATGATCTAATAAGGTGCAAAACGCCACCATCATCCGCTCATCAGGGGTATATTCCTTATAATCCTGCTTATGAATCGAAATTCTTAATTCATGAAAATTAACTTCATTCCCAACAATTTTGATTCCAATTCCAGCACGTTTAACTAATTCAAGCTTAAATTCCTTTAATAAAGATTCAACATTTTTCAAATCTCGATGAATCGTTCTCTCACTAACATCTATCACATCAGCGAGCTCTTTAATCGTAACCTCCTGATTGGCTTCTTCAATTAAATACTGAAGAATAAGACGCTCCCTTGCAGAAACAATCATTTTCCATCACTCGTTTCAACATGAGTTATTGACATAGTTTAATTATATAATTGACTTCTATGTAGATTCAAACAATAGAAAGTATGGTTTTTTCAACTGTGTTCATGACATTATTTAATTGTTGTAATGGGTGTTGGCGAATGAGAGTGTGGACTAATGATTATTATTAGTCATTTAATTGATATTACTCTGATAAGGTCATAAAAGTCATATTTATCTTCGGTTTTCTGGTTTCACCTTTGATCAGATAAAATCGACAAAAAAACACTAGTAAAAAATCCACCACTATATTGTTTAAAACGTAAAAAGGATGCCTATAATGTGGCATCCTTTTTATTGTAGCTTATTTTAATTCATCTACAATTTCATCATATTTTGGGCTGTTTAAGAAGTTATCAACTGATAGGTGATATGCAGTTGGTAATTTAGCTTTTGCACGATCTGTTAGGTCTTTGTGAGAAATAACGATATCTGCATCAGCTGGAATGTTATTAATTGACGTGTTTGTTACGTCAACTCCTTCAATTTCAGCTTTTTTCACTTTATTTCTTAAGATTGATGCACCCATCGCACTTGAACCCATACCAGCGTCACATGCGAAGATGACTTTTTTCACATTTCCAAAATCAAAGCCTTCATTTGTAGTAGCTTCAATTGCAGATTCAGTAGCTGCTAAGTTGCCACTTACAGAGCTTTTCTTGCCTTTCATTGCTTCCATTTTTGCTGTAGCTTCTGTTAAATCTTCATCTGTTTGTTTGCTTGTTTTTAAGATTAGTGCTGCTACTAAGAATGATACAGTTGCTGCTACGATAACACCTAGAATTACTCCTACGTAACCACCTTTAGGCGTCATTGCAAGCAATGCAATAATACTACCTGGTGATGGGCTAGCAACAAGACCAGCATCGAAAACTGTGAAAGTGAATACACCACTAATACCACCAGCGATTGCTGCAAGAAGTAACATAGGCTTCATTAAGATATACGGGAAGTAGATTTCGTGAATACCACCTAGGAAGTGAATGACCACTGCACCAGGAGCTGTTTGTTTTGCTGAACCTCTTCCAAAGAACATATAAGCTAAAAGGATACCTAAACCAGGACCAGGATTTGATTCTAATAAGAATAAAACTGATTTACCAGCGCTTGCTGCTTCCTGTATACCAATTGGACTTAAAATACCGTGATTTATTGCATTGTTTAAGAATAGAACTTTTGCTGGTTCAATGAAAATACTTGCTAACGGAAGTAAACCAGCATCAAAAATCACTCTAACCGCGCTTGCCAATACGTTGTTTAACCCTTCAACGACTGGTCCAATTCCTAATAATGCGGCTATTGTTAAGATCGCTGCTAAAATACCAGCTGAGAAGTTGTTTACTAACATTTCAAAACCTTGACGAACTCGGTCCTTTAAAAGATCATCAACTTTTTTGATTAAATATCCACCAAGTGGTCCCATAACCATTGCACCTAAGAACATCGGAATATCAGAACCAACGATAACCCCCATCGTAGCTGTCGCACCAACGACACCACCACGTACGTCATAAATCATCTTACCACCTGTGTAACCTATTAAAAGTGGAAGAAGATACGTAATCATTGGACCAACTAATGCACCTAATGTTTCATTAGGAATTCTACCTGTAGGAATGAATAAAGCTGTAATAATACCCCATGCAATGAATGCACCTATATTTGGCATAATCATGCCACTTAAATAACTACCAAAACGTTGAGCTTTAACGCGAAAATCAACTTTGTTTTGATTGTTTTCCATTATGGTCACCTCTTTATAAGATTTCTGTTATTGTGTTTCTTTCTTGTCTTAATAATAAAGCGATTACATAAAAGAAACAATTTAATCTAAACATGATTTTGTCTGACACAATGTTGACAAAACTAAATTTAAGGTAGAAACCTTTCCACTTTGTCAATATCGAACATTGTCGAAACTCCTTGATTTTGTGGCATTTTTGAGGCGGTGCCTGTCACGCCCCGGTTTTTGTCGAATACAATTCAGTTGAGGTCACACTGCTTTACGAGACCTATTTTTTCTCATGCAAATTAACAAATCAATTTTGCTTTGTCACTTTTAATCATATCTATTGATTTAATCTACGCTAAATCCTATCGGAATAAACATACAATCATCTTGGTCTTTATTTCTCCAATGAAGAACTTTTCTGTTTAAAGCTGCTACCTAAAGGACTTCATCTCCACCACCATAAAAATCGATTCTAAAACCACTCCCACAATCTAGGCATAAAAAAACCGGGAAGTGACAGGCACGCCCCGGTTTTTGTCGAAGTTCTCCATATTCAGTAATAAGAAGGTCTTTTCAACGAGCACTTACTAGCTTCCTCCCGCAGTCTTGGTGCATAAAAGCTAAGCTTTTTGATGAAATAACAGGTTTCTGGAAAGTGATGCTCGAGGAAGCGTAATGTTGATTTGTTTAACACTTTATTTTCTTTGTATTTCAGGAGCATGTTAAAAATGAATTCACTCATGTCAAGTGTTGTTTTGCCAACATCGTAGGCAAATTCCATTTGGCGAGCAAAGCCTGGTTGTTTGAATCGTAAGTATCCCTTCAGATGGCGATTTTGGACAATAAACACTTGATATCTACTTATGTAGGCTTCTGCTTGTTGTGTAGCAAATATTTCAATAGGATCAAGTATATCGTCAAATAAAAGTGCATGACCGAGCTGGTCTTCTAGCCATAAATCCATTAAATCCTCTAAAGATAGTGGCACAGGCTCTTTTCCTTGAACTAGAAAATTTAAGATCCGTATATATTCTTGATTTTCCGCTAATGTCCCATTTAGATAGGTTGGTGATAAATTAAGATTCACTTTATTATCTATTCTTAACGCCTGCATTTTTCCTTCAAATTCAAAATATCCTTTAGCTACCGGCCATGCTCTTTTAGCAAAGCTGATCATCCCCACATCTGTATGGTCTGCTGTACGTGGCATTGTATGTAACATCGAAATAAGTTCATTAAACCAATTAATATATTGCTGTGATGTTTGAACATACTCTGTTTCTGTTACTGAAAGATGATCTCTTACAAAAAACGCATGATCCTGTAAAATTTCTAGCCAGAATAAGTGCTCATCCCAAATTGGTATTGAATAATATTTCATTGAAAAAACATCTCCCTCCAACTATCTCTTTTATATTTACTACGTAGTTGAACAAGAAATGAATTATTCTTTTAAAAACACATAAATTTCACGATATCTGGTGATATTTAACTTATAAAAGAAAATTGCAAAGGTTGTTTGCCGATGAAGAACGCAAAAGTTTTCATGATACTAATGACTCTCTTACCTTGGTTATCTATCCCACTTCTAAAGAAAAAAACACTGCTAAGATTTATGCCAGGAGCATTATTTATGTGTTTATATGTAACAGCTGAAGGCTATTTCGCAGAGAAGAAAAAATGGTGGTGGTTCCCTCTCCATGTAAAACCTAATGTGATCGGAGAGTTACCTTTAATATTGGGACCATTCTTTGTTGGGTCATTTTGGATTTTAAAATACACGTATGGAAAATTTAATTTATACATGTTAATAAATATCATTGTTGATTCTTTTTTTACTTACTTTACTCTTGATTGGTTTAAAAAGGTTGGTTATGTATCGCTCGTCAAACTGACAAAGTTCCAGCTCTCTTTATTATTTTTAGTGAAATCGGTATTAATGTATGGATTTCAAGTGGTGTATGATAAGGTGATCGGTCAAAAGAATTCGCATTCAGTAACAGAATCATGATTTAAGAGGACACCATTTAACGTGTCCTCTTTTTTTACAATTATTTAAGTCCACAATTCCTTCCTAGATGTTGTGACAGCCTTCGCACCAGCTGATAGTACACTTTCAACTTCATCGTTATTTGTAATAAGACCTCCTGCTATGATTGGCAGTCCAGTTTCTTTACTTATTCTTTCGATGAGATGTGGAACACAGCCAGGAAGGACTTCAATAAATTTGGGTTGTACCTTTTGTATTAATTTATAGCCTGTTTCAAGTGCTATTGTATCTAATAAAAATAATCGTTGTATGGATAGAATGTTATTTTTATTTGCGGTTTTCAACACACTACCTCTTGTTGAAATAAGACCATCAGGCTTGATTTTTTGACAGAGATATTCAGCGGAATATTCATCATTTTTTAGACCCTGAATCAAGTCAGCATGCAATAAAACCTTTTTTTCATGCTTATGAGCATATTTCATGATGTTTTCCACTTGAGCAATATGGACCTCAAGCATAACGATGTACTCAATATCACTTTTCAAAATAATTTCGAAGTCCTTCATTGTCTTAATCGCAGGCAAAATCTTCTGTCCATTAAAATCCATTTTATCCCCTCATATCCGTTTAATCTATTATCTCTATATAACTCTATACTTTTAACATATATTAACTAATATGGGAATTGCAATAAATATCGTTAAACACTTTTCGCAAAATGTTCCCTATTTTAGGTAGTACCATCTAGGTTTAACAACAAAAAATGGACCACAACAAAAGCTGATATTTTAAACTTCAGCTTTGTTGTGGTCCCCTCAGTATTCTCAGACCAAAATTATTAACATGTATAAATTTTATTACTATATGTTTAAACCTTTTCTTCGGTTTTCACCTTTTTATTCGGCTTAAAGCCCATAGTTGCTTCTACTGCTTTTTGCCAGCCATCATACAAGGCTGTTCGTTGTTCTTCAGCCATTGTAGGTTCAAAGGATGTATCAACACTCCATTGATTCATAATTTCTTCTCGACTTCCCCAGAATCCAACTGCAAGACCAGCTAAATATGCAGCTCCTAACGCAGTTGTTTCATTTACAACAGGTCGTTCAACAGGAACATTTAAAACATCACTTTGGAAATTCATTAAAAAGTTATTTTTAACTGCCCCACCATCAACACGTAGCTTCTTCAGCTCTATCCCTGAATCTGCTTCCATTGCTGTTAAAACATCCTTCGTTTGATAAGCAAGTGATTCAAGTGTTGCACGAATAAAATGCTCTTTTGAAGTACCACGTGTAATTCCAAAGATTGCTCCTCTAGCATCACTGTCCCAATAAGGAGTTCCTAGCCCTACAAAAGCAGGAACAACATATACTCCATCAGTTGAATCTACTTTTGTTGCATATTCCTCTGATTCTGGGGCACTATCAACCATTTTTAAGCCATCGCGAAGCCATTGAACTGCAGATCCGGCTACAAAAATACTACCTTCTAAAGCATACTCAACTTTTCCATCAATTCCCCAAGCAATTGTTGTTAATAATCCATGTTTCGAAGGAACCGCTTTTTCACCAGTGTTCATTAACATGAAGCAACCTGTACCGTATGTGTTTTTAGCCATACCCTTCTCAAAGCACGCTTGCCCGAATAATGCTGCTTGCTGATCACCTGCAACTCCTGCGATTGGTACGGCTTCACCAAAGAAATGGTAATCAACCGTTTCAGCATAAACCTCTGATGAAGAACAAACTTCAGGTAGCATTGATCTCGGAACAGTTAATAGCTCTAATAATTCATCATCCCATGCTAAATCATAAATATTATACATTAAAGTTCTAGAGGCATTCGTATAATCCGTCACATGCTTTGTACCGCCAGATAGCTTCCAAATTAGCCATGTGTCAATAGTACCGAAAAGTAATTTACCTTCATTCGCTTTTTGTCTTGCTCCTTCAACATGATCAAGTATCCATTTCACTTTTGTTCCAGAAAAGTATGCATCAATTAATAATCCAGTTTTACTTCTGAACAAATCGTTATAACCTTTTTCTTTTAATTCTTCACAAATTTCAGCTGTTTGTCGCGATTGCCAAACAATTGCATTATAAACTGGTTGACCTGTTTCACGATCCCATACAACCGCTGTTTCACGTTGGTTTGTAATTCCAATACTAGCAATCTCTTTTGGAGAAACATTCGTTTTAATTAATAGCTCTGAAATAACAGCTAATATTGAGCTCCAAATTTCCTGAGCATTGTGCTCAACCCAGCCTGGCTTCGGAAAATACTGTGTGAATTCCTTTTGAGCCACATCAACGATTTCGCCATTTTTATTAAATAAAATCGCTCTTGAGCTTGTTGTTCCTTGGTCAAGTGATAAAACGTATTTTTTCTCCATATTAATTCCCTCCAATTATAGTAAGTATTAAAGAGCTTGATTATTTATATTCGCTGATTTATTCATTTCTACTGTTTTGCTTCCACTCGTAAGCCTTACTCCTATAACTATGATTGCCAATAACCCTATTAAAATATATAATCCAACCTCAGAGCCATTTACAAATAAAACCTGGTAAAATTGTGATCCTAAAACCCCACCTACAATAGGTCCTACCACAGGTATCCATGCATATTTCCAATTAGAGGACCCTTTTCCTGCAATCGGAAGTAAAAAGTGTGCTATACGTGGTCCAAGGTCACGGGCAGGGTTAATTGCATATCCCGTCGTTCCACCAAGTGAAAGACCAATCGCTGTAATAAAGAAACCAACAATAATCGGATTTAAACCTTCTGTAAATTGGTTTGCACCTATTGATAATAATCCAAAAACTAATACCGCTGTTCCTAGAACCTCACTTATAAAGTTAGAAGGAGAATGAGCAATTGCTGGATCTGTAGCAAAAACTGCTAATTTTGCTCCTTTATCTTCTGTTGCTTTCCAATGTGGATAATAGTATAACCATACGATCGTTGCACCGAGAATCGCTCCAATCATTTGTGCTGCTATATATGTTGGTACATCTGCCCATGGAAATTGGCCAATTGATGCAAAACCTACTGTTACCGCTGGATTTAAATGAGCACCACTAATACCGCCAACAGCATATACTCCAAATGCTACCGCAAATCCCCAGCCCATCGTAATAACGATCCAACCAGAATTCTGTGCCTTTGATTTATTTAGAACTACCCCTCCAACAACGCCTCCACCAAAAATAATCAGGATCATCGTACCAATAATTTCACCTAAAAAAGCTGACATAAAGTATCCCCCCTGTTTTGTCATTGCTTACATTGTTAACAAGTTAGATATTTTTAGAGTAAAAAAAAGACAGCCCACTTACAACTAATAAAATAATTTATTAGTTGCAAATGGCTGTCTCTCCATCACTCATCAGCACGATTTAACTTGTTAAATTTAGTATATAGAAATAAATACCATTTGTAAACGCTTTTTTAACAAAAATGTGCAAATTTGTTTTGTTTATCCAGTAAATTAGTGGTAATAAGTTACTTTCAATCAATTAACGTTTTATAGCAATTGCCTGTTTCCCCATCTGCTCCCAAGCAGCGATAAAATTTTCTTTCGGTATTTTTCGATCCTTCTTATTCGCTAGCGGATCATTAAAATAAATAAATAGTTCATCATAGCCTGTTACAACAACTGAATGCTCTTTATAGGTGATTTTAATTTTACCCTGTGGTGTTTCCCACGTTTCGAAAAGTGATTCTGGTAGAGTTTTAAACGTAGTATTCGCGATCACCCATACAGGTGAACCCGCATTAATATGCTTAATGACTTCCTCAAAATCGTTTCCTGACAAGTTAACCACTTTATTTGGCAGATACTTTTCAGCTAGCTCCTCAATTGGCTCGTGATAAACTCCATAACCAGGGTTGTTATAGGTATACATATCTCCAACAAAGCCATAGTGAGGATTGCCGAAGTGAATCACACCATTTTTAACAGTCTTAGGAGTAGGATCCTTTTTCACATTTTTAGCTAACTCCATTTTATCTACTTCAATCCCCTCGTATAAGAGAAGCATTTCTAAGCTAGTTACCTCACACCCTCTTGGTAGTTCTGGAAGCTGTGATACTAAAGGTACATCTAACATTCTTTCAGTAAGGATAACTTCTTCACCAGTCATCACACTCTGTAAAAATGCTGGTTCATCCAAAGAGTTTACTAAAATATTAAACTCTGCTTTTAACTGTTTAGCATTATAAATAAATGTCGTAAAAAAGAGAAGAACAGCAAGCCAACCCATATAATAAATCGACTTCTTACTACTTTTTATATATGTTATTAATAAAATAAGAGCTATGAGAGCCGTAATAAAAATAAGTAACAAACTCATAGTAAACTCCTTTCAAAAAACCTAATACAGATAAAAAAACTTATAAGTATATTATATCTATTCTAAGAGCAACTAGCATTACCATTTTAAGATCCTACACTGGTAAATAGTGTAGTTACCTAACATAATTTTTAGAGTCATAGGAATATATATGCTAGAATAAATGATTATATTAAAATTAAGGAGGAAAAATGCCACAAGATAAACAAATAGAAGTTACAGCCACGGGAACGTTAACATTTAAGGACTATCAAAAGCATAATCGTTATCATCAAAGAAAGATTGTCATTGGTTATTTTATTACTGCACTATTAGTTTTAACCTATATGTGCACTCGTCTTTTTTCTGGTGATTGGATATTAATAGTGCCCATTTCATTCATAATTGCTTTAATTATTGCAGGCTTCTTTACATTAATCTTGATAATAGGATTACGTATCCGTATTCGTAGAGAATATAATAGTGATCAACTAATAAAAAGCGAATTAACATATACATTTGATAACGTTGGAATAAATCAAAAAGTAAGAAGATCCAACTCTTCCTTGGATTGGAATGACATTTTAGTAGCACATGAACACTATGAAATGTTTCGCCTGTACATTTCTAAAAATAAAGCTTTTCTTATACCAAAGAGATTTTTTGAAAACAAGAAAGATATTATTCTTTTTAAGAAGCTGATTGTTAATAATATGAATGCTAAGAAGGTTAAAATGATGTGATTGATAAAAGGAATAAGCGCATGGAGAATTTTTTTCTCCATGCGCTATTATTTTTTCCAGCTTTTAATATGAAAAATACACAAGATAAAAAGGGCTTGGAATCGCCAAGCCCTTTTATTTTACCTTTTAATAATTTCCTCATAAGTAATTCAGTTCTACTATCTATTTAACCATAATTTGATAAGCCCATGGCTCTAAATTGAACTGTTGTTTGCTATTCATTTTGAAGAGTTTATTCGAAGGAAACATGTGATATTTTCCTTCTGACATGTTAGCTTCTACCTGACCAGAAACAGTTTCTGTTGATAAATTAGCGACAACAATTACCTTCGATTTACCTTTTACTCTTTCAAAAGCAAGAATACGTTCATCAGATGTTTCTAAAATGTTCGTTTCTCCACCAGTTGAACCATTCCACAATGCCTGATTTTTCTTTTTTAATCGAATGAAATCTTTATAAAACTCTTGCATAGATAAGTCTTGCCACGAAATTTCGTCTTTATCAAAGAATGCCAAGCGTTTATTAAGTCCTGCCTCTTGACCAGAATAAATTAATGGTATGCCTGGTAAAGTAAAGGTTAATGCAGCCATTGTTTTTTCAACTTCACCGAATAACTCTGATGTAGTACCTTCCCATGAATTATCATCATGATTAGTAGTCCAATGCATGGCATAGGAGCCAGTTGGATAAAACTGTTTCATTTTATGAAGATACGACTTTATGCCTGTTGTTCCTTTATTACCTGCTGCAATATCTCTCATCGTGTGAGTAAGCTCCCATCCATAATTGAGGTTGAAAGCATTCTTTAACAAGTCAAATTCTACATTATCTTCTGCTAACAGATAAACTGGCTTTATTTTATCTAGTTCTTTTCGCGCTGTTTCCCAGAAGTCTACCGGTACACCACCTGCGTAATCAGCACGATACCCGTCAATATCGGCTTCTTGTACCCAATATTTCATCGCATCAAGCATAGCAGCTCGCATATCATCATTTTCAAAATTTAAATCTGCTACATCCATCCAGTCTGTTCCCGGAGGATGAGTAATATTCCCTTCATTATTCAATGTGTACCATTCTTTATTTTTTGTCCAAATATGGTCTTTACCTGTATGATTGGCAACCCAATCAAGCATGACTTTGAAGCCCATATCATGTGCTCTATCTACCAAGCTTTTGAAATCTTCCATTGTGCCAAACTCCGGATTTATTGCTTTATAATTTTGTATGGCATAGTATGAGCCTAACGTTCCGATCCTTCCCTCCTCAGAAATTGGATGAATTGGCATAAACCACAATACTTCAACTCCTAATTTTTTTAATCGAGGTAAATGTTTTTCAAATGCTTTAAAGGTTCCTTCGGGTGTATATTGTCTGACATTCACTTCATAAATTGTTGAATCCTTTGACCATTCTGGAAAATGGGCGGTACTATTTTCAACTGTGACTGTGTAATCAGGAGAGGTATACACATAATCATCTCCCTCTTTAATATAAACTTGTTCATATTCATTTAACTTGGTAAACCCCTTGCTATCCCCGTCTTTCTCTCCTGTTTCACGATTAACCACAATAAAATTGATGACCTCTGAATTTTCATTTAATTTAACATCTACATATGCACCATGCTCTCCTATTTGATCATTTGAAAAAGGAGTAGCACCTGTTGGCCAACCACCCACTTGATCTGAAGGTGTTGCAGCAACCCCCCCATAACCAAAGTCCCCATGTGTCGTAATTTTGATCTTCTCTTTCATAATAAATTCTTATTGTATCATCAGTAGTCTCAGCTGAAGCAGTGTTTGGATAAGGAAAATGAACATTCGAAGTTAACATAATCGCCATCATTAATAGTACTACACTCTTACTCAAATATTTTTTCAACATACCCTACTCCTTCTTTTTTAAAATTAAAGTTCACAAGTCTACCTTTCTAGTTTTTTATTAACTCAAAGTTTAAGAATTTTAAACTCAAAGGCCATGGGCGTGCGGTGGGCCTCCTCGTCGCTATGCGGTCTTGTCTTAAACGGTTTCATTACAACAAAAAAAAATGATTAAAAAAGCAATAAAGTTAGTGAAAAGACTATTAGAAAAAACTCTATTAAATATCCAACTTAAAGCGAACCATTTCACCTTCATTTTGGATCAATAAAGGTGAAATCTCTTCTCCATTTAATAGGACTTCCTTTTCTTCAACAGATCCGTGTATGATCAATGACCATTGTTTCCAATCAGGCTTGTAGGTCCCTTTATTTTCAATTGTAAATTCAAGTCTATTTCCATGAAATTCACAGTTAATATGTTTCTCTAAATATTGCCCTTGTTCATAAGAAAATGTGTTTCCATCATCCTCATATAAAACGTAGCTTGCAGTGCCACTATTAGATGGGTACAAATGAATTTGTAAATCCTCCTCAAGCTGTTTTGTTGATTGTTTAATAGAACCATTAGATACAAACGAACCTTCTTTTATAAAAATTGGTAAAATATCAAGTTTTGCTTCTACTAAAATGTGTTTATTACCCTCACTTACTTCACCAGTCCAATAATTGATCCAATTACCTTCAGGAAGATATACTACCCGGTGGAATGTATCGGGTTTTGTCATTGGAGCGACAATAACATTATCACCGATTAAAAATTGATCAGATAAGTTGAAGGTATGATGATCATTTGGATACTCCATAAATAATGGACGCATAACTGGTACACCCGTTTTGCTAGCTTCATGAAATAAAGTATAGAGGTGAGGCATCCATTTATATCGAAGTTGGATGTATTTTTTTACAACTGCTTCGATTTCTTCACCAAATGACCATGGTTCTTGGCGGATACTTTCAAGCACACTATGGTTACGGAAATAAGGAGTAAATGTCCCAAATTGTGTCCAACGCGCTAACAACTCACCAGTCGTATCGTGTGCAAACCCACCTACATCTGGTCCAGTCAAAGCCACACCAGAAATTCCAAGATTCATACACATTGGAATGGCCATTTGTAAATGCTCCCAGAAACTTCTGTTATCCCCAGTCCAAACCGCTGCATAACGTTGAACCCCAGCATAACCAGCACGAGTTAATAAAAATGGCCGCTTACCATTTAGTAGATTTTTCATACCGCTATAGGTTGCTTCTCCCATATAAAAGCCATATAAATTATGCATTTCTCTATGAGTTTTAAGGCTTCCATCTTGATTATGCATCACCTTTGTATCCATAGTTTTGGTTTCATTAAAGACGGCTGGCTCATTCATATCATTCCAAATGCCCTCTATCCCCATATCTGTATAAAATTTATGTTTTTCTCCCCACCACTTTCTCACATCACTATTTGTAAAGTCCGGAAAGGCACTTTTTCCTGGCCAAACATCTCCATGATAGATTTGACCGTCAATGTATTGACAAAATTTATCACCATAAATCCCCTCTTGATAGATAGAGTATTCCGGGTCTTCTTTAACTCCTGGATCAACGATTGGTATGACATGAATACCTGCTTTCTTTAAATCTTTCAAAAGTTGTTCTGGATTTGGAAAACGTTCGCGATCAAATGTAAAAACCCTGTAACCATCCATATAATGAATATCTAAATAGATCGCATCCACCGGTATCTCTTTTTCTAAGAAATGATTAACAAGTTCTCGCACTTCTGCTTCCGTTTCATAACTGTAACGGGATTGATGATAACCGAGTGCCCATTTTGGCGGAATATCCATCCGACCAGTAAGTGTTGTATATTGTTCCAATACATTTTTAGGTGTTGGACCTAACATCACATAGTAGTCTAGTTCCCCACCTTCAGCAGAAAAAGAGTAAACATCATTTTCTGTTTTCATATCAAACACTGATTTGAATGTATTATCAAAGAAAATACCATGAGCAAAACCTTTGTTTAAGGTCATAAAAAACGGAATAGATTGATACAGTGCATCGATTTCTGGATTATGTGGTGCAAACACATCACTATTCCACATCGTCATCTTTTCTCCACGTTTATCTAAAAAGCTGGTCTTCTCACCAAATCCATAGAAATGATCTTCTTTTTTCATCTCTTTATAGCAAATAACTTCTTTTTTGTCGTTATATCCCATACCACGTATGGTTTCTTGAACTAGTATACGTTCATTATGATCATAAATAGCAATACGAAAAGGGGTACGAAAGACTTTTATTGATAGTTTAGAAGTATGAAGTTCAATTGTTTCTATAGTTTCTCTAACATCTACCTCAACAACTTCTGGTTCTATTACTAGTGCAAAACTACTTTCCATAGTAGGTGATGCAAAAGGGTTCATAACAACCCTTACAATTTCCTCCTTATAGAATTGTAGATTCACAAACCCTTGTTCACAAACAAATGAAAATATGTTATCGACTTTCGTAAAAGAATTCAAATTACCAATATCATGATACGGAACCCCTTCAATAGACTTTTTACTTCCCGGATGGATAGCGAAACTTGTATCTTGCATCCATAGACCTCCTTATATCCTAATCATTGTTTCATTCACACTATTAAATCAAACGAGTTTTTTGTTCTTGTATCGAAATGTGAGTGAACATCACTTTAAATCTCTTTTTCTTTCCTCAGCCTTTAACAGATCCAAGTGTAATTCCTTTAACGAAATATCTTTGGAAGAACGGATAAATCACTAAAAGAGGAAGCATTGAAATGAATATTTTCGCAGCATTCAAGGTTTGATTGGAAGAGCTTGCAATTCGTTGTGCTGATTCTGCATCAATTTTTGAAGGATCAATTTCCACAGTGACCGAACGTATATATGTTTGTAATGGATATAAATCATTATTTGTCATTAACACCAGTGCCTGAAAAAACTCATTCCAATGCATAACAATCGTAAATACTAAGATTGTCGCCAATACTGGCTTTGACAATGGTAAATAGATACTAAATAGAATTCTCCATGGACCTGCCCCATCCATTACTGCTGACTCTTCTAATTCCTTTGGCAGGTTTCTAAAGAAATTCATGACCAAAATGACATTAAATACAGGTAATCCACCACCAAGGACAAGTCCCCATATATTGTTTGTCATTCCCAGAGTTTTCATTGTCATATACCATGGAACTAAACCACCATTAAAAAGCATCGCAAAAATTAAAAGCCACATAATGATATTTCTTGGTCCAAACTCTTTTGATGTTTTTGATAGTGGATATGCCATTAATACCACAACAACAAAGGTAGTGATTGTCCCCAAGACCACTCGTTGGATTGACACAAAAAATGATTTAAGAAATTTAGCATCCTCAATAATTAGTGAATAAGCTGCTAAAGTAAAATCTTTTGGCCAAAAAAATACTTGCCCTGCAGAGACAGCTGCTTTATCACTTAACGAGATAACTAACGTATACCAAACAGGATAAATACAAAGAAACGTAATTAACATAAGCAAAAAAACATTAAATCCATTGAAAAATTTAGATAGTGCTGATTTATCTTCTACCATTTACATCACACCTTTATTAGAAAATTCGATAATTCGCAAAACGATATGCTAATCCATATGAGACCGCAATAAGAATAAATCCTACAACAGATTTTAGTAGTCCCACTGCTGTTGCTAAACCATATTGCATATCAATAAGCCCAGCCCGGTAAACCCATGTGTCGATAATATCTCCAGTTGAATAAACAAGTGGATTATAAAGATTAAAAATTTGGTCGAAACCTGCATTCAAAATGTTCCCCATGCTTAACGTACCTAATAAAACAGCAACAGGTAATATACTCGGTAGCGTAATACTTATTAACCGTCTAAACTGAGAAGCTCCATCAATAGCAGCCGCTTCATACAATTCTGGACTGATAGATGTTAGTGCTGCAAAATAAATAATTGCCGCAAATCCAAATTCCTTCCATATATCACTACCAACAACAAGAGCTGGAAATATTTCCGCATCAGCAAAGAACAAAATAGGTTCAATTCCTATCGTAGTAATAAATTGATTGACCGGACCAGAGATCGAAAACATATCCAACATAATGCCAGCTATAATGACCCAAGACAAAAAGTGAGGTAAATAGACAATCGTCTGAACAGATCGGGTAAAAAACTTTTTTTTCACTTCATTTAACATCAAAGCAAATACTAATGGCACAATTAAGTTTCCAATCATTTTTGCTAATGCAATGAGAATCGTATTTCTAAATATTTGCTTACTATCATCAAGCTCAAACATATACTTAAAATTGTCTAATCCAATCCATTCTGACTTGAATAATCCTATCCCTGGATTAAAATCTTTAAAAGCCATTAAGATTCCATACATAGGCAATAAATTAAAAAAGAATAACCATATGATTCCCGGAAGCAGCATCAAAAAGTAATGCTTATAATCAGATCTGTTTTTCTTAGCCTTTGTTCTAAGGTTGATACGAACACCACGATGAATTTTTATCGTTTCCGTTTTATTTTCCATACTTATCCTCCTTAAGAAGATATCAAGACGAGTGAATACCCACCCGTCTTGACTTTTTTTACTTTAATTCATTTACTTCCTTCGTGATTTGGTCTCCACCTTGGTCGTGCCACTTCTCAACAAATTTATCAAAATCACTTAGTGGTGCATTACCCATGATAATTTTTAGGAACGTTTCATCTTCTAATTTCTTTAAATTATTCCATTTTAATTCCATCGTTTTTGTTTTTGCTGTGGCTATACTACGAACATAATTGATATCTGCATTGATGAAAGCAGAGCCCCCATTTAGATGAGCGTATAAATGAGTGAAGAATGCTTCATCTCCGGCTCTATCCCAGTATTGAATGTTATAGTCATCGTACGGTTCCTTTTTCACATTCTTCACATGTTCTGCCAGATCATACGCAAAGCCATAGTTTACTTTATCAATATCCTCTAGCTTAAGTTCTCCAGCGAGATGCTTCTGTGTTGAAGTTACAGCATACTCTAACTGATCTCCATGACCCATTACCATGAATAACGGAATTTCCTGTGAAGTCATTTGCTTATCCGCTACTACTTCCTCATAACTAGCATCTTTCTCGCTAACATGAATATTAAGCATCTTAATCACGGCTTCTGGATGTTCATAATCTTTGCTTACTACTACATAAGTGCTTCCAGTAGTTTCGTTTGAATTAATTTTCCCTGTGGAATCTGCTGGACCAGCATATGGACGCCAGTTAGCTTTCGGATCATTTTTAATGGAATCTTCCAGATTATAAGGTGACCACCAAGGACCAAAGAAGATACCCGCTTTCCCACTTACTAGAACTTCTTGCGCACTTTTTCTTAAAGCCATTTCCTTGTCTATAATCCCTTTTGCATACCAATCGCGCATCATTTCAAGTGTTTTCTTTGTTTCTGATGTAGTAGATCCATAAACAGCCTTTCCATCTTTATCTTCTACCCATATTCCCGGGTAAGCATTATTCGCAAAGAATAGGGATGAGAAATTTAAGAAATGATCACTTGAGGTCAGAAATGTTGAACTCAGCGCTCCTCCTTGTGATGTTCCAACGATTCCTAATGTATTTTCTCCACCCATTTTATTATCAATGAATGCTTGTGCAATTTTTTCAAGATCTTCTAAAGTCTTAGGTGCCTTAAGACCTAGTTCATCAAGCCAATCTTGTCGTATCCAAGTTAAAGGTGCTGATGGAAGTGTAGTCTCAGGTAATGCATATAGCTTTCCATCGTAAGTTACATTCTCTAATAGTCCTGGATTTGACTTATAAATATCCTTTAATCGCTCTGCACCATAATCCTCATAAACATCAGTTAAATCTGCTAACTGACCTGCTTTAACCATTTGTTTAAGTTGAGTTTCATTAACTACCATAGCATCTGGGATATCATTACTAGCAATTGACAAACTTACTTTTTGTTCATAGTCCTCTCCTGCTGTTGCTTCCCATTCATGTTTTGAAACAATGTTATACTGATCCTCTAACCAACGTGTGTATACATTGTCTTCAGGTGTATCATCACCTTCAAATTTATAGTTCGGATCAATACCTCTTCCAATTGAAATTTCAACAGGCTCCGAAAAACTTCCTAGCGGATCAATATTTTCTTCGGAAGTTTTACTTTTGTTTTCTTTTGATTCGTTACTGCTTACATCATTTCCCATACAAGCACTTAAACTTGCAATAACTAAAAGCATACTAAAAAGTGTGAACAGCTTTTTCATCCTAATCCCCCTCTTGATTCCCTTTATTGTTTACGTTTTCAATATATCACGATGTCTGATTCTATAAGTTAGAAAGCGATTTCAAATATAGTTGATTATTCTACTAACAATTAGAAAAACGTCCGAAAAATGTCTATCTTTTTTCCGAACGTTTTCTACCCTTTTTTAGTTTTCCTTATTTACTCCTCATTCTTGGCTGTGTGATTTGTGAAAAATAAAAAGGTTCGAATAAAGTGAACTTTAATTCGAACGAGACCTATATCCTACTTACTCTTTGAAGCTTCTTCTATACTCACTAGGCAATACTCCTACATAATCTCGAAACAGTCTGCTAAAGTATTTTTCATCGTTATATCCAACCTTCTCCGATATCCACTGAATCGTTTTTGAAGAATTTTGCAAATATTCTTTT
The DNA here is from genome assembly GCF_016908395.1 of Metabacillus crassostreae. GTDB lineage: Bacteria > Bacillota > Bacilli > Bacillales > Bacillaceae > Metabacillus > Metabacillus crassostreae. The sequence continues at coordinate 55,641 of NZ_JAFBDU010000010.1, forward strand.
GCTCTCTCTATGCGAATTTCCCGTAAATAATCTGTATAAGTTTGACCAATAATATCTTTAAAACATTGGCTAAAATAACTACTGCTCATATTCACTTTTCTCGCAATCTCCCCTGCTGTCAAAGGCTGATTGATCATTCTTTGTGCCATTGTCACAGCTCTCATGATACTATCATGAATTTCATCTGAATAAGGAGTTTTCGTATTTATTACCTTAATGATTTCTCTCGTTTCTCTTAACCATTTCTCAAAATGAAACCAACTGGACAGAAAATCTTCTATTGTGATGGGTTCAGACAAAATTTGACTGTAGAGCCGGTTCCATTCATCTGTTAATGAATAAAAAAACCTTGTTAATCTTATTGGTTGCATCCGCAAAGATTTAACCTCATGAATCATTCGAGCAAAAATAGTTTCATCATAAAGCCATTCACCAGATAGCCATCTCTCCTTCATTTCATTTAAATCATATTTCGTTTCTTTTTTCTTCTTCATCAACACATCTTCACTATGAACAATCTGAAAAGACTCTGCAGGATTGTAATCATAAAACAAGTCACTCTTTTGATATCCACGTAGAAGTTGTAGAATCGATTTTCGATCCATTCCTTTCAGATTTTGAAACATTATTAGAGCATGTTCTGAGTTTGAATCAATTTCAGACAGCCACTCAATTATTAATGTTTTTTCTTGTTCTACAATATCTGTCCAATACCATATCCCAGAATCTGCTTCTAGCGCTTTTTTTAATAAAGCTGAATTTAACTTTGCTTCATCCTTTTGGAGGTTTAATGCGTATAGCACAACTAGATCATCTGTTGCTTCAATTTCATTCTCATTACTTAAATTTTTGTTTGAAGAATCTTTCTGTTCGATTAATGAAACTATTCTTCCTAGGACATCTTCAAATTGCTCTTTTTCTAACTCAGTTTTAGCAATATAGTCAACTGCTCCTATGCGAAGGGCTTTTTGTACATATTCAAAGTCTTGGTGCAGCGTAAGAACAACAATTTGAATGTGTGGAAATTTTCGGCTTACCTCCTCCATTAATTCAATACCTGACATAACAGGCATAGCTAAGTCCGTTACTATTAGATCAACCTTGTTCGTTTCCAAAAATTCAAGAGCTTTCTCACCATTATTAGCTTCTCCCACGACAGACATTCCAAATTCTTCCCAAGGCATGAATGATATTAATCCCTTACGAACGATTTTTTCATCGTCTACAATTAACACTCGTATCATTGAACACTTTCACCTCCAGACACAGGTAGGAGTATAGAAACGATTGTTCCTTTTCCAACCTCACTTTTAATTTCCAAATTTGCTTTTTCTCCATAATTTGATTCGAGTATTCTCTTTACATACCTCATCCCAATTCCCATCCCCACCTTTTGGCTTTCATTCTTTGGATCAAGAAGTAAAAGATCAATTTCTTCTTTTGACATTCCCGAGCCATTATCTTGAATCGTAATCTGAAGTTTATCCATCAATTTTATATCTACGTGGATATAACCATCATCACTAACCCCATGATAAAGAGCATTTTCCACCAAGGGTTGAAGAATAAATCGAGGAATAGAAATCCCCATCGTATTTTCATCAACATCAATATCCACATCAAATTGAAAATCATAGCGAATTTGTTGTAATTGCAAATATTCCTTTACAGCCTCTATTTCTTTCTCAACCGTTGTTTCTTCACCCATTTTCCCAAGATTATAACTAAGCAACTTATTTAACGAGAGAACTAACTTATCAATTTCTTTGTTTCCGTTAAAAACAGCCAGCCAACGCACGGTATCTAGTGTATTCATAAGGAAATGTGGATTAATTTGATACAATAATTTCTCTACCTCTAAATCTGCTCTTCGTTTTTCTTTTTGTTCAACTTCTCTATACAAATCCCAAATCTTCGTTTTCATCGTTCTTACTTGATTAAGTAAACTATCAAATTCGGGAATTTTAGTTAGTTCTGTATTATGAGTATCAGTCTGTATTAATGTTTTCACTTCTCTATTGAATTTCGTCAAAGGATTGTATACCATCTTCCATAAAAACCATGCAAATAATAATGAAATTAATAAGAATATAATAAAAATAACAAAAACTTGAAGAAGCCATTTGTTTCTTTCTTGATTTATTTCTTTAATCGGAATAATAGAAACGATACTCCACCCTTGATTACTTGTTTCTTTACTCCAAAAGTACGTATCATAATATCCTGATTTAGCTCCAGAACTGTATCCAGGAAATATATTTTTTTCAGGAAAAACATCCTTGTTTTCACTAAAAGTAACTCTTCCTTCATTATTTAAAATAAGCAATCTTCGTGAGTCATCTTTACGATTTAGAGGAGCAAATAAGGTTTCCAAAGCATTCCGACCTGTCTCAATATATAAATAAATATTGTGATTTGATATATTAACTTTTCGCATTGAGCTGAATACAAATTGATTAATGTTTCCACTGTAGCTTTCATGTGGACCATAATAAGTAATTCCTGAATAGTTAGCCATCATAGGAAGCTGCTTCGGCAGAAAGTCATTGCGAAGCTTATAATTTTCAAAATCATGTAAACCTGTATCTGGATAATAGTACATAATTAACCCAACATTTGGATTAGAAAATGAAATCAAATTTATTTCGCTTTTGATTTCACTTATTAACTCTATCTTTTGGGATGGTTCGCTCTCGTTTTGAAGTTCTTCTAATAGCAAAGTCACCCTCCCTCCAAAAGCTAGCTGCTGTGAGACGTGATTTATGTTATTTAAAGAGTTTTCTAATGTGACTAAATCCTGCTTCAAATTACTTTGAATTGAACTTTCGACTTTATTGTCTATAATTGAATCAATTGTGTAAAAAGATATCACACCAAGACAAATAAAAGGAATAAACGTACTAATAAGGAATATAAAAATAATTCTATTTTTAAAAGTGACTTGGCTAAAAGGATTTACGATAAATTTCTTAATCACAATATTCTCACCCCCTTTTTTAAGTAAAGTCGCATATATACATGTACAAAATGACTCTAACATTCAGTTTTTTCAATAAACACACATAAGCAATCTAATTTACATCTTTCGATCATTTGTTAACGCTTTCATTATTCACTAAAAAAGTGTTGATGTTATAAGTAGTAATAGAATAAATTTTTTCCTTACATGTTATGTTATTTTATATTAACTAGATTGCTATTTTGGTAAACTCATTCGTGAAGCTTATCTAATGTTAAGTTTTTTTTCCTCTACCATCTTACCCTATCCATAATAAAGTGTTTTAAAAAAATGTACTATTTTTTAGCAACATCTCTACTTGTTTATCTATCTACAAGTTTTATCCAGTAAATATATTCTGAATCTTATACTAAATTCAAGCGAATATCAATAACTATAGCAATGTGAAATCCAGTCTATTTAATCGATAAGTCTTATTAGTCCAATACAAAAAAGCTTCAATTCTTTTTATACCAAGAAATTGAAGCCTTTTTTTCATATCATCCGAAAGAACGAACTCACAACTCCCTTTCAGAAAAATCGAGACGGAGAAGAACAGGCCTGATTTTTAAAAAATGAGTTGCGTTGTTTAAAATCTACCTAACTATTTTCCTAGAAGTAAATTGATATCAAACCGCTTCTGTTTCCCATTTCTTATCATCTTCTACAAAAAGAATGCCTAATTCATGATGTTCACCATCATACAAAGCTCTTTGTGCAAAACGAATTTCTCCATTAAAGTCAATGATCTCTAGCTTACAAAACGCAGAATTCTTTTGTAAAGCCTGATAAAGTTCTTCAACAGACTTTACCGAATATCCATTTACCTTCATCACCATTTCCCCAACCTGTAAGCCCATCTTTTCTGCTGGTGATTGTGGAAGAATGCCTAAAATCATTAAGCCATGATCTCTTTTTGAAAAGTAAAAGGCAGCTGAATCATCATTTATACGCTGACGAATCGTAATAAATTCACGACCAATCATCGCAATAAACATTCCGATAAACGCAGCAGGAGTGAACCATATACTGCTAACAGCAATTAATAAGGTCATAACACCTAACCAGACTACACGCTTTCCAGTTACTTTAATGCTTTCTAATGGCATTGAACCCTGCACTCGTTGATGAAAGCCTAGGAAAAAAGGAATAAGCAAGAGAAGAAATGGTTGTCCACCAATTGATAAAACAGGCCACCATGACAAGGTAGATGTTAAGTCTCCCCCTGGAACCAAAAATAGCAATGGAAGCATCCACGTACGATTGGCTTCATGAGTACCAATTGGTAAGCCTCTTGTGCTTGTTTTTATATATGGTGATGTGTGTTGATGTGCTGTACGGAAGATGAGCACACCTTCTGTTAAAATCAGTAACCCAGCCAAAATACTAAGTGATGTAAAGTTAGTTTCTGATAAGCCAATTAAAAATGAGTCAAATTTCTCAGCACTTTCCATTGGAAGAATCGAAATAGCGAAGAATGTTAACCCGATTGTAAAGGCAGCAGAAAGCCAACGTAATTGAAACGTAAAGCCAATGACTGCTGTTACTATGGCACATAGTACAATTGCACCGAAAGGAAGACTTAAGCCTACTGCAAATAAGATAATCGATAATATCAATCCCGCAAGTATTCCCTTTGTATAAGTGAATTTCATTTCATCATAAAGATCACGAACTCTAGTATGAAATGACCTTCTTTCACGCTTGACGCGAAAATAACCATAAGCAAGTGTTAAAAGAAAAAATAAATAAAAGAGTGGATGGATGAAGAAGCGACCAACAGCCCACAGCAACTCTAGTAACCAATTTTCTATCAAAACAGAATCCCACCTCACTGTTTTTAGCCGTATCTAGTTTGAACCTGTCCAAAAAACTTTCATTTTTTTGAAATCAGTTACTCATATTTTACCATCTCTCTTAACAATTGAGTATGCTTATTTTAACTTGTTCCAAAGACTACTGTTGGAAAGGGAAAAATCATTCAAGGTTTGACCAAGTTCAATATTTAAGGTTTCTGATATCATCTGTAATGATTTTTTTATATCTGATAAAGTAAGTGTTAATCGTTTATGGCTTTTTGTTAAATAGGTAAAGTATTCTTTAACGATTTGCTCGTCCACTTCTTGAATGGATTTCTTCTCGGAGTAGTTTGCTAAGTACATACAAAATAGGTGAATGTATTTACTAGAGCTTGCATGGGAGTGAGGTGATACGATTACTTTTTCAGTTAGTTCGTCTAGTAGGTTTTGATATATAAGTTCCCTTTGATAGCTCGATTTTCTCAAGATTAGTTCCCCCTGGTTTGTTTATTATAGAGGTTCGTTGAGAATGGGAATTTTACGTCCTTGAAGAAAAAAAGAATTGCTAAGACGATACAGAAAATCAATTGTTGTATTTAAAAGTGACAATATGAATAACATTATATTAAAAAGCTTCAGACCATTCTGCTATGAAAAATGTACTGGTGCTAGTTGATTTGCGCTACAGGTTGCTCGCTTTCCGCGGGGCGGGCGGTGAGCTTCCTCGGCGCACAGCGCCTGTGGGATCTCACCTGTCCCGCTGCACCCGCAGGAGTCTCGCACCTTTCGCTCCAATCAACTTTATATAGTTTTGTTTTAAAAATTTATTAGAAGAGCTTAAGAATCAAATGTACATCTGGTTAGCTCTCTTTAATCTGTTGTAAATTCACTCTAAGTACTCAGCGGATACAAATCTCAATATAAACATATATTGAATAGTAATAAAACAGACCAATCACTGCTTGTGATTGGTCTGTCTCATTAAATGTGATTCTTATTTATTCTTTGATTAGTTAAACAACGTCTTAATCGCCATTTTTAGTTGTACGTCATTTTCTTCTTTGCCTCTTAGTTCTTGCATTTTCTTATTTAGGACGTCTGCTGTTTGTTGGTCGATTTTTCCGTTGATTGGCAGTTCGTTTGTTTGTTGAAATGCTTTTACAGCTGTTTCTGTTGCTTCGTTAAAGTATCCATCTGTTCGAGATGGTGCGAAGCCGAGTCCTTTTAGAGCGATTTGAGCTGTTTTTACTTGATCGCTATTCATGTCTCGTACTAACGATTTCTCGATCTGTAAAGGACTTGCTTGGTATAAAGCAGGTTGTTCAACTTTAATCGTTGGTTCTACACCTTTTTTATGAATCCAGTTTCCTTCAGGTGTTAACCATTTGTAAAGTGTGAGCTTAATATTGCTACCATCTCCCATAGGAACTGCTTGCTGAACTGTTCCTTTTCCGAAGGATGTGACACCAACAACATCATATCCTGATGCTTCTTTTAAAGCGCCAGCAAGGATTTCAGAAGCTGAGGCACTACCTTTGTCAATTAACACGGTTACTGGGTAATCCTTCTTCTTTTTAAGATCTGAGAAATAACGTTTTTTATTTCCGTCACGTTCTTCAATTTGAATATATGGCTGATCCTTTGTTACAAACTGTTTTAAAATTTCCTCAACACTTTGTAAATAGCCACCTGGATTGCCACGAACATCTAGCACTAAGCCTTCAATGTTTTCTTTTTCTAATTTTGTTAATGTTTGTTGAAAATCTTTTGCTGTATTTTCAGAGAAAGAGCTAATTTCAATATATCCGACCTTTTTACCTTCATGCTCCTTTGTACTGCCAAAAACAGTTTCAAGAGGAATTTCATCGCGTACAACATCAAATGTTAATTTTTCCATTGAATTTGGTCGAACTACCTCTATAGCAACCTTTGATCCTTTTTTACCACGAATTTTCAGGACAGTTTCATGTAGATCTAAGCCCTCAACATTTTCTCCGTCAATGCTCACAATTTGATCATTTGGTTGAAGTCCCGCTTTTTCAGCTGGAGAGCCTTTGAAAGGAGAAACAATTGTAACTCTTCCACCCTCCATCCCTACTTCTGCTCCAATTCCTTCAAAGGATGAATCAAGTGATTGTGAAAACTGCTTCGCTGTTTCTTTATCCATATAAACAGAATATGGATCTTCTAATGTGGAAAGCATTCCTTGAATGGCACCCTCTAAAAGCTCCTCTTCATCTACCTCTTCCACGTATTTTGTTGATATTAACTCAAGAGCTTGTCTAAACTTATCAAACCCTTCAATTTCTGATGCCTGTTCTTCCGCATTAAACACATTACCAAATGTCGGAATCGCTTCAGATTTCTTAGGTGAGTTCGTTTGAAGGATATCTTGACCAACATACATACCACCTGCACCCAATGCCAAAGACAATGTCATAAACAATGCTGTTAGTTTTCGATTCATCTTTTACCTCCTATTTCTTACGCTGCCACGTTTATGTAATTTGAGCATTAATTAGACTTTTTTTAGTATATGTCATGCTTGGACAAATCATGTAAAGCAATTTGGGAATAGTTTTCTTGGATTTGAAATTGTGTATGCGAAGAGAGGAAATGGTGCGGATTTTGTCGAGATTTATCTAATCGCTGATAATTTTCAATAATCGCTGATAAATCCAGAAAATCGCTGATATTTTCAGAAAATCGCTGATAAATTCTAAGATTGCTGATATCCAGCCAAGTGAGATAGTACAAAATGGTCTCCAACATATCCTCGGACCCAAATGAGCCAATATTTCAGTAAAAACATAACAAAAAACCTCTAAAACAATATGTTTTAGAGGTGAAAATACGGGTATTGATTTATTATGGTAAATAGTTTAAAGGATTCACTGCATTTGCTTGTCCATTCCATGGTCCTTTGTGAATTTCAAAGTGCAGATGCTGACCAGTTGAATGACCTGTGTTGCCCATGATACCGATTTGCTGACCCTTTGAAACTGATTGTCCTGCACTTACATATAAAGTTTCCATATGTGCATATAAAGTTGTGTAAACCTGACCGCCGATATTGTGAGATATATAAGCAACATTACCATAGCTGCTTGAATAATGTGCACGAATAACCGTACCACTTGCAGATGCAACAATTGGAACATCTGAACGATTTGCAATATCTATTCCAGCATGTAGCTTGCCCCAACGAGGTCCATATCCTGACGTAAATGAACCAGATGCAGGCCACATGAAAGTTCCACTAGTTATAGCTGGTTTTTGTGTAGATGCTGAGCTGCCGCCTGAGCTCGAATTACTACTTGAGCTTGATCCAGAGCTAGCATTTGAATTAGAACTCTTACTTGAAGCCGCTGCTGCTTCAGCTCTTTTTCTTTCTTCAGCTTGACGCTTTGCTTCTTCCGCTGCTCTAGCTGCTGCTTCACGCTGTCTTTGCTCTTCAAGTGCGATAGCTTTCTTTTGTTCAGCTAAAAATGCCGCTTCGTCTTCTAATACATGTTTTTCATGTAAAGCTTCATCATGCTGCTTTTCTACTGTAGCCATTAATTCTTCTTTTTTATTCTTTTGAACTTCTAATTGAGCTTTTAAATCTTCTAATTCTGTTAGTGCTGCTTTTAATTCTTTTAGTTTATTATTTAGATCTGCCTCTGTTTGCTCTAGCAAAAGTTTGTCAGCTTCATGTGCTTTAATAATTTCTTTATCAGCTTCAACAATTGTTGTTACTGCATTAACACGACCTACGAAGTCGCCAAAGCTTTGAGCACCTAGTAGCACATCTAAATAGCTAACAACGCCTCCACTTTCTTGTAGAGAACGAGCACGATCTTCTAACAATTTATTGCGCTCAGCTATGCGTGCTTTTACTTCATCTATTTGGATTTTAAGCTCTTCAATTTCTTTTTTAGCTTCTTCAATACCAGCTTCTTTTTCTCTAATTTTTCCGTTGATTTCAGCATATTGAAGATCGATCTTTTTTATTTCACTGTTAAGCTTTTGCTCTTCTTGCTCTAGCTTAGAAATTTCGCTATCTTTATTTTCAAGACTAGAAGATACGTCTGATTGTTTTTTTTCAATTTCTTGCTTTTTTTCCTGTAACGTTTGAGCGAAGGTTGTATTACTAGCTGGAAGCAATAACCCGCTTGTCCCAACAACGGCAGCCAAACTGTATGTCATTAGCTTTCTTTTCATCATGTTTCCTCCCCAAATGTTATGTAGCTTTACTATATTAAAGCTAGTAAACTAGCAATCAAGATGATTGCTAGTTTATGCTCTTAAAAATTTTCGAACAGACATTAAGCTTCCCCATATACCGATAAGTGCACCGATACAGATAAGGATGGCTGAAACCTGGAATACAAAAGGATTGAATGGTAAAAATTCGATAAATGAGCCTTGAAGCTTTGGTAGAGCCCATGTGTATAGAGATTTGTAACCAATCACGATTAGCACAATTGGAATTATCGCTCCAAAGACTCCTAGGAATAAACCTTCCAAGAAGAACGGCCAGCGAATAAATCCGTTCGTTGCACCAACAAGTCTCATAATCTCAATTTCACGTTGACGTGCCATGATTGTTATTTTAATTGTGTTAGAGATTAGGAACATGGCTGTAAAAACAAGTCCAATAATTAACCCTAAACCAATATTTCTTGCAACAGAAATGGCTTTAAACAGCTTTTCAACCTGATCTTGTCCATATCTTACTTTAGAAGCATTTTCTATATTCGTCAGTTTTTCAGCTACAGCACTTGTATCCTGCGGGTTCTTTGCTTTAACAATAAACACGTCATTTAACGGGTTATTTTGTTCAAACAACTCAAACGATCGTCCTTCTTCTCCCATACTTTCAACTAAATTATCTAGTTCTTTTTCTTTTGGAGAGAAAACAACTGATTCTACCTGACTGATCTTTTCTATGTCACTTTTTAGCTTTGCTTGCGCTTCTTCATTTGCTGTTACGTCAACTAGTACTCGAATCTCAACATCATTTTCAAGATTAGATGCAACATGATTAAGGTTCATCATGATAACTAGGAATGTTCCTACTAAAATTAACGTCACAGTCACTGCACTTACTGACGCAAAGGTCATCCATGCATTTCTTGCTAAGCTTTTTAAACTTTCTCTGAAGTGACGACCAAGAGCATTAATCATATAAACCATACTCCCCTCTTGCTTCATCACGGACTATTTTTCCATCCTCAACTGCGATGACACGCTTTTTTAATGTATTTACAATTTCTTTGTTGTGAGTTGCCATGACAATTGTTGTGCCACGATTATTGATTTCCTCGAACAAATGCATGATTTCCCATGAAGTATCAGGATCAAGGTTACCTGTTGGCTCATCGGCAATCATAACGGATGGGTTATTGACAATGGAACGTGCAATTGACACACGCTGCTGCTCTCCCCCAGAAAGTTCGTTAGGGAAAAATCTAGCTTTATGCTTTAACTGAACTAAATCAAGTACATCTAGTACTCTCTTTTTTATTGTTTTTGGTGTTTCACCAATTACTTCTAATGCAAATGCGACATTTTCAAATACTGTTAATTTCGGTAATAGCTTAAAGTCTTGGAAAACGACTCCAATATTACGTCTTAGCATTGGTACTTTTGCTTCCTTTAGCTTTGAAAGATCAACACCATTTATGACAATTTTACCGCTAGAAGGTTTTTCTTCACGATACATCATCTTAATAAACGTTGATTTTCCTGCTCCACTAGGTCCAACGACATAAACGAACTCGCCTTGGTTTATCATTATATCTATACCATTTATGGCCAAAACACCATTTGGATATGTTTTATATACTTCTGACATTTCTATCATATAGAACCACCTAAAGTTGTTTTTTTGGATAACAGTCGATTGTTGTCGATAATTGTCGACTGAATAGACATAGTAATTCCTTGTCTATTAAACTACAAAATTTATTATAACATCAAAATGCAACAAATATAGACTAAATAATGTTACATTTTCATTTCAACGCATGTAATTTGTGTCGAACACCTGCTGTAGAGGGCATTTTAAGGAGAACGATGGGGGAATGTTATATTTTGGAGACTGGTATAAAAGCGCTATTATTTATGTTTTATTTTAGAACTATTTGACTATATTTTCAAGAAAAAATAAAATATTGTTGCTTTATGCTAATAAAAAAGATGACTTTATAAGCCATCTTCTTTTCGAAAACTATTTCTTTTCAGCTAACCATGATGCAACAACTTCAGCATCTGCTTCATTTAGCAACCCTTTAGGCATATTTCCTTGTCCATTAAGGATAATACTTTCAATCGCAGCTTGATCATACTTTCCACCAACTTCTGTTAAGTTTGGTCCTGAAGCTCCTTCAAGATTACGACCATGGCAGCCAATACAGTTTTGTTGATAAATTTCCTCTGCATCTCCGCTAGCTGTTGTTGTTCCTTCAGTAGAATCCGCTTCATCAGCTGGTTCTTCTGCACCACCACATGCTCCTAAAATCACAGAAGTACCAAGTAACAATGCTAGTAACTTATGTTTCATTTTACATACCTCCTAACAAACCTCATTATGTAGAACATTCATCAATTACTATACAATACCATTGATATTATAACCATTCTAAACCCTTTTGAAACCTTCCCCTAACACCTCAGAAGCATCTGTAACAGTAACAAAAGCATTTGGATCAATACTTCTTACAAGCTGCTTCAGCTTAGTGAATTCTGTTTGATCAACAACACACATTAATACAGGTCTTTCATTATTCGTAAAGCCACCATGTGCAGAAAGCCTTGTCACACCACGATCAATTTCATTTAAAATGGCATGCTGAACTTCTTCTTGCTTTGTTGTAATAATCATCGTCATCTTTGAACGTCCCCAGCCAATTTGAACGATATCAATTGTTTTACTTGTTACATAAAGTCCAACTAAAGCATAAAGTCCACGTTCAATATCGAACACAAATGCTGCACTTAAGACGATTAACCCATCAATTAACGCAACACAAGTACCTAATGACAAGCCCGTATATTTATGAATAATTTGTGCAGCTAAATCTGTACCACCAGTTGACGCCTTTCCTCTAAAAACAATCCCAAGACCAAGACCAATGCAAATCCCACCAAAAAGAGAACCTAATAACGGATCCATTGTTGCCGGCTCCCAATCCCTTGTTAAAAAAACAACAAACGGTAGAAAAATGGTGCCAATCAATGTTTTAAATCCAAATTGTTTTCCTAATAAAATCACACCTGCAATAAATAAAGGAATATTAAACGCCCACTGTACATAAGCCGGCTCTAAACCTAAAGTAGCATCAAATATCGTACTAATTCCACTTACTCCCCCAGATGCAACCCGGTTAGGCAGTAAAAATAAATTAAAACCAATCGCAACAGTCGCTGATCCTAACAAAATGTATATGTATTCAAGTAGCGTGTTGAATTTAGGATGATAAGTATAATTTCGTTTCTTCATATTCATATCGTAAGCTCGCCCTCCTCTTTCAAAAATCTAAAACCCTAGATGAGTATAGCACTCGCCATTTTATCTGTGAATAACAGTTAAATAACGTGTTAACGGAGTAAAGAGTTGTGATTGGAAGACTATTCTTCTTTTTATGTAGTATTTGCTATTTGTGCTGAAAAATTCTGGAGATGGGGGGAGAAACTTGTGGTTTCCTAGTATTTTGGAGGCTGATGGAGCTATTTTTGACTATACTTAGGGTTGTTTTCGTACTTTTGGGCTCCATCTGGTTGCAGGTAATCGGGGTTATCGGCGATTCTGGGGATTTATCGGCGATTTTTCTGATTTATCAGCGATTCTGGGAATTTATCGGCGATTTTCCGGATTTATCAGCGATTAGACTATTTTCGACAAAAACCTCACCCATCACATCTAGTTTGAGAGCCCAGAATGAGGTAGCTGCCTCCTAGTCCATGTTGCCCTTACTAAAATTGACTAACAAAAAAAGCAACCCAACTTAATGTCGAGTTGCTTCCATCTATTATTGAGATAACTTAGAACGAAGAAACGCATCAATAAACGGATCTAATTCTCCATCCATTACAGCGTGCACGTTACCAATTTCAGTGTTCGTACGGTGATCCTTAACCATTGAATATGGGTGGAACACGTATGAACGAATTTGGCTTCCCCAGCCGATGTCTTTTTGCTCGCCACGGATTTCAGCAAGCTCTGCTTCTTGTTCTTCGATTCGTTTTTGATACAGCTTTGCTTGAAGCATTTTCATTGCACGCTCACGGTTTTTGATCTGTGAACGCTCTGTTTGACATGTTACAACTATATTTGTTGGTACATGCGTAATACGTACTGCAGAGTCTGTTGTATTGATATGCTGACCACCTGCACCACTTGCACGGTACGTATCAACTTTCAAATCCTCTGTACGAATTTCAATGTCGATTTCTTCATTGAATTCTGGCATGATTTCACATGATACAAATGAAGTATGTCGGCGACCTGATGAGTCAAACGGTGAAATACGAACTAAACGGTGTACACCTTTTTCTGCTTTTAAATAGCCATATGCGTTATGACCTTTAATGAGAAGAGTGACACTTTTAATTCCCGCTTCATCTCCTGGTAGATAATCAAGAGTTTCCACTTTAAAGCCTTTTTTCTCAGCCCAACGTGTGTACATACGAAGAAGCATTGAGCCCCAGTCTTGTGATTCTGTTCCACCAGCACCTGGGTGAAGCTCTAAAATTGCATTATTTTTATCATGCTGCTCGCTTAATAAAAGCTGAAGTTCAAAGTCATTTAGCTGAGAAACTAAGTCTTTCAATTCTGACTCAAGCTCTGCCTGTAAATCCTCATCTTCTTCTTCTTTGACAAGCTCATATGTTAATTGAAGATTTTCATATGATTCAAACAAATTATGAAATTGATCAACCATTTCCTTTAACGCATTTGTTTCATTAATAACAGCTTGTGCAGCGTTTTGGTTATCCCAGAAATCAGGTGCAGTCATTTGCCCTTCAAGCTGAGAGATACGTGCTTCTTTTATATCGAGGTCAAAGAGACCCCCTAAAGTCCGCTAAACGTTTAGCTGTTTTTTCAAGCTCTTGACGAATTTCTACTAATTCCATTACAGTCACCTCATGATTATTTTAGGCTGATTTAAATACGTAATTGTTCGTTTAAAATAGTTCGTTCCATTTCGCTGCAGACACTGCTTTCCGCGGGGAGGAAGCTGAGCCTCCTCGGCTACGCCTGTGGGGTCTCAGCCTTTCCTCTACACCCGCAGGAGTCAGTGTCTTCCGCTCCATTCCACTATAGTGTTTAAAACAAAAATTTCTTGAGAAATCAGCCTTTTTGATAAACCTATTATATGATATTTTCGCAACAAGAGAGAGGTGATTAGCACCTCTCTCAGTTTAGTCATTAGTCTATTATATCCTTGTATGGATCTTAATGCTAATTATTGTCCACAGCAGTTTTTATATTTTTTGCCACTGCCACAAATACATGCCTCATTACGACCTACTTCAACAGCGTTTCGTTTTGGCTTTTTCTTAACCTTTTCATCGCCTTCTTTTGGATGAACAGCTGTTTGACCTTGGGCAACTTCTTGACGTTCAAGGTTGTTGCGGATTTGAGCTTTCATGATGTATTTCGCTACATCTTCCTCAATTGACGCAATCATAGTCTCAAACATTGCAAAGCCTTCCATTTGGTATTCACGTAACGGATCATTTTGTCCGTAAGCACGTAAATGAATTCCTTGTCGAAGCTGATCCATTGCATCAATGTGATCCATCCATTTCGAATCAACTGCACGAAGTAAAATAACTTTCTCAAATTCACGCATCTGTTCTTCACCGAAATCAGCTTCTTTTTCATCATAATGAGAAAGTGCTTGCTTCGAGATAAGCTCAATCATTTCTTCTGGCTCTTTACGACGAAGATCTCCGATTGAAAGCTGACCATCTTGAAGAATGTTTGCATTCATATAATCGATAATACCTTCTAAGTTCCAATCTTCTTCAACCTCTGATTGTGGTGTATATGTTGCAACAACACGCTGAATTGTTGACGTAAGCATTTTCTCAACAATGTTACGAAGGTTATCAGAATCAAGAACCTCAAAGCGTTGTTTATAAATAACTTCACGCTGTTGACGTAAGACATCATCATATTGTAGAAGCTGCTTACGTGCATCAAAGTTATTACCCTCAACACGTTTTTGCGCAGATTCAACAGCACGTGAAACGATTTTACTTTGAATTGGCTGTGTATCATCCATTCCAAGACGATCCATCATATTCATCATATTTTCTGAGCCAAAGCGACGCATTAATTCATCTTCCATTGAAAGGTAGAATTGAGTTGCACCAGGATCACCTTGACGACCAGAACGTCCACGAAGCTGGTTATCAATACGACGAGATTCATGTCGCTCAGTACCGATAACAGCTAAGCCACCAACCTCACGAACACCTTCACCAAGCTTGATATCTGTACCACGACCAGCCATATTTGTTGCGATTGTTACCGAACCACGATGTCCTGCTGTTTCGATAATTTCCGCTTCTTTTTCATGCTGCTTTGCATTTAACACATGATGCGGAACGCCTTTTTTCTTTAAAAGCTGTGAAATTAATTCAGACGTTTCAACAGCAACTGTACCAACTAAAACTGGTTGACCAAGATCATAGCGTTGTTTTACATCCTCAACAACAGCACGGAACTTGCCTTCCATTGAACGATAAACAAGATCAGGCTTATCGTCACGAGCAATTGGCTTGTTCGTTGGAATCGCAACAACCTGCATATTGTAAATATTACGGAACTCTTCTTCCTCAGTTTTTGCTGTACCAGTCATACCAGACAGCTTTTTGTACATACGGAAGTAGTTCTGGAATGTAATTGTTGCAAGAGTCATGCTTTCGTTTTGAATTTCTAAGCCTTCTTTTGCTTCGATCGCTTGGTGAAGACCTTCACTATAGCGACGACCCTTCATTAAACGACCAGTAAAAGAATCAACAATGACAACTTGTCCTTCATCAACAACATAATCAACATCATTTTGCATAACAAACTGTGCTTTTAATGCTTGGTTAATATGATGAAGAAGAGCAACATGTGTAATATCATAAAGATTTTCAATACCAAAAGCCTTCTCAGCCTTTGTCATTCCATCCTCAGTCAATTGAACAGCCTTTGTTTTCACATCAAACGTGAAATCTTCATCTTTTTTCAGCTGACGAACAAAGCCATTTGCTTGAATATAAAGCTTTGTTGATTTTGCAGCTTGTCCTGAAATAATCAATGGTGTTCTTGCTTCATCGACTAAAATCGAGTCAACCTCATCAATGACAGCAAAATTAAGTGGACGCTGAACCATTTGTTCACGATATAACACCATGTTGTCTCGTAAATAATCAAAGCCTAGTTCATTATTAGTAGAATATGTAACATCAGCAGCATATGCTTCACGCTTTTCATCTTTGTTCATTGAATTTAAGTTAAGACCAACTGTTAAACCAAGAAATTCGTATAATTGACCCATTTCATGTGCATCACGACTAGCTAAGTATTCATTAACCGTCACAACATGCACACCTTCACCTGAAAGTGCATTCAAATAAACAGGCATTGTAGATGTTAATGTTTTACCTTCACCTGTTTTCATTTCTGAAATATTACCTTCGTGTAAAGAAATACCACCCATTAACTGAACCTTATATGGATGTAATCCTAATACACGCTTTGCCGCTTCACGAACAACAGCAAATGCTTCTATTAAAAGATCATCAAGCGATTCACCCTTCGCCACACGACCCTTAAATTCCTCTGTTTTAGCCTTCAGTGCTTCATCTGATAAGCCATTCATTTGACTATCTAACGCTAACACCTGATCAGCCATCTTTTCATAACGATTTAATGCACGTTTGTTAAAATCAAACACCTTATTTAAAATTCCAAGCATTCAAAACGCTCCTCTGTTTTAGAGTGGAAAAACAATACAATGAAAATAATTCAAACTATCCTTTATTTTAGCACTATTTGGGATGTGGTACAACAGGGAAGGGTGACAGAAGGAACAGTAGTTGGTTGAGGTTGTTGTACCACTTATTTTATGGACTGTTTTTTCTACTAAAAAAGACAAAAAACATTTCCTTTTTAGTATAATGTACCTAGAATAAACATCAGGTGGTGTGATAGGTCGTGGAATGGATAGTAAACTTTTGGCTTGATGGTCAATGGTATGAAAAGGTATATATTATTTCTTTTGTGGTCTGCGTAGCGTCTGGACTTATCTTTTTATGCTTTTTATCACCATATCTCGACATAACAGATAAAATTGAAGCAGAATTCAAAGCATTAGCTTCAAGGCACTTGTTTATAAGCTTTAGAAAACGAAAGCAAAATGAACTATTCACTAAAGCTATAAATAAAGTGAGCTCAAGAAATAAACACTATGGCCTCTATCAATTCGGTAGCATTGCTTTATTTTTTCTACAGTTTGGATTCGGAATAGCCATTCTATTTTTAATGGGTAGTACCGTTTATGAAAAATTCATTTTACCATCAGGAGAGCAGCAAGAAAATTACTCTGAAGAGTATTATGATTCAATAGAAGATTATGAAGATTATGAAGTTTATGATGATACATATACTGATGAATCAAATATACACCATGTTGATCCACATTGGGTTAATGGATACACGCGTGATGATGGAACAGAGGTAGAAGGCTACTGGAGAGGTGGAGAGGATGGCTATGATAGAAGCAATCCTGATGGTGATTCCTCCAATAATTTAGATAGTTTTGATTCAGCACCTAGCTATGATAGTGGAGCTGATGATGGATATGATGGAATTGGTGGGGAGATTGGGGAATTTATTTTTGGGGAGTAAATAACTCCAATAAAAAAAGAGCCAAAATCGGCTCTTTCCTTCTTACTATTTTACTAGTTCAAGCTCTACAGGAATAAAGTCATCAACTTCTTCACCATTAGCAACTAAAATCGCTGTATCAATTCCTTGTTGTCCAATAACAGCTGGTTTTTGTGCAACTGTTGCTGCTAATCTTCCATCTTCTACAGCTTTTACTGCATCTTCAGTTGCGTCAAATCCTACAACAATAACATCTGATAATCCTGCTGCTTCAACGGCTTGTAAAGCTCCTAATGCCATTTCATCATTATGAGCAAAAACAGCTTGAATATCTTTATTACCTTGTAAGATATTTTCCATAACTGTTAACCCTTTGGCACGATCAAAGTCAGCTGTTTGTTTTGCAGCTAAGTCGATTTCAGCAACAGCATCTACCGCTTGGTGGAAGCCTTCTCCACGCTCACGTGCTGCTGATGATCCTGGAATTCCTTCAATTTCTGCTACTTTCCCCTTATTACCTAGTTGTTCTAAAATAAAGTCTCCTGCCATCTTCCCACCTGCTACATTATCTGAAGCAATATGGGCAACAACTTCTCCTCCTTCAGCACTACGATCTAATGTTATAACTGGAACATTTGCATTGTTAGCGGATTCAATTGCAGCTGATACAGCAGCAGAATCAGTAGGATTAACAAGTAGTACATCAACATTTTGTTGAATTAAATCTTCAATATCACTTACCTGTTTTGCAGAATCATTTTGTGCATCAACAACAACAATTTCAATCCCCTTTGCTTTTGCTTGTTCTTCTGCACCTTCTTTTAGCGTGACAAAGAATGGGTTATTTAACGTCGAGATCGAAAGACCCACTTTGACTTTATCATCATTTCCTTCAGCTGCAGCAGGCTCTTTTTCAGAAGATGCTCCTGGTGGCTCTGTTGAACATCCTACTAATAATGCAAAGCTTAAGACAATGAACATAACCATTTTCAACATGTTTTTCATAATAAATTCCCCCTATGTTTGTCGATTATTAAGCTGATTTTTTTCGGTCAAGCAGCACGGCTAGTAAAATAACACCTCCTTTAACGACTTGTTGATAAAAGGAGCTCACATTCATAATATTTAACCCATTGTTTAACACACCGATAATTAAAGCTCCAACTAACGTTCCAAAAATCCAACCACGTCCACCAGAAAGACTTGTTCCTCCAAGAACAACTGCTGCAATGGCATCAAGCTCATAAGAAGCACCTGCAGTAGGTTGCGCTGAGTTAAGACGTGATGAAAGAATAATTCCAGCTAAAGCTGATAACAAACCAGTTAAAGAATAAATCCAAATTTTCACTCGATCAGCACGAATTCCTGATAAAATCGCTGCTCCTTCATTTCCGCCAATTGCATAAACACGTCTACCAAATGTTGTTTTCTTCAAGATAAAATAAAGAACAGCATACGTGATCAGCATCCAAATTACAGGTACCGGAATCCAACCAACATAACCTTTACCCATTAATACGAATAACTCACTTTCAGAAAGACCTGTAATTGGTCGACCATCTGTATACACAAGTGTCAAACCTCTAAATACAGTCATCGTTGCTAGAGTTGCAATAAAAGGAGCTACCTTTCCTTTTGTAATAATCAATCCATTTATTGCCCCCATAATGGCACCAGCCAGCAGTCCGATTAAAATCGCTAAAATAGGATCCATGCCACTAGCTAGCATACTAGCTGTAACAGCTGAAGCTAAAGCTAAAATTGAACCAACAGATAAATCAATACCACCTGTTAAAATAATAAATGTCATCCCAAAAGCGATAAGGGCATTTATTGAAACCTGACGTAATACGTTTAAAATATTATCTACTGTCATAAAATTTGGGCTAACAATCGATAAAATCACAATAATCAATAGCAATCCCACAAACGGCCCTAATTTTTGGAGATTCGTCGTAACTAATTTTGAGGATTTCATTTTATATCCCTCCTGTTGCTGCTTGCATTATTTTTTCTTGAGTTGCTTCTGCAATCGGAATGGTCGCAGAAACCTTGCCTTCATGAATCACAAGAACACGATCACTCATTCCAAGTATTTCTGGAAGCTCAGAGGATACCATAATAATTGATACACCCTCTTCTGTTAGTTGATTAATAAGTTGATAGATTTCCTTTTTCGCTCCAACATCAACACCACGTGTCGGCTCATCTAGTATTAATATTTTCGGCTTTATTCCAAGCCATTTACCTATCACAATTTTTTGTTGATTTCCACCACTTAATGAACTCACCTGTAATTCTCTACTAGCTGTTTTCACATGTAGCTTCTTAATTAAATCATCTACAAAATCTTCTTCTTGCTTCGTGGATATGATTTGATTTTTTGAGATTCGCCCAAGATTTGTGAGTGAAAAGTTTTCTCTAACTGAAAGATCTAGAACAAGTCCTTCACTTTTACGATCTTCTGTGATAAATCCTAGCCCATTTTTAATCGCATCATATGGATTTTTGATTTTCACTTCTTGACCATCTAGGACAATTCTTCCTCCATGTAATGAACGATGTCCGAATATCGCCTCCATGATCTCTGTTCGACCAGCTCCCATAAGACCTGCCACACCGAGAACTTCTCCTTCTTTAACGGAAAAACTAATATTTTCAAAAAGTCCCTTACAAGTTAGGTTTTCAACCGTTATGCGTTCAGCACCTAATACGGTGTTTCTGGCTGGAAAGCGCTCGCCTAATTGACGTCCAACCATCATTTTGACAATTTCATCAAAATTTGTTTTTGGAATTTCCTTAACCCCAATAAACGAACCGTCTCGTAACACAGAAATACGATCACATATTTGAAAAATCTCTTCCATACGATGAGAAATATAGACAATTCCAACACCTTGTTTTCTTAACCTTGAAATGACTTTAAAAAGAGATTCAATTTCACGATCTGTTAAAGCTGCGGTTGGTTCATCCATAATAAGCACTTCCATGTTTGCGGCGACAGCTCTTGCAATTTCAATCATCTGTTGCTGACCTACAGACAGTTCACCAGCTTCGATATCAGGGTCAATATCTATGCCTAGCTGATTTAAGTATTCTTTCGTTTTTTTCTTCATTTCTTTATGTTTGACAATACCGGTTTTCCCTACTGTCAGCTCTTTGCCAAGAAACATATTATCGATAACAGACAAATAAGGAATGATGTTCAATTCTTGATGGATAACGGCAATTCCAATATCTTCTGCTTCTTTTGGATTTTTAAAATGTACTTCATTCCCCTTAAAGGAAACGCTTCCAGAATCTCTTTCATAAATACCTGTTAAGATTTTCATCAGCGTAGATTTACCAGCACCATTTTCCCCCATTAACGCATGAACCTCACCAGGCATAATCTCAAAATCAACATTCTCTAGTACTCTATTACCTGAAAATGCTTTAGAAATAGATTTCATTTGTACGATCGGTTTCATGAAAAAGTCACTCCCGCATGAAAAATGATATTGGCATAAGGAGTTACCTCACCAGTACGAATAACTGCCTTTGCATTTTTCGTTAACTCCTTAAATTTCTCATGACTTACATAATTGATTTCAGCATCACCTAATCGTTGTAATGTTGATTGATGAACAACAATATTTTCTTCGACTATTTCACTAGCAAGTGTTGCTTTTTCCACAACCATATCCGCCAAAACAGCTTCAATTGTTTCAATAAAACTTGGATCACCTTGCTTTAATGAAATATCAATTCTTTTCACCTCATCAGGAATAGGTAACCCACAATCAGCAATCACAATCGTATCTGTATGACCTAGACGTGATAGAACTTCCGCGATATGACTGTTCAGCATACCTTGTTTTTTCATTTAGACCTCACCTCTTTCAGACAAGAAACTTTCAACTTCACTCTTTGTCGGCATGCCGCTTTGAGCACCTAGCTTTGTCACAGTTAAAGCACCAACAGCATTAGCAAATCTGCATGCTTCTTTAAGAGATAGTCCATTACTTATCGCAACTGCTAATGCCCCATTCACAGAATCACCAGCACCTGTTGTATCAACTACATCTACTTTATAGCTAGGTATCAGCTGTTCATTTCCTTCAAAAAACGAGATACCTCTTTCACCTTTCGTCACAATACATTTTCCTCTTAATTGATCAAGCTCATCATCTGACCATTCATAAGAAGATATCAATAGATTTAACTCATGCTCATTAGGTGTTAGATAATCAACTTCTTGTAGAACTTCTTTTGGTAATAATAAAAATGGAGCTGGATTTAAGATAACAGGAACATGATGTTTTTTTGCTACTCTAACCGCTTCTATTACACTATCTAGTGGAATTTCCAATTGTAAAAGCAAGATATCACTTGTAGCAATTTCCTCTTCAACCTGTAACACAACCTCAGGTGTAACCTCATAATTAGCACCAGGAACAACAATGATGCTATTATCACCGTTCGATAAAGTGATCGTTGCAACTCCTGTTGATAAATGTGTAACCGGTTTCACATTGTCTAAATTAACACCCTGTTTATGTAATTCATCTTTAAGCTGAGAACCAAATGCATCACTTCCAACTCTACCTACCATATTCACATGACCACCAAGCCTTGCCGCTGCAACAGCTTGGTTTGCTCCTTTTCCACCTGGTATGGTAAAAAAGGAATCACCCAGTACTGTTTCACCGACATTAGGAATTGTAGAGGTTTTTGTCACAATATCCATATTTAAACTTCCGATAACTGTAATATTCGCTTTTTTCATTATTCTCACCTCATTTGTTTTGTTGTCTGTCCCTCATATAAAGCAACATCTAATTCATGTTGAACATTTGTTAATGGTCTACCTTCAATAACATCTAGTAATAACTCTGCTGCTTTATAACCAATATCATAAATTGGTTGTTCAATCGTCGTTAACTCTGGATTTGTTAGCTTAGATAAATTAATTCCATCAAAACCAATAACCGACAAATCCTCAGGTATTCTTTTTCCCATTCTCAGTGCTGCTTTTATCACACTTAATGCCATATAATCATTTCCTGCAAAAATACTATCAATATCAGGATGCTTTGTAAGTAACTTTTCAGTAGCCTTTATCGTTGTTTCACTTTCAAAATTCCCATTTACAATTAATTCTGGATGAAACCAGCTTTCATCTTGAACTTCTTGTAAATAACCTTGATAACGTTCTTCAGAGTTATGAATATATTCAGGTCCACGAATATGAGCAATTTTTTTACAACCTGTACTTTTTAAATATCGTACTGCTTGTATCGCCCCAGCCGTATTGTTGACTGAAACATATGGAATGTCTTCATTAATAAATCTATCAACAGCTACAATTGGGATCCCGCTTTTTTCAATATATTTTGGTCTCACTGTACTAGTAGCAATAATCACACCATCAACATATTTCTGCTTCATCATCTCAAAATAATGCTGTTCTTTCTCTTCTTTATCATCAGAGTTACACAGAATTAATGTATATTCCTTCCCACTCATAACATCCTCAATTGCACGTGCAACTTCTGGAAAGAATGGATTTGATATATTCGGCACAATTAACGCAATCGTTTTTGATTGTTTTTTAAACAAACTACGCGCTACCGCATTTGGCTTGTAATTTAATTTATCAATGGTTTGTAAAACCTTTTTACGAGTATCTTCATTTACATATCCATTACTATTTAGCACTCTTGAAACCGTTGCAACAGATACTCCTGCCTCTTGAGCGACTTGCTTTATCGTACTCATATGTTACACCTCAATGAACTTGCATCTACTTGTTGACCGTTATGTAACCGGTTACGTAATATCTCAAAAAAAATAAAATCAATACGTTTATTCTTTTGTGTAACCCGTTACATGTATTGTAATCGCTTTCCTTATTTACTGTCAATAAGTTTTTTATAAAAAAATAAAGCGCCCTATAATAGGGCGCGCCATAATCTTTATACTTGAGGCTCAATTAAACCATATTTACCATCTTTACGCTTGTACACAACATTTGTTTTGTTAGATTTAGCATCTGTATAAACAAAGAAGTTGTGACCTAACATGTCCATTTGAAGAATAGCTTCTTCACTATCCATCGGCTTTAAGTTAAAGCGCTTTGTACGAACAACTTCATCACCATCATCTTCTACACCAGGTGCAGCATCCTCTGGTTGAAAATTACTAAATACAAACTTTGGTGTACCTTGCTCACGTAGTTTGCGGTTCACCTTTGTTTTATGCTTACGAATTTGACGTTCTAATTTATTCACCACAAGATCAATCGCTGCGTACATGTCTTGGTTATATTCCTCAGCACGTAGGACAAGATCTGTCATTGGAATGGTTACTTCAATTTTAGATTCTTGATCATTATAATACTTCAGATTGACATTCACATTCGCGTCAACTGACTCTTCAAAATATCTCTCAAGCTTACCAATCTTCTTTTCTGCATACTCTCTTAATGCTGGAGTTATTTCAATGTTTTCCCCTCTGACGTTATATCTCATGATTGAACTCCTCCTTTATGATAAAGCTATGTAGTACTAATTCTATATTTCCCTGCTTGTCTCCTGCTTAAACTAAAAAATAATTTGAAAAATTTTGTTAATTTTGTTGAAGATTGATTGGTTAATTTAATTTTAATAGGGAACTTTAATTCATAAAATTAAAATAAAAAAAACTCGCCTTAGACGACGAGTTTTTTTGTATCTTCTTTTAAGCTTTAGAAAAAATTGTTTATTTCTGAACTCTAACTGTCTTTTGTCCAACAACTAAATAACCATCGAGATACCCTCGAAACACAAGTGTTTCTTCTGAAGAATCCCAAGTAAAGTCAGAACGTTCAAACTTGAATTGTCCATTTTTCGCTTGGTTATAGTAGCCTTTGTTGCTTGTTAGGGCATTTACTCCATTCACGGTAGCACTATCCAGATCAAAGCCTTTTGTATCAAAACCTTTTGGTAAGTCTACTCGAACTGTAAATACTCCCTTATTAGCCTTAATGACTTTAGCCGTCACATCAATGATCGCAGGAATGTACACCACAAATTGTTTTTCAATTATTGTTGTTAAGCCTGCTGCATTTGTTGTAAAAACTGTTAGGTTGTAGGTACCTGGCTTCTCTAATGAAATAGAAGTACCATTCTCAATCTCTTTTCCATCATTATGGTCAGGATAAGATACAATCATTTTCTCAGTAACGACATCAGAAATGTTATCTACTGCGCTGTAGATTAAATCTAAGTTAGTACCTAATTTATATTCAGCTTCTAAATCCATATTTACAACTGGTGCTGTTTTGTCAATTTTCACTTCAATTGTTTTTATCTTCTCTATATTCATAGAGTGATCCATTGAGAAGAATTTCACTTCATGGATTCCTTCTTCTGTTATTGTAAAAGCCGTTCCTTTCACATAATCAGAGCCATTTATAGAATAGAAGGTTTCTGTTACCCCACTTAATTCATCAGTTGATGCAAGGTTCACCGTCACATCATCTGTACGCCAAGTTTGAGGTGCATCAGAGGTTGTCTCTGGTGCTGTTTTATCTACCTTTACTCCAATTGTTCGTGCTACTTCTTTATTTCCAGCATTATCAACTGAATAAAAGGTGACTAGGTTAAGACCTTCTTTTTCTATAATAAAAGAGGTTCCTTCAACATATTCAGAGCCGTTAATAGCATAAAAGGTTTTTGCAACACCACTTTTTCCATCTTCTGCAGTTAAATTCACAGTAACATCTTTATTATTCCAAAAGTCTTGTGCATCTGAAGTTGTTACTGGTGCTGTTTTATCGATTTTCACTTCAATTGTATGGACTTTTTCAGTATTGTCCACTTTGTCAACTGAGTAAAACGATACATTGTGAACACCTTCTCCTTTTACTTCAAATGAAGTACCTTCTTCAAAATCACTACCATCAACGGAATAATAAGTTTTCGCTACACCTGTTTCATTATCTGTAGCTGATAGTGTTATGACTTGGTCTTCATTTATCCAATCAGTGGGTGCGTTAGCTGTCGTAACTGGCGCTTCTTCGTCTAAGATTAGCTTAGCAAGTACTACATTGGATGGTTTGGACTCGCCAAATGAGTTACTATATGACGTTACAACATATTCATGATTTGCGTAGCTTAAATTCAAGAGCGCATACATTAAATTATTTACTTTTTCAGCAATTAATACTAATTCTCCATCAATCACTTCATAGATGTTGTAGCCATTAGCATAGGTAATAAAATTCCAATTAATTCTTGCACTTGTTTCACTTACAAGAGTCAAGCTTGCTGTTGGCGGCTCCATAATTGGATAAACAATTGTTTCTGTTATACGATTTGAAGCCTTTGATTCTCCAAAACGTGTATTGTAGGCTGTTACTTCAAAAGAATGTGTATCTTCTGAAAGATTATTAGCTTTATAGCTTCGTGCAGTACCTTTATAAATTAATGTTCTCTCATCATTTGTGATTTGATAAACACGGTATTCATTTGCCCAGGCTGCTGCAGGCCAAGATAACATAATATTGTTTATATTTTCTACTTTCGCTGAAATAACCGGTGCTTCAACAACAGGCCATGTTAATGTGAAGTTGGTAGAGCTTCCATTTGGTGACTCATCAAAACGATTACTATATGAATGAACGACATATTCGTAATCTCCCTCTGTCATGTTATTAAATCTTGCCGTTGTTCCTTTTACACTTGCTTTTAACACAAGCTGTTCATCAACAATTTGGTACACTCTATATTCAGTTGCATATGTTGAAGCATTCCATTTCAACACAATATCATTTCCATTTGCAATACTTTGTGTTAGATTTTCTGGTGCTTGCATGATTGGATGAATTAGGTTTAACGAAAGATCACTTCCATTTGCTGATTCCCCAAAACGATTGCTTTCAGCACGAATCTCATATGTGTAATCACCTTCTGGCATATTGACAAAAGTGAAACTTGTACCTGTTACTGTTTTCTGTAGAACCCTCTCGCTATCTATGATTTGATACACATTATAGCTTGTTGCATAATCTGAAGCATCCCATTTCAAGCGTATATCATTACCATTTACAATTGTTTCGGAAAGATTGGCTGGAGCTTGCATCGTTGGATGAACAAGTGAGAAAGACTGATTACTTCCTTCAACTGATTCACCAAAGCGCGTGCTATCAGAATGAATCACATACGAATATTCAGAATCCGGCATATTATTAAATCTAACTGACGTACTTGTTACTGTTTTTGCTAAAACTAGTTCGCCGCCAATGATTTGATACACATTATAAGCTGTTGCATATTCTGAAGCATCCCATTTTAATAAAATATCGTTTCCATTAAGGATTGTTTGTGATACATTTCCCGGTGCCTTCATCGTTGGATGAACCATAGCTAAAGAGACTTCACCGCTATTTGCTGATTCACCAAAACGGCTGCTTTCAGAATGAACAATATAGGTATGATCACCTTCTGCTACACTCACAATGCTTGTAGATAATGATGAGACTGATTTAACTAATTTCTTTTCGCCATCAATCATTTCATAGACATTATAAGTGTTAGCATACTCAACTGATTTCCAGCTAAGCACAACATCATTTCCATTTTTAACCGTATAGGTAAAATCAGTTGGTGCTTCCATTGTTGGGTGAACTAAAGAAATCTCCGCCTTCGCATTTCCCTCGGATTCACCGTATAAATTCGAAAAAGAAGTAATCTCATATTGATAGTTATCAGCAGGCATATTTGTAAACTTTACAGAAGTACCTGTAACTGTTTTTTGAAGAACACTTTCGCCATCGATTACTTGATAAATGTTATAGCCATTCGCGTTTTGAACACCTGTCCACTTTAACGTGATATCATTTCCATTTGTAATCGTATGTGACAAATCAGTTGGTGCTTCCATCGTAAGTCCGGTTAGTGTCAACGTTACCTTACTACCACTAACAGACTGACCAAAGCGAGAAGAGTTCGCATAAACAACATATGTGTAATTTCCTGGTGCTATGTTACTATAAGAAACAGCTGTACCAGTGACCGTGCTTTTTAAAACTTCATTGCCATCAACTACTTGATAGACTTTGTAGTTTGTTGCGTATGGTGCAGAGTCCCAGCTAATAGTAAAGCTAGAAGCACTTTTAATCGTTTTTTTCACATTAGCTGGTGGCTCCATCGTAGGATGAACAAGTGTAATAGATTGCTTGCTGCTTTCTTTTGATTCACCAAAACGATTAGAGTAAGAGTGAACTTCATAGCTATAATTACCCTCAGGTAGATTACTATATCTGACAGCTGTTCCACTAGCGGTACTTTTCAGAACCTTTTGACCGTCAATCACTTGATAGATTTTATAGCTGTCAGCATTTGCAGCACTGTCCCAGCTTAGGACGATATCATTCCCATTTTGAATTTCGTATTTGAAGTTTTCTGGTACAGCCATTGTGACAGTCTCTACCTGTAACGAAACCTTGCCACCCTCGTTTGATTCACCAAAACGGTCGCTATATGAGTAAACCTCATATGTATAGTTTCCACCAGGCATATTTTTGAATGTGATACTTGTACCTGTCACTGTATTTTGCAAAACTTTTTCTCCATCAATAATTTGATAGATTTTATAGCTGTTAGCATAAGAAACGCTTCCCCATGTTAACGTAATATCATTAATATTTTGTAGTTTGTACGTAACGTTTGGTGTTGCCATTGTAATAGAGTCAACTGTTACATTTAATTGACTGCCCTTTTCTGACTCGCCAAAGCGGTTACTGTTTGAGTGAACTTCATACATATATTCCCCAGCAGGAGCATTCGTTAATTTTAAAGAAGTACTTGTTACTGTTTCCTTTAAAATCTTTTCACCATCAATCACTTGGTAAACCTTGTAATTATCCGCAAAAGAAACAGTATTCCATTTTAATGTGACGTCATTCCCATTTGTCACAGAATACGTAAAGTTTTCTGGTGCTGTCATTGTTGGGTGAACAACCGTAACATCAAGCTGATCTGATAAAGAAGATTCTCCATATAACGAATTTACTGCAGAAACAGCATATGAATAGTTGCCTTCTGGAGCATTGCTTACTGTGTGAGTTGTGTTTGTTACAGAAGTTAGTAATGACTTTTCACCATCACTTGAGATTTGAAAAACATTATATTTTTCAACATACTGTGATGGACTCCAGCTTAATACGATGTCATTACCATTATTGATTGTATGTGTGAATGTTGCTGGTGCCGTCATCTCTGGGTATTCAATCATAACTGCGACAGGAGCACTTGGTCCTGATTCACCTTCTGAGCTTAATGTTGATACAACGTACTCATAAGAACCTTCTTCAAGATCGTTGGCAGTATAACTGTTCGACTTCACTTCTCCTAAAGGAAGAATTTGTCCATCTTTGATTTCATAAACCTTGTAAGCTGAAGCTCCGTATACAGCGCTCCAAGTAAGTTTGACATCATCAGGTGTTACCTTTTCTACAGCAAGATTGCTTGGTGGTAACATATTAGCTGATGTTGCAAATACACTTCCAATCGGAACAATTACTTGATAACTTAGAAGCACCAATGCGATAAGCAAGGGTTTTAAACGAAATAAATTTCTCATTTTCCTTTTCCTCTCTTTGTAAAAAAGGCATAAAAAAATAAACCTTTTACAAGGTTCATAGGTTGATAGACTATGATTCCTTGTGGCAACCGGCTGCCATTCATGAATTATTAGTTCATGAGGAAGGCCCTTAGCTTTGCGTCCCAGCGTTTCCGAAGGTTTGCCTTTTTCACTTGGTAGTTTAATAGCATATCATTATTATAATACTTTTATCCTAAATTAAAATAGTTCTTAATGACTATTACAGAAAAAATTTGCTTCTTTATAGTTTTGTTGGTAAATAACGCTTACCCCTGTCATTTTTGATATTAGCTTCACTAAGCGATATTGTTATGTGAAACAGATGATTGCTAAGGGAAGATCATTTTCATTGCCTTCCTCTTAACATCAACGGCTAATAACGACTTTGTCATATCGGCAAAAATAAATGTTATGAATCTTTTTATATTCTACATTAAAGTAAGGTTAAAAAACTCGTCAGTAGACGAGTTTAATGAATGTGTAATATAATCACTAAATTGATCTTGATAACATATTCTTTAAGATATCTTCCCGTTCTCTATTTTCGTTTATCGTAAAACATCCCGTCTGAGGATGAGACATCTTCAAATGGATTTACATATTGCTGGTTGGATGATTTTTTCTTTTTTAATTCCAACATATCTAACTGAATTTCTTTTTTAGTCTCAGAGAGTTTATTCGTTATTATTCTATTCCAATCAACAATCTGTTGGAACAATTGAGAGTCAATCTGCGAGAAAGGAGGCTGAACATTTTTGAGATCTTGCTCCCTCATATCCAATAAGGTCGTTATCTTCTTCACTTGTTCATCTCTTTCTTCCTTTGGTACTGACTTTGATACTAGTTGAAAAAGTTGTTCAGTCACATCATGGACCTTTTCAATGGCACGCACTATGCTTGTCCACCTTGCCCATACTGCTGTTGACGCGTGATTTGAATAACTTGCTTCCATGTATCTCGAAACTCTATAACGATGCCTTCAATTTCTTTTAAAATTAATACTTCATTATTAATATTAGCTTCTGTTAAACGATGATTTACGTACTCATACATAATCATCATATTCTTTGATATTTCTAGATCCATATTTAATGTGACCATCAGCTCTGAAATGATTTTTTGCGCTTTTTGGATATTTGTATTTTTAGCTTCATATTCTTTATGTTCGATATCTTCAATAGCTTGTTTGATGAATTTCAGACATCCATTATATAACATTAAAGTTACCTCTCCTGGGGATGCTGTATTAACAGAATTTTGTTGATACGCTGTATATGGATTATTCATTGCCATAATTAAGCTCCTTTTATTAAGATGAGAATTGCTGCATTAGATAGGACATTTGTGAATTGGACTTTTGAATTGCCTGCTCCATCGCAGAGAACTGAGACCAATAACGGTCTTCAACTTTAATTAATCGATCTTCAAAACGATTAATTTGTTTATTTAAATTCGTTAAATTTCTTCCGATAGTAAATTGTTGATTCGTAGATGTGGTTTTTCCAGCTTTTTTTTCAATACTCTTAATTGTAGTACTGATTGTTTCACGAATACGCTTTGCCAGTCCAACACTTTCAGTAGTTGAACCGCTAGAGTTAAATAATTGAAAAATTTCAGTCGGATCTTTAGCTATTGCATCTCTTAATTTTGTTTCATTAATTAATAGTTTTCCTTTATCTAAATAATTGCTAGAAGTTGTTATACCAATTTGTGCTAATTGCTTAAAATTCACATTGGAGTTATTTGGATTATATAAGTCAGTACGCATCTTTGTTAATGCACTTGAAAGAATAGAATCGTTTTTAATAAGACCACTTTTAGCTCGTTCTTCCCATAATTCTATCTGTTTTTCAGTCATAGTCTCTTTTTCTGTATCTGTTAATGGTTGATAGCTTCTGTATTTCTCTTCATTCATTTTCCCATTAACCTTTTCAATAAGTTCATTATATTTATTTACAAATTGTACAACCTTATCTACCATATTATCTGTATCATTAGAAAGTGATACATTAGCTGCAGAATTATCTTTGTGAAGGGTATATGTCACATTATCAACTACAAATGTATTTGTTGTCCGTGAAGTAGTTAGTCCGTTTATTGAAAATATTGAATCTTTCCCTTGCGTCCCGCTACCTACTGTTAAATTACTACCAACAGCAGCATCCGTGAATCCTAAGGATTTAAATATTTCAGTGGAATCTGTGTTGTTTAGAGTAATTGCTGCTTTCTCTCCTGTTTCTTTCTTTGTAATAACTACTTGACCTGTATACGAATCTCTGAATACAGAAATCCCCAAATCTTTATTATTAGAAAGTTTTGATATCACATTCTCTAAAGTATCAGTTTCTTCAATTACTATCTGTATATTATTAGAGGTTGTTCCATCCCCATTAGTTACTGATAAGTCTAACGTACGTGGAACACCACCTGTGAAAGTCGTAGATCCAGTAGATATCCAATTTGTTGATTTAGCTATTTGTGTTACTTCAATTCTAGTATCTATATTAGCTGCAGATGAATTTGCAACTGCAGTAACCGCACTTGTATCAGAGCTAGTCACTTTCTTCTTAAGAAGATCTTTTTGAAGAGTCATATTTCCATAAATAAACTGATCAAAATCATTTAATAGCTTATTCATTTCTCGAAATTCTTCTCGTTGCCATTCCAATATTTGTTTTTTTTGTGTTAGTTTATTTAAAGGAATACGCTCTGCCTTCATCAAATCAGTAACAATTTGATCCGTATCCATTCCACTAGCTAGTCCACCTATACGTATAGCCATTTTTCATCACCCTTATATCTTTTTATCAATAATAAGCCCTAAAAATTCAGTCATTGAGGCATAAATGTCCAACCATTTCTTTGAAGGTATTTCTCTAATTACTTCTTTAGTATAATCATCTACTACTTTTACATAGTATTCGTTTAATTCTTCATGTAGTTCAAATTTAATATGTGTATTAGAAGGTTTTAGAAAAGCATTGATACTATTTATCATAAATCCAATTTCTTCTCTTGTAAGTACTTCATTATCTGCCTTGTGTATTTTCTCTAAATTATCACCTAAAACCTCTTGTTTCGGAATAATCTTCTGGGTGTTTATATCTAGGTTGTGAAGAGTAGATTGTGTAGCTATTTTATTAACAGACATCTTAACACTCCTCTAATTTTCTATATCTATTTATTCTATCGGCATTTTCGTTGCATAGTTTAGTAAAGGACTAATTATTTATAGACCATGAAATATTGGAATGGATAAATTAATAGCTTTGAATAAAAATTACACTAACGACATCAATAAGAATTTATGAGAAATTTTATATTTATTCATTTTTGAATCCATTTATTATATCCATCATTTTTGTTATTCTCTTTATATATGTGTGTTCTTTCTTCATTGCTTCATATCCTTGCATTCTAATTCTATCTCGTTCTTCTTCATTCTCAAGGTAATATCTGATTATATCCATCAAATCTTGTAGATCACGGTAAACAACTAAATCACTTCCATCTTTAAACAATTTCGTAATATCAGATTTATAGTTAGTAACTAAGAATCCTCCAGAACCTAAAACATCAAATATCCTCATAGGTAATCCTGATGTGACAAATTTCCTTGTAATATTCAAATTTATTTTTGTCACCTTAAAAATTTTAGGCATTTCTATAAAGTGTTCTGCAAAACCGTTATATGTTCCAAATAATTTATCATCAGTTAAATCCCAACTATTGTCACCATATATATTAACTTTAAAGGTCTTAGCTATTTGATTAATTATCTGGGTTCTTTCTAGATAGGACTGATACCTGCCTAATAAAAAGGCTAGCTTGTCTTCTTTGGAAAGTAAAGAATGATGCAAGTTATTTATACTATAATTCGAATGAAACTGTATCTCTCTAACCAAATCTACATCCACTAAATCCTTCAATATATATAGATCTTCAGAAAATTGTTTTTGTACTATTTCATTTATTTTATTCCTTAGATTTAAAGGTATTTTTGGGGAAATACTTTCCAGAAATTCGTTCTTCGCTCCACTTGAACCTACAAAAGTTACCTGGGAAGAATATTTTGTATAATCGCTTGCAGAAACCTCTATACTTGAGAGTCTTTTAACATTTGCTGCAACTGGGAGATAATACGCTCTCTTCAATCCCTGTTTCTTTAGATCAGAGACTACCTCTTGGTCATATATAAAGTAATATGTTAGATTATTATATAAATTTTTAGAATTATATAGTGAATATGCTGGTGTATCAACTGTCCAAGAAATGTATGGAATATGGAGTGTTTTGCTTATATTGGAAACCTTTTCACTAAAGTTAATTGTAAATAAATAAGTTGGGTCGATAGCTGCAATTTTTTTTAACATTATACTTTCATTTTCCCAATTTAATTTCACTACCGAGTAACCTATTTCTTGAAATGCCTCCATGCAATCATCTAGTATAGTAGGATGATCGACCATACAAATAAGCTTACTCTCAGTTTTACCACTTCCTGAATGTATATAACTAATCACATTTTTATAAAACTCAATATTACATTGAATTAAATTATTATTAATAATAATTTGAACATCATTTATATCAATTTCCATCTTCTTATATTCTTCATTGAAAAAAAGAGAAACATTCGACATCTCTTCAATACTACCAGGAAAGATTTCTTGAATAGTTTCGTAAAAGCTTCTATCTTGTTCTATTAAATAAATAGGTTTATTTGTCTGATTATATATCTCTCTTAATTCATACCCCAACCCTAAACCCAAAACAACGATAAATTCTGCATTCTGTTTTATAATGAACTGATTTGTAAACTTTTCTGGTTCATATCTAGAATACAAATATTTCCATACGCCTTCAATTTGATATTTACATGTATAATTACCTTTTTTAGATATTTCTAAAATGAGGTTATCTTTCTTCATCTATATTTTCACTCCAATTAAATTGGATTCACTTTAGTAACTCACGAAGTGGCTTATGCTTCCATCCTTGAATATAAGCTCCACCTTCAGTACAATTCCAAAATTGTATATCATTATATTCCATAACATACCTTTCAAACCACTTTAAATAAGTATATAGGTTAAGAGATGTTAATACTGTTTCATTTTGGAAATAACCTTTTATTTCTATTAGATTTATTTTGTTTTTAATACTGGTTTGAGAATGTGCGTTTTTTGTGTGTGAGCTATTATTTGTGAAGGCCAGGTCTTGCCCAACAAGCATTATTTTCTTCGAGCCTAATTTGATTAATAAATCTAACAGACAGGTAGCAACAGAACCTCCAGTTTTTATAAGTGGAGACTTTGTTTTTTCAGCGAGATATTCAGCTTTTTCAAAACCACTTTGCCAAACTATAAACCTTGGTCCATTATACTGTTTAACTGCTAAATGGTTCGCAGTACTTAAGTAAAATAAAGGAATATCAAGATCTCTTAATCCCTCAAATTGTTCGTTAATAAGTTCTTTTGGATCTGAAATCATTATTAAGTTCGGCTTTATCCCTGCTTTAACTAAAGGTATTAGAGCTGTTCCTACACATGCAATTACGACATTCTTACATAAAGAAGCTTTTTTCAATAGAGGTAGTTGCTTAGCTAGGGATGGACCTGCAGATACTAGAATCGTTGAATAATTATTGTAATGTTCATAAAACTGGCTGAATGACTTATCTCTTAACTGAATATTCAAGTTGAAATTAATTGTTAATGAATCTCCTTGATCATTAATAGTTCTCTTTTTCATGAGGAATGATTCCAAGGTGATTCGTAGATCTTTGTTTGGGATTAATTCTAATGAAGGTTTATAAATGAAAAAATTCCCTTGTGAATCATTTATCTTTTCTGAAAGTATTTTTAAAAGAAAAGAAACATCTTGTATTTGATTAATTATTATATTGTTTTTGTTTTTCATAATAATGTGTAAGTTTTTTTCTATTAACCATTGCATATATAATAGATTCAACTCAAAGACATGTATTGTATGGTTGGGATATTTATCAGCTAGCTTCAACACATGATATCCCAACCCAATACCAACAACTATTATATCAGCACTTTCTTTATTTATTTGCAAATTACTTACCCAGGAGTCCGCCTCCTTTAAAGGGTTGTACTTACTATGCAAATAATATTTTTTATTGCTCTCTCCTACTACTATCAGTGAGGGTACTGTCTTAGTCTCAATTAATTCCCATTTCATTTAGTTTTCAGAGCTCGATTCTTTCACTTTATTTATCCACTTCTCTATATTAGGAGCAAACTCATATTCAAACATATCAGCAACTAATACATAGTCATGCACTTCTAATCCTTCTTGAGCTTCTTTTAAGAAATCATTTAATTCATTAGTGTTAATATCTAAGTTATAACCTAAGGAAATAATTCCATTTATTGCCTGAGTAGTCCATTCCATGGCATCAATAAATTCGTTAATATTACTTAGGGCTTCACTTTCTTTATCAACTCTTAAATCCTCTGAGATTAAAATACATACTTCAGCAATCTTTGGTAAAAATTCAGTTAAACTTTGTATTGTTTCTTGCACAAGTTGTTTGTTTTCCATAACTGTACCTCGTTCTTTATATAATATGTTTTTCCACTTTTTCAAGTAAAATTGTGATCCATTCTATCCCTTGAACTGATGCCTCTTTTATTCCTTTATATAATATTAAGGATTTGTTATATATTCTCTCATTCATTTCATCTTCATTTTCATTCTCTATCTCTAAATGACTATGTTGGAGTTTGAACAACACTGGTCTTAATATATAAAAAATAAATTCATTTTCTAATATACGTCTTAACTCTAAATCGAATTCATCTAGTTTACTGATACTTTCCTGATCAAATAAATAATTATTATTCTCGACTTCTTCCAAGACTTCTAATGATCCACTAGCTAATTTAACTACGTCATTATATTCATTTTTCAAATCAGATAATCTCTGATAAAATTCGTCCCAATTAACACTATTTTCCTTATTAGGCAATAATGAAACTATTTCGTCACTATACTCAATTTTACAATAACTCTCACAAAACTCTGAAAAGGGTATTTGTTTAAAACCTTTGATTCTAAGTCCACCCTCTGTACAATTAAATATAGCACGTGAATTACCTTTTTCAATTAATTTACTCATTTGGTATTCAAAGCCACTTTTCATGCCCAGAAATATAAAGTCTGTAAGAACATCTTCCCCGTAATAACCTTCTTCATAGAACATGTTTCTTTGTTTCTCTTTTGTTTCATCTACTATAGTAAACCCTTGGTTTCCTAACGCGTGTGTTTGTTTATTTGTATATGCTAAATCTTGACCAATTAAACAGATTGGTCCACTTGTAATTTGAAGAGCAATATTGAAACAAAAATTTGCAACAGAATGTCCTGTTTGAACAATCCCAAGTTCAGTTGATAATAGATCATTCGTAAGTTTATTCATTACTGTTACATCACTAATATTAAAAACAACATGTTTCCCTTTGTGATTCGATGGTATATCTTTATGAACGATCAAAGGATAAACCAGGGGAATATTATCTATTTTAATTTTCTCAAAATGTTTATAGTTTGCAATACCACCATCAACTGTAACCACCAGATTAGGATATATCTCTTCCTTTAGTAAAGAATTTACAGTTGAACCAGCGCAAATTATTAGAGCTTTATTCTTTAGCTTTTTTAGTAATGGGAGTTGTTTTGTTAAAGAAGGACCTCCTGAGGCAATGACAATCGGGCAAGTTAACCTCCCTTTTATTTCTTCAATATTATAAGCAGTAAAAGCTGTGTATAAATTAGAAATATAATTTTCTTGCCATTGTAACGAAAACATTTGCCTTGTGTTGTTGTTAATAACTTCCATCATTAATTTCTCTTTAGATATTTTTAGTACATCCCTAAAAAAATCAGGATATATTTTCTGGTAATTAGGTGATTGTATAATCGTAAATCTTCCCATATACTCTTGAAAATATAAGTTAAGTTTATACTCCAATAAGGATGTGTCAGTCCCTAGAAACATCTCCACTCTTTTGTCTTTGAATAATTCGTTATTCTCACTGTTTTGCCCTACAATTTTAAACAATTTCAAACTCGGCTCTACAATAAGGAGCCTATCAGTATCACTTATTTTTTCTAACATTGCATTAGCTATATAACCTAAACCAAATCCAAATAAGATATGCAAATGATTTTTCTTATAAGAAGAATTAGCTATTTTTTCCGCTTCAAGTAAAGGCTTATATTTACTATGCAAGTAATAATTCATAATTTTAATTGTTTTTACATTTTCAGACTTACTTTCCTCAATTTCTATATTAAAATTGTTCTCTATATTTTCATTAAACATTTTTAAATACCCCTTTTAAAAAAGGCAACCAAATTTTTTGGTTGCCTTTAATATTAAAGTTATCGTAATCAATTAACGAAGAAGTTGTAAAACACCTTGTGGTTGTTGGTTAGCTTGAGCAAGCATTGCTTGAGCTGCTTGAGAAAGAATAGAATTCTTTGTTTGTCCCATCATTTCTTTCGCCATATCTACATCACGGATACGTGATTCTGCAGCAGTTAAGTTTTCTGCACCAGTATTAAGGTTGTTAATAGTGTGCTCTAAACGATTTTGAACAGATCCTAATTTAGAACGCATTGTAGATACTGTTTCAATAGCATCATTAATGTTTGTAATAGCAGTATTTGCTGAACCGTTACTTGTAACTGTAATTGCACCAGCACTTAACCCTAACGCAGTTGCAGTCATTGTTGTCATAGTAAGTGCAATGACTTGACCTGAATTAGCACCTACTTGGAACTGGTAACTTCCTCCAATACTACTAATTAACTTTTGAGTATTGAATTCTGTTTCGTTTGCAATACGAGTAATCTCACTGTTTAATTGAGTAAGTTCATCAGATATAGCCACTCGGTCAGCAGTTACATTAGTATCATTTGAAGCTTGTACCGCTAATTCACGCATACGTTGTAGGATATCATGCGTTTCATTTAATGCACCTTCAGCAGTTTGAATGAAAGAAATACCATCTTGTGCGTTACGAGATGCTTGTTCTAATCCGCGAATTTGACCACGCATTTTTTCAGAAATTGAAAGACCTGCAGCATCGTCACCAGCGCGATTGATACGAAGTCCAGATGATAATTTTTCCATTGATTTACCTTGTGCATTAGTAGCACTGTTTAATTGACGGTACGTGTTTAAAGCTGCGATATTGTGATTAATTCTCATTTTATTATTTCCTCCTTGAATGTGTGTGATTCACATCCTTGTGAATCATCTAATTAAGGTATCCCTCATGTCGGCCGCCATTTGTTCAACCTCTTACTATATATATCGACAGGATCTTCAACCAGTTTAGTGTTTTTTGTAGAAAAATAAAAAAAACCTTAAGTTTTTGAAGTGACCCCTTAAAGTTAGACACGGTTATTTCTTTAGGCAACTTGGGTAAAATGAGTTCGGTATTGCACCGGGCTCATTTTTAATTTTGCCTTTATTCTCTTTGTATTGTAATAATCGATGTATTTTTCTAATTCTATTTTAAAATGCTCTACACTTTCGAATTCTTTTATGTAGAGGAACTCAGATTTCATAATTCCAAAGAAGTTCTCCATAACAGAGTTGTCGTAACAGTTTCCTTTACGGGACATACTTTGAACAATCCCTCTTGATTCAAGTGCCTGACGATACTTCTTCATTTGATAATGGCAGCCTTGATCGGAATGCATAAGTAGCTGGTGGATATCAGGTAAACGTTTGAAAGCCTTCTTTAACATATCTGAAACAAGAGAATAGGTTGGTCTAGAACCAATTGTGTATGAGATTATCTCCCCATTAAATAAATCTAAGACAGGCGATAAATAAAGTTTCTCACCAGATATTTTAAATTCTGTAATGTCAGTTACCCATTTTTCATTTGGGGTATTTGCCGTAAAGTGGCGATTTAAAATATTCGGCGCAATTTTACCGACCGAACCTTTATAAGATTTATATTTTTTCATTCGTACGATACACTTTAACCCTAGTTCTTTCATAATCCGTTGTACCTTCTTGTGATTCACTTTTTGACCACGGTTCGCAAGTTCATCACGAATACGGCGATAGCCATAACGCCCTTCATGTTCTTCATAAATTGCCTTTATTTCCACTTTTAGATCGGAATCTGGATCTGGACGATTCATACGTTCCACTAAGTCATAGTAAGTGCTATGTGGAATGCCAGCGAGTTTTACTAGTGCTTTCACCGGATATTTATGCCTTAATTCATAGACTACTTGCGTTTTGTCCTGTTTGGTGATTTTTTCTTGTTTTGAACTAAGGCATTCAACTTTTTTAAATACTCGTTTTCCATTTCAAGTTGTTTAATACGTGCTTCTAGTGCCTCGTCTGACCCTTCTAGTGGTTTAGATTTTGTTTGTTTCTTCGCATCTTTTTTCATGGATGGACGCCCCTTTTTCTTTGATTGAAGGGCATCTAATCCTTGTGTTTCAAATTGCTTTTTCCAAACAAGAATTGTGGATGGAGCAGCTATATTAAAGATGGCCGCTGTTTCCATTATGGACGTACCGTGTTCAATCATATAATTTAGTACGTCTAGTTTAAACTGTTGGGTGTAATTTGTATATAATTTTACGAATGCTTCTACACCATTGTGTTCATATTGTTTGACCCATTTAAGAATGGCTTTATTATCAGTTCCGAAAGACTTAGCTAATTCATAGGAACTCTCATTTCCATTTAAATAACGTTGAACTGCTTGTAATTTATCTTCTGTAGAAAATTTAGCCATAGAAAAACTGCACCTCCGATTGTTAGATGGTGTCTAACAATTGGGGTGCAGTTCATTTTCTCTTAAGGTTTTGGAATGTTTGTTTTAAGGATATCTAAAATGTTTGGTAAGGTGGTTGCTGCCTCGTTATTCGATTCCTGAATTGATAAATAAATTTCTTTGCGATGAACCTCAATTTCTTTTGGAGCTTTAATTCCTAATTTAATCTGATCACCCTGAATTGATAAAATTGTTATCTCGATATTTTCTCCAATTTGTATAGACTCCCCTTGTTTTCTAGCCAAAACTAGCATACATCCACCTCCTACTTCTCTATTTCTTCTGGAAATAACCGTTCCCGAGTTTTATAATTTGAATCATTCAAAATAATTTGCTTCGCTTGTCGATTATTACTGTTAATTATAATTGGAGCTTGTAAATTAGCGGTCGATTCTATGAAAGGTTCCTTTATTGTAAGGAATACCCAAATAGCTACATCCTTTTCTGATTTAAGACTTAAATTACTTCTATCATTTTCCGATATTTCAAATTCATATGTTGTGAAATATTGAAAAGGCTCTACTGTAACAAATCCTAATTGTGATGTAGTCATTGATTGGAGAATCCAAAAAGGTGAATCCTCTTCCAATTGAAGCAGCACAAAAGACTTTTCACCTTGAAATCCTGGGATGCCACTTTGAAAATGGATGATTTCTTTTTCTAGCACTTCAATAACACCATGATACTTTGTTTCTACATTCATCCTTTTACCTCCTTCAAGGCTGGTTCAAAATCAATTTCCAACTCATTTCTTCTCTCTAATGTAATATCTACGTTACCCGGAAGGTATTCCATAATTGGTTCATTAACTCCTACATCAATAATTGGCTTATTAGGTCGCACATCTATATTTACTTTAGCCGGCTCGTAGTTAATTTTCACACTACCAGCAGAAGGAATAAATTTTATATTTACTGGTGGATAATATTCACGACTATTATGCTTAGAGATTTCAGCTATTGGATTACCTCCATTTTCAATTTTCATCAATTGTTGGCCTTCTCTTATCCTTCTTGTAATTCCTTCTAACCAATTACTCTTCCCAAGCTGAGCAGCTTCCTCTATTCTTCTCCCGATACTTTTTAAATCCATATCAGCTCTAGCTTCAGTCTGATCTATTGTTAAACGTGATGGTTTTGTTTCTATACTTATGTCTGCTCTTGGTTGTTGAATTGAGAGATCTGCAGGTTCTTGATCAATTTGCAGCTTAGCATGATTAGTATGAATGCCAATTTGTGCAAATATACTCTGTAAACGGATTTGTGGAATATTCACTATTAGTCACTCCTATAAAAAAGGCCTGACTCCAAAGTTTGTGTCAGACCCAATAAAAAATTTTTTATATTAACGAAGAAAATCAATTAATGTAGGTTGAATAACCTTTGAGCCTACCGCTAAAGAAGCTCTGTGTATACTTTCTTGAATTGTAAGCTCAGTAATGACTCTTTCTATATCAGCATCCTCATTCTCAGAAAGAATTCGATTCGCAATAATTTCCTGGTCCTGTATTCTTGCATCAATCATTTCTAAACGATTATATCTAGCTCCAATCTCAGAACGCTCTGCTAACATAGTATTAAATTGACTGTCTAAGTCACTTAATAATTGTCCACCATTTGACATATCGCCATTTTTCAATGATGCTTCAATTGAATCAAGTGTGTTAAAAAAATCACTACCAAAAACATTAGTAGCATTTATGTTCACTTTTAATTGAACTCCTTTTGAAACTTCTACATTGAAGGGTTCAGTATTCATATCAAATGTTAGACTACCATCACCATTTACAGTAATAGGTTTTTCATCTGTTTTTGTTCCATTAAAAATGTATCTTCCTGCAACCTGAGTATTTGCCACTCCAGCTAAGTCTTCTTTTAATTGACCAATTTCAGCTGCAATGGCTTTTAAGTCATCTGAACTGTTCGTTCCATTATTTCCCTGAACCAACAACTCTCGAATCCTTTGGGTCACCTCTGTAGCATGCTCTATCCCCTGCTCAGAACTTTCCATCCACTGATATGCCTCATTTAAATTTCGCTTATACTGTTCGACTTCAGTCAAATTCGTTCGATAAAACATTCCTTTAATCGCCACAACAGGATCATCAGAAGGTCGGTTAATTTTC
Source organism: Metabacillus crassostreae (assembly GCF_016908395.1). GTDB lineage: Bacteria > Bacillota > Bacilli > Bacillales > Bacillaceae > Metabacillus > Metabacillus crassostreae. Next base: position 97,909 of record NZ_JAFBDU010000010.1, read on the forward strand.
TTACCTGTTGCTAACTGTTCTTGGTATTTACCCATATCAGAGTAACTTTTACTTAAATTTCGTAATGAATTTGCTGCTAGCATACTTTGAGTAACGCGCATATCAACTTACCTACCTTCCTGATAATCCCATTCCATTTATAATACGATCTAATATTTCATCCTGCATCGTGATCATCCGAGCTGATGCGTTGTATGCATGCTGAAATTGAATCATGTTTGTCATTTCTTCGTCTAATGACACAGCACTAATTGATTGTCTTCGAGTATCAACAGAGTCTTTTAACGTTTGGCTGTTTGTTGTCAAACGTTCTGCTTCCTGAGCATCCACTGCCATCCCACCAATAATACCTTCATAGTAATTTTGGAATGTAGTTGTGTCATTCCCAATTCGGACTGTACTATTTTTCACTTCTGCTAAGCGAATCGCATTAGCACTATTACCTATTGTCACATTACCTGTTGAATTAGGATACGCTGCCGCGATATGGTCAGTTGAGTTGATGATATCTTGTGACACTTGAAGTAATAATGAAGCACCCTTAGTATCTGTTAATGTTGTCCCTCCAAATGAAAAGAAATCAACAGGTGTTTGTGCTCCATTGTTGTAATCCTCTATACTCCAGCCTTCACGATGTGTATCATTGAATTGCTTTGCAAATTCAAATGCCATTGTGTCTAGCTTTCCAACCATGTCAGGAAAAAGCCCTTTTTCAAACACAGTGTTATTGCTTTCATACGTATATCCGTAAGAATCTATTAAGCTACTAATTTTTCCAGTACTGTTAAACTTTAAAACATCCATCTTTGTAGAGCCTAAGATTACAGACTCTACCAATCCATTATCTGCGTTATAACCTATTTTAAATTCATTCGCTCGTTTATAACTCCCATCTACTAGTGTACCAAGAGATTTACCATTATCATCTACTAGTTCTATTGTGACAGAGCCTTCTGCAATAGCTATTGCATTACCACCTGATGCAGTATTTGTCACTTTGATATTTGCTAATGAAGAAAGCTGATCAATTAAACGATCACGTTCATCATACAAGTCATTTGGTAAATAGCCATGTGGCTCAATTTCTGAAATTTGCTTATTAATATTACTAATTTGTGTACCAAGAGAGTTAATTTCCTTAACTGAAATATCCAACTCATTTTTCAGATCACCTTGAACGGACTGTAAAGAAGTAGATAAATAGTTGAACGTGTCAGCTAACGCAACTCCACGCTCACGCACTACCGAACGTGCCCCAGCGTTTGTCGGATCTAAAGCTAAATCCTGTAGTGATTGCCAGAAGCGATCCATCGTAATAGATAACCCTGTATCAGATGGTTCGTTCATAATTTCTTCCATCTTTTCTAAAGCATTTGCACGATTATCCCAGTATCCTAGCTTATTATTTTCATTTCGATACTGAATATCTAAAAAGCCCTCTCTCACTCGCTCTACAGTCCCAGCTTTTACCCCTGTCCCTAATTGCCCAGGAATATTCGGGCTGTTTTTTGATACTGGCGGATATGGCTCTGTTGGAACAAAATTTACACGTTGACGTGTATAACCTGCTGTATTTGCATTAGCAACATTGTGTGCTGTTGTACTTAAAGCACTTTGTTGAGTAAACATTCCACGCTTTGCAGTTTCTAATCCATAAAATGTTGATGTCATCGTTTTTCCTCCCTCCGTTATGCTTGTGAATCAAATAATGACCTTCGTAATTTGTCTGATTGAGCATTACTTACATCCGGTCGTTGATAGTTCGTTATATTTTCTTGTGGCATAAGCATATCTAATGAAATTGAAACAAATTGAAGAGCTTGATGTGTTAATTCACGATTCAACTGATTTGCTGCTTTCAGCTTGTTCATTGTTTCAGAAAAACCATCAGCAATTTTTTCGAATTTTTCTTTTTGTTTTCCTTCAGATCTTTCAATACAAGCTGATAGAGTTAAGTCATGGTCACGATTTAGAAATTCTGCTGTAAGCTGGATTCGTTCAGTCTCAATTTGTTTAATTGCTTGAACAAACATTTGCTCCTTTTTCAGCAATTCTTTTAACTCTTCAACCTTGTTGTGTTTTAGATAGTCTGTTTTTTGAAGGGCTACTTGATAGAGATTTTGATGTAGCTGTAACAGTTTATCTAATGCTTGTATTAACTTTTCTACTACCATTCATAACCCTCCGAATTAATTAGATGTTAGTTTTTATAAAAGTTTACTAATCCCTTAGCAATAGCCTTCGGGTCAATCGTATAATTCCCACTCTCTAACTGAGTCTTAATCGCTTGAACCTTTTCCTGTCTAGCCTTTGTTACTTCATTCGTTTGTTGAAGTCCTATTGCTTTTGAAGAAATCTCTACTTTATCTTCCTTATTCTGCGATTTTGCTGAAGCTTCTGCGTTTTTTTCTAAATTTCGTTTATAAGGGTTCATACCCATTGATCCAAGATTATTAATTTTCATGATTAACCCTCACTTTCTTTACCATCGTACATTTATCTATAGTTCCTATCGGATTTTCCGAGTATATATTTAGCGTTTATCTATTTTTAGTACTATTTGAGTAGTAAGTTGACTTAGGCGTCTCCACCTTATTACGCTCACTAACCATTTCGACCTGCTCCATCTGATGGATCTGCTTGTGAATATCCTTTTTACAGCCATCACAAAGCTTGTCTTCTCTAATCGTTTTCCCACACTTTTCACAGTGGTACCCTAAATTAGGAAAATTAGACAATTGAATTCTTCCGTTACGGATAAACTTTAGAATTAAAGACTCTTCTACCCCAGTCCCCTCTTCTACTTCATGTAAAAGAGCTTTACGATTTTCACGCTTTCTTAAAAATGCGTAAACTGTTTCATATGCTTTTTCTTCCTGCTTATGACAAGCATCACAAACTGTTCTAAATTGCGTTTCTATAAATAATGTATTACATTTTGGGCAATTAGATAATTCTCCCATATATTCATTCTCCTATTCGGTTCGGTATCTACTTAATATATCGGCAGGATTTTGTATTTTTTTAGCTTCTAATTAATGTTAGAGAAAAAACAGTTTCTGCACCATGATCAATTAGCACTTTCGCTGCATGATAAAGGGTACTTCCCGTTGTATATATATCATCTATTAATAGTAGTTTCTTATTACTTATTGTACTAGAATTTTTAAGAGAAAACACGTTTGAAGCTGTAATTCGCTGGTGGCGGGACTTTTTTGATTGTTTTTCATGATGCGTTCGTTGGAGAACATCGAGTTGTGGTAGAGGAAGACTGTCTGCAAGAAGCTTAGCTTGATTAAAGCCACGTTCATATAAGCGCTCTTCACTTAAAGGGATAGGTACTGCTGCATCAATCTTATAAGAAGAATAATATTTTCTATAACTAGCCAAAAAATCTTTTTGAAAAACCTTCACTAATTCGGCATCACCACGAAACTTAAAGGCTGCTAAAATATCTTTCATTGCATCATTATAGTGAAAAACCGAGATGTTTTTTTGAATCATGTTTTGCCATTGCTCATCACTGCTCCACCTCTGACAATCACTACAAATTTCAACACTTTCTTGTGGTCTAAAACATCTCGAACAAGTTGGACCAGTTATCTTCTGCAATGAAGTATAACATTCATCACATGTTTGCTGATCTGACGACAAAAGTAAGCCTGTCCAAGTTACTTGCTGGGAATACTCTTCATGACAAATTAAACAAGAAATAGTCATCAATCTCCTTTTGTTTTTATTTGACACGTTGGTTTGTCTGAGACAATTTTTGCACATTCTGCAAGTTTCACAAATAAAGATGTCATATTTTGTTTATCAACAAATTCCGCTTTAATATACATAATTTTATCTGAGTTTGTTACATAGCGTGGTTGCGTTTTATTTAATGTTAACGCTAAGATATCATCTAAACATTCGTCACAAGTACATGATAATTGTAAACGGTTTTTATATTCATCTAATAAATCCTTCATGATACGTTCCATTGCGTTAATGACCATAACATTTGATCTCCTTGGTATCACAAAATGTGAGCAATTTTAGATTATTATGCCACAACAATGGAAAGTTGAAAAGTTATCTTCAAATATTTGGTAATATAGTCACTATTTCTATTTCTTTGCTTCTTCATTCATTTTCTCAATATGTTTTTTTGCCTCTATCATAGCTGTGGTTTTACCATAATGAAAAAATGTGATCATCCCTGTTGGATAAGCTACACTTCTGCCCACTCTTCCTGAAATTTGCACAAGGGCACTTTCTGTGAAAATTTCATCTTCACTTCCTAAAATAGCTACATCACTGTTTGGAATCGTTACACCACGCTCTAATATTGTAGATGTAACAATAATCGGGATACCTCCGCTTCTAAATAAAAGGACTTTTTCTCGTCGATTAGGATCTTCGGCATATACCCCTTCTATTCGGCCATCCATTTTTTTAAGGATATCCACTACCTTTTGAATAACTGATATGGATGGCACAAATAAAAAGGCTTGTTTTTTACTCTTTAACCTGACAGATAACCAGCTCTCAACATTTTTAGGAAGCTGGCCTTTCGTTAGTCGTTTTTTCCAATTTCCACACCACTTGAACTCAGGTGCAGGTAGATGATGTCCATGATAACGTAATGGAATCTTCACCGCATTGCGCTTATTTTGTTGTACTTCTTTTTTCCATTGCTTTGATGGTGTGGCTGTTAAATAAATAAGAGAGCTTTCTTTCTTACGGGATTTTTTCACAGCGAATTGAAGGGATGTGTCTGCTGTATATGGAAAGGCATCAACTTCATCAACAATTACACAATCGAAGGCTTCTTTAAACCGAAGTAATTGGTGTGTTGTGGAAATGTACAATGATGAGTTTTTATTTCTATCTTCACTACCTCCATATAGGGCTGATATCTCAATAGTAGGGAAGACCTTTTTCAGACGTGGAGCTAATTCTAGTACCACATCAGTACGAGGTGTAGCAATACAAACCTTCTTACCTTGACCTAGTGCAAATTCGAGTCCTTTGAACAACACCTCAGTTTTTCCTGCACCACACACTGCCCAGACTAGTAGCTCATCGTTTGTGTTTATCGTTTGAAGGACCTCATCAGAAGCTCTTGACTGACCTTGTGATAAGCTACCATTCCATTGAAGAGTTATTCTCTCAGAGATTGCAGGAATCAGACCGCACCAGGTAAATAACGGTGTACATTCACTAACACGCCCCATCATCACACACTTTCTGCAATAATAACAGTTCTGTTCTCCACATTTGGCACAATTAAAAAAGGCAAAAAATCTTTCATCTTTATTATTACATCTGTTACATGTTCTACGACCCTTTTCAAGGGTAATACCTGGATTTAATCGAACAAAGCCATTTTGATAATGAGAAAATAATTCTTCAAGAGAGAAAGGAATTTCTGTAGATAATAACTCCTTTCCACAGAGATGTTGTTGTAGTTGTTTAGAATAGGGAAATTGATAATTTGTTGGTATATGGGGTATTGTTGTATGCCTTGAAATCGGCATACCTTCTTCACGTGACAACAGGGGATAGAGGACATTTTCCTTCAAAAGAAAACGCATGGTTCACCTCAGTTGTTTTTTAAAATTTTTCGATATCGTTTTTCGACACTAATTGGGGTCCGGTTTAGCTGTTCTGCTATCGTCTTAAATTTCAATCCACTTGCACGCAGTTGCAAAAGCTTGCGATCTTCTAGAGTTGTCCAATGACGATATGTACGCTTTACCTCTTCTTCACTAGTTTGCAGCGTGTTATTTGAAGTAATACTCAATTATTGAACCTCCTAAATCTATGTATAAAAGTAGTATGAAGGAAATTTAATAACATGTCCATAATCTAGCGGGAATATAAGAAGAAAGCACTAGATCATTCGTACTTCCCTCTCATTTCTCCTATTCAACAAATAGGAACTATTTCTTATACCAGCCCAGCCCAATTGCTCCTTCTCCAAGGTGAGTTCCAACAACAGGCCCAAAATAGCTTGTGATAAATTCAACATGTGGATATTTAGCTTCAAGATCTCGTTTGATGATTTCAATTTCCTCTGGGCGATTTGCATGAATAACAACTGCCCGCATTGGTACTACCTGACTAGCGTCTTCATGAAAAAGCTCATACACTCTGTTTAATGCCTTTTTCTTTGTGCGAATTTTTTCAAAAGGAGTGATTAATTTATGTTCAAAATGTAGAATTGGTTTAACCTGTAAAATACTGCCTATCAAGGCTTGTGCTCCACTAAGACGTCCTCCACGTTGTAGGTTCGTCAAATCATCCACCATAAAATATGCACGCATTGACTGCTTCATTTCATTTAAACGAGATAAAATCTCATCTGTTGTTTTTCCTTCATTCGCCATCTCTGCTGCTTCTAGTACATAAAAGCCTTGAATCATACAACTAATTTCTGAATCAAATGGGTGAACCTTTATTTTATCGACCATCTCGCTAGCTGTAACTGCACCATTAAACGTACCACTAATACCACTCGATAAATGAATAGAGATTACTGCATCATACTCTTTTGATAGCTCTTCAAACAACTCAACAAACATACCTACTGAAGGCTGTGAAGTAGTTGGGAGCTCTTGTTTTTCTCTCATTTCAGCAAAAAATTGCTCAGATGAAATTTCGATTTCCTCTGCATACGTTTCAGAGCCAAAAATAACGCTAAGAGGAATCATATGTATATTATGTTTTTCACGAATTTCTTTAGGGATATATGCTGTACTATCAGTTACAATAGCCGTTTTCATGATTAAATTCCTTCCTTGTACATATTTATAAATTCAGGTCTCGTATTATATGTATTGTTCCTTTTCTATTATGACACAATTTTGTCACGAAACACCAATTACTTTTACTATTTTATGACTGAAAAGCGCAAGGCGCCCGCCTATCGACGACAAGCATAAGGCGAATAGGAATAGAAGGTGTCTTTACCTTCATTTCCTATTTGACTTATGACCTAGGAAAAATCGCGCACTTTGAAATAGCTGGCTCTTGAGCTATTTCTTTATTTTTCCATCGAGTCGATGGCGCCTGGAGCTAGACACTAAAACTAAGTGTGATTTTTTATACTCTTATCATACGAAAAAGACAGACCCTATTTTCCCGAGTCTGCCTTGTCGTCTAAAATCTATTTCACTTCAACCCAGCCATTTTTAATAGAATAAACAACAGCTTGAGTACGATCATTTACATTCATTTTTTGTAAAATATTACTTACATGGTTTTTTACTGTTTTTTCGCTAATGAATAACGCTTCACCAATTCCGCGGTTGCTTTTTCCATCTGCTAGCATTTGTAGAACTTCACATTCACGGCGAGTAAGAATATGTAATGGACGACGAATTTCTGGTTGTAAAGGTTGCGTTGGGGCAGCTTGTCCACTTGATGTTGCAAGTCTTCTAAATTCATTCACAAGATTATGTGTTACCTTAGGATGTAAGTATGATCCACCATCTGCAACGACCTTCACAGCTTCAATAAGTGTATCAGCATCCATTTCTTTTAATAGGTAACCTCTTGCACCAGTTTTTAATGCATGTGTTACATAATTCTCATCATCATGTATAGATAAAATAATAATCTTGTTATCTTCATCTGCTTCGATTAACTGCTTCGTTGCTTCAACACCATTTACTTTTGGCATATTAATATCCATGATCACAACATCTGGTTTATGAGCTTCTACAATCGCTAAAGCCTCTTCACCATCATCACCTTCTGCAACAACCTCAAAGCTTGGTTCAAAATCTAAAATGCGTTTTACACCTTCACGAAATAACTGATGATCATCAATAATTACTATTTTCGTTTTCATGTTATGCCTCCCCACAGTACTATTCTATTCTATTTACTAGTAAACCCGTCAATATGTCTTTAGTCCAAATTATGTCGAAGTAAAGCTTTATCCTACTTGATTTGGCACTTGAAACATGATAAAAGTCCCTAGTCCTTCTTTAGAGTCCATTGTCATTTTTCCATCGAGAAGATCAATTCGCTCTTTCATACCAATTAAGCCAAATGATTTCTTATCTTTATTAGCGACTTTTTTCTTCATGTCAAACCCTTTACCATCATCTTTTATCACCAGTGTGATGGTTTCTTTTGTTACTTCTACCTTAACCGTAATTTCTGTAGCTTCAGCATGCTTTAAAGCATTTGTAACAGCTTCCTGTGCTAAGCGAAACAAAGCAACCTCAAACCTTGATGGTAAACGGTGATCATTCAATTCCCCAACACTTTGAAAAGTAATCTTCGTTTTTCCATTATATTCTTCGATTGTGTTCATATATTTTCTGAGGGTTGGTATAAGCCCTAAGTCATCTAAAGCCATTGGTCTTAAGTCATAAATAATTCGTCTTACTTCATATAAAGCATTTCGAACATTTGTCCTCAAGCTGCGAATTTCTTTAAAGCCCTCCTCAGCCCCTCGCTCACGATAAATACGTTCAATTAATTCAGAACGCATCATCACATTTGCTAGCATTTGAGCAGGTCCATCATGAATTTCTCTAGAAACTCGCTTTCTTTCTTCCTCCTGAGCCTCAATAATCCGTAAGCCAAAATCTTGCTTTTGTTGCGCATCCTCTAAAAGCAAACCTACTTGACGTAAATCACGACTTAAATAGTTTAACACTACCGTTATCTGACTAACAAGTGCCTCAGATCTTTCGATAATCTCCTGCAGCCCTAGCAAACGGCGTTCTAGGTCATCACGACGGTCTCTAAGCTGCTTTTCATGCTGCTGAAGCATAGAGTGCTCAACCTGCAGCTTATGGGCCTTCTCGTAGGCGTCACGTATCTCTTCCTCAGAAAACTGCTTAAAGTGCTTACTAACCTCTGACAGACGATTTCGTGCAAAACGAGCATGAACCTCTAGCTTATCACCATCTTCAATGACCTTACCAACCTGAAGCTTTATATCTCTAAGTTCTTCGACTAAGCCTTCATACTGTTTTCGAGATTGTTCACCTATTTGAAAAATTTCGTCCTTACTTCCATCAACAGTCGAAATCATTTTATCTAAGACTTCATCAAGTAATTTACTATCAATTTTCTTGTTGGAGTTCATTTTTTTCCCTCCGCTTAGTATGTATATAATAAAAAGATGCTCGAGATTTACCGTATGAAAATTCGACGAAATATCTCACTCTTTTTAGTTTGTCACATTAATAACATTTGAAGTAAAAAAAATGTCGTTTTATAATAAAGAAATATGCTATTCTAAATTTGCTTGCTTGTCAGGAGGTGTACAAGCATGCTTTCACATTATTATACCGTAAAAGGCTATGGAGAGCATGAAATAATTATCCAGAAATCCCGTTTTATTTGTTATACACAAAGGGCTACAACTGAAGAAGAAGCGATAAGCTTTATTCAAAAAATAAAAAAGCAGCATCATGATGCAAATCACAATTGCTCTGCTTACTTAATCGGCGAACATAATTCCATTCAAAAAGCGAATGATGATGGTGAACCAAGTGGTACCGCCGGTGTTCCGATGCTAGAGGTTCTTAAAAAGAAAAACCTCAAGGATACCGTAGTAGTTGTTACCCGTTATTTCGGTGGAATTAAACTCGGTGGTGGCGGATTAATCCGTGCTTATGGGAAATCTGTTTCAGAAGGACTTCAAGCAGCAGGAATTGTCGAAAGAAAGCTCATGCGTGTGATGCATACGAAGATTGACTATACATGGTTGGGGAAAGTGGAAAATGAATTACGTTCTTCCACATATTTATTAAAGGAAATTCATTATTTAAATGACGTTGAAGTGGAAGCCTATGTAGAAGAAGAGAAAAAGCAGGCTTTTTCCGAATGGATGACAGAGTTGACGAATGGGAAGAGTGAAATTTCTGAAGGTGATGTTACTTATTTGGAGGAGCAGGTAGAAATTTGAATAACTGAGGAGAAATTTTATGAATAGAAAAGATATGAAGAAAGTGAAAAAGAAGAAGAAACGTCCGATATTAAGACGTATTTTAGGTTTATTTCTACTCTTATTTCTAGGTGTTGGACTTTATCTAGGATATGTATTTTATCAAACATTAGATGCTGCCAATGATTCCTATGATGATTTAGGACGTGACAAATCAAAATTAAGGGATTATGCGGTGAATATCTCAAATGATCCGGTATCTATTTTGTTACTTGGAGTTGAAGATTATTCTAGTGGCGGTAAAGGTGGCCGTTCTGATACGTTAATGGTCGCTACCTTTAATCCTGAGGATCAATCAATGAAGCTGTTAAGTATTCCACGTGATACACGTGTAGAAATTCCTGAAGAGGGACTAGATAAAATAAATCATTCCTTCTCAAAAGGTGGAAAAGAGCTGACGATTGATACTGTTGAAGACTTTCTTGAAATACCAATAGATTATTATGCAACTGTTAATTTTGACGGATTTAAAAATATTGTTGATATCGTAGGTGGAATTACTGTTGATGTTCCTTTTAATTTCACTCAAAATAGTGATGATCCTAAAGCAGAGAAACTTGAATTTTACAAGGGTCCAATGGAATTAGATGGAAGGTACGCCCTTGCATACGCTAGAATGCGTATGCAAGATCCTAAAAACGATATTGGACGTAATGAAAGACAGCAAGAAGTTGTTAAAGCAATTATCAAAGAAGTTGCTTCTGCTGGTACACTATTTAAAGTTGATCAACTAACTGATGAAGTAGGGAAAAATGTCGAAACAAATATGAGGGTATCAGAGTTATTAGGTTTTTATCAAAAATACTCCAATTTTAGCACAAGCAGTATAGAGACAATCAAATTAGAAGGTGTCGGCCAAAAAATTGATGGAATATCATATTGGCTCCCAGAAGAAGAAAGCGTGATTGAAACACAAGATATCCTTAAATCACATTTAGGAATACAAACAAGTGGTTTGTCGTCAGATGACACTGGATCAGCAGATGAATTAGAATCAACATCATCAAGTGAACAATAAAAAAGCAGGTGAACGATTTTTATTAATCGTTTCACCTGCTTTTTTTAATTATCCTTCTGTGGCTTCTTAACAGCTGTTAACCTTCTAAATGTATTAATAAGAGGTTTACGGTTCATACCAATTAAACCAACTAATTCTGCGATAAACTGAATCGCAAGCAATAAAATCATCATAAGAAGTAATGAAAGCCATAAAGTTGCATTTGAGAAAATTATTGCTGAAAAGCCAAAGCATGCGCTAAAGAAATAGATAATCAATACAGATGCTCTATGACTGAAACCAAGATCTACAAGGCAGTAATGTAGATGCAGTTTATCTGGAGCTGCAATACTTCGCTTATTTAAAAATCTCCTAATGATCGCAAATACTGTATCAAAAATCGGTACAGCTAAGACAATAATTGGAATAACAAAACTGAATAACGTAAGGTTTTTAAACAATCCTAACATTGAAATAATTGAGATTGAGTAACCTAAAAATAACGCTCCAGTATCACCCATAAATATTTTTGCTGGGTAAAAATTATGAACAAGAAACCCTAATGAACTACCAATTAATATTGTACATAACGCAATAACAACAATCTGAGAATCCGCAAATGCCATAATCAGAATGCTTGTCATGGCAATTGATGATACACCTGCTGCTAAGCCATCAAGTCCATCAATTAAATTAATAGCATTTGTAATCGCAACAATCCATAAAACAGTAACAGGGTAACTCCAAACACCCAATTGAACAGTTTCGAAAAATGGTACCGTGATTTTTTCTACCAGTAATCCTGATGATGCAACAACTATCGCTGCAATTAATTGACCTAAAAATTTATATCGTGCTGGTAATGTGAAGCGATCGTCCAGAATTCCAATCAAAATAATAATGAATGCCCCAATAATTACTTCATTCATATGCTGAGATTGGGGGTTTAAATATAGGAAACCAGCAATTACACCAATGAAAATGGCAAGTCCACCCATTCTCGGCATAATTTCCTTATGAATCTTACGTGTATTTGGTTGATCTGTAGCACCAATTTTAATCGCAATCTTCTTTACTAAAGGAGTAATAAAGACAGCAACAGCAAAGGATAGAATAAAAGCTACAATATAGTCAATATAAGAATGCATCGTTTACCCCCACTTTTGTGAGAAATTTACACTTCCTCCATCATAGCAAATTTTCTTTAACTTTCAATTGTTTTTTTCTTAATTATTATTAGCATGAACAAAAGGTCCAAAACATATTGAAAGATCAGGAGTAAGAAAAATTTACTATTTAAGAAGTTGTTTATAAAAAGCTAAAAGTTTTTTTTCTTCAAGATTCCAATTATATTTTGAGGTGAAAGCTTCCTTGCCACTTTCTCCTAACTCTATTACCTGTTTCGGATCCTCTAATAAAGTCAGAATAGCCTTTGCTATTGATTGTGGTCGTTCAGGATTTATCATTAATCCACTATTAGACGATTCTACCACTTTCCGATAATGAGGAAAATCAGAAGCAATCACTGCAACTCCTGCTGCCATATATTCAAAAAGTTTATTCGGTAAGCAAACTAAATGGTTTGGTACTGGTAAATAGGGAATAATACCAATAGATGCCTTGGCCAAGTGCTCTTCAATCTTTTCATATGGAACTTTACCCTTAAATACAACTTTATCTTTTAATCCATTTTCTAAAACAAGTTCATGAATTTTCTTTTCAAAGGCACTAGATTCAAAACTCCCAACAAATACAAGCTTAGCTTCTGACTTTAGCTTTGCAGCATGAGAAAATCCAACTATTAATTCTTCAATACCTCTAATTGGTGTAATACCCCCTAAATATAAGATATAATCCTTCTCCTTGTATCCTGACTTAATAGGAGGAAACATATCTGGTAGTGGATAGTTTTCAATTTTACATGAGGTATACCTTTGGTATCTTTCACCAACTTCTTCAGTTGTGTAGATCACACCTGATAGAATAGGTAATGATATTTTCTCGATCAATTCATAAACCAGTCTCACAGGATGCTTTATCCACTTTTTCAAATACTTCTTACTCATAATTGCATTAGGATAGTGTTCATGCACATCAAAAATGACTGGCTTCTTCGTAAAAATACGTAATAATACTCCAACAGGTAAAAGCTCTGGGTCGTGAAAATGATAGAGATCAGCCTTTGTTTTCTTTGCTAATTGAAAAACTGAAAATGCATGTAGAAATCTTTTCCACTCTTTTTTTGGTTTCTCTATTGGCACAAGCCGAATATCATCGTTTTCTATTTTTATTTCAGGCTTAGGTGCTAATAACGTCACATCATATCCTGCATTTTTTAATGATTTACATTGCTTATGGTATATTCGTCCATCATAAGCATGATGGACTGTCGTTAATACACAAATTTTCGTCATAATATCATATCCTTTTACATATCCAAGTTGTAACTTTTCCAATTATACTTTACACTATAATATTGATAATTCCTAATTTTTTTATGGAAAGGATCATCTATGAAAATAGTCTATATTACTCAGCATTTTCCACCTGAAATAGGTGCCGCACAAGGACGAGCTTATGATATGAGTTCAAATCTATCAAACTTGGGTCATGATGTACATGTCCTAACAACCTTCCCTAACTCACTGCCAATAAAAAAGGTATTTAAAAAAGAGAAGGTTAACCATTTAACAGTTTATCGTTCTTTTCGAATTAGAGATACGAAAACAAGCTCCATACGCAGACTAGCAAATTACTTGTCCTTTATGGTTTCAAGCTGTATATCTGGTTTATTCATAAAAAAACCAGATGTTATTTATGCGACATCTCCTCAATTATTTCAAGGAGTAACAGGATACTTTTTAAGCAGAGTACACAGAACAAAGTTCGTTTTTGAAATTCGTGATTTGTGGGTAGATTTTGCCGAACTTTTAGGACAGTTTAAAAACACAAAATTATTAAATCTCGCTCGCAAGCTTGAAAACTTTCTTTATAGAAAAGCAGACCATATTATAGTTGTGACACAAGGATACAAACAGCGCCTTATTGACCAAGGAATACCAGAAGAGAAAATTACCGTTGTGCCAAATGGAGTAAATCCTAATACATTAAACCAAATCACAACACAACCGTCATTATCAATAAAACAACAATACAATCTAGAAAATAAATTTCTTGTTCTTTATGCAGGAAACATTGGAGCTGCTCAAGGACTAGATACCATCATTTCTGCTGCAGACCAATTAAAAGATGACACCTCTATTACCTTTATGATTATTGGTGAGGGAGTGGAAAAACAATCATTAATTGATCGTGCAAAATCCCTTCAGCTGACAAATATTTTATTCGTCGACAGCAAAAAAAAGGAAGAGCTAACTAGCTACTATGAGGCAGCTGATATTGGAATTGTTTCACTTAAAAAACACCCTTTATTTGAAATAACAATTCCTTCAAAGGTATTTGATTACATGTCAATGTCAACTCCAGTCCTTATCGGTGTTAATGGTGAAGCAAGAGAAATTGTTGAGAAACATCATGCCGGTTTTTACTTCGAGCCGGAGAACCCAGATGATTTTATCAAAGCATTGAAATATGCTCAAGCTCATCCAGAAGAATTAAAAGACATTAGACTAAACGTTAAACATGAATTACTTCAATCATTCAATCGTGAGACACAGGCTATTAAATTATCTGATACTCTAAGAAATTTGACGAAATCCACTCGTAAAGAGTTGCAAAAAAAGACGACTAGTTTATAACACTAATCGTCTTTTTTATTATGGTTGAAATCTCTCTGGCTTTTCATCATGTTTGCCAAAATGCTGTAATATCGCTCTAACAATCCGGTTAGATGCATTTCCATCACCGTATGGGTTTGACGCTTTTGACATGCCTTCATACGCCTCTTTATTATTTAATAGCTCATACGCTAGTGAATAGATTGTTTCTTCATCTGTACCTGCTAGCTTTAATGTTCCAGCCTCAATACCTTCTGGACGTTCCGTTGTATCACGCAATACCAATACAGGGACTCCTAATGATGGCGCTTCTTCTTGTACCCCACCAGAATCCGTTAAAATAATATAAGCACGAGATGCAAAGTTATGGAAGTCATACACACCAAGTGGTTCAATTAAATGAATTCTAGAATCTTTGCCAAGAATTTCGTCTGCAACCTCACGAACTGCTGGATTTAAATGAACAGGATATACCACCTGGACATCCTCATGCTCTGTAACAAGACGCTTAATCGCACGGAACATGTTTCTCATTGGTTCCCCTAAATTTTCACGACGGTGAGCGGTTAGGAGAATCATTCTGTCAGAACCAACTTTTTCTAACACTTCATGTGAATAATCAGCTTTAACTGTTGTTTTTAATGCGTCAATTGCTGTGTTACCAGTAACATAGATTGTTTCTGCCTTCTTGTTTTCTTGAAGTAAATTCTGTTCAGACTTATCAGTCGGTGAAAAATGAAGATCTGCAATAACACCTGTAATTTGTCTATTTACTTCCTCAGGAAATGGTGAATATTTATTCCATGTTCTCAAGCCTGCTTCAACATGACCAACTGCAATTTGATTATATAATGCAGCTAAGCTAGCAACAAACGTTGTCGTTGTATCACCATGAACCAGAACAAGATCTGGCTTTACTTCCTTCATTACTTCATCTAAGCCTTCTAATGCACGTGTAGTAACACCTGTTAATGTTTGACGATCTTTCATAATATTTAAGTCATGATCTGGTTTTACCTCAAATAATTCTAGTACCTGATCTAGCATTTGACGATGCTGTGCTGTCACCGTTACAATGGACTCTATTTCTGCTGGAAATTTTTCTAATTCAAGAACAAGAGGCGCCATCTTTATTGCCTCAGGTCTTGTTCCGAAAATTGTCATAACTTTTATTTTACGATCCATTTTACTTATATCTCCTTTATTACATATCTATAATAAAACTAGCATATTTTAAGTTTTTCCACAAATTTCATTGCATCTAAGTCATTACTATACAGAAAAGTGGTGTTACAGTTAAAACACCACTTTCTAATCATTTACCTATTTATATTTTCTTATAAAACTCAACTAACTTCAAGCTTTCATCATCCCATGTAAGCTCTCTTTGTGCATTTAAACAATTCTTTTTAAAAATTTCATACTTATTTTCAATTTCATATATTCCATTAATAATTCCATTAACTGTTTCTTCTACTAAAACACCTGTTTTATATTCTTCAATGATAACTGATTTTCCAGGGTGATTTGAAGATACCGTAGGAATACCTGCTTGTATATATTCAAAAATTTTATTAGGTGTCGAGTAAAAGTTGTTCTTGGATATTTTCTCGTACATGACAAGTCCTATATGTGCCTGCTTCGTGTAATGTATCAATTCTTCTGATGGTACTTGATCGTGAAAGAAGACTTTTTTAGAAAGATTTAGCGCTTGTACTTGATCAATTAATTCACCTTTTAATACACCAGAACCAATTAATACCAACTTGTATTTATCAGGAAGTCTTGTTAGAGATTCTATGATTAACTTTAAGCCTCTATATTGAGAAAAGCCACCTTGATAAATTAAAATGACATCTTCATTATCAAATTTAAACTTCGATGCGAGTGATTTTATAGACGTATTCAATTCATCTTCGTTAATAATAGGTATATTTTGAACAAGCAAACTAGGCTTTTCACCATATCTATCAAATAAGTATTTCCTCAAATACGTATTTACCGTAATGAAAAAATCCACCTTCTGAAATAGAAATTTTTCAACCCGGTATCCAACAAACCGATCTAATTGATTACGCCCTGCCATTTCATTAAATATTTCATGTGAATCATAAACTAACTTACTTGAAAAATCATTTGCTAGCATTGATCCTTGCCATAATGTATTTAAATCATGACAGTGAATAACATCAATATTAATTCCCTTTACAGATAGTTTGACCTTTTTGTAAAATTCATAATAAGCTATATAGTCCTTCACAATCTTAACAAGAGGTCTTCGTGCTATCCAAACTAGAGTGGATTTTGCGTTAAAGTTGCTCTTACTTTTCCTATTACCTTCGCTTAATGTAATTGATGATTTCATACTCTTTACAGAAATCTTAATAGGTAAGATAGTAATGTTTTTATGTATAAAAGGAGCAGGCTCCTTATATTCCTTTACACAAGCTATAAAAACCTGATGTCCTGCTTCAGCTAATGCATGTGCCTCTCGCTTTACTCTTGCATCATAATGTATGTCTTTATATAAAAGCATCAATATATTCATTTAGAAGCACTACTCTTCATAAACGCATCGTATTCTTCAATAATAGGACCTGTCTCACCTGCTGCCTTTTGCTCTCCTAAGTGAATCCAAACTACTCGATCACATATGGATTTAACAAGATTAGATGAATGTGTTACAAGGATAACCGTTCGATCTTGTTTGATTTTCTCAGTTATGGCTTGTCTACATTTTTGTTGAAATGCAGCGTCTCCAACTCCTAATACTTCATCAATAAGAAGAATTTCTGGATCAAGAGATATGGCAGTTGCAAATGCTAGTCGTGATTTCATACCTGCAGAGTAAGTTCTCACCGGTTTATTTATAAAGTTTCCTAGCTCTGAAAACTCAATAATATCATCAATCTTTTCTTCGATAGACTTCTTTGTATGCCCTAATAATAATCCATTTAAATAAATATTCTCAATTCCAGGTAATTCAGGTTGGAAACCAGCCCCAAGTGAGAGCAACACTGGGTGTTGGTCATTATAAATATTAAAATTCCCTTTGTCAGGAGATATTAACCCACTTAGCAGCTTGAGAAGAGTACTTTTCCCAGATCCATTTCGTCCAATAATCCCGAGAACTTCACCTTTTTTCACTTCAAAGTTTAACCCCTTTAATGCCCAAAAGCGATCCTCTTTTTTATGAAGGTTAAATAGTTTTTTTAATGGTTTTTCTGTATATTCAGGATAAGAAACCCACAAGTCTTTTACTTCTATTATATTTTGAGTCATTAAATCACCTTTGCATATTCTTTTTCATTTTTGTTTAATAACCTTAATCCCAAATAAAGAATGAACACTGAAGCAAATGTCATAATAGACAATGGTAAAAATTCAGGTGGTCTTCCATAAATTAATATGTCGCGGTAAGATTCTAAAAATGTTGTAAATGGATTTAAATATAAATATGGAAGTAAACCTTGTGGCACATCTTTTAGTTCAAATAACACAGGAGATAAATATAACAATACTCTTGAAATATATTGCATCACATTTTTTACATCCTTAATAAAAACACCGAGATGAGCTAAAAAGATCATAACTCCCAACAAACAGAATGCATTCACTATAAAAATTAGAGGAAAATAAAGCACATTCCATGTTAAATCTACGCCATAAATGATTAAGAAGAGGAATAGCATCACTACACTAATAATATATTTAATACTATTAACTAACAATCTTACAATCAGAAAGATAACCTTAGGTACGTAAACTTGCTGTAAAATATTACCTTTAGAGGAAATAGCATTTGTTCCGTCAACTAAGGATGCTGTAACAAATTTAAGAGGAATTAATCCAGTAAAAATAATTAGTGGATAATCCGCTCCACCTCTCTCTAAGATTACAACAACTAACAAATAGAAAATAGCCATGTAAAAAATTGGGTCTATAATCCACCATAGAAAGCCGAAGTATGTTCTAGAGCTATTTGCCTTAAAGTCAGAAGTAGTTAAGTGATAAATGAGATCCTTATTCTTTTTTATTGCTTTAACTGTTTCAATAAACATATACGTTCTCCTAACCTGAACAAAGTTCCATCCTATTTATAATAAACCTTGATTAGTTTGCTTTCAAGCTTTCAAAATTAGACTGTATACGTGACATTTAAACAAACCATTATTCAAAGACTATTCATAAAGAGTAAAAGGCGACCATAAATAATATGGTCGCAGAATAAATCACATTTATTATTTATTATTGAACAAATTGATAAAGGTTGCCTAAATTAAAATAAGTAACTTCTTCTGGATAGTTTTTCACAATATTTTTCGTATCAAATATTTTCTTATCTGTCATTCCCGCTATATCTTCTAATTCTATTGTTTTAAATTCATTGTGGTCTGTTAAGACAAGAATTAAACTCGAGTCTTTAACAGCTCTTTTTATATCTTGCTCAACCCAGCTCTGCTTCACATGTGGGTCGTAAGCAGCAACTTCCTTAGCACCAGCTTCTCTTAGATGTTTATAAATTTCCATTGCTGGACTTTCACGGATATCATCCACATTTCCTTTATAAGTAAGACCGAATACCGTGATTTTTTTATCTTTTATTCCATTAAGAGACTTCACTACATTCTCAACAATGAATGAAGGCATAGAGACGTTTATGTCTCGTGCCTGATAAATAAGCTTCGCTTGATCTGGTGCTTCTGCAACAATAAAGTAAGGATCTACTGCTAAACAGTGCCCCCCAACGCCAGGCCCTGGTAAATGTAAATTTACTCGAGGGTGCTTATTTGCCATCTCAATTACATTCAGAGCATTAATTTCTAGCTTTGTACAAATCTTTACAAGTTCATTAGCTAAAGAGATGTTAACATCACGATACGTATTTTCCATTAATTTTGACATCTCAGCAGTTTTTGCATCTGTAATGATAAGTTCACCCTGAACAAATCTAGAATATACATCTGCCCCTGCTTTTTTACACGCTTCAGTTACACCACCAATAATTCGGTTGTTATGAACTAATTCATGCATAATTTGACCAGGCAGTACTCTTTCAGGACAGTGAACAAGGAATAAGTCTTCGCCAATTACAAATCCTGCTTTTTCTAGAAGAGGTTTTACGAAATCATCAGTAGTACGAGGTGCAATTGTAGATTCAATAATCACTGTATTGTTCTTCTCTAAATACGGGATGATATTTTCTACAGCACTCTGAACATACTTGAGGTCAATTGATTTATAAGTATCATCATTATTAGGAGTTGGAACAGCAATTATAAAAACGTCTCCCTTTTCTGGTGACGTAGATGCTTTAAATTTCCCAGAAACTATAACCTCATCTAAGGCTTCCTGTAACCCAGGTTCTTCTATATGAATTTGTCCACCGTTTAACTTATCTATTACATCTTGTTGTATATCTACTCCAAGTACATCTACACCATGCTTTGCAAACATAATGGAAGTTGGAAGTCCAATATAGCCTAGGCCAACTGTTACTAACTTCATATTTAATTTCCTCCAGTTTAAACGAAATGTAAAAATGTAAATTTGCTCTTTACCAACATTACATCTTACATAAATCCTTGTCAATATAGTAAATGTTACGTTTTTAAATCATTTTATAAATTAGTGATTTCAAGTAATTCACTTTCAATCATTTTGTTTTTACCACATTGATTTCGTACTCGCTGTGCTGCAGTACGTGATCTCTTAATAAATTCCTTCGGATTGTGATACATATGTTCTATTGCATTTGCTAGTCCAACAAAATCCTCTTTATCAGCAAGATAACCACATTTGTCATCAATAAACTCTGGTATAGCGCATATGGCATTTGTCACAGGAACTAAACCACTAGACATCGCTTCACCTAATGACACTCCTTGCGAGTCCATTCTTGATGGCCCTAAAAAGATACCATGTGATTTATGTTGCTTGGATATTTCTTCTTGTGATAGAAAATAATTATGCAGGTTTACATTTTTCAAATCTCGGATAGGTTGAACAACCTCTTCAAATAAAGGTCCTTCTCCATATATATCAAATATTAAATCATTGAATATATCCCTTTTTTTGAGCTCTAATATTGCTTTAACCACTAAATCATTAGCATATGTTCTCGATGAAAAAGGACGTATCGTTAAAATACGTTTTCTTTGCTCAGTTGGTTTTTCAACATAATCAAATAGCTCATCATCTATCAGATTGTGAATAATGGTGGCATTTTTCACAAAAGTGTTAGTATCTTTTTCAGCAACTTTTTCTTTATACCAATTAGACACAAATATAAATTTTATGTTTTCTTCTTCAGAATATAGCTTTTTTAGAAAATCTAACTGCTTTTGATTGTCTTCTGATTGTTTAAGAGCCATTCTCATGTTAGACATATCTCGGTAAAAATTAAACCACCGACGATACCATTTTGTAGTCTCATATCCATGTACCCAGACTAATTTTGGTTTATTAACTGCTGTAGACGCACAAACTGCACGATACATACGCTCATTAATAAAGTGAAATAAGATTTTCTTGTATGATTTATTGTCCAATAAACGAGTTAATTCACGTTCCCCACTAAGATAGACAGGAATTCCTTCATATTCATAGTAAGCAACACTTCCAGGATCTGTGTTTAACCTATATACCTCGACATTTATACCTTTTTTCTTGTAGCTTAAGACTCTTTTATGAACAAACATATTTTGATAATAATTATTTTTATCAGGATATGTGTTAGTAATAATAATATATTTAGAATCAGTATTCCTCAAAGCCAATTGTTTTTTATTTATTATTCTTGGCGAAGAAAAAGCCTCTAAAGAACATAATGTAATTTCCGCTTCTCCTGATCCAGAAATATGTAAGCCCATTGAATAACTAATAACCTCTTCAGGAAAATCCACAATCATCTCACAACCTAAAGGGTTATAAACACTAAATACTTGCTCATTATTTTTATCATAACCAACAATAACCTGCTTTATTTGGACGCTATTTTTTGTTTCACCATCCAATTTAGCTATATATGTATAATCAGAATGAATGGTGTCTAAAAAAATTCGTTTATTATCATAGTAGGTAATAATATGTGGCGATTCTTTCTTTTTTTGTATTGCTTCTATTAACAAACTATCCTCTATTACGAAAGAGACGTAATAAGGTGAGCTTACTTCAGACCAATTATCATCAATAAAATGTTGTATTGCCATTGATACCCCCCTATTTCCGAATTACTTTGATTAGATTATAGCTAATCTACATTTTTAACTTCTTTTTTGTATGTTTGAGTTTCTCATAATAGAGATCAATATCCTATGTAGGTATCTTCCCCACTATTTCCCACTAGGAATCACATTCTATGATCTAGAATCAATGGAAGTGTTCCATCCTTCAAAAAAATTTATTAATCTTCTTTCTGACTAACCACCATTTCTTCTGAATTCTTCCTAATTTCGATTTTTCCAATTTACTATACCTATCTTTAAGTAACTTGAGTTCTAATAATAACTTATCATTCATTACTTCCAGTTCATTAATTGTGTTAACAAAAAGTTTACCTTTTAATATTCCAGAAGCTTTTAATTCCTTATACATTGAGAGATTTCCACTCCCAGACTTTTCTTTATCTTTACCCGCACTATCAACTTCATCAACAATATGACTGAGTATTTCTTTAAATTCTTGTTCCATTTCTACTTTATCTTCAATTAAACGTTCATTTAGACGTTTTAACTCATAATATTTATCTTCAAATCTATCCATCTTCTCCTCCTAATGAATTTTCCAAAAGAATTATCATGTATTAGTAAATATGCCTAAATAAACACATGGTCAATCAAGAAAAAACAGGAAAGCTATGAAAAAATCCATAACTACCTGTTTTCCCTTAAGTGAACCTTAATGTTTAAATTTCTTATTCATTAGCTGTGTATACACTTCAGCTGCTGCTTTAAAATCATTAAGTGGTGTTAAATATTCCACATGATCACTTTCACTAAGAATACTACCCTCTTCATATATACCCCAAATTTCCGAGCCACTTCCACTATAATCGCTTAGTTTCGAAGGAAGATAAGGATTTATATCCTTATTATCTAAAGTAGTAGAATCATTAACGATTAAACAATCAAACTGTGTGCAAAGATTTAGGAATTTGTAAAAATCTACATATCCATTCACAATAATATTATCCTCTAAAAGATCACCTTTTAGAGAATATTCTAATTCCTGTGGCTTTGATGTGAAAACATGTACAAGTATCCTTTGTCTCACATTATCTCCTGTCAATTTCAAACCCTCAAAAATGTCATTTAAATTTCGTTTACTATAAAAATTACCAAAGTATGCAAGGTTAACATGGTCATCTGAAATTAATGGATAATCCACCTCTTCCAAATGATAATATCGTTCTGGCAGAGTTGGATGAGGTGCAATTATTGCCTTTTTCTTGATAATTTCTTTTACTTCATTTATTGGGAAAACGTCCATCATATATTTCAACTGATGCTTATTGGTAAATATAAGCTCATCAGCAAATACATATGGCAAATATTCGCACCAAAAAAATAAGTTATCTGTATTCCCCGCAGGCATACCTTCTTTTTTCACGCTTGTTTCGAGACTCTTAATATATTGATTATCTGCTATATCAACTTGTCTCTTCTTCGCTTCGATATCAAAAAGTAAAGGATCAGAGAATTCTGCAATCCACCTTGACTCAGGATATTGGCGCTTATATTGATAAGCAAGAAAATGTGATGCTGGCCATAAAGCACGACTAACGACTTCTTTATAAGCTCCTCTACCCTTTACTTTCTCTTCTATTTCCTGCATACCCATCTCTATAAACGCTTTTATATCTCTCCAATTTGAAAAGCTTGTAGGAGAATTAATAGGCATTCTACTATTAATTAAGTCATCAACCATTTTATTTAATGTATAGCTTTTTGATCTAGCACTGTCCATCGTATTATAAATAACATCTGAGACCTTAGAAGCTTCCCTCATTCGTTTTGCCATAACATTTCCTGAAGTATCGTTATATGGCGGAAAACAATAAGAGATAACTAAACGCTCAACTCGTTTTTCATTTAATAGGTGATAAGGGAAATAAGTAAAATATCTTAAAGTCAGTTCTTCCATAATTTCACCATATTGATTTTGATGCTCTTCGTAATATTTCTTAATGAAAGAGCTTTGCGCAAGAATTTTCCGTTCAATAAACCCTCGCTTCACAGGAGCTAATTCATCAACTGATAGTAATTCATTTAACTTTCCAATTACATCTGCTCGTTGAACAACATTAAAGTCAAATGTCATTTTTTGACGGGAAACTGAATTATCTCTTAAAACACGATAGTAAATCACTTTCTTAGCAATAGGTGCCACTACATATTTAAAGTCATTCTTTATAACTAAATCTGTAAAAAATGCAACATCTTCACCACTACGAAGCGTTTCATCAAAACGAAATTGTTGTAAAGACATTGTAGGGATAAGCTTACAAGCATTGATAGTTAACACCATATTTAATTTATTATATGGATGTTGCCTGCTTATAACTGATTTTAAAATTTGACGGTTCAAGGGGTTTGATGATTGAATTTTCCCATCTACTTCTACATTATGGATTTGTGATATAACGATTGTATTTAAATCTGATAATCTATACATTTCTTCTAAAAAGTTTTCTGATAGGTAATCATCATCATCAACAAATGTACAATACTGACGTGATGCTAGTGAGATCCCTTTATTCCTAGCTACAGAAGCTCCTGCCTCATCCATAACAATTATTTTTATATTTGTCATTTTATTTGTTTCAGCAAAGTCTTTAATGACTTCTTCAGTATTATCTTTTTCACCATTTATAACAATAATAACTTCAAATAATGACTGATTAAGTGTTTGTCGTGCTAACGATTCTAGACATCCTTTAATCACATCTTGACCTTTATAGGTAGGAATTATAATACTAATTCCTTCACTATATAGAGGGTTCTCGTTAGAACGCAAAATATCATCAGGGGTTTTGTACCCTAATTTCTTTGCACGTGTAAACCTTACCTTATCTAATCGTTTCAGCAATTCCTCTTTAAGCATTATTTCTTACCTCTTCCAGCTAGTTTTTTCCTCAGCCACCAGTATCTGATTTGAAGTCTACCAAGCCTTGATCGTTTTAAAGCATTATATCTATGCTCCATGTTTCCGATCTCTTTTGTAAGATCCTCTATTTTGTATGCTTTTGCGATTGCACTTTTTAATGCTTCTTCTTCTCGATTCAGAAGCTCAATCACTTCGAATTGAAGCTGTCGAATATATTCATCTTTTTTTATAACTGATGAGTTTAGTTCATTAAACAAAAGCTCCTTTTTCTGCAGCTCTCTTAATCGTTCTTTATTATCAGAGTTTCCTCTAGTATAGTCATTAATCTTATTTACATAATCACGTTCTATTTGATAAAACGCATCCTCTAACTGACTTACAGAGTGTTTTGAATAGATATTTGGTTGTAAATCGTTATCATCAGAAACAGAACACATTACTCCAATCCATTTCCCTAAATAATCGACTGCTTCAACCTTGAAAAATGGTACTAGTTGCTCTACAAGATTTGAATAGTAATATGTTTGTTTATGATCAATGAAATCGTTAATACCAAATGGCACAGTAACAATCAATTTACCATTTAATTTCAGGTGACTTTTTATTTTTTGTAAGAAATGTTCAGGATTACCAATATGCTCAAGTACTTCTGTTAATAAAATTGTATCATATTCATGTTTAAGCAAATTATCAGTCATAAAATTCGCTAATCTAAAAGTGACTAATTCTTTTACTGATGAATGCTCTTTTTCAAGTTCTTTCTCAGCATATTTAATTGATTCCTTAGAAAGATCAATAGCATCTACATTTTTCCCTTCGCGACCTAGTAGGATTGATGCTATCCCCTGTGAACACCCAATATCAAGTACATTTTTACCTTCAACTTGTTTTACAATCCAGTTAATTCTTTCTCTTGTTTTTCCACTAAAATCTGTTCCCAATTCCCCATAATAGGCTTGAGTAACACGATCTATAGAAATATCTCTCAAAATAACTCCTCCACAATTCAAGGTATTTTGTTTAAAATTTTTTCAATATGTATCTCATTATTCATTATTAAGCTTCACCTATTATATCGAAAAATGTCTATTATCAACAACCTTAAAAATTGTTTATGTTACTTTTTCTAAATTTTTTTTGCTAGCCTAACAATTAATAAGCTAGGCGATATGTTAAATCGATTAAAACCTTAATGTTTTGAATCATTAAGATGTCTATACATTCATATAACATCCTATACAAAAAAATCTAACTAAAAAACTAGCACAATTATCCTGTGCTAGTTTCAAAACCATCATTTTCCATTTTTCCACTTATAAAAATCATTAATCCCATTTGCAATAGCAGTAGCTGTCTTATCTTGACCTGATTCCGTTTTGAATATATTTGCATCCTCAGGATTAGAAATAAAGCCCATCTCAATCAATACTGATCGTGTATAGTTTTTATCAATAACATAAAAATCATTTTTCTTAGTTCCACGATCATCAGTTTTAATTGCTTCTACTAATCGATTTTGTATAAAAGCAGCAAGTTTATCACTATCAGCTTTCTCCGCAGGAGTTAAAGATTTTGCTGAAACAGTAGAATACGTTTCTGTTCCATCAACATCTGGGTTTGTAACAGCATTCATATGCAAACTAATAAAAACACCAGGGCTTAGATTATAGGCAAACTCAGTGCGTTCATTTAAAGCAAGAAATACATCCTCTGTTCTTGTTAGATGAACCTCGTAACCCATATTACTAAGTTTACTAGCTGTTCTTTTCCCCATAGTAAGGTTAACATCTGATTCTCTTAAACCATTTCCAATTGCTCCAGGATCTTTACCACCATGACCTGGATCAATGACAATAATCTTACTAAGTGGTGTATCCTTTGCCACTTTTTCTAAAGTTAAATATCTACTTGAAACATAACCTGTTTTGCCATTATATCGAACCAAAACCCAATCTTGAAATAACTCAGCTCGATTAAGAACTGTAACTTCTTCACCTTTAGCTATTGATAAGATTCTGTTTGACTTGGCACTTTTCTTTTGCCTTAATTCTAAAATCTCACGTGCATAATAAAATGGTTTATTAACAATGTCAGAGGCTTTTATATAGCCGTCTTTACCATTATATTCTGAAACAACTGCCCAACCGTTTTTTATACTACCAATCTGAATTTTTACAGGATCATTCTTTTTGATTGTTCCCATGACTCCTGTACTTGTATTCGTTGAAGAATAAATATTCGTTGTTTTATTAGCATAATAGATGAAGTGACCTGGTTTCTCATTTGAAATATAATCATAAGGTGCATAGCCCTTGATCCCCTTATATTCTATCCTACTCCACCCATTAATTACACTGCCTTTTTTCACTTTCACTTGAGCATTTGTTGGCACATTTACCAATGATTTTGAAGTGTTTCTAGCCTCAAATAATTTGAAGTCTCTATTTGCATAATACGTAAAATAAACAGGCGCCCTATTAGTTAGCTTGCTATAATCAGAATAATAATTATTCCCGCTGATTTTAACCTCTACCCATCCATTATCTACTGTTCCCTTTTTCACTCTAACAAGAGTATCTTCTCCTAGTGAACCTTTTAATTCTGAACTTGTACTCTTACTAGAATAATAATTTACAGCCTGTTCTACATAATAGTTAAAATAGATTGGCTTCTTGCTAGATATATTGTTATATGGAGCATATCCTTTTACACCATTATATTCAATTCTGCTCCACCCATTAATTACACTGCCTTTTTTAACTTTAACTACTGCTTCATAAGGAACTTGAAGCTTTGGAGTTTTAGTATGTCTTTCGTTATATAAGGTAAAGTCATTTGTAGAGTAATATGTGAAGTATGTTGGTGCTTTAGGCGTAACTTTATTATATTCAACATAATATTTTTGCCCTTTAAATTTGATTTCAACCCAATCGTTTATAACTGTTCCCTTGGCTACAGGAATGATAGCATCTTCAGCGATAGATCCAAACCTTTTTGATTTTAAAGATCGATCTGCATAAAAGCTGACTGCTTCTTTGGCATAATATTGAAAATAAACTGGATGAGTAGGTTTTTTGTTAACAATATTGCTATATTGAGCATATACTTTCTTTCCATTCACAATTATTTCTGCCCATCCATTTATTATGCCTCCCTTTTTAACAGCAAAGGCACTTTGGAATGGCACTCTTCCCGCAGAGGGATATTGGGTACCTCTACCTGTTCGAGCAACAAAATCATTTTTTGCATAATACGTAAAATAGACGTCTGAAGCTTGAACTGATCGAGCTGATTCAAAGCTTGTAAATCCTGTTATCATTAATAGAGTAACTAGGATACTTATGATGAGTTTTTTCATTGATGTTCAGCCTCCTTTATTTCTATGAATATTTTCAATAATAGGTCAACCTTTTCACATATAGGTATTTTGACTTATACAAAACTATCTACTTTTTATTATCTTTTTCTAGCACCATACAAATATACTATTTCATGATATTTTTCTCAATAGAATATTGAAGATATAAGAAAAAATGGGAGAAATATCACAATTTTTGTCGATATAGAGCTTTGGTGCCTGTTTCAACTTTCTAGTTTGATGTGATGAAGTGTTTAATATTAATTAGGTACTTTACGATAAAAAAGCAGACAATAAATAAAAAAAAACCTGTTAAAGAACTGCATTTTTGCAATCTTATAACAGGTTTTTATGCTTATGAAGTTAAGCAGCATTTTTTTCTTTCGTATCTTTAAATCTTCTTGTTTTATCCCATTCAATAGTATTATTTTTAATTCGATTTATTGTGTAGGAATAAAAGCTCTTTGTTAATAAAATTAAAAATAACTGAGCATAGGTGAAGTACATGATAATTCCTACTATTACATTATAGGGTGAAGTTGTTTTATCTAGTACCATGCTACTAAGAATTTGAAAAGAATAGACAACATAACTCATAAACCAAAACATAAGTAAAGGTGAGTCTACCTTTGGTAGGTCAAACCCAATAAGGCTTAGTACAAACCAGGTATTGGAAAACAATAAGAAAAAGACGAAAAATAAGTACGTCAGAACGTGCTGAAAGCTATGGAAGAATGTTCTACCTTTCCAAAAGCTAAAGTCCTTAAATGTTTTTTCAAGGATATAGATATTTCCAATTAGCCATCTGGTTCTTTGACGGATAAACACTTTAATATCCTCTGGTTCTTGCTCCCAAGTTTTAGCATCGTGAACAACAGGAAGGGTAAAACCTTTAGATGTTACTCGTATAGTTAATTCTGAGTCTTCTGCTAGAGCATAAGGGTCATAACCACCCATTTCTTCTAATATACTTCGTTTTAATAGCATATTCGTGCCAGCAAGGGTTCCTAGCCGGAATAAAGTCCAACGTCCAGACTGCATTAGAAGTTGAAATACCTGAAACTCTATAGCAATCATTCTAGTTAATAAATTTTTATTTGCATTAATGGTTTTGACATAACCTACAGCTCCAGCTGCATTAGAAGTAGTTTCTGCCTTTTCAACTAATAACTTTACTGCTTGTGGCTCTGGTTGATTATCTGCATCATAGACTAAGAAATAATCAGATTGAGAGATAGATAGACCGTAATTTAAAACCCTTGATTTTCCCTTAGGACTACCTGGAGGTACTTTAACATAGTGAATCCTCTTATATAGGTTTTCATAGGAACTAGCTATCTCTTCCGTATTATCAGAGGAAGCATCATCTAATACATAGATGTTAAGCTCACCTGGATAATTAATTTTTGACATTGCGTGAAGGGTATCTGCAATAACAAGGCCTTCATTATGCGCAGGAATGAGAATGGCTACAGAAGGATAGCTCTCTAGTTGCTTAATCTTACTCTTTTGTAGACGATGATAAACGCCTGCGACTGCTAATATTGAGTAATAGAATAATAGGATCCAAAAAAAACTCATTACAACTAAAAGTAAAATTTTCATATTGTAGTCACCTTTATATGTTAGTTTGTTTTTTGAATCGCCTCTACCGTATCTACTAAAGTAGCTTCAAAAGAAACTGGAATAGTTAAAAACTCTCCTTTAATGTTTTCTTTTAGACGTTCAATAAAAACATCGGTACCTTCTTTATTAGTATTTTGTAGAAAGATAAGTAGCTGCTCATTTCCATACTTCGTAATTAAATCATAATTTACTCGAAGTGTATCTAAGGCAATGTTAGCTACCGACTGAATTACTGATTTATTGGTGGTTTTATCATCTAAAGGTTTTATTTTTAATAAATAGGAATGTTCTTTCCTTCTGTTTGACCCCGTTAGCAAAACTCTAGCTTGACTTATAAATTCATTTGTTGAAAGAAGGTTAGGAATTTCCGCATACTTTTCCAGGTCCTTAACCTTTAGTTTTAAAATCATGACTTCCTCGATGATTTTCTTCAAGCGGTCATACATAAGCCATAGAAGGAAAAGGCTAGTAGTTAAGAGTAAGTGCAAGATGATAAAAATAAATTGTGAATTAAAAGAAAATCCAGTTAAGTAACAATAAAAGGTTAACCCGAATCCATAAAAGATGCTGATCAATAACAAAACGATGAAGCTATTTGAGCTTCGACTAACTAGTAAAATAACAATGTACAACAACGTAATTGAATAATTTAACCAAGCCTTTTCTGTAGGTAGTACAAAAAGTGAAAGTAATTGAACAAAGAGAAAGAGAGCGATAAACCACAAAATTGAATTAAGACTCTTTTTCAGGACAGCCACCTCATTAGGTAAATAGTTCTTAAGAACTATCAACATTTTTTATACTATAATACCACCACTAAAAAATTTGTCTATAATTTTTTGGAAGACCAGTATTATTATTTCCCTTTTTCTAAAGTAATTCCAAATGTTATCTTATGGGTTTTAGAAAAAGCAATAATAAATGGTAATAACATGCAAAAAATATAGTGTTATATCTAAATAATTTTAAAGTATTCACCGAGCTGAATGGATTGAAAGTAAGCAATTCACCCATTTCTTAGCAATAGTAGCAATTAAACTGCTATTTTTATTATAATTTATAGGATAAGTTCAATCCTTTTAAAGATATACTTGTTAAGTTACAGTTTAATATAGGAAATATTTATATCCAAAAACTCATCATTTGAAATGAGGTAACAAAGTCGATGAAGAAAACCTACTTTTTAAGTCTGTTAATGTTAGTAACAATTATTACTGTTGGTTTCTACACATTGAAGATTCAACAACTGAAGGGTTCGAATTCTACAGAGCACTTTATTGAAACACACTTCTTAAATGAAAGTGGTACAATCGCTACGTATATTCGAGAGGAACCAGGTTATGTAGAGGAGGATTGGGCAGCGAGGGGACAAGAAGCACTAAGCGAAAGTACAGGTTTATATTTAAGCTATCTTTTATTAACAATGAATAGGTCTGAGTTTAAAGCTCAGGTAGATATTCTGAAGAAACACTTTCTAAACGAAGAAGGTTTTATATACTGGAAGGTGGGCGCACAAGGTGAGAAAATATCCTCTTCTAATGCACTAATTGATGACTTGCGTATCATGAAGACATTATACTTTGCTAGTGAAACGTTTTCGAATAAGACCTATTATGAATTAGCAGAGCGCATAAAAGATTTTATCATTCATAACCAGATTAACCAGGGTTATTTAGTAAGCTTCTATGAGCAAGATTATAATTTAGCTTCTAATGAGATTATGCTTTCTTACATTGATTTAGAAGCGCTAGATTATTTCCCTAGGGAAATAACTAAAAAACTAGAGACCCTTTTGTTAGAACATGAGAATTCTATCTTTTATCCACAACGATTTAATGTAACTACCAGTGAATTTATATGGAACGAGGAGGTTCACTTAGTTGATCAAATTCTCATAGCGCAGCAATTACAGCTATTAAATGGGAATGTGGAACCTTTTGTGGATTTTATTCGGGAAAGCTTTAAGAAGGATGGGAGGATTTATGGGAAGTATGATAGAATAAGTCAAAATCCTACTGTTGAATATGAATCTACAGCTGTCTACGGATTGTTGATATCCTTTTTTATGTCTATTGACAAAGAGTTTTCCCGAGAGTTATACGAAAGGCTTATACAATTTAAAAATGAAGATGGGGGCTATACAGTAGGTGAAAATGCCCACTTTTTTGATAATATCCTTCCATTACTAGCAGAAAGTTTATTACATTAGTAGTCTAATAGTTTAATCATGCTAAAGAGGTAAAAAAGTAAAGGCACGTAGAGGTGCCTTTTTATTTCAACGATGGACCTGTTATAGAGAACCATTACAAGTAGAAAATGAAGAATTCAATTTTAACCTAGAAAGTTTATAAATTTAACTTTGATTGCTGACAGTATAAATATACTTTGTATTTGTTCTATTCTTATGAATATATGTACCGTGCTTTAGTTTAACTAGACCATTATAAAAAAGCTTGAGGTTTGTTTAAAGTGTACCCTTTGTAAAGGACATTTTAAAAAAGACTAGGCTGCATTCAGAAGATGATCTCTGTATTGAACAGGGGTCATCTTTTTTAGATTC
>NZ_JAFBDU010000011.1 GCF_016908395.1 Metabacillus crassostreae
GAATCTAAAAAAGATGACCCCTGTTCAATACAGAGATCATCTTCTGAATGCAGCCTAGTCTTTTTTAAAATGTCCTTTACAAAGGGTACACTTTATTTGGCGCTCAGTTTTTTTGGGGTGGGGGTCAGTCCCTCGGTACTTTAAAGTATTGGAGAAAAAGCTAATTACAATGAAAATCTTACAATCTTTTAGATCTTTCTTTAGATTAAGGATATGTCCGTAACCTTGCTTGCTCTCATTGCACATTAGTCACTTGGGGCAAAGAAATCACCTTGATTTGCCTCTTTCTGATCAATTTAGTTCACATTTTAGGCAGTTTTTAATGTTTTTATAAAATGCTGCTTTTAAACAGCACTAATTTGATTGAAAAATCCTCTTTTAAAGCTTATATCTGAGCAAAAATTTATGCGCATAAAAATTTATCAGCGATTCCGGATATTTATCGGCGATTCTTCAGAATTCGACAAATATATACTTCACTAGCCTTTAACTCTTTACCAGACTGAGGGACAGTCCCCCACACAAGCAATGCCCACAAAATACTCTCAAAAAAGCAGGAATTCCTCTAACTATGTCGAAACAAAATAACTGACTAAAATATAATTGAAAGGTGTGTCTTAATGTCCAGACAACACAGACCTTGGTATGAAGGTGCTATGTATCATACATTCTCAAGAGGAAATCGAAGAGGTGACCTATTCCTAGATGACGCAGATCGGCAAAAGTATTTCAGTCTCCTACTAGAAACCCGCAAGCTATATCCTTATACTCTCCACTCTTATTGCCTCATGACAAACCACACTCACTTACTCATCGAAACAGATCAGCATCACATCGGAATAATCATGAAAAATATAAACTTCCGTTATGCCATATACTTTAATAAAAAGTACAAATTAGATGGACATGTGTTCCAGGGCAGATATGGATCAACCCTTATAGAAAGTGCTGTAAAATTCTTAAATACCACACGTTATATTCACCTTAATCCAGTAGAAGCAAATATCACTAAAAGCCCCGAGAATTACAAATGGAGCAGTTACAACTCCTACATCACAAAAACAGCAAACGAACTCATCTCAAAAAACAAAACACTCTTTTATTTTATGCCCCCACAAATAGAAAATTTTAAAAAGTACACGATTGATGAGGTGAAGGATTGAATGTTTGTCTGTCCCTCATTACGTTAAAGCGCTGAGGGACAGACAAGAGATTTCCATTAGGTATGCCCAGGAGAAACCTATAAAATAATGTTGAAGGAGGTGAAAGCAGTGGAGGAAAAACTAAACCGTATTGAAGAAATGCTACCAACTCTGATCCAAAAGGTGGGAAGATTCATGAAGATCAAGTAGCTATGAGAGTAGAACAGACGTTAATGAAGCTAGAACAAACATCAATGAAGCAAGATATCTCATCAATGAAGCAGCAACAAACAAGTTTTCAAAAAAAATTGTCGCTCATGCGTGCGTGCCGAAAATGAAAAGAGCCACCAAGGAATCATCAGCGAATAGGGCTCACTTGTAGCTGATCATGAACATACTTAGGAAAAGACTGTTCGCAATGATCGGGAAATTGCGTAAGTGAAATATCAAATTGACTTGTAATTATCCTCGCAAATTTGTCTACAGATTTTCCTTCTCAGATAAACTGCAGATATTAATAACGACAATCTACGTTAAACTTCACAAAAGAAGTGCATTCTATTTAACTAGAAGGATGTACTTCTTTTTTACGTGCTCTAATGGAGTGGATAAAGAGGAAAATGTCATTTATCTTTAGAGGTAATAGTATCCGATTAAAGGAACGAGTGCTACGAGTTTCTTATAAAAAACAAATTCGCTTTCACAAAACTTTAGTGATTTAGAAAATTGTCGGATATTTTCACTATGATATTAAGACCCTACTAAATTATAGTTGCCCATCTATTTATTTCTCCAATTCCATTTTTCATATGAAGAATATTATATGGATAGACAATAAAGTATGGTTAGAATGGTAGTATCCATTGCGAATATTCCTAACACTTCATTGCTTAATAGCTTTCATTTAAAAATCAGCAGGTTAACACTCTTTGAAAGGATAAGAAAAACACCTCCGCTAGTGCCGTATTTATTAATTCGGACCGGGAGGTGTTTTGCTTTGTCTCACACTATGGTAAGACTCTATATTTATTAAAGATTCTAATCTTATTTTAACTATGATCTATAACAGCATCTAACCAAAAACGATCATCTTGATTAGAGATTTTGTAAGTAACTTCACCTTCGACTACTGTGACTTCTTCACTAGAATAGTCATTTGTGCTAACACCTAGTTCATTTAAGTTGGAATTTAGAGCCTCTTCAGTCAATGTTGGTTGCAATACTTTCATTAAGATCTTCGTTACGTCATGAATGTGTTTACTATCAGGATCCTCTTCTACAGGGTATGATAGATTTAAAGATACCTTTTGTATTACTTTATCATTTGGATTCAACACAACTTGATAAGAATCTCCGATAGAGATTAAGCCCATCTCAACTATCTCTCCATCACCACTACTAAGTGTTTCAAATTCGGTGTTTAATTGGTAATCTACTAACCCATTTTCTTCAACAGTTTTATTCCATTGTTTAATAAATTCATCATGAGTAAGAAGAATTTCTTCCTGTTTAACTTCTTTGTCTACTTTTGTTTCCTCTTGTGAAGGCTCTTCTGCAGCAGAATTTGAATCAGTTTGTACTGAATTAGTATCATCTTCGTTTAGAGTTCCATTAGAACACGCAAGTAGTGTTGTTCCAATCATACAAGCTATTAAAATGGCTCCAGTTCTTTGTATGAAGGCTTTTCTAGTTAGTATCATATTTACACACCTCTTCATAAATTTATGTTCACAGAGAAGTATACAGAAATTATTTGTTTCTGACCAATGATCGTTATAAAAGAAGATGGTACTTGTAAGGACGTTTAATTATATTTTTGAGACATTCTTTGAAATAGTTTAGTTTGTTCCAGAATAATAGAAACTAAATTATTTGTATAGATCAGACCTGCTGTTTCAGATTTCAGTAACATATAATGGCTTATACCAATACAACTAATAACAAATTATTCCTTAAGAAAATAAACAAATAACCACAATTAACATATAATTTGAATCATGTTGGATATTGTTTCTTTCCTATTTTTTTATTTTAATTTATAGTAGAATTTTTGTGAGGTGTTAAGATGAATTCGTTTGATAAGCTACCAAGGTCAATAAAAAAGACTCTTAGATATATTAAGCAAGATGTAAAGTCTATAGAAACGTTAGAGATGTTAGAGAAAACGATTAATTCTTATATAGAGAAAAAGAGGGACGAGTTGATTAAAGAAAATAAGGGTAATCGTGGTTGATGTGTCTTTGTCACCCTACCCTATCTGAACAACCACTCGTATACTTATGTGGGTAATGTTTCAAAGTCATTTATTCCTTCTAGAGCTCATTTAGCAGTTATTATATAAAGCTTTGAGATATCTACTGACCAATTTTGTAGTGTTTGTAGGTTATTGGAAAAGGGATGCGAATCAGTACGCAGAATTTAAGTTTGCGCAAACAGACTGACCAATAGAAAAAATAAGAAAAGCTGACTCAGAAGAGCCGTGGGTTAAAGGTCTTCTGAGTCAGCTTCTTAGTAATTAAAGCATTGTCTATTAAAATGCTCTAAACTTCAAAAAATAGCCTTCACCCAAATGATTCCTGTTTCATTGTTCACCACACCATTATTTATTCAAATTGCTAAAGTTAGAAATTGATTAGGTACTCCAAAGTTATAGATGTATTCAGTGAAATATATACAAATTCCTCTAGATGTTTAAAAAAACAATAATAAGCAAACGATAAGATAAAAAGTAGAGGTGAATAAATTTGGCAGCAACAGGATCACAATCAGGAAGAATAAGCGTTATTTTCCATCATGAGGTAGAAACTGAAAAGAAAACCCTTAATTTAACTCAATTAACAGCTCTCCTACATACAGACTTAATCTTTATCGATAAATTCAAGGAGCCTAAAAAGCTTGAAAAAAAAGTCTGGACAACCCATGTGAACGGTATGGACTTACATATCTACTTAAAATAGGACATTGTAGAAGAGTACTACTAGGTTCAGTATGCTAAGAAGGAAACTTTCTAGACTTATGGAAGAACAATAAGGCAATACCTTTAGTAAAGATACTGATTTAGTTTAAAATAAAAAAACAGACGGATACATTCACCGTCTGTTCACAGTTTGATTACTTCTTAATAAAATTTTAATAACATGAAAACACTCGAAAAACAGTAAAAACAAAAAGATACCGCTCAGATCATAAATAACATCAAGTAGTCGGCCGCTCCTTGAAAAAAACAATTGAGCAACTTCAGTTGATAAAGCAACAGTAAATGAGATGGATAAAACCACCTGAATACTTCGCCATACCCAATAGATCAAAACTCCAAAGATGAAAAAGCTAAAGATATGACCTATTTTTTGAATAACATATGTAGGATCTTCTAATGTAAGATCATTACGAAAGAAATCCCATACAGGAGGATTTATAGTGAAATTAAACGTCACTTTCTGTTGTAATATAAGTAACGACAAACTCTCAGTACAAGTAGCTAAAAATAAAAAAGAAAGAAAAACCCAAAAGATCCAGACTTTCATTATGTTATCACCTCATCTTGATGATGGTCATAACATCGGTCTTTTAACCCCGAAAATGTCCATTCAAATGTGTTAGTTTCAATTTAAACACTTTTTTAATACCTTACTGCCCACTTAAAGAGTTTAGTCCCTATTTATCTAATGGTGTAAAAACTTCGGTGGAAATTAATGAGAGGAAAATATCCATTCGCTATTTCTTCCTCCTCTAATAATAAGTATAAATGATCACACGATGTATTCTCAATAAAAAACGACGGTTAGATTACATAACATTCTTCAAGAAATTACATGTAGAGTAACCTAAAATCACAAACCCAATGAAACATTTTAAATTTTATGTATTTTAAACTATATATCGAGTTGTTATCATTTTGTGAAAAAAATGTTTTTCTTTAGGTTAAGCTTTGACAGGTATACTTCTGAAATTATAAAAATGATTTAATATCAAAAAATGACAATATTGTTAATTGTATAATTAATCGATATAGAATATGTGGAAGTAAGTAAAATTCGGCAATGTAAATTAAAGTAGGTGGCATCAATTGGAAATTAGGCAGAAGAAATTACAAGAACAAAACTAAGTCTGATTATAAAAGACTAATTTTCACGTTTGAACCAAATAATTAAGAAACATTTATATGTTTTGGTACAAATTACCCAAAAATAACTGTTAAATTAATGGCAGAAAGATGATAAGATAAGTCCAGTAAGGAAGGGAAAAGTTGAATTTTCACCATATTTGTAAGAAAATGTAGAATATGTTGTAGATATTAAGATGAAAATTCATTATACTAGTTTAGTTGTTATTTTTAAATAGATTATAAATCTTGGAGGTTACCATGGAAGAAACTATCAGCTTGAAAGAGCTGTTTCGTACATTAAAGAAACGTCTCTCACTCATCATTATTATTACAGCTATTGCAACAGCAACAAGTGGAATTGTTAGTTATTTTGTCCTAACTCCTATATACCAGTCATCAACACAAATTCTAGTCAATCAATCAAAAAGTGATCAGCAAGCACTAAACGTTGGTGAAGTTCAAACCAATCTTCAATTAATCAACACATATAATGTTATTATAAAGAGCCCTGCAATCCTAGATAAAGTAATTGAGAAAGAAAATCTAGAAATTACAGCAGGAGTCTTAAATGAATTAGTTACCGTGGGTAGCGAGCAAAATTCACAGGTAGTAAACATTACAGTTCAAAATGAAGACCCACAAAAAGCAGCCGCAATTGCCAATTCAATTGCATCAACCTTTAAAGAAGAAATCTCGACAATTATGAATGTCGATAACGTAAGTATTCTAACCCAAGCCCAGGTAGGAGAGAATCCCTCACCAATAAAGCCCCAACCTTTATTAAATATGGCAATTGCATTAATCGTAGGGGTGATGTTAGGTGCTGGATTAGCTTTTTTACTTGAGTATTTAGATAACACAATTAAACTTGAACAAGATATTGAAAATCATCTTGGTCTTCCAGTATTAGGCGCAATTACAACGATTGATATGGATAGTGAAGTCAAAGAGCAGGGCAATAATCCTGCATTTACTAGAACGCGAGGTGAGTCAGTTGGCTCGTAAAGATCGTAAACAAATTTTCCAGTTACAAAATAGAAGTCTAATATCAATGACAACCCCAAAATCACCAATTGCAGAACAGTTCCGTACAATACGTACTAATATTCAATTTTCCAGTATTGACAAGGAACTACAAACAATAATAGTTACCTCTTCAGGTCCTGGTGAAGGGAAATCAACTACAACAGCTAATCTAGCTGTAGTTTTTGCTCAACAAGGGAAACGAGTTTTACTAATGGATGCGGATATGCGTAAACCAACTGTTCACTATACGTTTCGTATTGAAAATCATAAAGGGTTATCTAATGTTTTAACAAGACAGGCAACACTTGGAGAAGCAGTAAATGTGACATCACAAGATAATCTTTGGGTATTATCAAGTGGACCAATTCCACCAAATCCTTCTGAGTTACTAGGCTCAAAGGGAATGATCGCATTATTAGAACAAGCAAAAGATGAATATGACATCGTTATTCTTGATACACCTCCAGTATTAGCGGTAACAGACGCACAAATTTTATCAAATGTAGCAGATGGTGTTGTTCTTGTTGTTAGTAGTGGAAAAACAGAAGTAGATTCTGCTAAAAAGGCAAAAGAACTTCTCGAAAGTGCTAAGGCTAAAATTATGGGGGTAGTATTAAATAACAAAAAAGTACAAGATAGTCAACATTATTACTACTACGGAGAAAAATAACTATATTTCGACAAAATACTCCCCTTTTCATTGGTTTTCTACTATGATACGCTAAAGTACACAAGTTGTTATAGGTATATAGCAATGAAGATTAGTAGATTAAACCCGATATAGGGTGGGTATTTTGTTCTATTTAGGATTATTTTTTGTGAGGATTATTTCAGTAGTGTCATGTAAAAGCTTCTTTGGGTAATAAACAACTCTAATTTCACTTCAACCAAAACACGGTAAGTTAATAATTTTTAACTTTATATCATCATAGAGAGTAACTAAAATTTGCCGTTACCTCAAGATTAAGATTACAACATACATTACAATTATCACTTAGGAAAACACACATATGTATATTGTATATGTAGTCAGTTTCATTCTTTCTTCTAAGGAATTTTTTACAGGGGATATCCAAAAACAATAGAAAACTGTGCATACATTTATCAAGATGCACC
Organism: Metabacillus crassostreae; assembly: GCF_016908395.1. Taxonomy (GTDB): domain Bacteria; phylum Bacillota; class Bacilli; order Bacillales; family Bacillaceae; genus Metabacillus; species Metabacillus crassostreae. The sequence goes on from NZ_JAFBDU010000011.1 coordinate 7,390, forward strand.
ATTAGAAAAAATTAGACATACAACAAAAATTCTTAACATCAAAGTAATAGAGGAAAGATTGGGAGATATAGCAAGAAGAATAGATATCTAATAAATGAACACAGTATAAAGTGTTTTTTCATTAGATATTTATTTTGTAATAAAAATTAACTTGAAAAGAAGGGATTATAATGAGTTATTCAAAGAGGGTGTCACTACTCGTAGGGCTGGATTCACTTATTGTCTTATTCTCAATTTATATAGGTTATTTTATTTTAAACCCTTATGTGAGTTATTACTCCCTATCACTGCTAACGATTAGCTCGATTACTCTGCTGATCAGTCATCATGTATTTGCGTCAATATATCGTTTGTATCATAAAGCATGGGAGTATGCGAGTGTTGGAGAATTAGTGGCAATTGTTAAGGCTATTACTTACTCTATAGCTTTAACTGCAGCTGTTCAGTTAGTGGTTAACGGCCATATCTATGTACGTGTGTTGTTTATCACATGGTTATTACATATGTGCCTTATAGGTGGATCGCGTTTTTCGTGGAGAATTGTACGAGATCGCTTTATAAAATCACAAGTGGAAACAAAAAGTGCACTTATTATTGGTGCAGGCTCAGCTGGAACAATGCTTGTTCGTCAATTATTAAAAAATAACGATAGCGGCTTAACTCCAGTGGCATTTGTTGATGATGATGAAGCTAAACGAAAGCTACAAATATATGGAGTAACTGTGCTTGGTAAAACAGAAGATATTCCAGAAATAGTGGAAAGTAAACAGATTGACCATATTATCATTGCAATTCCATCTTTAAGTAAATCAGAAATTCAGAAGATTTATCAGCAATGTAGTAAAACAAAAGCAAAAACAAAGATTATGCCAATGATAGAGGATATTGTAACAGGCAAGGTTGCTGTTAATCAATTCCGTGATGTACAGGTTGAAGATTTATTGGGACGAGATCCTGTTGAATTAGATTTAGAAAGCATTGCTAAAAAAGTAACAGGAAAAACCATTTTAGTAACAGGTGCTGGTGGATCGATAGGTTCAGAGATTTGTAGGCAGATTTGCAAATTTAAACCGAAGAAGCTTTTATTATTAGGTCATGGTGAAAACTCAATATATGCGATTGATATGGAAATCAGAAATCGATATCAGGAAGAAATAGAAATCATCCCTGTAATTGCTGATATTCAGGATCGTCATCGAATTTTCGATGTGATGGACGAGCATAAGCCTGATGTTGTGTATCATGCTGCAGCACATAAGCATGTGCCATTGATGGAATATAACCCAAAAGAAGCTGTAAAGAATAACGTACTTGGTACAAGAAATGTGGCAGAAGCAGCAGATACATTTGGTGTTGGTACATTTGTACTTGTTTCTTCTGATAAAGCTGTAAACCCAACAAATGTAATGGGTTCAACAAAGCGTATTGCTGAGATGGTAATCCAACAGCTAGATAAATCAAGTTCTACTAGATTTGTTGCCGTTCGATTTGGAAATGTTTTAGGTAGTCGTGGGAGTGTTATTCCGCTATTTAAGAAACAAATTCAAGCTGGGGGACCTATAACGGTTACACACCCTGATATGACAAGGTATTTTATGACGATTCCAGAGGCTTCAAGACTTGTGATGCAGGCAGGAGCACTTGCACGTGGAGGAGAGATCTTTGTTTTGGATATGGGTGAGCCGGTTAAGATTGTTGATTTAGCGAAAAATCTTATTCGCTTATCTGGTTATACAGAGGATGAAATCGGTATTAAATATGCCGGAATTCGCCCTGGTGAGAAGATGTATGAAGAACTTCTTGGTGAGAATGAGGTTCACAGTGAAGAAGTGTTTCCAAAGATCTTTATTGGGAAAACAGTTGAGTTTGAATATGGAAAAGTTAGTGAATTAATTGAAAATCATGACACATATGATAATGGTTATATAAGAGAATATGTGCTTGGATTAGCGAATAAGAAAGAAGAACTATTAGTAAAAAATATTAATTAACCTTGAGGTGAGGGCATGCAAAAGGTAAGAAAAGCGATTATCCCTGCAGCTGGGCTAGGAACAAGGTTTTTACCAGCTACAAAAGCACAGCCTAAGGAAATGTTACCAATAGTAGATAAGCCAACGATACAGTATATTATAGAAGAAGCTGTTGCATCAGGCATTGAAGATATTATTATTGTGACTGGTAGAGGCAAAAGAGCAATAGAAGATCATTTTGACAAATCATATGAATTAGAAGAAACGCTTGCTAAGAAAGGGAAGTTAGAGCAACTCGAAGAGATACAGACAATTTCAAAGTTAGCGAACATTCATTATATTCGACAAAAGGAGCCCTTAGGATTAGGTCATGCGATTGCATGTGCAAGTCGATTTATTGGTGAAGAGCCATTTGCAGTTCTGTTGGGAGATGATATTGTTCATTCGCCAAATGAGCCTTGTTTGAAACAGTTAATTGATGTTTATGAGCGGTATAATTCTTCTGTTATTGGTGTTCAACAAGTTCCAGATCACGAAGTATCTAAGTATGGTGTTATTTCAATTAGCAATGGTGAGATTGAAAAAAATATATTTCAAATAGAGGATCTAATTGAGAAACCAAATATAAGTGAAGCTCCTTCTAATTATGCAATAATGGGACGTTATATTTTACGTCCTGAGATTTTTAACATTCTTATTGATCAAGTTCCAGGGGCTGGCGGAGAGATTCAACTAACCGACGCAATAAAGTCTATGAATGAGAAGCTAAGAGTGGTTGCTTGTCAGTTTGATGGTCAAAGGTATGACGTAGGGGATAAATTTGGCTTTATTAAGGCTACAGTGGAGTTTGCTTTGGAGAGGGAAGATTTAAAGGTTGAACTTTTTGAATATCTAAAAAACGTTATTAAAAAAGGGGACGCTGTTCAGTAGTTGAAAGAGTATCATTAATAAAATTTAACCATTTAGGGTTCGCATATTCGGTATAAAGCTGAGGATGAATTGATTAATTCTAATAATTTGTTTTACATGATGGGAATTAAGTTAAATATCCAAAAGTATATTGGTGTAATTATAGCATTTAGAAAAAAGGTTATTCCTTTTTTCTAGATGCCTTACAGAATTTTTCTTAGGAATGAATAGTCGTTGATGGAAAAATCACTATTTATAATTATGAGTTGCTTAGTGATAGAGATTCTTAAGGTTCGTAGTGAATTGTTAAGTTTAGTGGATTAGTAGTTAGTTGGATAAGTATGATTTTAATTCCAAGTAAGTACTAGTAGACTAAAAAATAATATAAATAATAAATAAAAATTATTTGCACTAAGTATAGTTTATTAGATGAATATAGATTGGATAGTTACTCTCGTATATATTAGATTCAAGTAACCATAAGCAATTGCCATCTAAAATTCGCCCTACATCACCTATGTTAGCTCGCTATAAGGGTAGAATCTGATTTTATAGTTTGTTTAAGAAAGTTAATGCTTTAACTGGTTTATAAAAAATTAATGATTGGATTGTGGAATGAATGTATATGAAAATCAAAAGGTTAATAGATATTCTTTTTTCTTTAATAGGATTAATTATTCTTTCTCCTTTTTTTGTAATAATTATTTTAGGAATTAAGCTAGGTTCGAAAGGTCCAGTGCTATTTAGACAAAAGCGTGTTGGAGTTAATAAAACATACTTTAATATCTTGAAGTTTCGTACAATGAGAATAGATACTCCAAAGGATACACCAACGCATCTCTTAGATAATCCAGATAAATATATTACTAAAATAGGAAAGTTTCTAAGAAAAACTTCGTTAGATGAACTGCCGCAAATTTGGAACATACTCGTTGGGAAAATGAGTATAATTGGACCAAGACCAGCATTATGGAATCAGTATGATTTAATCTCTGAACGTGATAAATACGGAGCTAATGACATACGACCGGGATTGACTGGTTGGGCACAAATTAATGGTAGAGATGAACTAACTATTGAGGTTAAAGCAGAGCTCGATGGTTATTATGTCAAGAATATTGGTTTACGTATGGATATTAAGTGCTTCTTAGGAACTATCTGGAGTGTTGTTATGAGTAAAGGTGTTGTAGAAGGTGATACAACCTCAAAGGCAGAAATCCCAAATACTAAGGAGAATTGAATTAAGTGAGAAATATATTAATTACAGGGATCAATAGCTATATTGGTAAAAGCTTAAAAATATGGTTAGAAAAATATTCAGATAAATATTTTGTTGAACTAATCAGTCTCAAAAATGATAGATGGAAGGAAACAACTTTCACGGATTATGATGTTGTATTACATGTAGCTGGAATTGCCCATGTATCAACAGATCCAACAATGGAAGACATATATTATAGAGTCAACCGTGACTTAACAATAGAGGTTGCTGAAAAGGCTAAGGCTGAAGGAGTTAGTCAATTCATTTTTCTGAGCAGTATCATAGTATATGGTGATAATGAAGAAGTTATCGATAAAAACACAATACCTATGCCTAGTAATTTTTACGGTAAAAGTAAGCTACAGGCAGAAAGGGGTTTAGAAAATTTAGAGACTGATGCATTTAAGGTTGCAATTTTAAGACCACCGATGATATATGGTAAGGGCTCAAAAGGAAACTATATAAAACTTTCAAAATTAGCTCAAATACTACCTTTTTTTCCGAATGTTAACAATCAACGTAGCATGCTTCATATAGATAATTTATGTGAGTTTATTCGGTTAATAATTGAGAATGAAGATGCTGGACTTTTCTTTCCTCAAAATAGTGAGTATGTTAAGACGAGCGAATTGGTGTATATAATAGCTAAAATACATGGAAAAAAAATTAAACTTGTAAAAATATTTAATCCTATTCTAAAAGTAATGGGAATTAAGCTAAACTTGTTGAATAAGGTATTTGGAAATTTAGTCTATGAGAAAAGCATCAGTATATACAAAGATTATTATCAAATTAGGGAATTCCAAAAATCTATTGAACTAACAGAACTGGAGAATGAGGATTAATGAAACTTAATCGAGATAAGAATATAGACGAGGATTTAGTATCAGTTATTATGCCTGCTTATAATTGTGGTGAGTTCATAGGCTTTTCCCTGGATTCTGTTATAGATCAAACATATCGTAATTGGGAAGTTATAGTTGTTGATGATTGTTCAAAAGATAATACAGAGGAAATAATTAAGGAATATATATTAAAAGATAGTAGGATTAAATACTACAGACTACCAACAAACTCTGGAGCTGCATTAGCAAGAAATAAAGCAATTGAGCATGCGAGAGGGAAATATATAGCATTCTTAGATAGTGATGATGTTTGGAGAAATGATAAACTTACTAAACAAATAACTTTTATGAAACTAAACGACTATAATTTTACTTGTACTAGTTACTCTAAAATTGATGAACTAGGTAACGATCTTAATAGAATAATCAGAACAAAAAGTAGACGTGATTATGAGGGAATCTTAAAAACTTGTCCTGGAAACTCAACCATCGTTTATAATGCAGAGCAACTAGGTAAGTTTAAAATTCCAAATATAAAAAAAAGAAATGACTATGTACTGTGGTTACAAGTTATAAAAAAGGAAAAGTATTTATATGGTCTTGAAGAATCTCTTAGTAGTCATAGGATTAGGTCGAATGCAATATCTAGCAAAAAATCAAGTTTAATAAGTTATCATTGGAAAGTATATAGAGAGATAGAAGACTTATCAATAATGAAATCATGCTTTTTAATTATGTACTGGGTTTTTGCTACATTATTTAAATTGAGATAGTAATGAAAAAAACTGTAAATATATATATAATATTCTACTATTATTCATTTATTAAAATATGAAAAAGGAAGAGGTTTTATATGAAAGTTGAGGTACTTGTTTCAACAATGCATCAAAAAGACCTAACTCTAATAAATAAGATGAATATAAAGGGAGATGCAATTATAATCAATCAGTGTGATAGAAATGAATATATAGAATCAAATGATCATAATCGTTCCTTGAGAATGTATTCATTTAGTGAATTTGGAGTTGGGAAAAGTAGGAATAATGCTCTGATGAGATCAACTGGCGATATTTGTTTAATGGCTGATGATGATATGGTGTATGTTGATAATTATGAAGAGATAGTTCTAAATGCCTTCATAGAGAATCCTAAAGCTGATATGATCTTGTTTAACGTACCTATTTTGAAAAAAAATGGACAAAAGATAATTAAAGTTAAAGAAAATAAAAGAGTTAGTTTTTTTAATAGCCTTAAATACGGAACTGTAAATATAGCCTATAGAAGAGAAAAAATAATAAAGAGAAATATATTTTTCTCTTTATTATTTGGCGGAGGAGCACGCTACGGATGTGGAGAGGATAGTATATTTATTACTGAAAGTTTGAAAAAGGGCATGAAAATTTATTCTAATAAATCAATCATAGCTGAAATTCAAGAAGGTGAATCGACTTGGTTTACTGGATACAATGAGAAATTTTTCTTTGATAAAGGAGCGCTATTCGCGGCTATTTCAAAAAAAGGTGCTTATTTATTAGCAATACAATTTATTATTAGAAAAAGAAAGCTATATCTAGAGGGTAATCTTACGTTAAGAGTTGCATTAAGAAATATGCTATTAGGAATAAGGAACTTTAAGAAGTAAACTAAACTGTAACATTCAATTGTAATATTTATTGAAAAACTATTAATTTCACCTTAAAAATGAACCAAAGTAAGCTTTTATCATGAGATATTTGATGATTTTTACTAAACTCATGAATTACTGTTGGCATGATTTTATTTAGAAAGCGGTGTTCTGTATTTGAATATTATTAGAATAAATTCTTTTATTTTAATTTTATATATTTATCTAGTATCTATTAGCTTACTATTAGCTCCATTTGTTAGTACATTTTTTGTTGAAAACTTACTCTTAATCTCCTTAATTTTCATTACATTGTGTATTAATAAATTTAAAGTAAATGTCAAGATAATAATGTTTTTTGGTTTCTTAATATTATTTGTTAGTATTAATTTATTGGTTGTATCTTATAAGCAGTATGTTTTAGGTGATGGTGTTAACTTAATACTTCATAGTTTTATTCCAATTTACTTATTATCACTAAAATTAATTTCCTTTAGTATCTTTAAGAAAATTTGGATTAAAGTATCGATTATATTTACTTATATTTTACCGGTTTACTACTTATATAGGCAGAGTGGTTATATATCTTACTTTGATATTGGTTTTATTGCCCATTTGAATATATTAATAATGACTTATCATTTAATGAGTTTAAAAAGAAGAAGCTATAAAATGCTTTTTTACTTAACAATTAATATATTAGTTGTAGCTATATTAGGTTCTAGATTAGTATTAATTTCTTCGCTAGTTACTTCTTTATTTACCTATTTATTACTTTCTAATAAAAAAAATGCTAAATTTTATTTCAACATATCTTTAATAAGTATTATAGTACTTTTAATATTTCAAAATTTAATTGCTGTATTAAATTATATTAATAATATAATACTTAGTTTAGGATTGAATTCAAGGAATCTTTCAATGTTTATCGCACAACTAAGTGGAAGATATGATAATTCAACTATTGTTAGTGGAAGGGATAATATTTATCCTATTATTATTGAATATTTAATTGATAATGGCTTTTTTCCATCAGGATTTGGTGTAGCACGCACTCTAACAAACGGAGCATATTATCATGCTCATAACTTTTTACTGGAATTGCTTTTGATTTTTGGCTTTTTTGGCTTAATTATAATTCTTTATTATTTCTTTGTGAAAATAAGGATATTGATTAAATTTAAAAATTTTCATGAAAATCGTATCATATTAGATTTTCTTCTATTATTTTTAGTTTCGTATATGGTTAGATCCCTTATGGGAACTTATTTTGTGAAGGATGTAATTTTCTTAATCTTCTTGGCCATTATATTTTCTATAAAAAAAGAGAAAATTAAAAACTAAAATTAAATCTACTCTACTTCTTTGGAATGTTTATTATGTTAAATATTTTAAAGGATAGTTTATCTATATTAAAGGTGGTTTAAAATGAATATTGTATTCGTAAGTTTTATTGATAGTACAAATATTGGAGACTTATTAATAGCTGAAGTTTTAGAGGAAGAATTGATGAAAGAACATAATGTATTAAAATATAGCTTTAATTTAATTCCAGAGGGATATATTAGTAAAGGCCAAAGAGAAGGAATAAATAGAAATTATAAGTTTCTTATCAAGAAAATTTATAATGAACATATTAGAAAAATTGATATGATTGATAGATTGCATTTACTAAGGATGAAGTATAATATTGACAAAAACAAATATTTGGATAAATTTGACAATGATATTAAAAATAGTGATTTAGTAATTATCGGTGGGGGGAATGCAATATTTGACTTAACTCGCCATTCGCTATCTGCTTATAAATTTAATAAGATATTGAAAATAGTTAAAAAATATAATAGGAAATCTTTAGTTACTTCAATTGGGATTGGTCCTTTTCAAACACAAGAACAATTAGATTACACTATTAATACACTCAAGGATGCAGATTATATTACTGTAAGAGATAAAAAATCATATAATTATTTAACCTCTATAAATAAAAAAGTTCATTTATCCATTGATCCTGTTTTTTTGTTAAATAATGCAAATGGAGAAAGGATAAAAAAAACATATGAGCAAAAAGTAATATCCTTCTGTATAATTGATTTATTGTTAAATAAAGACGATGGAAAAAAGTATACAAAACTTATTGATAACGCAGTCAGATTGGTAAATAATCTAAAGCATTCAGATGAAAATTATATAATCAATCTATTTTCGACGGAACCAAGAGATTATAGAGCAGTCAACGATGTCTATAACAAATTAATTGACAAAAATAAAGTGAATCTTATAAATGTTAATAACTCTAAAGATTTATTAAATTTATATAAGAATACTGATGTAATAATTGGAACTAGAATGCATTCTTTAATAATTGGTTTATCACAGTATATTCCTGTAATAGGGATATCATGGCAGGATAAAGTTAAAGAGATGTTTGAAATGATTAATTCATCTGAAGATGTATTTGATGTTAATGATCTTGAAAATAATATAATGAATATAGTTAGCTTAGTAAATCAAAAGTTAAGCAATAAGGAGACTTTTAAGTATCTTAAAACTATTAAGAATCAAAATAGGCAAAAGTTCGAAATAAATAAAGAATTACTAAGTATATTGGGTGATGAAATTAACGAAGAAAAAAGGTAAAACAAATGGGACTTAATTCTTACAAAAAGTTATTAAATAATTCTCTTATCTTTGCATTAGGTGATATTGGTAGTAAAGGTATTACATTACTACTTGTACCATTATATACTTTTTACCTTTCACAAAGTGAATATGGGTTGATAGATGTAATCCAGGTGACTATTAATTTAATAGTACCGATTGTTTCATTAAGTATTTTTGAGGCAGTATTGCGATTTGTCATGGATAAGAAGGATATTTCATCAATTTTCACAAATTGTTTTTTTATCACTTGCATAAGTTCGCTATTCACAATTTTTGTATTTACTATTTTATACTTTATCGGCGATTATAACCATAACATATTACCATATGTTTGTATTGTGATTGTGTTACAACTATTTCAATTGTTATATTCGCAATTTATCCGTGGAATTGGAAAAGTCTCATTATTTGCTTTTAACGGCTTACTTATTGCATTAACTACCGCGTTAATGAGTTTAGTTTTTATCGTTTGGTTAAATCAAGGGATTGAAGGTTATCTATTATCAATAATAATAGGCCTTTCTGTATCAGTTATATACATTAACTTAAGAGTTAATACCTTCAAGTTTATTAAATTTTCTAGTTTAAGTCTAAATATTAGTAGAAACTTACTTAGTTATAGTTTACCGTTAATGCCAAATTCTATAATGTGGTGGATCATAAATGCATCATCAAGATACTTTATTTTAATTTTTGCAGGTCCAGCTCATAATGGTTTATTTGCGGTAGCAAGTAAAATACCAAGTCTATTATCAATTTTTAACTCTATATTTTTCAAAGCATGGCAGTTGTCAGCTATAGAAGAATATGACTCTAAAGACAAGGCCATTTTTTATAGCAGAATATTTAACTTTTTACAACAATTCCTGTTTATAGTTACAGCAGCAATTGTTTTATTTCTAAAGTTCATTTTTGAATATGCTTTGGAAAGTAACTTTTTTACAGCTTGGAAATATGTACCTTTTTTATTGATAGCTGTCTTATTTTCATGTTTCTCAAGCTTTCTAGGAACAAATTATATTGCTTCTAAAGAAACTAGTGGTGTATTTAAAACTTCTCTTATTGGGGGAATTACAAACTTAGTTTTAAATATGATTACAATCCCTATTTTTGGAGCTATAGGCGCAAGCTTTTCTTCAATGATTAGTTTCTTAGTAATGGCAATTATAAGATGGCATGATACAAAAAAATATATAATTATAAAATATAACTATAGAAATTTATTCTATAACATGTCCCTTATACTAATGCAGATTACTACAATGTATTTAAGTTTAGACAGAATTATTGAGTTCACAGTTCAATTGTTTTTATTCTGCTTAATCTTATTGAATAATAAAGAAGTAATAAAGAGTGCTGTTAAACTTTTAAAATTTCAAACAAAAAAAAATTAATGTTTATGTAAGAAAAATAAAAGATAAATTAATATTCTACTCTGCATTTCTTTGGTCATTAAAGCGAATATCTAATATGTATAATATAACTTTAATAATAAGTGATAAAAATAATATGAATATTGCAAATTCTTGCTAAGGCCAAATTATACTATATAAGAAAAGAGAGGGAAACGATGAAGATAACAATAGCAGGTACAGGCTATGTGGGTTTATCCAATGCTGTTTTATTAGCTCAGCATAATGAAGTCATAGCTCTTGATATTATTCAAGAGAAAGTAGATATGCTTAATAACAAGAGGTCTCCAATTATTGATAATGAGATTGAAGATTTTTTAGCAAATAAAAAATTAAATTTAATAGCAACTACGGATATATATATGGCATATAAAGATGCTGAATATGTCATAATTTCTACACCTACGAACTATGATCCGGATAAAAATTATTTTAATACTAGAACAGTAGAAGCAGTTATTGCTAATGTATTGTCGATCAATCCTGATGCAATAATGGTCATTAAATCAACTGTTCCAGTAGGTTATACCAAGAAAGTACGAGAGAAATTTGAAACTGAAAATATAATCTTTTCACCTGAATTTTTAAGAGAAGGTAATGCACTTTACGATAACCTGTATCCGTCTCGTATTATTATAGGTGAGCAGTCAGAAAGAGCTAAGGCTTTTACTGATTTATTAGTGGAAGGTGCATTAAAAGAGAATATAGATGTTTTGTTTACCAATTCAACAGAAGCAGAGGCTATTAAACTTTTTGCTAATACCTATTTAGCTATGAGAGTGGCCTTTTTCAATGAGTTAGATTCATATGCAGAAATAAGAGGATTAAATACAAAACAAATTATCGAGGGTGTTGGTCTTGATCCAAGGATAGGTAATCATTATAATAATCCATCTTTTGGTTATGGAGGCTATTGTTTACCTAAAGATACCAAGCAGCTTTTGGCTAACTATGAAGATGTACCTAATAATATTATGAAAGCTATTGTTGATGCTAACAGAACTAGAAAGGACCACATTTCAGATATGCTAATTAAAAGAAATCCAAAAGTTGTAGGGATTTATCGCCTTACAATGAAAATGGATTCGGATAACTTTAGACAATCCGCTATACAAGGTGTAATGAAGCGTATTAAGGCTAAAGGTATTGATGTAGTTGTTTATGAGCCAAATCTTCCTGAAGAAAAATTTTATAATTCTAGAGTAATTGATGATTTTGAAGAATTTAAGAACATTAGTGATGTGATAGTCGCTAATAGATTATCTGATGATTTGCGTGATATAGAGGAAAAAGTGTATACTAGAGATTTATTTAGTCGAGATTAAGATGTATTCAGTATCTTCTATATAGTAACTCTACTTTAAATTCATGTAAGTATTAAACATGCATATTTTGGACCTAATTTTTCATTTTACAAGTTTTATACACCAGATCAATTAGTATTAATATATGCTTAGAATTAGGATAAGTTAATTTAGATATTACTTATATATCTTATCCATCATCGCTAGTCCATGGAAGTTAAATGAATTTTCCCCACATTCACAAAATCTTGGAGAAAGATCATTTCCTACTGATTGCACCTTGAAATAAACTTATTCAAGCTTTATAGTGTTGAATGTTTCATAGGGTTGGCGTATGTAAATTTAAAAGCTATTTTCAAAGTGGCATTACTATTCCTATTGTCTTACTAATGTAGATAGAATGAACTATCCTAAATGAGTAATAAAAGCACCTCCCAAATGTTAAACTAAAATAAGACATTTTAGGAGGTGCTTTGTATGATAAAATGTTTTGAACATGTGAACTTATTGTTGTTAGATACTTAAATGAAAAATTTCTAAGAAAATATTTTGAATACTTAACTTCGATTTTACTTTGACTATTATCACCTGGTTAAATAAGATATTTAGCGAGTATCTGAATAATAAGTAGGGTATAAATTGTCTATCATTGAATTCAGAACTCATTTTAAATGTGAATCAATTTAACTGAAGAAGGCTGCGAAACTAGCATAATCTTCCTTATACTTAAGTTGTGAATTAAATGGAATAAGCAAATATTTCATAAAAATTATAGGTCCTTCTCTGTATCCTCGCCCCAAGCTTCAACATTTTTCAATCCTTCAATAGAATTCGAATAAAACACTGGATCTTTCCCACTCGCTCTCTGCTTCGTATAATCACTAAGCGCAGAAAATGCAATTTTCCCTAATAAAGTAATCGCAATAAGATTAATAATCGCCATTAATCCCATAAACATGTCTGCTAAATTCCATACAAAGCTTAAAGAAGCTAGTGAACCAAAAGCGACCATGAACACAACAGCAACTCGGTATATATTTACGTATAGACGTTTATTTTTAATAAATTCTATATTTGACTCTCCATAATAATAGTTACCAACAATTGAGCTGAATGCGAACATAAGAACCATGATGGAAAGGAAGACACCAGCCCATGAACCTAAAGATGTCTCAAGTGCACTTTGCGTTAAGACAATGCCATCTGGTTCTTTTGACGTATATAAACCTGATAATAAAATAATAAAGGCAGTTGAACTACAAATGATAAGTGTATCAACAAAAACACCAAGTGATTGGATCAGACCTTGTTTAACAGGGTGACTGACATCAGCTGTTGCAGCAGCATTTGGTGCACTACCCATACCAGCTTCATTTGAAAATAATCCTCGTTTAATTCCGTTCATCATCGCTGCACCTAGAGCACCACCAGCAGCTTCTTGGAATCCAAATGCACTTTCAAAAATTAACATGAACACACTAGGAATTTCCGTAATATTTGTAATCATGATAAACAAAGCAACTAAAATATAAGCACCAGCCATGATTGGTACAATGACTTCTGATACCTTTGCAATTCTTTTAATTCCACCGAAAATAATAATCGCTGTAATAACGGATAAAATGATCGCCATCACAACTTTATCAACACCAAATGATGCATGAAAAGCACTTGTGATTGTGTTTGCTTGAACAGAGTTAAACGCTAGACCAAATGTAAGCGTGATTAATACAGCGAACGTAACACCCATCCACCTAGCATTTAATGCTTTTTCCATGTAATAAGCAGGACCGCCACGGAATGTATCGCCATTTTTCACTTTATAAATTTGCGCCAGTGTACTTTCAACAAAAGCAGACGCAGATCCAATTAGTGCAATAAGCCACATCCAAAAAACAGCACCAGGTCCACCAGTAGTAATCGCAATCGCCACACCTGCTAGATTACCAGTACCAACACGAGAAGCTGTACTGATACAAAAGGCTTGGAAAGAAGAAACCCCCTTCTTATCAGCTCTTGCTCCTTCACCTAATAATCGAATCATCTCTCCAATTAAACGAAACTGAACAAACTTTGTGCGAACAGTAAAATAAAGACCCAATCCTATTAACATAACAATTAATACATACGACCATAATAATGTATTCGTACTACCAATGATACTTTCAATAACTTTCATATATGTACTCCACTCCTAACCTATCTAGTTTTGTGTTTAATTGTTTAAACACCCATATTATTTTAGCATAGTTTTGGTGCGAAGTTAATGATAAAGAGGGTTTCAGGTGATTTGGTCGTGTTCCACCTTATTAGGATTTATTATATGGACAATTTAACATTTAAATAACATTTCTAACTTATAGTGTGTTTTTATTATGTACCACGAAGATGAAACAAGAAAATTCGGGTGGTGACAGGCACCACCCGAATTTTGTCTAATGATATCGACATTATTCCTCAGCAAGCTCCGCTGAAACTGCAATTGCAAAGCCGATAGCTAGTGAGAGGCTCATAATAACAAGTGTCATGCAAAATTCTCCTTTCTTTTTTGAGGTTTGTTGAAGTATCTTGTATATTTGTTAAAGTGATTTTTGATGTAAGGATCTAATCCGATTCTACCAGCATTTCCAGCTAATAGAATAATAATCAAATGGATAATGAGCATTTGTAAATCCAATGTTGCTTGAAATGTCATCAAGAAGGAAAAGTTCATTAAAGCACCCATTATCGCAGAAAAGCGTGTGAATACTCCTAATAAAAGCGCAATTCCTACACTGAATTCACCTACAGTTACTAAAGCTTCAAAAAGATTGGTATTCGGTAAAACAAATAGTTTCATAAATCCTGCCCACCATGAAGGAAGGACCCCACTGTTTACCTGAGACTCTAACATGGATCCAATACTAAAATCATACATAATCTTATTTTCAGCATTAGATAACCACATATAACTTAAATAGATTCTTGCTAAAACAAAAGCTGCTGCGATAAATAAACTATTCTTTAGAAAATTTCTCACTTAAAAACCTCCAAGTATATTTTTTTGTGAAGTAATTCACAAATGTAAATAAAAAAATTAGATTGTACTATTAATATGTGAATCATTTCACATATTAATATAAAAAAAAGATTATTGAAAGCAAAGAACAATCAAAAAATGTTTAATTAGTATGTGATGTTTTTCACAATGTTATATAAGAAAATACATGAAGCATTTTCTATATATACTAAATATATGATAAATCGTTAAATTTTGCAACTTAAAGTCCTCGAAATTACGTGTTTTTTGTTACTTGTCACCATCATAAATATTTGACTACAGATAAAAAACTTAATAAAAATTCTTATGTAAGCCTATAACGTTATGTAATGGCCACATAACCTCCCACACCTTTCGAAGAAGCGTGTAATGTATCACCCATCAAGATATCTAATCCGAATACAATTCAGTACACCTTCCACAGCTACAAAATTAAAGAAAATATTTGTTGGAACTAACAAAACGGGATTGATTTTTCCTATTAACTTCCAATTGATCATTAAAATTAGCAATATTTTCAGATTTTATTTTCTAATAAGTAACATTAAGAGTCAAACAAAAGGGTAGAGAAAGTAATGGAGTTTTATTGCAAAGGTATACTTATATTTTAAAAATATGGTTATTACATTGCGAGAATGTAATAAAAAGAATAATTAAACAAATAATAAAACAACAATATAAACTTTGTACTTAAGAATTGATTATTTATGCCGATTTAATAGTTAGAAAGACAATATTAATTATTTTTGAGGTACTTTTGTTATGGAGATATGTCAATAATAGACGTTTCATCTAAATGAGTGTTTATATACAGTACATCGAAGAAAATTATTTCCAAATATTTTTTTTGTTGGCTCTTAAAGTAGATGATATCATCAATATAGGTAGAGAAATAATGAGATAATTTAAATTTGAATAAGTGATATAAAACGATAATACTGAAATGTTAGGGATAAGCTATAGCTTATGACATGTTATTAACTTTCTAGTAATTTAATCTCATGAAACTTGTAGATTAAATCAAAGTATTTTTAGAATGTTATGTCTGAAAGTTATATTAATGTAAACATAATTGAAAAAAAGGATATAACACTATCTCAAAGGAGCGAACAAAATGTATAGATTCGAAGGGAAAAGCGTTTTAGTAACAGGTGGGACAGGTTCTTTTGGTAAAAAGTTTATTTCTAAGATTTTGGAACAGGACGTTAAAAAAGTAATTGTTTTTAGTCGAGATGAATTAAAGCAATATGAAATGGCTCAGGAATACACTGATCCTCGAATTCGATTCTTTATAGGGGATGTTCGTGATAAAGACCGTTTATACAGAGCCTTTGATGGAGTAGATATTGTTATTCATGCGGCTGCTTTAAAACACGTTGGTGCTTGTGAATATAATCCTTTTGAAGCGGTGAAAACCAATATTCATGGTGCTCAAAATATTATTGAGGCTGCTATCGACCGTGGTGTTGAAAAAGTAATAGCTTTAAGTACTGATAAAGCTGCAAGCCCTATTAATTTATATGGAGCGACCAAATTAGCATCTGATAAATTATTCGTTGCCGGGAATTCTTACGCAGGTAATAAAGTAACGAAATTTTCAGTAGTTCGTTATGGAAATGTAGTAGGAAGCCGTGGAAGTGTAGTACCTTTCTTTAAAAAGTTAAAGGAGCAAGGAGTGACTCAGCTTCCAATTACTGATGAGCGTATGACACGATTTTGGATTACCTTAGATCAAGGTGTACAATTTGTCATAGACAATCTTTATAGAATGAAGGGTGGAGAAATCTTCATACCAAAGATTCCTAGTATGAAAGTTGTGGATTTAGCAGAAGCAATTGCTCCTAATTGTGAAATAAAAATAGTTGGCATTCGCCCTGGAGAGAAATTGCATGAAGCAATGATAAATGAAGATGATGCTCGCCAAACCTTAGAATATGACAATTACTATGTTATCCAACCTGAATTCCCTTGGTGGAGGGAAGAGTTTTCGACCGGGGGTAAAACATTACCTGAAGGTTTTACTTATATAAGTGATGTGAATGAACATTGGTTAACTGTTGATGAACTTAGAGAATTAGTAAAAGAGTAATCGCTTTTTCTTTTATATATGGAAAGGAAGATTGAAATGGGTACTAAAACAATCAGAGACAGTTATTTACCATATGGGCGACAATGGATTGATGAAGAAGATATTCAATCAGTGGTAAATATATTAAAAGGTGACTACTTAACAACTGGGCCAGCGGTAGCAGAGTTTGAGCAAGCCGTGGCCTCTTATGTAGGAGCTATGTATGCTGTTGCGTTTTCAAATGGAACAGCTGCCCTTCATGGTGCTTGCTTTGCAGCAGGTATTGGAGAAGGCGATGAAGTTATTACAACACCGATGACATTTGCTGCTAGTTCTAATTGTGTTCTTTATCAAGGTGGAAAGCCTGTTTTTGCCGATATAGATCCAAAAACTTATAATATAGATCCAAAAAATGTAGAGGCGTTAATTAATGAGAATACAAAAGCTATCATACCTGTACATTTCACTGGACAACCTGTTGATATAGATGAACTTCACCAACTTGCTAAAAAGCATAATTTGGTTGTCATTGAGGATGCTGCACATGCCATGGGTGCGACCTATAAAGGTGATAAAATAGGCTCATTAAGCGATATGACAATGTTTAGTTTTCATCCTGTTAAACATATTACTTCAGGAGAAGGCGGCATTATAACTACTAATAATGAAGAATACTATCAAAAATTATTACAATTTAGATCCCATGGAATAACAAGAGAGCCTAATAAATTGGTTGAAAATCATGGTCCTTGGTATTATGAAATGCAGTTCTTAGGTTTTAATTATCGAATAACTGATATTCAAGCTGCTCTTGGTACTAGCCAATTGAAGAAGCTTGATAAGTTTGTTGATCTAAGAAAGAAGTATGTCTCATTATACAATAAGGCTTTTAAAGAGATAGATGGAATCCAAACTCCATATCAAGACCAGAATGGCGAATCAAGCTGGCATTTATATATTATACGTTTAGATTTAGATAAGCTTTCGGTGAGTAGAAAAGCAGTGTTTGAAGCGCTAGTTAATGAAAATATAGGGGTTAACGTGCATTATATTCCTGTTCATCTTCTACCATACTACACAAAATTAGGCTATCAACGTGGTATTTGTCCTATCGCGGAAAAGCTATATGAGGAAATTATTACATTACCACTTTTCCCAGCTATGATAGAAGAAGATATAATGGATGTAATAGCAGCTGTAAATAAAGTATTTAATAATTATCGAAAGTAGGGTAATTACATGAAGATTGCAGCTATTATACAAGCAAGAATGGGTTCAACAAGACTCTCAGGTAAGGTAATGAAAGAAATAAAGGGAAGTACGGTTCTATCGCATGTAATAGAAAGAGTTAAACAATCAAGTTTAATAGAAGAAATTATTATTGCAACCACAGGACATGAGAGAGATGATGTTATAGAAAAAGAGGCTATTACATGTGGAGTAAAGGTATTCAGAGGTAGTGAAGAAGACGTTCTTAGTCGCTATTATTTAGCTGCAAAAGAAAACAATATTGATATTATTGTAAGGATCACTTCTGACTGCCCTGTAATTGATCCGAACGTAATAGATAAAATAGTCAAATATTATTTGCACGAAAATTATGCTCTTGTAACAAATGCTGGGGCAGAACTAAGTCAAAGATCATTTCCACGAGGATTAGATACTGAAGTATTTTCTTTTGACGAATTAGAAGTTGGATTTATTAATGGACAGGAAAAGTATCATAGGGAGCATGTTACTCCTTACATTTATGAACATAGTAATAAAATACATTACTATAAAAATGATATTGACTATTCGAAGTATCGGTGGACTTTAGATACAGAAGAGGACTTTGTGCTAATAAATGAAATATACAATAGACTATATAAAGGAAAACATGACTTTTATCTTCAAGATATTTTAGAGATATTTAAGCATGAACCGAAACTTTCTACAATCAATGCACATATTGAACAAAAGAAAATTAAATAGAATAAGGATGAGAAATATGAGGGCGTTGATTTTTACAGAAGGTGGTAGTCAAATAGGATTAGGGCATATATCAAGGTGTAGCTCTTTATATGATGAATTGGTGGACACAGGGATTGAAGTTGAGTTCATTATTAATAGCAATACATTGCAACTTGAATTACTACAAAATAAGCAATACAAGATAGTTAATTGGTTATCAAAAGAGTTTTTAACAGAATATATTAAGCCGGATGACTATTGTATTGTAGACTCTTACTTGGCTAGTGAAGATTTATGTCGAGTTATTTCAACTCTTTCAAAAAAGACTCTTTTCATTGATGATAATGGAAGGATTGAATATCCGGAAAGTATAGTTGTTAACCCATCCCTTAGTACCCAAGCAGTTAAGTATCCTTTAAATGATGCTAACTGCTATTTACTTGGGCCTAAATATATCATTCTGAGAAGTAACTTTACCGGAGTTGTTAAAAGAAATGAAATTAATCAGCCAGTTAAAGAAGTGCTGATAACATTAGGTGGGTCTGATCTACACAATCTAACTCCGAGCATTTTAAATCAAATTGCTTGTAACAATTCAGAGATTACTTTAAATGTAGTAATAGGAAATGCATTTGAAAACATTGAAGAAATAAAGAGTCTTTCCTCAAATAATATTGAATTTTATGAGAATGCCACAGCTGAGGAAATGAAAGCTCTAATGTTAAAGTCTGATTTTGCTATAACGGCTGCAGGACAAACTATTTATGAATTGTTAGCTACTCAAACACCCTTTATCCCAATAAAGGTAATAGAAAATCAGGAGCATAATATCTGTGCTTTAAAAGAACTTAATTTGATTGAGGGCTATCTTGAGTACAATGATACTTTCTTAAGCGAAAAGTTAATTCTTGAATTTGAAAATTTAATGAAATTTAGTACCCGTATAAAGCTAGTAGAGCGCTATAAGGCAGTAATCGATGAGTTTGGGAGTAAACGAATTATTGGAATCCTATTATCAGGAGAGCTCATGAAAGAAGAATACTTTTTAAGAAAAGCGAAAGATGAAGATGTTTATGCTGTGTTTCAATTATCTAATGAAGATTATGTTAGAAAATACTCAATAAATAAGTCGAAAATCAATTGGGAAGATCATAAGAATTGGTTTCAAAGTATAATAAATTCTGATGAAAATGTCTTTTATGTTGTGACAGATTATACAGAAGAATTTTTAGGGCAATTAAGATATAAAATAGAGGATGAATCTGGAATTGTTAGTATTAGCTTGGGAAGAACAATAGCAGGAAAAGGGTTAAGTAAAGAATTATTGAAAAAGAGCCTTGAGTTACTTCATGTGGAAAGAAATGATTTAAAAAATATTATAGCCTATGTTTCAAATGATAATATTGCCTCCAAAAAACTGTTTGAAAAGGTGGGCTTTATATTACATGAGAACAATAATGGTTTACTAAAGTATATTTACTCATTTAGATAGAGGTGGAATATAATAAATGCTTATCGATCATTTTGACATAACTAAAAAAGTATTTATAATTGCAGAAATGTCAGCTAACCATGGGCATGATATAAATATTGCGAAAGAAACAATAAAAGCCGCAAAAGAAGCAGGAGCCGACGCTATTAAATTGCAGACATATACAGCAGAAACGATAACGATTGATTGTAATAATGAGTACTTTCAAGTTAAGCAAGGTACGATTTGGGATGGAAGAACTTTATATGATTTATATAAAGAGGCTTATACTCCATGGGAATGGCATGAGGAGTTAATGGATTATGCCAAAGAACTAGGGTTGATTTGCTTTTCAAGTCCTTTTGATAAAACGGCAGTTGATTTGTTAGAAACTCTAAATGTACCTGCTTATAAAATAGCATCATTCGAAATAACAGATCTTCCATTAATAGAATATGTTGCATCAAAGAAGAAACCAATAATTATTTCAACTGGTATCGCAACTTTAGGCGAAATAGACGATGCTGTAAAAGCATGTAGAAAAGCCGGTAATGAACAGATAATTCTATTAAAATGTACATCTGCCTATCCTGCAAAAATTGAAGATGCAAACCTAAGAACTATGCAAAACCTTAAAGCGACCTTTGATGTGGAAGTGGGTTTATCAGATCATACATTAGGTGCAACAGTTTCAGTTGTTTCTGTAGCATTAGGTGCAAAAGTAATTGAAAAACACTTTATTTTAGATAAAAGCATTGGTGGTCCAGATGCTAGCTTTTCACTTGATAAACAGGAATTTAAACTACTTGTTGATTCAGTAAGAGATGCAGAAAAAGCTCTGGGAAAAATAGATTATGAAATGACAGAAAAAAAAGAGAAAAGCAGAGAGTTTTCCCGATCATTATTTGTTGTAAAGGAGATTAAAGAAGGAGAAACCTTTAACAAGGAAAATGTCCGTTCAATCCGTCCTGGTTATGGGCTAGCTCCAAAATATAGTAACAATATATATGGTTCTATAGCAAGCCAAGACATAAGTAGAGGAACACCATTGGAGTGGAACCATATAAAATAGCCGGTAATTTTACCAGTTGGAAGTAGATTCGAGTGGTGAAAAAATATAATTTCATCAGCGTGCTACTTTTGCATTTTTCTCCTAAAGTATGATTTACATGCATATATTCCATTATTCATTATGTAATGGATAAGGCAAATAAACTCTATGGATTAAAAATAGAGAGGCTGGACATAACTTTAGTGATTA
Source organism: Metabacillus crassostreae (assembly GCF_016908395.1). Lineage (GTDB taxonomy): Bacteria > Bacillota > Bacilli > Bacillales > Bacillaceae > Metabacillus > Metabacillus crassostreae. The sequence goes on from NZ_JAFBDU010000011.1 coordinate 29,172, forward strand.
ACAAAAATTCCGAAAAAAGTAATATCTTAATGGATGAGATATCCTTAGACTCCTACGGTTAGACCCCTCAGTGCTAAGTACGAGGGGCTTGCCCAGCTTCACGCGGAAAGCGGAGTATATTTCAGGAGCTTCGTAAATACACCTACAGCCATTTTTCGGTTTCTTTGTTAAAATATTTTTTATTTCAGCCTCTTATAGTTGATGTTTGTAAACGAATGACTTTAGTAGAACTAACAGTATAAGTCTATTTATATAAAACCCCATCCTCACTCCCAACCTTATCCCCATATTTACATTCAATCATCTTAATAAAAGGCTCTACAAAAGTAGGGTCAAATTGCTGGCCAGAGCATTTGCGTAACTCCACAATTGCTTCTGTAAAATTCTTTGTTTTTTGATAAGGCCGCTCCGTTGTCATTGCGTCAAAGGAATCGATTACACATAAAATTCTTGCTAGCTTAGGAATCCGATCTCCTCTTAATCCATAAGGATAGCCTTTTCCATTGTAGTGTTCATGGTGAAGCTCAACTAATGGAAGCAAATCATCGTATTTTTTGGTTGATCCTAGAATTTCTTTTCCATAGGTCACGTGTTTCTTCATCATTTCCCATTCATGGGCTTCGAGCTTGCTTTTTTTGTTGATGATGTCACGTGGGATTTCTAGCTTTCCGATGTCATGAATAAGTGCTCCTAAAATTAACCGACGTCTTTCTTCCTCAGTCAGTTTTAAAGCCTCGCTCATGTCAACAGCATAGTGAAAAACGCGTTTACTATGCTGATAAGTATAAATATCTTTTGATAGGAAAATTTCTAATTGTTTTTCTAATGAATCTACTTCTTGTTTGTATTGTAGACATTCTTGAAAAGCTATTCCCTCTTTATATACTTGGCAGTTGTTTTTACCTTCTGCTTTTGCATAATATAGAGCACGATCTGCCTTAGCTAGAAGCTCTGAGGAGCCATATGTCCCTGTTTCATATTGAGCAATACCTGCTGAAAAAGAGAGACACCCAAGAGGTAGACATTCTGTTCCTTTAAAGGGCGTATCATTATATTCCTTGCGTATTTTGTTGATAAAAGAAAGTGCTTTGATTTGTGTGGTGTTCGGCATGATAAGTCCAAACTCTTCTCCACCGTATCTGGCAGCTGTATAGGGAAGGTCTTTTACCTTTTGTGATAAGAATTCTCCAAAGAATTCAAGAAGTTCATCACCTTGAATATGTCCGTTACTATCATTGAATCTTTTAAAATCATCAAGATCTAGAAGGGCAATACAAAAGGTGTTATCATCAGCATTATTAATGATTTCATCAAGCTCTAGCTTAAAATATCCATGATTATATAAGCCAGTCAAAAAGTCCTTTCTTGCTTTAATTTCTTCATTTTTATATAAAGAAAGAAGCTTACTAAAAGCAAAGGAAAAGGTTATTGACAATGACATAAATAAAAACATCCCGAATATTGGTTCACTTTGAACTAGGATCATCAGAACAAGAGAGAGAACCAATGTACACAAGTATCCAGTAAATGCTTCCTTCAAACCATCCTCAGTAAACATGCCTTTTAGGACAGCATTTATTGAAACCTTTGAAGCAAAAACATAAAATAGCCACATAATGAAAACATTCAAAAAGAAGTAAACCGTTAGTGATATAAAATAAGCCCAAAGCTTTGAAATATCAAGGCTACCTACTTCTCCACCAGTTAAAAGAAATACATAGTACGCACTAATAATCATAATCGTATAGTTAGCTGTATTAAATAAATGCTTCCACCAAGCAAGATCATAACGAATTAAAAAGTAGATTAAGCTACTTAGCAGTAAAACCATTAGGGGAATATTCAAACCAAATAGGAAGATACAAGCTAAATAAATAGCTGAATCCATTGATAATGAATTTCCTGTAAGAGGGAGGATAATTTTAAAGTGATTTAAGAGAAGAATCGCTCCAATAACAGTATAGATTAATACCCAATTTGACAGTTCACCTACCTGTAAAGGAACATGGAGAGCAAAGAGTAGTGCACTTAATCCTACTATAAATAAAACATAAAGATTTTTACTATTTAGTACCAATGTAATCACACTCTCAACATACGTATTTCCAGGGAGAGAAATAATCTCCCCCTATAAATCGATCAATCAAATTTCCAACCAGATGTTAAAGCGATAATAGCTGAACCAAGGATAACAAGATTAAAAATGATATTTTTAGTTTTCGGCTTCATTAGACATTCACCTCCTTTAAATAACTGTTTCTGGATTTATGCTTTTCTTTTTTTGTACCATAATCGATTGAATGGATAGAAATGCACCGATATTCATAATCACATCACCAATACTAATGATTTGTTCTCTTGGATAAGGTGCTTTTAATGGGATAATATCACCTAAAAAAGAGAGGATGGTACTGTCATTCATCAGTGCATGCTTCGCATATAAACTATCCTTTGTTGTTTCAAGATAATAAGGATCAAGTAGCAATGCAGCTTCATATGAAACAGGCATTCTTCCACCATTTAATAGCATGACAATAAAATTAAGAAGAACACCGAAAAAGATAAACTTGAAATGCGAGTGATGACGATTAATCCATAGAAAGGTTAAGCCAATAACATACACTGCCATAAATGAGAAAGAACTAATTTCCCCAATCCAGCTGATCTTATTTTGTAAAGAGAATATTAAAAATTGAAACAAAAGCAGTGCCGGAAAAACCCAACCCATCTTAAACGTAATATCTGCAAAACCCTTTAAACTACCACCACGAAGAAACCCAATTACAAGTGCCAATAATATACCGTCATAAACCATTATGTAATCTTCCTCCAGCTTTCAAATACAACAAATACTTACAAAATATCACAATTTTCTGTTTTCATTATAATCTATCATTCTATAATTATACTAGTTAAATTTTACAATTGGGTCTTTTGACTTTTTGGTGAGATGGGGAGGGTAGGTCCTATAACCTAGAGGGGTGCCTGTCACTACCCGAAAAATCTTGTTACACACAATGTTTCACAAAGGTTGGCTATTTTTTGAGAGTGCGATGAAAGTAGGAAGCCTAAATTTTTTGAAATACCAAAAGGGCTTGTTCAACTTCTACTTTCTCGACATTAAATATAGAAGGTATTTCATGAGTAATTAAAATTAAGGAGAAGAAGAGTTGTAGAAGAACTATGATCCTGTCTCTATGCTTTTAATAGGTGTGTTCTGCTGCTTCTGAATTTAATTAAGTTTTCTCGGTTAAACTATGTAAAAATTAGGGTACAGTTCATTGATACGATATTATTATGAACCTTTCCTTTACAATAATGCCTTTGTGAAACCCAATCTATTCTATTTAGTATGCGATAGTTTATCTTGGAAATTCCTGCCAGAAAGAGGTGCAACATGACATATCTTATACTGTTAATAGGATTCGCCCTTTTAATTAAAGGAGCGGATTATTTTGTCGAAGGTGCTTCGAAAATAGCTCAAACACTGAGAGTTTCCCCAATGTTAATTGGCTTGACAATTGTAGCCTTTGGAACGAGCGCACCAGAAGCATCAGTTAGCTTTATTGCTGCTCTAGAAGGAAACAGTGATGTAGCAATTGGAAATGTTGTTGGAAGTAACGTTTTTAATGTTACTTTCATTTTAGGACTTACAGCCATTGTATTTCCATTAACTGTTCAAAGTGACACGATTAGAAAGGAAATCCCATTCGCTTTGCTGGGGGCTATTTCTTTACTGCTCCTAATTAGTGACATGCAGCTTCAGGGTTCAGAAATTAATTTGATTACAAGAACCGAGGGTCTGATTTTGCTGCTTTTCTTTGCAGTATTTCTATACTATGTATTTGAGATGGCAAGAAATAATCGGGCACAGCTAGAAGAAAATCCTAATGAACCAGTAGTAAACCCATCGTGGACGAAAAACCTCATATATACAATTGGAGGTCTTGTTGGTATTGTTTTTGGGGGTAGTCTTGTAGTAGAAAACAGTATTGAGATTGCTCTTTCACTTGGAATGAGTGAAACTCTTGTCGGTTTGACAATTGTAGCTGTGGGTACATCGCTTCCGGAGCTAGTTACCTCTATAACCGCGGCTTTAAAGAAGCAGACTGAGATTGCTTTAGGGAACATTGTAGGTAGCAATATCTTCAATATCTTTTTCATATTGGGAGCTTCAGCAGCTATCCATCCATTAGCCGTTGATTCAAAGATATTTCTAGATATGTGGCTAATGATCTTCGTGACATTCTTATTACTGATTTTATCAAGAACTCACTACAAGATATCAAAAATCGAAGGTGTTCTTTTAGCCATCATCTACATCATTTATCTTGTATTTATCATTTTCCGAAACTAAGGATTATTTCACAAAAAAATTTGAGACTTATATAAAAACGAAGGCAGAAAGGTTTCTGTCTTTTCTTGTTGTATTTGAATAGGCGTTTGCAGTCTTGTCTAGATATAGCTTTTACCAAAACGAAAGGGGGGTGAAAATTGAAAAACAAAATTGACTCTATTGTAAAAATAGCTCCAAAAGTATTTCAGCTCATCTTAAATATTTCTCTTATTATTTTAGCTATGATCCTTTCCATACTATTGATACAGGAATTGCTTGCGTTTGGCACTGTTTTATTATCCCAGGGAACAAATGACTACAAAGAATTTCTGGCGCGAATTCTTGTTTTCTTCCTATACTTTGAGTTCATTGCCATGATTGTTAAGTACTTTAAAGAAGAATATCATTTCCCACTTCGCTATTTCATGTACATAGGTATTACGGCAATGGTAAGGTTAATCATTGTTGATTATGAAAATCCATTAGATACATTATTATATTCACTGGTTATCTTAGTACTCATCATCGGTTACTTCATTATGAATAAAACACCAAGGGAAAGGCCGTAAGTTAAAACTATTATTTTAGAGGAGAACCTTTAATTGGTTCTTCTCTTTTTTATGGAGAAAGGTGATTTTATGATTCATTATAAATGACTTTTACAGATTTGCTTGATGAATTCATTCCACCTATATTCAAATCTAATTTCATTAATGGAAATAAAAGTGAGATTTATATGGTGGTGCCTGTCACTACCCGAAATATGTCGAAGAATGATAGCTATTGAATAAAGAGATTATGGTAATATAAGTATGGGATTTTATGTATTTTTTACCTTTTTCCGTTAATTTATGAATGAGGTGTTCTTACAGAAGAGAGTTACAATTTCCTGCAAGCGATTTAATTAAGTGTCTATATTTAGTTAATATTGGAGGTGTGTGAAAATATGTCGGATCACCCAAACTACCATGGGTTTTTACATAACTTTGCTCCAAAAATGGACAAGGTTTTAGATAAGTTTCGAACGGAATCTACTCGAGAAGATATTAAATCTAATTGGTTTCTTGATTTGATGCTACTAATAGTGAAAGATTTGAAGAAATTTTATAAACCAATTTCGAAGATAGGAAATATGAAAGTCGCAAACTTAACTAGTCTTCCATTAATCGGGGGTGTGCTTGCTGCAACATCGTCCTGGTTTTTAGGATTACATTGGATGTGGTTACTAGTAATTGGAATAACAGTCTTTATTCTTATTTTGTGGTGTTTAATTCCTTCTTATAAAGATAAGATGCTTAATATTTATCACCCTTATTTTCATTTACCGGCATATAAAAAATTTAGATCGATAGAATACGAACTACTTAACCATACTGTTTTGGATAAGCATTTTTCATATACTGGATTAACACAGTATGTTAATAATGTGTTGACAAGACAGCATGAGGATTCAAAAATAGTTGAAATAATTACACAACAATATAATGAACAAAAAGAGGAATATAAAAATCGTATTAAAATATTAGAAGAAAAGGAAAAGGAGATTATCAATACATACAAATCAGAAGTTGAAATATTAAATGATGAGGTGGAGTGGTCAGAGACAGTTGTTACATATTTGGTAGAGTTTATCCAAGAAATGTATGTAATCATGCATCGTATAGCATCTGGTGCGTTTGATTATTCAGATCTAAAACTTATTTCAGGATTTACAATTTATCAGAAGGAAAAGAACAATTTAAGACGAATTGCTGATATAGGAACTACTGGTCAAACACCAACTCTTATTTATCTTAATAAAATCTATCATAATCCTTGGGTTCAAACGGTAGTAGATGCAGCCAAAGGCAAGAAGAATATGGAATTACCAAATAATCAACCAAAAGAAGGTTATGAAGTAGTTTCATTTAGGTTTTATTTGGGTAAAAGTAAAAAGACGTGGATTTTTTCCTTACAAATACATGAATCTACTAATCCACGAGCTTCTCAGTTGGCATTATCAGATGATATAATAGACAAAACAGTCATGTATGAAATGCTTTATGGTTTATGTATGATACTTGATAATAAACTAGAAGAAGAAAAGCAAATGAAGGGAGCTGGGACCAATGACAGTACAAAAACGTACGAATAAGGAGAAAAATGGTAGTGTTGTACTCCGCTCTAGATCCCAATCAGAAATCATTGCAACCCGTCGCAAGGCAAGACGAGCAAGAATTAACGCAGTGCACAGTGAAGTAAATCACATTTCAAATCAAAATATTGATTTGACTTCCTCAATAACAGTGAGAAATCATACCGGCAAACAAAATAGGTATGATTTATATAATTCAATAAAAGAAGTAGCAGCTGCTTCAGAAGAATAAACTTCAAAACTAGGGCTTAATTATTTATCATCAAGAAAAATAGTTGGAGAGTTGACTTCTTACTCAAAGGTATAAAAGATTAATAGGTGGACATACTTGCTAGTAAAAAGGCAAGGGAGAGTTCGTGTGTGAGTAAAAAAGTAGTTAACATTCATTCTAAATCAAAGATATTAAAAAGCCGCTCTCAAAGTGAAATTATTGCAGAACGTAGAAAGAAAAGAAAGAAGAGAATAGACTCGTTATTGAAAAAGGGATAAACGTTAAGGCGGGACATGGTGATAGGAACTATGTTCTTTTTTTATATAGATGGAGAACAAATTTAAAGAGAAGAACCTTCTAAATAGGTCTTCTCTTTTTTTGATGAAGAAATAGGAAGTTGATTTAAGTAGATAAGGGGTAGTTATAATTCTTTGGTGCATAGAAATGTAAATAGTATGTCATTTAAGATGCCTTGCACTAAAAGTAAAATTCCCCAAAATAGAGTCATTCTACCTATATTCATTTCTCATTTCATTACTGGAGACTTATGGAAGTTAAATGGTAATTATAGTAATATTTACATAGCTTAATTGGGTTTATTAAATAAATTTCAAAATGAAATTGATGTTAGTTAAGTTTGTTAACTCACGAATGAGGTGAAATGATGAATTCAGATCAAGTCAGAGCATTAGCAAGAGTTTTTCAGGAATCGTCTGAAACAGTGAAATTTGATGAAATGAAATTAAAGCAAAGCACATATACAAACACAGAGAAATGGACAGGAGAAGCACGGAACAAATTTGATTCACTTCTTGATGAGGCAGCCGTTTTATTCCAAAGACATTCAGATAATCTTTATACCATCAGCAAAGAATTAGAAAGTGCAGCATATGAAGTGGACAGAGTGAGAGAAGAGATTGAAAGACAAAGAGAATTAGAGCGACTTGCTTGTATGAGGGATGATTAATTGTTGAAAGGATTAGTTAATGAATAATGAAAAACCAGATAACGAAAGTGTGAACAAGAAAAAGCCTGTCAATGATGGCTGTGTCTTACCTGGATGTGTTGACTTCTTTTTACTACCTTTGCAGATTATTATTTTAGCTCATCAATTTTTTAATAGTATATAGTGGGATTCGCTGTATGTATAAAGCATTTTAGTATGGACCTTTTGAATGTCCTAGCCAAGAGTTAACAAATTCAAAGGTGATCAGTGAGGTATAAAAATGACTCAATACAATTACAAACATAAGAAGAAAAAAGAAGTTGATGGTAAAAAAGGAATGGATGACGACTGGGTACCAGGTTGTGTAGATCTATTTGTACTTCCTTTACAGATTGTTCTATTTGGCCATTACTTTTTACAGTTTATATAGAAAAAGAAAATGAAAAAGAGAGTGATAAAATGGGAAATAAAATATCAGTTGATCCCAACAGATTAGAGGATTTAGCTAATGAACTTGTTATGCGTTTAACAAGCATTGAAGAAGAATACAAAAGTCTTCATATGGAGCTTGTTAACCTAATTAGCAGTGCTCCAGCAGAATATCGGCACTGTTTTTATCAAGTAGGTGATCCATGGGGAACAGGTAATAGATTAACGGACCTTCTAAGTGAAATGGAAATCGACCTTCGAATGACAGCAAATAAATTTGCTGAAGCGGATAATTTAGTTGGAAAACTTTATAAGCTTTATGAGAAATATGGAGCATTAACATCGATGGGTGCTTTAGTATCAAAACAGTTAACGTTTTATGGGCTTGGTTTTACGCAATTTGCAAAAAATGCTGACGGTGCTTTTACTTATAAGCATATGGGAGCTCTTCATAAATTATCTGATACGATTGATAACTCTAAATTTAGAAATGTAGCAAGAGCTTATTTAAACCCTACCTTTCTTATGAAAAAGTATAAAGATGTTCCTTTTGCTGATTTGGTTAACAGAAAAGTGGCGAAATATCTTCCGGATGATGTTGTGAAGTTTACTGGTAGTTCAATGAATATGTTTGATGGAATTATATTTAGAACAAGCAATTCAACTAAGTTTAAATCATTTGTTCAAACTGGATCAAAATTTGCAAAAACAAATGCTGTTAGTGCTGTTTTAGTGACTGGGGCAGTGGAAATGGGTGGAATGGGGCTGAAGATTTCCGAGAATTATACCAAGTATGGAAACAACACCGATATCTTAAAACGTGAAAATGCAAAAGCAGTGGGAAATGCAGTGAACAAGACAGTAGCAGTTTCTGGAGGGTCCATTGCAGGGGCAGTAGTAGGCGGTGCTCTAGGAAGCTTAGTAGGCCCAGTTGGTACTGTTGTCGGTGCTGCAGCAGGCTCATTTGTAGGGGGGCTTATTGGAGAACAAGCAGCAAAGCTTACAGCAGGTATAGCAGAGAAAGCTGCTCTAGCTTTTAAAGAACCTATACATGATGGACTTGAAATGATTAGAGGTGGGTTGGAAAAAACAGGAGAATTGGTTGAGGAAGTTAATAAGGGCATTGGATTTGTTAATGAACAGATTAAGGATACAATTGCCGACCCAATAGGGAAAATGAAAGAAATCAGTAAAGGAGTATCGAAAGCAAAGGAAACAGCTAATTCTCTTTTCGGTGGAGCGAAGAATTATCTTGAAGATAAATTATCATTCTTTTAAGGAGGACATATGAATACCATTCAATTAAGTATAGAAGAATTAATTTTTTCATTTTATAGTGAAGGACTATTTGAACAAGGAATATCTATCAAAGAGGCATATTTTCCGGAACTACAAGATTCAGAACTGAAATTGATGCTGGAATTTGCCTCACGTTCTTTATTAGCAAAAGATATGATTAAAGAAGTTCAAAATCAATATAAACTAAAAGATGAATTCACTAGCTATATTCATACATTAAATTATACTGATTATACTGTGAAGGCTTCAAAACACCAGTCTGATTTAAGTAGTGAAGAAAGTATCTCATTTCATTTTAGAAATGGTGAGGCTTATCTACATAACACGTTATACGATAATCAAGTCCATTCTATCTCTAAATTATCAGAAGAGGAAATCCTTTTAGTTATCAGTAGCTTCTTTCAATTCCAGACAATAAATAAACAAAGTGAAGTACTATTCCAGCTGAGAAGTGAAGAATTTGAGGAACTTTTAAAAGATGTAAGTACGTCAAAGTCTATTTTGGAATCAGTTATTCATAAATGGGTTAGCAAAAAGGGAAATATTATTCTAGACTTTTTAAACAGTCTTGCTATTAGAAACGGTAAGATGGATAGTTTATTAAACTTAAAATATGATTCGGACAACAAGCCCGAACTTATGGATATTTATTTTATTATCCCGGGGAAAACTGAATGTTGGTTAGTGATAAGAGACCAAAATCTTGATTTGAATATCCAAATGATAAATGAATTATCAATTAATAAATTATTATTTAATAATAAGGTTATTTCAGCCTAAGGAGGTAAACAGCTTGTCTAAGAATAAGATAGAAAAAGAAGTGATCAATATAAAAGGTTCTAAATTTATGTATGTGTGGATGCTTCTTGCTACTTTAGGTTTTTTAATTGGTTGTTGTATCTTAATTATAAACGGTTTGAAATTTGATTCCAGTTACTCTTTACTTTACCTAGGTGGTGGAATAATTTTCACTCCTTTCTACCTTTATATAACTCTTTGGTCACTACCAGGTTTTATTCCAGGGAAAATCCTGTTAACGATTATTCGAGGCGAGAATGGGTCGATTAAATCAAAGAAAGGTAAAGTTAATATAAAGAATATACGTAATATCGATCTGGTGAGAAACCCGTTTAATTTGATTAATGATATTGTTATCGAAACCTTCGATAACAGATTTATTAAAATTCGTACATACAATCTTATTAATGACCTAGCCTACCAAATGATGGTTGATCAATATATCTACCCATATATGACAGAAAACTCAAGAAAGGTATGGGATCGTAAGGTGGATCTGGTTAGATTGAAGGAAGTAGCTAGATATGAAAGAGCTGAGCAGAATCTATAAATAAACTGAAACAGTGTACCTCTTAAAATTTGGTTAATTTGGCTTTGGTGTTAAAGTAAATAAATTATAAACGTCCTGAGTAAAAGATCAATTCTTGTATGTAAGTATTGTCATAGGGTATAAGGAGGTTCTTTATGTTAAACGTTTATAGTGAGAGTGAAAATGCAATCCATGTAAAAGGGTCAAAGTTCATGTACGGTTGGATACTTCTTACTTTAAATGGAGGAGTGTTTGCTTGTTTGTTTTTAATTACACACGGCTTGAAGTTTGATTCCAGTTATTCGCTTATTTATCTTGGTGGAGGTATTATGTGCCTGCCCTTTTTTCTTTATATAACACTTTGGACCCTCCAAGGCTTTATTCCTGGGAAAGTTCTGCTAACAATTTATCAAGGAGAGAACGGCACAATAAAATCAAAAAAAGGCATAGTTAATTTTAAGAATATCCGAAATATCGATATAGTAAGAAATCCGTTTAACTTGATTAATGATGTGATCATTGACACGTTCGATAATAAAACAATAAAAATTCGGACTTATAACCTTCTTGATGAACTAGATTTCCAGGTGATAGTAGATCAATATATTTATCCATATATGACTGAAAACTCAAGAAAGGTATGGGATCGCAAGGTAGATCTGGTTAAACTAAAGGAAATTACAAAATATGAAAGAGGTTAATTCGGTGCCTGTCACCACCCGGATTTTGTCGAAAACAATAAATTTAACAAGAAGAGAAAGTGATTATAGAATTATAATCAACTTTCTTCTTATCAGTCGTAAACATTAAGGAATGATCACTTTTTAGTTATAGTTTTCTTCTACATTCCTTATCATATTGACAGGGTATTTTCAGCTTTCCAAAACACTTCTTCTCTCACCTTTTAAACATTCTTATATATCCCTATTGTAAAAATGCTTTCTTAGCTTCACTAATGTATCCCTCCGCCAACTCTTCACAGCCGAAACCGAAACCCCTTCATCATGTGCAATCTCACTAGGCGTAAACCCATAAAGGCAATACGCCTTTAACCATTTACATTGATTTACTGTCAATAATGCGGAAATTTCTTCAAGCTCTGACTCTGATAAAATAGCTGAAAAATCATCATGACTCATTTCCTCTTTAGTGGAAAAGTCTTCACACAGCTCTTCTTTTTCCTGCTTCATGCGATCCTCTGTAAGAGCAGATTTCATGCGACCAATGATATAAGAGTAAGCATAAGACTTAAACTCACCCTTTTCTTTATCAAATCGACGCGATGCCTCCCATAATGCAATACATCCAATTTGATAGAATTCCTGTTTATTTTTATAAATTGATAATCTTTTAATGATATGAAAAATCATTGGTTCAAATTGTTGATGCAGTTCTACAAATCTCAAATCATAATGCATGTAAGAGTCCTTCTAAGAATGCATTCTTTTGTATTCCGCGGTAATTTGAGAATAGCAAGGTATAAAAATTGATGAAACTTTCGATAAGAAGGAGATTGAAGGTCATGTGGAGGCAATATAGGGCATATTGAATGGGGATAAAGACGATATTGGTGAAAAGTTGATGGTGATGATGGGTATATGATATGTTTTGAGAATTAAAGATAAAAAAAGGAAGCACAATGGAAAAGACTTTTGTTCTGTTTCCAAGGAGTGAAGATAAATGCTAATACAATGTACCAAAAAGCTTTTAACCGAATTAATGGTAAAACCAGCTTCTTCTTCAGAAGAAAATGCTCTGTTTTCTTGGCATGCCAATTTTTTAACGATAAACAGAAGAAAAACGCTTGTCCTTATGAATGACAGCAATCGTTATATAATTGTGCTTCATGGACTAAAAGCTATTCATCTTAAAAAGATTGATCAGTTGATAGTGGAAGCGATCGAGGAAACGTTTCGTGATGAAGGAGTGCGCGATGATGTGATTGAGCAGTATATTTCACAGTCTAAGGAAGTTACATTCACAACCACAAAAAATCGTACATTTGTGGCGAGATTAAATAAAGCTTGTGATGCAGTGGATGCTTTTGAAAGTGAATTAAATACAGACAAGATCAATCAGTCTGCTCTCAATATGCGTGTAAGTCGTTTGCTTGTTGGTAATGGGAAAAATGAGTATACAAATCCCAATGAAGATCTTTATGATGATCTTTCCAATCTGGTAGGCGATAGGATTTTTTCACCAGAAGCACTTATTCTTCATATGAATTTAAATTTAGAAAATAGTAAAGTGTGGCGAAGAGTCATTGTTCCAAAAAACATCACATTCACAGATCTACATCAAACATTGCAGATTGTCTTTGGCTGGCAAGATTATCATCTTCATGAGTTCACCATTTATAAAGCTAAGCCAAGAGATCTTAATAAAACGATGCATAGTGACGACAAATCATTGCCACACACTAAGTTAGTGAGTCATGAAGAAGCACTGCAATATGACAGTGTTGTACCAATGAAGTTGGAAACAGGGGAAAAGCTTGTAGACTATCTTCCAGCAGAAATAACCTATACATATGACTTTGGAGATAATTGGCAGCATTCAATTGTGATTGAACAAATGATTGATAACTATGATGTAAATCATCCAACTTGTCTTGCTGGAGAAGGAAATACACCACCAGAAGATGTTGGTGGAGAACCTGGATATGAAGAATTCCTTAAGATTATAGCTGATCCAACCCATCCAGAATTTAGGCATATGAAACAGTGGGGGATAAGCCAAGGATATGAGGAGTTTAATATTGAGATGATTAATCGAAAACTTAGTTAAGAGGTGCCTGTCACTTCCCAGTTTTTGTCGATTCTAGCAAAAGTGGGTAGCATGAAAATGTTTGACATATGACACCGGTTTTTCTTTGGAGAGAAGTGTTAGCCCATTTCTCTTTTTTATTATTTCCTTTTTTAAATAGAAATAGGTCAAAAGGTTGATGAGACAACGATTACAACATATGTCACTCTATCAAAGACCTACTTTTTGTCGAGAATTTTCCTTCGTAACACGAACTATTTCCTCTATTTAATTTCTGAATATTCTATTACTATTAACCTTGTATTCTACTACATACATAGAAGGGATGAGCTTATTGAGAAAGGTACTTGGAGGTTTCCTCGCATTTTTATTGGTTTTAACACTATTTGTACAGGCAGCATATCCTGTTTATGCTACTGAAGCAGCGGAAAACTACGAGGTAATAGATTTAGATACCAGTAGGACTTTATTTTCGTTAACTGAAGCTAGAACAGTAGAAGTTCATGCTGATTTTGGTGAAACTATCGATTTGAGTGCTGTAGAATTCCAATTTGGTGGAAAAAGTCTTTCAGAGTGGAAAAAGTGGACGAAGGGGACAAGCTATACCGGAGATCCTTTCATTAAGGTAATTGAAGAACCACACTATGTTGATGGAAGCACAACAATCAAGGCAACTTTAGAGTTTGGTCTTCTTTATGACAGAGATAATTTATCAAATCGAACAATTCGTACGCAATATCAGCAATTTATTGGGGATTACGAATTAGCATTGGTGGATCATGCTAGTCAAAAAAAGGCAACACAAACAGTAGAGTTAAATGTGTATGATCAATTTCATTTTTATGATGAATTGAAGCCAACAATTGATGCAGTGTTTGAAGAAGCAAAGGGTAAGAATGATCGCTATCTTGAATATCAAAGCTTAGGGAAATCTGCAGAAGGTCGTGATCTTCATTTTGTTATTTTAGCTAGAGATAAAGCAGCGGTAGATAAATATTTAAATGAAACTCTACCAACTGCATTAGAAAATCCTGATGATTTACTAGAAAAGATAGAAGCTGGAAAAATGGGTGATTACCAGGTTCCAGTTTGGATTAATAATATTCATCCAGACGAAGTAGAAGGTATGGATGCACAGGTAGAATTATTCAAGAAATTTTCACTAGAAAATGAAGTAACATTTAATACAATTGTTGAAAATCAAGAGCAGCCTGTTACGTTAAATGTTGATGAAGTACTTGATGATGTGATTTTTCTTTATATGTTTACGAGTAATCCTGATGGAAGAGTGGCAAACACGAGAGCTAATGCTAATGGCTTTGATTTAAATCGTGATAACCACTACCAAACACAAATTGAAACACAGGAAGTAACACAGGAAATTGCAAAGTGGACACCACTTTCCTTCCTTGATATGCATGGCTATGTGAGTGGATTCTTGATCGAACCAACAACACCTCCACATAACCCGAACTTTGAATATGATTTACTTTATGGAAATATGATTGAGCAAGCCTATGCAATGGGAGACGCAGGAATCAGTAATTCAGCGTTTGATTCTTACGAAATTCCAGCACTTGATTATGGAGAAGGCTGGGATGATATGACTCCTGCTTATACAGCAATGTATGCAATGCTTCATGGATCATTGGGACATACAATCGAAACACCTGCATTAAGCCAAAATGGTTTTAATGCAATGTATGGAACAGGTCTTGGCGCAACACTTTATGTTACAGAAAATAAAGATAAGTTGTATAAAAATCAGCTTGAAATTTTCAAACGTGGAATAAATGGTGAAGACGATCGAGCTGTAGATGAATATTTTGTAAATGCAGCAGGAGATTCAATCGGACGTTCAAGAGGAGAAAATGAAAGCTTCTTCCCTGAATATTACGTGATTCCAGTTGACGAAAAACAACAAAAAAATGCTGTGGAAGCAACAAAAATGGTGCAATACTTACTTCGCAACGGAGTGGAAGTAGAGCAAACAACAAAAGCAGTAAAAGTAAATGGTACTACTTATCCTAAGGGAACATATATCGTACCAATGAATCAAGCTAAACGCGGTCTTGCAAATGCGATGCTGTACAAAGGTGATGATGTATCAGACTGGAGTGCCATGTACGATCCTATCGTAGTGAACTTCCCAGATTTACGAGGGTTTGATATTAATGAAGTTCGTGTAAAAAATGCTTTTGATAAGCTTACTAATGAAGTGAAAAATGCTACATTGCCATCAGGTAAAGTCACTGGTAAGGCACCAAAGCAAATTCTTTCTAACACAAATAATGACACAGTAAAACTAGTTAATGAGCTTTTACGAGATGGAAAAGCTGTAGAAAAGGCAATAGAAACAAAAGGTAAAGTACATGCCGGTGATTATATTGTTAACACGAAGGATTTAGGACAGTATAAAGATTATTACTATGAAGCTACATCCGCTGGTACAACACAAAATATTAAAACAGAAAAGCTGACACTTCCTAAAGTTGCCGTAACAGGATCAGCTCAGCTTAAATTCTCATTACAAGAACTTGGCTTTGAGGTAGTGGATTCTTCTGCAAATGCAGACGTCATTGTTAGTGATAACGGTGCATTTGATGCTAATAGCTTAGTAGGAAAATCATACGTTGGAATCGGGATTTATGCTCTTAATGCTGTTAAAAACAGTGGAGTACTACCAGGCTATGAATTTGATTACACAAGCCCTGGTCATGAAGGATTGTTAAAGACAAATGTAAATGAGCACATTTTAACTTCTGGATATGAAGCTGATGAGCTTTTATACACAACAAATGGAGCGTGGATTTCATCTGTTCCTAGTGAAGCACAAGTGTTAGCAACAGTAAGTAACAGTGAGGATTTCTATGTTGCTGGATGGTGGCCTGGTCATGAAGCTGTGAAAGGTCAAACATTAGCATTCACTCAAAATCTAGCTGATTCAAACATTACTTTGTTTGCCAACGATCTTGCTTTCAGAGCACATACACAATCAAGCTATCGCTTATTAGCGAATAGTATCTTTGCCTCAGTTGGAACTGAAGTAGCTAAAAAAGGCAAAGGCTCAGTGAAGAACAAAGGTAACAAGCAGAACAACAAAGTAGTGCCGTCCTTCTTAGAGAAAGGTAGAGATAGAGAGTAGAAGAATAAGGGGATACTGAAAACCGGGTGGTGCCTGTCACCCCCCGTTTTTTGTCGACGGGTGATAGATTGATAGATGGGTAGAGTGTGATAAGATGAAGGAGCAACTGAATATTGTATGGTTGGTTGGTTGTTGATCTTCTTTCTGTTTACGAAAGGAGGTGATAACCATCGAAATATTTCTTGAATTTCTAAGAGAGGTTCTGAAGGGAATAGTGCGTGAAGTCAGTGCCTACTTTTTTCGGAAGAATATTTTAGAATCCAAGAAAACCACCCCGCGCCGTAGGAAGCAAAAGGGTGGTTCTCAAAAAAACGATTAATTTTTGACAACCCCCATCCTGACGGTAAGGTTGCAGGGAGAAGTGTTAGCGCACTTCTCTTTTTATTATATTCTCATTATACATAAAATAAACATAAAATGAAATACAGATACAGTATTCAATACAGGTTCTGTTCTCAAATTTTAAGTGAGAAAATGAGTGAAGCTTCTCCTTGAAAGCTATAATCAAAAAAGGTAGCTGTTGGAACACTAACACAAAACGAACGGGTATTTCTTTAAGGTTGTTTTTAGTTGTTTGCTGTTGATAAAAATAGTTTGTGAGCTGATTGGAAGGGTAGAGTGTCTAATTTAATCGTTGTACAAAAAAACAAGTCAGCATAATGTTACTGGCTTTTTTAGTATTTTTTCAACATTTAATAAAACTTCTAAAAATAGTTTGAAAAATTACAAAACCAACGCTACTCAACAATCCTAATTTCCCTATATTCCCTATGAACAAATATAGGGAGGCTACCAATATGAAAAAAGCAATCACAACAATAGCATCAACCGATACATATAAAACTCTGTCAACATTCTCAACTCTTGAAGAACTTAATCAATCAGTCTACAGCCACATTAACCATCACAAAAATAATCTAACAAAAACGATGATCATGATTTTAAAATTACTAGGAAGATACAGTGTAAAATATTTAGGAGTTTCATATTTAACGAAAAATAAAATCGCTGAAATGGTTGGGAAAGCCCGTCGGACAATTATTCGTGTTTGTGCTGCACTTGAGGACTTTGGGATTATTAAGCAATATGAAATGAAGAGAAACAGTGATCATCAGCAAACATCTAATGCAATTGTGATCCAACCTTTCGTAGAAGAAGTGGTAGTCGAAACTACTTCTGTCACACAAGAGCAGCCTGAAAATGTCACACCAAAAAACAATTCTTCTTCTTTAAACAATTTAAAAGATCTAAAAACGTATAACAGCCCCGTTTTGTTGCCATACGAATATTTTCGAGTAATGTGTAATTGCTTTACAACAGAGAAAAAGACAATTAATCGCCTATATGGAGTTTATTTGTATCAAATAAAAGATATTAAAAATTATTATAGTGAAAAGCAGCTACTTGACCTAGGTACTTTAGGAATTAAGTTAACTTATCAAGCTTCAAAGAGAAAGAAAATCTCTAATCTATTTGGTTATTATAAAGGTGTATTGGATCATTTGTTATCAAGGCTTTTTATTGAGGAATGTAGAGATCAATATTGGTCTGATGAAAGTAATTCTACTATGGTTGAAAACCTAAGAAGTAGGGGATATGCGCTGTAATTTTGATAGTAGTTCAGCAAAAGCATGTAGAGTTTTTAGAATGTGACTAAATGCTCGACAACGAATTACATAATTTACAAAATTTTTACAGTAACTAGGATAATAGTTGTTTTATAATAAATGAGAATGAGTAATAAGGATGAGTTGAAGGTGATCTCACTGCCTTCAGATTGAAGTGAAGAAGGATGACAGTAACTAAATACTTATCTAACTTTAGTAATAGATAGACTATTACTAAAAAAACACCCCACGAATTATCAGACGGAACATGAACATCTAAAGTACTTAATGTATTTTAATCCTCTCCAAGATGAAATCTACATAAATTCCATCAAAATAAGCTTTGCTATATTTGTATGGTACAGAATTGCGTATCAGCTATTCTTTATTCAATTTCAAATTGCCGAAGCAGTACATCAAGGTTTCACTTATGTCTAGCTATTAATTCACATGCTTATGAAGATAATGCAAGTATTTATGAGATTTTTGGGGTTACAAGAAACGACGATAAGGAGGTGATCTATTGAGGGAAAAACAAAGAAAAAATCCTTAAGCACTAACTTTCCACGGGTCGTACTTAAGGATTTACACAGGTTGGAAAATACCAACGCTATTGGTATATTATATCCAACTCTCATAGAAATTTAAAGTATTAAAAACTAGAGGAGAGTGTTTAATTGGATAATCAAAACTATCATTATAAAAAGCAAGACGTAGTCGAACTGCCCGGATATATTATTAAAGATGAAACAATGGCGGTAAAACCGATGTATTCTAATAATGGTGCTTTGCATAGTCAAGTGCTTTGTCAATATGATATAAAAATAGTCACTATTCGCCCTTACCAAATTGTTGAAGATAGTAGTATTTATTATGGATGTGATCTTGAGGGAATCAACAGTTCTGCTAAGGAAATTCTAAAGAACCAACGAATGCTTCCAGCGGTCATCAGTCAGGTTAATCAATTCTGCATGATTCCATTGAGCGCAGCAAAAAGTGACGATTGCATATGGATTTCCTTTCACCATGTCATCGATATAATAGCAGATAAAAATGACTCAATCATCGTTTTTACAAATTACAATAAACTAAGAGTTCCAATAAGTAGGGGAACTCTACAAGATAAATTGAACAAAAGCGCTCGTCTGATCACAACCTATAGTCAGCGTCATAGTCATATAGCTGATCTTTACCGAATGAGTGGAGTGGCTGAGAATAGGGAAGGATATTTTTATTAAGGGTGACAGGCACCGCCCGGTTTTTCTTGTTTCACAGGAAGTTCCACAGAATAGTTATAAAATTATTAGAAGACAACAGATAAAGGAGAGTGACCATTAGTAAGCAGCACTCTCCTCTTTGAACTCTAATATTATGTATTTAGGACACTTTTATCACTCGTTATATATTAAATAATTTGAGTGTTTCTTAGATTTTACCCACAACACTTTTTAAATTTCTTCCCACTACCACAAGTACATGGATCATTTCGCCCAACTTTAGTATTACTTGCTAACCTGCGATGGATTTCTTTCGATCGTTCTTCTTGGTTTTCTTTTTCTTTTATTAGTCGTTGTTCCCATTGATTCAACATAGGATGATCAACCTTGTTTATGATACAACATGCATACAAAGGCTCTTCAAGATTCAATAACCCTTTGTTATAACCCTCTTCAATGAAAGCTACAATCTGCGGAATCGCTTTTGTTGAAAGTTGTGTTAATAAAGCCTCAGCTATCATTGTTTTAATCGATTTATCTTTCGTGATTTTATACTGACGCAATAGTATTTCTTCTGCAAGTGGTAGCTTAATATTTGCTAAAATTTCCACTGCAGAATAGGCTGTATCAACCAGTTGAAGATGCTTTTCTACTTCTTTTAGTACTTCCTCATTACCGATTTTAATTAATGCTGTTTCAACTTCTTGTAGTAAAAAGTCTTCTTCTACTCTATCTAATAGGGTTGAGAGGGTAGGAACTAGAGACTCTACTTTTTGTTCACCTGCTAGAAATACATTGTAAATTCCGTTAAAGGAAAAATAGTCGTTTTCTAGTTCACTTTTAATCCCAGCTTCGATATCCCAAAAGTTTTCTGAACTATACACACCATGTTTAATAAGTTCTTTGAAAACTCTCTTTCCAAAATGAAATAATGGATTGTTAAATTCATCTTCAAGTTGGTTCATAATAGTGGCTGCTTCGAGAAATAATTGTTCACTATTCATTGATAAAAGAGAAAGATAATGATCTAATGCCTCTTTGTTAATGTATGGTGATAACTGATCTTTATATTTAAACAGTAGATCTGTATCACACCGATCTAACATACTTAAGTACCAAATTTTATTTCCATCATCTTTTTCTAAACGTAGAAGCACTTCTTGCAACATTGTCTCTGTAAAAGGGATTTTACTCGTATAAGGAATAATTTTATTTACCATAGGAGTTATCGGTAGTTTATCCATAGCTTCTAACGCTAGAAAAAAGGTTTTTTCTGTACCTAAATAACTTTTATTTATGTTGCTTAATGCAAATGATCGTAATAACTCATTATCACTTAAAATATATGGCTCTACTTTTTCTAAGAATGTCATAATGGGTATATTTCCTCTCTGGTTTCTTCTTTGTACTTATTGTAATAAATTCGGGCGGTGCCTGTCACTACTCGAATTTTCTTGTTTCACAGGAAGTTCCACGGGCGGTGCCTGTCACGCCCCGGGTTTTGTAGAATTTTGTCAGGTTAAAAAATGGTAGCAAAGAAAATTTTCATTGTATAGTTGATTCTAATAGGGTAAACATTATAAAGTTAGACCATAAATCCATCTTTGTTAAGAGGTAGACTAAATGGAATCTGAGAACTTAATAAAACAGCTTCAACTGGAGTGTGAACAGCTAAGGAGTGAAAATACTTATCTTAAAAAGCAGCTTAGTTTGTTCATGCACGGTGAATCAATTAATCATTATATATCATTTGGTGAATCTCAAATTGTTACGAAGCATTCTTCTTTACAGTCTAAAATTAAATTATATAGAAGTTTATTTACCGGACGGGAAGATGTTTATGCTATTCGATGGGAGTCTCAATCAGGGAAATCAGGTTATGCTCCAGCATGTGCATTTGAATGGCAGAAGCCAATTTGCCTTAAACCACAGATTAAATGTACAGATTGTAAACATAGAAAACTGCTTCCAATAACTAATCAAGTTTTAATTGACCATTTAAGTGGGAAACATGTTGTAGGTTTGTATCCGATAAAACAGAATGACCTATGTTCTTTTCTAGTTATCGATTTTGATAAAAAAGATTGGCAGCAGGATGTTACTGCGTTTACTAAAGTTTGTAAAGATCTAGAGTTACCGTATAGTATTGAACGTTCCCGTTCTGGAAATGGTGCACATGTTTGGTTCTTTTTTGAATCGGATATAAAGGCTTCGACTGCGCGGAGGCTGGGATTAGCACTACTTACAAAAACATTGGAAAAACTTCATATAGGAATTGACTCATATGATCGTATGTTTCCGAACCAAGATACACTTTCCGAAGGTGGTTTCGGGAACTTAATCGGTCTTCCATTGCAGAGGAATGCAGCAAAGCAGGGGAATAGTCTTTTTGTAAATGATGATTTCAAGGCATTTCCTGATCAGTGGATTTATTTATCTCATATTAGAAAGTTAACTGATAATGATATATCCATTTTCTTGGATAATATAATAAGAGTTTCGAGTAGTGAGAGTTCTGAAAATTCCATAATACCTAAGAAGCTTACTATTCTTTTGAAAAATGGTCTTTTTATAAAAAAGAACTCACTTCCTTCATCTACAATAACCAAGCTTATAGAGTTGGCTAGTATAAAAAACCCTGAATATTTCAAGGCGCAGAAAAAACGGCTACCTACAAATAATATGCCTAAGATTATTAACTGTAGTGAAGAAGATCACGAAAATCTTATCCTACCAAGAGGTTGCCAGGAGGATGTTAAAACACTTTTATTTGATTTAGGAATTGAATTAGAATTCGTTGATTATAGATTTGATGGTCAGCCGGTTGATTTATCATTCCATGGGCAACTTACATCTCTTCAGTTAGAGGCTGTATCAGCATTATTAAAAAGAAAAAACGGTGTGTTAGCGGCAACAACTGGGTTTGGAAAGACTGTAACAGCAGCAGCTTTAATTGCAGAAAGAGGGGTTAATACATTAATTATTGTTGATCGAACACAGCTTCAGGTTCAATGGGTTGAAAAACTTTCTACCTTTTTAAATCTTTCTCTAACTGATATTGGACAATACGGTGGTGGGAAAAAGAAACTAACTGGGATGATTGATGTTGTCACGATACAGAGTCTTGTATCAAAAAAAGAATTAAAATCATTTATCACTCAATATGGACAGATCATTATAGATGAATGTCATCACATCTCTGCGTTTACATTCGAACGAGTCCTTAAACAAGTTCGTGCAAAATATATACATGGCTTAACAGCTACACCAATTCGTAAAGATGGATTACACCCTATCATTTTTATGCAGTCTGGTCCTATTCGTTATAAGGTTGATAGCAAAACTCAAGCTAAAGTTAGACCTTTTGTTCATAAGTTACTAGTTAGAAATACTAAATTCACTTCAGATTCAATTGAAATTCAAAACATCTATACCCAAATATCACTTGATACTAGTAGAAATCAACAAATTTTTGATGATGTTTTGCATAACCTTGAAGAAGGGAGATCACCAATTATATTAACAGAGCGAATCGAACATCTTGAAATTCTTCAAAATCAGTTTAAAGGATTTGTGAAAAATATGATTGTATTGACTGGAAATGTTTCCAAGAAAGAACAAAAGGCAGAACTTGATCGTCTTAGATTGATACCTGATAACGAAGAACGACTTATTATAGCTACAGGTAAATATATAGGGGAGGGGTTTGATGATTCCAGACTGGATACATTATTTCTAGCTATGCCTATTTCATGGAAAGGTACACTCCAGCAATATGTAGGTAGACTCCATCGACTCCATGATCATAAACAAGAAGTACGAGTATATGATTATGTAGACCAAAACGTACCAATACTTGCAAAGATGTTTGTGAAGAGAAGTGCAGGATATAGGAATATGGGCTATGTGCAGGGGGATATGGGTACTGAATCAGCTGAGCAAATGAGATTGTTTTAGTGTGGGCGGTGCCTGTCACCACCCGAATTTTCTTGTTTCACAAAAAAGTTCCACAATTAATGAAAAGGGAGATAAAGCATAGACAATGCTTTATCTCCCTTTACTATATCTTGGAATGGTTATAAAGAAGAATTTTATATGAATCCAGTACTTCTTAAGCAAACCCTATCAGTAATGAATTCACCTTTTAATCCTAAACACCAATACCCCTAAAAATCTCAGTATTAGCATACAATCCCGGAGCACCACCAGAGTGAACAAATAAAATGTTTTCACCCTTTTTAAAATAGCTCTTACGTATAAGATCAATAAGACCTGCTGCGGCTTTGCCTGTATATACCGGATCAAGTAAGAGCCCTTCTGTTTTTGCAAATAACTGGATCGCTTCGACCATTTCAGTTGTAGGAATAGCATAGCCCTCTCCAACATATTCATCAAAACAGCTAACTTCATCAGCTGCTATGGGATGTTGAATCCCCAGGTGTGCTGAAGTTTCTTTTACTAATTGATAGACTTTTTCTTCCTGCTCCGCTTTTCCTCTACTCACATTTATGCCAACTACAGGAATATTGCTTTGAGTGCCATATAATCCAGCAACTAAACCTGCGTGCATTCCACCACTACCACTTACACAAACAACTGAATTTAAGTTGATGCCTTGTTCAAAGGTTTGCGCTAATAGCTCATTGGCACAAGCAGCATACCCAGTTGCTCCGATTGGTGTTGAGCCACCAACGGGGATGATGTACGGTTTGCGACCACTAGCTTCTACCTCTTTGGCGATATGTTGCATCTCTTCCATCAAATTAGTGCCGTTTGACACAACCTTAATATTCTCGGCACCTAGTATGTGATAGAGAAAATAATTGCCATTAAAGTCTGATTCTGTAGAGCTTTTAACTAGGTTTTCTTCTAAAACGAGTATGCACTTCATTTTCTCTTTAATGGCAGCAGCTAGAGTTAGGCGACAATGATTTGATTGGATACCTCCACAAGTAATTAACGTATCGGCTCCTTTTGCAAGAGCATCTGCAATAATAAACTCTAACTTTCTAGTTTTATTTCCACCAGCAGTAAGACCGAGCAAGTCATCTCTTTTCACATAAATAGTTGGTCCACCAAGAGCCTCTGAAAGATGATCTAATTTCTCAATAGGTGTAGGTGCTGTAGTATAACGTCGTCTCGGGAATTTTGCTAGATTCAAAATGAAACCTCCTTTGCGGTGCCTGTCACGCCCTGGTATTTGTCGAATTACCTATTAATTTCATAGAATTCCCTTTTCCTAGTAGTTATTTTTTATCAATTTATGTAAAATTATGTTTATGATAAAAATGGTAATAGGTTAGGAGATCGTATGAAGTGCAGTGCTTGCAAGCAGATTGATAGTTTAGCTCATAATATATATTTGGATAAAAACAATAATCTTATGGATGATAGTGAGTTAACTGCTTTTCAGATTCTTCATCCTGAGGATAAGAGTAACACATTTAAAAAGATCATATTATGTGGAATTTGTTATGAAAAAATTAAACAAAGTAACAGTAAAGTAAAGCTAGTTAAAAAAAGGTCAACCTTCACACAGCTATCTAAAGCAAAAGCAAATAATAATCCCAAAAATTATTATGTTTGTGCTTTTTGCCATACTCCGAATGAACCGTTGCGTAATACATGTAAAAACTGTGAACGAATATTATTTAGCACAGAATATGACACGAAAAGAATCAGTAAATATCAGCTTAGTGATAAGAAAACAAGTCGAAAGATTCTAGATTTTTTAGTCGTTATAAGTGTGATTGTTATAACTGGATTTCTTATATATAAAGGTGTTGAAGGTCATGTATCAAAGTATACTACCAATGCTCCTTTAGCAGAAGTAGTAAGTAATCAAAGTACCCTTGCCTGGAGAGACGGTTCCACATACACAGGGGACACGAAAGAAGGCAAACCACATGGAAAAGGAACAATGCGTTGGACGAATGGCACAACATATGTAGGAGATTTCTTTGAAGGAGATATAACAGGCTCAGGAGAATATATCTGGCAGAACGGACAAAAATACATTGGTCAATTAAAAGCGGGAAAACCAGAAGGTCAAGGAACCATGCACTATCAAGACGGCTCTACCTACACTGGACAGTGGGTTGATGGGGAACCGAAGTAAATTTGGTGCCTGTCACCACCCGAATTTTCTTGTTTCACAAATTATTGTTACACACAATCAGAAGATATAATGACTAGATTAAATTTCGTCCAGGTACATCTCTTCACTTAAGCAACATACCATTCAAGAAACTATCATTCATATTAAATGACCACTTCCAGGTTCTTTCGACTACTTTCTATCACCTATTGGTAGAAGAATGCCGAATGCTAGTATCAGTCCTAGTTAATTGTCTAACGATTATGTTAGAAAAGGGTCATAATCCACTTTATACTAAATAATAATAGACTTCCAATTTTATATACATGGACTGCATATTATCTAATTTGTAAGAATTATAGTGGAATCGATTTCAAGGATTGATAAGTAACTGGAGGGGATGTTGTGAAGAGATTTATATATACGATCGTATTGTTGCTATGTGTTGGTTCGATCGTTGCGGGAAATATTCATTGGAATAATAAATTATCAGCTCAGGCTGAAATGTTAAGAGAGCCGGTTAAAATGGAAACAGTGGAAGATAAAAATACTGAAGAAGCTTTATCAAAAGAAGACGTTGAGAAAGTGGCTGAGCCAGAGGATAAGCCAGAAACAAATCTTTCTACATATACAAAGAATCTACAGAAAACATTACAAGATAAAATTATCGCTTCTTCAAAATCTGGGGAACCACTTCAATTTGTCATTTATGGTTCAGAAAGTACTCCTGACGAAAATGGTACTTGGCCAGAGCTCTTCAAAAAGAAGCTAGTAGAAACATATGGTGAAGATATCTTTAAGGTAACGATTATATCAGAAGGCAACAAAACGTCTATTGACGTTAATCGGGTAACATCCTATGAAAAGGTTAGCGAGTTAAAGCCGGATATTGTTTTGTTTGAACCATTTACAATAAGTGATAACACAATGAAAATTGCGATGAAAAATCGTTTCGATAGCATAGGGAAAATGCTTGGAAGCTGGAAGGCGGTTAATCCAGAAGTGACAATATTTTTACAGCCTGGAAACCCATTGTATGGTGCAACTTATTATCCAAAACAAATAGACGAGTTAAAAGCATTTGCTGAGGGACAAAACATTTCTTACTTAAATCATTGGGAAAAGTGGCCAAATGCAAAGGATGAAAAGCTTAAGAGCTATTTAACGGCTGAAAGCTTGCCGAATGAACGTGGTCATAAAATATGGATGGAGTATTTGAGTTCTTATTTTACAGGTAACTAAAAGAAAATTTTGTTAGTAAATTCTAAAATATTCCTTTATAATACAGAAAAGTAAAAATGCTGGGAGCAAGACTTCTTACAGAAACGGAGTATTTTATGATTGGACAAATAGATTCTTTAGATAGTTTAGTAAAATTGATTCCAATATATAAATCAGCGATTCCTGCTGATTTGTCTATCGCTGTATGTGATTTAGAGAAATTTATCGCTTATTACCCAGGTGAAGAAATAAATCTAGATATTAAGGTTGGACAAAGAATTAATCCTGAAGAGCCTTTAGCTGTTGCGATGCGTCAGAATAATAGGCTCCAGGCAGATGTGCCAGCAGAATTTTATGGGTTTGAATTTGTTGGAACAGCCCTACCATTACTTGATGATAGAAATAAAGTAATTGGTGGTATTGCTATTCAGATTCGCAAACAAAGTGAATTAAGAACAAATATCGAGCAAATGGCATTATCTTTATCAAAGGCTAAGCTGCAAATTGGAACAGTCGTAGAAGGATCACAATCATTGGCACATCTTTCACAAGAACTCATTTCACAATCTGAGCAAGCAGGCAAAAATGTGAAGGAAACCGATCTTGTTCTATCAATGATCAAGAAAGTAGCAGATCAAACCAATTTACTTGGTTTGAATGCAGCAATCGAAGCAGCTCGTGCCGGGGAGAAAGGTAAAGGCTTTGAGGTTGTAGCAAATGAAATTCGAAAGTTCTCAAAAGAGACTGTAGCATCTACTCAAAAGGTAAGTGAAATAACAGCGCAAATTCAAAAAGTAACAAAGCAAATGGAAAGCTCTATAGAAAAAATCGCAACAGTAGGCAACGAACAAGCCGAATCAATGCAACAAATTGCATCATTAATAGAAGGAATTGAACAATTTTCTAATGAACTTAGTGAGTTTGTTCATAAATTATAGGGTGCCTGTCACCACCCGGTTTTTCTTATTTCACATTCAAATTGTTCCACAAACCAAAAGGACCTTCAAAATAAAGGTCCTTTTAATCATTGGCTTTTTTCTTTATTTTTGTTAATTATAATAGTTAGAAGAAATGGGGTCTGACCCCCAAAAAGGAGGCGGTTCCGATGAACAATGAATCCATCTTAGTTGTGGAGGATGAGGAGAAAATCCTTAGGTTACTTGAACTTGAGCTTGAGTATGAAGGTTATCAGGTAGGGAAGGCAATGGATGGGATACAGGCGCTTGATTTGTACCGAACAGGAAAATGGGATTTGATTTTATTAGATGTGATGTTGCCTGGGTTGAGCGGAATTGAGCTTTTAAGAAGAATTCGCGCGAAGGATACAAATACACCAGTAATTCTTTTAACAGCTAAAGGATCTGTAGAAGATAAAGTATCAGGATTAGATCTTGGAGCAAATGATTATATTACAAAGCCTTTTCAGATAGAGGAGCTGTTAGCGCGGATCCGAGCAGTTTTAAGAATGCGTTCAGTGCAACCAGTAAAGGGTGACTCTCATGAAGATGAGTGGCTAACAGCTGGTGAATTAAAGCTAAATGAAAAGACGCGTGAGGTATTTAGAGGCGATGATGAGATTGACTTCACACCAAAAGAGTATGATTTGTTACTTTATTTACTAAAAAATAAGCGCCAGGTATTAAATCGAGATCAAATTTTAGAGGCTGTTTGGGGCTATGATTATTTTGGTGATACAAATGTTGTTGATGTATATATTCGTTATGTACGAAAAAAAATCGATCATGGTTATGAAACACCACTTATACACACAGTAAGAGGCGTTGGCTATGTCTTGAAGGAAGCAAAATGAAGCTGCGAAATAAAATAAATGTTTATACAACAGGTTTATTTATCATTTTATTAATTATTATGAATATCTCCATCTATTTTATTTTTAGCGAGCTTATGCTGAAAAATGAACGTGACCAAGCAAAGGCTGAAATGGAAAAAACAGCTTATGAGATTAGTCAAAATAGTTCTCAAATCCCACCAACAGACCTACTTCGTGCCTATGTTCCTATCGATGGAATGATCCAAATTGTTAAGGAAAACAATCAAGGTGAACCACCGATTACCACCGATCCAGAAAATCAATTGTATCAACGAAAACCAACCTTTTACCAAGGAGAGCATCTAGAAATCATCACCCATAACGAAAGAAGCTTTGTATATGCTTCAAGTCCAATCATTTGGAATGACGGAAGTATTGTCAATTTACAGGTGACAAAAAGTATTGAGTCAACTGTAGCGATTCTTTCTATACTGAAAATTGTTTTACTCACAGTTACACTGATTGCAATGATTCCAATATTTATCTCAACAACTATTTTGAGTAATTTAATCAGTCGTCCGATTCGATCGATGATAAATACAATGAAGGACATTGAAGCAAGTGGGCAATTTAAACAGTTAGAGCTTGAAGGGAAATCAAAGGATGAGCTCTTCGAAATGGGTAGTACCTTTAATCATATGATTGAGCTGCTGCAAAATAACTTTGAAAAGCAGGAGCAGTTTGTTTCAAATGCTTCACATGAACTTAAAACGCCAATCACGATTATTGAGAGCTATGCAAGTCTTTTAAAAAGAAGAGGCTTCGAACGTCCCGATTTAGTTGAAGAATCGCTCGAAGCCATTCATTCAGAAGCGGTACGAATGAAGGATTTAACAGAACAATTGCTTTTATTAGCGAGGAACCAGGAGCAATGGAATAGTAATAATGAGATGTTAAATTTAACTGAACTTTTAACAGATTTAGTGACTAATTTTCAAAATGCCTTTCATCGCAAAATTGAATTCATAAGTAATGCCAATATTGAAATCGTGACGGATGCCCAAAAATTAAAGCAATTGTTATTTATTTTTCTAGATAATGCAAGAAAATATAGTGATGATCTGATATCGATTAAGGTTGGCGAAACTGGTGATGAAATTTATATTGTGATAGAGGATAGAGGAATCGGAATCCCAAAGGAAGATCTACCTAAAGTGTTTGATCGCTTTTATCGAGTTGATAAAGCAAGAAGCAGAAAACATGGAGGATCAGGATTAGGGTTATCCATGGCAAAAGAGATTGCAGATGTAATTGATGTCAGGATTGAGCTGGAAAGCTTAGAAGGTAGAGGCACAACAGTTAAATTATTTTTAAAAAGTTAACTTTTCTCATCAAGTTCTCATTTTTACAAGATATACTAAATCAAATATTGTGATGATAGAGGTGAGATGATGAGTAAGAAAAAAGTGGTTGTTATATGCAGTGCTTTGCTAATTCTTGTACTAGTGATCGTTGGCTTTCAGTATTTGCCTCACTCAATTTCAGCTAAAGCATTAACAGAAGCGGAAGCAAAACAGGTGGCTTTAAACAAATATCCTGGTGAGATTTTGGAAATAAAGAACGTTAAAGGTGAATTTAGAGTGGAAATGCTACTTGAAACAGGAGTATATCAAATTAAAATTGATGAACAAAATGGTGATGTTGTTTCAATTGAAAGAGAAGAAAAAACTGAAATAGTAAAAGAGCCACAAAGAAAAATGCTATCTGAGGATGAAGTGGAGAAGCTTGTTGCATCATATGGTGATCTTCAGTCACTTGAATATGTGGAAAAAAAGGATACATCACATTATCTAGCGGTTGTTACCAAAAAAAATGAAACAACTACAGTCAAGGTTGAGCCATATACAGGTGAGATTTTAAATACGGATATAGAAAAGGAAGTAACACGTGTTATTTCAGAAGCTGAAGCAATTACTCTAGCCCAACAGCATGTCAATGGTATGGCTGATGATGTTGATTATGTAGAGCCAGCTGATCCAACTATCACTCCATATTTCCTTATAGAGGTGGAGGTTTCGAATGAAAAAGAAGGTGTTGTGCAAGTTGATGCAATAACTGGCCAGATAAGGTCAGTTACATGGGAAGCTGCTGATGAAGGTGATGATGACAATTCAGAATAATTAATGTGAAAAAGAGCTGTTTCTCATCAAATTTTAATCTTCCTATCTCTTTCCTCTCATCTTACATGTTTATAGTTAGAAATGTAAGATAAAACAATTTAGGAGGAAATTAGGATGAA
The DNA here is from genome assembly GCF_016908395.1 of Metabacillus crassostreae. Lineage (GTDB taxonomy): Bacteria > Bacillota > Bacilli > Bacillales > Bacillaceae > Metabacillus > Metabacillus crassostreae. The sequence goes on from NZ_JAFBDU010000011.1 coordinate 59,977, forward strand.
AAAAACTGTAACAATAGCATTGGCAGCTGTCATTGTTTTAGGTGGTTCTATCGCAATTAATCATGGATATGCTCAAGAAGATCAGGCAAAAAAGAAAGTGGAAATCAATTCAAAATATATTGGAATTGAAAAGGCTAAAACAATTGCACTGGAAAAAGTGGATGGAACGGTTAAAAGTGTGGAGTTAGAGAGTGATGATGGTCAAACTTACTATGAAGTAGATATTGAACAAAATTCTAAGGATTTTGATATAGATGTGGATGCAGCTACTGGGAAGATAATTAAAGTTGACGAAGAGCAAGCTGATGATAACGACAACAACGACCATGAAGATGACGTAGAAACACATGAGGCAACTAATTCTAACCAACCTCTACTATCAGAAAAAGAAGCCATTGAAATTGCCAAAAAGAAAATCACAGGTAAACTTGTAGAAATAGAGCTTGACGAAGATGATGGTCGATATGAATATGAAATGGAATTCGATACTTCGGATGGAGAAAGAGATATTACAATCGATGCAGTGACAGGAGAGGTATTGGAGTTAGAACAGTAAGCGGTGCCTGTCACCACCCGGTTTTTCTTGTTTCACATTCAAAATGTTCCACAAACCAAAGGGACCATCAACTAGTTGATGGTCCTTTTAATCATTTCCTTCCTCATTTCTTCTCCAATTGCATAGGCAGCATCTGAATTGAATGATTTAACGTATCTAGCTTGCTTTCTATCCTATTAAGCAAAAACAACGTGACAACAATAGGAAAGCCCACTTCACTAATAACTGATAACCATTGCTCCATCTTCTTACACCTCACTTTCATTAAAAAAGGACTAACATGACTAGAATTCACATGTTAGTCCTTTCTATCATTTGTTATGCAAGTCCAATATCAGATACATTACGTTCAATCATTCTTGCACCTTTTTTAGCTACGAATTCACCACCCGTTGTGATGAAAACATTAGCAGCTAAAATTGCGTCCATTGCAGATGCAAGTGTTGCTGGATCAACAGGGTCGATTGGTGAATCTATATTGACTTTTACTGTTTTTCCTTCTGTGTTCAAAAATTGAAGCTCTAGAGTTTTAGCCATTCTTTACACCTCCTTCCTAAAGGTAATATCAACTCAAAATGTTACGCCAAAATTTGATTTGAGTTATTACGCTCAACAGATGATAATGTTTCAGTTTGTAAGCTAACGATTGCTTGAGCTACACTCAGTAATTCATCAGCCGTTGCAGATGTTTTGATGTTGTTGTAGTTTTTGTTTTTGAAAATGATCTTACCTTTCTCATCAACACCCATATCAAAGACTAATCGTAACTGTGAATCTAGTAAAACTTGATTTGCCATGCTTTTCCACCTCCTTTCACCTGTTATATACAGAGAAGGTGGAGGTAGAGTATCGTGTGTATGGATTTTTTTTTGACAGGCACCTGTTTCGACAGGTGCCTGTCACGCCCCGGTTTTTGTCGAATGGGTTTATTTGAATATAGACTTATCGTTTGTGATATATAATAATAGTAATATTGAAGTTTTTGTGCGAGTTGATCGTTTAATAGAAAGGTAGGGATTACTTTAGATGATTGATATTCATTGCCATATTTTAGATGGAATTGATGATGGTGCGAAAGATATTAATGCTTCTTTAGATATGGTGAAGCATGCGGCAAATGAGGGTATTACAAAAATCATTGCTACACCACACCATAAAAATGGGAAGTATGAAAATACTGCTGAAACGATTAAAGATAAAGTGATCATGTTGAATAAATTGATTAGTGAGCATAATATCCCACTTGAAATTCTTCCTGGACAAGAACCACGGATTTATGGGGATCTTTTGGAGGATTATGAAAAGGGTGAGATTTTAACTCTTAATCAATCAAAATATGTATTTATTGAATTACCTTCAAATCATGTTCCGAGATATACAAAGAAGCTATTATTTGATATTCAGTTAGCTGGTCTTTCACCAATTATCGTTCATCCTGAGCGTAATTCAGAGATTATTGAAAATCCTAATATATTATATAAATTTGTTGAACAAGGTGCTGCAACACAGGTGACAGCTTCAAGTGTTACAGGTGATTTTGGGAAAAAGATTAAGAAGTTTTCACTACAATTAATTGAGTCAAGTCAGGCTCATTTTATAGCATCTGATGCACATAATCTATCTGGACGAACATTCCGTTTAAGAGAGGCTTATGATGTAATTGGCAAAGAATTCGGTAGTGAGCTTGTTTATATGTTTCAGGAAAATGCCGAGTTAGTAGTAGAGGGAAGTACGATATACAGACAGCCCCCACAAGAGATTCAGCGTAAGAAGTTTTTAGGGATTTTTTAAAAGGTGCCTGTCACGCCCCGACTTTTGTCGGATATTGAAAGTTTCATAGACTATACTAAAACAGATAACCAATTTTAATTGGTTGTCTGTTTTTTTTCTTTATCTATTCCTCTGTAATGAAAGAGAACTCTTTAAAATAGAATGAAAAATTCAACATTATAGACTAGTATGATTTCACTATTACTTATATTTTTGGGATACATTCCCTTACAGGATTGTTCACAAAAATATTATTTACTCTACAATCAAGTTAGATTAACTATTGGTTAATATTAATCTAAAAAGAAGTGCGGATTAAGTAATCTGAATATTCATAAATTTGTTAGTAGATCGGTAAGAATTTTTTATCATGCAATATGTGACCATAAAAGCTATGAAGGGAGAGTAAAGAAAAAATACATTTACAAAAATAGAAAGCATGAGATGGATTAATCGAGATACTTTGTGGATTTTCGACGGAAATCTATAACAGAGTAGTTGAAAACCGACTATAGTTCTACCAAATTTTACAAAGGTTTACATATTTTTAATAGTTGATTAACAATCATGAGCTATTGTTGTATTTGTATGTTAATTTAGTAAACATTATTTAGGAGGAGAGTTATGCAGAGATTAGCAATAAGGAAGTATTTTGCTTTTGTTCTAATTTTATCGTTAGTTCTACCATCATTTTTAACTAGCTTTGCTCCACAAGCGAGTGCTGCAAGTGATGTGTTAACTGTTGAAGAGGCATTAACTGAATCACGAGGTAAAGCCGTTACAATGAAAGGGATTATTGTTGCAGCAACAAATGGAGAATATGCTATTAAGGTAGCTAATCGTGTTGATAGTGAATCTACGATCGTTGTTCAGCTAACAAAGGATTATCGTGCAGAGTTTAGTCCACAAAATAATCCTGCAGCTCTTAACAAAGAAATTATTGTATCAGGTAAAAGAGATGTATATTCCGGAAGTGAATCTATTGAGAGTGTCACTTCTTTAAAGTTCACTAAGCCTACTTCTGGTGAACCTTCACCACAACCTGCAGAAGGTACAATTGCTGATGCTCGCACTAAATTGGGACAAACTGTAACAGTAGAAGGAATCGTTACAGCTGATAATTCAAGCATTGGTGGTGGGAAATTATCTACATACATTCAAGATGAAACAGCAGGAATTAATATTTATGCTTATGATGGAACAGGTTTTCCTGCTTTAAAAGAAGGTCAATCTATTAAGATAACAGGTAATATCGAGGCTTATAAAGGACTTACTGAAATTGTGCCAGCAGCTGGCGGGATTGAAGTTCTTTCTGAAGGAAATGAACTGCCCGAGCCGAAGAAAACTAGTTTAGTAGACTTAAACAATAACGATAAAGCTGAGGCTTTAGAAGGACAGCTTGTTAAAGTTGAAGGCTATGTTCAAAGTGTGCCAACTAGCCCAGCTGGTGGGGGATATAATGTAAGTATTATCGACAAAGAATTTAACAGTACAACAGTACGTATTATGGAAGGTACAAATGCAATTGAAGCAGTACAAGAAGGAAAATGGTACAGCTTTACTGCTATTGTTAGTCAATATGATTCATACCAAGTGTTGCCGCGTAAGCCAGCAGACATAAACCTGCTTCAAGAGCAGCCTGAAGCTCCAAGTGTTGCGGGTGAATATACTTCAAAAGTGGCAAGTGTTGTTGATGGAGACACAATTCATCTTTCAACACCTGTATTAGGTACAACAAAGGTTCGATACGTTAACATTGATACACCAGAAACGTATCATTCTCCGAAAAATGCAGAAGATGAAAGTCAGAAATATCATGGAGAGCAAGCGAAGCAATACTTAAATCAGCTCCTTAAAGCTGGTGATGAGGTTATTGTAAAAGTAGGCGAGGAAGCATTAGATACTTATGGTCGTTTACTTGCACAAGTTATTCATAAGGATACTGGTGTGAATACGAACTTAAAAATGGTTGAAGAAGGCTATGCTACTACCTATTTTATTTGGCCTGTAGGAAATCAAAGTGAGTATGAACAGTATCAAGCAGCTGTAAAAGAAGCAAAGCAACAAGAAAAGGGAATTTGGAATCCTGATAACCAGCTTGCTGAATTGCCCTTTGAGTTCCGTGCAAGAGAGCAGGGTAAAGGTTTATTAAGATATGTTGGTAACTCTGAGACAATGAAATATGTTTCTCCAGAGAATTTTGAGGATGTACCTGTTGAGGCACGTGTTTTCTTTAGTAATGAAAAAGAAGCCCAAGATAATGGGTATAAAGCAGCTACTGCTGAAGAACCAAAGGATAATTTACTGCTGCAATTATTAAGCATTAATGATTTACATGGCAAAATCGATCAAACGTATAGCTTAGATGAAGGCACTTTAGGACGCATGGATTATGTTTCAGCGTACTTAAAAGAGCGTGAGAACGATAACCCGAATACAATAAAAGTTCATGCAGGAGATATTATTGGTGGAAGCTCACCAGTATCAGCACTTTTACAGGATGAACCTACAGTAGAAATTATGGAGGCAATTGGGTTTGATGTAGGTGTTGTTGGTAACCATGAATTTGATGAAGGTGTAACAGAATTAAAGCGTATTTTAGAAGGTGGAGCTCATCCTAATGGTACGGAAAATTATGATGGTCAAAACTTTCCTCTTTTATGTGCAAACTGTGAGTATAAAGAAACAGGAAAACCTTTACTAGATTCATACTTTATTAAAGAAGTAGATGGTGTGAAGGTAGGTTTTGTTGGAGCGATTACTCCTTCAACGGCTGGAAAGGTTATTCCTGATGGGATTAAAGATATTCGTTTTACAGATTATACAGAAGGTGTAAATAAAGCAGTTGCTGAGCTAAAAGAGCAAGGTGTAAAATCTATCGTTGTTCTTGGTCACTTAACAGCATCACAAGATGGTGACACAATTACAGGTGAAGCAGCAACTTTAGCAAATGGTGTTGATGATGAAGTAGATATTATCTTAGCTGGTGATAATCACAAAATCGTCAATGGTTATGTTGATTCAAAATTAATCGTACAAGCTTGGGAATATGGAAAAGCTTTTGCAGATATTGGTGTAGAAATTGATCGCTCTACAGGCGATATTGTGAAAGAAACAGCTGAAGTTGTTTATGTTGATCAAAGTAAAATCGAGCCAGATCCAGTTGTAGCTGATATTCTAGCTAAATATGAAAATAAAGTATCAGATATTTTAAATGAAGTTGTTGGACAAGCCGCAACTGAAATGAGTGGTGGATATTCAGCATTTGGTGCAATTGGCGATAATGAGCTTGGAAATTTAATTGCTGATGGTATGCGACATTCAATGGATTCAGATTTTGCCCTAATGAATGGTGGGGGAATTCGTGATGGATTGAACGCAGGTCCAATTACATGGAATGAGTTATTTAATATTCAGCCTTTCAACAATGTATTAACAAAGCTTGAAATTAAAGGTGCAGATTTATATAAGATTATGAAGGCGCAGCTTTCAACATCTTATGGTCCTGATTATAGTATTTCAGGCTTTAAATACAAATGGACAAAGTCTCCATTAGAAGTAACTGAAATTACAATGCCAGATGGTACAGTAATTAATGAAGAAGAAACGTATACAATTACTGTAAATAATTTTATGGCAACAGCAACTGGAGCGAAGTATCGTCCAATTGGTGAATTGGGAAAAAATCCTATTGTTGGATCAGAAGACTTAGAAGCTACAGTTAATTTTGTAAAGAATTTCAAAGGTCCTATTTCATATAATGTAGGACGTATTTTCCAGGAAGATGCTGAAAAGCAAGCAGAGCTAATCGATGCACAAATTTTAAGTGTAAATGATTTACACGGGAAAATTGATGTTACATCTAAAGCTGAAATAAATGGTGTGAAAGATACAAAAATTGGTCGTATGGATTATTTAGCTACTTATCTTCGTCAGCATGAAGCAGAAAATCCAGCTAACACACTAATCGTTCACCCAGGTGATATGGTTGGAGGAAGCTCTCCTGTTTCTAGCTTGCTACAAGACGAGCCAACAGTTGAGATGATGGAGTCGATCGGTTTTGATGTAGGTACAGTTGGAAACCACGATTTTGATGAAGGTGTGGCAGAAATGCTTCGTTTAAATCAAGGTGGAGAACATCCTAACGGAACAAAAAATTATGATGGAATTAATTTTCCAATGGTTGCAGCAAATGTTGAATATAAGGATTCTGGTAAGCTTGTTCTAGATCCGTATACAATTAAAGAAATTGCTGGAACAAAGGTAGGATTTATCGGTATTGCAACAACTGAAACACCGAATATGATCATTGCAAAAGGTAATGAAAATGTACGCTTCACTGATGAAGCTGAAGCAATTAACAAATATGTGCCAGAGCTACAAAAGCAAGGAATTGAGGCAATTGTTGTTTTAGCACATGTTCCAGGTAATCAAGAAGGAAATACAATTACAGGGGAAATTGCTGATATTGCTAACAAAGCAAATGATGCGGTAGATATGATTTTTGCTGCACATAATCATGTAAAGCTGAATGCAGAAGTTGATAACAAGTTAATTATTCAAGCGTGGGATTATGGAAAAGCATTTGGTGATGTTGATTTTAAAATTGATCCTTTAACAGGTGATATTGTTGAAAAATCAGCTCAAATCGTAGATGTTGTTCAAGAAGGAGTTACACCAGATCCTGAGGTAAATAGCATTTTAACGAAATATCTTGATGCTGTTGGACCAAAACTAAATGAAGTAATTGGTGTTGCCGCTACAGAAATAAATGGTGGTTATGCAAAGAAAGGCGAAATTGGTGACAATGCGCTTGGTAACTTAATAGCCGATGGTATGATTCAAGCAATGGACAGTGATTTTGCACTAATGAATGGTGGTGGAATCCGTGCTGGAGTAGATGCCGGAGATATCACATGGAGTGAGCTATTCAATGTTCAACCATTTGGTAATACATTAGTGAAGCTAGAAATTACAGGTGCTGAGCTTAAGGAAATTCTAAATGCACAATTTAGTAAATATGGTCCTGATGTTAGTGTTGGTGGATTCAAATACACTTGGAACAGCTCCCTTGGAGAGTTCGGACAAGTTGTCGATATTTTCCACTTAGATGGAACAAAGATTGATCACAATGAAACATTCACTGTTACTGTGAACAATTATATGTATCCTCATAGTAGTGATCAATATCGTTTAAATGAATTTGGGGAAAATTCTGTTCAAGGTCCTGATGATCTTCAAGCAACAATTGATTATATCAGTAGCTTAACAAGCCCAATCTCATATAACGCAGAAGGTCGCATTAGTGAAGTGACTGATGGTGGAGAAGATCCAGGCAATGGAGAAGATCCAGGCAATGGAGAAGATCCAGGTAATGGAGAAGATCCAGGTAATGGAGAGGATCCAGGCAATGGAGAGGATCCAGGCAATGGAGAGGATCCAGGTAATGGAGAGGATCCAGGCAATGGAGAGGATCCAGGTAATGGAGAAGACCCAGGTAATGGTGAGAATCCAGGAGAAGATCAAGATCCAGCAAAAGACAAAACGAAAACAACAAAAGCAGTTAAAAAAGGAAACACATATAAAATTTCAACTGATGTGATAGAAAGTATTCAACAAGATGGTTCACTTACTATTGAAGTGAATACAAAGGGAACAGCTAAGGTGGAGCTTTCTAAAGAGCAAGTGAATATGCTTAAAGATAAAAATATTCCAATTACAATCTCTAAAGAAGATATTCAATTAGTGATTCCAGTGGAAAATCTTTTAGCTGATAAAAAAGTTGAAATCTTGATTTCACCGATGAAAGCAAAAGGCTCATTAGCGGTATTCGACTTTACTATTTTTGCAGATGGTAAAGAGTATCACCAATTTGAAGAAGATATGACATTAGTTTTTCATGTAGATTCCAAAAAGGTGAAAAATCCTAATAATGTGAAGGTTTTCTATTATAACGAAGAAAAGAAAGCCTGGGAATTAATCGGTGGAACTTACAAGGATGGTAAGATTACTGCTAAAACAAAGCATTTTAGCACATATGGAGTGTTTGAGGTAGAAGCTGAACCTACTAAAGCTGAGGAAGATAAAGATACAAATACAGGTACAGATACAGATACTGATACTAATAAACTTCCAAGCCCAACTCCTAAGAGTGGAAATAGCTTACCAAGCACGGCAACAAATGCATATAATACGCTAATTTTAGGTGCATTCTTATTATTTGTAGGCTTTAGTGTTTATGGAGTTAAAAGAAGACGAGGAATTGGTGCCTGACACCACCCGAATATTGTCGAATAGAATAATAGTTTGATTGAAGGAGAAGTGCTTAGCTGTTGGCACTTCTCCTTTTCTTAGAAAGCCCTTTAAACTTCATTATAATATTGTGCACTTTCAATCATCAGTTCGCAATCTAAGTAATACGAATCCTGTAAGTCAATTTCGAAGATAAAATCAGTGTCCTTAATAAATGGCTTCACCATTTTCCAATCGACTTTTCCCTTTCCAAGTGGTAATGAATCATGCTCGACTCCATAGGAATCAACAAGATGAAAATAATCAGCATAGTGATGATATAATTCCAAATGCTTTTTGAGAGCAGTATTATCTCCTCTTAGTGCAATAAAGGAATGACTAATATCGATATTCAGTGATAAATTGAGCGGCTGAACAATTTCTGATAATAGATAGGGATTAATTGCTGAAAATATCCCTTGAGTTGTGTCTTCCCATAGAAAAACTGTTGGGCAAATCGTTAAAATTTCTTCTATTCTATGCTTGGTTTCAAGTCTCTTATTTCTGTCAGTAAGATGGCTGCTTTCTGATTGCATGTAATGACAGTGAATCACACACTTAATGTTCTCTTTTTTGCAAATGTCTGCAAGTACTTCACAAGACCAATCATAAAATCTCCGCATGTCAGGATCTGTACTTATTATATCTAAATATTGCCCTTTGTATTTCATAGGATGATGTAGATAAACCCTAGCTCCTTTTGATTTTATTAGCTGTATGTATGATATGATTCTGTGTGGTTGATATAGGTCTTTTTCGACTAAGTGTAGTTCTATAATCTCAGGTTTGTAGGCTAATCTATTTTGAATTTGTTCACGGTTTAGAGCGGCTTTTAGACGAATGTTTTGGATGTGTGTTCACTCCCTACATAATTTCTCTCCTCTTTTACCATATCATTGTTTTTGTGTATTCATGTCTTGTTTTTTATGAAAAGTTCGTCAAAAAAAAGAGCACCCATATAGAGTGCTCTCAGTAACTCAGTAATTATATTTTTAATATACGCCAACCTTATCCCATGCTGATTTTACGCCGTTATAAGCGCTGCTTCCATTTCCATATAAATCTGCAGCAGATTGTAGAAGGGCTGCTCGTGCATAGCTAAAGTTACTTGTTGGAGTTAAGTAAACTGTTAGAGCACGATAGTAGATTTTTTCAGCTTGAGCTTTACCGATGCTGCTAATTGTGTAATAGGCTGCTTTATTAGGGATACCGCTGTTTGTATGAACGCCACCGTTATCAGATGTTGTGTTTACATATTGGTTCATATGCTCAGGCTGTCCGAATTGACTCGGGTTTGAGAGACTTCGTAGTGCATCACCTGATTTGGTAGGTGTGTACACATCTTCACCCATTAGATAATCCTGTGGATCTAGGAAATACCCGAAAACATCTGAGAAGGATTCGTTTAGAGCACCTGATTGATCACGGTATTCAAGTCCTGCCGAACGTTCTGTCACAGCATGTGTTAGCTCATGTGCCACAATATCAAGAGCACCTGATAATGGAGCAAATACACTTCCATCGCCATCACCATAAACCATTTGAGAGCCATTCCAGAATGCGTTGTTGTAGTTGCTTCCGTAGTGAACAGTTGATCTTATTGTTGCACCATTATTATCAAAGCTATTACGGTTGTGAGTGTTTTTATAATAGTCATAAACTTGTCCAGCATAATAATGAGCATCAACATCTGCTCCTTGAGTTGATGATGTCCAAGCATTATTACTATCAACAGAACGTGAGCCAGGATATGTTGAACGATTTTGAGCTGTGAAGGTTTCGATTACACCATTCATTGGTTTTGTGACATCATATAGATAATATGTCCCACCTGATGAATAGGTGTTTAATGTTTTACTATCACCTTTTATTCCGTATCCTGATCCCGTTGTAGCGGCATCATTCACTGCATTATATGAATCAACAATTGAACCATCTTTAGCGTTAACGAAGATTTGCCAGTTAGCTCCGTAAGGCTCAATGAATTGTAATTGAACCTTATAGGCCAACGTAAATTCGCCATCTTTTTCGTAAACAACTAAGTCTTTTTTGACCTGATTATGCTCTGTAGCTGTGTGTGCTTTTGGAGATAAATCCTTTACTGAATCATTGTGTATATTTGTTTCTTCTTCAGAAAGATTAATCAAGCTCCATGAAAGATCTATTGCTTTCTGCTCTGTAATGGAAGGCTTTGTATCCTTAAGCTTAGCTGATGCTTCAGGATATAACTGACCAGCTGTTGTGATGACTTCATTATTTTTATTTGTATGAACGGAGAAAACTGCACCTTCTACAGGGACATTTTTTACTACCTGTGAAAAGGTATAATGTGTCATTCCTAATTCATCTGTTTGCTTATCTAGTAGTTGAAGTTCTTTAGTAGAATCAATTTTAAATAATTCTTTATTGGCTTTTAAAAATGCTTTTACTTCTTTTTCTGTTTTTACTTTGTTTTTTGATAGTTTACCTGATAAAAAATTAGGAACTTGTTTATCTTTCTCTAGTAGTTTTTGTTCTAGCTGCATGTTTTCCATGAGTTTCTCTGAGGGTGTTAAGGCAAAGGAAGTTGAGGTAGGTAAGATGGTGCTAAAAGCTAATGAAGTGCCGAGTACAATGGTTGCTAGTTTTTTTGACATTTTTCATTCCCCTTTTTGCTTATTTTAGAATTAGCTAACTCTATTACCACGTGTTAAAGCTAGTATAGTAGGATAATAGTTTTTCTACAAAGCTGATATTATGGGCTATTTGGTGGTTTGAAGCTAGTAAAGTGTTAACAAGATGGAGGTACTTGCTAGTTTAGAAAGTTATATAATTTTACGCATAATTTACTGGTCTATTGACCTAGAGAGTTAGGACTATAGAATACCTAGCTAGGTTCGTGGTATGTTGGTTTTAATGAAGGCTCTTTTCTGAATTGTGTGTCTAGGCGCAATAAGGTTTATGAAATAAGCCTCCATAACTTGACTTGAATTCTACTATATAAAGGGGAGCTTGATGATGTATGAATCTATCGAAATAGGACATGTAATCAAGAGCTTAAGAAAGTCTATGGATTTAAGTCAGCAGCAATTAGCAGAGGGAATATGTACACAAGCCCAAATTAGCAAAATTGAAAATTCGAACGAAATTCCTTCTTCATTGATTTTATATAAGCTATCAAGAAAGCTTGGCGTTGATATGAATTATTTTTTTGAAATAGCAGAAACACCAAGACTAGATTATGTAAGAGATGTTTATAAAATGATAAGGTTTTTTATAAGAGAACGTGATTATCATTCAGTTTCACAGATTGTGACACAGGAAAAAAACAATCCATTGTTTCAGTCAGTTGAACATAAGCAATTTTTAGTATGGCATGAGGGAATCTGTGATTTTTATTTAAATGAAGATATTCATAGTAGTGTTGAGAAGGTAACAAGGGCATTGTTCATGACATATAAAAATGAACGATCTCTCATGAAAGAGCGGGAAATTGAAATAGCTAATAGTTTAGCCATTTTATATAAGGAACAGGGGAAATATACTCGGTCATTGGAGCTTTATACAAAGCTTTTAAGAAGTATGAAGTCAATTGATGTTATGAAGGATGACTCTATTAAACTTCGGATTTATTATGGAGTTGGTAAAGCGTACACAGATATGGGGGAATATCAGAAATCCCTGCATTATTGTCAAAAAGCTATTAAGCTTGCGATGAAAATGGAGACAATGTACTTATTAGGTGAGCTTTATTTTCAATGTGGTTCAAACTATTATCGGATGGGTGATGGGGAAGGTGGTTCATCACATATTAGAAAATGCTTAACCGTTTTTAAGCTGCAAGGTAAAGATGAGATGATTTCTTTTGTGGAGAGTTTACATGATAAGCTACGGCGGAAGCATATTTCTTAGATAGATGTTTGTCGAAAATATTCCAATAGTTATATTCACGGCTATGTATGCTTAAGAACATGGTATATATAGTAGGAATTCCTGTTACATCATCGCTAGTCAAGAATTCAGAGCAGTTATTATTTTTATATAATAGAGCTACAGTTTAAAAAATAAATTAGGAGGAATTATTAATGAAAAAAACATTACTTAATGGTTTATTTGCAATTGCACTAATTGTTTCCACTGTTTCATTTTTACAGTATGCACCAGTAGAGGTTTCAGCTCCTTTTTATGAGGATTTACCTGATCAGCATTGATTGATTTGGTGCCTGTCACCACCCGGTTTTTGTCTGAACATGTCGAATAACTGAATAGCTATCTTGTAGACTAAACGAAAAAAAGTCACCCTCACATGTCAAGAAAGGGTGACTTTTTTAATAGCTTCTCCACGCTTTTTCGTATTTCTCAATGATTGTAGGACGCATTAGTGTGTTTGTTTCGAGTTCAACAGCTTCACCGTCTGCATTTGTTATTTCAGAGTCGATATCTTTACCAAAGGTAGTGAGTCCTTTTAACACATCATCTGTTAGAAACTTTGTTTGTACTGAAATTTTAGACTCTTCAAGTGAAAATTCTTCTCTTTTTGCTAAAATAAATCCCCAATCACCAAAGCTTGGAACATCTACATGGAGATTTTCAGTATATAGCTGTGCAGCTTGTACGGTTTTATCGATGGACCAATAAACTTCTGTTGCAAATGTTGGGCTTGTTGCTTGGATCATAATTGATCCACCAGGTGCTAAATGATTCCGTAGAAGCTGGTAAAATTCTAATGTATAAAGCTTATTTAAAGACTCATTATTAGGATCAGGTAAATCAACAAGAATCACATCATAAAAGGTTGTTTGCTGCTTTTGTAAAAATAAGAAGGCGTCCTCATTTTTTACTTCAACACGCTCATCTTCAAAGGCATGCTTATTTAAAGAAACGAGATCTCGGTGTTGTTTTCCTAACTCAACAACTGCGGGATCTAGGTCGACTAACGTCATTTTTTTGATATCATCATATTTTTGTAATTCTCTTAAAGCTAACCCATCACCACCACCAAGAATCAACACATTCTTTCGTGTGTTGGCAGAAGCGATTGCAGGGTGAACGAGTGTTTCGTGATAACGATATTCATCGTTTGAGCTAAATTGAAGCTGTCCATCTAGAAATAAGCGTACATCTCCTTGTTCCTTCGTCAGAATGATTTGCTGGTAATCTGTTTGATCTGTATAGACAATTGGGTCACGATAGAGCTTTTGTTCGAATGAAAAGGCAGTTTCTTCACCAAAAAGAACACCAGAAACTAGTAATAATAGAATGACAATTCCCGCAGAAAAATGAAGCTTAAATCGTTTAAATTCTCGTTTGAAATAAATGAGAATCCATAAAGCAATAGCTACATTTATAATTGCCACTAAAAAAGCAGTTTTAACAAGTCCGAATTCAGGTCGTAATAAATAAACAAAAAGAAGACCACCAATCAGTCCTCCAGCATAATCAGAAAAAAGAACTCTTGCCGTACTTTTCTTAAGAGTAACGCCAATTTCATTCGCCTTCCTAATTAAAATAGGTAGCTCAACACCAGTGAGGGCACCAACAATTAACGTAACAGAATAGAGGAAAAATGCGTCCATTCCAGAAGAAAGGTAGGCAGTTACTCCAAATAATAAAAATGTGGAGAAGCCAGCAATAATCCCAATTAAATATTCAATCCAAACAAATGATAAAATTAAATTCTTTGTCACTTTCTCACTAATTGATGCACCAATTCCCATTCCTGTTAGAAAAAGAGAAATGGTGAGGGTGTATTGTTTAACACCATCACCAAGTAAATAGGAGCCGACCGCACCAAATAAGACTTCAAAGATAATTCCGCATACAGACACAATTCCTGATGCCCAATAAATGGCATTGCTTTGTTTTCGACTTTGATCAATCACAAAAGAATCTCCTTGCTTTGTAAAATACATGTGTTCGACTGCTTTTTAAATCCGCAACTTATTTTTAGGTAATGGAATTAGCGTGGGAAATCTCTTACTCTTATGTAATCGAAGCACCAATAACAAAGGCTAATCCAATTGACACACACATGCTAATAATTCCTACAGATATATTTCCTTTGTGTAGCTGCTCTTCAACAGAGAATTTTCTAGTGAAAAGCTCAAATAAAAGATAAGCAATCATTTGTAAAAGAACACCAAATGCACCCCAAATCAATGTATCTAGCACGCTAGCACTATGATAGATAGAAAAAGATAGTATGATGCAAATACCGATAATTTTACCACCAATTGAAAGGGTTACAGCATGATTTCCTTTTAATACCTCATCCCAGTCTTTATACTTCTTTGTTAAGGATTCAAATATAGCTAAGCCAATTAATACGATGACAATTGCAATGGCAAAGTATACGGCTGTTAAAATAAATGGTTCCATTGTATTCATCCCTTCTGAAATTAATTACTTACCTGTACCTGGTCCACCACCACGGACAGATGAAGTGCCACCTCGAACGGTCGAGGATGATCCTGGTGTTTTGAATAATCCACCTGATGATCCGTAGCCTCCATAACAATTATCATTATTATTTGAGCACTTTTGACGTTGCTTTTTGCCCCAGTCATCAACATCTAGAATTTCATCTAACACCCATAAAACTAATAAACCATCAAAAAAGCTAGGATTATAATGATTGCGCACAAATTCATAGTCTGACACTTCAACCATCGTATTTTCAGGATTGTCAGGATCATTTGTTAAAATGACAAACAGATTGTCATAGACTAGTACTTGTTTATTATCTTTTTTCTCACTTATTTCACGAGGTTTTTCATAGTTTTGTAAATCACTTGCTAATGTTTCAATAGACTGATTTTCAGCTATATAAATCTCGGAAATTTCAGCAGAGCCTTCTTGACTTGATACAACATCTTGAAGCATATACGTTGTTTGAATATATTCTGCGATTCCATCTTTAAAAAGTGTCCCACCGGTCGAACCTTGGACACCACTTCCGCAAGCTGACAAAATAAGGACAAGTGACAGCATAACAAAAAGAAGTGGTTTTCTCATGTACTCACCTTCTTTCACCACAATCTATGAGACAGACATCAAATCTATGTCCTTTATCTAAACCTTCATTTAAAGTCCCAGCAAAGAGGGATTGCTAGGACCTAATTGGTAAAAAGGTTCGTTATCTTGATTATTTTCCGAGTTTTTTCTTTAAAGCAGCTAATTCATCATCAACTTCATTTGTTTCAAGAGATTTAAATTCATCATCAAGGCTTTTATTTGATGAACGCATATCTTCACTTGTTTCAGCTTCAGCTTCATACTGAAGAACCTTTTCTTCCATACGATCAAAGCCATGCTTAGAATCATCACTACCTATTCCAGAAAGTGTACGATTCATTTTTGTTCTCGTTTTCGCAGATTCTGCACGAGCTTTTAGTGAATCTTTCTTTAGTTTCATTTCATAGTATTCAGCTTTCATTTCATCTAATTTCTTTCGTACTGAATCAGAATCTAGCTTTGCGCGGTCATATGATTCTTTTAACGTATCAGCTGTTTGGCTGTGAATCTTTTTATCTTCTAGTGCACGACGAGCTAGATCATCATTTCCTGCTTCAATCGCTTTGATTGCTTGCTCATCACGTTTATCAACCATTTTTTGCGCATCTTCGTATTTCTTTTGAAGCATTTTTTCATTTGCGATTTGCTTTGCAACAGCTGCTTCAGCTTCACGAATATCACTTTCCATATCTCTCATAAACTGCTCAAGCATTTTTACTGGATCTTCAGCTTTGTCTAGTAAAGAATTTAATTCAGAATCAACAACGGTTTTCACTCTTTTGAATAATTTAAACATAGAAATCCTCCTAGTTACTTGCTATAATTTTTAATTCAAATTGTTCGATTTCATACCCTACACTAACTTCAACTTCACTGCCCCATTTTTCAACAGACAGAAATTTTTCCTCATCATCATCACAATAGTCAAAGTATTGACAGTTCATTCCATTAATATTTTGACTTCTCCCTAATCCAGTTACACGTGCGGTTCCAGATTCATCAAGATAGAAGGTAGTTCCTTCGTGTTCGATTTTCTTCGGAAAAGGCTCTTGCGGCTTAAGTTTAATTTTCTCATACATTCCAAGATAAAGCTCATCATCCATTTCAACACTCAGCCACATCGTTCTGTTCACACCTTCTAGCTGATAAGCATGCCATGTAAACCCATGATCATCATAACTAATTTTTCCAACAACCTTATAGTCCTCTAAATCATAGGTGATAATGTCATCCGTTTGCAAATTGAACATGTTCCGTTCCTCAACAGGTTTTGTAGAAGAAGGCTTCTTACCAAACAACTTACTAAAAAAACTCATGTATCCACCTCAACCTTTTGTCCATTTTACTTCCATTATATAACTACGTAGGAGATTTGAGAAAGTTTCATTTTTTTTTGGTGCCTGTCACCACCCGAGTTTTGTCGAATAGAAAAATAAAAAAACAGCCTCTTGTTTAAAAGGGGCTGTTTTTAGTTGCTATCGGACATTCTGTTCAGACTAGACTAGCTCAGTCTGTTTTGTTTCCTGGAAGCTATATTTATTTTCTATAAAGACTTGATGCCAAATCATAAAGATCAGAACAGTCCAGATTTTTCTACTGTTATCAGCTTTTCCATTACAGTGATCTTCTAATAGGTTGGTAATCACTTTTTTGTTGAGCAGATGATCTGTTTGACTTTCATTTATAATATTAATGACCCAATCATGCATTTCATTTTTTAACCAATGACGGATTGGAACAGGGAAGCCAAGTTTTTTACGAGTTAATACATGCTCAGGAACAACACCTTCTGCTGCTTTTCGAAGAATGTATTTTGTTGTATTATTGCTTGTTTTGAATTCAGTTCCCACTTTTGAAGCGACTTTAAATACTTCTTTATCTAAGAATGGTACGCGAAGCTCAAGTGAATTAGCCATTGTCATTTTATCTGCTTTTAAAAGAATATCTCCTCTTAACCAAGTATGAATATCAATATATTGCATACGATCAACTGGATCATAGTTCTTTGTTTGATCATAAAAAGGCTTTGTGATGTCAAGATAATGTGAATTCGGATTATACCATTTGAAAAGCTTTTCCTTCTCTTTTTCATCAAACATTTTTGCATTTCCGATATAGCGACTTTCCATCGGAGTACAGCCGCGTTCGATAAAGCTTTTGCCTGTTACACCTTCTGGGACAATTTCCGAAAGTCTTCTAAGTAGCATTTTCATGGTTTTTGGCACTTTGTTGAAAATAGCTAAATCCTGTGGTTCACGATAGATGTTATATCCACCAAATAATTCATCTGCACCTTCTCCAGAAAGCACTACTTTTACATGCTTTCTTGCTTCACGTGCGACGAAATACAATGGAATTGCAGCAGGATCAGCTAAAGGATCATCAAGATGCCACACAATCTTCGGTAATTCTTTCATATATTCCTCAGGACTGATCAGGTAGCTGATGTTTTCGATGTTTAATTTATCTGCCGTTTCCTTTGCTACATCTATTTCACTAAAGCCATTTTGTTCGAAGCCAACAGAAAATGTTTTAATTGCAGGATTGTACTTTTGTGCAATAGACGCAATTAATGATGAATCGATTCCACCTGATAAAAATGAACCAACAGGAACATCACTTCGCATGTGAACATTAACTGAATCAAACATTACATCGCGAATTTCTTTTGCTAGCTTATCCTCTGTTGTAGCTACTGGTGAAAATGAAGCATTCCAATACTTTTTGATTTCCATGTTACCATTTGGTTTTTTTGTGAAATAGTGTCCTGGAAGTAGCTTTTGAATACCATCAGACATCGTGGCAGGCTCTGGTACATATTGATAAGTTAAGTATTGTTGAAGTGCTTCACTGTTTATCACATCATTTTTCATAGCTAGCAAAATGCTTTTCTTTTCTGATGCGAAATATGTGCGATCTTCCTCCTTTTTGTAGAAAAAGGGCTTTATACCGAAATGATCTCTTGCTCCGAATAAAACTTCCTCTTGTTTATCCCAAATAAGAAACGCAAACATTCCTCTTAGCATTTCAGGAGTTTTCTCTTTGTACTTACTGTACATGGCAATGATAACCTCTGTATCAGAATGTGTTTCAAAATGAAAGCCTTCCTGTGCTAATTCATTTCTCAGTTCAACATGATTGTAAACCTCTCCATTAAAAATAATCCAATAACGAGAGTTCTCGTATGAAAGTGGCTGATGTCCGCTTTCAAGATCAATAATACTTAGTCGTCTAAATCCGAAGCTAATATAGTCGTCATAAAAATAACCAGAATCATCTGGTCCTCTATGTTCAATGATGTTATTCATATTCTCAAATAGGTGTTTGAATTGTTGACCTTGATTTATCCCTTTCTCGTGTATGCATCCAATAAATCCACACATGAAAGTTCACCTTCTTTTCTATTAATTAATACATCGTACGTTAAACGGATGTTTATTCTAGATTGTTTCAAATCTGAAGAAAAATATCCGGAAAATTAGAAAAAACATATTTTTACAGATATTTCAACATAAAGTAACACTAAGTCCAATCTTAACACAAAAATTACCTAATTAATATATGAAATGGTGCCTGTCACTACCCGAAATTTGTCGATTAAAATTTACTAGATTGTGGTATAGTCTTAGGTAGGAGGGATGTATGATGATTAGTGAAAAACTTGTTGATGGGTTAGTGAAACAGATGAATTATGAGTTCTATTCTGCTCATGCATATTTAGGGATGGCAGCTTATTGTTCAGCAGAAAGTTTAGATGGTTTTGCTAATTTCTTTCTTGTGCAAGCTGAAGAGGAACGCTTTCATGCGATGAAATTTTATAACTTTATTAATGATATGGGAGAGCGTGCTTTATTAGAGGGCTTTCCAACGCCACATAATGAATTTGATTCGGTTTTAGATGTGTTTGAAAAAGGTCTTTTACACGAAAAGGAAGTAACACGTCGTATTTATGACCTTGCAGACATGGCTCTAGATGAGCGTGAGCATGCAACAATGACATTTTTAAAATGGTTTATTGAAGAACAAGTAGAAGAGGAAGCTAGCTTTGATACGCTAATTCAGAAATTAAAACGTATTGATAAAGACAGCAACGCATTCTTTATGCTTGATAGTGAATTAGGAAAAAGAACGTTTGTAGCTGGAGAGTAAGAGGGGGAGGCGGTGCCTGTCACTACCCGATTTATGTCGAGGGATATAGGTATTCTTCTTGTTATAACTCTTTAAGATATACTTAAAAACAGTCACTCCTAAAGGGATGACTGTTTTTTTATTCGACGGGTGCCTGTTTCGACAGGTGCCTGTCACGCCCCGAGTTTTGTCGAAGCTACAGCTAGCTTCGACTATAATCTCAGTTAAGTAATTCGACAAATACCGGGTGGTGACAGGCACCACAGCACAGCATCGGATACCGCGCCTCCTAAACCGCCTTCCTCTGAATATACATCAATCCACTCACAAAAAAGACGATGAAGCCAAGTGTAATAGCGTAGATGATGGATTCGAATGAGACGAAGAAGCCTCCCCAGGGGCCTTCTTCTTTTGGAATCATTGTAAGAAATGGCTGAACCCACGGGTAGTAGGGCGCGTATGTTTCGGAATTTGCGACAAGTATATTTGGCATAGTGAAGAAAACGTTAAACGCAAGTGGAGCAGCAAAACTTGACCAAGCCATTGAAACTAAAAGCATAATGGTAGCTAATGGTAGCGTTGAAATCCATCCTCCAAGAATACTTTTAAGGATCATCTCCATAGGAAATGGATCTGTAAATCCTTTCACAAGTCCAACGACAATCCACCCCCCCATAAAAACAAGTTGATTAAGAGCAATTAGCAGCATCACAAGTAGAAATTTTGACATGTACACATGAGTTCGTTTCACAGGTAAGCTTAATAGCTGTTTCCAGCCGCCATTTTTATGCTCATAACGACAGATGAAGCTTGTGAAAACACCAATAATTAAAGGTAGAAATAAAATCGTGTGCATCGGTGTCATGATGAGTAATGTTAGTGACCATTCATTTACTGCTTCCTCGATCGGTGGGGTAGAAGCTAGAGCGGCCACTGTTGCAAGAAATGGACTAACAAACAATAAAAGCCACACATGGGTTTTTCGCATTTTCAGAATTTCTGATTGTAGTAAATGGATAAACATTATTTCACATCCCTTTTTTCAAAATCAATCATTCCTATCAAAAGGATGATGATTCCGAGCGTTGTTCCTGCTGTTACATACCAAATCGGCTCATGCTCCCCCAATAATAACGGCCATTTCCAGATCACCCAATCAGGGGCATAAAAGGCAAACATTGAAAAAACAGCTCCGAAAATTCCAACGCTCAATGATACAGCTTGATTTTCGATCGTAATAGATAACCATATTTGAAGAGCTAAAATCGGTAAACCAGCCAAAAGTGGATAAAAGCTATTTTTCAAAATATCTGTTAGTGGCATGCCAGAATTGAATCCTAGACCAAGTCCTAATAAAATGGTTCCAACAAACAATAAAATTGATGAAAGTAACAGCATCATTAATGTCACGAAAAATTTCGATGAAAACACAACTCGACGTTTTATAGGTAAGCTAAGTAGTTGTTTCCATGAGCTTTGCTGGTGCTCAATTGTGGCAATTTGTGATGCTAAAATCGTTATCCCAAGAAGAAGAGCAGGGCAAACAAACATATTCACATTTGCAATCAGATCCTGCCAGACGTTTTCGCTATTTTCTACTAAATAATCATAACGAACACCGTAATTCACCATTTGCATGGCAATCACACCAAATGGACCTAGAAAAACAAGGAACCAAAACCATTTTCGCTTAATTTTTAATAAGTCAGCTTGAAAGACTGTTAGCATGCTTAAGTCCTCCCTCACTTGTTAGGTCGAGGAATATATCTTCTAATGATTTACGTTTTTCCTCCACACGATAAACCGAGTGACCACCTGTAACAAGTAGATTTATCATTGCTGCAATTTTTTCATCAGACATATCTTGAGAAATTAATCGATCCTCTACAATATCAGTCAAAATACCCTTCGATAAAAGCAGTGCTTTTGCTTTTTTCGTATCCTGAACTTTTACTGTGATTTCAGCCTTTGCTTTACTTCGAAGGTTTTCAATTGAATCCTGAAAAATCATTTTTCCGTTTGAAATAATGCCAACCTGTGAAGCCATTTGATCGATTTCACTAAGAAGATGACTAGATATTAGGATTGTGATTCCAAATTCTGTTGGCATTTTTTTAATTAAATCCCGAATTTCATGAATGCCTGATGGATCTAGTCCATTTGTTGGTTCATCCAAAATGAGTAATTCTGGATTTCCTAATAAAGCAGACGCAATGCCAAGACGTTGCTTCATCCCGAGTGAATATCCCTTCACAGCTCGGTCGGCGTCTTTCGTTAAACGTACAATTGATAAGACCTCATCAATTCGACTTTTCGGAACCTGAAGGATTCTGCGAAGAGCTTCTAAATTTTCTCGTGCTGTTAAATGTCCATAATAAGAAGGAGATTCTACTAAAGAACCAATCTTTTTAAGTGCTTTGATTTTATTTGCTTTTGCATCTTCACCAAACAACTCAATTTGTCCATTTGTTGGCTCCATTAACCCAAGCAACATACGAATCGTTGTTGTTTTTCCCGCACCATTTGGACCAAGAAATCCGTAAATTTCTCCTTTATTAATCGATAAATTAATTTTGTCCACAACTGGTTTTCCTTTAAATTTCTTTGTTAAATTATTTGTTTTAATAATTTCGTTCATGATTAATCACCTCAGTTAAAGCTTAGACGGCTAGAGTTAAAACGAGGTATTTGTTTTGTTTAAATTTTGTTTAAAAATCTTCAATAAATGAGAAAAAGCACCTTAAGAAGTAGGTGCTTACACTTTTTTATGATGTTCGATTGTAATTGTTGTTCCTTGATCACCAGTTTCGATTGACCAGGTTAAATTCATTTCCTTTATCATCACATCAACTATTGTTAAACCAATTCGGGCACCTTGTTTTTCACTTTTCTCATTAAATCCTTTGCCTTTGTCTGTGATCACAAGCTTTTCAAGATTTTCTTCACTAATGAGGGAAATCTCTAAAAATTTACCTTCTGCTGCATGGCGAACGACATTTTGTAGAAGATTATCGAAAATTCGCTCCATCCACTGTGGATCAATATTCCAAAAAATCTGTTCAGGATTTGTGTTAATCGTAATATCAAATTTCTTTTCTTCAAGAACTGGATACCACTGAGCTGTTATTTTTCTAATAAAACGATTTAGCTCTGTTTTTTCTGGATGAAAAGGATATTTTTTTGCTGATAAAAGTGTGTACGATAATAAGTTATCAATGAGACTACCAAGATAATCAATTTTTTGATCGATAGAAGCTAGTGCTTCTTTTCCTTTGATTGTTTTAACTTCATCTTTTACATGGTCTAGCTGAGCACGAATCGTTGTTAGTGGTGTTCGCAGATCATGTGATAAATTGGCGATAAGGTTTTTACGCAATTCCTCTTGCTTTTGTTCTCGTTGATTACTTTGCTCTAATTCTTGAATCATCCTGTTAAAGCTATCCTCAAGCTGACCAATTTCATCTGTTTTTGAAACAATAACCGTTTGAGGTATACCGTTAGCACCTTTATTTTCCATAGCGTGTGAAAGTCGAAGTAATCTTTTATGGATGCTTTTGAAAAATAACCACGATAGAAAAATAAATAGAAGTAGTATAAGGATGTTTACAACAATAAAGATATATGTGTAATGATCGCCTAAACGTTGGATTGGTGGCTCGAGTAAAATTCGATCAACTTTAATGACCATAAATCCATTGTTAGGATTATTTTCAAAAAAGGCAACAACTGTGAACGGATCTGCATCATAGGCGTTCTTCATAAACTGAATGGTGTAAGAAGAAGACCATTTTTCAGGAAGCGTATCTTCAACAGAATAAGTATCCCGAGTGATCCCGTCTGAATCTACCCAAAATAGCTGTGCTTCTGGATGCTTTTTTTGGATACTTTGTAACCTATCACGGATTTCATCTTCGTTTTCTTCTGATAATGATTTTGCTTGTTTATGCCACATCTCTTCTAAATCTATTGAACCTGAAAAGGAAGACTTTTTTGCTGGGTCTTCGACAACTAGTGCTGGAATATAAACAAGCATCGAAATAAAAGGGACAGAGATGGGGAGAATTGCCATAGCTAGAAAAATGATCATCAAGTATTTAAATTGTAATGATTTTATCCATTTCCATTTCATGCTTTCACCCTGTATCCAATTCCGCGAATCGTTTCAATAATTTCTGGCTTGGAAGGATTGAGCTCAATTTTTTCTCTAAGAAAGCGGATATGTACCATTAGGGTTTTGTCTCCTTCGATATAGGGCTCCTTCCATACGCCCTCATAAAGTTGCTCCTTGGTTAAAATTTGGTTAAGATGCTGTAAAAAGAATGAGAATATATGGTGCTGCTTTCCTGTTAAAAGTATTTCCTCACCAGTTGTTGTATTCGTAATCACATGATTGGTGGTATCTATTTCAAGATGCTTGATTTGCTTTTTTGTTGTGGTTTCTTTATGAAATCTGCGGAGTAAAACCTCAATTCGTTTTGAGAGCTCCTGTGGATGAAAGGGCTTTGTCAGATAATCATCTGCAAATTCTAAGCCTTCAAGCTTATCTTCAATCGATGAACGTGCTGATAGCATAATGATTGGAATATCGCGGCTGTTTCTCTTTATTCTCTTTCCAATCGAAAAACCATCTAATCCAGGAAGCATCACATCCAAAATCACAATAGAAAACTTACTCAAATCACCAGGCAAATCAAGACCAGACGTTAACCAGCTAACATCATACCCCTCAGCAACTAACTCACGCTCAACCCACTGACCAATCTCCTGATCATCCTCAATATATAATATTGAATTCATTTTATTGCACCGCCCTTATTTATTTCGGGCGGTGCCTGTCACCACCCGGAATTTGTCGAAAGAATTGATCGATTCGTATTCGTATCTATTTTGATAGTACTTGGAAATGTGGTGCCTGTCACTACCCGGTTTTTGTCGAATGATAGTATCTTGACGAGAAGTCTGGTTTCAAATATATTTAAAGCGAAAAACATATATTGGAAGGGAATGGTGGTTAAGATCAAGTTATCAATAGTAGATTGTTGTTTTAGGATGTATCATAATGAAAGGCAGCTTTTTGCCACGGAAAAAAGTAGTTTAACAGTTTCCAGCTATAGCACGCTAAATTCCTCCTTCGTTTGCTGTTGTAATAGATAGCATGGGAAGAAAGCCGCGTATATTATCACCTCTATATTTCTATCACATTGTTTGTCGTGGAAACCGCCGCGATCCGCTTTTTATGGATGAAAGAGACATTCAAGCCTTTGTATTTATTCTCAGAAGAATTCATGAAAGACTCCCCTTTGAAATTGCTTCCTTTTGTTTAATGACAAATCATTATCATCTTCAATTAAAATCTCAGGATCACTCCATCTCGAAAATCATGGCACTCATTAATAAGCAATATGCAAATTACTATAATAATCGATATAACCTTACAGGACATGTGTTTGAAAAGAGGTTTTTTGATAGTGTAATTCTTGCGAGAAGGGGAATGCTTGAGGTTTCTCGGTATATACACCTAAATCCTGTTGAAGCTAATATCGTGAAGAGACCTGAGGATTATCTATGGAGTAGCTACCATTTATTTTTTATAAACGAAGCCGAATATGATTATTTGCCGTTTTTTAATCCGGGGATTTTATTAGATGAAATGGAAGGGGACACGTTAGATGAAAGGCAGGAGGAGTTTCGAATTTATCATAGGTTAAGAGATATTGATTTTGAAATTTATAAAAATGATTTATGAATGAAGTATTAGTAATTATAGGAGTTAAAAAGCAGAAATATATTTAATTAGAAAAAAGAAGGAGCCGCCAAGCCTCATTGTGAGGTCTGGTGGCTCCTTCTCTTTATAAGTTAAACATCTCAATCGACAAAAATCGGGTGGTGACAGGCACCCCGACTTTCGACAAAAACCGGGAAGTGACAGGCACCAACTCTGGCACCAAATCTACTCCACAATCTTATCCGATATCCATCCAGTTTTACCGTTTGGGGTTTCGACTTTGAGCCAGCGGATTCCTTGGTTGTCGGTTTGTTCTTCTTCTAGGTATGTGATGGTTTCGCCTTGCTTGATGTCATCAACGATGTTTCCGTTTAGGGACGGGGTTTCACGGATGTTTCCGCCTTCTTGATATTTTTCTTTGAGTTTTAATGTTTTCGGGTTCACTTTTGAACTGACTTCCTCGAATTTTCCTTTTACATTTGCTTGCAGCTTGGTGAGATCATAGCCCAGCTCTTTTTGAACCTTTTCCTTTGTTACCCATGTTTCGAAATCGATCCAGGTTTTTGAGTAAGAAGTTGTTGGGTTATTAACGATCGCAAGTGGAAGCAAAATGGCAAGAGAAAAGGCAACAAGTCGAACCATTTTTTTAATTCTTGCTTTGTTTCTCGTTCGTCTTTTTGATAAATCCTCTAATCTTTCAAAACTCTTTAGTAGCACAGCACATAGGTCTTCACCTGCTTCGAGCCAGTAGGGAATTCGGTGATCTCCATTACTACGTCGCTTTGATAAAAATTTATGAAAAAATACCATAAGCGGATAAGAAAGATATTCAACAGCTTTCTTCACCAATATGCTAGCCCATTCGATTAGCTTAGGTAAAAGTAGAAAGATAATCGGTCTAGCAAGAATAATGAGAACATACGTAACAATGGCGATTCGCAGCCAGACGGGCAATAATGTGAGTGGTACCCAAATCCAGAAAACTTGATTAAGTATGGTTTCCACTTATTTTACTCTCCTTTAGTAGATTGGTAGACACTTCTTAAATCCTCAAGAGGGTCTTCTGCATATTCATTTCTGTTGCTATTTTTTTGAGCTTCTGCAAAATTTTCAGAAGGGAAGTACACTCTAATTTTTTCTAGCTGTTGCTCGATTTCGATTCTGTCTACTGTTGGATCTGAAATTAATTTCCGCACTTGATCTTGAACCTCTGATCGGAATTTCTCTTGGTTTGCAATTCTACCTTGAACAATTTCTAGAGCTGCTTTGTTTTCCTCAGATAATAATAACGCATTAAATAGGTTGCCATTTTCAATTTCTTTTTGAATTCTTTCGGCAAGAGCTAGTGCTTGGCGTTGTTTTACTTCTCTTTCATGCTCAGCAAGCTCACCTTCACGATCAATATCCCAATATTTCTTATCATGCTCTTGATCACTTCGACTTTGCTTCACAAGTACATTTATATCTGAAACAACAATGCCTACCTGCTTTAAGCCTGCTACCATTGAGGAGTGCTCATGTAAATCCTCAATATGCTTCTTCACCCGTTTTGCATCAGAGATTGAATAATCTGTTGTGATTTCTTCAAGCCAGTAAGGAAGCTTCTTTTTTATATACGTAACAATTTCACCTGCATCTTGCTGGACAAGGGAAATTGGATCAACCACTTTATAATCGATTGATAGATTAATAAGGAAGCTGCGACCTCTGTCTAATGAAAGATATTCTTCTTCACTTTGATAATTTTGTGTTGCCATGTTGACGATATATACCTTCGTATATTTTCCTGCACGTAAATCACTACGAGTTAACCGGTCACCATTTTTAACAACCTGAAAGTTATTTTCTCCATTCACATAAACAAACGCTTGATTAAGTGAAGAAGCTGGTGGTTTTTCAAAAAAGCTAAATTTTACTGGTTGAACTTCAATCAAATTCATTGTTATTTCCTCCCTTTAACACTCATCATTTCTTCGTATAAATCATTGAATGCTGTATTATTTTGCTTCATCATATTTACTTTTAAAAGATCCTTCGCTCGTTCACTTACAGCACGATCATCATTGTATAGGAGTGAGATCATAAGTGGTGCCAGCTTTTGTGGAAAATGAGCAACAGCATTTGTTATGAACTGTTCACCAGATCTTTTTGTTTTACTGGATTTTAGTGAGGTGCTCACAAATGGACCAATATGCTCGGTTATTTCCTCTTTTGACAAAATACTAGTTAGTTCATACCTGTTTCTTCTAATAATTGAAAAATAAAAGTGTAGTAGTTTAGCTGGATATTGTTCTTCTGTTAACCAGCTTTGGAAGTGCTGCAAATATGCAATTACATAATCGCGCTGATTACTTCCTAGCTTAAAAAGATTTATGTAGCTTTGTCCGACGATATGCCTTAAAGATGCTGGATTTGTTAAAAAAGTTTTCTGTAAAAGCTGAAGTGTTTTTGGATAAAGAAAAACACCGATCTCAGAGCCAAGTGCACTTGCTGCTGTCCACTGTAAATTATGGTTATTACGCTGAGAGCTCCAGCTGTTCACGAGGTTGATTACTTCTTGAACATAATGCCCTGATTTAATGAGATTTGTTAAAATGCGTACAGCTGCTAAGCGGTATAATGTATTGTCATGCTTTGCCCATTGCTGTAATAGCTCTTGACGAACAGAAGCCAAATCATAGCTAGCTAAAACGGTGAGAGCTGAATTCATTTCAGGAAGTGCCGCTTTTTTAGCTTTCTCTAGATATTCATTAAACCATGCGAAAACTGCATTTCTTGAAAAACGATAGTGTGTCCAAAATTGAGCTAGCATGATGTCTGCTTCATCTGGACGTGTAAGCTTAATATGTTCAACTGAAATATAGCCCATATCCGAATTTACTTTTTTAGAAAAACGTTTCGCCTGTAAAAGGTCTAGTCGTACATCATCAGATAAAAAGGTTGTATCTTGTCCAAATTGCCAGGACTCTTGTAAATAAGCTTCCATTAATTTTGAAGCTTCTAGGAGGGTTTTCTCAGGCACTTCCTTCAAAATTGCTAGAGTTACATAATTAGCCACAAGTGATAATGACTGTCCGTTTTGCTCAAACCATTTCGCTACACGATCTTCAACATGACCTTGAAATTGCTCAACCATCTCAACCATTGTTAATGTACCTTGAACAACATTAACAATTTTCTTTGAAATATCACTAATTTCATAAGGAAGCAATTTCTCTAAAAAAGGCTCAATTCTATCTATAATAGTGCCTTCAATGTTTTGTAATCCAGCTTCTTCACCATGCTTGATTAGTACGGTTATTTTATCAACAGGCGGATAGATCGTAAAAACCTCAATCCAATCAGGTAGCTCAGAATCTTCTGTACTTAAAATAAGATAACTGTTTGCTTCTCTAAAAGCTTGGAACAACTGATCCCACATTACTGGAATGAGATTTTCATAAAATCCAAGACTTACCTTATCTATTATATATCCTGTGTTATGCTGTAGTGGCATTTTTAATAAATCTACTGGTGTAATAGTAGGCAAAATCTCAATGATTTGCTCTACATTTTGATGTAGTAGCAAGTTGATGCCTGTGGAATATTTGCCCGTACGTTCTGCATTCTGTAAGATAGTAACGTGATTTTCACTTAGACTCTTTTGTGCTTCCTCAAAATTTTCTACAGGGACATAAACACGTTTTAATTGTTCAATACGCTCATTTTTCAGCAAAAAGGCTGTTGTTGAATTGAGTGCGTAATGCTTGCTGATAATTGGCGTACCTAAGGATTGCACCCAATCTGTTGATACTTCCTGTTGCTGGGACTCAAGCTGATAAGCCACCAATCGACTATTTAATACTGCAGCTGCTTCTGAAATCGATGGAAAATCAAGCAAGGAAGTCATTTGCATGCTTCGTATAATTAGCACAAGCTGCTTGGCAATTGGTGCATCATCAATTAACACAGGTAAAATAAGCTTATTCATTTGATCAGCATATTCAATTTCTCTGTACACATATTTTGACTCATGAACTTCTTTAGAATGAAGAAGAATTACCACATCCATTTGCTCAATAGCATCAACAATATCAACAAGATAATTGTTGCCCTTCGCGATATTTCGCGGAGCATACCAACAAATATAGCCAAGACCTTCAAGAATATCAGCTATTTCCTTCATAACAGGGAAATTAACACTAGCATGACTAAGAAATATCTTTAGTTTATTTGTCATTATGGTCCTCCTTTTTATATAGAATTGTATTGTTCTAAAGTTAAGTAGCTTCCCTTAGGGTGAAAAAAATCATCTGTGGAACGTGGTGTTATAATCCAAACTGTTTTTCGATCAAAAACAGGTGTTTTTATTCGGAAGGACTCAGGAAAACCTTCAAGCTGACATCTGATAATGTGATTTGTTCCACCAGTTTTCTCCGGGAATTTTTCTCCATTCCATAACCCAAATAAAAGCTGACTACGTTGAGCAACAAAAGCCCCAACTGCGAAATAACATAATGTTTCATTCTTTTGATTAACAGCAACATCTGGTATGAAAATACGATCAACTTTGTTAGTTAGTTTCAAAAAAATGTTTCGAGCTTCTCCTTCTGGAAAATCGAGACAATAACGTTCAATAGGGAAGGGAATAGGTGCATGCACAGTTATTCCTCGCTCAAGAGCTAATATGGCTAAAAGCTGATCTGCTCCAGAAGCTAACGGTGATAAAAGCAGTAGGTTTGAATGAACTTCCATGAGCTGATCAAGATAGTTAATCGTTACTTTTTTTACTTCCTCATAGGCTTTGGGATGAATATCTCGATGACCAGTTATCCCGAGTATGTATGGTTTATTCAATGTTTTTAGCAACCCCTCGCCGATATAAAGCTTTGCCCATTTTTTCTGTTAAATCATATAATTGTAGAATTGTATCCCGATCATATTGTTTAAAATCAATATCACGAATTTCTGAAATTTTATCTAAATCATCCCACTCTACTAAACAAGCATGAAGCTTGTTTTCAGCATCTTTATGGTTGGTTTTAGTTACATGCTTTAAAGGGTAAGCATCCCAGCCATTACTATAATGAAAAGCATTCCAGCGTCTATGTTCAACAATTGCTAGCTGTTCTAGCTTTTTTCGTACTTCATTTGTGAAAATACGTTCTGAAATGCTTTCTTTCTCAGGAGTTTCTTCAGCAGCTTCATATCCTAGTAGAAATAGTTTTGCTTCATAGTGATTCATTAACGCGCGGTTAGACTGCTTTTCAAAATGAGATAATTTTTCCCATGATTTTGACTGAGCTGTTTTATCTGCATACATATCATGAATTAAATTTGCCATTTTATCCAGTTGTTCTTGTATCACAATTTCCTCTGTTAATACGTCTTCTAGTGCACCAAATTGATAGATATGGTGAAATGCTTCTTCCTCATGCAGCCATTTAGCGAAAAATTGGTCGCGCTGCAGCTTTATATAAATTGGTATCTTCTTAAAGCGCTGATGAACTCTCATTCCTTGAAGAATATCTTTTTCATCACTATCTAATGAAATATAAATAGACGTAATCGGTAGGTTTTGTTCTTCAATTAATTTTCCGATATCTTCTGCTTCAACATCTTGCTCTATAAATTGAAAGCTAGCCATTTCCTGTAGTCGAGGATAGGCTTCCTTCCAGGTTTGAGAAATCGCTTTTGCATGAGTATCGACTATAGTAATAGCAAGAGGTTGTTTATTAAAAAAGTGACCTCTTTGAATAGCTTGAAGTGCAATTTGCTGACCTGTTAGTCCAAATCCGATGATAAGTAAATGATATGGTGAGCTATCTTGTTGTAGAGCTTTTTCTTCATGATGTTTATATATAGGATGTTGATTAAATAACTGACGAGCAATTAATTCATGTATAGAAATCGGGTGTAGCTGTATGGAGATTTGACTTGATTCAGTGTTTAGTTTCTTTTCTAATATAGTAAATAAGCGCTCAGTTCTAGTATGGTTTTGCTGAACGTAAAATGTTATCTGACGCTCTTTAAGTTTTGCTTTTTCTTGAACAAAATAATGATGAACAGCTTTTACGATATTTAAATTATACGCATCTTCATGGTGAAGAGTCACTAAGCATTTTGCTTTATGAATGGCTGCTTTTCTTAGTGTTGTTGTGCTTAATAAATCACCGTCAAGAAGAACTGCGCCCTGTTGCGTAAGGTTGTCTTCTAGTGGAAATGATGTATCTTTTATGATTATCACTTGGTTTTTGTTTTTTAATAGATTACTAGCAAATGTATAGGACTCTTGATTCAAACCTAAAATAACATAGTGATTTCCTCTGTTTGTCATGTACCATAATCGCAATGATTGTCTAAAATAAGATAAAATCAGCTGAGAAATTGCTGAAATGATATAAGCAACAGCAGAATAGCGAGCAACTTCAATTGATGGTGGATAGGAGATAAACCGATCACCATTTTTTGAAAACACTGGATCAACATCAAGCGCAAATAAACGAACAGTTGAATAAATCACATTCGTCAGGTTATAATCCTTGATACTTTCTATTGAAAAACCATAAATTCCTGATGACAATGCTAATAATAGTGTAAAGATTTGCAAAGAATATTGCTGAAGCTTTGGTAGAAAAACAATACAGCCTAATATGATAATGGCTGGTATGATTGCATAGCTTTTATCAAAAAAAGGTACTGAAAAGGTAAATACACCTAACAGTGAGAGAAGTGAAAAATAAAGCAGAATATATTTCCAATGTGTTTTATAAATGGCAAAAAAACGTGTTTTAGACATGTAGTGCTCCTTATATTTGTAGTAAATCAATTTCGATTAAATCCCAAGGAGTGATAATTCCAAGAGGTCGCTCATTGCGAGATCCATTTTCAGTAACAATCACAGCCTCAAGCTTTTTCTTTTGTTGAAAATACTGTTCAAATAAATCTTCAAGCTCTAATATATTCATATTTTTGCTTACAAATGAAACATTGTGTTTATCTTCGAAACCATTTAATTCATTTGCAGTCGATTTTGTTAGATTTATTTGTCCATCCTTGATATTGCTAGCTAGCCAGCTGGTTAATCCTCCCTCTGTTAACAAAAACGAAAACTCATGATCTCGATAAATTGGGAATTGATTATATGAAGATGTGTCCATTGTCTTAATAACATATTCAATGGAGTGTGTGGATTGAAGTGTTACAACTGTTTTTGTCGCAATCTTCATCACCTTAGGTGGAGCAGACAGCTGCCTTGCTATTTTCTCAATTTGAAGAACAACATCTTCATTTGGAGTAGCAATATATGTATTCGTTTGTAGCCTCTCATGAACAAGAGCATTTCGAAGCTTAGCAAATTGTTTTAAATCAACATAAAATGAGTTAATAAAAGGATGCTTTCGACTAGAAATGGATAATAACTTTACAAATGCATCTTGATATTCATGTGGATTTAATGTCTTTAACACATGATGAATTCTATTAAATGCAACCTCAAAACGCTCTGCAAGCGCGGAATTCTCCTGAATTTTCAACCTGCTTTCCATATCCTCACAACCTTCTATTAAATAGATACTATGAAAATATTATACAAAATTAGGGTCTAATTTCCTAGTGGAGATCTGAAATTGATTCAATTGAAGGGTGTTTTGTTAGAAACACAATGGAGATTCGACAAAAATCGGGGAGTGACAGGCACCGCCCGAATGGGTACAATATAGGTACTACCTCAATATGATTAGGGGAATACAACATGATGTCGACAGAGCCGAAGTGGTTAAAAATTATTATCAGTGTTATGATTGTGATCTTTTTTAATCAAGTAGTTCTTTTTATTTTCCATTTGAATGACTTGTTTCTACATTTATCTTATGTAATGGTTAATATTGTGACTATTATCCTAACAATAGTTATGCTTTTCGTTCTTAGAAGAACGACCAATGAGCTAAGGAAAAGTAATCAAAAACTAAATAATATTTTCGATTCATTAAATGTGGCTGTTTGGTCACATGATTTTAAATCTGGTCATGTATTTATTAATCAAGGAATTGAAAAGCTTTATGGCTATAACTTGAAGGATTTTTATAAGGATTATGACCTTTGGAAGAAAGTTATCCATCCAGATGATTTAAACATATTAACAGAAAGAGCACAGCAGCTTGAGCAAAGAAAGCCTGTGACTAGTAATTATCGTATTATTAGGCAAGATGGTGATGTTAGATGGATTCAAGACACGGGGATACCGACTTATGATGATAAAGGCAATTTCGTTAATTTTTCCGGTGTTTTATTTGATATTACTGATCAAAAAGAAGGAGAAGAACGGTACCGTGGAATCGTGGAACTATCTCCAGATTTTATTGCTGTTATTAGAAATTGGAAATTAGACTTTATCAATGAAGCCGGGAGCAAACTCCTTGGTGTAGAAAGTCAATTTGATCTTTTTGGTAAATCAATTACTGAATTTGTCTCAGTTCCTGATGTAAGGAAGATTAGTGATGCGCTTCTTGAGATTGAAAATAAAGGGTATCACATCAATAGATTTGAGCTTCAGATCATACGAAATGATCAAAAGAAGGTTGACTTAGAAATGTCAATCATGAGAATTCCTTATGAAGGTAAAGTGGCTACATTAGTAGTAGGAAGAGATATTACAGAACGTAAAAAAGCAGATCAAATTATTCATCATATGGCTTATTACGATACGTTAACAGGGCTTCCTAACCGAAATATGTTTAAAGAGCATCTAAACAATCGTTTGCTTAATTCAGAGGATGAAAAGCTGGCAGTGCTTTTTTTAGATTTAGATCGCTTTAAAGTGATTAATGATACAAAAGGACATTCAACAGGTGATCATGTTCTGCAGCTTGTTGCGAAGCGTTTATCTGCAGCTGTTTTGGATGAAGGATTAGTTTCTCGACAAGGTGGAGATGAGTTCTTACTATTATTAAATGATGCAACAAACGATAAAATTGAATGCATCTCACAGCGAATTATAAATGATTTTTCACAGCCATTATATATAGAGGACGATGAATTCTTTGTTACAACTAGTATTGGGATTAGTATCTATCCTATTGATGGTGACGATCAGGAAACGTTAATAAAAAATGCTGATACAGCCATGTATTTGGCAAAGGATCGTGGAAAAAATAATTATCAATACTATAATCCAAATCTAAATAATCTATCAACTAGAAAAATGAAATTAGAAGTAGAGCTACGAAAAGCATTGGAAAATGATCAGTTAACAATTTATTACCAGCCGCAAGTAGAGCTTAGTACGAAAAAAATTATAGCAGTAGAAGCATTACTACGTTGGAATTCTCCAAAGTATGGAAGTATTTCACCAACTGAATTCATCCCAATTGCTGAGGAAACAGGATTAATCGTACCAATTGGAAGATGGGTGCTGCAAAAGGTTAGTGAACAGCATAAACAATGGAAAAGTGCTGGTATCACTTCATTAAGAGTTGCTGTTAACGTATCAGTTCGACAAATGCAGGAAAATTGCTTTGCAAATGATGTGAAGCAGGTGATCAAAGAACATGACCTAAATCCGTTAGATCTAGAGCTCGAAATCACTGAGAGTATTATGCAAAATATAGAAAACTCAACAATTGTGTTAAATGAGTTAAAAGAGCTAGGTGTGACATTATCTATTGATGACTTTGGTAAAGGTTATTCTTCATTGAGTTATTTGAAGCATTTACCGATCGATACAATCAAAATTGATAAATCGTTTGTTGATGATATTTGTGATACATCTAATAATGGATCTATAGCTAAAGCGATCATCGATATGGGACATAATTTGGGCTTTACGATTGTTGCTGAGGGAATTGAGCAAGAGGAACAAGCTGAGTTTCTGAAGGGGAATTCTTGTGAGTATGGACAAGGGTATTTCTTTAGTAAGCCGATGCCAGCTGAGAAAGTTTTTTTGTTGCTGGAAAAGGGATTGGATAGATAGTAAAAGCCTTGAAGAGATTATACTTTTCAAGGCTTTTTAGCTATCGTTTGTTTAAAAGGTTGTTTTTAGAGACCATTTTTGTGGGGAATTTGTTAGTAATAATAAATTCCGTTTCATTTCGCTGCAGACACTCGCTTTCCGCGGGGAGGAAGTCGAGCCTCCTTCGGCTGCGCCTGTGGGGTCTCGACCTTTCCTCTGCACCCGCAGGAGTCGAGTGTCTTCCGCTACATTCCACTAGGTTACCTCAAGATCCTTGTGATCCTTGTGAGATAAAACATTAATTACTATTTTAAAGAAGAAGAGACACTTATCTTGTTTTTTCTAAATAAAGCAACACCAAGGTTTTAACCAATTAACCCTTGTTAGTTTTTCTGATAACTCATCATCACACCCAAAACAGCTCCTACAATTGCGGGTACAAGCCAGCCAATTCCAATGGTGAAAAAAGGGATATAGGAGAATAATTGATTAATTCCTTCTATATGAATGTTAGCTGCTTTTAATCCATCAACAACACTAATAATTGCTGTTGCTACTAAGCTATATTGATAAACAATTGGTTTAATTCCAAATGCGTAATCAATAAATGATAATAAAATCAACACGATTGCAATAGGGTAAATTGTAAATAATAATGGAATAGAAACTGAGATTAGCTGTGATAAACCAAAGTTTGCTATCGCTGTACTAAATAAAGATAATATGAAAATTAATAGTTTATAGCTTAATCCTGGTATAACACTTGATAGATAATTACCACAAGCTGATACTAAGCCAACACTTGTTGTTAAACATGCAAACGTAATGGCAAGTGCTAGGACAATTTTTCCTAAAGGCCCAAATAATTCATGTGCAATACCAGACAAAATCGCCCCACCATTATCTAAATAGCCAAGACTAGATACACTTGAAGCGCCAATAAAGGAAAGTGATACATACACAAGAACAAGACCTATTGCAGCAATGATGGCTGCTTTTATGCAAACCTTAGCAATATCGATTTTTTCTGTTACACCACGTTCCTTGATAACTGACACAATCACAATTCCGAAAACTAGTGCACCTAAAGTATCAAGTGTTAAATAGCCCTCTAAGAAGCCTTTGAAAAATGCACCCTCAATATAATCTCCCTGTGGTTGTTGAAATTCTCCAAGCGGTGTTAGTGTAGCTTTTACTGTTAACAAAACAAGAATAATCAGTAAAGCGGGAGTTAGAATTTTACCAATACGATCAACAAGCTTACTTGGGTTAAGTGCAAGCCAAAAGGTAATAACGAAAAAGATAATTGAATAGACCAAAAGTGTTAGCTGTGAATTTATTAGTGCTTCTGAAAGAAATGGTGTGATACCAATTTCATAAGCTACTGTAGCAGTTCTTGGAATCCCAAAGAACGGTCCAATTGTTAAATACAAAATAATCGGAAAAATCAGTCCGAACATCGGATGTACTTTGTTGCCGATTGTCCGAATATCACTACCAGCTAATGCAATAGCCACAATTCCTAAAAAGGGAAGACCTACACCTGTGATTAAAAATCCGATTGTTGCTAACCATACATGTTCACCAGCTTGCTGTCCTAGTGCTGGGGGAAAAATCATATTACCTGCACCTAAAAATAGCGCAAATAACATTAAACCGATAACGAGGATTTCTTTACCGGATAATTGTTTACTCATATTGTCCTCCTGAAATTTAACTATTGTAAGATATAATTATTATTCTCGTTTTTTCGACACAAAAATCAGTTTAGCACATATTAATCGTGAATTAGTAGAAAAAAATAAATTTTATAAAAACTTTTTCGGTAAATATGTAAAAATTTTAATATTTTAGGATAAATTATAAGTCAGAAAAATTTTAATAATCAAACATCTTTAACTTAGCTAGCAATCACCCTTTCACCTTGGTATAATTCACCTCATTATACTTAAGGAGCAAACAAGAATGTTTAAGAAAAAAGAACTTATATTTATTAGTTTTATGTTATTTTCCATGTTTTTTGGTGCAGGAAATCTAATCTTTCCTGCATTTTTAGGTCGTTCAGCTGGTGAAGATGTATGGATTTCGTTAGCCGGATTCATTTTAACTGCTGTTGGATTACCAATATTAGGCGTAATGGCGGTAGCGAAGGCTGGTAGCTTACATACATTAGCCATGCGTGTTCATCCTGGTTTTGCGTTTCTTTTTCCTTTATTAATTTATGTATCAATAGGACCTGGATTAGCGATACCACGTGCTGGTTCAATTTCATTTGAGATGGGACTAAAACCATTTTTACCTGAATCTCTAATGAATCAACCATTCATGTTGTTAATGTACACAATCGTATTCTTCTCTATCACACTTTGGTTAAGTCTACAGCCTTCAAAGCTAGTAGATCGATTTGGTAAGCTACTTACACCAATTTTGTTAGTCATGATTGTCGTAATTTTTGTCAAAGCAATTTTCACACCGATTGGCTCGTTTGGAGAAGCAACAGGAGTGTATGCAAATAATTCATTTTTCCAAGGCTTTTTAGATGGGTACTTGACGATGGATGCTTTAGCGGCACTAGTATTTGGTATTGTTGTCGCAAATACAATTCGCTCTAAAGGCGTAGAAAGTCCAAAATTAATTTCAAGATATATGAGCATTGCAGGTATTGGCGCAGGAATTTTACTTGCTTCGATCTATGGGATTTTAGCGTATCTTGGCGCATCTAGTGCTTCAATAGGTCAGCCTGAAAATGGGGCACAAGTGTTAACACTTGTGATGAATTCGTTATTCGGTCAAGGTGGCATCATTATGCTGGGCATGTTATTTACCCTTGCCTGCCTTTGTGTGTGTATCGGACTCATTATTGCTTGTAGTCAATACTTTACAGGGATCTTCCCAAAGCTTTCTTATAAAAAATGGGCAGTTATTCTAGCTGTACTTAGTCTTGTCGTAGCAAACTTGGGGCTAACTCAAATATTAACCGTTTCTGTTCCAATACTAGGGGCAATCTATCCGATTGCAGTTGTGTTGATCACACTTGGATTAATGTCACCAAAAGTAAGTAAGAAAGTTTACTTGTTCACGATCTTGTTTACAGGAATATTTAGCGTGTTAGAAACAATAAATCTTACATTTTTTGCTGGAGCAATGGATTCAGTTTTAGGAAATGTGCCTCTTTACGAACAGGGAGTAGGCTGGTTGGTACCTGCAATAATGGGTGCTTTAGTTGGATTAGCGTTAAGTACTATTATGAAGTCGGGTAATGATGTTGATTCTGATATTGCTGCTTGAGTGATGTGGAGTGAGGGTGTTGGCGCCCTTGCTCTTTTTTTTAGGGGTTTTGTTGATTAGTCATTTTTGTGGGAAGGTTTGAACATGGTCGATGAAAGAGGCTGAGTGGTCGGAAAAATGTAATGAATGGTTTGCAAGTGATCGAACGGCGTGGAAACATGTGAACATGGTCGATAAGAGATGCTAAATGGTTGGAAAGATGTAATTAGTGGTTTGCAAGTAATCGAACGGCGTGGAAAAGTGAGAATATGGTCGATAAGAGATGCTGAGTGGTCGGAAAGATGTAATAAATGGTTGGCAATTAGAATTCATTCTCTAATAAAATTTGTATAAAATAACATTTGTATCTTGGGGGAACCACGTTTATACAACCAATAACTTGTACAATTGCATAAATAAAAATCCCTTCAATTACTCACTTCCGACAAACCACAAATCACAAAAAAGCCACCTCAACAAAAGGTGGCTCATCTAATCTAATCCTTAAACCAAACTCAACATTTTCTCTTCTTCCTCTTTCGCCACATCAGCCACAGTTTTACCAAGAGAGGATGATTTCTTCCCTTTATCTAACCATTTTGCTAATGCCTTGATTGTGCTTGTGAAGTCTTTGATCACGGTTTTGCTTATTGGGTCATATAGAGATGGGAGATCAGCTGTTAAAACCTGTTGCCAGAATTCTTTGTCACAATCATTCCAGCTTGTTTTTGCATGACTCTCTAATATTTCTCGTAAATCGAATAAGCAGTTACGGTATTTTCTAACTGTTCCTTCTGCTTTTCCATCTGTTTTTTCTTTGAAAAAAATAACAAGATCTCCAGAATAGAAATTATCAACAGTGTTTGGTGCAAAGCCCAATAGTTCATACACTGGAATGTCTTCTTCCTTTACCAGTGGTTTTTGCTTCGTTTCTGATAAAACAATAGGTGTGTAGATTGTACTTCTATTTTCTCCACCTGTTACAAATGGTGATAATGGAAGACCTAGCTCTCTACGAACTGCGTTAAAATCGGCTGAGACAGGAACACTACCATAATCCTTTTCCACTTGCACATACATGTTATATTCTAGTGATTGGAGGTAAGTTTCTACCCTTTCTGTTTCACCAGCTTCTATTAGTTCTTGAATTGACCTATCACCTAATAATGGGATTTTTATATCTAGTTCTTGTCTAATATCGTTTTGTGCGTATAAAGCGAAATACGGTGCAGTACCTTCCTGGAAGGATGCAATTGTATTTTTCAGCTCCACTTGATATGGAATGGTTTGTGTATGTGTATCAATAGTAATAAATGATACAGCATTTGAATCTAGTTCACTTTCTAACATGTTTTTAAATTCATCAACAAGCTTTTTTTCAAAAGTATTAAACGTTAATTCGTTATTTGTTTGAGAAATTGATCCAAGAACATTTCCGACTAAAACAGGCTTATTAAGTTCGCTATCTTTATACTCATGCCAATCCGTAACCCAGCTAGCTAGCTTTTTCTCAAAGTTCCAACTATCAATGACAATTGCTTCCTGAGAGTTAACAAAGCTTGCTACAGCTGAATCATTCACTACCTTGTATTTTAAATTGTAATGAGTAATTTCAGTAGGTTTTTGTGGTCTTTCTTCATTTGTAGTGAGAGCTGTAAGTATTTCTGGAAAGAAATCAACTAAAGCTTGTTCTGTACTGATTTTCTCAGCAGAAACTATTTCCTCTAGTTTATTTGCAGCACGTTTTATACTTTCAGGATCCTTGAAAATTCTTACTCCATTAAAATAGTAGAACTGCTCAAATGGTTCTAATAGTCCTAATGTACCAAACCAAGGTACAAAGTTCGGAATATTTTCTTTAAACGTTGACACTGGATATTGCTGCTTCGTGATCACATCTTCAAATAAAATAGCTTCATCACTTTTGTTAACAGCTTGAATAAGCTTTGGCTTTAATGAAGCCCAAGTTTTAGCCATTTCCTTTTCAGTTTGGGAAAGTCGTGATTCATTTTCGTGAAGAAACCACTCAATTCCTCGGAATCCATTTTCAAATGTGTTAAAAAAGTTTAACCAATAATCATATATCGCTTTTTCTGCACCTTTATCTTTAATAGAATGGTTAGTCCTATTTTTAAATTCACTATGCAATTGATATAATTGACTTGTTGGAATAGCTTTCTCAATAAAATCTTTTACTTTAATAACAAGAAAATGCTTTTGCTGATAAAAGCGCTCTTCTTT
The DNA here is from genome assembly GCF_016908395.1 of Metabacillus crassostreae. Lineage (GTDB taxonomy): Bacteria > Bacillota > Bacilli > Bacillales > Bacillaceae > Metabacillus > Metabacillus crassostreae. Next base: position 100,876 of record NZ_JAFBDU010000011.1, read on the forward strand.
CACTTCATGTAACTGAATTATATTTTCTTGCAGCATACAGCATTTTTTATATTTCTTTCCACTACCACACGTACATGGATCATTTCGTTTTATTGACATTTATATCACCTAATCTGTATATGTATTTTTCGTTTATGTATAACAATTGTGATTTTAGTAGAAACTTTACATTTGTTCAAGTGGCTGTTTTTGAATAATTAACCGGTCTATTTTTCAAAAGGAAACTTTTAATATATGATGAAAAGTGCGCTGTTACTAGAGTTTCATTATCTTCAAATCCCCAGTAAACAATGTGTGCTTACGAATTGTTTACTTTAACTTTTATTAATGTTGTTTAGGTTTTACTGTTTATTACTAAAAAACTAATTAAGTTGATTGGAGCGGAAGGGTGCGAGACTCCTGCGGGAACAGTGGGACAGGTGAGACCCCGCAGGCGTAAGCGCCGAGGAGGCTCACCGCCCACCCAGCGGAAAGCGAGCAACCCTGCAGCGCAAATCAACCAGCAACATGCTTAATATGAGGGTTTTCAAATAAACCTAACTCAATTCTTTTTCCTACAAGATATCGAGTATTCACAAATTATGATCTTTCAAAAATGAAACCTTCAACAACTTAAAACGTACTATATACTAGTAAGTTTTCTATAGGAGACGATAAGATGAAACAAACAATAAATTTCTTTATTCAATCATCCGCAGCGTTATTTTCAACGGTTGCCATATGGACAATTGGTTATTTTCCATTAGATCAAAGCTATCTTCTAGCAAGCACCTATGCAATAGGTGGAGGAACAGCAGTCTTCTTTTCCGCCAAAGCAATAACGTTTCAGCAATTTTTAAAGCAAAATCAGCTTACTAGAAAAGAATATCGATATATTAAACAAAATTTAAAGGAAGCAAATCATAAAATCAAAAGATTACGTAAAGCCCTTTTCACGATTAGAAATGTTGCTTCCATTAAGCAAAATCTTGAGATTTACCGAGTTGTTAGTAAAATTTATTCGATTACGAAAAAAGAACCAAAGCGGTTTTATCTTGCAGAGCAATTTTATTATTCACATTTAGATTCAATTGTTGAGCTAAGTGAAAAATATGCGTTTCTAGCTTCTCAGCCTAAGAAAAATAATGAATTGACAAAATCATTAAATGAAACTCGCAGAACAATTTCTGATTTAGAAGAATCACTAGAAAAGGATTTGCATGATGTTGTCTCGAAAGATATCAATCAACTGCATTTTGAATTAGATGTTGCAAAGCTCTCACTAAATAAATCAATTAAGAACGATAAATAGGAGGTATGAAGCATGACGAACAACAATCAAAACGAGCTAGATGATCTTCTTTCAAATCCATTTGGACAAGATGAGCTAGTTATGAATAAAACAGATTTACCAAAATCAGCAAAATTAATCGATGTGTTACCAGAAGAAAATCGTCAAAAGGCAATACAGCTAGCAGAGCAGATTGATCCAACAAACCAACAGGCAATTGCTTTGTATGGTACACAGGCTCAGTCTAAGCTTATGAATTTTTCACATTCGATGCTTGATCATGTGCAAAAAAAGGATACGGGTGAAATCGGTGAAATCATTGGTGATCTCATGAAAAAGCTTGAGCAGGTGAGTCCAGATGATTTAAAGACTGAAAAACGTGGCCTTATTTCAAAAATGTTTGGTAAAGTATCAAATTCAATTCAAGAGGTATTAACAAAATACCAAAAAACAGGTGTGCAAATTGACCGAATCAGTGTAAAACTGGATCATTCAAAAAATAGCCTACTAAATGATATTAACATACTTGAGCAGCTCTATGAAAAAAACAAAGAATATTTCCATGGACTTAATATTTATATAGCAGCAGGAGAGTTAAAGCTAGAAGAACTAGAAACGAAAACAATTCCAGAGCTTAAGAAAAAGGCAGAAGCTACTCAGGATCAAATGGCATATCAAGAAGTAAATGACTTAATGCAGTTTGCCGATCGTTTAGAAAAACGTACTCATGATCTTGTACTAAGCCGACAAATTACGATGCAAAGTGCACCGCAAATTCGCTTAATTCAAAGCGCAAACCAAGCTTTAGTAGAAAAAATTCAATCCTCCATCACAACAGCGATTCCGCTTTGGAAGAACCAGGTGGCTATTGCTTTAACATTACTACGCCAAAAAGATGCAGTTGAAGCACAAAAGCTCGTATCAAAAACAACCAATGATTTATTATTAAAAAATGCAGAAATGCTTAAGGTGAACACATTAGAAACGGCAAGAGAAAACGAACGAGGACTAGTTGATGTTGATACATTAAAAAAAGTGCAGGAGCATTTGGTATCAACACTAGAAGAAACACTCCGTATCCAAGCAGAAGGCCGAGCAAAACGCCTTCAAGCTGAACAAGATCTAGCTTTAATGGAAACAGATTTAAAGAAAAAGCTTTCGGGGATGTAATATAGAAATGGGATCAGAACTCAAGTCTGTAGTTCAGACTATGTGATGAAACAATATAAGTAGAATTGGAAATTGAGTATAAAATAGCAAAGGTTTTATACTCGATATCTTTATCTTATTTATTTGTGTATATAAAGTTAGGGGGTACTAATAGGTTTGAAGAAATCTATTTTAGCACTTATTAGTATTTTAATGACAGTTATTATCTATGAATGGATATCGGCTCATTTTAATTTTGAATATAATGTGTTTAGCGACAAATTTAATTTACTATCATTTTGTATTGATATAGGTATTTGGGTGATCATATTTGTACCTGTCCATCTTATTGTAGAGAAAGCAATATTTAGAAAAGGGTAAGACAAGGTGGGGAACGGGTCTCTAACATAAACAGACTCATCTAAAAAGCTCAGAGAAATACACTCTGAGCTTTTTAACGTGCTATTAACAGTATGATTTAACGTGTGTTTCAATATAACTTAGCTTTCCATTTTTTGTTTCCTGCACAACAACATAAGTTTGAGCTGTTAACTTTTCACTATTGAAATAGCCTTCTTTACCAATTCTGTTTTGCGTTCTTGTTTTTGCTCATTATAAATCTCTTTAAATTCTTCTGCAACTTCCTCACTGTAGCCATGCTGTTCAAGCTTCTTTGTTAAGTCTTCATATAATATGTAAAACTGCTGCTCTGTTTCTTCCTCAATTACCTGACCAGCGGAAGCGTATTTTTGATAAAAATCAACTAAAGAAGTTTTTTCTTGAGTTCTCTCCAAAGTTTGATAGTCCTCTTTAGCTTCCTCTAATAAAGAATCAATTTTTACATTCGTACTTTCTTGTAGATCCTCAAACTTCATCTTGTACGTAGATTTTATTTCTTCGACCGATTTTTCATTATTCACAATCGTTACTTCATCAATTTTTCTATTTGAAAACACAGTACTTACAGGTAATGTTAATTCTCTCTCAATTTGTCGTTGAGCAGTATGGTCACTAGATAACTTCTCCTCTTCAGTGATCGCATTACTTCCAATGATAATAATCCCTATAAATAAAAAAGCGAATATCATTAAGCTTCTATTATTCAAAACCTTAACCTCCTCATATCTCATTATTTTTGTCATTTTTGCCAAGTATTAAACTAAAGATGATCAAGTTGGCATAAAGTTTTTTCGTGCGATATGATAATGAGTAGAAATGGATATTTTTTCTAGGAGGCTGTAAGATGACAGATTCAGTAAAATTTGATTTACATACACATCATCATCGCTGTGGACATGCAATCGGAACAATAGAAGACTATGTTAAACAAGCAATACAGTATGGGTTACATTATATTGGCATTTCCGATCATTCTCCGTACTTTTATAGTGATGAAGATCACTTATATCCGACAATAGCTATGCAAAAGAGTGAATTTGTTCCTTATATTGAGGAAGTTCTTCGTTTAAAGGAAAAATATGAAGATAAAATCCATGTATTACTTGGTGTTGAAAGTGATTTTTTTCCAAAGTATATTGATCTATATCGTAACCAATATAGTAATCAACCCTTTGATTATATTATTGGCTCTGTACACTATGTTTCTGATGTCAATATTTTTAAAAAAGGACGTTGGGAAGGACTAACATCTGCAGATCAAAGAGGTGTTAAAGAAGAGTATTATGCACTAATTGAGCAATCAGCAAAATCAGGTTTGTTTCAAATTTTAGGACATATTGATGCAATGAAGGGTTTTTATCCTGCATTTTCTGACATTCAAACTGATGTGATCGATAATACGCTTAATATTATAGGGCAAGAAGGTGTAGCCATAGAAATCAATACATCTGGAAATACAAAGGATTGTGGAGGATGGTACCCTGCAGATGATATTTTAGAACGAGCTTTATTTCATAATGTTTCAGTTACATTCGGATCTGACGCCCACACACCTGAGCGAATTTGTGATGATTTTGAGCAGGTGAAAAAAAGATTAAAGGAAATTGGTTTCCGTGAATGGGTTTATTTTGTGGAGAAAAAGCCAATGAAAACGTCTTTATAAAATTGGTTCTTTTTAAAATACTAGGTAGTAACAAAGTTCGACATAATGATTAAATTTTCGGCAAATTATGCTAAATTAACTAGACTTTATACCCTGTTATGTAATAAAATTAAATAAAATTGGTAAATTAATTCCGATAAATGGCAAACTTACTGAAAAGTAAGGACGCAAAGCTATGAACCTAAGGTGAAAGAACTATGGTAGTCGAGCCACCGAAGAATGGTTATAGAAAAGAGATATCTTTTTCCATTCGGTTAAAGGTATCTCTTTTTTCTTGTTTACATCATATAGTCAAAAAAAGTCACTATTACACAAAATCTATAAAACAACATTGGGTGGGCTAAAGAATGTTAATAAAAGATTTGATCGTGGAGGATAGTTATTATCACTTTTATCAGCCAATAGTTAATATTGAGCTTAATAAAATTATTGGGTATGAAGGATTAATGAGGTCGGCCGTTCATTCTAATCCTGAGCAGATTTTTTTACAGGCTAAAAGGGAGAAGCAGCTAGTTGAATTAGATTCGCGGTCTATTCAAAAAGCTACTAAAGCCTACCAAAAAGCAGGCTATCGAATACAAGACGGATGTTTGTTTTTAAATGTATTTCCAACAACTCTTTTAGATTCGAAATTCCCTCTCTTCACAAAGGAAATTATGCTTGATGATCCTCAGCATTGTCAACATTTAGTATTCGAAATAAGTGAACTAGAAGATATTCGTGAGCATTCTCAACTAATTGAACGAATAATGATATTAAAAGAAATGGGATTTAAGTTTGCGATTGATGATGTAGGAAAAGGGTATTCTGATTTCCAAACAATTATTGAAATGGAGCCTGATTACATCAAGGTAGATCGATATTTTTCACAGCAGCTATCACAATTTCCGAAAAAGCAATCTTTTATTCAATTAGTTAATGAATATAGTAAGAGAAATGGTTGTCAGCTTATTTTGGAGGGGCTTGAAACAGTTGAAGACCTAGAGGTGGCACGACAATTGGGTGTAGAGTATGCACAGGGGTATTTGTTAGGAAGACCTGAGCCGTTACGACAGATTAGTTAGGAAGCATATCATTATTAAAAAGTCATGACTTAATTTCTATTAGGTCATGACTTTTAATTACATCGTAATATTCTTCTTGTTTTTAAATTTCTTAGTAATAGCTTTTATAGCCACTACAAGTAAAACACCGCCTAAATAGACTAAAAACAGCACGATATATCCCCAAAGACCAATAATTGCATCAATAAAGTCCATATTCCCTCTATTGGTAATTGCCTGCTGAATTTCAATGGCAAATACTAAAACAAACATAAAGGTAAGTGTATATAAAAAAGCAATTAAGTGGATGCCGATCTTAAATTGTGATAACCACTTTGAAATCATATAAACAACAGCAAAAGTGATGATTCCAATAACACCCATAATCCAAAAATGCATATCTTTATCAGTAAGCTGCAGCCCTAACATATCATTTAACAGCACAATTAAAACATCATGAGCATTATTCACAATTTCCGCTAAAAACAAAATAATATCTTTCATAAAATTCCTTTCTGGGAATGTGACTTTTCATATTTGTCCATGCCTGTGCATAGTTTGTATAAAGTAAGAAGACAGGCAGACGAGGTGAGGATTGTGAGAAGACGATCAAATAAACTCCCATTAATACTTATTATAATCGGACTTATCGTACTCATTATTATAGTATTTAAGTTTATACCAGGTCTAGGGGAAAAAGAACCCAGAGATGTTGTTGATGCCTTTTATCATTATGAACAAGAAGGGGACTTTGGAAGTGCATGGGAGCTATTTCACCCTGTGATGCAAAAAAAGTTCACTAAAAATGCCTACGTGACAGAAAGATCTCATATCTATATGGGCCATTATGGTGTGAATACATTTTCATATAACATAAGTGATGAAAAAGAGATCAAAAGCTTTAAAATGGCAAAGGGCTCTGAAGCCTTTCCTATCGCCAACTCCATTACAGTAGAACAAACCTTTAAAAGTAAATTTGGGACATTTACAGTACTCCAAGATGTTTATACGGTTGAAGAAGAGGGTGAGTGGAAAATTGTATGGGATTTTAAGTAATAGGGGGGTCTGACCCCAATCTAGATCCTAATCTAGGACACAACAACAAAACCCCTTCATCCAATTTCATGGTGAAGGGGTTTTTTGAGCTGATTACTTAAATACCTTGGAATATTAAGAAAAAGCCGACTGCGAATAATAATATTAGCATTAAAATTAGGATTATAGCAATAATAAGGATAATCCAACCAGCTACTTTACGTCCTGTTTTAATGAAATAAATTCCGAGAACAATTGGACCAAAGACAAAGCCAAGGATTCCCCACATCCATGGGTTTTTACCATGCTTAGGTGCATCGATTGCAAGGTAAATGGCAATCGCTATTGAGAGTATAAATCCAAATGAAAATTCCAAAATGAGTCCCTCCTATATATAATTTCTTTAAAGGATATGGAAGATATAAGTATTTCATGCATTTTCGATTAAATATATATAAAATACCAATTCCTATTATATATTAAATTAAATTCCCTAATTTGGAAATGGGAAACCTACAATTTTTAAAATAAATCAAAGAAAAAAGCCAGTCTACATTGTGAGACTGGCTTTCGATAATTAGTGAGAAGTTGTAGCTGCTGTATCAGCTGAAATCTCTAAATGTTCCTTCAGCTGATTCGATAAAGATAAACGTTCTTCTTCAGCAACAATATAATAGTAAATACCGCCAATTTTATCTCCTGTACCTTTTACCTGAAATTGTTCAAGGTTTTGACTAGCGGTTTTATAGTTAGCTTGTATTTCCCACATTTCATCAAATGTTAAGTTTGTTTTAACATTATCCCGAACAACTCCAAACATATCACCAAATTTTGTGATTGATGAGATATTTGCTCCCTTTTTCATCACACCTTCGATGATTTGGCGCTGACGTTCTTGACGACCAAAGTCACCTCGAGGATCTTCGTAACGCATTCTTGTGTAAGCTAATGCTTTCTCACCATCTAATGTAACCTTACCTTCTGGAAAATCAAAGCCTCCAGAACTGAAATTCAATGTGTTGTTAACCTCAATGCCACCAACAGCATCAACTGTATCCTTAAAGCTTTCCATATTAACTTTCACAAAATAATCAACTGGAACGTCTAAAAAGTTTTCAACAGTTGCAACTGTCATATCAGTTCCACCAAATGCATATGAGTGGTTAATTTTATCTTGTATGCCTTTACCAACAATTTCTGTACGAGTGTCACGAGGAATACTCACCATTTGAGTTGAATTCGTGTTTGGATTAACCGTCATAAGAATTAATGAGTCTGAACGACCTTTATCACCTTTACGCTCATCCACACCCATAAGAAGGATTGATATTGGGTCTTTTTCTGTAAATGTTACGTTATCAGATCGTTTGGGAGATTTGTCACGATCTAATTCTTCATGAATACTAGCAACAGTATCTGTAGCAGATTTATACAAGTAAAATGCATAACCACCTGTACTTAAAACAAGTAGACCGATAATACTAAGCGTAATCCATAGCCACTTTTTCTTCTTTTTTCTTGCTTCTCTCATTATCTATGTCATCCTTTTTATTTTAGATTTTAATTAATTAGCTTAATTATTTTGAATCTATAAAGATTATAGTGCTACTTTACCTAAACTACAATGCTTTTTTGTAAAATATTGTTTCCAATTATATGACGAAGCATATTAATGAAAGGTTTCACATTTTGTAGAAATTTGTCTAATAATATATGTATCTATCTCATGAAATAAAAACTATAATTTATTTGACAAAATATAGTAATTTATAGGAGGAAAGACGAATTTGAACAAGCGTCTTGTGTCAATATCACTAATTTTCACAGTACTTTTAACACTATTTACCCCATTTTCTCAAAAGGTAATAGCATCAACCACTGACAGCATCTCTCTATTACCACCTGCAGTAAATACAGAAGAAGGTGTGCAATTACAATGGGTAACCTCTTCTTCAATTCAAGGAGATGAACGTTTTACTCTAATTAAAAATAACGAGGATATTCCGTTAACATCAATTGAGAATGTAAATTCAACAGTTGGTGAAAACGGAGAAGTGATAAATACTTATCAATTTCTTGATAAACAGGTTGAAGAAGGTAAGAATTATACTTATTCTGTTAAAAAAGTCGCTGATAGTATCCTTCAAACAGAACAGATTGAAATCACTTATCAAAAAGAACAAGTTGTTCAAGAAAACATAGATTTACATGTAACAAATATAACAGATTTAGGATTTAAAGCCGAATGGTCTACTCTTCAAAACGCAGAAGTTTATCACCTAGTCCTAGATGGTAAATTGCTTGGTCAATTCAAAGAGGAACAATCATATGAAATAAAAGAGGTAGCACCTAATACAAGTTATACAATCAGTGTTCGAGCAATTAAGGATGGTGAGGTTTTATCTGAAGCAACAAAAACAGTGACAACATTAGCTTCAGAAATTTCTGCCGAACAGCTAAAAGATGATCTTGTAGAAGAGCCTAAAGTGACTAAGAAAAGAGTAAAGGCTACAGCTACAGCAACAGCTACACCATCAGGAGAGGTGGTAACCATTCCTGATTTAGCATTAAAAAGAGCAGTTAAAGGTGTATTGAAATTAACAAGAGACGAAATATACACATCAGATATGGAAAGATTAACAAATTTAAATGCTTCGGATATAAATATAAAGGATTTAACAGGATTAGAAGCGGCAACAAATCTAACAAAATTAGAGCTTTCGGGAAATGAAATCAATTCTGCAGCAGAATTAGAAAAGTTAACGAAGCTTGAGTATCTCGATTTATCTTATTATAAAGGAACAGACATTGAATTCTTATCATCACTATCAAACTTAAAAACACTTATTATATCAGATACAATCGTGAAAAATATTGAACCAATCTCAAATCTTTCTTTGTTAGAAACATTGGATATCAGTTTTGGACAAGTAACAGAACTATCAGCTTTAACAGCTTTATCTAACTTAAGAGAATTGAATATAAGTTATTTAGAAGAACTTACATCAATTGCTACTTTACAACAATTAACTAACTTAACGACTTTAGTTATCTTTGGTGATATTTATGTAAGCTTAAAAGCTGAAGTAGACCAGCTTAAACGTGCTGGTTTAGAAATTGTTCATGATGAAACATTTTATTTGTATTTTGACTCAATGAAGGTCAATGAAAACCGTGCTATTTTGAACTGGTCTTATGATGGGGAAGGTGATGTTGCTTATTACGAAGTTAAAGTAGGTGACACGACATATAAGATTGATGCACCTGATGATACTTTAACAGTTAATGACCTTAATGAAAATACTCAATATCAAGTGACTATTAGAGCGTTTAACAGCGCAAACGAAGTACTTAGTTCTTTTGAAACGACAATAAAAACATTGGTTAAACCAACAGAAGAAAGCAAGAAGGTCATTTTCAAAGATTTACAGCTCGAAAAAGCGATTAAGAATCACTTCGGTTTAGATCGTGATATTTATGAAAGTGATATGGTGGAATTAACTGAATTATCAATAGAACGCAAACGAATCAAAGATCTTACGGGTCTAGAAAAAGCGACTAATTTAGCCTATTTATATGCTCCGTCAAACGTTATTGAAGATATCACTCCTATATCAAGCTTGAAAAATCTTCAAGGGTTATACCTTGATACTAACCCTATAACTGATTTTTCGGCTTTAAGTGAGCTTTCAAACTTAACATCTCTTGGTTTAACAAATACAGGAATAAAAGATTTATCTGTACTAACCAATTTAAATAAGTTAAATGATTTAAATTTAGATGAAAACGAAATCACAAGTTTATCTGCTTTACCAGCATTACCTAATCTTGTTTATCTATCGATTTATAACAACATGTTAACGAATCTTGAAGGAATTGAAAAACTAGCAAAATTAGAGTCATTATACATTGATGACAACCCTTTAGAATCTCTAGCAGGAATTAACACTCTGATAAAATTAAACAGTATAAGCTTAAGTAATACGAATTTAGTTGATATCTCAGAGTTATTACAAATAGATTCACTTCAAAATGTGTCACTATATAATAATGAAAAGTTAGATTTAAATGATGACAACTCTGATGCACGCAAAGTAATTGCTCAGCTTGAAGAGTGGGGCGTGTATGTTGACTATGATTTCCATAATGAAGAAGAATGGTTTGAAGCATATATCAGCTTTATCACCGAGAATTCATTACTTGTTCATTGGGATTATTATGGTGAAAAAGAAATAGAAAACATTGAAATTCACGTTGATGGTGAAAAAAAATCATCAGTACCTTATGAGGATTATGAATTTAAGATTACGGATTTAGATCCTAATACAGAATATAGAATAGACGTTAAAGCTTTTAATAGTAAAGGTGAGCTTGAATTTACTAGCTCAACTACGGAAACAACTTGGTCAGAGCCAAGTAAAGAAGTTGCCGAAATTAAGGATGAAAATCTAAAAGAGTTAATCAAAGATCAGCTTGGTTTAGATCGTGATCCAAGAGTAAGTGATATGGAGAAACTAGATTCTATTTATTTATATGAATCAGAGGTATCTGATTTAACTGGTTTAGAATATGCAGTAAATTTATTTGATTTTAATGTATCTGATAACACGGAAGAGCTAGACTTAACACCACTTAAGAATTTGCAGAATCTTTACAGTATCTATATTACGAATACTTCTATAAAAGATTACGCGATATTTAAAGACATGAAAAATATTCGTTCATTATCGATAGACAATAATAACCTTGAAGATCTTTCATTTCTATCTGGAATGAAACAACTTGAGGATTTAATGTTAATGAATAACAATATTAGTGATATTACAGTTTTATCTGGGTTAACTAAGTTAGCTTTTGTTAACTTGGCAAACAATAAAATAGAGGATATTCGTCCACTGCTTGGTTCTAAAGATCATATGTATACCCTAGATCTTAGTGGAAATCCTATCAAAGACATTTCTAGCTTGTCACAATTTGAAAATTTATTTGATTTATATTTAGATCAAACGTTAATTACAGATCTCACACCATTACTTGAGTTATATAGCTTGGAAAGTGTTTCTTTATATAATATTCCGTCTCTTGATTTACCGAACGATGTAACTAATCAAGGTGTTATTGATGAACTATTAAATTACGGTGTTACAGTAAATATTGACGTAGACCTCACACCAGAGCTAACTATTGATGAAGTAACCCAGAATTCGATTTCTATCTCATGGGATCCGATGCTACCAAAAGGTACTGGTGAGTATGATGTTAAATTATACAAAAATTATGGTGAAGAAATCGTTAAAGAACTTAAACTAGATAGTGCAGAAACTAGCTATCAATTTACCGAGCTTTTACCTAATACAGATTACTATATTGAAGTCTCTGTAGAAGAGGAAGAAGCAGAGTATTATGGTTATTTATCAGCTGAAGTGACAACTTTACCTGTTGAAGGTTCTATAAAAGATGTAACCATGTATGTTGAAAAAACAGAAGGTGTTCCTGAAGTAGAGGCGATGTTTGATCTTTATGGAATTGATGAGTCTAACGAAGAAGTTTACCACTACGGTTGGTCTGATGAAGAAGGTAAACTGTGGGATTACACATTAGATGAGCCTGTTGATATATTTGCCCTTCCTGTTGGTAACTATGGGATCACGTTTATTACAGCAGATGATGAAGAAAAAAGCTTTGAGTTTGAAATTATAGCTAACGAAGAATACTTAGTGCAGCCTATTATCTTCTTGTTAGATGAAGGTGAGGATGATGAAGAAGTCACATCTCCAGGTAAAGATGGAGAAGATAGAGATGATAATGACAATGACGACAAAGATCCTAACGAAGACAAAGCAAAACCTATTAAAGTAAGTGAGCCAAAGAAGGAAGTAAAATTGAAAGTAAAGCCGGTAGGGAAAGAAGAGCTACCTAAAACTGCAACGGATGTTTATAACCTTATGATGATTGGTCTTGTTGTGATCAGTTTAGGTGGAGTTATATTATTCATTAGAAAACGTAAAGGAATTAATAATGGATGAAAATGAAGGGGACTTATGTTCCCTTTTTTAATTGGAAAACATATTTAGAATTTAATGTGATTTGTACATTTAAGACAAATATAAAAAAGTGAGTGCATTAATATGCACTCACTCAAATTAATAGCCTGAAGCTAAATAAGTACCAGGATAATAATAGTATAATATTTCAGAATATGATCTACCAGCACTGGCTTGTGCCTGTGCACCATATTGACTCATCCCAACACCATGGCCAAAGCCTGTACCACTTAAACGGAGTGTAGTAATTACACCAAGTTTATCTTTTAATTGGTTTACTTTACTTTCTGAGACTGCACCAGTGCCTCCTAGTACATTAATTTCTTTTACACTAGGTTTATAGCTTGTGAGGAAGTTTGAAAGAGTGTTGCTAATTCCTCCACCAACAAGAACAAGTGGTGCCTGTTTTGCAGCAGCTAGTGAAGAACTTGCTAATGCATCAGGAAAATCTTCTCCTGTAGAGTAAATAACACTAGTTCCACTGAAGGAGCCTTTAAATTCAGTGAGAATTTTTGCCATTGTTTCATAGCGATCTACTCCAGATAGCCTTTCTGTATTACTTCTCATGGTTCTAATTTGATTGAACACATTATCTGAAACTGCATTAGATCCACCGAGAATATAGATTGGCTTACTTTTATGAGTTGAAACAAATGCTTGGCTTTCTTTTGGTAATGTATTTTTATCTGTTAAAACAACAGCATAGTTGTTAATAGCTGCAACTGATGAACCTGATAATGCATCTGCAAAATTCTGTCCAGAAGCAACAAAGGTACCTTGAATATTTGTTAGCTTCTTGTTGATTTCTGCGTTGGTTTCGAAACGAGTTGGGCCGCTTATCCGATTCACGGTATTTACTGAACTTATTTTGTTTAATTGGTTAGCTACAGCATCTGAAACTGCTGTTTTACCACCTAAGATACTAACGTTTGTTGCTTTTAATCTCTTAATTTCTGCTTCTACTTGGCTACTTAAACTTGATGCAGCTGTAAGTAGAATTGGGGCATTGCCATATTGATTAGCAAGGGGACCAGCTGATAATGCATCAGCAAATTCATTGCTAGTCGCGATAAAGACGGTTTTATTAGAATGGTTCGCTGGGAACCCATTTGGATAAAGCTGCTTTGAAACTGCTATAGAAGTTGCAATACGATCTGATCCACTTACACGGTTAATTATTGTAGATGTAGGTGACTCAATAGTATCTACAAGTAAGCTTTTCATATTTAGTGTACCTAACATCGACCTAATTTGATTGCCGGTAAGCTTCGAATGCTGGTAGGTTTTAATTTGAATATTTCCATTTGAATCTTTAATATAGCCAGAACTGCTTTTCTCGATATATTTAATCTTCACTGCACCAGTTTTTATTCTTTTTCCTGTTGTTCTCTCAGGATGAATGGTTAATTCCTCAATCGAGAGTATTTTTATGTCTGTTGCAGTAGGGAGAGATAACTGACCTTTAAGCCAAGTTTTCATATTTGATTGAGCAATAGAGTTGACTTCTTTTACACTACTCCACCATTTCTCAGGATTCTTTAAATCAAGACCTAGTAGAGAGATTTGATTTTCTTGTAATTGTACATCCCAACGGTGAATGGGATCATAACTATCTACTTTTGCTGGAAGGTAAGAAAGGCTAGTGTAACCCCATGCTCCTCCATTTGATTCTGTGTGTCCTCCGTTACTTGAAGTAAAGAGAGTACTAGCTAAAGAATTACCGATTTTTAACACTTTTCCTCTTGTGTTTTCAACAATGTCGGAGATTTTTTGTTTATAAACTGTTTCTTCGATGCCTCCATAAACCTGGTTTCCTTGTGTATCATTAACATTATATTTATGGCTGGTTACATAAGTTCTAGCGGCAATGGATTGTGCTTTTAGGGCTTCAGTATGCCAACTAGCAGGCATCTCTCGAGGAACAACACCTTTCACATACTCTTCCAATAATACCTTGTTATAAGGACGTACATATTTAGATGATTCAACTTTGAATTCAAATGAACCATGATATCTACGACTTGTGTTTCCTACGATTTGAACATTGTCTGAAGTCATGTTAGTAGGATTAAGTACTAGATTTCCTTCGACAATTCCAATTTTCTTCGTATTATCATAAACTACTAATTTTCCATTCTCTACTTTTAATGTAAAGCTTGAAAGTCCTTTTAATAGTTCATCATTTTTTGAGTTTCCTGTTTTATATTGACCAGTTACATTCACTTTAAGAAATTCTTTATTCCCAATATAGTTTTGCAATTTAACGGTCACGTAAGGTTCACTAGCGGCATCAGCGTGGACATTTAGACTGAACAAAAGTGGAAAAACGACAGCAACTGCTAGTACAATTCTTATTAACTTGTGCATCTAACTCCCCCAGATATATATTATTCTACCTTTACAGTTATAACAAATAAGAGAAGGGAATGAAATAGAAAAATTGTGTAAATGTAATTTTTTCCTATTTTTATAGATGAAAAATAGTTTGTTTTTAAAACAAAAATCGACTTCTTTTTAGAAGTTTTTTTATTATATGAAAAACAAGTGTAATAAGGTGTATTAGGAAAAAAGAAAAATGGTATTTAATTGTCTTTCTCTAAATATGAAATATATGGTTATAGAATTTAATAGAAGTGAGGCTATGGTAAACAAATATGAGGGAGAGTAGATATAAAAGGAAAAAGGAATTGATGGGTTAGTAGAAATTTTCGTGTTAAAAGTTGATAAAATAGTATAAAAAGGTGAATACACACCTTTTTATACTTTAACATAAAGCTTTTTCTTATGAAGTATTAGTGTAATAATAATCCAAAATAGTAGCATAAGAAAAGCATAGGTTAGTTGAGGATAAGTACTAAAGGATTCAACCCAGCTAAGTATAACAGAGTAGATAGAGCTTTGTTTTCCATTTACAGTGATCATTATATGAGTCAATACAGAAGCGATAATAAACTTCCCAAAGTAAACAAGAAAGCTATTTCTACCAAATGCTTCGAAGAACCATACAATAGGTGCAAGTACAGTTTTTTTAGCATCTTTGTTCCTATTATTGTCAAAAACTAAATAGAAGGTTGCAATCATCAGTGATGTAGTTCCAGCTGCCAATAAGGCAAAGGAAGGTGTCCAAATTCGTTTATTATATGGAAGAATATAATGTGCAATAATGGATAGTACAATTAAGAATAATCCTAAAAATAGAATGTGCTTCCATGGTTTACTTTCTTTATGGATGATCATGAAGCGTCCTATTGCATAGCCAAGAAGAACATTTGCTAGTGCTGCAAAACTTGTTACCAGGCCTTCAGGATCAAAGCCTCTTGTTCCTTGTGCATACACATGGTTTTCACCAAAGATATTTATATCGATTATTCCAGAAAGATTACAGCTAGGCTGTGGAAGGCCATCCTCACACTGTTGACTTGAAATTAGTGTTACTGCACCATATATAAATAATAAGAAAAGTGCTATTATAATCAACTTTTTAGGTGATTTGATATATTGCGTTATTAGTACTGTTATTATTCCTAAAATGGCAAACATTTGGAGAACACCTGTTAATCTAATTGAAGTGAAGTCAATACTCCATGTCACAATAATCGTAAACAGAATTCCATAAACAATGAGTCTGACTGTTCGTTTCAGAAACTTACCCCAATTTACGCCCTTTTGATAAGCAATTGCCATACTTGTACCAAAGATTGTTATAAAAGAGGGTAAAATAAGATCGATTACAGTAATGTTATACCATTCTGCATGTCGAAAATACTCGTATCCACCAGAGGGAATAGCACTTAAAAAGACAGATAAAATCACGATAAATCCTCTTGCCATATCAAGAGAATAAATTCTTTGCTTTGAAGCTTGTTTCATATGTCTTGGTTGCATTTTTTGCTTCCTTTCTATTTAAATGTTCTATCTTAGCAAAGTATACACTAAGATAAGGAAATAATGGTAATATACATATATATGAACTAAATAGGTTGGAGGCTTACATGAGAAATTACGTCATTATTCTTTCTTTCCTTTTCTTTATTATATTATCTTCTTGCGGTATAGGAGAAAAGCAGCAGACATCTATCTTTTACGCACCACATGCGGATGATGAGGTACTAAGTTTAGGTGCATCTATCCTACATCATAGAAATATTGGAGATAAAGTGGTTGTCGTCTTATTATCAGAAGGGAAAGAAAGCAATGCATTCGATGCAGTAAACCAAAAGTTAACTCAATCTGGTTATGCAAAGATCACGAAAGATGAATTTGCTTCATCTCGTATAAAAGAGTTTAAAAGATCCGTAGAGGCATTAGGAGTGAAAAAAGATGACATTTATTTATACGAGCTTCCTGATGGTAATATTGACGAAAAAGATGTCAAAAAAATTATGATTGATTTAAATGATAAATATCAGAACGTAACACATCATGCTATGTCCTATTTAGATCCCCACCGTGATCATGCTAAATCTGGTGTAGCATTAAAGGAATTAATAGAAGAAGACGGAGTTAAAGGTACATTTTATCTACCTATACAAGAGCATGAAACTATTATGTCTAAAGGAGAGTATAATGTTCCCAAGAAGTACTCAGATGATTTCAATAAGAGCTTAAGTGCTTATAACATATGGAATCCGAAAAAAGAGTTATATGGTATTGGTTATATATCCGTTCAACCTTATTTTGAGAAGGCTAAGGAATCTATGAAAAGCAAATGGCATGATTAGGTTAGAAGAATAACGGTGTGACCTTAATTTTTAATAGTGACCAAAAAATGATTAGTAAGCATATATAATATCATGAGGAACTATATTAATTAAAAAGATGGATACCCACTTTTGTGAACTGTGTATCCATCTTTTTACTGTATATTATTTCATGAAAAAATTCTGAGTATAATAAGTCCCGTATTCTCCACCAAAAGCAACGCCAATTCCTAGGTAGGTATAATCACTACCTAATAAATTTTCTCTATGACCTAAAGAATTGACCCATCCATCATGTACATCGATAGCATCATAGTATCCTGCAGCAATATTTTCACCAGCTGCACGGAATACAACACCACTATCCTCCATTCGCTCAAAAGGATCTTTTCCATCAGGATTTACATGATCAAAATAGTTTCTAGTTAACATATCTAGACTATGCTTTCTCGCAGCTGT
Organism: Metabacillus crassostreae; assembly: GCF_016908395.1. GTDB lineage: Bacteria > Bacillota > Bacilli > Bacillales > Bacillaceae > Metabacillus > Metabacillus crassostreae. The sequence goes on from NZ_JAFBDU010000011.1 coordinate 118,638, forward strand.
TGCAGCTTGATTATCCCATGCAAGAGGTTTTAAGCCATGTCTAACACGGTAAGCATTTGTTAGGTCTAAGTTTTGCTTTTCAAAACTAATTCGTAACTGATCTTTCAATGAAGTATTAGTAGAGTCAAGAATATCTGAGTAATTGCTACCAATAAAAGGGTCAATAGATTTTTCAACTAACAAAATTGCTGATAATGATTCATTATCATGTTGGTCGTAAAATACATTTGCAGAATACTCGTCATTTATAACATGGTATGTTTGGTAATCTAGGCTAAAATAACTTGGTTTTTCCCCGATAGCATCTAATTTTGCAATCGCTAAGCTACGCTTTAATCCAAGTTTAATTCCAGAATTTGATTCCCAACTATCAGAATTACTATATAAAGCTACTACCTTACTATTTTTAATTCCTACTTGAATGTATTTTTTATAATCTTTATTGTAGATATACCAGTTAAAGCCATGTCTACTTAGATCTTTTCTAGCAGGTTGACCAAGTGTTGAAAGGACGTGCTGCTCTGTATCGCCAATTGCGATATTTTGGAGAACGAATTCTGTTTGATATCCAGCTAAAGTTCGTTGAACCTGGTCACTTATTGCCCCAATTCCACCATAAATAATGAATTGATCATATTTTGAACTTATTGTCTTGATTGGCGTCGGGACATTTGATTTTTGCACAAGTAAGATTGTTGCGTCATTTTTCGCTGCTAACACAGAACCTGATAAAGCATCTGCAAAGTTTTCACCTGTAGCAACATATGCTTTACTTGCACTCATGACTAATTTTTCACTAATGATTTGATTTGTGTGATATCGGTCGTTTCCACCATAACGTACTGTGTTTGTTAAGCGATCTTCAACACCTTTAGCTACAACACCTTCTTTTCCAACAATGATGGTTTGTGATTTTGATTTAGCAATTTGATGTGTTGCATCTGGAAGAACTTCTTTTTCAGTTAATAAAATAGGAATCCCGTTTTTTGCTGCATATGGAGCGACAGCTAAGGCATCAGGAAAATTTCTGCCATTTGCAATAATCGCCTTTGATGATGAAATGCGCTTAGCAATATTAGCAGCTGTTTCAAATCGATGTTTTCCACCTATTCGATCAATTGTTAAACCCATATTACGTAAAGAAGTTTCTACTTGCTTTGAAATAGCTCCTTCACTACCTAAAATAACTATATTAGAAGCTTTTAATCTTAAGATCTCTTGCTTTGTTGATTCAGTTAATGTCATTTCGTTTGTCAGCAGAATTGGTGCGTCCAATGAATATGCGAGTGGACCACCAGCTAGGGCATCAGGGAAATCTGATCCTTTTGCAAGAACAACAGTTGCAGCAGATTGCCAACCAGATTTAGAGATTTCAACTGCTGTTTGATATCTGTCTGAACCTTTTATACGCTCTATAGAAGCAGCGAGAGTTGTTTCTAGAAAGGTAAAACTGAAAATGAAGCTGATAATAATAAGAACCAATATTTTTTTCATAATCTTATTCCTCTTTCTAATATATATTTTATAAACCTATTTTAGCCCAGTTGAATAAAGAGCCTGGATCTGATTTTCGTTCTGGTGAGTATTCATCATGTCCTATGATATGTTTTCGATCTCTCGTAATAAAAGGGTTTCTTGCTACGATATCATCTACTAGTAGTTTTAACGATTTATACTGTGCTTCTGTGTAACCAATATGAGAACGATGTATTTTATTATACTGTGTGGAAGACATCATGGATTTCATTTCCTCTTTTGTTCCTATAGCCATCATTTCAATTCCAATAGAATAAGAGTTTAATTGATCCTTATAATAGGGAAGATTAATTAAAGTACCTTTACCAGCGTGGAAGGCAGCTCTGTTTTCAGGTACTAATTGATGCATTTCTCCGTTTCTTCCAATTAAATAGTGGGCAGATACATTATAATCTAGAAAAATTTGCTGAAGATCTTTTATATTGTAGGGATCTTCGGGTTTGCTGGCTGCATTACTCATAAAATGTGTCACAATATGGGTTATAGGCTTATCCCTTACTTTTGAATTCTTTAAAGGTAAAGGCGTTTGTATCGTTTGAATTCCTGCTAAACTTGTTTGAACTTCATTACTAACGGCACCAAATCCCCCGTAAATAGAAAAATGCTTGTAATTCTTCTGTATAGTTTGTATTGTAGCTGGCAGCTTTGATTTTTGTACAAGTAGTATAGTGCTATTGCTTTTAGCTGCTAAAACTGAGCCTGATAAAGCATCAGCGAAATCTTCACCAGTAGCTACAAAAGCTTTACCTGAGTCCATTGCGAATTTCCCGCTTATAATCTGGTTCGTATGATAACGATCTTTACCACCATAACGGGTAGGATTAACTAAATGCTGTTCAACATTCTTATCTATAACTCCTTCTTTGCCAATAATAAAGGTCTGAGTTTTTGTCTTAACTATTTCATAGGTAGCTTCTGGAAGTGTTTCCTTTTCAGTTAATAAAATAGGAATTTCATTTCTTGCGGCATAAGGTGCAATAGCTAAGGCATCAGGAAAGTTCCTTCCATTTGTTATAAATGCTTTGTTTGAAGATAGTTTTTTTGCTATATTAGCAGCAGTTTCGAAACGATGTTGACCACCTATTCTTTCCATTTCCAAGCCTAAAGATCGTAATGAATTCTCTACATCTATTGAAATAGCTCCTTCACTTCCTAGTAATATAGCTTTAGATGCTTTTAGCCTTAGAACTTCTTGCCTGGTTACATCTGTTAATACCTTATCGTTTGTAAGTAAAATCGGTGCATTTTTAGAATAGGCAAGGGGTCCTCCTGCTAATGCATCAGGAAAATCAGTTCCTTTTGCTAGAATTACTGTCTCAGCAGTATTCCAACCTTTCTTAGAGATTTCAACAGCAGTTTTGTAACGATCTGTCCCTTTTATTCTTTCAGTAGTAGCGGCGATGCTAGTATTCACTTGAAAGGAAAGGTTGAAAAGTAATGTAAGTAAAATGAGTCCAATAACTTTGATCACAGTCGAAAAATCTCCTTTCAATATATAAAATTAGAATACCATAGATTGAGTGACAATTTACCTACTAAAATTAGGCTGAATTTTTTGTGGATTTTTGGAGTGTATATAAAAGGTATGGATTATAAATAAGCTTTAGTTGTGAGGGGGTGGGAATAAAGAAAGTGCCTTGAGAAGGTAAAGAGAATGGTGTGTTTTTACGATTTGATCTCCAATACGAAAAGTTATTCCATAAATAAAAAAACTTAGTAATACATATTACGAGATAAGATATATAAGAGATGATAGAGTCGTAATATATGTTGGAGATACTCATTTTTTAGGAGAATTTCGTTAAAGAAAGAGTAGAAAATAAGATGAATCATTTAAGATGAACTGTTTTGTACAGTAGTTTTAATTACGGATTAAAGAAAAAAAGAGTAGGAAATCTACTCTTTTAGCTTATGCTACTTTTTTTTTCTTCTTGCCACATCGTACACACTGATCTGAATAATAACTAAACTTATGTCTTTTTGTAAGAAAGCAAATCATGCTCTTAAGCTTCAACATTACCATCTCCCTAATCATTCAATAGATACCCCTTCTAGTTGGACCCTTGATGTTTAGGATATGAAAAGTTTATTTCCATAAGTTTCTAATAACCTTCTATTTTTATAATACTATGAATATCCAAAGTTGGTTAGTTAAACAATATGACATGTTTCTACAATATTTACATAGGTTTAGGAAGTTTGTTCTAGTTTACTTATTTTAGGAGTGGGGATTTTTGTAATATCTGATCCACAAGTTACATATCCTTTTTTGGGGGATAATAATGAATGCTAAATCTAATCCTTGCCGTTATGATAAAAGATACGATGAATTTAATTCTAGTACAAATGTTTAATTCTATAAGTATCATTCTTGATCTTCCACCATGCTGTAATTAACTTTTGTATTTTTAGAAAACTCAAAGCTTTTAATAGTAAGTGCTTAGTATAATTTAAGTATAATGAAATGTAAAAGAAGTACCTCTATAGGTACTTCTTTTACATTTCGACATCATTATCTCTATTGCTTATTTTCCTTATAACAAATTTCGTTAAGATAACTACAAATGCAATTCCTACGTATCCCAAAAATAACGCTATGAAACCCCATAGTCCAATAATGGCATCCATAAACTCCATGTTTCCCCTATTTGTTATAGCTTGTTGGATTTCTATTGCAAAAACTAAAACAAACATGAACGTTAGTGTATATAAAAATGCGATTAAATGCATACCAAATGGGAGTTTAGATAGCCATCTAGATATGAGATAGACACCTGCATATGTAAGGATCCCTATAATTCCTAATATCCAAAAGTGCATATCTTTATCTGTCATCTGGAGACCAAACACATCGTTAATTAACAGAATTAATATATCATGAAGATTATTGATAATTTCTACAATGAATGTAATGCCTTCTCTCATTCTTTTCACTTCTTTCAATTTCTTTTGTAGAGTTATTATATCAACTTTTATTGTATAAAGAAGTAATTACTAAGATTTGTTACTCATAGTGAGAAATTTTATAAATTTAATATAGTTTCCATTTAGCTAGGAAAATCTCCCTAAGTTATTTACATAAATTTCATATATTGCTAAAATACCTTGAATGAAGATTGGAATTTTTAAAGAATGAGGAAGTGAAATTAAAGAAAGCGTAGTATACAAAGCTATAATACAATGCAAGAGTGGGAAGAAAATTATCTAACTTTAGCGCCTAAAGAAAATCAGGCAGATTACAATAGTAGAAATTTTGAAATAACCTACCTACTGAAACAGCAAAAGCTGTTCAAAGTTATGGGTTTTCTGAATTTATTGTGCTTGGTGGGACAGGAGCAATTGCTGATCAAGTTATTCTAGATTTAGAGAAATAATCTTTCATCTAAAAGCCTGGATAATATCTTTTATCCAGGCTTTTTAGTCTGTAATAGATCTATAGCTGTAGTAGTTATTTTGTGGTTTCAATAGGAAAATTGAGGAATAATGGAGATTAGATTGAATTAACCTTTCTTTTTCTCTATTATTAGTAAGGATGTAATCTGTTACTAAATATCCCAAAGATATATAGGAAGTGAAGTCATTGATTGGGAGAGAGTTAGAAGATCATTTAGAAACCTTGGAAGTAACGTTAACTGAATTAAATAAAAGTTATAATGACTTTCGAGTGCAAAATATAAGGAAATCACAGCGTAATCCTTCCTTAATACTGCACTTGTTATATGTAACTATTCTAACCATTATTATAGTAGGTTTGACATATGCTTTAGGGTCTTTATTTCTTGATGAAAAAGTATACTTGTTTTATATTGCTTCTATTCAAGTGTTACTATCTATTTTACTTTATATAATTCTAGTAAATAAAATGGCAAAAGGTTTCATTGATAAAGAACATGATAGTAAAGTACCTAGGGTGAAACTGTCAAATTATGAGCTTGATCAATTAAGATTTCAATCTCTGCAAGATCTTGCTAGATCACCAATTCCTTCTAATTTTATAGCACCATCCATAGTTAAGGAAATGAAAAAACTTGTATCTAATGGAACATGTCATTCAATAGAGGATTGTATTAAATATATAGAAAAAAAACCAACGAGTAACAAGCAAACGGAAGAATTAGAATTAATTAAGTATTTACAAACAATTTCTTACCATTAATTTGGATTTAAGGAAATAGTTTGAGAGAATTGAAATTTTGTGTATAATTTTAGTAAGAACTTGTCGTAAACTGGGGGATTTATTGTGAAAAAGTTTTTTGTCATTTTGACAATCATAATTTGTGCAGCTGCTATTATCGTTGGTAATTTGCATTGGAAAAACAAGATTACTGCTCATAGTAAGGTTGTGGCAAATACAGAAAAGGTTAATTCAGAGACACAAGTAGTAGAAGAAGAAAAGGTAGAAATTATAACAATAGATGTTACTTCATATGCTGCAAGATTACCTGAGAGTGTTCAAAACAAGATAAAAACAGCACAATCTACAGGAAAGCCTTTGAATCTTGTTATTTACGGGTCAGACGCAACATCTGATCAAGCAGGTGCTTGGCCATCTCAATTAAAAGCAGAGTTGGAGAGTACATATGGTACAGAGATTTTTAAAGTTACTATTATTTCTGAAGGGAATCAAACCACACTAGATGTTGTACAAGAAAGGTCTTATGAAGAAGTAACTGAACTCAAGCCGGATATAGTCTTATTTGAACCTTTTATGCTAAAAGATAATAGTGGATTAATTGGGTTTCCTAATACAATAGCAAATATTGAAACAATGATGGAATCATGGAAAAGTACAAATGAATCTGTCACAATTATGATGCAACCTCCTAATCCTCTATTTTCAGCTGATTACTATCCAAAAGAAGTTATACAATTACAAGATTATGCAGAAGCAAATGATATAATCTACTTGAATCATTGGGAAGCATGGCCTGATCTAGAAGATATTAAAATGAAATCTTATTTAACAGAGAAAAATGATGTGAATGAAGATGGAAATAATCTTTGGGCAAATTATTTAATTGAATATTTTATTCAAAAATAGACGATGGAAAAGCCATCGTCTTTTTTTACTGTTTTAATAAGTGATATTCTTAAAAAGATAGTAGTATTTGGGAAGGATGAAATAGGAATTGAAGGTCCAAAACACTTTCTTATTTAATATCCATATAGTTCTACTAAAAGTACTTTACTTTCTTAACAAGATGGCTAACCTTTACTATGATACTATTATTCTAATTTTAAAAAATGTAAGATTTTGCTATAGTAGTATTAGTGATATTAAACTAGGAGGGCCAAAGTTGAAAGTTAAGATTTTAATAATGTTAGCAACTATTTTTGCTCTATTAACTATTAAAGGAATAACAGTATCGGCTACAGAGAGTATATGTGGGTATACTGTTGAAAAAGGAAAGAACCCTACTTTTCAGCAAGTGAATTGTATGTTAACTACACTAGCTAAAGAATATGTAGTTCCACCAGAGATAGTAAAAGCTGTAGCCACTCAAGAAAAGGGAAATTGGAAGCAGTTTGATGAAAATGGTGAGACAATCATTTCTGAAGATGGTGGGATCGGGATTATGCAAATTACATCATATCCACCAGAACAAAAAGATCGTTTAAAATATGATGCAATTTTTAACATTGAACAAGGTGTAAAAAGGCTTGCATCTAATTTTTACTCAAGAACTGATATTCCTAAAATAAATAATCATTCTCCGGAAAAATTAGAGAGTTGGTATTTTGCTGTGATGGCTTATAATGGTATAAAACCAGTAAATAGTCCATTAACAAAATGTTCAAAAACAGATATTAGTAGAAATAAGAATGCATATCAGGAAGAGGTTTTTAATAAACTAGAAGGTGTATATGAAATTTCTACAAAAATTGATTTGTTATCTTTTGATCCTGAAGAATTTCAGTACTCTTGTACATCATCAGAAAATATCACTTTTAAGAACCTGCAATATGAACTTGTTTCTTTAACAAATTCCAAAGAATTATATACTAATGAAAATGATTATGTTGAAGCCACGGTAAATACAAGGTTACAAAATTTGCCGAGTACAGGTAATGTTGTAAAGGATATTCAGGAGAATTCAGTCCTTACGGTAAGAGGATTGTTAGAATACGACATAAACAGTGTTGCTAATCGTTTTAATTGGGTGCCGGTAAAAGCTGGTTCTCAACAAGGGTATATTGCATCTAAATATATTAATAGAATAGGAACACGTATTGCTGGAAAAGATCGTTTCGAAACGGCTGTACAAATATCAAAAAAAGGATGGGATTCTACGGAAACGGTTCTTCTTGCTACTGCCTATAACTTTCCAGATGCTCTTTCAGGAGGACCTTTAGCATATAAGTTAGATGCTCCAATTCTATTAACACAAAATAATGAACTTAACGAAAAAACCATGAATGAAATTGTTCGACTTGGTGCAAAGAAAGTTATCGTATTAGGTGGAAGTGGTGCAATTAACGAGAAAGTAGCAAACAAATTACGCAACTTAAATCTACAAGTTGAGAGAATTTCTGGTAAAGATCGTTATGAAACATCTGTAGCAATAGCTAAAAAACTTGGAGGGAATCCTAAAAAGGCTATCATAGCTTATGGTCAGAATTTCCCCGATGCATTGGCAATTGCACCTTACGCAGCACGTCATGGTTATCCAATTTTATTAACTGACGGTCAAACAATTTCAACTAGTGTAAAACAATCACTTACAGGAATTAATGAAACAATTATTGTCGGAGGGACAGGGGTAATAGGATTTAATGTAGAGAAAAATCTCAAGAATTCAACTAGGTTATCAGGAAAGGAAAGGTTCTCTACAGCAATTGAAATACTTAATGGTCTTTCTCTTTCACAAGAGGAGATCTTCTTCACTGATGGTTACAATTATGCAGATGCCTTAACTGGATCAGTTTTAGCAGCTAAGTATAATGCACCACTATTACTTGTTGAAAATAAGAAAATACCTTCGGTTATTTCTGGAAAAGTTAAAGAACTGGAACATTTCAACTTATTAGGAGGAAATGGAGCAATAAATGAGAGTCTTGTTCCTAGTTTTCAAAGCTTGATTAATTAATAGAAAAGCATGTACTTATTAGTTGGTACATGCTTTTCCTTTTGAATAAAATCTTAATTTAAACTTAAAGGAATTTTAACTAAGGCTTTACTTTAGAAGATAAAATTGGGATACAATTAAGCTAGGCAGTATTTAGTACTCTTTATTTGAAAGTCTATGTAATATATTTTTTTACCTTAAGTATTATTTCCAAGATTTTTTTTATAGTCATTACATTGGCAAGTTACTAACAATTACACTCCATATAATAGATGGATATATGGTAAGGGGGAGAAATATGAAGATTAGAAAAGCTGTTATTCCTGCTGCTGGTTTAGGTACAAGATTCCTACCGGCTACTAAGGCACAACCAAAAGAAATGCTGCCAATCGTTGATAAACCAACTATACAGTATATTATTGAAGAAGCGGTATCATCTGGTATCGAGGATATTTTAATTGTAAGTGGTCGTGGTAAACGTGCTATTGAGGACCACTTCGATAAATCATATGAGTTGGAAGAAACTTTAGCGAATAAAGGGAAATGGGATATTCTCGAAGAAGTTCAACAAATTTCTCAACTTGCTAATATTCACTATATTCGTCAAAAAGAGCCAAAGGGATTAGGACATGCAATATACTGTGCACGTCGTTTTATTGGTAATGAGCCTTTTGCTGTTATGCTTGGTGATGATATTGTCCAATCAAACGGTTCTGAGCCATGTCTGAAACAGCTAATAGATGTATATAACAAGTATGAAAAAGCAGTTGTAGGTGTACGTAAGGTAGAAAAAAAAGACGTTTCGAAATATGGGATCATTGATTATGAAAAACAGGCATTACAAGCAGATATTTTTAATATAATAGATCTAGTGGAGAAGCCGAGTGTCGATCTTGCACCTTCAAATAGCGCTATTATGGGACGCTATATTTTAACACCTGAAATTTTAGATATATTAGAACATCAAGAACCTGGTGCAGGTGGGGAGATACAATTAACTGATGCACTTAAGAAACTACTAACAATGCAAAGTATTCTAGCTTATCACTTTACTGGGAAAAGGTATGATGTAGGTGATAAATTTGGATTTATCAAAGCAACACTCGATTTTGCATTAGACAGAACTGAATTGAGAGATGATCTATTAAATTATTTAAATGAACTAACTAAAAATAATAGTTAGATTGTTTGGTAATTATAAGGAGGTTTCACTGTGAAAGTAACTGTAGCTGGAACAGGTTATGTGGGTTTAGTAACAGGGGTATGTTTAGCAGAGATTGGTCATCATGTAATTTGTATTGATGTGGATGAAGCGAAAATAAAGATGCTACAAGAAGCAAAGTCTCCTATTTATGAACCTGGATTAGAAGAGATGTTAAGTAAGAATATCAAAAAAGGAAATATTTTCTTTACTACATCCCCTGAGTACGCATATAGTAATTGTGAAATCATAATTATTGCTGTTGGCACACCGGAAAAACCTGATGGATCAGCTAATTTAACATATATAGAAGCTGTTTCTAGAAAAATAGCAGAAAATATTCAACAAGATTCTATCGTGGTGATAAAGAGTACTGTTCCAGTTGGGACAAATGATTGGATAAATAATCTTATTCAAACAAATCTTCAAAATAGACATTTTGTTGAGGTTGTTTCAAATCCTGAATTTTTAAGAGAAGGTTCAGCAATTAGTGACACCTTTAATGGAGATCGTATTGTTATTGGTTCTTCTAGTAAATATTCAGGTGATATTGTTGAAGCAATGTATACTTCGTTCAATAGACCTATTTTAAGGACAAACATTAGAAGTTCAGAGATGATTAAATATGCTTCTAACGCCTTTTTAGCAACAAAAATCAGTTTTATAAATGAAATAGCAAACATATGTGAAAAACTCGGTGCAAATATAGAAGATGTATCTACAGGGATAGGACTTGATAAACGGATTGGAAAGCAATTTTTACAAGCCGGAATAGGTTACGGAGGCTCTTGTTTTCCTAAGGATACAAAAGCGTTAGTACAACTCGCAGGTAATGTTGAGCATGAATTTGAGTTACTAGAGTCTGTTATAAAAGTAAATAATCATCAACCCTTATTGTTAATTCAAAAAGCAAAAGAAATTGTTGGTCAATTAGAAGGGAAAAAGGTTGCTGTATTAGGATTGGCCTTTAAACCGAATACTGATGATATAAGAGAATCGGCTTCCGTTGTAATTGTTAATCAACTAATTGAAAATGGAGCAATTGTTTATGTTTATGACCCAATAGCCATTAGTAATGTTAAAAAAACAATTGGCGAAAGTGTCAAGTATTGTTCTACGATAGATGAGGCAATTGGAGATGCAGAATTAACGTTTATAGGTACAGAATGGTCTGAAATTAAAAAATATCCTGTTATTAACTATAAAAGGCTTATGAAAACCCCTATGATATTTGATGGGAGGAATTGCTATGATCTTGATGAGATGAAAAATCATGGACTTGTTTATGTTTCTATCGGGAGAGAGGCAATTTTATAAGTTGGGTGAGCTAACTACATACTAAGCTGGAAAAGCAGAACTCTTATGGATACTTAGTTCCCAATAAGGTAGTGTAAATCATAACCAAAATAACATGTGATTACGTAGTATAAACAACATAAATTACAGAACAAAAAGCATACAAAAAGCTTGAGGGAACTTTAACTAAAATGTACCCTATAGAGTAGACACTTATAAAAAGTCTACCTATGGGGTACTTTTTTGTATAATTAAGAGAAAAAATAGGGATTGGGGAAAAAC
>NZ_JAFBDU010000012.1 GCF_016908395.1 Metabacillus crassostreae
AATCTAAAAAAGATGACCCCTGTTCAATACAGAGATCATCTTCTGAATGCAGCCTAGTCTTTTTTAAAATGTCCTTTACAAAGGGTACACTTTAATATCCACTCGGTCTTTTAGTAATTGTTATTATTCAGCAAAAGCGATAATTCCTTCATTTTCATCAAGAACGAGCTCTAAAGCTGCTGAATAAGGATCAATATTTAATTGTGTTTCAAGATAGAAGCGAAGTGCTTCGATCATATTAGCTGTTATTAATACTTGCTTACGATCATTCACATATGCTTCAGCAGAAAAGCCATAATCATCGTCATACATAAGCTCAACTTCCACTTCTTGAGGTTTAATCTCTCGTTTGTGTGCGATGTGTAAGCATAAAGCATTTATAATTTCCTGCTCAGTTATTTTTATTTTCCCCATGCTGTATCTTCCTCAGATTTACGCTTGTTTTTATAATAAGTAAAGATTTTACGAATAATAAAAATAACAGCAAAAATAGCTAAAACATTAACAAAAAGACCGATAATAGAACCTAGAATTCCTAAGTTACTAAGAAGTCCACCAAGTAATAGACCAGCTAGTCCTCCTAAAAATAAACCCTTCATAAGACTACCTGTTTTTGGCTTTGTTGTTGCACTGTTTTGATTAGTTTTAGATGAATCTTGTTTTTTAAATAATGACGGACTGTTTGTATTATTATTTGTATTAGAGTTAAATGATTTTTTACCAGATTTATAGCCTTTCGCACTAACAGTAGTTATTTGATCTCCAAGTAGAAATCCTCCAACTGGTGTGAATAGTAATGTTGTTACGAGCATTGCTGAAAATAATTTCTTTAACATGATGTGAGTTCCTCCTAAATAAATGCGATAATGTTTACTGAACAATAGTAATACGAAAATACTATGAAAAAGTTTCATTTATCTTGCTTAATAGTAAGTTATTTATTTTATTTAGACAAGAACATTATTTAATATTTCATTTACGATTTGTTTACTAACAAGAATGAGATCCGATGATGTGAACAAACAATCAGGAATAAGCCATAAAAATAGATCATTTTGATTCAGTTGAAGACGGTAACTGATTCAAAATGATCCATTATCTATTTTTACCCGTTACTAACCCATTTGATTTCACCTGATTGATCTTCATAATCTACATCAACATTGAAATTGTGTTTTTCATAAAAATGGACAAGTCTTTCTACATGGTCCCAATCTCTTTTAGCTATATCTCCTGTAATTTTTGGTATGTTTTGCTGAGTAGCTAATTCCTTTAAATAATCCATACAAATTGATCCATAGCCCTTGTTAGCAGGACCTTTTATATCCCCAATATGAATGGTTTTTTTATCAGTAAAAGTAGCGTGAATGGAAAAGTCCCAATTTCCTCTATATGGACTTTCACAATCACATAACATGATTTTACAGGATTGGTTGTCTTCAGGTGTATAGACAATGACTAATTTATCATCTTTTGTTTGGTCAACGCCTAGAACCTTGCTTTTCTTAGCGATTTCTTTTAAGTTATCTTGCAATCGAAATACCTGAAATTCTAAATCCTCTAATTCTTCCTTTAGTTCTTCAGGGTCGTTTGTGCGTTTATCATCTTCAAGTAATTTACTAATCATGTATTCCTTCTCCTTCCCTAATTATTACATATAAAGTTAGTTTAAATTATTTTATTCAATTTCTTTTATGTTTGTTAAAGCATGATAAATTTTTGATAAAAAAGATTGTCACAAACAGTATAGAATTATAAAGAATTTTACTAAGAAAATCAATATTATAATTCACGAAATGTGGATTAAATATAATTAGTAATAATGATTGGTACACAAATAACAAGTTTATCTATTATTAATAATGGGAATTAGACTACTAACTAAGAGGTAGGAGGAAGATTATATATGAGACAAGCTACATTAGACAAGAATAAGAAAAACAATAGCAAACTATTAAAAGGTATGATCGTTGGAGGTGCTATTGGTGGTTGTATTTCTTTACTTGATAAAAATACTAGAAAAAATGTATCAGAGAACGCAACGAACTTGAAAGACACTTCTAAAAATGTGATCACACATGTTAAAGAAAATCCTGGTGAGGTGAAGGACCAGCTTCTTGATCAGACAAAACAGGTAACAGACACGTTAAAGAACACAATTCAGGAAGCAAAGGAATTAGTGAACAAGATAAATTCTGAGGTTGTTGAGGACGCAAAAGAATTGACAGATGAAGCTACTTCATTTGCTGAGGAAGCGAAAGAAGATCTTCAGGGGATTAAATCTGATTTAAAAACGACAGGAACTCATTTAACTGAATCGAATGATCTTAAGCCAAAAACTCAAGCTGAGTTAAATGCTAATCTAAATCACTATTAATAAATTTAGGTTGTTTCGTTTACTTTGTTTGCTTTTAGTCATATGAAGAAAACATCACTTTATAAAGTCTAGTGGCATCGCATCTATTCTTCTTAGAATAGTACTTTTCTAAGATAAGAAACATTGTTACTAACAGGAAATTAAGGTAATTAGCAACAATCATTCAATAAAGAGCCTAAATGTAAAAGGAGAGGTAATAATGGAACATAAAAGCACTGAAGAAAAATCATCAAAAATAAGTCAAGTAGAGCAAGCGGTAGATAATCTTGGAGAAGATAAGTTAGATGAAATTTTAACAAATTTTGACTCATTTAAAGACTTTTTAGGTGATAAAGTCGTTATGGGAAAGAAAATGGGATTAACAGAAGAACAACTAGCAATCGCTGCACAAAAAGTAGGGAATTTCTTATCAAAGCATGAACAAGCAAGGAATAGAGAAGAAAAATTATTACAAGAATTGTGGTTAGTGGGTTCTGAAGAAGAACAACATATGTTATCACATATGTTAGTAAAATTAGTGAGGGATTAAAAATAATTAAGATCAAAGAGTTGGGGATCTCATGGTTAATGGTGAGTTCCCTACTTTTTTGTTTCAAAGCATTCATTTAGATGTATTACGATTGAAGCTTTATGCTATGGATTTATTAAACATTTTAGCAAAGATGTTAATTTTCTTTACTTATAGTGGAGGTAGTGGCGGGAAATGAAGAAAATTAGAGCTTTATTAAATCGAAAATGGATATGGTTGTATCATTTTTGTTATTATAGTCACGACTGTGAGTATATACCATACATATAAAACTTTACCAAGAGGTATCTCATATGAAAGTCCAACATATAAAGTTGATGATGTTGAATTTATATATGACCTTACGTATAAAGATAAAAATAATGACCAAGTGATCGAACATTCAATTTTTAGTAAAATTAATGAAACGATAAGAGGAGCAAATGATTTTATCGTGATTGACATGTTTCTATTAAATAACTATGTTGATGGAGGTCAGGATTTTCCAAATCTAAGTGAAAATCTTATAGAGGAGCTTGTTAACCATAAGAGAAAAAATCCAGATATAGAGATTGTGATTATAACAGATAAAATTAATACAAGTTATAGCTCACATACTGTAGAGCAACATGAATGGCTTGAAGAAAATAATATTAGTGTTATCTATACAGATTTAAATAAACTAAGAGATCCCAATCCGATTTATTCAGGAATATGGAGAAGTTTTTTTCAGTGGTTTGGACAAGAAGGAGAAGGATGGCTTTCTAATCCATTAGCAGAGGAAGCTCCTAATGTTACTTTAAGATCTTATTTGAAATTATTGAATATAAAAGCAAATCATAGAAAAGTAATTGCTACAGAAGATTCAGCTATTATTACTTCAGCGAATGCACATAATGCAAGCGGCTTTCATTCTAACATAGCTTTTAAGGTTAAGGGACCAATAGTTAATGAGATTATTCAATCGGAACAGGCAATTGCTAATTTTTCAGGTAATGATAAAAAATTTCCACAACAGGCATATGAAGATAAGGAGGAAGGACGTTTATCTGTACAACTGTTAACTGAAGGGAAAATTCAAAAACACCTTATTAAAGAAATTAATGGTACAAAAGAAAAAGATACCATTTGGATGGCGATGTTTTATTTGGCAGACACAGAAGTGCTAGAGGCATTAAAATCTGCAGCTTCACGTGGAGTGAATATTAATCTTATTCTCGACCCGAATCAAAATGCATTTGGTTCAGAAAAGATGGGACTACCTAATTTGCCTGTGGCAGCAGAGCTAACTGAATTATCAAATGGGAAAATAAATATTCGTTGGTATAATACAGGTAAAGAACAATTTCACTCTAAATTTATTTTTATGGAAAAAGGTAACGAAAACATTATAATCGGTGGCTCTGCAAATTTCACTGAACGAAATTTAGATAATTACAACTTAGAAACTAGTTTGAAAATTACATCAACAACTAATAATGAAGAAGTAATAGAAGAAGTAAAAAGATATTTTAATAAACTATGGCATAACTCTAACGGAACATATACATTAGATTATGAAGAATATCAAGAAAAGCTACCACTATTTAAATATGTGTTATACCTAACTCAGAAACTATTTGCTTTCACAACATATTAACTAAGGTGAGGCTGAGATATAATTCAAGAAATTATCAATAAAGACGAATGAATCTAAATCATTCTAAAATATTCAATATAATACTACTGTTTCTATTAATCAATTAAGCTGGAAAAACAAGTTCGATCCATTGTGCTGCATACACACATTTCGCGGGGGAGATAGCTTCGCCTGCTTAAGTCTCAGCTTTCCTTTATTACCGTAGAAGTCGAGTGCCTTTTTCGTCATTCCACTAGTTCTTAAAAAATAGTATGCAATATCAAAAAATCTATTGAAAACAGCAAAATTAAGACCCGAACTATTAGGAGAAAGAATAATTGAAGGATCACCTAATAATTCGGGTATATCAGTAAGCTTAAATAATTATGCCACAGCCTCAATTCTAAATTACTCAGCTACATTATATATTCATGTCTTAATAAATCACTACTGCTCTATTTTTGGCTTCTTTATTAATTCAGCTTCAATAATATATCTTTGTGGCGCCGGTCCGATATAAGTAAAAGGATAACAAGTTATAAGAGTTAAGGTGCTTCTAGGACGCGGAACAATGACTGTATTGTCATCTTTATCAACAATTCGAATCTTCTTGATCTTATAAATGAAATAAATATCACTTCGTTCAATAAGAAGTTTGTCGCCAATTTCTAACTTTTCAAGATTACGAAAAAAAGTATCACGATGACCTGCTAAAACAGAATTATTTTCCTCCCCTGGTAAAGGAGTTGATATAACATGACCAATTCCCTTTTTTAATACCTCTTTACTATCTCCCTCAAATATAGCGATTGTTTGGTCAAGTTTAGGAATTGTTAATGAACCAAGTTTTTCTCCTTCTTGAAAAACTTGAGCAGTTACAGCAACTGATGGAGCTTGTTTTGTATTTTCTATCTTATTGTTAACGATTTTTATATTGTTATTTTCTTCAGATTTTAAACCATATAAAATCCAATAAAGCTGATAAGAGAAAAAGGCAATTCCGATAACAATTAGAAGAATAGACAGACGTTTACTCATTTACTGTTCCTTTATTGATCGTTTAGGATAGAAGAATCCAATTAATCCAACAGCTATAATTAAAAGTCCGAACAACATATTTAACCATAAAGAGGATGCAGTGTCTGGTAAACGGTTATGGTGTAATGCAATTAATTCTCCAGCTATATCCCCAAGTTCAGCAAATTCAATACCAGATTCAATAAGGAACTCAGAGCTTAACATTTCTTCAGAAAATTGCATGTCTAATAATAACTCACCACTTGTGTCGTAGAAATTGATAACAAGCTGATTTCCATACAATTCATCCATATTAATTAATTCTTTAAAAGTAACAGCTGTTTCTACACCGTTATTATCTTTTAAATAAAATTGTGGTTTAAGCTGTAAAGTGCTCATCATATCTTGAAGTATTGTAACTAACTCATCTTCTTGTGCTTGTGTTAATTCTTCCTGTGCATCCATTGTTAAATATGGATCAAGTCTAGCTACAATTTCCTCCATTTGTTGCTCTAGTGTTTCTTGATTAAGCTCCATAAAATGTGTAAATAATGTTTCAACTTCTGCATCTGTTAACCCTATGAGTGCTAGAAAATCTTCAATTTCTGATATTTCACTATCATGATCACTGTAAAAACTAATTGCAAGATCAAGGTCTTCAATAAATACGTAATCTTCGACAGTTTCACCAAATTCAGATAATAAAACATCTAGCTCGGGTCGGGTTATTTCATAGTCAGTTAAAAGTTGTTCTAAATTCTCAGGCGTAATTGGTGTTCCTAACAGTAATTTTAAATCTTCTGTTGTTTCAATTTCTTCTAATGTCAAATCGTATGTTTCTTTTAAGTAAGTAGTTAATTCTTCCTTTGTCCATCCTAGATCTTCTAAGAGTGTAATAACTTCTGATTCTGGCGGAGCTGCATGTACTGTTTGGAAGCCAAATAGTAATAATAAACCTGTTACAAGTAATAATTTCTTCATGGTAAGAACCTCCGATTTAAATTATGTACTCTTGGTATTATTTGATAGGGATAAGTAAATTATTCTTGATATTGAGGTATGAATATTTATGTAGCAGTTAAATATAGGTAAAAGACGTATAGGGTGGAGAGGTTTTTTTATGAGTGATTATAGCGTGGATATAAAGGAATCTATTCAAAGAAAGTTTATGAATTCAGCAGATTTAGTGTTTCAAAAACTTGAATCTAACACTTCATTCTGTGAATTTTGTTATTTAAGCAGCATTTGCGATAAACAAAAAATTCATCAAGATATATTTACACCTTTTTTTGAAGAAGAAGATATAAAAGAGTATAGAAGCTATATCAAATCATTAGCAGGGATAAAGGTTTTAAAGGAAAAGGACGATCCAACGGAGTTATTAATAAGAGGTTCAATGCTACTATTTTTCCAATCTGAAATCTTAACTCTAGAAGTAAAGCAATTTGTAAATAAAACAATACCAGATACTACAATTGAAACAACAATTCAGGGACCGCAAACAGGTTTAAGCGAGGATTTAGAAACAAATATAAATATCTTGAGAAATCGTTATCACCAAGTAACATTAGCTTTTGAGGATGCGATCATTGGAGAGAAATCGCAAACAGGGATAAAAATCATTTATGATTCTAATGAGGTTGATCAAAGCGTATTAAAAGAAGTCAAAAAAAAGCTAGACTCTTCAAAGGTTGATGTCATTCAGTCTGCTGGTCAATTATCCAGATTAATGAGTGCTAGAAAAACCACATTATTTCCAACAATCGTGATTACCGAACGCCCTGATCGAATTGCTTATAATTTATCTAAAGGGAAAATCATTATCATGCTTGAAGGAACGAGGTTTGCGCTTGTTATTCCCTCCGTATTTTTTGACTTTATGAGCTCGATGGATGATATTTACCAGCCTTATTGGATTACGAAATTTCTGCTTGTTTTACGTTATTTCGGTTTAGGTGTTGCCATATTATTACCTGCAATTTATGTAGGAATGACTGCTTATAATCCTGAGCTGTTTCGGGTACAACTTGCATTATCAATTGCTGGTAGCAGAGCCGGTGTTCCCTTTCCAGCTTATATTGAAGTGTTATTTATGCTAATTATGATGGAATTATTAACAGAAGCGAGTTTACGATTACCAAAAGCGATTGGACCAACTGCTACTACAGTAGGTGGACTTATTTTAGGACAAGCTGCTACTGAAGCAGGACTTGTTAGTAATATTATGATTATCATTGTATCGGCGGTAGCCATTTCGAATTTTGTTATACCAATTAATGAAATGAGCTTTGCGATGCGTGTTATTAAATATTTGTTATTATTTTTAGCTACTATTCTTGGATTAGTAGGTGTACTTATTGGGTTACTAGCAATTATTTATTACCTAGTTAACTTGAATAGCTTTGGAAAACCGTATTTACAAATATTTCTTCGCGAAGAAATGAAAGAATCAAAAATAGGAAGTTGATTATGTCAAAAAGATATATATATATGATGCTTATCTTAAATATGCTAACAAATATCGTAGCGTATGTTCCTAAAATGTTGCTTGAACAGAGAACAAGTGGATCAATTTTAGCAATTCTTTTAGCGGTACCAGTTGGAATGATAATTATCTACCTTTATACAAAATACTTAAGTGAATT
The DNA here is from genome assembly GCF_016908395.1 of Metabacillus crassostreae. GTDB lineage: Bacteria > Bacillota > Bacilli > Bacillales > Bacillaceae > Metabacillus > Metabacillus crassostreae. Next base: position 8,166 of record NZ_JAFBDU010000012.1, read on the forward strand.
TCCGTATATGGGTTTACCCGAAATATTAGAAAAATACACATCAAAATGGTTTCGAATTACTTACTTAGCTGCACAAGGAATTTTATGGTTTATAGCTGGACTAATTACTTTGCTAGCGTTTACTAGTATTTCAAAACAATTTATTAACCCTGATATGAATGAGCTATTAATTATATCGTCTTTTTTAGCTCTTATTATATTTGGTGCTGTGATGGATTCGAAAAAAGTCCTCTTTGCAACAGAAATTATCTTATTAGTAAATTTACCATTAATAGCTTTTGTGATTTATAAGTCTTATACAAATGAATATATGATGTGGGAATCAATCCAAATAGCAGTATCCTATTTCTCAGAGATACCAAATATACAAACATTATCTACTGCATTATTTGTGTACAGTGGTTATGCAAATTTAGTGATTTTTAATCGGTATTTTAAAGATGTTAAATTAAAATACTTATGGTTAGTAGGACTTCTTGGACTTATAACATTAGCTACAACTTATTTCATTCCAATCGGCTTGCATGGCTTCGATGGAGTAGCATCCTTTACCTATCCATGGATCGCAACGACAGATGCAATAAGAATAGAATTGTGGATAATTGAACGGGTAAGTATTTTATTTTTAGGATTATATATAAATGTATCTATTGCAAGTGTTATTCTACACTGGCATGTTGCTCTTGAACAAATCAAATCAGTTGTTCCGAAGTTTGAAATAAAGAAAAAAAATATAATGCCTTTGCTTATTGCGAGTATATTTTCAATTATTGCTATCTTTTTTCAGCTATTTGTAGAAGAGATATTTGTTAGTAACCTTGCGAAACTATGGCTCCTTCTTCTTTTACCCGCACAAATAATAGGCTTACTTTTGTTAAAGTGGATTTTAAAAAGAAAGGAGAGTCAAAGCTAAAATGATAAAAAGATTGCTTTTAATGACCATTATCCTGTTTTTGTTTCTCACTGCTGGCTGTGGTTATAAAGATATTGATAAACGTTTTTTTGTCGTATCAATTGGTGTGGATAAATCTAAAGAGGAAAATAAGTATGATGTTACATTAAAGCTTGCAGTTCCTTCTAATGAATCGAAATCAGGAAGTGATGAAGCAAAAATTATTACAGAATCGGCCCAATCAATTTCAGAAGCAGTACGATTAATGAAGTCAAAGGTTGATAAAGAGTTTGATTTTAGTCATGCAAAAGTAATTATTTTTGGTGAAGAGCTTGCAAAGGGAGAAGACCTTGAGCATATATTTGATTGGTTCGAAAGACGTCGTGATATAAAGGATATAGCATGGGCCGCAATTGGAAGTCCAACAGCTTTAGCGATTTTAGAAGCGAAACCAGTGGGGGAACGAATTCCATCAAATTCACTTTTTCTAACTTTTAGTCGTGCCGGAACGGAAACGCCTTATTTACATACTGTTTATTTATTTGATTTTACAAGAAAACAGGTAGAACGTGGTGTTAGTCCTATTTTACCAATAATAAAAACAGAAGAAAATGAACTAGCTATTAATACAATCAGTATATTTTCAAATATGAAGGAAGCTTTGGTGTTAGAAAAGGAACAGACGAAATTTCTTAATATGTTATTGGTGCATGCATCGAAATTTGATATTAGAGTAGATAATGAAGATAAAAGACCATATTTTATTTTCTCAACAGATAATGTGAAAGCAAACTACGATCTAATTGTGAATGAAAAATCTCCAAGTAAAATTTCCTATAGAATAAAAGTTACTGGAGTTGTTGAGGAAGCATTTGATAATTTAGAGGAGACAAAAATAACAGAATATGAAAACCTACTAGAAAAACAATTAGAAAGTAAAATTCATAGTTTATTTAAGTTACTACAAAAGGAAAAAGTTGATCCAATTGGATTTGGGTTAAAATATCGTGCTCTGAATAAAGGTAAAGAGTCAGAAAAGATAGAAGCATGGAATAGCATTTATTCAAATTTAGAATTTGAAATTAATGTAACCGCTGAAATGGATCATGTTGGAGTGATACATGATCAAGAAGAACTACCAGAATAATCTTTTTGTACAACTAACAAATTTCCAACTGCTATCATAAAAAGAAAGTAGAATGTAGTTGGAGGAAAATAATGAATATGAGAATAGGACAGATAAAACCACATCATGCACATCGTTATTTTACAAGAACAACAATAGACAATGGGCATTATCATTTTGTTGAAGGTTTTACTAGAACAGTAAATGGGAATGCGCTTGATCAACATTTTCATTTGTTTAGAGGTATTACCTCTTATGAAAATAACCATTATCATCGATATTATGGTAAAACAGGTCCTGCTATTCCTATGGAAAATGGTGATCATTACCACATTATTGAAGATCGAACTTATTATAATTATGATCAACCATTAGATGTGGAGTTTGGTGGGGTTCTATATTCTGAGGAAGAACGACCTAAACATGATCATAATTTTAAAGGTAATACATTTGAAACAGTTGGGTATGACCCATTTCTATTTCAAAATTAGAAGTAGAGGGAGGAAGTGAATTCCATCCCTCAAAGTACTTTTATTTGTAGATTTTTGATCCAGCCTCAACAAATTCTAAGGCTTTTTCCTGCATTCCCTTTTCAATTAAATCTTCCTCTGTAACACCATCTTCTTTTGCTGTTTTTCTGATATCATGTGATATTCTCATAGAACAAAATTTAGGGCCACACATTGAACAAAAATGTGCGGTTTTTGCTCCTTCTGCAGGTAATGTTTCATCATGGTATTCTCTTGCTCTTTCAGGATCGAGTGACAAGTTAAATTGATCGTGCCATCTGAATTCAAAGCGAGCCTTTGATAGAGCATCATCACGATTTTGCGCACCTGGATGACCTTTTGCAAGATCTGCAGCATGTGCCGCAATTTTATAAGCGATAACTCCTTCACGCACATCCTCTTTATTAGGTAATCCAAGATGCTCTTTAGGTGTAACATAGCAAAGCATAGCTGTTCCGAACCAACCAATCATTGCAGCTCCAATAGCAGAGGTGATGTGATCATATCCTGGAGCAATATCTGTTGTTAACGGTCCTAATGTGTAAAATGGTGCTTCCTTACAAATTTCTTGCTGTTTATCAACATTTTCTTTTATTAAATGCATTGGTACATGTCCAGGACCTTCAATCATTACTTGAACATCATATTTCCATGCAATCTCAGTTAATTCTCCTAATGTTTCTAATTCTGCAAACTGTGCTTCATCATTGGCGTCTGCAATAGATCCGGGACGTAACCCGTCACCAAGAGAGATTGTAATATCATATTTTGCTAGGATTTCACAAATTTCATGAAAGTGAGTGTATAGAAAGCTTTCTTGATGATGTGCTAAGCACCATTGAGCCATAATAGATCCACCCCGAGATACAATCCCTGTCATCCGATTAACTGTTAGTGGAATGTATCTTAGAAGAACACCAGCATGAATGGTGAAATAATCGACACCTTGCTCAGCTTGTTCTATTAATGTATCTCGGTATATTTCCCAAGTTAAATTTTCGGCTATTCCATTAACTTTTTCTAATGCTTGATAAATGGGTACAGTTCCAACAGGTACAGGGGAATTACGAATAATCCATTCTCTTGTTGTATGAATATCTTTTCCTGTTGATAAATCCATTATATTGTCAGCGCCCCATCTAGTTGCCCAAGTCATTTTCTCTACTTCTTCTTCAATGGAAGATGAAACAGCAGAATTTCCAATATTGGCGTTTATTTTCACATGAAAGTTTTTTCCGATTATCATAGGTTCACTTTCTGGATGATTAATATTTGCAGGTATTATTGCACGACCAGCAGCTACTTCTTTACGAACAAATTCTGGATCCATTTGTTCCCTAATAGCGATAAATTCCATCTCAGGAGTAATAACTCCTTTTCGTGCATAGTGAAGCTGTGTTACTCTGTTTCCTTCTTTTGCAATTAAAGGCTTTATATGATGTGAGGGAAAAACTTCTAAGTTAGATTGATTTCTTTCTGTTTTGTACCCATTATCTTCAGGTTTAATGGATCGACCTTCATATTGTTCAACATCATTACGACTTACTATCCATTTTTCTCTGACTCTAGGTAAACCCTTCCTTATATCAATCTCTGCTGTAACATCTGTATAAGGACCGCTTGTGTCATAAACGCGTACATTAGGGTTTACTTCCTCACTATATGTATTTTTTGTAACTTCTTGTGAGATTTCTCTTACAGGCACTTGAATGTCAGGGTTGCTACCTTGAAGATAAACTTTTTTACTTCCTGGAAATGGTTGTTTAATTTTAATGTTCATCCTTACTCCTCCTTATTAATAAGTACTAAAAATCTTTTTGATTCAGCGAAATATCAGGGGAAGGCAAAATAAAAACGGGTTCTGATTTTCAGAACCCGTTTAAAGGATGTAGGTAAAAATTGTAAATAAGGAACAGTAGAGGACGTCCTTACTACAACTGTTACTACTTCCCTACGCTGGTATCATCCAGATCAGGTTCAAAGGGTCAAAGAACTTCTAACGCGTTCTTCTCTCAGTCCAGGCTAATGGACTCCCCTAGTAGAAATTGGTAATTTCTATTTAATTCAGTTTTATCATAACACATATCATTTACAAGTCAACGGAATATTTTAATGATTCAAACTTAATCTATTTAGTTTAATAAAAGATCTTATAAAGAGGTTAGGAGTTAAAAGATGGGGATCTAGTAGGTTTTATAATTGGGTTTTATTCGCAATCAAAGCCTGGTGAAGCCTATATTCATGTTGTAGGAGTTCACCCTAATTGTAGGAACAGAAATGTAGGGGAAAAGCTATATGAAGTTTTTCTCAATTCAGTTAAAAATAGAAAAATACAAAAGGTCACGTGTATAGCATCACCTATAAATAAGCTTCAATCTCATTTCATAAAAAAATAGGGTTTATGATTATAGAAGGAGATTAAAATGATAAAGATGGAGTATCATTTCACTCCAATTATGAGGGTGAAGGAAAGGATCGAGTGTTATTTGAGAAGATATTATTTAAAAGAGGACGGTAGGTAGATTTTTCGAAAGAATAGCATTATCTTATCTATTTTATGTTTTTACTTCCGTTCGATAATTAATTACTTAAATATGAACGAAAGTAAAACATGTTATTTTTTTGTTTGTTGAAGATGCAATTTTTCGAATCTTTCTTTCCATTCAAGTGATAATTCCTCAAGTGAAAGTATTTTTTCAATTTGTTTCATATCCTTTTTATTATGGAAATAGGTATGATGGATACTTGCAACAGATATTTTTTTGTGGTGCTTTTCAATGATATTGATTTTTGAGTTACTTTCTATTTTACCTTCTTGAAGAACTCTGAAAAAATAACCAGTGTATCCGTGTTCGACAATTTTATTAAGAAGCGTATTGATATTTGTATATTTATTGATAGTTGAGCAAGGAAAACGCCCCTGTGATACCTGTAAAATTGTATCTCCGATTTCTATAATATCTCCAATATGTATGTCAGTTTCTTTCATACCAGTTAATGTTAGATTTTCACCAAATGCAGCCTGAGTAAGTGGGGTTTGGTACATGTTTTTCCAAAATGCATAATGCTCATATGGATAAACACAAATAACACGTTCAGATCCACCATGGAATTCATGATTTTGTACGTCATCACCAATAATCCCATTATTTGTTACCTCGAGATAATCCACTTGATTTTTACTTATTCCAGATCGAAATTCCTTTCCTTTAAAAGTAAGAGTTGTAGGTTTACCTTTACTAAGCCATACCAATTGAAAGGCCATATAATCACTTCCTTTTTTTCTTAAAAAACTAAAAGAGAGACATCCTCAAAAATTTACGAATCTCTATTATTATAAACAGGATTTCGTATTTTATTGAGTTGGTCTCTTAAGTTTGTTCATATTTTTATTTTTCAATTAGTTTATTTTATTTTTCTTCAGGTAATGAATGTTGATTTTCAAACATTTTCATGTTTAATAATTCATCTAAATGTTGGCTGGCAATCAATGTTCGATGCGAGTCGATGCCGTCTTCTTTTGCTATTATAAATAATCTGTTGCGGTATTCTTCGATAACTGTATCTATTGATTTCATATATATTGAACACCTCGCATGTAAGCATTACTAGTAAAATAACCCTAGTAACTCTATTATCGTATATTTTTCCCTATTGTAAAGGGTTTAAGAGGTTTTTTATTATATTTTTATGAAAAAAATGTAAATTAATAATGGGTTTATATTTTTTTGGAGAATATGTATATTTATTAAAGGAGAAAAGTTCATAGAAGTTGGTGGTTAATGTTATTGATAAATTTAATTTTTAGCAAATAAAACTTTAATAAAGCAAAATTAGTAACCGCTACAGAACCGTTTTGGCTATCTGTAGCGGTTAGAGTGATTAATTTCTTCCACGTCCTATATTGAACTGCGCATTAAGCTGACCTCTTAACATTTTTTTTCGAACATCTGCATCACTTTCTCTTTGTTTCTCCTTCAACTTCATTTCTTTAAGAATTTCAGTTGTTTGCACACCGTCCTCTCGTTTATCTGCAATATCCATTAGCGTTTCAATATCAATAAAAGAATATTTTCGAGTTCCTCGTTCATTTCGGTATGGAGCAATCAATTTTCTTTCTTCATAATATCGAATTTGTCTTAAAGTCAATCCTGTTAATTCACTAACTGTTCCAATTGAGATGACCTTCTTATCCTTGTAAGAGCGGTCTTGATGATTCATTTAATTCCACCCCTTTTACGTGAACTCTTTATACAAGTATATCTTGTATTTTTAAAAATGACATATTTATTGTCAGAAAATCTCACGTATAAAGTTTAAATTAAATATACAGTGTTAGTATTTGTAACAAAAGAAAGGTGTTTTATAACTAGGTGTTATAAAATGAAGTTGTAAATATTCAGGAAGGATCTTCATAAACTGATTTAAGTCAAAGTAGAATAAAGGCATATATGGGGGGATGAAAAGGGATTTATAGAGCTTGTGCATTTGACTGATATGGATGAATTTGTGCGGTTAATTGTTTCATAAGATGATCTAAATACCTTTTAGAAAATAATAAAGTCACTTCTTCAAAACGGTCTTCCTCCGTATTATAGATTGCGAGAATTTCTATTTTTTGTTGAGTGAGCTTAACCATATTTAACTGAAATGCCTTTGGTTCAGTCAAATTAAGGAAATAAACAGTCATATTTGATGTTGTCTCTTTCATAGCTATTACTTTTATCAATTTCTTTTCAACTCCTATTAAAGTTGAAATTAGTTTTGACAATATTACAATAGCTTAATCAAATTTAAATAAATTTAATAACATGAAAGAGAATCTTAACATTCTGTTAATCGTTCTATAACAATTATGAAGTAAATTGTAGATAACAAAAAAAATAATTGGAGTTGAACGCCATGAGTAAAATGTTGCAAAATGCACTTGAAGAACAAAGAAAATATTATTCTCAGAAGTTATTGGCTATAGGAGTTTATAATAAGCAAGTGATGACTAAAATGACACTCACAGAATTAAAGAATGAATACAATTATTTTTATCACAATGTACCAAAGCTCGAACGTAAAAGTTCAGCTAATTAGAAAGTGGAGAGAAACGTTTTTTAAAAGCTTTTGACTGTACTTATGAAAAGCTTAGTGAGCTGTTCCGTTAAATGAGGTGAATTATTTTTAATTGGTTTTGTTAAACAATTCTCAATCCTTTCTAAAGTAATGCTTATGTAGGTATCTAATAGGTAAGAAGAAAATTGTTTTACTCCAGCTTGCTTCTGTTTTAATAATAACTCTATTTGTTCCTCTATAAGATTATCCTCAATATAATGAAAAAAAAGCATCCTGTCTCCAAAAGGCGGGATGTTTCTATGTTGAAGTATCCATTGGCAACAAATAATTGGTTTTAAGGTTGCTAAATATCCTTTTGTTGTTGGATTCTTCTTTAGGAGCTTGTTATTTTGCTTTGCGATATTAAGATAATGATATAAAGCCGTGTCAGGTGAAAATGCTTTAGATGAAAGATCAATTAGTTGATTTAAAAAAACTCCATCTATACAGTATGTAATGGGTGATTGAAGCCATTCAAAAAGAGAGGGATTTGATTTATTTAGCAATTTTAGCGCCTTTTTTAAGTCCCACCCATTTAATTCAATTTTATTTTCTTCACAGATGTATTCAATCACATCTTTTCCTTCATAAAGTTGTAGATACCAATTTTCTTGATGCATATAAACAAACCTTACATCATAATCACTATTAGGAGATGAAATCCCCCATGCTCTACTACCAGCTTCACATGCATATAAAATCCTTATATTATGATTTTTTACGAGCTGCTGTAATTTTAGGCGAATTCTTGATTCCACTCGATTTTCCTCCGAATATATTAAGTATTTTTAATTATTCCACTTTTTCTTACTTATATCCTTTAAATATTGATAAAAGAATAGTAAAATTAACAATGTGTGGAAAATTTCTTTTTAAAAGACGTAGTTAAGAGGGCGATGGTATGAGATCTTATAATGAGGAAGAGTTACAGAGTGCATTGGATTTGTTTCGTGTTTTTGCTAGAGCATTTAAAAGCATTTCAGAGCATTCGATACGTGATAGCAAGGAACATGGCTTTAATCCAACAGAATTCGCGGTATTAGAATTATTATTCACAAGGGGACCGCAAAAACTACAGCAAATTGGATCAAGATTGCTATTAGTAAGTGGAAATGTCACATATGTTATTGATAAGCTTGAAAAAAATGGCTTCATTTATCGTGAACAGGATCCTAAAGATAAACGATCCATTTACGCAAAATTAACAGAAAAAGGCCAAGAATATCTAGATCAGGTATATCCAATTCATGCAATACGAATTGCTCGTGCATTTTCTGGATTATCCTCTAAAGAGCAGGAAGAATTGAAAGCGCTTTTAAAGAAGGCGGGCATACATTCACAACACCTATTATTCAGGTAATAAACAGCTAAAACGCATAAACATAGATTTCGTATTTTATGAGCTTCAGAGGTTGAAAAAAACCTTGTTTACCTCGATACTCAACTAGGTAACACCTTTCATCACTGGACTTTGAACAATATATGTTAAGCGTTTTCAATTGTCAGAAGGGCTTGTAAATATACGTTGTCTACTAACTGAGACTCATATTTTATGAGTCTATTTGTGTTTCTATGAATATTAGTTATCTTTTTTTATAAAGATTAAATCTTGATTTGAACTTTTATTATTGCCTTTCTTAATTAATGAGCAATTTAATTGAATTCAAAAACCCTTGTAGATATGCTAGTTATGCATAGTTTATCAAACTTGGAATGAATGAAGAAAAACATGTTAAAACTTGTAAATGGTATATATAAACTTTATTATCTGAGTATCACTAACTGAGTAAGTTAAAAAAACAAATAACCTACACTTTATAATTAAAATTGTTTATGTACTTATCATCAATTTGTTCTTCAGTTATTAGACATACATATTTGAGAGGGGTAACTAAATGAAAATAAGTAATTTTTCAATAAGGAGACCGGTATTTACAATTGTCACGATGTTACTTGTGTTTATATTAGGAGCTGTTTCAGTATTAAATATCCCATTAAAATTAATTCCGGAAATTAACCCTCCAATTGGAGTGGTTGTTACAAACTATCAAGGAGCAGGCCCAAATGAAGTTGTAGAGAAAGTTTCTAAACCTCTAGAAGAAGCTCTGTCAACTGTTCAAGGAATTGACACGATTACCTCGACTTCTCAGGAAAATGCTAGTTTAGTGTTAATGCAATTTTCGTGGACAACAAAAATAGATGATGTTCAAGACGAAATTAGAACCAAAATGGAGGATGCTCCTTTACCTGATGATGCTGGAGATCCTCGTTTTTTGAAATTTGATCCTTCTCAGTTCCCGATCATTCAACTTTCTTTTACATCTGCTGAAAGTGCTGAACAACTTCAGACACTAGCAGAAGAGTTAGAACAAGAGTTAACGAAAACAGAGGGAGTTGCAAGCGTAAATCTTTCTGGATTAACGACTGATGAGATCAGTGTCACTCTCGATCAAGAGAAGCTAAGAGACTACAAAATTAGCCAATCTGAGATAGTTGATGTAATAAGAGCAAATTCCGTAACTACTCCTGGAGATACTGTTGTTACAGAAGGAAAGCAATTAACAACAAGAGTCATGAGTACAATTGATTCTCTTGATGTGCTAAAAAATATTGTGGTGAAAAAAGATCCTGCAGATGGAGAAAATATTTCCTTACAAGAAGTTGCAGAGGTGAAAATTACACCTCAAAAGTCTAATACCATTACTCGTGCAAACCAAGAAGCTTCCTTACTAGTAAGTGTATTACAGCAGTCTGATGCAAATACAGCTGCTGTATCAGATGCCTTTCAGAAAAAGCTATCTGAAATGCTCGAAGAAGATAGATATGATTCAATAAGTGCAGATATCATCTTTGATCAAGGTGAATATGTTGATCAAGCAATAGGTAATATGGTTAATACGTTAATTGTTGGTGGGCTACTCGCAATGCTTATTCTTTTTGTTTTCTTGAGAAGTGTAAAAAGTCCATTGATTATTGGTGTAGCAATTCCTTATTCAGTTATTGTGACTTTTGTATTGATGTATTTCTCTAACTTCACATTAAATATCATGACATTAGGTGGTCTAGCACTCGGAATTGGAATGCTTGTAGATAATGCAATTGTAGTTATTGAAAATATATATCGACATCTATCAATGGGGAAAAATCCGAAGGAAGCTGCATATGAAGGGGCAAAGGAAATGGGTCCTGCGATTATTGCTTCAACCTTAACAACGGTAGCTGTGTTTATTCCAGTAGTATTTATATCAGGTATTATTGGAGATCTCTTTAAAGAATTTGCTTTAACCATTGCATTTAGTTTATTTGCCTCATTATTTGTAGCATTAACTATTGTCCCAATGCTAGCAAGTCAGCTGTTGAGAAAACCACGTGAAAATAAAGAGGAGATTCGTCGTGAATCTTCATTTATGAAATCTTTAGATCAATCAATAAGCTGGGCTTTACGAAATAGAGCGTTAGTTTTGATTTTAACACTTCTATTATTTGTGGGAAGTATCTACGGTTTATCCCGAGTTGGATCAGTATTTTTACCAAATACAGATGAAGGTTTCTTCACTATTGATGTTGAGTTGGAAAATGGAACAGCACTTTCTGAAACAAGTAAGGTTGTTGAAGCACTTGAAAATGAACTGGAGAATGAGGAGAACATTGATCTATATGTAAGCTTAATAGGATCCACACAAGAGGAATCTTTTCGTGGAACAGGTAGTACGAATATAGCAGAGATTTATGTCAAACTAAAAGAGCTTGATAACAGGGATGTTTCTACTTTTGACTTTATTGATGATATTAAAAAGTCTCTCGAGCAGGAAGCTAATTCTATTAACAAAACATCAGAATTATCATTTAACACTCAATCTTCTACAGGCTCAACCCCCAACACATTAACATTTAATGTGAAGGACACGAATAAAGACAGATTAAAAGAATCTATAAGTAAAATAGATAAAGCCTTATTAGAATTGGATGATGTAGAGGAATTAAGTAATGATCTTCAAGAAACGATTGAAGAAATCCAAATTATCATTGATCGGGAGGAAGCACTTAATAATGGTTTGAGTCCCGCTCAAATAGGAATGGTTGTTAATGATGTAACACGTGGTACTGATGCTATTCAAATCACAAATGCAGATAATAATGAAATTTATAGTGTTAATGTTCGCTATGATGATTCTGTAAGAGAAAACATAGATTCACTTAGAAAACTGCTTATAAAAAAACCTGATAATAGCTTTGTTGAATTAGGCGAAGTAGCAGCTATTGAAGTTGGAGAAGGACCAGTATCCATTCAGCGTATTGATAAACAAGTTGCTGTTCAGTATGATCTAAGATTTAATAACTCAACAAATTTGGGTGAAATCTCCAATTTAGTTGATGAAAAAATTGAAGAATTAGATCTTTCAGATGATACAGAAATAACATTTGGAGGAGACAGAGATCTACTTGAATCTTCGTTAGATGATATGCTGTTAGCATTTGTGTTAGCGATAGTCTTTATATATATTGTTATGGCTGCTCAATTTGAGTCATTTAAATATCCATTAGTTATTATGTTTACAGTTCCACTGATGATAATTGGTGTAGGAATTGCGCTAGTATTAACTAATTCACCAATTAGCTTAACAGTAGTTATAGGTATTATCGTTTTAGCAGGGATAGTTGTAAACAATGCAATTGTTATAGTGGATTATATAAATCAAAAGAAAGCACAAGGCTTTAAAACCCATGATGCTTTAACTGAGGCAGTTAAGGTAAGGTTTAGACCGATATTAATGACAGCTTTAACAACAATTTTAGGGCTAGTGCCGTTAGCATTAGGCTTGGGTGAGGGAACAGAAATTAACAGGCCAATGGGAATAACCGTTATTGGCGGGTTAATCTCAAGTACTTTTCTAACACTATTTGTCATTCCGATCGTCTACAGCTTATTTGATAAAGAGACGAGAAGAATGAACAAGAAATATGTAACACCAGATGGACAGCTTATTCCAGCATATTTATTGGATGACAGACTAATAAAAGACGAGGAAGACGTACGTATAGAGAAAGAAGAGAAAGAACAATTACCTGCACCACCAGAATCAACCTCTAAGTACGAAAAACAAGACATGGTTACTATGCTTGAACAGATTATTGATATTGTAAAAGATAAAAAATAACAAAATGAGAGGCTAGGACATAAGGGCGATCGTTCAATTAAACTATTGCTATGTCCCAGCCTTTTCTACTTTTTTATTGTGTTAAACCGTTAATAATTGTTCTGAGTGTTTCATCCTGTGGTCTTGTGAAGTAGTTATTAAAGGGGCATCCAATGGTATCGAGTCTCTTTAAAACATATTCAATTGTGTAATCTTCAACAGAAAGGTATTTATTAATTTCTTCCCATAATAATGGAGCTGCGATGTAGGCACCTTCTTTTTTTCCGCGAAGTGAATATGGAGCAATAATTGTTTTACCTTCTGCATGTTGAATATAATCAACATATAGTCTATTACCGCGATTTTTCTTCATTCTTTCAGTTGTAAAATCCTCAGGAAAGCTTGTTACAAGATATTCAGCTATAAAAGCAGTAAATATTCTTGTTTCATCATATGACAGTGAATTTTTAGAAAGAGGTATATGAATTTGCAAGCCTTTATTTCCTGAAAGCTTAGGAAATGTAAGCAAATCAAATTGATCAAAGACTTTCTTCATTTCTACAGCGGCTTTAACAGCTAAGTGAAAATATTCTCGTGATGGTGGATCAAGATCAAATACGATTTCTGTAGGATGTTCTGTATCAATGGTTTGAAATGGAATATGAAATTCAAATGCTAACTGGTTTCCAAGCCAAAGTAAGGTTGATAAGTTATTACAAATAATATAATTTATATCATCATGAATTTCTGTTTGGATAAATTCTGGTGCATAATCCGGGCAATTTTTTTGATAAAAGGCTTCTCCAAACATTCCATGAGGAAACCTGATAACTGTTAATAATTTATCTTCTAAAAATGGAAGCATAAACTTAGAAACTTGATATAAATAGCTTAGAAAGTTCTCCTTCTTAACATCCATTGTTTCCCATAGAGGTTTATCGGGATGAGTAATTGATAGCTCCTTGTGTAAAGGTGCAGTTGATAGAAGTAACATATCCCATGAGCATTCCTCAATCTGCTTTTCGAAACGAAAGGTAAAAAAAGAAGGCTCGCGTAATTGATTTTTATATAAAGAAAGAAATTGTAATTCAACAACTATGGCAGGAGACATTTCAATAAAAGCTGCAGTTTCTGTTTTTTTGTTTTCCTTTAAAATAGTAATAAGTGCATCACGTTCAGCGCTAGAAATTCCATGTGAAAAAACACCAACTGAAATGATGTTGTCACGGTTGAAAACTCCTACATGGAAGTATCCATTTTCCTTATCATAGCCTGTTATAAAGAAAATTGCTTTTTTATAATTTTTAATTTTTAACCATTGTTTTGAGCGAACACCACTTTCCCATTTACCATTAAGGTGCTTGGCGATAATCCCTTCACCATCTTCAAGGCGTATTTCTTCCCACAACGCTGTATAGTTCGTTGTATATGGAACATACTGTAAAAGATTCTGATTTGAAGGATCGATTTTAGTAGGAAGCTCGAGTTCCATAAAAAGATTATGAAGCCATTTTTTCCTTTCACCAAACGGTTTTCCAACAAATAAAGTATTGTTTGTTTCTATTATGTCGAAAGCAAGAAATCTACAAGGATTTGAATTTGATGAATGTGCAATTTTTTCTGAGTTTTTTAGTCTTCCTCTAATTTGTAATTTTTCAAAGTCTGAGTAATGTTTTGAAGTAAGATATGTAATCTCTCCATCCATTGATAAAGGTAAATAGGGTTTGAGCTTTTCAAATTGCTCTTTTACTTCTGAAATAATTTCAGGAAAGCTATCGTTTAATGATTTCTCATTTCGACTAGTTAATTGGATTGAATCCAGGGTAATAGTAAGAATAGCTCGAAAACCATCATATTTGGTTTCGTAAACCCAATCTGTGCCTTTAGGAATTTCAGTATTTAAGGTCGGTAGCATTGGTTTCAAATTGATCATCCTTATATATGTCATTGTTTTTAATATGAACAGATTTGCACTAATTCATGAAAGGAGTTTGTAAAGAATGAATAAAGCTGTTTTTTTAGATCGTGATGGTGTCATTAACGAAGTGTTAAGTAATAGAGTGAAATTTGTCAATAAACCTGAACAAATGTACTTGTTAGAAGGAGTAGGAGAGGGGATAAAACTGTTAAATGATGCTGGATATCTAGTTTTTGTTGTAACAAACCAGGGTGGAATTGGCTTAGGTTATATGAAGGAGGAAATGCTTCTAAAGGTACATGAAAAAATGAAAAATGATATTGAAGAATATGGAGGGAAAATTGACGATATCATTTATTGTCCACATAAGCCACATGCAGGATGTGCTTGTCGTAAGCCTGAACCTGAAATGCTTCAGCAATTAGCTAGAAAGCACGAGGTAAACTTAAAGGAAAGTTTTATGATTGGCGATCGAGATGTTGACATAACGGCTGGGAAACAAGCAGGAACAAAAACGATACTAATTGGGGATGTGGAAGGCTTAGCAGATTTTCAATTTGAATCACTATATGAAGCGGCTACTTGGATAATAAAAAATGTAACCTGATATAAAAACGGTTACATTTTTTTGTTGCGTCTAATTACAGAAGGTGATATTCTAAATATGTAGATTTGTTGAAAACGATTACAATATTATTAAAATGACAAAAGATTTCCTTAACAGAAATCTTTACTATTTTAGTTTTTGTGCAAACGTTTTCGCAAATTCAAAAAATACTTAGGGGGGAAATTGGTGTTGAAAAAACAAAATAGGAAAGTGCTCTCTATGCTGGTAATATTTTCATTAGTGCTACAGCTTTTATCAGGATTAATTCCTTATGCAAGCGTTAGCGCAGAAGTGACGAGTCCCGTAGTAAATGATGACGGTACTGTAACATTTACTTATGAAGGTGAAGCTGAATCAGTTAAAATAGCTGGAAGCTTTACTGAGTGGGGAACGAGTCCTCTTGATATGGTTGAAGAGTCAGAGAGTATTTGGAAGCTAACTACTCCGTTAGAAGATGGTACTTATCAGTATAAGTTTATTGTAGATAACAAAGAAGAGTGGGTGTTAGATCCTAATAATCCAAACCAAGCTGATGGAAATTCAGTGTTTACAAAAGGTGAGGTAGAGCCACCACCAGCTCCAACTGTTGAAAGTCCTGTAATTGGAAGCGACGGCAGTGTGACTTTTACTTATGAAGGAGCAGCTGATTCAGTTAAAGTAGCTGGAAGCTTTACTGATTGGCAAAACGGAGCTCTTGAGATGACCGAGAAGTCTGAAGGAATCTGGGAGCTAACTCAGAAACTTCCAAATGGAGACTATCAATATAAATTAATTGTGGATGGAGAATGGATTACAGATCCTGCTAACAAAAATCCTCAACTAGATGGTAACTCGACGTTTACAGTTGAAGTTCTTCAAAGTCCTGTTATTAATCAAGACGGAAGTGTAACGTTTAATTACAAGCAATCACAAGATAATGAAACAGCAGTTTATTTAATCGGAGGATTAAATGACTGGAGCTTGGAAACAGCTTATGAAATGGTATTAAACGATAAGGGTGTTTTCTCTGTAACAGTAGAAAACGTAGCACCAGGCGAATATCAATACAAATTTTTACGAAACGAACGTAATTGGAATGGTCAAGAGATTACAGATCCTTTAAACACTGAGACTAAGGATGGTAACTCATTGTTAATAATCGAATCGCCAGAGCCAATAAATGTTCAATCAGCATTAATGGACTCTTTATCTGAGATTTTAGTAACAACAAACAAAGCTTTTGGTGACCAAGAGTTAGTTGTAACAGATGTTGAAGCAAATGAAGTTATTGAAACAACAACTACAAAAATCTCTGATACAAAAGCGAAAATTACACTAGCAGACAATGTGAATGTAGATGTAAGAAAGCTTTATGAAGTATCAGTAGGGAATTCTGAAGGTAAAGTTGTAACAATGCGCAATGTATTAAATGATGATCAATTCTTCTATGATGGAGACTTAGGCTATAACTATTCTTCTAGCAAAACATCATTTAAACTTTGGGCACCAACAGCTACAAAAGTAAGTCTAGCAATCTATGATAATGCAGGAACTTATGAAGGTGCTTTTGTACCTGACCATACAGATGGCATAGAAACTGAAATGAACCGTACAAATAACGGTGTTTGGTCTTTAGAAGTGAATGAAGATCTTAAAAACAAATATTATATGTATAAAGTAGAATTTGCGAATGGTGATGTAAATTATGCAGTTGATCCATATGCTGTATCAACTTCAGCAAATGGACAAAGAACAGCAATTGTAGACTTAGATAGTACAGATCCAAGTGGATTTGATCCAACGGACAAGCCTGCAATCGTTTCACCAGCCGATGCAATTATCTATGAGCTCCATGTTCGTGATTTCTCAATTAATGAAGATTCAGGAATGGACAATAAAGGTAAATATTTAGCGTTTACAGAAGAGGGAACAACTAGTCCAAGTGGTGTAAAGACTGGTGTTGATTCTTTAAAAGAACTAGGAGTTAACTATGTACACTTACTCCCAACATATGACTTTGGTTCTGTAAATGAATTAAAAGTGGATGATCCAAACTCTGATGAAGTGAAATTCAACTGGGGCTATGACCCAATTCACTTTAATGTTCCAGAAGGCTCTTATTCTAGTGATCCTACTGATCCAACAAGTAGAATTAAAGAATACAAGCAGATGGTTCAATCTTTACATGATAATGGAATTCGCGTTATAGCTGACGTTGTTTACAATCATACGTACATGAATGAATCAACACAGCTTGAAGGAAAATCACCATTTGATGCAATAGTACCTGGATACTACTACCGTACTGATGATACTGGTAAAATTACAAACGGATCTGGTACTGGTAATGAAGTAGCTTCAGAGCGTCCAATGGTACGTAAATACATTAAAGATTCTGTTCACTATTGGGCAACAGAATTTGGTATCGATGGATTCCGTTTTGATCTAATGGGATTAATTGATCAAAAAACAATGCAAGAGCTTACAAGAGAGTTAAAAAATGAAGTAGATCCTAACGTGTTAATTTATGGTGAGCCATGGACAGGTGGATCATCAAGTCTTCCTGCATCAATGCAACACTTTAAAGGAACTCAAAAAGATCAAGGATACGCAGTATTCAATGATAATATTCGTGGTGCGATTAAAGGCGGAAGTGACGATAATAGTACGGGATTTGCTACAGGCTCAACTGGTAAAGAAGGCGATATCGTAGCAGGTGTTAAAGGTGCTATCGATCAATTTGCCAATGACCCGCAAGAAACAATCACATATGTAACGGCTCATGATAACTTAAACCTTTGGGATAAGTTAATGGCAGTAGCTGGAGAGGATGCAAGTGAAAATCCTCATGCTGTTATCACTGAAGAAGATCCACTAGATAATGAGTTGGTAAAACGTAGCTTATTAGCTAATGGTATAGTTCTAACTTCTCAAGGTATTCCTTTCCTACACGCTGGTGAAGAGATGCTAAGAAGTAAATATGGTAATCATAATAGCTATAAGAGCCCTGACAATATCAATATGATTCGTTGGGAATTAAAAGATCAGTATGAGTCTGTTTTCAATTATTACAAAGGCTTAATTGATTTAAGAAAAAACCATTCTGCATTTAAAATGGATACAAAAGCAGAAGTTAATGAACATTTTGAAGTATTAAAGCAGGATGAAAACATTGTTGCTTATCAATTAAAAGACAATGCAAACAATGATACATGGAAAAACATAGTAGTGATCTACAATGCAAATAAAGAAGCGAAGGAAGTAAGCTTACCTGCTAACGGTAACTGGAACGTAGTAGTAGATCATACGACTGCTGGTACAGAAACTATTAGAACGGTAAATTCAGATAAAGTATCAGTTGAAGGGCTTTCAATGATGGTTCTTTACGATCAATCTGAAGCATCTTATACTCCAGAAGTAACTAGTATTACAGTTAATCCTGATACATTAGCAATCAACCCTGGTGAAACGAAAACAGTAACAGCTTATGTAAAAGATCAAAAAGATCGTGTAATACTTGGTGAAGAAGTAACTTGGTCTTCTTCAGATGTAAGTGTTGCAACTGTTTCTCAAGGTAAAGTAAAAGGTTTAGCTGAAGGATCGGCTACAATTACAGTTAAAGCAGGCGACATTGAAAAGACGATCGAAGTAACTGTTGAAGAGCTTGTTGCTAATGAAATTACGATTTCAGGAAACGACTCTGTGTTTGCAACATATTCAACACAACTATCAGCTTTAGTAAAAGATCAATTTGCTCAAGATATGCTTGGTGCAAAAGTAACTTGGTCTACAAGTGATAACACAATTGCAACAGTTAATAGTCAAGGTCAAGTAACTGGTGTGAAACCAGGAAATGTCGTGATTACGGCGAAATCTGGTGAAGCAGAAGCTGCTTTAGACATTATAGTGAAAGAAAATGTAAAACGTTATGTACGTATTAAATATGTGAGACCTGATGGTGACTTCACTGGTGATTTTGGTGAGTGGAACTTATGGGTTTGGAACACAGGCGTTAAGAATGATCAAATTAACTTTGAATCATTTGAAGGTGACACAGCAATTGCGAATGTTGAAATTGCTCCTGAAACAGAATCAATTGGATTTCTAGTACGTAAAGGTGAAGATTGGGCAACAGCCAAGGTAGCACCTGATAGTGATGACCATAATGTGACAATTGATCGTGACGCGATTGTTACAAAAGTAACAGTTGTAACTGGTGTAGCTGGGCACACTCAAGTACCACATGTTGGTGGACCAGTATTAGCAGATGGAGAAGTAACTTTCTTCTATCGTGATGAAGATCTATTCAAGAACGATGCTATGGATACAATCGATTCAGTGAAAGTGAAAGTAGACGACGTTGAGTATGATATGGAGTATAGTTCTGAAAATGAATACTTCTCTTATAAGTTATCAGACTTAGCAGAAGGTACACATGAATATACTTTCTTAGTAACTAAAGACGGGGAAACGACTGAGGTTACAGATCCTTATAATACAAAAGATGGTAAGTCTACAATTACGTATAATCGTCCAGATGTAACTATTGAAGCGAGTGTATCACCGGAAGAGTTTACGTACGGTGAAAATGCATTATTATCAGCAAGTGCAACAACTGAAGAAGAAGTAAATATTGAAGAGTTATCTGTAAATCTTGAGCCTCTTGGTGGTAAAAGCAAGGTGGTTATCGACCAAACTGTTGGTAAAGTTGCAATTGGTGCAAGCGACACAGTAGTTGCTGGAGAAAAAGAACTTGTGATCACAGCACTTGATGAGTTTGGTAACAAACATACTAAAACAATTAAAGTAACTGTTAAGCCACAGCAATCAGTAGGTGATGAACTAGCATTTGATTGGGATGAAGCACGGATTTACTTTATGCTAACAGACCGTTTCAAAGATGGAGATCCTTCTAATAATGGTGGCGAAGATGGTAAGTTAGATGAATATGATCCAAACCATAAAGAAGCTTATCATGGTGGTGACTTACAAGGTATTATCGATAAGTTAGATTACATTGATGATCTTGGAATTAACACAATTTGGATTACCCCTGTTGTTGATAATATTGACTTTAATAAAGGACTTGATTTTACAACAAGCGGAGATTTAGAAGCGAAGCAATATGCGTATCATGGCTATTGGGCAGAAGATTTCGAGAAGCTTGATGCACACTTAGGAGACATTGAGACGTTCCAGGAATTGATCGAAAAAGCACATGATAAAGGTATTAAAATTATGCTAGACGTTGTTGTCAACCATGCTGGTTATGGTATGAAGGGTGAGGTAGACACAGATGAAGGTCAAAGTGATTGGTTAAAAGATGAAGAAAACCTTCCATCTAAAGAATCAATAGCTAAGCTTAAAGATATGTTACGTATGGGTGATGAAGAGCTACCTGGTCACGAAGTGAAAGGTGAGCTAGATAATCTTCCAGACTTCAAAACAGAAGATCCAGCAGTTCGACAACAAATAGTTGAGTGGCAAACTGCATGGTTAGAAAGAGCAAGAACTGATCGTGGAGATACGATTGATTTCTTCCGTATCGATACTGTTAAGCACGTTGAAGAAGCAACATGGCAAGCATTGAAAAACGGTTTGGTTGAAATTGATCCTAATTTCAAAATGATAGGCGAATATTGGGGTGCAAGTGTTGACAATGATGGAGGCTACTTAGGAACAGGTCAAATGGATTCTTTATTAGACTTTGATTTCAAAGAAAAAGCAAAATCATTTGTTGAAGGAAGCATTGATAGTGTTGATGAATATTTACAAGATCGTAATGGACGCATTAATAACAATGCAACATTAGGTCAATTCTTAAGCAGTCATGACCAAAACGGCTTCTTAACAGAATATGTAGGTGGAGACAGAGCGAAATTAAAAGTAGCTGCTGCTCTTCAAATCACTTCTAAAGGTCAACCAGTTATTTACTATGGTGAAGAATTAGGTAACTCTGGTACGGCTGATTGGAAGAAAGACGAAAATGGTAATATTCTATCATTTGGTCAAAACCGTGATTCTATGCCTTGGGAGCTTTATGAAAATAAAGACCCTGAAGCAATGGCACTTCACAATCATTACTCAACTTTACTAAACATCCGTGCAGATTACTCAAAAGTATTCTCTAAAGGTTCTCGTGAAAAAGTAGCTGGTGGAGATGAAAAAGGATATTTAGTATTTGAAAGAGAGTATGAAGGTGAGCAAGCATTAGTTGGTTTAAACACTGCAGAAACAGCAACACAAGCAACGTTTGCAGTAGACTTTGCTGCTAATACAAAATTAATTGACCTATACAACAACAAAGAATACGTTGTAAATGAAAATCAAGAAGTAACTGTTGACTTACCTGGTAGTGTTGATGGTGGTACTTTTATCCTTGCTGCTGAGAAGGTAGAGCCGAATCCAGGAGACAACCCAGGAGACAACCCAGGAGATAAACCAGGAGACAACCCAGGAGACAACCCAGGAGATAAACCAGGAGACAACCCAGGAGATAAACCAGGAGACAACCCAGGAGATAATCCAGGAGGCAATCCGGGAGACAACCCAGGAAACAATCCTGGAAAAAACAATGACAAACCAAAATCAGTTGTTGTAAAAGCAAAAATAAAAGATGGTAAAGTAACAATTGAAAATAAAGATCTTGAAAAAGTGGGCAAAGGCGATCAAGTTATCATTGAATTAAAAGATAATAAATCATCTAAAGCTACATTCACTTTAACAAAAGAAAATATCTCTTTATTAATAGAAAAAGGAATAAAGGCAGTAACTCTAGCTCCTAAAGACTTAGAAGTTGCTATAAAAGTTCCAATATCACTTATTCCAGAAGGTGCTGATTTAGTTGTTAAGCGTCTAGCGGATATGGAAGATGACAGTTTCATTAGTGGTGTGTATGACTTCTCATTACTTGTAGATGGAAAGTATATCCACAACTTTAATGAAGAGATTGAACTAGTATTTGATGTAAACCCAAAAAACGTTAAAAATCCAGAAAATGTTGAGGTAATTTACTTCAATGAAGAAACAGAGAAATGGGAGATCGTACCAGGTGCTGTATATAAAGATGGTAAAGTAACTGTTCGTACTCCACATTTCAGTATCTTTGCAGTAGTAGAAGTTACAAAGGTTGATGATGTAGAAACAATCTCAGAACCTTCTAAGGATGGCTATGAGCTTCCTTCAACAGCAACTACAAGCTATAACTGGTTAGTGATCGGTTTTATCGTGATCTCTATTGGTGGGGTATATGTATTTGTTCAACGAAGAAAAATTCAAATAGAAAAATAAAATGATTTTATTTGCTTGATAGTGGGTGCTTCCCAATATCAAGCTTTTTTTGTTTTTTCTTATTGGAAATAAAATGAGAGGAAATCTTATTAGTAAGATTTCCTCTCATATCAGATCTTAAGCTTTTTTCCTAACAGTTTTTGTTTTTTTAGCTGATGTTGCTTCTGTTCCTTTTTCTTTAGTCACATCTCCACCAACTACTTTTGGTTGTTGAACTTTTGGTATTGCTTGAGGCTTTTTTGTTTTTTCGATACTAGCTTGTAATGCACTCATTAAATCAACCACATTTTGTCTAGGAGCAGCTTCAGAAGGTGTCTTTCCTTCGTCTTGGTTTACTTTTCGCTCAATTAATTCCTGAAGAGCTAGACGGTAGTCATCTTTATATTTCTCAGGTTCAAATGTTGTTGTTAATTGATCAATTAACATTATTGCTGTTTCTAGCTCCTTTGATCCTACTTCAACTTGCTCAGGCACACTAGGTACTTCTTTAACATTTCTGACTTCATCTGGATAATGAACAGTTTCCATCACAATACAGTTTTGATAAACACGTACGATTGCAAGCTGTTGTTTTGATCGAATTGTTATCTCTGCAATACCAATTTTACCGGATTTAGTTAATGATTCACGTAATAATCCATAGGCTTTACCACCGTTTTCTCCTGGTCCAATAAAGTATGATCGATTAAAATAAATAGGATCAATATCTTCCATCTTGACGAAATCAATAATCTCAACTGTTTTATCTTCATGTTCATCTTTAATCTCTTTTAATTCTTCATCAGTTAAAACAACATATTTTCCTTTTACATACTCATAACCTTTTACAATTTCATCAGGTGATATTTCTTCATCACAATTTGGACATTTCTTTTCATACTGAATAGGTGTATGGCATTTTTTATGGAGGGTTCTTAGCTTGATATCTTTATCCTCGGTTGCTGCATAAAGCTTTATTGGTATATTTACAAGTCCAAAACTAATGGATCCTTTCCACATTGTATGCATATATATCCCTGCCTTATTAAAAAATTTCCTTCATTTATTTATTAGCATAGGGTTTATCCTACTTTTTAATAAGTAGCAATACATACCAAATCTTTTGTCAGGAATTTATCACAGAAATTAAAAGATCTCTAACTGCTGTAAAATTAAAATTGTTATACCGAGTACCCAAACATATATCGCAAAAAGCTTAAGTGATTTATTTTTGACAAAAGAGATCATGAATTTGACTGCGATATAACCAAATATGGCTGATGCAATTGTTGCTACCAACATTGATGTAAAACTAATTTGAGGAACATTTCCTGATAAAATATCTTTAAATTGAAATATAACTCCACCACAAATTGCAGGTATTGATAGAAGAAAGGAAAAATAAGCTGCTGCTTCTTTGTCCATTTTTCTAATGAGTGCACCGACAATTGTCATACCGGATCTAGAAATCGCAGGGAAAATAGCAATAGCTTGGAAACTTCCTATAAAAAAAGAATCAAAAAAAGTTATATCATCTACCTTTTTTTCTCCATTTTTAATTGAATCAGCAAACCAGAGAAATAGTCCTGTTACAAGAAACTCCCAGCCGATTGTTACGCCTGTTTTTGAGATGGTTTCGAAATAATCATTGAACAATAACCCAGCTATAACAGCAGGTATTGTGCCTACAATTAATAATAAACCAATACGACTAAAAGGGTTTTTAATAAGCTTTACTAAAATGTCTTTATAAAAAACAAACAAAGCAATAAGTGTTCCTATATGCAACATAGTATCTAAAAACAAACCTGCTTCTTCAAGACCAAAGAAATTTCTTCCTAAATATAGATGTCCAGTACTACTAATAGGTATAAATTCAGTTAAACCTTGGATAATACCTAGAATGATCGCTTGAAGCCAATCCATCCTTGTTCCCTCCTTAAAAATCATGCTTGTCTGTATACATGAATATGTGTATGATATATGCTTGTAGAACACAGCTTGGAAAATAGGTGATCAAATTGGAAGAGTTAATTTTAACATTGGTAGAAAACTTTAAAGAGCTTTCTTATTTTGGAATCATGCTTGCTTTAACAATAGAATTTGTACCAGCAGAGCTTGTTTTACCACTTGCTGGTTTTTGGGTATATGAAGGAGATATGACACTTTGGGGAACAGTACTGGCTGGAACTATAGGCGGTACACTGGGACCACTAACCTTATATGCTGTTGGGAGATATGGAGGAAGGCCTTTTCTGTTGAAGTATGGCAAGTATTTCTTCATTAATGAAGAAAAACTCATTAAATCAGATGAGTTTTTTGAAAGAAATGGTGCAATGGTTGCATTCACAGCGAGATTTCTTCCAGGTATACGGACACTTATATCTATTCCGTGTGGAATGGCTAAAATGAATGTTTGGATTTTCTCAATATATACTTTTATTGCTATGTTACCTATTACTTTTATTTATGTTTATCTAGGCTTTAAGCTTGGAGAAAGATGGGAAGATGTAGGAGCACTAGCGAATAAATATATTTTACCAATTGGCTTAACTGTTTTGTTTATTTTTATTGCGTATAAAATCATTACGAGAAAAAAGCGAAATTCAATTGATGAAGAAACATTTGAGCATATATCATCTAAAAATAACCATTCATGATAATTTAACAATAATAAGGTTAGTATGGAAGATTAATATAATTTAAGGAAAAACTGTTGACATTTACCATTGACTGAAAGTATGATGAATATAACTTAATATTCTTCTTCTCAAAGGGGAGTAGCGTTCAGGAGTTTTTTTCCTGAAAACAAAGTCGTCATTTCATGGATTGATATCCATCGGCTTTGTTGGCATGATCGGTGTTTACATGCTCAGCAAGACCTTTGCCTAAGTTGGCAAAGGTCTTTTTTTGTTTCCTATGCTAACTTAGGTGCTAGAAATTCTGGTGGAAAAGAATGTAATGAGACCTTAAGAGCATAGGAGGAAAAAATGATGGATGTGACTTTATTGTTAGAGTACGGCTGGGTGCTTCTAGTACTAATTGCATTAGAAGGAATTTTAGCTGCTGATAATGCACTTGTAATGGCTGTTATGGTTAAGCATTTACCTGAAGATCAAAGGAAAAAGGCACTATTTTATGGATTAGCAGGTGCATTTGTATTAAGGTTCGGAGCTTTATTCTTAATTTCTTTCTTAGTAAATGTATGGCAAGTGCAAGCTATTGGTGCAATTTATTTACTTTATATCTCTATAAATCATATTTTTAAAAAATATGTATTTAAGAAAAATGAGCATCTTAAAAAACCAAAAAAAGAATCTGGGTTCTGGGGAACAGTTTTTAAGGTTGAGTTAGCAGATATGGCGTTTGCAGTTGATTCAATTCTTGCAGCAGTTGCTTTGGCAGTAACGTTACCTGCAACAAACCTTCCTGCTATTGGTGGAATAGATGGAGGACAGTTTTTAGTCATTCTTGCAGGTGGTATCATAGGAATTATTATAATGAGATTTGCAGCAACTTATTTTGTGAAGATTCTTAAGAAAAAGCCTTCTCTTGAAACAGCGGCTTTTGTTATTGTTGGTTGGGTAGGTGTAAAGCTTGCGTTGTATACATTAGCACATCCAGAAATCAATATTGTTTCAAAACATTTTATTGAATCACCAACATGGAAGTTAATATTCTGGATTGTTTTAGCAGGAATAGCGATTAGTGGATGGTTCTTATCAAAGGAAGTAACAGAAGAGTCGCTTGTGAACGAAATAGATCAAGAGCCAAATCTAAGAAAAGTAGAAAGCAATTAAAGTAAGGGAAGTGGAGAAAGATGGACTCCACTTCCTTTTTCTGTTTGTATTGGATCTCTAAAGTGATATGACCTCATTGACTTTTCTCCTTAGTAGTTAGTCATTTGATTAACTTATAAGGGCTACCTAACTAACACTAGATAGGTTTGTACCTTTTTACTTAAAGTCCTCAAGGAAAGATAGTCCTTAAAACCGCAAAAAAAGGATAGAAAGAAAACAATTCAATGTCATTTTTGTAACAATTTTTAGTTCTATATACTCATATGGAGATTTTTTAAAAGAATTTTAAATCAACACCCTTACCTATATTAAGGACAGCGAAACTATATAGTGTAAATGAAAAATTAGAAAGTGGGTGCTTATTTTTCCTGTGATTTCTTTCTCGTCTACTCTCATTGTAATTCAGAAACTGTAAAATACTACGGATTGGTAAATTGCTTCGCTCTTAGGACTTTAGACATATGGTTTGTAACACTTGTCTTATTTCTAGAAATAATAGAAAGAAATTTTCATATATCTTCCTTTGCGATCCCTATATGATTTAGCTATGATAGACAAAGTAATATAGGGGAAACAGAGGTGAAACTAAGGTGCTTAGCCTTTTGTTTAGACTAGGTAAGAAGAAACATACATTAGAAGAAACAGTTTTATTAATTCAAGAAGGTGATCGTGAATTACAAAATGAGCTAATTGATCAGTACAAACCATTTGTTGCTAAGGCTGTATCATCAGTTTGTAAACGATATATAAGTGAAAATGACGATGAATTTAGTATCGGATTAATTGCTTTTAATGATGCAATTGAAAAGTATTCAACAGATAAAGGAAGTTCCTTACTAGCTTTTGCAGAACTTGTGATTAAACGTAAAGTTATAGACTATATTCGCAAAGAAGCACGTCAACCATATACCGTTCACTTAGATTTAAATGAAAATGAGGAAACTGAAACTTCTCAAAGTAAAGTAGAAGCAGATTTATCAACAGATGACTATAGGAAAAAGATAGAGCAAGAACATCGTAAGGAAGAGATAGGGTATTTTCAACACCGTTTAAAAGAATTTAAATTAACGTTTACTGAAATTGTTGAACAATCTCCTAAACATTTTGATGCAAGGCAAAATGCTTTATTAGTGGCTAGGAAATTGGTTGAAGATGAAGAATTGAGAAATTTTCTATTTCATAAGAAACAATTACCTGTTAAGCAACTAGAAGGAAAAGTTCAAGTTAGCCGAAAAACGATCGAGAGAAACAGAAAATACATCATTGCCATGGCTATCATTCTATCAGGGGATTTTGTCTATTTAAAAGATTATGTTAAAGGGGTGATAGATTCATGAAAAGAGGGGTCGTCGTAGATAGAAATGATGACTTTATAACATTGCTTACCCCAGAAGGGCAATTTTTAAAAGCAACCAATGAAAAGGGTATGTATGAGATAGGCGAAGAAATTACTTTTTTTCCTTTAGTTGATAAGCTTGAGGAAGCTGCTACTAGAGAATCAAAATTATTGAAAAATAGAGTTTTATCTGCTCTAAGTTTAAAAAGAACACGAGTAGGTGCTCTATCCTTTTTAGCAATCATGGTGTTTATTTTTAGTTTTTTACCAGATTTAAATTCAAATAAAGCATATGCCTACATGTCAATTGATATAAACCCTAGTTTTGAAGTTAAAATTGATCAGAAATTAAAAGTACTTTCTCTAGATCCAATTAATGAAGAAGCTGAAAAGCTAATGATAGAACTCTCTAATTGGGAAGGGAAATCTTTTGTAGAAGTGGTTAACACAATTGTAGATCAGTCGAAATCAAAGGGCTATGTGTATCCAGGTAAAGAAATACTTATTGCAACTGTTGTTAATCAAGAAGATAAGAAGATAGAAGAAAGACTAACAGACAATCTAGATCAAATTCGTCATTCTATGGAAGATGAAGAAATGGTCGTTAAAACGATTGAGACTGATTCAGAAACTAGAGAAAAAGCTAAAAAACAAGGAATATCAACTGGAAAGTATCTAGAATTAACAAATAATAAAGATGTTGATCATGAAAAAAATGATGTTGTTAAGCCAGAGGGTAAACAAGGGGAAGAAACAAGTACTCAAAAAGAGATTGAAAATGCCCCGGTACCAGTTCAACCAAATGTTAATAATAATTCTGAATGGAAGAACGAAACAAAAGAAAGACTTAAAGAATCACAAAATAAAATAAAAGAAAATATAAAATCTGAAAAGCGGAATGAGGTAAAAGAAGAACAAAAAGACAAAAATAAAGAATTTAGAAAAAATGAAAAAACAGAGAGAAAAGCGGATAGTGAGAGACGAAGAGAAGAAAAAAGAGAAAATAATAAAGATATGAGAAATTACGGGAAAAATCATCATAAACAAGATGAAGATGATGACGACGATGATGACAACGACAAACATGAAAAAGAAGATGATTAAAAAAAAGTCTGATCAAAACTGATCAGACTCTTCTTTTATTCTGTTTTACCGCCATTTAGTTGTGATTGTGCTTGAGCTACTAAGCGTTTAGTGATTTCTCCACCAACCGAACCATTTGCACGTGATACTGTATCTGAACCTAAATTAACACCAAATTCCTGTGCGATTTCATATTTAACTTGATCCAGTGCTTGTTCAATCCCTGGCACAAGTAATTTATTGCTGCTTCTACTCATAGTAAGACACTCCTTTAAAAATGATTAAAGCTGATTTTATCCTACAGCCTTACACATAAGTTATCATTAAGAGAGACATTCTATACTGGAAATGTTTAGAGAACTGCATTCATTAGTATTTATAAGTTCTCGGATAAATGGGTCTGCGCAAGTGTCTGCATATGGGATGATAACACAGATAGCACGGCAATACCTAAGACGATTTTAATTGTTTCCCACTGATTTATTGATAATTCTGGCAAGGGCTTCGGTAGAGCATTAATTTTCTTAGTTATAAAATGCTTTAATGTATGACCATTACCAATAGTTAAAGATGGTAAAACATCAAGTGATGATAATATTTTAGCGTATAACTCATAGAATGCAATAGGACTTATTAAGTCATCACTTCTATCAGATAATGTATTAAAAACAGAGGTTAACACCTTACGAATCTTTTCAAATTCAAAGGATTGTTTTAAATCTTTTACGATAAGTAACATTGCAGCTTGGTCTATAGAGTACTTCTTTCCAAGTTCAGGTGAACCTATTAGTTCCTTTACATCACGCTTAATCCAGTTTTGTATAGATGTTGATTTTAAAGCTGTCAACTCACATAAATTTGCTAAAGAAACGATCTCATTTGTTGATAAGCCTAATTCCATATTAGATCGTTTTTTATTATGTTTTATAATAAAGTTTGGTATATCATACTGAGTTTTTGGAGCTGTATTTATAGCTTTTTCTACTATAGAATAAGGAGAATGATTTGAATCTCCTTTTAGTGAGTATAATAATTTTGACATTTGTAATCGCGTTAATTGGATTGTCATTTTTGACACCCCTTTTGTTCTTATGTAATTTTCTTATAACAAGCATTTTTCTACTGTACTTATTTAAAATTTTATTATCTATATTATTGTTTGTTGCAAAGCAGTTATTAGTTAATACTGTTTCCATAAAGTTACCTTAAGGTATAAAATAATTTAATATTTATTTATTGTAGTTAATTATAGATCTATCAGGACTTCTTTTTATAAAGCTCATGACAGTTTCTTGCTTTTCTGAACACATAATTTAGTCATTTCGAACATTGATTCTGAAAATTTTGTGTCAATTAAAAACAATTTATAAGAAAAGAGTTATAAAAAGCTTCTCTCAAAATTTATATTTCTTGATCTTTTCTTAAAATGTTTCTATAATTTATATTATAATACAAGTTCAAGAGAACTTGAAATATGGAGGTACATATGGCCAAAAGAATATTTTTATTTCTTCTATCAAACATTTTAGTTATTACGACAATAGGTATTGTGCTCTCAATCCTAAATGTTTCACCATATCAAACAGTAAATGGTAATCTCGATTTAGTAAATTTATTGATATTTAGTGCTGTAGTAGGTTTCACTGGATCTTTTGTTTCGTTAGCTATTTCACGTTGGATGGCGAAAATGATGATGAAAGTCAAAGTGTTAGATCCTTCTAAATCTCTTTCAGCAATGGAGAGGGATTTGGTTGAAAGAGTTCACCGACTATCACGAGCAGCTGGTTTAACAAAAATGCCTCAAGTTGGGATTTATCAATCATCTGAAGTTAATGCCTTTGCAACAGGTCCTTCAAAGCGTCGCTCACTAGTTGCTGTTTCAACAGGTTTATTACAAGAGATGGATGATGATGCAATTGAAGGTGTTCTTGCCCATGAGGTAGCTCATATTGCAAATGGAGATATGGTAACAATGACATTGTTACAGGGTATCGTAAATACATTTGTTGTTTTCTTTGCTCGTATTGCAGCTTGGGCAGTGTCAAGATTTGTACGAGAAGATTTAGCTCCTATTGTTCATTTTGTTGCAGTAATTATCTTTCAAATCGTTTTCTCTATCTTGGGAAGTTTAGTTGTATTTGCATTCTCAAGATATCGAGAATTTCATGCCGATAGAGGTGGAGCTGATTTAGCAGGTAAAGATAAAATGATTCATGCTCTACGGTCTTTAAAGCAGTATTCACAACGAGTAAGAGATGATGATACAGCTCTATCTACTATGAAAATTAATAGTAAAAAAGGAATGTCACTATTCTCTACACACCCAGATTTAGATGATCGAATTAGTCGTTTAGAAGCAAAATAAAAAGTAAGGGATGACTCGAGTCATCCCTTACTTTTTATTTGTTATGCTATTAGTTCTACCTTAATTCTAAAAAAATAAGCTATGAAAAAGTTTAAAAATAATTTTTCAGCACATCTGCTTTTTGGAGATAATATGTGAGACTTTAAAAAGCAAAGCCAAATATTAAAGGAAAAAAATAATGTTACTATTTGATTTATTTGTTAAAATGAATGGATGTTTTTAAGATTTTTGAGTCATAGTAACCTCACAGATAGTTTACAAAAGTGTTATAGATTCATTAGACTTATAAACGATAAATGTTAGTGATGGACCTACGTAAACAGACAGAAAGTGCTGTTAGATTGGAATGAATGAACAAATGACTAATTGGAAACTAAGATTACAAGCATTAACACCTGTGCAATTAATCGTTTCATACTATTTTTTAGCAGTAACAGTTTCAGTTAGCTTACTTAGCCTACCTGTTGCTCATAAGCCTGGAGTTGATTTTACATTTATAGATCGACTTTTTACTGCAGTAAGTGCCGTAAGTGTTACAGGTCTGACGGTTATGTCAACTGCAGATACATTTAGTGTAACAGGCATCTTTATTTTAGCGTTCGTTCTGCAATTTGGTGGTATAGGAATTATGACACTAGGAACATTTGTATGGTTAATAATGGGGAAAAAGATTGGTTTGAAGGAAAGACAATTAATTATGACCGATCAAAATCAAACAAACTTATCTGGAATTGTTAATTTGATTCGTCAAATTATTGTATTAATTTTAATCATTGAACTAATTGGTGGAATAATATTAGGAACATATTTTTTAAAATATTATAATACATGGCAAGAAGCCTATCTACAGGGTTTTTTCACCTCGATAAGTGCTACAACTAATGGAGGATTTGATATAACTGGTCAATCTCTTATTCCTTTTGCCAATGATTATTTTATTCAGTTTATCGTGATGATTTTAATCATTCTAGGAGCTATAGGATTTCCTGTTTTAATTGAAGTAAAGGATTTTCTATTTAAAAAAGAAAAAAGATATCGATTTAGTTTATTTACTAAAATAACCTCGATCACTTTTTTTGCTCTTATCATTTTTGGAACAATTGCCATTGCGAGCCTTGAATATTCTTATTTCTTTAAAGATAAAGAATGGCATGAAATTTTATTTTTTTCATTATTCCAATCTACTGCTACTAGAAGTGGTGGATTAGCAACAATGGATATAAGCTTATATACGGAGACAACGCTTTTAATCATGTGTGCATTGATGTTTATAGGTGCATCACCAAGTTCTGTAGGAGGAGGCATTCGAACAACTACTTTTGCTTTAAATTTACTATTTCTTTATCACTTTGCAAGAGGTCATAAATCAATAAAAATCTTTAGACGTGAGTTACTTGAGGAAGATTTAAGGAAATCTGTTGTTGTGACAATGTTTGCTGTATTAATTTGTTTCTCGGCTATCGTTATATTAACCATTACAGAATCATTTTCATTTATATCAATATTATTTGAGGTTTGTTCAGCTTTTGGTACAACAGGATTATCAATGGGCATTACTTCAGAGTTAACATCAGTAGGCAAAGTTGTCATTATGATTTTAATGTTCATTGGACGTATTGGTATATTAACTTTTCTATATTTATTAGGAACAAAGGAAAGAAAAGATAATTTTCATTATCCTAAGGAACGTGTCATTATCGGGTAAAATAAAATGGGTTAGGCTAAAACGGCTTAGCTCATTTTTATTTTGGTTCAGAACTGATCTAAGTACCTTTTTTTGGTACAATATGTGATGAGGAGGGTTGATCATGAAAAGATTATCTGGATTGGTGTTAATTTTTATAGTATTTGTGTTAGTTGGTTGTTCAGAAAAACCGACTGCGAGTGATCGTTTTTCTGAGTACATTTCATTATGGAACAATCAAAAGTTTTCAGAAATGTATGATATGTTAACCGTTAGTAGCAAAGAAAATATATCTAAAGAAGAGTACATAAATAGATATAAAGATATATATGAAGGTGTTTCAGTTAGTAATTTAGAGGTGGAATATAATAGACCTAATAATGATGAAAAAAATGATGAGGAAATAGAAGTTGTATATCCGTATTCCCTTTCAATGGAAACAATTGCAGGTAATGTATCCTTTGAACAAGAAGTGACTATAAAGAAGGAGAAAACTGAGGACGAAGAAAATTGGTTTATTTCTTGGCAACCCGCAATGATTTTTCCTGAGCTTGAAGGAGATGAAAAGGTCAAAGTTAGCAGTATAGCTCCTACCCGGGGGCAAATCTTCGATAAAGATAATAATCCTTTAGCTGTAAATGGAATTGCACATAATATCGGGATTGTGCCGGCTAATCTTCCTGAAAAGCGTGAGGAAGTATTATCAGAGGTGTCTTCTTTACTTGGTGTTAGTGTTTCAGATATCGAAGCTGAGTTAAATCAATCATGGGTGAAGCCGGATTTATTTGTACCAATTAAAAGTATAGACCCTGAAAACTCAGAGCTTCTTCAAAAGCTTATTAAACTTCCCTCTATCCAAAAGAAAGATGTTGAGGCACGTTCTTATCCTCTAGGAGAGGCTGCTGCTCATCTTACAGGCTATATTGGTAGTATCACTGCAGAAGAGCTAGAGGAGTTTAAGGATAAAGGGTATAGTGATCAATCAAAAATAGGGAAAGCTGGTCTTGAGCAAATATATGAAGAAAAATTGAAAGGACAAACAGGCTATAAGATTTTTGTTGATGGAACAGAAAAAATCATTGCAGAAAAACCGGCTGTTGAAGGTGAAACGATAAAGGTAACGATTGATGAAAAAATTCAAACTGATTTATATAATCAATTAAAAGGTGATTCTGGTACTGCAGTTGCTTTGCATCCAAAAACAGGTGAAACATTAGCACTTGTAAGCAGTCCATCCTATAATCCTAACGAATTTATATACGGATTATCGAGTGAACAGTACAACAATCTTTCTAATAATCCAAATAAGCCCTTAATGGCTCGATTTAATAAAACCTATTCGCCTGGATCTGTCATAAAACCGATAACGGCATCAATTGGATTGAATAATGGAATAATAAAACCAAGTGATAATAAAATAATTAACGGGAAAACATGGCAAAAAGATAGCAGTTGGGGAAATTATTATATATCGAGAGTATCTGAAAAAGTTAGTAATGTGAATTTACAAACTGCGTTAATTTATTCTGATAATATTTATTTTGCACAGCTAGCCTTAGAGATTGGACCAGAAAAACTAAATAATGGTCTTAGGAGCTTTGGATTTGAGGAAGAACTAGAATATGCATACCCTGTTAGCAAATCCACAATTTCTAGCAGTGGATTGAATAATGAGACTTTGCTGGCAGATACGGGCTATGGGCAAGGGGAGCTACAAATGAGTCCTTTACACTTAGCTACTACCTATACAGCATTTGTTAATGGTGGCAATATTATTAATCCTTCTTTAGAAATCGTTGAAGGTGAAAAAGAGAGTGTATGGAAGGAAAATGCGGTAATTGTAGAGCATGCACAAACAATTCTTAATGATCTTAAACAAGTTGTTAATGATCCGAATGGGACAGCGTATAAACCTAATGTTGAGAATCAAAATCTTGCAGGGAAAACGGGCACTGCTGAACTAAAAACCTCTAAGAATGATGAACAAGGCAAAGAAAATGGATGGTTTGTAGCAATAGATTATGATAATCCCGAGCTCTTGATTGCTATGATGATTGAAGATGTAAAAACAAGAGGCGGGAGCCATTATGTAGTGCCAAAAGTAAAGCAAGTTTTTAAAGAAAATCTTACTCAATAAAGAAAGAAGACTAGCGCACTTTGCGCTAGTCTTTTTCTAATACTATTTCCTGGGTTATAAGCAGTAGATAAAATTATTGTTTAACGTGTAAGATCAATGGTTTTAAACATGACCAATTTATTCATTTTATTAAGTTTATTTTTTATAGATTGTTTCTTCAATATCGTTTCTTCCTTTTTTTCACCCTTTTTGTTTTTTTCTTTACTTTCCCACTCATAATTAAAATGCGAAAAAGAGAAAGTAAGAAAGAAGTGAGGTGAAAATATGGAAAAGAAATCAGAATTTCCTGTAGCTCATTTAACTGATACACAATTAAATGTCTTAATGCAAATGGAATCAAAGCTTCGTGAAGAGACCGGTGAGGAAATTGTTTTAATAGCATATGAACAGAAGGAAGACTAAGCTTTCCTTTTTATACCTATGATAGTAAGTAGTATTTTAGGTAAACGTATATATGTACAATCTTACAATACAACATTAGAGGTGAAAAGTGTGAAAAGAAAAGCTGCTAGAAATCAAGCTCTAAAAAATAATTTTACGCCTACTGAAAGTTTACCTGATGCAGAATTTGCTGAAATAAATGATGATCAAGATCCAATGAAGGGTGCAAATCGTAATTCTAAACAAGGGAAGCAGGGGAAGTAATGACAAAGAAGACGATGAAAAGTAGAAATATGCAAAACCATAAAAAGCCAACTGATATAGACTTACTTCAAGAGGAATTTGGTCAAGAGCTCGGTGATACAAATGCTGCAAAGATTTATGAAACAATTGCAGAAAAAAAAGAAAAGGAACAAAAAAAAGATAAATAGTAAAACGAAAGTGAGAGTATGCATATATACTCTCACTTTCGTTTTAAATAATAGTATAAAGGGTTAACTTACTTTAGAATTAATATCCTTTGTTAAACCATAATAAACGATTGTCTTTGTTTGTATTGAATCATAATGAACAAGAATAAATGAATTTTCTTCAATGATTTTCCCTGTTTTAAGATAATGATTAATATTAAACGGTAGGGATTCAATAACAGTATGTTTAAATAGGTCTTTCTCAGAAAATTTCTTACTTGCAAATTCCTCACCTAATAGTAGAGGATTATCTAGAATTGAACGATAAATCTCACTTCTGTCTTGTTTAGACAAAGCACCTGTCCACCATGGTTTACGAGGTTTATACTTTTGATTTCTTAAGTAATCATACTTCATAAAGCCACTTACTATCTCTATATCTTCACTTTTTGAGTTATTTAAGAAGTCATAAAGGTGTTTATAGAGATCTTCTAATTGATGACCAATTCTTGTCCAACCTTTTTCGTCCCAAAATGTCCCAAATTGTTGGAAAAATTCAAATGGAGAATCAAATACGTTTGAAACTAAATATTCAATTGTTTCATCCATTCTGTGATCATTCCAGTACTTCTCTAGAACGTCTTCTACCTGTTTGATTTTGATCATATCTTCAAATGATAAAACATTGTTACGTAAAATTTCATATGGTGAATGATCCATATAAACATAACCATGATCCTCTGCTCGAAGGCGAAGGCCTGTTCCTCTGAGCATTTTTAAGAAGCCAAGCTGAAGTTCCTCTGGACGTAATTCAAATACATCATTAAATGTTTTCTTAAATGAGTGATAATCTTCTTCTGGTAAACCTGCGATTAAATCAAGATGCTGTTCAATTTTTTGTCCATCTTTAACCATTGTTACAGTTCTTGTTAGCTTATTAAAATTCTGTTTTCGCATGACAAGTTCGTTTGTAGCGTCATTTGTAGATTGTACGCCAATTTCAAAACGGAATAACCCTTTTGGTGCATTGTCATTCAAGAACTGAATAACTTCAGGTCTCATAATATCTGCAGTAATTTCAAATTGAAATACAGTTCCTGGTTTGTGCTCATCAATTAAAAACTGGAACATTTCCATAGCATAGCTACGACTTATATTAAAAGTACGATCGACAAATTTTATTATTTTTGCTCCGTTATTCATTAAAAAACGGATATCATCCTTAACTTTTTCCCTATCGAAATATCGAACACCTACTTCAATAGAAGATAAACAAAATTGACAACTAAATGGACATCCACGACTTGTTTCAATATATGTTACACGTTTAGAAAGATGGGATAAATCTTCCTCAAATCGGAATGGTGAAGGAAGTTCTTTTAAATCGATTTTATTTCGCTGAGGCTTAATATGGACCGTTCCATTTTCTCGATAGGCAATTCCACTAACAGCTGAAAAATTTTGTTCACCATTTAATTCATCTAATAATTGTTTGAAAGATTGTTCACCTTCACCAATAATGATAAAGTCTACTTCAGATATCGATTCCATCCACTCTCTAGTATCATACGTAACCTCAGGACCACCTAAAACAATGATTAAGGAAGGATTAATCTTTTTCATCATCTTAATTATTTTAATCGTTTCTTCGATATTCCAAATATAACAACTGAAACCGAGTATATCTGGTTTTTTTGTATGCAAATCTGTCACAATATTCATTGCGGGATCTTTTATTGTATATTCAGCTAGCTCTACCTCATAATCTGGGGCAGCATAGGCTTTTAAATATCGAATTGAAAGGCTAGTGTGAATGTATTTTGCATTTAATGTTGATAGAACAGTTTTCATATTGTTAAACACCACTTTTAACATATTTTTAAGCTATAATCAATTTCTTATTGTATCATAGTTCAGTTCAAAAACGAACTTACGTTAAGTGGAGGTTTTTCCATTAAATAGCTGGTGAAAGCCTTATCCTTTTTTATCTCTCTAGTGAAGATCGTCTTAAAACATATGGGAAATGTGAAAAATTTAAATCAATTAACGGTTTGGTAATTTCTATAACTACTTTCGTTGAGAGTATTAATGTTATTAAAAAAGATAAAATGGTAAATAGTATTACGCTTTGATAATGCTCCATCCATTTTACGATCTCACTATATCTCATAAATTGAATAATGAATCCATGTAAAAGGTAAACATAAAGTGTTCTTGTTCCCCATTTAGTGAAAAAAGCACGTTTTCTTGGAACAAGAGATAAAAAACATATAGTGGTAACAAGTGATGCGCTATAGAAAATAACTCTAGATAAAGCACTTGATAAGGATGTCGTTTCAAAATGAGAATAAGATTTTGATCCGAATAACCATTCATAGTTAAAATTGACATGATAATAGAGATTAAAAGTTAATGTTAATATGATCAATGCGAAAATTCTTATTTGTGGTTTCGTAATTGCTTTGAAATGCTCAAGTTTTAGATAAAAGCCTATTAAGAAAAGTGGTAAGAAAACAAAGGTTCTAGATAAGCTTAAAAAATTGTTTATAGCATCTTCATAGCCAACAATTATTCCTAATGTAAATGCTGAAAGAATAACATATATAGGTCGAAATTTAGTGAAAAAATATAAAGTTATATTCCAAAAAAATAAGCTAATTAAAAACCATAGAGACCAATTAGGCTCTAATGGGTTCATTGTCATCGTTGCGTTCTTTTCAATAAGAACATAGTAAAAGGAGTAAATCACTTGGAAAATAAGATACGGTAAGATAAGCTTTTTTGAAATCGTGATCAGATATCCTTTTCTTTTAAAGCCTTTAGCAAAATATCCAGAAATCAATATGAATGCTGGCATATGAAATGTATAGATAAATTTATACAGATTCATGATGTGAACATTGTTGCTGATAAAGGGTTGGATAACATGACCGAATACAACTAAAAAGATTAATAAAAATTTAGCATTATCAAAGTAATTCAAACGACTTTCCATAATATCACCTATCTCTAGAAGTTATCATTCTTAAAATCAATATTTTCTTCCCGTAAAGGTATCCTTCTAAACTACATTTCGTTATTTGTTATGCAATTTTAGGGGGCTGTTATTAAACTGTAAATCTATTGTAAAGAAACGATCTCTAACGAAGTGTCTAACTAGTGAACAGTCTATTAAGGACTTTTGACAATAAATGAGATAATTCGTATGGATTTATAGTAAATATGTAGGTTAACAAATTAATTTATAGCGAAAATATAAGGGAAAAAGAGACTATTTTCTATCAATTTGTAGATAAGTGAAGGACAATGAATGAACATGTAGAATAAGAAATATATAAGAATATAGAAAGATGTTGTAATTAGGGGTGAAAAAGCTTGAGGCAAGCAATTGAGGAAAACGAAGTTGTTACATTGAGGAAACAAATGTCAATGCTAATGCAGGAAAATGACATTCTAAAATCCAAGCTTTTGCAACATGAAACGATAATCGAAAATGCTTTGGATGCAGTGGTTATTTTCGATCAAGATATGAACTTCATTAATGGAAATGCTGCTGCATATCAGTTGTTTCAATTAACTAAAAAAGAGCTTTGTACAAGAAGCTTATTTGATTTTCTCACTTTAGTTCCGAAAGATGAAGTTAACCAATTGTTTACTTGCAATAAAGGTGAGGAGTTAAAGTCAAAAGAAATTGTTGTGTACTTAGATAATGGTCAAGTTAAATTTCTAGAGATAAGCCTACGTAAACAAGCGATAGATAAATATGATCTTGCAATAATAAAAGATATCTCTTTTAAAAAGAATCTTGAAAGAGAACGTACGATAAATGAACAGCTTTTTAAGGATTTATTTCACAGAGCAGTAGATGGAATTGTCATCTTTGATGAAGAAGGTAAATTCATTGATGCCAATGGATCGTTTTGTACAAGCTTTGAAATAAATATAGCGCATTTAAATACTTATATTTTAAGGGATTTTATTGATAGTAAAGAACTCATTAAGCTTGATAAACTTTGGAGTATGTTAAAGGAAAGTGGAAAGGCGAAGGGTGAACTTCCCGTTTTGTTAAAAAACGGACACAAGAAAATATTCGAATTTACAACAACATCGAATATTCTAAATGGATATTATATGGCTATAATGAGAGATATAACAGAAAAAAGATCGATGGAAATGAAGCTATACAAAAGTGAAGAACGATTTAGAGAAATTTTTGAGAATGCTATAGATGCCATAATGATATGGAATAAAAAGGGTGAGATTTTAAAGGTAAATCAAGCTGCTAGTAGAACCTTCGAATTGAGCGAGGTTGAGCTTGTAACGACGAATATCTTAGATTTTGTTGATGAAGACTCAGAAAGCTTTAAAAAAGTAAAGGAACAATATTTGCAAACAGGTGCTATAAGAGAAGAGCTCCTATTCCATATGCCAAACGGTGAAAATAAAGAATTAGAATTTACTTCAAAAATGAATATTATGGATGGTCATCATTTAACAATTTTCCGAAATGTTAGTGAACGAAAGAAAATGGAAAAGATTTTGCGGGAAAGTGAGCAGAAATTCAGAAAAATATTTGATGGTGCAATGGAAGGGATTGTTTTATTTAACCATTCATTTGATATAATAGAAGCAAATTCTAATGCTAGAAAAATCCTTAACTTAGCTGTTGAAGACATGATCTCAGTTAACCTCTGTAGCTTATTCTTTACAAATCTACCTGAAGGTGAACTAGCCAATGATTATTCGATTTATTGGGAAGAAAAAACTCAAGAAATTACGTACAGACATGTAAACGGAGAAGAAAAGACTCTGGAATTTTCATTAAAATACAATATCAATGAAAATATGAATTTAGCTGTTTTTCGTGATGTTACAGAAAAAAGAGAATTAGAGGAGCAGCTTAGAAAATCAGATACATTAAATGTTGTTGGAGAGCTAGCTGCTGGAATTGCGCATGAGATTAGGAATCCAATGACAGCCTTAAAAGGTTTTATCCAACTTTTAGAAGGCAGTGTTCAAGAAGATTTTTCTATGTACTTTAATGTAATCACATCTGAATTAAGCCGTATAGAATCAATCATTACTGAATTCTTAATATTAGCTAGACCACAAGCGATAAAGTATTTACAAAAAAACATTTGTACAATTATGAAAGAAACAATTGATTTGCTAAATGCTCAAGCTATTCTTGTGAATGTACAAATTAAACTTTCGATAGAAGGAGATATCCCATCTATTTATTGTGAACCAAATCAGCTTAAACAAGTATTTATAAATGTGTTAAAAAATGCAATAGAAGTAATGCCTAATGGTGGGCAAATTGATGTTTCTATTAAACAAAGAGATGAGCAACATTTAGTCGTTTCGATTAAAGATAGAGGAACTGGAATCTCTGAAGATAAAATTAAACGTTTGGGTCAACCATTTTATACAACAAAAGAACGTGGAACTGGTCTTGGATTAATGGTAAGCTATAAAATTATTGAAGAGCATAGAGGCAATGTTCAAGTTGAAAGTGAAGAAGGAAAAGGAACAACCTTTCATATGACATTACCTATTAATCAAAAATAGTAAAATGATAGACAACTGAGAAGAGGGCAAGTGATGGACTATTTTATTTATTATAATTCTCCCATTGGTAGACTAACAATTGTGTCTAATCCTAAAAATATTACTCATTTATTCCTCGAAGTTGAACATTTCGATGCCTATCGTACAGATCATGATGTTAGAGAACATAATGAATATGATGTTTTAATCAAAGCTAAAAATCAGCTTCATGAATATTTTCATGAAGGAAGAAAAGATTTTGAGCTTGCTTTTGAAATAAATGGAACTGATTTTCAACGAAAAGTGTGGAAAGAATTACAGAATATCCCTTATGGAGAGTCATGTAGTTATCAAGATATAGCAACCAAAATTGGTCAAGCCCGTGCTGTTCGAGCAATTGGACAAGCAAATAAAGCAAATAAGCTTCCGATTTTTATTCCATGTCATCGTGTAATTGGTAAGAATAAGAAATTAACTGGTTATGCTGGAAATAAAAATGATATAAAAGCGGAGTTATTGACTTTAGAAAGCATAACATTTAAAAAATAATCGATTGCGATTGAAATCCAAAGGGAAAACTAGCTTAAATATGTCAAAGCTTCATTTTTCTAATTGTCATTTTCTGTTTTAAATGACAATTAGAACTTGTCACTTTTTTTACCTTGCAACATATTATTAGAATAAGATAAAAAAGTTGCATAAGGGAAAGAAAGGAGCAAGTTATATGTTTTATCAAAAGCGTCCAAAACAAATATACTTTTTTGCTTCATTATTAACAAAGCTTCAAATTATTTCTGAAGAAGAAAAGAACAGTTTACTCAGTAAAAAACAGTGAGGGTATAAAAAAGACGGCAAACTCATAAATAAGTTTGCCGCCTTTTTTACTTTGGTTTTCATATTGTGAAATCTAATTTTATGAGTGAAATAGTCTTTTAATCTCTTCCTTATAATCACCTGATATAATTCCCTTTTCAGTGATAATACCTGCAATTAATTCACTAGGGGTAACATCAAAAGCAGGATTAAAGACTTTTACTCCTTCTGGAGCAATCCTTATCCCATTCAATGTAGTAATTTCTTCAGAATGACGTTCTTCAATTGGAATTAATTTTCCATCTTCGATTGATGTGTCAAATGTTGATAAAGGTGCAGCAACATAAAAAGGAATATTAAATGTTTTTGCTAAAAGTGCTAAATTAAAAGTGCCAATTTTATTTGCTGTATCACCATTCGCAGCAATTCGGTCTGCACCAACAATTATTGAGGTAATATTTTTAGATTTTATCGTATGTGCCGCCATGCTATCAGTGATTAGCGTAACATCAACATCAGCTTGCATTAACTCCCATGTTGTTAAACGAGCACCTTGTAAAACCGGACGGGTTTCACAAGCATAAACACTAAGAGCTATGTTTTTTTCCTTTGCCAAGTAGAAAGGTGCTAATGCAGTGCCGTATTTTGCCGTAGCTATTGAACCAGCATTACATATTGTCATAACCTTATCGCCACTGTTAAAAACAGTTAATGCATGTTCACCAATTAATCTACAAACCTCTTCATCTTCAATTTGTATTTGAATGGCTTCATGAACAATCTTTGTTTTCGCTTCGTTAATCGACTTGATGTTTGTTAGGCAGCTTGTTAAACGATCTAGTGCCCATACTAAGTTGACAGCAGTTGGCCTCGAGCTTGCTAGATAGTCACTGCTTTTACTTAAATTACTGAGAAATTGTTCAATTGATTCTGATTTGTCCTGAAGAGCTGCTAATGCAAGGCCAAATGATGCGGTAATTCCAATTGCGGGTGCTCCTCTCACTTTAAGAGATTGAATGGCTTCCCAAACATCTTCAATTGTACGTAATTCAAGATACTCAGTAACTTGTGGAATTTTTTGTTGATCTAATAAAGAAATATGATCTTCCTTCCAGATCACGGATTGTGGAATAGAATAGTTCGTTTTAGTCATGATGAATAGTACTCCTTTAATTTTTGATCAGTGTAATAGTTTCGATTTAAGGCTATTTTCGTAAATTGTGTTGCTTTTACAATCCTGATGGAAATGACTCTGTATAAAGTCTAGTGGCATCTTTTTTTCTATAAAACGCATCTTTTATGCGATAATACACCGGATCTAACTGATAAAGGTATCATTTAGCAACAATCTTTCAGAAAAGAGCCTTATTTAAAAAGCGTTTAATGTAAAACAGCACTTAGATTTACCTTTTTTCTAGCTTTACAAAGAGCTAAGTGCTGTTTGTATTGTATATTCCTTAAAGGTTTCAGGATTTGTCACTGATTTTCTATTTTTTATCAGCTCACTACCTAATTTTAACGCAAGCTGTTTTGTTGAAATTCGTTTATTAGCTGGCTCAATTTTATCTAAATCAGCAACATGTGCTAAGCCAATTGTACGACGAATGATTTCACAGCCAGCAAATCCAACTGCTTCTTCAAATATTTCAGATAAAACATGCTCTAAGTATCCATCAACCTGACTAAA
Source organism: Metabacillus crassostreae (assembly GCF_016908395.1). Taxonomy (GTDB): domain Bacteria; phylum Bacillota; class Bacilli; order Bacillales; family Bacillaceae; genus Metabacillus; species Metabacillus crassostreae. The sequence continues at coordinate 51,953 of NZ_JAFBDU010000012.1, forward strand.
CACTTCAATAGCATCATTTTCCCATGCTTTCGTAAACTCTTCTACAAAAACTGTCCATGTTGTTTCAATATGAGTAAAGAGGACATTCTGTTTTTCAGGTTCACGTGAAATTGCATTTAAAAGAAGATTAGCAAACACTTGCCCAACATCAAAGCCAATTGGACCAAAGTAGGCAAATTCAGGATCAATTACTTTCGTCTCTTTCTCGTCTGCAAAAATGCTGCCTGTATGTAAATCTCCATGTACCAGTGCCTCAGCTTTTGTAAGGAAAATTTGTTTTAATTTTGCTACCTCAAGCTTTAGTACTTGGTCATTCCAAATACGTTCAACATCCTTGAGTAATTCTTGTTCAAAATCATTTGTTTCATGGTTGAAAAAGGGATCTGTAAACACAAGGTCTTCTGTAATTTTACATAAATCAGGATTGATAAATTGTTTTACTAGTTCTTTTTTATAGTGCTGATTAAGTCCATAATCTGAAGTATAGAACAATGTTTTTGCTAAAAATTCGCCTATATGATTTGAGAGAAGTGGTAAATCTTCATCATTCATTAGAGCAGCTCTAGCTATCTGTAAATGGGAAAGATCTTCCATAATTGTGATCGCAAGCGATTCATCAGAATAATAGACTTTAGGTACATACTGTGGAACAAATTCGGCTTGCTTAATAAGTGCATTTGTTTCAATACGTGATCGATCTAAAGTTAATGGCCAGCTTTCTCCAACAACCTTTGCATATGGAAGAGCTTGTTTAATAATGATACTTTCACCATTCTCAGTATTTGTTACTTTGAACACTAAATTTAGGTTTCCATCACCAATTTCGTAGCATGTTAATTGACTATCCTTTTCAAATAACTCCAGACGTTTTGCTAATATAATAGCATCGCTTTCAGTTAATGGCTTATAGTTAGATGATTGTTTATTTGCACACATAGATAAACCCTCCAATAATTAGTTTGTGGAGGCTTTTCTTAAGAAAGCCTAGTATTACCATAGCTAAAAATAAGAAAAGCCTCTTTCGACAATGAAAGAGGCTTGAAGTCATAACTTCGCACCTCTCATCTGTCAGAAAGTATGTCTTTCTGATGGAATTAGCACCGTGCCCTTTGTTAGGAAAATCCAATTAGACCTATTTTGTAAGGTCTTACGGTCGGTTGCTGCGGCGTCATCGGGCCAATTCCCTCTGCCAACTCTTGATAAGAGATTAGTATATAAATTGTCATTTTTTCTTATTTCAGAACATTTGTGATTATTAGAAAACAATAATGTATGATTAGGATAATACCAATATTGAAAAGCATTTGTCAATAGTATACGGGAAAATTTAATAGTATTCAGGTAAACGATCATCAAAAATAGGGATTTGACTACGTACTTGTTTGACCTTATCAACATCAATTTCCGCAGTAATTACACCAGCATCTTCACTTGCTTCAGCTAAAATAGTTCCCCATGGATCAATAATTAATGAATGTCCAGCGAAAACATTATTTGGGTCAGAGCCAGCTCTATTACAAGCTACAACATAGCATTGGTTTTCTATTGCTCTACTGAGTAGTAGAGCTTTCCAATGATTAAGTCTTGGAAGTGGCCACTCTGCAACAACAAACAGAACCTCAGCACCCAAAGAGGTATGAGCTCTGATCCATTCAGGGAAACGGATATCATAGCAAATGAATCCAGCACTTTTCATTCCTTCCAGTTCAAAGAGCCCTTTTTCTGTACCACCTATAAGATGATGATGTTCATCCATTAATTTGAATAAGTGAAGTTTACTGTATTCAGTAATACATTCTCCTTTGTTATTAATAACGTACATTGTATTGCTTACTCCATTTTGATGTTTGTTTGCGACAGATCCACCTACAATATGTACGTTGTATTTTTTGGCAAGACGACTAAGAAATGTTATTGTTTCTTTTCCGTTCATATCAGCAATTTCATCTAATCTAGTTAAATCATAGCCAGTTGTCCAAAGCTCTGGTAACACAATAATCGTAGATTTTTCACTTATAATCGCAGATTTAATTTTTTCCTCTACCTGCTTGTAGTTGAATATTGGATCACCATATTTTATATCAAGCTGTATACATGTAATAATAGGATTCATTTTTTTCACACCTTTTATTATTGAAATTTTTTCTTTACAAGTTGATACTAACAATATATGATTTGTGACTAGAATTTCAAGAATTTTTTGAGAAGGGTAGAAAATGAAAATGAAAGTATTTGAACAATCACATTTATTAAATACATTACCAAAGCAATTTTTTGCAAGTCTTGTTGAGAAAGTATCTAAAATAGTTGACCAAGGTCATGATGTTATAAATTTAGGGCAAGGAAATCCTGACCAACCAACACCCGTGCATATCGTTAAAGCAATGCAAGAGGCTGTAGCCAATCCGTTGTATCACAAATATTCGCCATTTCGCGGACAAGCATTTTTGAAAGAAGCGGTAGCAACGTTTTACAAAAGAGAGTATGGGGTAGAAATTGATCCAGCTAAAGAAGTGTGTATTCTATTTGGTGGTAAAGCGGGACTTGTCGAAGTACCACAGTGTTTACTAAATCCAGGAGATGTTGTCCTTGTTCCTGATCCAGGTTATCCTGATTATTGGTCTGGCGTTGAACTGGCACGTGCAAAAATGGAAACAATGCCTTTATTGAGTGAAAATGACTTTTTGCCAGATTTTAGCAAGTTATCAAATGAAGTAAAACTACAGGCGAAAATGATGCTATTAAATTATCCAAACAATCCAACTGGTGCTACAGCTACCGAAGAGTTTTTCGAAGAAACTGTAGCTTTTGCACAAGACAATGATATTTGTATCGTTCACGATTTTGCATATGGTGCGATTGGCTTTGACGGAAAGCGTCCAGTTAGCTTTTTGCAAACAAAAGGAGCAAAAGAAAATGGGATAGAAATTTATACCTTTTCTAAGTCTTATAATATGGCTGGTTGGAGAATTGGCTTTGCTGTAGGTAATCCCTCTGTTATAGAAGCATTAAATTTATTACAAGACCACATGTATGTGAGTGTGTTCAGTGCAGTTCAAGAAGCAGCAGCACATGCTTTATTAAGTCCACAAACATGTGTTGAAGATCTGAATGATCTTTATGAATCTAGAAGAAATGTTTTAATAAATGCGTTTCGTGAAATAGGCTGGAATGTAACTGCACCTTCAGGATCATTTTTTGCATGGCTTCCTGTGCCAGCTCAATTTTCATCTTCTGAAGAATTTTCTGATTATTTATTAGAAAAAGCTCATGTTGTAGTTGCTCCAGGAATTGGATTTGGAGAATATGGAGAAGGTTATGTAAGAGTAGGATTATTAACATCTGAAGAAAGATTAATTGAAGCAGCGAGCCGAATAAAAGAGTTAAACTTGTTTTAATATTTTTAAAGGCACAACAATTATTGATAAACTGAACTGATCTGAGTTTTTTATTCTTTTTCTAATTGACAGTTTGAAAATGATCTGTCATAATCCAAATTAATTTCAATCATTTCAAAATAAATTTGAACGTTTCGTTCTTATCAAGAGCAGGTGGAGGGACTAGCCCTTTGAAGCCCGGCAACCGACTTTTCCTTTTAGTAAAGCACGGTGCTAATTCTTGCAGCATTAAGCTGATAGATAAGGAGATATGCTTACTATAACTGTAGTGAAAGCCTCTTCGATCTATGAGTATCGAAGAGGCTTTTTTTGCTATGATGTCTGCAGGATTGGATTAAAAATGATAAGATAATAAATAAGTTAAAAGATTCAGATTAAAAGAATTAATAGGTGATTAGAAGGTAGGGTTTATAGTGAGTGAAGTTATTGCTACATATCTTGTACATGATGCTAAAGGAGATCTTGCAAAAAAAGCTGAAGGAATTGCATTAGGGTTAACAGTTGGTTCTTGGACTGACCTTCCTTTACTCGAGCAAGAACAATTAAAGGCTCATAAAGGTCAAGTATTAGAAGTCAGTCAGCTAGAAAACTGTGAAAAAACAAATTCATTCTTAGGTAAAAATGTTACTAGGGGCAAAATTAAAATAGCTTATCCAAGCTTGAACTATAGTCATGATATACCAGCGATTTTAACAACAGTTTTTGGGAAATTATCACTAGATGGTGAAGTGAAGTTAATTGATCTGGAATTTTCTGAGTCACTAAAATCTGCTTTTCCTGGACCAGCATTTGGAATAAAAGGGATTCGTGAGAAGTTAGGTGTTTACGATAGACCTTTATTAATGAGTATTTTTAAAGGTGTAATTGGGAGAGATTTATTTTATCTTAAAGAACAGCTAAAACAACAGGTTTTAGGTGGTGTAGATCTAGTAAAGGATGATGAAATTCTTTTTGAGAACCCCTTAACACCATTTGAAAATCGCATTATTGCAGGTAAAGAGATATTACAACAGGTTTATAATGAAACAGGTCATAAAGCCTTATATGCAGTAAATCTTTCAGGCAAAACATATGATTTGAAAGATAAAGCAAAACGAGCATCTGATCTTGGAGCAGATGTCCTGTTATTTAATGTTTTTGCGTATGGTCTAGATGTATTACAAAGCTTAGCAGAAGATTCTGATATAACAGTACCGATCATGGCACACCCTGCTGTTAGTGGTGCTTCAACTGCTTCAAGCTTATATGGATTTTCAAGTTCATTATTACTTGGTAAATTGCTACGAATGACAGGTGCTGATTTCTCCCTATTTCCATCACCGTATGGTAGTGTTGCGTTAAATAGAGAGGATGCTTTAGGAATTGCTGAAAACTGCTTAGTAGAAGATCAATTTAAACAATCGTTCCCCGTTCCTTCTGCTGGGATTCATCCTGGACTTGTTCCACTGCTTATTAGAGACTTTGGGATTGATTCGGTTATAAATGCTGGTGGTGGAGTTCATGGTCACCCAAATGGTGCGATAGGTGGGGGCCGTGCTTTTAGAGCAGCTATTAATGCAACACTTTCTGGAATTAGCTTAAAGCAAGCAGCTGAAAGTAGTCATGATTTAAAAATTGCTATTGATCTTTGGGGTAGTAGTGAGGTGAACAAATGAAGAATAAAGTAATCATTTGTGACTTCGATGGGACGATAACAGAAACTGATAATATTATTGCGATCATGAAAAAGTTTGCACCACCAGAATGGGACGCTTTGAAACAAGGGGTACTCTCTCAAGACATTTCAATACGTGAAGGTGTAGGCAAGATGTTTCATTTGCTACCTTCATCAATAAAAGAAGAAATTATTGAATATATTATTGACCATGCAGAAATAAGAGCTGGTTTTAAGGATTTTGTGAAATATACAAATGAAAATAATATTCCACTTTTTATCGTTAGTGGAGGAATTGATTTTTTTGTTTATCCATTACTTCAAGGTTTAATTGATAAAGATGTAATTTTTTGCAATAAAGCTAACTTTAACGGAGAACAAATTGAAATTGAGTGGCCATATAGTTGTGATGATAACTGTGATAATGAGTGTGGTTGCTGTAAACCATCATTGATCAGAAAGCTGACTGATCAAGAGCAAAGTAAAATAGTTATTGGAGATTCTATTACTGATCTCCAAGCAGCAAAGCTCGGTGATTTTGTCATTGCAAGAGATTTGTTATTAGAGAAATGTAAAGAGCTAAATCTACCTCATAAGCCGTTTACTACCTTTTATGATGTAATAGATATTCTAGAGCAGTTAAAGGAGGGTGAGGTATGAACTTGTTACATACAAGATGGGAAGAGCTAGCAGATATTAAACGTGTGTTAGCTAAGCGAGACTGGTTTCCAGGAACTAGTGGGAATCTTGCTATTAAAGTAGATCATGATCCGTGCAGCTTTCTAGTAACAGCTAGTGGAAAAGACAAAACGAAAGAAACGAATGAGGATTTTTTACTTGTTAATGCACTAGGTGATCCTGTAAATGATACTACTTTAAAGCCTTCAGCTGAAACACTTTTGCATGTTGAGGTATTCACAAAAACAAATGCAGGCTGTAGCCTTCATGTTCATACATTAGACAATAATGTTATTTCTGAACTGTATGGAGATAATGGCAGTATTACTTTTAAAGGTCAAGAAATTATTAAAGCCTATGGTTTATGGGAAGAAGATGCTGAGTATACAATTCCGATCATTTATAATCATGCTGATATCCCAACTTTAGCAAGTGAATTTTCAAAGTTTGTTAATAAAGATGCTGGTGCTGTTTTAATAAGAAATCATGGTATTACTGTATGGGGAAAAGATGCCCTTGAAGCTAAGAAATATTTAGAAGCTAGTGAATTTTTGTTTTCTTATCATTTAAAGCTATTAACACTTAAAGCATTGAAGGTGAATTAATTCTTTTCTTCAAACAGGCATGTTTGTGAATGAAAAGGTTCTACAATGAGGCAACAATATCAATTAAAAATGGCTCTGTTAAACTTTGTTGTTGATTTCCGTTACAGGCATTCGCTTTCCGCGGGCGGTCCGGAAGCCTCCTCGGCGCAAGCGCCTGTGGGGTCTCCCTTTGACACGCTTCTCCCGCAGGAGTCTCATACCTTTCACTCCAATCAACAAAGTGTTAAAAAATCAACATTAACCTTTAACATAGCCTTAAAAATAAATAATGACATATTTAGGAGGAGAAAAAAATGGCAGTTATTAAAGTTAGAAACACAAATGAAGTAATCGAGGGTTATGAAAATGTATTAAGTTTTTTAGAAAAGCAAGATGTTTTATATGAACATTGGGATATGAGTAAGCTTCCTACACATCTGAAAGAAAAGTTTGTACTTAGTGATGAGGAAAAAGGAGAGATTCTAACAGCTTACAAAGAAGAGATCGAAGAGTTAGCTGAGAGAAGAGGCTATAAAACATGGGATATCGTCGCTCTTTCTGATGCTACACCTAACCTTGAAGAGCTTCTTAAAAAATTCGAAAATGTTCACACTCATACTGAAGATGAAGTTCGTGCTATTACGGCAGGTCATGGAATTTTCATCATTAAAGGTAACGATGAAGTAGGTTATTTTGATGTTGAGCTAGAAGCAGGTGATGTGATTTCTGTTCCAGAAGGTAATCCACATTTCTTTACACTAATGGAAGACCGTCAAGTAGTTGCTGTGAGATTGTTTATTGAAACAGAAGGTTGGGTAGCACACCCTTATGAAGACAAAGTAAGTAAATAATACAAAGAAAAAGCGTAGAAATTCATATGGAAATTCTACGCTTTTTCTTATTTATCTCCAGATTCTGGTTTGTACGATACAAAAATTGGTTCAACTTATTTTACACTCTAGATTGAATAAATGACTTATTAGGTAATATAATAAAAAGTCCTTTAATATCCGTTCAACATTGCTGTTGATTTTCGTTACAGGCATTCGCTCTTAACAAAGCCTAGTAATTAGTTGTAATAAAAACATGTTCCTTGAAATATTCGAATTTTCTTTACTATTCATAAAGGCTATGATAAATTTTTACCAATACAACAAAGGGGGCTATTTAATGAAAGTTCGCTATCATTATGTGCAAAAGGATTCGGTTAAATATTGTGATATTAGCAGTACAGTAAAGGAAGCTTATGATTATTTAAAAGAAACGGGCTATCGTTGTATTCCAGTTCTTAAAAATGGTAAAACATTTGCTGGCTTTATTTATAAAGCTCATATACTTGAGCATTATGTGGAGAATGAAGGGAAAGAAACAGATGCATTGGAGCCATTAATCAAAAATCAAGATGCATACATATTTGAGGAAGATTCTTTTTTTAAAACATTTTTAACAATTCGCCGACTACCGTTTTTAGCGGTATTAAATGAAGATAAAGAGTTTTCAGGTATTATTACTCACTCTAATATTATGGATGTATTAGAAGATTCCTTTGGGATGAAAACGGGTGGTTACTTGCTTACTGTTGGAACAAAAGAGCATAAAGGTGCAATCAAAGATTTAGTAACAGCTGTTAAAGATTTAAATATTGAAGGCTTATTAACACTTGATAATGGTGATAAATATATACGTAGAATTATTTTGAATTTATCAAGTGACGTTTCTGAAAATAAGTTAACCAAGGTGATAAAAAAGCTTGAAGACAAGGATTTTCGTGTAACTTCAGTTGATCGAATAGAGAAACAATAAAAAGGAAGATGCTGGGACATAAGTATTTAAGTTAATGAAAAACCCGAATTATTAGGTGATATTTCAATTAATCATTCGCCTAATAGTTCGGGTTTTTATTTGCCGTCTTCAATAGAATTTTTGATTTTGCATACTATTTTAAGAACCTAGTGGAATGGAGCGGAAGACACTCGACTCCTACGGGAATAGAGGAAAGGCAGAGACCCCGCAGGCGTTAGCGCTGAGGAGGCTCAGCTTCCTCCCCGTGGAAAGCGAGTGTCTGCAGCGCAATGGAACGAACTTGTTTCTTTCAGCTTAGCTTAATTTAGATTTATTCTTCTTTTTTTTGACTTCTTTACTTATGTCCCTGCCTCTAAACCCTATTGTGATTTGTATATTTCACCTTAAATCCGAACCGATTAAGCTTATTGAAACAGGTTTTTAAGTAATCTCTCTATGGATTTAATGTTATTCTTTAAAGTCTGGAATGGTTTCTATATCAATTAATAACTCTGATAAGGTAACAGGATCTGCTTTCTTCTCAACAAGAGGTACATACTGTTTTAAAACAGAAGCTGTTTTTTCTCCAGCAATTCCTACATGTCCTATTGCAATAATTTCATTATCTTGCTCAATTCTACTCATTAACAGATTTGCTTGCTTGATAATATGCTGAATTGTATATTGCTCATCGAAAAATAATTCATTTTCTAAATACGGAACTTGAAGCTCTTTAGCAAGATCTGATACAACACTTTTTCCAGTCGTTTTACTATCTAAATAGTATAAATTTCTTTCTTTACATACCTCTAATATAATTCTCATAACTCGTTTATCTGCTGTCACTTTTGACCCCATGTGATTATTCATTCCAACAGCATAAGGCACTTCATCTATTGCATCATTTACTCTTTTACGTATTTCTTTATCTGATAATTCTGTTGTAATAGCACCAGGTCCTAACCAACTTTTTTTTCCAGAGATAGGTTCCATTGGAAGATGAAGAATTACTTCGTGTCCGTTTTTATGAGCTAGTCTGGCATCTTTTTTAGTAGTAGGCAGAAAGGGCATAACAGCAACTGTAATCGGAATTTGTAGTGATAGAATCTCTTCTGTACCTTTCATATTGTTTCCTAAATCATCAATAACGATTGCAACCTGTCTTTCCAAAGTAGAAGTGTTAGTAGTTTGTGCTGCTGCGTTAGAAGGTAAATATACTAAAAATACGAAAGCGATTATAAGTTTTTTCATTTGAAAATGACTCCTTTTGATAGGGTGTTAATGTGAGGTCTACATTAATATCTCGTTTGGCAGTTTAAAGCTCATGGAATGCCACTTCACTAAAAATAAAATGTTATTTAAATTAGTTTATCCTATGACAGGTTTATTCATGTAGTGTAAACATATTTCTAAATAGAAATATGTTTAACTTTTAAAGAGATTGGGAATAAAAAAAGTAGGATTTAATATTGTAGAGGACCTTAAATATATAATTAACTTTATCTGAACACGCAATCATTAATTATAGAATGAATTTAAAAATATAGGAGGAGATTTGATGAATTACAATCGAATGAAAACAAAGCTACTTGAGAAAATTGATCGTAAAAGACATGAAATGATCGAAACAGCAAATAAAGAAGGATACACTAGTGAAACTGCAGTAAAATGTAGCCAGGATTTAGATTTGCTTATCAATGAATATCAACTTTTATTAATTGAAGAGAAAAAATCCTCTGCAACTAGACCAATCTATCAATTTGTTCATTCAATGAAAATGATTGCGTTTAATGATCGTTTCTCTTACTGATATTTTTTATATAAGTTAGAAGAGGTAAAAAGAGGAAGGCTATTTTAGCAAGTAAAGCTTTGATCCATAGCCTTTTAAATAGTAATAGCTTTCTGATAGAAACAGTTATAATTGATTAGAAACTCTCGATTAAAATAATCATGAAAACAATCCCGATTATAAACGAATATGTTGCATATCGTTCATTACCATCACCATGACTTTCTGGTATTAACTCTTTATAAATAATAAATAGCATAGCACCAGCTGCAAATGATAATCCATAAACAACTAAGAAATCTACATAACTTGTTAAATAAAATCCAAGCAATGCTGATACTATCTCTACAGCTCCGGTTGCAGTTGCAATCAACAATGCACGTATCCTGCTAATATCCTGTTTAATTAAAAACAGAGCAACTAAAAAGCCTTCAGGAGCATTTTGTAATCCTATGGCAAAGGCAATTAAGTTACCGGTTTCTTCTACATCAGATGCATAGCTAACACCTACAGATAACCCTTCAGGTATATTGTGTAAGGTGATTGCAGCAATGATCAATAACGCCTTTTCATCAAATTTAATACCTGTTTTTGAATGTTGTAAATCTATATGTGGAATCTTCTTTTCAAGATAAGTGAGTGTTAGTACCCCTAAGAATATCCCAACAGAAACTTCGAATATGCTCCCGGATTTTAAACTTTCAGGAATCAATCCCAGCATGGCTGCAGTCATCATTATCCCGGCTGTAAAGGCTAAAAGAATATCCTTCCATCTATGAGATATTGAATTTTTAAGAAATAATATAGGTAAAGCACCTAAACCTGTTGACAAAGCTGATAATATACTACCGACCAAAACATCAGACATCATGTAAAACTCCTTTAAAGTACTAGGTCTATGTTGTTATTCACTAGTTAACTTAATTTATTATTTCTTATAAGGTATTATGTATTAGATATTAAAAAACTTTTTATAGTAAGTAAAGAAAATAATGTTGTATTCTAGTATAAAGATTTAAATAAGTTGAAAAAGTTTATTGTTTGCTATAAAGGTTTTGTGTAAAATTATATGAAAGATGTAGTCAAAAGATAATATAGCTGTAGAATGAAAAACTGTTTCAAAAAAATTTGACTTAGTAGTCATCTTAGACTATTATTATGCTAATTCTTTACTTTGAATTCAAGATAAATATTAAAAGGGTTGAACTAAATTGGAAAAATCTAAGCAAATAGAAGATTCATTAAAATTTTTTATCGTACTCTCCCGTGCACATCGAGCTTTTAATGATGTTGTAAATAAACATATTTCGACTTTTAAATTAAATCCAACTGAGTTTGCTGTCCTAGAACTACTTTATCACAAAGGAGACCAACCTTTACAACAAATTGGTGGAAAGATCCTGCTTGCAAGTGGGAGTATAACATATGTTGTTGATAAATTAGAGCAAAAAGAATTGATTATCAGAAAAGCATGTCCGAAAGATCGTCGAGTTACACACGCTCAAATTACTGAAAAAGGTAAGAGGTTAATTGAGGATATTTTTCCACCACATCAAGAAAAAATCAATGAAATCGTAAGTGCTTTAACTGAAGAAGAGAAAACATTAGCGATTGAGCTGATAAAAAAAGTCGGATATCACGCAAATGATTTACTTAAAGAAGAATAAAGAATGACAAAAAAAGGATCAGCCGATTTATTCACGGTTGATCCTTTTAGTCATTAAAGTAGATTAATTTTTTTGTTCGTTAGGCAAAATTAATATCTCTACACGTCTATTCTTTTGCCTGCCATCCTTAGTTTCATTTTTTGCGACTGGCTTGAATTCACCAAAGCCTTTAGCACTAAACGCTTTTGGATCTAGTCTATCATTGTCGATTAAAATTTTCATAAAGTTAACAGCGCGCATAACACTTAGATGCCAGTTAGAATCAAATTCTGAATTCTTAATTGGCACATTATCAGTATGTCCGCTAATAATAATATTTCTCGGTGGACTCATGATAAGAAGCTCTGAGATTTCAGAAGCTAATTCTTTATCCTTATTACGGATAGCGGCACTTCCTGAATCAAAAAAGATATCATTTAAGAGAGTAATTAGTAACCCTTCATCTGTAAGTGTTGTTTTTAATTGTGTTTGGAGTTTATTGTTAGCTATATAAGAATTGACTTTTTCTTGAATTATTTTTAGATTTTCCTGTTCAAGACGTTTTTGTGCTTCCTCGACTGCTTCTTGATCTGGCTCTTGTTCCTTTTGAACATCCAACTGCTCTAACTCACCATCTGGAGTGGGGCTGGGGTATTCCAATACACCTGTTCCTCCCGTGAATGTAGAATTAAATGCCCTTGCTAATTGTTGAAATTTCTGAGCATCAACTGAGCTCATTGCAAATAACACAATGAATAAAGCGAGTACTAGTGTTAATAAATCAGCATAGGGAACAAGCCAGGATTCATCCATATGTTCATCTTCATGCTTATGCTTTTTCTTTCTAGCCATTTACACTCTCTCCCTCAGCGATTGAAGAGTTTATTTGATTCCTTTCACTAACAGGAAGATAAGTAGCAAGCTTTTGTTCAATTGCTTTAGGTGCTTGTCCCTCTAATACAGATAGAACACCTTCGATCATTACTTGCTTTACTTTAGCTTCATGCTTTGATTTTCTTTTTAACTTGTTAGCAAAAGGATGCCACATAACATAACCAGTAAAGATACCCAACATTGTAGCAACGAAGGCTGCACTAATAGCAACTCCTAATGCCGTAGTATCTGACATGTCAGATAAAGCAGCAACTAATCCGACAACAGCTCCAAGAACCCCTAGTGTTGGTGCATAAGTTCCTGCTTGTGTAAAGATCGTAGCAGAACCCTGGTGACGTTCTTCCATTGCTTCAATTTCTTCAGACATAACGTCTCGAATAAATTCAGCATTTTGTCCGTCTACAGCCATTAGTAAACCATTTTTTAAAAAAGGATCGTCTACTTCAGCAAGCTTTGCTTCAAGTGCAAGAAGACCTTCTTTACGTGCTACTTGAGCCCAATCTGAAAATAACGGGATAAGCTCCTGTATTGAAGCTGTTTTTTGTTCTTTGAAAATAATACCAAATAATTTAGGAACCTTTTTAATTTCATCTGTTGGAAAAGCGATTGTCACAGCTGCAATTGTACCTAAAATAATAATTAATAAGGCAGCAGGGTTTATTAATACAACAGGACTAACACCTTTCATAAACATTCCGACCCCAACTGCAATAATCGCTAGGATCATTCCAATTCCTGACGTTTTATCCATCTTAAATCACCATATTTCCTTTAATATTTTCTTATTTATTATATCGGAAGAAAGCAACAAACCTTTAGGTATTATGCAGGAACTTGTCGAAAGATGTGAATTTTTTTTGAAATACAAAATAAAAACTCACTTTATAAGTGAGTTTTAGATTCAACAATATAAATTAGTGATGTTCAAAGAGAAATGAGAAAAAGAATTAGAACGTTATACGCAAGCTTACTTTCTTGATATCTTCTATATTCAAATAGTTGATCTTCAATCATTTTATTATGACTTTCATAAATTTTCTTTATTGTGTATTCATTAATGAACATAATTTTTCCTCCATCCATGATGTTTTACTATCTTTATCATAGTGGGAAAAAGTGCCTTTTTCGTCATGTAATTGAAGGAAGTTTAAATCGGTAAAGTGACCTAAATTATCTAAGACCTTTGATTGAGAGATCACTACTTTATATTGCATGTTTGAAATGCTAATAGAGCTTTTTATTAGCTAATGATTTTTGCTACCCCAATATAATAGAAGGGCATAAAAGCCACGACAAAATTACAATAGAAAAAAAGACGGGAGTAGAAAGTAGTTTGTTCTTCAGAAGCAATTGACGCAAATAACGCTCCTAGTAAGCTAGTAATACAAAATAAGAAGATACCAAAAACCTGTCCAAGACGAATTTGAAATAATATAAAGCCTAATCCAGATCCATTGACAAATAACAATAAGAGGGAAGTCGCCAAATATATGTTTGAGAATTTTATCAATTTCAACACCTCTATGAATGTATATGATTTAAAAAGAGATGCAGAACAAATGAAAGACGCAAAAAAAGAGGGGAAACCCCTCATATTAAGAATAGCTATAATTGTTACTTGTTTATATTTTAGAGCTTTGATTATTTTGATGGCATAATGTTTAAATAAGTTTCATCATTACATATGATAAATAGGTTTGCATTGTCAGGTATTATTTTTTCTGGATGATTAATAATTGAAAGGTCATTGCCGTTTGATATAAGCATTGCACCCTTTGCAGATAATGCTTTACTAGCATCCTCAAATGTAGTCCATTCCTGTTTCTTTGGTATGCAGTATAGATCATATCCTTCATGACTTGTTAGCTGCCGGATAATTTCACTGGATCCATTAAACATAATCGAACGAGCAGCTAAATGTGCCGCAGTGTCATTTGCAGTGATAAATTCTTCAACATCAACATGCTTAAATGCATGAATGTGATTAGAGTTTGACACTTCACATATTGTATAGATGTTTTGATTATATTGTCTACCTAGACCTTCCAGTGTTGAAGCAATTAGTAATGTATGTCCGTCAGCTTGTGAAGCAGTCATCAATCCATCTGGTGAAAAAATCATGACAGATTTACATTTTAATAGGTTTGCTTGTTGTAAAACTTCTATATTAGCAGGATTACCTCGTACAAATTCTACTCTTTCATGAACAACTGGTATTTTATTAATACTCTCATCAATAATAACAATATGGATTTTATTAAAAGTAGCTAAAAGTTCATTTAGTGTAATTTCTGCTTTTTTGGTCCAATTAATTAAAATAATATGATTCTCCGTTGTGATTTTCAATCTGCCTTCCTCCTTTAACCGTTTACGAATACTAAAGAAATCAATAACCTTACCGATGAAAATAGTCATAAGTCCAATTCCGACGATATATAAAAACATGGCAAATATTTTCCCGTTTACTGTTGTAGGAGAGACATCTCCGTATCCAACAGTAGCAACTGTTGTCATGGTCCACCAAAGACCTTCAAACGGACTTGTAAAAGTTTCAGGCTCTAAAAAATAAATAAAATAACTACTTGTAAGTACTAAAGTAAGAGTTGCGAAAATTAATAGCTGATTATTCATTTGGATGGCCCTTAAAAATAACCTCTTTATAAAAATCATAATGTCACCTTTCTATAGTTAATTAGTTTCTGGAAATTAATAAACCTAACTAATGGAAATTTTAACATATTTATAGATTAGGTATACAACCAATTTCTAATAACTAAGAGCCAAATCCTCCATTGAATAATAACAAGTAGATACTGACAGATTTTAATTAGATAGAATCATCTAAGCTTTCCTTCATATAATGATACAAGCTTTATGGAATAAGGTGAGGTGTATCAAATGATAAGATCTTGGATTTCTTCCTTAAAAGTTGCTGCAGTATATGTTGGAACAGTTGTTGGAGCCGGCTTTGCTACTGGAAGAGAAATTGTTGAATTTTTTACAAAGTACGGAATTTATGGACTAGCGGGTATTTTAGTTGTTGGTTTGCTATTTATTTTCATAGGAACAAAGATGCTTATTTTATCTAAGAGAATACAGGCACAATCTTATCAAGAATTAATGGTTTTTTTGTTTGGTAAAAAGTTTGGTGGGTTTGTAAACGTATTTATGTTGCTCATATTATTAGGTTTAACATCAATTATGTTATCAGGTGCTGGTGCTATTTTTTATGAACAGCTTGGACTCTCGGTAAGGATAGGAGTCATATTGACAATTATATTAACAATCTGCGTTATGTTTTTTGGTGTAAAGGGATTATATGGTGTTAATCTAATTGTTGTTCCGATGTTAATTTTATTTAGTGTTATGCTTGCGGTACAATCATTTTCTATTGAGTCTTTAGTTACAACTCATGAAGATTCATCAGCATCGTTGAACTGGATTTTAGCAGCGTTTTCTTATGCAGCCTTTAATTTAACAATGGCTTCTGCTGTTCTCGCACCACTTGCTAATGAAATTAAGGATGAAAAGGTATTGAAAAGAGGAGGAATTCTTGGAGGCATCTTTTTAACTCTTATCTTAATTAGTAGTCATATAGCGCTTTCAACATTGCCTGATTTATTGCAATATGATATACCGATGGCAGAAGTAATGAAAACAACATTATTTTCATTTTATTTTATCTATATTGCTATTATATATGGTGAGGTCTTTACATCAGTAATAGGTAATCTTTTTGGATTAGAAAAACAAATAATATCTTACATTAAAGTTCCTAGAATGATTGTCATATGTGCCATCCTATGTATTGCTGCTTTTATAAGTAAAATTGGATATAGCTCGTTAATTTCCTCATTGTATCCAATATTTGGTTACTTGTGTTTAGTCATGCTGATTTTGTTGATTTTAAAGAAGCTACCAAAAATGTAATAATTGATATATGCTAGATTTATGAAAAATGATGTAAGGGGTGGAAGCATTGGAACGCATTGCAATCATTTCGGATATCCACGGAAACATCCCTGCCCTTAAAGCTGTTTTACAGGATATTCAAGAAAAACATATTCAAAGGATAATTTGTTTAGGAGACTTGGTTGGGAAAGGTCCTGATTCTGATTTAGTGATCGATCTTATTAGAGAAGAATGTGAGATCGTAATAAAAGGAAATTGGGATGATTTTATCACTAAAGATACAGAGTTTGAAACTTTAAAATGGCATCAAAAAAAATTAACGAATGATCACTGTCTATATCTTGAATCCTTGCCATTTTCTCACGAATTTTATATGAGCGGAAAATTCATTCGATTGTTTCATGCTTCACCTCACAGTGTTTATACAAGAATTCAACCATGGGACTCAATAGAAAAGCGGGTAAGCATGTTTGAAGATACAGAACATACAGGATTTAATAAAAACACACCTGATATAGTTGGCTATGGAGATGTTCATCAAGCGTTTATACAGCATTTATATGGAAAAACATTATTTAATGTAGGAAGTGTGGGGAATCCATTAGATCTTACTACAGCTTCGTATACAATATTGGAGGGTGATTATCAGTCACAAGTGGAATCAAGTATGTCTATTCAATGTGTAAGAGTACCATATGATATAGAACTTGCCATACATATAGCTAAAGATAAAGAGATGCCTGATTTATTACCTTATATACAGGAATTAACCACAGCTAAATATCGCGGCATAAAGGAATGAAAATTTTATGATAGATAATAAGAAGATTAATATTTTGTGGGATTTCGATGGGACCCTTTTTGATACATACCCAGCATTTACAGCTGTTATGTATGAGCTATTAAATGAAAGTGTACCAAAAGATATTATACTTAAAGAATTGAAGAAATCTTTCACACATGCAGCAAATTGTTTTGAATTAACGAACGAAGATGTAAACAATTTCAAAAACAAAGAAATATCCTTATCACCGGATAAAAAAAGGCCTTTCCCTTTTGTTGAGGATATATTAAAGTTTGCAAATTTAAATGTAATCATGACTCATAAGCCAAGAAATGAAGTACAAACCATATTAGAATATTATAATTGGCATCACTATTTTCAAGAAATAGTTGCAGGTGATGATGGTTTCCCAAGAAAGCCAAATCCCGCTTCTTATCGATACTTACATTCTAAATATAATCTTCACCTAGCAGTAGGAGATCGACTTCTAGATATTTTACCAGCAAATGAAATAGGCTTGAAAACTTGTTTATTTCAAAATGAAGAAAAAGGTGCAGATTTTTATATCAATACATATGCAGATTTTTTTGATGTTGTGAATTTATAATCGTATTCGCTTTTAATTTCTAGTTTTATAGCACTCTTTGTGTGAAGCGAATATATGAAACTAATTCGAGGTAGCGTGTCGCTCAAAAGTGAAGGCCTGTAACGTTAATCAGTAGGAATGTTTAACAGAGCTAAAAATTAAGTTAAGGGAAGCAAATAAAAGTAAAAAACTTCAAATATCATCATATTCTGTTGTTTTTTATTGAAAAAGGTATGATTAAACAATATATCACATATTTATTTAAGAAATCGGCTAAGTGTTACGTTTGACTGTATAGTTTCTTCGTATTATGATTATTTTAATAAAACTGTGGGGTGATAATATGGGGCATTGTTAAAAATAAATAGACTACTAGCATCCCTTATTGTTCTCCAAGCGGATGCAAGGAATAATTTAGTTAATTAAATAATAAAAGATTGTTATATTTAACTCTCAGGAGGTGACTCCTTTTCCGTTTTTGACGGAATAAGGAAGCTTATTTGGACATAGTTAATTTGTTGCTTGTTGCAATTTTAATCGCTCTTACGGGTTTTTTCGTAGCTTCTGAATTTGCCATAGTAAAAATTAGGAGTTCTCGTATTGACCAATTAATTGCAGAAGGAAACAAAAAGGCAGAAGCAGCTAAAAAGGTTATTGATAATCTCGATGGTTATTTATCTGCCTGTCAATTAGGTATTACCGTTACTGCATTAGGATTAGGTTGGCTTGGTAAACCAACAATCGAACATATACTTGTTCCGTTTTTAGAGCAAGTCAATTTGCCAGCTTCTATATCAACAGTCATTTCGTTCACGATTGCTTTTATGACAATTACTTTTCTACATGTAGTTGTAGGAGAATTAGCACCGAAAACTGTAGCTATTCAAAAGGCAGAAGAAATTAGCCTTTGGTTTTCAAGGCCACTAATGTTTTTCTATCGTATTATGTACCCGTTTATTTGGATTTTAAACGGATCTGCACGATTTATTACAGGCTTGTTTGGTTTGAAGCCCGTTTCAGAGCATGAGCTTGCACACAGTGAAGAAGAGTTAAGAATAATTTTGTCTGAAAGCTACAAAAGTGGTGAAATCAATCAATCTGAATTCAAGTATGTAAATAAGATCTTTGAATTTGATAACCGTATTGCTAAAGAAATTATGGTACCTCGTACTGAAATTGTCTCTTTATCAATAGATGCGTCAATTCAAGAGCAATTAAAAATTATAAAAGATGAAAAATATACCCGTTATCCTATTGTTGACGGTGATAAAGACCATATTATCGGTATCGTTAATATTAAAGAAATTTTTACTGATTTAATACACTTTGAAAATGAACAGCCATTCTCAATAAAGAAATATGTTCGACCAATTATGGAAGTTATAGAATCTATTCCGATCCATGAGTTACTTTTAAAGATGCAAAGAGAAAGAACTCATATGGCGATTTTAATTGATGAATATGGTGGTACAGCAGGTCTCGTAACCGTTGAAGATATTCTTGAAGAAATTGTCGGGGAAATCCGAGATGAGTTTGATGCAGATGAGATACCATTGATTCAAAAAATGAATGACTCAAAATATATAATAGATGGTAAAGTATTAGTAAGTGAAATAAATGATCTACTAGGTCTTGAAATTGATGATTCTGATGTTGACACAATCGGTGGTTGGGTATTAACAGAAAATTATGATATTCAACCTGGAGGATTTGTTGAATTTGGGTCACATGTTTTTAAGGTGAATCAAATGGAAAATCATCATATTCGTTATATTGAAATATTCGAGAAAAAGCCAGAAATAATGACGAATCCTACTGCACTATTAGAAAAGAAAATAGCAACATCTTAAAAAAGAACTTACAAATGTAAGTTCTTTCAGATCGTCGACAAAAGGGGTTCGGAATGGTTTCATTCCGAACCCCTTTTGCGATTTTCTTTATAAATTATCTAAAATGAGCGGGGACAGA
>NZ_JAFBDU010000013.1 GCF_016908395.1 Metabacillus crassostreae
CAATTCGCTCGACTTGCATGTATTAGGCACGCCGCCAGCGTTCGTCCTGAGCCAGGATCAAACTCTCCAATAAAGTAGTGTTTGACTTGCTCATAGTTGTTTCATTTTTTACTATATAGTACTTTTTTGTTAATCGAAATTAACGTTGGCACGCTTGGTTTTGTTTAGTTTTCAAAGATCATATATTCATCGTTTCCCTCAGAAGCGACTTTATTAATTTAACACATTCGCCTTCTCACGTCAACCCCAATTAAAGAAAAAGTTTCCTTCAATCTAAATGAATTCTCTATCCATTTATAAGTGACTTATAAGCGACGAATTACAATATAACACCTTGAAAATGATAAGTCAACAACTTACTTTAAATTATTTCACCTAAATTCATATTCAATTAAACATATGCTAAGTTAAGCTTTATTGTGCTTTAGGGTAGCTCGCTTACCTTCTTACAAAGTTTGCCCTATCAACACTAGTTTGTAATCTTCCCTTAAAATTCATTTTGCTATCTTAAATAATATCTCCATCAAAATCTTTGTTCTCTCTTTTAATGCTCTTTCCTTTATGGTATTCCCCACTTCTTTTTGACTTTCTTTTTCTATCATTGCATTTGTATATTCCAATTCATTGATTAAGATGCTCTCTAGCTCCATTCGTTCTTTTTCCTTAAACATAAAGTAAATCATGTTTTCCTCCATCTTTTTTCTACATTCTTTCTAATATTTTTGTTTTCTAATCATTTTCAATAGGGACAAAGCATAGACTTGTCTCAAGAGAAAATGTGATCGAGGAGGTCATTATGAATCAAATACATGTTTTCCATATTAAAAAGATTAAGCAAATTGCCTTAATCATGGTAGCAGCATTTTTTACAGCAGGTATATTATATGTTGAAAATGTTTTAAATTATCCTGTCTTTTCTACAGCAGATGGACCAAAAGCAATTTATAGAGGTGATGCTGGCAACAAGGATATAGCTTTAACCTTTGATATAAGCTGGGGTGATGTTAAAGCCGAGGAAATCCTAGATACTCTCAAAAGTCAGAAGATAGATAATGCAACATTTTTCCTTTCCGCTTCATGGGCTGAAAGACATCCTGATGTTGTAAAACGTATTATAAAAGACGGACATCAAGTTGGTAGTATGGGCTATAACTTTAAAGATTATAGAGATCTTGAGCCACAGGAAGTCAGAAAAGATCTAAATATGGCGCAAGAGGCTTTTACTAAACTCGGCTTAAAAGATATCACTTTATTAAGACCACCTAGTGGGAGCTTTGATAAAGAAGTCTTAACTATAGCCCAGCAGCAAGGATATTCAGTTGTACATTATAGTATAGATTCAGAAGACTGGACGAACCCTGGTGTAGATGTGATCGTTAAAAACACTACAGCTTCTATTAAAGGTGGAGATATTGTCCTGTTACATGCTTCTGACTCAGCAAAACAAACAGTTAAAGCCCTACCTTCTATCTTAAAGGAGATAAAGAGCAAGGGGTTAAATAATGTAACTGTAGGAGATATTATCTCAAATGCTAAAACTAAATCTTCTGAAGTCAAATAAATATTATGTAACTCTTAGATTATTCTCGCATGATTTGTATTGAAACAAAAACCCATTTTGCTCCACCCCAATACAGGCAACAAATATTGAAACCATAAAAAAGCACTGCTTATACGTATATATTTCATACGTATAAGCAGTGCTTTTGCTATTATTTTGGATTTGTGAATTTTGGCAGCATTAATAACTGATATGCATTACATATTTGAATAGGTATTAACATAAGTAATAGCCAATTCTCTTCATTTACCCTTAATGCTGGAAACCATTCGATTGATGTGACTACTACCATAAAAAATAGAGCTGGAATAAATGCTTCTTTATTAGTATCTTTCTGCTTAAAGAAGGCAACAATTATACCTACTAAAAATACATAAAGAGCTATACCGAGATATGGGAGTAAAGTCTCTGTTTCATTTGCAAATAATTGAAAACGAAAATAAACTAAATCAAATAGAACAAATAGAATTAAAACGACTTGAGCGATATTCCATAAAAACACAGAACGGAAAATTCCTAATCCAAATCTATGTATAGTTAAGTATGCAAAAAAGCCCATCTGACTTATCACACTAAATATTAATCCTACTCCAAATAACCAAAATAGAATTGAAAGGATTTCAATTATCTCAAAGTTAATAAATAGGTCTTTATATTCTGCCCATTTAAGGACAAAACCTATAATACCTGAAGAAATTCCACCTATAAGTAAAGTACTTAAAAAGAAACGCACCCAATTTCGACTTTTCACTTCAATATCCTCCATCTCATTACTACACTTGATTTTACCAATCCTTTCGTAAAAAAGCCATATGAGAAGCATTTTCCTCGTATAATTTCTTTTATCTAACTAAAAAATATAGCTATAAAACGTAATTTGAAAGGAGCAAAAATGACCATGAAGAGATACACGCTCCTCATGATTTCCACGCTTTTATTGCTAGGCATCTTCACATCAGGCTGTGCACCAAGGGAAGAATCAGGCAGTCAGATGGATTATGAACAAACAAAGAAGATGGTCGTTGATATATTAAAAACAGATGATGGTAAAAAAGCGCTACAAGAGGTTATGAAAGATGAAGAAATGAAGCAAGTATTAATTATGGATCAAAGCATTGTAAAAGAAACCATTGAAACAACATTAACATCTGAAAAGGGTACAAAGTTTTGGCAAAAGGTATTTGAAGATCCAAAGTTTGTTGAAAGCTTTGCAACAAGTCTTAAAGGTGAGCACGAAAAAGTGATTAAAGACTTAATGAAGGATCCAGACTACCAAAAAATGTTAATAGATCTTTTCCAGGATCCTGAAATGGAAAAGAGTATGATAACTGCTGTGAAGAGTCAAGAATTTAGAAAGCATCTACAGGATGTTATTATGGAAACCTTATCAAGTCCTCTTTATAAAGCCAAAATTCAGGAAACACTTCTAAAAGCTGCAGAGGAAGCTGGTCAACAAGCCGGAGGCAGTCAGCAAGCTGAAGAAGAAAGTGGTGGCGGAGAAAGTGAAGCTGGTCAAGAGCAAGGTGGTGAAGGTGGCGGTAGTTAAACTGCTCTTTTTAAGTTTTCTTATCCTTAGCCAAGAACTTAAAGAGGCTGAACCATAATCAAAGCAGTCATACAAAAAGACGAATAAATCTAAAATCAGTTAAGCTGAAAGAAACAAGTTCGTTCCATTGCGCTGCAGACACTCGCTTTCCACTAGTTTTTAAAAATAGTTACAAAATCAAAAAATCTAATGAAGACTGCAAATAAAAACCCGAACTATTAGGCGAGTGATTAATTGAAATATCACCTAATAATTCGGGTTTATCATTAACTTTAATACTTATGTCCCAGAGTAATATTAAGTCACTTTATTATTTAACAGGTATAATGCCTAAAACCTGCTTACCAATTTCTTGATAGATCTTACCTATTGGATGGTCTTCTGCATAAACAGAAGGAGCAAAATCATCATCATTCCAATCAGGCTGTTGAAGTGGAATTTTACCTAATAAAGGGACTCTAAGCTCTTCAGCTAATTTTTCTCCTCCACCTCGACCAAATACATATTCTTTTTCTCCAGTTTTAGCACTTTCGAAATAAGCCATATTCTCTACAACACCAACTACTTCATGATCTGTTTGTAAAGCCATAGCCCCAGCTCTAGCAGCAACAAATGCAGCAGTTGGATGTGGAGTAGATACAATGATTTCTTTACATGCAGGTAGCATAGAGTGAACATCTAATGCAACATCACCAGTACCTGGTGGTAAATCTAGTAGAAGGTAATCTAATTCACCCCATTCAACCTCATTAAAGAAATTATTTAACATTTTCCCTAGCATTGGTCCTCTCCAGATAACAGGTGCATTATCTTCTACGAAAAAGCCCATAGAAATCACCTTTACTCCAAATCTTTCTACAGGAAAGATTTTTTCTCCTCGAACGACAGGTCTTTTTGTAATGCCCATCATATCAGGTACACTAAAGCCGTAAATATCTGCATCGATAAGGCCGACCTTTTTCCCTAAGCGTGCTAATGAAACAGCTAAATTAACAGAAACAGTTGATTTACCTACTCCACCTTTTCCACTTGCTATTGCTAGGAATGTTGTTTTTGAGTTTGGTGATAAAAGGGAATCTGATTTCTCTTCTGCTGGATCTTGATATGCAGCGATTGTACTTTGTGGTAACTCATGAAAGCGAAGACCTACAGATTCAGCTCCTGCTTCCTTCACTAATGCTACAATGTTCTGTTGAAGCTGAAGCTGCTCAGCTGTATTTAATTTAGAAATACCTATTTTAAGGCTAACATGTGCCTTTTCTTCTTTAATTTTCACTTCTTCTATGGCACTTAACTCATCTAATGATTTATGTAAAAAAGGATCTTGAAGTTGTCCGATAATTTTACGTAATTCTTCTTCTCTTAGCATGTTAACCACCCTTTATGGATTCGTTTTCATCAGTATAACATATAATAATCGATTGGTAGAAAGACAAAGGTTTGGTTTGGGAGTTTATTCAGGTGGATTTTTCTCATTTGTAAAATAGCGCATAACCCCATTATAGATTGAAGCTGCTATCTTATCTTGATAGTCCTGTGTTGATAGTAATCTTTCTTCTTCATGATTTGATAGAAAGCCTACTTCAACTAAAGCGCCTGGTTTATCTATATTTCTAAGAAGGTATATACCGTCAATTGGTTTAGCAACTCTCTCTGTATTTTCTAAATTACTACGAAGTTCATCCTGTATATATTTTGCTACATTTTCATTTTCAACAAACTTACCATGATAAAAGGTTTGAGCCCCGCTCCATTTTTCAGACGGAATCGCATTTAAATGTATGGATAAAAATAGATCAGCATTAGAATCATTGATAATATTCACCCGGTTTTTTAAATCCTCAGCTTTTCTTCGGCTATATCCTTTTGTATCTTCATCAGCTAAATCTACGTCTTCTTCTCTAGTTAATAATACAAGTGCACCTTGTTCTTGTAAGTAGTCTCTTAATACTAAAGAAATACTTAAAGATATATCTTTTTCCAATGTATTATTACCTACCGCTCCTCCATCAGGTCCACCATGTCCCGGATCAATATAAATGACTTTACCACTTAAAGGTAGGTTCCAGGATTCCCATGAACGGTTATCAGTAATTTGCCATTGAAATAATAAAAGTAATACTATAAAACCACCAATAAAACCAAACCATTTGATTTTTTGCTTCATCTTATTCCCTCCTGCTCGTCCTCTCTTAAAATATATGGGACAAAGAGGAGGAATATGATAAAGAAGTATTCCATCTATCTACTTTAATGTAATCTTAGCTTATATCTTTTTTCACCCTTTAAATAACCTTGCTTCCACCAATTATGAACAAAATACTCACAAGCAATATAGATTTCATCAAATGAAATATTTTGATCATTCATCTTCCCAAAATTAAGAAAGTAATCAAACATTTCATCGATAATCTGCCTTTCATCTAACTGGCATCTTTTATTCACTTGATTCATTGATTCCCCTAAATAACCAAACTTACTGTACTTAGCACCCAACAAAAAGGATTCAATAGCAAAATCCACACAGCCATCTTCAATTACAGGCTTTTTGATAATGTTTGAAAAACCACCAAAGCAAGTATCTATCTCAGCTTTGATTTCTGCTAAAGATAACTCACGAAGCATTCTCTTCTCATACTTAAGTTCTTTTTGGTGCCTCTTCTGCTTTAAAGAAATAATTTCATTCATATCAAAGTCCTCCCTTAAATGTATTGTTTAACAGTCCGAATTTATCATTCGTAAAATCTTTTCCAATTTCATCTAAAGAAGGTGACTTTGTTGGAAGGTAAAAGTAATACGACCTTTCCTATAAAAGTTGTAAGAGCTAGGCTGTAAAGATCTCTGAGAATAGGCTGCTACAAAGTACAAAATCTATAGAAATAATTCATTTCCCGCGAAATGATTATTTAGAGAATTCAACACTTTTTCATTACATAATCTTTTTGAAATTAACTAAGAATACCTATAGACAATATAGGAGGCAATTATGGAAAAGACATCAAACTCTAATAAAGCTAGCAACAAACAAAATAAATCCACATCAGGTAATATGAAATGGTGGCAACTTTCATTAATTGGGATTGGTTGTACAATTGGAACAGGATACTTCCTAGGATCTAGTATCGGAATAAGTGTGACAGGTCCTTCTATTGTATTTTCCTTTCTTTTAGCTGCATTAGGAACATATATTGTTTTTAATGTATTAGCTAAAATGACTGCAGCGGATCCACAAGATGGTTCATTTTGTTATTATGCTGGACAGGCTTTCGGTAAGTGGGCAGAATTTAGTTCTGGATGGAATTATTGGTGTTCAAATATCTTAATAATGGGAAGTCAATTAACCGCACTAGCTATCCTTTCCCAGTTCTGGTTTAAGGATATACCGCTTTGGGTATTTGCAGCTGGTTATGCAATCCTATCTATTCTTGTGGTTATAACGGGAACAAAAGGCTTTGATAAGTTTGAAAATGTGTTTGCTGTTATAAAATTTTCGGCAATTCTTATGTTTATTATTTTAGCGATAGCAGCCTTATTTGGATGGATTGATGGTGATACAAATCCTACTGGTTTACCTAAATCTGCAGGAGAAATATTCGCTGGTGGCTGGAAGGGATTTTGGGCTTCACTTATTTACGCCTTTTATGCATTTGGAGGAATTGAAGTAATAGGGATCATGGCGATGCAACTTGAAAAAAAAGAAGATGCTCCTAAATCAGGGAAAGTCATGTTGATCGCATTAACCTTTGTTTATGTCTTATCATTAGGACTAGCTGTCACTTTGGTAGCAACAGACGCTTTTCATGCAGAAGAGAGTCCATTTGTAACGGCTTTAACAGAATATAATCTTGCCTTTTTTCCTCATGTGTTTAACGGGGCAATTATTATAGCAGGCTTTTCTACAATGACTGCAGCTTTATACGGAGTTACTAACCTGTTAGTTACATTATCTGAAGACGGTGATGCTCCTAAGTTTTTTTCTAAAAAGCTTAAGTTTAAGGAGCTTCCATTGCCATCTTTAACACTCGCTGCAATTGGATTATTAGCTTCCATCATTACAGCATTATTATTACCTGGGAAAATATACGAATATATCACAACAGCAGCTGGGATTCTAATTTTATACAATTGGTTTTTCATCATCATTTCTGCCATGCGTTTATTAGAACAATCCTTCTTGAAAAAAGCTTTCTCTATTCTTGGTCTCCTTTTAATTGTAGCCGCTATCACAGGAACATTATTCGAGAAGGCTGTTCGACCTGGTTTTTTTGTAAGCATCTTATTTGTTGGTATAATTTTAACAATATGCTTGTTTATGAAAAAGAAATGGAAAAAACCTGAAAATAAAATTCGATATTATTAAAAAAGATAATCACCTAAACAAAGAACCGCAAGTTAATATTAATTGCGGTTCTTTCAAGTTTTGAATTAGAATAATTGAATATTTCTCTCTTCACACTCTAGTAAGGTTTCCTCATTCCAAACAGATGCCTGCACTTCCCCTATATGAACCTTCTTCAATAAAAACATACATAATCTTGATTGACCAATTCCACCCCCTATGGTTTGAGGGAGGATTCCGTTGATGATCTTTTGATGAAAGTACAAGTTTTCACGTTCCTCAGCATCTGAAACCTTTAATTGTTTGAGAAGAGTTTCTGAATCTACCCGAATCCCCATTGAGGAAATTTCAAAGGCTCTTTGTAATGTAGGATTCCAAACAACGATATCACCATTAAGTTTCCAATCATCATAATCAGGTGAACGTCCATCATGTTTTTCTCCAGATCGTAAAACTCCACCTATTTCCATAATGAATACAGCACCATATTTCTTTGCAATCTCATCTTCTCGTTGCTTTGGATTAATGTCTGGATAAAGATCTTCAAGCTCTTGTGTTGTAATAAAGTAAATATCCTCTGGCAAGGTAGCATCTAAGGCAGGATGGAACTTTGACATGTGTAACTCTGTTGCTTTAATTGCTTGATAGATCTTTCTTACTTCACTTTTTAATGTATTGATGTTTCGATCTTCTTTATTAATTACTTTTTCCCAATCCCATTGATCTACATATATTGAATGAAGATTATCGAGCTTCTCATCTCTTCTGATGGCATTCATATTTGTATAAAGTCCTTCTCCAGTAACAAATCCAAATTTCTGTAGTGCAATCCTTTTCCATTTTGCAAGAGATTGAACAATTTCAATCCTTGGTTCTTCAATATCTAATGCAGTAAATGATACCATTCTTTCTACACCATTTAGATTATCATTTATGCCTTTTCCGCTCGGTACAATTAATGGAGAAGAAACCTTTGTTAAGTCTAAAAATTCAGATAACTTAGATTCAAAAAAATCCTTTACCTCGTTGATTGCTATTTGTGTATTCATTATGTCTAATGTTGATTTGTAACCAGCATATACCGTCGTTGATTTTGTCATATTATCCTCCCAAATGTTCTCTTATTAAAAGCCCTGCAATTTCTATTTTTAAAGGACCAAAATCACATTATGTAAGACAAATTCCAAATGTTACAAGTAACGAGCTGGAAAACATGCACACTTCATCTACTACAAATAGATCAACACAAATATTGGTTATTTGTCATAGTTAAATTCTACGTTCATATAATTGTACAAGTTATAAAAAGCGATGGTTAGGGGCGTGGGTTTTATTGAGTGTTAGTATCTTAATAAGTTATATCTTTCTTGGTCTATCATTAGCTGCTCCAATAGGACCTGTTAATTCTGTCCGTTTAGATAAAGGAATTAAAAATGGCTTTTGGCATGCATGGATCGTTGGGGCAGGTTCGATGATTGCTGATGGATTTTTTATGCTATTTGTTTATCTAGGAATGGTTCACTTTTTAGAAATTCCAATTGTTCAAATCTTTTTATGGCTTTTTGGAGGATTCATTTTAATTTATTCAGGAATTGAAAGTATAGTAGGTTCAAATAAGGTCCAGTTAACTGTTACTAGGAAAAAGGATTCACTCATAAAATGCTTCCTCACAGGATTCATTATGTCTATTACCAGTCCGCTATCCATTCTTTTTTGGTTAGGAATATATGGATCTGTTTTAGCAAAAACAGCACAAATGAATGGTACAAGCCAATTGTTAGTATATAGTTGCATGATCTTTGTTGGTTTAACATTATGGGACCTATTTGTTGCAGCTTTAACAACAGGCTTTAGAAAATACCTTAATGATGGCAGTCTTAAAGTCATTTCGATTATTTCGGGCTTATCTTTACTTGGTTTTGGTGGTTACTTTGCCTATCAAGGAATTCTAGCATTATTCGGATGATAATAGCCTAGTTAACATACATATTTAATATAAAAGCTCTTAACCTATTGGCTAAGAGCTTTAACTTTATTTCTCTATCTTCTTTTTCGGAATCGGCTTAAAGTATAAACCAAGTTCGCGCTTTTCTTTATTCAACGATATATAAAGAGATATCATCATTAATACAATGATAAAGGAAAAAGGAAAAGCTGCTATAATTAATGCATTTTGTAGAGCCTGTAATCCACCACTATATAATAAAATTAACGCAACAGTCGACTGAGCAATTCCCCATGTTAATTTAACTGAGTTTGGTGGTGTTAACGAGCCGTACGTTGTTTGCATTCCTAATACAAAAGTTGCAGAGTCTGCTGATGTAATAAAAAATGTACTTATGAGTGCTATCGCTATAATAGATAAAATAGTTGCTGCTGGCATTTGGCTAAAGATGGCAAATAAAACCTCTTCTGTTGCAAACTTTGTTAAATCAATAATTTCTGCCTTTTGAATCTCAATTGCTGATGTACCAAATGTGGCAAACCACACAAAGCTGACAAGAGCTGGAAATAAAAGTACTCCTACTAAAAACTCTCGAATCGTACGTCCTCTTGATACACGAGCAATAAAGATCCCAACAAATGGTGACCATGAAATCCACCAAGCCCAATAAAAGATTGTCCAACCATTAATCCAGTTACGATGCTCTTCATTTAAAGGAGCAATTCTAAAACTCATTTGAGCAAGATTTTGAATATAACTTCCAACTGTATCGGTAAAAATGTTCAGAATAAGAATTGTGGGGCCTATAAAAAACATCATGATAAATAAAGTTATGGCTAAAACCATATTTGTGTTACTTAAATATTTAATTCCTTTACCTAAACCTGACCAAGCTGAAATCATAAATAAGATTGTTACGATTGCTATAATAATAAATTGAACAGTAAAATTATTAGGTATCCCAAATAAATAAGATAATCCTCCATTTATTTGTGCTGCTCCAAAACCTAAAGTTGTGGCAACACCAATAACTGTAGCAAAAACGGCTAATACATCAACTACTGTACCAAGTGGCCCTTCCATACGTTTGCCTAGTACAGGTTTTAACGTAGCAGATATTAAACCTGGTTCATCTTTACGAAACTTATAATAAGCTAAAGCTAAAGCTACAATTGCGTATATTCCCCATGCATGAATACCCCAATGAAAAAATGTATACCTCATAGATTCTTTAAAGGCTACCGAAGTTCCACCTTCTGATAAAGGAGGACTCATAAAATGTGATAATGGCTCAGCAGCTCCCCAAAACACAAGACCAATACCCATACCAGCACTAAAGAGCATAGCAAACCATGTACCTTTTGAATATTCAGGCTCTTCATCTGCTTTACCTAATTTAATTGTCCCAATCGGACTAAAGATAAGAAATATACAAAATATCACGACAATCGTTACTAATGTTAGATAATACCACCCGAAAGTAGAAGTAATAAATGATTGTATATTTGCTGTAATCTCTTCAAAACTATCAGGTGCTGACACACCAAATATAACAGAAGCTAAAACAATCGCTAAAGTTATCCAAAAAACACTAGAAATTTTCTTCATAAACTTTCTCCTCTCCTTGCTAATTTGAACATGAATATAACCTAAAGTTAATAAATACATTTACCCTATATATTCATTCATTAAACTTAGTATACTTTTATGTGAAAAATTAGTAACTATGAATAGGTTATATTAAGAAACATTAGGACTATCTATATTACACTATATTTGGAACTTTAAAAAGGACCCGCAAATAAAGATTGGTAGTCCTTAAATTTAAAATTAACATTTTGAGAACTAAAATGTTTTACGTGCTCCTTTAAGACCGGATTTTTCATAAATATAAAGTAACTGAGGATAAAACCATTGGTGATAAGCTTATTTTATAGGGGTATTTTTGCATTAGGTTGTTTTCGCAAACTTTGTTGCTATAAAACAATATTCTTTTTGTATATTTAGATAAAAATCCAACAATCTTACAGAAAGAGCCTTTCATTAAATAAAGGTGTGGATAATATATCATTAGATGTTAGCGTCTTTTAATGACTTTTGAGAAATGTCTTTCAAAGGTCTTTTTAGTGTATTTTATATTTACATATAGATTTAATTTTTATTAATGGTACATTGTAATTAAGTACAATTTACGAGGTGTGGCAATGGTTAGATCCTTCTTTTTCATGATAACGCTCTTAAGTTTATTAATAAAAAGCACCATTATGAATGTCTCATTATTTAATGAATGGAACGTGTTAACTCTACTATATGATGCGTGTACGTATACAGTTATTTTAGTACTCGTTTCTCTTCTTTTTAAGAAACTAAAACGATGTATGTATCTGATCCTTAATTTTATATTAACTACTTCTATCCTTGCTACCATTATGTATTATGATTATTATCAATCTATTTTAACATTTGTTTCAATTCTTCAAATAAACCAGCTAATAGCTGTCTCGGATTCTATATATGAGTTATTTTCATGGACTTACATGATTTTTTATACTGATGTTCTAATCTTTTCTCTGTTCTTCTATTTCACCCGGCAAAAAACATCTACACACTTAATTAAGAAGGACATTTTACCGACTAAAATGTGGGTACTCACAATTTGCATCATTTCTTCCTTATTTAATATCTTTTTAAATAAATCCATTGTTAATGAGTATGAACGAGCAAAATCTTTAGGGGTTTTTCATTATCAAATGGTTACTTTTTGCTACGATAACTATGTATCTGTTGTAGGTCATCCAGCATTTGATCCTGCAGTTCTTAAAAACTTAGGTATAGAAGGCATAGAAGAAGAAAGCAAAGATTTTTTTGGTGTGGCAAAAGGAATGAATGTGATCGTGGTTCAACTTGAAGCGTTTCAACAATTTCCAATCGGATTAATAGTTGATGGTCAGGAAGTGACACCTCATTTAAATGAATTTTTAGCAGAAAGTCTATCATTTGATCACTTCTATCAGCAGATCGGCAAAGGAAATACGTCAGATGCTGAGTTCATAGCAAACACATCAATTTACCCAGTTGGAGATCGGCCTATTTCTGAACTCGTTTCTTCGAAAGAAGTTCCATCTTTACCTAGACTTTTAAACGATTTAGATTATACGACTACAACCTTTCATACGAACGACCTTGCTTTTTGGAACCGTGACGATCTCTATCCTGCTTTAGGCTTTGATCAGTATTATGACAAATCGTTTTTTAAAGATGAAGATTTCATTCAATTTGGTTCTTCAGATGAAATCCTATTTAGAAAATCAGTAGAAGAGTTAGCGGACATTCATGCTAAAGGTGATTTATTTTATGCTCATCTTGTGGCCATGTCGAGCCATCACCCATTTACATTACCTAAGGAAAAATACAAACATATCATTAAACTACCAGCACGTTTTGATGGAACGATGGTTGGTAAGTATTTGGAAGCAACTAGTTATACAGACTATGCTTTTGGACAATTATTAAATAAATTGAAAGAGAAAGGGTTATATGATTCAACTCTAATAGCCGTGTACGGCGATCATCTCGGGTTAAACCCTGAAACAAAACGAGACCACCAATTAATGAAAGAGCTACTTGGTCGAGAGTATCATTCTCTTATTGATAAGTATAAAGTTCCATTTATCTTGCATGTTCCTTCTCTTTCAGCTTCCAATGTCTATCAAAATACAGGTGGTCAAATTGATATCATGCCAACTCTGTTAAATCTTCTTGGTATCGATGTCAACGTGCAGTCAATGCCTTTGTTTGGTAGCGATTTAATCAATTCATCCTCGAATCTAGTAGGAACCCGTTATTATACGCCAACAGGTACGTATTATAATGAGGACTATTTGTATATGCCAGGGAAATCGTTTGAAGATGGAACCTTTATTGATTTAGATACACTTGAAGTGCACCCGGCTACGTCTTTTTCTAATGATGAATATCAGCGTTTGCTAAAGTTATTAGACGCTTCAGATTCTTATTTTTATTCGTTAGAAAGGTGAAATGGAACTGTTGATGCTTGTTTAAATCCATGGAGACTAGACAAGATATAATGGTTCTTTATGGATTTATACTCACTCACAAACTTCATCAAACTACTAATCAAGGATAAGACATACCACCTGCTTCCCTACTTTTGAAGCAGGTGCAAGAATTAAAGAAATACAGGAGCGTGAAGGACACTCAGATACTAAAATAACAATGAACATTTATATACATGTTACAGACACAATCATTTTTATGAGTTAAATTCGTCATTAACATTATGAAGCCCATTAGTGCTGACAGCGGACAAATTTCAGAAGTACATTGAGCTATGTTTTTTCAGGGTGTATGCGGTCAAAAAAAACTCCGTGATCAAAAGGACTTTGCGAATACAAAAAAGACCCCCAAGCCAAAAGCCTGAGAGCCTTGAAAATCTTTTGTATTAACGTTTTGAGAACTGAGGTGCTTTACGTGCGCCTTTAAGACCGTATTTTTTACGTTCTTTCATACGAGCGTCACGAGTTAACATACCAGCACTTTTAAGTGATGCACGGTATTCTGGATCTGCTTCTAATAAAGCACGAGAAATACCATGACGGATAGCACCAGCTTGACCAGCATATCCACCACCTGAAACATTTACAAGAACATCGTAGCTTCCTGTAGTTTCAGTTATGTTTAATGGTTGTTTAATATCTTCGATTAAAGCTTCTGATGGGATATAGTCTTTAATTTCACGACTATTTACAACAATACGACCTTCGCCAGGAACTAAGCGTACACGTGCTACTGAGCTCTTACGACGGCCAGTACCGTAATATTGAACTTGTGCCAAATTAATAACCTCCTTTTTAATTATCCGCGAAGTTCGTAAACTTCAGGTTGTTGAGCTTGGTGTGGATGTTCACTACCAGCATATACATATAATTTTTTACCGATTTGACGACCTAATGAACCTTTTGGAAGCATCCCTTTAATTGCTAATTCAAGCATTTTTTCAGGGTAGTTCGTACGCATTTCCAATGCAGTTCTAGATTTCAATCCACCAGGGAATTGGCTGTGACGGTAGTAAATTTTATCAGTTAATTTTTTACCTGTTAATTCGATTTTCTCAGCATTGATAATGATCACATGATCACCAGTGTCAACATGAGGTGTGAAAGTTGGTTTATGTTTGCCACGTAGAATTGATGCAATTTCACTTGAAAGACGACCTAAAGTCTTGCCTTCAGCATCAACTACGTACCATTTACGTTCGATAGTAGCAGCGTTAGCCATAAACGTTGTACGCATGTGTTTTCCTCCTAAATAAATAATATAAGATGGTTCCTATTCTATTTCATAACACGATAAGTTTCCGGGGCTTATTCGTGGGGTTGAAATACATACCATTAGATATGATATACTTTAAATAAGCGAATGTCAAGAACATGTTACACCTGGTTTAGTTGTCATAGTAAACTTTCCATAAATATAATCCATGTCCTGGCACTGTTTTCCCACTTAATCGCCTATCCCGTCCCTTGAAAATAGCGGGAATATCTTCAACAGATTTAATTCCTTGTCCAATTTCTAATAAAGTTCCTACTAAAATTCTTACCATATTATACAAAAATCCATTTCCAATAAAACGAAAAATAATATTAGTATCTTCCTTGATTACTTCAATAGAATATAACGTTCTAACCTTATCCTCTACCTCGGTTTTTGCCACACAAAAGCTTGTAAAATCGTGTGTACCTGATAAAAGGTCACAGGCTTTTTTGATAGATTGCAAATCTAATTCATAAGGATAATGAAAACAATATTTTCTTTTAAAAACATCCTGAATTTTATCTTGATTAATTATATAACGATATTCCTTTTTAACAACATCAAATCGAGCATGAAATTCAGGGGCTACATAAGCAGCCGACTTAATCACAATATCCTCTGGTAATAAGCTATTTAATGCAAATGGCCATCTATCTTCAGGTATACGTAATTTAGTTTCAAAATGAAAAACCTGTCCCACTGCATGAACACCTGCATCAGTTCTACCTGAAGCAAATATTTTTATTTTTTCACCTTTATGAAGCTTTGTTAAGGCATCTTCTATTTCACTTTGTACCGTTCGTTTATTTGGTTGAACTTGATATCCATAAAATTGTGAACCATCGTAAGATACAGTGCACTTCACTTTCATCGACTTGCTCCTATGTTCGTAAATATAGTAAGACTATCCCTAATGCTACTAACATGATCATCATAATAGTATCTAAACCTGTCCATTGTAACTGTCTAAGCTTTGTTCTTCCTTCTCCACCTTTATATCCTCGTGCCTCCATAGCTGTTGCAAGCTCTTCTGCGCGCTTAAAAGCACTAATGAATAGTGGAACTAGTAAAGGAACAACTGCCTTAAAACGGTCCTTTATAGGGCCACTAGTAAAGTCTACACCTCTAGCCATTTGTGCTTTCAATATTTTATCAGTTTCCTCCATAAGTGTAGGAATAAACCTTAAAGATATTGACATCATTAAAGCTAGTTCATGAACTGGTAACCCAATCTTTTTAAGGGGACCTAGCAAGCTTTCCATACCGTCTGTAATTTCAATTGGTGTTGTCGTCAACGTTAAAATAGTTGTCATTAAAATTAAATAGAGAAAGCGCAATGAAATAAATATCCCCTGCTTAAGTCCTTCTTCATAGATTGAGATAAAACCTAGTTGAAATAATAGCTCTCCCTCTTTTGTAACAAATAGATGCAAAACAAATGTAAAAAGGATAATCCAAAGAACAGGCTTAAGACCTTTAACTAAAAATCGGATAGGCAATTTAGTTAATGCAACAATGGTTATTGTGAAAATCCCCAGTATCAAATATGTGAACAAGTTATTCGCAAAAAATACAATGAAAACAAATGCAAATATTAATAATAATTTTGCTCGTGCATCCATTCTATGAATAAGAGATTGACCAGGAACATATTTACCAATAATGATACTATCCATCATTGAGAATCCACCCCTTTTATAAGAGATGTAATTTGTAATACAGTCTCTTCTAAGGTTAGAGGAATTTCATTAAACGTAATACCCTTCTCTACCAATTTTTTTTGTAGCTTAATTGTTTCAGGTAAATCAAGGCCTAATGATGATAGTTTCTCTGCCTGGTTAAATATCTCTCTCGGAGTTCCTTTCATTTCAACAGTACCTTTATGCATAACGAATATTTCATCAGAATATCTTGCAGCGTCTTCCATGCTATGTGTAACAAGAATGATTGTTAAGTTTTGCTCCTTACGTAATCGAAAAAAAAGTTCCATCATTTCTTTTCTACCTCTAGGATCAAGACCTGCTGTAGGCTCGTCTAAGACAAGTACGTTGGGACCCATTGCTAATACCCCAGCAATAGCAACTCTTCTCATTTGTCCCCCACTTAAGTCAAAAGGAGACTTATTCAGCACTGATTCTGGTAAACCAACTATTTCTAATGATTTTCTTGCTTTTAAAATAGCATCCTTCTCACTTACACCAAAATTCATGGGCCCAAAGGCAATATCCTTTTCAACTGTTTCTTCAAACAGCTGGTGCTCTGGAAATTGAAAAACGATCCCTACTAGCCTTCTTACTTCCTTTAGGTTCTTATTCTTCTTTCCAGCTTCAATCAGATGATCTCCAATAGCTATTGATCCTTTAGTAGGTTTCAAAAGCCCATTAAGATGCTGAAGAATTGTAGACTTACCTGAACCAGTATGCCCAATAATAGATACATAAGAACCTGTTTCAATTGCCAAATTCACATCGTAAAGAGCAAGTCTTTCAAATGGAGAACGAGCCTGATATCGATGTTCTACGTTTTTGAGAGTAATGTCCATAGCTCATTCACCAACCCTTCCTCAGTAAGATGATGATTTTGTAAAGAAACACCAGCTTCTTTTAATTTTCTACTTAAAAGGAACGGAAAAGGAAGATCAAGACCAATATCAACTAGCTGCTGATCAAGCAGAAATACCTCATCTGGAGTACCCTCAGCAAATTTTTTCCCAGCATTCATTACAATCATTCTATCAGCTTTAGAAGCTTCCTCAAGATCATGTGTAATGGAGATGACAGTTAAAATACCTTGTTTATTAAGCTCACGAACAGTTTGAATAACCTCCGCCCTACCAACAGGATCTAACATAGATGTTGCCTCATCCAGTATTATCACATCAGGCTGAACAGCGATAACACCAGCTATAGCCACACGCTGCTTTTGGCCACCTGAAAGATGGTGTGGTTCATGTTCAAGGAACTCCTCCATTTTAACCTTTTTAGTAGCCCATTCAATTCTTCTAATCATTTCATCTCGATCAATACCATTATTCTCAAGACCAAATGCGACATCATCTCTAACAGTTGCACCAACAAACTGATTATCAGGATTTTGAAATACCATTCCAACATGCTTTCTGATATCCCAGATTGACTCTGATGACAATTCTATCCCACATACACGCACAGATCCCTGATTGGGAAGATATAGACCGTTTATTATCCGTGCTAATGTGGATTTACCAGATCCATTATGACCAACAATTGCTAGCCATTCACCTTTATGAACCTCAATTGATACTTGATCTAATGCAGGATCAGCTTCTTGATCATAATGAAAGGTTATATTCTCCACATTAATGATTGTTTCCTTCACAGCTCGTCTCTCCTCGTCTCTAAACCCATGCTTATCGTTGTATAGATTTATGGGTTTTGTTACACGTTTTTCTAGTTTTTCACACTATTTACTCTGTAGTTTACGAATGAAATTTTTAAGCCCATTTTCCGAAAGATTGTTACAAATTAACCTTAAGAAACTTCTAGAAACAGTAATTATTGAGTTAAAGATCCTAATCATTGAAGAAAAGATACCATTAAAGATGTTTCCTAAAGATTCTTAAAAGCAACAAAGTTCATAAAAGCAGCCATTATTATAGAAGAATAAATAAGATAATAGAATGATTCTATTATATAGGAGTTTACCGCATCATGATCTAGTAACATATTACTTCAAGCTCTTAAGCAACAAGGCTAATAATAGCAGTACTTTATAAGATTTATCTATAAATTGCCTAAAAGTATACTAAGTTTAAAACCATGATGTGACATAGAAATTAAATCTATAAAAAAAGGGCATTGATCCAGTTCTGCAACTGTCACGCCCTTGTAAAAGTATATATTAAACTAACTCAATGATTACCATTGGAGCACCGTCACCGCGACGAGGTCCAAGTTTCATGATACGAGTATAACCGCCTTGGCGATCTTCGTAACGTGGAGCGATATCACTGAAAAGCTTTTCTAAAGCATATTTCGGTTTTTCTTTTTCCTTACCTTCTGCAGTTGTAACAGCTACAACTTCAGCTACTTCATTACGCACATAAGATGCTGCTTGACGGCGAGCATGAAGATCTCCACGCTTACCTAAAGTTATCATCTTTTCAACAGTTGAACGTAATTCTTTTGCACGAGCTTCTGTTGTTTCAATGCGCTCACTGATAATTAAATCAGTCGTTAAGTCACGAAGCATTGCTTTACGTTGAGCACTTGTACGACCTAATTTTCTGTATGACATGAGATGTCCCCTCCTTCGTTGTATAATGTATGTTTTTAGATAATGCTATTTTAACATATCTATCTATTATAACATACGAAAACGCTAGTTAATGTCTAACTAGTCGTCAGTCGTCTTTTCGAAGACCTAAACCTAGTTCTTCTAATTTTGCCTTAACTTCTTCAAGAGATTTACGACCTAAATTACGAACTTTCATCATATCTTCTTCTGTTTTGTGAGCAAGCTCTTGTACTGTATTGATACCAGCACGTTTTAAACAGTTGTAAGAACGAACCGATAGGTCTAATTCTTCAATCGTCATCTCAAGAACTTTTTCTTTTTGATCTTCTTCCTTCTCGACCATTATTTCTGCATTTTGAGCTTCATCAGTTAGCCCTACAAAAATGTTAAGGTGTTCAGTCAGAATCTTTGAACCAAGAGCGATTGCTTCTTTAGGCCCTGTACTACCATCTGTCCAAACGTCTAACGTTAACTTATCATAGTTAGCGACTTGACCTACACGAGTTTTCTCAACTTGGTAAGAAACTCGAGCAACTGGAGTGAAGATCGAATCAATTGGAATCACACCAATAGGTTGGTCTTCTCTTTTGTTGGAAACAGCTGGAGTGTACCCACGTCCGCGCTTAGCTGTAAGTCTCATTCTAAAGCTAGCGTCAGATGCAAGTGTAGCAATTTTAAGATTCGGATTAAGAATCTCTACATCACTATCATGAGTAATATCTGAAGCAGTTACATTTCCTTCACCTTGAACATCAATTTCAAGCGTCTTTTCTTCATCTGAATAGATTTTAAGAGCAAGCTTTTTAATGTTTAAGATAATCGAAGTAACATCTTCAACAACACCTTCGATCGTTGAAAACTCATGAAGTACGCCATCTATTTGGATTGATGTTACAGCGGCACCACCGTTTCGATTTTTGGTTTTTCAATTTCTATCATCTATAAACCCTCCTTCAAAACGTCGAAACCCCGGCTAGACATAGAGTTTGATTAAGAGTCTAACCGAAATTCCCCATTCAAAAGTTCCCGAATGTGCACAACAACTAAGTGATTCTGCTAGAACTTATATACTGTATCATAACCCATTATTGACAGGGATACAAAATCTATACAGAAAATTTATACACGACGACGTTTTGGTGGACGGCATCCATTATGTGGAACTGGTGTAACATCTCTGATTGCAGTTACTTCTAGACCTGCAGCTTGTAAAGAACGGATTGCTGCTTCACGTCCTGCACCTGGTCCCTTAACTGTAACTTCTAATGTTTTTAAGCCATGTTCCTGTGATGCTTTAGCAGCTGTTTCAGCAGCCATTTGTGCAGCGAATGGAGTAGATTTACGAGAACCTCTGAAACCTAATGCACCAGCACTTGACCATGAAATTGCATTACCATGAGTATCAGTAATAGTAACAATCGTGTTATTGAAAGTTGAACGAATATGTGCGATACCACTCTCAATATTCTTTTTCACACGACGTTTACGAGTATTCGTTTTACGTGCCATTGTGGGCTAACCTCCCTTTTTAATTATTTTTTCTTGTTTGCTACTGTACGACGTGGACCTTTACGTGTACGTGCATTGTTTTTAGTATTCTGTCCGCGAACTGGTAAGCCACGACGGTGACGGATACCACGGAAAGAGCCAATCTCGATTAGACGCTTAATATTTAAAGATACTTCACGACGAAGGTCACCTTCAACTTTAAGCTTATCAATTACTTCACGAATTTTTCCTAACTCATCTTCAGTTAGATCACGTACACGTGTATCTACAGAAACACCAGCTTCTGCTAATACTTTCTCAGCAGTTGGGCGTCCGATTCCGAAAATATAAGTTAATGAAATGACAACACGTTTGTCACGTGGAATATCAACACCTGCAATACGAGCCATTAAGCTTGCACCTCCTTATAGATTAACCTTGTTTTTGCTTATGTTTAGGATTCTCACATATAACCATGACTTTGCCTTTTCTGCGAATGACTTTACATTTTTCACAAATTGGTTTAACAGATGGTCTGACCTTCATGATTTTAATACCTCCTTAGTAGTACGGAGTGCTAATTATTTAAAACGGTACGTAATTCTGCCACGAGTTAAATCATATGGAGATAATTCTACCGTAACTTTGTCTCCAGGTAAAATACGGATGAAATGCATACGTATCTTTCCAGATACATGTGCTAAAACTGTATGACCGTTCTCTAGTTCTACTTTAAACATTGCATTTGGTAATGTTTCAATAACAGTTCCTTCTACTTCAATTACATCGTCTTTCGCCATTGAACTGTTCTCCCTTCATCAAATCAGTAACTTGCTCATAGACAAACTTAAGAGATAAATTCCTAATTGTCACACGACCTGCTTACATTATACTGTTCTGAACTTCCGGAGATACGCTATAAAAGAATTCTTGATGATGAACATCTTTCTAATTGGAGATCTTTATATTACTTTTCTCCATCAGCTATTAACGAATTCCTTATCAATCTGGCGTATACTTCTTAGCTAACCCAATAATATGCTAGACACAAGCTGTAACACACCTGGAATCGAAATTCGGTTCGTTTAAGCAATGTCACCTTCATTTAGGCTTTTGTTAAGATTTCATAGCCTGTTTCAGTAATAGCAATTGTATGTTCAAAGTGAGCACACATTTTACCATCAACTGTCACAACAGTCCAATCATCTGCTAGTGTTTTAACATAACGAGTCCCCGCATTAACCATCGGTTCAATCGCTAATACCATACCAGGCTTAAGCCTAGGACCTTTATTAGGTGGACCATAATGAGGAATTTGAGGATCTTCATGTAACTCTTGCCCGACACCATGACCAACATATTCTCTAACAACTGAAAAATTATGTTCTTCAACATAAGTTTGAATTGCATGAGAGATATTTGAAAGTCTATCACCAGGTTTCGCTTCATTAAGACCTTTATATAAAGACTCTTCTGTAACTTCTAGAAGTCTTTTAGCTCCATCTGAAATTTCACCTACTGCATATGTCCAAGCTGAGTCTCCATGATACCCATTATATTTTGCACCAATATCAATGCTGATAATATCTCCTTCATTTAATACACGATCTCCCGGTATACCATGAACGAGTTCTTCATTTACAGAAGCACAAATGCTTCCGCGAAAACCATTATACCCTTTAAAGGATGGGATTGCATCATGAGAACGAATAAAGTTTTCAGCAATTGCATCCAATTCCTTTGTAGTGATACCTGGTTTAATATGCTTTTTCAGCTCTTGATGAGTTAATGCCACTATCCGACCAGCTTCTCGCATAATATCAAGTTCGCGCTGAGTCTTACAAATGATCATGCATTTAATCCCCCAAGTAACTGATCTACATCAATAAATACTTTATTGATATCCTGTTCACCATTTATATTTTTCAAGTAACCTTTTTGGTTATAAAAATCTAATAAAGGTTGAGTTTGTTGAAGATTAACTTCTAAACGATTTGCAACCGTTTCTTCGTTATCATCTGCACGTTGATATAACTCTCCTCCACATTTATCACACTTACCTTCTACAGCAGGTGGATTAAATACTAGATGATATGTTGCACCACATTGTTTACAGATTCTACGACCAGTTAAGCGCTCCATCAGAATATCTTTATTTACTTCAATATTTATGACGTAATCTATCTTTCTGTTAAGATCTGCTAGAATCGCTTCAAGCGCATCTGCTTGAGCAACAGTTCTAGGGAAACCATCTAAAAGAAAACCTTTTTGACAATCATTCTTTCCCAAACGCTCACGAACAATACCAATGGTAACTTCATCAGGTACAAGTTCACCTTTATCAATAAAAGATTTAGCTTGTAGACCTAGTTCTGTTTCTTCTTTCATAGCAGCTCTAAACATATCTCCTGTTGAGATATGAGGGATGTTGTATTTCTCTACAATACGTTCAGCCTGAGTACCTTTCCCAGCACCAGGAAGGCCCATCAATACTAGATTCATTTGTATTCCCCCCTCAGTCTCTATATATAGAAGGAATGGGAAGAGACTCCCACATCCTCTTTATTTTATAAAGCCTTTATAATGACGTTTCACTAGCTGACTTTCAAGCTGTTTCATTGTCTCAAGAGCAACCCCTACTACAATTAGCAAACTTGTTCCACCAATCTGTGCAGATTGAGGAAGATCAGCAAACTTAATAAAGAAAACAGGAAGAACAGCTATAGCTGCTAAGAAAAGAGAACCAACAAAAGTTAAACGATATAATACCTTTGTAACATATTCTTGAGTGCTCTTACCTGGACGAATACCAGGAATATAGCCACCTTGTTTCTTCAAGTTTTCTGCCATTTGTTCAGGGTTCACTTGAACAAATGTATAGAAGTATGTGAAAGCAATAATTAATGCAACATAGATTACCATACCAATAGGCTGTGTGTAATCAAATGTTTTAGATATCCATTCAGTTACATCGTTAGGACCGAAAAATGCTGCAATGGTTGGTGGTGTAATGATAAAAGATACTGCAAAGATTACAGGAATTACACCAGCTGGATTCACCTTAAGTGGT
Source organism: Metabacillus crassostreae (assembly GCF_016908395.1). Taxonomy (GTDB): domain Bacteria; phylum Bacillota; class Bacilli; order Bacillales; family Bacillaceae; genus Metabacillus; species Metabacillus crassostreae. The sequence goes on from NZ_JAFBDU010000013.1 coordinate 23,559, forward strand.
AAATGAGTCGTGTGACCCCCACCCATATTATTTCCTCCAGAACCTTTTGCATATTGAATCGGAATTTTACGAAGTGCTTGTTGAATAAATATAACACCGACAACAACAGCTAAAATTGCCAATACTAAAATGACAACTGTTATGATACGTAAGAACAATTGATCACCAGCATCTTCAAACTGTTGTGCATAAATTTGGTTAACAGTTGAAGGAATACTAGCAACGATCCCAGCAAAGATGATAATAGAAATACCATTTCCAACACCTTTAGAAGTGATTTGTTCTCCTAACCACATTAAAAATGCTGTACCAGCTGTTAATACAATCGCAATTAGCAAGTATGTTCCTACACCAGGATTCTCGATTAACATTCCACCTGATTGAGTATTAAACCCATAAGACATACCTAACGCTTGGATAAAACCTAATATTATTGTAAAGTATCTTGTAAATTGAGCGAGCTTACGACGCCCAACATCACCTTGTTTTGACCATTCAGTGAACTTCGGTACAACATCCATCTGCAAGAGTTGAATGATGATCGAAGCTGTAATGTAAGGCATTATACCCATCGCAAGAATTGAGAAGTTATATAATGCTCCACCACCGAAAGTATTTAGAATTCCGAACACATTTAGTTCATCCTGAGCCTTTAAAACGTCAGCATTGACATTAGGAACAGGAATGAAAGTACCGATACGAAATACTATTAACATTAAAAGGGTGAATATGATCTTACTTCTAATATCACCCACGCGCATAAAATTGGAGATTGTTTTAAACATTAGATCACCTCAACTGAACCGCCAGCAGTTTCAATTGCTTCTTTAGCAGAAGCAGAGAACTTGTTAGCTTTTACAGTAAGTTTTCTCTCTAATTGACCATTACCTAGGATTTTCACACCAGATTTTACATTGCTAACAACACCTGTTTCAAGTAAAAGTTCTGGAGTAACCTCAGTACCATCTTCAAAACGATTAAGAGTCTCAAGGTTAACAATTGCAAAGTCCTTGCGGTTAATGTTCGTAAAACCACGTTTAGGTAAGCGTTGGAATAAAGGAGTTTGACCACCTTCGAATCCAGGACGAACTCCACCACCAGAACGAGCATTTTGTCCTTTATGACCTTTACCAGCTGTCTTACCATTACCAGAACCAATACCACGACCAACACGGTTACGTGTTTTACGAGATCCTTCTGCAGGTTTCAACTCATGAAGTTTCATCGGGACACCTCCTTATATATTGATGTTTCTTTTATTGTTCTTTAACTGTAACTAAGTGAGCAACTTTATTAATCATACCGCGAATCGCAGGATTATCTTCTTGAACTACAGTTTGGTGTAACTTTTTTAGTCCAAGTGTTTTAACAGTAACTCGTTGATCTTCAGGACGACCAATCACACTGCGAGTGAGGGTAATTTCTAACTTATTCGCCATCTTGTTCCCTCCTTATCCTAACAGTTCTTCGACCGTTTTTCCACGTAACTTAGCAACATCTTCTGCACTTTTAAGTTCACTTAATCCAGAAATCGTAGCACGGATCATATTTATTGGAGTATTTGAACCTAAAGATTTAGATAGGATATCTGCTACACCTGCTAATTCTAATACCGCACGAACAGGTCCTCCAGCGATAACTCCAGTACCTTCAGAAGCTGGTTTTAAAAGAATATTTCCTGCTCCAAATTGACCGATAACTTGGTGAGGAATTGTTGCACCAACCATAGGAACTTCAATTAAGTTCTTTTTAGCATCTTCAATAGCTTTACGGATTGCTTCAGGTACTTCTTGTGCTTTACCAGTACCAAAGCCTACATGACCGTTTTTATCACCTACAACAACAAGTGCTGCAAAGCGGAAACGACGACCACCTTTAACAACTTTAGCAACACGGTTAACGGTAACTACGCGTTCTTCAAGCTCTAATTTGTTTGGATCAATACGACGCATTCTTTATGTCCCTCCTTTTGCGATTAAAATTCAAGTCCAGCCTCGCGAGCAGCTTCAGCTAGAGCCTTAATACGACCATGATATAAGTATCCACCGCGATCAAAAACGACAGATTTAACACCTTTTTCAATAGCACGTTTTGCTACTAATTCACCAATCTTTTGCGCTGCTTCAACATTGCTCTTAGAATCAAGATTATAATCTTTTTCTAATGTAGAAGCACTTACTAGAGTAACTGAGTTAGTATCATCAATTACTTGAGCGTAAATGTGTTGGTTTGAACGATATACGTTTAGACGTGGACGTGTTGTTGTACCAGTAAGTTTAGAACGAACACGAGCATGTCTTTTTTTACGTACAGCATTTTTATCAGCCTTAATAATCATTTAGGTCACTCCTTTCTTATCATCTAAGCGATATTACTTCGCAGTTTTACCCTCTTTACGACGAACTTTTTCGCCTTCATAGCGAATACCTTTACCTTTGTAAGGCTCTGGTGGACGAACGTCACGGATATTTGCAGCAATAGCACCTACGCGTTCTTTATCAGTACCTTTAACAAGTACTTTTGTTTGTGTTGGTACTTCAATTTCGATACCAGTTTCTGGTGTGATCTCAACAGGGTGAGAGTAACCAACGTTAAGAATTAATTTATCGCCAGATTTAGAAGCACGGTAACCGACACCGATTAGCTCTAATCCTCTTTCAAATCCTTTAGAAACGCCTTCTACCATGTTACCTAGTAAGCTACGAGTAGTACCGTGAAGAGCACGGTGTTCTTTCGCATCTGAAGGACGAGATACTGTTAAAATATTCTCTTCGATAGAGATTTTCATATCAGGGTTGAATGTACGAGTTAATTCCCCTTTAGCACCTTTAACCGTTACTGTGTTATCTTCAGCGATATCAATAGTAACACCAGCAGGGATTTCAAGTAGTTTTTTACCAATACGAGACATTCATTACACCTCCATTCATTTTGAACTTTTTACCAAACGTATGCTAATACTTCTCCACCAGCTTGTTTTGCACGAGCTTCTTTGTCAGTCAAAACACCTTGAGAAGTTGAAACGATCGCGATACCTAAACCGTTAAGTACACGTGGTACTTCATCAGATTTAGCATAAACACGTAAACCTGGTTTACTGATTCTTTTAAGACCAGTAATTACACGCTCATTGTTTGATCCGTATTTAAGGAAAATACGAATGATACCTTGTTTGTTATCTTCTACATATTCAACATCACGTACGAAACCTTCACGCTTAAGAATTTCAGCAATTTCTTTCTTGATTTTCGATGCAGGAAACTCAAGTTTCTCGTGACGTACCATATTCGCATTACGAATGCGAGTAAGCATATCTGCAATAGGATCTGTCATAACCATTACTAAATAACCTCCTTCCCGTTTTACGGTTTTACCAGCTAGCTTTTTTCACGCCTGGAATTTGACCTTTGTAAGCAAGTTCACGGAAACAAATACGGCAAAGTTTAAATTTGCGTAGTACAGAGTGTGGACGTCCGCAACGTTCGCAACGAGTGTACTCTTGTACTGGGTGTTTTTGCGTGCGCTTTTGCTTAGCAATCATTGATTTTTTAGCCACAATTTCGCCTCCCTTTACTTAGCGATTATTTTTGAAACGGCATTCCGAACTGAGTTAATAGTTCACGTGCTTCTTCATCAGTATTCGCAGTTGTAACAATAACGATATCCATACCACGAACTTTGTTTACTTTATCATAATCAATCTCAGGGAAGATTAATTGCTCTTTAACACCTAATGTGTAGTTACCGCGACCGTCAAATGATTTCTTTGATACTCCACGGAAATCACGTACACGTGGTAATGAAACAGCGATTAACTTATCTAAGAATTGGTACATACGCTCACCGCGTAATGTAACTTTTGCACCGATTGGCATACCTTCACGAAGACGGAAACCAGCGATAGATTTTTTTGCTTTAGTAACAACTGGTTTTTGTCCAGTGATTTGAGTTAACTCTTCAACAGCAACATCTAATGATTTAGAGTTTGAAACTGCATCACCAACACCCATGTTGATTACGATTTTTTCTAATTTAGGAGCTTGCATTACTGATTTGTAAGAAAACTTTTTCACTAATGCAGGCGTAATTTCATTTTGATACTTTTCTTTAAGGCGGTTCATACAAATACCTCCCTTCCTGATTTACTATTTATCTAAAGTTTCACCAGATTTTTTAGCTACACGTACCTTTTTACCGTCTACCACTTTAGAACCAACACGAGTCGGTTCACCTGATTTTGGATCAAGTGGCATAACATTTGATACATGGATAGGTGCCTCTTGGCTTAAGATTCCACCTTGTGGATTAGCTTGAGAAGGTTTAGAGTGTTTTTTTACTATATTAATACCTTCTACAAGTACACGATCTTTTTTAGGATAAGAAGCAAGTATTACACCTTGTTTTCCTTTATCCTTACCAGAGATAACCATTACTTTATCACCTTTTTTGACATGCATCCTGTCGCACCTCCTTAGTAACGCAATAATATTTATTATAGAACTTCCGGAGCTAAAGAAACGATTTTCATAAAATTGTTTTCACGTAATTCACGTGCAACAGGTCCGAAAATACGAGTACCACGTGGGCCTTTATCGTCACGAATAATCACACATGCATTTTCGTCGAATTTGATGTAAGAACCATCTGAACGACGTGCACCGCTCTTAGTACGAACGATTACAGCTTTAACAACTTCACCCTTTTTGACAACGCCACCTGGTGTTGCTTGTTTTACCGTACAAACGATAACATCACCAATATTAGCAGTTTTACGACCAGAACCACCTAATACTTTGATTGTAAGTACTTCACGAGCACCAGAGTTGTCAGCAACTTTTAAACGAGATTCTTGTTGGATCACTTATGTTACCTCCCTTCGGAATTAACTATCCGAACAAAATTAAATGATAATAGCTTCTTCAACGATTTCTACTAGACGGAAACGCTTAGTAGCTGATAATGGACGAGTTTCCATTACTCTTACGATATCACCAGTTTTTGCTTGGTTGTTTTCATCATGTGCTTTGAATTTTTTAGAGTATTTTACACGTTTGCCGTATAGTGAGTGTGTTTTATAAGTTTCTACAAGAACTGTAATTGTCTTATCCATTTTGTCAGAAACAACACGACCAGTATACACTTTACGTTGGTTACGATCACTCATTCGGTAAACCTCCTCTCTTATTAACGATTATTAGCAGCGAGTTCTCTTTCACGTATAACAGTTTTCATACGAGCGATAGATTTACGAACTTCACGAATGCGAGCAGTATTTTCTAATTGTCCTGTCGCTAGTTGAAAGCGAAGGTTAAATAATTCTTCTTTAAGAGACTTTACTTTTTGTTCAATTTCAGCAGTGGTAAGGTCACGAATTTCATTAGCTTTCATTAGATTCACCACCAATTTCTTCACGTTTTACAAATTTCGTTTTGATCGGTAATTTATGTGATGCTAAACGTAATGCTTCACGAGCAACTTCTTCAGAAACACCTGAAATTTCAAACAATACTTTACCTGGTTTAACTACTGCTACCCAACCTTCTGGAGCACCTTTACCAGATCCCATACGCACCTCAAGAGGTTTTGCTGTATAAGGCTTAGAAGGGAAGATTTTAATCCAAACTTTACCGCCACGTTTCATGTAACGTGTCATCGCAATACGAGCAGCCTCGATTTGACGGTTTGTAATCCATGAAGCTTCTAGAGCTTGAATACCAAATTCACCGAAATGAACCTCAGTACCGCCTTTAGCACGACCGCGCATTTTTCCACGGTGCTCTCTGCGATATTTTACGCGTTTTGGCAATAACATATTATTTTCCTCCTTCCTCAGTTTTCTTCTTAGTAGGAAGAACCTCTCCACGATAGATCCATACTTTAACGCCTAATTTACCGTAAGTTGTATCAGCTTCAGCTGTTCCATAATCAATGTCAGCACGAAGTGTGTGAAGTGGAACTGTTCCTTCGCTATAATGCTCTGCACGTGCGATATCTGCTCCGCCTAAACGGCCAGATACTTGAGTTTTAATACCTTGTGCACCAGAACGCATTGCGCGTTGAATAGTTTGTTTTTGAGCACGACGGAATGAGATACGATTCTCTAATTGACGTGCGATATTTTCAGCAACTAATTTAGCATCTAAATCAGCTTTTTTGATTTCTAAAATGTTGATGTGTACACGTTTACCAGTTAATTGGTTAAGTGCTTTACGAAGTGCTTCAACTTCAGTACCACCTTTACCGATTACCATACCTGGCTTAGCAGTGTGGATAGTAATGTTTACACGGTTTGCAGCACGTTCGATCTCAATTTTAGATACAGATGCATCACTAAGACGCTTAGATACGTATTCACGAATTTTGATATCTTCATGTAAAAGAGTTGAGTAGTCTTTACCAGCGAACCATTTTGACTCCCAATCACGAATAACCCCAATACGAAGACCGACTGGATTTACCTTTTGACCCACAGTTTATCCCTCCTTCTTTTCTGTTAAGATGATTGTGATGTGACTTGTGCGTTTGTTAATTGCACTTGCACGACCCATAGCACGTGGGCGGAAACGTTTAAGAGTTGGACCTTCATTAGCAAAAGCTTCAGTTACAACTAAGCTATTAATGTCCATTTCATAGTTATGCTCAGCGTTTGCCACTGCAGATTTTAAAACTTTCTCTATGATTGGAGAAGCAGCCTTTGGCGTATGTGTTAAAATCGCTACTGCTTCGCCTACTTGCTTACCTCGAATAAGATCTAAAACTAAACGAGCTTTACGAGGAGCAATGCGTACTGTTCTTGCGACAGCTTTAGATTGTTGCATGTAATATGCCTCCTCTCATTAACGTCTTGTTTTTTTATCGTCATTTGCATGACCTTTGTACGTACGTGTAGGTGCAAACTCACCAAGTTTGTGTCCTACCATGTCCTCAGTTACATATACAGGAACATGTTTACGACCATCATAAACTGCAATTGTATGACCAATGAATTGTGGGAAAATTGTAGAACGACGAGACCAAGTTTTAATTACTTGCTTCTTTTCAGTTTCATTCAATTTTTCAACTTTGCTTATTAAATGTTCATCCACGAATGGTCCTTTTTTTAAGCTACGGCCCATGATTGTACCTCCCTTCGCGATCGTGCTACGGTTCGAATGAACCGTAGTTCAACCACGTTATTTTTTACGACGACGCACGATAAACTTATCTGATTTGTTTTTCTTCTTACGAGTTTTAGCACCAAGAGTTGGTTTACCCCATGGAGACATTGGTGATTTACGTCCGATTGGAGAACGTCCTTCACCACCACCGTGTGGATGGTCATTAGGGTTCATTACAGATCCACGTACAGTTGGGCGTTTACCTAACCAACGAGAACGACCTGCTTTACCAATGTTGATTAATTCGTGTTGTTCGTTACCAACTTGACCTACAGTCGCGCGGCATGAAGAAAGAATCATACGAACTTCACCAGAGTTTAAACGTACAAGTACGTATTTGCCTTCTTTACCAAGAACTTGAGCAGATGTACCTGCAGAACGAACTAATTGTCCGCCTTTTCCTGGTTTTAATTCGATGTTGTGTACAACAGTACCAACAGGGATGTTAATTAGTGGAAGTGCATTTCCTACTTTAATGTCAGCCTCAGGACCAGACATAATCTCTAAACCTACTTTTAGGTTTTTAGGAGCAAGGATGTATCTTTTTTCACCATCAACATAATTGATAAGTGCAATGTTTGCAGAACGATTTGGATCGTACTCGATTGTAGCAACGCGTCCTGGTATACCATCTTTGTCGCGTTTAAAATCGATCACACGATATTGGCGTTTGTGTCCGCCCCCTTGGTGACGAACTGTGATTTTACCTTGGTTATTACGTCCACCTTTTCTATGAACCGGTGCAAGTAATGACTTTTCAGGCTGGTCTGTAGTAATTTCAGCAAAATCAGATACTGTCATCCCACGACGACCATTTGAGGTTGGTTTGTATTTTTTAATCGCCATATCGATATCCCTCCTTTTCTATTAGAATTTATACTTCAAATAATTCGATTTCTTTGCTATCCGCAGCAAGCTTAATGATTGCTTTGCGTCGACGGTTAGTTAAACCGCTGTAACGACCTACACGTTTAAATTTACCTTTATAGTTCATGATGTTAACTTTTTCAACTTTCACACCAAAGATCGATTCGATCGCATCTTTAACTTCAGTTTTATTAGCTCTAACATCTACTTCAAAAGTATATTTTTTCTCAGTCATAAGATCAGTTGAACGTTCAGTGATAACGGGGCGCTTAATAATATCACGAGGATCTTTCATTACGCAAGCACCTCCTCTACTTTTTGCACTGCAGCTTTCGTCATAATAAGCTTATCATGGTTAAGTACATCAAGAACATTTACACCTTCTGCAGTTACTACTGTTACTCCAGGGATGTTACGTGCTGATAATGCAACATTTTCGTTATTGTCAGCTGTTACGATTAATGCTTTCTTCTCTACAGAAAGTCCTTTTAATACTGAAGACATTTCTTTAGTTTTAGGTGCATTAAGCGCTAAGTCCTCTAATACAACGATACTGTTGTCAATTACTTTAGATGATAAAGCAGATTTAATCGCTAAGCGGCGAACTTTTTTAGGTAATTTATATGCATATGAACGTGGAGTTGGTCCGAATACGATACCACCACCGCGCCATTGTGGCGAACGGATTGATCCTTGACGAGCACGACCAGTTCCTTTTTGACGCCAAGGTTTGCGTCCTCCGCCTGCTACTTCAGAACGTCCTTTTACTTTATGAGTTCCTTGACGTAAGGAAGCTCTTTGCATGATAACCGCATCAAATAATACATGCTGATTAGGTTCGATACCAAATACAGAATCATTAAGTTCGATTTCTCCAACGTTTGATCCAGCTTGGTTTAATAATGCTACTTTAGGCATTACCCAATTCCTCCTTTCCTACTGAAATTATTTAGATTTTACTGCACTTTTCACAGTAATAAGAGCTTTTCTTGGTCCAGGTACATTACCTTTAATTAATAATAGATTGCGTTCTGCATCTACTTTAACGATTTCTAAGTTTTGAACAGTAATACGTTCTCCACCCATACGACCTGGTAAAAGTTTGTTTTTAAATACACGGTTTGGTGCTACAGGTCCCATTGAACCTGGACGACGATGGTAACGAGAACCATGAGACATAGGTCCGCGAGATTGGTTGTGGCGCTTGATAGAACCTTGGAAACCTTTCCCTTTAGATACTCCTGTTACATCGACTGTTTCACCAGCAGTGAATATATCAACTTTGACTTCTTGACCAACTTCGTATTGCTCTAAGCTAGCTTCACGAAGTTCTTTAACGAAGCGCTTAGGTGCAGTATTAGCTTTTGCTACGTGGCCTTTTTCTGGTTTGTTAGATAACTTCTCACGCTTGTCTTCAAATCCTAATTGAACTGCTGTGTATCCATCAGTATCAACAGATTTCTTTTGAAGAACAACGTTTGGAGTAGCTTCGATTACAGTTACCGGAATTAGATCACCATTCTCAGCAAATACTTGCGTCATACCAATTTTTCTTCCTAAGATTCCTTTGGTCATGAGTCACACCTCCTATTAAAATTAATTAATTTATTTTTTAGAATTATAATTTGATTTCAATGTCAACACCAGACGGTAAGTCTAAACGCATTAGCGCATCAACAGTTTGTGGTGTTGGGCTGATGATATCAATTAAACGTTTATGAGTACGCATCTCAAATTGTTCACGAGAATCTTTGTACTTATGAACCGCACGTAGGATTGTGTATACAGATCTTTCAGTCGGTAACGGAATTGGACCAGATACATTTGCACCAGAACGTTTTGCAGTTTCTACGATTTTCTCAGCTGATTGATCAAGAATTCTGTGATCATAAGCTTTTAAACGAATACGAATCTTTTGTTTTGCCATTATTTTCCCTCCTTTTCGCCTACTTTTAAAATAGACATTTTCTCCGCAAGAATTTTCCCTACACACGCCATGGCAAAGCGGCCGTGTGTATCGGCAACCTCCTGCTTCATCGCAGTCAAAGACCAACATTGTCTATTATACAAAAAACTGATGTTATATGCAAGAGCTAATTAATAAATTATTAATATTCTTGAGCACTTTTACTATTATACATACATTGTATAATAATATCAACAATAGACTATGTGGTTTATATTTCTAACTATAAAGTAAGTTTATTCAGATAATGAAGAGTTCAAAGGTCAATTTAATTTTCGCAAAAAAACTCTAAGAGAAAAACCATTAACTATTTAATATCATAGCTTTGAAGTTTCTTCTAAATTTAATTACCGGTACAGCTTTTTAAAAATTCTATGAAGTTATTTTATATAGAAGGAAGAATTTAATGATTGAAACTATTTATAGCTTTTAGCCTCATTATCCTTTTATACTTATCTCCTTTAAATGATGAAGCCATTATTAGTATTGTTCACACAAAAAAAAGCGAGCATCAATATGCTCGCTTTTATCTTCTATATAATAGAAGGTTTATTATTTTTGGATAGAAGCAACAACGCCAGCGCCTACTGTACGTCCACCTTCACGGATTGAGAATTTAGTACCTTCTTCAATCGCGATTGGAGCGATAAGTTCAACTGTCATTTCTACGTTATCTCCAGGCATAACCATTTCTACGCCTTCAGGAAGTTGGCAGATACCAGTTACATCAGTTGTACGGAAGTAGAACTGAGGACGGTAGTTAGTGAAGAATGGAGTGTGACGTCCACCCTCTTCTTTTGATAATACATAGATTTCTGCTTTGAAGTTCGTGTGTGGAGTGATAGTACCTGGTTTAGCAAGTACTTGACCACGTTGGATATCATCACGAGCAACTCCACGAAGAAGTGCACCAATGTTATCTCCAGCTTCAGCATAATCAAGAAGTTTACGGAACATTTCAACACCTGTTACAGTAGTTGATTTTGGCTCTTCAGTTAAACCGATGATGTCGATTGTGTCACCAACTTTAACTTGTCCACGCTCAACACGACCTGTAGCAACTGTTCCACGACCAGTGATTGAGAATACATCCTCAACTGGCATCATGAATGGTTTGTCTGTGTCACGTTCTGGAGTTGGGATATATTCGTCAACTGCGTTCATTAGTTCAACGATTCTTTCTTCCCAATCAGCTTCTCCTTCAAGTGCTTTAAGAGCAGAACCTTTGATAACAGGAACATCATCGCCAGGGAAATCGTACTCAGAAAGTAAGTCACGAACTTCCATTTCTACTAATTCTAATAATTCTTCGTCATCAACCATGTCACATTTGTTTAAGAATACAACAAGGTAAGGAACACCTACTTGACGAGATAAAAGGATGTGCTCACGAGTTTGTGGCATTGGGCCATCAGCAGCAGATACTACTAAGATACCGCCATCCATTTGTGCTGCACCAGTGATCATGTTTTTAACATAGTCAGCATGTCCTGGGCAATCTACGTGTGCATAGTGACGAGTGTCAGTTTCATACTCAACGTGCGCAGTTGAGATAGTGATTCCACGCTCACGCTCTTCTGGAGCTGCATCGATCATATCATAAGCCATAGCTGCACCTTTACCACTGCGTTTTGCAAGTACAGTTGTGATTGCTGCTGTTAAAGTTGTTTTACCATGGTCAACGTGTCCAATTGTACCAATATTAGCATGCGTCTTGGAACGGTCGAATTTTTCTTTACCCATTCTAAAATCCTCCTCAGAGTGTTAATTATAGTTTTAAGATATATGTAACAGAAAGTGAATGATTCACTCTCTGTTCTCACATAAGTAGTTATACATCATTAAAGGGGGTAAATTCAATTACTCGCCTTTATTTTTTTTGATAATTTCTTCAGAAATTGATTTTGGTACTTCTTCATAGTGATCAAAGTGCATTGTAAATACTCCACGACCTTGAGTGTTAGAACGTAATGAAGTAGCATATCCAAACATTTCAGAAAGTGGAACCATCGCACGAACAACTTGTGCGTTACCACGAGCTTCCATTCCTTCTACACGGCCACGACGAGATGTTACTCCCCCCATGATATCTCCCATGTATTCTTCTGGAATAACAACTTCAACTTTCATAACTGGCTCAAGAATTACCGGGCTACATTTTGATACTGCATTTTTAAGTGCTAATGAAGCAGCGATTTTAAATGCCATCTCACTTGAGTCAACATCATGGTATGATCCATCAACAAGTGCAGCTTTAACATCAACTAATGGATATCCAGCAAGAACACCATTGCCCATTGCATCTTCAAGACCAGCTTGAACTGCAGGCACGTATTCACGAGGAACTACTCCACCAACGATTTTGTTTTCGAATTCAAACCCTTTTCCTTCTTCGTTAGGTGCAAATTCAATCCAAACGTGTCCAAATTGTCCACGTCCACCAGATTGACGAGCAAACTTACCTTCAACTTTAGCTCCTTGACGGAATGTTTCACGGTAAGCAACCTGTGGAGCACCAACGTTAGCTTCTACTTTGAATTCACGTTTCATACGATCAACTAAGATATCTAAGTGAAGTTCACCCATACCTGCGATGATTGTTTGGCCCGTTTCAACATCAGTATGTGCACGGAATGTTGGATCTTCTTCTTGAAGCTTCACTAAAGCAGTTGTCATTTTATCTTGATCTGCTTTAGATTTTGGTTCAACAGAAAGTTGGATTACTGGCTCTGGGAATTGCATAGACTCTAAGATAACAAGGTTTTTGTCATCACATAGAGTGTCACCAGTAGTAGTATCTTTTAAACCTACAGCTGCAGCAATATCTCCTGAGTGAACTTCTGAAATTTCCTCACGGCTATTTGCATGCATTTGAAGGATACGTCCTACACGCTCACGCTTACCTTTAGTAGAGTTTTGGATGTAAGACCCAGAACTTAACGTACCAGAGTAAACACGGAAGAATGTAAGCTTCCCAACATAAGGATCTGTCATTACTTTGAAAGCTAATGCAGAGAATGGTGCAGTATCGCTAGATTCACGAGTTACTTCTTCTTCAGTCTCAGGAACAATACCTTTAATTGCAGGTACATCAAGAGGTGATGGAAGGTAGTCAAGTACTGCATCTAACATTTTTTGAACACCTTTGTTTTTGAATGCAGATCCACAGATTACTGGATAAAATTCTACGTTAAGTGTACCTTTACGAATTGCAGCTTTTAGCTCATCGTTAGAGATTTCTTCTCCACCAAGGTATCTTTCCATTAGATCTTCGTCTAGTTCTGATACTGCTTCAACTAACTTTTCACGGTATTCATTAGCTTGATCTACGTATTCTTCAGGTATCTCTTTATCAACGATATCAGTACCTAAATCATTACCGTAGAATGTTGCTTTCATTTCTACTAAATCGATGATTCCTTCAAATTGATCCTCAGCACCAATCGGTAATTGGATTGGGTGAGCATTAGCTTGAAGACGATCATGGATAGTTCCTACAGAATATAAGAAATCTGCACCGATTTTGTCCATTTTATTAACGAACACAACACGTGGAACTCCATAAGTTGTAGCTTGACGCCAAACTGTTTCAGTTTGAGGCTCAACACCTGATTGAGCATCAAGTACTGCTACAGCACCATCAAGTACACGTAAAGAACGTTCAACTTCAACAGTGAAGTCTACGTGTCCTGGTGTATCGATGATGTTTACGCGGTGACCTTTCCACTGCGCAGTTGTCGCAGCAGAAGTGATCGTGATTCCACGCTCTTGTTCTTGCTCCATCCAGTCCATCTGTGATGCACCTTCATGAGTTTCGCCGATTTTATGAATTCGACCAGTGTAATAAAGTACACGCTCAGTTGTAGTTGTTTTACCAGCATCGATGTGAGCCATGATACCAATATTACGAGTATTTTCTAAGGAGAACTCTCTTGCCATTGGGTAATTTCTCCTTCCAAATTGGAATTTTTTTGTGTTTTAGTTTAAGTTTAATTCTACCAACGATAGTGAGCAAATGCTTTATTTGCTTCAGCCATTTTGTGAGTATCTTCACGTTTCTTAACTGCTGCACCAGTATTGTTAGCAGCATCAAGAATTTCGTTAGCTAAACGCTCTTCCATCGTCTTTTCTCCACGAAGACGAGCGTAGTTTACTAACCAACGAAGACCTAAAGTAGTACGACGATCTGGACGTACTTCTACAGGTACTTGGTAGTTAGCACCACCAACACGACGTGCTTTAACTTCAAGAACTGGCATGATGTTTTTAAGTGCTTGTTCAAACACTTCCATTGCATCCTTACCTGAACGTTCTTTAATTAAATCGAAAGCATTGTAAAGTACAGATTGTGCTTTACCTCTTTTTCCGTCGATCATAATTCTGTTTACTAAACGTGTAACAAGCTTTGAATTGTAAAGTGGATCTGGTAATACATCTCTTTTCGTAACAGGACCTTTACGTGGCATGTTATGTCCTCCCTTCATTTAAGTTTAATCTATTTGATTATTATTTTTTAACTTTAGGACGTTTTGTACCGTATTTAGAACGACCTTGCATACGGCCATCAACACCAGCAGTATCTAACGCTCCACGAACGATGTGGTAACGTACCCCCGGTAAATCTTTTACACGACCTCCACGAATAAGAACAACACTGTGCTCTTGTAAGTTGTGTCCGATACCAGGAATATATGCTGTTACCTCAATTCCGTTTGTTAAACGTACACGAGCATATTTACGAAGCGCTGAGTTAGGTTTCTTCGGCGTCATCGTACCTACACGAGTACATACACCACGTTTTTGAGGTGATGATAAGTTCGTTTGCTCTTTTTTGAAGCTATTGTAACCTTTGTTTAATGCAGGTGATTTTGATTTCTCAACTTTGCTTACGCGACCTTTACGCACTAATTGATTAATAGTAGGCATTTTGGTTTTCCTCCCTTCACTTTTTAATACCACACATCCAGGTGGTTCATATTTAGGCAAAAACAAAGTCTCTGCAATGTATTATATATAAATTGCAAAAACAGTTTTTACTGTATTATAGCTACAGCTGCAGCTCCAACTTCAATTCCACAAGCTTTACCAAGCTTTTTCATAGAAGTAACCTTTGTTAAAGGAACTTGCTGTTGTTCTGCTGTTTGAATAATCTTTTGGACAATTCGATAATCAGCATCTTCAGCAATGATGATCTCTCTAACTTCATTGTTTAATAGAGCCTTCACTGATTGCTTAGTACCAACAATTATTTTGTTTGCCTGTGATACTTTTTCATAAGACATAATTCTATATCCTCCAAAGCAACAGGTGTAAGATTGAGCACCTTGAATATAGTAACATTGGAAGAGATGGATGTCAACCTAACTCCATGAAATTATTTGAGCATCCATCTCAATCCAATATTTCTATAAAGATAACTATCAATTATAAATTATTTAAAACTTAATCGACTGATACAACCTCTTCAGTTTGTTGAACTTTAGAGATAGGTTCAGCTTGACGATATCTTGGCATACCAGTACCAGCTGGAACAAGTTTACCAATGATTACATTTTCTTTAAGTCCTAATAATTCGTCACGTTTACCTTTAATTGCTGCATCTGTTAGAACACGAGTTGTTTCTTGGAAAGATGCTGCAGATAGGAATGAATCAGTTTCTAGCGATGCTTTTGTAATACCAAGTAACACAGGTCTACCTGTTGCTGGACGTTTACCATCTAACAATACTTGTTTATTAGCATCAGTAAATTGATGTACATCTAGTAATGTACCTGGTAAAACATCTGTGTCACCAGCATCCATTACTCTTACTTTACGAAGCATTTGACGTACCATAACCTCTACGTGCTTATCTCCAATTTCTACCCCTTGCATACGGTATACTTTTTGTACTTCACGTAATAGATATTGTTGTACTGCTTGTAAATCTTTTACTTTCAGCAACTCTTTAGGATCTATTGAACCTTCTGTTAAGACTTGACCACTCTCAACTTTATCACCTTGAGTAACTTTAAGTCTTGCATTATATGGTGCTGTGTATGAACGGGATTCTACTTCACCTTGAATAACAATTTCTTGCTGTTTATCACGTACTTCGTTTATTTCTGAAACTACCCCAATGATTTCTGAAATAATCGCTTGACCTTTAGGGTTTCTAGCTTCGAATAGCTCTTGAATACGTGGTAAACCTTGAGTGATATCGTCTCCTGCAACCCCACCGGTATGGAATGTACGCATCGTTAACTGTGTTCCAGGCTCACCGATCGATTGAGCGGCAATAATTCCTACTGCTTCACCAACCTCAACCTCTGTTCCTGTAGCAAGGTTACGACCGTAACATCTTTTACATACACCATGTCTAGTATTACAAGTAAATGCAGAACGGATCCATACTTTATCAATTCCTGCTTCAATGATTTCAACAGCAATATCCTCTGTAATTAATTCGTTCTCATTAACAATGATTTCATCTGTTTCAGGGTGTTTAACAACCTTACGACAGTAACGCCCTATTAGACGCTCATCTAACTTTTCAATGATCTCAGTGCCTTCTCTGATCGATTCTGCAAGAATACCACGATCTGTACCACAATCATCATCACGAATGATAACATCTTGAGCAACATCAACAAGTCGACGTGTTAAGTAACCTGAGTCTGCTGTTTTAAGTGCAGTATCGGCAAGACCTTTACGCGCACCGTGAGTTGAGATGAAGTACTCTAATACTGTTAATCCTTCACGGAAACTAGATTTGATTGGTAATTCAATGATTCGTCCAGCCGGATTGGCCATTAGTCCACGCATACCAGCAAGCTGTGTAAAGTTAGATGCATTACCACGAGCTCCTGAATCACTCATCATAAAGATTGGGTTGCGTTTATCAAGTGACGCCATTAACTTACCTTGGATTGTATCTTTAGCTGCACTCCAAATGGAGATAACACGTTCATAGCGTTCATCTTCAGTAATTAAACCTCTTCTGAACTGCTTTAATACATTATCAACTTTTGTTTGTGCTTCACTAATAATTTCTTTCTTCTCTGGTAAAACGATGATATCAGATACACCAACAGTTATACCTGCTTTAGTTGAATATCTAAATCCTAGATTTTTCATACGATCTAGCATTTTTGAAGTTTCAGTGATATGGAACTTCTTGAAAATCTCAGCAATTACATTTCCAAGGATGCCCTTTTTGAAAGGAGCAATTTCCTCTTGAGCTTCGATAAACTCTTTTACATTAGCTGTTGTTTCAAGGAAATACTTCTCTGGAGTCTTTTCTTCAATGTTTTGCTTTGTCGGCTCATTCATATATGGGAATGACTCCGGTAAAATTTCATTAAAGATCAGCTTTCCAACAGTCGTAACAAGTAACATTTTGTTCTGTTTTTCAGTAAAGCTTTGCTTATTTAATGAACCAGCGTTTACAGCTACACGTGTATGTAAGTGTACATATCCGTTTTGGTATGCAAGTAGTGCTTCACTTGTATCATTGAAGATCATTCCTTCACCAATTGTTCCAGAACGTTCTAATGTTAAGTAGTAGTTACCTAAAACCATATCCTGCGAAGGAGTAACAACTGGTTTACCATCTTTAGGATTAAGAATGTTTTGAGCAGCAAGCATTAATATACGAGCTTCTGCTTGAGCTTCTGCTGAAAGTGGTACGTGAACTGCCATTTGGTCACCATCGAAATCTGCATTGTATGCAGTACATACTAGAGGATGAAGTCGAATTGCACGACCTTCCACTAAAGTAGGTTCGAAAGCTTGAATTCCTAATCTATGAAGAGTAGGTGCACGGTTAAGTAATACTGGATGCTCTTTAATAACCGATTCTAATACATCCCAAACTTCAGGCTGTACTCGCTCAATCTTACGTTTCGCACTCTTAATATTATGAGCAAGACCTTTTTCAACTAGTTCCTTCATGACGAATGGTTTGAACAACTCAAGTGCCATTTCTTTCGGTAATCCACATTGGTACATTTTTAAGTTTGGACCAACAACAATTACAGAACGACCAGAGTAGTCAACACGTTTACCAAGAAGGTTCTGACGGAAACGTCCTTGTTTACCCTTTAACATGTGTGAAAGAGATTTTAACGGACGGTTACCTGGACCAGTTACTGGACGACCACGACGACCATTATCTATTAAAGCATCAACTGCTTCTTGAAGCATACGCTTTTCATTTTGAACGATAATGCTTGGTGCACCTAGATCTAATAAACGTTTCAAACGATTATTACGATTAATAACACGTCTATATAAGTCATTTAAATCAGAAGTAGCAAAACGCCCACCATCAAGTTGTACCATCGGACGTAGCTCAGGTGGGATAACAGGTAGTACGTCTAAAATCATCCAAGAAGGTTCATTTCCAGAGTTACGGAATGCTTCAAGAACTTCTAAACGCTTAATTGCACGCGTTCTACGTTGTCCCTGTGCAGTCTTCAGCTCTTCTTTTAAGCCTTCTACTTCTTTATCAGCATCGATATCAGCAAGAAGCTTTTTAATTGCTTCTGCACCCATTGATGCTTGGAATGTATTACCATACTTTTCGCGATAAGCACGGTATTCTTTTTCAGATAATAGTTGTTTCTTTTCAAGTGGCGTATCACCAGTTTCAGTAGTGACATAGGAAGCAAAATAAATAACTTCTTCCAATGCACGAGGAGACATATCTAATACTAACCCCATACGACTTGGAATACCTTTAAAGTACCAAATATGTGATACAGGAGCAGCTAATTCAATATGACCCATTCTTTCACGGCGAACTTTTGCACGTGTAACTTCAACTCCACAACGATCACAAACTACACCTTTATAACGTACTCTTTTATATTTTCCACAATGACATTCCCAGTCTTTTGTTGGACCAAAGATACGCTCACAGAATAAACCATCTTTTTCTGGTTTTAATGTACGGTAATTAATTGTTTCTGGTTTCTTAACCTCTCCAAATGACCAAGAACGGATCTTGTCAGGTGAAGCTAAGCCGATGCTCATATATTCAAAATTATTAACATCTAACAAGGGGCCTACCTCCCTTTTCGTCTTCAGGTTATACCCTATTTTAAAAAGTAAGAAAAAGTTCAAGCATTAGCGCCCTGTCTCAATATACTGAAGTACATCAAGACAAAAGCGCTTTTGCTTAAATCTTTATTCTTTTACTACTGGATCTTTATCTAAATCAGCTGATTGTGGTTCTGGTTCAACCGTTTCGTTAACTGATAAACCTTCTGCTTGTTGAGAGTCTTCTTCATCATCAAGGTCTCTCATTTCAATTTCCTGCTCATCACTTGAAAGCATTTTAACATCCATACCTAAACTTTGAAGCTCTTTAATTAATACTTTAAATGATTCTGGAACACCTGGTTCAGGAACATTCTCACCTTTAACAATTGCTTCATAAGTTTTCACACGACCTACAACATCATCAGATTTAACAGTTAAGATTTCTTGAAGAGTATACGCAGCACCATATGCTTCAAGTGCCCATACCTCCATCTCACCAAATCTTTGACCACCAAATTGTGCTTTACCACCAAGTGGTTGCTGTGTAACTAATGAGTATGGTCCTGTAGAACGAGCATGTAATTTATCATCAACCATATGAGCAAGTTTGATCATGTACATGATTCCAACTGATACACGGTTATCAAATGGTTCTCCACTGCGTCCATCATATAATACTGTTTTAGCATCGCGAGCCATGCCTGCTTCTTCTAGCGTTGACCAAACATCTTCCTCACGCGCTCCATCAAATACTGGTGAAGCAACATGAATTCCTAGAATACGAGCAGCCATACCTAAGTGAAGCTCCAACACCTGACCGATATTCATACGTGAAGGTACTCCAAGTGGATTTAACATGATATCAACAGGTGTACCATCTGGTAAATAAGGCATATCTTCTTCTGGAAGTATTCTTGAAATTACACCTTTGTTACCATGTCGTCCAGCCATTTTATCTCCTTCAGAAATCTTACGCTTCTGAACGATATAAACACGAACTAACTGGTTAACACCTGGTGGTAATTCATCTCCATCCTCACGGTTAAATACTTTAACATCAAGGATGATTCCTCCTCCACCATGTGGTACACGTAATGAAGTATCTCGAACTTCACGGGCTTTTTCACCGAATATTGCATGTAATAGACGCTCTTCAGCAGTTAATTCTGTAACACCTTTAGGAGTTACTTTACCAACTAATAAATCGCCATCTTTTACTTCAGCACCAACGCGAATGATTCCACGCTCATCTAAATTTCTTAAAGCGTCTTCCCCAACGTTAGGGATGTCGCGAGTAATTTCTTCAGGTCCTAACTTTGTATCACGTGATTCAGACTCATATTCTTCGATGTGGATAGAAGTATACACATCATCTTTAACAAGTCTTTCACTCATGATAATAGCATCCTCATAGTTATAACCATCCCAAGTCATGAAGGCTACCATTACGTTTCTACCTAATGCTAGTTCCCCTTGTTCCATTGATGGTCCGTCTGCAAGGATTTCACCTTTTACAACTTCATCACCTTCACTAACGATCGGGCGTTGGTTGTAGCAAGTTCCTTGGTTAGAACGAATGAATTTTAACATGCTATATTTATCTAAATTACCTTTAACTTTTTGTCCATTTACTTCTTCATAGCGGCGAACATAAACATTCTTAGCTTCAACACGCTCTACAATACCAGGATGTTTACAGATCACAGCAGCACCAGAATCTTTACCTGATACATATTCCATACCAGTCCCTACTAAAGGAGCTTCTGGATTCATTAATGGAACTGCTTGACGTTGCATATTTGCACCCATTAATGCACGGTTAGAGTCATCATTTTCTAAGAAAGGAATACATGCTGTTGCAGCTGAAACAACCTGTTTTGGAGATACATCCATATAATCGATGCGATCTCTATTAATAACAGTATTTTCTCCACGGAAACGCGCAACGATATCTGTATCGATAAACGATCCATCATCTGCAAGTCGTGCGTTTGCTTGTGCTACAACATAGTTATCTTCCTCATCAGCTGTTAAATAATCAATTCGCGCTGTTACTTTACCTGTTTCAGGATCGACTCTACGATAAGGAGTTTCAATAAAACCAAATCGATTAACTTTCGCATATGAAGATAAAGAGTTAATTAATCCAATGTTTGGTCCCTCAGGAGTTTCAATTGGACACATACGACCATAGTGAGAGTAATGAACATCACGTACTTCAAATCCAGCACGTTCACGTGTTAATCCACCAGGCCCTAATGCTGATAAACGACGTTTATGAGTTAACTCAGCAAGTGGATTCGTTTGATCCATGAACTGAGATAACTGTGAACTACCAAAGAACTCTTTGATAGATGCAATAACAGGACGAATATTGATTAGTTGTTGTGGAGTAATTGTATTCGTATCCTGAATTGACATTCTTTCACGAACAACACGTTCCATTCTTGATAAACCAATTCTAAATTGATTTTGTAGCAATTCCCCAACAGAACGCAGTCTACGATTACCTAGGTGATCAATATCATCTGTATCGCCCACACCATGTAATAAGTTAAAGAAATAACTAATAGAAGATAAAATATCAGCTACTGTAATATTCTTAACACTTTCTTCTACATAAGCGTTACCTAATACATTGATAACTTTTTCACCTTCAGGATCATTAGGTGCAAAAATCTTGATAGATTGAATTGTTACTTCATCATCTGTAACTCCACCAGAAGGGTGTTCTTTTGTGAAGCCCACTCCACTTTCAAGGTTCGGAATAATACGGTCCAATGTTCTTCTATCAATCATTGTCCCTTTTTCCGCAATGATTTCACCTGTTTCTGGATCAACTAGAGTTTCAGCTAATCTTTGGTTAAATAGGCGATTTTTAATGTGAAGCTTTTTATTAATCTTGTAACGTCCAACATTTGCTAAATCATAGCGCTTTGGATCAAAGAATCTAGAGTCTAATAAACTCTTTGCATTGTCTACTGTAGGAGGCTCACCAGGGCGAAGTCTCTCATAGATTTCAAGCAATGCCTTCTCAGTAGTTTCGGTGTTGTCTTTGTCAAGAGTATTGCGTAAGTACTCATTTTCACCTAATAAATCGATGATTTCTTGATCAGAGCCAAACCCAAGAGCACGTAATAACACCGTTACAGGTAATTTACGTGTACGATCTATACGTACATAAACAACATCTTTTGCATCTGTTTCGTACTCTAACCAAGCTCCACGGTTTGGAATCACAGTTGCAGTAAAGCCTCTTCTACCATTTTTGTCGACTTTACCACTGTAATATACACTTGGTGAACGGACTAATTGCGAAACGATAACTCGCTCAGCTCCGTTAATAACAAATGTACCTGTCTCTGTCATGAGAGGGAAATCTCCCATAAAGACATCCTGATCCTTTACTTCACCAGTTTCCTTGTTAATTAAACGCACCTTCACACGTAATGGTGCAGAATAGGTAACATCGCGTTCTTTTGATTCCTCTACAGGGTACTTAGGATCTCCTAAGCTATAATCAATAAACTCTAGCGAGAGGTTACCAGTGAAATCCTCAATAGGAGAAATATCTTGGAACATTTCTCTCAAGCCCTCATCAAGAAACCATTGGTAGGAAGAGGTTTGAATTTCGATAAGATTTGGTAATTCTAACACTTCACTAATGCGTGCATAACTTCTGCGTTGGCGGTGTCGTCCATACTGAACTAGTTGACCTGTCAACTCATTCACCCCTCAAATCAAGCGTAATAGATCTTGCGTTGTACTGTTATGTATACCTTTAATTTTTAGACAGACGAATAAGAGAACTCACATATGATCATTCTCTTGAAAATCAATATCTAATATACTACCAATAAAATCCGAAATAAAAACAAAGGAAAATCAAGTACTAACGCAAGGAAAAAACAAAAAATAAAAAGGGTTTCTAGTAAGAAAACCACAATTTGAAACGTACTATTGATTTTATAATTATCTCCATCTAATCTAAATTTATACATCTTTTTTTCAAAAATTAGATAGTTATGGAAATTATATATTGGCATTTTATAATGTTAACACATCAAAAAATATGAGTCAACTTTTTTTCGCTTTAATGATATAATAGCCTTTTTTCTTCACAACAACTTCCACTTCTGAAAATAGTCCCTCTAATAATTCAATTGTCGATGGAGCTCCTTGTTTCTTTTGTATCACAATCCAAAGTTCACCACGTTCAACCAGATGCGTAAAACTCTCCTTGAAAATACTGTGAACAACCACTTTCCCTGCTCGTATAGGCGGGTTCGTTAAGATAGCGGCATATTTTCTTCCTTCTTTAATCTTTTCAAATAGATTACTCTGAAATATTTCAACATTCTTAATAGAATTTAAGGTCGCATTATCTTTTGCCAATTCAATTGCCCTCTCATTGATATCAATCATATCAACATGTCTATCATAATGCTTTGCTACAGATAAACCAATCGGACCATAACCACAACCAACATCAAGAATATCTCCATCTACTTCAGACAAAGAAAACGAATCTATTAAAAGACGAGAACCAAAGTCTACTTCATTTTTTGAAAATACTCCACGATCACTTTGAAAGGTAAAGTTGTGACCCTTCAACATAAATGACCATTTCTTACGATCACTTTCTACGGTAGGCTTTTCAGAATAATAATGATTACTCATTTTGTTCCTCCTCTTTCAGAAGATTAGGGTTCACAATTACTGACCATTTTATACATACATTTTGAATTTAATTGTCCTGATGTCGTTCTTCACCATAATTTTCGGTAGTAGAATACCAACAAAAAACTAATAATCAACTTCACTCTCTACCATAATCTATTATCGGCTAATGAGAGATTATGTACGTTTTTCATTTCCCCTATCAGTCTCCCCTAATTTGACAGTAAATAAATTCATACTAAAAAGAACTTCAGTGGTATCAGGGTTTATATCGTTATATTATAACAATCCTAAATAATAAAAAGCTCGCCATAAACCGGCGAGCTTTCATAAGTTGGTTATATTACTTAACTTCTACAGAAGCTCCAACTTCTTCAAGTTTAGCTTTTAATTCTTCAGCTTCTTCTTTAGTAACGCCTTCTTTGATTGCTTTAGGAGCGTTATCTACAACTTCTTTAGCTTCTTTTAATCCAAGACCAGTAGCTTCACGTACTACTTTGATAACCTTGATTTTTTGTCCGCCAGCACTTGCAAGTACTACGTCAAATTCAGTTTGCTCAGCAGCAGCTTCGCCACCACCAGCAGCAACAGCTACAGGAGCTGCAGCAGTAACACCAAACTCTTCTTCGATTGCTTTAACTAAGTCGTTTAATTCTAAAACAGTCATACTTTTAACTGCTTCAATGATTTGTTCTTGAGTCATTATAA
Source organism: Metabacillus crassostreae (assembly GCF_016908395.1). Classification (GTDB taxonomy): domain Bacteria; phylum Bacillota; class Bacilli; order Bacillales; family Bacillaceae; genus Metabacillus; species Metabacillus crassostreae. The sequence goes on from NZ_JAFBDU010000013.1 coordinate 47,961, forward strand.
TTTCCTCCTTGTTTTTCCTATTATTAGTTTTATTACATACTAAAAGTTAGTTCAAATAGATTATGCGCCTTGTTCTTCTTTTTGATCTGCAACAGCTTTTGTAGCAAGTGCAAGATTACGGATTGGAGCTTGAAGAACGCTAAGCAACATAGAAAGTAAACCTTCGCGTGATGGAAGTTCAGCAAGAGCTTTAACTTCTTCAACTGAAGCAACATTTCCTTCGATTACACCAGCTTTGATTTCAAGAGCTTCATGCTTTTTAGCGAAGTCATTTAAAATTTTAGCTGGAGCTACAACATCATCACCACCAAATGCAATTGCGTTTGGACCAGTTAATGCGTCGTTAAGACCTGAAAGTTCAGCAAGTTCTACCGCACGACGAGTCATCGTGTTTTTGTAAACTTTAAATTCAATTCCTGCGTCACGTAATTGTTTACGTAATTCAGTAACCTCACCTACAGTTAATCCACGGTAATCTACAACGATAGTAGATTTGCTTTCACGGAACTTAGTAGAAATCTCTTCTACGATCTGTTTTTTCTTTTCGATAATTGCGCTCATTGTTACACCTCCTGTAGATTCATGTAACACTAGTACCGTTCGGTGATGGCCGTAAAAAAACCTCCACTAGACATGGAGGTTTGTATATACAACAACAAGCAAAATGCTTTATTCGTAAATACACCTCGGTAGGAAATTAAGCTCGATAGCACCTACGGTCTACGGTATAGCGATATTTGTTTTAAACAACATTGATTATTATATATTAAACTTCATAGAGAAGTCAATAGTTATTATTTTACAGAAAAGCTTGATGTGTCAACTTTTACGCCAGGTCCCATTGTTGAAGTAGCGTTAACACTCTTCATGTAAGTACCTTTTGCTGCAGCTGGCTTAGCTTTAAGTAAAGTTTCATATACAGTTGTGAAGTTCTCTACTAATTTGCTATCATCGAAAGAAACTTTCCCGATAGGAACATGGATAATTCCAGCTTTGTCTAAACGATATTCAACTTTACCAGCTTTAATTTCGTTAACAGCTTTCGTTACGTCAAATGTTACTGTTCCTGTTTTAGGGTTTGGCATTAAACCTTTTGGTCCTAATACACGACCTAATTTACCAACTTCACCCATCATATCAGGCGTTGCTACGATTACATCAAATTCAAACCAACCTTGTTGGATTTTGTTGATATAGTCAGCATCTCCAACATAATCAGCACCTGCAGCTTCAGCTTCTTTCGCTTTTTCACCTTTAGCAAATACTAATACACGTTGAGTTTTACCAGTACCATTCGGAAGAACAACTGCTCCACGAATTTGTTGGTCAGCTTTCTTAGGATCTACTCCTAAACGAAATGCTACTTCTACAGTTGCATCGAATTTAGCAACGCTAGTCTTTTTAACTAGTTCTACTGCATCATTAACTGGATAGAACGTAGAACGATCTACAAGTTTCGCAGCTTCTTGAAACTTCTTACCTTTTTTAGCCATTTTAAATTTCCTCCTTAGTGGTTTTAGCGGAATAACCTCCCACGAATAAAGGTTGCGAACTTGTTTTTAAGCAAACTCGCAACCCCAAAAAACATTCCCAACTAATCAACGATTAGTCTTCGATAACGATACCCATACTACGTGCAGTACCTTCAACCATACGCATTGCTGATTCAACGCTAGCAGCGTTTAAATCAGGCATTTTTGTTTCAGCGATTTCACGTACCTTGTCACGTTTAACAGTCGCTACTTTATTACGATTTGGTTCACCAGAACCAGACTCAATTCCAGCCGCTTTTTTAAGAAGAACAGCAGCAGGAGGAGTTTTAGTAATAAATGTAAATGAACGGTCCTCAAATACCGTGATTTCAACCGGAATGATTAAACCAGCTTGTTCAGCTGTACGAGCGTTAAACTCTTTACAGAATCCCATGATATTAACACCAGCTTGACCTAATGCAGGACCAACTGGTGGTGCTGGATTAGCTTTCGCTGCAGGAATTTGCAATTTTACAATTTTAATTACTTTTTTAGCCACGAGACACACCTCCTTAAGTCCGTGATGTGGTAAATGGGTTAATAACCCTCCCACTCATCTAATCCACTTGTTTTACAAATGGATAAAATTCGGGCAACTCACAATGAGCATACCTACCCTTATGCATTCAGAAACACTTGAATTTCTGATCAGCGTTACATCTTATTTCTATCTCAGGTTCTTGAGACATACTGACCTATGAAATATTACCACTTTTCTTAATTGATTTCAAGTTTTTTCACATTATAATTTAGTAACTTGTGAAAAATCTAATTCAACAGGTGTTTCACGACCAAACATATTAACAAGAACTCTTAACTTATTTTTGTCAGAATCTATTTCTTCAATAGATCCAGTAAAGTTAGCAAATGGCCCTTCTGTAACCTTAACTGTTTCTTTTAGTTCATAATCAATCTCAACTCTATGTTCATCCATACCCATTCTTTTTAAGATAAACATAATCTCTTCATCTAGTAGAGGTGTTGGTTTTGAACCATGTCCAGCAGAGCCGACAAATCCAGTAACTCCAGGAGTATTACGAACTACATACCAAGAGTCATCAGTCATGACAATCTCTACAAGTACATATCCAGGAAACACCTTTTTCTTAACAACTTTCTTCTTGCCGTCCTTATAATCTGTTTCTTCTTCTTCAGGTACAACAACACGGAATATTTTATCCTCCATGCCCATTGATTCTACACGTTTTTCAAGATTTGCTTTAACCTTGTTTTCATAACCTGAATATGTGTGTACTACATACCAATTCTTTTCCATAGTGTCAGGACAACTTGTCCTTCCCTCCCCACGATAGGTTTATGTAACTCTATATTAATGTGCATAAATACTAACTCTTTTTTTATACAATGAAAAAACCCGTTTAACGGGTTTCAAAGACAAAGAATTTATATTTTCTATTATAGCACGATTTTCCATCTATTATTCAAAAAATAAACGAATTAAAGAGGAAATCCCTAAGTCAGTTATCGCAAAGAACACTGCCACAAATGTTACTGTTGATACAACTGTAACTGTATACTTCGTAAGTTCTTTACCTTTAGGCCAACTAACCTTCTTCATTTCACGAGAAACATCTCGGAAAAAATTAATTAAACGCTGCATGTATGCCTACCTCCAGGAATAATAGGGAAATTCTTATAAAATAAAATAAATAGAATTATTTCGTTTCACGGTGGTTTAAATGCGAGTTACAAACTTTACAAAATTTCTTTACTTCTAACCGATCGTTTGTGCTTGATACATTTTTCATTGTTGTATAATTTCTACTTCCACAAGTTGTACAAGCCAATGTTACTTTCTTTCGCATAACCTCACCTGCCGTTACATTATTCCTTAAAACTGTATCATAGTGAGGTTTCTTCGTCAATAAACGATAAAATTCAAGTTTTTAGCCTTTTATAATCATAAACTAATTTCTCTAATCTCTAAATATCGTTCTAGTTTTCTCTTAACACGCTGCAAGGCATTGTCTATTGATTTCACATGCCTATTTAACTCTTCAGATATTTCGTGATAAGATCTGCCATCTAAGTATAAAACCAACACTTTTTGTTCTAGGTCACTTAGCAATTCTCCCATCTTCACTTCAATATCATCAAACTCCTCTTGATTGATAATGAGTTCCTCAGGATCCAATGCTTTTGTACCAGAAATCACATCTAATAATGTTCGATCTGACTCTTCATCATAAATTGGCTTGTCCAATGAAACATAGGAATTTAGAGGAATGTGCTTTTGTCGAGTAGCAGTTTTAATAGCGGTAATGATTTGCCTTGTAATGCACAACTCAGCAAATGCTTTAAAAGAAGTGAGCTTGTCCTCTTTAAAATCACGTATAGCTTTGTATAATCCAATCATTCCTTCTTGGATAATATCTTCTCGATCTGCCCCAATTAAAAAGTATGACCGTGCTTTCGCTCTAACAAAATTACGATATTTGTTGATAAGGTAGTCCAACGCTTCACTTTCTCCATGATGAACGAGTTCAACTACTTGTTCATCCTCCATTAATACTAATTCTTCTCTGTTGACCTTGTCTTTGTTGAATGATGAATTCAAGTCGATCCCCCCGACCACACGCAAGATAACAATATTATACAGTAATGGTTTTGAAAGCGTCAACCAACTATAAATTTCCTCTACGCCATTTTTCAAGCTTTTCCATCACATCATCAGGAAAAGCTATTTTAGATGATGGTCGATCTTTTTCAATCTTTTTTACTCTATGTTTGATTCTATTTTCAATAGAATTCATTTCATTTAAGAGCTCTCTAGCTGACTTTCTAAGAGCTCCTTGACCAAATATTGCCCATTGTTCTGTAAAATCAGAGGTTGCTACATGTACTTGTGTTTTAATATTTCCCAAAGATTTTGCTAGCTTTTCTATACGTTCATCAGCAGTTTCGTTTTCCCTTGTAAAAATAACTTCTACCCGGTAGTTTTTTTGTTTTTTCTCAATACCCTTGACCATATGTGCATCAAAGACAACAATTACTCTGTAACCAGTATATGCTTGGTATTCTGCCATCTTTTCTATCAAAAGATTTCTTGCTTCTGAGAGATTATTTTTTTTAAGATTTTGTAAATCCGGCCACGCTCCAATAATGTTATATCCATCAACTAATAGGATATCCATTGGCTTCTATTCCCCTAAAGGATTTCGTTTCCGATATACCTCGTACATTAAAAGACTTGCTGCAACAGAAGCGTTCAGTGATGTTACATGACCAACCATCGGCATTTTTATTAAGAAATCACACTTCTCTTTAATGAGTCGACCAATTCCTTTTCCTTCACTACCGATAATTAATGCTAACGGCATATTACCATCAAGGTTACGATAGTCATCCGCTCCCTTAGCATCAGTTCCAACAATCCAAATTCCTTTTTCTTTCAGTTCTTCTATTGTTCGAGCCATATTGGTAATACGAGCAACAGGAATATGTTCTATTGCACCAGTAGAAGATTTAGCAACTGTTGCAGTTAGTCCAACTGCTCTTCTTTTTGGGATGACGATTCCATGCGCACCAACAGCATCAGCAGTTCTCATAATTGAACCAAGGTTATGAGGATCTTCAATTTCATCTAACAATAAAAGAAATGGCATTTCGTTTCTTTTCTCAGCAATTTTTAAAATGTCATCAATATGAACATATTCATATGCAGCTACTTGAGCCACAACTCCTTGATGATTCCCCTCAACCATTTGATCTATCTTTTTCTTTGGAACAAAGTTAATTGTTATACCTCTTTCTTTGGCAAGTCTTGTTATTTCTTGAGCTTGTCCCTTTAAAGAGTTTTCAGCTACCCATATTTTATTAACGTCTCTAGAAGACTTTAATACTTCAATAACTGTATTACGTCCAATAATATAATCTTGACTCATCGTCTTCCCTCCTTTCCTTCACCATCAATAAATTGAAATGCTTTTTCTATCAATTCCTCTAAACGATCATGCTTCTTCTCTAAATATAAATAACCTAGTAATGCCTCAAATGCTGTACTATATCGATATGTTTGAACATCAGTATTTTTTGGAATTGTACCTGACTTCGCATTTCTTCCTCGTCTGATTACACCCTCCTCTTCCTCAGAAAACAGCTCTAATGAAAACAGATAGTGCAAAATACTAGCTTGTGCCTTTGCTGAAACAAATCTTTTTGCTTGGTTATGCAGCTGATTTGGTCTAATACTTCCTTTTAACAACAGATGATGTCTTACATATATCTCAAAAACAGCATCTCCAACATATGCTAAAGCTAAGCTATTTAAAAGTTTAGAGTCCTTAATTGTCTTTAAATCTAGAAACATTTTGCTCCTCATTTCCTAAAGAAAAAGGGGACAAAGCTCAAAGCGAACATACGTTTCTAACTCGGATACTTTGTCACCTTTGTAACCTTTTTTATCTTTATTCCCTCAAAACGAACTTCATAATCAATGGCTATTATCTTGAAATATTGCTTTTAATCGACTTAAAGTGAAATTGTATATATAAGTACTATTCTAAGAAGAAAATTCACCTCTAGACTATCTACATTGCTGTTTCCTTTAAGTTTCTAAAAGCCACAAAGTCTTTGCATACAGCAAAATTGTTTAACTTCTTTTCCACCTTGTACCTTGTGGAGTATCTTCTAAAATAATATTTAACTCTTTTAGTTTGTCACGAATCTCATCAGATAGAGCAAAATTCCGCTCTTTTCTCGCCTGAATTCGTTGCTGAATCATAGCCTCAATTTCTTCATCTAACAGTTGGTTAGAGGAAAACTTAATCCCTAAAACATCTCCTAATGAATCTAGTTCATCAAGAAAGGCCTGAATAACGTCTTCTGATGTATTTTGCTCTTCTACATAATAGTTCGCCTGTTTTGAAAGCTCGAAAAGGACTGAGATTGCATTTGCTGTATTAAAATCATCATCCATTTCCTTCTCAAATTGCTGGCGGAATTCTTTAATCTTACTTAACCATTTATCATTATTTTCTGTTAAATTTGTTGAACTATTCTTACGATGCTGAAGGTTGCCATAAGAAGTGGTAATACGCTCAAAAGCATTTTTCGTACTTTCTAACAGCTCCTGTGAAAAATTAATTGGATGTCGATAATGAACAGATAACATAAAGAATCGGACAATTTGTGGATCAATCTCTTTAATAATATCGTGTACCAATACAAAGTTACCTAAAGACTTAGACATTTTCTCATTATTTATATTAATATAGCCATTATGCATCCAATATTTTGAAAACAACTTCCCATTTACTGCTTCTGATTGAGCAATTTCATTTTCATGATGTGGGAATGTTAAATCCTGACCACCGGCATGAATATCGATTGTATCTCCTAAGTACTTCTTCGCCATAGCCGAGCATTCAATATGCCACCCTGGTCGACCATCTCCCCAAGGACTTTCCCAGGAAATCTCGCCTTCCTTCGCTGCTTTCCATAGAACGAAGTCTAAAGCATCCTGCTTCTTTTCACCTACATCAATTCGATTACCTAATCTTAATTCTTCAATTGATTGATGAGAAAGCTTACCATACCCTTTAAATTCTCTTGTTTTATAGTAAACATCTCCATCCGCTTCATACGCATAGCCTTTATCAATTAGAGCCTGAATAAACTCGATAATAAGCTCAATGTTCTCAGTGACACGCGGATGTACATTAGCACGTTTACAGCCTAGTGCTGATACATCAGCAAAATATGCATCAATAAACCGCTCTGCAACTGTAGGAACATCTGTACCAAGCTCATTAGCTGCTTTTATCAATTTGTCATCTACATCAGTAAAATTAGAAACAAAATTAACATCATAGCCTCTATATTCTAAATATCTTCTTACAGTATCATAAACGATTGCTGGTCTAGCATTTCCTATATGAATATAGTTATAAACCGTTGGACCACACACATACATTTTAACCTTACCTGCTTCTAGTGGTTCAAACGTTTCCTTTTGCCTTGTTAGCGTATTGTACAACTTTATTGTCATATTCACTCGTCCCTTTCCTTAACTGTTGTACTTCATCTCTTAATCCCTTAAGCTCTGCTTCTAATTCCTTAAATCGATCTGCAACCGGATCAGGCAAATCACAATGATTTAAGTCTTGATCAACTCTTTTACCATTTTGAATAACCACTCTACCAGGAATACCAACAACTGTTGAATGATCAGGAACCTCTTTAAGAACAACAGAACCTGCACCTATTTTAGAGTATGCACCAACTGTGATTGATCCTAATACTTTTGCACCAGTTGCAATTAATGCATGGTCTTTAATTGTAGGATGTCGTTTTCCTTTTTCTTTACCAGTACCCCCTAAAGTAACTCCTTGGAATACGGTTACATCATCACCAATTTCACAGGTTTCTCCGATCACTACTCCCATTCCATGATCTATAAAAAAGCGACGACCTATTTTTGCAGCCGGATGAATTTCGACACCAGTAAAAAAGCGACTTACCTGAGAAACAGCTCTTGCTAAGAAAAAGAGTTTCCTCTTATACAACACATGTGCAATCCGGTACCCCCAAATAGCATGTAAACCAGAGTAAGTTAGGATAACCTCAAAATAACTTCTGGCAGAAGGATCTTGTTCAAATACAACATCAACATCTTCTTTCATCATTTTTAACACTTTAATCCCTCCAATCCTCATCCTTATTGCCTTTATTTACTATCACTTTAAATTTTTTTACATATAAAAAAGCGCCTCTGTATATATGATACAGAGACGCTTAAATGCGCGGTTCCACTCTGTTTAGGTATGAGAAAAGAACAATCTCAACACCTCAACTTTTGACTCTGTAACGTAGAGTAATACGCTTTTACTTACTAATCTATACTAGACGTTTAGTAAAAGGCTCAAAGGTGCATTTCAAGTATAACTTCACTTAAACCTCTTTCAGCCAGTGGAGGTTCTCTCTAAAAAGGAAATTAAACTTTACTCTCCTTATCAATGCTTTATCTATATGACTTTTAAAATGTATTAACCATACTATATTACATTTTAGTCGAAAAGTTAACTAATAACACTATTTAATCTAGATATTACAATATTTTTACCTAAAACTGCAATTGATTTTGGTAAATCAGGGCCATGTGTTTGACCAGTAATAGCCACACGAATAGGCATAAATAAGTTTTTACCCTTCTGACCAGTTGCTTTTTGGACTGCTTTTATTGAAGCTTTCACTTGTTCAGCAGAAAAATCCTCTACACTCTCTACCTCAGTTAAAAACGCCTTTAGCACCTCTGGTACACTCTCTCCTTCAAGAACAGTCTCTGCTTCTCTATTGTAAGTAATATCTTCTTTAAAGAATAGCTCTGTAAGCTCTACAATTTCTGCTCCATAACTCATTTGTTCTTGGTAAAGTGCTATAAGCTGATGAATTCGATCCTTAGCTTCTTCATTCATATCATCAGTAACTTTGCCAGCTTTCTCAAGATGTGGCAATGAAAGTGGAATCAGCTGAGCTATATCTAACTGTTTAATATATTGGTTATTCATCCATGCTAATTTTTGTGTATCAAAAACAGCAGGTGATTTTGATAATCTTGCTGAATCAAAGATTTCGATTAATTGTTCTTTTGAATACACTTCCTCTTCCCCACCTGGAGACCACCCAAGTAGAGAAATGAAGTTAAATAAAGCATCTGGAAGATAACCTAACTCCTCATATTGCTCAATAAATTGGATGATTGATTCATCACGTTTACTTAATTTCTTTCGATTTTCATTTACAATCAACGTCATATGGCCAAATACTGGTATGTCCCAACCAAATGCCTCATAAATCATCATTTGTTTAGGTGTGTTTGAGATATGATCTTCACCACGTAAAACATGTGAGATTTTCATTAAATGATCATCAACCGCTACTGCAAAGTTGTATGTTGGTGTTCCATCCTTTTTCACGATAACAAAGTCGCCCATACCTTCAGATTCAAAAGATATATCACCTTTTACCATGTCATTAAAACGATACTCTTTTTTAGCTGGCACTCTGAAACGAATACTAGGCTTTAGCCCTTGTCCTTCAAGCTCTTGTTGTTCATCTACAGTCAGACTAGCATGTTTTCCTGAATATTGAGGAGTTTCTCCACGAGCAAGTTGTTCTTCACGTTCTTTTTCTAGATCTTCTTCTGTACAAAAACATTTATAAGCTAGTCCTTTTTCTAGTAACTCTTCATAATATTTTTTGTAAATATCTGTTCTTTCTGATTGGCGATAAGGACCGTATTCTCCGCCAACATCAACACTTTCATCCCAGTTGATTCCTAGCCAATTCAAATACTTCAGCTGGCTTTGCTCTCCACCCTCGATATTTCTTTTCTTATCGGTGTCTTCAATACGAATAATAAATTTTCCACCCTGGTTTTTTGCAAATAAATAATTAAATAATGCAGTCCTTGCATTTCCTATATGTAAATGTCCTGTTGGACTTGGTGCATAACGCACTCTTACTTCACTTGTCATTTGTTTACCTCCACTTATTACTGTTTCTATATTTTAAATGATAACTTCTAACACAATACTTTATGCTTTTCCTGTATTGTCAAACGGTATTAATAAGACCTAATTCTACCACCAATGTATCAGAGACACAAAATAATTCATAGTAGAATCTAAAGTAATTACACCCTTATCGGTTTGCTATTTATCGTTTCTGAATTAATACAGTTGCTTGTGAAGCAATTCCTTCCTGTCTACCTGTAAATCCCAATTGTTCAGTTGTTGTTGCTTTTACATTCACTTGAGAAATATCCGCTTCTAACAATTCTGCTATACGTGCTCTCATCTTTTCAATATGAGGAGCCATTTTAGGCTTTTGAGCAATGATTGTACAATCGATATTCCCCAGTTCAAACCCGCGATCCTTCACTAGTTTCCAAACGTGTGATAATAGCTTTGCAGAATCCGCATCCTTAAATTCAGGATCTGTATCTGGAAAATGCTTTCCGATATCACCTTCTGCTATAGCACCTAAACATGCATCTGCAACAGTATGTAATAATACATCTGCATCTGAATGACCTAATAATCCTTTTTCATAAGGAATATCAATTCCACCTATTATAAGTGGTCTTCCTTCAACTAATTGATGTACATCAAATCCTTGTCCAACTCTGATCATTATGCTTCCCTCTTTCTTTCATTCTTTCTAATTCCCTCATCTTCTTTTGATCATTGATTCAGCAATGATTAAATCTTCAGGCGTCGTTATTTTTATATTCATATAATCACCCATTACAATCGAAACTTGTTGACCTGTTCTTTCCATAAGACTAGCATCATCAGTTCCTAAGAAATCTTCTTCTTTAGCTTGATTATGGGCATTTAGAATCAAATCTAGCTTAAAAGCTTGAGGAGTTTGAATTCCCCATAAATTAGAGCGATCAAGAGTTTGGCTGACAACTCCATCTTTAACCACTTTAATCGTATCTTTTATGGGTACACCCAAGGTTGCTGCACCAGTACGACCTGTAGCATGTATTAGTTCTTCTATACAAGTATGTGACACAAAGGGGCGGGCACCATCATGAACAAGCACATAGTTTTCTTTATTGCATGCTTTTAAACCGTTATAAACACTATTTTGTCTTTCAGCACCACCATAAACCACTTGTTTCACTTTTGTTATTTTATACTTATGTATTAGTTCTTCAAATTCATTCTTTTCCATTTCATTAATCACAAGGATAATCCCTGCGCAAAGTGAATGACTTTCAAATACTCTTAACGTATGTATAATAAGCGGAATTCCATCAACCTCTAAAAATTGTTTGTTTTTCCCAGCATTCATTCGTTTACCTTGACCAGCTGCTGGAATGACAACTTGATAATTCATTTGGAGTGACTCCTTTAAAATTTCATTTAAAAACATGTATACAAACATAATAAGAGATTACTCATCATATGTAAAACAGCCCATGAACATTAAATATGTTGTTCATGGGCTGTTCACTGGACTTTATAGTAGTTATCACAAATAATGATCTTCTATGAGAAATAATCAAAGCCGCTTTCTATAATGCTTTTTCTAATAGCTTAGGCTTGGCAAAAATCATTCGTCCTGCTGAGGTTTGTAGAACACTTGTTACTAATACCTCAATATGCTTTCCGATATAATTTCGACCATCCTCTACAACGATCATTGTACCGTCATCTAAATAAGCAATACCTTGATTATGTTCTTTACCATCTTTAATCACTTGAACCTTCATTTCCTCACCAGGAAGAACAACTGGTTTCACAGCATTAGCTAAATCATTAATATTTAATACATGAACTTTTTGAAGTTCACATACTTTATTTAAATTAAAGTCATTTGTTACAACAACACCTGAGGTTAATTTTGCAAGTTTTACTAGCTTACTATCAACTTCCTGTATTTCTTCAAAATCACCTTCATATATTTCCACATTAATTGAAAGCTCTTTTTGGATTCTATTAAGGATATCTAATCCTCTTCGTCCTCTATTTCGCTTTAACACATCAGAAGAGTCGGCTATATGTTGAAGCTCTTCTAAAACAAATTGTGGTATTACAATTGTGCCCTCTAGAAAGCCAGTTTGACATATATCAGCGATCCGCCCATCTATAATCACACTAGTATCTAAAATTTTAAGCTTTTTATCCTCTATTTCATTTTCATCATCAGCCATACCCTTTTTCTTACCAATTTTATTAGGTACGGTAAATAAATTAACAAGCTCATCTCTTTTCTTAAACCCTACCTGGAAACCTAAATACCCAAGTAATAGTGTTAGAAAGATTGGGATGATTGTATTGAACACCTGGTATTGTATATCTTTTAATGGGATAACAATAAGAAAAGCTACTATAAGACCGAATATTAAACCTAGACTCCCAAATAATACATCTGTAACAGGTGCTTTTACTACAGCTTCTTCTAAAACCTTTATCCAGTTTACTACATAATCAACTAACCAAAATGTTGCGACAAAAAATATTATTGCACCTAGTACCGCTAACGTATAAGGTGTATTAATAAAAGGTATGTCCTGCATATTTAATAGTTCAAGCAATTCTGGTATGAATAGAATACCTAGCATTCCACCCACACTTAGGAATAATAGTTGGATTATGCGTTTAATTAACATACCTTCACCTCCTTCTTAGGTTATAACTACTTTATCCTAATTTAGTTATTTATAAAATAGATATTTAAAAATGTAAATAGATTGACATAAGACTGTAATTTGAAATGACAGTAAAAACAATTATAATATACCCTATTTTCGCCAGCTTAAAACAATATTATGAAAAGTTTCACAGTAATTTTAAATTATATGGTGCGATCAATCAGGAGCTGTTCCTTTAGTCTTTTAAGACCATCCTTAATTTTCCTCGCTCTCACTTCACCTATACCATCCACCTCATCTAATTGTTCTACGGATGCCTGCAAAATAAGTTTCAAATTTTTATATTTTGTCACTAAATTTTCAATAATTATGGAGGGTAATCTTGGAATTTTATTTAATGTTCGATAACCTCTAGGAACGACAGGGCTATCAATATTAGTAAATGATGAGTGACCTAACAACTTAAATAACACAGAATCATCCAATAGCTCAAAGCTAGATAAATCTTGTAATTGTTTAATGATTGGATAAGGATCAACAGATTTGTCACTAGCATAATCTTTAATCAATAGTGCTGCCTCTCCTTCTAAGCCTGTAAGAAGTTCAGCTAGCTGCAGCCTAATTAAATGCCCCTCTGCTCCGAGCTCATTAACATAATCATTTATTTCATCCTTAATTCTTAACACCATTTCAAAGCGATGCAATACCTGTAATACTTCTTTGAATGTTACAAGTTCTTCGAGCTCTAATGCACCTAATGTTCTTATCGATTGATCAAGGACAATTTTATATTTTTCTAACGTTTGAATCGCTTGATTAGCCTTTGTTAAAATAACACCTATATCTCTTAATGCATACCTTAATTCACCATGATATAAGGTGATCACATTTCTACGCTGGGATATTGCAATGACTAAATTTCCAGTTTGTTTCGCTACTCGTTCTGCTGTTCGATGTCTCATCCCTGTTTCAGAAGAGTAAATAGTTGGATCAGGAACCAATTGCGCATTTGCAAACAGTATCTTATGACCAGAATCACTTAATACAATGGCACCATCCATCTTAGCCAATTCATAAAGGTGAGCAGATGAAAAAGAGCATTGAATTGAAAAACCACCATCAATAACTTTTTTCACTTCATCGTTATGACCTACTACAATTAACCCACCCGTTTTTGCTCTAAGGACATTTTCAATTCCTTCTCTTATCGGTGTACCTGGTGCAACAAATTGCAGAATCTCATTTAACGTCTTCTCCCCGGTCTTGCTCTCTATGTCAGTCATCGATCTATTAACCCCCTAATGATTTTTGAAGGGCCTCTGCAACATTTTTTACTCCTATAATTTCAATATCTGCTGGTGGGTTCCATCCTCCTATATTTGCTTCCGGAATAATTGCCCTCTTAAAGCCTAATTTTGCAGCTTCCATGACTCTTTGTTCAATTCGAGAAACTCTTCGAACCTCTCCTGTAAGCCCAACCTCACCAATGATGACATCTGTTGGCTTTGGTGGAGCATCCTTAAAGCTTGAAGCAATACTTACAGCAATAGCTAAATCTATGGCGGGCTCATCAAGCTTCACTCCACCAGCAACCTTTAAGTATGCATCTTGATTTTGTAATAAAAGTCCTACACGCTTTTCTAACACAGCCATAAGTAATGGAACTCGATTATGATCAATCCCAGTGGCCATTCGCCTAGGATTACCAAAGCTTGTTGGTGATATTAATGCCTGTATTTCAACCAACACTGATCTTGTACCTTCCATAGATGCAACTACAGTAGAGCCTGCTGCACCCTTTGACCTTTCTTCAAGGAAAATCTCAGAAGGATTTTCAACTTCCTCAAGACCTGATTCCTTCATTTCAAAAATTCCCATTTCATTTGTTGAGCCAAAACGGTTTTTAACAGCTCTTAAAATACGATAAGTATGATGCCTTTCACCTTCAAAATAAAGGACCGTATCAACCATATGCTCTAAAATCCTTGGACCTGCAATTGAGCCCTCTTTTGTCACATGACCAACAATGAAAATAGCGACGCCCTTTGTTTTTGCTATTCTCATAAGTTCAGCTGTTGACTCTCTAACTTGTGATACGCTTCCTGGTGCTGAGCTAATTTCACTATGAAATACTGTCTGAATTGAATCCACTACAACAAAAGAAGGATTTACTTCTTCAATTGCTTTTGAGATAAAACTTAAATCCGTTTCAGACAAAACTAATAATTTATCAGACTTTACTCCAAGACGATCTGCTCTAAGCTTTGTTTGCTTAACAGATTCCTCACCTGATATATATAAAACATCATTACCATTATCAGCTAATTGAGAAGACACCTGTAGCAGTAGTGTTGATTTTCCAATACCTGGATCTCCCCCAATTAAAACTAAAGATCCCTTTACAATTCCACTACCTAACACTCGATTAAATTCTTCTGAATTTGTGAATATTCTAGGCTCTTGAGCGGTCTCAATGCTTGTGATTGGAGAGGGTTTTTGTAAGGTTTGACTGGAATGCGCAAAAACAGCTCTGCGTGAGGATGCCGGTTTAGATATTTCCTCTGTCATTGTATTCCATTCACCACAACCAGGACATTTGCCCATCCATTTAGGTGATTCATAACCACATGATTGACAGATAAATTTTACCTTTGTTTTAGCCATTAAATAGTTCCTCTCTTATTAGATTAGCAAGTAGACAAGTTGTTTATGATACTTATCCTGTAATTATATTTAAATAATGTGAAAAACATATGTAAGATTTAGATAAATGTCTGATTAAAATAAAGAAAGCGAGGCACACAATTCTTGTATGCCTCAACTTCTTTCTTAACTCTATATAATTCTTTTACTATTGTTTTACTTCTTCTTTTTCAGTTGTTCTAACGATAAACTCACCGTCTTCAACATCTAAAACGATTTTTTGCCCTTTGTTTATTGTTCCTTTTAATAGCTCTTCAGATAAACGGTCTTCAACATTTTTCTGGATAGAGCGACGTAAAGGTCTTGCACCATACTCTAGATCCACCCCTTCGTCAGCAATTTTTTCTTTTGCTGAATCAGTAAGCTCTAGTGATAATTCTTGTTCCTTTAATCTCTTTGTTAATTGATCTGACATAAGAGAAACAATTTCTTTTAGATGTTTCTTTTCTAATGCATGGAATACGATAATTTCATCGATACGGTTAATGAACTCAGGTCGAAATGCCTTTTTCAACTCATTCATTACCTTACCTTTCATATCTTTATGGTTTTGTGTTTCATCTTGAATATTGAAACCAACATATTTATTTCGCTTTAATTCACTTGCTCCAACATTAGAAGTCATTATTAAAATAGTATTTCTAAAGTCTACAGTTCGACCTTTAGAATCTGTTAAACGTCCATCTTCTAATACTTGTAATAATATGTTAAATACATCAGGGTGAGCTTTTTCAATTTCATCTAAAAGAACAACTGAATATGGCTTTCTTCTAACCTTTTCAGTTAATTGTCCACCTTCTTCATAACCAACATATCCTGGAGGTGACCCTACTAGACGAGATGTTGAGTGCTTTTCCATGTATTCAGACATATCAATTCGAATCATAGAATCCTCATCACCAAAAATTGATTCTGCAAGAGCTCTAGCAAGCTCTGTTTTACCAACACCAGTTGGTCCTAAGAATACAAATGATCCAATTGGTCGCTTAGGATCCTTAAGTCCTGCACGTGCACGACGCACTGCTTTAGCAACAGCTACAACAGCTTCTTCTTGACCAACTACTCTTGAATGTAGGAGACTTTCCATGTTCAGCAATTTATCTGTTTCAGTTTGTGCTAGTCTTGAAACAGGAACACCAGTCCAGCTTGATACGACCAATGCAATATCTTCAACAGTTACTTCTGTGTTTTCCTGCCCTTGTTTTTCTTTCCATGTTTTCTTCGTTTCTTCTAGTTGTTCACGTAAGCGCTGCTCAGTGTCTCGTAATGATGCTGCTTTTTCAAATTCTTGACTTTGTACTGAAGCATCTTTTTCATTACGTATTTCCTCTAGCTTTTGCTCAAGCTCTTTTAAATTAGGTGGTGTTGTGAATGAGCGTAAGCGAACCTTTGAACCTGCTTCATCTATTAAATCAATCGCTTTATCTGGTAAAAAGCGATCAGAGATATAGCGATCAGATAACTTAACAGCAGCATCAATAGATTCATCTGTGATGGAAACTCTATGGTGAGCCTCATATCGATCTCTTAGCCCTTTTAAGATTTGAATGCTTTCATCCACTGTTGGTTCATCAACTTGAATTGGTTGGAATCTTCTTTCTAACGCAGCATCTTTTTCAATGTATTTTCTATATTCATCAAGAGTTGTTGCACCAATACACTGTAGCTCACCTCTAGCTAATGATGGTTTTAAAATATTAGATGCATCAATGGCACCCTCTGCTCCACCAGCACCAATTAGTGTGTGAAGTTCATCAATAAATAGAATGATATTACCTGCTTGTCGGATTTCATCCATAACCTTTTTAAGACGATCCTCAAACTCCCCACGATATTTTGTACCTGCAACAACTGTACCCATATCAAGAGTCATTACGCGTTTGTCACGTAAAATTTCAGGAACCTCATTTTGTACGATTTGCTGTGCTAATCCTTCAGCAATTGCTGTTTTACCAACACCTGGTTCACCAATTAAAACAGGGTTATTTTTTGTGCGTCTGCTAAGCACTTCAATTACACGTTGGATTTCTTTACTTCTTCCGATAACTGGATCTAAGCTTCCTTCTCTTGCAATTACAGTTAAATCTCTTGCTAAACTATCTAGTGTAGGTGTATTAGCATTTGTCATGCTTCCACCTTGATGGTTTGCAGAAGATTCATTACTACCTAATAATTGAAGAACCTGCTGTCTTGCTTTATTTAAACTTACTCCTAAGTTATTTAATACCCTAGCTGCAACTCCTTCACCTTCGCGAATAAGTCCTAATAATATATGCTCAGTTCCAACATAAGAGTGTCCAAGCTTTCTAGCTTCATCCATTGATAATTCAATAACCTTTTTTGCTCTAGGAGTGTAGTGAATTGTTTGAGAAGCATCTTGACCTCTCCCGATTAATCCTTCAACCTCTTTTTGGATTTTTTCAGGTCCTAAGCCTAATGCAATTAATGCTTTAGCAGCAATGCCTTCACCTTCACTAACTAGACCTAGAAGAATATGTTCAGTACCAATATTGTTATGCCCTAAACGAACTGCTTCCTCTTGTGCTAAAGCAAGTACCTTTTGAGCGCGTTCAGTAAATCTTCCAAACATCATAATTCATCATCCTCCATCCGATTATTACTATCCTTCTCTAAGTTCAATCGTTCTCTTATTAATGCTGCACGCCTAATATCTCGATCATTAGGTCTCAATGGACCTCCGAAATACTGCTGAAGAAATCCTGGCTGCGTTAACACCATCAACTCATTTAAAATATTACTAGAAATATCTTTTATAATTCCTAAATCAATGCCTAGCCTTACATCAGATAAACACTTTGCTGTCTCATTTGATTCAATAACCCTGCTGTAAGCTAACGTTCCAAAAGAACGATATACTCGATCCTCCAGCTGAATCTGTGATGAGTCATAGAGTGCTTCCCTAGTATTTCTCTCCTGTGTAATAAGTTGTTGCACAACACTAAGTAAATCTTCTACAATATCCTCTTCTGACTTACCTAATGTGATCTGGTTAGAAATCTGAAACAAATTACCTACAGCTTCACTACCTTCACCATAAATTCCTCTAACAACCAAACCTAATTGATTAATAGCAGGAATAATTCGGTTAATCTTTTGTGTAAGTACTAAAGCCGGTAAATGCATCATAACAGATGCCCTTAAGCCTGTTCCCACATTAGTTGGACAGCTTGTTAAATATCCTCTTTGCTCATCAAAAGCATAATCAACTTCTTCTTCAATCCAATCATCAAGCTGATTTGCGATCTTCAGTGCCTCTTCTAATTGAAGACCTGGATAGAGGCATTGAATTCGGACATGATCTTCCTCATTAATCATGATGCTAACCTCTTCATTTTCTGATAGTAAACAACCACCGTAAACTGAATGATCAGCAAGATTTGGGCTTATTAAATGTTTTTCTACCAACACTCTTTTTTGGATAGGCTGTAAATCATTCATTTTTAACAGCTCTAACTGCCCGATTTTTTCAAGTGTCTTATTTGCATATGTTTGTTCGAAAAAATCTAGAACCTTTTGTGCCTCTTCATCTGAAGATAAGGTTGGAAATTTATATTGTTCCATGTTCCGAGCAAGGCGAATTCGACTGCTTAATACAATATCCGAATCCGGACCTTCCTGGCTCATCCATGCACTCATTGCTTTACTCATGAAATTTTGGAGTGACATAATTAAGATCCCTCCTCACGAATATTACTAAGTTCTTTTTCAAGCGATCGAATCTCGTCCCTAACTTTTGCTGCTTGCTCAAATTCTTCTTGTTCTATAAAACTGTGTATTTTAGTTTTTAATTCATCAATTTTTTTACGTATATGAATGTCTCCACCACTTCTTTTCGGAATTTTCCCCGAATGGACTGTATTGCCTCCATGGACCCTCTTTAGAACAGGTGTAATATAATTTTTGAAAGTGGAATAACAATTTGAACAGCCAAACCTTCCTACCTTTTTAAATTGGTGAAGAGTCATGCTACAACAATCACACTTTGGTATATCTTCTGATTTAAAAACATTAGTTTCTTCTTTATTTGCTATACCCTGCTCCATATTAAGTAATCCTGTTAAAAGACTATTTAAAGAGAAGCCAGCATTACCATTAAACATAAAAAGTTCACTGTTTTCTTTTGCACAATGTTCACAAATATGAAACTCAGTTTTTTCACCATTTATCACTTTTGTAAAGTGAAACGTTGCCGGTCTTTCGTTACATTCCTGGCAAATCATTCGTCTCCCCTACCTTTACTTATATTTCAATGATGTAATCATGGCTTTAAACATTCTTGCCCTTAATTCATCTCTATGAGGAAGTTCAATATATAGGACTGAACGATCTATTACACTTAACATCAACTTAGCTTCACGCGAAGATATCACTTCTTCTGTCACTAAGCGACCAATAATATCCTCAGCAGCAGCTTGGGAAAGGCGTTGACTAATTAAATGTAATATCTGATCGAGGAGGTGTGCTTGATTATTTGCTGTGACCTTAATAATACGGATATATCCACCGCCGCCTCGCTTACTTTCAACAACATAACCTCTCTCAATTGTAAATCTTGTATTAATAACATAGTTTATCTGTGAAGGAACACATTGAAACTTATCTGCTATTTCACTGCGTTTAATTTCTACAATTTCTTTTCCACTACCGTCCAGTACATTTTTTAAATACTGTTCAATAATGTCTGAAATATTCCTCACTCAACCTCCCCCTCACTGACTTTGACTATATTTGACTATAATCTAACTATAAATGGAACAGAGAAATTTTTCAACTTTTCTGTCCCATATTAAATATTGCCAATTTCAAGGAAAGTGAAACCTACTTAAAATATTTTTTCAACCTCATCAACTTCTACCAGTACTTTCTCTAAATGTGTATGTGTAACAGAGGAAATATCAATATCTAATTGGTAATAAAATGTGACATAATCATCCCTAACTTTTCTACATGATGTCATAACAACCTTGTTCGTATCAATATCAAAGGAAGTTAGCTTCTTGATAACATCATCAATCGTTGATTTATTAGAGTGAACAATAACCTTCATTTTCCTTCTGGCTTTCTTAACATACATAAATTTCTCCAGTTTATTTAAAAATATTAGCGACATTAATACTAAAGTTGTCGTAAAAATCGCTAATGTGTACATTCCAGTACCAATAATTAAACCCAATCCAGCAACAATCCATATTGAGGCAGCAGTCGTTAATCCTCTCACTGTTGCTCCCTTCACTAAAATTGTTCCACCACCTAAAAACCCTATCCCACTAATTACATATGATGGGATCCTTGAAGGATCAAACTGTACTCGATTATTTCCCTCTATATAATCATCAAAACCATATAAAGATAAAATCATCATTAAACAAGACCCAATTCCCACAAGTAGATGAGTACGAAAACCTGCTGGATGATTCTTAAATTCTCTCTCCAATCCTATAACACCACATAAAATAGTTGCTATAATTATTCGTGTAAACATAACATATGTATCATGGTCAATAAAATTAAGTAGATTCATTTTTTTCTCCCAGTAAAATTATTTAGAGTTTTTAATATATATATACGCATTTTAAATTGTTAAACCACAATTCTTTTAAAAAAATAAAAATTAGTTTGTTTTAAGTTCTAACAAGAGCTGTTTTCAATATTTCCCCTTTAATATAAATAAATTAAAAAAGCTATATATGAAAAGTAATAGAGAGTTTAAAAAAGGAAATAGTCATCGTTAATTTATTGAAACAATGAATCACTTATACCCTTTATACCTAATTATTATTACTAGGAATGATCAATATTTGGTGAATTGAGATAGTTACGTTGATACTCTAGGTAGTTGCTCTAAGACTTTTCCATATCTCAAGCTACTACTTCTTTGTTTAATCTTTCAAACATATTTACATTGAACTCATTGTTTAAAGTAAAATTATATCAATCTATTTTTCTACACTAGAGAAAACCTGTATCTCTACTGATCTTTTCAATCATTACTTATATTCTTGCTTCCTCTAAGCCTCAGGCTATCAATGTTCTTTAGTCTCTACCTTTAACAAGCTAGGTGAAAACATGAGTAAATGGGCGTCATTAGAGCTGATGAAGGACATGAACAAGGAGAGTCAAGTATTAGCTTTAAAGAATGGGATGCAGTTTTCTAGGATACTAAAATACCAAATGAAATATTAGATCGTGTACTACACCATGCTACAGTCGTAAATATTGTTGGGTCTTCTTTCAGAATTAAAGATCACTTAGAAAAAGTAGATATTAACTAATTTTTGCACGTTAATAAACGATCAAAATTGTACATCGTTAACTTGACATTTACATACATATTTACGATCTAGCTTAAACATTAGTATGATCTCTTTTGACCTTTTTTCACGCACAAAAAAAGACCAGTATCTCTACTGATCTTTTCCACTCTTTACTTGGCGACGTCCTACTCTCACAGGGGGAACCCCCCAACTACCATCGGTGCAAGAGCTTAACTTCCGCGTTCGGATTTTGGCTTGCGATAAGCGGCGAATCTCCGCGTCAGCTTGTTCATTCAGATCCTCGTGTGCCAAATACGCACATTCCGGTCTTCATTCGCTGCGCTTCCTTGACCTTCTTGCTTCTCCCAAGCCTCAGGCTAGTAGTGCTTTTCAGTTTCTACCTCTTACACAATATCTTTGATATATAAATTAATTTAGGGATGATCAATCTATTTTCTTATCTTTTTCTACACAAAAAAAGACCAGTATCTCTACTGATCTCTTTTCACTCTTTACTTGGCGACGTCCTACTCTCACAGGGGGAAACCCCCCAACTACCATCGGCGCTAGAGCTTAACTTCCGTGTTCAGATTTTGGCTTGCGATAAGCTGCGAATCTCTGCGTCAGCTTGTTCATTCAGATCCTCATGTGCCAAATACGCACATTCCGGTCTTCATTCGCTGCGCTTCCTTGACCTTCTTGCTTCTCCCAAGCCTCAGGCTAGTAGTGCTTTTCAGTTTCTACCTCTTACACAATATCTTTGATATATAAATTAATTTAGGGATGATCAATCTATTTTCTTATCTTTTTCTACACAAAAAAAGACCAGTATCTCTACTGATCTTTTTCATTCTTTACTTGGCGACGTCCTACTCTCACAGGGGGAAACCCCCAACTACCATCGGCGCTGGAGCTCAACTTCCGTATTCGGATTTCGGCTTGCGATAAGCGGCGAATCTCCGCGTCAGCTTGTTCATTCAGATCCTCATGTGCCAAATACGCACATTCCGGTCTTCATTCTCTGCGCTTCCTTGACCTTCTTGCTTCTCCCAAGCCTCAGGCTAGTAATGCTTTTTAGTCTCTACCTTTTAAACAACATTTTCGATATAAATAAAATAATGTTTTTTACCTTTTTCTATACAAAAAAAGACCAGTATTTCTACTGATCTTTCCACTCTTTACTTGGCGACGTCCTACTCTCACAGGGGGAAACCCCCAACTACCATCGGCGCTGAAGAGCTTAACTTCCGTGTTCGGCATGGGAACGGGTGTGACCTCTTCGCCATCATCACCAAATAAAAAACTAAGTTTGAAGGATATTCCTTCAAAACTAGATAACGATTGTACAATTCAATTCACTGACGTTCGCTTAAATATTTAGGTTAAGTCCTCGATCGATTAGTATCTGTCAGCTCCACACGTCACCGCGCTTCCACCTCAGACCTATCAACCTGATCATCTTTCAGGGA
>NZ_JAFBDU010000014.1 GCF_016908395.1 Metabacillus crassostreae
TGCTCATGTATTTCATTTTGTACTATATAGTACGTTTTTGTTAATCGAAATTAACGTTGGCACGCTTGGTTTTGTTTAGTTTTCAAAGATCATTTACTTGAAACAACTTTATTATAATATCAAACATCATAACATAGAGTCAAGATGTTTTTATATTTTATTTCAACCTGTGTTGCGTGTTTCGCAGCAACGTATTCTAATATAACACCACGATCAACCTTAGGCAAGTGTTTTTTTCATTTAAGCATTACAGATACCATTCTAAATTTATCAATAAAAAAACCTTTGCCATCATAGCAAAGGTTTCCTTATTATTTGTGTCTCATTTGCGGGAAGAGTAACACATCACGTATAGATGGTGAATTTGTTAATAACATAACTAATCGGTCAATACCAATTCCTAACCCACCCGTTGGAGGCATACCGTATTCCAATGCTTCAATAAAGTCTTCATCCATCATATGGGCTTCATCATTACCTTGTTCTCTTTCTTTAAGCTGTGACTCAAATCTTTCTTTTTGATCAATAGGATCATTTAATTCAGTAAATGCATTAGCATGTTCTCTTGCAACAATGAATAACTCAAAGCGATCAGTAAAACGTGAGTCTTCATCATTTTTCTTAGCTAATGGAGAAATTTCAACCGGATGACCATATATGAATGTTGGCTGAATTAATTTCTCTTCTACTTTTTGTTCGAAGAATTCATTGACAATGTGTCCATATTGCATATGTTCATTGATCTCAACATTATGTTCTTTTGCTAGTTCACGAGCTTCCTCTACACTCATCTCTCTCCAGAAATCTGCACCAGTGTATTCCTTAATTGCATCTACCATATGAAGTCTTGTCCATTTCGGTTCAAGATTCACTTCATATTCTCCATATTGTACCGTAGTTGTGCCTAACACTTCTTTCGCAATATGTGCAATTACATTTTCAGTAAGTGCCATAATATCTTGATAGTCAGCATATGCTTCGTATAACTCAATCATTGTAAATTCTGGATTATGACGAGTTGATATACCTTCATTTCTAAATACACGACCAATTTCATAGACCTTCTCTAACCCACCTACTATAAGGCGTTTTAGATGCAGTTCTATCGCTATACGCATATAAAGAGACATGTCCAATGCATTATGATGTGTAATAAAAGGACGTGCGGAAGCCCCTCCAGGAATAGAGTGCATAGTTGGCGTTTCAACCTCTAAATAACCTTGGTCATCTAAATAACGTCGCATTGATTGTATGATTTTACTACGAGTTATAAAAGTGTTTTTACTCTCCTGACTCATAATTAAATCCACATATCTTTGACGATATCTTTGTTCAATATCTTTTAAACCATGGAACTTGTCTGGCAATGGACGTAGAGACTTTGTTAATAGTTCGAAAGATTTTACTTTAACCGAAAGTTCTCCAACTTTTGTTTTAAATACATTACCAGTCACACCTACGATATCTCCTAAATCTGCTGTATTGAAGATTTCATACGCTTCTTCTCCGATAGCATCTTTACGAACATAGATTTGGATTTGACCAGATAAATCTTGAATATGAGCAAAGCCAGCTTTTCCTTTGCCGCGTTTTGTCATAATACGACCTGCTATTGTAACAGATTCCTCTTTTTCATCTAGCTCTTCTTTTTCGATTTCGTTATAAGTAGAAAGAATATCCGCTGTTTGATGTGATCTATCAAAGCGTTTACCAAATGGATCTAGACCTTTATCACGTAAACTATGTAATTTCTCTCTTCTTACTTTTATCTGATCACTTAATTCTTCTTGATTCATCTCTTCTTGACTCATATTAAACACTCCTATTTTTTTGCAATTTATTAGCAGAAAACTGCCAGCACCCCTGACAGTTTATCTGCATAAAACAGCAAGTCACTTGTTATTAGCCAACTTGACTAGCACTCTCTTGTTTAGCTTCTATCTCTAAAACAAATTCATCTACTAGAGTTACGAATTCATCTCTTGTATTCGTTAAGTTAATACCATTTCTTACTGTAGCATTACCTCTGATACCTTTTAAGTACCATGCAGCATGCTTTCTCATTTCTCTTACCGCGATGTTTTCATTTTTGAGCTCGATTAAGCGGTCTAGATGTAATTTACAAACTTCCATCTTTTCACGAACTCCTGGTTCATCCATTAATTCACCAGTTTCTAAATATTTTACAGTGCGATATATCATCCAAGGATTTCCTAAAGCTGCACGACCTATCATAACACCATCAACACCTGTTTCTTCAAGCATACGCTTTGCATCTTGAGGTGTAGTGACATCTCCGTTGCCAATAACAGGTATGTTAACAGCTTCCTTAACTTCTTTAATGATATCCCAATTCGCTGTTCCTTCATACATTTGTACACGAGTACGACCATGAAGTGCTATAGCCTTACCACCTGCACGTTCGATTGCCCGAGCATTTTCCACTGCATAAATATGATTATCATCCCAGCCCATACGCATTTTAACAGTTACTGGCTTGTCTACAGCTTCTACTACAGCAGATACCATATCGTAAATCTTATTTGGATCTAATAGCCATTTTGCTCCTGCATCACATTTAGTAATCTTCGGCACAGGGCACCCCATGTTTATATCAATAATATCAGCTGTTGTGTTTTTATCAACAAATCTAGCAGCTTCAACTAATGTATCCTTTTCACCACCAAAGATTTGTAGACTCAAAGGCTTTTCTCTTTCATCAATATAAAGCATACCCATGGTTCTAGCATTATTTAATAAAATCGCCTTATCACTAACCATCTCTGCACAAACAAGGCCTGCACCAAACTCTTTAACCGTTAGTCGAAAGGCTGCATTACACACGCCTGCCATAGGTGCTAATACGACTCTATTTTTCAATTGTATATCACCAATACTAAACAAAAATGTTAACCTCCAATCTTTTCAGTTAATTCGGGGTAAGCTCTTCAACAGATACATTAAGAGCTTTAGCTACATCTTGAATAAATTGTTCATTGGGTTCACGGTTGCCTCTTTCTATTTCTCCTAATACAGAAACAGATACCCCAAGATCTTTCGCAAAGCTTTCTTGGGTAAAGCCTTTTAATTTTCTAAAAGCGCGAATACGTCTACCCCATTTTTCTGCTTCCATATTCGGACTCCTTCTTTATCATGTAATTGATCTATGATTGTTTTAATTGGTTGATCTAAAGTAGGAATGCTAACAGTTTTGTCTAATTCATATAAAGGAATTAACACAAATGCTCTTTCATGCATTCTTGGGTGAGGAACAATAAGTTCTTCTGCTTCAATATTTTCATTATTAAATAGTAAAATGTCAAGGTCTAACGTTCTTGGTCCCCATTTCACTTCGCGTTTTCGGTCTAATTCTTTTTCTATCTTTTGTAATTCAACCAGAAGCGCAACCGCTGATAAATCAGTCTTCACCTTAATAACCATATTTAGAAATTGCGCTTGATCTGTAAAGCCAATTGGATCTGTTTCATAAATTGAGGAAATATCATCCACTTGAATAAAATCATGTTTATTCACTTTCGAAATGGCATTTATTAAATAGCTTTCTCGATCTCCTATATTTGAACCAAGTGCTAGATAAACATCATGTTTCATGTTCTTCCCCTTTTAATCTCTACAGCTACTTCTTTATAATGTCCAGGTATTGGGGGATCTGGTTTTATTACCTTTACCGTACAATAATGCACAGCTGTAAATTCTATTAAAATTTTTTGAGCTATATTTTCAGCAACAGCTTCAACTAGCTTATATGGTTCACCTTCAACAATACTTTTACAACATTTATAAAGTGAGGCATAATTAATCGTTTGATCTAGATCATCTTGTTCTCCGGCTTTTTGTAAATCCAACTCAACTGTAAGATCTACTCTAAAACGTTGCCCTAATTTAGTTTCTTCCTTAAAAACTCCATGGTAGCCATAGAATTCCATTCCATCAACATAAATTTTATCGATGACCTCCATCCCCTTTCCCTAGCATAGCATCCATCATTCTAGCCATTCTTGACATCTCTAACACATCATGAATTCTGATAATATGACATCCTTTTTCTATACCTAAACAAATAGTAGCACCAGTACCTTCCACTCGTTCATTTGGTGGCAAATCCAAAATGTTTCCGATAAAGGATTTTCTAGAGGTACCTAAAAGCACCGGGTATCCCAGGCGAGTAAATGCATCCAAATTCCGCATAACATCCAGGTTATCATTTATTGTTTTGGCAAACCCAATCCCTGGATCAAGTATGATTTTATCATCTGTCACTCCAGCCTTTTTAGCGATATTAACTGATTCAAGCAAATCTACAATCATATCCGGGATAAGCTGATCATAGTTTCGATCATGGCGATTATGCATAAGAATTATTGGCACGTTATATAATGCTGCTATATTTGCCATTTCAGGATCTGCCTTTGCTCCCCAAACATCATTGATAATTGAAGCACCTGCCTCAATGGCTTGCTTTGCAACTTCCGCTTTATAAGTATCAATCGAAATTGGTACATCCAATTCCTTTGATAGCTTATCTATTACAGGGATTACTCTTGCCAATTCATCATCTATAGAAACCGCCTTAGATCCAGGTCTAGTTGATTCCCCGCCAATATCAATTATATCTGCACCGTTTTTAACCATTTCTTTTGCATGATAAGTGGCTAATTCAAGATCTGTATAATTTCCACCGTCAGAGAAGGAGTCTGGTGTTATATTTAAAATACCCATTACCAATGTCTTCTCTTCAATATTTAGGGAATATTTACCACAATTAATATAACACTGTTTGTTAGTACTAACTCTCATCCTCTTCTTCAGCCCTTTATAACTCATCTTTACTTAATAGTGTTTTCCTATAATGATCATACAAGTCCCTTAACTTTTTTACAATTGTTCCTTCATTACCGTCAAAAATATGATCATTTACTTTTTTCACCGCTATTATCTCTTGAGAGGAATTTGTTAGGATGACCTCCTCAGCTTCGAGCATTTGTTTCTTTGTATAAAAACCTTCGCTTACATCTATATCAAGATTCTCTAAGCACTTTATAATAAACTGTCTAGTTATTCCGTTAAGGATCCCCGTTTCAACTGCCGGGGTATAAACAGAGTTGTTTTTAACCCAAAAAACGTTTGATACAATACCTTCTGCCACAAAACCATTAGCAGTTAAAAATATCCCCTCATTTTCAGGTGTCTCCTTAATTTCTCGTTTCCCTAAAATGTTGTTTAAATAATGGTGTGACTTTAGTCGAAAGGGTCCTTCTGGAGTGTTTCTTGGAATTTCAAGGAGGACAACGTCTTTTTCATCGTTATTTAAAGGTGGGGCTTTCCTTAAAAAGCAGAGAAGATTTGGCTTATCATAAGTTTGAAGAAGCTTTCCTACCTCACCATTTCCTGCTGAAATATTCAAACGTACTGTTACATCTTCATCATGACATTGATTTAGCTTCAATAGCTTTTGAAGGATTTCCATTATTTCATCGAAATTTATTTGATAATGAATACCTAGTTCATCCACTGCTAATTGAAGTCTTTTTAAATGATCTTCTAATAGGAAAGGAAACCCTTTATAAACTCTAAATGTTTCAAATACACCTAAACCATAAAGAAAGCCATGATCAAATGGAGAAATCGTGGCTTCTGTATCCTTTACATAATGTGAATTTATATATATATACACGTAATTAGCTCTTTTCTACTAATTTATATTGATCTATAAAATTCTTTAATAGGTCTTTTCCAAAAGATGTCATAATGGATTCTGGATGAAATTGAACTCCTTCGATAGGTAATGTTTTATGACGTACGGCCATAATCTCATTTTCATCTGTCCATGCGGTAACTTCTAAACAGTCGGGAAGAGTTTCATTTTTAACAATAAGAGAATGATATCTCGTCGCTGTAAATGGGTTTTCCATGTTTTTAAAAATCGTATCACCATTATGATTAATTTCCGATGTTTTTCCATGCATCAACCGTTCAGCACGTATAACATCTCCACCAAACACCTGTGCAATTGATTGGTGACCAAGACACACACCAAAAATCGGAATCTTGCCTGCAAAGTATTCTATAGCTTCCATGCTTATGCCTGCTTCATTTGGACTACAAGGTCCAGGTGATATCATTAAAAATTGTGGGTTTAACTGTTCAATTTCTGAAATGGTTATTTCATCATTGCGCTTTACCATTAACTCTTCACCAAGTTCACCTAAATATTGTACTAAATTAAACGTAAATGAATCATAATTATCAATCATTAAAATCACTAAACTCACCTCAGCCTAAAATTTTCTCTTCTTTACTCAACTCAATTGCTTTAACTAAAGCCCTTGCTTTCTTTAAGGACTCTTTATATTCATAATCCGGATTAGAATCGATAACAATTCCAGCACCAGATTGAACATACCCAAAACCATCTTTAGCAAGTAATGTACGAATAACAATATTTAGCTCCATATTTTCATCAAAACCAATCCAGCCTATTGACCCTGTATAGATCCCTCGTCTTGTTGGTTCTAATTCTTCGATGATTTCCATCGTCCTTACCTTTGGTGCTCCTGTTATTGTACCACCTGGAAAGGTCGCTTTGATAACATCTGCATAATTTGCTTCATTTTTTAATTTCCCTCGAACATTTGAAACGATATGCATCACATGGGAGTACTTTTCAATCACCATAAATTCATTAACATGAACAGACCCATATTCACAAACTCTACCAAGATCATTACGTTCTAGATCAACAAGCATAACGTGCTCTGCTCTTTCTTTCTCGTTCTGTATTAATTCGTTTGCTAGCTTATTGTCTTCCTCTTCATCTCTACCCCTAGATCGTGTTCCAGCAATAGGACGCGTGCTGACTGAATCCCCTTGTTTTTTCACTAAAAGTTCTGGTGAACCACTAACAATTTGAAACTCAGGAAAATGCAGATAAGCCATATATGGTGATGGATTTATCTTCCGTAATGTTTCATATATTTTTAAGGGAGTATTCTCTAATTGGAAATGCTGTCTAACAGAAAGATTCACTTGGAATACATCACCCTGAGAGATATATTCTTTAATTGCATCAACAGCCTTTTTAAAGGCTTCTTTCGAAAAAGTAACAGGTGTATGTGTTGAAATATCAGGCTTAAGAAATGCTTCTTCACCTTCTATCTTACTTGTCCAGTCTTTCTTCAGTTCCTGTAATCTCTCTTGTGCCTTTGTAAGATTCTGATCATTATAATAATGTGTAATTAACCATAGTTTTGACGTTTGATGATCATATACGGCAACATCATCAAATAGCAGGAAATAAAGATCCGGTGTTTCCAAATCATCGTTAGCAACTACAGGTAACTTCTCAAAATGCCTTACACAATCATAGCTAATAAAACCTATTGCTCCACCTTGAAAGTCCGGCAGATCCGGATCTGACTTTGTATAATATTGACTAAACCATTCTCTAAAAAGATCAAGTGGTTTTCCACTCATAATCTCCCTTTCACCTTTATCGATAATAGTAAGTGTTTCACCCTTACCCTTAACAGATGCAAATGGATTAATTCCCGCTATACTATACCTTCCACCACGAGCACTTTCTAAAAAGGCATGTTCATTTTCATTCTTAGATAAATATTTATATTGATCAAAAAAGTTACCTTCATAGTCAAACTGTATGCTTAACGAAGTTCTTCTTTGGTGCATCTGTTATCTCTCCTTTAAAACTCTTACTACCATTTTACATAAATGTAATGAAGATAACATATTAATTTACTTTTTACATGTAGAAAATACAAACTTTTAAACTTTTTGAATAAAAAAAGAGGCTGACAAAGTCAAGCCTCTCTCTTAATGTATGAAAATCAATCAAATTGATATAACGGAGTACTTAAGTAACGCTCACCATTACTTGGAATAACAGCTAAGACTTTTTTACCTTTTCCAAGCTCTTTAGCAACCTTTAATGCTGCAAAAATCGCTGCACCAGATGAAATACCACCAAGAATACCCTCTTCTTTAGCAGCTCTTCTTGCTGTTTCAAATGCTTCTTCATTTTTAACAGTAATAACTTCATCATATACATTAGTATTAAGGATATCTGGAACAAACCCTGCACCAATACCTTGGATTTTATGAGGACCTGGTTTTCCACCTGAAAGAACTGGTGAATCTGTTGGCTCTACTGCATATATCTTAATATCTGAATAATTCTCTTTTAAAACTGATCCAGCCCCAGTGATTGTACCACCTGTACCAATACCAGATACAAAGGCATCTAATTGATCACCCATTTGTGAAACAATTTCTTTACCAGTTGTTAAACGGTGAACTTCTGGATTTGCTTCATTTTTAAATTGTTGAGGCATAAAGTAACCATGTTCTTTTGAAAGCTCTTCAGCTTTACGAATTGCTCCACCCATTCCTTCAGCACCTGGTGTAAGGACTAATTCTGCACCATATGCACGAAGAAGATTTCTACGTTCCATACTCATTGTATCAGGCATAACTAAGATTGCTTTAATGCCTTTTGCTGCAGCAACCATAGCTAAACCAATACCAGTATTTCCACTAGTTGGTTCAATAATTGTGTCACCTGGTTTTAAATCACCCTTTTGTTCAGCAGCTTCAATCATTGCAAGACCGATACGATCTTTAACACTGCTTCCTGGGTTCATAAACTCAAGCTTTAAATAAACATCTGCACTATTATCATCTACAAGTCTGTTTAGCTTTACAATTGGTGTTTCTCCTATAAGTTCATGTATAGAATTTGCTACGCGTGACATCTAAGTTCCTCCCCTATCCCGAGTAATTTCATTGGATTTATAAGTAATATAGCAATTCTTTTCATAATTGTCAAAACATTTTACTTACTTTACCTTACGTTTTATTACTTATTTTCATAAAACCAAGTTACTCCTATTTCATCCCATAAAGGATCGACTGAAACATTACCTTCCATCTGCTCTAATGCAATTTGTCTACGAATTTGACTCTTCACATCTTCATAGGTGTAAGCTTTACCTTTAATTTTTTCATGAAGCATGATAACCGCATAACCTGTATCTACTTTTATCGGGCCACTCCATTCCCCTTTATCAAGGCTTGAAGCTTCTTCTAAATAAGAGCCAGGTACATATTCATTATTAGTAGAGATAAATCCGATATCTCCTCCCTGATTTGCTGTAAACTCATCAGTTGAGACTTCTAAAGCAAGAGCTTCAAAACTTGAACCTCCATTTAATTCTTCAATCACCATTTTAGCTTCTTTTTCTGACTTTACGATAATGTGAGATAAATGATATGTTTCATCTATATCATATAACTCTTTATTGCTATCATAGAACTTCCTTATCTCTTCCTCTGATACAGATACATCACGCGTTAATAATTCTTCTAATAAGATACTATAACGAATTTGTTGCTCCCAGTTTTGCTCGTTTCCAAACTGTTCCTCATCTAAAGAGTTATACATTGATTTATAAACAGCCAATTCACGTTGAATGAGTTCATCAGAAACTGTTATTTCATATTTTTCAGCCAGTTCCTCTACTACATGTAGATTCACTAATTCTTTTAATGTTTCTTGTCCAAATTGCTCTTCTAGTTTGTTCATCCATTGATCTCTAGATATTGTTTCTTCTCCAATCGTTGCAATTACCTCATTCTGTTCATCTTCATTTGATGATACAGGGATGGCTCCTTGCCCTTGATTTTTTGAAGTAAAATAGCCTATTGTCACGCAGTTTGTGATAACTAAGCTAAAAATGATCACCCACAGTGTTTTACTACCCAACTCTTCCAACTCCCACAATTAGCAAAAGTACTACTCTGCTGCTCTCTTTAATTCTTCTAGATCTTGTTTATTAAGATGGTATAACTCATTGCAAAAGTGGCACTGTGCTTCTGCTTGACCATCCTCATCAATCATTGCCTGTATTTCCTCTGTCCCTAAACTAACAATTGCATTTTCAATTCGTTCTTTTGAACAATGACATTTAAACTGGACAGGTTGCTTGTCTAAAATCCTAACATTTCCCTCACCAAGAACTTCTTCTAGTATTTCTTCAGGAGTTAAACCTCGTTGAATTAATCTTGAAATCGGTTCAATTGTACTTAATCTTTGTTCAATTTTTGTTATTGTGTCTTCTTCAGCACCAGGTAATAACTGAATAATAAATCCACCTGAAGCTAATATTGTATTATCAGGATTCACTAATACTCCTACTCCAACTGAAGAAGGAATTTGTTCTGATGTTACTAAATAATATGTAAAATCTTCTCCTAATTCACCAGATACAATCGGTACTTGTCCAGAGAAGTGGTCTTTCAAGCCTAAATCTTTAACAACTGTTAAATTCCCTTCGGTCCCTACTGCTCTAGCTACATCTAGTTTTCCTTTATCATTTAAATCAAAATGTGTTTGAGGGTTTGTCACATATCCTCTTACCTCACCCTTTGAATTACTGTCTACAAGGATAGGACCTAAAGGACCTCCACCTTCAATTTTTATCGTTAACTTTGCATCACCTTTTAGCATAGAACCTAGCATGACACCAGCTGTCATTGAACGTCCTAAAGCAGCAGAAGCTGTTGGCCAGGTTTGATGTCTTCTTTGAGCCTCCGCTACTGTATCTGTTGTTCTAGATGCATAGGCTCTTACTTGATCATTATATGCAAGAGCTTTTATTAAATAATCCATGTTGTAAAATCTCCTTCCAAGCCCATCGATAGTTTCTTCATCAATTAGTGTTTCTTTCGTATATAAGTTGTAGTCCTCTTAATGTTAAAAATGGGTCAACAATATCGATACTATCCGATTCTTTCGCAATTAGATTTGCTAAACCACCTGTTGCTATAACCTTTGGAGCATGACTTGAGTGGTCTTTCATTCTCTTAACAATTCCCTCTACCTGACCTACATAACCATATAATATCCCAGCCTGCATCGCGCTAACTGTATTTTTCCCGATTATATGATCTGGTCGAGAAATTTCAATTCGTGGCAATTTAGCTGCTCTTGAGTAAAGTGCCTCTGTTGAGATATTTATCCCAGGAGCAATTGCACCACCCATATATTGCTTGTCTTCATTAATATAACAGTATGTAGTTGCTGTTCCGAAGTCGACAATTATGAGCGGACTACCATAATCTTGAATACCCGCTACTGCATTAACAATACGGTCAGCACCAACTTCGCGTGGATTTTCGTATTTTATATTCAGCCCTGTCTTAATTCCTGGACCTACCACAAGAGGTTTTATAGCAAAATACTTCACACACATTCTTTCTAGAGCAAACATAATCGGAGGAACAACAGACGATATAATAATTCCATCAATTTGATCAAAAGAAAGCCCAACATGTTCAAATAGATTTTTTATTATAATACCAAACTCATCCTCTGTTTTATTTCTACTTGTTTCTATTCGCCAATGATGTTTTAAATCATCATTTTCATATACCCCTAAAACGGTATTTGTATTACCAACGTCCAATACAAGAATCACAGAAATCACCACTTTATTATTGTTCTATTATGTATGTATTTCCATACAACTTCATTTTATCATAAAGTTCCTTTATACCCCTATCTAGAAAAACCAATGATTTCATTTTAAATAAAATATAACATTACACTTCATAGTGATCATACTTAAAGGAAAACTAGAGCTGATTTGAATTCGTAGATTCCCTACTGTCTTCAGCTCCATTCCACTGATTCTAAAAAATAGTATGCAAATTAAAACCCGAATTATTAGGCTTCTGATTAGTTGAAATATCACCAATAATTCGGGTTTATCATTAGCTTAAATACTTAATGTCCCAGCCGCTTCTTCATAAGAGCAATAGTTGAAACACTTTAGAGTTAACCTAGAAAAAATGCCCCATACCCCATAGCCCCAACAATTACGAGAGCTGGATGAACCTTAAATTTCTCCAGAAGGAAAAAACTAGTAGCAACCAGAATAAGTGATTGCCAAAGACCAGTATCTTCATACGAGGTAAAGAAAAAACTAAATGCCATCACTCCCAATAATACTGCAATGGTTGGTCGAATGAAGGTCGTCATCCTTTTTACTTTCGGTGAATCTTTATATTTATATAGAAATCCTAAAAGCACGATCATCAAGATAAGCGACGGAGCAACAGTTGCAAAAATACCTACTAAACTTCCTAGCACTCCCCCCTGTTGATAGCCAATATATCCTGCCATCTTCGTAGCGATAGGTCCTGGTAAAGCATTACCCAATGCAAGAACCTCGCTAAATTCACTTACATTCATCCATCCATACCGATCAACTACCTCATTCTCTACGAGTGGAATGGATGCAGGACCGCCTCCGTATCCTAAAATCCCCGGAATAAAAAAGGCAAGGAATATCTCCCAATAAATCACGAAGCATTCCCCCTTTCAAAATCACGATCTTTGTCTGGTCCTTTATCCTTTTTTAAGACTGCAGCTAGCAGCAGGATCCCAATTAAAATAGCTGGATGTAATCCTAGAATCTCCATTAATAAAAAGCTAAAACATATGAATGCTAAAGATTTAATCCAACCTAGAGATTGCTGTGATTTTTTGAAAAAGTCCCAAGTTAACGTCGCTAACATTACCCCAACGACAGGGACAACTGCAGCTGTCATCCCCTGTACCCAAGGATAATCTTTAATGGAAGTGATTGTTGTTAATAAAACGATCATTAATATAATGGTCGGTATAATGGTTGATAATGTTGCATTTATCAACCCTAAAACACCGGCAACACGGTACCCAATATACCCTGCCATCTTAGTTGCAATAGGTCCTGGGAGTGTGTTACCAAGAGCTAACACATCTGCAAACTCATCGTCATTCATCCATTTATATTTATCAACCACTTCTTTGTGAACTAGTGGGATTGATGACGGTCCACCACCATAACCAAGCATTCCAACACGAAAAAACGCTAGAAAGATTTGTAAGTGCTTCATCTATTTCACCCTTCATATTAAATTTTTATGAATGATTGACATTAGAATTTTTCGGCTCGATTTATTCTTATTCTTTTTCTATTTACTGTATTTTAACAGTCTGATGTAAGTAATCATTTAAAGTCTAGAGTCATCTTTATTCATAACTCCTTCCTATACAATATTTATGTATGATATTAGCATTTATGTTTTTTCTACCTTCGTTTGTTAGTTTAATAGTTTAATTAGATTAACAAACGAAATCCATTTGTGATTATATAGGAAATAACGCTAACTTTCTATACAAATCAGATAAAATGATATAATACGATTAGCAAACTGGTAGAGCTCACTTCTTATTAGCTAAAATAGTCAATAAAAAATAATGACTAAAGGAAAGCCATTCTTTCTCTCAGTCATTATTCATGTTTTTCAATGTTTTTTCTTAAGTTATTTTGATAATCATAACTTCATACCACTACGGCTCTTAAAACGCCTTAACAATATATGACTTTCTACTCTGTTAATTCCCTCAAGGGCATATAGTTCATCGTTAATAAATTTTTCTAATGCAATGAAGTCATCAACCAACACATGCATATGTAATGTACTTGGTCCCGTCATTTGGTAACAGCTAGACACAAAAGGATTTTCCGCTAAAGTTTCAGCAACCTCAACTAAATAAGCCGGCTCACAATCCACCTCAAAAAAAGCCGAAACATTTTTACCCACTTTTTCAGAATTAATAACCACACTAAATTTTTCAATTACGTCATTATTAATCAACTGGTTTACACGTTCTCGAACTGATACCCGTGACATATCAAGCTCTTTTCCAATATCTGAATAAGACATTCTACCATTAATTGTAAGAAGCTCTAGTATTTTACGATCAATATGATCTATCTTCAATAACAACCCATCCTTTTAACTTATATAACACAAGTATAGTAATAAGAAGGATTGGATAAAAGTCTTAACGAAGAAAAAAATCTAGTTCAATTTTCAATATAGGAAATATTAACTTTTCGCATACCAATTAAAATAGATAATAAGATCCCAATGACTAGTCCAAACTTTGGCCCTGCTATAATTGTGACTGTAAAAGTCGAAAGGAGAATAAATCCATCTAACACATTGTTTCTCAGTATTTCTGCAGTCTCTTTCACATCAATTAATTTGATTACCGATAATAAGATGATAGTTGAGAGGACAACCTTCGGAATAAACGAAAACAGAGATGTAAGATAAATTAGTGAAACTAAAACGATGCCTACACTTAAAACAGATGAGAATTTAGTTATAGCACCAGAGCTATAGTTAACCGCTGATCTTGAAAACCCTCCCGCAACAGGCATAGCAGAGAAAAAACCTCCAACGATATTCGCAAGACCTAACGATTTCAGTTCTGTATTAGATCTAAGAGAATAACCTTCTTTCTTTGCAATTACCTTCCCGATTGCAAAGGTTTCAATAAAGCCTATAAAAGCTATTACAATGGCAATTGGTATCATTGAAGTTATCTTTTCCATAGTGAACACAGGAAAAACAAGAGGGGGCATACCCATAGGAATTTTACCAATTAAAGCAACACCATACATATCAAGATTTAGTAGATACACACAAAATACACTTATGATAATAAGAATAATAGGTTGAGGATAATTCGGAATCATTTTCTTTAATAAGATAAGCACAATTATTGATAAGATAGCCATAATGGAAGAGATGACATGAATCTCATCCATATGGGTAAGGATCATCCATAATGAAGAAATCATGTTACTACGATCATACAAAGGTATTTTAACCATTTCACTTATTTGATTCATTGATATAATAACGGCACAACCTGAAGTAAAGCCACTAATCACTCCATGAGGAACATATTCAACAATCACTCCGAATTTCATCGATGATAAAAGAAATTGTATGACGCCAACTAGAACTGTCAACACCAAAACATACTCCATATATTCAGTTGTTCCGATTGCTGCTATCGGTGTGACTCCGCTGTATATAAGAATAGAGATGATAGCAACAGGCCCTATTGAAACATGAGGAGAGGAACCGAATAAAAGATAGATAAGAACCGGAATAGTCGCTGTATATAAACCAATTACAGGAGGTAATCCTGCAATTAATGCATATGCAATACCTTGTGGAATGACTAATGTTGCAACGACTAGGCCAGAGGAGATATCTCCCTTCAAATAATCCTTTTTATAGCTCAAAAATGACAATTTAACGCCTCCTAACATAGGACCTTTGATTGTTCATTTCATCATATTCTATCTATCATAGATTATTCGTCCCAACCACATAACATATGGATATACTTACAGGTTAATCTTATTTAAAACAGCTCAGATTATTTCTCACATATGCTCACGAAAATCAATAAAAAGATCACTATCTTCCAACCGCTGCTCCATCACTTCTTGGATCAACTCCACCATGAAGAAAGCCTTTATCATCAATCAAAATTGCATTCGCATGACCCATAACCGTATCAAAATCCCCGACTTTATTTACGATATGACCTGCTTTCATTAATTGCTCAAGTATAGTAAAATCTACTCTCCCTTCAACCTTCAATTCTTGTGTTTCTTGTCCCCACGTTCTGCCCCACACAAATCTTGGAGCATTAATTGCTTTTTGTGGATTCATTCCATAATCAATCATTCTAGTAATAATCGCTGTTTGAGTTTGCGGCTGACCTTCTCCTCCTTGTGTTCCATACAAAATATATGGTCGATCATCCTTCAGAGCCATAGCTGGCATTAAAGTGTGAAAGGTTCTTTTCCTCGGTTCGAGACAATTAACATCATTCGGATTTAATGAAAAAAACGAGCCTCTGTTTTGCATGATAATCCCAGTGTCTCCAGCTAAAACTCCTGATCCAAATTCGAAATATAGACTTTGAATAAATGAAACAGCATTGCCTTCTTCATCAACGACAGCTGCATGCGCTGTATCACTTCCTACAGGCTTAGTGTTTATATCTTTTGCTGAGTTAAACTGTATCGAACTTGCCATTTCCTTTGCGTACTGTTTACTTAGTAATTTTTCTAAAGGGATATCATAATAAGTAGGATCTGTTAAATGTATATTGCGATCTTGAAAACTTCTTTTCAGGGATTCTACTAATAAATGATAATACTCAAAAGACCCTTCAGATATTGATGTAAGATCATAGGTTTCTAAAATGTTTAGAGCCATTAAACCTACAAAGCCTTGTGAGTTTGGTGGAACCTGATACATATCATATCCTCGATATGTTGTAGATAGTGGGTCAGTCCATTCTCCTTTATGATCAGCAAAGTCCTCTAATGTCAACACCCCTCCCTTATCCTTTAAACTAGAAATAAGTCTTGATGCCATTTCTCCTTTATAAAACCATTCTCTCCCAAACGAAGCTAGCCCTTTTAAGGTGTTTGCTAAATCCCCTTGAATAAACCTTTCATTTACTAGAGGGATTTTTCCTTGTGATAAAAAGACACGGGCTATATCCTCATCCACCTTCAGCATTTCAACATTTTTAACTGTGTTTTCATGTTGATCGACCGAAAATGGAAACCCCTTTGTTGCATATTCAATTGCCGGCTTCAAAACCTCTACGAGTGATAATCGACCATATTCACTTAACACCGCTTCCCAACTATCTACCATCCCAGGAACAGTAATGACACTATCAATTCCACGTGTTGGAATTGCACTCTGACCCTTATAATTATCAGGTGATACATTTACCCCAGTACGTCCACTTCCATTATAAGCACGAACTTTTTGGTCACTTTTACTATAAGTGAGCCAAAAAGAATCTCCGCCAATACCTGTCATATGAGGATAAACTACGGCAAGACATGCACTAACAGCCACCGCAGCATCAAAAGCATTTCCTCCCCTCTCAAGTATGCTGTTACCTGCTTGAGAAGCTAAGTAATGCGGACTAACAACCATTGATTTCGAACCAACAATAGCTTTGTTCATGCTTACTCCCCCTTCATATCACACATTGATTAAGACAGTGTCAGTAGCTACTAACCCAATTATTTTATAGCTGCATTTTCAATTGGTTTAATCCAACCTCCACAAGATAATGCACCATCTAATATCTCCCCGTTCTTAAACACAGCATTTCCCCGATTAATCGTTCCAACAATTCGACATGGAAATGAATAATTCATATATAAACTATCTTTATGCTTAGCATAAAAATTTCCTTTTGACACAACAAAAGGTTTTTCAAGTGAAACAATAGCAAAATCAGCATCTGCACCAACCCTTATTTGACCTTTATCAGAAAGGCCAAATCTTTTTGCAGGAGCTTCTGCTGTCCACTTTGCCACAAGCTCAAAGGGTATATCATAATTTAGTGCAAGTTTTATCATTGATAAAAGTGTGAACTGTCCTCCACTTATACCACCCCAAGCTTCAAAGAGATTATGAACATTAGGGTCTTTCAAATCATAAGGACAAGGAGAATGATCAGATGAAACCATATCAAATTTTTGATTGATTAATAGAGAAATCAATTTTTCCTGCTCATTCTTTTCTCGCAAAGGAGGAGCACATTTAGCTACCGTCCCCAATTCTCTAAGGTGATCATGGTTAAACAATAGATAATGCGGACAGGTTTCTACTGTCAGATCTAATCCTCTTGATTTTGCCTGCTCTATTTTCTCAATAGCTTTCGCAGAGCTAATATGAACAAAGTGAAGTGCACAACCTGTTAGCTCTGAATAATAGATCGCTCTTTCTACAGCTTCGACCTCTGCAATGATAGGACGTGTCTCTAAGTAATCATCTGCACTTACCTTACCTTCTTGTTCTTTTTGTTCTTTTAGCCAATCTGTCATAGCTGCACTTTCCGAATGAAGAGCCAAAACCTTTCCTAACTTAGCAATGATTTTCATCCCATTGAGCAATGTTAGATCATCTACCGCTTCAAACTCTTTATTTCCAGTTGTTGATAAAAATGCCTTAAAGCCAATAACTCCATCACGAGCAAGTCCCTCTAAACTTGATTCATTTCCTGGAACAAGACCACCCCACAAACTAAAATCAACACAGGATTTCTCATTACCAAGTCTCACCTTTTCATGAAGCGCTTCCTGAGTAACAGTTGATGGTATTCCATTCAAAGGCATATCAAAGTAAGTTGTACAACCACCTGCAGCCATCATTTGTGAACCTGTAAGAAACCCTTCCCAATGTTCTCTTCCCGGCTCACTAAAATGCACATGTACATCAATCATCCCTGGAAAGACATATTGATTCTTTGCATCCCAAACCTTGATACCCTCTATAGGTATTACTTTATCTATTAAAACAA
Organism: Metabacillus crassostreae; assembly: GCF_016908395.1. Taxonomy (GTDB): domain Bacteria; phylum Bacillota; class Bacilli; order Bacillales; family Bacillaceae; genus Metabacillus; species Metabacillus crassostreae. Next base: position 18,293 of record NZ_JAFBDU010000014.1, read on the forward strand.
TCTTGCCATCTTTTATCCCAAGATCCACTTTGTCCACACCATTCGGAAAAACAACCGTCCCATCTTTAATTATTAGATCAAATTGAACCATTAAATATCCCCCCCTTAGACTACGTATGCCTTAGGCTCTAAGATTCAGATGAAATTGTCTGTATCACCCCATCGAAAATTAATGAATTTTCTGTCAATTTATTTTGCTATTTGACTAACTAATGTGCTGATTCATATACATCTAATGCTGCTTGTAAACCTTTACCTATATTTATATTAGCTCGATGACGAATTAACACTGCTTCTAGTGCAGATAAAACAAATAGAACGTTTTCTTTCCGACAACTATAACCCATTGTTCCAATGCGCCAAATCTTACCGTGAAGAGGTCCAAATGAACTAGCAATTTCAATGCCAAATTGAGTTAAGAGCATTGTTCGAACCGACTCACCATCAATTCCTTCTGGGATACAAATACAAGTGACCATCGGCAGCTTCCATGGAACATCATTAAACAGCTCTAACCCTAACGCTTTTATTCCTTCAACAAGAGCCTTTTCATGCAATTGATGTCTTTCAAATCTCTCTGATAAACCCTCCTGAAGCACTATCCGAACTCCTTCTCTTAATGCGTATAGCATTGAAGTAGCCTCTGTATGATGATTAAGTCTTCTTGGTCCCCAATAATCTTGAAGCTGACTTAAATCAAAATAATTACTACGAATCGGCTGGCCTACACTCACATTATCCTTTTCTGTCGCTATACCCTTCTCTACTTTTTTCCTCTTTAAAAGTACTTCTTCAATCCGGTTATTGTACGTAATAGGAGCCATCCCCGAAGGAAGTGACAAGCACTTTTGCGTACCACCAATCACTGCATCTAATTGCCACCTGTCTACCTTCACATCTGTTCCACCAATGGTAGCAACAGCATCAACTACACATAATACACCAAGCTCTCGACAAGCAGGACCTACCTGATCTAACTGTTGCATACATCCTGTTGAGGTTTCACCATGCACAATCGCCAATACCTTTGGCTTTATTCTTTTCATTTTATCTATAATCTCTTGTTGTTCAAAAATTTTTCCCCATTCACAATTGATCGTATAAACCTCTGCACCGTTACGTTCTGCAATTTCTGTTAACAAAAATCCAAATCTCCCAAATATCGGGATAAGAACTTTATCTCCAGGCTCAATAACACTGCATAATACAGCTTCAATACCAGATCTCGATGTTCCATCAATCGGAAATGTCCATTTATTTGTTGTTTGAAAAACATGACGTAGCATATCCATCGTTTCATTCATCATCTCAGTAAATGCTGGATCAAACTGTCCTAAAATTGGTGTACTCATTGCACGCAATACTCTTGGATCAGCTTCAACTGGACCTGGAGTCATAATTGTCCGTAAAGGCACATCTATCTCTTTATAAGTCTTCATTATGAATCCTCCTTAATATGCTAGCTCATATAAAGCCTCCATTAGCACTTGTATACCTACTTCTAAATCTTTTGTGTTGGTAAATTCTAAAGGAGAATGACTAATTCCATTTTGACTAGGAACAAATATTAAAGCAGTTGGACAATATTGTCCGAAGATTTGTGAATCATGTCCAGCACCACTTATCATTTTCATGTATGGCACTTGTTTTTTTTCTAAAATCGTTTGAATTAAAGAATTTAGTTGTTCACTCATTAATACTGGATTTTCATTCATCCAATTATCTATCTCAAGCTGGGTTTGATGTTTATTTGCGATCATCTTTAAATCTTTAAAGATTACATCACAAAATCTCTCCAAAACATCTTCTTTACTATGTCTGATATCTACACTAAAGGTAGCCTTTTTTGGAATTACATTTGCTATATTTGGCTCTAAGCTTATTTGACCAACTGTTACAACTAAATCAGAGAACATTTCTTTTCCACGATCAATTAATGATTGAATAAGCTGAGCTGCTGCGTACATAGCATCCTTTCGCCATGCCATAGGAGTTGTCCCCGCATGATTACTTTCACCAATAACCGTAAGATTGTATCTTCGTTGCCCAACAATATGACTAACAACACCAATTGTTTTCTTTTCCTTTTCTAGAACTACTCCTTGCTCAATATGAAGCTCTATAAAACAATCAAGATCATTCCGTTTAGGTAGGGAATATTTCCCTATACCAAATTGTAATTTATTCATCGATGCCTCAAAACTAACACCTTGAGAATCTTTAATGTTCAGTATATCCTCAGGATTTTTTGCACCTGATATATTACCTGATCCCCAATAGGTCATCGGAAAACGACTTCCTTCTTCTTCACAAAGAGAAACAACCTCTATATTTTTCTTAGGTGCCCCGTATTGCTCATACAGCCCCCTTAAAGCTAACAGGCCTGCAATAATCCCATATGCACCATCAAATTTCCCACCATCTTTAACTGTATCAATATGTGAACCTGTCAAAATTGTCGTTGTATTTTCCTCACTTCCTACCAATCTTCCATACAAATTCCCTACATCATCATAATAAGTAACAAGACCACTTTGATTCATATACTTTTCCACAGCTCGTTGCGCTTGATCCCAAGAGTCAGAATAGAGCAATCTTGTTACACCACCATTTTCACTCTTCCCAAATTCAGCTAACCAATCAACAAGCTGTTCAATCTGCTCATATAAGGTAGAAGTATCTTTTGCTCTCATATCCATCACACTTCCTCCGAACCTTATTTTTAATGTTATATTTGTTAACATCTTAAGTTATATACTAATTTTAAATTAAACAATTTTATAAATCATGCACAATTTTGTAGAACTTTTCTTATTAGTATTGGTCACTATAACTAAATTTTTTTATAGAAAAGCTTACCGGTATATAATAAATAATCCACTTTATAGAACTACCTTTCACCTTAAGGATAAACTGAATAAGGTAATAATAATTGAAGGAGATGGAAAATTAGAATGTTGCGAAAAAACGGGGATTAATTGGTAGAAATTTCAAGAAGACTGATAAAACAGTTTCAGAATTAAAGCCTTGATTAGTGAAAAAAACATATAAAAAAGGTCGATGATTTGTATAAAAATCATCGACCTTTTACTATTTATTCTTTTTCTGAAGAGTCATCTTCTTTTTTAGATTGAATATTAACCTTCACATCTTCAGGTTGATCTTCAGTTTCTTTTTTATTTTCAATGATAACTGGTCTTTCTGGTAGTTTACCTTTTTCAACAAGGCTCGCTATTTGAGCTGCATCAAGAGTTTCAACATCTAATAAGGTTTGAGCAATTAACTCAAGTTTTTCACGATTCTCAGTAATAATCGTGCGTGCTCGTTCGTAGCTTTCTTTAATAAAGCGTTGAATTTCCATATCAATTTCATGAGCAATTGCATCACTATAGTTTTGCTCATTATGGATGTCACGACCTAGGAACACTTGACCACCTTGTGCTTGACCGAATTGTAATGGTCCAAGCTTTTCACTCATACCGTACTCAGTAACCATTTTTCTTGCTATTCCTGTAGCTCTTTGGAAGTCATTATGAGCTCCAGTACTTGCTTCACCGAAGACAATTTCCTCTGCAACACGTCCACCAAGTAAACCTGTAATTTTATCAAGCAACTCTGGCTTTGTCATAAAGTAACGATCTTCTTTAGGAAGCATTACTGCGTAACCACCAGCTTGACCACGAGGTACAATCGTAACCTTATGAACCATATCAGCTTCATCTAAAATGACACCGATAATAACATGGCCTGCTTCGTGATAAGCAACAATATTTCGTTCCTTCTTAGAAATTACTCGACTCTTCTTAGCAGGTCCCGCAATAACACGATCTGTTGCTTCATCAAGATCAGTGTTATCAATCTTCTTCTTATCTTGTCTAGCAGCTACAAGCGCTGCTTCATTTAATAAGTTTTCTAAATCTGCACCAGAAAAACCTGGAGTACGGGCTGCAATAGCTTTTAAATCTACTGATTCATCTAAAGGCTTATTACGTGCATGCACTTTTAGTACTGCTTCACGTCCAATTACGTCTGGACGATCAACTGTAATTTGGCGATCAAAACGTCCTGGACGTAATAATGCCGGATCTAGAATATCTGGTCTATTTGTAGCAGCGATGATGATAATACCTTCGTTTGCTCCAAAGCCATCCATTTCTACAAGTAATTGATTAAGTGTTTGTTCACGCTCATCGTGACCTCCACCTAAACCAGCACCACGTTGTCTACCAACTGCATCAATTTCATCAATAAAGATAATACATGGAGCGTTCTTTTTCGCATTCTCGAATAAATCACGAACACGTGACGCACCAACACCGACAAACATTTCAACGAAATCAGAACCACTGATTGAGAAGAATGGTACTCCTGCTTCACCAGCTACAGCTCTCGCAAGTAAAGTTTTACCAGTACCTGGAGGTCCAACTAGTAAGACACCTTTAGGAATTCTAGCACCTAATTCAGCAAACTTACGAGGGTCTTTTAAGAATTCAACAACCTCTACAAGCTCTTGCTTTTCTTCATCAGCACCTGCTACATCCTTAAATTTAACCTTTTTCTTTTCCTCACTGTAAAGCTTAGCTTTACTTTTACCAAAATTCATCACACGGCCACCACCGCCGCCTTGAGCTTGGTTAAGTAAGAAGAAGAATAAAATAAAGATGATAACGAATGGAATGATTGACGTAAAGAAAGTCACCCATCCACTTGCTTCTTCTGCTGGAGCAACAGTTAATTTTTTAATACCTGTAGCTGCCTGATCAACACGATCTAGTCCTTGTTCAGTTGGTATGTATGTTAAAAAGGTCTCATCTTCTGCATAACCTTTCATTTTACCTCGAACTTCAAATACACCTCGAACTGGCTGGACCGTCATTTCAGTTACATTCCCATTATCTAAGTCAGAAATGAACTTATTGTAAGTGATTTGCTCCGTTTTAGGATTAGCACCTGTAAAGAAGCTAACTACCCCAATAATGACTAAAAATATAAGTAAATAAAATATGGTATTACGGAAGATCCGATTCATTCCTTACCTCCTCCCACAGTAAACACGACTATTTTAAATAGTACCATAGAAAATCATGGTAACACAACAAATTAGCTGTAGAGATTATTTTTGATAAATCTCTGGTTTAAGTACGCCAATATAAGGAAGATTACGATATTTTTCAATGTAATCTAATCCATAACCAACAACAAAGGCATCTGGTACTTCAAAGCCTACATAATCGGCTTGAATATCAGCTTTTCTACCTGTTGGTTTGTCTAGCAGTGTAACAATTTTAATTGATTTTGCTTTACGATAACGGAATAATTTGACTAGATAGCTCAATGTTAAACCACTATCAATGATATCTTCAATAATTAAGATATCCCTACCCTCTACAGAAGTATCCAGATCTTTAAGAATCTTTACCTCTCCAGAAGAAACTGTAGAAGTACCATAACTAGAAACATCCATAAAATCCATTTCTAAATATGTATCGATGTTTTTTAAAAGATCACCCATAAACGGCATTGCACCTTTTAAAACACCAATCGCCAGAGGAAAGCGATCTTGGTACTCTTCAGTTAAAGCTTTTCCTAATTCTTTAACTTTTTCATTAATTTGGTCTGTCGTAACTAAAATTTCTTCAATATCTTGTCTCATTAAAGTGTGCCCCCTAGAAGATTTAAACCCTAACATGTAATATGACAAATTCACCCTTATGTATTCCCTCTTCTTCAAATATTGATTTTTTCAAACCAGGAATCCAAAGGATATTTCCATTCCCATCCTCTACTATTGGCCATGCATGTCGGCTATGTAATGGTATCTTTTCATCAATAAATATATCTTTTACCTTTTTCCTTCCGTTCATGCCCTTCAATTTCATTTTATCTCCCTGTTCTCTTGACCGAATGATAAGAGGTGTTGATATCGCTTCATACCTCATTAAAAAAGTATCATTTCCTCTATGTAAAGGAATCTCTCTAGTCACATTACACGAAATGATAAAACCATTTGGAAGTGTAACACTGGAGGGTATTTCTAATTCAATACGATATTTCTCCAATTCAGTATGCTCAAAAGTAAACAAACAGGTAGTATATGATTTAATCACTTTAAGTCCGCCTGGATAATCAAGTGAACCTGAAGGATGTTCTTGTGAGAGCAATGTCAGTATGCTCTCAATATGTATAGAAGAAAGGGAAGATGGAATATTTACATATAGATAGTTTAATATTAGTTTAATCCCTCTTCTTTGTAAAGGAGAAGGTAGGTTTAAAAACCTCTTGATATCAATTTCCACAGCCGACAAATCTTGCCTTTTGAATACTTTATTCATTTGTTGCTGAGTTAATACCTGTAAATACGTTTCATCCTCTAGAAAGGTTTCACTAAAATATTGAAATTTTTCATGTACCTGTGGATTTTCACTTTTTAAAAATGGCAAAACAGTTTTTCTAAATCGATTTCTCGTATAATCTGATTTTTCATTACTAGGATCAAATCTAGGATTTAGATTATTCTCTTTACAATATAAAAGGATATTCTCTTTTGTCGTTCCAAGTAAGGGTCTAATAATCAGTCCATTATGAAACGGCCTCTTCACTTTAATACCTGCAAGAGCTTCTCCTGTATTTCCTCTTACTAATCTCATTAAGATTGTTTCTACTTGATCATCGCCATGATGTCCAAGAGCCAAAGTCTTAGAATGATGTTTATCTAATATTTCTTTATAAAAGAGATATCGACATTCTCTGGCAGCAACTTGAGTGTTTTTCTTATTTTTCATAGCATACGAGCTAACATCAACTTGTTTGGCTTCTGAAGCAATATTGTGTTTCTTACAAAAATCAATAACAAAATCCATTTCCGCCTTTGACTCTTCACCTCTGAACATATGATCCATATGAGCAGCTACAATATTGAGGTTCATTTTCTCTTTCAAACAAATTAGCATATGCAACAATGCCAATGAATCAGGCCCTCCGGATACACCAACTACAACTGTTGAATCTTCTTCTATTAATTCTTGTTTTTTAATAAGGGTATAAACATCTCTCAACTTTTTCCCCTCTTTTTGACTATAGTTACGATATAACTCTATCCTACCATTAAATGATAAAGAACAACAAAGAAGAAGGGAGCCGTTCACACATTAAACAAATTTACAGCTTAGTAGCTATTTGAGTATCACCTATAGGTCGCTTTTACAACAAAATGTGATAAACATATAACGAATAAATTAAGAACACACTTATTAAAATAATGAGTGTCTCTACAAAACCACTTGTCTTCTTTTGTTTCTTCTTTTTCTTCACTTGATTTCTAGACGCACTAGCATGTTGCTGCTTGTGTTGAGTTCTATTAGCTTGAGTTTGCTTTGGAACTTTTGTTTTATAAGTTTGTTGATTTGTAGCTGACTGCTTTGTTTTTTTAGATAACAACTCTATAAAATCATTTTTCATTTCACTTGCACTATTATAATTCCCCAAAATTGCCTTGCTCAAAACCTCTCTATGCTTCAGCAAGAATGGATGCTGTTGAATAACTGCTAATAATTGATTTTTCCCTTCTCCATCACTCTTTCTTGAAAAACGTTTGGGATATGCAGCATTAATGATGATCATAGCTACCGAAAACAAATCATATGTCGGTTCAGCTCGTCTTGAGCCTACCCCCCAATACCCGCGATCAAAAAACTCGGTAAATTCTTTTATCGCTCTTCCTTGCTGTGTTGTACCACCAACATCTATACATCTTATCTTAGGTGGAGGACCAGAGATGATTAAATTATCTGGCTTTAGATCACCAAAAATCCACCCTTGTTGATGAAGCTTTTCTAAGTTAGATAAAAGCTGCAATACTAAAACATCTGTCCATTCTATACCTCTCTCATTTATAAAATCAAGAAGTGTTTTTCCTTGAATATATTCCATAACATAAAATGAGATCATTTTTTGAGATCCAGATTTCCAATCGTCCACATCTAACAAAGAAGGCCCAAGAGAAGTACCTTGGACCTTCGAGAAATGCTTTAAGACATTTACCTCAGATGTAATTGCCATACTGTTTTCACTAAGCTTGACAGCAACTTCTCTGCCTCCACTGTCAGCTAAATAAACATTACCAGTAGCACCTTGGCCAAGCAGCCTAATAATGATATAGGCTTTACCATTCCACTTACCGATTATTCTAGATCCTGGAGAAAAATTACATGCCTGGTTCATCATAGTATTCTTCTTCACTTCTTAATAAGTTCTTTAAAGACCGCTTCTTCTTAAAATGTTGAATAGCCTCTCTTATCGCTGGACCAGTTGGTGTTATACCACCAGTCGATAATTTTGGAAATATAGAAGATAACGATTCAAGCTTTGGTGTCCAATCAAGAACCTTTTCCACTTCATTCTTTTTCCCAGGAAATACTGATACTGAGAATAAGTTCTTACCCATCCTGGAATTAAGACTAATTGATAAATCCAGAAGGGACTCTTTAACTGTTGGAAGTTTTGGTTTCATACTAGCACTTGTATCAACCAATATTAGTATCTCCATACTAACTGTTTCACCAAGTTCATCAACAACCTCCATAACTTCTCCACGCTTTTCTGGAGGCAATTCTTCTAGAGATGTACTTTTTCCAAGAATTTGTTGTAGCTCTTTATTCACAACACCTTGCAAAGTTTGTGTCATTGCTTTCCTAGTAACATGCTGTACTGTTTGTGATAATTGATGAGCATAAACAATTTGGTGAACACCGCCACCAGACATTGCAATCCCTTCAATTTCTCTCATAGATTCCTGATCTATCACATTTTCTTCCATAATACCTATTACATTTACAGTAATTCCTTGTTCCTGAGCCAATGCTGCCATCGCGATTGGATCTTCCCCTTGATTTGAGTAACCATCAGTAATTAATAAGATTTGTTTTAAATGACCCTTCTCCATACTTAATTACCCTCCTATAGAGATCTATAAATCTCTTTGCTTTCCCTTTGTCATAAACGATAATCAACAATAGATCTTGTCCTAATATCTAATGAAAAGAAATTAGTTTTCTAAAAATATTATTATCATTCATCTCCAAAAGAAGGGTAAATTATACATGCTAATTTTTAGCTGATTTTCTTCGGTGACACAGGGATACTTGCCCATTTAGGTGTATTATGCTCGATTGCAGAAACGACTACTGTCATATCATCTTCTATTTTTCCAGATCTTGTTCTAATGACTTCTTCCATGATTAAATCAGCAACTTCTTGAGGATCCTCTGTCTTAATTTCACTAATTTTACGCTTCATCCACAAATCATAATTCTCAACATGCTTAGGACCCTCAAATATTCCGTCACTCATCATAATAAGCAGATCACCAGCCTTTAACTTTTCACCAACAACATCTACATCAAAATCATCTATAATCCCCATAGGTAAATTACTAGCTTGAATCCTAATTATTTTATCTCCTCGTTTGACAAAGCTAGGTGTTGATCCAATTTTTAAGAACTTGCTATTACCATCTTGTAAATCAACAATTGCAAGGTCTAAAGTTGAAAATATCTCATCAGTTGTTCTTAAGGATAAAATCGAGTTTATCGTTTTAATTGCTACTTTTTCCTCAATTCCTGATTGAAGAATTTTTTGAAGCAATTTTATCGTTTCATTACTTTCAAAATGAGCTCGTACCCCATTTCCCATTCCATCACTAATCGCAACTGCATATTTTCCAAGACCTAACTCTATCATTGAATAGCTATCACCAGAAACTAGTCCCCCACCTTTTGCAGCATGTGCAACACCAGTCTCGATACGATATTTTTTTGCAGACCCGAATGAAACATGGCAGTATCCATTAGGATAATTAGCACACTCCTCTGTTTTTACAATGATCGATTCATCTAAAATATCTGATAGCATTGGAGCTATTATTTTTTCACATTCCCCATGTCCATTGCAGTATGGAATACTCATCTCAATATCCACACTTCCCTGCTCAAGACTATAGATCTCAACATTAACAATCTCGATTCCGAAATTCTGCAGTGCATCTAATATCTGCTCTTCTTGTACAAAATGATTTTCTCTTTCTCTTTTTATCTCTCTTGAAAGATCCTCCATTACGTTTGAAACACCTAATAATTGTTCTGCAACAAGCCTTCTACTTTCTTTTACTTCTTTTTTTAATTTTTGATTTGCTTGAAAATAATTTATTTCTTGCTCAATGGCTTCTTCTACTTTTGCAGACTTTGAACAATGACGATCAAATTCCTTCTTTAATTTCATATTATTTTGATACGTATTTTGTCTATTTTCATGCATAATGTTCTGCATTAAATCATATGTTTTATCAAAGTTCTCTACCCAGCACTTTTCTTTTTTAAAACAATGCTGACAAGTACTTTCAGTAATGCTACTTAAAAATAAATCAGTTTCACGTTGCTCATCATTTGTTTCATCTTTATCATAAAACGTTGCGAAGCTTTCGGACAAAGCATGAAACACCTGTGAAAATTGATCAACACGATGTGCTGTCACATCACGAATTTTCCTTACATATTGCTGTTGCTCCTGAGCATGTTCATTTGTACCTGGAATATGTTTAGCTAATCTTCCAGTTACTGCTTTAGGTGTTAGTAAAAATAAGACGATCGCAACCATTGATTCAATAAGGGTTGTCATTAAATCAGATGAACCTTGTCCATATAGAGAAATCAAAACAGATCCAACTAATAGTCCAATTGCTGTACCAAGCTTTTGTCCTTCTCTTAAAAGACCCCCTAAAAGCCCTGAAAAGGCAAGTAAGCTCATATGATATAAATTTCCAACATTGGCTAAACTTAAAATTAATCCTGTTACAACACCCACCGTACAACCAATACTAGATCCACCAATAAAGGCAAATAATAAGACGATATACCTTGAAAATATATGTTCTAATTGAAGACTTTGAAAAGATACCCCAACAAGTCCGGTCATTACAGAAGCTAAAAGAATCATAATACAGATAATCTCTTCGATCTTTAGTGACTGTTTATATTTACGTGCTGATATTAATGGAATACTTTGCAAAAAGATTAACGTTAATATAAAAGATAATCCTGATTCTATTCCTGCCATCATATAATCATAAACAGTTAATGATGAATTAATCACATAAAAATAGCCGATTCTTGTCAGTGCTACTGTAGTAAAGATCACAAATGGCAAAACCTTCACTTGATCTTTTATAAATGTAGACGAAAGTCGATTAAGTAATATAAACGCAATAATCGATATTGTAATAAGAAGTGATATTTCAACTGATAGTGACATACCACCTGCAATTAGTGATAATCCCGCTAATAATGCTTTATCCCGTTTCATCAACAAAACGGCTCCAAAAAACGGAAGTGCAAATGGCAAGACTTCCGATAAGATAATAGCTCGTCCTAATAAAAATCCGATTAAAGCATAAACAAGTCCTTTATGTAAGAGGATGAGCTGTAATCTCGCTGAAAATTTGTGAAAAAACCGATTAAATGCTTGATGGGTCTTTTCCATTCCAAAATCAGAAATTGGTTCCATTAACCTTCTTTCTACTTTTTCCATTTTTTCATTCCCCCACTTAGTTCATATTACTTGTAATTATATCGAAGGATTAAAAAGGAATTTGTCAAAAGAAGGTAGCTCAACCCCTAAACAGTTCGACTGTTTTTGAAAAAACCGACAAATATCTAATAGATCTGAACCTTTTCTTAAGACATACGTCAAAATAATGAGAAAGATGTTAGAAAAGCGGAAGTGGCTTGATCAGCCCCGACAAGCATAAGACAAATAGGATGAGAAGGTGCTCTTTACCTTCCATTCCTATTAGACTTATGACCTCGAGGGGCTAGCCGCTGCAGCTAGACAGTAAAAGCGGAAGTGGCTCGTTTAGCCCCAACAAGCATAAGACGAAAAGAAAGAAAATTGTCCATAAACGGAGAAAGGTCAGCTATTGAGTTAAGCTTAAGAATAAAAAAATGAACAATAAAAAAACTAGCTGCATTTGCAACTAGTTTTTTTATATGACCCGTACGGGATTCGAACCCGTGTTACCGCCGTGAAAGGGCGGTGTCTTAACCGCTTGACCAACGGGCCTCATATTTAATTTGTTATGGTAGCGGCGGAGGGAGTCGAACCCACGACCTCACGGGTATGAACCGTACGCTCTAGCCAGCTGAGCTACACCGCCATAATGGAAGATCATTTTCTTCAATTCTAAGGCACAAGAAATATAATACAATCGATAGAGTAATTCGTCAATAGAAATTTTTAAAATATATCTGACCTAAAGGAATATGCTCTAAAACATTTTGATCTTATCTGGATGCAGGTCATTGAATTCACTGAAATAGCTTATATACATTTTTATTTAATGCAGAAACGAACACAAAAAAGGAAAACATCGTGAAATGATGTTTTCCTTTACGCAAAATGTATATAAAAGCAGCAAGCTATCCTCTTTTAGCTCCGCGACCTCCGCGTTTTGATTCAGTATTACGCTTCAATGAAGATAAACGATCTTCACTGTCTTTTAAGAAACGACTCATCTTTTGTTCAAAGTTTTCTTTATTATTGCTACGGAAATCATTTCCTCTTGGTCTTGGACGATCTGAACCACCTCTAGGGCGATCTGTATTTCTTGGACGATCTGTGCTTCTCGGACGATCTGGTCGTTCTGGACGTTCCGGGCGCTCTGGACGATCAATGGCTTTTTTAATTGATAAGCCAATTTTACCGTCGTTTTCTACATTAATTACTTTAACTGTAACTTCATCTCCGACTTTTAAGTGATCATTAATATCCTTCACATAATTATCGGCAACTTCACTGATGTGTACGAGACCTGTAGAACCTCCTGGAAGTTCAACAAATGCTCCAAAATTTGTAATGCCCGTCACCTTACCCTGTAACTTGCTGCCAACTTCTATCGACATAAAAATAATGCTCCTCCTTAAACAGATAAAAAATCATTCATATCCTTTATATCATATTATACATAAATAAAAAATCGAGTGTCAACAAGGCTACTCTTTTATATTAAAGATGATTTCGTTATCATCAGATAAAAAGTAGTCTCTTCTTGCAATTTTTGCTATATACTCATCATCATTAAGCTTAACGATTTCTTCTCTCAAAATCTTTTCTTCTTTTTGAAGAGTACTCAACTCTTCACTAAGCTTTTGCTGCTTTTCTACCTTTTCATTAATAGCATTTGACTGACTTAAAATGGTGGTAAGCATAATAGCAGAAGAGATAATCGCTAAGATCCCGAACATGACAAGCCTTCTAAATAAGCCTCTTTTCCGTCTTTTAGATATTTGTTGCTGCCGTTCCTGCTGCATCATATACTGTGATTGTAGCTCTGTAATTTTCTTCGATCTTTCGAGACTCATATATTTCCTCCTTACCTCTTCTTTATCCGTTGCCACCATAAATTTATCGTATTAGTTATATTCTTTACCTTTTTGTTAATTCCTGCTAATTTATTTATATTCTTTATGATATAGTTCCGAATACCACTTGGTACAATCTTCCATGAAACTCTTAAAATTAGCCATACTGGCGCTAATATTATTTTAACGAAAGAATATAGGATTTGGAAAGCCCATTTTGTTAAACTCCAAAGAAATTTTAAGATTCCTAATAAAATTGTGATTGTTACCTGAAATAACAACACAATTGGTTTTATAATGATTGCTTGGCCAATATTGATTACAAGACTATAAATACTAATGCTTGTCTGAATTAATCGATCAAGAATACGCAAATAGATCGTCTTTAAAAGACTTTGATATGCAGCATATCCACATAACACTGCTAGAAAAATATAAACTCGCAGTTCACCTTCATTTACAAGCAATAATAAATAAAACAGGATCAAGCCTTGCACAATCCAAAACAGAAAGTCATTGATAAATACAACCCACCTAGCTCTTAATGGCCGCTTTAAAAAGCGGCCATATGTATCTAGAGCTGCACCAACCCAACTTCCCATTCCAAACATTGCAAGCATTGTATAAAACTGCGTTGTTAAACTCATTTAAATAACTTGCTAAAGAGTCCTTTAGCTTTCTCCGCATGCTGCTCATCTAAATAGATAAGATCAAAGATCCTGCTACCTTTAATCGAAACAATCCCTTTATCAACATCTAAATTCTTCATTTGCAAGTTTTGACCTCTAATAGCTAACGCACCCATTACAGTGTCTAATAAAAATTCTTCATTATCAAAGCTCTCAACTTGCTTTACACCTGTAATTTCCAATAATTTTCTGCCCCTCATAATCACATCATGCTCTTGAACTGTGCCTTTATGAACAGTCGAATTATTATCATAGTATTGATTCATGTTCTACCCCCGCATTCTTATAAAGGATTTTCTTTTATATCTTTATGTTCAAAGAATACGGTTTAGAACAAGCCTAGATGAAAACCCAGAATCGTTTCTTCCTTAAAGGGTCACTCCTCATTAAGTCTCTCTTCTTTAAGAATTTTATATAGATTTGTTGCTTCTTCTTTTCTTGTTATTTCTTTTAAATCCTCAATTTTTACTGTAACTAATTTCTGACCAAAGCGAATTAAAAGCTCATCACCAATTTTCACATTTGAGCTTGCTTTCCCAGGGATACCGTTAATACTAATCCTACCTTGATCTGCTATTTCTTTAGCTAACGTTCTTCTTTTGATAATTCTTGACACCTTTAAAAATTTATCTAATCTCATCTTCAGCCCTCTTTTTCTAGTTTCTTCGCTTCATTCCAATATGTATCCATTTCTTCTAAAGACATATTCTGAAGCTCCTTTTTATTTTCCTTTGCTTTTCTTTCTATAAAATGAAATCGATCATAAAATTTTGTAATTGTAGAAGTTAATGCTTCTTCTGGTTCTATTTTATAATGTCTACCCACGTTGACTAGTGCAAAAAGTAAATCCCCATATTCCTTAATTAATAAAGGATTATCTCCTTTTTTTGAAAACTCTTCTTCAAGCTCAGAGATTTCCTCTTTCACCTTTAACCAGGCTCCATCAATTGTAGGCCAATCAAAACCTACTTTTGCTGCTTTCTTTTGTAGATGATAAGCCTTTGATAAAGCAGGTAACGTCTTCGCTACAGAATCAAGAATAGATTGTTCATTTTCAGTTCCCTTTTCTGCCCTTTTAATTTCGTCCCAATTTACTAATACCTCTTCTGTATCAGAAACAATTGTCTCACCAAATACATGAGGATGTCTTCGAATCATCTTTTCATTTATCCCTTTAATCACATCATCCATAGAAAACATACCATCATCTTCACCAATTTGTGCATGAAGAACTACCTGTAAAAGCACATCTCCGAGCTCCTCAATGATATGATCAATATCATCCTTTTCAATTGCTTCTAATAATTCATAGCATTCTTCTATTAGATATTTTTTTAAAGAAGTATGTGTTTGTTCTTTATCCCATGGACAGCCATTCGGACCTCGTAATTCTGCGACAACCTGTCTAAATGAATTGAATTGATGGTTTAGTAATGTATCATCCTTTACTGGAGGAATATATACACTTGTTAAATTATTTACTGTTGTTTCGCGATCTAATTCAAATAACTCAACTTCCTTTAAGATTTGCGCGTTACTTCCAGCAGCTGTAACAATGACAACCTTATAATCATCAGGCAATTGTTCCATTAATGTTAGCTTAACATCAGAAGCAATCATTTGGTCATACACCTGTGTGATAACGACATGCCCCTTTAGCTGAAGTTTAGCACTTTCTAACCCAATGGCATCTACAAGCTGAAAACCTTCAATGGGGTCCACCTCAAGCGCCTGAAAAGTTGCGTCAAGGAAGCTTTGTCCACCTTCAAGTGAAATTGTAAAACCATTCTGTCTACCTTCTGTTAATAAAATTTGTACTGTTTTTTCAGCAACCAGTGGATGTCCAGGAACAGCATACACAATATCTTCATTCTCTGCTTTTTCTAAAAGAACATTTACAATCGTTGTATAAACAGAATCAAAGTCATCATTTTGTTCATATATAGAATCAAATGATTCAAATGTTAATTCATTTGTTAATTCCTCAATAACTGGGTGTTCTTTTGTACGTAAATATAACGCTTCTGCTTTAGTTAGCAATTGATAAACACCAAAAGGTAACTGATTTAAATCTCCAGCTCCTAAGCCAACAATTGTTATTTTCTTAGCCATTTATGTACCTCATTTCAATTTTATCTCTTTATTCATAATAGGGATATTCAAAAGTTCTCTATCCGTAAAAATACGAAGCTTCAGAATCATTAATCCATAAATGCCTCCACCAATAACTACACCTACAAGCGCAACTAAGCTAGCAAATAACCTATTTTCCAAGCTCATATATCCTTCAACGATATGTAATAATGCTGATAAACTTAAAAACATGATCAGTAATGCAAAAGTTACTTTCATCAACATTTTAACTGATTGAAAATGATAGCTCTTTCTAAGCATATAAATATATGTCAGGAATACAACAATACCGTAGGATATTACTGTTGAGAATGCTGCACCGATTACATTAAATTCTGGGACCAACCATTGATTTGCTATATATTTTATTCCCACTCCAATCAAAACAGAAACAACAGGGAAAAACGTGTAGCCAAGCCCTTGTAAAATAGCGAACTGTGTTAGTGCAAGTGATGTAAAAAGTACTGAAAAGCTAAGAACTATTAAAACATTTGTTCCATAACTGTTTGTAAAAAGCATGATATTTATTGGCTTCATGATCGCCATCAAACCAATAGCTGCACCACCAGCAATAACGATACATAACTTTAATGATAGCTCTATCTGTTCTTGAATAAACTGTCTGTTTTTCTTCATCTTTGCCTGAGCAAGTACAGGAACAAGAGACAAAGCTAAAGAAGTTGCTACTACTGTACCTAATTGAATAAGCGGCTGACCTCTGTCATAAATTCCCTTTGTCTGTTTTGCTAAAGTTTCATCCATTCCATTATGAATGAGTAAAGAATATAAATTGAGTGCATCTATTAACTGAATGAAAATTAATAATAAGCTGCTAATCCCAATTGTCACGCTATACTTCGCTAAAGATTCTAAGATATCCATTGTTTTAATCGGAGCAGATAGATTCCACTTTATCATATAATCTGCTCGTTTCCTTTGAGAGTAAAGGATTAGAAAAACAAAAGCCACTACACTACCAATTATTGACGAAAGAAGAGCACCAATACCTATCTCATATAAATCAAAGCCCATACGCAGCATCAAAAAAGAACTGACCAAAATTAGTGTAACCCTTATTCCTTGTTCAATTACTTGTGATAAAGCTGTTGGGTTCATATTTTGCTCTGATTGAAAATATCCTCTTATGATGGATATAAAAGGTATCATTAAAAAAGAAAAAGCTGTTACTTTTATGAGCGGTGATAATTGGCTGTCCCCCATATAACCCGAAATTACAGAGGAAAATTCAAATAAAGGTAAGAATAATAATAAACCAACAGCAAGTAAATATAGCAAGGAAACTGTCATAATTTTAGAGCGGATTTTATGAGACCGTTCATATCCATGGTCTAGCATAACCTTTGAAATGATCACAGGAAAACCTGATGTAGCTAAAATGACACTCATTCCATAGAACGGATAAATCTGTTGATATATGTAAAAACCTATATCCCCTACAATATTTTGATAAGGAACACGGTATGCTGCACTTAATATTTTTATAAGTAATCCTGCTATCGTTAAGATAATTGCTCCTTGTATGACAGAACCACCATTATTTTTCTGGACGTTCATGCCCCACTCCTCTCAACATGATCTATCCAAAATTATAGCATATACACTCTATAATTAAGTGCTGAACCTAAACAAGATATTTAGATAACCAAACAAAAGAGGCAGCATATATGCTGCCCCTTTTATAAAACTTAATGTTCCATTTGTCTTGCTAGAAATCCTGCAGCTGTTTCTACTGCCTTATGTTCAACTTCACCAATCGATTGTTCCTTAGAAAGAATGATAACAGCACCAATTGGATCACCATTAGCTACAATCGGTCCAATCGTATACGATTTAACTTCCTCATCAAAACCTGAAACAATTTGCGTTTCTCCAGCATCAGTTTTTAATACAGAGTTTCTTTCCTCCATAACCTGCTCGACAACTTCACCAATGTTTTTATTAAGGTACTCTTTCTTTGAGCCACCTGAAACAGCAATGAATGTGTCTCTATCACAGATTAAAACCTGATGACCTAGACTGTCGAATAAGGCATCACCATATTCTTTGGAAAAGTCACTTAATTCACTAATTGGTGAATATTTTTTCAAAATAACTTCACCATCACGATCCACAAATATCTCTAATGGATCACCTTCTCGTATACGTAGTGTTCTACGGATTTCCTTTGGGATAACTACTCGACCTAAATCATCAATGCGACGAACTATACCAGTTGCTTTCATCTTACGTTGCCTCACTTTCATCGGATGATAGGAAAAAAGATGATTGTACCTTCCTGAAGAATGGATTATTTAACAGGAGCTAGTTGTTTATGTAACAATCACCATTTGTTAAATTTAGTATCCTTCACTAGTGATGTAATATACATATTGAAAGCGTTTTTTTAATAAAACTCTGAATTTCGTCTGAAGATTACTTACAACAAGGTCTGATTTAAAGCTATTTCACTGATATTTCTTCCTTCTTAACTTCAGCAAGACCATTTAATAATTCTGTAATAATGGTCAACCATTTATCAGTAGTAAGGTTCTTTGTTGCAATTGTAAGCTTTAATCTGCTTCCTTCCATTCCAAGTCCCACTATACGATTATATTTATTGCTTAAATCAAATAGCTTTTGGCCGTCAATACGATTACTTGCGGCTTCCTCGATAAGGATGGAAATAGCCTCTTTATCTTGTTTAATGCTCTCTACTCTTTCTTGAATAGCAAATACTTTTAGTTTGGCAATAGAAAATAAATATCCTACTTCGATTGGATATTCGCCAAAACGGTCGATCATCTCTTCTTGTAGCTCTTCTAGATCTTGTAAAGATGTTAATGATCTAAAGCGTTTGTACATATCTATTTTTTGACGTCCATCCATTATATAATCCTGTGGTAAATACGCGTCAACCTGCAGATCAATCTCAACGTCAATAGGCTTTTCCTTAGGAGTTTCTGTTTGTCTTTCTTCAATTGCTTCTTTTAACATTTGAGAATAAAGATCAAACCCAACTGAATCAATAAATCCATGCTGTTGAGATCCTAATAAGTTTCCTGCACCTCTTATAGAAAGATCTCTCATTGCAATTTTAAATCCTGAACCTAATTCAGTGAACTCTTTAATTGCTTGAAGTCTTTTTTCAGCAACCTCTGTAAGCACTTTATCTTTTCGATATGTGAAATAAGCATATGCTACTCTATTAGATCTTCCTACGCGACCACGAAGCTGATAAAGCTGTGATAAGCCCATTTTATCTGCATCATTAACGATAAGCGTATTAACATTAGGAATATCAACACCCGTTTCTATAATCGTCGTACTTACTAATACGTCATATTCACCCTCTAGGAAGCTGAGCATAACAGATTCCAATTCATTTTCTGTCATTTTCCCATGTGCATATGTCACTCTAGCATCAGGTATTAGCATTGATATCTCATCTGCTTTTCTTTCTATATCCTCAACTCTGTTATATAAAAAGAAAACCTGCCCTCCACGAGCCATTTCCCTTTCAATCGACTCTCTTACTAGTCCTCCGTTATATTCAACAACATAGGTCTGAACAGGAAAACGATTTTCTGGTGGTGTTTCTATTACTGACAAGTCTCTTACACCAAGCATTGACATATGTAGAGTTCTTGGGATAGGTGTAGCAGTTAAAGTCAAAACATCAACATTTGCCTTTAATTGCTTAATTTTTTCTTTATGTGTAACACCAAATCTCTGTTCCTCATCAATGATTAATAAGCCTAAATCTTTATATTTAATATCCTTTGATAACAATCGATGTGTACCAATTACCATATCAACTGTTCCATTACTAAGGCCTTTATTTGTTTCATTGATCTCTTTTCGGGTTCTGAACCTACTTAAAAGACCAATATTTATTGGGTAATCCTGAAATCTCTCTCTTACTGTTTCGAAATGCTGTTGAGCAAGAATTGTTGTTGGTACAAGAAGTGCTACCTGTTTACCATCAGCAATTGCTTTAAATGCTGCTCTTATTGCAACCTCTGTTTTACCATAACCAACATCTCCACATAATAAGCGATCCATCGGTCGTAGACGTTCCATATCCTTTTTAATCTCAATGATAGAACGTATTTGATCATCGGTTTCTTGGTATGGAAATGCTAACTCAAACTCTTTTTGCATTTCTCCATCTGGTGAAAATGCATATCCTTCACTCGCTTCACGTTCTGCATAAAGCTTAATTAAATCATCTGCAATATCTTGAACAGATGATTCAACCTTCTTTTTAACTCTTCGCCAATCACTGCCACCAAGCTTATAGATCTTAGGCTCTTTACCCTCAGATCCAACATATTTTTGTACTTGATCGATTTGCTCAACTGGCACATAAAGCTGATCACTACCATGATATTTAATATTTAAGTAATCTTTATGAATACCATTAATTTCTAAAGTTTCAATTCCAACATACTTACCAATACCATGATTAACATGCACAACATAATTTCCTATTTCCAGCTCAGAGTAACTTTTTATTCTCTCTGCATTCGAAAGCTTTTGCCTTCTAACTTGTTTTTTCACTCGCTTCTTGAAGAGCTCCTCTTCTGTAATAACAGCAAGCTTCTGCATAGGAAGTTCAAATCCGGTTTGCAAATCTCCTTCTATGATTGACACTACACCACTAGCTAACATATCCGCATTACTTTGAATAGTAGCTTTGATTTCGTAATCCTCTAAAACTGTTTCTAGCTTCTTAGCTCTTTCTTCATTTACTCCTAGAAATACAACTGCATACTGTGATTTCTGCCATCTATCTAATTCGGTTTTTAATAAATTCATTTGCCCATGAAAGCTTTGCATTTGTTTACATGATAAATTTAAGATATTTTGCGGGCTAGTATGTGGAACATGCCTTAAAAATAGTGATAAGTAAATTAAAGGCTGCTTTGAATTTGTCATAACATCAACATAAGAGTGCGATATTTTTACATCTGGAAAAATCTTACCCTCTTCAAGTAAATGTGTGTACCATTCAGCCTCTTCTCGATCTAATTGTTCATAAGTTTCTTGAATTCTACTTACCTCATCCAAAACAATAATAGAATCCTTGGAAACATAGTCTAGTAAACTAGCAGGTTTTTCATGAAACAGCGCTGAAAACTTGAAAATATCTTGAGTAAATTGGTTATTACGTAATCGTTCAAGATCATATTGAATATTTTCAACTAGTAATTCCTTTTGCTGTTCATTCTTCATTTTCTTAAGACTTTTTGCTAAACCTGCTTCAATCTCTTGGATACTTCTCATTTTCGATTCTTCATTAATAATTGTTTCAACTGCAGGACCAATTGTAATTGCTTTTAACATACTGATTGATCTTTGATCTTCTATATTGAATGATCGAATAGAGTCAATTTCTGTATCAAACAATTCAATTCTAATAGCATTATCTTCTGTTAAAGGATATATATCAATTATTCCCCCACGAACACTAAATTCTCCAGGTGAACTAACCATATCTACCCGCTCATAGCCAAGTAAAACAAACTGATGAATATAGTTATCCAGATCAATATCTTGTCCTACTGTTAACTTGTATTGATTATTCTTCCATTGTTCTTTTGGTGGAAGAAGCCTTCTTACCCCAGCTACGGGCGCAATAACAATTGATGGTCTATCTTCTGCCAATTTGTTTAAAACATCTATTCTTTGTGCCTTTAATTCAGGACTAGCAATAGCCACTTCTGCTGCAATAAGATCATTTACGGGATAAAGATAAACATCCTCTTTAAGTAAATTCAACAAATCCTCATAAACCTTTTGAGCTTGGTATAAATTATGTGTAACAATCAATAGTGATTTTTTTAAGTCATGGTAAAGGGCTGCAGTAAAAACAGTCCTTGCTGAACCAGATAAGCCCGCAACTAATTGCTCTTTTAAGCCTTCTTCGATACCCGATACGATTGTTTTAAAATCATCATTTTCATAAAAATATTTTTGTAAACTGTTCAAGCTTAGCCCCCCTCTCATCTTATCCATCTTAAATTTATTTTTTGTTTTGTTTTTATCTTTTGAAATATAGCCAGCTTTAGCTAATCCACTTGCAAAAGATGCATTAATATATGGAAGGAATATATTTAATGAAATTTAAAACAGAAAAATGCTTTGGGGTTGGCTCCCAAAGCTATTACTGAATAAAGCTCTCATATTGGTGTAAATCAGGGTTTCTGTTTAATGCATCCTGACAATCTTCACAAATAGTTTTTATATGTATATCACCATTTTGTTGATAAGTAATCATTTCTTGGCGTTCAGCATTTGTTAAGGCAGTAAACCCTAGCTGCTCACTTGAAATTAAACTATTATCAAGGCTACCTACCTTTACACCACAGTGTCTACAATGATAATGCAAAGCCATAACACGCCTCCTGAAAAGGTTTATTTTACTTATAGTATGTACCTTTTCAAGAAATGCTATACGTCAGACAAAACGAGCTTAATTGAATTCATTCATGACCTGAACAAAAGAACTAGTAAGCCATTTTTCACATGCAGAAACTGATGCATCTATTGATTCTTTAATTCCTATATGATCTTCTTCAGTGAACTGCCCTAAAACATAGTCAGAAATCTTCATTCCATTTGTAGGACGATCAATACCAATCTTTATACGATTAAATTCCTGAGTCCCTAAGTGATGAATCATTGACTTTATCCCATTATGTCCCCCTGCACTTCCCTTTGTCCGCAAACGTGTTTTGCCTACAGGTAAGTCCAGATCATCATAAACGACTACTATTTCCTCTTCAGTAATTTCATAAAATTCCATAAGAGGTCTAATACATTCTCCAGACAAATTCATATATGTGAGTGGTTTTAATAATATGACCTTTTCGCCAGATATATGACCTATTCCATAGGTTCCATTGAATTTTTGACGATCAAGAGGAATAGACAAATTATCAGCCAGCTTATCTATCACCATAAAACCAACATTATGCCTTGTTTTTTCATATTGTCTACCTGGGTTACCTAATCCTATTATGAGTTTCATAAATGCGAAACCCTCCTAATCACTTTACCTGTTTCTATGTATTAAAAATTCATTATCTTTACAATATCATAAAAGTAACAAACCATAAATAAAACATGTTGTTAGATTATGTCTAATCATGACATAATCATCTATTTTTGAAAAATATATTCTCCGTCCAAGAGGAGAAATACCAAATAATACAAATTCTGATGCGATTTAGAGTTTACCTTAGGTAGTTCTTATCTTTTTGCATATGAGGAAAATAGATAAATGACCAAAACTAAAATGTCAGTTCTCCGTAATCAAACAGAGAACTGACACTATCAACAATCCTATTTATTTTTAAGCGTCGTTATGCTCTCTACCTTCTTCGTTTTCAGGAGTACCTGGCTCTTGTTCTTCACCACTATCTATTTCTTCTTCTTGCTTTGGAGGAAGAATAGAAGCAATAACCTGTTCCTCATCTTGGATATATGTATAATCTCCATGATTAGGTAGATCTTTAATTAAAATTGTTTCATTTACACCTAAGTTTGAGATATCTACATCTATTGTTTGAGGTATTTTCCCAGGCTTAGCTGCAATTGTTAATTCATGAAGCGGTTGTTGTAATACGCCACCATCTTTTACTCCTTGGGCTTCTCCAGTTAGATGAATTGGCACCTCTACCTCAACTTCTGATTGCATGTCCACTATATGAAAATCAGCGTGTACAAGTTCATTTTTAAGGGGATCTGTTTGCATATCATATAACATAACAGCATGTGTAGATCCATCAACATCTAAGTTAATAATTGTATTCTTTCCCTCTTCTCGAAGGGTTTTGATAAGAGCTATACTATCAAGTGCAATCGGTTTACTTTCTACTGCTTTACCATAAATGACACCAGGTACCTGACCTGATTCACGTACTTTTCTTTTCGCGGAGCTTGTAAATTCAGTTCGCTTTATTGCTTGTAATGTTGTCATAAATTACACCCTTCCTATACGAATTCAATTCTTATTATTGTTTTTCCCATATGTTATGGTGTATAAACATAGTAAAAAAATACTTTTCATTGTGAATAATAGAAATGAAATTAACTTTGGTAGATGAAAGGTGTTCATATGACTTATAAAAAATATCTAACAAGCTAACAAAAAAAGCTTATTTATATCTCTCACAGTAATGCTGAGTAAGAATATAAATAAGCTTTTATTTTATATCAGATAGAAAGTTCAACACTTTCAAGTAGCTTAATCAAATAATAAACTAACAGATTGTCTTTCATGAACACGAATAATCGCTTCCCCAATTAAAGGTGCTACAGATAGTTCAACTAATTTATCAATACGTTTTTCTTCAGGTAATAATATTGAATTTGTTACAACCAACTCTTTAATTTTAGAATTCTGTATACGATCAATTGCTGGACCTGAAAGAACAGGATGTGTACAGCATGCATAAACCTCTTTAGCACCATTTTCAACTAATGCATTTGCAGCTAACGTTATTGTACCAGCTGTATCAATGATATCGTCAATTAAGATGGCTGTTTTCCCTTCAATATTACCAACTATATTCATTACTTCAACAACATTTGGCTTTGGGCGTCTTTTGTCAATAATCGCAATAGGAGCTTTAAGCTTATCAGCAAGCTTTCTTGTTCTTGTTACCCCACCGTGATCTGGTGAAACAATAACAATATCCTCTAATTTCTTCCCTAAGAAATATTCACCCAAAATTGGTACACCCATTAAATGATCAATTGGTATATCAAAGAATCCTTGAATTTGAGGCGCATGTAAGTCTAATGTTATCACACGTGTTGATCCTGCTGTTTCTAAAAGGTTTGCAACAAGCTTCGCAGTAATAGGCTCTCTTGCTCTTGCTTTACGATCTTGTCTAGCATAACCATAGTAAGGAATAACAATATTAATTGTTTTTGCTGAAGCACGCTTTAACGCATCAATCATGATTAGCAGTTCCATTAAATGTTCATTTACTGGACCACTTGTGGATTGGATAACATAAACGTCACTTCCACGTATGCTTTCTTCAATATTTATTTGAATTTCCCCATCACTAAAGCGTGTAACAGAGCATTTCCCTAAATCAACACCAACAACATCAGCAATTTCCTTTGCTAAAGCTGGATTAGAGTTTAACGTAAATATTTTTAAATTAGAATCACTATAACGATTAGGCATGGTAAAGTGAAAACCTCCATTAGGAATTTTTATTATTTAATCGGTCGACATAATTCTCTTTATTTACTTGTCTTGACCTTGCTACAGATAATGCTTTTTCTGGTACATCATTTGTAACGGTAGATCCTGCAGCAACATATGCACCTTTACCAATAGTAACCGGAGCAATTAAATTGGAATTACAGCCGATAAAAGCTCCATCTTCAATTTTTGTAAGGAATTTGTTTTTGCCATCATAATTTACTGTAATTGATCCACATCCAAGGTTTACATCAGCACCAACTTCAGCATCACCAATATAGCTTAAATGTGATGCCTTGCTTCCTTTACCCATTACTGACTTTTTAATCTCAACAAAATTACCTATCTTTACATCATCTGAAATGGTAGATGAAGGACGGATATGTGCAAAAGGTCCAATTGCAACACTATCTCCAATTTCACTATCGTGTGCAACAGAATGACGAATTGTTGTTTGGTTACCTATTTTGCTATCCTTAATCTCAGAATTTGGACCAATTATACATTCCTCACCAATCACTGTGTCTCCTTGTATCATCGTTCCTGGATATATAACTGTATCTTTGCCGATAGTTGCCTCAGCAGAAATATATGTGTTGTCTGGATCTATAATTGAAACACCATTTCTCATATGCTCTTTATTAATTCTTTGCTTCATTATTTTCTCAGCCTGAGATAAAGCAATACGATCATTTACTCCCAATGTTTCATCAAAAGAAGCTGTTTGATAAGCAGAGACAATTTTACCTTCTTTTTGTAATATTTCGATTACATCAGGTAAGTAATATTCCCCTTGTACATTATCATTTGATACATTTGATAACGCCTTGAACAGCTCTTGGTTATCAAAACAATATGTACCAGTATTTATTTCTGGAATCTCTCTTTCAGTAGCACTTGCATCTTTATGCTCGACAATCTTTTCTACCGTTCCCTCAGCATTTCGAACTATACGTCCATATCCTGTTGGGTCATCTGCTTTTGCAGTTAAGATTGTAGCCATTGCCTTGGTTTCTTGATGATGCGCTAACAATGAAGACATTGTTTCTGCTGTAATTAATGGGGTATCACCACAAATTACAATTGTCGTACCTACTTCTTTTTCTAAAAATGAAGAAGCCTGCATAACTGCATGTGCAGTGCCTAATTGTTCACTTTGTAAAGCATACTCGGTAGTATCTCCAAGTTGAGATTTCACTTTTTCTGCACCATGACCAACAACTGTTACAGTTTTTGACAATTCCAGCTTTGACACTTGATCTACTACATGTTGAACCATTGGCTTTCCGCATACAGGATGAAGCACTTTGTATAAAGAAGATTTCATTCTAGTACCCTGACCTGCAGCTAAAATAACTGCATACCGATTATCCATTTTCAGGCCTCCAATTTATCGTTTAACCATATCCATATGATTTATGTATAATACGCTTTTATCCATAGAAAAATATATCTTAAAACAGCATGTTTTTCAAGGTAACAAACAAAAGTACATGATTTTTCTAATTTTAACATAGTTTTTTATCATACGTTATTGACACATTAAAAATTCATCTAATTCCTTTGTCTTTTTTAAGACTCTTTTCTGAAAGATTGCTGCTAATTGAACTAATTATGCAGTAGAAACATTGTTCCTTATAGTAAATAGGTACTATCCTATGAAGAAAAGCTGCCACTATGCTATATATAGTGCTGTTTACTTGGAGTTGTTAAAGCAACAAAGTTTACGAAAACAGCCTTTTTTAAATAAATAATATAAAAAAGGACCTTGCAATATATCTGCAAAGTCCTTTATCTTTTATTTTATGAAGCACCTGCTTCTTCAAATTCTACCTCAAGTTCACCTAAACGATGATACTCAGCTAATACAGCATCTTGAATTTTTCCGCGTGTATTAGAATTAATAGGGTGTGCTATATCTCTAAATTCACCATCAGGAGTGCGCTTACTTGGCATTGCAACAAAAAGACCATTGTTTCCATCAATAACACGAATATCATGAACAACAAACTCATGATCTAACGTAATCGATGCAATAGCTCTCATTCGTCCTTCAGTGTTTACGCGGCGTAATCTTACGTCTGTAACTTCCATTCTGTTCACCACCTTTTCCCCATATGAAAAACTTTAGTTTACATATTCAACAAAATTTTCGTTATTCCTGCAATATTTATATTTTTTTTTACAAAATAAGCAAATTTATTGACATTAAATATTTTTTTAAATGCATCTAACAAAAATGATGTTTGTGGTGATTAATTAGCTCCGTTACAAGAAAATATAATGGAGTTACTATATATATCAATTTAATTATAAGAACATTGTCTTTAAAATTGATATATTGCCCCCATTACACTAAGGGTCAACTCGTTGTTAACACAAAAATAAAAAACCAACCACAATAAAAATTGTAATTGGTTTTTTTGAATTATTTAATTAACGCAATAACTTCTATTTCAACAAGAGCGTCTTTTGGAAGACGAGCAACCTCAACACAAGATCGAGCTGGTTTATGGTTTGCAAAATATTCACCATACACATCATTAAAGGCTGCAAAGGTATTCATATCATCAAGAAATACCGTTGCCTTCACAACTGTTTCTAAAGATGCTCCTGCTTCTTTAAGGACAGCCTGTAGATTTTTAAAAACCTGATGTGTTTGTTCTGCAATATCACCAGTAATCATTTCACCCTCAGCAGTAAGAGGAATTTGACCTGAACTATAAAATAAATTGTTGACAATAATACCTTGAGAATACGGACCAATAGCTGCTGGTGCTTGTTTAGTACTAACAATTTTCATACTAATTCTCTCCAATCTTTTTGTCTTTTACCAATTGAAAATATGTTCCTGGCATTACTTGAATATTACGTTCACGAATATCTACATTTGCTAGTTTAACAAGTGAAATATATTCATCAACAAGTCTTTCTTCAACACCCTCGGACTCTACGAGAACTCCTATACCTGCTACATTAGCTTTAAATTCCTCTAGTAAGCTAATCATACCATTTATGGTACCTCCAGCCTTCATGAAGTCATCAATAATTAATACATTTGAACCTTCTTTTAAACTACGTTTAGCTAGGAGCATTGTTTGGATTCGTTTTGAAGATCCTGAAACATAATTAATACTAACTGTTGATCCTTCTGTTACCTTACTATCTTTACGTACAATAACAACAGGTACATCCAACTGTGCAGCTACAGCATATGCTAAAGGAATCCCCTTAGTAGCAACTGTCATAACAACGTCTATTTTACGGTTGCCAAATACAGTCGCAAATAAACGACCAATTTTATTTACTATAGAAGGATTACCTAAAATATCAGTTAAATATAAATAACCTCCAGGAAGGAGTCTTTCTGGTTTTGCTATCAATTCACAAAGCTCATCAACAAATTGCTTTGCTTCTTTATACTCAACCTTTGGAATAAATTTAACTCCACCTGCTGCTCCTGGAACAGTTAATAGTGTTCCAATTCCATGCTGTTCAAATGTTTCTTTAATAATAGTTAAATCCTCACTTATTGAAGATTTAGCAGAATGATATTTTTCCGAAAAGTATGTCAATGGTACCAAAGAATGAGGATGATGAAGCATGTAGTTTGTCATATCAACAAGACGGCCACTACGACGAAATTTCATAAAAGGGCAACCTCCAAAATCCGAATATTATTATAGTCAATATAACTTAATATCCGGATTTAATCAAGGCTGTTTACATCACCTAACATTCTTACAGCGAAAACTTGATCACAAAATCCACGTAGACCATTATAAACTCTCGGCAAACGTGATTCATATTGAACTAGACCAAAAACAGTAGGACCGCTGCCACTCATTAATACAGCGTCAGCTCCAAATCTTTTCATTTGATCCTTGATATTTGCCACTTCAGGATGCATATGTAGTGTTACACTTTCTAAAACGTTTCCCATTAAATCACAAATACCCTCATAATCTCCAGCTTCTAAAGCTTGTACCATTCCTCTAACATCAGGATGTTTAATAGAATCAATTTTGAGATTCTTATATACATCAGCTGTAGAAACACCAATAGTTGGCTTTGCTAACACTACCCAGCAATGTGGTGGTGGATTAATATGCTGAATAATTTCTCCACGACCAGTAGCAAGTGCTGTTCCACCATAAACACAGAAGGCAACATCAGAACCAATCTCTGCACCTAACTGTGCAAGTTCATCTAGAGATAACCCTAATTTCCAAAGTCGATTTAATCCTCGTAATGTTGCTGCTGCATCACTACTTCCACCTGCTAAACCTGCTGCAACTGGAATAGTCTTTGTTATTGAAATAGAGATACCCTTTTTTATGTTATATCTTTCTTTTAACAATTTAGCTGCTTGATAAGCTAAGTTTCGCTGATCATCTGGCACAAATCGATTATGAGATACAATTCTAATATCTTCATACGGTAAATCAACTAATTCCACACGATCTGCAAGATCTATTGTTGTCATAATCATTTCTACTTCATGAAAACCATCTTTACGTTTATGAAGTACATCTAATGATAAGTTTATTTTGGCTGGTGCTTTCTCTAAAACACGTATTATAATCACCTACTTAAACGATCTAAAATTGTATCAACATTGTACCACAAAAGCAGTTATCGTATTGCCTTTTTCGACAATTCATCAGCACACGAATATAATTTTGATCGTACTATGTGAAAATGAAGGTTTTTTTCAGCAAAAAATGGTTTATATGATGTACAAAATAGAAATAAAGGGCTGACTAAATTAAGCATCGTATGAATATACAAAGCATTTTAGTCAACCCCTATTCTATCTTCTAACTTCTATTATTTTGTTTTGCTAGCTGCAATTCAGCTAACTCTATAGCTCGCTTTACCATATTTCCGGCATCACGCGATCGAATTGCACCCCAACCTTCTTCTTTTACCGTTTCATAAAATCCTAAGTCTTTTGCTAATTCATATTTAAAACCTTCGGACATCATTCCACGACGTCTACTCAAAACCAAACACACCCTTTCAAAGGATAAGCAAGAGTTTTAGAAGATAAGATTGTGCAATTTTATTATTAGTTAAATGATTGAAATTTATACAAAAGAAAAAACAGTAAACAATTATTGTCTACTGTCCACTAACTGCAATTGAACCAGCTGCATCTTCTAAGAATGTTAATTGTACTGTTTCAGTTAACACATCAGCATAACTATAAGATACACGTTCAAATGAATTTTCATCTTGATCAAGCTCAATAACAAAGACAGATGGATAGGTTTCTGCAAGCACACCACAGCGTTCTATCGTTTTTCTACGACCACCGTTTGCTCTAAGAGTTAGTCGTCTGCCAAGATTACCGTCCAAGGATTTTTTAATATCCGTTAGAGTTTTTCCCATTGCATCCACCTCACTAGTTTTATTATACAACCTTGAGCCTATGTAAGTCAAATAAAATTTAAATTATATCAGTTAATTTTCATCACTGTCAATAATTTATTTTCAACAAATTTCTCATTCTTTCGCTTATAGTTTGAACATAGTTGTATACATTTATGTACTAAAAATGAATGTTTTTCAAAATATTTATATAAAATGTTCATGGTTTTCAAATGAATACTTCATCAAATATGTTTTTTTCATAGCTTTTCGTCTAAAAAACACAAACCAACATTAATATGTAGTTTAAAATCACTATGATAATTTTATCAAATTAAGTAGTAATATTTTTATATTAACTCAAAACTAGTGAGCCCACTAAGTCGCTTAATCATAACCTCTATTTAAATGTAGTACATTAAGGGAACGTCAAGACAGAAGAAAAGATGCTTATTTATTACATGGAAATAGCATTGAGCTTATAATAAATGACTTTGTTAAAGCTTACGAGGAGACTCCGGAACCAGGATGAATTATCGTTTAAAAAAGCTGTTAGTTAGCTTAATAAATAGCTATGTTAAAGTTTAATGTTGATTTTTAGCACTTTGTTGATTGGAGGTGAATATATGAGACTTCTGCTTAGAGAAGCGTGTCAAAGGGAGACCCCACAGGCGCGCAGCTTACGAGGAGGCTCTCGGACCTAGGAAGAATTGTCCTTTGAAAAAGCCGGCAGTTGGGATTTTTCATTATTCTTCCCTAGGAAAAAATGTACTTTTTTCCCGGGAAAGCGAATGCCTGTAACGGAAATCAACAACAAAGTTTAACAGAGCCTAATAAATAAAAAAGCCACTTACATATTATTTGTGTAAGCGGCTTTTAATCATTGAGAAGAATGCTTTCTAAATGGCATTCCTGTACGTAATACACCTTTCGTTTCTACTCCACCAAGACCTTTTTCTCTTGTTAACGTGTTCCTTAAAACATCCCATACATTTATTCTTTCTACAAATGGAGTAAAGCTAATCTTCGCAACAATATAAACTGGATCTAGGGCATGAATGTTTACTCTAGAAGGAGAACTGGCAAAATTAGCTCCAGCCCTTATTAAGGATTCAAAATGAGATTGACATGCACCTGCAAAAATCACCAACTGATCAAGATGTGGCACTTTGCTTCGTGCGTTCCGAACAGTTTGCACAAAATGCTTTGAATGACGATAAGCATTAATATCATCTACTTCACCTTTATGCTTTGAGTAAGCATCATGACCTGTGATAACTAAAATATCAGGGCGATATTTAGCTAAAAGCTCACCAATTTTCTCTGGCATTTCTTTTTCTTGAACGTGAACACCATTTACAGGAACACCGATCTTTTCATATAAAGATAAACATTTTTGTAGATATAGTGGATCGCCATCTACATGTAGAACTCTACCTGGCAAATGGAAAAATTCTTCATTATGACTATAGCTCGAGGATGCCGTGTATTCCTGCTTCTCTCGTAATAACTGATAATCCTGCCTAAATAAAAAATAAGATTGATCAATACGTTCTTTTTCTTTTAATTTACGACTATTTCTCTCAATTTCATCTACAACAACTAAGTCACTACAATTTGCATCTGCTATTAGCCTTACTTCATCACCATATAAGATTGCAATCTGCTCACCATCAGCAGTTGTTTTCACATCGATAACCCTAAATAATACATCAAGCTTATATGACTGCCTTCCAACTACATCTCCAATTTTTACATGCATATTCTATCACTCCAATGAATGATTCACTTAAAAAATCATCTCTCATAATGGCTGTTTTTAATAAAATAATTTGGTAGAAGAAATACATTCCATTTTGTAGCAGATCCTTGCTTGCCACTTGAAACATAAGCAACAACCTTTAAAGAAACAGCACTCATATTTAAGAAAGGATATTTTTTCACAATGCCATATCTAATCTCTTTTATAAAAAGTATCCTTCTCTAGCCTATGTGAGAATTCAGAATTGGTGAAAGCGAAGATTATAAATTTCCTTTTTATGCAATTTTGAATGAAAAGTAAATAAATTCTAGCTTTTAAAAAAATGTTTATAATTAAAAAACCTAGATCACTAAAGAATATATTGATCTAGGTTTCCATAATAGTTATTCAGTTTTATTTATTAAATAAACCTTTATCTAGTGCTTCGCTTAATAAAGCAAATTCCTCAATAGATAGAGTTTCTCCTCTTCGTCTACTATCTATCTTTATATGTTCTAATGTTTCTTCAATTTTTAGCTTTGATTCTTTTCCATTAGGTAAAAAGTGAACTAGGTTATTTAAAATTGTTTTTCGCCTTTGTGCAAAGCCAGCTCTTATTATTTGAAAAAAGAATTCCTCATTCTCAACTTCAACTATTGGTTTATCTCTAACTAATAATCGAATGATTGCTGAATCGACGTTTGGCTGTGGAACAAATACTGTCTTTGGCACAGTCATAACTGTTTTAGCTTCTGTATAATATTGAACTGCTATAGACAAAGAACCATATTCCTTTGTTGATGGACTTGCCGCAATACGGTCTGCCACCTCTTTTTGAAGCATAACAACGATACCTTTAAGTGGTAGCTTTTCTTCTAATAGCTTCATAATAA
Organism: Metabacillus crassostreae; assembly: GCF_016908395.1. Classification (GTDB taxonomy): domain Bacteria; phylum Bacillota; class Bacilli; order Bacillales; family Bacillaceae; genus Metabacillus; species Metabacillus crassostreae. Next base: position 51,757 of record NZ_JAFBDU010000014.1, read on the forward strand.
TTGGGGTAGTTACATAATAAGGAAGGTTTGCGACAACCATAATCTCTTCACAATCATTAAAGTTCTCATTTATAGCTTCCTGAAGGTTTGCTTCTAATACATCCTGGTGAATAACCTTTACATTTGGGTAAGGATCTAATGTTTCCTTTAAAATTGGTAATAACCGTTGATCAATTTCAAAGGCTACAACCTTTTTAGCTCGTCTTGCAAGCTGTTCGGTCAAAGCACCAATTCCAGGTCCGATTTCTATTACTCCTGTTTTATCGGTTACTTCTGCATGATCAACAATTCGCGAAAGAACATTTGGTTCAATTAGGAAGTTTTGACCCAGACTCTTTTTAAATGAAAAACCATATTTCTCTAAGATGGCTTTTGTTCTGACTGGGGTTGCAATATCTTTCATCATTAATTTTTTTCCTCCTGTATAATCCTGTTTATCGCTTCGTCATATTCTTCTTTAGTGATTTGAAACATATTTAATCTCTTATGAAGCTGTTTTCCATTTGTATAGCCAATCTTTAGTGAAATCCCTAATTTCTCACGTCTAGCCTTAGCTTGACTACCTCCAATTAAACCTGCATCAACTAAATCATCAAATGTAATATCACTTATGTATTCTTCCATTTCTTCCTTCACAGATTGTAATGCAAGACGGATCGATTCAGATGATGCATGTTCAACACCAATTCCCTTACCCCTTTTTGGTCTTGCTTCATCTTTTGTTAAAAATGCATGCTTACATCCCGCTACTTTTTCAGTAATGGTTTTCCTGATCTTTTCACCGGGAAAATCAGGGTCTGTAAAGATAATGACTCCTCTAGCCTTTTGTGCTAGTTTGATTTGTTCTATGACAGTATCACCAATAGATGATCCATTTGTTTCTATTGTATCAGCCTCTACAGCTCTTTTAATGGCTGTTGTATCATCTTTTCCTTCAACAACGATTATTTCTTTTATTTTCATTTTTTCCTCCAGATTATGAAACCTTCTTAGTTCTTAAATCGTCTAATTACTATAGAAAGAATAAAGTTTATATTTTCACCAAACTTATGTATGTAAGTATACTAAAAGTATATACTCGATTTACAATCAACAAAAGGTTTTACTTAAGTTTTAATTTTTATTATTACCACCATTTGTTTTAAAAATCAGCAGATATTTAGAAACAGATCCAAAAATTAAAAAAACAGAGGATTATAAAACCCTCTGTAACTCTTATTCTAATATTTTCACTTTTACTTTTTTCGAACCCCATCGATAGGCAGCTGATTTTGATGGAAAGAAAACATCAATCTTGTTTCCTTTAATTGCCGAACCAGTATCTGCTGCAACTGCATATCCATAGCCCTCGACATATACTTTAGTACCCAATGGTATAACATTTGGATCAACAGCAACTACCTTAGCATTTGGGTTTGCCCTTAAGTTAATTCCTGTCGCTGTGTTTCCTGAACATCCATTACAATTTGCTGTATACGCTGTTGAGTGTGCATAAAATTCTTTTGCAACAGAATCATTCCCCCGAGAAACAGTTGCTGTATTTGTCTGTTGAACAGCTTTAGTTCCTAACGCAACGACACGATCCTGACTTTCTTCAAGTGTTTCAGTTTTTATCAAATCTCTAGAAACTTCTTTTCCATTTTCTAAGACAACTTCATAATGCTTCTTTTGTTTACCTTCTTTACCTGATTCAATAACCTTTTGTTGCCCTTTTTCAATGCTGCTATCATTCTTTTGTACAACATTAAAGGCAATCGGTTCTTCCACTACATCGGTGACTTTTTCTATTCTAGTAACAATAACCTGGCTCTTTTCATCTAACTCTTCAGTAAGAGCTGGTTCTATTTTATCGAGTTCATTCAATTCAACATTTTGTTGTTTTAAAAAGTCAGCGACAGTAGTCGAAGTAGTCCATACCTGTTGTTTGTTTTCGCCAACATTTAGGGCAATCTTAAATGCTTTATCTATTGTTAATGACAAATCGTTTTTAATTGCGGTATCTAAAGCTGGGTTGATTTTATCGTGCTCTGTAACATTTAAATTCTCTTGCTCTATAAGTTCTTTTACTGTATCCGCAGAAGACCAAATTGTCCTTCGTTCATCACCTATAGCAACTTTGATTGGCTTAGCAGCTTTAAAGACAATCTTCATATTGTCTTTAATCTTTTCATTTTTTGCCGGTGATAGTTCATCTTCTTTTCTGGTATCTATATCTTTTTCAGCTAATAAATCATTAACTGTATCTGCATGTGTACGTATCTTTTGTTCTTTACCATCAATAGTTAGTGAGACAGTTTCCTTTGTTCCCTCATAGGTACCATAGGCTGTTCCAGTTCCTAATACTAGTAAACTAGTAGCAGATAGGACAATTTTGTTCTTTTTTAACCGTTCGGAAAACAGTTTTTTCACATTTTCAAATAAAATGAAAAACGCCTCCTTCTTCCTCGTGGATTATATAGAGTATCTTTCATCTTGTCAACCCTTCTAACGTTGTCTCATTTTTCCAACGTACTCATTATTATGCTAAACAAAAAGTAAAAAGGGAAGAAAGAGTTCTCGACAAAGTTATCCTATGAAAAAGAAGAGACATGTAGAACTAATTGATTTTACTCATAATATGGACAAGCTTTTCCACATCTCGACACCGTTCGTTATCGAGTTATGCCGAATACTTTTCTTGCGTTGTCGGATGTTTTTTGAGCAAACTCCTCATAGTCCATTTCCCTTAACTCCGCAATCTGCTCTGCTACATATTTTACATAGCTAGGCTCATTACGTTTACCTCTAAATGGATGTGGTGTTAAATATGGACAATCTGTTTCAATTAGCAGTCGATCCATTGGTATTTCTTTAGCAACTTCCTTTGGCTTCTTCGCATTTTTAAATGTTACAGGTCCACCAAATGATATGTAGAAGTTCATCTCTAAGCATTGTTTTGCTACCTCAGCACTTCCAGTAAAACAATGCATGATTCCACCAACTTCACTTGCATTTTCTTCTTGTAGTATGCTTACAACATCTTCTGTTGCGTCCCGGTTATGAATAATAATAGGCAGATTTACTTCTTTAGCAAGTTTAATTTGCTTTCGAAAAACATCCTTTTGAACATCCTTTGGAGACTTATCCCAATGATAATCCAATCCCATTTCTCCAATTGCTACTACCTTTGGGTGAGCCGATAGTTCTTTTATCCATGCTAAATCTTCATCTGTCATGTCTATCGCATCAACTGGATGCCAACCAACGGCTGCATAAATCATATCGTAATTGTTAGTAAGCTCCATTGCTTTTGTAATTGTTTGACGATCAAATCCAACTACAACAATATGAGTAACATTTTCAGAAACAGCTCGTTGTATAACCTCTTCCAAGTCTTCTTCGTATTGGATAGCATTTAAATGAGCATGTGTATCAAAAAGCATTTTTAATTCCTACTTTCTTATTTATTTCGACATAAGAAAAAGGACTTCAACAAAATGTTACACGTGGAACACTCTATTTAGACCTTTATCCTTATCTTTTATTATCCATTATTGTCGTTAATTCTTTACTTAATAAATACAAGTATCTTGTTACTAAGACCCTACTGAAACATTGTTACTGATAGACCTTATAAAAGACTAAAATGCGTTAATTATTCTTTTATAAGGTACGATTCAAAGAAGAAAAAACCACTGAACTGTATACAGTGCTCTATCCTTCTAATTATAAAAGCAACAAAACTTACAAAAGAGGCTAGCCCTAAAACAAAACACTTGTCATATTACTTATTTAACTTTTGATCCATTAGGAAGATTGCTATCAACAGTTGCTACTGATAAAACATCATCCTGAGAGCCAGCTAAGATCATCCCTTGTGATAATTCACCACGAAGTTTTACAGGTTTTAGGTTAACGATGCAGATTACTTTTTTACCAATAAGGTCTTCAGGTTTATAAAATTTAGCTATTCCTGAAACTACTTGTCTCTTTTCATATCCAAGATCGAGTTGTAGCTTTAAAAGACGATCTGCCTTCTTTACAGGCTCAACACTTATAACCTCTGCTACTCGCATATCTACTTTCATAAAATCATCAATCAGTATTTCTTCTTCTATAGAAGGTGGAGCCTGTTTTTCTTTCTTTTCTTCTTCAGCAGGAGCAGTGCCTTTCATTTGTGCTTTAATAAATTCCACTTCTTCATCTACCTCTAAGCGAGGGAAGATCGGTGATTGTTTATTAACAGTTGTTAAATGAATACGACCAAAAACAGACAAGCTTTCCCAATTTTGATTTTCTTCATCTTCTACTCCAAGCTGACTAAATATTTTTGCAGGAGTTTCTGTTAAAAATGGCTTTAGTAAAACACCCGTGATACGTAAAGACTCTGCTAAGTGAACCATAACTGATGCTAACTTATCACGACTTTCCTCATCTTTAGCTAATACCCATGGTTGTGTTTCATCGATATACTTATTCGTTCGGCTAATAAACTGCCATAAGGAAGATAATGCAATTGAGAACTCCATTTTGTCCATTGCTTCTTCATATTTTACAATTGTATTTTTGGAAATAGTAACGAGCTGATCATCAAAATCAGTTTGACTACCTTTATATTCAGGAACTTGACCGTCAAAGTACTTATCAATCATTGCTACTGTTCGATTTAATAAATTTCCTAAATCATTCGCTAAATCATAATTTACTCGATCAATGAAGCCTTCTGGTGTGAAAACTCCATCAGATCCAAATGGAACCTCTCTCAAAAGGTAATATCTAAGTGCATCTAATCCATATTTATCAATTAACGTAACAGGATCAACTACATTACCTTTGGATTTAGACATTTTTCCATCCTTCATCAATAGCCAACCATGAGCGAAAACCTTTTTAGGTAAAGGTAAGTCTAATGCCATTAACATAATCGGCCAATAGATTGTGTGGAATCGGACAATTTCCTTCCCAACGATATGAACATCTGCAGGCCAGAATTTTTTATATTTCTCATCTTCTTCTGTTCCATACCCAAGAGCAGTAATGTAATTTGATAGTGCGTCTATCCACACATAAATGACATGCTTAGGATCTCCTGGAACCTTTACACCCCAATCAAAGGTAGTACGAGATACAGCTAAATCCTCAAGACCTGGTTTAATGAAATTATTAACCATTTCATTTTTTCTTGATTCTGGTTGTATAAACTCTGGGTTATCTTCATAGAAAGCTAGAAGACGATCCGCATATTTACTCATTTTAAAGAAATATGATTCTTCTTTTACTAATTCAACAGGATGTCCACTATCTGGGCTTTTTCCCCCAATTATTTTGCCATCTTCCTTTATTGGGTCAACCAACTGTAATTCGGTATAAAAGGTTTCATCTGGTACTGAATACCAGCCTTCATATTCATCAAGATAAATATCACCCTGCTCTAAAAGCTTAGAGAAGATTTTCTCTACAACAATTTTATGACGAGTTTCAGTTGTTCTAATAAAGTCATCATATGAGATATCCATCTTGCCCCAAAGCTCTTTAATACCTGAAACAATATCGTCAACATATTGCTGAGGTGTAACATTTGTTTCTTCTGCTTTACGTTGTATCTTTTGTCCATGTTCATCAGTACCTGTTAAGTACATAACTTCGAAGCCTCTCATCCGTTTATAACGGGCCATAGCATCTCCAGCTACTGTTGTATAAGCATGTCCAATATGAAGTTTTCCACTTGGATAATATATTGGAGTTGTAATATAAAATGTATTTTTATTGTTTTCCATTATGTAGCCTCCCTAGCATTAACGTGTACATGCTAAATGTTTGTTTTATTTAGCAAAGTATTATGTATAAATATTTAAAACAAAATAAAACAAGTAATTTTTTACACTTACTTAAATTTATCACAATTGCTATTAAGTATTCTCCTATTATGATTAGCATTTTATAAATCATACTACAAGAAAAACCCAAGCACTCACCTATCTTCTCCAAACATAAGGTGAGCGGTAACAGAAAATACCCTTTCCCCATCAATTCCTACCTGATTTATGATTCGAGCAGATGGTGGTGCCTGAAGCTAGACACTCAAAAAAACGCCCTCGCCCTAAAGGACGAGAGCGAATTGATTACTGACGTTCTTCGAATTAAATAGTAGCAACCAAGTCCTTATGTGTTGGTCTACTTTTAACACCATATAGAATAGTAATATTTAATCTATTTTTCTCATGCATAGCAATCATATATATGAACAAATTTTCTCACTCTTTATGATAACATCTTAGCCTTTAATATCAAGAATATATACATAAAGAAATAATATTTATTTGAGTCAACTTTAGTTCGACATTAGCACAGTAGTTATTTGTCGAATATTCTTAGAATAATGTCGAAAAACAGAATATAAAAAGGACGTAAAATATGTATCTATTTTACATATTTGAACTTCCAAAAAAAGGTTTAAATTCCTGGAATTGAGGGTATAAACCTATTAAAATCCTATGAACAAAGGGTTTATTCTTAATTCACATTTTTTTCATATGGAAAAATAATAAAAAAGATTGACGTAAAATGGAAACACTGATATGCTTAAAAAGCAAATCAGTTTTTGTCGAATATTGACGAAGTTATCACAAAAAAAATTTAAATATAGATATGTTTAATCTGAGAGGAGATTATTATATTATGAAATCTACTGGTATTGTAAGAAAAGTTGACGAATTAGGTCGTGTAGTTATTCCAATCGAATTACGTCGTACATTAGGTATTGCAGAGAAAGATGCTTTAGAAATTTACGTTGATGATGAAAAAATCATTCTTAAAAAATATAAGCCAAATATGACTTGCCAAGTAACTGGAGAAGTATCTGATAATAACCTTGCATTAGCAAATGGAAAATTAGTTCTAAGCCGTGAAGGTGCAGAGCAAATTTTATCAGAAATTCAAAACCAATTAGTTCAAAAATAATAGCAATCTAAAAAGGGATGAAAAATCATCCCTTTTTTATTACCTACTATTCAACATGGTAGGCTTGATAAACATCTCTTTTCTGCATTTTCCTATCTAACGCAACCTTTTTGATTGCTTCTTTGGAGGAAAAGTCATCTTGTATGTAATGATTAACATGCTCAGTAATACTAAGTGATTCCCACCAAACATCAGTATCTAACAACGGTTCTTCAGAACTTCCCTCTATAATAATGCAAAACTCACCACGAATTTCATTATTAATAGACCAGTTTATTACATCTTCTACGTTACCTCTAATGAATTCTTCAAATTTCTTTGTTAATTCTCTTGATAAACAAATCGCACGATTCCCTAAATACTCATGAATTAATTGTAGTGTTTCTTTTAATCGATGAGGAGATTCATAAAAGATCATTGTTTCAGTTTTCATTTTCAACATTTCAAGTTGATTCTTTTTTTCCTTTTTTTGTCGATCTAAAAATCCAAAGAAGTAAAAAGGCTGTGGTGATATTCCTGATGCAATCAATGCAGTTAATGCAGCATTAGCTCCTGGTAGTGGTATCACATGTCCTCCTAGCTCTAGAACCTGATTAACTAACTCACTTCCTGGATCTGAAATAGTTGGCATTCCCGCATCACTTACTAGTGCAATATTTTTTCCTTGCTCTAGTAAATCTACAACACGATGTCCGCTTGATTCTTTATTATGTTCATGATAGCTGAAAATTGGCGTTTCGATCTCAAAATGATTACATAGCTTCTTTGATTGTCTCGTATCTTCTGCAGCAATCATATCAACTTCCTTCAAAATGTTAACTGCCCTAAAGGTCATATCCTCTAAATTACCAATTGGTGTTGGTACTAAATATAAACTACCTATACGGCGATCAGTAGCTATAAAACTCTTCTGCTGTGATAACATACTACTTTCACCTTCTCTTTATATGTCTTTTTATTACTTTTTTATTTTTGGCTCTGTTAAACTTTGTTGTTGATTTTCGTTACAGACATTTACTTTCCCGGGAGCCTCCTCGGCGCGAGTTTCTGCGGGGTCTCCTATGGACACGGCTCCCGCAAGAGTTTCATACCCTTCACTTTAATAAACAAAGTGCTAAAAAATCAACATTAAACTTTAGCATAGCCTTAATTTTATAAAATTTGATTATTCTTTATCTCCATATAGAATTTTTCTTATCTCTGGTGTATATTCATTATCTTCATTATAGACAAATATTGGAGGTAATAACTTTAAATCAGATCGTCCTCCTCTTATTCCTTCTATTAATAAGATGTTTGCTTCTTTACCCCGTTTAGGAAAAACAAACTGAATTCTCTTTGGTTCAATATCATATTTCCTCATTAACTCAACAATATCTATTAATCGTCCAGGTCTATGTACAAGAGCGACCTTTCCACCTTGATTTACAAGTTTACTACAAGTTTTTATCACATCATCTAGTGTACAGAGAATTTCATGTCTAGCAATAGCAAAATGTTCATTTATATTTTGCATATCCTTTTGAGGAGTTGTTGCAAAATAAGGTGGATTGCAAGTTACAACGTCAAACTTGTTGTTTCCAAACTTCTTAGGTATATCCTTAAGATCACCATGAATCATATGGATTTGATTTTCAAGCTTATTATATTGAATACTTCTAACTGCCATGTGATAAAGTCTTTCTTGAATTTCCACACCAGTAATTTCACCTTTCGTTCTAGTACTTAAAATCAATGGCACAATCCCATTACCAGTACATAGATCTAACACTTTCCCTTTTTTTACAGGCATATAAGCAAATCTTGAAAGTAACACAGCATCTAAAGAAAAGGAAAAGACGGTAGGACTTTGGATAATCCTTAAGTCTTCTGCTAATAAATAATCAAGTCTCTCATCACCTATTAATTCAATCATTATTCAATACTCCTTATGTATAACTCTTTTCTTACCTAAAGACTCTTTTCTGAAGGATTGTTGCTAATTACCCTAATTCCCTGTTAGTAACTTTGTTTTTATCTTATAAAAGGTACTATTTTATGAAGAAAAGATGCTACTAAGCTTTATACAGTGCTGTTTTCTTCATAACTAAAAGCAACAAAGCTTTTAGAAACAGCCTACCTCTAAAAAAAAGCTGACACGTTTGCATAATATTTATCCCCCTCTATTTTATAAAAGAGGGATAAAAAAGCATGAGTCAGCCTTGTTATTTCTTATTTAAGAATGATAAGCAAAATAAACAATCTCCGTCTTTTCTAATACTACCATAATGTAAGTTACAAATATGAAAGCCCTCTTGATAAAGACGTGCTAAGTTGTCGTAGCCTTCACCTACATCAACCTGTTTTAGATTCTTTTGCTGTTTTTCTTTTGATTTCGTTTTCTTAGTTTTTGCTGTTTGATTTTGGCTATTAATGGTTGAGTCCAACCGTCTGCGCAAGTTATCATTCTCAATTTGCAAATGATGATTTTCCTCAATAAGCTCCCCGAGATGTTGCTTTAGTTCACCTAATTGAGTATATAAAGATCCTATTTGTTCTTCCATGCTACTAACAGATTCGAAAATCTCTTTTTTATCCACTTGTTCCACCTCATCAGTCTGTGGATTGCATTGGAACTAAGCCTTCTTTCTGCAATTCATCCCAAGTGTATTCTACCACGCGTTCTTGTTCAACTAATCTCACCTGTATAACCTGCTCTAAAATATTTAACCCTACCACTTTTCCTAATCCATTAGGTGTGATAATCTGCTCTCCTAAATCAGGTAGCTTCTCTTTTGCTGACTCATATTCATCATTTTCATATTTTAAACAACACATTAAACGACCGCATAGTCCAGAAATTTTTGTTGGATTTAATGAAAGGTTTTGATCCTTTGCCATTTTAATTGACACAGGCTCAAAATCACCTAAGAACGTGGAACAGCAAAGCATACGACCACAAGGACCAATTCCGCCAAGCATTTTCGCCTCATCACGAACTCCAATTTGTCTAAGCTCTATTCTAGTTTTAAAGATAGCTGCTAAGTCTTTAACAAGCTCTCTAAAATCCACACGACCATCAGCAGTGAAATAGAAAATAACTTTATTTCGGTCAAATGTATATTCAACATCCACTAATTTCATATCTAAGCCATGTTCCAATACTTTTTTCTGACATACTTCATATGCCTCTGTAGCAGCATCAAGATTTTCTTGAACCATTAAACGGTCCTTATCATCTGCTAATCTAATAACTTTTTTCAGTGGAAGAACAACATCATGCTCTTCAACCTTTTTATTATTTAGAACAACCTTACCAAACTCAATTCCTCTTATTGTTTCAACTATAACGAAATCATCATCGTTTATATGAAGACCACTAGGGTCGAAATAATATATTTTGCCCGCTTTCTTAAAGCGAACTCCTACAACATTATACAAAACTATCCCTCCTGCAATGTTAAAACCAATTGTTCCATCAGTAATTGTGGATTTACATTGGCATGAAGCCTTTTTTTAGCTTCTAAAATAGAAGTAATTTTCTCAGTTACACTTCTTTGAGTCATTTGAAGGGCATGCTGCTTTACTAACTGCATCAAGTCTTGAAAAATCACTTGTTCATCATTTCCAACTTGAACAGATAATATATCTTTATAAAGGTATAAAAGCAAATCTAATCCTGTATCTTGTTTTTCTTTATCATTAAAGTGGCTCATCCACTCGGTGTGTATATATAATGGAGCTTGTCCTTTACGATTAACAAGCACTTCATATAATTTTATCACTTTCATTCTTGCTTGCGCAAACCAATCATCTTTTGATAGCTCAAATGCTGCATCAGTATCATTTGTTAATTGTGAAACTAGCGCTGCTATATTAACAGAAACACCTGATTCTTTAAGTGTTTCTTGAATGACTTTTGGTTGTAAGGGATGAAAAGATAATAACTGACAGCGAGACAAAATTGTATTAAGCATTTTATGATACTGCTCAGTTAAGAGAATGGCAATCGTATTTGCATTAGGCTCTTCTAAAAACTTCAAAAGACTATTTGCTGCATTAACTGTCATTTTATCAGCATGAACAATCATATAAAGCTTCTTACTCGATTCAACACCTGATTTAGAGAACTCCTCTTGTAACTCTTGAATTTGACCCTTTTTTATTGAGAGACCATCTGGTTCGATAATGTGAACATCAGGATGATTACCAGAGTCAATTCTTTTACAGTTTTTACAATTTTGACATGGTTCATAATCTTGAAGGTCTTCACAAAGAAAGCTTTTTGCTAGGAGGATTCCTACATCCTTTTTCCCTGTTCCTTTTTTCCCTTCAAATAAATATGCATGTGCCAAACGTTCCTTCTCAATACTATTTGCTAATAGTTTAATAACACGTGGCTGATAGGTAGCTAGTTCTTTCCAGTTTTTTTTCATTGCTCATCACTCTCTACGTATAAAGGTTAATAAGTAACCCTTTAATTTCACCAATTTTTGAAAGAAGATCAATTGTAGGACTTTCCTTATTAACAATTTCATCAGCTAAATCAATTAAAGACTTATCAACCTGTTCAACAATCTTTAAAGATCGGCTATTACCATTATAATCCCAACTTCTTGATTGCTTCATATCCATTCCATATTCAACAGCTTCATGGATAAATTTCTTAACTAAAAGTTTATATTTTGAAAGATCACTAAAATTTCTTGATTTTGATAATCTTCGACCTGCATCCTCTATATTTCCTAACAGCTTATTAAGCTGATCCATTTGGAGCTTATCACCTTGTTTTGTTACCATATCTTGAAATCCTTTAGAGGTAGCTTGTGTGATCTTCTGCTCCATTCCCCGTTTATCCATCGTTGAACGTATATCTTGACTTACCTTCATCACTTAACCCTCCATGGTCAATTCAAAATCAGTAACTTTCTAATACTGATGAAATTGTTCTACTGGTAATACAAATACAGTTGCACCACCTACCTCAACTTCAACAGGATAAGGAATAAAAGAATCGGCATTACCACCCATTGGTGAAACAGGTGCAACAAGTTGATCTCTGGATTTACAGTTATCCTTCACAATTTGCAATGCCTTATCAACTCTTATATCATCTGTACCTATCATAAAAGTAGTGTTTCCTGATTTAAGGAAACCACCTGAACTTGATAATTTTGTTACTCGGAAATTATGATCTGTAAGTGCATTTAATAGCTTATTACTATCCTGGTCCTGTACAACAACAATAATTAACTTCACAATAAAACCTCCTTATATTGTAACACGTTCATCTATGGTATTCATTGCATCTTTAATGGTAATTTAAAGGATACCTTCACTAAATTAAGTTATATTCCTTTAACACCCTTTTCACGTCAGATACTACCTGATCAATCGTTTGCTCTGCATTGATAATCACTATTCTCTCTTGAAATCTTTCTATTACCTTTTGATAACCATCTTGAACTTTTTGATGAAAAGAAAGGTCTTCTAGATCAAGTCGATTTATTTCTCTATCAGAATTAACTGCGATTCTTTCAAGACCAACTTTAGGATCTATTTTAAAATAAAATGTTAAATCAGGCATAATCCCATTTATAGCAAATTCATTTATAGATAAAACTTCATCTATTCCTAAACCTCTTGCGTAGCCTTGATATGCTAAAGAGCTATCAATGAATCTATCGCAAAATACATTTTTCCCTTTATTTATTTCTGGAATTACTTTTTCCACCAAATGCTGTCTTCTAGCAGCAGCATATAAAAGAGCCTCAGTTCTTGAATCCATTTCAATATGATCTTTATTTAAGATAACTTCTCGTATCTTCTCTGCTATAAGTATACCGCCTGGTTCCCTAGTAAATATAACCTCAGACTTTGCTTCTGTTAAATCCTTCATCAATCTTTCTAATACAGTTGTTTTACCCGCCCCTTCAGGACCTTCAAAGGTAATAAATTTACCTGCCAATACCTCTCACCCTCTATTCTTATAAATCTTTATGTTTCCTTGCCTTATATTATTATCACCTTGTATATTGATACCCATCTCAAGCATTTCCTTTAACTGTTCTATTAAATCCTTTGTTATTGTTTCACCTACTATTATTAACGGTATTCCAGGTGGATAAGGAATAATCGACTCTGCTGAAATAGCTCCGATAGCATCTTCTAATTTAATTAATTCCTTCTCACATATTTTTAAAACTGAGTATGGTTGTTCTAACCTATTAATACCCTTATTTTGCTTGTAATGTAATTGTACTCGTTTATTAGCAGTAATTGATATAGAAGTTGTTGATGTTTTTTTACTCAAATGCTCTAAATTAACAACTTTATGATCTAATGGCAGTATCATCAATGCATTTAAAGGATCTGCTAGCTCAATAAAGACATTGTGTAATTCAAACCAATCTTGCAACTCATAACCCGATAATCCAGAAGTTGACCGAACAGTTATTTTAAGTGGATCTATATGAACAAATGGATCTGCTGATTCTAATATCTCTAGACCATCAATATTCGTAAGTTGTTCTTTTATATTAATTATTGCTTTTAGTATACTATCTATTCCTTGATTATCTATCAGTTCTTCAAGATAAGCTCTTGCCAAATCAAGAGACGCCATGATTGGATAAGAAGGACTACTACTTTGCAAAACAGCTAAGTAGAATTCTACCTTTTCCCTATCAATAAGGTTACTATTATAGTGTAAAAAAGAACCCATTGTCATGGCTGGTAGTGTTTTATGAGCAGAATGGACAATCATATCTGCTCCTGTATCAACTGCTGAAGCAGGAAATTCTATACCAGCTTTAAAATGTGCACCGTGTGCTTCATCAACAAGCACAGGAATACCACAACTATGTGCAAGCTCAACCGCTTCTTTCAAGTCAACAGTTAATCCATAATAATTGGGATTAGTTAATATTAGCGCCTTCGCATTAGGATATCTATCAATAGCATGTTTGATTGTTTGCATTTCAACATAACTAGGTACTTGTAATACAGTATCTATTTTTGGTGACAAAAAGATGGGGGTCGCTCCAGCAAGCTGAATAGCATTGATAATCGATTTATGAGAATTTCTTTGGACAAGAACCTCATCACCTTCATTACAGCTAGCTAAAATCATCGCCATATTTCCTACAGTTGATCCATTCACTAAAAAATAAGAGTTTTTCACTCCATAAAGCTTTGCTGTAAGCTCCTGCGACTCAGCAATAACATCAGTAGGGTGATGTAGATCATCTAATCCAGTTAGTTCAGTAACATCTAAAGATAAAATATTCTTATAGATTTCCTCTGCTTGATTTATAAAGACCTTCCCATTTTTATGTCCCGGTACATGGAAGGATAAAGATTTTCTCTTTGCGTGTTGCATCAAAGCCGTAAAGAGAGGAGTGTACATATATAGATCAACGTCCTTTACTTATATTAAATAATTATAACAATACTTATATGTAACAGTATATACAAGGTTGTATATATTTGTATTAAGTAGATACAACAAAAGCATAGGTGCTTTTTACTTATTGATGATTATCTCCATATATACGTAAAAAAGGCTAACATTGTGTTAGCCTTTTAATCATGTATTCTATTATGAATAAAGTGGGGGATTTTTTACCCTACTCAATTTTTCAACGAAGTATTTATACTTTTCATCAGATGTTTGTGTACTATTTATTTCTTTTTCACATTCTACACAAATAAAACTTGTATAGAGATGAATTCCCATAGATTTTTCTTTATCACATATAATACAAGTTTCCCCTTTAGACATTTCTAAGCTATTAGAATTCAAAATCTCCACCTCCATACTTTCTATTGTTACCAAGTTTCTATATTGTATACACAATTTAATCAATTTAGTTAATATGGATATTAACACTGTATGTAGGGTTTCCTTTATTGTGCCTGTTCATTTTTTAAAATGGTCATTTTCTGAAAGCTCATTGCTATGCCTTGATTAATACTGAGGATATTAATTCATGTACAAAAGATGTGATCAGCCTTTATATACTGAATAAAAATAAGTAAAATGTTTTAATAAAGAATGTACTTTTACTTTCAACTAACCAATTATACTATCATGTTTATACTCTTAGATGTTTCAGACCATACAACAATTGCTTACTTTTGAGGTTCTCTTTTTTGATGACGGACATTTGACTTGGAATACTGTTCTCTTATGGGCTCATCTCTTTGATGACGACCTTTAGACTTGGAATACTGTTCTCTTATGGGCTTCACCTCCTTGATGACGGACATTTGACTTTGGTTTCTGTTCTCTTATGAGCTTCATCTCCTTGATGACGGACATTTGACTTGAGATTCTGCTCTCTTATGGATCTCATCTCCTTGATGACAAACTTTAGACTATTGATCTTGTATCATTACTTAGCGATATCAGACTATATGTCAGATCCTCATTCGCTGCCATACACTTTCTTCTTGCTTCTCCTAAGCCTCAGGCTAGTAATGCTTTTTAGTCTCTACCTCTTACAAAATATCTTTGATATAAATAAATTAATGGAATAATCAACTTTTTTCTTATCTTTTTCTATACAAAAAAAAGACCAGTATCTCTACTGATCTTTCCCACTCTTTACTTGGCGACGTCCTACTCTCACAGGAGGAAACCCCCAACTACCATCGGCGCAAGAGCTTAACTTCCGCGTTCAGATTTCGGCTTGCGATAAGCGGCGAATCTCCGCGTCAGCTTGTTCATTCAGATCCTCATGTGCCAAATACGCACATTCCGGTCTTCATTCGCTGCGCTTCCTTGACCTTCTTGCTTCTCCCAAGCCTCAGGCTAGCAATGCTTTTTAGTCTCCACCTTTTAAACAACATCTTCGATATTAATAAAATAATGGAATGATCAATCTAGTTTTATTTTTATACAAAAAAAGACCAGTATCTCTACTGATCTTTCCCTCTCTTTACTTGGCGACGTCCTACTCTCACAGGGGGAAACCCCCAACTACCATCGGCGCAAGAGCTTAACTTCCGCGTTCGGATATCGGCTTGCGATAAGCGGCGAATCTCCTCGTCAGCTTGTTCATTCAGATCCTCATGTGCCAAATACGCACATTCCGGTCTTCATTCGCTGCGCTTCCTTGACCTTCTTGCTTCTCTCAAGCCTCAGGCTAGCAATGCTTTTTAGTCTCCACCTTTTAAACAACATCTTCGATATTAATAAAATAATGGAATGATCAATCTAGTTTTATTTTTATACAAAAAAAGACCAGTATCTCTACTGATCTTTCCCATTCTTTACTTGGCGACGTCCTACTCTCACAGGGGGAAACCCCCAACTACCATCGGCGCTGAAGAGCTTAACTTCCGTGTTCGGCATGGGAACG
>NZ_JAFBDU010000015.1 GCF_016908395.1 Metabacillus crassostreae
AGATCTGTCCACGCTCATTTTAGATAATTTATAAAGAAAATCGCAAAAGGGGTTCGGAATGAAACCATTCCGAACCCCTTTTGTCGACGATCTGAGAGATGTACTATTTAAGTACACCTCTTCCTCTACCTCTTACGCTAAGAAAATAAAGTATAGAACAAATATTACAAACAACCCATACATAATTGGGTGAATTTCCTTCGCTTTACCCTTCATCGCCATTGTAATTGGATAGAAGATAAATCCGATCGCGATCCCTGTAGCAATACTATATGATAATGGCATTGCAATGATTGTTAAGAATGCTGGAACAGCAATTTCAAAACGATTCCAGTCGATTTTACCTAATGAAGAAACCATTAAGATCCCAACAATTATTAATGCAGGTGCAGTAACTGCTGGTGTAACAACTCCTAATAACGGTGAAAAGAATAATGCTAATAGGAATAATACCGCTGTAACAACTGATGCAAATCCAGATCTTGCACCTGCAGCAACACCTGCAGATGATTCGATATATGAAGTTGTTGTTGATGTTCCTAGTATAGAACCTACAACTGTTGCAGCTGAATCTGCAAATAAAGCTTTTCCTGCTCTTGGTAATTTATTTTCCTTCATTAACCCTGCTTGGTTTGCAACTGCTACTAATGTACCAGCAGTATCAAAGAAGTCAACAAACAAGAAAGTTAAAATAACAACTAAGATTTGAATTGTGAAAATTTGATCTAAATTGAATAACGCCTGACCAAAAGTTGGCTCTAAGCTTGGTACAGCACCTACGATCGCAGTTGGTGCAGAAATTTGCCCGAAGATCATCCCTACTACTGCAGTGATAAGCATACCGAAGAAAATCCCGCCTTTAACACCACGAACCATTAAGATAACTGTTACAAAAACACCAAAGATTGCAAGCAGTGTCTGTGGGTTTGATAAATCTCCTAAACTTACAAGTGTTGATTCATTACCAACGATGATTCCAGCATTTTGAAACCCTACAAAAGTGATAAATAAACCGATACCCGCTCCTACAGCAAACTTAAGCTCTGCCGGAATAGAATTTATAATTTTTTCACGTAAACCAGATAATGTTAGAGCAATAAAGATTATTCCTGAAACAAAAACTCCCGATAAAGCTGTTTGCCAAGGTACACCCATTGTTAATATTACTGTGAATGAGAAAAATGCGTTTAAACCCATACCAGGGGCAAGTGCTATTGGATACTTGGCGATAAGACCCATTAATAATGAACCTACAGCAGCTGCAATTGCTGTAGCTGTGAAGATAGCACCTGAATCCATTCTCATATCAGCAGGTAAATCAGGTATTGACTCCATAGATAATATGCTTGGGTTAACAAATAAAATGTAGGCCATTGATAAAAATGTTGTTAATCCCCCAATAAACTCACGACGATAGTTAGTACCTAATTCATCGAATTGAAAAAACTTCTTCATAGTAGGTGTTCCTCCTAGGTTAGTTAAACGTCGCATAATGAAGGGAACCTAAATAATAGATTATAAGTTCGATAATAATAAAAGCGCTCATAGCAGACCATGAGCGCTTGACACTTGAAAATATTAATACTAGGTTAATGAAATAAAACCTATATACTAATACTTCGTAGTCAAGCAATTTACGGTAGCTTGGTAGAAACTTTTGGGCCATATCCCCAACATTATACGACGTATTTCGACTTATTTTGTTATAAATTTATTTTATCAGTTCATTGTTATTCCGTCAATAAAAAAACGAACATTATTTTAAATAATGTTCGTTTTGTTCGTGTTTTACTCCCACTCAATTGTTGCAGGTGGTTTACTTGTAATATCATACACAACACGATTTATGTGGTTCACTTCATTTACGATTCTAGTTGAAATCACTTCTAGTACATCCCATGGAATTCTTGCCCAATCTGATGTCATCCCGTCAATAGAGGTTACTGCACGAATACCGATTGTGTAATCATATGTTCTTGCATCACCCATAACTCCTACACTTCTTATATCAGGAAGAACTGTGAAGTATTGCCAAATATCACGATCAAGACCAGCCTTTTTAATTTCATCACGCAGGATATGGTCAGATTCACGAACAATCTCAAGCTTTTCTTCACTAATTTCACCAAGTACTCGGATACCAAGTCCTGGTCCTGGGAATGGCTGTCTCCAAACGATTTCATCAGGAATTCCTAACTCAGAGCCTAAAGCACGAACTTCGTCTTTGAATAATGTGTTTAGTGGCTCAATCAGTTGGAATTGCATATCTTCTGGAAGACCACCAACATTATGATGAGATTTGATCGTTTGAGCTGTAGCAGTACCACTCTCAATAATATCCGTATATAACGTACCTTGTGCTAAGAATTCAATTCCTTCAAGCTTAGCTGATTCATCGTCAAATACATAAATAAACTCATTACCGATGATTTTACGCTTTTTCTCAGGATCTGAAACACCTTTTAATTTATTTAAGAAACGATCCTTCGCATCCACTTTAATAACATTCATATTGAAGCCTTCTGTAAATGTCTTCATAACACTTTCTGCTTCATTTTTACGCAATAAACCATGATCAACAAAAATACATGTTAACTGATCACCGATTGCTTTATGAATTAATACAGCAACAACTGATGAATCAACTCCACCGCTTAATGCACAAAGAACTTTCTTATTTCCTACTTTTGCTTTAAGCTTATCAGTTTCCATCTCAATGAAGTTTTCCATTGACCAGTTACCAGCACATTCACAAATACCAAAAACAAAGTTTTTCAATAAATCATTACCATATTCAGAATGTCTTACCTCTGGATGAAATTGAACACCATAAAATTTGCGATCTTCATTACTCATCGCCGCATATGGACATGATGTGCTTGTAGCATCTACAGTAAAGCCTTCAGGAATCTCTCTAACAAGATCTCCATGACTCATCCATACTACTTGTTGCTCTGGTAAGTCAGCAAATAAACCTGGTTTGCCATTAATATCAATTGTTGCTTTACCATATTCACGATGACTTGCTGATTCTACTTTTCCACCAAGCTTATGTGTCATAAGCTGCATACCGTAGCAAATCCCTAAAACAGGAATGCCTAAATCGAAAATCGCTTCATCACAGTCAAATGCATTTTCTCCGTAAACACTGTTAGGTCCACCAGATAAAATAACACCTTTAGGGTTTAATTTCTTAATTTCCTCTGCTGTTAGTGTGTGAGGATGTAGCTCACTATACACACCAAACTCACGGATACGTCTTGTAATTAATTGATTGTACTGGCTACCAAAGTCTAGTACTACTACCATTTCATGAATGTTTGCCAAAATCGTCACCTCATTGTTTTTTAACTACTATTCTCTATTATACTAAAACAAACTTTGCATACTCATATAAAAGTGAAGATTAAACTAGCAAAAATTCCAGAAAGAACTATTCGCTTCCGTATGTTTGGTTTATCTTCCTTACAAAGTCATCATAACCCAGGAAATATCATATAATGCAAAAAAACTAGACTTCTGTCCTTCTATATAAAAAAGAAGGCAGAATTCTAGTTACAATAACGAACTTTATTCTGCCTTCATAGTCAGGTTATTTACGGTTACCCGGTAGAGACTCTCGATCCATATTATCGAGGATATATGAAGGTACAATATAATTTTTTCTATTCTATCAGTCTATCGTATAAAAGGTCAAGATGATGTTCTTTTAATTAAATTTTCCCACAATTCATTTGACCTCTGCCACTCTTCATTAGAGCTATCACGTCGATATAATGCTCTTTCATAGCTTTTTGTTAATGCGGTCATCTCGACGATTTGAAAATATCGGTCAATATAATGAGCAAAATCGCGCAATGTTTGATCAGGCTTCTTCTTTAAGCCTATTCTTTCAAACTGCTTTAGCAATGATTCATAAGCTTGAAAAAACACATCGTCATCTTTTCTATCCCTATATTTCAACAGCAGCAATCTTCCTAACCATTTTGTTCTTGTTTTGAACATAATGAAGCCTGTAATAACAGTTACCAACAATATTCCATATAATCCATAGCTACCTAAGCGGATATCAAATAGTGTGAATGTGTCATTAGAAGTTGTTGAGCTTGCATCTTGTTCCTCTTGATTAGGTTTTTCAGGCGTTTCTTCAGGTTCTTCTTCTTTTTCAACTTGTGTTTCTTGTTGATCTGATTCTTCATTTTCATCAGCATTTTTATAATCAGCTGTTAACTCATAAGGATTTACAAAGCCTTGTGTTGGTTCAAATGGAACCCAGCCAACACCATCAAAGTAAATTTCCACCCATGAGTGGGCATTGTTATTCGTGATTCTGTATTCCTTTTCTACGTTTGAAAGAGCCCGAACAAAATCACCCTCTGTATAGCCTTTTACCCATCTAGCTGGAATATCAATTGACCGTAGCAATACAATCATTGATGTTGAAAAATTATCACAATATCCTGTGAAGGTTTCAAATAAAAATTGATCAACATAATCTTGATTTCCTTCTGGAATCGCAATATCTTCTCTATCATAAGAAAAGGCTACTGATCCCAAATATTCTTCAATCGCTTTAGCTCGATCGTATTGATTTCCTGCTTCTTCGGTAATGTTCACCGCTAAGTCCCTAACCCGCTGTGGAAGTGAGTCAGGTAATTGAGTATATCTTTCCATAAAGCCTTCTGGCATATTTTCAAATGTTTGTTCTTTTTTCATTTCATTTATTGGATATAACGGGATATTATAACTAATGTCATATCCTAAAAATTCTTCTCTTTCTCCTTCATCATTAGGAAATGGAGAAAGCTGCTCTATATTTTTATTCACATACAGAGGAAGATTGTTTTCTGTCTCAAAGGACGTTAAGCCTAAGGGATAAATCACATGCAAAAATTTATAGCCTTCATTGATTGCAATTGTTGAGGTGAGTTGTTTTGTTTCTACTCTCTCATCAACCCAATTAAACTCATTTTGGATATTTGTTACCTCTTCTTTTACAGCTTCAGGATCAGATGCCTGCCATCCTTTTCCTGTATAAACATCCTTTGTTTCAACACGCCAATAATGCCTATCAGAAGAGACGTGAGTCAAGACCTCCGTATCATCCTCAACAAACCCTCCACCTAGCTGATCATCATTTTGACTATAACCAATTTTCTTTGTGCCGCTTCCTTCATCCTCTTCACGACCAACAGCTGTAATGTATGGAACAGGATCTGGCCACTGAGGTGAAGCCTTTGGTGCTAGTATTGCTAAAATCATCGAAACTACAATAAATGCAAAAAGTGGTAAAATCCAGCGAAGAGAAGCAATTTTCTTCACCTGTAAGTTCTCGAGCTTTTTCAGTCGATCAAAATAAAGCAAACCAAGCATAAAAAAGCCTATTAACACTGTTCGAACAATAGCAAATGTTGCATCATAAGCTGTAAAAGTATCCAATATCGTAATATACAGGAGCGTTAAAACAAAGAAAAACAAAATTCTTCGTTGAAACAAGATCCAATAATGAATCAAATAAACTAGCAGCCATAAAAGGGTGAAAAATAAAAGTGATCTAAATGAAGACGTCATATTTAACCAATCTGCATTAGGAATTAGCCCAAAATTGTAGGCAATATCTCTCCCTAAATCTCTTAGCCATAAAAAGCTAAAAAACACTCCTTCAAAGTACAAGCCATGTAACATAAAAGCGATAATAAAAAGCTTTATTGGATATGTGAAATACCAGCGTACTTTGAAAAAAATGAGTATAAAACTAACGCCAATAAAAAAACTAAAGATAAATGTGTTTGCTGTATCTGTATAATCTTCAAGTGGCCTTAGCCATTCCCATAATAAAATAAACGCAAAGATATAGTAGATAAAAGCAATTGTTTTACTGTCATTTTCCCTTTGAAGCTTCACGAATTGCCCACCTCTTTGAATCCATTTTCAACATCACGATTCTGCAAAATCCTCACACTAATATGACGCTTTTTTAGCCTCTCGATTAGGACACTATCTTCTTTTGATAGCTTGTCATAGTAGCCCTTAACCATATACACCATATATGTTTGCTGGTGCCCTACAAGTCCTTCGAGCTTGCGAACTAAATCAAGATTCAAGTTACTAGTAAAGATAATATTTGTCACTTGCTTCATATCTGCTTTTAATCTCGGATTCTCTAAAGATGCTGAAAATGGTTTATGACTATCACAATCTACTTTTGCAAGATGATAAAAAATACTTCTTACATGTTGTTCATCTGATTGTAGTCCAAACACATGCTGATCAGATCCCATTGATATAAGACTTACTCTTGCACCACTTTTCACAATTGCTTTTATATATGATGCTGTATGTGTGATAAGCGATTCAAATAAAGCAGATTTTGTCCGATCTAAAAAGACGACAACATCACGACTCTGTAATTGTTCAAATTCCTTTGTCATAATTGAATCTCTTCTTGCTGTTGCTTTCCAATCAATCCAAGCAAATTTATCACCAGGCTGATATTCTCTAACTCCAACTGCTATCGTTGAATCCTGCCAATATTTCGTTTGTGTTGAAGCAGATCCTTGTTCAAATTGTTTTTCATTAGGACGATAATCAACATCAATTAATGTTGGATAAACTAAAAAGTAATTTTCAACTACAAATGTCATTTCCTTCTCAATTAATCCAAATAAGTCTCCAGTACGAACTCGAACAGAGCCAAATTGATGTTCACCTCTTGGCATATTTAACAACGCATAACTATACGTAACAGATCTTTTAAACCAAGGAAAAAACAGCTTCTTGGGCTCTTCCAGCTTTTTGATTCCTTTTATTCGATCAGTGAGTTCATCCTCAACTAAAAGGTAAAATAACGGAAAGGGGAATTTTCGCTTCACAGTAACTGTAGCAATCAACCTCTGACCAGCAGTAAACTGTTCTTGATTAACTTTTCTTGTTACCTGAAATGACCGAATCGGATATAGCATTAACAAAATTGAATAAATGGCAAAAGGTAAAAAACTATAAAACAAAAACCAACTTACAAATCCACCTTGAAACATCGCATAGCTAAATGCCGCAAGCGTAAGAAATAGGAGAGAAAACAGCTTCCAACCAACGGAAAACCTTTTAAAAAGCGCAATCATTTACTACTTAACGACCTTTGAACTGGCACAGAAGTTCGACTAATAATCTCTCCAATAATATCCTCTGATGATTTCCCCTCAAATTTCGCCTCAGATCTTAATATAATTCGATGCGCCAAAGTGTAAACAGCTAAATATTGAATATCATCAGGAATAATATAATCTCTTCCTAAAATAAAAGCATATGCTTGAGCAGCTTTCATTAATGCAATAGAAGCACGTGGACTTGCTCCCAAATAAACAGAAGGATGCTTTCTCGTTTTACTAGTGATATCGATAATATAGTTTTTAATCGTTTCATCTACATAAACAGTTTGGATCTCATCTTGTAGCTCTGCTAATTCTTCTTTTGAAATAACACTTTCAATCTTATGGATCGGTCTTTCCTTTTCCGCTAAAGTTAACACTTCAAATTCTTCAGATTTTGTTGGATACCCCATTCTTAGCTTAAATAAAAATCGATCAAGCTGTGCTTCAGGCAAAGGGTATGTTCCTTCATAATCAACAGGATTTTGTGTGGCCATAACAAAGAAGGGCTTCGCAAGGATTCTAGTGTTACCATCAACAGTCACACTTCCTTCCTCCATCCCCTCTAATAAGGCAGATTGCGTCTTAGGAGAAGTTCGATTAATTTCATCAGCTAAAACAATATTTCCAAAAAGCGGACCTTCACGGAATTCAAATCTTAATTCTTTAGGGTTATATATGGAAACACCCGTCACATCAGACGGAAGTAAATCAGGCGTGAACTGAATTCGCTTAAACTCTGCACCAACAGATTTAGCAAGTGCCTTAACCATCATCGTCTTCCCAACACCTGGAACATCCTCAAGTAAAACATGACCATTTGCAAGAATCGCTACAAGACTTAATAAACTAACATCTCTTTTTCCGACCATAACACTTTCAATATTTTTAATAACTCGACCGAGTTTTGGATGCATTGCTTCGTATTGAGACATGATATTCCTCCTGAGATGAATTCTATCTTTCTTCTTCATTATAGTATTCTGATTAACTTAACAAAATCCTTTTGATTTTAGTAATATATTGAAATTTTAACAATATAAAAAGAAAGGGATACATCAAGTTTTCCCGAATAGGTACAGTAGAGGAATGAAAGGAGAGAAAAGTATGGGCTTTCTAGATGGACTTTTAGACAATGCTTCAAC
This sequence comes from Metabacillus crassostreae, assembly GCF_016908395.1. Taxonomy (GTDB): domain Bacteria; phylum Bacillota; class Bacilli; order Bacillales; family Bacillaceae; genus Metabacillus; species Metabacillus crassostreae. The sequence goes on from NZ_JAFBDU010000015.1 coordinate 8,294, forward strand.
AATCTCAAACGAAGAAGTAACAAAAGAATTAGAACAACTTTTAGCTCACGGTGAGGAAATTGATGTGGCATTCAAGTTAATAAGAGATCTAATCGTATTCACAAACAAGCGACTCTTAGTTGTAGATAAACAAGGACTAACAGGCAAAAAGGTTGAATACCACTCCATTCCCTATAAAAGCATATCCCACTTCAGTATCGAAACAGCGGGTCACTTTGATCTTGATGCAGAACTAAAAATATGGATTTCTGGCGCACAAACACCCGCTATCGCAAAACAATTCAAAAAAGATAGTAGCATTTATGATATTCAAAAGGTTTTAGCAACAATTTGTGGGTAATCCAGTCGGAATATGATGTATATTTGAAAAGTGAGGCTAGCTTTTGCTAGTCTTATTTTAGCCAACAAAAAAGCTTCTCACTATTGTGAGAAGCTCTCCGTATATTAATTCTCATCCATATGTGTTGAAAACTCATTAGAAACATTGTCTACTATACTGCTATTAAGCTCCAAATAATACTGACCCTCCATATTAATACCCTCTGAACTTTCTGTAAGATCTAGTGTGTGAATCGAATATATGTCTGATTTCGATATGACTGAATATAATGTATCTAAAGGCATATTTGTATCAACATATTGAGATAAATCTTTAATTTGTTGAAGTGATATTCCTCCTTTTGCTTCGCTAATTACTGAATTTACAAATCTTGCATGTTCCTTTTCTCTCCCTATCGATCCATCAGACAATGAAAATCTCTCTCTCAATAGTGCCAGCATTTCCTCACCATTAAATTGATGTGTTCCTTTTTCAATCTTTTGTGTTCGTCCATCTCCCTTTGTTAAGCTAACAGACTCATTCAGCTGATAAGATATTCCACCTAATGAATCAATAATTGATATAAATCCATCCATGTTCACTACAGCATAATAATCAACAGGTATATTCATTAAATTTGCAACCGTTTCAACTGCAGAATCCACACCACCATATGTGTATGCATGAGTAAATTTATCCTTTTTCATTTCCTTCCCAGCTTTATCGATGATCGATACATATGCATCACGCGGAATGGAAGTTAGCTTCACCGTTTCGTTTTCACGATTATAAGTTAATAAAACATTTGCATCAGATCGGTTATACGCATCAATTCCCATAAGTAAAATGGAGAAGACTTCTTGATTTTGGTTAACAATGGTCTCAGTGATCGACTCTGCATTTTGATTTTTATTACCTGTTAAAATTGTCGGTAATAGTATACTAGTAAAAACAATTAGTAGTAATATGAGACTTAAAGTAGGAACCATATGATTTTTTAAAAAAGGCTTTCTTTTTTGCTGCTTTACTTTATTATTATCGGCTATTCGATTAAATACCTTCTTCCGATCTTCACTCGTAAACTCCAGTTCATCATCATCTTTAGCCCAAATTAGTGAGTTCTTTAGTTCTTTTTCATCCATAAACCTCTGCCTCCTCTAATTTTAATTTCAGCTTTTTCTTTGCTCTTTTTAATCGAGTTTTAACAGTGTTTATTTGGATATTTGTAATATCCGATATTTCCTCTATTTTTAGAGATTTATAGTAATATAGATAAATAACTTCTCGGTACTTATCTGGAAGCGAAGAAATATGTTCGTATATTTCTTGTTTTTCATAATCATCTACTACTGTTTTTTCTGTAGATGGGAAAAAGGATTTTGCTGTTTCTTGTATAGAATATAATGTTTTCACTTTTTTATAATGCCAGCTCTTAAGGTAATCTTTGCACTGATTGATAGTTATCCGATAAAGCCATGTTTTTAATTGTGCATCATGGCGAAATCCATCTAGATTTTCATAACATTTAACAAATGCATTTTGTACCATATCTTTTGCAGTTTCTTTATCCTTTACATATGTGTAAGCTAACCTTACTAATTCACTTCCATGGTCAATCATTATTTGTTCAAGCAGTTTATCTCTTTCATGTTTATCCATTTGGTCTCCTTTCCTTCAACATTTTCTATTTTTTCGCGTATTTGACGATTTTGCTGATAAAATAGTTTCAAGTTTTTTCATTAGCAAAAAAAGACTCCCCAAAGTCCGAGGAACCTTTAGAAAGTCTTAATACTTAAGCGAATTGCAAACTCTTTTATAAAAAATGCTTCTCAAGATAATCCGAAACACCGTCTTCATCACAAGTAAAATCTGTTACATCATCAACTAATTCTTTTATATGATCCGGGGCATTTTTCATCGCAACCGAATGTCCAACAAACTTAAGCATTGGTATGTCATTATCACTATCACCAATTCCCACAATATCGTTTGCTGTTAAGTTATTCTTGTTTAATATGTACTCAATACCTGTTGCTTTGTTTACGTTCGCAACCATAATTTCCACATTATGCTCTGATGAAATAGACATGGTAAAATCTATTTCCTTCTTCAATTCCTCAAGCTCCTTTTTCCATGCATTGATTTGTTCTTTAGAGCGGCTAAAACAGTAGAATTTAGAAAACTTATCTCCCTCAATCACATCTTTCCATTCAATCTCACTCTTAATTGCTTCTTTACGTGACGTCCATTCATTTATGCCGACAGTTTCGATTCTTGGATCACGTATTTCATTTTCAACAAAGTGGCGATCTTCTTTTAGTGTAAATCTAGATCCCTTATTTGGGAAAAGCTCATAGTAAACCTTATGTTTTCTTGCTTTCTCGATTACTTTCTCCACTAAATCCAGTGGTAATGAATGCTCCATAACCGCTACTCCATCAACATGGGCAGCCATTCCGTTCGAGCTAATAAAGCCATCAACCTGGAATCCATCTGGAACTAAGTTTGCAATTTCATCAAATGATCTTCCTGTTGCAATAAACACAAGAATTCCTTTACTGCGTAACTGATCAATAACTTCCTTTGTTTTAACTGTTACCTGATTCTGATGAGTTAAAATCGTACCATCCATATCTAGAAAAATTGCTTTAGGTTGTTTTATCATGTTAGTCCTCCTAAAAAAATCAGCTTTCTTTGAGTTATTATATCATTAACATTAAATTTAACTTAATTAACAAGGTTGCTGTGAAATGATAAAAAAGGAATTACACGGATTATTGAACTGTAGATGTGTTTTTTACGAAACTCACTTCCGCCACCTAAAAGGTTCGTTTGTTATTATGAGAAGTAGACTCAAACAATACTAGTATTCTACTAGATAATCGAACAAAAACGAATCAATCTATTTATTAAAGCTACTCCTATAGCCTTCAATTTATTAATAAAAATAACCCAAATGAAGATCACTATTCTAAAATAGTGTCCTACATTCAGGCTAAGACTTAACGATATATTTACTCAGGCATTTAGATTCATATCTTTATCTGCTTTTCTTTTTTGAAAAAACTTCACAATCGCAGGATAGCTAAGTGATAGAATCGTTAAAATTAATAACGTGATTGAAATTGGTGATGAGAAGAAAATACCCAGGCTACCATCTGATGATAAAACTGCTTTACGGAAATTCTGTTCCATATCGGCACCAACAATTAAAGCTAAAACAAGTGGGGCGATTGGGAAGTCAAGCACCTTAAGCATTAGTCCGAATAATCCAAAAATTAATAATAGGAAAAAGTCTATCGCACTATAGCTAAGTGTATATGTTCCAATAAACGCTAATAAAACAATAATCGGATAAAGCACCTTTGCTGGTGTATCTAGAATCTTCACAAGCACACCAACTAATAGAATATTAATAATAACTAAAACAATATTACCTATAAACATACTGTTAATTAATGACCACACTGTAACTGGATCATTTTCAAAAAGCAGTGGTCCTGGTTTAATGCCCAGCATGATTAATGCACCTAGCATAACGGCTGTTGTACCAGATCCAGGTATTCCCATTGTTAGTAAAGGAATCATGGCTCCAACTGATGCTGCATTGTTTGCTGATTCTGGTGCAGCGAGTCCTTCTACAGCACCTTCACCAAATTCCTCTGGCTTTTTAGAGATTTGTTTTTCAGTGGAATAACTAATCATCGAAGCAATTGATCCACCAGCTCCAGGTAGAACACCGATGATAAAACCAAGAGGTCCTGATCTTAAAATTGGCCATTTAGATCTTTTCCATTGCTCTTTACTAAACCAGATTTTACCGACCTTTTTCTTTTCCTTCTTTTGGGCATCAATCGATAGGAAATTATATAGCACCTCTCCTATTGCATAAACACCGATAATCACAATTAGGAAATCGATTCCTTCACTCAGATGAGGAATATCAAATGTAAATCGATAAACACCTGTTTGTGTATCAATTCCTATTGTACTTAATAAAAGACCTAGTGACATCGCGAGAAATCCTTTGACCATTTTTCCGATTGATAGAGATACAATAGCAGAAAGAGTCAGAAGCATTAGGAGAAAATATTCTGCTGGTCCAAATTTCAAAGCAAAGTTAGCTAATGGTTCAGCGAGGAAAATAAACCCGACAACTGCCATAATTCCACCAATAAAGGAGGCTACTGCTGATATCGCCATTGCTTCTCCTGCTTGACCCTTTCTAGCCATTGGATAACCATCAAATGTTGCAGCAATAGCTGAGCCATCACCAGGAGTATTCAATAGTATGGAGCTTCGTGATCCACCATACATCGCACCATAATAAATTGCCGCCATTAGAATGATTGCACTAATTGGCTCCATTCCAAATGTTATTGGAATCAGGACTGCTACTGCTGTTGCAGGTCCCAGACCCGGCAGCATACCAACGATCGTACCCAAAAATCCACCAATAATGACCCACATAATATTGATTGGCTCTAAGGATGTCATTAATCCCTCGAGAAAATTATTCATGTCCATACTTTTCACCTCCTAAGGTAAACTTACACCTAGTAACACACTAAATGCATACCAAGATAAAAACGAGAAACAAACAGTCACAATAATATTTACCTTCCATTTTTGTTTGCCATTGATAACAAATAGTAATGCACCTAAAAACAATACAGTTGATAGTAAGAAACCGATTAAGTCGAAAATAAGCGCATATCCAATACCTAGAAGAACAGTAAATCCAATAAGCTTTGGTGTGCGTCCTGCTAGCATTTGTTTAATCTTGTTATTTTCCTTATCTAGTGTTTTGAACTCTTGAAAAAAATATAAAACACTAAAAAATAATAATAAACAACTTAAACCGATTGGAAAATACAGTGGTCCATTAGGATTTCCCAAGTTCGCTTTTGGTAAATTAAAAGATCCTAATAAAAAAAGGCAGCTTATTAAAATAAAGAATACCGGCATGCCAATTTTAATAACTTTCATAGAAATTCGCCCCCTTCTTCATAGTTCATCTAAGGAGTATCTAATCCAACTCAGATGCTGTCATTAGTGACAGATAACCTCCCCATTGCTCACAGTAATCAAGGGAAGGTTATCTTTCTTACAATCTATTAGTTAATAAGACCAGAGTTATTTACTAACTCAGTATAATTTTTCTCTTGTTCATCTAAAAAGGCTTTAGTTTCTGAACTATTCTTATAGAAGTCATCCCAATCATTATTCTCTAAAACCTTCTGCCACTCATCTGTTTTAACCAATTCAGCTATTTTTTCATCCCAGTAAGCAATTTGTTCTTCTGTCATTTCAGGTGGTCCCATAATCCCTCTCCAGTGTGGGAAAACCATATCAACTCCTTGCTCCTTCCATGTTGCAACATCACCTAGCTCTTCAACTTTTTCTTCAGAAGAAACAGCTAAAATCTTTAATTTCCCTGCTAAATGTTGGTCTTTCACTTCTGATAATGCAGTTGTAATTACATCAACATGATTTCCTAGCAATGCTGTTACAACATCACCGCCACCTTCATAAACCAGGAAATCTAGTTGAGATGGATCTCCTCCAAACTCACTAAAAGCTTGAACAAATGATAAGTGATCATTATTCCCTAATGCAGGACCTACACCAACTTTAAGTGATTTAGGATCTTCTTTTAATTTTTCCATCACTTCAGTTGCTGATGTGAATTCAGAATCAACTGGTACAGCAATTGATATCCACTCAGTAGCTAATGTTGCTATCGGAGTAAAATCCTTATGTGTTAGCTGACTTTGTCCGAGTAAATTATTTGTTAAAAGTAAGCTTGAATTAACAGACATGAAGTGCGCATCCTTAGACTCTAAGTATTTCCAGCCTACCTCTCCACCACCACCTGGCTTATTGATGACGTTAATATTGCTATCAACTAAATTATTATCCTTCAAACCTTGTTGAATAGATCTTGCTGTTAAATCCCAGCCACCACCTGGAGACGCTGGTGCAACGATTTCAATATTCTTACTTGGAAATTCTTTGTTTCCTGAGGCCGAATTCGAACAAGCTGTTAAGATCATCATCAATATTAGTAATATTCCAAACTTCTTCATAAAAAAATAACACCCCTCTTAAACTATTTTTCTACGCCGTTCTTTTGTGGTCAAAGCATTTAAGTGTTTCTTAATATAAACATCGTATCTTGCGAACAGTTTTATGTAAACGTTTTCAAAATATTGAGCTTTAAGTAAATTAAATTTCGTTTTGTTCATTTTGTTCACAGGCTTAAGAAAAGCTCAGGCACCATGTTCATCTCCCAATAAGCATCGACTGGGATAAAGGAGACTCTACGTGAAGTGATGCCCATACCTATGGCCAAATTTCCACACTTCCTGAACTTTAAAAAACTACTATTCATCTTATTTTGAATAGTAGCGTCTTTCTGGTCTCCCAACAATTCCATACACATGCTCTGATGTTGCTTGACCTGTTCCAACTAAATATTCCAAATATCTTCTTGCAGTTGTTCGGGATGCCCCCATTTTCTTACCAACTTCCTCAGATGTAATGCCATCTTTTTCAAGATCAATAACTTCTTGAACTTTTCTTAACGTAACAAAATCGATACCTGAAGGAAGTAATGGTTTTTCAATCTGCTTTTCATTTGCTCCAAATATTGTATCGAGAAATTCCTGATTCACTTCAGATACTGATTCAATTAACTGCTTCTTCTTTACGTAATTTGCCAACGTTTCCTTAAACCGCTCCAACGTAATTGGTTTTACTAAATAATGCTCTACACCATAGTTTCTTGCTTTATTGATAAAAGCCAGATCTGTTGCAGCAGTAATCATGATAATATCCACTTTAGGATAATTTTCTCTAATTTGTGCTAAAAGCTCTGTTCCAAGCTGATCAGGCATATAAACATCTAAAAGAAGTAAATCAACTAGGGAATTTTCCAATAATTCAATGGTTTCCTTTGCATTACTAGCTTTTCCTATCACTTTCATTTGGTTAACTTCTGCTAAATAAGCTTGATGAATCTGTGCCACACGAAAATCGTCTTCTGCTATCACTACATTAATCATCTTCTTATCCCCCTTTATGCTAGAAGCTCTTCTCTAAACAATGCTGCAAAACCTAATTAATTTACATCAAAGATTTACTACCTTTCCTTCGGTAAAAATACAGAAAAAACAGTGCCACCATTTTCTACACTTGATAGTTCAATTGAGCCAGCTAATAGCTCAACCTCCTCCTTCACATTCGCAAGACCATATCCTCTTTTGTCTCCTTTATGTGAAAATCCCTTTTTAAAAATTAACTCTTCTTGATCTTTAGAAATTCCTCTGCCGCTGTCAGTAACCTCAAATAAAATATCGTTTCCAAAATCAGTGACAAAAAAGGAAACATGTTTTTCTTCACTTTCAGCAGCTGCATCAAATGCATTATCCAAAATATTACCGAGGATTACAATTAAAGGCGAAAGCTCAAATGCATCCGAAAGTGGAGATAATGAACTACCATGATCTATATTAAAGTTAATTTTCTTTTCAGATGCTTTTGCAAGTTTCCCAAGCAATATCGCTTGTATTTTCTCATCGTTGATTCTGTTAAAAATCATCTCAGTATGATGTTCATGTGTTTTTGTTTCTTCTTGTATAAATTGAATAACCTCATCTTTTTTACCGAGCTGAATTAACCCAAAAATAACATATAGCTTATTTGTAAATTCATGTGCTTGTGCCCGTAAATCCTCTGAGTATTTCTTCACTTCTGAAAAAGCCTCGATCATCTTTTTCATCTCTGTTTTGTCTCTAAAGCTAGCAACTGTTCCTACCCGTGACCCATCTTCCAAAACGGGCTTTGTATTTACAATCACTGTTTTTTCTTTGTATTGCAGCTCCTGATTACTTTCATCCTTATTTGATTCTAATAATCTTATAATTTCATCTGATGTAATAATGTCGCTAATCTTTTGCCCCTCTATACTGTGTGTGATATCCAATATATTTTGTGCCGACTTGTTCATCATTGTCACGCTGCCATACTGATCAACCGCTACAATTCCTTCTTTAACCGATTGTAAAATGGCATTTCGTTCCCTGTATAATGAAGCGATTTCATAAGGCTCTAAGCCAAGAGTATCCTTCCGAATATTGCGGGCTAACAACAAACTCCCTAGCACACCGATTAATAAAACAAGACCTGCAGTACTAAGCATCTTCTTTATCTCTTTACCTATAAGACTATGTATTTCACTCATATTAAACTCAACAATTACGGCTCCTTCTACCTTCGTATAATCACCGTAATCTAAAACTACTGGTGAGATTCCTCTTAATACCTCTTCCTCACCTTCACCTACATGAACAATATATGAGCTAGCAAAAACTAAAGCTTTATATGTATCTCGAAAATCTGTAACTGAATTTCCACCTTCTACTCCTGCACTAGAAATAACCTGTCGATTTCTATTCTCAACATAGATTCCAGAAGCATTTACTTGATTCAACATCTTATTTACGACTAAATCAAGGTTTTGTTTATTACTTTCCGTACTGAAGGCTTCTTGTACAGCTGGCATAAAGGAGAGAGTTTGTGCCGTTTGAAGCGCTAAATGTTCAGCCTGCTTGACATCTTCATTTGTTTCATTATAAGCAAACATTGCTGTCAAACCACCTAGCACAAGTACAATGAGAAATAAAACAAGGCCTAGAATTTTTGTTTGAAGCGTAACCTGCATTCGTCCTATCATACCAGCCTCCAATTAACATTCCGCAAATGATTTAAAAAGTAAACCATTAACCAAAACACTATGATTTGTTGACATATTAGCTGCTAAAGTAAATTTAGCATCTCAAGAAACTGATAAACTATTAGAAAATATAGATTTTTCAATTTAAGATATTACTAATCATACAACAACGTATATGTTGACTCAATGCTTTGTGGAACAGAAAGTGAGGTCTTTTTCAGTTGGGTATTTAAATAAAAACTTATAGTTCGTGAAGAAAGATGCTGAGGCTAAAAATAGGTTGATGCTTTCTGAAATATTATGCCCCATTTCTGAAGCATTTGTCATTATTTCCTCAAAGCGCTCTGGTACAGCATAAGCAAATCTATAAGCTGCTAGGGTAGCCTGCATTTGTATGTTCACTAGGATCTCCTCCATCAGTACTAGGATCTTCTTTTATTCTTGGTACAAGAGTAGGAGCGACAATTGACACATCAGTCCATCTAAAAAGGCATTTATAATTATAGTAAAGCATTAGTAGTTGTAGCCGCAGACCAACGTAGTTTTCTGATTAATTTAACCACCTCACCAAGACTGGATTCCTCATCAGCCCAAACACTATTACTGTTTCCTTTATCACTATAGCCCACAGATGTAGCATCAGCTGAAATTTCATCAGCTTTCATTAATCCTTCACTTTAATGACGAAATACAAATTGTGTTAAAATAAAAGAATCCGTTAAAAAATAGATATTCGGTAACGAACGCTTACTTTTTATTTTTTAACAAAATTCATTAGCTAGTGAATTCAAATCATTGTGGTTTAGGAGAGGTTTTACGTGAACAAAAAAGATATAGCACAAATTCGCAAGCAATTTAAAATAGATAATGATTTACTCAAAATCTCGAATATATTTAATGTATATATCATGAAAGAAACAAGTGAAATTTATCATCACCAAAGTCAGCCTTTTGAAATGCTTGATCAAGATCAACAAGAACTTTTTATGAATAACTTTAAAAAATTACTTGCAGGGCATTTAGATGAAAAGCTATTTGAACTTAAATTTCAACGTGATGCCGAAAATAGCAGTCAGCTTATTTTGCATCAAGGATTACTTAGTCATGATGTGGATGGTTGGAAGGAGCAAATGCTACAAATTGTAGAGAAAATGTTAAAAAACAGGCAATATGAGATGGATATTGTGATCACTTTTATTCGTGGAGAATATTTAAAACCAACAAAGCGTCGAAGTGAAGAATCTGAGGAAAGTGACAGAGATACTGTTTATTCACATCCCTTTATTTTATGTAGTATAAATAATACACAAGAGCCCAAAAAAGAATTACTTTTTGATTATGTTGAGAGAGAATTTAAGTATAGCTTTGTTGTTGATCCAATTATCAACCTTAATACTCCAATCGCAGGGTTCCTTTTCCCTTGTTTTACTGATCATGCAGCAGATGTGAATCACATTCTCTATTCAGCAGGAAAAGTGCATGAACCTGATCATCAATTCATTGAGGAAGTACTAAATGGCGAAGAAACGATGACGGCAAAGGATGATAAAATCGTTTTTGAGGAAATTATTAAAGATGTAACAGGAGATCAACTAAACACATCCACTCTCTCCAACGTTTATGAAGAAATCAATTTGATGATTCAAGAAAATGAAGAGGAAGAGCAACCAAAATTAGATTCCACTGACGTTCAACGTGTTCTAAAAATGAGTGGTTTAGAAGATATAAGCACAGAAAAGGTAGAATCTGCATTCAAAAAAATAATTGATGATGATAAATACGAACTAAAAGCAAGCAGCATCTTGCCAAAGTTCACCTCAAAATCAATTAAAATCAATACAAAAATAGCCAATATTTCGATCAGTCCCCAAGATTTAAGGTATGTAAAACAAGTCAACTTAAATAACAAACGTTACCTGATGATTGAAGTGGAAGAAGATACTGTAATTGAAGGATTTACGATGATTCCAGAGGCATTTGGTGTGGAGTCAGGGGAATAACTTGAAGCGTACGGAAATCAATACCCTTTGGAATTAAAAATAATAATTGACAGAATACTAATTGTAACTTAGTATTATCCTAACAGTTGAATATTACCTCCTAAGGGGAGTAGCTTTTACAATAAAGTCGTCATTTCGGAGCAATTGCTCTCGGCTTTATCGGCAACCTACGTTGTTAGCAAGACCTTACCTATTTACGGTACAGGTCTATTTTTATGTTTATTAGCCTTTACCATCTTTGGTAGAGGTTTTTTTTATGCAATAAGTAATCTATAAAAGTTTCTACAAATTTTTATTAGGAGGTGAGAAGGATGATACTAGAATAAAAACTACTATTCAGCAGAAGAAAGTTCATTAAAATCTCCGATTGATGTCCTAGTTCTTCTAATGGAGATCATATCGTTTTCATACATGGATTTCAGTTTAATAGAGAGTTGAGAGCAAGAAAAAAATTCAGTAATAATAGATTAACAATTAATATTAAGGGGGCTGTTACAAAGTGGAATTCTCGCTTTTATTAGAATACGGATGGGTATTATTATTATTAATAGCAATTGAAGGACTATTGGCAGCAGATAACGCACTTGTTCTAGCAATTATGGTTAAACATCTTCCAGAAGAGCAAAGAAAAAGAGCATTGTTCTATGGACTTGCGGGTGCCTTTATTTTCCGCTTCGCTTCACTGTTTGCAATATCATTTCTTGTTGATGTATGGCAGGTTCAAGCAATAGGTGCACTTTATCTCTTATTCATAGCATTAAATCACATCTTCAGAAAGTTATTGATTAATAAAGAAGAGAAAAAAGCAGGGCTAGATAAAGAAAAGAAAAAGTCTGGCTTCTGGATGACTGTATTTAAAGTCGAGTTAGCTGATATCGCTTTTGCAGTTGATTCAATTCTAGCAGCAGTAGCACTAGCTGTCACATTACCAAATACTAACCTACCAAATATCGGTGGACTAGATGGCGGGAAATTCCTTGTTATTTTTATCGGTGGATTAATGGGATTAATTATTATGAGGTTTGCAGCAAATTACTTTGTCACATTACTTCACAAAAGACCAGGATTGGAAATTGCAGCATTCGCTATTGTAGGATGGGTTGGGGTTAAGCTAGCTGTATTTACATTATCTCATCCTGATCTTGCGATTTTACCTGTTGGGTTTGCAAAAACACCTGAATGGAAGATTACGTTCTATGTTGTCCTTGTTCTAATCGCTGTAGCTGGTTGGTTCTTATCAAAAGAGAAAAAAGAAGATAACACACATACAGAGGGACATTAATATCTTTATAAATTGATATTCACTAGAGAAGTAATGTGTGTAACCATAAACTTTACCCTCTTTAAATAAAACTACGAGCAATGCCTTAAGTAAAGGTGTTGCTCTTTTTTATCAGACACTTTACAATTTCCTCCACTATTATGTATTTATATGATTAGATATCCTAAACCAAATGTGTTCTCCACCGTATTCAATAGAGTTTCTAGCAGAAATTGATCCATTATGTTTTTCGATGATCGTTTTAGCAATATACAATCCTAATCCTGAATGTCCTTTATCTGAGATTGAGAGCGATTTTCTTATTGAACGACCGATGATTTCAGAGGATTTTTGATGTGGAATAAGGAGAATAACCATACAAAAGATTGCCATTACAGTACCCACAAAAAGTAAGAGGCTTCTCTTAAGTTTTAAACTTATAAGAAGCCTCTTTATTATGAAATAGGTAATTTTTTTAACTCTTATTAAATTCATCAAGCTTTGAGTAATTCTTTCACACTTATTTAACTTAATTTAGCAGAAAACCGTTCACTGTTTCTTAAATTCAAAACAATTTTCTATTTTTGTAATAAAAGAGTTCGCATAATGTGTCCAACAGAGCAACAGAGTTGCCAGCACTAGATAGACAATTGTATAAATCAAAAAGGGTATCTCAATTACTAGTACACCTATGTAATACAATGGCAAATCAATTCCGAAAACCAAAGCAGGTGCAAGTAAACGCCAACGAAGCTTCTGGAAAAACATTACGCCTACACAAAATATTAAGCCTTTCATCATACCCATTAATGCTGAAATGAAAATGTTATCACGATAAACATTTTCAAAAAAACCATATTCATAATGACGAATGGAAAGAACAGACATTATGTACATCACAGTACCCGCACCTCCCCATCCTTGCATCCACAAAGATAGAAACCTTATCCACTTATTACCTAACTTAAGAGATCGTAACCAGAATTTACTTAAGAAGAGGAAAATCATGACGGAAATAAACGTATATTCTCTTCTCCACCAATTTGTATAATAAATATTCAACCATTCAAATAACTCTCCAACTCCCATCAAAATCATTGCAAAAAGTACAAGCCAGCGTAATCGAAGCTGATAAACCGCAACTACCATGCCTAAGACAGGAATGACAAATAAATTTGAGACAATTGCACCAAGTACATTATCGTAATACCTTACTTCGAGAACTTCAGGAACATAATAATAGCAATTTCCTATAACCATTACAATAAACTCTCCTACATATACTATTCCAGAAAAACTCAGAAATAATACAGTTATACCAAATTGACGTTTGCGAATAATAAGGTTCATTAATATGATTATGCTTACTACAGCAAGAATCAAATAGGGGACATAGTTAGGCATTGCTTTGAATTCCTTTTTTTACTATTATCATATCCAACTGACCATTTAATAATTCCCGGCGGCTGTCACCAACCGAAAAATTGTCTAATCTTACATTTAAATTTTAGAAGGTGGACCCCAGTAACGGATTGGAACTTGTATATGTTTAAAAGTAATCGTCATTTCTTGTTATCTAGCGATTCTTGACCTTTAAAAATCAGATCAACTAACAAGATAACTTATGACACGAAAAGAAAAAGAGCTGAAACAAAGTGTTTCAACCCTTTAACCTATCTACTGCATATTTGCTTCAACTGTTTCCTGTGCTTTCTTTAAAGCTTCTTCAGGAGATTCAGATTTCTGTCTTAATACATTATTTAATGTATTGGTATTTAATTCTGTTAGAACATCTGGATATTGTTCTGTAACGTTAATTCCACTAATTTCATCTTTGACCTCTAGTAATGTATCAAAGATATCTGTACCGAAGTATTGATAGAATTTGTTATCCTCTTGAACTGCAGGATCTTCCCAAACATCCCAGCGAGGTGGGTCAAACCCTAGAACTGTCCATAGTTTAATATTTGCTTCCTTAGAAAGTTTTGCAAATGCTAGGAACTCTTTTGCAAGCTCAGCATGCTCTGTTTGATTTGTGACAACTGTACCTGTTCCTCCAATACCTACTGAGCGATCTCCTCCTTCTTCCCAAGCAGGCATTGGTCGAATCACCATTTTTCCTTTTAAGTCAGGCATATAATCAGTGAAACGTCCCATATACCACATAGGCATGGAGATAGAAGCCGCTTTTACTTCATTCATAAATGCATAGAATTCTTCAGCATGTGGTTCACCACCAGGTGTTAACTCAGCAATTTTATGTGTAGTAAGCATATCATTTAACAAAGATAGTGTTTTGATGTTTTCAGGGCTATCTATTGTTAAATTACCCTCATCATCAAATAAGTCAGAGCCTTGTTGACTGATCATTTGTTGGAAAGTAGTTGCATCACCAGTATGAACTGTAGTCATAACAGCATCAGTGCTTTCAACAACTTTTTTACCGGCTTCTACATAGTCATCCCAAGTTTTGATTGAATCAATATCAACACCCGCTTGATCCATAATTTCTTTGTTATAATACATGACAGTAGCACCAACATGTGTAGGCATACCGTAGTAATTTCCATCTTTGGCATATATGTCAAATCTTGATTGAATGAAATTATCCATCTCAGGTTCAACATATTCATTCATAGGTAAAAGCTGTGGTTCACCTTGTAAAAAATTCGGAAAACGGCCTACTTCAATATCAGAAATATCAGGTGCACCTTTACCAGCTTGTAGCGCTAATAATAAGTTGTTATGCATTTGATCGTAAGGGAATGTTTCAGCAACAAGTTTAATTGGTTTATCTGGGTGAAGTTCATTCCACCTGGGAACTGCGTCCTTAAAGAAATCCATGTGCAATTCAACAAATGTCCAATACTTTAATTCAGTTGCATTTTCAACATCTCCACCTATAACTTCCTTTTCAGTTGCCTCACCAGATGCTGAGTCTCCTCCACCATTACATGCTGCTAATACAAAACACATAAGTAACCCTAAAAATACTGATAATGACCTTTTCAATTTTCTTCCCCCTTGGTTATCATTTTTAAAAGCCTAGAGTTCTTTCATAATGAGTTGAATTCGATAGATTCACCTCCCTTAAGTCTGCTAACTATAGGATAAGCGCTTACAAATTAACAATTATGCACACTCATAGCTGAATTTATTTTCACTTCAGGTAGGAAATAATAGGAACTACAACATTTTACAGCGACTTCACCTTTAGTCCCTGATCCATTTTATGAAAAACCCGTAACGTAACCCACATCACTCCTATTCCTAAGGTACTAATCGTGAAAAACGGAATAATCCCTGGATAGCTTAAAGATAGATACAATATTGAATAAATCGCCAAGCCGCATATGAAGGTATAATGGATTTTTGATAAACCTACAATAATAGCATTCTTAATATGTTGTTTCCATGTAGCCTTATAATGAACGAGCATTGGAAAAGCCCAAATTAATAGAATCATATAGAAGAAAACCATTAAGTAAAATGCGAAAGGAGTTACAATAGAGAATGCACTTACTGAGTTCTTCATTATTTGATAATTAAAGTACAGAATAAACCCGGTCATAGTTAAAATCCATCCCAATATATTGGCTGTAGCAAATTCTTGACGATATGTTTTCTTAAACGTTTGGAATATTTTAATATCATGTTCACCGAGAATCCACTTTCGAGCTACACTTAACATAGCGGCAGTAGATGGAAAGATACCTACCACAAATAATCCAAGAACTGAAAAGAAAATCCATACTACATTTAGTACGACAAGGCGGTAAATCCATTGAAGAATAAAATCTAACTTTGATACAATTTCTTTACCATTCATATCAATATTCCACCTCTTTTTATCGCAATAGATTTACCCCTTAACTCCACCAACTGTAAGACCTGCAACAAAGTAACGTTGGAAAAAGATAAAAAGAATAATGATTGGGATAATTGTCATAACAGAACCTGCAATAAGTACATCATAATTATTCCCGTAAGGTGTTAATAACGTTGCTAAGCCGATCGGTAATGTAAACATATCGTTCGATCTTAAAACAATTAATGGCCACAGGAAATTGTTCCAACTTCCTAATCCTTGAAGAATTGCCATCGCTGCCATCGATGGTCCCATAAGCGGTAGCATAATTTTAAAGAAAATTCCATACTCTGTAGCTCCATCAATCCTTGCAGCATCCATTAATTCTTTAGGAAGACCAATGGCATATTGTCTGAAGAAGAATACTGCTACAGGTGCAACTACAGCAGGTAGAATAACAGCTGTGTATGTATTGATTAAATTTAAACTAATCATTAATTGAAATAGTGGGAGCATAAGAATTTCAAAAGGAACCATTAAAATAAATAACACAAATCCAAAAATTACATTTCTTCCTTTAAAGTCATATAACGCAAGTGCATACCCGACCATTGAAGAAAAAAATAACGATAAAATAATCGTAATCGCTGAAATGGTCAAACTGTTCATGTACCAGCCCCAATAATTACTAGCTTGTGTAAAAATATACGTGTAGTTATTAAAACTTAATGTACTAGGATCAAAAACCAAACTAATTCCATTTCTCATTAATTCGGAAGAAGGTCTAAGTGATGAAATTAACAAATTTAAAATAGGGAACAACGCAATAAATGAAATGATGCAAAAGCCTATGTTAATTAACCAAACGACTAGTGTATTCTTTTTCTTTTTCTTTTTCATTTACTCATCCCCTTTCTTAAATGCTCCAGTTAAAATAAGTTGGATGAAGCTAACCGCAAAAATAATTAACATTAAAACAACCCCGATTGCTGCACCAAATCCCATATCATTTTGCTGAATTCCTTGCTGATATAAATAACCAACAACAGTTAATCCGATATTTCCTGGGGAACCAGCTTCCCAGAAAACAAAACTTTCTTCAAACATTCTAAAACCATTTATAACCGAAATGGTTGTTACAAAGATTGTCACTGGCTTTAAAAATGGTAATGTGACATAAAAGAACTTCTTAACCGTTGATGCACCATCCATTTCAGCTGCTTCGTATAATTCTCTAGGAACATTTTGAAGAGCAGCTAAGAAATAAAGAATATTCACACCCATCCAACGCCAACTGCAAAGAAGAACCATTAGAAACATACCTGACCAAGCGTTATATCTCCAATCAACAGACTCTAGACCTATCCAATTTAAGATTTGGTTAGCCACTGCTGTGTCCGTTTCACCAAACATGAGTCTAAACACCATACCAGCTACAATCGTTGAAGCTAATGCAGGTAAAAACAAAGATGCACGGAATAATGTTTTAAATTTCACAAGCTTAGAATCTAGCAATACAGCTAGAATAATTGGTGTGATGACTAAGATGAGAACGGTTAGTAAAACGTAGATTGATGTATTTGAGAGTGCCTTATAAAAGGTTGGATTAAGAACCCTAGAATAATTAGACATTCCTATATATGTTGTTTGCCCTGGAAGTACTCGCTGAAAGCTCATGATGATTGCTTGTATAGAAGGATATAAAGATAAAACCAAAAAAGAAAGAATAAAAGGAGAGACAAAAATATACGGTACTACTTTTTTAGAATTAAGAAATTTCAACACTTTATTTGTTCTATTTGCTGTTACAGTCATTTCAGGTGATGTATTCTTCGAAGTAGGTAACATGTTAAAAACCTCCCTTTGATACATAGTAGCTTAAAACATCTTAAGTGCATGCCAAAAACTCACAATACATACTTTGATATTTTGGATCTAAGACAGTTTAAAGCGAGATCGAAATGAGTACTAGAATAGAAATATGAAAGAAGTCATGCTTTTTATAATACTTGAATTAGATTACCACCCCTTCGGAACCCATTTGTTGGCAACGCTTACACAACTAATTAAAGAAACATTTCATACGTACAAATATCACCACAAGTTATTTTGTACGAACAAATATAAAACTTATTTGCTAACAACTCATACGCATGTGTTGTTATATTTTTATTATAAATAACTGAATATTGAATTTCAAGTATTTTCTAAATATTTGTAAATTGTGAAAAAATTGTCTAATTTTGTTACATATCAACTTAATAGCTCCTTATAATTAACTTTAACAAAAACCAGTATTTTACTATTCATCATAACAACTCGACTTATCATCACCTCTAACTTGTAAGTACATGTTAACTAAAGCATATACCTACCAAGAAGCTCTGGTTTACAGTCATTGTTAATATCGAACATTTCTACCTAGTTCAAAAAATTATCCTATAAAAACATAAGTTAAGTTAATACATTTGGTATTGAATGTAGAATAATCTGTACAGTGTCGAATACTCGCAAAAAAAAGCTTCCCACAAGTTTGGATATGGTTCCCCGTAACGCTCTAAAGATAGCTAAATAGTTTTTTATCGCTACAGCCATTGAATTTAGCATGTGTTAAAGATTAAGTTAAAGGATGAACTGACAAAAAGGATTGTTGTTCCGTATAAGGAAAAGTATCGTCAATCAACAAAGGAAATAGATTGTCTGTGATTTCGTATGGTAATGATTTAGACGGATACAAAGTTAAAAAAAGAAACCAAATCAATTGTGATTTGGTTTTCTAATCAGTTTGATATTTTCATATATTTATCTACCTAAATGATTATGCTATTCTTTTTCTCATGAAGAGGAAGAACAAGCCACTTAGTAAGAGTAAAAACCCTCCTAATAAGTACTGATAGTGCGTAGTAGCAGTTTCCGGTAGTTTTTGTCCGTCGTCCGTTACAGAGTGCTTCGTTAAGTCAACACTGGATAGTTTCTTTGGAGCTTCTGAGTCCTCAGGATCTTTTGGATCGACAGAGTTTTCTTGATCTTCAGGAGCTTCTGGGTTGACAGGTTTTTCAGGATCTTCTGGATCGACTGGACTTTCGGGATCCACAGGATTTTCTGGGTTGACAGGGCTTTCGGGATCTTCTGGATTTGGTGAAACTGGATCAGAAGTACCGATTTCTTTAATATGTGCAACAACACTATTATTTTTATAAGTGACTGTTACCTCGTAATCATCTGCAGTTACATTATCGAATTTACCTTCCACCTTGTCAGCAGTCATTAAAGTAATATCCGTAGCCTTGTCTATTTCATAATTAGAAAGATCTAAATTCAGATCCCCACCATCAAGGTATACTAGTCCATCTACACTTAGTTGAGTTTGGTCATTATCCATTGCAATATCTAGACTTCCAGCTTCCATTGTTAAGTTACCGTTTAAATTCAGAGGTTCTTCTACATTAACTAAAACTGTACCATTCTCTACATAAAGATCGCCTTCACCAAAAGCAGTTGCAGAAGTAGCTTCTAACGTTCCTCCTTGCAGTAATGTTCCTCCTGAATAACTATTACTTCCTGTCAATGTAAGTGTACCTGTCCCTTGCTTTGTAAGCATACCACTGCCAGTTATATCGTTTCTCCACCAATCATGGGCATTAAATCTTCCTTTTGAGGCGTCCATGTTCACTGTTACATTGTTTAAAAACGCACCATATCCATCAGATGCTGTTACTAAATCAATTCTTCCCCAACCATTTGATTCGTCTATTACAGGGTAGCCTGATTCAATTTCTGTGGTATACAATACTTCTCTACGTTGTTTATCAGTCAAATAAGGCTGACGAGTTTCCAATAAAACTTCAGCCCCTTTAGGTACTACCGGGTCTAAACCTTTTACACCATTTTGAGGCAATCCGTATGTAAGTTTTTCTCGATAGAATGCTTTATTTGCCTCATGATCTTCCCATTTTTGTTCATCGTATGCACTTTCAAACGTATAATCCTCTGTTACTGTATGTGCATATTCGTACAAGCTCATTCCTTTTGATGAAGCCAATTCACCGAATACTTCTCCAGCATTTTTATAAGCCTTATCCAATACCTCTTGGTTTTGTTCAAGGTTGTATGCGTAGGCAGTCATTGCAGTTGATTGTATTCTTGCTCCTATAACATCAAGTGGCGAGTGCATACCAGACACTATTCTATTTTCTCCCATTTGAGCTGCTCTAGTTAAAAATTCAGCAAATCGTTCAGGTGTTGCGTATGCAAATCCGAATGTTGACAAATAAGCTGCACTTGTATGTCCACTTGGAAAAGCTCCGTCTTTACCTCGCCCGTCTTCCGCTTTTCTTTTTACATACTCTAATGCAGGAATGACTTTTACATTTGTTTCGTATTGTTGGTAATGTCTTTCTCCCGTTTCTTTTTTGCCGCCTGAAGGTAATTCTTCTACTTTACTTTCACCACTACCAATTGTCGCCCATACAGGTAAACCATTTTCATCAACAACTTCTTTCACTTCTCCATCTGAATTTATTCTGTAAGGCCTTGGAGATGAGAAAAAGTACTTAGAAGGATTTGAGGAAGAAGGATTTCTAAATCTAATTAAACTCACTAAATCCATCGCATCTGATAGTTTAGTCTCCTCCCATTGCCCCATTCCTTGACTCTGATCCTCAACAGTCGCTTCTTCCAATACTACATTCATGTCCTCTTTTGATCTAACAACACTTGTGATCGGTTTAACGATATCTACATAGGTGTTCGCTAAAGGCCCATAAGCTTCCATCATACTATAGATCTTATCTCTTTGATCATCATAATAAGCCGCTAACGCCTCTTCATCCGTTCTGTTTTTAGTAACGTCTTCTACATATTTAATATTAGCTCTCCAAGTCTCTGAATCTCTAATTTCTTCGTTAGCATATGTTTTCTTATCCGCTACTACCTTTGTACTATCATTTTTATATCCATCAAAATAAACGGTAGGTCCGTCACCATATTTAGCAACCTTACCATTTGCACCTGGTACAGTTAATGCTGTTCCGTCTCTCCAATCTGGTTGATTCAAAGACCAGACTTGATCAAAACCATCTAAAATACTAATAAAAGGATTAGTCGCAGCTATATTCTTTAAGTGCGAATCATTAGCATTTCCGCCGTGATCTACTGCTGATAATAGTTGCTCAGCTTCAGGAGGGTTTGTATTTATTTCTCCAGTAGTCCCTTGTGGCTTTGACGGCTTTGATTGCTCCTGACCAGAATCTTGGCTAGCAGCCAAAACTGGAAGGTCAAAAGAATTCATAGTTAGTACTGCAAGTAGTAGTAGTACCGATATTTTCTTCGTGAATTTCATACCTGTCATTTCTCCTTTTCTATTATAATTTTAAACTGCAAATTCCACTTTAAGGTATGTTTGTTAAATTAATGTAGGGAAACTGTTGAAATTTGGTGAATTTTATGTAAAGGTAAGGAGAATTATTACGAAAATTAGCAAATTTTTTGGTTTGATATGCTATCAATGAAATGCTATAAATTTTGTTTCTTATTACTTAAGCACAAGAAAAAGACTTCTCAAAAGTTTAAAAACTAGATGAGAAGTCTCAAATTTAAACATTATTTTGTTAGCAAAATCCTTTAATTTCCTTATATCAAGGGTTTGAGGGCATGATTACATCATGCCGCCTGTAAGCTCTGAGAGTTTAATATCGTTGACAAGAGATGTAAAAAGCGCGGTAAAACAACGTTTTAAAAATTATTTATTGCAACATCTTCATTCAGACCTAATCTTAAAATAACTTGCTCTTCCACTATTTCTTGAAGTAATTGTCGAAAATAGTATCTTAGGGTTTTCAACCTCCCTATAAGAATAGTAATTTATGTAATTATATCTTTATAATCTTCTACTTCTTGTTTATATTTCCCCAAACTATTCCAGTAATATCAATAAAGGCAATGATAACAATGAAAGTCGCAGACCAAAAAATAACAAATAAGCATCCCTTATAATGGGATGCTCGATATTAATACCTTCAATGTGAACGAACATTTTATTTTAAGAGCCTCTCTCTTCCTTAACAAGACTAATATATAAAAAATTATAATGCTTATGTATGTTATCAGTTGGCCTCATCAACAAATCTCCATAAATATATCCATTCACTTTAATAGACCTTTAATCAGCCGGGCTGATGCATAGCAAACTTCCCCATTATCTAAAAAAATGACTCTTTCTTTTGAATCGATGTTTTGAATCTTGCTTTTATTTACAATAAAAGATTTGTGACAGCGATAAAAATCCGAATGTAAATCTTCATAATTTTTTAAGCGACCGTAAAATTCGATATGTTCATTTTCTAAGTGCAAGATAATTTTATGTGAATCTGGCGAAGCTTCGAAAAAATATATATTCTGAAAATCAATATTTTGAATACGCCCATTCGTTTTGATTTGTAATTTTTGAATAGTATCTTGTTCGCCTATCTTCAAATAACGTCGATGCGCTTCTTTTAATGTAGACAAAAGCTTCTCTTTTAAAATATCTGGATTGTCTTTAATAATAAAATCTAATGCTGCCAGCTTATAAATAAATGTAAGATAACTCATTTCTGCATGTGTTGTAATAAACACCATGCTGGCAATAGGATCAGTCTCTCTAATCTGGCTTCCTAATGCGATGCCTGTCATTTCATGATTTAAGTCTATATCTAAAAAGTAACAATCAGCTTTTCCACTCTTTAAAAATGAAAGGACATCATCAGGGTTGTTTGTAGCAAGAACAACTTCCATCCCGTTATCTTCCATCATTGCATAGTTTTCGATTGTTTTTTTTACTCTTTCTAATTGAACTAAATCATCTTCACAAATAACAATGTCCATCTTACCTACACCTTTCAAAAGCGATTTCTTGAATGAATTGAGGAGAACTAATTTTCGTATTCAAACGAACATTTTTCAATTCATTTTTCATCTGAAGTAAATTAGCTAATCCTAGTCCTCGATTTTCCCCTTTTGTAGAGAAACCTTCTTGGTAGATTTCATGTACCTTTATATTTGTTTTCTCATCAAAAGTGTTTGTAACAACGAATAAGACCTCTTCATTCATCTTAATAAATGCTATACGTACTTCGCCATTTTCAATTTCTCGTGCAGCTTCAATTGCATTATCCAACAGAATACCGATCATTCGGTTTAAGATGATTGGATCTACTGAAATATCCGTAATTTCCTCCACAATCTCAAGATAAAACGGTACACGATGAGATTGTGCCTGTAAAATTTTCGTTGTTAATAATCCTTTTAAACTATTTATTTTCATGTTTTTTAGTTTCATCATAGCTTGCTGGTTTAGCTGTTCCTGATGGTTTGCTTCTAAAATATGATCGTAAAAGTATGTATGTAAACCATCGAAATCCTTGTCATCAATAAATGTACGTAAAGAAGATAAAATATTGACGTAATCATGTTTAAATTTGCGCATATCCTGATTAATTTGTTCAAGCGATGCAACATAGGATTCGAAATTCCTCATTTCTTGTTCACGTTGCTTCATTTTAAATTGTTTAAATGCTAAATATGAAAGTACAACTATACTAATCGCTAGTAGTACAAAGTAAACTAGGAAAAGTGCTAGATTATTTTGCACGCTCTCATAGAAATTATCATAATCAATTGCCATGATATTGATGTAAATAAAGACTACTGTTGCAATACCCAATAAAAGAAAGATATAAGAAACATAGTTATTAAATACCCAGTGACTAATTAAATATTTCATTATTTGTTTGTAGCAAAAAGCGAACGTAATAGCAAATACTATTAAAAGTAATAGATAGCCTATAAAAACTATCTCCTGATTTCCTATGTCATGAAGTAAACGAAAAGCTATTATATAAGATAGATTATCGCTGATTACTAAAAGAATGAGCGACATAAGCATATGAAAAAAGAATCCAATTATTTTTGTTTTTAGGTAGATCATAATGGCTAAAATGATTACTAAATAAAATACGGATGTTGAACCAATAAATTGAAATAATATACATATTGGTAAAAATATAACAAAGATAATAGTTAAGAGTTCTTTTTTTGACCACTTCAAGTCTAATACATATGTGTAGAAATATAATAATAATGGCATCTGAATAATGACTGTTAATAGAGAGTGAATCGTTAATAAATCCATTCTGCACTTCCTTTAACAATTTTTACTATAACCATTATATACCAGATCCCTATTTAAAGTTCAATATTTTTTAATTCTTCTGGCAACTCTATTTCATCAAATAATCCAAGACACATTATATTAACGCTGCTCTCTGCAATTCCAATAAATGCTGCTGCACTCATAATAGCTAAGTGTTTAAACCCTTTTAAATATTTTAACATTTGATTTCCTCCTTTGTATTTAACCAAGAATATATAATAATAAATGTTTCAAGTAACATTCCACCAACTATAAATTTTGAAATGGTTAGGGGAAGTACTATAATTGCTATCATCGTTAGTAAGAACCTTTTATACATTTTCTTTCTTAAATAACTAAAATGCCTAACACTTCTTATTTTATTTTTCTGTGAACTAATCGGTGCCAATAATGAAAGCACTCCTATACAAGCAAAAAATATAATCCAAATAGAATTTAGTGAGAACTCCACTATGTTAAAGATATGTGTAAAACCGAGGAATAGAATTGTACTTGCTACCAAGCAGGTTTTAAAAGAAGTACCATGTAACCCAAAAGCTACTTGTCGGAAATAGAAAAAACCTATATGGACTAAAGCTAATTGCCATGCTACCCCAAGAATAAGGGCAAGTGTATAAATAATAGCAACCTTCTTGAAATCCATCATAAAAATACGAAATCCATGAATCAATTTGATTTCTTCAAGTTCTGAAAAATTCCGATATTTTCTGTAATGGTTTAATAATGCCTGTTCCTTTAAAGTGTAGACCATTTTATTCCCTCCTTTTCTATCTTTATTTTAATAAATATGATACTAGTATTGATATTTATCCCATATAAACCTACTTTTCTATAATATACGTACCAACTTATAGATTTTTATTACTTAAACGTAGACTTTTTCCCCTCAAACGTAAAAAGCCTTGGAAGTTAATCCAAGGCTTCATCTAACCCTAATGTTAAAATGGAAGGTATCTCTTTTGGGTTATTAACTCTTAACAATTGATATCCAATCCCTGCCAAACCATTAAACAAACCTTTTGCTTCAAAATCACATACGTTCTCTACCCCATAATCAGATTTTGTAATAATAGATTCTAAAATTTCATTTGCCAAAGAAACTGCTTTATCTTTATATCGATCATTATTTAACTTTTGACTAGCTAGTAAGTATAATTCAACATCTCCTAAATTCCCATCTTTTAACGAATTGTTTTGCTTTTTTTCTTGTTTTTCTAACACGGTAAATGCTTCTTGAATAACTAAAGAATATTTCTCTTTATCATTTAGTAAATGACTAATCCCAATTCCTGTTGTTCCATGTGTCCATGAATGCTTATACTGAGGGTTTTCAACCCTTACATCTCTCCAGCCTTTTCCTTGAACAAATAATTCTTTTTCATAATCTAAAGCATCTAAGGAGATTTCCATTAAATGTTGATCATTCAAGGCCTTTCCTGCTGCATATAATGCTAATCCGATTCCGGAAGCACCGTGTGACAAACCTCCTAATCTTGTATTTGTATGTCTATTAACCCATACCCTAGTTCCCTTTCTACTAGTTGAATTGGATAATAGGTGTTGAACATATGCATGAATAATATCTTTATAAATCTCCTCTTTCGTCTCCTTATACAAAGTGGCTGCCAAGCATATAATCCCTGCTGAACCACCTAAGAAATCTAATTCTTTATCATTGCTTATTTCATGAAGCAATTTTGATTGAATTTTTTTTATCTGATTATCATATCTTGATTCAGGAGCAATCTCCTGCATTTTATGAAGTGTATACAATAATGAACATTCCCCAAAAAATGCTGAAACTAATCCTTGAGGTTGTTTAAATGTTTGGTAGGCTGACTCCATTGCTGCTTGAGCTGTAGCCCTATACTTCTCCTGCTTTGTTTCTTTATATAGTTGCGTAAAGAATAAAGCTATTCCTGCCAACCCATCATATAAATTTATACTCATCGGCGTGACATTCCAAGTATTTTCATGACTTTGAATAGTTAGCCATGATACTGTTTTTTGATCATCAGACCATGTTGCTTCATCAATCAAGTAATCTCCAATTTGACATGCGAAATCTTTTAATGAAGTCACTTGATGACTAGGAAACAGCTTATTTTCTAACTCTTTAGAAGCCTTGACATCTTGTAGATTTACTCCTATAGCTAATATTAGCCATCTTTTTTGATCTTGAATTTCTTTTTCAGATAAGTTATTAATTTTTTCTGTTACTATTTCTAGACCGGTTTTTTGAAAGAAATCAGGAATGCTCTTATGATGACTTATATATAGCTTTTTACTATCAACAGTTGTATAGAAGTATGGAATATCCCTTTGTAATAAGTCCTTCAACTCATGCGGTATTACTCGCTTATCTTTAAATGGATAAAACCATAATCGCTCAAATAATTGTTCTAATGCTACTTGTTTTGTTGAATAATCAGGATGTGTTGCCTCCATTAAGAAATTTGCATATTGTTGTGTAGCTCTTAAAATAATTCTAACTTTGCTTTTTGCAAAGCTTTGAATTGGACCTTCAATCAGTTCCTTCTTAAATTTTAAAATGAATCGCATCATTTGTTCATATCCATCAATAATGTGAGATAAATAAGCTTGTGTATCCACTTTTTGACCATTTAAATAGGGAATGTTTTTCGCTCCTGTAGTAAAACCTTCTTTCATCTTAAAGACCATATCATCTGTGTTTGCTTGATCTATTTGTAATACTGGAAATGGTAATTTTTGAACTTCCCCATTTAAAGCACTTAAATCAATGCCTCTCCCATCCGCATTTTGGAATAATGACTGAGGCAGTAGCCCTGTTCCTATTACCGATTTACTTTGAGCATATTTCAACTTGATTTCAGCACTATCTGGAAAATCTAATTCTGGATATTGGTGAAAAATAGTTTCTAAATCTATTAAATATGGATATTCTCCATTCGCAATGATATTTTCATAATGCATATCTGCTCCATTAATCATATGCATTAGTCCTACCAGCTGTCCAAAGCGTGTATAGTATCTTGTAACTTCTTCTTCTGATTCACATGGTTTTTGAATAATACATTCTTCAAATCCATATTCGTCATAGTCTAATACTGTATACGTTGGTAAGCTAATAGTAGCATTCTGTTGGTTAATCCATAATATTAACTCATTATATTTTCCGACAATTTCCAATGATTTTGGTTTGTACATAATAGACTTTTCATTGGAATAATTTAGCTTTGCTACAGTTTGCCCTTTTTGATGGGTATCTCCTAATCCAATGCTGATATTTAGTAATTTCGCTCCCTTTAAATCAAACTTGTGATCCAGATCCAGCCAGTTATCATTTAATCTGTTAAATAAAGTTGTGATATTATGAATGAAAAACTCTGTACGTTCTAAGCAAGCTCTTTTTAACAAAGGATACTCATCATAGAATCTATGTAAGCAATCTATATTTCTAGCATGGTTTCTAATAAATGATTCAAATCTTTCCCCAGGTGTTTCACCTTTTAGAGTTTCTCGCAATTTCTCAATTTGTAATTCTAATGTTACTGTTTTAGAAACGAGTCCAACCAACTCAGTAGCAATAGCATCAGCTAGAGATTGTTTAATCTTGTTCCATCCGTATCGCTCATTAAGCTTTTGGGTTAGTTGAATTTCTGTTTCAATCTTTTTAATTGCATATAGGGTGAATGGGTAAATAAACTCCACTAAAGTTGGCTGTTCTAATTTTTGTTGCATTTGACTATATAGCTTCATTCCTTCATCTATTATATTTACATCCCAATTCTGATTAAGGTATCTACTAAATTCATTAGTGAAATCACTAATATTATCAATCAAAGGTTTGTCTTTATTATTTTCAGATACTTGTAAGCTATTCTTTTCTTTCATTTGCTTTAACAACATTGCATTCACTCTCTTTCATAATTTCATTAAATAATCACGAACTACTTATCTATTTATAAAAGTAGGTCCTGATTATTTTTGAAATAGAGGGGAAGATCCTTCCCCACGCTTTAAATCTAAGAGCTAATAAAAGCTATTAAACTAGCAAATTTTAATAGATGTTGTTAATCCGATGATTACGCCTACACATAATGGTGTTGTTTCTGGCTTTACGTCTGCTGCGCCTTGGATCTGTGCTAACTCTTCTTCTGTTAAATCTCCAAAGCTTTTTCCTGATGGATGTACTGGTGAATTCGCGAACTTTTCTCGAACCTGTGGATCCTTCCAAGCTGCGATGATTTCTTCTTTAGTTAAGTTTGTGTTTGACATTTTTCATTTCTCCTTTTTTTGGGTTTTTATTTTTAATTAGCAAATTTTGATAGATGTTGTTAAACCGATGATTACCCCTACACATAGTGGCGTTGTTTCTGGCTTTACGTCTGCCGCACCCTGGATCTGTGCTAACTCTTCTTCTGTTAAATCTCCAAAGCTTTTTCCTGATGGATGTACTGGTGAATTCGCGAACTTTTCTCGAACTTGTGGGTCCTTCCAAGCTGCGATGATTTCTTCTTTTGTTAAGTTTGTGTTTGACATTTTTTCATTTCTCCTTTATTGGGTTTTTATTTTTAATTAGCAAATTTTAATAGATGTTGTTAAACCGATAATTACTCCTACACATAAAGGTGTTGTTTCTGGCTTTACGTCTGCTGCGCCTTGGATCTGTGCTAACTCTTCTTCTGTTAAATCTCCAAAGCTTTTTCCTGATGGATGTACTGGTGAATTCGCGAACTTTTCTCGAACCTGTGGATCCTTCCAAGCTGCGATGATTTCTTCTTTTGTTAAGTTTGTGTTTGACATTTTTTCATTTCTCCTTTATTGGGTTTTTATTTTTAATTAGCAAATTTTAATAGATGTTGTTAAACCGATAATTACTCCTACACATAAAGGTGTTGTTTCTGGCTTTACGTCTGCTGCGCCTTGGATCTGTGCTAACTCTTCTTCTGTTAAATCTCCAAAGCTTTTTCCTGATGGATGTACTGGTGAATTCGCGAACTTTTCTCGAACCTGTGGATCCTTCCAAGCTGCGATGATTTCTTCTTTAGTTAAGTTTGTGTTTGACATTTTTCATTTCTCCTTTTTTTGGGTTTTTATTTTTAATTAGCAAATTTTGATAGATGTTGTTAAACCGATGATTACCCCTACACATAGTGGCGTTGTTTCTGGCTTTACGTCTGCCGCACCCTGGATCTGTGCTAACTCTTCTTCTGTTAAATCTCCAAAGCTTTTTCCTGATGGATGTACTGGTGAATTCGCGAACTTTTCACGAACTTGTGGATCCTTCCAAGCTGCGATGATTTCTTCTTTTGTGAAGTTTGTGTTTGACATGGTCATTTCTCCCTTTTTTTGGTTTTTATTTTTAATTAGCAAATTTTGATAGATGTTGTTAAACCGATAATTACTCCTACACATAAAGGTGTTGTTTCTGGCTTTACGTCTGCTGCGCCTTGGATCTGTGCTAACTCTTCTTCTGTTAAATCTCCAAAGCTTTTTCCTGATGGATGTACTGGTGAATTCGCGAACTTTTCTCGAACCTGTGGATCCTTCCAAGCTGCGATGATTTCCTCTTTAGTTAAGTTTGTGTTTGCCATTTTTCATTTCTCCCTTTTTTGGTTTTATTTTTGTTAACAAGTTGTAATCGATGTAGGAACGAAAGTAATTAACGGGTAACAAATCGGACTTGTCTCTGGTTTAACATCTGATGCACCTTGGATTTGTGTTAATTCCTCCTCAGTTAAATCACCGTAGCTTTTTCCTGATGGATGTTCTGGTAGATTGTTCGACTTCTCTCGAACTTGCGGATCCTTCCAAGCTGCGATGATTTCCTCTTTCGTTAGGTTTGTATTTGACACATTCGCACCTCCTTGTTTTTTCTTTTATTTACTTTTCCTTACAAATCTAACTTTAAATGATTTTGAAAATTCTTTGCACTTCGCAAAATTGCATACATTTGGAAAATCCTTAATTTTTTTAATCGGTATTTTCACAATAAAAAAGTCTTCCCAAAAACTTAATATGTTTTTGAGAAGACTCTTTTCTTTTAAGAAACATAGGGATTTGGTCGATGAACAGGTGTCAAGGATTCATACAAGTGCTCATTTGTTACAGATGAAGAAGCACCATGTACCATTTTTAATTCTTCCACTGACAATTTCTTCATATTGGTATTATTCACCATTTCCTTAGGTGGTTTATTTCGAAAGATATTGATTTTCATAAAAATTCCTCCTACTGGTTAAATTTAATTAGTTGTTTGAATGTTAAACTATCTGATTTTAAAACACCTTTTGGATAAATTTTCGCTGCTACTGCTGCAAATAAAGCGATAAAGAAAACCATTAGGAGTAACGAAACAGCTGTTTCAGCTGGTGTAATGGTGTTATATACAATCCTAACCAATACACTCATAGGTGCTGTAAATGGAATATACGACGTTATATTCGTCATTCTTCCTTCTGGCGAATCCATTACAAAGAGCATTTCAACTGCCAAACTTGCCATTAATATAATCATAATTGGCATCGTAGCACTTGCTAAATCATCGGGACGACTTACCATGGATCCAATAATTGCAAACAAAGTAGCATAGATAAAGTAGCCAATGATAAAGAAAACGAGAATATACGCTGCTGTTTCCCATGTGAGTGTCTCCATTATAGTCTGGACAAATGAATCTTCTGGAATATCGAACACTCCTATGTTGGCCCAAACTAGCAATGCTCCAATAAAGATAAAAACTTGAGTTATACTTGCCAAGCCAACTCCTAAAATTTTCCCATACATCATAGGTACAGGTGCTACTTTTGTAATCATCACTTCCATAACACGCGAAGATTTTTCAGAAGCAATTGCCGTTGCTACATTATTTCCATATATTGAAATGGCCAAGAACATAATTGTTATTAACCCATACACAATAAGCAACGCATTAGGTTTTGTTTCATATAATGATTGCACATTACTTTGCAGTGGTGCATTCAACGCTTCAAGAACAGCCGGATCAACAGACTGGGTAGCAACAATGGATTCTACCTTCTTTTGTTCAATGTAGGATTGTAGCGTGACTAACAATTCATTGTTAACCTTTGGCAGATAGATATTTAACTGTATTAAATTTGTTTGATCTTCTACTACAAAAAATCCTGTTAACTCTTCTGCTTTGATCTCTTCCTTTAGTTCTTCAATATTTCCATTTTCTACAACTTCCCATTTTCCAGTCACCCCAGTTAGCTCTTGTTCAGACATTTCTAACGAAGTATGATTAATTATTTTATAGGTTTCTTCTGGACTGTTCTTACTGAACATATTTATTATGGCTGGTGAAGCAAAGAGCAGTACACTCAATGCCACCAGACCAATTGTGATATATAGATATGGTTTTGTTTTTACAGCCTCTTTGAAAACGGTGCTAAATACAATACTGAAATTACGCAATGACATCCTCTCCTGTTCGTTCAATAAAGATTTCATGCAAGCTAGGCTCCTTTAAGGAGACCCCTTGCAGATCGAATTTCTCACCGAATTCTTGAATGAGCTGATAAATCTTCTCGCTCCGTGGAATGCGTAATTTATAACGGTTGTTCTCTTGTGTGAATTCATATTGTTTAAGCTTTAAATAATCCTTCAAGTTGGTAGCTGTGGTTTCTAATTCTAAATAGCGGTAATCATAGGTACTCTTCACATTCGCTAACTGGTCTGAGACAATCAGATTTCCATCCTTTAAAATGCAGATTTGGCTACAGAACGATTCGACCTGTTCCATTTGATGGCTGCAGAAAATAATCGTTTTCTCTTTGGCAATTAATTCTTTTACAACGCTTTTTAACATATCAGCATTTACTGGGTCTAATCCGCTGAACGGTTCATCCAAAATAATAAACTCAGGATCATGTATAATCGCTGTAATTAATTGTACTTTTTGCTGATTCCCTTTTGATAATTGTTCGGTACGCTTCTTCGCTGCGTATGAGATCTCCAGCTTTTCCAACCATTTTAGAGCCTCATTCTTTGCCTCTTTTTTGCCCATGCCTTCTAACATGCCAAAGTAAATAATTTGATCTAACACATTCATTTTGGCATAAAGTCCTCGTTCTTCTGGTAGATAACCAATTCTTAAATTCTTCTTTGAGAAAGGCTTTCCTTTCCATAAAATTTGTCCGCTATCTTTCGGAATAAGCTCTAACATCATACGGATGGTCGTTGTTTTTCCGGCACCGTTACGGCCTAGCATACCTAGGATTTGCCCTTCTTCTAATTGAATCGATATATTATTTACTGCTTTTTTGTTACCAAAGCTTTTATTTAAGTTATTAATTTGAAATGTCATAAAGTATCTCTCCTACATCATCATTTTTGCAATAGAAATTACAGCAATTCCAATAATTACTCCAACTACAGCGGTTAGAACTTTTTTCATTTTATTTTTCCTCCTTTAATTGCTTTCAAAGATTCATGAGCATTCACAATACCTACCCCAACTTCCCTTTTCGGAGCAGCTACTCTACTAGCACCTTTATATAGATATTTTTTTATCTGTTTAACAGTAGGCTTTTTGTTATACTTTTCTTGATACTCTGCAATAATTAAGGCTGCA
Source organism: Metabacillus crassostreae (assembly GCF_016908395.1). Lineage (GTDB taxonomy): Bacteria > Bacillota > Bacilli > Bacillales > Bacillaceae > Metabacillus > Metabacillus crassostreae. Next base: position 41,191 of record NZ_JAFBDU010000015.1, read on the forward strand.
ACTGCACTTACTTTAGGAGCAGCTAAACTTGTTCCAGTCATGAATTCATATCCATGTTCAAAGCCAACATATTTACTTAATTCAGATTGTGGTATGTTTAATGGATAAGTTGTAATAGTCATCGCTGCTAACTGCATTTGCCCTGTTGTTTCATAATTCTCCCCATAATCTCCTGCTGGAGCTGCAATATTAACTTGACGACCAAAATTAGAATAGTATGCTAACTGGTCTACATTATTTGTTGCTGATACAGTTACGACCTCAGACAATCCACCACCTGGTAGATGTATCTGTGCATCACCTGGCTCGCCAAGCTGCTTTGCCAAATCTTTTGGCTTGCTCATGTCATAGCCATCTGTCCCCGAGGAAGCAATAATTATACTGCCTTCTTTTGTTGCGTATTTTGCAGCTCGTCGATATGCTTCAATAACAGCATGATCCTCTTTATTTTTAATTGACTTGTATGTTCCTAAGCTTAAGTTAATAACATCCATATCATCCTTGGCTGCCTCTACAATAGCTTCTATAATCCACATAGAATCAGCAGCATCTGTATGAAATACCTTATATGGCACCAATCCTACCTCGGGAGCAACTCCCTGTATATTTCCATTTGCTGCAATAACACCAGAGACCATCGTTCCATGCCCTAGATAATCTTGTGTTGTTGTAATACCAGGTACAAAGCTCTTTCCCTTATCAATAATATTTGGTGCCAAGTCTGGATGATTAAAATCAATCCCGCTATCTACTACAGCTACTTTCACATTATGGTTACCTTTTTCCATTCCGTAACTCGCACCATCATTAGTGACACGGTCGATATCCCATCTCCATGAAGCATACTGGGAAGGCGTTTCTCCTTTTTTAACTAACGGAGCTTTTTCCGTTTCCGGTTCAACTTCTATTACTTGCTCTGGTCCACTCCATTCTATAGCTGCTTCAAAATCATCTAATACTTGATTGCTGGAAATTCCTTCAATACTAAGCATTTGAATTTCTTCAATAAAGTTATATTCTAGAGATTTCTCCTCTAATGTTTCAATGATTTCCTCCATTGGCGCGTTTTCTTTTAATCCATATAAATAAGTTGTTTCTGCAGCTTTTGCTTCCTCTTGGGATCCTATGAAAAGAAATCCTACTAACAAAGGAAGACAACTAAATGACCATTTCTTCACTTTTTTCCTCCTCTAATTGTTGAGTCGTATAAAGACGATAATAATAACCCTTTTTATTTAATAACTCTTGGTGATTGCCGATTTCTACGATCGTTCCTTTATCCATAACAATAATTCGATCACAATCTTTTACAGTACTTAAACGATGGGCAATGACAATTTGTGTGGAATCTAATGTTTTTAAATAGTCAGTAATATTTTTCTCTGATACAGTATCCAATGCACTTGTAGCCTCATCTAGAATTAAAATAGGCGAATTTTGTGCAAGTGCACGGGCTAAGATCATTCGCTGTCGCTGCCCACCTGAAAAATTTATTCCAAATTCAGATACCGTTGTGTGATAATTTAATGGAAGCTTCATGATTTCCTCATGAATATTCGCTCTATGTGCAGCTACAACAGCATCTTCAAGTGGCATATCTTCTTTAGCAAGTGCTATATTTTCATATATTGTTTTGTTAAATAGCCTAGCTTCTTGGAAAACTACTCCCATGTTTTGCCTAAGTTGACCTAATTCATATTCATTTATAGACTTTTGATCAACATAAACCTCTCCTTCTGTTGGCTTATAAAGCCCCAATAGAATCTTTACTAATGTACTTTTACCTGACCCGGATGCTCCTACTATTGCAACACGTTCGCCATCGTTTACTTTAAATGAAACATCCTTAAGCGAATAATCACTGAAGAAGTTATGCTTATAAGAAACATTTTTCAGTTGAATTTCTCCTTTCAGGGCTAGGTTTTTTTGGACTTCTCCTTGTTTTTCTTCTGTCCCACTCATCACATCGTATAACTTTTGTATATATGACCCTATATAAATTAGCTCTCCATAGCTATTACCTAAAGAGATAATCGGAGCCAAAAATGCTGTAGATAAAGCATTAAATGCTAATACCATCCCTAATGACATGCTGCCATTCATCAACGCTTTTCCGCTTAGCCAAAGGAGGAACACAGGCAATATAAATTGCAAGGCAGTAGCTATCGTATTAATGAATGTTGTCCATATAGATCGACGTTCTGCGTATTTTATTTGTTTTCTAAATACTGCATACCACTGTTCGTATACGTTTTTCTCCATCCCCATCACCTTGATGTCACCTATGCCATTCAAACTTTCAGAAAGAATACTTTGAACTCTTGCTTGATAAGAAATTTCTTTTTCTGCCAGTTTTCGTGAAACTTTCGTACTGATAATCAATGTTGCAAAAATAGCGATACCTAAAGCGAAAACAACACCCATTAATTTAAATGAATAAGTTGCCATCATGATTAGATAGGAAACTAATAGCACAACATCAATAAAAACAGTAATCACTTTCGTTGATAAAATCTGTCTAATATAAACATTGGAATTAGCTCTAAACAGCAATTCACCTGTAGAACGATTTTCAAAAAATGAGTAAGTTAACTTCATTAGTTTACTGATAAATTCAGTCATTAAGGATTTGTCTACTGCTGTTTGTAATTTTGCAATTAATATCCCACGCAAGCCTGTGAAAATAAAGTATCCACTAAATAACAGAAGCACGCTGTAGCCTACTATTGACAATAAATTCTCATTCTTTAAAACAAACAAAGTATCTGTCATCCATTGGATAAGTTGTGGAACGCCTAAAGATACAACTTGAGCTATAAGTGAAATTAAAATGATTACCATCACTAGCTTTTTGCTTTTTAGAATATAATCCAAGAAATAGCGAACATGTGAAGTTCCCTTTCTTACTTGAAAATTCTCATTAGGGCTTAAAATTAAAGCAATTCCTGAATATTTACTTGCAAACTCCTTAAAAGGTAAGGTTTTCCTCCCCTGAGCTGGGTCTACAATTACCGCTTTTCTGTTATTGATACGTTCTAATACTACATAGTGTTTATTTTCCCAGTGCAAAATGGCTGGCAATTTTAAACTTTTTACATCCTCAGCAATAACACGATACCCTTCTATATTCAGATTATAATTCTCTGCGATCTTTGTAATTTGATACAGAGAGGTCCCTCCTTTTGAAACTCCATAAATTTCTCGAAGTTCAGAAAGAGATATACAATGTCTATAGTAATTAAGCACCATCGCTAGAGAGGCCAAACCGCATTCACTGTGATGCATTTGTTCAATGTACGGAATTTTTTTCATATGTGCCCCTTCCTTCTATATAAGTACTTCAACATTCTCCAAATCGTAGTTAAATTCTACTAAGCCTCTTTGATAGGCCAAGATTCCGATTTGAACTCTGGATTGAATATTAAACTTTTGTTTAATGGATGCTATTATTTCTCCAACTCTTCGTCGACTAATAAATAGCATTTTTGAAATCTCAACATCTTTCATTCCCTTTGCCACTAATGCTGCTACTTCAATTTCTCTTTGACTTAATTCAATCCTCATTTTTAATCACACCTTCCCAATGTTATCTACTTAACTAAATACATAATAAATATCCAATTATGCAACATACTAAGGTGTCTAATTAAAAAATCCTAGATTAGCAAGTCTCCACTTTGTATTTTTAATACGTAATAATTTTTTGTTCAAATGCCTTACTAATCGATTCTATAAAATTTGATACTTTAAAGTAGGAATTAATCCGATATAGTGACTGATCTATTTCTTCAGCTGATAAACTTCTTGTACGCTGAATATATTCAAATGTATGACCAACTGCGAGATCTTCTAGAACTCTTTTATCCACCTCCTTTAATGAAACCTCTGGTAGGGTTGGTGTATTACTCTTAAAGGATTCCATCAATATTAAAAATTCGTTCAGACTTGTATTTTTAGTAACACTTGCCCATCGTTCTTCATCCTTTAAATGGTGGTAGACCTCTCCCATTCTTGAATCAACTAGTAACATAATGTCTATTTCTGACCCAGCGGCTTCCTTTAAACCCTCAATAATCATCGGAAAATGCTGATTGGTTGTTTCGACTACTACAATATCAATACATTGTTCCTTCATTTTTTTCACCAGTGTCTGATTAAATAATGGAGCTTGAATTGTATAAATATCTACCTGCCAAGTTGGGCGTTTTTCGCGAATAGCTATTTGTAACGTTTCAATAAACAAAGTAGACATTGAAACAATTAATACTCTCAAACCATTCCCTCCTTTTAAAAATTTGCTTAACCTTACTATACTTTTGTTTTTATCTGTATTGTTTAAGTGCTCTCCAAAACCAATAAACCACTCATTACTGTTCTTTTTATTAGGCAAAAAAAACGTTCATACATTCATGAACGTTTAGGTGTTATATAAGATTATTCTCGGGTAAGCGCAAGGAAAATAGGTCTTCCCTCAAAGGTGCGTGATGTCCATTGTAATCTTGACACATACACCCGTTAGAAATCATAGTGAGTACACTCGATAATTGGTGCTATTATCGTCTACAAAAACAAATAGTTTGAGTACCATTTACACATGCAATTAGGTTCGTGTTTTTTTCTAGATTAATGCAGTCTTAACAACCTACTCCTTTGAAGCATACATACACCTCGCTTCTACATGAAAAAAGAAGCTTCCCAAAAGTCCGCTGAACTCAAGAGAAGCCTCCTTTGAAATCCTCGATATTAGCAAAATGGTAGCATTGAGTGAAAAATGTGCGGTAAATCAACGTTTGGATGTTCCTTACTGTATTATCTTTAAGAATGATTTACCTTTTTTGATGGGATTGGATTAGCAAAATGGTAGCATTTGATTTTATAGTATGGGTCACATTGACGCCCCAGAATTTGTTCAATTATAAATAACTAAAACTTGTAAGAAAAATAAGAGGTTTCCTACAAGTATCATCAAGTAATGGAATAGAATTCTATGAGTGGAACAAAATTATCCAGGCTGTCACTGTGACAAGCGTTAATAAATGGAAAAATAGACCTTTGATCCCAGTACGTTAAAGCTTTACCACACTGGGGGTCAGTCACATTAATTTGTCACATTAATTTATTCAAAAATTTGATTTAGGTCTAATTCTAATCCGATTAAAATATTGACAGAAATTTTATCAGCTTTTGTAAAGACTCCTTGAAATTTGTATTGCTCATTGATTAAAAAATATATTTCTACAGATTCGTTAACCGGGTCAACAAGCCAGTACTCTTTCACCCCTGCTTTTTCATAAAGTTGGAATTTTTTCCAACGATCTAACTTAACAGATGAAGGTGAAAGGATTTCAATGATCATATCCGGTGCTCCATTGCACCCCTTGTCATCAAGCTTTTTCTGGTCACACACAATCGATAAATCGGGTTGAACAACATTATTTATATCATCATCTTGTTTATTTTCCACTAATAGCCGTACATCAAAAGGCGCAAAAAAAACTTCACATTCTTCTTCTCGCAAGAAAACCGAAAAAGCTGTAGATAGCTCTCGGAGAACTTGTTGATGCCTGCGTGATGGAGCAGGAGACATATTAAAAACTTCTCCATCAATTAATTCAAATCTTCCACCTTCGTCCCATGTTAGATAATCGGCATAAGAATACCTCTCTTTTTTATCCGGAATGGCCATTAAATCATCCCTTTCAATTCATGCTTAATCATATTTTAGCATATTCGAAAGCATTACACAGATTCACTGTAAGACCTCATAAATATAACAAGTCTTGCCCCAACTGGCCCGTTTAATAAAAAAAGCGCAAGCGCCTTGCTCAATCCCGACAAGCATAAGACGATTTGACATGAAAGGTGTTTTTGGTCTTCATTGGTAAATTGGCTTATGACCTCGAAGGCTAGGCGCTGTAGCTAGACACCAAAACTAAGTACAAAACTTTATACTTGTTGATCTTATGAAGAAAGAGGCACCTCAATAAGTTTAATCAACTAATTGAGAAGCCTCTTGTATAAACCAAATGTTAGCAATTTGTTAGCAAATGAATTGCAAGCCTTTCATATGAAGGGGTTGAGGGCGATATTACATCATGCCGCCCCTAAGGTGTGAGTGTGTAATATCTTTAACTTGATGTGCTTAGAGTACGTTGTATCAAGGTTTTGTGAAATTATTACTGTAACATTTTTAACAGGATTTAACCCTTTTTTACTGGATTGCGTTAGCAAAATGTTAGCATTTCTATTTATTCTCATATGGAGCTATACATCTTTTATTTCTCATCCTCTTGCTTCTTCTATTAAATATTTGAACAAATAAGTTGAGTATTTTCAATGAAAACTACATATATCTGTTAGGGATTAGAATCCTTCATATAAGATTCGAAAGAAGAATTCGTTAAACAGATGCGACCAAATTTTTCAAGAGATATACAAGTGTTAATACGCAGTCCATCCACCATCGACAGTAACTGTAGTAGCATTAACGAAGCTAGCATCATCAGTAGCCAAAAATAGTGCTACTTTTGCTATTTCATCTGGTTGTGCCAAACGCGGATTGGTTGCCATTCCAGGTCTTGACTGCCCCATACCAAATTCACTTACATTAGTCAGTGTAGAAGCGATATTTGTCTCCACACTTCCTGGAGCTACTGCATTACATCGCACACCACTTTTAGCATACATAAAACCAGTATTCTTAGTGAAACCAATAACAGCATGTTTAGATGCTGTATATGCTGCACCCGCACGACCTCCTTGAAGACCGCCATTGGATGCAATATTGACAATTACGCCTTTATTTTCATTCAAGAAGATAGGCAATACCTTTCTAGTCGTACGCATAACAGCTGTTGAATTAACTGCAAAAACTTTTTCCCATAAATCATCTTCCATTTCAGCGGCAGGAATAAAATTATCCATAACCCCAGCATTATTAACTAGAATATCTACTGTTCCAAAGGTATCTACTGTTGTATCGATTAGTGCTTGTACATCCTCTTCAATTGCTACATTCGCTAATACAGCAACAGCCTCTCCGCCCTTAGATTTAATTTCCTCCACTGTTCCTTCAGCAGTTTCCTTATTAATATCTGAAACCACTACTTTCGCACCTTCATCTGCATAAACATTGGCAATCGCTTTCCCCATTCCAGATCCTGCACCTGTTACTACTGCCACCTTATTTTTTAGCTTCATTAAATCACCTCGTTAGAATTTTTTAAATAGATAAATGTTAGGAATATAAAAACTTTAAATTTTCTTTTTATGCCTTTGATTCACTTAGCTTTTTAAAAGCTGAGCTAGTTTCTTCTTCCAATACCTGTTTGTTATTCTTGATAAAGAAAGCAAGTAGCAAACTAATTACTGCAATTATAATAATAACAAAGTAGGCATCATTTACTCCTTGAATCGAAGCTTCTATTATAATATGTTGTTGTGGTTCCGTATTTGTTCCACTATTGGCCATCGAGCTCTGAAGGTGGGTATTGGTTCTAGTGGTCATGACAGTAACCAGTAAGGAAGTTCCAACCGCCCCAGCCACTTGCCTAATGGTATTCCATATTGCAGAACCATGTGCACTAAGGCTAAGCGGTATCTGATTTAAACCAGCAGTTTGAATTGGCGTAATGAGTAAGGCCATACCTATACGACGTCCAGTAGACATTAGAACTAGATATGAAAAACTGGTAGAATCCGTTAAAAACGCAAAAGGTATTGTGGTAGCGATTGTAATAACTATACCAATAATAGTAATCCATTTTGCCCCATATCGATCGAAAAGCTTGCCAGCAACCGGGCTAAGAGCCCCCATTAAAATGGCTCCAGGAAGCATCAGCAAACCGGATTCCATTGCTGTATAATCTCTCGCATCCTGAAGATAGAGAGGTAGTAGGATCATATCTGCATACATGATAATGGTAATTCCAATATTGATAATGTTAGTCAAGGTAAACATCCCGTACTTAAAAGTCCTGAGCTCAAGAAGTGGTTCTGCTGACACCAATTGCAGCCAAGTAAACAAACCAAGTGCAATAATCCCAACACAAAAAGAAACAATTACTACTGTACTTGACCAGCCCTCATTACCAGCAACGCTAAAACCGTATAATAAACCTGAGAAACCTATAGTTGACAAGATTACACTATTAAAGTCAAGCTTTGCTGGAGCCGTTTCTGACACATCTTCCAGATAAAAATGGGCACCAAGTATCACTATCGCCACGATCGGAATTAGACCATAAAACATTGCTTGCCAAGAAAGAATATCAATTACATAACCAGCGAGAGTAGGTCCGATCGCTGGAGCAAAAAGAATTGCCAGTGAGACCATCCCCATTACTGTACCTCTTTTTGCAGGAGGATAAAGTTTCATAATAACATTATAAAGTAACGGAACAATAATTCCTGCCCCCGCAGCTTGAACTAAACGTCCTACCAATAGCAACGGAAAGTTAGTGGCGACAGCTGAAAGAATGGTACCGACTAGGAAAATAATCATGGAACTTTGAAATAGCTGTCGAGTTGTAAATCGTTTCATAAAAAATGCAGTGATTGGAATTAAAACCCCATTTACTAACATATAACCCGTAGTTAACCATTGAGCTGTTGCAGCTGAAATTTTAAGGTCTGCCATTAATTCTGGAGTTGCGACACTCATGATTGTTTGATTAAATGCTGTGAGAAAAGTACCCAAAATCATAAGAAATACAATGATTTTCTTCTTGATAGGGGGATTTTTAGTTGTATTTTCCAAGCGATCTTCTTCCTTTCTTTTGCTTATGTCTAAAAAACATACACAAACAATCTAACTACATAGCTTTATAATTATTTTTTAGAGAATAAACCTATTTAACGGCTACTTAAATAAGGGAATATTCTTTTCGTATGATGGTAAACCCCCAATACATTTAATTGTGATTTTTTATCACAATTAAATGTTATCAAATAATCTTTTGCAAAGTCAACTATTTTTTCTTTAATTAAACTACAAGGATTGGTAAAATATCATAGTTAGGAATAATTCTCATCTTAGGAAGTGAAAACATGAAATCGCATTTACAATTTGGGTATTTAGGTAATACAACATTTTTTGTTGCTTTGAAGTCCTTAGCTATATTAGCAAATTCAAAAGAACTTGTAACAAGCATCACACTTACCGAGAAACTGGGTATAGAATCAAGTTTTATACGTAAAGTGTTAGCTAAATTAATGCAATCACAGATTGTGGAAGGCTATGGTGGTCGCTATGGTGGTTATAGACTTTTAACAAAACCAGAAGAAACAACTTTATACGATATCTATATTGGTCTAATAAACGATACTAATAACAACGCAGAACCATCTAAGTTAGATAAAACAGACAAGCTAGTTTTGTCTATTCTTTTAGAATCTCAAAAGGAAACCGAAAAAATTCTAAAGAAATATACACTTAGTTATATATCACAGTATATGTTAGGTTAAAGGTAAAAACTTACTATTCTAATTATACCTAACTGGATGGGCTGCAGTGGTAGCTCCAATCATAAAATCATCTCTCCATATTTTCACATGTGTAATTCCTCCCCCACATTAATTGTTGTCTGAATTGGTTACACTTAGTTGGTCAAGTTAGTTAAGGGTCAGTTAGACTTGGTTCAAATACAAACCATGGAGAGTTTAAAATGTCCAAAAGAGCGAGAAGAACTTTTTCAAAGGAATTTAAAGAACAAATGGTGAAGCTACATGCGTCTGGTAAGCCCCGTTCGGAGATTATTAGAGAATATGAACTGACTCCTTCTTCCTGTTATAAGTTGGTTTTCCAGTATTATGACAACGGGTCGTTTCAGGAAAAAGACAATCGTACACCGAAACAGGAAGAGTTAATCAAGCTTCGTAAAGAAAATCAAAAACTGGCCATGGAAAATGACATTTGCACTCTAGAGTATAAGTGTAGCTAAGCATTACTAAAAAGCAGAACTATTTAACACCTACTGAATTCATGTAGATGAACCTTAAAAATTTGTGCAGTTTAGTGTTGACATACCAATATTCGCATGTAGATTACCAAACAATCCTATTTTCAAAATCACTCTAACAACCTCCTAATTTATAACTACCAATCTATTAATTTGAAATTTATATATTCATTTTTGATATCTTCTAACTTTTTATCACTCTAGAATCTCTTCCATTTTTATTTACCTAAAGAGTTAAACTGATAAGCAATAGCGTCTCTAACGTGGAAGAACTAATAATGCCTAAGTTAGTAATTAACGATAAAGAGCTCTACTAATATCAGTAAAGCTCTTTAGGATAAACTACTTCGATTCTTTTCAAATAAGATACATTTATAACCAACTATTATTACATCATGCCGCCCCGTAGGTTGCTAGAGTGTAATATTGTTAACATTGAGTGCAAAAAGTGTGGTAAATCAACGTTTCAAATGATTTTAGCTGTAAGATCTTTAACGAGTACTTACCGTTTTTTAAAGGATTGCGTTAGCAAAATGTTATCAATATACTCAAACGCTATTTATATCTGCTTATTTAAATTTTTCTTCAGTTTTAAGGTTTTGGGGAAATATTAAATGCTCATCAAGTTGAACATTCAATAAATCATCCTCCACTTCTATATGTAGTTCCTACAAACTAAACACTTTTCTAACGATAACCCTCTCTAAGGTTAATTCTTAAAAACATCCTCTATATCAACTCGAAAACCTTTAAAAAATCTAGATGTAACTTCACCTTTGCTTTTTTGCATATCATGTTGTTCATACATATTTTCATCATTGAGGGCATATACCGTTACTGCGTTCAACATTGGATTAACAATCCAATACTCTTTGACACCATAGTTCATATAGAGATTTAACTTTGTTATGAGGTCATGTGGCTGATTGGAGGGGCTTAAGATTTCAACGATTAGGCTTGGAACACCAACATATCTAGCATCTGTAAAGCCACTTCTATCGCATATGATGCTGATATCTGGAATGACAATTTTGATTCCCTTCACTTTTTCATCTTTTAATTCAATATCATATGGCGCATGAAATAATTCACATGGGTTTCCTTCAATAAAATCCTCAAATTTGTTCTCAAACTTTCTAGATATGCGTTGATGCTCTGTAGATGGTGATGGTGACATATAAACAAATCCATCTATATATTCTAGTAACGCATCAGAGTTTTCACGGATTTGAAAATATTCATCAATTGACATGGACTCAGTATGGTATTGATTCACTTCACCTATCCCCTTTCCACTACTATTACTAATTTTATTTTAGCACTTTTGGTTTACTATTATTTACTTTTAAATGTATAGGACCCTAAAAATGTAAATTTAAGGATTTATTTATTTAGAATTGGCTTAATTGTTCGATATATTAAGAGGGAAAGGTACTCTGTCCCTCGTCATATTCGAATTCATAATGAGGAACAACTACACAAAATGAACATGGGACAATGAACCTGGTCCTACTTCCCTCTAACAACATAAAAAAGACTACTTCCTTGTATTTAGGAAGTAGTCTTTTCTATAAAGTTATTAAGATGACTGGTCTCAGTCGGCAATGATTACATCATGCCGCCCATTCCGCCCATTCCGCCCATTCCGCCCATATCAGGCATGCCGCCGCCGCCTTCTTCAGGCTTATCAGCGATAACAGCTTCAGTTGTTAAGAACATAGCTGCAACAGATGCTGCGTTTTGAAGTGCAGAACGAGTTACTTTAGTTGGGTCAACGATACCAGCTTCGAACATGTTTACCCATTGTCCGTTAGCTGCATTGAAGCCAATGCCAACTTCTTCTTTTTTCAGGCGCTCAACGATAACAGATCCTTCAAGACCTGCGTTGTGTGCGATTTGACGAACTGGCTCTTCAAGAGCACGCAAGATGATGTTGATACCTGTTTGAGTATCTCCTTCTTCTTGTAGTGCGCCTACTTTGTTATATACGTTAACTAGAGCAGTTCCACCACCAGAAACGATACCTTCTTCTACAGCAGCACGTGTAGAGTTAAGAGCATCTTCGATACGTAGTTTGCGTTCTTTTAGTTCAGTTTCAGTTGCAGCACCAACTTTGATTACTGCTACCCCACCTGCTAATTTCGCTAAACGCTCTTGTAATTTTTCTTTATCGAACTCAGAAGTTGTTTCTTCTAATTGAGTACGGATTTGGTTTACGCGACCAGCGATTTGATCTGCTTGACCAGCACCTTCTACGATTGTTGTGTTTTCTTTTGTTACAACAATTTTAGAAGCGCGACCTAATTGATCGATGTTAGCTGATTTAAGATCTAAACCAAGCTCTTCAGTGATTACTTCACCACCTGTTAAGATAGCGATGTCTTCAAGCATTGCTTTACGACGGTCACCAAAGCCTGGAGCTTTAACAGCTACTGCATTGAATGTTCCACGAAGTTTGTTTACAACTAATGTTGCTAATGCTTCGCCTTCAACATCTTCAGCAATTAATAATAGTGGCTTACCTTGTTGAACAACTTGCTCAAGCACTGGTAAGATTTCTTGAATGTTTGTGATTTTTTTGTCAGTGATTAATACATATGGGTTTTCAAGAACTGCTTCCATTTTATCAGAATCAGTTACCATATATGGAGATGCATAACCACGGTCAAATTGCATACCTTCTACTACTTCTAGTTCTGTAGAGAATCCTTTAGATTCTTCGATTGTGATAACTCCGTCGTTACCAACGCGCTCCATTGCTTCAGCGATCAATTGACCTACTTCATCATCAGCTGCAGAAATTGCTGCAACCTGTGCAATAGATTCTTTGCCTTCGATTGGTTTAGAAATTGCTTGTAACTCTTCAAGTGCAACAGTTACCGCTTTTTCGATTCCTTTACGAAGAACCATTGGGTTAGCACCAGCTGTTACGTTCTTTAATCCTTCACGGATCATTGCTTGAGCTAATACAGTAGCTGTTGTTGTTCCATCACCAGCAACATCGTTTGTTTTGCTAGCTACTTCAGCAACAAGTTTAGCACCCATGTTTTCAAATGCATCTTCTAATTCAATTTCTTTAGCAATAGTTACACCATCATTTGTAATAAGTGGAGAACCGTATTTCTTCTCAAGAACAACGTTACGTCCTTTTGGTCCTAATGTAACTTTTACAGCATCTGCTAATGCGTCAACACCACGAAGCATTGAACGACGAGCATCTTCACTAAATTTAATATCTTTAGCCATTTTTACAAAACCTCCTCAAAGTTTTTAAAAAAGTATTCTATGATATGTGTGCTGCAATCTTATCCGATAACAGCTAAAATGTCGTTTTCACGTAAAATTAAGTATTCAGTACCTTCATACTTTACTTCAGTACCAGCATATTTTGAGAAGATGATACGATCGCCTTCTACTACATCAAGTGCTACTTTTTCACCACTGTCTAAAACTCGGCCTGTACCAACAGCTACTACCTTACCTTCTTGTGGTTTCTCTTTCGCACTATCAGGAAGGACGATACCACTAGCAGTTTTTTCTTCTGATTCAACTAACTCGATAATAACGCGATCACCTAATGGCTTTAACAAGTGAAACAACCTCCTCAAATTGTTTAAATAGATAATTTTTCCTTATTAGCACTCAACGTCATTGAGTGCTAACACAATTTATATATTATATAACTTCTCTTTTAATTTCAAGTCTGAAGTTCAGATTTTTAATATTTTTTTATATTTCTCACTTCGACTTTTTAGAGTATGTTACATCTCCTCTTTCTATTCTAGTTAAACATTTCATTTTTAAACTTGTTTTCTTTTTTTAATCTTTTAATTGGCTTTTTTATTGAAAAAGTATAGCCAATTATGTAGTCGTACAGTGATTTAATCTGGGAGAAAATCCAGTAACAAATTTTTTGAATCAACAAACTTTACTAAAACAGACTTATCATACATAGAACTAATAATAGTTATGTTACAATAAAATTTGTTGTTCTTAGATTAACGCTTGATCACATATTATCGTTCTTTACTATAAAGGAGGCTTATATGAAAAAACATTATTGGCTGATTCTACTTACATATATGCTATTACAGCTCTCTGCTATTGTTGGAATTGGATTGTTTTCTTTACTCAATATTGGAGAAACAAATATAGAAAGATTCGCATATTGGACGATCTTAAGCTTCACACTAGCATTTCTTATTATTTTGTTTCTTTTAAGAAAAGAACGTACTCTCGAAAGCGACCTTAGAGGAGAAACCGCTTCTGTTGGTGTTTCAGTTGTCTGGGCTATAATTGGTTTCTTTTTAGCTATTTTTGCTCAATCTCTCGCTGCTAATATCGAAATTAATCTTTTCGGTGTTGAGCCTGGCTCTGAAAATACCCAAATGATTTTGCGAGTTATTGAAGTTTCACCACTAGTTATTCTCGTAACTTCGATAATAGGTCCAATATTAGAAGAAATCGTCTTTAGAAAAATCCTTTTCGGAGTATTATATAAGAAAACAAACTTCTTCATAGCAGCGATTATTAGTTCATTAATCTTCTCAATATTCCATGGTGAGCCACAGCATCTATTGTTATATGCATCAATGGGCTTTACATTTGCCTTTCTTTACGTAAAAACAAATAGAATTCTTGTACCGATTTTTGCCCATGTTGCAATGAATACAATGGTTGTACTTGTCCAAACGGTTTTTAGAGAAGATATTGAAAAAATGATGAAAATGTTAGAAGAGCAACAACTGCAAGTGATTATTGGAGGATTATTATGATGAGAGCCAACCCAATTTCCATGGGGATTTTCTACTTAATCATGGGAATATTATTTACTTATTTAGCTATAAATAGTGCTGCAGAAGGACTTTTCACCTTCCCAACTATACTCCTTATGCTGATCGCTACTTTTGATATCGGTGTTGCCATAAGAATGTTTTCTTTATCAAAAAAATTAAAAAGGAAAAGCAACGACAAAAAATGAGACTGATTTCAGTCTCATTTTTTTGCATTTTCTTCTTTAAAACGAAGCTTTTGTGCATTTCTATATGATATTCGCGAAATCCATATACTAATTTCATAAAGGATAAACAATGGAATAGACACCATAAGATGTGACGTAATCTCAGGTGGCGTGATCAGGGCTGCAATAACTAGTAAAACAAAGTAAGCATACTTTCTTACTTTTGTTAAAAACATCGGTGTCACTATCCCTAAACGCGTTAGAAACATGATAACCACTGGTAGTTGAAATAAAATTCCGAATGGCATCGTTAATTGTAATAAAAAAGTGAAATATTCATTAATCCCTATCACTTGATTAATATCAAGATCATTTGAGATTCTTTCCATAAATTCAACAACAAATGGAAAAAGAATAAAATAAGAGAAAGAAATACCCAGCAAAAATAATAATAGAGAAATTGGTATATAGCTTAGCGTTACTTTTCTTTCTTTTTCATATAAGCCAGGGCTAACAAAAGACCAAAACTGATACAAAATAATTGGTGATGTAATAACGAAGGCAATAATAAAAGCGAATTTCATATACACCATCAATGGATCTGTTAAGTTAAATGCGTTTAATGTTAATGATTTTGCTTCTTCTGTATGCTGTAAATAAATAATAATCGGCCTTGAAAGTAAAAAACCTGCAATAACAGCTAAGAAAAAGAAAACGACAACAATAACGAGTCGTTTTCTTAGCTCTGTTATATGATCAATGACCGACATTTCATTTTGTGTCATATCGGATTCATCCTATCTTACTTGACTTCTTCCCTTGTTTCTTTCTTTTTAGCATCTTGATCATCATCTTCATCATCAGCTAAACCTTTAGTTGCATTTTTAAATTCACGTAATGTATTTCCTGCAGCTTTACCTAGCTCTGGTAATTTCTTTGGTCCAAAAATTAGTAATGCTACAAACACGATTAATAATAGACTACCGATTCCTACTGTTGGCATCGACATCCACCTCCTTATTTGGGCTTTATAGACGAAATTCTTCTATAATAGTACTATTTATTTTTCTTCATTAGGATAATGCTTTAAAAAGTAAACTAATGACTGCAGCTCTACAGCTAAGTCAATGTGATGAATTCTAATTTCATCAGGAACATTTAATCTTGCTGGAGTAAAGTTCAATATTCCTTTAATTCCTTTTGCTATAAGCCTATCAGTAATAGACTGGGCAACTGGTGCTGGAACAGTTAAAATAGCCACTGTTACATCATCAGCAAAGGTCTCCTCTAAATGATCTAAATCAAAAACCGGAACACCACCAATTTCTGTTCCAATTTTATCTTGATCAACATCATAGGCGATAGAAATAACCGTATTGTTATTTTTCGTAAAATTATAATGTAAAAAGGCTGTCCCTAAATTACCAACACCAATCAAGCAGACTTTTGTCACTTCGTCCTGATCTAATGTTTTTCTAAAAAAGGATAACAAATAATTCACATTATAACCATACCCTTTTTTTCCTAGTGCTCCAAAGTATGAGAAATCTCTACGAATTGTAGCAGAATCTACTTTTACAGCATCACTTAATTCAGCTGATGAAACACGTTGTTTGCCAGATGAATGTAAATTCTTCAAAAACCGATAATATAACGGTAATCTTTTAGCAGTTGCCTGCGGTATTTTTGATTGCTCAATATTCACTTTTATCCCTCACATTCATACAAAACGCAAAGTGGAAACTTAGAAGCCTTCACTTTTAAATACGCGACGTCCTGTGCTTTAGAGATAGACATATAACGAATGTCCAAGAACGGCGGACTTTTTATCTATAATTTGTTTTTTATTATTTTAGCTTTCTTCCCTGTGAAAATCTCCACTATTACCGCCTGTTTTTTCTACTAAGTATGTTGGACCAATAACCATTCCTTTATCAACAGCCTTACACATATCATAAACAGTAAGTGCAGCAATGCTTGCAGAGGTTAACGCTTCCATTTCAACACCTGTACTGCCTTTTGTTTTGACAGTTGCTGATATTAATAAAACGTATTTGTTTTCATCTGTTTTCCAATCAAAATCTATGTCTACACCTTTTATCGGAATAGGATGACACATTGGAATAACATTAGCTGTTTGTTTAGCAGCCATAATGCCGGCTACCTGAGCAACAGAGAGAACATCACCTTTACCAATTTCATGGTTGGTGATTTTATCATATACTTCTTTTGTTAATTCAACACTTGATTTAGCAAGTGCCGTTCTAACAGTTGTTTCCTTAGCAGAGATATCAACCATTTTCGCTCTGCCTTGATCATTAAAATGGGTAAATTCTGACATACACAAGTCCCCTTATATCTAGACTATACACTATTTTATACCATCTGTCTGTTTTGTTATTGTGACAATTATTTGAATAGCCATAACTCGCTACTATTCAATGAAATCAAGTAAAAAGTCATACAACCTACCATACAAAATTCACCATCTTAAACAGTGTCTTTGTTGCCCATATGCAGTTATTAAGCTACACTTAAAGCATTAGTAGAGGTGAAATATATGATATTACTACAAATAAATCAACTTAGTAAATTTTTCGGTGCTGATCCTATTTTAACGAATATTAAGCTAGAAGTACAAACAAGAGATAAAATTGCTCTTGTTGGTCGTAATGGAGCAGGGAAATCTACCCTTTTAAAAATAATAGCAGGTCAGATCGCCTACGATTCTGGTGAAATGATTAAACCAAAGGATGCTACAATTGGCTACCTTGCACAAGACACAGGATTAGTATCCACACTTTCTATTTGGGAAGAAATGAATACAGTTTTCAAAGACTTAAAATCAATGGAAACAGAAATGAGAAATGCTGAACAAAAAATGGCTACTGTTGATCCTGATAAAGACGCACAGAAATTTGAGCAGCTTTTAAAGGATTATGATCGCTTACAGGTGAAATTTAAAGAAAATGGTGGATATCAATATGAAGCAGATATCCGCTCGGTTCTTCACGGATTAGGATTTAGTACATTTGATCCTAGCACAAAAATCTCTTCCTTAAGTGGTGGCCAAAAAACAAGACTTGCTTTAGGAAAATTATTATTAACAAGTCCTGATCTTCTTATATTGGATGAACCAACAAACCATCTAGATATTGAAACTCTTACATGGCTTGAGCAATATTTACAAAACTATTCTGGAGCCATCTTAATCGTATCACATGACCGTTATTTCTTAGATAAGATTGTTACACAGGTTTATGAAATCAGTCGACATACTAGTACTAAATTCACTGGTAATTATAGTAGTTATTTAAAGCATAAAGCTGAAAACTATGAAAAAGAAATGAAGTCATATGATAAGCAGCAAGAAGAAGTTGCCAAGCTAAAGGATTTTATTCAGCGAAATTTAGCTCGTGCATCAACAACAAAGCTTGCCCAAAGTAGGCGTAAGAAATTAGAGAAAATGGATTTAATGCACAAACCACTCGGAGATGAAAAATCAGCTAATATTCAATTTGATATTGAAAGGCAAAGTGGAAATGATGTATTAAAAGCAGAGAATATCTCTGTATCCTATGACGGTGTCACACCAGTTATTTCTGATATCTCCTTCTCTATTTCTCGTGGTGATAGCATTGCTTTAGTTGGACCGAATGGAATAGGTAAATCAACTCTATTGAAATCTGTCGTGTCAAAGCTAGATTCCTTAACAGGATCATTTGCGATAGGATCTAATGTCCAAATTGGCTACTATGACCAACAACAAGCAGATCTCACTTCTAATAAACGAGTTGTGGACGAGCTGTGGGACGAGTATCCTCATAAAACAGAAAAAGAAATCCGGACAATTCTTGGTAACTTTCTGTTTTCAGGAGATGATGTATTAAAGCCTGTTTCAACCTTAAGTGGAGGAGAAAAAGCTCGACTTGCTTTATCCAAATTAATGCTACAAAACGCAAATTTTCTTATCCTTGACGAACCAACGAACCATTTGGATTTAGATAGTAAAGAAATTTTAGAAAATGCCCTAATCGATTATCCTGGGACCATTCTTTTTGTTTCACATGATAGATATTTTATTAATAGAATTGCCACAAAGGTATTTGAGCTATCAAAGCATCAGCTAACAGAATATCTCGGTGATTATGATTATTATTTAACAAAACAAGAAGAACTGTTAGAGCATGAACGTTTAGAACAATTGACTCGTGAAGGATCTTCTAATAAGAAAGCTGATACCCAACCAGAAGGCAAATTAAATTATCAACAAGAAAAGGAATTAAAAAAGCTCGAGCGACAAAAGCAGCGTAGAATTGAAGAAATCGAAAATGAAATAAGTGAAATCGAAGAAAAAATCGAAAAAAATGAAGCTTTACTATGTGATCCTGATATCTACCAAAATCACGAAGAAGTACAAAAATTAAATACCGAAACCGAGCTCCTACAATCAAAACTAGAAGAATTAATGACAGAGTGGGAACAGCTACATTAAACAGTGAGAATTTCTCACTGTTTTTTGTATATTGGGGTCTGCCCCCAAGTTTGCACATTTTTTCGACATATTTTTAGTACCTTAATTTAAGAAGTGAACTTTCCACAAAAACAGGTTTTCCAACAGTTCATTATCCACATGAGAAATCCTTTATTTCCAACATATCAACAGACTTATGCACATTGTCCACAGTTTTCAGGATTTTTTATCAACTTATACACAGGCTAAAATTTATTGATATGACAGCATTTTTTATACTTTTACACATTTCTACAATTATCGTGTATATTCTGTGGATAAGTCTGTTAGCAGTCTGGATAACCCTCATTTTCATAAATTTATTCTGAAAAAATTGTAGATAGTTGACCTTTTTCCCTGTTAGTAACAGTGTTTTCATACTATAACTACCATGACTTTCTTCACAAAAAAAGCCTTCGACAAGTCGAAAGCTGTTAATAAGATGTTAATTCTAAGCCCGGATTTGCATTTAACGCTAAATCACTTCTAACACCCTTATCATATAAAACACTACCTGCAGCTGCTATCATTGCAGCATTATCTGTACAAAGTGCTAGAGGAGGAATGATTAATTCTAATCCTTCTCTAGTCGCAAATTCCTTTTCTAATGCTGCACGTAAACCTTTATTCGCCGCTACACCTCCAGCAACCAATAACTGCTTTACTTTATATTTATCCACAGCATATCCAGTTTTTGTGACTAACACATCAATAACACTTGCTTGAAAGCTAGCCGCAACATCTTTAGGATCAAGTTCAATATCCTTTTGTTTTGCATTATGCAACGTGTTAATAACGGCTGACTTTAAACCACTAAAACTAAAATCAAAAGAACCTTCTCCAAGCCAAGCTCGTGGTAAATCAATAGATGGATTTCCTTCATGTGCTAAACGATCAATATGAGGACCACCTGGATAAGGAAGACCTAGTGTTCTGGCAACCTTATCGTAAGCTTCTCCTGCAGCATCATCTAATGTTTCACCTATTACTTCAAAGCTACCATGTTCTTTCATATAAACTAGCTCCGTATGACCACCAGATACAACTAATGCAAGGAGTGGAAATTGCAGCTCTTTTATCAGCCGATTTGCATATATATGACCTGCAATGTGATGCACTCCAACTAGGGGAATATTATGTGCAAAAGCTAATGCCTTTGCTGCATTCACGCCTGTTAATAGTGCTCCTACTAGCCCAGGTCCTTCTGTAACAGCAATTGCTGATAAATCTTCAAACGTAAGCTCTGCCTTTTGCATAGCTTCTTCAAAAACGATAGTTAGTTGCTCTACATGATGTCTTGAAGCAATTTCAGGAACAACACCACCAAAGCGTTTATGGCTCTCTATCTGAGATGCAACAACATTTGCTACAATTTCCCGACCATTTTTTATAATAGCTGCAGCCGTTTCATCACAGCTTGTTTCAATTCCCAATACATACTGATCTTTTTCACTCATTCTAAATTCACCCACATTATTAAAGCATCTTCTTGATTATCTGTATAATACCTTTTTCTTATACCACCAGTAACAAAGCCAACTTTTTTATAAAGAGACTGAGCGACATGATTTGATACTCGTACTTCTAGAGTTATCCTTTTCGCTTTCATTTCTTTACTTAACTGTACCGCAAATTTGAGGAGAGCTTCTCCAATATTTAGTCCACGATAATCAGGATGAACCGCAATATTTGTAATTTGTGCATCCTCCATGATCACCCATAAACCACAATATCCAATAATCTGTCCCTCTGATTCAACGACTATATATTTAGCAAATAAATTTTGCTCTAATTCATATAGCAAAGATTCCTTTGACCAAGGAGCTGAAAAAGATAGTAATTCTATTTGGTACACTTGCTCGATATCTTCTTTTATCATCTTTCTTATTGAAAGTTTATGATCCAATTTAGCCACCATCTTACTTTTGCTGTTCTAGCCATTTTGCTTCAGCTTCTGCTAGACGAATATAATTTGGCACAAGGCTATGAACATCTGTTGTGTCTTTCATTAAACCAAGAAATGCTAACTCGCTTGGTCGTGGATTATGTAAAGGTACTTGTCCAAATACAGCCTTTTCTCCTAATTCTGTTAAAATTAAATCTCTATGAAGACTTACATCATTACCAATAAATAAAACATCTTCATTTTTTTCTTTAAGCATTTTAAGCCAATCTGTTAATAGTAGATTTTGATCACTTTCTACACAAACAACTTCATTATTATCATATTGATATAAACCTGTATAAACCTGTCCTCTTCTTGCATCAAACAGTGGTGAGATAAACCCATTAAAAAATCTACCGTTTGCAGCTAAAATCTCTAAACTGGAAACACCGACTATAGGTATATCCAGAGACCAAGCTAATGTTTTAGCAATTGATACACCTATACGAACACCAGTATATGATCCTGGACCAGTTGCTACAATAATTTTCTCTAATTGATTTGGTGCTATATCACAATCCTGTAATAATTTCTCGATAGCAGGCATAGCACGAACAGAATGATTTTTCTTTAAATTTGTTATATACTCACCAATAACGATATCTTCATCAACCAAAGCAATTCCAAGTACATTATTGGTTGTATCAATTGCTAATGCTTTCATTGCTTAACTCCTTACATATATCTACATAATGAGAACCATAAGGAGTCATAATAATTTTCCTTGTTGTATCATTCTCATAATAGATTTTAATATCTAAACGTTCTAATGGTAACTGATCCTTTATTAAATGAGCCCATTCAACAACCGTTATACCATCTCCATGGAAGTACTCATCAAAGCCAAGATCTTCATCCTCATCTTCAACACGATATACATCCATATGATATAATGGCAGCCTTCCACCCTTATATTCTTTTATAATCGTGAAAGTAGGGCTATTAACATTACGCTGTATACCAAGCCCCTTAGCTAGTCCTTTTGTAAATGTTGTTTTACCTGCCCCTAAATCACCTTCTAAGGTAATTACATCGCCAGACATTACTTTATTAGCCAAACTACTTGCTATTGTGGAAGTTTCTTCAGCTGTCTTTGTTATCAATTCAAATTGTTCCATTTCTATTCACCTTACTTATTTTTGAAATGGTTATACCCTGACTTATTTAATTGTATCATTTGACCATTTCTATTTTTTAAAAGAACGTTATGATGTTGATTCGTTACAACTCCGATTTTGGTAATGGTTATATTTTTTTCTTTGCAAGCTTGCTTTAACTTATCCCATTCTTTTTCAGAGGTTGTGCCAACTAGTTCGAAATCTTCTCCACCATATAAAATCCACTTTTTAATATCATAAACATCTTGCAGTGATCGTAGTTCCTTACTTACCGGTATATGTTCTTCGTTAATAATCATACCTAGCTTACTTGCTTCAATAAGTTCATTTAGCTCACTTGCTAAGCCATCACTGATATCATTTAGAGAAGCTCGCTCTAGCTCTGCAATGATTTGCCCTGCCTCAACTTGAGCAATTGGTCTTTTATGACGATTCATTAAATAGTTCTGAGTAGTAGGATGAATATTATCTATTTCCTCTAATAAAATAGATAACCCTGCTGAAGAATCACCAATCGTTCCAGTCACAAAAACAATATCTCGATCTTCTGCTTTATTTCTTAGTGTTTGAACATGACTTTCAGCTTCACCAATCACAGTTACTGTAATAACCAATTTATCAGACGTTGAAACGGTATCACCACCGATTAAGTCCATTCTATAGGTGCTAGAAAGCTCCTCCATTCCTTCATAGATCTGAATTAACTCAGCCTCAGTCCATGTTGATGGAATAGCGATAGACACAAGATAATATATCGGTAATGCTCCCATTGCAGCAATATCACTTATATTTACAGCAAGTGCTTTATAACCAATATCTTGAGGAGAAGAGATATTCTTTAAAAAATGAACACCTTCTACCATTGTATCAACACAAACCACTTGGTTGTAGGAATTCGTTGGTTGATAAACTGCAGCATCATCTCCAATACCAACCATCACCTGCTTACGAAAATTACGTGTAGGTTTTACTTTATTAATAAACTCAAATTCATCCATGTGTTTCTCCAATATAAATTTAATTTTGCCATGATGCTTTAAGACGTCACTTAATATAGTGCTGCTATAAATAAACAAAAATAGCGTTATTAAAAAACCTTAGGAATTTGTTTCCTAAGGGAATATCTCTATTCAGTTTAACTAATAATTATAGTTTATCCAAGTTTTATTCTTTCTATCGTATCATAGATGACTTTGTATAGGTAAAGATTGCTTCATTATAAATAGATAAAATAAAAAAGAGCATAAAAAAAACGAAACATCAATGTTTCGATTTGTTTAATATGTATGGCGGTCCGGACGGGACTCGAACCCGCGACCTCCTGCGTGACAGGCAGGCATTCTAACCAACTGAACTACCGGACCAAGTTTTTTTCACGTAG
>NZ_JAFBDU010000016.1 GCF_016908395.1 Metabacillus crassostreae
TGAGGTGGAAGCGCGGTGACGTGTGGAGCTGACAGATACTAATCGATCGAGGACTTAACCTAAATATTTAAGCGAACGTCAGTGAATTGAATTGTGAGTTGTTATCTAGTTTTGAAGGAATATCCTTCTAAATATGTCTGGTAATGATGGCGAAGAGGCCACACCCGTTCCCATGCCGAACACGGAAGTTAAGCTCTTCAGCGCCGATGGTAGTTGGGGGTTTCCCCCTGTGAGAGTAGGACGTTGCCAGGCTTTGTATATTAATCCGCAGTAGCTCAGTGGTAGAGCTATCGGCTGTTAACCGATCGGTCGCAGGTTCGAGTCCTGCCTGCGGAGCCATTGCTTCCATAGCTCAGTTGGTAGAGTACTTCCATGGTAAGGAAGAGGTCACCGGTTCGAGCCCGGTTGGAAGCTTATGAAAATATTCTTCTAACTAAAGAACGGCCCATTGGTCAAGCGGTTAAGACACCGCCCTTTCACGGCGGTAACACGGGTTCGAATCCCGTATGGGTCACCAAAGTTTTTTTGCATAGCGAAAAAACTTACATTAATAATTTTCCTATAATAATAACTTTTGGAGGATTAGCTCAGCTGGGAGAGCATCTGCCTTACAAGCAGAGGGTCGGCGGTTCGATCCCGTCATCCTCCACCATAGATTTTTCGCGGAGCGAAAATATCTTACCATTTCATTTAACATCTTAAATACCTTCTACTAGCTTAGAGTATTTATTCCAAAGTGAAAATGGATTCTAAGATATTCAATGAAATAAATACTTAAATCTACACGCCGGTGTAGCTCAACTGGTAGAGCAACTGACTTGTAATCAGTAGGTTGGGGGTTCAAGTCCTCTCGCCGGCACTGTTTTATATATGGAGGGGTAGCGAAGTGGCTAAACGCGGCGGACTGTAAATCCGCTCCTTAGGGTTCGGCAGTTCGAATCTGCCCCCCTCCACCATCTTATTATATAATGAATGATGATAAACGATGATAGAGTTGGTTTTAATACAATTCATTAATTGTTTTTTTATTTTCTCATTATCAATATTGTGAATAACTTCACGATAATATGGTTACTATAATTATTAAGACATTTATTTATTGGGCTATAGCCAAGCGGTAAGGCATCGCACTTTGACTGCGACATGCGTTGGTTCGAATCCAGCTAGCCCAGCCATTTAGAGAGCCATTAGCTCAGTTGGTAGAGCATCTGACTTTTAATCAGAGGGTCGAAGGTTCGAATCCTTCATGGCTCATTTTTGCGGAAGTAGTTCAGTGGTAGAACACCACCTTGCCAAGGTGGGGGTCGCGGGTTCGAATCCCGTCTTCCGCTCCATATTTTTAAGGGGCCTTAGCTCAGCTGGGAGAGCGCCTGCCTTGCACGCAGGAGGTCAGCGGTTCGATCCCGCTAGGCTCCACCAAAATTATCAACAATAATGTACTTATATAAAAAGCGATAAACCTAGTTTATCGCTTTTAAAATTGTCTTTTTTAATTTCAATAATAAAATCAATGGGTTTTTCACGATTTATTTTACTTTCTTTAAAACTTTCCTCCAAAGTTCTCCAAAATTTGTTAAAATAATTTTATGTGAAAAAAATGAAACCAAACGGTAACCTTAATCGTATAAAAAGAGACCCGCAGAGTGCGGAGGTATGACAAAATGGAAACGATCGTGAAAAAAAGGATTAAACAAGTGAAAAAAGGTGATCAGAATGCCTTTGCTGAAATTGTTGATCTGTATAAAGACAAGATATATCAATTGTGTTATCGAATGCTAGGAAATGCTCATGAAGCTGAGGACATAGCTCAAGAAGCTTTTATTCGATCATATGTAAATATTCATACATATGATATGAATAAAAAGTTTTCTACATGGCTATACCGTATTGCAACAAACCTTTGTATCGATAGAATAAGAAAAAAGAAACCTGATTATTATTTAGATGCAGAGATTTCTGGAACTGAGGGTTTAACAATGTATTCTCAGGTTGCATCACAGGATGCTTTACCTGAAGAGGAGTTAGAAACAATAGAACTGCAGGAAACTATTCAGAAGGAAATTCTAAAGCTTCCAGATAAGTATAGAACTGTTATTGTTTTGAAGTATATTGACGAACTATCATTAATTGAGATTAGTGAAATTTTGGACATTCCTGTTGGTACGGTTAAAACCCGCATCCATAGAGGAAGAGAGGCACTCAGAAAGCAATTAAGGCATTTATAAAGAGGTGAGTAATGTGAGCTGTTCTAATGAGTTTATTCAGCTTTTACACAAATATATGGATCAAGAACTATTAGAGGAAGATGAAGCTAAAATAAAAGAACATCTTCATACATGTAAGGAATGTTATCACCATTTTCATGAACTTGAAAAAGCTGTTGCACTTGTTCAAAGTACATCTCATATAGAAGCACCATCTGATTTTACATCAGCTGTTATGAACAGACTTCCTAAAGAAAAGAAAACTGTATCTTGGAATAGATGGTTAAAGGGTCACCCACTACTATCAGCTGCATCTTTATTCTTATTACTGATGACAGGTAGCTTATTTTCTGCATGGAATGAAGATCAGCATTTTAGCGTTTCTAAGCAGTCTAATTTAGTTGTTGAAAATAGCAAGGTGACTGTACCAAAAGGTGAAATCATTGAAGGGGACGTTACAGTAAAGAATGGAACACTCTTAATTGAAGGTAAAATAGATGGAGATGTTACTGTAATTAATGGGGATGTAACGTCAAATAATGGTGAAAAGTATGTAGCATCTGCTGGTCAAGTTACTGGTGATATACATGAAGTAAATGAGATGTTTGATTGGCTTTGGTATCATATAAAGTCAACTTCAGAGGATGTTGTTAGTATTTTAAGATAATCGCTGGTAGGTACATCAGTTTGACTATCTATGCTCAGAAGATTGGCTGCACTATTTTTAAGGTCATCAAATTGGTGACCTTTTTACATGATTAAAGGTGAAGTGATATAATAGAGAAGTTACCTTTCGAAGCTATTTACATAACTGGATAAAAGATGAGGTAATGAGTTTTTTAGTGAAAATTATATATTGGAAACAGATTTTAAATAAAATGTATTGAGGTTTCTAGATTTTATTAAATTCTGTTTTATGTTTTAAACACAAATAGGCTTGCTTAGAAAGACGATTAAAACTCATGGAGGACGAGTGAATGGGATATGAGGATATACCGGTATTACATTACCTCGGTATAGCTGTTGATATTCTCCTTGTTTGGTATGTTATCTATAAACTAATTATGGTAGTAAGGGGAACAAAAGCTGTTCAGCTATTGAAAGGAATTACAGTTATAATCGTAGTCCGTATGTTAAGTCAGTACATGGGTTTGAGTACATTGCAATGGTTAATGGACCAAGCTCTAACATGGGGATTTTTAGCGATTATTATCATATTCCAACCAGAGCTGCGCAGAGCTTTAGAACAGCTAGGAAGAGGTCGGTTATTTACTAGAGGTGGTTTACCTGGAGAAGAAGATCCAGAAGTAGCCGTCGAAGCAATCGTAAAAGCAACAGATTATATGGCTAAACGTCGTATTGGGGCATTAATGACGATTGAAAAAGAAACAGGGATGAGTGACTATATAGAAACTGGAATCGCCTTAGAATCTAGAATTTCATCTGAATTACTAATTAATATCTTTATCCCAAATACACCTCTTCATGACGGTGCAGTTATCATTCAGAAAAACCAAATTGCAGCTGCAGCGTGTTATCTGCCACTATCGGAAAGCCCTTTTATTTCGAAGGAGCTTGGTACGCGACATCGAGCGGCATTAGGAGTTAGTGAGGTTACGGATAGTTTAACAATTATTGTTTCTGAAGAAACAGGAAGTGTATCTGCTGCTAGAAATAGTGAACTTCATAGGAACTTAACTCAGGATGAATTAAGAAATATTCTACAAAAAGAGTTAAATGCTCCAACAAAAGCTGTTTCCTCAAACCGTTGGCAATGGAGGGGAAAAAAGAATGGATAAACTAATAGAAAGCCCATGGGTCATGAGGTTTATTGCATTATTTTTAGCCTTGATGCTTTATGCCTCGGTTAATATTGAATCAGGATCTCCAAGTACAAGTAAGCCACCGCCATTATTAGGAGGATCTACATCTACTGATCAGAGCACGGTTACAGAAGTACCCGTCACTACATATTTTGATCAAGAAAATCTTGTTGTAACAGGAGTACCTGAAACAGTTAGTGTAACATTAGAGGGAACAACTGGTTCGATAACAAAGGCAAGTAAGCAAAAGGGTTTCGAAATTTATGCAGACTTAACGAATTTATCTATTGGAACACACCAAGTGAAATTAAAGCATAAAGATCTTCCAAGTGACTTAACAGCAAGCATTAACCCTTCAATTATTACAGTCTCAATTGAAGAAAAAATAACAAAGAGCTTTCCAGTGACAGTTGATTTTCTAAATGAAGATAAACTTGAAGAAGGCTATGAACCAGATCAGCCAATTGTTAGCCCAAATAGTATTAATGTGACGGCATCAAAGGAAGTAATAGAGCGAATTTCAGCTGTGAAAGCAACAATAAATTTGGAAAATGCAAAAGAAACAGTTGAATCAGATGCAACCATAACAATATATGATGGGGATGGAAATATTCTTCCTGTGGAGGTTGAACCTTCAGTTGTTGATGTTACGGTTCCTATTAAAAGTCCAAGTAAAGAATTACCTTTTAAAATAGTTAGAGAAGGTGAGCTTGGAAAAGGACTAAGCATTTTAAGTCTTGAGCCTGATCCAAAGCAGGTTACTGTTTATGGTCCTTTAGATGTTTTAGAGAACCTGGAATTTTTAGATGGAATCAAAGTTGATCTAAGTAAAGTGACAGAAGATACTGTTCTGGAAGTTGCAATTCCAAAGCCAGAAGGAGTTAACAAGGTATCTCCTGAGAAAATTAACATAAAAGTAGATATAGATAATCAAGAAGAAAAATTATTATCTGATCAATCAATCCAAGAGGTTGGAATGTCAGAGGGAAAGAGATTTGATTTCCTTGATCCAGATTTAGGCTCTATTGATGTACAAATCTTTGGGGCACCAAGTGTTATTGAAAACATAACGAGTGATGATATAGAGCTGTATATTAATTTGGCAGATTTAAGTGATGGAGAACATGAAGTAAAGGTAGAGGTTAATGGTCCTCAAAACATCACCTGGTCATTAGAACAAGAAACAGTAAAAGTGAAAATTTCCTCAGCCTCTTAGGCAGATAGGATAAAAGGAGCGAAACCAAATGGGAAAGTATTTTGGTACAGATGGAGTACGAGGAGTAGCGAATAGTGAATTAACACCTGAATTAGCTTTTAAAATAGGGCGATTTGGTGGGTACGTTTTAACAAAGGATAAAGAGCGTCCTAAGGTTCTTATTGGTCGTGACACTCGGATATCAGGACATATGTTAGAAGGAGCACTAGTTGCTGGGCTTTTATCAATTGGGGCAGAGGTTATGCGATTAGGCGTCATCTCGACACCAGGTGTTGCTTATTTAACAAAGGCACTTGGGGCAGAAGCTGGAGTCATGATTTCTGCATCACATAATCCTGTTGAAGATAATGGAATTAAATATTTCGGACCAGATGGTTTCAAGCTTTCTGATGATCAAGAGCTGGAAATTGAAGCATTGATGGATCAAGAAGAAGATACTTTACCTAGACCTGTAGGGAAGAATTTAGGACAAGTTAATGATTATTTTGAAGGTGGACAGAAATATCTTCAATTCTTAAAACAAACAGTAGATGAAGACTTTACTGGCATTCATGTTGCATTAGATTGTGCACATGGTGCAACATCGTCATTAGCAACACATTTGTTTGCTGACTTGGATGCAGATGTTTCTACTATGGGTACATCACCTAATGGATTAAATATTAACGATGGTGTTGGTTCAACACATCCAGAGGCACTTTCAGCCTTTTTAAAAGAAAAGAATGCAGATATCGGATTAGCATTTGATGGAGATGGTGACCGTATGATTGCAATAGATGAAAATGGTGCAATCGTTGATGGTGATCAAATTATGTTCATTTGTGCCAAGTACTTAAATAATGAAGGTAGACTGAAGAAAAATACTGTTGTATCTACAGTTATGAGTAACCTTGGTTTCTATAAAGGCTTGGAGATAGAAAATATCAAGAGTGTTGCTACAGCGGTAGGTGATCGTTATGTAGTAGAAGAAATGAGAAAAAATGACTATAATCTTGGTGGAGAACAGTCAGGGCATATTATTTTCTTAGATTACAATACAACAGGTGACGGATTGCTTTCTGGTTTACAGCTGGTTAATATTATGAAATTAACTGGTAAGAAATTATCAGAGCTTGCAGAGGAAATGCAAAAATTCCCTCAATTACTTATTAATGTGAGAGTAACTGATAAATATAAAGTAACTGAAAATGCCAAAGTTAAAGAAGTGATTACAGCAGTTGAAGCAGAGATGAATGGAAATGGTCGTATACTTGTTAGACCATCAGGTACAGAGCCGTTAGTACGTGTTATGGCAGAAGCTCCAACTGAAGAGCAATGCCGTGAATATGTAGAAAGAATTGTAGAAGTTGTAAAAGCAGAAATGGGATTAGAGTAGTAGCTTTAGAAGCGGGGAAACCCGCTTTTTTATATGCTTAAATATTGAGGATCAAGGTTTCTCATTAACAAGAAAAGAAACCCATGCATATAGTGTAAGTAAACAATCGATACTAAGGTTGTGAAGCAATTGGAAAAAATAGATTGACGATTTAAATCTTCGTATTGTAATATTAACTTTGTGTTTAAATTTAATGTAAAGGAGCATAGGTTTTATCTGAAAACATCATAAAGCGCCTGAACTAAGTGGACGAAAAAGCTTAGTTGACGAGGATGGAGGTTATCGAAATTTCGGCGGATGCCTCCCGGTTGATTGGTTACAACCGTAAACTTTTTCTTAAAACAAAGAGGTAACTTTTTGAACAAAGGGAAAAGTGTAGCCTTCCAAATAACAAAAAACATGTGTGAGGGGACAGTGAATGTCTCCGAAATTTAATTGACAACTGTCCCATGACACACTCTATGGGAGGAAACAAATATGTGCGGAATAGTAGGATATATTGGACAAAATGACTCTAAGGAAATTCTTTTAAAGGGATTAGAGAAATTAGAGTATCGA
Organism: Metabacillus crassostreae; assembly: GCF_016908395.1. GTDB lineage: Bacteria > Bacillota > Bacilli > Bacillales > Bacillaceae > Metabacillus > Metabacillus crassostreae. The sequence continues at coordinate 7,177 of NZ_JAFBDU010000016.1, forward strand.
GGATATGACTCTGCTGGAATTGCAACGATGAATCAAGATGGAGTGCATATTTTCAAAGAAAAAGGTCGTATTGCTGAGCTACGTAAAAGTGTAGATGAGAAAGTTGAAGCATCAACAGGAATTGGTCATACAAGATGGGCGACTCATGGCGTACCAAGCCAAGTAAATGCACACCCACATCAAAGTACAACTAGTAGATTTACTATTGTACACAATGGTGTGATTGAAAACTATGCCATCTTAAAACGTGAGTATCTACAAAACGTTGACCTAAAAAGTGATACAGACACAGAAATAATTGTCCAAGTTATTGATAAATTTGTTAATGAAGGATTAGAGGTTGAGGAAGCGTTCCGTCAAACGTTATCAATCTTAAAAGGCTCTTATGCAATTGCATTATTAGATGAGCAAAATCCTAACATGATTTATGTCGCAAAAAACAAAAGTCCTCTTCTTGTTGGTTTAGGTGATGGTAGCTTCAATGTTGTAGCATCAGATGCTATGGCAATGCTACAAGTAACTGATCAATATGTGGAGATCATGGATAAAGAAATGGTATTCGTTGAACGTGAAACGGTTACTATTAAAGATTTACAAGGTAATGTAATTGAACGTGCACCTTACAAAGCTGAAATTGATTCTAGCGATATTGAAAAGGGCACATATCCTCACTACATGTTGAAAGAAATTGATGAGCAACCTTTAGTTACAAGAAGAATTATTGATAAATACCGTAATGATGCTGATGAAATCACAGTTGATTCAGATATCGTAGCTGCAGTTAATGCGGCAGACCGAATTTATATTGTTGCTGCAGGAACTAGCTATCATGCAGGGTTAATTGGTAAACAGTTTATTGAAAACTGGGCTAAAATTCCTGTTGAAGTTCATATTGCAAGTGAATTTTCTTACAATATGCCTTTATTATCACCTAATCCACTGTTTATTTTTATCTCACAAAGTGGAGAAACAGCTGATAGCCGTGCAGTATTAGTACAAATTAAAGAGCTTGGACATAAAGCATTAACAATTACAAATGTTCAAGGATCTACACTATCTCGTGAAGCTGATTATACAATGTTATTACATGCTGGTCCTGAAATTGCTGTAGCATCAACAAAAGCATATACAGCACAACTAGCAGTGCTTTCTATTCTTGCAGCAGTTGCAGCTGAAGGAAAAGGTCGTTCATTAGAATTTGATCTAACGAAGGAGCTTGGAATTGTTGCTAATGCAATGGAGGTTCTATGTGATCAAAAAGAAGAAATGGAAGAGATTGCAAAGGAATACTTTGCAACAACTCGTAATGCATTCTTTATTGGTCGTTCTGTAGACTACTATGTAGGATTAGAAGGAGCATTGAAGCTTAAAGAAATCTCATATATTCAAGCTGAAGGCTTTGCAGGTGGAGAATTAAAGCATGGGACGATTGCTTTAATCGAAAATGGAACACCAATTATTGCACTATCAACTCAAGAACATGTTAACTTAAGTATTCGTGGAAATGTGAAAGAAGTAGTAGCACGTGGTGCAAATCCTTGTATCATTTCTATGAAAGGCTTAGAAGAAGAAGATGATCGTTTCATTCTTCCAAGTGTTCATGAGCAATTATCACCATTAGTAGCTGTTGTACCATTACAATTAATTTCTTATTATGCAGCATTACACCGTGATTGTGATGTTGATAAACCAAGAAATTTAGCTAAGAGTGTTACAGTAGAATAATTGGTTAGAGTTAAATGCTATTAACAACATAAAGTTGCTAAAAGCTAATATATAAGTAATTCCCAAAAGCGATTGAAAATTGGAGCATCCCTCCAGTTTCAATCGCTTTTTTGTTTTCTTGTAAAGAAATAATATAGAAAAGTAGGTACCGTTGATATAAGTTTAGAAACTAAAATTTAAATACAAGTTGACAGGTAGGAATAATATGAATTATAATCTGACTAATTAGAAAATGGAATAAGAAAGCCGATCGGTCAACCGAAGGTATAACTTTATCACATGATTGGGTTATGCCTTTTTTATTGTCATTTTCATATCAAATGAGGTGTTAATTATGAGAAAATTGATTGTTTTTGCCTTTATTGGATTACTTGCACAGTTAATTGATGGTGCATTGGGAATGGCATATGGTGTTACATCTACATCACTTTTGTTGACCTTCGGCTTTGCTCCGGCAGTAGCTTCTGCATCGGTACATCTTGCTGAGGTAGTGACGACTGCTGCTTCAGGTGCGTCACATATCAAGTTTGGAAATGTTGATAAGCAGACTGTTTATCGATTAATTATTCCTGGTTCAATAGGAGCCTTTTTAGGAGCTACATTTCTTAGTCATATCCAGGTGAACTTGCAAAGCCTTATATATCGTTATTTCTTCTTTCGCTAGGCGTGTATGTATTGATCAAGTTTTTATTTAAATTCACTCCTACACAAGTAAAGAAAGAGATCTCACTTACTAAAAAGCAATCAATTCCACTAGGGTTGATCGCAGGCTTTGCTGATGCAACAGGTGGAGGAGGTTGGGGACCAATTGCTACACCTGTTTTATTATCAAAAAAGGGAATGAGTCCTCGCAAAGTAGTTGGCACAGTTGATACAAGTGAGTTTGCAATTGCTGTATCAGCAACACTAGGATTTCTTATTTCATTAGGGTGGCAAGATGTAAATTGGTTATGGGTAGGTGCATTAATGATAGGTGGTATTATTGCGGCACCAATCGCAGCTTGGATCGTTCAAAAAATTCATGGTCAATTAATGGGTGTTCTTGTAGGTGGATTTATTATATTGATTAATTCTAGAACATTAGTAACAAGCTGGATCGATAATACGGCAGTATATCCTTATATTTATATCGGGATTTTTGTAATTTGGATTATTGCTATTTCTCACACTGTATCAAAAATCAGAAGCATAAGCAGTAAGGTGAAAAATCAACTATCACTTGATTAAAAAGTAAACATTATTTAAGTGTTTGAGTATACACAGTGAAAGGTGAAAGGGGAGAAGGTTGTTGGTAAGGAATAATAGTAAACAAGAAGTTATCGATAAAATTGCTAGTTTATTAGAGGATATTGAATTTGGAACACTGCAAATCACAATACATGATTCACAAGTTACCCAAATAGAAAAAAGTGAGAAGTATCGTTTTGCCTTTAACAAAGGGAATGAAGAAACACAGGGTAAAAAGAAGTAAATAAAAAGTTGACCGTTTATTAGGCAGTTTACTCTATACTTTTCTAGAAAGAAACTTTTAAAAAAATCTCAATGATTTGAATAGAGATTTCAGGTAAAATAATTAGAATTGCTCGTAGAAAAAAGGAAGAAAGAGGAGAAGAAGGGAAGAAGGGGGTCTGTCCCTCACTATGGTGAGGGACAGACCCCCTTCTTCCCCCTTCTTCTATAAACAAATTATATCAAATTTAACTAAAAGCGTTTACAAGTAGGAGACATATTTCTTATAATAGAAATAAGTTAATATTCGTGCTGATAAGAAACCAGAGACAGCTATGCGTAATTATCGATTCATTCGATAGATGCATATGCTGTCTATTTTTTTATAAATATATAATCATTTATCGTTATCAGGGTCATTATTAAACGAAGAGTATTGTCTGAATAGATATAAGTAAATAGGGGGGATTTCAGTGGAAAAGAAATATGTATTAGCACTTGATCAAGGAACAACAAGCTCACGAGCAATTCTATTTAATAAAGAAGGAGAAATAGTTGATATTGCTCAACAAGAGTTCAAGCAATATTTTCCTAAATCAGGTTGGGTTGAGCATAATGCACAAGAAATCTGGAGCTCAATATTAGCTGTAATTGCACAATTATTAACTAAAACATCTATTTCTCCTAAAGAGATTGCAAGTATTGGTATTACAAATCAAAGAGAAACGGCTATCGTGTGGGATAAAGAAACAGGATTACCTATTTATAACGCAATTGTATGGCAATCAAGGCAAACAGCAGATATTTGTGAGGAATTAAAGGAAAAAGGATATAGCGACTTATTTCATAATAAAACAGGGTTGTTAATTGACGCCTATTTTTCCGGTACTAAGGTGAAGTGGATTCTTGATCATGTAGAGGGAGCAAGACAAAAGGCAGAAGAAGGGAAATTGCTATTTGGTACAGTAGATACATGGTTAATTTGGAAGTTATCTGGTGGACAAAGGCATGTAACAGATTATAGTAATGCTTCAAGAACACTTATGTATAATATTTATGACTTGAAATGGGATGAAGAATTATTAGACATTTTAACGATTCCAAAGTCAATGCTACCAGAAGTATGTTCTTCGTCTGAAGTGTATGCTACTACAGTTGATTATCACTTTTTTGGAGAAGCTGTACCGATTGCAGGTGTAGCGGGAGACCAGCAAGCAGCATTATTTGGGCAAGCATGTTATGAAAAAGGAATGGCCAAAAATACTTATGGAACAGGCTGTTTCATGTTAATGAATACTGGTGAAAAAGCGGTAAATTCAGAAAGTGGCTTACTAACAACAATTGCCTGGGGAATTGATGGGAAAGTTGAGTACGCGTTAGAAGGAAGTATCTTTGTAGCGGGCTCTGCCATTCAATGGCTCCGTGATGGACTAAGAATGATTGATGATGCTTCTGCTAGTGAGGAATATGCTAGTAAGGTTGAGTCTTCTGAAGGTGTATATGTTGTGCCTGCATTTGTTGGTTTAGGAACACCATATTGGGATAGTGAATCACGAGGAGCTGTTTTTGGTTTAACACGCGGAACAACAAAAGAGCATTTTATTCGTGCAACGTTGGAATCTCTAGCATTCCAAGCAAAAGATGTTCTTAAAGCAATGGAAGCAGATTCAGGTATTGAGCTTAAAAAGCTTAGAGTTGACGGTGGAGCGGTTAAGAATAATTTCTTAATGAATTTTCAAAGTGATGTTTTAAATGTACCTGTCGAACGACCAGTAGTTAATGAGACAACAGCGTTAGGAGCAGCATATTTAGCAGGTTTAGCAGTCGGATTTTGGCAGGATCGGAATGAAATTGCGAAGAAGTGGAAAGTAGAGAAGTCATTTGATCCAAGTATGAATGAAGATGAAAGAAGTCAGTTGTATGAAGGCTGGCAAAGAGCTGTCCATGCAACTATGAGCTTTAAACCTATGAAATAAAGAAAACGATGAAAGAGAGGCTGACAGCTTACCCAGTAATGCTGTCAGCCCTTTTTAATGCCACAACTTATAACCTAGTCGCTTTAAGATTATTTAATTGAGCTAGTAAGGAATTCAATTACTTGATCAGGTGTTTTTGCATTTGCGCTATGTAAGTGTGCTTGTTTTTCACCGTCCTTGAATACTAATAAGCTTGGAATCCCCATGACATCATACTTTTCTGCTATTTCAGGTAAATCATCTTTGTTGATTTCATACATCTCTACATTTTCAACCTCTTCAAAAACTGTTGGTAAAAACATATCCATTCGTTTGCAATCAGGACACCAATCTGTAAAGAATTTCAAAACAACTGGTTTATTGCTATTTATTAACTCCATAAATTTCTCTTCTGTTTTTACATGCTCCATTAAGATCACCTCATTCACTATTTTAACCTAATCATAAAGAAAATAAAGACCTCTATTCAACAATAGTAAAACAAAGCTTTGTTGCTACTTATTTGGTACAAGAAAAAATAACACTACCAAGATTTATCATGAGCTTTACTATAAGCTTTCATATATAATGTAAAACATCATATTTTCTATAGGAAAAAGCATAGAAAATTGACTTATTTATCTTTCGAATTTAAACTTACTTACAATAAGTAACCACTAATATTCTATAGATAGTAGGGGTACACGTAACTTCTTTTAGACAATGTAAGGGAAAGACCTTTTATATAATGGATCAATAATCAGGAGGCAATATGATGATAGAAGCAACAGAACAAACATCATTAAAAGCTTTGAAAAAGAAAATAAATATGATATCTCATGAATCTGGACAGACTTTTATTGTTGGTCCAATAAAATTGCCGGTTCAATTGGACGGGGCAACTTTGGAATTTAACTGGTACAGTTGGTTAGAGATGGAGAATTCCTTAAATCTACCTTTAGAAGAGCAAAAGGATATGTTAATCAAAAGCTTAGCAACGGCTAACTTAGCAGAAAGTCAGCAATCTAGTGTATTAGTTTATGGAGATTTTGAACATAGTGAAGAAGCACTTATCCGTATGCATAGCATTTGTCATACTGGTGATATATTTGGAAGTAAGCGATGTGATTGTGGATTTCAGTTGAAGCAATCGATGAAGATAATCGCTGAACATGGATCAGGTGCACTTTTTTATTTGGCAAATCATGAAGGTAGAGGAATTGGATTATTTAGCAAAGCAATGGCCTATCTTTTACAAGAAGAAGGGTTAGATACAGTAGAAGCTAATGAATATTTAGGCTTTAAAGATGATAGCCGTAATTATGATGAAGCTATTAGAGTATTAAAATCTATTCGTCAGAAGCCTGTTACGTTAATCACGAATAATCCGAATAAATTAGAGGCACTTAAAAATTCAGGTGCAAATGTGACTGGTAGAATGCCTTTATGGGGAGATATTTCGATGTATAATCAACGTTATTTAGAAACGAAAATGGAGAAAGCAGGTCATTTCCGAGGAGGATATCCAATTTGAGTGAACATGAATTTTACATGAAGCTAGCATTAGACAATGCGAAGGCGATGAAAGGCCAAACAGCTCCTAATCCGCTTGTAGGAGCTGTTATTGTGAATGACAATCGGATTGTTGGTGTTGGTGCCCATCTAAAAGCTGGGGAACCTCACGCGGAAATTCATGCTTTACGCATGGCAGGCGAAAAAGCAAAGGGTGGTACTATTTATGTAACACTGGAACCATGTTCACATCATGGACGAACAGGTCCTTGTGCAGAGGCACTTGTTACAGCTGGGTTAAAGAAAGTGATTATTGCAACACTTGATCCTAATCCAATTGTTGCGGGAAATGGTGTTAAAATTTTAGAAAAAGCTAATATTGAGGTTATCGTTGGAGTTTGTGAAGAAGAATCACGTAAAATGAATGAAGTATTTAATAAGTTTATTGTGAAGAAGCAGCCGTTTATGACATTAAAAGCAGCTACAACGTTAGATGGGAAAATATCCTCTCATATATGGGACAGTAAATGGATTACTTCAGAAGAAGCTCGCCATGATGTTCATCATTTGCGGAATGAACATACAGGTATTTTAGTCGGCGTTCATACAGTTATACAAGATGACCCAGAATTAACAACGAGAATACCATACGGTCGAAATCCTATTAGAATTATTTTAGACAGTACTTTACGTATTCCAATGAATAGTAAGGTAATTACTGACAAAAAAGCTGAAACATGGATTTTTACATCCGAGAATTATAATTCAGGGCTGAAACAGGAGTTAGAAAAACTCGGTGTGAAGGTTTTTGTAACAAAGGGCAAACAACGAGTAGATTTACATGATACCCTGAAAATATTAGGTGAACAAAATGTTTCATCTGTGCTAATTGAAGGCGGAGGAGAAGTTAATGCGTCCTTTTTAAAAGAACAATTAGTTGATAAGCTAGTTTTATATGTGGCGCCTAAATTAATTGGCGGTAAAAGTTCACCAGGTTTTTTTGCAGGTGAAGGTATCGAGAAAATGTCCGATGCAATAGATCTTAAAGAATTAGAAATTATTAAAATTGGTAAAGATTTTAAATATACTGGTTATCCTGTCTTTAAGAATGAAAAATAAATAGACGTTAACTATACACGATGTAAGCTCTTAAGCTTAATACATCGTGTTTTTTAATGTTGTCATGGAAAGAGATATCCTGTAGAATAAAACCAAGTAAACTAATAAGAATAATTAAGATAAACATATAATCTAAATAATCAAATCGACTAGGAGGAAGGAAGATGGAAAAAAACTCATATCCTGTGATCAATGGTGCAGAAAGCTTATACTTCTCTGGAAATAAAAAAGGAATTTTGTTATGTCATGGTTTTAATGGAACTCCACAGAGTATGCAATATATAGGTGAACAATTATCACAATATGGTTATACAGTATCTATTCCACGGTTATCAGGTCATGGTACTCACTATAAGGAAATGGAAAGTAGTACGTATGAAACTTGGATTTCAGATTTAGAAAATGCTTATGAGGAATTAAAATCAAGCTGTTCAAGCATATTTATTGTTGGTCAATCTATGGGAGGTGCTTTAACTCTACAGCTTGCAGCAAAAAAGCAGCATATTGATGGGATTTTCCTTATTAATGCTGCTGTAACAGAGGTAGCTTATGAAAATTTAAGAGACGCGGAATCACCAAGATTTATTAATGAAGGAACACCAGATATTAAAAAGCCTTCAGTCTTTGAAATTACTTATGATAAAGTGCCACTTAAAGCGATCCATCAATTATTATTTTTAATGGAGGATACAAAGCAGAAGATTACAAAAGTAAGTTGTCCTACTTTCATCTTTAAATCTGCCGTTGATCATGTTGTATCGCCAAGAAATTCAGATTTTATCTTCCATTATGTTTCATCAGATATCAAAAAACAAACTGTGTTAGAGCATTCATACCATGTAGCTTCAATGGATTATGATGCTCAGCTTATTGTTGATACTATCCACAAAGATATTAACAATTTAAAATCTCTTGAATCAGTAAAAACAGGAAAAAATGAAGTGTATAAAGCATAAAAGTGGATAACTAAGCATGTTATCCACAGGTTATCCCCATAATCACATAGTTACCCACATTTTTGTAAACACTTTATTTTTATAAATGTTATTCTCCACAGCTGTTACAACCCCCAAAAGTAATGCTATAATTTGTCATTATGAAAACCATTTTAAATGAGGTCGAGTAAAATGAATGTAACAATTCGGAGTATGAAAAATGAAGAATGTAACAATTCGGAGTATGAAAAATGAAGATATTCAGAGTGTTCAACATGTAGCGAAAACAAGTTGGAACACTACTTATAAGGGAATTATTCCAACCGAAATACAGGAAAATTTTATTAATATGGCATATTCTAATGAAATGCTCGAAAAGAGATTAGTAAATACAGTATTTTTAGTAGCTGAAGTAGAAGGGGAGATTATCGGATTTATTAATTTTACACCTTTAAAAAGTGATGCTAAAGTTGAATTAGCTGCTATTTATCTTTATAAAGATTATCAAGGAAAAGGGATTGGCACATCTTTATTAAATGAGGGAATTACGTTCTTTCCCAACTTGAAGAAAGTATATGTTAATGTTGAAAAGGATAATGAGGTTGGACTTGCCTTTTATAAAGCCAAAGGGTTTATCATTGAAACAGAGTATGATGATTTGTTCGATGGTCATATATTAAAAACAATCAGACTGGCACTAAATTTATAGAACTTTTACACTCGCTTTAATAGATAGACCGAAATATAATAAAAGTGAGAAGATAAAAGTTTTATAAGGGAGTGAGTGTAGTGAGAAAAAGCTTACAGTATCCGATTGGTGAATTTGTCGTTCCGAAACAAACTAGTATCGAAGATAGGAATCAGTGGATAACAGATATAGAACAAATGCCTCTTCTCTTAACAAAGGCACTTGATGATTTATCTAAATCGTTGATAGATACATCATATAGACCTGGAGGATGGACAGCAAGGCAAGTTGTTCACCATTTGGCTGATAGTCATATGAATAGTTTTATACGTTTTAAGCTAGCTCTTACTGAGGAGAGGCCGACAATAAAGCCATATGAGGAGCATTTATGGGCTGAGCTGCCAGATTCTAAGTTATTCCCAGTGGAACACTCACTTGATTTACTTCATTCTCTTCATAGTCGTTGGACGTATTTATTGAAGAATATGTCTTCTTCAGATTTTGATAAAACCTTATATCATCCTGCAAGTAAGAGGGAGATGTCTTTGTTAATAAATACTGCTCTTTATTCTTGGCATGGTCGACATCATATTGAGCATATTAAATTAGTGCAGGTTCATTAATAGTAAGAGGAATGTATAGGATTTAAATAAGGATAGGTTGCTAGTAGTAGAGCTAGTAACTTATCTTTTTTATTTAGGGCGTTTTCTTAAACTAGGTTGGTTTTGGTGAGAATAGTTATTTTAGTGGATTTTAACGTAAAAATTGGTTCGTTTCATTGCGTTGCAGACACAAGATTCGCCGGGGAGGAAGTCGAGCCTCCTCGTAAGCTGCGCGCCTGTGGGGTCTCGATCATTCCTCTACACCCGCAGGAGTCAAGTGTCTTCCGCTCCATTCCACTATGGTTATATTAATATTTTTAAAGCAACAATCCTTTGAGTAGACCATTTTTTGAGAAGAAAACATAAAGTATGACTTGAAATAAGATATTAAAACATAATTATGTTTAGCTGCATTAACGTATAAAAAACAATGCAAATAGCGAAGAAGAGAGTGTGTCCCACATTCAATGAATTTAAAAGTTTGTAAAAACATATTGGTATGCAAGTATATAAGCGATATTTAATGCTATTGCAATTATTAATTTGATGAAGGGTTCTTTTAACACAATTGCACCTATTCCTAAAAGTACTCCGCAAAATGTTACCATTGGTGGTAAGAGGAAGATAGCAATATTTAAGATCCGTAGGGAAAAAAAGTCGAAATGTTAGATGGAAAAGTGACTATAGTTAACGTGATATTAAGTACGACACAAAAATAGGACATTTTATTTAAAGGTGGCAATAAATTAACCTCTATTCATTTGTGGAGTTTTTCGACCAATCACTTGAACATAGGGGTTGTATGTTTAGTAAACATCACCTGACTTCAACAAGGGTTTGATTTATTCCTATAATTGAAGTGAGCTGTAGTTTGTTTTAAAGTGGTTGAATAATGCAACTTCGATATTCGATAACCACTTTAGTTCTCCTAAATGTCTTCGGAATACTAATTCATCTGGCTTCTCAGATGCTACTCTTTTTCTGGCTATTTCTTGTCCGTTCTTATCCTTTGCGATCAAAAATATATCACAGGAATATAAACCATGTTCTATAAAAACTTCTGCTTTATAGTTTCGATTTGGGCTACTTTTTGGTTTCTTCCATACATAATTAGTTTTGTAACTAGCTTTTTTCACGCAATTATAAGCATCATTGAATGGAGTGCTTTCCCATTTATTCAGTTCAACGACTTTATCAATCCCTTGCTTCAACTTCTCGAGTATGACTACTCTTTTCTCTTCGTCATCTAACTTGAAAAATTCACTTGCATCATAAAGAATCTCCACATCGCAAAAGCCGCCTATAATAGTTAAATTTGACTTTGGAGATGCCTTCACACAGATAATATTGATTTGTTTAACTTCGGTCGTGTAAAAATTTGAAAAGTGTCTTTCATAAAGAGACGTTATACACCTTGATTGAAAAGACAGATTTTTATCCACTTCTGCAATACCCTCATCATCACTGGAATACAAGAGAAAATGTTTTAAAATTATTAGTTATCACCCTCTGTAGTAGCTATTAAATTAATGTTTCTCATCCCTGAATCATTTTGCTATGTTAATAGCGACTGTTCTTATTGAACACTCGCCCCGTTTGTTGAATATGGTTAGTCAAATTGTCTTATAGGTGGTTCTTAGTTTAATGAGTTGGAGAAGAACTCGCTAATATTTTTTTCAAGAGTCGAAAAATAAGATAAAATATAAAACAATTAAATAAAAAGCCTAATGGTTGAAGGGAAACAGAGCCATTTATAGGATAATAGCTGAACCATTGTGCAGGAAAACCATAGAAACTGTCATCACCTTCAGTGTAAACACCTATAACAGGTACAAAAACAATCCCTATCGTAATAACATAACTTAGGAAGTAGAAATTTTTATATAGCTTCATATCTTTTCCAAATAAATATACTCCCATAACTCCAATAATCAAAGCAACAATAATAAATGGAACAAAGAAACTGGGTTCTTCGATGTCATAAAACCTCATGGGGGGGATGATAGTTATGAGATAAAAAACTAGGAAAATATACAATACTTTACATGTATCCTTGATCATCAGTTTACCTCCTGAAACTTGGTTTTCTCAATAGCATTTACTTGAAAAATATCTTGATGTTAAGACGGACTATTTTATTTTTAAACTATCCATTAATTAAAAGGTATTCCTGCTTTTATCGGAGAAGGGCTCTCTAGATGAAGATCATCTGTTTTCTACTTTATAAAAATATGGTCCACACATTGATTCATGGGTATTAACATATGTCCAAGAAAAGTTTTTATCGAAAATATAAATATCTTGCTGAGAGTCAAAGTTTTCAGCTACTAATTCAGATGCATTTAAATATAGAAGTACACTAGTAACTCCTTGATACATGATGTAAAGATCTTGTTTCTCGACAGCATTAAAAGCATTTCTCGCTGCTTCTTCCTCTAAGCACTCTTGTTTCTCGTAACTAAAAATATGCCACCTAAATTGATCATAATAAATATCTCTTTTAACGTGATCACTTATATTCTTGGCAAACGTGCGATCCCATCTCTTAATTAGTTCCTCTGAATCTTCTATATCTGAAATAACGACTCCTTTATCTTGAAGATTTTTATTATATAGATACTCTTCTTCGATGGATTTAATTGACCAATAAACATTTTCTAATTCTTCTTCTGGTAACTTGTCTAAAAGTTGGTTGATTTTAGTTCTTATCATTTTGAACTCCTTACTTTACTTTAGTGATGTAGTCAGTCTTCTTGCATTTTTTAAAAGAAAGGCTCTAATCTCTTTATTAACTAAGGTACTCTTGAACTAATTTTCTTCACGAAGAATCATTTCTTTAAATTTTAACATTAATTTCCTTTTATGTATCCGAAAAAATTCATCTGTTAGTGATTATATAAAGAAGAAATTCTCGCTAAAAGGTTTAGTATGTATGAAAAAGTGGCATTTAAATGATAAGGTGATGTGTTGATGAAGTCATTTAAGAAACATTTTAGTAAACCAGATGGGATTTTAGGGATGATAGCTGGGAGAATTATGGCTTTAGAAAATAGAAAGTTAAATGCTTGGACTGTTTCTTTATTAGGGTTAAAGAATCATGATCATATACTTGAAATTGGCTATGGAAGTGGAATGTGTATGGAAAAGATCTTAAAAACGCACAATAATATTAAGATTGATGGAGTAGATGTGTCTGAAACGATGAGAAAGCAAGCATCCAAAAGATTAGAAGATAAAATCGAAAATAAGCAAGTTCATCTTATCACTGGTGATATTGAAGAGGTAGATATGCCTTATCAGGCTTACGATAAAATTATGACAGTGAATAACTATACGATCTGGGATCATCCCAAAAAGGGTTTGGAGAATGTGTTTGGTGCTTTAAAATCAAATGGGAAAATAGCAATCACAATGCAACCACGGGAAGAAAATGCAAGCTCAGCAAAAACAAGAATGTTCGCTAAACAAATTTTTAATGATTTAACTAATTGTGGTTTTTCTAATATAAAAATTCACTTCAAAAGAATTCGCCCTGAATTAGCAGTTTGTGTAACTGCTGTTAAATTAAAGAGGCTGGGACATAATTAAAGATGTCATACAAAAAGACGAATAAATTTAAATTCAGTTAAGTTGAAAGAATCAAGTTCGTTCCATTGCGCTGCAGACATTTGCTTTCCGCGGGGAGGAGGCTAAGCCTCCTCGGCGCAAGCGCCTGTGGGGTCTCAGCCTTTCCTCTGCACCCGCAGGAGTCAAATGTCTTCCGCTTCATTCCACTAGTTCTTAAAGATAGTATGCAAAATCAAAAGATCTATTGAAGACAACAAATAAAAACCCGAAATATTAGGCGAATAATCAATTGAAATATCTCCTAATATTTCGGGTTTATCATTAGCTTAAATACTTATGTCCCGGCCTCTTTTGTTCATTTTTATGTTAAATCCCTATTTCTCAAGATAAGAGCTAACAAGACCGATAAGAATTCCAAGCAATGCTCCTCCTGCAACCTCAGCAGGTTGGTGACCCAGTAATTCATTCAATTCTTTTTCTTGTTTGACGTGAAATAATCCAGGCATATGACCGGACAAAACCTCAATATCAGCATCGATATCATTGACTATTTTAGCTATTTCTCCAGTATGTCTTCTAATTCCTTGAGCGTCATACATAACAATGATTCCAAAAATAACAGCTAGTGCTGTATCTGTGGAGTTCCATCCTTTTTTTGTTGCTACATAAGTAGCTAAAGCAGAAACTCCTGCAGAGTGGGAGCTTGGCATACCACCTGTTTGAAAAATAGGTCTCCAATCCCACTCATTATTTACTCGTTTATTTGTGAGAACCTTCAATCCTTGAGCAATTCCAATTCCTGAAAGTGCTGTCCATATTCCTCGATTCATTAAACTCACCCCTATATATGTAGTGTTCAACAAATTCATTTCTATATTCCAAAAAGGGTCGTGATTTCTCAAAAAACATTTGTGCTTAAGTGAGTGTTTTAGATGAGGAGGTTTTAGAAAGTAGTGGCACTTTTTTTTGATAACCAGAAAGAAATACTAGCAACTCGTCAAATTTAGACAAATTATTTCCCGTAAAATAATTGGTGATTCATTTTTAGATAAATGGTTCAAGCAATGCTAAGAAGGGAATGGATTGGTATATACAAAATGAAAGGAGAACATAAATGTGGATTAAGCATTCCTTTTTTAAATATGTAACAGCTACTATCTTAATATTAATTGTACTGCTTTTATTAGGTAGACTAGATTATTTAGTACAGCCGGTAATGACATTAATTGAGACTTTATTTTTACCTATTCTAATTGCAGGGTTTTTGTATTACCTTATCCGGCCAATCGTCGTATTTGTTTCAAAAGCTCGATATATTAATCGAACAGTAAGTATTTTCTTAGTATTTGGTTTAATTATCGGGGGGATAAGTGGTCTCGTTTATTCAATGGGTGATGTTGTTCAGAGTCAATTTAATGAATTAAAAAGTGAGGTACCAAGCAAATTTGAAGAATCTGTTGGGAAAACAGAGGCCTTTATTAATGAAAATAACCTCCCTTTTTCCATAACGAAAAATGTAAGAGAAACAGCATTTTCCTATATTGCTGATTTAGGCGAAAACCTCAGTGATCATATTTTCGGAATTATATCAGCTATTGCAAATTTTGCAACAGTGTTAATAATCGTTCCATTTATTTTGTTTTATTTATTAAAAGATGATAACCGTTTTTCGCCATATTTATTGAAATTCATCCCTGAAGATCATGAAAAGGAAGGTAAAAGGATATTGTCGGATATACATACGACGTTATCTACCTATATTGTCGGTCAAATGATTGTAGCAAGTGTAAATGGTGTACTTATGTATATTGGATATCTAATCATAGGTCTTGATTATGCTCTAGTCTTAGCTTTATTTGTTGTCATTACAGCAATTGTACCCATTTTGGGACCATTGTTAGGAGTATTGCCTGCCCTGTTTGTTGGGTTAATGTATGATCCATTCATGCTTGTCAAAATTGGTGTGGTTTTACTCATTGTTCAACAATTAGAAGGTAATTTAGTTTCGCCGCTTGTTATAGGAAATCGATTGAAGTTACATCCACTAACTGTCATTCTACTATTACTTGCAGCAGGTAGCATGTATGGATTCATTGGGATCTTAATCGTTATACCTGTTTACTCTGTATTAAAAGTCACAATTAATAACGCTATTCGTTTCTACAAGCTACGTTATAGCTAAATAAGGAAGCGCCCTGATCTCACAATAAAGATCAAGGCGCTTTTTCATTATGTTTGTTGACGTGTAATCCATTTAGTTAGCGGAGGAGGATCATATGTAAAGAATTTTTCAATAAGTGGTTTCGGATCTTCCTTAACAATAATCATTGACTGATATTCAGGCTTAAGAAATTGCTCTTGGACCATATGGTCGAAAAAGGTAAGCAGCTTATCATAATAATGGTTGCTATTGAGGATACCAATTGGCTTTCGATGTTCTCCGAGCTGTGCCCATGTATAGACTTCGAAAAATTCCTCCATAGTGCCAGGTCCTCCTGGTAAAACAACAAATCCATCTGAGAGCTCTTCCATTTTAGCCTTACGTTCATGCATTGTATTGACTACAATTAACTCTGAAATACCTGTATGTGCTATTTCTCGTTCCATTAACATCTTAGGAATAACGCCAATTACCTCTCCACCAGCTTGGAGTGCTGCATTTGCCACTACACCCATTATTCCTACTTTTGAACCACCATAAACAAGAGTTAAACCTTCCTTTGCTAGCTGTGTTCCAAGCTGTTTTGCTGATTCGGAATATAATGGAGATGCTCCAGTGCTTGATCCACAAAAAACACTAATTCGCTTCATCGAAATTCACGTCCCTTTTGGTCTCGATAGAATTTTTTTGTTAGTAACTACAATTAAGTGTAGTATGTTTTCCTAAATTAAAAAAGACTATATTTGTTAAATTTGTTCCTTAAGTGGGAATGTTTCTATTTACAAGCTTTTTATTGTGATAAAAGGTTAATGCATAAAGCTATTAAATTACTATATGCTTACTAAGGTTCTAAATAGTAAATGGGAAGTAAAATTTTTAAATTACATAATTTTCATGAATAAGAGAGAAAATGGAAACATATCAATGTAATTTAGGAGAGATAATGATGAATTTTGATTTCCGCTTGTTAGTGATGAAAGACGGTATAAAGCTTTTAAGTCCTAATGATAAAGAAGTGGCAATTACTTTTTATGAGAAGTACATACAGAAACCAAAAGGAAGATTCTTAGAAATAGCGATAAATCCACAGGAACCATTATTTCATAATAGCGATGATAAAATAGATAAATTAACACTTACAAATGAGGAGCTTAATACAAGCAGAAACCATGTTTTAGTAGAAAAGCAAGAATCAGGATCGATCTATAAAGCAACAACAACTAACCAATTTAGCCTACCTTATCTATATGATGTCATAATGATTCCATTTGGTGGGATATTGTCGGTAGGTGACAGAAAGACTGCCATAGGCGTATTAAAATCAATTTGTGATTCTTTAAAAACTGGTGGAGAAATCATTATTGATCTTTTTAGTCAAAATGAACTTTATCTTAATAAGCAGGAAGAAAACATTGAGAGTGAAGATAAAAATATTACAATATTCGATTCACGTGTCTTAGATGTTGATTTTTTTCAGCAAAAAGTAAACTACTTACTTTCACTTGAAAATTGGCAGGAAGGTAAATTAGTTAATAAAGAACGAAAGCTCCAGCCATTTATTTGGTTTGGTATGAAGGAATTTAAATTAGTTCTTGAAAGAGTGGGATTTAGTGAGGTTGAGGTCATTGGTGATTATCTTCGTACAAATGAAAAAAGTTATTCAGAAAGTAAGGTTTTCACATTTGTAGCCAAAAAAGCATAAAGATTATGTTAAAGCTTCCTGTTTTTAATAGTAAGATACCCACAGGTGCACTAAGTCGGAAAGTGAATCGTTGTAACGGTCATCAACTACAAAGGTGTACAGAGCCTATAAAAAATATAATGAAGCCCCCCTCAAACATCATTTCTTGATTCGAATATCTTTAGATCTAGAAAGAGATGGAAAATTTAATGAGAAATAGCTTAATCATTAATAACAATTTTGTCTTAAAGTGATAAAATAGGAATGATGAAAGTACTTGAGGAGGAAACCTACATGAAAATGAAATTAGGTCTAATATATGGTGGGAAGTCTGCAGAGCATAATGTGTCCCTGCAAACAGCCCTTGCGGTTATAAATGCGTTAGATATGAGTAAATTTGACATACATCCAATATATATTAAAGAAAATGGTGAATGGGTTAGAGGTCAATCATTACAAGAACCTGTAAAGGAAGTAAGTACATTAAAGCTTGATAACAATGGTGAGGTTATTTCGCCAGTTTCTTTGAATACAGAGTTATTTCCTACAAAGGTAGATAGTCCTGGCAAAATCGATGTGATTTTTCCTTTACTTCATGGACCAAATGGTGAGGATGGAACTGTTCAAGGTTTGCTAGAGTTAATGAATATCCCTTATGTGGGGAACGGAGTCCTTGCTTCTGCCGCTGGAATGGATAAAGTAGTAATGAAAAACCTTTTTGCTCAGGCTGGTCTTGCTCAGGCTAAGTATGTTCATTATATAAAAAAGGATTATGATAAAAGACCTTTAGAAGTTGTTGAGGAAGTTGAAAATACACTTGGTTATCCTTGCTTTGTTAAGCCGGCAAATTTAGGTTCTAGTGTTGGGATAAATAAGTGTGATGATCGTAAAGGTCTAGAAGCTGCAATCATAGAAGCATTTGAGTATGATCGTAAAATTATTATTGAAGAAGGTATTGTAGGAAGAGAAATTGAAATTGCTGTAATTGGAAATGATGATCCAATCTGTTCTGTTGTTGGAGAAATAGCTCCTAAGAAGGCATTTTATGATTATAAAGCAAAGTACGAAGATGGTGACACAGAATTAATTATTCCTGGCAATATTACAGAAGCTGAATATAAAATGATTGAAGAAATGGCAATAGCATCATTTAAAGCAATTGATGGTTCAGGCTTAGTGCGTGCTGACTTTTTCTTAACAAAAGATGGTGAAGCATTGATTAATGAAGTAAATACAATGCCAGGTTTTACACCATTTAGTATGTTCCCATTAATGTGGAAGCATACAGGCTTAGAATATGCTAAATTAATTGAGAAGCTTGTTGAGCTTGCTTTAGAGCGATTCGAGCAAAAGCAGAGCATTAAGCATACTGTTTAATGAGATGAACGGGTATGAAATTATCTGAGAGATATAAGATTTAAGATTGGTTTAGATTAGTATGGGGAGCTGAATGTGTTCTAGTCAGTTCCCTTTTTTAGTCATGTTAAATGATAAACAGAAAGGGGAGTTATATGTGATTGTAAAAACATTGTCTTCTGTAGAAAAAATGGTGAGTGGTTTTGGCTTAAAAGAAGAGCATCTAAACATTACGATTGAAGGTGTCACAACGGATTCTCGTCAGGTTGAACAAGGGAATTTATTTTTCCCATTAGTTGGTGATGTTTTCAATGGTCATGAATTTGTTGATAAAGCAATAAATAATGGTGCAGCAGCAATTATTTGGGGTAAATCAGAAGAAAATCCTCCTGAAAATATACCGGTTATCTTCGTAGAGGATACACTTCTTGCGCTTCAAGCCCTTGCTAATAATTATATTGATTTATTAAATGTTAAAGTAGTGGGTATTACAGGAAGTAATGGGAAAACGACAACTAAGGATATGGTTTCAGCTGTATTAGAAACAACGTTTAAAGTACATAAAACAAAGGGTAATTTTAATAATCATATTGGATTACCTTTAACGATTCTAAGTATGAGTGAAGATACAGAAATCGCTATTTTAGAAATGGGTATGAGTGGAAGAGGAGAGATTGAGCTTCTTTCAAAGCTTGCCAAACCAGATGTGGCGATTATTACAAATATTGGAGAAGCCCATTTGCTTGATTTAGGATCTAGAGATGCTATAGCAGAAGCAAAGCTAGAAATTGCAACAGGTCTTAAAGACAAGGGTGTATTAATTTATCATGGTGATGAACCACTGTTACAGGAAAAAGTAAAATCTGTGATGAAGGAAAAAGTGACATTTGGTGAAACAAAGCAAAATGATTATTTTGCAACAAATATTATCCAAGAATTAACAGGAACATCTTTTAAAATAAAAGATGAAGATTATTTTATCCCTGTTTTAGGCAAGCATAATGTTAGCAATGCATTAGCTGCATATGCAGTAGCGAAAGCATTTGATGTAAAAGAGGTGTCTATAAAAGAAGGATTTAAATCTATTAAGGTAACTGGTATGCGTTTGGAATTAATCGAGTCCAAAAAGGGTTTTTCAATTATTAATGATGCTTATAATGCTAGTCCAACTTCAACAAAGGCGGCTATTTCTTTGTTAGAGGATTTAAAAGGCTTTGATAAGAAATTTGTTGTGCTAGGAGATATGCTGGAGCTAGGAGAAGA
Organism: Metabacillus crassostreae; assembly: GCF_016908395.1. GTDB lineage: Bacteria > Bacillota > Bacilli > Bacillales > Bacillaceae > Metabacillus > Metabacillus crassostreae. The sequence goes on from NZ_JAFBDU010000016.1 coordinate 27,190, forward strand.
TGAAAAGGAATTTCATCGTCAAGTAGGTCGTTCCATAAGCAAGGATAAGATCTCCCATATCGTAACTTATGGTGAACTAGGTAAAGAAATTGCAATAGGAGCTAAAGAAACACATTCTGCGGATGCTGTACATCATTTTGATGATAAGCAAAAATTAATACAGTACCTAGATCGTTTAATGAACAAGAATGATGTTGTCCTTATAAAAGCATCCAGAGGAATGGAATTAGAAGAAGTTGTGGAAGCATTGATTTAACCTGAAAATTTATCTAGGTGTGGTTTGCTCCTTATAGAGATATCTTTTATCTAGGCTGTTTTCGCAAGCTTTGTTGCTTCTAAATACTTGAGAAATCAGCACAGTAGTAAACCTAATGGCATCTCTTCTTCATATATATGCGAAAATCACTGTTACTACTGTATATTTTAGTTACATAGCAACAATCATTCAAAAAAAGAGCCTTTAAACCCCAAAATGATTTCAACAAACACCAAAAATAAGGAGCTAATTGTTTAGTGATTTTTCTAAATAAATCTTTAGAAATTAATTTGTAATTTGTGGAATTGTTTTCATAAAAAGGAGGGGAAAGTATGAAGGGATGTCTATTCATACATGGTTTTACTGGTGCGCCATATGAAGTTGAGCCATTAGCAAACTACTTTAAGGAAACAACAAATTGGGTAATTAAAGTTCCTACACTTCCGGGACATGGAGTAACACTTGCTCTAAAAGGGCATACATATAATGACTGGGTTTCACATGCTGAAAAAGAGCTTCTTGAATTAATGGAGCAGGTAGATGAAGTATATGTCATTGGTTTTTCAATGGGTGGAATAATTGCTTCTTATTTAGCTGCTAAATACAATGTGAGTAAGTTGATTTTGCTTAGTGCAGCAGCTTACTATGTGAATCCAAAGCAGCTCATGCTAGATTTTAAAGATATGGTAAAGGATTTTTTAAAAGGATCTATTTATGAAAATGAATTGTTTAATCGTTACAAAAAAAAGATCATGCAGACTCCTCTACGTTCAACATTAGAATTTCAGAAGTTAGTTAAAGCAATTAAGCCATATTTAGAGAAAATAACGTTGCCAGTTTTGATTGTCCAAGGTGAGTGTGATGGTATTGTACCGGTAAAAAGTGCACACTATCTATATAATACAATTCCATCTGAGATGAAGGAACTATGCTTACTTCCATGTTCTAAACATCTTGTCTGTCATGGTGATGATTATGAACATTTAAAGAAACTAGTAGAGGATTTCTTACATGAACATAATCATGACGTAAAACATGTGAATCCAAGTCAACAAATAAATATTCATTAAAAGTAAGAGCTTACATGCTTATTGTGAGTAGTTTTTATCATTATTGCAGCAGGATTAAATCTTACAATAAGTTGAAATTACGAAATGGTAGTGGTATGATTACATTTAAAGTGTTTGCGGGCTTTAAATAAGGTAAACTGCTGCCCTTGGTTGTTGAAGGGTATTTTTTGTGTGAGGGAAATGGAGACGAAGAAACGCTAAATATGTAGCATATGCATTATATTAAATGATTTTGCCATGTGTTTAGTAGTACTTCGTTCGCTATGCTAACGTGTATAAGGGTTTCGGCGATACTCAGTTTTTCCTTCATTTAGATGTTGGCGTCTTTAAGCCATAGCCGTATTGTAAACAATAAATCAGAACGGTTTTCTACATCTACTGTTTTTCATGATGACACAACAGTTGATAACTTACTTTGAGCTTTTAAAGGCTACATGCCTATAGCTTATAAGGATTGGATATAAACATCGTTTCATTATGAACACGATATAAAATTACCTATAAGGTCTGTAAATATTTACAGCAAACGATATAGAAGGAGTATGAAAACATTGACATTAACGTTTCAAGAATTAGGTTTAAGTTCGTCATTAATGGAATCAATAAGTAAAATGGGGTTTGAAGAGCCATCACCAATACAGGCTCAAACAATTCCACTTGGTCTACAAAACAAGGATGTAATTGGACAAGCGCAAACTGGTACAGGTAAAACAGCTGCATTTGGTATTCCACTTATTGAGAAAATCGACGTAAACAGTAACAGTATTCAAGCTGTAGTGGTAGCACCAACACGTGAGCTTGCAATCCAAGTATCTGAAGAATTGTACAAAATTGGTTACCATAAGCGTTCTCGCGTGCTTCCAATTTACGGTGGTCAAGACATTAACCGTCAAATGCGTTCTTTAAAGAAAAATCCACATATTATTGTTGGAACTCCTGGACGTTTATTAGACCATATTAATCGTAAAACTGTGAAATTAAACGCAGTTCATACTATGGTTTTAGATGAAGCAGATGAAATGTTAAACATGGGCTTTATTGAGGATATCGAATCAATCCTTTCTAACGTTCCAAGTGATCGTCAAACATTACTTTTCTCTGCAACAATGCCAGATCCAATTCGCCGAATTGCTGAGAAATTCATGAGAGATCCTGAGTTAGTAAAAGTGAAAGCAAAAGAAATGACAGTTCCAAATATCACTCAATACTACCTAGAAACACATGAAAGAAAGAAATTTGACGTATTAACAAGATTGCTTGATATTCAATCTCCAGAGCTTGCGATTGTTTTTGGTCGTACAAAACGTCGTGTTGATGAATTATCTGAAGCATTAACTTTAAGAGGTTATACAGCTGAAGGAATTCATGGTGATTTAACTCAAGCAAAACGTATGTCAACTTTACGTAAGTTCAAAGAAGGCACAATCGAAGTATTAGTTGCTACAGATGTTGCTGCGCGTGGACTTGATATTTCTGGTGTAACTCATGTTTATAACTTTGATGTACCTCAAGATCCAGAAAGCTATGTTCACCGTATTGGTCGTACAGGGCGTGCTGGTAAAACAGGTATGGCAATGACTTTTGTTACGCCAAGAGAAATTGACATTATTAAAAACATTGAGCGTACAACAAATAGCAAAATGGAACGCATGAAGCCACCAACTGTTGATGAAGCTATTGAAAGTCAGCAACAAATGACAGTTGAAAAGATCCGTTCTATTGTTGAAAGTGATAACCTTGCTTTCTACAAGCGTACTGCTGAAGAACTGTTAGAAGAGTTTGATGCACAAGTTGTTGTTGCAGCAGCTATTAAATATATGACAAAAGAGCCGAACGCTGTAGAAATTAAACTTACAGAAGAAGCGCCTATGTATAGAGGGAAAAGTAAAGGTCGTTCTTCATCTTCATCTAATAACAGAAGAAGAGGCGATAACCGTAGTAGTGGTGGCGGTAGTGGCAGTGGTAGTGGACAAAAAAATCGTTCATACGGCAACCGTGACAGAGCTAAAAGCGGTAGTGGTGGACAAAGTAGCAGCAAACGTCGCTACTCTAATCCAAAATAAATAAAAACAGATCGAATCCATTTATGGGTTCGATTTTTTTATTTGAGGTTATTGCGAAAACAGCCTTTATGTAAAAAGACCCTAACATTCGGATTACATAGTTAATTGAAATCACTATAGTTGGTGAAACTAAGAATAGATTCTAATTGAGGTGATTTTAATGACAATTGTACGTTTAGGGTATGTTGCGATGAGTATGAATCTCCAAAACTGTTCTCCTTCGCAAACAATGACATTTGCTCAGTTTAGTAAAATAAAAAATCGGGAAGCAGCAATAGCTAAGTTAGAGAAAATAGCGAGATCAAATTTAGAAAATTGCTTAAGATTATTAAAACATAATGAAGCAAACGATATTCGTTTTTTTCGCTTTAGCTCAAAACTCATTCCTCTAGCTAATCATGAAGAACTCAAGGATTGGGATTATATGAGTGAGTTGGGTGAACCATTAAAGAATATTGCAGAATTTTTAGCTATTCATCCTATGAGAGTAGGTTTTCATCCAGATCATTTTGTTGTGTTGAATTCTCAACAACCAGATATTTTTAAAATGTCATTAAAAACATTACGAATGCATGAACATCTTTTAAAGGGAATGGAAGTTAATTCTGAGCACCGCTGTGTATTACATATTGGAGGAGCGTATGATAATAAAGAAAAGGCTCTAGAGCAGTTTATCCATAATTGGGGACTAATACCGGTATCCATTCAGAAAATGCTTATGCTAGAAAATGATGATACAACCTTCCATGTTAATGATGCACTATATTTATGTGAAAAATTAGGTGTGCCGCAAATCTTTGATTATCATCATCACCTAGCATATTATGAAGACTTGAGTTGGGAGCATCAGTGGGAAAGGGTTTTAAACACATGGAAGGAATCCTCCCTACCTGTAAAAATGCATATTTCGAGTCCTAAAAATGAAAAGGAATTTCGAGCACATTCAGACTATATTGATGTTAGCATGTTTATGGAATTTTTAAATACAGTTAAAGATGACAATACAAAGCAAATTGATTGCATGATAGAAGCAAAACAAAAGGATAATGCCTTGTTTCAATTGGTGAAGGATTTAAAGAAGTACCCAGAGATTGAATGGATTGATAAAGCTTCTTTTAAAATTAAATAGGATTTGCAATGGGTAATAAACGCTCATCTCTTTTTTTATTCTTGTAGCTATTTGATCAAGGTGATAGTAGCCAAATGTTAATAACATTGAGGAAGTTTTTAAAACTAATAATATAATTATGAAAATAATTCCAGTATGCTATAATCAAATGGGATTATTTTCTTTGATGTTTTTATTGTTATTTTAGTTATTAAGGGGGGAGCATGTTGAGAGAATTACCAAAAAATCAGATTAGCTTGCAGGCGCTGAAGGTTTGGAGATTAAGTGCCATTATTGTTGCAACTATTTCCTTAGTTATTCTTATAGCTGGTGGAATTGGGGTGTATTTCCTAGAATTATCCTACTGGATTACAATCATATCAGCTTTATTATGGTGTATTTACTCACTTGTGACTATTGTTATTATTCCAAAGCTTAGGCACAGGATGTGGAGATATGAGGTCTTTGAGCATGAAATAGATTTACAGTACGGACTTTTCGTTATTAAAAGAGTGCTAATACCAATGGTAAGGGTTCAACATGTTGATACACATCAGGGGCCTTTGCTACGTAAACATAAATTAGCATCAATTGAAATTTCCACAGCTGCTACTACACATGAAATTCCAGCATTAGATTTAGAAGAAGCTGACATTCTTAGAGACTATATCTCGAAGCTTGCTAGGGTGACTGATGATGATGTTTAAGCCAAAGCGAATTCACCCTGTAGGAATGATCCTATCTTTTGCGAAGATGATTAAATCTTATATTATTCCTGCTATTATTTTCATTTTTGTTGGGGTGGAGGAAACTTTTAATATCTACTTTACTATTGGAGCAATTTGTTTAGTTGTCATCATTGTGATTATTAGTATATTAGAATGGTTAAAATTCACCTATTGGATTGAAGATGGAGAATTTAGAATTGAACATGGTGTTTTTGTAAAGAAAAAACGGTATATTCCGATTGAAAGAATTCAAACAATCAATACTAGTGCAGGAATTGTTCAACAAATTTTTCGTTTAGTAAAAGTTCAAATTGAAACAGCTGGTGGTGGCTTAGAGGCAGAAGCGGTTTTAACAGCAATTAGTAAAAATGAAGCAGATGCAATCGAACAGGCACTCTCTGCTCATAAAAACCAGCTACCTGAAGAGTCTATAGTAGAAAGTGATGTAGTAGAAAAGTCAGAGCATCCTACATATCATATAAAACCTAAAGAATTATTTGTGGCTGCGTCTACATCAAGCGGTATCGGAGTAATTATTTCTGCTGTTGCTGCATTTTTAAGTCAGTTTGAAGAATTTATTCCATTTGAACAGCTGTTAAATCGTTTTGAGTTTCTTACAAACGCAAGCTTTACACTATACGTTATATTGGTGTTTCTTGCTTTTTTCATTGCCTGGATATTAAGCATTATCGGTGTTTTGCTTAAATATGCCTTTTTTACTGTACATAAAGTGGAAGATGATATTAAAATTTCTAGAGGGATTTTTGAAAAAAGACAGATTTCTATACCGATTGCACGTATACAGGCAATAAGGGTAGTCCAAAATCCTTTAAGACAGTTATTAGGCTACTCAACTGTTTATATCGAAAGTGCAGGTGGAACTGCGGGAGATGATGGTAGTACCTCTACAATCCTATTTCCTGTTATCTCTAAGAAAGAAGTAATAGAACTTCTCTCTATATACCTTCCTAGTTTTAAGGTGAAAGAAGAAGTGCATTCCTTACCTAAACGCTCGATGCAAAGATATATTATTAGAAAATGTCTCTTATCTTTAGTGGTTATCATACCTTTAAGCTCAATCTTTTTCCCTTGGGGACTACTTTCAGTTTTTTTACTTCTTGTAGGGATCTATTGGGGATATAAAGCATTTAATGACACAGGATGGAGCTTGATAGATAATCAGCTACAATTAACATATCGATTTGTTTCGAAGTCAACAATCTTAGTACGGAAAAATAGAATTCAATCTATCAGTCATACAAAAAACTTTTTTCAGGATAAAAAATTTCTTAGATCCTTTAGAGTATCAATAAAATCGGGCATAGTAGGAAAGAGCTTTTCAATAAAAGATATGGATGCTGATGATGTTGAAAAGTTGTTATCGTGGTATTCCTATTCCCCGGAAAATAAAACCAGACACTGATGGTTAAGTGTCTGGTTTTATTTCTATTACTATTTTTGTATAGGTCATTAAAAGAGTCGAGATAAAATCCCGATTAAGATAATGATAAAGAAGATTAACCAAAATCCTTCTTTATATGTCCATTTTCCTTTTCTCCAATGGAGTTTTGGTCTACTAGTCGGGGTATAATGGGTTTCATGGACAAAGTGGTTGCTTTTTTTAATAAATAATGGTGCTAAAATAAACCCTCCGATAAAGCCAAATATATGGGCAATAACATTTATATTGGAATTTATGAAGGTCATAATTAAGCCGATAACCAAAATGCTAACAATAATTTGTGAATTAGCTTTATCGATTGTACCTTTTCTAAAGTAAACCATGAATAAATATGTACCAAATAAACCGAAAATTGCTCCAGATGCTCCGATATGAACATATTGCAAAGGTTCAAAGATAAATGTCGCGATATTAGCGAAAATCCCTGCGCCTACATACAAAAGGATAAATTTAAATTTCCCTAGAAATCGTTCTAATGCTGGAGCAAATAGAATGAGGGAAATGGTATTAAAGAATACATGACCAAAGCTAATATGAACGAATATTGGTGATACTAATCTCCAATACTCTCCATAGGCAATTCCAGCGTTATAGCCCTCTAATAAGCTTAAAGAAATTCTTATAGAAGGAAGAGGAATCTGAAATAACAACCAAAATAAGAGGTGTATTCCTACTATGACTGATACAACTGGATATAATCGAAGAAAGGATTGAAAACTTTCTGTTCTAGTGAACATCATCATTGCTCCTTTGCTTTATTTATGGCTCTTTTCTGAAAGATTGTTGCTAATAGAAGTCATTATCTGTTATAACCAATGTGTTATCTCATAAAGGATGCGATTTGTAGAAGAAAAGATGCCACTAGCCTCTATACAGATTTGTTTTCCTATGATTCTAAAAACAACAAAGTTTACGAAAACAGCCTTATTTATATTGGTTCTTTTAGCATAATTTGTTGCTTGTAATTAAATTTTAGGTAGTAAAGAAATCGTTCGTTTCGCTCCACTATATTCGATTTAATGTTTGATTGGGAAAACTGTAATCTGTGAGAAAAGAGCGTCTTTACTTGAGTTAGTAAGAAGCAATATAGTAACGATAGCTGATATTTCTATTTGAAAAAGCGTGAATAGACCCTTTGAATGGAAAACTCACTTTATACTAACATGAATATGTACAAGTTGTATAAAATAGTACTATAAAAGGCTCATTGGAAGGTGTTGTTACATAATGATTATGGGGATTGGATTAGATATTATTGAACTAGATCGGATACGAAGAATCGTGGATCGACAGCCTGGTTTTATAAAGAGAATATTAACATTAAATGAAATAGAAAAATTTGCGTCTCTTTCAAAGGAAAGAAAGGTTGAATTTTTAGCAGGCCGATTTGCAGTAAAAGAAGCTTATTCTAAGGCATTGGGAACAGGGATCGGTGAAGAAGTTAGTTTTCAAGACGTTGAAGTGATGAATGATGATAAGGGAAAGCCTGTTATAAAGATATTAACTGAAAAAGAGGTGGACTTCTCTATTCATGTTTCAATTACACATACTCGTCAATGTGCTGCTGCACAAGTGATATTAGAGAAATAGAATATTAAGGAAGGCTACTCATGTTGAAGGATTATAACTGAGAGGCTTTCCTTTTTTCTTTATAAGTCATACTTTGAAAAGTTTTATAAGTAATTAATTGATCTGAGGTACCTAGTTAAAAATTCAGGATGTTCCCACACTATATTTAAAATAAATTTTAGTTAATAACGTAATCGTTCCATTTTTGTTCCGATTTATTAAAAGTTACAATCTCTGAGACAACAAGAAGGGATATAATTATAGATTTTATTCATAGAGACAAATAAATCTAAATTATCCAATTTCAATTTACATATTAATCAGTTAATGCTGGGAAAATAAGTTTCGTTCCATTGCGCTGCAGACACTTGCTTTCCACGGGGAGGAAGCTGAGCCTCCTCGCCGCAAGCGCCTGCGGGGTCTCAGCCTTTCCTCAATTCCCGTAGGAGTCAAGTGTCTTCCGCTCCATTTCACTTGTGCTTATCAATTTATACAAAATCAAAAATCTATTGAAGACAGTTATTTAAGACCAAAAATTTTATACGAAAGATTGAATGATACCCTAATAATCGGGTTTAATATTAGCTTAAATACTTATGGCAGCCTCTTTTGAAATCTTTTTTTCATTCATATTATTGATACTTTTTACTTTGATAACTTTGTGTTTTTAAAGTTACCAATAATTCCCCCATTCTATCATTACAATTTTCAATAAAGTCTTTGTAGAAAATAAGGATCTGTAATGTTATTAGTAAATTTTATAGCTAGCCTGCATATTTGGAAAGTTTGTCTCATATATTTGGTAATGCGATAGGGAAGACAAGTTGTTTTAGCAATTCATCTTTTCATTTTGGCTTTTTTAATAATTTAATAGATAAGATGTAGCTAAAAGAGATGAGTCTAGCAATACGATCTTCCAATTTAACGTTATATGAAGCAAAGGGGTTGAAAAGGTTGAAAAAAAGGCTTGTATTATTTTTAGTAGGGCTTTTAGCAGTAGTAGCTTTAGTTGGGTGCGGTGAGAAATCACAAGCTGATGTTGTTCAAGCGTTAGAAAAGAAGGTTGAAGAAATGTCCGGGTATAAAGCGAAAGGGAAAATGACGCTTCAAACCGGAAATGATCCACAGGAATATGAAATTGAAATTTGGCATAAGGGTCCAACGTATTATCGTGTGAACCTTAAAAATTCTCAAAAAGAACAAAGCCAAATGATTTTACGCAATGATGAAGGTGTTTTTGTTTTAACTCCAGCACTAAATAAAAGCTTCCGTTTCCAAAGTGATTGGCCGCAAAACAGTAGCCAAGCTTATCTTTATGAGTCTTTAGTAAAAGACATCTTAAAGGATGCAGATGCGAAGTTTAGTTCAGCTGAAGATAAATATGTTTTTGAAACAAAAACAAATTATCAAAACAACAAAATGCTTCCGATCCAAGAAATTACGTTTAACAAAAAGGATTTAACTCCTACTATGGTAAAGGTGATGGATACAGATCGTAATCCACTTGTTGTTGTTGAGTTTACGAGCTTTGAATTCAATGCTTCATTTGATGATAATTCATTTGATGTAGAGAAAAACATGTCTAGTGCTCAAATTGAAGTACCAACTATGGCAACTGGTGATCGTGAGCCTTTCGCCGTTAAATATCCATTGGAACAGCCAAATGGAGCAAAATTAGTAAAAGAAACTGAGATTGACACTGAAAATGGTAAACGAGTGATTTTAACATTTGAAGGAGAAAAGTCATTTACTTTAATCCAGGAAAGTGCTGAAATTGCGACACCAGCTTCAGCTTCAACTTCAACATATGTGAATGGATCACCAGCTGATTTAGGATTTACTATTGGTGCAATGTCTGATACATCTCTAACATGGACACATGATGGAGTAGATTATATGTTAGCATCTGAAGATTTAACAACAGATGAATTAATAATGGTTGCTAAGTCAGTACAAGGTCAAACAGCTAAATAATTAAAATTTAGGCTGTAAGTATTTAAGTTAATGATAAATCCGAATTATTAGGTGATATTTCAATTAACCATTCGCCTAATAGTTCGGTTTTTTTATTTGCCGTCTTCAATAGATTTTGATCTTGTTTGCATCTAATTTTAAGAACTAGTGGAATGGAGCGGAAGACACTTGACTCCTACGGGAATAGAGGAAAGGCTAAGACCCCGCAAGCGTAGCGAGGAGGCTTAGCTTCCTCCCCGTGGAAAGCAAGTGTCTGCAGCGCAATGGAACGAACTTGTTTCTTTCAACTTAATTGAATTTAGGTTTATTCGTCTTTTTGTATGACTACTTTAATTATGTCCCATCCACTTTTTTTATGGAGCTGTTTTCGTAAACTGTGCTGTTGATTTCAATAGTAATGGATTAGTTCCCTTACTATTAAAAGTGAAAGGTCTTCCTCCTATTTATTAAATCTTCAATTATTTTCTTAGTCACCATTTGACAATTATATAGTATAGTCGAGATAATTATTTTTATAGAAGTAGGATGAGGAAGTGTATTAAGATGTTGTCTGATTTTTATCGAGATACTTGGGTAGAAGTGAATTTGGATGCAATAACAGATAATGTTTTATCTATGAAAAAGCATATCGGTGAGCAGATTGATATTATTGCTGTTGTAAAGGCAAATGGCTATGGACATGGAGCAGTACAAGTGGCAAAAACTGCATTGGATGCAGGTGCTTCAATGTTAGCTGTTGCTTTTTTAGATGAAGCAATAGCACTTAGAAAAGCGGGAATTAACGCCCCGATATTAGTGATGGGTGCAACGCGTCCGAGTGATGTTGAAGTGGCGATTCAATTTAACATCACGTTAACTGTTTTTTCAATTGATTGGCTTATGGAAGCCGATCAATTTATTTCGTCTGATAAGGTACATTTCCACATTAAGGTTGATACGGGGATGGGTCGTTTAGGTGTTAGAGAAAAAGATGAACTAATAAGGATATATTCTTACCAAGAAAACTCAGCACATTTTGAAATTGATGGGATCTTCACACATTTTGCAACAGCAGATGAAATTGATTCGCTTTATTTTGTTGAACAATATGAAAAATTTGAAGAGCTGTTAACAGCTATCCCACATCAACAATTATTAGTTCATTGTGCTAATAGTGCAGCTGCTCTTAAATATGAACGGAAGCTATATAATGCGATTCGATTGGGCATTTCTATGTATGGTCTAACTCCTTCGATTGAGATGAAGAAGGAATTACCATTTGAGTTAAAAGAAGCTTTTTCATTACAATCAAAGCTTGTTCATGTTAAAAGGATTCGTAAAGGTGAAAAAGTAAGCTATGGTGCAACATATGAAGCAAAGGAAGATGAATGGATTGGCACACTTCCTATAGGGTATGCTGATGGTTGGATTAGACGTCTAAAGGATTTTGAAGTATTGGTGGGGGATACACGTGCTCCATTAGTAGGAAGAATTTGTATGGATCAATGTATGGTAAAGCTTCCAGCTCACCTTCCTGTCGGTACCAAGGTTACATTGATTGGAGAACAAAATGGACATGTTATTTCAATAGATGATGTAGCCAAACGTCTTGATACGATCAATTATGAAGTTCCATGTATGATAACATTACGAGTTCCTCGTATTTTTTTGAAAAATATGCGTATAATTGAAAGGGTTAACTCAATTTTACCCTAAATTGTTTACGTGTATGGTTCCGGGACATAACTTTAGTGTTTAGCAAAATTTCCAATCAAAGGAATAGCTTGGCGGAGTCAGGAACACCGTAACAGCTATACCCTTTGTGCAGTTTCTATTTTGTTAAAATACTTTTGTCCCAGTTAAGTTGTTGTGACACCTTTCTTCTTTAGAATTGTACCTTTTTATTACCGTAATTACGTTCTTTTAGTACTGTTTTTTCAGAAGAGCATCCGAAGCTCGGGAACCAAACATTGTTAATATGAGAAATAAAATCATATTGATGAATAATTACCCTTTACATGACGATAATATTGAAGGGTAATGAATTAAACGTGCAAATTTTTCGAAACATTTAGGAATTTGAAATTATACGATTATCTTTAAGAAAGGCTCTTCTCTGAAAGTTTGTTGTTAATGGACCTAATTGCATGTTTAGAACAATCTTTTTATTGTATATAAGTACTATTCTAAGAAGAAAAGATGCCCCTAGACGATATATAGTGCGTTTCAATTAAGTTTCTAAAAGCAACAAGGTTTTCGAAAACAGCCTTAAGAAAATGTTATGAGATGAATTCAAAGACTAAATGACATGATCAAGGCATTTTTGGTAAATAATTTGGCGTAGAATACTGTGTTTATTAGGAAAAGACTTTGCTTATTGTGCTGTAGATGTTATTATTAAATTTGGAATGAATAATAGGTGGTAAGTTTGGTGGAGGTGTGTGTTTGTGTCTGAATCCAGCGCGACAACAGAAATCTTAATTCAGTTACCTCAAGCATTAGTATCAGAATTAGATGGACTAGTAAAACAGGAGAACGGAAACAGAAACGAGCTTATTTATCAAGCAACTAAAATGTACATTCGTGAGCGCAAAAAGCGCCAAATTCGCGAATCTATGAGACGTGGTTACATGGAGATGGCGAAAATTAATCTTAACATTGCATCCGAAGCATTTTTGGCAGAATCTGAGGCTGACCATACCGTTGAACGCTTAGTAAGCGGGGGTTAAGCATTTGATTGTTAAACGAGGCGACGTGTATTTTGCTGATTTATCCCCAGTTGTAGGTTCGGAGCAAGGTGGCGTACGTCCTGTATTAATTATCCAAAATGATATCGGAAACCGCTTTAGTCCTACAGTTATTATAGCGGCAATTACGGCCCAAATTCAAAAAGCAAAATTGCCAACTCATGTTGAGATCGATGCAAAGCGTTACGGGTTTGAGAGGGATTCGGTTATCCTGCTCGAACAGATACGAACGATTGATAAGCAAAGGTTAACTGATAAAATCACTCATCTAGATGATGAGATGATGGATAAAGTGGATGAAGCCTTGCAAATAAGTTTAGGACTTATTGATTTTTAACTAATAACTTTAACTTAAATAACATAAAAAACAAAAAGGTTGCTCAAAAAGCAACTTTTTTTATTAGAAATTGAAAGATTATGATCAATATGATAATTGAATGCAACATTACATATTTCTTGTAAAATCATGTACTTGTTGTATTCTTTTTTTTGTTCCATATTATAGGTATAATATTAGAATAGTGTTTGAATATGCTAAGGAGGAATAAAGCGAGATGAACCAACCGTCAAATCCATTTTTGAAGTTTATTCAAAATAATAGAGAAGAATTACTAACTGAATGGACAGATAAAATGAAGGCTCTTGATGATCCAAAAGTGTCTTCTGTACTATCAGACCAAGTTTATACAAATACTTGTAATGAGTATATGAATATATTACTACTTTCTTTTAGAGGTGAAGATCAAGAGATTACTAGTAAAATATCAGACTTTTCTCAAAGGATCGTTCAACAAGGCTGGTCTTTACGCTACATTTCAACAAGTTTATCTGAATTTAATAAGTTGTTGTTTTCTAAAATGACTGTAGATGAATCAGAAGAGAATAAAATGAAATTAGTATGGTCTTTTGATAAATGGATTTCCCCAATTAATAGTGAGGTGCTTTATCAATATGCATCTTCATGGGAGAGAACAGTTTCTCTACAAAAGATTGCTTTACAAGAGCTTTCCGCACCATTAATTCCTGTGTTTGAAAATATAACCGTCATGCCTTTAGTAGGGACAATTGATACAGAGCGTGCTAAACGTATTATGGAAAATCTCCTTCAAGGTGTTGTGAAGCACCGTGCAGAGGTTGTCTTAATTGATATAACGGGTGTTCCTGTAGTAGATACAATGGTGGCGCATCATATTATTCAGGCATCAGAAGCTGTCAGACTTGTTGGAGCAAAATGTCTGCTAGTTGGAATTAGACCAGAAATTGCCCAAACGATTGTAAATCTTGGAATAGACTTAAGTCAGATAATTACTAAAAATAGTCTTCAAAAGGGTATTGAATCAGCTTTAGAAATGACAAATCGTCAAATTGTCTCATTGGAGGAATAGATTATGAATCCTAGAATACCAATATTAAAATTACATAATTGTTTATTGATTTCAATTCAATGGGAGCTAGATGATCAGACAGCACTTCAGTTTCAAGAAGATCTTTTGCATAAAATCCATGAAACTGGAGCAAATGGTGTTGTGATAGATTTAACCTCTGTGGATGTTATTGACTCGTTTATTGCAAAAGTACTTGGTGATGTTATTAGTATGTCAAGGCTGATGGGAGCAAAAGTTGTGTTAACGGGAATACAACCAGCTGTAGCCATAACACTCATAGAATTAGGCATTCAGCTTGAGGATGTCAAAACAGCCCTTGATTTAGAAAAAGGCCTTGAAACATTACAACAGGAGTTGGGGGAGTAAGCATGGAAAACCAATCCTGTGTTAAAATTGTCACCGAATGGGACATAGTTGCAGCACGACAACTTGGTCGGAATGTTGCGAAGGAGCTTGGATTCGGTACAGTTGATCAAGCTAGAATCACAACTGCGATTTCCGAATTAGCCCGAAATATATACTTATATGCAGGACAAGGTGAGATGCGAATTGAACGCATAAATGACCTTGGTAAAAAGGGTTTGAAAATAGTAGCCATAGATAATGGGCCTGGAATTTCTGATATCCGAAAAGTGATGGAAGATGGATTTTCAACTTCTGGAGGGTTAGGTGCTGGATTACCGGGTGTTAAACGTTTAATGGATGGATTTGATATTACTTCCACTGTTGGTGAAGGAACAAATATCCAAGCGGTGAAATGGCTTCGATAGGAGGACATAAATGGAATTTCGCGATTTTCTAGAGACAAAATATCGAGAGCTATTAAGAAACTATTTAAATGAACAAACAGAAACAGCCTTATATCAAGGGCAAAAATTTAGTAGAAAAACAATCGAACATCAAATACCGCCTGAAGAAATTATTAGTGCACATAGAAAGGTCTTGCAAGAACTCTTTCCTGATATTCAAACAGAGGTTCTCTCTTCATTAGATTTCCTGCTTGAGGTCATGATGGGATATGGTCTAGCTTACCAGGAGCATCAAAGTCTACGCGATCAACAATTAGAAATTCGATCTGAGATTGAAATCGCTGCAAATGTTCAAAAAACATTATTAGAAACAACGGTTCCTGACATTGATTCATTGGATATTGGTGCTATTAGTGTACCATCGAAGCAAATGAATGGTGATTATCATCATTTTGTTCATGATGAAAAGGGAGTAAGTATTGCCGTTGCTGATGTTATTGGTAAAGGGATACCTGCAGCGTTATGTATGTCTATGATTAAGTATGCTATGGATAGTTTCCCTGAATCTCGTAAAAATCCTAATCAAATATTGGAAAATTTAAATCGAGTTGTTGAGCGTAATGTTGATCCAAGCATGTTTATTACCATGTTTTATGGAATGTATAATGTGGTTGACCACATTTTCACATATGCTTCAGCAGGTCATGAGCCAGGTTTTTATTATCACTCAGAAACAGATCATTTTGAAGATTTAATTACAAAAGGACTTGTTCTTGGTGTTGATCATAATGTTCAATACAGACAATATCAACAAAAGGTTGAGGTTGGAGATATGGTTGTACTCTTATCTGATGGTGTAACAGAGTCTCGAACTGAAGATGGATTTATCGAAAGATCAGCCATTACAGATCTCATAATGATGAATAAACATCTTTCCTCACAGGAAATCGTTGAGAAAATCTATCGCCATTTCGAAAAAATGCAGGATCTCCAGTTAAGGGATGATTTTACATTAATAATTATTAAACGTTTGGTTTAGTTATTATGATAACGGGGTATGTATTAACATAAATGATCCTTAGAGGTGAAGAAAGATGAATATGAAAATAGATATAAGTAAAGAAGATGATAAGACCGTTGTATTAGTTGCTGGTGAAATTGATGCGTATACAGCACCTAAGCTTAGAGAGGCATTACTACCATTAGCAGAAGAAGAGAATCCCCAGGTTACTGTTAATTTAAAGAATGTATCTTATATGGATAGCACGGGATTAGGAGTATTTGTTGGCTTATTGAAAAACGTAAGAAAGAATAACGGAAATTTACATTTAGTGGAGTTAACAGATCGCTTGGAACGATTGTTTAGTATAACAGGACTAAGTGACATCATTGATATATCTTCAAAATCAGAGGGTGGGTTACAATGAAGCAACTAGTAGATTATATAGAAATGAAGGTTCCAGCTAAGCCGGAGTATGTTGGTATTATAAGGTTAACCCTATCAGGGATTGCAAGTAGAATGGGTTATTCATATGATGAAATTGAGGATTTGAAAATTGCGACAAGTGAAGCATGTACAAATGCTGTTCAGCATGCTTATAAAAATAACGAAGAAGGCGAAGTTGTAATAGGTTTTGGTCTTTATGATGATCGCCTTGAAGTAATGATTGCTGATAATGGGAAAAGCTTTGATTTTGAAAAGACTAAAAATGAACTTGGTCCTTATTCCTCACAAAGTCCTGTAGATCAGCTACCAGAGGGAGGGTTAGGTCTCTATTTGATGGAAACGCTCATGGATGAAGTCCGTGTCCTAGTTAACTCAGGTGTAACGGTCTTCATGATTAAGTATTTAAGCGGGGAGCGAATAGAACATGGCACAACCATCTCAAAGTATGAAGCTAACTAAAGAACAAGTAATTGAGCTAATTATTGATTTTCAAAAGACGGAAAGTAACAGTGCCCAACTAGCGCTTGTTGAACATTTTACAGGTTTAGTTGAAACCTTAGCTAAGAAATATTCTAAAGGGAAAAGCTTTCATGAAGATCTTAGACAGGTTGGAATGATCGGTTTATTAGGTGCGATAAGAAGGTTCGATCCTACGATTGGTAAACCTTTTGAAGCATTTGCGATCCCTACTATTATTGGTGAAATCAAGCGCTTTTTAAGGGATAAAACATGGAGTGTACATGTCCCTAGAAGAATTAAGGAACTTGGGCCAAAGATAAAAGCTGCAGTTGATATATTAACAAATGAAAATGAACGATCGCCTCAAGTACAGGAAATTGCTGATTATATTGGGGTTACAGAAGAAGAAGTGTTAGAAACAATGGAAATGGGAAAAAGCTATCAAGCTTTATCAGTAGACCATTCAATTGAAGCCGATTCAGATGGAAGTACTGTCACAATCCTTGATATTGTGGGCTCTCAAGATCAAGGATTTGAAAATGTGAATCAGAGGCTTATGCTTCAAAGTGTTTTACATGTTTTATCAGAGAGAGAAATGGAGATTATTGATTGTACATTTATCCAAAATAAGAGTCAAAAGGAAACTGGAGAACATCTTGGTATCTCTCAGATGCATGTGTCAAGATTGCAGCGGAGAGCAATTCAAAAGCTTAGAGAGGCTCTAGCTAAAGACATGCCATCGGAGATGAAGCAATGATAGTAAGAGAATCAAATAATCATATTGATACATTGGCTTTCCAATTATCAAAAGAAGGAAAACTCTGCTGTGGAGATAGCTTTTACATAAAAGCAACTGATGAATATTATATATGTGCATTAGCTGATGGTTTAGGTAGTGGAGAACGAGCAAATGATTCTTCTTCGGCAATCAGTACATTAGTCGAAAACAATCATGCTGAAGATGTAGACGTACTAATTGACCTATGTAATAAAGAATTAAAGGATAAGCGTGGAGCAACCGTTTCAATATTGAAGTTCTTTTTCAAAAGCAAACAGTTCACGTACAGTTCTGTAGGAAATATTCGATTTGTACTCTGTGCACCTTCTGGATCATATATCTATCCACTACCTCTACTTGGCTACTTATCAGGAAAACCACAAAAATACCGTACCCATACCTACGATTATGAAGAAGGATCCAAATTTATCATTCATACAGATGGATTGGTTTTACCGGCTATAAAATCTCTCTTGAAAAAGGGTGAGTCGGTAGATAATTTATCAAAGCAATTAGAAGAATATACATTGACACGAAATGATGATTTAACATACATAGTCGGTCAACTGTTTTAATTTTAAAATGGTTGACCGATTTTTTGTTTTTCATTTTGCTAAAAAATTAAATAGATAATTGTTAGATACCTAAATCTGTTATCTATTTCAATAGAGCTCTAAAATTTGGTAAAATGTTAGAATGTATGAAGAAGTAAATAAGCAGGATTGGCTGTAATAGGTAATTTCTGATTTGGAGGATTTTAAATGACAGAAAAACAAGGCAAAATGATGCAGCATGTTAGCAAGGAACTTTCTATTAATGAAAAGCAAGTTGTAAGTGTAATTAAGCTATTAGAAGACGGCAATACCGTACCATTCATTGCTCGCTATCGTAAAGAACAAACAGGAGCACTTGATGAAGTGCAAATCCGTGATATATCTGATAAATGGACATACATACAAAATCTCGAGAATCGTAAAGAGGAAGTACTTCGTTTAATAGAAGAGCAAGGAAAGCTAACAAAAGAGCTTGCAGAAGAGATTCAAAAATCATTAAAGCTTCAGCAGGTAGAAGATTTATATAGACCGTATAAACAAAAAAGAAGAACAAAAGCAACAGTTGCGAAAGAAAAGGGACTAGAACCACTAGCGGAATGGATTCTTGCTTTACCACAGCAAGGTGATTTACAACAAAAGGCTCAAGAATTTATTAATGAAGAAAAAGAAGTGAACACTTCTGAAGAAGCAATTCAGGGAGCAAAAGATATCATAGCTGAACAAATTTCTGATCAGCCAAAATATCGTCAATGGATTAGAGATCTTACCTTCAAAAAAGGGACAGTTTCTTCAGTAGCTAAAGATGAGGAAAAAGACGAAAAGAATGTTTTTGAGATGTATTATGATTATGAAGAACCTATTCAGAAGATTGTACCTCATCGTGTTCTTGCGATGAATCGTGGAGAAAAGGAAGATGTTTTAAGAATATCCGTCAAACCACCACAAGATCAAATTATTAGTTATCTAACAAAAGAAGAGTTAAAAAATAATATAACAACAGTAAGAGACGTTTTAATAGAGGCTATAGATGATGCTTATAAAAGACTGATTCAGCCATCAATAGAAAGAGAAATAAGAAAAGAGCTTTCTGAAAAAGCAGAAGACCGTGCGATTCATATTTTCTCAGAAAACTTAAGGAACTTATTACTTCAGCCCCCATTAAAAGGGAGAATGGTATTAGGTGTGGATCCAGCTTATCGGACAGGCTGTAAATTAGCAGTAGCAGATGAAACAGGCAAAATGATGCATATTGGTGTGATTTATCCACATCCACCTGTAAACAAAAAAGAAAAAGCAAAAGAAACGGTTGTTTCGATTTTGAAGGATTATAAAATAGAGGTCGTGGCTATTGGTAATGGAACAGCATCTAGAGAAACAGAACAATTTATTGCTGATATATTAAAAGAAGTTTCAGCAGAAATTTCATACCTTATCGTAAATGAAGCAGGAGCAAGTGTTTACTCAGCATCTGACTTAGCGAGAGAAGAGTTCCCGGATTTGCAGGTAGAAGAAAGAAGTGCTGTCTCCATTGCGAGAAGATTACAGGATCCTTTAGCTGAATTAGTAAAAATTGACCCAAAATCAGTAGGAGTTGGTCAATATCAGCATGATGTATCACAAAAGAAGCTTAATGATTCATTAACATTTGTTGTTGAAACTGTTGTAAACCAAGTTGGGGTAAATGTAAACACAGCTTCGTCTTCTTTATTACAATATGTAGCTGGACTTAGTAAATCAGTGGCAAATAACATAGTTAAGAAAAGAGAAGAGCTAGGCAGGTTTACGAATAGAAAGGAACTTAAAGATATTCCTAGACTAGGCGCTAAAACGTATGAGCAATGTATCGGTTTCTTAAGGGTATCAGATGGTGATCAGCCTCTAGATCGAACAGGCATTCACCCGGAAAGATATGCAGAAGTGAAGAAGCTACTCAAACAGTTAGATGCAACTGCTGAAGATTTGGGAACAACAGAATTAAATGAAAAGGTGAAAAATCTAAATCTTAAAGAAGTTTCTGAAATCCTTTCAATAGGTGAGCTGACGTTAAAGGACATATGTGATGCCTTAGTTCGACCTGAGAGAGACCCGCGTGATGAAGTTTCAAAGCCATTACTCAAAAAGGATATTCTTAAATTAGAAGATCTTCAACAAGGTATGGAATTACAAGGTACTGTAAGAAATGTAGTTGATTTCGGTGCTTTTGTAGATATAGGTGTAAAACAGGATGGGCTAGTGCATATTTCAAAAATGAGTAATAGCTTTGTTAAGCATCCATTGGATCTTGTTTCAGTTGGAGATGTTGTTACAGTTTGGGTTGATGAAGTTGATTCGAAGAAGGGCAGAGTTGCTCTTACGATGTTAAAAAATTAACCTAGCTTACTGTAGATTGAATACTGTTATATGTTAAAAATGTAGACTCCTCATTTCTATTAAAAAGTTTTCTTTTTAAAGAGGAGTCGCATATTTGTCTAAGGATATAAAGTGAAAAGTGGTTTTGATATAGCTTCAGATTATCTCACTAGGATAATTATGAATTTGCTTCTTTTTCTCTATAGAAAAACCAACATTGATTAAGTAGCTTTATTTGATAACGATTTTTTTCTAAAAAGGCACGTTGCATTTGACTTTGTAACCATGATGGCATTTGCTCATACCTCCTTAACCATTATAATGGTGTATAGGTGTTTATAATGTATGCAATGGACGAGTGCTGTGTTCCAATTTAAAACGGGGGAATTATCATGGATGATGTAAAGCTTCAGAAATTGGTAGAAGATTTATCTTCGAGTCTTTTTCATAAACCTTTTAAACATAAAGCAACCTTTAATAACAGGCTACGAACAACTGGTGGAAGATACATGCTAGGAAGTCATAATATAGATATTAATCCGAAGTACTATGTTGAGCATGGTCTTGATGAGATGATTGGAATTATTAAACATGAGCTATGTCATTATCATCTTCATATAGAAGGAAAAGGGTATAAGCATGGTGATCAAGATTTTAAAGATCTTCTTATGAAAGTAGATGCCCCTAGATTCTGTACCCCATTAATAAAAACACCTAAACCTAAAGCTGTAAGTTTAACGTATAAGTGTACAAGATGTGGTCAAGAGTATAAGAGGAAAAGGCGAGTCGATACATCTAGAATGGTTTGTGGCAAATGTGCTGGAAAAATCTATCTTATTGAAAAGGGTTGACTATGAGATAGTGGCTATGATAAATTATAAAAGCCGTCGCTGATGGTAATGAATTTCCTTAAAATATTGATTGTTTGTCTTGACAGGACATGCCTCTATCAATATAATAAAGAAAGTCTGTGATAAATAATTATTCCGCAGTAGCTCAGTGGTAGAGCTATCGGCTGTTAACCGATCGGTCGTAGGTTCGAGTCCTACCTGCGGAGCCATATGGGGAAGTACTCAAGTGGCTGAAGAGGCGCCCCTGCTAAGGGTGTAGGTCGTGTAAGCGGCGCGAGGGTTCAAATCCCTCCTTCTCCGCCATATGAATTTAGGCCCGTTGGTCAAGCGGTTAAGACACCGCCCTTTCACGGCGGTAACACGGGTTCGAATCCCGTACGGGTCATCATATATTATTAGAGGGTAGGAAGTGGGCGCACTTGTAGCTCGCCTCCTATTTCTTTCTGAATTGGTATATGATGAGAAAGTGTGAGATTATAAATTATTGCTTTGATCTTAAAATTCAGATCTAATGTGAGGATTTTTAATTTTTGCTGACTTTTCAAGAGTAAGTGCAAGGATGTTTATTTTCACTACGTGAAAAAAACTACTTGGTCCGGTAGTTCAGTTGGTTAGAATGCCTGCCTGTCACGCAGGAGGTCGCGGGTTCGAGTCCCGTCCGGACCGCCATTAATTTATTTTAATAATTAGTTATCACTTGTGTTTAATGTTTAATCATGATAAAATTTAACTCTTGTCACTTTTGGTAAGTAAATAGTTTATTGGGCTATAGCCAAGCGGTAAGGCATCGCACTTTGACTGCGACATGCGTTGGTTCGAATCCAGCTAGCCCAGCCATTTTTATTTGATTATATCATTTTATTTACTATATAAAATGAGCCATTAGCTCAGTTGGTAGAGCATCTGACTTTTAATCAGAGGGTCGAAGGTTCGAATCCTTCATGGCTCACCATTTACACACCATGCGGGTGTGGCGGAATTGGCAGACGCGCTAGACTTAGGATCTAGTGTCCTTGTGACGTGGGGGTTCAAGTCCCTTCACCCGCATCAAAGTTTTTACGAAAGTAAATAACTTTCATATGTTTCGCGGTCGTGGCGGAATGGCAGACGCGCTAGGTTGAGGGCCTAGTGGGGGCGACCCCGTGGAGGTTCAAATCCTCTCGGCCGCACCAATAAAACATTTTCAAGAAATTGTTGACTTAGCAATAACAAGATGTTATGATATAAAAGTTGCTCCTTTGAACAACGTTAAAATAATATTTGCGCCCGTAGCTCAATTGGATAGAGCGTTTGACTACGGATCAAAAGGTTAGGGGTTCGACTCCTCTCGGGCGCGCCATTGACGGGAAGTAGCTCAGCTTGGTAGAGCACTTGGTTTGGGACCAAGGGGTCGCAGGTTCGAATCCTGTCTTCCCGACCAGTCGAGACACTTTTTGCGGGTGTAGTTTAGTGGTAAAACCTCAGCCTTCCAAGCTGATGATGAGGGTTCGATTCCCTTCACCCGCTCCAATTATGATCTTTGAAAACTAAACAAAACCAAGCGTGCCAACGTTAATTTCGATTAACAAAAACGTACTATATAGTACAAATACGAAACAACTATGAGCAAGTCAAACACTACTTTATTGGAGAGTTTGATCCTGGCTCAGGACGAACGCTGGCGGCGTGCCTAATACATGCAAGTCGA
>NZ_JAFBDU010000017.1 GCF_016908395.1 Metabacillus crassostreae
ATGGCGGTCCGGACGGGACTCGAACCCGCGACCTCCTGCGTGACAGGCAGGCATTCTAACCAACTGAACTACCGGACCAAGTAGTTTTTTTCACGAAGTGAAAATAAACATCCTTGCACTTTGATCTTGAAAGTAAAAATGAACACCTTATATTTCAACCCAAGATAACTATTTTCATATATTCCAAACAAAAACATATGATGACCCATACGGGATTCGAACCCGTGTTACCGCCGTGAAAGGGCGGTGTCTTAACCGCTTGACCAATGGGCCATTATAACATTCTAGTAAAAAATGGTGAGCCATGAAGGATTCGAACCTTCGACCCTCTGATTAAAAGTCAGATGCTCTACCAACTGAGCTAATGGCTCTTAATAATTAATGCTCTTTAACAGGACGTTTCCTATCATAACATAGGAACATTAAATTTGACAATGTTTTTTTAATATATTTTCTTACTTTATTTTCTCTTTTTACAGATTTACATTGTAATAGAAATTTACTGAAATAATCAAAAAAAAATTGAGAAGAATGAAACTCACTCTTCTCATTTATAACAATGATTTAGCTATATACACTGCGAATGACATTTGTTTGTGAACGATCTGGACCCACAGAGAAAATGGATAAAGGAATGCCAGTTAACTGTGAAATACGCTCGATATAATGTCTAGCATTTTCAGGTAATTCATTTAAATTGCGAACACTCGTAATATCCTCTTCCCAGCCTGGAAGCTCTTCATAAACAGGTTCACACTCTGCAAGAACTTTTAAGCTAGCAGGATATTCATTAATTGTTTCACCTTTATATTTGTATGCAACACAAATTTTCAATGTTTTAATACCAGTTAAAACATCAATTGAGTTAAGTGAAAGATCAGTTAACCCACTAACTCTTCTTGCGTGACGAACAACTACACTATCAAACCAGCCTACACGACGTGGGCGTCCTGTCGTTGTACCATATTCTCTACCTACTTCGCGAATACGATCACCAATTTCATTGTTAAGCTCTGTAGGGAAAGGACCATCACCAACACGAGTTGTATATGCTTTTGATACACCAACAACATGATTGATTTTTGTAGGGCCTACACCAGAACCAATTGTTACTCCTCCTGCTACTGGGTTAGAAGATGTGACAAATGGATATGTACCTTGATCAATATCTAACATAACGCCTTGAGCACCTTCAAATAATACACGACGACCTTCGTCTAATGCATTATTTAGCACAACAGATGTATCAATTACATATTTCTTAAATTGTTGTCCATATTCATAGTATTCCTCTAATATCTCTTCAACAGTAAAACCTTCTACTTCATAGAATTTCTCTAGTAAACGGTTCTTTTCTTGTAAAGCACGAGTAAGCTTTTCTTCAAATGTATCATGCTCTAATAAGTCAGATATACGGATTCCTACACGTGCTGCTTTATCCATATATGCTGGTCCTATTCCTTTTTTCGTTGTACCAATTTTGTTGGCACCTTTTCTTTCTTCTTCAACTTCATCTAACTTTAAGTGATATGGAAGAATAACATGTGCGCGATTACTAATACGCAAATTATCAGTTGTTACTCCACGTTCGTGTAAGTAAGCAAGCTCCTTCACAAGCGCTTTAGGATCAACAACCATTCCATTTCCAATTACACTGATTTTGTCTTTATAAAAAATTCCAGATGGAATTAAGTGAAGCTTATATGTTTCACCATCAAATTTAATCGTATGTCCTGCGTTATTACCACCTTGATAACGAGCAATTACCTCTGCATTTTCAGAAAGGAAATCTGTGATTTTACCCTTTCCTTCATCTCCCCACTGTGTTCCAACTACTACTACTGAAGACATTCCGTGCACCTCCGTGATTTCGCACTATTCAAACATGTTTATTTTAACAGTGAAAAATAGGAAAGTCAATTGAAATACGAACATTATTAAAAAGGTTACTTATATTCGTTCGTATATTTAACTAGTTTTATTCATGTAGCTCATAGTTATACTACTATAACTACATTTTCTGCTTATTAAATAGCATTCGCTTTGGTATTGATATTTATCTAGTATGTGTATCACCTTATAGTATGATGCAGCTTTTCACTTCTAAACTAGCCAGTTCAAATTAACATGCAAATAAAAAAAGACCGCCATCGCGATCTTTCCTCTAAGCTCCAGCTGGAACACCTGCATCATCAAAACGCCGCTCCAGATTTACGAATTTATTATATTCTTTAACAAAAGCAAGTGCTACGGTTCCAACAGGACCATTACGTTGTTTAGCGATGATAATCTCAATGATATTCTTATTCTCTGATTCTTTATCATAGTAATCATCACGATATAAGAAGGCAACAATATCAGCATCCTGCTCAATCGATCCAGATTCACGAATATCAGACATCATTGGTCGTTTGTCTTGTCGTTGCTCAACACCACGCGATAGCTGTGATAGAGCTATTACAGGCACCTTAAGCTCACGTGCAAGCTCTTTTAGTGTACGAGAGATCTCAGATACCTCTTGCTGACGGTTATCAGAGCGACCTGAGCCTTGAATTAATTGAAGATAATCAATTAAGATCATACCTAATCCTGTTTCTTGCTTTAAACGACGACACTTTGCACGGATTTCACTCACTCTTATACCTGGTGTATCATCAATATAAATTCCAGAGTCTGAAAGACTTCCCATTGCCATCGTAAGCTTTCCCCAGTCTTCAGGTGTTAATGATCCGGTTCTTAATCTTTGTGCATCAATGTTACCTTCAGCACATAACATCCTCATTACAAGCTGATCTGCACCCATCTCAAGACTGAAAATTGCAACATTTTCTTCTGTCTTTGTTGCAACGTTTTGGGCAATATTTAAGGCAAATGCTGTTTTACCAACTGAAGGTCGGGCAGCAACGATAATAAGATCGTTACGTTGAAAGCCTGCTGTCATTCTATCAAGCTCTGTAAACCCAGTTGGTATACCAGTAACATCACCTTTATTGTCATGAAGCATTTCAATATTATCGTAGGTTTGAACAAGAACATCTTTAATATTTTGGAAGGCACCAGCATTTTTTCGTTGAGCAACTTCCATTATTGTTTTTTCTGCTTCGTTTAATAAAACCTCAACTTCATCTTCACGACTATATCCATCTTGTGCAATGGTCGTTGCTGTTCGAATTAAACGACGTAGAATTGATTTTTCTTCAACAATCTTGCCATAGTATTCAATATTGGCTGCAGTAGGAACTGAGTTAGCCAAGTCACTTAAATATGATACGCCACCTACTTCTTCTAGTAGGTTTACATCTGCAAGCTCTGATGTCACTGTTACTAAATCAACAGGTTCACCTTTATCAGATAAATCAAGCATCGCATTATATATCTTTTGATGTGCTGCTCGGTAAAAATCTTCTGGAATTAATAGCTCTGATGCTAGTGTAAGAGAAGCTGGTTGTAGGAATATAGCACCTAATACAGCTTGTTCTGCTTCGATATTTTGTGGTGGAATACGATCACCAAGTAGCTCGTTTATGATGACCACCGTCCTTTATATTAATAGTTACTAGTTATCTATTACATTAAATATATCATCATTTATAAATATCTTAAGTACTAAGCATAAAAAAAAAGTGGCAAAGCTTCAAGATAAATTTCACTCTTTCCACCAAACCACATGATCCTCCAACATTTAACTATTCTTTTACATGCACCTTAATTGTTGCTGTTACTTCTGGATGAAGCTTTGCAGGAACATTAGTAAAACCTAGAGATCGTATTCCATCTGGTAGGTCAAGTTTACGTTTATCTAGCTTGATATTATGTGTCTTTTTTAACTCGTCAGCAATCTGTTTACTTGTTACTGAACCAAATAAACGACCACCTTCACCTGATTTAGCTTGAATTTCAACTGTTAGCTTTTCTACATCTTGTTTAAGCTGTTGCATTTGCTCAAGCTCTTCAACTAGTTCTTGTTCTTGCTTCTTTTTTTGAGCATTTAAAGAGCTTACATTTGCTCCTGTTGCTTCTACTGCTAAGCCTTGCTTGATTAGGAAGTTATGTGCATAACCATCTGCAACATTTTTAATTTCCCCTTTTTTTCCTTTTCCTTTAACGTCCTTTAAAAAGATAACTTTCATGATTTGGTTCCTCCTTCAAGATAATCCTCTAACACTAATTTTAATTTTTCTGCTGCTTCTACAAGTGTTTGGTTTGGTAGCTGGGTTGCTGCATTTGTTAAATGCCCGCCTCCACCAAGAGCCTCCATAATAATCTGGACATTAACATCACCTAATGACCTGGCACTTACACTTACACATTCTTCATCACGCTTAGCTATGACAAATGAAGCTTCTACACCATTCATTGTTAGTAATGTATCTGCTGCTTGAGCAATAATGACTTGATCATGATGCTCCTCATCCTGAGCGATAGCAATGGCAATGCCTTCTTTGTAAAGTGATGCATGTTGAATGAGCTTAGCTCGTTTTACGTAATGGTTAATATCTTCCTTCAGGAATTTTTGAACTAGTACTGTATCAGCACCCTTTGCTCTTAAATAAGATGCTGCATCAAATGTACGTGAGCCTGTTCGAAGTGTAAAGCTCTTTGTATCAACTATAATTCCTGCTAGTAATGAGGTTGCTTCAATCATATTCATTTTCAGCTTTTTTGGTTGATATTCTAATAGCTCTGTGACAAGTTCAGCCGTAGATGAAGCATATGGCTCCATATAAACAAGTATCGGATCTTTTATGAATTCTTCACCACGTCTGTGATGGTCAATGACGATTACATTTTCACTTCTAATAAGTAATCTTTCATCAATCACTAAAGAAGGTTTATGAGTATCAACAACAATTAGAAGCGTTTCATCTGTCATAATTTCAAGAGCTTGTTCAGGGGTAATAAACCTTGACCATAGCTCAGGATGTTTTTTGAGCTCAATAAGCAGCTGTTCAACACCAGAATCTAGTGTTTCAGGATCTAAAACGATAAATCCTTCTTTCTCATTTACCTGTGCAACCTTCAGAATTCCTATTGCAGAGCCTATAGCATCCATGTCAGGAAATCTATGACCCATGATCATCACTTTGTCACTTTCAAGTACAATTTCTTTTAAGGCATGTGAAATAACGCGCGCACGAACTCTAGTGCGTTTTTCAACAGGATTTGTTTTCCCACCAAAAAATTTCACTTTCCCATTTGTTTGTTTAATAGCAACCTGATCGCCGCCACGTCCTAATGCTAAATCTAATCCAGATTGAGCCATTCCGCCCAAGTCCTGTAAAGTAGATATACCTGTTCCGATTCCAATACTCAAAGTTAAAGAAACATTTTGCATGGTTGTCTTTTCCCGAACTTCGTCCAGAATAGAAAACTTTGTTTTTTCAAGCTTTGTTAGAATATCTTCGTTTAGGACGCCTAGAAAGCGTTCAGATGAAATTCGTTTTAAAAATACACCATAATCCTTTGCCCACTTATTTAATATAGAGGTAACCTCACTATTAATGGCACTTCTTGTTTGATCATCCAAACCTTGTGTAACTTCATCATAATTGTCTAAAAATATGAATGCAAGTACGGTGCGTTCATCTTCATATTGCTTTTCAATTTCAATTTGTTCGGTCACATCAAAAAAGTATAATAAACGTTCATCTCTTTTAATGATCACTTTAAATTCTCGATCAAACAAAGCAATAGTTTCTGATTCTACCTCTTGTTTGATTAAGGGTACAAGGGAATCTGCCACATCATAAAGAGATCTTCCCACTAATGAATCTTCATCAAAACAAGATGTCATAAAGGGATTAGACCACTCTACTTGGAATTGATCATTGTATAAAAGAATTCCGATTGGCATCTCCATTAGTGCTTCCTCACCGACTTTTTTAAGACGATAAGAAAGAGTTGTTATATAGCCTTGCATTTCTTGCTTAAAATCAACAACCGCTTTACTAATAAGATACAACGCTGCCAAAAGGAACATAGAGAGAACTAATCCTAGTATCCAGTTAAATAGATACAGTAGAAGTACAGCTATCACTGTTACACAAATTAAAGCATAAATAGGATAACGGATTAATGGTTTTTCATAAAAGCTTGGCATTCGTATTTATCAACTCCTCGCAACAGTGATTACATCTTACCTTTTTGCTATTTTACTACGTAGAGGAAAGCTTATATCAATTATACCTAAGATTCTTATAAGATAAAGAAGTAATGGCATTAGTAATGACACAATAACGATAATAATGGGTACTGCCTTTGAAATTCCCTTAACATAACAATAATAATAGATGAACGAATATCCTTGTATCAAAATAACTGCTTGTAAAATTATATATATATTTAAAACAGCCATAAAATAAAACGTATCTTTATCAGGGTTAAATATGAGTAGGATTGAAACAATTAAATAATACCAAACAATACTTTGCGGCAATCTCCACTCTCTAATTGGTTTTAAAGCTGGAACACTTACTCTAAGTCTTCTCAATATAGGAACTGCAATAATATGAGTGACAACGGCAAAAAGTATAGCTGTTCCTACGAAGATTGTTGGTGAAAGTGTAGGAATTAATTCAATTCCCTCTTCAAGCTGTTTATACTGTTTTGTTATTTCTTCATCAGTACTAAAGTTTGAAAAAATAGCTTTTGATTGAGCCATTGATTGCTTCACCATAGCAACAGTATCATCTATAAAATCAATCTTAAAAAAAAGAATTGCTCCAATATAACCTAGCAGTAAATTGATGATATAAGCTATGCTCCGACCAATCAATGCTCCAACAGGCTGCTGCTTTTTGTAAAATACCCCCATAATAATCCCACTTAAACCAAATTGTAGAACAAGTAAAATATTAGTAATGGAGCCAATAAGCAAGGAAAGAATACACCCTGCAAAAAAGAGCATTAACGTATCCGTTACTTTATGTCTTATGGAAAAAAGTAGAAATGGCAAAGGAAGAACAAAGAGTAAGATTCCCCCTATAATTGGGGCATAGTTAGTAAAAAGCATTAACACTAAGAAAATAGCTAATAATATAGCTCCTTCTGTAATAACATGAAGTCTCCGCACACTGACACCTCTTATAATTTCACTTTTTATAGACTATGAATTTTGCATTTTTCTGCATTATATAAAAGTAAGCTCATTCGATACTTTACAACAATGTATTTGTAGTATTTCATACAAGCCATTTTTTATTTGAAATATGTAAAATAACTTCAATTTACGTCTCTAGCGGCTTTTTATGTTCTAAAAATCATCCTTTTATACAATAACCCACTGTTTCTAACAGGTAATAAGCAAAGCTTTTTAGAGTAGAGCTTAATTGAAAAAAGCACAGATAGGAAGTTCCCCTCTGTGCTTTTCATTAATTATTCACCAGCAACGTATGGTAATAATGCCATTTGACGAGCTCTTTTAATAGCTACAGTCAATTTACGTTGATATTTTGCGCTAGTACCTGTTACACGACGAGGTAAGATTTTACCACGCTCAGATACGAATTT
Source organism: Metabacillus crassostreae (assembly GCF_016908395.1). Classification (GTDB taxonomy): domain Bacteria; phylum Bacillota; class Bacilli; order Bacillales; family Bacillaceae; genus Metabacillus; species Metabacillus crassostreae. The sequence goes on from NZ_JAFBDU010000017.1 coordinate 7,510, forward strand.
TTTAAGTAAGTCAACATCTTTATAATCGATGTGTGTGATACCGTTTGATGTGAAGAAACACACCTTACGACGTTTCGCACGACCACCTTTGCGTCCACCTGCCATTTTTAATTTCCTCCCTTCTTATTTGAGGTTACGTTCATATATTGTATTAAAACGGTAAGTCATCATCAGATATATCAATAGGTTTTCCATCATTAGCAAACGGATCATCATCAAAGCTTGTACGACCCTGATTACGCTGTTGATTTTGATTTTGATCTGAACCGAAAGGATTTTGATTACCAGTGTTACCTGGATACCCACCAGAATTGTTATTATTGTTGTTGTAGTTATTGTTGCTACCACCGCCACCTGCAGACTTCGGCTCAAGGAACTGAACACTTTCTGCAACAACTTCTGTAACAAATACGCGTTTCCCAGTTTGATCTTCATAACTACGTGATTGTAAACGACCATCAACACCTGCTAAACTACCTTTTTTAAGGAAGTTTGCAACATTTTCAGCTTGTTTACGCCAAATCACACAGTTAAGAAAGTCAGCTTCTCTTTCACCTTGGTTATTAGTAAACGTTCGGTTTACTGCTAAAGTAAATGTAGCAACAGCTACTCCGCTTGGTGTGTAACGCAGCTCTGGATCTTTTGTAAGTCTTCCGACTAAAACTACTCGATTCAACATCAAAATCATCCTTTTTTGAATATCTTATCTAACTTTATATTATTTATCTTCTTTTTTAATAACGATATGGCGAATGATATCTTCGCTAATTTTCGCTAAACGATCGAATTCTTGAACAGCAGCAGCTTCAGCGTTAACTTGAAGAAGCATGTAGTAGCCATCACGTAAATCATTGATTTCGTAAGCTAGGCGACGTTTGCCCCACTCTTTTGATTCTGCAACTTCCGCACCATTATCAGCTAAAACGTTATTGAAACGCTCAACTAAAGCTTTTTTAGCTTCATCTTCGATATTTGGACGGATGATGTACATAATTTCGTACTTTCTCATCATCTTACACCTCCTTTTGGTCTAAACGGCCCTCACTCGGGCAAGGAGCAATTATTAAAATAATTTACTCACAATATAGAATTATAACAAATGAATATGAAAAGCGCAAGTGGCTTGTTAGGTCCGACAAGTATAAGACAATCTCCATTTCACTCCAGACACTTGCTTTCCAGTAAATTCAGGTGAAGATTATCTTTACAAAACAAAAATCTTCAAGAAAAGAAATTATACGTTAAATCTGAAATGAATAACATCGCCATCTTTAACAATGTACTCTTTTCCTTCAAGACGAACTTTACCAGCTTCACGAGCAGCTCCCATTGTTTTGGCTGTTAACAGGTCATCGTAAGATACAGTTTCTGCTCTGATAAATCCTCTTTCAAAGTCTGTATGAATAATACCCGCACATTGAGGTGCTTTCATTCCTTTTGTAAATGTCCAAGCACGAACTTCTTGTTCACCTGCAGTGAAGTAAGTAGCTAAGCCTAACAAATGGTAAGAAGCTTTAATTAATTGATCTAGCCCTGATTCTTCAATACCAAGCTCTTCTAAGAACATTGCCTTTTCTTCACCGTCAAGCTCAGCGATTTCAGATTCGATTTTCGCACAAACAACAATAACCTCTGCATTTTCTCCAGCAGCAAACTCGCGAACCTTTTGCACATATTCATTGTCTGATGCATCTGCAACTTCATCTTCACTTACATTTGCTGCATATAAAACAGGTTTACTTGTAAGTAAATGAAGCTGTTTAACATATTTTTGTTGTTCTTCATTTAGTTCTACTGAACGAGCTGGCTTTTCATTTTCAAAAGCTTCTTTCAAGCTAACTAAAATATCATGCTCATAAACAGCTGTCTTTTCCTTTTGCTTTGCAAGCTTAGCAACACGATCAATACGTTTATCAACTGTTTCTAAATCAGCTAATATTAACTCTAAATTAATTGTTTCTATATCTGAGATTGGATCAACTTTACCAGATACATGTGTAATATTATCATCAGCAAAACAACGAACAACATGACAAATTGCATCAACCTGACGGATATGTGATAGAAACTTATTTCCTAATCCCTCACCCTTACTAGCACCTTTTACAATTCCAGCGATATCTGTGAATTCAAATGCAGTTGGTATTGTTTTTTTAGGTTTAACAAGTTCCGTTAATTTTTGTAATCTTTCATCTGGTACTTCTACAATCCCAACGTTAGGATCGATTGTACAAAATGGATAGTTTGCTGACTCTGCACCAGCTTGTGTAATTGCGTTAAATAATGTTGATTTTCCAACGTTAGGAAGACCTACAATCCCAGCAGTTAATGCCATTTTCCCACTCCTCTATCTAAAACAAATAGTTTGTCCGATTTCTATTCAACCTTCAACAATTATAGATAGTAAACACATAAAAAACAAGCAGATCAACGATATTTAATGATCACCTATAATTGAAGAACATTGAGGTTTGCGATTAATTTTTTAAAAAAGTGCACTTATAAAGTAATGGTCTCTGATATTTTGTTGTTGATTTCTAGTACAGGTATTCACTTTGCAAAATATTGAACAACCTTACTCTCCACCTTGTTCAAAAAAGAATTACCTTAGGCCCGTGAGCCTCTTCTCATACAGAGTAATATGATTACAAAAGAAAAAAGAGCCTATATAAGCTCCTTCCAATGAATCCTCTGTATTAACTTTTCTCTATATTTACCAAGCAATCATATAAAATACTGCCTTGTCCATTATCTGAGTTATCATCAGGAGTCAGTAAATTAACTGATCCACCGAATTTATGCCATTGTCCTTCATCCACATTTATTGTTTTAGGATGAGCCTTCTTTAAGATCTTAATGATTCCAGATAACCTACCTCTATCATTAAAAATTATGGCCTTATCCCCTTCAAGTAATTCCAAATCTTTAGCAATATCCTCGGAAACTTCTATCTTCACAGTTTGCAATGCAGCTATTAGAGGATAATGCTGTGAGTGATTTGAACGTAAGGGGTGAATGGATAAAAGCTGATAAGGATATTTTTCAGCTAACTTTGGATTGGAAATGCTTGATTCTTTAGGAAGGTAGTATTCTGGTTTCCCATTAAATCCTTTTTCTTTCGCTAGTGTTGATGTGAATTCAAACTTCCCACTTAGAGTAGTAAATTCTTTAGTATTCCATGGTACATTCTTAACCGGTAATGGTAATCTATTTTGCTTCTTTAATTTCTCTAACGTTATATCATCACTAAGATGAGATATCGCCATATTCAAGAATTCATCTATAGAATAGGTAAACTCATTTTCAAAGCCTAATCTTTTTGCAAGCTCTGTCCAAATCCATAGATCAGACTTGGCTTCACCTGGTGGTTCCACCAGCTTGCTTCCGTAATTTACATAGTGATGATACATTGAAGCATAGTATATATCTTCTTCTTCAAATACTGTTGTTGTTGGTAACACATAATCTGCCATTTCTGCTGTATCAGTTAAAAAATGATCGATCACAACAAGTGTTTCAACAGATTCAAAGGCATTTCTCACTTTATTAGAATCAGGTACCTGTACAAGTGGATTTCCACAAGTAACGATAATCATTTTAATTTCGGGATTTATAGCTTCTAGTATCCCATCAGCTTGTTTCATCATTGTAAATTGTCTTGATGATGTTGCTTTTTTTGGCAAAGTTAGTGCATCCATATTAAAGCTTTTTCCAACTTGGATGTTCCCAAAATTGGCTCCACCGCCTGCTATACCAATATTTCCACTAATTGCAACTAGTGCATCGATGAGTCTTATTGTATTCCCACCATTAGCATATCTTTGCATACCTAGTCCGAGGAATGTAGAGGTTGGACCATCATGATAAATAGACGCTAGATATTTTAGATCTTGAAGTGATAGTTCAGTTTTTTCAAGTACTTCTTCCAATGTAAAACGATTCAATAAATCTACTAAATCTGAATATCCTTCTGTATAGTCCTCAATAAATGCTTTATCATGCTTATTTTGCTCAATCAAATATTTCATAATTCCAATCGCTGCTAAACCATCCATACCTGGCTTTATAGAAATATATTGATCTGCAATTTTCGCAGTTGCATTAAAAATAGGATCAATAACTGTTATCGTACTGCCATTTTTCTTTGCTTGTTGTAGATGGTTGAATAAATGCATATTCGTTCTCGCAACATTTCTTCCCCATATCACAATATGCTTACTATTATAAATATCATCTGGTCCATGACTATCAGAGCTGCCAAAATCCCAGGTTTGCGCTTCAATTCCAGATCCCCAACAGATACTTCCTACTAAACTAGTTACACCGCCATAGCAATTAAAGAAGCGTTTATCTAGATTTTTCAAAAGTCCGTTATTAGCATAATCATGACTATGAAGCACAGCCGTTGTATCAAATTTTTGTTTGATGTTAGTCATTTTTTCAGAAATCTCATCAAGTGCTTGTTTCCAGGTGATTTCTATAAATTGTCCATTCACCTTTTTTAATGGAACTGTTAAACGCTCCTGACTATTTGTCTTAGTTTCAAGCATTCTACCTCTTCCACATATCTTACCTTGAGTGATTGGATGATCTTTATCTCCCTCAACACTACTTACTTTTCCATTTTCAACTGTTACTTCAAACCCACAGCTATCCCAACAGTTTAAAGGGCATGAAGATTTTACAACTTGTTTCATTTGTTCTGCCCCCATTGTTTATTCCACCGATTCCTCATGTTTGACGAGCATTTTTTTCATTTTCCTTGCAAATTCTTTTCTAGGAATTAATACACTATGTTCACAGCCAAGACATTTTATTCTAACATCCATTCCCATACGAATAATCTTCCATCTATTTGTTCCACAAGGATGCTGTTTTTTCATTTCTACAATATCATGTAAACCAAATTCCTTTTCCATTAACATAGCCTCCTTACTAACTAACCTCTTCTTTTCGGTTGTACATCACAATTCTTGGATATGGAATTTCTATACCCATTTCATCTAAGCAAATTTTTATATCTTTACGAAGCATTCGTGATATATGGAAGTGTTTCATAGGCTCAACTTCACAAATAACTCGTAAAACAACCTCTGAAGCACCTAATGTTTGTACACCCAATAATTCTGGGGGTGTGACGATATCTTCATATTTATCTGGAATTTCAGATAACAGTTCCTGAATCACACGTTCCGCTTCTGGAATATCACTTTCATAAGAAATACTTATATCAACAACCGCAATACTATTATGAATCGAATAATTTGTTACCTCAGTAATACTACCATTCGGTAAGATATGCAATTCACCTGTCCAGCTTTTAATTTTCGTAGTACGCAAGCCAATTTCTTCAACAGTTCCTTCAAAAGTCGATACTCTTATAAAGTCTCCTACTGAAAATTGATCCTCAAATATAATGAAAAATCCAGTAATTATATCTTTAACTAAATTCTGGGCACCAAACCCAACAGCTAGACCTATAATTCCAGCACCGGCAAGTAAAGCACCAACATTAATCGTTAATGTCTCTAAGACCATAATAATCATGATAAAATAAATAACATAGGTTAAAATATTTTCCAATAATTTCGAAAGTGTGTTTTCACGTCTTTCTGAAATACGGAGAGGAGATTTCCCGCGGAATAAAAATACCTTACTAATGGCAAGCCTTCCAAGTCTAATAAACATATTCGCTACAATAAGGATCAAGATAATCTTTAAAAGACCTTGTCCTATCGAAATCCATAGCTGAACATCAGTAATGTATTCATAAAACTCATTCCACATTTTACTGATTATATCCACTGTATTCACCTTCTTCTAATTAACTATATTTTAAAACCAACTAGTTTCATAGCCAATATTATACTTCATTTACTGATCAATTTGCTTCTAAATTGACTGAAAATCAAAGTTACCTTTAAATAGCTGCAATATAACAATGAATATTGCAGTGATTATATCGGCCATACGTGTTTCATAAGGTAGCTATCTTTAAAATTTTAACAGATAACACCATAAATTATGCATAAATAACAGCAAGGGCCATTCATCCTTAAATCTAATAAATAGTGACAATGCTCATTATCTATTAGATTATGTTGAATGAAGACCCTTATTTTTTTCTATTTCATACCTTATGTTTTATAGCGATTAAGTAACGGATATAAAAGAATTGATGCGAGTAAATAAAGATTTATTAACCCATACACTGGATAAACTATACTAACAAGATTGGCAAATCCAAACTTTGTAAATGGGATCATAAGTGCTACTAACAAAAGTGCAATTAACGGATATGGAATTTTTATGATTTCTTTAAAACGCGAGGCAAGTCCAAAAATTCCAGATACAGCAGTCGTATAGATGGCCAGCCATAGCATGACTGACATAAAAAGAAAGAAAGCAAATGGTGAATCCTTTAGCACTGCAAATAAAGGGATTTCATATTCTGCTACATAGTCTGCCATCTGAATCAGCGTTTCATTATAAACAAATGAAATGGTTCCTAATATGATTCCACTTCCTATACTCGCTACTTTTGCTTCCTTAAGGTCTTTTATTTCTTTGCCAATAGCTGCTAAAACAGCGATAAGCGGTAATATATTCAAAGACGCAAAGGTGAATGCAGCTGGCCAATTATACTGTTCATTTAAATCTAATACCCATGAATAATGATGGGATATATTAAATGACATCAATGCGTAAAATAGTCCTATTACAAGCAATGGAATGATAATTGAATTCAATCTTATTATTCCACTTGAATTTCCTAAAAAGAGTAAAACAAGTAACACCGAGAAAAGTGCGATGCCACCCCAATAAGGAATTGAAAAGGATTCAAGTGTTGCGCCACCACCTGCTATCATCACTATTGTTGTTGTAAATAAATACAAAACAATCAAAACATCATAAACATGTGATAGCTTTTTCCCTATTAATCTCTCTAATACTGGGAAAAAGTGAGTTGTTTTTTCTTCATAGCTTATTTTCATAACAACATAGACTGCTACTATGAAAATAACTGTAAAGATCACAATAGCCAGTCCGCTTTCAAAACCAAAAAATTGCCATAATTCTCTCCCTGATGCATATCCTGCTCCAATAATTGTTCCTAATATAAGAAACATCCACTTAATTCCTGATTTCATCTTCTTCCCACCTCTTGAGGCTGTCCTATTTGTAATCAACATGTATAGAAATGATCATTCTTCCGTATACTGTTACTACTATGACGTAGGAGTGAATTCTATGAATCTAAAATCAAGACTTTTTCAATCTGATAATCAACCAGATCGCATCTATTATGAAAGCGATGAGGCTAGTCAACTATTATCAGAATCTCTTTTGAAAAATTTGCCACGATTATATTACAAGCCAATTGTCATTATATGTATTGGTACAGATCGTTCAACAGGTGATTGCTTAGGTCCTCTTATAGGTTCATCAATAAAGAAAGAAATCGCATATTTCCATGTTTATGGAACATTGAAGGATCCTGTTCATGCAGTTAATTTAGAAGAAACATTAGAACTAATTCAAGAAAAACATAACAATCCCTTTATAATCGCTATAGATGCTTGTCTCGGACGTTTGAAAAGTGTTGGATATATTCAGGTGGATAAAGGCTCAATAAAGCCAGGAGCAGGTGTAAATAAAGATCTACCTGCAGTTGGGGATATGCATATTACTGGAATAGTTAATATAAGTGGCTATATGGAATTTTTAGTTTTACAAAATACACGACTTCATCTTGTAATGAGTATGTCAGAAATCATTTCACAAGGAATTATAGAAGCAGAAAAAGCATACACTGAAAAACGATTATCTGTCAGAAGTAAATGGCTGGATAATCAAGATTCTATTATTAATTAGCCTGGCTTAATAAACTTTAAAGCAGGCATCATAAAGCAAATATTATTAATAGAGATCAACTGTTTTCAGGAAGGATTAGCCTGCCATTCACACATTAAAGTGAACAAAAAAAACACTGCATATCATAACATATACAGTGTTTTAATAAGTCTATGTGACATCTCTATTATTAAAAATCACCATCAAGTTTAATTAAAATATTGAACTACCACAATGGCAGTGATAATAATGATACTTGGTAGAAGATTAGCAACACGAATCTGTTTTATTCCTAGAATATTAATACCAATAGCAAAAATTAATACTCCTCCAGTAGCAGTAAGTTCAGCAATTAGTAATTCTAATAAAGCCGCTGGAAGAAAAGCATGGATCACGTTTGCAAATAGAGCAATACTTCCTTGATATAAGAAAACAGGAATCGCTGAAAACAGAACTCCTACTCCTAGTGTGCTAGCTAATACCATACTTGTAAAACCATCTATCATCGATTTAGTTAGTAAAACGGAGTGATCTAACCTTAAGCCACTATCAAGTGCACCTACTATCGCCATGGCACCGACTACAAATATTAGAGTAGCTGTCACAAAGCCTTGAGCAATATCACTATTTTGAGATTTCCCTAATTTTCTTTCTAACATACTTCCCATTTGATGAAGTTTATCTTCAATACGAATCCATTCACCTATAACTGTTCCAACAACCAAACTTACAATCACGTAAAAAAAGTTTGCACTTTTTAATGCCATATCAATACCTAATACTACTACTGAAAGACCAATAGCAATCAATACTGTTTGTTTCATCTGTTCAGGAATACGTCTAAGTAATAAACCTAAAAATGTTCCTACTATAATTCCTAATGCATTCACTATACTTCCTAATAGTACCAAACTCAATCTACCACCTATTACTTTATTGTAAAAGATCTACACATAGCTTAAAACGATCATGATTAGCGGGTATCCCTATCATGATCGTTATTCGACTAATTAATTTAAGGCGTTATTACATGTTGATTTTTAGCATTCGTTAATTGTAGGTTAATAGAATAGCTGTGACTCTGCCGGATAGCCTGTCAAAGCGAATAACTGTAACGAAATCAACCATGAAATTTAACAAAGACTAAATTGAAAAAAGTTACTTTTAATCTAATAGCTCCATAAAAAAGACTGACTATAAAATAGCCAGCACTTTTTGAAACAGATGAATGTTAGAGTTGTTTCTGTGAATCTAGTAGCTCTAATATTCGATCTAAGTCATCTTGCGAGAAAAATTCAATTTCAATTTTTCCCTTTTTCTTTTGTTTCTTTATAATAACTGATGTTCCGAAATATTCCTGTAAAAATGATTCTCGTTCCTTAATAAAAACATCCTTCTCAGGTTTATTTTTCTTTGTTTCACGTGGAACATTCTGATTAATTTGTTGTATAAGCTGTTCAACCTGGCGAACATTTAGCTGTTCACGAAGAATTTTTTCTACAAGTGGCTGAAGCTTATCCTTATTTTTTAATCCTAGTAATGTACGACCATGTCCCATTGAAAGCTTTCCTTCAGCAATTAATTGTTGAATAGGCTTTGGTAAAGATAAAAGTCTAACGTGATTAGCGATATGCGGTCGACTTTTTCCTAAACGTTTAGCCAATGCTTCCTGGGTGAAATCCAATTTATCCATCAATGTGTGATAAGCCTGAGCTTCTTCTATAGGAGATAGATCTTCACGCTGTAGATTTTCTAATAAAGCTAATTCCATCATTTGTTGCTCGGTTAAATTCCTGATAACAGCTGGTATTGACGGTAATTTTGCCTCTTTAGCAGCTCTATAACGACGTTCACCTACTACAATTTCAAAGCCCTTAATACTTTTACGGAGGATGATAGGCTGTAAAACTCCATGCTGTAGAATTGATTCCTTAAGTTCTTGAATCGCATCTTCTTCGAAAATTTTCCGTGGTTGATAAGGGTTAGGGCGGATTTCATTTAGCTTTATCTCTTGAACAGATTCTTCCTGTCCTACTTCCATATTAGAAAATAGAGCATTTATGCCTTTTCCTAATCCTTTAGCCATTTACAACCACTTCCTTTGCCAAATCTAAATAAACCTCTGCCCCTCTAGACCTTGGATCATAAATGATAATTGGTTGTCCATGACTTGGTGCTTCACTCAAACGGATATTTCGAGGAATAATTGTTTTATATACCTTATCCTGAAAATACTTTTTCACTTCATCAATAACTTGAATACCTAAATTGGTTCTAGCATCAAGCATTGTTAGTAAAACACCTTCAATCATTAAATCAGTATTTAAATGTTTTTGAACAAGTCGCACTGTGTTTAATAATTGACTTAATCCTTCTAATGCATAATATTCACATTGAACAGGAATTAAAACTGCATCTGAAGCTGTTAATGCATTAATTGTAAGTAAGCCTAATGATGGTGGACAATCTATTACCATATAATCATATTCATTTTTTACAGTTTCAAGTGCTCTTTTTAATCTAACTTCCCTGGAAATAGTTGGGACTAATTCAATTTCTGCACCTGCTAATTGAATCGTAGCAGGAATAATATCTAGATTTTCAACAGCTGTTTGCTTAATTACATCCTTAACATCTGCATCATCTACTAAAATATCATATATGCAATGCTCGACATCTGCTTTCTCGATGCCTATCCCGCTTGTAGCATTTCCTTGTGGGTCAACATCGACGAGAAGGACTCGTTTACCGATGTATGCTAAGCAAGCACCCAAATTTACAGAGGTTGTTGTTTTACCAACTCCACCTTTTTGGTTTGCAATCGCAATAATTTTTCCCACGATGTCACCTGCTTTCATAATACATAATATCTATTATTTAATATCGTTTAAACTCCATTTATTCTTGAAAAATGGAGTTAATTCTATCTCTCTATTCACTATTAGCTTCTATTACTAATAGGCACTGATTCAAATGATCAACCTATATATACCATTTGTTATCATTTTTATATTTTATCATGAAATTCTAGTAAAGGTTTGAATTTTTTACGATTTCCTTGAATTTAGTATTTTCGTTATAGCAAAAAGGAATTTTATAGAAGGATAGAATATACTTTTTAGTAGGTTACTATTTCAAAGTTTTGCTATGCTTATAGTTACTAAATAAGAAGGATGCTGAGGAAAAGTAAAAAAAGATAAAAAAAGAAAAAGGCCTGACAATTGCCAGTACCTAGCTATAAGTTTATTGTGAAAATCGGAAATATTTTAGTATAAAGGCAACTATGAAAAAATTACTTAGGTATTTTTATTGTGAATTGAATATATTCTTCAAATTCTTCTTCTTCTGTATTAAGCTTTACACCGCTATCCTCTACCATTGATAAAGATTGACGAATTGTATTCATTGCAATTCTAGTATCTCTACTAAATGCTTTACGTTTTGGTTTAGGTTTAACATTATTCTTCTCAAGCAGCTTGACTACCCTATCTTCTGTTTGTTTAACATTAAGTTGCTTTTCAGTAATCTCTTCTAATAGTTTCTTTTGCATATCAGGATCTTTCAAAGGAATAAGAGCACGTGCATGACGTTCTGTTATTGATTTTTGTAATAAAGCATCCTGTACTTCTTGTGGAAGTTTTAGCAATCTTAGTTTATTGGCAATTGTTGATTGACCTTTACCTAGTCTCTGTGCCAATGCTTCTTGAGTAAGATCATGTAATTCAAGGAGCTTCGCATAAGCGACAGCTTCTTCTATAGAAGATAATTCTTCTCTTTGTAGATTCTCAATTAAAGCTACACTTGCTGTTTCTGTATCATTGAAATCCTTTACAATTGCAGGTATTACGTCCCATCCTAATGTTTGAACAGCACGCCAGCGTCTTTCACCGGCAATTAATTCAAATCTTCCATCTACTTCACGAACAACAATAGGCTGGATAATACCATGAGTACGAATCGTTAAGGCTAACTCTTCAATTTTTTCGTTAGAAAATACAGTACGTGGCTGAAATCGGTTTGGCACAATATCTTTTACAACAATTTGTTTAACTTCTTCTCGGTTATCTTCTACTATAGGTTCTTGTTCAACATCATTAATAATGATTGATTCTGTTTGTTCTATCTGTTCTGTATGTGCTGCTTGTTCTTTTTCTCCTAAACCAAAAAAGCGAGAAAATGGATGCTTCATGAGCCTACACCACCTTTAAAAACTACCATTTTTAATATTCTCTTTTTCTAGCGATTTTTCCTGCATATGTTCGAAAGTTAGAGTAAATGTTTCATGTGAAACATTTACTCTATCGGAAGCTTATTAGGCGTTCCAGGTTTTCTAGGATATTTTTTGGGTGTACTTTTTTGTTTTTCTATTATAAATATTGTTCTTTCGCTATTTTCCATTGGTAATTCAAATGAATGGGTGTGTTGAACCTTCCCACCTAAAACTTGAAGGGCTTTTTTCCCAGCTTCTAACTCATCCTGAGCAGCTGCCCCCTTCATAGCGATGAAATACCCATCTTTTTTTACTAATGGAATACAAAGCTCACTTAAAACTGATAACCTAGCTACCGCTCTTGCTGTCACAATATCATAGGACTCACGGAATTCAGGATTTTGTCCAAATGTTTCAGCTCGATCATGATGTAATGTTACATGCTTTAAGCCTAATCGATTTGTAAGCTCAGTTAAAAATGTAATTCTTTTTTGTAATGAATCAACAATTGATACATGCAAATGTGGAAAGCAAATGTTGATTGGTATACTTGGAAATCCAGCGCCTGCTCCTACATCACATAATGAAAGCGGTTTTGAAAAATCAAAATAGAATGCTGCAGATATTGAATCATAAAAATGCTTTAAATAAACGTCCTTTTTATCAGTAATAGACGTTAAGTTCATCTTCTCGTTCCATTCTACTAGCAATTCATAATATAAATCAAATTGCTCCATTTGTTGAGGAGAAAGATCTATCCCTTTCTCCTTTAAACTTGATTGAAATAATGCTATATCCATACTCAAAACCTTTCCATTATTGATTAGATACTCGAGCTATTCTTCCTTGCTCAAGATATACTAGTAAAATTGAGATGTCGGCTGGATTTACACCTGATATACGAGATGCTTGTGCCATAGATAACGGTCTTACTTCTTTTAATTTTTGACGAGCTTCAGACGCTAATCCATTGATATCATCATAATCAATATTTTCTGGGATTTTCTTATTTTCCATTTTCTTTAATTTTTCAACCTGTTGTAAAGACTTTTCAATATAGCCTTCATATTTAGTTTGAATTTCCACTTGCTCTGCAACATCAGCATCTACTGGTTTCTCAGCTGGTACGAGCTGTGAAATATGTTCGTACAGCATTTCTGGTCTTTTTAATAAGTCACTAGCACGAATACCATCTTTCAATTCACTTCCACCAACAGAAACAATTAAGTCTTGTGTCTCCTGATTTGGCTTAATAAAGATTGACGCTAACCTTTCCTTTTCTGCTTCAATTGCTTGCTTTTTCTGTATGAATTTTTCATATCTCTCATCAGCTATTAATCCAATTTCATGACCGACTTCTGTTAAACGTAAATCAGCATTATCATGTCTTAGTAGTAGACGATATTCTGCTCTTGATGTTAATAAGCGATAAGGCTCGCTTGTTCCTTTTGTAACTAAATCATCAATAAGTACACCAATATAAGCATCTGATCGACTTAGTATTACTTCTTTTCGTCCTAATGCTTTTTGAGCAGCATTAATTCCAGCCATAAGTCCTTGACCAGCGGCTTCTTCATAGCCAGATGTTCCATTAATTTGCCCTGCTGTATATAATGATGTAATTTTTTTCGTCTCTAATGTTGGCCATAATTGTGTTGGCACAATGGCATCATATTCAATTGCATATCCAGCTCTCATCATTTGAACATTTTCAAGACCAGGAATAGTTTTTAAAATTTGCTGCTGAACATCCTCCGGTAAGCTAGTTGAAAGTCCTTGAACATATACCTCTTGTGTATTTCGACCTTCAGGCTCTAAGAAAATTTGATGACGCGGCTTATCATTAAAACGAACAACCTTATCTTCAATCGATGGACAATAACGCGGTCCTGTTCCTTTAATCATGCCAGAATACATTGGAGAGCGGTGTAAATTATTATCAATAATTTGATGTGTCTGCTCACTCGTATATGTTAACCAACATGGAAGCTGATCTGTTATATATTTGGTTGTTTCATAAGAAAATGCACGTGGAACCTCATCACCAGGCTGAATCTCAGTTTTACTATAATCAATCGAATGACTATTAACACGTGGAGGTGTACCTGTTTTGAAACGCACTAAATCAAAGCCTAATTCTTGTAAGTGCTCAGATAATTTAATAGAAGGTTGTTGATTATTTGGACCACTTGAGTACTTGAGGTCACCTAAAATAATTTCTCCTCGTAAAAATGTCCCTGTTGTAATAACAACAGATTTTGCGGCATATTCTGCACCTGTTTGAGTAACAACACCCTTACAAACACCATCTTCAATTATTAAATGATCCACCATTCCTTGTAATAAAGTAAGGTTTTTTTCATTTTCCATTGTTTTTTTCATTTCATGCTGGTAGGAAAATTTATCTGCTTGTGCACGAAGCGCTCTAACAGCAGGACCTTTTCCTGTGTTTAACATTCTCATTTGAATATGAGTTTTGTCGATATTTTTCCCCATCTCTCCACCTAAAGCATCAATTTCCCGAACAACGATCCCTTTAGCTGGACCTCCAACAGATGGATTACATGGCATGAAGGCTACCATATCTAAATTTATTGTTATAACCAATGTCTTTGCACCCATTCTTGCTGATGCTAATGCTGACTCACAGCCAGCATGACCTGCACCGATTACAATGACATCATAATCTCCTGCTTTATAAGACATTATTTACCTCCTTTTATCTCATATATTAATTTGTAAAGCTAGATTTTATATACAAAGCCTTTTTATTTTCCTAGGCAAAATTGCGAAAATAACTGGTCAATTAAGCTTTCGTGTACTGCATCACCAATTATTTCACCTAATTGTTCCCAACAACGAGTTAAGTCTATTTGAACGATATCAATTGGAATTCCCGCTTCAATGCCTGTTAGTGCATCATCAATAGAAGCTTTAGCAGCAGTTAATAGTGCGATATGTCTTGAATTAGAGACATATGTTAAGTCACCACTTTGGACATTACCTTGGAAAAATAAAGAACTAATTGCTTCCTCTAATTCATCAATTCCTTTTTCCTCTAATAATGAAGTTGTAACAACAGGTCTTCCATTAGCTAAATCTTTCACCTGTGTGAGATCAATATTCTTTTCTAGGTCAGTTTTATTAACTATGACAATGATATCCATGCCTTTAACAGCCTCGAACAATTTGATATCCTCTTGTGATAAGAGCTCATTATAATTAAGTACTAATAGAATTAGATCTGCTTCTTTTAGAACCTTCCTCGATCTCTCGACACCAATACGTTCTACTATATCTTCAGTTTCTCTTATACCAGCTGTATCGACTAATTTTAGAGGCACACCGCGAACATTAACATACTCTTCAATAACATCCCGAGTTGTACCTGGAATATCTGTAACAATTGCTTTATTTTCATGTACTAAGCTATTTAATAAAGAAGATTTTCCAACATTAGGTCTTCCGATTATAACTGTTGATAGACCTTCTCTCAATATTTTACCCTGTTGTGAGGTTTGTAACAGTTTATCAATTTCAGCTTTAACAAATGAAGCTTTTTCAATAAGCATATTATGTGTCATTTCTTCCACATCATCATACTCAGGATAATCAATATTCACCTCAACATGTGCTAATGTCTCTAATATTTCTTGTCGGAGCTTTTGCACAAGCTTTGAAAGCTTTCCTTCCATTTGACCTAATGCGACATTCATAGCTCGATCTGTTTTTGCCCGAATTAAATCCATTACTGCTTCAGCTTGAGATAAGTCAATACGTCCATTTAAAAATGCACGTTTAGTAAACTCACCTGGTTCAGCAAGTCTAGCTCCATTTTGTACGGCTAATTGCAGCACTTTATTTACAGTAACCAAGCCACCATGACAATTTATTTCTACAACATTTTCTCTTGTGAAAGTTCTTGGACCTCTCATTAAAGAGACCATTACTTCCTCAACAATTTGATCTGTTGCTGGATCGATAATATGTCCGTAATGGATCGTATGGGAGTCAACCTCTTTGAGCCTCTTATTGGAAGGTGCCTTAAATAGTTTATCTGCAATTTCAATTGCTTCTTCACCACTTAATCTAACAATTGCAATAGCTCCTTCCCCTAACGGCGTTGATATCGCTGTGATTGTATCTAACTCCATCTTTACGATCACCTCTCTTTTTTATATCTATATATTCACCAAAATACTTGACCAAAATTTAAAGATAGCACAATTCATTTTTATAAGAAAGTAAAATCATACTTGATTTATCCACAATGAGTTTCTACTTAGATTATTTCCTTTATTCATTTTAACTTATCCACATGTTAATAACAATATTTTACCTTATCAGGTTTTCATCTTATCCCCAAATGAGAAAAGTGTAAGCTGCCTATCTAATGGTGAAAAGCATAAGGAGATTTATATGAGGTTAATAAATGTAGAATTTAGGGTATAAAAAAAGAGATGACCAGTAATAGTCATCCCTTTTTCTTCGGTGATATAACCAAATGTCGATTTGGTTCATCACCTACTGAATATGTTTTTAAATCTGGATATTTAGCTAAAGCAGCATGAATGATTTTTCGTTCATTTGAAGGCATTGGTTCAAGAGAAACCTTATTTGATGTACGTTTAACCTGCTGTGCTAATCTTCCTGCAAGTAAAGTGAGAGTTTCTTTTCTTCGTTCACGATAATTTTCTGCATCAATTATAATTTGCAAATAGTGATCAGAGTATCTGTTTGCAACTAATTGAGTTAAAAATTGTAGTGAATTTAAAGTTTGTCCTCTTTTACCGATTAAAATAGCCATATTATCGCCTTTGATTTGAAAAGTTGCCGTTTTACCACTTTTCTTCACATCAATTTTAGCTTCAATTCCCATTTTTTGAATAACTTCAGATAAGAAAGCATGGGATTCTTTAACTGGATCTTGTTTAAGAACTACCTTCACAATTGCAGGTTTTTTTCCAAAGATACCGAGAATACCTTTTTTACCTTCTTCTAAAATTGTTATCTCAATTTGATCTTTTGTTACTTGTAATGTTTTTAATGCTTCTTCTACTGCTTCTTCGACAGTATGTCCATTAGCAGTTACTTCTTTCACTTCTTCTTTCCTCCATCTTTTGGAGAAGATGCCGCTGCTTTTAATTCAGGACCTTTAACAAAATATGTTTGGACAATCATGAATAAGTTACCTACTACCCAATACAATGAAAGAGCTGCTGGGAAGCTGATCGCAAAAACTACGATCATAATTGGCATAATCCATAACATCATAGCCATTTGAGGATTTTGGTTAGCTGTTCCAGCCATCATCATCTTTTGTTGAACAAATGTTGTAACACCTGCAACAAGTGGAAGAATAAAGTATGGATCTCGTTCACCTAAATCAAACCATAAGAATGTGTGTTCAGCTATTTCTTCTGTTCTCATAATCGCATGATAAAAACCAATTAATATTGGCATCTGAACGATTAATGGGAAACATCCAGCAAGTGGATTTACACCATGCTTTTGAAAAAGTGCCATTGTTTCTTGTTGAAGCTTTTGTTGAGTTTGTTGATCTTTAGAACTATATTGTTCTTTAAGCTTTTGCATTTCTGGTTGAATTGCTTGCATTGCCTTAGAGCTTTTCGTTTGTTTAATCATTAACGGTAAAATCGCCAGACGAATAATAAGGGTTACTATAACAATAGCAATACCATAATTATCTCCTGTTATTTCTGCAAAGTATGTGATCAATTGGGATAAAGGATAAACAATATATTTATTCCAAAATCCTTCACTTTCAGATGTAATCGGTACATTTACCTCTGTACACCCAGTTAATAGGGTTAATACACTTATTAACCCTGCGATTAAAAGTATGCGCCTCTTCAAACCTTTTTGCCTCCTAACAAATTATTAATACCATTGAATGTGTATACGTACGTTAAAAGATAGAAAAAGTTCCACATAATTAATATCTTACCATTTTTATCTTTATAATTCTTTTATATGAACAAGTTTTCGCTAGAGTAATTTCAACAATTTTCAACATTTATGATGACTGAAAAATTTTCGCTTTTCGAAACAAATGGTTTAAACTGCTCTTCACTTCATGATAATTCATTTGGGCAGCAGGTTTTCTTGCTATTATAATAAACTCTTTACCATGTACAAGCTTATCTTTTTCTTCTAGAAATACTTGTCGAATTAACCGCTTAACTTTATTTCTTGTCACAGCATTTCCTATCTTTTTACTTACAGACAATCCCACTCGAAATTCTTTTTCTTCTCTTTCACTATAGATATAAAGAACAAATTGTCTATTCGCAATTGATTTACCCTTTTTAAAAACCTTTTGAAAATCTTTATTCTTCTTAATTCGATATTTCCTTCTCATTCGTTTCACTCCGGTATGTTCTGTTTATTATTTCTAACAGAATTCTCACCTTCATTATGTCTGAAATAATTCTGATTTAAACTAGTCAAGATCTCTCCGACATAAAACATTTATGTATTAAATAGATTTCAATGAAATTCTCTTCTTTTAATTTAGGCTCTGTTAAAATTTGTTGTTGATTTCCGTTCAGGCATTTGCTTTCCATGGGAAAAAATAAAGTTCGTTTTTTCCTAGGAAAGAGTCTCATGCCTTATACTCCAATCAACAAAGTGCTAAAATCATTAAGCTTTAACATAACAATGATTTTAAGAAGCAATTTAATGAAATCTACTTAGTTGAAAAAAAAGACCACTGATTTGTCAGTGGCCTATGCTGATAATACTTTTCTTCCTCGGCGACGACGGCGAGCAAGAACTTTACGTCCATTAGCTGTGCTCATGCGGCTACGAAAACCATGAACTTTACTACGTTTGCGTTTATTTGGTTGATAAGTACGTTTCATATATGACACCTCCCTGAGGAATAACAGTTAAAGACAGTCCTACTAATTATAGTTACCTAACATAGGAATTGTCAACCACTGAAACGTTTTTAATAATTAAGTCTATTTAAAATCGTCTTTTTATAAAGTCCCTTTTTTGGAAGATTGTTGTGATTAGTCATCATTATCTGTTGTAACAATTGTGATATCAACTCTTAAACACTTTCTTGTTAATTTCCGTTACTGGCGTTTGCTTTTCAGGGAGAAATAAAGCCTGTCTCTCTTTGACACTTTCCTACCGAAAATTTTTTTAGTACCTCAAATAATTGCTTTTAAAAAACATTAAGCACAAATATAGCCTAGTTTATAAATTTGATCTTCTTCCCTCTCGCAAAATTTCGTTATTCGCATCCCCTAAAATTATAGATAGCACTTCTTCACCCATATATCCTTGCAATTTTTTTCTCCCCACAAGAATCATTTTTTATTATCTAAATCCAGGATCTGTTTCTTTCATATCTCATAGCCTTAAAAAGTACTTTTATGTACAACTTCACCCCTGTGGATAAACTTTCGACACCATTCTGCAGTATCCACATATGTTATCGACAAGTTTTTCACAAGTTAGCTTGTTGTGGACAATTTTTTTCAACAAAACAATAGTTATGTGGATAAGTTTGTAAAAACCGTTGCATCTATTGATTTATTTTGATATTATATTTGTGTTTTCACTCTTAATATTCTACTCATAATTTTTCTTTATCCACAAGTTGTGGATAAGGTGTGGAAAGTTTATAAACAGCTTGTGTAAATTGTTGTCCACAACACGTGAGATTTGTCGAAAAGACGTTTTTCTACTATATTATATATTTATACACATTTCTTGGATTTTGTATGTTTATACAGGAGTATTCGCGTCTTGTACAAAGGTTATACATTTTATGAGACACTGTTGTAAAGGAGGGACAAAACACCTAATGGAGAACATATCCGAACTTTGGAATAAAGCTTTAGCAGAGATTGAAAAGAAAATTAGTAAACCAAGCTATGAAACTTGGCTTAAATCTACAAAAGCTCACACTATACAAGGTGATACACTAACAATTACAGCTCCTAATGAATTTGCAAGAGATTGGTTAGAATCTCGTTATTTACACTTAATTGCCGATACGATCTACCAATTAACTGGTGAAGAGTTCGCGATAAAATTTATTATTCCGCAAAATCAAACTGATGATGATTTTGTTCCAAATTCTCCAATTAAAAAAACGAATAAAAATGATGAGGAACAAACAGAATTACCTCAAAATATGCTAAACCCTAAGTATACATTTGATACATTTGTTATAGGTTCTGGTAATCGTTTCGCTCATGCTGCTTCTCTTGCTGTAGCCGAAGCACCTGCAAAAGCATACAATCCTCTATTTATTTATGGTGGAGTTGGATTAGGAAAAACACATTTAATGCACGCAATTGGGCATTATGTTATAGATCATAACCCTTCAGCTAAGGTCGTTTATTTATCATCAGAAAAGTTTACAAATGAGTTTATTAATTCAATACGAGATAACAAAGCTGTAGACTTTCGAAATAAATATAGAAGTGTTGATGTACTTTTAATAGATGATATTCAGTTCCTGGCCGGAAAAGAACAAACTCAGGAAGAATTCTTCCATACTTTCAATACTCTGCATGAAGAAAGTAAGCAAATCGTTATCTCCAGTGATCGACCACCTAAAGAAATCCCTACTTTAGAAGATAGACTTCGTTCCAGGTTCGAATGGGGGTTAATAACAGACATTACTCCACCTGACCTTGAGACGAGAATTGCTATTTTACGTAAAAAAGCAAAAGCTGAAGGTCTTGATATTCCTAATGAAGTCATGCTTTATATTGCAAATCAAATTGATTCTAATATACGTGAATTAGAGGGTGCGTTAATTCGTGTTGTTGCCTATTCTTCACTTATTAATAAAGATATAAATGCTGATTTAGCAGCAGAGGCATTAAAGGATATTATTCCAAATTCAAAACCAAAGGTTATTTTAATAAGTGATATTCAACGAATTGTTGGACAAGAGTTTCAGGTGAGATTAGAGGATTTTAAAGCTAAAAAACGAACTAAATCGGTTGCATTTCCGAGGCAGATTGCCATGTACTTATCGAGAGAATTAACTGATTCTTCTTTACCTAAAATAGGTGAAGAATTCGGAGGTCGTGATCATACGACAGTGATTCATGCTCATGAGAAAATTTCTAAAATGCTCCAAAATGATGAATTATTACAAAAACAGCTTAAAGATATTACCGGACTTTTAAGAGGATCATAGCATTTACTAAAACTGAATTATGTGAATAACTGGTGCAAACATATACACAGTCTGTCCACATGTGGATAGGCTGTGTTTCCTTTCGTTTAGGACGGTTATCCACATTTCCACAGGCCCTATTACTACTTCTATTATATTTTTATTAATAAATAATATAACTATAACCAGAAATTTTCGCGGAAAATCATTTGTTCATAAGAGTTAAAAATGTTGGTTAAGCATAAGGAGGAAAATCATTATGAAATTTGTTATTCAAAAAGATAAATTAGTCCAAAGTGTTCAAGATGTAATGAAGGCTGTTTCATCTAGAACAACTATTCCAATATTGACTGGTATAAAAATTGTTGCACATTCTGAAGGAGTAACCCTAACAGGCAGTGACTCTGATATTTCAATTGAATCCTTTATTCCTGCTGAAGAAGATGACAAAGAAAACGTAGAAGTGATTCAAGCTGGTAGTGTTGTGTTACAAGCAAAGTTTTTCAGTGAAATCGTTAAAAAGCTACCAAAAGATATTGTAGAAATTGAAGTAGGAAATCACCATTCAACTACAATTCGTTCAGGAAAAGCCGAATTTAGTTTAAACGGCTTGGATGCAGAAGAATATCCTCACCTCCCACAAATTGAGGAAGAAAATATATTTAAAATACCAACAGATCTATTAAAAGCTATGGTTCGTCAAACTGTTTTTGCTGTATCTACCTCAGAAACGCGACCAATATTAACAGGTGTAAATTGGAAATTAGAAAACGGTGAACTAATTTGTATCGCTACTGATAGCCATCGTTTAGCTTTAAGAAAAGCAATGATCGATTCAGAAAACCTTGAAACCTACAATGTTGTCATTCCTGGTAAAAGTTTAAGTGAATTAAGTAAAATCCTTGATGATACAAACGAGTTAATAGAGATTGTTATTACTGAGAATCAAGTATTATTTAAAGCAAAAAATCTATTATTTTTCTCGAGATTATTAGACGGGAATTATCCAGATACATCTAGACTTATTCCAGCTGATAGCAAAACAAACTTAACTTTAAATTCTAAAGACTTCTTACAAGCTATCGATCGTGCCTCATTATTAGCGAAAGAAGCAAGAAATAATGTTGTGAAACTTTCAACCTTTACAGATGGGTTAATTGAGATTTCGTCTAATTCTCCTGAAATTGGTAAAGTTAGTGAAGAGATTCAAGCTGAAGAAGTTCAAGGAGAAGAATTGAAAATTTCCTTTAGTGCAAAATATGTAATGGATGCATTAAAAGCACTCGAAGGAACAGAAATAAATGTTAACTTCACTGGCGCAATGAGACCATTTGTAATTAAAACAACAAATGATGATTCTATGCTACAGCTCATTCTTCCAGTGCGAACTTATTAAAAAAAAATTATAAAAGAGGTTGGCATACAGGTCAGCCTCTTTTATATTTCAAAAATTCTATTTTTAAAAATTCCGCCAAAATAGTACATCCTTTCTAGCATTGAAGTAAAAAATATACTAGATCTCCTCTCCCCTAACCCTTGAAAGTGATATAAAGACTTAAAATCTATTTTTCCTAAAAAAGGATGTATGGGTACAAAGGACTAATGAAGAATCAAATATTACTTTTGTGTATTTTTGGAGTGGACACTAATAAGAAACACTTGTGCTGTTGTACTTTATCGATGTTTTTTAGTAAAATATAAAGTTAGAGACTACTGAAGGAAGGTGGTTCGCTATGGCAAAGCCAGTAATGATTGATTCAGAGTACATAACACTTGGGCAATTTCTGAAATTAGCAGATGTTATCCAATCAGGTGGAATGGCAAAATGGTTTTTATCAGAGTATGAAATCTTTGTGAATAATGAACCTGAAAATCGTCGGGGTAAGAAGCTACGGAATGGCGATATGGTTTATATTCCTGATTTCGGCACTTATATAGTGAAAAATTAAAGTTGGTGTACAAAATTTGTTTATTAAAGAGCTGAAATTGAAAAATTACCGAAATTATGAAGATTTAACTATTCAGTTTGCAAATAAAGTGAATGTGATCCTTGGAGAAAATGCTCAAGGGAAAACGAACGTAATGGAATCAATCTATGTTCTAGCCATGGCGAAGTCACATCGAACGTCAAATGATAAAGAACTTATATACTGGGATAAAGAATATGCTAAAATAGAGGGTAGTGTAGAAAAACATAACCGATCTGCAGAAATGCAATTAGTTATCTCGAAAAAAGGTAAAAAAGCTAAGTTGAATCATATTGAACAAGAAAAGTTGAGCCAATATGTTGGAGCAATGAATGTGATTATGTTCGCACCTGAAGATTTAAGCCTAGTAAAAGGGAGTCCTCAGGTTAGAAGAAGATTTATTGACATGGAGATCGGGCAAGTGTCAGCTGTTTATCTTCACGATTTAAGTCGCTATCAAAAGATTATGCAGCAAAGAAATCACTATTTAAAACTTCTACAGCTACGAAAGCAAACAGATCGAACGATGCTTGATGTCTTAACTGCACAGTTAAGCGAAGCGGCTGCAAAGATTATTATAAAGAGATTACGTTTTATTTCAGAACTTGAGAAATGGGCACAACCAGTACACTCTGGGATAAGTAGAGGCTTAGAGGTTTTGACAATAAAATATAAACCATCCTTAGATGTATCAGAAGACTATGATTTGTCGAAAATGATAGAAGTATTTGAGGAGAAATTTTCTAGTGTAAAAGAAAAAGAAATTGAACGTGGTGCAACACTCGTTGGTCCTCATCGTGATGATTTACTGTTTTATGTTAATGATCATGATGTTCAAACATATGGATCACAAGGTCAACAAAGAACAACCGCCCTATCACTTAAATTAGCTGAAATTGATTTGATTTATAATGAGATTGGTGAATATCCTATTCTTTTACTAGATGATGTTTTATCAGAATTGGATGATTACAGACAATCACATTTGTTAAATACAATCCAAGGCAAGGTGCAAACATTTGTAACAACAACAAGTGTTGAAGGTATTGACCACCAAACCTTAAGAGAAGCAGCTACATTTCATGTACAGGCAGGAGAGCTTTCAGACGATAAATGAGGTGATTTTAATTGTATATTCATTTAGGTGACAATTTCGTTGTTCCTTCAAAAGAAGTTGTTATGATATTAGATCGGCAATCATCACTTGAATCACCGATTGTTGATGAATTCTTCACTAAGCAACAGGATAAAATTGTTGAACTCTCAAGTGGGGATGCAAAATCAATTATTGTAACGTTTGATAAAATTTATTTTTCACCATTATCGTCAGGTACTTTAAAAAAACGAGCAGAGATTGCACTTGATATAGATTTATAATATAAATTTTCAGGAATTGATTTCATTTAAGATTAGATGTTTTAAAAAAGAAAGCTTTAGGAAAAGTGTAGGTGAATCAGTGTGACGATGGAAGAGAACCAAGTCCAGCAACAATCATATGATGAAAACCAGATTCAAGTTCTTGAAGGTCTTGAAGCTGTACGTAAACGACCTGGAATGTATATAGGATCAACTAGTGCAAAAGGTCTTCATCACTTAGTTTGGGAAATTGTTGATAATAGTATTGATGAGGCTCTAGCAGGCCACTGTGATGAAATAAATGTGATTATTGAAGAAGATAATAGCATTACCGTTAAAGATAACGGTCGTGGAATACCAGTAGGGATTCATGAAAAAATGGGACGTCCTGCAGTTGAAGTAATTATGACAGTTCTTCATGCTGGAGGAAAATTTGGTGGCGGTGGATATAAAGTTTCAGGTGGTCTTCATGGTGTTGGAGCATCTGTTGTTAATGCACTTTCAACTGTATTGGATGTTACAGTTCATCGTGAAGGAAAAGTTCACTTCCAAAAGTTCCATAAAGGTGTACCTGCAGCTGATTTAGAGGTAATCGGTGAATCTGATGTGACTGGTACAATCACCCACTTTAAACCAGATGAAGAAATCTTTAAAGAAACAATCGAATATGATTTTGAAACACTTGCGAATCGTATTAGAGAATTAGCATTCCTTAATCGTGGGTTGAAAATAACAATCGAAGATAAACGAGAAGAAAACCGTCAAAAGGAATATTATTACGAAGGCGGTATTAAGTCATATGTAGAGCATTTAAATCGTACACGTGAGGTTATCCATGATGAGCCTGTTTATATCGAGGGTGAAAAAGATGGAATAACAACAGAAGTAGCGATTCAATACAATGATAGCTATACAAGTAATATTTATTCTTTTGCTAATAATATTCACACCTATGAAGGTGGAACACATGAAGCTGGTTTTAAATCTGCATTGACTCGAGTTATTAATGATTATGCTCGTAAAAATAAGATCTTTAAAGAAAACGATGATAATCTATCAGGTGAAGATGTGCGTGAAGGAATCACAGCCATCATCTCTATCAAACATCCGGATCCTCAATTCGAAGGTCAAACGAAAACAAAGCTAGGAAACTCAGAGGTGCGAACTGTTACTGACTCGGTCTTTTCTGAGGCTTTTGACAAATTCCTTTTAGAAAATCCATCAACAGCTAAAAAAATTGTTGAAAAAGGATTAATGGCAGCAAGAGCTAGACTTGCGGCTAAAAAGGCACGTGAGTTAACAAGAAGAAAAAGCGCATTAGAAATCTCTAATCTACCTGGTAAATTAGCAGACTGTTCATCTAAGGATCCTAAAATTAGTGAGATTTATGTCGTTGAGGGTGACTCTGCAGGTGGTTCTGCTAAACAAGGAAGAGATCGTCATTTCCAAGCAATTCTACCTTTGAGAGGTAAAATTATTAATGTTGAGAAGGCGAGACTTGATAAGATTTTATCTAATAACGAAATAAGAGCGATCATCACAGCATTAGGTACAGGTATAGGAGAAGATTTCGATCTTGGCAAGGCTCGTTATCATAAAGTTGTTATTATGACAGATGCTGATGTTGATGGTGCACATATAAGAACCTTACTTTTAACCTTCTTCTATCGTTATATGAGAGAAATTATTGAAAAAGGATATATCTATATTGCTCAACCACCACTTTACAAGATACAACAAGGAAAACGCATTGAATATGCGTACAATGATCGTCAGCTTGAAACATTCCTTGCAGAAATGCCTTCACAGCCAAAACCGGGAATACAACGTTATAAAGGTTTAGGAGAGATGAATCCTGGTCAACTTTGGGAAACAACAATGAATCCTGAAACAAGAACATTATTACAAGTAACATTAGAAGATGCAATTGATGCTGATGAAACTTTTGATACCTTAATGGGTGACAAAGTTGAGCCTAGACGTAACTTTATCGAAGCGAATGCGCAATATGTAAAGAATCTAGATATTTAATCATAGTTTTTGCGATAGCATCTGAAATGAACAAAATTTATCATAAGCAACACCTCATTACACGGTGAGGTGTTTTTTCTCATAAGATTAATAATCATTTAGCTGATTATCGTACTAAAAATAGTGTTTCTCGCGCTCTCTAGTAATATTCTAGGAAATAGATGTGTAATTCGTTGTAAATATTGCTATAATGAAGAGTAGACTATTAGAATTTATAATACTCAATTGGGCAGGAATTAATTACTTTTATATAGGCTCTTTTCTGAAGGTTTGTTATTAGATAAAGTTATAAGAGGAAAAAATTGTATTTATCTTATGATATTTACTATTCTTGAAGAAAAGATGCCACCAGGCTATATATTGTGCTGTTTTCTTAGAGTTGTTAAAAGTAACAAAACTCGTGAAATCAGACTTTATATAAAATCATTTACCTCTTCCAATTTAAAATACATAAAGGAATAAGGGAGGTTGTTATAGTATGGCAGAAAATCAAAACTCACATGTTATAGGCAGAAATATTAGTAATGAAATGCGTGAATCTTTTCTAGGTTATGCTATGAGTGTTATTGTTTCACGTGCTTTACCAGATGTTCGCGATGGTTTAAAACCAGTACATCGAAGAATTCTTTATGCAATGAATGATTTAGGAATGACTTCGGATAAACCTTTTAAAAAATCAGCACGTATCGTTGGAGAAGTAATCGGTAAGTATCATCCACATGGTGATTCAGCTGTATACGAAACAATGGTTCGTATGGCTCAAGACTTTAACTTCCGTTACATGCTAGTTGATGGACATGGAAACTTCGGTTCTGTTGATGGTGACTCTGCTGCTGCAATGCGTTATACAGAAGCTAGAATGTCAAAGATCTCAATGGAGTTAATCCGTGATATCAATAAAGACACAATTGCTTACCAAGATAACTATGATGGATCAGAAAGAGAACCTGTTGTTTTACCTGCTAGATTTCCTAATTTATTAGTAAACGGGGCGACAGGAATCGCAGTTGGTATGGCGACAAATATTCCTCCTCATCAACTTGGAGAAGTTATTGATGGTGTACTAGCCATTAGTAAGGATCCAGAAATAACAATTCCTGAATTAATGGAAATCATTCCAGGACCAGATTTCCCAACAGCAGGTCAAATCATTGGTAGAAGTGGAATTAGAAAAGCCTATGAAACAGGTCGTGGATCAATCACGATTCGTGCGAAGGTAGAAATCGAGGAAAAGCCTTCAGGTAAGCAGGTTATTATCGTTAAAGAGTTACCATATCAAGTTAATAAAGCAAAGCTTGTTGAAAAAATCGCTGAGCTTGTTCGAGATAAAAAAATCGAAGGTATTACAGACCTGCGAGATGAGTCAGATCGTAATGGGATGCGTGTAGTCATTGAAGTTCGTAAAGATGCGAATGCTAATGTGCTTTTAAATAATCTTTATAAGCAAACAGCTCTGCAAACAAGCTTTGGTATTAATATGCTTTCTTTAGTTGATGGACATCCGAAGGTTCTTAATTTAAAGCAAATGCTTTATTATTATTTAGAGCATCAGAAGGTTGTTATTAAACGAAGAACTGCATTTGAATTACGAAAAGCTGAGGCAAGAGCTCACATTTTAGAGGGGTTAAGAATTGCTCTTGATCATCTAGATGCAGTTATTGCTCTTATTCGTAGCTCACAAACTACTGAAATAGCTCGTAACGGTTTAATCGAGCAATTCTCATTAAGTGAAAAGCAGGCACAAGCTATTTTAGATATGAGATTACAAAGATTAACTGGTTTAGAAAGAGAAAAGATTGAAGAAGAATATCAATCTTTAGTTAAGTTAATTGCTGAATTAAAGGCTATTCTAGCGGATGAAGAGAAAGTATTAGAAATTATCCGTGAAGAACTTCTAGAAATTAGAGAACGTTTCAATGATGAGCGTCGTACTGAAATAGTTGCGGGCGGTCTTGAGAATATTGAAGACGAAGATTTGATTCCTGTCGAAAATATCGTTATTACATTAACTCATAACGGATATATTAAACGCCTGCCAGTTTCAACTTACCGCAGCCAAAAGCGTGGTGGTAGAGGAATTCAAGGTATGGGTACAAATGACGATGATTTCGTGGAACAACTTTTAACAACATCAACTCATGATACGATTCTTTTCTTTACTAACAAAGGTAAAGTATATCGTGCTAAAGGTTATGAAATCCCTGAATATAGTAGAACTGCTAAGGGACTTCCAATTATTAACTTATTAAGTGTTGAAAAAGGCGAATGGGTAAATGCAATTATTCCAGTTTCTGAATTTGTTGATGATTGGTATTTATTCTTTACAACAAAAGAAGGTATATCTAAACGTTCACCTTTATCACAATTTGCTAATATAAGAAATAATGGTTTAATTGCAGTAAACCTGCGCGAAGAAGATGAATTGATTTCAGTTAAATTAACTGATGGATCTAAAGATATGGTCATCGGAACGAAAAAAGGAATGTTGATCAGATTCCCTGAAACGGATGTTCGTTCAATGGGACGTACAGCTACAGGTGTTAAAGGGATTTCCTTAGATGCAGATGATGAAGTTGTAGGTATGGAAATTTTAGAAGAAGGTGTAGATGTTTTAATCGTAACAAGTAAAGGTTATGGAAAACGTACCCCTTCTGGAGAATACCGCGTACAAAGCCGAGGTGGAAAAGGCTTAAAAACATGTAATATTACTGATAAAAATGGTCCAGTCGTTTCTGTTAAAGCAGCAACAGGTGAAGAAGACTTGATGCTTATTACAGCAAGTGGTGTTCTGATCCGTATGGATGTTGATACAATTTCAACAATGGGACGTAACACTCAAGGTGTAAAACTAATTAGACTTGATGAAAATGTTGTTGTCTCAACAGTCGCATTAGTAGAAAAAGAAGAGATAGAAAAAACAGATGAAACTGAAGATTTAGATCAAGAGTTCTTAGAACAAACTGAAAATAGTAGTGAAGCTCCAGCCGAGGAAACAAAAGAAGTTAATGATGACTCACAAGGAGACGAATAACATAGAAGGGCTGATACAATTATGTATCGGCTCTTTTTTTCTCTATATAACTGTAATCTACCCTAGCTTTATACAAGAGAATGAAGGATGAAACTTATAAAATAGGAAATAGTTCAAAAAATAAATAAACAACATGAAATGAATTAGCTATAATGAGATTAGGAGGGGTTCCTTTGAAGATCCATATTAATCAATTGCAAGAAGGTCATATTTTATCTAAAGATCTCATTTCTGCTACTAAGAAACCACTTGCATATAAAAAAACAGTAGTTACACCTAGTATTAAAGAAGCATTACAAGCCTTTTTAATAAAAGAAGTTGAAGTAGAGGAATATCCAGATCAAGATAGTAGGATTGTAAAATCGGATGCTAATGATGAGGTAGAAGCTCTAGGGCAAGGAGATTTATCACTAGACTTTTATCAAGTATATATAGATGCCGTTCAATCTTATAAATATATTTTTAACAGTTGGCAATCAGGAGTTTTAATAGATATAGGGAAAGTAAGGCAAATCATCATCCCTTTAGTTGAAAAATCTCAAGATCATGAGGATGAGATATTAAAGCTCTATCACTATTGTAAACAAGAAGAATATATTTACCATCACTCAATATCGGTAGCTCTACTTAGTGCCTTTCTTGCAAAAAGATTAGGATATATGCAAGGAGACATTAATCAAATTGCTTTAACTGGCCTTTTATGTGATTGTGGTATGGCTAAAGTTTCACCTACAATTATCCAGAAAAGCGTAACATTAACTGAGACTGAGTATCATGATATTAAACAACATCCTGTGCATAGTTATAATTTATTGAAAAATGTTATGTCTATTAAAGAGGGAGTAAAGCTAGGGGTTCTTCAGCATCATGAAAGAATTGATGGTAGTGGATATCCTCTTGGAGTAAAAGGTGAACAATTAAATCCATATAGTAAGATTGTTGCTTTAGCAGACACATATCAAGCAATGGTAGCTGTGAGACCTTATAGAAGCAAACAATCCCCATTTAAGGTATTCGAACAGATGATGCAGGATGAATTCGGGAAATTTGATATCAAAGTTTTGAATGCTTTAAAACAAGCACTAATCAAATTCTCTGCAGGGACAAAGGTAAGACTGTCTGATGGTTTTGAAGCTGAAATTGTCTTTGTTGATGAGAAATATCCAACAAGACCATTGGTTAAATATGATCACTCTGAAGAGATTATTATTCTTAAGGATAGAAATGATCTTTTTATCGAAGAGCTTTTATAAAAAAATACTCTGATTGTGTTGACTCCCTATAGTTAAGTTGATATACTCTTAAAAGTCAGCCAATCAGAGATTGAGTTTTTCATATTTATTATCTTTAATGAAAAGATTATCTGAAAAAACCCTTGACCTGTTAAAATGGTTTATGATATATTAATTGAGTCGCCTTTGGGTGATGAAAGTTCTTTGAAAACTAAACAAAACCAAGCGTGCCAACGTTAATTTCGATTAACAAAACGTACTATATAGTACAAAACGAATTATATGAGCAAGTCAAA
>NZ_JAFBDU010000018.1 GCF_016908395.1 Metabacillus crassostreae
TCCATAAGAGAGCAGAATCTCAAGTCAAATGTCCGTCATCAAGGAGATGAAGCTCATAAGAGAACAGAAACCAAAGTCAAATGTCCGTCATCAAGAAGATGAAGCCCATAAGAGAGCAGAAACACAAAGGAATGTACGAATTTGGTACATGAGTATCTGAATGAACACGAAGATTCACCGATTAACAAAACCACTAGTGATAGTAGTAGGAAATAAATAAATGATTGAAGGCCAGTAGTAGTGACACTGGCCTATTATTGTGAAGATAAAAGGATATCATAATCCTGACTATTCGTAGAAAGAAAAAAGGTAACACTCGTATCACAAAGGCGTCAGAAGATACATAAAGGTAAGGTTCAATATTGATTTGCCCAAAATGGTTTAAATAAATAAAATTCAGGTGTTTCTTACTTTATATAACATCACAATCACCCTTAAAAGGCTAAAGAACCTGTGTAATTTTAAAGGTAGCTCCTGAGTTCATTATAAGCCCCCTAGAGCGAAGAGTACCCCGTTAAGATACATCATAATATTTAAAATTATCTTATTAAAAATGAATTCCTTTTAATAATAAAAATAAGTCAAAGCTTACTTTCCAAAAAATTGAAAATTAAATATGGTACCTTTCTTTTTGCTATCTCCATATAACGTAAAATGAAGGGATAATCATCACTTGAAGCACCTAATAGCAATTCATACCACCACTCGGTTTCATATCTTGAGATCATACTTAAGTTATATAGTAACAAATAATGAGTTAGTAACTCTGGGATTTGTGGTAGGTCCTCACGAGATGTTGACAAATAAAATGAGTCATCTTCTAGGTGATATAAAAATGGTAAACAGTTATATTGAAAACCTTTTGTGATATTTATGGATGAAAGAGAGGATGCATTTTCCTTTAAAAGCTTACCAGGATATTTTTCACATAGAAATTCTGTGAGTCTTTC
The DNA here is from genome assembly GCF_016908395.1 of Metabacillus crassostreae. Lineage (GTDB taxonomy): Bacteria > Bacillota > Bacilli > Bacillales > Bacillaceae > Metabacillus > Metabacillus crassostreae. Next base: position 951 of record NZ_JAFBDU010000018.1, read on the forward strand.
TTGTGACATATGATATGAAAATGCCGTATCTTCATCAATCATGAGATTGTTTTTATCTTTCACAACCTGTTTTGATGTCATTTTAGTTTGATGAAATAAAAAGACATCATTCATTTCTGCTATTTGTTTTAGTAGTGTTTCCATTGAGTATTTTTCAGCATCCAAATGTTTGATTTGGAAAAATACCTCTGCTATATGTGGGAAAAGGCCGTGTCGTTGAATCTTTATTTCATCTTTCAGAAATTGGTATTGTTGTTTTTTTCGTTTTCTACTTGATACACCATGTGCTAATACAGATGATGTTGATGGATAATCTGGATCTTTAATAATTAAACAGGCTTTTAATAGTTGAGAAAAGCCATAAAATAATAAGATAGGTTGGATAGCATGTGGAGCTTGATCAGCTTGAGTAAAAAAATTTTCTCCATGCTTTAAAAAATATATTAGTCGATATGAATTATCGTAAGAAAGTTGGCTTGAATTTTCATAATCGTTGCTAGCATAGTGTTTCTCTAATCTTTTTTGTATTGTTTGTGTTGATTGATAAGAAAGAAAGCGTTCCCAAATTGATATCTGCATAATTGTACACTCCAATTGATATATTCTAAATATTTAAATTCTTCATTCCTTTCTTGACAGTCGTTCCTCATGTTGATAATCTACTAATAATATTTTGCCGAAAAAGGGGGATTTTACTATGTGGGAACAAAAATTTTCTAAAGAAGGTTTAACATTTGATGATGTCTTACTAGTACCAGCTAAATCTGAGGTATTACCAAGGGATGTAAACTTAAGTGTAGAGTTAACACCTAGCTTAAAACTAAATATTCCTATTCTAAGTGCAGGTATGGATACTGTTACTGAATCAGCTCTTGCCATTTCAATTGCAAGACAAGGTGGTATGGGTGTTATCCATAAAAACATGTCTATTGAGCAACAGGCAGAACAAGTGGACAAAGTTAAGCGATCTGAACGAGGAGTTATTACTGATCCGTTCTTCTTAACACCTGAGCATCAGGTTTTTGATGCAGAACACTTAATGGGTAAATACCGAATTTCTGGAGTCCCAGTTGTAAATAATTCCGAAGATCTCAAACTTGTTGGAATCATAACAAATCGTGATATGAGATTTATACAAGATTATTCAATAAAAATTGATGAAGTCATGACTAAAGATAATTTAGTAACGGCAGATGTAGGAACAACTTTAAAAGATGCAGAGAAGGTTTTACAAAAGCATAAAATTGAAAAGTTACCACTTGTTGATAAAGATGGTGTGTTAAAAGGTTTAATTACAATAAAAGATATTGAAAAAGTTATCGAGTTTCCAAACTCAGCTAAAGATGCTCATGGAAGATTAGTTGTTGCAGCAGCAGTCGGTGTAACAGCGGATACTATGATTCGTGTAAAAAAATTAGTTGAAGCAGGTGTTGATGCAGTTGTTGTTGATACTGCACATGGTCACTCTGCAGGTGTGCTAGAAACTGTTAAAACAATTCGTGAAGCATATCCTAACCTAAACATTATTGCAGGTAATGTAGCTACAGCTGATGCTACAAGAGATTTAATTACAGCTGGTGCAAATGTTGTTAAAGTTGGAATTGGTCCAGGATCAATTTGTACAACTCGAGTTGTTGCAGGTGTAGGAGTACCTCAAATTACAGCAGTATACGACTGCGCAACAGAAGCTAGAAAACATGGGGTATCTATTATTGCTGACGGTGGTATTAAGTACTCTGGTGACATGGTGAAGGCTCTAGCAGCAGGTGGGCATGCAGTCATGCTAGGAAGTTTACTTGCAGGAACTTCAGAAAGTCCTGGAGAAACTGAAATCTTCCAAGGTAGACGTTTTAAGGTCTATCGTGGTATGGGTTCAGTAGGAGCAATGGAAAAAGGAAGTAAAGACCGCTACTTCCAAGAAGATAACAAAAAATTTGTTCCAGAAGGCATTGAAGGAAGAACACCTTACAAAGGGCCACTATCTGAAACAATTTATCAGCTTGTTGGAGGTATTCGTTCTGGTATGGGTTATTGTGGAACGAAGGACTTAAAAGAGTTAAGAGAAAATACACAATTTGTTCGAATGACTGGAGCAGGCTTAAGAGAAAGCCATCCACATGATGTACAAATTACAAAAGAATCACCGAATTACTCAATGTAATTTTTTTATAAATAAGTTATTGAAGTTTTTTTAGCTAATTCTTAGTATCTTTCATATCAGCAAGTGTCTTATCAGATATCTACCTGATAAGAAGTTTGTTAGCAACCATTATTAGAAGAATTCTTTAAAAATATGACAGAAGTATAACATTTGACAGAGTCTACTACTCTGTCTATTTTTTTTGCATTTTCTGTGATAAAATCAATCTTGTTGTTTAAAAAAATACAAAAATAATATAGATAATTTTAGAAAGTATGGGGGTAGGACATGGTTAACAACATGAAATTAAAACAGGTTATGATACTTATCTTTGCCTTTACTCTAGTTGTATCAGCTTTTTATCCGAATGGTACAGTAAGTGCAGCAGAGGAGCCTATTTCAGTCAATGCAGGGGCTGCTATTATTATTGAGGAATCTACGGGAGCAATCCTTTATGGTAAAAATGTAGATGAAATGCTACCGATTGCTAGTATGGCTAAAGTTATGACAGAGTATCTTGTTTTAGAAGCAATTGAAAGTGGTAAAATTACTTGGGAGCAAACATATACTCCAAGTGAATATGTATATAAAATTTCACAAAATACAAATCTTTCAAATGTTCCATTAAGACAAGATGGATCTTATAACGTGAAGGAATTATATGAGGCAATGGCGATTTATTCTGCTAATGGAGCTGCAATAGGATTAGCAGAGATTATATCAGGTTCAGAATCAAACTTTGTAAAATTAATGAACGAAAAAGCGAAAGAGCTTGGTTTACAGAATTATGAGTTTGTAAATGCAACTGGATTAGAAAATAAAGATTTAATCGGTATGCATCCTGAAGGAACAGGTGTGGATGGTGAAAGTAAAGTATCAGCACGTGATATGGCTCTGCTTTCTAAAAGATTAATTCAGGATTATCCAGATATCCTAAAAACAGCAAGTGTTTCTAAAGGAGTATTTAGAGAAGGTACTGACGACCAGACGAATATGCCAAACTGGAATTGGATGCTGCCAGGACTATTATTTGAATATGAAGGTGTAGATGGATTAAAAACAGGTTCTACAGATAATGCAGGATCATGTTTTACAGCAACTGCCGTTAGAAATGGTATGCGTGTTATAACTGTTGTTATAGATGCCAAGGATGATAGTGGTACATTGCATACTCCACGGTTTAAAGAAACAAAGAAAATGCTAGATTATGCATTTAATAGCTTTTCAGTAAAAGAAGTATTTCCTGCAAACTATCAGGTTAAAAAGCAATCCGAAATTCCTGTTGTGAAAGGAAAAGAGGATAAAGTATCAATCCATACAAAAGATCCTCTAACATTAGTTGTGAAAAATGGAGAAGATGACTTATATAAATCAACGTTTAAACTAGATGAAAAACAACTTTCAAAAAATGGAGAGCTAACTGCTCCTGTTAAGAAAGATCAAAAAGTTGGGACAATGGTTGTCACTTATGAAGGAAAGAGTGAAGCATTAACATTTGTTGAATATAACAAAACTGCACAAGTTGATGTTGTAACAAAGGAAGCTGTTGAAAAAGCAAATTGGTTTGTTTTATCTATGAGAGGAATCGGAGGATTCTTTAGTGGATTATGGGGAACAGTAACAGATGCGGTTAAAGGATTATTCTAAGAAAAAAGCTCCTATTATTTAGGGGCTTTTTTATACCTTATTTATCACAGTATGTTTATAATAGTCTACATATAAAAAGTTTGATGATTGCTTATAATAAGCTATAATGGGAAAATCATGATAGTCAGAATTGATAGATTAGTGAACAATTTAGAATTGTTTTACTAATAACACTAATTTTGATAGGATTTTACTAGAAGTTAGGATAAAATATAGCGTAGATGAATTTTTTAAAATCTATTACAAATCCTACTATTAGGAAATTACATAAGGGGGACAAACATAATGAGTAATATTGGTACTGATCGTGTAAAACGTGGAATGGCAGAAATGCAAAAGGGCGGCGTAATTATGGACGTTGTCAATGCAGAGCAAGCTAAAATTGCAGAAGAAGCAGGTGCTGTAGCAGTAATGGCACTTGAGCGTGTTCCTGCTGATATTCGTGCTGCAGGTGGTGTAGCAAGAATGGCTGATCCAACAATTGTTGAAGAGGTTATGAACGCAGTTTCAATTCCAGTTATGGCAAAAGCTCGTATTGGTCACATTGTTGAAGCACGTATCCTTGAAGCAATGGGCGTAGATTATATTGATGAAAGTGAAGTATTAACGCCAGCAGATGAAGAATATCACCTTTTAAAAAGTGACTTCACTGTACCATTCGTTTGTGGTTGCCGTGATTTAGGTGAAGCTACTCGTCGAATTGCTGAAGGAGCTTCTATGTTACGTACTAAAGGAGAGCCTGGAACTGGTAATATTGTTGAGGCTGTTCGCCATATGCGTAAAGTAAATGGACAAATTCGTAAAGTTGCAGCAATGAGTGAAGATGAATTAATGACAGAAGCAAAACTTCTAGGTGCACCATTTGAGCTTCTTCTTCAAATTAAAAAAGAAGGAAAATTACCAGTTGTTAACTTTGCTGCAGGTGGTGTAGCAACACCAGCTGATGCAGCATTAATGATGCAATTAGGTGCAGATGGAGTATTTGTAGGTTCTGGTATCTTTAAATCAGAGAACCCAGCTAAATTTGCTCGTTCAATTGTAGAAGCTACTACACATTATCAAGACTATGAACTAATTGCTAAGCTTTCAAAGGGACTTGGTTCTGCTATGCAAGGAGTAGAGATTTCAAGCCTTTTACCAGAGCAAAGAATGCAGGATCGTGGTTGGTAATTAAAAGGAGTTTTTAACATGTTAAAAATAGGTGTTTTAGGTTTACAAGGAGCCGTAAGAGAGCATATACGTTCAATTGAGGCTTGTGGTGCTGAGGGTATTGTTGTGAAAACAATACACCAATTGGATGAGGTTGATGGTCTAATTATCCCTGGTGGAGAAAGTACAACAATGCGTCGTTTAATAGATAAATATCATTTTATGGAACCTTTAAAGGCATTTGCAGATTCTGGTAAGCCAATGTTTGGTACTTGTGCAGGCTTGATCCTACTTGCTAAAAACCTTGTAGGTTATAGTGAATCACACTTGGGCATACTTGATGCAACTGTTGAACGTAATTCCTTCGGTCGTCAAAAAGATAGTTTTGAAGCTGAATTGATGATTACAGGAGTTGGAGAAGACTTTGTAGGAGTCTTTATTCGCGCTCCACATATCGTTGAGGTAGGAGAAGATGTAGAAATCTTATCTAAGCATGATGGAAGAATTGTTGCAGCTCGTCAGGGGAATTTCCTCGGATGCTCTTTCCACCCTGAACTAACAGACGATCACCGAATGACTCAGTTATTCATAAACATGGTAAAAGAATCAAAATAAATGTATAAAATGCTTGAAGCAGTTGTAAACTTATAGTAAATTATGATTACCAAAGGCTGTTTTCGTAGTCAAAAACACTGTTTTTGACAATGAATGAGGATTGTTAGCAACAATCATTTAAAAAGCCTTACCAAATTATATATGAAAATATGTTGATAGGAACTAGTATCAAGAAGTTCTATCTATAGAGAGCCGATGGTTGGTGAAAATCGGTGATAGATGCTTGTGAATCCATCCTTGAATGAAGTGCTGAACTAGCAAGATTAAAGTAGGCATTTCCGGCTATGACCGTTATTCATTAAGTGAAAGATACATAGTGTATTTTTAACTAGGGTGGCAACGCGGGTAACTCTCGTCCCTTTTTGGGACGGGAGTTTTTTGTGTTCCTTTTTAAAAAAGGCTCTTTTCTGAAAGATTGTTGCTAATTGACCTAATTATGCAGTGGAAAACATTGTTCTTATAGCATAATAGGTACTATCCTATGAAGAAAAGATACCACTATGCTTTATATAGTGCTGTTTACTTGGAGTTGTTAAAGCAACAAAGTATATGAAAAACAGCCTTAAAAAATCAGTAAGAAAAGGAGAATGAACATGCTAGATAGTAAATTTTTACGTACAAATTTAGAAGTAGTAAAAGAAAAGTTAGCAAAACGTGGAGAAGATTTAACAGATTTCGGTAAGTTTGAGTCATTGGATAAGAAGAGAAGAGAGCTAATTAATTCAACAGAAGAAAAAAAGAGTAAGCGTAATGAAGTATCAAGCCAAATAGCTCAATTAAAGCGTGAAAAACAAGATGCTGATCATTTAATTCAGGAAATGAAGCAAGTTGGTGATGAAATAAAAGCACTAGATGATGAATTACGTATTGTAGAAACAGAATTGGATTCATTATTGCTTTCAATTCCTAACATTCCTCATGATAGTGTACCAGTTGGCGACACTGAGGATGATAATGTAGAAGTACGTACATGGGGAGAGCTTCCAAAATTTGATTTTGAACCAAAACCTCATTGGGATATCGCAGATGGATTGAAAATATTAGACTTTGAAAGAGCAGCTAAAGTTACTGGAAGTCGCTTCGTTTTTTATCGTGGACTTGGTGCAAGGTTAGAAAGAGCTTTATTCAATTTTATGTTAGATTTACATGTTGATGATCATGGATATACAGAAATTCTACCTCCTTTTATTGTGAATCGTGATAGTATGACAGGAACAGGACAATTACCAAAGTTTGAGGAAGATGCCTTTAAAATTGAAGGTGAAGATTACTTCTTAATTCCAACTGCTGAGGTACCTGTTACAAATCTACATCGTGAGGAAATTTTAAATGTAGAGCAACTACCAATAAGCTACGCTGCATTTAGTGCAAATTTCCGTTCTGAAGCGGGATCTGCTGGTAGAGATACTAGAGGTTTGATTCGTCAGCATCAATTTAATAAGGTTGAACTAGTTCGTTTTGTTAAACCTGAAGATTCTTATGAAGAGCTTGAAAAACTTACAGGACATGCTGAAAAAGTATTACAATTGTTAGGTTTACCTTATCGAGTTCTAAGCATGTGTACAGCTGATTTAGGATTTACTGCAGCTAAAAAATATGATTTAGAAGTTTGGATACCGAGCTATGAAACATACCGTGAAATATCTTCTTGTAGTAACTTTGAGGCATTTCAAGCACGTCGAGCAAATATCCGCTTCAGAAGAGATCCTAAAGCAAAGGTTGAGCATGTTCATACATTAAATGGCTCTGGACTTGCAATTGGTCGTACTGTTGCAGCAATTCTCGAGAATTATCAGCAGGAAGATGGATCTGTTATCATTCCTGAAGTATTACGTCCATACATGGGGAATAAAGAAAGAATTAGTATAGAAGATTAAAATTATGGAAAGATATTATAAAGGGTAGGTAGAGGAAATATATTCCCTCTACTTACTTTTAATAATATTTTTAAAAAGTTTTTGAAATGTGTTGACATATATTTTTGTTTATGATAAATTAGATCTTGTCGATGCGGAGGAATACCCAAGTCCGGCTGAAGGGATCGGTCTTGAAAACCGACAGGGGTGTCAAAACCCGCAGGGGTTCGAATCCCCTTTCCTCCTCCATAACTTAAAATTTAAATCCCATGTCCAGCGCATAAGATATGGGAGATTGATAAAAATCGTTACTATATGTAACGATTTTTTTTTATTATCTGTGTCTACTTTATATAAAAAACAAAAGAGGCTGGGACATAAGTAAAGAAATCATACAAAAAGACGAATAAATCTAAATTCAGTTAAGCTGAAAGAAACAAGTTCGTTCCATTGCGCTGCAGACACTCGCTTTCCACGGGGAGGAAGCTGAGCCTCCTCAGCTACGCCTGCGGGGTCTCAGCCTTTCCTCTATTCCCGTAGGTGCCCTAGTGTCTTCCGCTCCATTCCACTAGTTCTTAAAAATAGTATGCAAAATCAAAAAATCTATTGAAGACGGCAAATAAAAACCCGAACTATTAGGCGAATGATTAATTGAAATATCACCTAATAATTCGGGTTTTTCATTAACTTAATTAATTATGTCCCAGCCTCTTTGGAGTTCTGTTGGGATTTTAATCACTAGAAATAGAAGTCTAAATTAATGTTATTTCTTCAGAAATTTTGTTTGTTCAATAAATTGACCAACTCTTGCAATGATAGGTTCAATTGTTTGTTCATTTGTCATAATATCATAGTCATTAATATTGATGCGTAGAACTGGGCAAGCATTAAAGTTATTAATCCAATTTTCATAGCGTTCATGCATTTCTTTCCAATAATCAATAGGTGTCTGCTGTTCCATAGGTCGTCCACGTAGCTTAATTCTAGATAATATATCATCTAAACTTCCTTCAAGGTAAATAAGTAAATCAGGATGTGGAAAGTATGGAGTCATAACCATTGCGTCAAAAAGGTTTTTATATGTTTCATAATCAACCTCAGACATTGTACCTTTTTCATAATGCATCTTGGCAAATATTCCGGTATCCTCATATATAGAGCGATCCTGGACAAAGCCTCCACCATATTCATAAATCTTCTTTTGTTCCTTAAAGCGCTCAGCAAGGAAATAGATTTGTAAATGAAAACTCCAGCGTTCAAAATCAGCATAAAATTTATCTAAATAAGGATTTGAATCGACTTTTTCAAAGGAAGTTTTAAAATCTAATTCTCTAGCTAGTGTCTTTGTCATTGTAGATTTCCCTACACCAACAGTACCAGCAATTGTAATGACAGCATTGTGGGGAATATTATACTTTTCGCGTAAATTCATGTGTACTAGCTCCTTTTTGCAAAAACTGATCTAAAGTATTGAAAATATAAGTTAAATCCTCTTTGTTTTGTACAAAATCTAATGTATCTCCATCAAATCGAATAACTGGTATGGAGGGATCAGCTTTTTCTAAATGTGACATAGCCATTTCATAATCTTCAGAAAGCTGCTGAAGATAGCTAGGATCAATATTTCGTTCTATTTCTCGACCACGCTTGGCAATTCGAGAAAGTAATGTATCTAGACTGGCATTTAAGTAAATAATAAGATTAGGCTTAGGCATATCCTGTGTTAAAATATCATAGATTTTCAAATATTTATCATATTGTTCATTTTTTAATGTTCGTTTTGCAAAGATAAGGTTTTTATAAATGTGATAATCAGCAACAACAGGCTTTGATTGTTGTAAATATTTCAAATCAATATCCTCTAATTGTTTGTATCTATTGCAAAGAAAGAACATTTCTGTTTGAAAGCTCCACTCTTCAATATTCGTATAAAATTTCCCTAAAAATGGATTTTCATCAACAATTTCCTTTAGTAAATGAAATTGATAATAATCAGCAATTGCTTTTGATAATGAAGTTTTACCGATTCCAATCGGTCCCTCAACAGTTATAAAGGGTATATTCATAATGGGTCCTCCTTTAAAGCGAAACACCAGATACTAAAAATCGACAAATTTCATTTTACCATAGCAATCAGTGTTTTGAGTAAATAAATAATGTTTGTTATTATTTCCAAGAGATTTTTTATGGTTTTTCTGGGGACTTGTTCAATGATTTATTAATTAGTCGGTTATTTTATAAGGGGCATTATAAGTGGGATAAAAAAATGAGGTTGACTTAGGGTGAACACAATTGTATAAAAAGTGAACATCCTTAAGCAACCTCGGGTAAGGTTATTTCTTTTCAATTGTAAAATTATCAGAAAGTAGGAGCCAATTTTGTGGAAATGATAAACCTAATTTCCAATAGCTTATTCCTCTCAAGTCTAATTCTTTGATTAAATCAAATTTCGCTTGAATTGATCTTGCATCCTCAAACCAAACCTTATGTTCTTTCCCATTTTCATCAACATAATCAAAGTTAGGTGCTTGTGCCTTTTGGTCATATTTAATTGGTACATTATTATTACTTGCTAAAAGGATCGCTTGCTGTGGACTAACAGCTTTTGCAAATTGCCCACCTTGAACGAATGGTAATGTCCAGTCATATCCATATAGGTTTTGCCCCATCATAATTTTTCGACTAGGCATTTCTGAAATTGCATATTCTAAAACTTCTCGAACTGGACCGATCGGAGAAACAGCAAGTGGTGGACCTGCGCTATATCCCCATTCGTATGTCATAATAACAACAAAATCAACAATTTCTCCGTGTGCTTTATAATCATGTGCTTCATACCAGCGACCTTTTTGTTCAGCACTTGTTTTAGGTGCTAGAGCAGTAGAAAGTAGCCATCCCTCTTGGCTAAATCTTGCTTTTGCCTTACGTAGAAATTGATTATAAGCTTCACGGTCTTGTGGACGTAAATACTCCATATCAAAGTGAATATCTCTAAATCCATATTTCTTGGCTGCTTTCACAATATTATCTAATAACTTATTTTGAATATCCATATTTGTTAAAACAATTCGACCAAGTTCATCACTGAACTGATCATTTTCTAAGTTTGTAATAGCCATCATAAGAGTAACATTATTTTGTTGTGCTATTTCTGGGAAATTATTTAATAATGGTTCCTTTAGTGTGCCATCACGCTGTATTTGAAAGCTAAATGGTCCTAAGTATGTTAGATATGGTGCAGCATCACGAGCTGCTTGTTCTAGATTAGCTGCTACACTTGTTCCTCGAGGTTCGATATATGCATTTGACTCTACAGTTCTCTTAGGTTGATCAGGAATGTATAATCTTAGTCCAATAGTAAGTGGCTGATTTGCCGGTATATTATTGATTCTTGCTAGTTCTTCAGAAGAAATGCCTAATTTCTGACCGATGCTATATAAACTATCACCAGGCTGAACAAAGTAAAACCTACCTTGTATAGGGATCACTATGGCTTGCCCGACAACTAAATCACTAGCATTAGGTATTTCATTTGTTCGAACAATTTCCTCAACAGAAGTACTGTAAGCCTGTGCAATGCTAAACAAACTTTGTCCTTGCTGGACGATATGTATTTGCATGTTGTCCTCCTCAGTATCCTTTTTGTACATCATATGAAAAGAATACCGAGAGCATGTTAGTTAATTTTTATATTTGATGATTTAGAGATAGAGGCCTTTAATGTATTTTCCATCATTTTTAATGCGAAGTTATTATCTTCAATAGTGTTAGAGGCAATACAGTCTGGTGGAATCGTTAAATTATATTCTCTCATATAAGCATCATTTGCTGTAAATAAGACACAGATATTACCTGCAATACCTGTAATGATAAGGTCTTTTATATGTAAACTATATAAAAGTGTATTTAAAGCTGTACCATAAAAGGCTGAATGTTTGGGTTTGATGAGGAAAAAATCATCATCCTCAGGAAATAGTTTATGAATGATTTTTTCACTTAATTGGTTTTTACATTTTTCTGCTATTTTTGAGAAGTCTGCCTGCCAAAGCTGATAATGATCATTAATATAAATGATAGGACAACCTCTGCTTTTCGCGCGCTTTTTTAAGGAAGAAATATTATGTGAGATATCTTCGGCTTGTTTTGCTAAAATAGGACCATAATTAAATTGAAAATCATTAATCATATCAATGATTAATACAGCTTGATTAGAATTGTTTTTCATTTTGTATTCCTCCTCACTTACATGTAGGGTGTTACAAAAATGGGATTTATATAAGGGGATTTTGATAAATGAATGATCAATATTATATGAAGATGGCTATTGAAGAAGCGAAGAAGGCTAAAGAATTAGGTGAAGTTCCTATTGGTGCTGTGATTGTCTTAAATGATCAAGTGATTTCAACAGCCTTTAACTTACGTGAGAAAGAGCAACGGTCAATTGCTCATGCAGAAATTCTTGCAATTGATAAGGCCTGCCAAGAATTAGAAACCTGGAGATTAGAAAATGCCACATTATATGTGACATTAGAGCCATGTCCCATGTGTGCAGGAGCTATTGTTTTATCAAGAATTAAACGAGTTGTATACGGTGCTGCTGATCCTAAAGGGGGTTGTGCTGGAACATTAATGAATTTATTGCAGGATGAGCGTTTTAATCACCAAGTAGATGTTTTGAGTGGTATAGAGGCAGAACATTGTGGTAAGATGTTAAGTGACTTCTTTAAAGAGCTAAGAACTCGTAAAAAGAAATGAAATCATTATTTAGCAAAAACTTACATACCTTAGACGTTGCATTTTAGCTTATAAGGTTATATACTAATACTTGCGTCGTATTAACGGTGCATTAAATATGGTATCAATTTTGCCGTGCTAAGCGGGGAGGTAGCGGTGCCCTGTACTCGCAATCCGCTCTAGCGAGGCCGAATCCCTTCTAGAGGTTAGCACACTGTAGGGCTGCCTTAAGTAAGTGGTGTTGACGCTTGGGTCCTGCGCAATGGGAATCCATGAACCATGTCAGGTCCGGAAGGAAGCAGCATTAAGTGGAAGCTCTCATGTGCCGCAGGGTTGCCTGAGCCGAGCTAACTGCTTAAGTAACGCCTATGGTGGCTAATCGACAGAAGGTGCACGGCAGTTAATTTAAAATAGAAACTCACTCTTTACGGAGTGAGTTTTTTGTTTATGTTATTTTGTCATAGGTTGTTCACTACTAACTATCAATCATGTAAAACAATACAGTAATGATCAAGCTATTTTTAAGTATAATGAAGTCTATAATTGAAGAATCTCACTTTGTAAAATGGTTAATGGTTGTTATAATAAAATAGAAGAAAATGAAGGGAGACGTTTTTGTGGGTTATCAAGCATTATACCGTGTGTTTCGACCTCAAGTTTTCCACGATGTGGTTGGACAAGAACATATCACTAAAACGTTGCAAAATGCCCTATTACAAAATAAATTTTCCCATGCGTATCTTTTTTCAGGTCCAAGAGGAACTGGGAAAACAAGTGCTGCCAAAATTTTTGCTAAAGCTGTTAACTGTGAGAAGTCTCCAGTAGCAGAGCCGTGTAATGAATGTGCAGCTTGTAAAGGGATCACAAATGGTTCAATATCAGATGTTATAGAAATTGATGCTGCATCTAACAATGGTGTTGATGAGATTAGGGATATTCGTGACAAAGTAAAGTATGCTCCATCATCTGTAGAATACAAGGTATATATAGTCGATGAAGTTCATATGCTATCGATTGGTGCATTCAATGCTTTACTAAAAACACTTGAAGAGCCACCACGTCATGTTATTTTTATTTTGGCAACAACAGAACCACATAAAATTCCACTAACGATTATATCTCGTTGTCAACGCTTTGATTTCCGAAGAATAACTGCATCAGCAATTGTAGGAAGAATGAAGGAAATTGTACATAACCAGGAAATTGTTGTTGATGAATCTGCTCTAGATGTGATTGCTCGTGCTGCAGATGGTGGTATGCGCGATGCATTAAGCCTACTAGATCAAGCGATATCATATAGTGATGAAAAAGTAACATTGGATGAAGCGTTACTTATTACTGGATCTGTATCACAAAACTTTATCGGTAAGATAGCAGAAGCCATTAATCAAAAGGATGTATCAACTGCTCTACAGTCTCTTGATCAACTAATGTATCAGGGGAAAGATCCTAGCAGGTTTATAGAAGATTTTATTTATTATTATCGAGATATGCTTTTGTATCAAACTGCACCAACATTAGAGGATGTTCTAGAACGTGTATCAGTAGATGAACAGTTTATTGAACTTTCAAAAGAAATACCTTCTAGTGCTATATATGACACAATCGAAACTTTAAGTAAAAGTCAGCAAGAGATGAAATGGACAAACCACCCAAGAATTTTCTTAGAGGTGGCTATTGTGAAATTATGTCAGCAATCAAATGGAGCAACACAATATGATCAAGAAGGTTATCAATCCTTGCTTGAAAAAATCACGAATCTACAATCTGAATTAAATACAATAAAGCAGCAAGGGTTAGCAGCACCACAGCAAAGAAGTGCAGGTGCTGAACCAAAGCAAAGGTCAATGAAAAGTGGATACAAAACTCCTGAAGGTCGAATTCAGGAAATATTAAAGGTAGCGACTAGGCAAGACTTAGAAGTAATAAAAAGTCGTTGGGGAGAACTTTTAGAGCTTCTTAAAAGGCAAAATAAAGTATCACATGCAGCATTGCTAAATGACAGTGAACCAGTAGCTGCATCAGAAACTGCATTTATTTTAAAATTCAAGTTTGAGATTCATTGTAAGATGGTTGCTGAAAATAATAACAATGTTAGAACAAATCTTGAAATGATTTTACAAGAAATCACCGGAAAAACTTTGGAAATGGTTGGCGTTCCGGAACCTGATTGGGTTAAAATAAGGAAGGAATTCCTACAGGATCATAAAGATGATGATAATAATCAGCAAAGTGGTGAAGAAGATCCCCTTATTGCTGAAGCAATGAAATTAGTAGGAAATGAGCTAATTGAAATAAAAGACTAATAACTATATGGAGGAATGTAAGATGATGCGAGGCGGCGGCGGTAATATGCAAAAAATGATGAAACAAATGCAAAAAATGCAAAAGGATATGGCGAAAGCTCAAGAAGAATTAGTTGAAAAAACAGTTGAAGGCTCAGCTGGTGGTGGAATGGTATCAGTTGTTGTTAATGGTCAAAAAGAATTAATCGAAGTTAATATTAAAGAAGAAGTTGTAGATCCAGAAGATATCGAAATGCTACAGGATCTTGTTTTAGCAGCAACGAATGATGCGTTGAAAAAGATGGATGATTTAACAAATGAAACAATGGGACAATTCACAAAAGGAATGAATTTACCAGGAATGTTCTAGGGGGATTAATCATGCATTATCCTGAACCAATATCAAAGCTAATTGATAGCTTTATGAAATTGCCAGGAATCGGACCGAAAACGGCCGTTCGTCTGGCTTTTTTTGTACTAAATATGAAAGAAGATGTTGTATTAGATTTCGCAAAGGCACTAGTAAACGCAAAGCGTAATCTCACTTACTGCTCTGTTTGCGGTCATATTACAGATCAAGATCCATGCTATATCTGTGAAGATCAACGACGTGACAAAAGCTTAGTTTGCGTTGTACAAGATCCAAAGGATGTAATAGCAATGGAAAAAATGAAAGAATATAACGGCCTTTATCATGTTCTCCATGGATCTATTTCTCCTATGGAAGGAATAGGACCGGAAGATATTAAGATTCCAGAGCTTTTAAAGAGATTACAAGATGATGTAATCCAAGAAGTAATATTAGCCACTAATCCTAATATCGAAGGTGAAGCAACTGCAATGTATATCTCAAGATTGCTAAAGCCATCTGGTATAAAGCTAACAAGAATTGCACACGGTTTACCTGTTGGTGGGGACTTAGAATATGCTGATGAGGTTACTTTATCTAGAGCACTAGAAGGAAGAAGAGAACTATAAAGGGGGATAATTCATGTTATTTCGCCGAAAAGGGTGGTTAAGAAGTCAATATGATCAACAGCTAATTCAGAATTTACTCATGATGAAAAAAGAGTGGAATCGCCAAAAGCAATTAGTTGATAAAAGTGTTGAACCATCACCTCAAGTTCTCTATGAACTCAAAGTGGCCGAAGCAAAATACTTCTTTCTGTTAAAAGAAGCTAAGGTAAGGAAAATTAAGATTGGGAAAATGTAAAATAAATGTTCTGATGCTTTGCTAGGAAGCTTGTTCTATTTTTCTACTCACTTCATATGTTTAATTATAAGCATAGTATGAAAGTGAGTGATACGGATGGATCCCGTCATTGTATTTTCTGTTCTAGGTGGATTGATTCTCGTTTTATTATTTGTAGGAGCACCAATACGCCCTTTAAGATGGATAGGTCAATTATTTATTAAAGTTATTGTTGGTGCATTATTATTGTTTTTTGTAAATGTTTTTGGTACAAGCATTGATTTACATATACCAATTAACCTAATTACTTCTACTATTTCAGGAATTTTAGGTATTCCAGGATTAGCTGCATTAGTTGTTATAAAAACAATGATTATATAAAGAAGAGACAAATGGTGTTCCGTTTGTCTTTTCTTTTTGTATTAATTTGAGTAATGTAGTCTAAGAACAATAGACAAGATTATTGGATATATATAAATAACTATTCTAAGTTTAATACAGTACTAATTGTTGACACATAATTCTATAGATGATATATTTTAAAACGTCTCTTGCAGAGATATGAAAAAGATCACTCACTAAAATCATTATTTTTTAAAAAAGTATTGACTTTTAATTTGTTAACATGTTAGTATATTAAAGTCGCTTCTGATTAAGAGTGATGAAAAGTTCTTTGAAAACTAAACAAAACCAAGCGTGCCAACGTTAATTTCGATTAACAAAAACGTACTATATAGTACAAAAACGAAACAACTATGAGCAAGTCAAACACTACTTTATTGGAGAGTTTGATCCTGGCTCAGGACGAACGCTGGCGGCGTGCCTAATACATGCAAGTC
>NZ_JAFBDU010000019.1 GCF_016908395.1 Metabacillus crassostreae
AAGCGCAGCGAATGAAGACCGGAATGTGCGTATTTGGCACATGAGGATCTGAATGAACAAGCTGACGCGGAGATTCGCCGCTTATCGCAAGCCGATATCTGAATGCGGAAGTTAAGCTCTAGCGCCGATGGTAGTTGGGGGTTTCCCCCTGTGAGAGTAGGACGTCGCCAAGTAAAGAGTGGAAAGATCAGTAGAAATACTGGTCTTTTTTTGTATAGAAAAAGGTAAAAAAACATTATTTTATTTATATCGAAGATGTTGTTTAAAAGGTAGAGACTAAAAAGCATTACTAGCCTGAGGCTTGGGAGAAGCAAGAAGGTCAAGGAAGCGCAGCGAATGAAGACCGGAATGTGCTATTTGGCACATGAGGATCTGAATGAACAAGCTGACACGGAAATTCGCCACTTATCGCAAGCCGATATCCGGATGCGGAAGTTAAGCTCTAGCGCCGATGGTAGTTGGGGGTTTCCCCCTGTGAGAGTAGGACGTCGCCAAGTAAAGAGTGGGAAAGATCAGTAGAGATACTGGTCTTTTTTTGTGTAGAAAAAAATAAAAGGTAAAAAAATTCTTTACATTATATTGTTGACATTAGTAGAGTCTAAAAAGAACTACTAGCCTAAGGCTTGGGAGAAGCAAGAAGGAAGTGGGTGGCAAGCGGAGACAGATAATCTGATATCGCCAAGTAATGATATCAGATCAATAGTCTAAAATTTGTCATCAAGGAGATGAAGCCCATAAGAATCCAAAGTCTAAAATCCGTCATCAAGGATAAAGTCCAAAGATCAGTAGACACTGGTCTTTTTTTGTATGGAAGAGGTAAGAAAGTAGATTGATTATTTTATTATTATTTATGTGTAAGAGATATAGAGGCGAGTGAGTCTATCTTTTTTCAATCGCCATACGCAAGTTCGAGACGACTCCAAGTAACAATAGTAATGAACAAACCATTTTTTCAAAAGGGGTTCCAAACAATTGCTGAATAAACCCAAAAGACCAGAGTATAACAAAAAACCATAAAATTATTGATATCTTTCTATTGAATTTATATAGTCTATTTGCACCAACAATTAGTGTGAAAATTCCTCCAATAATACAAATCGAGAAATTAAGGATAGAGATGGGTAACTGAGTAGCGATGGAGTCAGATCTTCCGCCATTAACCCAACTTAATGGAATGATCCCGCTTAAAATAAGAACATGAATTAAGAGTGTCAAAGAGTAAAAACAAATCCCCAAACAAACAGCCGTTTTCATATTAACTTTTCTAAAGTTTTCAAACATACAGTTTAAGTAACTCCCTTGGTAGATTATATTTCATTTGATATTTAGTGCCCTGTTGAACAAATGTTCTTCTAACCACTTATATTCAAATTCACTTCCACAAATACCTTATTCTGAAGAAATAGTAAAACTGAATAAAAGATAAGCATTAGTTATTAAAGGACGAATACCAAATCAGATTTGCAGTAACTATAAAACTCTACAGTAATTGATAAATTTAGTATTTTTATCCTGTTTTTGTAAATGTTAATAGTAATGTAGGAGTAAAACTTATTTTTTGAGGTGTAAATATTGTTTGTGAGATTTTTGGGTTCAGAGAAGAAACTGATTATATTTGCTATTATCACTATCTGTATCTATCTGCTTCCTCTTTACCTTTTAGGTGGGGACGCACATATTAGGGTTCATGATAATCTTGATTCCAATTTAGCATGGTATAAGGTTTTGAGCGAAAGTGGGCAATTGTTAGGTCCAACTGATGCTACTATTTCTCAGGTGATTAATGGTTTACCTAGAAATGCTTATGGACCAGAATATAGTTTAATTGTCTGGCTGTATTCGGTGTTTCCGACGATGGTTGCTTATGCATTAAGTCAAAGTATTACTAGGATATTTGCATTTATAGGTATGTATTTATTGTTAAAGGATCACTTTCTGGTTCAAAAGAAATATGTAGTTATTAATGTTGGTGTTGCTTTAGCATTTTCTCTAACACCTTTTTGGCCATCGGGGATGTTAAGTACACTTGGAATGCCACTTGCACTTTGGGCTTTTTTACATATTAGAAATGGGAAGAGAAAATGGACACATTACCTGGTGTTAACATTGCTCCCGCTATATTCGAACTTTGTGTTAGGTTTCTTCTTTTTTCTATTTGCTATAGGTGTATTTTGGTTGGTTGATTTTATTAAGGGTAGAAGGAATTATCATTTTTTGCTTGCTATTGTTTATATGACGTTTCTCTTCCTAGTTGTAGAATACCGACTAGTTTACTCCTTTTTGTTTGATGACGAACCCAATAGCAGGGATGAATATTTCCATGCGAGACTTTCATTATGGAGAGTTATAAGGCTTACTTTTAAAAACTTTGTACTGGGTCATACACATGTTATGACGGTTCATGGGCTGTTTATATTAGCTGTCACACTACTATCTTTATATATAGTTATCATTAAGAAGTTATGGAAACAGGAGCAAGCTTTCATATTCTTGGTAATCCTGAACTTCTTGTTGTCTACTTGGTATGCATTCTGGTTTTATAAAGGGTGGCTTCCGTTAACAGAGAGATTTCATTTTATGGATACATTTAATTTTGCTAGGTTTCATTTTTTACGGCCTCTAATTATTTATGTAGGCTTTGCTCTAGGTTTGAAAATAATATGGGAATACGGAAAAAGATCCAAGTATTATTCGCTATTCTTCATAGCTGCTCAAATACTTCTCTTATTTTGTTTTAATGATGAAATTATTCATCGGAATAAGCCTTCTGTGAATGAGTTTTACTCAGTTGAGCTTTTTGAAGATATTAAGGACCATATTGAGCTGCCAGTTGAAGAATATAGAGTCGCAAGTATTGGGATTCATCCAGCAATTGCTCAATATAACGGTTTTTATACACTTGATACGTATAATAACTTTTATCCATTAACTTATAAGTATGAGTTTAGAAAAATTATTGAGAAAGAGCTTGCAAAAAATAAGAAAATAAGAACGTACTTTGATGAATGGGGAGGCCGTTGTTATATCTTTACGGATGAACTTGGTAAGCACTATATGTTTAAGAAAAACACGAAGAAGACGTTAAAAAACCTAGAACTTAATATAGAAGCGTTTAAAGATTTGGGAGGACACTATCTTTTTTCTGCAGTGTTAATCGAGAATGCAAAAGAAAATCATCTAGAGCTAGAGCGAGTATTTGAAGCTGATACATCTGCGTGGAAAATATATTTATATAAAGCTTTATAAATCAATGGAGGTTTTATAATGAGCAAGCCTATCCTTACTATTGTTGTTCCTTGCTATAATGAAGAAGAGGTTCTGGAAACAACCATAAAGGTGCTTGATAAAAAATTAACTCAATTTATAAATAATCATATAGTTTCTGAAAAGAGTAATATTTTATTTGTAGATGATGGTAGTAAGGATCGCACTTGGTCCATCATCTATAAAGAAAGTTTATATAATAGTAAGGTTAATGGCTTAAAACTTGCCAGAAACGTAGGTCATCAACATGCACTTTATGCAGGATTAATTACTGCTAAGAACTCAGCAGATTGTGTTGTATCAATTGATGCTGACTTACAGGATGATGTAGATAGTATCGTTGAGTTTTTACTGAAATTTGATGAAGGTTTTGATATTGTTTATGGTGTCAGAGATAAGCGTGATACAGACCGCTATTTTAAAAAAACAACAGCAGAAGCATTTTATAAGTTTATGAAAAAGCTAGGTGTTAACTTAATTTATAATCACGCTGATTTTCGGTTAATGAGTAGACGGGCAGTGGAGGAATTAGAGAAGTTTGAAGAAGTTAATCTCTTTTTAAGAGGAATTGTCCCTTTAATTGGTTTTCCTTCAACATCTGTCTATTATAATCGAAAAGAAAGATTAGCTGGAGAAACAAAATACCCTTTAAGAAAAATGCTGTCATTTGCATTTGAAGGCATTACATCATTCTCGATTACTCCTATACGGTTTGTGTTGTTTTTGGGCTTTCTTTCATTTTTTACGAGTATATTGTTTGGTACATATTTTATTAGCCTGAAGTTCTTAGGAGAAACAGAAACTGGATGGACTTCTCTTATTACGTCCATATGGTTAATCGGCGGATTACAGCTAATAGCCATTGGGTTAATTGGCGAATATATAGGCAAAATCTATAAAGAATCAAAACGTCGACCAAGATATAGTGTGGATATTGATACTTTAAATTTAAAACAAAGCTTACTAGGAAGGAATATAGGATCAAATGAGCCTGATCATAGAGAATTATTATAAAAGGGTAAATACATTTATTCGATTTATCCTGGTTGGGCTGATTAATACATGTATAGGTCTATCTTTGATTCTAATTTTGCTAAATGTATTAGAATTATCATATTGGATATCAACCTTCATTGGAAATAGTATAGGAGCTACGTGTAGTTATATTTTAAATAAGAACTTCACGTTTAATAGTAAAGTAAGCAATCAAAAAGGAATCACTTTATTTATTCTAGTAATATTGGGTAGTTACTTTATTTCGTATTCAATTGGTTATGTCCTATTTGATAAAAGTAAACTCTTAACCAGCTTTGAATATGTTAGGGAAACTTCTTTAATCCTAGCTGCAGTGCTATATACAGTATTAAATTACCTGGGACAAAGGTATATTGCGTTTAAGTGATAGCTATTGAATTAGATATAAATCATTACAAATAAGTAATGCTCATTAGTTATTTTAGGAGAAGTTTAGTTTGGGTGTTGACTTGATTATTAGTAAATGGTATTATTAATTTCTGCCGTTAAAGCAGTGAATATATATACCGATTTAGTTGAAAAACATTTTAATAAAAAGTGTTGACTTACTGAAACGTATCATGGTATTATATAAAAGTTGTCACTTGAAGCGACGATGCAATATGATCTTTGAAAACTAAACAAAACCAAGCGTGCCAACGTTAATTTCGATTAACAAAACGTACTATATAGTACAAAAACGAAACAACTATGAGCAAGTCAAACACTACTTTATTGGAGAGTTTGATCCTGGCTCAGGACGAACGCTGGC
>NZ_JAFBDU010000020.1 GCF_016908395.1 Metabacillus crassostreae
GCTCATAGTTGTTTCGTTTTTGTACTATATAGTACGTTTTGTTAATCGAAATTAACGTTGGCACGCTTGGTTTTGTTTAGTTTTCAAAGATCATAATATTAGTAGTCGTTTGCGACTAGGTAATTATCATACCATCTAACTAATTATAAAGTCAACACTAATTTTGAATTTATTTTATAAGATAGTTT
The DNA here is from genome assembly GCF_016908395.1 of Metabacillus crassostreae. Classification (GTDB taxonomy): domain Bacteria; phylum Bacillota; class Bacilli; order Bacillales; family Bacillaceae; genus Metabacillus; species Metabacillus crassostreae. The sequence goes on from NZ_JAFBDU010000020.1 coordinate 189, forward strand.
TTAATAACTTCTACCTCAGAGGCAGAATTTAATAATAACCTAAACATATTTCTAAGTCAATACTTTTATAAACTTCTCTAATAAAGTATTGATAACGAATTTATTATAAACCAGCTCACTTACATAACTACTAAACAACACATCATGATGTCCTCTCATTGAATTAATAGCAACTGTATGCAGGACTAATCATTATACGTATAGAAATACTACTAAATCAAATACAACATACAAAGAGTGATATGATTGTTTACCAATAAAGGACATTTTCTATATAAAAGATCAATTTACATATTAGCAATTGTTGTATTCATCGCACTAGGACTAACCTCAAGAAAATCCGGTGAACTATTACCGATATTGGTAGCTCAAAATGCTGGTGATATACTATGGGCAATGATGGTCTATTATGGATTCCGTTTTCTTCTAGTTCATAAAAGTCTACTTACAGCTTTTTTCTTCAGTTTGACTTTCTGCTTCATTATTGAATTTAGCCAACTTTACCAAGCTGAATGGATTAACCATTTACGTAGTTATCCATTTGGAGCATTAGTTTTAGGAAAAGGCTATCTGACAGTTGATCTCATTAGATATACAGTAGGAATCTTAATTGCAGCTACTTTAGATAAAGCAGCTAACATAAGATAATCACTTATTTTCTGATGCTGACACTTGCTACTATCCAAGATAGATATAGAATTCAAGTACAGTAGGTCTACATTAGAGAACATACACAAAGAAAGTATATAAAGATGTAGAATCACTAACAACTATTAATAGATAGGCACTCACTTTTGAATTCAAAATATATATAGCTCAATTTATTTTTGTACCTTGATGAAAAACCATTTGCCACCTCTTATTTATAAGTTTCCATATTGAACTACGTAAAGAATATTGTTTACTGTCAACATTAAACACACGATAAGTTGCTAGCACAATTTCATCAGAAAGAGGATGTATGTCAAAATCAATTATTTTCATGTTTACTATTCCTATTCCTTCAACACCTATATCCTCATTTTTATATAAAACTTTACCCGAGCTTCCATATTCAAAAAACTGTTCAGCTAATAATTTTTGCAATTCCTGCTGAGAAGAACGAATCTCAGGTTTTAGTAAACTCTCTTCAAGTTGTTGCAAATGTTCTTTTAAATTATTCATATATGACTCTCCCTCACTTTGGACAATAGCCTTTTCACATAAGTATATTAAATTAAGATTCACTTTTAAATAAGACTCGATCATTCTTTATTTTTTTATTTAATAGAACACAAAATTCCTATACCCAATTTTTACGCACAAAAAATGATCAGTATCTCTACTGATCTTTGGGCTTTATCCTTGATGACGACCTTTAGACTTTGGATTCTGCTCTCTTATGGGCTTCATCTCTTTAATGACGGACTTTAGACTTGAAATTCTGTTCTCTTATGGGCTTCAACTCTTTGATGACAACTTTAGAGTTTTGATCTGATATCATTACTTGGCGATATCGTATTATCTGTCCGGTCTTCATTCGCTGCCATCCACTTCCTTCTTGCTCTCCCAAGCCTCAGGCTAGTAATGCTTTTTAGTCTCTACCTCTATATCTTCGATAGAAATAAATTAATGGGATGATCAATCTATTTTCTTATCTTTCTCTAAACACAAAAAAAGACCAGTATTTCTACTGATCTTTCCACTCTTTACTTGGCGACGTCCTACTCTCACAGGGGGAAACCCCCAACTACCATCGGCGCTA
>NZ_JAFBDU010000021.1 GCF_016908395.1 Metabacillus crassostreae
TAAGGGCGCACGGTGGATGCCTTGGCACTAGGAGCCGATGAAGGACGGTACTAACACCGATATGCTTCGGGGAGCTGTAAGTAAGCTTTGATCCGGAGATTTCCGAATGGGGAAACCCACTGCTCGTAATGGAGTAGTATTTTCACCTGAATACATAGGGTGATAAAGGCAGACCCGGGGAACTGAAACATCTAAGTACCCGGAGGAAGAGAAAGCAAACGCGATTTCCTGAGTAGCGGCGAGCGAAACGGAATTAGCCCAAACCAAGAGGCTTGCCTCTTGGGGTTGTAGGACACTCTATACGGAGTTACAAAGGAACGAAGTAAATGAAGAGGTCTGGAAAGGCCCGTCAAAGAAGGTAACAACCCTGTAGTTGAAACTTCGTTCCCTCCAGAGTGGATCCTGAGTACGGCGGGACACGAGAAATCCCGTCGGAAGCAGGGAGGACCATCTCCCAAGGCTAAATACTCCCTAGTGACCGATAGTGAACCAGTACCGTGAGGGAAAGGTGAAAAGCACCCCGGAAGGGGAGTGAAAAAGATCCTGAAACCGTGTGCCTACAAGTAGTCAAAGCCCGTTAATGGGTAATGGCGTGCCTTTTGTAGAATGAACCGGCGAGTTACGATCCCGTGCAAGGTTAAGTTGATGAGACGGAGCCGCAGCGAAAGCGAGTCTGAATAGGGCGAATAAGTACGTGGTCGTAGACCCGAAACCAGGTGATCTACCCATGTCCAGGGTGAAGTTCAGGTAACACTGAATGGAGGCCCGAACCCACGCACGTTGAAAAGTGCGGGGATGAGGTGTGGGTAGCGGAGAAATTCCAATCGAACCTGGAGATAGCTGGTTCTCTCCGAAATAGCTTTAGGGCTAGCCTTGAAATGAGAGTCTTGGAGGTAGAGCACTGATTGGACTAGGGGCCCCCAACGGGTTACCGAATTCAGTCAAACTCCGAATGCCAAAGACTTATGTTCAGGAGTCAGACTGCGAGTGATAAGATCCGTAGTCAAGAGGGAAACAGCCCAGACCACCAGCTAAGGTCCCAAAGTATACGTTAAGTGGAAAAGGATGTGGAGTTGCTTAGACAACCAGGATGTTGGCTTAGAAGCAGCCACCATTTAAAGAGTGCGTAATAGCTCACTGGTCGAGTGACTCTGCGCCGAAAATGTACCGGGGCTAAACGTATCACCGAAGCTGTGGACTGTCCTTATGGACAGTGGTAGGAGAGCGTTCTAAGGGCTGAGAAGCCAGACCGCAAGGACTGGTGGAGCGCTTAGAAGTGAGAATGCCGGTATGAGTAGCGAAAGAGGGGTGAGAATCCCCTCCACCGAATGCCTAAGGTTTCCTGAGGAAGGCTCGTCCGCTCAGGGTAAGTCGGGACCTAAGCCGAGGCCGAAAGGCGTAGGCGATGGACAACAGGTAGAAATTCCTGTACCACCTCCTCACCGTTTGAGCAATGGGGGGACGCAGAAGGATAGGGTAAGCGCGCTGTTGGATATGCGCGTCCAAGCAGTTAGGCTGACAATGAGGCAAATCCC
>NZ_JAFBDU010000022.1 GCF_016908395.1 Metabacillus crassostreae
GCCGCCAGCGTTCGTCCTGAGCCAGGATCAAACTCTCCAATAAAGTAGTGTTTGACTTGCTCATGTATTTCATTTTGTACTATATAGTACGTTTTGTTAATCGAAATTAACGTTGGCACGCTTGGTTTTGTTTAGTTTTCAAAGATCATTTGTTTGAAACAACTTTATAAGCTTAACATGTTATAATGTTGATTGTCAAACAGTTTTTAAAATAGTTTTTTGGTGGAGCCTAGCGGGATCGAACCGCTGACCTCCTGCGTGCAAGGCAGGCGCTCTCCCAGCTGAGCTAAGGCCCCGAATAAATATAAAGAAATGGTCGGGAAGACAGGATTCGAACCTGCGACCCCTTGGTCCCAAACCAAGTGCTCTACCAAGCTGAGCTACTTCCCGTCCTATAAATAAAAATGGAATGAGAAGGTCATAGATTTTCAATCTATTTAAAGTAAGTTTTCAACTAACTTTTGCTTCTTTTCACTTCACTTATATGGCGCGCCCGAGAGGAGTCGAACCCCTAACCTTTTGATCCGTAGTCAAACGCTCTATCCAATTGAGCTACGGGCGCTAAGTTCATTTGATTTATCCTTCAAGATACATTTTTTGTTTTGAAGTAATAAAGGTAAGTTATTTTTGCTTCGCAAAAAACTTTGGTGCCGAGGACCGGAATCGAACCGGTACGGTAGTCACCTACCGCAGGATTTTAAGTCCTGTGCGTCTGCCAGTTCCGCCACCCCGGCAATAGAAGTAATTGGAGCGGAAGACGGGATTCGAACCCGCGACCCCCACCTTGGCAAGGTGGTGTTCTACCACTGAACTACTTCCGCAATATTCTCATAACTGAATTATTGTAAGTTATTTTCGCTTCGCGAAAAAACTTTGGTGCGGGTGAAGGGACTTGAACCCCCACGTCACAAGGACACTAGATCCTAAGTCTAGCGCGTCTGCCAATTCCGCCACACCCGCATGGTGTGAAAAATGGTGAGCCATGAAGGATTCGAACCTTCGACCCTCTGATTAAAAGTCAGATGCTCTACCAACTGAGCTAATGGCTCATTATTAATAATGAGTTAAAATAGTGGTGCCGGCGAGAGGACTTGAACCCCCAACCTACTGATTACAAGTCAGTTGCTCTACCAGTTGAGCTACACCGGCGTATAAATTGCATATATTTCACTTTAAAGGAGTAATAGAAAGTTATTTTCACTACGTGAAAAAACTATGGTGGAGGATGACGGGATCGAACCGCCGACCCTCTGCTTGTAAGGCAGATGCTCTCCCAGCTGAGCTAATCCTCCATATAAACCACTATAATTATAGTAGTTATACAACCTGGCAATGTCCTACTCTCACAGGGGGAAACCCCCAACTACCATCGGCGCTGAAGAGCTTAACTTCCGTGTTCGGCATGGGAACGGGTGTGACCTCTTCGCCA
>NZ_JAFBDU010000023.1 GCF_016908395.1 Metabacillus crassostreae
TTGTCGAGAAGGCTGAGCTGTGATGGCGAGGGAAATAAAGTACCGAAGTTCCTGATTCCACACTGCCTAGAAAAGCCTCTAGCGAGGTGAGAGGTGCCCGTACCGCAAACCGACACAGGTAGGCGAGGAGAGAATCCTAAGGTGAGCGAGAGAACTCTCGTTAAGGAACTCGGCAAAATGACCCCGTAACTTCGGGAGAAGGGGTGCTTTTTAGGGTGAATAGCCCGGAAAAGCCGCAGTGAATAGGCCCAGGCGACTGTTTAGCAAAAACACAGGTCTCTGCGAAGCCGCAAGGCGAAGTATAGGGGCTGACGCCTGCCCGGTGCTGGAAGGTTAAGGGGAGAGGTTAGCGCAAGCGAAGCTTTGAACCGAAGCCCCAGTAAACGGCGGCCGTAACTATAACGGTCCTAAGGTAGCGAAATTCCTTGTCGGGTAAGTTCCGACCCGCACGAAAGGCGTAACGATCTGGGCACTGTCTCAACGAGAGACTCGGTGAAATTATAGTACCTGTGAAGATGCAGGTTACCCGCGACAGGACGGAAAGACCCCGTGGAGCTTTACTGTAGCCTGATATTGAATTTTGGTACAGCTTGTACAGGATAGGTAGGAGCCTGAGAAGCCGGAGCGCTAGCTTCGGTGGAGGCGTCGGTGGGATACTACCCTGGCTGTATTGAAATTCTAACCCACAGCCCTGATCGGGCTGGGAGACAGTGTCAGGTGGGCAGTTTGACTGGGGCGGTCGCCTCCTAAAATGTAACGGAGGCGCCCAAAGGTTCCCTCAGAATGGTTGGAAATCATTCGTAGAGTGTAAAGGCACAAGGGAGCTTGACTGCGAGACCTACAAGTCGAGCAGGGACGAAAGTCGGGCTTAGTGATCCGGTGGTTCCGCATGGAAGGGCCATCGCTCAACGGATAAAAGCTACCCCGGGGATAACAGGCTTATCTCCCCCAAGAGTCCACATCGACGGGGAGGTTTGGCACCTCGATGTCGGCTCATCGCATCCTGGGGCTGTAGTCGGTCCCAAGGGTTGGGCTGTTCGCCCATTAAAGCGGTACGCGAGCTGGGTTCAGAACGTCGTGAGACAGTTCGGTCCCTATCCGTCGTGGGCGTAGGAAATTTGAGAGGAGCTGTCCTTAGTACGAGAGGACCGGGATGGACGCACCGCTGGTGTACCAGTTGTCTTGCCAAAGGCATAGCTGGGTAGCTATGTGCGGAAGGGATAAGTGCTGAAAGCATCTAAGCATGAAGCCCCCCTCAAGATGAGATTTCCCATAGCGTAAGCTAGTAAGATCCCTGAAAGATGATCAGGTTGATAGGTCTGAGGTGGAAGCGCGGTGACG
>NZ_JAFBDU010000025.1 GCF_016908395.1 Metabacillus crassostreae
GCTTCCTCTACGTACTCTTGCCAAATATGACGTGTCACCACTTTTTGATGATCTTTACTTTCTGTACATTGCGATAAAAATGGGCAAGTCGCACAAATGTCCTTTGGTGATTTGTATTCACGATAACCTTCTTTATTCGTTGTTGAATATTTCAAGACTTCACCTGCTGGGCAAAGGTAACAATCAAAGTGTTCATCATAAACGTATTCATGTTTTCGGAAAAATCCTTCTTTTGTACGTGGTCGTGTATATGGTAATGCCGGTGTTATTTCATTTTCAAACAAGTACTTCGTAATCGCAGGTGTTTTATAAGCTGCATCTGCCGCAACAGCTTTAGGTTTTCCAATTTTCATAATTACCTTTTCAACTAATGGTTCTAGGACATGACTGTCATGTGTGTTTCCAGGTGTTACAATCGCGTCAAGTACAAATCCATGACGATCTGCGGCAGCATGGAAAGAATAGGCGAACTGTTTTGTACGTTCGTCTTTGACGTAGTATCCACTCTCTGGATCGGTTGTGCTCTCTTTGATTTCTTTCGATTCTTCCTTCTCAAACTTATCCGGTGGGAACGGCTTTTTCCCATGACCTTCACGGTCATCGTTAATTTCTTCTTGAAGACGTTCTTGATAAGCTCGTGTTTCTTTGCGAACGACTTTCTTTTCGAATCTATGCTTATTTGCACTCGCTTTCACATGTGTGGAATCAACAAATACATGTTCTGTACTAATTAACTTTTTTTCAGCGGCTGTCTTTAATATACGGTAGAAAATCTGTTCAAACAGATCTGTATCCTTAAAACGGCGCTCGTAATTTTTGCCGAACGTTGAGAAGTGAGGCACTTTATCATAAAAGCCATAACCCAAAAACCAACGATAGGCCATGTTCGTCTTCGCTTCTTCAATCGTCATACGCATAGAACGTATACCAAAGGTATACTGAATAAATGTTAGTTTTATCAAGATAACAGGATCAATACTTGGACGACCTACTTCCGAATACATATCTTCTACCAAATCATAAATAAAAGTGAAATCAATTGCGTCTTCTATTTTACGCACCAAATGATCATCTGGCACAAGTTGATCTAAAGCCACCATTTCAATTTGATCACGTTGAGTAGAGTTATGTTTCGTAAGCATCAAAAATCACCTCAGAATTATTATTACTATTATTTTA